>NZ_BMSK01000070.1 GCF_014649115.1 Streptomyces eurythermus | reverse complement strand
AGTAGCACGCTCAAGACCCGAAGCGGAGTGATCTAGCCATGGGCAGGTTGAAGCGGAGGTAAGACTTCGTGGAGGACCGAACCCACCAGGGTTGAAAACCTGGGGGATGACCTGTGGTTAGGGGTGAAAGGCCAATCAAACTCCGTGATAGCTGGTTCTCCCCGAAATGCATTTAGGTGCAGCGTCGTGTGTTTCTTGCCGGAGGTAGAGCACTGGATAGGCGATGGGCCCTACCGGGTTACTGACCTTAGCCAAACTCCGAATGCCGGTAAGTGAGAGCGCGGCAGTGAGACTGTGGGGGATAAGCTCCATGGTCGAGAGGGAAACAGCCCAGAGCATCGACTAAGGCCCCTAAGCGTACGCTAAGTGGGAAAGGATGTGGAGTCGCAGAGACAACCAGGAGGTTGGCTTAGAAGCAGCCACCCTTGAAAGAGTGCGTAATAGCTCACTGGTCTAGTGATTCCGCGCCGACAATGTAGCGGGGCTCAAGCGTACCGCCGAAGT
>NZ_BMSK01000069.1 GCF_014649115.1 Streptomyces eurythermus | reverse complement strand
CAAGGGGGGCACTATCTCTAATGCTTTCCGGTGTATGTCAAGCCTTGGTAAGGTTCTTCGCGTTGCGTCGAATTAAGCCACATGCTCCGCCGCTTGTGCGGGCCCCCGTCAATTCCTTTGAGTTTTAGCCTTGCGGCCGTACTCCCCAGGCGGGGCACTTAATGCGTTAGCTGCGGCACGGACAACGTGGAATGTTGCCCACACCTAGTGCCCACCGTTTACGGCGTGGACTACCAGGGTATCTAATCCTGTTCGCTCCCCACGCTTTCGCTCCTCAGCGTCAGTATCGGCCCAGAGATCCGCCTTCGCCACCGGTGTTCCTCCTGATATCTGCGCATTTCACCGCTACACCAGGAATTCCGATCTCCCCTACCGAACTCTAGCCTGCCCGTATCGACTGCAGACCCGGGGTTAAGCCCCGGGCTTTCACAACCGACGTGACAAGCCGCCTACGAGCTCTTTACGCCCAATAATTCCGGACAACGCTTGCGCCCTACGTATTACCGCGGCTGCTGGCACGTAGTTAGCCGGCGCTT
>NZ_BMSK01000068.1 GCF_014649115.1 Streptomyces eurythermus | reverse complement strand
CTGTACACCGACCACAAGGGGGGCACTATCTCTAATGCTTTCCGGTGTATGTCAAGCCTTGGTAAGGTTCTTCGCGTTGCGTCGAATTAAGCCACATGCTCCGCTGCTTGTGCGGGCCCCCGTCAATTCCTTTGAGTTTTAGCCTTGCGGCCGTACTCCCCAGGCGGGGAACTTAATGCGTTAGCTGCGGCACCGACGACGTGGAATGTCGCCAACACCTAGTTCCCACCGTTTACGGCGTGGACTACCAGGGTATCTAATCCTGTTCGCTCCCCACGCTTTCGCTCCTCAGCGTCAGTAATGGCCCAGAGATCCGCCTTCGCCACCGGTGTTCCTCCTGATATCTGCGCATTTCACCGCTACACCAGGAATTCCGATCTCCCCTACCACACTCTAGCTAGCCCGTATCGAATGCAGACCCGGGGTTAAGCCCCGGGCTTTCACACCCGACGTGACAAGCCGCCTACGAGCTCTTTACGCCCAATAATTCCGGACAACGCTTGCGCCCTACGTATTACCGCGGCTGCTGGCACGTAGTTAGCCGGCGCTT
>NZ_BMSK01000067.1 GCF_014649115.1 Streptomyces eurythermus | reverse complement strand
TCCGACGCTCCCACGGCTTGTAGGCACACGGTTTCAGGTACTATTTCACTCCGCTCCCGCGGTACTTTTCACCATTCCCTCACGGTACTATCCGCTATCGGTCACCAGGGAATATTTAGGCTTAGCGGGTGGTCCCGCCAGATTCACACGGGATTTCTCGGGCCCCGTGCTACTTGGGTGTCTCTCAAACGAGCCGCTGACGTTTCGACTACGGGGGTCTTACCCTCTACGCCGGACCTTTCGCATGTCCTTCGCCTACATCAACGGTTTCTGACTCGTCCCACGGCCGGCAGACCGTGGAAGAGAGATCCCACAACCCCGCATACGCAACCCCTGCCGGGTCTCACACGCATACGGTTTGGCCTCATCCGGTTTCGCTCGCCACTACTCCCGGAATCACGGTTGTTTTCTCTTCCTGCGGGTACTGAGATGTTTCACTTCCCCGCGTTCCCTCCACTTGCCCTATGTGTTCAGGCAAGGGTGACAGCCCATGACGACTGCCGGGTTTCCCCATTCGGAAACCCCCGGATCAAAGCCTGGTTGACGACTCCCCGGGGACTATCG
>NZ_BMSK01000066.1 GCF_014649115.1 Streptomyces eurythermus | reverse complement strand
GGGGTGTTGGGGAAGAGGTTCGGCCGCATGTAGGCCGCGGCCTCGCCGGTCAGCTCGGTCAGGTACTCGGTGAGTTCCTGCTTGGTGTTGCGCCAGGTGAAGTACGTGTACGACTGCTGGAAGCCGATCTGGGCCAGGGTGTGCATCATCGCCGGGCGGGTGAAGGCCTCCGCCAGGAAGATCACGTCCGGGTCGGTCCGGTTGGTCTCGGCGATGACCCGTTCCCAGAAGACGACGGGTTTGGTGTGGGGGTTGTCCACGCGGAAGACGCGCACGCCGTGGGCCATCCAGTGGCGCAGGATCCGCAGGGTCTCGGCGACCAGGCCGTCCATGTCGGCGTCGAAGGCGAGGGGGTAGATGTCCTGGTACTTCTTCGGGGGGTTCTCCGCGTAGGCGATCGAGCCGTCGGGGCGGTGGTGGAACCACTCGGGGTGCTTCTCCACCCAGGGGTGGTCCGGGGAGCACTGGAGGGCGAGGTCGAGGGCGACCTCCAGGCCGAGCCGCCCGGCCTCGGCGACGAAGTGGTCGAAGTCCTCCAGGGTGCCCAGGGCGGGGTGGACGGCGTCGTGGCCGCCCTCGGGGGAGCCGATCGCCCAGGGCACGCCGAC
>NZ_BMSK01000065.1 GCF_014649115.1 Streptomyces eurythermus | reverse complement strand
GTCGGCGTGCCCTGGGCGATCGGCTCCCCCGAGGGCGGCCACGACGCCGTCCACCCCGCCCTGGGCACCCTGGAGGACTTCGACCACTTCGTCGCCGAGGCCGGCCGGCTCGGCCTGGAGATCGCCCTCGACCTCGCCCTCCAGTGCTCCCCGGACCACCCCTGGGTGGAGAAGCACCCCGAGTGGTTCCACCACCGCCCCGACGGCTCGATCGCCTACGCCGAGAACCCCCCCAAGAAGTACCAGGACATCTACCCCCTCGCCTTCGACGCCGACATGGACGGCCTGGTCACCGAGACCCTGCGGATCCTGCGCCACTGGATGGCCCACGGCGTGCGCGTCTTCCGCGTGGACAACCCCCACACCAAACCCGTCGTCTTCTGGGAACGGGTCATCGCCGAGACCAACCGGACCGACCCGGACGTGATCTTCCTGGCGGAGGCCTTCACCCGCCCGGCGATGATGCACACCCTGGCCCAGATCGGCTTCCAGCAGTCGTACACCTACTTCACCTGGCGCAACACCAAGCAGGAACTCACCGAGTACCTGACCGAGCTGACCGGCGAGGCCGCGGCCTACATGCGGCCGAACCTCTTCCCCAACACCCC
>NZ_BMSK01000064.1 GCF_014649115.1 Streptomyces eurythermus | reverse complement strand
GAATGACCCACCACCGCATCCGGCTTCACCCCGCAAGCCGCCCAGACTTCGGCCAGCGACACCATCACCGCCCACGTCACCGGCTGCACCACATCCACCCGCTCAAGCCCCTCACCCGAGCGCACCACCTCCAACAAATCCCACCCCACCAACGGGCTCAGTGCGGCAGCGCACTCGCCCATGCGGGCCGCGAAGACGGGTGAGGAATCCAGTAGTTCCGCGCCCATACCGGCCCACTGCGTGCCCTGCCCGGGGAACACCAACACCGACCGGCCCACCGAACCAGCCACACCCGACACCACCGGGGCCCGCAAACCTGCCAGCAGTTCCTCACGCCCGGACGCCACCACCACCGCACGATGACCGAACACCGAACGCTGCGCAGCCGACCACCCGACCTCACCCACACCCAGCCCGCCATCGGACTCCACCAAAGCGGCCAGACGCCCCAACCCCGCGTCCAAAGCCCCCGCCGAAACACCCGACACCACCACCGGAACAGGGTGTTTGACCGGCCCAGGCACCGCCTCAGCATCCCCCGCTTCCTCGGGGGCTTGTTCCAGTACGACGTGCGCGTTCGTTCCGCTCACCCCGAACGCCGACACCGCCGCCCTACGCGCACGCTCCACCACCGGCCACGCACGCGCCCGCGTCAACACCTCCACCCCACCCGAAGACCAGTCCACATGCGACGACGGCACACCCACATGCAACGACCT
>NZ_BMSK01000063.1 GCF_014649115.1 Streptomyces eurythermus | reverse complement strand
TCGCCTGTTCCCTGGAAAACCCCGAGTCCTGCGAGGCCTGCCAGTAATGTCCCGTAACACCAACCTGCTCGACCCCGGCTTCGAACTCACCCTGCGCCCCATGCGCTACCCCGACTTCTACGAACGCTACCGGGACGCCATCAAGAACACCTGGACCGTCGAAGAGGTCGACCTCCACTCCGACGTCGCCGACCTCGCCAAACTCACCCCCGAGGAACAACACCTCATCGGCCGGCTCGTCGCCTTCTTCGCCACCGGCGACTCCATCGTCGCCAACAACCTCGTACTCACGCTGTACAAGCACATCAACTCCCCCGAAGCACGCCTGTACCTGAGCCGCCAGCTGTTCGAGGAAGCCGTCCACGTCCAGTTCTACCTGACCCTGCTGGACACCTACCTCCCCGACCCGGAGGACAGGGCGGCCGCCTTCGCCGCCGTGGAGAACATCCCCTCCATCCGCGAGAAAGCACAGTTCTGCTTCACGTGGATGGACTCGGTCGAAAAACTCGACCGGCTGGAGACCAAGGCCGACCGCCGCCGCTTCCTGCTCAACCTCATCTGCTTCGCCGCCTGCATCGAAGGACTCTTCTTCTACGGCGCCTTCGCCTACGTCTACTGGTTCCGCAGCCGCGGCCTGCTGCACGGCCTGGCCACCGGCACCAACTGGGTCTTCCGCGACGAGACCATGCACATGAGCTTCGCCTTCGACGTCGTCGACACCGTCCGCAAGGAAGAACCCGACCTCTTCGACGACCA
>NZ_BMSK01000062.1 GCF_014649115.1 Streptomyces eurythermus | reverse complement strand
GATCGCCACGCGCAGACAGGCCGGGTAGAGGTACCCGAGCGAGTCGCCGAGGACCTGCCTGATGGCGGCCGCGATCTGCGCGGCCTGCTGAGCCTTGTCGTCACCCATGTCAGAACGGCATCGCTTCCACGATGGAGACCGGCCCGTTCGTCGGGATGATCCTGGAGAGCCTGAAGCCCGTCGTGGTCAGCAGCCTGTCGAACTCGGCCTCGGTGCGCTCCATGCCGTCGAAGATCGTCATCATGGCGATGTCGTACAGCTTGCCCGGGTCGGGGTCGTTGCCGCGCGGCACCACGCAGTCGACGATGAGGAGCTTGGCGTCGGCGCCCATGCCCTTGCGGCAGGCGCGCAGGATGCGCAGGCAGTCGTCGTCGGACCAGTCGTGCAGGACGCGCTTGAGCAGGTACAGGTCGCCGCCGGTCGGGGTGGTCTCGAAGAAGTCGCCCTCGGCCGTCTCCCACCGGCCCGCGAGCTCCGGTACGTCCAGGATGTGCTGCTCCAGCACCTGCGCCTGCTCGTACAGGACGCCGCGCAGACCGGGGTTCTTGGTGAGGATCGTGCGCAGGAACCCGCCGGGCCCGCCGCCCACGTCGACGACGGTGCCCTGCTCGGGGAACGCGTAGCTGTCGGCCACGCGGCCCTGCTCGATCGTGGACAGGTCGGCGATGCCGGTGTGGAAGACGCGGGCGCTCTCCTCATGGGTGTTGAGGTAGTCGAAGAGCGGGGCACCGAAGATCTTGTTGAAGGCCGTGGCGCCCTCGCGGACCGTGTCCTCCAGCCGTTCCGCCGACTTCCAGTACATCTCGTCGGTCAGCAGCAGCGCGGTCGTACGGACGGAGTAGGGGACGTCGGAGCGCAGCACCTGGGCGGCGGGGGTGATGTGGAAGGCGCCGTCGTCGTCCTCGCGGAAGACACCGCGGGTGGCGAGGAAGCG
>NZ_BMSK01000061.1 GCF_014649115.1 Streptomyces eurythermus | reverse complement strand
ACGAGCTGGTGCGTGATAGCGATGGAGTCGTGTTTGCCTGATCGGAGTCGTGCTCACGTGTTGGCGGTGCGGTCGGAGACGAGGCCGGCGATGGCCCGGTAGGTGGCGGGTAGGACCTCTCGTCGGTGGGTCCAGCGGGTCAGTTGCTTCCAGCGTTTGTGATCGGCGAGTGCGTGCTCGACGGTGATGCGCTTCGATGAGTGTCGGTGCCGGGCTTCTTCTCTGGCCGCGTGTACGTGCGGCAAGGCGACCTTATTCGGTTTTCTGGGCGGTGTGACCGCTTGGCCAGGATGGTCGCGTCGGAGCCCGAGATAGCCGTCGTCCAGCAGCACTTCCACCTCCGGAAAGTGCTCGAAGCAGACGGCGATGCCTTCGTTGCGTGTGGCAGTCGCATCGTGCATTCGCCCTGGTCGCAGAGCATCGGTCCAGAGTGTGCGGCCCTGGTGGTCGGCGATGATGGTGGCCTTCATGGTGTTCTGCTTCTTCTTGCCCGAGACGAATGCGCGTCTTCCGCCGCGGCCGGCTGCGGGCCGGCGGACCTGGACCTCGGTGGCGTCCAGCCGCAGCTCGATGCCCTCGGCCTGGGCATAGGCGAACACATCCGCCAGGGTCCGCAGTCGCAGGCCAGGACGGTCGGGGACCGCGCATCCACGTTCAGCCAGGAGCCCGCGTATCTCTCCGATCGCACGGGTGACAGTGGAACGGTCGACACCGGACAACAGGGCGAGGACGGAGTGCGGGAGATCGTGCCGCAGGTGGATCAGCGTGACGACCAGCCGGTCGACGAACACCAGACGATGCCTGGCACCGGCCCCCGCCTCACGTTTCCTGGCCCCGCCGCGTGCCTTGTGACGGTGACCCTCGACCACGCCCTGCCACGGGTCGGCCAACTCCTCGACCAAGCAAGCCAGATGCTGCCGGGAGATGCCGGTGAACAGCTGATGCGCGAGGACGTCCCGGTTGACCATGATCACCACGGGCTGGATCATCCCACCCTCGCGCGATCACCCCTCAACCGCTATCACGCACCAGCTCGT
>NZ_BMSK01000060.1 GCF_014649115.1 Streptomyces eurythermus | reverse complement strand
TGTTCTGTCCGGGGAGGTTGTGGACAGGTGAGCCAGGTCTCGGCTGAGAGATCTTGAACGGGTGAGGGCCTTCCGGGTTCGGTGTGGATTGCGACGTCTACACCAACCAGAAAGGCCCTCGTGGTCCACCGTAATGCACCCCTGACCGAGACCGGCCGCCTGCGTCTGGCGCGATGCGTGGTCGAGGACGGCTGGCCGCTTCGGCGGGCCGGTGAACGCTTCCAGGTCTCGTCCACCACGGCCCAACGGTGGGCCGATCGTTACCGCCGGCTCGGCGAGGCGGGCATGGCCGACCGCTCGAGCCGGCCCCACCACAGCCCTGGCCGCACTCCGACCCGCACCGAGCGACGGGTCATCAAGGTTCGCCTGGCGCGCAGGTGGGGACCGGCCCGCATCGCGCACTTTCTGCACCTGGTGCCTTCGACCGTGCACCGCGTCCTGACCCGCTACGGACTGGCCCGCCTGGCCCATCTCGACCGGGCCACGGGCCGCGTCGTGCGCCGCTACGAACGCGAGCGGCCCGGCGAACTGGTGCATGTGGACATCAAGAAGCTGGGCAACATCCCCGACGGCGGCGGGCACAAGGTCCACGGCAGGGCCCAGGGCGGCCGAAACAGCTCTGCGCACCGCGACCCCGCCCGGCCCCGCACCGTCCACGGCCGGCCCAACCTCGGCTACAGCTACCTGCACACCGCCGTCGACGACCACTCCCGCCTGGCTTACAGCGAGATCCATGCGGACGAGAAGAAGGAGACCGCCACCGGCTTCTGGCAACGGGCCCACGCCTTCTTCACCCAGGCCGGGATCACCGTCGAACGGGTGCTGACCGACAACGGCTCCTGCTACCGCTCACATGACTGGCGCGATGCCCTGGCAGCAGCCGGGATCGTCCACAAGCGAACCCGGCCCTACCGACCCCAGACGAACGGCAAGGTCGAACGCTTCAATCGCACCCTGCTGGACGAGTGGGCCTACGCCCGCCCCTACCGGTCAGAAGCCGAGCGCCGCGAAGCGTTCCCGCAGTGGCTGCACACCTACAATCACCACCGCGGACACACCGCGCTGAAAGGGCAACCACCCGCCAGCCGCGTCCCCAACCTCACGGGTCAGTACA
>NZ_BMSK01000059.1 GCF_014649115.1 Streptomyces eurythermus | reverse complement strand
GCATGGGGCGCAGGGTGAGTTCGAAGCCGGGGTCGAGCAGGTTGGTGTTACGGGACATTACTGGCAGGCCTCGCAGGACTCGGGGTTTTCCAGGGAACAGGCGATGGCCTGGGGGTCGGCGGCCTGGACGGGCACCGTGGCCCGCGCCGCCCGGGCGATCCGCGTGGCCGGCCGGGAACGCAGGTAGTACGTGGTCTTCAGCCCGGACTTCCAGGCGTAGGCGTACATGGAGGAGAGCTTGCCGATGGTCGGTGTCTCCAGGAACAGGTTCAGCGACTGCGCCTGGTCGAGGAAGGGGGTGCGGGCGGCGGCCATGTCGATCAGGCCGCGCTGGGGGATCTCCCAGGCCGTGCGGTACAGCGCGCGGATGTCCTCGGGGATCCACTGGAAGTCCTGCACCGATCCGTTGGCCTCGCGCAGCGCCTCGCGGGTGCGGGCGTCCCAGACGCCGAGGTCCTTCAGGTCCTGCACGAGGTAGGAGTTGACCTGGAGGAACTCACCGGACAGGGTCTCGCGCTTGAACAGGTTCGACACCTGCGGCTCGATGCACTCGTACACCCCCGCGATCGACGCGATGGTCGAGGTGGGGGCGATCGCCAGGAGCAGGGCGTTGCGCATGCCGACCGCCGCCACCCGTTCCCGTAGTGCCGCCCAGCGCTCGGGCCAGGTGAACTCGGTGTCGTAATGGTCGGGATGAAGCACTCCCCGGGCGGCGCGGGTCTTCTCCCACGCGGGCAGGGGGCCGTTGCGCTCGGCGAGGTCGGCGGACGTCTCGTACGCGGCGAGCATGATCCGCTCGGAGACGCGTGTGGACAGGTGCTTCGCTTCCGGGGAGTCGAAGGGCAGGCGGAGTTTGAAGAAGACGTCCTGGAGGCCCATCACCCCGAGGCCGACCGGCCGCCACTTGGCGTTCGAGCGGCTCGCCTGTTCGGTGGGGTAGTAGTTGATGTCGACGACGCGGTCGAGGAAGGTGACGGCGGTGCGGACGGTGGTGTCGAGGCGGTCCCAGTCGATGTCGCCGTCCCGGACGAAGGCGCCGAGGTTGACCGAGCCGAGGTTGCAGACGGCCGTCTCGCCGTCGTTGGTGACCTCCAGGATCTCGGTGCAGAGGTTGGAGGAGTGGATGACGTTGCCGGGTTCGGCGGTCTGGTTGGCGGTGCGGTTGGCGGCGTCCTTGAAGGTCATCCAGCCGTTGCCGGTCTGGGCCAGGGTGCGCATCATCCGGCCGTACAGCTCGCGGGCGG
>NZ_BMSK01000058.1 GCF_014649115.1 Streptomyces eurythermus | reverse complement strand
CCGCCCGCGAGCTGTACGGCCGGATGATGCGCACCCTGGCCCAGACCGGCAACGGCTGGATGACCTTCAAGGACGCCGCCAACCGCACCGCCAACCAGACCGCCCAGCCCGGCAACGTCATCCACTCCTCCAACCTCTGCACCGAGATCCTGGAGGTCACCAACGACGGCGAGACGGCCGTCTGCAACCTCGGCTCGGTCAACCTCGGCGCCTTCGTCCGGGACGGCGACATCGACTGGGACCGCCTCGACACCACCGTCCGCACCGCCGTCACCTTCCTCGACCGCGTCGTCGACATCAACTTCTACCCCACCGAACAGGCGGGGCGTTCCAACGCCAAGTGGCGGCCGGTCGGGCTGGGCGCGATGGGGCTGCAGGACGTGTTCTTCAAGCTGCGGCTGCCGTTCGACTCGGCCGAGGCCAAGGCGCTGTCGACGCGGATCGCCGAGCGGATCATGCTCGCCGCGTACGAGACGTCCGCCGACCTCGCCGAGCGCAACGGCCCCCTGCCCGCCTGGGAGAAGACCCGTACGGCCCAGGGCGTGCTGCACCCCGACCACTACGACACCGAGTTCACCTGGCCCGAGCGCTGGGCGGCACTGCGGGAGCGCATCGCGCGGACGGGCATGCGCAACTCGCTGCTGCTGGCGATCGCGCCGACGGCCACCATCGCGTCGATCGCGGGCGTGTACGAGTGCATCGAGCCGCAGGTGTCGAACCTGTTCAAACGCGAGACCCTGTCCGGTGAGTTCCTCCAGGTCAACTCCTACCTCGTGCAGGACCTGAAGGACCTCGGCGTCTGGGACGCCCGCACCCGTGAGGCGCTGCGCGAGGCCAACGGCTCGGTGCAGGACTTCCAGTGGATCCCCGAGGACATCCGCGCGCTGTACCGCACGGCCTGGGAGATCCCCCAGCGCGGCCTGATCGACATGGCCGCCGCCCGCACCCCCTTCCTCGACCAGGCGCAGTCGCTGAACCTGTTCCTGGAGACACCGACCATCGGCAAGCTCTCCTCCATGTACGCCTACGCCTGGAAGTCCGGGCTGAAGACCACGTACTACCTGCGTTCGCGCCCCGCGACGCGCATCGCCCGCGCCGCCCAGGCGCAGCCCGTCCTGCCCGCGCAGGCCGCCGCGGACCCCGAAGCGGTCGCCTGTTCCCTGGAAAACCCCGAGTCCTGCGAGGCCTGCCAGTAATGTCCCGTAACACCAACCTGCTCGACCCCGGCTTCGAACTCACCCTGCGCCCCATGC
>NZ_BMSK01000057.1 GCF_014649115.1 Streptomyces eurythermus | reverse complement strand
ACGGGGAAGTGGAAGGCCATGTGGCACTCGTCGCCGCCGGCGGAGTAGTCGCCGAAGTAGTCGACCACGTCCTCCGGCCACTGGTTGGCCTCCGCCAGCAGCACGGTGTCCGGGTAGAGCGCGTCGATCTCGCGGCGGACCCGCTTCAGGAACTGGTGCGTGGCGGGCAGGTTCTCGCAGTTGGTGCCCTCTTCCGCGTACAGGTAGGGCACCGCGTCCAGGCGGTAGCCGTCGATGCCGAGGTCCAGCCAGAACCGCAGGGCGGCCAGGATCTCCTCCTGGACGGCCGGGTTCTCGTAGTTGAGGTCGGGCTGGTGCGAGAAGAAGCGGTGGAAGTAGTACTGGCCGCGCACCGGGTCGAAGGTCCAGTTGGAGACCTCGGTGTCGACGAAGATGATCCGCGCGTCCTGGTACCGCTTGTCGTCGTCGGCCCACATGTAGTAGTCGCCGTAGGGGCCGTCGGGGTTCTTGCGGGACTCCTGGAACCACGGGTGCTGGTCGCTGGTGTGGTTCATGACGAAGTCGATGATCACCCGCATGCCGCGCTGGTGGGCGGCGTCCACGAACTCCACGAAGTCGGCGAGGTCACCGAACTCGGGCAGGACGGCGGTGTAGTCGGAGACGTCGTAACCGCCGTCCCTGAGGGGTGACTTGAAGAAGGGCGGCAGCCACAGGCAGTCCACGCCGAGCCACTGGAGGTAGTCCAGCCTGGCGGTCAGGCCCTTCAGGTCGCCGACGCCGTCGCCGTCGCTGTCCTGGAAGGAGCGGACCAGGACCTCGTAGAAGACGGCGCGTTTGAACCACTGAGGGTCCCGGTCGTCGGCGGGCGTGTCCTCGAAGGTGTCCGGTACGGGCTCGTTGACGGTCATGACGCTGCGGGCCCTCCGATCCGGGGCGTCGAGCGCCCGACGTGGAGCACGTGCGCGGGCGCCCGGCCGGGCGTGAGCCGCACGTAGTTGGTGCCGCCCCAGTGGTAGGTCTCGCCCGACAGTTCGTCGTGCACCGGCACGGACTCGTGCCGGTCCAGGCCGAGTCGCGGCATGTCCAACGAGACCGTGGCCTCCTGGGTGTGGTGCGGGTCGAGGTTGACGACCACGACGACCGTGTCCGTCCCCGTGCGTTTGCTGTAGGCGAGCACGGCGTCGTTGTCGGTGTGGTGGAAGTGGAGGTTGCGCAGCCGCTGGAGTGCCGGATGGCGGCGGCGGATGGTGTTGAGGCGGGTGATGAGTGGGGCGATGGTCCGGCCCTCGCGCTCGGCGGCCTCCCAGTCGCGGGGCCTGAGCTGGTACTTCTCCGAGTCCAGGTATTCCTCGGCGCCTTCGCGCAGCGGGGT
>NZ_BMSK01000056.1 GCF_014649115.1 Streptomyces eurythermus | reverse complement strand
ACCCCGCTGCGCGAAGGCGCCGAGGAATACCTGGACTCGGAGAAGTACCAGCTCAGGCCCCGCGACTGGGAGGCCGCCGAGCGCGAGGGCCGGACCATCGCCCCGCTCATCACCCGCCTCAACACCATCCGCCGCCGCCATCCGGCACTCCAGCGGCTGCGCAACCTCCACTTCCACGACGCGGATCAGGACGCGGTGCTCGTCTACTCGAAGCGCACGGGAACGGACACGGTGATCGTGGTCGTCAACCTCGACCCGCACCACACCCAGGAGGCCACGGTCTCGTTGGACATGCCGCGACTCGGCCTGGACCGGCACGAGTCCGTGCCGGTGCGCGACGAGCTCACCGGTGAGACCTACCACTGGGGCAGGGCCAACTACGTGCGTCTCGAACCGGGTCACAGGCCCGCGCATGTCTTCACCGTCCTGCGACCGTCCAACCCGCAGATCGGAGGGTCACCCACGATATGACCGTCAACGAGCCCGTACCGGACACCTTCGAGGACACGCCCGCCAAGGACCGGGACCCGCAGTGGTTCAAACGCGCCGTCTTCTACGAGGTCCTGGTCCGTTCCTTCCAGGACAGCAACGGTGACGGCGTCGGCGACCTGAAGGGCCTGACCGCCAAGCTGGACTACCTCCAGTGGCTCGGCGTGGACTGCCTGTGGCTGCCGCCCTTCTTCAAGTCACCTCTCAGGGACGGCGGTTACGACGTCTCCGACTACACCGCCGTCCTGCCCGAGTTCGGTGACCTCGCCGACTTCGTGGAGTTCGTGGACGCCGCCCACCAGCGCGGCATGCGGGTGATCATCGACTTCGTCATGAACCACACCAGCGACCAGCACCCGTGGTTCCAGGAGTCGAGGCGGGATCCGCACGGGCCGTACGGGGACTACTACGTCTGGGCCGACGACGACAAGCAGTACCAGGACGCGCGGATCATCTTCGTCGACACCGAGGTCTCCAACTGGACGTACGACCCGGTGCGCAAGCAGTACTACTGGCACCGCTTCTTCTCGCACCAGCCGGACCTCAACTACGAGAACCCGGCCGTCCAGGAGGAGATCCTCTCCGCGCTGCGGTTCTGGCTGGACCTCGGCATCGACGGGTTCCGGCTGGACGCGGTGCCGTACCTGTACCAGCGGGAGGGCACCAACTGCGAGAACCTGCCCGCCACGCACGATTTCCTGAAGCGGGTGCGCCGGGAGATCGACGCCCAGTACCCGGACAAGGTGCTGCTGGCGGAGGCCAACCAGTGGCCGGAGGACGTGGTCGACTACTTCGGCGACTACTCCGCCGGCGGCGACGAGTGCCACATGGCCTTCCACTTCCCCGT
>NZ_BMSK01000055.1 GCF_014649115.1 Streptomyces eurythermus | reverse complement strand
GGACAAGCCCTCGGCCTATTAGTACCGGTCACCTCCACACGTTACCGTGCTTCCAGATCCGGCCTATCAACCCAGTCGTCTACTGGGAGCCTTACCCCATCAAGTGGGTGGGAGTCCTCATCTCGAAGCAGGCTTCCCGCTTAGATGCTTTCAGCGGTTATCCCTCCCGAACGTAGCCAACCAGCCATGCCCTTGGCAGAACAACTGGCACACCAGAGGTTCGTCCGTCCCGGTCCTCTCGTACTAGGGACAGCCCTTCTCAAGACTCCTACGCGCACAGCGGATAGGGACCGAACTGTCTCACGACGTTCTAAACCCAGCTCGCGTACCGCTTTAATGGGCGAACAGCCCAACCCTTGGGACCGACTCCAGCCCCAGGATGCGACGAGCCGACATCGAGGTGCCAAACCATCCCGTCGATATGGACTCTTGGGGAAGATCAGCCTGTTATCCCCGGGGTACCTTTTATCCGTTGAGCGACGGCGCTTCCACAAGCCACCGCCGGATCACTAGTCCCGACTTTCGTCCCTGCTCGACCCGTCGGTCTCACAGTCAAGCTCCCTTGTGCACTTACACTCAACACCTGATTGCCAACCAGGCTGAGGGAACCTTTGGGCGCCTCCGTTACCCTTTAGGAGGCAACCGCCCCAGTTAAACTACCCATCAGACACTGTCCCTGATCCGGATCACGGACCCAGGTTAGACATCCAGCACGACCAGACTGGTATTTCAACGACGACTCCACCCACACTGGCGTGCGAGCTTCACAGTCTCCCAGCTATCCTACACAAGCCGAACCGAACACCAATATCAAACTGTAGTAAAGGTCCCGGGGTCTTTCCGTCCTGCTGCGCGAAACGAGCATCTTTACTCGTAGTGCAATTTCACCGGGCCTATGGTTGAGACAGTCGAGAAGTCGTTACGCCATTCGTGCAGGTCGGAACTTACCCGACAAGGAATTTCGCTACCTTAGGATGGTTATAGTTACCACCGCCGTTTACTGGCGCTTAAGTTCTCAGCTTCGCCCACCCGAAAGTGAGCTAACCGGTCCCCTTAACGTTCCAGCACCGGGCAGGCGTCAGTCCGTATACATCGCCTTACGGCTTCGCACGGACCTGTGTTTTTAGTAAACAGTCGCTTCTCGCTGGTCTCTGCGGCCACCCCCAGCTCACGGAGTAAATCCGATCACCAGACGTGGCCCCCCTTCTCCCGAAGTTACGGGGGCATTTTGCCGAGTTCCTTAACCATAGTTCACCCGAACGCCTCGGTATTCTCTACCTGACCACCTGAGTCGGTTTAGGGTACGGGCCGCCATGAAACTCGCTAGAGGCTTTTCTCGACAGCATAGGATCATCCACTTCACCACAATCGGCTCGGCATCAGGTCTCA
>NZ_BMSK01000054.1 GCF_014649115.1 Streptomyces eurythermus | reverse complement strand
CAGCTCCACTTCGCCGACCACGACATCCTCACCCCCGGCGACGCACCCAACGTCCTCGTCGCGATGAACCCCGCCGCCCTCAAAGCCAACATCGGCGACCTCCCACGCGGCGCGGAGATCATCATCAACACCGACGAGTTCACCAAACGCGCCCTGCACAAGGTCGGCTACGACAACGACCCCCTCCACGACGGCTCACTCGACGGCTACCACCTCCACCCCGTACCCCTCACCACCCTGACCGTCGAAGCGCTCAAGGAGTTCGACCTGACCCGCAAGGAGGCCGAGCGCAGCAAGAACATGTTCGCGCTGGGCCTGCTGTCGTGGATGTACCACCGGCCGACCGAGGGCACCGAGAAGTTCCTGAAGTCGAAGTTCGCGAAGAAGCCCGAGATCATGGCGGCGAACATCGCGGCGTTCCGGGCGGGCTGGAACTTCGGTGAGACCACGGAGGACTTCGCGGTCTCCTACGAGGTCGCGCCGGCCGCCACGGCCTTCCCCGTGGGCACCTACCGCAACATCTCCGGCAACCTCGCCCTGGCCTACGGCCTGATCGCCGCCTCCCGCCAGGCCGACCTGCCCCTGTTCCTGGGCTCCTACCCCATCACCCCCGCCTCCGACATCCTCCACGAACTGTCGAAGCACAAGAACTTCGGAGTACGCACCTTCCAGGCCGAGGACGAGATCGCCGGCATCGGCGCCGCACTCGGCGCGGCCTTCGGCGGCTCGCTGGCGGTGACGACGACGTCGGGGCCGGGTGTCGCCCTCAAGAGCGAGACGATCGGTCTGGCGGTGTCGCTGGAGTTGCCGCTGCTGGTGGTGGACATCCAGCGCGGCGGCCCCTCCACCGGCCTGCCCACCAAAACCGAGCAGGCGGATCTGCTCCAGGCGATGTACGGGCGCAACGGTGAGGCGCCGGTACCGGTGGTGGCCCCGCGCACCCCGGCGGACTGTTTCGACGCCGCGCTGGAAGCGGCACGGATCGCGCTGACCTACCGCACCCCGGTCATGCTGCTCTCCGACGGCTACCTGGCCAACGGCTCCGAACCCTGGCGCATCCCCGAACTGGAGGAACTGCCCGACCTCACCGTCCGCTTCGCCTCCGGACCCAATCACACCCTGGACGACGGCACCGAAGTGTTCTGGCCCTACAAACGCGACCCGCAGACCCTGGCCCGGCCGTGGGCGATCCCGGGCACGCCGGGGCTGGAGCACCGTATCGGCGGGATCGAGAAGCAGGACGGCACGGGCAACATCTCCTACGACCCGGCCAACCACGACTTCATGGTCCGCACCCGCCAGGCCAAGATCGACGGCATCGACGTCCCCGACATCGCAGTCGACGACCCGCACGGCGCGCACACCCTCGTCCTGGGCTGGGGCTCCACCTACGGCCCGATCACCGCGGCGGTACGGCGGCTGCGGGCGGCCGGCGAATCGATCGCCCAGGCCCACCTGCGCCACCTCAACCCCTTCCCGCGCAACCTCGGCACCATCCTCAAGGCCTACGACAAGGTGGTGATCCCCGA
>NZ_BMSK01000053.1 GCF_014649115.1 Streptomyces eurythermus | reverse complement strand
CAGCTCCACTTCGCCGACCACGACATCCTCACCCCCGGCGACGCACCCAACGTCCTCGTCGCGATGAACCCCGCCGCCCTCAAAGCCAACATCGGCGACCTCCCCCGCGGCGCCGAAATCATCGTCAACACCGACGAGTTCACCAAACGCGCCCTGCACAAAGTCGGCTACGACAACGACCCCCTCCACGACGGCTCACTCGACGGCTACCACCTCCACCCCGTACCCCTCACCACCCTGACCGTCGAAGCGCTCAAAGAGTTCGACCTGACCCGCAAGGAGGCCGAGCGCAGCAAGAACATGTTCGCGCTGGGCCTGCTGTCGTGGATGTACCACCGGCCGACCGAGGGCACCGAGAAGTTCCTGAAGTCGAAGTTCGCGAAGAAGCCCGAGATCATGGCGGCGAACATCGCCGCGTTCCGGGCGGGCTGGAACTTCGGCGAGACCACGGAGGACTTCGCCGTCTCCTACGAGGTCGCGCCGGCCGCCAAGGCCTTCCCCGTGGGCACCTACCGCAACATCTCCGGCAACCTCGCCCTGGCCTACGGCCTGATCGCCGCCTCCCGCCAGGCCGACCTGCCCCTGTTCCTGGGCTCCTACCCCATCACCCCCGCCTCCGACATCCTCCACGAACTGTCCAAGCACAAGAACTTCGGAGTACGCACCTTCCAGGCCGAGGACGAGATCGCCGGCATCGGCGCCGCACTCGGCGCGGCCTTCGGCGGCTCCCTGGCGGTGACGACGACGTCGGGGCCGGGTGTGGCGCTGAAGTCGGAGACGATCGGCCTGGCGGTGTCGCTGGAGTTGCCGCTGCTGGTGGTGGACATCCAGCGCGGCGGCCCCTCCACCGGCCTGCCCACGAAAACCGAGCAGGCCGACCTGCTGCAGGCGATGTACGGGCGCAACGGTGAGGCGCCGGTACCGGTGGTCGCCCCGCGCACCCCGGCGGACTGTTTCGACGCCGCGCTGGAAGCGGCACGGATCGCGCTGACCTACCGCACCCCGGTCATGCTGCTGTCCGACGGCTACCTGGCCAACGGCTCCGAACCCTGGCGCATCCCCGAGCTGGAGGAGCTGCCCGACCTCACCGTCCGCTTCCCCTCCGGACCCAATCACACCCTGGACGACGGCACCGAAGTGTTCTGGCCCTACAAGCGGGATCCGCAGACCCTGGCCCGGCCGTGGGCGATCCCGGGCACGCCGGGGCTGGAGCACCGTATCGGCGGGATCGAGAAACAGGACGGCACGGGCAACATCTCCTACGACCCGGCCAACCACGACTTCATGGTCCGTACCCGCCAGGCCAAGATCGACGGCATCGACGTCCCCGATGTGGAGGTCGACGACCCGCACGGCGCGCACACCCTCGTGCTGGGCTGGGGCTCCACCTACGGCCCGATCACCGCGGCGGTACGGCGGCTGCGAGCGGCCGGCGAATCGATCGCCCAGGCCCACCTGCGCCACCTCAACCCCTTCCCGCGCAACCTCGGCACCATCCTCAAGGCCTACGACAAGGTGGTGATCCCCGA
>NZ_BMSK01000052.1 GCF_014649115.1 Streptomyces eurythermus | reverse complement strand
GAAGACCAGTCCACATGCGACGACGGCACACCCACATGCAACGACCTCGGCAACACACCATGCCGCATCGCCATCACCATCTTGATCACACCCGCAACCCCAGCGGCCGCCTGCGTATGACCGATGTTCGACTTCAACGACCCCAACCACAAAGGCCGGTCAACGGGCCTTCCCCGCCCGTACGTCGCCAGCAGCGCCTGCGCCTCGATCGGATCCCCCAACCGGGTCCCCGTCCCATGCGCCTCCACCACATCCACATCCGCCGGCTCCAGCCCGGCAACCCCCAACGCCTGCCGGATCACCCGCTCCTGCGACGGACCACTCGGCGCCGTCAACCCATTGCTCGCACCGTCCTGGTTCACCGCCGAACCCCGCACCACCGCCAGCACCCGATGCCCACGACGCCGCGCATCCGACAACCGCTCCACCGCCAGCATTCCCACGCCCTCGGCCCAGCCCGTTCCGTCAGCCGCATCCGAGAACGCCTTGCACCGGCCGTCAGCCGCCAACCCACGCTGCCGTGAGAACTCCACGAACATGCCTGGGGAGGCCATGACCGTCACACCACCCGTCAGGGCGAGGTCGCATTCGCCCTGCCGCAGCGCCTGCACCGCCAGGTGCAACGCCACCAACGACGACGAACACGCCGTGTCCACCGACACCGCGGGACCCTCGAGCCCCAGCACATACGAGATCCGCCCCGACGCCACACTCGCCGTGTTTCCGGTCAGCAGGTAGCCCTCATACCCCTGGGCATGCTCGTAGAGGCGGGGGCCGTACTCCTGCGACATGGCTCCGACGTACACACCGGTCCGCGATCCGCGCAGGCTGTGCGGATCGATACCCGCCCGCTCCAGCGCCTCCCACGACGTCTCCAACAACAACCGCTGCTGCGGATCCATCGCCACCGCCTCACGCGGCGAAACCCCGAAGAACCCCGCATCGAACTCCCCCGCCCCATGCAGGAAACCCCCCTCCCGCACATACGACGTCCCCACCGCATCCGGATCCGGGTCGTACAACCCCTCCACATCCCACCCACGATCCACCGGGAACCCCGACACCGCATCCGTCCCCGCGACCACCAGATCCCACAGATCCTCCGCAGAACCCACCCCACCCGGGAAGCGACACGCCATCCCCACGATCGCGATCGGCTCGGTGTCGACGGCGGCGGAGACGGGAGGGGCGGCCTGCCGGTTCGTGGTTGCTCCGGCCTCGCCGGTGAACTGAGCCTGGATGTGTCGGGCGAGAGCGCGCGGCGTGGGGTGGTCGTACGCCACGGAGCTGGGCAGTCGAAGTCCGAAGGCGGCGTTCAGCCGGTTCCGCAGCTCCACGCTGGTGAGCGACTCGAAGCCCTGCTCCTTGAAGGTGCGCTCCATCGCGATGTCACCGGCAGCCCCGCGGCCGAGTGCCGCAGCACTGTGCACCTGTACGGCTTCCAGCAGAACCCTCTCCTGCTCACCCGCGCTCAGCCCGGCGAGTTGGCGGCGCAGAGGGGTGTCCGGCGCTTCCGGCGCAGCCGTCGGCTGTTCCTTGACGGCGTCGAACCAGTGGGGCCGGCGTTGGAAGGGGTAGGTGGGCAGATCGACCCGACGGGCGGACAGACCGTGCGCGGCATACGCGGCCTTCCAGTCGACCCCCACGCCATGGACGAACGCCTCCGCCATCGAGGTCCACAACCGGCGCAGACCACCCTCACCCTTGCGCAACGTCCCGGTGACCACCACATCCCGATCCGCACCCGTCCCGTCGGCGAGCTCCTGGACGCCGATGGTGAGGACCGGATGAGCACTGGCCTCGATGAACACACCGAACCCGTCAGCCAACAGCAGATCAACCGTCTCCGCGAACCGGACACGCGAGCGCAGATTGCGATACCAGTACCCCGCGTCCGTACGCACCGGCCGGCCCGGCTCCACGGTGGAGTAGAACGGGATCTCCGGCTCCCGCGCCACCACCGGCCCCAGCAGATTGGCGAGTTCCGCCTCGATCGCCTCCACCTGCGCCGAATGCGAAGCGTAATCCACCGGGATCCGACGAGCCCGAACGCCGTCCCGCTCGCAGACTTCCAGGAACTCGCCTACCGCGTCGGCTTCTCCCGACACCACCGTGATCGCAGGCCCATTGACGGCAGCGACACCCAGACGGTCCGACCAACCGGACAGCCGCTCCTCGA
>NZ_BMSK01000051.1 GCF_014649115.1 Streptomyces eurythermus | reverse complement strand
ATCGCCATCACCATCTTGATCACACCCGCAACCCCAGCAGCCGCCTGCGCATGACCGATGTTCGACTTCAACGACCCCAACCACAAAGGCCGATCAGCAGACCTTCCCCGCCCGTACGTCGCCAACAGCGCCTGCGCCTCGATCGGATCCCCCAACCGCGTCCCCGTCCCATGCGCCTCCACCACATCCACATCCGCCGGCTCCAGCCCGGCAACCCCCAACGCCTGCCGGATCACCCGCTCCTGCGACGGACCATTCGGCGCGGTCAGCCCATTGCTCGCACCGTCCTGGTTCACCGCCGAACCCCGCACCACCGCAAGCACCCGATGCCCACGACGCCGCGCATCCGACAACCGCTCCACCGCCAGCACCCCCACGCCCTCGGCCCAGCCCGTCCCATCAGCCGCATCCGAGAACGCCTTGCACCGGCCATCAGCCGCCAACCCACGCTGCCGCGAGAACTCCACGAAGAGCCCGGGCGCGGCCATGACCGTCACACCACCCGCGAGAGCCAGATCGCATTCACCCTGCCGCAGCGCCTGCACCGCCAGGTGCAACGCCACCAACGACGACGAACACGCCGTGTCCACCGACACCGCCGGGCCCTCGAGCCCCAGCACATACGAGACCCGACCCGACGCCACACTCGCCGACTTGCCGGTCAGCAGATATCCCTCATGGTCCTGCGAGGCTTCGTGCAGCCGGGCGGCGTACTCCTGGTGTGTGAGGCCGGTGTAGACACCGGTGCGGCTGCCGCGCAGGGTGCGGGGATCGATACCGGCCCGCTCCAGCGCCTCCCACGACGTCTCCAGCAGCAACCGCTGCTGCGGATCCATCGCCACCGCCTCACGCGGCGAAACCCCGAAGAACTCCGCGTCGAACTCCCCCGCCCCATGCAGGAAACCCCCCTCCCGCGCGTATGTCTTTCCGGGAGTCCCGGGCTCCGGGGAGTAGATCGCGTCGAAGTCCCAGCCGCGGTCCGTGGGAGGGTCGCCGATGACGTCCCGCTCCCGCAGGACGAGGTCCCACAGCTCTTCGGGGCTGTCGACGTCACCGGGGAAGCGGCAGGCCATCCCGACGATGGCGATCAAGTCGTCGTCCGTGGCGGCCTTGAACGTCTCGGGAAGGTGTCCGGCCCGCTCGGTTTCCTCGTCGTCCGCGAGCCTGGAGAGGATGTGGTCGGCGAGCGCCGCCGGGTTCGGGTAGTCGAAGGCGGTCGTCGTGGGAAGCGACAGACCTGTGGCGGCATTGACGCGGTTCCGCAGTTCCAGCGCGGTGAGCGAGTCGAAGCCGACCTCCTTGAAGGCCCTGTCCGGACCGATCGCGTCCGTGGTGCCGTGCCGCAGTACGGCGGCGGCCTCGTCCCGGATCAGCTCGACGAGCCGGTGCCGGCGTTCGGCTTCGGTGCGGCCGTTCAGAAGCGCCGTCAGTTCGGCGGCTCCGGGCGCGGCCGGGCGCTGTCGACGGGCCGTGTCCAATGCCTCGCGCGCCTCCGGCACGGTCGAGAAGAGGTGGGTCGCCCGTACGGCGTCGGTGCTCGGCGCGAAACGCTCCCAGTCGACGGCCGCCACGGTCACGCAGGTGTCGTCCCGATCAAGAGCCTGCTGTAGCGCTTCGACGGCCCGTACGGGGTCCATGGCCTCGATGCCGCGCCGGACGAGGCTCTCCTCGCCGGTGCCCTCCGCCATGCCGCCGCCGGCCCACAGGCCCCAGGCGATCGAGATGGCCGGCAGACCGTCGGCACGCCGCCGCTCGGCCAGGGCGTCGAGAGCGGCGTTGGCGGCGGCGTACGCGGCTTGGCCGCCGTTGCCCCAGACGCCCGTGACCGAGGAGAAGAGGACGAACGCGTCCACGTCACGGTCGGCGGTCAGTTCGTGCAGCAGCTCGGCGGCATCCGCCTTGGGCCGGCTCACGAGGGCGAGACCGTCGGCGGACAGCCCGTCGATCACACCGTCGGCGAGCACGCCGGCGGTGTGGAACACGGCGGTGGGGGGATGGTCGTCCAGCAGCGCCGCGAGCGCCGCACGGTCGGAGACGTCACACGCCACCACCGTGACCCGGACTCCCCGCGCCTCCAGCTCGGCCGTCAACGCGGCCGCCCCCGGGGCGTCCTGGCCGCGTCGGCTGGTGAGCACCAGGTGCTCGGCACCGTTCGCCGCCAGCCAGCGGGCCACATGACCACCGAGCGCACCCGTACCGCCCGTCACCAGCACCGTCCCCCGCGGTCGCCAGTGCGTGCGGGCCCCACCCGGGGCGCGTACGACTCGACGTCCGTACACCCCAGCGCTCCGGATCGCCACCTCGTCCTCGGCGCCGTCGGCAGTCCCGGCAGCTCCGAGGACGGTGACCATACGGCGCAGGACGCGCTCGTCCGGAGGCGCCGACGGCAGATCGATCGAACCGCCCCACACCTCGGGCAGTTCCAGGGCGGCCACCCGGCCGAACGCCCGGAGACGAGCCCCCATGTCGTCGGGCACTTCCCCCGGTATCACAGCCACGGCGCCCTGGGTGACGGCCCACACCGGGGCTCCCAGACCTACGTCGTTCGCCGCTTGGACGAGGGGGACGGACGATGCCACGGCGGAAGGCGCGTGCGAGAGTGCGAGCAGAGACAGCACTCCCCGGACAGCCGGTTCCCCGTTCCCCGATTCCTCGTCCTGCCTACGGTGTGCCGCGAGCAGCTCCGCGAAGTGAGCGCGGTCAGCGGTCAGCGGTACGGACACACGCGCGAGATCAGCTCCACACCGGGTGAGTGTGTCGGCGATGTCATCCGCCGGGCCGGGGTCCGTGCCCTCCGGCAGCACCAGCAGCCAGCGCCCGGACAGCCGGGCCGTCTCCTCCGTCGGCAGCCCCTTCCAGACCACCTTGTACCGCCAGGCATCGACACCGGCCGGCGTGGCGGTCCCTACCGACGCCTGTACACGCGGGCCCGACTCCAACCAATAGTGCTGACGTTGGAAGGGGTAGGTGGGCAGGTCGACCCGACGGGCGGACAGACCGTGCATGGTGTAGGCGGCCTTCCAGTCGACCGCCACTCCGTGGACGAAGGCTTCCGCCATCGAGGTCCACAGCCGGCGCAGACCGCCCTCGCCTTTGCGGAGCGTGCCGGTGATGACGACGTCCCGGCCGGTGCTCGCCTGGTCGACGAGTTCCTGGATGCCGATGGTGAGGACCGGATGGGCACTGGCCTCGATGAACACACCGAACCCGTCAGCCAACAGCAGATCAACCGTCTCCGCGAACCGGACACGCGAGCGCAGATTGCGATACCAGTAGCCTGCGTCCGTGCGCACCGGCCGGCCCGGCTCCACGGTGGAGTAGAACGGTATCTGCGGCTCCCGTGCCACCACCGGCGCCAGCAGGCTGGCGAGTTCCGCCTCCACCGCCTCCACCTGCGCGGAATGCGAGGCATAGTCCACCGGAATCCGACGAGCCCGAACGCCGTCCCGCTCACAGACTTCGAGAAACTCGGTTATCGCGTCGGCTTCTCCCGACACGACCGTGATCGCAGGCCCATTGACGGCAGCGACGCCCAGACGGTCCGACCAGCCGGTCAAACGTTCCTCGACCACGTCGGCGGGCAGGGCCACCGATGCCATCCCACCCGCACCCGCCAGGACCCGGCCGATCACCTGCGAACGCAAGGCCACCACGCGTGCCCCGTCCTCCAGACTCAAGGCACCGGATACGACGGCTGCGGCGATCTCTCCCTGCGAGTGACCCACGACCGCATCCGGCCTGACGCCGGCGCTGGCCCAGACTTCGGCCAGCGACACCATCACCGCCCACGTCACCGGCTGCACCACATCCACCCGCTCAAGCCCCTCACCCGAGCGCACCACCTCCAACAAATCCCACCCCACCAACGGGCTCAACGCGGCAGCACACTCACCCATACGAGCCGCGAACACCGGAGAAGACTCCAGCAGTTCCGCACCCATACCGGCCCACTGCGTCCCCTGACCCGGGAACACCAACACCGACCGGCCCACCGAACCAGCAACACCCGACACCACCGGGGCCCGCATACCCTCCAGCAGTTCCTCACGCCCGGACGCCACCACCACCGCACGATGACCGAACACCGAACGCTGGACCGTCGACCATCCGACCTCGCCCACACCCAGCCCGCCATCGGACTCCACCAAGGCGGCCAGACGCCCCAACCCCGCGTCCAAAGCCCCCGCCGAAGCACCCGACACCACCACCGGAACAGGGTGTTTGACCGGCCCAGGCACCGCCTCAGCATCCCCCGCTTCCTCGGGGGCTTGTTCCAGTACGACGTGCGCGTTCGTTCCGCTCACCCCGAACGCCGACACCGCCGCCCTGCGCGCACGCTCCACCACCGGCCACGCACGCGCCCGCGTCAACACCTCCACCCCACCCGA
>NZ_BMSK01000050.1 GCF_014649115.1 Streptomyces eurythermus | reverse complement strand
CTTGACTCACCTCGCGGAAGCCCGACACTGACCAAGAAGCGAGCGGCCCAACGGCCACTGACGAACACCGGCCCCCACACCCACGGCGGCGCCCCCCAACACCCACCCGATAATGGCGACCGTGATCAACAGGCACCTACGCGTCGTACTCGCCGAGGACTCCGTCATCTTGCGCGACGGCATGGTCGAACTGCTCGGCGCCCGCGGCTGCGAGGTCGTGGCCACCGCAGGAACGGCACCGGACCTACTCGCCGAGGTGGCCGAACACCGACCCGACGTGGCAGTGGTGGACATCCGCATGCCACCCACACACACCGACGAGGGCATCCGCGCCGCCGTCGAGATCCGCGCGAGGACGGCCGAGGTCGGCATCCTCGTCTTCTCCCAGCACGTGGAGACGGCCTGGGCCACCCGGCTGCTGGCGGACGGCGCGGCGGGCATCGGCTACCTGCTGAAGGAACGCGTCGCCCGGACCAGCGAGTTCGTCGACGCCCTGCACCGTGTCGCCGACGGCGGCACCGTGCTCGACCCGGAAGTGGTCACTCGTCTGATGCGTGGCGGACAGCGCAGGCGGGTGGTGGACACCCTGACGCCGCGCGAACGTGACGTGCTGGAGCTGATGGCACAAGGCCATTCCAACCGCTCCATCGCCACGCTGCTGGTGGTGTCGGAGCGGGCGGTGGAGAAGCACGTCGCCGCCGTCTTCACCAAGTTCGGCCTGCGGGCGACCGACACCGACAACCGCCGGGTGAAAGCCGTTCTCAACTACCTCTCCGAGACGAGGGGGTGACGCTCACCGCAGACGCGTCGGCAGCTCGGCCGTGATCACGGTGGGTCCACCGGGCGGGCTGTCCACCCGCAGGACTCCGTCCACCGCCGCGAGCCGCTCGGCCAGCCCCGTCAGACCGGTACCGCCACCGAGCGCCGCACCGCCACGACCGTCGTCGCGCACACGCAGGCGCACGCGGCCGTCAGCCGTGCTCACGGTGAGTTCGGCCGAGCGGGCACCGCTGTGCTTGGCGATGTTGGTGAGAAGCTCGGCGGCGCAGAAGTAGACGACCCGCTCGACCACCGGGTGCGGGCGTTCTCCCAGGTCCAGGCGGATGGTGACCGGCACCGGCGACGTGGCGGTGAGGCCCGGCAACGCTTCGCCGAGACCGCCGTCCAGCGCCACCGGGTGAATTCCCCGGGTCAGCCGCCGCAGTTCGGTGATGGTGTCGTCGGTCTGGCCGCGGGCCCGGCTCATCAGGGTGCGCAGCCGCCCGAGATCCGGACCGGCGGGAGCCACGAGCGCGTCTTCGGCCAGCGAGAGGGTGATGGCCAGAGCGACCAACCGGGCCTGAGTGCCGTCGTGCAGGTCGCGCTCCAGGCGCCGGAGCTGGTCGGTGTTGTCCGCGAGCAGGGTGGCCCGGGCGGTCTCCAGCTCCCGGACCCGCTGCTGGGTACGGACCGGGCTGAGCAGCAGCCGGGCGAGCCGGCGGTTCAATCCGCTCAGCGCCCGCACCGCGCCGGGAACCGCCGACAGCACCACCAGACCGGCCACGACGGACGCCCCGTCCAGCCAGCCGGCCGGCCGCGCGCCGTCCCACGCGTGGACCCAGACCGGGAAGCCGACCAGCCAGCCGCAGCCGAGTGGAAGCGCCACGGCCGTGGCGAAGCCGAGCACTCCGAGCGGCAGGCGCAGCACCAGATAGAGCAGAGCCCGCCAGGCGACCGGATCGGTCAGCACGACACGGCCACGGGCGAACACGCCCGCCGGGCGGCGCAGCCCGGCCGGCGCCTCGACGTACTCGCCGAGCAGCCGGCCGGCCAGCCACCGGTGCAGCGCGCCGAGACGGCGCGCGCCCAGCAGCGCGGCGACCACGAACGGCAGTCCGACCACGGTGAGGGAGAGCAGCGCTCCCGCGTACAGGACGGCCAGTGCGTAGACGCCGCCGAGCAGCGCGAACGGCAGCCCGACGACCGCGAACGCCCATTCGCCGCCCCCGACGGACAGGTATCGCCGCCGCTCGGCCACCTCCGCGGCGGGAACACCCGGCCGATCCGCCGCGGTCGGGTGACCGCGGCGGGACACGCCCTCGGCAGCCGGCCCACCGCCGTGTTCAGCCACGGTCACCGCTCACCAGCTCCGCCGCCGGACCGCGCACCACCCGCAGGCCGGTGGCCAGGACGGTGAGGACGGTCAGCGCCGCAGCGCCCGCGACGATGTACCAGGAGGCGGCCACCGGGACGTACGGGGCCACCGAGCCGGTCGACGCCGTGCTGAACGCCGCCGACGCGGCCCCCGCGACCGCCGCGCCGAGCAGCACCCCCACCGCCGTGGTCAGCGCCGCCTCCACGGCCAGCAGGCGCATCAGCTGCCACGGGTGCGCGCCGACCAGCCGCAGCAGCGCGAACTCGCGGCGCCGTTCGGTGGTCACGGCGGCCAGGGTGTTGACGGTGGACACGGCGGCGAAGCAGGTCAGCAGCGCCACCTCGGCCTGGCGCAGCCAGACGTCCGTGGCGGAGGTGACACTGGTGGCTGTCGCCCGCGCGGCGTGCTCGGCGGTTTCCGTCATGATCAGCATGGTGCCGGACAGCCCCACGAGCAGTGCGACCGGCACCACCGCGGACGACAGCCGCCGCGCGTACCCGCGCAGGTTGGCGTGGGCCAGCCACCCCGCACCGGGCGCCAGAGCCCGTACCGGCACCCCCAGCACGGCCACCAGGAAGCGTATGGCGAGCGGTCCGAGCAGGGCGACCGCGACCAGCAGGACCACCGCGGCGAGCAGTGCCGCCTGCCCCGCCTTGTCCATCTCCTCGGCCGGCCGCGTCGCGGACAGTCGCAGCAGCAGACCGCCCCCCACCAGAGCGCCGATCCCGGCGAGCAGGCGTGGTGCACCCGTCCGCCCGTGCTCGGTCGAGCTGGCCGTGAGGGCGGCCGACGGCGCGATCCGCGAGATCCGCCGGGCCGCGACGGCCGAGGCCGCCAGGCCGACGGCGAGCGTGGCGGCCAGCGCGACCAGCATCGGCACCGGTGTCCCCGGCACCCGCACGCCCGGCGCCGCCAGCCCCAGTCGCCGTAGCTCGGCGAGGAAGCGACGGGCCGCCGCCCCGCCAGCGACCCAGCCGGGCAAGGCCACCGACAACGCGGTCACGACGACCTGGCCGCGGACCAGCCGCCGCGTCTGACGGGGTGTCGCCGCGATGGTGCGCAGCAGGGCCAGCTCGCGGTGCTGCTGGCGGAGGGCGAAACCCAACGCGTTGACCACGACGAAGAACGCCACCAGGACGGCGATCTCACCGAAGGCACCGGCGATCACCGCCACTCCCGGCCCTTTTGCCGCCCTCCGGGCGGACGCGGGCGCGGTGACATCGGCGGCGAACAGCGAGCCGAACAGCGTCACGGTGGCGATCGCGAGGAACAGCGCGCACGCCAGGCCGGCGAAGGCAGCCGGACGCCGACGCATCTGCCCGAGGGCGACCGAAACCATCGCGGTCACCCGCCCAGCCGGCTCAGCCGCTCGCCGACCCGGGCGGCGGTGGGCCGGTCGAGCTCGTCCACGACCAAGCCGTCGGCGAGCAGCAGCACCCGGTCCGCGTACCCGGCGGCGACCGGATCGTGGGTCACCATCACGCAGGTCCGGCCCTCCCGGTCGACACCGGCGCGCAGCAGGGCGAGGATCTCGTGGCCGGTGGCCCGGTCGAGGGCGCCGGTCGGCTCGTCGGCGAAGAGCACCCGAGGGCGGGAGACCAGCGCCCGCGCGATCGCCACCCGCTGCTGCTGCCCACCGGACAACTGCCCGGGCCGGTGCCGTTCTCGCCCGGCCAGTCCGACCCGGTCGAGCGCCTCCAGAACCCGGCCCCGCTCAGGCCGCCCACCGGCCAGCCGGCCGGGAAGCTCGACGTTCTGCGCGACCGTCATCCCCGGCATCAGATTGAACGCCTGGAAGACGAACCCCACCCGGCTGCGCCGGAGTTCCGCCAGCCGCCGCTCGGACAGCCGGGAAACCTCGTCCCCACCCCACCACACGGAACCCCGGGTGGGCCGGTCCATCCCCGCGAGGCAGTGCAGCAAGGTGGTCTTGCCGGAACCCGACGGCCCCATCACCGCCGTGAACGTCCCGGACGCGAGGGCCACCGACACCCCGCGCAACGCCCGTACGGCGGCGGCACCACGCCCGTACTCCCGGTGCAGGCCCTCCGCCCGAACGGCGGCTCCCCCCGCGACATCCATCGCCATCTCAGCCATGCCCTCATCCTCGACGGACAAGGCACGCCGATCGATCGTGCCCACCCCCGAACCGGAGGTTCGGAAAACCGAACCCCGCGCGCGGACAGCGCGGGCATCAAGGAGGCGCGACCGCCACCGACGACCCACCTGGGCAGCCCCTTCGCGAGCGGCCGCGACCGACTGGCGATCGCCACACACACCCGCGCCCCGCGCCAGGCGATGCCCTCCCTGACCGGGCCAGTCCACCCGGAGGCTCGTTTTGGAATACCTGCCCATAACTAACGCCCCCACCGGTCGAGGCCGAACTTATGGCCCCCCCGCCCACCCTCCGCAGGCCGCCGACCCACCCGGCGTGCAGGCGAGATGCGACCGCGCACCACCCCACCGGGCCGGTAGCCGCTAAGCCGGCCCGGCGTGCTGGCGAGGCGCGGGCGCGCATCCCTGCCGACAGGGCCTCGTAGGTCACCCATGGGTCCGGTACCGGGCTGGGCCACTGTTCCTTCGGGCCGCTCGCTCGCTTCTACCCCGGGCTGGAGCGAGGTGTGTCAAGGGTGGGCCGCAGGCCCATC
>NZ_BMSK01000049.1:3999-5634 GCF_014649115.1 Streptomyces eurythermus | reverse complement strand
GTGACCGTGGCCGCCTGCGACGTGGCCGACCGGGACGCGCTGGCGGCCGTACTGGACTCGATCCCGG
This sequence comes from Streptomyces eurythermus, assembly GCF_014649115.1. Classification (GTDB taxonomy): domain Bacteria; phylum Actinomycetota; class Actinomycetes; order Streptomycetales; family Streptomycetaceae; genus Streptomyces; species Streptomyces eurythermus. Next base: position 5,567 of record NZ_BMSK01000049.1, on the reverse strand, counting down.
CCGAGCATCCGCTGACCGCGGTCGTCCACGCCGCCGGCGTGCTCGACGACGCCCTGGTCGAGAACCTGACCCCCGAACGCCTCGCCGCGGTCTGGGAGCCCAAGGCACGAGCGGCGTGGAACCTGCACGAACTCACCCTCGGACGGGACCTGACGGCTTTCGTCCTCTTCTCCTCGGCGGCCGGGACGCTCGGCAGCCCCGGACAAGCCAACTATGCCGCGGCCAACACCTTCCTCGACGCCCTCGCCGTGCACCGGCGCGCCCTCGGACTGCCGGCGACCTCGCTGGCCTGGGGCTACTGGGCCGAGCCGAGCGGCATGACCGGGCACCTGACCGGCGCCGACCAGGACCGGCTGACGCGAGCCGGGGTCGTGCCGCTGGCCACCGACCACGCCCTGTCGCTGTTCGACGCGGCCCTGGCAACGGACCGGGCCACGCCGGCGCCGGTACGCCTCGACCTGTCCGTGCTGGCGGGCGCCCCGGAGGTCCCGGCGGCCCTCAAGGACCTCGTCTCCCGCAAGGCGGCCCGGCGCCCGGCGCGGCACGGCGCGATCGCCGACCGCCTGCGGTCACTGCCGGAGGCCGAACGGCTGCGAGCCGCACTCGACCTGGTCACCGCCCACACCGCCGCCGTGCTCGGTCACCGCGAACCGGGGGCCGTACGGGACCGGCAGCCGTTCAAGGACCTCGGCTTCGATTCCCTGACCTCCGTCGAACTGCGCAACCGGCTCAACACCGCCACCGGCCTGCGCCTGCCCGCCACCGTCGCCTTCGACCACCCCACCCCGCGGCAACTCGCCGAACACCTGCTGAGCGAGATCCTCGGCGGGGGTGTGGTGCCGGTGGTGCCGGTGGTGTCGGTGGGTGGGGTGGGTGGTGGGGATGATCCGGTGGTGATCGTGGGTATGGGGTGCCGGTTGCCGGGTGGGGTGGGGTCGCCGGAGGAGTTGTGGGGTGTGGTGTCGGGTGGGGTGGATGGGATCGGGGAGTTTCCGTCGGATCGTGGGTGGGATGTCGAGGGGTTGTTCCATCCGGATGCGGATCATGCGAGGACGTCGTATACGCGGTGGGGTGGGTTTTTGGAGGATGCGGCGGGGTTTGATGCTGATTTCTTCGGTATTTCGCCGCGTGAGGCGTTGGCGATGGATCCGCAGCAGCGGGTGTTGCTGGAGACGGCGTGGGAGACGTTGGAGGATGCGGGGATCGATCCGACGTCGTTGCGGGGCAGTCAGACGGGGGTGTTCACCGGCATCTGGTCCTCCGGCTACGGCGACCAGGCACCCGCCGACGCCGAGGGCTATCTCGGTACGGGCGCCGCGACCAGCGTGACCTCCGGACGGATCGCCTACCTGCTGGGACTGGAGGGCGCGGCGGTCTCGCTGGACACCGCCTGCTCGTCCTCGCTGGTGGCGATCCACCTGGCCGCACAGGCACTGCGCTCGGGGGAGTGCTCGCTGGCCCTGGCCGGCGGGGTGACCGTGATGGCGACCCCGCTGGGGTTCACGGAGTTCTCCCGCCAGCGCGGCCTGGCTCCCGACGGGAGGGTGAAGGCGTTCGCCGAGGCGGCC
>NZ_BMSK01000049.1:0-3989 GCF_014649115.1 Streptomyces eurythermus | reverse complement strand
GGTGAGGGCGCGGGTCTGGTGCTGCTGGAGCGGTTGTCGGACGCCCGTCGCAACGGTCACCGGGTGCTGGCGGTGGTGCGGGGTTCGGCGGTGAACCAGGACGGCACCTCCAACGGCCTCGGGGCGCCGAACGGTCCGTCGCAGGAGCGGGTGATCCGGCAGGCACTGGCGAACGCGGGACTGTCGACGGCGGATGTGGACGCGGTGGAGGCCCACGGCACCGGCACCACCCTCGGCGACCCCATCGAGGCGCGGGCACTCCTGGCGACCTATGGCCGGGACCGGGTGGAGCCGTTGTGGCTGGGGTCGGTGAAGTCGAACATCGGGCACACGCAGGCCGCGGCGGGTGTGGCGGGTGTGATCAAGATGGTGATGGCGATGCGGCACGGGCAGTTGCCGCCGACGCTGCATGTGGATGCGCCGACCTCGCACGTCGACTGGGAGTCCGGGAACATCCGGCTGCTCACCGAGGCCCGGCCCTGGCCCGACAACGGCCGGCCGCGTCGCGCGGGCATCTCGGCGTTCGGCATCAGCGGTACGAACGCGCATGTGGTGATCGAGGCGGCAGCCGAGGAACCGGCCGGGGTTTCGGCGGGGCCTGCGGGCGGAGCGGTGCCGTGGGTGTTGTCGGCCAGGTCGGACGCGGCGTTGCGGGAGCAGGCGCGCCGGCTGGTCGCCTTCACCGCCGTGCATCCCGAGGTGAGTCCGGCGGCGGTCGGGGGCGCGCTGGCTGCCCGCGCCGTGTTCGGGCACCGCGCGGTGCTGAGCGGTGTGGAGGCGTTGGAGGCGCTGGCGGGGGGCCGGTCGGCGCCGGGTCTGGTCACCGGGGTCGCCCGTCCGTTGGGCCGGTCGGTGTTCGTGTTTCCGGGGCAGGGTGCGCAGTGGGTGGGGATGGGTGGGGGGTTGTACGGGGCGGAGCCGGTCTTCCGGGAGGCGATCGACTCGTGTGGTGCGGCGTTGGCGCCGTACACCGATTGGTCGTTGGTGGAGGTGCTGACCGGTGGTGGTGCGCTGGAGCGGGTGGACGTGGTGCAGCCCGCCCTGTTCGCGGTGATGATCGCGCTGGCGGAGTTGTGGCGTGCCCATGGTGTGGAACCTGACGCGGTGGTGGGGCATTCGCAGGGGGAGATCGCGGCGGCGTACGTGGCCGGCGCGTTGTCGTTGGAGGACGCAGCGAAGGTGGTCGCCCTGCGCAGCAAGGCCCTGATCGCCCTGGCGGGCCAGGGCGGGATGGTCTCGGTCGGTCTCGGGCATGAGCGGGCCTTCGGTTTCGTGGCCCGTTGGGGCGGCCGGCTGACGGTGGCGGTGGTCAATGCCCCGGGTTCGGTCGTCGTGTCGGGTGATCTGGACGCGCTGGACGAACTGGTGGCGGCCTGTGAGGCCGACGGCATCCGCGCCCGCCGCCTGCCCGTCGACTACGCGGCCCACTCCGTCCAGGTCGAGGCGATCCGCGAGCAACTGCTCACCGACCTCGCCGGGATCGAGCCGAGGACCGCGGTCGTCCCCTTCTACTCCACCGTCACCGCGGAACCCGTCGACACCTCCGCCCTCGACGCCGATTACTGGTACCGCAACCTTCGCGAACCCGTGCTGTTCGAGCAGGCCACCCGGCTGCTGCTCGCCTCGGGCGACGACCCCGTCTTCGTCGAGATCAGCCCGCACCCGGTGCTCACGCCCGCGCTGGAGGAGCACGAGGCGGGTGTGGTGACCGGGACACTGCGCCGCGACCACGGCACCCCGGCCGAGTTCCTGACCGCCGTGGCGAGGCTGTTCGTCGCCGGCGTGCCGGTGCGGTGGCCGTTCCCTCAAGGGGAGCCCGTGGCGCTGCCCACCTACCCCTTCCAGCGGACGCGGTTCTGGCTCGCGGGAGGCGCGGGAGACGTGTCCGCGGCCGGGCTCGACTCGGTGGACCACCCGCTGCTCGGCGCCGCTGTCGAGGTGGGCGAGCAGCGGGTCCTGACGGGCCGGCTCTCCCTGGCGACCCACCCCTGGCTCGCCGACCACTCCGTACTGGGGACGGTGCTGCTGCCCGCGACGGCGTTCGTGGAACTGGTGGTGCACGCGGCCGGGGCGGCGGTGGAGGAACTGGTCCTGGAGACGCCGCTGGTGCTGCCCGCGGACGGCGCGGTGGACGTGCAGGTCATCGTGGGTGAACCGGACGAGACCGGCCGCCGCACGGTCGACGTCCGGTCCCGTACGGACGGTTGGGTGCGGCACGCCACCGCCATGGTGAGCGGGAAACCCGTGGTCGGGCAGGAGCTGACGCAATGGCCGCCGGCCGGCGCGGAACCGGTCACCGGGCTCTACGACACGCTCGCCGCGGCGGGCTACGAGTACGGGCCGGCCTTCCAGGCGGTGCAGGCGGTGTGGCGCCGCGGCGGTGAGGTGTTCGCCGAGGTCACCGTGCCGGACGCGGCCCGGTTCTCCGTTCATCCGGCCCTGCTGGACGCCGCCCTGCAACCGCTGGCGCTGCTGGCCGGCACGGAAGGCGACGTGCGGCTGCCGTTCTCGCTGGGCGGGATCGCGGTCCACCGCACCGGCGTGACCTCCGCGCGCGTGCGGCTGACGACGGCGCGCCCCGGCACGTACGCCGTCCAGCTGGCGGACCGGTCCGGCGAGCCCGTGGCGACCATCGAGGCGCTGACCACCCGTCCGATGGCCGAACGCGCCCCGCTGTACGCCCTCGACTGGATTCCGCTGACCCCCGGTGAGGGCGCGCTCGGCGACGCCTTCGTCTCGCCCGGCTCGGTCACCGAGGCGCTGGCGGCCGTCCAGGCCTTCCTGGCCGGCCCCGGCGAACGGCTAGTGGTGCGCACGAGGGGAGCGGTCGCCGTCGTTCCCGGTGACGGGGTGAGCGACCCGGAAGCCTCCGCCGTATGGGGTCTGGTCCGGTCCGCGCAGTCCGAGCACCCCGGCCGGTTCGTGCTCGTGGACGCCGACGAGCTGCCCGACGGTCTGTCGGTCGGCGACGAGGACCAGGTGGCGGTGCGCAAGGGGGCCGTCTACGTGCCCCGGCTCGTGCGCCGCGCACCGGAGGCGTTCGACGGACGGCTGACGCAGACGGGCACGGGCAGCCTGGACGACCTCGCCTTCCTGCCGTACGAGCAGGCCCCGCTCGGGCCCCGGGAGGTGCGCGTCGCCGTGCGGGCCGCCGGCCTGAACTTCCGGGACGTGCTGATCGCCCTCGGCGTCTACCCGGACCCGGCGCTGCTCGGCAGCGAGGGCGCGGGCGTCGTCACCGAGGTCGGCGCCGACGTCAGCGGGCTGCGGCCGGGCGACCGGGTCGCCGGGCTGCTGCCCGGCGCGTTCGGCCGGGTGGCCGTCGCCGACCACAGGGTGCTGGTGCGCATCCCCGACGAGTGGACGTTCACCCAGGCCGCCACCGTGCCGATCGCGTTCCTGACCGCGTGGTACGGCCTGCGAGACCTGGGCGGGCTGAAGGCCGGCGACCGGGTGCTGATCCACGCCGGGGCCGGCGGCGTCGGCATGGCGGCGGTCCAGCTCGCACGGCTCTGGGGCGCGGACGTCCACGCGACCGCCGGCCCGGGAAAATGGGACGCCCTGCGCGCCCTGGGGCTGGACGAGGACCACATCGCCTCGTCCCGGACGCTGGAGTTCGCCGACCGGTTCGGACCCTTCGACGTGGTGCTGAACTCGCTGTCCGGCGAGTTCCTGGACGCCTCCCTGCGGCTGCTCGCGCCCGGCGGGCGATTCGTGGAGATGGGCAAGGCCGACATCCGGCCCGGCGTGATGGCCTTCGACCTGGCCGACGCGGGACCGGAGCGACTGGGGCAGATCCTGGCCGAGGCCGTCCGGCTGCTCGGCGCGGGCGAGCTGCGCCTGCCGCCGCTCACCACCTGGGACGTCCGCCGCGCGCGGGACGCCTTCCGGTTCATGGGCCGGGCCGCTCACATCGGGAAGATCGTCCTGACTGTTCCCGCGGATCTCGATGCGGCCGGTACGGTGCTGATCACCGGTGGTACGGGGGT
>NZ_BMSK01000048.1 GCF_014649115.1 Streptomyces eurythermus | reverse complement strand
TTCGGGGTGACCCTGGACGAGGTGAACGCCATTCCGGTGTTCCCCTCGACGGCGAAGCTCATGGGATACCTGCGCCTGGCGGCGGATTCCCGCGGCCCCGCCCCGACGACGGTCTGGGACTGGTTCGTGGAATGGTATTCCGACCGCTACAACCAGGTGATCACCAATGCCGCGGCCCGCGAATTCGGCCCGGAGTTCGTCCGCGGTACGCAGTCCCACCTGGACTTCGACGAGTCCCACGACCACGACGAGCTGATGTTCCGCACCGTCTCCCGCGCCGTCGAGGTCTTCGGCACCGCGGAACAGGCCTACGCGGACCTGGAGACGTACATCGACCTCATCGGTGACTACTTCGCCGAACTCCACGCGGCCACCGTCAAGGAAGCCGCCCCCGCCGGCGTCTGAGGCACGCCGCCACCGGTCGGATCCGAACCCAAGCCCCGTCAGAAAGAGCGTTCCCATGCGGCACTCGTCCAGCGAGATCGTCGACTTCCGAGCCGACACCATGACCAAGCCGACCGAGGCGATGCTTCGCCACATGATGTCGGCCGACGTCGGGGACGACTGCTGGGGTACGGATCCGACCACCAAGGCGCTGGAGGAGTACTGCGCCGACCTGCTCGGCAAGGAGGCGGCGCTCTTCACCTCGAGCGGGACCCTCAGCAACCAGCTCGCCCTGCGTGCCCTCACGGTGCCCGGGGACGAGGTGGTCCTGGACGCCTCCACCCACTTCGTGGTCTACGAGGGCGCGCAGAGCGCCGATCTCGGCCATGTGGTGTTCAACCTCCTCAACGCCGAGAACGGGCTGGTCACCGCCCGGCACCTCGACGACGTCTTCGGCGGGCGGGCACGCGGTCCCGCCTACGCCATGCCGAAGCTGCTCTGCCTGGAGAACACCGTCAACTGGCACGGCGGCTGTGTGCTGCCGATCGAGGAGATGCGCCGGCTCCGCGCCAGGTCCACGGCCCTGGGCATGGCCACCCATCTCGACGGCGCCCGGCTGCCGAACGCCAGCGTGGCCACCGGTGTGTCCATGGCGGAGTACGCCGCCACGGTGGACACCGTCTCCGTCTGCTTCTCCAAGGCCCTCGGCGCGCCCTTCGGCAGCATCCTCGCCGGCCCCGCCGACGTGATCAAGAAGGCCAAGCGGTACCGCAAGTGGTACGGCGGTGACCTGCACCAGAACGGCTATCTGGCGGCGGCCGCCCACTACGCGCTCGACCACCACATGGACCGCATCGCCGAGGACCACGAGAACGCCGCCCTGCTCGCCAAGCTGCTGGCCGAGAACCCGCTGCTGAAGCCGCAGGTCCACGACCCCATGACCAACATCGTGGTCGTCGACGTCTCCGCCACCGGCCTCGGCCCCGAGGAGTTCTGCGCCGAGGCGGCCAAGGTGGGCGTCCTGCTGGGCGACTGGAAGCCCGGCACCGTCCGCGCGGTCCTGAGCATGTGCGCGGACGAGCAAGGGGTGCGCATCGCCGCGGACCGCCTCAACCTGCTGGCAGACCGCTGCCGCAAGGCCGCCGCGTAACAGGGCGGACGCGGCCCGCCCGGCGGGCCCCGCCACGGCCGCGCGCACGTACACCACAGCTTTCTGGAGTCCCCCATGCCCTCTGTGAGCCACCCGAACGCCTTCATCCTCATGGGCGGTTTCGGGGCCGTCTGCCGCAATTCCCGCTACCTCGTGGAGCTCGCCTCCCGCGGCGTCCGCACCCTGCTGATCACCCCCGGCATGTGGCGTGCCGAGGTCGCGGCGGCCCTCCAGGACCCGGACCACCCGGCCCACGGCCTCGCCGACGTCGCCTACGTCGACGGCAACGTCGACAGCGAGGGCGTCTTCGTCGCCGGGTCCGTAGCGGCCGCGATGCGCTGGCGCGCGCAGTACACCCTGGTGGGCGTCGCCTCGGTGAGCGAGGTGCTGGTGGAGCCCGCCGGCCTGCTGGCCGACGCGCTCGGGCTGCCGGGCGCCGGACTGCGGGCCAGCCGCGCCTGCCGCAGCAAGTACCTCCAGCGCTGGTACCTCCCCGAGTGGAGCCCCGCCTCGGTCACCGTGCCGGCCGGCGACCACGACTCCCTGGCCGGCCGTTCCCTCCGCTTCCCCGCGGTGGTGAAGCCGGCCGGACGCCACTCCAGTGACGGAGTGGCGGCGGTGGAGTCCTGGGACGAGCTGCGGGACTGTCTCGCGGGCTACTCGGCGCACGAGACGGTGCTCGTCGAGGAGCGGATCCACGGGCAGGAGTTCTCCGTGGAGAGCCTCGTGCAGAACGGGCACGTCCTGTTCAGCTCGGTCTCCCGCAAGGAGACCACCGAGTCGGTCACCCGCCGGTTCGTCGAACTCGCGCACAGCGTGCCCAGCGACCGCGACGAGGTCAACGACAAGCTCCTCACCGCGAACGCCGAGGTGATCGGCCGGCTGGACTTCGGGGACGGCATCGTGCACTCCGAGTGGCGCGTCACCGAGGACGGCCGCCCCTACCTGATGGAGGTCGCCGCCCGAGCACCCGGAGACGGTCTGCTGGCGCTGTACCACCTGTCGACCGGCGAACCGATGGAGCCGCAGATCACCCGGATCGCCCTGGGCGAACCCGCGGCCTATCCGTCGCTGAAGCGCTACACCCGGCAGGTCTATCTGCCGCACACCGAGGGCGTGCTCGCCGATGTCACGGTGGACTGGCCCGGTGTCGAACCCGCCTGGGTCGCCGACTCGGGCGTCTGGCCGGACATGGTGCCCGGTTCTCCCGACGACCCGCCCACGCTGCGCGCCGTCCTCGTGCTCCAGCCCAGGGGCTCGGTGCTGTCCCCGTTGAACAGCTCCGACGACCGGTCCGTCACCTTCATGATCGACGCGCGGACGCCGGAGGAGCTCGACGCGCTCGAGGCACGGGTGCGCGCCGCCATCACCCTGGACGTCCAGCCGTCCCGGCCCGGGAACTGACCGCCGATGCAGAGCACGAAGGCGCCCCGGACCGGTCCCGACACGGCGGCCGTGACCGAGGGCCCGCTGCGGGTCGCCGCGTTCCGCAGCCTGTGGGCGGGTGACTCGCTCGCCCAACTGGCCCACCAGGTCACCCAGTTCCTCCTGCCGCTGCTCGCCGTCACCGCCATCCACAGCAGCCCGTCCAGCGTGGGCGTGGTCTCGGCGTCCCAGTTCCTGCCGGTGATCTTCCTGTCGCTGGTCGCGGGGGCGTACGCGAACCGGGTGTCGGCGCGCGGCCTGCTGGTGGTGTGCAATCTGCTGCGCGCCGCCGCCCTCGGCGTGCTGGGCGTGGTCTGCGCGGTCACCGGACTGGACTTCTGGCTGCTCGTCGGCGCCGCGGTCGTGATCGGGTGCGTGGTCGTCTTCCATGACGTCGGTTACCAGTCCGCCCTCCCCCGGGTGCTCGCCCCCGGGCAGCTCACCGCGGGAAACGGCCTGTACGAGGCGAGTTTCTCGGCCGCCCAGATGGCCGGCCCGGCACTCGCCGGGTACGCCGTGCACGCCCTCGGACTGCCGGTTCTCATGTCGGTGACCGCGGCGTTGTTCCTCGGCTCCGCGCTGTGCTTCCTGCCGCTGCGGCTGCCGGCCCTCAACGCGGCGGAGAAGGCCAGGGAGGCGGGGGTCTCCGTCCGGGCGGGGCTCAGGTTCACCTGGCGTACGGCCGTCATCCGCGACCTGTGTGTGCAGTCCGCGCTGTCCAATCTGCACGAGCAGGCGTTCGTCACCGCTTTCGTGCTGTACGCGATCCGCTCGCTCGGCCTGTCGGGCAGCGCCCTCGGCCTGATCATGGGGCTCGGCAGTGTCGGCGCGCTCATCGGCTCCCTCGTCGTGGGCAGGCTCGGCACCCGGATGCATGCCGGGCTGGTGCTGTCCGTGTCCCTGGTGGTCGCGGGCTTCTCCCTGCTGGTGGGTACCGCCCTCGCCCGGCCGGGGTCGGCCGAGCCGGTCCTCGCCACGGCGTTCGTCGTCAACGGCGTGGCGCTCGCGGCGTACAACGTCTTCGCCATGAGCCTGCGCTCCACGCTGCCGCCGCCCGAGTACCTCAGCACGGTCACCGCCGGCTACCGGCTCGTGTCCCGGGCTCCGATGCCGCTGGGCGCCCTCCTGGGCGGTGTGCTGGTCGACGCCCTGGGCGGGGGCACCGCCGTCACCGTGATCGGTGTGTCCATGACCGTCTGCGCGATGAGCCTGCTGCGCTCTCCGCTGCGGCGGGTGCGCCGGCTGCACACGGCCGCGGAGCACACCGCCTGAGGGCACGGCACGCGGAGAGTACGAAGACGAGGGGAACACCCATGAACAGGAGTCGCACGCGCCGCGTGTTCCTCGACGGGCCGGCCCGGTCCGCCGATCCGCTCCGGCAGCGGCTGGCCCGGCACCCGGGCACGGAGGTGCTGGTGCTGGAGCCCGACGCGAGCCCGTCGAGCCGGCAGGCGCTGATGGCCGCGGCGGACCTGACGGTGGTGTGCCGGGACGACGACGCCGCCGTACGGACGGTCAGGCTGGCCACCGGTACCGGAGCGCGCATCCTGGACCTGAGCGCCGCCCACCGCACCGCCTGCGGATGGATCTACGGGCTGCCGGAACTGGCACGGCCCCAGCGCGACCGCATCACGCGTGGCCATGCGGTGGCGCAGCCGGACAGCCGGGCGGCCGCGGCGACGCTGCTGCTGCGTCCCCTGAACGCGGTGGGCCTGCTGCCGTCCTCGGCCTCCTGTGCCACCGAGGCCGTCTCAGCCGGCGGTGCCGACGTGGCGCGGGAGATGGTCAAGTGGGGCCGGCTGCCCCGCAGACCCGAGTGCCCGGCCGGCCGGACGGCCACGGCGGACGAGGGCGTCGTGCACGTCACCGTCCACGCCCCCGAGCCACTGCGGCCCGGATCGCTGCGCGACTGTCTGGCCGACGTGTACCGCGGCCAGCGGTACCTGCGCGTGGCCGAGGAGGACGGCGGTCCCGCCGACGCCCCGGCGTTGACGCTGTCCGTCCGCTCCGCGCCCGACGGGGCCGTGCGGCTCACCGCGCGGATGCCGGCGACGACCGACTGGGCCCTCGACCTGGCCGTACGGAACGTCAACCTCATGCTCGGCCTTCCCGAAGACCTCGGTGTCCTCGACGGCACGCGACCGGCCGGGACGCGTCGAGCCACCCCTCCCGCCCTTCATCCATCCCGCTGACCCACGGACCGACCACATGCGCCTGATCATCTCCCCGGACGCCGCCGAGCTGGGCCTCTCGCACGCCAGAGCGTGGCTCGTCGAAGCGGAGACACCCCTCCTCGACGGGTCGGGCATCGCCCCCGACGACGCCCTGCGACTCGCCTCGGCGGACGCCCACCCCGTTCCCGCCGGGTACGCCGGACTCCTGGCCGCCCTCGGCCACCCCGGTACGGTCCCGGCGGGCGAGCGGCTGCGGGAACTCGTACGGACCCGGGGCTGGCGCTCCATCGGCGCCGTCGTCGACGCGATCAACGTGGCGACGCTGCGGCACGGCGGCGGAATCGGCCTGCACCGGCTGGACCACGCGGAGCTGACCGCCGACTGTGTCGTGACCCGCGCCCGGGGCACGGAACGGATCGTGCCCGCCTTCTCCACCCGGTCACGCCCCGTCCCCGGCGGCGACCTGGTCTACGGGCTCCGTGAGGACGAGCCGTTCGCCTGGCTCGGGCGCCGGGACTGCGACGCGGCCGACCGTCAGCTGACGGAGACCAGCCGCCTGGCCCTCCTCGTCGTGCTCGGCTGCCCCGGACAGGACGGCTCCCACACGGAGGCGATCGGCGCGACGATCAGCGATCTGCTGCGCTCGCTGCGCCCGGACGCCGGCCTGACCGCGCTCGCCACCGTGTCCGGGGAGGCGTCGTGACCGCGAAGGACGTGCGGCGTCTGGACCGGGTGATCATCCGGTTCGCGGGGGACTCGGGTGACGGTATGCAGCTCACCGGAGACCGGTTCACCTCGGAGACCGCTT
>NZ_BMSK01000047.1:7087-7405 GCF_014649115.1 Streptomyces eurythermus | reverse complement strand
TGGGGTGCCTGGCCGTTCATCTACCGCACCTCCAGCGACCCGACCAACCCCAACGGCTGGTCCGCCCCGCAGCCGCTGTTCACCGGCAGCCTCCCCGACTCCGGCACCGGCCCGATCGACCAGACGCTGATCGCCGACGACCAGAACATGTACCTGTTCTTCGCCGGTGACAACGGCAAGATCTACCGGGCGAGCATGCCGATCGGGAACTTCCCGGGCAGCTTCGGCTCCTCGTACACGACGGTCATGAGCGACACCGCGAAGAACCTGTTCGAGGCGCCGCAGGTCTACAAGGTCCAGGGCCAGAACCAGTACCTG
>NZ_BMSK01000047.1:0-7077 GCF_014649115.1 Streptomyces eurythermus | reverse complement strand
ATCGTCGAGGCCCGGGGCGCGAGCGAGCAGCGCTACTTCCGCTCCTTCACCGCCACCAGCCTGAGCGGTTCCTGGACCCCGCAGGCCGCCACCGAGTCCAACCCGTTCGCGGGCAAGGCCAACAGCGGTGCCTCCTGGACCAACGACATCAGCCACGGTGACCTGGTCCGCAACAACCCCGACCAGACCATGACCATCGACCCCTGCAACCTCCAGCTCCTCTACCAGGGCAAGTCCCCGTCCGCGAGCGGTCCTTACGACCAGCTGCCGTGGCGCCCGGGTGTCCTCACCCTCCAGCGCTGACCCTCGACCGATCCGAACCGTCCGGCCCGTGGCCGGCTCACCCACGCCACGGGCCGTCACCGCCGGTAGACGCCTTCGCGCCGGACAACGCCACACCGCCGTACGAACCAGGACTTCGTCCTCCGCCGACCGCGGCCCCACGGAAGCCGGTCCGCGAGCGGCCTCCGGTGACCGTGGGGACACGGCCACCCCGGGCAGTACCCCCATCGCGTCCCGTGGCCGGACCGTCCCGGCGGTCAGGGGACGCCTTCGACCTGCGAAAGGAATCACCGTGTCAGCATTCGGACGGCTGTTCAGGCGCCTGCGCGCCTCGACGGCCGTATGCGCGGGCCTCCTCCTGACCGTCGGCGGCCTCGTGGGCACGGCCGCCGCGCCGGCCCAGGCCGCCACCTCCATCACGATCAACGGCGCGTCCGGCGGCCGGACCTTCGACGGCGTCGGCGCGATCAGCGGCGGGGGCGGCAACAGCAGACTCCTGATCGACTATCCCGAGCCCCAGCGCGGCCAGATCCTCGACTACCTGTTCAAACCCGGATACGGCGCCTCCCTGCAGATCCTGAAAGCCGAGATCGGCGGTGACACCAACTCCACGTCGGGGGCCGAGCCGAGTCACCAGCACACCCGGTCCGACCTGAACTGCGACCGGGGCTACGAGTGGTGGCTGATGGAGCAGGCCCAGGCGCGCAACCCGGACATCAAGCTGTACGGGCTCGCCTGGGGAGCGCCCGGCTGGATCGGCGGCGGGAACTTCTGGTCCACCGACATGACCACCTACCTGCTCTCGTGGCTGGGCTGCGCCAAGCAGCACGGGCTGAGCATCGACTACCTCGGCGGGTGGAACGAGCGGGGCTACAACATCTCCTGGTACAAGGGGCTGCGCAGCGCGCTCGACAGCAACGGCTACGGAAACGTCAAGATCGTCGCGGCCGACTCGGACTGGGCGGTGGCGGGTGACATCAACTCCGACCCGGCGTTCGCCTCCGCGGTGAGCGTCATCGGCACGCACTACCCCTGCGGCTACCGGTCGTCCCAGTCCAACTGCTCGGTGCCGTCGGCCGCCACATCGTCCGGCAAGGCGCTGTGGGCGAGCGAGAACGGCTCGGACGACTACAACGGGGGCGCGCAGGCCGTGGCCCGCGGTATCAATCGCGGATACATCGACGGCCGGATGACCGCGTACCTCAACTGGCCGGTGGTCGCGGCGATCACGCCCAACCTGCCGTACCCCACCATGGGTCTGGCCCTGGCCTCGCAGCCCTGGTCCGGTCACTACGCGATCGGCAAGAACGCCTGGGTGATGGCGCAGACCACCCAGTTCACCGCCCCGGGGTGGCACTACATCGACGCCTCCAGCGGCTACATCGCGGGCAACCGGAACAACGGCAGCTACGTTTCGCTGAAGTCCACGAACAACTCCGACTACTCCACGATCATCGAGACGATGGACGCCGGCGGCGCCCAGACGCTGAACTTCACCGTCACCGGGGGCCTGTCCGCCCGGACCGTCCACGTGTGGTCGACCGACGTCACCTCCGGCAACCCGGCCGACTACTTCGTGCACGCCACGGACATCACCCCGTCCGGCGGCGGCTTCAGCCTCACCGTCCAGCCCGGCCGGGTGTACACCCTGACCACCACGACCGGCCAGGGCAAGGGCACCGCCACCGGCCCCGCCCAGGGCAGGCAGGCCCTGCCGTACAGCGACTCCTTCGACGGCTACGCCACCGGCGGCGAGGCCAAGTACCTCATGGACTGGCAGGGCGCCTTCGAGGCGGTGGCCTGCGGCGGCGGCCGCAGTGGCAAGTGCGTGCGCCAGATGAGCCCGCAGAAGCCGATCACCTGGGACGCGCTGACCGATCCGCACGCCCTGCTCGGTGACGTGAGCTGGGGCAACTACACCGTCTCGTCCGATGTGATGCTCGAACAGCCCGGATACGCCGAGCTGATCGGCCGTGCGGGCGGGCACGACTACGACCGCACCGGAGGGCTGAACGCCTATCACCTGCGGGTCGGCGACACCGGGGCCTGGTCGATCCTGAACTCGAACACCAACGGCACCGTGTCCACCCTGGCCCGCGGCACGACCGCGGCGCTGGGCACCAACCGGTGGCACACGGTGGCCCTCACCTTCTCCGGCAGTACCATCACCGCCGTCATCGACGGTGTCACGGCCGGTTCCGTGACCGACGGCACCTGGGCCGCCGGACAGATCGGCTACGCGACCAGCCAGGGCGAGACGGCACAGTTCGACAACCTGTCCGTCACTCCCGGCAGCGGCGGAAACGACGGCGGCACGACCGGCGCGATCGTCGGGGCCGCTTCCGGCCGGTGCGTGGACGTGCCGAACCAGTCGCACACGGCCGGCACCCAGGTGGAACTGTGGGACTGCAACGGCGGCGCCAACCAGCAGTGGACGAACACCTCCGCCGGTGAGCTGAGGGTCTACGGCAGCGTCTGCCTGGACGCCGCGGGCCAAGGCACCAGCCCCGGCACCAAGGTGGACATCTGGGACTGCAACGGCGGCGGCAACCAGAAGTGGACGATCCACGCCGACGGCACGATCACCGGTGACCAGTCCGGCCTCTGCCTGGACGCCACCGGCGCGGGAACGGCCAACGGCACCTTGCTGCAGTTGTGGTCCTGCAACGGCGGTGCCAACCAGAAGTGGACGCTCGACTGATCCGCAAGCCATGGACCGTCGCCGGGAGTCGAACCGCCGCGGCCTCCGCGGTCCCCGCCCCGTCCTGCGACTCCGGAAGAAGGAGTGCATGCAACGCAAACGCCTGGTGAACGGCGCTCAGTGCCCCGCCGGTTCCGGCAGCCGCCCCCCACCGGTCCGCACCCCGCTCGCCGCCCGCGCGGTGCGCCACAGCCACCGCACATCCCGCCCGAACGACCACACCAGCGAACCCAGCGCGAGCAGCACGACCGCGAGGTCCGCCGGGTAGGGCAGCAGTCCGGCGCCCGCCACCAGCAGGCACACGCCCTGCGCGGCGGCGACGGTCTTGCGGGCGAAGGACGGCGGCAGCGGTGCGCTCAGCCACGGCGCGCACCGGGCCGCCGCGACGAACGCGTAGCGCATCGCGCCGATCAGCAGCACCCATGGCCCCAGCCGCGCCGACACGTACACGCTGAGCACCAGGATCAGGACGGCGTCCACCTCCATGTCGAACCGCGCGCCCAGCGCCGAGGCGGTGCCGGTGCGCCGGGCCACCCGGCCGTCCACGCCGTCCAGCAGCAGCGCCACCGCGGTCAGGGCGACCAGCACCGTCACCGGCGGTGCGCTCGCGAAGGAGTCCGCGACCAGTGCCGTCACCCCGCCGACCAGACCGGCCCGGCCCAGCGTGACCCGGTTCGCCGGCCCGAGGCACCGCAGCCGGGAGCGGTGTCCGGCACGGCGGAGCACCGCCCAGGTGGCGAACGCGAAGGCGAGCCCGGTCAGCCAGCCGGCCGGCCCCATGCCGGTCGCCGGGCCGAGCGACGCCAGCAGCAGCACCTGCGCACCCGCCCCCACGGCGGTCTCCTGCCGCAGCCTCGCGTCGTACATGTCGTTCAGGGCCACCGCACACCCTCCGGCCGAGTGACAGAGTCGATCAGCGCCGCGTACTGTGCGCGGCCTGTGCACCACCCGGTACGTGAACAGCTTCCCGATCGTTCAGGAGGACGCCGATGCACCGCTCCGCCCGCGCGTTCTGGCTCCGCTCGCCCGGCCACGGGGAACTCCGCGACGTCACCCTGCCCGAACCCGCCCCGGACGAGGTCCTGGTGCGTGCCCTGTACTCCGGGGTGAGCCGGGGCACCGAGACGCTCGTCTTCCGCGGCGGGGTGCCCCAAAGCCAGCACACCGTGATGCGCGCGCCGTTCCAGGAGGGCGACTTCCCGGGCCCGGTGAAGTACGGCTACCTCAGCGTCGGCGTGGTGGAACAGGGCCCGGCCGCGCTGACCGGCTGTACGGTGTTCTGCCTGTACCCGCACCAGAGCCGCTACGTCGTCCCGGCGAGCGCCGTCACCGTGGTACCCGAACGGGTGCCCGCCGAACGGGCCGTCCTCGCCGGGACCGTGGAGACCGCCGTCAACGCCCTGTGGGACGCGGCACCGCTGATCGGCGACCGGATCACGGTGGTCGGCGGCGGCATGGTCGGCTGCGCGGTCGCCGCGCTGCTCGCCCGGTTCCCCGGCGTCCGGCTCCAGTTGGTCGACGCCGACCCGGCCCGTGAGGCGACCGCGCGGGCACTCGGCGTGGACTTCGCCCGCCCCGCCGACGCCCTCGGCGACCGCGACCTCGTCGTGCACGCCAGCGCCACCGAGGCCGGCCTCACCCGGTCCCTGGCCCTGCTCGCCCCCGAGGGCACGGTCGTGGAACTGAGCTGGTACGGCGACCGGAGCGTGGCCCTGCCGCTCGGCGAGGCCTTCCACTCCCGCCGGCTCACCCTCCGCGGCAGCCAGGTCGGCACCGTCTCCCCGGCCGCCCGGCCCGGCCGCACCTACGCCGACCGGATGGCACTCGCCCTGGACCTGCTCGCCGACCCCGCGCTGGACGCCCTCGTCACCGGCGAGAGCCCCTTCGAGGAACTCCCGTCCGTCCTGCCGAAGCTGGCGTCCGGCGAGCTGCCCGCCCTGTGCCACCGCATCCGCTACACCGGGACCGGCCCGACCTGAGAACGGAGTGAGAGAGGGCTGAACACGGGGAAGCGACAAGCCGTACTACACGGCATCCCCCGGCGGGCAAGCGCGGGGGACCAGACGCGCCGCACCGGGAGGGTCGTCCGTTGTTCAGCATCACCGTCCGCGATCACCTCATGATCGCCCACAGCTTCCGCGGCGAGGTCTTCGGACCCGCGCAGCGCCTGCACGGCGCCACGTTCCTCGTGGACGCCACGTTCCGCCGCGCACAGCTGGACGAGGACGGCATCGTGGTCGACATCGGCCTGGCCACCCGCGAACTGCACGCGGTCGTCGAAGAGTTGAACTACCGCAACCTCGACGACGAACCCGACTTCCAGGGCGTCAACACCTCCACCGAGTTCCTCGCCAAGGTCATCGCCGACCGGCTCGCCGAACGGATCGCCAAGGGCGGGCTGGGGGAGGGCGCCAAGGACCTCGCGGGGATCACCGTCACCCTGCACGAGTCGCACATCGCCTGGGCGAGTTACGAGCGTGCCCTGTGACCGGCCTGACCGCGCGCCGCGGCCGCCGCCCCCACCCGGCCGCCGCCCCGGACACCACCCGGACCGTTCCCATGTCCCTGCGCACCGCGCACTTCGTGATGCCGGGCGGCGTCGACGACCCGGCCGCGCCCAGCGGCGGCAACGCCTACGACCGCCGGATCCGCCTGGACCTGCCCGGCTTCGGCTGGCTGGTCACCCCGCACGCCGTCCCGGGCGGCTGGCCCCGCCCGGACGGCCCCGCCCGCGACCGCCTCGCCCGCACCCTGCGGGACCTGCCGGACGACACCGTCGTCCTCCTGGACGGCCTCGTCGCGTGCGGCGTCCCCGAGATCGTCGTGCCCGAGGCCGGACGGCTGCGCCTCGCCGTCCTCGTCCATCTGCCGCTCGGCGACGAGACCGGCCTGGACCCGGCCGTCGCCGCAGCCCTCGACGCCCGTGAGCGGGCGGTGCTGCGGGCGGCGGGCGCGGTGATCGCCACCAGCGACTGGGCGGGCCGCCGGCTCGTCTCCCACCACGGGCTCGCGCCCGACCGGGTGCACGTGGCCGCGCCCGGCGCCGACATCGCGCCCCTCGCGCCCGGCACCGACGGCGTCTCCCGGCTGCTGTGCGTGGCCGCCGTGACCCCGCGCAAGGGACAGCACCGGCTGGTGGAGGCGCTCGCGGAGGTCCGGGACCTGCCGTGGACCTGCGAGTGCGTCGGCGGCCTCGGCCAGGACCCCGGATACGCGGACCGGGTGCGGGAGTCGGCCGCCCGCCACGGCCTCACCGACCGCCTGCGGCTGACCGGCCCCCGCTCCGGCGCCGACCTGGACGCGTCCTACGCCGCCGCCGACCTGGTGGTCCTGCCCTCCCGCGCCGAGACCTACGGCATGGCGGTCACCGAGGCCCTCGCCCGGGGCGTCCCGGTCCTCACCACCGACGTCGGCGGCCTGCCCGAGGCGGTCGGCCGCGCCCCCGACGGCCGGGTGCCCGGCATCCTCGTCCCGCCGGAGGACCCCACCGCGCTCGCCGCCGCGCTGCGCCGCTGGTTCGCCGACCCCGACGTACGGCGCCGCCTCAAGGCCGCGGCCCGCGGCCGCCGCACCACGCTCGCCGGCTGGCCCACCACCGCCCGCACGCTGGCCACCGTCCTCCACCACCTCCCGCACCCACCGAGGAGGCCGGCATGAACACCCCCCGAACCCCGCCCGGCAGCACCCCCACGCCCCGCACAGCCCCGAAGCCACCGGCCGACGGCACGAGGAGCGCGGAGGTGCGAGAGACGGGCGCGAGCGGCATCCATGGCGGAGAGAGACGGGACTGTGCGCCGGGAGGACGGGAGCGGAAGTACGGCGGGCTGCCGGGCGGCGGTACCGGGCGCGGGACGCCCGCCCCTGCGGATGGTTCCGCTCAGGCCGTCGCTGGTGCCGGGCCCTCGGGGAGGCCGGGGGATCGGGACACGGTACGGCTGCGGGGCGCGATCGTGGGGGAGAGGGGCGGGGTGCCGGACGGTGGTGCCGGCAGCGGGACGCCTGTTCCTGGGGATGGCTCCGCTCGGGTCGTCGCTGGTGCGGGGCCCGTGGGGAGGCCGGGGGATCGGGACACGGTACGGCTGCGGGGCGCGATC
>NZ_BMSK01000046.1 GCF_014649115.1 Streptomyces eurythermus | reverse complement strand
TCGGGTGGGGTGGAGGTGTTGACGCGGGCGCGTGCGTGGCCGGTGGTGGAGCGTGCGCGCAGGGCGGCGGTGTCGGCGTTCGGGGTGAGCGGAACGAACGCGCATGTGGTTCTGGAGCAGGCCCCCGAGGAACCGGGGGGTGCTGCGGCGGTGTCTGGGCCGGTCAAACACCCTGTTCCGGTGGTGCTGTCGGGTGCTTCGACGAAGGCTCTGGACGCAGGTCTGGGGCGTCTGGCCGCCTTGGTGGAGTCCGATGGCGGGCTGGGTGTGGGCGAGGTGGGGTGGTCTGCGGTTCAGCGTTCGGTGTTCGGTCACCGGGCGGTGGTGGTCGCGTCCGGGCGTGAGGAACTGCTGGAGGGTTTGAAGACCCCGGTGGTGTCGGGTGTGGCTGGTTCGGTGGGCCGGTCGGTGTTGGTGTTCCCGGGTCAGGGGACGCAGTGGGCCGGTATGGGCGCCGAACTACTCGACATGTCACCGGTGTTCGCGGCTCGTATGGGTGAGTGTGCTGCCGCGCTGAGCCCGTTGGTGGAGTGGGATTTGTTGGAGGTGGTGCGCTCGGGTGAGGGGCTTGAGCGGGTGGATGTGGTGCAGCCGGTGACGTGGGCGGTGATGGTGTCGCTGGCTGAGGTGTGGGCCAGCGCGGGTGTGAGGCCGGATGCGGTGGTGGGTCATTCGCAGGGGGAGATCGCCGCTGCCGTTGTATCCGGTGCGTTGAGTTTGGAGGACGGGGCGCGGGTGGTGGCGTTGCGTTCGCAGGTGATCGGGCGGGTGTTGGCGGGTGCGGGTGGGATGGCGTCGGTGGCGTTGCCCGCCGACGTGGTTGAGGAGCGGCTGTCCGGTTGGTCGGACCGTCTAGGTGTCGCTGCGGTGAACGGGCCTGCGATCACGGTGGTGTCGGGAGACGCCGACGCGATAACCGAGTTCCTGGAAGCCTGCGAGCGCGACGGCGTTCGGGCTCGTCGGATCCCGGTGGATTACGCTTCGCATTCCGCGCAGGTGGAGGCGATCGAGGCGGAACTCGCCAATCTGCTGGCGCCGGTGGTGGCGCGGGAGCCGGAGATCTCGTTCTACTCCACCGTGGAGCCGGGCCGGCTGGTGCGCACGGACGCGGGCTACTGGTATCGCAATCTGCGCTCGCGTGTCCGGTTCGCGGAGACGGTTGATCTGCTGTTGGCTGACGGGTTCGGTGTGTTCATCGAGGCCAGTGCCCATCCGGTGCTCACCATCGGAGTCCAGGAGCTCGCCGACCGGACGGGCCCGGACCGGGAGATCGTCGTCACCGGCACGTTGCGCAAGGGTGAGGGTGGTCTGCGCCGGCTGTGGACCTCGATGGCGGAAGCCTTCGTCCACGGCGTCGGGGTCGATTGGAAGGCCGCGTATGCCGCACACGGTCTGACCGCCCGCCGGGTCGACCTGCCCACCTACCCCTTCCAACGTCAGCACTACTGGGCCGAGACCTCCCCAGCAGGCGTCGGGGACCTTGCGGCGGCCCGCTTCGGCATGACGTGGCAGGAGCATCCGTTCCTCGCCGGTGCGTTCCGGCCGGCGGGATCGGGAGAGGTGATGCTCGCCGGGCGGCTGTCCCTCGCCACCCACGCCTGGATGACCGACCACGCGGTGTCCGGTACCGCGCTTCTGCCCGGTACCGCGTTCGTCGAACTCGCCTTGCAGGCCGGCTCGGCGGCCGGGTGCCCCGTGGTCGAGGAGCTGGAGGTCCGAGCACCGCTGGTCCTGCCGGAGCGCGGTGGGGTGCGGCTCCAGGTCCGTGTCGCGGACGCCGACGAGTCGGGCAGGCGCCGGCTGTCAGTGCACGCGCAGCCGGACGAGCCCGGCGTCTCCGGAGCCGGCGGCCTCGGTACGGACGAGGACGAAGCCCCCTGGACACTGCACGCCGTGGGCGTGCTGGCCCCGGTGGGCGTGCGGCGCCCGGAGGGAGACAGCGGGCCGGCGCCGGACGCATGGGCCGGCGCGGCATGGCCGCCCGCCGGCGCCGTACCCGTCGAGCCGGCAGCGCTGTACGAGCGGTTCTCCGAGCTGGGATACGAGTACGGCGAGGTGTTCCACGGCCTGCGGTCGGTCTGGTGCCGCGACGGCGAGGTCTTCGCCGAGGTGCGGCTCCCCGGCCGGGTGGTGGCCGACGCCCCGCGCCATGCGGTCCACCCCGCGCTCCTCGACGCCGCGCTCCAGCCGTGGATGGCGGGCGGCCTGTTCGAGGTGCCGGACGACAGCCTGCTGCTGCCGTTCGTCTGGCGCGGCATGACCGTGCACGCGCCGGGCGCGGACACGGTGCGCGTCCGGCTGGCCCGGGACGCTGACGGAGCCCTGTCGTGCCAGGCCGTGGACCTGTCCGGAGCCCCGGTGTTCTCGCTCGACGCTTTGGCCATGCGTCCCGTGGAGCGTGACCGCCTCGCCGCCGCTCTGGGTGCTTCGGCTGCTGCTGCCCCTCTCTACCAGGTCGCGTGGCGCGCGGTCCGTGCGCGGCCGGCCGACCCGCCGGTGCGCTGGGCGCTGATCGGTGGTGACCGGCTCCAGGCCCGGCTCCCGCACGGCGGCGAAGCCGAGGCGGCCGGGTTCACCGCGTACGCGGGCCTCGACGACCTGCGCCGCGACCTCGACGCGGCCGGTGTCGTACCGGAGGCCGTCGTGGTCGCTTTCGGTCCCCACCGGCTGCCCGACGACCTGCCCGGCCGGTCCGTCGACGCGGAAGCGCGGGCGGTCCTGCGGCAGGGGCTGGCCCTCGTCCAGGAGTGGCTGGCCGACGAACGGCTCGCCGATGTCCGGCTCGTCGTGCTGACGGAACGCGCGGTGGCCGCCGGCCCGGACGAGGACGTGCCCGCGCTGGCCTCTTCGGGGCTGTGGGGGCTGCTGCGTTCGGCGCAGTCCGAGCACCCCGGACGCTTCGGGCTCCTCGATGTGGACGGCCACGACGCGTCGGCGTCGGCGATCCCGGTCGCCCTGCGCGAGATCGCCGAGGGGTCGCCCCAGCTCGCGGTGCGCGAGGGCACGCTGTACGCGCCGGCCCTGGTACGTACGCAGGAACCGGCAGGCGACCCCGACAGCCCCGCTGCCGTCCGTGAGCCCGTTGCCGTCCGTGACCTCGATACCGTCCGTGCCTCCGGTGCCCCAGCCGCAACCGGCCCGGCGGCCGACGCGCCTCGCCTCGGTGACGGAACCGTGGTGGTCACCGGTGCCACCGGCACGCTGGGCCGCCTGTTCGCACGGCACCTGGTGCGGCGCCACGGCGTACGCCACCTGCTGCTGCTGAGCCGCAGCGGCGCCGCGGCCCCCGGGGGCGCCGAGCTGATGGCGGACTTGCGGGAGCAGGGCGCGGAACCGGAGCTCGTCGCCTGCGATGCGGCGGACCGCGACGCGTTGCGCTCGGTGCTCGCCGGCATCCCCGGCTCGCGTCCGCTCACCGGCGTGGTGCACGCGGCCGGAGTCCTCGACGACGGCGCGATCGAGGCGCTCGACCCGGACCGTATCGACTCCGTGCTGCGCTCCAAGGCCGATGCCGCTCTCCATCTGCACGAGCTCACCGCGGACCGGAGGCTGGCGGCGTTCGTGTTGTTCTCCGGAGCCGCCGGGCTCCTCGGACGGCCCGGACAGGCCAACTACGCCGCCGCCAACACGTTCGTGGACGCCTTGGCACACCGTCGTCGCGCCCACGGGCTGCCCGCGCTGTCCCTCGCCTGGGGCCTGTGGGGCGAGGCCACCGGGATGACGGGTCACCTGGCGGAGCGGGACCTGCGGCGCATGAGGCGCTCCGGCATTGCCCCGATGCCCGACGAGCAAGGGCTCGCGCTCTTCGACCGCGCCCTCGCGCTGGCACCGGACCACGCCCTCCTCGTACCGATGAGGCTGGACCAGGCGGCCCTGGCCCGGGAGCGCGCGGCCCACGGCCCCGAAGCCGTACCCGTACTCCTGCGGACCCTCGTGCCGGCGGCCGCGGTGCGGCGGACGGCGGCAGCGCGGCACGGCGCGTCGGCCACCGAGGACGCCCGTGCCTCGGCGGCCGTCACGCCGGGGGAACTCGCCGAGCGGCTCGCGGCCCTCGACGAACCCGCGCGCGGACGTGAACTGCTCCAGCTGGTCAGGACCCAAGTGGCGAAGGTCCTGGGGTACTCGGGCCCCGCCGCGGTGGAGCCGGGGCGTCCGTTCCGGGACGCGGGCTTCGACTCGCTGATGTCCGTGGAGCTGCGCAACCAGCTGAACGCCGCCACCGGACTGCGGTTCCCCGCGACCATCGTGTTCGACCACCCGACCCCGCGGGCCGTCGCGGAGCACATCGGCACGGAACTCGGCCTGGCCGGCGGGGGCGAGGACACGGCAGCCGCGGCCCTGTCGAGTCTGGAGACACTGCTGACCGCCGTGGCGGACATGGACGCGGACGACAGCAGGCGCGCCGTGGTCCGCAGGCGACTGGAGGCCGCGCTCCTGGCGGTCGGTGCCGCCGGAGCGGCGTCCGATGCCACCGACGGCCCATCACGGTCCGGCGAGGACCCCACCGGTACGCGGGCGGCCGTCGAGGAACGGCTCGACTCCGCGAGCGACGACGACCTCTTCGCCTTCATCGAGGAGCAACTGTGAGCGACGACAGGGCCCGGGACGACAAGGCCCGCGAGTACCTCAAGCGGCTCACCGCCGAGCTGATCAGCACGCGGGAACGGCTCAAGCAACTGGAGGACGGCTCCCGCGAGCCGATCGCGATCGTCTCGATGAGCTGCCGCCTCCCCGGCGGGGTGACGACTCCCGAGGACCTGTGGCGGCTCCTCGAAACGGGGACGGACGCCGTGTCCGGGCTGCCCGAGGACCGCGGCTGGGACCTGGCGGCGCTCTACGACCCCGACCCCGCTTCCACGGGCACCAGCTACGCCCGCGAAGGAGGGTTCCTCGACGACTGCGCCGGCTTCGACCCCGAGTTCTTCGGTATCTCCCCGCGCGAGGCACTGGCCATGGACCCGCAGCAGAGGCTGCTGCTGGAGACGTCCTGGGAAGCCCTGGAACGCGCCGGCATCGACCCGACGACCGTGAGGGACAGCCGTACCGGTGTGTACGCGGGCGTCATGTACGACGACTACGGCGCCCGACTGCTCCACCGGCCGGCCTCCGGTACGCCCGCCGATCTGGAGGGATACCTCGTCAACGGCAGCGCGGGCAGCGTCGCGTCGGGCCGCGTCTCGTACGCCCTCGGCTTGCGCGGGCCTGCCGTCACGATCGACACCGCCTGCTCGTCGTCGCTGGTCGCGCTGCACCTGGCCGCGCAGGCGCTGCGGCTGGGCGAGTGCGACCTCGCGCTCGCGGGCGGGGCGACCGTGCTGTCGACACCGACGATGTTCATCGACTTCTCCCGCCAGCGCGGACTGGCCGCCGACGGACGGTGCAAGGCGTTCGCCGACGCCGCCGACGGCACGGGTTTCGGTGAGGGCGCCGGGATGGTCCTGCTGCAACGCCTCTCCGACGCCCGCCGCGAGGGCCGGCCCGTCCTGGCCGTCATCCGTGGTTCGGCGGTCAACCAGGACGGTGCGGGCAACGGCCTGACCGCGCCGAACGGCCTGGCACAGCAGCGGGTCGTCCGGGCCGCCCTCGCGCAGGCGGGTCTGGGACCCGACCAGATCGACGCCGTCGAGGCGCACGGCACCGGCACCCGGCTCGGCGACCCGATCGAGGCCCAGGCACTCCTCGCCACGTACGGCCGCGACCGGCCCGCCGACCGGCCCCTGTGGCTCGGCTCGCTGAAGTCCAACATCGGCCACACGCAGGCGGCAGCCGGTGTCGCGGGCGTGATCAAGACGGTGCTCGCCATGCGCCACGGCGTGCTGCCGCGCACGCTGCACGTGGACGCGCCGTCGTCGCACGTGGACTGGTCGTCGGGCGCGGTGGAGCTGCTGACCCGGCCGGTGCCCTGGCCGCGCCGCGGCGACGGCGAGCCGCTGCGCGCCGGCGTGTCGTCCTTCGGGGCCAGCGGCACCAACGCGCATGTGATTCTGGAGAGCGCCGCCGCCCCGGAGACCGAAGCGGAACGGGGAGGGAAGCCCGAGGCAGGCCGGGGAGCGGAGTCCGAAGCGGAACCAGGTGACAAGCGGCGGGCGGAGTCCAGGGCCGAGCCCGAGGCGAAGGTCCGGGTGGAGCCCGCCGTGGAGTCGGCAGTGGAGCTGGCCGAGGCGTCGGCCGAGGTGTCGGGCGCGGTCACCGCCGCCCCCGCCAGCCGCCGCGACACGGCCTCCGTGATGTGGACGGTCTCGGGCCGCAACCGCGCCGCGCTGCGGGAACAGGCGGACCGCCTCCACACGCACCTCAGCGGTCTCGAGGCCGAGCCGGCCGCTGTGGCGAGTGCCCTGGCCCACCGCCGCACCGCCTTCCGCCACCGGGCCGTCGTCCTCGGCGAGGACCGCGAAACCCTGCTGAGCGGACTGCGGGCGCTCGCCGACGGACAGGAGCCGGGGCCGGCCGCCGCCGGTGCCCGGGTCGTCACGGGAGAGGCGGCCGCCGAGCGCCGGACAGCCTTCCTCTTCTCCGGCCAGGGCAGCCAGCGCCCGGGCGCGGGACGGGAGCTCTACGACCGGTTCCCCGCCTTCGCGCGCGCCTTGGACGCCGTCTGCGCCGAGATGGACCGGCACCTCGACCGGCCGCTGCGTACCGTCATGTTCGGTGAGGCCCGGCACGAGCCCGCCCGGGCCGGGAGCGGGAGCAGCGCCGGAGGCCGAACCGGAATCGGAACCGGGGACGAGGCCGGCAGCGGGGACAGCGACGGAACCGGAACGGAAGCCGGACTGCTGGACCGTACGGCGTACACCCAGCCCGCGCTCTTCGCCCTGGAGGTCTCCCTCTTCCGGCTGCTGACCGAGGAATGGGGCATACGCCCGGACGCGGTCATGGGCCACTCCGTCGGTGAGATCGCCGCCGCCCACGTCGCCGGGATCCTCGACCTCGCCGATGCCTGCGCCCTGGTCACCGCACGCGGCCGCCTCATGCAGGAACTGCCGCACGGAGGCGCGATGGCCGCCGTCGCGGCGAGCGAGGCCGAAATGGCACCGTACCTGGCGGGCAGGGAGGCGGAGATCGCGCTCGCCGCCGTCAACGGCCCCTCGTCCGTCGTGGTCTCGGGCGACGAACAAGCCGTGCTGGACCTGGTCGGCCTGTGGCGGTCACGCGGCCGGGACACCAAGCGGCTCACCGTCAGCCACGCCTTCCACTCGCCCCGCATGGACGGCATGCTGACACAGTTCGAACGAGTTGCTCGCGCACTGCGCTACCGGCGACCGACGCTTCCTGTCATGTCGAACCTGACCATGGAGAACGGCGCTGCCGCTGATCCGTGCACCCCGGACCACTGGGTCCGCCACGTGCGCGAGCCGGTGCGGTTCCTCGATGGCGTGCGCGGCCTGCGTGCCGACGGCATCGACACCTTCCTGGAGGTGGGGCCCGACGCGGTGCTCACCGCCATGGCCCGCTCCTGCCTCGACGACGACACCGTGCGGCAGACCGCTCAGGACGCGACGGCCGCCCCGCTCACCGTCCCGGTGCTGCGCCGGGGGCACGGCGAGACGGACGCCCTGACCCGCGCGGTGGCCGAGATGTACGCCCACGGTGTGCCCGTCACGCCGGCGGCCCCGCCGGACCGCCCCGACGGCGCCGCAGCCCGGGTGGCAGCCGGTCTGCCCACCTACCCCTTCCAGCGCAGGCGCTACTGGCTCGACGCTCCGGCGGCGTTCGACCCGAAGGCGATGGGGCTGGACGACAGCCCGCACCCCCTGCTGTCCGCCGCCGTGGTCCTTCCCGACGGACAGGGCACGGTGTGGACCGGCCGCCTGTCCACCCGGAGCCACCCATGGCTGGCCGACCATACGGTGCGCGGCCAGGTGGTCGTACCGGGAACCGCTCTGCTGGAACTCGCCCAGTACGTCGCCGACACCCCGTACGCCACCGCCTCCGCCTTCGCCTCCGCGGTCACGGCGACCGCCCGCCCTGTCCGCAGCACCGTCTCCGAACTCGTCCTGGAGACACCGCTGGTGCTGCCGCAGCACGCGGCGGTACGCCTGCGCGTCACACTCGGAGCGCCGGACGAGCACGGCGAGCGCACCCTGCAGATCCACTCGGACGCGTCCGAGGCGTCCGGGGA
The DNA here is from genome assembly GCF_014649115.1 of Streptomyces eurythermus. GTDB lineage: Bacteria > Actinomycetota > Actinomycetes > Streptomycetales > Streptomycetaceae > Streptomyces > Streptomyces eurythermus. Next base: position 4,008 of record NZ_BMSK01000046.1, on the reverse strand, counting down.
CGGCCGCTGGACGCGCCACGCCTCCGGCACCCTCGCCGGCGCGGACGAACGGCCCGCCGACCGGCCGCCGTTCGACACCACATGGCCTCCGGAGAACGCCCAGCCCCTCGACATCACGTCCGAGTACGAGCGCTTCGCCGCCGCGGGCATCGGGTACGGGCCCGCCTTCCGGGGCCTGTCCGCCGCCTGGCGGTGTGGCACCGAGGTCTTCGCCGACGTCCGCCTGCCCGACGGGTACGCCGACGAAGCCGGCCGCTACGCCGTCCACCCCGCGCTCCTGGACGCCGCGCTCCACGCCGCCGCACCGGGCCTCGACCTGGAGCACGGCCTCGTGCCCTTCACGTGGACCGGCGCGCGTCTGCACGGCCCGGGCGCCGATGCCCTGCGTGTGCGCATCACTCCCGCGTCCGGCGCCGCGGGAACCGGTACGGTCGCGGTCACGGCCACCGACGCCGCCGGCCGCGTGGTCCTCACGGTGGACGCGCTCGCCCTGCGCCGCCCCGACACCGACGGCCTCGCCGCCGCGGGAGCCGCCCACCTGCCGCTGCACCGGCTGCGCTGGACCGCCCTCCCGGGCCGGCCCGCCCCGGCCGTGGCCGCACCCGGACACGAGGACATGCCCGTACGCTGGGCCGACGCCACCGACGAGGAACTCTTCGCCAAGGCGGCCGAGGAGAGCCGCCGGGATCGGCTCCCGCTCCTCGTCGACCTCGGCGGCGCACCGGGCACCGACCCGGACGCGGCACGCGACGCGGTCCGGCGGGCCCTCACCCTCGTCCAGCGCTGGATCGGAGACGCGGACCAGGACGACACGCCCCAAAGCCATGCTTACCAGGACGAAGCGGACCGGAACGACGCGCGTCTCCGTGCCGAGCGGCGCCTCACCTTCGTCACCCGCCGTGCCGTGGACACGGGGGACGGCAGCATCGATCCGGCAGCCGCGGCAGTCTGGGGGCTGCTCGGCTCCGCGCTGGCGGAACACCCGGGCCGCCTCGCCCTCGTCGACACCGACGGCACCCCCGCCTCCCGGAACGCCCTGGCCGAGGCCGCCGCTCTCGGCGGCCGGCTGGCAGTCCGTGACGGGGCCCTGCTGCGGCCCGCACTGATCCGTGTCGACTCCGGCCCCGCCGAACCGGCCCCCGCGGAGCTCGTCCGCGCCGATGGGGACCGTACCGATGCGGACCGTGCCGACGTGGACCATGCCGATGTGAGCCGTGCCGACGTGGGCGGTGCCGACTCCGGCACCGCCGCCGCACCGGTCTGGCCCGCCGCAGAGGGCACTGTCCTCATCACCGGCGGCACGGGCAGCCTGGGGGCCATCGCGGCGAAGCACCTCGCGGCCGTCCACGGCGTACGCAACCTGCTGTTGCTCAGCAGGCGCGGACCGGCGGCGCCCGGCGTGGACGAACTCGTCGGTGAACTGGCCGCGCTCGGAGCCCGCGCCGACGTCGTGGCGTGCGACGCGGCCGACCGCGACGCCCTGAGCGCCGTGCTCGACGGCATCCCCGCCGACCGGCCGCTGACCGCCGTGCTCCACACCGCCGGCGTCCTGGACGACGGCGTCGTCACCGGGCAGAACCCCGAGCGCCTGGACGGTGTACTGCGCCCCAAGGCCGACGCCGCCTGGCACCTCCACGAACTGACCAAGGACCTGCCCCTGTCCGCCTTCGTGCTCTACTCCTCCGCCGCCGCGACCCTGGGCAGCGCCGGCCAGTCCGCCTACGCCGCGGCCAACGCCTACCTCGACGCGCTCGCCGTATGCCGCCGGGCCGAGGGCCTGCCGGCCGTGTCCCTCGCCTGGGGGCCCTGGGACAGCGGCATGGCCGGCACCCTCACCGACGTGGACGCGGCCCGGCTGCGGCGCACCGGGATCCTTCCCCTCCACCGCGCCGAGGGCCTCGCCGTGCTGGACGCCGCGGCCGGCGGGCCGGCGGACGCGACGGTGCTCCTGCCGATACGGGTCGACCCGGCCGCCCTGCGCGACCACGACGACCCCGAACGGATTCCCGACGTGCTGCGCTCCCTCGCCGCACCCCCTGCCGCCTCTGCCTCCGCTGCCTCCTCCGGGTCGGTCTCGACCGCGACGCACGCGCCCGGCACCGGCCGGCGGGGCACGGCCACGCTCGCCGAACGCCTCGCCGGCGCCTCCCGCGCCGAACGGGCGGCCGTACTCGACGAGGCGATCCGCGCGGACGTCGCGGCTGTGCTCGGACACGACGACCCCACGGCCATCACCCGTGACCGCAGCTTCCGGGAACTCGGCATCGACTCGCTCACGGCGGTGGAACTGCGCGACCGGCTCGCCGCGGCCACCGGATTGCGCCTCCCGGCCACGATGGTCTTCGACCATCCGACGCCGCAGGCCCTCGCGGTGTTCCTCGACCGGCAGCTGCCCGGCCCCGGGACAGCCGTACTCGGCACCCTCGACCGGCTCCAGGACCAACTCGACGACACACTCGCGGCATCCGTCAACGACGACGACGTGCTGCGGGGCCGTATCACCCGACGACTCGAAGCACTGCTCGCGGCCCTCACCAGGCCGGGGCGACCGGCCACCGACGCTCCCGATGGCCACGGCGGTCACGGCGGCGCCCCAGCCGTCGAGTCCATCGAGTCCATCGAGTCCGTCGAACCCGTCGATCCGGGCGAGGCGGTGGGGAATCGCCTGCGAACGGCGTCCGACGACGAGCTGTTCGACCTGCTCGACAACGGATTCCGGCAGTGACCACCCCGCCGATGCACGCGCCCTGAGGCGACGACCGCACTACGACACCTTCTCAGGAGAACTGTGTCCACGAACGAGTCCGACTCCCCGAACGGTTCCGCCACCACCGAGGCGAAGCTACGCGACTACCTCCGCCGCGCCATGGTGGAACTCCACGAGACCCAGGAGAAGTTGCGCCGGGTCGAGGAGGAGGCTCACGAGCCGATCGCGATCGTGGGGATGGCGTGTCGCTTCCCGGGCGGGGTGGGTTCCGCGGAGGATCTGTGGGATCTGGTGGTCGCGGGGACGGATGCGGTGTCGGGGTTCCCGGTGGATCGTGGGTGGGATGTGGAGGGGCTGTACGACCCGGATCCGGATGCGGTGGGGACGTCGTATGTGCGGGAGGGGGGTTTCCTGCATGGGGCGGGGGAGTTCGACGCGGAGTTCTTCGGGATCTCACCCCGTGAGGCGGTGGCGATGGATCCGCAGCAGCGGTTGCTGCTGGAGACGTCGTGGGAGGCGCTGGAGCGGGCGGGTATCGATCCGCACACCCTGCGCGGCAGCCGTACCGGCGTGTACGCGGGAGTGATGTACCACGACTACGGCAGCGGGCAAACGACCGCCACGGACGACATGGGCGGCTACTTCGGCACCGGGACGTCCGGAAGCGTGGCGTCGGGTCGTATCTCGTATGTGCTGGGGCTCGAGGGCCCCGCGGTGTCGGTGGACACGGCGTGTTCGTCGTCGTTGGTGGCGTTGCACTTGGCGGTGCAGGCGCTGCGCCGGGGAGAGTGCGACCTCGCCCTGGCCGGCGGCGTCACCGTGATGGCGACGCCCACGGTGTTCGTGGAGTTCTCGCGGCAGCGTGGGTTGGCGGCTGACGGCCGGTGCAAGGCGTTCTCGGATGCGGCTGATGGGACGGGCTGGGCCGAGGGTGTGGGCGTGCTGGCGGTGGAGCGGTTGTCGGATGCGCGGCGTCGTGGGCATCGGGTGCTGGCGGTGGTGCGGGGTTCGGCGGTGAACCAGGACGGTGCGAGTAATGGGTTGACCGCGCCGAGTGGTCCGTCGCAGGAGCGGGTGATTGCTCGGGCTCTGGCCGATGCGCGGCTCACTGCGGGTGATGTGGATGTGGTGGAGGCGCATGGGACGGGGACTCGGTTGGGGGATCCGATCGAGGCGCAGGCGTTGTTGGCGACGTACGGGCGGGGTAGGTCTGCTGATCGGCCTTTGTGGTTGGGGTCGTTGAAGTCGAACATCGGTCATGCGCAGGCGGCTGCTGGGGTTGCGGGTGTGATCAAGATGGT
>NZ_BMSK01000045.1 GCF_014649115.1 Streptomyces eurythermus | reverse complement strand
CGTTCGCGGTGCAGCGGCTCGGTGGCGTCCCTCGCCGCCGCGAGCAGCCGCTCACGGCACAGCCGCACGGCCTGCTCGCTCGCCCAGGGCGGAAGATGCGGGCGAGATAGCGAACCGCTGCTCGAGTACTAGAGGATGTGCCGGTGCGTACGGGCGGGGCTGCAGACCCGCGCGGTGCAGCGCCATCCACCAGTGTCTATACGGCAGAGGCAGTGGAGAGCCCGGTACTCGGAAACGGGTATTCAGGGTTCAGCGAGTAGCACGGAGACACGGACCAGTGGCAACGCTGGACCGCGCTCCGTGCCGACTCAACAGGGCACCGCCGCCCCCGCGCTCCGACCTGAGGGTCCGGCGTCAGGCCCCGCCCGCCAGTGCAGGATTCGAAGACGATGGCGTACCGGCGTGGACGTAGACATCGCCCTGGGCAATGTCGTCGACCTCCTCGGCAGGTACGGCGGAGAAGCCGGCCACTCGAAGGATCCCGATCAGCGCCGTCTGCATGAGGAGAATGACATCGGCATGGTGTTTCCATTCCGGCGCTGCCGGGTCCTGCCGTTCTGTCACTGCCTTGATGCCAGCCTCTGCCAATCCCGGTGCGCTCCAGCGAATGTAGAGTCCGCTGACATGATCATCCTGGCTGTCGTCGACTTCCACCCGGGCACCGGGCTGTTTCGTCACTTGGGGATGCACAATGTACGCGGGAATGCCAGCGCGGTGCAATTCCCGGCAGACCTGGGCCGCGAGTTCATGCCCGGCGGCAACGTCTTCCTCCGAGGGGAACGGATGACCGTGTGCATCGTCTCTGGCCCAATTCTCGGAATCTCTGTAGTTCAACGGGTCATCTCCTGATCCCTTACCGGTGGTGATTGCTTGAGATAAGAGGAGCGCCGGAAACCGTTCCGGCACCCCTCTTACTGCGTCACTCAGACTGAGTCAGTTGCTTGGAACGGGCGAACTTCCCACGCTCGAACATGTCGATCATGTATTCCAGCATATCGTACGCACCGGGTCCGTCCGGAGTCGAATAGGTTACCGGAATACCCTGCACGAGCGGAGAGCACATTTTCTGACAGGGGCTGCGTTCGCTGTAGAGTTCCGAAATCTGGTTCTTATTGAACCCCTTTTCCTCCAGCTTCCGTATGATCACCTGCTCGGAGTGAAGACCATCGGGGATATTCGCGAAGACGACGAAGTCGTCCTTCGCGCCAGTGGCCGCAGCCCATCCCGGCACCCTCGCAACCGCGATGTTCCGGCCGAACTTGTACCTGAGTCCGCTGGCCACCCGGAACTTGTACGCGACCACGGCCAGCTCCGAACCGGCGTACGGAATCATGCCTTCGCAGGCGTTGTTCGCGGAGAATGCGAACGCGGCTCTGCTGCGCTTCGTGCATGTCTCGTACAGCTGCTCGAGGACCTTGGCGCCGATTCCTTCCCTTGCCAGCGGCGACAGGCCCTCCAGACCGCGCAGTGCCGTGTAGGCGTCTTCGAAGCCGACGCCGGTCCTGGCGGCGGCGTCTAGGGCCTTGACCGCCTTGGTGATGTCGCTGAGCGCGCCTTCGAGAGGGAAGAAGTTGGCATAGGCCCAGGCGCAGCCGCTGGCGCTGCCGTGGAGGCAGTCCATCATGTCGTCGGCGAAGAACGAGAACAGGATGGATCCGGCCACGTCGCCGAAGAGGCTCTGCCATCCGGCGCGGATGATGTCCTTGCCGGAGAAGTGGTGCTGCCAGTTGTCGATCTTGATGTTCTTCAGGGTTGACCGCTGGAGGAACTGCCACGTCGGCTTCGGACATCCGTCGGCCGTGGCCTGGGCCTGGTCGTCGGTGCAGAGGTAGAAGTCGGCTTCGTAGTTGACAACCAGGTTGTACGCGGCGTCGCAGCCCGTGATGGCCGCTTGCGGCATCGGGGGGCACTCGCCGATCTGCTGGGAGCTGACGATGTCCACGGTGGACTCGTCCGGGACGGCGAATACGCCGGGGATGCCGGTGCCGGACCCTTCGGACGCCTGCTTGTTGGCCTGCTCCCGTTCGGTGCGATCTGCCGCTTCCTGGGCTTCCTTGGCGTACTTGTCGGCGTCCTTGGCTGCTTGTTCGGCCTCGGTCGCGGCCGCGTCGGCGCGGTCGGCCGCCGCGCGGGCGTCCTTGGCGTCCTGTTCGGCCTGGGCGGCGGCGGAGCGGGCGGCTTCGGCGTCGAGTTCGGCAGCGTCGGCGGAGTCGCGGGCGTCCTTGGCGTAGCCCTCGGCGTTGCCGGCGGCCTTGTCGGCTGCTGCCGCGTCGGTGGTGGCTTGCTGGTCGTACTCGATGGTGCGGGCCAGTGACGCCTGGGCCGCCGCGGCGGCCTTGGCGGCGTCGGCTGCGTAGCCGAGGGCTTCCTTGGAGTAGGTGCGGGCGGTGGCCGCGTACTTGGTTGCGTTCGCCGCGTGCTGGTAGGCCTCCTTGGCGTCGCCCTTGGCCTGGTCCGCGAGGTTCTTCGCGGCGTCGGCCTCGGCGGCGGCGTTCTTGGCGTGCGCGTCCGCGACGGCCTGCTGCTGCTCCGCGATCGTCTTCGAGCCCTGGCCGGTCAGGACCACCAGACCGGCTGCCGAATCTGTGTCGACGTACGGTGAACCGAGCTCCACGGCGTCGTTGGCGGGGGCGGCGACCTGCTGGGCCGCCTTGCCGGCGTCGACGGCTGCCTGGGCGGTGACGTGCGCGAATCCGGCTGCCTTTGCGGAGGCGGCGAGGGCTTTGCCGGCCTCGGCTTTGGCGGCGTCTGCCTGGGTCTTGGCGTCCTTGGCATGTTGCTCGGCCTCGTCGGCGAGCTTCACCGCGGTCTGCGCCTCGGATGCGGCATGCTGTGCAGCCGTGATCGCGTCCGCGGCGGCACTGGTGGCGGTCCGCACGGCTGCGTCGGCCTTGAGCTTGGCCGCCTGCGCGGCGTCTGCGTCGGAGCGGGCGCGCTTGGCCGCGGCCTCCGCACGGGTGGCTGCCGCGTCCGCGTCAGCCGCAGCCTGCGTAGCCGCATCCGCCTCCGAACGGGCCCTGCCCGCCGCCGCTTCGGCGTCGTCGGCGGCCTTGTCCGCGTCGTTCGCCGCAGCCCGGGCTGCATCGGCGGCTTCACCGGAGTCGAGGGAGTCGGCGTAGGCGTCCTTGGCATCGGCCTTGGCGCGGGCTGCGTCCGCCTTCTGTTCGGCGTCCCACGCGTCGTCGCGCATCTCCTTTGCATGGTCCTTGGCCGCGACCGCGTCGTCGCGCCGCTTTCCGGCGGTTTTCTCTGCGGCCTCGGCTTTGTCCTTGGCCTCCTTGGCCTTGACTGCCTCGGAATCGGCGTTCTTACGGTGCTCGGCGGCCTCGGCCCGGCTGACGGCGGCGTTCTCCTTCTCCGCCTTGGCCGTCTTCTCCTCGGCCTCCGCCGCAAGTCGCTTGGCGTGTGCGTCAGCGGCAGCCGCCTTCGCGTCGCCCTCGGCCTTCACCGCGACCACGAGCTTGGCTTCCGCTGTCTCCTTGTCCTGCCTGGCGTTGTCCCGGTGCAGCTTGGCCGCGTCTGCGGCGGCCTTGGCCTGCAGCTCCGCCACCTCGGCGGCCTTCTTGCGGAATTCCGTTGCTGACTGCGCCGACTGCGCCACAGCGCGCTGCGTGATGGTCGCGCTGTCCCCGGCTGCGGCTCGGGTGGCGGCCTCGGCGGTCTCGCCGGCCTTCACCATCGCCTGGAGCGCGGCAGCCGAGCCCTTGGTGACCTGGTCCTTCTGCAGGCCCACCAGCAGACCACGGCCCCGCGGAGCACCCGCCGCATCAGCGATGCCGTAGGCGGCCTGGAGCGCGGTGTCCGACGTCGTCGCGGCGTTCTGCGCGGTGGTCAGTTGCGCCTTGACCGCGGCGAGCTGCTTCTTCGCTTCGGCCTGGGCGGCGGTGATGCTGGCTTTCGCCTTGTCGACGTCGGCCTTCGCCGGCGCGGTACCGGTGTGGGTTTTGGCGACGATCCGGAACTTCTGCGCGGCGGAGCCGTTGCACGTCGACAGCACGGCGTCCTTGCTGTTGTCGAAGGTCGGCAGGTGCACGCACTTGCCTGATGCGGCGTTCACCAGCGGGCCGGCACTGCGCACGTTGAACTTCCACTGCTGGGCCTTGCTGCCGTCGCAGTCTCGGATCTGCATCTTCGCGCCGTCGGAACTGGCTCCGTTCGGCGTCCCCAGGCACTTGTTGGAGTTGGTGTTGCGCAGTTGGTAGCCGCTTTCGTAGTACAACTCCCACTGCTGGGCGGCGCCCCCGTTGCAGGTGTACACCTGAACCGGGGTGCCGTTGGTCTTGCTGCCGCCCTGGACGTCGAGGCACTTGCCGGCAGCGCCCGGCACCTGAATCTGCAGCTCGCCGTCACCGATCCAGCCGAGGCCGCCCTCGCTGTAGTAGTCCAGCCAGCCGGTGGAGTAGTTCGCGATCCACGACTGCCCCACCAGTTTGCCCAACGCGAACGAGCCGTCCTGCAATGCCTTCGTGGCGGTGGCGGATGCTGTCAGGATCTGCTGGCGCTGCGTCGCCTGTGAGGTGATCTCCTGCTGCCACTCCGTGCTCGCTTGCGCCACTTCCTTGCCGAGCACCCGGTTTGGATCGATCGGATTGTGCCACCCGCAGGCAGCGAAACGGGCCTTCAGGTCTTCTACCGCAATACGGAACTCAGGCGTGTCCGGGTCCGGAGCCGTCTTCGGGAAACCGCCGGCGGACAGGAAGATACGGGCGTCGTCCGCGAACACCCGCGGAACGAACATTGTGTTGGGTTCGATCTTGCCGGAGTTCTTCTTCCATAGTGCCCAGGCCTGCTGTTCCTGCGGCGTCCCCCCGGAGGCGTACAGCTGGTCACCGATCGCAAGTGCGGCCTTCTTCGTGTCGTCGTCCGCGGTGGGCGACGTCTCGTAGAACGGCGAGAACAGGTCGATCGCCTTGCCCCACGACTGGTAGATCCACGGGAGCAGCCCGATCTGGTCGTAGATCTCGGAAGCTCCGTCCGGACTGCCCGGGTAGTCACTCAGACCCGAGACAGCGGTGGAGAACGCATGCTGCTGGTCCAAGACCTTCTGCTGCCACTGCGAGCTGTTGTTCCCGTCGGCATCGAAAGCCGTGTGCAGCGGGTCCTTGGTGTTGTGGAGGTCCCGGTTGAGCTTCTGATGCAGTTGATCCGGCGGCAGTCCAATGGCCCCCTGCGCCAGGGCAAACAGGTTCGGGCCGCCCTTGCGCAGCCCATCGACTCCCACACACTGATCACCGCGCAACTGTTCAGCGGCCTGGGCGTTGAAACCGTCGTAGGAGTCGACGGCCGGACTGGTAGGCGGTCCCTGGTCGACAGCCGAAGCCGGTTGCACCGCTACGGCAGCGAGAAGAGCCAACGAGGCGAGCGGGGCGACAGAAGCCGCCAGACCAGCCAGCCGTCTCGGGCCTCTGCTCTGCTTCCGTAAGGGTCTATGTAACACGCGTGTACCTCTCCATAGGGGGCGCGCTCCCGGGAGGCCACGCAAGGCACACATGGAGCCTCACGCAGTATTGGGCGCCCCCCGTGGACACGCTGGATACTCCCGGACAAACGGACTGGTCAGGTCCTCCCCGGAGCGGACGACACCATAGGCATGCCAGTGATTCCTCCGACAGGGCTTTGAAGCGAAAGCAGTTACAGTGGGTAGCCATCCCGTCCGCCGGAAAGGTCAGGTGAAAGCTCCGTGCAGAGTCTGTGAGCGGCGCTTTGTCAGCCTTACGTCAAGTCACACTCCGTGCACGCTTCACAACAATGAGATCGACATCACAGCCGTCGCGAAGTCTGTGAGCAGGCGCTTGCCCCTTTGCGGACTGGCCTGGCGACCAGACCCAGCTGGAGGACATCGATCCGGTGGAGTGGCAACGGTGCTTCCACCTCGTCCGGCTCCATCTGAAGGTCGGCCGCCCGCTGCCGACCGAGTCCGGCGACATCGTGCACCAGGGCGAGATTTTCGGCCGGTGGGTGCGCTCGGTCCGGCTCGGGCGAGACAACCTGACGACCGCGCAGCAGTGGATGTGCGAGCAGGTCCTCGGGATCGAGCCCGCAGCCGACGACGAGAAGCCGCCCCCCGGCGCCATACGCAGGCCGACAGATGGGCGATGAACTGCGAAGGCCTCCAAGCAGTTCTACGAGCGTGAGGGGCACCTTCAGGTCCCGAGGAAGCGGGTTGAGCGGATCGTCGCCGGCGAGGGCCAGGAGGAGCGGGAGCACAAGCTGGGGGCCTGGATCGGGCATCAGCGCACCCGGGCGGCGACATTGACGCCGGAGCGCGTGGAGCTGCTGCCCGCGATCAGGATGCGGTGGTCCTGAGGGGCGCCGTCGCCATCGCGGCCGTCGCGCTCGCGGCCGGCTATCTGCTCGGGCGGCTTCGCCCGTGACGGTGCTTGGGCAACTGGGCGGCCGATCAGGTCCGCTTCACCGGAGCGTAGGTCCGGGGCGGTGCTGGCGCATCAGCCGTCGTCGTCCTGGCCCACGCCGTCACCGCGCCACGCACCAGCTGGCGCATCATGCGCGCCCCAGTCAGCGAGACGCAGACGCCGGCGCCCGCACGCGATCCGGACTGGGGCGCCCACCGCACCAACGCGACCGCCTGGAGGAGCTGCTGCGCGCATACGGGCCGGGCAGCAGGCCCGCCTCGCACAGCCGGACGCGCTGAGACGACCTCGAGTTCGCGTGGGAGCCGCGCATCCGCCTCAGCCCGGAACCAGCAGCGGGGCCGGACAGAGTGATCCTGTCCGGCCCCGCTGTCGTCGGTCAGCCGAAGTCGAACGTCTCCTGGGAGAAGTCGGCCGACGCCGGGGCGGGCGTGGGCGCCGGTGGGCCGTCCGGGCGGGCGGCCTTCCAGCGTTCGGTCAGCTCGTCCTTCCAGCCCTTCGGCGGGGGCCACGGCACGCCCCAAGCGACGAGCTGGTCTCGCTTCCAACCGCCGGCGGGCGTGCGAGCGGGCCATGCCGACACAGCGCCCGGCGTCACCCAGCCGGCGCAGCGTCACCCGGTCGGCGCCCGCCACGGCGGCCCCCAGCGCAAGGGGCCGCTCGACCGAGTACAGGGCGCTCTTCAGACAGGCGGCGCGCAGCACCCGGGGCAGCGACCGCGCCTCGGTGATCTGGCCCTGTACGTCCAGGTACTGGCCCGCCACCATCTCCGTGCGCATGTCGCTCCACAGCCGTCGCACCACCTCCGCCGTCCCCGGTGCCAGCGGTGTCTCCGCCATCAGGTCGTCGGCCCAGGCCAGCGCGAGGTCCCCGGCGAGGACCGCCGCCGAATGCCCGAACCGCCCCGCCCGGACCGCTGTAACTGCCAGTGCCACTTGGACTTCCGGGCGGATGACGCATCCGATGCGAGTACCGAACTTCGAGGAACTTCGCGAAAGCAGGGCACCGTAGTACGAGTCGGGTGCGCGATGGTCGGCCCGCCGGGTGCTGATGCACGTCACTCGCCGAGTCCGCTCGCCACAGCGGTCCCGCCGATGTCATCCACAAGTCACTGGACGGCGTCAGGACGCCGACCGGTGACTTGTGGCGTTGTGGCATGCCCTTGTATCGAGGGCATGCCGGGCTACGGCTGCGTCAAGAGGGCGGGTAGGACGCCGGTGACGCGCAGCAGCCTGCCCTGGCGGTTGCTGACGTAGACGCGGCCGTTGGCGCGGTCCAACCCGACGCCGCAGACCGTGCCGAGGCCCTCGGCCACCACGCGCCGGCGGCCCTTTGCGTCGCCGTCGGCCAGGACGACCTCGTGCAGTCTGCCGTTGCCGCAGTCGGAGACGTACGCGCTGCCGCCGTCCACGGCTACGCGGATGCTGTAGCCGAGGTTGGTGGCGATGGGCTGCGGAGTGCTTTCGTCCGCCGACAGGTCGACCTCGTACAGGCCGCCGAGGTCGTACTGGCCGACGTACGCCTTGCCGCCGGCCAGGGCCACTCCGGCGGCCCGTGGCACGTTCCAGCTGCGCCGCTGCTGTGCCGAACCCCCGTTCAGATCGACCTCGACCAGCTTCCCGTGGTACACGTCGCTGACGTAGGCCTTGCGGCCCGGCAGGTCCAGCGCGACGCCGTACGCGGTGATCTCCGAGGCGACCGTGACCGGGGAGGCGGCGGGGTCGGACAAACTCAGCGTGAACAGGCGCTTGTTGGAGTAGTCGGCGACGTAGGCTTTGTCGGCCGCCAGGTCCAGGGCCACGTCGTTGATGTCGCCCAGGTCTCCCACGACCCAGTCCGTGCGGCCGCTGGCGAGATCGACCTTGTACAGCTTGCGGGCGCCGTAATCGGTGACATACGCCTTCTGGTTGTCCACGTCGAGCGTGAGGCCCTCCGCCCTGCCCAGCACGGTGCTCACCTCGAAGGGAGCCTCCCTGGGAACGTACGGCCTCTCGTCGCCCGGTTTGTGGAGCGGGTGGTGCTTCAGGTCGAACTCCAGCTTCTCGAGCTCGAAGACCTCGTGCACACCGGCGAGGGTGGAGACGACCTCGGCTTCTCCCTTCTGCAGGAACGGCTTGCCGTCATCGGTCAGGTCGAACGTCTCCGTGGCCGCACCGGTCTCCCCGAGTTTCCAGGCGATCACCTTGCGATATGCCGGATCCTTGGCCTGAGGACCGTCCGGGCGGATCTCCTTCACCTCCACCGGCTCGGGGTAGTACAAGGCGACCCACCCGCCGAAGGAGACGGGGAATTCGTAGTCGAACCTCCGCACCTGGCGTCGCTGTGTGGCCAGGACATCCACCCGGCTGCCGACCTCCCCGCTCAGCGTGGACGAAGTCTTGAAGGAAGTGGTCACCGAACCACTGACGGAAGCGGTGATCCCGAGCATCAGCTGGGCTGACAACTCCCCCGTGCCCGTGGCGGTACCCGTGGCCGTCGTCGTGTTCGTCGCCTGCGACTGGGACTCCGCGTCGACGCCCTGGTTGTCCTTGCTGTTCTTCAGGGTGGTCTTCTCGGACTGGTTCGCCGCCATGCTCGCCTGCAACTGCTGCTGCAGAGACGCCGTGGCCTTCGCCCCGAAGGTGAGCTGCACCTGCCCTTGGAGTGACCAGCTGATGGTGTTCGAGATCGAGAACTCGACCGTGTGGGACCACTTGGTGGGAACGGGATCGGTCCGGTTGACGAACGTCTGCTTGGAGATGACGTCCGGCGGAGGCTGGGCGATGTCACCCCGCTCCTCGACGAGGGGGACGCCCAGCGTCATGTAGGCTCGCCAGCCCCGCTGGTGTGCCGCTTCCTCCTCCTCGGGGAAGTCGCCGAAGCGCTGCTTGTTCAGGGAGAACCCGGTCGGGGAGACGTACCGGTCCCTGCCGTCCGGTGTCTTCTTCTCCGCCTTCCTCTTCAGTTTTTCCTTGTCCCGCTCCAGGATGGCGACCGCCCGCTCGGCGATCCGGAGCTCCTTCAGGTTCCGCCCCGTCAACGGATGGCGCACAAACCGCTCGCCGAGATGAGCCGTACTCACGTTGTTCTTGGTGGCGCCCATGCCCTTCATCCTCTTTGCGTAGCGATCAACGACGTCGTGCCGGTGGCGGTGCGGTTACCGGGTGGATCCGTCGTCGGGTTTCACGGGCCGGATCGACTCGTCGTCGGTGCGCTTCTTGGCGCTCCGGGCCGCCGCGTAGTTGTCATGTTTCAGCCCCTCTCGCTCTTCTTCGCCGATCGTCGGCCGGTCTTCCTCCCTGATCTCCACCTTCACGTTCTTGGAGGCCTCGTCCTTGGCGGCGGACGCCATGCTGGTCGTCGAGGCGGGGTCCTCGCTGGCCGTCTGCTGCTGGGCGGCGGCCGACCGGGTGTTCCGGAACAGGGGGGTGAGGAAGTCGTTCATGATGCCGAGCGCCTCGGACGACGTTTCGCGGATGATCTTCGGATCGCGCGCCGCTGTGGGAGGCATGTCCTCGTAGAGCTCCGGATCGACCCCTTGATCCTCCGGCCAGGCGCCAGGGATCTTCTCGGAGAGCTTCTGTGCGGACTCCTCGGCGGCCTTCGCTTCGTTGCCGCTGTTGCCGAAGATGTTCTTGAAGGACATGGTCTTCCTCCGGGGTACGAGATTGGGTTGGCCGACACTTCTTCGAGCCGTGGCGGAACGCCCATGGGCGGGCGCCCCTCAGACCTGCCCGACCCGCCGGCGAGGCAAGCCGCTCGCCACCGGCCTTCGTTCCAACGGGTGACGCTTCGGCCTCGTCCGAGCAGTAACTCGCCTGAAAAGTCAGGGCAGTTGGATTTCCGCCCCGCAGGACGGATCCGCAGCGCGTCACGGCTGAAGATCCTGACCCTGGGCGGGGCCGAACCGCTGGCGCTGCTGCCCGTGCTCTTGGCGGCGCCGACCGACCGCCCCGGCCGGATCTGCGGCCGGGGCCGGGATCTCTCCCTGTGGATGGCGTGGCGGCGGGCGCCGGCCGCGCGGGTGAAGGCGGCGATCCTTCCAGGTTCTCCGGCGTGCGCAGCCACGTCGCCGGGTCGGCCATCCGGCCTTCCAGGTGCTCATGCGGCATCGCGGTCTGCCGGTGGGTGTGGATGACGGCGGCCCGCTGAGCCGGGGTGCGGGCCCGCGTCCCGGTCCGGGGAATCGACGGCGTGCGGCGCGTCCGGCGTCTGGTCGCGGTGTTGGTCTTCAACGTGCGTGGCGGCTGACGCGGTCGCGGCCGGGGCATCGTCCTGTGCGGCGGGTGCGGGTCGTGCGGCGCGGACCGTTTCCTGCACGGCGAGGCCGGCGACCCGGGCCCGTCCGTACCGGCTCGACTCCCGGGGAGGCTTGCCGCCGGTGCGGGCGATGCACCAACGATCGGGCCCGGTGAGGTCACGCCCCCCAGCGACCACTTCCCGGGCTCGCCCGCGGAAACCCCCTGAACCGTCATACGGGCCAGCCCACCCGACCCCGCCCTCCTCTCCCACAGGAACAGCGAAACCCATGACAGCGAGCAACGAACCTGCTAACCGCCCCACAACAGCCGCTTGGTCACCCGCCGCACTCGGGGCAGTTCAGCGCGAGTAGCCCCGGAACGGCCCTGAAAAGGCATATACCGCTGATGTGCCCAGACCGGAGGGCATCCCAATGGTTCTTGCCGCCGCCTGACCGAAACGGCCGGTCAGCTCATGCCACAAGTACGAGCCCGCCAGAGCCTCTTGCAGCGACTTGACGAACTGTGCTGCCTCGGGCGGTACGGCCGCCGGGGCCTCGGCCAGAGTGTCGACCCGGGCGGTCAGCAGATCGTTGACGACGGCAGCAGCGTCGCGCCGATCGAGCCCGAGAGCTTTGCGAGCAACCTCCACGCCGTTGTTCGCGACCGTGCCCTCATCGACCTCCCGGTCGTAGGACACGATGTCGTTGTGCAGGCTGACGGCGTCGACGAACGCGTCGACGGCGGTGCGGAACTCCCTGCCTCGGACCGCGTTCTCCTGGAGCTCGCCCATCGCGTGCTCCATGAGCACGGCGGTGAACTGCAAGCCGCCGAAGTCACGCCGGGCTCCCAGATACTCGATCAGGTCGGACAGGGCATGGTCGACGTGGTCGAGCTCCCACAGCACCCCGTCGAGGAAGCGCCGCACACTGCTGATGAACCGGTCGCGCCAGAACAGGCTCATGGTGGCGGACGTGCCGGTCCACAGATCCGCGAAGGCCCGTTCCACGGGATTGACCGGGGTCAGCGGCCGCGGCAATCCGTCCAACGGCAAGAACAGCATCAGCCGTTCCACCTGAGCTGCCGCCGACTCCTGGTCGCGGTTACGCCGGTAGAGCGGCAGGAACAGATCGTCGACGAACCACAGGGCAACATGCCAATCGGTGACCAGCCGCAACTCCCCGGCATCGGCGTCGGGATGGGTCAAGGCGATGAACAACGGGAAGTCGGCCTCATCGAACTTCTCCTCGCTCCACCTTCGAGGCCATTCCAAGTACTCGTCGTCGAACATTCCCATCTGCCTGGCCCACTCCTTGGCATGTGCGCGGGCCTGGTCGACATGGGGGTTGACGCGGGACTCGAACGGCATGTGGAACTGCGGATGTGCAAGGGATCCCATGATCGGTTGCTTCCCTTCCGAAGCCCCGAGATGCCAGGGTTCACCCTGCGGCCTAATACTGCGACTATCCGATCACATGATTCACTATTCGGCTCGTGCTGAACAGCGGGATCTCCCTGACGACGACTGGCCTGAGGCGTTCGCCGACACCGGAAACACGACCTCGTTGCCACCGGTTGGCGAGAGCCCGCATCAGCCGGCCGCCCAGCCGGACAGGCCGCCACCGGCCACGGCACCGTCCCCGGTGCGGGTGCTGTTCGGGCATTCCGAGCACCGCGACACGGTCACCGGCCGTATCGCGGTGTGCGCCCGTCCATCAGTCCGACGTCGGAACAGAGCTGCTTTCAGAGATCACGGATCACCAAGTGACCGGCAGCGCCTGCAAGCCGCGGAAGACCAGTACCGGTACGTAGGTGAGCTCGGACTCGTCAACGGCGAGGCGGAGTCCCGGACACCGTTTCACCACGGACCCGATCGCCACCCGCATCTCCCGGCGGGCCAGTATCGCGCCGAGGCAGAAGTGCGGCCCGTGCCCGAAGGCGAGGTGGGCCGCCGGTCCTTCGCGGGTGATGTCGAAGCGGTCGGGATCCGGGTACACACCCGGGTCGCGGTTGGCCGCGACGATGACCGGCAGCACGGTTGGCCCGCCCCCAGCCCGACACCGTCCAGTTCGACGGGCTCGGTCGTGACCCGGACCTCGGCCGAGGTGAAAAGCCTGCTGTAGCGCAGTAGTTCGTCGATCGCCGGTCCGACCAGATCCAGTGCCGACCGCAGCAGCGCGAGTTGGTCCGGGTGGCGCAGCAGAGTCAGGAACGAGTTGCCCAGCTGGTTGACGGTCGTCTCGTGGCCGGCGATCAGCAGGCCCTCGAGGTTGGCCAGCAGCTCGGGTTCGGTGAGGTGGTCACCCTCGTCGTTGGCGGCGACCATCGCCGAGATCAACCCGTCGTCCGGCCGCGCCCGCTTCTGACGTACCAGAGGGGCGAGCCAGTCCCACACGCGAGCCTGCCTGTCGATCCCAGGGCGGCGAGAGAGTCCTCGCGTTGCTCCTCGCCGAGTTCAACGGCTGGGACCTGGCCGGGCTCGCCCGCTCCGCCGTTGCTGGGCCGGCGGACAGAGCGGTCAGCGGCCAGCGCGACGCCGGGCATCGCTGAGGATCTCGTCCCGCGCCGGATGAGCGTCCACAGCGGCCATCAGCGCAGCCCACCAAGTGCTCCCAGACGGCGGACCAGTTCCTGTCGCCGCTCCCCCTGCAGTCCATGAGGTGCACTTGAGAGCCCGCGTGCCCGGCTCCAAGGCAGCGTTGGGGATCTTCAGCCGATTTCAGCATGACAATGTACTTGTGCACCCGGCTGATGACGAACATCTGGTTCTTCCCGCCGTTGAGCGGGAACTGGATGGCGTTGTGTCCGCCGGCGATGTCCACAACCTGGTTGCTGGCTTTGTACTTGGGCACCAGTTGGTACGCCATCCCGTTGATGATCTCGTCACTCGAGTGCTGAACGGCGTGGACGGCCGGAGCGGCCCGGGCCGGACCGGACCTGGCATGAGAGGGGCGAGCTGGATGCCGCAGGCGAGCGTCGCGGCACCGGCGCCGAGAGCCGCCGTACGCGTCACACGCCTGACCGAAGAAGACCATACTGCTGGCATCGCGGGGCCTGTCGCCTCGCCGGGCGAAAAGACCCGGCGTCCTCCCGAGACCTGTACTCCCACGCTAACTGATCACTTCAGAATGATGTTCGGAGTCGTCGCAAGCAGATGATGCTGCAGGCGAGTTGGAGCAGTCCGAGGTGGAGGTCGGCTCGTATCTCATAGCGGATCCGCAGGCGCTTGAACTGGTGGAGCCAGGCGAAGGTCCGCTCGACGACCCACCTGGTCCTGCCCAGGCCGGACCCGTGGGCGGTGCCCTTGCGTGCGACCTTCGGCGTGATGCCACGAGCGCGGAGGAGCCGCCGATACTTGTCGTAGTCGTAGCCGCGGTCGGCGAACAGCCGCCGTGGCCGGTGCCGCGGCCTGCCCACCAGGCCGCGGATGCGGGGGATCGCGTCCAGCAGGGGCATCAGCTGGGTGACGTCATGACGGTTCCCACCGGTCAACGACACTGCGAGGGGTGTTCCGTGCCGGTCGGTGATCACATGGTGCTTGCTGCCCCGGCGGCCGCGGTCGACCGGCGAAGGTCCGGTGTGAGCCCCCCTTTCAGGGCCCGGATGTGCGAGCCGTCGACCGCGGCGTCCTCCACGTCCAACAGTCCGGCCTTGCGGAGTTCCGCAAGGAGGATTGCGTGCAGGCGGGGCCAGACGCCGGCCTCGGTCCAGTCCCGCAGGCGCCGCCAGCACGTCACCCCGCTGCAGCCGATCGTCTCGGCCGGCACGTCCGCCCAGGTCACGCCCGTGCGCAGCACGTAGACGATCCCGCGCAGAGCCGCGCGGTCATCCGCCGGCAGCCGACCCGGATACCGCCGACGCCGCGGCGGACGAGGAGGGAGCAGCGGAACGACACGATCCCACAGAGCATCAGGCACAAGATCATCCGACACACACAGAACTCTGCCGCCCACCAGCCCAACTGCCAAGGCCCTGAGGCACAGTCATTCTGAAATGATCAGTAACGAGCTGGTGCGTGATAGCGATGGAGTCGTGTTTGCCTGATCGGAGTCGTGCTCACGTGTTGGCGGTGCGGTCGGAGACGAGGCCGGCGATGGCCCGGTA
>NZ_BMSK01000044.1 GCF_014649115.1 Streptomyces eurythermus | reverse complement strand
CGCCCGCATCTTCCGCCCTGGGCGAGCGAGCAGGCCGTGCGGCTGTGCCGTGAGCGGCTGCTCGCGGCGGCGAGGGACGCCACCGAGCCGCTGCACCGCGAACGCGGGCGGCACACCTGGCTCGCCGGCGCGCAGAGCGGGGGACGGCTCGCCGGCCACCTGGCCCACTGCGGGCAGCTCGCCGCCCTGCCGTATCACAGCCCGTACTGCGACGACGCCATCATCGCGGCCGCGCTCACCGCCCGCCCGCACGAGGCCACGAGCCCCTGGTCCTACAAGCCGCTCCTCGCCGCCGCCATGCACGGCCTGGTGCCCGAGACCGTCCTGCGCCGCACCACCAAGGACCACTTCGGACACGAGTGGCAGGGCGGCCTGCGCCGCAACCGGCACACGCTCGCGGCCTGGGCCGAGGACTCCCGCCTGGTGGCCGCCGGACTGGCCGACGAAGACGCACTGCGCTGCGCCCTGCTCTCACCCCAGCTGCTGACCGGCAAGACCGCGGAACTGGAGACCACGCTCGGGGTGGAGGCGTGGCTGCGCAGCCTGGAGCACCAGCACACCCCGCACGGGACGAGGGAGATGAACAGTGCACCGACTACGCGATGATGTCACCGCCTGCGCCACCGACGACGGCATGGTCCTGCTCGACGAACGCGCCGGGCGCTACTGGCAGTTGAACGGCACCGGCACCTTCGTCATGAAGGAACTGCTGGAGGGCGCCACGCCCGGGCAGATCGCCGAACGGCTCGCGGCCACCCGGCCGGTCACCCCCGAGCGCGCCACCGCCGATGTCACGGCACTGGTCGCCCACCTGGTGCAGGAGAAGCTGGTGACCGACTCGTGAGCCAGATCCTGGACACCGGCGGCACCCGCCCCGGGCTCGGCACCCGCATCACCGCCCACACGGCCGTCGCCGCCGCCCGGCTCCTCGCCCGCCTGCCGCCGCGCCGGATCCGTACCGTACTGGGCCTGGCCCGGCGAGGAGCCAGGCCCGCCCGCTACGACGAGGCCCTGCGCGCACGGCGGGACGTCACCGCCGTCAGCACCCTGTGCTCGGGCCGCTACTGCCTCCCCCGCTCCCTGGCCACCGCCCTGCTGTGCCGCATGCGAGGCCACTGGCCCACCTGGTGCAGCGGAGTACGCACCTCACCGTTCGGCGCCCACGCCTGGGTGGAGGCCGAGGGCCGACCCGTCGGCGAACCCGAGGACACCACCACCTACCGGCCCATCCTCACCGTCCCGAACGCACCGGCACCCGGCCGCGGACGATGAAACACCCCCACGGACAACGGCACGACACCACGTCGCAGTTCAACACGGGTGCGCGCGCCGTTCCCCCACGCCCGGGCCGGTAGGGAGACGCTCCGGCGCCCTGCACTTCGGCTGCCTGCTCAACCTCGCGAAGAAGCCGGAAGGAGCACTGTGGTGGTGGCAGCACGCCGCAGGAGCCGGCGACGCCACCGCCGCCTACTGTCTGCACCCGTTCCACCCGCACCGCGGTGAACTCTGGGACGCCGACCACTGGATGTGCCAGGCCCTCGGCCTCGGCTACGACGTCACCCTCGCGCTCGCCCACCGCCCCACCCGGCCCGCGGGCGGTGTACGCGAGGGTCGTCCACCAGCCGGTCACCGGGGCCAACGACTTCCTCGGCAAGGGCCCTTGCGGCTGGGCCGGTAGGGGCTTCAGCCCTGGCTGCAGCCGTTGACCACCCGCCCGCCCGGTACCTGCTCAACCGGCCGGACCGGTAACTCACGATCCGAAGGGGGGGCAGTGCACGACGGCATGGCTCAGGCCGGGCGGCTCGACATAGGCGCGGGCCGCGCCCGCGTTCCGGACGTGCGCTTCCACGGCGTCGGCGCTCCAGGCGTCGCATCTGGCCTGACCGTAGTCCCAGCTGTCCATCATGCTGAGGGTCATGTTGTTCGCGGCCCGCGACATCTCGGCCTCCAGGGCGAAGTTCTGGAGCGCGCTCTGCGCTGCTTGGACCTCCAGGCGGGCGGCCAGGATTCCAGGCGTGTCGGGCACCCGGGTGGGCATCGGTGCCTGCGGCAGGCGAAGTATGTGGGTGTCACGGCGGGTGATGTTGTCCGTGCTCGCCCGTTCGAGGTCGCGCGCCATTAACTGCAGCTCCTGATGTTGCCGGCGGAGCTCGTCGAGGTCGGCCTGGCTGATGAGCATCCGCTGGTAGAGCGCCCGGAACCGGTCATGGTGGTGAAGGGGGCTCATGGCGGACGAGGCCACTTGGAGACAGTCGTTGTAGCCCGCCTGCACCGCGATCTCCAGGCTGAGGAGGGCCACCCGAAGGTTGTTGCCCCGCAGGCCGGCGGTGGCGAGGGTGGAGTAGATGACCGCGTTTATCCACATGGCGTCCGGTCCGAGGCGCGCGGCGCCTTCGGCGATCGGCTTGGTCTTTTCGAGGGCCGCTCCGACGTGCGCGGGTGGGCCGCTGGACACTCGTGTGAGCGAGTGCTCTACGAGCAGGTCGTGGAGGCGGGAGGCCAACGAGCGGACGGTGTCGTTCACGGGGCTCCTCTGGTCGTACTGGGCCGGTCCCGGTTGTCCTGGGTTCACGCAGCGCGGTTCGGGCGGTTCGAGGTCTGGGTGAGCGCAGGAGATCGGCGAGCCCTAGTTCTCGTCGTCCTCTCCATACCGCTCGTAGTCCTGGCGCCAGGTGTACCCAGGCGGAATCTCAGGTTCCTCGACGAGCCCCGCTGCGTACGCTTCGGCGTAGGCAGCCTTGGCCGCCTCGCTGGGCTGTCCGTTGGTCTTCATCAGGTGTCCTGAGACGTGCTGCGGGGACATGGGCCGCTCCGGGGAGAGGCCTTCGCCTTGCTCGTCCGCGGGCTCAGGCCCGGAGAAACCCATGCCGGAGGTGGCTGGCTCCTCCGTCTCCTCTTCGTCGGTGGGGCGGTAGTCCTTGGCGAGCAGGAGGGCCAGGCCGGACACGGCGACCGCCACGACGGCGATGCCGACGCCCTTGATGATCTTCTTGCGCTTGCTGCGCCACCTCTTCGCTCTCTCGGTGACGGAGGCGGTCTCCTCGCCCTGGTCCCCAGAGGCGGTCTCCTTGGCCTCGTCCCCAGGGGCGGGCGGCTCACTCGGGTCCATAGGTTGATCTTGCCGGTGTCCGGGCGGCTGCGGTAGCGGTTCGCCGCAAGTTGAGCCCGCGTACGGCTACCCCTGCCCGGCACGCCGCTGGTGTCGGGCCGGGCGTAGCACGCGAGACAAGGGCACACCCGTGGCAACAAAGAACTTCGCCATCCGTACCGAGCCGCACGTTTGCGAACCTCGGCGAACTCGGTGAGCTCCACCTGATCCCAGAGGTCCTCGGGGATCAGTTCCTGGACGGCTACAGCAAGGTCCAAGACAGCAGCGGCCGCCGCTACGCCGAAATCATCCGCGCCCACCGAGTCCCCGAACCCAGAACCGCTTGACCCCGGGACCCCGCTTGACCCCGGGGCCCCGCGTGCCGGCGGGCCTCGCTTGACCCCGGGGCCCCGCGTGCCGCCGGGCCCTGCTTGCCTCCGGCGCCCCGCCTTGCCTCCGGCGCCTCGCCTGGCCCCGGCGCCCCGCCGGCCCCCGCGCCCCACGCTGGGCGCGGGGGCCGGCCGGCGGGGCGGGCCGGGCCTGGCGCCCAGGAGGCGGCCCCGCGTCCTTTCCGGGCCCGTGCCGCCGTCGGCAGTGGCGGGCGGTGTGGGCCCGGTTGCGGCAGGAGGGCTTGCACCACTCCTGGCGCCTGTGGCCCCGTACGAAGTACCGCACGCGGCGGCGCGTGACAGGCGTGCCGCTCCTCGCGGTACGGGCCGCTCAGGAGGCCGATGGCCGCGCACGCACCACCGGGTGGTGCTCTGACGGTGCGCGTCGGTGCGGCCCCGGGCGGGTGGACGAGCGGTCGGCGAAACCGTGATCCGCACCCCTGGTGTGGTGAGGGCCCCGCTGTCATGATGAGCCGTCCGATCGGCCATGCGGAGACACCAACTGAGCAGGGGAGGCGCCGTGCTGTCCACGGCAGAGCGAGTCCGTGCCCTCAAGGACGAGGACTTCCGGCTGAGTCTCACGCGGGAGTTCGGGGACCATCCGGCCGGGAACCCGGCCGAGGAGG
The DNA here is from genome assembly GCF_014649115.1 of Streptomyces eurythermus. Taxonomy (GTDB): domain Bacteria; phylum Actinomycetota; class Actinomycetes; order Streptomycetales; family Streptomycetaceae; genus Streptomyces; species Streptomyces eurythermus. The sequence continues at coordinate 11,016 of NZ_BMSK01000044.1, read as the reverse complement.
TCTACGTGTCCGCGGGGCAGGCGGCCAACACCTGTGAGTCCTACTCCAGTTGCGCACGGATGTGCAGCTACTGACCCGACCGCCCGCCGCGCCGCATCCCCTGTGGGGTGCGGCGCGCGGTGTGCGCCGACCCGAGGGGGTACCGCCGTGGTGGACACGTCCCCGCTGCGCCTGGCCGCCGCCCGCGCCGTCCCGTTGAGCCGCCGGGGCCGGGCCACCGTCACCGACGCCTTCCTCGGCGGGCGCGCCGAGCGCGTACTGGCCCGCTGGCGGGCGCAACGCCCGTTCGATCAGGACGGCTGGTTCGAAAGGCGGCTGGCAGCCGACTCCCTGGACCCCGGCCTCCTGCGCGAACTGCTCACCGAGCCCGCCGAAGCCCTGGCCGAACGGCTGGGCGCCCAGGAGCCGTGGGCGCGCCACCTGGCGGCCGTCTTCGAAAACCCCCCGCCTGCCCCCGCTGTCGAGATCCCCGACCGGGACGCCTTCGCCACCCTGGTCGCCCCGCTGCTCACCGCCGCCCGCGACCGGCTGCGCGGGGGCATCGCCGCCCTCGGCCCCACCCCGCTGGGCACCCCCGAGGAGATCACCGCTCACCTGCTGCCGTCCCTGACCGCCCCCGCCCACGCCATGGCCGTACGCACCATGATCGTGGAACTGGAGGTCGCCCGGCTCACCGGCCAACTGACCGGCGCCACCCCGCAGGAGCGCTACCGCGACTTCGTGCGCCGCCTCGCCGACCCCGCGCGGGCCGTCCGGATCCTCGCGGAGTACCCGGTCCTGGCCCGCCGCCTCACGGTGGCCGCCGAGCAGTGGACCGACACCCACCTCGCCCTCGTACGCCGCCTCGCGGCCGACCTGCCCGACGTCTGCCGCACCTTTTCCCCCGGCCTGCCCCTGGGCCGCCTGACCGAGATACGCACCGGCCTCGGCGACGCCCACCGGGGCGGCGCCACCGTCACCGCCCTGCGCTTCGACAACGGCACCCGGATCGTCTACAAGCCCCGCCCGCTCGACGTCGACCTTCACTTCCAGGACCTGCTGCGCTGGCTCAACACCCGGCTGCGGCTGCCGCTGCTGGAGGTCACCCACCTGCCCCAAGACGGCTACGGCTGGGTGGCCCACGTGCCGGCCAGGCACTGCCGGGACGCGGCCGAACTCCATGCCTTCTACCACCGCGCCGGGACACTCGCCGCCGTGCTCTACGTACTGGACGCCGTCGACTGCCACGCGCAGAACCTCATCGCCCACGGGGACCAGCCCGTACTCGTCGACTGCGAGGCGCTCTTCCACCCCGACCTGCGCGAACCCGCCAAGGACCTGTCCCCCTCCGAACGCCTGGCGCGCCACGACGCCGCCCACTCGGTGCTCCGGTCCGGACTGCTGCCCCAGCGGGTATGGGACGAGGACGGCAACGGCGGCGCGGACGTGTCGGCCCTCGGCTGGGACCCGGACCAGGCACCGCCCCGCACCGTGCCGTACGTGGACGGCGAAGGCACCGACCGGATGCGCATCGCGTACCGGCCGATGAACCTCAAGGGCGTCGACAGCCGCCCCCTGCCCGCCGACCAGCCGCTGGAGCTGGCGGACTTCGCCGACGACCTCGACGCCGGGTTCACCGAGGCGTACCGGATCATGGCGCGGGCCAGAGCGGGGGTGCGCCGCCTGCTGCGCGCCTTCGCCGCCGACCACACCCGGCTGCTGCGCCGCGACACGCTGGAGTACCGCAGCCTGCTCGCCGCCGGTGACCACCCGGACCTGCTGCGCGACGCCCTGGACCACGACCGCCACCTGGACCGGCTGTGGGCGCTGGCGGCCTGGGAGGAGAGCGCCGACGCCTTCCTCGCGCACGAACGCGCCGACCTGTGGAACAACGACGTCCCCCTGTTCACCCTCCGCCCCGACGGCGTCGACGCCCGCGCCTCCACCGGAGCCCTCATCCCCCGCGTCGTCGACCGGCCCGCACTCGACACCGCGCTCGACAAGCTCGACTCCCTGGGCCCCGCCGACCTCGCCCGCCAACGCGAACTCCTGCGCCTGTCGGTGACCACCGCCACCGCCACGAGCGAACCGACCCGCCCGCAGGTCACCACCTCCCGCCCGGACACCCCGGCCCCGGCCCCGGACCCCGGGGCGATCCGCGCCCGCGCCCTGGCCAAGGCCGCCGAGGCCGCCGACCACCTGCTGCGCCGGGCCTACCGGGGACCGGACGACCTGGCCTGGATCGGCCCCAACCGGACCCCGCCCGGCCGCTGGGCCCCGGCCGAACTCGGCCCCGACCTCTACAGCGGCACCGCGGGCATCGCCCTCTTCCTCCACCACCTCGCCCTCCGCACGGGCGAGGCGACGTACCAGAGCGCCGCCCGGGCCGCCGGCGTCACCCTCCGCCACCAGGCCGGGCGCCGCGCCGACCGGCTCACCGGCGGCCTGACCGGCACCGGCGGCATCCTCTACACCCTCGCCCACCTCACCGCCCACCGCCCCGACGCCCCACTGGCCGCGCTCGCCGGCACCCTCGTCCAACGGGCCGCCGCCACCGCCGCCGAGGACGAGTCCTTCGACGTCATCGACGGCTGCGCGGGCACCATCGCCGGGCTGACCGCCTGGGCAGCGGTGCACCCCTCGGGTGCGGTGACCGACGCCCTCGCCCGCTGTGCCGGGCGGCTCGCTCACCGGGCCGCCCCGCAGCCCGGCGGCGGGGTCGGCTGGCTGCCCCGCGCGCTGGCCGGCACGGCCGGCCGGCCACTGGCCGGCTTCGCCCACGGAGCCTCGGGCATCGCCTGGGCACTCACCAGGGCCGCAAGCCTGCTCGGCGACGAGCGCCTGGCCGCCCTCGCCCGCCAAGCGCTGGAGTACGAGCGGACCCTCTTCGACGCGGAGGCCGCCAACTGGCGCGACGTACGCGCCGACGGCTCGCCCGGTGCCGCCGCGTCCCACCCCGTGCTCTGGTGCCACGGGGCGGCGGGCATCGCCCTGGCCCGCGTGGAGCTGTGCACGGAGCTGGACGACGCCCGGCTGCGCCAGGAACGCGCGGTGGCCCTGGCCACGGTGGCCCGCGACGGCTTCGGGCACAACTTCTCCCTCTGCCACGGCGACCTGGGCAACCTGGACCCGCTGCTCCTGGCGGGCGGGGCGGCGGCGGACACGGCACTGCGGCAGGCCGCCGTGACCCTGGACGCACTGGAGGCGCGGGGCTGGGTGTGCGGCATGCCGAGCGGGGTGCACAGCCCCTCGCTGATGACCGGGGTCGCCGGCATCGGCTACGGACTGCTGCGGCTCGCCGCGCCGGAAGCCGTGCCCTCCCTGCTGGCCCTCCGCCCGCCCGGGGCGACACCCGTAAGGTGAGGTCAAGAGGGCACACCGGGATGGAACCGTTCCTTCAGGTGAAAAGCCACTTATCCGGGCCCGGTGGGGTGCCTCTGTGTCCTTCGTCAAGCAAGGCGTGGGGTTCTGGGTTCGTAGAAGGTTTTGTCGCGGAGCATGGCGAACAGGACGCTGATGCGGTGGCGGGCAAGGCGGAGGAGGGACCGGGTAAGGGTTTTGCCGCGGGCTCGGCAGCGGTCGTAGGAGCCGCGGGAGGCGGCATCGTGCAGGGCGGCGAAGGCGGAGAGCAACATCGCGCGTTTGAGCTGCCGGCTCCCGCCTCTGGGAGCGTGCTCGCCATGGATCGAGGTCCCCGACCGCCGGCCTCGCCGGGGCGAGGCCGGCGCAGGAGGCCAGGTGGGCGGCGCTCGGGAACGAGCTGCCGTCGCCGACGGTGGCCAGGAGGACTGCGGCGGTCCTGACTCCGATGCCCGGCATCGAGGTCATGACCTGGGAAAGAGGGCGGGCCTCCAGCAGTGCCGCGATCCTGCTCTCCGGGGCCCGGCGTTGTTCTCATGGACGGCGGCCGGCGACTTCGCCGGCGACGGGACGATCACGTCCAGGGTGCCGGTGCCGGTGCCGGTGCCGGTGCCGGGGACGGTCTGCTCGTCGAGCGCGGTGAAGATGTCGTCGACGAGCCGCTCGGCCATGCGCGGTGCCCTCGGGCGGACGACCTCGACGAGCCTGCGGCGGCCTGCCTTGCGAAAGTGTCCGCGGGGAGCCGTAGCGATCCAGGAGCCAGGTGACGGCCGGGTGCTCCAGGCGGGGGCCGAGGACGCGTTCGAGGCAGGGGTGGAACTGGGTGAGCAGGCCGCGGATGCGGTCGGAGGTTCGGTCGGCCTCCCCGGCGAAGTCCTGGCCGAAGCCGACCGGCATGGTCAGCTCCGCGGTGAACCTCGCCGGTCAGGCTGAGGCTGCGCAGAGTGTGGGGCAGGGTGCGGGCGGCATCCGCGATGACGGCCGCGTCGCGGGCGCAGGTCTTGGCCTCGCCGGGATCACACCGGATCGCGTCGACGGAGGCGGTGGCGCAGAGCGCGACGCCGACGACCCCGGCCCGGCTGGTGCCGAAGCGAACCTCGACCGACGGCGAGGAGCGCACCCACCCGAGCCGCACCATGTGGCCGAACTCGACCCTGCGCACCCCAACCGGTCGGCCGCCTGCTCGGGCCCGAGCGGAGTGTCGGCGGCGACCAGCTCCGCCAGGTCCTCGCACCGGCAGACCTGATCGACCTGGCCCGGATGATGCAGCGTCCCGTCCGAGGCCGCGCCCAGGTCGACCAGAGGACCGCGCTCGACGAACCGGCGCACCACGACCGCCGTCACGGCCGCCTCCTCGCCGATCACGTTGGGGGTGCCGAGCGCGGCGGCGATCCGGTCCGCCGCCGCCCCGCCGGAGACCGCCGGGTGGGCAGCGCGGCCTGGATGGCGTCGGCGTCCAGAACTTCCACGGCGGCCCGAGACCACCGAGACGACGACACATCGGGGGCGATGGTCAGCTCCGGACGCTCCACCACCCCGGCACCGAGCACCACGAAGGCGTCCAGCACCGTGCTGTCCATCATCACCAGCTCACCCGGCACCATCACCGTCGTCGGGACGAACGGGGAGCCGGCCTCGCTGAGCGCCAACGGCGCTGCCGCGCACTGCCCAGCAGCCCGCGGCCATCGGCGAGAGCGTGCACGAGCCGGTTGAACGCCGCACTCGAGGACAATGGCACCACCCCCTGCCCGTACTGCTCGGCCAGCAGCCGCTCGGTGTACACCCGAAGCCGTCCCAGCATCCCGCTGGAGCGCTCCCGCCCGGCCTCCAGCACCTCCCCGCAGGGCGGCCACCACCCGCTCGTCCGCACGCCCCAGCGCCGTCCGCGGCCGGGTGGCCCGGTGATCCACCAGTCCCCACACCCCGTCCTGCCGGCAGCGGGCCCGCATCCGCCGCACCGTCACCGCGCTGGTGGGCATGCCGGCCGCCGACAGCTCCGACGCCTTCGCCTCCTCGCGCTGCGCCGGCGCCCGCGTCTGCGGGTCGTACTCCGCCCGCGCAGGACCTACTGCACCGGTTCCGTCCGGCCGCCCCGTCTCCACCTCCCGCACATGCCGCTCCCACGCCAGAGCCCGTTCCCGCACCGTCTCGGGCAACGACTCCAGCAAGCTTAGCGCCGGAACCCTGGGCACTCTTGGCGCGTCCAGGACTTCGAATCCCACATCGGCGAACAGCAGCGCCAGCAAAACCGCCGCTACTTCACCGCCCTCGACCACCAGCCGCACCTGACCGGTCAGCAAGAGCCCCAACCGTCCAGGCACCCCCCGAACCGCACCTGGCGCCCCAGCTCCACCACCGGCCTGCCCGGCACTCCGCTACCCGCCCTCACACTGCCGCCTGCGCCCACACCAGCATCCGCTCATGCACCGGCGCCCCCAGGTCCGCCGCCAGCCGCCCCGCCCACAGCGCATGGAACAGCGCGGGCAGCACTACCAGCGGATCCCCGACCCTGCGTACGCCCTCCCACAACGGCGCCGGCTCGGCGAACACCTCCTGCAACACGGCAGCCAGCAACCGACCACCGTCGTGCCGAGGATGCCGGTATCCGGCCAGCCAGGTCACATTGCGCCGGTAGACCGAATCGACAGGCCCAAGCACCCAGTACCGCCAGCCCGCCGCCGTACAGACCTCTCCGACCACCGCAGCAAGAGACCGCTGCCGCCGAGACAGCTCCCCTCTCCCCGTGCAGTCGGCGAGCACCCCCTGGCCATCGGCCAGCCGGAGCATCAGCTGAGGAGCAAGCGACCGCACCGCGCTCGACCCATGCCACCGCAGTTCAAGCGGCCGGGCAGCCATACCGCTGACACGCGGGTCACGGTCGAAGAGCATCACGTGCAGCCGCATCGCCGCGGACCCGTAGTGCACCAGCCCGTCCGGTCGTGGCCGACCACCACCAGCCCGGTGCCAGCCGCTTGCCCTTGCGGACCGGGAACGGCTTCAGCGGCGGGCAGCTCTTGAAAACCACCTCGCCGGCCGCCGACGACCACCTCGAACACTCCGTCGCCCCGCCCGCAGCCCGGAACAGCACATCCACCGACCCGACTTCAGGCCGCCGCACCCTCGCTCCACCCCGCCCAGCATCCTGCATACAGAACCAAACGGCTTATCGGCCCATCCGGTAAGGGGCGACGCGCGGCCCATCGGCGAACGTCAGCTGCGCCCGGACTGTTCTGCAGCCCAGACGTAGCCCAACTCGGCGAGGGCGGCCCGCTGCGTCGCATCCAGCCGGTCACGCCTGGCTTTCTGGTTACTCAGAAACACACCCAGCTTGATCACCGAACCGTCCGGCAGCTCCTCAACGTGCGCCCGTCCAACGACGGTTCTGCCTTCCCGCTGGATGTACTGGGTGAGGGCGGCCAGACCGCGCTGGAAGGCTGACGTCTTCCCACCGTCCTTGGCTGCCGGAGCTGGGGCGGGCTGCTCGGCGGGCGTTACGCCCAGCCGCGCGAGCCGCTGCCGCTGTTCTTCGGAGAGCTCCGGCCAGCTGCGGCGTTGTCGCTGGAACCACTTCCCGAGATCGTCGCCTTCGAATTGCACGCCGGGCTGGATGTCGGGGAGCCGGCCGTCGGGTTCATCGGCGGCGAGGTCGGCGAGGACGCGGTAGTGGCGTTGCCAGTTGAGCGGCCAGGGGCAGTTCCAGTCCGGGTCGATCGCGGCCAGCTGTGCCGCGCGCTCCTCCGCCCGCTTCGGGTCCTTCCCGAGACCCCCTTTGCGGCGGAGGTTGGCCATGTGCTGCCCGATCGGCACCGGCCCGCCGCCGACCGGGTCGTCCCACACCGCGTCCTGCCGCGGCGCCAGATGCCCCGTGGCCCGCTGATAGGCCCGGAGCGCGGCGAGCTTCCTCTCCCACGCCTCCCCGCCCGGCTCCCACACCATCCCGGCCTCCGGAGCATCCAGCAGCGTCTTGCGCCGCTCCTCCAGCTCACCGGCCCGCAGCGCCTTGCGCTGCTGGTGGACCCATCGGCCAAGCGGAAACGCCTTCGTCGTCCCCACTTCGACCTCGACATCGTAGGGAACGGCGTAGAGGCCGGTGATCTGGTTCTCCTTCCGCCACCGGAGCAGGGCCTGGTAGCCCTCCAGCCACACCAGCGACTCCGGCCGGTAGACCCGGGTGCGCAGGAAGGCAGCGATGGCCGCCGCGTCCCGGGGAGAGGAGAAATGGAGCAAGGCCGACTCGGCAGCGGCGTCGGCGCCGTGCTCCTGGTCCTCGCCGTCGCCGTCGCCCTCGCCGCCGACTCCGACGATCCGTCCTCCCGCGTCGCGCCGCACGTGGACCTTGCGCTTGTCGCTGGTGAGGGCGCGGGAAGCAAGCTGCTCGACGAGTCGCTCATCATGCGAGCGAAGACCCTGGAGGACGGCTACGAGAGGACGGAACGAGGCGGAGGCGACCATGTCGGTCGGGTCCTCGCCCGGCTCCAGAAACACCGGCACGATGATCCTCGCCACCTTCGTGCTGCCGTCCTTGGTGAGCCGGAGCGCGCGGCCGATGTTCTGCACGATCTCCACCTGGGAGCCGCGGGTGTCCGCGAAGCAGACGGCCTCGACTCCCCGTTCGCCGGTGATGTCGACGCCTTCCCCGAGCACGCGAACACTGGCGAGGAAGGCGCGGTGCACCCGGCGCCCGGCCGCGTCGATGCCGCCTGCGAACTGGCGCAGCACCTCCCGGCGTTCGGCCACGAGGTGGTCGCCGCACAGCCACGCCGACCACACCCGGTCCGGCGGGACGTGGCGGCCTGCCTCGAGTTCGTAGAACTCCGCGTCGATGGAGGACTTCGGCAGCTTGTCGGCGACGGCCAAGTCCTCGTCCGTGGCGTCGTTCATGTACAGCTCGGCTGCCGTCTCAGGCAGCTTCTCCGCGAACGCCGCCGCCTCCTCCACCTTCTGGTGGAACGTCATGACCGTACGGAGATTGTGCGCGGCGGCGTGCTCCAGGAGCGCGGTCTGCAGCAGCGCCAGACGCCGGCCGCGCCGCGCCTCCTCCGATTCCCCGATCACAGAGGAGGGGTCGTGGATCTCCAGCACGTCGATCTCGAACCCCGCGAGGATCCCCCGCTCGATCGCCTCGCTCAGCCCGAGCTCCGCGATCCACGCGCCGTACGTCCCGTTCGGATCGTCGGCCATGCTCGCGATCTCCGCCTCCTGGCCGTCCGCACCCCTCTGCGGCCGGGCCGCGGCGAGGATGCGCGGGGTGGCGGTGAGGTAGAGCCGGAAGTCGGCAGGGATCCGCTGGTTGTCGTGGATCGCCGCCCACGGACGCCCCAGATCACCAGCGGTCCCGTGTGCCTCATCCACGATCGCGAGATCGAAGCCCGCCATCCGCTGCCCGTACAACCGCTCTCCGCCCGCCAGAGCGGCCTCCAGCGGCCCGCGAACCTTCCGCTGGCCCTCGGGAGCGTCGACGTCCTCACGGTCCACCAGCGAGGCGTACGTGGCGAACACGACCACCGGTCCGGACCCAGCCCACAGGGCGAGCTGGATCGCATTCGTGGTCGTGCGCACCCCCAGCGAGCCCAGCACCGGGTCGTTCTCCAGCGAGCACACCGCCACCATCGGCGCCTGGTGGCCGACCGCCCGCCACGCCTGGGCGGTTTGCGCGAGCAGGTCCAGAGTCGGCATGGTCACCAGGATCCGCCCGCCCGGGAAGCACTCCAGCGCGCTCGCGGCCGCCGTGATCGTCTTACCGGATCCTGTGGCAGACACCAGCGTGCCCCGCGCCCCCTCAGCAGGCACAGAAGACCTTGCAAAAACTCTGACCCATTCCCGAACGGCCCTTTTTTGGGTCAGCTGATGTTCCCGGAGGCTGATCATCGATTTCGACCTTTCCTTTTTCCGGGTGACATCAGGTTCTTCCGCCACGTGCCCGTGCCCTAAGAGACCGCGGGCACGTCGGGGGCAGAAACGGGGTAGGGGTACCTGCCGATCCCGCCGCGTGCGGGCAGCTCCTCCTCGAAGTCGCAGGCGGCTATGGCCTTGAAGCCACCGTGCCACAGTGCTTCGAGCACGACCGTGACGGCCCGCACTACCTCGGCCGGCGTTCCCACGTGGGCCTCGCACTCCAGCACGGTCGGCCACTCGAGGAAGTCGGAGGGGTGTGCGTGCCGGCCTGTGGCGTAGTCGTTGGGCTCGCCTTCCACGCGCAGCGGCCCGACGGTCAGCTCCCTACCGTTGCCCTCGAGACCGAGGGCGTCTCGAAGCCGGGCCACGACCCGCGGGGCTGCCGCAGCGTCCACGTAGATCGAGGCGTCTCTGTAAGGGGAGTCCGGGCCGAGAGGCGAAGGCCCGCGATCATTCATCACACGCACTCCCTGGAGCTTCCTGCCGTGCGACGGTGAGAAAGCGCGTTGCGTTCACCGGCCGAAGCGGCCCTTCCTGGGAGGTTCGGCAGGGACTAGCTCCTGCACGTGGACGAGTTCGGCCACGCGGATGTTCAGGTGCTCGGTGTACGTGGTCGGAGACTTCTCACCCTTGCTCCAGGACGACTCGGTCAGCTCCACAAGCCAGCTCGTCGGCGACGTGCGGAAGACCAGCCGGCCGCACTGGCTGGAGTCGGTGCTGTACCACGGAGTACGGGTACGAGCAGTTTCCTCAGCGCGCGCCAGAGCCTCCTCCTCCCCGCCTTCGACGGAGATCTTGTCCACCAGGCTCCACTCCCCGTACTTGACCCGCTCCACCAGCACGTACCAGCTCGCCATCCCGCCCCTCCCCAAGCACGACGACCACCGCCACGCTCAGCCCGACCCGTATCCAGGTGATCAGCCGCTACCTGCGCAAAGTACCGAGCTATTGTGTTCCCCGGCTTCCTTGCCACCGGGTGTCCCCACGATACGCCAATGCTACATGCTGCATCACATCGAGAGGCAGACTCGCGACACCCCTCCACGAGATCCCGTCCGATCGACCCTGATGGGCATCACGCATCGGGGTACACGGTGCCGCATGGCACCGAAGACCGAACGCATCCAGTTCCTGCGGGCCGAACGGCAACTGCGCTGTATCCGCTCCTTCTACGCTGCAGCCATCCTGTTGTGGACGGGGTCCGCGGCTTGGACCGGCTGGCAGGCTCCGGGTAGCCGGCAGATGTGGGCGTCCATTCTCCTCCTGGCCGTCTTCGCCGTACTGCTCGCCACCGCGAGCCTCGCCCTGCGGCGCCTCGCCGTTCCCACAACGGGCCGGCCCGTGCACCACGCTGCCCCGCACAAGCTGAACACCCGCAGTCACGCTCCCGCCTGAGGGCCCGTCACCCAACTCACGAGTCAGCCAGACCCCAGTCGCGCCGACTTCGGGCGAGGCCACGTGGCCTGTTGACAGTCGTGACCAGACCACGCAAGGCCCCGTTTCTATAGGTGCTCGGGCCGCAGGCCCGTTGGCTGACCCGAGCAGGGATCCGACCCTGAGAACGCAGCGTTACCTGGTGGCTGGAGCGCAGCGCAGGCCACCCCGAACCCCCGGCAGCTCCGGGAGCGCAGCGGACGGAGCCTCACCTGCCTTGCACAGCAAGGCAGGTGCGCGGACGCGCAGCGTCCCGCCAGCGCTCCCGCGGAGCGGGAGCGCAACACCCACGCGCAGCGTGGGTGTTCGCTTGCTCATCGCGCAGCGATGGGGTACCCGCTCCGCGGG
>NZ_BMSK01000043.1 GCF_014649115.1 Streptomyces eurythermus | reverse complement strand
CTTGATGGGGTAAGGCTCCCAGTAGACGACTGGGTTGATAGGCCGGATCTGGAAGCACGGTAACGTGTGGAGGTGACCGGTACTAATAGGCCGAGGGCTTGTCCATTGATGCTCGCGTCCACTGTGTATGTTCTGAGGCAACGAACGGTTGCCGGCTCAGAGCTGAACCGAGACACAAGTAAAGAGTGTGCTTGTTCGCTCGAAACCATTAGGGTTTCGGTGGTCATAGCGTGAGGGAAACGCCCGGTTACATTCCGAACCCGGAAGCTAAGCCTCACAGCGCCGATGGTACTGCAGGGGGGACCCTGTGGGAGAGTAGGACGCCGCCGAACAATCTTTGGAGGACCCCTGGTCACCAGCGTTCAGCTGGGACCAGGGGTCCTTTTGTTTTTACAATGCTTGAGGTACCACAGACAGGAGTCACCATGTCCACCAACTCTCCCGGCGACCGTCCGGAGCGCGACCAGCGGCGACGGGACAGTGGTGACCGGGGTGACGGAGGCGGCTTCCGGCGCGACAACGACCGCCGGGGCCGCGACAACGACCGCCGCGACAACGACCGCCGCGACAACGAGCGTCGTGGCAGCGACCGTGGCGGTTACGACCGTGGCGGCTACGGCCGGCGGGACGATCGCCGCGATGACCGGCGTGACGACCGCGGCGGTTTCCGCCGGGACGACAGCCGTGGTGGTGGGTTCCGCCGCGAGGGCGACCGGGGCGGGCGTCCGGGATTCCAGCGGGACGACCGCGACCGTGGTGAGCGTGGCGGTTTCCGCCGTGACGACCGGCGCGATGACCGCAGGGACGACCGCCGCGACGACCGTGGTGACCGCGGTTTCCGTCGTGACGACCGCCGTGACGACCGGGGCGACCGTCCCTCCTACCGCCGCGACGACGACCGCGGTGGCTACGGCCGGCGGGACGACCACCGCGGTGGTTTCGGGCGCCGTGACGACCGTCGCGACGACCGACGGGACGACCGCGACCGTGGCGAGCGCGGCGGCTTCCGTCGTGACGATCGCCGCGACGACCGGCGTGACGACCGCGGCGGTTTCCGCCGTGACGACAGCCGTGGTGGTGGGTTCCGCCGCGAGGGCGACCGGGGTGGGCGTCCGGGGTTCCAGCGTGACGACCGGCGCGATGAGCGGCGTGACGACCGTGGCGGCTTCCGTCGCGACGACCGGCGCGATGACCGCAGGGACGACCGCCGCGACGACCGTGGTGACCGCGGTTTCCGTCGTGACGACAGCCGAGGCGACCGCCGGGACGACCGCCGGGACGACCGTGGTGGTTTCCGTCGGGACGACAGCCGTGGGGAGCGCGGTGGCTTCCGGGGACGGGACGACCGTGGTGGCCGTGGGCTCCGCAGGGACGACCGGGGTGGCCGGCCGGGCGGTGGCTTCCGGGGACGTGACGGCCGGGACGACCACCGTGGCGGTGGCCGGTTCCGCGACGAGCGGGACCGCGACCGGGAGCCGATCAAGCGGCTGCCGATCCCGGAGGACGTCACCGGCGACGAGATCGACAAGGACGTCCGACAGGAACTCCAGAGCCTGCCCAAGACGCTCGCGGAGGACGTCGCCAAGAACCTGGTGATGGTCGCCCGGCTCATCGACGAGGACCCCGAGGGCGCCTACGGCTACTCCAAGGTCGCCCTGCGCCTGGCGTCCCGCGTGGCCGCCGTGCGCGAGGCCGCCGGGTTCGCCGCGTACGCGACCCAGAAGTACACCGAGGCCCTCGCCGAGTTCCGGGCCGCCCGGCGGATGACCGGCACCGTCGAGCTGTGGCCGCTGATGGCCGACTGCGAGCGCGGGCTCGGCCGGCCCGAGAAGGCGCTCGACATGGCCGGCGCCCCCGAGGTGCACAAGCTGGACAAGGCCGGGCAGGTCGAGATGCGGCTCGTCGCCGCCGGCGCCCGGCGTGACATGGGCCAGCTGGACGCGGCCATCGTGACCCTCCAGAGCCCGGAGCTGGCCTCCAACTCGGTGCAGCCCTGGACCGCGCGCCTGCGCTACGCCTACGCCGACGCCCTGCTGGCCGCCGGCCGGGAGCGCGAGGCGCGGGAGTGGTTCGCGAAGGCCGTGGAGGCCGACCGGGACGGCAGCACGGACGCCTCCGACCGGCTCGCCGAGCTGGACGGCGTGGAGTTCGTCGACGCCCTGTCCGAGGACGCCTCGGACGAGCCGGCGGAACCGGCCGGGGACGAGGCCGGATCCACCGACGCCTCCCCGGAGGACGGCGACAAGCACTGACGCCGGCAGCCACCTGAGAGGGGGGCGGGCTTCCATGGGAGCCCGCCCCCCTCTCGTTTTCCAGGGTGTGCCCCGGCTCAGATCTCCAGTGCGCGCAGCACCAGCCCCGACGCCGGCTTCGGGCCGAACGACGTCGACTTGCGGGGCATCGTCACACCCTGCCGGGCCAGGTCGCGTACGACCTCCTCGCGGACCGGGTGCATCAGGACGGCCGTACCGCCGTCGCGTTCCGCCTTCTCGACCGTCGCCGCCGTGTCGTGGATGTAGGCGATGTGCGCCGGGGAGTCCTCGGGGATGCGCCAGACGTGCTCCAGCAGCGTGGCGTGCAGCACCGTGGCGTCCAGCGAGCGCCAGGCGGCCGGCCGGTCCGCCGGGACGGTCCGGGCCAGCAGCTGCGGGTCCGGGCGGTCGAGCAGGTGGAAGGCGCCGTCACCGGCCAGCAGGAACGCGTTGCCCGCGCAGGACGCGTCCGCCAGGGCGGCCAGGGCCTCCGGCAGGGGCGCGTCGAGCCGCCGTACCCGGAACAGTCCGTCCACCGCCCGCAGCGCGTCCGCGACCGGCAGGCCGTGCAGCAGCCGGTGGATGGCGCGGACCCGCAGCGGATAGCGGACGGTGTCGACCAGTAGGACCAGGCCGTAGTCCCAGGGGCTGGGGGAGGGGTGTTCCAGGCGCAGCCGCCGGTAGGTGGCCCAGCGGTGGTGGCCGTCGGCGATCAGTGCCTGGCGGCCGGCCAGGTCGCTCTGGACGCGGGCCAGGTCGACGGGGTCGGTGATGGACCACAGGCGGTGCCGGAAGCCGTCCTCGGTGGTGGTGGCCAGCAGCGGCGGACGGCTCGCCGTACGCTCGATCACCTCGGCCGCGGTACCGACGCCCGCCTCGGTCGCCGTAACCGCGCCCGCCCCGGCCGCAGTACCCAAGCCCGCCCCATCCGTCGTACTCGCGCCGGGCCCGGCCGCCGTACCGAGGTCCACCCCCGCCGCCGTAGCGGAGGCCGTCGTGCCGTCGCCCCGGTATGTCAGCAGCAGCGGTTCCAGGTTCGCCCGGGTGGCGCGCATCAGGGCGGCGCGGTCGGCGACCACGGGCGGCATGACGTCCTCGTGCGGCAGCACCACGCCCTCGGCGGGCTCCGTCACCCGGAGCGTGCCGATGATCCCGCGCTGGAGCATGCCGTCGCCGTCGCGTTGCTCGTACACGTACAGGCCCGGATCCGGGTCGGCGACGAGGATGCCCTCGGCCAGCCAGCGGCGCAGGGTGTCGGCGGCCTGCTCGGTGCGGGCGCTGGGGGTGCCGGCCTGCGGCAGGATCAGCCGGACGATGTTGTGCGGGTCGGCCGACTCGAGGTGGTGCAGGCCGTCGGGCCGTACGACGACGTCGTAGGGAGGGGAGGTGACGGAGGCGAGGCTGCCGACCCGGTCGGGGTCGTAACGCAGGCCACGGAACGGGGTGAGTTCCAGGCCGCGGCGCGTCGTTGCCTCCGAGTGACCTGCTGTCTTCATCCCGGCATCGTACGTGTGTCGGCGGCATGCGGGATGATCGGGGGAAAGGCGAGTCTACGAGGAGCGATACGGACATGAGCCAAGGCGTCAGGACCAGGCCCGAGGGCAGTGGGCAGCCCCTGAGCGAGGCGTACGACACGGCGCTGCTCGACCTGGACGGGGTGGTCTACGCGGGTGGCAGCGCGATCGCGCACGCGGTCGACTCGCTGGCGGTGGCCCGCTCGGGCGGCATGCGGCTGGCATACGTCACCAACAACGCGCTGCGCACCCCGGACACGGTGGCCGCGCACCTGACGGAGCTGGGCATACCGACCGGCGCGGACGACGTCATCACCTCCGCGCAGGCCGTCGCCCGGCTGATCAGCGAGCAGGTGCCGGCCGGGGCGCGGGTGCTGGTGATCGGCGGCGAGGGGCTCAGGGTGGCGCTGCGCGAGCGCGGCCTGGTGCCGGTGGAGTCGGCGGACGACGACCCGGCGGCGGTCGTCCAGGGCTACGGCGGGCCGGACCTGCCGTGGGGCCGGTTCGCGGAGGCGTCGTACGCCGTCCGGCGGGGCGTGCCGTGGTTCGCGTCCAACACCGACCTGACGATTCCCAGCGGGCGGGGCATCGCGCCGGGCAACGGGGCGGCCGTGGAGGTCGTACGGATCGCGACCGGCGCCGAGCCGCAGGTCGCGGGCAAGCCGCTGCCCCCGATGCACCGGGAGACGATCATCCGGACCGGTGCGAAGCGCCCGCTGGTGGTCGGGGACCGGCTGGACACCGACATCGAGGGCGCCTTCAACGGCGAGGTCGACTCGCTGCTGGTGCTGACCGGTGTCACCGACGGGGCGCAGCTGCTCGCCGCGCCGCCGCAGCACCGGCCGACCTACGTGGACGAGGATCTGCGCGGGCTGCTCACCGGGCAGCCGGAGGTCACCGGGGACGGGACCGGGTTCCGCTGTGGCGGCTGGACGGCGACGGCCGGGGCCGACCGGCTGGAGCTGACGGGCGACGGCGAGGCACCGGACGGGCTGCGGGCGCTGTGCGCGGCGGCCTGGACGGCGGCCGGCGAGGGCTCGTGCGCGCTGGACGGCGGCAAGGCGCTGGCCCGGCTGGGGCTTTGACGGGCCCGGCCGGGGTAGTCACCCCCGCGGCTGTTCCGGCGGTCTGGCCCGGGGCGCCACTCTCCGGCCGTCCCGGCTGCGGGGAGTCCCCCGGGCGGGATTGTCACGGCCGGGGATCGAGAAGGAGAGCAGGGTAGGCTAACCTAACCTCGTGTTGGTCGACAGTCCTCCGGAACAGCGCGCGGAGCACGCCCCCGCGCCCCCAACCCGCCATGTGGCCAGGGCCCTTGGGCTCCTGCTCTCGGCCGTGCTCCTGGTGCTCGTCGCCCTGGCGAGCATCGCGGTCGGGGCGAAAGGGCTGTCACCGGACCAGGTGTGGCACGGCCTGTTCCACGACACGGGCACATACGGCGACGTGGTCGTGGGCGAGCGGCTCTCGCGCACGGTGCTCGGCCTCCTGGTCGGCGCCGCGCTCGGGCTGTCCGGCGCGGTGCTCCAGGCGCTGACCCGCAACCCGCTGGCCGACCCCGGGCTGCTCGGCATCAACGCGGGCGCCTCCGCCGCCGTCGTCACGGCCATGACCTATCTCGGCGTCACCAGCCTGACCGGCTATGTGTGGTTCGCGTTCCTGGGCGCGGCGGCGGTCGGCGGCCTGGTGTGGTTCCTCGGCGGCAGCCGGGGCGCCACCCCGGTGCGGCTCGCGCTCGCCGGTACGGCGATCACCGCGGCCCTGTACGGCTATCTCCAGGCCGTGATGATCACGGACGGCGCTGCCCTGGGCAAGATGCGCTTCTGGACGGTGGGTTCGCTGGTCTCGGCCAGCGACTCGACCATCGTGCAGGTGCTGCCGTTCCTCGCGGTCGGCACGGTGCTGGCGCTGGTGCTGGCCCGGCCGCTGAACGCGGTGGAGATGGGTGACGACACCGCCCGCGCCCTCGGCGCCAACCTCGACCGCACCCGCGCGCTGGCCATGCTGTCCGCCGTGGTGCTGTGCGGTGCCGCGACCGCCGCCTGCGGCCCGATCATGTTCGTCGGCCTGATGGTGCCGCACGCCGTGCGCTCCTTCACCGGCCCCGACCTGCGCTGGATCCTGCCGTACGCCACCGTCCTCGCCCCCGTGCTGCTGCTCGGCTCCGATGTCCTCGGCCGGGTCGCGGCCCGGCCCGCCGAACTCCAGGTCGGCATCGTCACCGCGGTCATCGGCGGCCCGGTCTTCATCTTTCTCGTACGACGGCGGAGGACGGCCCAGCTGTGAAGACCCACTCCAGGAGCCGCGCCGTACGCACCCCCGGCGGGCTCTCCGTGCGCCTGGACCCGCGTGCCCTGACCGTCGTCGTGCTGCTGCTGGTCGCCGCCGGCGCCGCCGGGGTCGCCCTGATCGGGACCGGCGACGCGAAGATCCCGGCGGCCGACGTGCTGCGGACGCTCGCCGGGAACGGCACCGCCTACCAGGACTTCATCGTCAACGAACTGCGTCTGCCCCGGGTCCTCGTCGGCCTGCTGGTCGGCGCCTGTCTCGGCCTCGGCGGCGCCCTGTTCCAGTCCATCTCCCGCAACCCGCTGGGCAGCCCGGACGTGCTCGGCCTGTCGCAGGGCTCCACGGCCGGCGCGCTGATCGTGATCGTGCTGCTGTCCGGCAGCGCCTCCCAGGTGACCGTCGGCGCGCTGGCCGGCGGCCTCGCGACCGGTCTGGCCGTCTATCTGCTCGCCTGGAAGCAGGGCGTGCACGGCTACCGGATGGTGCTGGTCGGCATCGGCGTCAACGCGGTCATGACGGCCGTCAACGGCTATCTGCTCACCAAGGCCGACCTGGTCGACGCCGCCCGCGCGGTGGTGTGGATGACGGGTTCCCTCAACGGCCGGGACTGGGAGCAGGTCTGGCCGCTGCTCACGCTGTGCGCCGTCCTCGTCCCGCTGGTCCTCGTCAACGCCCGCGGCCTGCGGATGATGGAGATGGGCGACGACATCTCGAACGCGCTCGGGGTGCGCGTCCAGTGGGTGCGGCTGCTGCTCATGGTCAGCGCCGTCCTGCTCACCGCGGCCGCCACGGCCGCCGCCGGCCCCGTCAGCTTCGTCGCGCTGACCGCGCCGCAGCTCGCCCGCCGGCTGACCCGCTCGCCGGGACCCAACCTCGTGCCGTCCCTGTGCATGGGCGCGACCCTGCTGGTCGCCGCCGACTGGGCCTCCCAGCGCGCCTTCGGCGCCGACCAGCTGCCCGTCGGCGTGGTCACCGGCGTGCTCGGCGGCGTCTACCTGCTGTGGCTGCTGGTCACCGAGCGCCGGGCGGGCCGGATATGACCCCGGCCGGCCCGACGAACAACCCGAGGACCACGAGGAGCACTGTGAACCGCCTGTCCGCCGAGAACGTCACCCTCGCCTACGACCAGCGCGTCATCGCCGAACAGCTGTCGGTGGAGATCCCCGACCACTCCTTCACGGTGATCGTCGGCCCGAACGCGTGCGGCAAGTCGACGCTGCTGCGGGCGCTGTCGCGGATGCTCAGGCCCAGCGCGGGCCGGGTGCTGCTGGACGGACAGGCCATCCAGTCGATGCCCGCGAAGAAGGTCGCCCGCACCCTCGGCCTGCTGCCCCAGACGGCCGTCGCGCCCGACGGCATCACGGTCGCCGACCTCGTCGGCCGGGGCCGCTACCCGCACCAGGGCCTGCTGCGCCAGTGGTCGGCCGAGGACGAGCGGGTCGTCCAGGAGTCGATGCGGCAGACCGGCGTGGCCGAGCTGGCCGACCGGTACGTGGACGAGCTGTCCGGCGGACAGCGGCAGCGGGTGTGGATCGCCATGGCACTCGCCCAGCAGACCCCGCTGCTGCTCCTGGACGAGCCGACCACCTACCTGGACATCCAGCACCAGATCGACGTCCTCGACCTGTGCGCCGAGCTCCACGAGGAGCAGGGGCGGACGCTGGTGGCGGTGCTGCACGACCTCAACCACGCCGCCCGCTACGCCACCCACCTCATCGCCCTGCGCGGCGGGAAGGTGATCGCCGAGGGCGCGCCGGGCGACATCGTCACCGCCGACCTGGTGGAAGAGGTGTTCGGGCTGCGCTGCCAGGTGATCGACGACCCCGAGACGGGCACCCCGCTGGTCGTGCCCGCCGCCCGCAAGGCACGGCTCACAGCAGCTTCCTGAGCCGGAACAGATCCAGCAGGCTCGCCTCCAGCCGGACCCGGCCCTTGCCCCAGGCGGTCGCGAAGTTCAGCTCGCCGTCCACCAGGGCCACCAGGTCGTCCCCGGCCAGGGCGAGCCTGATCTGCGCCTTCTCCCGCGGCGGGCCGGGCAGGGTGGCGTCCACCTCGATCCGCCCGCCCGTCATCCGGCCGGCGAAGGTGACGTCCAGGTCGGTGATGTGGCAGCTCACCGAGCGCTCCAGCGCGGCGGCCGCGCGCACCTCGCCCTCGGCCCCCAGCATGTTGTCCGAAAGCTTCCCCAGCGCGGCGCGGCACTCCTCGATCGTGGCCATCGCCCCCGACGGTACCGCAGCGGTTCGGGGTAGCGTCGGGGCATGAGCGAGTCCGTTCCCGAGGCCGGTACGGCGGCGCCGGCCGAGCCCGATCGGGCGTTTGAGCCCGCCGCCCCGGCCCCCCTGGACATCCCGCGCACGCCGACCGGCGACGCGGGCGTCGACGCGTGCCTGGAGCGGCTGGCCGACGCCGGCCACCTCGCCACCGACGGACACGCGGAGGTGTACGAGGATGTACTCCGGGGGCTGCGCGACGCGCTCACCGCGCTCGACGCCCGCCCGGAACCTCCGGCGCCCCCGACGCCGTACCCCAGCAGACCGTAACCAGAGCAGGAGCTGAACCGAACGTGGCAGGAGTCGCACGCCGCCGTCTCGACGCGGAGCTGGTCCGCCGGAAGCTCGCCCGTTCGCGCGAGCACGCCAGCCAGCTGATCGCCGCCGGGCGGGTCACCGTCGGCAAGACCGTGGCGACCAAGCCGGCCACGCAGGTGGAGACCGCCGCCGCCATCGTCGTCCAGGCCGACGACAGCGACCCCGACTACGTCTCCCGGGGCGGGCACAAACTGGCCGGCGCGCTGAAGGCCTTCATGCCGCAGGGGCTCGTGGTCGAGGGCCGGCGCGCGCTCGACGCCGGCGCGTCCACCGGCGGCTTCACCGATGTCCTGCTGCGCGCGGGCGCCGCCCATGTCGTCGCCGTGGACGTAGGCTACGGACAGCTCGCCTGGTCCCTGCAGCAGGATGAACGCGTCACCGTCAAGGACCGTACGAACGTACGCGAGTTGACGCTGGAGGCGATCGACGGGGAGCCGGTGGAGCTGGTGGTGGGTGATCTGTCCTTCATCCCGCTCGGACTGGTGCTGCCCGCCCTGAAGCGGTGCGTGACGCCGGACGCCGACCTGGTGATGATGGTCAAGCCGCAGTTCGAGGTCGGCAAGGACCGGCTCGGCAGCGGTGGTGTCGTACGCAGTCCCGAGCTGCGGGCGGAGACCGTGCGGAAAGTGGCCGAGCGGGCGTGGGAGCTGGGCCTCGGCGTGCGGTCGGTCACCGCCAGCCCGCTGCCCGGGCCCTCGGGGAACGTCGAATACTTTCTCTGGCTGCGGGCGGGGGCACCCCGGGTGGACCCGGCCGACGTCGACCGTGCAGTGGCGGAGGGGCCGCGTTGACACAGAACCGTGCGCGTACTGTTTTCCTGCTCGCCCACACCGGGCGGCCCGCGGCGATCCGCAGCGCGGAACTCGTCGTCAAGGGCCTGCTGCGGCACGGCATCGGGGTGCGGGTGCTGGAGGAGGAGGCGTGCGACCTGCCGCTCCCGGACGAGGTGCACCTCGTCAAGGAGGCCACCGCGCAGTGCCTGGACGGCTGTGAGCTGCTGATCGTGCTGGGCGGTGACGGCACGCTGCTGCGCGGGGCCGAGTTCGCGCGGGCCTCCGGGGTGCCGATGCTCGGCGTCAACCTGGGGCGCGTCGGATTCCTCGCGGAGGCCGAGCGGGACGACCTCGACCGGGTGGTGGACCGGGTGGTGTCCCGCTCCTACGAGGTCGAGGAACGGATGACCGTCGACGTCGTCGTGCACCGCAACGGCGACATCGTGCACACCGACTGGGCGCTGAACGAGGCGGCCGTGCAGAAGGCCGGAGCGGAGAAGCTGCTCGAGGTCGTGCTGGAGATCGACGGGCGGCCGGTGTCGGAGTTCGGCTGCGACGGGGTGATCCTGTCCACGCCCACCGGATCCACCGCCTACGCCTTCTCCGCCGGCGGCCCGGTGGTCTGGCCGGAGGTGGAGGCCCTGCTGATGGTGCCGATCAGCGCGCACGCGCTGTTCGCCAAGCCGCTGGTCACCTCCCCGGACTCGGTGCTCGCGGTGGAGGTGCTGCCGCACATCCCGCCGGGCGTGCTGTGGTGCGACGGCCGGCGCACGGTCGAGCTGCCGCCCGGGGCGCGGGTGGAGGTGCGCCGGGGGGCGGTGCCGGTGCGGCTGGCCCGGTTGCACCACTCGTCGTTCACCGACCGGCTCGTGGCGAAGTTCGCCCTGCCGACCACCGGGTGGCGGGGAGCGCCGCACCACTCCTCGGAGTGACACAGGCGGGCCATGTGCGCTGCCCGCCCCGGACCTCGTATGGTCTGTTCCGTGTTGGAGGAGATGCGGATACGGTCGCTCGGGGTCATCGACGATGCCGTCGTCGAGCTGTCACCGGGGTTCACCGCGGTCACCGGTGAGACGGGTGCGGGCAAGACCATGGTGGTCACCAGCCTGGGGCTGCTGCTCGGTGGCCGGGCGGACCCGGCGCTCGTGCGGATCGGGGCGGAGAAAGCGGTCGTGGAGGGGCGGATCGCCGTGCCCCCGTCGGCCGCCGCGGTCGTACGCGCCGAGGAGGCCGGGGCCGAACTGGACGACGGCGCCCTGCTGATCAGCCGTACCGTCTCCGCCGAGGGCCGCTCCCGGGCGCATCTGGGCGGGCGCAGCGTGCCCGTCGGGCTGCTCGCCGAGCTGGCCGACGACCTGGTGGCCGTGCACGGGCAGACCGATCAGCAGGGGCTGCTGAAGCTGTCCCGGCAGCGGCAGGCGCTCGACCGGTACGCGGGCGACGCCGTCGCCGTGCCGCTCGCCGAGTACACCGAGGCCTACCGGCGGCTGCGGGCCGTCTCCGCCGAGCTGGAGGAGATCACCACGCGCGCGCGGGAGCGGGCGCAGGAAGCCGACATGCTGCGCTACGGCCTCGACGAGATCGCCGCCGTGGAGCCCCGGCCCGGCGAGGACGCCGAGCTGGCCGAGGAAGCCGGACGCCTCGGGCACGCCGAGGCGCTGTCGTCCGCCGCGACGGCCGCGCACGCCGCTCTCGCGGGCAACCCGGAGGACCCCGAGGGGATCGACGCCTCCACCCTCGTCGCGGGCGCCCACCGCGCCCTGGAGGCCGTACGGGCGCACGACCCGGCGCTGGCCGCGCTCGCCGACCGGATCGGGGAGATCGGCATCCTGCTCACCGACGTGGCCGGCGAGCTGGCCGGATACGCCGACGATCTCGACGCCGACCCGCTGCGGCTGGCCGCCGTGGAGGAACGCCGGGCCGCGCTGACCGCGCTGACCCGCAAGTACGGCGAGGACATCGACGCGGTCCTCGCCTGGGCCGAGCACGGCGCCGCCCGGCTCACCGAGCTGGACGGCGACGACGAGCGGATCACCGAGCTGACCGCCGAGCGCGACGGGCTCCGGAGCGAACTGGGCGTCCTCGCGCAGCGGCTGACCGACGCGCGGACCGAGGCCGCCGAACGGTTCGCCGCGGCCGTCACCGCCGAACTGGCCTCGCTGGCCATGCCCCACGCGCGCGTGTCCTTCGACATCCGGCAGACCGACGACCCCGAGGGTGTCGAGGTCGGCGGGCGGACGGTCGCCTACGGCCCGTCGGGCGTCGACGAGGTCGAACTGCTGCTCGCCCCGCACCCGGGCGCCCCGGCCCGGCCCATCGCCAAGGGCGCCTCCGGCGGTGAGCTGTCCCGGGTGATGCTCGCGGTCGAGGTCGTCTTCGCGGGCACCGACCCGGTCCCGACGTACCTGTTCGACGAGGTGGACGCCGGGGTCGGCGGCAAGGCCGCGGTCGAGATCGGCCGGCGCCTGGCGAAGCTCGCCAAGACCGCGCAGGTCGTCGTGGTCACCCACCTGCCCCAGGTCGCCGCGTTCGCCGACCGTCAGCTGCTGGTGGAGAAGACCAACGACGGCTCCGTGACCCGCTCCGGCGTCAAGGTCCTGGAGGGCGAGGAACGCGTCCGCGAGCTGTCCCGCATGCTCGCGGGCCAGGAAGACTCGGAAGCGGCCCGCGCCCACGCGGAGGAACTGCTGGCTACGGCGCGGGCGGAGGTGTAGGGGGCGGCGCACATCCGTCGGGGGCGGCGCCTGATGTCTGGCGGGGCGGTTCCGGGTGTTCGTCCGGTGCGGCCCCGTCCGTCGGGGGCTCGGATGTCTCCCGGGTTGCGGATCGACACCCGCGGCCGGGTGAGGGGGGCTCGCGGCCCTGGTGGACGCGACGACCCGCAGCCGGTGGGCGCACGGGCCGAGAGCTTTCAGTTCTTCAAAGTCTCCACGTCGAAATAGGCCAACTTGCTGCGGCCGCAGCTCATGCCGAACTTCCAGGTGCCACGCCCTACCCACCTGCCATAGTGCTGCGTTCCGTCGTAGCAGCCGGCCATGGCCCGAGCCCTGCCGTACGGGACATGGCAGACCGCACTCCAGCTGGTGCGGGTGAACTTGTAGTTCCGGCACGTGACCTGTTCGTAGCTGTCTGCAGCAGCTGGGGTGGCCGAGATCATCACCCCTCCTGCCGACACCGCACCGAGGACAGCTGAACCAAGTGCCAGTGCGAGCTTGTGCTTCATCGCGTCCCCCTGTTTCCCCTGCTCGCTGGTCATGCGAGCTCGGTCTCGCCGGCGGCCCTGACGACCGTGTCCTCTTCCTCCCCCGACATGTCGGTGATCACACGGATCGACAGCGCTGCGGCCCCGGGGACGTTTCCCGGGCGCGGCCCCGTTCCGGTCGTTTCCTAAGGTGGGCGGCATGATCGACAAGCGGACGTGCCGCCCCCTGCTCCTCGCCGCCGCGCTCACCCGGGCCGGCCAGGCCGTGCTGCGCGCCGCGCCGCCCGGCGGACGCGCGCGCTGGGAGCGGACCAACCACGCCGGGCGGGCCGTCGGGCTGTACGCCGGGCCCGCCGTGGCGGTGGGGGCCGGGATCGCCGCCGCGCGGGTGTGTCCCGCGGCCGGGGCCGCGGTGCTGGCCGCCGGGGCGTGCGGGGCGTACGACGATGTCGCCGGGGACCACCGGCGCGGGTTCCGGGCCCATCTGCGGGCGCTGCGGCACGGCGAGATCACCAGCGGGGCCGTGAAACTGTTCGGGATCTCGGCGGCGGGGCTGGCCGCGGGCGCCGTGCTGAAGGAGCGGCCGGCCGACAAGCTGCTCGCCGGGATCGTCATCGCCGGGAGCGCCCATCTCGTGAACCTGCTCGACGTACGGCCGGGCCGGGCCGCCGGCGCGGTGCTCGCGCTCGGGGCGCCCGGGCTGCTGCGCGAGGGGCCGGGGGCGCGGCTGGCCGCCGGGGCGATGGGCGCCGCCGCGGCCGTGCTGCCCGACGACGTGGGGGAGCGGGTGATGCTCGGGGACACGGGGGCGCACGCGCTCGGTGCCGCGCTGGGGGCGGCCGTGGTCGCGGGAAACCGGCGCGCGGGACTGCTCGCGCACGCCGTCGCGCTGGTCGCCGCGGCCTGCTGCGGGGACCGGGTGAGCGCCCTGGCGCGTACCCTGCCCGGCTGACCTCGCCGTATGCCCGCGCGTACGGCCCGTCCAGGGCCGCCTCTCCCTCACCCGTGTGGGTGATGTGCTCCGGCGCATTGCCCCGGCCCGCCGCACGATGCGCCCTCCCGGATCTTCCCTGAACGGCCGTGTGCCCTGGCATGCTTGGCGGGGAAGGCGGGTGGACAGCGGGCCCGGACGGCCCCCGGGGGAGGCGCGCGGGCTGCGCTCTTCCGCCCCCCTGAGCCCCCAACCTTCTGTACGTTTTCCCGTGACCGCCCCACGCGCCTTCTCGTGACCGCCCACGACCCAGGAGCCCTGGCCCCGTGACCCCGCTGAGCAGCAACGCACCGCACGGCCGGCCGCCGCTGCGCACCGTGCAGGTGCTCGGCGGAGGCAACGCCGCCAGCAGCGCGCATGTGCGCTCCCTGGCCGAGGGGCTGGTCGCGAGGGGCGTACGGGTCACGGTGTGCGCCCCCACCGAGGCCGACCGGGCCTACGACTTCAGCGGCACCGGCGCCGACCACGTCCACGTGCCGCGCAGCAGCGACCCCGTCTCCGTGGCCGCCCTCCGTACCGCCTGCGCCCACGCCGACCTGGTGCACGCCCACGGGCTGCACGCCTCGTTCCGGTCCGTGCTCGCGCTCGGCGGGCGCACCACCCCGCTGGTGGTCACCTGGCACGACCGCGCCCACGCGGAGGGCCCGCGGGCCCAGCTGCTGCGCATGCTGGAGCGGCGGGTGACGCGCACCGCGGCCGTCGTCCTCGGCACCAGCCCCGACCTGGTCGACCGCGCCCGGCGGACCGGCGCGCGGGACGCCCGGCTCGCCCCGGTCGCCCTGCCCGGCCGGCGCCGGCCCGACGGCCCCGACGAGGGGGCGGACCACGACGACCCCGACCGGCAGCGGTCCAAGGTCCGCGCCGAACTCGGCGCGATCGACCGCCCGTTGCTCCTCGCGGTCGGCTCCCTGGACCGCCACCGCGGCTACGACGTCCTGCTCGACGCGGCCCGCCGGTGGCGGGAGCGGGACCCGGTGCCGCTGGTGGTGATCGCGGGGGAGGGACCGCTGCGGCCGGTGCTCCAGCGGCGGATCGAGGACGAGGAGCTGCCGGTGCGGCTCGTCGGGCGCCGCGACGACGTCCGCGAGCTGCTCGCCGCCGCCGACCTGGCCCTGCTGACCAGCAGATGGGAATCGCGGTCCGTCCTCGCCCAGGAGGCGCTGCACGCGCGCGTGCCGCTTGTCGCGACCCGGGTCGGCGGCATCCCGGACCTCGTCGGCGACGCGGCCGAACTCGTCCCGTACGGCGATCCGGTGGCCCTCGCGCAGACGGTCCTCGCTCTGCTCGCCGACCCCGGCCGGCGCGCCCGGCTGCGCGAGCGCGCGGCCCGGCAGTGCGCGACCTGGCCGACCGAGGACGAGACCGTCGCCCAGGTCCTCAGCGTCTACGACGAGCTGACCTTGCCCAGACCACTGGCCTAGCTGTTCTGTCCGGGGAGGTTGTGGACAGGTGAGCCAGGTCTCGGCTGAGAGATCTTGAACGGGTGAGGGCCTTCCGGGTTCGGTGTGGATTGCGACGTCT
>NZ_BMSK01000042.1 GCF_014649115.1 Streptomyces eurythermus | reverse complement strand
CGGGGAAGCGATGCGGCGGATGATGGAGACGGTCACGAAGTACCTCTTGCGTTCGGGGATAGGGGATCGCCCGCATGGAGTGGGCCACGGGCGGTGGCCCGCATACGTCGGCGCCGCGGCCCGCTGTGGGCTCGTGGCGCCTGGCGACGTCATCCAGATAAGCAGGCCGGGAGGGTGCCCGCAATGACCCCCTTTACTAGTGGTGGCCGGATCCGTGAGGAACGCGAAGTATGTGGCGTGCGTCTCAATCCACAGGTCAGGCGGGGTACGGGAGGGGGCGAATCGGGCAAAAGACACTACGGTGCCGGGTCGTAGGTGACGTGGGTCATGTGGGGTCCTTCACCGACTCGCACACGCCGCGCGTCCGGGTTCGCGCGCTCGGTCACTGTCCGGGACCGTCGAATGTGACCGCGGTCTCGAACGCGGCACGCTGAGCCTCTTAAGTGCCAGCCGGTACGGCGGTCACCGGGATGCCCCAGCGTGCCTCGCGCGGGCATCCGTGGACCGTTCGACTGGATGCCGAGGAGCCGTCATGCCGCACGGGTCGCCGCGTTCACCGTTTCCGAGCGGAAGCCGTGCCCCACCTCCGGTGCCAGACCGTGATAGTGGCGGAAGTTGTAGATGAGCGGGCTCCAGAGGGCGGGGTCGATGTGGTGCGTGCCCGGTACGACGATGCGTTCGTCGGCGTGGACGCGCAGCACGTCGCACTCGACGCTGAAGAAGAGGCCCGCTCCGCCCGGCGTCAGTGCGCGGGCCCGTGCCTCCAGCTGCAGCGCACACTCGGCGACCCGCGGCGGCTTCACGAGGTGGGAATCGGCCGGGGTGAGGCCGGAGGCGGCGAACTTGTCGGGCTCGTACCGGTACACCGCCCGCTTGCTCTCGGGCACCGGGTCGGCCCCGGTGAGCGGCGCCAGGCGCTCCACCCGCTCCCACAGTTCCGGCGAGGCGACGTTGATCACCAGCTCGGAGCGCGCGGCGAGGTTGCGCGCGGTCTGGCTCTCCCTGCCCAGGCCCAGGACGATGTGCTGTCCCAGCGCCCAAGCAGAGGAGATGGGGGCGAGGTTGAACGTGCCGTCATCGTTCTCGGTGGTCAGCAGGACCACGGGCGTGCCGAAGTAGAGGATGCTCGGCCGGACCACTCGGTGGGTGTCAGTCGTCATGCCTGAAGACGCTAGGGGCAGGACGTTTCGGTGTGCGTCGAAACATCGGCTGCTGACTTGGTGCTGTGAGCAGCCCCGATACGTACGCCACGGAACCGGACCTCGCCGCCTCGGGGGCGTTGCCGGCCGACCGCACCCGCGCCGCTTTCCGCCTCGCGCTGCTCGACGGCCGGGTATGGACAGCGACGGAACCGGCACGGCTCGCGGGGGTCGCACCGTCCACTGCGACCAGCCATCTGAACCGGCTGGTGACCGACGCCCTGCCGGCCGAGGAACGCGAGGGCCGACACTGCGCCCCCTCGTTGCCGCCCGCCGGCACCGCGCCGTGGCCTTCGCCCGCGTCCGCTACGACCATCTCGGCGGCTCCTTGTCCGTGGCGATCACCGACGCGATGACCGAACACGGTTTCCTGGCCTGGGACTTCGGACCCGCTCTCACTCCCTCGTGCCGGCCGACGACTCCCGCCTCGTGCGGCTGACGGACCAGGGGCGCGACGCCCTCCGGCGCCACCTACGCATGACCGACGAGGCACTCACGGATCGCTGAGCCTGTTTCTTGCTGCCCGATGCGCCCGGCGATCCCCCCTACGGGCGGTCGTCGTCGGGACGTCCTCCGCAGCATGAGGAACAAGCCGGCCCCTCCCACCGGCCGGGCAGGTCATAAGGGGGTGTCCCAGAGGGGGTCACACGGCGACAGCGCCGCCGACGAAGGTTCGTTCCGGCGGTGACGCCACGAGTTCGACCATGGTGCCGGCGCGGAGGTCTTCGCCGACGACGCGCGCGATCGCATCGGTGAGCCCGGCGCCGAGGCGCGCGGTGATCTCGGTGGCGTCGGGGCGATCGAAGACACCGGCGCGGACTCCCATGATCACGGAGGCGTTCGTGTCCACGGCCTTGCCGCCCTGCGCGAAGCGGCCTGCGGGGACTCCGGCCAGGCGGACGCTTACGAGGTCTCGGGCCCAATCGCCGTAGACGTCGACGACCGCGTCGGTCAGTGCGGCGACGAGCACGGGCTCCTTACCGGCCAGCCTGTTCTCTGGAAGGTGGACGGTCAGATGCGGCATAGTGGCCTCGTTCCCTTTGAGTCCAAAGGCTTTGTTTTTAAAGGTATCCGGGAGAGGTCGCTCATGTCCACGGAATCGAACGGCCCGGCCGTGGACGAGGCCGTCCGCACCCTGCTGTTGCTCATGCCACGGCTCGTCGGCCGCGCCAAGCGCCTGCCCATCCCTCCGGCGCTCCAGGGCCTGGACCTGGCACCGCGACATCTCGCGCTGCTGGCCCACCTGGAGTACGACGGTCCCACCAGCGTCAACGACCTCGCCACCCGGCTGGAGGTGGCCCCGACGACCGTCAGCCTCATGGTCAGCGAACTGTCACGACCGGGCGTGCTTCAGCGCACCGCCGATCCCGCCGACCGCCGCCGCCGCATCATCGCCATCTCCCCCGCCTACGCCGCACCGATCGGCGAATGGCTCTCTGGCAGCGCCTCGGCCTGGGAAAGCGTCATGCGCGGCCTCACCCCCGCGGAACGCACCACGGTCATCACCGCCCTGCATGCCTACGAGGCCGCCTTGGAGCAGGCGGGCAACCGGCATCGGGGCGCGCAGCCGCGTCAGCGTTCTTGATGAAGCGGACATAACGCGGCCGCCCGCCACAGCCCCTGCGCGAGGACCGGCCTGCTCCGGCATGCCCGCACAGTTGATCCGGCTCACCGGCAGCGTCGGGTGCCGCCGGCCTCACATCAGCACCGCGAGCGTGCCCCGCACTCCCCCCTTCCGGCGGGTCCCGACCGCCTCAGCTATCCGCGCGAAGGGGAGGACAGTGGTGCGAAGGGTGAGCCGGCCATCCGTCAGGTCCCTCAGAAGTCGGTCGAACACCTCGGCGGGGACACGGCGGCGAACCATGTTCATCGGCAGCAGGGCGACGTCCCGGGACATCAGCGTGGGCAGGTCGACACGGAGTGTGGTGCCGGCCACGTACCCGATCAGGACCGCCCGCCCGCCGGGCCGCATGGCCGTCAGGAAGTCCGCGACGGTGTTCCCGCCGACGGTGTCGAGCAGGACGTCGGCCCGGCCTTCGCTCGCGACCTCTTCCGGGGCCGGGCGGATCAGGACCTCGTGCGC
Source organism: Streptomyces eurythermus (assembly GCF_014649115.1). Lineage (GTDB taxonomy): Bacteria > Actinomycetota > Actinomycetes > Streptomycetales > Streptomycetaceae > Streptomyces > Streptomyces eurythermus. The sequence goes on along the minus strand of NZ_BMSK01000042.1, from coordinate 11,943 downwards.
CATGCCGGGCACGGCACCGGCCGCGTCCTCGTCCCGGACCACGGCGACGACGTACGCCCCGGCTTGCGCGGCCAACTGCACGCAGAGCGAACCGACGGCGCCGGCCGCGCCGGTGACCAGTACCCGCTCGCCCTCCCTGATCCGGCCCACCGCCTCCACGGCGGCCCACGCGGTGGTCATCGGCGAGTAACAGGTGGCGGCGAGCGCCGCGTCGGCCTCCCGGGGGACCTCGCGGATCGCGTCGACCGGGACGCTGACGCGCTCGGCCCAGGTGCCGTCCCGCTCCAGGCCGAGGCCGCCGCCACGCATCAGCACCCGGCGTCCGAGCAGCGCGGCGTCGCCCGCGACGACAGTGCCGACGCCCGCGGTGCCGGGGGTGAACGGCAGCGCGGGCCGGTGCGTGAAAGTGCCGGTCATGACGGTGAGGTCCAGGTGGGTGACGGCGGCGGCCTCGACCTCCACGGTCACCTCGCCCTTCCTCCGCGGGCCCGGAAGCTCGGTCTCCTCCAGGTCGGGCGCGGTGTCCCAGGTGTGCAGACGAGCGGCGATCATGGCGTACTCCAGGGGTCGGTTCCGTCCGGGCGTCCCGAGGAGAACACCGCGGCGAACCCGTGGTCCAATAATTCCTCAAGGCGAAAATGCCCGCGCGCGCAAGCATCTTCGAGAGTGACTCGTCGGACCGGTCCCCGGGCCCGCGCTCAGCCGGGCGTCCCCGCGCCGAGGGCGCCGCCGGTGCCATGGCGGCGCGGGAGGCCCCGGGCGGCCCGGACGAGCGGCGCGTTTCCCCGGGCGGGTGATCCGTCGGGGAGGTACAGCGTGTCCTCCAGGCCCACTCGGGTGTCCACGCCCAGGGCGACGGCGGTTTCGCGGTTCACTCCCCTTCCGGCGGCAGACGACGGGCGGAACGCTCGGCAGTGCGCAGACGTCTGGCGACGTGCGTCGGCATCAGCGGGGCGTGTTCCCCCAGGGTCTCCAGGAAGGAAGCGGTGACCGGGTCCGGGCTGGTGCGGGTGTATCCGGTCAGTTGCCGGCACAGGGGCGGATCGGGACGCAGGAAGACGCCGGCGAAGTGCGGCGGGATGGTGTTGGCGGGCACGAGTGTGGGGCCGAGCCCGGCCGCCGCGTATCCGATGGCCGACGGGGCCTGTTCGGTTCGTACCGCGACCCGGGGGCGGAAACCGGCGGCGGTGCATGCCTGTTCGAGGATGTCGGACAGGCCGCTGTCGGGGGTGAAGTGCACCCACTCCCGCTCGGCGAGGTCGGACAGCCGGACACGCGGTGCCCGGTCCGAGAACGCCACCGGATCGTCGGACCGGGTGACGACCAGGAACTCCTCGGCCCCGATGGGCCGGGCGGTGCCCTCCCAGTCCTCCGGCAGCGGACCTACGGCGACGTCGGCTTGGCCCGCGGCCATGGCCTGCGCCATCTCGTCGCCCCGGCGGTGTTCGAACAACCGGATGCGCACGCCCGGGTGCTTCCGGCGCCACAAGCCCAGGACCGTGGGCAGCACCCCCGAGCTGACCGAGTAGAGCGTGGCCAGGTGCAGCTCGCCGGTGGACACGCCGGCGGCACGGCGGGCGGACACCGTGGCCCGGCCGGCCTCGGCCAACGCGGCCCGGGCATGGGGCAGCATCGACCGGCCGGCCGGGGTGAGCCGCACGCCGCGCGGCAGCCGCTCCAGCAACGGCCCGCCGACCTCCCGCTCCAGCGCCTGGACCTGGTGGGAGAGCCCGGGCTGGGTGACGTTCAGGCTCTCCGCGGCGCGGGTGAACGATCCTTCGTCCACGATGGCCACCAGGTACTCCAGCTGTCGCAGCGTCGCCATGCGCTCAGCTTATAGAAGGGATGTGTTGGCGTTCTTGGACTTATGGATCGCCGCGGGAGCAGGATGAACGGGTACCGGGAGCGTACGGTCCGAAGGGGGCGAAGGCTGCCGACGCCGCACTACCGGCCGTACCGCGTGGGGGCGACCGCTGCCTCGCCGGGGGACACGGCCACGCCCCGACGGGGTGACACGCCCGGCGGCGACACGGCGGTGGCCCGCTCACCGCGGCTTCCCTGCGAACTGCCAACCCCGAAAGCGAAGATCTCTCCATGAACCAGAGCACCATGCGGGCCGTCGGTTACCGCAAGAGCCTCCCCGTCGACGACGCGGAGAGCCTGATCGACGTGGAACTGCCCGTCCCCGAGCCCGGCCCGCGCGACCTGCTGGTGAAGGTCGAAGCCGTGGCGGTCAACCCCGTCGACCACAAGGTCCGGCAGCACAACGACCCGGGCGGCGGGGTCAGGGTGCTCGGCTGGGACGCGGCGGGCACCGTGGTCGCTGTCGGCGAGGAGGTCGAGCGGTTCGGGGTCGGCGACGAGGTCTACTACGCCGGCGCCCTGGACCGGGCCGGTGCCGACTCCGAGTTCCACACGGTCGACGAGCGCATCGTGGCCCTCAAGCCCGCCACGTTGTCCTTCACGGAGGCCGCGGCCCTGCCGCTGACCTCATTGACCGCCTGGGAGGGCCTGTTCGAACACCTCGGCCTGGAGAACGGCGGTCTCAGCCAGGACGGCGCCCTGCTGATCACCGCCGCGGCCGGCGGTGTCGGTTCCATCACCGCCCAGCTGGCCCGTGCCCTGACCAGCCTGACCGTCATCGGCACCGCCTCCCGTCCCGAGACCGTCGAGTTCGCCGGCCGCATGGGTGTGCGGCACATCATCGACCACCGCGAGCCCCTGGTTCCGCAGATCGCCGAAGTGGCCCCGAGCGGCCTGACACACGTGTTCAGCACGGTCAACACCGTCGGCAACCTCGACGCCTACGCCGAAGCCCTGCGCCCCTTCGGCCGGATCGTCGCCATCGACGACTTCGACTCCCTGCCCATCGGGGTGCTGAAGCCCAAGAGCATCTCCTACCACTGGGAGTTCATGTTCACCCGCTCCATGTTCCGGACCGCCGACCAGGACCGGCAGCGGCACATCCTGACCCAGGTCGCCCGCCTGGTGGACGCGGGCATCATCACCTCCACCGCCGTGAAGGACCTCGGCAGGATCAACGCGGCGAATCTCCGCGAGGCGCACCGCGTCATGGAGTCGGGCACCGCCATCGGCAAGATCACCCTCACCGGCTTCTGAGCCATCCCGGCGGGCCCCGGCACCCCGTGGCCCGTCGCACACGGTGGCGGCATCGCGGCCGGCCCTTCCTCCCTTCCCGCCGTCGGTCATCCGGCCGAAGCGCGGGAGTCGGACCGCCCCGGCCGGCCCGCTGTGCGCACGGGGAGCGCGAGCAGGCCACGGGAGCGCATGGACGGTCGTCGGCGCAGGTCGTGCGGGGGGACGGCGAGCGACAGGCCGGGGAAGCGGTCGAAGAGCGCGGTGAGTGCGATGCCCGTCTCCATCCGGGCGAGCGGAGCGCCGAGGCAGTAGTGGATGCCGTGTCCCAGTGCCAGGTGCGCGCCGGCGTCGCGTCCGATGTCGAGCCGGTCGGGGTCGGGGAAGCGGCGCGGGTCGCGGTGCGCCGCGGCGAGCGACAGCAGGACCGTCTCCCCGGCCGGGACGGTGACGCCGCCGATGACGATGTCCTCGGTGGGGAAGCGGCGGATCGCCAGGGGGACCGGACCGTCGTAGCGCGCCAGTTCCTCGATCGCCCGGTCCAGCAGAGCGGCATCGGCCCGCAGCGCGGCCAGCTGCTCCGGGTGGGCGAGCAGTGCCGCGACCGCGTTGCCGATCAGGTGCACCGTGTTCTCGTAGCCGGCGACCAGGACGAGGAAGGCCAGCGACATCAGCTCGTCCTCGCTGAGCCGGTCCTCGTGGTCGCGTACGGCGATCAGGGCGGAGAGCAGATCGTCGGCCGGACGGGCGCGCTTGTCGGCGATCAGCCGGGTGAAGAAGGACAGCAGGTTGCCGACCGCTTCCCTGGCCCGTTCCGGCCGTGTCGGGTCGGGCGCGACCAGGGCGTCGGTCCAGGCGCGGAAGTCGGCGCGCTGGGTCTCGGGCACGCCGAGGAGGTCGCAGATCACGATGATCGGCAGCGGGGCGGCGTAGGAGGCGATCAGGTCGGCCTCGTCCTGTCCCGACAGGGAGTCGAGCAGCCGGTCCGCGGTGCGCCGGATCGGCGTCCTGAGCGCTTCGACGCGCCGGGGGGTGAATGCCCTGGACACCATGCGCCGGATGCGTGTGTGGTCCGGCGGGTCCATGTTGAGGAGGTTGGCGTCCAGGGCGGGCGGCAGGGCCATGCCCCGGTAGCCGCCCTGGGTCGCGTTGCGCTTGTCCAGGGACAACCGGGGATCGGCGAGCGCCTGGCGGACGTCGTCGTACCGTGTGACCAGCCACGCGGGAAGGCCGTCCGTGCCGGTGATCCGGTGGACCGGTCCCTCCTCACGGAGCCGGCCGTAGACGCCGTAGGGGTCCTCGAACAGCTCGCCGGGGTCAACGGCCGGCTTCGCAGGGGACGTTGGGTTGTTCATTGCGCCAGCTAAGCAGATCCGGCGACGCGTGTGCCGCACACCCTCGCCGCCGGTCGGGCGCCCGCTCCTCCGCCACACCTGCGCCACCCCGAACCGCTCCGGCACCGGCGGCGCGCGAGTCGACTCCAGGCACCCGTGGGCACAGTTGATTGCTACTGCAATCTATACGGCAACTTCCCTGCGCAGACATCCCCAATGCCCCGGCACCCCCGAACTCGCCACTACATCACCGATTCGGGACACTAGGCCCTCATTTATACCCAACTGATTGTCACCCAGGATCACTCAGAATGAGCCAAAGAATGTGACCTCGTTCACAGCGAACTCACAGACTTCGATGGATATTTGCAATGTCGAACGATCCATTCGCGGGTGCCACACAGGCGTCGACCTCCGTCAGCTCACCGTTGGCCGTGCCGTCCAGGCACAGGCGTCCCCCCTTGTCGCGGAGGTCGATGACGAACTTGGTGGCCCGGCCGGACCGCTTCAGGCCGTGGATGCGCCCGTCGATGTAGCCGAGGCCGTTCAACGTCCCCCTGACCTGGGCGGGATCGGGCTGCTTGAGCCGCAGAAGCGCCTCGGCCACGCGCTGCGTGTGCTGGACGCCGGCGCACCAGTCGTGGGCGTCCAGCTCCGCTTCCGGTCCCGACGTGGGAGCGACGGGCTCGACCCCGCCGCCCGGCGGCGGCTCCACCGTGGCACCGGGCGGCGCCTCCACCGGAGCCGTCCGCGCCTCGCCCGCCGGGGTCGGCGACTTCCTCTTCGTGCCCGGTGGCGGGCACTCCCGCGCCACCTCGTCCAGCATCTTGGTGAAGGCCGTGTCCCTCCTGGCCGAAACGGCATCGGCGGACTTGGCCCGCTCCCCTTGGGAATCCTGCTGTTCGGAGCCGCAGGCGGTCAGGGCCAGAGCGGCGAGAGCCGTCACCGCGAGGGCGTGCCGACGGCGGCGCATTACGGGGTCAACTGCCTCGATCCGGGCTCGGGTTCGCTTCATGCGCCCAGTCTTGGGCCGGGCCGTACCCGCCACATGAGTACGCGTACTCAACCTCGTACCGCGACCGGCCGTTCTTCACTGCCGCAAGGAAGCGGAATCAACTACCTCCACTTGTAAGACCCTTGTGGTCGTGATCAACGCCGGTCTAGGGTCCGCAGCGATCAGGCACCACACCTACGACACGAGGGGGGACTCGTGCGCAAGACAGCTCTGCCTGTCATGGCCGCGCTCTCCATGGCGCTGCTGCTCCCGCAGCAGACCGCCGGAGCCGCTGTCAGCGAGCAGCCGCAGGCCGCGGCCGCCACCGTCGATCCGCCACTGGCCGACGGAGAGATCCAGCAGGTCGGTCCCGGCCTGTACTCCACCGCGGAGAAGTCCTTCGAGCTGTACGAGACCGATGTGGCCGAGGGCCTCATGGGCCGTACCCACACGGTGACCGAAGGCGCGGACGGAGTGGCCAGGCCGGAGTCGGCGCCCGCGACCCGTCCGGACCAGGGCGTCTTCGGCCCCGGCTGGGAAGCCGGGTTCCTGGGGGGACAGCTCAACCGCAAGCTGGAGCAGAAGGCCGACTCCGTCGTCGTCACCGACCTCGACGCGAAGGCCTCCGTCTCGTACGCCCTGAAGAGCAGCGTCGACTACCCGAGCGGCGGCGGCGTCAAGAAGTACGAGACCGCCACGGGTGACAAGCTCACCGAGACGACCACGTACAACGAGGCGACCGGCACGCTGGTGACCACCGCGGTCGAGACCCTCGCCCCCGCCACCGGCACCCCGGACACGGACGTGACCGGCGACGAGGACGCCGACGCGGCCGTCGGGGTCGCCAACCTCACGGCCACCTACAACTGGAAGCAGGTCGCTCCGGGCACGGACAAGTGGCGTGTGACCAGCGTGGGCAACCTCGCCGAAGGCGCCACCGCCACGGTCTCGTACGACACCAAGGGCCGGGTGGCCACGGTCAGCGAGCCCGCCACCGCCGACGCCCCGGCGCAGTCGCTGACGGTCAAGTACTCGACCGCCACGACGGCCACGGGCACGGCGCTCGGTGAGTACACGGGCCGCGCCAAGGAGATCACCCTCACGTCGGGTGCCACCACGCAGACGCTGGCGCGCTACTCGTACGACTCCTCGGGTCTGCTGCGCAACGTGACCAACCCGGTCGAGGGCACCGACCCGGTCTCGTCGTACGCCTACGACACCACGGGCCGTGTCTCCGACGTCGCCTCGCCGTCCAACGGTGAGTGGGACCTGACGTTCCCGGCCGATGCGGATTCGGCCGCCCCGAACGCCGCGCCCGTCGGCACCGACCTGCCGTCCGCCACCGAGCCCCTGCAGGGCCCGGCCGGCGACGGAACCGCGACCACGCCCCCGGCCGGGGACTTCACCACCGGTGAGATCACCGACCCGCAGGCCTACCCGCGCTACTGCAACCGCGCCACCGAGTGGATGTGGTACCTCAACCGCGGCTGCGTCGCGTGGGCCGCGCACTACGGCTGGCACTGGCCATACTTCCGGTACACGCCGACCGGCTTCCGCGTGGCGGGCATCCTGTACGACGGCTGCAGCACCCCCGGCCCGAACGTCAGCCGCCCGGGCGGCTTCAACTTCCGGGCCGCGTGCGACACTCACGACTACGGTTACGGCCTGATCGGCAACACGTACAAGGGCTACAAGTACTACCTGGACCGCAGCAAGAAGTCGAACGTCGACAACGCCTTCTACTCGACGATGAAGACGCACAGCTGCAAGGCGTACAACATCCTGGTCCGCTGGCGCTGCAACTCCTACGCGTACGTCTACCTCAAGGCCGTGGCCTGGAAGGGCAACCCGAAGAACGGTGCCAACAAGACCTGATCACGGGTCCTCGCACCTTCTGACGGCGTACGGCACAACCTCCTGACGGAGCACGCCCATCGGGCGTGAACGGGCCGGGTGGCGGACACCTACCGCCGCCCGGCCCGTTCCGCCGGGATCCTCACCACATCGTCCCCCGCAACTCCCCCGGGCCGAGCCATGTCCGCTTCCCCACAGGTCCAGCCATGGCGCGCCCCCTGCTCACCGAGGCAATATGAAGAGAACGATCTGGGCGACGGTCGTCGCCGCGATGACGGCCGTGACCCTCGGCGCCGCGATACCGGCCCACGCCGTCACCCCCGCGAGCACCGCGACAGCGGCCGGAACCGCGAGCGACCCGGTCGACCCTCCGCTCTACGACCGGACCGCGAGCGGCGGCAAGGTCCGTGTCAACGTCGTCACCGAGACCCTCGCGGACGTCGCCGACGCGGCGACCGCCGGCGAGAAGAAGCAGGAATTCGAGACCGTGCCGGTGGTCACCCTCAAGGTGGACCGGGCCGGCCTCGGCCAACTCGCCGCGAAGCCGGGCGTGGTCAGCGTCACCGAGGACAAGGTGGAGCCGCCGACCCTGGACGAGAGCATCCCGCTCATCGGCGGCGACGCCGCCGCCAAGGCGGGCAAGACCGGTACGGGCCAGGCGGTCGCCGTCCTGGACACCGGTGTCGAGACCAGCCACCCGTTCCTGAAGAACCGGGTCGTGGCCGAGGCATGCTTCTCGCCGAGCGACGCCGAGAGCGGCGTCGTCAGCCTGTGCCCCAACGGCGCCGACACGCAGGAGGGCACCGGTGCCGCCAACACCGCGGCCGGCCCCTGCGCGACCATCACCGCCTGCGACCACGGCACCCATGTCGCCGGTATCGCCGCGGGCAACGGCAGCGGCATCACCGGCGCACCCAAGCAGGGTGTCGCGCCCGGCGCCGACATCGTCGCCATCCAGGTCTTCAGCGAGTTCACCACCGAGGAGTTCTGCGGTGGCGCCGCCCCCTGCGTGGGCAGCTACCAGAGTGCCCAGCTCAAGGGCCTGGAGCACGTGCTGAAGCTCAAGCAGGCCGGTACGCCGATCGTCGCGGCCAACCTCAGCCTCGGCAACGGCCGTTACACCACCGCCTGCGACACCGATCTGCGCAAGCCCGTCGTGGACAGCCTGCTGAGCGCCGGCGTGGCCACCGTGATCGCGGCCGGCAACAACGGCCACACCGACGCGGTCAGCATGCCCGGCTGCATCTCCTCCGCCGTCACGGTCGGTTCGACCACCGACGACGACGAGCTGTCCGCCTTCACCAACCGGGGCCCGCTGCTCGACCTGTTCGCCCCCGGCACGGGCATCGTCTCCTCCGTGCCCGGCGGCACCTACGCCTCCAAGAACGGCACCTCCATGGCCGCGCCGCACGTGACCGGCGCGTTCGCGGTGCTCAAGCAGGCCTTTCCCACCAAGAGCATCGCCGACCTGACGGCCCTGCTGAAGAGCAGCGGCCGGGGCATCACCTACACCGGTGCCACCACCCCGCGGATCGACCTCGGCACCGCTCTCAGCGGCGGTGGCACCGCCCCGAAGCCGGCCGGGATGACCGACTTCAACGGTGACGGCGCCGAGGACATCGCGATCTCCGATTCCCAGGCCACCGTCGGCACGGACGCGAAGGCCGGTCTGATCCGCGTCGTGTACGGCGGCGGCAAGGGCACCGCGGAGATCAGCCAGGACCTGGACTGGGTGCCCGGCGGTTCCGAGGCGGACGACTACTTCGGCGAGACCCTGACCACCATCGACTGGAACAAGGACGGCTTCACCGACCTGGTCGCCGGAACCCCGAGCGAGAGCGTGGGCACCGCCACCGACGCGGGCTTCGTCGACATCCTGTACGGTGCGGCCGGCGGTCTGGGCACCGGCACGCTGAAGGCCACACACTTCGAACAGGGCGCCGGTACGGGTTCGATCGCGGGCGCGGCGTCCGAGGCGGGCGACCGGATGGGCCACACCATCGCGGCCGCGGTGAACGACGCCGGCCGGCCGTACCTGGTCATCGGCGTGCCCGGTGAAGCCCTCGGCGACGCCGCGAAGGCGGGGGGCGCGTTCTACGTGTACGGCACCAGCAGCGTGGCGCTGAACCAGTCGACGGCCGGTGTTCCCGGTGACCCCGAGACGGGCGACCAGTTCGGCTGGTCCGTGGCCGCCGACCAGAACTACATCGCCATCGGCAGCCCCAACGAGGCCCTCGGCAGCACCGCGAAGGCCGGCGGCGTCGTGATCTTCGACGCCAACCGTTTCGACTCCACCGGCCACCCCCTGCCGCTGTCCGGGCTCGACCAGAACAACGCAGCCATCTCCGGCGGCGCCGAGGCGGGCGACCAGTTCGGGTACGCGGTGGCCATGGCCCCGTACCGGGCCAGCGGCGCCCCGGCCGCCACCGAGTCGATCCTCGCGATCGGTTCGCCCGGTGAGAGCGTCACGGTCGGCACCGAGGACCGCGCCAACGCGGGCCGTGTGGTGCAGATCCGCATCAAGGCCGACGGCACCTGGAGCTACCTGCGCGAGCTCAAGCAGGGCACCGCGGACGACGACGTGTCCGGCACCTCCGAGACCGGTGACCGCATGGGCGAGTACCTCACCGCCGTCAACACCGCTCCCGGTTCGGTGAGCACCGTGGCCTCCATGCGGCTCGCCGTGGGAACGCCCGGTGAGGACCTCGGCACCGGCGCCAACGCGGGCGCGGTCCACACGTTCTCGCTGGCCGGATCCGCCGGTCCGAACGACCGCTGGATCGAGGCCGGTGACGGTGACGGCATTCCCGGCACTCCCGGTACCAACCAGTACCTGGGCAAGAACATCCACTTCACGGCGACCAAGCTGTACGTGGGCATGCCCTTCGGGCCCGTGGCCACCGGCGCGCTCTACGCGCTGCCGATGTCGAACGTGACACAGGGCGGCACGGTCGCTCCCGTCACCACCTACAAGCCCGGCTCCGGCGGCCTCCCGGCCAACGGGGTGGCCTTCGGCTACTCGGCACGGTAGACGGCAGTCGGCAGATGCTGACAACAGCCCCCGGAGGCACCGGCCTTCGGGGGCTGTCGACCTGTTCAGCGGTACTTGCTCCGGCGCCGTCTCGGCGCGAGGTGTGGTGCTCACGGGCGCGGCGCTCGGGGGCGATGACCGCCACCGCGACGCCTGCGAGCGCGAACATCGTCGGCGTGGGCAACGCCGTGTTCGGCAACGCAGGGACACGAAGGACGATGCGGACCTCATGGCGGATGATCCGGCGGTGGCCGACTGGCCGGCGATGAGCGGCCGGGTCGTCGAGGCGTGGGAGCCAGCCGACCGTGCCCTGCGCCTCACCCCTCGCTCGGGCCCGGCGGCGCACGCCCGTGCCCACGCCGAGCACGACCACGGCACCGGACCGGCGTACACGTCCTTCATCGACGCCTGGCCGGCCGCCGACCCGGTCCCTCTCCGGCGCCGCCACCCGCAAGGGCACGCCGCCCTGCAGTCCATCGCCGCCGGCGACTTCGCCGACGCCCGCCGCCGCGGGGACACCGAACCGGCCCGCACCGACGTCGGCATGCGCGCGCCCGCTGAGGCAGCCGTCCGGCCAACGGTTCAGCCGCCCGTAGGTGCAGCCCCCTCCCCGCTCTGCGCCGGGCGCGGCAGTCGCGGGGCGGGCCAGGCCGGGTTCCAGCGCCAGGACGTCCACGCGGCGGCATCGGCGAACGGGCCGGAGCGTTCGGTGAGCATCGCGAGCGCCTGGTCGCGGGCGGCGTCCACGGCTTGGTGCTCGGTGTCGGTGATGATGCCGAGCCGGCGTACGTGGGCGTATTCGTCTTCGTCCTTCCAGTGCCAGTCGGTCAGGTCGGGGCTGACGACCAGGTCCACGGTGAGGTCGAAGGTGTCGAACCCGTCGTCGGTCCGGACGGTGGGGCGCTCGAAGTTCACATACCAGTTCCGCAGCCCGGCGCTCGTGTAGAAGGCGTTGACGCTGAACCACGCACCCGGCTGTTTCCACAGCAGCAGCTCGGTCTCCTGCCACACCGCGTCCGCGAGCTCCCAAGAGCCGGTCGCCATCACATCGAACGCCTCGGTGCGTACCGCCCGGTCACGGTCGGTACGGGCCTTCAGGTACAGGGCGGGCCAGCGCGTCTGGGCCCCTGGCGGGCAGGCCGCCACCAGGGCCTCGCTGGTGTCGGCGACGACGCGCAGCGCGTGCTCGCTCCACACCCGGCCACAGCGGTACACATCTCGTCGCACGACCGCCTGCCCCGCCTTGAAACTCTCCACCGGTTCCTCCTCTGCGACGACCCGCCCGGGACGTCCGGCCGGGGCACCACCTCAGCGCGGCCGGGCCGGGCTGGGCAAGCCGCTGTCCGGGGCGGCTCGCGCGGATCACGACGCAGGTCCCCGCGCCGATGACCGGGACCCATCCCCACGGGCTCGGGGATGGGTCCCTCGCTGGGGCAGCGGCCCGGACGGAGGGTGGCGGGGGCTTGCCCTATACATACGCGTGCGCCCCCGCCGGGTGGGCGGGGGCGCGGGATGCGTTATGGGGTGCTGTCGGCTCAGTACCAGCCGTTGGCCTGCCAGAAGCTCCAGGCCTTGACGGGGCTGCCGTAGCGGGAGTTCATGTAGTCCAGGCCCCACTTGATCTGGGTGGCCGG
>NZ_BMSK01000041.1 GCF_014649115.1 Streptomyces eurythermus | reverse complement strand
CGCCACATGGGACACCTTCACCTCTTCCCTCAAGTGACCGACCGTCCGCTAGGAGAGCCATGAGCGCCGAAGCCCTTCAGTGGTACAAGTCGACCTACAGCGGCAGCGAGGGTGGTCAGTGCCTCGAAGCAGCCGTCTCCTGGCGGAAGTCGAGTCACAGCAGCAGCGAGGGCGGCGCCTGCCTCGAAGTGGCCGTTTCTCCTGGCACCGTGCACATCCGGGACTCGAAGGAAACCCCCTCCCAGGACCGGACCCTCCGCATCAGCCCTGTCACGTGGGACGTGTTCACCTCTTCTCTCAAGTGACCGTTGGGCCGCTCGCTTCTTAGCCAGTGTCGTGCTTCCACGGGCCGCCTCAAGGGCGCTGCGCGTCGCCTTCGGCGATGGGCCTGCGGCCCACCCTTGACCCGGCCCGTTCCAGCACGAGGTAGAAGCGAGCGAGCGGCCCGGAAGGACAGTGGCCCAGCCCGGTACCGGGCCCCCAGGCGAGCCGACCATGCCCCGTCGGTGAGGGGCGCACCCGCGTCTCGCCAGCACGCCGGGCCGGTTCGGCGGCCTGCGGGTGGTCCCGGCCACCCGTCCCCCCACTCCTTCTGCAACACCCGTTCCAAAACAACCCTCCCACCGGGCCGCAAGCCGCCAAGCCCACCCGGCGTGCTGGCGAGGCGCGAGCGCGCATCCTCGACCGACGATGCGAACGCAGCCCACGGCGGGGCCGACGGACCTGAGCCGGCCACTTTCTCCGGGCTGCCCGCTCGCTTCTCCTCCGTGCTGGAGTGAGGTGTGTCAAGGGTGGGCCGCAGGCCCATCGCCGAAGGCGACGCGCAGCGCCCTTGACTCACCTCACGGAAGCACGACAATCGCCGAGAAGCGGGCGGCCCCACGGCAACCAGGGCAACCCCGGCCCAGCTCAACGCCGTTGTCAGTGCCTGCCCCTACAGTCGGCGGCATGGCGACTCTTCCCAACCCGCTGCCCAAGCTGGCCACCGACCCCAGTGGGCGTTCCCTGGGTCTTCAACTGCCTCCCGGCAGGCTGGTCGACGCGACGGACGACGGGCCCTGGCACCAACCCCTCCTGTGGCACGCGGAAAAGCCCTCCTCGCCCGGCACCTGGAAGGCCCTGGGCGCGCCGGCGGCCCGTACGGGGCTGCTGCCCGTCCTCGTGGACCTGGCCGGCTGCCGCGTCGGCGTCGACGACTGGGGGCTGCTGCCGGGCGACGCCTCGTACCCGGGGGATCACCTGGTCGACGACGTGCTCTCGGAGTACTGGGAGGAGGAGACCGACGGGCAGGACGGCAGTGAGACCGAGCCGTTCGGCGCCGCGTGGCCGGGGCTCGCCTCCCCCGGCGTGCCGAACGCCGATCCCGACACCCGCGCCGCCACGGTCGCCGACGCCCTGCACCGGGATCCGGCGCGGTGGTCGGAGTGGATAGAGGAACCGCACCTGGCCCTCGTCCCGGCGCGCCGGTCCGCCGACATACCCGCCGCCATCGGCTGGACCGGTGCCCTGAACTACGACCACGACGTGGCCCGCGTCTGCGCCGTCCTGCGGTCCTGGGAGGACCGGTTCGGCATCCGGGTCGTGGCGCTCGGGCTGGACGCCCTCGTGGTGTCCGTCGCCGCCCCGCCCGGCACGCTCGCCGACGCCGAGGTCCTCGCCGCCGAGCACTACGCCCTGTGCCCGCACGCCGTCGTACAGAGTGGTCCGGGGAGCGTGCGGGCGTACGCCGAGACGCTGCTCGGCGCCACCAGCTGGGCCTTCTGGTGGGACTGAGTCAGTCGAACTCCGACGCCGGCTTCCACTTCTGACCGCCCAGCGGGAACGCGTACGCCGGCCGGCTGTTGTTCCCGCTGGTGCGGAACGGGTGGCCGGCGTCGTCGATCACCAGCGTGCCGTGACGGCCGCCGCTGGACCACGTCAGCTCCAGGAACCAGCTCACGTCGTACGCCGACGCGTCCGCCATGACGTAGAAGACCTCCGGGTCCGACTGGCTCACCTTGAAGGGGAAGTTGTCGCTCCCGGCCTCCGGTACGGGTGACGGGCGCATCGCGTCCAGGGAGACCGTGAAGGAATGCGTCGGCACGCCACCGCCGCAGCCGACACCCGGGTAGCCCATGGCGTAGTCGTTCCAGGGGAGCGGCGAACGCTTGCCCGCCATGTGGACCGACAGCCGCTCCAGGACCACAGTCTGGTTTCCGGTGCCCTGCACGGTGAAGGTGATGAACTGCTCCCCCGCCGACACCGCCTTGTTGACGGCCACCCACGCGGGCGCCTGCGGCTCCGACGGCGGCGGGCCCACGGCGGTCGGCGGCCGGTCGATCAGGTAGTGCTGCGAGCAGGGGCTCAGCCAGCTGTAGGGGTTGGTGTTGACCGTCAACGGCGCTGCTTCCGACGCTCCTTGGCGTGCGGTGGCCGACGGCTTCCCCGTGGGCTTCCCGTCGGTGGTGTCGGGGGCCAGGTCCCGCGCCTCGGCGGAGGCGGACGCGGAGGGGGAGGGGGAAGTCGAACGGGTGGCCGAAGGGCTCGGGCTCCCCGACTTCGGCGGCCGGGGGGTGGTGCTGTCCTGCACGAGGGCGGAGCCGGCGCTGGCCGTCGTGGCCTTCGCGTCGTCCCGCCCCTTGCCCTCGTCCGACGGCCGGTTCAGGGCGAACACCGTGCCGCCGACGACCAGCGCGGTGACCGTGACAGCCGCCAGGAGGGCGGTGCGGCGGCCGCCGGCGATCAGGGACCGGCCTCGACGCCACCGGCTCGCCGGTGGGGGTTCGGGCACGGGCACGGGCACGGGTACGGGCACGGGTACGGGTGCCGGCTCCGGTTCCGGCTCCGGGACCGCCTGAGCCACCCGTTCCGGGGCCGCCTCCGGTACCCGGGCCGTCTCCGGTCCTACGACCGGCTCCGCGGTCTTCCGCCCCCGGCCCGCGTCCGCCAGGACCCACCGGCGGTGCAGTTCCACCAGTTCCCCGGGCGTGGCCTTGCAGAGCCGGGCGAGCCGCTCCACGGGGGCGTAGTCCGTCGGCACGGCGTCCCCGTTGCAGTAGCGGTGGAGCGTCGACGTACTCATGTGGAGCCGCTTCGCGAGCGTGCCGTAGCTGTGCCCGGAGCGGTTCTTCAACTCCCGCAGCAGCTCGGCGAAACCGCTTTCGGGAATGCCCTCCGACACCGTTCCTCCAGTCCCCCTCGTCCCACCCCGGCGTTCCAGGGGGGTGTTGTTTTCGCAGGTCAAAGCCGGTTCCGGCGTTCCAGCGTCCCGGATTGGCGGCCAACGCTGGCCGTCGGGACGAGTCCGCCCACAGGCTGTTGGTCATCCAAGCACGACAACCGGCCCAGCCCGAAAGAGGACTTGCCATGCGTATGCGCCACATTCGTCTGATCGCCGCTACCGGAACCGCCGTGGCCGCCCTCGCCCTCACCGCGTGCGACAACGGCACGGGCACCGAGGACGAGGGCGCCGCCCGCTCGAAGGCGACGGTGGCCGCGGCGGAGACGAACGTCTCGAAGTCGCCTGAGAGCAGCACCCCGGCGAAGGACACCACCGGCACCGGTGCCGGCGCCGGCACCGACAGCGGTGCCACCGAGGCCTCCCCCGTGGCCCGTACCGACGCGCCCAACGCCAAGCCCGCCGCCTCCGTCGGCCGCAAGGGACAGAGCACCGGACGCACCGTGGTGCTGTGCAACGGCACGAACACGTCCGTCACCGCCCAGCTGCTCAGCCGGCCCCTGAACCACATGCTGCTGACGGTGAAGAACACCGGAGGCAAGACCTGCGACCTGCCGTACTACCCGGTCCTGCGCTTCGACCAGATGCAGTGGGTGCCGCAGGCCGACGAGAGCACCCAGCCGCAGTCCGTGGTCTCGCTGGCGCCCGGCCAGTCGGCGTACGCGGGTGTGCTGCTGTCGGCCGCCGACGGCAGCGGCAGCGGCGGGATGACCGCGCACAAGCTGACGGTGGGCTTCCAGGGGATGAGCCCGAACAGCGACGGCGGCCCGTCCGCGACGCCGGCCCTGCCCGCCAAGGGCGTCTACTACGACAGCACGCTCAAGGTGACGTACTGGCAGTCGGACCTGGACGCCATCTCCAACTGGTGAACGGCAACGCCTTCATCCACATATCACCTCTAAGGGCGGTTTGCCGCATTCGGGGGCATGGCCCGGGAAAGACTCCCGGCGCATGCCCCCGGAGCGCCTCGGCCGCCGGCGCCGCACGGCGCCACGGCCCCGGTCTCCGCAACCCGCTGGATGAAAGGCGACCCCTCATGGCTTTCGCGTTCCGCAAGTCCCTCGGCGTCCTCGCTCTCGCGCTGGCGGCGGCCGCCCTCCCGTCGGCCACCGCCACGGCCGCCGCGCCAGGCTCCAGCGCCTCCGCGATCGGCAACTACTGCCTGTCCAACACCTGGGGGACACCGGAGGTCCGCACCCGGGTGTGCGCCAACGAACCCGGACAGCGCTGGCGGATCGTCGGCGATCACGTGGTGCTGGCCGCCGACCCTCACTACTGTCTGGCCAACACGTGGGGGACACCGGAGGTCCGCACCCGGGTGTGCGCCAACGAACCCGGACAGCAGTGGAGGCAGGTCGGCGACCACTTCGTCCTGGCCGCCGACCCCCACTACTGCCTGTCCAACACGTGGGGGACACCCGAGGTCCGCACCCGGCTCTGCGCCAACGAACCCGGACAGCGCTGGGCCGTACTGGGTGACCACATCACCCTGACCGACGCCTAGACCGCGGCCGAGCCCCCCGTGGGTTCGCCGGCCCGCCGGCTCGGCGAACCCACGGGGTCACGGAACTAGCGGAGCTTCTGGGCCACCTCGGTGGCCCAGTAGGTGAGGATGTTCCGGGCGCCGGCCCGCTTGATGCCGGTCAGGGTCTCGAAGATGGCCCGGTCCCGCTCCACCCAGCCCTTCTCGGCGGCGGCCTCGATCATCGCGTACTCTCCGGAGATCTGGTACGCGGCCACCGGCACGTCCACGGCGTCCGCGACCCGGGCGAGGATGTCGAGGTAGGGGCCGGCCGGCTTGACCATCACCATGTCGGCGCCCTCGGCGAGGTCCAGCTCCAGCTCGCGCAGCGACTCCCGCCAGTTGGCCGGGTCCTGCTGGTAGGTCTTGCGGTCGCCCTGCAACGACGAGGCGACGGCCTCGCGGAAGGGGCCGTAGAACGCCGAGGAGTACTTGGCGGTGTAGGCGAGGATCGCCACGTCCTCGCGGCCGATCTGGTCGAGCGCGTCACGGATGACGCCGATCTGGCCGTCCATCATCCCGCTGGGGCCCACGACATGGGCGCCGGCGTCGGCCTGGACCTGCGCCATCTCGGCGTACCGCTCCAGGGTGGCGTCGTTGTCGACCCGGCCCTCGGCGTCCAGCACCCCGCAGTGACCGTGGTCGGTGAACTCGTCCAGGCACAGGTCGGACATCACGAGCAGGTCGTCGCCGACCTCGGCGCGCACGTCCCTGAGGGCGACCTGGAGGATCCCGTCCGGGTCGGTGCCGACGGTGCCCCGGGCGTCCTTCTTCGATTCCTCCGGCACGCCGAACAGCATGATCCCGGAGATCCCGGCCTCCACCGCCTCCAGCGCGGCCTTCTTCAGGCTGTCCCGGGTGTGCTGCACGACCCCGGGCATGGAGCCGATCGGCACCGGCTCGCTCACGCCCTCCCGGACGAACGCCGGGAGGATGAGGTCGGCAGGGTGCAGCCGTGTCTCGGCGACCATCCGCCGCATGACGGGCGAGGTCCGCAGCCGCCGGGGACGCGTACCGGGAAAGGATCCGTACTTCGTCATGCCATCTACGCTACGCCCGCCCGAACGGTGCGTTTGCCGACGCCGAGTCGGGCCGGTGGGGCCGTCCGCGGCCCCTCGGGCGGCCCGTCCGCTCAGCGCTCGCCGATCTCGGCGAGGATCCGGCCGGCCACCTCGCCCCGGTCGTTGCCGGGCGGTGTCCGGGCACGGAACTCCCTCAGACGGCGGACCGCTCCGAGCGGGACCGCGGCCGCTCCACCGTCCGTCACACAGCTCTCCACCGCCCGCAGACCCCAGTACTGGTTGAAGGCGAGCGGATCGGCGATCGCGGCGTCCACCAGGGGACCCAGGGCCTCCTGCTCGGGCAGTGCGAACAGACGCGCGTAGGCCGCCAGGCGCAGTCCGGCGTCCTGGGAGGCGAGCAGCCCCTCGACGTCGAAGTCGGGCACGCGCTGGACCGCGCGCACCAGACGGGCGAAGATCCGGTCCATCCGTTGGGTCCGGGCCGCGCTGCCCGCCTGCTGGAGACGTACGTTCACATACTCGGCGGCCAGGTTCCCGACCGCGTCCCGGGCCGCTCCGTCGTCGGGGGATCCGTCACCGACCAGCGCGGCGTTGGCCGTCCGCCGGACGTCGTCGATCCGGCGCTCGATGCCCTGGAACTCGATCCGGGCGAAGCCCGGCACCTCGATGCTGCGGAACAGCTCCCCGAGCCACGGCACCGCGGCGATCGCGAGCAGCATCACCACGATGCCGTCGATCCGGAGGCCCGGCGCCAGTACATGCAGTACGGCGGCACCCACCCCCGCACACGTCACCAGCAGCGCCACGGCCCGCCGGCGTAACCAGGGGCCGGCCCTCCCGGAGCCCGGCCGGCGCTCTCCCTCTCCCATGGCGGCCAGCATCGCAGAACCACACGGGGAGGGGAGAGCCTTACGGCGAACACGGCGGAGCACACCGAAGAGGCATGCTCCGCCCTGTCTCAGGTGGTCGAGCGGCGCCTGCGCGCCCCCGGGCGGCGTTCGCTCGGGCGGGTCACCGGGTCGCCCGCCTCCAGCGCGGCGGCGCGCCGCTTCATGCCGAAGTCGGCCAAGGCCTCCGCCAGCTTGTGGACGGACGGCTCGGGGGCCATGACGTCGACCCGCAGGCCGTGTTCCTCGGCGGTCTTGGCCGTGGCCGGGCCGATGCAGGCGATCACCGTCACGTTGTGCGGCTTGCCCGCGATGCCGACCAGGTTGCGGACCGTGGAGGAGGAGGTGAACAGGACCGCGTCGAAGCCCCCGCCCTTGATCGCCTCACGGGTCTCCGCCGGCGGCGGCGAGGCGCGCACGGTGCGGTAGGCCGTGACGTCGTCCACCTCCCAGCCCAGGTCGATCAGCCCGGCCACCAGGGTCTCGGTGGCGATGTCGGCACGCGGCAGGAAGACGCGGTCGATCGGGTCGAACACCGGGTCGTAGGGGGGCCAGTCCTCCAGGAGGCCGGCCGCCGACTGCTCGCCGCTCGGCACCAGGTCCGGCTTCACGCCGAAGGCGACCAGCGCCTTCGCGGTCTGCTCGCCCACCGCGGCCACCTTGATGCCCGCGAAGGCACGCGCGTCGAGGCCGTACTCCTCGAACTTCTCCCGGACCGCCTTGACCGCGTTGACCGACGTGAACGCGATCCACTCGTACCGGCCGGTGACCAGGCCCTTGACCGCCCGCTCCATCTGCTGCGGGGTGCGCGGCGGCTCCACCGCGATGGTCGGGACCTCGTGCGGCACCGCGCCGTAGGAGCGCAGCTGGTCGGAGAGCGAGGCCGCCTGCTCCTTGGTCCGCGGCACGAGCACCTTCCAGCCGAACAGCGGCTTGGACTCGAACCACGACAGCTGGTCGCGGCGGGCCGCGGCCGTACGCTCGCCGACCACGGCTATCACCGGCCGGCCGCCGTCCGGCGACGGCAGCACCTTGGCCTGCTTCAGCGTCTGCGCGATCGTGCCGAGCGTCGCCGTCCAGGTGCGCTGGCGGGTCGTCGTACCGGCGATCGTCACCGACAGCGGGGTGTCCGGCTTGCGGCCCGCCGAGACCAGCTCGGCCGCCGCGCCGGCCACGGAGTCCAGCGTCGTGGAGACGACCACCGTGCTGTCGGAGGCGCCGGCCTCGGACCAGCAGCGGTCGGAGGCGGTCCGGGCGTCCACGAAGCGGACGTCCGCGCCGTCGGCGTCCCGCAGCGGCACACCGGCGTACGCGGGCACGCCGACCGCCGCCGCGACCCCGGGGACGACCTCGAAGGGCACCCCGGCCGCGGCGCACGCGAGCATCTCCTCCGCCGCGCACGTGTCCAGTCCCGGATCACCGGACACCGCACGGACGACCCGCCTGCCGCCCCGCGCGGCCTCCATGACAAGATGAGCGGCATCCGGGGCACCGCCCGGGACAGCGGCGGGTGTTGACGTGCCGTCAACTACCGTCAGCTGGGGCGTGCCCGTGCCCGGCGGCGAGACCGAAGAGGGATCGGCGTCCGTCTGCACGACGGAGACGCCCTGTCGGGCGTGCGTCCGGATGACGTCGAGCACCTCGTGCTCGGCGACCAGGACGTCCGCGTTCGACAGCGCCTCCACGGCGCGCAGAGTCAGCAGTCCCGGATCCCCGGGTCCGGCACCTAGGAAGGTGACGTGCCCGTGTTCCGGACCGGCGGCAGGAAGGGCGGTGGGGCTCAATGTGCTCGCTCCCCCATCAGACCGGCCGCGCCCTGGGCGAGCATCTCGGTGGCGAGTTCGCGACCGAGTGCCCACGCCTGGTCGTGCGTCTGGGGCACGGGACCGGTGGTGGACAGCTGCACCATGCGAGTGCCGTCGGTCGTGCCGACGACGCCGCGCAGGCGCATTTCCTTGACAATCTGCCCGTCGGCATGGGGGTCCCCCCGCTCGAGCGGAGCCGAGAGTGGGGGAAGGTCGGCCAGCGCTCCCACGGGTGCGCTGCAACCGGCCTCCAGGGCGGCGAGCAGTGACCGCTCGGCGGTGACGGCGGCCCGCGTGAACGGGTCGTCCAGCTCACCGAGCGCGGCGATCAGTTCCGCGTTGTCCGCGGCGCACTCGATCGCCAGGGCCCCCTGGCCGGGGGCGGGCAGAACCGTGTCGACCGACAGGAAGTCGGTCACCTCGTCGATGCGGCCGATCCGGTTGAGTCCGGCGGCGGCCAGTACGACCGCGTCCAGCTCGCCGTCGCGGACGTACCCGATGCGGGTGTCGACGTTGCCGCGGATCGGGACCGTCTCGATGTCCAGTCCGTGCGCGCGGGCGTACGCGTTCAGCTGCGCCATGCGGCGCGGCGCGCCGGTGCCGATGCGCGCGCCGCGCGGCAGGTCGGTGAACTTCAGCGCGTCGCGCGCCACGATGACGTCCCGCGGGTCCTCGCGCTCCGGTACGGCCGCCAGGACCAGTTCCTCGGGCTGCGCGGTCGGGAGGTCCTTGAGCGAATGAACCGCGAAGTCGACCTCGCCCTTGAGCAGCGCGTCCCGCAGCGCGGTGACGAACACACCGGTGCCGCCGATCTGCGCCAGCGCCTCCCGGGACACATCGCCGTACGTGGTGATCTCGACCAGCTCGACGGGCCGGCCGGTCACCTCGCGGACGGTCTCGGCCACCTGACCGGACTGGGCCATGGCGAGCTTGCTCCGCCTGGTCCCCAGCCGCAGTGCCTTCTCACTCATGCTGGCCCTCGGTTCTTGTTCCGCGTGCTGTCCCCGGCCCCGGAGACGACGGCGGCCGTCTCGGGGTCGAGGTCGAACAGGGTGCGCAGCGCGTCCGCGTACCCGGCGCCGCCGGGCTCGGCCGCGAGCTGCTTGACCCGTACGGTCGGCGCGTGCAGCAGCTTGTCGACGACCCGGTGCACGGTCTGCCGGATCTCGCCGCGCTGGCGTTCGTCCAGGTCGGGCAGGCGGCCGTGGAGGCGGGCCAGCTCGCTGGCGACCACGTCGGCGGCCATGGTGCGCAGCGCGACCACGGTCGGGGTGATGTGCGCCGCGCGCAGGGCGGCGCCGAACGCCGCGACCTCGTCGGCGACGATGCGCCGGACCTGGTCCACGTCGGCGGCCATCGGCGCGTCGGCGGAGGCCTCCGCGAGCGACTCGATGTCCACCAGGCGGACCCCGGCCAGCCGGTGCACGGCCGCGTCGATGTCGCGGGGCATGGCCAGGTCGAGCAGGAAGAAGAAGGGCGCGGGGCGCTCGGCCACCGGCTCCGGCTTGCGCCGCTCGGGGATCCGGCCGACGGTGGCGGCGGTCGCGGCGAGCGCGGTGATCAGCTCGGCGTCCGCCTCGGGGCTGCGCCGCTCGCGGCGCTCGGCCGTGCTGCCGCCGGCGACCCAGGCCGCGTGCTGCTCCAGGGTGGCCGCGTCCATGCCGGCCACGGCTGCCTCGCCCATGACGGAGAAGCCGGGCTGTACGGCGGCGAGGTCCAGCGGGCAGTTGTCGTCGGCGCCGAGACCGGTGGGGCGCTGCGGGGCCGCCGGCTTCACGGCCTTGAAGCCGGTCTCGGCGACGGGGTGTCCGGTGCGGCCCTCGACCGCGTGCGCGACCGCCTCCGCCGTGAGCACCAGGCCCGTCGCCCCGGTACAGGAGACGACGACGTCGGCACGGGTCAGCTCGTCGGCGACCGCGTCCATGGGCACCGCGCGGGCGGTGACCGTGTTGTCGTCGGCCTCCAGCAGGATCCGGGCGAGCCGCTCGGCGCGCTCGAAGGTGCGGTTGGCGACGACGACCTCGGCGACCCCGGCGCGCGCCAGCGTGGCGGCGGCCAGCGACGACATCGATCCGGCGCCGATGACCAGCGCCTTCTTGCCGCGGGCCCAGTCGGGCACGGCCGCGCCCAGGGCCAGCTGCTCCAGGCCGAAGGTGACCAGGGACTGGCCGGCGCGGTCGATGCCGGTCTCGGAGTGGGCGCGCTTGCCGACCCGCAGGGCCTGCTGGAACAGCTCGTTCAGCAGCTTGCCGGCGGTGTGCAGCTCCTGGGCGCGGGCCAGGGAGTCCTTGATCTGGCCGAGGATCTGGCCCTCGCCGACGACCATCGAGTCCAGGCCGCAGGCCACCGAGAACAGGTGGTGGACGGCCCGGTCCTCGTAGTGCACGTAGAGGTACGGCGTCAGTTCCTCGAGGCCGACCCCGCTGTGCTGGGCGAGCAGCGTGGACAGCTCGGCGACACCGGCGTGGAACTTGTCCACGTCGGCGTACAGCTCGATGCGGTTGCAGGTGGCGAGCACCGCGGCCTCGGTGGCGGGCTCGGCGGCGACCGTGTCCTGGAGGAGCTTGATCTGGGCGTCCGCGCTCAGCGCGGCCCGCTCCAGCACGCTGACCGGGGCACTGCGGTGGCTGAGACCTACGACGAGGAGGCTCATGCCGGCATCACGGCGGGGACGTCCCCGTCGGGTCCCTGGTCGGCGGAGGTCGCGCGGGGCGTGGCGGCGGGCAGGGCGCCGTCGCCCGCGGCGGTCTCCTCACCGGCCTTGCGCTGCTCGTGGAAGGCGAGGATCTGCAGCTCGATGGAGAGGTCCACCTTGCGCACGTCCACGCCGTCCGGGACGGACAGCACGGTCGGCGCGAAGTTCAGGATGGAGGTCACACCGGCGGCCACGAGCCGGTCGCAGACCTGCTGGGCGGCGCCCGCCGGGGTGGCGATCACACCGATGGAGACCCCGTTGTCCTTGATGATCTTCTCGAGGTCGTCGGTGTGCCGCACCGGGATGCCCGCGACCGGCTTGCCGGCCATCGCCGGGTCGGCGTCGATGAGCGCGGCGACCCGGAAGCCACGGGAGGCGAAGCCGCCGTAGTTGGCCAGGGCGGCGCCGAGGTTGCCGATGCCGACGATCACAACCGGCCAGTCCTGGGTCAGGCCGAGTTCGCGGGAGATCTGGTAGACGAGATACTCCACGTCGTAGCCGACGCCACGCGTTCCGTAGGAGCCCAGGTACGAGAAATCCTTGCGCAGCTTGGCGGAGTTGACCCCCGCCGCCGCGGCCAGCTCCTCGGAGGAGACCGTGGGTACCGAGCG
Source organism: Streptomyces eurythermus (assembly GCF_014649115.1). Classification (GTDB taxonomy): domain Bacteria; phylum Actinomycetota; class Actinomycetes; order Streptomycetales; family Streptomycetaceae; genus Streptomyces; species Streptomyces eurythermus. The sequence continues at coordinate 12,521 of NZ_BMSK01000041.1, read as the reverse complement.
CTCCGACAGTGCGGTCAGCGCTCGGAGGTACAGCGGAAGCCGGGCGACGGTGGCCTCGGGAATCCCTCGGCTACGGGTCGCCGGTCGGTGTGTTCGGCCAGTTGCCACGGTGCTCCTGCGGGTAGAGCGGGGCTGTAGGCGGTCACACGTCCCCAGACCGCCCCGTCGACAGCAGGCTATGTCTTTGTGAACGCGTGCACAAAGATGGTGTCCGATTTGCCCGGCAGAAGTGACCGGGGTCACGCCATTTTCACGCCCGGAGCGGGAACCAGCGCACACGCGCCGCCGTTCCTTCGTTGCTGGGGGCAAAACCGCACACACTCCTCACGAATCCCGCCCCCGAGACCAAACCGCCGTCGATCCTAAGCGACTTTCCGGTCGGTTTGGACTAGTCGGTCAGTGCCCGGCGCAGCCGCTGCTCGTTCACGCGCCAGAAGGTGTGCTGCTCACCGTCGACCAGGACCACGGGGATCTGCTCCCAGTAGCGGTCGTGGAGGTCCCGGTCCTCGGTGATGTCCTTGGCCTCCCACGGCACTCCGAGGTCGCCGCACACCTTCTCGACCACCACCTGCGCGTCGTCACACAGATGACAGCCGGGCTTGCGGATCAGGGTCACCAGCCGCGCTCGCGGCTCTGCCTTGCGTCGGAAGAGCGGACTCATACCGGCCATTCTCGCGCGCCCCGGCACCCCCTTCGCCCGGCGTTCACACCACGCCAACCTCTCGACTCCGGAACCTTCGGACACAGTGGCTATGCTCGCGTCATGGCCGCTCTCGGATGGCTCACTCCCCGTAGGCGCTCCGCCACGGCGCGGAGCGTGTTGGCAGGCGAGGCTTCGGCGGAGGCCGCCCGCAAGTCCTCGCAGGAGACCGCCACGCCCGAGGAACCGGAATTCCCGGTGATCGGCGACGACAAGGCCGCCGCCTTCTTCGACCTGGACAACACGGTGATGCAGGGCGCCGCGCTCTTCCACTTCGGCCGCGGGCTGTACAAGCGGAAGTTCTTCGAGACCCGCGACCTGGCCCGGTTCGCCTGGCAGCAGGCGTGGTTCCGGCTGGCCGGCGTCGAGGACCCCGAGCACATGCAGGACGCCCGCGACTCGGCGCTGTCGATCGTCAAGGGCCACCGGGTCGCCGAGCTGGAGTCGATCGGCGAGGAGATCTACGACGAGTACATGGCCGACCGCATCTGGCCGGGCACCCGCGCCCTGGCCCAGGCCCACCTGGACGCGGGCCAGAAGGTGTGGCTGGTCACCGCCGCCCCGGTGGAGATCGCCCAGGTGATCGCCCGCCGCCTCGGCCTGACCGGCGCCCTCGGCACGGTGGCCGAGTCGGTCGACGGCGTCTACACCGGACGACTGGTCGGCGAGCCCCTGCACGGGCCCGCCAAGGCGGAGGCGGTGCGCGCGCTGGCCGCCGCCGAGGGGCTGGACCTCTCCCGCTGCGCGGCCTACAGCGACAGCCACAACGACATCCCGATGCTGTCCCTGGTCGGCCACCCCTACGCCATCAACCCGGACGCCAAGCTGCGCCGGCACGCCCGCGAGCAGGACTGGCGGCTGCGGGACTACCGCACGGGGCGCAAGGCGGCGAAGGTCGGCATCCCGGCCGCCGCGGGCGTCGGCGCGGTCGCCGGCGGCACCGCGGCCGCGATCGCCCTGAGCCGACGCCGCCGGTAGCCGCGGACCGGCCGCACAGCCCCCGTCCGCGCGCACGATTGTGCCGCGCTCATTTCAACACGTCTCGTACTTCACCGAAACACGTCTCTTTTCGTTCAACAACCGATCAAATTCATTAACTTGATCGGGCATCAAACGGCAACAGAAGCGACGCAAACGACGATTTGAGCAACTCGGTGTAGCGGTGCCTGTACGAAGCGTTATTCTCCTCAGACGCAAACCGGAACCCCTCCGTCGCTACGACGGGTGAACGGTCCCGCACTGCACGTGATGGAAGCTCTGCCTCTGGGAGTCCCGTGTACCCACACGTCGGGGTTGACGCCTCGGGCCTGGCTACGCTGCGCGCAACGGTCGCGACGGTCAAGGAAACACTGCGCGGCTTCGTCCCCACCGCGTACGCCGTCCCCGCCTTCGCAGCCGCCGCGCCCGCGGGCCCGTGCTACGCACTGGCCGACGGCGGCGCCGCCGTCGGCAGACGGGGGCGCGCCACCGGCGCGGCCACCGCCCGCCGGCCGGCCGCCGACAGCGACAGCGCCCGCATGATGGACCTCGTCGAACGCGCCCAGTCCGGCGAGGCCGAGGCCTTCGGGCGCCTCTACGACCAGTACAGCGACACCGTCTACCGGTACATCTACTACCGCGTCGGCGGCCGGGCCACCGCCGAGGACCTCACCAGCGAGACCTTTCTGCGGGCACTGCGCAGGATCGGCACCTTCACCTGGCAGGGCCGCGACTTCGGCGCCTGGCTGGTCACCATCGCCCGGAACCTGGTCGCCGACCACTTCAAGTCCAGCCGCTTCCGTCTGGAGGTCACCACCGGCGAGATGCTCGACGCCAACGAGGTCGAGCGCTCCCCCGAGGACTCCGTCCTGGAATCCCTGTCCAACGCCGCCCTGCTGGACGCCGTACGGCGGCTCAACCCGCAGCAGCAGGAGTGCGTGACGCTCCGCTTCCTCCAGGGCCTCTCGGTCGCCGAGACCGCCCGTGTCATGGGTAAGAACGAGGGCGCCATCAAGACCCTCCAGTACCGCGCCGTGCGCACCCTCGCCCGGCTGCTGCCCGACGACGCCCGCTGAAACGGGACGACGGTCCGCGACGCCCAACTCACGCTCCGTCAAGGCGTGTTGCCTTTCCGAACCGCCCGCCCGCCGTCCGTAACCCAAGTGCCGCGCCAGTCGTTGTGCGGGATACAGGCTCCCTGTGGTCACGTCCCGGCCCTCCCTGATCACCCGATCCGGGAACCGGCCGTGGGCGTGCAACCCTCAGGACCCCCTGGGGAGTCGACCGTCATGACGAGAGGAGGTGCCGCCAGTGATCGCGAACGTATCGGCGCACCGGCGGGCGAACGCCTTCGCCCAGGCCCTGGAGGAGCAGTCCGACCGGGACACGGCGGCCGAGCAGTCCGAAGACCCGGCGGGTTCCCCGCCGACCGCCGAGGAACCGACCGGACAGGGCGAGCTGCTGGCCCTGGCGGCGGGACTCGGCGCACTGCCCAGGCCGCAGCTCGACCCGGAGGTCAAGGTTGTCCAGCGGGCCCAGCTGGTGGCCGCGATGGAGGCCATGCTCCAGGAGGGGACCGGGGCGGCGGACACGTCGGTACCGGAACAGCGTTCCCACCGGGCGAGGGGCGAGCACCGGGCGGGCCCGCTCGGCAAGCTCCGCCCGCGCACCAGGCTGACCAAGGGGCTCGCGGCCGGCGGGCTCAGCGTCGGCGTGGCCGCCGGGGCCTTCGGCGGGGTCGCCGCCGCCAGCTCCGACGCCCTGCCCGGCGACTCGCTGTACGGCCTGAAGCGCGGCATCGAGGACTTCAAGCTCAACTACCTGACCGACGGCGACGACCAGCGCGGCCAGACCTACCTCGACCAGGCCTCCACCCGGCTCGGCGAGGTCCGCCGGCTGCTGGAGCGCGGCCGGGGCGGCCACCTGGACCACGAGTCCATCGGCGAGATCCGCCGCACCCTGTCCGGGATGCGGCACGACGTCACCGAGGGCCACCGGCTGCTGCACGCGGCCTACCAGGCCGACCCGGACTCCCTGGGCCCCATCCAGGCGCTGGACGCCTTCTCCCGGTCCCACCGCCAGGCGTGGAGCACGCTCAGCGACAAGCTCCCCGTCCAGCTCGGCGACGTCAAACAGGAGGTGTCCTCGGTCTTCGACGCCATAGACGAAGAGGTCGCCCCGCTCCAGTCGCTGCTCCCGCAGCAGCCGGCCCGGCCCGGCGAGGGAAGGCACCGGGACGGCTCCGGACCGGCGTCCCCCGGCTCCACCGGCACCGACCGGTCGGCCCCGCCCGGCTCCACCGGCCACCACACCCCGTCCCCCGGCCGGCACTCCGGCACCGACACGCCGAGCGACCCGGCCACCGGCAGCGGCGGCGAGGGCCTCCTCGGCGGCGACACCGGCGGCCTGCTCGACCCGCCGAAGAGCGGCACCACCGGCAGCTCCCCGTCCGCCGGCAAATCGCCGTCGGCCCAGCCGGACGTCACCATCCCGCCGCTCATCCCGGACCTGCTCCCCGACCTCGGCATCGACGGCCAGGACGCGGACTAGCCCGGTACGGCCACGGCCGTGGGGGCGCCTCTTTCCGAGCAGGGGCGCCCCCACGGCCGTACACCCCCGGCGGAACGCGGGGAGAACGCTCAGAAGAACACCGACCGCCGCTGCACCAGCAGCTTGTACAGCGTGTGCTGGATCTGCTCGCGCACCTGGTCGGTCAGGTTGAACATCAGCATCGGGTCCTCGGCGGCCTCCGGCGGATAGCCGTCCGTCGGGATCGGCTCGCCGAACTGGATCGTCCACTTCGTCGGCAGCGGGACCGCCCCCAGCGGGCCCAGCCAGGGAAACGTCGGCGTCAGCGGGAAGTACGGGATGCCCAGCACCCGGGCCAGCGTCTTGGCGTTGCCGATCATCGGGTAGATCTCCTCCGCCCCGACGATCGAGCACGGGACGATCGGCACGCCCTGGCGCAGCGCCGTGGAGACGAAGCCGCCCCGGCCGAACCGCTGGAGCTTGTAACGCTCGCCGAAGGGTTTCCCGATGCCCTTGAAGCCCTCCGGCATCACCCCGACCAGCTCACCCTGGCCCAGCAGCCGCTCCGCGTCCTCCGCGCAGGCGAGGGTGTGGCCCAGCTTGCGGGCCAGCTCGTTGACCACCGGCAGCACGAAGACCAGGTCGGCCGCCAGCAGCCGCAGGTGCCGGCCGGCGGGGTGGTGGTCGTGCACCGCCACCTGCATCATCAGGCCGTCCAAGGGCAGCGTCCCGGAGTGGTTGGCGACGATCAGCGCCCCGCCCTCGGCCGGGATGTTCTCGATGCCCCTCACCTCGACCCGGAAGTACTTCTCGTACACCGGCCGCAGCAGCGACATCAGGACCTGGTCGGTCAGCTCCTCGTCGTAGCCGAAGTCGTCGACCTCGTAGTCCCCGGTGAGCCGGCGCCGCAGGAAGGCCAGCCCGGCCGCCAGCCGCCGCTCCAGGCCGCCGTCCCGCCCGTCGTCCTGCCCGTCGGTCCTCGGCGGCTCCACCGGCTCGTCCTCCCCTGCCCAGTCGCGGCCCGGCAGCGGCTGGACCGCGCCCATCTCGCCCGGTTCCCCGAGCGCGCCGCGCCGGCCGCCCCCGCCGCGGCGGCGCGCCTGGCGCTGTGCGGCGCTCCCCCGGGACCGGTCGTCGTCGAACGGAATGACCTTGGCGTCCGCCATCGTTGCCGCTCCTCAGTTGGCGCTGTGCGTCTGGGGGTGGCCGGCCGCCCTCGCGGACAGCGCGGCGACCCGGTCGACGGCCCCGGCGAGGGCCTGAGGCGGCAGCAGCCCCGGGCCCAGCGCGTGCGCGAAGTCCGCGAACGTCTCGGCCGTCGTGTAGCGGGGGGTGAAGCCCAGCGTCTCGCGCATCTGGCCGGTGTCCACCACCCGCCCGTGGGTGAGCAGCCGGATCTGCTCCGGTGAGAAGTCCGTCATACCGAGCGTACGCACCAGGGACCCGGCCCAGGTGACCGCGGGCAGCAGCAGCGGCACGGTGGGCCGGCCCAGCCGCCGGGAGCACTGCGACAGCAGCAGCACGCCGTCCCCGGCGATGTTGAAGGTGCCGCTGTTGAGGGTGGCCCGGCGCGGCTCGTGCGAGGCGATCCGCAGCACCTCCACGACGTCGTCCTCGTGCACGAACTGCAGCCGCGGGTCGTAGCCGAACACGGTCGGCAGGACGGGCAGCGAGAAGTAGGAGGCGAGCGGGGTGTCCACGGTGGGGCCGAGGATGTTGGCGAACCGCAGCACGCACACGGCGACGTCCGGCCGCCGCCGCGCGAACCCGCGCACATATCCCTCCACCTCGACGGTGTCCTTGGCGAAGCCGCCGCTGGGCAGCGACTTGGGCGGGGTCGTCTCGGTGAACACGGCCGGGTCGCGCGGCGCCGAGCCGTAGACGTTGGTGCTGGACTTCACCACCAGCCGGCGCACGGCCGGCGACTTCTGACAGGCGCCGAGCAGCTGCATGGTGCCGATGACATTGGTCTCCTTGACCGTGGCCCGGCTGCCGCCGCCCAGCGCGGTGCCGGTCACGTCCAGGTGGACCACCGTGTCGGCGCCGGTCTCGGCGAGCACGCGGGCGATGGTCGGCTGCCGGATGTCGGTCTGGACGAAGTCGGCGCCGCCCAGATGGTGCTCGGGCGGCACGGCGTCCACGGCGATCACCCGGTCCACCTCCGGGTCCCGCTGGATCCGTCGCACGAACCGGCCACCGAGCTGCCGGGCCACCCCGGTGACGAGCACGACCCTTCCCACGATCGCCGCCTCCCTCCCGCGTATCCCGCCTTCCCCGTGTGCGGCCAACCTAGCCGGTCGGTGGTGCGGTGACAGGACCCCAGGTGCCCGGGGGGACGGAATTTCCCCGTCCGGCACATGCCCGGAACATGCCTGTGGCCCCCCACCACTGCTGGTGGGGGGCCACAGACGTCACGCTCTCGCGGCGTCGCTCACGGACACCCGCTTGCGCGGGGACCGCTTACTTCTTGTTGCGACGCTGAACGCGCGTGCGCTTGAGCAGCTTGCGGTGCTTCTTCTTGGCCATCCGCTTGCGCCGCTTCTTGATAACAGAGCCCACGACTACCCTCGCTCACTTCTCATCACTCGGTTGTTTGGGCGCCATGGGCCCACACGACCTACGAGGGGCTAGCCTACCCAACCGAGCGCCGAGGTCGTAATCGAGGGGGTTTCCCCCGGTCACCCGGGGGTCGCCGTCAGGCCGTCTCCACCCCCACATAGCTGTCGCGGAGGTACTCGTGTACCGCTTGCTCCGGGACGCGGAAGGACCGCCCCACCCGGATCGCGGGCAGATGACCGCTGTGCACCAGGCGGTACACGGTCATCTTGGACACTCGCATCACCGAGGCGACTTCCGCCACGGTAAGGAACTGAACCTCGTTCAGAGGCCTCTCGCCAGCTGCAGCCATGACACACCTGAACCTTCCGCACTCGACGGCCACCGGCTTCCCCTTCCGGTGACTCTTCGTCGTTGCGTGCTCACTCCCCAGACTAGGGGCGGGTGATGCGAGTGGGGAAGAGGTGCACCCATCAGCGGCTACTGTGACAGACAGGCCCGATTGAGCACGTAGCGGGTCAGCGGCCGGTAGTGACCAGACCGGACTGCGTCATCAACCGGAACGACGACGGCCACCCGTCCCTCGGCCTCGCCGACGAACGGCGCAGGGTCGTCGGTGTCGGCCAGTCCGATGGCCTCGAACCCCAGCTGACCTGCGCCGCAGACCCATCCGTGATCGCCGATGACCAGCTCGGGAAGCGGTCCGCCGGCTTGTGCGGCGGCCTCCAGCGCGACCCGAACCGGCAGCGGTGAGTGGCTGTGGGCACCCGGCTCACAACCGGGGCGCCCGCTCGCCGGTTCCCGCATCAGGGCAACCCCTCGTACGTAGTCGAGACGATGCGGACGTAGACCGAACCGGGTCAATATGTCGACACAACGACCCTGCGCCGGGGTGAGGACCTCACATCCCGCCGTTGACAGCGCGTCCGCCAGACCGGCGTAGAAACCGAGCAGCCGCCGCGGGTGCCCGGTGCCCAGCAGCACGGGCGCGCCGCGCCGGGCCGCCTCCCGGACCCGCCCGGCGAAGGCGTCCAGCGCGGCGAGCGTCCGCTCCGGATCGATCACGTCCGGCCCGCTCGTGTGGTGCGGGTCGGCCGAGACCCCGCACGTGCGCGCCATCAGCGCGAGCAGGTCGGGGAACTCCCAGGCGCCCTCGGGATCGATTCCGATCAGCACGCGCGGATCCCGGGCCGCGAACAGCCGGTAACTGCGCAGGCTTTTCTCCCGCGAGGTCGCCACCACCCCGGCCAGCCCGGCGGCCACCAGGTGGGCGCGGAGCCGGGCGGGGGACGACACGGATGCGATGGTGGCCCATGGGGGCCGACGGCGGGGCGGAAACAGCGGGATTCGCGCGGATGGCCTAACGGCTGTCCGCGTACGGGGACGGCCTCACGGCAGCCTGAGCACGCGAACGGCTGCCGGCGCACGCGGACGGCCTCACGGCAGCCTGAGCGCGCCGACGGCCTCACAGCAGCCTGCGTGGCCGCGGGCAGTCTCCCGCCGCCGGGTGCTTTGCCGCCGGCGGCGAGCGCCGAGCGGCAGAGGACGGACGGCGAGCGGAGACGGCAGACGGCGAGCGACGGGCGATGGACCGCGAGCGACGAGCGGCAGACGGCGAGGGACGACCGGCGGGCAGCGGGCGGCGCCGTCGGCCGGCCCGGTCGGGGCGGGCAGTGCTACGGCAGCAGGCCCCGCAGTGGGAACGCCGCGCGGCGGGTGGCCAGTACGGCCTGGTCGATCCGGTCGGCGGGGTCGTATCCCGCCTCCCAGTCGCCGTACTCCACCGGCCACCGCCCGTCCGTCATCCGCCGCGGCCCGAGCTGCCGGGTCCGGGCGAAGACGTCCTGCCGCCAGCCCTCGGGGATCTCCGTCTCCGGCGCGACGGGCCGGCCCGCCACGATCCCCACCAGGTGCGTCCACGAGCGCGGTACGACGTCGACGACCGCGTATCCGCCCCCGCCGAGCGCGACCCACTTGCCGTCCGCGTGCGCGTGCGCCAGCTCGTGGCACGCCAGCTGCACCGCCCGCTGCGCGTCCAGCGAGACGGCCAGGTGCGCGAGCGGGTCCTCGAAGTGGGTGTCGGCGCCGTGCTGGGAGACCAGGACCTGCGGCCGGAAGCCGGCGAGCAGCTCCGGCACCACGGCGTGGAACGCCCGCAGCCACCCCGCGTCGCCCGTACCGGCGGGCAGCGCCACGTTGACCGCCGCGCCCTCCCCCGCGCCCGCGCCCGTCTCCTGCGGCCACCCGGTCCCCGGGAACAGCGTGCCGGGGTGCTCGTGCAGGGAGATCGTCAGCACCCGCGGGTCCTCCCAGAACGCGGCCTGCACCCCGTCCCCGTGGTGCACGTCGACGTCCACGTAGGCGACCCGCTCGGCGCCCAGCTCCAGCAGCCGCGCGATCGCGAGCGCCGCGTCGTTGTACACGCAGAACCCCGCCGCGCCGCCGGGCATCGCGTGGTGCAGCCCGCCCGCGAAGTTCACCGCGTGCTCGGCGTCCCCCCGCCACACCGCCTCGGCGGCCCCCACCGACTGGCCCGCGATCAGCGCGGACACCTCGTGCATCCCGGCGAACGCCGGATCGTCGAGCGTGCCGAGCCCGTACGACCCGTCGGCCCCCGCCGGGTCCGCCGACGCGGCCTTCACCGCGTCGATGTAGTCCTCCCGGTGGACCAGCCTCAGCGTCGACTCGCCGGCCGGTTTGGCCGCGACGACCGCCAGTTCCCGGTCGAGCCCGAAGGCACCGACCAGCCGGCGGGTCAGCTCCAGCCGGACCGGATCCATCGGATGGCTCGGACCGAAGTCATAGCCCGTTACTGCCTCGTCCCACATCAGCTGTGCGCGGCCGCTCATGCCCGCCACCGTATCGGTCCGGTTGAGCCGCGAACGACCTGGCGTACCCCAGGGTCACCAGCACCAACACCATCGGCACGAGCATCGCGCCCCGGTAGCTCCAGGCGTCCCCCAGGGCGCCCACCAACGGCGAACCGATCAGGAAACCCACGTAGTTGAAGATGTTCAGCCGCGCGATCGCCGCGTCCGAGGCCCCCGGGCCGTGCTGCTCGAAAGCGCGCCGCCCGGCCGCCGCGAAGGTCTGCGGCACGAGCACGCACAGCCCCAGGCCCAGCAGCGTGAACCCGAGCATCCCCACCCACGGGCCGGAGGCCAGCGCCACCACCGCGAACCCGCCGGCCGCGACCAGCGACCCGAGCCGTACGACCGCCACCGCCCCGAACCGTCGCACCCCGAGGTCCCCGACGGCCCGCCCGGCCAGCGTGGTCACCATGTACACGTTGTACGGCACGGTCGCGAGCTGCTCCGAGCCGCCCAGCACGTCCTTCAGGTACTTCGCGCTCCAGTTGGAGACGGTGGAGTCCCCGATGTAGGCGAAGGTCATCACCAGGCACAGCGGCAACAGCAGCTTGAAGCCGACCCCACCGCCGGCCCCGCCTCCGTCGGCCTGTCCCAGCGGCGCCGGCTCCCCGTCGACGTACCACCGGCTCCCCAGCAGCACCGCCGGCAGCAGCACGGCCACCACCGGCAGGTACGACACCCACAGCGCGAGCTGCCAGTGCGCCCCGGCCCAGGCCAGCGAGGCCCCCACGATCCCGCCCAGGCTGTACACGGCGTGGAAACCCAGCATGATGCTGCGCCCGTACGACCGTTGGAGGCTGACCCCGAGCATGTTCATGGACGCGTCCAGCGCGCCCACCGCCAGGCCGAAGACGCCCAGCGCCACCGCCAGCACGGCCACCTGCCCGGATCCGCCCGCCCCGGCCCCGAGCAGGGCCAGCAGCACCACCGGCTGGGACCAGCGCAGCACCCGGCTCGGCCGGACCCGCTTCACCAGCCGCTCGGTGGCCACGCTGCCGGCCCCGGCGAGGACCGGTACGGCGGCCAGGAAGACGGGGAGCAGCGCGTCGGAGACGCCGTACCGGTCCTGGACGGCCGGGATGCGTGTCACCAGCAGGGCGAAGGCGGCGCCCTGCGCGAAGAAGGCGAACGCCAGCGAGGCCCGGCCGCGCCGCAGCACATCGGTCATGGCGGCGAGGGTAGGGCCCCTGGGTACCTGTGGGTAGATCCAGCCAAAGGTGAATTTCCCTCAGCTCCGCCGGTTCCGCGGCGGAGTCAGGCCGTGACGGGCACCGCCGGACGCTCGGCCCGGCCGGCCTCCACCTCGGCCGTGAGCATGTGCTCCATCGGTCCGGCGGCCAGGCCGCCGCTGAGCAGGAAGCCGATCGCCATGGCCGCGACCATGAGGACCGAGCCCAGCCAGACCATGGTGTCCACCGGAACGGTGTAGGCGCCCACGGCCCGCACCACGCACTCGGCCAGCAGGACGAGTCCCCACACCACGGAGAAGACCCGCTCCCTGCGCCGGAAGGCTGCGGATCCGGCCGCGGCCCCGGACACAAGTCGCCGGAAGGCGGCTTCCCTGGCCGGGTCGCCCTTCACCAGGAAGGGCTTCATGGCCTCGGTCATCATCGGCTTCCCCAGCCCGACGGAGACCAGGATGCCGATGGCCACCGTGCTGCTGACCCCGCTGTCCTTGGCGAGCATCAGCCGCGGGTCGCCGGAGACGAAACTCAGCAGCAGCGAGACGACGTTGACGGTGAGGATCAGGACGGCCAGCGCGTTGGTACGGCGTTCCTTCACCAGGGCCCACGCGGTCCGCACGGCCGGTACGACGCTGCTCCAGGCGAGCGCCGCGAAGGTGCTCATCCCGAAGGCTTCCTTGAAGAGGTAGTACGAGCCGAGCGGCACCGCCACGTCGATGAGCAGTGGCTTGAAGTTGTCCAGCGCGCTCGGCGTGCCGTCCTGGTTCCCCGTGGTCTTCGTCATGCCCTCAGCATCGCCTCCGGGCGGGGTCCGGCAGTAGAAACGATCGTCCGCGGCTCCGCATGACAAATGTCAGCCCGGGCCCCGGACCCGGGTCACACCAGCAGGCCGGCCAACTCGCCCATGTCCGCGAAGAGTCGGCCGGCGTCCGCGAGCCGCTCCGGCGGTGTCATCGCGGTGAACCCGTACACGTCCATCCCGGCCGCCACGGCCGCCTGGACGCCCAGCGGGGAGTCCTCCACGACCACGCACCGCCCGGGGGCCACCCCCATCCGCTCGGCCGCGTACAGGAACAGGTCCGGCGCCGGCTTGCCCCGCCCGACGTCCTCGGAGCTGAAGATCCGCTCGTCGGTGAACCACCGGTCGAGCCCGGTCGTGCGGTGCCCCACCCGTATCCGCTCATGGCTCCCGGAGGAGGCCACGCAGTACGGCACCCCGTCCGCGGCCAGCTTCTCCAGTACGTCCGTCACCCCGGGCACGGGCCGCAACTCCCGCTCGAACGCGGCGAACACCCGCGCGTGGAAGACCTCGTCGAAGTCCTCCGGCAGCCGTCGGCCCGTGCGCTCCAGCACCAGGTCGTGGACGCGGTGCATCGCCGAGCCCATGTAGTCGCGGATGGATTCCTCGTACGACGTCGGGTGCCCGAGCTCGGTGAGATAGCCGGCCAGGAGCCGGTTGGACAGGGGCTCACTGTCCACGAGGACACCGTCGTTGTCGAAGATGACGAGGTCATAGCGCATGCTGTCGACCCTAATGGACACATCACGAATGGTCCCGTAACGCAGAAAACCCCCGCACCGTGAGGTGCGGGGGTTTTCCCAAAAATTGTTCGGCGGCGTCCTACTCTCCCACAGGGTCCCCCCTGCAGTACCATCGGCGCTGTGAGGCTTAGCTTCCGGGTTCGGAATGTAACCGGGCGTTTC
>NZ_BMSK01000040.1 GCF_014649115.1 Streptomyces eurythermus | reverse complement strand
AGACGCCGACGAGGAGGGGCAGGCCGTTCGCGTCCGACAGGACGTGCATCTTGGAACCCGGCTTGTTCCGGTCCACGGGGCTCGGACCTGTGTGTTCGCCCCCCCTTTTAGCGCGGATGTGGGCGGTGTCGAGGACGACGCGGGTGACGTCGAGTAGGCCGACGTCGTCGAGCTGGTGCAGCACGGCCTCATGCAGCCGGCCCCAGACACCGGCTCTCGACCAGATCAAGAACCGCCGGTGGGCGGTCGACTTCGATATCCCGAAGCAGGGTGGCAACGCCCGCCAGGCGCAGCCGGACACCAGGACGTAGATGATGGCGGCGAACAGCGTCTCATCAGGGGTGTCTTGCGTTCCGCCGCCCTGCGGCCGCACCTTCGACGGCGGGATCAGCGGCTTCGCGATCTCCCACAACCCGTCCGGAACAATCCAACTCCACGTACCCCGCCCCATGAACGGGCCAACGACGCCTCACCACGTAGGACACGGTCTAACTGGCCGTTCTCTATCCGGTCGTGCGCTCGGTCTGGTTCGAACGGGGTCCTGGATCGGGTGACTCGTGGGCTGGTGGGGCATAGAGGAAGGGCCTCTTGGTAGCTCGCGGTTGTCGAGTCCAGCGAGGAACAAGAGGCCCTGTTGTCGAAGTGTCGCGTGGTCGTGGTTGCCGGGTCCGGTCCGTCCACTCCTGGGTCTGACTGTCTCGCCCATCGGTTCGGGAACGCGGCCGACCGGCCAGAGCGCCGGCCCCGGTACGGCTCGGACATGAGCGATACGGAATGGGCACGGGTACGGGATCTGCTGCCGCTACCGGGATGGCTGGCAGGCCGGGGAGGCAGGCCAGAAGGCTACTGCCACCGGCAGATGATCGACGCTGTGCGCTATCTCGTCGACAACGGCATCAAGTGGCGGGCGATGCCGTCCGACTTCCCGCCCTGGCCACGGGTGTACGCCTTCTTCGCCCGCTGGCGGGATGCAGGGCTGGTGGCCGAGCTGCACGACCGGCTGCGCGAGGCCGTCCGCCGTTCTGAGGGCCGCCACGACGAGCCGAGTGCGGCGGTCGTGGACTCGCAGTCGGTGAAGGCGGACGCCACCGTCCCTCACACCTCGCGGGGATACGACGCCGGCAAGAAGATCAACGGTCGCAAGCGCCACCTGCTCACCGACACCCTCGGACTGCTTCTGGCCGTGCGGGTCACGCCGGCCTCCACGACCGACCGGGACGCCGCTCGCACACTGCTGACCGCGGCGAAGAATCACTGGCGGCGGCTGGTGCGAGTCTGGGCCGACGGTGGTTACACCGGCCACCTCACAGACTGCTGGGTCGTCGAAAGATCCTTCGCCTGGATCCTGCGCAGCCGCCGCCTGGTCCGTGACTACGAGCGACGCGCCGACACCAGCGAGAGCGTCATCCTGTGGTCGATGACCATGCTCATGAGTCGCCGCCTGACCGCCCAATGCCGGCAGCGTCCTGTTGTGGCGCGGGCAGCATGAACCGGCCCGGTTTCTCCTCCACCAGCCAGCCCCTTTCCACCAGCCGTTTCAGGCGGGCCCGCGCTCCCTCGACGCGGGAGACGGAGGCGCTGTCCCAGCCCAGAACCACCGCTGCCCGCCGGGCGCCCAGCCCATCGGATCCCGCCTCCAGTGCGGCGGCCATCAATGCCTGGTAGTCCACCGACAACACCTCAACCCCGGCCGCGTCATAGCGGTGAGGCACCGCCCGGCGCGGACCCACCGGCTTTCTGGGCGACACGACGGTCGCGGCTGGCGCTTCCTCCTCGGCCAGCGCCTCCAAGTACTGTTCCAGACCGATCACCCGGCGCCTGAGCACCTCTTCGGCGTCCGCCAGAGCCGCCCGCACCCGCTCGAGCTCGGCTTCGAGTTCCTCCACCCGCCTCGCCGCGGACTTCTGCCGCGCTTCCAAGACCGCCCGCATCGACGGCATCCGCCACCCCCACGCCGACTCGATCAGCAACGAGTCGAGACTCCCGCCACAGTCGCAATCTCATGCCTGACCAGCGGAATCCGCACACGGCATTCGGAAAGCGAACGACCTCTTAGGCGTTATTAACGAAGCCACTCCAGCGGCAGCGGCCCTCGCCGTCATCAGCCCGTGATCTTCGAGGGTCAGGACGATGGCCAGCGAAAGTCACCGGCTTTCTGTTCCGTCCAGCGGTGAGACTTCCGACGTGACGCTTCACGAGGATGAGATCCCAGTCGACGAGACGCTGGTCCGGTCACTACTGAAGACACAGCGTCCAGAGTGGGCTGACCGACCATTGTCGCCCGCAGGTGCCGGCACGGACAACACCATGTATCGGCTGGGCGACGACCTGCTCGTGCGACTTCCACGAACCGCAGACAAGGGACAGTCCGTGGAGAAGGAGCAGGAATGGCTTCCTCGTCTCGCGCCCTTCCTTTCCTGTCCGATTCCCGAGCCCGTCCACTCCGGGACGCCCACCGACACGTTCCCACTGGTCTGGTCGGTCTACCGCTGGATTGACGGTGACGAAGCTGGCCCGGACACCGTCCGGGACTGGGCTGCTTTCGGAGTCGACCTGGCGACGGTCGTGAGGGAACTCCATGGCATCGACCTCATGGGAGCGACGCGCTCAGACGGCCTCATCTGGTACCGCGGAGGGAGCCTGGAGCCATGCGACCAGTGGATCAGCAGGTGTCTCGACGAGTGCCGGATCACCGTGGGATCTGAACTCGACGTCGACACTCTGGAGCGGTTATGGCGAGCCGCGCTCGTACTGCCCGAGCCCTCCAGACCTCACGTGTGGCTCCACGGCGACCTGAAGCCGACCAACCTCCTGGTCCGGGAAGGCAAACTTCACGCAGTCATCGACTTCGGCGGACTCTCGGTCGGCTTTCCCGACGCCGAACACTCCACGCTGTGGGACCTGCCTCCACAAGCCCGACAGTCCTACTGGGACACCTTGAACCTCGACGATTTGACCTGGACCCGCGCCCGCGCCTGGGCTATCGCGGTGGGCGTCAGCGGAATCTCCTACTACTGGAACACCTTCCCCGCCTTCGTCGCCGAATGCCGAGCACGCCTCCAGGCAATCCTCACTGACGCCGCTGCGCGTTGATGGTGACTCGGTCACGGCGCGTCCCGTTCGAGGAGTTGGGCTTCGAGGTCGGCGATGCGTTTCTCGGCGAAGCGTAGGTTGGAGCGGGCGCCTTCGAGCCGCTCTTGGAGCTTGCGGTGCTCCTGGGTGAGCTGGTGAACGCGGTGTTTGAGGGTGGTGTTCTCGGTGGACAATTGCTGGACGGACTCGCCAGGGACCATCTGGTCGAAGTCGCGTAGCTGGCCCTTGAGTTCACCGATCCGCTGCCGTTGGGCGAAGACCTCTTTCTGGGTGCGGGTCAGCTCGGCCTCGGCGTTCAGGGCCCGCTCCCGCCAGGATGCCTCGATCCGGTCGTGCTGTTCCTGTCCGAGTCGGTCATGCCGACTGCGACTGTCGGCGACAGCGGACTTCACGAGGGCGCGAGCGTCGGTGTTCTCGTAGAGGAACGTGGCGGACACCCCGGCTCGTCCGGCGATGGCCCGGGCGGTCAGGCGCCCGCGTTCGCGGCGGAGCTGGCCGATAGCCTTCTCGACCTGGGCGAGCTTGGTCTGGGTCTGCCGGCGACGAGCGGCGACAGCGGCCCTGACGGTGTCGAACCCGGCACTCATGCGGCTGCCCCATTGTCTTCGCGGGCGAGTTCCTGGGCCCGTGTCGGCGTACGACCTAAGCTCCCCAGCTGCGTACGAATGAACGTCCCCAGCTGTGTCCTCGGACCAGAGCACGGTTGAGGATCTCGGTTGAGATCAGCAGAACGAGCGGAGACACTCGCACGATGAGTCACAGCGCATCGCTCGGATCAGTCGAACGTGCTTGGGACGGGCCGTGGTACCGGGTGCGCACGGAGTCCTTCGAGGTGTCCTTCCTGTCCAACCCGGACGAGGACCTGGAGCTGGTGTGCAATGTTGATCTCGAAGTCCGGCTTCTGGATGGATCCCGGTGGAGCGCGACTGTCTTCACCGTTGCTGAAGTCGCACGTCTGATGGAGACCTGGGCAGGGAGCAACGAGGCCCTGGGGGGTCGCTACTTCTGGTGCTCGGATGGGCTGATCGTCCGTGAGCCTGGCGTCAGCAACATGACTGATGTCATCGCCGGCCTGTTGGACTCTGGTGAGTTCACTCAGATCCTCCAGCGACTCGACGGCGACTGAACCTGACCCGGGCTCTCCGCGAAATGATCTTCTAGGCCACGTCGGTCTCGCGCTCGATGGCCTGGAGCCGGTTCTTCAGCCGGTAGCTGGGCCCGTTGATGGAGATCACTTCGCAGTGGTGCAGGAGGCGGTCGAGGATAGCGGTGGCGAGGACCTCATCACCGAACACCTGTCCCCATTCGCTGAAGGTCTTGTTCCAGGTCAGGATGATCGAGCCCTTCTCGTAACGCTTCGAGACCACCTGGAAGACCAAGTTCGCTTCGGCGCGTTCGAGGGTCTGGTAGCCGACCTCGTCGACCACGAGGACGCTCGGCCGCAGGTAGGTGCCGAGCTTGTTGACCAGCCGTCCGGCGGCCTCGGCGGCTTTGAGGTTGCGGACCATGTCGTCGAGGCTGGTGAAGTAGATCGAGTAGCCGGCCCGGCAGGCCGCGACCGCGAGGGCGACGGCGATGTGCGTCTTTCCGACCCCGGGCGGCCCGAGCAGGGCGGCGTTGGCCTTGGCATCGATGAAGGACAAGGTGGCGAGGTCCTTGACCTTGCGCGGGTCGAGCTCGGGCTGGAACGAGAAGTCGTACTCGTCGAGCGTCTTGTGGTGCGGCAGCTTGGACAACCGCAGTCCCTGGCGGAAGCGGCGGTCGTCGCGGACGGCGAGTTCCTCGGACAGCACCAGGTCGAGGAAGTCGGGGTAGCCCATCTTCGCCTCGTCCGCCCGGCGGGTGTACTCGTTGATGGTCTCCGCCAGGTGGGGCAGGCCGAGCTTGCCGACCGTGGTGCGGATGCGGTTGCCGGTCAGCTCGTTCAAGAGGACTCCTTTGTCGGGGAGTAAGTGGTGAAGGGGCGGGTGCCGGTCAGCTCGTCATAGACCGACAGCGGGCGGCGGCCGACCTCAACGCGAGTGGCCGCGGCCCGGTTCAGCAGGGCCTTGAGCGGGCCAGGTTCCCCTCCGGACCGCTCGCGGCGGGGCCGGGGCAGGGTGTCGCCGCTGGTGGTCCGCCGGCCTTGGCCGGTGGGCAGTCCGTCCCAGTGCGTCTCCTCGACGACGCGGAAGCCGCGGCCGACAGCTCGCGGGTGGACGGCCAGGAGCGTCTCGCTGTCGGCCCCGGGGCGGTGGAGTGCAGCATGACTTGCGACTTCGTGGCCCTGATCTCCACCAGTTGGCGGGGGCGGACGCGGCGGGCGGGCACCGAGTAGAGGTTGCCGCCGAACGCGACCAGGCAGTCCTTTCCGACCGGCCGCAGATGCCGCTCGGCCACCAGATAGGGAGTCGGCGGCAGCGGCCTGAGGGCCGCGTGGTCGCGGGCCGCCCGCTCGCCGATGACCTCCCGGTGCGTCTTGTGGATCTGGGCCCGCCGCTGCGGCACCCAGGTCACGAAGGCGGCGTCCATCTCCTCGATGGAGGAGAAGGCCCGGCCGGACAGGACGTGGTCGCGGACGATGAGGACCTGTCGCTCGACCCGGCCTTTGCCGGTGGGGCGGTAGGCGGCCAGGACGTCGATGTCGAAGTCGTAGTGGCCGGCGAAGCCGACCGCCTCCGGATGCAAGGGAACCGCCTCGCCGGGGGCGACGTGACGGCGGACGACCGTTTTGGTGCGGTCGTAGACGATCGTCATCGGTACCCCGCCGAAATGTGCGAACGCCCGCCGGTGGCAGGCGAAGAAGGTCTGCAGGTCCTGGCTGGTGGTGAAGCAGCAGAACGGGTCGCGGGAGTACGACAGCGTCATATGGAAGGAGTAGACCTTCCCAATGCCCATGTGGGCGAGGATCTTGCCCTCGTCACCCCAGTCCACCTGGGCCTGGGCGCCCGGGATCACCTCGAAGCGGCGGTGCATGCCTGCCAGTTCCTTCGGGGTGATGCCGAGTTCCTCGGCAATGCGGGGGCGGGCCTGCTGGACGTAGAGCTTGGTCCGCTGGTAGTTGCCGGTGAACCCGTACTCGCTGACCAGCCGCTCGTGGATCACCGCGGCCTTCATCAGGATCTCTGCCCGCAGCATCGAGTCGACCAGCGGCGCGAACTCGTCGATCACCCTCGCCCGGGACCGTCCGCTCGGTGACCGGCGTGGCGGGGTGGCCGGGCCCGGCGCCGAGAGATACTTGCGGACCGTCTTGCGGTCCAGCCCCGTCTCCCTGGCGATCTCCGACAGGCTCATCGCCCCGGACTCCAACAGGCCACGGAAACGTCGCAGTTCCAGCCAGCGATGCGGGTCCAAGACCATCGTCGACCGCCCTTCTGCCGCCCATACCGACCAGCAGCCGAGTGCCGACCCGCGTTCCTCAGCGCATCAGGAACTGGTCACGTTCATCCGTACGTAGGTGGGGACGTTCAGGTGTACGCCGACAGCCCGGAACGCGGTGCTCCAGACGCGGCCGAAGTAGTCCTGGGGCCGCCGCAGGTCGAGTGCGAGGGCTTCATCGAGGAGGCCGACGGCCTCCAGTGCTCTTTCCAGGCCGGCGATTGCCCGGGCGGTGGGCTCGAAGGCCTCGTGCAGGTAGTCGGCGGTCGCGCTGTCCGGGGCCCGCTCGGCGAGCATCCGCCACCGGCGGCGGCTTCGAGCGGGCAAGCCGCAGTGGCCAGCTCCAGCAGGTCTTCCTTCTTCACGGCGGCGGTGCGCTGGACCGGTGCCAGGCGCTCGGCGGCGCGCGGCACTGGAGGCCAGGTCGGCCGCAGGCGGCGCACGCGGCGAGCAGTCGGGCCGAACCCGACGCGGGCGGCTCCCGGCGGCCGTCGACCCGGTCGGTGCCAGCGATGCAGAACCCTGGCCACCTCGGCGGCTCGTGAGTGCGGGGGCGAGCGCCGCCCGGGCCCGCTGCTGCACGCTGCTCTGGCCACCAGCGGCACGGGCGGGGTCGTTGTGTTTGGCCGGGGCATCATGCGTTTTGTTCGCCGCTTGAGCTGGACGACCTCTGCTGGGGCATGACCGCGCGGCTCTCCTATGAGAACCGGCTGGCTGCTGAGTGACAGGGCCTATGAGGTCAGGCGGTCGAGGGCGGCGGCGACGTGGTCGCGCAGTTTCTTGATCTGGGTGTCGGTGTACCAGGCCTGGCTGTAGGCGAGGTCGATGGCCAGACATGCCCGATAGCGGCTGACGACGGCGAAGATCATGGGTACATGGCCGAGCGGGGCTAGGCGCACGTTGCTGATCCGCAGGCCCTGGGGCAGGGCGGATTCGGCGATGGTGCCGACGTTGGTGATGACGATGCTGGGTGGGTGTTGGTCGAGCATGTACGGGAAGGCGGCCAGTTCCATGGCCGCAGCTCCGCTCTCCAGGTCGGCGCGCAGCCGGGCGGCCACCTCCTGCCCGACGGTTACGGGATGGGTGTCCTCGCTCACTTCCAGGCGGAGGGTGGTGGTGGTCGCCGCGGACTGCAGGACCTCGGCCGGCAGGGGTGGGGTGAGCCGGCGGCGCATGTCGACCGCGGTGGTGCACAGCAGCCGTGCCGGACCGTCCTGGGCGGGCAGCAAAGGGTGCAGGCTGGTCAGCAGGACTCCGGAAACCAGGGCGTTAACCGAGAGCGAAGCCTCCCGTGCGCACTGCACCAGCCTCTGGCAGCGGCTGGCGTCGAGATCGACTCCGGTGATACGGAAACTCAGGTCCGGACCCGGGCCTCCGTTGACGGAGGCGAGGGCGGGCACGAGCGCGGGCGGCCTCTCAGCATCCAGTCGCGCGCGCTCGGCCACGAAGTTCTGCAGCTGCCCCGGGGTGAAGAGGGCGGCGAGCAGGTCGTCCAGGGCCGGTCCCAGCACCGGCTCGATCAGAGAGGAGGAGACGGGACGGCCGGTGGCCAGGGAGGTGTAGATGTCCCACAGGCGGTGGTGGAGGGACAGGTAGCTCATCCCGTCGACGAATGCCCGTGGCAGGCTCAGCACCACACGGCTTCGCTCTCTCTCCCGCACCAAGGCGGCCCGCAGCAGCGGGCCCTGCTCCCAGTCGAGGGGGGTGTTGATCTCCTCGACGAAGTCGGCTCCGTGGCACAGGACTTGAGCCGGGGGTGCGTCTGCGATGTGGACTCGTGGCGGCTCCCCTGGGCCCTGGGTGAACTTCCCGGTGAGCAGCGGGGTGCACTCCTGCAGGTGGGTCAGGGCCTGCGCGAGGACAGCATCGTCCAGGTCGCCCTCCACGTCGCAGGACAGGACGACCCGGACACCGGCCGCGGCGATGGCCGCCTCGTGCGGCGCGAGCACACGCTCCATGATGAACCCCTCTCGTCGGACCGCTGCACTATCGCGCACCCGGGCAACGCTCCGGAGCCGAACAGGCGGATGGCCCTCCGGACGGATGAACACTCCAAAGGGGAGGTGCTGGCCGGAAGACCCAGCCGTATACGCGCAGACCGCAGGGGCCGGGCGAGTTCCGCCTTCAGCACACGCCGAAGCGGCAGGCCGGAATTTCCCGTCGGTCGGCCGCGATGTAGCCCACGTTCGCCGGCTTGGGTAACCGGCCATGATCACGACCTGCGAAGCTCACCCCCAGTCCGCGCGCTCGGGGAGGTACTGCCGCTCGTCTCCCCGCAGGCCGCCGACCGTCCACGGCTGGCCCGCCCGCCGCCTCGACTCGCTGGCCCCGCCGTGCGATGTCCATAGCCCGCGGCACACGCCGTCCCGGCTCCTGTCCCGTGGCGCTGGCCCGCCCCGTGCTGTGGAGTCCGCGCCTGGACGCCGGCCGCCGGACGCCAGCCGCCGGTCACCCAGGTCACCGTCCCGCGATGCTGCCCAGTCGTCGTACCGTCGCCCACCCTGGTCCGCCGGTCCCGGGCGCTCCGACCCGCTCGACCGAGCCCTCCCACCGCCCGCCCGTGCACCGTTGCTCCGTGCCGTCCGCCCACGCTGTGCCCTGTCCGTACCAGTCACCCAGCTCCGTATCCGCGCTGCGGCGGTGGCTGCCGATTCTGCGCCAGCCATGGCAGGGGGGTAGGCGGCTCGATCAGCGTCGACGCGCTGGATGGTGCCGTCCGCAGCGAGGTCGCGCAGGAGCTGCCGGGCGCGCTTCTCGTCGATGGCGTGGCCGATCTCGCGGAGCGCGGCGAAGAAGCGTTGCGCGTGCACCCCACCCTCACCGGTGATCGCCTCAGCGAGGCAGTCCTTGTGGCTGGCGAGCTCGCTCGCCCTGCTGGTGGGTGGCGACAGCGGCCTGGAACGCGGGAAGCGCTTCAGCGTGGAGGCAGTAGCCGACGACCTTTCCGAAGCCGGGGCCCTCGGCGAGCATGGGCGAGATCTGGTCCGCGATCCACCTGTTGCGACGGACGCCGCGTTTCAGCGCGGCCTGGACCGCGCCGCTGTTGCCAATGAGCTTGCCCTCGTCCTGCGGGCCGCGCAGGACATCGGCCGGCACGTAATGGACTTCGCGGGAAGCGGCCTCGCGCAGGATGCACTGGACGGCAGCCGGCAGCGTGAGGTCCTGCGATACCGGCCGGAGTTGGAGCCCCGCCCGGCTTGTGGACAGTCGTCGGGCTCGAACCGGTGGCGTGCGGAAGGCGCTTGTCCAGGGCGAGGTCGGGTGCTCAGCGGTAACGGCTGAGGCGGCCGAAACGGGCCAGCAGGTCCTGCGCGGCGTCCTCGTTCAGTCCCAGGGACGTGGTCGTCTGCTCACCGGTGGCGTCGCTGTTGATGACGTCCAGGGCCGGCCAGTACGCCGTCTGCACGGCGATCACCTCCAGTCGGCGCGCGGCCCGCAGGGCCGCGAGCGGTGTCGTCTTCGCCAGCTTCTCGATCTCCGACTCAACCCGCACGAGCAGGCCGGCCAGTGGTTCCGGCACGGTGACAGCCGACCGCTCCACCTCCACGGTGTGCACGTCCCATTGCTGCGCGCACGCATCCGCCACATCCCCGGCCGCTTCGGCCAGGCCCTTCCCGCCGAACTCGTCCCAGCGCAAGGGGTGGTGCGGGCCGGTCCAGCCGCAGGAGCACACAGCCCGCAGCGCGGCGGCCCGCGGTGCCCGCACGAAACCGTCGCCCCCGTCGTAGACGCTCCACTGCGACACCTCCCGCCCGGTGCCCGCAGAGGTCATCGCGATGAAGACCGGGTCCGGCACGCTGCCGTCGGCCAGCAGCACACCAACCGCGCCCTCGTGCGAAGCACCGAACTCCTCCGTCGTCCACGACTCCCGCTCACCCACACCCATCAAGCTCTCCCGCATCCAACGCCGAACCCGCCCGGGTGCGCCCAGGGCAGAGTGTCAGCACCGACCCTGCCGCAGATGCGGCGTCCTGCACCACCGAAACCACCGAAGAGGTGAGTGAGTGCCAGCGGCACATCCATCTCATCGACATGCTGCTGTATCGCGCGGCGGCCGAGCGGGAAGCACGTTCGCCCGGCCGCCGCCGCGCCCAGCTCGGGCACCCCGCCCCAGTCCTGGCCCACACCGTCGTGCTGCCCGGCCTCACCCTCCGCAGTCTTGTACGACGACACGGTCGCGTGGGGGAGAAGCTCGCGGCGGGCCCGCTCCGTGCGCCGGTGCCGGTCGTCCAGGGGCCGCCCTTCCGTCCGCCCTGTTCAGCTTGTCCTCCGCCGGGCCGCGCCGCCCCGCGCGTGCCTCCTCCGCGCGGCGGCCGCGGTCGGCGCGTCGTCGACCGATCGGCCGGTCTTCGACCGTGCCTTGTCGGGCGCTCGTTCCGGACACCCCAGGGAAGGAACTGCTGCTCGCCGCCCGCCCGACCTCCACCGGCCACCGCCTGTCCTGGTCCCCGATGGCGGGCCCGTGCGCCCGCCCGCGCTCGCGTCGACCCCCGCCTCCACTGGACCGGCCGGCCTCGTACCAGCCTGACCCTGCGCGGCTCGCCGACCCGAGTACGACAACCACCACCCCTCGCGGCCTGGCCCGGCGGGCGACGTCGGCACGTGATCGGTCCCGCCTGCTCCCGGGCCGTCCGCGCGGCCGGCCGTCGCTCGTTCCGTACGCCCGATGCCTGCCCCCGCCGGTCTGATGCCGTCCGGCCCGCGGCTGCTCGGCCGGGCGTGGCCGCCCGGCCCCCGGGCGGCCACGCCCGGTCCTGTGCCGCCGTCGGCGCTCCGCTCGGCCTCTCCGACGTTGCGGTTCCACCCCCGTCCCGGCGCTGTCCGCCGTGCTCGCTCTCTGATGCCTCCCCGTGCCGGAGAGCGGGCACGGGACCGGCCGAGAACGCTACAGACCTCCGCCAGCGCGCCGGTCTGACAGGCCGTCGCAGCGCTTTTCGAAGGAGCCTGAAGGTCCTGAACGAGGCACGAGCCCGCAGTGCGCCAGCCACGTCAGACGGGCAGCGGCGGAACGGGCCAGGACTCCTTCGCCGGATCGTCCAGCCAGGCTCTCTGACCGGAGGCGTCGATGGTGAGTCCGAACCGCGTCACCTCCGGGGACCCACGCTCCTTCCACCAGTCGTAGGCGTCACGGACTTCGTCCCACAGACGCCTGGATCCGGACTGCCACACCAAGGCGTGTTCCTGGCCGTCACGGAACATCACGCAGGCCCATGAGGTGTCGATGAGGCTGTAGAACCAGACAGGACGCTCACCGCCCCGCTTGTCCGCCGCTGCCTGGCGGCAGTGAGGCACCCGAAGGCCCAGGACAAACGGCAGATCCGTGAACTGGCCCGTCAGGAAGTCTTCTTCAGCAAGGGCTACTGTGCTCCGGTCGGCGCCCTCGAGGGGACCTGCGGACAGGTAATCGGCGGGACGGACCGCCGGGCCCCGTTGCGCGCGGAGCTTCATGAACTCCACCAGCCTGGTGAAGGGCCCTGCGGCTGTCTCGCCGTTCACTACCAGACGGACCACGGCGTCGGCATTGCCGTAGGAGGTGCCCCAGGGAGCGAGGATCACGCCACCACGCCGGGTCTGCGCGACCCACTCCATGGGCAGTTGGCGCAGGCCGACCGTGGCCAGGATCCGGTCGAAGGGAGCGGCTGCGGCGTACCCATGGAACCCGTCGCCCACGACCACCTCGGGGCGGAAGCCCAGCTTGAACAGGCGGTCACGAGCCGTCGCGGCCACCGTCGCGTCCACTTCGATGCTCGTCACGTTCTGCTGGCCGAGCCGGTGGCTCAGCAACGCGGCCGTCTCGCCTGTCCCTGTGCCGACGTCCAGCACGCGCATGCCCGCTTCCACGTCCAGATCCCGCAGCAGGGAGAAGACGGTAGAGGGCGTGGAAGAAGAGCTGGTGGACAGCTTTCCCGGATCACCGCCGCTGTGGGTGCCGTCGTCCCACTGGGTGACGATGGGCACGTTACTGTCGGCCGCCGCATACCAGGCATCCGGGGTGGCTCGCCTGTCGACGCAGACGCTCGAACGGGTCGACATGTCGTAAGGCCACATAAGATCCGGAAGGAACGCGGCCCGGTCGACGGCCGAGAAGGAAGGCATCCAGTCCAGCGACAGCGCACCGATCTCCGTCAGGATCCGCCTCAGCTCTTTGCGGCCGGGGCGGTCGGTGCGCAGCGCGGCAGACGTCATTTGCGGTGCTTCCCGTCCCCTTCCGGGCTGGATCCGTCGGGGCTCGGAGGCTCTTCCGGCGGCGTCCACGGCGTGCCGGGGTGACCGTCGCCGTCGCCGCCCGACTGAACCGGCAGAGCAGACCGCTCGCTCATCCTTTTCCTCCTGCGGGTCGGTAAGACGCAGCCACTGCATTTTCGACATCCCCGATTGCAGTAGCGAGCCGATTTCCAGCCAAAGGTACCCCAGAATGCAAGCAGTTAATTTTCATGACAGTAGGGTTATAGAGAAATCAAGCGCCGTCCATCCAACCGACCCGAAGAGGCCCGGCCGACAAACACTGTCCTGCGCCCGAAAGGAAAGCCGAGCACAGAGAACGGCTTGCGGTGCATGGCAGCAGCAAGCACGGTACGCAGCCATACAGGGAAGCAGCCGCATTGGCCTGGCCTGACGCGCGGCACAGCCCGGCAAACGCCCACCGCCCGGCGGCGTGGTCCACCCTCGGTGCTCCATCGGCCTCGCCACGAACGTCCCTTGTCAGAGGCACCTGTCATCCTGCCGCCATGAGCAATGCATTCCAACGGCTGTTGGCCGGTTTGGACGACGTGGGCTGGGCGGGTCTGTCCCACGCCTATGGGTCGGCCGAGGACGCGCGCTGGAGCCTGACCATCGACACCAGCGAGGAAGCCCCAGGCTCGCCACCAAGCTGGTGAACGAGCTGGTGGAAGCCGCCGACGAGAAGCAGCTGAACAAGACCATCGCCGGCTATGGCCGGGTGGACCTGCTCTGCATCGACGAGCTCGGCTATATGGAACTCGACCGCCACGGCGCCGAACTCCTCTTCCAGGTCCTCACCGAACGCGAGGAGAAGAACAGCGTCGCCATCGCCTCCAACGAGTCCTTCGGCGGCTGGACCAAGACCTTCACCGAGCCCCGCCTCTGCGCGGCCATCGTCGAATGCCTGACCTTCAACGGCACCATCATCGAGACCGACACCGACTCCTACCGGCTCGCCTCGACCCGGGCGCGGAGCGAAGCGCCCGCCAAAGCCGGCTGACCGCTGCATGGTTCAGCTTGATGGTCCTCCACCCCAAGGATCGTCAAGCACTGTTTCGGGGATATTCGCCGTGAGCATTTCGTCGATGCAGCTGCGCAGCCCGACGCCGGTGGGGTCGATCCAGGTGAGCCATGGCACCGGCTGGAGCAGGCCGTCGTATTGACGGGTGCCGGGGTCGGTGAGGAGGGCGCGAAGCTCGTCGGGGGCGGGGTCGGTGACCAGACAGAGCCAGGCCAAGCCAGCGCCGACGCGGACCTCGAGCGGTCGTCCGCAATCCGACCACAGGCCCCGGGCCCACTTGGGAGCGTTTTCATCCTGGTGTTCGCGGGCGAGTTGGGCGATCGCCAGGATCAAGCTCACCCGCACTACCGCATCGTCTTCCTTCGCCAGCCTGGACCGCAGAGCAGAGGAGACGTGTGAAACCTCGCCGGTCGCAGCCGCCAGAACGTAGGCGGTCACGGAGCGGACCTCAGGGTCGGGGTCGGAGAGAAGCGGGAGCAGAAGGCGCAGGTCGTCCGTGACGGCCTGACGGGCGGCCTGGATCGTCCAGTCCACCGGGCACATCGTGCTGCCCTCGATCATCAACGGCTCCTCGGCGACCTGGAGCAGGCCTTCCCGCGATCCGTCCCCCATGTGCTGACACCGGCCGATCTCGGCGACCAGGCGAAGGGTTTGGGCACAAAGTTCGGTGCGTGCGGTCGCCGCGATCCGGAGCAGGAACGGCACCGCCAGTGCCCCCACCGCGATCGTGCCGCCCTGGTGGTGAAGACTCGTCCAGAGCTGCCGCAAGGCCCCGTCGGCAGCTTCGGCGTCCCCGGACGTGAGCGTGGCGAGCAGTCCGGGGATCTCCTCGCCCGGGCCGTAGAAGTGCCGGAACCGCTGCCAGGGGACCTCGTCGTACCTGAAACCGTCCTTGACCTCCCGCGGAATCGCGCTGACGGCCGCCCTCACGTCGCAGTCCGTGCCGACCCACCGTTCCGGCCAGTCGTCCCAACGGTCGTCGTCCAAGGCTTGGCTTTCCAGTCCATCGACAGCATCCGAACGCCGGGAGTCTAACGACCGGTGATCAAGAGACGGACCGCTTCTGCCGCACTCCGGTGGCACCCCACCACGGCGACGTCATTTCTCGGGTTCTGGCACAGATCTTGGGGAATCGTCGCGGAGCGTTACCCCGCCGTTCGATTGCGAGGAGACGGGTTCGCGTGAGACCGCGTACGCCCTGTCGTCCAGCGATCTGAATCGACGCTCCCTCAGGTCCCTGCCGCCGCCGCTGCAGCCGGTTGTGGCGGTGATGGTGCTGGTCATGCAGACCGATGCACCGTTCTGGGACTCGCTGGTGTTCGACGGAATCGACGATGTGGATGTCGAGGCCGTCACAGCCGCGTTCGGCACGGTTGAGGTGGCGCGAGAGGCCGTGCCGCCGGCTCTGCCTGTCCGGACTGCGGCCGTTTTTCGGACCGGGTCCACGATCGCTACCAGCGCAGGCTGAGGGACCTTCCACTCGCTGAGAAGGGCTTTGTCATCCGGCTGACGGTCCGGCGCTTCATATGCGGGGCGGGGGAATGCCCGCGCCGGACGTTCGCCGAGCCGTTCTCGCAGCTGGCTGCCCCGCACGCACGGTTCACCACTCGGCTCAACCACGCCCTGGAGCGAGTGGGACTCGCGCTGGCCGGGAGGGCTGGCGCCCGGCTGGCAGCCCAGCTGGGCTTCGGAGCCGGCCGGATGACTTTGCTACGGAGGGTTATGGCATTGCCCGATCCGCAGTTCGGTACTCCGCGCGTGCTGGGCGTGGACGACTTCGCGGTCCGCCGAGGCCAGACCTACTCCACCGTCTTAACCAGAGTCGAAGACCATCGCGTGGTCGACGTGCTCCCGACCCGTGAGGCCGGGCCGCTGGCCGCCTGGTTGATCTGCCACCCCGACTTGGAGAACATCTGCCGGGACCGGGCGGGTGCATATGCCGAGGGTGCCCGGCGCGGTGCCCCCGGCGCTCTGCAGGTCGCCGACCGGTTCCATCTGTGGCAGGGTCTCGGCCGGGCCGTGGAGACTTGCGTCGCCACACATCGCGACTGTCTGAGGAATCCATCGCCCAGCGGCATCCTGACGGAGACCACCCGGCTGGCTTCCGGTCGGCCGCACTCTTGGCGGCGGCCCAGCAGTCACCGGTGTGCACGGCGTCGACGTTGGAGCGGTTCAGGCCGTACTGGATCAGCCACTGCGCCGGCTCCGGCCGCCGCTCCTTGCCGCGGTGCCGTGCGGCCTGGCGCTGTTCCTCGTCGGTGATCCACCGGTCGATGAGGGCCAGCTGCCGTGCCGCCTGCTGTGCGACGACGCGCCGGGCGAAACGCAGCGCGTCCAGACGCGAGAGCGGCTGCTCACCACCGCTCACCTGCTCCTCCCGGTCCCTCGCGTCCCAGCTTGCCCCTGAATTCGAACAGGCGCTCTAATTGGATTATGTACCGCGTTGACCACCTCACCGACACCCAGTGAGACTGGGCGCTTCAGTTGGCGAGTGAGCGATTGAGCTGGCGGGGCCGAAGCTCACGTTTCTGTGGTTGACCGACGAGTGGGAGCGCATGCCGGTGAGGGCCTCGCCGCGCAGGCCGGCGACAACTACGGTGCTGGGGTGACTAATCTTGAAGTAGTGGCACGTGGGCTGGTTGGCGGCGAACGCTCTTTTGAACAGCTGAGATGCCATCCGCGGCTTCCGCTGGTGGCCTGCTCGGACTCCGAGCGTCCGGCAGTCCACATCTGGGACTGCGGCGGGGGGCAGCTGCGCGAACTCGGCTCCGTGGGCTTTACGTTGAACGCCTATGGAAATGCCCTTGGGCGGGAGCGGGCAGAGCGGACGCCTGCTGTTGCGTGGCATCCGGATCAGCCGCTGCTTGTGGTGGCGGGGGAAGGCGGACTGCGGCAATGGACTCCTGCTGGGGTCTCCGAGCTGCAAGGTGCTCCAGCCTTCGCCTTCTACCGTAGCCTGGCTTTCAGCCCGGACGGGCAGACCCTGTGGGCTTCACCGTCATTTCGCGACGAAGGCGGTGGTTGGGAGAGCTCGGACGTCCTTGACCTTGCCGTCGGAACCATCGGTGCCGGACCCCGCTGGGACACAGGAGTCGCGCAGCATCCCGGCGGCGGACTTGTCGCCACGCTCAGCAGTGACCAAGGGGCCACTCACTGCCTTTTCGCGCGAGTCGATCAGGGGACCGTGCCTGCCATGATGCGGCCGCTCCGCCGGGCGTTGATCCTGGACTGTGACGGCTACGAGACTCCGCTCTTCAGCGCGGACGGACGTCACCTTGCGGTTCGTGGCAACGCGTACGACAACTCGGTGGAGGTTTTCGAGTTTCCTTCGTTGCGCCGGGTTCTGACCACAACCCTCGGCGACCCCAGCCCTGGGTATCCGTACCCGCAGGAGTGGCTTGACCAAATGCAAGCCTGGTCGCGTCACAATGTTGCCTTCGGGGCGCGACCGGGTGTGCTGTGGATTGCGACACCCGCGGGAACGTTGGTCGAGGTGGACCTCGAAACTCGGCAAGCGGTCGAGCACGATGTGCTGACCGGATCCCGACTGTCCGCGCTGGCCGCCACAGCCACCGGCGAGCTCCTGGTTGCCGGCAGCGGGGGAGATCTGGTGCTTTTGTCCGTGCTCTCCGGCTCCACGCAGAACTGCACCGCGAACAGGGACACTTCCAGGGATGCGGCCGCGGTGTTCCTGGAGACCACCGCCGAGGTTCCGGACGACGGCGACGATCTGGAGACGCACCTTGTCCTGACCGACGGAACCCGCACATGGGAGGCAGACGATCTGGCAACGACGACTGCGGCCAGCTCCACAGATCCAACCTGGCTTCAGCTTCAAGCCGCCATCAACGCGGCGCAGGTCCAGTGCGAGTGAGCCGACGAACGCGACACGCCACCTGCAACAGCGGTGGGACCATCAAGAAGGCCGCTCTCGCAGCCACCCGCACCGCCAAGACCGGCGACAAACGGACCGAATACGACCTGCTGCACAAGGCCCGCGTCACGCTCCGTTTAGGCAAGCTCAACCACTGCGCCCTCGACGAGAACCACTCCGAGGGCGCGAAGTGCCTCGAAGAAGCCGTCGTCCCCGCCGGCCACACCGGCCCGCTGATAGACCGCTGCCAGCCCGGCCGCTGCCACAACAGCGTCATCACCCCCGACCACCTCAAGATCTGGAAGAGCGAGGAACACAGCCTCCTAACTCTGCTGGAGACTCCCAAGATCGTCCCTTGCCGCCGGGACCAGCTGACCCAACAGCTCGACGACGTCCGCTCAGTGATCCGAAGGGCCGAGAAATGACCCAGCCCACCACCGAGACGCTCACGGACCAGGTCTCCACTGAGACCGTGAAGGCTCTGCGAGCCGCCATGGAGCGACTCCTTGCAGGCCGCCCCACATGCACCGATGGACGGCTGGTCAAGGAGAATCTCTACCGCGAAGCTGGTGGCAGCCGGGCCACGATGAACCGAGCCCACCGCATCCTTGCCGAATGGGACCGGCGCACGGATGCCACCGACGCCCGCATCCCCGGCGAAGCCCGACGCGATGACGAACTCCAGGAACTACGTGTCGAGGTGAGGACCCTCAAACGCGAGCGGACCCAGCTCCAAGGCCGCCTCGATGCCTCCGCCACCGTCATCGCCGCCCTCCACCATGACAACGCAGCCCTCCGCGAGGAACTCAACGGCCGCGGAGCCGTCGTCACTTTGAACGACCATCGAGCTGCCCGAACCGACACCATCGGGCCCTGCTGAACGTCTCACCACGATCCACCGCCAAGAGGCAGGGCCGGCCACCGGAGCCCGACAACCGCCCACGTCAATCGCCACCCGAGATGTCTCATGAGACATCGAAACGGTGGAGAACAGGTCATGTACCGGCTGGTTTCCGAGGGCGTGTTGCCGCACACCCCGTCGATGTACCGGCACCTCTCCTCCTCTCTGGCCCAGGCCCGCCGCGAGGGCCGCTTCCCGGACCTGATCGACACCCTGCGCGAGGTCCACGTCCCGCCGGCCTTGCCGGACGCCGCCGCGTTCCTGCGCGAGGCCGTGGACTGGTTCGCCCTGGACCGCACCGAGGGCCAGCTCGGTGTACGTCGGACACCCTCCGGCAGATGTTCACCACCTGGCTCGCCGAATACGGCATCCCGGTCTTGGTGGTCCGAGGCTTCGCCTCCCAGTCCTATGCCGAAGTCATGCGCCGCCGCACCGCCCGGCACGGTCGCGCCACCCTGCTCTGGTGTGGCGATTTCGACGCCAGTGGGGCAGAGATCGAACGGGACTGGGTGCGGCGCACCGAGGACTGCTGGAGCGAAGTCCGCCGGGTCCTGCTGGCCCGGGAGCAGACCATCGAGTACGAGCTGCTGTCGGCCGAGGGCAAGCACGGCGACCCGAGATGGCCGGCCTTCGCCGCCCGCTACGGCTTCGACCCTTGGCATCCGGTGCAGTGGGAGGCGGAGGCGCTGGGCCGGACGAACTGCAGCGCCGCGCCCTCGCTGCCTTCGTACGGGGCTGGGGCGCGGCGGGGAGGACGTAGCGTTATCGCGCTGTACGGGGGCCTGTGCGGCCTGGGCGAAGTGCAGGACGACGGCCCTTGGCGCAAGCGGCGGCTTCGTCGGACAGCGCGTTGCCGCGCGGGTGGCACTGCGTTCAACGGCGTCACCGGCTGGCGCCCTCGGGCCACAGCACCCGCGCCGGGACGCCGGCCCGTTCGGCGTACGCGACCACGTCCGCGGTGCCTCCGTATCCCCGCGCCGGTTTGCCGTCCCATACGGCGATCAGCTCATCCACCAGGCCGACGAGGATTTCGGATCCGGCCTGATGCGCTTCGGAGGTCGATTCGGTGATGCCTGTGTGGTGGACGTCGGCCGCGCGGGCAAGGAGCCGGTCGTAGACGGGGTGGTGCCAGACGGGCAGCCCTTGCCGGTACTCGGTGGCCGGGATGACGACCTGGAGGCGGCCGCCGTGCTACAGGACGGTTTCGGCGAACCAGGAGTCGGGTCCGTCGGCGATGCACGAGACACCGACGAGTTGGGCCGGGTCGTACTGGCTGACCTGGTCGGCCAGGAGAGCCCGCACCTGTTCCTCGACCAGCGTGCTCAGTCCGCGGTGCCCGGTGATCCCCACCCTCATGCCGTAGTGATCCTTTCTTACAGGTAGACGCCGTGCAGGCGTTCGTCGAAGTCCCGCACCACCCTGGGTGGTGAGGCTACGGCGTACACCGCGGGCGCGTTCCACGACGCGGCCGGACCGGTACTGCAGGCCGGCCTCGAGCGCGCGGGAGGCGAGGGCGAACGCGGCCTCCACCCGTCCGCCGGCGAGGTGACCGTCGGCGATGTCCGTCCGCCGGCGAGGTGACCGTCGGCGATGTCGAGCACGAGCAGCGCTCGTTGTTTCGCGTGTCCGGTGGCCAGGGCTTCCACGTCCCCCCTGCATGAGCTCGACGAGGCGCAGGACGTTCTGCCAGCCGGCAGGCGCCGACGCATCGATCGCGCGGAGGCGCTCCAGCAGTTCCCGTTCCCGCTCCAAGCGGTCTTCCGTCCACCGGATGAGGTCACCGACCACGGCTGACGGCGCGAACGCCGGGTCCACCGTTGATCTCCTTATGTGGGAGAACGTTCGGTTGCACGGACCCTTACTTACTCCATGGCAAGTTACTGCCGGTAAGCCCATGAGGGAACCCCGTGCCGGGGCGCGCGCCGAGCCCCGCCACCCCCGCCCCCGGCGGGGCGGCGCCGCTGTGCGCACGCGTATTTACATCGATGTATATCCGGCTCTAGCCTGGCGCGGATCCCGGCCCCGAACGTTCCCCGGGGAGTTCCACGGGAAGTTCCGCAGAAAGGAGAACGTGTTGACGCTCCGCCTCTTCCACGCTGTCAGACGTCTTCACCCCCATGCCGTACTGCTCGCCCTGGTCGCGGTGCTCGGTACGGTGCTCGCCGCTCCGGCCGTCGCGGCGTCCCCCAAGCCGCCCGCCCCCACCGCGACGGCCGGCCTCTCCGCCGCTGCCACCGGCACACCGTTGCGCGACGGCACGGGGCTCTACCCGCGCGCCGTCCGGCTCGCCCACAACGGTGCCGCCAACGGCCGAGTGCTCGCCAGTGTCGTCACCTTCGACGGGAACAACGGCATCGGCGCCATCCACGAGAGCACCGACAACGGCGCGACCTTCCGTGAGGTCGGCCGGGTCTCCGACCCCGAATCCGCGGCCGGCCAGGGACTCTGCTGCGGAACCTTGTTCGAACTGCCCCAGCAGGTGGGCGCGTTGCCCGCCGGCACCCTGCTCTGGGCCGCCTCCACCGGTCAGGACGAGCAGAACCGCCGGATGGCGCTGCGGATCTGGCGCAGCAACGACGTGGGCCGCACCTGGTCCTACCTGTCGTCGTGCGCCGTCGCCACCGGCACCGGCGGCCTGTGGGAACCGGAGTTCTCCATCGCCTCGGACGGCGCCCTGGTCTGCCACTACGCCGACGAGACGGACCCCGCGCACAGCCAGAAACTGGCCGCCGCGCGAAGTTACGACGGCATCAACTGGCAAGGGCGCCACGACACCGTGGCCAGCGGCCTCCAGACCGACCGGCCCGGCATGCCGGGGGTGCGCAGACTGCCCAACGGAACCTACTTCATGAGCTACGAGATCTGCACGCCCGGCGGCCAGTACCAGTGCGTGGTGCACTACCGCACCTCCGCCGACGGCTGGAACTGGGGGAGCGTCACCGACCTGGGCATCCGCCCCGAGACGGTCGACGGCAAGTACTTCCGCGCCACGCCGACCATCGCCTGGGCCCCCGCGCCGGACGGCGGCGCGAACGGGCGGCTGCTGCTGATCGGACAGCGCCTGCTCGACAAGGACGGCAGCGTCGCCGCGGAGAGCGGCCGGACGATCCTCGCCAACACGGAGAACGGCAGCGGGCCCTGGTACGAGATCGAAGCACCGGTCAACGTGTCCGACCCGCAGATCAACTACTGCGAGAACTACAGCTCTCCACTGCTGCCCTCGGCGGACGGCCGGCAGGTCCTGCAGATCGCCACGGACTTCGACGGCACGGTGTGCAAGCCGTACTTCGCCACCGGCCCCGTCACCGGCAGCGGTGACGCCTCGGGAATCGTCGACGGGGCACGCTACCGACTGGTGAACGCCAACAGCGGCGACTGCCTCGACGTGGCCGCCGACTCCCGCGCTCCGGGCGGCAACGTCCAGCAGTGGACGTGCAACGGCCTCGGTCCGCAGGACTGGACGCTGAAGGCCCGCGGTGACAGCCGCTTCACGCTCACCGGCCGCAACAGCGGCTACTGCCTCGACGTGGAGAACGGATCCGGCACGGCGGGCGCCAACGTCCGCCAGTGGTACTGCAACCAGGCCGCCGCCCAGGACTGGCGGCTGGAGAACGTCGGCCGGGGATACTACCGGCTGGTCGTCCGCTCCAGCGGACAGTGCCTGGACGTGGCCCAGGGCTCCCGGCAGCCCGGCGCGAACGTCCAGCAGTGGACGTGCAACGGGCTCCAGCCGCAGGTCTGGCGGCTGGAGCGGGTGTGACGTGAACGGGGGCCGCGGTCACTGGACCGCGGCCCCCTCTCACGGCTGTTCCTCGATGGCGGCCGGCCGCGACTGCGCGGCACGGACGCGGGCGACGTCGAGCTTGGGCGAGCGGTCGAAGCGGTAGATGCCGTTCTGCTCCTGGAAGACGTCGGTCAACTGGGTGTAGCAGTAGCCGAACATGCCGGGGTCGCGCAGCAGCACCTCGGTGAGGCCGCTGAACCGGGCGTGGAACTCGTCCTCGTCCCGCACCCGTTCACCGTAGCCCCAGGACTGGGTGCGGTCCTCACCGGACAGCTCGGCGGCTGCCTCCGGGTCCCACCAGATGCCGCCGAACTCGCTCACGAAGTACGGCTGGCCTCCGTAGGGCAGCGAGTAGGCGGCGCCGTTCTCGTAGGCGTTGACGAACGGCTCGCCCTTGGCGAGCCCGGACATGAGCTTCCCGAACACCGCGGGGTCCTGCTCGTAGTTGTGGGCGTCGTAGATGTCCGTCTCGGCGACCCGGTGCGCGTAACCGGACGCGTCGATCACCGGCCGGGTGGTGTCCATGGCCTTGGTGGCCAGGAACATCGCCCTGGTGACGTCGTCGAGTTGGGTGATGCGGTCGTGCAGCTTCTGGTACGTCTCGTTGAGCGGGCACCAGCCGATCACGGAGGGGTGCGAGTAGTCGCGTTCCAGGGCCTCCAGCCACTGGGCGGCGTAGGACGCGTCGGGTTTCTGGTTGTCGCCCGAGGAACCGCCGATCTCGCAGCCCCAGTCGCCGAACTCGCCCCAGACCAGATAGCCGAGGCGGTCGGCGTGGTAGAGGAAGCGCTCCTCGAAGACCTTCTGGTGCAGCCGGGCTCCGTTGAAGCCCGCCTCCTGGGCCAGTTTGATGTCCCGCACCAGTGCCTCGTCGCTCGGCGCGGTCATCAGCCCGTCCGGGTACCAGCCCTGGTCCAGGACGAGCCGCTGGAAGACCGGTCGGCCGTTGAGGAGGACGGCCCTGCCGCGCAGGGCGACGGCGCGCAGACCGGCGTAGCTCTCCGCGCTGTCGACCACTTCCCCGGCGGCGTCGAGGAGTTCGAGGCGCAGGCCGTACAGGTGCGGATTGTCCGGGCCCCACTCGCGGCGCCGGTCCTCGGGCACCGGCAGACACAGGCGTGGGGCGAGGTCGAGGTCGGCGCGGGCCTCGGCGCGGCTGACGTCGCCGTCACCGTCGGTCAGGACGGCACGGACCCGGTGGCCGGCCCGGTTGCCGGACAGCGGCAGTTCGAGGTGGAAGGCGCTGCCGGCGAGGTCCGGGGTGATCCGGGGGCGCCGCAGATGCACATCGGGGACGGGCTCCAGCCACACGGTCTGCCAGATACCGGTGACCCGCGTGTAGTTGCAGTCGTGGTTGGCGTACCGGACGGCCTGCTTGCCCCGCGCCTGCGGGCCCGACTTGGCGTCGCGGGCCCGTACGGTGATGACGACCTCCTCGCCCGCCCCGGCGATGTCGCCGAGGTCGGCGGTGAACGGCGTGAAGCCGCCGCGGTGCCGGGCGACCTCCTCGCCGTTCGCCCAGACGGTGGTGTCGTGGTCGACCGCGCCGAAGTGCAGCAGCACCCGGCGCCCGGCCCACTGGGCCGGCAGGGTGAGGGCGCGCCGGTACCAGACGGCGTGGAGGAAGTCGGTGTCACCGATGCCCGACAGCTCGGACTCGGGCGGGAAGGGCACGAGTATCTCGTCGCGCAGCTCCCGGCCGAGCAGACCGCGTTCCAGACCGCTGTCCCCCCGGTCGGTCTCGAACTGCCAGGCACCGTTCAGGTTGAGCCAGTCGCGGCGCGTGAACTGCGGTCGCGGGTACTCCGGGCGCGGTACGGCGTGAATGGGCACACATGCTCCAGTGGATCGGTCGGGTACAGCGGGTCGGGGAGAAAGGTGTCAGGAGCCGCCGAGGCCGGTGGTGGCCACGGAGTTGACGATGCGGCGCTGGAAGAAGAGGAAGACCACGATCAGCGGCAGCGCGGCCAGCAGCGCGGACGCCATGCCCGACACGTACTGGACGCCGTGGGAGTCCCGCACGGTGGCCAGTCCGACCGGGAGGGTCATCAGGTCCGAGTCGTTGGTCACGATGAACGGCCACAGGAAGTTGTTCCACGCCCCGATGAAGACGAAGATCGCCACCGCGGCCACGATCGGCCGCGACAACGGCAGCACCACCGACCAGAAGACCCGGAACTCGGAGGCCCCGTCGATCCGGGCCGCCTCCTCCAGCTCCCGGGGGATGCCATCGAAGAAGCGCTTGAGGATGAACACCATCATGGGGGCGACCACCTGGGGAAGGATGACCGCCGCGTAGGTGTCCACCAGGTCGAACAGCAGCATCTGCTGGAACAGCGGCACGATGAGCAACTGCGGCGGGATCATGATGGCGGCCACGGTCACGGCGAGCAGGGACCGGCGCCCGCGGAACGTGCCGCGCGAGAAGCCGTACGCCGCGAGGGTGGAGACGGCCACCGTGATGACGGTGACCAGCCCGGCGACCAGGAGGCTGTTGAACGCCCACAGGGGTACGTCCCCGCGTTCCAGGATCTGCTGGTACGCGTCCAGGGTGAAGGCGCCCTTGAACGGCGAGAGACCGGGGGCGGACACAGCCTGTTCGCTCTGCACGGAGGTGGCGATCGCCCACAGGAAGGGCAGCAGCCAGACGGCCGCCAGGATGACGAGCGCGGTCCCGGCCAGGGCCCGGGGCAGCCGGCCGTGGCCGAGGAGCAGCGGAGAACCGGCGCTCTCCCGGGGCGGACGGTGCCGTGGGCGCGGGGGCGTTGCGGTAGCAGACACGGTCAGTCCTCCGGGCGGAAGAGGCGGAACTGCACGAGCGAGACGATGACGATCAGCGCGAAGAAGAGATAGGAGACCGCCGAGGCGTAGCCGAGCCGGTAACCCGTGAAGCCGACGTCGTAGACGTACTCCAGGACGGGACGGGTCGAGCCGTTGGGGCCGCCCTTGGTGAGGATGTAGATCTGGTCGAACACCTTGAGCGACGCGAGGATCTGGAGCATGGCCACCAGTGCGGTGGTCCGGCGGAGCTGCGGCAGGGTGATGGACCACAGGCGGCGCCACGCCCCGGCGCCGTCCAGCGCCGCGGCCTCGTCGAAGGTCGTGGGCAGGGACTGGAGGGCGGCGAGGTAGAGCAGGAAGTTGAAGCCGACCGTCCACCAGACGGTGAGGGCGGCGATCGACCACATCGCGACGGACTCGTCGGCCAGCCAGCCCACCGGTGCCATGCCGAGGGTGTCCAGGAGCTGGTTGGCGAAGCCCAGGTCCGGCTGGTAGAGCCAGGACCAGATCAGCGTCACCACGGTCACCGGCAGCAGGTACGGAGCGAAGAACGCCAGCCGCCAGGCCCATTGCCCGGCGATCCCGCTGTGCACCAGCAGGGCCATCGCCAGCGCGACCAGCACCAGTGGCACGCTGGAGATGACGGTGAAGAAGACCGTGTTGCCGAGGCTGCTCCAGACGTCCGGGTCGCCGAATGCCTCGGCGTAGTTGTCGAAGCCGACGAAGGCCGTGTCGCGCAGCGCCAGCGAGGAGTCGGTGAAGCTCATCCAGAGCCCCTGCACGATGGGCCACACCAGGAAGAGGACGAACAGGAGGAGGAACGGCAGGACGAAGACCAGGCCGGAGCCGGGGGCGCTGAGGGAACGCTGCCGGCCGGTGTGGCGGGGGCCGTCCGTGCGGGAGGTGTCCGGGCCGGTCCATGGGCCGGTGCCGGGGGGTGCGGTGGTGGTCAAGGGGATCGCTCCTTCTGCTCGTCAGGCCACCGGGTTGGGCTGCCGGAGCAGCGCGTCCGCCTCGCGGACCATCCGACGCACGGCTTTTTCGGGGGTGGTGTCGCCGAGCAGCGCCGACTGGAGCGGCTGGCACATCCGGCTCTGGAAGTTCGAGCCGGCCCCGGTGAACCAGTTCGGCGGGTCGAGCACCGCGACCTTCCCGGCGCCCGCGTACGAGGACTGCGGCTTCAGGGCGGCGTACTCCGGCTTCGCGAGCACGGGCTGGTACGCGGGGATGTGGCCGGCGCTCGCCCAGGTCAGGCTCTGCTTGATGATCGCCGCGACGTACCGGTGGGCCTCGCGCCGGCGGGCCGGGACGGGGTCGTCCTGGTGCGGGAGGACGAAGCTGTGGCTGTCGGTGTAGACGGCGGGCTGGTCGAAGACCTGCGGGAAGGGCGCGGCGCCGAGCGGGATGCCGGACTTCTTCAGGGTCGGCAGCTCCCACTCGCCGAGCATGGCCATGCCGCCCCGGCCGGAGGAGAACATGGTGAGGCCCGCGTAGTAGTCCAGGTTGTTGGGGTTGGTCCTGCCGTCGAACAGTTGCCGCAGGAGCGACACCACACGTATCGCGGCGTCGACGTCGATCTCCGGCGGACCGCCGTCCGGGAGGGTGAAGGCGGCGCCGGTCTGGGCGTAGAGGGCGGCGAACAGCCGCCAGTTCTGCGCGGTGTCGTTGACGTGGCCGAACACGATGCCCGCGTGGCCGGTGGCATCGGCGAGTGCCTTGCCCGCGTCCAGCAAGGCCTCGGGAGATCCCATGGGGGCCAGTTCCCCCGAGGAGTCGAGCAGCCCCGCGGTGCCGGCGGCCTCCTTGTCGTAGAAGACGATGAAGGGGTGGACGTCCAGCGGGATCGCGTAGACGGTGCCGTCGTGCTGGGTCCGTGCCCACACCGCGGGCGTGAAATCCTTCTCCGCGACGCCGAATTCGGCGAGCAGGTCCAGGTCGAAGGGGTCGAGCAGGCCGGCGGGGGCGTAGCCCGCCAGCCGGGACAGGTGCAGGACCGCCACATCGGAGGCCCGGCCACCGGCGGCCGACATGGCGAGTTTGGTGTAGTAGGACGGGCCCCAGTCCAGGATCGTCCGGTCGATGTCGAAGCCCCGACGGCCCTCGGCGACAGCCTTGATCATGTCGTCCATCAGCAAGCCGTCGCCGCCCTGGAACAGGTCCCAGACGCTGAGGGCCGAGGCGTCGGAGGCCGAGGCCGGGGAGGCGCAGCCGGACAGCGAGCCCGCGGCGAGCAGCGCGCCCGCCCCGGCCAGGCCGGTGCCCAGCAGGCGGCGGCGGGTGAGGCCGCGGTCCGGAGCGGACTCCACAGGAGGGGCGGGGACAGGGGATCGCGCAGTCATCGTTGACCTTTCGACGGCCGGGCACGCGCGGCGGACCGGCGGTGGACCACGGGGAAGATGGCCCCCACCGGGTTCGGCAGGCGGGGCGCGCACCGGCTGACGCGGTGCGGTGGCACGTTTTTACATCGATGTACATTGGCTGTAAAGAGTCCGCGGCAGATGGCCGGTGTTCCGGGGGCGGGGACGGGACGGGTTGCCCGCCGCCCGCCGTTCCCCGGCCTGCCCGCCGACTACACTCGGGGCTCCAGGGGAGGGCAGGGAGGTCGCGGTGGCACGGGTCAGGATCAAGGACGTCGCTCGGCACGCGGGGGTGTCCGAGAAGACGGTGTCCAACGTGATCAATGACTACGTCCACGTCTCGGACCGGACCCGGCGCGTGGTCCAGGAGGCCATCGACCACCTCGGCTACAAGGTCAACCTGGCCGGCCGTCATCTGCGCAAGGGCCGCACCGGCATCATCGCGCTGGTCGTCCCCGAACTCGACGTCCCCTACTTCGCCGAACTCGCCCGGCATGTCATCCGCGAGGCCGAACAGCGCTCCCTCACCGTGCTGATCCACCAGACCGGCGCGGACCGCGACCATGAACTGGCGGCCCTGGCCGGCTTCGGCTCCACCTTCGTCGACGGGGTCATCCTCAGCCCGCTCGCCCTGACCGCCGACGATCTGCGGAGCCGCACGGACGCGCCGCCCACCGTGCTGCTCGGCGAACTGCTGGAAGAGGGCGCGGACCACGTCGCCATCGACAACGAGAAGGCCGCGCGGGAGGCGACCGAGCACCTTATCGGCCTCGGGCGCCGTACGATCCTCGCCGTCGGCGGCCGGGACGACGCGGGCCTCGGCACCGCGGAGGCCCGCACCCGCGGCTACCGCGCCGCCCTCGCCGCGGCCGGCCTCGCCTTCGACCCGGCCGCGCTGCTGCCCGTACCGTCCTTCCGGATGCCCGACGGGGCCGAGGCCGTGGCCCGGGCACTCGACGAGGGCGCCCGGCCCGACGCGCTGCTCTGCCTCAACGACCAACTGGCGCTGGGCGCGTTGCGCACCCTGTACGAGTACGGGATGCGGGTACCCGAGGACGTCGCCGTGATCGGCTTCGACGACGTCGAGGGGGGACGGTTCAGCACGCCGACGCTGAGCACCGTGGCCCCCGACAAGGCCGCGGTCGCCAGGATCGCCATCGACCTCCTGCGGCACCGGATGGACGAGGCCGCCACCCCGGCCCCCGGGGACACCTCCCCGGCCGGCGTCCGCTCCCCCCAGGACCTGGTCGTGGCCCACCGGTTGGTACTGCGCGAGAGCACCGAGGGCGCCGCGCGGCGTTCGAGGGATCCGCAGGACGCAGAGCGACACGCGAATGACGGCGAGTCGGGGAATTAAGACCGTGTCCTATGTGGTGAGGCGGACGAGTCGCTTGTAGCAGCAGAGGGCGGCGGCGAGTCCGAGAAAGGCCAGGTAGTTGTGGGGATCTCGTTCGTAGCGGGGGCTGAGTCGGCGGTAGCCGGACAGCCAGGACATCGTCCGCTCGATGACCCACCTGCGGCGCCCTAATCGCTCGCTGGACTCGATGCCTTTGCGGGCGATGCGCACGCCGATGCGCTTCCCGCGGAGCCATCTGCGCAGGTCGGCCCGGTCGTAGGCTTTGTCGGCGTGCAGGCGCTGGGGCTTGAAGTGGCGGCCGCGGTGGGGGTCGTGTCTCGTTTGGTGACCCTCCACCA
>NZ_BMSK01000039.1 GCF_014649115.1 Streptomyces eurythermus | reverse complement strand
TCATCGACGGCGCGAGGAGAGCGGCGGCGGAGGAAGCCCGGAAGAAGCTGGTCCCCGGGGACCTCCTCTCGGCGATCGACCGGAACGTCGAAGTCGAGGTGGGGACCAAGTGGTACGACCACAGCCCGACGTTCCGGGGTCTGACCGGTGTCCTGTACGACGCCGAGGGTGCCATCGTGCCTTCCCATGAGCGCCGCGGGCCGCGCAGACCGAGTGCCGTGGCCGGCGCCCACCGGTTCGAGGCCGGGGTGCGGAAGCTGCTGCGGAACCGGGGGGCGAGGGCCGTCCCGGCGCTGGTCCGCGACCTGGACGGAATCGCGAGCGTGTTCCTGACGGACCTCGCCCGGGACGCGGCCATGGTCGTCCGCGAGGGCGGGATCAAGCGTTTCGGTTCGGTCCACCTGGTGACGCCGGGCGAACCGGCCCCGCCCCCGCTCCTCAAGGACCCCCTCCTGTCCCTGTCCACCCGCAGGGGGGACCGCCGGACCATCGGCGGGGACGACGTCCTGGCCTCCACCACGATCCAGCTGTTCGGCGACCTCAGGCAGCGCGCCCTCGCCGAAGCACGCGAGGCGGCACGGAACGCTTCGGCCGGCTGAGCGGGTGCGGGCGACATCGCCGCCCGCACCCTCATCCTCGATCCAGGACCGCTAGGACGGCTGTGACAGGTCGATCGCCCGGTCCACGTCCGCGGGGCGGAGCACCCGCAGGATGCCTTCGAGGAGGTAGTAGTCGGCGTAGGGCAGCGAGATCTCGATGCCGTCCTCGCCGGGACGGTTGCGGGTGCAGCGGGCCACGACCGCCTCCGCCCGGGCCGAGTTCCTGGTCAGGCACGTCTCCGCGAGCGCGGTGAGGATCCGCAGCGCCACGTCCCGGTAGGCGCGCCGGCCGGTCGCCGCGTGCAGGTCCAGCAGACCGCACGCCATGATCGCCCCGGCGGAGGCGTCCTTGACGTCGTACGGCTGCTGCGGCGCCCGGTAGTCCCAGACGGGCACGTGGTCCGGGGTCAGCGCCTCGATGGCGTAGTCGGCGAGTCTGCGCGCGGTGTCCCGGAACCCGGTGTCGCCGGTCCTGCGGTACATGGTGGTGAACCCGTAGATGCCCCACGCCTGTCCGCGCGACCAGCAGGAGGAGGCGTCGTAGCCCTGCACCGTGGCGGGGCCGAGGGGTGCGCCGGTGTCCGGGTCGAAGTCGAACACGTGCGGGGTCGAGCCGTCCGGTCGGGGGAAGACGCGCTGGGCGGTCTTCGCGTGCGCCACCGCGATGTCCAGGTAGGCGGGGTCACCGGTCTGCCGGCTCGCGAACGCCAGCAGGTCCAGGTTCATCATCGTGTCGATGATGACGCGGCCGGCGTTGGCGGTGTCGTTCAGCGCGCCCCACGCCCGGATGAACCCGCCGCGCGGGTTGTACCGCCGTATCAGGGAGTCCGCCGCGCGTATCGCGCCGGTGCGCCACTCGTCGTCGCCGGTCAGACGCCAGGCGGTGACCCAGGAGGGGTAGAAGAGGAAACCCAGGTCGTGGGTGGTGGTGTCGGTCTGACGGGGGGCCAGGTTCCGGGCCGACTCGACCGCCCGGGCACGGAAGGTGTCGTCCCCGCTGTACAGGTACGTCATCCACAGCGTCCCGGGCCAGAAGCCGCCCACCCAGTCCCCGCCGCGCGAGTACGTCCACTTCTCGAACCTGGTGCCGACCGGGAAGCCGGTCACGCGGGGCGCCACGGCGCGGACCTTCGCCACGGCGTAGTCCGCCGCCGCGCTCAGCGTCCGCAGGGTCGCGCCCGTCTCCGCCCGTCCGCCCGTCTCCGCCCGTCCGGCCTCCGCCGCGGGTGCCGCCGACGCCTCCGTGACCGGCCCCACGGCCGCCGCACCCGCCGCCGTGACCAGCAGCGCACGCCGGGAAACGTTCATGCTCGCCCTC
Organism: Streptomyces eurythermus; assembly: GCF_014649115.1. GTDB lineage: Bacteria > Actinomycetota > Actinomycetes > Streptomycetales > Streptomycetaceae > Streptomyces > Streptomyces eurythermus. Next base: position 30,255 of record NZ_BMSK01000039.1, on the reverse strand, counting down.
CCACTCCGCCGTGTTCGAAGGAAGTCGGCCGAGCTTGGCACACCCTCACATGACATGTACACCCACGTGTGCGAAGTTCATGTACGCGAACGCCTGTTGTCCGTGCCCACCCAGGTGCCAGGATGAGGCGAGCATCGCGCCGACGAAGGGGACAGCATGGCCAACCAGTGGGTGAGGCTCGAACTGGACGTCGCCGCGTTCGACGCGCCCCGCTTCCAGCCGTACGTGGAGCGCTGCCGTGCGGCGGGCATCCGCTTCGCCACCCTCGCCGAGCTGGGCGACACACCGGAACACCGGCGCGCCCTGTACGAGTTGAACAAGGAGTGCTCGGCAGACATCCCGGAGCGCGGGGAGTTCTACTCCTACGAGGAGTACACCGAACGCCGTTTCGACTCCGCCGGTTACGACCCCCACGGCGTGGTGATCGCCCTGGACGGTGAGGCGTGGATCGGTCTGGCGGTCACGTCGGTCCACCCGGACTTCGTCTTCAACGAGATGACCGGGGTACGGGCCGCCTACCGGGGCCGGGGCATCGCGATCGCCATGAAGACCCTCGGGCTGGCCTTCGCCAGGGAGCGCGCGGCGACCACGGTCCGGACGTTCCACCACCCCGCGAACACCGGCGTGATCGCCATGAACCGCAAACTGGGCTTCGTCGACGCGACGTTCTGAGCCGGGCACCGCCGGTGATCGGTCATGACCGCCGCCATGCCTGATCCGACGGGGCCCGCCTCGTCAACGGGCCGGCCGATGCCGAGGGGATCCGCGTCGGCATTCGACCGGCCGGCGCGGAGAGGGCCCGGTAAATCGGTCGAAGCGCCCCACCGCGCGCTGTTAGCTTGCGGGGGTGGACCTCTTCCAGCACTCCTGGACCGCCTTGCGCACCGCCGTGGCCCGGCTCGCCGACGAGGACTTCGCGCGGCCGTCCGGCTGCGCCGGCTGGCTCGTCCGGGACCTGGTGTGTCATCTGGTCATCGACGCCCAGGACGTACTGATCACCCTCGTGACACCCGCGGCGGGCGAACCGACGCACGACGCGGTGACCTACTGGCACGTCACGGACACACCGCCGGCCGGCGACGACCCGCTGGACGCGCTGACGGTCCGGCTGGCCGCCGCCTACGAGGACCCGGGACTGCTCAAGTTCCATCTGGACGACGTCGGTTCGGCCGCCGGGCGCGCGGCGGAGCTGGCCGATCCCGGACTGCGGGTGCGCACCCAGGACATGGTCCTCACCGCCGGCGACTACCTCTCGGCGTACGTCCTGGAGTGGACCCTGCACCACCTGGACCTGATCGCGCACCTCCCCGACGCCGGGCGACCGCCCGCCGAGAGCCTCGCCCGGGCGCGCGGGATGCTGGAGGAGATCGCCGGGGCACCCTTCCCCGCGTCCTGGGCGGACGAGGACGCGCTGCGGATCGGTACGGGCCGCCGGGCCCCGACCGACGCGGAACGCACCGAACTCGGAGACCACCCGGCCGCGAGACTCCCGCTTGTCCTCGGGTGAGTTCGCGTCGAGTTCCCGGTGGTTCCAGGTAGGTCACCTCGCCCCGCACCCCGGGTAGAACGGTGTCAGGCCGGCGTGCGGGAGGCGGGCCGGCGGGTGGTGGCCGGTGGCCCCCGCGTCCGTGGTGTACGCGCCGGTGCCGGCCCCCAGTCCGGTGCGCGGGTCGCCGAGCCGGGCCTCGAACACATACACCCCGTCGCCCGCGTAGGTGTAGGCCGCCAGGTCGGGATACCGGTCGTGGTCGTAGTCGGCCACCGCGATGTCCTGTGTGGCGCCCAGGTCGAGCCGTACGGTGCGCCCGCTGCGTCCGGTGCCGGAGAAGGGACCGAATCGCAGTTCGGCCACGCGGGGCGGGACCGGGTCGTCGCCGCCCTGGATGTGCCCGGCGACCACGACCAGGTCGCTCCAGCCGTCCTGGTCGAAGTCCGCCACGGCGGCGCGGACATACTGCTGCCGGTTCCCCGGGCGGTCGGCCAGTCCCCGCGCCGGTACGGTCCGTTCGCGGCGCGAGCCGGTGCCGAAGGTGATGGTCAGGCGGGCGCCGTGGTGGGAGGGGTCGGTGATCCGGTCCGGGCGGCCGTCGTTGTCGACGTCGGCGATCAGGTCCCCGGAGCCGGTCAGGCACGCGGCGACGGCGGGGGGCCCGGCCGGTCGCGGCGGGGGCTGCCCCAGGGAGTCCTCGCACCCGGCGCACAGCAGCAGGCCGGCCAGGACCAGGGCCACGCGGGCACGGCGCCCCGGCCGGGGAGTACCGGTGTGTCCGCGCGTTGCCATGGGCAGGCATCCTAGCCAGGCAGCCGGCTGCCCCTGAATCGGGTCCACCACCAGTACTGCGACATCTACTGGCTGTCTGGCCAAGTCCCGCCCCGCTCACCGGAGTTCGCCGTCCGACACCGCTTCGACGAGACCTCGTCGGCACCGGAGGTCGCGGCCCTGGTCCAGGGTCGACCGCCGTGTCTATGTGTCACGAAAGGTGAGAACGGGTTAACTCACCCGTATCATCCAGGTGTCGCACCACAAGCGGAGGTAGATATGCCGGAAACCGCTGGGCCCGTCACCGAATTGGCCTCGCAGTACGTCAGCCAGGTGACCAAGGACCTAGAACAGAACGTCAAGGAGCAGGAGCGCGTCACCGCGGAAATCGCCGCGTTGCAGGAGCGGTTGGCCGCACTCCAGCACGACCACGCCATTCTGCTGAACATGCAGCAGGCGCTCGGCATCGCGGCCCCGGCCCCGGTCGCGGCCGCGGTGGTTCCCGCTCCGCGCGGGAAGAGCGGCGGCGCCCGACGCCCCGACACCAAGAAGCCGGGGACGAAGAAGCAGGCCGCCAAGAAGCCGGCGGCCCGGAAGCCGGCGGCCAAGAAGGCCCCCGCGAAGCCCGCACAGACCGAACAGCCCGCACAGACCGAACAGCAACAGCCCGCACAGCCGACGCAGCCCGCGCAGCCGACGCTCGTCGAACTGGTCCGCCGGTATCTGGCCGAGCAGAACGAGCCGCGTTCCGCCGCGGAGGTCGCCGAGGCGCTGGGCCGGACGTACCCCGAGCGGGCGGTGCAGACGAAGGTCGTGCGGACCACTCTGGAGAACCTCGTGGCCCGCAACGGCGCGCACCGCAGCAAGCAGGGCTCGTCCGTCTTCTACACCGTGGCCGCCGAACCGGCGCCGGAGCCGGCCGAGAAGGCGGAAGGCGCCGACCCCGCCGAGTGAAGCCGGCCGCCTCCCGCAGGGCCCCTCACTCAGGCGAACGGCGCCTCGGCTTCGCCGAAGCTGGCGAAGTAGGCGGCGGCCATGTCCTCGTCGGCGTGGCCCTGCGCGGCGGCGCGCTCCAGGCGTGCGGCGCTCGCGGCGGCCACGTCCAGGCGCACACCGTGTTCCTCGCCCGCCCGGACGATGAGCCGGGCGTCCTTGACGGCGGTGGCCACCGCGAACTGAGCGGGCGTCAGTTCGCCGTCCAGGATGAGCCGGGCCTTGGCGCGCAGGTAGCCCATGTCGAGCGGGCCGCCGGCGATGGCGTCGAAGAAGTCCTGCGGGTCCACGCCGAGCGCCTTGGCCAGGGCCAGCGTCTCGCCGGTGGCGGCGGTGGCCGCGACGACCCAGCTGTTGGCGACCAGCTTCAGCCGGGTCGCGGTGCCGGCGGTGCCGTCCTCGCCGGTCCACACGGTACGGCCGCCGATCGCGTCGAACACCGGGTCGACCACGGACCGGTGACCGGCCGGGCCCGCGGCCAGGACGAGGAGCTGTCCGGCCTCGGCCGGCTGACGGGTGCCCAGCACCGGCGCGTCGAAGAACACCAGGCCGTGTTCGCCGGCGAAGGCCGCCAGGTCGCCGAGGGCCTCGATGCCGGCGGTGCTGCACTGCGCCCAGGCGGTGCCGGGGCGCAGTGCGGGGGCGGCCTCGCGCATGGCGTCCAGGGCGGCCGGGCCGTCGTAGAGCATGGTCAGCACGACGTCGGCGCCCTCGACGGCCTCGGCGGGCGTGCCGGCGACCAGCACGCCGTCGGCGGTGAGCGGTTCGGCCTTGGCGCGGGTCCGGTTCCAGGCGCGCACGGTGTGTCCGGCGCGCGCCAGGTTGCGGGCCATCGCGGCCCCCATGATGCCGGTGCCCAGGACGGTCACGGTGCGGGTGTCTGTCATGGCGTCAACTTCCTTTGCCCATAGGTGTCTTGCGGGTCGACGGGCGGGCCTACCTCCCGGGAGAGGACACGGCTCCGCCCACGGGACCGATCTTCCACCAGCCGACCGCACACCCTCGCACACCACCCACACCGCACGGCGTCATGTCTGCCAAAGGGCCGCGCACGGTGGCCCGTGACCACCCGCGCGAGTCCCCGAAGTGCGGGCCGTCACCACCTCCATGGGCTGACGGGGGACCCACCGGTGCGCCACTCACCTGGTGCCCGAGGTGTCCTCCCCGGCGCCCGCCGGCCCGGCCGGACGATCCGTACCCGGCCAGGGCGCGGCGGCCCCCGGGTAGGCGGTCCCGGACGGTGGCACGGAGGCGCCGGTCGCAGGGTGACCGGGCCACTGCCCGGGCGTCACACCCTGCCCGGGCATCACACCCTGTCCGGGCATCACACCCTGTCCGGGCATCGCACCGTACGGGTGAACCGGCGACTGCCCGGGCACCGCACCGTACGGGTGAACCGGCCATGTCCCGGGCACCGGCCCGTACGGGTGAACCGGCCACTGCCCGGGCGCCGCGCCGTACGGGTGGGCCGGGGGCAGCGGCGCGGGGGCGGTGCGGTCCAGTCGGCGGCGGCGCAGCCACCACGTCACGGCCGCCGTGTACAGCACGACGCCCGCGACGTCGAGCACGACCGTCTGCCAGCCCGCGTCGGCCGCGGTCTCGTCGCTGGCGAGCCCGTCCACCACGGCGGCCGACACACCGAAGGCGAGGAGGTTGTTGACGGTGTGCAGGGCGATGGACGCCTCCAGGCCCCCCGTCCGCCAGGTCAGCCACCCCGCGCACACCCCGAACACCAGCAGGTCGGCGAAGCCCCACGCGGTACCCCAGCCGTGGGCAGCGGCGAACAGCACGGCCTGGGGCACCAGCGCGGCCCACGGTGAACGCAGGAACGCCCCCGCCGTCTGCGTCAGCCAGCCACGGAAGACGTACTCCTCGGCCGCCGCCTGCAACGGCACCAGCACGACGAGCATGGCCAGGGCCCGCCCGAAGGCCGCCCAGCCCACCCACTGGCTGTCCGCCTCGCCGCCGTCCGAGGGCAGCAGGAACATGGCGCCCATCGCCAGGGCGAGGACCGGCAGGGCCGTCAGCACGCACAGCCCGAGCCAGCGCCACCGCAGCCGCCCGGTGACCGAGGAGACCGTGCCGGCCGGGCGCCGGCCGATCCAGCGCACGGTCAGCAGCAGCACGGGTATGCCCACCGCGATCGACAGCAGGTCCAGCGCGGTGCCCGAGACGGGGCCGAACTCCGGCCAGCCGTCGGCGTCCTCGGGGTACCCGAGGGCCACGCCCAGAATCAGGAAGCAGAGCATGAGGACGAGCACGGCGAGCACATAGCCCACGGCCACGACCAGGGTCCCGAGCAGCGGGCGCCACCACCGGTGGCGCGGCGCGATATGGGCCAGACGGTGGTACGGGAGCTGCTCGGCGAGCGGTGGCTGTGTCATGCCGTCAGCCTGCCAAAGACCCGGAGCCGTGCCATCGCCCCACGGCAGGAGCGGTGTCTCTACCCCTGGTTGGGGACGCGCCTCCACCCCGGGGCCGGTGCCCGCCGCACGGCGCGGCCCTTACGCTCGTCGGCGACATGGAGACGATACGCAACTGGCTGCTGCCCCTGCTGCTGGCGGCCGGGCAGGGCGTCCTGCTGTGGCCCGGGGTGTACCCGGACGGCACCCCCGGTCCGCTCGCCCTGGCCGCCGTGGTGTGCGCGCTGGCCGTGGAGACGGCCGCGCTGGGGTGGCGCCGTACCGCACCGGTGCGGTCGCTGGCCGGCACCCTGGCCGCCGGGGTGCTCGGCGGGCTCGCCTGGCCGGACGGCTATGCGGGCCCCGGTTCGCTGATCGCCCTGTACTCCGTCGCCGTGCGCTGCCCGGTGCCGGTCATGGTGCGCGCGCTGGCCGCCGTGGTGGGCGTCGAGTGGGCGGGGGCCGCGGTGACGGAGGGCCTGCGGGCCCCGCTGCTGTCCACGATGGCCATCTCGCTGGGCACCTGTGTGCTGTGCGCGGGGCTCGGCGAGGCCCGCCGCCGGTGGCTCGCCGGCCGGCTGACCGCCGCCCGGCGGCTGGCCGGGGCGGAGCAGGCCCGCCGCCTCGCGGGCGACCAGGAGCGCCGGCGGCTGGCCCGGGAGCTGCACGATGTGAGCGCCCATCACCTCACCTCCGTCGTGGTGACCGTGGACGCGGCACTGCGGCTGCGCGACGACCGGCCCGAGCTGTCCGCCGAGGCGCTGGCGTTCGCCGAGCGCGCCGGCACGGAGACCCTCACCGCGCTGCAACGGCTCGTGGGGGTGCTGCGGGACGCCGGCCGGCCGGACCACCGGCCGATGAGCGGGCGGATCGAGGAACTTGTCGCCGGCTTCGGCCGGCTGGGCCGTCCGGTCGCCGCGCGGATCCCGGACGACCTCGCGGGCCCGGCGGCCGAGGCGGTGCACGGCATCGTCCGCGAGGCCCTGACCAACGCGCTGCGGTACGCGCCCGGCGCCGCCGCCCGGGTGGACGTCCGGCGGGTGGACGGGCTGCTGGAGCTGACGGTGGAGAACGCGCCGCCGCGCGTCACCGCGCAGGGTGCCGGGGGGCTCGGCGCGGGACGCGGCGTGGCCGGGATGCGCGAGCGGGCCGCCGCCGTCGGCGGCGAGCTGACCGCCGGTCCCACACCGGAGGGCGGCTGGCGGGTGCGCGCGACGCTGCCCGACGCCGCCGCGGCGCGGCGGCCGGAGGGGACCGGCTGGCGGCGTGACGTCCTGCGGGAGCAGCGGTTCGCCGATCCCGCGCTGATGCTGGCCGCGATGCTGCTGCCGGTGGCGGGCGTGCTGGCGGTCACGGAGGACTGGCCGGGCGCCGCGCGCCGGGCCGTGCTGCCGGAGCTGCTGCTGGTGTGCGGGCTGCTGGTGCTGCGCGCGCTGCCGCTGCTGTGGCGCAGGCGGGCCCCGTGGGCGGTGTTCGGCGCGGTGCTGGCGACGGCCTGGCCGGGAGCGTTGGCCGTCGTCGCGGTGCCGCTGCCGTCCCATGTCGCGCAGCTCCTGGTGGCCGGCACGTTCGCGGAGACGCTGGCCGTGTACGCGGTCGCCGCCTACGGTCCGGGAGCCGGGCACACCTGGCCCGCGCCGGTCGTGACCACGCTCGGGGCGGCCGGTGCCGTGACGGCGCTCGCGTGCGCCGACGGGATGGTGGCGGGCGAGCCGGCGGGCCCGGCCGACGCCGTGCTGCTGTCGTTCCTCCTGTCCGTGGTGCTGGCCCCGGTGTTCACCGCCGTATGGGGTGCCGGTCTGCTGGTGCGCCGCCGCCGGGTACGGGCGGTGGCGTACGACGACTTCGCGTTCGCCAGCTCTGTGTGGCAGGCGGACCGGGCGGCCGAGGCCGAACGGCAGCGGCTGGCGGCCACGTTGCGCGAGGCGGTGCTGTCGCACACCCGGGCGCTGGTCGGTACGGCCGGCCGGGGCGACTTGGCGGGGGTCGCGGACACGGCCCGGGCGGCGCTGGCCGCGATGCGGGAGATGCTGCGCGGTCTGGCGGACGACGGCGGCGACGGCGGGCCCGGCGGGCCGCTGGCCCCGTCGCCGTCCGTCGCCGACCTCGAAGCGCTGTGCGGGGCGCTGCGCTCGGCCGGCCGCGACGTACGGCTGCGGGGGCTGCCCGAGGCCGCCCGGGGGCTGCCGCCGTCCACGCAGGTGTCGGTGTACCGGATCGTCGAGGCCGCGCTCGGCGCGGGCGACCCGGGCCCGGCGCGGGTGACCCTGCGGCGCCGCCGCGGCACCCTGCGGATCACGGTGACCGGGGTCCGGGCGGCCGCCCTGGGCCCGGTCGCCGAACGCCTGCGGGTGCAGGTCGCCGCCGGTGAGGGACGGATCGTGTGCGAACCGGCCGGTACGCTACGGGTGTCGTTGCCGGCCGGGGCTCCTGGGGCCCCCGTCCAGGAGGTGTCCCCGTCGCCATACGCGTGATCGTCGTCGACGACCAGGCCGTGGTCCGCGCCGGATTCGCGGCCATCGTGGACGCCGAACCCGATCTGACCGTGGTGGCCGAGGCCGGTGACGGGGCGACGGCCGTGTCGCTCGCCGCGGCGCGGGAGGCCGATGTCGTCCTGATGGACATCCGGATGCCGGGCATGGACGGGCTCACCGCCACCCGGCTGATCACCACCCCTCCCGGCGGACCGCGGGTGCTGGTGCTCACCACGTTCGACCTGGACGAGTACGTGTACGAGGCGCTGCGGGCCGGGGCGTCCGGGTTCCTGCTGAAGGACGCCCGGCCCGAGGAGCTGCTGTCCGCGATCCGGGTGGTCGCGGCCGGCGACGGCATCCTGGCGCCCGCCGTGACCGGCCGGCTCATCCGCGCCTTCGCCCGCGGTGCCCCTCCCCCGCCCGTGGCCGGCGGACCGCTGGGCCGGCTCACCCAGCGGGAGCGCGAGGTCCTGCTGAAGATCGCGTCCGGGCTGACCAACGCCGAGATCGGCGCCGAACTCGGCGTCACCACCGGCACGGTCAAGAGCCATGTCAACGCGCTGCTGTCCAAGCTCGGGCTGCGCGACCGGGTCCAGGCCACCATCCTCGCCTACGAGACCGGCCTGATCAGCCCGCGCGGCCCCCAGACGGGCTGACCGCGCCCACCACCGGGCAGGCCGGCGTCCGGTCCACCGCCGGGCAGGTCGATGTCCGTTCCCCGCCGGTGCTCCCGCGCCCCGGGCGGTGGGATGGGCACATGACTTCACGAGAGCTTCTTGACGGCAGGACGGCCCTGGTCACCGGCGGCAGCCGGGGCATCGGCGCGGCGACGGCCCGGCGGCTGGCCCGGGAGGGCGCGGACGTGGCCCTGACGTATGTGCACGACAAGGACGCGGCCGACGCGGTCGTACGGGACATCGAGGCGCTGGGGCGGCGGGCGGTGGCCCTGCGCGCCGACGCGGCGGACGCGGGGGAGGCGGCGGACGCGGTACGGCGGGCCGCCGGGGAACTGGGCGGGCTGGACGTCCTGGTGGGCAACGCGGCCGTCGGGGTGATGGAGCCGCTGGAGAACCTGTCCCTCGCCGACATCGACCGGGTCCTCGCGGTGAACGTGCGCGGGGTGTTCCTGGCGGCCCGGTCCGCCGCCGCGCTGATGGGATCCGGCGGACGGATCATCACCGTCGGCAGCTGTGTCACCGCGCGGGTGCCGGGGCCGGGGGCCACGCTGTACGCGATGAGCAAGTCCGCCGTGGTCGGGCTGACGAAGGCGCTGGCGCGGGAGCTGGCCGGGCGCGGCATCACGGCGAACGTGGTGCATCCGGGCCCGACCGACACCGACATGAACCCGGCGGACGGCCCCTACGCCTCCGGTCAGGCGGCCATGACCGCGCTCGGTCGGTTCGGCACGGCCGAGGAGGTGGCGTCCATGGTGACGTTCCTCGCCGGGCCGGAGGCGGCCTATGTGACGGGCGCGGAGTTCTCGGTGGACGGCGGCTACGCGGCCTGAGCCGGCCGGGCCGGGGAGGGTGTACGCGTCATGGCCGGTCCAGGCGGCGTACGTCCTCCTCGTCCCACTTCCGGGTGTCACGGGGCCGCACATAGGGCTCGGCGTGGGGCGGGTGACCGCCGGCGATGGCCCGCTGCCGCAGGGTCTCCGCGTCGAACTCCAGGCCCAGCAGGATGGCCAGGTTGGTGATCCACAGCCAGACCAGGAAGACGATGACGCCGGCCATCGCGCCGTAGGTCTTGTTGTAGGAGGCGAAACCGGCGACGTAGAACGCGAAACCGGCGGACGCCACCAGCCAGATCAGCAGGGCGAGGACACTGCCCGGGGTGATCCACCTGAAGCCCCTGACCTTGGCGTTGGGGGCCGCCCAGTACAGGATCGCGATCATGAGGGTGACCAGCAGGACGAGCACCGGCCACTTCGCGATCGACCACGCCGTCAGGGCCGTGTCGCCGAGGCCGAGCGCCTGCCCGGCGCGCTTGGCCAGGCCGCCGGTGAACACCACGATGAGCGCGCCGGCCACGGAGAGCACCATCAGGACGACCGTGACGCCCACCCGCACCGGGAGGACCTTCCACACCGGACGGCCCTCGGGCATGTCGTAGACGGCGTTGGCGGCGCGGATGAAGGCGGCCACGTAGCCGGACGCCGACCACACGGCCAGCACGATGCCGACCAGGGCCATCACCGAGCCGATACCGGCCTTGTCCTGCAGTTGTCCCACGGCCCTGACGATGATGTCCCGGGCGGGGCCGGGGGCGAGGTTGCGGACATTGGCCAGCACCCGGTCCGTGGCCGACCGGCCGACCACGGACAGCAGGGAGACCAGCACCAGCAGGGCGGGGAACAGGGACAGCACGGCGTAGTAGGTGAGCGCGGCGGCCCGGTCGGTCAGCTGGTCGTCCCGGAACTCGCGCAGGGCGCCCCGGAACACCGCGCCCCAGGCGCGCCGGGGCAGCCGCACCGGGCTGTCCGGCGCGTCCCGCTCCGTCTCGGGCGCGGGCCCGGCCTCCTGCGGGGTGGGCGGCCCGTCAGGGTCCGGCTCCCGGTCTTCGGCCCGGCCCGGCTCCGCCACGGGTGTCCGGGACTGCCGCTCTTCGTCACGGTCCGGCACGCGCCCCGGCTCCGGCGCGGCCCCGGCCTCCTGCCGCGTCGGTGTCCGGGGCTCCGGGTTCTCGTCGGCGGCCCGCCGGTGCAGCCGCCGTGGAACGTGCAGCTTGGTCATGGGCGCCGGGTAACCAGTCGGGCGGCCTTCACGCCCGCGGGGCCGGGTCGCAGGGCCGGGGCCTGTGGCCGGGGACCGGATTGCCGCCCTCGCACGCGCTGGGCCGGGCCGGGCGGCGGGTGTCCGTACCCGCCCCAGGTCAGCCGACGCCGCCGCTGAGGTTCCCCCACCGGGGCCCGATCTGCTTCCACTCCTCGTCCCACTCGGCCATGCGCCGCCGGATGAGCGAGCCGCGGACCAGCCGTACGCCGCCCCAGACCAGCGCGCCGGCCGCCGGGGCGACGAGGACGCCGGTGAGGGCCGCCTGGACGTCGGCGGCCGTGCCGGTGACGGGCGCGGGCACGACCCGGCCGGCCCGGTCCGTCCACACCGTGACCCGGCTTCCGGCGGGGGCGCCGGGGGCGACCTTGACCTGGTCGGTGCGCACCGATCCGGCCGCGTCCGTCCAGCGCACGGTCGCCCACGCCCGCCCGTCGTCGTAGCCGCCGCCCGTGGCCGGGGTGCGGGCCGCGCCGTCGGTGAGCACGGCGGAGACGGGGTGCAGCCGGGCCACCCGCGCAATGAACGCGGATTCGGAGGTCTGGGCCGCCGCGACGCCCGCGACGATCCCGACGAGCACGGCCAGCAGCCAGCCGGCGAGCACGATCCAGGCCTCGACGACATCGCTGTGCCGCTTGAGCGGGTTGCGCCGCCAGCGCCACAGCCGCACCGGGGTGACCGCCGTGGGGGGTGTCCGTGTCATCGTCACCGCCTCCTTCCGCGCACCGGCGGCCCGCGAGCGGGGCGGTCCTGACGCGGTGACCGGGGCCCGAACGCGGAGCGAGCGTCACGACACCATCCTGCACCCGTCCCGGCCGGTCGTACGCCCTGCTGCCGGAACCCGCCTCAGGACGACGGGGTCAGCGGGAGGTCGTCGGTGTAGGCGTTCACCGGCGGGGCGATGGGCCGGGCGTCCCGGACGTCGAGCGCGGCCTGGGCGGTGGGCGTGCCCAGGGTGCCGCGCGGGTGCCAGGTACCGGTCACCTCCAGCCAGGTGTCGGCGGGGGGCGCCGGTCTGCCGTGGACGCGGACCCGGACCGTCTGGGAGTCCGCGGCGCAGCAGGAGAAGACGATCCGGGTCAGGTACCAGCCGCCGCCCCGGCCGGCCGGGGTGACGAACCCGGTCAGCCGGACGGTGCGGCCCTCGATGGCCAGGCTGCGGTCCTGCCGCACCCGCTTGGTGAACTCCGTGAGGGTCAGCGGCAGGGGTGAGGTCGCGGGCAGCGGGGCGAATCCACGCTGTACGGCCACCGGTTTGTCGCTGGCGCGGGCCGCGGTGTACGCGCCGAGCGCGGGCGGGGCGAAGCAGAGCATGCCGAGCGCGGGGAGGAGCAGCAGCCAGGCGACGCGGGGGGTGCCGGTGTGGTCGTGCCCGTGACCGTCGGGGTGGCCGTGGCTGTCGGCGTGTCCGTGGTCGTCGGCGTGCTCGGCGGGGCGCCGGCCGGCGGGGGTGACGGCCGCCGTCAGGGCGAGCAGCAGCAGGACCGCCCCGGACCCGATCAGCAGGGGGCGCAGTCCGGCCTTGACGTAGCGCAGGTAGAGGTCGGTGAAGAGGGCCGTGTGCAGCAGGCCGGCCCCGGTCAGGGCCGGCAGCAGGTTCTGGACCGCGCGTTTCACCACAGCGCTCCCCCGATCAGGACGCTGGCGGCGACCGCCACGACGGTGGTCGCCGTACAGAACCGCCAGGCGAAGGCGCGGCCGAAGGTGCCGGCCTGCAGCGCGATGAGCTTCAGGTCGACCATCGGCCCGACCACCAGGAACGCGAGCCGGGCGGTCGGCGAGAACCCGGTGAGGGAGGCGGCGACGAACGCGTCCGCCTCCGAGCAGACGGCCAGCAGCACGGCGAGGCCCGCAAGGAACGGCACCGACAGCCACGGTGAGCCGGAGAAGGCGTCGAGGACGGTACCCGGCACGGTGACGTCGAAGGTGGCGGCGGCCATCGCGCCCAGCACCAGGAAGCCGCCGGCGTGCAGGAAGTCGTGCCGGAAGCCGAGCCGGAACTCGGTCCAGCGGCTGTGGCCGGGCCGGTGCCCGGTGTGCCGGTGGCGCAGCAGGGGGCGCAGCCACTCCTCCTTGCCGAGCCAGAGCCACAGCCAGCCCATCACGGCCGCCGTGGTGAGGGAGGCGAGCAGCCGGGCGGCGACCATCGCGGGGTTGCCGGGGAAGGCGACGGCGGTGGCCGTGAGCACCACGGGGTTGACGGCCGGCGCGGAGAGCAGGAAGGCGAAGGCGGCGGCCGGTGGCACGCCCTGGCGGATCAAGCTGCTCGCGACGGGCACGGAGGCGCACTCGCAGCCGGGCAGCACGGCACCGGCGGCACCGGCGACCGGTACGGCGAGGGCGGGCCGCTTGGGCAGCACCCTGGCGAACAGACCGGCCGGCACGAAGGCGTTGATGGCGCCGGACAGCGCGGTGCCGAGGAGCAGGAACGGCAGCGCCTGCACGGTGATGGCCAGGGAGACGGTCCGCCAGGCCTGGACCGCCGGATGCTCCAGCCACGAGGTGCCGGCCGGCCCGAGCACGGCCGCGGCACAGGCGGCGGCCAGGAGGGCGGCACCGAGCCACCACAGCCGGACGCCGAGCCGCCACGACCGGACGCCGGGCGGCCGGGCCCGGCCCCCGGCCACGGTCGTACCGGCCGGTTCGGCGGTCACGCACCGCGCCACACCCGCCGGATGATCCGTTTTCTCCATCTTCGCTCCGGATGTCGGTGTCGGGGCGACCATAAGGCGAGGAGTCCGGCCCGGCCGCGCGTACACGCCGCCGGGGAGGCGAGCCGGGCGGCACGATGCGTCCCATCGGTGGCTCTTGTCACAATCCGCGGGAACAGGGCCCGAACGTGACGGCGGCCATGCCGCCGGACGCGCCGGTTGTCTACGTTCGTGACCCATGCCGACCCGCCCCTCCCGCACCGCACGGACCACCGCCGGCGCCCTCGTGGCCGCGGCCGTCGCCCTGCCCGCCGCCGGCCTTCCGCACCCGGCGGCGGCCGCGACCCCGCCCGCCCCGTCCGCGAAACCCCCGGCGCACGCCACGGCGGCGGTACTCGACCTGGACGGCACCGCCCGCACCGCCGTGCTGCGCGGCGCGGACCGGGCGTACGACACCGCAAGCATCGTCAAGGTCGACATCCTCGCGGCGCTGCTGCTCCGGGCGCAGGACGCGGGCCGCCCGCTGAGCGAAGCAGAACGGGACCTCGCCGAGCCGATGATCCGGCGCAGCGACAACGCGGCGGCGAACGCCCTGTGGCGGCGGATCGGCCGCGCCTCCGGGCTGGCGGCGGCCAACGAGCGGCTGGGACTGACCTCGACCACGGGCGGGCCCGGTGGCAAGTGGGGGCTGACCCGGACCACGGCGAGCGACCAGATACGGCTGCTGCGGGCCGTGTTCGACTCCGGCGGCACGGTGCGCCGGGGCTCCGGCGGGCTCGACGCCGGCTCCCGGGCCTACGTCCGTACGCTGATGAGCCGGGTGGAGTCCGGGCAGTCCTGGGGCGTTTCGGCGGCCGGCGGCCCGGGGGTCCGGCCGGCGCTGAAGAACGGCTGGCTCCAGCGGAGCACCACGGGCCGCTGGGACGTCAACAGCGTCGGCGAGATCGCCGTGCGGGGGCACCGGTACCTGGTGGCGGTGCTGTCCGACGGCAACGCGTCCATGGGCGACGGCGTGTCCCTGGTGGAGCGGACGGCGCGCGCGGCGGTCTGAGCCCTTCGGTTGCCCGTGGTCGGCGGCCGGGGCTTTTCGGCGGCCGTGGAAGGGGCACGCGGTCGGGGTACGACTTCCGACCGGAAGGGGCGCTCCCACGATGTCCGAGTACGAACGTTCCCGCACGATGCCCGCGCAGCCCGAGCACGTCTTCGACCAGGCGGCCAACGTCGCCCAGCTCGACGCCTGGCTCCCGGACGCCCTGCACGTGCGCGTCGAGGACCCGCCCGCCGTGACCGTGCACGAGGACCTGTCCGGCCAGGACATGCCCGCCCTGCTGCGGGCCGCGCCGGACCAGATGCGCCTGGAGTGGGGCACCCGCGAGCAGGGCGCCTACACCGGCTGGCTCCAGGTGGCGGGCATCGGCAGTGGCGCCAGCGAGGTGACCGTGCATCTGTCGTTCTTCGACGAGAGCCACGACCCGGGCGAGCGGGCGGTGGGCGAGGCCCTGGACGGCAGCCTGCGGCGGCTGGAGGAGCAGGTGCGCATGCGGGTCGACAACGCGGCCGGCTGACCCGCGCACCGGGACCTCGGGGGCGCGTTTGCCGGCGGAAGGCGCGGGGGACCCGGGAGCCGGAGGTGATCGTCGTGCCCGAACCCGGCAGCAAGAAGTACGACACCCGCAGGGCCCGGCTGCGCAAGGAGGCCGAGCGCTCGGGAATCTCCGACCAGGACGCCAACGCCGCCGCCAAGGAGACCTTGCGACAGGAACCGGAAGGCCGGAGCGCGGGCCCGAAGACGGAACGCGGACGCGGCCCGAAGGGCGAACGCCCGGAGAACGAGTAACCGAACCCCGACCCCCGGCCCGGCACCGAGCGCCGACCCCGACAGAGTCCCAGCCGGACACCGATTCAGCCGCACGCCGCGGGCCTCCCCCGATCCGACGGGGAGGCCCGCGGCGTGCGCCGGTCGGCTGCCTGTGCCAACGCCCCGTGCACCCGGAACGAGTTCCCCGTCTTTGCCGTCAGCTTGGCGGACACGTTTACCTCGGATAAGCATCGGCACGACCCGGCCCGAACGTATCGCCGCCTGCCGGGACGCGGCCCCGCGCGCAGCGGGTCGATCGACGGTCGGTGTGGATATCGGGATACCGACACACGGAAAGGACGGCAGCACGGCGGGTTCTGTGTCAGGTCCGTGATGAAACCGCAGGTCGGTTGTGAATATCCGGGCCCTTTTCCGTGCCCTTCACCACAGCATTGCCACAAATCAACGAAACGAGCTGTGGCGATATGGCCGGCCGATGTACCGATATGCGGCCTCACCCCCGCCCCACGTAGGTTGAGCAGCTCCGACACCGGCTCGAGTGACCTACCCGCGGAGCGCTTTATGATCGTCGGCGAACTACTGGCTTTGCGTCCGTCCTCCTGTCGTCGGCGTCTCCCGGCGACCGGGAATGCAAGAACTCCGAACGAGTCGCGTGACCGAGGCGCAGGGGAAGAAGGGTGAATTCCATGGCTCTCGGGCTGCTTCGTCGTCGGCGTTCCCGTGGTGCCTCCGGTGCCGCGTCGAGCATCTCGGTCCCGCTGCCGCCCGGCGCCGGGGCCTTCGGCTTCGAGGTTCTCGATCCCATGGGGCAGCCCATGGGCGGAGCCGAGGTCACCGTGACCGCGCTGGACAGCCACCGGATCGCGACGCGTGGCGCCACGGACCCCCACGGCTACTTCATAGCCACGCTGCCACCCGGCTCCTACAGCGTGATGATCGCGGCCGAGGGCCTGTCACCCGCCCGCGAGAACCTCGACATCGTGGCCGGGGTGGCTCGGCCCACCGCACAAGTCGCGCTCCAGCCCGCCCGCCAGTTGGAACTCCCGACAGCCGGTACCTGGCTGTTCGACCCTCCGCACACCGCGATCCGGTTCATCGCCAAGCACGTCGGCATGGCCCATGTCCACGGCCGGTTCACCCGCTTCCAGGGCAGCATCCGCATCGCTCCGAACATGTCCGACTCACAGGTGGCGGTGCGCATCGACGCCTCCAGTATCACCACGGGCAACAACACCCGTGACAACCACCTGCGTTCGGCCGACTTCCTGGACGTCGAACGCTACCCGTACATCGACTTCACCAGCACCCGGTTCGCCCACCTCGGCGGCTCCAAGTGGACCCTGCACGGCACCCTCAGCATGCACGGCACCAGCCGCTCCGTCGGCCTCGACACCACCTACCTCGGGTCGATCAACGGGGGCTACGAACAGGAACTGCGCTGCGCGGCCCTCGCGAAGGCCGAACTCCACCGGGAGGACTTCACCCTCAACTGGCGCTCCATGCTCGCCCGCGGCATCGCCGTCGTCGGGCCGACCGTCCAACTGGAGCTGGACGTACAGGCGATGTACCGCACCCACGACACGCCCACGCCACCGAAGTGACGCTGCGGAGCGGGTTCACCGTCGACCGCATCCACCTCGGGCGGGGTCACCGATCGGGGCAGCGCCCCGGCGACACCTTGGCAGCACAGAGCACTCAGATGGGAAAGGGCTCACGATCATGGGTATCTTCGGCCGACGCCAGACCGCCGTCAGCGAGCCGCCCCCGGCTCTCGCGGGGGCCACGTCCCGGGGTGTCGCACTCGACCCGGCGCTTCAAGCCCTGACCGGGCGATGGACGATCGACCGCCCGCACAGCCGCATCGGATTCTCCGTACGGCACGCCATGGTCACGACCGTCCGGGGGGCTTTCACCGATTACGACAGCACGTTGTACTTCGACGGGGCCCAGCCCTCCGAGTCGCGGGCCGACCTCGTCATCCGGGTCGCCAGCGTCGACACGGGCGTGGAGCAAAGGGACGCGCACATCATCGGTGCCGACTTCTTCGACGCGCGCCAGTACCCGGAAATGACCTTCCACAGCACCTCCACCGTCCACGAAGGCGGAGAGACCTTCCGCATGACCGGGGACCTGACCATCCGCGACGTCACCCGGCCCGTCGACCTGCAACTCGACTACCTCGGCTCGGTTCTGGACCCGTTCGGCTTCGAGCGGGCCGGTTTCGACGGCACCACCACCATCGACCGCACCGAGTGGGGCCTGGTCTACAACCAGCGCCTCAAGGCAGGAGGCACCATGGTGAGCGAGAAGGTCCGGCTGCAGTTCGACATCTCCGCGATCCGGTCGACGTCGTAGGCGGCGCCGGGAGCGCCCGACGGGCAACCCGTTACTGGCGGGGCTGATCGCTGAAGCCGGGCTGAGCTACAAGGAACTGGCCCGCAGGCTCGACGCACGGGCCATGGCGGCCGGTGAGGCGGCGAGGTCCACGCGGACGGCGACGGTCAGGTCGGGCCGCCTCCCGCCGGCCCCCGGGGGCGCTGCGGGCGCAGTCCGGCCCCGTCCGGCGGGCCGCACTCCGCACCGGGCAGGGACCGGTGCGCCTGCGCGGCGGTCTCCCGCTGGGCGCGGGTCAGGCCGCGAGCGGGCGGTTCGGGGTGAGGCGGTGCAGGAGCTGGTCTTGGTGCAGTGCGGCCACGGGGGCCAGCAGGTCGGGGTGGCGGAGCAGAGCCGCGGCGCGGCGGTCGCGGTCGTCGGGGGCGAGCAGCCGGCGGTACTCGGCCGGCGCGTGGGCGGTGTGCCCGCCGTCGGCGAGCGCGGTGACGGCGAGGGCGGCCAGCTCGGGGTCGGTGAGCAGCGCGGCGGCCCAGCTGGCGACGACCTCGTCCACCCAGGTGCGCCAGGCCCACTCCTCGGCGGGGTGCTCGCCGGCCGCTTCGGCGCCGGTGATCCAGTCGAGGCGGGCGGCGCCGCCGGGGCCGGCCAGGGTGACCAGGCCCGCGTCGATCTCGGTGGGGTAGCGCAGCCGGGCGGCGACCGTCGCCGCCTGCCGGGCCTGCGCCTCGCACAGCGCGGCGGCGAGCGCGCCGCCGCTGGGCGGGTAGGCGACCGTGAGCCAGCGCGCCGTGGCGGCGATCAGGGGGGACAGGTCAGTGAGCACAGCCGGGCCGTCCGAGGTGAGGGGTACAGGGGCTCCACGCCACGGTAGCCGGGCGCCCGGCACGCCCGGGAGGGGGTGCGAACCAGGTCATATGTGAGGTGAGGCACGCCCCGCGCCGGGCCGCGGTGTCAGGGGGTGCTGCTGGGGATGACGCAGTTCCTCGGCTGGGGAGTGCCGGTGGGCCAGCCCAGGCCGACGTACTTGAGCGTGCCCCCGCCCTTGCGGCCCGGGTCCAGTTCGACCACCGCCACCGGCTTGTCGTACGGGTTGCCGCCGCCGGTCAGGCAGATCAGGCCGCTGGTGCCCGCCACCCGGTGCTGGGCGTTCAGCCGGACCCACTCCTGGCCGACCTCCTCCAGGCCGGGCACCTTGTCGGCGGGGCCGCTCTGCACCTGGTGCAGCGCGGTGCCGATGGTGACCATGCCGTCGTACACGAGCATGGTGCGGGAGTCCTCCAGGCTGGGCGTGGCGCCGAGGTCGGTCCCGTCGCGCCGGGCGGTGTCGATCAGGTTCCGCAGACGGTCCAGGGCCGCCTTGGGCTCCGCGAGGTACTGGGGCAGTTCCTTCGCGGTGGGTTCCCGGCCGTGGCTCTTGCGCCACTCCTTGCGCCAGGCGGTCAGCTCGGTCTCCCAGGCCGTGGGGTGGGCGGGGGCCGCGTACTGCACCGTCACCTTGGCCTCGCCGTCCGTGCCGCGCAGCTTGTCCCAGTCGTCCGCGCTCATGTACTGCCGCAGCGAGGCGGCGTCGGAGCCGCTGATGATGGTGTAGTGCCGTTTCTCGCAGCCGACCTCGGCGAGCTTGAGCGCGAAGAGCCGCAGGTGCAGGGTGCGCCCCGCGAAGTAGACGGTGTCGGCCTCGGAGCTGCAGATGTTGTTGGCGATCTGGGTGAACTGGTTGCCGGTGGAGCCGGCCTCGTCGATCGCCGGGGAGGTGAAGGACATCTCGGCGGGGCCGGCCGGGCCCTTCTCCTCGATGCTGTCGAACGCCTTGGCCAGTGACTCGTTGTAACTGTCCTGGCGGGTGTCGTGGACCAGCACCGTCCTGCGGTCCTCCCGGTCCTGTCCCCCGGTGAAGGCGGCCAGCGCCCGGGCCACCTCGTGATTGGTGGGGATGATCCGGGCCAGGCCGGGGAACTTCGGTTTCGCCACCGCGTCCAGGCCCTCCTCGTTCGCGATGCCGTCGCCGGTGATCCGGGAGGCGAGCACGGGGATCTTCTGCGCGGTCAGGCGGCCGACGGCCTCGGTCGTGGCGTCGAGGCTGAGGTTGAAGCCGGTGACGGCGCGCAGCCGGTCCTCGGGTGAGCGGGCCATGCGCAGCAGGGTGTCCACGACCGCCGCCTGGTGCGCGTACTCCCGGCCGGGGTTGGCCAGCACCAGCCGTATCCTCGGCGGCTCGCCCTCGCCCTCGTTGGCCTGGAGCTGTCCCAGGTACGCCCCCTGGAGGTCGCTGCGTATCTGCCGGCGCAGCGCCTCGCTGCCGGACTGGAGCGGCAGCATCATCGCCACCGTCACATGGGGGTCCTTCTCGATCCTCTTGTTCTCCTGTGCAATGGCCCGGGCGACACCGCTGATCTCCGGGGTGCCGAAGTCGTAGCCCTCGCCGTTGACGCCGACGCACTCGTCGCCGATCCGTTCGACGCCGTCCGCGCAGGTGTCCGGCCGGTGGAGGAAGGTCCAGCCGAACAGGCCCCCCGCCACCAGGGCCGCCGTGCCCAGCAGGGCGTAGAGGATCTTCTTCCACCTGGGCATCCGCGTCATCTCCTTCGCCCGAGCTGATCGGTGCAGGTGCAGCGGAGCAACGGCTGGTCGTTCTCCGCCAGCCCGCTCCACTCGGTGGCGGTCCGGCCCAGCTGTCCGGCGCCCTCGAACTCCATGATCGAAAGGAGGTCCAGCAGTTGGGCCAGCGTGCGGGCGGTCTCCCGGCCGGTGGGCCTGGTCCGCTCCTCGCACAGCCACACCGCGTGCAGCAGCTGGTCGACCTTGCGGCGCAACGCCGGTCCGTCCACCGCGACCAGTCCCTGGGCGCGCTCCCGGCGGGTGTCCGCGCCCGACGGGTACGGCGCCTGGGCGATCTCCAGCAGCTCCGCGCACCATTCCCGGGGCCGGCCGGGCAGTGTGCCGGCCAGGTACCGGACCACGTCGTCGACCCCGCCGGAGACCAGGTGGTGGTTCATCCGGTGGGCCGTGACCGAGTGGAAGGCGGCCCCGCTCGGCGCCGCCTCGTCCGCCGCGCGCCCGGTGTAGTGGTCGCGCAGCAGGTGGTGGTCGGCGTACCAGGCGGCGCCGTCGGGCTGTAACGCGTACAGCCGGTGCACCAGCAGCTGGCGCAGGCCGAAGTCCCCGATGAAGTGCCGTTCGCAGGCGGGCCATCCGGTGTCGGTGAGCAGTTGCTCCATGTGATGGGCCGTCAGCCGGTGGACGCGGCCCCGCTGGTGGTGACGGAGCAGGACGTCCGCGCACTCGGTGTCGTGCGCCACCGACAGATGGGTGAGCAGGTCGAGCCAGTGGTCGTGGTGCTCGGCCGGCAGCCGCACCGGGAGCTGGTCCAGCACGAGTTCGCGCAGCAGCACCTCGGCCACCGGCCGCTCGGCGGCGCCGTCGCCGGGGACGTTCAGCGGGGCGTCCAGGATGGCCCGGTCGTTGGCGTCCGCCGGCATGCGGAAGGCGGCGGCGGCCTCGGCCAGCCGGATCACCGTGTGCGGGCGTCCGCCGCTCAGCCGTGCCACGGCGGCGTCGACACGGCGGCGGTTGGTGCCGCCCTCCGGCTCGGCGCGCCGCTGTCTGCGCTCGGTCTCCCGGCGCAGTTGGTCGCCGGTGAGCAGGGGCATCCGCAGCAGCAGGACCCCGTCGGCCAGCGGCGCCCGGCCCGCCGTGGCGTCGGTGCGCCGGGACCACGCGGGCGGGGAGCCGTCGGCGGGCCGGAACTCCGCCGGGGCCGGTACCCACTGGGGCGGCAGGCCCTCGTACAGGAAGGCGCCGCCGTCCGCGCGGCGCGCGGTGCCGACGATCACCACGCGGTCGCGCTGCCCGTCGCGGCGGTCGATCAGCACGGCGCGCAGCAGTTGCTCGCCCAGCGGCGACTCGGCGCGGTCCAGCAGCACGGCGGGGCGGCCGACCCGGCGCAGCCAGCCGACCGCGCCCGTGTAGGCGGCCTCCAGGTCTTCGCGCAGTGCCTGGAAGAGGAAGCGCTCGGCCACCTCCCGCCCCTCGCCGCCGGCCTTGAAGTCGGCGGCGAGGTCGCGCAGGCCGTGCTCGGGCTGGCCGGCCGCGCCGGGGTAGGCGCCGTAGACACGGGCCATCTCGGCCTTGCCGCGGGGTGCCAGGCCGGAGACGAGGGCGTCCACGAGCGCGGTGCTCACCGCGGCGGAGTACGGGTCGAGGGCCTGGCCGGACAGGGTGGCCAGCAGGTTCCGGATGGCGCCGAGGAGGGCGCCGCGCCAGAAGTCGCCGGTGCCCAGGCCGCGGAAGCGCTGCCGCTGGGGTAACTCCGCGTACCGTTCGACCTCCGCCGCGACCGCCTCGGGGGTGCCGTCCGCGACACCGGTGGCGATCATCGCGAGGCCCGCGAAGAGGCGGGGGAAGGTGAAGGAGCCGCCCGTGCCCTGCCAGGTGGACAGCCGGCGGGCGGCCTCGACCAGGACCTCGGTGGCGGCCGAGCGGGCACCGGGCTCCGGCTCGGCCCGGTCGGCGTAGACCGATGAGCCGCAGTCCAGATAGATCACCGGCAGCTTGGTGGCGAAACGGTCCCGTACGGCGCGCAGCAGCCGGCCCTTGCCCATGCCGGGGCCGCCGGTGAGCAGCACGACCGGGATGTCGGGGCCGTACAGCGGTTCACGGCCGGCACCCGAGGGTGACCGCCCGAGCACGCGCGCGAAGAAGCCCTCCTCGCCGAGGAGCCTCTCGAACCCCAGGTCATCACACACGGATCCCTCTGGATGGCTCTCCCGCCCGGGAGCGGGTGATCGTTGTGGCGGAAGGAGATTAGTGGAACACGGAGCCTTCTGTTCCGACAACGGTGCTTACACGAAAGAGAGATGGTGATGTTCCGGGCCGAACCGGCGGGCGTCGGTGGGCGGGTGAGCCGGGGTGGGCGGGGTGAGGTCGGTCGACGCTGACGAGGCGTCAGTTACCTGGCCGCGCAGTCCGTCCTGGTGGCCGTACGGTGGGCCGTCAGGGGCTGGTGGGGTGTTCCGTGGCCGGCGGTCGGTGGTGGGTCGCCGGGGCCGGGGGGCGTTCGCGGCGGGCGCCGTAGGCGAGGAAGTACGCGGGGAGGCGGCGCAGCCAGGGCGCCGCGGCGACCAGGGCCGCGGCGCGCCGGGCGCGCTCCGGGCCGCCCAGGGGCGGGGCGCCCCGCAGGACCGGTGCGATGAAGCGGGCGTGGGCGGCGCGCTGGAGCGCCTGCGTGGCGACCGTGGTGGGGCGGCGACGGCGCTGCACGGCGCGTACGTCGCGCAGCCGCACCCTCCCCCGCCGCAGCGGCCCGGCCAGGTGGCGGGCGGCGGCGACGGCGTCCTGCACGGCGAGGTTGATGCCGATGCCGAACACCGGGGACATGGCGTGCGCCGCGTCGCCGATGCACAGCAGGCCGGGCCGGTGCCAGCGGCGCAGACGGTCCAGGTGGACGTCGAGCAGCTTGACGTCGTCCCAGGACCCGAGGGTCTGGGTGCGGTCGGCGAGCCAGGGGACGGCGGCGGTGCAGTCGGCCCGGAAGCGGTCGAGGCCGGCGGCGCGGCGCTCGGCGTCGCTGCCTTTGGGGATGAGCGCCGCGCACTGCCAGTAGTCGCCTCGGTCGATCATCGCGGTCAGCAGGCCGTCACCGGCGCTGCCGACGAGCCCGGACGGGTCGCCGTCGCGCCGCGGCAGCCGGAACCACCAGGCGTCCATGGGGCAGGCGAAGCGGCGCAGCCGCAGTTCCGGCCGGGCGCGCGCCAGCGATCCACGGCCGTCGCAGGCCACGGTGAGGACGGCGCGCAAGGTGCCGGTGCGGCCGTCGGCGGCGCGGTAGCGCACCCCGGTGACCCGCCCGGACTCGACGAGGAACCCGGTCGCCTCGGTGTTCATCCGCAGTTCGAAGGACGGTTCGCGCCGGGCCTCCTCGGCCAGCAGGTCCAGCAGGTCCCACTGGGGCACCATCGCCACGTAGTCGTAGGGGCCGCGCAGGACCGAGAGGTCGGCGACCGTGACCGGTGCGCGGCCGGCCCCCACCGGCAGCTGGACGGTGCGGACCCTGCGCTGCGGCAGCCGGGCGAAGCGCTCGGCCAGGCCCAGCTCGTCCAGCAGGGCCAGGGTCGAGGGGTGGACCGTGTCGCCGCGGAAGTCGCGCAGGAAGTCGGCGTGTTTCTCCAGCACCGTCACCCGGACCCCGGCCCGGGCCAGCAGCAGTCCGAGGACCATGCCCGCCGGGCCGCCGCCCACGACACAGCACGTGGTCTTGTCGTCCATCACCGCGCCGCCCTTCTCAGGAACAGTTATTCATCACGTGATGAATAATATGTCCTTCCGGCCGCCCTCACAAGGCGGAGTGTCGCCACGGACCAGGGGGGGCACTCGTTCCGCGCCCGGCACGGGGCCGCAGGACACCGGTGGGATCTGGGAGGTCTCATGACGACCGACGCCGAACCGTACGACGACGGGGACGGCCTGCCGCTCGGCGGCTACGCCGCCCTTGCCTCCGTGTTCGCGGCGGGCATCGGCTCCTTCGCGCTGCTGGCCCGGCGCCGGGGTGTACGGCTCCCGCCGGACGTGCCGCCCTGGGACGTGCTGCTCATGGGCACGGCGGCGTACAAGGCGTCCCGGGTGGTGACCAAGGACAAGATCACCAGCTTCCTCCGGGTGCCGTTCACCCGCCGCGCCGACGAGGGCAAGGCCGGCGAGGTCATGGACGAGCCCAGGGGCTCCGGGCTCCGGCGGGCCGTCGGCGACCTGGTCTCCTGCCCGTTCTGCACCGCCGCCTGGGCCGCCGGCGCCCTGGCGTGCTCCTACGCCGCGTCACCCCGGCTCACCCGGCTGGTGAGCGCCGGCTTCGGCGCGCTGACGGTGTCGGACTGGCTCCAGTACGCCTGGACCGCGACCCAGCAGACGGTCGAGGACTGAGCCGGGGGCGGCGAGGACCGAGCCGGGGGCGGCGAGGACCGAGCCGATCGAGGGCGTCGAGGGCCGGCCGAGGGCCGGGCGGCGGAGCCTCCACGGCCCACGGCGTCCCGGCGGGCGCGTACGCCTCGGCGACCACGGCGGGCGCGTACTCCGCGTGGGCGTGTCCGGCCTGCGCGGGGTCACTCCTCCTCGGCCGCGGCCGACAGTTCCACGTCCAGCACGCCGTCGTCCCGGAACAGCTCCGACGCCAGCCCGGAGGGCTCCGCGGTGCCCTCCAGTTGCAGCAGCACCCGCGCGGCGTCGTCGGTGCGGCCGGGCAGCCGCTCCACCTTGACCTGCACGATACGGAAACCGCGCCGGGTGCATATCTGCAACAGGCGGGGCAGCAGCGCCGTCCCGGTCCGGTAGGTCAGACGCGCCTCGAACGCGGTGGCGGCCCGGCCGGGCACCAGCCGCGACGACAGCAGCGGGAAGCCCCGGACCACCAGGAAGTGCAGGGCCGTCACCGCGAGCGCGAGCACGGGCAGCCCGCCACCGCAGGCCATGCCGACCGCGCAGGTCAGCCAGATGGTGGCGGCCGTGGTCAGGCCCCGTACGGCGTCCCGTCGTACGAAGATCAGGCCGCCGCCGATGAAGCCGATCCCGGAGACGATCTGCGCCGCGACCCGTGAGGGGTCGAAGGACACGTTCTGCAGGCCGAGCACCGCGTTGAAGCCGTGCTGGGAGACCTCCATCATCAGGGCGCTCGCGATGCCGACCAGGGTGTGGGTGCGCAGCCCCGCGCTCTTCTGCTGAGCCTCGCGCTCCCAGCCGATCAGGCTCGACAGCAGCAGCGCGAGCCCCAGTTCGGCCAGTTGCCGCGGCCCCTGCCCGCTGTGGAGGTCCCACAACGGTGCCGCCAGTCCCGCAGCCGTCACACGCACCTCCTGCCTCGGCCGTCACGGATGCCCCGCTGCCGACACGTACCCCGCGACGGGCGGCCGACGCAACCGGGACGGCGGCCCGGTCGCCGGTGACCCGGGGCTGGCGCGGGGTACCCGGGCGCATGGGCGCCGCGCCCGCGGGACGGGCGTACGGGGCGCATCGTGCGGAAGGGACCGGTCTCATGCGGCACGACGAGATGATCGGAAAGGTGCAGGCGCTGGCCCAGTTGCCGGACCGGGGTACGGCCGAGCGGGCCACGCACGCGGTCGTCAGCACCCTGGCGGAACGGCTGCCGTCCGGGCTCGCCCGGCATGTGGCCGCCCAGCTGCCGCCGGACATGGCGGCGGCCATGCGGGAGGCGGCCGACGCCTCCGCCGGGCGGGACTCCGGGGCCGCGGGCGAGCGGTTCGGGCTGACCACCTTCACCGGACGGATCGCGGCCCGGGCCGGCACCGACGAGGACAGGGCGCTGCGGGACGCCGCCGCGGTGCTGGAGGTGCTGGACGCCGCGCTCGCCCCGGAGCTGACCGAGCGGATGGCGCACGCGCTGCCCGCGGACATCCGGGAGCTGCTGCCGGTGGGCCGCGCGACCCAGGACACGGGACGGTTCGGCTGACACCGGCGGCCGCCCGGGCACGCGCACATCGGCGGCCGCCCGGGGATGCGGACGGTGACGGGGCGCCGGCACGATCGGTCACGGGGACGCTGACGCGGACGCACGTGCTTTCGACGCGGCTCACGCCGTACTCCGGACGGTACTGCCGTCGCGCCCCGCGGCCCCTCGTCACCGGTGCGCCGACTCCGTGGCCCGCTCCCACGTGACGGCGGTCCGTGAGGCTGATTCAATTCGTGTGCAGGCGCCCGCTGGGGGCAGGCGTAGGCCGTGACGCCCCCCACCCCGAAAAGGTGCTCCATGGCCTTCTTCGCCCTCTCCCGCATCCAGCCCCTGGCCCTGCTCTCGGCGACCGACCTGGCGGCGGGGTACGACCGGCTGCTGGAGGAGAACCGGCACCTGCGGCGCGCCGTGACCTCGCACGCGGTGATCGACCAGGCCATCGGCGCCGTCGTGGCCCTGGGGCAGATCGCCCCGGAGGAGGCCTGGCGGGCGCTGCGGGATGTCTCCCAGCGCACGAACGTCAAGCTGCGCACGGTCGCCGAGCACGTCCTCGGCTACGTCCAGGGCGGCACCCTTCCCGAGCCCGAGCGGATCGAGCTGGCGAAGGCCATCGTCCGCTACCGCCGGTGCGGCGGGCGGCCCGCGCCGCTCGGTGACGGCGTGCCCGCGCCCGCCGCCAGGGGCGGAGCCGCCGCGGGCGACGGTGCGGAAAGCGGTACGGGAGGCGACGCCGGGCAACGCGGCGGTGCCGGGAGCACCGCGCCCCGGAGGGCCACGGCCCCCGCCGGTCCCCGCCCCGGTCCGGCCCGGCCGGCATCGGACGGGGAACGGGGACCGGCGGAACCGAGACGGTGATCGTCGGGGGCTCTCCGGTCCCGCCGGATGTCCCGGTCCCCGTACGGGCCACACCCATACGGCCCACCCCCCGGTACAGCCCTCCCCCGTCGACCCGCCCCCGGGCGGTAACAGCCTCCCCCGGCGGGGTACGGCCACCTGCGCGCCCGGCGCGCCGCCCGCCGCACGGTGTGCTTACGGTGCTGTGGAGGTGACCGGCCGTCAGGCGGAGAGGAGGCGGCAGCGGTGGTGGGCGACGCACGCCGGCCCAGGGGCGGGCGACCGGGCCGGGCCCGGGGCACGGTCCTGGGCAGCCGGCCGGCGTACTCCGTGCGGCTGCCGGTCCCGCCCCGCGCGGAGCCCGGGGCGGGACCGGTACGGGCGGCGGAGCGGACGGTGCCCTGGCTGCGGGTGGCCGCGGCGTACGCCTGGCGGCTGATCCTGGTCGGAGTCGCCGTCTACGGCGTGTTCAGCGTCCTCGGCAGCTTCCAGCTGGTCGCCGTGGCGATGTTCGTCGCGCTGGTGGTGACGTCCGTGCTGCGCCCGCCGACCGATCTGCTCGCCCGGTTCCTGCCCCGGCCGCTGTCCGTGGCCGTGACGCTGGTGGGCAGTGTGGTGCTGCTGCTGGGCCTGCTCGCGCTGGTGGGCAGCGCGGTGGCGGACGAGTCGGGGCGGCTGGCGAGCGAGTTCCGCGGCGGGCTGGACCGCATCGAGGAGTGGCTGCGCCGGCCGCCGTTCCGGCTGGGTCCGGGCGCGCTGTCCCGGTTGCAGCAGCAGGTGACGCACTACGTGTCCACGCACCGGTCGGCGCTGATCAGCAACGCGGTCGGCGAGCTGGACCGGGTGGTGGAGCTGGTCACCGGCGCCGCGCTGGCGCTGTTCGCGTCGGTGTTCTTCCTGCACTCCGGGGAGCGCCTGTGGGCCTGGGCACGGGACCGGCTGCTGCCGAGGGGTGCCCGTCCGGTGTGGGACCGGGCGGGCGGGGCGGCCTGGCAGACCTTCGCGGGGTACACGCGCGGCATCATCATCGTGGCCGCCACCAACGCCGTGCTGGTGGGTGTGGTGCTGCTGGTGCTGGAGGTGCCGCTGGCGCTGCCGCTGACGCTGCTGGAGTTCTTCGCCGCGTTCGTGCCGCTGGTGGGTTCCCCGGTGGCGCTCGGGGTGGCCACGGTGGTCGCCCTGGCCGGGCGGGGGCCGCTGACGGCGGCGGGGGTGCTGGTGCTGATCGTGGTGATCGGCCAGCTGGAGGGGCATGTGCTGCACCCGCTGGTGATGAGCTGGGCGGTGCGGCTGCATCCGCTGGTCGTAGCGGTGTCGGTGATCGCGGGCAGCATCGTCGCGGGGGTGATCGGCGCGGTGGTGGCGGTGCCGCTGGTGTCGGTGGTGTGGGCGGTGCTGAACGCGCTGCGGCCGGTGCCGCCCTGAGCTGTCGGCGAGCGATCGGCCGATCCGTCGGCCGATCCGTCGGCCGATCCGAACAAGGGATCAGTTGTTCCCTGGAACAGGTGATCGTCGCTCGTGTGACCACCGTGACCGGTGTTCCGGGACGACACTCGTGATGTGCGAACGAACGGGCTGCAGACCGGAGTTCACACATGTCCCACTAGGAAACACCGCAAGGAGCAGCACGACATGAACCTTCTCACCGACATCCTCGCCGGCCTCGCCCACTTCCTCGGGTGGCTGATCTGACGCCGCGAGGCGCGTGAGGAAGGCGGCGCCGTCTCCCCGTCCCAGGGAGGCGGCGCCGCCGTCGTGTGCGTCGGCATGGAAGGGCGCGGGAGGTGGCACCCGAGGCCGCGTGCGTGCGATACGTGGGATAGGACTGACCTGGCAGGCTCTACGGCGCGATCTGTCGGCCGCCGCTGGCGCGGCGCGGCGGGCCTGGGCGGGGCCCGGACGGGAGCGGGACCTGGCCGTGCAGGCCGTGAAGGCGGCGCTGGCCGCATGGGTGGCCTGGGCGGTGGCGGGCTGGTGGCTGAAGGCACCGGTGGCGTTCGTCGCGCCGTGGGTCGCGGTGGTGCTGGTGGAGTCGACCGTGTACCGGTCGATCGCGCACGGGCTGCAACAGCTCGCGGCGATCGCGGCCGGCACGGTCGCGGCCACGGCGGTCGGGCTTCTGCTGCCCAGCCCGGTGGCCGCGATGGCGGTGGTCCTGCCGCTGGCGATGCTGCTGGGCCAGTGGGGGCGCCTGGGCAGCCAGGGAGTGTACGCGGCCACCGGCGCGCTGTTCGTGCTGACCGGCGGATCGGTGTCCGTGTCCACCTCCGCGGCCCGGCTCGGCGAGGCCCTGTTCGGGGCGGTGGTCGGCATCGCGGTCAACGCGCTGGTCCGGCCGCCGCTGTATCTGCGGAACACCCAGGCGGCACTGCGGGACGCGGTGGCGGAGGCGCACGGCATCCTGCGGGACGTGGCGGAGGGGCTGACCGCGGGCCGCTGGGACGCCGCGGAGGCCGGCGCCTGGCACGACCGCGCCCTGCGGCTGCCCCGGCTGGTGGAGCAGGCCCGCTCGTCGGTGGAGTGGAGCCGGGAGAGCCTGCGCGTCAACCCGCGCCGCCGCACGGGGGCCGTACCGCCGCCCGGCAAGGGGTACGAGGACGCGCTGATGGTCCTGGACTACGCGGCCGTGCACACCACCGAGGTGACCCGCACGGTGCTGGAGGCCGCCGCGGAGGACCGCTCGGCGCCCCGGCCGGACCCCGCGCTCGCCCGGCGGTACGGGCAGTTCCTGTGCCGCACCGCCGACGCGCTGCGGTTCTACAGCCACAGCCGGTTCGGCGACGACCACGAGGACGAGCTGCGCGAGGCCGTGGCGGACCTGCGCGAGGCCCTCACCGTGCTGCGCCGGGACCTGGCCCGCGCCACGACGGACGATCCCGACGAGGTCGCCACCTACGGCGTCCTGCTGGCCCAGGCCCACCGGCTGGCCGACCAGCTGCTCGCCTCGGGCACCTAGGAGTGCTTCGTCATGTCCGGTGATCTTGCTTGGTGATGGGCATCTTGCTGGTATGAGGCTTGGGGAGGTGGAACAGCTGCGGAGCGAGTTACCGGAGTTCACAGATCATCAGGCACAAGATCATCCGGCACCTGCGGAACTCTGCCGCCCGCCAGCCCAATCACCGAGCCCCTGAGTCAAACTCATTCTGAAATGATCAGTTACGAGCTGGTGCGTGATAGCGATGGAGTCGTGTTTGCCTGATCGGAGTCGTGCTCACGTGTTGGCGGTGCGGTCGGAGACGAGGCCGGCGATGGCCCGGTAGGT
>NZ_BMSK01000038.1 GCF_014649115.1 Streptomyces eurythermus | reverse complement strand
GTACTGGGCCAGGTGCGCGGCGAGCGCGTCGTCCCGTGACCCGACCTTGAACAGGGCGTAGGTGTCGACCTCGTTGTTGAGGCGGATGCGCAGCACCGTCTCGATCACGTGGCGTACGTAGTAGTCGCGCTCGATCCATTCGCCGGCGTGCAGTTCGCGCATCCGCGGCACGCGGGCGAACTGGCGCTCCATCAGCTCGGCCGCCAGCGACTCCAGTCGCTCCCGGTCCAACACGGCTCCCGACACAAGAACCTCCCAACTCACCAACATGGACACCCCCACCCTGCACACCGGCCCCGCACCGCCCACAGAGCCAAACCCACACCCATGGCCCCGGCCGCCGGCGCGGCCGGGGACTTGTTGACACGCCGCGCACGGCTGGCGTTACATGAGCCCGGAGTCGATCTCTTTCCTCTTCGGCGTCCCGAGGCCCATCCAGAATTCCCCGCGCCTTTCGTCTCCCTCTCGTCGAGACCGCGTGCGGCAGTCCGGTGTCTCGCATTTTCAGTGGAGCATTCACATGTCAGTTGAGTTGTCGTCCGTCATTCCCGAACTGAAATCCCGGGGACTGCTTCCGGACGCCTATGAAACGGTGTTCGTCAGTGGCTCCGTGGTGCGCGGCTGGGGCAATGAGACAAGTGACGTCGACGTCCACGTGGTGGCCGCGGAACCATGGACGAGCAGCATCGGGGAAGCCGAGCACGTCGCTCTGGAACCCGCCACGCTGCCGTACGAGGAAACGTATGTCGACGGGCGCCGCTGGGACGTCGAGTACTGGACGACCGGTCAGCTGGAACAGGTCCTGGAGAAGATCTCCGAGGAGCAGTTCGCGGACGACCGGGGCGCGTGGCGCACGCTCAGCCACCACGAGGTGGCCCTGCTGGAGCGGCTTCCCTACGCGGCGGCCGCGGACGACGGCGCCTGGCTGGCGCGCACCCGGGCCCGCCTCGACGCCGGTGCGCACCGGTCCGTGCTGGTCGCCCGGTGCCTGCGCAACGCGGACGGCTCCGTGGAGGACGCGGCGGGCCAGCTGGCGGCGGGCGACGCCGACAGCGCCGTGCTCGCGGCCCGGCTCGCCTTCCACCACGCCGTGGACGGACTCCAGGCGAGCCTCGGCCAGTTCGGCAGCCTGTGGCCGAAGTGGCGGGCGAGGCGCATGCGGCTGGTCGAGTCGGCGATCCTCCCCTACGACCGGTACTGGGCGCTCGAGACCATGCGCACGTACGACCCGGAAGACCCCGGCGCGTACGTACGGGAGATCATCTCGCTCTGCCGGCAGATCTCCCTGGAGGTGGAGCTCTGATGGCCGCCGCCTCGCCGGTGACCGCCGCCTCGGTGGCGTCGCTCCCCCTGAACGTCCGGATCCGCAGGCACCGCGGGACCGTGCTCGCCGCGGGCTACGAACACGTCGTCGAGCTCAGCGAGACGGCTGTCTTCGTCTGGCGCCACATCGACGGCGTGCGCACGGTCGCCGAGCTCGGCCGGCTGCTCGCCGCCGAGTACGCCATCGACGAGGAAGCCGCCACCCAGGACGTGTGCGAACTGTTCACCCAGCTCGTCGCCCACGGGGTGCTGGACCTGGCCCGTCCCGCCTGAGGAAGGGGATTGACGTGCGCGCACCCGAGGACCCGGCCGCGGGGAGGCGTCCCCACGGCCCGGACGAGGCTTCCGAAGGGCTTCGCTTCCGTCTCTTCGGACCTCTGACGGTCACCCGTGACGGCTGCCCGGTCGCCATCCCGCAGACCAAACACCGCATCGTCCTGGCCGCCCTGCTGCTGCGTGCCAACCAGCTGGTGACCGTCGACGAGCTGATCACACACCTGTGGGACGACGCCCCTCCGCTCACCGCCCGCAAGACCCTCCAGGGCTATGTCGCCCGGCTGCGCAAGAGGCTGGGGCACGAGACGCTCCTCAGCCACCCGCTGGGCTACCGGATCGAGGTCCGCCCGGACCGGCTGGACCTGACCCGGTTCACCTCGCTGGTGGAGGAGGCGGACCGCACCCAGGACGACGCGCGGCGGGCGCGGCTGCTGCGGGCCGCGCTCGACCTGGCCTCCGGTGAGCCGCTGGCCGATCTCCCGCACGACTGCTTCCGGCACGGTGACCGGGCGGAGCTGACCGAGCGGCTGCTGCACACCGTGGAGCGGTGGGCCGACGCCGAGATGGCCCTCGGCCGGCACAGCGCGGTGCTGCCCAGGCTGCGGGCGCTGGCGGCCGAGCACCCGTTCCGCGAGACGCTGTGGAGCCGCCGCATGCGGGCGCTGTACGGCGCCGGACGGCAGGCCGACGCGCTGACCGCGTACCAGCAGGCCCGCAGGGTGCTCAGGGACGAGCTGGGGGTGGACCCCGGCGAGGAGCTGCGCCGGCTCCATCAGCGCATCCTCGCCGGGGACCTGCCGGTGCCCGCGCCGCGCGAGGAGCCGGCCGCGCCCGAGCCCCCGGCGGCGCCCTTCACCCTGCCCCCGGCGGTCTCCGCGTTCGCCCGGCCCGCGCTCGAGGCGGAGACGCTGCGCCTGCTGCTCGGCGCGGAGACGGACACGCCCGCCGGCGGGCCGGGCCCGGCCGTGGTGGCACTGCACGGCGCGGTGGGCACGGGGAAGACCACCCTGGCGGTGCGGGTCGGCCACGCGGCGGCCGGCCGTTTCCCCGACGGGCAGCTCTTCGCGGAGCTGCGCGACGGCAGTCAGCGGCGTTCCCCGTCGGACGTGCTGCGGACCCTTCTGCGGCTGCTCGGAGTGGAGCACGACGGCATACCGCGTGGCCTGCCGGAGCGAGTGGCGCTCTACCGGAGCCTGCTGGCGGGCAAGCGGGTGCTGGTGGTCCTCGACGGTGCCGAGAGCGAGGCCCAGGTACGGCCCCTGCTGCCGCCGTCGTCCCGGAGTGCCGCCCTGGTGACGAGCATCGCCCCGCTGGCGGCCCTGGACGGCGCCCGGCACCTGCGGGTGGGGAAGCTGACGGCGGGCGAGTCGGTCGAGATACTGACCCGGATCGCCGGCCCGGAGCGGGTGCGCGCCGAACCCGAGGCCGTCGCCACGCTGGTGGAGCGCTGCGACGGTCTGCCACTGGCCGTCCGGATCGTCGGGGCGAAGCTGCTCGCCCGGCCGCACTGGCGGCTGGCGCAACTGGCCCTGCGGCTCGACTCCGCCCGCCGGCTGGACGAACTGACGGCCGGCGACCTGTCCGTACGCGACAGCCTCGGCATCGGCTACCAGGAACTCGGGGAAGCCGCCCGCCGGGCGTTCCGGCTGCTCAGCCTGGTGCGCACGGGCTCCTTCCCGGCCGGGGTGGCGGCCGCGGCACTCGATCTCTCCGAGGACGAGGCCGGGGAACTGCTGGACGAGATCGTCCACCGCCAGCTGCTCCGCATCGACCTCACCCCGGACGGCCGGCTGCACTACGGCTACGACGCCCTGGTCCGCGACTACGCCCGGGAACTGGCGGTGCTTCTCGACCCGGCGGCCGAGCGCGCGCGCACGGTGCGGCGCGCGCTGGCCGCCCGGACCGCCCGGCCGATGCCCGTAGGCGCCTGAGAGAGGGGACAACCCACATGATCGAGCGGTACTCCCGGCCGGAGATGGCCGCGCTCTGGACCGAGGAAGCGAAGTACGCGGCCTGGGCCGAGGTGGAGGTGCTGGCGACCACGGCACAGGTGGAACTGGGCGTGGTGCCGGCGGCGGACCTGGAGGTCATCCGGGCCGCGCCCGTCCCGCCGGTCGCGCGGATCCGCGAGCTGGAACGCAGCCGGGACCACGAGATCCTCGCGTTCCTGGCCGCGTACACCGAGACCATGCCGCAGGACTCGGCGCGCTGGGTCCATCACGGCATGACCAGCTACGACCTCGTGGACACGGCACTGGGCCACACCCTGGCCAGGTCCTGCCGGCTGCTGCTGACCGCGACCCGCGAACTGCTCGCGGTGCTGGTCGAGCGGGCGCTGGAGCACTGGGACACCCCGTGCATCGCGCGGACCCACGGCATCCACGCCGAACCCACCTCCTTCGGGCAGAAGCTGGCCGGGCACGCCTTCGCCGTGCACCGGTCCCTCGGCCGGCTGGAGGCGGCCGGGCAGGCCGTGTCCGTGGGCACGATCTCCGGCCCCGTGGGCACCTACGCGAGCATCTCCCCGTACGTCGAGGAGTTCGTCTGCTCCCGGCTGGGGCTCGGCGTGGAGCCCGTGCCGACGCAGGTCGTGGCCCGCGACCGGCACGCCCAGCTGCTCGCCGCGCTCGCCGCGTCGGGCGCGGTCGTCGAGCACTTCGCGCTGGAGATGCGGCTGTTGCAGCGGACCGAGGTCGCCGAGGTGGAGGAGGCCCGCACCAGCGCGTACCAGGGGTCCAGCGCCATGCCCCACAAGCGCAACCCGACGACGAGCGAGCGGCTGTGCGGTCTGGCCCGGCTGCTGCGGGCGAACGCGCACGCGGCGTACGAGAACGTGGCCCTGTGGCACGAGCGGGACCTGGCGCACTCGTCCGTGGAGCGGATCATCCTGCCCGACAGCCTGATCGCGGCCCACTACCAGGTGACCGCGGCCGCCGAACTGGCCCGCGGCCTGCGGGTGTCGCGCGAGCGCATGCGGTCGAACATCGACGCCACCCGGGGTCTGGTCTACAGCTCCGCCGTCTACGTGGACCTGGTGGAGCAGGGCACCGACCGGGAGGCCGCCTACCGCCTGGTGCAGCGGGCGGCGACCGAGGCATGGCAGAACGACTCGGCACTGGCCGACGCCCTGCGCGCCCACGGGGTCACCGTGGCCGAGGGGCAACTGGCGCCGGAGCGGTTCCTGGCGAACCGCACGCACCTGAAGACACGTCTGGAAACCCTTGCTGAGGAGCTGCGAGACCATGTGGATCTGTGAGCGCGTCACGGGCGCCGATCTCGACATCGACGAAGTGGCGGCCCTGTACCAGGCCTCCACACTGGGCGAGCGCCGGCCCGTCGACGACCGCGACCGGTTCGCGCGGATGCTGCGGGGCGCCAATCTGGTGATCACCGCGCGGCTCGACGGCCGGCTCATCGGCATCGCCCGCTCCCTCACCGACGGGGCGTACGCCACCTATCTGAGCGATCTCGCCGTGGACGCGGCGTTCCAGCGGCAGGGAGTGGGCCGGGACCTGATCCGGGCCACCCGCGAGGCGGCCCCGGCGGCGAAGGTCATCCTCCTGTCCGCGCCCGCGGCCGTCGACTACTACCCGCGCGTCGGCTTCGTGCAGCACCCCTCGGCATGGACGCTCGACCCGGCGTCCCGGCTCCGGTGAGTGGTCCTCATGCAGCTCAGTACGGATGGTTTCCAGGCGCTGGTGGCGGCGGCCGCGTCGCGGGCCCGTGACGCGGCCCTGGTCGCCGACGCCGTCGGCATAGCCGTCACGCTCGACGGCAAGGTCCCCGAGGACGTGGGCCGCAAAGCCCTCAGCCTGCCGGAGCAGGTCCTGCTGGAGGCGGCGGAGCTGTGCGGTGCCGGGCTCACCACCGCGGACGGGGGCGAGGAGCTGCTGGTCCTCTCCGA
This sequence comes from Streptomyces eurythermus, assembly GCF_014649115.1. Classification (GTDB taxonomy): domain Bacteria; phylum Actinomycetota; class Actinomycetes; order Streptomycetales; family Streptomycetaceae; genus Streptomyces; species Streptomyces eurythermus. Next base: position 28,759 of record NZ_BMSK01000038.1, on the reverse strand, counting down.
GACCGGACGGCTGCGCGTGCTGGCCGACGGCAGCGCGACGCCCGGCGGCCCGGGGCATGTCCTCGGCTCGGTGAAGTGGTCCGGCCGGCCCCGGTCGGTGACCCGGCTCCACGCGCTGGCCGAGGAGCACCAGCGGCGGCAGTACGCCGAGGTCGCGCGCTGGCTCGCGGACCGGCCGCGGGCGGAGGTCACGGCCCGGCTGGACGCCATCGCCCACGCCCTGCTGCACATGGCGCCCGTGCGCATGTACGTGGGCGACCGGACCTTCGGCAACCTGGGTGACGACGCCAACCTGCCGGGCCGTTCCCTGGCGCCCGGTTCGGACGCCTCCGTGCTGACCTCCCTGGCGGCGGCCGACGTCACCGCCTGGTCCCCGGAGGAGGCGACGTTCGTCGTCTGCCTGCACGCCCTGATCAGCTCCGGCGCACCGGTGCGCGCCGAGGAGTTCAACGGCGCCCAGCTCGACCCCGAGGAGCTCGCCGCCTTCCTCGGCGAGCGGATCCGCGCCTACGGCGCCCCCGTTCCGGACTGCGGCGCCCTCGGCATCGGCGCCCGGCTGGAGCTGCTGGCCGACACCTGCGCCCGGGCGCGGGCGGAACTGGTGCGCGCCGGCACCGTCTTCTACCGCCGGATCAACGGCGTGAGCCTGCACAAACGCGAGGACATGATGCCCGGGCCCGTCGGCTGGTCCGAGGTCCCCGCGCCCCTGGCCGAGGTGCTGGCCCGGCACTGCGGCACCCCGCTGACCACAGGCACGGACCCCGAGGCGGCGCTGGACGCCGTGGCCCGGATCCCCGGCGCGCTGGCGGAACGCCCCGCCCCGGCCGGCTTCGGCTCGGCCTACGAGGCCTTCCTCCACGAGGTGTTCGAGACGGTCGCCGAATCCCTCGGCTGCGATGTCGCCATGGGGCGCGGCCCCCGTCGTACCGACGGTCTCGGCCCCGCCACGGCCACCCGGGACTGCTACTGCGCCGTGGCGCCGAGCCGGCGGTTCGTGCGGCGGTTCGACGGGGACTCCGCGTCCCTGGTGCGCACCCTGTCGGCGTACAGCGCGCGGATGCGCTACAACACCTGGCACTACCTGCCCCACACCATGGCCTGGACCGAGGGGCGGCAACCGGCCCGCGACGACTGGTTCTTCGCGCCGGTGATGCCGGACATCACCGACTGGTCGGACCGCCACCACACCGGCCACGTCGCCTTCGGGGTCCGGCACGCCATCCGGGTGCCGCTGGGCATCGTGCTGGACGGCGCCTACCGTCCCGGCCTGTACGACCTGCGGCTGCTGCGCACCACGGACCCGCAGTTCGAGCTCGGTGATCTGCGTGCGGCCATCGCCGTCGGCCGGGTGCTGGAGTGCCTGCACCAGGCCGCCGCCGAGGCCGGAGTGGTCGTCTCGGACTTCGACAACGCCTGGTACCGGGCCTTCCATGGCTGACGGAACCGGTTTCGAGGACCTCCGGTACGCCTCCATCCCCACCGTGCGCGAGCGGTACGCGGACCGGACGCTGTCACCGAAGGAGTACGTGACGGCGGTCCTCGACGCGATCGAACGGACGGATCCCGCGCTCGGCGCCTTCCTCACGCTCGCGGGCGAGCGCGCCCTCGAGGAGGCGTCCGCCGCCGAGGAGCTGCTGGTCCGCGAGGGGCCGCGGGTCTTCCGGGAGCGTCCCCTGCTCGGCATGCCGGTCTCGGTCAAGGACCTGACCCCCACCCAGGGCATACGGACCACACGTGGATCACTGCTGCACCGCGACCACGTGCCCCACGAGGACGCCCCCGCGGTCGCCCGGCTGCGGGCCGCGGGGGCCGTCGTCATCGGCAAGACGAACACCCCCGACGGCGGCTGGAGCGGTTCGGGGGTGAACCGCCTGGGCCCGCCGACGCGCAACCCGTGGAACCCCGCGCTCACCGCGGGCGGTTCGAGCGCCGGCGCCGCCGCGGCCGTGGCCACGGGGCTCGGGGTGGCCGCGACCGGCACGGACGGGGCGGGCTCCGTCCGCATCCCCGCCGCCTTCTGCGGAGTCGTGGGCTTCAAGCCCACCCGCGGCCTGGTGCCCTACCTGCCCGTGAGCTCGGAGGGGCTGTCCCACCTGGGACCGCTCACGCGCACGGTCGGGGACGCCGGGCTGCTGCTGCGCGTGATGTCCGGACACGACCCGCGCGACCCCTGGTCGGTCACCGCCGTGCCCCCCGGGCCACCGGTGCCCGCACGGCTGCGCATCGGCTGGATCCGTTCGCTCGGCCGACCCGACCCCCACCCCGAGGTCGAGGCCCTGGCCCGGGAAGCGGTCGGCGAACTGGCCGCCCAGGGCCACCTCGTCGAGGAACTGGACCCGCCGTTCGAGGACCCCTACCCGCTGCTGGAGGTGCTCCTGGCCAGCGGTGAGGCGGCGGCCCACGCCGAGGACCCGCCGGGCACCGAGGACCTGCTCGACCCCGGCCTGCGGGAGGTCGTCGAGTTCGGGCGGAGCCTTCGCGCCGTCGAACTGGCGGCGGCGTACGCCGGCCGGGACCGGCTGTGGGCACGGGCCCACCGGCTGATGCGGGACTACGACCTGCTGGCGCTGCCCACGGTCCCCGTCCTGCCGTTCGCCGCCGAGCTGTCGGCGCCCGAGCCGGCCGTACCCAAGGGGCGGCTGCCCTGGCTGGCCTGGACCCCGGGGACCTATCCGTTCAACCTGACCGGCCAGCCGGCGGTCTCGGTGCCGGCCGGACGCACCTCGGCGGGGCTGCCCGTCGGTCTCCAGCTGGTCGGCGCCCGGCACCGGGACCCACTGGTCCTCGCGACCGCCCGCCGGCTGGAGCGGGCACGGCCGTGGCGGCACTGGTACGCGGAAACGGCCCGCCCAGACCAATTCTCAGAGCCCGAAGAGGACACATGACGCACAATCCCCCTCCCGTCGCGGACCCGCTGCGCGGCCTGCCGCGGATCGCGACCGGCAGCACCGGCTTCGTCGCCCGTCACGGGCTGTGGAACGACGACCAGCGCGCCGCCGCCGAGCGCCTGGAGGGCCTGCTCGACGGCCTGGAGTTCGTCCGGGTCGGCTTCGGGGACCCGCACGGACTGTTCCGGTCCAAGACGCTCACGGTCGACGCCTTCCGCACCGTGCTGCGCAACGGCATGGACATGAGCCAGGGCCCCTACGTGTTCGACACCGGCCACGCGGTGGCCGTCGACTTCTTCGCCGAGGGCGGCGGCATCGGCATACCCGAGCTGACCGGCGCGGGGGACTTCCTCGTGGTGCCGGACCCGCTCACCTTCCGCGAACTGCCCTACACCGAGGCACGCACCGGCTGGGTCGTCGGGGACGAGTACCTGCGCGACGGAACCCCCCACCCCCTCTCCAGCCGCGCCGTGCTCCGCCGCGTCCTCGACCGTGCCCGGGCCGGCGGCTGGAGCTTCGTGGTCGGACTGGAGGTGGAGTGGTACCTGACCCGGCTGTCCGCGTCCGCGGGTCCGGCCGGCGTCGGCGGTTTCGGGGTGCAGGGTGACGCGCCGGCCGTGGAAGTCGTCGACGGCGGATACCAGTTCAACCTCGACGGGCTGACCGACGCCCTCATGCCCGTGCTCACCCCGCTGGCCCGGACGGTACGCGCCCTGGGGCTGCCGCTGCGCAGCGTGGAGCACGAGGCGGGGCCGGGGCAGGTGGAGTTCACCTTCGACCCGATGGAAGGGCTGGCCGCGGCGGACGCGATGCTGCTGTTCCGCACGGTGGCGAAACAGGTGGCCGCCCGGCAGGGCCACCACGCCTCGTTCATGGCCCTCCCGGGCATCGCCGGGTTCGACCCGAGCGGCTGGCACCTGCACCAGTCGCTGTTCCGGGAGGCGGCCCCGGGCGGGGAACTCCGCAACGCCTTCACGGCCGAGGACGGCGCCTCGCCGCTGTCGGAGACGGGAGCCGCCTACGTCGGCGGACTGCTGGAGCACGCGCGGGCCGTCTCCGCGCTCTGCGTGCCGACGGTCAACGGCTACCGGCGCCTCGCCGAGCGGTACTCCCTCTCCCCGGACCGCGTCGTGTGGAGCCCGGAGAACCGGGGCGCGATGGTCCGGGTGCTGGGCGCGCCGGGAGAACCGGCCACCCACGTCGAGAACCGGCTGGGCGAGCCCTGCGCGAACCCCTACCTGTACCTCGCGGCGCAGCTCGCGGCCGGCCTGGACGGCGTCGAGCGGGGGCTGCGTCCCGGCGCCCCGGCCACCGATCCGCACGCGCCGGACGCCCGCGTGGTGCCGAGGGACCTGGACGAGGCGGTGACCGCGCTCGCGGACAGCGCGCTGTGCCGCGAACTGCTGGGGGCCCCGCTGACGGAGTGCCTGGTCCGGCTCAAGCGCAGCGAGAGCGCGCGGTTCGCCGAATGGCTGGCCAAGGCGGGCCCGGTGGAACCGGGCGAGGTCACGCAATGGGAGCACCGCGAGTACTTCGGAACGTTCTGAGGCCCGCACCCGCACGGCCGGGCCCGGACAGAAGGGAAGAGGACAACCTTGATCATCGCACTGGACGGTCCGGACGGCGCCGGGAAGAGCACCCAGCTCGCCCGGCTCGCCGACTGGGCCGGGGAACTGGGCGTGTCCTTCCGGACACTGAGCAAATGGCAGCTGTTCGACGAGTCCGTCATGCCCGAGGCCCGCTTCCTGCGCGGCACCCGGCAGCAGGAGATACGGGTGTGCATCGCCGAGATGCCCTCCCCGGCGCGCATGCTGTTCCTCGGCTGGATGAACACCATGGCCGCGCACTACGCCGCAGCCGCCGAGGAGGAACTCGTCGTCCTCGACGGGTACTGGGCCAAGCACGCCGCCGCCGAACTGCTCGCCGGCACCCACCGGGGCCTGGTCGAGGCCATCATGGACGCGATCGCCCCGGTCGACCGCATCGTCTACTTCGACGTCACGCCCGAGGAGGCGCTGCGCCGCAAGAAGGGCGACTTCAGCCCGTACGAATGCGGCCGCGATCCGCGCTGCCGGCCGGAGGACTTCCTGCGGCACCAGACGGCGGTGCGCGAGGTCCTGCTCGGCTGGGCGCGGGACTACGGCTGGGACATCGTCGACACCGACTCGCCGCAGGCGGCGCAGGAGCGGCTCAAGGAGATCGTCACACCCCTGCTGGCGGCCCGGTGAGGGCGCAAGGGCGCCGAGCGCCCCTCTCCCCGGGCCCGCGGCGCTCGCTCACCGCCGCGCTCTTCGCCCGCTATCTGGGCACCGGCGTGTGGACCCCGCTCCAGGTGCTGTTCTTCGTCAGGATCGTGGACCTGCCGACCTCCCGGGTCGTCGCCGGACTGACCGTGGCGTCACTGGTCGGGCTGCTGGCCGGCCCGGCCGCGGGGCGCCTCGCGGACCGGTTCGGGCCGCGCGAGGTCGGGGTGGCGGGCCTGCTGGTGCAGGCGGCCGCGTCGGCGGCGCTGCTGACGGTGCGCGACTTCACGGGCTTCGTCGTGGTCATCGCCCTCGTGGCCCTGGGCAAGGGCGCCTTCCCCGCGATCAGCGGTGCGCTGATCGCGCACGTCGGCGGGGAGGACAAGGTCCAGTACCGGGCCCGGCTGTACTCCCTGCAGAACCTGGCGATGGTCAGCGGTTCCCTGCTGGGCGGCATCGTGCTGCAACTGGACTCGAGGACCGGCTACACGGTCGCCCTGCTCGCCGACATGGCGTCCTATCTGCTCGCCGCGGTCCTCGTGGCGCGCCTCGGCCACCTGCCGCCGCACCCCCAGGACCCCGGTACGGGAACGCGCAAGCGCGCGCTGGCCGACCGGCCGTTCGTCGCGGTCAGCCTGCTGGCGGGCGTCCTGGTCATGTTCGAGCCCTTCCTGGCGGTGCTGATGCCGGTCTGGATCGCGGAGCACACACAGGCTCCCCGATGGACGGTCTCCCTCTGTTTCGCCCTCAGTTCCGTTCTGGTCGTCGTGTTCCAGAGCCGTGTCGCGCGGGGAGTGGAGACGCCCGGGGAGGGCGCCCGCGCGCTGCGGCGCAGCGGCCCGGCCATAGCGGCAGCGGTGCTGCTGGTCCACGCGGCGGCCCAGGTGCCCCAGACCGCCGCGGTGGCCCTGCTGCTCGCCGGGACGGCGGTGCTCACCGTGGGCGAGATGGTCTTCACCGCCGGCGAGTACGCGGTGTCCTTCGGGCTCGCGCCCGCGCATGCGCAAGGCGAGTACCAGGGGGTGTTCGGCCTGGGCACCGGTCTCGGTACCGCCGTCGGCCCGCCCGTGCTCAGCACCCTGTGCCTCGCGGCGGGCCCGCTGGGCTGGATCGCCCTGTGCGGTGTGATGGTCGGGGCCGGGGCGGCGGTGCCGAGTGTCGTGCGGCTCGCCGAGCGGGACACGGCCGAGCGGGCCGGTGCCGCGGCGCCGTGACGGACGGGTGCGGCCCCGGTGCCGGGGCGCCGGGGCCGGAAGGCCGCTTCAGCCGGTGGCGATCCAGGTGCGGAACATCAGCCGGCCGCCGGCCGGCTCCTCGCCGTCCTCGAAGGGCGTCCTGCCGTGGACGACGGAGCGGTTGTCGATGAAGACCATCTCGCCCGGCCGCAGCCGCCCCACGGTGTGCAGGTCCTCGCGTGCCAGCAGCGCGTCGAGATGGTCGAGCGCGGCGACCTGCTCCGGGGTCAGCGGCTCGACGCCCTCGCGGCGGTGCCCGGCCTCCACGTAGGTACGCAGATAGTGGACGCGGGGGGTGCCGTCCGCGAAGTCCAGGACGGGACGCCGCACGGTCCGCGGTACGCCGGGGGTCTCGTCCCGGGTGTCGAAGTGGAACGGCCGGCTCAGCACGGCGAGTACGTCCGGGCGGTCCCGCAGCTCCCTCAGGATGTCCTGTACGTGGACCATGACCAGGGCTCCGCCGCGCCGGGCCTGCCGCAGGCAGAAGAGCGTGAAGCAGTCCGGCACCCGGCCCGGCCGGTGGAAGCCGTCGGTGTGCAGGTTCCCGCCCTGCCGGGTGTCGGAGTAGCGGGCCGTCGCCGCCTCCAGCCGCAGCCCCCGGTCCTTCACCTCGCGCAGCGGCGCCCCCTGGAAGTCCTGCGGCATCACGTCACCGAGCATCCCCGAGGCCGCGAGGGTGAAGCGCCGCGCGGCGGCGTCGTCGAGGTGGCCGAGCCCGGTGAGCACGAAACAACCGGGCCGGCCGCCGAGGTGCCCGGCGGCGTACCGGCGCAGGACACGGGCGAACTCCCGGACCTCCCCGTCCCGCCCGGCGTCGTCGCCGGCCTCGGCGATACGGCTCGCCAGTGCGGGGTCCACGGCGAAACGGACCGGGGAGAAGGGGTCTGTGCCGTCCATCTCATCCTCCTGGGGCGGGCCGGTCATCGCGGTGACGCGGCCATGTGGTGGGTGAACCAGTCGACGATCTCGTCGCCGTAGTGCCGTATCCCCGACACCTCGCTCGCCTCGACGGCGTCCACGGCCCGCCGGACCGCTTCGTCCCGGCTCGCCGCGCGGGCCAGCACCTGCGCGAGCATGCTGTCGTGAGCGACCGGGCGTGTCCGGTCGAGGGCGCAGGCGTAGGTGACGCCGGAGGCCGGGGCGAGGCGCAGCCCGCTCAGCCTGCCGGGCCGGGGCGTCCCGGGCCGGACGAAGAGCCTGGCCTCCGCGCAGTGCACGGCGGGGTCGACGAGCGGGGTGTGCGCATCGAGGGTGCGGCCCTGGGCGAGGGCCAGTTGGAGCGCGATGACGTCCACGCCGGTCTGCAGCTCCGACATGCGGTAGGCACCCGTGAGGCGCGGGTTGACCTCCAGGAAGAAGTAACGCCCGGCGCTCACCAGGAACTCGGCGGTCACCACCCCGCGCAGGCCGATCCGGCCGGCCAGCCGGAACGCGTCCCGCCGCATGCTCTCGACCAGCTCGGCGCCGGTGCCGAGCACCGGGGCGGCGTCCAGCAGTTTGAGGTGCCCCGCGATCAGCAGGCTCTCCCGCTCCCCGAGGCCCGCCACGCGGCCCTCCCGGTCGACCGCGACGGTGACGCCGACGACACGGCCGTCCTCCAGGTACCGCTCGGCGTACCAGTTCTCCGCCTCCGGATGGGGATCGGTGGCCAGCACCCGCTCCGCCTCGGCCGCCGAGCGGACCACCCGCACGCCCTGGCCGTAGCGTCCGGTGCGGGGCTTGAGGACGAGCGGGAAACCCACCCGGGCGATCAGCCCGGCGATCGCCGTGCGGCCGGTCGCGTGCGGCAGCACCGGTACGTCCAGCCGCGCCGCCGCGGCGACGGCCAGGCTCTTGTCGCCCACGGTCGCCAGCGGGCCGGGACCGGACCCGGCACAGCCGATGCCGGCCCGTTCCAGCAGCGCGGGCAGTCCGGGGTCCTCGGCCAGCGCGCCGTGCCCCGGATGGACGAGATCGGCGCCGCACCGCACCGCGGCCTCGGCGACGCGCTCGGCGTTGTCGTACGTCTCCGCCGGTCCCGAGCCCTCCAGGTACTCGACGGCGTCCGCGCCCAGGGCGTGCGCCTGCTGGGGATCGGACACGGCGACCACGGCGACCGTGGACAGTCCCGCCGCGCGGGCGCTCGCGACGGCGCGCCCGGCGATGGCTCCGCGCCCTGCTATGAGGACTCTCTTCATGGGGTGGCGTCGTCCGGTTGCTCGTGCGGGCCGTCAGACGACCGCGCGGTAGTGCGTGACGAGACGGCGCTCGTCGTCGAGGACATGGAGGGCGATCATGGGCGGCAGGTCGAAGCAGACCTCGGGCAGGCCCTCCGCGGGCAGCGGCACGGTCGAGGCGATCCCGGGACCGACGCACAGCGGACGGCCGGCGAACGTGGTCACCGCGGCCGTGTGGGCGTGGCCGCAGAGCACGGCGACCACCTGCGGGTGCCGGTTCAGCACCGCGGCGAGCCGGTCCTCGCCGGACTGCCTGATCCGGTCCACATAGGGCAGGTGCAGCACGACCGGCGGGTGGTGGAAGCAGACGAAGACCGGCAGTTCGCCGGTGTGCGCGGCGAGGGTCTCGTCGAGCCAGGCCAGGGTGCGGTCGGTGAGCACGCCGTCGTCCTGACCGGGGATGGTCGAGTCGCACAGGACGTACACCGCGCTGTCGGTGCGCACGACCCGGTTCAGCTCGTCGTCGGCGGGGCTCTCGCCGAGCAGCCCGGCGCGGAACGCCGCCCGGCGGTCGTGGTTGCCGGGCAGGGTCAGCACGGGGAAGGGCAGCTCCAGCAGCGCCGCGGCCTCGGCGTACTCGTCGCCGCTGCCGTGGTCGGCGATGTCGCCGGTGACCAGCACCAGGTCCACGGGCCCGGGCATCCTCCGGAGGAACGACGCCACCCGTGAGGCCCGTTCGGTGGCCCGCGGCCCTCCGTCCAGGTGCAGGTCGCTGATGTGCGCGATGGTGATCACTGGGCAGGCTCCTCGGGTCCGTCAAGGGGGCTCGTCGGGGTGGCCGCCTGCTGGAAGCGGGCCCTGACCTCGCTGTTGGTGTGCGCCGATGTGATGCGCGGCGGAGTCCAGGAGCTTCCGCGGCGGATCGGCACGCCCACCATATGCGGGCCGGGAAGAGCGGCGATCTTGTCCAGGTGGGCCGCGAGCTCCGCCGCCGTCGCACAGGTCCGCGCGGTGCGGTACCCGAGGGCCAGGGCCAGCTCGGCCCAGGCGAGGCGCGCGGCACGCTGGCCGCCCGTGGAGTCGTACGACCCGTTGTCGAGGACGATGTGCGTGAGGTTGGCCGGTCCGCGCTCGCCCACCAGGGCCGAACCGCCCAGGTGCATGAGGGCGGCGCCGTCGCCGTCGATCACGACGACCTTGCGGTGCGGCAGCGTCACCGCCGCGCCGAGGCCCAGGCCGATGGCGTGGCCCATGGAACCCTGCATGTAGAAGTTCTCGGGGCGGTCGGCCGCCGCGAACAGCTCACGGCTGATCATGCCGGTGGTGCTGAACGTCAGCTCGTCGGTGAGCCGGGCCGCGATGACCCCGACGGCTTCCTGCCGGTCGAGTGCGGGTTCCTCCCGCTCGCCGCCCGCCGGCACCGCGCAGGTGCCGATCGTCCCCTTGGGTACCAGGATGACGAACGGCCGCCGCCGCTCCCGCTCCCGCTCCGCGCGGTCGAGCAGGGCCTCCAGGCCGGCCGGGTCGCCGTCCAGGATGCCGTGCGCGACGCCGATGGCCTCGAGGGTGCCCAGGGTCCCGGCGCCCATGGCCGCGTGGTGCGGCTCGTCGTCCTCCGGCCGCGGCCAGCCACGCAGGCTCGCCACGATGAGCACGGGGACGTCGTAGGCCAGGAGCAGCGAGGTGAGGGGATCGAGCAGATTGCCGAGCCCGGAGTTCTGGATGAGCACGGCGGCCCGGGTGCCGCCGAGCTCGGCTCCGGCGGCCAGGGACAGCGCGATGCCCTCGCTGGGGGCCGGCAGGTACGTGGGGTGCTGCTCCAGCAGGGCGAAGGGGCCCTTGAGGTAGGAGCACGGAACGCCGCTGAAGAATCCGTAGCCCCGGCGTTCCAGCGCGCCGCAGAAGGCCTGGGCGTCCATCACCCACCCAGCCTTTCCCAGTGCGACACACCGGTGAGCTCGAACAGCTCCTTCATCGACGCGATGTCCCCCTCGACCGTGCTCGTACCGCCGCGCAGGGCGATCTCGGCGAGCACCTCGCGCATCGCCGTGACGGCGGCGCGCAGCGCGTGGTTGGCGTGGACGACCATCGAGACGCCCGCCGTCGCCGCCTGGTCCAGCGACCAGTGGGGGTAGGTGGTGGGCACCACGACGACCGGCTTGCGCCGCTGCCAGCGCCGCAGGAACTCCTCGATCTCCTGGGCGTCGCTCCGCTTGGAGTGGATGAGGATCGCGTCGGCGTGCGCGTCCGCGTACAGGTGGGCCCGGCGCAGCGCCTCGTCCATGCCGGCACCGGCGATCAGGGCCTCGGTGCGGGCGACGATCGTGAAGTCGCCGTCCACGCGTGCGTGGGACGCGGCCTCCAGGCGTGCGGCGAACTCCTCGGCGTCCTCCAGGTCCTGACCGCCCTCCAGGAAGCTGTTGCGCTTGGGGAAGACCTTGTCCTCGAAGGCGACGCCCGCGATGCCGGCCCGCTCGAACTGCTGGACCGTGCGGACCAGGTTGGCCCTGCCCCCGAAACCGGTGTCGCAGTCCGCGAGCACGGGCAGGGTGGTGGCCTCGTCGATCTGGGCGGCCGCCGTCAGGCACTCCGACATGGTGAGCAGGCCCAGGTCGGGCAGGCCGCGGGTGGCGGAGAGCTCGAAGCTGGAGGCCCATACGCCGTCGAAGCCGGCGTCTTCCACCAGGCGGGCGGTCAGCCCGTCCCGGGCTCCCATGATCCGGGCGATCCGCCCGCGCTCCAGCAGCTCGCGCAGGCGGGCGGCTTTCGTGGTCATCCGCGGGCACCCCCCGCCGTCTCGAACAGGCAGTGCCAGTGCCAGGACCCCGGGGCGTGCTCGGCGTCGGCGGCGCTGAGCAGCTGGAACCCCTCGTGCAGGCGCACCAGGTCGGCGGCGTCGGTGTACAGGTGCGGGTGCACCTTGTCGTCGGACGCGTCCGGCTGCCGGAAGGTGTTCCGGCTGACCTCGATGCCCTTGCCGTACTCGGTGTTGCGCTTGGACAGCATGGTGGACTGGTAGATCCCGCCCGGGCGCAGTACCCGGCGGATCTCGGCCAGCGCCCGGCGGAGGCCGTCCTCGTCCGCGTGGTAGACCACGTTGAAGGCCAGGACGAGGTCGAAGCTGTCGTCGGGGTAGGGCAGTTCGGTGAAGTCGCCGGTGTCGAAGCGGGCCGTGAGCCCGTGCCGGGTGTTCTCCCGCCGGGCGTGCTCGATCGCGGCCGGGCTGCGGTCGATGCCGTGGGCGGTGAATCCCTCGGCGGCGAAGTGGAGCGCGTGCCGGCCGATCCCGCAGCCGAGGTCCAGCATGTCCCGTCCGCCGCGTGCGCGCAGCGGGCCGACGGTGTCGGCGACCCACGGGTGCGGCCGTGACCAGTCGTCCCGGCCCTCGTCGGTGCGCCAGACGGCGTCCCAGTAGACGTGTGCTGTCATCCCTGTGTTCCTCCCTCTTGTTCCCGCTCGCGAGCGAACTCGAGGAGGCCGCTGTCGAGGGACTCCTCCAGCAGGGGCCGCATCGCGTCCAGCGCGCAGCCGGTGACCGCGGCCAGTTCGCCGAGTGTGCGGTGGCCGTCGAGGCCGCGCAGCAGCCTGAGCCAGTCGGTGTGGGTGCCGTGGTCGATGACGTAGCGCAGGGCTCCGTCGACGGCGACGTACGACGTGTTCTCGCCCGGGGCGTCGTCCAGGACCAGGACGCCGGGCGCGAGGCGCAGCACGGACGATCCGGTGCACCGCGGCGGCTCCAGGACGCCGAGCACCTCGGGTCCGTCGAAGTCGGCGGCGCGCAGGGCGTACGGGGTCTCGCCGTGCGGGGCGCGGTTCACCGGCACGTCGGCGGCCATCCGGTCGAGCAGCCCGAGGTTGACGATCCGCAGCAGCAGTTCGACGTGGGTGCCGCTTCGTCCGTCCCGCAGGCGGCGCAGGGTCTCGCGGAGGTTGTCCGCGTCGACGTACCGCGCGGCGCCGGGGGAGGAGAGCGCCTCCTCGACCAGCTCGAAGCCGTCGCGGGTGAGCATGCGGACGAAGGTGCGGTGGGTGTGGCGTACGCCGTCGCCCTCGTAGAAGGCCAGTTTGGGCCGGGCCAGGACCTCGGCGGGCAGCACACCGGCCAGGGCTTCGCGCACGACCCGCTTGTTCCAGAACAGCCGCTCGCGGTGGGCGCGGGGCACCCGGGCGAGGAGTTCGACGATGCGGTGGTCCAGGAAGGGCACGCGCGCCTCGACTCCGTTGCCGGAGGCCGTACGGTCCTCGACCCAGAAGTTGTACTGCTGCATGTCCCGGAACTTCCAGCCGAGGTAGGCGCCGTAGACGTCGTCCAAGGCCCCGGGCGCGTAGGCGTGCACCGCCTCGTCGGTGAGCAGCGGGGCTTCGGTGCCCTCCCACCAGACGGACACCGCTCCGGCGCCGCCGAGGGCCCGGCGGCGGGCCAGGTCGCCGAGGTTGGCGAGGAAGTCGTCCCACGTGCCGCCGCCGGCCAGGTCGACGCTGTAGCCGCCGCTGAACTCGTCGGCTCCCGAGCCGAGCAGCATCGCCTTGAGCAGGGGGCGTTCGGCCCGCGCGTAGCGGTACATCTCGCTCTTGTAGAACTGCTCCGGCCCGCACAGCGGCGTTTCCATCAGCCACAGCAGCTGCCGCCACTCGTCGGGGGCCGGCACCCGGTCGGCGCCGAGGGCGACCTGGTGGTTGGGCAGTCCCAGGGCGCGGGCCGTCTGCTGCGCGTAGCGCGCGTCACCGTTGACGAGGGTGCTCCCCGTCAGCGCGGAGAACGTGTGTGTCCCGGTGTGCGCGGCCAGTGCCGCCACGCCCGCGGAGTCCAGGCCGCCGCTGAGGAGCACGCCGATCTCGGCGTCGGCCACCAGGCACTCGTCGACGGAGGACCGCAGCAGCTCGGTGAGGCCGTCGATCACGCTCCGCTCGGGAAGCCGCTCGGCGCCGACGGGTTCGGGAAGGCTCCAGTAGCGGTGTTCCCGGACACGGCCGTCGCGCAGGCCGATGGTGAGCAGGGAGCCGGTCGGCACGTGCTCGATGCCCTTGAACCAGGTGGTGGGCGCCGCGTCGGACATGACCGGGGCCGCGTTCAGGCTCTGGTCGGCCAGCGCCGCGGGCCAGTCCAGTTCGCGCGGGCAGCGCGGGTGCTCGAACAGCGCCTTGATCTCGGAGCCGAACAGGAGGGTCGGGCCCTGGACGCTGTAGAACAGCGGCTTGATGCCGAGGCGGTCGCGGGCCAGGACCACTCGCTGCTCGCGCAGGTCGATGACGGCGATGCCGAACATCCCGCGGACGTCGTCGAGGAAGTCGAGGCCCTTTTGCAGATAGAGGTGGAGCAGTACCTCGCAGTCGGAGCCGCTGCGGAACTCCACCGTCCCGCTCAGTTCCTTGCGCAGCTCGCGGTGGTTGTAGACCTCGCCGTTGGCGGCGAGGATCACCTGGCCGTCCGCGCTGACGAACGGCTGCCGGCCGCCGGCCGGGTCGATCAGGGCGAGCCGGGTGAAGGACATGCTGGCCTGCCCGGCGTGGTGGACCTGCATGTCGTCGGGACCGCGCGGCCGCAGGGCGCGTGCCATGTTCCGCAGAATCTGGTCGGCGCCCCCGTCCAGATGCGTTCCGTCGGTATGGGCGAATCCCGCGATCCCGCACATGGTGCTACCTACTTCTCCGCGCGTTTCCTGCTGGTGAAAGCGAGTGCCACGCCTCCGCGGAGGCGTGGCACTCCGGCCGCTAACGAACGTTGGCGACGATGGTGGCCTGGTCCACCTTCTTGGCCTCGGGCTTGATGTAAGCCTTCATGTCTGTCACCTCCTCCGGTTCCTTCGCTGTCGACGCGTTCAGCCTCACACCGGCCGGTGGCGCGGTGGTGGTCCGGCAGAGGTGCGGCTCACGCCGCGAGCAGGGCGTGAGCCGTCGGCCGGGACCGGTGGCCGCGGACGGCGGCGTACGCCGCCGCGAGCCGCTCCACGCCCTCGGAGAGGACGTCGGGGGGCTGGACGAACGGCAGGCGCAGCCGGTTGTCGAGCGTTCCCTCGACGGCGAACCGGGAGCCGGTGAGGATGTCCACACCGAGGCCCTCCGCCGCGCAGGCCAGCCGGGAACTCACGCGCTCCCCGAGGTCCACCCACAGACACAGTCCGCCCCGTGGCGGGGAGAACGTCCACTCGGGCAGGTGCCGCCGCAGGGCGCCGACGAGGTGGTCCCGCCGGGCCGACAGGGTCAGCCGCCGCTCCCGCAGCACGGCGTCGTAGTCGTCGAACAGCCTGCGGGCGATGAGCTGGTTGACGACGGAGTTGCCCGCGTCACCGGGGCCCCGCAGGGCGGCCAGCCGGCTGATCAGGGACGGGGTCGCGCGGATCCAGCCCAGGTTCAGCCCGCTCCAGAAGATCTTGGACAGGGAGCCGATCGTCACGACCTGGCCGCGGCTCGCGAAGGCGGCCATGGGCCGTGGTGCGGGGCCCTCCAGGGTGAGTTCGGAGAGGGTCTCGTCGACCACGAGCAGTGTCCCGGACCGGCGGGCTCCGGCGGCGACGGCCTCGCGCACCTCGTCCGGCATCACGTGTCCCGTCGGGTTGTGATGGTCCGGCATGAGGTAGGCGAGGACGGGCCGGGCCTGGCGGCAGGCCGACACCAGCAGCTCGGGATCCCAGCCCTCGGGACCGAGCCCGACCGGCAGGGGCCGTCCGGCGATCGACCGGATGGCCTGTACGGCGTCCGGATAGGTCGGCGCGTCGACCAGGACGGGGTCGAAGCGCTGGGCCGTCAGCCGCAGCAGGAGTCCCCACCCCTGGTAGGCACCCGTCGTCACCATGATCTCGTCCGCCGACGTGGGAAGACCGCGCCGGGTGTAGCGGTCGGCGATGGCCTGCCGCAGTTCGCGCAGCCCCACCCGGTCGTGCACCGGACCGTCGGTGTACTTGCCCACGTGGCAGGCCGCGTCGCGCACCGCCTCCGCGAGCAGCGGCTCCGGCGCCGGCACCTGCGCCACGGCGAGGTCGATGCGGTTCTCGGGGAACCGGCGCGCGTCCTGGGGCGCCGTGCGGACCCGCTGGTGTCCCGGCGGCAACGCCGTGAAGGTGCCCGCGCCGCGGTGGCCCTCCAGATAGCCCTCGGTCCGCAGCAGGCTGTAGGCGGCGGTGACCGTGTTGCGGCCGATGCGGCACTGCGCGGCCAGGACACGCTCGGAGGGTATCCGGGTGCCGGCCGGCAGCCGGCCGTCCGTGATCAGCGCACGGAACGCCTTGGCCAGCGCGAGGTAGGCGGGGCCGTCCTCGAGCCAGTCCCCCAGCAGGCGACCGGTCTGGTCGGCGCTCACTGAGTAAGTCACTTTACGCATGTCGGTGGTGTGGACTTCCGGTGTCGCAGAAAGGGGTTCGGACGGAAGGGCCCGGGGCATCGACGGGGCCGGGCCCTCCCGCCCGAAGTCAGCAGACCCGTACGGGGTCCGCGAGCGCCGCGCGCCCGCCCGTGATGACCCTGGCGTACACGCCGAGGCAGGTGTCGAACTCTTCGACGAGCGTCCGCAGCACGGTCCGGGCCGCGGGCAGACCGGCCTGCGGCAGGGTGGTCATGACACAGCGCTCGGTGCGCTCGGTGATCTCCAGGACCACTTCGGGACCGACGGCCACCTTGGCGCCGACCCAGTCGTCCTCGAGGAAGGACTCACCGTCCAGGAGGAGATTGGGGCGGAACCGGTCGACCAGGACCTGCCGCGCCTCGGCCGGCATCCGCGCGGCCAGCCGTGCCAGGGCGGGCCGGGACAGCAGATGGACCGCCGCGCAGTCGAAGTGCGACACGTCCTGTTCCCGGCCGAGGTGTACGGCGGTGCCGGCGAGGCGGCTGAGCTCCTCGTCCAGGTCCGGGTCCCCGGCGGCCAGCACGCGGTCGTCCGGGGTGCGCACCCGCACCCGGCCGTCGGCCGTCCCGGCCGTGTAACCGAGCAGCCCGTCGACGCGCCGGACGTGTTTCCAGCTCTTGCCGCTGCCGACCCGTCCGTCGGGGAAGGTCACGGCCCAGGAGCGGTCCCCGGTCATGCCGCGCGCGGTGAAGTCGGCGTGGGCGAGGTCCTCGCCCCGCATCGACTTCACCGGGTAGCGGCGCAGCCCGGCGACGCGCACGTCCGATGCCGCGGAGGGCTCAGAGGTAGTCACCGAGTTCACCGGTGCGCCGTGTGTCCAGGGAACAGCAGTGGAAGCCGCCGCCGAAGGTGCGTCCGTGGCGGAACCGCGCGGGCACGGGCTCGATGCCGGCGGCCTCGAGCTGGCGCATGACGCGGGTCTGGTTGTCGGGCACGATGACGCGGTCGGGGCCGAGCGCCAGGATGTTCATCCCGATCCAGACCGAGGCCCTCGGCCAGGTGAAGGCGTAGCCGTCGTCCTCGGGTTCGTCGACCCAGATGGTCTTCCAGCGGCGCAGCGGCTCGGGGATGCTGTCCTCGCCGAGCCGGGCGGAGTTGGCGAGCAGCAGGCCGGGGCGCAGGATGTGCAGCGTGGTCCCGACGTGGTCGGAGCAGATCGACATCTCGTGGACGCGGTACTCCGGGCCGAGGGCGCGGCGCAGCCACTCGGCGCCCTTGCGGTTGCCGGTGTTGCTCACGTTGAAGAAGACGTCGCGGCCGCAGCGCAGCACATTGGCGCCGTCGAACAGCGGCTCGTTCTCGGCGACGACCGAGCGGCCGGGCTCGTAGACGTAGGTGCTCGCGTCGAGCTCCGGCTTGGGGGCCGCCAGCCAGGTGGCGCCGTCGTCGAAGTACTCGCCGAGCAGGCGCCGGAACGGCATGGTCTCGAAGTAGCGGGCCCGCATCGCCATGGGCGCCTCGATGACCGTGTCGCCGACCACCAGGAGGCAGTCACGGGGCATCAGCGCGTGCATGGCCACGGACTGCCAGCCGGGGGTGGCGAACTCCTGGCCGGGGCGCAGCGGTTCGGGCCGGCGGACGGTGACGCCGGCCTGGCCGAGCAGTTCCTCGAGGTCGCGGAAGTCCTCCTCGGCCTCCTCGACGACACGCTTGAGGGTGTCCGCCGGCACCTGTTCCAGATGGGCGTCGGCGGGCGGCTCGAAGAAGTGGCGGACCGATTCGTCGACGGGCGGGGGCGTCAGCCCCTGCGCCGTGCCGAGGACGATCTCCTCCAGCGGGTCCCAGTCGTTGGTGCTCCAGACACGCGACATCAGTCGGCGCTCCTCCGTGTGGTGGTGGTACGGAATCCCAGGCCGAACGGCTGGGAGGTGGGCATGATTTCGATCATGTTCACGTTGACCCGGGCCGGTTGGGACAGGCACCAGTGGACGGCCTCGGCGATGTCGTCCGCGGACAGCGGCTCCACATCCTGGTAGAGCGCGTCGGCGCGCTGTTCGTCGCCGTCGAAACGCACGAGGGCGAATTCGGTACGCGCCATACCGGGAGCGATGCAGCTCACCCGCACTCCGGTGCCTTCGAGATCCGTGCGGAGGCTGAGGCTGAGCTGATGCGTGAAGGCCTTTGTGGCGCCATAGACATTGCCCCCGGAGTACGGGTAAAGCGCGGCTATGGAACCGATGTTGACGATGTGCCCGCCGCCCGCTCCGAGCATGGCGGGCAGTACGGCCTTGATGCAGTGCAGCTGGCCCATGACATTGGTGTCGACCATGTCCTGCCAGTGCGCCGGGTCCGCCGCCTGCACGGGGCCGAACCCCCGGGACAGGCCCGCGTTGTTGACGAGGACTTCCACGTCCGCGAATTCCTCCGGGAGCGCGCCGAGAGCCGCTGCCACGGCGTCGCCGTCCCGGATGTCGACGGCGAGGGGAAGTATCCGGCTCTCCGGCCCGGCTTCCTCGCACAGTGCCTCGAGCCGGTCCTTGCGCCGGGCCAGTGCGACGACGGGGCGCCCGTCGGCGGCCAGCCGCTTGACGATGGCTCTGCCGAATCCGGAGGAAGCCCCCGTCACGACCGCGGTTCTGGTTCGACCGCTCATGTTTCCTCTCCTGTCCGTACCGTCGTCTCCTGCTGCCCGCCCGGCCCGGCGGCGCGTACGGGGGGAAAGACCGGGCAGGTCCAGGTCGGCTCGACGGCCCGGCCGGAATACTGGCGCGCTTCGGATGCCTCACCGAAGTCCGCGAGATTCGGGTTGAGTGAATTCTGGAGCCGCATTTCCCGCTCCCGGATCCTCTTCTTCAGTCCCTCGAACGTCCCGTTCTGCTTCAGCCGCTGAAACTGGTGATGCGAGTTGAACGCGAGGGCGGGCTGCGAGAAGCGGCGGGACACGCGCGACGATCGGCCATGCAGACCGACCACGAAGAACGGGTGGCCGACCACGCTGAAGCCGAATTCGCTGGAATCCGGGTCTGCCGCCACTTCGGGGGCCCATTGATAGAGATCGCGGTCCAGCTCGTGCAGATCCGCCAGCTGCTGCCACAGCAGCTTCTCGAATTCCATCTCGGCTATTCCCAGCGGGCCGGTGAAGATGGCGACGAAGGTGTGGAAGTTCTCCGTGGGCGTCAGCCGGCCCCGCACGAATTCTTGCAGTCTTGCGTGCAGCTCACGTGTGGACACCTCGGCTCCCAGCTCGCCGAGCCGGGCGCAGGACATCATTCCCTTGCGCAGCGAGGC
The DNA here is from genome assembly GCF_014649115.1 of Streptomyces eurythermus. GTDB lineage: Bacteria > Actinomycetota > Actinomycetes > Streptomycetales > Streptomycetaceae > Streptomyces > Streptomyces eurythermus. Next base: position 9,670 of record NZ_BMSK01000038.1, on the reverse strand, counting down.
CTTGCCCGCCAGGCATGAGAAATCATCACTCCTGATCCACCTGAAGAGCTGCTCCCGAACATGGTCCGTCGGTGGGACAGACTCCACAGTTTCTCAACCTCCCTGAACGCCGAAGGTCAGCCCCAACCCAGGTCGCTCAGCAAATAGACCGCCTGCGAAAAATAACTAAGCAGCATTGAAAACCCGCACATCATGCTCACGGAATACGGATTTCGGATTACGAAATCCCGGATAGTGCGGCGACCGGTGGCCCGCCGCGTGAATAACTATGCGTCGGCATGGTCGGCGAGTCCAAGGGAATCTGCTGTCGCAGTTACGCATGGCGGAGATCCGCACGGATGACAAAGGGGGGCAAACCCGGCTACTTAAATGCTGAATCATTCAATGGTGAAACAGTTGTGCCATGTGGCCCATGGCCGGTCGCCGGCTCTCGCCGGACGACGGATACCCACATCCGCCCCCTGTATGATCACTGGCTTGATCAGCGGGCTAACTGAAGGGAAGTACCCTATGACGGACATGGCGGTCATATCGCCGGGCCGGTCCTTGCCGCGCCTCACCGATGAGGCCGCTCGTGTGTACGCCTACGCGGTCACCAGATCCGAAGTGACACTCGACCAGTTGTCCAGTGGAATTGGACTTTCCCCCGAGCGGGTTGAGCAATCGGTTCAGCGGCTGGTCGAATACAAGATGCTGAGGCCGATACCGGAAGCCCCGGGGACCTTCAGCGCCGTCGCTCCGGAGACCGCGCGCTTCCGGCTCCTCGGCCCGGTGATGGAGCAGCTCCGGCGGCAGCAGGAGGAGGTCGAACGGGTGCACTCCGAACTCTCCCGAATGAACGCCGTCTACGAGTCGAGCAGGGTCGAACTCATCCGCCGGGAGGCGATCAGCGCCCTCTCCGATCTCGACGACGTCCGCTACACCATCACCAACCTCGCCAACCAGAGCGAGACGGAGGTCCTCACCGCCCAGCCCGGCGGCGCGCGCAAGGAGGAGATCCTCCAGGAGTCCCTGCCGCGGACCGAGGAACTGCTGCGCCGCGGAGTGCGCATGCGCACCCTCTACCAGCACTCGGCGCACTTCAGCTCCGGGATGAGCACCTACGTGGAACACGTGACGGGCCTGGGCGCCGAGGTCAGGACCCTGCCCAGTTCCTTCCAGCGGCTCATCGTCTTCGACCGCAAGTTCGCCGTGATCTCGCTGCGTTCGGACCCGCTCGGCGCCTGCCTCGTCAAGGACCTCAACCTCGTCGAGTTCATCGCCGACACGTTCGAGAGCCTGTGGGTGAGCGCCAAGCCGTTCCCCACCGAGCTGGACCGCTCGCGCCTGTCCCTCACGTCCGCGGAGATCCGGGAGGCGGTCATCGCCATGCTCGTCTCCGGCGAGGAGGACAAGGTCATCGCCAAGCGGCTGGGGATCTCCCTGCGCACCTGTCAGCGTCATGTCTCCGAGATCATGAGCGAACTCGGGGCCCGCAACCGGCTGCACGCCGGCTATCTCCTGCACCGCCTCATGCCGGACGCCGACTGACGTCGTCGTCCGGCACGAGAAGGGTGCCCAGCGGTTCGTCGGCGAAGTAGGACAGCAGCAACGCGTGCTCGTCACGGCCGTCCAGGATGTGCGCCTCCGCCACGCCCGCGGTGACGGCGCGCAGACAGGCCTCGAGTTTCGGCAGCATGCCGCCGGACAGTCCGGGCTGGATGCCGCGGGCCTGGGAGACCGTCAGCCGGTCCCACACCGGCCCCGGCTCCGGCCAGTCGCGCAGGATGCCCGGGACGTCGGTCAGCACGGTGAGCCGGTCGGCGCCCAGGGCGGCGGCCAGCGCGGCGGCCGCCGTGTCGGCGTTCACGTTGTAGACGCGCCCGTCGGTGCCGGGCGCCGGCCCGGAGACCACGGGAATCCGGCCGGCGGCGAGGTGATCGGCCACCACCCCCGGGTCCACCTCCGCCACATCGCCCACCAGGCCGATGTCGACGCGCTCCCCGCCCGCCTCCGCGTACCGCCGGACGGCGGTGAACGTGCGGGCGTCCTCACCGGTCATGCCGACGGCGACCGGCGCGTACTCGTTCAGCAGGCCGACCAGCGTGCGCTGTACCTGGCCGGCCAGCACCATCCGGACCACGTCGATCGTCTCGGCGGTGGTCACCCGCAGGCCCGACCGGAACGCCGGCTCGATGCCGAGCCGCTCGCAGTGCGCGCTGATCTGCGGGCCGCCGCCGTGCACGACCACCGGTCTGAGCCCCGCGTAGCGCAGCAGCATGACGTCCTCGGCGAACGCCCGGGTGAGGTCCGCGCGGAGCATGGCGTGGCCGCCGATCTTGACGACGACGGTACGGCCCTCGAGTTCCCGCAGCCGTGGCAGCAGTCTGGCCAGCGCCCGGGCCTGGGGGACGTGGACATGGACCGGCGACTCGGCGGGGCGGGCGGGGGCCGGCCGGGTGTCAGCGGGGGAGTTCGGCACCGGTCACGTCCTTCGTCTCGAATCCCAGCACATCGCCGTAGAGGGAGAGTTCCGCCTCCAGCGAGCGCGTCAGGGTCTCCTCGTCGCGGAAACCGTGGCCCTCCGTGGGGAACGTGAGGTACGTGTGCGGCACTCCCCGCTCCCGGACCCGCTCCAGGAACCGCTCGCACTGCACCGGCGGGCACACCGCGTCCTGGAGCCCCTGCACCAGCAGGAACGGCGCGGTGAGCCGGTCCGTCAGGTTCACCGGCGAACGCTCCGCGCAGCGCTCCCTGATCTCCTCGGGCCCGCCGACGAGGGTGGTGAGGTAGTGCGACTCCAGGTCGTGGGTGTCCTGGGCGGCCCACTCGGAGAGGCTGAGGACGGGGAAGTACAGGACCGCGCACCGGTAGGTGTCGGTGACCGCGAGGGAGACGGCGGCCGTCCAGCCCCCGGCGCTGGCACCCCGGATGACGATCCGGCGCGGGTCGGCGGTGCCCTCGTCGGCGAGCGCGCGGGCGACGGCCTCGCAGTCCTCCACGTCGGCCACCCCCCACCGGCCGTTGAGGCGCTCCCGGTAGGCCCGGCCGTATCCGGTGGAGCCCGCGTAGTCGACCTGGACGACGCCGATGCCGCGGCTGGTGAAGTACGCGACGGTCAGATCGCGGCCCATCAGGAAGCGGTTGGTGGGGCCGCCGTGCGGCCAGACGATGAAGGGGGGCGGCTCGTCCCCGCCCCGGTGGCGCGGGTTCGTGGGCGGGAAGACGTAGGCGTGCACCGAGCGGCCGTCCGCCGAGGGGAACGTCCTGTGCCGCGGCCGCGGCAGATAGGCGGGGTCCACCACATCGCGGTGCGGGGTGCCCACCGCCTCGGTCCGCCCGGTGGCCGTGTCCACGCAGACGACGTCGAAGCCGGTCAGCGGACTCGCCGCGACACCGGCCACCGTCGAACCCGCGACGGCGAGCGTCGGCGTCCATTCGGTGCGGTCCCCGGCCGCCGGGGACAGCTCCCCGGTCTCCAGGTCCAGGACGCCGAGGGCCAGCGGCCCGGTGCCGTGCAGTATGGCCACCCGCCGGCCGTCGAGCGGGGCGAACCAGCGGGAGCCGAGCCGCCACAGCGGACCGGCGAACTCCTCCTCCCGGGGGCACACCTCGCTCACCGTCCCGGAGTCCCGGGCCACGCGGTGGATGTTCCACCAGCCGGTCCGGTCCATCGCCACGAGCAGCGTGTCCGAGTCGCTCCACTCGACCTGCGCGACCGGTTCCCCGGGGCCTCCGCACAGCGTGCGCGCCTCGGCGAACCCGCCGTCCTCGGTGATACGGGCCACGCGCAGGTCCGCCGCGTCCCACGGCATCGCGGGGTGCTCCCAGCCGAGCCAGGCCGCGTACCGGCCGTCGGGCGAGACCTTCACCCCCGTCAGGAAGCGGCCGCGGGCCAGCTCCCGTATCGCCGCGCGGTTCGCGGCCGCCGTCGCGTCCAGCGGTACGGCGACGACGGCGCGGCGCACGTCCTGCGGGCCGGGACCGAAGTGCTCCTCCCGCACGCACCAGACCTCGTCCCGGCCCGGGGGGATGACGGGATCGGCATGGCGCAGCGCCGCGGGCCGGTCGCCCGGCGGGGTCAGCGGCCTCGGCTCCTGCCCCGGCGTCCACCGGTACAGACGCTGGTCGGACTCGTTGACGAACACCACGAGGGGGCCGTCGGGGCCGTGCGCACCGGTCCAGGCGGACCCGCCGTACTCGGTCACCCGGGTGCGCGCGCTCCACGGCAGTGGCAGCACGGGCCGGGGGACGCCGTCGCCGGCGCGGCGCATCAGGGTGGTCCTGCCGCCCTCGGCGGGCCGGGGCTCGGCCCACCACAGCTCCTCGCCCAGCCAGCGCACGCTGTCCGGGGGACGGCCGTCACGCGCGGCGAGCCGGGAGGTCACCGGCGAGTCCCACGTACCGAAGGGTGCGACAACGGGGGTGTTCACGTCTCACTTCTTCCGAACGCACGGGGCGAGGGCGCCCCGAAGAGGTCGATGAGGACGCCGTCCGCGGCGGTCACCGGGCCGGCGATCAGATGGCGCGTCACGCCGTACCACAGCGGCAGAACGGGCAGGTCGGCACAGACCGCCGCCTCCGCCTCCCGGTAACGGGACCGGCGGGCGACGGGGTCGGACAGGCCCCGCGCCGAGTCGATCAGCGCGTCGACCCGGGCGTCGCGATAGCCGGTGTAGTTGCCGCCTCCTCCGACGGAGCCGGAGTGGAAGAGCGGGGCCAGCACCGTGTCGGGCGAGGGGTAGTCGCTCACCCAGGTCGCCCGGAACAGGGCGTCGGGACGTTCGAGCCAGCGCAGGTACGCGGAACGGGGCAGCGCCCGCCGCTCGACCTCCCAGCCGAGGTTGTCCCGCAGCTGACCGGCGACCAGGCCCACCCACGCCTCGTGGCCCTTGTCCGCGTCATGGACGAGGGACACCTTCCGTGGCCGTATCCCGCGCCCGGCCAGCAGCGCGCGGGCCCGGGCGGGGTCGAAGCCGATGCCGTCCAGCGGCGTGTGCACCGCGCCGTCGCCGGACAGCCGGGGCGGCACCATCCCGCGCGCCAGGGGGAACTCGCCGCCGCCCGCCTCCTCGCACAGCCGCCGCCGGTCGATGCCCATGGCCACGGCCCGGCGCACCACGGGATCGTCGAAGGGCGCCACCGTCACGGGGAAGCCCAGATACGTCAGCGAGGCACAGGGGGTGAGGTGGTACGACTCCTCATGGCGGCGCGCGTCCGCGGCCCGGGGGCCGGTGATCTCGACGAGGTCCAGCCCGCCCGTCCGCCACGCCTCGTAGGCGGTGTCCTCGTCCTCGACGTAGTGGAACTCGATCCTGTCGACCCGGCCGCGCCCGCCGTCCGGATGAGCCTCGTTGGCCCCGTGGTAGCCGGTGAACCGATCGAGGACGAGCCGGCGGCCGTCGGAGGCCGCGCGGTTCACCCGGTAGGGCCCGGTGCCGGCCGGCCACTGCCGGAAGGTGCCGTCCGGGTCGCCCTCGCACAGTTCGCGGGGGACGGCGGCGGTGACGCGGTGGCTGAACACGGCGGCGATCTCGTGGAAGGGCCGGGTGAGGGAGACCTCCAGGCGCAGCTTCCCGGCGGCCCGCACTCCGGCGAGGGTGGTCGCCCGCCCGGCCCGGACGTCCTCGAAGCCCTCGATCACCGAGAGGTGGTAGGCGATCTGCGAGCCGGTGGACGGACGGACCACCCGGGACAGCGCGTACACGTAGTCCTCGGCGGTGACCGCACGGCCGTGGTGGAAGGCCACCTCCGGGCGCAGCGCGAACGAGACGCTCCTGCCGTCCGGGGCGACGTCCCAGGAGCGTGCGGCGGCGGGGCGCAGCCGTCCCGTGGCGGGCTCGTAGTCGACCAGCGGGTCGGCCAGGACCCCCAGGACCAGGGCGCCCTCGTGATCGATGCAGGTCGCCGGGTCGAGGGACTCCGCCCGCCCGGTCCCGATCCTGAGCACCGGACCCGTCGCCGCCCGGGGGCCTTCCGCCCGCCGCTCGGAACCGCTCACAGGTCCAGCACCAGGTCGGTCACCGGCTGAGCGGTGCACAGCAGGACTTCCCCGCCCGCCAGATCCGCGCCGGGCTCGGTGTGGTAGTGGACCGTGCCCTTCTTCAGGCGGGTACGGCAGGTACCGCAGGCGCCCGCCCAGCAGCGCGAGTCCGTCTCGATGCCGTGATGGTCGGTGAACTGCAGGAGCGAGTCGAAGTCGCCGTCCCAGGCGAACTCGGCACCGGAGCGTTCGAACCGCACCCGCAGCCCCCTCATGCGGGCCAGCACGTCCGGTGCGTCGTACCCGCGCAGCGTGCGCCGCCGCAGCGGCACCGACCCGCGTTCGCGGTCGATGCGCTCGATCCGGCCCGCCGGGAGCTCGGACTCGTCCATCCGCTCGAAGCCGTGCCGCTCGAACCAGCGGACCGTGGTGCTGGAGAAGAGCACCACCTCCTCGACCTTCTCGGCGTGCAGGGCCATGATCAGGCTGGCGAGGAGCACATGCCCGAGGCCGTGGCCGTGCCACTTCTCATGGACGGCGAAGTTGTAGACCTCGGCCCAGGAGCCGTCCCTGGCGGCACCGGCACAGGCCACGATCTGGCCCTCGATGTCGAGGACGAAGAACTCCTCGACGGCGGTCGCGTAGGTCTCCCGGGTGCGGGGGACCAGCGATCCGTCGGCCATGAACGGCGTGGACAGGGCGTGCACGGCGTCCGCGTCGGCCGCGGTGGCGGCCCGGAACTCCACGTCGACCAGTTCGTCGCCGCCCTTGCTCAGGGTGAGGAAGAGTGCCTTGGTCACGTGGTGATCCGTTCCGTCCGCGCGGCCACCGGCTCGGCGTCCAGGTGGTAGCGGTCCATGATCCGCAGCACGGCCGCGCGTACGGCCCGCTCGTCCGCGCCCCGGAGCCGGAACCGCCCGCCGACGTGGCCGTATCCGCCGGTGCCGTCGAAGACCTCGCCCACCGCCGGCACGATCTCCTCGTACACCTCGGGGATCTCCTCCCGCACCGGCCGGCACCCGACGACCCGGCTGGGCAGGGGACGCGGCTCGGGCATCAGGGCCCAGCCGCCCGCCCGGTGGCGCGGGAACTCCTCGGCGGCGGTGAGCGGCGGCAGACCCAGGGTGGCCCGGAACGCCTCTCCCATCAGATCGATGCCGTACAGGTCCCGGTGGATGAAGGCCACCTCGGCCCCGCCCGGCCGCAGCCCGACCTCCAGGAACACCAGTTCGCCGGAGGGCCGGCGCATCAGCTCCAGATGGAACGGGCCGTCGTCCAGCGCCAGCGCGTCCAGACACGCGGCCGCGAACGCCACCGTCTCGTCCCGGCGCGGCCCCGGGTCCAGCAGCACGGACCCCAGCGGCAGCCCCTGGGCGAACTCCAGGCAGGTGTTGACGTAGACCGACGCGCTGACGAAGTGGAAGCCGCCGCCGCGCCGGACGCCGTCCACGTGGTAGATCTCGCCGGCGACGTACTCCTCGCACTCGTACGCGCCGCGCTCCACGCTCTGCAGGGCGTGCTCCAGCGACTCCTTGTCGTCGATCCGGAGCACCCCGTTCGACGCCGCTCCCGCACGCGGTTTGAGGATGACGGGCAGGCCGACCTCGGAGACGACGTGATCGGCCGTGACGGCGGGACCGGTCAGGTCCGTGTACCGCGGCACCGGCAGTCCGGCGGACTCGACCAGGTGCTTCATGCGCACCTTGTCCCGGAAGCCCAGGACGAAGTCCTCGCTCCAGCCCGGGACGCCGAGGGCGTCACGCAGCCGGGCCGCCGTGACCAGGTCGTACTCGGAGAGACCGACGATGCCGTCGAACTCGCCGTACTGCCGGACCAGCCGCTGGGCGACGGGCAGGACCGTCTCGTACTCGAGGTCGTCGACGACGACGGTCTCCCAGGCGCTCTCCGTGTCGAGAACGCCCAGACCGTCGGGGACGGTGAGGTAGAACAGGCGGCAGCGGTCGGGATCGACGAAGCGGTGGTACTCGCCGAACTCGTCGTCGTAGCGGTTCAGGACGAGGTAACTGGGCCCGAGACGGTCAGCCAAAGCGCACCATCCTTCCGAAGGCCGCGCGGGCGGCGGCGGCGTCGGCGAAGGAGTCGGCCCGGTAGATCACATGGCCGATGCGTCCGCGGAAGTCCTGCATGGGGGGAACGTCGTCACCCGGGGAGAGGTAGAGCTCGGCCTCGACGACCGACTCGTCCCGCGTCATCGACTCCCAGCCGTCCACCCGGGAAAGGGTGGCCAGGCCCGGAGCCGTGAAGAAGTGGATCGCGGCGTACTTCGCGGAGGGCACCCGGGCCGGCGCCACCTCCTCGAGGGGCAGGTCCGCGTACGCGGCGAGCATGATCCGCGGCAGGGACACACCGGTGGCCAGCTCGATGAGATCGCAGATGTGGTCGCCGGCCAGCCGGGCGCCGATCTCGATGAGCACGGGGTCCCCGGCGGGCAGCCGCAGCTCGCAGTGGAACGGTCCCAGGGTGACGCCGAGGGCCTGGCAGACGCCGGTGACGTAGGAGTCGATCCGGGCCCGCTCCTCGGGCTCCAGGTCCCGGTGCACCGTGTGGCCGACCTCGACGAAGTACGGCTCCGGCCCCAGCTCCTTGGCGGTCACCGACACGATCACCGGCGCGCCGTCGACCACGTAGCCCTCGACGCTGACCTCGGGCCCGGCGACGTACTCCTCCAGCAGGACGCGGCCGTCCAGCCCCCGCCCGAGGTCCGTACGCGAGTCCTCGGCCATCCAGGCGTACGCCCGGCGCAGGTCCGTCAGGTTGTCCACGCGGCTGACGTGGACGCTGCCCGCCGAGGTCGTGGGCTTGAGCACCGCGGGGAAACCGACGTGGTCGGCCGCCATGTCCAGCTCGCCGGCGGTCCGGGCCTCCTGGTGAAGGGGGACGCGCAGTCCGGCGGCGGCGACGGCGGCACGCATCCTGGCCTTGTCCCGCAGCCGCTCCGCCGCGGCCGGGTCCAGTCCGGGCAGCCCGAGCCGGGCGGCCAGCCGGGCGGCGCTGTCGACGTAGAACTCGAAGCCGGGGATCACCGCGCGGAACGGTGCCTCGGCGTGCAGCCGCAGCGCCGCCTCGACCAGCGCCGGCTCGTCGTTGGTCTCCAGCTCGATCAGGCGGTCGATGTGCTGCCCGAGCACCGACGGGACCGCGCGGTCGCCCTCGTTCGCCGAGATGGCGACGACCTCCAGCCCGGTCTCACGCGCGGCCTTCAGCATCTCCAGACCCGACGCCATCGGCTCGATCACGAGAATGCGTCCGGCCGGGCGGGACGGGTGCCGCGGTGTCTGCGGTTCAGACATGGCTGGGCTCTTCGGTGCGCACGGTGGCCGCGTGGAGTTCGGCGAAGTAGTCACCGATGAGGTCGATGTACGTCTCCAGGTCCGCGTAGGCCTGTTCCGCGGTGCCGAAGACCTCGACGGCGCGGGAGACGGTGCGGAACATCAGCTCGTCGTGGTCGTGCGACTCGTCGAAGTCCAGGTGGGACTGCGTACCGCGGACGAACTCCGGGCCGAATTCGCGGGCCGCGGCATTGGTGATCACCTGGTTGTAGCGGTCGGAATACCATTCCACGAACCAGTCCCAGACCGTCGTGGGGGCGGGGCCGCGGGAATCCGCCGCCAGGCGCAGGTATCCCATGAGCTTCGCCGTCGAGGGGAACACCGGAATGGCGTTCACCTCGTCCAGGGTCACCCCGAA
>NZ_BMSK01000037.1 GCF_014649115.1 Streptomyces eurythermus | reverse complement strand
TCCGCCGGGTCCATCAGCTTGGTGATCCTCGTCATCCCCTTCGCGGGGTCGACGACGACCTTCATCTCCTCGTCGGCCAGCTTCTTCACCGTGTCCACGGCGAGAATGATCCTCTTGCCCTCGCCCCGGGCGGCCAGCAGCGTCTTCTCCACCGAGACCGGGTGCACGGTGTCACCGTTGGCGAGGATCACCCCGTCCCGCAGCGCGTCACGGCCGCACCACAGGGAGTAGGCGTTGTTCCACTCCTCGGCCTTGTCGTTGTCGATCAGCGTCAGCTTCAGGCCGTACTCGGCCTCCAGCGCCGCCTTGCGCGCGTAGACGGCCTCCTTGCGGTAGCCGACGATGACCGCGACCTCGGTCAGCCCGATCTCGGCGAAGTTCCCCAGCGTCAGGTCCAGGACCGTCGGCTCACCCTCCACACCCTCGGGCCCCACCGGCACCAGCGCCTTGGGCAGCGTGTCGGTGTAGGGGCGCAGACGCCGTCCGGCGCCGGCCGCCAGCACAAGGCCTATCATCGCGGTTTCTCTCCTTTGGTTCACGGGTGGACCGTCCGTCGCGGCCGGCTCGGGCGCCGTGCTCGGGGGCGGACGGTCGCGCGCCGGCCGGGGCCGGCGGGAAAAACGGGTGTGGCCCTGTCCGGGGACAGGACCACACCCTGTACGGCGGCGCGATCAGTCGTCGCCGGCCGAGGCCGACGGCACGGACTTCGCCGTCGACTTCGCGGCGGCCGTCTTGGCGGTCTTCGTCGCCTTCTTGGCCGTCGTCTTCTTCGCGGCCGTCTTCTTGACGGCGGCGGTCTTCTTGGTGGTGGCCTTCTTCGCCACCGCCTTCTTCGCCGGGGCCTTCTTGGCCGCCGCCTTACGGGCGGTCTTCTTCGCCGGAGCGGCCGCCTCGGCCTCCTCGGCTCCCTCGGTCACCGGGGCCTCGGCCACGGGGGCCTCCGCCGCCGGGGCCTCGGACGCCGGGGCTTCGGCCACAGGAGCCTCCGCCGCCGGAGCCGCCGCGGACGCCGCCGACGGGACGACCACCACGGCCGCCTCCTCGGGCGCGGTCGGCGCGGTGGCCTTGCGCACCGCACGGCGGCGCGGGCGGGCCGGCGCCGGGGCGCTCTCGGCCGCCGGCTGCTCGGCCTGAACAGGCTCACCGGCCTCGACCGGCGCCTCGACGGCCTGGACGGGCTGCTCCACCGGGGCCTCGGCCGCGGGCGCGGTCTCGGACACGGTCACCACGGCCGCCTCGGCGCCCGCGGGGGAACCGGCCGGAGCCGACGCCTTCCGGGTCGCCCGACGGCGCGTACGGCCCTTGGGCGCGGCCTCCTCGGCGGCCGGGGCCTCGGCCCCCGGCGCCGGGACCACCTGGTCCTCGACGGCCGCCGGCTCGGCCAGCGCCTCGGCGGCGGGCTCCGGCCGCACCGGGCGCGCCGCCGCCTCCTCGGCGGTGACGTCCTGGGCGGTCGGCGCCTCGGGCTCCGCGACGGGCTCGGCCTTCTCCGCCTTGCGGCCGGCCCTCTGCGCCCTCTCGGCCCGCTCCGGCTTCTCCGTCTTCGGCGCGCCGGCCGGAGCCGACGCCCGGCGGCTCGCCCGGCGGCGGGTACGGCCACGGCCGGCCGCCGCCTCCGCCTCGGCGACGCTGCTGTACAGCTCCTCGTCCGGCGCGAAGTCGGGCGCGGGCAGGGAGACCGGCTCGGCGGCCTCGGCGGCCACCTCGGCGGCGGTCTCCACCTCGGGCGTGACGGCCGTACCGGCCTCCACGGCCACGGCGGGGGTCTCGTGCACATGCTCGTGCACCGGCTCCGCCTCGGCGCCACGGCCGCCGCGCTTCTTGCGCTTGCCGCCGCCACCGTTGGCGGTGGCCTGGTCCAGGTGGACGATGACACCGCGGCCGTTGCAGTGGACGCAGGTCTCGGAGAAGGACTCCAGCAGGCCCTGGCCGACCCGCTTGCGGGTCATCTGCACCAGGCCCAGCGAGGTGACCTCGGCCACCTGGTGCTTCGTACGGTCCCGGCCCAGGCACTCCAGCAGGCGGCGCAGCACCAGGTCGCGGTTGGACTCCAGGACCATGTCGATGAAGTCGATCACGATGATGCCGCCGAGGTCGCGCAGCCGCAGCTGGCGCACGATCTCCTCGGCCGCCTCCAGGTTGTTCCTGGTGACCGTCTCCTCCAGGTTGCCGCCCTGGCCGGTGAACTTGCCGGTGTTGACGTCGATGACGACCATCGCCTCGGTCCGGTCGATCACCAGCGAACCGCCGCTGGGCAGCCAGACCTTGCGGTCCAGCGCCTTGGCGAGCTGCTCGTCGATCCGGTAGGTGGCGAAGACGTCGACCTCGCTCGTCCACTTCGACAGCCGGCCGGCCAGGTCCGGGGCGACGTGCGAGACGTAGCCGTGGATGGTCTGCCAGGCGTCGTCGCCGCTGACGATGACCTTGGAGAAGTCCTCGTTGAAGATGTCCCGCACGACCCGGACGGTCATGTCCGGCTCGCCGTACAGCAGCGTCGGGGCGTTGCCGCTCTTGGCCTTCTTCTGGATCTCCTCCCACTGCGCCTGGAGCCGCTCGACGTCACGGCGCAGCTCGTCCTCGCTCGCGCCCTCGGCGGCGGTGCGCACGATGACGCCCGCGTCCTCGGGGACGATCTTCTTGAGGATGGTCTTCAGCCGGGCCCGCTCGGTGTCGGGCAGCTTGCGGCTGATGCCGGTCATCGAGCCCTCGGGCACGTACACCAGGTAACGGCCCGGGAGGGAGACCTGGCTGGTCAGACGGGCGCCCTTGTGACCGATCGGGTCCTTGGTGACCTGCACCAGGACGGACTGGCCGGACTTCAGGGCGGACTCGATGCGTCGCGGACCGCCGGACATGCCGAGCGCCTCGAAGTTGACCTCGCCGGCGTACAGGACGGCGTTGCGGCCCTTGCCGATGTCGATGAAGGCGGCCTCCATCGACGGCAGCACGTTCTGGACCTTGCCCAGGTAGACGTTGCCGACGTACGAGGTCGACTGCTCCTTGTTGACGTAGTGCTCGACGAGCACGCCGTCCTCCAGGACGCCGATCTGCGTACGGTCGCCGTGCTGGCGGACCACCATCACGCGCTCGACGGCCTCGCGGCGGGCCAGGAACTCGGCCTCGGTGATGATCGGGACGCGCCGGCGCCCCTGCTCCCGGCCTTCCCGGCGGCGCTGCTTCTTGGCCTCCAGCCGGGTCGAGCCCTTGATGGACTGCACCTCGTCGGACGGCTCGCTGGGCTTGCGCGGCTCGCGGACCTTGACGACGGTGCGCTCGGGGTCGTCGGCGGACGGCTCGGCGTCGACGGTGGTGTCACCGGCCCGGCGCCGGCGGCGACGACGGCGACGGCTGCTGGCGCTGGACCCGGCGGGCTCGTCGGCGCGGCCCTCCTCGGCGTCCTCTTCCTCCTGCTCGGCGGTGTCCTCGGCGTCCTGCGCGGCCTGCTCGGCGGCCAGTTCCTCGGCGTCGGCGTCCACGCCCTCGCCGGACTCGCCGTCGGCGGCGTCACCGCGCCGGCGGCGGCGTCCGCCCCGGCGGCGACGGCGGCGCGAACCGGACTCCTCGTAGCCCTCGGCGCCGTCGGTCTCGTCGCCCTCCTCGCCCTCGGCGAGGTCCTCGGCGGACTCGGGGGCCTCCTCGGCCTCCTCCGGCTCCTCCTCGGCGGCGGTCTCGACGGGCCGGGTCTCCTCGGCGGCACCGCGGCGGCGCCGGCGCCGGCGGGTACCGGTCTCGGCGCGCTCCTCCGCGTACTCCTCGGGCTCCTCCGTCTCGGCGGCCTCGGCCGCGGCCTCGGCGGCGGCCCGCTCCGGGGTCTGGAACCGGGGTTCGGTGAACACCGGGGCCTGGAACACGGCGACGGCGGGACGGGCCGGGCGGCGCCGGCCCTTCGCCTCGGCGGGCTGGGCGGGCTCGGTGGACTCGGGGCGCTCGGCGGCCTTCGGCGCGGCGGGCTGGGCGGGCTCGGCGAACCCGGACGCGGCCCGTACGACCCGGCGCCGGGCGCGGCGCGGCGCGGCGGCCTCGGCGGCCGGCTCGGGGATCTGCGGGGCCTGGGCGGCGCCGGCCGGCTCGGTGGTGTGCGTGGTCACGGGGGCCTCCGGCTCCGCGGGGGTGGTCGGAGTCCGCTCCTCGGCCTGGGTGGCGGCGGGGGCCTCGGCGGTCTCCTCGCCGGCGGGCGCGGAGGCCCGGCGGGTGGCCCGGCGCCGGGTACGGCGCGGGGCGGCCTCCTCGACGGGCGCCTCGGCGGCCTCCTCGACGGGGGTCTCGGCGGGGGTCTCCCGCACCGGCTCCGCCTCGGCGGCGGGCGCCTCCTCGGCGGCCTTCGGCGCACCGGCGGGCGCGGACGCACGGCGCGTGGCCCGACGACGCGGACGCGCGGGCGCGGCCTCGGCAGCCTCGTCGGCAGCCGGCTCCTGCGGGGCCTCGGCCGGGGCGACGGCCTCGGCGGCCGGGGCGGACGTCTCGGCGGTCTCGGCGGGGGCCGACCCGCGGCGCGTGGCCCGGCGGCGCGGACGCGCGGCCTCGGCGGGCGCCTCCTGCGCGGCGGCCTCGGCGGGTGCCTCGTCGGCCGGGGCGGTCTCGGCGGCGGCGGTCGGCGCGGAGACGCTGCGCGTGGCCCGACGGCGGGTGCGGCGCGGCGCGGCTTCCTCGCCGACGACGACCGCGCCGGCCTCGGGGACGGCGGAGGCCGTCTCGGCGGCGGCAGCGGCCGGGACGACGGTCTCGGCGGCCTCGACGGACGCCTCCGCAGGGGTCGGCGTACCGGCGGGGGCCGACGCACGACGCGTGGCCCGACGGCGCGGACGCGCGGCGGGAGCGGCCTCGACGCGCGCCTCCTGCGCGGCGCCCTCGGCGGGCGTCTCCACGGCCGGGGCGGTCTCGGCGGCGGTCTCCGTGGCGGCGGTCGGCGCGGAGACGCTGCGCGTGGCCCGACGGCGGGTGCGGCGCGGCGCGGCTTCCTCACCGACGACGACCGCGCCGGCCTCGGGGACGGCGGAGGCCGTCTCGGCGGCGGCAGCGGCCGGGACGACGGTCTCGGCGGCCTCGGCGGACACCGGCGAACCGGAGGGCGCCGACACACGGCGCGTGGCCCGGCGGCGCGGACGCGCGGCGGGAGCGGCCTCGGCGGGCGTCTCCTGCGCGGCGCCCTCGGCGGCCTCTGCCGTCTCTTCGGTCACCTGCGTTTCTTCGGCGCCGTCCTCGAGCACCTCGGCGACCTCGTCGGTCTCGGCGGCCGGTATGGCCGGCACGGTGACCTCGGCGGGCGCCTCGGCCGCCGCGGCGGGCGGGCCCGCCGGGCGGGAGGCGGCACGGCGACGCCTGCGCGGCGGCAGGGTGTCGCTGGGGGTGTTCAGTTCGGAACCCTCTTGGGGTTCGTTCGGTCCGAGCATGCGGGCGTATCTCCCGTCAGGCTCCCGGGCGCCGCACCTGGTCCGGCGCCGGTCTCAGGGGACCGTCCGCCGTTGACGTCCGCGGCCCGCGCGATGCGCGGTGGCCGCCGTCCGGGGCGCGGGCGCCGCACGGGAGCACTCTGTGTCCTGTCTCGCCGGTTCCGTACGCCTTGTCGGTACGGCCTGGCGAAAGTCTTCTGGTCGGTGCGCTGCCCGACCCAGGTGGCTCCCGAGTACGAGGGCGGCGCTACGACGTCCGTCCCTACGCGGGACCTTCCGGCATGGGCGCCGTCGCGGCGGCGGCCGGTTGGGCCGTAAGGGCCCCGGCAGCCTCGCGGTCGGGCGCGAGCGGGTCGGTCACCGTGCCGGTCTCTTCATCGAACAGCCCCTGCGCCAGCCTGGTCACCGCTGCGGGGACCGGCGGCGCCAGGTCGGCCACGGCGCGGAGACCGGACAGGACGTCGTCGGGTCGTACGGCAGGCGTCACGTGCCGAACAACCAGCCGCAGTATCGCACAGGGCCGGTCGCTCGGCCTATCAGCCGGAGCGCCGTGCGTTTCCAGGCTCACCACCGCCGGGCGGGCGTCGAAGGTGCGGACGCCGTTCTTCGTCATCCGCTGCACCTCCACGGCGTCGGCCTTGGTGAAGGCCTCCACCGCGCGCTCGGCCTCGGCCGGCTCCACGCCGTCCAGCCGCAGCTCCCAGACGGAGGCCGTCAGCCGGTCGGCGAGGCCGGAGGTCCGTGCCTCGACCGCCTCGACGATGTCGAGCCCGGCGGGCAGCGACTCGTCGAGGAGGGCGCGCAGGGTCTCCGGGTCGCGCGGTGCGGTGAGCGCGATCTCCAGGTACTCCGCCTCACTGCCCGTGCCGGTGGGTGCGGCATTGGCATACGACACCTTGGGGTGCGGCGTGAACCCGGCCGAGTACGCCATGGGCACCTCGGCACGACGCAGCGCCCGCTCGAAGGCGCGCTGGAAGTCTCGGTGGCTGGTGAACCTCAGGCGGCCGCGCTTGGTGTAGCGCAGGCGGATGCGCTGCACCGCGGGTGCGGGCGGCGGGCCTTCGGGCTGTCGCTTGCCCAGTGTCGTTCAGTCCTTCGTGAGTGCGGTCGTACTCCTACCAAGAGTACGTGTGTCGCGGGCCACGGGTTCCCGCCGGTCCGCCTCGACCGGCTGCCGAGGGGTGCCGAACAGCATCCGGCGGAACTCGGCGCGGGCCTGCCGAGCCGTGTCGCGGGCCGTGGTCACCATCTCCCGGGTAACCCGTCCCACCGCGCGTACGCCTGCGGCGACGGGCCTCAGGACGGCGGCGCGCACGGCGTGCCCGACCGGCGTGAGGACGGTGCGGTACGCCCAGCGCACCGGCTCCACGAAGACCCACCGGAAGAGGGCGGCGAGGGCGCGCCCGACGGCCCGGGAGATCCGCCCCGCGATCCGCCAGGCGTGTCCGAGGGCGTCCCGCACCTCGCGGGCGACGAGCGCCAGGAACCGGCCGACGGGCGCGAGCACCCGGCGCCACAGCGCGAGCGCGGGCAGGACCAGCAGCACCCGGGCGGTCCAGTACAGGGCCAGGCCGATCCCGGTGACGAGGAGGCCCAGCAGCCAGGCGATTCCTCGCGCGCACCACGCGACGGCCCGGCCGACGGGCGCGAGGACCCAGGTGTACAGCCATCGCGCGGGGACGACGACCAGGTACCGCACCAGCCAGGCGAGCGCCGTGTACCCACCGAGTCCGAGGGCGGCCAGTACGGCGCCGGCGCCCTTCAGCAGCCAGGCCAGCGCCCGCCCGGCGGGGACCAGCACGCGCGCGTACACCCACGCGAGCCCGGCGCCGATCCCGCGCGCGAGCCGGGCCAGGGCGTGCCCGACGGGGGTGAGGACGTACCGGTGGCACCACACGGCCGGGGCGACGACGAGGACCCGGCCGAGCCAGGCGAGCGCCCTGCCGACGGGGACCAGGAGGTATCGCCACAGGGCCACGAACGGCCAGACGAACAGGGCCCTGCCCGTCCACAGGAGGGCCTGTCCGAGTGGTTTGAGCACGGTGTCCCGCAGAAGCCGCCCGATGACGACGAGCGCGTCCCACACCATGCGCACCGGCACGACCAGCACCAGGACGACGATCCGCACGGGCAGGCGGACGGCGACGACGAGGCACCCTTCGGGCTGGTGGCGCGGGTCCGGCGGCTTCTGGAGATCCATGTCCGCAAAGACGCGCGGACCGGCCGATCGGATCCGCATCTGTCATGTTCACCGCGACACACTGCCGTGTCGTACTGCTCCGTGGTTCAGCCGGCGGTGCCGTGCCCGGCGACCGGCCGGAAGTAGCGGTCCAGTGCCCAGGCGGCCAGGCGGGTGCCGGCCCGGCGGCCGTCGACGTCCGCCGTGCGGGAGTGCACACCGGCCCACACCCGGGCGTCGACGACATCCCGGTCGAGGTCGTCGGCACTCCGGTAGTACCGGGTGGTGCCGGTGACCTCGGAGGGGACGTTGAGGTCGATGCGCGAGGTGCCGAGGACGCCGGTCAGGGCGCGTGTCACGGCACCGGCGACGGTCGTGTGACCGGCGAGGTAGTCGGGGTGCGGTGGGGTGGGGAGCAGGGGCTCCCAGGCCGGGTCGGGCGTCGTCGCGGGGTTGCCGTCGGTGCCGGCGAGGCGGATGGCGGTGACCGGCCGCCAGAAGGCGTAGTGGAGCTTGGCGTCCCACGCGGTGACGACGGCGTCGGCCGCCGACGCGTTCACCGCGGCGAACAGCCGGGCCGTCCGGACGATGCCGAGCCGGTGCCGGGCGGCGTGGTCCCGTACGGCCGTCTGGACCTGCGCGATCAGGTTGCCGCCGAAGAAGAGGGCGGTCTCGGTCTGCCGCGCGGTCCTGCCCGAACCGGTCCGCGCGCCCATGACCCGCACCTCCCGGACGTCCTCGGCGTAGGCGGCCGAGGAGAGGGCGGGCGGTCCGCCGGGGCGGAACTGCCGCGGCGAGGTGAGCAGCAGGGGGCGGAGCCTGGCGAGCCAGGTGTCGATGAACGGCTGGAACCCGGGCGGGGTGGGCCGCCAGACGCCCGGTGCCGGGGACGCGGTGTACGGGACGTCCGCGAACCTGCCGTCCCCTTCCCGGAGTTCGACGACGCGGGCGGCGGCGCGCTCGCCGTAGCGCACGCCCTGGTCCCTGGCCGGGCCGGCCGGGAGCGCGGCGAGCGAGTCCGCGTACGCGGTGTCGAGCCGCTCCTCGAAGGCGGGGAAGTAGGCGAGCAGTACGTCGTGGGCCGCGGTGGCGGCGGCCGCCGCGGAGGATGCCCCTGGCGGGCCGTGCTCGCGCCACTTGTAGAGGGCGTAGCCGCCTTCGATCCCCACCACGGCGTTGTACACGGCGACGGAGACGAACCCCTGCCAGACCGCCGCCTGCCCCGAGGGACGCGGGCCGAGGCTCGCCGTGATCGTGTCGGTGGCGACGGCGTTCCACTCCCGGACCACGGCCGCCGGGTCCGCGGGGACCCGTGGGCCGGTGTCGGGGGGACTCGTCGCGGCGGTGAGCGTCAGGAGGGCGACGGCCGCGACGGCGCACTGGGTGAGCAGGGCGACCCGCCGCGGCCGGACGGGTCCGGAGCCCCCGATGACCCTCACAGCCCGCTCAGCGGAGCACGCGGACCGAGCGGGGGCCTCCGACATGGGCCACTGCCCGGCCGGGAGCCAGATCGGTGACGCGAACCGTGCAGCCCTGGTTGAGGTACACGCGCACCGTCTTGTTCGTCTCGTTCGCGATCAGGTCCGCCCGGACCTGGAGGTTGATGCAGACGTCGTCCGGGGGGTTGGAAATCCGGAACTCCTGCTGATTGACGTCGAAGTACCGGATCGTTCCCGTGGCTGCCTGCGCGTTGGTGGCCAGGCCCGTGGTCAGCACCGCTGCCGTACCTACCGCGAGGCCGATTCTGCGCAGGCGTGCGAGTTCCGGCATGAGGGCTCCCTTCCTCGTGTTGGCCGCCGGCCATCGTTGCGGCGTGCCAAGGGAAGGGATTCCCCCGATCCGGCTCGTTCCGGATCGGGGGGACACAAGGCCACTCCAAGGAGCGAACGAGCCACGAGCGCCGGCACGGCCGGACCCGTCACCCGACCGGCCGTCCGGCCGGCCTCAGTGCGAGTGACCGCTCGCGGCCGGTGCCGGGCCGGCGTTCTTCACGGTCAGCGGCAGCAGCTTCTTGCCCGTCGGGCCGATCTGGATGTGGGTGTCCATCTGGGGGCAGACACCGCAGTCGAAGCACGGCGTCCAGCGGCAGTCCTCGACCTCGGTCTCGTCCAGGGCGTCCTGCCAGTCCTCCCAGAGCCAGTCCTTGTCCAGGCCGGAGTCGAGGTGGTCCCAGGGCAGGACCTCCTCGTAGGTGCGCTCCCGGGTGGTGTACCAGTCGACGTCCACGCCGAACGGGGCGAGGGCCTTGTCGGCGCACGCCATCCAGCGGTCGTAGGAGAAGTGCTCGCGCCAGCCGTCGAACCGGCCGCCGTCGTCGTACACCGCGCGGATCACCGCGCCGATGCGGCGGTCACCGCGGGAGAGCAGGCCCTCCACGATGCCGGGCTTGCCGTCGTGGTAGCGGAAGCCGATCGAGCGGCCGTACTTCTTGTCGCCGCGGATCTTGTCGCGAAGCTTCGCCAGGCGCGCGTCCGTCTCCTCGGCCGACAACTGCGGCGCCCACTGGAACGGGGTGTGCGGCTTGGGCACGAAACCGCCGATGGAGACCGTGCAGCGGATGTCGTTGGACCCGGAGACCTCGCGGCCCTTCTGGATCACGCGGGTGGCCATGTCGGCGATCTGCAGGACGTCGTCGTCGGTCTCGGTCGGCAGGCCGCACATGAAGTACAGCTTCACCTGGCGCCAGCCGTTGCCGTACGCCGTCGCGACCGTACGGATCAGGTCCTCTTCCGAGACCATCTTGTTGATGACCTTGCGGATGCGCTCGGAGCCGCCCTCGGGGGCGAAGGTCAGACCGGACCGGCGGCCGTTGCGGGTCAGCTCGTTGGCCAGGTCGATGTTGAAGGCGTCCACACGGGTGGAGGGCAGGGACAGGCCGATCTTGTCGTCCTCGTACCGGTCCGCGAGGCCCTTGGCGACGTCGCCGATCTCGCTGTGGTCGGCCGAGGACAGGGACAGCAGGCCCACCTCCTCGAAACCGGTCGCCTTCAGGCCCTTGTCGACCATCTCGCCGATGCCCGTGATGGAACGCTCACGCACCGGACGAGTGATCATGCCGGCCTGGCAGAAGCGGCAGCCTCGGGTGCAGCCGCGGAAGATCTCCACGGACATCCGCTCGTGGACCGTCTCCGCCAGCGGCACCAGGGGCTGCTTCGGGTACGGCCACTCGTCCAGGTCCATGACCGTGTGCTTGGACACCCGCCACGGCACGCCGGAGCGGTTGGGCACCACACGGGCGATCCGGCCGTCCGGCAGGTACTCCACGTCGTAGAACGCCGGGACGTACACCCCGCCCGTCCTCGCGAGGCGGAACAGCACCTCCTCGCGGCCGCCGGGGCGGCCCTCGGCCTTCCACTCGCGGATGATCCGCGTCATGTCGAGGACGGCCTGCTCGCCGTCGCCGATCACGGCCGCGTCGATGAAGTCGGCGATCGGCTCCGGGTTGAAGGCCGCGTGACCGCCGGCCAGGACGATCGGGTCGTCCTCGGTGCGGTCCCGGGACTCCAGCGGGATGCCCGCCAGGTCCAGCGCGGTGAGCATGTTGGTGTAGCCCAGCTCCGTGGAGAAGCTGAGGCCGAACACGTCGAACGCCTTCACCGGGCGGTGGCTGTCCACCGTGAACTGCGGGACGCCGTGCTCACGCATCAGCGCCTCCAGGTCCGGCCAGACGCTGTAGGTGCGCTCGGCGAGGACGCCCTGCTGCTCGTTGAGGACCTCGTAGAGGATCATGACGCCCTGGTTGGGCAGACCCACCTCGTACGCGTCCGGGTACATGAGCGCCCAGCGGACGTCGCACTCGTCCCACGGCTTGACCGTGGAGTTGAGCTCTCCGCCGACGTACTGGATCGGCTTCTGCACGTGCGGGAGCAGAGCTTCGAGCTGCGGGAAAACCGACTCGACAGGCATCTCGCGAACCTTCATGAGCTGACAGGGGGGACCATCAAGCCTAACCCGCCCGGAAGGTCCCCCCGCACGCTCAGCCGGGCAGCCCGCCGGCGATCTTCTCCCACCGCCCCGCCAGCTCCTCCTCCAGCCGGGCCGCGTGGCCCTCCTCCCTGCCGTACAGCAGCCCGTAGGTGAACGCGCTCTCCCCCGCCGCGTGGGCCACCGCGGCCAGCTCGCGCAGGGTGCTGCGGGCCATGACGCCGTCCTGGTGGTCGCCGAGCAGGGTGGTCAGGCTCTTCATGGCCTTGGTGAGGGCGCGGGCGGGGCCGCCCAGGGCGTCGGTGGCGGCCTCGGCCGCGTACCGGGTGCGCTTGGCCTTCTTGCGGGCCTCGTGCAGCGCGCGGTCGCGCTCCTGGCCCGGCGGCAGCGCGAGCGCGTGCTCCATCAGGGCCGTGAGCTTGCGCGCGTCCTTGCGCACGGCCTTGGCGAGCGCCTTCTTCGGTTTCCGCCCGGCCGCCGCGCGCAGCGGAGGATCGGCGAGCAGGGCGTCCAGGGCGTCGAGCAGGGCCAGATAGCGGCGGGAGTCCAGGACGCCGGTCAGATGGGCGTGGGTGCCGTGGCGGGCCTCGGCCCAGGCGGTGAGCCGTTCCTCGACGGGGCCGGTGACCAGGGCGGGCGGGAGCGCGTCGAGGGCACTGGTCAGCCGGTCGGCCAGCACCTCCTGGTCGCGTGCGGTGCCCAGCTCGCCCGCGAGCCACTTCAGCTCGGCGCCCAGGGGGCCGGTGACGGCGCGGTCGAGGACGC
This sequence comes from Streptomyces eurythermus, assembly GCF_014649115.1. Classification (GTDB taxonomy): domain Bacteria; phylum Actinomycetota; class Actinomycetes; order Streptomycetales; family Streptomycetaceae; genus Streptomyces; species Streptomyces eurythermus. The sequence continues at coordinate 25,605 of NZ_BMSK01000037.1, read as the reverse complement.
CGGTGAAGGTGCGCAGGGTGGCGCGGGCGCGGCGGGTGGCGACCCGCATCCGGTGCACCGAGTCGGGGATGCCGCGGCGCACGGCGGGGTCGAGCGCGACCAGCGCGTCCCGCTGGGCGCGCAGATAGGCGAGGACATGGTCGCCGGCGGTCACGGGCGCGGCGGGCCCGGCCGGCTCGCCGGGGCGGTCCGGCGCGGTCTCCGCCAGGGCGCGGGCCAGTTTCGACGCGGCGGCGGACGGCCGCACCCCGGCTTCGCGCAGCCGCTTCTCCAGCCGGTCGAGCAGGGCCGGGTCGCCGCCGTCGGCCAGTTCCACCTCGATCTCGGTCCACCGGGCGGTGCCGCCCGGGCCGGTCAGCCGCTCGGCGGTCACGGTGTCCAGGCTCGCCTCGGCCAGCAGGGCGCCCCGCGCGTCGACCAGGTGCCGCACGTCCCGCGCCGAGCGCAGCCGGACCAGCGGCACCAGCGCGCGGCCGCGGACCCGGGAGCGGACGAGGGCGGCGATCTCCTCGGGGACGCTGTCGCCGAGCGGGGCGCGGATCTCGTCGCGGACCCCGGGGGCGACGGGGAACTTCAGGTGCCAGCCGGCGTCCGAGCCCCCGGTGCGCCGGCGCAGGGTGAGCGAGTCCCCGGCCAGGCGTTCGTCGGCGGTGTCGTAGTAGGTGGCGTCCAGCTCGACCACGCCCCGGTCGAGGACGGCGGCCACCGGGCCGACTCCGGTCAGGTCGGGCAGCCCACTGTCGTCGGCTTCGTACTTGCGCTCGATCTCGCGTTTCGTGTCCGCCATGCACCGAATCTAGTGGCGGCGGCGCCGCTCCGGCAGAGGGCACCGCCGCCGGGAGGCTCACGCCGACATCGGCCGCTGCACCTTGATCGACTGGAGCAGTCCCACGGCCACCCACACGGCGAACATCGAGGAGCCGCCGTACGACACGAACGGCAGGGGCAGACCGGTGACCGGCATGATGCCGAGGGTCATGCCGATGTTCTCGAAGGACTGGAAGGCGAACCAGGCGACGATCCCGGCGGCCACGATCGTCCCGTACAGCTCGGTCGAGTCGCGCGCTATCCGGCAGGCGCGCCACAGCAGCAGCCCGAGCAGGAAGATGATGAACCCGGCGCCGACGAAGCCCAGCTCCTCCCCCGCGACCGTGAACACGAAGTCCGTCTGCTGCTCGGGCACGAACTGGCCGGTGGTCTGCGAGCCGTGGAAGAGCCCGGCACCCGTCAGGCCGCCGGAACCGATGGCGATGCGGGCCTGGTTGGTGTTGTAGCCGACGCCCGAGGGGTCCAGGTCCGGGTTGGCGAAGGCCGCGAACCGGTTGATCTGGTACTCGTCCAGGATGTGCAGCTGCCAGATCGCCACACAGCCGATCACCCCGGCGGTGAGCAGCCCGAACACCCAGCGGTTGGAGGAACCGGAGGCGAGCAGCACGCCCAGGATGATCGCCACCATGGCCAGCACCGAGCCGAGGTCGGGCATGAGCAGCAGGATCATGATGGGTACGGCGGCCAGGCACAGCGACTGGAACACCGTGCGGTGGTCGGGGTACGGCTTGTCGCCCGCGTCCACCCTCGCCGCCAGCAGCATGGCCATGCCCAGGATGATCGAGATCTTCATGAACTCGGCCGGCTGGAGCGAGAAACCGCCGATGACCAGCCAGTTGCGCTGGCCGTTGATCGTCGCCCCGAGCGGGGTGAGGACGACCAGGGCGAGGAGCACCGACAGGCCGTAGAGGATCGGCACGGCGTTGCGCAGGGCGCGGTGGCCGAGCCAGACCGTGGCGGTCATCAGGGCGATCCCGATGCCGAGGTTCATCAGGTGCCGCAGCAGGAAGAAGTACGGGTCGCCCTGGTTCAGCTCGGTGCGGTTGCGGGTCGCCGAGTACACCAGCAGCGAGCCCAGCAGGGACAGCGCGGTGGCCGCGAACAGGATCGGCCAGTCCAGCCGGCGGGTGAGCGAGTCGCGGGCGAAGAGCCTGGTCCAGCCGGGCCGTTCGGGGCCGTAGCGGGAGACGGAGAAGCTGTTCGTGCCGGTCATGAGGGCATCCTCCGGCTTCCCCGGGCCCGGTGCCCGCGGCGCCTGCGGGTGTCGCGGTTGCCGGTCGTGGGCGACGGCGTGGTGCCCGCGGGCTGCTGGTCGTCGCCGTTGGTCGGGTTGTCCTTCTGGGCGGTCTCGGTGTCCTTCGCCGGATCGCCGGTGATCTTCGGGGCGGCGATGGTGCCGTCCGTACGGACCTTGGGCAGGCCCTTCTGCGGCTCGGGCAGCAGCGCCTTCTTGTCGTCGATGGAGCCGTCGCCCTTGACGCCGTAGAGCGCGCTGTAGATGTTGCGCACGGCCTCACCGGAGGCGCCGGAACCCGTACCGGCCTGGGCGATCGTCATGATCACCGTGTAGTCCTTGGAGTAGGTGGCCAGCCAGGACGTGGTCTGCTTGCCGTAGACCTCCGCCGTACCGGTCTTGCCGTGCAGCGGGATCTCGTCCTGGGGCCAGCCGCCGAACTTCCAGGCCGCCGTACCGCGGGTGATGACGCCCGCGAAGGCGTCGTCCATGCCCTTGAGGGTGGCCTGGCTGACCGGGAGCTTCCCGCGCTTCTTCGGCTTGATCTCCCGCACGGTCTTGCCGTCGGGGCTGATGACCGCCTTGCCGATGCTCGGCTGGTACATCGTGCCGCCGTTGGCGACGGCGCCGTAGATCACGGCCTCCTGGATCGGCGTGACGAGCGTGTCGCCCTGGCCGATGGAGTAGTTGATCGAGTCACCCTCGCGCATCTTGTTGCCTTCGAGGCAGTTCTCGTAGGCGATCTTCTCGACGTACGAGCCGTCCTTCTTGCCGCTCTTGCACCAGGCGTCCTTGTTGGCCTCCCAGTACGCCTGCTTCCAGCGGCGGTCGGGGACGCGGCCGGTGACCTCGTTGGGCAGGTCGATGCCGGTCTCCTTGCCGAGGCCGAACTGGTGGGCGGCCTTGTAGAAGTAGTCCTTCGGGCGGCCCTTGGGGTTGCTGCCGCCGTCCTTCTTCCACTCCTTGTCGGCCAGGTAGTAGAAGACGGTGTCGCAGGAGACCTCCAGGGCGCGGCCCAGCGAGATGGGGCCGAAGTTCTCGCCCTCGAAGTTCTTGAAGACCTGGCTGCCCACCGAGTAGGAGCTGGTGCACGGGTAGCGCCCGTCGAAGGGGTAGCCGGCCTCGACGGCGGCGGCCGTGGAGATCACCTTGAACGTCGAACCGGGCGCGGCCTGACCCTGTATGGCCCGGTTCAGCAGCGGGTAGTCGGAATCCTTGCCGGTGAGGGCCTGGTAGTCCTTGGCGGAGATGCCGCCGACCCAGACGTTCGGGTCGTAGGTCGGCGCGGAGGCCATCGCGACGATCCGGCCGGTCTTGGCCTCCATCACGACCACGGCACCGGAGTCGGCCTTGTAGTTGGTGCCGGTGATCTTGTCGTACTGCTGGCGGGCGGCCTTCATCGCCTTGTCCAGCTCGTACTCCGCGACCCGCTGGACGCGGGAGTCGATGCTGGTCACCAGGTTCGAACCGGGCTCGGCCGCGTCCGACTCGGCCTTGCCGATGACCCGGCCGAGGTTGTCGACCTCGTAGCGGGTGACGCCGGCCTTGCCGCGCAGCACCTTGTCGTACGTCCGCTCCAGGCCGGAGCGGCCGACCATGTCGGAGCGCAGATACGGCGAGTCGGTGTCCTTGGCCTTCTGGATCTCCTCGTCGGTGACGGGCGAGAGATAGCCGAGCACCTGCGCGGTGTTGGACTTGCCCGGGCCCGGGTAGCGGCGCACGGCCTCGGGTTCGGCGGTGATGCCGGGGAAGTCCTCGGAGCGCTCGCGGATCTGCAGGGCCTGCTTGGGCGTGGCCTCGTCGGTGATCGGGATCGGCTGGTACGGCGAGCCGTTCCAGCAGGGCCGGGGGGTCTTGGCGTCGCACAGCCGGACCTTCTGCATGACCTCCGTCGGGCTCATGCCGAGGACGCCGGCCAGCTTGGTGAGGACGGCCTTGCCGCCGTCCTTCTGCCGGGTCAGGTCGGTGCGGGAGGCGGAGACCACCAGCCGCGTCTCGTTGTCCGCGAGGGGCACGCCGCGGGCGTCCAGGATGTCCCCGCGCACGGCGGGCTGGACCACCTGCTGGACGTGGTTGCCGGACGCCTCCTTCTGGTACTCCGCGCCCTCGCGGATCTGGAGGTACCACAACCGGCCGCCGAGCGTGCCGAGGAGGGAGAGGACGAGGATCTGGATCACGACGAGCCGGATCTGGACCCGTGGGGTCCGACCGGTCTCGGGAATGTTGGTCACTGCGGCTGTCTCCCCCTCTCAGTGCGTGGACGTCCGCGCGCGGACGCCGGTGCGTGCCATGGGCGTACGGGCCGCCCGGGCGTGAACCCGCCGCCCCCGTACGCATGATGAACGGCCGGCCTGTGAACTCGCGTTCCAGGAGAGCCGACCCGTTCGAGTGAACCTGCCGGGTGCGAGCCCGTCGCCGCTCACAGCCGCTTGACCCCCTTGATGCGGCCGACCCGGGCGGAACGGGTGCGGGCCTTGGCCTTCAGCGCGCCGAGGCCGCCGCGCCGGTCGCCGACGCGCAGGCCGGTGCCGGAGGACAGCCAGCCCGAGGAGATGTCACCGGCCTTGGCGGCGGACCCGGTCTCGGTGAGCGGGTCGTTGTCGGCGCGGCGGGCCAGCCACATCACCCCGGGCACCACGAACGGGGCGAGCAGCAGGTCGTACAGGGCGGCCGAGAACAGCAGCCCGGGCAGTCCGACATGGCGGGCGGCGGTGTCGCCGACCAGGGCGCCCACCCCGGCGTAGAGCAGGGTGGAGCCGACGGCGGCGGCGACCACGACGGCCATCGGCCCGGTCGCCGACTTCAGCCGGCCGTTCTCCGGCCGGATGAGACCCGCGAAGTAGCCGGTGACGCACAGCACGAGCGCGTAGCGGCCGGCCGCGTGGTCGGCGGGCGGGGCCAGGTCGGCGAGCAGGCCGGCGCCGAACCCCACGAGGGCGCCGCCCACATGGCCGTACACCATCGCCAGGCCGAGGACGGTGAGCAGCAGCAGGTCGGGCACCGCGCCCGGCAGATGCAGCCGGGCCAGGACGCTCACCTGGATGACCAGGGCCACCACGACCAGCGCGCTGGAGAGCAGGATCCGGTTGACACGCATGGGATTCGGCTCCTACTGCTGCTCGTCGCTGGCGTTGTCGGTGTCGGTGTCGCCACCGGTGTCCGGGTCGGGGGCGCCGGCCGACGGGGACACCGTGACGGTCACGGTCGGCGTCGGCACCGGCTTCGGCTTGGCCGGGAGCACGGTGTCCCGCGGGTCCTTCTTGGGGCCCTGCACGACCACGCCGACGATGTCGAGCTTGGTGAAACCGACGTACGGGGTGACGTACAGGGTGCGGGTGAGGCCGCCGCCGGAGGGGTCGACGCGGGAGACCACGCCGACCGGGACGCCGGGCACGAACGGCTTGTCGGCCTCCGAGCCGAAGGTGACGAGCCGGTCGCCCTTCTTCACCTCCGCCTTGCCGTTGAGCAGCTCCACGCGCAGCGGGCGGTCCCCCTGGCCGGAGGCGAAGCCGAGTTCGTCGTTGCCCTCTATGCGGGTGCCGACCGTGAAGTCCGGGTCGTTGGCGAGCAGCACGGTGGAGGTGCTGGGGCCGACGGTGGTGACCCGGCCGACGAGGCCGTCCCCGTTGAGGACGGTCATGTCCCGCTTGATGCCGTCGTCGGCGCCCGCGTCGATGGTGATGGTCCAGGAGAAGCCCTGCGCCGACCCGATGGCGATGACCTGGGCGCCCTTGATGGCGTACTGCCCCTCACCGGCGATCTTCATCAGCTTGTCGAGCTGCCCGAGGCGGCTGCGGTTGCGGTCGTCGCTGCCGAGCTTGGCCTTGAGGGCCGCGTTCTCCTTCTCCAGCGCGGCCAGCCGGTCGTGCCGGGTGCCCGAGTCGCGGACGGCGGAGACGGCGTCGCCGACCGGGTCGACCACACCGGACAACCCGTCCTCGACCGGGCCGAAGACCGCCGCGGCGGCGTGCCGGGCACCGTCGACCGGGGAGTTCCGTCCTCCTCGGATGTCCACCGTGATCAGCGCGAACGCGATGGCGACCAGCAGGACCAGGAGCAGCCGGCTCTCTTTCGTGTCCCTCACGTGCGGCGGCCGTGCCCTTCCTCAAGTAGGAATTCGGCGGGCCCTTTGGAAAACGCGAATGGCGCCGCGCAAACCGAAGAGGCCCAATAGGGGGAGCGTATGCCTCTATATCAACGATCCGCCGCACGAGAGGAGAACGTCTCGTACGGCGGAATGGAGGAGCGACGTCATCTGCGCGGCTGGGCGTCCAGAACCTGCTGGAGCGCCTCGAACTCCTCGACGCACTTCCCGGAGCCGAGCGCGACGCTGTCCAGCGGGTCCTCGGCGATGTGGATCGGCATGCCGGTCTCCCGCCGCAGCCGCTCGTCCAGCCCGCGCAGCAGCGCTCCGCCGCCGGTCAGAACGATTCCCCGGTCCATGATGTCGCCGGAGAGCTCCGGCGGACACTTGTCGAGGGTGGTCTTCACCGCGTCCACGATCGCGTTGACCGGCTCCTCGATGGACTTGCGGACCTCGGCCGCCGAGATGACGACCGTCTTCGGCAGCCCGGACACCAGGTCGCGGCCGCGGACCTCGGTGTGCTCGTCGGTGTCCAGGTCGTAGGCCGAACCGATCGTGATCTTGATCTGCTCGGCGGTGCGCTCGCCCAGCAGAAGGCTGTACTCCTTCTTGATGTACTGGATGATCGCGTTGTCCAGCTCGTCCCCGGCGACGCGGATGGACTGGGCGGTGACGATCCCGCCGAGCGAGATGACCGCGACCTCCGTGGTGCCGCCGCCGATGTCCACCACCATGTTGCCCGTGGCCTCGTGCACCGGCAGACCGGAGCCGATGGCGGCGGCCATGGGCTCCTCGATGATGTGCACCTGACGGGCACCGGCCTGGGAGGACGCCTCGATGACCGCGCGGCGCTCGACTCCCGTGATGCCCGAGGGCACGCAGACCACGACCCGCGGCCGGGCCAGGTACCGCCGCTTGTGGATCTTCAGGATGAAGTAGCGGAGCATCCGCTCGGTGATCTCGAAGTCGGCGATCACACCGTCCTTCAGCGGACGCACGGCCACGATGTTGCCCGGCGTCCGGCCGATCATCTTCTTGGCTTCCGAACCCACCGCCAGGATCCCACCCGTGTTGGTGTTGATCGCCACGACGGACGGCTCGTTCAGCACGATTCCGCGACCCCTGACGTACACCAGCGTGTTGGCGGTCCCGAGGTCGACAGCCATGTCACGGCCGATGAACGACATTGAGTTCCCCATCCGGATTCATCTGGCCTCCCTGCGCTTTTGAGGGCATGTCAGGTAGGCGAGGCGGGTGCTGTGACGTGAAGGCTTCCATCGTAAACGCGCCGCCACGAACACTGCGCGAGGGTCTCCGCCATTGTCACCAGATGGCGTGCCGCCTCGCTTGTGGAGACGGGCGTTCGGGGGCGCGCGTTCCCTCAAATGCGCGGGCCGTGCGAGGGAGCCCGGACGAGGGGTGCGAGAAAGGCCCGGGACCGCGCCCGGACCTTCTCCGCCGCCGCCGTGGGCCTTACGCGCGGCCGGGGAAGAAGATCTTCACCTCGCGCTCGGCGGACTCCTCCGAGTCCGAGGCGTGGATCAGGTTCTCGCGGACGATCACGCCGAAGTCACCGCGGATCGAGCCGGGCGCGGCGGCGATCGGGTCCGTCGGGCCGGCCAGCTGACGCACGCCTTCGATCACCCGCTCGCCCTCCACGATCAGCGCGACGACCGGACCGGAGGACATGAACTCCACCAGCGGCTCGTAGAACGGCTTGCCCACGTGCTCGGCGTAGTGCTGCTCCAGCGTGGCACGGTCCAGGGTGCGCAGCTCCAGCGCGGTGATCTGCCAGCCGGCCTTGCGCTCGATACGGCCGATGATCTCACCGGTCAGCCCACGGCGGACGGCGTCGGGCTTGAGGAGGACAAGGGTGCGCTGGCTCACGAGGGGGCTCCTTACACGACTTACGGGTGCGGTGGCACGAGGTTACAGGGCGTGCCGGTGCGTCCGTCACGCAGCGTCAGCCGGGGAGGAGGACGACCGCGCCCCCGCCGCGAAGCGGGCCTTCGCCTCGTCCACCTTTCTCCCGAAGTGCACCGACGCCCACCACAGCGCCGCGAAGACCGCGCCCATGAAGTACATGGTCGGCACGAAGACGCCGGAGGCGATCAGGGCGAGCTGCAGGGCCCAGCCGAGGGCCACCCCGCCCGGGCGGGTCACCATGCCGCACAGCAGCACGCACAGCAGCATGGCGATGCCGCTGACCAGCCACACCGTCGACGTGGCCAGGTCGGGGTCCTTCATGGCGACCAGCCCGGCGAAGCCGATGATGAAGAACTCGCCGATCAGGGTCGACGCACAGAGCGTACGCATCTTGTCTCTCAGCCCTTCCCCAGCAGCAGCCGGGCCTCGCCGACCGTGATGACGGAACCGGTGACCAGCACACCGCCGCCCGCGAACTCGCCCTCCTCCTCGGCCAGCGTGATCGCGGCCTCCAGGGCGTCCGGCAGCCGCGGCTCGACCTGCACCCGCTCGTCGCCGAACACCTCGACGGCGATCGCGGCCAGCTCGTCCGCGTCCATGGCGCGGTGGCTGGAGTTCTGGGTGACGACGACCTCGGCGAAGATCGGCTCGAAGGCCTCCAGCAGCCCCCGCACGTTCTTGTCCCCGCTCGCGCCCACGACACCGATCAGCCGGCTGAAGTCGAACGCCTCCCGCACCGCCTCCGCGGTGGCCTCGGCGCCCGCCGGGTTGTGCGCCGCGTCCAGCACGACCGTCGGGGAGCGCCGGACGACCTCCAGGCGGCCCGGGGAGGACACGGCCGCGAACGCCTTGCGCACGGTGTCGATGTCCAGCGGCTCCGCGCGCTGGGCGCCGACGCCGAAGAACGCCTCCACGGCGGCGAGCGCGACGGCCGCGTTGTGCGCCTGGTGGGCGCCGTGCAGCGGGAGGTAGACCTCCGGGTACTCGCCGCCGAGGCCGCGCAGGGTCAGCAGCTGCCCGCCGACGGCCACCTGCCGGGCGGTGACGCCGAACTCCAGCCCCTCGCGGGCGACCGTGGCGTCCACCTCGACGGCCTTCTTCAGCAGCACCTGCGCCGCGTCCACCGGCTGCTGGGCCAGGATGACGGTCGCGTCCTGCTTGATGATGCCGCTCTTCTCGCCGGCGATCTCCGCGGTGGTCCCGCCGAGCCGGTCGGTGTGGTCCAGGCCGATGGGGGTCACGACGGCCACGTCACCGTCGATCACGTTGGTGGCGTCCCAGGAGCCGCCCATGCCGACCTCGACGACGGCGACGTCCACGGGCGCGTCGGCGAAGGCGGCGTACGCCATGCCGGTGAGGACCTCGAAGAAGGAGAGCCGGTACTCCTGCTGTCCGTCCACCATCTCGACGTACGGCTTGATGTCCTGGTACGTCTCGACGAACCGCTCGGCGGAGATCGGGGCGCCGTCCAGGCTGATCCGCTCGGTGATCGACTGCACGTGCGGGCTGGTGTACCGCCCGGTGCGCAGTTCGAAGGCGCCGAGCAGGGCCTCGATCATGCGGGCGGTGGACGTCTTGCCGTTCGTGCCCGTGATGTGGATCGAGGGGTACGAGCGCTGGGGCTCGCCGAGGACGTCCATCAGCGCGGAGATCCTCGCGACCGAGGGCTCCAGCTTGGTCTCGCCCCAGCGGGTGGCCAGCTCGGCCTCGACCTCGCGCAGCGCCTTGTCGACCTCGGGGTCCTCCGGGCGCGCGGGTACGTCGGCCTGCGGCGGTCCGCCCTGGGTGCGCAGGGTGCGGCTGCCGGCCTCGATCACCGCGAGGTCGGGGTCGCGGGTGGTCTCGGCTTCGATGATCTCCTCGAAGCTGTCGAGGGGGTCGGGCTGGTCGGTACCGTTCGGGTCGCTCACGGTGCCCAGTCTACGGAGACCGGCTGACAAAGGGTGCGGTGGCTTGGCGCGCCTGTGGAAGGGAGTGGCCGGGGAGTGCGGGCCGGTCGCTCCGCGCGGTTCCCCGCGCCCCTGACGGGGCACGCGAAAGCCCCCGGCGCTCACCGGCACCGGGGGCTTTCGTACGGGGGTCACGCCTGCGGCAGCTTCTCCAGCTGGGCGGTGATGCGGGCGATGTCCTCGTCCGCCTTGGCCAGGCGGGTGCGGATCTTGTCCACGACGTGGTCCGGGGCCTTGGCGAGGAACGCCTCGTTGCCGAGCTTGGCCTCGGCCTGCTGGCGCTCCTTCTGGGCCGCCGCCAGATCCTTCGCCAGGCGCTTGCGCTCCGCTGCGACGTCGATCGTGCCGGAGAGGTCGAGCGCGACCTCCGCGCCCGCCACCGGCAGGGTCGCCGTGGCCGTGAAGGACTCCCCCTCGGGCTGGAGCCGCAGCAGCTGGCGGATGGCCGCCTCGTGCGGGGCGAGGGCCGTGCCGTCGAGGGACAGCCGGGCCGGGACCCGCTGGCCGGGCTGGAGGCCCTGGTCGGCGCGGAAGCGGCGGACCTCGGTGATGACCGACTGGAGGGTGGAGATCTCCTGCTCGGCCGCCGCGTCCCGGAAGCCGCTGTCGGTCGGCCAGTCGGCGATCACGACCGACTCGCCGCCGGTCAGCGTGGTCCACAGGGTCTCCGTGACGAACGGGACCACCGGGTGCAGCAGCCTCAGCGTGACGTCGAGGACCTCGCCGAGGACCCGCTTGCCGACCTCGGCCTGCTCGCCGCCCGCCTGGAAGACGGTCTTGGACAGCTCCACGTACCAGTCGAAGACCTCGTCCCACGCGAAGTGGAAGAGGGCGTCGGAGAGCTTGGCGAACTGGAAGTCGTCGTAGTAGGCGTCGACTTCGGCGACGACCGAGTTCAGGCGGGAGAGGATCCAGCGGTCGGTCGCGGACATCTTCGCCGGGTCCGGCAGCGGGCCCTGGACCGTCGCGCCGTTCATCAGCGCGAAGCGGGTCGCGTTCCAGATCTTGTTGGCGAAGTTGCGCGAGCCTTGGACCCAGTCCTCGCCGATCGGCACGTCCACGCCCGGGTTGGCGCCGCGGGCCAGGGTGAAGCGCAGGGCGTCGGAGCCGTACTTGTCCATCCAGTCCAGCGGGTTGACCGCGTTGCCGAAGGACTTCGACATCTTCTTGCCGAACTGGTCGCGGACCATGCCGTGCAGGGCGATGGTGTGGAACGGCGGGGTGCCGTCCATCGCGTACAGGCCGAACATCATCATCCGGGCGACCCAGAAGAAGAGGATGTCGTAGCCGGTGACCAGGACGGAGTTCGGGTAGAACTTCGCGAGCGAGTCGGTCCGCTCGGGCCAGCCGAGGGTGGAGAACGGCCACAGGCCGGAGGAGAACCAGGTGTCGAGGACGTCGGTGTCCTGGTGCCAGCCCTCGCCGCTCGGCGGTTCCTCGTCGGGGCCGACGCAGACGACCTCGCCGTTCGGGCCGTACCAGACCGGGATGCGGTGGCCCCACCACAGCTGGCGCGAGATGCACCAGTCGTGGAGGTTGTCGACCCAGTCGAAGTACCGCTTCTCCATCTCCTGCGGATGGATCTTGACCTTGCCGTCGCGGACGGCGTCGCCGGCGGCCTTGGCCAGCGGGCCGACCTTCACCCACCACTGCATGGACAGGCGCGGCTCGATGGTGGTCTTGCAGCGCGAGCAGTGGCCGACGGAGTGGACGTAGGGCCGCTTCTCGGCGACGATCCGGCCCTCGGCGCGCAGCGCGCCGACGATCGCCGAGCGGGCCTCCAGGCGGTCCATGCCCTGGAAGGGGCCGTGCACGGTGATGACGGCGTGCTCGTCCATCACCGTGATGGACGGCAGGTCGTGGCGCTGGCCGATCTCGAAGTCGTTCGGGTCGTGGGCCGGGGTGACCTTGACGGCACCCGTGCCGAACTCGGGGTCGACGTGGGTGTCGGCGACGACCGGGATGGAGCGGTCGGTCAGCGGGAGCCGGATGAGCTTGCCGACGAGGTGCTTGTAGCGCTCGTCGTCGGGGTGGACGGCGACGGCCGTGTCACCGAGCATCGTCTCGGCGCGGGTGGTGGCCACGACGATGGAGTCCTCCCCGTCGCCATAGCGCATGGAGACCAGCTCGCCGTCGTCGTCCTGGTACTCCACCTCGATGTCCGAGATGGCCGTCAGACAGCGCGGGCACCAGTTGATGATGCGCTCGGCGCGGTAGATCAGCTCGTCGTCGTAGAGCTTCTTGAAGATGGTCTGGACGGCCTGGGACAGGCCCTCGTCCATGGTGAAGCGCTCGCGGGACCAGGCGACGCCGTCGCCGAGGCGGCGCATCTGGCCGCTGATCTGGCCGCCGGACTCGGCCTTCCACTGCCAGACGCGCTCCACGAAGGCCTCGCGGCCCAGGTCGTGGCGGGACTTGCCCTCCTTGGCCAGCTCGCGCTCGACCACGTTCTGCGTGGCGATGCCGGCGTGGTCCATGCCGGGCTGCCACAGCGTCTCGTAGCCCTGCATGCGCTTGCGGCGGGTGAGCGCGTCGATCAGGGTGTGCTCGAAGGCGTGCCCGAGGTGCAGGCTGCCGGTGACGTTCGGCGGCGGGATGACGATGGTGTACGGCGGCTTGTCGCTCTTGGCGTCCGCGTCGAAGTAACCCCGCTCTACCCAGCGCTCGTACAACGGCCCCTCTACATCGGCCGGCGCGTACTGGGTCGGCAGTTCGGTGTCGGGCGCTGGGGGCTGCTGCTGAGCGTTGTCGGTCACGGTGGTCAGTTTAGAGGTGTCACGGGGCGGTCCCGAAACGCGCGTGTTCTGTAACGGTGCGGCCCCCGGTGCCGGGCGTGTCCCGGACCTGGGCCAGGATGTCAGGAACACATAAGCTTCTGGAGGGGAACCCAGGAATGAGCAACAACCAGCCGGGCCCGTACGGCCAGCCGCCCCAGCAGCCGGGACCGTACGGCCAGCCGGGGCAGCCTGGGCCGTACGGCCAGCCGGGCCCCTACGGCCAGCAGCCGCAGGCTCCCCAGCCCGGCTACGGCTACCCCCAGCAGGCCCCTCCGGCGCCGCAGCCCGGATACGGCTACCCGCAGCAGGGCACGCCGCCGCAGGGCGCCCCGCAGGGCATGCCCCCGCAGCCCGGCCCGTACGGCCAGCAGCCGGCACCCTACGGCCAGCAGCCGAACCCCTACGGCCAGCAGCCCTACGGCGTCCCGCCGCAGCCGCCGCAGCCGGCCGGCGGGAAGAAGAAGACCGGTCTGATCATCGGCGCGGTGGCCGTGGTGGCCGCACTGGCGGTCGGCGGGTACTTCGTGCTCGGCGGCAGCAGCGGGGGCGGGGTCGCGGACGACGGCCCGCACAAGCTGACGACGCCGGCGACGGTGCTGACCGAGTACAAGAAGAAGGACGGCGACAGCGACACGATGACCAAGCAGGATCTGAAGGACGCCGAGAAGTGGGGCGTGCACGATCCGAAGGACGTCAGCGCGAAGTACGAGTCCGGCAACGACGACAACCCGCTGAGCAAGAAGATGATCCAGTTCGGCGGTGTGTACGGCACGATCGACGACCCCGAGAAGACCGTCGACGCGATGTTCGCCTACATGAAGACCAAGGCCCTGGAGGAGAAGGACAGCGAGGTCACCCTCACCGGCGAGCCGAAGGCGTACTCGCCGGCCGGGCTCGACGGCGCGGTCCTCAAGTGCCAGCAGGCCAGCGCCCCCACCGGCGCGAGCAACGGCGGGCCGAAGGACGTGACGATCAGCATCTGCATCTGGGGTGACCACAGCACCCTCGGCCTGGTCATGCCGGTGGACGTCGCCAACCTCGCGGCGGGCCGGAGCAGCGACCCGGCGGCCGACGCGGAACTCACCGCCAAGTTCCGCGGCGCGGTGCGCGTGAAGGCCTGACGGCTTCCGCTACGGACGAAGGGGCCCCGGTCGGTCGACCGGGGCCCCTTCGTCTACCGTGTGCGTCCGGCGGTCACGCCGTCTTCTGCTCCCCCGAACCCCGGCCGCGGGCGTCGCGCGGGATCAGGGTGGGGTTGACGTTGGAGAGGACCACGTCGGCGGTGATGACCACGCGGGCCACGTCCTTGCGGGACGGCACCTCGTACATCACGCCCTGGAGGACCTCCTCCATGATGGCGCGCAGGCCACGGGCACCGGTCTGGCGGAGGATGGCCTGGTCGGCGATGGCCTCCAGCGCCTCGCGCTCGAAGTCCAGCTCCACGCCGTCGAGTTCGAACAGGCGCTGGTACTGCTTGACCAGGGCGTTGCGCGGCTCGACCAGGATCTTCAGCAGCGCCTCGCGGTCCAGGTTGTGCACGGACGTGATCACGGGGAGCCGGCCGATGAACTCGGGGATCATGCCGAACTTGACCAGGTCCTCCGGCATGACGTCCTCGAAGACGTCCTTGGCCTCCAGCTCGCGCTTGGACAGGATCGTCGCGCCGAAGCCGATGCCCTTGGCGCCGGCCCGGGCCTCGATGATCTTCTCCAGGCCCGCGAAGGCACCGCCCACGATGAACAGCACGTTCGTCGTGTCGATCTGGATGAACTCCTGGTGCGGGTGCTTGCGGCCGCCCTGCGGCGGGACCGAGGCCGTCGTCCCCTCCAGGATCTTCAGCAGCGCCTGCTGGACGCCCTCGCCGCTCACGTCCCGGGTGATCGACGGGTTCTCGCTCTTGCGGGCGACCTTGTCGATCTCGTCGATGTAGATGATCCCGGTCTCGGCCTTCTTGACGTCGTAGTCCGCCGCCTGGATCAGCTTCAGCAGGATGTTCTCGACGTCCTCGCCGACATAGCCCGCCTCGGTCAGCGCCGTGGCGTCGGCGATCGCGAACGGGACGTTCAGCATGCGCGCCAGGGTCTGCGCCAGCAGGGTCTTGCCGGAGCCGGTGGGGCCGAGCAGCAGGATGTTGGACTTCGCCAGTTCGATCGCGTCGTCCCGGCCGCTCGCGCCGCCGTTCTCGCCCGCCTGGACCCGCTTGTAGTGGTTGTACACCGCGACCGAGAGGGCCTTCTTGGCGGCCTCCTGGCCGACCACGTAGCCCTCGAGGAACTCGTAGATCTCGCGCGGCTTGGGAAGCTCCTCCCAGCGCACCTCGCTGGTCTCCGCGAGCTCTTCCTCGATGATCTCGTTACAGAGATCGATGCACTCGTCGCAGATGTACACACCGGGCCCTGCGATGAGCTTCTTGACCTGCTTCTGGCTCTTGCCGCAGAACGAGCACTTGAGCAGATCGCCGCCGTCACCGATGCGTGCCACGGTGTGCTTCCCCTTCGCCTGGGAGACGCCTGGACGTCGTGAGTCCAGCGGCTCCTGGTGCTGCCTTATGTCCGACGGTACCTTGCCGGGCCCGGTGTTCGGGCCCCCCTTGGCAGGGTTCACTTTGCCGTGCGCCGTGCCAAGGGGGGCTCGGAGTGCCGCGTTCCGCGTCAGCGGACGGCGGCGTTGTTCAGCTTGCGGGTGGAGATGATCTGGTCGACGAGGCCGTACTCCAGCGCCTCCTCGGCCGTGAGGATCTTGTCGCGCTCGATGTCCTCGCGGACCTTCTCGAGCGGCCGGTTCGAGTGCTTGGCCAGCATGTTCTCCAGCTGCTCGCGCATCCGGGTGAACTCGTTGGCGATGATCTCGAGGTCGGAGAGCTGACCGCGGCCGGTGGAACCGGCCGGCTGGTGGATCAGCACCCGGGAGTTCGGCAGCGCCATGCGCTTGCCGGGCGTGCCGGCGGCCAGCAGGATGGCCGCGGCGGAGGCCGCCTGACCCATGCAGACCGTCTGGATGTCGGGCTTCACGAACTGCATCGTGTCGTAGATCGCCGTCAGCGCGGTCATGTCGCCGCCGGGGCTGTTGATGTAGATCGAGATGTCCCGGTCGGGGTCCATCGACTCCAGGCACAGCAGCTGCGCCATGACGTCGTTGGCGGAGGCGTCGTCGATCTGGACGCCCAGGAAGATCACGCGCTCCTCGAAGAGCTTCGCGTACGGGTCGTACTCGCGGATGCCCTGGGAGGTGCGCTCGACGAAGCGCGGGATGACGTAGCGGCTGTCGGGCCGGGGGCCCTCGTACATGCCGCTGGCGGCGCCGGGGAAGTTGCTCATGGGGTTCACCGTCCTGGTGGCGTTCGGGGGGCTGGTGTCTCGGCGGTGCGTGGCGTGGCCGGGCCGGTCAGGCACCGGTGCCGCCGCCTCCCGGAACACCCGAGGCGTGCGTGATGATCTCGTCAATGAGACCGTACTCCTTGGCCTCTTCCGGGGTGAACCAGCGGTCGCGGTCGCCGTCGCGGATGATCGTCTCGACGGACTGACCGGAGTGGAACGCGGTCAGCTCCGACATGCGCTTCTTGGTGCGCATCAGGTACTCGGCCTGGATCTTGATGTCCGAGACCGTACCGCCGAGGCCGGCGGAGCCCTGGTGCATCATGATGTCCGCGTGCGGCAGGGCGAAGCGCTTGCCGGCGCTGCCGCCGGTGAGCAGGAACTGGCCCATCGAGGCCGCCATGCCCATCGCGATGGTGACCACGTCGTTCGGGATGTACTGCATGGTGTCGTAGATCGCCATGCCGGCCGTCACCGAGCCGCCGGGGCTGTTGATGTAGAGGTAGATGTCCTTGTCCGGATCGGCGGCAAGGAGCAGCAGCTGCGCCGTGATCTTGTTGGCGATGTCGTCGTCAACCTGCTGGCCGAGGAAGATGATCCGCTCGTTGAGCAGCCGGTTGTAGACCTGGTCGCCGAGGCCACCACCGATGGAAGGCTCGCCGGCGGCGGAGGGCATCAGATTCGTCACGTATCCACCTGCTCGTCTTACGACGGCGCCGGGCCGTCTCACGTCGTCCTGCCGGAGGCTTGGCGGGGGGTTTCAGGAGACTCCCCTGCCCCCGTATTCATGGACCCTAACGCTCAGCCTCCTTCGGGGAATCCCGGAGATGGGAGTGTTCGCCGGGGGCGTAGCGCGGGGGGCTTTCGCCGGACATCGGGCGGGGGCGGTGCGGCGGTCGTCGGGGCGCGCCCGCGCTCCTCGGGCCGGCCGCGGGCCCCGGTGTACGCCAACGGGCCCCGGGGACAGTCCCCGGGGCCCGCTCTACGGCCTTACCGGCGCCGCAGGGCTCGCGCCCCTCAGCCCTCGGACTTCTCCTCGGAGGTCTCCGACGCCTCGGCGGCCTCGGTCTCCTCCTCCTCGTCGTCCAGGTTGACGACCTCGCCGTTGGTGTCCTTCACCGTGGCGGCCTCGACCACGACGGCCAGGGCCTTGCCGCGGGCGACCTCACCGACCAGGAGCGGAACCTGGCCGCCCTCGACGACGGCCTGGGCGAACTGGTCGGGGGACATGCCGGAGGAGGCGGCGCGCCGCATGAGGTGCTCGGTGAGCTCCTCCTGGTTGACGTTGAGCTGCTCCTTCTTGACCAGCTCGTCCAGGACGAACTGGGTCTTGATGCCCTTGACCGCCGCCTCGCGGGTCTCGGTCTCGAACTCCTCGGCGGTCTTGCCCTGGATCTCCAGGTACTTGTCGAGGGTGAGGCCCATCTGGGCGAGCTGGTGGTGCTCCAGGTTGTGCTTGCGGGTGTTGATCTCGTCCTCGAGCAGCTTCTCGGGGACGGGGACCTCCACCAGCTCCAGCAGCTTCTCCAGGACGCGCTCCTGGGCCTGCGTGGCCTGGTCGAACTGCTTCATGTTGGCGAGGCGCTTGCGGCTGTCCGCCTTCAGCTCCTCCAGGGTGTCGAACTCGGAGGCGAGCTGCGCGAAGTCGTCGTCCAGCTCGGGCAGTTCCCGCTTGGCGACCTGGGTGACCTTGACGGTGACCTCGGCCTCCTTGCCGGCGGCGGAGCCGCCCTTCAGCTCGGAGGTGAAGGTGGCCTCGCCACCGGCCTCCAGGCCCTTCACGGCCTCGTCGATGCCCTCCAGCAGCTCACCGGAGCCGATGGTGTAGGACACGCCGTTGGCGATGCCGTCCTCCAGGACCTCGCCGTCGACCTTGGCCTCCAGGTCGATCGTGACGACGTCGCCCTCCTCGGCCGCGCGCTCGACCGGGGTGGTGGAGGCGAAGCGCTCACGGAGCTGCTCGACCGACTTCTCGACGTCCTCGTCGGTGACCTCGACGGCGTCGACCTCGACCTCGATGCCGGAGTAGTCCGGGATCTCGAGGGCCGGGCGGACGTCGACCTCGGCGGTGAAGTTCAGCGTCTCGCCGTCCTTCAGCTCCGTGATGTCGACCTCGGGCTGGCCCAGCACGTTGAGCTCGGCCTCGTTGACCGCCTCGGTGTAGAACTTCGGCAGCGCGTCGTTGACGGCCTCCTCCAGCACCGCACCGCGGCCGAACCGCTGGTCGATCACGCGGGCCGGGATCTTGCCCTTGCGGAAGCCCTTCACCGTGACCTGCTGGTTGATCTTCTTGTACGCCGCGTCGAGGCTGTCCTTGAGCTCCTCGAAGGGCACCTCGACAGTGAGCCGAACCCGGGTCGGGTTCAGGGTCTCCACGGCGCTCTTCACGGTTCGGTCTCCTTGTGGCTGACTTCTTGGTTTCTGCCGGAGCCAGACAGGTCCGGCGGATTCGCCGCCCGGACGAGTACGTAGGCCGTGAGGGCCAGGACACACGGGCGCGCAGCTTGCATAGTAACCGCAGCGGGTCGGCGCCCCAAAAGGCGATCTTCTCGGGTCGTGTGCCGGTGGTCGGGGTGGCGGGATTTGAACCCACGGCCTTCCGCTCCCAAAGCGGACGCGCTACCAAGCTGCGCCACACCCCGTCTGGTGTGCGACACGTAGGGTACATGCCCCGGCCGTTCGCGTCGGCCGGATTATGCGCGACAACACGCGGGCGGACGCGCGGGGCCGTACGGGGGCGCCCCCGCTCGACACCATCCCGCCCTCCGGCGCCGTCATGACGGAAGCCGTTGGCCTCGACGGCGGGCGACCCGCTACGATGCACTCCAGTGCCGCGGTCTCCGACCGGCGGCGCCGTGCTGCGGGCGTAGCTCAATGGTAGAGCCCTAGTCTTCCAAACTAGCTACGCGGGTTCGATTCCCGTCGCCCGCTCTGGATGCCGAAGGCCCAGGTGAGAGGTTGTTCTCCTCTCCCTGGGCCTTCAGCCGTTCCGGGGACCGTTCAGCGCTCCGTGTCCCCCGCGTGCCCACGAGGGGTTGCCGCTCGCGGGTCCGGAACGGTGGGCTGAGGGGTGAAGCGACTCGCCCGGGAGCTGCCGCCCGTTGGGCACGACCATCGACCTCGTCATAGGCGAAGTGCGTACGTGGCACCGGCAGCCGTGGATATGGGTGGACCTCACAGCACCCGAGCCCGGCGAAGGCTGACGATGCCCCCGGCGTGCCCGATGGGGCGGTGACCGACGGGGAGCAGCGGGGAACCACGGCGCGCGTACGCGATCTTCCGAGCCAGCTACGCGGGTTCGGTTACCGTCGCCCGCTCTGATCGGTCCGGGGCCGGGCGGAGGTGGCGATCTCCTGCCTGGTCCCGGGTCGTTTTCGTACGCTCGCCGTCATGACGAGCCCTTTGACTCCCGATGATCACATCGCCGACCGGGCTGCCTTCGTCGCCTCCCTCTCGCGTCTTCGCGCGGACTACGAGGTCAACGGTCCGCAGTGGGAGAACCCGACGCTGGACGGGTTCCTGGAGGCGCTCGAAGCCTGGGTCGACGGGTCCGCGGCCTGGTACCGGAACTTCGGGCACGAGATGCCGGCCGACGGCGACTGGACCTTCTTCGCCCGCGCCCTGACCGCCGCCCGGATCTACGAATAGGCATGCCCGCCCCCTCGGCGACCGGGCGGCCGGTGGGTGTGGCGGGTGGCGGCTCGGTGGGGGCGGGCTTCGGCGGGTCAGAACCTGATCGAGTTGATGGAGTCCGCTATCGAGTTCAGGAAGCGGGTGAGCGGCGGGGCCATGCCGGTGGAGGCCAGGAAGAAGCCGAAGAGGATCGCGACGATGGCGGGGCCGGCCTTGAGGTTCCCCCCTCGGATCAGGACCACCAGGATGACCGCCAACAACAGCACCACGGACAGTGAAATGGCCACTACTGATCCCACCCTCGGTCGGTCCGCTCTCCCGGCCCGGAGGTACGGCCCGCGCACCCCCGCCAGGGACATCGTGCCACCAACGAGGCCCGCGTATGCGGCCGATGACGAATCATCGGACACCGATGCCCGCCGCGGGCGATCCACCGCACAGTAATTCGATCAAGCACCCACGCGCGGCTCACCACGGAATTACCCGACTTCGTTTCCACCTCCACACATCTCATGCCCAGGTAATTCGAATTGATGACACAGGAACGATGTATGCCCCCTTTAGTCGGGATGAATCGGGACATTACGCGGGTGTTCGGGCTCGATAACCGGTAATCATTGCGGGGGTTTTACGAAATGCGGCGGGCGCCGTTAGGGTGCCTGAGATGTTTGACGCCGCCTTCTCCCCCGGCCCGAACCGCAGCCCGCTCCCCCTGGCCCAGCCGCCGGTGAACGGAGTGCCCGCCCCGCGTCCCCCGGTGGACGCGCGGGAGCGGCAGGCGGCGCCGGACAGACCCGGACGGCGGCGCGACGCGTTCTTCGACAATGCCAAGTACCTGGCCATCGTGCTCGTGGCAATGGGTCATGCATGGGAGCCGCTGAAAGAGGGAAGCCGGATCCTGGAGACCGTGTACACCGTCGTGTACACCTTCCATATGCCGGCGTTCATCATCGTCTCCGGCTTCTTCTCACGTCATTTCGACATGCGCCCGCACCGGCTGAAGCGGCTGATCACCGGGGTCGCCGTGCCGTACGTCCTGTTCGAAACGGCGTACACGCTCTTCCGGAACCTGATCAACGGCTCGCACGCGGACATCAGCCTGCTCGATCCCTGGTATCTGACCTGGTTCCTGGTCGCGTTGTTCGTCTGGCGGCTGACCACTCCGCTGTGGCAGCTGGTGCGTCATCCGCTCCCGCTGGCCATCGGCGTCGCGATGCTGGCGTCCGTCAGCCCGGACATCGGCGACGACCTCGACCTGCGGCGCGTCCTGCAGTTCCTGCCGTACTTCGTACTCGGTCTGTGCCTGCGGCCCGAGCACTTCGAGCCGCTGCGCCGCCGCGCGGTGCGGATCGCCGCGGTGCCGGTGTTCGCGGCGGCGCTCGCGGTCGGCTGGTGGGCGGTGCCGCGCATGAACACCGGGTGGTTCGCCCACAGCGAGTCGGCGCAGGAGCTGGGCGCCCCCTGGTGGTGCGGCCCGGTGATGACGCTCGCGCTGATGGGCTGCTCGCTGCTGCTGACGGCCTGCTTCTTCGCGTGGGTGCCACGCCGGACGACGTGGTTCACCCGGCTCGGCGCGGGCACCCTCTACGGCTATCTGCTGCACGGCTTCCTGATGAAGCTCGGTGACTACCGCGGCTGGTTCGAGCACCCCTGGCTGCACCGGCCGGCCGGCGTGCTCCTGGTGACCGTGCTCGCCGCGGCCGCCGTCACGGTGCTGTGCACCCGGCCGGTGCGGCGGGTCTTCCGCTTCGCGGTGGAGCCGCGGATGGAGTGGGCGTTCCGGCAGGACGCGGCCGAGCAGGCCCGCAGCCGCAACCGGCAAGGGCGACGGCAGCAGGAGAGCGTCGGTGTCTAGGCGGACGGGCCTCCGTCACGGTGCGGGCCGAGAAGTGCCCGCATCCGCTCGTACTTCCCGGTCAGCCGGGTCCGGACCGGTTCGGGGAGGACGGCGAGGCGGTCCGGGTCGGCGTTGTGCGCGAGGTCGGCCTCCTTCACCAGCGGGGCGCCCGGGGTGGCGAGGATCCGGGCGGCGTACGCCTCCTGGGACTCCCCCGGCGCTCTGGTGAGGGCCCGCACGATGGCCTTGGTCCGCGCGGTGAGGCCGGCCGCCGCCAGCCACTCCTCGCCGAGCACGGCGTCCTCCACGGCGTCGTGCAGCCAGGCCGCCGCGATCTGGTCCGGGTCGCCGCCCCGGGCGCGCACCCCCTCGGCCACGGCCGCCAGGTGCTCGGCGTACGGCCGTCCGGCCTTGTCGGTCCGGCCGTCGTGGGCGGCACGGGCGAGCGTCTCGACCTCGGCGAGGGTGAGCAGGGGCATGCCCTCAGTGTGCCCTGCGGCGGGACGGGGCCGGCTCAGCGGGCCGCGGACGTCTCGCGGCAGATCAGCAGCAGGGCCCGGTCGTCGTTGACGTCCTTGGCGACCGCTTCGATGAGGTGCCAGGCGGCGCCGTGGAAGCCGCCCGGCACATAGCGGTCGGCCTCGCCGGTGAGCCGGTCGATGCCCTCCACGATGTCCCGCTCGGCGGTCTCCACCAACCCGTCTGTGAACAGCATCAACACGTCCCCGGGCCGTAGCGAGCCCTTCACGGGGTCGAACTGGGCGCCGTCGTACACACCGAGCAGCGGGCCCTCGGCGGCCTTCTCCTCCCAGCGTCCGCTGCCCGCGCTGAGCTGGAGCCCCGGCGGATGGCCCGCGGAGTACAGCTCGTAGTCCCCGGAGTCCAGGTCCAGCACCAGGTGGATGGAGGTGGCGAAGCCCTCCTCCCAGTCCTGGCGGAGCAGATAGCCGTTGGCGGCCGGCAGGAAGGCGTGCGGGGGCAGCGAGCCGAGCAGACCGCCGAAGGCGCCGGACAGCAGCAGGGCCCGCGAGCCCGCGTCCATGCCCTTGCCGGACACGTCGGTGAGGACGACCTCCAGCGTCCGGCCGCCGTTCGTACGGGCCGCGACGACGAAGTCGCCGGAGAAGGACTGCCCGCCCGCCGGCCGCAGCGCCATCTCGTGGTGCCAGCCCTTGGGCAGCTTCGGCAGCTTGCTCTGCACCCGGATCCGCTCGCGCAGGTCGAACAGCATCGTGCCGCCGCGCCGCCAGGGCACGCCGACCCGGCTGCGGAACTGCGCGGTCAGCAGCCCGAAGAAGCCGCACGCGGCGACCACCAGGACCACACCGGGGGTGACCCGGGAAGGGCCCTCGGTGTACGGGCCGAGCCGCACCGACTCCACGATCAGCGCGGTGGCCGCCGCCGCGTACAGCCCGAGCAGGCTCGCCGGGCGCAGCAGCAGTCCGCCGGCGACGATCGGCAGCACCAGGCTCGCCGGGGACCACCACACCGGGTCGAACAGGGTCATGGCCGCGAGGAGCGGGACGGTCAGCAGCAGTCCGGCGAAGGCGATCCAGTCGGAGCCGTCGCCGCGGAAGTAGTCCACGGCGCTTTTGCGCAGCCCGACGCGGGCCCGGTGCCACCGCTTCTTGCACCGGGCCGTGAACGTGTCGGCCTTCGCGCGCCGCTGTCGTCCTGCTGCCATCAGTTCGGGACCCTATCCAGCGGACCCGCCGCTTGGCACGGGAGGTCCCACTTGTCCCCCGTGCGGGATTCCGCTTCGCCGCGCGCACGCCGGGCCGCGCGGCGCCCGCGCCGGGGGAAATTCACTGGCCCGCCCCCCGGCGCGCTGATAGGCATGGCGCATGGGGACTGACCACGGAACCGAGTTGAGGCCGCTGCGCGAGGACGAGTGGGACGGGTGGTACGACGCCCTGTACCGGGCCTTCGGCGCCGGGCCGGTCTCGGGCGAGGAACGCGAGGCGGAGCGGGCGGTCACGGAGTTCGACCGCTCCCTGGCCGCCTGGGACGGGGACACGCTCATCGGCACGGCGGGCGCGTTCAGCTTCCGGCTGACCGTGCCGGGCGGGGCCTCGGTCCCCACCGCGGGGGTGACGATGGTGAGCGTCGCCGCCACCCACCGGCGGCGCGGGGTGCTGACCTCGATCATGCGCCGGCAGCTGGACGACTTCCACGCGCGGGGCGAACCGGTGGCCATGCTGACCGCGTCCGAGCCGGCCATCTACGGCCGCTTCGGCTACGGCGCCGCCACGTTCCGGATCAGCGCCGAGATCGACACCAGCCGGGTGACCCTGGCACTGCCCGCCGGCACCGACGAGGTCCGGGTGCGCTCCGCGGCGCCGGCGGACGTGCTGGACGCCTGCGAGGCGGTGTACGCGGCGCTGGTCCCGCGCCGGCCCGGCATGCTGGCCCGGCAGCCGAACTGGGAACGGGTCGCCCTGGCCGACCCGGAGCGCCACCGGGACGGGGGGCCGCCGTTGCAGTGCGTGGTCGCCGAACGGGACGGCGAGATCACCGGGTACGCCCGCTTCCACACCAAGGGTTCCTGGGACGACGGCGGTGCCCCCGCCGGCACGGTACGGCTGAGCGACCTGGCCGGCCTGGATCCGGCGACCGAGGCCGCGCTGTGGCGGTTCCTGTTCGGCATCGACCTGATGACGACGTTGTCGGTGCCGTCGCGGCCGGTGGACGACGCCCTGCGGTATCTGGTGTCCGACATCCGCCGCTGCGATCCGCGGCTGCGCGACGACGCCTACGTCCGGCTGGTGGACGTCGGCGCGGCGCTGTCGGCGCGCACGTACCAGGCGCCGGTGGACGTCGTGTTCGAGGTGGAGGACGCCTTCGGCCCGTGGAACGCGGGGCGCTGGCGGCTGACGGGCGACGCGAAGGGCGCGTCGTGCGAGCGTACGGCCGACGCGGCGGACCTCGCCCTGTCCGTACGGGAGCTGGGCTCGGCGTACCTCGGCGGGGTGTCCCTGCTGTCGCTGGCGGCGGCCGGGCGGGTACGGGAGCTGCGGCCGGGGGCGCTGACGGAGGCGTCGGTGGCTTTCGGCTCACCGCTCGCCCCGTGGCTGCCGCACGGTTTCTAGCCGCCGCTCACGCCTGCTGGCAGGTGGGGCACCAGAAGAGGTTGCGGGCGGCGAGGCCGGCGGTACGGATCTCGTCGCCGCAGATGTGGCAGGGCATGTTCGCGCGGCGGTAGACGTACACCTCTCCGCCGTGGTCGTCCACGCGGGGCGGGCGGCCCATCGCCTCCGGGGTGTGCTCGGGGCGGACGGTGTCGATCCGGTTGTTCCGCACGCCCTCGCGCATCAGATCGGCCAGGTCGGTCCAGATCGCGTCCCACTCGGCCGGGGTGATGTCGCGGCCGGGGCGGTAGGGGTCGATGCCGTGCCGGAACAGCACCTCGGCGCGGTAGACGTTGCCGACGCCGGCCACGATCTTCTGGTCCATGAGCAGGGCGGCGATCGTCGTACGGCTGCGGGAGATCCTGCGGTACGCGGCGGCCGGGTCGGCGTCCGCGCGCAGCGGGTCGGGGCCGAGCCGGTCGTGGATCTGCCCCTTCTCGGCGTCCGTGATCAGGGCGCAGGTGGTGGGGCCGCGCAGGTCCACGTACGACGTGTCGTTCGCCAGGCGGAGCCGGACGGTGTCCGCCGGCGGGGGCGCGGGGGCGTCGCCGAAGCCGACCTTGCCGAAGAGGCCGAGGTGGATGTGGACCCAGTCGGTGTCCCGGAACCCGAGGAAGAGGTGCTTGCCGTGGGCCTCGGTGGCGGTCAGCTCGCTACGGTCCAGCAGGGCGGCGGCGTCGGAGAACTTGCCCTGGGGGCTGGTGACGCGGGGCGCCGTACCCAGGAAGCGCCCGGCGTAGTCCTGGGCCAGCCGATGAATGGTGTGCCCTTCCGGCAAGGCGGGGTGTCCTTTCCTACGTCGTCTCCGCCCACCCGACTCGGTAGATCGAGGAGTGGGCTTCCAACGCCCCGGGGGTGGGAGGCGAAGGACATCGGGCGGGGCGGCCTGGGGGGG
>NZ_BMSK01000036.1 GCF_014649115.1 Streptomyces eurythermus | reverse complement strand
CGTTCGCGGTGCAGCGGCTCGGTGGCGTCCCTCGCCGCCGCGAGCAGCCGCTCACGGCACAGCCGCACGGCCTGCTCGCTCGCCCAGGGCGGAAGATGCGGGCGCCACCCCCAGCGCAGGTCGTCTGCGGTCACCGGCGTGTGCAGCAGGCCGGCGGCCTCGGCGAGCCAGGCGGCGTACGAGCCCCGGTCGAGCAGCGCCCTCGTGACCGCCCCGAGGGGGCGGCGGTGTCGCGCGCGCCACCCGGCCGCGTGGCGCAGGCCGGCCGCGGGCGAGTGCCGCAGCAGACCGTGCACATACGAGGGTGGCGGCTGGACGACCTGGTCTCCGCCGAAGCCGGACAGCCGCAGCCGGGCCCCGCGCGCCCGCATCCGCTCGGCCAGGTACCGCTGCTCCACCCGCGTACGGACGATGGCGGACGGCTCGTCGCCCAGATCCACACGCTCGTCCAGCCCGCTGAAGTGAGCGGGCACATCGCCCGGCTCGAACACCAGATGCTCGACGCGGGGCAGGTGCCCGGCGGCCCGGGTGGCGTACTGGAAGTCCTCGTTGGTGGGGGCGCCCGCGTCCATGGTGACGGTGACCAGCCGGGCGCCCGCCCGGGCCGCCAGGAAGCACAGTGAGGTCGAGTCCATGCCTCCGGACAGGTCCGCGCCTACGACCTCGTCCGCTCGCACCCGTAACGCGACCGCCTGCTCAAGTGCCGCACGCAGCCCGGCCGCAGCCTCTTCCAGGGGCAGCCGGTCCTCCGGCGGATCCCACCAGCGCCGGACGCGCACCTCGCCGTCGCGCGCCAGCTCCAGAGCAGTGCCGGGCACTACGGCGTGCACGCCACGCCACAGCGCACCCCAGCCGAGTGGGTGCGCAACGGTGTCACCGGACAACCGCAGCGCCAGCTGCGCGGTGTCCAGCTCCGCGCCGGTCAGCCGGGCGAGGACACGGGACTGGCCGGCCAGGACCGTGACGCCACCGGACTCGGCCCGGTACACCCGCCGCTGCCCGGAGAAACTTCCCCGCGCGTAGGTGTGCCCCGCGACGGAGGCGAGGACGTGGAAGCAGCCGTGGACACCCGAAAGCACCGGCTCGATGTGCGCGATGTCAGTGACCTGCCGGGCCCGCGCGGCCAGCTCGGCGGAGTTCAGGGAACACGTCCCGGCGAGGGCCAGACGCACGTCACCGACGGCGCAGGCGGTCAGCTCCTCGTCCGGCCAGCAGCCGACCAGCCACGGACGGCCCGAAGCGTGCGACAGGACCCGGACGACGGTCGGGCCGGAGATCTCCCGCAGACGAGCGAGGAGACCGGGTGCCGTATCCCGGTCGGGAAGGACAACGAACCAGCAGGCCGGCGGGATGCCCATCGACTTCTCCAGGGTAGGGACCGAGCGACGGCGGGGCGGTGTGAGACCGGGTGCCGGCCCAGACCCGCACGGCCAGGACCGGCACCCGCCGGGCCCTCAGAGCCACCGGCCGACCGGAACGTCAGGCCAGTCCCCGAAGAAGCCCTGGGTCACCTCGGCGTACTGCCCGACCTCGGCCAGCAGCGGCGGCTCGTAGACGTCCTCTGCCCCGATGTCCTCCAGCGTCTCCTTCACAGCGATCACCTCCGGTCACCTCGAAGCGGAACTCCCGCTTCCCACAACCCAGTTAGGCACGCCACGCCGCGAACAGACCACCCCCGCCAGGCCGAAACCACCTGAGTGAGGGACAGAAGATCCCCGCCCGGCACACGCCGGGGTACGTACCGCCCGCCCATACACCAGCTCATCCACCCACACACCCGCTAATCCGCCCGCCACACCAGTACACCCCCGGACAGTGAAGCCAGGACGGAGGCGACAGCGCACGGCAGCGGGCGAAGCCGCGGTCGGCGCGTGCCCGCAGGGCGCAACCCGAGCGCGAACCCGGACGGGACACCGCACCACCCCCACCAGGTCAACCAGGTCTGCCGCCGCGAAGACCTGGCGGACCTGGTCGCCGACACCCCCCTCGGGCCCGAGCAGGCCGCCGCCCGCCTCCGGGTACGCCGTGCAGACGTCGACCACATGGTGCGATTCGGCTGGGTCCGCTCCCCGCAGTCGATCGAGGTCCGCTTCGGCACCAGCCGGGCCGGGGCCGTCGACGTCCCGCTCTGCACCACCGACTCCGTCGACGCAATCCCCGCCGCACACCCGGAAAATCGACTGGGAGCAGCCGCGCGCCGTGAAGAAGGGCCGACGCTCCCCGCTCGCCCCCCTGTGCCCGGCACCGGCGTAGGCCTACTGCGGGTGCAGCCCTCCGCCCCCGGGCCCGTGGTCGTACCGGGTGCCGAGGGTGGTCACCCGGCCTGAAGGCGCCCGGCCTCCAGGCCGTCCAGGCGTTCGTAGAGGGCACGGACGAGCCGGGCGCGGTTCTGGACGCAGCGCACAGTGCCCTCGACCGCCACGGACAGCCGGCCTTCCGCCTCGCGCAGGACAATGTCGGCGAGCGACCGGGGCCCGCTGCCCTTGGGGAGTCGGGCGGCACGGCGGCGGACGTCGGAGGCGACGGCGCGGGCGTGGCCGGTGAGCTGAAGGGCGATCTGCTCGTAGTCGCGTTCGGCGAGCGCCTCCGTTCCGGTCCACGCCAGGACGGCCTTCACCAGGCACTCGTACGGCTCGCGGTCGAGGGGAAGCTCCGCCCCGATGAGCCCTTCGGGGACGTACAGGACCCTGTGGCTGCTGGTGTGCATGGCGGGCATCGCTGCCGGGGCGGTATCGCGCGGGTGGCCGGCGGTCACCGCCGGGCGTCCTCGCCGACGCCGCCGGCACGGTCGTCCTGGTCCCCGGTGTGCTGGGCGAGGAACCGGGCGAAGCCGCGGTCCACGCGGGCAAGCAGGCCCCGGGAGGGGACGCCACAGGCAGACGGCTGGAGGCCGCGGCCCTCCAGGGCCGAGGCGGTGATGTCCGTGGATGCGCGCATGGAACCCCGCCTCTCCGGCTGGTGGTCCGTCGGTGCCGTCGACGCTACACAGCAAGGTACTCCCCCTGCCGTTCCCCGGCCGCTTCCCGGGCGCGGCCCTGGGCCGCCTCGCGGCGCAGGTTGCCGATCGCGTCCCGCAGGGGCTGCAGGTGGGTACGGCCCAAACGCAGCAACGCCGGCCCGGCCGGGCCGTACTCGCGCAGCCGCTTCAGGCCGGTGGCGACGATGGGGATCCTGCCGTCGTAGTCGTGGAAGCCCTCCGCCCGCTCCCCCTGCCACAGGCAGCGGGTCAGCTCGTGCAGGCGCGCGATGGCGCGGTCGGGATTGCGCTCGCCGATGCGGTCGAACACCAGCAGGACCGGCGGGTGCGCCCTGTCACCGGAGAAGGTGGCCGGCGCGCTCCAGCAGGTGCGCTACATCGGCCGCTCGGTGCCGTCGGTGTCCTTCACCTCCCGCCGCACAAACCGGGCGTACTTGCCCAGCTTGCCGGCGATCTCCTCGGCGGTCTCGTGGCAGTTGTCGACCTCGATGAACAGCAGCGGCACCCCGTCCTGCGGGCCGGTCAGGACGATGCCGGCCTGGGCGCCGCCCCGCCCGGGCGCGTTCCACGTGCCGGGCGGCCGGGCAGCGGCACCTCGGGCCAGTACGAGGCGATGGTGCCGAACCCGGGCGGCGCGTCGACGGCGGCCCGGGCGGCGGCCTGGACGTGCGGCGGGTCGACGGTGAACCTGGCCATGTCCGGCTTCGGGCGCAGCATCGCGATGACGGTCTCGTTGACGGCCATCGGGTGCAAGGCGCCGCTGGAGCCCACGCCGCGCGCGGCGGACCCCATCTCCGTCACCGGGCGCTGCAGGAGGCGGCTTGCAGGCCCTTGGGGGCCAGGTTCCGCAAGCGGTCCCCCGCCTGGGTGGAGCCGCCGTTCTCCACCAGGCCGTGCCGGCGCATGCCGGAGAGCACGGCGGTGTGGGAGGCGGTACGGGCCTGCTTCCGCTTCGACGCAGTCGGCTTGCCGGTGTACCGGTGGCTCAGGTGCGGAGCGCCGATCCGCTGGATCTGATCAGCCGTGGCCACCTTCAATGCCCCGAGCACGCACAGCACGTCACCGAGCAAGGTCTTCGTCGATCCCGCCGGGTTCGTCTCCCGCTCGCCCGCCATGAGCCCCACTCCCTTCCCGTCACCCACCACACCACCACGCCCGGCCGCCGGACGCCGACCGCGCCCGACCGCAGAGGACACCCGGCCCCCGGACCCGATGACCTCCTCCCCCACGGACAACACAGAGAAGTTCAGGAGGGGAGAAGAGGGCTGTGACGACGCGGGGCGCGCTCGATCTGCGCGGTGACCTGCGTGTTTTCTGTTTTGCTCTCTCGATATCAGGCACCAAAGGGGGTTCCACAGTGGCTTCCCACGTGCATACCGCAGAACGTCGGGACGGCTGGCCCGGTACTGGTCCCTTCGCTTCGGAACCGAGGGTTCGGCCGCCAAGCGGCAGGAAAGGCCCTCGCCCCGGTTCACGCGTCCGGGACGAGGGCCCTGGGTGCTAACGCGGCTGCGGCGAGCGCGCTGTCCGGCGAATCGTTCTCACGGACTTGGCGGCAGCCTCGTGTTCCCCTCTCGGGCCACCGTCTCAGGCACTGGTCCGGGAGAACAGCGGGTCACACCCAGACGTAGAGGTCGTACAGGCCGCCGGCGTTGCGGACGCACTTGGCCGTACCGGCATAGGAGTCACGCAGCGCTATGCACTCCGACTTGGAGAACTCACCTATGTAATCCCAGCCCGCAGCCTTCGCGGGGACCAGAGTGGCGGCTGTGGCCGTCGCGGTCGTGCCCGCGGCGGCCGAGGCGCCCGCCGAGGCCATCATGACGACTGCCGCGCCGGCGGCAAGTGCGCCGAGGACGCGCTTCGCTGTCGTGCGCATGGTCCGTCTCCCTTCACCTGTGCCACGAGGGAGGTTCCCTCCTGGCTGCCGACAGCGTCAGGGAACGACTCGGGCGGTGACCAGGTGTTCCGCTGTCCCGGACAGCCGTCGCGCTGTCCGGCGTGGTCAGCGGCCGGACCTGGGTTCTGTCCCGGACAACTCGGGACGGCTGGTCGGGCCCTGTGACTTGCATCTCCCACTCGGAGAACGTCGGTGGGCCCATGTCCACTCCTCCGCCGCAGTCCTCCCCGGCACAGGAGAACGGAACCGACATGTGGATCACACGTCCAGGGTCACCAGCACGCCGTTAAAGGCGGCGGCTTCTCGGCGGTGGGCGGGACGGTAGCGGAGGTGGACAAGGGGTCAGGGACGGCTTCGTGGCCGGGCCGGCCCTGCTGGACAAGAGCACCAAAATCAGCCCTTGCAGCCCCGATTCATCCTGTTTCGATTGTGATCGTTCGTGATAGTTGGCGGATCCGGGATCCGGACCGGACTCTCCGCTCGTGTGGGTGGGGTTCAGTTCACCGATCAGGCGGGCGTGAGGTAGTCGGTGTTGCGTGCGGCTTCGGGGGTGAGGCCGGTCCAGCGTCGGAAGGCCCGGTAGAAGGAGTTGGTGTCGTCGTAGGCGAGGAGGTAGGCGACCTGGGAGATGGGGAGGGCGGGGTCCGCGAGGTAGCGGCGGGCGAGCTTTTCCCTGGTGTCACTGAGGACGGCCTGGTAGCTGGCGCCTTCTGCCTGGAGCTGGCGCTGGAGGGTGCGGGGGCTGAGCATGAGCTGGGCGGCGACGGCGTTGATGGAGCTTTCGCCGGCGGGCAGGTGCTCGTGGAGTGCGGCGCGCACCCGGTCGGCGGTGGTGGCGGACGCTTCGAGTTCGGACAGGCGGCGGCGCAGTTCGGGTGCGAAGAAGTTCCACATGGCTTCGTCCTCGGTGAGGAACGGCTGTGAGGCGTCCTCGGCGGAGAAGGTGATGGCGTCGGCCTCGCCGGCGCGGACTGGTGTGCCGAAGTACGAGGTGGTCCCGGCCGAGGGCTGCGGGGCGTGGCGCATGGCGACGCGGGTCGGGTGAATCTCGCGCCGTGTGCCGATGCGTGCCAGTGCCGCCCAGAACGCGAGTTCGGCCGCGGCAAGGAGTGGGGGTGGCGTCGGGCCGTCGGGCCAGTGGACCGTGATCGTCAGCCCGGTGCGGTCGGCGGTGACGTCGAGGTTCACAGGGCCGATGAGCGGCTTGAAGGCGGCGATGCGTTCGGCCGCGGTGCGCAGGTCCGCGCTGCACAGCGCCGCGAAGATCGGCGGATTGAACACCTCGACGGACAGAGCCCGCCCGATCCTCACCGCCAGGTCGGGATCCGCGGCCTCGGTGTCCAGCGCGTCCCAGAACCGGTAGTACTCCTCGGTCGTCATCGTGACCTGGCCGTGAGCGAAGAGACCGGCCGGAAGCTGCGCCCGGCGCAGCACGCGGGCGAGGGAGATGCCGAGGTCGTGCAGGAGTGCGCGGGTGCCCGGGTCCAGGGTGAACTGCTTCGATGCCATGCCCCGAGGGTAGTTCCGCGCACGCGAGGAAGGGCATGCCGCATGCGCCATCGGACCCGCAGAAGACGCCATCTGGAGGTGGCGTGAACAGCAAGAAGGTAGGCGTCTTCCGCTAGTCCCCTGACGTGTTTCTCCGCCTAGCGTGGAAGCCACGAGCCACCGCAGCGGTGAACTCGGCGAAGGAACGGAGACGACCATGACCAAGACGATCCTCATCACCGGCAGCTCCAGCGGCATCGGCCGGGCAAGTGCGAAGCACTTCCACGAGCAGGGCTGGAACGTGATCGCCACGATGCGCAGCCCCGAGAAGGAGACCGAGCTCACCGCCCTGGAGAACGTGCTCGTCACCCGGCTCGACGTGCAGGACTCCGCCTCGATCGCCACGGCCGTCGACGCCGGCCTGGAGCGGTTCGGTCGGATCGACGTGCTGCTCAACAACGCGGGGTACGGCGCCTACGGCCTGCTGGAAGCGATTCCGATGGAGAAGGCCCGACGGCAGTTCGACGTGAACGTCATGGGCCTGCTGGAGACGACCAAGGCCGTCCTGCCGCACCTGCGCGCCAACGGCGGCGGCACCGTCGTCAACATCTCCTCCATCGGCGGCAAGGTCACCTTCCCGCTCGGCACCCTGTACCACGGCAGCAAGTTCGCCGTCGAAGGACTGAGCGAGGCGCTGCACTACGAACTCGCCGCGATCGGCGTCCACGTCAAGCTCGTCGAGCCGGGCATCGTCGACACCGACTTCGCCGGCCGTTCCTTCGACTTCACCAACGACGAGTCCCTGGCCGAGTACCAGAAGCTGGTCGGAGCGGTCCTCGAAGGGCAGGCGCAGCTGGGCGCCGGTGGCGACAAGCCCGAGATCGTCGCCGAGACCGTCTACCGGGCGGCCACCGACGGCACCGACCAGCTGCGCTACCCCGCCGGCCCGTTCGCGGCCGAGCTGATCGCCCAGCGCGCCGCCACGGACGACGCCACCTTCCTCGGCGGCATCAAGAGCCGGTTCGGCATCTGAGAGCTCCCTTGCGCCACCGGCCACCGACAGCTGCTCACCCCTTGACGAGGACCTCATGACCACCACCACCAAGACAGCTCTCGTGACCGGAGCCTCCTCCAGCATCGGCGAAGCGACCGCCCTCAAGCTGATCGCCCTCGGCTACACCGTCTACGGCGCGGCCCGCCGCACCGACCGCCTCCGCAAGCTCGCCGAACGCGGCGTGCGCCCGCTGGCGATGGACGTGACCGACGACGACTCGATGCGCAGCGGGGTCGACCGGATCGTCTCCGAGACCGGCCGCATCGACGTGCTGGTCAACAACGCCGGATACGGCTCGTACGGCGCCCTGGAGGACGTCTCCCAAGAGGAGGCGCGCCGTCAGTTCGACGTCAACGTCTTCGGCGCCGTCCGTCTGACCCAGATCGTCCTGCCGCACATGCGGGCCCTGCGTAGCGGGACGGTCGTCAACGTCACCTCGATGGGCGGGAAGATCTACACCCCGCTGGGGGGCTGGTACCACGGCACCAAGTTCGCCCTCGAAGCCCTCAGCGACTGCCTGCGGATGGAGGTCAGGCCCTTCGGGATCGACGTCGTCGTCATCGAGCCCGGCGGTATCCGTACCGAGTGGAGCGGCATCGCCGCCGACCACCTGGAGAAGTCGTCCGCCGGCGGTGCCTACTCCGGTCAGGCCGAGGCCGTTGCCGCCTCCATGCGTTCCGAGGCCATGGTCAAGCGCATGTCCCCGCCCACCGTCATTGCCGACGCCGTCGGCAAGGCCGTCACGGCCCGCCGGCCCAGGACCCGCTACGCCACCGGTTTCGGCGCGCGCCCCCTCCTCGCCCTGCGGCGCGTCCTGCCCGATCGGGCCTTCGACGCGATGATGGCCCGGTCCGTGGGCCTTCCCCGCTGATCCCCTCCGGGCAAGGGCCGCCGGGGGCGGCCTGGACCGCGGCGGCCCGCGCCGCCGCACCGGTCGTTCTTTCCACCGAACCTGCCCTCGGGCACACCTTCACCATCGGGAGAACTCGTGCGTGTCATCGTCTTCGGAGCGTCCGGCATGATCGGGTACGGCGCCCTGTACGCGTCCCTGCGGGATGATGCGGTCACCGAGGTCGTCGCCGTCGTCCGAACCCCGCTGGACGTGGCCCATCCCAGGCTGCGGCAGATCGTCCACGCCGACTTCACCGACTTCACGGCGATCCAGGACGAGCTCACCGGCTTGGACGCCTGCTTCTACTGCCTCGGCGTCTCCGCCGTGGGCCGCTCCGAGGCCGAGTACACCCGTGTCACGTATGACTACGCGCTGGCCGCGGCTCGTGCCCTGATCACCGCGAGCCCGGGCCTGACGTTCGTGTACGTCTCCGGTGAGGGCACCGACCCGACCGGCCAGAGCCGTCAGATGTGGGCCCGGGTCAAGGGCCGTACGGAGAACGACCTGCGGGCGCTGCCCATGACGGCGTACATGTTCCGCCCCGGCTTCGTCCAGCCGGTCGACGGTGCCGTCTCCCGCACCCCGCTCTACCGCAGGATCTACCGTGCCACCGCGGCCCTCCACCCGATGCTGGGGCGCCTGTTCCCCCGGCACATCACCACCACGGACGCTGTCGGCCGGGCCATGCTCGCCGCTGCCCGGCCGGGCAGCGGTGCTTCCGCCGTCCTGCGCAACCCCGACATCAACCGTCTGGCCACCGCGAGGAGGCGAAGGAGATGGCGGTGTCACCCGGCCGGCCTCTCGTTGATCAGGGAGCCTTGGCGCAGCCATCGGACGAACGCGAAAGCCCACGTCACGACGAGGAGCAGCAGCAAGATCAGGGCCAGGAGCCAGGAGACGGCCCGGACCCGGCAACCCCGGCCGGGCACCAAGGAAGTCGAGGAGACCGGCCTCGTCGGCCTGGCGGCCGCCATCGGCAACGCCGTCTCCCACGCGACCGGCCGCCGCATCCGCTCCCTGCCCGTCACCATCGGCCAGCTCATGCACTGGCATCCGGCAACGAGGGACATGGCAGGCAGGACACCCAGCCAGCCCGCCGCGTCCCCGGCGCCCGGTGCCACAGCGGATGAACGGCTGCGACAGATCCCCCCTCATGAACGATCCTCATGAACGATCATGATGCCGCTCTCCCACCACCGGTGCCGGACCAGGCCGCGGGTGATGAGGCGGCCGGTGGGCGCGGTGGCTTCGGCGGTGTCCTGGGCCGGTGCCTCACCTCGTGGGTGGCGACGCGGACACACCCCTGCCGGAGTCACGGTGCCGGGGACCGGGAGGCAGCCGTCTCATTGATGTCGGCGTTGGTCAGGGTCCGGCGGGGTGCTCCGGTGCGGACGGTGTGGATCATGGCTCGTCCGAGGTCGGTGCTGCTGGTGATGTGGCGCGGGGCGACGCGGCGGATCAGGGGGGCCAGGGGGGTGAGGAGCCGGTAGAGCAGAGCGTAGAGCGGGGTCTTCGCGGTGGTGCCGGGCAGGGGGGTGATGATGCCGGGGCGGAACATGAAGGCGCGCGGGGTGAGCGCGAGCAGGGCGTTCTCGGTCTCGCCCTTGACGCGCGCCCACATCAGGCGGGTCTTGCCGGTGGGGTCGGTGCCGGCGCCGGAGACGTAGCAGAAGGCGATGCCGGGGCTCGCCTCGAGCAGGGCGCGGGCGGCGGCCAGGGGGAAGGCGTAGGAGACCACCCGGTAGTCGGCCTCGGTCACGCCGAGGGCCGAGGTGCCCAGGCAGTAGAAGCAGCCGTCGTATCCGGCGAGCCGGTCCTGGACCGCGGTGAAGTCGGTGAAATCCTCGTGGTGAAGCTCGCGGAGCTTGGGGTGGGTGCGTCCGGTGCGCGTACGGCCGACGGCGAGGACCTCGGTGACCGCGTCGTCACGCAGGCAGGCGTCCAGGACTCCCTGGCCGACCATGCCGGTGGCGCCGAAGACGATGATGCGCACGGTGTTCCTGTTCTGTCGTAGGGCTGGGGTTGTGCGGACCGGACTCTTGTCCGGCCCGGGCGTCTGCGTCTGGCGGGGCGGGGCTTTCAGGGCTGAGCGGTCATGGTCGGTCCCGGGGAGGCCGTGCGGGGCGCTGCGTATCTCGGGCTGCTGCCGGAATCGATGAAGCGGCTTCCGCCCTGCGTGCTTCTAGACCGTCTTGGACATGCCGCCGTCGATGACGTGGTTGACGCCGGTGATGTTGCCGGCCACGTCGGAGAGGAGGAACGCGGCCAAGGCCGCGACTTCCTCGGGTTCGGTGATGCGGCCGGTCGTGACGTTCTCGTCCTTCACCAGTTGCTGGGTGAACTCGGCGAGGGACATGCCGGAGGCGGCGGCCCAGTGGGCGGCCTGACCGTCCGGGTCCTGGAAGGCGGTGGTGTTGACCATGCCGGGGGAGATGGTGTTCACGCGGACGCCCAGGGGGCCGAACTCCTCGGCCAGGGACTTGCCGAGCGTGATGACTGCCGCCTTGACGGCGCTGATGACCGGGAAGGCCCCGGGCATCAGCCCGCTGATGGAGGAGATGTTGACGATCGCTCCCCGGCGCTCGATCAGGCTGGGCAGGGCCGCCCGAGTGGCGCGGACGGTGCTGAGCACGTTGATCTCGAAGGCGCGGGTCCACAGGGTGTCGTCGGCGTCGTGGAAGCCGACGGACGTTCCGTTTCCGCCGCCCACGTTGTTCACCAGCAGGTCGATGCCGCCCAGCTCGGCGAGCGCGGCGCGGAAGAGGGCGGAGACGCCTTCCGCGGTGCTCAGGTCGGCCGCCACCGTGTGGGCGCCGGTCTCCTTGAGCTCGGGCGTGATGGTGCGGGCGGCGCCCACGACACGGACGCCTTCGCCGACCAGGGTCCGCACGGTGGCCAGTCCGATACCGCGGCCGGCTCCGGTGACGACCGCCGTCTTGTCGGTGAGATTCAGGTTCATGGCGTTCCGATCGTTGAACGAGGGGTGCGGAGGGTGAGTGAGGGCTGCCCGAGGCCGGGCTCGGGTGCCGGGGGCGGGTGGGAGGGACAGGCGTTGTCGGCGGCGGTGGAGACGCGCTCCCAGCCGGCCCAGGTCCGCAGCCGCCCGATTCGGCGCGGGCGCCGGGTGCTGCGTGCTCAGTGCCGGGGCTGGAACTGGGGGTTCCAGAAGATGCCGACGAGTTCTTCGGATGCGGTCCACAGGCGCCGGGCGGCTGCGGGGTCGCTGGCCGCCGCGGAGCGGCCGACGAGGGTGGGGTTGCCGCGCATTTCGCCCCGGCCGTCGGGGCCGACGAAGCTGCCGCCGGGCAGGTCCTGGACGGCGGCGTACAAGGTGGGCAGCGCGCCGGCCTGGCTGTCCTGGGCGATCAGGCGGTTGCCGAGGCGCATGAGGAGGCCGCGCAGGGCGCTGGCGTCGTTGCTCTGCAGGTTGGTGGCGGCCCAGCCGGGATGCGCGGCCATGGCGCGTACGCCGGAGCCGACCGCGGTCAGGCGGCGCTGGAGCTCGAGGGTGAAGAGCAGGTTCGCGAGCTTGGACTGGCCGTAGGCGGTCACCGGGTCGTACTCGCCGGTCAGGTTGAGGTTGTCGAAGTGGATGCGCGGGGAGCCGGGAGTCTTGTGCCCGGTCGAGGACAGGGACACCACGCGGTCGGTGACGTGGGGCAGCAACAGGTTGGTCAGGGCGAAGTGCCCGAGGTGGTTGGTGCCGAACTGCATCTCGAAGCCGTCCTTGGTGCGGGCCTCGGGGATGTACATCACGCCGGCGTTGTTGATGAGCAGGTCCAGCGGCCCCTCCCAGTCCGCGGCGAACCGGTGGACGGAGGAGAGGTCGGCCAGGTCCAGGGGGCGGACCTCCGTGCTTCCCTTCACGGTCTCGGCGGCGGCCTGCCCGCGCTTGGGATCACGGACGGCGAGGACCACGTGGGCGCCGGCGCCGGCCAGGGCACGGGCGGTGGCCAGGCCGAGCCCGCTGTTTGCCCCGGTGACGACGGCGGTGCGGCCGCTCTGGTCGGGGATGTCGTTGACGGTCCAGGTGTGCTTCGTGTTCTGTGCCATGCCGCCCAATGTAGCCAGTGATAACAATGTGGTCAATGGCAACAATGTTGACGCTGGCCACTCCCGCGCTAGGGTGGCACCGTGACGAACCGGCCCTACCACCACGGAGATCTGCCCTCGGCGCTCCTCGCCCAGGCGGAACAGACGTTGCGCGACAAGGGCGCCGACCAGCTGTCCCTGCGGGAGCTGGCCCGCGCCATCGGAGTCAGCCCCGCCGCACGCAGCCGGCACTTCAAGACCAAGCAGGACCTGCTGGACGCCCTGGCGCAAACCGGCTTCGAACGGCTCGCCGACGCCGTCGCCGCCTCCCAGGAAGGAAGCGGGCAGACCTTCGCCCAGCGCCTCGACGCCGCAGCGCGCGCCTACGTGAGCTTCGCGGTCGACAACGCCGCACTGCTGGAGCTGATGTTCTCCGCGAAGCACAGTCCGCAAGCCTCACCGGCGCTGACCGCAGCCGCACACCGCTGGTGGGAGTTCTTCCTGGAGCTGATCGCCGCCGGCCAGCGCAGCGGCGAGGTGCGCAACGGGCCGCTGGAACGTATCGGCCTTCCGGTCTTCGCGGCGCTGCACGGGTACGTCGGCGTGGTGATCAGCGGGATGCTGCCACACGACCTGGCCGAACACGGACTCGACGACGTGATGGCATCCATCCTGCACGGCTGCGAACCGCAGCAGAACCCGGCGTCGCGACAGCCGACCGCCTCGCCGAGATCGTCCGCAACCGGGGCGATCAGTGCCCGTCCCGGGCACTGACAGCAACACCCAGCCCCAAAAAGCACGCTGCCGAGCAGCCCCGTACAACAACCCCGGAACGACAAACGACCGCCGGCCCTGCCCCGACGGGACGGGGCCAGTGGTCAT
Source organism: Streptomyces eurythermus (assembly GCF_014649115.1). Taxonomy (GTDB): domain Bacteria; phylum Actinomycetota; class Actinomycetes; order Streptomycetales; family Streptomycetaceae; genus Streptomyces; species Streptomyces eurythermus. The sequence goes on along the minus strand of NZ_BMSK01000036.1, from coordinate 28,661 downwards.
TGGACCCTTCACCCCCGCAAGACCCACTTTCGACACATGGCCGAGGCCCGACTCCGTGATCATTCACATGGTCACCGTCTCCGGCTCGAAGAACGGCAGAGCGGCAACCTGGTGGCCGGCGAACTCGGCGATCAGCTCAGCCGGCACCCCCGGGCAAGGCCACTCCATCACCTCCCCCAGCCATCCCGCATCGGCAGCGGCAACATCACGTCGCGCAGCAGCATCGCCACATCGCTCGAGGTGTCCGAGCCGAGCGTCAGACGGAAGGCAGGCAGCGAGTGCGCGCAGAGGCCAAGGCCCAGCGTCAGCATCGCGGAGACCGCCTCACCGAAGACCGTCTCCCGCAGCAGCACCGGCAACCGTGTCGAATCCAGCACCATCACCTGCCCTGGCCGGTGGACCACCACCCGCGTGGACACGCCCGCCACCCCGGCCACCCCGGCCACCCCGGCCGCCGCTGCCGATCACTCGTAGCGTGAGCCGGATCCCCCCGGCCCGAACCACTCCCGCCAGACGCCCAGCAGCGTCGGGCGTAACGGCACCACCTCCTGCGGAAACTCCGGGAACCCCTCGAACACGTACTGATGCACCAACCGGCGCTTCGCGCTCATGCTGGTCTTCGCGCGGTCCCTGCACTCCCGCCTAAACAGCGAAGATCGCTTCCCGGACTCCTCCGTGACGCTCGGGCGGCCGCCGCGGCGCCTGGTCCACCACCCGTCCGCACAGGCCAGCAGCAGGCTCTCGCCCCGCTTCGCCGACAACCACTCCAGCGTCCTGAAGCCCATGAAGCGCAGCCCCAGCATGTCCGCCTCATGCTGCGGCATGGCCTCGAGCTCGACTACCTTGGCCCGCCGCCGGCCGGTCAGCGTCGTCCGCTCCGGATCGTAGGCCGGCCGCGCTCGCCCGGCCGTGCCCGCTCCGCACGGCCGTCCCTAAAACCCGTCATCGCCTCCAGCACGTGCTCGGCCCTGATCCGGGCCCGGTCCAGCTGGCTATCGCCAAGGTCGGCCAGCGTCCACGGCTGCCCCGCAGGCCGGGAACCGGCCGACGGCCTCGGACAACACCCGGGCATCGGGCTGGTGGACCAGCCAGCGGATCGAACGCGATTCGCGATGACCGTCGGCATGCACCAGCGTGAGCCGGCCGTGCTGCGGCTCCATCACCTCCACGGTCCACCCGACCCCGTTGAGCAGGAACGCACTGCCCTGTGCCACATGAAGCAGCCCTCGCCGGCCCGCCATCACACCTCCTCGTGCGCGGCAGGCCGACCATCGAGCGGCCGATGAGCGGGCCCCCAAGGTCGGTCAACAAGCCGTCGATGCCAGAGCAGATGCTTGGCGTTCGCGCGGGCGACCGCCTCGCAGTGCGTCGCCTTCACCAGAACACCGAACCGCACCTCCCCCCGCTGGGCCAGCGCGAGCAGCTCAGGCCGCAGTCCGAGCGGATCCCTTCATCGGGCCTCTCTGAGACGACAGGGCGTCCAGCACGCTGTGGACGTAAGCCCGCAGCCCGACCACCACCGAGTAGCGCCAGCCGCAGACCACGACTGCCTCCCTGGCCGCAACGAACTTCACCACGTCCGCGTCCCTGATCAGAGCAGCGGGGCGTACGTCGAATAGCCACATCCCACCATCGGGCATTACCGCGAGGCAGTCGGGAGTGTGCCGCTCCCGACCGTGAACGGTCTCGAAGCCAACCTCGAACGGCTGCGACAGCACATCCCGTACCCGCACGAAGGGGAGAGCTCTCCCCCGCCAGCGGCCCGGACGCTGCCCACAGGGCCACGGTTTCAGCATCGGGTTCGAGGCCGCCGCGATCAGCAGGGCGGCCCGACGATGAGTGCCTGTTTCGGAACTCTGTATCAGCAGGTCGAAAGGTGTCAGTGGTGAGCTGACGCCCCCAAGCCGCTACCGGACGAGGAGGCTCTCGATGTGGTCGATCACCGCTGACACGGCCTGCCGGTAGGCGGTGCTCGACCGGCGGACCTGGGACAGCAGCATGCCGCCCTGGATGGCGGCCAGCAGAGCGGTGGCGAGCGCGGCGGTATCGGCGCGCTCGCTCAGCTCGCCCCGTGCCTGCATGCGTGCGAGTCCCGACCTGATGGGGCCTTCCCACCGGTCGAAGGCGGAGACGAGTCTGGTCCGTGCCGACTGGTCGCCGTCGGCGAGTTCGCTGGCGAGCGAGCCGATCTCGCAGCCGCCTTCGCATCCTCTTGCGTCCTGTCGGTTCCCTGCCCTGTCGCACCACTCGCGCAGGGCCTCGATGCTGTCCAGGTTGTCCAGCAGCGGACGCTGCTGGGCGAGCTGGGTGTCCGTTTGGTGGTCGATGACCGCCAGGACCAGGCCTTGCTTGTCGCCGAAGTAGTGGTAGATCTGCGACGCGCTGACCCCGGCGGCCGCCTGGATGTCCGGGATGCTCGTGCCCCCCGCGCCGCGGTGGAACATCAGCTCCGCAGCGGCCTCGATGATGCGTTCGCGGGTCTTGCGGCCCCCCTTGGTGAGCCGCTGTCTCTTCGGCTCTCCGGTCTTCGCTGGTGTGCTCATATGCCCACGCTAGTCGAGTTGGAATTGACATTCCAATCATGCCCTACCGATGATCTGGAAAGGTCATTCCATGCCCGGGTGGCCGTCTCTTCAGACAGGTGAGTGCCATGCTCCTCGACCCCCAGATCGAGATTCTGCTCAAGGAAGTGACCGCAGAAGGCGGACCAGCTCCCCACACCCTGACGGTGGCGGAGAACCGCGCGTTCGGGCGTGCCTTCGGCGCCCTGGCCGGCGCTCCCGTACCAGTCACCGACGTCCGGGACACCACGGCCGCTACCGAAGGCCGCGATATACCCGTCCGTATCTACCGGCCTTTCACCGAGCCGGATGCCGGGCCGCTGCCTGTGACGCTCTTCTTCCACGGCGGCGGGTGGGTTTTCGGCGATCTGGACACCCAGGACAACATGGCCCGCTTCCTGACCATCCGCTCCGGCACGATCGTGGTCTCCGTCGACTACCGGCTGGCACCCGAACACCGCTTCCCGGCCGCAGTCGACGACGCCTATGCTGCGCTGACCTGGGTCGCGGGCAACGCCCCGGGCTTCGGGGGCGACGGAGAGCGCATCGCCGTGTTCGGCGAGAGCGCCGGCGGCAACCTTGCCGCGGTTCTCGCACAGGACTCTCTGCGCCGCGGAGGGCCTCGCATCACGCTCCAGGTGCTCGCCTACCCGGCGGTCGACCGGTTCGACGACAGCCCCTCGATGTACGAGAACATGACGGGTCCGGTCCTCTCCCGTTCCTATCTCGAGTGGTTCTGGGGCGCCTACCTCAGCACCCCGGACCAGGGTGCCGACCCGCGGGTCTCACCGGCGCGTTGCGACGAACTGGCCGGACTTGCTCCCGCCGTCATCGTCACCGCCGAGAACGACCCCCTGCGCGACCAGGGCGACCACTACGCCCGCAAGCTGGCCGACGCCGGCGTACCGGTCCAGCACCTCCCGGTCGAGGGAGCCGTTCACGGCTTCCTCTCGTTCACCGGCTCGGTGCAACTCTCGCGGGACATACTGAACCAGCTCTCGGACGCCGTGGCCACGGCCTTCAACTGACCCAACCTGGCACCGCCAGCCGCCGAACCTCTGCCGCACGCACGCGGGACAGCGACCACCACCGAGCTGTCCCTCGCCATGAAACGGCCGGTCCAGGGCTGCTCGGATCGGCCTCTTCATCGGCGGCAGAATGTGGCCACCCCGGCCGATGAGCCGTTCGGCAACCGGTCACGCTGACTGTTCACCAAACGGCAGGCCCTCACGCCCGGAGAACCCAAACGGACCCTGACCAGTCCTCAACGAGGTTCAGGAACAGGCACTGAGCTTGACGTTTAACCTGCCCGCGTCATCGCGGGGACTTCGCTGCATGTCCAATCGCGATGAGGCCGACACCGACAACCAGGAGCGATGGTGAGCGCAAGTTCCAGCTGATCAGTATCAGGATCGCCCCTGCTCCCCAGCATCTGGGTTGCCGTACTCGCTGCTGGAGCCATCGACCGGGCATGCTGCCGAGCAGCAGAGCGTGCACCCCAATGACGGCCAGGACGATGGCGAGGGCGACCAGCACAAAGCCCAGCACAAGGAACGTGAACAAATCCCTTTCCCCCCTGCTCCTGGCTGTCACGCCGCATCGCTATCCAACCCGACTGCCGCGGAGATCTCACTGCCGGGGCGGGTGTGACGTTTGACGTCGGGGCTTGGTGCCGACTTTGTGATGGGCCGGACGGGTGTATGCCTCGCCGGTCGCGAGGACTCTCCCCACTTCATGGCGGGTGGCCAGCTTACGGTTCTTCGAGCCCGGAGGTCGTCCGGGTCCGGGACGCGATGGTTTCGGTGCACCGGCTGGGGAGCCGGTCTTCGTGCGTAGGTTCCTGAACCCCCGCCGGACGCGGGAGGGCGTGAGCTTGTTCGCCTCAGTCGGCTTCTCCCAGGGCCTGCGGAGGTCGGTAGCCAGCGGTCGGGCGAGCCGGAGCTGGGCATAGGCGGCGATCACGAGCCAGGTCCACCGGTCGGCCGCTTCCGAGCTGCGAAGCCGGGGCTTGGTCCAGCCGAGGGTCTGCTTGAACAGGCGGAATGTGTGCTCGATGTCGAAGCGGCGAAGGAAGCACTGCCAGCAGCGGTCGACATCCGCTTCGGTGGCGCCGGTGCGCGACTACCACAGCCAGACCGGCTTGTTGACCCCGCCGCTGGGCAGCTTCTGAACGACCAGGCGGATGACGGTGCCTTCGATGACGGGCAACGGCCCGTCGTGGTCGAGCCATGCGGCCCGGCGGGTCAGCCGCGGGTGCAGCCGGTCCCACGCCTGCGCGGTCGCCTTCCCGTAGAGCCGGGTGCCCGTGACCGTCACGGCCTGCTCGTTGCCCCAGGTTGCGGACTCGCCGAATACGAACTCGCCTCCGTGCTTGGGCGGCCGGCCGCCCTTGGGGATGGCCACGTGGAACTCTTCGCGGGAGGGTGTCGGACGCCGCATTACCCGATCTGAGCGGAGCCGGCCAAGGATCTCGACGGGCAGGTCACCCAGCAGGTGGGCGATGCGCGGGGCGTCGTATCCGGCGTCCAACACGACCAGGACCTCCGGGTCATCCGGCCGCCACTGACCGGCGGCAACCAGCCGCTCGATGACCTCACGGATTTGCACAGTGGTCACCGCGGCGACGTCGGCGCCGAGCTCCAGGCGGACCGCGTCCAGCACCGCCGTCCAGGACGTGCGGCCGGTCTCCAACGCGGCCACCACCGAGTACGGCCAGCCAGGCACCATCTGATGCTTGCCCTCACCCCGCCCGAAGGTGTGGCAAAAGGCCCGGTCCGCACACGTGTTGGCGTCCGGCCGCAGCCACGGCGAGACATCCATCGCCAGCCCCCGGTCGGTGGTTGGCACACCGTGACCGCCCTGGAGCAACCCCTCGTCCGCGAGGACAAGACCGTTCACCTCGCCCTCGCCGTCGAGTCGGTGGAGCTCCGTGTGGCCGTCGGCCCGCAGAGCGACGCCCGCCTCCACGAGCTCTTCGACGGCCCGTGCGCGACGGCCGTCCGCACGGCACTGGAGCGGGAGCAGGCCCAGCCGGAACACCGCTCGATCACCTACAACCCGATGGATGGCCTCGGGCCTGACACCATCCTGCTCGTGGAGGACCACGCCCTGTGCGAGGACGGCGAGGACCACGGGGAGCTGATGCTCTCCTTCTCGCCCTCGCTCAACTTGCACCTCCTGGCCGCCTTCGCCCCGCCCGTCGCGGAAACCATCCGCTCGGTTCTCCGGACGGCTTGAGCGCCTACCCCCTGTCGGCAAACGATGGCACCCTCAAGTGATCAGCGCACCACCTACGCGCACTCGGTCCGTGCCGGCCGGTCACCGCCACCCCTCCGTCCGCACCCACAACCAGCGGGGCGGGCGCCGGTGAGGGAGTCGCAGCTCCCCCCCCCACCGGCGATTCGTGCTCTGCCCGGGGCCGTTCGGCGACCCGGCCGGGTCCCGTACGGGCACCGGCGCTTCTCGGTGGCCGGGCTACGGCAGCACCACCGGCAGCGTGACGCGGTGAATGCCGTGTCGTTGAACCAGACCGACACGGCTGTCCGCCGGCGGACTCTCGTGCGCGCCGGGGGGATCCGACAGGGCGCAGAGCGGGAGCGGAGGGCAGAGGCGGGGCGTGGTGGCGACGGAGCATGGGAAGTGAAGCGTGGCGAATGCGCACAGGTCCTCGATGCGACACGGCATGGCCCAGTGGAGTGACAAGCTGCGCCGCCTCCCCGAACCGGAGCAGCATCAGGCCCTGCTCGATCTGGTGTGGACACGGCTGTCGGCCGTGACGGGTGTCACCGACCGGTCGGCCGAGATGACGTCCCCCTGGCGGAGGCTGGGCGTGTACCGGCAGGTGGCGGACCGGTTGCGCGCCGACCTCTGCGAGGTCACGGGGGTGGGGCTGCCTGCGACCGTGTTCTTCGACCACCCGACCCCCCATACGTTGGTGGGCCACCTGCGGTCCGCACTCCTCGGGCTGTGCGGAGGGGACGATGACCACACGCTGGCGGGAATGGCCGCCGACGCCGCTGTTGTGGTCCAAGAGCCACTCGCCGTGATCGGTCTGGCATGCCGCCTGCCCGGGGGTGCCGACTCTCCCGAGCAGCTGTGGCGGCTGGTCGCAGAGGGGAGGGACGCCATCACAGGGCTGCCCGAGGACCGCGGGTGGGATCTGGACGCGCTGTACGACGCGGACCCCCGGTCGCCGGGCACCACCTACACCCGCCACGGCGGGTTCCTCAGTGGTGTCGACCTGTTCGACCCCGGCTTCTTCGGCATCGGTCCTTGGGAGGCGGTGGCGCTCGACCCGCAGCAGCGGCTGATGCTCGAGACCTCCTGGGAGGCCCTGGAGCGCGCGGGCATCGCCCCGTACACGCTGCGCGGCAGCCGGACGGGGGTCTTCACCGGAGCTTCCCTCCAGGACTACGGACCGGCGTGGCACGAGGCCCCGCCGAAGGCGCAGGGCCAGATGCTGACCGGCAACGCGCTGGGCGTGGTCTCCGGGAGGATCGCCTACACCTTCGGCCTCGAGGGACCGGCCCTCACCGTCGAGACGCAGTGCTCCGCGTCGCTGGTGGCGCTGCACCTGGCCGGGCAGGCGCTCCGGGTGGGCGACTGCGACCTGGCACTCGCCGGCGGTGTGACAGTGATGTCGACGCCGGGCATGCTGTCGGAGTTCAGCCGGAAGCGGGGGCTGGCGCCGGACGGGCGGTGCAAGGCGTTCTCGGCCTCCGCCGACGGGACCGGTTGGGCCGAGGGGGCGGCCGTGGTGGTGCTGGAGCGGATCGACGACGCGCGACGGCGGGGACACCCGATCCTGGCGGTGCTGCGCGGCACCGCCGTGAACCAGGACGGCGCGAGCAACGGGCTGACCGCGCCCAGCGGACCCGCGCAGGAACGACTGATCCGCCGGGCACTGGCCAGCGCAGGGCTGCGGGCGGCCGACGTCGACGCGGTCGAGGCCCACGGCACCGGAACGACACTGGGCGACCCGATCGAGGCGCGGGCGATCATCACCGCCTACGGCAAGGACCGACCGCCCGGCCGGCCGCTCCACCTCGGCTCGCTGAAGTCCAACATCGGACACGCCCAGGCCGCGGCCGGTGCCGCCGGAGTGGTCAAGATGATCATGAGCCTGCGGCACGGGATGCTGCCGCGCACCCTCCACGTGACCGAGCCGTCACCGCACGTCGACTGGTCGGCCGGGCAGGTGCGGCTGCTCCAGGAACCGGTGCCGTGGCCACCCCACGCGGACCGCCCGCGCCGTGCAGCGGTGTCGGCGTTCGGCGTGAGCGGCACCAACGCCCACGCCATCATCGAGGAGGCGCCCGGGGGCGCACCGGGCAGGGGAGGACGACCGGCGTCCGGTGCGGGGGGCGGATCCACTCCCATCGCGGCCGTGGCCACGGACACCGCACTCCCCGTCGTACTGTCGGGCCGCACCGAGGCGGCCGTACGCGAGCAGGCGGAACGGCTCGCCGCGCACCTCGCTGCCCACCCCCGACTGACGCTACCGGACACCGGGTTCACCCTTGCGGGCCGCACCCGGTTCGAGCACCGTGCGGTCGCCACCGTGCGCGACCGGGCGGAACTGCTGGGCGCCGTGCAGGCACTGGCCCAGGGACGGCCGGCGCCCGGACTGGTCACCGGCCGCGCACGGTCGGGGGTGGAACCCCTGCCGACGGCCGCGCTCTTCACCGGCCAGGGCAGCCAGCGCAACGGGATGGGACAGCAGCTGTACGCCGCCCACCCCGTCTTCGCACGCGCCCTGGACGAGGTGTGCCTGCACATGGCGCCCCACCTGGCACGGCCGCTGCGGCAGGTGATGTTCGCCCCCCACCACGAGGCCGACGCGGAACTGCTGCACCGGACCGAGTACGCCCAGCCCGCGCTGTTCGCGTTCGAGACCGCCCTCTACCGGCTCGTGGAGGCATGGGGGGTGCGGCCCGTCGCGCTGGTCGGGCACTCCGTCGGCGAGCTGACGGCCGCTCACGTCGCCGGGGTGTGGTCGCTGGCCGACGCGTGCGCACTCGTCGCCGCACGCGGCAGGTCCATGGAGGCCTGTCCGCCCGGCGGTGCGATGACGGCGCTCGAAGCAGCCGAGGAGGAGGTGCTCCGCTCCCTGGAAGGGATCGGGGACCAGGTCACCGTCGCGGCGGTCAACGGCCCCGCAGCCACCGTCATCGCGGGCCACTCGCCTGCGGTCCGCCGCGTCGCCGCTGCGTGGGAGGCACGGGGCCGCAGGACCACGCGGTTGCGCGTCAGCCACGCCTTCCACTCGCCGCACATGGACCACGCCCTGGACGAGCTGCGCGCCGTGGCCGAAGACCTCGAGTACCACCCGCCCACCGTGCCGGTGGTCTCCCACCTCTTCGGGGAGCCGGTCCCCGCGGAGCAACTCACGTCGCCCGAGTACTGGGTCGCCCACGTCCGCCGGCCCGTCCGGTTCCTGGACAGTGTCCGCTGCCTGCACGAGGACGGCGTCACCGGCTACCTGGAGCTCGGCCCCGACGCCGTGCTCACCGCGATGGTCCCGGCCTGCCTGCCCGAGGGCTCGGCCCAGGTGGTCGCGGCGTCCGCCACCCGGAAGGGGCGCGCCGAGGACCTGACACTGCTGGCGGCTCTCGCCGAGCTGCACGTCCAGGGTCTGGGCGTCGACTGGCGGGCGCCGTTCGAGGGACGCGGGGCCACCCATGTCGAATTGCCGACATACGCCTTCCAGCGCGAGCGGTACTGGCTCGACCGGCACAACCGACCGGTGCCGGCGCGGTCCCGCCGGACCGGGGGACCGGACAGGCCGGCTGGGTGGTGCTACCGCGAGGCGTGGCGGCGCCTGGACACCCCACCAGCGACCGGCCGCCGCCCCGCGACCGGGGTGTGGCCGCTGCTGCTGCCCGCCACGAGCGTGGACGAGGAGACGGAGTCCCGGCTGTCCCTGGCCATCGAACACGTCGGCGGCAGAGCCCTGCCGATCAGGTGGGGCCCCGGCGACGCGGACCGGACGAGAATCAGGGAACTCCTGCGCCGGCGGCTGCCCCACGGGGAAGAACCCGCCGGTTTCCTCTCCCTGCTGGGCCTCGACACCACTGCACGCGCCCTCCCCCTCAGCGAAGGTCTCGCCCTCACCATCTGCCTCGCACAGGCGCTGGCCGACCTGGAGTCCCCTGCACCCCTGTGGTGTGCCACCCGTGGTGCAGTGGCGATCGACGCCAGCGAAAGTCCTGCCGAGCCCGCACAAGCCATGCTCTGGGGTCTGGGCCGCACCCTGGCCCTGGAACGACCGCACGGCTGGGGCGGCCTCCTCGACCTCCCCGCCACGCTCGACGACCAGGCGTCGATGTGGCTCGGCACCGCACTGGCCCTGCCACGAGGGGAGGACCAGCTGGCGGTCCGCCCGTCCGGGCTGTACGCGCGCCGCCTGGAGAGGGCGGAGCCACGCCAGGGACAACCAGCGCGGTGGCGTCCACAGGGCACCGTGCTCATCACCGGTGGTACGGGTGCGCTGGGCGCCCGGACCGCCCACTGGCTCGCCCGTAACGGTGCCCAGCGGCTGGTGCTGACCAGTCGCCGCGGCATGGACACGCCCGGTGCGCGGCAGCTGGCGGGTGAGCTACGGGCGACGGGGTGCGACGTGCTCGTCATGGCCTGCGACATCGCGAACCGGGAACGGGTCGCCGCCCTCCTGGCCGCACTCCCCGGCGACGAGCCGCTGACGGCCGTGGTCCACGCGGCCGGGGTCGCCGGTCCCGCCGCGCCGCTGACCGAGACGGCCCTGGCGGACTTCACCGATGTGCTGGCCGGGAAGGTCGCGGGCGCTGCCCACCTCGACGCGCTCCTGGCGGACGCGCCGCTGGACGCCTTCGTGCTGTTCTCCTCCGTCGCCGCGAGCTGGGGCTCCACCGGGCAGGCGGCCTACGCTGCGGGCAACGCCTTCCTCGACGCCCTCGCGCAGCACCGGGCCGCCCGCGGACTCAAGGCGACCGCGGTGGCGTGGGGCCCGTGGGCGCGAGCAGGAATGGCGACCGAGCCTTCGATGCGGGACGTCATGCGCAGGGGAGGACTGCTGCCCATGGCTCCCGAGCGGGCGACGGAAGAGCTGTGGCGGGCCGTCGCGGCCGGCGACAACGGGCTGACCGTCGCCGACGTCGACTGGGACCGCTTCCTGCCGTCGTTCACGGCCCGCCGGGAGACCCGGCTCTTCGACGCGCTGCGGGACATGCCACCCACCCGTGGGGAGGCGGCACCCGGCGCGCCCCGCGCCCGGCAGGAAGAGTCCCCCGGCCCCGCCGTGCGCCTGGCCGATCTCCCGGACGCCGACCGCGGCCGGGCAGCACTGGACCTGGTCCGTGCGCAGGCAGCGGAGGTGCTCGGCCACCCGTTGGTGCAGGACGTCGACCCCGCCCGGCGCTTCCTGGAGCTCGGGTTCGACTCCCTGGCGTCCGTGGAGCTGAGCCGGCGCCTGTCCTCGGCGACGGGCCTCACCCTGCCCACGACGGTGGTGTTCGACCATCCGACCGCGACCGATCTCGCACGCCACATCGCCGAAGTGTCGGCGGTACCCGTCACGGCGGCGGCGCCCACTGCGGCCGTCCTCACCCCGACGGCCCCGCGCAACCCGGAGCCCGCCGGCCCGGCGGGTGTACGCGAGCTGTACCGCCGGGCGGCCAACTCCGGTAAGTGCAGTGAAGGAATCGCTTTTCTGCGGGCTGCCGCGAAACTGCGGCCGGTGTGCCACGACACCACCGGGTTCGGCGCCTGCCAGCGGATGGTCCGGCTCGCTTCCGGCCCCTCGTCCCCCGTCCTGGTGTGCCTGCCGCCGATGGTCGCCCCGTCCGGGCCGCACAACTTCGCGCGGCTCGCCCTGCACCTGCACGGCCTGCACGACGTGTTCGGCCTCTCGCTGCCGGGGTTCGGGGACGGCGAACCCTTGCCGGCCACCAGGGAACTGGTCGTCGACCTCCACGCCGACACGGTGATGCGGGAGCTCGGCGAGAGCCCGTTCGCCCTCGCCGGATACTCCTCCGGAGGCTGGCTGGCGCACGCGGTCACCGCCCGGCTGGAGGGCCGGGGCACACCACCGCAGGCACTGCTGCTGCTCGACACGTGGCTCCCGACCGACAACGTCCCGCAAGAGTACGTCGCACGGCAGATCCAGGGGCTCACCATCAACGACCAGGCGTTCGCGCTGATGACCGAGGACCAGTTGACGGCCCAGGGCGCGTACCTGGACCTGTTCGAGGACTGGCTACCCGAGACACTCGGGACGCCAGTGCTTCTCGCCGCGGCCGCCGAAGACACCCTGCCCACCCCACCGTGCGGGCAGGGCGAGGAAGCCCCCGTCACGGCAGCGGAACCCGTCCGCACCTGGGACTTCGGCCACGACATCGTGCGGGTGCCGGGGGACCACCAGACGATGATGACCGCATACGCAGCCGATACCGTTCGCGTGCTGCACACCTGGCTGCGGAGAGAACGGGCGACGCGCTGAGATCCCGGGGCCTTCCGACGGGGCTATGATCTGCGCTCCCAGGAGGCAGGCACGGTATTGTGCCCGCCTCGAAGGTCATCGATCGTGGTGCACCGGCCGTTCGTGAGCGGCGGACGTCGGGCCACCGTGCACCGCTACGGCCGCGCGGAGCTGCTGGGCACCGTCCACGACGACGAGGAGCTGGTGGTGCTGGTCGAGCGGGCCGGCGTCGCGGTCCCGGCCTCGGTGCTGGACGATCCGCGGTGGATCGAGTGGCGCGGCGGCCGGCGCACCAGTTCGCCCGCAGCCGGTGAAGTCCCCTACAGCCCGCGCTGGTACGGGGTGTGTAAGTCAGGCCCCGGTCCCCGCAGGGCGGGGCGCAGTACAGCCGGGGCCGCCTCTAGTACTCCAGCAGCGGTTCGCTATCTCGCCTGGTCAGAGGCGTCGTCGGGAGTGTAGTTGGCTGCTGGCACGTCAGGGGCGGTCTTGCCGGACCGCCCCTCCAACGAATGACATCGAGATCTGTCTGCGCGGTGGTGAGGGCAGCCTCCCCGCGTGATCGACGACCTTGCCGAAGCGACCTGGGACCGTGAACTCGACGACCTCTTCCTGCGCATCGGCCACCGTTTCGGCCGCGCCGACCTGCGACGCCGCATGCGTGACTACGTCCGCGCCCTGCTCGGTCCCGTCGGCCGCAAAAACGGCTGGCAACTCGCCGAACATGCAGGCCACCGCACCCCCGACGGCCTGCAACGGCTACTGAACGGAGCCACCTGGAACGCCGACGATGTCCGCGACGACCTGCAGACATACGTCGCCGACAAACTCGGCGAGGCCGATGGGGTACTCATCGTTGACGGCACTGGCTTCGTCAAGAAGGGCACTACCTCCGCGGGCGTCCAGCGCCAGTACTCTGGCACCGCCGGCCGCACCGAGAACTGCCAGATCGGCGTCTTCGCCGCCTACGCCACCACCCGCGCACGCACCCTGGTGGACCGCGAGCTGTATCTGCCCAAGTCCTGGACGGACGACCGCGAACGCTGCCGCGCCGCCAAGATTCCTGATGAGAGGGGCTTCGCCACCAAACCAGAGCTGGCCAGGGCCATGGTGCTGCGCGCACTCGCCTCACCGCTGCCGATCGCCTGGGTGACCGCGGATGCCGCCTACGGCCAGGAATGGCGCTTTCGCCGGATGCTGGAAGAAGCCGCAGTCGGTTACGTGCTCGCCGTTCCGAAGTCCCAGCCGGTGCCCCGCTTCGGTCGGATCGACTATCTCTTCAGCCAGGCACCGGATGAGGCATGGGAGCAACGTTCGTGCGGCGATGGCGCCAAGGGCCCGCGTGTTTATGACTGGGCGGCCGTCCAGCTCCCGGTGATCGAGGACTTCGACGGCGAGCGGCCCACCCATCACCGCTGGGCGCTGGCCCGGCGCAGCATCAGCAGACCCGACCAGATCGCCTACTACCTCGCGTACGCGCCCGTGGGCACCAACGTTGACCGGCCCGGGCGCCGGTGGGCGATCGAGGAATGCTTCCAGGCCGCGAAGAACGAGTGCGGCCTGGACCAGTACGAAGTCCGCCGCTACGTCGGCTGGATGAGGCTCATCACCCTGGCCATGCTCGCGTATGCCTTTCTCTCGACCACGGCGGCACAGGCGGCGGCAAAAGGGGGTGCAGAAACGGTTCCACCGTGGGTCCGCTGTGGCGCAGGCGGCCCGGCTCGGGGTTGGCGGAGGTGCAGATCGGTCCCGCTGATCTCGGTTCCGGCGAAGTAGGAGCCGGGTGTCGCGAGGAACAGGGCGGGATTGACGGGTGTCTGGTCGCTGGCGGTGTCGAAGAGCCACCGGAGCAAGGCGTCCATCGTGTGACGGATCCGGGCGGCGCGGTCTTTCTGCAGGTCCTTCAGTTCACGTACGGCGACGCGGCCGGCATCAGTGAGACGGACATGGGTCTGGGGCCCCATGACGCGGAGGATCTGCACCAGGCCGTGCTGGTCTAGCTGGAGAGCCAGGATGGCTGGGTCCTCGTCTTCCAGCTGGAGTTCTTCGGGGAAGGCGGCGACGTCGATGTACCTGCCCGGGTTCTGCTTCTCGCGGTCGTCCAGCCATAGCAGCAGCCGGGCCAGGTAGCCGGTCACCTCACCGGGCACCGCGCTGGAGGTGGCTTCGATCTGTGCGGAGACGCGAGGAGGGTTCCGTCGTTGAGCCCGTTCCAGGCTCTTGCTGGTCTCCCTGACAAGGTTCTTTGCCCACTTGTCAATCTCGCGTTTGTTGATGCCGCTGCGGGCCACGTTGCCCTCCTGTCTCAGGTACCTCAGCCAAGGGTACGGACCAGGTCTGACAACGAGCCTTCCGTTGAGCGGGCCGCCGGTGACGAGGGGGCCCGCTTCACCGGCGGGCACCCCGTCACCGGCGGCCCGAGGCCCTGTGCGGGGTCAGTTCTCGTGGTCGTCCGGGACGGTGAGCCAGTTGACGCCGTCGGCGTCGGTCATCCAGACCACGTGCGCCTCGTGGACGTTGCCCTGCTGGACGACGTGGACGCGGCCCGGGTGCGTGTTGCCCTTCGGGACGGTGTCGACGTGCGGGGCCAGCCGCTTCCAGGTGCCGGTGGTGACCCGCCCCAGGACCAGGGTGGAGAAGTTCTCACGCACCTCCAGCCCAAGAGGGCGGTTGAGGTGCCCGGCGAGCAGAACGTGCATGCGGGCCTGGCGGCCGACGAAAAGTCCGCCCGACGGGGCTGCTGTGCGTGAGGCGGTGGAGCAGGTGCGGGCCCGTGCAGCCACGAGGGGGTCACCGGGCAGGACGCACGGCCGGTCCGGTTCACGCAGCCGAGACGCCACCACACGGTCCTCCCCACTTCAGACGCTGCCGGCGCCAGCATCCCGCATCACCCCCGCCCCCAGCGCCCGAACCCGAAAAATCCGTCCCGGATCCACCGCCGTGGTGACGGCGGCGGAGCATGGCGGCTCTTCCAGAGGTCCGAGTTCAGGGGGCGGTGCGGTTCAGGATCTGCTCATGTCGTCGGCGGCCGCCAGCAGCAGACCGGCCAAGCTGTTCATCCCTTCGGGAGGCACCGCCATCAGCGGCTGATCGATTCCCTGCCACTCCTGTATGGGGTGAATTCGTGGCTCCGAACGGCAGTGTCGGGCGGCGTCCGTGTGCCGGGTGTCGGAGGCTGGCCGGCATGTCCCACCACCTCAGCGGGTCCAACCTGCGGCCCCCATGGATGACGGCCGTCTCGACATGACCGATCTGTTCGCGTTCACGGCCGACGGCGACCGCACCGTTCTGATCATGAACGTGAATCCGGTCGCTCCGACGATGGGTGCCTCCTACCACCCCGACGCCGTCTACCGCATCAACGTCGACAGCGACGGCGACCACCAGGCCGACGTGGCCTTCAGCTTCGTCTTCTCCCAGCCCCGGGACGGCCATCAGACGTTCCCGCTCTACCGGGCGGACGGCGAGCAGGCACGCTCCCACGAGGCGGGTGGACGCGAGATCCTCACCGAGGAGCCGGTCGCCTTCGGCCCGGAGCCCGAGATCATCGTCTCGGGCCCCTACCGGGTCTCGGCCGGGCTGCGCAGCGACCCGTTCTTCGCCGACCTCGAAGGCATCGGCAACGACTTCAAGTGGACCGGCAGGGACTGGGGCATCGACAAGAACATCTTCGGCATCGTCCTCGACATGCCCTCCACGGAACTCGGCCCGGACCCGGTCATCGGCGTATGGGGCCGGATCAGCGTGCGCCAGGACGGACAGCTCAAGTCCGTCGACCGCGGCGCCCACCCGTCCGTGACGGCGTACTTCAACAAGGAGGACGCCAAGGACGCCTACAACGCGGGCGAACCGGCCCAGGACTGGGACACCTACCTCGCACCGTGGAGCGCGGTCCTCGCCCACACCTGCAACTACGACGCCAAGGACGCCGAGCAGACACTGCGCACCATCCTGCCGGACGTACTGCGCTACGACCGCTCCCAGCCCGCCGCCTACCCCAACGGCCGCACCCTCACCGACGACGTCGAGACGGCGCGCATCCACATGCTCACGCGCGGCAAGATCCCCGACGCGAACATCCCCCCGCACACCGACCTGTTGCCGGACTTCCCCTACCTCGGCACACCCCACCCGGCGCCACCCGCCTGACCGAAGGCCCACACCCGGCAATCAACCGGGCGACGGACGTCCCCGGCCGCGCCCGGGGGTTCCCGTCCGCGGGACACATCGCACTCGCTGGAGGCGGCGGCCTCAACGAGGCCGGCCGGGGCGCGGTACCAGTAGCTCTGCCGGCCAGCGCCGGATATTCGACGAGCAGGTCCCGCAGCGCGCGGCGGACGTGGGCGACGCGGGCCGCTCGTACCGGGACTACAGGGGCCGGCGCCCGGAGACGGCGCCGCCCGGGTCATCGGCCAGGGCAATGCGGGCGGTGATGCGTTTGCCGACCGGCTCGCGCTGCGCTTCGAAGCCCTGGGCGACGGCCATGACGATCTCCAGGCCGTGCTGGCCGACCCGGCCGGCGTCCGGTCACCGGTGATCTTCAGAACGGGGCCAGCAAGCAGGTCCTCGCGCAGGGCCGCAAGGCACTCAAGGAGCTGGCGCGTGAGGTCCTGGGCGACGAGGCACCGTGGCGCTCTTGCCAGCCAACGGCGCTCTAGGGTCAGGAGTTGCGCGGGGCTACGAGGCCGGATTCGTAGGCAAAAACCACGAGTTGAGCGCGATCACGGGCGCGGAGCTTGGCCATGGCGCGGTTGATGTGGGTCTTGGCGGTCAAAGGGCTGATGATCAGGCGGTCGGCGATCTGGTCGTTGGACATGCCCTGTGCGGCCAGGGCGACCGCCTCGCGTTCGCGGCTGGTCAGCTCCTCCAGCCCGCTGCCGGCGCGGGTGGGGGGCGGCTGGGTGACGTACCGGTCGATGAGCTTGCGGGTGATCGCTGGCGCGAGCAGGGCGTCGCCGCGGGCGGCGACACGAACGGAGTGCAGGAGGTCTTCCGGCACGATGTCCTTGACGAGGAAGCCGGCGGCGCCAGCGCGCAGCGCGTCGAAGACGTACTCGTCCATGCCGTAGTTGGTCAGCATGACCACGTGCACCCCGGCCAGGGCCGGGTCCGCGGCGATGCGCCGGGTCGCTTCGATGCCGTCCATGACGGGCATCTGGATGTCGATGAGCGCAACGTCGGGCAGATGCTGCTGGGCGAGCGCCAAGCCTTCTTGACCGTCGGCGGCCTGGGCCACCACCTCAATATCGTCTTCGAGGTCGAGTAGCGCGCGGAAGCCACTGCGGATGAGCGGCTGATCGTCGACCAGCAGGACACGGATCACGGCGCTCCGTTCGTGGGGAGTTCGGCCTGGACGGTGAAGCCACCCGTGCTGCGCGGCTCAGTACGCAGTCGCCCGCCCAGGGCTGTAACGCGTTCGCGCATGCCGAGCAGGCCGAGGCCGGGCGTCGGCGCGGGGTGCAAGGTGGCCTTTCCATTGTCGTCGACACGGATGGCCAGGGCGTCCGGCCGGTAGTCGATGAGCACTGAGGCAGTGGTTGCGGCGGCGTGCCGGGCGACGTTGGTGAGCGACTCCTGAACGATCCGGTAAGCGGTACGGCCCACTGCTGCTGGCACGTCGTGCGGATGTCCTTCGATCGTCAGCTTCGTCTTGAGACCGGTTGTTTGAAACCCTTTCACCAGCTTGGGGATGTGATCGAGTCCGTGCGGCGGGGTGGTGTCGTCGTCGCGCAACGCCTCAAGCGTCGCGCGCAGCTCCCAACTCGCCTCCCGACCGGCTTCCTGGATCGCCAGCAGGGCCTCTGACACCTGCTCGCCCCGCCGCCGGGCCACGTGGACGGCGACCTCGGACTGCACTTTGATGACCGAGATCTGGTGGGTGAGCGAGTCGTGCAGCTCCCGCGCGATGCGTAGCCGCTCCTCGTCGGCCCGGCGGCGCGCGGTCTCTTCACGGGTGCGCTCAGCTTCGGCCGCCCGCCGCTCGGCCTGCCGCACCGCCTCCCCGGCGGCGAAGGCGGCGATCAGCCAGGCGATCTCAAGGGTGTTCCGGGCCTGCGCCACGACCTCGCGCGCGGGTCCGTCGTGGAAGATCACGGCGGTGAGGTGGAGCACAGCCACCAGGGCCACGGATGCGGCCAGTGCGACGGTGCGGTGCCCATCACGTACCGCGCCGTAGACCGCGACCAGGTAGGAGACAGCGAGCACCTCGAACCCGGCCCCCAGGTAGCCCACTGCGGACAGTCCGGTGACGGCCAGGACTACGAGCGGTACTCGGCGGCGCGCGGCCAGCGCCAGCCCGCCGATCGTCAGCAGTGCGGAGCCGATCAGCTCGCGGCCCCCTGCCGGGTGTAGACCGGACAGCCCGGTGCCCAGCAGCAGCGCCGCCACGCCCACGGCAAGCATCCAGTCGGTGACCGCGGCCGGGACGACGAACCGTCCTTTGTTCATAGGTGCACCGTAGCCGGATGCAGTTGTGGGCGAGTCCAGCTCATGGACGAGCGGTCGGCTACCGCATGTGCGGTACCGGCGCGCCGCCTGCCGCACCCGCAGTATCCGGATGCCGCAGCGGCGGCAGTCGAAAGTGCCTGCGTCTGCTGGACGATCGGCAGAGGGTCGGGCGCGCATGCTCAAGGCGCATCGAACCTCACAATCAGCGACGGAGAAGGAGAACAGCGGTATGCACACTTCAGCAGCCCTGACGGTGGCCGCCGAGAGCGGGATCATCGGCGACGGGCGAACCGGGGCCAATCTGGCCCTGGGGACAGGGCTACTCGGCCTGGCTATCGGCTGGCTGGCCCTGGCCCGCGCCGGCAGCCGGATCAGGATGGGCAACGCACGCACCAACGGGATGTCGGCCATCGCGGTGGGGCTGGCCGGCACAGCCCTCGCGGTGCTGCACCTAGCCACCTCCAGTGGCGGTCCCGGCACCGGCAACGGGCTTGTCGGCGCCATCGTCGCCGTCCCGCTGGGGCTGGGCGCCGTGCTCCTCGGCCGCCGGGCGCTGACCCGCTCCCGGGGGGCGACCGGCCGATCGATCGGATGACCGTCCGACCGCCACCCCGTCACTGCGTGCGGGTATCCACAACTGACTGCCCACGGTGGCACTGCGACACCGCCTTCTGACGACACTGCCGACCGCATACTCATGCCGGTGTGGGTTGTCATGCCCGCCGACCCGGTCCCGGGCATGAGCAGCAGGAGATCCTCGCCCGGCTGTGGAAACGGCGACGAACGCCCTCAGGGCGGGCCTATTTCAAGGGGCGGTGACCGATGCCAGAGGCGCCGCCTACCGTCCCGATGTCCCGGGCCGCCGTGGAAGCGATGGACGCCAAAACCATCCAGGCCGCCATGCCCTCCCCGCCGATCTCCGACTACCGACGGCTCACCAAGTGAGGCTTTCGGCAGGCCTTCACCTTTCCTCCTCGGTCAAGCAGAAGCGAAACAGCTGACCGAAGGCAGGCCGTAGGCAGCAGTGCCGACGGGCGTCAGGACGTGTCGCCGGAGTAGTAGAAGCGGGAGCTCACTCCCGGGCCGGGCGTGCGGGGTTCGCCGGGACGCGGGTCGTACAGCGCCCGGCCGCCGGGCCACCGGGAGAGCTCGGTGGCCAGAGCAACACCGTCGTCGACTTCCCCGGCCCGCCAGCCGTAGGTGTCCAGCAGCAGTCCGTCCAGCGGCCCGCCGACCAGTTCGGCGTAGGTCCGCTGCGGCAGCGGGCCGGGGTGAGGGGCGTCGTGTTCCGCGCTGTAGACGCGCCGGTTCAGCAGCTGTTCGTCTCCGTTCATGCGATCAGCTTTCCAGCCGCCACCGACAACCGCCCCGGCCTTCGAGCCCGTCCGTTACCGGCGGTGCCCGATGCCGAACCGGCTGCGGGGCTTCACGGCCGGCGCTTCGGCTGCCGCGCGTTCGGCTTCCTCCGCCCGGCGGCGCGTGACGCGCTCAGCCTCCGCACGGTCGGCGGCCTCCCTCTTGCATGGCCCGCGCAGCCGGTCCCATTCGCCGGGCCACGAGGACCGCCTGGTTTCCTGCCGGCGCTCGTCGGTGAACTTGGTGCCGCACTGCGTGCACACCGGCCGCTGCGCCTCCCGCTCCGCGGCCTCGCGCTCTGCCTGGCGCCGGCGGGCCTCGCGGAGCCGGACCTGGTACAGCCGCTCGCCGTCGGGATTGTCCAGGGCCTGGGTGAGGGTCTGCCACTGATCACGCCCGAGCCTGCGCCACACCGCGCCCGCGGCCCCGGCCGGGTCGGCGGTGATCCGCTCCAGCTGGGTGACGACCACGGGCACCGCCTGGTGGTAGTCGACGGCCGTGATGCCCGCGCCCCGGCCCGGGTACGACTCCACCGCGAAGTAGCGGCGGGCGGCTTGCTCCAGGCGCTGGATCCGGCTGGCGCGCTGCGCGGCGGTCTTACCCGTGAACACGAACGCCACCGGCACGTACCCCTCGCGGCCCGTCGCCGGGTAGATCCGCGACCACAGCCGGAAGTCGTGCACCGCCGCACCCCGGGCCGCCCGCTCCTTGGCCGCGTCGGCCTTCGGCGCCAGGAGCTCGAACCACTCGCTGTAGCGGCGCAGCTTGTCCACGAGCTCGTCGACGGGCTCGGTGACCCGGTCGACCTCCAGGAGCATCGCGGGCACCCCGGCCTCCGGCGCACGCATCGTCAGGTCGGCGTACTGGGTGTAGCCGTAGGGCAGGCGGTGGGCAATGTCGGTCTGCCAGGACAGCGGCGTTCCGTACCCGGCCCCGGTGAGCACGGCGGCGGTCGAGGTGACGGCGGCGGCGTGTTCGTCGTAGCGGTCGGCCTGGACCGGCCGGCCTTCGTCGTCGTACTCCAGCTTGCGCAGCGCGGAGATCCGCACCGTCTTCGGCAGCAGCAGCCAGTTCGTAGCGCACCGCGCGGGCGGTGGGCCGGGCACGGAAGGTGATCTTGCGGACGTGTTGCCTGCGGGTGTACGCCGAACGCATCGGAGCCGTCCCAGCGGTGCGAGGGAGGACCGTTCGATCAGCCCCATGTTCCAACACGCGGAAGCAACGGCGGAACTTCCTCTCGGCGCCTGTGTCACCTCTTACCGCTGTCCACAATCACCGGTGTGCCGTTAGCGTCCGTGCCGCAGGGGACCGCATAGACGGGATTGGCCTTGGCGGCCTCCTTGTAGGCCTCCAGACACTGGTTGTACAGCACCTTGTCGCTGAGCGAGCGTTCGATGATCTTGTTGGCGGCGGCGATGCCCTCCGCCTCGATCCGCTTGCGTTCCGCTTCCGCCTTCGCCGTACGGGCCGCCTCCGTGGCCCGCTCGGTGGCCTGCTCCTGCTGGATCTTCTTGTCGATCTGGTCCTGCAGCCTGTCCGACGGCCGCACATTGCGCAGGTTGACGGTGGTGACGTCGATCCCGCGCGGCGCCAGACGCCCCTTGACGAGGCCGGCGATCTCGGAACCGATCTGCTCGCGCGCGGAAGCGTATCCCTCCTCGCTCGTGTGCTTGGCGAAGACGTTGCGGATGATCTCGCGGGCGTCGGGCAGCACCAGCCGCTGCTCGACAGCCTCCTCGCTGCCCGCCAGCCGGTACAGCTCAACCGCCTTCGCCGGCACCACGGCCCACTTGAGGGTGACGTCGGCGTACAGCACACCGCCTTGCGAGGAGCGGACCTCGACGACGTCCTTGCCGTTGAGATCGAGATCGACCGGTCGGGTCGAGAAGGACGTGACGTCGGTGAACGGCGACTTGAAGTGCACCCCGGACGTCAGCGGCGTACCGGTCTTCCCGAAGGTCACCGGGACGCCGACCTCGTAGGCACTCACGACATGCACACAGGCGAACATCGCCGCCAGCAGCCCCGCCACGCCGCTGAGCGCCGCCCCGAGCTTCCAGCCCTTCACCTCCCGGAGCCGGCCGACGAGAAAGAGGACGACGGCCGCTATGAGCAGCACGATGGACAGCACGAACACAGGTGATCCCCCTCAGGAAACGTTTCCGCGCCCCCCTGGGACGCGCCCCCGGCGCGCATCGTAGCGACCGGAGGTGACGCCCATACCTCACCACGGTTCACCCGTGATACGGGCCAGCGAACACGAGATCACCCTCACCCGCCAACCGGCCACGGCAGAAGCCGGAGGTCACCAGCCAGACAGTGCCCGAACCTGGCCTTCGCCGCCTCCTTTCGCCAGGTCAGTCCATGGACGACGCACCGGTCCCACTCCCCCGTCAAAGCCGGCCCGTATCACGCTGTCCCACGCCTTCCGCGAGGTCGCCGGGGATGTTCTGCATGGCGTGGCGAGCTGGTGCGACAAGAGCAGCTTCGCCGGAGAGGGCGGCTCCGTCGAGGAAGCCGCTCGCCCACCTTGCCTCGCCGCCGCACCCCAGGGACTCAGCCGCTATGAGCTCGCCGTGTTCATCCCGGGCACGACGGCATCGATTCCTCCCTGCTGCCGGCCGGAGTCTTGGACATGTGCCTCGACACCCACGCCGCACAGGGGTGCCTGATCATCCGGCTTGGCGCCGCCCGGGAGTTCCTTAGCGCGGCCCGCCGACGGCGGATCACGGACAGCCGCCACGGACAAGCGGCCTGGTCTTTGCCCGGTCGCTGCCGTGCCCGTGCCGGGGGACACCTTCGCCTCGGCCCCGAGCGATTTTTGATCACCGCCGCTGAGTACCTGACCTGCGGATCCGCAAGGAGAACGACTCGATCAGCCTCGACATCGAAGCCGAGCACCGGATGTCCGCGCTCACCCTGCGGGTCCATCAACACCGGCTTGCCCAGCCGCCGCCCGGGCGATGGAAACGAGAGAGGACCGGCCCCTGGCTCAGGCCCGCGCACGCGCCACGCTGCCGAACCGGCCACACCGCACCACCAACGACGCCCTCGGCCTCATCGCCCACCGACTCAGACTTCCCAGCCTGGCCCCCAACGCGAACGACCCCCCTCCGGGCCTTCCTCACCCACACACGCCGTACGTGCGGTAGACCCAGTACAGACCGCACACTGTGCGTGGGTTGGAACTGTTCGCTCTGGATCCCTCATGGACGACCCCGAGTTCGGACGCCGTGGCAACTACTGGCGGACCCGCCGCCGAATCCCCATGGCGGAGTTCGCTGCCCTGATGGGCAAGAGCCTGCGGTGGTTGGAGGACCTCGAGGGCGGACGCCGTCAGGCCGACCCGCACTACTCCGTGATGGTGCTGGCCTCACGACACCTGGGCATCACCGTCGAGCGCTTGATGTGCGAGGCCATCGATGCCCGGTGCGCCGGTGAGAACGAGATCGAGGCCGTACGCCGCGCGCTGCAGCGGCACGACGTGATCACCCGTTGCTTCGACGACTGCCCGGACGACCCTCTGCCCGTCGGGGCCCTGCGCCGGTCCTTGTCGTACGCGCGCACCGGGTTCCAGACCGGCCACTTCGCTCAGCTCGGCCACGAGATTCCCCGGCTCGTCCTCGACGCCACCCGCGCCGCTCACCGCCACCACGGCGACGACCAGCTCCGCGCGGGCGTGCCCGGTGAGCTGGAGGGCGATCTGCTCGTAGTCGCGGGGCGTGAGGTCCGGGTCCTGCCACGCGAGGACGGCGGTGACGAGCGCTTCATACGGGTCGCGGTCCAGCGGCAGTTCGGCGTCGACCAGGCCGTGGGGGTCGTGGAGCACGGTGTAGGTGTCGCTCACCGGCGCCTCGCCGCGTCGTCCTGGTCGTGGTCGCCGGTGCGGTCGTCCGGGGCCGCCTGGGCGAGGAAGCGGGCGTAGCCGCGGTCGGCGCGGGCCAGCAGGGCCGGTGAGGGCCGGCCGAAGGCGGGGGGCTGGAGGCCGCCTCCTTCGGGTTCGGGTCCGGCGGGTGTGGGTGTGCTCATGGGGCACCGCCTCCGTTGCTGGGGTTGCGTCGGTGTCGTTCGACGCTACGGAGGCCGCCACGCAGCTCTCAACGAGATTGCGGGTAAGTGCGGAAGTCACTCCAGGGCGTTGATCGCGGCCTGGATGAGGACGCGGGCGGCGTCGCCGTAGACGGCCATCGACGCCAGGCCGGCGAACGCCTTGGCGTAGTCGGCGACCTCGCGTGGCTGCGTCACCTTGATCTCCGCCGCCAGCGTCTCCACCACGGCCACGGTGTCGTCGTGGACGTAGAAACGCCTCCTGCGGCCACACGGTGCGCTGCGCGGTGAACGGGATGATCCCCAGCGAGAGGGAGGCGAGCGGCATCACGACCAGGAGGTGGCGCAGCTGCCCGCGCATCGCCTCTGCGTCGGCGGTGCGGTAGCGCAGGACGGACTCCTCCATGAGCACGATGAGGGCCATACGGAGCGCGACCACGTGCAGTGCGATGGCCCCGAAGCGGCGGTCACGGCGCTGTATCGGCACCGACCTTCTGGAAACAGGCGGCCACCGTGACAAAGAGCCGTCACATCTCGATGCCGGGCGCGGCCTGCCGGCACACGCTGTCCTCTGACACCGCACCTGGATCGTTTTCCAGTGAAGTCGGATCAGGCTGCGCCGGAGGGGTTCCGCAGCGAGGGCCATTGCGGTGCTGACCGACTGGCGGTGGACACACGACACCGTCGGCGGGTGGGCCGGGGCCCGGCCGCTGCGGGCCGGCCCTCGGGCTGGGGCCGTGGCCACAGGCTCTGGGCGAGGAAGGCGGCGTCGGGGGTCTGGACCGTTTCGGGGCTGTGCGGGGGGTCTGCGCGGTGACGTACTGGGCCGACAACGCGGCGCCTTCCTGCCAGCCGGGCAGGGGAGACGCCTGGTCGCCGACGACGTAGAAGCGGCCGTCACCCCCGGGCTGGAGGCGTGGTCCTCCGGAGGCCGCTGACGCAATGGCAGTGACGACCGCAACAGCCAGAGCCAGGGCCGCGATCGTGTCGGTGGTGGTCATGAAGCAGGACGTGTTCATTATCTAGGGTTAACAGTGCACCTGTGCAGCTCAGCGGCTATCTGATCCGTTAAGGCACGTAAGTGCACATCTCCGGGGCGGCTGAAGTTTCTCGGTTTTCGTGATCGCGTCCTGACGGCCGTGATGGCCGTGATGGGCCCGGTGATCGCGCTGGCCTCCTTCTTCGTCACCCAGGCGATCCTGGCCGGGGGCACGCCGGCTACTCGATCGACCACCCGGGCGCGGCGCTGGCGATCGTCAGCTCGGCGCTGGTGGTACCGATCCGCGCGCTGATCGGCCTGGGTACGGGGGCGTTGATCCGGCACACCGCCCTGGCCACCGTCTCGGTCTTCGTGCTGCTGCTGATGCTGATGCTGCCGGAGCTCACCTCGGGCACCACCTACGCCTGGTCCGGGACATCAACCACGCGCTGCCGCGCTCGGCCTGGCGAGGAAGCGCACCACCAGCGCGTTCAGCTCCGCCGCTCGCACCATGGGCATCCCGTGGTGCGAGACCCCCGGAAGTACCACCACCTCCCCCGCCGCCAGGTCGCGGCGCGCGGCCGCCGCCACCCGACGCACCTGGTGCGCCCGGCTCCCGGCCGCAAGCGCGACCAGGGTCGGCACCCGCAGCCCCCGCACCCGGGCCGGCCTGGGCCGCCGGCCGACCACCGGCTTGGCATCCGGGAACTCGGCCGCCAGCCCGTACAGTTCGAGCCACGCGGGGTCGGCAGGGGCCCCGCCCGTCTCCCACGTCACGAACGAACGCGCGACCGCAGCGCTCGGGCGCAGCAGCATCGGCAGCGCGCGCAGCAGGTAGCCGGGCCGGTAGCCGCCGAAGCACTGCGTGGGGTCGAGCAGCACCAGCCGTCGCACGCGCTCCGGCGCGGCGAGCGCGTACCCGAGCGCGATCCACCCGCCGTACGAGTGACCGCACAGGTCAACCGCACGGTCGGCCAGGCCGAGGCCGTCGAGCACGCCGCCCAGCCAGTCCAGCAGCTCGGCGACGGTTTTCGGTGGCCGGTCGCCGCGGACGCTGCCGCCCGGCTCGCCGATCCGGTCGACGGCGTACACCCGACGGGTGCGGCTCAGCTCCGCCGCGTTGGCGAACCACACCGCCGCGGTGGCCGCGCCGCCGTGCAGCAGCACCAGCGGCTCACCGTCGGCCGGCCCGCAGGCGAGCACCCGGGTGGTGCCGTGCTCCGATCGAAGGTCGATCCGCGCCACGGGGACCGGCCAGCGGTCCACGACCGCGTCGTAGGCCGCCCAGAAGCGCGTCAGATCCGTGCCGGTCATTCGTTACCCCAACTTTCGAGATCAGCTCGCCGAGCAAGTATCTCGCTGAACGAGATACTATCCGAGCAAGATACGCTGCTGCCCTGGAAGGGCCAAGCACGGAAGGGCGCGACAGAGTGGACGAAGCCGACCCCGGTCTCCAGGTGGTGCACCGACTGCGCGCCGTAACGGTCGAACTCGACCTGCTCGCCGCCGAGTTCGCCCAGCGCAACGGGCTGCACCCAACTGACCTCCGCGCGCTGATCTGCCTGCTCGACACCGCCCGCGCGGGCACCGCCGCGACACCCGGGTGGCTCGGCCGCCAGCTCGGCCTGAACTCCGCGGGAACCACCGGCTTGATCGACCGTCTGGAACGCCTCGGGCTGGTCCGCCGCACCCGCGACTCGCAGGACCGGCGCCGGGTGCTGCTGGAGGTGGAGGAACGCGCGATCACACTCGGCTGGTCCTTCTTCGGGCCACTGATCGGCGAGGTCGTGGTCGGCCTGCGGGACTTCTCCGCCACCGAACTCGCCACAGTGCACCGCTTCCTGGACACCGTGCAGCAGATCGCGGCCGCGCAGCGATAGGCGCCTGAGGCGCGGGGCGACGGGCGCGCGGGGCGACACGAGCATGTACACAGCGGCCGGGCTCGCCGGGCGCACCCCGTGGTACCGCCAGAAGACACACGTCTCCGTGGTCGACATCCTGGTTGCGTTCCGCCGAGCCCGAATTGAAGAAGTCATCGCAGCTCACTCGCGTGACAAGGGAATCGTCATCGCCGGCGTGACCTGGGAAGCTACCGTCGCGTAACCGAGAAACTCCAGGGGCGGGAGCGATCCTGGAAGTGTGGCCCGGCCCCGGCGAAGGTGTCTCTCCTGTCGTCAGCCGTTGCCACGGGGAAGCTCCCAACGGCGGCGCTACTGCGCTGACGCCTGCCGCTCGAAGGCTTACCGTGAGCGGCACCGCTGGCCGGCTTCGGCACACGGACCAGGAAGGACAAGCGGTAGTGCTCTGCGCGGTGCCGTTCACGGGCGTACCGAGCCCGGCACCGGGCCTTCTGACCGTGGCGCGCAGCCGTTGCAGAACACCGTTCTACCGGCTGGTATCACGGCTGCACATCACGATGCCCGCGTGCCCACCGGTGCACCTACCCTGAACAAACACCGGAATCGGTCGACTCCGGTGTTTGTTGCGGTCGAGAACCAATACGCCGCATTGGACCTCCACTCAGTGACCGTGACCCCGGATCCGCCAGTGCCCGGGGAAAACCTCACGCTCCAGATCGCCGGGATCGTGCAGCATGAGATGAAGGAAGGCGAGTACGCCTTCCGCGTCCAACTGGGTTCGAAGAAGGTGCTTGAGAAGCGGGTGGACCTCTTCGAGCACCTGCGGGGCGATCAGTCCGCAGGCTTCAGGCTCAGCTGTGACACCAGCGACGGGAACAGCCCCTCCCCGAGGGAGAGAGCGGTCCTTCGGGATTCTCGCGTCCCGCCGGTAGCCCTCGTGCTCGGGGCTCTCGCCGAGTTCGGCGAGAGCCGGCTGCTAAAGATGGTGCTGGCCGTCACCGGGATCGACGGCCTGGAGGGCGCCGAGCTGGAGCGGGCGCTGGCGGAGTACGGGCAGAGCCTCACCCCGCATCTGCTCGGTGTGGCGGTGTGGCTTGGGTCTGATGACCAGCTGGGCTCTGAGCGCAGGCGGAGGGCGTCCGGGCGACCGGTGATCTCGCCCGCCATGTCCTGCGCGGCACTGCTGTCGTTCACGGGACGCGACGATCCGGAGGGGGTGCGGGCCTTGCTCGCACACCTGCGCGCTGATGCCCTCGCCCATTCCTGAACCTCCCGGCCGGCCGTGCTCTGGTCTTGGGTCACGACGGCCCCGGAGGGCATCTGCCCGACATCGTCACCACAGCCAGACGCCTGAGTGCCGCATCCGGGACAGGGCGCGGGCATCGCGGCGCGCGGCCGCAGTGCCGATCCGGCTCTGCCGGGAGCGCGGCCGACGCGAGTTCCTCGCGGCGAGGCGGCGCTTGCCGGCTTCATTAAGACCGTGTCCTATGTGGTGGTGGTTCGTTGGTCAGGGCATGGGGGGTACGTGGAGTTGGATTGTTCCGGACGGGCTGTGGGAGATCGCGAAGCCGCTGATCCCGCCGCCGAGGGTGCGGCCACAGGGCGGTGGAACACAGGACACGCCTGATGAGACGTTGTTCGCCGCCATCATCTACGTGCTGGTCAGCGGCTGTGCCTGGCGGGCTATGCCCCCCTGCTTCGGGGTGTCGAAGTCGACCGCTCACCGCCGGTTCCTGATCTGGTCGAGAGCCGGTGTCTGGGGCCGGCTGCACGAGGCCGTGCTGCACCGGCTCGACGACGCCGGCCTCGTCGACGTCACCCGCGTCGTCCTCGACACCGCCCACGTCCGCGCTAAAAGGGGGGCGAACACACAGGTCCGAGCCCCGTGGACCGGAACAAGCCGGGTTCCAAGATGCACGTCCTGTCGGACGCGAACGGCCTGCCCCTCCTCGTCGGCGTCT
>NZ_BMSK01000035.1 GCF_014649115.1 Streptomyces eurythermus | reverse complement strand
CGGGGAAGCGATGCGGCGGATGATGGAGACGGTCACGAAGTACCTCTTGCGTTCGGGGATAGGGGATCGCCCGCATGGAGTGGGCCACGGGCGGTGGCCCGCATGCGTCGGCGCCGCGGCCCGCTGTGGGCTCGTGGCGCCTGGCGACGTCATCCAGATAAGCAGGCCCGGAAGATGCCCGCAATGACCCCCTTTACTAGTGGTGGCCGGATCCGTGAGGAACGCGAAGTATGTGGCGTGCGTCTCAATCCGCAGGTCAGGCGGGGTACGGGAGGGGGTGAATCGGGCAAAAGGTACTACGGTGTCGGGTCGTAGGTGACGTGGGTCATGTGGGGTCCTTCACCGACTCGCACACGACCCGTGCCCGGGTTCGCGCGCTGGGTCACTGTCCGGGGCCGTCGAATGTGACCGCGGTCTCGAACGCGGCACGCCTGGTGGCCCGGCGCGGCGCCCGCAGAAGGCGGCAGCCGATGTCGGCGCCCTGCTGCCGCGCGTCGGCATACTCTTCGCCGGCGTGGAGGAGGCCGCGATGCTGCCCGGCCGCGAGCCCGCGGCCCTCCGCCGCCGGCCGCGGACTCGCGCGTGCGCTGCGCGACGCGGGCCCGCTCACCGTCGTGGTCGCCCTGGGCTCCGACGGCGCGGTCGCGGTGTCCGCCGAGGGCACCAGCCGGACCGCCGCGCACCCCGTGCCGGAGACCGACCCGGTAGGTGCGGGCGACTCCTTCGTCGCGGGCTGTCTCGCCACCCGCCCTGAACGGCCAGGACACCACTGGCTGCCTTGCCCTGGCCGCCCGTGTCGCCGCCTGGTCGGTGGCCACCGACGGCGACTGGGAAGGACTGCCCGCACCCACCGGACTCGCCCTCGACGAGGCGCCGCCGGGGACTGTCACCCAGTGACGCCGGTCAAGGAAGGACGCCGGTCGAGGAAGTGACGGTCGCCGTTTTCCGCGGCTCAGCCGCCCGCCAGTTCGCCCAGCAGCGCGAAGGTCCGGTGCTGGTCGGCCTCCCCGCCCAGTTCGGTCGCCGTGAACACCACCTCCGTCGCTCCGGCCTCGCGATAGCGGCGTACCTCGGCGGCGACGGTCTCCTCGTCGCCGATGGCGGCGATGTCGGCGGCCCGGGTGCCGCCGGACAGCTCGATGACCCGCTGGTAGGACGGGAACCGGTCGTAGAAGGAGAGCGTCTCGGCAGCCGTCTGCCGCACCTTTTCGACATCGGAGGTGACCACGCCGGGCACGAAGGCCACGATCCGCGGGGCCGGCCGGCCCGCCGCCTCGGCCGCCGCGGTGACGGCGGGAACGATGTGCTCGGCCAGCGCGCGCGGCCCGGCCAGCAGCGGGAGGATGCCGTCCGCGAGGGCGCCGGACACACGCAGGGCCTGCGGTCCCATGGCGGCCACCAGGACGGGTACCGGCGGTTCGGCACCCGGCACGGTGGCCGGCAGCGGGGTGGTGGCGGTGAGCAGTTCGCCGTGGAAGTCGGTGCTGCCCGTCTCCAGCAGCGGTCGCAGAGCGGTCAGGAACTCTCGGAGCCGGGCGATGGGACGCTCGTACGGGATGCCGAAGCCGGTCTCGGTGAGGTGCTTGGTGCCGAGCGCGAGCCCGAGGTGGTAGCGGCCCCCGGTGGCGGCCTGGGCGGTCTGCGCCTGGCTCGCGACGATCAGCGGATGCCGGCCGAAGACCGGGATGGCCGAAGTGCCGACCTGGAGGCCGGGCACCTCGCGGCCGACGACCGCGGCCAGCGTCGGGGAATCGTAGGAGAACGTCTGCCCGAACCAGGCGGACGTCAGCCCGGCTTCATGGGCTTCCCGGGCGAGTCGCACGGTGGTGTCGATCGAGTGCAGATGAGAGAGCGCTACTCCGATGGTCATGTACAGGCAACCGGCCCACGCGTGACCGCCATTCCGGCCGCGTGTGTCGATCTCATGACAGTTCGGGTCCGCGGGCAGCGGCCGGGGGGCCGTCGGTGCGCAGGGGCGGGACGGCCGGCACCTCGGCCGCGTTCGCCAGGTCCTCCTCGGTCAGCCGGAACGCCTGCGGGTAGGCGGCGCGCCGTGTGCGCCGGTCCGGCTCGCTGGTCCGCCAGGTGTACAGGCAACGCGCGCACTGTACGACGTCCCAGACACCGGGGACGGGCGAGGAGTACAGGGTGCTTACGCTCTCGTGGGCGCAGCGGGGGCAGCAGTCGGTCATGGGGATGCCTTCCTTGGTACGAGCCTTGGTACAGCCGGATGGATGCCTCGGACGGGTCAGCCGCGGGCTTCGGACAGCAGGCGCTGGAGCCTCGCCGCCCAGTCCTTGGCCTCGGGGAGATCCTTGGTGGGCGTGGAGAAGTTGCCGCGTGTGTCGGGGTGCACGGGTGTGGTGGCGTCGATGATCATCTTGCTGGTCAGGCCCGCCGGCTGGGCGGCGGGTGCCAGTTCCACCACGGAGAGGTTGGGCAGCACCACGACGTCGTCGGCCGGGTTGACCTTCGACGACATCGCCCACATGACCTGCGGCAGGTCGAAGGGGTCCACGTCCTCGTCGACGACGATGACCGTGGTGATGTAGCCGAGGCCGTGCGGGGTCGTCATGGCGCGCATGGCCACGGCCTTGGCGAATCCGCCGTACCGCTTCCGGGTGGAGATGACGGCCAGCAACCCGTGCGTGTACATGGCGTTGACGGCCTGGACCTCGGGGAACTCGGCGCGCAACTGCTTCAGCAGCGGCACACAGGTGTTGGGGCCCACGAGGTAGTCGCACTCGGTCCACGGCATGCCCAGGTAGAGGGACTCGAAGACCGGGTTCGTGCGGTAGGAGACGCGGTCGATGCGGACGACCGGCATGCGGCGGCCGCCCGAGTAGTGCCCGGTGAACTCGCCGAACGGGCCCTCGATCTGCCGCTTGCGGCTCTCGATGACGCCTTCGATGACGACCTCGGACCCCCAGGGCACGTCGAAGCCGGTGAGAGGGGCGGTGGCGATCGGGGCGGGCGCGCCGCGCAGGGCGCCGGCCATCTCGTACTCGCTCTGGTCGTATCCCATGGGCATCCCGGCCACGATGGCCATCACCGGGTCGTTGCCGAGAGTGATGGCGATGGGAAGGTCCTCGCCCTTCTCCTCCGCCGCGCGCAGATGGAGCGCGATGTCGTGCACGGGGACGGGCTGTATCGCGAGCCGGTTCTTGCCGATGACCTGGAGGCGGTAGGTCCCGACGTTCTGCTTGCCGAAGTGACCGGGGTCATCGGGGTCGCGGGAGACGACGGCCGCCTTGTCGAGGTAGAAGCCGCCGTCACCGTCGTTGAGACGGAACAGGGGAAGGACCGAGAACAGGTCGACGTCGTCACCTTCCTGTGTGTTCTCCCGCCACGGGGCGTCCTCGCGCCGCTCGGGAGCGACGGGGAAGGCGTCCCAGCGCCGGGCGAACTCCTCCACCTGCTCCTTGACCGGGGTGTGCTTGGGCAGTCCGAGAGCGAGGGCGTGGTTGGCCCAGGAGCCGTGGACGTTCAGGGCTATACGGGCGTCGGTGAAGCCCTTGACGTTGTCGAACCACAGGGCGGGTGCGCCTTCGCCGATGCGGCCGGCGGCGTTGGCCGCCGCTGCCAGGTCGGGTTCGGGAAGGACTTCCTCGGTGATGCGCAGCAGCTGACCTTCCTTCTCCAGCGTGCTGAGGAAACCGCGCAGGTCGTCGTATGCCATGGGTACTCCGTGTGAGCCAAAAGAGGAGGGGGTGGGTTGGGTGGGGTGAAGGGGCGCCGGGGCACGCGGGTGCCGGCGGACATCAGGAAACGGGCCGCAATCAGGCCTGCGACCTCAGGAAGCGGGCCGCAGCAGGCGGGCGGCGCGCATGCCCTCCCACCTCTTGGCGGCGGGGGCGGGCAGGTCGAACTGGTCGAGGATCCGGGTCACGACGTGGTCGACGATGTCGTCCACCGACCGCGGGTGGTTGTAGAAGGCCGGCATGGGCGGCACCAGCTGCGCCCCCATCCGGCAGAGCGCGAGCATGTTCTCCAGATGGATCTCGCTCAGCGGTGTCTCGCGCGGGACGAGGACGAGCTTGCGGCGCTCCTTGAGGACCACGTCGGCGGCGCGAGCGACCAGGGTGTCGGCGTATCCGGCGCGGATGGCGGCCAGGGTCTTCATCGAGCAGGGCACGATCACCATGCCGTCGGTACGGAACGACCCGGAGGAGATGGCGGCGCCCTGGTCCTGCGGCTGGTGCACGACGTCGGCCAGGTCACCGACCTCGTTCACGGACAGGCCCGTCTCCAGCTCGATCGTCGTGCGCGCCCACCGGCTGAGGACCAGATGGCTCTCGACCTCCGGCAGCTGGGCCAGCACCTGGAGGAAGCGGACACCGAACACCGCTCCGGTGGCTCCGGTCATCCCCACGACCAGTCTCATACCGGCCTTCCTTCCCGCGCGCACCGCGCTGATCTGCCCTTACGCCTTCACGCTAGGAGCCCGGTCGCGGGGTGCGGCGGTACACTCGGGACTCGTCATGGGGAAAAACGGACAGGTTGCGCGGCGGTCGGTCATCCGGGACCTCGCCCTGCGGCGCACGGCCGGTTCCCCGCCGGGACTGGAGCTGGTCGAGCTGGCGGGACTGTCCGAGCGCGCCCGCCGGCACGGCAACGATCCGTACGCGTCGCTGCGCCCGGCCTTCCACCAGATCGTCACCGTACGGCCGGGCAGCCGTCTGACGGTGTGGGTGGATTTCACCCGCTACGAACTGTCCGGCGGTGCCTGGCTGTGGATCCGCCCCGGGCAGGTACAGCGCTGGGGCACGGATCTCCCACGGGCCCAGGGCCTGGTGATCGCCTTCCCTCCGGGCTTCCCCGACACCGGGACGGCCGCGGCCTCGGTCGCCGGCCTGGCGACGGCCCAGGCCCCCCTCCAGCCGGACGCCCCGCACGCGGAAGGCCTGCGCCGGGCACTTGAGCACCTGCGATACGAGTACCAGGCCATGGCCGAGCTGCCCCTGGAATCCCATGTGCAGGTGCTGCGGCATCTGCTGGCGGTACTGCTGGTGCGCCTGGCCAGGGCGTACGGGTCCGAGCCCGGCGGACCGTCCGCGAACGAGACGTTCCGCCGGTTTCACGCGGCCGTGGAGCGTGACTTCATGGTCACCCGCCGGGTGGAGGACTACGCGGCGGCACTGGGCTACAGCCGCCGCACCCTCACCCGGGCCACGCAAACCGCCACCGGTATGCCGGCCAAGCGCTACATCGACGAACGCGTGGTAATGGAGGCCAAACGGGAACTCGCCCACGGCCCGCTGACCATCACGGCCCTCGCCACCCGCCTCGGCTTCACCGACGCCAGTGACTTCACCACGTTCTTCCGGCAGCGCACGGGCATCACACCAACGGCTTTCCGGGCAACGGCTCGCGGCACATGACCATATGACCGCAGGACCGTGCGAGTATCGGCGTTCATGTGGTGGACGCGGACCTCAGGCGCATCGCGCGCCTCCAACGAGTAACGCAGCGGCGGCAGGTTGACGCCGACACACGCGGGGCCGCACCGGTAGCCTTCCCGCATTGGTGCATGGACACCCTCCGGATGCCGCGGCCGACCGTCCCGAACCGCCCGGCCACCGGACCGTACCCGGGTGGCCGATCCGCGAGCTGACGCGATTCCCCGGCTGCTGACCTGTGCCGGGCGGTGTCAGTCCCACCAAAGCACGACGAGGAGCTGCCGTCGGGATGCGTCACGGTAGAACTCGCGCATGGCGCTGAAGTGGCCCAGCAGGTACTTCTTCGGCCCGCCGACGATCCCGTCCGCGCCGTTGCCGATCAGAGAGGCCGCCGCCGTTTCATCTGCCGGCAGGGCGCCCAGGAGGGCCGGAAAGTCGATCTGCCCGAGCAGTTCCGCGACGCGGGCCACCTGAGCCGCCGAGAGGGCCGTGGGGTCAGGCCCGAAGGGGCCGATGGCATGCGGATGGGTGTTGAGGAAGGCAAGGTCGACGGCGGTGTCACCGTGGAGAGCCTGCTGGAGGGCATTCCGATGGACGTCATCGAGACCTCCCAGCTCACAGACCCGTTGCGGGCACATGCCGTTCTCCGTAGGGCCCGGCCTGTGGTTTTCCGCAGGGCGCGCCCTGCGGGGTTGTCCCTCCGCTCCCCCGCCGGCCCGTAGCATCTGGGGTGTCCGCTCGGCTGTCACAGATCCGGCCGCCGCCTTGTCCTGTCGATGTGCGCGTTGCCGCACCCGGTCGGGCGAGGTGTCGCCGGTGTCCGTCGGGAAGCCGGTTCAAAGAACGGAGACAGTGATGAGGATCGTGGTCGTCGGCGGTACGGGGCTCATCGGATCGCAGGTGGTCGCGCTGTTGCGCGACCGTGGTCACGAGGCCGTGGCGGCCTCCCCTTCCACGGGTGTGGACACCCTCACCGGTGAGGGTCTGGCCCAGGCTCTCACCGGCGCGGACGTGGTCGTGGACGTGCCGAACTCCCCCTCCTTCGATCCGGAGCCGGCGCTGGACTTCTTCACCCGCTCGGAGCGGAATCTGACCGGGGCCGAGAAGGAGGCGGGTGTCCGCCACCACGTCGTGCTCTCGATCGTCGGCGTCGACCAGGTGCCCGACTACGGTTACTACCGGGCCAAGGTCGCCCAGGAGGAGACCGTGCGGAACAGCGGCGTGCCCTACAGCATCGTGCGCGCCACCCAGTTCTTCGAGTTCGTCGCCCCGGTGATGGACATGACCACCGAGGGCACGGAGGTGCGCCTGCCGTCCCTGCGGCTGCGCCCGATGGCCTCCGCCGATGTCGCCGCCGCCCTTGCCGACGCGGCGCTGGGCGAGCCGTCGTACGGCGTCCGCGACATCGCGGGTCCCGAGGTCGAGCGGCTCGACCGGCTCGGTGAGATCACCCTGGCGGCGAAGCCCGACGGCCGTTCCGTCGTCACCGACGAGACCGCGGGCCCGTTCGCGGGCATGCCCGACGGCGTGCTCATCGGTGACGACACGGCCCACCTCGCGTCCACCCGCTACGAGGACTGGCTGAAGCGGAGCTGACCGGTCCCCCGCTCCTCGGAGCGGCTACGGGCCTCCCGTGGGTCCGCGAGCCGCCCTCTCGTAGGCCCTCGGCGTGTCGGGCGCCGGCACCCAGTACGACCCGTCGATGCCGTCCGGTCCCACGGTGACGCTCACCAGAGCGCCCGTGACCGACGCGTCAGCCGCTTCGC
The DNA here is from genome assembly GCF_014649115.1 of Streptomyces eurythermus. Classification (GTDB taxonomy): domain Bacteria; phylum Actinomycetota; class Actinomycetes; order Streptomycetales; family Streptomycetaceae; genus Streptomyces; species Streptomyces eurythermus. The sequence goes on along the minus strand of NZ_BMSK01000035.1, from coordinate 38,328 downwards.
CGGGGCAGGCGCTGGTGGGCTGCTGTCGCTCGTCCATGGCGCCGATGCCTCCGCAGGGGCGGCCGTCGTCCCCCGGCGGGCGTACGCCCGGCGCGAGGACGGCCGCCCGCCGTTGATCCACGGCGGTGGACACCGTGTTCCGCGAAGTGCGCCCGGCACCGTGCCTGACCGAGTACGGGGACCGGCTGCGCCGGGCCGCGTGCGACCCCGGGGGTATCTCCGGGAGCACCCTCCATCCTGTGGACCACGCCCGGCTGTCCGGCGAGACAGGCACCGCCTGCCGTCTGGCCGTGGAGCGCCCGGCCCGGGAGTGGGAGCAGCCCTGGCCGTGGATGCGGCTCGGTCTCGCCCTGCTCAGACCGTCCACGACGGCAGCCGCCGAGGACGGCGTCCGGACGGCCGCCGGACGGGCGATCACCTACCGCCCGGAGGTCGTCAGGGCGCTCTACGCGCGGGTCACCGAGGCTACCGGCAAAGCGCCGGACCCCGTCCGGCTGGCTGCCTGGACCGGGGCTCCGGAGCACGCCGGTGACATTCCGCCGCTACCGCTCACGGGCACGATGTGAGCCACCCGGGCACCGTCCGGGCGGAGGGACGCGCATGGTGGGCGGGTCCGCACGGCCGAGAGACCGCGGTGGCGCGGCAGCGCGCCGGCTGTGGCATCCCGTCGGCCCGGCATCCCGGTCGACGCCCGCCGCGGCGGACGATGCCGAGCCCGTCCGGTCCGGACCGTCGCCCGACATACCGGTCGACGCCCGCCGCGGCGGACGGTGCCGACCGCGCCCGGCCCGGACCGTCCGCCCGGTCACCAGTCCAGCGGCACGGTGGCGAGGTACTGGTCGAGCAGTCCGGAGATGATCCGGTGGTCCTGAAGCGAGGGGTGCCAGTCGCAGCCGAGGTGGTCCAGGCCGGGATCGTCGTAGTACCAGTAGCCCACCCGGTCGTCGCCCCGCGCGTTGCGGTCCCTGACGATGCCCTGGGCGGTGTCGGCGAAGGCGGTGCCGGACACCGCGGTGGCGCTGACCACCAGGAAGGTCCTGCTGCCGTAGCGGGCCCGCAGCTTGTCGAGGAAGCCGTGGTAGGCACTGGCGTAGGCGGCGATCAACTCGCCCTGGGTGGCCCACGGTTCGCCCGGGCGCAGCGGGGTCGAGAAGTCGTTGATGCCGAGGCCGATGACGACGACCTGCGGCCGCCAGCCGCGCGGCTTGTGCCAGACGTCGCCGGCGACGTTCAGCAGGGCCCGGTCGTAGTAGGTGCGGTAATCGGTGCCGGGGTCGCCGCCGTTGTAGTTGCGGACCATGCCACGGCCGGAGAAGGCGTTCTGCTGGTGGTCGGCGCCGAGCTTCCGCGCGGTGAGGGCGCCGAAGGCGAGACCCGCGTTGCTGTTCCGGTCGACTCCCCCGTTGGCCGAGCAGTCACGCGTGCCGGAGACGTTGCCGTACCCGGCGGTGTAGGAGTCGCCGATGAACTCGATCTGCCTGCTGCGCGGCGCGGGGGCGGGGAGGATCCTTCCTCCCCGAGCGGCGACGAACCCGCCGAAGCGGCCGACGGCCCACGGGCACTCCGTCCGCTTGACGAGCCGCACGGTGTGCTCGGTGTCGGCGAGGTCCGTGACCCAGGACGTGGTGCGCCCGGGAGTCACCAGTGTGCTCACGGTCGTTCCGTCGATCTGGACGTCGTAGTCGTTGGCGGAGTCGTCGAGCGCGATCCCGACGCCCCTGCCGCGGAACCGGCCTTCGAAGACGATGCCGGGCCAGCTGTAGCGCACCCAGCCGTCGGCCGCCTCCTTGACCCGGCCCACCGTCCGGAACCCGGCGAAGGTGGGGGACGGCACGGAGCGGTGGGCGCCGGATGCCCGGGAGGGGGTGGCGGCCGCGGTGGTGAGGCCCGCGGCGGCGGCCGTGAGCAGTGCCCGCCGGGAGAGAGGGGGAGCGGTGCGCATGAGCGGTCCTTCCGGTGTCGGGAGATCTGCGCGTGCGATGAGTACGGGAGCGCTCCCATGATGGCGGTGCCGGTGCGACATGGGGAGTGGTCGGTTGGGACGGGTGTTTCGGATGAAGACCACGGCGACCAGCAGTGCGCGCGGGTGTTACTTCTCGGCCGTGTCGGGCTCCCCGCCAAGGGACTTCTGGTATGCGTCCGCGTAGGTGGGAGAGTCCTTGACCAAGTCGTCGCAGAACGCGGCGACATCGGTGCCGGTGAGTTCCAGGACTCCCTTGCCCGCGGCGACGCCCTCCTCGAAGAAGTCGAGGATGCCAGGGAGCAGGGGGCCGTCGGGCAGGTCGATCGGGCCGACCTTGAACAGGTACCTCTGCATCTCCTTGTAGACGATCTGGTAATCCTGCGGGAGGGCCTTGACCCGCGCCATGTGCGCCCGCCACTGTTTCTTGCCCTCGATGATGTCCTGGATGCTCACGTCAGCCTCCCAGCCGGCTCAATTTCCTGGCGACGTTCCTGTTCAACTGCTCGCGCCAGCGGTCGCGGCAGGTCCGGGCGCCGGCTCCGCCGGCCAACGCCGTGCAAAAGCCCCGGATGTCGTCGCCGAGCACCTCGTGGACGCTCTGTCCGTCCGCCGCCGCTTCTTCGAGCAGTGCCAGGGCGGCGTCGACGATCGGTGTCAGGTTGCGGCCGGTGAAGTCCCCGTAGGGGAAGAGGTGGCACTTGATCTGTGCCCACGCCGCCCGGTGGTCGTCCGGCAGGGTCGCGGCACGGACTTCGAATGCCTTCCAGTCCCTGGTGAGATCACTTCCTGTGACGGTCTCCCAGAAGTTCATCTTCCGCCGCTCTCCCTGAGCTTGTCGATGCGAGACGAGACGTACTGCCATTTCGCCCAGAACCTCGCGAGTTCCTCGCGTCCGGCGTCGTTGAGCGCGTAGAACTTCCGCGGCGGACCCACCGCGGAAGGCCGTTTCGCCACCTGGACGAGGCCGTTCCTCTCCAGTCGCAGCAGGACGGTGTACACCGTGCCCTCGACGACATCGGTGAAACCGAGCTCGTTCAGCTTGCGGGTGATGGCGTACCCGTAGGTTTCCTCGCTGTCGATGATTTCGAGCACGCACCCTTCGAGCGTGCCCTTCAGCATCTCCGTCAGGTCCTCCATCGCGGGTGCTCCTCAGTCCTGCCGCTCGGTACTTAGTGTTACCGAGTACCGCTACACAGTACCACTTAGTAGTGGGGCGGCAGGACTTCCGGGGACACCAGGTGGTCAGTCGTCCGACGGGACCTTCAGTCTGTCCCAGCTGGTCCGGCCGGGGACGCCGTCCGCGTCCTTGCCGCGGTAGCCGAGTTTCCGCTGCCAGGCCGCGTAGGACTCGCGGTCGGCCTCGGTCCACTCGGGGCCCGGGCCCTTCTCGTAGCGACCGCAGCCCTCGGCGACGAGGCGGCGGCCCATGGCCGTGATCAGGTGGGACTTCTGCCCTGTGTGGAAGAAACCGGCGCCGGGGAAGGGCGCGTACCTGGGCTTGGGTCCGGGCTTGGGGCCGCCCGGCTCCTTGCCGCCCTTGCCCGCGAGCCGGTCGGCTATGCGGCGCCGCATGCCGTCCATGGTGAAGCCCCGCGGGTCCTGCTTGCCGGGCTGCCACTCCTTGTGGCCGATGACGGAGCGCTCCGACCACCCGTGGTGCCGGCAGATCGCGGCGGACACCTTCTCGATGGCCTCCTTCTGCGCCTCGGGCCAGGGGTCCTTGCCGTCGCCCAGGTTGACGCACTCGAAGCCGTAGAAGTGCCGGTTGCCGTCGACGTCGGCCTGGTTGTCCGGCGGGAGCGCGGCCTCGTCGACCACCGCACGCAGTACGTCGCCGTCCCCGAGACCGGCGTGGTTGGCGCGGCCGTTGCCCACGAGGTGGACGTGCCCCTCCTTGTCGATGACCCCGTGGCAGAGGGGCCCGGGCAGGCCCGCGTAGCCGTCGTAGCAGATGTTCACGGAGTTCTCGGTGCCCGAGGTGACGGTGTGGTGGATCATCACGCCGTTCACCGGGCCCCAGGGCCCCTTGGTGTTGCGGTTGTGGTGGCGCCAGTCGCGTACCTCGTGCACCGTCAGGCCCTCCGCGCGCAGGACTTCCAGCAGCTTGGCCGCGCTCATCGGCTGTGCCATCACTCGTCTCCTTCCGCGGCGGCCCCCGCCGCCGCCGTGGTCTGGGAGGTGTCGGCCTCCGCGGTCCGTTCCTCGTGTGCGGCGCGGGCCTCGGCGTCCAGGGCCGCCCGGTCGGCCGGGGGGATGTCCGTGGCGAGCGCGCCGAAGGCCTGACGCAGGTCGGCGGTGCTGCCCTCGCCGGTGACCAGTGCCAGCGGGGCGAGGTGCCGGTCGATGCCCGCCGGGGCCTTCAGCAGCGGGCGGCGGGCGGCGTCCGTGTCCCACTCGACGCTTCCGGTGGCGGTGCGGGCGGGGATCAGCCAGTGGTCGCCGGTGCGGTAGGTGCCGTTCTCGGCGAAGTAGACCTCGACGCCGTCCTCCAGCGGCAGCCACCGGCCCTCGGCGAGCGGCACGGCGCCGCCCTTCAGGGAGTTGGCGCGGCCCTTGCGCCGGGGTGCCTCGCGGTGGTCCCAGCGGCGCAGGAAGGGGTGCAGGTGCGGCAGGCGTCCCACACGCGGGTCCGGCTCGGCGGAGAGGCGGACACGGCGGCCGGGCAGGTCCAGTTCCTCGACCCGCAGCAGGGGCAGCGCCTCCAGCCGGGAGGCGTACGCGGTGTCGGTGAGCTCGACGTGGTCGCCGACCTCCAGACCGAGCTTGGAGTCGAGGCCCAGGGTGGCCAACCGGACCCATGTGCCGTCGAGTTCGTCCACGGGGAAGACGGCCGAGCCGTTCTCCCGGGACCACTTGAAGGTGGCGTCGGCCGCCTCGCCGCCCGCGTGGATCTCCACCCGGTACAGCTGGTTCTCCGGGCCCCGGTAGCGGGCGTCGGGGCGGACCAGGCAGGGGTCGTCGTCGGCGTGCTCGGGCCGTTCGCTGCGGGCGGCGAGCCGGGCGGAGGGCGCCGCCTGGGCCTTGGCCCACTTCTCGAAGGCCTCGCGGACGGCTCCCGGGGAAGGTTGGGCGTCCTCGATGTCCAGCGCGGCCAGGGGCAGCGGCAGCACCTGCCAGACGACCTTGGTGCGGACGGCGGTGTCCGGCAGCGCGGCGCCGAGGGCGACCTCGCGCAGCGCCGGGTCCTCGGCCGCCGAGACCGCCCGCTCCCACACCTGGAGGTAGACGAGGAAGGGCGACCGGGCAGGCGAGGGCAGCCGGTCGCCGGGCCGTTCCGGGTCCCGGTAGCCGTCGGGCTGGTCCCAGTAGTCCCAGTGGGTGTCCGTCCCGGCGGGCGGCTGCTCTCCGGTGCCCTCGTCCGGTACGGGGACGCCGGGCGCGGGGCGGTCCGCCTCGCACAGGATGCCGTCCACGTAGTAGCGGCCGACGTGGATGTACAGGGTGTCGATGTCGTGCTTGCCGCCCACGTACTCGATGCGGAAGCCGCAGGCGCCGGCGGGTCCGCCGTGCCGGCCGATGAGGTCGGCGGCGAGGGTGCGGGCCTGGTGGAGCTGGATGGCGGTCAGTTCGTTGAGGTCGGCGTCCAGCTGTACCCGGCCCTGCTGGGCGAGGACCGCGGAGTAGTGCCGCTCGGGGCGGAAGGTGGCGCGGGACAGGTCGGCGTGCATGAAGGGGGTCCCCCTGGTTCGGAAGTCTGCGGGTGGGTCGTACGGCGGCACCGCTCACGTCACGAAGAAGATCCCGGCGTCCGCGATCGCGGGTGTGTACTCGGCGAGCCGCGCCCTGAGCGCGTCCTCCCGCTGGGGGCGGTACAGGTCGTGGAACGCGCCGGGTTCGCCGCCGTCGTCGGCGCCGCGCCGGATCTGTTCGGGGTTCTGGTCGGCCAACTGGCCGTACCAGGGCGTGCCGTAGCGGGTGGATACGAACAACGGCCGTACGGCGTGCGCCTGTTCGGCGCCGGCGATGTCGGGCTGGCAGCGGTGGCGACGCGGGGTGCGCGAGCCGGGCGGGACGTAGCAGTGGCGCAGACAGCCGATGCCGCGCCGGGCCACGTGCAGCCGGCCGGTGAACACGGAGTTCTCGGCGAACTCGACGGCGTGTGTGTGCACTTCCCCGATGACGGTGGTGCGGCGCAGGTGCAGCACGGCGTGCGCGTGGCGGCAGTCGGGGGCGGACAGGGCCGCGCGGTCGTCGCCGGTGGCGTCCAGGACGCTGTCGCGCAGCTGGATGTCGAGGGGGTCCTGGCTCACCTCGTCGCCGATGACCTCGATGGTGCCGAGGATGCTGTGCTCGATCCGGAGGCAGGCGGTGGTGCGTTCGAGGACGACGCTGGGTTCGTCGGGCGAGTGCGGCGCGCACCCGGGCTCCAGCGACCAGCCGGGCACGAGCGTGGAGTGCCGGATGACGACGGCGCCGACGGGGCCGGTGACGTTGATGCCGCGCCCGGCGACGAGGAGACCGTCCAGGACGATGCGCGGCCGCTCGTGCGGGGCGCAATCGGATTCCACGGCGCGGATGTTGAGGGCGTCGGGGCGGTTGCTGTACCAGTCGAGGAGCCGGATCACCGGCCGGGTGCCCTCGGCGGCGCGCAACTCGAGGCGGTCGCCGGGGTCGAGGTCGAAGTCCAGCTGCTCCTGGTAGGCGCCGCTGTGGGTGATCTCGATGATGCCGGTCCGGCCGGGGCCGCGGTGGTCCTGCCAGGCCCGGTAGGCGTCCATGATCCGCCGGTACGGCCCGCCGGGGCCGACCCGGTAGAGGTCGGCGTCGGGCCGGGCCGTACGGTCGGGGCGCTCGTACTGGCCGCCGCCCAGGTCGGCGGCGAAGGCCTGGTGGTAGTCGACCCAGACGCCCTGGCGGGGCGCGCGGCGGGCGCCGAACGCGATCCGGCCGAGCTCCGGGTCGACGGCGATCTGGCCGCGCCCGGGCCGGTAGCGCCAGTCGGACAGGTCGGCGACGACGATGTCCGCCGGCGGTACCGGCCGGTCCTCGCCGTCACGCCGGATGCACAGGCTCTTTCCGGGGCCGTAGTAGTCGGCGAGCCGGTCGTGCAGCAGCCGGCGGGTGATGAACGCGGGCACGTTGTCCACGGCGGCGATGTGCGCGGGCGAGGGTTCGGGCACCGGGCGGGTGAGCAGCGGGGTGTCGTTGCCGAGGATGGAGAAGGTGTAGAGGTTGCGGGCGCGGTCGACGCAGTAGGCCGGTGACGCGGTCAGCGCGTACGGCTTGAGCCGCCACACGAAGAGACCGACCCCGGCCGGTGTCCAGCCCCCTTGTTTTCTCGTGGAGTCGGCGCGGCGTACGTCGATGGTGCGGGACGTCGTGTCGAAGGGGCCGCCCGCGGTGGCGAGTGCCGAGCCGTCCCTGAGGTCGAGCAGCCGGCCGCGTTCGGTGCGCCGGCCGGTGCCGTGGAGTCTGACCGGCTGGGTGTGGGCCACGTGCCGGGACAGTTCCACGGCGCGGGCGGGCCAGTCGGCGACCCGGTCGGAGAGTTCCTCGAGCAGGTGCAGGGTGCCCTTGCGGCGCCGTTGGGCGACCGTGGCGGCCACGTCCCGGCGGGGGGCGACGGCCTCGGCGAGCGCCGCCCGGCCACCGTCGTGCAGCCCGGTGGTGAGGACGTGCTCGTAGCCGGGCAGGGTGCGGTAGCCGACGAGGTCGCCCAGGTAGGGCAGTACCCAGGGCGCGGCGGTCTCCACGAACAGGTCCTCGTAGCCCTGGCGCACGCCGTCGCGGACCCGGTCCAGTTGCTCGGCGATGACGGCGAGCAGGGCACGCAGCGGTTCGCCCTCCTCCGCGTCGCGCAACCGGTGCCGGCGGGGCAGCAGTTCGGCGAGTTCGTCGGGGTGCCGGTCGGCCGGCGTGCGCGGTGCGGCGTCGGGGGACATCACTTGACCTCCGTCAGGATCAGGGTGTCCGCGGCCCGCGCCGACAGCATGGCGAGCTGGGCCGGGCGGATGCCGCGGAAGACGACCACCGTCCGGCCCTTGGCCAGGCGCCGGGTGTCGGTGATGTCCGGGTTGAGGCGCAGCAGCCGGCCGAGCGGGATGCCGTGGCGGGCGCAGACCGACGACAGGGTCTCGCCGTCGGCGTCGCGGACCGTGTAGGTCTGCTCGTCGTAGGCCGCCGGGTGGGCGGGGACCGTGGGCCGCGGGGTGCCGGGGCCGGTGAGCAGGGCGGTGAGCCGGTCCGGGGTGGCGGAGGCGGGCACGCCCGTGAAGACGTCGACGTCGATGTGGTCGACGCCGGGCACGGTGTGGGCGGTGGCGAGCACCTCGGAGAGGCGGGCGGGCCGGCCGAGCTCCCGTCCCTCGTAGCCGAGGCGGCGCAGCAGCGCCTGGCGCAGCCGGGGTTCGACGGTGTCCCAGGCGTGGTCCGGGGCGAGCTTCACCTTGGCGGCGATCAGCAGCAGGACGAGTTCGCGCGCGTCGACCCGGACCGGCAGGTCCGGGTCGCCGTACTCGGTCAGGGCGCGGCGCAGCGGCCGGAGGTTGTCGTCGGCGAGGGGCACGTCGTCGGTGCCGGCGACCGTCACGTGGAGCACGCGCCGCCGTCCGTCGAACAGTTCGCGGGCGGCGGCCCGGCCGATACCGGCCCGGGAGCGGGCGAAGTCCTCGTAGTCGGCCGGGGAGACCAGCCGGTCCAGGGCGGAGACGGCGAGCGGGATCGTACGTCGGGTCAGGCCCGGCCCGTCCGCGTCCGAACCGCCGGTCGCCGGGAGCGGGTTGGTGACCGCGGTGACGCCGAGCGGGCGGGTGAGCGGCTGGGTGATCCGTTCGGCGGGGACGTCGGCGGCCTTGCCGGTGCCGAAGCGGTAGCGGGCGCGCACGTTCTCGTGTCCGCCGGGCAGCCGGGCGCCGTGGACGCCGTCGCCGAAGGTGACGGTGGTGCGGCCGTCGGCGGCGGTGCCGGTGATGTAGACGCGTTCGGTGGGGCCGCGTCCGGCGAGGCTGTCGACCTCGTGCCAGAGCAGGCCGTCCACGCGGATCTCCAGGACCGGGGTGGCGCCGAGCGGGTTGTCGGCGGCGAGCCAGGTCAGCGGGGACTGCCAGAGGGCGAAGGTCTGGTTGACGCGGTCGGAGTCGCCGCTGCCGATGGCTTCCTCGCGGCTCTCGCCGTGGGTGGCCTCGACGACATTGCCGAGGACGCGCACGCTCGCCCGGTGGTAGCGGTGGACCAGGTTCGTGGTCAGGGTGAGGCGGGTGTGGACGTGGTCCCCGGGTCGGTGGGGGTCGATGGCGGGGTCGGCGGCGGCGATGGTGACGACCTCGCTCGCGGTGACCCCGCTCGCGCCGGGTACGTCGGTGCGTTCGCCGCTCACGACGAGGGTGCGGCCGGGCCGTAACCCGTCGTAGAGCTCGGCGAGTTCGATCTCGTCGCCGTGTACGTCCTCGTCGAGCGGTTCGTCGGCCGGGCGCAGCGGCTCGCCCGCCGCGTGCACGGTGGTGTCGCGGATGTGGGAGAGCAGGACGTCGAACTCGTCCAGCCAGGGGTCGGCCAGGATGAGTTCGGTGCCGCGGCCGGTGATGCCGTAGTCGGAGTACGCCGCCGTCCGGACGGCGGCCACCTGGGTGGTGACGAAGGCGAGTGCGGCGTCGCCGGGGACGCCCGTGCCCTTGGCCGGGCGCTCGATCGCCACCCAGCTGCCGACGGTGATGGTGTCGTGGACGCTGTCCAGTCGCAGGATGCGGCGGTTGAGGGGGTCGGGCTCGCCGGCGATGACGATCTCGACGTTCGGTGCGGTGCTGCCGACCGTGTAGGTGACGCTCACCTGGTACGCGCCGTGGGTGAACTGCCTGCTGGCGCCCGGTTCCAGGGTGAACTGCTCGGTGGTGCCGTCGGTCAGGGCGATGTGTACGGTGCCGTCGTCCTCGGGCCGGGAGACGAACAGGCTGCCCTCGGGCAGGCCGGCGTGGAGGCGGGCGGTGACACCGGGTTCGCCGTCGGCGGCCGGGCGGATCGGCTGCCGGTCGCGGGCGGCCCGTGTGGACAGCTCGACCCGGCCGGGTCCCAGCGCGAAGGTGACCGGCTGGGTGACGGGCAGGTTCTCGGCGCGCTGGTCGGAGCTGCTGCCCTCGACGTACTGGAACTCGGCGCGTACCGGTGTCTTGCCCGTGGGGTCGTACACCACGCGCATGCTCGCCAGCGCGCCGCCGGTCAGCGGCCAGTCGGCGGTGCGGATGACGCGGCCGCGGGCGTCCTGGACGGGTTTGAGGGGGGCGTTCGCGCCGAAGGGGGCGGCGGTGACGCGCATGGCGAGGAGGGCGCGCAGCAGTGGGCCGGCGCCCGGGGCGGTGGCGGTGCGCCAGGCCGGGTAGAGGCCGGCCAGGTCCGGGTCGAGGGCGGTCAGCAGGTGGGCGGTGTCGGTGCCGGGGCGGTGGAGGCTGGTTTCCGGCCGGGGCGCGGGGGCCGTGGTGCGCAGGGCGGGGAGGACCCTGTTCAGCGCGTGGAGGGCGGCTTCGCGGGGGTCGGGCCGGATCCCGTGCCGTGCGGTGGCGAGGACGCTCGCCCCTTCCCCCGGGGTGTCGTCGCCCTGGGTGGCGGGCCGGGCGGGTGCCAGCGCCAGCGCCCGCCCGGCCAGTTCCGCGAGGACCGCCTCCAGCTGTGCGAACCACGCCGCGACGTCCTCGTACGGCTCCGCCAGGACCTCGGCCTCGCGCAGGCGGGCCACCGGCTCACCGAGGCGGGTGGCGAGCCTCTCCGGGGTGCCGATGGTGTCGAGGTCGGTGCGCAGGGGGGCGAGGACCTGGTCGTCGAAGTCCTCGATCAGCCGGCTGACCGGGCGCGGGTTGGGGACCTCGGGGGTCGGCGGCTCGTCACCGGGTTCGCCGGGGGTGGCCGGCTCGGCGGTCCAGCGGCGCACCTCGGCCACCAGCTCCCCCAGCGTGGGCGGGGCGGACTGGGGCAGGGTGAGCGCGGTGATCTCTTCCCCGGGGTCGGTGCGGACGCCGGCGATCGTGATCAACTTCCTTACTCCGCCCGCCTGTTCACCGAAGACGAAGAGGAGCTTGTCGCCGGTCCGCAGGGAGGCGGCCGTGCCCTCCACGAACAGTTCGGAGCGGCGGGCGAGGTCGTCGGGGGTGAGGAGGGAGGGCCGGCGGCGCCGTACCGTCAGTTCGTTCCAGTCCCAGCGGGCGGTGAGGTCCCGGGAGGTCTCGAAGGTCAGCGAGCGCTCGTCGGCGGAGGCGGGCACGCTGTGGCTGCGGGCCCCGCGCGGGATGGACACCGGCAGGGTCTCGGCGCGCGGGTCGCGTTCGAGGGTGTACGCCAGATGGGTGGTGGCGGCCACTCCGGGGCGCGGCCGGTGCCCGACGAGCCGGCCCAGCAGGACCAGGGAGCGGTGTTCGCGGGCGGTGCGGAGGTATGCCTCGTCGGCGATCCGCTCGGAGTGGAAGGTGAGCAGGTCGCCGAGGACGGCGGCGGCGTCGAGGAGTCCCACGGCCGGGTCGTCGGGGGTGCGTACGGTGAGCCGGCCGAGGGCCGGGTACGCGGGTGAGGCGAGCCGGTCGAGGAGGGCGGCGAGGAAGGTGCCGTACTCGCCGACGCGGTAGTCGAGGGCGGTGCGGCCGGGCGGATTGTGGAGGGGGGCGGGCGCGTGGCGCTCGTCGTGGCCGCCGCACGCGCCGCCGCAGGAGCAGGGGCGGTTCATCGGGCTCCTCCCAGGGTGATCTCCAGCCGGCCCTGTTCGGGCCGGTCGGGGTCGTTGTCGCAGGTGGCGATCTCCAGCGGGCCGAGCCGCAGCACGCCGTCCTCCCGCTCAGCCCGGTCCGGTTCGAACAGCCGTCGCAGCCGGGTTACTTCGACGCTTTCCACGCCGGGGACGGCCGCGGCGACCGCTACCAGGCGGCTGAGCCGTACGGGCTCGCCGAAGGTCAGGGCGTCGGGGTGGAAGAAGCCGAGCCGGCCGCCGGGCAGCCGGCCGCGGCCGAGGACGCGGTACAGGTCGGCGAGGATCCGCCCGTGCTGGTGACCGGGCAGGGCGCACACCCGCAGCGCGATGTCGACCGGCACCAGCCGGGCGGGGCCGACCACCAGGTCGTGACCGATGCGCCGGTATGTCTCCAGGGCCTGGGTCACCGTGTCGAGCAGGCGCGGCGACGGGGTGCCGCCGTACGCGTCGACGGCGATGTGGGCCTCCTGCGCGCTGCCGGTCCAGCGGAGGTCGGCGGCGGCCCGCTGGACGCCGGGCACGGTGGAGGCGAGCGCCGCGTAGTCGGCGGCGGTGACGGCGCGCAGCCGGGTGCGGCGCAGCTCCAGGGGTGCCGACTGGCGTACTTGTTCCAGGGGTTCGGGTTCGGTGCCGCCGGTGGCCGGCAGCGGGTTGCGGACGGTGGCGGCGGGTACCGGCCCGCCGGGCTCGCCCGCCGCCACGACGAGATGGTTGATGGCCTCGGCGCCCACGTTGCCCGCGCTGCCGCCGCCGAGGCGGTAGCGCACGGTCAGGCGGGTTCCGGGGTCCGGCCGGGCGCCGTGCCGTCCGTCGCCGAAGCGCAGGGCGAGCCGTCCGTCGTCCTCCGGTTCGCCGACGAAGTGCCGGTCGCGGGGCGCGCTGTCGAGCAGGTCACGGCGCGGCTCCCACACCGCCTCGCCGTCGGTGAGGCGTACGGCGGGCAGGGCCCGGCGCGGGTCCTGGGCGAGCGCGGCTCCGGCCGGGCCGTGCAGCACGGGCTCGTCGGGGTGGAGTCCGGTGGCGTACGACGGGCCCCAGCTGTGCGCGATCTCCCAGGCGATGTGGGCGTCGAGGACGGTGCCGGCGCGGGCCCGCGCGGTGAGAACGGCGATGCGCCGCCGCTTGGCGTCGAGCAGTTCGTCACCGCGGTGCAGCAGTTCGCGCAGGGCGCGGACGGGGTGGCGGCGCAGTTCCAGCCGTTCCAGCAGCTTCAGGCCGAAGAGCACGGCGAGTTCGCTGATCTCGTCCTCGGCGAGTCCGTCGGCGTCCCGGGCACTGCGCCACAGCTCGGTCAGCCGGTGCCGGGCCCGGTCCGGAACGGCGGCGATCCGCTCGGCCTGCGCGGCGGCGACGGCCGCCGGGTCGGGGAAGGGTACGGCCTGGGTGACGGGGGCGCGGCCGAGGACGGGGCGGGGGCGCGGCCGGATGCCTGGGTAGACGCTCTGGCCGAGCAGCGTCCGCAGGGCCGCGGCCTGCGCGTACGCCGTACCGGGCACCACGTGCTCGTGGCGTTGTCCGGCCCCTTCCAGACCGATGCCGGCGCGCCGGACGGCCCCCTCCCCCACGACGTCGAACAGTTCGCGGACGTCGTCGGGGCGCAGCGCCCGGCCGCTTTCGGCGCGGTCCGTCAGCGAGGCGATGAGCCGTGCCGGCGCGTTGCCCCGGGTATGCTCCGCGCAGCCGGGGCCGGGCGGGCCGCAGGGCGCCACGACGGCCGGGTCCGGCGGTACGGTGACCGTCTCGACGGTGCCGGAGCGGCCGTGGTCCACGAGGACGGCGTTGCCGCGGGCGAGGGTGACGTCCTCGACGGGCAGGCAGTCGCGTCCGCCCCGGGTGGTCAGGCACAACGGGATGCGCAGGGCGTCCTCGGCGGCCCAGGTGACCTCCAGCACCGGCTGGTCCTCGACCCGGTCCAGGCCGGGGGTGACGGAGGTGAGGCGGACGGCCTGCCGGTGGGCGGGGGCGGCGTCGCCCGGGGTGCCGGTGCGCGGGCCCTTGACCTCCTCCAGGATCAGCACGTCGCCCGGTTTCAGGGCGAGCCTGCGCTCCCGGCGGGCCGCGGGGTCCGCCCACTCGTCGCGCAGGGTGGCGGCGGTGGCTCCCACGGGCAGCGCGGACACCTCGCCGTCCCAGGTCCACAACCGGATCGCGTTGTGCGCGACCCGCAGTTCCAGCGGTTCGGTGGCGAGGAGGGGTTCGAAGACCTCCACGGAGCCGCGCTCGTCCAGGTCGCCGAGGTCGTTGTCGTCGATGACCGTGCCGGGTCCGGGGCGGTCGTGCGGGTCGAGGGTGCGTACGTCGACCGCCGCGAAGCGGTAGGTGCCGGGCGCCAGGGTGCGGTCGGCGGCGGTCTGGACGGTCACGTAGGTGCGGGCGTTGCAGCCGTCGTGCATCGCGTAGTCGATGAGCCGGACGTGCCGGCGTACGGAGACGCGGCGGCGGGCGGTGTCGAGGTAGGCCTCGGTGGCGACGGCGTCCTGCTGGTAGCTGATCTGATCGCCGGTGTAGGCGAGCAGTTCCACCAGGGTGGTGCCCAGGTCGGCGGGGTTGCGCTCGACCCAGTCGGGGGTGGTCAGCGTGAGCCGGTCGAGCAGGAGCCTGCGCAGGGAGTCGTAGTCGCGGGCCGTGTAGTCGGTCACGGGCGCGGCCGGGAGGGCGGCGTCGTCCTCGTCCGCGTCCGCGCGGTCGAAGGGGCTCGGGCAGTCGGGCCAGAAGCCGAACTCCGCGCCGGCGTACCGCTGGTCGAAGCCGTGGTACGGCTCGGTGCCCGGCCTGCCGTAGGGGTCGGCCTCCACCAGCGACAGCCGGTAGCGGGAGGTGTCGCCGGCCCGGTCGAGGGTGACGTAGAGCCGGTCGTCCAGCTCGGGATCCTCCTCGCGTTCGACGCTGACGTCCACGGCGGTGAGGCCGGTGACGCGCCGGCCGCCGTCGATGCGGACGTTCTTTGGGCCGAGGCCGCCGGGCGCCTTGCCGAGGAAGGTGACGGTGAGCAGCAGCCCGTCGTCGCTGACCTCCACGGCGTCGATCCCGTTGAGGTGGGCGGCGCGCACCCTGGCCCGCCGGGTGGCCCCCGCGCTCATGCCGCCCTCCCCTCGAAGAGGTCCTCCTGGACGGTGCCCGTGGCGCGGAGCAGGTAGGACAGCTGGACGCGTACGGTGTCGTCGCCGGCGGTGATGTCAAGGGAGACCACCTCGATCAGGTCGCCCAGCCAGCGCTGGAGGGCGGCCTGGACGGAGAGTTCGAGGGTGCTGACCACTTCGGGGCCGGCCGGTGCGAAGACCAGGTCGAGCAGTCCGCAGCCGAAGTCGGGGCGCATGACGCGCTCGCCGGGGCTGGTGAACAGCAGCTGTTCGACGAGGTCGTGGACGTGCTCGGCGGGGCGGGCGTGCGCGGTGCGGCCACGGCGGTCGGCGTGGAACGGGAAGGCGATGTCGCTGCGCGGGCGGGTGTGCGGGCTCGGCGGTCTCATCGGACGGTGACCTTTCGCTGCGCGGCCTGGACGACGGGTGGTCCCTGCGGGACGAGGGCCGCGCTGAGGCACTGGGCGGCACCGGTGTCGAGCAGCACGGGCGCGCCGTCGACCGTGACGCCGGTGCCGGCGGCGGTCCAGCGGACGGACACGCACGGCGAGGGCACGCCGTCCACGGTGTGCGGGCAGCCGGTGACGACGTAGGCGTGGGCGGTCGTGGCCACGGTGACGCCGTCGACGCGGACGCCGCCGGAGGGTGTGGTGGCGGGTGCGGCACGGCCGCCGTGCGGGCAGCCGATCACGGTGCCCGCGTGGAGCAGACTCCCGGACAACTCTCTTCCCCCGTTTGTCTATCGCTGGGACTGGGCGGTCAACTGCCCCTGGTTGATGGTGACTTCGCGGCCGCGCAAGGTGATCTCGGCGCCCGCGCCGGTGGCGATGACCACGGCTTCCTTGGTGATGCGGATGTAGGCGCCGCCCTGGGCCTGAAGGAGGATTCCCTGTTCGGCCCCGGCCGTGTCGTTGAGGACGATCTTGTGGTCGCCCGGGGTCTGTACGACGACGGGTTTGCTCGCCGCGTTCGCCCGCAGTTCACGCCGGGCGTCGGGCGGCAGTTCGCTCGCGTCGCCGTACCAGCATCCGGTCCACACCGGGAAGCTGGGGTCCCCCTGTTCGAACTCCACCCAGACTCCGGCGCCGGGCGGCGGCACCACGAACTGTCCGGACCCGGGCCCGGTGAACGGCAGGCAGGGCAGCGCCCAGGTGGACGGCTCGTCGCCGAGGACGTCCGGGACCTCGGCCGTGATCCTGCCGAGCCGCAACGGGTCGTCGTTGCTGACCACCCGGCCGCGGAACTTGCCGAGGTAGCGATTGCTGGGTGCCGCCATGGTCGGGGTGCTCTCC
Source organism: Streptomyces eurythermus (assembly GCF_014649115.1). GTDB lineage: Bacteria > Actinomycetota > Actinomycetes > Streptomycetales > Streptomycetaceae > Streptomyces > Streptomyces eurythermus. The sequence goes on along the minus strand of NZ_BMSK01000035.1, from coordinate 22,329 downwards.
TCGTCGGTGGGTCGGGTGGGTCACGGCCGGACGGTGTCGCCGCGCGCTTCCAGGCCCTCCCGGGAGAGGGTGAAGTTCTGCTGGAAGGAGCCCGGGCGGAGATTGTGGGTGACGGACTTGACGAAGTAGTCGCCGTCGTACGCCCGTCCGGCACCGCGGACGCCGACGAGCCGGCGTGGCTGGAGGAGGTAGCCGTGCCGGCTGACGTCGAGCGAGCCGGAGCCGGAGATGACGTCGGCGGAGACGGCGGCGCGGGCGAGGAGTTCGGCCTCGGCCTGCTCGCGCTGCTGTTTGGCGGTGCCGGAGAGGGTCTTGCGTTTGAGCGCGGGGGTGGGCCGGCGGCCGAGCGGCGGGCGCAGGGGGCTGACCGGCGGCTGGGGCAGCAGGGTGGACTGGCGGGTGCCGGGGTCCTGCCAGCGCGCCTGGGGCTCCTCGCGGGCGGTGCCGTCGTAGGCGAAGGTCAGCTGGTCCACGGTGGACAGGGCGTCCATGTTGACGTTGAGGGCGTGCTGGCGCAGTCCGATCCGTGCCTCGGGGCCCCAGCGGGCCGAGGAATAGCCGGGGTTCGGGCCGGGCTCCAGGTAGAAGGTGTAGCCGTTGGCGCGGGCCAGTTCGGTGACGTACTGCAGGTCGGTGCCGGTCTGGTAGTGGACGCGGAGGTCCTGGTGCGGGGGCTGGGCGATCTTCTCCTGGTAGACGTCGGGGCGGATGCCGTAGTCGGAGTACCGGCGCAGGATCGCCAGTACCCGCTGGGACGGCGGCAGGTTGGGGTAGCGCGCGGTGCGCTCCTCCAGGTCCATCAGGAGCGTCAGGTCCTCACCGGTGACGGTCAGGGTGGAGTGGCCGGGGAGGTTGCTGGCGCCGACCTCCTGGCGGACGATCAGCCCGTCGAAGAGCACTTCCGGGGTGCCGCGGACGCTGACGGTGAGGATGACGCGGGTCTTGGGGTCGAAGAAGCCCTCGGGCAGCAGCCGTCTGCCGAGGAGCCCGTTCTTCGTGAGGTCGAAGGCGAACTGGAACCCGCTTCGCTCCCCCGCCGTGGTGGTGATCTGCGCGGACAGCAGCGCCTCGGCGACCTCCAGGGGGACCGGGCGGGCGAGCTTGGGTCCCATGAGGAGCTGGATGTGGACGGGGCCGTGCCCCACGGGCTGTTCAGACACGCCGCTCCCCCCGTGGGAACCCGCCGGCGAGCGGAATGCCGATGACCCGTCCCGGCTCGTCCGTCAGCTCCCTCGGGTCCAGGACGGGGTTGGCGTCGGCGATCCGCCACCACTGGCCGGGGTCGCCGAGGAACCGCTGCCCGAGGAGGTCGGGCCGCTCGCCGGCGCCGACGGTGTGCGGTTCGGTCTCCTCGTCCAGCGGCGGCAGCAACCGCCGCTTGGTGTACCGGACTTCGGTGCCGTCGGCGCGCCGGTGAACGCCGATCTCGGCGTCGTGGTACCGGCTGGTGCGCGGGTAGGGGTGGGCGCCCGGGATCGAGTCCAGCGCGCTCTCGTACGGCTCGGTCTCCGCCATTGTGTCCCTCATCCCCTTCCGGTCACGAGGCCGGCGCCGCCGAGGCCCGGTGCGCCGAGGCCACCGCCGCGCGCGGCGGCCGCGAGCCGCTCCTTCTGCGCCAGGTGGGCCATGTACAGATCCGCGCCCCTGTGTCCGGCGGGCAGATCGCTGACGGTCAGGATCTTCATCCCGATGCTCAGCGAGGCCCGGATCGGGTTGAGGTGCACGTCGAACGCCGACTCGTTGACGGACAGTTCGGTGAGCCGCACCGGCATCACGCGCTTGCTCCCCCAGGTGAACAGTGTCAACGGCATCTCGATCGGGCTGATCTCGATACTGCCCTTCTGCGTCAGCCTGGTCGCGGCGCGTAATTGCGCGGTGGTCGGCTGCACCAGCATCTCCAGCACGGCGAGCTGGGGATGGATCCCGTCCGGCGCGGCGATCTCCAGCTGATCGGTGGCGTCGATCTCGGCGGTGAACTTCCACGTCTCCTGTGCGGGCCCCTTCAGCCGCAACGCCTCGTTCCGGTCCCCACTGCCGGTCCCCCCACCACCGGCGTCCCCGCTGTCCCCGGCGGACTGGGGCGCGATGCTGCGTTCCAGGGTGTCGGGGTTGAACTGGAGAACGATGACGCGTTGCGGCGTGCCGTGGTCGGGGTCGACCACGACGAGGCCGGAGCGGATGGGTTTGGGGATGTCGGGGTAGCGGGTCATTCGTCACCCACCTCCGCCTCGTCGAACGCTACGGACATACGCTTGGCCAGACTTCTCACACTGCCGTCCGGATCCTGCTGGGAGATGGCGTCCAAGAGCTCTTGGAAGGGCGGCCATTCGGTGTACCCGATGGCCGTGATCGCGGATTTCCGGACATCCGGTGAGGCATCATTCACCGATTCGATGAACGCTCGGGAGTATCGATTGTCCGGGTTCAATGGTGCGCCGATACCGGCGCGGACAAGCGCCCGGCACTTCTCCTTGGGATTATCACTTCCCTCAACCGCACGAATAAGGTCCGCATCGGTACAGAATGACAGCCCGCTAGCAGTGATCCATGTTTCATAAGAATCCAGCCCACCAGTCATCCGACTGGTGACCAGAAGATACGAGGTGTGCAGCTTACGATCCCTGACGCACGTAAGAAAGATACCCGGAGACATCTCCCAGCTCACTCGCCCGGGCTCCGACCCAAATCGCTTGGCCGGAATATCGACTACCTTTTCCCAGCCCTGGGAACCGGCGAGTCGGACCACCATTTCATCGCCATCAGGATCCCGCAGCAGATACCGTCGGGATCGATGCGTGACTGGATGACGCGCCACCACTTGATTACCTTCCGTCAAGACGATCGCCTGATATAGGGGAAACGTTGCTCGAAGCGCTCCCTTATCTTAGCCTTCAGCTCCTCCCGAAGGCGCTCTTCACTCACCGAATCCGAGGTGTCCAGGTCGCGCGCCTGCACCTTGACCCACTCCTCGATCAGCCTGATTTCACGCTCGGCGAGCAAATTCCCATGATGAAGGTTCTCCAGCTTTACGAGATCCCTGTTCCTCTTCTCGACTCTGTTCCTCGCCCCCCGCTGCTCCTTCTTGTTTTCCCGCTGTTCCTCGGGAAGCTTGGAAATCTCGTCCTGGATCTGCCTGTCGAGTTCAGCACGGATCAGATGAGGATCGGACAGCAGGTTCTCATCGATCCCCCTGTTCATGGCCTTCCGAGTGTATTCCGCGACCTCCTTCTCGATGACTCCGATATCCTTGAGGTACTTCTTCCTCTTGAGCAGGGTGCCTCCCTTCGGGGCGCCCTGCGGCGACATCGAGTTCAGACCGAACACATAGCGGAACCACTTGCCCCGCTCGTCATGACTCATGCGTCGAGCCTGCGCGAAAAGGTCGGCCTGCATGGCGGCAATTACCATGTTCCCCGGATTTCGGTCACGCTCGACCAAATAGGATAGCGAGTTGTGCAGCGCGATGTCATCGGCTATCGAAGACGACCCCAGCGTCCGGCCCACTCCGGGAGCGCTTGCGAGTGCCTCACTGGCCTCCCCCTCGGCGCCGGCCGCATAGATCCTCTTCGCGATGTCCGCGTAGGTGGTCGTACCCTCTCCTTCCTCGGCCAGAGTCTGCCCGTTCCGGAACTTTCGCAGATACCATCCGCCCAGTCTCGTGCGGTGAATCTGCGATGCGCCCCAGTTCCAGATCTGGGTGAGGGTACGTTCCCGCTTCTGCAAAGCGATGACACGAGCGATGTCGAGATTCGTCGGAATGTCGAGGTGCCTTCTGTCCGAACCCGATGGCCCCTGGTCCGTCCTACCGTTCAGCTCGGTCCCCTTGACCTGCTCCGGCTCCCCCGCCCTGGCGAGAACCTCCCGCTCCAGATCCCGCACGTATCGAAGAATGGGTTCCGAGTCGATCGCCCGCCCGCGCACGACGAGTCGACGCGGGTTGAGAAGCGCCTCGTCCTCGAATTCATCTGCCCCCTGAACGGCCAGCGAGGTGAGCCTGTACCAGAGGCGCATCGAGGTCAGTGTGGCCTTGTGAATCGAACCGTCGACGCCTCTGGTGAGCATCCCATGGAGGCTGGGCCGGATTTTCGCCACAATTTTGTCGAGGCGTGCGTCCTTCGAATCCTTGGAATTCTCTTCCTTTTTACTGCGGTCCTTCTTCTCCTGCTTCTCCTTGTGCGGATCCTTGCCCTTCGGCCTGTCCCGCTCTTTTTCGGCCGATGATTTACGCGGACCCTTCTTCTCCTGCTTCGGCTTCGACTTTTCACGGTCGCTGCCCTTGTTGTGCTTCTCTCTCGGCTTCCCGCCGTCACCGTCCCGGTCTTTCGGGCGTCCGGGCCGGTCGCCGTCCTTGCCGGCTTCGGGCCTCGGCTGGGCGTCCTTCTCCTTGGGTTTCTTCGGGTCGTCGTCCCTGGTCCTGTTCGGCTCCGTGCCCTCGCCCTCGGGCTGCTTCGGGGCATTGCCGCCGCCCTTGAGCCTGGAGTCCTTGTCCCGGTCCCTCGAGGCAGCGGCATCCTTCTCGGACTCCGGCCTGCCCGCCGGTTCCGGCTCGTTCTTCGGCCTCGGGCGCGGCTCCGGCGCGGGTTTCGGCTTCGTGGACGGGGTGGGCCTGGTGTCCGGCTTTTCGGTGGGGTCCTTGGGGTGGCCGTTCCTGTCCTTGGCGGTGGGCTTCTCGGGATGGTCGTCCTTGGGCCGAGGGGTCTTGGGGGCACCGGGTGTCCTGGCGTCCGAGTCGGGCTTTCGGGCGGGAGGCTGTCGGTCCTTCGGCTTCTTCGGGCCCCGGCCCCCCGGGTCCTCCGCTCCCGCGCGCCCCCGGTCCCCCGGCTTGCCCGGCTTGTCGTTGGTGAGTTTCGCCGCGACGCCCCGCAGGCGGCGGCCCACCTTGGCGACGTACTTGCCGATCCCGCTGAGGAGGGCCTGGTAGAGGACCTCCAGGAGGGCGACCACGCCCGCGGCGACGGCCTTGGCGAAGAGGATGCCGGCGCCGCCCGTACGGACGGCCTTGAGCCAGGTGAGGACCGCGTCGAGGGAGCTGAGGATGGCGCTGAGGGCACCCCAGGCGGTGCGGATCGCGTCGATGACCGCCATCACCCAGCCGGCGCCGGGAATGAGCTTCGCGACGACCTTGGTGATCACCAACTCGCCGATGATCAACGGGAGTTGCGGAACTACCGCGTCCCACGCCTCCTTGACGATCCGGTCGAGGGAGAAGCCACCCTTGACGAGCTTGTCGATGATCGCCTTCGGGACGCCGATGATCTCCTGGATCTTCTCCTGGAACCATGCCTTGACGGCCGTGGACACCTCGCGGAAGAGGTGGTTCTTCGCGCCGTCCACCGCGGAGTTCTTCGCGCCGCCGAGCCAGCCGCCCGGGTCGGAGAGGAAGTCGACCGCGATCATCATCCAGGCGCCGAGCGCGTTCAGGAGCTTCGTGGCGAACTCCAGGACGGACTTCACCGCCTCGACGACCGCCTTCACCGCCGCCTGGAGCGCCTTCCTCAGGTTGTCCAGGAGGCTGCTGAGCAGCTTGCCGATGGCGTCGAGGAGGTCGGAGACCGCCTGCTTCAGCGCCTGGGCGAGCCGGTTGACCAGGGCGATCGCCGCCGAGATCAGGTCGGTGACGAACTTGCGGATCCTCGCGGCAAGTTCGATCACCGCCCGCACCATCGCCACCGCGAACTCGATCAGATCCTTGATGAGGTTCTTGATCGCGTCGACGATGTTCTTGCGGGCCTCGTTGATCCAGCGCTCGACCGTGTCCTTGAAGTTCTTGATGAAGCCGACGACCGCGTCGCGGGCCGCCCGGATGACCCGGACGATCGCGTTCTTGATCTCGATGACCTTCTGCTTGATCCAGTCGAAGGCCTTGCTGACCCAGTTGCCGGACTCCTGGACGGCGCCGTCGCGCTTCTGGTCCGCTTCGCGTTCGGCCTTGTCGCTCTCGTCCTGGATCTTCTTGTCGCTGTCCTTCTTCTCGTGGTCGACGTCGTCGTCGGTCTTCTTCTCCTTGTCCGCGACGTCCTTTCGGACCTTGTCGTGCCGCTCGCTCTTCTTGTCGCCCAGGGACTCGAGCTGCTCGTCCTGCTCCTTGCGCCAGTCCTCCCGCTGGGCGGTGACGTCGCCCATGGCCTTCTCGCGCTCGGCGGCCTGCGCCTTGGTGTTCGCCGCGATCTCGGCGTCGACCCTCTGCCGGTGCCTGTCCTGGGCGTCGCGGACGTCGCGGTCCTTGGCCTGCCGGCCCTCGGACATGCTCTTGGCGCCCTCGGTGAACGCCGCCTGGAACTGCGGGCCCCGCTCGTGCTCCGCCACCTCGGAGGCCGCCTCCGGGGGTACGGCGCCGGTCGCCCCGCCGCCGGCGGCCGCCGCGCCCCGACCGCCCCGTGCGCCGGGGACCTCGGCGGTCATCGTCTCCTTGGGCGCGTCCGGGTAGACCTGGTCCTCGCCCATCCGCCGGCCGGCGTCGTCCCGGGCGGTGCCGATCGTCTGTTGGCCCTTGGCGTCGACATGGCCGTCCTGCTCGCCGGCGGACCGCTCGGCCGCGCCGGTCATGCCGACACCCGGCGCGTCGCCCGCCCGGGCCTGCTTGAGGGCCTCGTCCTTGGTCGGCAGCCCCGCGAACTTAGCGGCCAGCGCCTGCGGATCCACCACCGGCTTGTCGGCGCCGAAGAGACTCGCGACACCGTTCACGATCTTGGCGCCGACGAAGCCGAGGGCCATCTTGAAGGTGTCCCACCCGCCGGGCTCCTCGGCCTTCTCCGCCTCGATCTGACCCTCGGGTTTCCGGGCTCCGGTGACCTCGGCGTCCTTCTGCTCCGGCGCCTGGGCTTCCTGGGGCTTGTCCTCAGAGTACTCCGCCGGGGCGTCCGTCCTCGGCTTGCCCCGCAGGGTCTGCGGGGCGCCTGCCGGGCGCTGCATCGAGGGCGGCGCGGCGGCCAGGGCCTGGTGCTCGTCGCCGACCGAGCGGTCCACCGCGCCGCCGACCCCGCCCATGGCCTGAAGTGCCTTGTGCGGCTTGAGTTTCGAGGCCGTCGCCAGGCCCGCCTCGGGGGACGCCCCGGAGAGGTCGGGCACCGGCGCGCTGTCCTTCTTGCCCTTGGGCCGGGCCGGGACGGCACCCGCGCCCCCACCGCCACCCCCACCGCCACCGCCACCGCCACCGCCACCGCCACCGCCACCGCCACCGCCCCGGGAGCCTCCCCCTCCGGCCGCCTCCGGCTCCGGTTCCGGCCTCGGCGCGGACTCCGGCTCGGCGGGCGATTCCGTGGCCGTCCTCGCCGGCGCCGGCGCGGCCTTCGCGGTGGGCGCGGGCCGCGGCGCCGCCGTCGCCGCGCGGGACCTCGGTGCCGTACGGGGCTCGGGGGCCGGTGTCTCGCCCGCCCCGTGCGCGTGCGCCGCGGGGGCTCCGGACGGCGTGCCCGGCGCCGTGGGCCCGGCGGGCGCGGCCGGCACGGAGTCCGGGGACCCGGCGCCCTGCGCGCCCGCTGTCCGCGGTCCGGCGGTCCCGGTCGAACCGGCGCCCGCGCCCGCATCCTCGGTCTCGGCGTCCTTCTGCGCCGACTGGCCGCCGGTCGCCTTCGGGGACTCCTTCTCCTGGCCGCCGGTCCCCTTGTCGCCCGCGGCGGCGGTGCCCTTCTCCTCCTTCGCGGCCGTCTCCCCCGCCGCTCCGCCGCCCTCGGAGGCCCCGTCGGCCCGGCCCGGCGCCTGCTGCACCGTGGTCTGCGCGGCGACCGGGCCCGCCTTGGGGTCGTCACCGCTCTTGGGGTCACGGGTCCCGGGGGCGGGCGGGGCCGCGGTGGCCTGTTCCAGCGCGGGTCCGGACGGTCCCGCGCCGTCCGGACCGCCCTCGGTCTCCCGCGCGGACGGTCCGGACTCGTCCGCCGGGCCGGGCACGGCCGTCTCCTCCTCCGGGCCGTCCTGTTCCTCCTCCGCGTCCTCCGCGTCGCGCTCGGCCTGTACCTGGTCCGCCCTGGTGGGCGGCGGGGCGGGGAAGGACGGGACCGACGACGACGCGGACGCGCCGGGGTCGAGGGTGTCCGCCGTCGGTACGGCGGACACGTCGAGGTCCTGCGCCGGCAGGAAGTCCTCGGGCCGGAGTTTGACGTCCCAGGCGCTCGGCTCCCCGCCCCCGACGTCGACCTCGGACTCGCTGCCGGAGCCGAAGGGGTCTTCGTCGGTGTTCTCCTCCGGGCCGTCGATGTCCTGGTCGCGTCTGCCCTCAAGGGTGCTGAACGGCCCCGGGAGCCGGGGGTCCGTGCCCGGAACCGCCGGCGAGCCGGTGGGCTGCTTCTGCCCGCCCTTGTCCTGCTGCCGCAGCTGCTGTCCGGCGACGGCGGCCTCGGCCGCACCCGGGCGGTTCCGCGCCGCGGACTCCTCCTTGCTCGCGGCGGGAGTCCGCGTCTCCTCGGTCTGTTCCCGACCGTCCGCGCCAGCCTTCCCGCTCTCTTCCCGCTCCGCCGCGGACGTCGTCTCCGTGTCACTTCGCCGTCCACCGCCCGGTGCCGCTCCGGAGGCGGCGGGCGGCGCGGCCTGCGCCTGTACGTCAGTGGACGCCGTCGTGCCCGCCGGTGCCTGACCCTGCGCCGGTCCACGTGGCCCGGGCGGCGTCTGCTTCCGCCTCCCGTGCGGCGCGTCCCCGCCCTGCGGCGTGCTCCCGTGCTCGGGCGTGCCGCCGTTCTGGGGGGTGCTGCCGGCCGCGCCCTGGTCGTCGGCCCGTTCCTTCTCCGGCCCTGGTGCGATGTCCGGCCGTTCCGCCTCGGCGCGCCGCTGTTCTTCTGCCCGAAGGGCCTTCTCCCGCTCGGTACGCACCTGTTCGGCGACGTCCGGTTCGATCCCGGGCGCGTCGTGCGCGTTGACCTCCAGGTCCTGGGCGTGGTCGTCGTACGCCCCGGTCTCCTCGACGAGGTCGAGCACCCGGTCGTGCTCCGGGGCCAGCAGACGGTTCTCCAGGCGGACCAGAACGCCGTCGAGCAACTCCTCGGGCAGGCGGGCCAGTTGCTTGCGGGTGCGCCCGGACAGGTCCTCCGGGTCGCCCCGCAGGGACCGTACGACCGAGTTGGCGAGCCGGTCGAGCAGGGTCGCGGGGTCCATGGCCTCGGCCCGGCCGCGGTCGGCGTGCACGGTGGCGTAGCGCAGCCAGCCGGGTGTGGACTGGTTCTCGGTGACCTGGGGCGCGGATGGCCCGGTCGGGGGGCGTACGAGGTCCTGGGCGGCGGACTCGGCCTCGCGTTCGATGGACTGCTGGGGCAGACTGACGGCGCCCGGTTCGCGACCGGCCCGCAAGGCGCCCAGGCCGTGCGGGTTCTGGACGGAGTGCAGCAGTTCGTGGGCGAGGAGGCGGCGGCCGTCGTCGGTGCCGGGCCGGAAGGCGCCCGCGCGGAAGAGGATGTCCTGGCCGACGGCCACGGCGTCGGCGCCGAGCAGCTCGGTGAGACGGCCGGCGTCACGGTCGGTGTGCAGGCGGACGCGGCTGAGGTCGTGGCCGAGCTGTTCCTCCAACTCCCTGCGCAGGCCGGGGTCGAGGGGCTGTCCGGCGCCGCTGACGATGTTCTTCGGTTCGGGCGTGCGGGACTTGGCGGCGCGTTCCCGGCGTTTGCGGCGACGCTGTTCGGCCGTCTCCCGGGCGGCCGCGTCCTGGGCCCTGGCGGTCATGGGGTCACCTCCCCGTGGCCGCTGAGCCCTTCGTGGACCGCGCGGGCCAGCTCCTGGCCGAGGCGGCGGGCCGACAGTCCGGCAGGCAGCGGGGGCAGGCCGGTGAGCGCCGCCACGGTCACGGCGCCGTTCGCCGCCAGCGGCACGCCGTGCTGCCGTACGAGGCGGGCGAGTTCGCGTTCGAAGGCGGCCGAGACGCGGGCCGGGTCGGCGTGGAAGCCGTCGAGGACCAGTTCGCCGATCTCCACGCGGATCGCCGAGGGCCGCCGGTTCACACCCATCCGCGCACCTCCGCGGGGGTCAGTGAGCGCTCCAGCTTGAGGTATTCGGTGCGGGCGGCGGCGAGCATGTGCCGCATCTGCAGCCGGTCGCCCTCCTCGGCGGCGAGGAACGCCCCGGACAGGGCGATGTTGCGGATGGAGCCCCCCGCGACGGTGAGCCGGGCCAGCAGGTCCGGGTCGATGTCCTTGAGCGGGGCCTGCGGCGGCAGCACGCGGCGCCAGATCTCGGCGCGCTCGTGCTCGGCGGGGAAGGGGAAGTCGACCACGAAGCGGATGCGGCGCAAGAAGGCCGTGTCGAGGGCCTGCTTCATGTTGGTGGTGAGGATGGCGAGGCCCCGGTATGCCTCCATCCGCATCAGCAGGTAGCTGACCTCCAGGTTGGCGTACCGGTCGTGGCTGTCCTTGACCTCGCTGCGCTTGCCGAACAGGGCGTCGGCCTCGTCGAACAGCAGCAGGGCGCCGCCGCGTTCGGCTGCGTCGAAGACGCGGCGCAGGTTCTTCTCGGTCTCGCCGATGTACTTGCTCACCACCTGGGAGAGGTCCACGACGAACAGGTCCAGGCCGAGTTCGTTGGCGATGACCTCGGCGGCGAGTGTCTTGCCCGTGCCGGAGCCGCCCGCGAACAGCGCGGTGACACCGAGCCCCCGGCGCAGGGTGGCGGCGAATCCCCATTCCTGCAGCACGGTCGGCCGCCGGCGCACATGCGCGACGATCTCACGGAGCACAGCGGTCTGACGGTCGTGCAGCACGAGGTCGTGCCAGCCGGCCCGGGGTTCTGTCCGGCGGCCGAGTTCGTCCATGCCGACGCGGGCCTCCTCCAGTCCGGCGCGCCAGGCGAGTCCGGCGGCGTCCGCCTCGTCCTCGTACGGCAGCCGGCGGCCCACGGCGGCCGCGGTGGAGCGGATCACGTGCGGTGGCAGCTGGAACTGGGCGACCAGGGAGCGCAGTTCGCCGTCGGCCAGATCGGCCACGCCTGTGAAAGCGTCGGCCCAGAGGGCGAGTTGTTCGTCGTCGCCCAGGCGCGGCACGGCCACGCGGGTGCCGGGCGGACGCCCGGCGGGCAGCGGGTCCTGGCTGGAGACGACGACGGGGACGGCGGCCCCGGCGAGGAACGCCTCGGTGGCCGCGCACTGTTCGCGGTCCAGGTCGCCGGCCTCCACCAGCAGGGCGGCGGGCAGCAGGATGGCCTCGCGCTGCCACAGCCGGGCCAGCCGGTCACGCTCGGCGGGGTCGGCCGGCAGGTCCTCGGCGCTCATCGCGTACAGCCCCAGCCCGCAGCGGGCGGCCGCGGTGGCCGCGAGCTCGGCGCGGCCGCGCGGGTCGCCGCCGGTCACCTCGACCACGGGTGGCGCGTCGGGGCCTCGGCCGTCGTCCCGCCAGCCCTCGGCGAGCCGGTTCGCGGCCAGGTCGTACGACGGCGGGAGCGTGGCCGGTGGGGTGGTGCGGCGGAGTCTGCCGTGCAGCCGGGCGTCGAGGTAGGGCGAGTCGAGCAGGAAGTGCAGGACGCGTTCGTCCAGCCGGATCCGGGAGACGGTCAGCCGGGTCTCGTCGTCCAGTTCCACGATCCGCCAGCGGCGCAGCGGTGCCACGGGGGTGAGGGCGCTCCAGTGCGGTTCGCCGAGGGCGGCCAGGGCGAGGGAGAAGGTGGGGTACGCGCGCCGGGGGTCGCCCGCGGCCGCGGCGCACCGTGCGCCGGTGGTGGGGTCGAGTTCGTCGGCGGCGGTGAGCAGGACCAGGTCGCGTTCGAAGGGGGTGAGTCCGAAGAGGGCAACGAGGGCGTCGAGCGGGGTGGCGAGGGCGGAAGTCGGGGCCGGCTCGGGGGCCGGGGCGGGCTCGGGGGTGAGGGTGGTGCCGGGGCCGTCCTGTTCCTCGGTGGAGTGGCCCTGGCCGGTGCGGGCGGCGTGGGCGTCTACGCGGGCCAGGACACGCCTGATCCCGGCGGTCAGCGTGGTGCCGCCGCCCGTCGTCGGCTCCTTGTCGTCTCCCATGTGTTCACCTGCCCCCGTCGGGTCGTCCGTGCCGGATCAGTCGTGGTCGGTGTGCTCGGTGCCGTCCGCGTCGCGGTTCGTCCCGCGCGCGGGCGGCCGCGCCGCCTTGGCCGCTCCAGACGTGCCCTTGCGGGCGCGCGTGGACGTCTTGGCGACGGCCTTGGGAGGGGCCTTGGCGGGGGCCTTGGCGACGGCCTTCGCCGGGCTTTTCGCCCCGGTCTCGGCCGTCTTCGCCGGCGCGGCGGCGCCCTGCGTCGCGGTCCGGTCCCCGTTCGCCGGCCGGGTGTCCGCCGCTCCTGCCCGGTCCTCCCCGGGACCGCCACCCGTCCCCGTCCCGGGCGGCACCGGCGCCCCCGGCGCGCCGTACGGCAGCACGCGTACCTCCGTCCGCTCGACCGGCTTGGCCGGCACCGGGGTCTCCTGGCCGTCGATGAAGATCAGGGATGCCTGGTAGACGACGGAGAGGGCGTAGGGGGTCTGGTAGAGCATCCCCCACAGCTTGGAGGTCTCGTCGACGTCCATCACGTTCGGTGTGAACCGCACGCGCTGCGCCGCCTCCGCGAGGTCGCTGCCCGCCAAGTAGGGCTTTTCTCCCGCGAGTTCGATGATGTCCTTGGGCAGGACCGGGATCTCGTGCAGGGTGCGCACGACCGAGCCGAGCAGCCGTTGCCCGACGAGTTCGGTCTCGTCGCCGTACGCGCTGATCACGTAGTTGAGGTCGAGCGCCGCCCGCGCCCGGCGCGTGAGCGTGCCGTCGGGTGCGCGGGTGGGCAGGTCGTCGTTGCGTCGCGAGGAGTTGGGGGTGACCTGGTAGAGGAAGACGGAGATGGTGGGTTCGGCCGGCGGTTCGGTGGGCGGCTTGCGCGGCTCCACCTTGACGGCCATGTCGATCTCCGGCTGGAGGTGGGACTCGATCAGCAGGGCGAGGGCCTGGCTGACATGGGCGATGGCGAGTGCGTTGCTCATGACGTCCGTTCCCCGTCCCTGTCGTCGTACGACTCCCTCGCGTCCCGGGGTTCACCGGCGACACCGCTCACCGGCACTCCTTTGTCCACCGATGTCCCCTGGTCCGCTGTCGGCCGCTCCCTGCCCCGGCCGGTGCTCACTCGCGCTCCCGGGCCAGGTAGTCGGCGAGGCTGAGGGTCGTGCGGGGCCGTTCGGCGGGGCGGGTGCCCGGCCGGGGACCGGTGCGGGCGGACGGCTGGGCGGCCGTCACCTCGAGCCGGCCGATCTGTACCCGCACGACCTGCTCGGGCGTCCGGCCGGCGCGACGCCCGGCGGACCGCCGTGCCGCCGTTCGGGCCGCCGTCGTGTCCGCCGCGCCGGGGCGCGCCGCCATGGGCACGACGGCGGCGGGAGCGGCGCCCGTCCCGAGGGGGGCGGGGGCGGATGCCACGGTCCGGTCCGCGTCCGTCTGCGGGTCCGGTCGTCCGGTGCCGCGCGCGGTGGTGCGGGGTGCCGGGCGGGGTCCGGTCGTCAGGGGGCCGGCGGGGCGCAGCAGCCGCGTCTCGGGCCGGGCGGCCGCGGTTGCCCGGCCCGGCTCGGTTCCCGTGCGGGCAGGTTCGGTGCGGACGACGGTCCGTCGGTGTTCCGTGTGGTGGTGGATCTCGGTGGTGGGCCGGGGGTCGTCCCGCCCGGGCGCGGCCGAGGAGGGGGTGGCCGGCCACACGGTGTCTGCGGGGTCCGGCTCCGGGGTGCGGGGCCGGACGGCCTCGACGCGTTCGAACGGGCCGGGCAGCCGCGGCCGTACCCGGACCGTGTCCGGTGCGGTGGCGGTGTGCCGGGCGATCAGCCGGTCGAGGAAGTCGGGCGCCCCGGCGGGGTCGGTCACGGAGGAGTCAGACATCCGCACACAGCTCCAGGTAGTAACGGCGGCGCAGCGGGCTCAGGGCCAGGATCTCCGGCTCGCTCCAGCCGTAGGCGGTGGCCAGCAGATGGACATCGAGGAGTGTGTCCCTCGCCCAGGAGTCGAGTTCGGTCCACAGGTAGGAGGCGATGTCGAGTTCGGCCCGGGTGGTGGTGCCGCACTCGGGGCAGCCGACGTTGAGCGTGATGTCGGCGCCGGGGTCGGCGGCCTCGACGGCCTCGGCGATCCGCCGCTGTAGCGGCGGCGGGAGGAAGCCGGCGGTGCGGGGCGCCCCGTCGTGGGCCGCCGAGACCAGGCAGCGTGCGAGCAGCGCGGTGCGCGGGTCGGCGGCGCGGGCGGCGGCCGTGAGGTCGGCCGCGGCGGGCAGCCGGAAGGCGACGTCCCAGCCGTCCTCCGTCAGCCGCACGACCTGCCGCGCGGGCCGGCCCAGGGACCGGGCGAACTCCCCGGCGTCCAGGTCGAACTCCATGTCCGCGCCGCACGCGCGGCAGTCCAGCCGCACCTGCATCCGCTCCCCGAACAGGGCACGGCGCAGGGCGAGCAGGTCGCCCTCGCGCTCGCCGAGCGGTACGGCGGGCAGCGCCGTGGCGTCGAGGTCCGGGCGTGCCGTGCCGTGCAGCAGCAGGGCGCGCCCGGCGGGCGCCTCGGCGAGGCCCGCCTCCCAGGTGGCCAGCAGCGCGGATGCCCCGGTGTCCGCCATCCGTTCCCCCCGCATCCTCTCGTCTCACCGCGCCTTGCGTCAGGCCGGGTTCACGAAGGAGGGTTCCTCGGGTTCGGGCACCTCGTAGTCCCGTTCCCAGCCCTCGCATTCGAGTTTCAGCGACTGGATGGCCACCGCGTTGGCGTTGGCGTCGAGTTCGCCGAGGACCTGGTACTCGCTGGGCCAGGTCCGGTACAGCTTGTGCGAGACGGCGACCTGCCCGGCCTCGTTGAGGACCTGGATGACGATGTCCTTGCGGAAGTCGGCCAGGGAGACCTCCGAGCCGAGGCCCGCCCCGACCTGCCAGACCTTGTTGGCCCAGCGGTCGAACTCGGGGTCGTGGGTGACACCCCGCTCCAGGGTGATGCCGTCGAACTCGGAGCGTCCCGGCGACTTGCGCGGGGAGCTGGGGTCGCCGCCGTGACGGTGCTTGACGACCTCGGTGGTGCGCTTGAGCGGGCTGATCTTGCTGATGCCGGCGACCGTACGACCGTCCCACAGGACCAGGAACTTGAAGTTCTTGTAGGGGTCGAAACGATGGGCGTTGACGGTGAACTCTGCCATCGGATTCCTTCGGCTCTCCGGAATTCCCGCGGGACTACAGCTCGAACTGGCCGGACGTCTGCTGGATCTTCACGATCACGAACTCGGCGGGGCGGACCGGTGCGATGCCGACCAGGACGTTCACGACGCCGTTCGCGATGTCCTCGTCGGTGGTGGTGTCGCTGTCGCACTTGACGAAGTAGGCCTCGCGCGGGGTGCCGCCCTTGAACGCGCCCTGCCGGAAGAGGGTGTGCAGGTACGAGGAGGCGGCGAGCCGGACCTGCTGCCACAGGTTCTCGTCGTTGGGCTCGAACACCACCCATTGCAGGCCGCGTCGGAGGCTCTCCTCGACGTGCAGGGCGAGCCGTCGTACGGGCACGTACTTCCACTCGCCGTCCAGCGCGTCGGTTCCCTCCAGGGTGCGGGCGCCCCAGACGGTCGGGCCGGTCAGCGGGAACGAGCGCAGGCAGTTGACGCCGAGCGGGTTGAGCAGACCGGTCTCCCGGTCGGTGAGGTCGACGGTGAGGGAGTGCACCCCGGCCAGCCGTGCCTCGGTGCCGGCCGGGGCCTTCCACACGCCGCGCTCGGCGTCGGTGCGCGCGATGACGCCGGCGACCGCGCCGGAGGGCGGGAAGGCGCGCAGCCGTCCGGTGAGCGGGTCGGTGAGCCGGAGGTGCGGGAAGTACAGGGCGGCGTGGTTGCCGCGGACCGCGTCGAAGGCGGCGGCGCCGGCGCGTGCCGTGTCGGCGCTGCCCCAGGTGGAGGGGGCGTCGACCAGCAGGAAGATCCGTCGCTCGGCGCACAGTCGCTGGGCGGCCGAGACGACGGTGAGGATGTCCTCGGTCTTCTCGTACGAGGCGAGTTCGGGCAGCACGAGGAGGTTGACGTCGGCCACCTGGCGGAGCGCCTGGATGCCGGTCTTGGCGGCCTCGGAGCCGATCAGGTCGCCCGGGCCGGGCGCCTTGCCGTCCTCACCGCCGGTCAGTGGGAAGACGGGCGGGTTGACGGACGCCTCCAGGCCGAGATCGTTGGCGCATTCGCCGACGAAGCGGACGACGTCCTCGGGGTCGGCGGAGCCGGCGACGACCTGGAGGCGGCGGCCGAGGACGGTGACCTCGGTGCCGGCGAAGGCGTGCTTGCCGGGGGCGTCGGGCAGGGCGCGCAGCTTGCGTTCGAGCAGCAGCGCCAGCTCGGCGACGGAGCACGGCGCCTCGCCGTCGCAGTCGGGGTCGTAGAGGGTGAACTCGCGCTGCACCTCGCCGATCTTGACGGTCAGGTCGACGGCGAGGTCGGGCAGGCGGTGGCCGAACGGCTTGGAGACGGTGCCGGAGGGGTCGGGGCGGCCCTCGCCGACCGCGTGGACGCGGATCAGCCGGGAGCCGGCGTTGACGACGGTGGGGGCGTGGCGACCGCTGGCCGGGTCCATGGACAGCCCGGTGAAGCTCTCGCGGGCCTGGCCCCGGGCGTCGTGGACGCTCAGGTTGAAGGTGTCGTCGGGGTGGGGGGTGTCGTGGTCGACGGCCAGGCGCAGGCCGTTGCCCCATACGCCGGGCTCCTTGGCGTGCACCTCCAGGACGTCGCTGTCGCTGTGTCCCTCGGTGGACTTCAGGGTGACGCGGGCGGCCTTTCCGCTGCGGGCCTTGGCGACACGGACGACGACGGCGACGGTGCCGCCGTTGCCGAAGAACTGGTGGACCGCGTAGCCGACCGCGCTGCGCGCGCTGAGGCCGCCGAAGCGGCGCTCGTATTCCGCGAAGCTGGTGACGCGCACCGGCTCGTTGAGCGGACCGCGCCGGGTGTGGCCGACGAACGCGGTCACCGACGTGGTCAGGGTCGAGATGGTGCGGGTGCTGCTGGGAAGCTCTTCGACGTAGACGCCGGGATAGGTCGGCCTGGCGGCGCTCACCGAGCTCATCGGCTTTCCCCCTCCTGCCCCTGTCTCGGGCACCGGGCAATGGCACCAAGAGGCAGGCGGCAAAGAGAAAGGGTCCGTTCCGGCGCGCGGACGACCTCACGTAACCGGCCGGTCAACGCTGGGCGTGCACACGCATCGATTTCCCCCGCCAGTTCCCCGTCGGCGGCCGGCCGGCCGGGGCAAGCAACGCTTGTGGCTCCTGATGCTCGTAGACGAATCAACCTTGGGGCACGGACAGTTCGGGCATCAAGGCGCGTTCCGGCCACCCCAAAGGAAAGTTTCGTGAACGTAAATGCCCGGTATTCTCGCACTACGCCCGCATGTCATCGACAACAGGCTCGAAGGATCTTCACAGACAATGCCGAGGGGATATGAAGATCATATTCCGGTGTGCTTCGAACCGCGCGCGGAAAGATCCGTAATTCCGCCACGCGCGCATTCTGTGGTGGCGGGTTCCGATGTTTACAGCGGCACGGACGAAAGACCCGCCGAGCCGGGGCGCGGGCGCCGGGGGCCGGGGCCGCGGTGCGGGGAGGTCGCCGGGCGGGCGGTGCCGGCCGTCATCGCGCCCGCCACGCCTCCCCACGGATCACCGGCGACCCGGATCCCGGCGCCCGGCGGCTTCGTGACGGAGGGGATCAACGCCCGCCAGGCTGGTAGAGGCGGGTCGTGGTCTCCCTCTCGTAGGACATTCCCGGAGGCATTTTGATGAGTTCGAGCTGCATCCCCCAGGGAGAGAGGAAATAGACCCAGCTGTCGCCTCTGGTCGACCCGGCCTCCAAGGGCTGCGGCTCGCCCAGTATCCGCACACCGGGCTGAGCCCGCAGATAGGCCACCGCCTCGTCCATGTCCTCGACGTGGAGGGCCAGATGGTGGCCGCCCCAGTCGCTGTTGCGCGGCATCTCCCTTCGCTGGCCGGGAGCGGAGTACTGGAACAGCTCCAGGTTGGTCACCGGGCCGAGCCTGAGCATGGCCAGGTCCATCGCCGCCTTCCGGTCGACGCCGAGGTATCTCTCCATCCAGTCGCTGTCCGGGAATTCCACCGGCCCGAGACGGTAGGCGAGTTCCGCGCCGAGCACGTCGACGAAGAACGCGACGGCCTGGTCCAGGTCTGGAACGGTGTAGGCGACGTGGTGCACGCCTGACGATCCGGGAATTCCTCGGGTCTTGCCGTACACGGTTTCCTCCGTTGTGCTGTCCGGCCGGCGGGTGGCCGTCGAAGCGAGAGCGGGTGGGTGTGGTCAGGCCAGGGCGGAGAGCTCCGCGGGCTGCCGGTAGCGGTCGCCCCACAGGCGGGTCGCGGAGGGGGCCGGTACGTCGATGTGCTCGTCCGCGGTCGCGGCCGTGGCGAAGCGGAGGCTGACGTCGAGGATGTGGAGCGAGAACTCCGCGCCGAGCAGCGGCTGGTCTCCCGTCAGCACCGCCCGGGCGAGGTCGGCGACGCCCGCGCCGACCGTCAGGTCGTGCGCCTCGTCGTCGTATCCGTGCTCCAGCGCGGGCAGGACGAAGGGAAGCCGCTCGGGCTCGGCCAGGTACCCGGTGTCCCTGCCGGTCGTCCGTACCCGGCGGCGCAGCGTGACCGGGCTCGACGCCTGCCACACGTCGTCGACGGACAGCACGCCCTCGTCGCCCACGACGAGCAGGGACTTGTCGGCGGGCGCCGCCCAGCCGATCGTGAGGCGGCACGCGGTCCCGTCGGCGAAGCGCAGCGCGCCGAACGAGGTCTCGGGCGCCACATCGGCGACGACGCCCTCCCACTGGTCCGCGAAGGGGGTGACGGTCTGGCCGGACATGCGCACCACGGGGCCGAACATGGCCGTCAGCCAGGTGAGGAGGTAACCGGCGTGTTCCAGCACGCAGCCGTTGGCCACCTCCTCACGGTACGGCCAGGGGACTCCGCGCTTGCTGCGCCAGTCGCGGTAGGCCATGAACGCGAGCGGTCCCATGTCGAGGGAGGCGTAGGCGAGCCGCGGTGTGCCCACCACTCCGTCGTGGACGGCCCGGATGAGGGTCTGCGCCGACCGGCTGAACACCGTGGCCGGCGCGCTGCACAGCAGAAGCCCGCGCTCCGCGGCGAGCGACGCGAGTTCCCTCGCCTCCGCCATGTTCGTGGTCATGGGCTTCTCGCAGTACACGTGCTTTCCGGCCGACAGGGCGGCCCGGTTCACCGTGTAGTGCTGGGCGGTCGGGGTGAGGTTCACGACGATCTGCACCTCGGGATCGGCGAGCACCTCCTCCATGCTGCCGAATAACCGCCCGCCGTACTCAGCGACGAAAGTTTTCGCTCGCTCCCCTTCGGGGTCATAGGCGCCTATGAGGCTGATTTCAGGATAGTTGGGCAGCGTGGGGCCGTAGAAGTCGGCGGCATAACCGCAACCGAGGAAGGCCACGCCTACCCGCTTGCCCCCGCCCGTGGAAGTGGGCATTGCTCCTCCATGTTCCTTGGAATGACGTGCGGAGAGTCCCCGTAGAGGACATCCGGAAGACAGCCAACACGTCCTCCGTCCGCCAACTCAAGGATCGAAAGAGTTTCGGCTGATTCCGCGCTTCTGGCCAAAAACAAGGCAGTTCACCGCCGTTTACGGGGTGTTTACAGAAATTCGCTTGCACGAGCCACGGGATCATGCATTCATTGACGCCGCCCGGCCTTGTTTCCGGGATCCCTCCCCGGCCTCCCCGAGTGCCGGATGAACCAGACAGGAAAGGCAGTGACAGTGCCCCTCACCGGAACGGGAACGCCCATACGCACCTCGACCGCCGTGGTCGTGGTGGTCGCGCTGGCGCTGGCGCTGTTCTCCCTGAGCACCGTGGAGACCCTGCCGGTCGGTCTGCTTCCGCTGATCGCCGACGATCTGGGGGTGTCCAGAGCCTCGGCGGGCCGCCTGGTGACCGGATACGGGATGGTGGTGGCCGTCGCCTCGGTGCCGTTGACCCGCCTGGTCCGCCGTGTGCCGCGCCGTACGCTGCTCTGCGCGTTGCTGGCCTTGTTCGTCATGGCGAATCTCGTCTCCGCCGCGGCCCCGGGCTACTGGGTGCTGCTCGCCGCCCGTGTCACGGTGGCGCTCACCCACTCGGTGTTCTGGTCGGTCATCGCGTCGACCGCCACCGCCCTCTTCGCTCCCGAGGTGCGGGGCCGGGTGGTCGCCGGGCTCTTCTCCGGTCTGTCCCTGGCCTCCGTGGTGGGTGTCCCGGCCGGAACGTGGCTGGGCCAGCAGACCGGTTGGCGGATCCCGTTCGTGGTGATGAGCGGGTTCGGATTCCTCGCCCTCGTCGCGGTCGCCGTCCTCCTGCCGTCCGGGGCCGGCGAGGAGGGTGACGGCGCGGCCGGCGCCGAACCCAGCCGCCGCCGGTTCCTGGTCCTGATGGCGGCGACGGCCCTGGTCATCTGTGGTGTCTTCACCGGCTACACGTACATCACCGTGTTCCTCACCGACGTGACCGGCCTCCCCCAGTCAGCCGTGGCGCCCCTGCTCCTCGGCTCGGGCGTCGCCGGGATCGCGGGCACCGCCCTGGCGGGTGCGCGTGTGGACCGCCGCCCTCGCGGCACCATGGTGCTGGCCGTGGCCCTGCTGACGGCGACGATGTTCGGGCTGCGCCTGCTGGGCGACCGGTCCGTCGCCGCCGTCTGCCTGGTCGCGCTGCTCGGATTCGCCATGTCCGCCATGACGACCGCGCTGCAGAGCAGGATTCTCCACGTGGCCCCCGGGAGCACCGAGATCGCCTCGGCCGTCGGCTCGTCGGTGTTCAACGTCGGCATCGCCGGCGGCTCCCTCGTCGGCGGCCTGCTGCTGCCCACCGGTCTCGGGGTGCGGGGCGCGGTGCTCGTCGGCGGTGTGCTCGCGGTCGGCGGCCTGGCCGTCCTGCTGTCCGAGTCATGGGTGGTGCGCCAGGGGGAACGACGGGCCGCCGTCCGCGGCGGAGTGCCGGACCTGTCGGCGTAGCCGCCGGCGAGTTCCTCGTCGGCGGTACGACGCCGCCGGGTGGTCGCCCTGCCCGGCGGGACTGGGGCACGATCGCTCAGGAGGGTGACAGCCGGAGTGGTGTCACGAGGTCAGCGTGACGTGCCGGGCGGTGTCGGTCGTGTCCACACACTCCTGGTACGGATTCGGGTCGCCCTGCTGTTCCTGGCAGCGCCAGACGGTGCCGTCCGAGGACACCACGGTGACCGCTCCGCCCTCCCGCAGCCCGGCCTTGGTGTAGGCCCCCGCCACCCGCAGGGCGGCTCCGCAGTCCCCGGCGCTGCCGGCGGACACCGCCAGCCCCGTGGTCCCGTCCGTTCCGCAGACGACGCGCGGTGCCTCGGGACCGCCGGCCTCGGCGAAGGCCGCCGTCGGGGCCGAAAGCCCCAGCACGACCAGGCTCACCAGTGTCGCTGCCCCCGCTGTTCCCATTCGGCTCATACGAGTTCCCATGATTTCGGTAGTGATCCGCACGACGCTGCGACCGGCCCCAGGAGTGGGCCGTGAAACCCACGGTCAAGGACCGGGCACGGACCACGATGAGCCCGCCCGTCGAACATCGCCACTCGAACACCCATATGGCCTACAGCCGGTGTCAGGCCGCGGAAGACGATCCCGCGGCGCTCGACGGCGGAGGCGTTCCGCGGCGGCTCGGCCGTACGACCCGGACGGGGGTCGTACGGCCGAGGGGAGGCCGGCGCGGCTCAGGAGACCGTGCACGCCCCGATGACCGGGGCCGTGGAGCTGCCGTTCTTCATCACGGTGAAGCCGAAGCTCGTCGACGTGCCCGCGGCGAGGCTGCCGTTGCCGTTGGGGCGCATGGTCATGACGTTGCCGCTGCCGTCCCAGGTGGGTGTGCCGTTCCAGGTCGCGGAGATCTTTTGCGGCGAGGTGACGGTGACCGTCGTGGACCAGCCGCTGATCGGGGAACTGCCCGCGGTGATGGTCACCTTGCCGTTGAAGCGGTCGCTCCACTCCTCCTGCTTGCTGTAGGTGGCGGTGCAGGTGGCGCCGCCCGGGGTGGGCGTGCCGCCGCCGGAGGAGCCGCCGAGTGTGGTCAGGACGGCGGTGTACGCGGGCTTCTTGTTGTAGTTGGAGTCGAAGAGCAGCGGGGTGCCGCTGGCACGCCAGGAGTATGTGTCGGTGATGCCCCAGACGGTGATGCCGGTGCAGCGGGTGACCGCGAGGCAGGCCTTGACGACGTTGGTGTAACTGTTGGCCTGTGCGGTGCCGGAGCCTTCGATGTCGAGTTCGGTGATCTGGACGTCGACGCCGAGGTCGGCGAAGCGCTGGAGGTTGGCCTGGTAGTCGGAGGGGACCGGGGAGTCGCTGTTGAAGTGGGACTGGAAGCCGACGCAGTCGATCGGTACGCCGCGGGACTTGAAGTCCTTGACCATGTTGTAGACGGCGTTGCTCTTGGCGTTGACGCCG
>NZ_BMSK01000034.1 GCF_014649115.1 Streptomyces eurythermus | reverse complement strand
GATCGCCACGCGCAGACAGGCCGGGTAGAGGTACCCGAGCGAGTCGCCGAGGACCTGCCTGATGGCGGCCGCGATCTGCGCGGCCTGCTGAGCCTTGTCGTCACTCACCGTGTGTCCCTCCGGCGGTTCGTCCGATGGTCCGTCGAGGAGCAGTCTGCGCGGCCGGGCTGACCGGACCCTGACGGTTGTCTGACCGTCCGCGCGTGCGCTGTGCGGGCCCGCTCGCCGCCCGGGCCGTCAGGCACGGGTCAGCCACCGGTCAGCGGCTCGGCCCAGACTCGTCCGGGCGCCCGCTTTCCGTGCGGGAGTCCTACGACGGGAGGCAGGCCCGATGACCGCGCTCGACGGCACGATGCAGTGGCAGGGACGGCACACCTGGTACCGGGTCCTCGGCGATCTGCGGGGCGGACGGACGCCCGTGGTGCTGCTGCACGGCGGTCCCGGCCTCACACACGATTACCTGGCGCCGCTCGCCGAGGCGCTGTCCGGACCGGCCGGCGGCGGACGGCCCTGCGTCCTGTACGACCAGTACGGCGGCGGCCGTTCGGGACACCGCCCCGACGCGCCCGCCGGCCACTGGAGCGTGGAGCTGTTCCTTCGGGAGCTCCGGCTGCTGCTCGCCCATCTGGGCATCGAGGACGGGTTCCATCTGCTGGGCCACTCCTGGGGAGGCATGCTGGGTCTCGAACTCGCCGTCACCCGGCCCCGGGGGCTGCGCGGCCTCGTCACGACCGGTGCCTTCGCCGCCTCGCGGACGTACATCTCCGAGGTGCGCGGGCTGGTCGACGCCCTGCCCGAGCCGACCCGCGAGGCCATCCTGCGGCACGAGGCGGCCGGCACCACGGACTCGGCCGCCTACCAGGAGGCGATGCTGGAGTTCTACCGGCGGCACGTCATCCTGGCCCGCCCGGTGCCGGAGTGCCTGCTGCGCTCGGTGGCGGCGATGCGGGAGGATCCCACGGTGTGCCGGGCCATGATGGGCGAGAGCGAGTTCAGCATGACGGGCAGCCTGCGCACCTGGGACATCCGCGACCGGCTGCACCGGGTGCGGACGCCCGTCCTGGTCGCCTCGGGACGCCACGACGAGGTCACACCGGCCGCCGCGGACGAGCTGTACGAGGCGCTGCCGAACGCCGAACGCGCGATCCTGGAGGGGGCGAGCCACCATCCCCATCTGGACCAGCCCGCCGAATTCCTGGACGTGGTAAGGAAGTTCATCGATCGCGCCGACCAGTAGCATGCCTCCATGGCACCCACCATCGGGCTCTTCTCCATGAACTTCAACGCCGCGGCGGACCCGGCGACGGCCGAGCGCGTCGCGCGGCTCACCGAGCGGCTGGGGTACGACTCGCTCTGGGTCGGCGACCACGTCGTCCTGCCGTCCCCGCGCACCGAGGCGTCCCCCTTGGACCCCGGTACGCCGCTGCTGGACCCGGTGGTGGCGCTCACCCATCTCGCGGCCCGCACCGAGCACCTGCTGCTCGGCGCGGGCTGCATCGTGCTGCCCCAGCGCAATCCGCTGGTCCTGGCCAAGCAACTGGCCTCCGTGGACGTCCTCAGCTCGGGCCGGCTGCTCTTCGGGGTGGGTGTCGGCTATCTGGAGCCGGAACTGCGCGCCCTCGGCGTGGACCCGCGCGACCGGGCGCGGCGGGCGGAGGAGTACCTGGACGCCATGGAGAGCCTCTGGTACGACAAGAGCCCCGCGTTCCAGGGCACTTACACGAGTTTCGAAGGAGTCGACGCCCACCCGCGCCCCGCCCAGACACGCGTCCCGGTGGTGATCGGCGGACACAGCACGGCCGCGCACCGGCGCGCGGTCACCCGGGGCGACGCCTGGTTCGGCTATCTGATGGGCCTGCGCGCCACGGCCCAGCAGGTGGCCGCGCTGCGCGCGCTCGCCGTCGAGCACGGGCGGGACAGGCCGCTGCACATCTCCGTCGCGCCGGCCCGCCGCCTCGGGCCGGAGGTCGTCCGGGCCTACGGCGACCTCGGTGTGGACCGGCTGGTGGTGGTCCCGCCGGTCGATCTGACGGCCGACCAGCTCGCCGACTTCGTCGAGGCGCACGCGCCGGCGCGCCTGGGCGCCGCCCCACGCCCCTGACACGCGAGGCGGCGGCCGTCCGACGTGCGGGCCGGCGGCCGTCACTCCGCACCCCTTGCGCGCGAGGCGGCGGCCGTCACTCCCCCGCCCCTGGCACGCGGGACGGCGGCCGTCACTCCGTCAAGAAGGCCGCCGCGCGCTCGCCCACCAGCAGCGCCGGCGCGTGGGTGTTCCCGGTGGTCACCGACGGGAAGACCGAGGCGTCCGCGACCCGGAGCCCGTCGACCCCGTACACCCTCAGCCGCGGGTCGACCACCGCCCCCGCGTCGACGCCCATGCGGCACGTCCCCACCGGGTGGTGGTACGTGGCGACGGTGCGCCGTACCCGGTCCAGCAGGGCCGGCCCCCGCGCGGCGTCCGGCCCGGGGTACATCTCCCGCGCGCCCCACTCCTTGCGCAGCGTGGGGGCCGAGCCCAGTTCCCGGCACAGGGCCACCGCGGCCAGGAGCGCCGTCGTGTCGGCGGCGGTCCGCAAGGTCGCCGGGTCGATCAGCAGCTCGTCCTCGGGCTCGGGACCGGTGAGCCGGACGGTGCCCCGGCTGGACGGCCGTACGATGCCCGCCTGGAGCGTGAAGCCCGTCGCGGGCCCGGTGACCCCCTCGGGATACATCGGCACCGGGAAGTGCAGCGGCTGCAGATCGGGAACGGTGAGGCCGGAGCGGCTGCGCCAGAACAGGTGGGTCTGGGCGGGCGCCAGGCCGGGCGATGTGCGGCCCGGGTCGCGTTCCGTGGCGAACACCACGGGCGCCAGGACGTGATCGTGCAGGTCGCTCCCGACTCCGGGCAGTCCCACGACGGGTGTGACACCGACGGACCGCAGGTGTTCCGGGTCGCCGATGCCCGAGAGCATCAGCAGGCGCGGTGACTCCAGCGCGCCCGCGGCCACCACGGTCCGGTCCGCGCGGGCGGTGTGGACGCGGCCGTCCTCGGTCCATTCGACGCCGGTGCAGCGGGTGCCGTCGAGCAGCAGTCTGCGGACCCGTGCGCCGGTCCGCACGGTCAGTCCGGGGCTGCCGAGCACGGGGGTCAGATACGCGTCCGCGGCGCTGTGCCGACGGCCGTCGACGATGTTCAGCTGGGTCTGTGAGATGCCCTCCGGGAAGCCCGTGTTGTAGTCGTCCTGGTGGGGGATGCCGATCTCGGCGGCCGCCTCGATCAGCGCGGTGTGGACCGGGTCGGTCCGGTACGCGGACATGACGCGCAACGGTCCGCCGGCGCCGTGGAGTTCGTCCGCGCCCGAGTCGAAGTCCTCGATGGAGCGGTAGACCGGCAGGACGTCCCGCCAGGACCAGCCGTCGTTGCCGAGGTACGCCCAGTGGTCGTAGTCGGCTGCGGCGCCCCGGGCGTAGATCATCGCGTTCAGCGCGCTGGAGCCGCCGAGCACCTTGCCGCGCGGCCAGAACAGCCTGCGCCCGGCCGCGTACCGCTGTCCGACCGTCAGGTAGCCCCAGTCCTGCGGGCTCAGCCACAGCTCGCCGAAGCGCCGGGGGTCGTGGATGGCCGGGTTGTCGGCGGGCCCGCCCGCCTCCAGCAGGAGCACGCGTGCTCCCCGGTCGGTCATCCGGCGGGCCACGACGCAGCCCGCGGATCCCGCCCCGACGACGATGACGTCGTGCCCGGGGCCGCCCGGCCCCGGGCTGTGTGATTGCGTCACGTGTGCCGCTCTCCTTGTGAGTCCTGGCGGAATGAGGTGTGCCGGCCGTCCGGTGGCTCAGGCGGAGGTGAAGGCCAGCACCGCGTTCTGGCCGCCGAATCCGAACGAGTTGCTGACCGCGACCTCGATGGCGCGGTGCCGCGGCGCACCGGCCACCACGTCCACCTCGACACCGGGGTCGAGCGTCGACAGGTTCGCCGTCGGCGGGATCAGCGAGCGCTCGATGGACAGCACGGTGAGGGCCGCCTCGATGGCGCCGGCGGCGCCGAGGGCATGGCCGAGCACCCCCTTCGTCGAGGTCACCGCCGGGCCGGTGCCCAGCGCCTTGCGCAGGGCCCGGGCCTCGATGACGTCGTTCAGCGGCGTCGAGGTGCCGTGGGCGTTGACGTGGTCGACGTCCTGGGCGGTGACGCCCGCCCGGGCCAGCGCCGCGTCGAGGGCCGCCGTCATTCCCGTGCCCTCGGGGTCGGGCGCGGTGATGTGGTGGGCGTCGGCCGAGGCACCGTAGCCGGCGACCAGCGCGCGGGTGCGGGCGTTGCGGGCGCGCGCGTCCGCCTGCCGTTCCAGCACCAGCATGCCGCTTCCCTCGCTGATGACGAAGCCGTCGCGGTCGGCGTCGAACGGGCGGGAGGCCGCCGCCGGGTCGTCCAGGCGCCGCGAGGACAGCGCCCCCATCTGCGCGAAACCGCTCACCATCAGCGGGACGACCCCGGATTCGGTGCCGCCGGTGAGCACGATGTCGCAGACGTCGCCGTGCAGCAGGTCCAGCGCCGTGCCGATGGCCGTCGCGCCGGAGGCGCAGGCGGTCGCGGTGACCAGGTTGGGCCCGCGGGCGCCGAACTCCATGGCCAGATGGCCCGCGACCATGTTGGGTATCAGCATCGGGATCAGCAGGGCCGAGACCGATCCGGGGCCCTCCTCGAGCAGGGTCCGGTGCTGTTTCTCCCAGGTCGCGACGCCGCCGAGGCCGCAGCCGACGACGACGCCGACCCGGGCACCGTCCCAGCTCGCCGGGTCCAGGCCGGCGTCGGCGACCGCCTCGCGGGCCGCGACGACGGCAAGCTGGGTGAAGCGGTCGTGCACCAGGACGCTGCGGCGTCCCACGTGCCGGCGGGCGTCGAATCCGGGGACGGTGCAGGAGATGTCCACGGGGATGCCGGCGAGCGCGGGATCCTTGCGGGCCGTCGACACCCCGGAGCACACCGCCGACCACGTGGGTTCGACGCCGATGCCCGCGGAGGTCACCAGGCCGAGGCCGGTGACGGCGACGGCCGGCGCGGTCATGACGCCGCCGCGGCGTCGGCCTGCGCGGCGATGATCTCGGCGGCCCGGCCTATGGTGTCGCGGGGCGTGGCGGCGTCGTCGCCGACCTTGACGCCCAGCTCCTTCTCCACCACCAGCAGCAGTTCGACGAGGAAGAGCGAATCCATCTCCAGGTCCTCGAAGGTGGCTTCGGGGCTGATCGCCGAGCGGTCCACCTGGAAGTGGTTGACGAGGATGTCGGCGAGCTTTTCGTACACGGTTGCTCCAGGGGTGTGAGAACGACGGGTCGGGGCCCGCGGGGCGGCGGCCGTCGCGGGACCGGGGGCCCGCGCGGGGTGTTCAGGCGGAGCGCGGCCAGGCCGGGGCGGCCGGGACCGTGAGCACGGGGCCGCCGGCGCGGGCGTGCGTGGGCATCAGGGTGAGCACCTGGCGCTGGGCGAGGATCTCGGTGTGCCGGGCGCGCAGCGGCGCGCTCGGTTCCAGTCCGAGTTCCCGGTCGAGGCGTTCACGGATGCGGTGGTAGGTGTGCAGCGCCTCGCCCTGGCGCCCCAGTTGGTACAGCGCGATCATCAGCAGTTCGCAGAACCGTTCGTGCAAGGGGTGTTCCGTCTCCAGGCGGCGCAGTTCGGCCGCGGCCTGCCCGGCGTCGCCCACGACGAGCCGGGCGAACGCGAGGTTCTCGCACACCGCGAGCCGGCGCTCCTCGTACAGCGCCGCCCCGGCCCGGCAGCGCAGCCCGTCGCCGGCGTCCAGCAGCGCGGGGCCGCGCCACAGCCGGAGCGCGGACTCCAGCAGCCGTACCGCCCGTCGCGGGTCGACCCGCAGGGCGGCGGCTCCCTGGCCCGCCAGTTCCAGGAACCGGTTGGCGTCGACGCGGTCGCCGGGTACGTGCAGGACGTATCCGCCCTGCACGGTGCGCAGGACCGTCTCGTCGCCGGGCCGTCGCTTGGGTCCGTCGAGGACCTTGCGCAACCGCGCGGCGTGCGCCTGGAGGGCGTTCTGTACGTTGCCGAGCGGCTGGTCCGACCACAGCTCGTCCGCCAGTTCCACGTTCGACACCGAGCGGCCGGCGTCCAGCGCCAGGGTGGCGAGGAGAGCGCGCACTTTGTGGGCCTTGATCGGGCGCTCGCGCTCGTCCACGTACACAGAGACGGTGCCGAGAATCTCTATGCGCACGGCTCTCCTCGGTAGTTCGGCGGGTAATTCGATGGTGGTCGCCGAAAAGAATGGGCGTCAAGCACTCCCGGATCCTCCCAGGGTCGAAACAGGGAGGGCCGTACAGGGGCCCGGGCCGGGGGGTGACCCAGGGGGTGACCCAGGGGTATCCCGGGATTCCCCCAATGATGCCCGCGGCACCGGTACGGCAAGACTCCTCGCACCGGGTTCCACCCGGGCGAATCCTGGGCGACGGCCGATCGGAGTGAATGAGTGACGACCGGATCAGCAACGGACGGCAGGCGCCCCGTGCCCCGCCTCGATCACGTCATGGTCCTGCTGGACGAGGCGGCCTACCGTTCCGCGGCCGCCAGTTCCTTCCTCGTACGGCGCTTCGGCCGGACCAAGCGCAAGGAAGCCGACAGTTCCCTGGCGGGGCAGTACTCCACGCTCGGCGTCGCCGGCCGCAACACGCTCGTCGAGTGCTTCGGCACGTCACTGCCGAGCGCGTCGCCGATCACCGCGGGCCTCGTCTTCTCCTTCGAGGAACCCGGCTCCTCGAAGGCCGCACGTGACCTGCTCGACGCCACCGGGACCGTGCGTCACCAGTACGACCTGGTGCGACGCGCCGACGAACAGGGCGGCGAGCGGCGGCCCTGGTACCACCTGATCAACGTGGGGCTGGGCGAGGCGAGCCCCGTTCTGCTCTTCCTCAACGAGGTCACGCCCGAGTACTTCACCTCGCTCGGCGCCCGGCCGGGACCCGGCGGCGCGCTCGGCCGCGGCGCCTACCTGGACGCGGCGCTGGGGGCCCCGGACGACGGCTCCTGGCTGCTGCGGGACATCGTGGGCGTGACCCTCGCCCTGCGGCCCGAGCGGGCCCGGACCGTCGCCGAGGCCCTTGCCGCGTTCGGCTACACCGTGGCCCCCCTGCCCGGCGGGCTGTGCGTCGAGGGGTACGGGCTGCGGCTGGAGATGGTGTTCGCGGACGGACCGGCGGAACGCGTGACGGAAATAGAGATGGCCACGGCCGATAACACCGGGGAGCAATTTCCGGGCGCCGCGGAATACGTTTTCGGAGACACCTCTCGATTGGTCGTGGAACCGGGCAGAGCTCGCTGGTACTTCGACGAGCCCAGGGATACGAAGCCGAATGCGGGTGCGCCGGAGGAAGCCGTCGCCGGTGCCGCGGGAACGGACCAGGGATGAATTTCTGCGAGATCTTCGAGGACGTCGTCGCCGCGGCCGGCGGCGACGCCGTCGCCGTGGAGTACCGCGGGCGGCGGATCACCTACCGGGAGCTGGACGCCCGTTCGGCGGCGCTCGCCGCCGAGCTGACCGCGCGCGGGGTCACGGCCGGCAGCCTCGTCGGAGTGGCGCTGAGCGCCTCCCCCGACTTCCCGGCGGCGCTGCTGGCCGTGCTGCGGGCCGGAGCGGCCTGGCTGCCGCTGGACCCGGGCTACCCCGCCGAGCGGCTGTCGTACATGATCGAGGACTCGGGGGTCCGGCTGGTGATCGCGGACGCGCCGACGGCCGCGCGACTGCCCGCCGGGAAGGCCGGGTTCCTCGACCCCGCGGTGGTGTCCGCCGCCCCCCGCCCCGGCTCCGCCCCCCGCGTCCGGGTGCGCCCGGACGACCTCGCCTACGTCATCTACACCTCCGGTTCCACCGGCCGCCCCAAGGGCGTCGAACTCACCCACCGGGGCCTTGCGCACCTCGCCCGTGCGCAGGCGCGGACGTTCGGGACGGCGCCCGGGGACCGGGTCCTGCAGTTCGCGCCGAGCAGCTTCGACGCGTCCGTGTTCGAGGTGGTCATGGCCCTGTCGGCCGGGGCGACACTCGTCCTCGCCGCCCGCGAGGACATACCTCCCGGCCCGGAGCTCGTCCGGGCCCTGCGCGAGCTGCGGATCACCCGCGTCACGCTGCCGCCGTCCGTGCTGGCCACCCTGCCGGCCGCCGGGCTGCCGGACCTGGCCGTGCTGATCTGCGCGGGCGAGGCGCTGCCCGAACACCTGGCGGAGCGCTGGCTGCCCGGCCGGCGCGTGTTCAACGCGTACGGTCCCACCGAGACCACCGTGTGGGCCACCGTCGCCGAACTCGCGCCGGGCGGCGGCAAGCCCCGCATCGGCACGCCGGTCCCCGGCGCGCACGCCCTCGTCGTCGACGACCGCATGCGCCCGCTGCCCGACGGGACACCCGGCGAACTCGTCGTCGGCGGCGACGGCGTGGCCCGGGGCTACCGCGGCCGGCCCGGCATGACCGCGGAACGCTTCGTCCCCGATCCGCTCGCCCCCGGCAGACGGGTCTACCGCACCGGGGACCGCGTGGTCCGGCACCCGGACGGAGCGCTGGAGTTCCTGGGCCGCATCGATCACCAGGTCAAGATCCGCGGCTTCCGCGTCGAGCCGGACGAGATCGCCCACCACCTCGCCGAGCATCCCGACGTGACGGACGCGGTGGTGACCGTCCGGGAGACCCACGCGGGGCCCGAACTCGTCGGCTACGCCACGGGCGCCGGGCTCGGCGCCGAGCGGTTGCGGCGGTACCTCGCCGGGCGGCTGCCCGCCCATCTGCTGCCCGCCGCCGTCGTCGTACTGGAGCGGATGCCGCTCACCCCGAGCGGAAAGATCGACCGTGCCCGGCTGCCCGCGCCCGCCCTCGGGCAGGTCCCGGCGAGCGCCGACCCGCCCGCCACGCCCACGGAGCGGGATCTCTGCCGCATCCTCGGCGATCTGCTGGGCCGGGGCCCGGTCCCGGCCGGCGCCGACTTCTTCGCGCTCGGCGGGCACTCCCTCCTCGCCGGCCGCTTCGCCGCCCGGGTCCGTGAGGAACTGGGCAGGAACCTGTCCCTGCGGACCCTGTACGAGGCCGCGACGGTACGCGCCATGGCCCGCCACCTCGACGAGGAGACCGGCACGCCCGGCCGGGACCCCGACGGCGGCACACGCCGGACCGCGCCGCCCGTGCCGCCCCTCACCCCGGCGGGCGTCGCGGACGGCGAGGGGGTGCCGCTGTCCTTCCCGCAGGAACGCATCTGGTACCTGGAGCAGTTGGCCCCCGGCAACCTCGCCTACAACGCCCAGGCGACCCTGCGTCTGCGCGGTCCGCTCGACGACCGCCTGCTCGCGGCCACCCTCACGGAGATCGTGCGGCGCCACGACGTCTTCCGGATGGCGTACCGCGAAGTGGACGGAGCGCCCCGGCAGTTCCGGCAGCCGCCCATGCGGGTCCGGTTGCCGCTCGTCGACCTGTCCGGCCTGCCGGAGGACGAGCGGGCACGGCGCACCGAGCAGACCGTCCGGGACACGGTGCGGCCGGCGTTCGACCTCGGCGCGCCGCCCCTCGCCCGCTGGGTCCTGATCCGGCACGCCTGCGACGACCACACCCTCGTCCACGTCGAACACCACCTCGTCCACGACGGCTGGTCCTTCGCCCTGTTCCTCCGGGAACTGCGCGGCGTCTACACCGACCTCGCGGCCGGACGCGTCCCCGCCGCCCGCGAGGACCTCCCGAGCTACGCGGACTTCGCCCTGTGGCAGCGCTCCTGGCTGTCCGGTGACGTCCTGGACGCCCACCTCGCGCACTGGACCGCCGAACTCGACGGCGTACCACCGGCGTTGGAACTGCCCACGGACCGGCCCCGGCCCCGCGCGCAGAGTTTCACCGGCTCCGCGCTGCGCGTGGAACTGCCCGGGCCGCTCACCCGCCGGCTGCGGGCGTTCAGCCGTGCCTCGTCCGTGACCCTCTACACCACCATGCTCAGCGGCTTCGCCGCCGTACTGAGCCGGTACAGCGGACAGGGCGACCTGGTCGTCGGCACCGGTGTGGCCAACCGGCGGCTCACCGAGGTCGAGAACCTCATCGGCATGGTCGTCAACACCCTGCCGCTGCGCGTCGATCTGTCCGCGGCACCCACCTTCCGGGAGCTGGTGCGCCAGGTGCACACCACCACGGCGCGTGCCCACGAATGGCAGGACGTCCCCCTCGACCGGCTCGTGGAAGCACTGCGCCTGCCGCGCGACCCGTCACGCAATCCCCTGTTCCAGGTCATGTTCAGCTTCCACGACTCCCACATCCCCGACCTGCGCTTCGCCGGACTGAGCGGAACCGTACGGGAGTTGCACAACGAGTCGGCGAAGACCGACCTCAACGTGGTGGTGCTGCCACGCGCCGAACAGCGCGCCGGACACGGCGTCGCGGGCACCGGGGACGGCACCGGCGACGACTCCGTCACCCTCCTGTGGGAGTACGCCACGGACCTGTTCGACGCGGCCACCATGCGCGCCCTCGTGGACAGCTACCTCACCCTGCTGGACCACGCCCTGGACGCCCCCGACACACCCGTCGACCGGGTCGGCCTGCTCACCCCGGCGGCCGAGGCCGAGGTGCTCGGGGCGGCCCGGGGAGCGGACACCCCGTACCCCGCCGGGCTGACCCTTCCCGAGCTGTTCGCGCGGTGCGCGGACCGGCACCCCGACGCCCCCGCGCTCGTCCACGGCGACCGCACCGTGACCTACGCGGAACTGGAGGATCGGGCCAACCGCACGGCGCGGCTGCTGCGGGCCGCCGGAGTGGACCGTGACGTCCCCGTGGGCGTCCTGTTCGACCGGGGCGAGGAGATGGTGACGGCGCTGCTCGCGGTGACGAAGGCGGGCGGGGCCTATGTGCCGCTCGACCCCCGGTACCCCGCGGCGCGGCTGGAGGCCATGCTGGAGGACACCACGGCGCCCCTGGTGCTCACCCGCCCCGGCCTGCGGTCCAGGCTCGGGGACGGCACGAGCGCGCGGGTCCTGACGTTCGGCGAGGACGAGCTGGCCGCCGTACCGCCCGGGCCGCCCGAGTCGCGGGCCACCGCGGACAGCCTGGCGTACATCCTGTTCACCTCCGGCTCCACCGGGCGTCCCAAGGGCGTGATGGTGCCCCACCGCGCGGTGCTGCGGCTGGTGTGCGGCGCCGACTACGCCGACTTCGGCCCGCACGAGCGCATCGCCCAGGTGGCCGACGCCTCGTTCGACGCGCTCACCTACGAACTGTGGGGGGCGCTGCTGCACGGCGGCTGCGTGTGCGTCGTCGACACGGACGAACTGCTCTCCCCCGGCGGACTGCGGCAGGCGCTGCGCCGTCACGGGATCACCGCCATGTTCCTCACCTCCGCCCTGTTCAACGAGGTGATGAACCGGCACCCCGACACGTTCGCCGGTCTGGGACACCTGATCGTCGGCGGGGACGCCCTGCACCCCGGGCGGGTGCGCGCCCTGCTGGAACAGGCCCCGGACCGCCGGCCCGCCGCCCTCAGCAACGGCTACGGGCCCACCGAGACCACCACCTTCGCGGTGTGCCACCGCATCCGCACGGTCCCCGCCGGAGCCGCCTCGGTCCCCATCGGACGGCCCATCGCCCACACCACGGCCTACGTGCTCGACGCCCGGCTCGGTCTCGTACCGCCCGGCGTCCCGGGCGAGCTGTACATCGGCGGGCCCGGCGTGGCCCGCGGGTACGCGGCGCGGCCGGGGGCCACGGCCGAGCGCTTCCTGCCCGACCCGTTCGCCGCCGACGGCTCGCGCATGTACCGCACCGGCGACCTCGTCCGCCGGCGCTCCGACGGGGACCTGGACTTCCTCGGCCGCGCCGACGACCAGGTCAAGATCCGCGGCTACCGGGTGGAGCCCCGGGAACTGGAGGCCACGCTCACCCGCCACCCGGCGGTCGGCCAGGCCGCGGTCGTCGTCGACGACGGCCCGGCGGGACGCCGGCTGGTCGCGTACGTCACCCCGCCGCCGGGCACCGAGGCACCGTCCGCCGCGGACCTGCGCACGTTCCTGGCGGCCGTGCTGCCGGCCTACCTGCTGCCCGCCGCGTACGGGTTCCCGCCGTCCATGCCGCTCACCCCGAGCGGCAAGATCGACCGTGCGGCCCTGCCCGCGGTCACGAGGGCCGCGCCCTCCGCCACGCGGCGGGTCGCCCCCCGCAACCCGACCGAGGGCACCGTCGCCGAGCGGATGGCGGAACTGCTCGGCCACTCCTCCGTCGGCGCCACCGACGACTTCTTCACCCTGGGCGGCAACTCCCTGCTCGCGATGCGGCTGGTGGCGGGAGTCGGCGAGCACTTCGGCGTACGCGTACCGCTCAGCCGCTTCCTCGCCGAGCCCACGGTGGCGCGGCTGGCCGCCGAGGTGACCGCCGCGCCCCGCGACGGCGCCCCGGCGCACGACCCCACCGACGACGAGCGGCTGCTCGCCCGGCTCGACGAACTCTCCGACGACGAAGTGGCCCGGCTCCTGGCGGACATGGCTGACAGCGAGGTCGAACGATGACGCGGCATCCGGCACCGCAGGACCACCCCGGGGAATCACCCGAGCAACGGCGGGCGCGGCTGGCGGCCAGACTCCGCCAGCGGATCGGCGAGCGGCACCACCCCCTGTCGTACCCGCAGCAGCGGCTGTGGTTCCTCCACCAGCTGGACCCCGGCAGCGCCGTCTACGTGGTCCCGCTGACCTACCGGATCAGCGGGCCGCTGGACCGTTCCGCCCTGGAGCGCGCGCTGACCGCCGTGGTCGAACGCCACGAGGTGCTGCGCTCGGTGTTCCGTCCGGTGGACGGCGTGCCCCGGCAGTTCGTCCGGCCGGCCGCCCCCGTCCCCGTCGAGCTGATCGACGTGTCCGGGTCCGCGGACCCGGCGGCCGAGGCCGACCGCCTCTGTGCCGAGCAGGCCCGCACGGTGTTCGACCTGGAGTCGGACCTGATGCTCCGGCCGGTGCTGCTGCGGCTGGCACCGCGGGAGCACCGGCTGTGCCTGACGCTGCATCACATCGCCTGCGACGGCTGGTCGCTCAACCTGCTCGCCGAGGAACTGGGCGCCTTCTACGCCGGTTTCGCGAGCCCGGACCCGCACACTCCGCCGCCCGCGCCGCTGCCGTCGCAGTACCGGCACGTCGCCGCGCGGCAGGAGGAACTGCTCACCGGCCGGCCGCTGGCCGAACTGCTCGATTACTGGCGGGGCCGGCTGGCCGGCGCGCCCGCGCTGGCCACACTGCCCGCCGACCGGCCTCGGCCGCCCGTGCAGAGTCACCGCGGCGGACATGTCGATCTCGGGCTGCCCTCCGACGCCGTCGAGCGGGCACGGGAGTTGGCCCGCACCGGGGGGACCACCCTGTTCGCCGTCCTCCTGGCGGCGTTCGCGGCCGTCGTGCACGCACACACCGGTGCCGAGGAGGTCATCGTCGGCTCACCGGTCGCGGGCCGCCCGCACGCCGACTGGCAACGCCTGATAGGCCTCTTCGCCAACACCGTGGTCCAGCGGATCGGCGTCCACGACGACCCTGCCTTCCGGGAGCTGGTCGCACGGGCCGGGGCCGAGAGCCGGGCCGCCGTCGCCCACCAGGACCTGCCCTTCGAGCGGCTGGTCGAGGAACTGCGGCCGCAGCGCGACCCCGCCCACAACCCGCTGTTCCAGCTGATGTTCAGCTAC
Organism: Streptomyces eurythermus; assembly: GCF_014649115.1. Taxonomy (GTDB): domain Bacteria; phylum Actinomycetota; class Actinomycetes; order Streptomycetales; family Streptomycetaceae; genus Streptomyces; species Streptomyces eurythermus. Next base: position 46,637 of record NZ_BMSK01000034.1, on the reverse strand, counting down.
CACGAGGAGGACGGGACCGGACTGGTCCTGCCCGGCTGCACCGTCCGCATGGAGCCCGGGGACACCGCGACCGCCAAGTTCGACCTCACCATGAGCCTGACCCGCAGCGGTGACCGGCTGCGGGCCCGGCTGGAGTACAGCACCGACCTCTTCGACCGGCGGACGGTGGAGGCGTTCGCCGCCCACTACCGCACCTTCCTCACCGCCGCGGTCGCCGACCCGGACCTTGCGGTAGGAGCGCTTCCCGTGCTCACCCCGGAAGAGGAACGGCACATTCTCACCGCGTGGAACCCCGCGCCCGCAACGGACCCGCGGCCGGCGCCCGTCCACGAGCTGGTGCGCCGCCAGGCGCGCCGCACCCCGGACGCCGTCGCCGTGCTGGCAGCCGCGCGGGACGGGGGCGCACCGCTCACCTACCGCGAACTCGACCGCCGGTCCGACGAGTTGGCCGGCCGCCTGCGCGCCGCCGGGGTGCGGGCGGACACCCCGGTGGGCGTCTGCCTCGACCGCTCCCCACAGCTCGTCGTGGCGCTCCTGGCCGTGCTCAAGGCGGGGGGCGCCTATCTCCCCCTCGACCCGGCCTACCCGGCGCGACGCCTCGCCTTCATGGTCGAGGACTCCCGGACCCCGCTCGTGGTGACCCGCCGCGGGCTGGTGGACCGGCTCCCCGGCACCTCGGCGACACCGCTGCTGACGGACGACCCGGCCCCGCGGGACGCGGCGGCGGACCGGGAGGTCCCCGCCCCGGCGGGCGGCGACCGGCTCGCCTACGTCATCTACACCTCCGGCTCGACCGGCCGGCCCAAGGGCGTCATGGTGACGCACACCAACCTGTCCTGGTTCCTGTCCGCCATGGACCGGCGGCTGGAGGACGCCGGCCCCGGTGCCACCTGGCTCGCCGTCACCTCGATGTCCTTCGACATCTCCGTGCTGGAACTGCTGTGGCCGCTGACCCGGGGGCACCGGATCGTCGTGCGCGGCGACGAGCCGACCGCCGTCACCGCAGGCACCGGCGGTGCCCCGGTGACCGCGGCGGACCAGGCCCGGGCCGTCGGCTTCAGCCTCTTCTACTTCGGCGGAAGCCCCGACCACGCGGGGGCCTCGGACGCCTACCGGCTGTTGCTGGAGGGCGCGCGGTTCGCCGACGCCCACGGCTTCACCGCCGTGTGGACGCCCGAGCGGCACTTCCACACCTTCGGCGGGCTCTACCCGAATCCGGCGGTCACCGCCGCCGCCGTGGCCGCCGTCACCGAGCGCGTCGCCGTCCGGGCGGGATCGGTCGTCCTGCCGCTGCACGACACGCTCCGGGTGGCCGAGGAGTGGGCGGTCGTCGACCACCTCTCCGGCGGCCGGGCGGGCATCTCCGTCGCCTCCGGCTGGCAGCCGGACGACTTCGTGCTCGCCCCCGACCGCTACCACGACCGCAAGGAGCGGATGCTGAAGGCCCTGACCGAGCTGCGGTCCCTGTGGCGGGGCGGCACCGTCACCCGCCGCAACGGCACCGGCAAGGACAGCGAGGTGCGGATCTTCCCTCCGCCGCTCCAGCCCGAGCTGCCCGTGTGGATCACCAGCGCGCGCAGTCCCGAGACCTTCCGCCTGGCCGGTGAGGCGGGCGCGGGACTGCTCACCCACCTGCTGGGCCACACCGCCGAGCAACTGGCCGGGAAGATCCGCCTCTACCGCGAGGCCTGGCGCGAGGCCGGTCATCCCGGTGACGGACACGTCAGCCTGATGCTGCACACCTTCGTGGGCACCGACACCGACGCCGTACGCGAGACGGTGCGGGCGCCGCTGTGCGCGTACATCAAGTCGTCCTTCGACCTGCTCTCCGGACTCGGCGGGGCCCTGGGCCAGGAGTCGGACCCGCGGCTGCTGCCCGAGGCGGAACTCGATGCCCTGGTGGAACGCGCCTTCGAGCGCTTCTTCGAGACCTCGGGACTCTTTGGCACCCCGGAACACTGCGCCGACGTCGTCGACCGCCTCAAGGGCGCCGGCGCCGACGAGATCGCCTGCCTCATCGACTTCGGCGTGCCGCCGGAGAAGGTGCTCGCGGCGCTGGAGTTCCTGCCCAGGGTGCGGGAGCTGTCGGAGGACCGCCGGCGCAGGGCCCTCGCCGACGAGCCGATCGGCCGTCAGCTCGTCCGGCACGGCGTCACCCATCTGCAGTGCACCCCCTCGCTCGCCGGCGTCCTGGCCGCCGACCCCGGGGCCCGTGACGCGCTCGCCGGGCTCGACCGGCTGCTGGTGGGCGGTGAGGCCCTGCCCGGCCCGCTCGCCCGGGACCTCGCCGGGCTGCTGCCGGGACGGGCGTACAACATGTACGGCCCCACCGAGGCCACGGTGTGGGCGAGTTCCGCGGTGATCGACGAGACCGGTCCGGTGACCATCGGCACCTCTCTGTCCGCCGCCCGGGCCCACGTCGTCGACGCCCGTCTGCGGCCCGCGCCGCTGGGCAGCCCGGGCGAACTGCTCCTGGGCGGCCCGGGCATCGTCCGCGGCTACCTCGGCCGGCCCGCGCTGACCGCCGAGCGTTTCCTTCCGGACCGCTTCGCCGGGGACGGCGGGCGCCTGTACCGCACGGGTGACCTGGTACGGCGGCGCGCCGACGGGCACCTGGAGTTCCTCGGCCGGCTGGACCAGCAGGTCAAGCTGCACGGCCACCGGATCGAACCGGGCGAGATCGAGAACGTCCTGCGCGAGCACCCGGGCGTGCGCGCGGCGGCCGTCACGGTGCGCGGCGAAGGGAACCACGCCAGGATCGTGGCGTACTGCGTCGTCGGCGCCACCGCCGAAGGCGCCCCGGATCCCGCCGAGCTGACGGCGCACACCGCCGGCGCCCTGCCCGCCCACATGGTCCCCGCCGAGATCGTCCTGCTCGACGCGCTGCCGCTGACCCCGAACGGCAAGGTCGACAAGGCGGCGCTGCCCGCGCCCCGGCCGCGCGGCACCGCGTCCGGCGAACCCCCGGGCAACGAACTGGAGCGGCGCACCGCCGAGGTCCTCACCGGCGTGCTCCGGGTCGAACGGCTGGGCGTGACCGACAACTTCTTCGAGCGCGGCGGCAACTCCCTGCTCGCCGTGCAGGCCCGGACGCGGCTGCAACCGGTGCTCGGCGAACACCTGACGCTGGTGGACATCTTCCGCCACCCCACCGTCCGGGCGCTGGCCGCGGCGTTCGCGGACGCCGCCGACGGGGACGCCGCGGCACGCGGCGGACTGCGGGACGCGGCGCGCCGGCGCGCCGCCCGGCAGGCACAGGCGCGCGGCCGCCACGGGAAGCTGCGACGCGAGCGGAGGGACACATGAGCGACGGGGGACGAGACGGCATGGACGAGGACATCGAGGCGGTGGCCCTCATCGGGCTGGGCTGCCGGGTCCCCGGGGCCCGCGACGCGGACACCTTCTGGCACAACATGCGCGAAGGGGTGGAGTCCCTCACCCGGTTCGGACGGGAGGAACTCCTGGCCGCGGGCGTCGACCCGGCGGTGGCCGACGACCCCGACCATGTGCCGGTGTCCGGGCATCTGCCCGACGCCGACCGGTTCGACGCCGCCTTCTTCGGGCTGGGCCCCGCCGAGGCCGAGGCCATGGACCCCCAGCACCGGCTCTTCTGCGAGACCGCGTGGGCGGCGTTCGAGAACAGCGGTTACGACCCGGCACGCGTGGACGCGTCGGTCGGTGTCTTCGCCGGCTCGTTCATGAACAAGTACCTCACCGCGAACCTGGCCACCAACGCCCGCTTCCAGCGGTCCCCGATAGCCGCGGCCGCCAGGATCTACAACGACAAGGACTTCCTCGCCACCCGCGTCGCCCACCTGCTCGACCTGGACGGTCCCGCCTACACGGTGCAGAGCGCCTGCTCGACCTCGCTGGTCGCCACCCATGTGGCCTGCCAGTCGCTGCTGGGCCACGAGTGCGACATCGCCCTGGCCGGCGGGGTCACCGTGAACGTACCGCTGAAGTCCGGCTACCCGGTCGCGGAGAGCGGCCTGTTCAGCGCCGACGGCCACTGCCGGCCCTTCGACGCCGAGGCCGGGGGCACGGTGCCCGGCAACGGCGTCGTGGTGCTGGTCCTGCGCCGGCTGTCCGACGCGCTCGCCGCCGGCGACCACGTCTACGCGGTCCTGCGGGGCTCCGCCGTCAACAACGACGGATCGCTCAAGGCGGGCTTCACCGCGCCGGGCGTGGACGGTCAGGCCAGGGTCGTCGCCACCGCGCTCGCCCTGGCCGGCGTCGACCCGGCGACCGTGGGATACGTGGAGGCGCACGGCACCGCCACCCGGGTCGGCGACCCCATCGAGGTGACCGCCCTGGCGCAGGCGTTCGGCGACACGGGCGGACGCTGCGCGCTCGGCTCGGTCAAGGCGAACATCGGGCACCTGGACGCGGCCGCGGGCGCCGCCGGCCTGATGCGCGCGGCCCTCGCCGTGCACCACGGGATCATCCCGCCCGCCCTCGGATTCCGTACGCCCAACCCGGAACTGCGCCTGGACCGCACGCCGTTCTACGTTCCGGCACAGGCCCGCGACTGGCGTCCGGACGGGCCGCGACGAGCGGGAGTCAGCGCCTTCGGCGTCGGCGGCACCAACGCCCATGTCGTCCTCGAACAGGCTCCCCGGGTGCCGCGGCCCGCCGCCCCCGCACGCCCCTGGCAACTGCTGCCGGTGTCCGGCGACACCCGGCAGGCCGTCACGTCCGGCGCGGCCGGCCTCGCCGACCACCTGGACGGCCCCGGCGCCGGCCTTCCGCTGCACGACGTGGCGTTCACGCTCCAGGAAGGCCGCAGGGCCTTCGCGGTGCGCGGGTTCGCGGTCTGCCGCGACCGCGGCGACGCCGTGGACGCCCTGCGCGGCACCGACCCGGGCCGGCTGACCGTCCGCCCGGCGCCGGAGGGCGCCCACGAGGCCGTCTTCATGTTCCCCGGGGGCGGCATGCAGCACCCCGACATGGGGCTCGACGTCTACCGCGCCGAACCGGTCTTCCGCGAGGAGGTGGACCGGTGCGCGCGGCTGCTGGAGGACCGGCTCGGCTTCGACCTCAGGCGTCTGCTGTTCCCCTCGGCCTTCCCCCCGCTGGAGGGCAGGCAGTTGGTGAGCGGGGCGGCCACCATGGGGCGCGGGCAGGGCGCGGGCGCGGTCTGCGCGCTGTTCACCGTGGAGTACGCGCTGGCCCGGCAGCTCATGGCCTGGGGCATCCGCCCGGCCGCCATGATCGGGCACAGCCTCGGCGAGTACGTGGCCGCGGCCCTGTCGGGCGTCCTCACCCTGCCCGACGCCCTCGAGATCACCTGGGCGCGCGGTGAGCTGTTCGCCGCGATGCCCCCGGGCCGGATGCTCGTCGTCGCGCTGCCGGAGGAGCGGCTGCTGCCGATGCTGGGCGACCGGCTGTCGGTCGCCGCCGTGAACGCGCCGGAGCTGACCGTCGTGGCCGGACCCGACGAGGACGTCGCCGCGCTGCTGACCCGGCTGCGGGCACGGGACGTGGACTGCCGCAAGGTCGGCGTGCCGGTGGCGAGCCACTCGTGGATGGTCGAGCCGTACCTGCCCGACTTCACCGAGCGGCTGTCGGCGCTGCGCCCGTCGTCCCCCGGCATCCCGTACGTGTCGGGGGTGACCGGCGACTGGGCCGACGAGGCGCAGGTGAAGGACCCCGGCCACTGGGCGCGGCACCTGCGGCAGCCGGTCCGCTTCGCCGACGGACTGCGTACGGTGCTCGACCGGCCCGGCCGCGTGCTGGTCGAGGTCGGCCCGGGGCGCGCGCTGACCCAGCTGGCCACGGTCCAGCAGCTGGCCCCCGCCCCCGTGGCCGTGCCCACCATGGGGCTGCCCCGGGATCCGCTGCCCGACCTGGCGCACCTGGTGGCCGCCATGGGCCGACTGTGGCAGTCGGGTGTCCCCGTGGACTGGAGGGCCTTCCACGGTGCCGCCGTCCCGCGCCGCGTCCCGCTGCCGGGGCGCGTGTTCGCCGGGCCGCGGCACTGGGTGGAGCACGGCGGCGCCCTCCCGCGGCAGGCGCCGCCGGAGCCCGCCGCGGCAGCCGGGCCCACCGCCGCATCCGAACCCACCACTGCGGCCGGACCCACCACCGCACCTGAACCCACCACCGCGGCCGGACCCACCGCCGCACCCGAGCCCGTCGGGCCCCAGGGGCGAAACGATCCGCCGGAGGAGGGCGGCGCACCCCGCACCGAGCGCGAACGGCAGGTGGCGCGCATCTGGTGCGACCTGCTGGGCCTGGAGACGATCGACGTCGACGAGGACGTCTTCGACCTCGGGGCACACTCCCTGATGGTGACCCAGGCGACCCGTCAGTTGCGCCGCGCGGGCGCCACCGGGCTGAGCGCCCGCGACGTCCTGGGCGCCCCCACGGTCGCCTCCCTGGCGGCGCTCGTGGACCGGATCCTCGCGGGCGACGGGCGGCCCGCCCCCGAGGGCCCCGATCTGGACGCCGAGGTCAGGCTCGACGAGGAGATCACCGCCGCCGGACTGCCCGCGCCGGATCCCCGGCGTCCGCCCCGGGCCGTGCTGCTCACCGGGGCCACCGGGTTCGTCGGGGCCTTCCTCTGCGCCGAACTGCTGCGGCAGACCCCGGCCGACGTCGTCTGCCTCGTCCGGGCCCGGTCCGCCGAGGAGGGCCTGGAGCGGATCCGCGCGGCCCTGGCCTCGTACGGACTGCGGGGCGGTGACAGCCCTCGTCTCCGGGTCGTCACCGGTGACCTGGCCCGGCCCCGGCTCGGGCTGGACGAGGCCGCCTTCGACGAACTGGCCGACCGGATCGACGCCATCCACCACTGCGGCGCCTGGGTGAACTTCGTGCGCCCCTACCGGGCCCTGAAGGCCGCCAACGTCCTCGGCACCCAGGAGATCCTGCGGCTCGCCACGCGCAAGCGGCTCAAGCCCGTCCACCACATCTCCACCCTCGCCGTGCTCGCCGGCGCGATGCACGGCGACACCGAACGCGTCCACGAGGACGACCCGCTGCCGCCGCCCGTCGGCCACGACACCGCCTACAGCCAGAGCAAGTGGGTCGCCGAGGGAATCATCCATCTCGCCCGCGAGCGCGGCGTCCCCGTCTCCGTCTACCGGGCGGGCGGGGTCCTGCCCGACTCGCGCAGCGGCGCGGCCAACAGCGAGGACTACATCACCAAGGTCATCCAGGGCTGTGTACAGCTCGGCCTGGCCCCGCGGCGCCGTTACGCGCTGTCCGTGGGCACCGTCGACCACTTCGCGCGGCTCGTCGTCGCCCTGTCCGGGCGGCCGAAGGCCCTCGGCCGCACCTACCACGCCATCGACCCCCGGCCGCTGGCCTGGGACGACATCTTCGGACACATCCGGGACCACGGCTTTTCCGTCCGCGGTGTCGCGTTCGACGCCTGGCGCACGGCACTCGTCGAACGCGTCGAGAGCGAGGGCGACGACAACGCGCTGGCACCGCTGCTGGCCATGATCGGGGAGGTGCCCGACCGCCGGATGCCGGTCATGGACTGCGCCAACGTCCGGGAACACGCCGGGGCCGAGCTGGACGGGGCGCCCGCCCTGGACGGCCGCTACTTCGCCCGGATGCTCGGCTTCTTCGTACGCCGGGGGCTGCTGCCCCCGCCCCGGGACCCGTCGGGCACCGAGGCCGCCACCACCACGCGCCCGCGTGCAAGGGAGAACTGACATGACACTGCTGCTGACCGGAGCCGCCGTCCTCGACGGTCTGGGCAACGACCCCGTCCGGGGCGGCGCGGTCCGGATCGAGGACGACCGGATCGGCGCGGTCGACGACCGCGGGCCGGTCGGTGACGCCGATGTGCTCGACCTCGGCGGACTGACCCTGCTGCCCGGTCTCATCGACGCGCACGTGCACATCGGGCACTCCAGCGAGACCCGGGCGGTGCTCAACATGGAGCTGTCCGTCGCCGAGCGGGCCGCCGACATCTTCCGCACCCTGCGCCAGACCCTGGACGCCGGTTTCACCGCGGTGCGCGACTGCGGCGGCATCGACCACGGCATCCTGCGCACCGTCGGCCGGGGCCTGGTGCCGGGGCCGCGCATCTGGGCCTCGGCGTCCCCGCTGGTCCAGGGCGGCGGCCACGGGCACCTGGGATCGCCCTTCCTGCCGCCGGACGCCACCTTCCACTTCCGGGTCCGCGGGCTCACCGCCGTGGGCCGTATCTCCGACGGCTGCGACGAGGTGCGCAAGGCCGCCAGGGAGTGCTTCCGGCAGGGAGCGTCGTTCCTCAAGATGGCCGTCACGGGAGGAGTGGTCTCCCTCTCGGACTCGTTGGAGGACACGCAGTTCACGGTCGAGGAGATCGCCGCCGCGGTCGCCGAGGCGCACGCCCGGCACACCTATGTCACGGTCCACGCCCACAACGTGGCCGGCGTCCGCAACGCCGTCGGCGCGGGTGTGGAGTGCGTCGAGCACGGCACCGGGATCGACGAGGCGACGGCCGCGATGATGGCCGAGCGCGGGGTGAGCCTGGTGCCGACCCTGGCCATCGCCAAGGTGCTGGAGGAGAACTTCGACCAGCACGGGCTGCCCGAGCAGATCCGCTGCCGGGTCGGCGACACCCTCCAGGGCATGACCGACGGTCTGCTCGCCGCGCGCGCCGCGGGCGTGCCCATCGGGTCGGGCTCCGACCTCATCGGGCCGAACCAGAACCGGCGCGGGCTGGAGATCGCCCTCAAGGCGCGCGTCCTCGGGGCCCGCGAGGCCATCATGTCCGCCACCTCGGTCAACGCCCGCATCATGCGCGTCGCGGACCGGATCGGCTCCATCGAGACCGGCAAGCTCGCCGACCTGATCGCGGTGGACTTCGACCCGCTCGCCGAGCCGGAACTCTTCGACGACCCCGACCGCGTGGTGCTGGTGGTCAAGGGCGGCCGGATCGTCAAGGACACACGGAAGTAGCCAGGACCAGTCAAGGGAGAGGGACATGACCGCCGAACACACCGAGCACACCGGCACCGCCGCGTACGCGGTGGTCGTCAACGACGAGGAACAGTACGCCCTGTGGGACGCCGGCCTGCCGGTCCCCGGGGGCTGGCGCCGGGAGGGGTTCTCCGGTGGCCGGGCCGAGTGCCTGGAGCACATCGAGCGGGTGTGGACCGACATGCGGCCACTGAGCCTGCGCACCGCCGGCCGGTGAACGGCGGCGGGACGACCGCCGGGGGCGACGGGCCCCTGGTGGTGGGAGTGGGCGGCACCGGCCGGGCGGACTCCACCACCGACTGGGCGCTGACCCTGGCGCTGCGGGGCGCGGAGGCGTCCGGCGCCCGCACCGTGAAGCTGGACGGCGCCTTCCTCGGGACACTTCCGCTGTTCCTGCCGCACCACCGCGAACGCGGGCCCGCCGTCCGGCACATGCTGGCCCTGCTGGCCCGCGCGGACGGCGTCGTCCTGGCCACCCCCAGCTACCACGGAGGGGTCGCCGCGCTGCTGAAGAACGCCCTCGACTTCCTGGAGGACCTGCGCGAGGACCACCGGCCCTACCTGCACGGCAGGGCGGTGGGCTGTGTGGTCAGCTGCGACGGCCCCCAGTCCGGGGGCACCACGATGGCCGCGCTCCGCTCCATCGTGCACGCCCTGCGGGGCTGGCCGGTGCCGCTCGGCGTGGCGCTGACCGCGCAGGGCGGGCGCGGTACGCGCGTCCAGGAGCAGCTGTCCACCGTCGGGCGCATGACCACCGAGTTCGCCCACGCCTTCGGTGCCCGCCACGGCGCCGCCGCACAAGGAGCCCGATGAATTCCACCGAGGACGCCGGTTCCGCCGCCCGCGTCACGCTCACCCGCAGGACCACCGCGGAACGGATCGCCGAACTGGAGGAACGCAAGAGCCGGGCGCTTCAGCCCGGTTCGTCACGGGCCGCGCAGCGGCAGCGCATCCTCGGCCGGCTGACCGCGCGGGAACGCATCGGACTGCTGCTGGACAAGGGCTCGTTCATGGAGACCGACGCCCTGGCCCGGCACCGCTCGACCGCGTTCGGCATCGACGCCCAGCGGCCCTACGGCGACGGCGTGATCACCGGCGTCGGCACCGTGGACGGCCGTCAGGTGTGCGTCTACGCCCAGGACGCCACGTCCTTCAACGGCAGCGTCGGCGAGGTCTTCGGGGTCAAGGTGGGCAAGCTGCTCGACCTCGCCATGAGCACCGGATGCCCCGTCATCGGCATCAACGACTCCAGCGGGGCGAGACTGCAGGAGGGCGTGCTCGCGCTGTCCGCGTACGGGCAGGTGGCCCGCCGCACGGTCCAGGCGTCGGGCATGGTCCCGCAGATCTCCCTGATCATGGGCATGTGCGCCGGGGGCGCCGTCTACACGCCCGCCGCCACGGACTTCGTCGTCATGGTGGAGCGGACCTCGCACATGTTCGTCACCGGCCCGGACGTCATCAGGGCGGTGACCGGCGAGAGCGTGGGTCTGGAGGAGCTGGGCGGCGCCGCGGTGCACACCCGCCGCACCGGCAGCGCCCACTACAACGCCGACGGGGAGGAGGAGGCGATCGCCTTCGTCAAGGACCTCCTGTCCTTCCTGCCGGCCAACAACGCCACCGAACCCCCCACTTATGTGGCGCCGGCCGACAGGGGGCCGACCGAGCGCGACCGGGCGCTGGACAGGCTGATCCCGGACAGCCCCGAGACGCCGTACGACATGCACACCGCCATCGAGGCGGTGGTCGACGACGGTGATCTGCTGGAGATCCAGCAGGACTTCGCCCGCAACATCATCTGCGGTTTCGCCCGGGTGGAGGGCGCCACCGTTGGTGTCGTGGCCAACCAGCCGCTGCACCTGGCCGGTTCGCTGGACATCGACGCGTCCGAGAAGGCCGCCAGGTTCGTACGGTTCTGCGACGCCTTCAACCTGCCGCTGCTCACCTTCGTCGACGTGCCCGGCTTCCTGCCCGGCACGGTGCAGGAGCACGGCGGCATCATCCGTCGCGGAGCCAAGCTCGGCTTCGCCTACATCGAGTCCACCGTGCCCAAGGTGACGGTCGTCACCCGGCGCGCCTACGGCGGTGGTTACGCCTCCATGGGTTCCAAGGAACTGGGCGCCGACATCTGCTTCGCCTGGCCGACCGCCGAGATCGGCGTGATGGGGGCGCGGGGAGGGGTGGACATGCTCTTCCACCGCGACCTGAGGGCCGCCGACGACCCCGAGCGGTTGCAGGCCCGGCTGACCGAGACCTACGAGGAGCAGCTGATCAGCCCCTACGTGGCGGCCGAGCGCGGCTGCATCGACGACGTGGTGACACCGGCCGGGACCCGGCTCGCGGTCGCCCGGGCGCTGGCCTCGCTGCGCACCAAGAGGGTCGCGGCTCTGCCCAAGAAGCACAGCAACATCCCCCTGTGAGGAAGGCGGCACGCGTGATCGTACCGAGGTGGGTCCTGCCGTACGCGGAGAGCGCACACGACCCCGGGGAGCAGGCGCGCGGGGAGGAGGACCCGGCCGACACCGTCGCCGGGATGCTCGCCCGCTTCGTCGGCGCCATCGCCGGCATCCCGCTGGGGCCGGCCGGAAGCGCCGAGGGCCCCGCACTTCAGGACCCGCCGGCATCCGGCGGGGACCGGCCCCAAGCGGTGCGGGACCCGCTCCGGGAGGGGACGGGCCCGGACCTCACGCCGGCCTGGGCGTCGCCCAGCCGGGCGGCTCCCGGGTGATCACGGCCGCCACCGCGGCCCGGTTGGACACGCCGAGCTTCGCGAAGACACGCGACAGATGCATCTCGACGGTCTTCTCCGCGATGTGCAGCCGTCTGGCGATCAGCCGGTTGGTCAGCCCCTCCCCGACGAGATCCGCGATCTGCCGTTCCCGGCCGGTCAGGGCCGGCAGGATGTCCGAACCACCGACCGGTCCCCTGGCCCGCGGGGCACGCGCCGCGAGTCTGCGCCGCTCCTGGCGGGCCGCCCGGGCCAGCGGTACCGCGCCACACTGGTCGAGGGCCGCCCCCGCGGCCTTCAGCTCCCGTGCCGCGTCGTCGAAACGGTCCTGGTGCCACAGAGCGACCCCCAGCACGATCCGCGCCCGCAGCGCGTCGAGCACCCGCCCCGAGGACTCCAGCCCCGCCACGGCACGCTCGGCGGGGCCCAGCGCCTGCCCGGGGTCGGTGTGCGTGAGCACCTGCGCCCGGGCCAGTTCCGCCATGGCCCCGCAGGGGTCGGCGGAGGCGGCCCGGGCGGCCCAGTAGGCGGCCCGGGCGTACCGCTCGGCGGACAGCTCGGCGCGGGTGAGCATCTCGTACCAGACCGGGCGGGAGCCGGCGTCCGCCGTCGGCAGGTCCGGGCCGCCGGCCTCGGAGACCACCGCCAGGCACCCCTCGTGATCGCCGCTCGCCAGCCGTGCCTCGGCCAGGATGCGCAGGGCCATCGCCTCCTTCCAGTTGCTCGCCGAGTGGCGGGGGTGGACGGTCGCGGTGAGCGCGGCTTCGAGGGCGCGGTCCGTGTGTCCCCGGGCGACGTCGACGAGTGCCTGCATGGCGTGCGCGTTGATCACCCCCTCCAGGCACTCCGCGTCCGCGGTCAGGTGGACCGCGTGCTCGGCGGCGATCCGGGCCTCGGACAGCTCGCCCCGGGCGAACAGGGCGTAGGACTGGCCCACCAGCAGGTGCGGCAGATAGAGCAGGTGGCCGGTGCGGGTGGCGAAGTCGACGGCCTTGCGGAAGTGACGCAGGGCGTCGTCCCAGGCGCAGCCGAGGATCTCGCTCCAGCCGATCCACAGGGCGGCGTCGAGGCTGCCGGCCAGTTCGTCGTCGAGCATGCCGTCCAGGATCCGGACCGCCTCGGCAAGCCGTCCGGTCCCGGACCGCCCGCCGCCTTCGGCCGCCTCGATCAGGGCGAGCAGGCTGAGGCAGGAGCCCTGCAACGCGCGCCGGCCGGTGCGGCCCGCGACCTCCAGGGCCTCCTCGGTCCACCGGACGGCGCTTCCGTCGTGGCAGGCGGTGTAGAGCTGACCGGCCGCCAGCTGGCACTTGAGGGCGGCGGCGACCACCTCGTCCTGGGACGGCAGATCGTCCAGCTCCCGGCGCAGCATCACCTCGGTCTCCTCGCGGGCACCGAGCATCCGCTGCACGGTGGCGGCGAGCACGACCGCCTCGGCGTGGTCGGCGGCGGGTTCCCGCGGCAGCACGCGCAGCGCCTCGTGGACGAGTTCCCTGGCCTCGCGGAGCCGGCCCCGGTCCGCCAGGGCACGCGCCAGCTCCGTCTGCAGCCGGGCCCTGGGCACCGCGAGACCGGCGCCGCGCGGCAGCACCCGCAGGGCGGTGCGGAACCAGGCCGCGGCGCGGGCCGGTTCCGTGGCCGCCACCGAACGGGCCGCCGTGCACAGCAGGTCGACCGCCTCCGACTCCGCGAACCTGATGCACTGCTCCACGTGCGGGGCCCGCTCGATCGCCGACGCGCCGCGGCCGCGCAGCGCCTCCTCGGCCCGCGCGTGCATCTCCACCCGCCACGCCAGATCGCCCGCGTCGTAGATCGCGCGGTGCACCACCGGGTGGCGGAAGACGAAGTGGTGGCCGGCGGCCACCGGCCGGACGATGTCGCGGCGCACCAGTTCGCCGAGCGCCGCCAGCACGGCCGTCTCGGGTTCCTCCAGCAGCCGCGTCAGCAGTTCCGCGTCGAACTCGCAGCCGATGATCGCCGCCGCCTGCACGGTACGGCGCACCGGCGGTGAAAGCGGGACCAGTTCGTCGAGGATGCCGGCGCGCGCCTCGGCGGAGCGCTCGGTGAGGAGCATGCGCAGATAGCCGGGATTGCCACCGCTGCGGCGGTACAGCTCCTTGCGGCACAGGGCGGTGGTGCCGGTGAGCAGCAGGTCGACGTCCTGTTCGGACAGCGGCGTCAGCGGGAGGTGGTCGAGCGCGATCCGCTCCGACCGGCCGTGGACGGCCGTGCGCAGCCGCTCCGGTGTCTGCCGGTCGCGGTAGCCGAGGACGGCCAGGAACCGGGCCCGTGGCGGCCGGCGCAGCAGCCCGGCGAGCAGATCGAGGGAGTCCGGGTCGGCCAGGTGCAGGTCGTCGAGGACCAGCACGAGGCTGGGTCTGGCGAGGGCCTCGACGAGTTCGTGGACCACTCTGCGCCCCGGCTGCCCCTCGGCCGCGGCCACATCATGGCGCGCGTGCTCGCCGCGGAGGATGCGGGTCATCAGCTCGCGGCGTTCCCGCGGCCAGTCGGCCAGCACGGTGCGTACCAGTTCGCGCTGTTCGTCGAAGGCGTCGGCGAACGCGCCCAGGGACGTGCCCAGGGACGCGCCGGCCCGCCCGGTGGCCACCACGGCGTCCCGGGCGCGTGCCTTGTCCGCGAACTCCCCGAGCAGTGCCGTCTTGCCCACGCCCGGGTCGCCGGTCACCAGGACCACGCGGGGAGTGCCGGTCGCCTGTAACTGGGTCAGGGAGTGCTCCAGGGATTCCAGCGTCGCTCTGCGGCCGACCAGTCCCCGGTTCCCCCCGGCGAAATCCTGATCACTGTTGACAGCATGATCCACCGATGTCCCTCTCAGCTGATGCGGGTCATGGCTGATACGTGTGAGCGAGCCGCCGTGGCGAGTGAAAGACTTCCGGCCGTCAAGTTCGGGGAAGCGTCGGCTCGTTCACAAAGACGTCACCCTAGCCGACGGCACTCGCCGCGGTGGCGGGGCGGAGATCGACGTCATCACGACAGGCGGAAACGCGAAGATGCCCCCGGGGCCGCGCGACGGCCGGCCGGGGAAAACCCAGGGATATCCCCGCTGCATCCGGGGGCGCCGCTCCTCCAGACTGACGAGGCGGTCACCCCGGAGAAGGGATTTTCGTGAGCACTCGCATCTACGCGCTGCCCGTCGAACAGACCCGGTGGCAGGTCCCCGACGGTTCCACCACGGTCTTCGACTGGGAGTATGACGAGGGGCGTGACCGGCTGCTCGGCCTGTACGAAAAGGGCAAACAGAAGCAGTGGGACGCCAACGAACGGATCGACTGGTCCACCGAGATCGACCTGGACGACCCCATGGGGGTGCCCGAGGAGACGATCGCGATCTACGGGACCCGGGTGTGGGAGCGGCTCGGCGCCAAGGAGCGGGGCACGGTCCGCCACCACCTGGCCGCCTGGCAGTTCTCCCAGTTCCTGCACGGTGAACAGGGTGCGCTCATCTGCTCGTCGAAGATCGTGCACACGGTTCCCGACCTCGACTCCAAGTTCTACGCGGCGACCCAGGTGATGGACGAGGCCCGGCACGTCGAGGTGTACTCCCGGTATCTGCGGGAGAAGCTGCGCCTGGCCTATCCCATCAACCCGGGGCTGAAGGCGCTGCTCAACGACGTGATCGCGGATTCCCGGTGGGACATGACGTATCTCGGTATGCAGGTGCTGATCGAGGGACTGGCCCTTGCCGCCTTCAGCTTGATCCGGGACCACGCCAGCGAGCCCTTGGCCAAGGCGCTGAATGCCTACGTGATGCAGGACGAGGCGCGTCATGTCGCTTTCGGGAGGCTGGCGTTGCGTGATTACTATCCCGAACTGACCGAAACGGAACGGAACGAACGCGAGGAGTTCTGCGCGGAGGCATGCCATCTGATGCAACAGCGCTTCCTGGGCGAGGAAGTCTGGCGGAATCTCGACGTGGACGCTGACGACTGCATCAGCCATATGCGATCATCCGAGCACTACCGCATGTTCCAGACCTACCTGTTCTCGCGGATCGTGCCTACGCTCAAGGACATCGGCCTCTTCGGTACCCGTATGCGGGACACGTTCGCGGGCATGGGAATCATCGGCTTCGAGCAGCAGGACATCGACACGCTGGCCAAGCAGGACGACGACATCGCGGAAGCATTCGACAAGGAGCGGGTCGCGCAGGTCGAGCAAACCATCCGGCTGGCGTCCGGGGAGGCGTGACCGCACCACACCAGTCCACTCAAGGAGTGCTCACCAGTGAAGCAGGCCGCTCCGGCTCCCGCGCCGCGTGCCTTACGCGCCCTGACGCTCACCGCGTCAGGCGGCACGTTCCTCGCGATGCTCGACTCCACCGTGACCAACCTGGCCGTACCCGATCTCCAACGGGACTTCGCGGACGCCTCCCTGTCCGCGCTGTCCTGGGTGATCAGCGGGTACGCCGTGGTCTTCGCCGCCCTGCTCGCCTCGGCCGGCCTGCTCGCCGACGTCATGGGGCGCCGCCGGCTCTTCGCCGGCGGCATCATCACCTTCACCGTGGCCTCGCTGCTGTGCGCGCTCGCCCCCAACCTGCCCGTGCTGATCGCGATGCGCATGGTGCAGGGCGCCGGCGCCGCCGCGATGATCCCGGCCTCGCTCGCCATCCTGCTGCTCGACGGCCCCGCCGAGCACCGGGTCAGGTCGATCGGCGTGTGGAGCGCGGCGTCCGCGTTCGCCGCGGCGGTGGGCCCCAGTGTGGGCGGTCTGCTGGTCGACAGCCTCGGCTGGCGTTCGGTCTTCTACATCAACCTGCCGTTCGGCATCCTGCTCACCGCGGCCGCGCTCACCCGGCTGCCTGCGCCCGCGCCGGCCCCGGCCGCCCGCCGCTTCCCCGACCCCCTCGGCACCGTGTGCGTGACGCTCGGCGTCGGCGCCCTGACCCTCGGCATCACCGAGGGCCCGGACTGGGGCTGGCTCGACCCGCGGACGCTCGCGGTCTTCGCGGCGGGCGTGCTGGCCATCGGCGTACTGGTGCCCCGCTCGCTGCGGCATCCGGCGCCCGCGGTGCAGATGTCGCTGCTGGGCCACCGGCCCTTCGCGGTCACCAACGTCGTCTCGCTGCTCTACGGCATGGCGCAGTACCCCTGGCTGCTGGCCAGCGTGCTGTGTCTGACCAATGTCTGGCACTACAGCGAGCTGGAAGCCGGACTCGCCATGACGCCCGGCGCGGTCACGGCGTCCGTCGCGGCGCTCGGCATGAGCCGTCTCGCGCCCCGGCTCGGCGGGCCGCGTACCGCCGCCATCGCCGGCATGGCGGTCTTCCTGGCCTGCGGCGTCTGGCTGGTGCTGGCGCTCGGCGACCGGCCGGCCTTCTGGTCGCTGTGGTTCCCGGTGGCCTCGCTGGCCGGTATCGGGATGGGGCTGGTGACCATGGGGACGTCGGCCTCGGCCGCCTTCTCCGCGCCGCCCGCGCGGTTCGCGACGGCCAGCGGCCTCAACACCACGGCCCGTCAGTTCGGCGGCGCGCTGGGCGTCGCCGCGTTCGCCGTGCTGGTCGGCGGGCAGCGCACGATCAGCGGCAGCGACGTGTTCACGTCCGTCTTCGTCTTCTCCACCGTGGTGGTCGCCTTCGGCCTGGTCCTGACCGTCCTGGGCCTGCGCCCGGCACCCCCGCCCCAGCCCGCTGCCGCCGCCGCGGACAGCACTGCGGCCGCGCAGGAGTCCGCGCGGCCGCAGTGAGGCCGGCGGGAAGGAACGGACACCGCCGTCCGCGGGTCGTACGGCTCGGCGGGCGGCGGTCACGCCGGCCCGGTAGGCCGGCGGACAGCGGTCACACGGCGAGGCGGCCCCAGCCGGTGTCGCCCGCCGGAGCCGCGCCCCAGCCCGTGTCGGCGTTCGAGGACAGTGACGTGGTCACCGTGGCGGCCGTCGGGCCCGGCGTGTGGGACGCGTGGGACGCGGTGAGGCAGCCGACGGCCAGAGCGAGGAGGAGGCCGGCTCTGGCACCGATGCTGGACGGACGAGCTGTCATGCTTCGTTCTCCTGTCAGGAAGGTGTGGGCGCACGGACCACCGCCGCCGGCGCCGGCCGGCGCACGGCCGTCGAGCACGAGTCCCAGCGGATCGCCCATTCTTTCGAATCGGCTCCGACGGGAGCATAACCGGCGGAAACACGAATGTGCGGCGGGAGGCCGAATCTGCCGAAGATCGCTATTGCGCCCCTGGGACGCGGCCTTTCCCGGGGGGTGATCCCACTCCCGTCACCCTTTCTTCAGGGACAGGGCGGAGATCGATCCCTCCTGCTCCAAGGGGCCGTGCCGGCCTATGAGATAGCCCAGCTGGAATCTGTTGGTGGCACCGACGCGGTGCATGATCTCCGAGACGTGCCGCTGGCAGGTCCGCACGGATATGCCGAGGGCGCGCGCGGTCGTCCGGTCGTCGTGCCCCTGGACCAGATGGTGGAGGATCGAGCGTCTCGTCTGGTCGGCGATGCCCTGGACGAAGGACTTCTCCCGTGGCTTGTGGATGAGTTCGCCCGACGACCAGAGCAACTCGAAGATCTGCACGGTGAAGGCGATGAGATCGGGGCTGCGGACGACCAGCGCGCCACCGGGGCTGTCCTGCAACGGCACGAAGAGGGCGCTGCGGTCGAAGACGATGAACCGGGCGAGGTCGCCGGTGACCGTGCGGACCTCGGCGCCCAGTCTGGTGACCTCCTCGGCGTACTTCACCGTGGGCGGATGGAAGCGTGCGGCGTGCTGGTAGAGGGTCCGCAACCGGACGCCCCGTTCGAGCAGTTGCCGGTCCCGGTCCCGGGCGGCCAGCAACTGGGCCGCGGGACGGGGACCGCCGGGCTGGGCGGCGAGCACTTCCCGTGTGCATGCGCCGGCCTGCCGGTCGAGCAGCCGTGTCACGTCCTCCAGCGATGCCAGCCGCTCCAGATGAGGCCCTCCGTGGCCGTGTCGCTGCGTGGCGTGGATCAGCGCCAGTTCGGCGAGTTGCCCGCGCACGCGCAGCAGGTCCAGCTGGGTGGCCTGGACCCGGTCCTCCCAGCGCTTGAGGAACCGGCTCGACACGTCCGCGGGGTCGGCGACGGCCAGCCGGTCCGCCCCGACACGTCTGAGCAGGCCGGCCGCGGTGAGGACGGCGATGCTGCGCGCGACGGCCTCGCGGTTCTCACCCGTCATGAGACGCGTCATCAGTTCGTCCATGTGCAGCGGACCGTGCTCGGCGACTTCGCGGTAGAGGTCCACGTCCGCCGGTGACAGTTCGCCCGGGTGGGCCTCGTCCCCTGCCGGGTGACCGTACGGGATGTTCATCGGGCAACCCTCTTCCTCATGTCGGCCACGATCGCTACGGGAACGCGGCTCATGCCGGCCACGATTCGCGACGGGAACGACGGGAACATGGCGGAACCGCCCGGCGGCACCTGTGGCCGGCGGCTGGATGGCGGCGCATGCGCGGATCCGCCGCAGGGGCGGGACCGGGTCAGTGACCGGTGGAGCGGGGCCGCCCATGGCGCCGGCCCCGTGGCCCGCGGGCGTCGGAGACGGGGCTCGCCGGCAGGCGGCGCTCCGGCGGGCGGACCGGAGGCCGGCCGAACGTCCGCGTCGGTCTCCGGGGTGGGATCCGAAGGCGGTACTCGGCCACGGTGAACATCCGCTTGTCCCCCCTCGTGCGCTCCCCGCGGTCAGCGGTCGCGTCGTGAAACGTCGATCACGGACCCGCGCCGGTGCGTCCCCCTACCGGATTACACAGAAAACGACTCCAGTCAAGTAGTGGAATATGACGCTACCAGTGGCCCGGGAGCGTTGGGAAGATCACGACCGGGATTTCCCGGACCATTGCGCCGCCCCCCGTGCACATGGCTGAAAAGCGGCGATGGTCTTCGGGCGCATTGAGTGGCGCGTGGAATACCGGGCCCGCGGGGCCGGTTGCGCGGGCATGAAGGCGATCGGTATTCACGAGTTCGGCGGCCCGGACGTTCTGCGGGTGCTGGATCTGCCCGAACCCCAGGCGGGTCCCGGCGAGGTCCGTATCCGCGTGCACGCGGCCGCGGTCAGTCCCACCGATGTCCTGCTGCGTACCGGCGGGCACGCGGTCCGCATGCCCGGCCGACGGCCTCCGTTCGTACCGGGTATGGACGCCGCCGGGGTGATCGACCAACTCGGTCCCGGGGCCGACGGCCGTCTCGCCGTGGGCCAGCGGGTGGTGGCGCTGGTGCTGTTCACCGGCCCGCACGGCGGTGCCTACGCGGAGCAGGTCGTCGTGCCCGCCGCGTCGGTGGTGCCGGCTCCGGAAGGGGCCGGCTTTCCGGAGGCCTCCACTCTGCTGATGAACGCCATGACCGCGCGCCTCGCTCTGGACGTGCTGTCCGTGCCGCGTCATGGGACGGTCGCCGTGAGCGGCGCCGCCGGCGCCGTGGGCGGGTACGCGGTCGAGCTGGCCAAGGCCGACGGGCTGACCGTGATCGCCGACGCGGCCGAGCGCGATGGGGAACTGGTCCGTGGATTCGGGGCCGATCACGTCGTCGAGCGCGGGACCGGGATCGCCGGACGGATCCGCGCGCTCGTGCCCAAGGGAGTGGCCGGGGCGGTGGACGGATCGGTGCAGACCACCGAGATCGTGCCCGCGGTCGCGGACGGTGGTGCCCTGGCCGAACTCCGGGGCTGGTCAGGACCGGCCGAGCGGGGCATCCGGGTGCACCCGGTGATGGTGCCCGAACGCATCGACGACACCACCGGCCTGGACACCCTGTGCCGCCAGGCCGAGAAGGGCCTGCTGACGATGCGCGTCGCGGAGGTGCTGCCCGCCGCCGAAGCGGCCCGGGCACACCGCTTGCTGGAAGCCGGCGGCCTGCGGGGGCGAGTGGTGCTGGACTTTTCCTGACACCTCTCCTCCCGAGGGTTCAGCCGGCTGTGGCGGCCAGTGCTCGCTCGGCCTGGCGGACGCGCCACTCCTCGATCGTTTCCTGTTGCCGCCGGGCTCGCTCGAGCAGGGCGGCGAGCCGGGCGAGGTCCAGGCGCTCGTCGGCGGCGCCGATCCGGCCCAAGGTCTGCCAGCAGGCCGTCTTCCCCTCGATGCCCAGCCGCAGGGCTTCCAGGTCCAGGACGGTGCCGAGCGGTGAGGGACGCACCAGGTGGCCGTTGGGCTTCAGCCGTCCCAGTTTCTCGGCCGCCCAGGCCGCGCTCACCTTGTAACGGCGGACGGGGACGCCGAGGTCCCGCATGATGTCCAGCAGCGCGGTCCGGTCCTCGGCGATCTCGGCCGCCACGGGCTCGATCGCGCGACCGAGCGCGGAACCTCGGGAGGTACGCGCCAGGCGAGCGGCACGGTCGGTACCGGCGGTGGCGCCGGCGAGGTGGTCGTTGAGGTAGATGCCGAGCAGCCTCACATCCGCACCTCTTCCGGTGGGCCGGCGCCGGCCGGCGCCGGAGTGCTCGAGGGTGTTCATCTGCGGCCTCCTTCGGTTGCGGTGGGGGATTCCCACGATTCCCCACGCGAGCGACGAATCGGATCGCCGTAGGCCGGACCGGGCGCCCGTACGCGCCGCCGGCTCAAGGCCCGGCCCCGCTCTCGTCCGGGCCGCTCACCACGGTGAGCAGGTCGTCCCGCGCGGCCAGGGCGTCCAGGGAGAGGGTGCGGTAGCCGACCTCGTCGAAGAGCACGGTGATGCGGTCGCCGTCCTCGCTCAGCACGGTGCCGCCGCCCCACTCTCCGTGCCGTACCGCGGCTCCCGGAGGATAGGTGCCGGCGTCCGGATGCCGCTCGGCGCGCGTCGGGTCGCTGTCGCCGCTTCCCGGCGCGTCGCACATGTCGCAGTTGCCGCAGGGGGCCTCGTACTCCTCCCCGAAGTAGCCGAGGAGGAAGCGCCGTCGGCAGCCGGTGGTCTCGGCGTACGCCCGTGCCATGTCCACGCGTGAGCGGTCCATGCGCTTGTGGGCCTCGGCGGTGTCCACGGCCCGGCGCACCGCGCGTGACGGTGTCGTGCCCCGGACCGGCCGGATGGCACCCGAGGCGTCCGTGACCAGGGCACCGGCCTCCTCCAGCAGGTTCACGGCCCGGGTGACCCGGGCGCGCGACATGCCGGTGTCCCGTCTCAGTCCGGCGAGGTCCGGTGGAGCGTCGCGGTGGGCGTGGACCGCCCGTACGACCGCGTCCACGGCCTCCGGGCGGGGCGTGCGGCTGCTGAAGTACGCCTGCATCCCCGTGTCCTCGGTGCGGTAGTGCAGTACGGCGAGGGCGGGCCGTCCGTCGCGGCCGCAGCGCCCGATCTCCTGGTAGTAGGCGTCCAGGGAGCCCGGCAGCGAGGCGTGCAGCACGAACCGCACGTTCTCCTTGTCGATGCCCATCCCGAAGGCCGAGGTGGCCACCACGACATCCAGACCGTCGGAGAGGAACGCCTCGTGGATCCGGCGGCGTTCGGCGGCGCGCAGGCCCGCGTGATAGGCGCCGGCCGCGAACCCGAGGGAGGCCAGCTCCGCGGCGTACGACTCGCTGTCCTTGCGGGTCGCCGCGTAGACGATGCCGGGCTTGGGAGCGGCCGCGGCGTCCTCGATGACGCGGGAGCGCCGTTCGTCGTCGTCCAGGTGGCGGTGCGCCTCGAGCCTGATGCCGGGACGGTCGAATCCGGTGACGAGCTGCCGCGGCCGGTCCATGCCGAGCCGTTCGACGATGTCCTGCCGTACCGGCGGCGCGGCGGTCGCCGTGAGCGCGAGCACGGGCGGGCGGCCCAGCCCGCGTACGGCCTGGGCCAGGCGCAGGTAGTCGGGCCGGAAGTCGTGGCCCCACGAGGACACGCACTGGGCCTCGTCCACCACGAAGAGGGAGGGGTGCGCCTCGGCCAGCCGCTGTACGACCTCGTCCTTGGCCAGTTGCTCCGGGGACAGGTAGACGTACCGCGCCGAACCCTCGCGCACCGCCGCCCAGGCGTCCTCGGTCCCGGCCGCGCCGAGGTCGGAGTTGACGGCGACGGCGCCCGGGCCGCGGTCGCCGCCGGGCAGTCCCGCGATCTGGTCCCGTTGCAGGGCCAGCAGCGGTGACACGACGACGACCGGCCCGGCCAGCAGCAGGGCGGGGACCTGGTACACGGCGGACTTGCCCGATCCGGTCGGCATGACGACCAGACAGTCCCGTCCCTCCAGCACCCACTCCATGGCGGTGAGCTGTCCGGGACGCAGGCCCTCCCAGCCGAACACCTCGGCGGCCGTCTCACGCAGCCGCCCGGCCCACCGGCCGCGGGCCGGTGGTCCTTCCCCGGTCATGGCGCACTCCTCGCTCGGTGGCAGGGCTGTTCCGGGTACCCCGGGCCGGTCCGGCGACGCGGGTGGGTCCGCACGCTCATGTGCTCAGCTGCCGCTGCAGCCAGTCGGCGGCGGCCCGGCGGAAGAGGCGGCGGTTGTCGGCGCGGAGGAACTCGTGTCCCTCGTCGGGCAGGGTGAGCAGTTCGGCGGTCACACCGCGTTCCCGGGCCGCCCGTACGAACTGCTCCGACTCCCCCGGCGGCACATTGGTGTCGTGCTCCCCGTGCACCGCGAGCACCGGTGCCCGCAGTGCGTCGATGCGGCTCATCGGCGACAGCGCCCGCAGCAGTTCACGGTCGCGTTCGGGATGGCCGTACTTGTGGGCCGCCGACTGGGCGATCCAGGGTTCGGTGCCCGCGAAGAACGTCGTGAGGTCCGACATGCCGCACACCGCGATCCCGGTGCGGAAGAGGTCCGGGTGCCAGACCAGGGAGGCGAAGGTCAGATAGCCGCCGTAGGAGCGGCCCATCACCGCCAGCCGGGCGGGGTCGGCCAGGCCGGCCAGCACGGCGTGGGCGGCGCAGTCCGCCACGTCGTCGATCGCGGCGAACCGCCCCCTGCCCAGGTCCGCGTCGACGAACGACCGGCCGTATCCGGACGACCCGCGGACGTCGGGTGCGAAGACGTCGACTCCTCGCCCGAGGATCTCGTGATACAGCGGGTCGAGCACGGGCCGTTCCTGGTCCTCGGGACCGCCGTGCAGATGGATCACGCAGGGCGCCGGTTCGCCGGGGGCGCGGCCCGGCGCGCGGTAGTACCAGCCGTGCAGCGGCAGCCCGTCCCGGGCGGTGGGGCTCAGGGGGACCGGCCGCACGGGCGGGCGGCCCGGGGGAACGGCGTCCTCGTCGCGTGACGACCACGGGGTGCGCACCGGGGTCGCCCCGTCGGGCAGCCACCAGATACCGGGGCGGCGCCGGGACCCGGACAGGGCCAGCAGCGGCCGGGGGCCGGCGGCCGTGACGCGGGTGACCACTTCGTGCGGCAGGGACACGGGCCGGGGCGGGACCGTGCCCGCCCCGGGCCGGGCGGCCGCGTCCCCGTTCCCCCCGGGCCCGCCCCGGAAGGACGCCCCCGCGTCCGGCCCCGGCCCGCCGGCCGCGCTCGTGTCCAGCACCTCCAGCTCGCTCACGCCCCTCACGTTCCAGGCGAGCACGGCGGAATCGCCGTCGCGGGCACGCCGCAGCAGCTCCAGGTCGCTGCCGTCCCGGGAGGCGGCGACCGACCAGCCGCGCGGGCGTCCTTCCGGGTCGAGCCCGGCGGCGAGCAGGACCGCGAACTCCCGGTGGGCGTCGCTGCGCAGCCAGAGGGTGTCCGCGCGCGGTGAGAAGCCGCCGATCCACGGGTCCCCGTCCGCCACCGGCATCACACAGGTGGGCTCCAGGTCAGCAATGCGCAGGACGACGGCCTCGCGCCGGCCGCGGGGCCCCCGGCGCAGCAGCGCGAGCGCGCCGTCCCGGCTGAGATCGCACACGCGGAGCGTCGCCGCGTCCTTCTCGACGGCGAGCAGCACGGGGGCGGCGACACCGTCGGGGTCGACGAGGTACGCCGACAGTCCGTCGCCGAATCCGGCTGCCGGGGCCGTCGTGCCGCCCGGTGCGCCGACCGCCGTGGTCAGCACCGTGAGCGCGGGCGAGGCCGGTCCGGGTCCGGGGGCCGTGTGGGGAGCCGGACCGAGGAGTTTCGTGTCACCCGTCCCCTCCGGCCAGTGGGCGGGCAGGCGGCCGTCGGCCGCGCCGGGGCCGTGCGCGCCGGCCTGTGCCGTGGTGTCCGGGCCCGGTTCGGCGGTGGGCACCGCGACGGTGACCGCGATCGCCGACCCGTCGTACGCCCAGCAGCCGAGGTGGGCGGAGCTGCCCGGCTCGGCCCCGGCGAGGATGTGCCGGTCGCCGCCGTCGGGGCGGACACACAGCACCCGTGTGTGCTCACCGCCGCCGGGGGCCGTGGTGTAGGCGATCCAGCGGCCGTCGGGCGACCAGGACACCTCGGTCACGGGGTCCGGTCCGTCGTCGAGCAGGTGCACGGCCTCGCCGTCGACGGGCCCCGTCCACAGCTGCGGTACGCCGCCCCGGTCGCAGATGAAGGCGACGCGTGTGCCGGACGGGTCGGCCGAGGGATACCAGCAGCCGTGCGCGATGAGCCGGGTCGTCGCCTCGCGCGGCCCGGAGGCGTCCGGCAGCGGGACGCGGGCGGGTGCGGCGAAGGCGGCGGTACGGCCGCCCGGGGCCGGCGAGACGGACCGCTTCGGGTGGGCGGCGGAGGGCCGCCCGGCACCGGCGGGGCCGATGTCGGGCGAGCGTGCCACGAGGGGCTCCCCGGTCAGATTCCGTGCGTCTGCAGCCATATCTCCAGCAAAGCCACTTGCCACAGTGCGTTCGCTCCGCGCTTGGTGCGGTGCCGGTCGGGGGCCGCCAGCAGTCGGGCGATGTAGGAGTCCTGGAAGACGCCGCGGCGCTTCGCCTCGGGGGCGCACAGCGCCTCGCGCACCCGCTCCAGGACGGGCCCGGCCATGTGGGTGATCGCCGGGACCGGGAAGTAGCCCTTGGGACGGTCGACCACCTCGCGGGGCAGCAGCTTGCGGCCGGCCTCCTTGAGGACGCCCTTGCCGCCGTCGGCCAGCTTCAGCTCCGGCGGGCAGGCAGCGGCCAGCTCGACCAGTTCGTGGTCCAGGAAGGGCACGCGGGCCTCCAGCCCCCAGTCCATCGTCATGTTGTCGACCCGCTTGACCGGGTCGTCGACCAGCATGACGTGGGTGTCGAGGCGCAGGGCGGCGTCGAGCGCCGTCTCGGCCCCCGGTGCCGCCATGTGCTCCCGGACGAACCGGCCGGAGACGTCGTCGGGCGGCAGCATGTCCGGTCGCAGCATGGTGGCGAGGTCGGCGTGCGACCGGTCGAAGTACGTCTCGGCGTACCGCTGCGGCTCCTCTTCGCGGGCCGCGGACGCCAGGCGCGGGTACCAGTGGTAGCCGGCGAAGACCTCGTCGGCGCCCTGCCCGCTCTGGACCACCTTGACGTTCTTCGACACCTGCTCGGACAGCAGGTGGAAGGCGACCACGTCATGGCTCATCATGGGCTCGCTCATCGCCGCGACCGCCGCGTCCAGGGCCGTCGACACGCGCTGCGAGGGGACCACGAACCGCTGGTGATCGGTGGCGAACTCCCTGGCCACCAGGTCGGAGTAGCGGAACTCGTCCCCTTCGTCGCCGCCCTCCGCCTCGAAACCCACGCTGAACGTCGCCAGGTCCCGCTGCCCCTCGTCGGCCAGCAGGGCCACGATCAGGCTGGAGTCCAGTCCCCCGGACAGCAGGACGCCGACCGGGACGTCGGCGACCATCCGGCGCCGTACGGCGGTGCGCAGCGCTTCCAGCACCGCGTCCCGCCACTCGGCGGCGCCCATGCCGGCGTGCTCGGGACGGCGGGTGTACGACGGCTGCCAGTAGCGGTGTTCCCGGTAGGTGCCGTCCGGCTCGACGACCCGCACGGTGGCCGGGGGGAGCTTGCGCACCCCGGCCAGCACGGTCCGGGGGGCGGCCACGGTCGCGTGCCAGCTGAGGTACTGGTGTACGGCGGCCGGGTCGAGGGAGGTGTCCACGCCGCCGGCCGCGAGCAGGGCGGGCAGCGAGGAGGCGAAGCGCAGCCGCCCCGGGGTCTGCGCCAGGTACAGGGGTTTCACGCCCAGCCGGTCGCGGCCGAGGACCAGACGGCCGGTGCGGTGCTCGACGAGGGCGAAGGCGAACATGCCGTAGAGACGGTCGACGCAGGCGGTGCCCCACTGCCGGTAGGCCGCGAGGAGGACCTCGGTGTCGGAGGTGGACTTGAACCGGTGGCCGAGGGCCGTCAGTTCCGCGCGCAGCTCCTGGTAGTTGTAGATGCACCCGTTGAAGACGCCGGTGATCTCCTGCCCGGTGTCGGTCAGGGGCTGTGCCCCGCGCTCGGAGAGGTCGATGATCTTCAGACGGCGGTGTCCCAGCGCGACGGCGTCCCGTGACCACACCCCCTCCCCGTCGGGTCCGCGGGCGGCGAGCCGGTCGTTCATCCGCTCAACGGCCGCCAGGTCGGGGCGGGTGCCGTCGAAGCGCATCTCTCCGCTCAGGCCGCACATCAGCAACGACCTCCCTGCCGCCCCTGCGGGTCGCACGGGGTGCGCGGCGGTGTGGTGCGCGACGGTATGGGGCCGGGACTGATCGACACGGTGGTACTTCTCCTTCACGACATCAGTGGGTAACGGGATGGGGCGAATGCGTGCGCATGGGGGTGCCGCGCGTGCTCAGCGGCCGGCGATTCCGGCCCGGCCGGCCCCGGAGGGGCGGGCGAGGGGCCGCCCGGGGGTGGTGAGGTTCCGGGCGGGAGCGGCGGGCCGGCGGCGCGGATGGGCATCGCCCCGGGTCTCCGCGATCGCCAGATCGGTGCAGGCGAGCAGGTCCTCCTCCTCGGCGGTGCGGCGCATGCGGTGGGCGGCGCTGCCGGCGGCCAGGGCCCGCTCCGCGAGGTCCCGGACCACGGGCCAGTCCCCGGCGGCCTCGAGCGCCGGGCGCACCCGTTCCAACAGGTGCCGCACGACCTGCGCGGCCGGCGCCTCGTGCCGGGTCTGGGGGTCGACCAGGACACCTTCCAGGCCCGACCGCGCGGCCCGCCAGGCGGCGGCGCGCAACCACTCGTGCCGTCCGTCGCAGCCGGGTGCGTCCGCCGCCTCCAGCCGCCCGAGGGCCTCGGTCACCAGGGCGCGGTAGAGCCCGGCGACCAGGACGACCGTTTCCGGCCGGGGACAGGCGTCGCAGATGCGCAGTTCGAGGGTCTGCTGGTGGGCGGACGGCCGGATGTCGTGGTAGATCATTCCGGCGTCGCTGATGACGCCCGAGTCGATCAGGGACCGCACGGCCGCGTCGTACTCGGCGGCGTCGGAGTAGCATCCCGGCGGGCCCGCGGTGGGCCACCGCTGCCACACCATGGTCCGCCAGCTGGCGTAGCCGGTGTCGGCGCCCAGCCAGAAGGGGGAGCTGGCCGACAGGGCAAGCAGGACGTGCAGCCACGGCGACACCTCGCACATGAGGCGTACGGCCAGGTCGCGGTCGGGCACGTCGACGTGGACGTGGGTTCCGCAGATCAGCTGCTCGTCGGCGACCATGCGGTATTCGTCGACCATGTGGCGGTAGCGGCGCCCGGCGGTCGGGCGGGTGTCCTGCGTGCGGGCGAGCGGCACGGTACCGGCGGCCACCACGGCCAGCCCGTGGGTGCTCGCCGCGGCGTCGAGCCTGCGTCTGGCACCGATCACGTCGTCGTACAGGCCGGCGAGGGACGCGTGGACACCGCTGTTCGTCTCGACGGCGGCCTGCTGCAGTTCGGTGGTGAAGGTGTCTGCGGGGAGCATTTCCAGCATGGCGTCGGCGCGGGGCGCGAGCAGGCCCGTCTCCACCTCGACGATGTGGAATTCCTCTTCCACTCCGATGCGAACGGTCACGGCACTCCTCAGGTGACGGGCAAACGCTGACTGCCTCAGCCCGGAATCGACCCGCCCCGCCGGTCCACCGGTACGGGGCTGTGCACCTCCGACTTCCCACCAGGCTCATTGCTAAGCAGGCCTGCTCCTCGGAGGGTGGGACTTCACAGATGAGCACCATCACCGGACGCGCAGGCGAGTACCTCAGCGCCACTTCGTGATCACGTCTGCGATGTCAGTCGCGCCCCCTACCGTGGCGCCATGGGATACGACGTGCACATCACCAGACGTACGCCGTGGTGGGAGGAAGAGGGCGAGCAGATCACCACCGAGGAGTGGGCGGCGGTGGTCGCCGCCGACTCCGATCTGGAAATGGTTCAGGTGGCCCGGGTTTCCCCGCGCGGCCAGGACGCGGTGCTGGAGTACCGGCACGAGTGGCCGGCCCAGATGACCACCCACCCGCAACGGGACGTTCAGGGTGCCTGGTTGGACTGGGGAGGCGGGCAGATCGTGGTGAAGAACCCGGACGAGATCCTGCTCGAGAAGATGCGAGAGATCGCGCGGCTACTGGGGGCGCGTGTCCAGGGCGAGGAGTGCGAGTACTACGACGAGTGAACACTGCCGGCCCACAGCGGGGACGGTCACCGGGTGACCAACGGGGGTTGTGTGGACTCCGCATGCAGCAGGCGGCCCCTCCCGCGGACAAGAAGGGCCGCCTGAGCACGGCCGTACCCACGCAGGCAGGCGGCTACGCGGGATCCAGCACGGGCTTCGCGGGGAGCCCGCCGTTCTTCTCGCAGCGCAGTTTCTTGGCCATGGCCAGCGAGAAGGAGTGGGCTACGGTTGCGTAGGCGTCCTTCAATGCCGCCACGTCGCCTTCGGGGGGGTTGGGCATGCCCCAGCGCCGCACGTTGATGGAGATGTGGGCAGGTCCCGCCAACTCGTTCAACCTGGAACCCCGGCACCCAAAAGGAATACGATTTCTGACGGCCGCTGCTAGACCTCCGGCCGGATCTTGCTTCCGATGTGGGCGAGACGGATCGTGCGTTCCTCCGGGACCAGACGGAAGTGGATGCGGCCGACGCCCGGGGTGAACCGGGCGTGCAGGTCGAAGGTGTGTGTCTTCCCGTCCAGGTCGGTGAAACGGCAGACGCGCTTGCGGGTCTCACCCTCCGGGGTCACCTTGGTCCGCCACTCGGGCTCGGCCATGGTCGCCGGGTCCCACGCCGCGACGGCTTCCTCCAGCCGTTCCAGGGCCCGCCGTACGGGTACCACCCAGTGCGGGCTCAGGTCGCGTAGCTGGTCCTCGACGCGCGGCAGGAACGCTAGGTGTGGGTAGAGGTCGGCCCGGCTATCCCAGATCCGCGAGCCGGTGGTGACCTGATCCCGGCGTGTTTTGCGGATCCACTCCAGGTGCCCGTCGAGATGCGGATCGGCGGACAGGTGCCGGACTTCGACGGTGTCGTGTCGCACGTCCAGTGCGCCGTCGTCGGCCTCGACGAGTTCGGAACGCTCCAGGGTGACGTGGTCGCTCTGCCACGGGCGGGCCACCGGGAGACTGACGGCGATGCCGTCCATGAAGTGCGCGGCGCCCAGCCCGAGGACGACCTCGCCGTCGTGGCGGTACTCCAGATGGTCGGTGGCGTCCTCCGCAGGGAAGACACTCCGCACCGGAGAGCGGCCCTGTAAGGCCCGCAGGCGCTGCCAGAGGACACGGTTGCGCGGGCTGGCACCGATCCACTTGTTGATGGGATATCCCTCGACGATCTCCAGGGCCTTGACGTCGACCTCGCTCACGAGGGTCGCGCCTCCTTCGGCCGCGGCGGCACGGACGACGGCCACGAAGTCGGCCATGGCCCGCTCGGCCCGCGCCGGGTCGCAGGCAGTCCCCCAGGACTTCTCGTTCAGAAACAGCAGTGGCACGCTTTCCTCTCCCCTGTATCGTCCCGTGCCGTCAGTCCAACAGCTGGTCGAGCGAGTTCTCCCACTCGTCGAAGAAGCCCTCGGGCCACTGCTCGAGCATGCCGTCCTTGTCGATGCGCGGGGTGACGACCTCGGTGCCCGCCCCGTTGCCGCTGAAGTAGTGCACGACCGTGTCCTTCGGATGGAGGACGCCCCGTTTCACGGCGATGCGGACGCCGTTCAGCACGTGGTCGCTGTGCGACTCGACGATCAGCTGGGCACCGGTGGCGGCGGCCGCGGACAGCAGTGCCGCCATCCTGCTCTGCCCCTTCGGGTGCAGATGGGCCTCGGGGTTCTCCAGCAGGATCAGGCTCTCGGGCGTCGCGGTGAGGCAGGCGACCACGACGGGCAGCGCGTAAGTGAGACCGAACCCGACGTTGGTGGGACGCCGTCGGCGAGTGGCGTTGATACCCGCAGTGCCACCGAAGCCGTAGGAGAGGCGGACCGAGTCGGTACCTTCGATGGGGTGTGTCTCGATGTTGACACCCGGACACAGCTCCTGCATCCAGGCGATTGCCTGGTCCAGGAGCTGGGGAGAGGTGGCGCCGCGATGCCGGAGCGGCCCCTCGGGCACCTCCATGGGCACGTCCTGGTCCGTGTGATGACGCAGGTAGTTGATGGTGTGTTCACCGCGTACGCCGAGGAACCCGCGTGCGACGGCGATCTGATGGGAGCGGGGGTAGGTGACCGCCGGGGTGATGCGGTCGGCGTGCAGGTACTGGAACGGCTGCTCGGCCAAATGCGAGCGGACCGATCCCTCCGCCAGCGGCATGACGTCACGGTCAGGGTGGCGGATGTCGTACGCGGCGGCCCAGGTCCGCTGCTCTCCGTCCTCCTCGATGACGAAGCCGACGAGCGGCTCGCGGACGGCGGGGAGTTCTTCCACCGGTCCGAAGTCTTCGTGCAGGACGTCCTGTGCGGTGCCCAGGGTCACCAGGTCACCGTTGAGCAGCAGCCCGCCCCCGGCACGTTTGGCCCGGGTGAGCATCTGCGTCTCGTACGACTGCCGCAGCAGTCCCAGCGCCTGCAGGACGCTGCTCTTGCCTGAGGAGTTGAGACCGGTGAGAAGCGTCAGCGGGCCGAGGGGGAGTTCCAGACGCCGGAACGCCTTGAAGTTGATCAGAGTGATGCGATTGATCACTGCCCGGCCCCGCTCCGTCCCTCTCTGAGCACGTTCTCCAAGAGTTCCTTGACCGCGTCAAACCGCTTGCGTACCTTCCTGGCATCACCGGTGCCCACGGAAATGGCCCGTTCGAACTCCACGTCCTCCATGAGATCCGCGAAGGCGTCGAGGACGTCGGTCTGCCGCAGTGCCTCGCGGTCGTCGTCACCAAGGCTCGCGAGATTGACGGCGACCGTTTCGAAGAGCGCCTTGTTGATGGGTGACTTGCGCTGCTGGTTTCGACGGTACTTCCGGAAGGCATGGTGGCCGAAGATCTCCTCGGCCGCGACCATCGCCGTGAGGAACTCGGTCCGCAGCCGGTTCTCCTCCGCGCTGTCGAGACGGTTCACCTGATGCATCGCCTCGGCGAGGAACGCGTCGAAATCGCCGGGCTTGTATGCGTGCGGGGAGGTCATCCGGAAGGCCAGGAAGCGCAGGACCATCTCCCGGTCGGCCATCCGGTCGCCGACAACGCTGTAGCCAGTGGCCCGCCGGAACTCCTCGGTCTCCGCGAGCTCCGCGAGGAGCGTGCGCGCCCGGCCCGAGATGAGCGCATGCCGGATCTCCTGCCGGGTGAGGGGCTCGCCTCCGGTGTTGATTCGCGCGAAGACATTGAACATCACCGGTTCGGGGGTACCGCGCCGGATGACGTGGACGACCACCTCGGTCTCACGCAGCCGGATCTGGAGTTTCCCGGACAGGTTCGCGAAGCCCGTGTCCTCGAAGTTGCGCAGGTACTCGAGGCCCGTCAGTTTCAGCGGGTCAGCGCCGACCGCCTCAGGCTCCACGAAACGAGCGATGGACGTGAGGCGCTGGATGCCGTCGACGATGGCCCAACTGCCGTCCTTCTTCTCGGCGGCGTAGAAGGACGGGATAGGGATGCGCAGCAGCAGGGACTCGATGAGGCGGGATTGCTTGCCGTCCGTCCAGATGCCCGCCTTGCGCTGAAAGTCCGGGGCGAGGTCGATCATCTCGTTGCGCAGCCGGGACAGCAGCAGGTCGACGGTCGTCGTCCGGGTGTCGATGTCGATGTGCTCGGGGTCGAAGGGAGAGGTGATCTGCTCGATCACCACATCCTCGGTCTCCTCGCGCTCGATGTCGGTCGGCCGGCCGTCGGTGGTGACCTCCACGGAGAACAGTGGAGATTCGACCTCCCCGGCATCGGCCGCAGCGTCCTGATACCGCTCGAACACCGACCGCTGGTCCCGTGTACGCCCCTGGCTGTCCTCCAAAGTCGCCATGTCGTCTTGCCGCCCTCCCCCTGGTACCCAGCGATACCTTCTGTCCGCTCCGATCTCTCTTCACCTTACCGACGTTGATCCCGCGGTGACGGACAATCGGTCACAGTACGCGCATGCGGGGGGTGACGACGGATTGAAATGCGGTGGCGCCTGGTCCGGTACCGACCCCGTGTTCGCCGGAGCCGCGCCGGGCAGCCCCCCGACGGCACGGCCCAGGACCGCCCGCAGGGGCGGAAAGACGGCCGCGACGCTGAACACTCCCGCGAGGACGAGGATCTCCGTGGCAGCTCCCGCGTCCGGGAGTACCTCCGCCCCGGTGAACAGGGCCGCGGCCGCCGCGAGCCACCCGACCCAGCGCAACAGCCGGTTCGGCAGCGGCTCTTCCGTGGTACCAGCCGCGCCGTCCGAGGAGGGCGCGTCTGTCAGCAAGTGCGCCCCGACGACGACAAGGCTGTCGCGGCTGTTCCGCGGACGGCAGCTGTGGCGCAGGGTGTTGGAGATCAGACGGGCCAGTTCACACACGGCCGTCTCACGGTCTGCCCCCTCGGAGAGGAGGTAGCGCTCGTTCTGCTGGGTGAGCGCCGCGATCAGCCGTTCCGTATCCTGACGGACTTTCTCCCGCGCAGCGGCCGGCGCCTCACGCGTGAGGTGCCGGGCTTGCGTATGCAGGGCATGGCACAGCCGGCGGAAGGCCTTGCCGTGGCTGTCGAGAGCGGAGTCCTGGAAACGCCGTTCCACCTCTCCCTGCAACAGCAGCTCCAGGAACAGTGCCGCTCTCGTCGTCACCTGGCCCGCCGGGTCGGAGACGTCCGTGGCCCGGTCGTCGGCGGCCATGAGAGCGATGGACACGACGCCGAACACCGCGAGGGCCGCGAAGACCTTCAGCGAGACGGCCGTGCCCCCTTCGGGCGTGGGTCTCAACGGCCAGAAAGGTGCGAGGACGATGAGGAGGGGCACCACCTGGAAGGGCGCGGAGGCGCATCGACCGGCGACGATGCGGTGCCACCGGTCGACGAGCTGCTCCTTGTCCGGCCGGTCCTGCTCCGGTACGCCCCGCTGCTCGATTTTCTCGAGGAGCATGTCGACGCGCCTCTCGCAGGCTCCACGCCGGATGCGTCTCGCCGGCCGGAACCAGTAGACGGCGCGCCCGGGGACGCGGCTGCGTGTGGACCACAACATGCCGATCCACAGGGCCTCGAACAGGGTCCAGGTGGTCCAGTAGAAGGAAAGCTCCTTGAATGCCGTCCAGGTCATACACGGCAGCGTGCCAGACGGCACTGACAGCCGCCCAAGGACGACTTCGCACCAGACCGTCTTGGTGTATGGGGCCGCACACGTCGTCTCCCAGTGGCTGGCCAGCGCCTCGACGTGGAGCAGGCCACGCCCGGAATCCGTCTCGGGGAAGCCGACGAAAGGGTGCCGGATATGGGCGGGCGGCGGTCGATGCGTGCGTTCGTCAGCCCAATACGGAGTGCCGCCGGGTCGTCCTGGTAGAGGGACATACGGAAGACCCGCCCCTTCACCCGGCCGTGTCGTACCGCGTTCGCGGCGAGTTCGGCGATGAGGAGCGTCGCCGTGTGGTTGTCATCGGTGTCGTACGGCCATCCCCAGCCGTGGAGCTGCTCGGCGGCGAGGCGGGTGCCTCTGGCGGCGGCCGAAAGGTGGATGCTGAAGTGGTCAGAGGTCACTTTCACAACCGGTGGCCTGCTGACGGCCGAAGTCCGTCCGGCCCGTACGCCGCCGCCCCTGGCGCGGCGACGGCCGGAGGCCGGCGGCGTGGCCCACCCCGGCGGCGTCGCGGCTGCTACACGGGCCGCTGGCGCATCGAAGGGGGCCTGCTGCTCACCGCCGTGGCGGTCCGGGGCCGGGGCTCCGGTGGGGGTGGGGAACGGGCCCGCGTGGCCGTGGAGGGCGAGGACGCGGCTGCCGTCACCGCCGGAGCTCCCGCGAGGGCTCCGGGCGCGGTCCGGTGACCACCCCGGAGAGCCGCCGCCTGGCCGCGCCCCGGTCCGTACCCCGCCTCCCCTCAGCCCGCCGGACCGGAGTCCGACGGCCGGACCCGCCTCAGGTTCTGAGGACCACCGTCCGCCCGTCCGAGCCGGTGGTCAGGGTCTCCTCGGACCGCTTGCCCCGGCGGAACTCCTGCGGGCTGACGCCCCTTTCCCGCTTGAACGCGGCGCTCAGCGCGAACGGCCCCGAATAACCCACCTGTTGGGCGATGTTGGCGACGGTCAGGTCCGGGTCGCGCAGCAGTTCGGAGGCGAGCGTCAGTCGCCATCCGGTCAGGTAGGACATCGGCGGCTCGCCGACGAGTTCGGTGAAGTGCCGGGCCAGCACCGCCCGGGAGACCCCGACGCAGGCCGCGAGCGAGGCGACCGTCCACGACTCACTCGGCCGTTCGTGCAGCAGCCGCAGCGCCCGTCCCACCACCGGGTCGCTCTGCGCCCGGAACCAGAGCGGCGCGCCCGTGCCCGGCTCCATGAGCCAGGAGCGCAGGACATTGATGAGCAGCAGGTCGAGCAACCGGTCGAGGACGACCTCCTGGCCGATGTCCTCCTTGTCCACCTCGGCGGCCAGCATGCCGATCAGCGGGGCCCGTGCGGCCGAGGCGGGTTGGACGAGCAGCGCGGGCAGGCTGGCCAGCAGTCTGCGCCCTACCTCGTTGGGCGCCTGGTAGGTGCCGCTGAGCATCACGGTGGACCCGGTGCGGTGCGGTTCACCCCAGGTGCGCACGCCCAGGGACATCACCTCGGTGACGTCCTCGCCGTCAATGGTGTTGCAGCGCTGCTCGGGGTCGACGGTGATGCCCGGCGGCGTCGAGGGGTCGTCGACGAGCGTGTACGGCTCGGGGCCGCGCAGGACCGCCACGTCCCCCGCCGCGATCCGCACCGGGTCGGCCCCCTCGCGGAGCACCCATGCCGAGCCGTGCAGAATGGTGACCAGCGACAGGGGCGCGCGGTCCTCGATGCGCAGTCCCCATGGGGGGCTGAACACCGATTTCAGCAGAAAGGCGCCCCGCGCCTTGGGGCTTTCCAGCAGACCGCTGAGCGTGTCCACAACCTTCACCTCGCACCGTCTCACCGTCGTTTCTCGCGGGGCGCGCTCGGCCCCGGCCGTGCCCCTCCCGCCCCGGGAGCCGCGCCGTCGGGCGGCGCGGCTCCCGGAAGGAGGCGCGACCGTGGGGGTCCAGGCTTCCGTGGGGAGTTCCGGACCCGCCGTGGTTCCCGTGTCCAGTGTGTCAACGGTCCCGGTGCCACGTCCGGTTGTCGCGACGGTCACTGGGTCCGCAGGGCCGTCCACCGCCGCGCCGTGCCGCCCAGCAGTGTGAGAGCGCCCAGGCAGGCTGCCGTACGGACCGCGTTGGCCCGGCGCCAGGGGCTCTCGTATGCCTTCCTGGCCGCGGCCAGGGCGGCGGCCGACGTACCAGAGGCGGTGCGCAGCCGGCGGTTCAGGGGCCACGGCCGGTGCGGTGGCCGGCCGACCGGGTAGCCCAGGTCCGGCGGACACCGCGGTGGGACACCGTTCCGTCAGACGTCCCAGACGCCGGTGGCCGCGGCCTCCTTGGCGTAGTCCGCGAAGTCCTTGGGCTCCCGCCCGAGCGCTTCCCTGACGCCGTGCACAAGGCTGGCGTTGCGGCCGTCGACGATGAGGGTGAAAAGGTCCGCGAACTCCTCCGGCTCGCCCAGCTCGCGCAGCGCCGCGCGGTAGTCGTCGGCGCTGACCGGGATGTAGGTGATGGTCCGGCCAGTGGCCGCCGACAGCTCACGGGCCACGTCGTGGAAGCTCAGCAGTCGCGGGCCGGACAACTCGTAGGTCTTGCCGATGTGCCGGTCGTCGATGAGGGCGGCGACCACCACGTCGGCGATGTCGTCGGCGTCGACGAACGGCTCGACGGCGTCGCCGGTAGGGAGCGCCAGTTCGCCCGAGCGGACCGGGTCGAGGAAGAAGCTCTCGCTGAAGTTCTGGTGGAACCAGTTGGCGCGTACGACGGTCCAGTCGCAGCCGGACGCCTTGAGGCCGTCCTCGCTGGCGACGGCGCCCTCCTCTCCCCGGCCGGAGAGCAGCACCAGGCGGCGGACGCCCCGCTCCACGGCGAACGCGGCGAACCGCTCGACGGCTTCCTTCGCGCCGGGGAAGGCGAGGTCCGGATAGTAGGTCACGTAGGCGGCCAAGACC
This sequence comes from Streptomyces eurythermus, assembly GCF_014649115.1. GTDB lineage: Bacteria > Actinomycetota > Actinomycetes > Streptomycetales > Streptomycetaceae > Streptomyces > Streptomyces eurythermus. The sequence continues at coordinate 9,756 of NZ_BMSK01000034.1, read as the reverse complement.
CCGTCGAGCGCGGCCTCCCAGGTGCTCTCGTCCTCCCAGACGAAGGGGATCTCGCTGCTGCGCGAGCCGCTCCGGGCCGGGCGACCGAGTCCCTGCAAACGCTCGACGACCCGCCGTCCGGTCTTACCGGTGGCGCCGATGACGAGGATGGGCGCGGTGTTCTGTCCTTGAGTGCTCATCGCTTCATTGAATTCTCCGCGCGGCAGACGGTACATAGTTCACCGGCTCGCATTCATACGCGATCGTCTCGATTCGCGAGCGCGAGACGTAGGTCCGCACGACCCCGGTCCGGGTCGCTCTTCGAGCCCTGCAGCTGTCACAGTTCCGGATCAGCGTCTCTCCGCTGCCGCATTCCCGTATGCGTCGGGGCAGCTGAACCGGACACGCGACGGAGGAGGAGTCGGTCGTAAAGTCCCCGTGCCGACCGCCGCCCCCCTGCCTTCGGCCCGGCCGAACGCGGCGTCCGGGCGAAGTACGCGCGGGATATTGACACTTGCCGTACGCGCTGGCTTCATGAACCAGTGATTGGGAGCGCTCCCACTCCTTTCTGTCTCCACACCCTGAACCACCGCGCCGCAGCACGAACTCCCCCTGCCCACCGCACGGAAGGAACGTCCGTTGCGCCTGCTCTCCTTCCTCACCCCCCGAAGACCGTCCGCGCCCCCCTCAGCGGCTCCGGAGAGCCGCCCGGCAGCCCCGGCCGGTGTCCGACGCTCCCGGCTGGTGGGTGCGTGGGGAGCCACGGTCGCCGTCATCGCCGGCCTGCTGCTGCCGTCGGCCGCATCCAGCCCCTCCTCCGCCGCGCCGGCCGCCTTCAACTACGGCGAGGCGCTCCAGAAGTCGCTCTGGTTCTACGACGCGCAGCGGTCGGGGAAGCTCCCGGACGGCAACCGTGTCTTCTGGCGCGGCGACTCCGCCCTCGGTGACGGCAAGGACGTCGGTCTCGACCTCACCGGCGGGTGGTACGACGCCGGGGACCACGTCAAGTTCGGTCTTCCCATGGCCTTTTCCGCCACCCTGCTCGCCTGGGGCGGCATCGAGCAGAAGTCCGCCTACGCCGCCTCCGGCCAGCTCCGGTACCTCCAGGACAACCTGCGCTTCGTCAACGACTACTTCATCAAGGCGCACCCGTCCGCGAACGTGCTGTACGGCCAGGTCGGCAACGGCGCCGACGACCACAAGTGGTGGGGGTCGGCCGAGGTCATGCCGATGGCACGGCCCGCGTACAAGATCGACGCTCCGTGCCCGGGCTCCGACCTGGCGGGCCAGACCGCCGCGGCCATGGCGTCGTCCTCCATGGTGTTCGCCGACAGCGACCCGGCGTACGCGAGCGAACTGCTCACCCACGCCAAGCAGTTGTACGCGTTCGCCGACGCCTACCGCGGCAAGTACAGCGACTGCATCACCGACGCGCAGGCGTACTACAACTCCTGGAGCGGCTACAACGACGAGCTGGTCTGGGGTGCCGTCTGGCTGTACAAGGCGACCGGTGACACCGCGTACCTGGCGAAGGCCGAATCGGCCTACGACAAGCTGTCGACCGAGCCCCAGACGACCACCCGCTCCTACCGCTGGACGCTCTCCTGGGACGACACCTCCTACGGCTCCTACGTGCTCCTCGCCCAGCTCACCGGGAAGCAGCGGTACGTCGACGACGCCAACCGCTGGCTGGACTGGTGGACGGTCGGTGTCAACGGGACCAAGGTGCGCTACTCGCCCGGCGGGCAGGCGGTCCTCGACAGTTGGGGATCGCTGCGGTACGCCGCCAACACCGCGTTCGCCGCGCTGTCGTACTCCGACTGGCTGACCGGCGACCCGGTACGCAAGGCCCGCTACCACGACTTCGCGGTCCGGCAGATCGACTACGCGCTCGGCGACAACCCGCGCAAGTCCAGTTACGTCGTCGGCTTCGGCGCGAACCCGCCGACGAAGCCGCACCACCGCACCGGTCACGGCTCGTGGACCGACCAGCTCACCAACCCCGTGGACAACCGGCACATCCTGTACGGCGCGCTGGTCGGCGGGCCGAGCGCGGCGGACGACGCGTACACCGACGACCGGTCCAACTACGTGAACAACGAGGTGGCCACCGACTACAACGCGGCCTTCACGGGTGCCCTGGCCCGTTTGTACGCCGAGTACGGCGGCAGCCCGCTGGCCGGCTTCCCCCAGGCCGAGAAACCGGACGGGCCCGAGATCTCGGTCCAGGCGTCCGTGAACGCCTCGGGCCCTGGCTTCACCGAGATCAAGGCGTACCTGGTCAACAAGTCGGCGTGGCCCGCACGCGCGCTGACGCACGCTTCCCTGCGCTACTACTTCACCCTCGACGGCGGGGTCACGCCCGACCGGATCAGCACCAGCACAAACTACAACCAGTGCGGCAAGGTGACCGGTCCGACGCACTTCGAGGGTGACGTCTACTTCGTCACCGTGGACTGCTCCAACACGGTGATCGCTCCGGCGGGCCAGTCGGCCTACCGGAAGGAGGTGCAGTTCCGCATCACCTCGGCCGGGGCGTGGAACCCTGCCGACGACTGGTCCTACCAGGCGATCCCGACGACGCCGGGCAGTACACCGGTGGACGCGCCGCACATCGTGCTGGCGGAGGGTGCGGACACACAGTGGGGAGCGGAGCCCGACGGCACCACGCCGACGCCCACACCCACTCCCACTCCCACACCTACTCCCACTCCCACGCCCACGCCCACGCCCACGTCCCCCTCGACCCAGTGCGCCGTGACCTACACCGTCACCAGCGCGTGGAACGGTGGCTTCACCGCCGAGATCGGTGTGCGGAACACCGGTACGGCGGCGGTCAGCGGCTGGCGGCTCGGGTTCTCGTTCAAGGGCGCCGAGAAGGTGACGAGCGCCTGGAATGCCACCGTCTCGCAGGCCGGATCCGACGTCACCGCGGCGAACGTCGCGCACAACGCCACGATCCCGCCGGGCTCCAGCGCGAGCTTCGGATTCCAGGGCACGGGCACCCCCGCCGGGACACCCGCGGCCTTCACACTGAACGGGAAGGACTGCGGCTGACCGGTGGTCTGTCGATGTCGGGCGGTCATGGCAGCACGGCCAATAGGCGTGATCGCCATGACCGCTCGTGGCCCGTACCCACCGGCGCCGGAACTCTCGCCAGTACCTACGCATCCGGGCCGAGCACGGCATCGGCCCACTCGAAAAGCCACGGCGCACCGCCGCCGCACTCCGCGGCAGGCTCGGCGAGCTCGCTTCCGACAAGGATCCGGCCGCCGACGTACCAGTAGCTGACCCTCGTCCTCCCGGGAGAAAGTCACGGGCGTGGTCATGTCGGCCCCCTTCTCGCTCGCGAGCTCGTCGACCTTCACCTGGTGGACCGGTGCTCCCTGGAAGCGGAACGACCGTGCCTCTACTGGACGTTGTCCGTTTCTCGCACCGGCGCGGCCACCGGGGCTGCCTCGGCCTTCGGCCCGGTGTCGGCCCCGGCCCCTCAGCCGACCGTGGGACGCATCCGTGACGCGACGACGAGCGTAAGGACGACGACCACGGCCATGGCCAGGAAGACATCGGAGCAGGCCGAGCCGTGGTGACCGGAGTAGAGGGGGTTGAGGGCGTCACCGCCGTCCTGCTGCCTGACGGACACGAGTACGCCGAACACCGCGGGCCCGGTACCGCCCCGAGGAACTGGGCCCCTGGAGGATTCCGAGCCCGACACCGACCTGTTCGGAGGGCAGTTCGCTCGCCGCCGCGCCGATGATGGTGGTCATCACGAGCATGAAGCCCATGCTCAGCCCGAGGATCCCGGCACCGGCGAAGACCACCGAGGAGCCGCCGGTGAAGGACGAGAGGAACAGCGAGAACAGCCCCATGAGGCCCAGGCCGGAGAACACCAGGGGAGGCGTGCCGACGCGGCCGGCGAGGCGCCCGCTCCACGGCGAGAGAAGGGCGGTCACGACTCCGGCCGGGATCATGACCAAGGCGCCTTTGCCGGGGCAGAGTTCGTCGACCTTTACCAGCAGCAGCGGAACGGACACCAGACCGCCGAGGTTGACGGCCATGGCCAGGAACGCGACGAGGACGCCGGTCCGGTGGACGCGGTTGGTGAACAGCGATGGCGGGACGAACGGCTGGTGGGCGATGGCTCGGATCGCTCGGCGCGGATGACTCGCTCCGCTCTGACGGACGCGGTGGCCGCCGGGGCCCGCGGCTCGGAACCGCGGGGCGCGGCACCCGCGTTCATCGGCCTACGCCTCGCGGGGTCGGGTTCGGTCGTCGCTGTCGCCTGGCTGTACCGCGCGTCCGGCGGTAGCGGCCGGACGCCGGCCTGAGCCTCGTACACCCGCGCGGATGTGCTGGGGCTTCCCGCCGGCCGTAGAGTTCAGACGCCCTGATCAATCACCTGGAGGAGGAACACCCGCATGCGGGCAGGCGCGATAACCAATGCCGTGGCTGCGCTGCTGGTCGTCGGCATCGGCACTGGAGCGACAGCGTGCGCGAGCGGTTCGGGGGCGGACTCACCCGTCCCGAATGCGTCGCCAAGCACGCCAAGGAGCAAGCCCGCGCCGTCTCGCCGGACGCCGACTCACCGGACAGCGCAAGAGAGTCCTTCACCGAACCCAACGGACGCCTCTCCGGCTCCTTCATCCTCACGGCCGGCGGCACCCAGTCCGTCCACACCGCAACGCGTGGTCCCCTCCTCCGGCGGCAGCCCCACAGAGTGGCCGAAGAATGCCACGGTGGAGGAGCTCCGTACCATGCGACCGGGCGTCGACCGGCCGAAGTCCTCGGGTGAGACTCAATGCGACTGGCTGCGTGAGCAGGGTATAGCGTGCTGATTCCCTTGTGACAGACCCGAACGGCACTGCGGGCGCTCGACGACCTCCCCTGCGGCAGCCGCACTGCGGTGAACGCGGCTTTCATGGCGAGGTGGATCACGGCTTCCGAGCGGGCGGGCAGCGTCTCGTAGTCGCGGGCCAGGCGGCGGTGGAGCATCAGCCGGCCACATGTGCGCTCGATCGCCCAGCGTTTCGGGACCGGGGTGAATCCTCTGGTGCCGGGGTGCGTTGGACGACTTCCATGTCGATGCCGGGGGTGGCGGCGTGCTCGGCGTGATGGTCATCCCGACCGAGTACGACAGCCACCGCCCGCGCTTCGCGAGCCAGGCGACGAAGGCGTGGGGGCCGCCCGCCGGAGTCGCCGCGGATCAGGGTCTGCCGTCCCCGCCGGTACTGTTTTCGGCAGCTGGGCCAGGGCCAGCCGGGCGGCGGTGATGTGGTCGGCGGCGGCGCTGGAGCCCGCGTCACCCGGCCGCAGCAGGCCCACCACCGGCTCCCCGGACCCTCCGCGGCCCTGGGCGACGAACCCCATCAGCGGATGGTGGCCGAAGGACTTCTTCCAGGTCGCCGCCTCATCCTGCTTCTCGGAGCGGGCCAGGACGAGGACGCCGTCCAGGTCTACGATCACCTGTCCGCCGGTGTCCGGCGCCGCGTCACCGGCCGGCTTCCACACGTGCTCGCGCACGTTGGCCCGGGCAGCGCGGAGGGCTGTCAGGGCCCGTGTCCCGCCGGCGGCGAGGGTGTCGACGAGCCGGGAGACGGTCGGGTCGGAGGCCACCGGCCCGAACACCGCCGACTCGGCCCGCAGCATGGCGACATCGCGCCAGGCAGCCCCCGCCCAACGCCACCGCGAGCGCCACATTCAGCAGGACCTTGCCCGGATCACGCACCGCCCGCGGTTTGCGCCACGGCGTCAGGGCTGCGGATATCGCCTGGTCCAGGCCGGTCTTGCGGACCGTCTCGACCAGCAGCACGGCCCGGCCTGGGAGACCACCGACCGCCCCGCCGCCCTCGACGCGGACATGTACGAAGTGCCCCGCGGCAGGGGAAGCGGTCACAGAGACCAACCGCTTCAGTGGACATGCCGAAGGGAGCCTCCCGGGTGGGCGTGGTGCCCGTGGAGGCCCCCTTCAGCGGTGGGTTGGAGTCAGTGGCTGGTGAGTTCACGCCGGCGGTCCCCCAGGCGGCGGTCGGACCGGCCCAGCAGGCCGTCGTCGTACTGGTCAGCCAGGCGGTCGACCTACCCTGCGAACCGCCGATGGGGACCGCCCGGTGGGCGCCGCGCCGTGATCGGCGCCTGCGGCGAGCCTCACCAACCGGGTGCGGCGTTCGTCAGCTCAGTGAGCCTTTTCCACCCTCAGGTTGAGGCGTGACGAAGGGTGGGGGTGGTCTTCACGATGGCGGTGGCCCGGGTGGTGCTACAGCGGAGTTTCCGCGGGAGGCGTCAGCCCTTCAGGGCGGCCATGGCTTGCTCGCCGAGGCAACGGATTCCGGCCTGGGTGCTGTTGTGCCGACGTTGCCGCAGCTTGAGACGCAGGCCGCGGACGGGCGCCCGGGTGGTGCCGCCGGCGCCTCGATACGCCTCGTCCGTCCAGCACTTCGCCTCCGCGTCGCGGGGGGTGTAGTCACCGGCAGAGCCCTTCTTGTGGCGAGCGCCGGGAACGGTGGGTGGGCACGACACGTCACGGCCCGCGCGTCTGCTCACCCGGTGAAACCGCCCGGGGCGCAAGCCTGCATGTCCCGTTCGGCCGACGGCGCACCCGCCGCCGCGGCGGAACGGGAAGCAAGACGGACACACGGCACCGTCCCCACGGCATCCCGGGAACACCATGAACGGACACCGGAGCAGATCCGACGACCGGCGCCTCCGCCCCGGAAGCATGGGCGACCGGACCTCCGAGGCTCGCGAACGGGCCACGCGCGTGAAGCCCCCAGTCCCGCACCGAACCGTAACCACGCAGGCGTTCCTGCCCGACTCCGACTTCCGGCGCTCCGCCCTGCTCCTGGACCGCCGCCGCCTGGGCAAGCAGCGGGTCGAGGCGCTCCGGGCCCTGCGCGGGCTGACGGTGCCCGGCTACGGCCGGCGCAGGCACCCGGCCGTGCGGATGCGGTGCGGCTACGAGGAGGCCCTGGTCCGCTACGGGCTGGAGATCTGCCGGGTGTGGCGGGAACAGGGGTCCCAGGACAACTGCGCCACGTCACTGGTCACCCGACGACGCCGGCACCCACCCCGATGCTCGCGTGCGCGACCAGGCCGCTCCCCTGTGCGGGGAACTGCCGTCCACCGGGGCCACCAGTCAGCGCTCGTCCGGGGACCCGGAGACGGTGGCGGATCCGTTCCCCGGCGCCCCGACGATTTGCCCCGCTTATGGCCTGGCCGGGTCCGTTCACTGACAGGCAACACCCGGTGCGCCGACAGCAACATCGCCCACCTTCCCGTTCCTTACGCTCGGCTGACCTGTTGCCACGGGAAAGGACGGCGATGAAGCGCAAGACGACGGCATGGGTACTGCCCACGCTGCTGGTGGCATTGAGTGTGGTGGGTTCCGGGGCACCGACCTCTGCCCACAGCGAGCGGGCCGCCGCGGCCCCCACCACGGCGGTCCCCACCACGGCCGTTCCCCCCACGGCGGTCGGCCCCCAGTACGACACCACGCACGTCTACGTCACCCCGGGCGACGTGGACACCTTTGTCGCGAGCTGGGAGGCGACCTTCGGCGGCACGCACACCGCGAAGGTCGTCACGACCGTCACTCCCACGCCCAGCAGCACCGAGTCCCAGCTGGTCCATTCGCCCGTCGGTACCCTGTCCGTCTTCGACTTCAAGACGCCCGTCCCGTATCCGTTCGGCACCGAGCGGACGGGCTGGCTCGTGAGCGACCTCGACCGGAGCGTCCGGCAGGCCCGCCAGAGCGGGGCACGCGTCGTCGTGGCACCCTTCGACGATCCCATCGGACGCGACGCGGTCGTCCAGTTCCCCGGGGGCGTCAACGCCCAGCTCTACTGGCACACCAAGGCCCCGTCATACGCGCCGTTGAAGACCGTGCCGGACAACCGCGTCTACCTGACGCCCGACTCGGTGGGCGAGTTCCTCGGCGCCTACCTCCGGTTCACCGGTGGCCGGATCGTCTCCGACCAGTGGGCGGCGGACGCCGGTGACATCGGTCTGCCCGGCCGGACGTACCGGCGCATCGCGATCCGCTCCCCGTTCGGCAACACTGTCGTCAGTGTCACCGACGGCCACCTTCCCTACCCGTTCGGCCGCGAGACCACCGGCTACGCGGTGGACGACCTCGCGGACACACTGCGCAAGGCCGAGGCGGCGGGCGCGAAGGTGCTGTGGGGCCCGTACACCGCCGGGGGCCGTTCCACCGCGACGGTGCGGTTCCCAGGCGGATACATCGCCGAACTGCACACGGCCCACTGACGTCCGCCCGACCTCACCCGCGCGGCCGGCCCACGCGGGCGCGTTCCAGCGAACACGGCCGGACCGGACGGACAGAGCACTGGCTGGAGCGGGGCGGGAGCCGGGGCTCTCACGGAGGCGGTCGGCGCGAGCTCGCGGCCTGGGCGTGTCCGGCAGTAGCCGTCGCGGGGCACGCCAGGTCCGAAACAGCTGCCGGACGGTGAGGCCGGCGATGAAGGGGTAGCGGTAGCGACGATCGCCGGGGGTGAAGAGTTCTCGCAGGCAGTCGGCGCAAGGCGCCGCGTCCGGCGGGACTTGGCGCACCGGCAACGGAAACCTCCTTGCCACACCACCCTCCCCCACGGTCCCCGACCGAGCCGAACCCGGTGACCTCTACCGCAGGGCCTGCCGTGACGCCGCCCCCTTCCTGGCCGGCCACCCGCTCCCCGATCAGCCGCTCGCGCTGCCGGACCTGGCGCCCTACCTCCAGGCACTCCCCGACGCCCGGACGCCCGCCGAAGTCAGCGCCCTCACCCGCCAGTTGGTCGCCTCCACCGCTCCCGTCCCCGACCACATCGCCGGCCACTTCGTCACCCTCGCCCTCCGGGCTGGCACCGAGCACCAGCCCCCCGGTCGGTGCGCCTGCTACGCCAGGCCGCCCAGAACATCCGCCCCGCGGTTACCGCATCATCAGCCCCGGCCGCGCCCGGGGCCGGACCGCGCCGCTGACGTTGCTCCGGCCACTCTCCCGCCCGCTACTACTGGAGAGGCTGTGTCTCACCGGCGGGAGCTGTCCGACTACTGGGCTAGCAGCAGATCAGCAACGCGTTGGGTCATCTTCTCCCCTGCGTGCTGCTTGATGAGTCCTTCCTTAGCAGCCGCTCGAATCTGGACCGCGGTACCGTCCGCAGCATCACGAGTCACGACAACCGTGACTACTACCGGATTCAGTGCCGCGAACCCTCCTCCGGCCAAAGCACCAAGCGTCACGTGATTTTCACCGGCTTCGACCAGCCCCGGGTTCACACCGCGCGCAACCGCGGCGAGGGCCGCGCGGACTCGCTCCAGAGCGGAAGCGAAGGTAACTGGCAGTTGCAGATCAACTTTGTGGATGTCCTTCGGAAGAAGCCTGGCGCCAAGCTGTGCACCAAAACGGCCGCCGCTGCCGCCGTACTCTTCGCCAAGCGCTCCGAGAGCCTCCTCCAGGAGCCTGTCCTCAGAGTGGTCCTGCATTTGACGCGTCCCCTCGCGTAACCCGCCTATCCAGGCGGTGATACCCGCTGGATGAAGTCCCGAAGCACCGTCTGCGCCATGGCGCCATTGCGGCGCTGGCCGCAAAGCGAGATCAAGGGCTCCAGGTTCAGGGGCTTCATACGCGAGCCAACGGGCCCTTAGCCGGGTCACGGCCAGACAGACTTCGGCCTCATACATCTAACGAGCTGGTGCGTGATAGCGATGGAGTCGTGTTTGCCTGATCGGAGTCGTGCTCACGTGTTGGCGGTGCGGTCGGAGACGAGGCCGGCGATGGCCCGGTAG
>NZ_BMSK01000033.1 GCF_014649115.1 Streptomyces eurythermus | reverse complement strand
ACCGGCACCAACTGGGTCTTCCGCGACGAGACCATGCACATGAGCTTCGCCTTCGACGTCGTCGACACCGTCCGCAAGGAAGAACCCGACCTCTTCGACGACCAGCTCCAGCAACAGGTCACCGACATGCTCAAGGAAGCCGTCGAAGCCGAGCTGCAATTCGCCCGCGACCTGTGCGGCGACGGCCTCCCGGGCATGAACACCGACTCCATGCGCCAGTACCTCGAATGCGTCGCCGACCAGCGCCTCACCCGCCTCGGCTTCGCCCCGGTGTACGGCTCCGAGAACCCCTTCTCCTTCATGGAACTCCAGGGCGTTCAGGAACTGACGAACTTCTTCGAGCGCCGCCCCTCCGCCTACCAGGTCGCCGTCGAGGGCACGGTCGACCTCGACGAGGACTTCTGAGCAGACTCCCTCAGAACGCCAGACTGCCGCTGCCCTCCCGGGCCTCGCCTTCAGCGGCGGCGCGGGCCTCGGCGGCGGCGTCGGCGAGGTCGTCCAGGAGCCGGGCCAGGGCCGTGCGGGTGGGCTCGTCGGTGATCCGGCCGTCGCTGATCATCAAGGTGGCCCGTGGGATGCCCAGTTCCCGCGGGATCACCTTGGCCCCCATCACGGCGAGGGTCTCGGCGAGCCAGGCCCGGGCCCGGTCGCCGCCGGTCATCGCGGGGGACGCGCTGGCCAGGGCGACCGGCTTGCCATCCATCTCCCCGCCCCCGACCAGCCACTCCAGGGCGTTCTTCAGCACCCCCGAGGTGCCGTGCGCGTACTCGGGGGTGGCGATCAGCAACCCGTCCGCCGCGCCGACGGCACCCCGCAGCTCCGCCACGACCCGGGGCAGCGCCGTCATCTCCACGTCGGCATCGAAGAACGGCAGCCGCCCGAGCCCCGGGTCGATGAGGAATTCCCGCGGGGGCACCACCCATTCCGCCGCCGACCGCAGCACAGCCGCGTTCAACGACCCCGCCCGCAGACTCCCGCACAACCCGAGGATTCTCATACCGGCCAGCCTATGTCCCGACGGGCCATGAGCGATGACGAACCAAATCCCGCCAACTGGGGCTTTTCCGCGTTGCCTTCGCGACGCGGGGTGAGAGAGGATGCCCCAGGTTCCGGGCGGTCTGCGCCGAATCGGCGGCAATGGGGCGTCCGGCACACGACACGCTTACGGGGTGAGTGAATGAAGTTCGACATGGGGTCGGCGACCCTGTCGCAGCTCGGCAAGAGCACGGTCGGTTCCAGCGACGACCTGGGAACGCTGATCAGGTTGCTGATCCAGGCGGCCGAGCCGCTGGAGGGCAGGTTCAACGGTGCCGGCAAGGCCGCGTTCGACACGTTCAAGGCGCATGCCGACGAAATCACGGCCGATCTGAACAGCTCGCTGAGCGCGATCCTGGGCGGCCAGTCCGGTATGGACACGGCATTCGGCAGCGGTGACACGGAGCTGGGCGACAACGCGCGGCAGAGCATGGGCGCCGCCAACTTCGACGCGGCCCGCTTCGGGGCGCGATAACCGGCCAAGCAGATCACCGGCCGAGCACCGACCGAGAAGACGAACCCACCGCTGCCGCACACCTTTCCGAAGGGGGCCTGAACATGGCGCAGAACCAGGACCGCCGCTCATACGACACCGGCGCCTCCGCCGAGGTGCAGACCAGCCTGGCCGGCATCATCGGCCGGCTGGAGCAGGTACTGACCGACCGCGACCGGGCGGTCAAGGCCGCGATGGCCGACTTCCAGGCGGACGGGGTCTCGGACGAGTACCACGGCAAGGAGGTCCGCTGGCACCGGGCCGCGGCCGAGGTGCGCGAGATCATCCGTCTGGTCCGCACGACGCTGGAGCAGAACGACGGCACCGCCCAGGCCACCCTCGCCAAGGCACGGGCAGCCGTCGACAGCATCGGCTGACGCGACGGCACGTCACGGGCGCGCGACGCCCGGCAGCAGGAAAACGGGGACGAGGGGATTGTCGTGACGGGGTGGGACATTCACCCGGCCGGGGTGTACAAGGTGCTGTCCGACTGCGGTACCGCCGCGAAGAACCTGTCGGACGCGGGCAGCGCGGTGCAGGGCAACCTGGAAGAGGCCGCTTCCGCGGCCGGCACGCTGACCAGCCAGTACGGCCCCTACACCAGCACGGCCGGGCTGGTCGGCTCGGCACTGGGCCGGTTCGCCCAGCACTGGAGCCGGGACCTGGTGTACATAGCCGAGCGCGCCTCCAGGTCCCTGCGCGGTGCCGACGAGGCGACCCGCTGCTACCTGGCCGGCGACGTGGAGCAGGCCGCGAACGCGCAGCGTGAGGCGGCCAAGGAGCCGAAGGTGGACCTGCCCGGCGCGGGCGGGGCGGCTCCCGGCGTGAAGGGCCGGTGACGGTGAGCGACGAGGCACAGCTGATCGATCCCTCCGGCATCCCGCACTTCATCGGTGACCTGGCCACCCTGGACACCGATGTGATGCTGTTGACCGCGGACGCGGGCCAGTTCCGCGCGTCCGGCGCGAATGTGCACACCACGTTCCAGCAGCTGTCCGCCTTCTACTCGGCACCCGAGGCGGAGCAGTTGTTCGGCACCACTCTGCCGGTGCGCACGAAGTCCGACGCCTTCGCCGACGACCTGGAGAAGGTCGCCAACGCCCTGTCGGACTACAGCCTGGAAGTCCAGCCCCTGGTGAAGAAGCTGGACGCCCTCAAGGCGGAGGCGACCGCCTTCGTGCACTCGGTCGCCGGGGACGACGACTGGCGCAAGGACCAAGACAAGGTCGACCACAACAACGACCTGTGGCACGACGTCAATCACACGGTGGCCGCCTTCCAGGCCGCCGAACTCCGGGCCTACAACAGGATCATGGCCCTGATCGGCGGCACCGCGCTGACCACCGACGACGGCTCCCACGGAAAGAACATGTACGGCTACGCGGCCGCCGACCTCGATCAGGCGGAGGCGACTCCCTGGGGCGCGCCGGCGGAGCGGGAGTACGAGGGCTGGTCCTGGCTGGCCCACCAGGGCAAGCAGGTGTGGGACGGCGTCTGGCACGACGGCGTGATGGGCACGGTGCACGGCCTGGGCACCCTGGTCGGCTGGGACGGCGCCGACGCGGCGGGCGAGGCGTGGAAGAACCTGGCCAAGCTCGGCACGGGCGTCGGCATGACCCTGGGCACCCTCGGCACCTGGGGGTGGGTGCCGGACGAGGATCTCCCGTCCTGGCTGCGTGACTCGCGTACGGTCCTCAATCAGACCGCCAAGGGATTCGTCGCCTGGGACCAGTGGAAGACCAATCCGGGCCGGGCGGCGGGCGCCTTCGGTTTCAACGCACTGACCGTCCTGGGCACGGGCGGTACCGGAGCCGCGGCCTCCGGTACGGGCAAGGCGGCGGCGACGGTCCGGGTGGTGTCGGTCGTCGGAAAGACCAGCCGGGTCATCGACCCCATGACCTACGTCGGCAAAGCGGGCAAGTTCGCGTTCACCAAGGTCGGTGACACCTTCACGGCCCTGAGGAACCTGCACACCCCCGACCTCCTCAAGCAGGCCGAAGCCGCCCGTTCCGCCGAGATCCCCGCCAACGCGATCCCCTACCTCGACCACACCACCGGCAAGATCGTCTACCTCACCGACGAGGGCCACCTCCTGAACGCGGACGGGAGCGTGCGCCAACGCGTCGACGAGGCCACGCACGAGCTCTCCTCGGACGACCGCGTGACGCTGGACGCGAGCGGGCGCACAGACCACGCGCACGAGCCGGCCGGGGTGGGAGCCCGAGCCGAGCACACCACCGACGTCACGCGTACCGGCGAGGGGACCGCAGGGCGGGAAGGCAGAGGCGGCGGCCACGCAGTTTCGCACGAAGGCTCCTCCGCCCGAGCCGCCGACCCGGGCTCGTCCCAGCGGTCGCGGGCCGGTGACGGAGGCGGCGGGAACGGCGTTCCAGGCACGGGCCGCGGTGACAGCGCTCACGCTTCCGGACCCGACGGCAGCTCGGACGGCCACGAGACCGCGGCCGCCCACGAAGGCCATCATCCCCCTGCGGACGACAGCGGTGACCCGCCCGAATCACATGAGCACGGCAGCTCCTCCGACGATTCCGGCACACACCCTGCCCTGCCCCCTGGCAGGGCGCGGCACACCCTGCGCGAAATGCGGAACATGCGCCACAGCCGGGCTCGATACAAGGGCATCGAGGACTACGTCCGTGACATGGCAGGTGGTGCGTCGGAACGCCACTACCCGGTGCCGGCCCACGATCACCCTTACTACCCTGTGGACGGGACTGGCGGACGCAACGTCGACGTTCCGGTGGACATGCCGGACGGCCGTACCCTGGCCATCGAAGTCAAGCACTACCTTGAATGGCGCACGATCACGCTGAAGGACGGCAGCAGGCAAGTAGTGAGGGGCGAAGTCCCCCTGAGCAAGGGAATCATCGAGCAGATAAACAAGGACCTTACGCTTCGTCGCCTGGACCCAAAGTTCGATCCTCGCTGGGCATTCACGCATGCGCCACCATCACAGGCACTGAGGAACTACCTTGTTCAGGCTCGTATCATCTTCATCGAGTACGGACCACCCCCTAAGTAGCAAGTTCCCCGCAGAAGGTGCACGACATGCCCAAGGCAAGCGAACCCGACATCCGAGAATGGGCCGAGCAGGGACGCCGGACCATCATCGATGTAGCGGACATGCTAGGGGTGCCCCCGGAAACCTATACCCATGACCCCATGAGTCTCATCCCGGCTCTGCAGGACTGGGTCTCACGGGCACCGCTCGATGAATTCGAGCAATCCGACTGGGTCACGCTGCACGCGGACTTGATGTGCTACCTCGCCGACTTCCTCATTCAAAAGTACGGCGCACGCTGGCAGGTCGAGGACGACTCCGCCACACACCGCGGACATCGCTACGTCATCGAGGCCACCGGGATCGACGGACGGACACGCCGGATCGACCCGGCCGAGATCGTGCGCATGGAATTCGCCGCTCTCCCGATCGAGATCGTACGCATGCTGGCTACCGCAGAACGCGAACTGCACCTCGCTTCCCAGCCCGGCGAAGGGGAGTAAGTTTCCTCCATGGCCGACCTGTTTGAGCTCACGCTTGCCTTGGACTTGCGGGACGAGTTGTCAGTGGGGGAAGTCGCCGAGCTGCACTGGCACCTCGGATCGGGGCCCATGCCGGAGAAACTCCGCATCGTTACGGACTTTCCGGTCGTGACAGAAGATGAACAAGGCGGATTCATCATCGAGAACCGTCCTGAGCCCCTTCTCGGCCAGCAGGGCGCTGCCTACAAGGTAGGGGGTGTACTTGTCTCGGTACTGCTGCGCAGACAGGACACGAAGACCGATGTCTGGGCGTTGACCAGTCGGCAGGAAATCCACCCGGATGATTTCGAGCGCACCGGTGAACTCCTCGGCTGGCTTGCGGCCAGGGCCGGTGAGCGGCACAAAGGCCCTGACGGAAGCGTTGTCCTGGGGTGGATCCGATTCCATGAAGAGTGCCGGCCCCATCCGCTGATCGTGAGTGACGGCACCGTCGTCTGGCCGTCAACAACACCCCACGGCTCGCTGCCGTTCTGAGAGACCTCATCGACTCGGGAATCGATACGTGTCAGCGCAGGATTACGACAGTCAGCTCCTCGAGTCCGTCGCCGTGCGGCGGCGGCGGTTGCGGGATGCCGTGTTGTTCGGGGGGCAGCGGCAGCGGCGTACCGTGGACGAGCGGCTGGGGAAGGCGTTCGCCGGGGTGGTGATCGCCGCCGTGGTGTGTGCCGGCTGTGTGGGGTGGTCCTTCCTCGCGCACCGAGTGGCCGGGCAGGATCCGTACGGGACGTCCGTGCCCGCACCCGCCGTGCATTCCGGTCAGGCCAACGGAACTCCCCGGCCTGCGGATTCGGTCCGGTGATAGGTTCGAACCCGTGACATCCCGGGGGACTGTGAGCGGTACGGCACTGAGTCGGGTCACCTTGGCCGGTGAGCGGCGGCGGGTGGATCTGGTGTTGCCGTCCCGGGAGCCGGTCGGGTTGTTGTTGCCCGAAGTGATGCGGCTTCTCGACGACCGGGTGGGCGAACGACCGCAGGCCCGGCACCTGGTGGCGGCCGACGGCAGTGCGCTGGAACCGGACGACACGCTGGAGTCGGCCGGCGTGCCCGACGGAGCCGTACTGCGGCTCGTACGGGTCGAGGACGCGCCGTCCGCCCCCGTGATCCATGACGTGAGCGACGAGGCCGCCGACGATCTGGACGCGCGGCTCTGGCGGTGGGACGCGCGGGCCCGGCGGATCGTGGCCGCGGGCGCGGGCGTCGCCTGGGCGTCGGCCGCCGGGTTCATGGCACGGCAGGGCTTCGCGGCCGGGACCGCGGGTGCCGCCCTCCTCGTCACCGCGGCGCTGGCCGCTGTGGCCGGGGTGCTGCTGGGGCGGGCCGGGCGCAAGGGGTTCGCCGCCGCCCTGGTCGTCGTGAGCGCGGCCGTGGGCGTGCAGGGCGGCTGGGCCGTCGCCGACGCCCAGGCCTGGCCGGGAGCCGTGCGGCTGGCCGTGGTGCTCGCGGTCGCGGTGGCGGACCTGGCTCTGCTCGGCTGGTTCTCCCCGTTCGGACGGGGCGCGCTGGTCGGGGCGGGGGCGCTGGCCGCGGCCGGGGTGTGCTGGGAGATCGCGCTCGCGGTCCAGTCCGGCGGGGCCGCGCGGGCCGGGGCGGTGCTCGCCGTCGTGTCCGCCGTCGCGCTGGGCGTGCTGCCCCGCTTGGCACTGACCGCGTCGGGGCTGTCCGGGCTGGACGACCGGCGCGCCGCCGGGGCGTCGGTCAGCCGTTACCAGGTGGGTACCGCCTTGGCCGCCACACATCGCGGGCTCGCGCTTGCCACGGTCGTCACCGCGGTCTCCGGTGCCGTCGCCGCGGTGCTGTCGGTGCGTACGGTGACGGTGTGGACGGTGCTGCTGGCCGTCGCGGTCACGCTGGTCCTCGCGCTGCGGGCGCGTGCCTACCCGCTGGCCGGGGAGGTCGTCGTCCTGCTCGCGGCCTCCGTGGTCGTGGCGCTGCGGCTGCTCTGGCTGTGGCGGGAGCACTCCGGTGCGGTGGCCCCGCTCGCCGTGCTCGGCCTGCTGGCCGTGCTGTCCCTGGGCGTAGTGGCCGTACAGCCCGCCGAGCATGTGCGGGTACGGCTGCGCAAGGCCGGTGATGTGCTGGAGTCGGCCGGTGTGATCGCTCTGTTCCCGCTGGTGCTCGGGGTGTTCGGGGTGTACGGGCGGTTGCTCGGCACCTTCGCGTGAGGTGGCGGTGATGACGGGTTCCGGTCGTTGGCAGGACGAGGTGCTGCGCGAACTGAACGCGGGCTCCACCGGCGAGACGGGTGAACAGCCGTCCCCGGAGGACGTCCGGCCGCCCTTGCCCGTGCGCCGGCCGGACGAGGAGCGTCCCAACCCGGGCAAGCGGCGCGGCAGGGCGTCCCGTGAGGCGCGCACCACGCCGCCGGTCCCCGCGACCCCGCCGCGTCCCACGACCGCACCCCAGCCGACCGCACCCCTGCCGGCTCCGTCCCCGCCGGCCGCGTCTCGGCCCACCGTGTCTCAGCCGGCCGCACCCCAGCCGGCCGCACCGTCCCCTGACCACCCGGGCACTTCCGCCGCACCTTCCACACCCGCCGCACCCGCGTCGTCTCCGGCCACCGGTGTCCGGCCGGCACCGGAGGGCCACCCCGCCGCCCCGGCCCCGCCCCCGGCGGACGTTCCCTCCACCGGCCCTTCCACGCCTCCGGCCATCGCTTCCCCCGCCACCCCTCCCACGCACCCGCGGAACGCCTCCCCCACCGGATCTTCCATGCCCCCGGCCAACACCGCGCCCGCCGTACGACCGCCCCGCCAGGCCTCGTTGCCGATGGTGGCGCCCGAGCCCGTGCCGACGCTCGATCCGCGTCTGGCCATAGCGCTCGGCTCGCCGCAGCACGGCGACTCGCTGGCCCGGCGTTCGGGCCGGTCGCTGCGCAGGCTGACCTCGTCGGCCGCGCAGGCGGTCGCCGAGGAGAGCCGGCTGGGCGGCCTGTTGCAGCAGCCGGTGACCACGGGCCGGGTGATCGCGGTGACGTCGATCCGCGGCGGGGTCGGCAAGACCACGACCGCCGCACTGCTGGCGCGGACGTTCGGCCATTACCGGCACGACCCGGTGCTCGCCCTGGAGGCGGACGCCGCCCTGGGCACGCTGCCGGTGCGGATGGGCGCGCAGTCCGTACGCTGGTCGTGCGTCGAACTCGCCCGGATCCTCACCCCGTCGATGCGGCTGACGGACGTCACCGGGTACCTGGTGCCGGTCGCGGACGGCGGCTGGCTGCTGCCCGCCGGTCAGGGCCGGGTGGGCGCCCCGCTGGACGTTCCCACCTACCGCACCGTCACGCTCGCGCTGCGCCGCTACTTCGCCGTCACGGTGGTGGACTGCGAGACGTTGCCCGGCGAGGTGGCCCGTACGGCGATGGACACGGCGCACGCGCGGGTGGTCGTCGCCCCGCTCACCGCGGAGGGCGTGGGCGGTACCCGGATCGTCCTGGACTGGCTCGGCCGGCTGCCGCATGCCGCGCTCGCCTCCACCGTCGTGGCCCTCGTCTCGACCACGCCCGACATGAACCTGGACCCGAAGGCCGCCGCTGCCCATCTGCGGGAAACCGGAGTCACGCTGGTGCATCTCCCCTACGACCGGCACCTGGCCGGTGGCGGACCGATCAGGACCGACCGGCTCGGCGAGGCCACCCGCCACGCGGCCACCCGGCTGGCCGCCGAGGCGCTCCAGCGGGCGGTGCGGCACCGTTGACACAGCGACTCGTCCACCGTCCGGCCCGAGCCACCCGCCCGTTGCTCCCGCCCGCGCCCCGTACGATCGAGCCCCCGCCGAACCTGCCCGAGGGCAAGACCGGCACTCCGGCGACCGCGCTGCTGCCGATGGCCGGTGTCCTCAGCTCGGTCGTGATGATGACGGTGGTCCGCTCCAGCCGGTTCGCGGGCCTGGGCGCCGTCGTCCTGGTCGTCGCGCTGCTCGGCGCGGTCGCCCTGTTCCTGTCGCAGCGCGGCAAGGCACAGCGGCAGCGGCGCGTGCAGCGCGAGCGGTATCTGGAGTATCTGGAGGAGCTGCGCGCCGAGTTGGGGGCGGCCGAGCGCGAGCGGCGCCGTGCCGCCCGGATACTGCACCCCGCCCCCGCCGCCCTGTACGACGTGCTGCGCGATCCGGCCCGGCTGTGGGAGCGGCGGCGTACGGACGCGGACTTCCTCGACGTGCGCGTGGGGGTCGGCGACGTACCCGTGCAGGAGCTGGCCGTCGGCCGGAACGCGGCCGGGGGCGTGCTCACCCCGCCCGACCCGTTCATGCTGAACGAGGCCCGCGCCCTCCAGGCCCGCTACACCACCGTGTCCGGCCATCCGCTGACCGTGCCGCTGGACCGGGCCGGCAACGTCAGCGTCATCGGCGACCGCGCGGACGTGCTGCGCGTCGCCCGGTCCCTGCTCGTACAGGCCGCGGTCACGCACGCCCCGGACGACGTGGCCATGGCGCTCGCCGTGCCCGAGGACCGGGCCGAGGAGTGGGAGTGGGCGAAGTGGCTCCCGCACGTTCTCGATCCGCACGGCCATGACGGTGCCGTGGCCGCGCGGCGCGTCGCCTCCGATCCGGCCGGGCTGGCCCTGGTGATCGGCGCGGACCTGGCGCGGCGCGCCTCGTACGCGGCCGAGGTGCGCCGCGGGCTGTCCGACGAGAAGGCGCTCACCCTGGCCGGCCGGCTGCTGGTGCTCAGCGACGCGTACGGGGGGAACGCCGTGGACCTTCCGCTCCCGGACTCCGCCGTCGCCTTGGCCGACATGGGCGTCACGGTGCTGCACCTGCTCGCCGAGCGGGTCCAGGAGCCCGATCACGTCGCCGTGCGCGTCACCGTCGAGGGCGACCGGGTCACCGTGGAGGACTTGCGCGGGCAGCCGGCCGTAAGCACGCGAGGGGTGGCCGACCGCACCGGTCTCGCGGAGGCCGAGGGGCTCGCGCGGGCCCTCGCCCCGCTGCGGCTGTCCGCCGAGTCCGCAGCCGAGGGCACCCCCGTCTCCGGTCCGGTCGACTTCCCGCAGTTGCTCGGCATCGACGACATGGGCGCCCTCGACCCGGCCCGGCAGTGGGCGCCGCGCGGGGAGCGGGACTTCCTCCGGGTACCGATCGGCCTGGACGACCGGCACCAGCCGGTGCTGCTCGACCTGAAGGAGTCCGCCGAACTCGGCATGGGACCGCACGGGTTGTGCGTCGGCGCGACCGGCTCCGGCAAGAGCGAACTGCTGCGCACGCTGGTGCTGGCGCTGGTCACCACGCACCCGCCGCAGGATCTGGCGATGGTCCTGGTCGACTACAAGGGAGGTGCCACGTTCGCCCCGTTCGCCCCGCTGCCGCATGTCGCGGGCGTCATCACCAATCTGGAGAACCAGGCCGGCCTGGTCGAGCGGGTGCACACCTCACTGGCCGGGGAGATCAAGCGACGCCAGCAGGTCCTCAAGGACGCGGGCGACGTCGCCGACATCGGGCACTACCGCGCGCTGCGCGCCACCGGCCGCCCCGGCCTCGACCCCTTGCCTCACCTCTTCGTCGTCATCGACGAGTTCGGTGAACTCCTCACCGCCAAGCCGGACTTCATCGACCTCTTCCTGTCCATCGGCAGGATCGGCCGCTCCATCGGCGTCCATCTGCTGCTGTCCAGCCAGCGCGTCGAGAGCGGCGGACTCCGGGGCCTGGAGACGTACTTGTCGTACCGGCTCGGTCTGCGCACCTTCTCGGCGGACGAGTCGCGCACGGTGCTGGAGACCACCGACGCCTTCCATCTGCCGCCGCTGCCCGGCTTCGGTTACCTGAAGGTCGACACCTCGACGTACACCCGGTTCAAGGCGGGCTTCGTCTCCGGTGCGTACCGCGGGCCCGCCGTACGAGAGAGCGGTGCCGACGCCAGACCGCTGGCCCTGCCGTACCCGGCCTTCCACGCGCCCGCCGCCGCGCCGGACGGGGACGTCCCCGTGCCACGTGAGCGCGAGACCGGGCCGACGGTCCTAGGCGTCGCGGTGGGCCGGCTCACCGGCACCGCCGAACCGGCGCGCCGGATCTGGCTTCCGCCGCTGCCCGCGGCTCTCGCCCTGGACTCGGCCGCCGGCCCGGTGCGGGCTTCTGCCGAGGGCCTGCGACTGGCCGGTGCCGACGGGCCGTTGCGGGTGCCGCTGGGGGTGCTGGACGATCCGGCCAGGCAGTGGCAGGGCCCGTGGGTGCACGACCTGAACACCGCGGGCGGCCACACCGCCGTCATCGGCGGCCCGGCCTCCGGCAAGACGACGCTGCTGCGCACCCTGGTGCTGTCCCTCGCCCTCACCCACACACCGCGTGACGTGGCCGTCTACGGCCTGGACCTGGCCGGCGGCGGACTGGGCGTCCTGGCCCGGCTGCCGCACGTCGGCAGTATCGCGACCCGCGCCGATCACGAGCGCGCCGCCCGCACCGTCGCCGAGGTGCGGGCGATGCTCGCCGAGCGCGAGAAGATCTTCCGGGAGCGGGGCATCGACTCGGTCGACCAGCTGCGTGCCCTGCGCGGCCGCGGTGAGCTGCCCGGGCTCGGCTCCACCGACGTGGTGCTGCTCATCGACGGATTCGGCGCGCTGCGCGAGGAGTTCGCCCACCTCGACGACGATGTGGCCGACCTCCTCAGGCGCGGCAGCGGCTACGGCATCCACGTGGTGGCCGGCATGCTCCGCTGGAACGACGTACGTCTCGCCGTCCAGTCGCTGTTCGGCAGCCGTATCGAACTGCGGCTGAACGACCCGGCCGACTCGTGCGTGGACCGCAGGCTCTCCGCGACCTTGTCGGCGGACACCCCGGGCCGGGCCCTCACGGACGGCAGGCTGTTCGCCCAGGCGGCCCTGCCCCGCGTCGACGGGCAGCCCACCACCGACGACCTGGGCCCGGCCCTGGAGCAGACGGCAGCCGCCCTGCGCGCCACCTGGCCCGGCGAGCCGGCCGCACCGGTACGGGTGCTGCCCACCATGCTGCCCGCCGAGCGGCTGCCCTCCGCCGCGGCGGTACCGCGCGCGATCCCGGTCGGCGTCGAGCAGGAGACCCTGTCGCCGGCCGTTCTCGACCTGTTCGGCGCCGACCAGCACCTGCTGGTCCTCGGCGACACCGAGTGCGGCAAGACGAACCTGCTCACCCTCGTCGCCCGCTCCCTCGTCGCCCGCCACGACGAGGACGAGCTGGTCTTCGGCGTGTTCGACCCGCGCCGCGGCCTGCGCGGGGTCGTCCCGGAGCCGTACCGCGGCGGCTACGCGCACAACGCCGCCCTCTCCCAGGCGCTCGCCACCGGCATCGCCGGCGAACTGGCGAAACGCCTGCCGGAGACCGCCGACCCCGACGCCCTGACCGACGAGCCGTCGTTCACCGGCCCGAGGATCGTGATCCTGGTCGACGACTACGACATCCTCACCGCCGCCGGGCAGCAGCCGCTCACCCCGTTCCTGCCGTACCTCTCCTCGGCCCGGGACATCGGCCTGCACTTCGTGGTCGCGCGCCGGGTCGCCGGGGCGTCCCGGGCGCTGTACGAGCCGTTCCTGACGGCGTTGCGGGAGACCGGCGCGACGGCGCTGGTGATGGCGGGCGACCGCGGCGAGGGCCAGCTGTTCCCCGGCCTGTACCCGTCCGCGCAGCCGCCCGGCCGGGGCACCCTGGTCCGGCGTGGCAGGCGCCACCAGCTGATCCAGACCGCCCTCGCGACCACCGGGGACCCCAGGGAGGCGCCGGCATGACCAAGGACGTCATCGCGCTCACCGAGCGGATGCCCGACGCCGCGACGCTGATCGCGGCCCTGCACGCAGGCGGCCCCGGCCTGGGCGTGACCGCCACCGACGACGGCGCGGTGATCCACCTGTGCACCGCGGCCGGCCGCCCCCTGGTCTCCGTGGAGTCCCCGCTCCTGGTCCAGGTGCCGGGCGAGGCCGAACGCCTCCTCGGCCCGGACGTCACCCCGCCGCCCACGCCGTACTGGTGGACCGAGATCCGTGCCTCCACCGCCGTTCCCGCGGCGGAGGCGCTCGCGGGATCGGTGTGCGGACGCCTGGCGCTGCTGCTGGGCGGAACGACCTGGCCGCGCCGGGCGCACGGCACGGCGGTCGTGGAGACACCCCCGGACGACACGGGCCGCACCGTGTCCCGGACACCGGACGGGGCCCTGCCCGCCGTCGACGTCCTCACCGAGTCCACCGCGGTGGTCATCACCGACCGCCCTGTCCTGGGACTCACGGCCTGGCTGTCCGGTGTGCTGCGCGCGACGGCGGCGTCCGGCCGGGCCCTGCACCTGGTCACACCGCCGCACGCCCGTCTCACCCTGCCCCTGCGCACGGCCCTCGGCGGCCCGCCGAACCGCTGGGTGGTGCGGCATCCGGCAGGCGGCTACTACGACGGCCTGACCGGCGCCCAACTGGCCTGGAGGGACGGTACCTTCACCCCGGCGTTCAGGCCCGCCAAGGTCGCGGACGCCTTCACGGAAGGGGTGCGGCCCACGGTGGAACGCCGGCTGACGGTGGCCCTGCGCACCGTCCGTCCGCCGGATGCCGGCCTCGTCCTCGGCACCGCCCTGGAGACGGCCTGGCGCCACCTGACCGGAGCTCCGCCCGCCGGGTGGGGCACCGCCGAGCCGGTCAACCTGCCCTGGTCACCCCGTCAACTGACCGAACTGGCCCGCGACCGCTCCCCCGAGCCCACCCACGCCGTCGTCATCGGCGCCCCGGACGTTCCGGCCGTGGCGACCCACCGCACGTCCCGCACCACGGCCGGCGTCGCCGAGGACGTCACGCTCACCGTCGGATACCCGGCTGCCGACCGGGTCCCCCTGGACGCGGTCGAGGCGCTGGCCGCGGAACTCGTCGATGCCCACGGCCTGTCGACCATGCTGACCACCCTGACCGCGGCGGACGCCGGCCTGACCGTGGCTCCCCGGCTCACCGCCCCGCCGGTCCCGGTCGCGTTCACCCTGGGCGCCCGGGACGTCCGGGCCGTCGGCCTCGCCCACTCCCGCCGTCCCCCTCTGGCGACGAGACCGGTACCGCTCGGCACCTCCGCTGACCCGGCCCTGCACTACCCGCTCGGCGACGGCACCGACCCCGCCGCCTGGGCGGCGCTCAAGGCCCTCACCGGGCACCTCAGGGTTGGCGGCGCCTGAATTATGGGGGGTGTGTCACCGCGCCAGCAGCCCCCGTTCCAGGGCGACGACGACGGCGCGGGTGCGGTCGCTGACGTCCAGCTTGGCGAAGACGCGCAGGAGGTGGGTCTTCACCGTGGCCTCGCCGATCACCAGGCGGCGGCCGATCTCGGCGTTGGACAGGCCGTCGGCGACCGCGCTCAGCACCTCGCGTTCGCGGGCGGTGAGGGCGACGGGTTCGGGGCGGCGCATGCGGGCCACGAGGCGTTCGGCGACCTTGGGCGCGAGGACCGTCTCGCCGCGCGCCGCGGAGCGGATGGCGTCGGCGAGCTGTTCGCGGGTGGTGTCCTTGAGCAGATAGCCGACGGCACCGGCCTCCACAGCCCGTTCGATCTCGGCGTCCGTGTCGTACGTGGTGAGGATCAGCACCCGGGTCGCGACGGGCAGGGCGACGATCTCGGCGGTGGCGGCCGCTCCGTCGAGCACCGGCATGCGCAGGTCCAGGAGGGCCACGTCGGGGGCGAGCCGCTGGACCAGGCCGACGCCCTCGCGGCCGTCGCTCGCCTCGCCGACGATCTCGATGGTGGGCTCGCCGGTCAGCAGGGCCACGACCCCGGCGCGCATCACGGCGTGGTCGTCGACCACGACGACCCGTATCCGGTCGGTGGCGGTGTCGGTCATCTGCTTCCTTCGGGGTCGGCGTGGCGGGGTCTCAGTCCCGGCCGGGCGTGGGCAGGGTGGCGAGGATGCGGGTGCCGTCCCCGAGGGAGCTGGTGACGGTGAGTTCGCCGTCGAGTTCGGCGAGGCGCCGGCGCATGCCGTCGAGTCCGAAGCCGCGGGACTCCGCGACGACGAAGCCCTTGCCGTCGTCGGTGATCTCCAGTTCGACGCCGCCGGGGACTTCGCCGAGGACGACGCCGACGGTGGAGGCACCGGAGTGTTTGCGCACGTTGGCGAGGGATTCCTGGGTGCAGCGCAGCAGGGCGACGCGGGTGCGCTGGTCGAGGTCGATGTCGGGCAGTTCGGCGGTGACGGTGACGCCGGTGTCCTCGGCGAAGCGGTCCAGGGTGCGGCGCAGGGTGGTGGCGACCGAGCCGGCCGCGACGCCGCTCGCCGGGACGGAGCCGACGAGCACCCGGGCCTCGGTGAGGTTCTCGCGCGCGGTCTGCTCGATGGAGGCGAGCTGCTGGGCGCTGCGTCCGGGGTCGCTGGGGAGGGCAGCGCGCGCGGCTTCGGCGAGTACGACGATGGAGGCGAAGCCCTGGGCGAGCGTGTCGTGGATCTCCCGCGCCATCCGCTCGCGTTCCTCGGCGGCGCCCTGGCGCTGGTGGGCGAGGGCCAGCTCCTCCTGGGTGAGGGCGAGTTCGGCGGTCAGTCGCTCCTGCCGCTCGTTGCTCTGGCCGACGAAGCGGTGGATCCACAGGCCGAGGCCGGTGCCGATGGCGTAGGCGGCGAGGGTGAACACCGTGTTCCCGGTGAGGAATTGGGGGCTCCAGCCCTGGCCGAGCGTGCCGCCGAACACGGTGAGGGCGGCGGCGCCGCCGCTGAGGGCGACCGCCTCGCGGGGTGTGCGGGTGTAGAGCCAGAACTGCGGCAGGGACACGACGTAGAAGGCGGCCCCGCCGTCGAGGAGGTACGAGCTGCTGCCGAGGGCGAGGGCGAGGAGGCCCAGGTAGGCCCGGCGGTTCAGGAGGCGGGTGCGCGGTCGGGCGAGGGTGAGGGCGTGGCACAGCGCGATCAGGGCGAGCAGGCCGAACATCCAGCCCTTGCGGGCCGGCGACCGGTCGAGCACACCTCCGGCCGTCGGCAGCAGTCCGAACAGGACCCAGACCGCCGTGTTCCACAGCCGGATCCGGTCCGGGGTGAGCCGGTCGCTCGGCTGCTGCTGCCCGTGGGCCACGCTGACTCACCTCATCCGTAAGGGTGTTCGGAATCCTATCGGCGGTGGTGGTCAGTTCACCGGCTCCAGGGGGCGGGCCGGGGGTTCGGCGGCGGTGGCGCGGGCGCGGCGCACACCCCGGGAGGGCCACCAGTTGGCCTCGCCGAGCAGGAGCATCAGGGAGGGCAGGACCAGCATGCGGATGACAAAGGCGTCCAGCAGGACGGCGACGGCGAGGCTGAAGCCGATCTGCTTCATCTCGATCAGGTGCAGGGCGGCGAAGCTGGCGAAGACGGTGACCATGACGACGGCGGCGCTGGTGACCACGCCGGCCGAGCTGCCGATGCCGTCGATGACGGCCTTGCGGGTGGGGACTCCGCGCAGCGCGGCCTCCCGGATGCGGCTGATCACGAAGACCTGGTAGTCCATGGACAGGCCGAACAGGATCACGAAGAGGAAGAGGGGGACGCGGGAGCCGATCGATCCGGTGGAGGTGAAGTCGACCAGGCCCTCGGCCCAGGTGTGCTGGAAGACCAGGACCAGGATGCCGAGCGAGGCGGCGGCGGACAGCAGGTTGAGGACGATGCCGACCAGGCCGAGGACGACGGAGCGGAACGCCCGGACGGTCATGGCGAAGGTGACCAGGAGGAGGGCGCCGATGATGAGCGGCAGCTTCTGTTCCTGGTGGGCCGGGTAGTCGGCGTAGCGGGCGACGTCTCCGGTCACGGCGGTCTCGGCGCCCGGAACCTGGCCGACGGTCTCGGGGACGTAGCGCTCGCGGATGTCCTCGAGGGAGGACTGGGCCTCGTCCGTGCTGACGTGGTACGGGACTTGGAGCTGGAGCATGCTGATCCGCCGGTCGGCCGAGGTGGTCAGGGCGGAGGTGCCGCTCAGGCGCGGGTCGTCCTTGACGTCGGCGGCGAGGGCGCGCAGGGCGGCGGTGACCTCGGCGGAGCGGCCGGCGTCGGCGCGTACGACGACCTGGTGCATGGACTTCAGCTCGGGGAAGGCCGCGTTGAGCCGGTCGTAGACCCGCATGGCGGCGATGGAGCGGGAGTGGGTCTCGCGGCCCATGTCGGTGAGTTTCAGACCGAGGACCGGGGCGGCCAGGGCGAGCAGCGCGAGGACCGTGACGAGGAGGGTGGCGGCGGGCCGCTTGGTGACGGGCCGCAGCACGGCGGCGGTGAACCGCCCGGGCCCGGTCCGGTACGTCCGCTGCTTCTTCGGCGCGAGCCCGCGGGCGGCCCGCCGCTCGGCCCGGCGCTCCGCCCGCATGCCCATCTTGGCGAGCAGCGCGGGCAGGACGGTCAGGGAGCTGACGACGGCGACGAGGGTGACGACGATCGCGCCGGTGGCGATGGAGGAGAAGATGACGTCGTCGGCGAGGTAGAGGGTGGCGCTGGAGACGGCGACGGCGAGCCCGGAGAGGACCACGGCACGGCCGGAGGTGGCGGCGGCGATCTCCACGACGGCCCGCGGGCTGAGCCGGCCACCGCCACGGGCGCGTTCCTCCCGTTCCCGCTTGAGGTAGAAGAGGGTGTAGTCGACGCCGACGGCGAGGCCGATCAGCAGGATGATGTTGGTGCCGACGCCCGCGTCGGGGAAGACGTGCGAGGCCACCATCGACAGCCCCACGGCCGCCACGATCGAGGACAGGGCGAGCAGCAGCGGTACGAGGGCCATGGCGATGGAGCTGAAGACGAGCAGCAGGGTGATCAGGGTGACCGGCAGGGCGATGACCTCGGTGCGCGAGAGGTCGTCGCCGCGCAGCTTCTCGACGCCCTTGCTGATGGAGGGCGAGCCGGTCTCCTCGATCCTCAGCCCGGGGTGGGCCTTCTGCACGGCGGCGGTTTGCGCGAGCAGCGGCTCGACGTGTTTCTTGCCTTCCAGCTCGGGCCCGTCGAGGGTGACGGTGACCCGTACGGCGGTGTGCCGCGCGTCCCGCACCGGTTCCGCGACGGAGCGGACCTCCGGCAGCCTCCGCATCAGGGCGGTGATGTCGGCGGCGGCCGCGTCGGCGTCAGCGGTGTCGAGCCGTCCGCCGCCGGGCTTGGCGGTGATCAGGACGTGTTCGACGGGCCGCTGCTGCAACCCGCCCTCGGCGGCGATCGCCTCACCGCGCCCCGCCTCGCCGATCCGGAAGTCCTCGGTGGTCGCCGCGTTGGTACCGACGGCGATACCGACCCCGAGACACAACACGACGAACACCAGCCAGCCGGCGATCCCCCGCCAGGGGTGCGCCGCACTCCAACCAGCCATACGCACAGGGAAATTCCTCATGCCGACCATGCTCTCGGCGGGGGGCACGGCGCCGACAGCGGCGACCGGTTGAACCTGGGGTCCACCGGGTGGTGGACGGGGGTACGGCGGAACGTACCTGATGGCCCCCATAACGCGGCAAATGGCGAGCGTCTTCGGCAACAACTCCGCGAAGACACGGGAGCAATTGGTTCAGCTCAGTGTCCGAGATCGAGGCCCGCATCGAGGATGTGCAGCACCTCATCGGGCGCCTCAGCCGCTACGAGGCTCGCATACGTGCCGTCGGTGTCCTCGATGAGACATGGTCGATCACATCCGGAATCCCGGGCACGGGCTTGCTTTTCTCTGATACACAGAGTGACCGCCGACTGGGAGTGGACCAGGGGCTGGCCAGGCCCGCCCCCGGCTTGGTGACGGACGCTCTTGTGATCGGTGAGTCAGACCGGCAGGTTCCAGGAAGGACCGTCGGGTGTTCCGAGCCACACGCGTTGGGTGCCGTCCAAGTCCACGGTCAGGCCGAGGTCCGAGTGCGGGGGTGAGCCCGCGTCCTGCCAGACAGTGAGAGCGTCTTCCACCTGGTCCCAAAGGCGAAGAGGGCCGTGCTGATGCACGGTCCAGCCGCCTCCGGCCGGTTCGGTCCATGCCTGTGACCCGGTGGCGACGTCCACGAGGATCACGCCCGTGCCGGTGGTCATGAGTTCGGCGGACGGTGCGGCGAGCTGAGCGAGGAACTGCCCGGTCCAGTCTTCCAGGAGTGCGGGGTTCACGCGGGTGGCGCGGGTGTGGCCGGCATGCTGGTGGAAGGTGGGGCGGGGTGGCCGTTCGTGGGGGCGGGCGAGCATGTAACCGATCTGGTCGGGGTGGAAGCGGCCGGTGGCGGTGCCGTCGTCCTGGACGGTGAGGCGAACGAGTCCGGAGGCGAGCATCCATCCGCTGATGGTGGTGGTGATGGTTCCGCCGGCGCGCACTTGGTACAGCCAGGCCGGAGGGATGTGACGGACGGCGCAGGTGGCCACGATGTGGTCGTATTCGGCGTCGTCCTTGTGCCCGGCGAGGCCGTCACCGGTGATCAGGGTGGGGTGATACCCGGCGGCGTGGATGTGGTCGGCCGCCGCGGCGGCCAGGCTCGGGTCGTACTCGATGGAGTACACGTTGTTGTCGCCGAGGCGGCTGCACAGGATGGCGGTGGAATAGCCGGTGCCGGTGCCGATCTCCAGCACCTTGTGACCCTCGCTGATCCCGGCGACGTCGAGCATGCGCACGATCAGGGAGGGCAGCGTGCTGGACGAGGTGGGGCGGCCGGTGACGGGTCCGGTGGCGTCGACGGCGGTGGTGCCGTCGACCTGGGTCACCCAGGTGGTGTCCTGGTAGACAAGCTCCAGCCACTCTCCGGGATCGGTCCGGTCGCGGTGCACGGGGGTCCACTGGCGGCCGTCGAACTGGAACAGGCCGCTGCCCAGGAAGAGTTCGCGAGGCACCGTTTCGAGTGCTGTGCGCCATGCCGGATCGTCCACGGGGACGGCGGCGGCGAGTTGGCGGCGCAGGTCGGCGGGGTCGGTCATGCGGAGGCTCCGTGTTGTAGGCGGTCGGCGATGGTACGTGTGAGGGGAGCGGTGATGTGGTCGGGGAACCAGGCCCATTGACCGTTGGGGTTGCACTCATACCAGTGCCAGACGCCATCACGGTCCAGACCGAAGTCGAAGGCGCCGAAGCTGAGTCCGAAAGCATCGAGGTAGGCGCGCACTCCTCTGGCAATCGCCAGGGGGATGGGCACGGAGGTGTAGGCGAGCCGGTCGTAGTGGCGGCGCCAGTCCACGCCAGGTGAACCGTCGATGCGGACGGCGGTGAGGTGGTCGCCAACGGCGGTGAGGCGGATGTCGGCGGACTTGCTGACGCGCTGCTGAAACAGGTGTGCGGTGTGCCGTAGACGGCTGTCGATCTGGCATGGGGTGACATCCTCGATCCACACGGTCACCGCGCGGCCGGTGTCGTCGGTGTATTGGGTTTCTCTCAGCGGCTTGTAGATGACCGGCCCATGTTCGGCGATGAAGGTACGGGCGCGGTCGGGGTCGTTGGTGATGAGCGTGGGTGGCACGGTGAAGCCGCAGGCGGCAGCCGTGGTCAGTTGTGCCGGCTTGTACTCGGCGTCCCGGTTGCGCCAAGGGTGGTTCAGGTAGTACGCACCGGGGAGAGCGGCGAGAATGCCGCCGAGCCCGTAGCGGGCTTCCTCGACAGCCCATCGGCCGGTCTGCTCGTCCATGGCGAGGTCGGCGGTGTAGGGGGTGGGCCGCCGCCAGTACACCGAGCGGACGTTCCCCAGGTCGACGCTCCGGGACGCGGTGGCGAGAATGCCGCCGGTCCCGGTGCTGGCGAACGTGCCGGACAAGGTCACTTCGCAGGGGAAGTCGCCGGGGTCCAGGCGGATCACTGGCACGCGACGCTGGTTGAGTTCGTTGATCACTTCATCCGCGGTCGCGTCGTCCAGGCGCGTGACGACGAGGACAGGCGGCCCACCCACAGCCATCAGTCAGAGTCCCCGTTCTGGTCGCTGCCCTGGTCCGGGGTGCCGTCCAGGCTGGTCTTCGTGCTCGTCTCCTGCGACGTCTCCGACCGCTTGTGCTTGGCCTCCGCCGTCAGCGGTGCGCCGTCGGGGCCGACCCACGCGGGGACCTGCGTGTGCGGGTCGAGGACGGGCTGGGCGGCGGAGAGGACGGCCGCAGTCGGGTAGGGCCGCATGCGTCCGAGTCCCCAGGGCTTGACCTGATCCAGTGACGTCAAGGGCTGCTGCATGGGTCTCCTCATCTCTTGGGTGATCCGGTAGTGACAGCCGTCGCCTGGGGCTCCGGGACAGCGGGGGAAGCTCAACCGGGGCAACTGGCGTGAACGAGCGTTGTGTCCCAGCCGGGGGATCATGATCGTCGTCACTCCTTGGCCTGGGCGGCTGAGGGGAGACCCCGCCCGCGTGCCTCCTGGGAGAAGCCTGCGGGCGGAGCGGCTCCGAGGTCCGTTCACGGATGCGCTCCCGGCGGGTGAAGCCAGTCAACGCGTAGAGGAGAGGTTGGGGAGACTCCAGAAGGTGACTCCAACGTGGAGTCGGATGAACCGCGTTGGCCCTAGCATCGGTCTCGGTCGCTAACCGGGGAGTTGCAGATGGGCCGTCTGTCACCGGACCCGCGTGAGGTCGTCGCCGGTCTGCTCGGGGATGAACGTCTGCTCCGTGCGTGTGCCGAGCGGGACATGGGCGCGGTGTTCCGGATGCTCAATACGCGCGGTGTCAGTACGCGGCGCATCGCCACCGCCGTCGACATCACGCAGGGGCGGCTGTACGACTACATGAACGGCAAGAGCCGGGTGGAGAAGCTGACCCTGTTCGAGCAGATCGCCGACGCCTTCCACATCCCCGGCCATCTGCTGGGGCTGGCTCGACGCTCGTGGGAGCCCGCGCCGGCGACCCCCGAGCACGAGAGGACGGACCGGCCGTCGCCGGACGGTGACGACCTGGTGGCGATGGATCATTTCCGCAGCGCTGACCGGCAGACCGGCGGCGGCAGGTTGTACGGGGCTGTCGTCCGGCACCTGTCGGACCGGGTGGCGCCCCGGCTGGTCGACATCGGCAGCGGTCCGCAGGTGTTCGCCGCCGCAGCCGCGCTGACCGAGATGGCGGGCTGGATGGCTCACGACTCCGGTCATGACGACCGCGCGGCCCAGCACTTCGCCCGCGCTCTCCCCCTGGCCCGCGCCTCTGGTGACCTCCCGTTGGCCGCGCACATCGCAGCGAGCAGCAGTCACCTCGCCCTTGAGACCGGGGATGCGGCCGGGGCTGTCGGCTGGGCGCGGGCCGGGCTCGACCTGGCCACCCAGGGGCCATCCATTGCGGCGCTGACGGCGCGGCTGCACACCATGCATGCGCGTGCGCTGGCCGCCGCGGCTCAGCGAGCCCCGGCCGCCCACGCGCTGGAGGCCGCGCACCGTGACCTGGCGGCTTCACCCGCTGCTGACCACCCGTGGCTGAGCCCGTTCGACGCCGCCGCGCTGGCCGGCGAGTCGGCTCTGATCCTCCGGGACCTGGAGCAGTACGACGAGGCGCTGTCGCACGCCGAACAAGCTGTTGCGCTGCGCGAGGCGGGGCGGGCGCGGTCCCTGGCTCTCAGCCGGATCAGCCTGGTGGACATCCACGTGCGCCGGGGTGACCTGGACGCCGCTGTGAGCGTCGGCCACGACCTGCTCAGCACGAGCCCGACCCTCGGTTCGGTCCGGGTGGTCCGGCAGCTCGACGGGCTGCGCCGGCTGCTGGAGCCGCACCGGGGGTACCGGCCGGTCCGGGAGTACCTGGCGCGGTTCGATGATGCACGCCGGGCCAGAATGCTCCTGCTGGCTGATCTGATTCCGCCACCCCGGAGAGGCACGACCGCATGAGGCCCACAGCGCCCGATCCCGCCGACACCGACGCGTGGAACGCGTATCTCGCGGAGGGCAACGCCAAGCAGGCCCGCAAGCGCGTGGCGGCCGATGTGCTGCTGCGGGACCCTTCCGGCCGTGTGCTGCTGGTGAACCCGACCTACAAACCGGGATGGGACCTGCCCGGCGGGATGGCGGAGGCCAATGAGCCGCCGGACGCCACGGTACGCCGCGAGCTGATGGAGGAACTCGGCGTACGCGTCACACTGCTCGGGCTGCTGGTGGTGGACTGGGTGTCCCCGCACGGCCCCTGGGATGACCAACTCGCGTTCGTCTTCGACGGCGGCGCCCTGGACGACGACCAGGCCGACCGCCTACGGCCACGAGACGACGAGCTGTCCGAAGCCGCCTTCGTCACGGCCGCCGAAGCCGCCGACCGCCTCCGGGACCGCGTCCGGCGCCGGTTCGAGCACGCCCTGCGGGCACTGGACGCGGGACGGCCGCTGTACCTCCGCGACGGGGCGCCCCTCATATGACGATTGCTCCGTCGGCTCCGGCACCCGAGGCACAGCTGCTGCCATGACTACGTACATAGCCGTTCGAACCAGTGTGAACCAGGAGCCGGCAAAACCCGCCCGACGTGCAAGAAAGGGCTCCTGACCCGTGTTTCCGCTGGTCGGAAGCCCTGAGCGGCAGACGAGTCGGGCTGTACGCCGGGTTCTGTTCCCCGGTTGCCTCGCGGCGGCCGGGGCGACGGCCATCCATCTAGGGCCGGCGTTGCCGCCGGCCTCGTGCGGTCTACCCGCGGACTCGGGCGGGCAGCCCTCGATCGTCCGCGCAGGGACACCGAGGTGTCCCCTCTTGACCTTGCTCCGGGTGGGGTTTACCTAGCTGCCCAGGTCACCCTGGGCACTGGTGGTCTCTTACACCACCGTTTCACCCTTACCAGGGACCGGAGTCCCTGGCGGTTTGCTTTCTGTGGCACTGTCCCGCGGGTCACCCCGGGTGGCCGTTAGCCACCACCCTGCCCTGTGGAGCCCGGACGTTCCTCGGGAAGCCCCTAGGGGGCTCCACGCGGCCGTCCGCCCGGCTCGTCTGCCGTGAGGACCATGGTACCGGGCGGCCGCCCCGGCACGGACCGCGCCCGCTCCCCTACGTGCCCAGCGCCCCGAGCCCCCGCTTCCACGCCGCCTCCAGGTCCGCGTCGGCCGGGAAGCGGCCGTGGATCTCCAGGGTGACCATGCCGTGGGCGAAGGCCCAGAAGGCGCGGGCCAGGTCCAGGTCGCCGGCGCAGGCGCGCAGCAGGGGCAGGGCGGCCCGGTCCTCCAGGCCGGCGGGCAGTTCGGCGCGGGGCAGGGGCCGCTCGGTGCCCAGGCTGTACAGGTGGGGGTGGGCGAGGGCGTAGCTCCGGTACGCCCCGGCCAGCGCCTCCAGCGAGCCGGGGGCGCGGGCCTCGGCGGCCTCCAGTGCCTCCGCCGTCTCCGTCAGCAGCTGCGCCACCAGTTCGACCTCTACGGCGTGCTTGTCGGGGAAGTGCTTGTAGAGGGACGGGGCCTTGATGCCGAGGCGGTCGGCGAGGGTGCGCATGGTCAGCTGGGCGGGTCCGGACTCCTCCAGGAGGTCCCGGGCCGCCGTCACGATCTCCCGTGCCCGGGGGGTGAGCCGGTCAGCCACGCTGGTAGCCCTCCTTGGTGCGCAGTCCGTAGCCGAAGACGCGATCGTACGAGATGTGGGCGAGCCAGCCGCACAGCGCGGCGAAGGCGGGCGGCCAGTCCAGCGGGAGCGCCGCGTAGGCGACGGCGAGCGTGAACGGGACCAGGGCACGGTGCAGGGCGTTGTAGTACGGCACCGCGCGGGGCGGCAGCTGCCCCTTCGCCATGCGGGGTGCCTCGTCGAGCGCGACCAGGAAGGTCAGGTCGGGCAGCACGAGGAAGGCCAGCGCGAGCACCGTGGCCGGCCAGCCGTGGCGCACGCATTCCACCACCGCGAAGGCCGACCAGAACAGCGCGAACGCCAGCCACGCCCCGCGTCGTAGGGCCGGACTGACGATGCGGCGGGTGACGGTCGCCGTCGTCGTATCGGCTGTCGTGGTCATGGCTGCCTCCCGGGTCGTCGTCACGGCGCGCCGGGTAGTGGCTAACGTCGTTAGCCATGACCGTACGGCTAACAGTGTTAGCCGTCAAGGTCCGTTCTCTCCAAGGCGTCGAACGCCCTCTCCAGTCGGCGCCGGTGGTCCCGGGCCACCTCCGTCACCGGGTCTCCCGCGAGCAGCCGGCGCACCGAGGCGACGAACACCGTCCGGTACGCGGCCATGGCCAGCGCCGCCGACAACTCCGGGTCCGCCACGCCCGCCTCGCCGAACGCGGCAGCCAGCGCCGCCTCGACCTCCTCCACACCCTCCCGTGCCCGCGCGCGCAGCGCGGGAGAGTCGGCGACGATCCGCCAGAAGTCGGCGAAGGTGTCCCCGACCCCGCCCAGCGGATGCCGCTCTTCGAGGAGCCGCAGCGCCAGGCGGCGCAGGGCGGCGAGCGGGGGTTCGCCGGGGGCGCGGTCTCGTACCGCCGACGCGAAGAGGCCGGCCGCCTCCGGGATGCGGTCCAGGAAGAGGTCTTCCTTGCGCGGGAAGTAGTTGAAGACCGTCATCGGGGAGACGCCTGCCGCACGGGCGATCTCGGTGACCGTCACCGCGTCGAAGCCGCGCTTCCCGATCAGGTCCGTCGCGATGTCCGAGATGCGCTGCCGGGTCTCGCGCTTCTTCCGCTCCCGCAAGGAGAGCTCCTCATCAGGTCTGGAATCCATGAGGGAACTGTATCCCAGAATCTATAGTCACTCGAAAGTTTTAGTGACTACAGTTACCGCCCATGACGACAGCCATGACGACAACCGAGTACGACTACGACGTGGTGGTGGCCGGTGCCGGCCCCGTGGGGCTCTTCCTCGCCTGTGAGCTGCGGCTGGGCGGGGCACGGGTGCTGGTCCTGGAGCGGCGGACCGAGGTGGACGAGACGATCAAGGCGGGCTCCGTCAACATCGCGACCGCGATCGCCCTGTACCGGCGGGGCCTGCTGCCCGAGCTGGCGGCGGCCTGGGAGGCGTCCCGGGCCCGGCTGCGCGCCTTCGGCGGGAACAACGGTCGCGCTCCCGGCCGGACCAGCGGTCGCGCCCCCGGTGGGTCCTCCGGACTCCCGCCCAAGGTCGCCGGGCACTTCGCCGGGATCATGCTCGACCCGGACCTCCTCGACGACTCCGATCCCGCCTGGGCGGACGCGGGCCCCGCCGCCCACGCCGGTCTCGTCGTGCCCCAGGCCGAGCTGGAGCGGATCCTCGGCCGGTGGGCCGGGCGGCTGGGCGTCGAGGTGCGCCGGGGCGTCGAACTGACCGGCTTCGACGCCGAAGCCGGTGGGGTGACCGTGCGCCTCCGCACCGACAACGCGCACAGGAGCCCGCGGAGTCTGCGGGCCGGCCGGCTGGTCGGGTGTGACGGTGGGCGCAGTACGGTCCGCAAGCTGGCCGGGTTCGACTTCCCGGGCACGGCACCGGAGATCACCGGCTACCAGGCGCTCGTACGACTGGCCGGGGCCGAGCGGCTGGGCACCGGCTGGCGGACCACCGACACGGGGACGTACGTCCACGGGCCGTTCCCGGGGCGCGTGCTCACCGTGGAGTTCGACGGTCCGCCGGCCGACCGGTCCGCGCCGGTCACCGCCGAGGAGCTGACGGCGAGCCTGCGCCGGGTCTCGGGCGTGCCCGAGGTGACCGTCACCGAGGTGCTCACGGCGACCCGGTTCACCGACAACGCCCGCCAGGCGACCGACTACCGCCGGGGCCGGGTGCTGCTCGCCGGCGACGCGGCGCATGTGCACGCGCCGTTCGGCGGGCAGGGCCTCAACCTCGGCATCGGGGACGCGCTGAACCTGGGCTGGAAACTGGCCGCCGTCGCACGCGGCCGGGCCCCCGAGTCGCTGCTGGACACCTACACCGCCGAACGGCACCCGGTCGGCGCCCGGGTGCTGGACTGGACGCGGGCCCAGATCGCGCTGATGCGCCCCGACCGGCACTCCCGCGCGCTGCGCCGGGTGGTCACCGACCTGGCGCTGACCAGCGCCGGCACGACCTGCCTGGCCACGCGGATCTCCGGCGTGCGGCAGCGCTACGACC
Organism: Streptomyces eurythermus; assembly: GCF_014649115.1. GTDB lineage: Bacteria > Actinomycetota > Actinomycetes > Streptomycetales > Streptomycetaceae > Streptomyces > Streptomyces eurythermus. Next base: position 43,718 of record NZ_BMSK01000033.1, on the reverse strand, counting down.
TGCCCGGCGACCACCCGCTGACCGGTGTCTGCGCGCCCGACCTGCGGCTTGCCGACGGCACCCGGCTCGGCGAGCGGCTGCACACCGGCCGCGCCCTGCTGCTGGACCCGGCCGACGACGCCGGGCTGCGGGCCCGGGCCGGGGGCTACGGCGACCGGCTGGACGTGGTCACGGCCGCCTGCCCGGACCGGCCCGGGCTGCGGGGGCTGTTCGTGCGGCCGGACGGGTTCGTGGCGTGGGCCTCCGACACGGCGGGCGGCGAGGGGCTGCCCGAGGCCCTGGACCGCTGGCTCGGCGCACCCCGGGTCGCCGCTTGACCCACGTCGGCGTCAGCCGACCGACCGAGGCCCTGGAACGCTGGCTCGGTACACCCCGGGTCGCCGCTTGACCCACGTCGGCGTCAGCCGACCGACCGAGACCCCGCAACGCTGACTCGGTACACCCCGGGCCACCGCTCGACCGACTTCTGACGTCCCCCGACCGACCAAGGCCCTGGAACGCTGGTCGGTGCGCCCCGGGCCACCGCACGGCCGACGCCGACACCACCGGACCGGCCAAGACCCTCGACCACCGACCCGACACCACCGGACCGGCCCCAGCCCCGGCCCGCCGCTTGACCCCGCCGCGACGTCAACGTCTGTACTGGTCCCATGCGGATCGGAGAACTCGCCGCCGCCGTCGGCGTCACGACGCGCACCGTGCGGCACTACCACCACCTGGGCCTGCTGCCCGAGCCGGCGCGGCGTGCCAACGGCTACCGGCACTACGCGCTGCGGCACGCCGTCGTCCTCGCCCGGATCCGGCGGCTGACCGAGCTGGGGCTGGGCCTGACCGAGGTACGCGACGTGCTCGCCGACGACGCGGGCAAGGACCTCGCCGAGGTGCTGACCGAACTCGACGAGGACCTGGCCCGGCAGGAGACGGCGATCCGGGAGCGCCGGCGGCGGCTGCGGGCGCTGCTGGACGCCGGTGAGCCGCCCGCCGAGGGTCCCGTCTCGCCCGAACTGGCCGCCGTACTGGACATGTTGCCGGCCGACGGCTCCCCCATGGCCGTCAAGGACCGGGAGATCCTGGCCCTGGTCGACACGGGGGCGTCGCCGGAGGACCGGGAGCGGCTGTCGGCCGCGTTGCGCGGCGTCCTGGACGACCCGGACACGGTGGCCCGCACCCGCGAGGCGTACGCGCTGCTCGACGGGCTGGCCGACGCGGACCCGGGTGATCCGCGCGTGGAGCGGACGGCGCGCGCGCTCGCCGCGTGCGCACCGCACGGGTTGCCGACGGAGGGCCAACCCGACCTGGACAACGCGGTGTTGGGGGCTCTGTACACCGACCTCGCGCCCGCCCAGGCGGAGGCGGTGCGCCGTATGCTGGAGATCGTCCTGGGGGTGGAGCGATGACGGCGGTGTACCGGATGGCCCGGCACGAGATGCGGCTCTTCGTCAGCCTGGCGCTGTGGCTGGCCCGGCGCACCCAGGGCACCGCCGGCGGGCGGGCGTTCGGGTACGCGCGCGGGCAGGGCTCGACGCTGCTGGGGCTGGCCTTCGTCTGCGTCGTGGAGACGGTCGGGGTGTCCTTCATGCTGCGGGACATGCCGCTCGCGCACGACGTACTGCTGGTGGTGGACGTGTACACCGTGCTGTTCGTGATCGGCCTGCACGCGGCCGGCGTGGTCCGCCCGCACGTGCTGACCGGTGACACGCTGCGGGTGCGCCACGGCGCCCATGCCGACCTGCGGATCCCGCTGGCCTCGATCGCCGCCGTACGCCGGGAGACCCGGACCACGCACAAGCCGGAACCGGACGCCCTGGACCTGATCGTCGGCTCGCAGACCACGGTGACCCTCGAGCTCGCCGAGCCCGTCGCGCACACGTCCCTGCTGGGCCGGCGCAGGCCGGTGCGCGTGGTCCGGCTGCACGCCGACGACCCGGGTGCCCTGGTCCAGGCCCTCGCCGCGCGCTGAACCCCGCGGTCGAGGCCGTGCGCGGGACCGCCGTACCCTGGCGCGGAGGTCTACGTAAGGAGTACGTGTTGCTGGTCCTGCTGCCGCCCTCCGAAGGCAAGGCGAACTCGGGCGACGGCGCCCCGCTTGAGCTGGGCTCGCTGTCCCTGCCGGGGCTGACCGCCGCGCGGGAGGCCGTGCTCGGCGAGCTGGTCGGGCTGTGCTCCGGCGACCCGGAGAAGGCCCGCGAGGTGCTGGGGCTCAGCGAGGGGCTGCGCGGCGAGGTGGCGAAGAACGCCGGGCTGCGCACGGCCGGCGCCCGCCCCGCCGGGGAGATCTACACCGGTGTCCTCTACGACGCCCTCGGTCTGGCCACGCTGGACGCGGACGCCCGGCGGCGCGCCGCCGGCTCGCTGCTGGTGTTCTCCGGGCTGTGGGGCGCGGTGCGGGTGACGGACCGGATCCCCTCCTACCGCTGCTCGATGGGCGTGAAGCTGCCGGGCCTCGGCGCGCTGGCCGGGCACTGGCGGGCGCCGATGGCCGAGGTGCTGCCGGCGGCGGCCGGCGAGGGCCTGGTGCTGGACCTGCGCTCCTCGGCCTACGCCGCCGCCTGGAAGCCGAAGGGCGAGGTGGCCGGGCGCACGGCGACGGTACGGGTGCTGCACGCGCCCACCCGGAAGGTCGTCAGCCACTTCAACAAGGCGACGAAGGGCCGGATCGTACGCGGCCTGCTGACGTCCGGGGCCGCCCCGGAGAACCCGGCCGAGCTGGTGGAGGCGCTGCGGGAGCTGGGCTACGCCGTGGAGGCGGAGGCGCCCGGCAAGGCGGGCAAGGCGTGGGCGCTGGACGTGCTGGTGGACGAGATCCACTGACCGACACCCTCCATGCGTTGCAACATACGCAACGCTCATTGCGGGTGATGCAGTAGCTGGGCACGATGAGGGCATGACCTCGCCGCTGCCCCGCTCCGCCGACCCCTCCGTCCTGGATCTCGCGCCCGTCCTGCCCGTGGTGGTGCTCGCCGACGCCGCCGACGCCGTGCCGCTGGCCCGGGCGCTGGTGGCCGGCGGGCTGCCCGCGATCGAGGTGACCCTGCGGACCCCGGCGGCGCTGGAGGCGATCCGCGCCATCGCCGGCGAGGTCCCCGAGGCCGTGGTCGGCGCGGGCACGGTGGTGACCCCGGAGCAGGTGGGCGCGGTGACGGCGGCCGGGGCGCGGTTCCTGGTCAGCCCCGGCTGGACGGAGTCGCTGCTGACGGCGATGCGCGCGTCCGGGGTGCCGTACCTGCCCGGGGTGTCGACCGCCTCGGAGGTGGTCGCGCTGCTGGAGCGCGGGGTGCGGGAGATGAAGTTCTTCCCGGCGCAGGCGGCGGGCGGTACGGCCTATCTGCGCTCGCTGGCCGGACCGTTGCCGCAGGCCCGGTTCTGCCCGACCGGCGGCATCGGGCCGGCGACCGCGCCGGAGTACCTGTCCCTGCCCAACGTCGGCTGCGTCGGCGGCAGCTGGATGGTCCCGGCCGAGGCGGTGGCCGCCGGCGACTGGGACCGGATCGAGGAGCTGGCGCGGGCGGCGGCCGGGCTCAGGGGCGCAGGTGGGACGTGTCGTTGAAGAGCCGGACGCTGGCGTTGCCGTCCGCGTAGTACGCCACCGCCGACAGCGAGGCCGCCGACAGCTCCATCCGGAACAGCGACTCGGGCGGGGCGCCGAGGGCGAGGCGGACCAGCGTCTTGATCGGGGTGACGTGGGTGACCAGCAGGACCGTGCGGCCCTGGTAGGCCGTGACCAGCTTGTCCCGGGTGGCGGCCAGCCGTACGGCGGTCTCGGCGAAGCTCTCGCCGCCGCCGGTGGGGTGGGCCTCCGGGTCGGCGAGCCAGGCGTTCAGGTCGTCCGGGTGGCGCTCGCGTACCTCGCCGAAGGTCAGGCCCTCCCAGGCGCCGAAGTCCGTCTCGCGCAGGCCGTCCTCGATCGTGACGTCCAGGTCCAGCCGGGCGGCGACGATACCGGCGGTCTCGCGGGTACGGGCCAGGGGGGAGGCCACGATCGCCTGGATGGTGCCCCGCCTGGCCAGGGCGTCGGCGACGCGGTGCGCCTGCTCGCGGCCGGCCGCGGAGAGGGCGGGGTCGGTGCCGCCGCTGCCGGAGAAGCGTTTCTGGGGGGTCAGCGGGGTCTCGCCGTGGCGCAGCAGCACGAGGGTGGCCGGGGCACCGAGGTCGGGCGCGGCGCTCCAGCCGGGCGTCGAGGGGTGCGCCTGACCTCCGGTCACCGGCCGCTGCCCACCGGGCGCTGCCGCCGGGACGGCCTCCGCCCCACCGGCCCGACGGCCCGCGGCGACGGCGGACTCCGGCGCCGCCCCGGCCGTACGACCACCCGCGGGCACGGCGGATCCGGGCGCCGTCTCCGCCGCATGACTGTCGGCGGCCGTATCGCTGCCCTCGGCCGCTGCGGACGCCGTCTCGAGCGGGCGGCCGGCCGTCGGCGCGGAGGACGGCGGCTCGTCGGCGGGTGCCGCCCCAGTCGTGCGGTCAGCCCCGGCCCGGGCGGGTTCCGGCGTCGCCCCGGCCTTGGTCGCCAGGTCGGCGCGGGAGAGCGACGGGGACCACTGTTCGCCCCTCGCCCCCGCGTCCATCGCCTCGTTGGCCAGGCGGTCCGCCTGCTTGTTCCGCTCGCGCGGGATCCACTCGTACGTCACCTGGTCCGGCGGGAAGACCGAGCGTGCCTCCATGGCCAGGGGCTTCATGTCGGGGTGCTTGATCTTCCAGCGGCCCGACATCTGCTCCACGACGAGCTTGGAGTCCATGCGGACGCGGACCCGCGCACCGGGGTCGAGGGCGTGCGCGGCGCGCAGGCCGGCCAGGAGGCCGCGGTACTCGGCGACGTTGTTCGTGGCGGTGCCGAGGTACTCCGCCGCCTCGGCCAGCGTCTCCCCCGTCACCGCGTCGCGCACCACGGCCCCGTAGCCCGCGGGCCCGGGGTTGCCCCGTGACCCGCCGTCGGCCTCGACGATGAACTCCCGCACGCCCGCGCTCCCGGGTTCCTCAGATGCCGGACTCGGCCGTGCGCACCAGGATGCGCCCGCAGTTCTCGCAGCGGACCACCTTGTCCCGGGCCGCCGAGCGGATCTCGTTCAGCTCGGTGATGGCCAGCTCCTGCCGGCAGCCCTGGCAGGTCCGGGCGTACAGCTTGGCCGCGCCGATGCCGCCCTGCTGGGCGCGCAGCTTGTCGTACAGCTTCATCAGGTCCTCGGGCACGGACGCGGCGACGACCTCGCGCTCCTTCGTCACCGAGGCGGCCTCGCCGTCGATCTCCTCGAACGCCGCGTCCCGGCGCCCGGTGGCGTCGTCGATCTTCGCCTGCACGGAGGCGACCCGCTCGGTCAGTTCGCTCACCCGCTCCTGCGCGGCCTCCCGGCGCTCCATGACCTCCAGGACCACGTCCTCAAGGTCGCCCTGCCGCTTGGCGAGGGAGACGATCTCGTGCTGGAGGTTGGACAGGTCCTTCGGCGAGGTGACCGCGCCGGAGTCCAGCCGCTGCTGGTCGCGGGCGGCGCGCTGGCGCACCTGGTCGACGTCCTGCTCGGCCTTGGTCTGCTCGCGGGCGCAGTCGCTCTCCTCGGTCTGCGCGGCCACGAGCAGGTCGCGCAGCTGCGTGAGGTCCTTCGTCAGCGAGTCGATCTCGGCGTGCTCGGGCAGCGACTTCCGCTTGTGCGCGAGCTGCTGGAGGCGGACGTCGAGGGCCTGGACGTCGAGGAGTCGGATCTGGTCGGCGGGCGCGGCGTTCAGTTGGGGGCTCCCGTGGGCTAGAGGGTTGTGGAGGACGCCGCGTGGGCGGTCCAGGGGTCGGTGACCGTCTTGGAGACGTGGACCCGCAGGTCCCAGCCGTTGCGGTCGGAGATCTCGTCGAGCTGGCTCGCGGCCAGCTCGCACCAGGGCCACTCGGTGGCCCAGTGCGCCGCGTCGAGCAGCGCGAGGGGGCTCGTGGCCACCGCCTCGGAGGCCGGGTGGTGGCGCAGGTCCGCGGTCAGGAAGGCATCGACGCCGGCCGCGCGGACCTGGTCGAAGAGGCTGTCGCCGGAGCCGCCGCTGACGGCGACCGTGCGGACGACGGCCTCGGGGTCGCCGGCCACCCGGATGCCCTGCGCGGTGGCGGGCAGCCGCTCGGCGGCGCGGGCGGCCAGTTCGCGGACGGTGAGCGGGTGGTCCAGCTCGCAGACCCGGCCGAGGCCCCGGCGCCCGTGCGGGTCGGTGGGGTCCGGCACGAGGGGGCCCACGACCCTGAGGTCGAGGGCGCCTGCGAGGGCGTCGGAGACACCCGGGTCGGCGGTGTCGGCGTTGGTGTGGGCGACGTGCAGCGCGATGTCGTTCTTGATCAGCGTGTGCACGACCCGGCCCTTGAAGTGGCCGGCCGCGACCGTGGTCGTACCCCGCAGATAGAGCGGGTGGTGGGTGACCAGCAGGTCGGCGCCGAGCCGCACCGCCTCTTCGACGATCTCCTGGACGGGGTCGACGGCGAACAGCACCCGGGTGACCTCCTGGCCGGGGTCGCCCACCACCGTGCCGACCGCGTCCCAGGACTCGGCCCGCTCGGCGGGCCACAGGTTCTCCAGCGCGGCGATGACTTCAGACAGACGGGGCACGGGCCAAGGCTACCTGGCTGTTCGGCGGGGGTGTACCGCATGCGTCCGGTCTGGCCCGGCTCAGCACACCCGTCCCGGTTTCCCCTGGTGAATCGCTTCTGCGCCACCCGTATGTGTGAAGCGGGCCTCGGCGCCCGCGCGCGCCGGTGCGGGCCGAAACTAGCGTCGTCGCCGGAGGTGACCGAACGATGACGGCCTGTGCTATCGAACCCCCGTCCACGAGCGGGGCCGAGGGCGTGCCGGAGGCGGGGTGCGTGATCACGGCGGACGGCGCGTACGCGGCCCGGCTCGCGCCCGCCGGTGACTGCTGGTTCCCCGAGCGCTGGACCCTGGACGGCCCGGAGCCCTACGCGGTGCCGCTGCCCGGCAACCAGCCCGAGGAGCCCGGCACCGGGGTGCAGCCGATGGGCGACGGCCGGGTGCTGATCCACCGGCCGTCGGCTTCGCGGCACCTGTTCTCGCTGCTGTACCCGACCGGGCCCGGCACCGGCGAGCTGCCGCTGGGCGCGGTGGAGTGCCCCGAGCCCGGCACCCGCCTCGTGCTGCTGCCGCCCGCCCCGGGAGGCGCCCGGGCGTACGCCCTCGCCAGCGGGCCGCGCTCCAGCGTGGTGTGGCTGGTCGCGGGCGGGGCGTTCGGCCCGGAGCGGCTGGCCGAGGTGCCGGGGCGCTGCTCGGGCGGGGTCTGGCTGGACGGCACCGGGCGGCTGCTGGCGCTCGACCGGGAGCTGGGCGGGCGCACCAAGACGGTCGTGGTGGACCTGGAGCGGGCCGTGGTCTCGCCGCTGCTGCAGATCGCGGACGACAGCGACGACCGGCTGCTGCTCGCCGACCCCGACAGCGGGCTGCTGCTGATCTCCTCCGACGCGCCCTCCCCCGGGCAGGAACGATTGGGCTGGGGCGTGCTGGGCAGCACCCTGCCGGTGCGGTTCCCGGAGTGCCTGCGGCTGCCGGACTGCGTGGTGACGCCGTTCGCGATCCAGCCCGGACAGGTGCTGATGCCGGAGAACTGCGCGGTGGGCCTGCGCGTCGACGGCGCGTTCGGCACCTGGGTGGGCGTCTGGCGGCCCGCCGAACGCCGGGTCCGCCACCTCCCGGCGCCCGAGGGCTGGCTGGCCGGGTCCGGGGTGTGGACTTCGGAGGGGCTGCTACGACTGCCGTACGCGACCCGGTCGACACCGTGCGGCGTGGCGACCCTGACGGCCGCACGGGGGAACGCGGGGGCGACGGAAGCGGACGGGAAGGCCAGGGCGGCGGAAGCGGACGGGAACGCGGGGGTGACGGGACCGGACGGGAACGCGGGGACGGCGGGACCGGGCCGGGCCGAAGGGGTGGCGGGACCGGATCGGACCGCAGGGGTGGCGGGACCGGATCGGACCCCCCTGCCCCCGGAAACCCGGGCCCCCGTGCCCCCGGTGACCCGCGTCGCCGGGCCGGTGCCGGCGCGGCCCGTGCCCCTGCAACAGGCCCCTCTGGGGCGTCTTGTAACGAACTAGTGCCGGTTGGCGTGTGCGCCTGGATTCGACCCGTGGTGCGCCGGTTACACTCCCCGGCTGTACCGAAGATCATGTTGACGGGGTGAATACGTCCGATGAGCGACACCAGCACGACCGAACAGCTGTCTGCCGGCTCTTCCCAGACCGCGGGCCACGGCCGGCACCGGGGCCCGGTCGCGGCCCAGGAGAGGGAGACCGCTCCGCACGGCCGGCACCGCAAGCCGGTCCAGGAAACGGCCGAGGCGGCAGCCTGACGGCAGTGAAGAGGAGGGGGCGTCCGACCGGGCGCCCCCTTTTTCCCTTCTCCACGCCTTGCTCTTTCTCTACGCCCGCCTTCTCCGTGTCCCCCGGCGTCATCCGCGCCTGAGCGACAGCACCTCCGCCGCCGCGAACGTCTCCCCTTCCGGCCGCTCGGCGAAGTGCGGGGTGAGCAGCGCGTCGAGTTCGTCGTAGGTGAACGTCTCCTGCTCGCTGTCGTACTTCGCCTGTACGCGGGGCCGGTCGAGCACGGCCACCATGCCGCCGTGGACGACGAACAGCCGGCCGTTGACCCCGGCGGCGGCCGGCGAGGCCAGATAGCCGACGAGCGGGGCGACGTGTTCGGGGGCGAGCGGATCCAGCCCCTCCTCCGGCTGACCGAAACCCGCGAAGACGTCCTCGGTCATCCGGGTCCGGGCGCGCGGGCAGATGACGTTGGCCGTGACGCCGTACTTGGCCAGGGCGAGGGCCGTGGAGGTGGTCAGGCCGACGATCCCGCCCTTGGCCGCCGCGTAGTTGGGCTGGCCGGCGGATCCGGCCAGGAACGCCTCCGAGGAGGTGTTCACGATCCGCCCGTACACCGGTTTCCCGGCCGCCTTGGACCGCTGCCGCCAGTGCGCGGCGGCGAACCGGGTGGTGTTGAAGTGCCCCTTCAGATGGACGCGGATCACCGCGTCCCACTCCTCCTCCGACATGGAGAAGACCATGCGGTCGCGCAGGATGCCGGCGTTGTTGACGAGGATGTCCAGCTTCCCGAACGTGCCGGCCGCCAGCTCCACCAGTTCCCCGGCCTGCCGGAAGTCGGCGACGTCCCCGGTGTGCGCCACGGCCGTGCCGCCGGCCGCCCGGATCTCGGCCGCGACCTGTTCGGCGGGCCCCGCCGACGCGGCACCGGAACCGTCCCGGCCGGGCTGTCCGTAGTCGTTGACGACGACGGCCGCGCCGAGCCGGGCGAGTTCCAGCGCCTCGGCCCGGCCGAGCCCGCGCCCGGCACCGGTGACGATCGCGGAGCGTCCCTCGAGTGGCAGTGTCATGCGCCGGCTTCCTCAGATCTCGATGCAGGTGCGCAGGGCGGTCCCGGTGCGCATCTGGTCCAGCGCCTCGTTGATCCCGGTGAGCGGCACCCGGTGGGTGATCAGGCCGGCCAGGTCGACGCGGCCGGCCCGCCACAGGGCGATCGCACGCTCGTAGGAGCGCAGTACGTCCCCTCCGCCGTACAGGGACGGCAGGATGCGCTTCTCATCGAAGAACAGCTCGAACATGTTCAGCCGGAGATGGTCGTCCAGGGCGCCGGCGCCGACCACGACGAGGGTGCCGCCGCGCCGGGTGGTCTCGTAGGCGGTGCGGGCGGTGGCGGACTTTCCGACGACCTCGAAGACGTAGTCGAAGCCCTCGCCGCCGGTGATCCGCTGCTTGGCGTCGGCCAGTTCCTCCGGTGCGACGGCCCGGGTGGCGCCGAAGCCGAGGGCGGACTCCCGCCGGGAGGCGACCGGGTCCACGGCGACGATCTCGGCGGCGCCCTTCAGGCGCGCCCCCTGGACCACGGAGATGCCCACGCCTCCGCATCCGATGACGGCGACCGACGATCCGGCCGCCACATCGGCGGTGTTGAGGGCGGCGCCGAGTCCGGTCGTCACCCCGCAGCCGATCAGCGCGGCGATGTCGAAGGGCACGTCCTCGGGGATCGGCACCGCGCAGCCGGCGTCGACCACGACCTCCTCGGCGAAGGTGCCGGTGCCCGCGAAGCCGAAGACGTCGCCACCGGGGCGCCGGAAGTTGGGGGTGCCCGCGTTCATGAAGCCGGCCAGGCACAGCCGGGTCTGCCCGCGCCGGCAGGCCGGGCAGCTCCCGCAGGCCGGCAGCCAGCACAGCAGCACCCGGTCGCCGGGCTTCAGGTGCCGTACCCCGTCGCCCACGTCCACGATCTCGCCGGCGCCCTCGTGGCCGGGGACGAAGGGAGCCGGCTGGGGCAGCACCCCGTTCATCGCGGACAGGTCCGAGTGGCACAGGCCGGTGGCGCGCACCCGGATCCTGACCTTTCCGGGGCCGAAACCGACCGCCTCGACGTCGTCGAGGACCTCCAGCTTCTCCCGGCCGATCTCGTGCAGTACGGCGGCGCGCATGCTGCGGCTCCCCTCACTGGCTGCTCAAGCGTGCGGAAACGACGGCTTATGACGGCTGCTGACGGCTTCCCGGGAGTGACACCGGTCAGGAGTGCTCCACGACCGTGTCGGTGAGCACCGGCGCGTCGTCCCGGTCGACGGCGGCGGCCTCCACCCGCACCCGCCCCTGCTCGCGCCACATCCGGACGCGCAGGGTCTCGCCCGGGAACACCACCCCGGCGAACCGGGTGCGGTAACCGCGCACGCGGGTCACGTCCCCGTCGAGCAGCGTGTCCACGACCGCCTTGAGCGTCATGCCGTAGGTGCACAGCCCGTGCAGGATGGGCCGGTCGAACCCGGCGCGCTTGGCGAAGTCGGGGTCGGCGTGCAGCGGGTTCCAGTCGCCGCTGAGTCGGTAGAGCAGGGCCTGGTCCTCGCGGACGGTGCGCTCGACGGTCCGGTCGGGGTCGCCGGCGGGCGGGTCGAGCCGGCCGGACGGGCCGCGGTCGCCGCCCCAGCCGCCCTCGCCTCGGACGAAGATCCGGGCATCGCTGGTCCACAGCGGGCCGTCGGCGTCGGCGACCTCGGTGCGCATGACCAGGACGGCGGCCGTGCCCTTGTCGTGGACGGCGGCGATCCGGCCGGTGGCGGTGGCGGTGCCCCGTACCGGGATGGGGCGGTGGACCTCGATGCTCTGCCCGCCATGCAGGACGCGTGCCAGGTCGACGTCGATCCCCGGCATGGACAGTCCGCTGATCACTCCGGGCGAGCCGTTGCCCGCGACGGTGGCGAAGCTCGGCAGGACGTGCAGCCGGGACTCCAGGGTGTAGCGCAGCTCGTCGGGGTCGGTGGCGGGACGTCCGGCGCCGATGCCGAGGTGGTAGAGCTGTACGTCCTTGTGGTCCCAGGTGATCTCGCCGGTCCGGGGTTCGGCCGCGAGGGCCTGCGCTGCGTCGATGGGCATGGGGCTCCTGACACGGTGGCGACGGTGGCAGCGGTCGTGGCGGAAGACCCCGGCGCGGACGTCCGCACCGTCGGCCGCACCGGGGCCGCCACGAGCCGATCTAGAACGCGTTCCAGTCCGGCGCCCTCTGTATAGCCGAGCGCTCCGCAGTTGTGAAGGCTCCTGACGCCTCGTCAGCCCGGCGCGCGGGACCGTGACATTTGTACTGCTCGTTTCCGTATCTCCGTCCCTGCCGAAGGCGGCGTCCGGTTCCTTACGTTCGCTCCGTACGCTGTGCGTCCCGACGCCGTACGGCGGGGACCATTCGACCGGGGGGACACGGAGATGACGGGGTGGCGCGGACCGCGGGACCGGGGGGCGGCCCGGCAGGGCGCGATGGAGCGGTGGCGGGTGCGGCGCGAGTGCTACCGGGCCGCGCGACGGGCCCGGTGGGAGGGCGGGAAGTCCGGCGCCGGCCATCCGGGCCCGGCGCCCACCGGTTTCTCCCTGCTGCCCTGGCTGCTGCTGGGCATGGGCGCCTTCTCCAATGTGATCCAGGGGGACACGCCGAATCCCTGGATCGGCGTCCTGGGCCTGCTGGCCTTCAACTCCCTCTACGTCCATGTCACCTTCCGTGCCTTCGACCGGGCCAAGCGGGAGTCGGTGTCCAACCGGGTGGCCCTGGGGCTGCTCGGCCTGGTCACCACGGGACTCGCCCTCGGCTACGGCGGAAACTGGCTGATGTTCTTCCCGCTGCTGGGCCTGGCCACCGGCGCCACCCTGCGCGGGCCGTGGGTGGGCCGGGCCGGGTTGCTGCTCACGCTGTACGCGGGGGCGGTCTCCTGGCTGCGGGCCGGCTGGGACGAGGCGACCGGCATCGCCTACGCCACGTTCCTGTCCAGCATGGTGACCGCCGCGATCCTCGGCCTGTCCGAGGCGGTGCGGGAACTGCGGGCCGCCCGCGAGGAGCTGGCCCGGCGCGCGGTGGAGAAGGAGCGGCTGCGCTTCTCCCGTGATCTGCATGATCTGCTGGGTCACACCCTTTCCGTGGTCGTGGTGAAGTCGGAGGCGGCCCGCCGGCTGGCCTCCCGCGATCTGGACGCGGCGCTGACGCAGATCGCGGACATCGAGACGGTGGGCCGGCAGGCGCTCACCGAGATCCGGGAGGCGGTGACCGGTTACCGCGAGGGCAGCCTGGCCACCGAGCTGACCCGGGCCCGGTCGGCGCTGTCCGCGGCGAGCGTGCGGCCGGTGGTCCGCCAGTCCGGCACGCCGCTCTCCCCGGAGACCGAGGCACTGCTCGGCTGGGTGGTCCGCGAGGCGGTCACCAACGTCGTCCGCCACAGCGACGCCACCCGCTGCGAGATCACCGTGGAGTCGGCCGCCGAGCGGGTACGGCTGACAGTGACGGACAACGGCACGGGCGCCTCCGGCGGCGGGGGCGGGGACGCCCTCGGTGACGGGGGCGCGTTCGCGAGCGAGAGCGTGCGCTTCTCGGGAGGCGAGCGTGAGGACGCCCCGGGCGGTGAGAGCGGGCGTTCCTCCGCCCGTGAGGGCGCCGATGTGTTCGGAAGTGAGGGCAAGGGCTTCTCCAGGGGTGAGGGCGGGGGCGCCTTCCGTGGTGGCGACGCGGGCGTCACCGCAGGCGAGGGCGCTCCCCTGCGCAGGGTCGTAGGCGGTACCGGACTGAAGGGGCTGACCGAGCGTCTCGCGGCGGCGGGTGGTTCTCTGACGGCCGGTCCCTCGCCCCGCGGCGGCTTCACGGTCACGGCCGTCCTCCCCGTCGGCGCCGACGAGTTGACGCTTGCGGGGTGACGCCCGGGGCCGAGGAGAGACGGGCCGCGAGCCCCGTCCGCGCCCGCCGTACGCTGGCCCCATGAGTGACACTCCCGGGAAGCAGCGCCCGGCCGCCCCCGTCCGGGTGTTGCTCGCCGAGGATCAGGGGATGATGCGCGGCGCGCTCGCCCTGTTGCTCGGGATGGAGGAGGACATCGAGGTCGTGGCCCAGCTGGGCTCGGGGGACGGGATCGTGGACACCGTGCTCGCGCGGCGCGCGGACGTGGCTCTGCTGGACATCGAGCTGCCCGGGATGAGCGGGCTGGACGCGGCGGCCGAGCTGCGGACGCGGGCGCCCGGGTGCCGGGTGCTCATCCTGACCACCTTCGGGCGGCCCGGATATCTGCGCCGGGCCATGGAGGCCGGCGCGGCCGGTTTCCTCGTCAAGGACGGGCCGGTGGAGGAGCTGGCCGCGGCGATCCGGCGGGTGCTCGCCGGAGAGACCGTGGTCGATCCCGTACTGGCCGCCGCCGCGCTCAGCGCCGGACCCAACCCGCTGACCCCTCGTGAGTGCGAGGTGCTGAAGGCGTCCGTGGACGGGGCGACCGTCGCCGATATCGCCGCCCGGCTGCACCTGTCCGAGTCCACCGTCCGCAACTACCTCTCCTCCGCGATCGGCAAGACCGGCACCCGCAACCGGGCCGAGGCGGTGCGCGAGGCCCGGCAGCAGGGCTGGCTGTGACGCCGTGAGCGCGGCGCCCGCCGTATCCGCGCCCCCGCCGTACCGGCGGCCGCTACTGGATCACCTCCGCCGCCTTGACGCTCTCTCCCTCCGGGGCCAGGCACAGGAACCATCTGTCCGGAGACCCGGCGGCCGCCACCGGCAGATCCACGGTGCTCTCGTCCTTCTTCCATGTGCACTTCACCTGCTGTGCGGTCCCGGCGACCCGGCCCACCGCGAGCCGGCCGGAACCCGTAACGCCCTCCTTCGCCAGCGGCAGCGCGCCGAACGAGACGTCCCGGCCCGACATGCGGTCCCACTTCTCGAGGTTGTCGAAGAGGAGCACCCTGGGCTTGCGGTCGTCGCCGAGGTAGAGGCTCGCGTAGTACGACGTCCGGTTGACGAGGCCGTCGGGTCCGGGCGGCAGCACCGTCTTGGTGAAGCCGAACTTCCGCATGGCTGTCAGCTGTCCGGCCGCCTCCGCCCGGTCGCGCGGCGCTCCCCATACGGTCAGCTCCACCCGCCAGTCGCTGCCCCGGTCCGTCCCCGTCCCCAACGGGGTGCGCTGTGGCCGGTACACATGGCGCGCCTGTGGTGTGGACGGTCCGGCGGCCACGCCCGTCTGCCGGTCGCCGCCGGGCAGCCCGGCCAGCGCCAGCGTCGCCCCGGTGGAGCCCGCCAGCACCGCGGCCGTGGCCGCCGCCACGGCCCAGCGCCGTGCCCTGCGCCGCCGCCGGCCGGCCTGGATGACCGCCTGGACCGGGGCTATGCCGATCTCGACCTCGTCCGCCGCGTCGGCGAGCAGGTGGGCGATGTCCGTCTGTGTCATGTTCTGCTGCTCCCGGTCCCCGGTCATCACTTCCGCCTCTCCTGCGTCACCGTCTCGGCCAGTACCGGTATGGCGCGGAGTTTCGCGATCCCCTTGGCCGCGCTGCTCTTCACCGTGCCGACGGAACAGCCCATGGCCTCCGCCGCCTGGGTCTCCGTCAGGTCCTCCCAGTAGCGCAGGACCACCGCTTCGCGCTGTCGCGCGGGCAGTTGGGCGAGCGCCTTGAGCAGGGCGCTGCGGTCGTCCGCCTGGGCGATCCGGTCTCCTGTGTCGGCCACCTCGCGCACCAGGCCGGAGTCGTCCTTCGGCGCCAGGAACTCCCTGAGCCTTCTGCGGTGTTTTCGCGCGTGGACGTTGATCATCACGCGCCGTACATACGCCTCCGGATCGTCTGCCGCGCCGACCCTGCGCCAGGCCGTATAGACCTGTTCGAGGGTCGACTGGACCAGGTCCTCGGCGGCGTGCTGTTCCCCCGTGAGAAGAAATGCCGTACGCATCAACCGCGGCCAGCGGCCGACCATGAAGCTCTGGAACTCCTCGTCCCGAGTCTGCTTCCCGTCCCCCATGGGCACCTCCTAGATGTCTAAAGGAGTCCATGAGCCGTCCGAACCGTTGCCCCGATCCCGGAACTCGGAGGATTTCCTCAGCGCGGCGGCGTACCGCCGTCCTCTACCGCCCGCAGCACCGTCACCACCGCCGCGCCGCCCAGCCCGATGTTGTGCGCGAGGCCCACCCGCGCCCCCGGTACCTGCCGGGCGCCCGCCTCGCCGCGCAGCTGCCACACCAGTTCGGCCGTCTGCGCCAGCCCGGTCGCGCCCAGCGGATGGCCCTTGGAGATGAGCCCGCCGGACGGGTTGACCACCCACCGGCCGCCGTACGTCGTCGCACCGGACTCGGCCAGCTCCCCCGACTCCCCCGGCGCGCACATGCCGAGCGCTTCGTAGGTGAGCAGTTCGTTGACGGAGAAGCAGTCGTGCAGCTCCATCACGTCGATGTCCTCGACGCCGAGCCCGGACCGCTCGAACGCCTGCCGGGCCGCCGCCCGGGACAGCGGCTGGCCGACGACGTCGATGCAGGAGCCGGAGGCGAAGGACTCCTCGGTGTCCGTCGCCATGGCCTGCCCGGCGATCTCGGCCAGGCCGGTCAGGGACCGCCGCCGTGCGAACCGTTCCGAGACCACCACGGCCGCCGCGGCGCCGTCCGAGGTGGGCGAGCACTGGAGTTTGGTGAGCGGGTGGTGGATCACGCGCGCGGCGAGGATGTCCCCGACCTCGTACACGTCCCGGAACTGGGCGTAGGGGTTGTGCTCGGAGTGCCGGTGGTTCTTGGCGGCGACCGCGGCGAGCTGGGCCTCGGTCGTGCCGTACCTCTCCATGTGTTCGCGGGCGGCGGCGCCGAAGATCTGCGCGGTGGGCGGGGTGGCGGTGAAGCCGTGCCGGGCGGCCATGACTCCGTAGTGCCGGGCCACGGGCGAGGCCGCGAAGTCGCCGGCCCCGGCGCCGTCGCCGAGCGCGCCCTTCCGCATCCGTTCGAAGCCGAGCGCGAGCACGCAGTCGCAGACGCCGCCCTCGACCAGTTGGCGGGCCAGCATCAGGGCGGTGGCGCCGGTCGCGCAGTTGTTGTTGACGTTGTAGACGGGCACGCCGGTCAGGCCGAGTTCGTACACGGCGCGCTGGCCGGCGGCGGAGGGCTGGAGGCAGTAGCCGATGGGAACCTGTTCCACTTCGGTGTAGTCGATCCCCGCGTCCGCGAGCGCCGCGCCGCCCGCTTCCCGCACCATGTCCCAGTACTGCCATTCACGGGTCTCGGGCTTCTCGAACCTGGTCATCCCGACCCCGGCGACATAGGCCTTCATGGCGCGCAGACTAGAACGCGTTCCATTGGTAGGCCAGACCTTGACGCGGGGTCAGAAACCCATGGAACGGTCAAGATTTCATTAGGGACCCGAAGCAACGGAATAGTTGCCTGTGCATACGAGGTTTACCCGGCACTTATGACACGTGGAAGGCCTCACTCCATGACAGACACGACGACCGACCAGCCCACCCGGAAAGCGGGCGGCGCGGTGGTCCCGGTGCTCGCGTTCGCGGGCATCGTCGTCGCGGTGATGCAGACGCTGCTCGTGCCGGTCATCAAGGACCTGCCGCAGCTGCTGGACACCGCTCCCAGCAACGCCACCTGGGTCCTCACCTCCACCCTGCTGTCCGGCGCCGTGGCCACCCCGATCATGGGCCGGCTCGGCGACCTCTACGGCAAGCGCCGGATGCTCGTCCTGAGCCTGGCCGTGATGGTGATCGGCGCCCTGGTCAGCGCGTTCACCAGCGAGCTGATCACCATGATCGTCGGCCGTACCCTCCAGGGCTTCGCCATGGGCGCGATCCCGCTGGGCATCGGCCTGATGCGGGACATGCTGCCGCGCGAACGGCTCGGCTCGGCGATGGCCCTGATGAGCTCCTCGATCGGCGTCGGCGGCGGACTCGCGCTGCCCGCCGCGGCCCTGGTCGCCCAGCACACGAACTGGCACGCGCTGTTCTACGGCGCCGCCGGCCTCGGCGTGCTCGCCATCGGGCTCACCCTCCTGGTCGTGCCCGAGTCCCCGATGCGCGCGGAGGGCTCCTTCGACCTGGCCGGCGCGCTGGGTCTGTCCACCGGTCTGGTGCTGCTCCTGCTGCCCATCACCAAGGGCAGCGACTGGGGCTGGTCCTCGGGCACCACGCTCGGTCTGTTCGCCGCGGCCGTCGTCGTACTGGTCCTGTGGGGCCTGTACGAGCTGCGGGTCCAGGCGCCGCTGGTCGACCTGCGCACCACCGCCCGTCCCGCGGTCCTGTTCACCAACCTCGCGTCGATCATGGTCGGCGTCGCGTTCTACGTCGTCTCGCTCGTCCTGCCCCAGCTGCTCCAGCTGCCCACCGCGACCGGGTACGGCCTCGGCCAGTCGATGGTCGTCGCCGGTCTGTGCGTGGCCCCGCTGGGCCTGACGATGATGTTCACCGCGCCGGTGTACGCGCGGCTGTCCGCCCGCTACGGCCCCAAGGTCACCCTGATCACCGGCCTGCTGATCATCGCGATCGGCTACGGCGGCGGGCTCGGCCTGATGGACGCGGCCTGGCAGACGATCGTCACGTCCGTGATCCTCGGCGCGGGCATCGGCCTCGCCTACTCCTCGCTGCCCGCGCTGATCGTGGGCGCGGTCCCGGCGTCCGAGACCGGTGCGGCCAACGGGCTGAACACGCTGATGCGGTCCATCGGTACGTCGGTGTCGAGCGCCGTCGTCGGCATGGTGCTGGCCAACACCGCGAACAACGTGGGCGGGGTCGCGATACCGACCATGCACGGTTTCCGGGTGTCCTTCCTGATCGCCACGGCGGCGGTGGCCGTCGGTCTGCTGCTGGCGCTCTTCCTGCCGAAGAGCCCGCGGCCGGCGCAGCGGCACACGCAGCTGCGGGCCAGCAGCGAGGAGGACGCCTCGCTGGAGCGGGCCGAGGAGGCGCTGCGGGGCTTCCGGGGACGGGTGCTGGGCGCCGACGGCGCGCCGGTGGCCCGGGCGAAGGTCACGCTGATCGACCGGCGGGGACGGCAGGCGGGGGCGACCGTCTCCGACGAGGAGGGGCGGTACGCGCTGGCCGTACCGGCGCGGGGGCCGTACGTCCTCGCCGCGAAGGCCTCCGGCCATGGGCCGCTCGCCTCTTCCGCGACGCATTCCGGCGAGGAGCGGGCCGTGGACCTGGATCTGTCACTGCCGGGGGAGACGGTGAACGCCTAGGAACCCGAGGGGCCGGGCGGTCGGCGGCCGCGGGTCCGTGGCGGCCGGCCGCGGGTTCCCTGCGGGGGCTGGCGCTGTGAACGCATAGAGCTCGGGGGCTTCCGCCGGTTCGCGGCCGCGGGTCCGTCGTGGCTTGTCGCGCAGTTCCCCGCGCCCCCTACGGGGCGTTCGGCGCACCCCCTGTCCGGAACACGGCCGAGCGTGCGGCAGCATAAGCGGGGTTCGGACAGTCGTACGGTCGAGAGGAACCCATGGCCACCGCCACGCCCAAGCCCGAGATCCTGGCCGCGTTCGAGGCGGCCAAGGGGTTCATGCCCGTGGACGAGGGGCTCGCCCTGTACGCGGCGGCGGTGGAGGCGGGGCGGCTCGGGCTGCCGTTGCTGGAGGTCGGGACCTACTGCGGGCGCTCCACGATCCTGCTGGCCGACGCGGCCCGGCAGGCCGGCGTCACCGCGCTGACCGTCGACCACCACCGGGGCAGCGAGGAGCAGCAGCCCGGCTGGGACTACCACGACCCGGAGACGGTCGACCCCGAGATCGGGCTGATGGACACGCTTCCGCTGTTCCGCCGCACCCTGCACCGCGCGGGGCTGGAGGAGCACGTCGTCGCCCTCGTCGGCCGTTCCCCGCAGATCGCGGCGTTCTGGAACTCCCCGCTCGGCCTCGTATTCATCGACGGCGGCCACACGGACGAACACGCCGGCGCCGACTACGAGGGCTGGGCCCCGCACGTCGCCGAGGGCGGCCTGCTGGTCATCCACGACGTCTTCCCGCACCCCGAGGACGAGTTCACGGGCCAGGCACCCTACCGGGTGTACCTGCGCGCGCTGGATTCCGGGGCGTTCACCGAGGTCACGGCAGCCGGCTCGCTGCGCGTGCTGCGGCGGGCGGGGGCGGGAATCTGAGGCCCCGGTTAGAGTCGCAGACGTGTCGTACACAGGCCCGGAATTCGAATCCCCGCAGCCCCGCCGGCCCCGGCGCGGCCCGCTGACCGTGGCGCTCGCCGCGCTGGTGCCCGGCGCCCTGCTCGGCTGGGGGGCGTACGCGGCGCTGGGCGACGGGGGTTCGGACAGCGCGGCGCACACCGCGTCCCGAACGGCCTCCTCCGCTCCCGCCCCGGCGGCCTCCCGCGGCGACGACGGCAAGGTGTCCGGCTCGCCCTCCGCGCCTTCCGGCGGCTCCGGCGCGCTCCAGGGGAAGGTCGTCGTCATCGACCCCGGGCACAACCCGGGCAACTTCCGGCACACGGCGGAGATCAACCGCCAGGTGGACATCGGCACCAACTCCAAGGAGTGCGACACCACCGGGACGTCCACCAACGACGGTTATACGGAGGCGTCGTTCTCGCTCGACCTGGCGCACCGGCTGCGGGACCTGCTGGAGCGGGAGGGCGTCACGGTGAAGCTGACCCACGACGGCGACAGCCCGCCGTGGGGGCCGTGCGTGGACGAGCGGGCGCGGTTCGGCAACGCCGCGCACGCGGACGCGGCGATCTCGCTGCACGCCGACGGCTCCGACGCCGGCAACCGCGGCTTCCACGTCATCCTGCCGGGGTCCGTGCACGCCGGGGCGGCGGACACCCGTCCCATCGTCGGCCCCTCGCACGAGCTGGGGGTGCGGGTCGCGGGCACCTACCTCCGCGCGACCGGCGAGCCGCCCGCCAACTACGTCGGCGGCGGCACCGGTCTGGTCACGCGGACGGATCTGGGTGGTCTCAATCTGTCAACGGTTCCCAAGGTGTTCATCGAGTGCGGCAACATGCGCGATAACACGGACGCGGCCCTGCTGACCAGCGGAAGCTGGCGGCAGCGCGCGGCGCAAGGGATCTCTGAGGGAATCGTGAGTTTCCTGCGCGTTTCGTGACCGGCGGCCATAACCGGCCGGACAGCCCGATCTTGCGGACTGTAGTGTCTACCGACGACGAGACGACCTACGAAGGACCTGAAGTGAATATCCGCTCCCTCACTAGAGGCGACGGCGTGGTGATCGGAGCAGCGGTGGTGCTGTTCATCGCGTCGTTCCTCGACAACTACTCGTACGACGGGCTGCCCGACAGCGTCGACCTGCCGAACCTCTGGGAGAGCGGACCGGTCCTGCTCAGCGTCGTGCTGGCGGGCATCATCGGTGCGGCGCTCATCGTCGTGAGCCGGGGCCTGCCGCAGCCGCGCAAGATCGCGGGTCTGGAACTCGGCGCGTTCGGCGTGGCGTTCGCGGTGTTCGCCGCCTGGAGCGCGCTGGGCAACATCATCGACCCGATCGGCGGTCTGGACAACATCGGCGAGGGCTCCGACCGGTCCCCCGACGCCGGCATGGGGCTGATCCTGGCCCTGATCGCCACCCTGGTGATGGCCGCCGCCGCCATCGCCACCCCGCTCGTCCCCGCCCTCCAGGCGTCCCTGGTCCCGGCCCCGAAGCCGCCGGCCCCGCAGCCCTACGGCGCCCAGCCGCCCGGTGGTTACGGCTACCCGGGCGCCCAGCCGCAGCAGCCGTACGCTGCCCAGCCGCAGCCGGGCCAGCCGTACGGGCAGCAGCCGCAGCCGGCCGCGCAGGGCGCCCCGGCCGCGCAGGGCGCCCCGGCCGCGCAGCCGCCGGCCGCGGACTTCTCGCCGTTCTGGTTCGCCGTGCCGGTGACCCGGCCGCTGTTCGCGGAGGACGGCTCGGGCGGCCAGATCGCCGAACTGGCGCCGGGCACCTGGTACCTGGCCGTCGAGCAGCGCGGTGCCGCGCTGGTCGCGCAGACCCAGGACGGCCGTCGTGGCGTGCTCCAGGACACCTCCGGCATCCAGCGCGGCTGAGCCGAAGCCCCGTAGCGCACCGGCCCCTCGCCCTTCCGGGCGGGGGGCCGTTGTCGTACAGTCGCCTCCCGGCTGACAGCTGACGGCGCGTCAGGAGGCAGGTCTCATGCGGCTCGGTCTCGCACTCGGCTACTGGGGGCGCGGCCCCGACGCCGGCCATGTGCCGCTGGCCCGGGAGGCGGAGCGGCTCGGCTACGACTCGGTGTGGACGGCGGAGTCCTGGGGCTCGGACGCGTTCACCCCGCTGACCTGGATAGCCGCGCACACCTCCCGGATCCGGCTGGGTACGGCGGTGGCCCAGATGGCCGCCCGTTCCCCGGCCGCCACCGCGATGCACGCGCTCACCCTGGACCATCTCTCCGGCGGCCGCCTCCTGCTCGGGCTGGGGCTGTCCGGGCCGCAGGTGGTGGAGGGCTGGTACGGCCGCCCGTTCCCGAAGTCACCGCTGACCGCGACCCGGGAGTACGTGGACGTGGTACGGCAGGTGCTGCGCCGCGAGGCGCCGGTGGAGCTGGACGGCCGGTTCCACTCCCTGCCCTACCGGGGCCCGGACGCGACCGGCCTCGGCAGACCGCTCAAGCCCGTCACCCACCCCCTGCGCCCCCGGCTGCCCGTCCTGCTCGGCGCCGAGGGCCCCCGGAACGTCGCCCAGACCGTCCGCGTCGCCGACGGCTGGCTGCCGCTGTACTGGTCGCCGAGCCGGCCGGAGGTGTACGGGGACGTGGTGCGCGAGTTGCCCGAGGGGTTTCTGGTGGCCCCAATGGCGCGGGTGAAGGTGTGCGACGACGTGGCCGAGGGACTGCTGCCGGTCAAGGCCATGCTCGGCTTCTACATCGGCGGGATGGGCCACGCGGCCCGCAACTTCCACGCCGACCTGATGGCCCGCATGGGTTACGAGGCCGAGGCCCGGCGGATCCAGGAGCTGTTCCTCGCCGGGCGCCGCGAGGAGGCCGTGCGGGCCGTGCCGGACGCCTTCGCGGACGAGATCTCCCTGGTCGGCCCGCGCGAACGCGTCGCCGAACGGCTCCAGTTGTGGCGCGCGGGCCCGGTGACGGACCTGCTGGCCCTGTCCCCGGACCCGCATACCCTGCGGGTGCTGGCCGAGCTGAACTCCTAGCCCTTCGTCAGCTCGGCGGCCGTCGGCACCTGTTCCTTCACCGGTGCGCCCGCGCTGCGGCCCGCGTCCTTGATCTGGCCGATGATGTCGTCGAACGGGCCGGCCGCGCTGTCGTCGCCCTTGCGGAGCTTGCTCGCCAGTCCCTTCAGGGATTCGATGCCGGCGCCGAGCGGGGCGAGGGCCTTGGAGAGCGTCGGGTCGCCCTCGGCGTTGCGCTGGGCGGCCTTGAGCCGGTTGTAGGCGAAGAGGCCGGCGGCGCCCGCCTTGACCAGGGCCAGCCTGCGGCCCTTGGTTCCCTTCTTGAACTTGCCGGCC
Source organism: Streptomyces eurythermus (assembly GCF_014649115.1). Lineage (GTDB taxonomy): Bacteria > Actinomycetota > Actinomycetes > Streptomycetales > Streptomycetaceae > Streptomyces > Streptomyces eurythermus. Next base: position 21,034 of record NZ_BMSK01000033.1, on the reverse strand, counting down.
TTCCAGGGCTTCACGATCCACTGGTAGGTCGCGCCGGCGGCGAGGCCCGCGTTCGCCACGAACCGGGTCTTGGCGAACTTCTGGCGTTCGGCGGACTTGCTGGGGCTGGGACTGTCGGCGGCGGGCACGGCCTGGGCGGCCGCCGAGGTGTTCTTCGTACTGCTCTGCTGGCCGCTCCCGCAGGCGGTGGCACCGGCCACCAGGGCGCAGCACAGGGTGAGCGCCACGAACAGGCGCCGTATCGGTACGGGCACGGGGTCCTCCCGACGTGTCCTCCCCGAGCGGTCTGGTTCCTCCGGCAGGTTCGCCCGGGGCGGGCGGTTGCGCCACTCGGGCGACGCCGTCAGGGGGACGGGGCGCGCTTGCCGTCCGGGTCGGGCCGGGGGCGTCTCCGGGGCGCGTCGGGGTCTTCTCCGGGGTTACAGGGCCCGCGGTGCGGCAATCCGGAGAGTATGTCCACTCGATATCGCAACGGTGCGAACCCGGCCGGACGGGTCGTGGCGATCGTCGCCGACGTCGCGGCGCTGATCCTCGGCCTGTGGATCCTGATGTACCTGCTGGAGGCGAACCGGGCCAATGACCTGGTCCAGTTCGTGCACGACGCGGCCTCCTGGCTGGCGGGGTGGTCGTACGACCTGTTCACCTTCGACGAGGCCTGGGCCCGCGTGGTCGCCGGGTACGGGCTGGCCGCCGTGGTCTATCTGTTCGCGGGCCACGCGATAGCCCGCCGAATACACCGGCACTGAGCGGTGTGCCCAGTGCCGGTGCGGGCGCGGGTGCCGGCCTCGGTGCGGGCCCGGGCGCCGGTCCCGGTACGGGTGCCGGCGCCGGCGTCGGTCAGGCGCAGCAGTCCGGGTCCAGGCCGGCCGGCAGGCGCTCGCCGCCGAAGACCGCGCAGGTGGCCTCGTGGCCGCCCAGCGCGGCCACGGCCAGCAGCAGCGAGCCCGCCGTCCAGGTGGTCAGCTCACGGGGCCAGATCGCGTCGTCCTCGAAGACGTAGCCCGTCCAGTAGAGGCCGGTCGCGGGGTCGCGCAGGTGCTGGATGGACTGGAGGATCTCCAGGGCCCGGTCGGACTCGCCGACCGCCCACAGGGCCAGCGCGAGTTCGCTGGACTCGCCGCCGGTCACCCAGGGGTTGGGGACCACGCAGCGCACGCCGAGGCCGGGCACGACGAACCGGTCCCAGCCCTCCTCGATCCGGGCCTTGGCCTCCGCTCCGGTCAGGGCGCCGCCGAGGACCGGGTAGTACCAGTCCATCGAGTAGCGGCCCTTGTCCAGGAAGCGCTCGGGGTGCCGGCGGATCGCGTGCCGCAGCGCCCCGGCGGCCAGCTCCCAGTCGGGCTGCGGTTCCTCGCGCTGCTCGGCGATGGCGAGCGCGCAGCGCAGCGCGTGGTGGACGGAGGAGCTGCCGGTGAGCAGGGCGTCGGCGGTGGGCGTGCCGTCGTCGTCGCGCCGCCAGCCGATCTGACCGCCGGGCTGCTGGAGCCGCAGCACCCACTCGACGGCCGCGTAGACGGCCGGCCACATCCGGTCCAGGAAGGTGTCGTCGCCCGTGGAGAGATAGTGGTGCCAGACGCCGACGGCTATGTAGGCGACGAAGTTGGACTCGCGGGCCCGGTCGGTGACGTCGTCGTGGGCGCCGTCGGCGTAGGCGGCGTACCAGGAGCCGTCCTCGTTCTGGTGCCGGGCCAGCCAGGTGTAGGCGCGCTCGGCGGCCTCGTGTTCGCCGGCCGCGTCCAGGGCCATGGCGGCCTCGGTGTGGTCCCAGGGGTCGAGGTGGTGTCCGCGGAACCACGGGATGGCGCCGTCCTCCCGCTGCCCGGCGAGGATGCCGGCGACGGTCGCGGCGGCCTGCTCGGCGGTGAGGACCCCGGGCAGGACGAGGTGTTCTGTCCGGGGGGTGGTCACCTGGCGTCCGCCTCTGCGCCGAGCGAGGGGAGGTGCGGCTTGGTCGCGTAGACGACGAAGCTCTTGCCGATCAGCGGGTTGAGCGCCTGTTCGGCGAGCCGGGTGGCGAACGGCTTCTTCATGATGTCCCAGACCAGCAGCTTGTGGTACGCGCGCACCGGCAGCGCCTTGTCGTTGTCGACGCCGAAGGCGCACTTCAGCCACCAGTAGGGGGCGTGCAGGGCGTGGGCGTGGTGGCTGCCGTAGGGCTTCAGGCCCGCCTCGCGGAGCTTGCCGGTCAGCTCGTCGGCCTTGTAGATGCGGATGTGGCCGCCCTCGACCTCGTGGTAGGCGTCGGACAGGGCCCAGCAGACCTTCTCGGGGCCGTAGCGCGGCACGGTGACGGCGATCCGGCCGCCGGGCTTGAGCACGCGGACCATCTCGGCGAGCACGCCCTTGTCGTCGGGGATGTGCTCCATCACCTCGGAGATGATGACGACGTCGAAGGTCTCGTCGGGGAACGGCAGGGCGAGGGCGTCGCCCTCCATGGCGGTGGCGGTGGCGCCCTCGGGGGCCTCGCCGGCCTCCTTCATCGCCGCGAACCACTTGGCGACCTCGCGGATCTCCTCGCCGTTGCGGTCTAGGGCCACGACCCGGGCGCCGCGCCGGTAGCACTCGAAGGCGTGCCGGCCGGCCCCGCAGCCGAGGTCCAGGACGCGGTCGCCCGGGGCGAGCGGGAACCGGGAGAAGTCGACGGTCAGCACGTGGCCCTGCTTTCGGAGGAGACGCTGGTGTCACTCGCCGAGGTCGCGGACGCGGCGCTTGGCGGGGCCGCGACGCTCGCCGGGGCCGCGGAGCGGCCGGAAGAGGGGGCCGCGGCCGGGGTGCCCCCGCGCGGGCCGGTCCGGGCCCGGGGGCGGCCCGGGGCCGCGGGGCGGGCGGGGCCTGCCGCGCGGGCGGCGCGGGCGATGGCCTCGCGGTAGTGGGCCACGGTGCCCTCGGCGGCGCGGGCCCAGGTGAAGTTGGCCAGCACCCGGTCGCGGCCCGCCGCGCCGAGCCGGGCCCGCAGCCCGGCGTCGCCGAGCAGCCGGTTCAGCGCGGCGGCCAGCGCGTCCGCGTCGCCGGGCGGTACGGCCAGGCAGGTCTCGCCGTCGCGGCCGGCGACCTCGGGGATCGCGCCGCCGGTGGTGGCGACCAGCGGGGTGCCGGTGGCCATGGCCTCGGCGGCGGGCAGCGAGAAGCCCTCGTAGAGGGAGGGCACGCAGGCCACCTCGGCGGAGCGGATCAGGTCGACCAGCTCGGCGTCGGAGATGCCCTTGACGAAGTCGACGGCGCCCGTGAGGCCGTGGCGCTCGATCGCCTGGGCGACCGGGCCCTCGGCGGGGCGCTTGCCGACGACGACGAGGTGGGCGGCGGGGTGTTCGGCGCGCACCTTGGCGAGCGCCTCCACGAGGAACACCAGTCCCTTGAGCGGCACATCGGCGCTGGAGGTGGTGACGATCCGGCCCGGCACCTCGGCGACGGCGGGATTCGGCGCGAACAGGTCGGTGTCGGCGCCGATGTGGACGACGTGGACGCGGTCGCGGCGGACCCCGAGGTGGTCCACGATCTCCTGGCGGGAGCTGCCGGAGACGGTGAGGACGGAGGGCAGCCGGCGGGCGACGCGCTTCTGCATCCGGGTGAAGGCGTACCAGCGGCGCACCGAGTAGCGGCGCTGCCAGGTCTCGGCCGCGTCCAGCTCCAGCTGCCGGTCCACGGTGATGGGGTGGTGGATCGTGGTGACCAGGGGGGCGCCGATGTCGCCGAGCAGGCCGTAGCCCAGGGTCTGGTTGTCGTGGACGACGTCGAACTCGCCGCGCCGGGCGCGCAGGTGGTGGCGGGCGCGCAGCGAGAAGGTCAGCGGCTCGGGGAAGCCGCCGGTCCACATGGTGGCGACCTCGAGGGCGTCGATCCAGTCCCGGTACTCGTCCCGCTTGGGGGTGCGGAAGGGGTCGGGCTGGCGGTAGAGGTCGAGGCTGGGCAGCTCGGTGAGGGTGAGGTTCGGGTAGCCCTCGTCCAGCACGGGGTACGGCTGGGAGCCGATGACCTCCACGCGGTGCCCGAGGCGGGCCAGTTCGCGCGAGAGGTGCCGTACGTAGACGCCCTGTCCCCCGCAGAACGGGTTCCCCTTGTAGGTGAGGAGCGCGATGTCGAGCGGTCGCCCCCCGTCGGCAGCGGGTTCCTGGTCGGCACCCGCTTCCCGGGCCTCAGCGGTCACTCCGTGCCCCCTTCTGCCTGCACTGTCCCGCGAGACTACGACGGGACGCTAATCTAGAACAAGTTTCAGACTTGATCGTTCAAGAGGCTCCGAATCTACCGGCAGGTAGGGGCGCTGTGAGCAGTGGATCGGGTGATTCGCGCCACGGCGCGCGGCCCTGCCATGCTGGCTGATCACGAGCCCTACAGACCCCCTCACCGACTGTCACGGAACGGGACCCATGCCTGCGGAAGCCAGCACCTCGCGCCCGGCCGCGCCACCCCTCACCGAGCGGCAGGAGGCCCGCCGCCGCAGGATCCTGCGCGCCAGCGCGCGGCTCGCCGGCCGGGGCGGGTTCGACGCCGTGCAGATGCGCGAGGTGGCCGAGTCCTCGCAGGTGGCGCTGGGCACGCTGTACCGCTACTTCCCGTCGAAGGTGCATCTGCTGGTCGCCACCATGCAGGACCAGCTGGAGCACATGCACGGCACGCTGCGCAAGAAGCCCCCGGCGGGCACCACGGCCGCCGAGCGGGTCGCGGAGACCCTGATGCGGGCCTTCCGCGCGCTCCAGCGGGAGCCGCACCTGGCCGACGCGATGGTCCGCGCGCTCACCTTCGCCGACCGCAGTGTCTCGCCCGAGGTCGACCAGGTCTCCCGGCAGACGACCGCGATCATCCTGGACGCGATGGGCCTGGCCGACCCCACGCCCGAGCAGCTGTCCGCGGTACGGGTCATCGAGCACACCTGGCACTCGGCGCTGATCACCTGGCTGTCCGGTCGCGCCTCGATCGCCCAGGTGAAGATCGACATCGAGACGGTGTGCCGGCTGATCGAGCTGACGGACCCGGCCGCCGCGCACTCCCGACGGCCCTGAGCCGCGCCGGAGGGGGCATGGAAAGACCTACGAGACGGGTTCCCTTCGCCGGTATGGCCCGGATCAGGTAATAGGGGTCGTCGTCCGGCGTCGCTGCCTTCCGACCTCTCAGCCCTACCGTCGCTGTCGGCCCGGGCGGATGCTCTTCGCGTCTCGCCTGAGTCGGCTACTCCGGTCGGACTCCCTCACTCGCCTCGTAGGCTGATATCAGGATATAGCGGAAACCCCCTGACGGAACCGCCCAATTCCCACCAATTGCCAACGCAGTACCGCTTGGTGTGCGCGGTTCAGCAGACCGCCTCCAGCCCCTCCCGGCGCCGCCCGCCGGGCCTGCAACAGGCGCACAGCAGCTCGAAGCCGCCGGCCGCCATGGGCCACGGCGGCATGCTGTACTCCCTGCCCACCACCACACCGCGCTCCGCGGGGCGTCCGGGTGGTGGGCGAGGACCTGTTCGAGCAGGCCGGCCGCGGTCCGCCAGTCCTCGGCGTCCCAGGCCGCGCAGGCCCGCTCGATCAGCTGTTCCGCCTCGCCTCGCGCACGTCGCCGCCCCCACCCGGTATGCCGCTTCCGAACCGCAGGAGCGCACCCTGGCCCGGAAGCCGACCGCCTGGCGGGCCAGACACGCACCCCTGGCCTCAGGGGCCGACCTCCTCGCACCCCGCCCCCGGAAACCGACCGCCTCTGGAACCAGGCACACCCCGCCCCCGGAAACCGGCCGCCTCCCGAACCAGGCACGCACCCCGGCTCCAGCATCCCCGGCCCCAGGGCCCCGCCCTCAGGCGCTGACCGCCTTGCGGGTGATGTAGCGGGTGCCGGTGAACACCATCCGCTTGAACGCCACCGCCGTGAACCCCTTGAGGTGGCTGTCCTTGAGGCTGTCGTCGGGGTGGGTGAACTGGGCCACCGCGTCCTTGCGTCCGAGGCTGACGCACCGGGCCACGTACCGCAGGTCGTACGGCTCCGGCTCGCGTCCCTCGGCGAGGCGGGCCAGGGCGTCGACGGCGGCCTGGGCCTGCGGGGCGGCGGTCTGGCAGCCGAACCGGGCGCCGGCCACGCCCGCGCAGTCGCCCACGGCGAAGATCCGCGGGTCGGTGACGCTGCGCAGGTACGCGTCCACGACGGCCCGGCCGTCCGCGTCGACCTCCAGTCCGCTGCGCGCGGCGAGGTCGGGCACGCCCGCCACGATCCCCCACAGGGTCAGGTCGGAGTCCAGCTCCCGCCCCGACCGCAGCCGCACCACACCGTCGGCGGCCTCCGTGACTCCATCCTCCACGGTCTCCACCCGGAGCCGGTCCAGTGCCGCGAGGGCCCGCTGCCGCGCCCCGCCCGACAGGCAGTCGGCCACCGCCGGCGCGACGATCCGGACCCGCAGGTCGGGCCGGGCCTCGGCCACCTCGGTCGCGGTCTCCACGCCCGTCGCCCCGCCGCCGACGACCGTCACGGTGCTCCCGGCGGGCAGGGCGGCCAGCTCGGCCCGTGCCTGCCGCGCGCCCTCCCAGGTGCCGACCGGGACCGTGCCCGGCAGGGCCCGGACGGTGCTGCCGACGGCCAGGAAGAGGTGGTCGAACGCGAGGCTCTCGCCGTCGTCCAGGACCACCGTGCCGTCGCCGATCTTCTCCACGCTGCCGATCCGCACGGCGATGCCGGGCCGCAGCATCCCGGTGAGCGGAGTCGCCGCCGTGGCCGTGCCGGCGACCTGCTGGTGCAGCCGGATGCGCTCGACGAACTCGGGGCGCGCGTTGACCACCGTGACCTCGGCGCCCTTCACCTTCTTGGCCACCCGGTTCGCCGCGAACGTGCCCGCGTACCCGGCACCCACCACCACTACCTTCATCTCGGCCTCCCATCGGAGCAGTTGGTCACTCCCGAGACGAGGCGGGCCGGTCCCCCGTGACATGGCGGCCGTGTGAGCCGCGCCACAGGGCGGGAAATCCCCGAACCGCCCTATTCCTCCGGCGGGAACACGGCTTCCCCGCTGTCCGCCAGCGTGATCACGATGGCCTCCACCGGGCACCCCTCGGCCGCCGCCAGGAGCTGTTCGCTCGCGTCGGTGTCCGGTGCGGCGGGCCGGGACTGCCGGGCGGAGTCCAGCCGGAAGCCACCGGGGGCGTGGTGGAGGCACTGGGCCGAGCCGACGCAGAGGGACCGGTCGACCTCCACGTGCCAGCGGTCGCCCACGGCTCAGGCCCCCGCCGGCAGGTGGATCATCTTGTGCTCCAGGTAGGCGCCGTAGCCCTCGGGGCCGAACTCCCTGCCCAGGCCGGAGTTCTTGTAGCCGCCGAACGGGCCGAGCATGTCGAGGCTGAAGGTGTTGACGGAGTAGGTGCCGGTACGGACCCGCCGGGCGATGTCGGTGCCGTGTTCGACGTCGGCCGTCCACACGCTGCCGGACAGGCCGTAGTCGGAGTCGTCGGCGATGCGTACGGCCTCCCGTTCGTCGCCGTAGGGCAGCAGGCAGACGACCGGGCCGAAGATCTCCTCGCGGGCGACGCGCATGGAGTTGTCGACGTCGCCGAAGAGGGTCGGCTCCACGTACCAGCCGCGCGCCGGCCCGGCCGGGCGGCCGCCGCCGGTGAGGATCTTGGCGCCCTCCTCCTGGCCGACGCGGATGTAGTCGAGGGTGCGGCGCTGCTGGCGTTCGGCGACGAGCGGGCCGACCTGGGTGGCCGGGTCCAGCGGGTCGCCGACCTTCAGCGCGCCGGCCGCCCGGGTGAAGGCGTCGGCGAACTCGTCGTAGCGGGAGCGCGGGAGCAGGATGCGGGTCTGGGCCACGCATGCCTGGCCGTTGTTCATCCAGGCCGCCGGGACGATCCCGGCCACGGTCGTCTCCAGGTCCGCGTCCGGCAGCACCACGGCCGCGGACTTGCCGCCCAGTTCCAGGGTGACCCGGGTGAGGTTGCGGGCGGCGACCTCCATCACGCGTTTGCCGGCGGCGACCGAGCCGGTGAAGGAGACCTTGTCGATGCCGGGGTGGCCGACCAGGTATTCACTGACCTCCCGGTCCGCGGGGAGGATGGACAGCACACCCTCGGGCAGGCCGGCCTCGCGGGCGATCTCACCGAGGAGGTAGGCGTCCAGCGGGGACTCCGGGGACGGCTTGAGGATCACCGGGCAGCCGGCCAGCAGCGCGGGCGCGAGCTTGGCGGCGGCCACGAACTGCGGGACGTTCCAGGGCACGACGGCGGCGACGACGCCGACCGGTTCGCGGCGCACCAGGATCGGGCCGAGGATCCCGGCCCGGCGTTCCTCGTAGGTGAAGTCACGGGCGACCCGGATGGCCGCGTCCCACACCATCATCGCGCCGAGCGCCTGGGCGAGGACGCTCCAGGAGTACGGGGAGCCGTTCTGGGCGGAGATCACCCGGGCGATCTCCTCGTGCCGGGCGGCGATGCCGTCCTTGATCCGGGTGACGGCCTCGATCCGCTCGGCGAGCGTCGCGTGCGGCCAGGGGCCCTCGTCGAAGGCGCGGCGGGCGAGGGCCACGGCCCGGTCGACGTCCTCCCGGGAGGCGTGCGGCACGCGGCCGATGACCCGCTCGGTGTGCGGGGAGATCACCTCGATGACGTCCCGGCCGTGCGGGTCGGTCAACTCCCCGCCGATGAACAGCTGTCCGTGTTCCACGAGCCCGGTCATGGCCGACTGCCTCCCGCCGCACGTCCTCGCGTCCCCGGCGTTTCTGACGCTGTGTCAGACTTGATACCAGCTCCCGCCTGAGGAGACCACCCGCGCGGCCGCGCCCGCGCTCTCCACGCCCAGGGCGACCACGACGTCCGTGCCGTCCGGCCGGCCGCGTTCGGCGATCGCCGCGCCGATCAGGGCCAGTTCGGCGGCCCGGTCGCGCAGGACGTACTGCTCACGGCTCTCCTCCCGGCCGCCCTCGGGGCCGCCGGCCTCCTCGCGCCGCCAGGCGGCCACCGCCGCGTCGGCCACGGCCTTCGGCAGCCGTACGTCGATCCGGGCGGCCTGATCACGCACGCACGCACCGACCGCCACGAGCACCTTCACGTCCTCGCGGTACCGCGCGTATTCCTCTTCGGCGTCCATACCGCGAGGCTAGCCAGGTCCCGCCATCCGTCACCACCCGATATGTCCGGCATCGCTGATCCATCGTGCGGATGATCAGGCGCTGGTCGACGCCCACGTCTGGGGAGTGAATGCCTACGGTGCGCCCGTATGGCATCTGCGTCGTAGCGGAGAGGGTGGCATGTTCGATACCTACGCCAGCAGCTTCGACGCGATGCGGGAAACCGCTACGCCGCTAAGCGAAGAAGGGTGACCATGGCCAGGACCGACAGTCAACTGAACAAGGGGCGGAGGACCGGATGGCGGAGACGTTCGATCACGGCGGGGGCGTGCGGTCCGTGCGGGTGCCGATCCCGGACAACCCCCTCGGTCACACGCTGGTGTACGTGGTGGACACCGACCGGGGCCCGGTGCTGGTCGACACCGGCTGGGACGACCCCGGGGCCTGGGACACGCTGACCGCGGGCCTCGCCGGCTGCGGTACGGCGGTGCGGGAGGTGTACGGCGTCGTCGTCACCCACCACCACCCCGACCACCACGGGCTGTCGGCGCGGGTCCGGGAGGCCTCCGGTGCCTGGGTGGCGCTGCACGCGGCGGACGCGGCGATCGTGCGCCGGACCCGGGAGGGACGGCCGGAGCAGTGGTTCGCGTACATGGCCGACAAGCTGGCGGCGGCCGGGGCCCCCGAGCAGCACGTGGCTCCGCTGCGGTCGGCCCGCGGGCGGACGCTGCCCGGTCTGGCCCCCGCCCTGCCGGACCGGGAGATCGTCCCCGGGGAACTCCTCGACCTGCCGGGACGCAGGCTGCGCGCGATCTGGACCCCGGGCCACACGCCCGGCCATGTCTGCCTGCACCTGGAGGAGGAGCATCCGGCCCGGCTCCCCGGCCGGGGCCGCCTGTTCAGCGGCGACCACCTGCTGCCCGGGATCACCCCGCACATCGGCCTGTACGAGGACCCCGGCGACGCCACGGTGACCGATCCCCTGGGTGACTACCTGGATTCCCTGGAGCGGGTCGGCCGGCTGGTCCCCGCCGAGATCCTCCCGGCCCACCAGCACGCCTTCACCGACGCCCCGGGCCGCGTACGGGCGCTGCTCGACCACCACGAGCGCCGTCTGGCCGGTCTGCTGGCCCTGCTCGCCGAGCCGCTCACCCCCTGGGCGCTGGCCGAGCGCATGGAGTGGAACCGTCCCTGGGGGGACATCCCCTACGGCTCCCGCACCATCGCGGTCTCCGAGGCCGAGTCCCACCTGCGCCGCCTGGTGAAGCTGGGCCGGGCGGAACCGGTACCGGGCAGCGACCCGGTGGCGTACGTGGCGGTGTGACAGCCGACGGGTGTCAGGCCGGGGCACTCAGGTCCCGTGCGCCGAAGCCTCCCCCGGCCCCTGAGCCCTCCCCGGCAAGGGCCTGCCGGTGGAATCTCTCTACCGCCGTCTCGTGGTTGCGCAGCGCGTGGGAGACGTTCTGCAGTTCGCTGTCGGGGACGCAGGGGAATGCGAGGAACTCGGCCTCGGCGTCCGGGTGTTCCGGGTCGTCCGGCGCGTGCAGTGCCGCCGCGGCGAACCGGAGGTCCACCGCCCCCGCGATGCCCCGCGCGACCGGCTCCGGGTAGCCCGCCTCCAGCGCCGCGGACCGTATCCGCTCGCGCCGGGACGTGCTCAGGTACGGCCCCAGCTTGAGGAGGCCGTCGTTGATGGCGGCCCGGCGCAGTTCCAGGCGCAGGGCGGCGCCGCTGACCCGGCCGGTGGCGGGCGCGGCGGGCGGGGTGATGGCCAGCATGGCCTGCCACAGCGGTTTCAGCCGCCGGTGTTCGCGGACCAGGCGGCGCCGCTCCGCCAGCACCGGACCGGCCTGGCCGACGATGAACGCGACCGCCACCAGGCCCGCCTCGGCGATGGCGAACGGCGGTGCCGCGTAGGTCGACAGCCAGTCCCAGTCCCGGCCGCTCCACCGGCCGGCGATGGCGGCGAACTTGGCGACGTCGAAGAGGAGTCCGAGGGCGTATGCCTCCTGGAGGAAGATCACCGCGCGGCGCAGCCAGGTGTCGGCGACCTCCCGGTACCAGGCCCGCAGCATCCCGGCGGCGACCAGCGCGGACGTCGTGTGGGCGACGACGTAGAGCAGGATGAACTCGCGCATCCACGGTGTGCGGGCGTAGTAGGTGTCGAGGTCGCGCAGCCGCTCCACGCGGTGGTCGGCGAGCAGGAACGTCACGCACAGTCCGGCGATGACGGCGGCGTACGCCAGCCCGACCTGGCGGGTGCGCCGGCGGCGGGCGGCGGACGGCGGTTCCCGCCAGGTGATGATGAGCCACAGGCAGGCCCCGCAGTAGGCGGTGGCCAGGCAGTACACCCACACGGCGGCGAAGTTGGGGACGCCGGTGAGGACGTTGATGCGGTGCAGGTTGGCCGGGGGCAGCGAGACGAAGACGAGCGTGCCGATGCCGAGCAGCACGGCGGTGGCCCGCAGGATGGGGTCCTGCCAGGCGCGCCGCAGCAGCGGCAGTTTGATCACGAAGGCGACGGCGAACAGGACGGCCGGGACGGCGTAGGAGACCCAGGAGCCGGAGATGTCCCAGCGCATCAGGGGCCGCCTATGTTGCCCAGCGAGGAGGACAGCCGGTCGGTGAGGGTGTCCTGGGTCATCCGGCCGGCCGCGCCGGGCCCGACGACCTTGGAGAACTTCGCCGCGAGGCGCAGCCCCCACTCCTCGGCCTCCCACTCGGCCTCGGCGGCCTCGGCGGCGGGCGACCGGGTGGCCATGGCGACCACCCGGTCCCAGGGGATGTCGTCCTCGGCGCGGGCCAGCAGCCGGCGGGCGGCGGCGGGCAGTCCGGGGGCGTAGTGGACGTCCAGGGTGCCGTAGTGGATGTGGCCGATCTCGTGCCCGGCGATGACGAACTTGTGCGGGTCGGGGGCGCGTTGCTCGACCACGACGATGTAGTCCTCCTCGCGGGCGAGGGTGATCCCGGAGATGTCCAGGCCCGGCGGGAAGGCGACGAACCGCAGCTTGACCGGGCGGTCCAGGTGGGGGCTGAGGGTGGCGCACAGCGCGTGCAGGAACGCCTCGGGGGTGGTCGGCGGGGTGAGGGTGCGGACGGTCTCGCGCACGAGCCGGTCCAGGAAGCGTTTCGGGGAGCCGAAGGGCCCGAGGGGCAGCGCCGACCGGGAAGTCCGCTTGGGCCTGGGCCTCGGGGTCTTGGCGGACTGTTCAGGCACGCCCGGTGTCTCCCGCCTTCTCCGACTTCTCCGAGGCGATGATCATCTCGGCCAGGTCGGCCAGGGTGGCGAGCTGCCGGGCGTTCATCTGCGGGGCCCGGGCGGCGAGCCGGATCAGACCGCTCTCGCGCAGTCTCAGCAGCGGGTCGGCCTCGGCCTCCAGGCTCTGCAGCACCGGTTGCAGCGCCTCGAACAGCGCCTCCGGTTCGTCGGCCGTGAAGAAGCCGGCGGGCAGGCCGAAGAAGCGGCGCAGCCGGTCGGCGTGTTCCAGGCTGGGCATGCCGCTCTTGCGCCACTCGCTCAGCCACTGCCTGCTGGTCCCGGCGATGCGGGCCAGTTCGTCCAGGGAGTACCGCTTGCCGTCCGGGCGGCGCCGGGTCTCCCGGATGAAGTCCAGCCGCTGGCGCACCCGGTGGGCGAGGCAGGTCTCGCCGGCCCGGCCGCCGGAGAGGAGTTCCACGACGACGCCCACGGGGATGCCGGTGCGGTAGGAGAGGCCGGCCACGTCGAGGGCCTCCGGCAGCCGGCCGGGTCTGCCGGTCAGCTCGCCGAGCCGTTCCAGCACGTCGGCCAGCGCGGCGTAGGCGTCACTCACCGAGTCCCCCCTGGGCGTGTCTTTCCGTTCGCTGGCTGGGCGCGAGGCTACTAGGTTGCCTCTTCGGCGACCAGGTCTGACAAGGCTCCCTGCGTAATTACGCAGCTATCGTTGACAGTTCAGGGCGCGGTGGGTGAGGATCACTGCACGGAGAGCAAGATCCGACCCGCCTCGGGTGCCGCCTATGGGGGAGCGGCACCCGGGGCGCTCCTGATCGCCTTCCCCCCGAGGAAGGTCCAGGCCCATGGCCCAGCCCGTCGTGCTCCTCGGGGCCGGCCGGGGGGAGATCTGCGGCGAGTTCCCGCTGGCACGCGTCGCCGCGGCCCGTCCGGTCCTCCTGGTCGACCCGTCCCCGCCCGCCCGCTGGGCCCGCCCGTACGCGACCGCCCACTTGGCGGCGGACCCGGCCGACACGGAACGGACGGCGGGGGTGTTACGGAGACACTCCCCCGCAGGCGTACTGGCCTGGTCCCCGGAGTACCTGCCCGCGGCCGCGTGTCTGGCCGCCCGGCTCGGACTGCCGGGCCTGCCGTACGGGACGGCCGTGACGTGCGCCGATCCGCCGGCGTTACGGGCGCTGCTGGACCGGCACCGGGTGCCGACGGCGGATCCGGCCGACACCGAGGGGGAACCGGTGTCGGCCGAGGCCGTCGTCCTGGACGACGAGGTACGCATCGTCGCGCTCACCCGTACGACCCCGGGCCCGCCGCCCGCCCGCGGCGCGCTGCGGCACGGCGTCCACGCCCACGACGTCCTGCTGCACAACCGTTTCCTGCGCCAGTGCGTGGAGCGGGCCGTGTGCGCCCTGCGGCTCACCCACACCGTCGCGCACATCACGCTGCGGCTGACCGCGCGCGGCCCCCGCGTCCTGGGCGTGGCCCCGTGCCCGCCCGGCGACCTGATCACGCTGCTGGTGGAGCGGGCCACCGGCGTCGACCTGGCCGGGGCCGCGGCGACCCTGGCCACCGGCGGGCTCCCGGACGTCACGCCGACCCGGCAGCGGGCCGCCGCCGTCCAGTTCGCCTATCCGACCGTGACCGGCCGCCTCACCCACCTCCACCTGGACCCGGCCGCCGCGGACGAGCCGTGCGCCGAGCGCATGGTCCTCACCCGCCGCGCCGGCGACCCGGTGACGGCGGCCCCCCACGCCGGGATCGCCGACCGCCTGGCCCACTGGGTGGCCACGGCCGACACCCCGGCCCAGTGCGAGCACGCCCTGCGCCGCATGTCCCGCCACCTCACCGCCGCGGTCCACCCGGCGACCCACGTGCACGCGGCGTAGGGATCCTGGTTCAGCGGTAGTCGTCGGGGTGCCCCTGCATCCAGCTGTCGATCCGGTCGCGGACGCCGGTCAGCTCGGTGCGGTGGGCTTCCAGGTTCTCCGTGGAGGTGTCGTCGAGCGTGGCCTGGAGGCCGGCGAAGGCGTCGCGGACGCGTTCCGGTCCCGGGGACACGGCGGGGGCCGGGGTGGCGGGAGGCTCCTGCGCCCCGGTGTCCGCCGGAGCCGGGGCGGACGATCAGCGGGAGGCGTCCCGCGTCCCGGCGCCTTGCGGGGTGTCGTCCGCGTCGGTGGAACAGGACAGCAGACAGGCCGCGAACACCGTGACGGCGATCGCCGCCCGCCGCACACTCCGGATCCGCATGAGGCCCCCCTCGTAGTGAGCCGCCGACACTACTGCACGGCGCGTCGGCCAACTCCGTAACGACGCCACGGACATGCCGACCCCTCCCGCGCGCCGTTTCCCGGTGGCGTGTTTCCTGTGCACGCGCGCCGCCCGGCACCTGCCCACGGCCACCGCCGGGCCCGCTCGGGGCGGCCGGTAAAGTGGCGGGGTCGTCACACCCGTACGGGGGAAAGCCGGTGCAATTCCGGCGATGTCTTCGCCGCGTCACCGGCTTGGCCGGAGCGGGCGGGACCGCCCCGCCGGGTCGTTGACGGCTCGCGTGCGCCGGTGGTCCGCCGCGCACGGCACCGTCGAGGTTGACGGAGCCGAGCCGCCCGGGGTGTCACCCGCGCGCTGCCCGGCTCCCCGCAGGAGAGGCAGTCGCCGACCATGAACGTCCGCCGCAGTGCCGCGGCTCTCGCCGCCGTAGGCGTGCTGGCCGCCGCCGCGCCCGCCACGGCCGCCGACCCGTCCCCGTCGCCCGAGGCCACGGTCCCCGCCGGGCTGTACGGCAAGGGCGACCCGACGTACGACGGCGTGTGGCGGCAGTCGCTGACGCTGGTCGCGCAGCGGACCCTCGGCTACAAGCCCGCCCCCGCCGCCGTGGACTGGCTCACCGGCCAGCAGTGCGCGGACGGCGCCTTCGCCGCCTTCCGGGCCGCCCCCGGCAAGCCCTGCGACGACAAGCTGAAGACGGACACCAACAGCACGGCCGCCGCCGTCCAGGCCCTCGCCGCGACCGGCGGGCACGGCGGTGTGGTGGAGAAGGCCGTGAACTGGCTGAAGTCCGTCCAGAACAAGGACGGCGGCTGGAGCTACTACCCGGGCGACCCCAGCGACACCAACTCCACCTCCGTCGTCATCGGCGCCCTCGCCGCCGCCGGCACCGACCCGGCGTCCGTCCGCAAGTCCGGCAAGTCCGCGTACGACGCCCTGCCCGCCTGGTCCATCCCCTGCGACCAGGACGGCGGCGGCGCCCTCGCCTTCCAGCCGGACAAGAAGGGCGAGCTGCTGCCCAACGCCGACGCCACCGCGGCCGGTCTGCTCGGCGCGCTCGGCAAGGGCTTCGTGGCCCGCGCCGGCCAGGCCCCCGCCAAGGACACCTGCGTCGAGGCCACCTCCCGCACCCAGGTCGCCGACAACGCCGGCGCCTACCTCGCGGCGGCCCTCGGCAAGACCGGGCACCTGGAGTCCACCCTGCCCGGCGCCAAGGCCCAGCCGGACTTCGGCAACACCGCGGACGCCGTCGTCGCGCTCGCCGCGAACGGCCGTACCGAACCGGCCCGCAAGGCGTACGCCTGGCTGGAGAAGAACGCCAGCCCGTGGGCGGAGCAGAGCGGGCCCGCCGCCTACGCCCAGCTGATCCTGGCCGCCCACGCCCTCGGCGAGCAGCCGGGCGACTTCAACGGCACCAGCCTCGTCAGCGCCCTCAACTCGCAGGGCCCCGCCCCGCAGATGGACTCCTCCGGTCAGCAGCACGAGGAGAAGAAGAAGGAGTCCCGGAACTGGGGCTGGTGGATCTTCGGCGTCTGCCTCGTCGCGAGCATCGGTGTCGGGTTCCTCCTCAGCGGCCGGAAGAAGCAGCAGCCGTGACCGCCGTCCGCCGTACCGCGCCGGTGCTCGTCGCCGCGCTGCTCCTCCTCGTCTGCGCCGGGCGGGCCGGTGCGACCGGCTACCGCTACTGGTCCTTCTGGGAGCGCACCGGCGGCCACTGGACGTACGCGACGCAGGGCCCGGCCTCCGTCCGGCCCGACGACGGTACGGTGCAGGGGTTCCGGTTCACCGTGGGCGCGGACGCCGCGGACGCCGGCCGGCCGCGCGGTACGGCGGACTTCGGCACGATCTGCGCGGACACCCCGGCGAAGGCCGGGTCCAAGCGGGTGGGGCTGGTCCTCGACTTCGGTACGCCCGCGGACGCGCCGTCCGGGGAGGCCCCGCCGGAGCGCCGGGCCGTGTGCGCGCGGGTGCCGTCCGACGCGTCCAGCGCGGATGCGCTCGCCGCGGTGGCGGGGCCGCTGCGCTACGACACCAACGCTCTGTTGTGCGCCATCGCGGGCTACCCGCACAAGGGGTGCGGCGAGCAGGTCTCCACGGACCGCGAGTCCACCGCCGCGCCGGAGTCCGGCTCCCCCGAGTCCGACTCCGGGCCGTCCCTGGGTCTGCCGATCGGCGTGGGGGTGGTGGCCCTGCTGGCAGGCGCGGCGATATGGCAGTCCCGACGGCGGCGCAATGCGTCCGGGTGACCCCGGCCCGTCCTGCGACTGCGACGCGATGCGTCCGGGTGAGCAAGGCCCGTCCTGCGACTGCGGCCCCGCCGTGGCCGGTCGCGCAGTTCCCCGCGCCCCTAGGGAGTCGCGGTCGCCGCACGACGAGAACGGCACCGTACATAGCTGCGGGCAGTCGTGCCGCTGGGGCGGCACGGGTGGGCGATGGGGGTCCCCCCGCGCGAGCGAAGTCGAGCGTGGGGGAGGCACCCCGCTGGCGCGGGTGAGCGAAAACCGGCCCCGCCCAGCCGCAGCACCGCGCACTCTCCACCCCGGTGCCTGGTGGCTCTGGGCGATATCCCTCGGTGTCGCCGCGACCCGTACCACCAACCCCCTCCTCCTCGCCCTCCTCCTCGCCGCCTCCGGCTACGTCGTGGCGACGCACCGCTCCTCCGCGCCCTGGGCCCGCTCGTACACCGCGTTCGTCCGCCTGGCCCTCGCCGTCGTCCTGATCCGCGTCCTGTTCGCGGTGGCTCTCGGCTCCCCCATCCCCGGTACGCACACCCTCCTCACCCTCCCCGAAGTCCCGCTCCCCCACTGGGCGCAGGGCATCCGCCTCGGTGGCCGGGTGACCGCCGAGGCCGTGCTCTTCGCCGCCTACGACGGCCTGAAGCTCGCCACCCTCCTGGTCTGCGTCGGCGCCGCGAACGCCCTCGCCAGCCCGAGCCGCCTGCTCAAGTCCCTGCCCGGCGCCCTGTACGAGACGGGCGTGGCCGTGGTCGTCGCGCTCACCTTCGCCCCGCACCTGATCGCCGACGTCCGCCGGCTGCGCGCCGCCCGCCGACTGCGCGGCCGTCCCGACCGGGGGCTGCGGGGCCTGCTCCAGGTCGGTCTGCCGGTCCTGGAGGGCGCGCTGGAACGCTCGGTCGCGCTCGCCGCCGCGATGGAGGCCCGCGGCTACGGCCGTACCGCCGAGGTCCCCGCCCCCGTCCGCCGTACCACCACCGCCCTCACCCTCGGCGGCCTGCTCGGCGTCTGCGCGGGCACGTACGGACTGCTGACGGCGGAAGGCGGCACCTACGGGCTTCCCGTACTGCTCGCCGGGGTCCTCGCCGCGCTCGCCGGGCTGCGGCTGGGCGGCCGGCGTTCCCCGCGCACCCGGTACCGCCCCGACCCCTGGGGAGCGCACGCCTGGCTGGTCACCGGCTCCGGCGCCGCCGTGGCCGCGCTGCTGACGCTGGCCTCGGTCCGCGATCCCGAGGCCCTGCACCCCGGTGTCGTCCCCCTGGTCGCCCCCGCCCTTCCGCTGTGGCCCGCCGTGGCCGTCCTGCTCGCCCTGCTGCCCGCCTTCGTCGTCCCCAGGGAGCCGTCGTGATCCGCTTCGAGGATGTCAGCGTGACGTACGAGGGCGCCGCCGGACCCACTGTCACCGGCGTCGACTTCGAGGTGCCGGAGGGCGAACTCGTGCTGCTCGCCGGTCCGTCCGGGGTCGGGAAGTCGACGGTGCTGGGCGCGGTCAGCGGGCTGGTCCCGCACTTCACCGGCGGCACCCTGCGCGGACGCGTGACGGTGGCCGGCCGGGACACCCGTACCCACCAGCCGCGCGAACTCGCCGACGTGGTGGGCACGGTGGGCCAGGATCCGCTCGCGCACTTCGTGACGGACACCGTGGAGGACGAACTCGCCTACGGCATGGAGTCCCTGGGGCTCGCCCCGGCGGTGATGCGGCGCCGGGTGGAGGAGACGCTGGACCTGCTGGGCCTGGCCGCCCTGCGCGGCCGTCCCATCGCCACCCTCTCCGGCGGGCAGCGGCAGCGGGTCGCCATCGGCTCGGTCCTCACCCCGCACCCTCAGGTACTGGTCCTGGACGAGCCGACCTCCGCGCTCGACCCGGCGGCGGCGGAGGAGGTGCTGGCCGTCCTCCAGCGCCTGGTGCACGACCTCGGCACGACGATCCTCATGGCCGAGCACCGCTTGGAACGAGTGATCCAATACGCCGACCGCATGGTCCTCCTCCCGTCCCCCGGCGCCACCCCCCTCACCGGCACCCCGTCCGAGATCATGGCGGTCTCCCCGGTCTACCCCCCGGTGATCGCGTTGGGCCGCCTGGCCGACTGGACCCCGCTTCCGTTGACGATCCGAGACGCCCGCCGCCAGGCGGCTCCTCTACGGGCCCGCCTGGCCGACAGTCCTTCTCGCCGCGACTCTCCTACGCCGGCAAGCGGCCCCATCCCCGCCCCGCAGCAGCACCGGTTCCGCTCCCGGTTCCGCCGCACCACCCCCACCCCGGCCCCCGACCACCAGCACCTCGCCCGGATCCACGCCCTCTCCCTCCGCCGGGACACCACCCAGGCCCTGCGCCACATAGACCTGACCATCTCCAAGGGCGAGACCATCGCCCTCATGGGCCGCAACGGCGCAGGCAAGTCCACCCTCCTCAACACCCTCGTCGGTCTGCTCGCCCCCACCACCGGCACGGTCACCGTCGGCGGCCTCACCCCCCACCGCACCCCGCCCCCGACCCTGATCCGCCAGGTGGGCCTGGTCCCCCAGGACCCCCGGGACCTGCTGTACGCCGACACGGTCGCCGCGGAGTGCGCCGCCGCCGACAAGGACGCGGGCGCCACCGAAGGCACCTGCCGCGCCCTCGTCTCCGAGCTGCTCCCGGACATCACCGACGACACCCACCCCCGCGACCTCTCCGAGGGCCAGCGCCTGGCACTCGCGCTGGCCGTGGTGCTGACCGCCCGTCCGCCGCTGCTCCTGCTGGACGAGCCGACCCGCGGCCTGGACTACGCGGCCAAGGCCCGCCTGGTCTCCGTGCTGCGCTCGCTCGCCGCCGAGGGGCACGCGATCGTGCTGGCGACGCACGACGTGGAGCTGGCCGCCGAGCTGGCGCACCGCGTGGTGCTGCTGGCCGAGGGCGAGGTGATCGCCGACGGCCCGATGGCGGAGATCGTCGTCTCCTCCCCCTCCTTCGCCCCGCAGGTGACGAAGATCCTGGCCCCGCAGCACTGGCTGACCGTCTCCGAGGTCCGCGAGGCTCTCCGGTGAACCGCCGCCTGCACGCCGTCCGCCTGGGACCCCGCTCCCTCGCCGCCCTGGCCCTCACCGGCGCCGTCGGCCTGGTCGCCTTCTGCTGGCCGTTCCTCGCGCCGCCCCGCTCACAGCTGAGCGCCCACGCGCAGGACGCCCCCTGGCTCTTCGCGGGCCTGCTCGTCCTGCTGGTCGCGGTGGTCGCGGCGACGATCTCGGAGTCCGACCTGGGCCCGAAGGCGGTGGCGATGCTGGGCGTCCTGGCCGCCACGGGCGCGGCGCTGCGTCCGATCGGCGCCGGTACGGCGGGCCTGGAGCCGATGTTCTTCCTGATGGTGCTGAGCGGCAGGGTGCTCGGCCCGGGCTTCGGCTTCACCCTGGGCTCGGTGACGATGTTCGCGTCCGCCCTGCTGACGGGCGGGGTCGGGCCGTGGCTGCCGTTCCAGATGCTGGCGATGGGCTGGTTCACGATGGGCGCCGGGCTGCTCCCGGGCCCGGTCCGGCTGCGCGGCCGGGCCGAGCTGCTGTTGCTCGCGGTGTACGGCTTCCTGGCCGCGTTCGCCTACGGCACGGTGATGAACCTGGCCGGCTGGCCCTTCATGGGCGGCGGGGCCTCGGGCATCTCGTTCGTCGCCGGGGATCCGGTCGCCGCGAACCTGGCCCGTTTCGTCGCGTACTGCACGGCCACGTCCCTCGGCTGGGACCTGGGCCGGGCCCTGTGCACGGTCGTGCTGACCCTGGCGCTCGGTCCGGCGGTGCTGCGGGCGCTGCGCCGGGCCACCAGGCGTGCCGCCTTCGAGACCGCGGTCACATTCGACGGCCCCGGACAGTGACCCAGCGCGCGAACCCGGGCACGTGGCGTGTGCGAGCCGGTGAAGGACCCCACATGACCCACGTCACCTACGACCCGGCACCGTAGTACCTTTTACCCGATTCACCCCCTCCCGCACCCCGCCTGACCTGCGGATTGAGACGCACGCCACATACTTCGCGTTCCTCATGGATCCGGCCACCACTAGTAAAGGGGGTCATTGCGGGCACCTTCCGGGCCTGCTTATCTGGATGACGTCGCCAGGCGCCACGAGCCCACAGCGGGCCGCGGCGCCGACGTATGCGGGCCACCGCCCGTGGCCCACTCCATGCGGGCGATCCCCTATCCCCGAACGCAAGAGGTACTTCGTGACCGTCTCCGTCATCCGCCGCATCGCTTCCCCGAAGAAGGTCCTCACCACCGCCGCCGTGGCCGCCGCCACCGCCGGCATGGCGCTCACCGCCGCTCCGGCTCACGCCGCCCCG
>NZ_BMSK01000032.1 GCF_014649115.1 Streptomyces eurythermus | reverse complement strand
GCGTTGACGCGGCGCATGAACTCGTCGGGGATCCAGTGCGCGAGGTTGAGGTTGTGGGTGCGGCGGGCGTCCTCACCCGTGTTGTCGCGCAGCTCCAGGAACTCTTCGATGTCGGAGTGCCAGGTCTCCAGGTAGACGGCGGCGGCGCCCTTGCGGCGGCCGCCCTGGTTCACGGCGGCGACCGAGGCGTCCAGGGTCTTCAGGAACGGCACGATCCCGTTGGAGTGCCCGTTCGTCCCCCGGATGTAGGAGCCCCGGGCACGGATGCGGGAGTACGACAGGCCGATGCCGCCGGCGTGCTTCGACAGCCGGGCGACCTGCCGGTAGCGGTCGTAGATCGAGTCCAGCTCGTCCAGGGGTGAATCGAGCAGGTAACACGCGGACATCTGGGGGTGCCTGGTGCCGGAGTTGAACAGGGTGGGGGAGGAGGGCAGGTAGTCCAGGCGGCTCATCAGGCCGTAGAGGTCGGCCACTTGGTCCACCGCCCTGGGCGTGTGGTCCTCGGCCAGGCCGCTGGCCACGCGCAGCATGAAGTGCTGGGGCGTCTCGATGACCTTGCGGGTGATCGGGTGGCGCAGCAGGTAACGGGTGTAGAGGGTGCGCAGGCCGAAGTAGCCGAAGCGGTCGTCGGCGCCGTCGGCCACGGCCGAGTCCACCAGCGCGTCCAGCCGTTCCGCGTGGGTGCGGACGAACTCGGCGGTGCGGTCGGCGACCAGGCCCTCCCGGTGTCCCACCGCCACCGACTCGGTGAAGGCCGACACCCCCTGGGTACGGGCCTCGCGGCGGATGCCGATCGTCAGCAGCCGGGCGGCCAGCTTGGAGTAGGCGGGGTCCTCGGCGATCAGGCCGGCGGCTGCCTCCGTGGCCAGCTCGCGCAGCTCTGCCTCGTCGGCCCGCGCGGACCGGCCGCGCAGCGCGGCGGCGGCCACCCGATCGGGGTCGGCGTCGGGCAGATCGGCCGTCAGCTCGGACAGGGTCCGCAGCAGCGCGGGCTCCGGATCGTGCTGCGGTCGCTCCTCGGTGAGCGCGGCCGGATGGCTTGGAGCCATGGTCACGTGGTGCTCCCTCGTCGGATGGAAACGGGGCCCGGGACACAGGGGTGGCAAGGCATGGCAAGGCAGCCGCCCGTGCCTGAGGGGCCCGTTGTGCCGTGGGCGTCTCAGGTGTCGCCGAAATCAGGTGGGAGCATACATCTTGTGTCTCGGCTGGCAACGGACCCCAGATGTAGTGTCCGGCGGGGGTGTCGGGTGTTCGGACAGCGCCGGAGAACGGGGCTCCTGAGCCAGGCGCGGCAAGGGCTCCGGGGGCCCTTCGGCGATGCCCGCGGAGGGTGGCCGGCCGGGGTGGGCCCGGTGGCGAGGCGGGGTGTGGCGGGCGGGACGGGAGGGGCGGAAGCCCGAAGATGGCCGAAAGTCGTCAGTGCGTTCGGCGGCTCTCGGGACGGCTTGCTCGTACCGTCCCCATGCGTCCGGTCGGCGCCGTTTACAGCTGTCCGTGCGTGTCTACGGCTGTCCGTTCGCGTCCGCGACTGTTCCTGCGTGCCTGCGGCTGTCCGTGCGCGTCTGTGATTGTCCGCGCGTGTCCACGGCTGTCCGCGCGCCTGTGACTGTCTCCGCGCGTACGACTGTCACGACTGTCCGTGCGCGTCTACGGCCTTCCGGCCCCGGTGTCGTACGGACGCCGGCCGGCTCACTCCTCGAACAGGGTCTCCTGCTCGCCCTGCGCCTTGCGCCGCAGCCGGCGGTTGCGGGCGCCCACCACCACGGCCGTCGCCGCCGCGGTCACGCCGAGGGCGGCCGGGACCATCCAGCCGCGGTCGAGGACGTGCCCGAGGGCGTGGTCGAGGGAGAGGCGGCCGGGGCCGGTGACGGCCAGGCCGGCCGCGGTCAGGCCCAGGATCGCCGCGTGCTCGTAGCCGCCCTCCTGGGCGAAGAAGCCGTTGGGTACGTGCACCGCCGCCGCCCCGGCCATCCCGCCGGCCGCCGCCGCGCCGGCCGCCGGGGTCGCGAGGCCGAGCGCCAGCAGCGTGCCGCCGCCGGTCTCCGCCAGGCCCGCCGCCATCGCGCTCAGCTTGCCGGGCACATAGCCGATGGACTCCATGAACTGGCCCGTGCCCTCCAGTCCGTGTCCGCCGAACCAGCCGAACAGCTTCTGCGTGCCGTGCGCCGCCAGCGCCCCTCCGGTGCCCAGCCGGAGCAGCAGCAGGCCCAGATCACGTCGGTCGTAACAGGTCACGGTGACTCCCAGCGGACAGGCGGACAGGGCTCCTGGGTCCACCCTCGCACCCGCGGTCCCGACCGGCCTCTCGTGGCTGCCGTTCGGGTGGCGGGCCGGGGCGGCGGCATGAGCCCGACGCCGCGACGATCCGGCCGTCCGGGCTCGGCGACCCGGCGTGAGCCCCGGAGTGAGTCCCGGCGTGAGGGGCGCCGTACGGATCCTTGCCTTCGCGCGCGCTCCAACTCCTACCGTGCGGCCCATGACGACGACACGGACGCTGGGGCGCAGTGGCATCGCGGTGAGCGCACTCGGTTTCGGGTGCTGGGCCATCGGCGGTGAGCACTGGATGGCCGACGGGCAGCCCGTCGGCTGGGGGAAGGTGGACGACGACGAGTCCGTACGGGCCGTCCGGCGGGCGCTCGACCTCGGTGTCACCTTCTTCGACACGGCCGACTCCTACGGAACCGGGCACAGCGAGGAGATCCTGGGCCGGGCCCTCGGCAAGCGGCGCGACGACGTGGTCCTCGCCACCAAGTGGGGCAACGTCTTCGACCCGGACACCCGCACCCTGACCGGTACCGACGACACCCCGGAGTACGCCCGGCGGGCTCTCACCGCCTCCCTGCGCCGGCTCGGCACCGACCGCGTCGACCTGTACCAGCTGCACATCTCCGACACCGACCCGGACCGCGCCGCCGAACTCCGGGATGCCTGCGAGGAGTTCGTGCGGGAGGGGCTGATACGCGCCTACGGATGGAGCACCGACGATCCCGAGCGGGCCGCCGTCTTCGCCGAGGGACCGCACTGCGCGGCCGTGCAGCACGCCCTCAACGTGCTCCAGGACGCGCCCCGGGCGCTGGCGCTGTGCGAGCGGCTGGAGCTGGCGAGCGTCAACCGCAGTCCGCTGGCCATGGGGCTGCTGGCGGGGCGGCGCGAGGGGACGCCGGACGCGGGGGACATCCGCAGCCGGCCGCCGGCCTGGCTCCCGGGGTACGCGTCCGACGGCTCCGGCGCCGATCCGCGCTGGCTGGACCGGATCGACGCCGTCCGGTCCATCCTCACCAGCGACGGCCGTACCCTCGCCCAGGGCGCCCTCGCCTGGCTGTGGGCCCGCAGCCCGCGCACCGTGCCGATCCCCGGCTTCCGGACCGTCGCCCAGGCCGAGGAGAACGCCGGGGCGATCGAGAAGGGGCCGCTCACCGCCGCCCAGCTGACCGAGATCGACCGCCTGCTCGGCCGGTGAGCTCGCCCAAGGCCCGCCGAGGCGCGCCGACTTGGCCGGTCACCCCGGCACACGGCGTGATCCGGACCGTACGCCCCTCCGGACGCGGAACGTCTGCTCGTCGCGGTGTACGGTCCCCGGGTGCGTGAATGTTCCCGGCTCAGCCGGCGTGCCGTCCTCGGGCTGACGGCCGCCGCCCTGCCCTTGTCCACGGCCACCGATGCCACCGCCGCTGCCGCCACCACCACGGTCGTCGGGGGCGAACGACTGGCCCGTACCGGCGTCCAGGTGCGCGGCGCCTCGGGACTGCCCAAGAAGCTCACCGCCCGCGCCTGGCTGGTCGCCGACTGCGCGAGCGGGGAGGTGCTCGCCTCGTTCGACGCGCACCGGCGGCTCGCGCCCGCGTCCACGCTGAAGATGCTGTTCGCGGACACCGTGCTGAAGAAGTTCGACCGCGCCCGGCGGTACAAGGTCACCGACGCCGACCTCGCCGACGTCCCGGCCGGGTCCAGCCTCGTCGGCATCAAGCCCGGCATCACCTACACCGTCGAGCAGTTGTGGCAGGGCGTGTTCCTGCGGTCCGGCAACGACGCCGTGCACGTGCTGTCGCACATGAACGGCGGCATCGTCAGGACCGTCGCCGAGATGCAGGCCAGGGCCGAGGACTTGCAGGCCCTGGACACCCATGTGGTCAGCCCCGACGGCTTCGACCACAAGGGGCAGCTGTCCTCGGCGTACGACCTCACGCTCTTCGCCCGGCACGGGCTGAAGGACGCCGACTTCCGCGGCTACTGCGGCACGAGGACGGCCGACTTCCCGGCGGGCGGCAAGAAGACGTTCCAGATCCAGAACACCGACCGTCTGCTGACCGGGGCATGGGGTCTGAAGACATATGACGGCCTGATCGGTGTCAAGAACGGCTACACCAGCCATGCCGGCAACACGTTCACCGGCGCGGCCACCCGTGGCGGGCGCACCCTGCTGGTGACCGTGATGCATCCCGAGTCCGGCGGCAACGCCGTGTACGAGGAGACCGCCGCGCTGCTCGACTGGGGCTTCACCCACGGGCGTTCGGCCCGGCCCGTGGGCACGCTGGTCACCCCGCTCAGTGAGGGCGGGGCGAGCGCGAGCCCGGCGCCCGGGCGGCAGGCGGTGCGCGCGGCGGCCGGTGCCCCCGGCGTGGTGAGTGCCGGCGCCGGCTCCACCGGCCCCGTCGCGGTGGCGGCCGGCGCCGGCGCGCTCGCCCTGCTGGGAGCGGGCGCCTGGGCCCTGCGCCGCCGCCGGACCCGGCCGGCGACACCGGAGGGCGGGGGACCGGAACCGACGGCCGACGAGCGGAGCTGAGCCGCCGTACGCATCCGGTGGCCGACCAGCCGCGCCGAGCCGCCGTACGATCCGGTGGCCGACCAGCTGCGCCAAGTTGCCGTACGCATCCGGTGACCGGCGAGCCGCGCCGAGCCGCCGTACGTCTGGCCGTCCGCGCACCCGCATGCCTGCGCGGCGGCCGTTCCCCCGGCCGGTCCGGCCTCGCGGTGGCGCGAGGTGTGCCCCCCTGTTCCGGTCCGGTGGAACGGCCGCCGCCTCCCCCCTCGGAATGGCCGCGGAACCGTCGTGCTCCAACTGTGAAGCTCCGGTGGAGAAAAGTTGAGCATAGGTCAGCAACGGGCCGCAATACCGCGGACGGCCGAGTTCCGCCCGCCGATGCGGCCCGCGCGCGGCTCAGCCCCGGCCGATGTACGGCATCGTCGTCGCCAGTACCGTCGCGAACTGCACGTTCGCCTCCAGCGGCAGCTCCGCCATGTGCCGTACCGTGCGTGCCACATCGGCCACGTCCATCATCGGTTCCGGGGCGACCTCCCCGTTCGCCTGGAGCGCGCCCGTCGGCATCCCCGCCGTCATGTCGGTCGCCGCGTTGCCGATGTCGATCTGGCCTACCGCGATGCCGTACGGCCGTCCGTCCAGGGACAGCGACTTGGTCAGGCCGGTCAGCGCGTGCTTGGTCGCGGTGTAGGCGACCGAGTGCGGGCGGGGCGTGTGCGCCGAGATGGAACCGTTGTTGATGATCCGGCCGCCCCGCGGGTCCTGTTCCTTCATCCGCCGGTAGGCCGCCTGCGCGCACAGGAACGCCCCGTTGAGGTTCGTGTCCACCACGTGCCGCCAGGCGTCGTACGGCAGCTCCTCGACCGGGACCCCGCCGGGCCCGAAGGTCCCCGCGTTGTTGAACAGCAGGTCCACCCGCCCGAACCGCTCCACGGCCGCGGTGAACAGCGCGTCGACGTCCTCCGGCCGGGACACGTCGGCGGGGACGGCGAGCGAGGCCGCCCCCGGCACCAGCGCCGCCGTCTCCGCCAGCGGCTCGGCACGCCGGCCGGCCAGCACCACGGACCAGCCGGCGCGCAGCAGCTCCACGGCGACGGCCCGCCCGATGCCGGACCCGGCCCCGGTCACCACCGCGATCTTCGAGTTCCTGTCAGTCATGACTCCGCAGCGTAGGCGGAGGGTCCGCCATACGGAATCGACTGTCCGCCATACGGCTGCCCGACGCGAGCGGCATGGCCGCCCCGCGGCTGGACGCCCACCGGCGCCGCGTCCCCCGGATACCGCACCCCGATCCGCTCCCGCACCGCGTCCATCGTGCGCATCACCGCGAGCGTCCCCTCCAGCGGCACCAGCGGCGACTCCTTCTCGCCCGCCCGCAGCGCCCGCATGACCTCGAGCGCCTCGTGCCGCATGCTGGTGCGCGGACCGTCGGCGGGATCGGCGGCGAACTCCTCCGGGTCCCGGCCCTCGCGGTGCAGCACGAACCGCTCCGGGTGGAAGAACCCGGACGGTACGTCGATCCGGCCGCGCGTGCCGGTGACCGACGCGGTGTTCGCCGTACCGCCGGTGATCGAGCAGTGCAGTGCGGCCAGCGCACCGCTGTCCCAGGACAGCACGGCCCCCGTCTGGAGGTCGACGCCCTCGGGCGAGAGCACCGCGCTCGCGGCGATTCCGTCCGGCTCGCCGAGCAGCAACTGCGCGAACGCCACCGGGTACACCCCCAGGTCCAGCAGCGCCCCGCCGCCCAGCGCCGGGTCCCGCAGCCGGTGTGCCGCGGGGAAGGGGCCGGAGATCCCGAAGTCCGCCTGCACGGTGCGCACTTCGCCGATCGCGCCGTCCGCCACGAGTGCCTTCAGCCGGCGGACCAGCGGATTGCAGTACATCCACATCGCCTCCATCAGGAAGCGGCCGTGCTCCCGGGCCAGCGCGACGAGTTCCTCCGCCTCGCGCAGGTTCAGCGTGAACGGCTTCTCGCACAGCACGTTCCGGCCCGCCCGGAGGCACAGCCCGGCCGCCGCCCGGTGCGCCGAGTGCGGGGTGGCGACGTAGACCACGTCCACGTCCTCGTCGGCGGCCAGCGACTCCCAGTCGCCGTACGCGCGCCGCGCCCCGAACCGCTCGGCGAACGCCTCGGCCGACTCCCGCCGGCGCGAGGCCACCGCCGCGATCTCCGCGTCCGGGAGATCGACCAGGTCCGCCGCGAACGCCGCCGCGATCCCGCCGGTCGCCAGGATCCCCCAGCGCACGCTCTGCTCCGCCATCTCCGCCCGCCCTCGCTCGTGTGTGCCTCGGCAGTCTGTCCGAGCTGAGAGCATAGGTGCCGGTCGGACCGGTGACACCGATGTCGCGACACCCGATGCCGGTGACACCCGTGTCGGCGAGACCGAGGGCAGAGGGGCCCAAGGCACGGACAGGGAGGGGCAGATGCCGGAGCACGCGGCGACACCGACACCGGACCAGGACCGGGAGCAGGGCCGGGACCAGAACCCGCACCAGGACCCGCTGCGGGATCAGGCCCCTCACTCCGCGGCCGTACCACCGGCGGCCGGCGCCCCGGGCCGCACCGGCCCCCTCGTCACCCTCCTCCTCGGCGCCCTCACCGCGACGACCCCGCTCGCGATGGACATGTACCTGCCCGCGCTGCCGCAGGTCACCCGCTCCCTGGACGCCCCGGCCGTCACCGTGCAGCTCACCCTGACCGCCTGCATGGCCGGACTCGCGCTGGGCCAGCTGATCATCGGCCCGCTCAGCGACCGCTGGGGCCGCCGCCGCCCGCTGCGCGCCGGACTCGTCGTCTACCTGGCTGCCACCGCCCTGTGCGCCCTCGCGCCCACCGTCGAGACGCTGATCGCGTTCCGCCTGGTGCAGGGCCTGGCGGGCGCCGCCGGGGTGGTCATCGCCCGGGCCGTCGTACGCGACCTGTACGACGGTGTCGCCATGGCCCGCTTCTTCTCCACCCTGATGCTGATCTCCGGGGCCGCGCCCATCGTCGCGCCGCTCGTCGGCGGGCAGGTCCTGCGGGTGACGGAGTGGCGGGGCGTGTTCGTCGTGCTCACGGTGATCGGCGTACTGCTCACCGCCCTGGTCTGGCTGCGGCTGCCGGAGACCCTGCCGCCCGCCGAGCGGCACCGCGGCGGCGTGGGGGAGACCCTGCGCGCGATGCGCGGCCTCCTCGCCGACCTGCCCTTCACCGGCTACATGCTCGCCGGCGGCTTCACCTTCGCCGCGCTGTTCGCCTACATATCGGCCTCCCCGTTCGTCGTCCAGGAGATCTACGGCGCCTCCCCGCAGACCTTCAGCCTGCTGTTCGGCCTGAACTCGGTCGGCCTGGTGACCGCCGGGCAGATCAACGGCAAGCTGCTGGTCGGCCGGGTCGGCCTGGACAAGGTGTTCGCGGCCGGCCTGGCGGTGATCGCGCTCGCCGCGACCGCCCTGCTGCTGATGGCCACCGGCGTCCTCGGCGACACCGGACTGGTCCCCGTCGCCGCCGCCCTGTTCGTGCTGATGTCCGCGATGGGCGTCACCCTGCCCAACGCCCAGTCCCTCGCCCTGCTGCGCGTCCGGCACGCCGCCGGGTCCGCCTCCGCGCTGCTCGGCACCTCCTCCTTCCTCGTCGGCGCGGTCGCCTCCCCGCTCGTCGGCGTCGCCGGAGAGCACACCGCCGTGCCCATGGCCGTGGTCCAGCTGGCCGGAGCACTGGTCGCGGCGGCCTGCTTCGTGGGAATGTGCCGTCCCTGGACCACACGGGAGACCACCCGTGCGCACGCGGAGGGAGACGCGAGCTGAGCGCACCGAGACTGCGCGCCGGCACACCGGAACGAGCCGGGCTCGACCCCGTCGAACTCGGGCAGCTGGTCGCCGAGGCGCACGCCCTCACCGCTGGTGAGCGCCCCTGGGCGGCCGGCGCCGTCGTGCTGGCCGGGCGCGGGCCCGTGATCGCCGTCGCCGAGGCCACCGGCTGGGCGGTCCGCTACGCCGGGTACGACCCCGAGACCGGCGCCGGCGTCGAGCTGCCGCTGCCCGCCCGGGTCCCGGTCACCCTCGACACCCGCTTCGACCTGGCCTCCCTGACCAAGCTGTGCACGGCGGTCGCCGCCGTGCAGCAGATCGAGAGGGGCACCCTCGGCATCGACGCCCGGGTCGGCGACTACCTGCCCGACTTCCACGCTGCCGCCGAACACGGCGTGACGGTACGGCAGCTGCTCACGCACACCTCCGGGCTGCGTCCGGAACTGCCGCTGTACGACTGCCCGGACGACGCGTCCCGGCTGGACCTGCTGCGCGCCGAGGCCCCGACGGGCCGGCCGGGCGTGTACCGGTACTCCGACCTGAACATGCTGCTGCTCCAGTGCGTCCTGGAGCGGATCACCGGCCGCACCCTGGACGTCCTGGTGCGGGACGGCATCACCCGGCCGCTCGGCATGACCGCCACCGGCTTCGGGCCCTGCCCCGGCGCCGCGGCCACCGAGGACCAGCGGCGGCCGTGGGCGAAGGCCGAGCGGGGGATGCTGCGCGGCGTGGTCCACGACGAGAACGCCTGGGCGCTCGGCGGGGTCGCCGGACACGCGGGCCTGTTCTCCACCGGGCCCGACCTGGCCGTCTTCTGCCGCGCCCTGCTCGCCGGCGGCTCCTACGGCCCCGCGCGCATCCTCGGCCCCGACTACGTGGAGCTGCTGTTCACCCCGCCCGGCCTGGGCTTCGTACTGGACCAGCCGTGGTTCATGGGCGAACTCGCGGGCCGCGGCGCGGCGGGCCACACCGGCTTCACCGGCACCTCCCTGGTCCTCGACCCGGCCACCGACACCTTCCTGATCGTCCTGGCCAACACGGTCCACCCCCGCCGCCGCCCACCCGACAGCACACCGAGAGCCGCCTTGGCGACCAGGCTGGCGAGAGCGGTGATCTAGCCCGGGCGGGAGGGCGCCTTCCCGGCCGGCGGAACCGGGTGGGCGACGGGCCGGAGAACCAGGAGGCCGGGCGCCATAGAATCGCCGGGTGAACGACCCCCTCCGCACGGCCCTGGCCGACCTGCTGGACGGCCTGCCCCCCAGGGAGGTCGCCGCCGCCGTGGACCGCCTGATCGCCAACTACCGCGGCGACACCCCCACCCACGCGCCGATCCTCCGCGACCGGGCCGACGTCGCCGCGTACGCCGCCTACCGCATGCCCGCCACTTTCGAGGCGGTCCGCTCCGCCCTCGCCGCCCTCGCCGACGCCCTCCCCGGCTGGACCCCCGCCGGCCACACCGACGTCGGCGGCGGCACCGGCGCCGCCACCTGGGCCGTCCAGACGACCTGGCCCGGCGAGCGCGGTGTCACCGTGCTGGACTGGGCCGAACCCGCCCTCGCCGTCGGCCGCCGGCTCGCCGCCGCCCACCCGGCCCTGAAGGACGCCCGCTGGGAGCGCGCCCGGATCGGCGCGGACCTCGCCCTGGACGACACCGACCTGGTCACGGTGTCGTACGTGCTCAACGAGCTGACCGAGTCCGACCGCGCCGCCCTCGTCGACGCCGCCGCCCGCGCCGCCCGGACCGTCGTGATCGTCGAGGCCGGCACCCCGGCCGGCTACGCCCGCGTCATCGAGGCCCGCGACCGGCTGATCCGGGCCGGCTTCCGGATCGCCGCGCCCTGCCCGCACAGCGCCGCCTGCCCCATCGCGCCCGGCACCGACTGGTGCCACTTCTCGGCCCGGGTCGGCCGTTCCTCCCTGCACCGCCAGGTCAAGGGCGGCTCCCTGGCGTACGAGGACGAGAAGTTCTCGTACGTCGCCGCGACCCGGCTGCCCGCCGAGCCGGCCCCCGCCCGGGTGGTCCGGCGCCCGCAGATCCGCAAGGGCCAGGTGCTGCTCGACCTGTGCGAGGCCGACGAGCGGCTGAGCCGCGGCACGGTCACCAAGCGCCACGGCGACCTGTACAAGGCCGCCCGGGACGCCGACTGGGGCGACGCCTGGCCGCCGTACGACTCCGCGTCGTAGCCCGCCGCCCCGGCTTGTTACGTTCGGTGCCATGGTCAGCAAGCCCGCCCCCGACGCCACCCGCCGCAGCGAGAAGTCCCGCCGGGCGATCTACGCCGCCGCCCTCTCCCTGGTCGCGGAGGCCGGCTACCCGAAGACCACGGTGGAGGGCATCGCCGCCCGCGCCGGGGTGGGCAAGCAGACCATCTACCGCTGGTGGTCCTCCAAGGCGGACGTCCTGCTGGAGGCCTTCCTGGACCTCGCCGAACAGACGGCCCGCCCGGCCGGACACGACGGGGCCGGACACGAGACGGCCGGCATCCCGGACACCGGCGACCTGGCCGCCGACCTCAAGGCGGTGCTGCGCGCCACGGTGGACGAGCTGCTCGACCCCCGCTTCGCCGCACCGGCGCGCGCGCTGACCGCGGAGGGCGTCGTCGACGAGCGGCTCGGGTCGCGTCCTCGTCGCCCGGCTCCTGGAACCGCGGCTCCAGCTGTACGTCGCCCGGCTGCGCTCGGCGCGGGACGCCGGCCACGTACGGCCCGACGTGGATCCCCGGATCGCCCTGGAACTGTTCGTCTCGCCGCTCGCCCAGCGCTGGCTCCAGCACACCGGCCCGATCACCTACGACTACACGGACACCCTGGTCGACTACGCGCTGTACGGCCTGGCACCGCGTTGACCGCCGTACCCCTGCCGGTGACAGTCGGCCACTCGCCTGCGGCGACCCCCCGGTCCACGCGAAGATGGGACGATAAGGCATGCTGTCCGCTACACCAGCGAGGCGAGGGGATAGATGAGCGGGACGTTCGGCGGCCGGTCCGGCCGGCAGGGCAAACTCTCCCAGTGGCTGCGCGGACGCCGCCCGAAGGAGGGCGCCGCCGACGACGGTGGCCGTGAGGCCCTGCTGCTCGCCGCCGCCGGCGCGGGTCTGCCGCTCGCCCCCGCCGCGCACCCCGCGCCCGGCTACCGCTGTTCCTGCGACCGCGTCGGCTGTCCCACCCCGGCCCGGCACCCGGTGTCGTTCGCCTGGCAGACGCAGTCCACCACCGACCGCGCGCAGATCGAGCGCTGGGCCCGGCACCAGCCGCTGGCGAACTTCATCACCGCCACCGGCATGGTGCACGACGTCCTCGACGTGCCCCTGGAGGCCGGCCGGGAGGCCCTTCAGCGGCTGCTCGGCGCCGGGATCGAGGTGGGTCCGGTCGCCGAGAGCGACGACGGCCGCATGCTGTTCTTCACCCTCACCCGGGGCACCCCGGAGGACGAGGACGAGTGGTGGCCCTGCGAGCTGGACTGCCATCCGGAGACGATGGACGAGCATCCCGGCCTGCGCTGGCACTGCCGTGGCTCCTACGTCCTCGTACCGCCCGCCCGGCTGCCCGGCGACGACCAGCGGGTGCGCTGGGTACGCGGCCCGGAGCACGCGCTGCCCGATCCGCTGAGCCTGCTGGAGGCGCTCACCGACGCCTGCGCCCGACACGGCGCCGAGGCCGACCACCCGGGCGCGGCCTGGCCCCTGCGCCACTGAGGCCTCCCGGCCATCTCGACCGACGGGTCTCGGCTGTCGCCGTCGGCCGGTCTCTCTGCTGCTGCCGTCGACTGGCCTCCGGGCCGTCTCCATCGATCGGCTTCTGGCTGTCGCCGTTGACTGGCCTCGCGGCCGTCTTGTCCGATGGGCCCTGGCTGTCGCCGTCGGCCGGTCTCCCGGCCGTCTCCATCGATCGGCTTCTGGCTGTCGCCGTTGACTGGTCTCCGGGCCGTCTTGTCCGATGGGCCCTGGGCGTCGCCGTCGACTGGCTTCCCGGCCGTCTCCACCGATCGGCTCCTGGCCGTCACCGTTGACTGGCTTCCCGGCCGTCTTGTCCGACGGGCCCTGGCTGTCGCCGTCGTCCGGCCCCTCGGCCGTCTCCGTCGCCCGGCCCCCTGGCTGTCGCCGCCAACCGACTTCCAGGGGTCGCCGCCAACCGACCCCGGGCTGTCGCCGCCAACCGACCCCGGGCCGTCTACGCCGACCGGCCTTCCGGCCGTCTCGACCGGTGGGCCCCGGCCGACTTGGCCGATCGTCCCAGGCCGCCCGGGCGACTCCACCAACCGGCGCCCCGGCCGTAACCACTGACCTGTGCCCTGGCGGTCTCCACCAAACCTGTGCCCTGGCGGTCTCCACCAACCTGCGCCCCGGCGGTCTCCCCTGACCGGCGTCGGCCGGCTCCACCGACCGGCCCAGGTCGTCTCCGGTGCCCGGGTCGGCGGGGTTCAGGCGCCCTGCGCGGACGTCAGTCCCTGTACCCGGCCCAGCATTCGTACCGGGCCGCTGCCGGCCGGGTCGAGTACGGCCTCGTTGGCGATGGACTCCATCGTCAGGGACTGCTTCACCTCGCCCTTGATCAGGGCCTTCACGTCCTTGTTGGGGATCGGCACGGTCGCGCCGGTCGCGGCGGTCCGCTTCTCGTAGTGGTGCGTGGTGAAGAACACCAGCGCCCCGCCGTCCGCCGTGCGCAGCGCGAGCGGCGCGTAGGCGCCGTGGGTGAGCGGCTCGTCGATGAACTGCCGGACCAGACCGGGCTTCTCGGCCTCTTTCTTCCGGGCCGCGCGCAGCCCGCTGGTGTCGCGGCCGTCCGCGAAGGCCGTCCCGCCGTTCTTCAGGTAGGCGGCGTACGACTTGCTCAACTCGTCGGGGCGGACGGCCAGTCGCGTGGTGTCGGCGGGCACGGCCTCGGCCCGGCCGTCCGCGTCCTTCTTGAACTCCGGTACGGCCCCGGGCGCCATGAGGGTCAGATAGGCCACCCGCCACCGCTCGCCGAGGTCGCCCCGGGTGAACACGAGCACCCACCGGGCGTCGCCGCCCTTGTTGCCCCGGGCGTCGGCGACGAACCAGCGGGGCCAGCCGGCCTTCTTGACGATCGTGATCCTCACATCCGTCAGGATCAGCGGGGTGTGGGCCGGGTTGCCGGAGGGGCTGTTGACGTGCCCCGCCTTCAGCCGGGCGGAGTCGATGTCGGCGAGGGCGCCGGTGACATAGGGCGCGTCCACGGAGCTGTCGTAGGCCTTGTCGGCCTTGTTGTACGCGTCCGTGAACGCGGCGACGGCCTTGACGGCCTCGGCGCGGGTGGTGGCGGGGAGCACCTCGCGCTCCCCGTGCACCACCACGCATCCGCTCGCCGTCAGCGACAAAGCGGTCAGCGCGGCCGCTATGAGTGCGTTCCGGTCACGCCTGCGAGGCCGCCGAGGGCTGCGTTCCCTGCTCATCGGGCTCCTTCACCTTCCCCTTTCCGGAGGCGAACCCTACCGGGGAGAGGAACAGCCCGAGCACCGGGACCAGATACAGCGCCCACACCGTGATCTGGACGACCGTCGGATCCGGCTGGAAGTTGAACACGCCCTTCAGCAGCGTGCCGTACCAGCTGTCCGGCGGGATGGCACCGCTGATGTCGAACGCCAGGTCGTTCAGGCCCGGCACCCAGTCGGCCTCCTGGAGGTCGTGGAAGCCGTACGCCAGCACGCCCGCCGCGACCACGACCAGCATGCCGCCGGTCCAGGTGAAGAACTTCGCCAGGTTGATCTTCAGCGCGCCCCGGTAGAACAGCCAGCCCAGGAGCACCGCCGTGGCCAGGCCCAGGGCGACCCCGACCAGCGGGCGCGGGGTGCCGTCGGAGGCCGCGTGCACCGACGCCCACACGAACAGCGCGGTCTCCAGGCCCTCCCGGCCCACGGCGAGGAACGCGGTGGCGACCAGCGCGCCGGTGCCGAGCTTGAGGGCCGCGTCCAGCTTGCCGTGCAGCTCCGACCTCAGGTTCCGGGCGGTGCGCCGCATCCAGAACACCATCCACGTCACCAGGCCGACGGCGATGATCGACAGGGATCCGCCGAGCGCCTCCTGCGCCTGGAAGGTCAGCTCCTGCGAGCCGAACTCCAGGGCGCAGCCGAAGCCCATGGCGATGGCGATGGCGACACCGATGCCGGCCCAGATGGGCTTGACGGCGTCCCGGCGGCCGGTCTTGACCAGGTAGGCGATCAGGATGCAGACGACGAGCGACGCCTCCAGTCCCTCGCGCAGGCCGATCAGGTAGTTGGAGAACACGGGCTACGCCTCCTTCGAGAACAGCGTCCGGCCCCACCAGTCGCCGGAGTCCCGGACGCCGGGCGGGACGGCGAAGACCGCCGAACCCACGTGCTGGATGTACTCGTTGAGCGCGTCGTGCGCGGCCAGCTTGCGCTGGAGCGG
This sequence comes from Streptomyces eurythermus, assembly GCF_014649115.1. Lineage (GTDB taxonomy): Bacteria > Actinomycetota > Actinomycetes > Streptomycetales > Streptomycetaceae > Streptomyces > Streptomyces eurythermus. The sequence goes on along the minus strand of NZ_BMSK01000032.1, from coordinate 58,792 downwards.
GATGAAGCCCTTGCGCACGTCCCGCTGGTAGGCGAGGAAGAACAGGCCCGCGTCGAGCCGGCCGAGGCCGTCGGTGCCGTCGGTGAAGGAGTAGCCCCGGCGCAGGATGGTGATCCCGCCGTTGGAGTCGGGGTGCGCGAGCCGGACGTGCGCGTCCGGCTTCATCGCCTTCAGGAACGGCTCGTCGTGCTCCTTGGCCTTGCCGACCGGGGCGCCCTCGCGCTTGTCCCGGCCGAAGACGTCCTCCTGCTCCTGGAGCGAGGTGCGGTCCCAGGTCTCGATGTTCATCCGGATCCGCCGGGCGACCAGGTACGACCCCCCGGTCATCCAGGCCGGGCCGTCCCCGGCGCCGACCCAGACGTGCTCGTCCAGCCGGCCGGTCTCGGTGCCCGCGATGTTGCGGGTGCCGTCCTTGAAGCCGAAGAGGTTGCGCGGGGTCTGCGCGCCCGGGGTGGTCGAGGAGGTCTTGCCGAAGCCGAGCTGGGACCAGCGCACGGCCACCTTGCCGAAGCCGATGCGGGCGAGGTTGCGGATGGCGTGCACGGCCACCTGCGGGTCGTCGGCGCACGCCTGGACGCACAGGTCACCGCCGGTGCGGGAGCGCTCCAGGTTGTCGCCGGGGAACTTGGGCAGGTCGACCAGGGCGGCGGGCCGCTGGCCCTTCAGGCCGAACTTGTCGAACAGCGACGGCCCGAAGCCGATGGTCAGCGTCAGCCGGGACGGCTTGAGGCCGAGCGCCTCGCCGGTGTCGTCCGGCGGGGCCTCGGCGAGCCCGCCGTAGGCGCCCTCGCCGACCGGCTTGCCGGCGGTCATCCGGCGGGCCGCCTCGGTCCAGTCCTTGAGCAGCTGGACGAACGCCTCGCGGTCGTCGGTCTTCACGTCGAACGCGGCGAAGTGCAGCCGGTCCTGCACCGGGGTGGCGATACCGGCCTGGTGGGCGCCGTGGAACTCCACCGCGCCGCCCATCCCGTCCGCCACCGGGTCCGCGTCCTCGCCCGACTGGGCCACCGCCACGGCCCCGCCGGCCACGGCGGCCCCGAGCGCGAGCCCGGCACCGCCCCAGCCGATCAGCGCCCGGCGCGACGGATTGCTCCCCTGGGTCTCGGTCATCGCCCTTCCCCCTGCCTACTTCACGACCGCGGCGGCGAGCTTGGACAGCGGCTCGGCGAGCGCGTTCACCGCGTCCGACAGCTCCTTGCGCTGGTCCTTGCCGACCTTGTCGTAGGAGACGAAGTCGTACGAGGTCTTGTCCGAGCGGTACTTGTCGAGCAGGGCGTCCAGCGCGGCGAACTGCTTGTCCAGTTCCTTCGTCAGCGCCGGGTCGTTCTTCGCGGCGACCGGCTTCAGCAGCTCGTAGGCCTTCTGCGCGCCCTCGACGTTGCCCTTGAAGTCGACGAGGTCGGTGTGGGCGTAGCGGTCCTCCTCGCCGGTGACCTTGCCGGTGGCGACCTCGTCCAGCAGCTCCTTGGCGCCGTTGGCCATGGAGGTCGGGGTGATCTCGGCCTTCCCGACCCGCTTCTGCCAGTCCTTCAGGTCCGTCACCAGCTGCCCGGCGAGGGCCTTCTCCTCGGCGCCGATCTTCTTGTCGTGCCAGAGGGCCTTCTCCAGCCGGTGCCAGCCGGTCCACTTCTGCCCGGGCTCCAGGCCGTCCTCGCGGACGTCCACCTTCGGGTCGATGTCACCGAAGGACTCGGCGACCGGCTCGGTGCGCTCCCAGCCGAGGCGGGACAGGCCGTAGGCCTTCTTCGCCGCCTCCAGGTCGCCGTCCTGGACGGCCTTCGCGAACGCCTCGGCCTTCGGCAGCGTCTCGTCCGCCTGGTCCTGGGCGTAGGTGCGGTACCGGGCGACGGCCGCGTCCAGCCGCGGGTCGCGCTCGGCGGTGGCGGCGCCGCCGGTCACGGTCAGCTTCTGCCGGACGCCGTGGCCCTTCATGCCGGGCCGGCAGGCGATCTCGTAGGAGCCTGCCTTCACCTCGGCGGTGAGGGTGTACTTGGTGCCCGGCCCGATGTTCTCCTTCTCGGACACGATCCGGTCGTCCGGGAAGAGGATCTCGACCTCCGTCGCCCGCGACCCCTTGTTCTCGATCTTCAGCGTGACCTGGCCGGCCGGCGCGGACTTGCTGGAGGTGTCGCAGGTGGAGTCGGCGGCGGTGACCTGGATGGCGTCACCGTCCTTGGCGTCGCTCTTCGAGGTGCAGGCCGAAAGGGCGGTCAGAGCGGCCGCGGTCACGGCGGCGGTGACGGTCAGTCGGACGGCTCGCATGCAGGCTCCAAGGGCGATTCGTATGGTGAGGCTGCCCTAACTTACCCGAGGCTTACCACACCCGTCCCCGTGCGGTCGGTGATTCGGCTCTCACAGCGGGCGCACGGACACGACTTGATTGCGGTGCCGCAAAGCGGACATCACGGCACGGCAAAGGGAGGGTCAAAACGCCCGGTGCGGCCCCTGACGTGCGCCGCGGTGCTTCAATTCCCGGGTGACCGACTACGACGTACTCCGCGTCTTCTGCGGGCCGGACGGCGGCTACGGCAACGAACTGGGTGTCGTCCGCGACGGCTCGGTGCTGCCCGGGCGCGACGACCGGCAGGCACTGGCCGGCAAACTCGGCTTCAGCGAGACCGTGTTCGTGGACGACCCCGAGCGCGGAGTGATCGACATCTATACGCCCACCCTGCGCCTGCCGTTCGCCGGGCACCCCTGCGTGGGCACCGCCTGGCTGCTCGACGTGCCCGAACTCGTCACCCCCGCCGGTGTGGCCGGGGCCCGGCAGGACGGCGAGTTCAGCTGGATCGAGGCCCGCGCGGAGTGGGCGCCGCCGCGCACCCTGCGCCAGTACCCGAGCGCCGCCGAGGTGGACGCGCTTCCCGTGCCGCCGCCGGGGGAGTGGGTCTACGCCTGGGCCTGGGAGGACGAGGCGGCCGGGCGGATCCGCGCCCGGGCCTTCCCCGGACGGGACGACGGGATCGACGAGGACGAGGCCACCGGCGCGGCGGCGCTGCTGCTCACCGACCGGCTGGGCCGGGCCCTGAACATCAGGCAGGGCCGCGGCTCGCAGATCCTGACCGCGCCCCAGCCGCACGGCTGGACCGAGATCGGCGGCCGGGTCCGCCTGGAGCGCTGACGCGCGGGCGTCCGGGTGACCGGCCGCGCGCCGTCCGGGTGGAACCGCGTGTGCGCGCGAGGGCGAACGGGGACCTCTGGGCGTGACCACTCAGCCTCCCGAGAGGAGCACCATGCGCATCAGATCTGTTCTGGCCGCGACCGTCCTCGCCGTCGCCCTGGCCGGTGCCGGCGCGTCGACGGCAGCCGCCGGCACCCAGGCGGGCCAGGAGGACGACGAGCCGGTCTGCAGCCCGTACGCCGGCTCGCTGACCTCGCTGGAGAACCACATCACCTGGTCCGGCGCCCACTGCACCGACACCCTGTTCTGACGCGGCCCGGGTTCCCCTGCCGCATCCGGCCAGGGGGACCCGGCCTCAGGGAAGGGTCAGGATGTCCGCGCCGGTGTCCGTGACCACCAGGGTGTGCTCGAACTGGGCGGTGCGCTTGCGGTCCTTCGTCACGACCGTCCAGCCGTCGTCCCACATGTCGTACTCGTGGGTGCCCAGCGTCAGCATCGGCTCGATCGTGAACGTCATCCCCGGCCGCATCACCGTCGTCGCGTGCGGGCTGTCGTAGTGCGGGATGATCAGCCCCGAGTGGAACGACGAGTTGATGCCGTGCCCGGTGAAGTCCCGCACGACGCCGTAGCCGAAGCGCTTGGCGTACGACTCGATGACCCGGCCGATGACATTGATCTGCCGGCCCGGCCGCACCGCCTTGATCGCCCGGTTGAGCGCCTCCCGGGTGCGCTCCACCAGCAGCCGCGACTCCTCGTCCACGTCGCCCACCAGATACGTGGCGTTGTTGTCGCCGTGCACCCCGCCGATGTACGCCGTCACGTCCAGGTTGACGATGTCGCCGTCCCTGAGGACCGTCGAGTCGGGGATCCCGTGGCAGATGACCTCGTTGACGGACGTGCACAGCGACTTCGGGAAACCGCGGTAGCCGAGCGTGGACGGGTAGGCCCCGTGGTCGCACATGTACTCGTGGGCGACCTTGTCCAGCTGGTCCGTGGTCACCCCCGGCGCGATGATCCTGGCGGCCTCCTCCATCGCCCGCGCGGCGATACGGCCGGCGATCCGCATCGCCTCGATGGTCTCGGGGGTCTGCACCTCCGGCCCGGTGTACGGCGCCGGCGCGGGCTTGCCGACGTACTCGGGGCGGCGGATGTTTCCGGGAACCGAACGGGTGGGAGACAGCTCCCCTGGTACGAGCAGCGACTGGCCAGACATGCCAGCGAGTCTAACCAGCGGACATGGGGGAACATGTCGGTGGCGAGAGGAGCTGTCCATGGCCCTGTTCAAGAAGCGCACGGCCGGCAAACCGGGCGAGTGGTACTACTGCCTGGAGCACGGGAAGGTCGAGGAGGGCCCCGACTGCCCGGGCAAGGACCGTTTCGGACCGTACGCCACCCCCGAGGCGGCCCGGCACGCGATGCAGACCGCCGCCGAGCGCAACCTGAAGTGGGAGAACGACCCGCGCTGGCACGACACGCCGTCCGGCGAGCGACCCGACGAGGACTGAGCGGGCCGGATCAGGCGACGGCGGCGCGCCGCTCCCGCATCCGTACCGCGTGCTCGTTCGTCCGCGCGTCGTACGTCATCAGCGCCGGCAGGCACAGCGCCAGCAGACCCACCGCGCCCGCGCACGCCAGACCGCCGGACCAGACCGAGGCCCGCACCCCCGCCCAGGCGGCCGTGCCACCGGCCCGGACCTGCCCGAGCTGCGGGCCGACCGAGTACGACAGCAGCTCGATCCCGGCGAGCCGGCCGCGCAGCTCGTCCGGGATCGTCTGGTTCCACATGGCCGACCGGAACACCCCGCTGACCATGTCGAAGCCGCCTCCGACGGTCAGGAACAGCAGCACCAGCCACACGTTCCCGCAGACCCCGGCCGCCGCGACCGCCAGGCCCCAGCCGGCCGCGGACAGCACCACCATCAGCCCGTGCCGGTGCACCCGCGAGGCCCAGCCGCTGGTCAGGCTCACCAGCAGCGCCCCCGCCGGCACCGCGGCGTACATCAGACCGAGCGCCCACTCGGCGTCCAGGTCGTCGGCGAGGAACGGCAGCACCGCCAGCGGCATGGCCAGGAACATCGCGGCGAGGTCGACGGCGTAGGTGCCGAGCAGCTCCTTGCGGCTCCACGCGTACCGGGCGCCCTGCGCGACGGCCCGCAGGTCCGGCTTCGCGGCCTCCTCGGCGGCGGGGGAGGGGGCGATGCGCAGGACGTACAGCAGCGAGACGGCGAAGGTCAGCAGGTCGGCGGCGTAGGCCCAGCCGAGGCCCGCGTAGGCGACGACCACGCCCGCGACCGCCGGGCCGGCGACCCCGCCGACGGTCCAGCGCAGCGAGTTCAGCGAGGCCGCGGCCGGCATGTCGTCGTGGGCGACGATCCGGGGCCACAGGGAGTCGAGGGCCGGGCGCTGTACGGAGACCAGGGCGGAGGAGAGGGCGGCGACGGCGTACAGCGGCCAGATCGCCGGGTGCGGGAGCAGGGCGTTCAGCAGCAGGGCGGCGCTGAGCAGGCCCTGGCCGGCCTCCGTCCACACGATCAGCCCGCGCTTGTCCAGGGCGTCGGCGAGAGCACCGCCGTAAAGGCCGCACACGATGAGCGGCAGCAGCTCCACGGCACCGATCGCGCCCACGGCCGCGGTGGACTCCGTCAGGTCCTTCAGCTGTACGGGCAGCGCCACGAACGTCAGAAAGCTGCCGAAGTTGCTGATCAGCCCGGACTTCCAGAGCCGCCGGAAGTCGGCGGAGGCTTTCCAGGGCGCGAGGTCGGGGAGGAGGGCGCGGGTCACCCAGGCATGCTGAGCCGCGGGCCGACGCGCGGCAACCGCTTTTGCGGGGGCGGGCGAGTCACCAGGGGGCCGGTGGTGGGGCGGTCAGGGCTTCCGTCAGGCGGGACAGGCGGTCGCGGAAGCCCCGCCGGGATCGCGGCGGTCCCGCGTTCTCGCCGGCCGCCGCGCTCACCAGGTGCTGCACGCTGTCCAGGTCCAGCTCCGCCCCCTCCGGCACGGCCAGCGTGTCGTGCGCCATCGCGGCCAGCTCGCCCCCGCCCGCGCCGCCCAGCGCCAGCACCGTCACCCCGGCCCGCCGGGCATCGTGCACCCGCTCCAGCAGCGACGCCGGTTCCTCCGGCGCCACCACCAGCAGGGTCTCCCCGCGCCGCGCCGCCGAGATCCGGCCCGGCCCGACCGCCAGATGCGCGGGGTCGGACGGGCGCGCGTGCTGCCGGACCAGCGTCGGCGCCAGCTCGGGCGTGCCCGACCAGGCCGCCTCGTCCACCAGGTGCGCGGCCAGGTGCCAGGGCTCGTACTCCGGCGTGCCCACCAGCAGCAGCCCGCCCCCGTGCGCCACCACCGACCCGCGCAGCACCCCCGCGAACCTCCGGGTGGCCCCCAGCCACTCCGTCCCGGTGAGCACTTCCCGCAGCAACGCGACCCGTACGGCGTCCATGTGGCCGAATCCTGCCGCAACGGGCCACTCGTGACCCGGAGTTCACCGGGAATTCGCCCGACTCGGGGAAAAGGCGCCCCGTACGGGTCGCGCACGAGACCCGTACGAGCCCCCATGCGGCCCGTGCGCGGCCCGTCTGTGTCCCTGCGTGTCCCGTCCGTGCCCCGTCCACGACCGAGGAGCCGCCCCGTGACCGACCCGACCGTTCCCCCGACCGACGTGACCCTTCCCCCGGCCGATGCGACCGTTTCCCCGGCCGACGTGACCGTTTCCCCGGCCGATGCGACCGTTTTCCCGGCCGACGTGACCGTTCCCTTCCGTGCGGGCCGCGAGGGGTACGCGAGCTTCCGCATACCCGCCGTCGTCGCCACCCGGGCCGGCACCCTGCTCGCCTTCTGCGAGGGCCGGGTCGGCTCCGCCGCCGACCACGGGCACATCGACATCGTGCTGAAGCGGTCCACCGACGGCGGCCGGACCTGGGGCCCGCTCCAGGTCGCCGCCAGTAACGGCACCGACCTCGCCGGCAATCCCGCCCCCGTCGTCCTCGACACCGGCCGGATCCTGCTCGTCCACGTCCGCGCCGCCGGCTGGGCCACCGAGGCCGCCATCGTGCGCGGGCAGGTCCCGGACGCCGACGGCCGGCGGGTGTGGGTGCAGCACAGCGACGACGACGGTGTGACATGGTCCGCGCCCCGGGAGATCACACAGCAGGTGAAGGCGCCGGGCTGGCGCTGGTACGCCACCACCCCCGGCCACGCCCTTCAATTGACCTCCGGCCGGATCCTGGTCCCGGCCAACCACACCGTGCCGCCCACCGGCACCGACACCGGTGCCGAGGCCAAGTACAACGGCGGGCACTGCCTGCTCAGCGACGACCGAGGCGAGAACTGGTACCTCGGCTACCTGGACGACAACACCGACGGCTACGTCAACGTCAACGAGACCACCGCCGCCGAACTCCCCGACGGCCGCGTCTACCTCAACGCCCGCAACGACTCGCCCTCCCCCGGCAACCGCGCCGACGCCCACTCCCCGGACGGCGGCAGGACGCTCCTCAAGCCCTTCCGCCCGCAGGCGGGCCTCACCGCACCCGTCTGCCAGGCCGCCGTCCTCCAGCTTCGCGGCCCCGGCCTGCTGCTGTTCTCCGCCCCCGCCGACCCGGGGAACACCCGCGCCCTGATGACGATCCGCGTCTCCCGCGACGGCGGCACCACCTGGCGCCCGGCGTACACCGCCGACGGACTGCCCGCCGCCTACTCCGACCTGGTCCGCGCCGACCCGCACACGGTGGGGCTGCTGTACGAGACGGGCGACTTCGGCCCCTACGAGACGATCACCTTCCGCCGGGTGCCGGTACGGCGGCTGACCTGAGCCGGTGCCCCGGCGGGACCGGACGTAGAGTCGGGCCATGACCTCTACCGACAGCGCACAGAAGGCCCCCGCCAAGGACCCCTGGGACCTGCCCGACGTCTCCGGGCACACCGTCGGCGTGCTCGGCGGCACCGGGCCGCAGGGCAAGGGCCTCGCCTACCGGCTGGCCCGGGCCGGCCAGAAGGTGATCATCGGTTCCCGCGCCGCCGACCGCGCCCAGGCAGCCGCCGCCGAACTCGGCCACGGCATCGAGGGCGCCGACAACGCCGAGGCCGCGCGCCGCAGCGACATCGTGATCGTCGCCGTACCGTGGGACGGCCACGGCGACACCCTGAAGGCGCTGCGCGCGGAACTGGCCGGCAAGCTCGTCGTGGACTGCGTCAACCCGCTCGGCTTCGACAAGAAGGGCGCCTACGCCCTCAAGCCCGAGGAGGGCAGCGCCGCCGAGCAGGCCGCCGCGCTGCTGCCGGAGTCCCGGGTCACCGCCGCCTTCCACCACCTGTCGGCCGTCCTGCTCCAGGACCCGGAGATCGAGAGCATCGACACCGACGTGATGGTCCTCGGCGAGCAGCGCGCGGACGTGGAGATCGTGCAGGCCCTGGCCGGCCGCATCCCCGGCATGCGCGGCGTCTTCGCGGGCCGGCTGCGCAACGCCCACCAGGTGGAGTCGCTGGTCGCCAACCTGATCTCCGTCAACCGCCGGTACAAGGCGCACGCCGGACTGCGCGTGACCGACGTGTGAGCCGCCGGAGCCCATGGGGGACACTGGTCGGCGAAGCAGTTCCGAGCAGTGTCCCCGACAGGAGCCCCCCGTCATGCCCCGCATCGCCCTCTACACCCTCGTCGTCTGCGTCCTCGCCGTGGCCGCGGCGGTCGTCTCCTTCGTCCAGGGCAGCTGGCTGGGGATCGTCTGGGTGCTGCTGGCCGGTCTGTCGTCCAACATGACCTGGTACTACGTCAAGCGCGGCCGGATGGACGCCGCCCGCGACACGTCCGTCACGAACTGAACGGGTCGGTCACGAACCGAGCGAGCAGATCGCCGGGCTCTCCTCCCAGAAGCGGTACCGGGCGTCGCCGCAGTACTGCGAGAACATGTCCACGTTCAGCGCCCGCATCACCGCGTCGACCACGTCGAAGAACGCCTCGTTGACCGACGGCAGCCACAGCACCGCGAACACGAACAGCAGCCCGAACGGGGCGAACGGCTCCACCTGCCGCTTCACCTTGTACGACAGCCACGGCTCGATCACGCCGTAGCCGTCCAGGCCCGGCACCGGCAGGAAGTTCAGGATCGCCGCCGTCACCTGGAGCAGGGCCAGGAACGCCAGCGCGAACCGGAAGTCCGCGGGCACGCCGTCCAGCGCGTCCAGCCAGAACGGCGCCGTGCACACCGCGGCGAACAGCACGTTCGTCAGCGGGCCCGCCGCCGAGATCAGGCTGTGCCGCCACCGCCCCTGGATCCGGTTGCGCTCGATGAACACCGCGCCGCCGGGCAGACCGATACCGCCCATGATCACGAAGATCACCGGGAGCACGATGCTCAGCAGCGCGTGCGTGTACTTCAGCGGGTTCAGCGTGAGATAGCCCTTCGCGCCGACCGAGATGTCCCCGCTGTGCAGGGCGGTGCGCGCGTGCGCGTACTCGTGCAGACACAGGGAGACGATCCAGGCCGCGGTCACGAACAGGAACACCGCGACGCCCGGCTGCTCCGCGTACCCGGTCCAGGTGGCCCAGCCGGTCACCGCCGTCACGGCCAGGATGCCGACGAACACGGGACTGACCTGCCGGTCGCCGGGGCGGGTGGTGGCGGTGGTCATGCATCGGCTCCTGTGTGACGGGGACGTGGGAAGGCACTCCGGGAAGATCCGAGAGCATACGGGGAAAACGTCTCGCGGTCGCCGCCGGGTTCCTGGAAGGTTGGGGGGATGGCAGGGATGAGGGTGTTCTACGAGGACTGGCAGATGGAGTGCTGCGGGCGGCCCTTCGCGGTCGGCGACGAGGTGGCCTGGCCGCTGGTCGCCGTGGACCCGGGGGAACGCCGGGACCGGTACTACGGGGCCGAGGCGTGGGTGGAGAACCACGGCGACCGCACCCGCCGGACCGCCGGCCGGGTCCGCGCCATCGAGCTGGTGCGCCAGGAGTACGTGGTCCACACGGACCGGCGCGCGGAGAGCGGGGCAAGCGGGGGACCGGTCGCCCTCCCGTCCCCGCACCACTGGGAGGCGGTGCCCGGCGCGTACGTCCTCCAGACCGCCGACAGCTGCCCGAAGTGGTTCGAGTCGGACGAGCCCGGCCGGGACCCGGGCCCCCACCGGACACACCGCACGGTCGGCGCGCTGATCACCCTGGAACCGACGGGCGACCGTTCCTGACAGCGGTGGGCTGCCGCCCCTGGCACCGGCCCGGCTTCGGTGGGCTGCGGCCCCTGGCACCGGCCCGGCTTCGGTGGGCTGCGGCCCCTGGCACCGGCCCGGCTTCGGTGGGCTGCGGCCCCTGGCACCGGCCCGGCTGCGGTGGGCTGCGGCCTCTGGTCCGGCGGGGCTGTGGTGGGTTGCCGCCCCTGGCACTGGCACGGCTGCCGTCGGCGATCCCCTCCGACACCGGTCCCGCCGGTGCCGCCCCGGCAGCCGCTCGGGTCGTGCCTGGCGGGTGCTGTTCCCGTTGAGCGGGCGGTCGGGTTCGGCGGCCTTGCCGGTCGTGTCCGGCGGTGCCGCTCCCCGTCAAGCCTGCGGCTGCTCCTGGTGGCCTCGCCGGTCGTGTTCGGCGGTGCCGCCCCCTGCCGAGCCTGCGGCGGCTCTCGGTGGCCTCGCCGGTAGTGTCCGGTGGGCGTCCCTCCCGGCAAGCCGGCGGCCGCCCCGTGCCCTCCCGCCCCCTTCCCGACACCGTCCGCCCCCACCACCGATCACCGTCCGCGCCCCCTCCGGAGACAATGGACCCCGTGTATTACCGGCTGCTCGGCACCACCCAGGCGATCCGCCCCGACGGCACGGCCGTCCCGGTCGGCGGGGCGCGGCTGCGTGCCCTGCTCAGTGTGCTCGCGCTGCGGGCCGGCCGGACCGTACCCGCGTCCGTGCTCGTGGACGAGGTGTGGGGCGCCGACCCGCCCGCCGACGCCACCGGCGCCCTCCAGGCGCTCGTCGGCCGGCTCCGCCGTGCCCTCGGCGCCGGGGCCGTCGCCTCCGCCGACGGCGGCTACCGGCTCGCCGCCGTCCCCGACGACGTCGACCTCACCCGCTTCGACCGGCTCACCGGCGACGGCCTGACCGCCCTCGCCGACGGCGACCCTGCCAAGGCCGCCGCCGTCCTCGACGAGGCCCTCGCCCTGTGGCACGGGCCCGCCCTGCCGGACCTGCCCGACCGCACCGCCGAGGCGGCCCGCTGGGAGACCCGCCGGCTCGACGCCCGGCGCGCCCGGCACGCCGCCGCCCTCGCCCTCGGCCGGGCCGAGGACGCGCTGCCCGAGCTGACCGCGCTGTGCGACGACCACCCGCTGGACGAGCCGCTCCAGGCGCTGCGGCTGCGCGCCCTGCGCGACACCGGCCGCCCCGCCCAGGCCCTGGCCGCCTACGAGGACGTACGCCGACTGCTCGCCGACCGGCTCGGCTCCGATCCCGGGCCGGAGCTGCGCGCCCTGCACGCCGAACTGCTGCGCGCGGAACCGGCGCCCGCCGCGCCCGCCGCCGGTCCGGGCAACCTGCCCGCCCGGCTCACCTCCTTCGTCGGCCGCGAAGCCGACCTGGAGGCCATCGCCGCCGACCTCGCCGGGGCCCGCCTGGTCACCCTGCTCGGGCCCGGCGGCGCCGGGAAGACCCGGCTGTCCCAGGAGGCCGCCGAGGCGGTACGGCACACCGTCCGGGACGGGGTGTGGCTCGCCGAACTGGCTCCCGTGGACGACCCGGACGCCGTACCGCAGGCCGTGCTCACCGCCATCGGCGCCCGGGACACCGTGCTGCACGGCGCCGGGGTGGACGGCATGCGCGCGGTCGCCGAGCGGCACGACGACCCCGTCGCACGGCTCGTGGAGCACTGCGCCCGGCGCCGGATGCTGCTGATCCTCGACAACTGCGAGCACGTGGTGGACGCCGCCGCCCGGCTCACCGAGTCCCTGCTGGCCCGCTGCCCGGAGCTGACCGTCCTCGCCACCAGCCGGGAACCCCTCGGCGTGCCGGGGGAGCTGGTGCGGCCCGTGGAACCGCTGCCGGAGCCGGTCGCGCTGCGGCTGCTCGCCGAGCGCGGCGCGGCGGCCCGCCCCGGCTTCCGGGTGGCCGACGACCCCGAGGCGTGCGCCGAGATCTGCCGTCGCCTGGACGGACTCCCGCTCGCCATCGAGCTGGCCGCCGCCCGGCTGCGCATGCTGACGCCCCGGCAGATAGCCGACCGGCTGGACGACCGGTTCCGGCTGCTCACCTCCGGCAGCCGCACCGTGCTGCCCCGCCAGCAGACCCTCAGGGCCGTCGTGGACTGGTCCTGGGACCTGCTGGACGCCGCCGAACGGGACGTGCTGGCCCGGCTGTCGGTCTTCGCCGGCGGCTGTGACCTGGCCGCCGCCGAGGCCGTGTGCGGGCCGGCCGCGCTGGACGCCCTTGGCTCCCTGGTCGACAAGTCCCTGGTGGTGGCCGCGTCCGCGGGCGGCGGCATGCGCTACCGGCTGCTGGAGACCGTCGCCGAGTACGCCGCCGAACGGCTCGCCGAGACCGGGCGGCGCACCGGGACCGAGCGCGCCCACCTGACGTACTACCGCGAACTCGCCCGCACCACCGAGCCGTTGCTGCGCGGCCCCGAGCAGCTGGCCGCCATCGGCCGGTTCCAGCTGGAGTACGAGAACCTGCGCACCGCCTTCCGGCACGCCCTCGCCCTCGGCGACGAGCAGGAGGGGCTGTGCCTGATCCACTCCCTGCTGTGGTTCTGGCAGATGCGCGACCAGCGCGTGGAGGCCCGTAACTGGTGCCGGGAGGTCATGGCGCTCGGACCCGACCCGTTCGCCGAACCGGCGAGCCCGGCCGCCCCCGTGTGGCAGCGCTGCACCGACACCCCGCCCCCGTACACCGGCGAGACCCTCGTGGAGGCCCGGCGCGGCATCCATCTGGCCCATCTGGCCTGCATGGACACCGAGATGGACGCCTGGCAGACGCCCGCGGCGCAGGCCAAGCTGCGCACCGTCTCCCGGGTCTACGAACCCGGGCTGCCGCAGACCTGCCGGGTGCCCGGCCTGCTGTGGTTCTTCGCGGTGCTGCTGACCGGCGGCGTCGACCGGCTGCTCACCATCGTGGACGCCTGCGTGCACACCTGCCGGGAGACGCCGGGCTTCGAGTGGGAGCTGGCCGACGTGCTGCACCTGCGTGCCAACTTCCTGTCCAACCGGGCCGCGTGGACGGGCGACGCCACCCGGGACGCCGACGAGTCGCTGGCGATCTTCCGCCGCCTCGGCGACGTCTGGGGCGCCACCGAGGCCCTGGCCGCCCGCGGCGAGGCCAATGAACGCGGGGCCGCCTACGACAGGGCGGCGGCCGACTACCGGGCCGCCATCGAGCACGCCGAACGCCTCGGCGCCCGCGCCCAGACGGCCGTGCTGCGCGCCCGGCTCGGCGGCGTCCTGCTGGAGTCGGGCGAGAGCGAGCGCGGCGAGCGGATGCTCAGGGACGTCATCGCCGGCCAGGACGGCGCGCAGAACGAGGCGACGACGATGGCCCGGCTGCACCTGGCCTCCTGGCTCGGCACGACCGACCGCACCGCCGAGGCCCGCGAGCAGATCAGGGTGCTGCGCGCGGAGCTGCCCGTCGCGCGGTTCGTCATCTTCGACTCCCTGCTGACCTGCCAGGAGGCCATGCTGGACGCCGTGGACCGGCGGACCGGGCCGGCCCTCGTCCTGGCCCGCAAGGCGCTGCGGCTCAGCTCCGAACCGCTGTCCCAGGCCCTCACCCCGCATCTGCACTCCGTCTGCCTCACCACCGCCGCGATGGCCCTCGCCGACGCCGACGGCGGCGAGCGGGCCGCCGACGCCGCCCGCTGCCTGGGCGCCGCCCGGGCGCTGATGCCCGCCGGTCATGTGATCGCCGGTGTGGAGCGGCGGATCCTCGAGCTGACCGAGGCCCGGATCCGGGCCCGGCTGGACGAGCGGTCGTACGAGGCCGCGTACGCCGAGGGCGGTGGCCTCTCCCTCGCGGAGGCCACCGCCCTGATCTGACCGGTGCGTCGCGTCAGCTCTTGGTACGGAACTTGTGGATCGCGACCGGGGCCATCACCACGGTCAGCCCGACCGACCAGATGACCGTCACCCACAGGGCGTGCGCCACCGGGCCGCCCTCCATCAGCCCGCGCGCGCAGTCGGCCAGCGCGGAGAGCGGGTTGTAGTCGGTGAACGCCTGGAGCCAGCCCGGCATCGACTGGGTCGGCGCGAAGATCGAGGAGCCGAACTGGAGCGGCATCAGCACCAGGAACCCCATCGCCTGCACCGACTGCGCGTTCTTCATCACCACGCCGAGGGTCAGGAACACCCACATCAGCGCCGACCCGAACAGCGCGGACAGCGCCACGGAGCCCAGCAGACCGCTCCAGCTGCCCACCTCGTAGCCCACGAGCAGGGCGACCACCAGCAGCACCGCCGTCGCGAACAGCATCCGCATCAGCTCCACCGCGATCTTCGCGAAGAGCACCGAGCCGCGCCCGATGGGCAGCGAGCGGAAGCGGTCCATGACACCGGAGTTGAAGTCCTGGTTGAAGCCGGTGCCCACGCCCTGGGCCATGTTCATGCCCATCATGGCGAGCAGTCCGGGCACCACGTACTGCACGTACTGCTCCTGGCCGCCGCCCAGCGACTTGCCGATGGAGCCGCCGAAGACGTACACGAACAGCAGGGTGAAGACGACCGGGAACAGGATGGCGTCGAACATCGACTCCGGGTCCTGGCGGATCCACAGCAGATTGCGGCGGATCAGCGCGCCGGTGTGCCGCAGATGGGCCCGCAGCGGGATCGGCGTATCGGCCTTCGCGGCGGCGGGGGAGAGGGTGGCGGTGCTCATACGGCGACCTCCTGGCGGGCGGGCTCGGCGTCCTGCGGGGCACTGGCGCGGTGGCCGGTGAGGGACAGGAACACCTCGTCCAGGCTGGGCAGTTCGGTGGTGATGGAGGACAGGGTGATGCCGCGCGCGGTGACCGCGCCGACCACGGCGGTCAGCTGCTCGTCGCTGAGGACCGGCACCAGCAGGGCCCCGGTCTCGGCGTCCACGGTGGTGGACGCCAGCCCGGTGATGCCCAGCTCGTCCAGCATGTCGGCGAGCGGGCGCAGCTGGAGCGGGTCGACCGGCCGCACCCGCAGGGTGCGCCCGCCGACGCGGGCCTTCAGCTCCTCGATGCCGCCCTTGGCGATGACCCGGCCGCGGTCCACCACGGTCAGTTCGGAGGCGAGCTGCTCGGCCTCCTCCATGTACTGGGTGGTGAGCAGCACGGTGACGCCGTCGCCGACCATCGCCTTGACCTCGTCCCACACCTCGTTGCGGGTGCGCGGGTCGAGGCCGGTGGTCGGCTCGTCCAGGTACAGCACGGCCGGCCGGCCGATCATCGAGGCGGCCAGGTCCAGCCGGCGCCGCATGCCGCCGGAGTAGGTGCCGGCCGGGCGCCGGGCGGCCTCGGTCAGCGAGAACCGCTCCAGCAGCTCGTCGGCGCGGGCCCGGGCCTCCTTGCGGGACAGGTCCAGCAGCCGGCCGATCAGGTACAGGTTCTCCCAGCCCGGGAGCTTCTCGTCCACCGACGCGTACTGGCCGGTGAGCCCGATGACCCGGCGCAGCTGCCGGGGCTGGCGTACGACGTCGTAGCCGGCCACGGTGGCCTGCCCGGAGTCCGGGGTGATCAGGGTGGACAGGATGCGTACGAGGGTGGTCTTGCCGGCGCCGTTCGGCCCGAGCACACCCATCACGGTGCCCTCGCGCACGTCCAGGTCGACGCCGTCCAGCGCCTTGGTCTCGCCGTAGTGCTTGACCAGCCCCCGTACGGTCACGGCGGAGCGTCCGCCGGCGGGGTTGTCGTCGATGCGTGTCATGGGGAAGACAGTGCCAGGGCCCGCCGACAAACCGCCGACAGGCCGCCGACACCGGGTGCGGGCGCGGTGTCGCCGGCCTGTCGGTACGGGACCGCGGGCGGTGCGCTACGACACCTGCCGGATGTCGGCGCCGACGAGCTGCCCGCCGGCCACGGTGTAGGTGCCCCGGAACACCCGCACCGTGCCGTCGGTCTGCAACGCCCGGATCTCCGCGGCGACCTCCCCGCCGCCGTTGTCGGAGACGGTGACGCCGATGCGCGAGGTGGAGGAGAAGCCCGCCACCCAGTCCTCGTAGGAGCCGCCGAAGAGCCGGCCGCCGCCCATGGACCAGGCGGCCTGGAAGTTCCCGGCGTTGAGGTAGTCGTAGTAGGTGGTGACGACCGCGCTCGCGTCCTGGTCCTGAGCCGAGGGCTCGGGAGTCGGGGTGTCGTCGTCGTATCCGCCGCTGTCGTCGTAGTCGGGCGTGACCGCCGGAGTGGTGTACCCGCCGTCGGTGGGCGACGGAAGGGAAGTCCAGCCGTCGTAGGTCCCGCTGGGCGACACGGTGGCGGACCATCCGCCCGCCGACGGGGTGTCGGGGCCGTCCGCGACGGCCACCCCGAGCGTCACCCCGCCGGCCACCAGCACCGCCAGCAGCGCCCAGGGCAGCCAGACCGGCAGCCGGGTCGCGCCGACGCGTACGTACCCGCCCTCGGGCGGCTCCGGCGCGGCGAGCGGCGCCCCGCAGTCCGGGCAGTCCGGCCGCGCGGCGTCCTCGACGCGCGCGCCGCAGTGAACACAGAAGTGCATGGCCCCCCGCTTTCCTTCTTTGGGCCGCTTCCCGTCTGGGCCGCTTTCCTTCTCCGGGCCGCTTCCCGGCTACAGGCCGCGGACGGCTTCCTCGATGGTCACCGCCAGCGAGGCCAGCGCGGCGAACCCGGGCACGGCCTCCACCAGCGCCTTCGCGACCCGGCGCAGCTTGCCCGTACGGGGCTCGGGCGCGGCCAGCTCCTCGCGCGCGTCCTCGGCGAACTCCGCCAGGTCCTCCCGCTCCGGGTGGTCCGAGCGGTGCAGCTCCTCGACGAACCGGGCCAGCAGGTCGCTGATCTCCTGCGGGGTCGGCGGGCGGCCCCCGGTGCGCTCCGTCTCCTCCTCCGTGACCCGGAAGTCGACGCGGGCATTGCTGCCGCTCGCCACCACCGTGTTCCTGACCTGGGCGTTACCCGTCGCGATGACGCCGTCGTTGCTGCGCTGGTGCATGCCGGTCCCCGTTCGTCCGTTGCGTATGCGGTGACTGTCAGTCGGTGTTGGGCAGCGGGATCTTCTTCAGGATGGCCGAGATGCGGGACTTGTCGCCCGAGGCGACCGCGCTCGACTCGACCTTGGCCCCCGCGGTGGCGATGATGCCGTTGTTGATGATGGTTTCCTGACGCTTGATCAGATCGCCCGCGTCGATGTCGTGTTCCAGGGCGAACTCCACCAGGGCGTCCAGGATCCGCCGTTCGACGGTCTTGAGGACCATGCCGGAGTCGACCTTCTGGAAGTAGCGGTGGTGGTCCGTGGCGGAGGCGAGCTGCCGCACGCTCTTGCGCGCCCCGTAGTCGAACACCCCGAGCCGGGTGATCTGCCGGTGCTGCTTCTTCAGCCGCTTGCGCATCCCGAAGTCAGGGAAGAAGCCGGTGACCGCGCGCCTCGGCGAGGCGATCATCACGAACGGGGTGCTGGCGAGGGTCTGCAGCGCCATCGAGAGGAACTCGCGCGGTGTGGGGGCCGGCATCAGGGAGTCGATGGTCCGGTAGCGGTCCAGCAGCGGGCACAGCACGGTGGGCAGGGCCTCCACGAACAGGTTGGAGTCCGAGCGCACCAGCCGCAGGAACAGCGAGGTCACCAGCTCCCCGCCCCAGCCCGAGGAGTGCGTGACCAGGTAGGCGCGGGCGGTCTCCTCCGGGTTCCGTTTCAGCGCGTTCAGCCGGTCGGCGCCGATCTGTGCCACCGGGCGGCCGAGCGGGTCCGGCAGGAAACGGGTGTCGCCCAGCAGTGCCGAGCCCTCCACGAACACCCGCTCCTCCAGCTCCAGGCAGGGCAGCGACAGCTCGCCGATCCGCCGGGCGATGTGGGCGTACAGGTCCGCGACGTCGAAGTCCCGCGGCCGCACGCCCTCCCGCCCGGAGTCGGTCACGTCGAAGACCAGCGACCAGGAGTCGAGTTCCTGGCCGTATCCGGTGAACGGCGAGAAGCCGCTGTAGACGGTGAGGTTGCCGCGCGCGTACTCGTCGATCTGGCGCAGCCGCCGGGCGGCGGACTCGTTGGGCGGAGGCGGTGCCTGCGCCGGGTCGAACCGGTCGGGCCGCAGCCGCTGGAGGCGCTCGCCGTACTGGGTGGAGAGGGCGAAGACCAGCGTGGTCAGCCAGCCGAACAGGAGCATGAGGAACACGGCGAGGCCGCTGCGGATCACCAGCAGGCCGAGGACCAGCACCAGGAGCTCGACGGCCAGCAGCAGGTCCCTGGCGTGCCGGCGCGCGTTGGCCTCGTAGGCGTAGCGCAGGACCACGGGCACGTCGCACCCCGGGGCCGGTGCCACGCCGAGGTGCGGTTCGGCGGCGACGTCCCTGATCAGGGAGTCGGCGTACTGCCGGTCCAGGAAGACGGCCGCGCACATGTACCGGGTCAGGTCCCGGCCGCCGGTCCAGCGGGGCACGGCGAGGCGGGGCGCCGGGTGGTCCGGGTCCGTGTTCCCGGCGACGGCCAGTGTGGCCCCGCACCCGCCGCAGAAGGCCGCCCCGGGCACGGTGGTGGTGGAACAGTCGGCGCAGACGGCCGGTGGCTGGCTCATTGTCTCTCCCCCGAGTGTGAGACGGCCCACACTGTCAAGTGCACCACCGGGCCAGGTACGGGGAAGCCCCCGCGCGGAATTCGACGCCACTCTGTTACAACTGCCGCGCCGGACAGGGAAGTTGAGGCCAAAGCTTGGCGCGTCGAAGCCGCCGGAAGCCTCTTGGCCGGAAAAGGGACAGCCCGCCGACGGGGGAAGATCGACGGGCCGTCCGGTGGTGCCGCGGTGGACTAGTGGACGGAGTGCTCCTCCGCCGGGAACGCGCCGCCGACCACGTCCTCGGCGAACGCCTTGGCCGCGCCGGTCATCACCTCGCGCAGATCCGCGTACTGCTTGACGAACTTCGGCACCCGGCCGGAGGTCAGGCCGAGCATGTCGGTCCACACCAGCACCTGCGCGTCCGTCTCCGGACCGGCGCCGATGCCGACCGTCGGGATGTGCAGCACCCGCGTGACCTCGGCCGCCAGCTCGGCCGGCACCAGCTCCAGGACCACCGCGAACGCGCCCGCGTCCTGCACGGACTTCGCGTCGCGCAGCAGCTGCTGGGCCGCCTCCTCGCCGCGGCCCTGCACGCGGTAGCCCATCGCGTTCACGGACTGCGGGGTCAGCCCGATGTGCGCCATGACCGGGATGCCGGACTCCACCAGCAGCCGGATCTGCTCGTGCGAGCGCTCGCCGCCCTCCAGCTTGACCGCGCCGACCCCGGCCTCCTTCACCAGCCGGGTCGCCGAGCGCAGCGCCTGCACCGGGCCCTCCTGGTACGAGCCGAAGGGGAGGTCGCCGACGATGAGGGAGCGCCGGGTGCCGCGTACCACGGCGGCCGACAGCATGGTCATCTCGTCGAGGGTGACGGGCACGGTGGTGTCGTACCCGAGGTGGCAGTTGCCCGCCGAGTCGCCGACCAGGATCACCGGGATCCCGGCCTCGTCGAAGACGGACGCGGTCATCGCGTCGTAGGCGGTGAGCATGGGCCACTTCTCGCCCCGCTCCTTGGCGAGGGCGATGTCGCGGACGGTGATGCGGCGGGTGCCCTTCCCCCCGTACAGCGCCTTGCTGCCGTCGGAGGGCTTCGTCTGGGCAGCCGAAAGCTGCGTCATTGCAACGGCTCCTTACGTCATCTCGAGGCGCCCTGACGGCGTCCCCGGACCGTCTCCATGGTGGCACCTCGTGCCAGTGGGGGCCAGAGGGGGGCCCGCCGATCCCCGGAACCCCGCTCACACGTAAGACCTTGGTAAAGAAAATTAGATACGAGACCGTTCCGTATCGAAAAGATCATAGGCTCGGACCCATGACAAGTCCCGTCCCTGCCTCCCGAATACCGGAAGCCGTACACCGGCGCCGCTGGGCCATCCTCGGCGTGCTGATGCTCGCCCTGCTGATCGTCGTCCTCGACAACTCGATCCTGAACGTCGCCATCAAGACGATCGCGACCCCGGCGCCCACCGGTCTCGGCGCCACCCAGAGCGAGATCGAGTGGGCGATCAACTCCTACACCCTCGTCTTCGCCGGCCTGCTGTTCACCGCCGGACTCGTCGGCGACCGGGTCGGCCGCAAGAAGGTGCTGCTCGCCGGCACCCTGGTCTTCGGCATCGGCTCCGCGCTCGCCGCCGAGTCCGGCACCCCGAACCAGCTGATCGCCTACCGCGCGGTGATGGCCCTCGGCGCCGCCTTCGTGATGCCCGCCACCCTGGCCGTCCTGATGAACGTCTTCGAGCGGCACGAGCAGCCCAAGGCCATCGGCATCTGGGCCGGCGGCGTCGGCCTCGCCATCGCCATCGGCCCGATCACCGGCGGCGCGCTGCTCGACCACTTCTGGTGGGGCTCGGTCTTCCTGATCAACGTGCCCATCGTGATCATCGCGCTGGTCCTGATGGCCTGGCTGGTGCCCGACTCCCGCGACCCCAGGCCCGGCCGCCTCGACCCCATCGGCGTCGTCCTGTCCGTCGTCGGCCTCGTCCTGCTGGTCTACGGCATCATCAAGGGCGGCGAGCTGGCCGACTTCACCGACCCGAAGGTGCTCGCGACGATCATCGCCGGCGTCGTCGTCCTGGCCGTGTTCGTCGTCTTCGAGAAGCGCACCGCGCACCCCTCGCTGGACGTCAGCTACTTCAGGAACAAGGTCTTCTCGGCCGCCATGAGCGCCATCGCGCTGGTCTTCTTCGCGCTGATGGGCGTCACGTTCTTCGGCGTCTTCTACACCCAGAGCGTGCGCGGCTACTCGCCGCTGGAGTCCGGTCTGCTGATGCTGCCGCTCGCCGTCGCCCAGCTGCTCTTCGCGCCGCGCGCCCGGCTGATCGTCGACCGCTTCGGCAACCGGGCCACCACCACCGGCGGCCTGCTGGTGATCGCCGCGACGCTGGCCGCGTTCGCCACCTTCGAGGCCGACACCCCGATCTGGCTGCTCGAGGTCGTCTTCTTCCTGATGGGCACCGGCATGGCGCACATCATGACCCCGACCTCGGTCGTGATCATGCAGGCGCTGCCCCGCGAGAAGGCCGGCTCCGCCTCCGCGCTGAGCAACACCTTCCGCCAGGTCGGCGGCGCCCTCGGCATCGCCGTCCTCGGCTCGGTCCTCGCCACCTCCTACCGCAACGGCATCGAGGACAAGCTCGGCGCGCTGCCGCCGAACCTGCGCGACACCGCCGCGGAGTCCATCGAGGCCACCCTCGGCATCGCCGAGAAGCTCGGCCCCCGGGGCGAGGCCCTGGTCACCCCCGCCAACGACGCGTTCCTGCACGCCATGCACGTCACCGCGCTGTGCGGCACGGGCGTGGCGCTGATCGGCGCCGTGGTGACGGCCCTGTTCCTGCCGGGCCGCACGCCCGCCGCGCCGCAGGGCGAGAAGGAGCAGGAGATGGTCGCCGCGATGGACTGAGGTCCGGACACGGCACCACGGGAGCGCGACGGACACTGGATCCGAAGGCACCAAGGGAAACACCGAGGGAAGTACGAACCATCCGCGCGCGGCCCACGGGGGAGACCGGGGGCCGGGCGCGGCACGACGGGGGAACCGGACCGGGCACGGCACCACGGCGGGCGCCGGGGCCGGGCGCGGTCCGACGGGGGGAGGAGGCCGCTGCGGGACAATCACCGCAGCACACCGAGAGGACGGAACGACGTGAGCCTTGCCGGCAGCCGGCCGCGACCGGACGCACCCGTGCGGGGCCGCCCGCGCAGCGAAGCCGCGGAGCGCGCCATCCTGGACGGGGTGATGAAGCTCCTGGAGGAGGGCGTGCCCCTCGCGGAGCTGTCCATCGAGCGGATCGCCCGCACCGCCGGGGTCGGCAAGGCCACCATCTACCGCCGCTGGAGCGGCAAGGAGGAACTGTTCATCGAGGTGGTCCGCGCGGCCGAGCCACCCGAGCCGGAACTCCCCGGCACCTCCATGCGCGACGACCTCCTCGTCCTGCTGGAGAACCTGCGCCAGCGCGGACTGGCCAGCCGCTCCTCACTCCTGCTGCACAACGTGCACGTCCAGATGAAGACCAACCCGAGGATCTGGGCCGCGTACCACGAGAACGTCATAGAGCCCCGGCGCCGGCTCGTCCTGGACGTGCTGCGCCGCGGTCAGCTCAACGGCGAACTGCGCGCGGACGTCGACGTGGACCTGGCGAACGACCTGTTCGTCGGACCGATCCTCGTCCGCTCCGTCATGCGCCCCGAGGCCGACCTGTGCGAGGACCTCGCGGAACAGGTCGTCGACTCGGTCCTGGCCGGCCTACGCCCCGTCAGCTCCACAGCCTCGTAGCGCTCGTGTGCGCGTTTCGTCACAGACCCCGCCCGTCCGGGGCCCGACCGGAACTCCCGCCACCGCATCGCACGTCCTCGTCTTCCGTACGGCCGTCACGGGACGGCGGAACGGAGCCGATCATCCCCTAGGGTCGGGGACTACGGGGGATGAACGGTGTGCACGGCAGGCAGTGAGGCAGACGGTATGGCGCAGCAGGCGTACATGACGGAGACGGCGGACGGCGGCTCGGGGCCCGAGCGACCGGGGTCCCGGCTCCGACGCCTGGCCCACCGGCTGTTCACCGGCTGGCGGGGCGATCCGCGCATCTGGCGCCGCGGCGTCGTCCTCACCGCGCTGGCCCTGCTGCTCGCCCTGGTGATGCTGGTGCACGCCCACATCCCCAACGCGGTGGGCAACCTCGGCAGCCTCACCGAGACCTTCCTGCCCTGGCTGGGCCTGGCCATCCCGGTGCTGCTGGTGCTCGGCGTGGTGCGCAAGTCGGCGATCGCGCTCATCGCCGTACTGCTGCCGGCGATCGTCTGGCTGAACCTCTTCGGCGGGCTGCTGACCGACAAGGCGGGCAGCGGCGGCGATCTCACGGTGGCCACCCACAACGTCAACGCCGACAACCCCGACCCGGCCGCCACCGCCACCGACGTGGCCGCCTCCGGCGCCGATCTGCTGGCCCTGGAGGAGCTGCCCGCCTCCGCCGTCCCCGTCTACGAGAAGGCGCTGACGTCCACGTACCGGCACCACGCGGTGGTGGGCACGGTCGGGCTGTGGAGCAAGTACCCGATGACCGACGTACGCGCCGTCGACATCAAGCTCGGCTGGAAGCGGGCGATGCGCGCCACCGTGGCGACCCCCGAGGGCCCGGTCGCGGTCTACGTCGCCCACCTGCCGTCCGTCCGGGTGAAGATCGAGGCCGGGTTCACCGCGCGACAGCGGGACAAGAGCGCCGACGCGCTCGGCGAGGCCATCGCCGACGAGCCCCTGCGCCGGGTGGTGCTGCTGGGCGACCTCAACGGCACCATGAACGACCGTTCGCTGAACGCCGTCACCTCCCAGCTGCGCTCCACGCAGGGCGCGGCGGGCAGCGGCTTCGGCTTCAGCTGGCCGGCGTCGTTCCCGATGGCCCGCATCGACCAGATCATGGTCCGGGGCGCGGAACCGGAGAGCAGCTGGACGCTGCCGCGCACCGACAGCGACCACTTGCCGGTGGCGGCCCGTGTGAAGCTGGACACAGGCTCGTAACCTGCTGGAATACCGACCCTGAGAGCGTTTGTTCGGCACGGGAACATACTGCGAAACTTTCCGTCCCCCCTTCTCCGCTCTGAAAGGTCCCTCATGCCCCTGGCCCTGCTCGCCCTAGCCGTGGGCGCCTTCGGCATCGGTACGACCGAGTTCGTGATGATGGGCCTGCTGCCCGATGTCGCGGACGACCTGCACATCTCGATCCCCTCCGCCGGACACCTGGTCTCGGCGTACGCGCTGGGCGTGGTCATCGGCGCCCCGCTGCTGGCCGCGCTCACGGCCCGCATGTCCCGCCGTACGGTGCTGATCGCGCTGATGGCCCTGTTCGTGGCGGGCAACGCGCTGTCCGCGTTCGCCCCCGGCAACGCCTCGCTGCTCGCGGCCCGCTTCCTCAGCGGACTGCCGCACGGCGCCTTCTTCGGCGTGGGCGCGGTGGTCGCCACGGCGATGGTCCCGCCGGAGCGCAAGGCCCGCTCGGTGTCCCTGATGTTCCTCGGCCTGACCGTCGCCAACATCGCGGGCGTCCCCGCCGCGACGCTCATGGGCCAGCACCTGGGCTGGCGGGCGACGTTCCTCGCGGTGAGCGCGATCGGCGTGGCCGCGATAGCGTCCCTGGCGCTGCTGATCCCGCGTGATCACGCCCCCGCCCCCGCGGCGGGCCTGCGCGGCGAACTGGCGGCCCTGCGTTCCCTGCCGGTCTGGCTGGCCCTCAGTACGACGGTCGCGGGCTTCGGCGCGCTGTTCGCGGCGTACAGCTACGTCACCCCGATGCTGACGGACACGGCGGGCTACGCGGAGACGAGCGTGACCCTGCTGCTGGCCCTGTTCGGCGTGGGCGCGACGGCGGGGAACCTGCTGGGCGGACGCCTGGCGGACCACTCCCTGCGGGCCACCCTGTTCGGCGGCCTCGCTTCCCTGACGCTGGTCCTGTTCCTGTTCCCCCTGCTGATGCGGGCGGAGTGGAGCGCGGCACTGGCGGTCACCCTGCTGGGCATGGCGGCGTTCGTCACCGGCTCCCCGCTGCAGCTGATGGTGATGGAGAAGGCGTCGGCGGCCCCGTCCCTCGCCTCCTCGGCCAACCAGGCGGCGTTCAACCTGGCCAACGCGGGTGGCGCGTGGCTCGGCGGCCTGGCCCTTTCGGCGGGCTTCGGTACGACGTCCCCCGCGCCGGCCGGTGCGCTGCTGGCGGTGCTGGGGCTGGGCGTGGCCGGGGTGGCGTACGGGGTGGACCGGCGGCGTGCGGTGGCGCATGGCGGGCGAGTGGTGGCCGCGCATGTGCCGTCGGCCGTGGAGACTCCTAGTCACCGATGAACCACAGGCACCCGCCGGGTGTCGTGGCGCATGCCTCCAGCATCTCGGCGAGATCGAGGAGCGCGGCCTCTTGGAAGGGGCTGGTGCACTTGTCCACCAGGGCGGCGATCTCGGGGAGGGCGGCCTGCGCGTCGCTCTCGGTGAACCGGGTGTCGCGGTAGGGGTCGATCTGCGAGAGCCGGCCCTGGCCCGGCGGGACGAGTGTGTCCAGTGCGAGCGCGAGGGTTTCTCCGTGCTCGTACGACCGCCGTACGACGGTGTTCCGCTGGCGCAGCTCCAGTTCGATGCCCATGTGTTCCTTCGGGTGCGTTTCTTTGTAGATACGTTTCTTGTGAAGTGGCCGTTGGGCCGCTCGCTTCTTGGTCAGTGTCGGGCTTCCGCGAGGTGAGTCAAGGGCGCTGCGCGTCGCCTTCGGCGATGGGCCTGCGGCCCACCCTTGACACACCTCGCTCCAGCCCGGGGTAGAAGCGAGCGAGCGGCCCGAAGGAACAGTGGCCCAGCCCGGTACCGGACCCATGGGCGACCTACGAGGCCCTGTCGGCAGGGGTGCGCGCCCGCGCCTCGCCAGCACGCCGGGCGGGCTAAGCGGCTTCCGGCCTGGTGGCGGGTGCGCGTCCTCGCCTCGCCAGCACGCCGGGCTGGCTAAGCGGCTTCCGGCCTGGTGGCGGGTGCGCGTTCGCGTCTCGCCCGCACGCCGGGTCGGCTTGGCGGCATACGGCCGGTGGGTGGGGGTGGGGAAGGGGGCTGCGGTGGTGGCGGTGATGGTGGCGCCGGTGGCGGAGATGGTGGCGGCGGTGAGGGGGGTTGTTTGTGGACAAGTATTCCAAAATGGCCCACCGGTCATAGCCCCGGCCTTGGGCTCCGCTGGTAGGTTGCCGCGGTGAGCGAGCAGCTGCCCAGCGGTGGCATCGAGGTGTCACCCGACGAGATCGACGCCCTCCAAGCCAGGTGGTCGTCCTGCTGGACCCCGAGTGAGGTCGCGCGGCGGCTGGCCGGGATCGGTACGCCTTGGTGCGTGGCCGCTGGGTGGGCGCTGGACCTGTTCCGGGGCGAGCAGACGCGCGCTCATGGAGACATCGAGATCGCGATCCCGGCCGCGACTTTTCCGGAGGTCCGCCGCCGCTTTCCCGGCTACGTCTTCGACGCGGTGGGCAGCGGCCGGATCTGGGAGGGTGCCCCGGCGGAGGCCCTGGCCGCCGTGCATCAGACATGGCTTCGCGATCCGGCCACGGGAAACTACCTGCTCGACGTGTTCCGCGAACCGCACGACGGTGACACCTGGGTCTGCCGGCGTGACGAGAGGATCCGGTTTCCCTATGGCGAGATCATCCACCGCACCCGGGACGGCATCCCGTACCTCGCACCCGAACTGGTCCTGCTGTTCAAGGCCAAGCATGCCCGGCGAAAGGATCAGGCGGACTTCGAGGCGACCGTCCCGCACATGACCGCCGCGCAGCGCGAGACCCTGGGCGAGCTGATCGCCCGTGTACACCCGGGACACCCCTGGGTGTCCGCCGCATCACTCGCCTGACCCGCCTGACTCTGACGAGCCACGGGAAACCGTGCCGCTTCCAGCAGAAAACCCGCCCCCGAGGATTCTGGGGGCGGGTTTTCGTGTCGAGCGCCGGGCAGGCCTTGCACCTGCATCTCCCCACAGGAAGTGGGGCGTCTTTCCTTGGACCACCAACGCACCGCCAGCGAGGCTTCGTTCACCCGCTTGCTTGTGATGATCATACCCCATCCATCGGCTGTCAGAGCCAGGTGTAGTTCTCGTCGGTGACGGCGGGCAGGGCGGCGTCGGTGACGGTGGCACGGGGATCGGGCAGGGCGGCGAGGGCGGGCCCGATGGGCGGGAAGACCGGCAGTTCGGCGGTCTTGCGGTAGTCGACCCATTCGATGACGCCGGTCTCGAGGCTCCCGTCGGGGAGTTCGTCGAGTTCGGTCTCGGCGAGGGTGGCGCGGAGTGCGGGGGTGATGTGGAGGCGGTAGACCAGGTGGAGCTTGCGCGGGGGCGGGGTGGGGCCGGGGCGGGTGACGCGCTGGTCGATGACCCACAGCAGGTCGCCGCCTTCGGCCTGGCCGATGTCGAGGTCGAGTTCCTCGGCGAGTTCCCGGGCGAGGGCCCGGCGGAGGTCTTCGCCGTGCTCGACGTTGCCGCCGGGCGGGGTGTAGTGGGTCGAGTCGGTGCGGTCGCGCCGGATGAGGGCCACGTCGTCACCGCAGAACACCAGGGCCCCGACCCGAATCTTGATCCGGGAGAACGGAACCGGTGTGGAGGCATTACCTGTCATGGCGGCCAGTATCGGCCCGCGCGGGGGGCGGGAGGGAGGCGGGAGCGCGGCAGACGTGACCACCCGGGTGATTTTGGAAAGGTATTCCCAAAACGAGACATGGGGCGTCAGGTCGTAAGACGACGTCCAAGCCGCCAATCCCACCCGGCGTGCTGGCGAGACGCGACCGCGCACACCCCACCGACCCGCAGGCCGCTTGGCCGACCCGGCGTGCAGGCGAGGCGCGGACGCGCATCCCCCGACCCACGATGCGTACGCAGCCGACGGTAGGGCCCGACCTGGTTCAGCCGGCCACTTTCCCCGGGCTGCCCGCTCGCTTCTAACCCGTGCTGGAGCGAGGTGTGTCAAGGGTGGGCCGCAGGCCCATCGGCGCAGCCGACGCGGAACGCGCCCTTGACTCACCTCGCGGAGGCACGACACTGACCAAGAAGCGGGCGGCCCCACGGCAACTTCTTCAGTGCCTCAGCTCACACCACACCGTCTTGCAGTCGGCCCCCTGCACCACCCCCCAGCACTCGGCCAACGCATCCACAAGCGCCAGACCCCGCCCCGACTCCTCCGACGCCGTCGCGGAGAGCAGAACGGGCAACGCGCGCGGATCAGGATCGGTCACCTCGATACGGGTACGGCCGCGATGGGGTGCCGTACCGATGACGCGCACGGTCACCGGCGTACCGTCGCCCAAGTGGTCGATGACATTCGTCAGCAACTCGGTAGCGCACAGCCGCACGTCGTACCCGTGGTCACGGAGCTGGTGACGGAGGACCGGCGCAGCCTTCGGCGTCGCCAGCAGCTGGAACTCCAGGGACGTGATCATTGGTCCACCGCCTTCCGCAGCGCGGCGGCGAGGGCCCGCGCCGTGGTCGTGTTGCAGTTCCCGAGCGAGACGAGCCCGGAGCTGTGCGAATCGGCGAAGCTCGGCAGGTCGACCTGGAGCGACGGAAGCGTGATGCCGTGCAGGGCGAGGGCGGCGCGTAGTTCCTCTACGCAGAGGGTGACGACGTAGGGCGCGGGGGAGTGGTCGGACATGTGGGGGCTGCAACCTTCTCTTCTGTGCAGTGTGTGACGAACGCCTCACAGAATGTCGCCGAGCTCGCTACCGTGAAAGGGGTTTCGCGTTCGCGATCACGGCAGCGGAAGAGGGTGAACGATGGCTCTCGGCAAGGACATCGACGGCTCGATCAGTGTCCCGGCCTTCTACGGCAAGGAGTTGCGGTGGAAGAGGGAGGCGGCAGGCCTGTCACTGGAAGCTTTCCTCCAGGGCAGCTTCTACGGCAAGAGCGACATCGAGCGAGGAGAGCGACGCATGCCCCTCGATTTGGCCCGGCACGCGGATCGGGTCCTGGGGACAGATGGTTTCTTCGAGCGACGTTGCGAGGACGTGCGGAAGGCGAGGAAGAGTAGTCACGCCGAGTACTTCGCAGATGTGCTTGAGTTGGAGAAGCACGCGCTGGAGTTCGAGGAGTGGGATCCGATGTTGATCCCCGGACCGCTTCAGTTGGAGCCGTACATCAGGGCCGTGGTCTTGTCTGCGTACCCCGCAGAGCCTGAGGAGAGGCTGGCGGTCAAGGTTGCTGATCGCCGCAGCCGCGCGTGGCTCTACGAGGACGAGGATTCACCCGAAAGCTGGATCATTCTGCATGAGGCGGTCCTGTTGCAGCCGATCCTTCCGCCAAACGAAATGGCCGAACAACTGGCCCACATCGCGCAAGTGCTTCGCCGGCGCAGGGCCTTTGCGCAACTTGTACCGCGGAAGTTGGGCGCACACCCGTTCATGATGGGTATGGCGAGGTTCATGACCTTTGCTGATGCGCCACCGGTCATGTACACCGAGGGCATGTACAGCGGTCAGTTGATCGACGACCCGGTGCTCGTGAAGCAGTACTCGAAGGCATACGGTCGTCTCAGGGCCGCTGCGCTGGATCCTGAGGCGTCCCTGAACCTCATTGAGCAAGCAGCTGAGGACTACCGAAATGGCAAGCAACCCCATGCACTTGAGTGACGCTCGCTGGTTCAAGAGCAGCCACAGCAACGAAAGCGGCGGCAACTGTGTCGAAGTGGCCGGCGACTTCCCCGGCGCCGCCCTCTGGCGCAAGTCGAGCTACAGCAACGGCGACGGCGGCCACTGCGTAGAGGTCGCCGACAACATCCCCGGCCTCGTCCCCGTCCGAGACTCCAAGCGCCCCGACGGCCCCACCCTCATCCTCCCCGCCACCGCCTGGACCCCCTTCATCACCGCACTCAAGTCGCAGTAGCGAGCGACACGGCGGCCCACGTGTCGCACACCGTCGTTTCCACGTCGCGGTCGGTAGTGTCCTGCCGTGATTTCCAAGGGACGGCACCAAGACGGCGATGTCGCGGCGGCTCTGGACAGGGCGAGGAGAGCGGGTTGCCAGGTGGTCCCGGACAAGAAGGGGCACCGATGGGGGTGGGTGGTGTGCTGCTCTTGCGGAGCGCGCCACATCGTCTCGGGCACCCCGAAGAATCCTGGCAACGAGGCAAAGCGCATTGACCGGTTCGTCCAGGGCCACCAGCACTGAAAGGGCCGTCGCCGTGTCCGAGTGGAGCTTCACCCTCCTGGTCAACCAGCCCCTCACCCGCGAGCAGGCCGATGCCTTCGACCACTGCGACGCCTTCGCGGATGGCTCGGTGTCCTACACGCTGGGCCCCGAGAACCCCGAGGACTACCCGCACCACCCGGACCCGGACAGGCTGCGGGAGCTGTCGTGTGACATCGAGGCCCCGACACTCCTGGACGCCGTCGCACAGGTGGCGCGCGACATCCGACTCATCCCGGGCCTGCGGGCGGTCGGTGTGCGTCACGACGACACTGTGACGTTGGAGGAGGCGGCCCAGCGCTGTGGACAGGAGCTGTTCAACCTGGCCCGGCGCCCCGGATTCCCGGAGCCGGAAGCCTCCTCCGGCGGAACGGAGTTCTACTCCTGGCGCGAGATCGCCGCATGGCTGACCCGCGCCGGCCACGACGTACCCGAAGAACCCCGTGACCTACTCATCGCCAACCGTGCCCTGCGGCTCGCCGACGCGCTGGAAGGTGCTGATGTACCGCCGGGCACCCTGCGCTCCCTCGGGCTGGTGAATGAGTGAGGCTAGTGAGGTTGTCCGGCTGAACGGCCGCCGCCTGAGCGGGGCAGAGTTACAGCGGCTCCCCGCAGCTGTGGCAGGTGGACTCGCCGTCCTCATAGATCATGCCGCAGCAGTACTTGGCGTCGCCGCCGGTCTCGTCGTCGCCCCACTCGCAGCCGAGCTCCTGATGGATGGACAGGCCCTGCGGGTAACCGAAGTCGATGTCACAGCTGGGGCAGACGTACGAGGTCACGAACTGAACCTTCCGAGAGGCGATCGAACCGTAGTAGCGCGGCTGCTCGGGGTCGCGAGGCCTGACAGCCACCCGGGGACGCCTTCGTCGAAGTAGTCGGGCAGCCCCAGCGGTCGCTCGCGCGGCCCACCATATTCCCGGCGGAAGCGGGTTGTCAGTCCTTCGTTCAGAGCGCCAGCGACGCGAAGGGGGCGTGAGGCAGAACCCCACGCCCCCAGCAGGTCTACACGCTTACCGCTTGCGGAACGACTGCACGTACCCGTTCGCCGGGGAACCGACGCCCGTCACGTCGTCGTAGCCCTTGACCGCCGACAGGGAGCTGTCGTGGCCGAGGACGCGGGCCGAGTACAGCAGACCCCCCGTCGCGTCGAGG
Source organism: Streptomyces eurythermus (assembly GCF_014649115.1). Lineage (GTDB taxonomy): Bacteria > Actinomycetota > Actinomycetes > Streptomycetales > Streptomycetaceae > Streptomyces > Streptomyces eurythermus. Next base: position 27,718 of record NZ_BMSK01000032.1, on the reverse strand, counting down.
CCGTTGGCGAAGTCGACGCGGGCCACCGCGAGACCGGAGCCCGTGGGGTTGTCCGTGACGTCGTGGTAGACGCCCCGCTTGCCGTACTTGGCGTAGATCGCGGGGTTGGCGAAGCCGAGGGGTGCGCCGCCGCGCGCCTCCTGGGCCAGGGCCTGGACCGCCGCGATGACCGGCGCCGCCAGCGACGTGCCGCCGATGCGGTACTCGTCGTACCGCTCCGTGCCGTCGGGGAAGGTCTGCGTCTGGCCGACCAGGAACCCGGTGTTCGGGTCGGCGATGGCCGCGATGTCGGGGACCACCCGGTTGCCGGCGGCGTTGTTCGCCTTGGCCAGGGAGTCGGGGACCACGCCCTTCTGGTAGTACGGCTGCGGAACCGTCTTGCTCGTGCCGCCGCCCGCACCGGAGGTGAACGCGCCGGGGAAGTTCTCCCACGTCTTGCCGTCGGCCGACAGCGAGGACTTCTCGGTGCCCCAGCCGGTCTCCCACAGGTACGTGTCGCCCTTGCCGACCGCCAGCGACGTACCGCCGACCGCCGTCACCCACGCCGAGTTGGCCGGGGTGTCGACCTGCTTCGTGCCGGTGTTGGCGACCTCGTCGCCGTTGTCGCCGGAGGAGAAGTAGAAGCCGATGCCCTGCACCGCGCCCAGCTGGAAGACCTGGTCGTACGCGGCGGCGAGGTCCGGCGTCTGGTTGGCCTCGATGTCGCCCCAGGAGTTGGAGACGATGTCGGCCAGGTGGTCGTCGACGATCTTGCCGAGGGAGTCCAGCAGGTCGTCGTCGTAGCAGGAGGCCGCGCCGACATACGTCACCTCGGCGTTCGGCGCCACCGCGTGGGCCGCCTCGACGTCGAGGGTCTCCTCGCCGTACCAGCCGGCCGCGCCGCACTCCTCGGTCTTGGTGTAGTTCTTCGGGAGGACCTGGTGGAGCTGCCCGGTCTTCCAGGGCGCGTCGCCGTTCTTCACGGCGTACCGCGCGGCGTCGTAGGCGATCGTCGGCGAGGCGTACGCGTCCGTGATCGCGATGCGCACCCCGCGGCCGGTGTACGTGCCCGCGCCGTACGCGGCGCGCAGCTGCCTGCCGGTGTAGCCCTTGACCGCGTACGGGATCTTCCCGCCGTAGGCGTCCGGGAGCGTCGTCGCGACGTTCGAGCCGTAGTACGAGGAGAACGGGCCGGAGTTCTTGAACACCGCGTCCGGGGGCGGCAGCTGGTCGGCGTGGCGCGCCTTGTGCGGGGCGTTGTCCAGGCCGGTGACCGTGAGGACGGCGCCCTTGAGGGAGGCGGGCGCGGAGGCCGTCGCGGCCGGGGCGCGGTAGGTCTTCGCGCCCTTGGCGAAATCGTGCAGCTGGGTGCCGAAGGCCCTCTCGGCGGCGGCTACGTCACCGGAGACGGCGACGTAGCGCGGGGTGACCTCGGTGACGGTCAGCCCGGCCGACGTCAGCCAGGACTTCACGGCGGCCACCTGGGCCTTGGTGGCGCCGAAGCGGGCCTGGGCCTGCTTGGCGCTCAGGTACTTGCCGTAGAGCGGGGAGGCGGGGTCGGACACCGCCTCGGCGTAGGCGGCGAGGCCGGCCGCGTCCCGGCCGGCCAGGTAGACGCGGGCCTTGACCGGGGCGCCGTCCGGGGTCGCGCCCTTGTCCGCCTTGGCCGTGGCCCACAGCGGCTTGGTGCCCTTCAGTACGGCACGTGCGGGGCTGTCGGCGGCGTGGGCCGCGGGTATGCCCAGCGCCAGCGCGCCGGCGATCAGCGGCAGTGTCGCCGCCATGCTCACACCGGCGCGCATGGTGGCGCGGTCGGATCTCATAGAACCCCCTGCGATGCGGTTCACCTGCATGTAGTGGCTGGTGGGGCCACTCTTGCGATGAACCGTTCATGCCAGGGGAACGGGGGAGTCAAGAGACGATCAAGCGGCGTTCAGGCGGGGCGATTTCGCCCTTTGTGTCATGAACGCGGGCGTGCGCCCCGCTCCTTGAGCATCCCCGCCATCAGCTCGATCTCCGACTGCTGCGCGTCCACCATGCCCTGCGCGAGCCGCTTCTCCACCCCGACCGTGCACTTCTCCACACAGCCCTCGGCCATGTGGATGCCGCCCTTGTGATGCTCCGTCATCAGCTGGAGGTACAAGACCTCCGCCTGCTTGCCGTCGAGCGACTGGAGCTTCTTCAGCTCGGTGTTGGTGGCCATCCCCGGCATCAGCGCGCCGTCCTTGCCGGGAGGCATGTCGCCCATGCCCATCCACGTCATCGGCGGGTCGGCCGACACCTTCGGCAGCCCCCACAGATCCAGCCAGCCCAGCATCATCCCGCGCTGGTTGGCCTGCGTCTGCGCGATGTCGTACGCGAGCCGGCGCACCTCCTCGTCCTTCGTGCGGTCCCGCACGATGTACGACATCTCGACGGCCTGCTGGTGGTGGACGGCCATGTCCCGTGCGAAGCCCGCGTCGGCCGACCGCGCGTCCGGCGTCCGCGTCGTGGAGTCGCCGCCGTCCTGGGCGACCGCGTAGGTGATCGCGCCGGCCGCGACGAGCACCGCCGCCGCGGTCCCGGCGACCCAGCCGATGGAACGCCCGCTCACTTCATGACCCCGCCGGTGCACGAGGCGCCCGGCTCGGGCGTCTGGTCACCCTGCACGTACGTCTGGAAGAACTTGTCCACTTCCGGGTCCTTCGCGCTCTTGACCGCCACCTGGTGGCCCCACGCCGACAGCAGCAGTGGGGCGTCCTGGTTCTCGTACGGGCTGATCAGCGAGTACGGAGTGCTCTTCACCTTCGCCGCGAGCGCGTCGACGTCCGCCTTGGGCGCCTTGTCGGTGTACGTCACCCAGACCGCGCCGTGCTCCAGCGAGTGCACGGCGTTCTCCTCCGGCACCGGCTCGGTGTACACGTCACCGTTGCAGTTCAGCCAGACCGGGTTGTGGTTGCCGCCGACCGGCGGGTGCATCGGGTACGACACCTTGGTCGTCACATGGGTACGGGCCAGCTTGCCCGACCAGGTCCGCACCCCGTCCTTGCCGGTGGTGAAGTGCCCGGAGTCGCCGGAGCCCTTGGCGTCACCGCTCGCGGTGGAGTCCTTGTCGTCCGACTGCGAGTTCACGAGCACCACGCCGCCGACGACGAGACCGGCGACGACCACCACGCTCGCGGCGATGGCGAGGATCCGGTTACGGCGGTCCCGGGCACGCTCGGCGCGCCGCATCTCGTCTATGCGCGCCTTGCGCGCGGCGGTGCTGCTGTTCTTGCCGGAGCCCATGAGACGTGTCCTTCGCGAGAGGAGTGGGTGGGGACGGTGGGGCTCGCTGATCGTAATGCGGGAAGGGGCGACTTCCGTAGGGATCTCACGGCGGCGGGGATGATTTGGCGCCAGGGTGCGCATTACCTACGCTCGCCGTATGCGGCTGCTGCGCTCCACCGATCTGGCCCTGCGCGTCCTGATGCGACTCGCGGTCGCGGCCGACGCCACCCCCACGACCCGCCAGGTCGCCGCCGACATGGACGTGCCGTACACGCATGCCACGAAGGTGGTCGCCGAGCTCCAGCACCTGGGCCTGGTCGACGCCCGCCGGGGCCGGGGCGGCGGGCTGGCGCTGACGGACAAGGGCCGCACGGCGTCCGTGGGCGCGGTGGTGCGCACCTTCGAGGGCGAGGGCGACGTGGTGGACTGCGAGGGCACGCCGGGCTGCCCGCTGCGCTCCGGCTGCCTGCTGCGGGGAGCGCTGCGACGGGCCCAGGAAGCGTTCTTCGCCACCCTGGACCCGGTCACCGTCGCCGACATCGTCACCGACCCGACCGGCCCCCTGCTGCTCGGTATCTCACGGGGGCCGGCGGACGGGGACAAGCGGGTTCAGTAGCGCTGCGCCTTGGCGAGGACCGGCGTCAGACGCGGTTCCGGCGGCTGATGGCTGAAGACGATCGGCTGTTCGTTCTTGCCCGGCCGAAGACGCTCGGCGCCGGTGTACCGGGTCTCGACGACTTTGCCGTCCGCGTTCTTGAAGTCGACCTGGACGGCATACGACGCCTCGCTGTCCGTCTTGTTGGTGATGGTGATCCGAACCGCGAGCACGCCCCCGGTCTCCGCCGTGGGGATGCCCGTCATCCCCACCTCGGCGAGCGCGTTGCCGCGGCCGTGGACCTTCTTCAGTTCCTTCTCCGCCGCCGCGTTCCTGCGGTGGGTCTCGGCCTCCACCGACGCCTCGAACTCCGAGGCGCGCGCCGAGGCGGACGAGGCCGCCGCGGAGGCCGAGACGCTCGCCGAGCTGACGGCCGCGGACGCCGAGGACGCCAGGGCCGACGGCAGTTCTCCGCTGAAGGATGAGGCGTTCGGTGTACGGGGAGTGCCGGTACGGGGCGAGGAACCGGTGTCCTGACCGCCGCCGTCGCCGCAGCCGGTGAGCGCGCCGACGAGCAGGACGCCGCCGAGGGCGCTCGCCGCGGTGATCCGTCGCGTACTCCCGGCGGGGCCGGTGAGTCGTCCTGTGGGCATGGTGCCGTCCCTGGGATGAGGGTTTCGTTGCCTCATCGTGGGCGACGGACACACCGCGTGCTACTCGGCTGGGCCGATGGGCCGAACGCCGGCGGCCGGGACCCGGTCGGCCCCCGGCGGGCGCGTCAGGCCGTCCGTCAGCCCTGCGCCAGCCACAGGTCGGGGCCGAACACCTCGTAGTGGATGTCGGCCGGGGCCACGCCCTTGTCGATCAGCTGGGCGCGGACGGCGCGCATGAACGGCAGCGGACCGCACAGGTACGCGCGCGTGCCGGGCCGTACGGCGATGTCCGCCAGGTCGACCAGACCGGTGCGGGTGCCCGGCCCGGCGTCCCGCTCGTAGAAGAAGTGCGTCTCGGCGTCGGACAGCTTGCCGGCGTAGGAGGTGTGGTCGGCGCGCAGGGCGTGGTCGGCGGGGGAGCGGTCGCCGTGGACCACGGTGACCGGGCCGCGGTGGCCGCCGGCGGCGAGGCCGGCCAGCATCGCGATCATCGGGGTCACGCCGATGCCCGCCGAGGCGAGCAGCACCGGGGTGTCGTCGCCGGCGTCCAGGACGAGGTCGCCGTAGGGCTCGGACAGCTCCAGGACGTCACCGGGCCGGACGTGTGCGTGCAGGTGGGTGGAGACCTCGCCGTCGGGCGTGGCGCCGCCGTGCACCCGCTTGACGCTGAACTGGCGCACCGACTCGGCCGGCGCCCCGGTCAGGCTGTACTGCCGTATCTGCCGGGCGCCGTCGGGCAGGGTGACGCCGACGGAGACGTACTGACCGGCGCGGAAGGCCGTGACCGGGCCGCCGTCCGCCGGGCGCAGCCGGAAGGTGACGACGTCCGCGGTCTCCTCGACCCGCTCGACCACCTCCCAGCGGCGCATACCCGGGCCGCCGCTCTCCTCGTAGAGCCGCTTCTCGATCGCGATGAGCGCGTTGGCCATCAGCCAGTAGACCTCGTCCCAGGCGGCGGCCACCTCGGGGGTGACGGCCTCGCCGAGGATCTCGGCGATCGCGGCGAAGAGGTGCTCGTGGACGACGCTGTACTGCTCCGGTGCCACGCCCAGGGAGGCGTGCTTGTGGGCGATGCGGGCGAGCATCGCGTCCGGCCGCCGGTCGGGGTGGTCCAGCAGGTGCGTGGCGAAGGCGGCGATGGAGCCGGCGAGGGCCTGCCGCTGGGTGCCGGCGGCCTGGTTGCCGCGGTTGAACAGGTCCCGCAGCAGTTCGGGGTGGGCGGCGAAGAGACGGTCGTAGAACCGCTCGGTGATCTCGCCGATGGCCGCGCCGACGGCGGGCAGGGTGGCGCGGACGGTGGCTGCGGACTGCTCGGTCAGCATCACGACTCCTCATGAGATGTCGGGTCACCGTCACGCTATGAAAAGTTGCATATAAGATGCAAATTAAACGGGCGTGGAGTCGCTCACCCCCTCCACGCCCGTCAGCCCGCCGTCAGGGGTGGAAGGAGACGTTTCCGCGCCGCACGAGGGTGTCGCTCTCCAGGGGATAGCGGGAGGCGTACCCGTGGGGCGCCGGGGTGTCGTGCTCCAGGGGACCGGCATAACGGCGGAAGCCCGGGACCTGCTCGGCCTGGCGCAGCGCCCCCCGGTACAGGACCATGCCGTGCACGGCGGTGCCGTTGTCGCGCCAGCACACCAGGGGGAGCTGGCGGGCGTCGCCCTCGTCGGTGACGAACAGGGCCACGTGTCCGTCGGCCGCCAGCAGGCTCATGCCGCGCCTCCCGCCGGCCGGGTGCCGAACAGCCTGCCGTACCCCGTGAGCCCCTCGGCCGTCTCGTGCGCCCCGGCCAGGTGCAGGGCGTGCCAGAACAGCACCTGGTTGGCGGTCAGCACCGGGAAGTCCAGCTCCCGCTCCAGGGCGTCGATGACACCCACCGCCCGGATGCCGTTGCCGGCCACCAGGACCGCGTCGGGCCGGTGCCGGGCGACCGTGGAGCGGATCCACTCCGACAGCGCCTCCGGGGTGATCAGCTTCTGGTTGCTGGGCAGCCCGCACGGGCCGTGGTGGACGACCTCGAAGCCCTGCTCGGTGAAGTAGTCCGCGCCGAGCCCGGAGAGCCGGTCGTCGAACCACGGCGGGTTGACCAGCGCGATCCGCCGGGCGCCGAGCGCGGTGAAGCCGGCCACGGCCGCCGTGGTGGTGCCGGTGAGCGGCAGGCCCCGCGTGCGCTGTTCGAGCCGGGCGAACAGCTCCTTCTCGCCGCTCGCCTTGAGGACGTAGGCGGAGCTGGTGAAGCCGAGCGCGATCACGTCGAGCGGGGAGGCGGCCAGCAGCTCCACCGCGTCGTCGATGTGCGGGGGCTCCACGAAGGCCCGCACCGGGTCGTGCGGGATCTTCGGGTCCATCTCGCCGCCGGCCCGCATCGCGCCGAAGTGGACGCGCGAACCGTGCACGAACACGTCCTCGGGCGCCATCGCCTGGAACTCCGACTCCGGACCGACGTCCGCGTGCGGGACGACCACACCGACGCGCGCCCGCGCCTCCCAGCCGTCCTTCTGCGCTCGGATGGTGCTCATCTCGGTGTCTCCTTGTCGTCGGGCCGGGTCAGACGGACGCCTCGGCGGCCAGCGAGCCGCCGCGGACCGTGCCGGTGCCGGAGTCGTCCAGGAAGCCGGGGTGCTTGCGGCGCATGTTCGCCATCACGAACGCGTAGGGCACGTCGTCGAAGCCGCCGTGGTCGGTCAGGAACTCCATGCTCTGGCGGCCCTGGTCGTCGAAGGGGTGGTGGAGGCTGTCGGCGGTGCCGTCGAACTCCAGCGGCTTCATCCCGTACAGCCGGCACAGGAGCTTGTTGAAGACCGGGGTGGCCTTGACCCACTTGCCGTCCAGATACACGGAGTTGAGGCCGTGGAAGAAGACGTCCCCGCCGATGTGGGCGCGCAGCCGGTCCGAGGCGAGGTGGTTGCGCACATCGCCGTAGTGGACCCGGGCGGGGATGCCCACGGCCCGGCAGGCCGCCGCGTACAGCGCCGACTTGTGCAGGCAGAAGCCCTTGCGGGTGGCCGCGGTGTGGCTGGCCCGCAGCCCCCGCTCGGACAGGTCGGCCCCGTACACCTCGTAGAAGACCTCGTCGCGGACGGCGTAGTAGAGCTCCACGGCCAGCCGGCGCTTGTCCGCGCCGCGGTCGGTGACCGCCTCGTCGACGAAGGACTGGACGGAGTCGCTCTCGTAGTCGAGGAAGTCGGTGGGCGCGGTGAGTCGTCGCAGGTCGTCCGCGGTGAGCGCGGTCATGCTGATCCTTTCGTCAGGGCCCGGATCACAGGCCCAGGAGGGAGGCGATGCGGTTGCGCTGGATCTCGCTGGTGCCGGAGTAGATGGTTCCGCCGACCGCGTTGCGGACGTCCCGCTCGATGCCGGTGGCGGTGAGGTAGCCCTGGCCGCCGAAGATCTGCACGGCGTCGAGCGCGGTGCGCTTGTTGGCCTCGCTGACCACGGTCTTGGTCGCGGCGACGTCGATCGACGCGTCCCGGCCGGCCGCCACCTTGGCACCGGTGTCGGTGAGCCACTTGCGGGCGGTCTCGACCGCGATCTTCATGTCCGCGATCCGGTGCGAGACCCCCTGGAAGGAGCCGATCGGTTCGCCGAACTGGCGGCGCGACTTGGCGTACTGGACCACGCGCTCCAGACGGTGCTCCATCTCGCCCAGCGTGAGGGAGAAGGAGAAGAGGACCTCCCGCTTCATCACGTGGTCGAGGATCAGGAAGCCGGCGCCCTCCTGGCCGATGCGTCGGGCGGCGGGCACGCGCAGCCCCTCGAAGGTCACCTCGGCCAGCGGCGAGGTCCGCAGCCCCATCTTGCCCAGCGGCTCACCGACCCTCAGGCCGGGGGCGTCCCGCTCGACCAGGAAGACGCTCAGACCGAACGGGCCGGGCGCGCCGGTGCGCACGTACAGCAGGAAGAGGTCGGCGATCGGCGCGTTCGTGATGAACATCTTGCCGCCGTCGATGACGTAGTCGTCGCCGTCCCGGACCGCGGTGGTGGAGATGTTCAGGGCGTCCGAGCCGTTGTCCCGCTCGGTGATGGCGTGCGCGGTGATCAGGTCGCCCGCGACGATCCCGGGCAGGAAACGGGACTTGAGCTCCTCGGAGCCGAACGCCTGAAGCGGGACGCCGACGCTGACGATCTGCGTGGAGGCGGAGAAGCCGAGGCCGGCGTCGCGGCAGGTGCGCCCGAAGCCCTCCAGGGCGCGCATCGTGTCGGTCAGGCCGGCGCCACGGCCGCCGTAGCGCGGCTCGAAGGGGACGGTGAGCAGTCCGGAGCGCTGGACCGCCTTCCACTTGTCCCAGGGGAACTCGGCGCGGGCGTCCCACTCGTCGAGGTCGCGGTTGAGCTCGTCCGCCCAGGGGGCGGCCAGGGTGTACAGGTCCGTTCCGGTGTCCGTGCCGGTGCCGGTGTCCGAGGTCCGCGGTGCGGACGGTGCGGGTGTCATGCGGGTGCTGCCTTCCGGTACGTCGCTGATCGGGGCCGGGGCCGGGGCCCGCTCCGCCGTCGGAGCGGGCCCCGCGCCGCGGGAACTCAGTACTGGGAGAAGCCGTCGGGAGACAGCGTGTGCTTCTCGTCGCCGCGCAGCGCCGGGCTGAAGACGGAGACCAGTCTCAGGTCCTCGTAGTCGGAGGCTATGAGGTAGTGCGGGTCGTGCTCGTCGAGGGCGTAGATGGTGCCCTCCGTGATCTTGAAGCGTTCACCGGACGCCGTGACGACCTCGCCGGAACCGCCCGTGCAGTAGCAGGCCTCGAGGTGACGGCGGTACTGCAGGGCGCTCTGGGTGCCCTTGCGGACGAGGGTCTCGCACACGGTGAACCCCATGCCGTCGGCCTCGGTGAGCAGACGGTGGCTGGTGCCGTTGCCCCACTCGACGGGGGCCAGCTCGCTGATGCTGCGGACGATCATGTCAGTCTCCTTGGGTGTGAGGGGTCTTCCCGGAACAGTTCCGAGGAGCGCTCCGGGAGCACCTTCGGGTGTATGGGGTGGAAGGCGGACGCCGGCTCAGACGGCGGCCTTGGTCGCGTCCTCGACGAACGCCGACATCGCGCCGATGCTGCGGAAGTTGTCCGGGACCAGGGGGATGTCGTCGACCGGGATCGAGTAGGTCCGGGAGAGGTGCGAGACGATCCGGACCACGCCCAGGCTGTCGACGACACCGTTGGTGATGAGGTCGAAGTCGGCGGTCAGGTCCGCCGTGTCCTCGCCGTCGAGGAACTCGGCGACGACATAGCCACGGATCTCTTCTGCCAGGGAGGTCATGAGTGGTTTTCCTTCTGTCGTGCTGCCTTGATGAGGTTGCGGTCGGGCTTTCCGGTGGACGTGCGGGGCAGCGGGACGTCGCCCACGAGCACGGAGGACGGAATGGCGTGGCGCGGCAGCCGCTCGGCGCTGTGCGTGCGCAGCCGCAGCGAGGTGAGCGACGTACCGGGCCGCCGGGTCACCTGGGCGTGCAGCCGGTAGCCGGCCTCGGGGTCGGGGATCGCCACGACGGCGGCCTCGGCGACGTCGGGATGAGCCGCCAGGACGTTCTCGACCTCCTGCACGTTCGTCCGCACACCGCGGACCTTGACCTGGAAGTCGGTGCGTCCGCGCAGCCGGTACAGGCCGTCGGCGTCCCGGGTGACGAGGTCGCCGGTGCGGTAGAAGACCTCGTCGCCGCCGTCGGGGGCGGGCACGAACACGCCCTCGTTGCGGGAGCGTTCGAGGTAGCCGCGGGTCTGGAACGGAGTGGTCACCAGGAGTTCACCGGTGCCGGGACCGTCGAGGATCCGTCCCTCGTCGTCGAGCAGCAGCGCCCGCACTCCGGGCAGCGGCCGGCCGATGGGGGTCTCCTCGCCGGCCCGCGCCGGATCGATGTCGTGGATGAAGCTGTCGTTGGTCTCGGTGCACCCGAAGACGTTGTGGAAGCCGGCGGCGGGAAAGGCCGTGCCGAGCTGCTCCAGCAGCGTCCGCGGCAGTGCGTCCCCGGTGGAGATCACCGTGCGGACGGTCGGATGGACGGCACCGTCCTGGGTGAGCAGCCGGTGCAGCATGGGCACGCCCTGGACGAAGGTGACCTCGTGCCGGGTGACCAGTTCCTGCAGGTGGCGGGCGTCCGCGCTGGACTCCTGCGCCACGAGGACGCAGCGCGCGCCCAGCCACAGGGCGGTCCAGACGTCGAGCAGGGAGAGGTCGAAGTTCAGGGGCGCGTAACTCAGCAGGGTGTCCCGCTCGGTGAGGCCGAACCGGCCGGCCGCCCAGTCGGCGAACCGCTCGAAGGCGTCACTGGGGATGGGCACGATCTTCGGCGTGCCGGTGGAGCCGGAGGTGGTGAGCAGCAGGGGCGCGGTGGCGGGGTCCACGGGGTCGAAGCCCCGGGCGGCCCGCTCGTCCGGGACGACCGGGGAGGTGTCGAGCACCCCTTCGTCGTCGACGGTCACCACCAGGGAGCACCGGGCTTGCGCGGCGAGCGCCGCACGGGCGGCGGAGCCCAGTTCGGGCGAGGGCGCGAGAACCGCGTAACCGGCCCGGAAGGCGCCGATGAGCAGGGCGATCGTCGCGGGCGTCTTGTGCGCGGGCACGCACAGCGGCTGCCGCCGGTCGAGCCCGAGGCCGTCCAGGGCGCCGGCTAAGTCCTCGGCGAGACCGGCCAGTTCCCGGTACGTCACCTGCTGCTCGCCCCGGATCAGGGCGACCTGATCGGGCCGGCGCCGGGCGTGCCCGGCGAGCACGTCTAAAAGGCGTAACAAAGACATGGTTCCCCCATTCGTGCACCTGCCAAGTCGTGCACCTGTACAAGCGAAAGTGATCAGAACCGGAGGGAGGCGGCGCATGAGTCGCGCCAGAGAAACCGCGGAGCCCGATGGTTACCGTACGAAAGGCTCTGCGTCACTCCCCGTGATCGAGGCGGGATCAACCGTACCGGAGCTGTATGCAGAATCAAGCATGTTATTGAGCTGCATACAGTGATGCAGCTCACACCGCTGTCGTGGACGGTTGCGCTCCGTATTTGCTTGGGTAACCAAGTGTTTCGGCTGCAACGCCTGTCGTCTCGGTGCCGGGACGCCGGGAAGGGCCGTGGGCGCGCGGGGCCGGGCGCCCGTCAGGGGCGGGGTCGAAGGGGGGCTGCAAACGCCGAAAGCCGCCCGTGGGCGGCTTTCGGTGAATTTTCGGTGCCGGGGCCTGGGTCGGAGGCGGTGGGCGGCGGCGCGCTCAATGGGCGCTGCGCAGCGCCTGGACCGTCCCGGCCAGCTCAGGGGTGGCGCCGGCGGTGTTCAGCGCCGCGCTCAGGACCTCGGAGTAGGTGCCGCGGGCGTCGGCGTAGCGCTCCTTGCCCTCGTCGGTGATGACGGCGTAGACGCCGCGTTTGTCCCCCGGACACAGGTCGCGGAAGGCGAAACCGGCCGAGAAGAGCCTGCCGACCAGGCGGGTCACCGAGCTCTGCCCCAGCCCGACCTTGTCCGCGAGTTCCTGCATGCGCAGCTCGCCGGCCTTCGCGTGGACCAGGCACTCCAGGGCGCGGAACTCCGAGAGCCCGATGCCGTGCTTGCGTTGCAGGGCCTGGGTGAGCCGGCGCTCGACTTGCGCGTGCAGGGCGAGGACCTTCCCCCACATGGCCTGGTCGGAGGCGGCAGCCGGCGTATAGGAGGTCGTGGTCATGGTGCAGCTCCTTCTCAGCGGCGCATTGACAACAAGATACATGTTCATGCAAGCTTCGTGCTGCTCCCAGACCCCTATCGCCGGGCGCCATGGGTCGCCGTAATATGCACGTACAAGCAAATATGGAGGTTCCCGTGTTGGATCCCATGACATCCGCGAGCACGCCGGAGGGGGAGTGCGCGTCCTTACGGACGGTCCCCTCCGTCCCGCTCCCCGGCGGCGGCCTTCCGCGCCGCCCGGCCACGGTCTGAGGCGGGGAGCACCTATGTCCACTTTCGAACTCTCAGAGAGCGAGCTGACCGAGTACGCCCGCGAGGCGGTACGGATCAGCCGCGAACACGTCGCCAAGGGCGGCATCCCGTTCTCCGGTGTGGTGGTCAACGGCGGCCGCATCCTCGGCACCGGCGTCAACCGGGTCCGCGAGGACGACGACCCCACCGCGCACGCCGAGGTGGTCGCCCTGCGCGAGGCCGCCGCCACGTACGGGCTGCACGCCACCGCCGGGGCCACACTGATCGCCTCCGGCGAGCCCTGCGCCCTGTGCTACATGGCTTCGCTGCACTTCAACGTCGGCCACATCGTCCACGTCGCCGACCGCGAGACGGCCGCACGCTACGGCTTCGACTACTCGGGGTCGTACTCGATCTTCGCCAAGGACCCGTCGGACTGGCAGATCGAGGTCACCTCGCTGCCGCTGCCGGAAGCGACGAAGCCGTTCGAAGAATTCCTCGCCCTCAACCGGAGGCGGATGTGACCGGGACGGAGACCGGTGTGACCGGGACGGAGACTGGTGTGGCCGGGACGGAGACCGGTGTGACCGGGACGGAGACCGGCAAGGTCGGCATCAAGGTCTGGTCGGACTACGTCTGTCCGTTCTGCATGCTCGCCGAGGGCCCGCTGCACGAGGCCACCCACGACCTGGACGTCGAGATCGAGTGGATGCCGTTCGAGCTGCGGCCCTACCCGACCCCGACGCTGCGGCCCGAGGACGAGTACCTGCCGGCGATCTGGGCCCGCTCGGTGTATCCGATGGCCCGCCGGATGGGCGTGGACATCACCCTGCCCACCGTCTCGCCGCAGCCCTACACCCGGCTGGCGTTCGAGGGTTACCAGTACGCGGCCGAGCACGGCAAGGCCGCGGAGTACACCCCGCGGATGCTGCGGGCCTTCTTCCAGGAGAACCGGGACATCGGCCGGCTGGACGTCCTCACCGACATCGCGGCCGAACTGGGCCTGGACAGGGCCGGATTCGCCGAGGCGCTGACCGCCGGCACCTATACCGAGACCCATCAGGAGGCGCTGCGGACCGCCGCCGCGTACCGCGTCTCCGTCGCCCCCACGATCATCATCGCCGAACGCCACCGCCTGGAAGGCGTCCCCACCGTCGCCCAGGTCCGCAAGGCCGTGCTCGACGCCCAGGCCGAACAGGCCGTCGCCCGAGGTGCCGCCTGCGGGATCGACGGCTGCTGACCCGAAACGAAACGCCCGGACACCCCGGCGCCCCGCCGCCCCCGGCGGGCGCGGCACGCGTCCCGACCGTCCCGGCCGGCCCGGGCTTCGCGGCGCTGTGTGACCTCCCGCCGGCGCCCCGACGGACCACCCCTCCACCGTCGCCACCACCGTTCGCCCGATACGGCGTCCCTCCACGGCCGGCTGCCCCCGTAAGCCCGGCCTCCACCGAACACAAGGACTTCTCATGCAGTGGCTCTACCTCGCTATCGCGGACATCTTCGAGATCGCCGTCGCCATCGCGGCCGGCAAGGCCGAGGGCTTCAAGAACCGCAAGTGGACCATCGCGACCCTGGTCAGCGGTGCCCTCGGGACCTTCTTCCTCAGCAAGGCGCTGCTGACCTTCAATGTCGGCGTCGGCTACGCCATCTGGACGTCCGTCGCCGGCGTCGGCATCACCCTGCTCGGCGCGCTGGTCTTCGGCCAGCGCCTGAACTGGCGCAAGGCGCTCGGCATCCTCGCCATCATCGTCGGCGTCGTCGGCCTCCAGCTCAGCGGCGCCGCCTGAGCGGCCCACCCGCAATCCATCCCCCTTCACGAGAGGACCTACCCACATGTCCGACACCGGCCGCTCCTCCGCCAACTCCTGGCTCACGCTCCTGCTCGCCGGAGTCTTCGAAATCGGCTACGCGCTCTCCGTCGGCGGCAGCCACGGCTTCACCCGGCTGACCTGGTCGCTGGTCGCCGTCGTGTTCTTCCTGCTCACCCTGTGGGCACTGAGCGTCGCGCTGCGCACCATCGACGTCAGCATCGGCTACGCCGTCTGGGCGGGGATCGGGGCGGCCGGCGCGGCGCTGCTGGGCCCCGTCTTCTTCGACGAGTCCCTCACCGCGGTCCAGGCCGTGTGGCTCGGCGTGATCATCGTCGGTGTGGTCTGGCTCAAGCTCGCCGACCGGCCGGCGAAGACCCAGGAACCCGTCGAGAGCCCGCGGGCCGCCCAGGGCGTCGCCGCCGGGGCGAAGGAAGCCCAGGTCGTGGAGCACTGACAAGGCGCCGTTCCCCCCGTCGGCCGGTCGCTGTTCCCCCCCGTCAGCCGGATCGCTGTCCATGACAACGGTCCGGCTCGGGCCGTTGCCGTGGCGGCGGCGCGGCGCCGGAAGGCGGGGCCGTCGGGGCTCACCCGCGCCATGTGGCGGCGCGTGGGACCCCGTCGGGGCTCACCCGTGCCATGTTCCGGCACCCAGGACCCCGTCGGCCCTCTTCGAACGGCCTGAACACCCGGCGGCTCGAACGCCCTGAAGACCGGGCGGCGATCCCGCCCCTCCTCAGTCCTGACCCCAGTCCGGTTCCTGTCTCCAGTCCGGTTCCGGTCTCCAGTCCTGCTCGCCGACGGCCCATTCCTCCATCACGTCCGGCACCTCCCGCAACAGCGCCCTGCGGCGGGACTGGGCCGTCGCACGGCTCGTGAGGTGCATCGCCCTGGCCAGGGCGCCGTGCGTGCCCTTCTGCGCGGCGAACTCGCGTACCTCGGCCCGCCGGATCCCGTTCAGCCGTTCCATCAGCTCGGTGGTCCGTTCGATGGCTTCCGTGAGGTCCTCCACGGACGCGCGCCCCGCGCGCAACAGCGCGATGCCGTGCAGCGCCTGGCTCAACAGCGAGGCGAGTAACTCCGCGTCCTCGCCCAGCACTTGGGCGTCGTCGGCGGTCAGCGGGATCGTGAGGCCGGGTCCGTGGACGGTGTGTTCGGGCTCGGTGTTCACCAGGCTTTCTCCTTGTGGTGCGGATCGTGCAGAGGTTCAGGCGGCGCCCGGCGCCCGACGGCGTCCTGGCGGACGCCGGGCGCGGGAGGTGTCACCCGGGGAGGAATCCGGCGGGCGAGGACGCCTCGGCGGCGGACCTTCTCCGTACCGCGGAGCCGGCGTGGCGCCTACCGGCCCCCACCGCGTGATCGGCGGTGGCGGCGGCGGTACGGACCGGGGCGACCGGACGCGCGGCCTCGCGCGCCCCGGCCGCCGCCCGGGAGGGTCCGGCATCCGGGCGCCGGCCGTGGAAACCGATCGTCCCGCCGCTGCCGGCCGTCCTGCCGCGGGCGGTCGTCTCGCGACTGCCGGCCGCCCCGCCGCCGGTGATCCCACCGCCGGTCGTCCACGCCCCGCGCGGCCCGCTACCGGCCGGCCGCGGCCCGGAGGGACGTGCGGAGCCGGCGCCGTACCGCCGTGTGGCGGCCGGTGAGGTAGGAGGTGGTCCCATACATCATGGGAACACCGTAAAAGTTGACGCCAGTGTCAGATTCAAGCCGGAAAGTTGTGATCTGCATCATGCGCATCGGGGAACTGGCCCGCTGTACCGGAGTGAGCGAGCGCTCACTGCGTTACTACGAGCAGGAGGGCCTGCTGTCGGCCCGGCGGACCCCGGGCGGCCACCGCGAGTACACCGAGGCCGCGGTGGACCGGGTGCGGCGCATCCAGGAGCTGTACGCGGCGGGGCTGTGCAGCTCGAAGATCGCCAAACTGCTGCCGTGCATGCGCGACAGCGACGGCAGGCCCACCGTGCCCGCCGACGAGTGCCTGGTCAGCGAACTGACGGTGGAACGCGCCCGCATCGATCGCATGATCCGGGACCTCCAGCGCTCCCGGGCCCTGCTGGACACGGTGATCGAGGCCGCCTCCGGCCGGTAGAGGACGTTCCGGCCGCCCATTACGGATGGCGGTGCGAACAGGCAAGATGGGCGAGAGCGCAGTACACGTGCCGTACAGCAGGCCTTCGGCGCGAGGACGCCCGGGCGATCACGCTCCGCAACGCGCGTGAAACGCTGTTGTGGTGGGATGCTCAGGTGCCCGACCGCCTCCCGCAGTACGGGGACAGGCGGCCTGACCAGCAAGGATGGGGAAGCGGAAGATGGACAAGCAGCAGGAGTTCGTGCTCCGGACCTTGGAGGAGCGCGACATCCGGTTCGTACGCCTGTGGTTCACGGACGTGCTGGGCTTCCTCAAGTCCGTCGCCGTGGCCCCCGCCGAACTGGAACAGGCCTTCGACGAGGGCATCGGCTTCGACGGCTCCGCGATCGAGGGCTTCGCCCGGGTCTACGAGTCCGACATGATCGCCAAGCCGGACCCGGCCACCTTCCAGGTCCTGCCGTGGCGCGCGGAGACCCCCGGCACGGCCCGCATGTTCTGCGACATCCTCATGCCGGACGGCTCCCCGTCCTTCGCCGACCCGCGCTACGTCCTCAAGCGGGCCCTCGCCCGCACCTCCGACCTGGGCTTCACCTTCTACACCCACCCCGAGATCGAGTTCTTCCTGCTGAAGGACCGCCCGCTGGACGGCTCCCGCCCCACCCCGGCCGACAACTCGGGCTACTTCGACCACACCCCGACCAACGTCGGCATGGACTTCCGCCGCCAGGCGATCACCATGCTGGAGTCGATGGGCATCTCGGTGGAGTTCTCCCACCACGAGGGCGCGCCCGGCCAGCAGGAGATCGACCTGCGCTACGCCGACGCGCTGTCCACCGCCGACAACATCATGACCTTCCGCCTGGTCATGAAGCAGGTGGCGCTGGAGCAGGGGGTCCACGCCACGTTCATGCCGAAGCCGTTCTCCGAGCACCCCGGCTCCGGCATGCACACCCACCTGTCGCTGTTCGAGGGCGACCGCAACGCGTTCTACGAGTCCGGCGCCGAGTACCAGCTCTCCAAGGTCGGCCGCTCCTTCATCGCGGGCCTGCTCCGGCACGCCGCGGAGATCTCCGCGGTCACCAACCAGTGGGTGAACTCCTACAAGCGCATCTGGGGCGGCTCCGAGCGCACGGCGGGCGCCGGCGGCGAGGCCCCGTCGTACATCTGCTGGGGCCACAACAACCGCAGCGCCCTGGTCCGCGTCCCGATGTACAAGCCCGGCAAGACGGGCTCGGCGCGCGTGGAGGTCCGTTCCCTGGACTCCGGCGCGAACCCCTACCTGGCCTACGCCGTCCTCCTCGCCGCCGGCCTGAAGGGCATCGAGGAGGGCTACGAGCTCCCGCCGGGCGCCGAGGACGACGTCTGGGCCCTGTCCAACGCCGAGCGCCGCGCGATGGGCATCGAGCCCCTCCCGCAGAACCTCGGCGAGGCCCTGACCCTCATGGAGGGCAGCGACCTGGTCGCCGAGACCCTCGGCGAGCACGTCTTCGACTTCTTCCTGCGCAACAAGCGCCAGGAGTGGGAGGAGTACCGCAGCGAGGTCACCGCCTTCGAGCTGCGGAAGAACCTGCCGGTGCTGTAGGCGCCGCTTCCCGTTCGGGAGAGGGGCCGGCGGTCACGGGACCGCCGGCCCCTCTCCCGTCCCGGTCGTACGCGAAACCGTACGCGCATCGAAAGATGTCTTCCCCGGGCGGGCGTCATTATGATCCACGCCCATCGCGGAGGGGGATCTATGGACGACCGGTACCGCTCGCTTCATGAGCGGCTGCTCGGCGTGGTGTGGGAAGACCGCGCGGAAGCGGAGATCTATGGCAAGGCCGTGGAACTCTGTCTCGAGGAGCCGGACATCACCAGGCGCCTCGGCGCACGCCCGGGCGCCACTGCCGAGGCCATTCGCTCCGCCATGGCCGCCGAGCTCAACGTCATGCGCGCCCTGGCGCCCGTCCGGCCGGCTCTGGACACCTTCCGCGCGCAGCTGTCCGCTTCCCGGAAGACCGACACCGACCAAGCGGATCGCCTCCAGGCGATGACCTGGAGCTGGCGGACCGGCAGCCCCCCGGCCCTCTGCCTCCTCACCCTGTCGCTGTGGTTACAGGACAGGCCGGGCTTCATCGTCTACGTGGCCGCCACCCTGGCCGCGGTCGCGACCCTGGCCGCACTGCTGCGGCCTGACGACCGGCGCACCCTGGGCCTGACGTCGGCCGTCATCTGCCTGGCCCCCGTGCAGGCTTTCCGTTCGCTGCGGGCCGGCCGGGCGGGGAACATCTGGGCGGAAGACCTCCGGGTTTACGGAGTGAAACCGCTGATGAAACGGGTGCTGGACGCCCTTCTCGGTGACGACCCGGACGAATTGCTGTTCCCGGACAACTATGAGGGATTCAGGACCACTGCGGGTCACGCCTACTTCGTGCCCAGCGCGGAGGCGGAGCAGCTGACTCGCAAAATGGGGTACATGGACGGCGGGACCATCGCCATCTGCGGCCCCAGGGGTTCCGGAAAGACGACCCTCCTCGAACACTGTGTCGCCGGGAACGACTTCTCGGTGATCACCTCCGCGCCGGCGACCTTCGCCCCGCAGGACTTCCTCGTCTCCCTGTTCTCCGCCGTGTGCGAGCGCTATATCAAAAGTGAGGGATACCAGGTCCCCGATTTCACGCGGATCACCACGACGGGGCGAGCCGTGCGGCGGGCGATGCCCTGGGTGAGGCGCACCACCGGATGGCTGTCCTACGCCCTTCCGGCGGCCCTCCTGATCGGCCTCGGCACCTTCGCCGCGCTGCGCTCCCTGGAACAGCGGCACGGACGGCTCCTCACCCAGGGGACGCGTCACTTCCTGGACGAGGTGACGAGCCTCGTGGCCGATGTCTGGCGCGGCGAGAACATCGGAGCGGGGCTGGCACTCGCCCTGCTGGGAGTCATGGTCTGGAGATCGAGGAAGAACCGGGTCGTTCTGCGGACACTCAAAGACTTCTGGGTATGGGGCACCGCCGCTCTCGGCCTGACACTGGTCGCCGTGCCGGTCGTCTCCCTGTTCCGCGACCCGGAGCTGAAACACGACTGGGACCGGTTCCTGGCGGACGACTTCGCGTCCGTGTCCCTCATGATCTGCGCGCTGCCGTACCTGTTCTCCGACTCCCATGGCAATGTCGGGCACATGTCCATCGGCCGGTGGGACATTCCCCGTCGGCGGATTCGCGCGGCCTGGCGTCTGCTGAGCGTGGCGGGCATCGCCTGCGTCTATGTCCGTCACGAGGCCCTGCGCGACCTGGTCACCGACGACGACAATCCGGTACGCGTCCTGTCCGTGCTGACCGGTATCGCGCTCATCAAGATCGGCAAGTGGAGTCCCGAGCCGGGCGAGTCCGACCTGGTGAGGCGGTGCCGCAACCAGCTGTACCGACTGCGGACCGTCCAGAGCACCACCTCCACCCTCACGCTCGGCGCCTCCCCGATCGTTTCCGTGGGCAGCTCGCACGCGACCGCCGTCACGACCGTCCCGCCGAACCTTCCCGCACTCGTCGCGGACTTCCGGGAACTGCTGGCGGACATCGCCCGGACCAGGTCCCTGCAAGGCAAGCGGACCGTCATCGCCATCGACGAGCTGGACCGGCTGGGCAGCGACGCGAAGGCGCTCGCCTTCCTCGGCGAGGTGAAGGCCGTCTTCGGCGTCCCCCATGTCCACTACCTGGTCTCGGTGGCCGAGGACGTCGGGGCCGCTTTCGTCCGCAGAGGTCTGCCCTACCGGGACGCCACCGACAGCTCCCTGGACGACGTCGTCCACGTGCAGCCGGGCACCCTCGCGCAGTCCGGGATGATTCTGCAGAAGCGGGCCCCCGGCATATCGGCCCCGTACGTGGCCCTGGTGCACGCCCTGTCCGGGGGCATCCCGAGAGACCTGGTGCGCTACGGCCGCCGCGTCATGGAGACGGAGACGAAGGCCGGTACGGTCGAGTTGTCGGACATCTCCCGGATGCTGGTCCTCGACGAGCTGTACGAGACCCTGTCGGGCTTCCGTGTCCTGCTCAGCCGGCAGGAATGGACCGAGGCGGCGAGTCCGGTGCTGGAGTCCTTCCGGAGGCTCATGGCGCGCCTGAAGTCGGGCGCCGGCGACATGCGCGCCCTGCGCCGGGATCTCACCGATTTCGCGGAGGGCCGGCGCCAGTTCGACTTCTCCGGCGACTTTCCGCACCTCGAGGCCGAGACCTCGAGGCTGCTGGTCGAAGCGTCTTCCTACGCCTATTTCTCGCTCACCCTGCTGGACATCTTCGGAACGGAGGGCTTCACCAGACGCAGCGAGAGGGCGTACGCGTCTCCCGAAGGGGATCCGCAGCTGCTTGCCGAAGCCAGGCAGGAGCTGGCCGTGTCGCCGTACACGGCCAGGTCGCTGCTGCGGTCGATCCGCCGGGCCTGGGGTCTGCCCGTGCGGGGCCGGGTGCACGCGCCGCGCGGGGCCGGCCGCCGATCCCGGCCCGTCCCCGGCCAGCGGACCCCGTGAGCCGCCCCCCGTGCCGGGTCGGAGTGGTCCGCGAGGAGCCGTGACGGCACCCGGCAGGGGGCACGACGTCAGTCTTGCCTGAGGCACTCGATCTCGTAGTCCCCGGTGTCCTCGTCGATCGTCACGCCGTGGGTCTCGCTGCGGAAGCCGGGGAAGCGGCGGTCGAAGGTCTCCAGTGCGGTGAGGTAGCGCAGGAGGGGGCCGTCGGGGGTGCCGGTGGACTCGCCGGGCATGAGGACCGGGATGCCGGGCGGGGTCACCGTGACCATCGCCGCCGCCACCCGGTGCGCCGCGTCGGCGATGCGGACGCGTTCCGTGCCGCCGCGCACCAGCCGCTGGTAGCAGTACTGCGGCGGGTGGACCGGCTCCGGGAGTTCCTGGAACGCGGTGTCCAGCAGCTCCACCAGACGGGCCGAGCGCAGCTGGTCGTGCATCTCCTGGCACAGCTGCCGCAGGGTCATGCCCGCGTACCGGCGGGGGTGCGCGGCGACCGCCTCGGGCAGGACGCGGTCCAGCGGGGCGTCGCTGTCGTAGAGGGCCTTGAAGTCCATCAGGGCGTCCAGCAGCGTGCCCCACTTGCCCTTCGTGATGCCCATCGAGAACAGGATCAGCGTGGTGTAGCTGTCGGTCTTCTCGACCACGATGCTCCGGGTCGCCAGGTACGCCGTCAGCACCCGCGCCGGGATGCCCTCCTCGGCCATCTCGCCGGTCGCCGTGATCCCCGGGCAGGTGAGCGTGACCTTGACCGGGTCCAGCATGCAGTGGCCCTCGGTCAGCCCGGGGAAGCCGTGCCAGGCCGCGCCCGGCTCCAGCAGCCAGCAGGACTGCTCCCGGCCCAGCAGCTCCGGCGGGGCCTCGTCGAAGGCCAGCCGCTTGCCCGTCGCCGGGTCGGTGACCTCCTCCGGCTGCCAGACGCCGAAGAACCACGGCGGCCGGTCCCCGGCGCTCGCCACCCGCCGCCCCAGCCGCACCATCTCCTGCCGGAACCGGACGGCCTCGGTGACCGCCTCGTCCACCAGCCACTCGCCCTGCGGCCCGTCCATCATCGCCGTCGCCACGTCCAGCGAGGCGATCATCGGGTACAGCGGGGAGGTGGTGCCGTGCATCATCAGGGCCTCGTTGAACCGGTCGTGCTCCACCGGGGCCCGGGGCGCCGGCCGTACGTGCACCATCGCCGACTGCGACAGCGCGGCCAGCAGCTTGTGCGTGGACTGGGTGGCGAACACCGTCGGCCGCTGAGGACCGGGGAAGGCCGCCTCGTCCACGGACATGCCGTACCGGCCCGCGTACAGCGGGTGGAAGCGGGCGTAGGCGAACCACGCCTCGTCGAAGTGCACCCGGGGAGTGCTGGCCGCGAGCGCCTTCGCGGCCGGTACGGCGTCGTAACTCAGGCCGTCGTACGTGGAGTTGGTGAACACCGCGTACTGGGGGTCGCGGGAGGCGGCGCCCTCGGCGAGGGGGTGCGCGGCGATCCGGGCCGCGATCGACTCCGCCGCCAGCTCGGCCGGGGGCAGCGGGCCGGCCAGTCCGTAGCCGTTGCGGGTCGGGATGAGGTAGACCGGCCGGGCGCCGGAGACCACCAGGCCGTGCAGCACCGACTTGTGGCAGTTGCGGTCCACCAGCGCCAGCTCGTCCCGGGTGACGCTGAAGTGGCCCACCAGGCGGTTGCAGGTGGAGTCGCCGTGCAGCACGAAGTAGGTCAGGTCGGAGCCGAAGACCCGGGCCGCGTTGCGCTCGGCCTCGCCGATGGGCCCGGTGTGCTCGAACAGCGAGCCCAGCTCCTCCACCGAGATCGACAGGTCGGAGCGCAGCAGCCGCTCGCCGAAGTAGTCGTGGAAGGCGCGCCCGGCGGGCGACTTCAGGAAGGCGACGCCGCCGGAGTGGGCCGGGGTGTGCCAGGAGTACTCGTGCGCGTCGTGGAAGTGCCGCAGCGCCCGGAAGAACGGCGGCAGCACGTCCTCCCGGTAGTGGCGGGCGGCGCTGGTGATGCGGCCCGCGATGAAGCCGGGGGTGTCCTCCAGCGGCCAGACGTACCCGACGACCGTCTCCGACACCCACAGCGGCAGTTCCCGCACGCCCTCCTCGGCCATGACCAGGAACACCGGCAGATCCCGGTAGCGCCGCCCGATCCGGCGCAGTACGGCGGCCCCGCCCGGGCTCTCCTCGAGGGTGCCGGCCGGCCCGGCGAGCGCCGCCCCGGGACCGTCGCCGGCCCGCGCGCCCCCGGGCAGGTCCCATGCCACGAGGGCCGCCGCCAGGCCCGCCTCGGTGCGCAGCACCGCGTCGGCGTCCTCGGCGGTGACCGCCCAGCGCACCCCGAAGCCGTCCGCCTCCACCGCCTCCCGGATCTTGCGCAACTGCTCGGCGCCGGCACCCTCCGCACGCGGGTGCTCCGGCACCGCCACCAGGATCCTGCTCTCGCTCATCTGGTGCCCTGCCCTCTCCCGGCGGCCGCCCGGCCGCCGCCGCGGAAAGTGTCCGGCGCGGTCCGCCGGGCGGCCGGGCGGCGGGACGGCAGGTCACCCGGACAGCGCTGGCCCCACCACCGCGTTGCCGCAAGCGGGCGGCTAACCGAGGTACGCCGGCGACACCGCGGCCGGGCTGATCTCCCGCGCCCGGCCCGACCCGTCCGCCGGGACCTGGTACAGGTCGGCGCCGTAGTCCCCGGGGAGCGTGTACACGAGCGTGCGCGCGTCCCGCCACACCGCCTGGTCGTCCACGCTGCGCGGCTCGGCGAGCGCGGTCTCCCGCATCGTCCGCAGGTCGAGGACGTACAGCCGCCAGGGCGCGTCCTTCGGCAGCCCCGCGACCCGCTTCTTGTACGCGACCCGGGTACCGTCCGGGGACAGCGACGGGCACTCCACGTTGGCGTGCAGGGTGGTGACCGTACGCGCGCGCAGGTCGCCCCGGACCAGGTACGTGCGGCCCTTCGTGGCCAGCGTGGCGTAGAACGTACGGTCGTCGTCCGCGAACGTCACGCCCCAGAAGTTGACGTCCGCCGCCCGGTAGGGATGCCCGTCCTTGACGATCCGGAACGCCTCCAGCGACGGGATCAGCTTCCCGCTGCGGGTGTCCACGACCGCCGTCCGTGTGGAGAAGTCCGTCCCCGCGTACGAGTCGCCGCCCACGAACGCCGTCCAGGCGGCGAAGTGCCCGGTGGGGGAGACCCGGGCGCGGGAGGGGATGCCCGGCACGTCGTAGCGGTCCCGGATGCGCAGGGAGGCGTCCAGGACCAGCGCGCGGTAGGTGTCCGACACCGGCCCGTGCACGGCCTGCAGACACACTCCGGTGCCCGCGGCGGCGTAGAACCTGAGGCACTTCAGCCCGGCGGCGGTGCGCGGCCCGTCCGGGTCGTCCGCCGGGACGCTCGTCAGCTCGTCCCGGTGCGGCCCCCACGCGAGGTTCCGGAACACCAGCCGCCCGGTCTCGCGCAGCGACACCGGGCCGGACGTGACGCGCGGCCCGCCCGCCTGCGGGTGGTCACGGCGCTCCGCCCGCGCGGAGGCGTGCAGGACGGCGGCCAGCCCGACCGCCGCGAGCACGGCGAGGGCCGAGACGAGGACCAGCACCCGATTGCGTACGCTCACGCGCCCACCACCCCCTTCGGACGCAGCGTCAGCGCGAACGCCACGCACCCCACGAGCGCCACCGCCGCCCCGGCCAGCGCCGCGCGGTCGCCCCACACCGTCCAGGCCGCGCCGAACAGCAGCGAGCAGGCGAACCGGGTCAGCGCCTGCCCGGTCTGTACGACGGCCAGCCCGGAGGAGCGCAGGCCCTCCGGCACGATGTCGGAGGCGGCGGCCATCAGCACCCCGTCGGTGGCCGCGTAGAAGCAGCCGTGCAGGGCGAGCACCAGCCAGGGCAGCGCCGTGCCGTGCCAGGAGCCGAGCAGCAGCCCGTACCCGGCGAGCAGGGCGCCGTGACCGGCGAGGAAGACCGTCCAGCGGCCCGCCCGGTCCGCGAGCCGGCCGAGCGGCACCGCCAGCAGCAGGAACGCGGCGGCCGTGCCGAGCGGCAGCAGCGCGAACCAGCGGTCGGGCACCCCGAGCCGCCGCTGGAGCAGCAGGTACACGAAGGAGTCGCTGACCGTGGCCAGGCCCAGCAGCAGCGCGCACACGGTGATCCGGCGCAGATCGCGGCGGCGCAGCAGGGCGAACGCGGCCCGCAGCGTCGGCCGGGGCCCCGCCGCCGGCGCGCTTTGCCCGCCCGGCACGAACAGCACCAGCACCAGCACGCCGGCCGCGGCGACACAGAAGCTGACGGTGAACACCGCGTCGTAGCCGTCCACGGTGGCGCGCAGGATCCAGAACGCCACCAGCGGCCCGAGCAGCGCCCCGGCGGTGTCCATCGCCCGGTGCACGCCGAAGGCCCGGCCACGCGTCCCGGGCGTACTGGACAGCGAGATCAGCGCGTCCCTGGGCGCCGTCCGCAGCCCCTTGCCGGTCCGGTCGGCGGCGAGCACGACCCCGATCGGCGTCAGCGAGTGCGCCACCAGCAGCAGCGGCTTGCACACGGCCGAGATGCCGTAGCCCAGCCCGGCGATCCACTTGTGCCGCCCGCCGCCCCGGTCGGCGAAGTGCCCGCCGACCAGCCGGACGAGCGCGGAGAACCCGTTGTAGACGCCGTCCAGGAGCCCGAACCCCAACGGCGACAGACCCAGACCGCTCACCAGGTACAACGGCAGCACCGCCGTCACCATCTCCGAGGAGATGTCGGTGACCAGGCTCACCGTCCCCAGCGCGAGCACGGTCGGCGCGACCGCCGCACGGCGCCGCCCGGCCGGGGGCCGGACGGCGTCATGAGCGGACGTACTGGCACGACTGTCCGCTACGTACACGTCAGGACGCCCAGATCCCGGTGATGTCCTGGGCGGAGGCCGCGTTGCCCGCGTGCGTGGTCAGGCCCTGGGTGTCCTCCAGGGTGCGGAGCAGGTCGTAGTGGTTGTAAGTGGTGCTCGAAGAGGACCCGGCGGCGACGGGCTGCCCGTAGAACACCGTCGGAATCCGGTTCCCGCTCAGCCGGTTGTCCTCGTCGAAGGTGACGACGAGCAGGCTGTTGTGGGTCTTGGCCCAGGTGGCGTAGGCGCCCAGCTTGTTCTTCAGCCAGGTGTCACCGGTGGACACCGAGCAGTCGTGCATGTCGCTGCACAGGTTCGGCACCACGAACGACAGCTGGGGCAGGGTCGAGTAGTCGGTCGGGAACTGCGCGAACGTCTTGGCGCTGGACGTCGGCACATTGCTGAACCCGAACCACGGGTTGTGCTTGCGCGCGTAGTCACCGCTGCTGCACGTCGTGGACCCCTGGCTCGGCAGGGTCTCGTTGTAGCTGGCCCAGCTGCGCCCGGCGGCGATCATCTCGGACGCCAGGTTGGGCGCCGAGGAGAAGCCCGGGGTGTAACAGCTGTCGTCGGTGATGCCCTGCGTGGAGCCGGAGAACATCGCGAAGTAGTTGGGCTGGCTCGGATGGGTCTCGGCGTACGACTGGGTGAGGTTGGCACCTCCCGCCTTCAGCGAGTTGATGTACGGCGCGCTGGACGACCCGATGACCTGGCTGTACGCGTGGTTCTCGAAGACCACGACCACGACGTGGTCCGGGCGGGGCACGGAGCCCGCGGCGTGCGCGGACCCCTGGCCGAGCCCGGTCCACAGCCCGACCGCGGCCGCGGCGAGGGCCGCCGTACCGGCCACGAGGGCCCGGGCACGGCGGTACACGGAACTGCCGGACACATCAACCTCCGGAAAATGGATGGACGGCTGGCGGTGCGGACAGAGCATGCACACGCCAACATTCCCGCGCCCCACGCGCGCCAACCCCACGGGTGAAGACCGGATGAACGCCGGGTACCCCCGCCCCCATGGCGGACATCCTCATCGGCACCTGCGGCTGGACCGACCCGAACCTTCTCAGGAGCGACTGGTACCCACCGGGCACCGGCACCCCGGAGAAACGCCTGCGCCACTACGCCACCCGCTTCCCCCTGGTGGAGGCGGACTCCCCGTACTACGCCCTGCCGTCCCCCCGCACCACCACCCAGTGGGCGGAGCGCACACCCCCCGGCTTCCGCTTCGACGTCAAGGCGTTCTCCCTCCTCACCGGCCACCCCACCCGCCCCGCGGCGCTCCCCCCGGACCTGCGCACCCACCCCCGCAACGAGACCCTGCGCACGGAAGTCTGGACCCGCTACGCCGAAGC
Organism: Streptomyces eurythermus; assembly: GCF_014649115.1. GTDB lineage: Bacteria > Actinomycetota > Actinomycetes > Streptomycetales > Streptomycetaceae > Streptomyces > Streptomyces eurythermus. Next base: position 802 of record NZ_BMSK01000032.1, on the reverse strand, counting down.
CCTGACCCCCCTCCTCGACTCCGGCCGCCTCGGCACCCTCCTCTTCCAGTACCCGGCCTCCCTGCACCCCGGCCCCGAGGCCGAGACCTTCATCCGCACCGCCCGCGAACGCGCCCAAGGCTGGCCGTTCGCCGTGGAGTTCCGCGACCCCGCCTGGTGGCACCCGGCGAACGCCCCCCGTACGACCGCCTTCCTCAAAGACCTGAACGCCACGGCGGTGGCCACGGACACCCCCGAGCCCCGGCACCCCGTTCCCCTCACCACCGACCTCACCATCGTCCGCTTCCACGGCCGCAGCCCCCACTGGCGCACCGGCACCAAGGAAGACCGCTTCCGCCACACCTACACCGAGCGGGAACTCGAGGAGTGGCTCCCCCACATCCACACCGCGGCGACGACCGCCACCGAGATCCACCTCCTCTTCAACAACTGCTGCGGCGACGCGGCCCCGAGGGCGGCCGAATCGATGCGAGACCTACTGACCAGGAGCGGAATCCCGCACCAGAGGACAGCACCGGAGGAAACACCGACGGGCCCGTAGAGGAAGCACCGCGAACCCGCACCCGCGCACGGCGGGCCGGGGACGGGGGAGCGAGGCGAACCCGAGCCCGCGCACAGCGGGCCGGGCATGGAGAGGCGCCATGGCCCCGCACCTGCGTACGGCGGGCCGGGGGCAGGGAGGGGACGCGAACCCGAGGCCAAGCACGGCGGACGGGGGATGGGGAGGCGCCGTGGCCCCGCGCCCGCGTGCGGCGGGCCGGGGGCAGGGAGGGGACGCGAAGCCGGGGCCGAGCGCGGCGGG
>NZ_BMSK01000031.1 GCF_014649115.1 Streptomyces eurythermus | reverse complement strand
GGGGGGGCGATGGGGAACGCTTGGGGTGAAAACCTCGGGTGCTGACGGGTGGTGTGCCTCGGGGGGGCCTTCGGCGTCCCTGGGGCGGGTGCCTCGATGTCGGCGCCCGGGACCGGGCCTCTCGGCCGGCCGAGTCGAACGGACAGGCGGGCGGACGGGCGAACCCGGGCCCGCTTCCCGACCGAGCCGAACCGACGGCAGACGGGCCGCGGTGCCGGGCACGCTCCCCGAGCCCCGGCCTTCCGGCCCGCCGAGCCCGGTGGGCGGGCGCCCCTGGCTTCCCGGACTGCCGGATCCCCCGGACGCCGCCCTTCCAGCCGACCCGGTCCAGCGGACGGACGAACCGAGGCCCGGAGCCCGGGCCTTCCGGCCGGGCGGGGTCGGTGAGCGGGCGAACCTGGAGCCGGGGGCGGAGCTCCTGTGGGTCCGGGCCTCAGCCGGGGGCGCGGGTGGGACGGGTGGGCAAGAGGGAGGGACGCGGCCACCGTGCCGCGGCCGGCCGGGCCGGCCAAGCCCGGCACAACCAACCCGGAACACCCGGCCCCGGCACGGTCACTGTCGGCACGGCCGGATCCGGCACGCTCAGACCTGACACAGCCGGCCCCGGCACGCTCAGACCTGACACACCCGGCCCGGCACGCCCGGACCTGACACAGCCGGCCCGGCACGCCCGGACCCGGCTCAGTCGGCCTCGGTGTGATCAGGCCGGCTCGGTCGGTCCCCGAACGGTCGGGCCGGGATCGGCCGTCGTGGGGTTACGGCTGGGGGTGGTGGGCCGGGATCGGGGGGAGGTCGCCCGTCGTCTCGTAGTCCGCGAGCATCTCGATGCGCCGGACATGCCGCTCGTCACCGGAGAACGGCGTGTTCAGGAAGACCTCGACGAACTTGGTGGCCTCCTCGGTGCTGTGCATGCGCGCACCCACGGCCACCACGTTGGCGTTGTTGTGCTGCCGCCCGAGCTCCGCCGTCTCCTCGCTCCAGGCCAGCGCCGCGCGCACGCCCTTCACCTTGTTCGCGGCGATCTGCTCACCGTTGCCGGAGCCGCCGATCACGATGCCGAGGGCGTCGGCGTCCGCGGCCGTCCGCTCCGCGGCACGCAGGCAGAAGGGCGGGTAGTCGTCCTGGGCGTCGTAGATGTGCGGCCCGCAGTCGACGGGCTCGTGCCCGGCCGCCTTCAGCCACTCGACGAGGTGGTTCTTCAGTTCGTAGCCCGCATGGTCGGAGCCGAGATACACGCGCATGCAACGAGTGTGACACGCCCCCACCGGGGCAGCAGCCCCAGGGTGCCGACGGCCGGCGGACCCGGAATCGTGTGAGACATGCCATAGATCCTCAAGGGAACCAGAGGTAACGATACGGATTCGGAGGTTCCCCATTCCGTTGGCCTCGGATTCACTGGACCGACTCGTACACCGCTCGTACGAGCAGCTCCACCTGGCGCAAAGGAACTCCGTCCATGACCCCTGGTTCGGGCCTCCAAGCAGGACTCAAGAACCGCCACCTGTCGATGATCGCGATCGGTGGCGTCATCGGAGCCGGTCTCTTCGTCGGTTCCAGCTCGGGTATCGCCACCGCGGGACCCGGCATCCTCCTGTCGTACGCCCTCGTCGGCACCCTCGTCGTCCTCGTGATGCGGATGCTCGGCGAGATGTCCGCCGCCAATCCGACGTCCGGCTCCTTCTCCGCGCACGCCGACCGCGCGCTCGGCCGCTGGGCCGGATTCTCCATCGGCTGGCTGTACTGGTTCTTCTGGGTCGTCGTCCTCGCGGTCGAGGCGACCGCCGGCGCGAAGATCCTCGAAGGCTGGGTCCCGGCCGTCCCGCAATGGGGCTGGGCACTCATCGTGATGATCGTGCTGACCGCGACCAACCTCGTCTCCGTCGGCTCCTACGGCGAATTCGAGTTCTGGTTCGCCGGCATCAAGGTCGTCGCGATCGGCGCGTTCGTCGTCATCGGTCTGCTCGCCGTGTTCGGCGTGCTGCCGGGCGTGGACGCCGACAAGGCGTCCTTCGGCAACCTCACCTCGCACGGCGGCTTCCTGCCGCACGGTCCGGGCGCGATCCTCACCGGTGTGCTGCTGGTCGTGTTCTCCTTCATGGGCAGCGAGATCGCCACCCTCGCGGCCGGCGAGTCCGAGGACCCGCAGCGCGCGGTCACCAAGTCCACCAACAGCATCATCTGGCGGATCGGCGTCTTCTACCTGGGCTCGATCCTGGTCGTGGTCTCGCTGCTGCCGTGGGACGACCCGTCCATCGCCAAGGACGGCTCCTACGTCGCCGCGCTGAACTCGCTCGGCATCGACCACGCCGGCCAGATCATGAACGTCATCGTGCTGACGTCGGTGCTGTCCTGTCTGAACTCCGGCCTGTACACGGCCTCCCGGATGGCCTTCTCGCTCGGCGAGCGCGGCGACGCGCCGAAGGCGTTCGCCCGGGTCAACAGCCGGGGCGTGCCGATGACCGCGATCCTCGCCTCGGTCGTGTTCGGCTTCGTCGCCGTCTTCTTCAACTACCTGTCCCCGGACAAGATCTTCCTCTTCCTGGTCAACTCCTCCGGCGCGGTGGCGCTGTTCGTGTGGCTGGTCATCTGCTTCTCGCAGCTGCGGATGCGGAAGATCATCCAGCGCGAGGCGCCGGAGAAGCTGGTCGTGAAGATGTGGCTGTACCCGTATCTGACCTGGGCGACGGCGACGCTGATCGTGGGCGTGCTGGTCTACATGCTCTTCGACACCGAGCACGACGGCCGCAAGACCGTGCTGCTGTCGCTGCTGGTCGCGGCGATCGTGCTGGGGATCGCGGTGGTCAGGCAGCGGCTGGCGGCCCGCCCGGCGCCCGCGGCCGAGTCCCCGGCCGACAAGGTGTCCGTCGGCTGATCCACCGTCGGCACAGACAGGGCACACAAAAGGAAGAGGCTCGCGGGTCCGGGGAGTGATCCCGGACCCGCGAGCCTCTTTCCGTGCGCCGGTTCCTAGCGCTTGCCGAGCGCCTTCCAGGCGGCGGGCAGGGCGCCCATCGCCAGGGCGGCCTTGAGGGCGTCCCCGATCAGGAACGGGGTGAGGCCGGCCGCGATCGCCTCGGACGCGGACAGGTGGGCCGCCAGGGCCAGGTAGGGCACGCCGACGGCGTAGATGACGGCCTCGCCGAGGACCATCGCGCCGGCCATGCGCAGCGGCGAGCGGTCGGCGCCGCGCCGGGCCAGGGCGCCGACGACGGCGGCGGCCAGCAGCATGCCGAGGACGTAGCCGAAGGAGACGAGACCGGTGCCGGCCTTGCCGTCCGCGAACCACGGCACGCCCGCCAGACCGGCGACCGCGTACAGGGCGAGGGAGAGGAAGCCGCGGCGGGTGCCGAGGGCGGTGCCCACGAGCAGCGCGGCGAAGGTCTGGCCGGTCACCGGCACCGGGGAGCCGGGCACCGGCACCGACAGCTGGGCCGCGAGGCCGGTGAGCGCGGCGCCGCCGACCACGAGGGCGGCGTCGCGGACGCGGGAGGCCGGGAGCAGGTCGGCGAGGACTGCGCCGGGTCGGGCGGTGGCGGTGGCGGTGGCCATGGGGACTCCACGGGATGGTGTGGACACGTCGGGACACCGTGACGCTATACCGGCGCACTCGTCACGATCACCGTCAGCGCCCGACAAAGGCCGGAACGGCGGCTTGGTGGGCTCCGGACAAAGGATGCGGATTACACCGGCCGGGGCGTGAGACTGATCACTGGGGTGGAGACGTTTCCCTCACCTGTTCCGTACGGACCTGACGGATGTCCCAACTGTGGAATCCCACCAAAGGAATTGCGAGTCGCGTACGACCTCTGGTCACGTTCGACGGCGTAACCGTAGATTAACCCTGCGCACCAGAGGTGTCCGGATAGTGGTCAGCCCCTTCGCCTGAGCGGACGGGACGCGGAGACTGGCGGGGTTTTTGCCCGCCCATTGCACGGGGGAGAGCAGCACCCATGCCCAACAGCACGACCACGGAGACGACGCCGCAGCAGGCGGACGGCTCCCTCTCCCACGGCCTCAAACAGCGCCATCTTTCGATGATCGCCCTGGGCGGGGTGATCGGCGCGGGTCTCTTCGTCGGCTCCGGCGCGGGCATCGCCGCCGCCGGTCCGTCCATCGTGGTCGCCTACGCCCTCTCCGGGGTGCTGGTGATGCTGGTGATGCGGATGCTCGGCGAGATGTCGGCGGCCTACCCCTCGTCGGGCTCCTTCTCCGCGCACGCCGAGCGCGCGATCGGCCCGTGGGCGGGCTTCGCCGCGGGCTGGTCGTTCTGGGTGCTGCTGTGTACGGCGGTGGGCCTGGAGGGCATCGGTGCCGCGAAGATCGTCCAGGGCTGGCTGCCGGGCACCCCGCAGTGGATGTGGGTGGCCCTGTTCATGGTGGTGTTCTGCGGCACGAACCTGGCCGCCGTGAAGAACTTCGGCGAGTTCGAGTTCTGGTTCGCCGCGCTGAAGGTCGGCGCGATCAGCCTGTTCCTGATCCTGGGCGTGCTGGCCATCGCCGGCGTACTGCCCGGCACGGACGCGCCCGGCACCTCGAACCTCACCGACTTCATGCCGAACGGCGGCGACGGCCTGGTCATCGGCCTGCTCGCGTCGGTCTTCGCCTACGGCGGCCTGGAGACGGTCACCATCGCGGCGGCCGAGTCCCAGGACCCGGTGCGGGGCGTGGCGTCCGCCGTGCGTACGGCGATGTGGCGCATCGCCGTGTTCTACATCGGCTCGATGGCGGTCGCCGTCACCCTGGTGCCGTGGAACTCCGAGGAGGTCACGGCGAAGGGCCCGTACATCGCCACGCTGGAGCACATGGGCATCCCCGGCGCGAGCCAGCTGATGAACGTGGTCATCCTCGTCGCCCTCCTGTCCGCCATGAACGCCAACATCTACGGCGCCTCGCGCATCGCCTTCTCGCTGGTCGAGCGGGGCCAGGGCCCGAAGGTGCTGGCGCGGCTGTCCGGCGGGGTGCCCCGGATCGCGGTGGTCACCTCCTCCGTGCTGGGCTTCGTCTGCGTGCTGCTCAGCTACTGGCGGCCGGACGACATCTTCAAGTGGCTGCTGAACATGATCGGCGCGGTCATCCTGATCGTCTGGATCTTCATCGCCGCCTCCCAGCTGCTGCTGCGCCGCCGCATCGAGCGCGAGGCCCCGGAGCGGCTGGTCGTGCGCATGTGGGCGTTCCCGTGGCTGACCTGGGTGGCGCTGGCGGGCATGGCCGCGATCTTCGTGCTGATGTGGCGCGAGCCGGACACCCGGACCCAGCTGTACTCCTCGGGCGCCATGGCCCTGTTCCTTGCCGCGGTCGGCTACGGCTGGCAGCGGCTGCGCGCCAAGGGCTGAGCGCCCCGCCCCGCACCGCGCGCGACAGGCCCCCACGAAACACACGTGGGGGCCTTTCTGTTGCTCTGATCCACTTGTTGCTAGCGTGTAGTTGCAAGAGACTTGCAATAAGGTTCCGGAGGGGATCACCCATGCCCGTCTACACGCTGCCCGACCTGCCCTACGACTACTCCGCGCTCGCGCCCGTCATCAGCCCGGAGATCATCGAGCTGCACCACGACAAGCACCACGCGGCCTATGTGAAGGGCGCCAACGACACCCTGGAGCAGCTGGCCGAGGCGCGGGACAAGGAGACCTGGGGCTCGATCAACGGCCTGGAGAAGAACCTGGCCTTCCACCTCTCCGGGCACATCCTGCACTCGATCTACTGGCAGAACATGACCGGCCCGAAGGACGGCGGCGGCGAGCCGCTGGCGCAGGACGGCGTCGGCGAGCTGGCCGAGGCCATCAAGGAGTCCTTCGGCTCGTTCGCCGGCTTCAAGACCCAGCTGTCCAAGGCTGCGGCCACCACCCAGGGCTCGGGCTGGGGCGTGCTCGCCTACGAGCCGCTGAGCGGGCGCCTGGTCGTGGAGCAGGTCTACGACCACCAGGGCAACGTCGGCCAGGGCTCCACCCCGATCCTGGTGTTCGACGCCTGGGAGCACGCCTTCTACCTGCAGTACAAGAACCAGAAGGTGGACTTCATCGAGGCCATGTGGAAGGTGGTCAACTGGCAGGACGTGGCCAGGCGCTACGAGGCCGCCAAGTCCCGCGCCGACGTGCTGCTGCTGGCGCCCTGACCGTCCGGGCGCCCCGGTCGTCCTGCCTCGTGATCGTCTTCTCACCCTTCACGACGGCAGGCGGATGAAAGAAGACCCCCGTGAGGACGTGACTCACGGGGGTCTTCCATCGAACGGAGACGGTTACAGGTTGCTGAAGTCCGGGCCCTTGGTCCGGGTCCGCTTGATCTCGTAGAAGCCCGGTACCGAGGCCACCGCCACCGCGCCGTCCCACAGACGGGCCGCCTGCTCGCCCTTGGGGGCGGGGGTGACGACGGGGCCGAAGAAGGCGATCTGCTCGCCGTCGGGGCCGGGCAGGGCGATGACCGGGGTGCCCACCTCCTGGCCGACCTTCTCGATGCCCTCCTTGTGGGAGGCGCGCAGCTCGGCCTCGAACTCGAAGTCGTCCTGTTCGGCGTAGTCGATCAGCTCGGCGGGCAGGCCGACGTCGGCGAGCGCGCCCGCGATGGCCTCCAGGGTCGCGCCCTCGTCGTTGTTGTGGATGCGGGTGCCGAGGGCGGTGTAGAGCGGGCCGACGACGTCCTCGCCGTGCTTCTGCCAGGCCGCGGTGACCACGCGGACGGCCGGCCACGCCTTGGTGGTCAGCAGCTCGCGGTATTCGGCGGGCAGCTCGTCGAGCTTGTCCTCGTTGAGGACCGCCAGGCTCATGACGTGCCAGCGGACCTCGATGTCGCGGAGCTTCTCCACCTCCAGCACCCAGCGGGAGGTCATCCAGGCCCACGGGCACAGCGGGTCGAACCAGAAGTCGACGGGGGTCTTGCCGGACGAGGTGGCGGTCTCGGACATGGCGCTCCTTGGCGAAACGTATGTTTCCCGCGTCAACGAGACGGGCGCCACCCGCATTCCCCGCTGTCCGCCGTCAGGAGCACATGACAGGATCGGTCCTGACTCAGCCGTTCTCCGCGCGAACACGAAGGAGTGCCGTACGTGCCCGGTGAGAATCTTTCCCGCGACGAGGCCCGGGAGCGGGCCGCCCTGCTGTCCGTCGACGGCTACGAGGTGTTCCTGGACCTGCGGTCCGCCGTCGGCGGCGGGGACGGGGACGGGGAGCCGCGCACGTTCCGTTCGGTGACCACCGTGCGGTTCCGGTGCAACGAGCCGGGCGCGTCCAGCTTCGCCGATCTGCTGGCCCCGCGGGTCACCTCCGTCTCGCTCAACGGGCGGGACCTGGACCCGGGCGAGGTCTTCGACGGCTCGCGGATCGCGCTGGAGGACTTGGCGGCGGAGAACGAGCTGGTGGTGGACGCGCAGTGCGCGTACTCGCGCACCGGTGAGGGCCTGCACCGCTTCGTCGACCCGGAGGACGGCGAGGTCTATCTGTACACGCAGTACGAACCGGCCGACGCCCGCCGGGTGTTCGCGAACTTCGAGCAGCCGGACCTGAAGGCGCCGTACCGGTTCGAGGTGCGGGCGCCGGAGGGCTGGACGGTGTGGGGCAACGGCGCCGGTGAACTCGTGGACGGGGTGTGGCGGTTCGCGGAGACGAAGCCGATCTCGACGTACATCACGTGTGTGGTGGCGGGCCCGTACCACTATGTGACGGACTCCTACAGCCGCACCCTCGAGGACGGCACGAAGCTGGAGATCCCGCTGGGCGCGATGTGCCGCAGGACGCTCGCCCCGTACTTCGACGCCGACGACATCTTCCTGGTCACCAAGCAGGGCCTGGACTTCTTCCACGAGCACTTCGACTACCCGTACCCGTTCGGGAAGTACGACCAGGCGTTCGTGCCGGAGTACAACCTGGGCGCGATGGAGAACCCGGGCATGGTGACCTTCCGGGAGGAGTACGTCTTCCGGGGGAAGGTGACGCAGGCGTCGTACGAGGCGCGGGCCAACGTCATCCTGCACGAGATGGCGCACATGTGGTTCGGCGACCTGGTCACCATGGAGTGGTGGGACGACCTGTGGCTGAAGGAGTCCTTCGCGGACTTCATGGGCACGTTCGGCAGCGTCGGCGCGACCCGTTTCAAGGACGCCTGGATCACCTTCGCCAACCGGCGCAAGGCGTGGGCGTACCGCGCGGACCAGCTGCCCTCGACGCATCCGATCACGGCGGACATCCGTGACCTGCAGGACGCCAAGCTGAACTTCGACGGCATCACCTACGCCAAGGGCGCCTCGGTGCTCAAGCAGCTGGTGGCGTACGTCGGCCAGGACGCGTTCCTGGAGGGTGCCCGGCGCTACTTCAAGCGGCACGCGTACGGCAACACCCGTCTGGGCGACCTGCTGTCGGTGCTGGGCGAGACGAGCGGCCGGGACATGAGCGCGTGGGCGCGGTCGTGGCTGCAGACGGCGGGCGTGAACGCGCTGACCCCGCAGGTGCTGCTGGACACCACGGGCGGCCGGATCGCCGAGCTGGCCGTCGTGCAGGAGGCCCCGGAGTCGCACCCGGAGCTGCGTCCGCACCGGATCGTGGTGGGCCTGTACCGGCGTACGCCCGAGGGCACGCTCGAGCGTTACGCGCGCGCGGAGACGGATGTGCACGAGCCGCGCACGGTGGTGGCGGAGCTGGCGGGGCTCCAGGCGCCGGAGCTGGTGCTGGTCAACGACGAGGACCTGACCTACTGCAAGACCCGGTTCGACGCGACGTCGCTGGAGACGCTGCGCACCGACCTGGGCGGGCTCACGGATCCGCTGGCGCGCGCCCTGTGCTGGTCGGCGCTGTGGAACATGACCCGGGACGGGCTGCTGCCGGCGCGGGAGTTCATCGCCCTGGTGCTGCGGTTCGCGGGCGGCGAGTCGGACATCGGGGTGGTGCAGATGCTGCACGCCTGGGCGAACTCGGCGCTGACGTACTACGCGGCGCCCGCGTGGCGGGAGACCGGCGGGGAGCTGCTGGCCGAGGGGGCGCTGGCGGAGCTGCGGTCGGCGGCGCCGGGCAGCGAGCACCAGCTGGCCTGGGCGCGGTTCTTCGCCGCGGTGGCCTCCTCGGAGCCGGATCTGAAGCTGTTGCGGGATCTGCTGGACGGCACCACCGAGGTCGAGGGTCTGGAGGTGGACCAGGAGCTGCGCTGGGTGTTCCTGGAGCCGCTGGCGGCGCACGGGGCGGCCGACGAGTCGGTGCTGGCGGCGGAGCTGGCCCGGGACGACACGGCGTCCGGCAAGCGGCACCAGGTGCGCTGTCTCGCCGCGCGGCCGCAGGCGGCGGTGAAGGCGCAGGCGTGGGCGCAGGTGGTGGAGTCGGACGCGCTGTCGAACGCGCTGGTGGAGGCGACGATCGCGGGGTTCGCCCAGCCGTCGCAGCGGGAGCTGACCGCGCCGTACGCGCAGCTGTACTTCGCGGCGATCGAGCGGGTGTGGCGGGAGCGGTCGATCCAGATCGGCATGGACGTGGTGCGGGGTCTGTTCCCGGCGCTGCAGGACCGGCCGGAGACGCTGGAGGCGACGGACGCGTGGCTCGCGGCGCACGAGGACGCGGCGCCGGCGCTGCGGCGGCTGGTGCTGGAGGCGCGGGACGACCTGGCGCGGGCGCTGCGCGCGCAGGCGTGTGACGCGGCGGCCGGCCGCTGACCCGTGGCCTGATCCCGCCCGGTGGGCGACCGTTACGAAATCCGGGCGAACAGAGCCGTAACCCCTGGTCCGCACCCGATCGGACCAGGGGTTTTCGCTGCCCTCTCGGCATCCGAACACCTGACCTTTAGTACCGTCTTGTCCGCATTCTTCGACGAATGTGTAACAGCGGTTACGGACCGGTCGGGTCGCGGGAATTTCGAGGCCATGACGCACGACACCCCCCTCTCCCCCCGCCCCCTGCGCCACCTCGCCGACGTCCACCGCCGGGTCCTGACGGCGGCCCAGCTGCGCGCCCACGGTGTGTCCCCGGCCGAGCTGGCCGAGCGGTGCGGCCCCGACGGCCCCTGGCGGGAGCTGCTGCCGCGGGTGATCCTGCTGCACTCCGGCCCGCCCACCGGCGAGGAGCGGCTGCACGCGGCCCTGCTGTACGCGGCCCGTACGGCGCGGCAGGGTGTGCCGGCCCAGCCGACGGCCCAGGGCCCGCACCGGCCGCAGTACCCGGACGCGGTGCTCACCGGGCCGGCGGCGCTGGCCCTGCACGGCTTCTCGGCCACCCCGCCGCCCGACGCCCTGAACCGGGTGGACGTCCTGGTGTCCCGGCAGCGCCGGCCGCGCTCCATCGGCTATGTGCGCGTCCTGCGTACCGCCGAGCCGCCCGAGCCGCAGCGGGTGGCGGGGCTGCCGGTGGCACCGGTGGCGCGGGCGCTGGCGGACGCGGTGGCGGAGCCGACGGACACCGAGACGGTGCGGCGGCTGCTGACCGAGGCGGTGCGCGGCGGCCACTGCGAACCGGCCGCCCTGCTGCGGGAGCTGGCCCGGGCGCGGCTGCTGCACCGGCCGCACGTGGCGGACGCGGTGGACGCGGTGTTCGCGGAGGGCCGCCCGGCCGCCGAGGACCGCCTGTACCGGATGGTCCGCGAGTACGGTCTGCCCGACCCGGTGTGGAACGTCGATCTGCGCCTGCCCGGCGGCCCGCACCTGGGCGGCCTGGACGCCTACTGGCCGGACCACGCGGTGGCGGTCGAGCTGGACACCCGGGTGCCCCGGCAGGACGACGAGGCCGTGTGGTCCCGGTACGCCGGCAAGCGCGAGCACCTGGAGCGCCTCGGCATCACGGTCGTGTACATCACGCCGCGCAAGCTCCGGGACTGCCCGGAGCAGCAGGCGACGGTGGTGCGGACGGCGCTGATGGCCTCCGTCGACCGTGAGCCCGCCGCGTATGTCGTGGTGCGGCCCCGGTAGCAGCCGGCGTGGTCTCGCCCCGTGGCCGCGGCCTGGTGCTGCCACGAGGGCGCCGGGCCGGCCAGTGGTGCTGGTCCGCCCGGGTGAGGGCTCACCCGGGCGGACCAGCGCGGCGGGCGGGGCGGGGCGGGCCCCGGTACCAGAGAGTCATGAGACAGACCCGAACAGCGGCGGGCGCCTGCTCCCTGCTCCTCGCGGCGGCCTGCGCGTTCGCCGGACCGGCGACCGCCCAGGCGCCGCCCCGCACCCCGGCCGGCGGCTATGTGGCCCTCGGCGACTCCTACTCCTCCGGTGTGGGCGCCGGTGACTATCTGGCCTCCGGAAAGGAGTGCAAGCGCAGCAGCCGGGCCTACCCCGTGCTGTGGGCCGAGGCCCACGGGCCGGCGACGTTCAGCTTCGCCGCGTGCAACGGCGCCGGCACCGAGGAGGTGCTGACCGAGCAGCTCGGCCATCTCAGCCCGCGCACCTCGCTGGTCACCCTGACCGTGGGCGGCCACGACTCGGGCTTCGCCGGGACCATGGCGATGTGCGCGATCGGCGGTTCCGACCGCTGCCACACCGCCGTGTCCCGGGCCGTCGACACCATGGACGGGTCGCTGACGGACCGCCTCGACCGCCTCTACACGGCCATCCGGGACCGGGCGCCCGCCGCCCGGGTCGTGGTGCTGGGCTACCCGCGCCTGTACCACCTCAGGGGCTCCTGCGCGCTCGGCCTCCAGGACGGCGAGCGCGCGGCCCTGAACGACGCCGTGGACCATCTCAACGGGGTGATCGCGGGGCGCGCCGCCGCCCACGGGTTCACGTTCGCCGATGTCACCGCCGCCTTCGCCGGGCACGAGATCTGCTCCTCCCGACCCTGGCTGCACAGCGTGGACATCCTGGCGATCACCGAGTCCTACCACCCCACGGCGCCGGGCCAGTCGCTCGGCTACCTGCCGGCGCTCACCCGTGTCTCCGGCTGACAGAACTCCTGCTCGGCCACGGCCGTGGTGTCGCCGGCCCAGTCACCGTCGAAGTTGACGGCCAGGGTGTGCCGGCCGTCCGCCGTGGCCGCCGCCTCGGACACCGAGCCCGGGATCTCGCCGCTGTGGCCCCAGACGTGGGTCCCGCAGGCCAGCCGGGTGTCGGTGAGTCCGAGGCCGTACCGGACGCCGGGGGCCGCCTCGACGGGCACGGTGGTCTTCATTTCCCCCAGCTGGCGGGGCGGCAGCAGCCGGCCGCCGAGCAGGGCGCCGTAGAAGCGGGTGAGGTCGGCGGAGTCGGAGATCATCTCGCCGGCGGCGAAGGCCGGCGAGGGGTTCAGGGCCGTGACGTCGTGGGCCGGGCCGCCGGGGACGCCGAACGTCGAGTACGCCCTGCCGCCCGGGCGCGGCACACCGGTCCGGGTGCCGGGCAGGGAGGTGGCCGTCAGGCGCAGCGGGGTGATGATCCGGCGGGTGACCTCGGTGGCGTACGGGTGGCCCGTCACCCGCTCGATCACCAGTCCGGCGAGGACGTAGTTGGTGTTGGAGTACCCCCAGGAGGCGCCCGGCGCGAAGGCGGGCGTGTGCCGCATCGCCACGGCCACCAGGTCCCGGGGGGCGAGGGTGTCGTAGCGGTGCCGGAAGAAGCCGTCCTCGGTGAAGTGGTCGCGCCGGAAGCCGTCGTCGGTGAGGTAGTCGCGGATGCCGCTGGTGTGGTTGAGCAGCCGGCGCACGCTGATCCGGCGGCCGTCGTGGCCGTGGCCGCGGACCAGGCCCGGCAGCCAGGTGTCCACCGGGTCGTCCAGGGAGAGCCGGCCCTCCGCCTCCAGCTGGAGCAGGACGGTGGCGACGAAGGTCTTGGTGATGCTGGCGACGCGGTAGCGGTCGTGGGCCGAGCGCGGCCGGCCGGTGCGGAGGTCGCCCACGCCGGCCGCCGTGGACCAGGTGCCGTGGGCGTCCCGCACGGTGGCGGTGGCGCCGGGCACCCCGGCCGTGACGGCGGCCCGGACGGCCGCGCGGGTCGCGGTGTGCGCACCGGGCGCGGGGCCGGCCGCCAGGGCCGGGCCCACGAGGGCCGCCGAGAGGAGCAGGACGGCGGTGCCTGTCACAGCCCTGCGTACGCGCATGTCTTCCCCTGCCTGTGGGCGCGGAGCGGTCGGGGGGAGAAACGGCGACCGGGGCGCGCGGGTTGCCCGGGTGTGAGCCGGTCGGGCGACTTCCGGCCTGTGCCCGGTCCGGTCCTCGCCGTGCCCTACGGTGCCACGTCCGGCCGGTCCGTGAGCCGTCCGTGCGGCGGGCGTTCGCGCCACAGCCGCAGCCCGATGTCGACCATCGGCACCCGGACCAGACCGGGCACGGCGGCCAGGTCGTGCCAGGCGGCGAAGTCGGTGGAGCCGCCGACCTCGGGGCGCAGCTCCCCGCCGGTGACCTCGCCCGCGTAGAAGATCCGCAGGGACTGGTGGTCCCGGCGGCGGCCGACGCGCGGGTCCCCGACGAACCGGCGGGTGTGGACGCCGAGCAGGCCGGTCACCTCGATGCGGTAGCCGGTCTCCTCCGTGACCTCGCGGCGGACGGTGTCGTACGGGTCCTCGCCGTGCTCCATGCCGCCGCCGGGCAGCACCCACTCGGGGGTGCCGTCGGGCGTGGGTGACCGGGCGAGCAGGAGCTGTCCGTCGCGGACGCACACGGCGTAGGCCGCCACCCTCAGGTTCCGTCGCATGCCCGGACGTTATTGCGTGAGGCGGGCACCGGCGAGCGAAAATCCCGGAAGCGGTCAGGTCACCCCGTACGCAAGGCATGGATTCCGTCACATACCGTCTGAACACGACCGTTTCGCATCGCGGGTTTTCCCCATACGTTCATTTCGATTGCGTCAACGGTCCCCAAAACGGCGCCCTTTCGGTCAGGCTGAGCGCTCCCGTCCGCTCGTTCCTTGACCTGAGGGATGCCGATGAACCACACCGCCCCCGAGCGTGATCCCATATCCGGCCCGAGACGCCTGGCCCGCATAGCCGCGGCCGTGGGCGTGGTGGCCGCCCTCTCCGCGGCCGGACCGGTGCCGATGGCCCTCGCCGCGGAGCCGTCCCCCGCCCCGGCCGCCGATCCCGGCGTCAAGTCCGCCCACGACAAGCTGGGTTCGGACGACGCCGCCCTGCTCGCCGAGGCCAAGGCCGACGGCGACAAGAGCGTCACCCTGATGATCGCGACCTCGCCCGGGAAGACGGAGCAGGTCGCCGGGGAACTGGACGCGGTCGACGGCGGCCTGGTGGGCCGCACGGACGACAAGCTCGGCTATGTCCGGGCCACCGTCCCGACGAGCCGCGCGGACTCGGCCATCGCCGCCGCCGTGAAGCTCTCCTCCGTGCGGGCCATCGACCTCAAGCAGGAGATCCCGCTGGACGACCCGGTGCCCACGGGCGCCAAGTCCCCCTCCGGCAAGGCCGCTTACCCCGCGCCGGGCCGGAACACCCCGGCGGAGAACCCGTACAACCCCTCCTTCGAGACCGGTGCCGTCGAGTTCGTCCGGGACCACCCGAAGGCGGACGGGCGCGGGGTCACCATCGGCATCCTCGACTCCGGCGTCGACCTCGGCCACCCGGCGCTGCGCACCACCACCACCGGCGAGCGGAAGATCGTCGACTGGGTGACCGCGACCGACCCGGTCACCGACGGCGACGGCACCTGGCGGCGGATGACCACCGGCGTCACCGGCCCGGCCTTCTCCGTCACCACCGCGCAGGGCGCCGAGAGGTTCACGGCGCCCGAGGGCTCGTACAAGTTCAACTACATGTACGAGTCCGCCACCGCCGGCGGCGACGAGAAGGGCGACCTCAACCGGGACGGCGACACCACCGACGCCTGGGGCGTGCTGTACGACCCGGCGGCCGGCACGGTCCGCGTCGACACCAACGACAACCTGGACTTCACCGACGACCCGGCGATGAAGCCGTACAAGGACGGCTTCCAGGTCGGCTACTTCGGCACCGACGACCCGGCGACCGACGTCGCCGAACGCGTCCCGTTCGTGGTGGAGACCCGCAAGGACGTCGTCTACAACGCCGCCGGCGCCAAGGCCGACTACGTCAACATCGGGGTCATCGAGTCCGAGCACGGCACCCATGTCGCCGGCATCACCGCCGCCCACGGCCTGTTCGGCGGGAAGATGAACGGCGCGGCCCCCGGCGCGAAGATCGTGTCCTCGCGGGCCTGCACCTGGACCGGCGGCTGCACCAACGTCGCCCTCACCGAGGGCATGATCGACCTGGTGACCAAGCGCGGTGTCGACATCGTCAACATGTCGATCGGCGGACTGCCCGCGCTCAACGACGGCAACAACGCGCGCGCCGAGCTGTACACCCGGCTCATCGACACCTACGGCGTCCAGCTGGTGATCTCCGCCGGCAACTCCGGGCCGGGCGCCAACACCATCGGCGACCCGGGCCTGGCCGACAAGGTGATCTCGGTCGGCGCGACCATCTCCAAGGAGACCTGGGCCGCCAACTACGGCTCGGTCGTGGAGAAGAAGTACGCGATGATGCCGTTCTCCTCGCGCGGCCCGCGTGAGGACGGCGGCTTCACCCCGACCCTGAGCGCGCCCGGCGCCGCGATCAACACCACCCAGACCTGGCTGCCGGGCGGTCCGGTCGCCGAGGCGGGCTACTCCCTCCCGGCCGGCTACTCGATGCTCCAGGGCACCTCGATGGCCTCCCCGCAGGCCACCGGCGCCTCCGCGCTGCTGCTGTCGGCCGCGAAGCGCGAGGGCGTCGACCTCACCCCCGCCCGGCTGCGCACCGCGCTGACCTCGACCGCCGACCACATCAAGGGCGTCCAGGCGTACGAGGAGGGCGCGGGCCTGATCAACATCGTGGACGCCTGGGACGCCATCGAGGACGGCGCCACCGCCCACGACTACACCGTCAAGGCGCCGGTCGACACCGCGATCGACGACGCCCTGAAGACCCCCGGCTACGGCACCGGCCTGTACGACCGCGAGGGCGGCCTGAAGGCGGGCCAGAAGAAGACGTACGACGTGACGATCACCCGTACGTCCGGCCCGGACAAGGCGGTCCGGCACGAGCTGCACTTCGAGAACAACGCCGGACACACCTTCCGGATCGTCGGTGACGACGTGGTGCGGCTCCCGCTGAACCAGCCGGTGACGGTCGAGGTGCAGGCGGCGCCCGGGTCCGCGGGCCTCAAGAGCGCGATCCTCGAGGTCGACGACCCGAAGACCGAGGGCGTCGACAAGCAGATCCTCACCACGGTCGTCGTCGCCGAGCCGGTGAAGTACACCTACTCCGCGTCCGGTTCGGTGCAGCGCAACAGCACCCGGTCGTACTTCCTGACCGTGCCCGAGGGCGCCACGAGCCTGGAGGTCGCCCTCGGCGGGCTGAAGGACGGCAGCCAGACCCGGTTCATCGCCATCCACCCCTACGGCGTCCCGTCCGACACCACCGGCACGCCGTACTGCTACCACAACTACCTGGACGGCAACGGCTGCAAGCCCGGCGTGCGCGCGTACGCCGACCCGCAGCCCGGCGTCTGGGAGGTCGAGGTCGAGTCCCGGCGCACCTCCCCGCTGCTGGACAACCCCTACCGGCTGGACGTCTCCGTCCTCGGCGCGGCCTTCGACCCGGAGACCGTGACCGTGCCCGAGGCCAAGGTCGGGACCCCGGTCGCCGCGTCCTGGAAGGTGACCAACGGGTACGCCCCGCTGGACGGCACGCTGACCGGCGGCCCGCTCGGCTCCGCCGAGTCCGCCCGGCCGGCGATCAAGCAGGGCGAGACCCGGACCACCACGGTGACCGTCCCGGCCGGCGCGACCTCGCTCGACGTCGCCATCGGGCGGGTCTCGGACGCGGCGGCCGACCTGGACCTGGCGGTGTACGACGCGGCGGGCAAGGAGGTCGGCAAGTCCGCCGACGGCGACTCGGAGGAGGCGGTCTCCGTGCCGTCCCCGGCCGCCGGCACCTACACGATCGAGGTCGTGGGCTACGCCGTCCCGTCCGGTTCGACCGACTACGACTACCGGGACGTGTTCTTCTCCTCCGCCCTCGGCTCCGTCACGGTCGCCGACGCGGCCCCGGTGCACCTCGCCACGGGCGCCTCGGCGACGGTCACCGGCCAGGTCACGGCCGCGGCCGAGGCCCCGGCGGGCCGCGAGTTCTTCGGCCGGGTGCGGCTGGTGAACGCGCACGGCACGACGGCGGGCACGGCGAGCGTGAAGATCGGCAAGGTCACGCCGTAACGGGGTGACGGCCGGCGTCGAGGGGCGGGTGTCCGTACGGGCACCCGCCCCTTCTCGTGCGCCGAGGACCGGCGGCCGGCCGCAGAGGCGTACGTCACACCCTCGTATGGCCGGGGCCGGCGCGGGCAGGGGCGGGACGGCACAGCTTGCGGCGCGGGGCCGCCGCGGAGGGAATTCCTCCAGCCCGACGGGGTCCCGGGCGGACGTGCGGAACCGTTCCCGGGGCGGCCGTGTCCCATTCCTCGGGCACGCTGGGCAAAGAATTGGACAGGTGGACCGGGGTGGGCCGCATCATGGAAACGCCCCGGTCAGGCAAGCAACACACAAGAGGGAGTCGCCGTGAGGGTCGGAATCGTCGGAGCCACCGGTCAGGTGGGCACGGTCATGCGCAGGATCCTCACGGAGCGCGACTTCCCGGTCACGCAGCTGCGCCTGTTCGCCTCGGCCCGCTCGGCCGGGACCGTGCTGGACGGTGTGACGGTGGAGGACGCGGCGACCGCGGACTACACCGGCCTGGACATCGTGCTCTTCTCGGCGGGCGGCGCGACCTCCAAGGCGCTGGCCGAAAAGGTCGCCTCCCAGGGCGCCGTCGTGATCGACAACTCCTCGGCCTGGCGCAAGGACCCCGAGGTCCCGCTGGTGGTCTCCGAGGTGAACCCGCACGCGATCGCCGACCGCCCCAAGGGCATCATCGCCAACCCGAACTGCACCACCATGGCCGCGATGCCGGTGCTGCGGCCGCTGCACGAGGAGGCCGGCCTCGAGGCACTGGTCGTCGCCACCTACCAGGCGGTGTCCGGCTCGGGTCTCGCGGGCGTGGCCGAACTGCACGGCCAGGTGCAGAAGGTGGCCGCCGAGGCCGACAAGCTCACCCACGACGGCGCGGCCGTCGACTTCCCCGAGCCGCAGGTCTACAAGCGCACGATCGCCTTCAACGTGCTCCCGCTGGCGGGTTCGATCGTCGACGACGGTCTGAACGAGACCGACGAGGAGCAGAAGCTGCGCAACGAGTCCCGCAAGATCCTGGAGATCCCTGAGCTGAAGGTGTCCGGCACCTGTGTGCGCGTGCCGGTCTTCTCCGGCCACTCCCTCCAGGTCAACGCCCGCTTCGCCCGTCCCCTGAGCCCGGAGCGCGCCACCGAGCTGCTGGCGAAGGCGCCCGGGGTGGCCCTGTCCGACATCCCGACCCCGCTCCAGGCGGCCGGCCAGGACCCGTCGTACGTCGGCCGTATCCGCCGCGACGAGACGGTGGACAACGGTCTGGCGCTGTTCATCTCCAACGACAACCTCCGCAAGGGTGCCGCGCTGAACGCGGTGCAGATCGCGGAGCTGGTGGCGGCGGAGCTGTCGGGGAAGTAACGGCACCCACGCGGTCGGGGGCGGTCACGGTGACGTGGCCGCCCCTTGCTCGTCGCGGCCCGGGGTCAGGGCCGCGAGCCCGGCGAGCACACCGCCCGTGAGCAGGACGGCGGTCGTCCCGGGTCCGTCCGCGAGCCGTCCGCCGGCCAGCGCGCCGAGCGCGATGGCCGCGTTGAACACCCCCGCGAACAGGGCGGACGCGGCCTCCGGGGCCCCGGGCGCGGCGGCCGTGAGGGCCCGCTGCCCGGACACGGACACCCCGCCGTACGCCAGTCCCCACACCAGCAGCAGCGCGGCCGACCCGGCGGCGGAGCGGCCCGCCGGGGCGAGCAGCACCACGACCGCGCCGAGCACCGTGGCGATCAGCCGCAGGGCGCGGCGCGGACGGCGGGCGGCGAGCGCCCCGCCCGCGAAGTTCCCGGCGACGCCCGCGAGTCCGTAGCCGAGCAGCAGGGTGCCGACCAGGCCCGGCCCGGTGCCCGGGGTGCGTTCCAGGACGGGCCGGACGTAGGTGTAGGCGGCGAAGTGGCCCGTGACCAGCAGGGCGACGGTGACGAGCAGCCACCGCACCCGTGCGGCGCCGAGCAGCCGGGGGAACGTGCCGAGGCGGACGGCGCCCTCGGCGGGCAGCGGCGGCAGGACGACGGCCAGGCCGGCCGCCACCAGCAGCGCGCAACCGGTCATCGCGGCGAAGGCGGTGCGCCAGCCCGCCACCGCGCCGAGGAAGGTCCCGGCGGGCACCCCCAGCACCGAGGCGACCGCGATCCCGCTGAAGACCAGCGCGGTGGCCCGGCCGGCCGACGGCCCGGGCAGCAGCCGCGCGCCGAGCCCGGCGGCCACCGCCCACACCCCGCCCATGCACACCCCGACCAGCAGCCGGGCGACGAGCACCACGGGGAAGGCGGGGGCGAGCGCGGTGAGCAGATTGGCGGCGGCCAGCAGGAGCAGCAGCGCGCACAGCACGGTGCGGCGGTCGGCGCGGCGCACGGCGACCGGCAGCAGCGGGGCGGCGACGGCGGCGACCAGTCCGGGCAGGGTGACCGCGAGGCCCGCGGTGCCGGCGGAGACGTCCAGTCCCGTGCCGAGCGAGGTGAGCAGGCCGACGGGGAGCATCTCGGTGGTGACGACGGCGAAGGTGGCGCCGGCGAGCATCCCGACGGCGGCCCAGGGGCGGTCCGTGCGGTCTGACGGGGTGTCGGTCCGGCGGTCGGGGTGGCGGGTACGGGTGCGGGGGTGGGGGGTTCGGTGGAAGACCATGCCTTCCAGCCTTTGCCGCGGGCGGCGCGGGAACAACGGCGATCCGCTCACCCTTGCATGAGCGGGAGTGATCGGCGGAGGGAGTCGCGTGTCCGGGCTGGAGCTGAGGGAGTTGGAGTGCTTTCTGGTGCTCGCCGAGGAGCTGCACTTCGGCCGGGCCGGGGAGCGGTTGTTCGTGTCGCAGAGCCGGGTGAGCCAGCTGCTGGCCGCGCTGGAGCGCCGGGTGGGCGCCCGGCTGGTGCACCGCTCCAGCCGCCGGGTGGCGCTGACCCCGCTCGGCGAACGCTTCCTGGAGCGGCTGCGTCCGGCGTACGGGGCACTGCACGAGGCGGTGGCGGACGCGCGGGCGGTGGCCCGGGGCGGTACCGGCCCGCTGCGGCTCGGTTTCCAGGGGACGGCCTACGCGCCGCTGCTGGAGGCGGTCACGGCGTTCGAGGCGAAGGACGCGGCCCGTTCGGTCGACCTGGTGGAGATCCCGTACGCCGATCCGTTCGGGGCGGTGCGGCGGGGCGCGGTGGACGCGGCGGTGGTGCTGCTGCCGGTCGCGGAGCCGGACCTGGTCGTCGGGCCGGTGTTCTCCCGGCAGCGGCACACGCTGGCCGTCTCCCGCCGGCACGCGTTCGCCGGCCGGGACCGGGTCGGCGCGGCGGACCTCGCGGCCGTACCGCTGATCGGCGCGGCGGCGCCGGCCCCGCCGTACTGGCGGGCCGCCCGCGCCCCCGGCGCGCTGCCCGGCCCGGCGGCCACCACCCTTCAGGAGGCCCTGTCCCTGGCCGCCGCCGGCCGCGGCGCCCTGCTGCTGTGCCACCCCACGGCCGCCCAGCACCGGCGCACCGACATCGCCTACGTCCCCGTCGACGGTGTCCCCGACTCCGAACTGGCCCTGATCTGGCACCGGGACGCGGAGACGGAGACGGTACGGGAGTTCGCCCGGACGCTGGCGGAGGCGGAGGCGGGGCGGGCGGCGGGCTGACGCCGGCAGGGCGGTGCCGGGCGGGCGCCGGGGCCCGAGATGCCGAGCCGTCGGGGGGCCGCTAGCGTGTTGGAGGAGGGCCGCGGTCGGGCGGTGCCCGCCGTCGGCGAGCGCCCTGGTCACGAGGCCCGGCCGGGCACACGGGACGTGCCCTCGCCCCCGCGGCATCACCTGTGTACCGCGCGTGCCCGAGCGCACCGCGGTGACACCCATCGCCCCCGTGCCGGACAACCCCACGAGGGCGTGGAAGGGAAGGTAGGCCCATGAAAGCACTACGCGTGAGGCGTCTCCTCGCGGCATCCGCGGCCGGCGCCGTCCTGGCCGGTGGCGCGGCCATCGGCACGGCGGGCACGGCCTCGGCGGCCACGCCGGGGCAGGTCTCCACCCACCACGGCTGTTTCGACCGCGGCGGCTGGGGCAACGGCTGCGGCTTCCGGAACAACTTCTTCGGCAACGGCTTCCACAACGGACTCGTCGGCACCGGTGTCGTGGTGATCGTGGTGGGCTGAGCGCGCGACGCGGACCAGCGGCACACGGAAGGCCGTCCCCGGGCGGCCTTCCGCGTGTGCGCCCTCCTCTCGGCGCACGTCCTCCGGCGCCACGGGCACCGGCGGGAACCGGACATCGCGTTCCCCGTCACTCCCATGGAAGGATGGCGCAACCGACACATAACGAGGAGATGACCGCGTGCCTGGCACAAACCTGACTCGCGAAGAGGCGCAGCAGCGGGCCGAGCTGCTCACCGTTGACTCGTACGAGATCGATCTCGACCTCTCCGGCGCGCAGGGTGGGGGTACCTACCGGTCCGTGACCACGGTGCGCTTCGACGTGGCCCGGGGCGGCACCGAGTCCTTCATCGACCTGGTGGCGCCCACCGTCCACGAGGTGGTCCTCAACGGCGACCCGCTCGATCCGGCCGAGGTCTTCAAGGACTCCCGGATCGCGCTGCCGGGCCTGCTCGAGGGCCCCAACGTCCTGCGGGTCGTCGCGGACTGCGCCTACACCAACACCGGCGAGGGCCTGCACCGCTTCGTCGACCCGGTGGACGAGCAGGCGTACCTGTACACGCAGTTCGAGGTGCCGGACGCCCGCCGCGTCTTCGCCTCCTTCGAGCAGCCGGACCTGAAGGCCACCTTCAAGTTCACCGTGAAGGCGCCCGAGGGCTGGACCGTCGTCTCCAACTCGCCCACCCCGGAACCGAAGGACAACGTCTGGTCCTTCGCGCCGACCCCGCGGATCTCGACGTACATCACCGCGCTGATCGCCGGTCCGTACCACTCCGTGCACAGCGTGTACGAGAAGGACGGCCGGTCGGTGCCGCTCGGCATCTACTGCCGGCCCTCGCTCGCCGAGTTCCTGGACGCGGACGCCATCTTCGAGGTCACCCGGCAGGGCTTCGACTGGTTCCAGGAGAAGTTCGACTACGCGTACCCGTTCGAGAAGTACGACCAGCTGTTCGTGCCCGAGTTCAACGCCGGCGCGATGGAGAACGCGGGCGCGGTGACCATCCGCGACCAGTACGTCTTCCGGTCCAAGGTGACCGACGCGGCGTACGAGGTGCGCGCGGAGACGATCCTGCACGAGCTGGCCCACATGTGGTTCGGCGACCTGGTCACCATGGAGTGGTGGAACGACCTGTGGCTGAACGAGTCGTTCGCCACGTACACGTCGATCGCCTGCCAGGCCGCGGCCCCCGGCTCCCGCTGGCCGCACTCGTGGACCACGTTCGCCAACTCCATGAAGACCTGGGCGTACCGGCAGGACCAGCTGCCGTCCACGCACCCGATCATGGCGGACATCCGCGACCTGGACGACGTGCTCGTCAACTTCGACGGCATCACCTACGCCAAGGGCGCCAGCGTGCTGAAGCAGCTGGTGGCGTACGTCGGCGAGGACGAGTTCTTCAAGGGCGTGCAGGCGTACTTCAAGCGGCACGCCTTCGGCAACACCCGCCTGTCGGACCTGCTGGGTGCCCTGGAGGAGACCTCCGGCCGGGACCTGAAGACCTGGTCGAAGAAGTGGCTGGAGACGGCCGGCATCAACATCCTGCGCCCCGAGGTGGAGACGGACGCCGACGGTGTCATCACCTCCTTCGCGGTGCGCCAGGAGGCCCCGGCGCTGCCCGCCGGCGCCAAGGGCGAGCCGGTGCTGCGCCCGCACCGCATCGCGATCGGCCTGTACGACCTGTCCGACGCGGGCAAGCTGGTGCGCACCGACCGGATCGAGCTGGACGTCGACGGCGAGCTGACGGCCGTCCCGCAGCTGGCCGGCCGCCGCCGCCCGGCCGTGGTGCTGCTCAACGACGACGACCTGTCGTACGCCAAGGTCCGGCTGGACGAGCGGTCGCTCGCGGTGGTCACCGAGCACCTCGGCGACTTCACCGAGTCGCTGCCGCGCGCGCTGTGCTGGGCGTCGGCCTGGGACATGACGCGGGACGCCGAACTGGCCACCCGTGACTACCTCTCCCTGGTGCTGTCCGGCATCGGCAAGGAGTCCGACATCGGTGTGGTGCAGTCGCTGCACCGGCAGGTGAAGCTGGCCATCGACCTGTACGCCGACCCGGCCACGCGCGAGGCGCTGCTGACCCGCTGGACCGACGCCACGCTGGCCCATCTGCGCGCGGCCGAGGCGGGCAGCGACCACCAGCTGGCCTGGGCACGGGCGTTCGCGGCGACCGCGCGCACGCCGGAGCAGCTGGACCTGCTGGAGGCCCTGCTCGACGGCACGCAGACCATCGAGGGCCTGGCCGTGGACACCGAGCTGCGCTGGGCGTTCGTGGAGCGGCTCGCGGCGGTCGGCCGGTACGACGAGACGGAGATCGCGGCCGAGTACGAGCGGGACAAGACGGCGGCCGGTGAGCGGCACGCGGCCACCGCCCGCGCCGCGCGGCCCACGCCGGAGGCGAAGGCGGAGGCGTGGGCCTCGGTCGTCGACTCCGACAAGCTGCCCAACGCCGTGCAGGAGGCCGTGATCGGCGGCTTCGTGCAGACCGACCAGCGGGAGCTGCTCGCGCCGTACACGGACCGCTACTTCGAGGTCCTCAAGGACGTGTGGGCGTCCCGCTCGCACGAGATCGCCCAGCAGATCGCCGTCGGCCTGTACCCGGCGGTCCAGGTGTCCGAGGACACCTTGGCCAAGACGGACACCTGGCTGTCCACGGCCGACCCGACCGCGGCCCTGCGCCGCCTGGTCTCGGAGTCCCGCGCGGGCATCGAACGGGCCCTGAAGGCCCAGGCGGCGGACGCGGCGGCGACGAGCCGCTGACCCACCGCCGAAGGGCGCCCGGTCTCCGTACCGGGCGCCCTTTCGTGTGCGCGTCTCATCAGCGCAGGGCGAGGAGAACCCGGCCGCGCAGCGTCTCGTCCTCGATCGTGTCAGCGGGACGCCAGGCTGCGTCCGTCACCTCCTCGGTCTGGAGATCACCGACGTCGGCCGCCGTGCGGAACATGAACCGGAAGTCGAAGTGCTGGTGATCGAGTACGCATCGAGCCGCGCCCTTTCACCTGCTTCCATCACGAACCTCTGGCGCGGCCGGAAGACCGCATTTGAATTCCGTCCACACGATCTTGCCGGGGTTCTGCCGGGTGACGCCGAAGTCGTCGGCAAGGGCACTCACGATGCGAAGCCCCCTGCCCCCGCACCCCTCGGCCGGGCCCCGCACGATCTCCGGGTCTCCGCCTCCGCTGTCCCGCACTTCGATGCGGATCACTGAGTCGCCCCCGACAACTCCCACGGAGAACTCGCGCCCCGGCGGCACGCCGTGCAGTACGGCATTCGTGGCCAGCTCCGAGACGCAGATGAGTACGTCGTCATGCCGGTCGAGGTATCCCCACTGCGTCAGGGTTTCGAGCACGAACGCCCGGGCGGCTCTGACGGATCTGGGAGAGCGGGGAAAACGTCGTTGCCGTAAAAGGGACATGCCGCACCACCACCTCGCTGCAGGTTGCACGATCGATGACACCATATCGCCTTTCGCGAAATGCAGTAAGGTTGGTCACTCGTTAGGGCGTCACCGATGTGCGTCACTTACCGTGTAGACCGGCAAGGTCGGCGACCGACTCAGGAGGACACTGTGGGCGACAGCACGTGGGTCAGTACTTCGATGCCGTACCTGACGCCACGGGAGCAGGGGCAGCCCGATGCTTGGGGAGTCGAGGCCGCGGCGAGAGGCGGCAAGGGCAGTCAGCGCATCGTGCAGGCAGGGGAAGTGCCCGCCCCGGAGGAAGTCGCCGCTCTCCTGGATGTGCCCGTGGGAGAGACCGTTGTCGTACGCCGACGGATCATCCAGTTGGACGATGAGCCCTGCGAGTTGACGGACACGTACTACCCCGCCCGCGTGGCCCGCGGGACTCCTCTCGCCCGGAAAGGGAAAATCCCCGGTGGAGCGGTGACCCTGCTGGCCGAACTCGGCCACATCGGCAGGCGTGTGTGTGAGGACGTGACCGCTCGGCTGCCCAGCGCGGAGGAGCGCGACGCCTTGCAACTGGCCCCCGATGCGCCGGTCCTCACCCTGAGCAGGGTCACTCTGGACGGCGAGGACCGGCCCATTCAGGTCGACATGATGGTCATGCCGGCCCACAGGCAGCGACTGCGCTACGAGATGCGGATCGGATGATCGTGCCCACTACGGATACCAGTGCCGAGGACCGACGGTCCCTGCACGAGCGGATTGCCGCCGACCTGCGGGACGACATCATGAGCGGCAACCTGGCGCCGGGCTCCGCCCTGCCGTCGACCGCTCAGCTCAAGGCGAAGTTCAATGCCTCCAACGCGACCATTCAAAAGGCGCTTCAACTGCTCAAGGACGAGCGACTCGTGGTCGGCCGCGCCGGAGCCTCCGTCACCGTCCGCGCGCATCGGCAGCGCACCATGCGCCCCGCTTCGTACATGGCTCCAGCCGGGGCGGGGGAGCCTTTCCGCTGGCTTACCGAGGCCGGGAAGCTGGGCTCCGAGGCCCGCAGCACCCTCCTCGGCGTGAGTGAGGTCCGGCCTCCCGCCGACGTCGCGGCGGTCCTGGGCATCGCCGACGACGAGACGGTCTTCCTGCGTCATCAGGTGCTCTCCATCGACGGGGAACCGGTCGAACTGGTCAAGTCGTACTACCCGTCGGCACTCGCCAGAGGGACCGCCATCGCGGAGAAGCGGAAGATCAGGGGCGGCACCCCGGCCCTGCTCGCCGAACTCGGTTTTCCGCCACGCCTGAGTGTGGACCGCGTCTCCGCACGAGTGCCGACCCAGGAGCAGCACCAGGCATTGCGCCTGCCGAGCGACCTTCCGGTGCTCCGAACCCTGCGTGTCGTGTACAGCGACGACGACCGCCCCATCGAAGCCACCGTCATGGTCAAGGCGGGGCACCTCTACGAAGTGCAGTACGAGTTCACACCGGAGTGACCCGGGCATGCCGGTGCCGGACGGGCGCTCGGTCCGTCCGGCGGGGATGGCGTGGACGCCCCGACCGTTCAGTACAGCTGAAAAGAATCATCCAAAAGATTCGATGGACCTGATGCTTCCGGCCCTGCAACGGTAGAACCACCGCCCCGTCCGAGCCGAGCAGAAAGGCCCCCTATGCCCGCAGCCGCGCACCAGACCGCCACCACCCCCGCGACCGCCACCACCCCCGCGCCCCGCGCCACCCGCTCCCGGCAGGCCGCCGCGCCCCTCCTCGGCCTGGCCTGTGCCGCGCTCGCCACCCTCGTCTGGTCCGGCAGCTTCGTCACCTCACGCGGCCTGCACGACAGCGTCCCGCCCGTCCAGCACGCCTTCTGGCGGTGGGTGATCGCGCTGCTCGCCGTCGCCCCCTTCGGCGCCCGCCGGGCCTGGCGGCAACGGCACCTCTTCCGGCGGCACGCCCGCTACGTCCTCCTCGTCTCCCTCCTCGGCGTCGCCCTCTACAACACCCTGGTCAACCAGGCCGGCCTGACCACCCCGGCCGCCACCATGGGCATGATCATGGCCGCCTCACCGGTGCTCATGGCCGTCTTCGACCGGCTCGGCGGGGTACGGCTGGGCGCGCGGCGCACCACCGGGCTGCTCCTGGCCTGCGCGGGCGTGGTGCTGCTCGTGGCCGGCGGCGGCGCGGGCTTCACCCCGGGCACCCTGTGGATGCCGGCCGCCGCCTGCTGCTTCGCCGGCTACAGCGCGCTGCTGCGCCGCCGGCCGGCCGAACTCGACAGCACCGCCTTCCTGTTCACCACCTTCCTCGCCGGCACCGTGCTGCTGCTGCCCGCGCACGCCGTCAGCCTCGCCGCGCAGGGCGGCTTCGACCCCGTGCCCGGCACGGTGCTGCCCCTGCTCTACGTCGGCGTGGCCTCCTCCGCGCTCGCCTTCTTCGCCTGGAACAAGGCCGTCGCCCTGATCGGCGCCACCCGCGCCGGCATCGTCTACTACCTCCAGCCGGTCTGCGTGGCCGCGCTGTCCTGGGCGCTGCTCGGCGAACACACCGGCGCCGTGGGCCTGGTGTGCCTGGCGCTGATCCTGGCCGGGGTGGTGCTGGGCGCGGGCTCCCGCCGCTGACCGTGCCCTGTAGCGTGCGCGCATGAGCGAGTGGGATCTGAGGAAGCTGCGGATTCTGCGCACCCTGCGCGAACGGGGCACGGTCACCGCGACCGCCGCGGCCCTGCACATGACCCCGTCCGCGGTGTCCCAGCAGCTCACCAATCTGGCCGCCCAGCTCGGTGTGGACCTGCTGGAGGCGCACGGCCGCCGGGTCCGGCTCACCGACGCGGCCCGGCTGGTGCTGGCGCACACGGAGCCGGTGTTCGAGCAGCTGGAGCGGGCGGACGCGGCCCTCGCGGCCTACGCCCACGGCGACGCCGGGGAGGTCCGCGTCGGCGCCTTCCCGACCGCCGTCCCCGCCCTGGTCGTCCCGGCCGTACGGGCCCTGCGCGACACCCACCCCCGGGTGACCGTCCGGGTCCGGGAGACGGAGGCCGCCGAGGCCTACCGGCTGCTGGCCGCCGGCGACGTCGACCTGGCCCTGTCCCTGGCGGCCGAGGCACCCGGCGCCGCCGACCCCCGCTTCACCCACGTCCCGCTGCTCGCCGACCCGCTGGACGTGGCCCTGCCCCCGGACCACCCGCTGGCCTCGGCCCCCGGCCTGACCCTCACCGACCTCGCCGCCGAGCCCTGGATCTACGGCGGCAGCGGCCCCTGGTCCGACATCACCCGCCGCGCCTGCGAGGCGGCCGGCTTCACCCCCCACCAGGGCCACTCGGCCTCCGGCTGGACCGCGATCCTCGCCATGGTGGAGGCGGGCATGGGGGTGGCCCTGGTCCCGAGGATGGCGGCCGGCCGGCGCGCGGGCGTGGTCCTCAGGGAACTGGGCTCCGACGGCCCGGTACGGCACGTGGTGGCAGCGGTGCGCAGCGGCGGTGCCGCCGCCCCGGCGACCGCCAGGGTCCTCGACGCCCTGCGCCGGGCAGCGGACCCGACGTCCGAGGAGTGAGAACGCACGGACGGCACCCGCACCCCCCGCGGGCACGCGAAAACGCCGAGGGCGCCGGTCTCACCCGGGTACGGCGCACGCGCGTACCGGCGGGAGGACGGGCGCCCCCGGCGAACGATCCGGCGGGGCGGTCAGGCCTTGGCCCCTGCCCCGGACTTGACGTTGACGTTGGACGAGGTGGTGTCCTTCTTGGCCCGCGACTTGTCCAGCAGCATGACCAGACCGGCGATCACCGCGAACAGCACCAGCGGGAGGAAGACGTACAGGCCCAGCGTCTGGATGACGCTCAGGCCCGGGCCGGGGTCGTCACCGTCGTCGCGGGTCAGCGCGAGCGCGGGGGACGACATGAGCAGCATCATCAGCGTCGTACCGGCGGCCAGGGCGCCGGCGCGCAGGGCGTTGTTCTTGTCCACGCATTCAAGTTAGCGAACCGGGCTGAAGGCCGCGCGCCCGGGGTGCCTTACCGCCGGGGGCGCCGGGCCGGCGGGGCGGGGGCCGGCGCCCCCGCACACCCCTTCCGGCGCCCCGTGCTCAGCCTCCGGGCGCGCGGTCCTCCCGGAGCACGTCCAGCAGCCCCCGCAGCCGCGGCGAGTCGACCAGTTCCTCCAAGGGGACCGGGCGGCCCTCCGGGTCGGCGAGCGGAAGGCGCCAGTTCGGGTATTCGTCCCACGTGCCGGGCAGGTTCTGCGGGCGCCGGTCGCCGACGCCGTCCGGGAGCCAGACGCCGATCAGCCGGGCCGGCGTGCGCAGCAGGAAACGGTGGACGGCGCGGATCTCCTCCTCCTCGTCGGAGCCGGGCGGCCCGGCCGCCGTCAGGTCCAGCAGGCCGAGGCTGCCCAGCAGGGCCAGCCACTCGGCCGCGTCGGCTGTGGCCCCGGCCTTCTCCTCGACGGCCGGCCGGGTCAGCAGGCCGAGGCGGTCGCGCAGCTCGACGTGGTCGCCGGTGAGCCGGGCGGCGGTGGGCGGCAGATCGTGGGTGGTGGCGGTGGCCAGGCAGTCGGCGCGCCAGCGCTCGGGCGGCAGCGGGCGGCCGTCGCCCTCCCAGTCCCGCTCGAACCACAGCACGGAGGTGCCGAGCACCCCGCGCCGCTGGAGCGCCTCGCGCACACCGGGCTCGACGGTGCCCAGGTCCTCGCCGATCACCACGGCCCCGGCGCGGTCGGCCTCCAGGGCGAGGACGGCCAGCATGGCGTCGGCGTCGTAGTGCACGTAGGTGCCCTCGGTGGGCGGGCTGCCCGCGGGGACCCACCAGAGCCGGAACAGGCCCATGACGTGGTCGATGCGCAGGGCGCCCGCGTAGCGGAACAGGGCGCGCAGCAGCTCGCGGTAGGGCGCGTAGCCGGTGGCGGCGAGCCGGTCGGGGCGCCAGGGCGGCAGGCCCCAGTCCTGGCCGCGGGCGTTGAAGGCGTCCGGCGGCGCGCCGATGGACATGCCGGCGGCGAACACGTCCTGCTGGGCCCAGGCGTCGGCGCCGCCCGGGTGCACGCCGACGGCGAGGTCGTGCACGATCCCGACGGGCATGCCGGCCTCGCGGGCGGCGCGCTGGGCGGCCCGGAGCTGGCCGTCGGTGAGCCAGGCCAGGCGGGTGTGGAACTCCACCCGGTCGGCGAGCCGGGCCCGCGCCCGCGCGGTGGCGGCCGAGCGCGGGTCGCGCAGCCCGTCCGGCCAGCCGTGCCAGTCGGGGCCGTGCGCCTCGGCTAGGGCGTACCAGGTGGCGTGGTCGACGAGGGCCTGGCCGTGGGCGGCGCGGAAGGCGTCGTAGGCGGCCTGCCGGCCGGGGCCCAGGGGCACCGCCAGGACCGCCTCCAGCGCCTCCCGCTTCAGCTCCCACACGGCGTCCCGGTCGATGAGGGCGCCCTTGTCCAGGACGGCGGCGCGCAGCCGCCCGGCCCGCTCCAGCAGGCCGCTCAGCCGCTCGCGGCCGGCGGCGTACGCGAACTCGGGGACGTCCTCGACGCGCAGGTGGACGGGGTCGGGGAACCGGCGGGAGGAGGGACGGTACGGGGAGGGGTCGGTGGGGGCGCCGGGTACGGCCGCGTGCAACGGGTTGACCTGCACGAAGCCGGCACCGGCCGTACGCGCGGCCCAGCCGGCCAGCTCCGCTAGGTCGGCGAGGTCGCCCATGCCCCAGGAGCGGTGGGACAGCAGGGAGTACAGCTGGACCATCAGGCCGTAGGAGCGGCCGGGCGGGGCGGGCAGCCGGTCCGGGGCGACGACGAGATGCGCCTCGCCGGTGCGGCCGTCGGGGGCGGTGGCGGTCAGCCGGTGGACGCCCGGCGGCAGGCCCTCGGTCCCCTCCCGGTCCTCCCCCTCCTCGGTCACCACGCGCAGCGCGGTGCCGGCGGGCAGACCGGTGAGGGCGGCGGGCGGCTCGGCGCCGGCCCAGCGGACCACCACCGGCGGCAGCAGCCGCTCGCGCAGTTCGTGTTCCCGGGCGGCGAGGGCGGCGCGGACGGCCTCCGGGCCGGACGCGTCGACGCCCAGGGCGGCGAGGGCGGCGATCACGGCGGAGGCGGGGACGTGGACCGTACGGTCCGGGGCGGGGCGGTAGGAGGTGGCGACCCCGTGCAGTCCGGCGAGCCGGGCGAGATCCTCCGCGAGGTGCTCTGCGGGCGCCGCGGCCATCTACAGCCCCGACGCGCAGAAGTCCGGGACCGGGTCGGCCTCGCTGGTCAGCGGGGTGGCCTCGGCGAGCGGGGGCTCGCTGGTGAGCGGCTCGGCGTCGGGCAGCGGCGGCTCGCTGGTCAGCGGGGCCTGCGCCGACGCGCTCTCCGCGCTGAAGACGCACAGCGGCGCCTGGCCGGGCTCGGCGGACGGCGCCGCCACGGGTTTGGACGGGGCCGGGATCGTGAGGCGAGCGGCCACGGGGGCCTCCTTGTCGGTGTGCGGGTGCCACGGGTCGGCCGTGGCCGGGTTACGGCAGGCCTACCCCGTGAGCCCGCGCCCACGCGCGACGGATGACCGGCGCCCGGGTGATCCGGCATCGGTCCCTCGGTGAGCCGGCATCGGTCCCCGGGTGAGCCGGCATCGACCCCCGGGTGATCCGGCATCGCTCCCGGTGACCGGCGGAGCGCGCCCCGGGCGGCCCGGCCCGCCCGCCGGGCGTAGGCGCACCGGCCCGGACCCGGGCGGGCGCTCCGTTCTAGGCCGACACTCCGTCGATCCGGGCCAGGGCGTCGTCCGCGCCGTACGGCTGCAGGTACGGCAGCCAGCGCGGGTCCCGGTGGCCGGTGCCGATGATGCGCCAGGCGAGCCCCGTCGGCGGAGCCGGCTTGTGCCGCAGCCGCCAGCCCAGCTCGACCAGGTGGCGGTCGGCCTTGACGTGGTTGCAGCGGCGGCAGGAGGCCACCACGTTGTCCCAGACGTGCTTGCCCCCGCGGCTGCGCGGGATGACGTGGTCGACGCTGGTTGCGACGCCACCGCAGTACATGCACCGGCCCCCGTCGCGCGCGAAGAGCGCACGGCGGGTCAACGGGACGGGTCCCCGGTAGGGGACCCGGACGAATCGCTTGAGCCGGACCACGCTGGGTGCGGGGAGGGTGACGGTCGCGCTGTGCAGATAGGCGCCGGATTCCTCGAGGGAGACGGCCTTGTTCTCCAGGACGAGGACGAGCGCGCGGCGGAGCGGTACGACGCCGAGCGGCTCGTACGACGCGTTGAGGACCAGGACATGCGGCACGGGTGCCTCCTTGGGCGTCGGCGGCGCGTGGCTCGCGCCGGGACGATCTGCAGTCAGTCTCCCCTCATGCCTGGTGGAAGCGCCACCATGTCCCGGTAACGGGCTGAGAGTGTTTTCGACCACATCTGATTCATCCCCCGGACCACGCCCTGTTCAAGCCCGCGTGAGCCGTGTCTCTCCTGCGCGCCCGCCGCACGGAACGGCGGGGGACACCCGCGCTGCCCCGTTAGTGTGGTGGTTCCGTCCGACCGGTGACCTTTTCGTGACCTTGCCCCCGCCGGTACGGACCGCGCAGCACCTGGAGGTACCTGCCGTGTCGTCCCTGCCCGCCCTCCTCGTGACCGCCGGCGCGTCGCCGTCCCCGTCGCCGTCGCCGTCGCAGTCGACGAGCCCGGCCGTGCCGACGCTCCAGGACGCCCAGGAGAGCGCGACGAACGCGGCGAGCTGGGTGGAGCAGAACTGGTCGACGTGGCTCGCGATGGGCCTGAGGATCCTGCTGATCGTGATCGTGGCGGTGGCGCTGCGGGCGGCGGTGCGGCGGGCGATCACCCAGCTGATCGACCGGATGGGCCGTACCGCGCAGGCCGTGGACGGCACCGCGCTGGGCGGGCTGCTGGTCAACGCCGAGCGGCGGCGGCAGCGCTCGGCGGCGATCGGCTCGGTGCTGCGCTCGGTGGCGAGCTTCCTGATCCTCGGCACGGCGGCGCTGATGGTGCTGTCCACCTTCGAGATCAACCTGGCGCCGCTGCTGGCGTCGGCCGGTGTCGCGGGTGTGGCGATCGGTTTCGGCGCGCGCAACCTGGTCACGGACTTCCTGTCCGGCGTGTTCATGATCCTGGAGGACCAGTACGGCGTCGGTGACGTGATCGACGCGGGCGTGGCCACCGGCGAGGTGATCGAGGTCGGGCTGCGGGTGACCAAGCTGCGCGGCGCGAGCGGGGAGATCTGGTACGTCCGCAACGGCGAGGTCAAGCGGATCGGGAACCTGTCGCAGGGCTGGGCGACGGCCGGGGTCGACGTGACCGTCCGGGCGAGCGAGGACCTGGACCGGGTCAAGGCCACGCTGGACGAGGTCGCCGAGCGGATGAGCCGGGAAGAGCCCTGGAACGAGCTGCTGTGGGGCCCGGTGGAGGTCCTCGGCCTGGACTCGGTGCTGATCGACTCCATGGTGGTGCGGGTCTCGGCGAAGACCATGCCGGGCAAGTCGGTGACGGTGGAGCGGGAACTGCGCTGGCGGATCAAGCGGGCGTTCGACGCGGCGAGCATCCGGATCGTGGGCGGCGCGACGGCGGTCGAGGACGCCGAGGAGGCCCCGGACCCGACGGCGACGGTGGCGGCCCCCTCGGTGTACTCCAACGCGGACTCGCCGCAGTCGGCGGCGGCGTCCCCGATCGTCACCCAGCGACCGGCACCGCCGGCGAAATAGGGGAACGGTTTCAGCACACTCGTTCGAGTGAACAGATGGGGCGTTCCGGCGCGGTGGCGCACGGACTGCCCCATCGTTCTGCCGGGGCGCCCGACGCGGGCTTAGCCTGGCATCAGCGTGACGAGGAGAAGCGATGAGCGCCGAACCGATCATGGAGCCGATCATGGAACCGGTCGTGCCGCAGCCGCAGGTGGACCCCATCGACTTGTTGAGCAAGCTCGAAGCGGCGTCGCCGATGCCGATTCGGCCCGAGTATGTCGAGGGGACGGTCTACGTGCCGCCGCAACCTGACGAAAACCACAATGACGGCATCGGCGAGCTGTACCTCCAGTTCCGCACGGCCGGCGTCCATCTCGTCGGCTTCGGCAGCGGCTTCCGCGCCGCCGACAAGGACGGCGCCACCACGGCGCTGGTCGCCCCGGACTTCTACGTACGCCGCCGCAAGGCCTCCGAGCTCGACGAGTCGTACCGCAAGGCGCACCGGGGCTGGTACCCGGTCGACATGCTCGCCCTCGTCGGCGAGGTGACCTCCACCAACCACGAGACCGACACCGGCCCCAAGCTCCGTACCTACGCCGCCGCCGGCATCCCCGTCTACGTCCTCATCGACCGCCACGCCAAGACGGCCCACTGCTACACGGACCCGGTCCGCCCCGAGAAGGCCGACGAGGACGAGGACGACGCCTCCGTCGACGCCTACTACAGCTCCGACACCAAGGTCACCCTCGGCGACCCGCTCCCCCTCCCGGCGCCGTACCCCGCCCTGGACACCGCCCCCTTCGTCTAGAGCCGAGCCCCGGCCCCCGCGGCCCCTTGGAAACAACGACAACGTTGCCCAAGGGGCCGCTGCCATTGACGCCTATTGACGCCCCCTTCGCCCTCGGCTTACGTTCCTCCCACCGAACAGGAAACTTTCCTAACAATGACCGCAGTGATCTTCATGGGTCCGTCGATCAAGGACTGGACGCCTCCCCCGGGTCACTGAAAAGCTGGGCGGCTGGAGAGGCAGGTGTGGAACCCCCATGGCAGGAACCGCCGGTACGCCGGGCACCCCGCGCGTCCTGCGCGCCATGAACGACCGCGCCGCCCTGGACCTGCTACTGGCGCACGGGCCGCTGTCGCGCACCCGGATCGGCAAGCTCACCGGCCTGTCCAAGCCCACCGCCTCCCAGCTGCTGGCCCGCCTGGAGGCGGCCGGACTGGTCCGGGTGACCGGCACCAGCGAGGGCCGGCCGGGCCCCAACGCCCAGCTGTACGCGATCGATCCGGGCGTGGCGTACGCCGCCGGGCTCGACGTCACCCCGCAGCGCATCCGGGCCGCCGTCGCCGACATCACCGGCCGCACGGTCGGCGAGTACGAGCTGCCCACCCCGGGCCGGCGGCCCGCGCGGCCGGTCGTACGGCAGGTGACCGACGCCCTCGACGGCGCGGTCGAGGCCGCCGGGCTCGCCCGGTCCGATGTGCGCCGGCTGGTCATCGGCACCCCGGGCGCCTTCGACCCGGGCACCGGGCGGCTGCGCTACGCCTCCCACCTGCCCGGCTGGCACTCCCCCACGCTGCTGGACGAGCTCGCGGCGGCGCTGCCGATGCCGGTGGAGTACGAGAACGACGTCAACCTCGCTGCCGTGGCCGAACAGCGGCTGGGCGCGGCCCGCGGCCACGAGGACTTCGTGCTGCTGTGGAACCAGGAGGGGCTGGGCGCGGCCCTGGTGCTGGGCGGCCGGCTGCACCGCGGCTGGACCGGCGGCGCCGGCGAGGTCGGCTTCCTGCCGGTGCCCGGCGCCCCGCTGGTGCGGCACGTCGGCCGGGCGGGCAGCGGCGGCTACCAGGAGCTGGCCGGCTCCCAGGCGCTGCCGGGACTGGCCCGGGACCTGGGCATATCCGACGTGCCCACGGGACCGCACGCCGAGGCCGCCGCCCTCCTCGTGGCCCGCGCCGCCGACCACGCCGACGGCCCCCACCGGGAACTGCTGCGGGCCTACGCCACCCGGCTGGCCACCGGCCTCGCCTCGCTCGTCTCCGTCCTCGATCCCGAACTCGTCGTGCTCAGCGGCTCCGCGCTGACGGCCGGCGGCGAGGTGCTGCGGGCCCTCGTCCAGACCGAACTGGCGGAGCTGGCCGCGGCCAGGCCCCGGCTGGTCGTCGGCGAGGTCCGCGAACACCCCGTGCTGCGCGGCGCGCTGGAGTCCGCGCTCGCCGCCACCCGCGACGAGGTCTTCGACACCTCGCGCTGAGCGCCCCCGGCCTTCCCCCTCCTCACCCCCCGTCCCCTGGGAGACCTCGTCATGCCCACACCCATACCCAGAGCCGCCCGAAAAGCGGCTTTCATCCTGGCCGCCGGCGCGGTGCTGCTCACCACCGCGTGTACCGGCCAGGCCGTCGGAAGCGCCACGGACGACCCCTCGAAGGAGGCCACGATCGCCTTCTGGCACGCCTGGAGCGCGCCGAACGAGGTGAAGGCCGTGCGGTCGATGGTCGCCGGGTTCGAGCGGGCGCACCCCAACATCCATGTGAAGGTCGTCGGGAACATGACCGACGACAAGATCAACCAGGCGCTGCGGGCGGGCGGCGACCGGGCCCCGGACGTGATCTCCTCGTTCACCACCAACAACGTCGGCCGGTTCTGCTCCTCGGGCGCCCTGGTGGACCTGAACCCCTTCTTCGCCAAGTCCGGGATCGACCCGGAGAAGACGTTCCCGAAGCCCATGACCGAGTACACGGCGTTCGAAGGCGACCGCTGCGCGGTCCCGCTGCTCGGTGACGCGTACGGGCTCTACTACAACAAGACGGCGTTCGCGAAGGCGGGCATCACCCGGCCGCCGAGGACCTGGTCCGAGTTCCTCGCCGACGCCAGGAAGCTGACCGTCCGGCAGGGCGACGGCTACCGGCAGCTCGGGTTCATGCCGAACTACCACGGCTGGGAGTCCACCACCGAGCACTACCTCGGCCAGTTCTCCCCGGCGTACTTCGACAAGGACGGCAAGTCGAACGTCGCCAAGGACCCGGCGTTCGCGCAGGCGTTCACGCTTCAGAAGAAGCTCGTGGACGAACTCGGCGGATTCCGCAGGCTGGAGCGGTTCCGGTCCACCCTGGGCGACGAGTGGGGACCCAAACACCCCTTCCACACCGGTCAGGTCGCCATGCAGATGGACGGCGAGTGGCGGCTCGGGATGGCCGAGGAGGCGAACCCGGACTTCGAGATCGGGGTGGCCCCGCTGCCCGTCCCGGACGACCGGGCCGACGAGTACGGCAAGGGCTACATCACCGGCACCATCGCGGGCATCGCCGCCACCAGCCGCAAGCAGAACGCGGCCTGGGAGTTCGTCAAGTACGTCACCACGGACACGGACGCGGTGACCGGCTTCGCCAACGACATCCACAACGTGCCCTCCACGCTGGCCGCGCTGAAGTCCCCGAAGCTGAAGTACGACCCGCGGTTCAAGACGTTCCTGGACATCGCCGCCAACCCCTGGTCCACCTCCGCGCCCGCCTCCGTCAACGGCGGGGTGTACCTGGTGACGATCCAGCAGTTCGGCTACGACTACGAGAGCGGCAAGGCCACCGACCTGAAGGCCGGGCTGGAGAAGACGGCCGCGCAGATCGACACCGACATCGTGCAGGCGCGGCCATGAGCGCCGGCACCCTGGCGGCCAAGCGCCGCCGCGCGACCCTGCGCACGCTCGCCTTCATGGCGCCCTGGCTCGTCGGCTTCGCGGTGTTCTTCGCCTACCCGCTGATCTCGACCGTCTACTTCTCCTTCATGCACTACGACGGCTTCCGGCCGCCGGAGTGGACCGGCGGCCGCAACTGGGTCTACGTCTTCGAGCACTACCCGCTGTTCTGGCCCGCGCTGCGCAACACGCTGTGGCTGGTCGTGGTGATGGTGAGCCTGCGGGTGGTCTTCGGGCTGGGCGTCGGCCTGCTCATCACGAAGATCAAGACGGCGACGGGTGTCTTCCGCACCCTGTTCTACCTGCCCTACCTCGCCCCGCCGGTCGCGGCCACCATGGCCTTCGCGTTCCTGCTCAACCCGGGCACCGGGCCGGTGAACTCCCTGCTGGAGCGGGCCGGGCTGCCCGCGCCGGGCTGGTTCGGCGACCCGGGCTGGTCCAAGCCGGCGCTGACCCTGCTGGCGCTGTGGGGCATCGGCGACCTGATGGTGATCTTCATGGCCGCGCTGCTCGACGTACCGGCGGAACAGTACGAGGCGGCCCAGCTGGACGGCGCCTCGGCCTGGCAGCGGTTCCGGTACGTGACGCTGCCGGCCATCTCCCCGATCGTGATGTTCGCCGTCGTCACCGGAGTGATCCAGACGATGCAGTACTACACCCAGCCGCTGGTCGCCGGGAAGGTCGCCTCCGGGGTGATCCAGGGCGCCGGCACCCAGTTCGAGCCCGGCTATCCCGACAAGTCGACGCTCACCCTCCCCCAGCTCGTCTACAACCTCGGCTTCCAGCGCTTCGACTACGGCTCGGCGTGTGTGGTGGCGCTGGTGCTGTTCGCCCTGTCGATGGCGTTCACCGCGCTGCTGATGCGGCGCCGCGGCGGCCTGATCCAGGCAGGTGACTGAACACATGACCCGCCGCAAGGCATCTCTTCAGTGGATCGCGGTCCACTCCCTGGGCGTGGCCGCCGCGCTGTTCTTCACGCTGCCCTTCGTCTTCCTGGTCCTGACCTCGCTGATGAGCGACAGCCAGGCCCTGAGCCGGGACCTGGTCCCGCACACCTGGGAGTGGGGCAACTACCGGAAGGTGTTCGACACCCCCGGCTTCCTCACCTGGTGGCGCAACACACTGCTCTACGCGGGCCTCGGCACCGTCCTGACCGTGGTGTCCTCGCTGCCGGTGGCGTACGCGCTCGCCAAGTTCCGCTTCCGGGGCCGCAAGCTGTCGCTGATGCTGGTGATCTCGATGATGATGCTGCCGCCCCAGGTGGTCGTCATCCCGATGTACCTGTTCTGGGCCAAGCAGCTCGGCCTGTCCGGCACCCTGTGGCCGCTGATCCTCCCCATGGCGTGCGGGGACGCGTTCTCCATCTTCCTGCTGCGCCAGTTCCTGACCACGATCCCGGACGAGTACCTGGACGCGGCCAAGGTCGACGGCTGCGGCGAACTGCGCACCCTGCTGCGGGTGGTGCTGCCCATGGCCAGGCCGGGCATCGCGGCCGTGGCCCTCTTCCAGTTCTTCTACGCCTGGAACGACTACTTCGGCCCGCAGATCTACGCGTCCGAGAACCCCGGCGCCTGGACCCTCTCCTATGGCCTGGAGTCCTTCAAGGGCGCCCACCACACCGACTGGAACCTCACCATGGCCGCGACCGTGCTGGTCATGGCCCCCGTCATCCTCGTGTTCTTCCTCGCCCAGAAGGCGTTCGTCGAAGGCGTGACGCTCACCGGAGTAAAGGGTTGATCTGACTGTGAAACTCACCGTGGTCGGCGGCGGCTCGACCTACACCCCCGAACTCGTCGACGGCTTCGCCCGGCTGCGCGACACCCTGCCCATCGAGGAACTGGTGCTGGTCGACCCGGCCGCGGACCGGCTGGAGCTGGTCGGCGGCCTGGCCCGGCGGATCTTCGCCCGGCAGGGCCACCCCGGCCGGATCGTCACCACCTCCGACCTGGACGCCGGGGTCGACGGCGCCGACGCCGTGCTGCTCCAGCTGCGCGTCGGCGGCCAGGCGGCCCGCGAGAAGGACGAGACCTGGCCGCTGGAGTGCGGCTGCATCGGCCAGGAGACCACCGGCGCGGGCGGCCTGGCCAAGGCCCTGCGCACGGTCCCGGTCGTCCTCGACATCGCCGAACGGGTCCGCCGGGCCAACCCGCGCGCCTGGATCATCGACTTCACCAACCCGGTCGGCATCGTCACCCGCGCCCTGCTCCGGGCCGGGCACCGGGCGGTCGGCCTGTGCAACGTGGCGATCGGCTTCCAGCGCAAGTTCGCCGCCCTGCTGGACACGGCCCCCGCCGAGGTCCACCTGGCACACGTGGGCCTGAACCACCTCACCTGGGAGACGGGCGTGCGACTGGGCGGGCCGGACGGCGCGGACGTCCTGCCCCGGCTGCTGGCCGAGCACGGCGAGGCCATCGCCGCCGACGTCCGCCTGCCCCGCCCCCTGCTGGACCGCCTCGGCGTGGTCCCCTCCTACTACCTGCGCTACTTCTACGCCCACGACGAGGTCGTCCGCGAACTGCGCACCAAGCCCTCCCGGGCCGCGGAAGTGGCGGCGATGGAACGGGAGCTGCTGGCGATGTACGGCGACCCGGCGCTGGACGAGAAACCCGCGCTGCTGGCCAAGCGCGGCGGCGCCTTCTACTCGGAGGCGGCCGTGGACCTCGCGGCGGCCCTGCTGGGCGGGGGCGGCAGCCCGTACCAGGTGGTGAACACCCTCAACCGGGGCACGCTGCCGTTCCTGCCCGACGACGCGGTGATCGAGGTACAGGCGGCCGTCGGACCCGAAGGCCCGGTCCCGCTGTCCGTCCCGGCGCTCGACCCGCTGTTCTCGGGCCTGATCGCGAACGTGACGGCGTACGAGGACCTGGCCCTGGACGCGGCGCTGCGCGGCGGCCGGGACCGGGTGTTCCGCGCCCTGCTGGCCCACCCCCTGATCGGGCAGTACGAGTACGCCGACGCCCTCACCGACCGGCTGGTCGCACACAACCGGGAGCACCTCGCGTGGGCCTGACCTCGACCGTGCTCGCCATCGACGCGGGCAACAGCAAGACCGACGTGGCCGTGGTCGGCGCCGACGGCGAGGTGCTGGCCACGGCCCGCGGCGGCGGCTTCCGCCCGCCCGCGGTCGGCGTGCCGGCGGCGGTCGAGGCGCTGGCCGCACCGGTCGCGCGCGCCTTCGCCGACGCGGGTGTCACCTCCGTCTCCCATGTGTCGGCCTGCCTGGCCAACGCCGACCTCCCGGTGGAGGAGGAGCGGCTGGCGGGCGCGCTGCACGCGCGCGCCTGGGGCGCGTCGGTGGAGGTCCGCAACGACACCTTCGCGATCCTGCGGGCGGGCGTCGCCGAGCCGCGCGGGGTGGCGGTGGTGTGCGGGGCGGGCATCAACTGCGTGGGGATGCGCCCCGACGGGCGCACCGCCCGGTTTCCCGCGATAGGCCGGATCTCCGGTGACTGGGGCGGCGGCTGGGGCCTGGCGGAGGAGGCGCTGTGGCACGCGGCCCGCGCGGAGGACGGCCGGGGCGAGCCGACCGCGCTGGCCCGCACCCTGCCCGCGCACTTCGGGCTGCCCACCATGTACGCGCTCATCGAGGCCCTGCACCTGGAGCGGATCGCCCCCGCGCGCCGGCACGAGCTGGCGCCGGTGCTGTTCGCCACCGCGGCCGAGGGCGACCGGGTGGCCGGAGCGCTGGTCACCCGGCTCGCGGAGGAGGTCACGGTGATGGTCACGGTCGCGCTGACCCGGCTGGACCTGCTGGCGGAGCGGACCCCGGTGCTGCTCGGCGGCAGCGTCCTCACCGCCGGCCACCGGCAGCTGGACGACGCCGTACGCGCCCTGCTCGCCGCGCGCGCCCCCCGGGCCGACGTCCGCGTGGTCACGGCCCGCCCGGTGCTGGGCGCGGCCCTGCTGGGCCTGGACCACCTGGGCGCGGGACCGGAGGCGGGCGAACGGGCACGCGGGTACTGGGAGACGGCCACCCTCTGACCGCGCAGGCACGGGGAGACGGCCGCCCCCGGCGGAACCGATGCGCCGTCACCGCCGTCTTCGCCCCCGGGGGTGGTGTGCGCGCCGGCCACGCGCCCCGGGGGCCACCGCGATCCGATCAAGATCCAGTGAAGGCCGGTGCGGATGCCGGCGCGGACGGTGATACTGGGCGGCGAACGGATGACCATGGGGGAGGTCGAGTGACACACCCGCCGAAGAGCAGCGCGGCGCCGCCGCCGGCCGGGCCCGCCGGTGCCCCCGGCATCCCCGCCCAGCCGCACGGGCGGCCCGCGCCCGCCGCCCCGCCGGCCCCGGCCCCGGCCCCGCCCACGCGCCGCACCGCCTTCGCCGAGGGCGCCGAGCGGGTGCGGGCCGCCGCGACCACCGAGCCGGGACGGCTGCGGATCATCGGCGCCGTACTGGCCCTGCTGGTCCTCGGATTCGGCGCGGTCGCCGCCTGGCAGACCAGCACCCGCGCGGCCGCCGCCGACGACGTGCTGCACCGCAGCCAGCCGCTCAGCTTCGGCGCGGCCGGCATCTACCGCTCGCTGGCCGACGCCAACACCGCCGCGGCCGGCACGTTCCTGGCCGGCGGGCAGGAGAACGCCAAGACCCGCGACCGGTACGAGAAGGACATCCGGGAGGCCGCCGCCGGGCTCGTCACCGCCGCCGCCAACGCCGAACCCGGCTCCGCCGCCGAGGCGACCGTCGCCCGGCTGAACCGGCTGCTGCCCGAGTACAAGGGCCTCGTCGAGCGGGCCCGGACCTACAACCGGCAGGGCTACCCGGTGGGCGGCGCCTATCTGCGGTACGCCGACGAGAAGATGCAGAAGCACATGCTCCCGGCCGCGCAGACGCTCTACACCACGGAGAACCGCCGGCTGGACGCGGACTACGGCGACGCGACGCCGTACCCGTGGGCGGCGATCGCGCTCGGCGTGCTCGCCTTGGCCGCCCTCGGCTGGGCCCAGCACCGCGTGTACCGGCGCACCAACCGGGTCCTCAACCGTGGCCTGGTCGCCGCCACCGCCGCGACCACGGCCGCCCTGCTGTGGCTGGTCGTGGGGCACGCGGTCGCCCGCTCGGGGCTCGACGGCTCCTACGCGCACGGCATCAGGTCGCTCAACGTGCTGCACGAGGCCCGGATCGCCGCCCTGAAGGCGCGCGGCAACGAGAACCTGAGCCTGGTGGCACGCGGCGCGGACACCGTCACGGTGGGCGGGCAGACGTACGACGCCCACTACTACGACTTCGACAAGGACATGGCGGTGCTCCGCGAGGCGCTGTCCGAGGCGGCGCGGCTCGCCGACGACGACGCGGGCAGCGCCCCGGTCACGGCCGCCCAGGGCGATACGGCCGTGTGGCAGCGGCGGCACGCGGCGGCCCGCGCCGAGGACGAGAACGGCAACTACCAGCAGGCCCTGGACAAGGTGATCGGCGCCGAGGACGCGACCGCCGAGTGCTTCGACGGCGTCGACCGCGGCCTGGAGAGGGCCATCGGCCACGAGCGGGCCGAGTTCGGGCAGGCCGCCGGTGACGGGCGGGACGCGCTGGCCTGGCTGCCGCAGGGCACCGCCGCCCTCGCGGTGCTGGGCGCGGCGGGCTCGGTCGCCGGCATAGGCCGCAGGCTTTCGGAGT
Organism: Streptomyces eurythermus; assembly: GCF_014649115.1. Classification (GTDB taxonomy): domain Bacteria; phylum Actinomycetota; class Actinomycetes; order Streptomycetales; family Streptomycetaceae; genus Streptomyces; species Streptomyces eurythermus. Next base: position 38,744 of record NZ_BMSK01000031.1, on the reverse strand, counting down.
ACCGGTGACAGGGGGCAGGGCGATGGACGCGAGACGTGCGCGGGCCTCGCTGCGGGGCTGGGGCGGAGTCGCCACGATGGCGGTGCTGTGCGCGCTGGCGCTGGCGTTCGTCCTGCTGCTGCCGTGCACGCAGCGGGCGCCGGGCGAGCCGGGCCGGGCGGTGCCGCGGGTCGCCACCGGCACCCAGGCCCGCGCCGACGGCTGCGTGGACGCCGAGGCGCACGAGCAGACGCTCGCCCCGGCCGGCGCCGACGGTCCCACGATCGAGGCGATCCGGGCCCGTACGGGCGCCAAGCGCAAGCTGGTCGTCGGCGTCGACCAGAACAGCTACCGCTGGGGCTACCGCAACCCGAACACCGAGGACGCCCGGCTGGAGGGCTTCGACATCGACCTCGCGCACCGGATCGCCGAGGACATCCTCGGCGACCGCGACGCGGTGCAGTTCAAGGCGATCCCGACCAACCAGCGCATCCCGGCGATCCAGGACGGGCGCGTGGACATGGTCGTGCGCACGATGACGATCACCTGTGACCGGCTGCGCCAGGTCGCCTTCTCCGCGCCCTACTTCAGGACCGGCCAGCAGGTCCTCGCCCCCAAGTCCTCGGCGATCACCGGCTACGACGGCTCGCTGGCGGGCAAGAAGGTGTGCACGGCGACCGGTTCGACCGCGTACGCCAAGCTGGACGCCGACCGGAAGGCGGGCCGGCTGCCCGGCTCCACCGACCTGTCCACCACCGTGCCCAACCAGCTGGACTGCCTGGTGCGGCTGCAACTCGGCGAGGTGGACGCGGTGGTGACCGACGGCGCGCTCGCCGCGAGCCAGGCCGCCCAGGACCCGACCGTGGAACTCAAGGGCGAGGCGTTCACGACCGAGTACTACGGCGTGGCGATGAAGAAGGACGCCGACGATCTGGTACGCCGGGTCAACCGCGTTCTGGTGGACTATTCGGCGAACGGCTGGCAGAAGTCGTACGACGACTGGCTGTCGGCGACACTGGGCGAGGACCCGGCCGCGTCGAAGCCGCCCGCGCCCCGCTACCTGCGCGGCAGTTGAGCCGCGCCCGACCGGAACCGACAGCGAGCGAGAGGTGATCGATGGGCGTCACGGACCCCGCCGGGCCGGTGATGGACCGGGACGAGGCGGACCGTGCGCTGGCGCGGCTCGGCCAGGAGCACGAGGCGATCGAGACCTCCCTGCTGGCCCTCCAGGACCACGCGGGCCGCAGACTCCTCGAAGGCGCCGGGCTGACCGGCGTCACCCGGGAACGCTGGCAGGCCACGGAGGCACGGATCACCCGGCTGTGGGCGTACTTCGACGCCTACACGGCCGCGCTCCGCCGCGCCCGTGAGATCCGCGCCCGGCGCCGCTGGTCCAGCCGCGAGGACCTGGCGGAGCTGACCGGGCTGCTGCGCGGCGAGTCCGTGACCGTCCCCGGCGGCGAGAGCGGCCGGCTCAGCGAGACGTTCACGCTGCCGGCGCTGGTGGAGCGGATGAACGAGCTGTACGCGACGAGCCTGGACGTGATCGTCGCCGCGGACGCGGTGTGGTCGGCGCTGCCCGCGCGGATCGACCTGCTCGCCGCCGAGCTCCAGCGCACCCGTCAGCTCGCGCACTCCGTCGGGGTGCGCCCGGGCGAACACCCGGCCGGCGACGACCTGGAGCGGATCACCCGCACGCTGACCCGGCTGCGCGAGGACGTCGTCGCCGACCCGCTCGCGTTCTGGGTGCCGGCCGAGGGCAGTTCCGCGCCGGGCGGCGGACGCCCGGACACGACGGTGTACGACCGTGCGGCGCGCGCCCTGGAGGACGTGCGCCGGGAGATCGACGCCGTGCTGACGGTGCGCCAGGACGCGGAGGCGCGGCTGGTGCGGGTGCGGGACGTGCTGTCCCGGGCGGACCGCACCCTCGCCGAGGCCCGGACCGCGCGCGGCGAGGTGCTGGCGAAGATCGCCGCCACCGAGGTGCCGGTGGTCGGCGGCCCGCCGACCGTCCTCCAGGAGCAGCTGGCGACCGCCGTGGAGTACCGCAGGCAGGGCCGGTGGCACCGGCTGTCGCCGCTGCTGGAGTCCCTGGAGGAGAAGGCGGAGGAGGAACTGCTGCGCGCCCGCGAGTCGTTGACCGCGGTCACCGCGCCGCTCGCGGTCCGCGCCGAGCTGCGCGGCCGGCTCGACGCGTACAAGGCGAAGGTCGCCCGGCACGGCCTGGCCGAGGACCCGCTGCTGGTGGAGCGCTACGACGCGGCCCGCCGCATGCTGTGGAGCGCGCCCTGTGACCTGCGCGTGGCCGAACAGGCCGTGCTGCGCTACCAGCGGGCGGCGGCCGAGCTGATCGACGGCGCGGACGCGCCCGAGGACCGCAAGGGGGACGCGTCATGAGCCGGCCGGGGCAGGCCTGCCAGCGGCCGGGGTGCCAGGGCGCCTACGAGGACGTCGGCGGAGGCGGGCTGTACTGCGACACCTGCGGCCTGGCACCGGTGGTGTCGGCCGGGGGTCCCTCCTCCGGGGCGGGGATGGTGGTCTCACAGGCCACCGGGGTCGCCAAGGGGGCCACGGACGGCGCGGGTTCGCGCAGCGCCCGGACGTCCTCGCAGTCGTCGCGCTCGCGCCGCTCGGTGTCCGGACGGCTGTCCCGTTCGGTGTCGGGGAAGTCCACCGGCCGCCTGGTGTCGGTGCGCAGCTCGGGCGCCTCCACCGGCTCCTCGGCGCGCGGGCGGCTGGGCGCCGGGCTGGTGTCCGTGCCGCAGGTGCCGCGGCCCGACCCGCACGCGATGGTGCTGGAGCGCCCGGAGGTGCCCGAACGCAAGCGGTTCTGCTCCCGGTCGGACTGCGGGGCCCCGGTGGGCCGGGCGCGCGGTGACCGACCGGGCCGCACGGAGGGTTTCTGCACCAAGTGCGGGCACCCCTACTCCTTCGTGCCCAAGCTGCGCGCCGGGGACATCGTGCACGGCCAGTACGAGGTCGCCGGCTGTCTCGCGCACGGCGGGCTGGGCTGGATCTACCTCGCCGTGGACCGGGCCGTCTCCGACCGCTGGGTGGTGCTCAAGGGCCTGCTGGACACCGGCGACCAGGACGCGATGGCCGCGGCGATCTCCGAACGCCGCTTCCTCGCCGAGATCGAGCACGCCAACATCGTGCGGATCTACAACTTCGTGGAGCACCTGGACCAGCGCACCGGCTCCCTGGACGGCTACATCGTCATGGAGTACGTCGGCGGCAAGTCCCTGAAGGAGATCGCCAACGCCCGCCGGGCCCCCGACGGCCGCCGCGACCCGCTGCCGGTGGAACAGGCGTGCGCCTACGGCATCGAGGCCCTGGAGGCGCTCGGCCACCTGCACAGCAGGAACCTGCTGTACTGCGACTTCAAGGTGGACAACGCCATCCAGACCGAGGACCAGCTCAAGCTGATCGACATGGGCGCCGTCCGCCGCATGGACGACGTGGAGTCGGCGATCTACGGCACGATCGGCTACCAGGCCCCCGAGGTCGCCGAGACCGGCCCGTCGGTGGCCAGCGACCTCTACACGGTGGGCCGCACCCTGGCGGTGCTCACCTTCGACTTCCAGGGCTACACCACCGTCTACGCCGACTGTCTGCCCGACCCGGACACCATCGAGGTGTTCCGCCGCTACGAGTCCTTCTACCGGCTCCTGGTGCGCGCCACCGACCCCGACCCGGACCGCCGGTTCGGCTCCGCGCAGGAGATGGCCGAGCAGCTGACCGGCGTGCTGCGCGAGGTGGTCGCGCTGGGGACCGGACAGCCCCGGCCCGCGCTGTCCACCCTGTTCGGGCCCGAGGTGAAGGTCACCGACACCGAGCTGTTCCCGCCCCTGGACGGGGACGTCTCCCGGCTCGGCGCCCGCCGGGACCGCCGGAGACCGGCCCCCGCCCCCGCTCCGGCGGCGCTCGTCCGGCCCGTGGACACCCCGGCCGCCGCCCTCGCCCTGCCCCTGGCGCTGGTCGACCCCGGCGACCCGGCCGCCGGTTTCCTGGCGGGCCTGCCGGCCTCCGGTCCGGCCGAGCTGATCGGCGCGCTGGCCGCGGCCCCCGAGCAGACCGTGGAGACCCGGCTGCGGCAGATCCGCGCCCGGCTGGAGAGCGGCGAGACGCGGGCCGCCCTGACGAGCCTGGCCGGGCTGGAGGAGGAACGGCCCGACGACTGGCGGGTGGTGTGGCAGCGGGGCGTGGCAGCGCTGGCCACCGGCGACTTCGAGGGCGCCGCCCTGGCCTTCGACGCCGTCTACGACGCCTTCCCCGGCGAGAGCGCGCCCAAGCTGGCGCTCGGCCTGTGCGCGGAGGTGCTGGGCCAGCCGGACAACGCGGCCGAGTACTACCGGCTGGTGTGGACGACCGACCGGAGCTTCGTGAGCGCGGCGTTCGGGCTGGCCCGGGTGCGGCTCGCGGCCGGGGACCGGCAGGGCGCGGTCCGCACGCTGGAGTCGGTACCGGAGTCCTCCATCCACTACACGGCCGCCCGGGTCGCCGCCGTCCGGGCCCGGCTGAGAGGTCGTACCCCAGGCCCCGGTGACGTACCGTTCGGGGACGACCTGACGGCCGCCGCCGGACAGGTCGAGGCGCTCCAGGCGTACGGTCTGGACCCGGCGCGGCGCGCGCGGCTGTCGGCGGAAGTGCTCGGCGGCGCGCTGGACTGGGTACTCTCCGGGGGCGCCGGATCCGCCGCGGCGGGCCGGACGCTGCTGGGCAGCGGTCTGGACGAGCGGGGTCTGCGCTTCGGCCTGGAGCGTGCCTACCGCACGCTGGCCCGGCTGGCGCCCGGCGGCAAGGAGAGGATCGAGCTGGTGGAACGGGCCAACCGTTACCGCCCCCGGACGTGGGTGTAAGTCGATGTCGCAGATGCCCCGGCAGGCCGCACTGCCGAAGTGCCCGAGCTGCGCGGAACCGGTGGAGCCGGGTGACCTGTTCTGCGGAGCGTGCGGATACGACCTTTCGGTGGTGCCCGCACCGCCGCAGGACCATCCGACGCTCCCCATGACCGGTACCGCCGAGCCGGGGAACGGAACGGAACGGCCCGCCCCCCGGTCCGCCGATCCCGCGCCGGCGCCCGAGACGGATCCGCCGGGCCCCGGCGCGGGCGGCACCCCGCCGCACGGACAGGAACCCGAGGACGAGCGGTCCGCCGGTTCCGGGGTGCGCTTCGACCGGCCGGCGGAGCCCGACGAGTACCCGTTGCAGGCGCCCGACCCGCGGCTGGCCGCCCCGGCCGCCGCGGCCCGGCTGTGCGTGGCCTGCCGCACGGGCCGGGTCGACGACGACGGCTACTGCGAGAACTGCGGGCACGCCCAGCCCCGCGAACGCGACCACCTGGAGCGGGAGACGGGCCCGGTCGCGGCCGTCAGCGACCGCGGACTGCGCCACCACCGCAACGAGGACGCGTTCGCCGTCGGCCACACCACGCTGCCCGACGGCACCCCGGCGGCGCTGGCGATCGTCTGCGACGGCGTGTCCTCCGCGACCCGCCCCGACGCCGCCTCGCTGGCCGCCTCCCGGGCGGCCGGCGACACCCTGCTGGCCGCGCTGCCGCGCGGCACCCACCCGCAGGCGGCGATGCACGAGGCGATCGTCGCCGCCGCGCACGCCGTCAACGCGCTCGCCGACGAACCCGCCACGGCCCGCGAGCACGCCCCGCACCAGAACGCGCCGGCCTGCACGATCGTCGGCGCGGTGGTCACCTCCGGGCTGCTGGTCGTCGGCTGGGTCGGTGACAGCCGGGTCTACTGGGTGCCCACCGACCGCACCGCGCCGTCCGCCCGGCTCACCGAGGACGACTCCTGGGCCGCGCAGATGGTGGCCGCCGGACTGATGAGCGAGGCCGAGGCGTACGCCGACGAGCGGGCCCACGCGATCACCGGCTGGCTCGGCGCGGACGCCTACGAACTGGAGCCGCACACCGCCTGCTTCCGACCGGACCGGCCCGGCGCGGTGGTGGTGTGCACCGACGGACTGTGGAACTACGCCGAGACGGCCGAGGAGATGTCCGAGGTCGTCCCGCCGGACGCGGCGACCCGCCCGCTGCACGGCGCCCGAGTGCTGGTCGGGCACGCCCTGGACGGCGGGGGCCACGACAACGTAACAGTGGCGGTACTGCCGTTCCCGGCGCCGCCGCAGGGGGCAGGATCGGCCTGAAGGCCGTAGCCCTCGGGACTGCGGCACGGGGAAGCCGGGGCGGACCGGAGGGGACCGGTCCGCTCGCGGCCGGCGCCCGGCGTGGGCGAGGCAATCGAGGGGGATGCGTCACAGCATGGCCAATTTCGCGAAGCCGGACGGACCGCGGTTCTCGGTGGACGTCTACCAGAACGAGTACCTGCCCGAGGGCGGCAGCCAGGTCGACGCCATAGTGACGGTGACCGCGACCGGCGGCGGCACCCTCGGCGGCGCCCTCGTGCCGCCGGGGCGGCCCTGCGCCGCGGTGGCGGTCATGGTCGACTGCTCGGGCTCCATGGAGTACCCGCCCGCGAAGATGCGCGGCGCCCGGGAGGCCACGGCCGCCGCGATCGACACCCTGCGCGACGGCACCCGGTTCGCGGTGATCGGCGGCACCCACGTCGCCCAGGAGGTCTACCCGGGCGGCGGGCGGCTCGCGGTCGCCGACGCCACCACCCGCGAGCAGGCCAAGCAGGCACTGCGCCGGCTGAGCGCGGGCGGCGGCACGGCCATCGGCACCTGGCTGCGGCTCGCCGACCGGCTGCTGTCCGCGGCGGACGTCACCCTCCGGCACGGCATCCTGCTCACCGACGGCCGCAACGAACACGAGTCGCCCGCGGACCTGCGGGCCACCCTGGACGCCTGCGCGGGCCGGTTCACCTGTGACGCGCGGGGCGTGGGCACGGACTGGGACGTGAAAGAAGTCACAGGCATCGCCTCGGCGCTGCTCGGCACCGCCGACATCGTCGCCGATCCGGCCGGGCTCGCCGCCGACTTCACGCGGATGATGGAGACGGCGATGGGCAAGGAGGTCGCCGACGTCGCCCTGCGGGTGTGGACGCCGGCCGGGGCGGCCCTCCGGTTCGTCAAGCAAGTCGCGCCCGCCGTCGAGGACTTGACGCACCGTCGCACCGAGGCCGGGCCGCGCGCCGGGGACTATCCGACCGGATCCTGGGGCGACGAGTCCCGCGACTACCACCTGTCCGTGACGGTCCCGCCGGCCGGACTGGGCCAGGAGATGCTGGCGGCGCGGGTCTCCCTGGTGGTCCCGCAACCGGACGGAACGGTACAGAACCTCGGCGCGCAGGGCCTCGTACGGGCCGTGTGGACCGACGACGCGGCGGCCTCGACCGCCATGAGCCCCCAAGTCGCCCACTACACCGGGCAGGCCGAACTGGCACAAGTCATCCAGCAGGGTATCGACCTGCGCAAAGCGGGCGATTTCGATGGAGCAACGGCCAAACTGGGGAGGGCGGTTCAGCTCGCGAACGCCTCCGGCAACGCCGATACTGCGAAACTGCTTGCGAAGGTGGTGGACGTGGTCGACGCCGCGACAGGTACTGTGCGGTTGAAGACGAGGGTCACGGAGGCCGACGAGATGACTCTGGAGACCCGGTCCACCAAGACCGTCCGTGTGAAGAAGTGACCCTCCAGAGCGTAGGAGAAGGGGAAGCACCGACATGCCGACCTGCCCGAACGGACACCAGTCGGGTTCCGACGACTGGTGCGAGGTCTGCGGTCACCGCATGGCCGGTGCCGTACCTCCGCCCCCGCCGCCGCCCCCGGGCGCCGGCGGCTACGGCTTCCCGCCGCCCGCCGGTGCGCCCGGCCGGCCCGGTCCCGCCGCGGCCGACCCCGAACCGGAGCTGTGCCCGCAGTGCCGTACGCCCCGCGAGGGCGGCGCGCCGTTCTGCGAGGAGTGCCGGTGGAACTTCCTGACCAACACGGCGACCTCGTACACCCCGGCCGCGCCGCGCCCGCCGCAGCCCCGGTTCCAGCCGCCCAGCGCGACCTACGGCGGCGGTGACGGGTACGAGTACCAGGGCTCCCGGCCCTCGCAGGTGAACCGGCCCGCCGAACCGATCCCGTCCTTCGGCAGCGAGCCGTCGGGCCCGACCCCGTTCGGCCCCGGCCCCTCGGGCCGGCCGCCCTTCCCGCCCGGCGACCGCCGCCCGCCCGCGCCCCCGCAGGGGTTCGGACAGGGGCCTGGTGGTCCCGGTGGGCCCAATGGGCCTGGCGCCGGTGGTCCCGGTGCCGGTGGCGCGTCCGGTCCCGGCGGGTTCCCGGGGCAGGGTGCCGGTCCCGGTGGGTTCCCCGGTCAGCAGCCCGGTGGTCCTGGTGCCGGTGGTCCCGGGGGTCCTGGTGGTCCCGGGGGTCCGGCCGGTCCCGGTGGTCCCGGTGGTCCCGGTGCCGGTCGTCCGGCGGGGCCGCCGTCCGGCTTCGGCGGCGGTCCCGGGCAGGGCCCGGGGGGCGGTGCTCCCTCCGGTCCGTCGGGGTTCGGCGGCGGTCCGGGGCAGGGTCCCGGTTCCGGCGGTCCCTCCGGTCCGTCCGGCCCGTCCGGGTTCGGCGGCGGTCCGGGGCAGGGTCCCGGCAATCCCTCCCGTCCCGGCGGCCCGTCGGGTCCCGGTGCTCCCGGCGGCCCTGGCGGCCCCGGTCCCTCCGGCTTCGGCGGGGACCCCTCGCGTCCGGTTCCGCCCCCGCCCGGTCCGGGCGGACCCGGCGGTCCCGGCGGCGCGCCGCAGGCGTTCCAGCAGGCCGGTGCCTCGGCTCCGCCCGCCCCGCCCGCGTTCCCGCGCGGGAACCGCCGGCCCCCGGCCGGTGAGGACGACTGGGTGATCTCCCCGCCGTCGTCCGGCGGCCCGGGCCAGGACACCGGCGGCCAGGGCGGCGGCTACGGCTACCCGCATCCCGGCGCCACCCAGGCACCGCCCGGACAGGGCGGTCCCGGCGGACGACCGGGCGGACCGGGCGGACCGGGCGGGTTCCCGCAGGCACCTCAGCAGGCCCAGGCCCCGCAGGCGCCCCAGGCCCCGCACCAGTCCCAGTCCCAGGGCGCCCGGTCGGGCACCTGGACCGCGACCATCGGCCCGGACCGCGAGTACTTCATGGCGATGATGCAGCGCTCCGGCCCCGAGGCCGCGGGCCTGAACCTGCCCGCGTACTCGCCCGAGCAGCAGCGCACGCTCACCGGCAACCAGGTGACCATCGGGCGCCGCCGGCACTCCACCGGCGACACCCCGGACATCGACCTGTCGGTGCCGCCGGAGGACCCGGGCGTCTCGCACCAGCACGCCATGCTGGTGCAGCAGCCGGACGGCAGCTGGGCGGTCGTCGACCAGAACTCGACCAACGGCACCACCGTCAACATGTCCGAGGAGCCGATCCAGCCGTTCGTGCCGGTCCCGCTCCAGGACGGTGACCGGGTGCACGTGGGCGCCTGGACGACGATCACCGTCCGCCGGGGCTGACCGCGCTCAGGACAGCGGCCAGGCGTACGGCCCCTCAGGGTCGTCCAGCCAGGCCCAGGCGTGCTCGCCGCGGACCGTGACGCCGTAGCGGCCGCGGCCGGGCTCGCCCTCGCGCTCCCACAGCGCGTACGCCTCCCGGGGGCCGAGGGCGCCGCGGGTCAGCTCGAGCAGGAAGCGCAGCGGCTCCTGCTCGCGGGCCCGGGCGGGCAGTCCGGCCAGGCTGACGCTCCCGGCTCCGGCCCGGCCCTGGCCGCGCAGCGGCACGAAGAAGACGGCCCCGGGCAGGAAGCGGCCCTCGGCGTGCTCCGCGTCCCGCACGGTCAGGGCGAGCAGTCCGGTGGCGAGCGGGGTGAGGACGCGCGCGCCGGGGCGGCACTGGGCGAGCCAGGCGCGCGGCACCGCGCACAGCTCGCAGGTGGCGATGATCCGGTCGTAGGGGGCGCGTTCGGGCACTCCGCGCGCCCCGTCGCCGGTGACCACGGCCGGGTGGTAGCCGGCCGCCGCGAGGTGCCGCCGGGCCGACTCGGTGATCTCCGGTTCCAGGTCGACGGTGGTCACCAGGCCGCCGTCGCCGAGCCGGTGGGCGAGCAGGGCCGCGTTGTAGCCGGTGCCGGCGCCCACCTCCAGGACCCGGTCGCCGTCCTCGACGCGCAGGGCGACCAGCATCCGGGCCATCAGGGAGGGCTGGCTGCTGGAGGAGACCAGCTCGCCGTCGCGCAGCCGGGTGGCCAGCGGCACGTCCGCGTAGGCGCCGCGCACCCAGCGTTCCCTGGCCGCCGGCTCGGGGCTCTCGCCCCAGCGGCGCTCGTACCCGCGCGGCCCGGGGACGTAGTAGTACGGCACGAACAGGTGCCGGGGCACCGCCGCGAACGCCTCCCGCCACACCGGGTCGTCCGCCCAGGCCCCGTCGGCGTCGATGCGCCGCACCAGTTCGGCCCGCGCCGCGTCGGCGAGAGCCTCGGTGCCGGTGTCGTAGCCCATGTGTCCACAGTAGGGGCCCTGTGTCCACAGGAGGGGCGGGCGGCCCCCGCACGGGGCGGTCCTAAGTCTTCCGTCCTGGGTCACCGGGTCTGAGACGATAGACGGGTGAATGAGATTCGGCGCGGCACGCTTCAGGAGCAGACCTTCTACGAGCAGGTCGGCGGGGAGGAGACCTTCCGCCGGCTCGTCCACCGTTTCTACGAGGGAGTCGCCGAGGACCCGCTCCTGCGGCCGATGTACCCGGAGGAGGACCTGGGCCCGGCCGAGGAGCGGCTGGCCCTGTTCCTGATGCAGTACTGGGGCGGCCCCACGACCTACAGCGACAACCGCGGCCATCCCCGGCTGCGCATGCGGCACGCCCCGTTCACCGTGGACCGGGCGGCGCACGACGCCTGGCTGCGGCACATGCGGGTGGCGGTCGAGGAACTGGGTCTGTCCGAGGAGCACGAGCGCACCCTGTGGAACTACCTGACGTACGCCGCCGCGTCGATGGTGAACTCCCCCGGCTGAGCCGGGTGCGGCGTCGGGCCCCGGTGCGGCTCAGCGCACGCTGACCCCGAGGGACCCGAGCGGCCCCGCCTGCCGTACGGCCACCGAGCCGTACGGCGTCCGCAGCCGCAGCCACGACCCCGAGGAGAACAGCCCGGTGTCACCGGGCCCGGTGCCCGGCCGCAGGAAGCCCAGGGACTGGGCCGCGTGCACGGCCCGCACCGGCAGTCCGGTGCCCTCGATCCGCCGGGACCAGATGTCCCGCCCGATCCGGTCCAGCTCCGCGCGGGTACGGGCCTCGGGTGCCAGTTCCTCGGTGCGGGAGCGGAATTCGGCCACCGCGGCGGCGACCGTGGCGCGCAGCGCGTCCGGCGCGGGCAGTCCCGGCTCGGGCCGCCAGCCGGCGCGCGGCGGCAGCAGCCCGGCCCACGGCGGACCGGTGACCGGGTCCGGGACGGCGGCGGTGGCCGCCCGCTCGTCCACGGACTCCAGCAGCTCGCCGGCGGAGACGGTCACGTCCAGGGTGGCGTCGAGCCCGTCCTCGTACGGCTTGGCCAGCCGCACCGCGCGGACGGCCAGCACCTCGAAGGAGGGCGGCCGGCCGAAGACGGCGAGTGCCGTGCCGGCCGCCTTCAGGCGCACCGCGGCCCCACGGTCGTAGTGGAGCAGCCGGGAGAGGAAGGCGGCGAGGTCCGCCGCCTCCGTCTCGTCGGCCAGGTGCAGCACCGTCATGCGGCGACGGCCTCCCCGTCGGCCGCCTCGGCGCCCTCGCCGGCGTCCGTGTACTCCTGGAGGAAGTCACGCTCCTCCGCGGTGATCCGCCGCGGGCGCTGGGCGTCGAAGTCGAACGGGACGATGACCGTCGACGCCCGGGCGTAGACGAGATCGCCGTCCTTCACCTCGTAGGCGAGGGTGAAGGAGGCGGCCTTGATCTCGCTGACCCACAGCTCGATGGTCACCGGCTCGTGCCGGTGGACGAGCTGCCGCTTGTAGTCGATCTCGTGGCGCGCCACCACGGACCCCTGCTGGAAGTCCTTGTCCGGACGGAACAGGAAGTCGACCCGGGCCTCCTCCAGATAGCGGAGGAACACCACGTTGTTGACGTGGCCGTACGCGTCCATGTCCGCCCAGCGCAGCGGGCAGCGGTAGATGTGGCGCAAGACCGATCAGCCCCGGGTCAGCTTCTTGTAGGTGGCCCGGTGCGGACGGGCGGCGTCCGGACCCAGCCGCTCGATCTTGTTCTTCTCGTACGACTCGAAGTTGCCCTCGAACCAGAACCACTTCGAGTCACCCTCGTAGGCGAGGATGTGCGTCGCGACACGGTCCAGGAACCAGCGGTCGTGGGAGACGACGACGGCGCAGCCGGGGAAGTCCAGCAGGGCGTTCTCCAGGCTGGAGAGCGTCTCGACGTCGAGGTCGTTGGTGGGCTCGTCGAGCAGGAGCAGGTTGCCGCCCTGCTTCAGGGTCAGCGCCAGGTTGAGCCGGTTGCGCTCACCGCCGGAGAGGACACCGGCCGGCTTCTGCTGGTCCGGGCCCTTGAAGCCGAAGGCCGACACGTAGGCCCGGCTCGGCATCTCGACCTGGCCGACGTTGATGTAGTCGAGCCCGTCGGAGACGACCTCCCACAGCGTCTTCTTCGGGTCGATGTTGGCGCGGGTCTGGTCGACGTAGGAGATCTTGACGGTCTCGCCGACCTTGATGTCACCGGTGTCCGGCGTCTCCAGGCCCTGGATCATCTTGAACAGGGTGGTCTTGCCGGCGCCGTTCGGGCCGATGACACCCACGATGCCGTTGCGCGGCAGCGTGAAGGACAGCCCGTCGACGAGGACCTTGTCCCCGAAGGCCTTGTGCAGGTCGTCGACCTCGACCACGACGTTGCCCAGGCGCGGGCCCGGCGGGATCTGGATCTCCTCGAAGTCCAGCTTCCGCATCTTCTCGGCCTCGGCGGCCATCTCCTCGTAGCGGGCCAGACGCGCCTTGGACTTGGCCTGCCGCCCCTTGGCGTTCGACCGCACCCACTCGAGCTCTTCCTTGAGCCGCTTCTGCCGCTTGGCGTCCTTCTGGCCCTCGACCTTCAGACGGGCGGCCTTGGTCTCCAGGTAGGTGGAGTAGTTGCCCTGGTACGGGTACGCCCGACCGCGGTCGAGCTCCAGGATCCACTCGGCCACGTTGTCCAGGAAGTACCGGTCGTGGGTGATGGCGACGACGGTGCCCGGGTACTTGGCCAGGTGCTGCTCCAGCCAGTTCACCGACTCGGCGTCGAGGTGGTTGGTGGGCTCGTCCAGGAGCAGCAGGTCGGGCTGCTCCAGCAGCAGCTTGCAGAGCGCGACGCGGCGCTTCTCACCACCGGAGAGGTTGACCACGGGCCAGTCGCCCGGGGGGCACCCGAGGGCGTCCATGGCCTGCTCGAGCTGGGCGTCGAGGTCCCAGGCGTTGGCGTGGTCGAGCTCCTCCTGGAGCTTGCCCATCTCGTCGAGCAGCGCGTCGGAGTAGTCGGTCGCCATCAGCTCGGCGATCTCGTTGAACCGGTCGAGCTTGCCCTTGATCTCGGCGACACCCTCCTGGACGTTCTCCAGGACGGTCTTCTCCTCGTTCAGCGGGGGCTCCTGGAGCAGGATGCCGACGCTGTAGCCGGGCGAGAGGAAGGCGTCACCGTTGGACGGCTGCTCCAGCCCCGCCATGATCTTCAGCACGGTCGACTTACCGGCACCGTTCGGGCCGACGACGCCGATCTTCGCTCCGGGGAGGAAGTTCAGGGTGACGTCATCGAGGATCACCTTGTCGCCGTGCGCCTTGCGCGCCTTGCGCATGGTGTAAATGAACTCAGCCAAGAGAAACCGTCCGGCAGCTTGAAATCTGGCAGTGGGCAGATACACCCCATCTTGCCGTACCGCCACCCCAACGGGGAAACCCACCGGGCCGGGCGGCGCTGACCTGGGCGTTTACTGGCGGGGACGGTGCCTTGCCGGCCACCGCCGGCCATCCTCGGACGACGAATCCCCTGCCGACGTACCTCGTCCCGGTCCCGGATCACGGCCTCACGGGCCCGAGCGGCCGGTTCAGACCCGGCCCAGGTCGATCTCCATGGCGAAGGGGGCGGCGAGGTGCGTGCCACTGGCCGGGGGTGACGAACCGTGCGTCCGGGCAAGCTCGGGCAGGCATAGTGCTGGGGTTCTGCTGATTCATCCGCCCCGGGAGGAACGGCCGTGAGCGAGTCGTCCATCGATCTCGTCCGCGCGGAGGCCGCGCGATACCGCAACTGTGTGACTTCCTCCCACGCCGACGCACTGAGCGCGGAGGAGATCGCACTCGTCGGCAGGGCGGTGGCCAGGGCCGCTGCCCGCAGAGCCATCCATCAGGAGGTCACAAAAGAGTGGTGGCCGCTCGCCATCCCGGGTGGGCTCCTCCTCGCCGCCGCGTTTCCGTGGATCATCCGGCTGATGGCAGTCCACGGGAACGACGAGGTGTCCCTTGGTCTCCCCTGGCTCAACCACGTCATCAAGACGCATGACGCCCCTGGGCCCCGCTCATCGTTCCTGTGGATCGGCTTCGGCTTCTTCGTCGTGGCGTGCGTCATGGCGCTGCGGACCCAGCATCTGTACATACGGCCGCCCCGCGGGCGGAGTCTGCGTGCCGGACGGATGGCCTTGCTCCAGACCCTCGTCCTCGTCCTCGCCTCCGTCTCTTGGTTCTTCTTCGCCTACTCGGGAGGCGTCCACGGCGGACAGTGGCCCACCGCCCGCGACGCCCTGGTGCGTTTGGCCGCCGAGGGCGCCCAGGCTGTACTGATAACCCTGGCATTAGGCATGCTCGCCGCGGTCTGGATGTCGATGTGCCTGACCCTGATCAAGTGGGTGGTCCGCCCCGTCCTGCGCCCTTATGACCTGCTGCTCCTCAGCCTGGTCGACGTCTGCGAAGTCACGCAGGCCCACCGCGCCACCTGGTTCCGGGAACGCTCACGAAAGGCGGTGGAACGCGCCTTGGAGACAGCGGCCCGCAAGGCGGAGACCGCACTCCCCGCCCGTCCCTTCCCCGACGGGCGCGGGCCCGCGCGGGCCGACACACTGCGGCTGGCCGCCGTTATCCGGCAGCACCGGACCCCCATAGCCCGGGCCGGCGGTCCAGCCTCCTTCGACACCGTCACCAAGTCCCTCTGGACCGGAGTGCTCGCACTGGTCGAAGACGACTGGGAGACCCTGACCGCCGCGGCTCCCCCGGTGACCACCCTTTCCCGGCTGCGCAGGACCGCGGCCGCGGTGTGGCCCCCGGTCGTCCTCCTCACCGCGGCCATTGCGCTGCCCTGGATCCCAGCGGTGGCGCAAGCGCCCGACGTGGCGAACGGGGTGCGGGTCACCCTCATCCTCACGGCCGTCCTCAGCCTCGTCCTTCCCCGTGATTCCTCCGCGAAGACCGCGATCCTCGACGCCCTCAACAAGGCCATGTCCAGCCGCGCCGACAAGTAGGGCTTGTCCGAGGGCTACCGCACTTTGGAGGTCATGCGAGAGCAGCGGACCTGGGCTCCCCAAAGCACCGGATACTCAAGTGCCCCTCCCCCGCCCGGTCTTCTACCTTGAGCCGAGGCATCCGAACAGGGGGGATCCGCGGATGAGCATGTACTTCGACATCGGTGACGAGACGTTGTGGAACCCGTCGAACGGTGCCGGCCGCCTCTTCCTACGGCAGGTCGGCGTCTTCGAGGCGGAACTCGGACTGCCCTCGGGAATCGGGCAGGGCAAGTACTGGGGCGACCCGGACACGCTTGAGGTCGATCCCGCTGTATTCGCGCAGTTCGTACGCGGCCTGGTCGCCTGGCACTGCCAAGCCGGGCACGCCGTGATCACCGCGCTTTCGGAGGGATTCGTGTCGACGGCGATCGCGCTCGCGCGGCGGGCGGGCATCGATGTCGAGATGCCCGAACCGGGGCCCGGCCATGTGTGTGGTGGCGTCCAGTCCGATGTGCAGGTCCCCGGCAATCCCCGGGCCGCGTCAGCCATCGTCGTCGCCGCGTTGGACACGCGAGCACGGGAGATGGACCGCTGGATGGCCCGCTGAGCCGGAGCGCCGGGACCGCTCCTGCCCGCTCAACGCCCCCATCCGAACCCGCCGTTCCCGCGTCTTGCCGGACCACCAGCTCGTACGAGCCCCACCGGCCCGAGGCAGACGCGGCACAGGGACCGACGGGCACACGCGAGAGGACCTGCCCGTCAGCGACGACCGGGTGGCGCTCTGAGGTCGGTAAGCCTCGGTCGCCTGCGGGTGGCCGCGGAGTTGACCTTTGTTGGAGCAACCGCATTGCCTGGTCTGCCTGTTCGGCTGTTAGGAGCGGTACGGGGCCGCTGCCCGGCCGGTACGATGCGCAGGCTGGGCAGTGTTCACCGGACGGGGGAGGGACCATGAGGACCAAGGACCCGGAGTACCCGGCAGCGCTCGAAGCCGCCGTGGACATCCTGCGGGAGCGGGCCCGGCAGGGGCGGACCATCACGTACGGGGAGCTGAGCGCCGAGCTGGCGTCACAAGGCTTCGACTCCATCCCGCCTCACCGCGGAGTCATGACCTATCTGCTCAGGGATGTCTGCCTCCACCGCAACGAGGACGGACGAGCACCGATGCTTTCGGCGATCGTGGTGAACAAGGCCAGCGGCGAGCCATCCGGCCAGTTCTCCGAGCTTGCCCGAAGCCTTCCCTTCTCCCGTTCGGCCGACTGGAGTTGGCGGGACGAACAGCGGAGGGTGTTCGCTCAGCACCGCGAGGAATGACGTCGGACCTCGGCAACACCCGGTTCAGGAGCTCGCTCCGGCCGCTGTCCCCCGGGAGCTGGCGGAAAAACGGGCGGCTGCTTGGCGTCACTGTGTCTCCGACCGCCTCTTCGTCAGTGATGGGGGATCAGCATTGTGGGAGCAGCTCCCTGCTCTGGCCGGCGTAGTCGTGGGAGCCATCGGCTCCTACGTGGCGACCAGCCTCACGGAACGGAGCAGGTGGCGACGGGTGAGAGCCGAACGCTGGGACCAGAAGAGACTGGACACCTACGCGTCCTACGCGAACAGCCTGAAGCATCAGATCAACATCGCCCAGCGCATAGGAGCCGCAAGGGGGTTCCAACACGCTGTTGACCCGCTGGATCCGGAGCAGGGCCTGGCGCAGCTAGCCGAGGCCGAGGCGCGGCGTGCTACCGAGTGGGAAACGATGCTGCTCGTCGGGGAAGCGGAGACCATAGCGGCGGCTCGCAGGTGGCACGAATCCGTGTGGAACGTCGAACTTTATGCTCGCGGCCTGAAAGACGACCCTGCCGGCTGGGAGACAGCAGTCGGGCAGATGAGCCGAGCACGTGATGCCTTCTACGCTCTCGCACGGCGTGACCTGGGCATCGTCGGACCCCCACCACCGTCCGGCAACTGGCCTCGCGCCTGGCAGCGGCAAGACGAAACGGATTGAGAGCGACACGCTGCCGCGCGACCGGTCTGCCGCCAGAGGCACAGCGATCCATGGCTGCCGTCTCGGTTGCGGTTCGCGCTCGGCGCACACCCCTGATGCACTCCGCCTCCCTCCCGACCGAAGCGAATGCGCCACTCGACTCCCGCAGGGAATGCGCCGACGGCTCGCGTGCGTCCGGTAGGGGCCCTGGCGGATGGTTCATAGCCATTCGCGGGAGTTTGTCCCACGGGTCGAGCCTTTCAGGTTTGGCGGAAACAAGGCGTTGCCGCCTCGTTCCAGGCCGCGCAGCCTTGAGGCGCGGGAGCGCTCCCACGCCTCCGGCACCCGCACAGTGAAGACGTCCCCCACAGGAAGAACCCCGCAATGGATTGTCATGAGCATGCACAGCGCCGTACGCTGCGCGACACCGGCCGTCGGCTGGCGCTCGTCCTTAGCACCCTCGTCGGCGTGCTGATCAGCCTGATCACCTGGGGCGGCACAGCCTCCGCGCACGGCTCGGTGGTCGACCCCGCCTCCCGCAACTACGGCTGCTGGCAGCGCTGGGGCAGCGACTTCCAGAACCCGGCGATGGCCCAGCAGGACCCCATGTGCTGGCAGGCCTGGCAGGACAACCCCAACGCCATGTGGAACTGGAACGGCCTGTACCGCAACGGTTCCGCCGGCAACTTCCAGGCCGTCATCCCCAACGGGCAGTTGTGCAGCGGCGGCCACACCGAGAGCGGCCGCTACAACTCCCTCGACGCCGTCGGCCCCTGGAAGACCACCGACATCGGCTCCAACTTCACCGTGAAGCTGAACGACCAGGCCAGCCACGGCGCCGACTACTTCCTGGTCTACGTCACCCGGCAGGGCTTCGACCCCACCACCCAGCCGCTCACCTGGCAGGACCTTCAACTGGTCACCAAGACCGGCAGGTACGCGCCCAGCCAGAACTACTCGATCCCCGTCAGCACGTCCGGCTACACCGGCCGCCACGTCGTCTACACCATCTGGCAGGCCTCGCACATGGACCAGACCTACTTCCTGTGCAGTGACGTGAACTTCCGCTGACCCGGCCGCCACCGGCGCCCCGGCACCCACCGGACGCGACCCGGCGCCGACCCGGGTCACGTCCATCCGATTGGGAGCGCTCCCAACCGCTCTGGGGCTCCCTCGGGGGGAGTCCTCTCTGGGGGCTCCCCCTCCCCCTCCCCACCCCCCTCCCCACCCCCAGGAGACCCACATGCCCCTACTGCCCACCCAGTGCCCCCGATGGGTGCGCACGCCCTGGACAGCGGCTGTGGCCGTGCTCGGGCTGGCGGTGTCCCTCCTGGTCGCGGCGCCCGCCAGTGGCGTCGGCGCCGGAGCCGCCGCCGGATGCCGGGTCGACTACACCGTCAACGAGTGGTCCGGCGGCTACACCGCCCAGGTCCGCGTCACCAACCTCGGCCCCGCGCTCAGTGCCTGGCGGCTGACCTGGACCTACGGCGGCGACCAGCGCATCACCTCCGCCTGGAACGCCACCGTCACCCAGACCGGGCGCTCCGTGACCGCCGTCGGCACGGCCTGGAACGCCGCCCTGCCCAGCGGCGGCGCCGCCGACTTCGGTGTGCAGGGCACCTGGCAGTCCGCCGATCCGGCGCCCACCGACTTCAGCCTCAACGGCGTCTCCTGCGGCGGTGACGCCACCGAGCCGCCGACCACACCGCCCACCACTCCGGGCACCCCGTCTCCCACCCAGCCACCGGCCGACTGCGGCGGCGCCGCCCTGTGCAGCGACTTCGAGAACCAGGCCGGCACCTCCCCGTCCGGCGACTGGCGCTTCACCGCGCCCGACTGCCAGGGCACGGGCACGGCCACCATCGACACGGCCGTGGCACACAGCGGCGCCAAGTCCCTCCGGGTGGACGGCCGGGCCGGCTACTGCAACCACGCCTTCGTGGCCGCCACCACCGACCTGTCAACGGTCGGCCCGGTGCTGTACGTCCGTATGTGGGTACGGCACACCACCGCGCTCCCCTCCTCCCACGTCACCTTCGTCTCTATGCCGGACAGCTCCCAGGGCGGCCGGGCGCTCAGGGTCGGCGGCCAGAACGGCGCCCTGCAGTGGAACCGGGAGAGCGACGACGCCACGCTTCCCGCGCAGAGCCCGGCCGGTGTGGCGCTGAGCAAGCCGCTGCCGACGGGAAGTTGGCAGTGCCTGCGGTTCGCCATCGACACCTCCGCGCCCAAGCTGGACACCTGGCTGGGCGACCAGCAGGTCCCCGGCCTGCACGCCGACGGTGTACCGACCCAGGACATCGACCAGCAGTGGCTCTCCCGCACCACCCCGCCCCGGCCCACCGCCCTCCGGCTCGGCTGGGAGAGCTACGGCACCGGTGACGACACCCTGTGGTTCGACGACGTGGCCGTCGGCTCGGCACCGATCGGCTGCTGAGAGGAGTGCCGGATCCCGTTCACCGTGGGTCCGGCCGCCGGGCTCACGGCGGCCGTCTCTGAGCCCGCCGTTCCGTCCGGCGCTCTCACGCGTCCGGTGTCGTCTCCTTGCGGCGCAGGATGACCAGGACCGCGCCGCCGATCACGACCAGGCCTATGGCCACGCCGGTGATCAGGGGGGTGAGGGCGGAGGCGCCGGTCTCGGCCAGGTCGGTGGTGTCCAAGGCGCGGCCGCCGACCGAGGCCGGGCTGGGCTCGTTGGGAAGCCGGGCCGCCGTCTGTGTCGTGACCGCTCCCTGGGTCTTGCAGTCCAGGACGCCGGTGAAGCGGTGGCTGAAGCCATGGGGGCCGGTGATCGTGAAGTCGTAGGCCTGGTCTTCCTGGAGCGGCACGGTCACCGTGCGGGTGGCGCCCGCGGGGATCGTGTGGCCGGCGCCCATCAGCTGGAAGGTGAACGGCTCGTCGCCGTTGTTGACCGTGGTGATGTCCACCCCGCCCTTGGCGCAGTTCTCGCGGGCCGACACCGCCGGTATCGGGCCGTCGGCGGCCCAGCCGGCCGTCGCGGTCGCGGAGACGGTGGACTCGCTGGAGCCGGCCAGGATCTGGGTCTGGCTGCGGCTCTCGGAGGCGAAGGCCCGGCCCACCGGCACGGTCGTGGACGCCTGCACGGTCAGCTCGGCCGTGCCGGCCGCGCTGCCGGCGGTGTGGGCGGCCTCCTCGGCCGTGTCCTCGGGGACGTCGAAGTACAGCCGGGTGCCGTCCTTCGCGGAGGTGATCACCTTGCCGTTCTTGTCGGTGATCCGCACCCCGCCGGTGGCCGTGTCCACCGGCGGGCTCACCGTGACGGCGCTCGCGTTGGTGTGCACGGTGACCGGGCCGAGCCGGTCGCCCGGCCGGCCGGAGACGGCGGGCGGGTCCAGGGTGAGCGAGGCCTTCGGCTCACCGACGCCGCGGGCGCTCTTCTCCAGGTAGTCGGCGAGCTTCTCGGCCTGTGGGTCGAGGGCGTCGACGTCGGCGCCGTCGGAGTAGCGCCAGATGGCCACCTGGGTGCCGGCCGCCGCGTCCTGCTCGGTCAGCCCGGGTGCGCCCGCCTTGCGGGCCAGTGCGGCGAGATCGTTGACCTGGGGGTAGGAATGCTGCAGGATCCAGCCGATCCGGCCCGCGTCCTTGTTGGTGCCCAGCGAGGTACCGCTCCAGGGTGTCTCCTGGTATCTGGCGTCCCGCTGGGTCGGGTTGTGCAGGTCGACGCAGTACGTCTGGAGGGTGCCGCCGCCGTCCACGGACATCTCGAACAGGCCCGCCGGGATTCGCTGGTCGCCGCCGTCGCCGTGGATGACGGCCTCGCCGTAGGTCTTCAGACCGTTGTTCGTGGCCGTCGCCCCGCCCTCGGTCCGCGGTGTCTCGTCGGCCACCGCCGTACCGGCACCGGACAGCACGCCGGCCGCCACGAGGCCGGACACCGTCGTGGCGGCGGCCAGGCGTGCCGTTCCGGTGGACCGGCACAGCCCAGAGAGCGCAGCAAGCACAGAATTCCCCTTCGAGCAGGACCCGTTGGACGTGGGGGACGGTCCCACCAGCAGAAATCGGCAGCCCCTAGGGGCACGCCCGGCATCCTATGGATCACTCGGAGCCCAACCCGCCGGTCGGATGATCGGATGGCCGATCCGATCTGTAATCGTTATCGCAGAGACCGTCCACGAGCTGGCCTTATCGACAAATCCACCGGTTTCGCGGCTGACGGCAAGTCACCTCGCGCGTGTGACGTCACGTCACCGCGGCTGGTTCAGGCGCCTGTTGATCCGTCGGGGCGTCCTGGGTGTCCGTGCGGCTCGGTGTCTCCCAGTTCGGTTCCGGGCGGGCCGCAGCGGCCGGTGCGTCGGGCCTGGCCGCGCGCTGGAAGAGCGCCGTACCGCGTGCCAGGTCGTGGCCGATCGTCACGGCGTCGATGTCGGCGGAGGCCCACGGCTGCTGTCCCTCCCGTGTCTCCGTGCGGACCTTCAGCCGGCCCTGGACGACGACCGGCTGGCCCACCTCCACGCACGCCGCCACGTTCACCGCGAGCTGCCGGTTGGCCCACACCGTGAAGAAGTTGGTGTGCCCGTCGGTCCAGGCGCTCTTCTCCCGGTCCCAGTACCGCGCGGTCACCGCCAGCCGGAACCGGGCCGACGGACCCGCCGCCGACTCCCGGTAGACCGGCTGGGTCGCCACGTTGCCCACCACACAGACGATGGTCTCGTTCATGTCTCGCTCCCCTCCCCCGCCCGCGCTCCTCCGGCCGGGCGGACACACGTACGGGCCCGCCCCGTACGGCTGCGTCTGCCGTGCCGGCGCGTACGACTGCCGTACGCGCCCGCACCTTTCGCCGACCGCTCGCGCCGTCCGCCGCCTGTGCGGCCGGACCCGCCGTGCGATCGCCGTGGCCTCAGACTGCCTCCGCCGGGCCGGGCCCGCTGAGCGCTGTGGACGGCCGCCCGCCTGTGGATAACTCCGTCACCCGCGCGGGTGAACCCCACCCCCTCCCCCCGCCCCCCAACCCCACCAACCCCGCCAGCCCCACCACCAACACCACGGACGCCACTGACACCAGCGACGCCACCACCGCCCCCGCCGCCGCCACCAGCGAGGCCACCATTAGCCCCACCGGTCGCCCCTGCCCCCAGGCCCGCTCACACCACCCCGGTCCTGCTCCGGGCGACCCTCCCGTACTGTTCCCGCACCTCCCGGTACCGCAGCAGCTCCGCCGCCACCGGATCGAGCACCCGGGCCCGGCCGCAGCCCGCCGCCGCCTCCCGCAACCGCCGTTCCGCCTCCTGGCCGTAGCGCCGCGCGGGCCCCCGGGCCGCCATCCGGCACCCCCACTCCACCAGCGGCCCGCCGACGATCCCGCACACCATCAACAGCACCGGAACGCCCAGGTTGGGCGCCATCAGTCCGGCGATCTGCCCCACGAGCCACCCGCCGCCCACGATCTGCAGCAGGGTCATCGCCGCCTGCACCAGTACCGCCACCGGCCACCAACCCGGCCGGGGCGGGCGGCCCGGCGGCAGCCCGGCCCGCGCCGACAGCGCGTCCAGCGCCTCTGGCAGCCCCTGGGAGCCGCGTACGGCCGCCTCGCGCACCGCCTGTGCCCACGGCGCGGGCAACCCGGCCGAGGCCCGGTCGGCGACCGTGCGGACCGCCTGTTCCACCCGCTGGCGGGCCGTGGCCTCCTCGTCGGCCTGGCCGCGGACCGCGTGACGGCCCGTCGTGGCCTCGCCGCGGCCCTGGTACCAGCGCCACAGCCGCAGCCAGGGCGTGCCGCAGGCCCGGTTGGCGTTGCGCAGCCAGGCGCGTTCGGCGGCCTCGCCCGCCGCGGTGGCGCCCACCGCGTCCGCGAGCCGCGCGGCGAACTCCTCACGGGCCTCCTCGGTGAGACCGACCCGCCGCCCGGTGGCGTACACGGGCCGCAGCCCCGCCGCGGCGGCGTCCAGGTCGGCCGCGACCCGGCGGGCCGGCGCGCCGCGCTCGGCCACGAACTGGCCGAGCGCCTCGCGGAGGTCGCCGACCCCCTCGCCGGTGAGCGCGGACAGCGCGAGGACGGTGGCGCCCGGTTCGCCGTGTTCGCCGAGCGCGATGCCGTCCTCGTCCAGCAGCCGCCGCAGGTCGTCCAGGACCTGGTCGGCGGCGTCACCGGGCAGCCGGTCCACCTGGTTGAGGACGATGAACATGACCTCCGCGTGGCCGGCCATCGGCCGCAGATACCGTTCGTGCAGCATGGCGTCGGCGTACTTCTCGGGGTCGACCACCCAGATGACCGCGTCGACCAGCTTCAGGATCCGGTCGACCTGTTCGCGGTGCTGCACGGCGGCGGAGTCGTGGTCGGGCAGGTCGACCAGGACCAGCCCGCGCAGCTGCCCGTCGTTGTCCGGGCTGTGCATGGGCCGGCGGCGCAGCCGGCCCGGGATGCCCAGTCGGTCGATGAGGGTCGCCGCGCCGTCGCTCCAGCTGCACGCGATGGGCGCGGCGGTGGTCGGGCGGCGTACGCCGGTCTCGGAGATGGCCACCCCGGCGAGCGAGTTGAACAGCTGGGACTTGCCGCTGCCGGTCGCGCCGGCCAGGGCGACGACGGTGTGCCGGCCGGAGAGCTTGCGGCGCGCGGCGGCCTCGTTCAGGACCCGGCCCGCCTCGGCGAGCGTGCGGCTGTCCAGCCGGGTACGGGACAGCCCCACGAGCTCGCGCAGGGCGTTCAGCCGGGAGCGCAGCGGGCCGTCGTACGCCAGCGGAACCGGGACCTGCGCGCCCGGCCCGCGGTGCGGCTGCTCCCCGGCGGAGGCGCGCTCGGCGGCGAGGGCGGCGGAGGCGGACCCGGTGACGCGGCGGGCGATGAGGCCGTCGTCCCAGGCCTCCTGGGCGGCACCGGCTTCGCCGTCCGTGGCGGAGGTGGGGGCGGGGGTGGCGGCGCCCGGCGCGGTGGTCGTCCTGGGGGGCGTGGCGCCCGTTGCGGGGCGGGGTTTCGGGGAGCGTGCGGGGTGCGGGTGGGGGCGAGGCACCGAGACGCCCTGCTCGGCCGCGCGCCCGCGCGCGGCACGGTCCCGGTCGTCGTTGCCACCGGCTTCACCGGGCCGCCGGTCACGGTCCTGGGCGCCGTACCGGTCGTGGTCCTGCGCACCGCGCCGGTCACGGTCCTGGGCACCGTGACGGTCATGGTCCTGGACGCCGCGCGGGTCGTGGTCCCGTGCACCGTGACGGTCATGATCCTGGACACCGCGCCGGTCCCGGTCCTGTACGGCGTGACGCTCGCCGCCCTCTTCGGCGTGGCCGTCGCGCTCGCGCTCGTGCTCATGGGCGCGGCCGTGGTCGCGGTCGCGGTCGTGGTCGCGGCCGGTGCTACGGCCACGGTCGCGGTCGGTGTCACGGCTGTGCTCGCGGTCGGTGCCCTGGCCGTGCCCCTGGTCGCGGTCGGCGTTCTCGTCGCGTGCGCGCGCGGGACGCTCCCGGCCGGTGTCCGGGCCGCCCTCGACGGTCTCGTCCGGTACGCGCGCGTGCAGGACACCGGGGCCGTCCCCGGCGCCTGCCTCGGGTCCGCCGCCGGTCCCGTCGTCCGTGGCGTGGTCACCCCGCCTCTCGTGGCGGCCACCGGTGCCGGGGCCGTCGTCCTCGGGGCCTTCCTTCACCGGGTTCAGGCGCGCGTGCGCGAGGC
The DNA here is from genome assembly GCF_014649115.1 of Streptomyces eurythermus. GTDB lineage: Bacteria > Actinomycetota > Actinomycetes > Streptomycetales > Streptomycetaceae > Streptomyces > Streptomyces eurythermus. Next base: position 13,841 of record NZ_BMSK01000031.1, on the reverse strand, counting down.
CGCCGGCGCGTTCGGTGCCGTCCAGGGCGTCCGTGCCGGTGTGACCGACGTGCTCCAGGGACCCGGTGTCGCCGCTGCCGCTGTCGGTGCGCCTCATGTGGTCGGTGTGCTCCGTGTGGTCCTGGTCAGTGACGGCGGTCACCGGTCACCTCTCCTTCTGCAGTACGGACAGCGCGGCGATGAGTTCGGCCTGGGGCTCGGGGTGGACGTCCAGGGCGTCGAGCGGGGCGAGGCGCCGCTCGCGTTCGGCGTGCATGACGCGGTCCACGTGCTCGGTGAGCAGCCGTCCGGCCCGGTCGCGCAGCCGCAGGACACCGTGGGCGCCGAGCCGCTCGGCGAGCCCCTCGCCGGCGGTGCGCGCCCGGCGCCCGCCCAGCACCGCCGTGGCGACGAGGGCGGCGACGACCTCGGGGTCGGGGGCGCCGGTGCGCTCCAGGACCCGTACCTCGTCCTCGGCGTACTCCTCCAGCTCGCGCCGCCAGCGCCGGGCCGCGAGCCCGATGCGGTGCTCGGCGCTCTCCAGGGAGGTGTCGCGGGCGGTCAGCTCGGGGGCGCGGGCGGCGGGCTCGCGCCGCCAGGCGTCGTCCACGCGCTCGTCGGCGGCGGTGACGGCGCACAGCAGCAGGGCGGCCAGGCTCTCCACGAGGGCGTCGAGGAGTTCGGCGGCGGTGCAGTCCAGGGGGAAGGCGCGCCAGCGCTTGAGGGCGTCGCCGGCGAGTACGGCGCCGGACTGCAGGCGGCTGCGCACGCGCGCGTGCTCGCTGTCGTAGGCGGCGTCCACGGCGGAGGTGAGCCGGAGGGCCGCCGCGTACTGGGCCGCGGCGGCGCCGGCCAGCTCGGGCATGCGGGACTTCAGCGAGTCGAGCAGTCCGTAGGCGGTCCGGGCCATGATGTGCTGGCGGGCGGCGGGATCCTGGGCGTGGTGGGCGAGCCAGCTCTTCAGGGGCGCGACGGCGGTGGCGGGCAGCAGTCCGGCCCCCCAGGCGGACTCCGGCAGCTCGGGCACGGTGAAGCGGGGTACGTCGCCCAGTCCGGCCTTGGTCAGCAGGGCGCCGTACTGCCGGGAGACCTCGGAGACGACCTGGTGGGGCACCCGGTCCAGGACGGTGACGAGGGTCGCGTCGTACTCCTTGGCCGTGCGCAGCAGGTGCCAGGGGACGGCGTCGGCGTAGCGGGCGGCCGTGGTGACCATGATCCAGATGTCGGCGGCGCAGATGAGTTCCGCGGCGAGGACGCGGTTGTCCGCGATCAGGGAGTCGACATCGGGGGCGTCGAGGAGAGCGAGGCCGCGCGGGAGGGTGTCGGCCGTCTCCACGCGCAGCACGCGCGCGTGCTCGTCGTCGGTGGGCGGGAACTCCTCGGCGGGGTCCCGGTCGGGGTCCCATACGCGGGTGAGGGCGGGGAGCACGCGCATGCCGCTGAACCAGTGATGGTCCTCCGGATGGCAGACGAGGACCGGTGTCCTGGTGGTCGGCCGGAGCACGCCCGCCTCGCTCACCCGTCTGCCGACGAGGGAGTTGACCAGGGTTGATTTCCCCGCGCCGGTGGAGCCGCCGACGACAGCGAGCAACGGCGCCTCGGGGTGCCGCAATCGGGGGACGAGGTAGTCGTCGAGCTGCGCGAGGAGTTCGTCGCGGTTGGCACGCGCGCGTGGGGCCCCGGCCAGGGGCAGCGGAAAGCGTGCGGCGGCGACACGGTCGCGCAGAGCGGAGAGTGTGTCGAGCAGCTGAGGCCGTACGTCCAAGGTCACCACATGCGAAGAATGCCCAATTTTAGGGGAATTCTGAAGCATATGGACATGTCTGCGCGCCGACAGAACACAACGGACGGAAAGGACGAGTGGGACACTGGCACAGTCCAGGCATAACGAGTGCACAACACCCGGGGCGTCAGACGCCAAAAGCGGTGCACGATTCGCACCTGCCTGCGATTATCAGGACCGCTTCACCGAACCTCCACATCGAGCCACGGAGGGGAAGCGACAGGGTCAAGGAACCGGGAGCCCTATCCTTGACCCCGGCAACGTCACGGATCGGCCCCCACCAGGCCACCAGGCACGAGGCCACCCCACCCGGCCCCCGTAGCTCAGTGGATAGAGCAGGCGCCTTCTAAGCGCTTGGCCGCAGGTTCGAGTCCTGCCGGGGGCGCCAGTCTCCGCCCTCCCGCTCGGGAGGGCTTTTCGCTGGTCAGAGCGGATGCCAGTAGGCACGACAAAGCCCCGGGCGCCCTCTTGACGATCAAGGGTTGACTCCGGGGCCGTCCGGCTATCACCGGGTTCTCGCGGGTGGCCGTGTCGAACACGTGTCGAAGTTCTCGACCGGTGGAAGATCAGCCGGCGCCCGGCACCTCCGCCTCCGCCTCCGGAAGATCACCCGCGGCTACCGGCCGCCGCTTCAGGTCCGGCAGCTGCCCGTCGACGCACCGGGCCTACGGCGCCAGCAGCACGGCGACGCCGTTCCCGGCCCACTCGGCCACCTGGACGGGCGGGATCCCGTCGTTGAGCCACTTCGTCAGGCGCGTGTGCCGGATGTCGTACCCGCGCCGCCCAGTGGGTGACTCGAAGACGTGCGGGGGCAGTACGGCCTTACGCGCACTCCGCCACGCCCGGCGGACGACGGAGCCGGCGAGGATGCCGCCGGACTCACCCTGGAAGAGCAGATCACCCGGCTGGAGCTGTTCGTCCTCGATGTGCCGCCGCAGGATGCGTGTGGGGCAGGATGCCCCGGCACCGCGCGCGTCTCACCCTCGGTACGGCCCTTCAGATACCGTCGCTCGTGAATCTCCCCCGTGTCGGTCCACTGCTTCCCGATCTCCGGCGTCGCCGCGTGGATCAGCAGCTCGCACCACTGGTCGTCGGCGTCGGGTTCCGGCAGGGTCACGTCCTCCACCCTCATGGCTACTGCTTCCTCGGGCCGTGGGACCGCAGTAGTACCACGTGGCGAAGAAGGCGTGGAGCCGCTTGCCGCCCCGCGGACGGCGCCGAATCCAGTCGAGGATCGCCGCCGCCTGCTCGGGGTTCAGCAAGGACCGTTTGTCCACGGCGTTCATGGTCTTCGCGACCGCCGTCGACTCCTTGCCCTTGGGAAGAGGACTGACCCGAAGGATGCGCCGCCGGATCGCGTACTTCATGGCGACGTTGAGGATCCTGCGGTTGCGCTTCCGGGACCAGGCCGCCGCTTGCTTGCCGTCAAGGCGGGTGTCGATGACGCGCAAGACCTCGTCGACCTTTTCCGGGTCCTCCCAGACCGAGACGGGCAGGGAGTTCCGCTCCACCCACTTCTGGATGGCCACTACGTCTGGGGCGCGCCCGGACGTCGGTTGGTGTTGAACGCCCGTTCACGGAGGGCCGTCCGCACGGCCGCAGGCGCGAACTGCGTGGGCTTCGCCCGCAGCAGGGCGATAGTGGTGGCGGTCAGCGTCTTCGCGATGTTCTTGCGGCTGTTGCCGCCGAGGTGAGGCCAACGGGCGTCCACGTACTCGACGGCGAACTTGTACCAGCTCACAGAAGCCGACTTGGACCGATGAGACACCGGGAGACCGTGGCGACGGCGAAGGCCCCGCCGTTGCCCGTGGCCCGGATGAGGTCCGACCGGAAGCCCTCGGCGAGCGCGACGGTGTTGAAGGGCTCACGCCAGCGCTTGTCCGCGACAACCCAACACACGGTGTACGTGGTCTTCCGGGCGCCCTTGCAGGCGAGGATCTTGTACTCCTTCACGTCGTACGTCGTCTCCATCAGGCGGCATCCTCGAACCCAACAAGACTCCCAAGGCCGGCGTAGCCCGCGAGGTCCTGGAAGAGACAGGTATCCACGTCGAGGTGGACGAGCTGACCGGCGTCTACAAGAACCTCACCCATGGCATCGTGACTCCGGTCTTCCGCTGCAAGCCATCCGGCGGCACCGACGGCACCCTTTTCCGTAATGCGCCTGGATTCAGAAGTCACTACGAGCCACCATTATCCGCGCTTCTGCGCCCTGACTGGAGAGCGCGACTGATGCCCTGCATCGACTTATCGATTCCTTTTAGGGATGCGCGAATCTCCTTGATCTGAGACTCCGTAGAAAGTGGTGACGTGACCCACGTTTCACTCTGCATAAGATCGACGTCGAGATCAAATGTATCTGTATATTCTTGCTTCCCGTCCGCCGACTCGCATGAGATCGTGACTGTGACACGCTCTGGGGTTGGTTCCGAGTTGACGAAATGGTCCCCCTGGGGCTCGCCTACGTAATAAACGTTGCGGAGTTCAGTCCCTGGTGTCAACGTGGGAATTACCCTCGAATAGCGGCTCTTCAGGAAGGGTACGACGCTCTCTCGGGCCATGTCGGGAGGAGGGTCAGGAATCGCAGGATCGAAACTAACCCGTACGTTCTTCGCTACCGACGGTCCGTAATTTCGGATTACGAGATACAAAGTGCCACGGGACGGCAGTGCATCGCGGAACTCCGCCGCCACCATTGGCCGACTCCTACTGATGCTGTCACGTCGAGTCTGGAGCAATGTGCGAACGCCATTCACGGCAGCGAACCATGCTGCACCAGCACCTGCTGCTCCGGCTGCTGCCGCCAACCATGCCGGACCGTTGGACATTTGCCGCCCCCATACTTCTCTGCCAGGGTGGCGACCCTACCCACAGCGCCAAGTCCGCACCACAGGTATCCAGATTTCCAACGAGCGACATCCAGTCGACTCACCTCGCATGGAGCCTGCGGCGGCTGCGACCACCACTCGACTGGCTGGTGCACATGCTTGCCGGACATCCGTCCCTGCAGAGGGTGTCCCCGAGCCGCCAGGGCTGCGGTAAGCAGCGTGCCAGATAGTGCGGGGAACCGCGGGGAACAACGGTCACTCACCCAGCACGTCAACATGCCATGTTGCCGCTCCGCAGCAGGTCGGCAAGCCTACCGAGCGCGCCAAACCCAAGCTTCCCAAGCTGAGGGCTCAGGCGCCGTCGTCACAGGCGACCGTCGTGGCTTGCTCTGCTCGACGGCACGGACAGAGTAGCTGAGGCCGGCGGAGTCGGGGAAGAACATACATACACGCCCGGGTGATCGGCGGGTCCGCCGTCGTGGGCTGTGGTCCATGCATCGAGGCGAAGCGGCCGTCGCATTCTTGGCAGCGAAGAGCGTGGAACATGGGCACCACCGGAGCCGTCACCCTGGTTAGATCGGGATAAACTGTGGGCCGCAGGTGCGCCCGCTCGGACGTGACACGTGCCGCGCTTTCAATGGCACTATTAAATGCCCGCCGTAACGCAGCTTCGTCACAGTTACTCACGGTCGAGAATAGTTGACGCGGCAATCCAATCCTAGCTGGAAAGCGGGATGAATATCTACGTCCGTGATCGATTCCAGATTTCGCGTCCTCTCGGCGAAGTCTGGGTGATCCTGAGCGAAGCGGAATTCGGAGCGACTGCCCGTCTTGCAGCCGATGAAGCCGATGTTGTATAGGAGGGATACTAGCGGTCCGTACCAGTCAGACCAACTTCCCTCCGAATGGGTCCACATTTTCGCGGTGAGTTCGGCGACCCAGTCGGCTCCGGCGAAGTTTGGGTCGCCGGCCGTTTGCGTGATGGCATCATCCAGCCTGCGAGTGAATTCGTCAGCCGTCATTGGGAGAGTCATTCCCTCAAACACCTCGAATATCCGATCAATCCCAGGGTAGGAAGTCTTCCACTCGTCACGCAAGGCTAACAGGCGATTCCGCGAGTACGCCTCTTCCGCTCCTCTAATATCTTCCCAAGTGAGGCGTTCACCCCTTCCTGAGCTAGCGAGAGTTTCATTGAAAAAGGCGATGATATCCCGTGGACGCATCAGCGTCCGCTGGAGCATATAGGCGAGAGCATCGCCACGAGTTACATTTGAACGCGGAAGAATGTCGTAAACTGATCGCAGCTGGACATCAAATCCAGCCGTGGCGACCTTAATTCTTTCGGAGACCAATTCCTGCAGCTCTGCTGCCGTCCAGCGCATCCGAAGCGCGAGCGCCCGGAACTTTTCTTCCTGTCCGCCTGACCGGTGTCCGAAGTCGAGATGCTCGAAAATGTTGGTACGTAGAGCAACGATGATTTTGAGATTATCAACGCGTTGCAGGTCTAGCACTGCTCGAAAAAGACACCTGATCAGGCCATTTGCCAACTTGTCGTCGACCCAATCCCGGTCCAGGTCGTCGATCACGACATAGGTGAAGTTTTGTCGGCTATCCAAGATGTCCTCATCCAGCACGTTCACCATCTTATTGAGCCGGGCCATCTGCGTCTCATTAACGATGCGCTGAAATCGGTCCGCTAATTCCATGCGAACTTCAGACGAGTAAGTGTCCCCAGATGAAGCCCCAAGGCTTGCGTCAGTAGATCCTGGTAGAGTCACCTTTCCCTTAGCTTCCTTATTGATACGCTCCTCAAATTTTTCAGTGACTTCCCGAACTCGCTGGTCGGCCTCGACCCAGAATCGGTCATGAAACTCTTCTAGATACTCCAGGGCCACCTTTTTGCCGGGGTCTCTTCGAATTTTATCTCGTAGAGTGGCCAGGAATGTGGCCTTCGCTGCCGGAGTGTTGACCTTGTAACGGTGACGGATCAACTCAACAAGCAAAACATGTTTCCATAGTGCGATAAACAGAGGATCTAGACTTACTTCTAGCCCATCGAGGTAACGCATTACCCCAAGGTTGGTAATATACTGGAGGGAAAGGTCTTCCGGGATGATCCTTACAACATGCTCAGGATTATCCTCCTGCAGCTGCTGAAGTGCAGCAGACTTACCACTTCCTGTACGAGCGATCAGAAAGCAGCGACGGTCGTCTTTATCGGAGATTGTCAAGTAGTCGTCAGATTCATAGAAGGCAGAATGCAGTAGCCGCTTATCTGCTTCCGCTTGTTCGGCGCCCAAATTGAAGTTCGCCCCGCGCCGACGAGTCCTACGCTGAACCATGCGCCCCCCTCAACTCCGCAGAGCACCCCAAACTCAGCGTCATGATTCATGCACGTTACCTCAGCTGCCGCAGATTGAGTAGGGTCTCGGTAAATACCGATGGGTACCTTCAGGTAGAAGGAAGCCGCAGCGTCGCGAGCGTTCTAGCCAGTTGCCGGTGTGAGGTTGGTTCGTGGTGACGATGAGGGTCGTCCCAGAGTGCTCTGCATACTCCACGGCATACGTACGCGGCGACCCGCAGAGCGCCTGGCCCTAGGCGGGCCTGCGTCGCAGTCGCCAAAGGTAGCCGTCCCTTGGTCGACGACGTCAGTCGGCGCCGACCGACAACGACAGAAGCCCATGGCTCTGACAAGGTCAGAGCCATGGGCTTCTTCTGTCCCGCTGGTCAGTGGTCCTCAGGGTCGATGAGGGTCGCTCACCGCCAGGAGGTGACCGCGGCTGACTGCAACGCGGAGAACATCCCGCAGCGACCCGGCCAGTTCCCTCGCCAGCGGGTGCAAGTCTTCCAGGCCGGCGTCCTGGTCGTCGAGGGTCTCGGAGGCATGCTCCAGCAACTCGGCCGCCGTCCCCAGTTGCACCGCTTCGATGTTGTCCGCCAGGCGGGACATGTAGCTGGCCTTGTCGTCGGTGTCCAAGTAGCAGGGCTTCCCGCCGGGCCCCGACCACGGGAGGAGGCGCAGTTGGTTCGGTGCCGTCATTGTTGGGTTCCCTTCTCTTCGGTGACGTCGTGGGTGGTGAAGACCGCGTCAACGCCGTCCCCTGGGAACACGAGTAGCGCGGCCTCGACGACTCGACCGGTGGAGTCGGTCGCGATCCGGGTGATCGTCAGGGCTGCCGCCGTTGGGCCGATCCGGAGGACGGATGCCTCGTCCGGTGTCGGTGGACGAGCACGTACCGTCTCCCGGACAGTTGCCGGTGCCGAGCCGAGGACGGCGAATCGCGCGGCCGTGTTCCGCCATGAGGAGTCGTCGCCCAGCACCCCGGCCGGCGCCAAGTCGCGCGGGATGTAGATGCGGGCCAGACCGTGCGGTGCGTCCCCCTCGTGGCTGATGCAGAAGAACTCAGCGAGGGGGCTGCCCGTCGGCACCCTCAGCAAGGACGTCAGGTGGCCGTCTGCCTGCACGGTGGCGGTGCGAACAGTGACGCGCACGGCCGCTTCAGCGGCGGTCCATGGATCCAGCGTTCCCCATCCCCCGACGTACATGATCTTGCGGAGTGAGCGGCGGACGAAGTTGCCTTTTCCGTGGATCTTCTCGACGAGACCTTCGCCTTGGAGGACTGCGAGCGCACTTCGCAGTGTGGTCGTACTGACCTTGTATCGGTCGGCGAGGTCTGCCTCGGAGGGCAGGTGTTCACCCGGTTTGACTGCGCCGGTTGTGATCCGGCGCCGGAGATCGTCGGCGATGTCGTGGTGGCGTGAAGGCACGGACGGGATCACCGCCTTCTCTGCACGCGAACGGCGGCGAGCCGGGTTCGCGCGTGTATGGTCAGCAGCTCGCCCGACTCGAAGAGGAGTCGTTTGGCCCCTTGGGGAAGTTCGAAGAGGTTCATGACCCGGCACGCTCTGCCGCCCAGTTGGATGACGTCGCCACGCTGCACGGTGGTCGCCGTGACCTCGACCATGGCAACCATGGCGCCGCCCGGTGCCCAGCCGCTCACCGCTGTACCTCCCTGGGCTCTGAGCGGCCCGGGATCGAGTGACACGGGCACGCGCACGTCTCATAGACAACCGGCAGGTCGACCGGCGCGCAGACGGGAGAGGACTCCGTGCAGAGCGGGTGTGTGCCCATACGGCAGGCGGTCGACCGGTAGGGGACCGTCGAGGCGTCGGTGACGCGAAGCTGTTGGCGTGGAGACATCAGCCGGCCCCCGCGAGAGTCGACCAGGCTTCAGGCGGCAGATGGGAAGCGACGGCCACCGCCCGTGGCCGTACTCGTTCCTCCCAGGCCAGCACGTAGGGGCGGACGAGTGCGTTGTCCTCCCCTGCGAGCGGGAGTCGATGGTCGGCACTGTCGGAGAACCGGTCCAGTGGTCGCCTCGACGCAGCGGCGGACGCCGGGAAGGTGGGGGCGACCGTCGGCTGGGAGGGCGTTAAGGGGCGGCGGTGCCTGCCCTTGGGGGCGTACCGCGCTCTGGCGAGCGAGACGGCACGGCGGATACGGTTGAGCACGCTGCTCAGCTCCTATCGCTGATGGCTCGGTCCCCCGACATCGCCCGTCGCGGGGACCGCTTTGTGTACGACCGCCCAGAGGGTGCGGCCGTTCAGGCTGGTGGCGAGGAGGCCGAACCGGTCGGCCTCTGCCACGGCTTCCAGGGCCTTCCGCCATGAGTCGGCGGAGAGCGCTTCCGGTACCTCCGCTTCGATCGACGTGTACCGGTCGTGCTCCTCCACGCGCGTGGCAAGCCCGATGGCGGACAGCCGGGCGGCGATGGCCGCCGCGCGAGATCCCGAAGCGGGCACAGGGCAGCCTCCGTCAACCGGCGATCACTTTCAGTGAAGCTAGTTAACTAGATTAGAGCTAGTGGACTAGATTTTCCATATGCCTGAGCAGCCGCCCTATCTCCGCATCGCCGACGAACTCCGGCGCCGGATCGCGGAGCACGTATGGGAGCCCGGGGACCGTCTGCCGTCTCGCGCCCAGATCGGCCAGGAGTACGGGGTCGGCGAGAACGTGGTCCGCCGGGCGCAGGAGTTGCTGATCTCCCAGGGTGTGCTGGAGGGCCGCGCCGGTTCGGGCACGTACGTCGCCGAGCCTCGGCAGCGCATGCGCATGGTCCGGTCGTCGGCGCGTGAGCGGCCCGACGGGTCTCCGTTCCGGGCGGACATGAAGGCCGCGGGCAGGCAAGGGGACTGGGAGAGCCGGACCGAGGCCAAGGTGCCGGCTCCCGCGGACATCGCGGCGCGGCTCGGCATCAGCGAGGGTGATCTGTGCGTCCGGACGACGTACGAGTTCCTGGGCGACGGCAGGCCGGTGCAGCTGTCCACGAGCTGGGAGCCGTACGACCTCACCGCCGGCACCATCATCGTTCTCCCCGAGGGCGGCCCGCATGCCGGGGCGGGTGTCGTGAACCGCATGGCCGCGATCGGGATCACCGTCAGCCACGCCGTGGAGCAGCCCGAGCCGAGGCAGGCGACCGCCGAGGAGGCGTCACTCCTGGGCATCCAGAAGGCCGCGCTCGTCACGCACATCCGGCGGACGTACTACAGCGACGAGGGACGGCCGGTCGAGACGGCGGACATCGTGGTGCCCGCCGCCCACTGCGAGATCGTCTACGAGATCCCGATCAACCGGTAGCGGGCCCGCTCCCCGGCAAGGTCGCCTCTCTCGGCCCGTATCGTGACCGCATGCGCAACGAGCGGCACGGCGAGCGGCTGTCGGACGAGGAGATGGAGCTGTTCCTTCAGTACCTCCACAGGTTCGCGAACCACGACCTTGATCTCTTCGCGCTCATGGAGGTCGGCGACCCTGAGCACCCCGCGTACGTAACCTTCACCAGAGATCCCGCAGCAGGTGTCGACTCCTCGGCGTACCAACGGCCGTAAGCCTGAGGCCGACAGGCCCACCAAGGGCGTGTCGAATGCGTGTCGACGGCAGGTGGCACGCGGCGAAGGGAAGGCGTGACTGCGCAGGTCAGGAGCAGGCCCCATGCAAACACACCAAGCGCCTTCCAAGCGCTTGGCCGCAGGTTCGAGTCCTGCCCGGGGCGCCACCGGCCATTGTCCCGGTCTTCGGTCCGGCTCGAGGAGTCGGGGGGTGACAGTCCTGGTCAGGTCGCTGCTGTCATGATCGTTTGATCACGATCGGCAGGAGGAGCAAGACATGGCGACACAGCTGCCCGAGGGGTTGGTCACGCCGGCGCTCGTGGTCGACCTGGACGTCATGGCCGGGAACATCACACGCATGGCCGAGGCTTCCCGGGCGGGGGGATTCACCCTGCGCCCGCATGCAAAGAGCCACAAGTGCGCGGACATCGCCCGCCTCCAGCTGCGGTCCGGTGCCCGTGGGCTGTCCGTGGCCACGATCAGCGAGGCCGAGGCATTCGCCCGGGCCGGCGTGGACGACTTGTTCATAGCCTCTCCTGTATGGCCCGACGCCGGTAAGGCACGGCGGCTGCGCCGGCTGGCGGACGACGTCGCCCTGAGAGTGGGCGTCGATTCGGCGGAGGGCGCGCGGCGGCTCGGGGAGGCCGTGCGGGGCGCCGCACGACCGGTCGAGGCGCTCGTCGAGGTCGACAGCGGTGCCCGCCGGACCGGGGTGCCGCCGCAGGCCGCCGGGGAGGTGGGGCAGGCGGCCGCGGAGGCGGGCCTGCGCGTCGTCGGCGCCTTCACGTTCCCCGGGCACGGTTACGGTCATGACCCCGAGGCGCGCGAGCGAGCCGCGCGGGACGAGGAGCGGGCGCTGGGCGAGGCCGCCGAGGCGCTGCGCGATGCCGGTCTCGAGGCCGCTGTGCTCAGTGGCGGATCGACCCCGACCGTGGGCCGGTGGCGGCCCGGCACCGTGAACGAACTGCGGCCCGGTGTCTACGTCTTCAACGACGCCACGCAACTCGCCATCGGCACCTGCGCGGCCGGGGACCTGGCGCTGGCCGCCGTCGCCACGGTGATCAGCGTTCCCGCCCCGGACCGCTTCGTGCTGGACGTCGGGAGCAAAGTGCTCGGCTCGGACCGGTCCCCCTGGGTGCGGGGCCGTGGCCTGCTTCCCGCGTTCCCCGAGGCGACGATCACCTCGCTGTGGGAACACCACGCCGTGGTCCGGCTGTCGGCCGAGGTGCGCGGGCCGGCCCTGGGGTCGACGGTCGCCGTGGTTCCCTCCCACGTCTGCACGCCGGTCAATCTCGCCGACGAGCTGCTGGTCGTCCAGCGCGGCGAGGTCGTCGACCGTTGGCCGGTGACGGCCCGCGGCGCCAACACCTGAGCCGCCGCGCCCGGCCACCACGCCCAGCAGCCGCGCCCGGCCACCGCCCCCAGCCACCGCACCCGGCCACCACCTCCAGCCGCCGCGCCCGGCACCGCCCTCGGCCACCACGCCCAGCCACCGCCCCCAGCCACCACGCCCGGCCACCGCACCCGGCCACCACCTCCAGCCGCCGCACCCGGCCCGGGCGCCCGGCGCACCACCGAGCGACCACCGGCCCGCCCGATGCTTGCCCGCCGGAACGGACGTACCGGAACAGGGGCACCCCACATGACCGACGCGTTGGCGGACGAGGCAGCGGCGCCAGGACTGTCCCGGCCGGGGCGCCGGGCGCTGCGACGGCTGGTCGCGGGCTCGGCCGTGGACTCCCTGGGCACCGGGCTCAGCACGGTCGTCGTGCTGCTGTATTTCGTCCGGATCATCGGCTTCAGCACCGTCTCCGTCTCCGCCGCCCTGTCCATCGGCGCCGCGCTCGGTCTCCTCACCCCCATTCCCGTCGGCCGGATGGCCGACCGCCTGGGCCTGGTCCGGGTGTACGTCACCGCGCTGTGCCTGCGCGGCGCCGGCTTCCTCGCGTACGCGGTCGTGGACGACTACCGCTGGTTCTTCTGTCTCACCCTGCTGCTGATGTCCGTGGAGGGGACGACGAGTTCGCTCCAGCAGTCCCTGATCGCGGGCCTGTTCGGGGAGGCGGGGCGGGTGCGCGCCATCTCCGCCGTCAGTGCGGTGCGCAACGCCGCGCTGGGCGCCGGAACCCTCCTCGGGGGGCTGGCGCTGTCGACGGGATCCCGGTGGGTCAACGCCTCGCTGCTGGCCGCCAACGGGCTGTCGTTCCTCCTCTTCGCCCTCGTGATCGCGCGACTGGGACGCCGGCTCCCGCACGGGCCCGGCAACCCGCAGGAGGGACCGGCCGGGCCGCCCGAACCCGGTTCCGGACCGGCCGACGCGCCGCCCGAACCCGGTTCCGGACCCGCCGACGCGCAGCCCGAACCCGGTTCCGGACCCGCCGGCCCGCCGCCCGAACCCGGTTCCGGACCCGCCGACGCGCCGCCCGTCGTACGCAACGCGCGCTTCCTGGCCCTGTCGGGCGTCAACGGCATGCTGTTCCTGCACGATTCCGTCCTCAACGAGTTGCTGCCGCTGTGGATGGTGGCGTCGCTGGGCGTGTCGTCGGTGGTGATGTCCGCCCTGCTGGTGGTCAACACGGTACTCAGTGTGGTCCTCCAGATCGTGCTCGGCCGGATGGCGGGCGCCCAGCGGCGCCCGGCCGCCATGCTGGGCCTGGCCGTCGTCCTCCTCGTCGTGTTCTGCGCGGTCTGCATGGCGGCCGGACGGGTCTCCCCGGGAGCGACGGTCACCCTGTGCACGCTGGCCCTCGTCCTGCTGACGGTCGGGGAGAATCTCCATTCCGTCACCAGTTACCGGCTCTCCTTCGACCTGGCCCCCACATCCCGTCGTACCGAATACATGGCGGCTTTCAACACGGGCTACGGATTGCAGCGGGTCGTCGGTCCCGTCTTTCTCATCGGATTCGTTTTCACCGCGGGCGATTTCGGCTGGCTGGTGCTGGCTTCGGTGTTCGCGGTGTCCGGGGCGGGTGTGTACGCCCTGTCGCGGTGGCGCGCGGCGCGATCGGCCGGTTCCTGAATACGGCGCCCCGGGGCCATGGGTGTGGGTTTGGCTCTGTGGGCGGTGCGGGGCCGGTGTGCAGGGTGGGGGTGTCCGTGTTGGTGAGTTGGGAGGTTCTTGTGTCGGGAGCCGTGTTGGACCGGGAGCGACTGGAGTCGCTGGCGGCCGAGCTGATGGAGCGCCAGTTCGCCCGCGTGCCGCGGATGCGCGAACTGCACGCCGGCGAATGGATCGAGCGCGACTACTACGTACGCCACGTCGTCGAGACGGTGCTGCGCATCCGCCTCAACAACGAGGTCGACACCTACGCCCTGTTCAAGGTCGGGTCACGGGACGACGCGCTCGCCGCGCACCTGGCCCAGTAC
>NZ_BMSK01000030.1 GCF_014649115.1 Streptomyces eurythermus | reverse complement strand
TGGTGGAGGGTCACCAAACGAGACACGACCCCCACCGCGGCCGCCACTTCAAGCCCCAGCGCCTGCACGCCGACAAAGCCTACGACCGGGCCGACCTGCGCAGACGGCTCCACGGGAAGCGCATCGGCGTGCGCATCGCCCGCAAAGGCATCGAGTCCAGCGAGCGATTAGGGCGCCGCAGGTCGGTCATCGAGCGGACGATGTCCTGGCTGTCCGGCTACCGCCGCTTGAGCCCTCGCTACGAACGCGATCACCGCAACTACCTGGCCTTTCTCGGCCTCGCCGCCGCCCTGTGCTGCTACAAGCGACTCGTCCGCCTCACCACGTAGGACACGGTCCTGGGACGGCACGAAAGCCGATCTTCGCTCCCTTGGCGGGAGTGGGGATTGACCCGAGCTGTAACGTGGTGATCTTCAGGTGGCGTAGGCCCCTGGAGTCCCAAAGGTGAATCCCCATGACGATCGATGAGCTGCCCATCGCGTGGAGGCTGTCCCTCAAGGACGTCCAGGCGGGGTGGCGTGCGCTGTGGTGGACCGTGGGGCCGGATGGCGAACTGGCCGTGATGCTGGTCCAGCGCCGGTACCTGAGCCGCGACAAGTATCCCCGCGGGTGGGTCGGATGGCACGTCGAGACGCCCTTCGGCGGGGAGCTGGTCATCACCTCAGGGCAGGAGCGGCGGCGCATCCCGGTCGAAGGGATCGACATGTGGCCCAGCCATCTGGCTCTCCTCCCCGGGTCCCGGTTCCTGCTCGTGTCGGGCCGTACCCACCGGGACGCGGAGGGAGACTGGCGGGAGAACGCCGTCGTGTACTCCCCCGAGGGTCGGCAAGAGGGTGCCTTCTGCCTCGGTGACGACATTCCGGCCCTGGTCACCGACCGCAGCGGGGGGATCTGGACCGCCTACGGCGACGAGGGTATCTACGGCGGCCACCCGGAGTCCGCGGCCGGCCTGGCGGGCTGGAACAACCGGGGTGTCGCCACGTGGGCACCGAAGGGGAGACTTCCCGACTCGCCACTGGAAGGCTGCACGGCCGCCACGGAAGGCGAGTCAGTGTGGCTGGTCTGGTACAGCCCCAAAGGGACCTTCCTCACCCGGATCACACCCTCGACCGGCGAAGTCGCGAGCTACCGCAGCCCGGTGCAAAGCCCGGACGGATTCGCCGTGCGCGGCACGCGGGTGGTCCTGACCAGCCGTGACCACTACAAGCGTAGGACCACCGTGACCCGCGCGGAGTTGGTTGGCGACGTGTGTGTCGCCACCAGTCAGGAGCGGGTGCGGGTGCCCGGGCGGGTGGTGATGCATTGCGGCCAGGGCCGCGACGGTACCCTCTTTCTCCGCGCCGGCCGCACCTGGGTACGCATCGAAGCCTGAGTCCCACGGCTACCAGACCAGAGACGGCCGCGCCGAAGCTCGCGTGGGCCGCCACGTCCTCGACGGATTCCTCGCGGGAACCGGCCTCTCCCTCGGCCAACCATCACCATCACCCTGAAGCGCCGACGTCCGTAGCCGGTCAGACGCCGTCTGGAACCGTCCCTCCGCACCCTATGGCACGGACAGAAGATAGAGCCCCCCAATGCGGCTATGGGCAGCACCCGCCCTACTGAGCCCCGGCGGCCGTCGATGAGGGCATCCTGCTGTGCCTCTGCCCGCCGATTCCGACGACTGCAGTCGGCTGTCCGGGTGCGGGAGTCGACGGCGTCCGGCCCGGTACTGCGCCGGGCTACCGATCACGAGGCCGGGCTCGGAGTGCTCCACAGCCCTCGGACAGGGCCACGGCAGTGAACGTCGCCCACGTCGTCGCGCCGGTCCACGGTGATCCACCGTGTGGTATTCGGCCAGGTTGTCCGATGGCCTTGTGCCATCCGCCAGCAACGCAGCCCCGGCGTCACCAGATCCCCGCTACATGAGGAGGCTGGGGTGGCGTACCGAGGCCCGCAGCCGTTTCGTCGAGAAGCTGGCCGTCGTCATCGTCCTGGTGCAGGGCGTCCTGGTCGCGGCGGACAGGCGACGGCGGAATCGGCGACACGGCGCCGACGGAACAACACGACGAAAACGGCGGCCCTGGCAGCCGGGCGCGACGGCCCGGTCCCACGCCGGGACGGCGGGCAGCGGGCAGCGGGCACCGTCACGGTGGCCACCAGGAGGTTCTCCGGCCTGTCGGCCGCCCGCCGGCGCCACCGGTCAGGAACAATTCGGAGCCGTCCGTGCCCGTCGCACGTTGCCCGGACGGGCCGCCCGCCCCTCCCCTGCCGCAAACCCGTGCGGTGGTGTTCCGGGCCGGCCCCCGAACCCGCCCGGTTCCGCGCAGCTCGCCGTCCGCGCCGGCCGGGCACGGTTGAATCCGGTCCGCCGCCTCGACTCGCCAGCGCCGCCGTGCGCCGTCCTGGTCCCGGCCTTCCGCCTGTGCCGCTGGCCCCGCGGCACGGTCTGCCGACGCGGACGACGGCAGGCCAACCGCAGTTCGAGTGGCAGAGGTCTGAGCGTCAGGGGTGACCGTCCTCGGCGAGGAGCTGCACCAAGCCGACCCATGGGAAGTCGCCGTTCTTATGGATTGCCCGCACCCTCCACTGGCCTGCCGGGATCTGCACTGGAGCCTGGTCCGGCCGGCCCCCGTCGGGATACTCCGTTCCCAGATCGGCGCCTGCTACGGCCGAATCCATCAACACCGCCGGGCCATCGTTGACCCACAGTCCGCCGTCCTCCCAAGCGGTGACCGGATCGGCCAGGACCGCTTCGGCTGCTGCGAACAACTCAGCCTCGGAGTCTGTGGCCAGCCACCGCACGAACAGCAGTTTCTCCGGCAGGAAGCACGTTCTTGCAGGTTCATCGGCCAGGACAAGCGCAGTGACGGCGCCCGTGCCCACGGCGATCACACCGGCCCAGTCCTCCACCTCGCAAGCGCGGTCGTAGTCATCGCGGCCATCGGTATCGCCAAGGACGGAACCGTCCTCCGTGCATCCACCCCAGGCGTTCACCGAGGACTCCGGAACGACGATCAAGGGGCCACCCATCGACCGGACCCACACCAGCCCAGCACGGTCACAGCGATCGGCGTCGTGAGAAGCATCCATGCGCGCAGTCTGCCGCCCACCACTGACACCGCTCCCGGGCCCGAGCCTGGTCGGGCGACCTGGTCACTCAGATGCGGCCCTGCGCCCCGGTGTCCTGCGGGCCGGTACAAGGCAGGAAGCCCTGAGTTCAGATCTCGCGACAGGAGATCACGGAACCGCGAGCGCGGTCGAACGGCACCACTTCCCGGGAAGGTGGACGGGTTCAGGGACCTTGCGCGCATGGCGCCCTTCGCCCCTTCCCCTGGGTGGTGGTGCTGGTGCGGAACCAGATCCGCTTCCCGTGTAGAAGGGGCTGGCTTGTCCAGTTCGTTGGCGCGCCGGGACAGCAGGTAGAGGCCGCGGCCGCCTTCCGCCCTCGAGCTGACTCTGGTACCACCCCTGCAGGAGGATCCGCGCAATCTCGGACTCCAGCGTCTCGGGGTCGATCTCTGGCAACACCATGTGGCGTTGCGGTACCGGGCTGACCGCCATCGGCCAGTCGTCGCGTAGGAGGCCCTGGGCCCCAGTACTGAGCGGCATGTTGTCCGGCTGATGACCACGCTGATTGACGTGAGGTACATGAGGTGCGGTCGCCAGGACGTGCGGTTACGGGAATGCAGGCGTCCACCCAACAGGGGCCACGCGCCGCCGCACGGGCAAGGGCGGGTGACGGCCGGTGTACCGAGCACACCGCGCCGTCACCCGACGAGATCTTCGGGTCCGACATCACCGTCGTCGTGCTCCCGGTGCACTCCCCTCAGCGAGAACACCGCACCTGGGTGCGCGGCCCGGCTGCGGACGGTGTGCACCCAGGCGTGGCGGCAGGCGAGGTTGACGCAGCGGGCGTGGTCGGTCAAGTTGCCGCCGCAGTGCCCGAGCGGTGCCTGCTGGACTTGGGGTTCTGGCTCGTCCGGGTCATTGCCGCAGCGGAGCCGGGCTCGCCCGGTGCGGCGTCGATCGCGCGTCCGACTCAGTAGGGCGGCTGCTGCCCGAGGCCGTGCCCAGGCGTCGATTGGGCGGGCACGGCTTCCTTGTCGCCGGTGAGCGCGTCGAGTGCGGCCTGGGCGGCGGCGCGCACACAGTTGTCGGGAGCGTTGGTCAGAGGGCGGATCTGGGCGTGCGCGGCTTGCGCGACGGGTCCGGAGGTGGCGAGGGCGTTGAGGGCTGAGGTGACCACGGTCCAGCTCTGGTGCCGGCTTGCCCAGGTGAGGGTGTCGGTGATGACGGGTATGGCGATGGGGTCCTTCAGCCCGGCGAGGCGGGACAGGTAGAGGCCGGCGGGGATGGGGGCGTCCGGGCGGTGGGGGTCGATGCGGCGCAGACCGTCGGCCAGGAGGGGGACGAGCCGGTCGGCGGCCTGCGGGTAGCCGCCGACGCCGTAGAGGGCCCGCCAGTCGTCCACGCGGGTTTCCAGGGAGCGGATCAGGTCGGGCAGGGCGCGGGGGTCGCGGTGGTCGGCCAGGGTCATGACCGCCTCTTGGTAGGCGCTGCGCACGAGTGGGTTGCCGCTGGCCCAGACGTCGGGGCCGTGGATGTTGCGCAGGGTGGCCATGTGGTCGGCGAGGGTATCGAGGAGCAGTGCGGTGTCCCCGGGGGCGACCGTGAGCCGGCTGCCCCGCCCGGTGAACCCGCGTGTGATCATGCGGGCTGCGGCCCAGTCGTCCGGGAGCAGGTCGAGGAGGCGGGTCAGGACGGGGCTGGGCAGGGGGCCGGGGATGTCCTCGGCCATGGCGATGGCGTCGTACCGGGTCGCTGCATCGGGACTCGTCAGTTGTGCGACGAGGAGGTCGGCGCGTTCGGCGATCCGGTCGCCCAGGGCGGTGTGCAGGGCACGCAGGACGCTGCTGACCGGGGAGTGTTCCTCCCAGGGGTGCTCGGGGTCGAAGAAGGCGGCGGCCAGGTGAGCGGGGCGAACCGCGGGGGCGACGTCCCGGCCGCGGACGTGGCTCGACGCCTCGCACCAGCGGCATCCGTCGCATGGCTTCCCGGCGGCCGGGGTCGCGGTGATCTCCCGCAGGAGAGCGATCGCGCGGGGTACGACATCGAAGCCGTCCTTGTCCGGGGCGAGTTGAAAGCGGTGGGTGAGGGCTGAGAGCCGGACCGGGGCGTCAGCGTAAGGCCGCGCGGGGCCGTCGATCAGGTCCTCCAGCCAGGCCGTCACGGTCGGAGCGGTCACCGGTAGCCGGTCGGCCAGACGCGCCATCGTACGGACGACCAGCAACCGCTCCACGATGTCCTCCGCGGCCGGCAGGCGTTCGGCCAGGACACGGGCGGCACGCCCGCCGTCGCCGAGGAAGAGACCGACCGCCGTAATGGCCGGGCGACGCACCAGCGTGTCCGTGTCCGCCGCGTACCGGACGAAGGCCTCCGCCCGCTCGGCCATCTCCGCGACGATGTCCACGTGCGCCGTCGACTCGACCCCGTTCACCGTGAAGTAGGTACCTTCAGGGTCCCGGTCCAGCGATGCACGTCCGATGCGCATGAGCAGCTCGACGATCTCGCCCCGGTCGGGAATGGCCGGGTTGTCGGCCATGGCGAACAGCAGGGGCACGCTCGCCGCGGTGCACGGGTCGACAGCTCCTTGGTCATGGGCCTCCGCATAGAAGTCCTCCAGCCCCTCGGACCGCACCGCCGGGTCTTCGGAGAGCATCTTCGTAAGGTGGCGCGGGACTCCGCAGACCTGTGCGGCCGGCCACGGTGAGGTCGCGGGCGGAAACCGCGCGAGCACCGGCGTGTTCGGCGGCGTCTCGATACGCCAACCGCGGTCTCGCGGACCGGCCCAGCGGCGGACACGCGGATACGGCGGCGGCGCGGCGCGCGCGGCCCGAGGCCGAGACCACCAGCCCATCCCCTCCGGCGCCGTGCTGAGGCGGACGGCGCGCGAGCTGCGCAGGAGTGGAGGGTGCGCCTGTCGAGCCGATGCTGGCCCGCTCCGTCACCGCGCTGCCGTCTGCGGGGGGGTGCCCCTATGCAGTTCGTCAAGGTGGCGGGTTAGCTTGCTGGTGATGTCAGCTGGGGAAGGGGATGTGGTGGGGGCGTCGGGTGGAGGGCCGAAGGCGCGGGCCGTCGAGGAGTGGCGGGACGTCTATGACCTGCTGGATGCCGTTCGGCAGCGGCCGAACGCATGGGTGCGTAACGGCTCGTTGCAGGAATTGGCGGTGTTGATGTCCGGGTACCACCTCGCGCTTCAGGTCCACGATGTTGATGAGGTGTTCGAGTTCCACCGTGGAAGTGGAGGGTTTGCTTTCTGGCTAAGCAGGACCCGTGGATGGTCGATGGCGACCGGGTGGGATGTTGCGATCACGGAGAATTTGCCTGGCGAACCTCCGCTTGACGCCTTCTTCCGGCTCGTGGACGAGTACCGAGAGTTCGCAGGTCACCAGGTTCGTGAAGTCTCTCGGCATGGTGTCTGTTCATGCTGATCGCGCGGCTTGGGGTTCGTAGAAGGTTCCGTCACGGAGCATCGCGAACAGGACGTCGGCCCGCCGCCGGGCGAGGCAGAGCAGGGCCTGGGTGTGGTGCTTGCCCTGGGCGATCTTCTTGTCGTAGTAGGTCCGCGATGCCGGGTCGCCCAGGGCCGCGAACGCGGAGAGGAAGAAAGCCCGTTGAGCTGCTTGTTTCCTCTCCGGGAGGGCTGTTCGCCTCGGATTGACGACCCTGAACTTCGGGTCGCTGGGGCGAGTCCGGCGTAGGCGGCGAGGTGGCCGGCGGTCGGGAAAGTGCTGCCGTCGCCGACCTCGATCAGGATCCTGGCTCCGGTCCTGACGCCGATGCCCGGCATGGACGTCAGGACCTTCGAAAGAGGGTGAGCCTCCAGGAGTTCCTCGATCCTCGTGGCCAGCAGTTTGCGCTGGTCAAGCACGGCCGTCAGCGAGCCGGCCAGGCTTGGGACGATGAGCGCTGCCGCGTCGGTCCCCGGAACGGTGACGGTCTGCTCGTCCAGAGCGGTGAAGATGTCCTCGACCAGCCGCTCGGCCATCCTGGGGGCCTTCGGCCGTAACAGCGTGACCAGCCGTCGTCGTCCGGCCTTGCGGATCTGGGCCGGGGATCCGAACCGCTCCAGCAAGGTCAGGACGGCCGGGTGCTGCAACCGCGGCCCCAGCACCCGCTCCAGCGACGGATGGATCTGGGGCAGCAGGCCGTGGAGCCGGTTCGCGACCCTGGTCGCTTCGCCGGCAAGGTCGTCGTCGAACCCGACGATCATCTCCAGCTCGGCGATCGTCTCGTCCTCGCCGTCGATAGCCCGCAGCGTGTGCGGCATCGCGCGGGCCGCGTCCGCGATGATGAACGCGTCCTTCGCGTCCGTCTTCGCCTCGCCGGGGTAGAGATCGGCTATCCGCCGCATCGTCAGGCCGGGCAGGTAGGCCACGGGACAGCCCATGTCCCTGGCGACCGCGAGCGGCAGGGCTCCGATCGAGGCCGGCTGGTCGACTACGACCAGCACCGTTCCGTGCTTGGCCTGCAGTTGGGCTGAAGCTGCGGACCCGTATCACGGTGGAAGGGATCATCGGCGCGGTCACCGGCGCTGTGTCCTCGCCCCGGAGCCTCCTGCTCGGCCGGCTTCGCCTGGCGGCCCGCTCCGCGCCCCTGTCCCGCACCGCGGCGGCCGAGCTGGGCGCGGTCCTGCGGCCGACGCTACGTCACCCGTGTTGTGCTGAGCGGGCTCGTATCCGCTCCGGCGGCGACGCCGAGGTCCTGGGGCACGATCCCGGGCGCGAGGACCCGCCTGGCGCGGCCGCCTGGGCAACGTCCCGCAGGCCAGCTGCGACCGCGGCCTCCGCGCGGGCTGGCACGCACGGTTGTCGGGGGCGGCGAGGTCGGACGGCGGCCGAACTGTGAAGGGGCCCGCCAAGCTTGCCCGCCGCGAAGCCATTGGAGACGAGCGCCGAACCTGCCGCTGGCTGTACGGCCACGCGCGCCCTGGACGCCGTCCCCCGACTGTCACCACCGACCTGCCGGTCTACTCGCCCACGAACCTCGCACTGCGTCAGCCCACCCCAGTGGGCTGACCCGGGCCCACGGACACGTGCCCCCGCCTCGGACGGTCCTCCAACTGCCGCACGTGCAGCGCTTGCTGCGTCCAGCACACAACGTACGTCAATGAAAGCAGCCGACACCGCTACCATCGCCCCAGCTCATCAAGTGTCGTCCCCGCGCTCGGGGGGGGGTGCCCGTCGCTGGTGAGGCCGAGATCGCGCTTCTCTTCGTCGCCCCCGCGCGAGTGCGCACGCTGATGTCCACCCCCACCACCTCACCGACCTCACGGGCCATGACCGGTCCGGCGGCCTGCCGCACGGCGGCGATGATGCGCTGGTAGTCCCACGGCAGGGCGCCCTCCTCCACTCCCGGCTCACGGTGCGGGATCAGCATCACCGGCCGGCCGCCCACCTGCCCGGGCATCGGCGCAGCCTGGACGCGTTCGCCGGCGGGCTGCCCGGTCATCCGTTCAAGGACGCGTTCGGCGACGGCGAGTTCGTCCCGCTCGGCCCGCACTTCCGCCAGCTGTTTGACCAGCTGCTCATCGAGTTCGTCCAGTTCCGCGCGCCGCGCGGTGATCCGTTCCAGCAGCTCGGGATCCGGCATGCACCGGATCGTAGAAGGCTGCCGGACTACGGCGAGCAAGAACCGGACAGTCCAGCTACCTACTTCTGCTGACGACCACTTGTTCACGGCTCGATCGCTACTAATGTCGGCTCTGGTCGGGCCGACCATGCGCCAGACGCTGAGCTTCGGCCGTGACCTCGGCATCGAGCTGCGCCAACGCCCTGTTCCCGTACTCGACGACGTCGTACTCGTCATCAAGCTCAGCAAGGCGCTCGGCCAGGGGCAGCTGGTGGCCGAACCGCTGGTGGATGCGCATAGCAAGCTCTCGCGGCGTCAGCCGGCCCCCCAGCATCTGGTGCGCGAGCGCCCGCACGGCAGCGTCCTGCCCGGCCTCGCTGTCGCGCGGGTAGAACACAAGGTCCAGCTCGTCGAGTACGACGGGAAGCAGGTCGGGAACGTCGTACTCCGCCTCGGCACGTGTGTATCCGGCCAGAATGCGCAATGCCGGGCTGTCCAGTCCGGCAACGAGTGCCGCGCAGGCAGCCTCGACAACATCATGAGCATGGGCCTCGCCGATACTCCAGAGAACAGCGAGGTCTTGCAGGTCAACGGTTGCGGCTTCGATCGGCGACACCTACGCATGATCCCCTGCACGAGATGATCCCGTCGACCGCCTTTCGACTCAGGCGCCGACCGCGCTGACGGACGATCTACTACTCAGACAGTCGCCCGTGACCAGCACGAGCGCCCCGAGAACCGGTCACACCAGCCCTCCAACCTGCGGTTTCAGGTTGGCGGAAGCTCAGTGCCCCGGCCTGCCCCGACGCTTCCACCGGCGACCCGCACACCCTCCCCGCCTCGGCCACGGTCCCGTACTCCCGCAGTATGCAGCCCAGGCGACGCTGTCCCAGCGACCTGTCCGACGCGCGATGGGAACTCATCCGCCCCACCCTTCAAGCCCGGCGGAACGCCCGAGCCCGCATCCGCCGCCCCACCCACGACCTGCGCGACCTCATGGACGCCATCCTCTACGTCGACCGCACCGGCATCCCCTGGCGCTACCTCCCGCACGACTTCCCACCCCACCAGACCGTCTACGGATACTTCGCCAAATGGGAAACCGACGGCATCTTCGACCAGCTCACCGGCCTCCTCCGCCGCCTCGTACGAGAACGCGAGGGACGCGACGCCCACCCCAGCGCCTGCATGCTCGACTCGCAGTCGGTCAAGACCTCCGCCAACGTCCACCTCACCGGCCAGGGCTACGACGCCGTCAAGAAGATCGCCGGGCGCAAACGACACATCGTCACCGACACCCTCGGCCTCCTCCTCTCCGTCCTGGTCACCTCCGCGGCCGTCCACGACTCCACCGCCGGCACCCACCTCCTGGACCAGATCGCCGCCCACCACCCCCGCGTCACCAAAGCCCGGGCCGACTCCCGGACACAAGAACGCCGCCATCGAACACGCCGCCACCCGCGGCATCGACCTCAAAGTCGTCCACCGCACCCCGGCAGCCACACCTGCACCGTCCAGCCGCGCCGCTGGGGCATCGAACGAACCCCCGGCTGGCTCATGCACCACCGCCGCCTCGCCCGCGACTACGAAACCCACCAACACCGATCAGCCGCCATGATCCGCATAGCCGCCATCGACCTCATGAACCGACGAATCACTGATCAGTACAGGGCCGGGGCAACAGCCGTACCGGTGCCGAGCCCCCCCAGGCGCCCCGGCCGCGGTGTGCGGTACGAACCCGGTGGACGCTCTTGTGGCGCCCCGCCGTCAGTTCGATTAATTCGTTTGGCGCTCGCCAGGGGGTGTGATGGGATCAGGGGCAACGGGGGCGGCTCCCCGGCGTGCATCCTTCTCACCTTCTTCGAAAAGACCAGCGCGCCCACTCTCCGTCCCCGTTCTTCTGTTCCAGGTCGTCGTGGAGGGGAATCCCCTGTTGCTCGCTGCCGAGTCCGTGCTGCTGCGCCGTATCCAGACCGTGTACGTGGACAGGGCGTCCACGGCGCCGGGCGGCGGAACACGACCGGCGCTGCGTCGGCTTGAGGCAGAGCTGCTCGGCCGCGGTCACGTCCTCTCCCCCGCGCTGCACGCGGCGCTCGGCTCGCTGGCCTCCGAGGATCTGGCGGCCGCACACGCCCGCCTGGTCGGGCTGGCGGATGACCTGCTCGGCTCCGACCGCACCCACCTCCCGCTCTTCCGCCGCTTCCCGCGCACTGTGCCCCGGGACGCCGAAGCGCTGTATGTGGACCGGGTCTTCGCCTTCCTGCTTCAGCAGCCGGACCAACCCTGCGTGCTGTGCGGCGAGGCGCGCACGGTGTTCCCCGTCTCGCCCTGCGCGCACCTGGTGTGCCGGCTGTGCTGGGACGGCTCCGACTACGCGGGCTGCCCGGTCTGCCACCGCCGGATCGACGCGGATGACCCCTTCCTGCGGCCGGTGCGTGCCGTCGGCGCCGCCAAGGCGCCCGTGCCCGGCCCGCTGCGGCTGCTGCGTCTCGGCACCGACCGGGCCACCGACGCCACCGCCGTGGTGGACTCCCTGCTGGCCCGCCGCACCCCGCTCTCCCCGCAAGACCGCGACGACCTGCTCACGCTGCTGCCGCTCACTCCGGCCCGCCAGGGCCTGCTGCCGGAGGAGATCCCGGTCCGGGAGACCAAGGCCATGGTGTTGGGCGCGCTGGTGCGCGAGGCGCCGGACGGCCTCCCGACAGGGAAGCTATTGACCGAGCGGCTCACCACCGCCACCGACGTGTTGCGGTTGCTCGCCGTGCTGTCCGGCGGCGACGCCGGGCTGGTGACGCCGTGTCGCTTCACCAGCCTGCCGCGCCCGCTGCGCCGCGAACTCCTCGCGGTCCTCGACGGTTTGCCGACGCCGTACCTGGTGGAGGACGTGCTGCGGCACCCCACGGCGTGGAAGCGGGCCGCGGAGGTCCTGCACCCCTTCGAACGGCACGCCCAACATCCGCGCGCCGCCCTCGCCTTCGCCGTGCTGCGTGGGACCCCGGTGGATCCCGGCACCGCCTTCGGCGCCGCCCTGCTGGAGACGGCCGCCGCCCATCCGGACGCCGTCCGCGTGGAGGGTGTCCGGATCCGTCCGGCCACCTGGGCCGGGCGACTGGAGCAGGCGGTGGCCGAGGGCGAGGCGGGCCGGGCCGCGGCCCTCGCCGGGGAGCGTCCCGGCGAACTGGTGCGCCGTCTGGACCTGCTGCTGCGCCTGCACACCTCCGACGACCTCGACCCGGAACTGGACAAGGCCCTGATACGCGGGCTGCCGAAGGTGGGCCCGGGGCCGCTGCTGTCGGCGCTCGGGGCACTGCGGGTCCGCGCCGAGGACCGCACCGGCCGTCGCCGGGTGTTCTTCCCACGCGGCGAGGTCACCCGGGCGCTGTCCGTTCCGGAGCGGCGGGCGCCACTGCCCGCGGGGCTGGTCACGGCGGCGGTCACGCTCCTGCGGGCCGAACTGCTGCGCCGGTTCGCCGCCGGGGAGCCGTACGCGCTGTCGGTGCTGGATGCGGGCCTGGCCGACCTCACCGTGCCGTTCACCGAGCGGTCCACCGCGAAGGCTCTGGTGGCGGTGCCTCGCGGCAGCACGCAGACGCTGCCGGAGGGCGCGGTGCTGCGGCTGTTCCTGCACTGGACCGAACCACAGGGCAACCGCACCGACCTGGACCTGTCGGTCGCGTTCTTCGACGCCGACTGGAATTTCACCGGCCTGTGCGACTACACGAACCTGGTGCACGGCACGGAGGCCGCGGTCCACTCCGGCGACCTCACCTCCGCCCCTGCGCCGCAGGGCGCCACCGAGTACGTGGACCTGGACCTGGGGCGGCTGGCGGAGCGGGGGGACGTCTATGCCGTCCCGCTGGTCTTCAGCTTCAACAACGTGCCGTTCGAGGAGTTGCAGGACGCCTTCGCGGGCTTCATGGCGCTGCCCGACCAGGGCCCGCGGGACGCCTTCTACGACCCGCGCACGGTCCGCCAGCGCTTCGACCTGGCGGGCGAGTCGCACGTGTGCCTGCCGATGGTCGTGGACCTGGGCCGGCGCCGGGCGCTGTGGACGGACACCCATCTGCCGTCCACCGGCGGCTTCCAGAGCATCCGCTCGCACGGCGGCGCTGTGCTGGCCACTGTGGCCCGGGACCTGTGGGAGCAGTTCGGCTCCGGCAGCCGGGCCACCCTGTGGGACCTCGCGGTGCTGCGGGCCGCGGCCCGCTCCCCCGAGGTGGCCGTGGTGTGCGGGGAGCCGGAGCCCGCGCTGCTGCGGTATCGACGGCGGCCGGACGAGGACACGGCCGCGTTCGCCGCCCGGGTGTCTTCCATGGAGGAGGCCGAGGAGCGGCTCCCGCACCCGGACCCCGGTGCGGTGGCGGCCGAACTCGCCTCCGGCGCAAGGGTGTTCCTGGCGACGGTGCATGGGGACATCGGGCCGGCGCGGGCCTCGGGCACCTTCTACCGGCTGTTCCCCGGGGCCGGGGACGCCTCGGAGACTCTGGTCCGCGTGACCGCCGGTGACCTGATCGCCGAGCTGGCCAGCACCTCCGCGCCGGCCCCCGCGCTGCCGCCGTCATGACGGGGCTGGCGGGTGCTCATATCGCTGCCCCCCTCGCCTCCGGAGCGTCAGTTCCCACGACAGTCACATCACTGCCGTGGCCCGCCAGGCGGCGGTGACACACCCATGTGGCTTCTCCACCGCAGCCACGGGGGCGTGACTTCAGCCTTCGTCACGGAATGCTTGATGTGACCGTGCACGATAGTTGGCCCGGGGGGGCCGGGTCCTCGCTCAGCCACGGCAGAGATGCGGCAGGCGTCCGGATGGGTCAGGGTGTGGGCGAGGCCGCGGTGAGTGCCATCCAGTCTCGGATCGTCTTCTGGTGCGAACCTGTCGCCGTACTCGCAGCCACCGCCTCGGCGTCCTCGACGGAGCACGGCGTTCCTGCTCGGGTGAGCAGGACGAGTGGCCACGCAGGGCCGGCGCCAGCCGGCTCCCCGTCGAAGGCGGTCCAGTCCCAGGGCCCGCCGAACCGCCAGGCCCGGCCGACGGCATCGGCGACCTCGTCGCCCACCTGGAGGGACGCGTATGGGCGCATCAACAGTTCGAAGGTGAAGGGAATCCCATCGCCAGGGTGGATGGTGTACCCCGAGCCATCGAGATGGCTCTCGTCCGGGAACTCGCGATAGGACAGACCTCGGGGCAGCACGGTCACGGTCTGGGTGGGATGTGGCAGCCAGGCCGTCTCCAGCGGGGGGTCGTGGTGTTCGACGTCCGTCACGTGCACGACGGTGGGCGGCACGCCGACCCGGCAGAGGTCTCCCGCCTTCAGCTGTTCGGGCGGGGGGTCCGTTCGAAAGAGCTCGGCCTCCACCTCAGGCGAGAAGCTCCCGCCGCTGTTCACGCCGAGGGCGACGACCCCGTTCCAGCGCGCGAACTCGTTCTCGGTGTCGATATCCCACCACGGCCATCGCACCGACACATGACCCCACGTGACACCCTGCACGACCCGGGTAACCGTGAAGGGGCAAGCAACCGACAGCACGTCACCGACCCGGAAGTCCCCCTCATCAATCATTCGATCAGGGTAGTCGGGTTCCTTTGGCGGCTTACGCGGGCCTACCAGCCAAGGGGCCCCTGGGGTTTGCGGGCCACCACCGCGCACATGGGCCAACTAGCACGTGCTCACGCGCGCTCTCGGCGGCGGCGCGGGCCAGGCGGAGAGCTGCGGTACGGGTCCAGGAGCGGACGGCCGGGGTGTCGCCGACGCCGTCGAGCAGGGCGTAGGCGCGGGTGCCGTCCGGCGCCGTGCACACGGCAGTTGCGTCGCGCTGGAAGGCCCGGTCACCAGGTCGCTGTGCGGTGGCGTACGACGTCATGGCCAGGTCCTCGTCCACGTCCTCGCGCACGCGGCAAGCCTTCCAGAACGCGGGGTCCGGACGGAGCGCTTCGCGAGGGCGCCCGTGCCCGGGCGGGTGAATCCTTCCTCGCGCACCCGTACGCAGCCCTACCCCCCTCTGCCCGCCTCCGAAGCCTCAAGGTTCGGCGTCAGAAACAAGTCCTGCAGAGAGCTTCCGTCCGGTTGCCCGGCGCATCTAGGCTCACTACCTATGGGAGCGCTCCCACAGCCGTCGGATCAGCGTTATGCGCAGTACGAAGGTCATCCAGCCAGGTAGAGGCGCATTGCCCCCTGTGGAACCCGCTTGGAGGCCGGTCTCTCGCCGGGCGGTGCCATATGGAGTGATCGGTCCTATACGTGCGTTGAGGGAGAGTGCGATGAGCATGCGAAGAGCCCTTCGGGCCTTCGGCGTTGCCGGAGTGCTTATGGCGGGTTCGGTGGCCGGATTCGGCGGCCCGGCCTCGGCGGTCGCCTCGCCGGCGGCCGGTCAGTCCGCCGCAGACGGCAGGGCATCGGCGGTCGCCGCGGCGCCGGCACTGCACGTGTCGGGCAACCGCCTGGTCACCGGATCCGATTCCACGTTCCGCCCACTGGGCGTCAACCGGTCCGGCGGGGAGTTCGGCTGTGTCCAGGGCAAGGAGATATTCGACGGGCCGACGGACCAGGCGGCCGTCGACGCGATGAAGGCATGGAAGATCAACACTGTCCGGATCCCGCTGAACGAGGAGTGCTGGCTGGGCACCGGGAACTTACCTCCGACAGCGCCCAGCGCGGCGGCATACCAGCAGGCGGTCAAGACCTACGCGGACCTCCTGGTGGCCAACGGCATCAACGTGATCCTCGACCTGCACTGGACGTGGGGCGAGTACACCGGCCCCGGCGGAGGCTGCCCGGACGTCGCGGCCACCTGTCAGAAACCGATGCCGGACGCGCGCTACACCCCCACGTTCTGGTCCGAGGTGGCCACGATGTTCAAGGGGAACGGAGCGGTCATCTTCGACCTGTTCAACGAGCCGTACCCGGACGCTGCCAACAACTGGTCCGACGCCACGGCCGCATGGACCTGTCTGCGTGACGGCGGCACCTGCGCCGGGATCACCTACCCGGTCGCCGGCATGCAGACCCTCGTCAACGCGGTACGCGCCACCGGTGCCACCAACGTGATCATGTCGGGCGGTCTGGAGTGGACGAACAACCTGAGTCGGTGGCTGGAATTCAAGCCGGCCGACCCCACCGGCAATCTGATGGCCTCATGGCACTCCTACAACTTCAACGGCTGCGTGACCACCTCGTGCTGGGACAGCAACATCGGAACGGTCGCCGCCCAGGTGCCGGTCCAGGCCGGCGAGATCGGTCAGAACACCTGCGCCCATGACTACATCGACCAGGTGATGGCCTGGGCGGACGCCAACAAGGTCGGGTACACGGCCTGGACCTGGAACCCTTGGGGTTGCAGCGGTGGCAGTGTGCTCATCGAGGACTGGAACGGCACACCGACCAGCACCTACGGTGAGGGGTTCAAGGCGCACCTGCTCAGCCAGACCCCCGGTGATCCCGGCGGTGACACCACTGCGCCCACCGCTCCGGGGACTCCCACCGCCTCCGAGGTGACGGCCAACTCCGTGACCTTGAGCTGGGCGGCCTCCACGGACAACGTGGGTGTCACCGGCTACGACGTCGTCCGTGTCACCGGCGGCACCGAGACGCGGGTGGCCGGCTCGACGTCCAACCGGGCCACGGTCACAGGGCTGTCCGGCAACACGGCCTACACCTTCGGCGTTTACGCCAAGGACGCGGCCGGCAACCGCTCCACCCGCTCGGCCACCGTTACCGTTACCACCGGCACCCCAGCGGGCACCTGCTCCGTCAGCTACCGCTTGGTGGGTGACTGGGGAAGCGGCTTCCAGAGCGAGATCACCATCCGCAACACCGGCGCCGCCGCTGTCAGCAACTGGGCGCTCGGCTTCACCTTCGCCAACGGCCAGACCATCAACAACATGTGGGGCGGTACCCCCACCCAGACAGGCGGCTCCGTGAGCGTCATCCCCGCCTCCTACACCGACACCATCACCGCCGGCGGTTCCGTCACTCTCGGTTTCATCGCCAACAGGGGCGCCACGAACACTGCCCCGACCACCTTCACCCTCAGCGGCAGGACCTGCACCACGGCCTGACCACAGCCGCTGCCCCGCAACCGACATCAGCTGCGTCCCCGCAGTTGCCCCACCGCAACCACCATCACCGCCTCCGTCGACGCGATCCCCGCCGCAC
Source organism: Streptomyces eurythermus (assembly GCF_014649115.1). Classification (GTDB taxonomy): domain Bacteria; phylum Actinomycetota; class Actinomycetes; order Streptomycetales; family Streptomycetaceae; genus Streptomyces; species Streptomyces eurythermus. Next base: position 73,434 of record NZ_BMSK01000030.1, on the reverse strand, counting down.
ACCCGGAAGTCGACTGGGAGCAGCTGCGCGCCGTGGAGGAGGGCCGCCGTTCTCCGCTTGCGGCGCTGCGCCCGGAGCGTGCACCCCTACCGGCGTAAGCCTTCGGGGCCCTCCCCCGCCCGCGCCCCACGCCGTCCAGAAGGACGGCCCCGGGCGCGGGCGTTCCTCTTGCGTATCGCTCACGCGTGCCCGGCAGCCGGCTCCCACAACGGCCGGACGTGCCCGGTCCCGCCGCAGTGGAAGCACCGGCCTCCCCCCGGCGTGCGGGCATCGATGGTGCCGGCCGCGTGACGGAAGAGCCGGGTAAGGCCCGCGGTGTGCGCCGCGTGGATCGGGAGTTCCTGCCGTCTGCCGAGCGTGACCTCCAGCGCGACGCCGGGGCCGGTGAACTGGGCGTGCATGCCGCCGGTGATCGCACGGAGCGTCTCGCAGAGTTCGTGCATCGTCTCCGCGCCGGACAGCTGCACGCGGGCCGCGAGGACGGTGTCGGCGGCCGCGGCGAAGGACAGCCATCCGGCCGGGCGGGCGAGCGACCCGACGCGGCCCACGGGGGCGGGATGGGTGTGCTGGAGCTGGGACAGGGCGTGCCACAGGTCGCCCGGCAGATCCTGGGATGCGGCCTCTTCCCGGCTGCGTCTCATGTGGCCTGTGTAGGGGATCCGGTGGGCTGTCGACGTCGGATGGGCCCGTCCGTCCCGCCCGGTGGTGCGGTGACTTCGGGACCGGTCCCGCTGTGCGGGTGCGTCGCCTGCGGAAGCGGGAGAACCAGCCGCCTGCCTTCCGCTCGGGCACGGCCTGGCCCTGCTGACCGGCGGCCGGAAGGCGCCGTGGCAGGAGAAATGGGCCGGGTAGCAGACCTGGACAAGGAACGCGCGAACCGCCGTACCTGGAGCACCCCTTAGGCCGCAACAGCGTGGCCCTACCGGGCGAGGGTGACGGTCAACGGCGCGTTCGGGCAGCGGCTCAGGATCCGGGACAGGGCGGCTTCCTCGTCGCTGTCGACGCTCAGGCCCCAGCGCGTCCCGTCGGCGCCGGACCCGGCGATCCGCGAAACGGACAGCTGGCTCGTCCCATGGAGCAGTGACCCGGCGCTTCGCTTCTCGTTCTTTCGATCATGAGGACTCTTGCCCGGACCGGGTTGCTGTCGTTCGCCCTGCTTGGCGTTGCCGCCGCCCCGCCCGTCTCCGACACACCCCCGTTCGTGGTCGTCACCAGGACCGACGGCACCACGAGGTGGGTGGGTGGGACAACCGGTTGCTTCGGCATCGACGGCATGATCACCAAGGTGAACGTCACCCCGGGTTACAAGGCCACCCTGTTCAGCGACTACGGCTGCCAGGGAATCAAGCTGGGTGAGGCAACGCGCCCCGTGGACTTCCACCCGGCCCTGGTCACCCACAGCCTCTTGATCACCCACCTCTGATCAGGCGGCCCCGTCGAGGGCGCACCTCATGCCGTCGGTCACCTGGGCCCCTCGGTCGTGGTGGTCCAGGTCCAGGGCTGTGTCGGCGGCGTTGGCGGCCGCGATCCCGAGACGGGCCGCGGCCGGGAGCCGAAAGTGACGGCGCGCTCCCGCAAGTCGGATCGGAGAACCGGGTGATCCGTACGCGCGAGCGGGTAATCGCCCTGACGTTCAACGCGCCACGGCCTTGTTCTCGTCCACGGCCGCCGCCGGGCGCGGCGCGACGACCTCGGCCGGCCGGGCCGCCGGAGCCTGCGTGAGTGCCCACAGCAGGACGGCGGACAGCCCGGCTGGCCCCAGCAGACGCCAGGCGAGAGGGCGACGACCCAAGAACACAGAAAGCGAGTGCACGCCCCAGCTATCGGCCAGCCACTGCCCGTCCTTGAAGGCGCGGTTCACCAGCCGGCGCGTGACCGGTACTGCGCCCGGATGGGACTCTCGACGGCCTTGCCAGCCGGGCGGACGCGCACGGCGGCGAAGCGGGAACCGTAGCCGGCCGCGCGAGCCCTGCCGCCTGGGAAGCCGATTCTCGGCCAGGGCGACGTGGTCGGCGCGGGCTGGACGGTGGTGGTCCACAAGGGCACGTAACGCTGAGGTGCAGGCGTCCGGCGGCAGGGACCCCCATCGTCCGGCGGCGCTGCCACGAGGGGCCGTCCGGTGGCTGACAAAGCGCTGTTGCCGACGCCGGTGAGCGGCCGTGATCATCGAGTGGCATCCACCGAGCGACAGGGAGGTCACGCCATGACGGTCACGGCCGAACAGCCCGTCCCCTATCCGTTCAACGAGCCCGACGGCCTGAGCCTGGCGGACGCGTACCAGGCGGCGCTGGAGGAACCGGGCCTGATTCGCGTGCGTCTGGCGTACGGGGAGCCCGCCTGGCTGGTCACCCGGTATGCCGACGCGCGCCTGGTTCTGGGTGACCGCCGCTTCAGCAGGGCGGAGGCGCTGCGGCACGACGCACCACGTCATTCGGAGGGCAGCCAGGACAGCGGCATCCTCAGCATGGACCCGCCCGGCCACACGCGGCTGCGCACGCTGGTGGCGAAGGCGTTCACCGTGCACCAAGTGGAGAAACTGCGTCCGGCGGTCCGGGATCTGGCGCACCGGCTGCTCGACGAGATGGAGGCCATGGGGCAGCCCGCCGACCTCGTGGAACACTACGCGCTGCCGATCCCGGTCGCCGTCATCTGCCGCATGCTGGGAGTGCCGGAGGAGGACCGCCCCAGGTTTCGGGCCTGGAGCGACGCGGCGCTCTCCACCAGCTCCCTGACGGCTGAGGAGTCAGAACGCAACAGGCAGGAACTGCGGGCCTACATGACCGGACTGGTGGCGGACCACCGGCGCAACCCGCGGCCCGACCTGATGACGGGCCTGATCGAGGCGCGTGACACCGGTGACCGGCTGAGCGAACTGGAACTGGTCGATCTGTGCGACGGCATCCTCATCGCCGGTCACGAGACGACGGCCACACAGATCCCCAACTTCGTGTACACGCTGCTCGACCACCCTGAGCAGATGGAGATCCTCCGCAAGAGTCCCGAGCTGCTGCACGGCGCGGTCGAGGAACTCATGCGCTTCGTGCCCCTGGGCAGCGGCGCGAGCTTCCCCAGGTACGCCACCGAGGACGTGGAGGTCGGCGGTACCCTCGTCCGTGCCGGTGAGCCCGTCCTGGTCGCGATCGGCGCCGCCAACCGCGACGCGCTGAAGTTCGCGGACCCCGGCCGGCTCGACATCACCCGGACCGGCGTCCAGCATCTCGGGTTCGGGCACGGGGTGCACCACTGTCTCGGCGCACCGCTCGCCAGGCTGGAGCTTCAGGAGGCTCTGGGGGCCCTGCTCGAACGCTTCCCCGGTCTGCGTCTCGCGGGCGACGTGCGGTGGAAGGACCAGATGCTGGTCCGTGGTCCGCGCGAGATGCCGGTGGGGTGGTGAGGGCGGTGTCCTGGACGACCGGGGTGGACCGCGCCCTGTGCATGGGATCGGGCATGTGCGCCGGTATCGCACCCGAGCTGTACCGGCTGGACGACGAGGGCCTGGCGGAGCCGCTCGCCGCGGACATCCCCGAGGACGAACGCGCGCTGGACGCCGCGGACTCCTGCCCGGCGACAGCGATCTCCGTACGTGCCGGGCAACGACTGATCGGGCCACGCCCGTGAGCGGTGCTTCCGGAGCCTCCCCCGCCGTGACCGCGGTGCCTCGTCGCGCGGCTTCGTGGTCGGGCGACGGCCCAGGCTCAAGCCCATGGTCCACATACTGAGCAGTCGGGCCCTTCTACGGTCCCGGGAGCCCGGACGCCTCCTGGGACGACGCATCCCGCTCCAGAAGGTCCCTTCCCGCGGGCCGGCGGTGGCCCGGGGGAACGACGGTTTGGGAGGTAGCCCTGGGCCGAGCGGTTGGCCAGGGGACGGTCTGGCCGGTGCAGCCCTCACCCCGGAAGCGCGGGCCGACCACAACGAACGCGTGCTGGTCGTGCATCGGCAGGCGCATGGCCGTCTCGATGGCCTCGGCGACCGGGCGATGATCCACGAGTGATTCCCCCCTTGAACGCAACTCCCCTGGAGGGACACCATCACTCCGCGCAGCCCTGCGGGGGCATGGGCGGGTGTCGGCGACCGCACCACCGTCATCGGCCATGGCGCCATGCCGGGATCGGCGTTCGGCACTGTCCAGCGCCTTCCGGACAGCCGAGGATTCGTGGCCGTTCTGCGGCTATCGAGCGCTGCTTCGTGGAACAGACGCCCAAACGGTGCCGGCGTGTGAAGGGCCGCTGCGCCGACGGCCTGGTCGTCGCGGACTGCCCTCGCCTATCTTCTCCGGTGAGTCCTCTGCTGGAGTTCCGGAGGGGTCCTGTGTCCGTCACCGGAAGGCATTCCATGCGTGCGCAAGACCTGGAGAAGAGTCCGAAGAGGCAACACCCGGGAACCCCGCCTGCCCACACTGCCGGGCCCGTGGCCTCGCGCCCCCGCCCCGGTCTCCCGATGTCCCCCGCCGACGTACTCGCCCTCCAGCGCACCGCCGGGAACGGGGCAGCGGTGCTTATGTTGCAGCGTGCCGGCGCGAGTACGGTGACGACCCCGTCGCGGGCTCGGAACAAGCCCGCGAGCCCGCTCTCATGCAAACGCCGCGCCGACCGGGGGAGGTCGTCCAGCGGCTTGAGGATCTCACGGACAACGAGTGGAACGGTCAGGCGACGACCTTGTCCGCGGATCTGGAACTGAACGGGCAACTGGCGCAGGAGCTGTCGAAGTTCCGCAGCGGAGGCGGCCTGCACGCTGAGGACAGGCTCATCGACCGCCTCGGGGAACTCGTCGATCAGGGGAATCCGGCAGCGGGCCACTACCAGTTGGTGATCAACATCAACAGATCCCCGTGCGGCACGATCGGTGGCGGAACGGGGTGTGCCGAGCGGCTGATCGACCTCGCTCAGCGCGGACTTGGCGGCCCGCCTGCCACGCACACCTTTGCCATCGTGATCCACGCCCGGCACCTCTACGGCAGCAGCGGCGAAGAGAGGGCTTACAGCCAACTGGCCGTGCAACAGATGCAGCATGCGGGCATCCGAATAGCGCTCGACATCGGCCATTTCGACACAGGCGCGGCCAAGGCACTCTCCAATCTGGAGACGTGAGACGGGCGGATGGCCCAGGGGGAATCCCGGTCCTCCTCCGCCTCGCTATGCACGGCACCAGACCCCGCTCCCTGATCCGGCCTGATCCACACGAAAGACCGTAGGGTTCCGTTCGCGCCGGCCCGGGGGCGACTCCGTCAGGAGGACGGTGCATGTCCGGGCCGGCCGGCTCCCGTGGGAACCCCCCGGCCGCTTGGAGGGGGAGTCGGCCCGCCGTGCCGGGGATCGGACGCGGTCTCACCGCGCGGAGCGTACCCGCGTCCGTCGGGGCCGGCACGTTCGCCGGATCAGCGCAGCAGGGTGTCGAGGAAGGGGCTGGACACCACGTGGTGGGGGTCGAGTCGCTCCAGGACCGTGACGGCCTCGTCCCAGCCCGGGCCGCCCCCGGCGCGCAGACTGGCGGGGACGGTGCGGGTGAGGACCTCCGGGTCGGACCACGCGGCGGTGTCGGTGTAGGCCCAGCCCTTGGACCACTCCGCCCGGACCGTCGCCCTGTCCCCGTCCAGCGCGAACAAGAATTGCTCGACCTCCCGGTAGAAGCGGTGCAGGGCGGGTGTGGTCGGCAGGGAGAGGATGTCGATCCACACGGCGGTGTCGGTGTCCGGCCGGTCGGGGCGCGGTCGCAGGGCGGACAGCAGGGGTGGCCGCGCGCCGGGTACGCCGCACACGGAAGGGTCCTCCAGGCCGGTCACGCGGATCTCCACCTGGCCGTTGACCGGGTACTCGCCGCGTGCCGCGTACTCGGCGAGCAGCGTGCGGTAGAAGTCGGCGAACCGGCTGACCACCCATTGCAGATCGGCGCGGCGGACGAGCACGGCGTAGCCGTTGGCCGTCTCGCGCAGCGTGGTGGGCCGTATGTACTCCAGCAGGTTGCGGGAGGCGCCCCACAGGTGCGACCGCAGCCCGCCCGCCAGCAGATGAGTGAGGACATCACCGGTCAGCACGTCCCGCACGAGGCCGTCGGACAGCAGGACGTCGGTGATGTCGCCGGTCAGCGCCACCTTGGCCAGCAGGTACTGCACCTGGCCGAAGAGCGGCGCGCTCGCCCAGGCCCCCGAGACCAGGGATCCGGCCAGCCGGGCCACCGGCTCGGGGAGGGAGTCGGAGAAGGGGTAGTTGTACGGCTCGTCGACCGCGCGGGAGCCCAGGGGCTGTCGCGGAGCGACGCTCCAGACCTTCAGCCAGGGCTTGTCGGTGAAGGCGAACCAGATCGCCTCCACGCGGCCGGTCCGGTCCACGAAGTCGGCCAGGGTCCGCTTCCCGGCCGCGGTGCCCGGGGCGGCGAACAGTTCGGTGGCCGGGATGTCCAGGAAGGACTGGCAGCGCAGGTTCTGGTCGGCGCCCACGCGCAGGACGGCCTCGGTGACGAGCGAACGGCCCAGGTGGGTGAGGAGCGCGTCGCAGTCGGGTTCCGCCCGGCCGACGGTCCGCAGGACGTAGCGGCCGGCGCCCTCGTCCCAGACGACCGCGGTCAGTTCGGTGACCAGGTTGCTCAACGAGCCGTAGCCGTGGCCGGGCGTTGGGCTCTCGCCGACGGCGGGGACGGCTGTACCGTGCGCGCCGATGGCGAGCGCGCCGCCGACCGACAGCTGTCCGGGTGCCGGCGCGGCGGTGACGCCGTGACCGGCGGCGCCGGCGAACGCGAGCAGGTCCTCCAGGGTGGCCCCGGTCTGGACGCGGACCTCGGCCGAGCCGTCGGCGGACCGCCGCTCAAGGGACATGGCGGTGAGGTGTGCGGTGGTGTCCAGCAGGACGACCCGGGTCGCGGCGGGGGTGCCGTCGGCCACCGTGAGCGGGGCCCAGCCGTGCCGTTTGCCTTGCGCGCGTACCGTCCAGCCCGCGCCGTGCGCCCAGTTGACGATGTCGAGCACGTCCTGGGGGTGGCGCGGGGTGCACGTCCACAACTGGTCGGTGTGAATCTCGCCGGCCCAGTTCTCGTAGACGCGCCGGTAGATGTCGGGTCCGGCGGGGAAACCCGGCGGCGCCGGGGGCGCGTCGGCGGCGTACGCGCCGTCCGGCCGGACCAGGCCGCGCAGCAGCCACACCGCGCCACCCGCGGCGGCCGACGATGCGAGCAGGGCGCGTCGTGACAGCCCACCACCGTGAACCGAAGGATCGCCCGCCATCTCAGAGACCTCCTCTGTCCCGCCGAACCCAGCCGTACCGAGCCGGTCGAGTGCACACGCTACCGGGCAACAGACGTTCGCCACCCTGGTGTTCGGCGGTTTTCACGACGTGGGACCGCCGCCGCCCGCTCACGTGTGGGCAACGCCCCGTCCGGCGCGGGGCCACGGCCTTCAGCGTCTACGACAATCCGAGCTCGATCCGATGAACTTCTTCTGTGGGAAATGCCGCTGTGGCACTCTGTCCGCACATGAGCACCGCGGAGGGCCGGTGGCTGTGCGAGAAGACGGCCTGGCCCGCGGCCGTGGTGCCCGACCGTTTCCAGTTCACCTATCGGACTCTGGGCGGTGCCTCCCGGGGCGACCGGCGCCTGGCGAACCTGGAGTTCCTGCTCAACGATGACGCCTACGTGGCCGGCATCGGCCTGCGCGTCAGCGAACGCGACCGCCTGCTGCTCCTCGCGGACCTGGCGGCCACCCTCACCCGGCTGCACCGGATCGGCATCACGGTCGGTGACCTCTCGCCCAAGAACCTTCTCTTCATCACCGCTGGCCGCCCCGAGTGCTTCCTCGTCGACTGCGACGCCATGCGGCTGGGCGGCGCCGAGCGCGCTGCCTCAGGCCGAGACGCCCGACTGGCAGATCCCGGCGGGCGAGGAGAAGGCGACCCCGTTCAGCGACAGCTACAAACTGGCCCTGCTCGCCGTCCGCCTTTTCGCCCGCGAGCAGACGGCCACCGACCCGGCCGCCCTGGCCGCGCTGGACCCGCCCCTGGGCGACCTGGCCCGCGCCGGGCTCTCCGCCGATCCGGCCCGCCGCCCGGCCCCTGCGGCCTGGGCAGAACGGCTCACCGTCGTCGCGGCCACCGCGTCCGCCAGGGCCGCCCGGCGTCCGGCGTCCGCCAAGCCCGCGCCGCCGTCGCCCCGCGGCGCGGGGCAGGCACGGCCCCCCGGCGGCCCGGCGGCGCCGCGGGTCCCGGCCCGGCGGATGTCCGCCGGCCGGATCGTCGCCGTGGTCGCCGCGCTCATCGCCGTCGCGGTCTCGTTCGGGCTGCGGTCCTCGGGCGACGACGGTGTCTCCACCGCGCAGTCCGCCACCTCGTCGAGGCAGAGCTCCACCGGGGGCTCCTGGACCGGCGGCACTCCGGACTCAGGCCGCGGCCTCGGCCCATCGGACGACACCGACGACGGTACGACCGCCGGCAGCGTGCGTTACCTGGTGGAGCCGGTCTTCCGGGCACCCGACAGCAGCATCCCCCGCTGGTTCTCGATGATCGCCGTCTTCTACTCCCCCGCCGGGATCCCCGATCACGTCCTCGCCCGCACGGTGCCCAACTGGGTGGAAGGCGGCCCGGGCGGCGTCACGAACATCGGCAACTGAAACCGGTCCGGCCACAACCGCGCCGCGCACCGCCCCTGAGCAGCACCTCGCGCCTCGGGATCGGCGGCCGGCCTGCTGCGCACCCCGGCCTGGGACGCCCCCGGCCACTCCGATCGGCCACGGTCCGAGGGACACATCTGCCGGCAGAGTCCCAGTCGCCGCAGAAGATCACGGTCACTCCTTTGTCCTGGTGCGGGTGCTGCTGTACCGCCTCATAGACGAAGGTCTTGGAGGACTGGCCGGGGCAGGAGTACAGGCCCACGCCCCAGGTCGAACAACCAGCGGCGCCAGCACCCGTCATCCCCGGGCCGCTCTCCCGCTCCTCGGACGAGACGCCACCCCTGCATCAGGTCACCGGCTCCCTTCGCCCCAAGCAGAACGCCCGCCGCTCCCGGCACGCCGGCGGCTTCTTGCTGCCCGGAGGACCACCGTGCCCACCTAAGACAGCGTTCTGTCCCTCACCAACGCCCGGCTCGCGGACCGGGTGGACGGCGTCGTCCGGGATCTGCCGGAGGACCACAGGCGCGGGCTGGTCGAGGACGGCCTGGACCGCCTGGACGCCATCCGGCGGGACCCCCAAGCCCCGCAGGTCACCCGGGATCTGCTGGGCGACCTGCTGGCGCACCGCGGCATCGTCGGCTCCACACCCGGGATGCCGGGCAGGTCCCTCTCCCCCGCGGGCTCCGCCGAGAAGTACTCCATGGGGCACTCCGTGTTCCATGGGCAGGGCACGACCGAACGGCTCGGTTCACTCGCCCATGAACTCGCCCATGGGGACGCGGGCGAAAGCTGTGCGAACACCGCGATCCTGCTGCTCCTGCGGCGCGGGCTCGGCGACGAAGGGATCCGCCGGCCGGCCGAGGAACGGAATGCGGGGATCGACCTTCTGAGGGGCCTGCTGGAACAGGTCGGAGGGACACTGACCGCCGCTCAGAGCGGCCTCGTCAGGGCGAAGCTCGACTACGCGAGCGACCCGCACAAGGGGGTCGGCCGTTACGCCGCGAGCTCCAAGTCGCACGGCAAGATCGACGAGCCCACCCACCAGTACCTGATGCGCGTCGAGCCGCTCACCGCGAAGAAGAGTCTCCGTGCTCGTGGAGTACGACACCGTGATCACCCGGCTGCTCGTCCATCTGCACCGCTGGGGAGTGGCGCACGACGATCCGCTGTACGCCGAGGTGGCCCGGCCGGCCGCACGGCTGCGGTCCGACCGGGCGGACGCCGCGGCCGCCGGCCGGTAGCGCCGGGCCACCCCGCGTCCGGGGTGCGGGAGAACCCCGCCGCCCGTGCCGGGCGTGGCCCCGGTGCCGCTCCGACCTCGCCGGAAACGGTCCGCTTCCCCCGAATCGTCGTCGCACGTCGCTCCGACCCGGTGATTGGCCGGAAACCACCGACGTTACGCAGGTCGTGCTGGGGTTTTGTGAACGGAGTGTGTCGCAGTGGCCGGATAGTTGGCCGGAATGACGTGACGAGGGGGGTATCCGCGCGCGGGCCGGCGGGAGCCGCCGGCCGGCCGTACGAGGCGTGAAGCGTCCCTCGTGGGGACGGCCTATGCCAGGTCAGGCCCGGCCGGCGGGCGCGATGATCACGGTGCGTGATCCTATTGACATCCTCCGAGCACGCTTGCGATTGTCTTGCTCGCCGCGTCGGCCGAACCAGCGCTCGACGCGGGACGGGGAGGAAAAGTGGACGCAGTGAACGCGGGGGGTCCGGACGAGGACTGTCCGGGCAACACGGACGACGTCTCCACTCTGGTGATCGTCGGCGCCAACCCGACCGTGGCGCGGGCGGCGGCGTCCCTGCCCGGCGAACTGGTCCACGTACAGCTGCCCGGCACACCCGCCCTCGACCCGGGCACCCGGGTGCTGACGGCCGACTTCCGGGACCTGCCCGCCTTCCTGACCTTCACCGACGAGGTGCTGCGCCCCCTGCGGCCCACCGCCGTCGTCTCGCTCACCGAGTTCGGCCTGGAGCCGGCCGCGCTGGCCGCCCGCCTGCTCGGTGTCACCGGAGTCGACCCGGCCGTGGTGCACGCCACCCGCGACAAACTCGCCATGCGGCGGATCCTGGAGCGCGAGGCACCGCATCTGAACCCGGCCTTCGCCGCCGGCGACGACACGGCGGCGGTGGACCGGCTGTTCGCCGTCCACGGCCGGGTCGTGACCAAGCCGGTCGACGGGGTCGGCAGCGCCTCCATCGCCCTGGTGGAGAGCGCCGACGCGCTCCCGGCGGACCGCCGTACGGCCGCCACCCTGTTCGAACAGTTCGCCGAGGGGCGGGAGTTCAGTGTCGAGGCCCTCTCCGCGGGCGGGCGGCACACCGTCATCGGCATCGCCGAGAAGGGCACCACGGACGGCTTCGTCGAGGTCAGCCATATGATGCCGCCGCCCTCCCTGGACCCGCGCCGCCAGGAGCTGGTCGCCCGGGCGGTCGGCGAACTGCTCGACGCCCTCGGGCTCACCGACGGTCCCAGCCACACCGAGGTCATGGTCGACGGCGACAAGATCGTCGTGATCGAGACCCACACCCGGCTCGGCGGCGACGGCATCGCGGACCTGGTCCAGCTCACCACCGGGGTCGAGTGGCGGCGCGCCGCCCTCGGCTGGGCGATCGGCGACAAAATCCGGCGGGGCCCCGCCGCGGCCGTCGCGGCCGCCACCGTCTTCCTCACCGCCCCGCCCGGACGCGTGACGGCCGTCGCGCCGCCGCCCGCCCTCACGCAGGGACGGGTGCACGCCTGGGACCTCACCGTCCGGCCCGGGGACGAGGTGCGCCCGCTGCGCTCCTCCGCCGACCGGCTGGGCATGGCCGTCCTGACCGCGGCCGGCACCGACGCCTGCACGGCGGCCGTCGCGGAACTCACCGCCCGCCCGGTGGTCACCACCGCGCCCGAGCCACATCTGTGACGGGGAGCCGCGCCGCGGCTCCCCGTACCTCCCGGCAACGCCGGTTCCGCCCTTCCTTCCCGTCTCCTTGTCTCCTTTCAGACGACGAACACCGCATCGGGGGCCACATGTCCGTCCAGAACGCACCGGTTTCTTACGATTTCCACGGCGATGTCCCGTTCTCCACTCCCTTCAAGGACATCAAGCCCGACGACATCCACATCTACCTCGACCTCGACACCAAGGTCGGCAAGAACACCTGCGGCCAGAAGTGCGCGCACTGCTGGTTCGTCAACTACGAGAAGGTCTACGACAAGTCCTTCGCCATGGAGGAGGGCCCCCGCATCCTGGAGGGCCTGCGGTCGCACGGGTACCACGTCTACCCGCGCTACGTGGACAGCTTCGCCTACGACGGCGAGTTCATGAACCTGTACGGCCCGGCCAACAACCGTGAGTTCCGGCAGGAGTTGGACCACACGCCGACCGCGACCATGGAGAAGGGCGACGCCTGGACCAGCGGCCGCCCGCTGCTCGCCGACAACTGGCGGGAACTCCTCGACCGGGCGGTGGAGAACGGCTACGGCACCATCTCCATCACCTACCACGGCGTGATCGACGAGAACCTCCGCGTCCGGGACCACAGGACCTACCCCATCAAGGGCGTCTTCTCGGGCGCGGACACCGAGGAGGTGCTGCGCCGGATCGCCGAGTACAACGAGGGCATCGCCCCCGAGGACGCCTTCCGCGTCAACATCGGTGTCACCATCGGCCGCCACAACCACGGCCGCACCTCGCTGGAGCGCTACGCCCACTACTTCAACAAGCTGGGCGTGGCCACCGTCCGGTTCAACAACTTCACCGACCACGGCAACCGCCACCCCGAACTGCGCCTGAGCCGCGAGGAGGTCGAGCAGGCCTACCGCGACTTCAAGTGGCTGCACGAGACGGTCCCGCTGCACTTCCAGCTGGGCGTCAGCGAGGACTTCGGCACCTTCGGCATCAAGGCCATGGGCTTCCCCGGCCACGTCGGCTGGTGCCGGGCCGGCCGTCAGCTCTTCGCCGCCATTCCCGCCCCGGAGGAGGTGCTTTCGGAGGGTCCGGAGGGCCGCCGTGAGAAGATCGGCGACATCGTCGGCTGCGTCAACACCTTCGAGCCGCACCTCGGCATCCTGACCCGCACCGTCACGGCCGACGCCACCACGTACGACGTGGAGTTCGATCACGACGGGATCGAGGCGTTCACCGCCAAGCGGCTCGCCGGCACGTACAAGGACGGCTGCTTCGCCACCGAGCTGTCCGAGGAGCTCGGCCTGATCTCCCGGGTCCCGGAGCGGCGCCGGCTGCCGCTCCTCACCGACTCCGCGTCCTGAACCGAGAGAAAGACCCCGCCATGCGCCACATCCTCGTCTTCGCCAAGACGCCCTACGCCAAGACCCCGTACGACCAGTGGCTGGCCGGCTCGGGGATCGTCCCGGTCATCGTGACCGCGCGGGAGTACGCGGAGGGCTACTCCCACCTCCCGCACGTGCACGCTTTCGACGCGTACGACACCAACCAGCTGGTCGAGAAGACCGCGCTGCGGCTGGCCCGCGAGTTCGCGGTCGAGGCGGTCTTCGCCCGTGCCGAGGCCGACGTCGTGCGCGCCGCCCAGCTGCGGGAGCTGCTCGGACTGCCGGGCCAGCACACCGCGAGCGCGCTGGCCTTCCGCGACAAGGTCGTGATGAAGGACCACCTCGCGGGCGGCCCCGTCGACGTGCCGGCCTACCGCCGGCTCGACTCGGCCTACACCGCCCTGGGCTTCGTTGCCGAGCACGGCTACCCGGTCGTGATCAAGCCGGTGTCCGAGTCGGGCTCGCTGGGCGCGGCGATCATCCGTGACGAGGCGGAACTGGACGCCTACCTGGCCAGCCCGTGGCGGGGAAGCAGCGAGATCGAGGTGTTCGTACCCGGGCAGATGTACCACGTGGACGGGCTGGTGGCCGGCGGCGAGGTCGTCTTCGTCCACCCCTTCCGCTACCTCAACGACTGCCTGTCCTTCCGCAGCAACGACTGGGTGGCCAACCTGCCGCTCACCCGCGAGGACCCGCTGTACGACCGGCTGGTCAAGGCGGCACGGGCGGTGCTGGCCGAGCTGCCGACGCCGCCCCGGACCGCCTTCCACGCCGAGTTCTGGATCACGCCGGACGACCGGCTGGTCTTCTGCGAGATCGCCAGCCGTACCGGTGGCGGCATGATCAGCGCGTTGGTCCGGCACGCCTTCGGGATCGACCTGGACAAGGAGTGGCTGTACGCCGAGTGCGGTCTGCCCTCGACGCTGGGCACCCCGGAGTACCGGCCCGCCGGCGCGCTGTGCATCCCGCCGCAGAACGGGGTGCTGGAGCAGCTGCCCACCGCGACGGCCGAGCAGCCCCGGTGCGTCCGCGAGGTGATGCTCACCGGGAGTGTCGGCCAGGAGTTCCACGGCGGGGTGAAGTCCGGGTTGTTCCTGGCCGGTTATGTGGTCGACGGGGACAGCGAGGAGGATGTGGCTGCCAATCTCGAACACGTGGCGGGCTGGTTCTCCGACAACTCCCGGTGGCGGCCCGCCCAGTCCTGCGGAGGTACCGCGTGAGCGCCACAACGCCCCCTGAGCACACCACCGTCGAGCCGGCCGGGCCGCTCGTGGACGCCGACTGGGTGGCCGGTCGGCTCGGGGAGGGCCTGGTCCTCTTCGACGCCTCCGTCGGCGCCCGCCGGGGCGCCGCCGCGCGCATCCCCGGGGCCCGCCCCTTCGACCTGGACGGGGACCTGTCCGACCACACCAGCGCGGTGCCGCACACCATGCCCGGCCCCGCGGAGTTCACCGAGGCGCTGCGCGCCCTCGGCCTGCACGACACCGACACGGTCGTCGTCTACGACGCCCAGGGCGTCTACTCCAGCGCCCGCGCCTGGTGGATGCTGCGCGCCATGGGCTTCGACCGGGTCGCCGTGCTGGACGGCGGGCTGCCCGCCTGGACCGCGGCCGGCCACCCGGTCGAGGACGAGCCCGCCGCGTACGACGGACCGCGCGGCACGTTCACGGCCCGGCCCCGGCCCGGGCTGATCGTGGACGCCGACACCGTCGCCGCCGCCCTCGCCGACCCGCGTGCCGCGGTGCTCGACGCGCGCACCCGGGAACGCTACGCGGGCACCGCCCCCGAGCCCCGCCCGGGCCTGCGCGGCGGCCACATGCCCGGCTCGGTCAGCCTGCCCTTCGGCGAACTCCAGCGCGACGGCGGCGTGATGCGTCCGGCGGAGGAGCTGCGTACGGCGTTCAAGGCGGCGGCCGGGGACCGGGAGCAGCTGTACTTCAGCTGCGGCTCCGGCGTCACCGCCTGCGTCCTCGCGCTCGGCGCCACCCTGGCCGGCTACCGCGAACTCGCGGTGTACGACGGCTCGTGGAGCGAGTGGGGCCTGCCCTCGAAGCGCCCGGTGGCCACCGGCGGGAGCGATTCACCGTGAGCGGGGGGCGCGTCGGCGGCGGACTCGCCGCCAAGTACCGGACGTTCACCGCGCTGCCGTCCGCGCTGAAGGCCCTGATCGCCTTGTCGTTCGTCGTCGCGCTGGGCAGTTACATGGTCACCCCGTTCATCGGGGTGCTCATGGTCGAGGCCGTCCGCCTGGACGTCCGGGTGGCCGCGGTGCTGGTGGCGGTGGCCACGTTCATCCAGTTCGGCGGCAGCATCCTGGGCGGCGCGGTCGTGGACCGGCTCGGGCTCAAGCGGACCATGGTGTTCGCGCTGACCCTGCGCACGGCCGGTCTGGTGCTGCTCGGGGTGGCCGTCCATCTGCCGTGGGTGGCGTACCCGGCCGTCGTCCTCGTGGCCGGCGGTCCGGCGCTGTACCTCCCGGCGAACAAGGCGTACATCGTCACCAGCGTCTCCGACGAACTGCGCCCGCTGTTCCTCGGGGTGAGCAGTGCCGCGCTCAACGCCGGTATGGGCCTGGGCCCGTTGCTGGCCGCGCTGCTGGTCGACGCAGACCCGATAGCACTGCTCATCGGGCTGGCCGGGCTCTTCGCGCTGATCACCGTGGCCCACCAGATCACCCTGAAACCGGTCGAGCGCCGGCCGGCCGCGGCGCCGGGAACGGCCGAGGCGGAGGGGCCCGCCGGGAAGTGGGCGGCGCTGCGGGGGGCATTGCGCCCGGTGCTGTTCACCGCGCTCGCCTACTACCTGTACTTCTTCTTCCAGAGCTTCATCGGCCTGTACGCGGCCGGGGTGTCCGACATCCGGGCGCTGGGCTGGGTGATGCTGCTCAACTGCGCCATGGTGGTGGTGCTCCAGCCGGTGCTGGCCGACCGTATCGCCAAGGCCGACTACCGGCTGCTGATGGCCGGTTCGTTCGCGGTGATGGCGGCCGGCATGGCGGTCATGGCGGTCGGCGGCACCCCGGCCCTGCTGGCCGGCACCGCGCTGTTCACCATGGGCGAGATCTTCCTCTTCCTACGCTGCGACCTGGAGCTGGTCGAACTCCTGCCCCGCAACGCGGCGTTCGCCTTCGGTGTGCAGCGGCTCACGGGCGGTGTCGGCGGGCTCCTTGCCGGTGTCGTCGGCGGTTTCGTCTTCGCCCACTACAAGTCCGACGGCCGGCTGGGCGCGTTCTGGCTGGTGGTGGCGGCGCAGTGCGCGGTCGCGGCACTGCTCGCCCTGGCGCTGGGCCGCAACCGGCGGCCGGCGGTCGCCCAACCGCCGCTGCCCGAACCGGCGGTGGGCCGGTGAACGAGCCCGTCGACGCGCCGGAGACACGGTACGTGCACGCCGGTGCGGACCCGCGCCGGCAGGGCGGCTACGTCAACCCGCCCGTGCACCACGCCTCCACGGTCCTCTACCGGGACGTGGCCGAGATGGACGCCTCCCAGGCCGACCCGCTCAAGCGGGGCGGCCCGGTCTACGGCCGGTTCGGCACGCCCACCAGCCGCGCCTTCGAGGAGGCGCTGACCGAGCTGGAGGGCGGCCACGCCGCGGTGGTGACCTGCTCCGGCCTCTCCGCGATCACCACGACGATCCTCGCGTACGTCCAGGCCGGCGACCACATCCTGGTCAGCGACTCGGTGTACCTGCCGACCCGGAGGTTCTGCGACTCGCTCGCCGCGCTGGGTGTGGAGACCGAGTACTACCGCCCGACCGCGGACGGCGCCGCCGTCGCCCGGCTGATCCGCCCGCGGACGAGGCTGCTGTACCTCGAGTCCCCGGGTTCCACCACCTTCGAGGTGCAGGACATCCCGGCGATCACCGCCGTCTGCCGGGCGCACGGGGTGGCCACCGTCGCCGACAACACCTGGGCCACACCGGCGTTCCACCGCCCGCTGGCCCTGGGCGCGGGCGTGGACGCGGTGGTGCACTCCGCGACCAAGTACCTGACGGGCCACGCGGACAGCATCCTCGGCGCGGTCGTCTGCACCGAGGAGAGTTACCCGCTCATCCGGGGCGCGGCGATGCGCCTCGGCCAGTGCGCGGGGGCCGACGACGTCTATCTGGGCCTGCGCGGGCTGCGCACCCTCGACGTGCGCCTGGCCCGCCACCAGGAGCAAGGCCTGGAACTGGCGCGCTGGCTCGCCGGCCAGAAGGGCGTGGCGGCGGTCCTGCACCCGGGGCTGCCCGGGGACCCCGGCCACGATCTGTGGCGCCGGGACTTCACGGGCGCGGCCGGCCTGTTCGGGGTGGAGCTCGACCCGGACTTCGGCAAACCGGACGTCGACGCGATGCTGGACCGGCTGCGCCTGTTCGGTCTCGGCCACAGCTACGGCGGCTACGAGAGCCTGATCGTGCCCGCCGATCCCGTCTCCCACCGGCTGCCCGGCACATGGGCGGGGAGGGGACCCCTGATCCGGGTGCACGTCGGTTTCGAGGCCCTGGCCGATCTGAAGCAGGACCTGCGGGCGGGCTTCGAGGTGCTGCTGCGGGGACGGGCCGGGCACCGCGTGACCTAGACGAGTTGATCCGAAGTTTCGGCCCGTCAAAGGGGCGAGGGTGTCCAAGATCCGTGTGTGACGACAGACCTGAACACCCTCTTGACCGCACTGTATGTGAAGATCGACGACGAGATCGGGGGAACCCGATGCATGGGCAGGCCGCCGCTGCTCAGCGACTCCGAACTCGTCTGCCTGGCCGTGGCCCAGGCCCTGCTCGGCTACCACTCTGAGTCGCGCTGGTTGCGCTACGCGAACAAGCACCTGACGGGTATGTTCCCGTACCTGCCGCAGCGCGCGGGCTACAACAAGCGGCTCCGCTCCACGCTCGGGCTGGTCAAGCGCATGATCCGGGAACTGGGGATGGATAGCGACTTCTGGTTCGACAACCTCTGCATCACCGACTCGACTCCGGTGCCGTGCGGGATGTCGCGCCCGACCGTGCAGCGTTCCAATCTCGCGGGCTGGGCCGGCTACGGCTACTGCGCCTCCCACTCCCGGTTCTTTTGGGGCCTACGCTTGTACCTGGTGTGCACCCCGACCGGAATGCCGATCATGTGGGCGCTGGCCAACCCGAAGATAGGCGAGCGCGAGGTCCTTGCGGCGATGCTGGAGGTCGACGCCGACCTGGTCGCCGACCGCGAGGGCATCGTGCTGATCTCGGACAAGGGCTTCGCGTCCAAGCCATTCGAAAAGGCCTCGCCGGGCAAGGCATCGAGCTGCTGCGGCCCTCGCGCAAGCGGGAGAGGCAGCGGTACGGCGAGCCGGTGCTCAAGAAGGTCCGCCAACTGATCGAGTCGGTCAACGACACCCTCAAGGGTCAGCTCGACCTGGAGCAACACGGTGCACGCGCCATCGAAGGTGTGGCGGTCCGCGTCGCCCAGCGCGTCCTGGCCCTGGCCGCAGCGATCTGGCACAACAACAAGACCGGTGCAACCGTCTCCCGATCACTGATCGCCTACGACCACTGAACCGATCAGGAACTTCGCGCCTGGCTAGACCGTCGGAATGCTGCCGCCGTCGACGACGTACTGGCTGCCGGTGAGGAACGCCGCGCGGTCGGAGGCGAGGAACGCGACGAGTTCGGCGACGTCGGTGGGCTGGCCGGGGCGCCCGAGCGGGATGCCGACCCGGTCGATCAGCTGCCGGCGGGCCGTTTCGGCGTCCTGGCCGCTGTCGGCGGTGATCTGGTTCAGACGCCGGGTGACGGCCGGGGTCTCGATGAGTCCGGGGACGACGGTGTTCACTCTGATCCCGTGCTTGCCGACCTCGTTGGCCAGGCCCTTGCTGTAGACGGTCGTCGCGGCCTTCGCCGCCGCGTACGGGAGGGACGCGGGGCCGGGCAGGCGGGCTTGGCCCGATGTGACGTGGATGATGACTCCGCGGTTTTGCGCGATCATCCCCGGCAACAGGGCCCGGTCCAGGCGGACCGCGGACATCAGGTTGGTGTCGAGGTCGCGGTACCAGTCGTCGTCGGCCGCGTCGAGCGCCCCGCCTGGGATGTGCGTCTGGCTGCCGGCGTTGTTGATCAGGACATCGATTCCTCCGAGCAACTGCGTCGCCTGCGCGGCGAGGGCGGCGGCCCCGTCGGCGGTGGCGAGGTTGGCGGCGACGAACCTGCCGGCCGGCGGCTCGTCGACCGGCGTGCGGGCCGCGACGACGACGTCGGCCCCGGCCTCGGCGAACCGGACCGCGACAGCCGCGCCGATTCCCTTCGTGCCGCCGGTGACCAGGACTCGAACGCCGGCAAACTCGCCAGCTGGCCCAGAGGCGGATGTCACGGTGGTGGATGTCATGAGACACAACTCCTTCGTCGGAGGGCGCCGCCTTCCGGGAGTCGGCGGTCGGGTAGGGTGAGCCTCACTCTACAATAAAACGAGAGGTCGTTCTTTTTATGCCCAAGGTTACCCAGGAGCACCGCGACGCCCGGCGCCGGCAGATCCTGGCCGCCGCCCGCGAGGTGTTCGCGGCCAAGGGCTTCGCCCAGACCTCCACCGGTGAGATCGTCGCCGCCAGCGGACTGTCCACCGGAGCGGTCTACAGCTACTTCCCCAGCAAGAACGACCTGGTGGCGGCCGTCTGCGAGGACGCCGTGGATAATCTCATCGACCTCGCCAGCATCCGCGACGCTGCCGAACTGCTCGACCGGGTCCGCGCCCGCCACGGCGGCCACGCCCGGCTGATGGCGCAGGTCTGGGCCGAGGCCGCCGTCTCGCCCGACCTCGCCGCCCAGATCCGGGCGCAACTGGCCAAGGACCAGGAGAAGGTCGCCGGGCTCATCCGCCAGGACCGCTGCGCCCGCGGCCTGCCCGACTCGCCGGACCCCTCCGGCGTGGCCGGCGCACTGCTCGCCATGCTCACGGGATATTCGCAGCGCCTGGCCATCGGCCAGGACATCGACACCGCCGCCTTCCGGCAGGCCCTCCAAACCCTGCTTGGCGACGCGACCTGAAAGCACAGATCTGGGCAGACGGCGCCGTATCAGCTGCTAATGACCAAGACTGAGGCGAAGTGGATCAGCCCTTTTACCCCGGCGACATTAGGAACAACTCGTCTAGAGCGTGTCCCTTGATGGGTTGGTCAGTCGATCAGACGTGTGTCCGTCCGGTTAGTCATCACTGATGCGATGTGGGACCGGATCGAGCCGCTGACGTCGGCCGATCCGGTCCGTGGCCGGTGGTGGGTCGACGATCACCGCCGAACCGTGGAGGCCATCGCGTGGAAGTACCGAACCTGCTCGCCTTGGCGGGACCTGCCCGACGAGCCCGGCTCGTTTCGTACGGCCCACAAACGACTGATCAGGTGGGCCGTGGAGGGCACCTGGGAACGCATCCTTGCGCTTGCCGTGGGGCCCGGCAGCGGCCGAGGGTACTGACGACATCAGCTGGACCGTATCGGTGGGGCCGGGCGAGCGTTCTCGGATGTTCTACGCGGTCCGCGAGTACAACGGACGCAAGGACCGGCCGAAGGGTTCGGATGGCGTGACTTCCGTGGCCTGCTCATCCGGGCCCGTATCCAGCTTGGCGGCCCGATCGTGCTGGTGTGGGACAACGTCCGCATCCGCCCGACCGCCCCGCTGCGGAAGTTCATCGCAGCCGGACCTGGTCGACGGCTGGCTCACCGGCACCGGCCTGATCATGGACGGCTGAGCGGCATTCAGTCGCTGCACGCCACCAAAAGCCATGGCAGGGGCCCGGCCCCCGTCGTAGGGTCAGCCGACATGGCCGGTAGTCATCACGACAAGCACATCTTTCCCGAACTCAAAACCCACGTCTCCGGATTGACGCTGTGTGCACTCACTGCTGAGCAAGCCGATGAATATTACGCGCTCATCGACCGAAATCGCGAACACCTCACCCAGCACGGCGACTACCAGGCGCTGGCCGCATCGGACTACAAGACGGCACATGCCGAGCTGCTCAACGACCCCAGCCCGTCCCTCCGCTGCGGCGTCCTCCTTCACAGCGCCCTCATCGGCCGCGTCGACCTTGTGGCCGTCAACCCATCCAAGTACGGCTTCGGATACTGGCTCGACCACGAGGCAACGGGACATGGGTACGCCACTGCGGCCTGCCGTGCGCTGATCGAGTACGGAGCCACTACGTTGGGCGCCACCGACGTGTTCGCGGGCGTCACCCACGGAAACGGAAAGAGTGGCGCCGTGCTGACCCGGCTCCGCTTCAAGGTCGCCGAGGTCTTCGAGACCTACACCCGATACCACCTGGCCCTCGTCCCTCCACCCTGCACATATCCCGCGTAACGATGTGATCGGACCGAACCGGCCACCGTCAGAGGAGCGGGCCCGACATCACCCAACCAACCGGCTGAAGCAGTGGCGCGGCCTGGCCATGCGAACGGACAAGCTCGCCATCGCCTACCAGGCCGCACTCCACGTCGCCGCCATCCTCGTCCGGGCACGGCGGTGACGGCGAAGCGACGGCCTTTCAGTCGTAGAAGAAGAGCTCAAGGTCCTCGACGGATCCCGGCCCAGTGAGGAAGCCCTCAGCCTTCGCAATCTCGTCTTCTGGTGGCAGTTCACCCTTCGGGAGCTGCCGCATCCAAATTTCTCCTTGCTCGCCGACCGCATAGATGCCAGACAGCAGCTCGGTCATGCCGGCAGGTTTTGACGGGATGCGTCCGGCGACGGGTTGGAGCTCCCATCCGCCCGACCGGGCCGCGAGCCGCAGCACCCCGGCCCAGTTCGCGATCCTCCCGATGCGTACGTGCCACGAGTCCTCGGTGAACGGGGCCATCCGTCCGCCATGAAGAGGGTTTGTGGCGGCGCCGATGTCCTTGATGACTTGCCGTTCCACGGCATCACGGACCCAGCGCCCTTCCTGCGCTTCTTCGATGGCGGCTTCCCACCACTTGCACCCGCCGTCGAATCGGTCCGCGAATGTGTCCATGTGGACAGGCTTCCATACACGATGCCGCAGGCATTCAGGCGGTGCCGGTCGGTGGATCGACTCATCAAGGCTGGTAGAGGGTCAGGCCGGCGTCTGGGCTTTTGTGTCGAGCCGCCGGAGGGTGAGGAAGGCCTGGGCGGCGGTGACGTGGGTGACGTGGTGGTGCCAGCCGCGCCAGGTGCGGCCTTCGACGTGGTCCAGGCCCAGGCCGTGCTCGAGTTCGCGGTAGTCGTGCTCGGTCTGCCAGCGCATCTTGGCCCACCGCACCAGATCGGCGACGGGCGTGGTGGCGGGCAGGTTGGTCATCCAGTAACCGGTCGGCTCACCACCGGCTTCCCGGGATCGCTCGACCAGCAGGGTCCGCAGCGGCAGCACGCCGTTCCAGCGGCTTCGTCCGTCGGCCTTCTCTTGGGCGGTGCGGCAGGCTTCCTTGCCCGTCGGCCGCACCTGCAGCACGGCGAACTGCGAGGTCGTCGTGCTCTTGCTGCCCTGCCGCCAGGTGACTTCCTGCAGCGACCCCGAACACATCGGCCACGAACTTGCGAAAACTCACCCCGGAGCCGTTCCACTCCCCCAGCCTCATGCCCGACAGATGCCCGCCACCAGGCGAGATCACCCGACGTAACGAAGCACTACTAGCCGCCGCTCCGCGTCCGGAACACGACCGGGCCCCGGCGATCGACGCCGGAGCCCGGTTCCGGGTGCCGCGGGTTCAGCGGTCCGTCACTCGCCGCCGCCATAGGAACGGTGCACGGCGTCGGCGGCCTTGTCGGTCTGCGCGTCGTACTTGTCCCCTGTACGCTCGTCGACCATTCGCTCGACGCTGTCGACACCCTTGTCGGCCTGGTCCGGATGGGCCTTCGCCATCCCCTTGGCCTTGTTCGCCATGTCTCCCAGCTTGCCCATGAGGTACCTCCCGGCGCTACGTGTGTGTCGTACCGGGCGGGGAGTACCCGCGGTGTCCAGGTCGAAGCGTGCCTGGCGGATCCGTCGTCATGCCGGGACGAGGCCGGGCCATCCGGACGGGACGTCGGCTGTCGCTCCGCGCCCGGTTCCAGGTGCAGCTGTGTTCCGGGCCCGCGGCGTGCCGCCGCCCAGAGGTCGCTTCACGTAGGGGGCCATCACTGCCGATCCGGCCGGCACCGCCTGGCACGTACGCCCGGAAGTTCCTCTTGCCCGGGGCCGCGACCGACAGGGTGCCGTCCGTGACGGTCTTCACGTCTCCACGCGTTCGGGGCCTCCAGCGGGGAGCAGGTGGCCCGGTCGCACCGGGTTTGGGGCGCAGGTCGTGCTCCCCGGTCGGCGCCGTCACCGGGGCCGCGGTGGCCCGCGCCTCCCCGGGCAGGGGCGTGGCGGTCAGAACGTGGTGGAGGGCGTGCCGCAGCATCTCGGGCGAGTCGTAGGCGCGGTGGCGGACCGGCAGTGCCTAGCGCCGTGTTCGCCGCGATCCCCGCCGGGGAGCACGTGGTTCGAGGAGCCCTACCACGTCGACGCCTACCCGCTGCGCCCCGGCGACCAGCTCCTGCTGGACACGCACGGCACCACCGAAATGCGCGACGCCTAGGGGGGCCTTCTACCCCTGCTGCGGCGGCTGCGTGCTTGGTGCGCCCTGCCGCCGGAAGCGCTGCCGGAGCGGCTCCGCCACGACCTGCTCGCCCACAGCGGCGACCGGCTGCAGAACGACATCGCGGCGCTCGCCGCCCACCTCGCCGCCGGAAAGCCGCACCGGCGAACGTACGGATGACCAGCGGGCGACACGAGCCTCGGCGCCCGGGTCAGAACGCCGTGTGCGCGAACCACCGGTCCAGGAGCCCGGTGTCCCCCGACACCTCGAAGACCGGTTCCCGGTGGGACCGGCGGCCGTAGAGCAGCAGCAGGAGGTCCGCGGCCGGAGCCCGGACGGCCGCGGAGTCCGCCGCCCCGGGGTCGCTCCCGCCGCCCGCCACCGGCCGGAAGCCGTCCGGCTCCAGCCGTACCCGCCACTCCTCGCCGGCCGCGCCACCGGCGTCCGTGCACCCGAACGCAAGGATCTCGCCGTCGCCGCGCAGTTCGGTCACCCCCGGCGCGAAGAGACCCGCGTACGGCAGGTTGACCAGGAACTCGTCGACGCCGTCCGCGGCCAGCTCCGGGTCGACATCGGCGTCGCGGCCGACGGCACGCTCCGCGTCCACCCGGTGCACCAGCGTCTCGAACAGCATCCTCCGGGCCCAGAACCGGGCGTGCGGATCGGCGCCCCAGGTCCACATCGTCGCGCCGGGATCGGTGTCCCGCAGCACAGCGGCCACCGCGGGCACGCCCGCCGTCAGCCAGTCGGCGTAATCCCGCACGTCCTCGGGAAGCCCCAGCTCGACGTCCCGGTCACGGGGAACCTCCTGCACCCGCCGGGACAGCAGGACGCAGAACCAGCGCTGCAGCGCTCCCACGTGCCGGGTGAGATCGGCCAGGGTCCAACCGGGGCAGTACGGCACGGCGCCGGCTGGGTCGGCGTCCCGCACCGCGTCGGCGAAGCGGCGGGTCTCCCGCCCGATCGCCTCACGGTAGGTGTCGTACGGCAGGGGGTGCCCCGCCCGGTTCGTCGTCGTCATCTGCAGCCGCCGTTCTGTGCCGTGCACTCGATCTCGCAGTCAGTGTGGCTGCTGGAGCGCACTCGAAGGTGAATCGGCCCCGGCGGTCGGTAGGCGGGACTCCCGAAGAGGGCCAACTGGTCCGCGATCCGCGGATCGTACACCGCCGTTTCGACGTCACCCCGACGTGCGGCGCGTTCGCTCACCGATTCAGCGGATGCCGCGCATGTCCGGGCCTGACCTGCCGCTGGCAGCCGAGCCCGTGACCCCTCAGGTGTTGCTGTGCCGGTGGCGCACCACCGCGCAGAAGGTGGAGTTCCTCCACGGGCGGGCTCGTCTTCACCGGCGCCTTCGACGAGGCGGGGCCTGGCCACAGCCAGGCGACCGCGCCACATGATCACCTTGCACCACCAAGACGACACCCACGGCTCCCACACCGACGACTACCCCTACGCCCTTGTCGTCTTCCTCGACGCCCCACCCCATCCCCCCGACGGCGGCGAGTGGATCCCGACCACGGCCTGCCGCTGGAACTTTACGGGCACCGCGACCTGTCACCCGGGGGCAGCCTCGGCCCGGTGCTCCTGAAAGCCCGGGACCGTACCGCCGCGCTGCGGCTGCGCTACGACCGCTTCGAGTACAAGATCACACCGGAAGGTGCTGATCAACACCGTTGCGTCAACGCTGTGGCCTGCGGGGCAAGGGGGTTGGGCGAGGCAATGAGGCCATGGTGGACCGGCCGGTCACGCGCGCTGTGGCACCGCCCGGGAGCCGAGCGATTCAACCCGAGGACAGCCGAAGCGTCAGTCAGTGGGCGGGCCAGACGCCCGAGCGGTGCCAGGTCCCAGTCTCGATGTCGGTGGGGCATGTCATCCTCGGCTCCATGGATCACTCTGCGCGGATCACCGCGTTCACAGGTCTCGTCGGACCGCCGCCCGGCCCGGCGCCCGCCGTCGACTGGGCGGCGGTCGAGGGCTGGCTCGGCACCGCGCTGCCCGGTGACTACAAGGCGCTCGTGTCGGCGTACGGTGCGGCCGAGATAGGCGGCCCGGATGCGGCGATCCGGCTGCACCCCCCGTGCGTCAGCACCGACGGCCGCTTCGAGTACGCAGCATGGATCGTCGAGACGCGCCGGCACTCGGCGATCCGGCCCGGCATGTTCACCGCGCGGCGGCGCCCCTTCCTGCCCGAGGAGGGCGGCCTGCTCGCCTTCGCCACGACGAGGAGCGGCGACCACCTCTTCTGGAACACGGGTGCGTCGGACGACCCCGACGAGTGGCCGGTCACGCTCATGACCACGAATGTGGCAGTCGGGGTGAGCGAGCCCTGGGTGGACTACGAAGTCCCGCTCCTGGAACTGCTGTTCACGCTGCTGCGTACCGGCGTGCCGCACCCGGGCGAGCCCGGCGGGCTGCTGGGCCCGCTGTCCTCACAGATACGGGTCTGGCCGCCGCTGGCCGGGGCCGCCCCCTGGTCGCCACCGCCTGCGGGCACCGCCGTGGACGCGCGGCAGCACGCGGCGCTCACCGAGGGCTCGGGCCTTGACGCCGTCATGGCGCTGGTCCCACCGCCCCTGGAGCCGTACATGGGCGAGGGCACATGGGAGCAGGTCTTCGAGCGGCTCGGCACCCGGCTGCCGCCGGACTTCGTGGCGCTCACGGAGCGGTACGGGGCGGGCAACTGGAGCTGGTGGCTGGACATGAGCGCCCCACTGTCCCTGGACCGGCCACGGGATCAGGGGCTCGCGGCCACCGTCGAGGGCATGCTTGACGGATACCGCCAACTGCGCGCCGCCCATCCCCAGTACTACCCGATGCCCGCGTGGCCCGAGCCCGGCGGCTTCCTGCCGTTCGCGTCGACGATCGACGGGGACCAGATCGGCTGGTGCGCGGACGGCCCGCCCGAGACGTGGCGCGTAGCCGTCAACCCACGCCACTGCGACCAAGGACCGCCCCTGCCGGGCGACTTCACGGCAACCCTGCTCACGTGGTTGCGCGGCGGCCCCGCCGAATCCGGATTCCCCGGTCTGACCGGCCGGGACCTGCATCCGCTGGACGTCATGTTCTTCGAACCGTTCGGGCCGGGCGCGCCGTGGTGAAGGCCCCTCGTCACCACGAGCTGGGGCCTCAGCACCGTTGCGTCGGGGTCATGAGCGGCTTTTGAGGCCGTGGGCGAAGAACAAGACGGTGGTACGGACGGTGCGGTTCTGGGCCTTGTGGGGGTGTTGTCCCGCGTTCGGGCCGTACTTGCTGGTGGGGTGCTTTCGGGTGCGGGCCTTCACCCGTTGCCGTCGGCGTGCGGGCAGGAGGTCGCCCAGGGCCGCGCGGCCGATCGTGCCGACCAGGTCGACTCCAGCCGACGGGTGATGTGCCACGACCGCGAGCGGATCACCTCCTACCTGGACACAAGAGGCCGTCGTCCAGACGGCCACCACCCGCCCCGGCCGTGCGGCGGGTTCCCCGGAAGCGGCGCGCCCAGGACTCCAGCCGGCGCCGGGTACCGTCACCGCCACCGTTGATCCACCGTGTCCACGCATGCACAGCCGTGCAGGCAGCGCGGACATAGGGCAAGGGCCGTCCAGTGGGGGCGAGGCCCGGCCCGGGGTGTGCTGCGCGCGCCGGACTGCGAGGACGCCCCGCGGGGCGCGCTGCTGCTCGATGTGGAGCACGCGCTGGACATCGCCGAGAACCCGGGGGCATGGCTGTGCACCTTGTGTGGAGGTGCTGCGGTTCTGTAGCCGCAAAGTTGTTGTAGCAGGCGGGTGTTCATTACGACCAGTCATAGTCGGCTGACCCATCGCCCGGCGGCTGCGTCGGGCGCCGGGCGTCGCGGTACGCGATTCGGCCCGCCGTCCTGCCGGGGGCGGGCCGAGGTTTGGTCGCGCGGGTCGGAGGTCAGTAGCCGACGGTGAAGCGCTGGCGGTGGTGGCGGGGCTGCTCGATCTCGTCGAGGAGGGCGACGGCGTAGTCCTCGACGGAGATGGTGCTGTCGCCGTTCTCGTCCGTGACGAGGTCGTCCAGGGCGGTCCGGTAGACGCCGGTGCGGTCGCCGGGGGCGATCGTCGCCGCGGGGCTGAGGTTGGTCCAGTCGACGTCGGTGACGGTGCGGTAGTGGTCGAGGGCGTCGCCGTGGGCGTGCATGATCTGCAGGAGGAAGTCGGGCAGCCCGGGGGCGTCCCAGACCTGCTTGCCGTCGGGGGTGCGCAGGGAGCCGGCGCCGCCGACGGTGATCAGGCGGGGGGACCGGTCGCCGAGGGCGCGCAGACCTTCGGTGAGGGCTTCGGCGGCGGGCCGGATGGTGGCGAGGTGGCCGGGGCCGTCACCGCCGCCGACGGCGCTGACGACGACGTCCTGGCCCTTCGCGGCGGCGGTGACCGACTGCGGGTCCAGGACGTCGCCCGTGGTGACGGTCAGGTCGGCGTGCCGTTCGGTGACCTTCGCGGGGTCGCGGACGACCGCGGTGACGCGGTGGCCTCGGCGCAGGGCCTCGCGCACGATGGCGGAGCCGATGGTGCCATTGGCGCCGAAGACAGCGATCTTCGTCATGGGATGTCCTCCGTGGTTCGTGGTGCGGGCGTGCGGTGGATGTGGATCAGGCGACGGAGGGCGAGGTCCTCGCCCGGGGCGTCGGTGAGGATGGCGGCGCTGCTGCCAGGACCGCCGAGGCGGTCGACGCGGCTGGGAGTGTGCGGGAACCGGGCGGGGTGGGCGCCTCGGCGGCACATGCACAGGGCGCCGTCGGGGCCGTCGTCGGCGGGCGAGCGGTTCACGGCACGAGGACGATGCGTCCGGGCAGGCCGCCCTCGGCGAGTCGTGCGTGGGCCTCGGCCGCGGCGGTCAGGTGATCGGTCCTGGCGACGCGGGCGAAGAGCACGCCCTGGTCGGCCAGGCGGGACAGGTCGTCGAGGAGGGCGGCGTCGGACCGCACGCTGACGGCCTCCACACGGATGCCGCGCTCGGAGGCGGGTTCGCTGCCCGGCCACAGGCCGGCGTAGGCGCCGCCGTCACGGACGGCGGCAAGCGCGGCGGCACCCAGGCTCGCGGTGTCCAGGACGCCGTCGAAGGACGCCGGCTCGAAGGTCTCACCGCGGGCCAGGAAGTGATCGGCGCCGCGGGCACGGACGAAGTCCTCGAAGGCCGCGTCCCCCGCCCCGGTGACCTTCAGTCCCCGCTGGTGGGCCAGTTCCACCGCGTGGGCGCCCACCCCGCCGTTCGCGCCGACGACCAGCAAGGTCTGCCCCGGAGCCAGGTCGAGCAGGTCGAGCGCCTGGGAAGCGGTCGTGGCGTTCAGCGGCAGGGTGGCGGCATGGACGTCGTCGAGGGAGGCGGGGGACGGAGCGAGGATGCCGGCGTCCACGACGATGTAGTCCGCGTGGGTTCCCAGCGGCTTGTGGTGTCCGGTCACCACCGCGAAGACGCGCTCGCCCACCTTCCAGTCGGCGCCGGGGCCGACGGCGTCGACCACACCGGCCACATCGAAGCCGAGCCCGACGGGGCCCTGGCCGCCGAAGACGCCGGAACGCATGGCGACATCCACCGGGTTGATCGCGGCAGCCTTCACCTTGACGCGCACCTGCCCCTCGCCCGGTACGGGGAGCGGGTGCTCGGTGATCTCGACGGCCTCGGGACCGCCGAAGCGGGAAACGGTCGCGGCGCGCATGGTCATGATTTTCCTCCAGAAGGCGGGTGGGTGCCGCCCGAACGGTGATGGGGGTGACGTTCTCTCTCGCGGGCGCCGGCGTCGCCCCGCGCGCGGTTCACGCCGGGCCGATGTCCCGCTACGCACCGATGAAGTCGTTACGTACGATTGGTGCGCAACGCCATCGTGCGTCGCCACGGAGAGGTCTACAAAAGGCACACGCGTGTGCGGAACCGGAAAGGCAGGTGCGTCATGCAGGCCGACGCAAAGGACGAGCGGGCCGCCGCACTGTCCGGGCCGTGTGCCCGCTGGCCTGCCGAGCAGGGCGAGACCATCCAGCAGATCGTGGACCGGGCCGGCGACAAGTGGACCGTGCTCGTCATCGGCACCCTGGAGCACGGCCCCCTGCGCTACACCGACCTGCAGAACGCCGTCACCGGCATCTCCCAGCGCATGCTCACCCACACCCTGCGCCAGCTCCAGCGCGACGGCCTGGTCACCCGCACCGCCTACCCCGAAGTGCCCCCACGCGTCGAATACGCCCTGACCGACCTGGGCACCACCCTCCTCGACGCCGTCACCGCCCTCGTCGACTGGGCGGGCACCCACCACGACGAGATCACCGCGAACCGCGCCCGCTACGACAGCGAGGCCACCGCCGGCTGACCTGCGGCGGCCCTTGAACCCACCGAATGCTTCATCCGGCCGCTGAGCCGGCGTGGTCCAGCGTCACGGCGCCCCCGCTGTACGGACCCAGCGCACACGGCCCGGCCGCGGGTACGAGAACCGAGCGTCCTCGTACGCGCGCCGCCGGCTGCCGGGATGGGAGCTGGACCACCTTTGGCAGGTCCTGGCCGTGTTCCAACGTGCGCAGGCCGGTGAGCCCGCGGCCGCCGACCTGCGCGAGCTGCTGGACGGTGTCGGAGGGGGCCTCGACCGCACCGTCGATCACCGAGGATGTGCGGCGCTGCCGGCGCCGGCATTCCGCGTCTCCCCCGCCCTCAGCACCCGAACCCGGAAATCCGCCCCGGCGCACCGCCACGGTGACGGCGGCGGAGCATGGCGGCCCTCCAAAGGTCCGGATTCAGGGGGCGGTGCGGTTCAGGAGCTCCGTCATGTCGTCGGCGGCGGCGGCCAGCAGCAGACCGGCCTGCCGGGGGGTGGCCCTCTCCCGTCCGGCAGCGAAGCTGAGCAGGGGCATGGCGCGCTGGATCGCGGCACGCAGGTCGATGATGTGCTGATCGTGGGTGTCGGTAGCAGGGGCGGGCGGGGTGTCCATCGGTGAGGTCTCCTCAGTACGTGATGCGGGCGACGAGGGCGGTGGCGTTGTCCGCGTACGGGGCACTCCGTTCGCCGCACGGCGTCGCCGACCAGGCGCCCGGCGGCGATGCGCGGGTCGCCGGTGAGGTAGCCGACGAGGTCATGGTCGGCGTCCCGGGCTGGTCCTGCCCGGCGGCAGGGGGGGCACGCGCGTGCACCGCCCGCTCCCCCAGTGAACAGCCAGCCGTGGTACGGGGCACTCCAGCGCTCCGTCGCGGGTCCTGCCGAGCCGCAGCGCGACACCGCGGTGCGGACAGAAACCCTCCGCGACCGTCACGTCCCGCCCGTCGCCGTACACCACCAGTTCCTCGCCCAGGTTGGCGCCGCCGGCGACACCGTCCAGGAAGCCGGCGACCCGGGCCACTGGGAACCAGGTGTGCGCAACATTTCGCAGCCTCCTCGACCTGGTCCGGAAGCCGCGCCGATCCCAGCACCGATTGCCCGGCCGCGGCCACATGCCTCAGCGCCCGCAGCCGGCCGCCCTCCTGTGCGGCAAGACGCCCAAGGGCGTCCACGGCCTCCCACGGAGGCACGTCCGGCCGGACGGACGCCTTGCGGGGCGGGTCGGCGCGGAGACCTATGCCAGCCGTCGGGCGACAGCGTCCTGTGCGGCCGGGGACAGCAGCGAGCCGACCCGTTTGAGGAAGCCGTACAGTTCGGGTCCGTGCTGCCTGGCCAGTTCCGCGTTGTGCGCCAGCACGTCGAGTTCGTTGGCGGCCGTGATCTCGAGAAACGCCCGCAGGTCGCTGGGCGTGGGACGGTGCTCACGGCTGGTGAAGCGGTCCCGGAAGGCGACTACCGTGGTGCCGTCGATGCGCGGGTAGACGGTCGCGCGGTCGCAGCTGGCGTACAGGTAGACCAGCGCCTCCGCCGGTTCGCCGATCAGGGCGACGAGCGTCGCTCGGTCGGTGTGGGGCAGCAGTGATGGTGCGAAGCCGTCGGTTCCGTAGGTCGCATGACAGAGCCCTGCGGTCTGGACGACGGGACTCGCCCCCCATTCGGCCAGCAGCTGCTGAACGCGCCGTAGGTGCTCCAGGAGCGTGCCGCCCGGATGAGGCATCCGGGCGGCTCCGCGGTCGCGCAGAAATGCCTCGATTGCTGCCCGGTGCTTCTCGGCCGGGGACTGTTGCCGGGCTGGTGCCATGGTCGGGTGTCCTCTCAGCGATGGTCTCGGCCGGCCGGTACGTCCTTGTCGTCATGTTGATCGACGGTGGGGCCCTTCGGCGGGCGAGCCCGGCCGGCGGTGTATACGCCGCAGCAGGAGGCCGACTCCCAGCAGCTGAACCAGGATCTGGGTGGCCAAAGCGATGCGGAAGTCTGCAGGGCTGGGGTCCGTGGAGGGGGCGTGTGTGTGGTCGAGCGTAACGCCGATGAGCATCATGGCCAGCAAGGCAGCTATGTAGCCGCCGATGTTGGCGATGCCCGAAGCGGCGCCGACACGGTGCGGCGGGCTGCCGGCGCGCGCGATGTCCAGACCGAATGCCGCAGCCGGGTTGCCCAGGCCGAGGATCGT
Source organism: Streptomyces eurythermus (assembly GCF_014649115.1). Taxonomy (GTDB): domain Bacteria; phylum Actinomycetota; class Actinomycetes; order Streptomycetales; family Streptomycetaceae; genus Streptomyces; species Streptomyces eurythermus. The sequence continues at coordinate 41,586 of NZ_BMSK01000030.1, read as the reverse complement.
TGCCAGCAGGAACAGGGCGGGAAGGGGCGCCTGCGCGCCGGGCCACAACAGCACCATGGCCCACGTCAGGGTGGTGGCCGACGCGATGCCGAGCACCATGGGCATGCGCCAGTGGGGACGCCGGCCGGAGATGACGCCGAACACAGGGCCGAGTGCCATGGTCATGACCAGGGGCACCGCGGTCACGTAGCCGGCCGTCGTCTCGGAGAGCCCTTGGCTCTGGGTCAGGAAGGGATAGCCCCACAGCAGGACGAACACCTGGACGGGGAAGTGAACCGTGAACATCAGCCACAGGCCGAGCTGAGTCGTAGGCTGCCGCCACGCCTCGGCCAGGCCGGTTCGCAGAGTGCCGCCTGCGGCGGCGTCGCGTGGCCCGGACAGCGGACTGCCGGGTGGTGTGTCCTGCACGGTCAGCCATACCACGGCGATCATGCACGCGGTCATCAGCGCGATGGAGGAGAAGACAGGCTCCCACCCGAACGCCCGCAGCGCGGCGGACAACGGGGACGCGGCGGCGAGGCCGCCTGCGCTGCCCGCCACGATGGTGACCTGGGCGAGAACGGGAGTACGCGCGGCAGGGAACCACGCGGCGATCAACCGCAGTACGCTGATCATCACCATGGCGTCACCGCAGCCCAGCAGGGCGCGGCCGATCAGCACCGTGGAGAAATTCTCACCGACGGCCACCATCGTCTGCCCGGCTGCCATGACCGACAGACTCGTGGTCAGCATTTTCCGCGGCCCGTAGCGGTCGACGAAGAGGCCGACGGGGATCTGGGTGGCGGCGAAAACGCCGAGTTGTACCGCGCTGAACGTGGCCAGAGCCGTGGCGTCGATTCCGAGGCGGTCTACGGCCATCGGCCCGGCGACGCCGAGACTGCCCCGATTGAAGATGGCGATGACGTAGACCAGCGCGCCGGCCGCCCATGCCACCCAGGCTCGACCGAGGGGTTGAGCGACCGGCTGCACTCCACCTGGCGCCGGTGGCTTCCCGGACTTGGTCACCGCATCACCCGACCAGGTCCCCGCCGGAAGCGATCAGGCCGCGCTTTGCGCGTCGGTGAACTCAACTCTCCTCCCACACAAGGACACCCTGTGGGGCGAGGAGAGCCGCATGCCCTCCGTCCACAGCCATCACCGCCTCCTTCCCGGAAAGGCCGAGCTGACGTCGCTGTCGCCTCATGTTCCCCTGCGAGAACATCCTCGTGCGTTCACCGCCTCGGCCGAAGGCGACAAAGGCCGAAACTCGCTCGCGCAGCGCGTCAAGCTCGGGCGAGTCCGGGCGGGGAGTCATGGCACCGGCATGGGGGATTCTCACGTCGAACACCACCAGGTCCCCGGCCGGCCGCACCTTCGCCCCATTGAGGAACACGCCCTTGTCTGACCGAAAGTGCGGCGATCAAGGTCCGAGGGTTGTGGACCTCATCGGCGTCCGGCCGATCCCTGGTAATAACCCGGCCTTCCGTGGCGACACGAGCGGCAGTCTCCGTGGACTGTGCGAAAGCCGTGGTCACACGACTCCTGTGATGTGAGGGGCAGATGCGCTTCAGTCAGGACCTCGCCGTGCGCGGCCTTCGGGTCCGGCGGCTCGGTGTACCGCAGATCGTCCGGACCGCGCCGTATGCGTTCAGGGCGATGGCCTTCACGCTGTGGCCACCACCGCCGGCGTGCGGATGGCCTCGACCACCTGGACAAGGGGCGTGAGCTGCGGGTTCTCGGCGGCTTCGGTGAGGGCTTCGCGCAGCGCGGCCTCGTTGGTGGGGCGCGCCTCCTCGAGGAGCGTCAGGCCCTCCTGGGAGACGTCGGTGTAGATGCCCCGGCGGTCGGTGGGGCACAGGTAGCGGGCGAGCAGGCCGCGGGTCTCGAGGCGGGTGACCAGGCGGGTCGTGGCGCTCTGACTGAGGACGAGGGCGTCGGCGACCTGCTTCATCTGCAGGTGACCGCCTTCTCCGTCGTGCTGGCGGCTGAGCACGTCGAGCAGGGAGTACTCACGCACGCTCAGGCCATGTCCGGTCTGGAGGGCGTGCTCCAGGTGGGACTCGATCCGACCGTGCAGCAGGGAAAGGGCGCACCAGCCGTGGGCCAGGGCGGTGAGTGCGGGGGCGGTGGCGGTCATCGGGTCTCCTTCGTCGGACCATCCTCCCAATAGTTGCACACGCCGACTAATGCATACCACGGTTGACCCCGTTTGCACTTATCCAGCGCCTGCAACTATTGTTGTGTCACGTAACCGCCGCACGCAATCATCTGGAAGGTACTCCCATGCCCCTCGCGCTCCTGGCCCTTGCCATCGGGGCCTTCGGGATCGGCACCACCGAATTCGTGATCATGGGTGTGCTGCCCCAGGTCGCAGGAGACTTCGGCGTCACCATCCCGACGGCCGGCTATCTGGTCTCGGGCTACGCGCTCGGCGTCGTGATCGGCGCCCCGCTGCTGACGGTCCTCGGCACCCGGGTCTCCCGCAAGAAGATGCTCATGTTCCTCATGGGCCTGTTCATCGCCGGCAACGCCCTCTCCGCCGCCGCCCCCAGCTTCGGCCTCATGCTGACGGGACGGATCGTCGCCTCCCTCGCGCACGGCGCGTTCTTCGGCATCGGCTCCGTCGTCGCCGCCGACCTGGTCGCCCCGCAGAAGAAGGCCTCCGCGATCTCCCTGATGTTCATGGGACTGACCGTGGCCAACATCGTCGGCGTCCCCGGCGGCACCTACATCGGACAGGCCGCCGGCTGGCGCGTCACGTTCGCCCTCGTCGCCGCGCTGGGCGTGATCGGCCTGCTGGGTGTGGCCAAGCTCGTCCCCGAGACCGGCCGCCCGGAGTCGGTGAGCGTCCGCGGCGAGTTCACTGCCTTTCGAAACGTCCAGGTCTGGCTCGCGATGGCGATGACCGTCCTCGGGTACGGCGGTGTGTTCGCCGCGATCACCTACATCACGCCGATGATGACCGAGGTCGCCGGGTACACCGAAGGCGCTGTGACCTGGCTGCTCGTCCTGTTCGGCATCGGCATGTTCCTCGGCAACCTGCTCGGCGGGAAGTTCGCCGACCGCGCCCTGATGCCGATGCTCTTCACCGCGCTCGCCGCCCTCACCGCCGCCCTCCTGCTGTTCACGGCCACCGCGCACAGCAAGATCCTCGCCGCGATCACGCTCTCCCTGATCGGCGCGCTCGGCTTCGCGACCGTGCCGCCGCTGCAGAAGTGGGTGCTCGACCAGGCCGCCGCCGCACCGACCCTTGCCTCCGCCGCAAACATCGGCGCCTTCAACCTCGGCAACGCCCTCGCCGCCTGGCTCGGCGGTGTCGTGATCGCCGCGGGCCTCGGCTTCACCGCCCCGAACTGGGTCGGCGCGATCCTCTCCGGTACGGCGCTGCTGCTCGCCTTCCTCGCGGCCCGCCTGGACCGGCGCACCCGTACGGGGAGCCGCGTGGTCGCCGACTCCACGGCGGCCGAGCCCGCCCCGGCAACGGTCTGACCCGCTCCCAGTCCTGTCCCCGAGTTCCCCCGATAGATCCCCGATACATTCCCGAGAAGGAATTCCTCGTGAGCACCACCACCGCACCGGCCCCTGTCGCCCCGCTGACCACGCGGGACGCCGAGCTGCTGGTCGACTCCGCCCGGCGCGCCGCCGAGGCCGCCGGAGTGACGGTCAGCGTCACCGTCCTGGACGCGGGCGGCCACCTGCTAGCCTTCCGCCGCGACGACCGGGCCGTCCTGATCTCCGGCGAGACCAGCACCCGCAAGGCCTACACCGCCCTCCAGCTGAACGCGCCCACCGCCGACCTCGTCGACGCCGTCCAGCCCGGCGGCCTCTTCCACTCGCTGCCCACCGCCCTCGACAAGCCGTTGCTCTTCATCGCCGGCGGCATCCCCGTCCACCGCGACGGCCGGCTGATCGGCGCGATCGGTGTCGGTGGCGGCGCCCCCGAGCAGGACCACGGCTTCGCCACCGCCGCGCTCGCCGCACTCGCCCGGTGAGCCGCACTCCGCAGGAGGTCTTCGCCGACCACAGCAACCGGCTCGGCACCGGCGACCTCGACCTGATCAGCCAGAACTACACCGAGGACGCCGTCTTCCTCACCCCCGAGGGGACCCTCAGGGGACGCGAGGGAGCACGACGGGGCATCAGCGCCCTGCTCGCCGATCTGCCGGACGCCGACTGGCAGCTGACCCCGCAGTTCGCCGGTGACGTGCTGTTCCTTCAGTGGAGCGCCACCACCGACACCCACGAGGTCACCGACGGCGTCGACACGTTCGTCTTCCGCGACGGACTCATCAGCGCCCAGACCGTCCACTACACCCTGACCCCCCGTACGACCCGTACCGCCTGAAAGGCCACCCGCACCATGGCAACGCACAGCAGCATCCCCACCGTCACCCTCAACAACGGCGTCGAGATCCCGCAGCTCGGCTTCGGCGTCTTCCAGGTCCCCGACGCGGAGACCACCGCCGCGGTGAGCTCCGCCCTGGAGGCCGGCTACCGCAGCATCGACACCGCCGCGATCTACGGGAACGAGTCAGGCGTCGGCCGCGCCCTCGCCGACTCCGGGATCGCCCGCGAGGACCTGTTCATCACCACGAAGCTGTGGAACGCCGACCAGGGCTACGACGCCACGCTCAAGGCCTTTGACACCAGCCTGGCCAAGCTGGGCCTGGACCACGTCGACCTGTACCTGATCCACTGGCCCACCCCCGCCCGCGACCTGTACCGCGAGTCCTGGAAGGCCATCGAGAAGCTCGTCGCCGAGGGCCGGATCCGTGCCGCGGGCGTGTCGAACTTCCAGCCCGACCACCTCAAGCGCCTCCTCGCCGACTCCGAGCTGGTCCCGGCGGTCAACCAGATCGAGCTGCACCCCGGCCTGCAGCAGAGCGAACTGCGCGCGGTCCACGCCGAACTGGGCATCGTCACCGAGGCGTGGAGCCCGCTGGCGCAGGGTGCCGTCCTCAAGGACGAGGCGATCACCACGATCGCGGCCCGCCACGGCAAGTCGCCCGCCCAGGTCGTCCTGCGCTGGCACCTCCAGCTCGGCAACGTCGTCATCCCCAAGTCGGTGACGCCCGCCCGCATCCGCGAGAACCTCGACGTCTTCGACTTCACCCTCACCGACGACGAGATGACCGCGATCGCCGGACTGGACCGCGACCTGCGCACGGGCCCGCACCCCGACCAGCTCAACTGACCCGGCTCCTACCGGCCGGCCCGGGCGGGGCGGCGCCCCTTCGCGCCGCCCCGCCGGGTTGCCCCGGCTCGCGCGGGCGCGGAGGGCAGGTCCCGCCCGCGCGAGCCGTCCCTCCCCGCCTCGTGCGCGCCCCCACCGCTCCTGCCTCCTCGCGACGCTGAAAGACTCCCCTGGCCATGTCCCCCACTCCTACCGCCCTGGACCGGCTCGTGAACCCCGCGGGCCTGCCGACCCTGGGTCTCGAACTGCCCCTCGACAACGACTGGGGCGCCACCCGGCTGCGTGCCGGCCAGGCCGCCGGCAAGCCCTTCGGCGTCCCCGACCTGACCCGCCACACCGAACTGGCCCGCCTCGCCGACACATCGGGTTTCGCGGGCCTGTGGGTACGGGACGTGCCGCTCTACGACCCCGAGCAATTCGGCGACGCCGGCTCGGTCTTCGAGACCTTCACCCACCTCGGGCACCTGGCCGCCGTGACCCGGCGACGGCCGCGACCCCGATCCGGCTCGGCCTGCGCACCGGGAGCCGCGCCCTCGTCGAGCATCTGCGCGCGATGGGCGAACTCGGCGTCGCCCACGTCTCGTTCAATCTCCGCCCGGGCGACCGGCCCGTGGAGGAGGTCCTCCAAGAACTCGCCGAGACGGTACTGCCCCACTTCCCCTCCCCGAACACCACCACCGGGACGGGTGCGGCCGGCGTGCCCGCCTCCTGAGGAAGGCCGCAGCAACTGCCGGGTCAGCGCAGCGGGTCGTACGGCGACAGCTCGATCCCCGCGTCCACCCGCCGGGCGAGACGGGCCGCGATCAAGACCGCTTCTTGCCCTTCGGGTCGACCAGCGTGGCCCCGCCGAGCGATCTGCCGTTCTTGATGATCTCGGTCTCGTTGCCGCTCAGCGCGGAGGGGATGACGGCGGCCCGGGCCCCGTCGTTCTTCGCGCTCCATGACGTTGGGCAAGCCGTCAGGGGCTGTCCGGGCGCACTTCTGCTCCAAGCTCCCCGGAGCGGGGAACAGTTCCTTGAGGGCGGTGCGTGTGCGGCGGCCGTCGCGGTCGCGCTCGACGCGGGGCAGACAGGCCGCGAGGGCCGTCTGCGGCGCATCCATAGGCGCGCTGCGCAGGGTTCGTTCGATGTGACCGTGGAAGTCGCCTTCGTTGTAGTCGGTCACTCGGGTGGGCGCGGGGTTGTCGGCCGCTGTGGTGAGTTCGGCGACGGCGCGGTGGAGCAGTGGCGGTTCGACTGCGGCTTGCTGGTGGTTGGTGATGCGGACGAGTGCGGTGGCTGCCGCCCGAGGTCTTGCGGGGTCGGCCGGCTCGAAGAACGGCACGCGAGGCGTACACCACCGTGCGGTCGGCCGACTTGCTGGCGGCCGCGATGATGCGGGCATGCTCTGCTCCAGTCGGACCTGCGTCGCCCAGTCCGGCCCCGGGGCCGGACGCCCTGGCGGGCGAGTGCTGCGGCTCCTCGCCTTCCTCTGCGGGATCGGGCCGGGACGGCTTGGCAGCCGGATGGTGCCCTTCGTCGGCACGGCGCTTGCCGGCCGGCGATCCACCGCTGCACCGGAGCGGCGGGCCACCCGGCGGAGGACGGCTACCGGCCTGAGTAGGCGGCCGGCCCGAGGCGCCCCTGCGGGTTCTCCCCGCCCCGGTCGGCGCAAGGAGACGCCCGGCTCGGTCAGGACGCGATGGACGAAGCCGTACGACCGGCCGTACGCCTCGGCGCTGGCCCGTATCGACCTGCCGCCCTCGTACTGCTCCTCCATCTCCCGCGCGAGCTTCTCACGCGCCGCACCCGTGACCTGCTCGCCCTTTCGACAGCTCGTCTCCCTCCGTGATCGGTTCTCCGGCTGGCAGCCGCCCTGACGGGAGCGGTCTCCACAGGCACGAGCGCCAGCACGTGTCAGCGTACGGGCATCACCTCCTCGTCAGCGGCCGCGACCAGCTTCGGCGTGCTCCCCCGCGGCCTCGTGCCGCTCGCCGGGGCGTCGGGGGCCACGTCGAGACGGCGCGGTTCCGCGTCAAACGCCACGGCCGGAGATGACCGGCGGGCTCGGACGCGCTGTAGCAGTGTTCCCGAGGCCAGGTCCTCGAGGGACGAGATCCAGCTCTTGGTCGATGTCGTCGACGGCCGGACGCGGCACGGGCACGATGACGAACGTGACAGGCTCAGCCGGGAAGGTGACCCGCGCGGCCGCCACTTCGTGTGGGTCTTCGCGGTCGGCCTACCGGCCGCAGATCCACTCCCACTCCAGCTTGTGGACTCGCGCCTGGGCGGTCGCCGGCTCATACGGCTATTGACTGATGCGGGATTGTGGGGACCGGGTGTCCGGCGGACACCGAAGCGACGCTCGTCGGTGCTGTGGGCGGGGCGGACACGGGCCTCCTGCTCGATAGGCAGGTAGCGAGGGACGGTCCGGCAGCGGCAGGCGCTGCCGGCGGCCACAGAACGCCCCGATGTCACCCTGCAGGCCCACCCCCTGGATGGCCCCGTACATGTCATGTCCGGCAGCCGAGGGTCACTCCGTATCGGGGCGATGTGCCGGAGATCCCTGACCACGTGGTTCGTGAAGGAGAGCTGCCCGGAACCGTCGAGTGCCAAGTAGTCTCCATGTGATGATGGTGTGTCACGTACTTCTGGAACACGCCTGCGTCATCGCCATACACCCTGATGAGTCGAAGGAAGTGCCGGCATGACCGAACCCACGCGTCCGTCCCCCCGGATCGACACGTCCGTTCCTCACAGCGCTCGCGTCTGGAATTACTGGCTGGGCGGGAAAGACCACTACCCGGCAGACCAGGCGGCCGGTGACGCCTACAGCAGCAAATACCCCAATATCGTGCCGTTCGCGGGCGAATCACGGGACTTTCTTCGGCGCACCATCACGTTCCTGGCCCGGGACGCCGGTATTCGTCAGTTCATCGACCTCGGGGCCGGGTTGCCCACGCGCGACAACACCCACGAAGTCGCACAGCGGATCGCGCCCGACTCCCGAGTGGTGTACGTGGATCACGACCCCATCGTGCTGCTCCACGTCCATGCGCTGCTCACCAGCACTCCCGAGGGGGCTACCGCCTACGTGCAGAGCGACATGCGGGATACTGACGCCGTCCTGGACGGCGCGGCCAGGACGCTCGACATGAACAAGCCGATCGCTCTGGTCATCAACGATGTCCTGGGCCACATCGTGGACTGGGACGAGGCGCGCGGGCTCGTACGCAGGCTGGTGGACCGGCTCCCTTCGGGAAGTTATCTCTCCCTGAGCCACTCGACCGCCTCCGACCCGGAACACCAAGTGGTGCAGGACGAATACAACCGGTCCGGGGCCATCCCGTACATTTTCCGTGAACCGTCGGTGGCCGTGGAACTCTTCGAAGGCACGGAACTCGTCGAACCCGGCTTCACCAGTTGGCCTCGCTGGCGTCCCGACGCGAACACCGGCCGCCTGACCGACCGCGCCGGCTGGGGCGGGGTGGCGCGCATCGCGTGAACGCGAGCAGGCCGGAACCCGCGCCGCCTTCCATCAGAAGGCGGCGCGGTATCAAGTAGGCCGGCGGCTCACCCGTGCGGCGGCCCACTCCGGCGCCCATCTGGCATCGATCCTCCTACCGGGTAGCGAGGCATGCTCGCACAACGGTCCAGGCCCCGTCCCGGGGTCTCGGATTCGGCACGCGTCCGTTTTCAGCAGCCCTGTCGACGGGGCAACACCGGTGCGGAGACGAAAGCGTGATCACGCGTCCGAGCGCAGTATCAGAGCGACGTCGCGGCACGCTGTTTCCGCTCCTTCAGGGAGCCGCATGCACAGGGGCACCTGAGCCAGTACCGGGCGAGGCAGGTGCGCCGGTGCCCGCACGCCGGATTGCGCAGGGTCGGTACGCTGTCCCTTCCCCGGTAGCCACCCCGCATTCCGGCCGCCCCGTCACGGCCGGACTCGCCGTCCCCGCCTGGATGCTCCTGTCCGCTTCACGCTGCGCGGCCTGTCCCTGCGCCGCCGCGCCGTCGTCGGACGCCCGGCCCAGATCACCGTACGGCCAGAGGTCCCCGTCCCTGCCCCGGCCCGGACTGCCGACGACCACCCGCACAGCGGCTGCCCCTTCCGGGACTGACTCCGGCCGCTCCGCCTGGCTCTCGCCCCGCCCGTCGGTTCAAGTCTTCGCGTCCCCGGTACTCCTCGTCGTTCAAGGCGGCCCGGGCCGCGACCGCCGCCTCGGCGTCGGCACCCACCCGGACGCGCAGCACATGCCGACCGCGGTGCTCGACCATCCACAGCGGTATGGGCGGTGCTGGGCCTCACGTGGTGAAGGGTCGCGCGTGAGGCGTCACGGCCTGCGACACCGCGGCCAGGAGGGTCTCGACCTCCGCGCCCCAGCGGGAGCTGACCACCAGGTCGCGGGCCGGGTCGACCCACAGCAGATGGCCGCCGCCGTTGCCGCGGGCGCAGCGGCCGGTCGACGGGGCCGCGGGCCAGACCGTACGGTCGTCGTTCAGCCACCAGGACAGGCCGTAGTTGGGCTTGACCCGGCAGGGTGTCCACATCTCCTCGATCCACCGGCGAGAGAGGACCCTCCGGTCACCCCACATCCCGCCGCGCAGACAGAGGTGGCCGATGCGGGCCAGGTCGAGGGCGCTAATCCACAGGCCGCCGCCCCAGTGCGCGCCGCCGGACACCACCGGTACGCGGGTGCCGCCGAGGTCCACGACGGAGTCGGTGTAGCCGTGCCAGGACCAGGACGGTGACGCGCCGATCGCCGTCATGATCCGCTCCCCCAATACCTCCGGCAGGGAGCGCCGCAGCAGCACTGTGAGAGCCAGCGCGGTCAGGTTCACGCGGACGTCGTTGTACGCCCAGCCCTCCCCCGGCGGGCCGCCCGCCGACTCCGTGCCCTCCCGGGTGCTCTGCGCGTCCACCGACGTCGGCTTCCCCCACAGCTCGCCCTCCCACTGGCTGGTCTGCTCCAGCAGGTGGCGCCAGGTGATCGCACACCCGTGCGCGTCCGCGAACTGCGCCAGGTCCAGGGAGGCGGACACCGGCTCGTCCAGCCGTAACAGCCCGTCGTCGTAGGCGATCCCCGCCACCAGCGACAGCACACTCTTGGTCGCGCTGTACGCCATCTCCTCCCGCGTCGGGTCCCCCCACGCCGCGATCACCGTGCCGCGCCGCACGACGACACCGCTGGCACCCTGCCCGTTCAGCAAGGGGCCGACTACCTCCCGGTGAGAAGCGTCCGACACCTGCGCCGCCAAATAGGACGCCATGTCATCCACCCCGGGCACGGGCCGCTCGGACTGCTCGCGGGCGGCCCGTGCCAGACCGGCCGCGTCCACGCCCTCCCACGGATCGCCGAGGACAGCGCCCTTCTCCAGAACCTCCAGGTCCACGCCCATTCCGAACCCCCACGGTTGCCCGGTTACGTATCCACCCGACACCAGAATGCGTCGATCAAGAAGAGCCTTGTACCGGCGACCACACGCGTCAACCGCACGCCGACCCGACCGGCAGCACCCCGGCCTTCCTCTTCAACTGGGTCATCCCGATATGTTCCGTGTGATACGCCCTCCCCTTGCTGCTCCGGCAGAATGTGCGGGTACTGGACGGCCAACCTCTTCGGTGGTGACGGCAGCGTGCTGTCATCCAAGGAGGACGCAGCCGACGCAGTGGGCGCCGCGCTCGGACGCGTCACGGAACTGGCGGGCACGGCGCGGCAGATGACGCAAGCGGCACAGGGGAAGCCCTCGGTATGCCGCAGACCGCCGTCTCCCGTCCGGGGAATCGCGGGGCCGCGCAGCGGACTCCCCCACACCGACACGACCGTCTCCGCCTGCGCACCCATCAGGCCGCATCCGAGATTCCCGCCGGCAGACCAGGTGCCCTGGGCCCGCGTTCGCGTCGGCGGCGCCGTCGATGGCGATCTGCCGCGTCCTGGGCGACCACGGCTTCGCCGGGGAGGAGTCACGGCGGATCGTACCCGGTGAGTCCAGCCGGGAGGAGAGCGCGTGGGCATGCGCCGGCATCCGCTCGTACATGGCGAACACCATCGCGCTCGGTGTGCTGACGCTGCTGGAACATCCCAGCGCCCCCCGAGGAGTCGGGGCCGGGATTCGGTACTCGTCTCCGGTATGGCGGAGGAGCTGCTGGACCTGCTGTCGAGCGCCGACGGGGTGTTGCGGTCCGCCGCCCGGGCCGCGGAGGTCGCCAGGCAGACCGTGACCACCATCGCCGACAGCCGGGTCACGGCCGTCATCAGCGATCCGCACACCCTCGACCCGCACCGCTCGGCCCGTCGTCATCGTGCCTTCGGCTACGGCATCCACCCCCTGCGGTGCCGCCGGGCCCCCACCCCCCTCATCCCGCTCGTCTATGCCGCGCCGGCACCGGCCGATCTCACCCCCAGCCGTGACCGGGGCAGGTCCTGTGCCCGCATCGAGGAGTGGCCGGTGCCCGCGTACGGCCCGGGTTCCGGCGACAGGGTAGTGAGTGGTTCCCGTCCTTCCCGATGTCGCGCGGCAGACGGGAGGTTGGCCGCAGGGCCGGGGGCGTTCGCGTCGGGGGCTCGGGTGGGGTTGTGTGCCTCGCTGCCGTGTCGGGGGTCAGGCCGGCTTGAGGCCTGGGGCGCCGGCTTCCGTGATGAAGGACGCCGCGGTCGTGACGGGTGCGCCGGGCCTGGTGACGTAGGGGACGGTCTTGAAGTCGGCGCGGGCCGCTTCCTGGCCGAGTGTGACGGTCACGTAGCCGCGCCGTCCGTTGTAGAACTTCATGTGCGGGTTGGCCGCGAGGTAGGTGGCCCAGTTGCCCGGCCGGTCCGCTCCGTCGCGTCCGCTGGTGATGGACGTGGTGACGATCTCCGTGCCCACGGTCCGGGATGCGGGGTCGTCGAAGTCGCGCTTGATGTCGAACGCGTAGTGCACGTGCACGTCTCCGGTGAGGACCATGAGGTTCTCCACGCCGGCGGCCTCGGCCCCCGCCAGGAGCCGCTCGCGGGAGGCCGGGTAGCCGTCCCAGGAGTCCATGGAGACCTTGGAGGGTGTGGCGGTGGTGTTGTACCGCCGGGAGAAGGTGACCTGCTGCGGTACGACGTTCCACAGCGCCCGCGAGGCATGCCAGCCGTCGATCAGCCAGCGCTCCTGCGTGGCACCGGTGAGCGTGCGCGCCGGGTCCTCGGACTCCGGGCCGGGGTACTGCCAGCCGTCGCCGTAGGCCTGGTCCGAGCGGTACTGACGGGTGTCCAGGACGTCGAACTGGGCGAGCCGTCCCCAGTGCAGGCGGCGGTAGAGCCGCATGTCGGAGCCGGTGGGCAGCTGGGGCCGGCGCAGCGGCTGGTTCTCCCAGTAGGCGCGGTAGGCGGAGGCGCGGCGCAGCAGGAACTCCTCGGAGGAGCCGCCGTCCTCCGGGGTGTCATCGGCGTAGTTGTTCTCCGTCTCGTGGTCGTCCCAGGTGACGACGAAGGGGTGTGCGGCGTGCGCGGCCATCAGGTCCGGGTCGGACTTGAACAGGGCGTAGCGCAGCCGGTAGTCCTCCAGCGTCACCGTCTCGCGGTTGTAGTGGGACGGCAGGGTGCGGTCGGTGTACTTGCGGTCGTTGCCGGTGGCGTTGACGGCGTACTCGTACAGGTAGTCGCCCAGGTGGAAGACGACGTCCACGTCGTCCTCCGCGAGGTGGCGGTAGGCGGTGTAGTAGCCGTCGGCGTAGGCCTGGCAGGAGACGGCACCCAGGGTGAGCGCGGCGGGGCGGGTGCCGGGCAGCGGGGCGGTGCGGGTGCGGCCGGTGGGGCTCAGCCACGCGCCGGCCCGGAAGCGGTAGAAGAACACGCGGTCCGCCGGCAGGTGGGGCACCTCGACGTGGACGGTGTGGCTGAACTCGGGGTGTGCGGGCGCGGTGCCGCGCCTGACGATCCGGCGGAAGTTCGCGTCGTGGGCCAGTTCCCAGTGCACGGTGACGCGCTGCGCGGGCAGTCCGCCGTCGGGCTGGTACGGCTGCGGGGCCAGCCGGGTCCACAGCAGGACGGAGCCCGGAAGCGGGTCGCCGGAGGCCACGCCCAGCGTGAAGGGGTCGTCAGTGATTCTCCGGGCGTCGAGCTCGGAGGCGGCGGCCGTACCGGCGGCGGGCAGGTTCACGGCGAAGGCGAGCGCGGCGGCGGCGCCGGTGACGGTGAGGAAGCGGCGCCGGCCGAGGTGCCTGGCGGCGGCGCGCAGTTCGGGGGCGTGCTGGGACGGGCGTGCTGCGGGTGTCATCCGGTCTCTCCCCTGTCGCGGTCGGTGCAGGGGCAGTTGACAGGGCCGTGACCACGACGACGGGGCAGAAGGCTGGCAGGCTCATGACGCTCATATGACGGAAGCATGCGTTCCGGCACCGGGCGCACCACCTCGCTCTCACGTGCCGCCGTCGCAACCGGTGCCGGCTCCGCCACCGGGCTCGCGGTCGCCGCCGTAACGGCGACCGTCTGCCACGAGGCAGCCGATGGCGCGGCCCCGGCCACCGCGAAGGACCGGTGGCCTGGCCGCGCGGCCCGGTGTTCCCGGTGCCCGCGGCCGACTCCCGATCTTCTTCTCCCGTGGCTGGTGCGGTCGGCAGTGGTCGCGCGGACAGCGCCGGCGAGCAGCACGGTCGGCTCGTGGCCGTGGGCGACGATGGTCCACCGGCGGTCCCGGCGGCGAGTCGCAGCCGCAGGCCGGGGCCGCCCACCAGGCCACACCGGCCCGCACGGCCCACAGCGGCAGCGCCCTCGGGAAGCAGTTCATCGCCGCCGCGAAGGGCCGGTCCCGCTCCCCCCGGTGACTTGGCTCCGACGGGGTACCGGCCCTCGCGCGTTCGCGGCTCGGCTCGGGTATCCCGGTGGAAGGAGGCGGCCGCCGACTCGGCGTCAGTGGTCGGACATGGCCTCGTCCGACGAGGACGATGCCTCCAGGATCGTCTCGACCTCGGGCGAGGCCCGCCGCGCCTTGCCCGATCGGACGCGCTTCTCATGCTGGGCTCCGCCGATACGGGCCTGTGGGAAGTCGTTGAGGAACTCCGGTGCCTCGTGTTCCGGGTTGGCCTGCCGGCGGAGCGCGCTGCGGATGTGCTTGATCGCTCCCGGCTCGCGCACCTCTTCGGCTTTGGCGATGCCCATGAGCATCGCCGCCGCCCGGCACTGCTCGTCGCTCAGCTGGTCGATCTGCTCTTCGCTCAGCTGACCCCCCTTCAGCGCCTCGACCAGAATGTCGAAATGCTCGGCGTCGAGTGCGGGGATCAGGCCGTCGAACTGGTTCTGTCCCTCGCGGACATAGCGGTCGTCGCCCTGGGTTCCCGGATACTGCTCCCTGTTGCTGCTGATGAACGGAGCCCCTCCGCGCCCGGGGCGTTCGTTGTACGGCCCGAACGGGGTCTGGTGCGTGGTGAAGCTCGCCGCCGGCTGGGTACCGCCGCGGTTGTCGGCGCGCTTGGCCCAACGCTCTCGCCGAGCGTTGGCCTTTTCGCGTTCCTCGTCGGTCACCCGCTGCACGCGCGCGGCGGCGACAGCGTTCCCCGCCGTACGTTGGACGGCCATGAGGGACGGCTGCCCCACCTGGCGATTCCCCAAGAAGGGCGCCGCTTCGGTGCTCTGGGGCGCTGAGGTCCGGGGCGGCAGGGCCTTCTCTTCCCGCTCGCCACGTTCCTTCTTCCTGTCAAGTCCCAAGACTCAGCCGCTCCTTGTAGTGGGGCCGGTCAGCCGGGTGCGGTACCCGGCCCCGAACCGTTCCGTCAGTCGCCTTCGACGGTATGCGCAGCGGAGGCGTCCGTGCACGTTCATCAGCGAAAACCGGCGGCCTCTTCTCTCTTCGCGCGCGGCCCCGATCTGACGGGTGATGACGGCCTCGTCGTAGGGAGTGGTCATCGGGAGTCGGCAGGGGTGGGATCGGTGGCGGCAGCGGCGGCGCCTTCTTTCGTAGGGGCCTCGGGCCGAAACCGCGGCACGTCCGGTTCGGGCAGGGTGCGAAAGAGCAGCCAGCTCAGCACGGGCATCAGGACGAGAGGTGCCAGGGCGGTGTGCAGGGACGTGGCGTCGGCGAGGCTGCCGAGGGCGGGGCCGGCCAGGCCGCCGATGCTGACGGCCAGGCCGAGGGTGATCCCGCCGGCGGTGCCGACACGGGACGGCAAGTAGTCCTGGCCCAGCGTGACTTGCAACGAGAAGGGCACATACAGGCCGCCCGAGGTCAGTGCCACGAACACGTAGAGGGCCGGGCCGGGCACCCACACCACGCCTGCGATGGCCGCGGCCGTGATCAGGTACGACCAGCGCGAGACCGTCACCCGGTCCCAGCGGGCGGCCAGGGCCCCGCCGAGCACCGAGCCGATCGCGCCGCCGAGGTAGAGCACGGTCAGGGCCGCGGTGCCCGCGGCCGTGCCGCCGCCCAGGCGCTGGCGGGCGTACAGCGAGAGGAAAGTGCTCAGACCGATGAACGCGATCGACCGGAAAACGACGGCCAGTGACAGCTTCACGAAGGAAGCGGTGTCGTCGTTTCCGGCGGGCCTCGTCATGCGGGACCCGGTGGCCTGCCCGCGCCGCAGGGCGCGCACGACGGGCAGGCACATCGCGGTACCGGCGAGGGCCGGCACCACCAGCAGGGGTGTCCGGCTCAGTCCTCCGGTGGCCGTCACGGCGGCGACCAGGGGCGGGGCCAGCGCGAAGCCGATGGTGCCGCCCGTCGAGAACCAGCTCATGGCGCGGTGGCTGCCCTGGCCGGCGATGCGGGCGACGCGGGCGGATTCGGGGTGGTAGGCGGCCACGCCGAGCCCCGATATCGCGACGAATGCGAGGGTGAGCGGGTAGGAGCCGCTGAGGCCGCTCAGCGCGATACCGACCCCGCCGAGGAACGTGCCGACCGGCAGCAGCCAGGGCATGGCCCAGCGGTCGGTGAGCGCGCCGAACACCGGCTGCGCCACCGAGGACAGCAGCGAGGCGGCCAGCACGATGCCCGAGGCGACCGAGTAGGTGTAGGCGCGCTCGGCGATGAAGAAGGGCACCAGGGCCGCCACGGCACCTTGGTAGATGTCGACACACGCGTGACCCACGGCCAGCAGAATGATCGATGTGTTCCTTCGCATCCCGTCATGTTCCGGGCCCGGCATCGTGTCGCGCTTCCGATAAACTGCCACATGATGACGGAAGTCCGCCACGATCCCGTAGCCCCGACCCGCACCCAGTCGCTGGCGTCCGGCGGCTCGATCGGTGCCCACAGGCACGACGATCACCAGATCGTCTATGCGGGCCGCGGTGTGCTGGCCGTCACGACCAGCGAGGGATCCTGGGTCGCCCCGGGCACGCGTGCCATCTGGGTGCCCGCCGGCACCGTGCACGCGCACCGGGCCTACGGCGAACTCGACCTGCACCTGGTAGGGCTGCCCGCCACCGAGAACCCGCTCGGTCTCGACGCTCCGACCGTGCTGGCCGTCAGCCCATTGCTGCGCGAACTGATCATCGCCTACACCCGCGTCGAGGACGACGACAGCCCCGAACGGGCCCGCCTGCGCGCCGTGCTCCTCGACCAGCTACGGGCATCCCCCCAGCAGCCGCTGCACCTGCCCACCCCCACCGCACCCCTGCTGCGCACGCTGTGTGACATCCTGCGGGCCGCCCCGGGCGACGGCCGCACCCTCGCCGAACTCGGCCGCGAGGTCGGGGCGAGCGACCGTACCCTGTCCAGGCTGTTCCGCAGTGATCTCGGCATGACCTTTCCGCAGTGGCGCACACAACTCCGTCTCCAGCACGCGCTGGTCCTCCTGACCGAGCGGATGCCGGTGACCGCGGTGGCACACCAGTGCGGGTGGTCGTCCACCAGCGCCTTCATCGATGTCTTCCGCCGCACCTTCGGCCACACCCCGGGCTCCCACCCGGCGGGCTGAAGGATCCTGTCAGCGGCTCACACGATGAGCCGAGTTGTCACCGGGTCTCGGGTGCCACGAGCCCACCTCACCGTCAGCCGTCAGGCCAGCGGGTCATGGCCCCAGTTCATCAGGGAGTGCCGCCAGCGGGTGTCCCGTACGTCTCCCGACGGCCGTTGGGCCAGGTGGCGGCGGATGTAGCCCACCACCTTGCGCATGTGCAGATAATCGTCGTCCGTGAGGTCGCTCTTCCTTGCCCGCAGGATCTGCGTGATGCGCCGGCCGGAGGCGTGCCCGGTGGACTCCCCTCCCCCTTTGTGCTGCCCGGCGGCGCGGGACTCCTCCGACTCCAGCCACGTGTCCAGCTCGGCCGGTGTCATGTTCACCAGGTCCCGGAAGCCCTTCCAGATCTCCTTGCGTTCCTCGTCGTCCACGCCGCCTCACTTCTTCTTCCTCAGCGCGGACGGCTTGTGGACCGCGGGCCTGCCGGACTTGTCGCTGCGGACCTGGTACTGCGGTGCGTCCGGTGACGCGTCCACCGTGCGGCCGGCCGCCTCGGTACGTTCCGTGATCTTCTTCTCCACGTCGCCCTCGGCCTGGCCGCCGTGGCTCTTCCAGGCCACCTTGTCGCCCTTCTCGAGCTCCCTGCCCTCGTCACGGTTCTTCGCCATCGAGCATCTCCTTCGCGGACGGCGGGACTGCTCCTCCAGCGTGAGGCCACCAGGCCCTGCTCGCAGCGGCAGGGCGTCCACCCTGTCCCGGAGGCGGTCCGGAGCGGTGTCGGCTACGGCTCCACGCTGGACAGCCGGGAGCGATCCGACAGGGCTTCAGGTGTGGGCGGTCGGAGTGTTCTGCTCCAGGCGGGCGCCCAGGGTTGCGGCGAAGTCCTCTGCACGGGCCAGCTGGACACGCGCTTCTCCACCTGCTCGGCCACGGCCCGCTCGTAGGTCCGTACGCGCTCCAGCAGGGCCTCGCGCTCGTCGGCGTCGAGAGCCAAGCGGGTCGCCCGCCTCGCCCACGTCACCGACCCCGACCATCGCGCAGGACCCCGGCCGCTTGCCCGGGGTCCTGTGCCGTTCTCCCGTCACGCGCGTCCCACCGCTCGTTCGCGGGCGGCGGGCGGGCGCCCCCACGTGGCCAGGGCCCTGAGGAGGGCGCTGCGCCCCCGGTCCGGCACCGTCCACAGTGTCTGGCCCCGTACACCCCACCGCTCCAGCAGGGTGTTGGCCGCGAGGAAACCGCTCGTGGCGGCCCGTTCCATGAGGGCCACGGGCAGGCCGGTGCGGACCAGGTCGCCCGCCACGACCAGCCGGGGGTGCGGGGTGCGGACGGTGGGGCGGTCGCCGTAGCCGCCCACCGGGAACAGGGGGCAGTCCTCGTGCCACTCGTGACGGGCGTCGAGGACCGTCGCCGTGCCGGTCTCCGGGTAGACGCGGCGCAATTGTTCGAGCAGACGCTTCTCTTCGACGTCCCGAGCGGCTCCGGGCGGTACGGCGTAGGCGTGCAGCTCGACGACGGAGCCTCCGGTGCGCGCGCTCCAGCGGGCCGCCTCGTCCTCGTGGCGTTCCAGCACGCTGATGTTGTCCAGGGTGCCGAAACCGCTGGTCCCGAGGAAGCCGGGCCGGTCGCGTGCGACGGGCCGGTCCAGCCACAGCCGGCTGACCAGGAACGGCGGGGCGGTCCGCAGCCGTCCGATCCGCTCGCGCCAGGCCGCGTCGCCCAGCTCTCCGCAGCGGCCGGCCAGTGAGCGCAGCCCTGCGGTGTCGAGGGCGAGGACGACCCCGTCGTAGCGGCGCTCGTCGCGGCCGGTGGCGACCACGAAGCCGCCGTCCCGGGTGGGCGCGATGTGCTCGACGGCTGTTCCGGCGCGCACCTCGGCGTGGTGCCGGGCCAAGTGGCGGGCGAGCGGATCCCACAGCGCGGCCGGGAAGGGGGCGCGGGGCACGTCGAACAGCAGTCCCTCGGCGGAGCCCAGGAAGTAGATGTGGAACATCAGCGCCATCTCGGCCGCCGACAGCTCCCGGGGATCGGCGAAAAAGCTGCGGGAGAACACCTCGAAGGCCAGGTGGCGGGCGCTTTCGGGGAAGCCCACGGCGTCCAGGAGGGCGTGGGCGCTGGTGCCGTCCAGACGGTCGTACACCTCCGGCACGCGCACGTCGAGCAGGGGCAGGGCGGCCCGCGGGTTCATCGCGCGCAGGTCCGCGAATCGGAAGGAGGGACTGAGCGCGACGAAGCCGAGCGCGCTGAGCGGCGGGGTCCGAGGGACGTGCCGGAAACTGTCGCGCAGGCCGGTGGCGTGGCGCAGCGGGTAGTCCGGAAGGCCGGTGAGCCGCTCCAGGCCGGGGTCGGTCCGGCGCAGCAGCCCGCGCAGGTTGTAGTACTGGCGGAAGAAGGCGTGGAAACCGCGGCTCATGGTGACCGTGGTGCCGTCGCGTAGTTCCACCGGCCATCCGCCGACCCGTCCGCCGAGGTAGGGCCGCTTCTCGTACAGGGTGACGCTCACCCCGCGTTCGGCGAGGACGGTGGCGGCGGCCAGGCCGGCGATGCCCGCGCCGACCACCGCCACCGACGGCGGGGCGCCCTGCACGCGGGGGGCGCCGGGCCGGGCGGGCAGGACGCGGGCCCGCCGGTCACGGCCCGGGCGCGCGGCGCGCCGGCCCGGGGTCCTCATGCGTCCCCCTTCGGGGCGTGCGCCCGGCGGGCGACGAAGGTGTGGGTGATGCCGGTCTGCCAGCCCGGCAGCGGCAGGGCGCGGACCTGGTCGAAGCCTGCCGCGCCGAGCCGCCGCGCGAACCGTCCGGCGGTGTCGAAGTCCACGACGCTGCGCCACAGGTGCCGGTACAGCGGCCCGTCCCCCAGCAGGGTCGCGGCGGGTTGTACGACACCCCGGCACACCAGGGTCCACACCGCGCGGTCCGCGCGCCGCCCGCTGAGGGTGTACTCGTGCACGCCGAGCCGGCCGCCGGGGCGCAGCAGTCCGCGCACGGTGGCGAGCACGGCGTCGGGGTCGGTGACGTTGCGGAGGAGATAGGCCGCGAACACCGCGTCGAACGGGCCGGACACCCCGGCCTCGCTCAGCCGCTCGGCGGGGGCGTGCACGAAGGTCACCGTGTCCGCCCACGGTTTGGCCGCGGCCCGCCGGAGCATGCCGGCGGAGGCGTCCACGGCGGTGACGCGGGCGGCGGGCAGGACGGACCGCAGCGCGGCCGTGGAGGCGCCGGTACCGCAGCCGAGGTCGAGCAGGCGCAGCCCCCGGCCCTTGCCGGGCAGGCCGAGCCGGCGCACCGAGCGGCGCAGGTGGGCGTGGTAGCCGGGGTTGGCGGCCACGAGCGTGTCGTAGCCGCGGGCGGCGTGGTCGAAGGCGGCGGCGAGTCGCTCGTCGCGCAGCAGTGTCATGCGGTCTCCGTCGGGGGAAGGCGCGGGGTGGCCCGAAGCGCCGGCGGACGCGGTGCCGGGGGCAGGTCGTGGGGGCGGCGGGGCAGGCGGGGCAGTTCCAGGGCGGAGCGCAGCATCGGTCCGACGGGGGTGCGCAGGCCGATGGACAGGTCCTCGTGCGGGCGGGTGTCCCCGTCGAGGAAGCGCAGCAGCCGTGTCATGGGCACGCGGGTGAAGAGGCGGCCGAACAGGTCCGGGCCGTCGGCCCGGCCGCTGTCCAGGGCGCGCAGCAGGACGGCGTCCATGGCGCGGTGGCGCGCCGGGTGGGCGGCGGGCGGCACGGGGCGGCGGCCGCGGCGCAGGGCGGCGGCGACGGCCCGGGTCTGGCGTTGCAGTCCGGCGAAGGTGTAACCGGTGGCGGGGCGGGTCGCTCCGCCGGCGGCGCCGACGCGGAAGACCGAGGCCCCGGTCTGCCGGGCGATCGGCGCGTCGGTCATCGGGATGACACCGGTCTCGGTGGCCAGGACCTGCCGTTCGCCGAGCCGCAGCACCTCGTCGGCGTAGTGCCGCACGGCGGCCTCGTAGCGGTCCGGTTCGAGGATGCGCCGGGAGAACTCGGTGTACTCCACGAGCGCCTCGTACGGCCCGGTCGGCAGGACGTAGCCGAAGGACAGGCCGTGGGCGGGCTGCGGGGTACGGAAGTCCATCAGTTCGACGGCGGACGGGTCGAAGACGGGCCGGGCGGTGCGCACGAACCAGCCGTGGAAGTGCTGGAACAGGGTGGTACGGGCGGCCGGGAGGCTGCCCGGGGGGCGGGAGTCGAACACCCAGCGGGCGCTGAGCACCCGCGTCCGGCCGTCGGTGTCCCTCAGGTGGACGTGCGCGCCGCCGGGCACGTCCTCCACCGTGCCGACGGTCGCTTCGAGGCGCCGCACGTTGGGGCTGCGGGCCAGGTCCCGGGAGACGAGGCGCTCGAAGTCGTCGGAGCGGATCATGCGGTACCGCAGCGGGTCGATGTCGCCCTCGCCCGGGGCGCCGGTGCGCGGGCGCACCCTCAGCCGCCGCCACTCGGCCCGCACCGCCGCGTCGAACCGTCCCGGTCCCGCCGCCCAGTAGCACCAGGTCCGCGGGGGTGGCCGTAGCGGGCCGGGCGGCGCGTCGACCAGCACGACGGACGGTGTCCGCAGGCCGGGGACGTGTCCGGCGAGCCGGTGGGCCAGCGACAGCCCGGCGGCGCCCGCGCCCACGACGGCCACGTCCGTGTCCGGCACGGCGCCTCCTCTCCTCGGTGTCCTTCCTCCGGTCGCGGACCGTCGCGGCGCCCGACGCGTGCCCGGTCCGGCCGTCGGGGGTCGCGTCGTCCCCGCCCGGTATCGCGGATTGTGTACCCCGGCGGATGCAGGGCGCCCCTCGGCGGCGAGCGGCCGGGCGCCGGACACGGCACGCTGAGGGGGCGGGTCCCCGGTGGTCTCGGCGATCGCGTGGGGCGTTCACGTGTCCGTCCGCGCGCGGGCGGACGGGTGACGGCACGACGGTACGAGCACGACGGAGGGACACCGGGATGCGGCCTGTCCACGCGAGGGGAATCGGGATGCGGCCTGTCCCCGCGAAGGACCACCCGGCGACGGCGCCGCCGGGCGCGGCCGGGCCCGTGGGGTCGCATCCGCACGGGACGGTGGCCGACGACGGGGAGGGACATGGCGTCCGCGAGAGCGTTCCCCTGCCGGGCGGGCCCGCCGAGGTGCGGCGGATCGACGCCGACGTACCCGGCGCCGTCGGCCGGGTGCTCGGCCAGGTGCTGGCGGAGCGGCTGCGCCGCGCACGGCTGGCGGATCCCCTGTTCGGTGAGGAACTGGCCGAACGGGTGGCACGCTTCACCCTCCAGGGTGGCAAGCGCACGCGTGCGCGGCTGCTGTGGTGGGCCTTTCGGGCCTGCGCCGGCCGGGACGCGGCGTCCGCGGCGGCGGCTCTGCGGATCGGGGGCGCCCTGGAACTGCTCCAGACGTGCGCGCTCGTCCACGACGACGTGATGGACCGGGCCGTACTGCGGCGTGGCCGGCCCGCGCTGCACACGGAGCTGGCCGACCGGTACGCCGGCCGGGCCGGGCCCGGGCGGGCCGAGCGGTTCGGGCAGTCGGCGGCGGTCCTCGCCGGGGACCTCGCGCTGGCCTGGGCCGACGATCTGATGGCGGAGACGCCGCTGCCGCCGGAGACGGGGGAGGTGGTGCGACGGCTGTGGGGCGACATGCGCACGGAGATGGTGGCGGGCCAGTTCCTGGACGTACAGGGGCAGGTCTCCGGGGCGCGGTCGCTGCCCCGTGTGCTGCGCGCCGCCTGCCTGAAGAGCGCCCTGTACTCGGTCGAGCGGCCCCTCGCCCTGGGGGCCGCCGTGGCGGGCGCCGACCGGGTGACGCTGCGCCGGCTGGGTGACGCCGGACGCTGTGTCGGCATGGCGTTCCAGCTGCGCGACGATTTGGACGACGTCTTCGGGGACCCGCGGGTGACCGGCGAGGTGTGCGGCGACGACATCCGGGAGGGCAAGCCCACGTACCTGGTCGCGGTCGCCCGCGCGCGGGCGGAGGCCGCCGGTGACGGTGCCGCGCTGGCGGTGCTGGACCGGTGGCTGGGTGACGGGGCCCTCACCGAGCGCGGCCTGGAGGAGGTGCGGGACGTGCTGGTCGCGACGGGCGCGCGCGCCACCGTGGAGGCCGAGGTGGACCGGCTGGCCGGGCAGGGGCTGCGGCACTTCGACGGCGCCGTCCTCGATCCGGAGGGCGCCGGGCCGCTGCGCGATCTGCTGCTCGCCACGGCGGGGGTGCGGCCGGACGCGGATCCCGCGGTACGTGACGCTGCCCGTGCCCGCGGTGGCGCGGGGGGCGACCGGTGACGCGTACCGTGCCCGGCCCCACGGACCGGGTGGTGGTCGTCGGTGCCGGACTCGCCGGGCTGTCGGCGGCACTGCACCTGCTGGGCGCCGGACGCCGGGTCACGGTCGTCGAGCGCGAGGAGCTGCCCGGCGGCCGGGCCGGACGCATGGACCTGGCCGGTTACCGGATCGACACCGGACCGACCGTGCTGACCATGCCCGACCTGGCCGACGAGGCGTTCGCCGCCGTCGGGACGAGCCTGTACGAGCGGGTGGAGCTGATCCCCCTGCACCCCGCCTACCGGGCCTGCTTCGCGGACGGCAGCAGCCTCGACGTGCACAGCGGCGCGGACGCGATGGCCGCGGAGGTGGAGCGGTTCGCCGGGGCGGCGGAGGCCGCGGGCTACCGGCGGCTGCGCGAGTGGCTCCAGCGGCTGTACCGGGCGCAGCTGCGCCGGTTCATCGACGCCGACTTCGACTCGCCGCTCGGTCTGCTGCACCCCGATCTCGTCCGGCTGGCCGCCCTGGGCGGCTTCGGCCGCCTGGACGCCCGGATCGGCCGTTTCCTGAGCGACGAGCGGCTGCGCCGGGTGTTCTCCTTCCAGGCCCTGTACGCGGGTGTGCCGCCGGCGCGGGCGCTGGCCGCCTACGCGGTGATCGCCTACATGGACACCGTCGCCGGCGTGTACTTTCCCCGGGGCGGCATGCACGCCCTGCCGCGGGCCATGGCGGAGGCGGCCGCCGCGGCCGGGGCCGACCTGCGGTTCGGGCAGCCGGTGACCCGCCTGGAGCGGTCCGGCGAGCGGGTCACGGCCGTCGTCACCGACGCCGGCCGCATCCCGTGCGACGCGGTCGTCCTCACCCCGGACCTGCCCGTCGCCTACCGGCTGCTCGGCCGTCGGCCGCGCCGGCCGCTCGCGCTGCGCCACTCCCCCTCCGCGGTCGTGCTGCACGCCGGCACGGACCGCACCTGGCCCCACCTCGCCCACCACACGATCTCCTTCGGCGCGGCGTGGCACACCACCTTCGACGAACTCACCCGCGCCGGACGCCTGATGAGCGACCCGTCGCTGCTCGTCACCCGCCCGACCGCGACCGATCCCGGTCTCGCGCCACCCGGCCGCCACCTGCACTACATCCTCGCCCCCTGCCCCAACACCGACATCGGCCCGGGCCCCGCGGCCTGGTCCGGCCTCGGTCCGCGCTACCGGGACACGCTGCTGCGGGAGCTGGAGCGGCGCGGACTGGCCGGCATCGAGGCGGCCATCGAGGAGGAGTGCCTGGTCACCCCGGCCGACTGGCACGCGCGGGGGCACGCCGCCGGAACGCCTTTCTCGGCCGCCCACACCTTCGCGCAGACCGGGCCGTTCCGGCCGCGCAACCTGGTACGCGGCACGGAGAACGCGGTCCTGGCCGGCTGCGGCACCACGCCCGGTGTCGGCGTGCCGACCGTGCTGCTGTCGGGGAAGCTGGCCGCGGCTCGCATCACGGGCGTACCCGGGCGCGGCGGCAGCCGCCCGCGCTCCTCTCCGGCCGCCGCGGCCCCCACGGGCGTACGGGCCGCGCCACGGGCGCATGAGCGACCTCCCCACCGCCTCGCCGGGCCGTCGGCCGCCTCCCCTGACTTTCCGGCTGCCGCACGGCAGTCCCCGCCGCCGGGGAGCCCCCCGGCCGAACCCACGGCCCCCGCGACCGAAGGCAGGACCGGATGACCGATCGAGAGCTGGACGCGGCGGGAATCGACGATCCGGCGCTGCGCGCGGCCTACCACCGCTGCCGTGCCCTCAACGCCCGTCACGGCAGGACGTACTTCCTCGCCACCCGGCTGCTGCCCATCGCACGCCGGCCCGCCGTGCACGCCTTGTACGGCTTCGCCCGCTGGGCCGACGACATCGTCGACTCCCTCGACCCCGGCACCGGGACGGACGTACGGGTGCGGGCCCTGGCCCGGCTCCAGGAGGAACTGGCGGAGGGACTGCGGCGGGGCGGCAGCGGCGAGCCGGTGGTGCGCGCGCTCGCCGACACCGCCCGGCGCTACGCCATCGGCCACGCCCACTTCCGGGACTTCATGACCGCCATGCGCTCCGACCTGGTCGTGACGGGCTATCCCACCTACGCCGACCTGCGCGCGTACATGCACGGCTCGGCCGCGGTGATCGGGCTCCAGATGCTGCCCGTACTGGGCACGGTGGCGCCGCGGGAGGAAGCCGAGCCGTACGCCGCCGCGCTCGGCGTCGCCTTCCAGCTGAGCAACTTCCTGCGGGACGTCGGCGAGGACCTGGACCGCGGGCGTGTCTACCTGCCCGCCGACCTGCTCGCCGGGCACGGCGTCGACCGGGAACTGCTCCTCTGGAGCCGCGCGACGAGCCGCCCGGACCGCCGGATCACCGCCGCGCTCAGGGAGTTCGCGGAGCTGACCCGCGGGGTGTACCGGGAGGCGATGCCCGGCATCGGGCTGCTCGAACCTGTGGCCCGGCCCTGCATCCGCACCGCGGCCGTCCTGTACGGCGGCATCCTGGACGCCGTCGCCCGGGACGGCTACGCCGTGCTGCACCGGCGGTCGGCGGTGTCGCGGCGGCGCAGGGCGGTGGTCGCCGCCGACGGGCTGGTCCGGGTGGCGGCGGTCCGGCTGCGGGCGCGGACCGCTCCGCCGCCGACGGGCGCCGCTCGCGCCCGCGCGCTGCCCGCGGCCCCGCTCGCGCCGACGACGGCCCTCCCCTCTGCCGAGGGCGTCGCGTGAGCCGCCGTCGCCTGCCGCTGTCGTTGCGCCGCCGTGCCGTGCCCTGGGAGGGACAGCGGCCCACGTGGCGCGAGGCGCGGCCCGCGCTGATCGCCGGGGCGCTGAAGCGGGCGCGGACGCGGCCGTCGGGGAACTGGTACGTCGTCGGCGCCTCCCGGGCGCTGCGCGGGGAGGGCAAACTGGCGGGGACCGTGGCGGGGCAGGAGATCGTCGTGTGGCGGGGGCCCGACGGCCGGCCCGTCGGCGGCCCGGCGATCTGCCCGCACCTGGGGGCGCCGCTGCGGGACAGTCCGGTGCGCTGCGGCACGCTGGTGTGCCACTGGCACGGGCTGGCCCTGGACGGCAACCCGTACGCGGGCTGGTCGCCGCTGCCGGTGCACGACGACGGGGTGCTGGTGTGGGCGCGGCTGGACGCGGTGGGCGGTGAGGAACCCCTGGACGCACCGGTCGTACCGCCCCGGCCCGAGCCCTCGCGCGCCCTGACGGCCGTCTACACCGGCGTGGGTGTCTGTGAGCCGGAGGACGTGGTGGCCAACCGGCTCGATCCGTGGCACGGGGCGTGGCTGCACCCGTACGCGTTCGTCGATCTGACCGTGGTGGACGCACCCGGCGACCCGGCCGGTGCGATGGACGACGGTCCGGACGCCCTGACCGTCGACGTGTCCTTCAAGGTGGCTGGCCGGATCGTCGTACCGGTCCGCGCCGTCTTCACCGCGCCCGGCCCCCGTACGGTCGTCATGCGCGTCTGCGAGGGCGAGGGCGCGGGGTCCGTCGTGGAGACCCACGCCACGCCGCTCGGTGCGGACGGGGCCGGGCGGCCCCGCACCGCCGTCATCGAGGCGGTGGTGGCCGTCTCCGCCCGCCCGGGCTTCGCGGCCGCCCGCCGGGCCGCACCGCTGCTGCGCCCCCTGGTACGTGCCACGGCCGGCCGCCTGTGGCGGGACGACCTGGCCTACGCGGAGCGGCGCTGGCACCTGCGGTCCACGGGCCGCTTTCCGGGCTGAGCGGCCGCGGGGGCGCGGGACGCGTCGCCCCCGCCTCCCCCAATAGGGCATATGTGATGAATAGGACGATAGCGGGAGGTTACTCCAGCAGGGACATCCGGAAGAACGGAGACGCCCGATGATCATCCAGAAGATGCACGACCTGGGCATCCGCAGTGAACACGCCTACATGGCCGCCTTCGCCTCCATCGGCCTGAGCGTCGCCTCGTGGGCCGGCTCCCTCAAGATGGAGCCGGGCACCGGTCTGGCCCGCGCCGACCGCTGGGGCCTCTTCGTCGGCGAATGGGCACCCACCTTCTTCGGTCTCGGCCTCGCCCTGTCCCACTACGAGCAGCAGGACGGCACCCTCACCGGCACCGTTCATCCACTGCGCAAGGCCGGCTGACACCAGGGCGCTTCTGATGGCTCTTGGACCGTGTCTCGGAGCCAGATGATGATCGCGGTGACGGCCAGGGTGCCGTTGAAGACGTAGTCGCGCCTGTCGTACCGCCTGGCCACCGCCCAGTACTGCTTCCACTTGCTGACACATCGCTCGACGGCATTGCGGCGGCAGTACTGGGCCTCACCGAAAGCCGACGGACGCGGACCCGGCCCTTGCGCCTGCGGCTGGCCGTCCGGCTGGGTCATGGTCGCCTTGATCCCCCTTTGACGCAGGTAAGCGTGGTTGTCACGGCTGGAGTTGGCCCTGTCGCCGCGGACGCGGGCCGCCCGCTCGAACCTGCGCTTCCTAAACCGGCGAGGCCTGCCTCGAAGTTCGCCTCACCTGACAGTGGCCACCGGCCTGACCCTGTCCGGCCGAGGCCCGTGGATGTCAGTGCTGCGGTCCATACTCGTCCCGCGGCGCCACCCGGGCACGCGGTACGAGGGGAGCAACATGGCTGAGGTGCTGGTCTTCCACCATGGACACGGGCTGACCGCCGGCGTTCGCAGTTTCGCCGAGCAGTTGCGCCGGGCCGGACACACCGTCCACGCTCCAGATCTGTACGAAGGGCAGGTATTCGGCAGCCTTGAGGAGGGCGCCGCCTATGCCGAGAGTGTCGGGTTCGACGCGATCACCGCGCGCGGAGCCGTCGCCGCCGAGGGGATGCCTGCGGACCTCATCTATGTTGGCTTCTCGCTCGGCGTCCTGCCGGCGCAGAAGCTGGCTCAGACTCGCCCCGGAGCAAAGGGTGCACTGTTGCTCGAGGCGTGCGTCCCGGTCTCGGAGTTCGGTGCGGCCTGGCCCCAGGACGTCCCAGTCCAGATCCACGGCATGGACGCAGATCCGTTCTTCGCCGGGGAGGGTGATGCGGACGCTGCCCGCGCAGTGGTCAAGACGGTGACGGATGCGGAGCTGTTCCTCTATCCCGGCGACAGGCACCTGTTCACCGACAGCAGTCTGCCCTCTTACGACGAACAGGCCGCCATGCAGGTCAACCATCGGGTGCTCGGCTTCCTCGACCGCATCAGCAGGGAATCAACAGCAGCCCGAAGCGGATGAGCGCCAGCAGTGCGTGGTGGCGGCCCGACGCCCAGAGTGCGGCGGGCCGAGCATAGGGAACCTGGAGCAATCGAGGGAACCTGGAGCATTCAGCTGGCCTTGGCCGACTCCTCGGCTCGGGCTCGGGTGCCGGCTAGGCGGTAGGAGTCGGTGCCGGTGATCCACCGTTCGGGCGGCACCGTGCACGGTCGTCGCGCTCGGCCATCATGAGGTCGGCGAGGAAGCCCTGGTAGGTCATCAGGTACTTGGCCTCCGGACCGCGCATCACTGATCCCGACGTCCGGTTCGAACGGGAGGCCGAGGCCCGGATCTTCGGCGCCGGGGGTTTGCCGGCGCAGGACTCTCCGCTCTGGGAGATGACCGCTGACACGAACGTGGCCAGCGCGGTCGGTGGCCGCCTGGGCGGCGCTGCCCGCTCACGTCACCTGCGGCGCTGGGCACTCTCTGCGGCCCGCGACGGGGGCCTCCATACCCCCGCTCCGTCCGCCCCCGCGGCGGGCGGTCTTTCTTTCGGGACGTCCCGTGCAGGTCAGCGCGCTGGCACGCGCTTCGCGGTGACGACCGGTCATATATGGCCGGTCGAATGATCTGTTCGCGGGGCCGCCCTTACCCGAGTCTCGCCATGGCGCCGGGCACCACCGCCCGGCGCGGCCTTCACGGCCACCCCGTGACGAGACGAGGTCTCATGAAATCCGTACGTCTGATGGCCGTCGGCGCGACGCTGACGCTCGCGGTACTCACCCCCGCCGCCCCGGTCCACGCCGACACACCGACGGCGGCGAGCATCCTGCGGTCCGGGGCGCAGAAAGGCATCGCCGACGGCTACCCGGGTGTGGTCGGCCTGGTCCGTTCCGGTGACAGCGCGCAGTACGTATCGGCGGGCACCGGCGACACCGCCACCAAGGTGCCCGCCGATCCGCAGGCGCAGTTCCGGATGGGCAGCAACACCAAGGCGTTCATCGCGACCGTGCTGCTGCAACTGGAAGCCGAGGGCAGGCTCTCCCTGGACGACTCCGTCGCCCGGTGGCTGCCGGGCGCCGTCGACGCCAACGGCTATGACGGCAGCCGGATCACCTTGAGGCAGCTGCTCAACCACACCTCCGACCTCCCGGACTACGTTCACGACACGTCGTTCTACAACTCCTACGCCTCCAACCGCGAGCCCGGCCGGGCCTGGCCGCCGCAGACCCTCGTGGACCTGGGTCTCGCGCTGCGGCGGCCCTCCGCCGAGCCGGGCGAGAAGTGGGCGTACTCCAACACCAACTACGTGTTGGCCGGCATGGTGATCAAGGCGGTCACGGGCAACGACCCTGCCATCGAGGTCACCCGGCGGATCATCGAGCCTCTCGGCCTGCGGAACACCTTCTTCCCCACCACCGACCCGGCCCTGCGAGGCAACTATCTGCACGGCTACGCGTACGGGTGGCTCGGCATGGTGCTCACGGACGTCACGGTCTCCAACGTCCAGGCGATGGGCTCGGCAGGCGCGATGGTGTCGACCCTGGACGACCTCGCCACCTTCACCCGGGCGCTGCTGGGCGGTCGGTTGCTGCCGCCCGCGCAGGAGGCCGAGCTGAAGACCACGGTCGCCACCGGGAGCGGCGACATCCGCTACGGGCTGGGCATCAGCCGGTTCCAACTGCCGTGCGGCCAGTGGGTCTGGTCCCACAACGGGGCCGTGCTCGGCTACTTCAGCACGTGGTACGCCGACGACGACGGCAGCAAGCAGGTGCTGGAAGCCAACACCGAATACCACCTGCAGGCACCGACCCGGGGCCAGACGGACACCGACAAGGGGATGCGGGACGCGTTCTGCGCGCTGTGACCGGCCGAACCGCGCGGGCACCGACGGCACCGACGGCACGTCTCGCCGGGAGCCGACCCGTAGACCGGCTGCTCCGTTGCGGACAATGAGCGCATGCACATTCGATCCCCTCATGTGAGCGAGCTGCCCCTTCTCCAGGACATCGAGAGGGCCGCCGGTCAGCGGTTCCACGACATAGGCATGCCGGAGATCGCCGAGGACGAGCCGCTTCCGCTGGACGAGCTCGACCGGTACCGGCGCGACGGGAGGGCCTGGGTGGCGGTCGACGCGGCCGGCACCCCGGTCGGCTACCTGATCGCCGACCTCGTCGACGGCAATTTCCATGTCGAGCAGGTCTCGGTGCACCCCGGCAGCGCTCGGCGGGGGGTGGGCAGGTCCCTGCTGGAGCATCTGGCCGGCCACGCCAGGAGCCGGCAGGTGCCCGCCCTGACCCTCACCACGTTCGCCGACGTCCCGTGGAACGCCGCCTACTACACGCGCTGCGGCTTCCGGGTCCTGGCCGAGAACATGCTCACGCCCGGCCTGCGGGAGATTCGCGAGCGCGAGGCGGCCCACGGCCTGGACCGGTGGCCGCGCGTGTGCATGCGCAGGGAGCTGTGACGCCGTGGGCGGCCGGCGCGGGCAGGGCGCTTCCGCTCCGCCCACCGCACCGCCCCGGCGTCACCGCACCGCCCGTGAACCGCCGAGGCGGCACGGGGTCAGCGCAGGCGGCAGACCGTGTGCGGGTCGGCTCCCTTGGGGCCGGGGGGTGCGATGAGCGGCGCCTCGCTGCCCGCGGGCCGCCCGCACACGTTCTCCGACCGCACCTCACCGCCGTCGTAGCTCACCCGCACGATCTCGTAACCGTGGCCGCGCTGGTCGGCGTAGGGCCGGCTGCCGGCGAAGCCGACCGTGCCGACCGGCAGGTTCGGGACGGGGTGCCAGCGCAGGTCGGCCCAGGTCTCCGCGGCGGTCTGCGGGACGTCGCCGTTGCGCGCGGCCCGGTACAGGACGGCCGTGGCGCTGTAGGACAGCACCGTCTGCCCGTTGGAGAACAGCGCGTCGGTCCAGGGCCGGGCGGGGTCGGCGAGCGCCGTCCGCCGTGCTCCGGCGGGCAGCAAGTCCATGAGGACGCGGTGGGCGTCGATGTAGAAACCGGTCGTCGCCGCCAGGTCCATGGGGGCGAGGGCGAAGTGGTAGAGGGTGACCTCGTCGGGGATGCGGAGGGCCTCACCCTCCTCGTAGTTGCTCTTGGTGAGGTCGTCGCCGGTGAACACGGTGATGCCGCGTCCCGAACAGCCGGGGGTGGAGCCGAGCTGGGACATCAGGTTGGGCACGTCCTCGACCCGGCCGGCGAAGTAGAGGGCCTTCGGCACCTGCCGGCTGCCGCAGATCTCGCCGATGGGCGTCGTCAGTTCGGGCTCACCCTCGGCACTGAGCCGGTACGTCCGCGAGGGCGCCGCGGCGAAGCCCGCCTCGGCCAGCATCTGCTTGCCCACCCTGGCCTGTTCGGTGGTGTAGAAGTCCTTCTCGCTGCCGACCGACCGGGACAGCACGGCGCCCTGGGCGCCCTTCTCCCGAGCGGCCAGCTGACGGGCGACGACCCACAGGGCGTTCGCCTCCTCCTCGTCGGTGGCGGCCAGCCCGAACCAGTTGGACAGCCTGCGCGCCAGGTGGCTGCCGGAGTTGGTGGTGCTCACCACGGGCAGACCGGCCCCCTTGAGGATCCGGGCGGCCTGCTCGGTCTCGGTGGTGTCGCGACCCATGCCCACGACGCCGACGACGGAGCGGTCGCGGCGCGCCAGGTCCGCGATGTGCCGGGCCATGGGCACCACGTGCAGCATGTTCTGGTCGGCGTTGGCGAGCAGGATCTTGATCTTGGTCGGCTGATCGGTGCTGACGTTGGCGTAGTGCTGGTAGAGGTACACCCCCGTGATCTCCTCCAGCCCCTTGCGGGTGTCGGCCTGCTTCGCGGCGGTGACCGGGCCGGCGTAGACGATCGTCACGTGGGCGTCGCGCGGTCCGATGGCCGCGTTCTCGGCCCTGATCGCCCGCTCCACCGCGTCGAAGGTGACGCCCTTGCCGGCGCCGGACAGGCTCAGCGTGTTGCCCTGCGCGAGCCGTACGTTCCCGGTGGCGACGCCGACGCACCGGCCGTCGTAGAGGCCGGAGTCGGTGTTGGAGCCGAGCAGCCGGCCCTCGCAGTAGCGTCCGGCGAGGTAATGGTTGCCGAGGAAGCCCGCGGCCAGGCCGAGGGCGAGGAGCACGGCGAGGCAGGGCCGGGACCACAGGAGCCAGGCGGGCGTCCGGCGGATGCGGTCGGTGGAGTGCTGTGCGGAGTGCCGGTGGCGCAGCTCGTCACCGGGCATCGGTATGTACAGGATCCACGGCAGGGTGGCGGCCCGGCCCGGGGACTGGCCGGCGCTGAGGTTGGTCACCCACCGCTGGTATCTGGCGTCCGCTCCGAAGGCCTCTTCCTCGTCGTCGGCGTGGGAGCGGCCCGGCAGGGGGGCCGGCTCCGGGACGGCGGGGGCCTGCGGCCGCAGGCGTTCCGCCGCCGGGACCGCGGCCAGCACGAGCAGCGGGTCGACCTCGCTGCGGCGGCTGCGCACGTCGCTGATGGTGCGCAGCAGGAGCAGACCGCCGTCCTCCTCGGTGGCCCTGGGCAGATACACCACGGGCGGCACGGTGCGCTTGCGGCGGCGCAGGTCCAGCGCCCGCGGGCGGTAGTTCTCGCGCAGGTCCTCCAGCAGCGCCAGCACACGTAATTCCAGGTGGAACTGACGTGCCGTCGCGTCGCCCGCCTGTGCCGCGACCACCTGCTGGGCGACGGCGAAGGCGCGGCCCCGGATGGTCTCCCAGGACTTCGCCGGTCGCCAGCGCGACCAGTCGGCGGCGGCCGGCCGGTCGCTGAGCGGGGCCAGGAAGGTGGTCGTCGCGAACCAGCGGGTGGCCCGGCGCAACCACAGCAGCGGCGGCGCGCTGCGCGCGAGCAGGTGCACCAGGCCGAACCCCGTCAGCGCCAGGACGCCGCCCCACAGCGCCGTACGCCAGCCGCCCTCGCCCAGCAGCACGCTGAGGCAGGCGATGAACATGGCACCCGCGAATCCGGAGGGGTTGACGACGGCGCCGATGGTCTGCGCGAGTGCCGGAACGCGGCGCCGGCCCTCCTCGCCGCCGGAGCCACCGTCGGGACGCCAGCGCAGCTCGGCCAGCCGGCGCATCAGACGCTCGCGGCGCTCCGCCGCCGTCCACACCGTCGTGACCCCGGCGCCGACCTCGGGCGCGGCCTGCTCGATGGCCCGCAGCAGGCGTGAGCGCGGGAAGCCGAAGGGTTTGTACTGCGACTGCCGCGCGTTGTCCCAGGAGTGCTCGCACAGCTGGCGCACCATGTCGACGGCCGAGGAGTACGGGTCCGGGCCCCCTCCGCCGTCGAGCCGCTTCGCGATCAGCCCCCGCGGCTGCTGGCTCTGGCGGACGAACTCCACCACCTGGGCGACCCGTCGGTCGAGGATGCCGGTCTCGTCCTCCTCGGTGGCCTGCAGCACCACCAGCGGGGTCACCGGAGGGTTCGCCCGGTAACCGTCGATGAGCCGTCTCATCAGCGCGAAGACCGCGTCGGC
This sequence comes from Streptomyces eurythermus, assembly GCF_014649115.1. GTDB lineage: Bacteria > Actinomycetota > Actinomycetes > Streptomycetales > Streptomycetaceae > Streptomyces > Streptomyces eurythermus. The sequence continues at coordinate 7,689 of NZ_BMSK01000030.1, read as the reverse complement.
GGCCTCCACCCCGGCGCTGCCCGTCCAGACCCGTCTGCCCATATGCTCCGCCCCCGTCGCATCGACCTCATCGAACATCGAGTTCGATGGGAATACCCAGACCCGAGCGCCGCTGCACCCCGGGGGCCCCATGAATGTCGGGGGCGCCCGGGGTGGCGGGTTCGGACGTCTCGGGTCCGGTTTGCGCCATATACCGGCCGCTTACTTTCGCGACATGTCGACTTTGCTGCGATATCCGGTAAACATGGCGCTGTCTCGCCGTACGGACCGAGCTGTGCTCGATCAGTGCCGGGAGGCGATGATCAGGATGATGACGAGGATGCCCAGGGCGAGCAGGCATCCGCCGCCACCGCCGCCGGACGATCCCTTGCGGAACTCGACCATCCCGCCGGGGACGACGGCCGGGTGGCGGTTGCGGTAGTGCTCCTCGATCGCGTTCTCCCCCTGGGATTCGCTCCCCCAGGAGGTGTGGTGCCCGCACTCACCGCACCGGTACCGGTAGCTGTCGGCCATGACTGTCTCCTTCTGTGGTCGTTGGTCGTTGGTCGTTGGTCGTTCTGTGATCGTTGGTTCAGTCGTCGTCCCGCCCGGCGCGGGCGAGGTGTTCGGCGAGGGACCGGAAGACGCAGAGGTTCGGGGTCCCGGAGGCGGCGGTGGCCCACACCAGCCGGCGGCCGTCGGCGCGGACGGCGACGAAACCGTTGCGGACCTCGATCCGCTGGACCTCGGTCCAGCGCAGGGACGTCCGGGCGGAACCGACGGCGTCCGCCGTGACCCACAGGGGGCCGAAGGCCAGCCGCGTGCCCTGCCGCAGCGCGGCCAGCGCCCGTGGGGCCTGCGCGGCGACGACGGCCCCGCAGATCGCCGGCCACCACTCCTGCGGCCGGGCGAAGTCGCCGCGGCGCAGCACGACCCGTTCGCCGTGGACGTCGACCAGCACGAGGGTGCCGGTGACACCTCGGGAGGTGAGCACCGTGCACCGGCGCACCTCCGTCGTGTCGAAGCGGACGGCATGGATCCGCCGGCCGACGGCGGCTGTCAGACCGTGCTCGTACAGGTCCAGCCGGGCACCGGGGCTCCCGGCCGGTCCACCGCCGGCGCGCAGCAGGCGCCGCATCCACACGGTGGGCGACCGGCGCCGCCGGGGCTCGGTGGGCGGCGCCCGGTAGGTGACGCGTCGTCTGCCCAGTCGGGCCCGCCCGGCGGTCGCGGAGATCCGCGCCAACAGCAGTTCCTCGGCGCGCTGGCGGTCCCCCGCCGGCCCGTTCACGCCGCGTCCGCCCGGCCCGGATCGGCGTCCACCCCGAACAGTGCCGCCCGCCGGGCGCGCAGGAGCAGGTCGCCCGGGGCGACCCCGAGGTCGTCGGACAGCCGCCGGGCGGTGCGGTCGAAGACGGCCAGCGCCTCGGCCCGCCGCCCGTCGCGCCGCAGCGCCCGCATCAGCATCGCGGCGACCGGTTCGTTCAGCGGCTCCTCCAGCGCCAGGGCGGACAGCGCGGTGATGGCCTCCGCACGCCGGCCCAGCCTCAGCTGCAGGTCCGCCCTCCGCTGTGCCAGGGCGACCCTGCGCCGCACGAGCCGCACCCGCTCCGACTCGGCGAACGGCCCGGGCAGTGCGGCCAGCGGCTCGCCGCGGAACAGCTCCAGCGCCCGGGCGCACAGCCGCTCGGCCTCCGGCAGGTCGCCGGTGCGTTCGGCCTCGTCGGCCCGGCCGGCCAGGTCGTCGACGCACAGCGCGTCCACCTCGGCGATGCCCTGGACCAGTCCGTATCCGTACCGGTCGCGCCGGATCACCGAGTCCGGGCGCTCCCCGAGACGCAGGATCTTGCGCAGCCGGTACACGTAGACGGGTACGACATTGCCGTCCGGCATCTCCCTGCCCCAGACGTCCTCCAGCAGGCGTGGCCGGCTGACGGAAGGGCTCGGGCTCAGGGCGAGCGCCGCCAGCACGGCCTGCTGCCGCACGGGGCCGATGTCCAGGGGCCGGCCCGCGAGCGTCGTCCGGAGCGGGCCGAGTACCGACACCCGTAGCCAGGGGCCGGACGCGGTGCCGGTACGGCGTGCCGCGGTGTTCCCCGGCAGCGGCCGGCGCGGTCCCTGGCCCGGCAGGACCAGACCGCAGTCGAAGGCGTGCACGATGGCGGCGGCCCGGTCGCGCAGCCCCAGTTTCCCGAGCACGCGGCCGAGCCGTTCGGCCACCGCGTGTTCGGGCAGGGTCAGGGCGGCGGCGATCTCGGCGTCCTCCAGCCCGCAGCCGAGCGCGTAGAGCACTTCGCGTTCCTCGGCGGTGAGGCATGTGACGCCCCGGTCGCACCTGCCCGCGGTCGTCGTCGGCATGGCCACTCCCTGTTCTCGGGACCGGTCGATCCCCTCGTCCCGGTCGCTCACGTCGATGTGGTCGAGGCTGGCCGTCGTGCAGGAAATGTGGACAGAGCATTCAACCGGTCATATGTGACCGGTGGCCGCGCTAGAGTCCCGGCCTGCGGAAACGGACAATTCAAGGGGGAAGGGCCATGGCCTGTGGCCGGTGAGTTCGGCGCGGTACTGCGCCGGCTGCGTGAGAAGGCGGGACTGACCCAGGAGGAGCTGGAGCGGCGTTCCGGTGTCAGCGTGAGCACCATCCGCGGTCTGGAGACCGGCAAGCGCGGCAACCCGCGGATGACCACGGTGCGGCGGCTGGCCGACGCGCTCGCCCTGGGCGGCGAGGACCGCGAGGAGTTACTCGGTGCTGCCGTCCCGGGGTTCCGAGGCGGCGGCGCGGACGCGGGCGGGCCCGACACGGGGGCGGCACAAGTGGGCGGGCCCGCCGTGGCGACGCCCGCGGTGCCTCCGTCGGTGTCGGCGGTGCGGGCCGCGCCGGCGGAGGCGGCCGAGCAACTGGCGAAGGCGGTGGCGGCCCGCTGGCAGCGCGAGGAGGAGCAGCGGCGGATCCAGGACCCGTACCCGCTGCCGGTCTGCTGGAAGGCCGCCTGCGAGACGCTCACCGACCACTGGGCCAACATCCGCCGCCTCCCGCCGGGCGCCCCGAGCGCCCCGCTGGATCTGAGCGGCCGGCTGGAGGGCATCGCGGAGACCTACCGGAGAGTCCCCTCCGGGCGGCTGGTGGTCCTCGGCAGGTCCGGGTCCGGGAAGACGGTCCTGACCCTGCGCTTCGTCCTCGACCATCTGAGGTCGCGGACGCCCGCCGAGCCCGTCCCGGTGATCTTCAGCATCGGCGCCTGGGACCCCACGGCCGTCACCCTGCGCGACTGGCTGACCGAGCAGTTGACGCGGGACCATCCCGGTACGGCCGCACCGGGGCCCGGCAAGGTCAGCCTGGCCTCCGCGCTCGTCGACTCCGGTCGCGTGCTGCCGGTGCTGGACGGCTTCGACGAGATGGCCGACGGGCTGCGCCGCCCCGCGCTCGAGGCCCTCAACGCCACCACGCTGCCGCTCGTGCTCACCAGCCGCCCCGCCGAGTACGCCGCCGCGGTCGCGGAGACGGATGTGCTGACCTCGGCCGCGCCGATCGAGCTCACCGATCTCACCCTGGACGACCTGGACGACTACCTGCCCCGCACCACCCGCAAGGCGGACCGCTCGGACCCGGCGGCGGGCGCCTGGCAGCCCGTGCTGAAGAAACTGCGCGAGCCCTCGCCGGACGGGTCACCGGCCCCGCTCGCCACGGTTCTCTCGACGCCGCTGATGGTGGCGCTCGCCCGCACCGTCTACAGCGACACACCGGAGCACGATCCGGCCGAGCTGCTCGACACCGAACTGTTCCCCGGAGTGCGGGAGTTGGAGGAGCACCTGCTCGACAACTTCCTGCCGACCGTCTATCGCCGCTCCCGGCCCGGTACGCACGGCTGGGAGCCCGAGCGGGTCCAGCGCTGGCTCGGTCATCTCGCCCGCCATCTGACGGAACTCAAGACTCCGGACCTGGCCTGGTGGCGGCTCGGTCACGGTCTGCGCGGTTCCACTCGCACTCTGGTCACCGCACTCGTCACCGCGCTGGTCATCGGGCTGGTCGACGGCGCCATGTCCGCCGCTTTCAGCGGCTCGTTGGCCGGCGGCGTACTGGACGGCACGATCGTCGGCCTGCTGGCCGGACTCATGTTCGGGCTGGTGCACTGGTTCACGTACACGGTCACGGGCAAGGACGTCCAGCCGTCCGCTGTGCGGCTGCGCATCCGCGGCCGGCCGGACACCACCACGTGGCGGGCGGGTCCCCGGCTGGTGATCGGCACTCTGGGCGGCGCATTCTTCGGGTTCGCCTACGGGTTCATGGTCGGCCTGCTGCGTGCGCTCAGCCAGCGTGCCGGGCCGGCGCTGGTGTTGGAGAACGGGCTGATCAACGCGATCGTGTTCGGGCTGGTCTTCGGCGGCGCCGCGGGCCTCTCCTTCTGCCTCCTCGGCCTCCTCGAAACGCCCCTCGACATCGTCTCCGCCGTCAGCCCGGGCAGCGTCCTGCGCGCCGACCGCCGGACGGTGCTCATCCGACTGTGCTTCTGGGCACCCGTGTTCGGCACGGCGGTCGGGCTCGGGGCCGGGCTGGTGGTGGATCTGCTGCAAGGGCACCTGGGCCGGCTCGCCATGGATCCCATGGCCAGTCTCTTGCTCGGCACCATCAGCGGTCTGGGCGGCGCGCTCGGCTACACGCTGACCCTGACCGCCTGGGGCCAGTGGTGTCTGCTCGCCCGCATCTGGCTGCCGCTGACCGGACGCCTCCCCTGGGCCGCCGCCGCCTTCCTGGACGACGCCTACCAGCGCGGCGTCCTGCGCCAGGCGGGTGCGGTGTACCAGTTCCGCCACGCCCGGCTGCAGAGCCGGCTCGCGCAGAACCGCCGACGAGGATGAGCGGGCGGGGCTGCCCTTCGTCCCGGGTTTCCCGGGGCGTGCGGGGCGTGGCTCACGGGTTGATGCCGTCGTACTGCAGAACGCGGTAGGGCGACTCGTGGGGCCGGCCGTTCCACTGCGAGACGATCAGGGTCAGGGAGGTGGGACCGGCGCTGCCCGGGTGGATGTACCCGCCGTAGAGGAAAGGGAGTTGGGGCTTGCCCCAGTGGTCGGGCGGCCAGGCGGTGTCGCCGGCGATCTGCGTCTTCGGCGCGCTCCACACGGCGTCGGGCCGGGGGGCGGTGCGGGTGCGGATCGAGTAGTCGGTGACGTCGAAGTAGCTCATGCAGTACGTGCCGCCGACGCGCTTGACGGAGAACTCGCCGATGTTGTTCCCGGAGAGGATCACGGACGGCTGGACCGCGCGGGTCCACTGCCATCGGCCGTCCAGGTGAGCCCAGTTCTCCTGCGCACCGAAGTTGCCTGCGCGGAACTCCTCCGGCCGGATGCGGAAGAGCTGGATGGCGCCGCCGTCACCGGTGTTGACGTGGCTGCCGTTCCAGCGCTTGGAGAAGATGTAGAGCCAGCCGTCGGGGTCGATGCCCGCGAACGACCACATGCCGTACAGCGACTGGTTGACGCCCTGGGTGTCCCCCGCCCAGTGGTAGGGGTAGTCGTGCCAGGTGACGCCGTGGTCGTCGGAGTAGGCGACGCCGGACATCCGCGAACCGTCGTAGCCCGCGGGCGGCTGCCAGACCTCCACGGAGGTGTACTGGATGTAGGTGCGGCCGCCGAACTCGATGCAGTCGTTCGGGATGCGGCTGACCTCGAAGCCGTATCCGTTGTCGGCGTTGTGCCGGTAGTCGAAGAGCTGCCGGGCGTCGCCCGCCGTGGGCATGGCCCAGATGAACGAGATCGGGGTGGAGCCGGAGGCGTCGAAGGAGGCCTGGTTCAGCATGACCGGGGAGCCGAGGTACTCCCCTCCCAGCGCGGGTTCGCTGAAGGAGTCACCGAAGACATAGCCCCAGGTGTTGTCGTGCTCCCGGTGGTAGGGGATCGCGAGGTCGCCCGATCCCAGCCCCTGCGCACGGGCCGAGTCGCCCGGCTGTTCGCACAGCGGCGCGCCGTTCTGGGCCGCGGCGGCGGACGGCGCGGCGGCGAGGGAGCCGCCGAGCGCACCGGCGGTCAGGGCGGCTCCCGCGCCGGCCTTGAGCAGGGTTCGGCGGGTGGGCGGACGGCGGTCGGGGTGTGCGGAGTCGGGCATGGTGGTCCCTTCGGGGTCGGTCGGCCGCGGTCGACCGGGGCGGTTCGCCGCGAAGATACGGGCCGTAGGGCCCGCGGTGGCTGGCTCATCCTGGCGGGGAGCGTTGAAAAATCGATGAAATGCCCGTTCAGCGAGCGGATTCGAGTTCGTGGAGCCTCGGCGGAGGAGCCGTCGGAAAGCCGTCGGGGAGCCGTCACCCGCCGACCTCGGCCTCCGCGCCCCCACAGCGGTGTCATGGGAATTTCATCGGCCTTCCCTAGCGTGACCGTGTCCGGGAGACACCGCACCGCCCGTACTCACGAGGAGGCCCCTGCTGTGGCAAGGACATCGAACCGTCGGCGACTGACGGTGACCGGGATGGTCACCGCCGCCGCCCTGGCCCTGGCCCTGGCCCTGTCGGGCGGTCCCGCGCAGGCCGCCGACGACACCGCACCGCCGCCGTTGACGAACGGATTCGGACTGACGCAGGTCGACACGGCCGTGGGCGGTCCCACGAACTTCACCATCACGGTGACCACGCCGGAGGTCACGGGCAAGCACCACATCAAGATCATCCTGCCGAGCGGCTACTACGCCGACCCGAGCAGGCGCTACCCCGTGCTGTACTTCCTGCACGGCTCGCCCGACGACCCGATCCGGCAGAACTATCCGGCGCTGACCATGTCCGACTCGATGATCACCGTCGTTCCGGACGGCGGCGCCCGGGGCTGGTACGCCAACTGGCTGAACCAGAAGACGCGGCTCGGTGCCCAGAACTGGGAGAACTTCCACCTCAAGCAGGTGATCCCGTTCATCGACGCGAACCTGCGGACCATCCCCACCAAGAAGGCCCGGGCCGTCGCCGGTGTCTCCATGGGCGGGTTCGGTGCCCTGCACTACGCGCAGGTCCGGCCCGACCTGTTCAGCCAGACGGCGTCCCTGTCCGGGGACATCGACCTGTCGGTCCGCTCCATGGACCTGCGGCTGGCCGTCGTCGCCTCCGTCACCGACGCGCTCGGAGCGATCTGCGGCTCGTCCTCCGGCGCCTGCGACCCCGACAACTCGCCCTACAAGCCCGGCGTGGACAGCGACGCCCTGTTCGGCTCGCCCTACCCGGTGTTCAACGCCGACTGGCGGTGGAACGAGGTCGATCCGGCCGCGCACATGGACAAGCTGGCCGGGATCGGCGTCTCCGTCTACGTGGGCAACGGCGGCGGCGTACCCACCGAACCGGAGTTCTGGCTCGAAGGCGCGGCCCGGCACGTCAAGGACAGCATGGACGCGCTCGGTATGCCGTACCACTACGTCGACTACGGCAACGGTTCCACCTGGGGCACCCAGTGCAACGGCGGCCACAACGGCGGCTGCTGGGAGCAGGATCTGCGGGACCTGATCCCCAGGCTGGAGCGGGCGTTCACCTCCTGACCGTACGCACGCGAAGCGCCCCCGCCGGGTGGGCGGGGGCGCGGGATGCGTTGTGGGGTGCTGTCGGCTCGGCTCAGTACCAGCCGTTGGCCTGCCAGAAGTTCCAGGCCTTGACGGGGCTGCCGTAGCGGGAGTTCATGTAGTCCAGGCCCCACTTGATCTGGGTGGCCGGGTTGGTCTTCCAGTCGGAGCCGGCGGAGGCCATC
>NZ_BMSK01000029.1 GCF_014649115.1 Streptomyces eurythermus | reverse complement strand
GCTCCCGCTCCGCGTGAGCGGATGCGGTTCGCTCCGCTCACCGCTAGGCGGCACGCGCTCCGCGCTCCCCGCCAACCGCAGGGCATCCGGCCCGCGTTGCGGGCCGGGTCCGGCCTCCGGCCGGACCAGTGGCCTCCGCTGCGCTCCAGCCACCCACCACCCCACCGCCTGACCCCACGTCACCCGCCGTACCACCAGGTGCGCCACGCTCCGCGCGGCCCACCCACGGGCCTGACGGCCCGAGCAGCAGCAAGAGGCAGGGGAGGGGGGGTGACGGGCCGTCGGAAGAGTGAGAGGCCGGACCACCGGGACGGGCGTACCTCCATCGGGTGATCGGGTCCAGTTAGCGTGCATCATTCTCTGGAGCTAGATAGAGTCTGGAACCAGCACAGCGCACCATTGCTAGCAAAAAACACCCGCGAATTTGACTTCTGCTTTCACCGAAAGTCAGCACAGATAGAATTGGCCAAATTCACCTTCGCCGCATTGGCCTTAACCACAGAACGGAACCTCGGAAATGGGGAACTCGGAATTCGGCGTGCGGAGGTACCGGAGCCGAACGGCCCCTCGGGCCGGGCGGCGGAACCCTCGACGGCACCCGCCACGCCCTTTTTGCTGCTGGTCCGTCACGGCCAGTACCGCCCGAGACTCAGAGCCGCTGGTGCCGCCTACGGTCCGCGCGGGCCCACGGGCCCGCGCGCGAAGCCGCCTCAGCTACGCCGGGGTCCGGCCGGCGCCTGCGGGTCGACCTCAGCCACCTAATACTTACGCAGATCAAGAACCCGCAGGTCAGCGGCCTGCACATCCGGCGATCTGTCACTCCAGGAGGTACACAACGTTTGCGATATGTACCTCCTGAGTAGTCACATCGCCGACCAAATGTCAGCCACGTCGACATTTTCAGGCTCGAAACGTCAGCCAGACCGACGTTCGCGACGGTGTCCCGTCGAGCGGTCTGCCGTCGCCTGCAGGGGGAGATCTGTCCCCCCTGGGGGGACACAACACGCCGGAACGTCAGTGAGGCCGACATATTTGTCGGCGTGGCTGACATACTGCTGGCGTCCAAGATCAGCGGAGTGGAGAGCAGCCTCGTGACACCCGAGCCACAGCGCCGTCGTCCCGCACCGAAGCGCGCGGTGCGCCGTACGGAGCTGCCCCTCGGTGATGAGATCCAGGCGTGGTCCAAGCCGGTTCAGCCGGTTGAGGACCTCGACTCGGTCGCTCGCCGCTACCCGCGCCGGAAGCTCTCGCTCAGCAGCGAGCGCAAGCCGATGGAGTTCTACGACACCCCGGAGCGTCCCAAGGCGTTCTCCATGGACTCGCTGGAGTTCTTCTTCCTGATCGCGCAGTACTTCCGCGAGGCCCTGCCGCTGCGGCTGATCCTGCTGCTGATCGCCTGCCAGAAGGCCGGCGGGCAGATCCGGCTGACGCAGGAGGAGATGGCGACGGTCCTGGACGTGCCCCGAGCGAAGATCAATGAGGCGCTGCAGGAGGTCATGAGCCATGGCATCGTCTTCAAGGTGCGCCGCGGTGTCTACCAGTTCAACCCGCCCTACTCGTACCGTGTAGCGGAGTTCATCCCGGGCACGGAGCTGGTGGAAGCCGAGTACGTGCAGGTCGACCAGGACCAGACGATCGCGAAGATCCGCAGGGACGAGAGCCTGCCGGATCTGGTGCGGTTCCCGTCGCTGGAGCACATGCGCGAGGCGATCGAGGAGCTACGGAAGAAGCGGGCCGAGGAACGCGCTGCACGCCGGCTGGCCCGCGCGCAGCGCCAGGAGGAGGGATCAGCCCAGTGAGTACCTTGAAGTGGTCGGCGACCAACGCCGACGGTCTCCTCGCCGACCTGGACCTACCGCCCGCCGCCTACCGGGCACTGCTGAAGCTCCGGGCACGCAGCGAGGCCGGCGGCCGCATCGCGATGGACCAGGCCACCCTCGGTCAGCTGCTCGGGCTCAGCCGCCCCAGCGTGAACGCCGCACTGCGGGAGCTGGAGCTGGCCAAGCTCGTCAAGAAGGTCCGCAACGGCGTCTACCAGATCAACCCGATGCTGGCCGGCTACAACTCCCCCGAGGACGCCCTGGACGCCGTCAAGGCGATGCCCAAGGCAGACCGGCTGGACAGCAAGACCTACGTGGCGGACTACCACCGGGCCGTCGCCGCCTACCAGGACCAGCTCGCCGAGCAGCGCAAGAAGCGAGCGGCCGCCGCCGCTGCCAAGAAGGCCGCGGCCGCCAAGAGGCGCGGTTCGCTGCACGCCGTCAGCTGAGCAGGCCAGCACGCTCGCACGGTCGTCGGCGCTGCACCCTCCACCGGTGCAGCGCCGATCGCGTTCCCTGTGTCGGTGCCGACACCGAAGGCCCCCGTCCGGGTGGACAAAGGTTCCCTGGTACAGGGCCAAACAGCTCGTCAGCAGCTCGGTCGGCGTAGCGCGGGCAGCGAGTGTCAGATCCGTACGCGCGCTTCCCGCCAGCGGGAAACGCGCAGCTCGGAAGCGGTGCGAAAAGAATCATGAGCGGCCCCCTTCCCCTGACTGTACAGATTCCCATACAGTTTCTTCTGTACGGGAATCCATACGATCCGGGAGTCGCCGTGTTACTCACCCTGGTCACCGCCGCCCTCGCCGTCCTCGGCACGCTGCTCGGCTCGATCGTCTCCGGGCGCTTTCAGGAGCGGGCCGCCGAGCGCGGCGTCCGCGTCAGCCACGGCGAGACGATCCGGCGGGACCGCCTGGAGGCCGTCACCGCGCTGGCCTGCGCCGCCAGCGACCACCGCCGGACGATGTGGATGCGCGGCGACGCGATCCTCAAGGGCGCCGACCACGAGCGGGTCCAGGCCCTGCGCAGTGAGAGCCACCTGACGCGCTCCCAGGTCACCCGGCCGCTGGTTGCGATGCGCGTCCTCATCACGGATCCGGCCGTGCGCGTCGCCGCCGACCACATGGTCACGCTGACCTACGCGATGCGGGACCACTTCGGCAGCACCGAGGAACTCACCGCTGCTCGCGAGGCCGCGATGGTCGCGCACGACGAGTTCGTGGACACCGCCGCCCGCTACCTCGCCCAGCACGCCTGAGCGCTTCACTGCCGTGCCACCGGGCGGCCGGCCCCGGAATGTCATCGCTCTCCGGCCACCCGGGCGCGCCACCACCGAGACCTTCCCACCGCGTATCGGATCGGAGTCCTCACGGAGCAGCAGTCGAAGGCCCTCGCCCGGATCAGCAGCGTCGAGGCGGCGGCCGAGCGGGCCGCCGGTGCCACGGGCGGTGAGGGCCTGGCCGTGCTCGCCCCGGCCGCGGCCGCCGCGCTCAACCTGCTTGCCGACGCCGTCCGGCGTGGCGGCGCCGACCACGACAACATCGTCCAGGCGCTCAAGGTAGCCGGTGTCCACGAGGCGTTCGCCGGCGTCTTCGACGCCGCCTCCGAGCGGGTCATGGTGGTCGCCGAGGACCCGTACGACTTCGACGTGCGGTTGCACGCCGACAACCTGGCCGGGGCCGCGGGCGCCGTCCGGCGCGCCTTCGAGTGGCTCTAGACCCCCGTCCGCACCCGTCACTGCCCCTGGGAGGGCTTCTGATGGTCACCGTGGTGATCACCTCGTTCGGCTACCTGCACGGCCCGGAGCCGGCCGCCCGCGTCTGCTACGACCTGCGCCACCAGTTCCGGGACCCGCACCTGCGCCCGGAGCTGCGCTACCTCACCGCCCGGGACGCCCCGGTGCGTGAGGCGGTGATGGGCACCGACGGTGTCCTGGCGCTGGTGCACGCCATGGCCGCCACCGTGGACGCCTACCTCGCCGGGCCGCGCCAGGATGAGCCGTTGACCGTGGCCGTCGGGTGCGCGGGAGGCCGTCACCGCTCCGCGACGGTGGCCGACGCGCTTGCGGCTGTCCTGTCCGGTGATGCCGAGAGGGCCGCCGCGCACCTGGTTGCCGACCTGGCCGAGCGGTACACGGGGCGCGGTCTGGCCGTCGACCTTCACCACCGCGACCTCGACAAGGACGTTGTCGACCGCTGAGAACAGCACCCCCGCCCCTGTCCGACCCGCACCACCAGGAGGAGAGCCCGGTGACCACCGAGCCCGAGCACACCGACCCCGTCCCCGACCTCACGATCCCGCTGTCCGCCGCCGACGCCCAGGCGCTGGGCGACGACGTCGGCCAGCTCGCCGAGCGGTTCGGTGCCGTCCTGCACGGCCTCGCGCAGCTGCGCGCCGGCGACGCGAGCCTCGACGACCTCGAGACGACCATCGCAACATCCGCCGACCTGCTGGACCGGCTGGGGGGCATCCAGAACGCCGCCGTCCGTCAGCACGCCGCAGAAGGCGGCTCGTACGGCGAGCTGGCGAAGGCCATGGACGTCAAGCGGGCCACCGCGCAGTACCGCCGCGACACCCTGCTGAAAAACGACCCGAGCCCCATGGAGCGGTGGGCCACCGGCAGCAACTGACCGCCGTGCAGCCGGGTCTTCGGCCGGGTGCTGCACGGATCCGCTGCTGCACGAGCAGCACCCGTGTGCCGCCCGGCTTCCGGCCTCCCGGTGCAGCACCCCTCGCCCGCCGTGCAGCAGATGCAGCAGCGCCCCGGACCGTCGCGGTCCGGGGCGCTGCTTGCTGCTTCAGGCTTCGACGTACGCCACGATCGTGATCTGCCGGAGGGCGGTCACGTAGTAGATCACCCGGACCCCGTCGACGTCGTCCACGTAGTCGCGCAACAGGGTGCCGGGCACGGGGGAGCCCAGCTCTGGGTTGACGCTGATCGCGACGATCGCGCGGTCCAGGCGGTGCGTCTCGGCCGCCGTCAGCTTCTCCAGCTGGCTCAGCGCGGGCTCCACCAGGACGACCTGGGACCGGCGCGGGCCGTGCTCAGGCGACACGGCGGGACTGCTGCTCGTCGGCGAGGCGCTCCAGGTGGGCGTCGCGGGCTTCCTCCCACAGCACACCGGACTCCGCGGCCGGGTAGCCGTTCTCCGCGATGTCCTCCAGCACCGAAGCGAGGACGTCGACCTTCGCGCGCTGGTCGGCCGCATACGCGCGGATCGACGCGGCGGCGTTCTCATCGAGGGGCTGACGGTCGGGTACGGGCGCGGGGGCCGGCTGCTGGCTCATCCGGGGCTCCTGGACGGTTGCTGGCGTGTGTCCTCACCGTAGCGCCGGCGCGGGGCGCGCCGGGACGGTACGGACGAAACCCGGCGGTGCGCGGTGGCGCCCGGCGGGGAGGACCCTGGAGGTATGCGCACCAAGGACGTCCGGGTGGGCGAGACGTACCGCTGCGAGGTGCCCCTCGCGCTCCCGTGGCGGCGGTACCGGCCGGAGAAGATGGGCGACTCCTGGTTGCCGCTGAGCTGGCTGCGCGGCACGTACTTCCTGCTGTCCGTGGTCGACGTGGACACCGCCGCCCGGACCGCGCACGGCCTGGTGATGAGGGCGAGCCCCCGGATCACGGTGGAGCTCACCGAGGATCAGGCACGTGAGGCCGGCCTCCCGACCGGGGGCGGCTATCAGGTCTCCGGGATGCTGCTGGACGCCGAGGGCGAGCCCGTCGAACTGCCCCGGATCGGCACGCTCACCGTGCCGCTGCGCTGGTTGCACCCGGTGGACACGCCCGTCTCCCTCAGTCACCACGACGCCTCGGTCCGGCAGATCCCCTGACCCGGCCCCACACGCAACGTGATCACCCCCGGAGATGCTGTCACGCTGTCGCGCCTGTCACGCGAAAACGGCCTCGAGAGGGGTTCCGGGCCGATTCCGAGCCTCAATGCCCGAATTAGTTGGCTTTTGCTTGGGTGCTGTCACGCGCCATCCCGGCGACGTGACAGGCAGCGCAACAGGACGCGTGACACGCAGATTGTGACGTTCGGTGAGCGTGACAGGGTGCGTCTAGCACCCGGGCAGCCGCCCGCACCGGCGGGCCGGGTTGACCTGTCGCATCGAAGGTTGAGCGATTCTCATCAAAGGTTGAGTGAGGACACGGTGCAGGTGAGTTCTCCGGTTACCGGCTGCCGAGGCGGCCGACCTGCCAGTGCCCCCGGCCCGTGACGTCCACGAACATCGCGTGGGCGGTCAGCACATCCCGGACGGCGGCCATCCGCTCGGTGTGCCCGGCACCGGGAACTGCCTCTCCCAGGCTGTTCACGATCGCCGTACGGGTCAGAGGCTCCCGCGACCTGACCAATGTCCGTGCGACCCGATGCAGCAGCGTGTCGCCGGGCGTCCCCAGCTCCGCCTGCCGCCACCGGTCTTCCCCGCGGGCGTGCCGCTCGGCGTGGGCGGCCATCCGCGCCGAGACGTGTTCCAGCATCACCGGCCACACCGGCTGCCGCTGCGAGGGGACTCGTGGGTGCTTCTGCTGCCGCCAGTACAGCGCTCCGCCCACAGCCCCGGCCACTACTGCCGCGGCCGCCAGACGCTTCGGGCTGCTCTGCCGGATCACCCCTTTCACCACGTGCTCCGTGAGATTCAGGAAGACGCTGGCCTGCCGCTCCAGGTCGATCATCTTGCCCTCCGTCACCCCCACGTCCCCGAGGGCCGAACGCAGTTCCCGCCACTCCTTGGACGCGAGCCCGCTGTCGACCAGGTCCGCATCGGTCCCGATGATGACTACCGGGGCGATCACCCCGGCCAACAGCAGCATCGGCACATCGGAGGCATCCCGTCCGGCGAGAACGTGAGCCTGCGGGGTCATCGGCAGGCCGGCGGTGTCCACGACGTAAAGAACAGGCGCGTACCGGGACTGCCACAGCTCCAGCGCCCGCCCCAGGTCGAACCGCCCGCCCTCCTGGTGCCGGTCGGCCAGCACCCGCGGCACCTCCTCCCACACGTGAACCGGGATCAGACACCGCACCGTCCCCGCCCGCGCCCCGGCGACGAACGACGACGGGTCCCGCCGCCGGGTGGCCGCGATGATGTCTGTGGTCAGTACGGAGGTGTCAAGCAGCGCGCGGCGCAGCGACCTGCGCTTGTACAGGGTGCGCCGTATGGACGGCGACAGCTCGTTCATCTGCGCATCGTAGTGCGGGCGTTGACCCGGTCGGTGCGGAATTCCGGCGCCGTGCGCGGGCTGCATCCACCCCTCTAGAGGGCGCTGAGCCCTACCGCCAAAACCGCTCCGGCGCTCCTCGGACCCTTACAGTCCCTCGGCCGTCGGCCGTCAGGTCCTCGTAGCGGGTGCCGCAGCCGGTCACCTCCGCCCAGGAGGCCACTACGCGGTCGGCCGCGCTCACCGTGCGCCGCCCGTGCCTGCCGGGTCGGTAGGAGCGAGGGCGCGGTCGAGCCAGGCGGCGAGCGCGTTGGTAGCGGCCGGGTCGGCCTGGGCGAGACGGGCGGCGAACTCCAGCTCGCCGTCGCAGGCTCGGGCGCCGGTGCGGGCGAGTGCGGCGAGCAGGGCAGCGTGGGCGCGCACCGCCGGGGGCAGGGAGCCGACGGCGGCCGTGCGCGCGGCCGGTTCGGCGTAGTGACCGGAGTGGTCGGCGAGGGCCTGCGCCAGCCAGTTGTCGACCTTCGGACAGCGGTAGTCGCCGCGCTGGGCCAGGAGGTTGCGGGCGGCCTCGTCTCCTGGCTGGCTCTCCACGGTCCGGTCGAGCCGGCCGGCTCCGGCGAGCGCGGCGAGTTCGTCGGCGCGGGCGGCGAGCTGCTGCTGGGCCTTCAGGCGCTGCTGCTCGGCTTCCTCGGCCCGCCGGTCGGCGGCGAGCTCGTCCTGGGCGACGGCGTCGGTCTGGGGGTCGTAGACGCCGCCGGTGGCGGCGAGCAACAGTGCGATGCGCTCCCACTCGGCTACTTCGGCCGGGCCGCGTTCGTTGTCGGCCAGGTCCTCGCGGTCGCGGTCCATGTGCTGTTGCAGCCGGGCGTCCTCGAGCGCGACTGCGGCCTCGGTCGCGGTCATCCCGGCGGCGCGGCGGCGTACCGCGCGGCGGCCGACCTTGGCCTGGTCGACCGGCTGGCGGGGCGCGGCCGTGCCGGGCGCCGAGAGGTGCCGGCGGCGGGATGGGGGAACAGGGGTGCTCACGGAGCCTCCCAATCGTCGCGGAAACGGGTGACAAAATTCCCGGCCGTCGGGCGGGTGCGCGGCAGCCGTAGACAGGTTTATAGCAGCCGGGTATTCGGCGCGGTCAGAAATCTATTTGGAGGTATTCGACGTCCCGGAAATCAGCGCGCAGGCCCGCGCGAGCTGTCCCTCCCTCGCGGAAATAGGACTCGGTGATGGCCTCAGCGAGCAGCGGTTGCAGCTCATCGTCCGTCGCTCCACGCTCCTGCGCCTCCAGGATCCGGGCGGCGTGCGAGGGCGAGACAGCGGTCATGATGTCCCGCACCCGGGCGTCGTCCGAGGTGCCGTTCGTGGTGAAGCCGAAGGTGGCCCGGCAGGTGATGACAAGACCGCCGGAGGTCGCCGCGCGCCGCCTCGCCTGCGCCCTGACCTGCGGTTGCCATTGCTCCTCGGTCTCCTGCGTCAGAACCTCCCGGAGGCGCTTGTGAGGCTTCGTGGCGTCTCCGGCGAGGTAGCGCTGCACCGTGCGCCGGGACACGCCGAGGCGCTCGGCCAAGGCCTGCGTCGAGCCCTTCACGCGCGTGCGAAGGAATTTCATCTGGGCTCGCGGGGATTTCGGGGCGGGGCGGGTGAACACGGCGCGCTCAGCTCGTGCGAGCGCGGCGCGGATCTTGCCGGGGCGCGAGGCCGGCGGCGCTGTGGTGTCGTCCATGCCGCCCAGGACACGCCGGGCCGCCTGTGGACAGAGGCCGATGATCTGGCACCCGCGCGGGTGACGGCGCTCGAGGCGGGCGGGGCTGCCTACCGTGGTGGCCATGATGACGACTCCTGCGGACGGCATGCCGGTGCCGGTGCGGGTGGTCCTGCCGGACGGCCAGGAGCTCACCGCGCGCCTGTGGGCCCGGCGCGAGACGCCTCGCGGCTGGCTGTACGACGGCGACGTCCAGGCCGCTGAGTACCGGGTGTGGGTGCGTGCCCCCGAGCACGTCCGGCCGGTCGACGGCGCCCCCTACGATGTGGTGCCCACCGAGCGGCTGCCGCCGCCGTCGGCGGTGCGCGAGGTGCTGGGACCGCGCCGGCCTTCGGGGTGGGTGCTGTAGAAGGCCGGCGGCCGCGGGCCCGGCGGCGCCGTGCTCCACGCCGTCGACTGCACCGAGGCCCCGCAGAACGCGCCGCTGCTGCCCCTGGAGCGGGCGCTGGACGTCGCGGAGCAGCCCGGCACCCGCCTGTGCTCCCTGTGCGGCGCGGCCGCCGAGCTGGACCCCGTGCTGCGCGGCTTCGACCGCATCGACGGCGGCTGATCTCCACCCTTGCGGGTGACGGCGCCCTGGTCGGCGTGGACGCCGGGCCGCTACGTTCCCCCTGACCTGGTGATCGAAGGGGGAGGGCGTGGGGATGGGCGAGCAGCGGGACGCGTTACGGGGACTGCGGGTCCTGATGTGGGTGGTGATCGCCATCGAGGTGCCGGTGTACCTGGTGTGGCTGGTCCGGGTCGGCTACTTGACCGGGCAGGAGCTGCCCCGTGGCGACGTCGCGCGGTGGGCGCCGCCCATGCTGCTGCCGCCGGTGGCCGTGCTGTTCTGCGTGATGGCGGGCTGGACGTGGTGGCTGAGCGTGGTGGCCCGCACCCGGTCCCCGCTGCGGGAGGGGTGGATCGTCGCGTCGCTGGTGTTCGTCGCGGTCAGCTCGGTGTTCTGCGGGGTGGCCTCGGTCGACGACCCGTCGGTGTCGGTGGGCCTGCTGAGCGCCGCCGTGACCGGGCTCGGCATGATCGGGCTGTTCTTCATCCCGGTCGCCGCCTCCCGCCAGCTGCCCGACGTCATCCGCCGTCGCGCGGCCGAGCGGCGTGCCGGTGCGGGCCGGCCGGGGCTTGACGACGCCTGATCGCCCGGACCGGTACGCCGCGGGGGATGTGCGTATCCAGGAGATGGCGACGGGCAACAGGACGACCCCGGCGGGCCGTGACCGCACGGCCAGCTCGGGCGTTGGACACGGCAGCGCGTGCATGAACATCCGACCCCCGCGGATACGCGTATGAGGCCCCGCACCGGCGCAGCAGCGCAGGGCGGGGCCTCACGGCATCCGGTCACGCTGGTCAAACCCTGGGACGGACAGACCGCCCCGGCCGTACGGTCGCACCAAGTCCAGTAATGACCTGCCCAGGAGACGTAGTGATCCCTGCACAACACCCTTACGAAGCGCACTACAAGCAGGAAGAGGGCGGCCGCACGGTCTACAGGAGCAAGCCCGTCATCGCCTGGGACGACGAAGGCCAGGCGCTCGTCGTTGATGAGCGCAGCGGTCGACTTGTCCCGGCGAACAACGGCCGCACCTTCACCGGCCTCTCGGAAGGCGGGCACCCCGTTGTCGCCGCTATCCCTGGGGGTGGGTGGAGTGCTCGGTACAAGCAAGAGGACGGCTCGTCCAACGTGGACCCGCTGGTGGCCTGGACCGTGCGAAGTAACGGCACTCTCACCCCCGTCGACACCGACTCCACCGGTGTGTGCGGCGACGCCACCGCAGTGGGCAACTTCGATGGCCTCGTTGCCCCCGGAGCTGAGGTGCGGACGGAACAGCAGGGCAGCTCGGCATGACCAGGCTGTTCTTCACCGCGGCCGCCGCCTCCCGCCGGCTGCCCGGCGTCATGGCGGAGCTGTCCAGTGGCCTTCACGAAGAGGTGCTCGCCGTCATCGACGCCGTGGCCGAGGCCCCGCCCTTGGACAGCGCTGCGCCGATCACAGCGTTCGGCGCTTCGTGCTGGGGCACTTGCAGCGTGGCGAGCGGAGTCGTCGAAGTCCTGGATGCCGGATCGGCTGGCTGACGTTGGTCAGCGGCCGGGCCGGGGCGGTCCATGGCCCCGGTCCGGCCGGTCTCACCGGTCGCAGGACTCAGCGTGGTGTCCTGCGTGCGGGCCTGTCGGCGCCAGCGGCGTTTCATCCAGCCGGCCAGCGCCACGATGAGTGTGGCGCCCAGGCTCCCGAGGAATTCGGGCAGCGCGGCGGAGAGTATGTTCACTTCAGTCTCCGTGCGGTGCGGTCTGCCGCCGCGGCCCGGTCCATGTGGCGGTCGCCCAGTCTCTTGAGCTTGCGCCGCACCCTGTCTCCGAACTGTCGCTCGTAGCTGAGTTCCCTGGCTACCGAACCCCAGGAGTCGCGGGCCGCTGACCACTCCAGGGCGAGGGCCTGCTCGGCAGGTCGCATCGCCTTCAGCACCGAAGCGATCCGCGTGTCGAGCTCGTTGGACAGCAGCTTCTGTTCGGGGGTGCGGTGATCGACCAGCAGGTCTTCGACGGTTCGGGTCGCGTCAACCGGCTGCCCCAGCAGCAGGGTCCGCTTCCCCCTTGCCTTCCGCTCCCACAGCGGCTGCAGCTGGCTGTGGTGCTCCTCCGCCTCACGCTCGAGCACGTCCTTGACGTAAAAAACACCGTCTCTGCATGCCAACAGGTCGACCCAGTCCCCTAACAGGGCCATCTCCACGGCTCCGCGCCAGCGGCCGGGGTGCCGGCCCAGTACGTCTTTGGTGAACGCGTCGACAACCTCAGCGTCGCCCTCAAGAGCGGCGTTCCGTGCGAGGAACGCTTCATGTACATGTGGATGGAACACGACCAGCACGTGCGGCCGCCTGAGCACGGCATCCAATTGCAGCAGAATGAGTGCGAGGAATTCGGCACAGCGACGGGGTCCGAAGATTTTCTTCGCCCGGTCCTCAGCTGAGGACTGCGTCTCTCCTTCCTCCGGCCGCAGTTCTGCCAGCGCGGCTGTTAGTTCGTGCTTGTACTTGCGGAACTCCTCGATCACTTGGACTGCCAGATGGATCAGGTGCTCGCGATGGCAGAGCCTGCGGCCGTCGGCACCGTCTATCTCTGCGTGGAACGACTCGAGAGTCTGCTCCATAGACTCACAAGCTGCACGAACGCGGTCCTGCAGGGAAGTTGGATCTGGTCGGGGCGGCGTGTTCACGTGGAACTCCAGCGGTGTCAAGGCGAATGAGGCTTCTCTACCTAGGCCCGGGAGCGCCCTGGTCCGGCAATAAATCTTGCATCCTCCTCTGTGATCTGCGTCATACCATCTCTGACCTGGGGCGCACCGCCGGGCTCGCCCTCCGGCATGCCCCCGGAGGAAATGCGCGGCCGTTCAGATCCGCGTGGAGCTGCTGCTGAAGTTCATGGACACCGCGATGAAGGAGGACGAGACGGTGGAGACGCTCGCCGGATCGAGGCGCTGAACGCTGTGTCGTACGAGGACTACCAGCAGGTGGGGAAGAAGCTTGCCGAGGAGAGGCCGCCACTGGCTGATCCTGCGGCGGCATGTCGCTGGGGCTCCGGACCGGCGCGCGGTTCGGGGCCCCAGCTATGGGCGGGTGATCACAGCTCGATGTCGAGCCGTTCCACGTCGGTGAACTCCACGCCCAGGTCGTGGGCCCTACCGCGCCTGGCTCGCCCGGGTGAGCAGTACGTCCGCGACCGCCGTAGCGACGTCCTGATCGAAGCCGCCCCCGGCAGCGTGAAGAAGTGACTCCTTCTAATCGTAAATTGCTTTGATATGCGATAAGAATATTCACGCGTTTTAGTGACTGCTGGGCCGAATGAGTGAAGAGCGGGCCTTGGAATGTCAGTCCCCATCTCTACCTTCGGCGCCATGCACGAAGAATGGGTAGAACCCTTGGCGCGGGACACTGCGAGACGGGGGTTCACCGAGGAACAGCTGAAGCGGGCAAGGAAGTTCGCTGGCCTGGACCACAGGTCTACACGCGAGCGGGTGACCGCCCGCCTCGGCCTGGGAGACGTATGCGCGGAGATCGTCCACGGGTCCCAGGCGGCAGCACATTCCACTCTGCTCCCCCTGGCGCAAGAACTCGGTTACGCAGTGGGCACGCTCGTGAACTACTGCCGTACCTCGTCCACCATGCCGGCATCCCTGCGGGCTCGGATCGAGGGCACCTCCGTGGCTGTGCCCTGGTCCGCACTGGTGGACTGCTGTAGCGCTGACGACGACGACCGCAAACGCCGGGTGAAAGTGCTTCTCGAGCTCCTCGATGAAGCAGAGCGGCGCGGAGCGGCGCTCTTGAATAGGGACACCTATCGGGAACGAATCGGGAACGCCGGCCACAGTGAGTCCATCACTCCGTCGCTTGTGGTGGCCCAGCTCGCTCGGCCAGACGTGCAGAAAGCAGTCGTAGCGCACATCGCCAGTGACGCTGCCGCCACCAAAGCCCTCGTGAGTTCGGGCGCTGTGCGTGATCTTCTCCGCGCCGACCCCCAGCTTGCCGACGTCGTGCGCAGCGCGCTGCAGACCCGGCAGGAGCGGGCAGCGGAGGCGGTGAGACAGCTCACCGGCCCTGAGGAGGAGGATCCGCGAGCCGCATGGGCTGTCCGCTTCTTCGACCAGGTACATAAGTCATCCCGCGTCGTTCTGGAATTCCCTCCCGAGGAGTTTGCCGACATCGACGACCCGGACGTCTGGGACTCGATCGAGATGCTCAGGGACAGCGTCAACGACTGGACTGAGCGCGTCCTCCAGGTCCGCCCCCGCTCTATCCGACTCGTGCAAAGTGAGGAAACCGCATGACCACTCACGTGTCCGCCGAACCCCGGGGTCGCTATTCCAACAGAGTGCGTGACCCGCTGGACCGCGAAGTACTGCGCGCCATGAATGCGGGCGGATCGGAAACAGAGCAGCGGGCCCGGCTCTTCATGAATGTGTCCGGTCAAAAGTACAACCCCGAATTTGCCCCGCTCCTCGACAAGCTGCTCAAGTCGGCCTGTAGTAGCCGATACTCGAAGATCAAGTCTGATCTTGAGATGGCTGCGGCCGCCATCGAGGACGTCACCTCAGATGGTGATGGCCAAGTGCCGAAGCAGCGGTCAAAGAAGGGACCGACAGTCATCGGTATCACGACCGTCGATGAGCAGGGCGTCATCGAGGACAAGTCGCCTCGGCAGTTGCTGCTCGACGAGGTCGACGAGCTGGAGAAGGTTCTGCCGGAACTCGCCGCCGCCGAGGCCGCCGAGATCAGCCGACTGCGAAAGATCGTCAAGTCGACCAACGCAGACATCCGTCGCCGAGAACAGCGCCGCCGGCGCTTCAATGCCCTGCGTAGCAAGGAGCGCCTGGACCGGCTCCGCGCCACGATCGAAGAACCCGGTGTGATGATGACACTGCCCGAGCACCTGGCCCGGACCGACCTGACCCTGTTCGGCTTCGACCAGGAGGACGTGTCCCTGCTCCAGGAGGCCGCCGCACAGTGAGTGAGTCCTGCTGGCACCGCGGGTGGAAGAACTGGGGCCGTGCGACCGAACTTCGTGGCCCTGACCGGCGCAGCGACTGCCTTCTGTACAACGGATGGCGACTGGAGATCCAGTCACGCGCGCTCGGCCCGGACGAGTTCCGCTCCCGCGAGCAAACAGCCGACGCCTGGCTATTCGACGGCCGCAAGGCCTACACCGACCACCGTCTACTTCTGCAGGAAGATGACCGCGTGGACATCGTCTTTCGCTGGCAGCCCTGCTGGCCGACCCTGCAAGCCTGCCGACGCCCGGTATACATCGACATCGGCGAGCACGTTCTCGCCGTCCTGTGGTGGAACTTCCATGGTCGCTGCGCCACCGGGGCAGCCAGCCGCCACTCCCGAAGCGCCATGCAGAGCTGGATGAAGTACGGCATCCCGCTCATGCCCAGTACCTAGTCCAGGAAAGGGAGAGGCGAGCCGCCCCCTCGGCCCCGACGGCGCGGCTGCCGGGGCCGAGGCATCGTCGGACGTGATCGCGAGCGCCGGAGGCAGCCCGGCTCGCGATCAGCAGGTGGGCGGCCCGGGACGGCCTTAGCCCGATCCACCGACCGAGCTCCTTCGCGGTGATCCGCGTGCTGTAGCCAGCCGACACCTTCACCATCAGCACCACGGCCGCCAAGCGCACCGGATCAGCCGCACCCCTTCAGACCCGGGTCCGACAACAGCGCGGCGCACCCCGCCAGCAGCCACGCTCGACCGCCGTACCGAACCCGATCGCCACCGCTGCGGTACGGCTCGGTGGCGGGCCACGCATGCTGTCGGGACCGGGAACTCCCCGTGGCTGCTGAACGTGTTGCGGGGTGACGGTTGTGCGGTCGCTCGGTGTCTCCAAGGCGGTGGGCGGCCATCCGCGGATACGGAAAGGGGCAGGAGCATGTTGGCGGAGGCGTTGACGGCGTTGGCGGCGGCGGGTGGCGGCGCGGTGGTGCAGGCCGCGGGTACGGACGCGTGGAACGAGCTGCAGCGGCGGGTCGGGCTGATCTTCGGCCGCGGTGATGCCGCGCGGGCGCAGGCCGAACTCGAACGGCTCGAACACACCGCCCGGGTCCTGGTTGCGGATGGTGCGGGGGACGCGGCCGCGGAACGGCTGCGGCAGGAGGGTCTGTGGGCCGGGCGGTTCGAGGCCCTGCTGGAAGGACTCGACGACGCCGGGCGCGACCGCGTGGCCGGGGAACTGCGCGAGCTGCTGACGTTCGTCGCCGCATCGACCGGTGATGCGGCCGTCGCCACGGGGCGGGCGGTGGCGCATGACGGGGGAAGCGCGGTCACCGGTATCAAGAAGAGCGGCGGAGCCCTGGGCCCGGCGCGGGCGGTGCACACTGGGGACGCCGAGGCCACCGGGGCGGGCTCCAGCGCCGTCAGCGGCATCGTCAACGAGTAGCCCCGGTACGCCGGAATCGGTAAGGGATCCAGAGGGGGGCGGCATGGTCCGTTGGCCGTGGCGCAAGGACAGCACGGGCGCAAGCGCGGACCTGGCTGTGCGGGCGGATACGGGCGGCACCGGCCAGGCCCCGCCGGCCGACGGTAGCATCCGGCCGTCCATGGCGCCCGGACCGGGGGGGACGTGGCAGGAGGTGCTGCGCAGCGGGGACGCGACGGCCACCGGCGGGGGGATCGCCGTTTCCGGCATCTACAACTCCACCGTGCACCTGCCCCCCGGGGAGCTGCGGGCTCCCGCCGAGGTGGAGGCCCGCGCGGGTCTGGACGACCTGCCCCACGGGCCGGGTCTGTTCGTGGGACGCGGCAACGAACTCGCGCGGCTCGACGCCGCCCTCGCCGCTCCCGGTGTGGCCCTGGTTCAGGCCGTGCACGGGCTGGGCGGGATCGGCAAGAGCACCTTGGCCGCCCACTGGGCCGCCACCCGCCCTCACGGCTACGCCCCGGTCCGGTGGATCACCGCCGACAGTCCGACCGCTGTCCGGCAGGGTCTGGCCGACCTCGCCACCGCCCTGCAGCCCGTCCTGGCCAGAGCTCTGTCGGTCGAGGCGCTCGCCGAGTGGGGCCTGCAGTGGCTGGCCTGCCACACCGGCTGGCTGATCGTCCTGGACAACATCACCGACCCCGGCCACATCGCCGGCCTGCTCGGCCGTGCCCGCGGCGGCCGGTTCCTGATCACCAGCCGCCTCGCCACCGGCTGGAGCACTGCGGTCACGCTGGTCCGCCTCGACGTCCTCCACCCCGAAGAATCCCTCGCTCTGCTCACCAGGATCGCCACCGCAACGAGCCCCGCGCGCAACCTGGACGGTGCTGCCGACCTGTGCGACGAACTGGGCCACCTGCCCCTCGCGGTCGAACAGGCCGCCGCGTACCTCGCACAGAACCCGCTCACCACCCCCCGCACCTACCTGGAGCTGCTCGCCCGGCACCCGGCGGCGATGTACCGGCAGGGTGCAGCCACCACCCCCGCCGAGCGGACCATCGCCCGGATCTGGAACATCACCCTCGACCGCATCACTCACCTCCAGCCCCAGGCCGCCGGCCTGCTGCGCATCCTGGCCTGGTACGCCCCCGACCAGATCCCCGCCACCCTGGCGGTCCGCCCCGACGACCCACCCACCATGCACACGGCACTCGGCCTGCTGACCGCCTACAACATGGTCACCGCCGACCCCGCCACCCAGACCCTGGCCGTCCACCGCCTCGTCCAGGCCCTCGCCCGCACCCCCGACCCCGACGACCCCCACCGCAGCCCTACCCTCATCGCCCAGGCCCGAGACCGGGCCACTGTCAACCTGCGCGCCGTCCTGCCCGCCGCCTGGACCACTCCCAACACCTGGCCCGCCTGGCGCACCCTGCTTCCCCACATCGTCGCCCTCGCCGAGCACACCCCGCAGGACACCGACACCACTACCACTGCAGAAATCCTTGACCGCACCGCAAGCTTCCTCAACAACCAAGGCCAGCCCAACCGCGCCATCACATACCTCCAACGAGCTCTCACCGACCGGGTGCGGGTGCTGGGCGAGGACCACCCGTCCACCCTGACCTCCCGTAACAACCTCGCCAACGCCTATGAGTCGGCGGGGGATCTGGGCCGCGCCATCGCCCTGTACGAGCAGACCCTCACCGACAGCGAGCGGGTGCTGGGCGAGGACCACCCGTCCACCCTGACCTCCCGTAACAACCTCGCCGGCGCCTACGAGTCGGCGGGGGATCTGGGCCGCGCCATCCCTCTCCTCGAGCAGACCCTCACCGACCGGGTGCGGGTGCTGGGCGAGGACCACCCGTCCACCCTGACCTCCCGTAACAACCTCGCCTACGCCTACAGGTCGGCGGGGGATCTGGGCCGCGCCATCGCCCTGTACGAGCAGACCCTCACCGACCGGGTGCGGGTGCTGGGCGAGGACCACCCCGACACTTTGTTCTCCCGTAACAGCCTCGCCAACGCCTACAGGTCAGCAGGGGATCTGGGCCGCGCCATCGCCTTGTACGAGCAGACCCTCACCGACCGGGTGCGGGTGCTGGGCGAGGACCACCCGTCCACCCTGACCTCCCGTAACAGCCTCGCCAACGCCTACAGGTCAGCAGGGGATCTGGGCCGCGCCATCGCCCTGTACGAGCAGACCCTCACCGACAGCGAGCGGGTGCTCGGCGAAGAACATCCGATCACGGTGACGGTCCGAAACAATCTCACCGCAGCCCTTGCTCAGCGTGACGCCCGCACTGGGCCGTGCTAACCGCTGTGTCACCTGCGAACCTCATTGCGAGGCAGACGAACTTACTGCACGGGATCGGGTGGCGGGCAAGCAGACTACAGCTGCGGTACGGGAGCCGCTCACCCGAGCCGCCACCGCCCTCGCCCCGCTCGTGCCTGCTCCGACCCGGCCGTCGTCGCCGTCGACGACTGCTGAACGCCTTGTCCGGCACGGAGGGCACCACCCGCCTGGCGGCGTTGCGGGGCCGTCAACGCTGCCACCGTGCCGTGGCTGTCCTGGCGGGCACGCCGCCGTGTCCCCGGCAGCTGCCATGCCGGGGACACGGCGCTCGTACAAGGAGCATGGCCTACAGCTCGATCTGGATGTGCTCGACGTCGGTGAACTCCACGCCCAGGCCGTGCGCGCGGGTGTTGCTGGCGCGGAAGTACATCTGGGCGAGGCCGTCGGCGGCGATCTGCTGGAGCTGCTGTTCGGTGGCGCCCTGCTCCCGGGCGGTGAAGAGGCGGTCGGCGAACTCGGGTGGCAGTGCCTGGGTGATGTCGCGGATCCGGGCGTCGTCGGTGGTGCCGGGTGCGGCGGTGAACCCGAACCTCGCGCGTGTGGTGACGACCAGGCCGTCGGTGGAGGCCGCCTTCTTCTTCGCTTTCGCCCGCACCTGCGGCTGCCAGCGCTTCTTGACCTCGCGCTCTATGCGGCCGCGCAGGTCCTGGCGGGGCCGCTTGAGCTTGCCGGCGACGTAGCGCTCCACGGTGCGCTGTGAGATCCCGAGCGCCTGGGCGGCGGCCTTGGTGCCTTTGAGCTGCTTGACCAGGTACTTCATCTGCGCCTGGGCGCTTTGCGGGGGGCGGCGGGTGAACGCCGACTCCAGTGCGCGGTCCAGGCTGTCCCCGAGCGAGTCCACCATCGTGGGCTACTCCCCTTCCCCGGCCGTCTGGTCGGTCTTGATGAGGTTGGCGATGTTGAAGACGCCGCCGTGTTCCTCGAACTGGGCTTCCGCCCACAGGACGGTCTGGGTGCCCTGGTGCTTGACCATGCCGGGCGAGACGCCGAGCCGGAACGTGCCGGGCGCCGGTGTGCCCTCGGGGGAGTACGGGAGGACGTCCAGTGGGGACGGTCCGGGTGAGGGGTAGACGATGGCGTCGGTGCCGATCGCGACCGGGTAGATGTCGGCTGCGGCCGCCGTCTTCATCAGCTTGCGGTGCAGGCCGACGCGCTGGGCCGCGAGCACGGCGGCCCGGATGTCGGGGCGCCACGTCTCCCGGTTCAGCGCCGGGTAGGGCTCGTAGTACGGCACCTGGCCCCGGCTGCGCTGGCGCAGCTTGCCGATGGCGCCCTTCGCGGTCGCCTTGATCGCGGTCTCCAGCAGTGCCATCGTGGGGTCGACCTGCTTGCGCCGCGCCATCGCCTCAAGGAACTCGCTCCCGGTGAGGTCGGTGGTGACGCCCATGTCGGCCATCGTGGCCACGTAGGCGTCGCGCAGTCGCTTATACCAGGGGTCCAGGTAGCGACCGGTCTGGGTGCGCACGTACGCCTCGATCGGCGCGACGTCGAAGCCGAGCTCCACCGCGTAAGCGACGGTGGGCGTGGCGTACCAGGCCGGGCCCTCGGGCCTGTCGCCCTTCGGCGTGAACGGGCTCGGGAGCCGCTCTCCGTCGAGGGTGCGGCCGTTGATCTGGACGCGGGACAGGTCGACGTGGCTGAGGTCGACCAGCCACGAGCCGGGCAGTGCAGGATCGAACTTCGGGTTGCCGGCCAGGTGGGTGGGTCCGTTCAGTCCGACGGTGAGGCCGTTCGCGGCGGCGGCGAACGACATGTTGAGGTCGATGACGACCAGGTACGGGTTGGCGCACTCCTCGTCGGTGAGCGGCCGGCACCAGTCGTAGGGTTCCTCCATCAGCATCTCGGCCGGGGTGCGGATGTGGTGCCGGGCGAACTTGCCCTTGAGGATCGGGTGTTCGTCGGGGACCTCGCACTCCACCACGGGGTAGAGCTGGGTGAGCGCGTCGTCGTTGTCGGCTCGCTTGAACTCGCCGGTGGCCGGGTCCTTCTCGGCGCGGGTCGGCGGGCGTAGTGCGGTCATCAGTTCCAGGCCGGTCGTCGCGGTGCTGCCGCGCGGCGTCATCACCCGGGCCGCGTACAGGCCGAGGTAGCGGGCGAGGTCGGCCGGGTGCATCGTCGGCAGCTGCGGGTCGTCCTTCTTGTCCCACTCGCGGGCGTCCAGCGCGTTCCAGGGCAGGATGCACAGCTGGACGCAGCGCCGCCTCGAGCCTTCCGGGTCGCGGTAGACCCGGGCCCACGGTCCGAAGCCGCGCTGGGTGAGCTGGAGTCCGGCCCGCTGGATCTGCTTGACCACCTTGTGGCCGGCCGACAGTCGGCCCGCGCGGCGTTCCTCATTCGACAGGGCGGTGGGCAGGCCGTAGCGCTCGAGCGCGGCCGCGGTCAGGACGAGGATCGGGTCGGCGTCGCGGCCGTGGCGGTGCAGCCGGGCCTGCCCGAGGCGGGCCTCGGTCAGTGTCCAGTCGACCAGCGCCGGGATGCTCTTGGCAGGCACGTCCAGGACCAGGCCGCCGACGCAGTACGCCGACACCTGCCCGTCCTCGCAGTGGATCACCGCGAGCGGACCGTTCTCGAAGCGCGGGCCGACGGCGGCCGTCGACACCGTGGTCTTCCTCGCCATCGCCTTCTTCGCACCCGGGCGCCGGGACGACGCGGCAGGCCTCGCAGCGGGCGCCGGTCGTACGGCAGCAGCCGGGGGCGCTGGCGCTTCGGCCGCCGGGGTGGGGACGGGCGCGGGGCCGGTGAACGCCTCCGGCACCGTCGGCGCCGGAGCGGGGGTGGGCGCGTCGGCGGCAGGGGCGGGGAAGCGGGCGGCGAGGCCCTCCAGGAGCCGGGCGTACGCGGCACGCTTGGGCGGCCGCGGTTCGGTGACGCCTGACTCCCAGTTCCCGATGGTCTCCCGCCGGCTCTTCAGAGCCTTGGCGATCTGTTCCTGGCTCAGCCCGGCGGCCTCGCGCAGACGCTTGCGCTCCTCGGGTGCCGGGAGATCGTCCTGAGCGACCTCTTCCAGCAGCGCGTCGACGGCGCTGAACAGCTCGTTCTCAGTGGGCACAGAGCTCACCTCCATGCCGCATACTACCTCAATCACTCATTGGATTTAACATTGGATTTCACATGGATTGCTCATAGCGGCTGTGGTCTGCCAGGACGATCTCGACCGTGGAAGCGCTGGAGGCCCTGTGGACGACGTGGACGACTGCGCCGTACTTTCGGCCCCCGAGAGCCGGGACGTCCTGCGGCGGGTGATCCTGCCCGCAGCCGCTGCAAGCGCCGTGCCCCAGGCCCGTCCGGTCGTGGGGTTCGTCGGTGGCCAGCCGGGGGCTGGAAAGACGAAGGTCGCCGACTTGGTCCAAGCGGCCCTCAGGCAGCGCGGTGGCACCGTACGAATCGGCCGCGACCTCTACAAGGCCGCCCACCGTCACTACGCTGCGGCGTTGGCCGCCGACGTCCGTACCGCCGGCGCGAAGGTCCGGCCGGACACCAGCTCCTGGCAGGCAGCCGTCGAGGAGTACGTCCGCGACCAGGGCCTGGACGCAGTCGTCGAGACCGCCCTCGCCGACCTCGACGACTTTCGTGCGGCATCGGCGGCGTACCGCCGATCCCGGCACCGGATCGAGGTCGTCGCGCTCGCGACGCCGGAGGCGTGGAGCCAGCTGGGCATCCTCGATCGGTTCCTCACCGAGGCCTCCGAGGGGGCGGGCGGCCGGTTCGTGTCGTGGACCAACCACGACTCCTGCGCGACGAACATGCTCCCGACGCTCGCGGTCATCGAGGCCGAGCAGCTCGCCGACCGCATCACCGTGGTGACCCGCGACGCAACGGTGCTGTACAACAACGAGCTCATCGACGGCGCGTGGCGGCGCCGGCCCGCCGCCGACAAGGCGGTCGCCCGCGGCCGCGCCCGCGCATGGACGGCCCAGGAGACGGCCGCGTTCCACCACGAGATAGCCCGCGCCGAGGTGCGCGTGCACCGCGACGTACCGGGTGAGGACGAGCGCCTGGCCGTCGTACGCGACGCGCGGCGGGCCGCCGCGCTCGCCGAGCCGGTCCGCCGCATCGCCCAGCCCCGACGGCGCGCGCCGGGCGTCGACTACCACCGGCTCTCCACCAGCGAGCACCGGTGGGTCTTCGACGAGCTGATCGTCCCGTCCTACCTGAACGGCATCGTCACCCGGGACGATCCGCGCGCCGTCTACGTCATGGGGCAGCCCGGGGCGGGCAAGCTGCTGGCCGCCCGGATGGTCCGCCGCGCGATGCGGCCCGGAACGACCCGGCTGGTCGGCGACAACTTCAAGGCCCAGCACCCCGACTACTTCCCCCTGCTGCGCGACAACCCCCGCAGCGCCGGCGCGGCGATCCGCGCCGACTACCGGGCCTGGTTCACCTGGGCCGAGCAGTACGTCCGTGACCGGCGCGGCGACGTTCTCATCGAGGCCGCCCCCGGCAGCGTGGAGGGGCTGATGGCCTCGGTGCCCGCAACGGACAGGGCCCCTGCGCCGTTGGATGAGGTGTTCGAAGTCTCCACCTGCCGGTCCAGGAGCCCTGTTGGTTCCCTATCCTGCCGCACTCGACCTGCCTCATGCGCTGGTCGAGTGGGTCACGATGCTCATCGTCACCCGTGAGGGTGACCGACGCTGCAAGCTCCGCCCGCATCAGCGCGCCCTCGTCGCTCTCGCCTACCTGCGCAAGCACGACACCCTCGGCCAGATCGCCGCCGGGTTCGGCATATCCGTGGGCACGGCCCACGCCTACACCTCCGCGGTCGTGCGACTCCTCGCGGACCGGGCGCCGGGACTGCTCAAGACCCTGCGCGAGCACAACCCGGACTACGTGCTCCTGGACGGCACGCTCAGCGAGTGCGACCGCTTGGGCGACGGACGCACCGATTACTCCCACAAGCACCGGCGCCACGGCGTGAACCGTGCAGGTCGTTACCGATCCCGAAGGCCGGCTGCTGTGGATCTCGCCGGCACTGCCGGGCCGCGCTCACGATCTGACCGCCGCCCGCACCCACCGCATCATCCGGATCTGCGAACGGCAAGGCGTCCCGATCGTGGCCGACCGCGCCTACATCGGCGCCGGCGCCCGGGTCACCACCGCAATCCGCCGCCCGCCCAACGGAGAACTGTCACCGACCGAGCGGACGCTGAACCGGGCACTCGCCCATGCCCGTGCTCCTGTCGAACGAGGTGTCGCCCGGCTGAAGTCCTGGCGGATCTTCCGCCGAAGCCGCTGCAGTCCGAACCGGATGATGGTCATCGCTGCTGCGGTCCTCGCCTTGGAGCGGCAACGCTGAAAAGGCCCATTGCTTGCTAACCTATGGGATGCATTGCGGCGCGACAGCCATCCACGAACGCCCGCATGTGCAGGTTCAGTGCCCAATACTGCAGTTCAAGGGCGTTCCGTTCTGCGAGGGCTTCACGGATGGAGTTCTCGTTCTGAGTGAGAGCGATGTAACGATCCAATCGGTCGCTGGCTTCTGCAATCGCACTCGACCGCGCCATCAGACCGTTGAGCGTTGACTGTGTGCAGTTCGAAGCGCTAACAGCCGGGACAAACGACAAGTTTCCATTAGGGAGCGTTGCATTACCGTCGCTAGCCATCGCCGATGGGGCTGCCGCCAGCCCTATTGCCGTAACTACAGCTATGGTTGCTGTCGAGGTAACTATTTTCCTGATGAGCCGCATCGCTTATCTCCTACCTGTCTTGGGTATTTAACGCAAACTGTCTTGAAACCGACGAACAAAGAATGAAGTCGCCTCTGGGTCGGGAGCAGTTTCCGAAGCATGCCATCAGCCCCACATGCTCTACAGCGTGCCCACCAGCAACGTGAACGGTACCCGGAAACGTGTGCAGGGCCGGTACTGCCAATTTAGCACCCAGCAGCATCGATCCTGTTCACTGATGCAACCCTTCGTTTTACGCAGACCTGCAACCCGTCATCATTCTTCGTCACCGGGTCTGGTTGTATTGTGGCCGAACCTGTTGCTCAGTCACCAGGCCACTTCGTGCTCAAATGCTGTTCAGATGTGCTCACCCGCGCCAGCGGTTGCGACGACGGTGAGCGCAACTGGCTTCGTTCACGTCCAGCAGCAGCGTTTGTCGATGAGTCTCAGCAGCAGTCGGCGATCAGCGCGTGCGTAGATGTTCACGAGAAATGACGGCACTGTCGGTGGTGAGGGCGTTCGCGTCGACCACGGGGGTGACCAAAGCCTCCGGGAAACCAGGCCCGGTAATCTCGGGCCATGGCCGAGACATCAGTGGCGCACTTCTACGACGAACTTGCCGACGACTACCACCTGATCTATTCAGACTGGGACGCGAGCATCCGCCGGCAGGGGGACGCGCTGGACGCCCTGATCGGCCAGGATCGCGCAGCGGTGCTCGACTGCTCCTGCGGCATTGGCACGCAGGCCATCGGCCTGGCGCTGCGCGGGCACCGCGTCACCGGGACGGATCTCAGCCCCCGCGCCGCCGCCCGCGCTGCTCGTGAGGCCGCCCGCCATAGCCTGAGCTTGTGCACGGCCGCCGCCGACATGCGGCGCCTCCCGTTTCCCGATGGCCAGTTCGACGCCGTCGTCTGCGCCGACAACTCGCTGCCTCACCTGCTGACGGAGCAGGATGTGCACGCTGCCCTGGCCGAGATGCGCCGTGTGTTACGTCCCGATGGCCTGCTGCTGGTCAGCACGCGCCCCTATGACGACCTGCTGCGCGACCGCCCCGCTTCGACGCCTCCACAAGTCCACCAGGCCGCCGGCGGCGGAGAACGGACAGTCACCTTCCAGCTCTGGCACTGGCACGACGACGGCGAGCGCTACGACTTGGAACACTTCCAACTCCTTCCGGCAGGCGGAGAATGGCGCGTCCAGGTCCGTCGGACCACCTACTGGGCACTCGGCCAGGACCGACTGGCCGGCCTCGCAGCTGAGGCCGGGTTTGTCGACCCCGGCTGGCGAATGCCGCAAGAGACAGGCTTCTTCCAGCCGCTGCTTGTGGCCCGCGCCAGCAAGTAGCTCCGCAGCCCGATCGGCCGCCGGCCTCACGGGCGGAGGCCGGAGTGGAGCCAGCGGATGTCAGCCGGCCTTGGCGGGTTCCTCGGCTCGGGCGCGGGTGGAGGCGAGCCGGTAGGAGTCGGTGCCGGTTTCGATGATCGTGCCGTTGAAGGTGAGGCGATCGACGATGGCCGCGCAGAGCCGGGGGTCGGTGAAGGTCTTCGTCCAGCCGCCGAACGACTCGTTGGAGGCGATGGCGACGCTGTTCTTCTCCTCGCGCTCGGTCAAGAGGCGGCACTTCGCCTGGACGCAGTAGCCCTCGGCGGCCAGGGCGAGCCGCTTGAACGCGGCGTTCTTTTCCTCGGTGCACTGCGCGGGGCAGCCGAGGTGATCCAACGTGATCCGCAGATGGGCGGCGTTCTTCGCGGCCTTGCGGATGGTCAGCCGCCCGCCGCCGGGGGTGACGTAGCGCCCGGCCTCCACCGGGGCGTACGGATGGATCAGCGGCAGCTTCACCTCCGAACGGTGCAGGACGGGCAGCCCGTCGTACTCGATGTACGGGCCGGCGGCCCCGCGGTCCTCGGTCATGCGCTCCTCGTCTCCCCCGCCCGGCCCTCGGCGGGCTCGTGGTCCTGGTGCTCGTCGGCGGGCCAGAGGCCGAAGGGGCCGACCCGGCCGGGGCCGGTGGCGCCGAGCTGGGAGGCGCCACCCTTGAGTCGGTGGTGGTCGCGGAACACGGGCGCGGTACTCCTGCGGTCGACGGGCGGTTCGGGACCATGGTGCCTCCCGCCTCACCGTCGTACGGCGTGTTCCGGCCGCATGCCGCCTGGACAGGCGAAAGCCCCGCGCGCGGAGACGGCCGGGGCTGGTTGGACCTGTTGGACCCAAGGGGTCTACAGCGGGGCGAGGCGGGCAGCGCGGTCCAGGGTCCGCAGCAGTTCGGGCTTCCATCCGGCGCGCGGGGTGTCGTAGGCGAGCAGGCCGGAGACGGACAGTACGTCGAGCTGCACCTGGTGCTCGACGCCGGGTCGCCACGCCTCGCGCAGGACGTGCCGGGCCTCGTCCCGGGCGGTACGGCCGGTGGTCGCAGTGGCCTTGGCGTCGGGCAGGGCGGCGAGCTGGCGGCCGGCCTGCTCCAGCTTGGCCATGTAAATGGCGGCGAGCTCGACGTCCGGGCGGGGCGGCACGAGGTAGATCTCGGGGCCGTGACGCCGCGGCGCAGTTGCTCCATCCGCTCCGGGAGCGGGCTCCAGCTCTCGGTCCCGGCCAGTTCGATGTTCATCTTGGCGACCGCCGCGGTGTACGCACGGTCGGCGCCGCGTGGCTGCAGGGGGGTGCCGGCGGGCCGGTGCTGCGGGCCGGTCTCCTCATCGACGGTGCCAGAGTGGTTCCCGCGCACCGAGACCCACAGGGCGTCCGCGCTCCCCGTGACCTCGCTCATCAGCAGGCGGCGCACCAGGAACCAGCGCTGCAGGGCGGCCCGGGTCGCCCTCCGCAGCGGGTAGATCTCGACGGAGACCGGGTCGTCCGGACGGCGGTTCTGCGGCCGGCGCACGATGCGGACCTTCTCCAAAGCGGGAGAAAGGTCCTCCAGCCGGATCGCGCACCGGTGTCCAGGGTGACCGAGGCCATCACCAGCATCCGCACCCAGCGGGGGTAGCCGCGAGTGAGCAGGCCGCCCTCCGCGGTCCAGCGGGTGCGCCGCCCGATGTAGTCGGCGACCGTCTGCAGGCCGGTGCGCATCCGTTCGCGGCGACCGCGGACAACTCACGGCGCGGAGCCCAAGCCCCGGCCCGAGCTTTCGTCCCCGGGCTCGCAGGAGTAGTTCGTGACTGAGCACGTACGGATATCCGTACGCGCTGTCGTCTCCCCGCGCTAATCGGCGGGTCTCTGGCGGCCGTACGAACTGCCCCTCCGGGCTCGGGTGCTGGTCGTCTTCGCGGGGAACCGTGGCCAACCTACTTACGTGAGTAGGTTAGGGATCGGTTCCACACACACGAGGGTCGCTCCGCCCACACCGATCCTAGAAACGTTCCTACCATGACGCCCTCCCGCGCCCGCGGGGGGTGCTCGCACACGTTGAGGTGTGCTACACGGGAGTCGTCCCCGCGCGCGGGGGTTGCTCGGCCCAGGACGGGCTTGAGTTGGGCGCACGTCGGCCGTGGACTGGCATTCCGAACGTCACCTGGCAGGCCCAGTTGCGGCTACTGGCAGCTTCGCCGGTGTTCAGGGCGTTTGCTGCGGTAGTCGGCCCGCTACGGCACGGATGCGCAGCACGCGGAGCCGGCCGAGCCGTTGCTGCAGGAGGCACTGGGCGGTGCGGCACCGGACCTGCTCGGCGGCCTCCTCCGCAGCCTGGTGAGCGGTGGGGTGGCGGCGCAGCACCACCTCGTACACCGCCTCTGTGGAGGCTTCCTCGCTGTGCAGCAGCCGCTTGAGGGCGCTGGTGCGGCACTCGGCCAGGATGCAGGCCCTGCGCGCTGCCATGTTCCACCGCGCCTGTTGCTGCGTGTGGTGGATTTAGGCGCCGCAGGCAGTACCGCGAGCGCACCGGCAACGTTGCCAGGACCCACCAGTGGACGAGCAGCCAGTTGACGACGGTCAGCACCAGGGCGACGGTGAAGACGGCGGCCACCAGCAGGCCGATCAGCCGGTCGTCGGCGCGCTGCCGCCCCCGGCCTTGGACGCAGCGGTACACGCTTTGGCTCAACTCGCCGACTCCGCGGCAGCGGCAGTGGGCTTCACCAACTACAGCGATCAGCGTCTGCGTGGACGACGCTAGGTCAACCCACCCTGGATCGTCTGCTGTCGCCACGTGACGCACGATCGCTTCAGACGCTGCAAGTGCGCTCACCAACCGAGGCAACCTCAGTCATCTACAGCCACACTGACGCACAATCAGCGCCGTGCAGCCCAATAGATCGATCACCTTCCTGTCAACAACACTGCGCCTGAGAACTACTGGTCTGGCTGCTGTCATGCGATGTGACGACTGAAGATGTCAATAGTGTCGGCGCTCTAGTCACCCAGCCACACAGACGGCCCGGGCAACACCCGGAGCAATGTTGATGCAGGTCAGAGCCAATGATGTCAGAGGCGCGTCCTGCACCGGACAGGCGGCCTGACGTTTTCAACTTTGCTGTCGGATCCGAAGCTCAGAGCTTTGGTCAGAGTGCAGATATCGGATCTGCGCAGTTCGATGATTCAGCGAAACCGAGGTACATTGGCTGAGGCGTCCACGCCTCTTTGGGCTTGTGGAGCGCCGGGCAAAACAGAACCGCCCCCCTGGCTGGGAGGCGGCCTGTGACACGGGCACCCGGACTGTCGCTACTGGAGCGACGCCAGCTGGATGAGCAGATCCAGGAGGCTGGCGATGAAGCACCAGAAGTTCCAGTCCGGTTGTTCGTTTCCGTCCATAGTCATCCTTCTGTGCGGCTCGGGACACGTGGTCCGGAGTGAGCCGCTTCCTCCGGGCCGCGGCACCAGAGGACAGCGATGAACGGGCAGAGTACGAACACCCACGGAGAGTCTACGTCCTCCGGAGGGGTACCCCGGACCCTCGCGACCCAGATTCCGGTGAACACCCCAATCTCATGCGGGTAGATGGGGTCCAGGCGTCCCAACTGTCACCCGTTCGGATGATTTGACGGTCCGACTTTTCGGACAGTTCGGCTAACCGGTCCGAACCCCACCCGGGCGAACGTTCGGGCCTCACCCTTGAAGCGACCACAAGATACCGGCCCCGAACCGGCCCGCCGCGCCGACCGCTTGAACCAACCCGACCGCCGACATGCTCGGCGACGAACTCCGTTGTGCTGTTCGCTCCGCAGGCCCTGAGCTCCCACAGAGGCCCAGCAACTCTGCCTGTCCGACAGTGAGCTGTTGCTGGGGTGGAGGCAGGTTGGCGGAGCCAGACGCGAGGTGAGTCAGGTCTGGGCCATGTCCACGAAACGGGAGTAGTGGCCCTGGAAGGCGACTGTGATGGTGGCGGTGGGACCGTGCCGATGCTTGGCGACGATCAGGTCGGCCTCGCCCGCGCGAGGCGAGTCCTTCTCATAGGCGTCCTCGCGGTGGATGAGGATCACGACGTCGGCGTTGTCCTCCAGGGCTCCTGAGTCGCGTAGGTCGCTGATCAGGGGTTTCTTGTCGGTGCGTTGCTCGGGTCCGCGGTTGAGGGTGGAGATGGCGACGATGGGCAGCTGGAGTTCTTTGGCCAGGAGTTTGAGGCAGCGTGCGATCTCGGAGATCTCTTCATAGCGTGAGCTGAGCTGCCTGGTGCCGTATGTGAGCAGGTGAACGGCGTCGACGACGATGAGCTGGACCCCCATACGGGCGTGCAGGTAGCGGCAATGGGCGCGGAGGTCATGGAGGTTGGCGTAGGAGCCGTCCTGGATGTAGATGGGCGCGGCGGTGACGTCGGGTATCCGGCGGGCCATCCGGGTCCAGTCCTCGTCGGTGCACGTGCCGGAGCGCATGTGGTGCAGGGCGACTCGGGCTTCGGCTGACAGGATGCGCATGCCGACTTCGTGGCGGTCGGCTTCGAGGGTGAAGAGGGCGCTGGGCATACTGTGTTTGATGCTCGCTGCGCGCAAGAAGTCGTAGGCGAGGGTGGACTTGCCCATGGCCGGGCGGGCGGCCACGACGATGAGTTGCCCGGGGTGCAGACCGCCGGTGAGAAGGTCCAGTTCCGTGAACCCGGTGGGTACGCCGGGCAGGCTGGAGGTCTGGGGGCTGCCGACGGCTTCTATCCAGTCGAGGGTGTCCTCCATGACGTCGCTGAGGGGGCTCGCGGGTGGGAGCAGGGGGCGGCGTGTGGTGGCGGCGAAGATTTCGGCCTGGGCGGCGTCGGCAATGCGCTCGGCGGCGTCTGGTTCGGCTTCGGAGGCCAGGTTCTCGATATGGGCCGCGGCGCTCTTCATGCGCC
The DNA here is from genome assembly GCF_014649115.1 of Streptomyces eurythermus. Classification (GTDB taxonomy): domain Bacteria; phylum Actinomycetota; class Actinomycetes; order Streptomycetales; family Streptomycetaceae; genus Streptomyces; species Streptomyces eurythermus. The sequence continues at coordinate 74,985 of NZ_BMSK01000029.1, read as the reverse complement.
GCAGCATGGCCGCGTTCTGTACGCGTTCGGCCTCAGTGATCCATTTGCGGGACGGTGAGGCGCCGTTGAGGAGTGCGGTGATGTAGGCGGCGCCGCCGGCTTCCTCCAGGCGGTTCTGTTCGCGCAGGTGGCTGATCACGGCGGTGGGGTCCGTGGGCTGACTGCGGCCGTACAGGTCGAGGATCGTGGTGTAGAGAAGGTCGTGGGCGGGCCGGTAGAAGTCGTGTCCGTCCAGGACGTCGACGATGTCGGCGATCGCGTCTGCGGACCGCAGCATCGCCTTCAGCACGGCCTTCTCTGCCTGCAGATCGTGCGGATGATGCAGCGCGGCGTCGAGGTCCTCGACGGTCATCGCGGTTCCCCTGTCTCCCCAGCCCTGTATGCCGTTATCGCGTGGGCACGAGATCAGCGTAGCGGCGGCCGACAACGAGCCGGGCCCGTCGGTCTGATGGTCCGTCGTCCGGAGGGACAACGCCGGCTTGCTGCGTATCAGCGGGTGCCGGCCTAGAGGATGCTCAGGTGCGCTCACCGGGCATATCTGCCGTCTGCCGGTCCAAGGCGGCCTGGGTGGCTGGGTCTGGTTCGCGGACCGTCCGGGGCTGCAGGGGTCCGAGAGGGCTGTCGGGCGGCAACCCGTAGAAGGGGGAGTCCCTTTTCACCACGCGCAGCCGGCGTACGGCCTGAGATCCGAGTTCCTCGTTGATTCTCCGGATGAGGGCGTCGCCGAGGAGCTTCACCTGGGTGTTCCACGCGGTGGAGGCCCCGCACAGGGTAAGGGTGCCCGTGTCGGGGTCGAACCCGGCCAGGTGCACGTGCGTGGCGATGGGGCCGACGATGGCCCGCCAGCGGGTGATCATCTGTGTTTCCGCCTCGGTGAGCAGGCCACGCCGGGCGAACATCTCACGCAGCGCCTGTCCAAGGGGCACCGCCGGAGTGCGCCCGCGCCGCTGCCTCGTGCCGGTAGAGGCGGAGCGCCCGGTGAAGCGGTGGAGGCGGGCGTCTTCCTTGGCCTGCCTCAGCTTCTGCCGGGCCAGGTCTGCGCGCGGCGTCACAGGTCGACCTGCTGGCGTGGTGCAGGTGTGCCCCAGACTCGTACGACGTTGTGGTCGGTGAACGCGTACACCACCCGATACGCCGGTGCCGGGTTCGTGCCCCGGCTCAGGTCGGCGAGGAACTGCTCGGCTTCCTGTTCGCTGCGCCGCGGGGTGCCGCACACCTGCCAGGCCTGTCCGTTCCACATCTCCGGGATCCAGCGCTTCCTGGGCTCGGGCTGCTGGGCCCGCAGCCGGTGACGGGACTGCACGCGCGCCGGCGGCTCGTCATCGGGTGCGGCGGAGCGCGGTCGTGGGGTGGTTTTCTGTCCGGTGCGGCGGCGGGTCTCGCACAGCAGGCACAGGTCGATGGCCTCCGGGTCGAGAGGACCGGCGGGGTGCTCAGGGCAGCGGGTGACCGGCTTGGGGCTGCTGATCGCTTCGTCCAGCAGGTCCAGGGCCCTTTCGAGGTCGCGGCGGATCTCGTCGGTGTCGGGGGCCGTCTCACTGTCGGTGAGGCGCTGGCCGTGTTCGCCGGCGACCCGCAAGGAGCGTCCAAGGGCGATGAGTTGTGCGTGGTTCACCGGTGTCTTCCTCGTCTCGGTACCGGGTGTGCCCAAGCGGCGGGCAGCGTCCAAGGGGGCACGGGGTCAGGGGACGGGTGTCAGGGCTGGGACCGTGGTCCCCGGGCCAGCCTGAGGCGCATCGCCCTCCACAGCTCATCGGCCCCCCGGCTGGTGGCGGGCGGGGTACGGTGCCGGCCCGGGCAGCAGGCGTCGTGGGTGACCTTGGCGGTGCCGTAATCGCGGTGGTGGGGGCCGGGCCAGGCGATCCCGCCGGCGAGGTGGTAGATCTCGCTGTCGGCGAAGAGCCGGGCGGGGTAGTCCCCGGGCATCAGCGCGATCCAGGCCACTTCGTGCTCGGGCTCTTCACCGTCGACCGCGCGGGCGGGATCCTGGCCGGCCTGGGAACGGTAGGTGGTGACCCCGTCGTAGTCCATCGTCCGGTGACGGTGTGTTGGCAACGTGCACGCTGGGCACGGCACCGTGAGCTTGCGTCCCCACGCGGGAACGAGATCGTCCTGGGGGCTGTACGGAGGGGGAACAGACACTCGATCAGCCTCCGGGTGGTCAGGTCGGCCATCGACGGGCACGCGGAACGTCAACTGCCAGGTTAGCGGCGGCTGCTGACAGGCCCGCCGGTGTTCAGGCGGTTCGCTGTGGTAGTCGTCCCGCCGCGGCACGGATGCGCAGTACGCGGAGCTGGCCGAGCCGTTGCTGCAGGAGGTACTGGGCGGTGCGGTGCCGGGCCTGCTCGGCCGCCTCCTCCGCAGCGCGGTGAGCGGTGGGGTGGCGGCGCAGGACCATCTCGTACACCGTCTCCGCCTCCGCGTCGGCTTCCTCGCTGCGCAGCAGCCGCCTCAGGGCGCTGGTGCGGCGCTCGGCCAGGATGCGGTCGGCCACCTCCCTTTCGGTGAGGGACCGAAGCTCCGGCTGGCTGTCGTTGTGCCGGCTGGCCTTGGCGAGCAGGGCCTTGGTGTCGGCTGCGCACTGTTCGGTGAGCTGGGCGACGTTGTCGGGGTCGTCGAGATCCGCGCGGACGGCGACGGCAAGGTCGACCGCTTGGTGCAGCAGGGTCTGGATGCGCTGGCGGTGGGTGCATTGCGGGCACAGTCCGGCCGCGTCCGGCAGACCGCACTCCGCGCAGGGCGCAGACCTGCGCGCCTGCGCAGCGGCCTCCTGCTGCGCACGGCGGCGGGCCGCCCCCGCCCGCCGCGCCTGGACCGCGACGGCCTCCCGCGCGCGACGCGCCTCGGCACGCGCCGCTTCGCGGAGTGCGTGCTCGCGCAGCTGCTGTTCGTAGAGCGCGCGCCGCTGGGCTGTACCGGCGCCGGCGAGTTGCTCGTCGGCCAGGGCCCGCAGGCGGGCGCGCTGAGCGCGCCGGTCGGCGATGACGGTGGTGCAGGTGGGACAGTCGGCGCGGGTGTCGAGGCGGATCCCGTCGTCGCAGCGCGGGTCCGCGCAGGCCGGCCGCTGGACCAGGCCGCGTCCGAGGAGCCAGCCCATCGGATCGCGTACCAGGGCCTGCCCGCCGACTTCCTCCAGCCGGTCGGTCAAGCGGTCGGCCAGCAGCCGCGGCGCGGTGCTGTCATCGGCGATCTCAGCCACCTCCTGCAGGGCCTGCAGCGCGGCCTGGCTGGCCACGGCCTGCTGCCTGGGGTTCAGCCGGTCCCACAGCTCCGCGGCCGGGGCCAGTGCCACCCGCAAGCGCAGGTCATCCAGGTCCGCCACACTCCGGTGCCGCCGCCTTGGACGCTCGTCCACGGCAAACAGCCACCGAGGTCGTACGCCCGCCGTCGCCGACTTCGCTCTGCCTCCGTGGACCTCTCCGGGCTTTTCCCCGCGGAGCGGGCCAGCCTTCGCCACGGGCAAGGCCGACTCGGAAGTCGCGTCCTCGGCGGTCCGCTGCTCGCGCACGCACGCGCGCTCCGGCCGACGGCGGATCCCACCACGGCCTTCGCCGGAAAAACCACGGGAGACAGCTGAGGAAGAGACAGGAGTAACCAGGTGAGGGTGATCAGTGTGAAGGTCTGCCGTATTCGCGAGGTCTCCCTCATCCGAACCGCAACGCCCACTCACGCCGTTGACCTGCGACTTCGCCGACGGCAGGGAACCCTTATCAGGCCCTGCCGTATCTGCGAGCTCTCCGACACAGCGATCAGAACCACCTGAGCCTGCCTGACGGTCCCCGTTCCCGGTGTCAGCGTGGGGGCTGCTGTGCGCGGCCGCCACCGCCGGGACCACCAGCCGCGACTCCTGCTGCAACCCGGACGCGGTCCGCTTCCGCGGACGCTCCACCAGCCCAGCGTCTTCCAGACGAGCCAGCGCCCGCTCCGCCCGCGACATCGAGCACCCCAGCAGCCGCGCCAACGTCGCCGTCGGCCGCCCGTACCGCTTGTCGACCCGGCCACCGCACAACCGCACCCGACCGGTCTCCCGCGCCTCCAGCACCAGCAGCAGCAGCGCCAGCCGGTCCGTCGCCGCACCCCGCCCCGTACGCACCCCGAGTAGCCCGGCCGGAGTCACACGGCCATCCCGGTGCGCCCAGCCCGGTGCCATCACGGCCTCCATCAGCCGCAGCAGCGTCGCCAGCTCGCTCTTCTTCAGGTTGAGCGGGTGCCCGACCATGCCGCGGGCCTTCCACATCGGCAGCAGCCGGCACCGCAGCGCATCGTCCTGACCGAACTCGCCCGGCTCCGTCTCCACCTCGACCAGCCCGGACCGGCGCAGACCTGGCACCACCGAACTTGCGGTACGCGACGCCGACAGACCGATCCACCGGCCCAGCTCACCCGTACGGATCACCACCTCGCCGGTCTCCGACGGCGTCCTCGACGCCAGCACGATCACCGCCAGCCGCACCGTGTCCAGCGCACCGTCCAGGCCAGGCATCTCCAGGAGCGCGTACACGGCGTTCCTCAGCCGCGCCCCAGTAATGTCCCCGAGCGTCAGCGGATGCCCCGCCTCGCACCTCGGCGCCGGTACACCCTGGACCGGAACAGGCCCACGACGCGTCCGTCGGCGCCGTGGAGCCGGCACACGGAACCCGACAGCGGCCGGCGCCGCCACGGCACTCACCGGCCTGCCCAGACAGAGAACGTGATCGCAGTCATCCAGCGACCGTGAACCAAGGCGCCTGTGGGCAGACCCCGATCAGAGGTGAAAGCCCCGCACACTCCCGCCAGGCGACTAAAGATCTTGGAACTGGTCCCGTCACGCGGAACACGACGCCTGACGGCACCGAGCACGAGCGGGCGCACTCCGGGCCGGTGCTTTTCAGCCGCATCGATCGGGCTCACGGGTCCCGCGCACGACGTGATGTCAGCCACGGTCACACGGCGATGTGACTGGTCTGCGCGGTATGGCAGGTATGTGCGGGCATGCCGAAGCTGGCGGCCCGCAGGATGGTCATGCACAATGACTCCTGTGTCGAGGGGCTCGCCTCACGGCATGACGAAGCCCCTGATGGTGCTTCGCGTTCGGGTGGAATCGAACGGATGTTGAACTGCTCAACCGGCTCCCAACCAGTTGGCAGAACCCTCGGAGGGCCTCCCAAGCTCTCCGGTGGCAGATGGGCGCTGAGCCGAGGTGACTCCCAATCACCAGTAGCTGAGCGACCCGGGGGCGGCACGAAGACCCGTACGGGCGCCGCCCCGCGACGACTACGTCATCCCGGCCCCCTCACCAGAGGCGCGGACCGGGACGTGCACGGACAACACGAACGCCCCGTCGACGGACCAGCAACCGGCATGGCTGCTGACCCCACGGCGGGGTGCGGTGTGTCGAGTGGCGGGTACGGGTACCCTGATCACGTCGGCACCTTCCTTCTCGCGAAAAGGGTGCTCGGCAGGCTTCCGGACCCCCATCACAAGGTCCGTTGGCCACGTGGCCCCTCTCGCCTTGCTCAAGGGCGATCGACGGGGCCACTCTTCTTTTTGATCAACGATCGGGATCACTCTACCGTTCCACGAGCAGTCGGCATGCGCCTCAGGACCACGTGTCGGGTCCTGCAGCGGCGCCATCGTCGCGACCTGCACCGGTTCAGACCCGCTCAAGCGCGGTGGAGTAGTAGTACGCCAGGGCTGCTTCGGCTCCTGAGCCCTGTGCCGTGGTGATGCGCTGGAACCGACCCGACCGCAGATCCCCGGCGATGAAGACCCGAGGGTGCTGCATGTCTGGAGGGCAGTATCCGTCCTGGTCCACCGCGAGCCCTTCAAGAGCCGCCGGCCGATTGCCGAGATTGCTCAGCACGGCCGTTGCGACATAGGTGCTGCGCTCACCTCCGCGATTCTCGACCTCCACGATGAAGTCGGTTCCATGAAGGGCCTGTGAAATGGCGACGTGAGAAACCGGAACTACCCGGACTCGATCGTCCCCTGACACCTCCGCCAGTTTGTAGTCGTCCGTTGCCGGGGCGAGGACATGGAGTGTGACGGAGGACTGAGGATGAGCCCGCAGCCAGGTGCCCAGCGGTCTGTCACCTCCAAGAACGTACGTCTGCGGCCCGATCTGCTCGGGCGTCGCACGCCACAGCGGAGGCGTGGACAGCGATGGCGCGGCGCTGATCCAATCGGTGTCGGAAGGCGTCATCGCCGCCACGCCCGTGCCGACCACGACGGCCTGCGCGGTGAGCACCTGGGCGTTCGCGAGGAGGACTTCTGCTCGGTCCGAGTGCCCCTTGACCCTGACAGCGCGCGATCGGACCAGTGAGCATCGACCCGCCTCCTCAAGGCGTGCCAGATCCGTGGTCAGGGCCTCGGCCAGCTGGGGGCCGGTTGTCCAGTTGCCGGAGACGTTCTCCAGTGCACCGATGGTCTGGAGCTTGCCGCCGACGCTGGCGGACTCCACGACGAGCACCTTCATGTTGAGGCTGCTGGCCATGAGGGCGGCCGCCACACCAGCGGGGCCGGCCCCGACTACCAGGACGTCGGCGTCGAGCGAAGGTGTACTCACTGGAACTCCCCAGTTCCGCTGATTCGAGACAGAGCGATGTCGCTGGTGACGAGCTGATCGGCGCCCAGGTTCCGGGCCGCGAGTAGCAGGGCGGCCTCGTGGTACTGGGAGCCGCCGCTGGAGGCGCACGCGTCGGTGACGATCCACGGCCGGTAGCCCCGTTGATAGGCAGCTGTGGCGGAGTCGTACACGCAGGCGTCGGTGTCGATGCCACACAGCACCAGGTCACGCCAGCCGGCGTCCTGGATGAGCTGCGATCCCTCGGGCGTGAAGACTGATGCCTGAGCTTTGTCGATGACCAGGGCCGAGTCGTTGATGAAGGGAGCCAGATCCTGCACGAACGCCTGTTCCTCGGCGGTACGCAGCCGCTTCCAGCCGGAAATCGTTTCGTAGGGCGAGCCCGGCGCATTGTGAAACCGGGTGAAGACCACCGGAGCACCGGCTGCTCGCCAGCCGTCCACCAGCCGTATGACCGTTGGGACAACATCGCGGCTGTGCTGGTTGACGAAGCCTTGCTGTACGTCGATGACCAGAAGCGCTGTCGATCGCGGGTTCAACCCGTCCACCTTTCCCATGCCATCACGGCCTGCTGTCTCGGAGGGCGTCCTGAGCGGCGCGCAGCCGATCGGGGAGTTCACTCGTGGTCAAAATCGCTTCGCGCATCACACGGTGCTGAGCCGTCTCGGTGGGACGCGCGGTTGTGAGCCTGTAGTACGCACTCCGTAGGAAACGCCAGCCATACTCGGGCGGCATCACCGGGTCGTGGCCGTCCTCGACGGTGTGCAGGACGTGGGAGGAGAGAGCCCACAATGCCTGGACATCCAGCTCCAGAGCGACGATCTGACTTGTCGTGAGGGCGCGCTCATCCGGCTGGGGGTGGTAGGAGACCCCGGACCATCCGGCGACACCCTTCGAGACGCCGCCTCCGAAGGGGACAGCCTCGGCGTGAGCCCAGCTTTCGCGGAACTTGGCGGCCTCGACGTCCGGTCCCAGCGAGACGACGTTCTCCGGGTCCTGGCGATTGACCAGGACAGAGGGCGTGGCCAAGAGCTGCAGGGCGGTGTCCAGACCCGCGCTCGTCCAGGAGTGTTCGCGGAGTTCGTAGACCGACAGCACGTACTGCGGCGCAGGCACCTCGCGACTGGGCGTTCCCTCGGCAGCGTGGAGCTTCATGAGCTGCGTGATCCGCTCGCCCGCCCAGGCGGGTTCCTGCAGATACGTGCGGTATCGCCACACCGCCAGATCGGTCAGCGATTCGACGCGATGATGCTCCTCTAGGTGCACTACGGCGACGCCGCACCCGTAGACGTGGACCGTCGACGACTGAGCCGAGTGGTGTCCCGCCGGAAGCGTCCGGCGCTCTAAGCCCCCCGGGCCGGAAGGCGCGGGAGCGCCGACGGCGTACAGGGAGGCGATCTGCTCGCCCACGTAGGCCGGCAGGAACTTGTGGGAGACAACGGTGCAAGGCGCTGGCCGCGGAGTATCGGCGCCCGAGGCCGCGACTGCGGAGCCGCGAAGGGCAGCCAGACGCAGACGAAACGCCTCCTGCTCCTCCGGGGTGCACTGGTTGAGCGCCGTATCGAGGATCTGTGCCATCTGCGGACGGCACACGCTGCTTCTGTTCCTCTGCCAGTGGGAAACCGTTCGCGGGCTGATCCCGAGGCGATCGGCGAACCCCCGCACCGATGCACGCATTACTGATCGCAACAGCAGTGCCTCCTCGCCTGTCCACTGCTCAACTGCGATCACTACACACCTCTATGACGGTCTGTTGCCAGGCGGAAAGAGCCCTGTTGCGACGCTATTGCGACACCCCTTCCACGCCGGGACATCTCGCCGAGACGCCCGCAACCCCGAAGCTGATCTCCGTCGAAGTGAATGTCGATGACGAACGGGAGGCGCCGTGGTTGCCACTACAGGAGAACGAGGCAGCACTGCGTCATGGTCGGGCTCAGGGCTGTGCCGACCCGCTGCTCTGGTTCTGCTCGACACGTTCGAGTCGCGCAGTCAGATTGGCGACCTGCTCCTCGAGGCGTCTGATGGCCTGCGTGGTCGGGTCGGCAAGTGCCTCCAGGGCGTTTTCGCGAATGAAGCTCCCGCGGCCTGTGTGGGAGTAGATGACCCCGTCCCGTCGAAGCTCGGCGAAGGCGCGCTGCACCGTGCCGGGCGCGACGGCGTACTTGCTCGCCAACTCCCTGGTGCTCGGCAGTTTGTCGCTGGGCTTGAGTTGCCCGAGCCGAACCTGTTCGCGCACATCCTGCGCGATGCGCTCAAAGGGCTGCATGGCCTCGTCCGTCATGGGCCACATCGTAGTGCCACCTCGCTCGAATAGATAGCCTGCCCAACCTGGTTGACACGGCACGAGTGTACTGATTAGGTTATCCACGTCGACATGGTTGGTCGTCTATCAGGTGCCAACAGCGGAGACGCAAGACCGCACCACCGCAAAACAGCGGGAATCTCCGCCCCTCAACTCCATACGTCTGGCTGTCCGCCGCTTGCAGGCGCGGCCGGGGTGACGAGTACGACGCGGTCCCCCGAGAGCAGCAGCCAGTTGCGCCACCCGCAGCCGTTGCGCTGCCCGCCTGCCGCAGCCCGCCCGCCTCCATGGGGGTGAACTGCGGCGGTCGGAGAACGCAACAGCAAGGGAGACGAACATGCGTCACAACGGACGTGCCCCGCTCAAGGCCAGCCAGATGCGGCCCGAGCACCTCAACCTCCGCGAGAACGAGCCGACCCTGGTGGTCTGCCCGGATTGCGACACCTGGCACCGCCTCAAAAGGTCGATGATCCTGCCCCACCGCAGTGGCGCCCCCGTCGAGAAGACCGAGCGCCGCTACTTCGGCGACAAGCCGGCCGGTGGCCGCCGCTGCCCCGGAAGTGCCCAGCGCGTCGTCATCGACATCACCGTCGAGGAGTGGGGTCGGCGCCTCCTCGAGGCGGACAGCACGGCGACCGGACGTCGCTCCGCCCGCCAGCACTCCAAGCCGCTCCCGGCCCCCGCCGCGCCGGTGCACCGCCTGGCCTCCATCCCCGGGCCCAGCGCGCGTCTGCTGGCGGCGCGTTCTCGGGCCCGCACCGCTGTCAACGAGCACCGCAGCGAGTGCGCGGTGTGCCGGACCGGGCGGACCCGCTGCCCCGTCGGTCGCGAGCTGGAGATCCGCATGGGGCACACCGACGCCTCCGTGCGACTGGCATACGAACAGCACGAGATGGCGCTCCGGGCCGCGGCCACGCCGGCCATCCCGCGTGCCCAGCAGTGGCGCCGGCTGGACCGTGCCACGCACCGGGTCGACGGGCGACGCGAGCAGCAGCTCGTTGGCGACGCCCCGCAGGAGAGTCGGCCTGTCCCGCTGGGCGACTGACCGAGTTCCCTCTCTGTTCCGCAGCCTGCGCTGCCCATCGTCGACCGCGCTCCGGGACGGGGTTCGGTAGCCGGTGGAGTGCGCAGGACGCACTGCCCCGCCGAGGGGCCCGCACGCGATGAACCCCCAGGGCTGCTCTCCCTGGGGGTTCCTATTCGCGGTCATCCCATGAGAGAGGACAGACCACGTGCACAGCATCGCATCCCGCCAGACCCGCCCGAGTGTCCAGGACGAGATCGGCCCCCGCCAGCCCGGCGCCATCTACCAGACCGTGGGCGGCCGGTTCGAGGTCCTCGCGCTCGTCACCGACCCGGTCGACGCCGCGCAGCTGCTGCGACGGGCGGCGGCCCGGTGGGCGGTCATCGTCCGCGACACCCTCCGCCCGGACTCGCAGCCGGTCGCGGTCGGCACGGTGTGGACGGACAGCGACTACCTGATCCGCCCCGCGAAGCGGTCGTACGTCTCGTACACCGCGGCTGCCTGACGGCCCGCCACGGTCCGTCTCCCGCCCACCAGAGCAGAACAGGGCGGGAGACGGGTCGTGGCTGGCCGCTCGGCCAGTCGAAGGTGGACGGCCCCAGGAGGTCGGAGCTCCAGGGCCGTCCGTGATCAAGAAAGCGAGCCTTCCTTGAACACCACGATGATCACACGCGGCGAGGCGCAGGCGCCACAGGGAGACGACATGTTCGCCCGGGTCCTGACCGCCATCAACGGCCACCGCACCGACCGCACCCGTCCGGTTCGCCGCATGCCCAGCGTCGAGCCCGAGGCGGCGCTCGGCGCGCACCTCCTGGCCGTCGTCCGCGCCCAGGACGCCTCGATCCCGGCCAGCCGACGCGTCCCGCGCACGGTCGCCGAGATGCGGGCCCGGCTCAACGGGCTGTACGAGGAGGAGCAGGACGCCTGCGGTCTGTGCGGGTCCTGGCAGTGCCGCGGCAACTGCCAGACCAACACGCAGACGGCCGGGACGGCGGTGGCCTGATGCGCAACCGTATCCCCACCCCCGCCCTGGACGACGAGGGTCACGAAGAACTGTCGCGCAAGGTCCGCGAGGTCAACGACCAGTCGGAGAAGCGACCCCGGTGACGCGACCGCTCATAGACGCGGCCCGGGCGGCGCAGCATCGCGCCGCCCGGGCCGCGCTCGCGGTCGGTCCCAGACATCCCCTGGCACGCCTGCTGCTGGCGGCCGCCGCGCTGGCGGCCGCCACGGCGTGGGATGCCGGGCACCGCGTTACTGACCTCCACCCCACCCGACAGAAACAGCGGCAACGCTGAAGAGGAGAGTGACCGTGACCGGTTTCGCCCAGGACATCGTCCTGCGTCGCCAGGCCCAGGAGCGCGGCGAGCTCGCCCAAGACGTGGAGACCTACCTGACCGGCGTGTCCGCGCCGGTGCTCAGCGAGCAGGCGGTGACCGCGTGGATCGAGCAGGCCCGGCGGCTCGCACCGGGCATCGACTGGATGGCCTGGGGCGGCAGCGGGATGCCGCTGACCGGGCGGGCGCTGGCCGCGCACGCCGAGAGCGCCGCGCAGATCCTGCGGACCGCCGGCTGGAACCCCGACATCACCGCCGGACGCTCCCTACGGGACGCACTCATCTACGCCGAGCGCATCGACACCGACGGCCTGCTCAGCATCGACACCCGTCTGACCGTCGCTGAGATCATCGCGCTCCTGGTCCGCGCTGCCACCGGCGCCCCGTACGCCTACTACGAGAGCTGGGACGCCCACCCCGGCCGCACCGTCGACCAGGTCCTGAACGTCCTCACCGCGGCGGCAGCTTTCGCCCGCCGCTACGGCCCCGCCTGACCGCCCGCCCCCAGGGACGGCAGTCCACTTCCCCTCCCGCACCCTGCCGCTCCACCGGGTCGGCCGCCCGCACCACGGGCGACCGGCCTTTCGCACGCCTTCAGCCCGGGAGAGTCTCGGGCTTCCCCCGTAGGAGAGCCCATGCGTAGCAAAACCCCGCTCGACACCGCGACGACCGACGCCACGCTGCCGGACTCCTTGTGTACGCACACCCCGAAGTGCCCGACGGCCGACAGCCCGGACCGGGAGGCCGCGTACGTCGTGACCGCCCACCCGGAACAGGGCTGGAGCCTGCTCTGCAACGGCCTGGTGCTCTTCGAGGACACCGGCGAGCTGCTCCCCGACGGCCGGGTCATCGACCCGCACCGTCCCGTCGCCGCGCTGGCCTGACGGCTGCCTGATCCGCCCGCACCGACCGCCGACCCCACGGCGGCCGGGCCGGGCGGTGACGGGAGCCGGACAGTCCGGACCACACCCGAGAGCAAAAGGGGCCCACCTCATGCGCAACCTCGACGAATTCGCCGCCGCCCTTTCGCAGGTCACCGCCCAGGCGACCCGCGCCGCCACCACCAGCAGCCGGACCCGCAGGGTGATCGACGCCGCTGCCTCCGGCGGTGAGGACGCGGTCCGCCGCGCCGTGGCCGGCATGTCCACCGCCGACCTGAAGCGACTCAAGCGCCAGCTGGAGCGCTGACGGCCTGACGGCTGCCTGATCCGCCCGCACCGACCACCCGCCTCCCGGGCGGCAGGGTCGGGCGGTGACGGGGAGCCGGACAGCCCGGACCCGCCGGCCCCAGACCGGTGTATGCGAGTGAGGAGCGCACATGACCCAGTCGCAGGCCACCCGCCCGAAGGTCACCTACATCAAGGGCGACATCGTCCTGTTCCGCGACGTCGAACGGTTCTGGCTCGGGCTTCCCGGCCACACCTTCGTCGCCCGGGTGGAACGGTCCTGGATCCACGCCGTCACCGGCAAGGTCCTCTACGACCTGACCGAGTTGAGCGGCAACCGTGCCCTCGCCGGAGTCGACCCCGACTACATGCGGCTGCTCCCGGCCACGGACGCGATGCACGACATCGACACCGCGCCGCTGAGCGAGCCGGACACCGGGGCGATGACCCCGGCCGCCGTCGCCTGGCTGCGCCAGCATCTCGGACAGGACAGCGGCACGCTGCCCGCCCGTCTCGAGCTGTCGTCCCGGCGCGACTGACCCGCACAGCCCCCGCATCCGGCCCCGGCCGCCGCCTCATCCTCTGGGACGGCGGCCGAGGCCGGCGTACAGCAGAAAGGACCCCCCGTCCGTGAGTACCCGACGACAGTCGCGCAAGGCTGCCGCCAAGACAACGACGACCAGGGCCAAGACCACCGTGGTCTCCACGGCGACGACGGGCGGCGCGAGCGCGGCCGCCGGCACCGCGGTGGCGGCCACCGAGCCCGCCCCCGCCCGCACCGCGACGGTGACGGAAGCCGACCCCGAAGCGATCGTGACCGCCGCCCGCGCGGAGGCCGACCAGCTCTTGGCCGCCGCCCGCACCGAGGCCGAGGCACTGCTGGAGCAGGCCCGTCGGCAGACCGCCGACGCCGACAGCACCGTGCACAAGGCGCAGGTGGAAGCGGACAGCATCCTCGCCGTCGCCAAGGACCAGGCCGAGCGGATCCGCAAGCTCACCGAGGAACAGATCGCGGCGGCCGAGGAGACCGTGCAGCGCGCCCGCACGATCGCCGACGGTGACCTGGCGGCGGCCGAGCAGACCCTCGCCCGCCGCCGCCAGACGGCGCAGAAGCTCCAGGCCGAGGCCGAAGCGGAGGCCACCCGGATCGTGGAGGCCGCCCGCGTGCGCGCCGAGCAGATCCGCACCGAGGCCGAACAGAACAAGGACCGCGTCCAGGCCGAGGTCGACGCCACCGCCGAGCACGCCGAGCACCTGGTGAAGGAGGCTAAGCAGCGGGCCGCCGACCTGGTGGCCGCCGCCGAGGACGACGCTCGTGCCCGCCGTGAGGCCGCGGCCGAGATGCGTCAGCAGGCGGAGAAGGACGCCGAGCAGCTGCGCACTCAGGCCCGTGAGGAGATGGTGAGGGCTGAAGAGGATGCGGCGAGGATCCTGGACCAGGCCCGCGGCCAGGCCGACGAGGTGCTGCGCGAGGCGGAGCAGGACGCCGATGACACGCGGGGCGAGGCGCGGCAGGTCCTCGAAGAGGCGCAGGCCCGTGCGGAAGAGGACGTCCTGAGGGTCCGTTCGATCGCGGAGGCCAAGGCCGCCGGCGCCATCTCCAGCGCGGAGGCCGCCGCCGCCGAGCGGATCACGGCGGCCGAGAAGGAGGCGGGCCGCCTGGTCGCCGACGCCAAGCGGGAAGCCGAGCAGGCCCTCTCCCGTGCCCGTGCCGAGCAGGAGTCGGTATGGGTGGAGCTGGAGGCCACCCGCGAGGAGGTCGCCCGGGCCCAGGCGCTCATCGCCCGGCAGGAGAAGACGAAGAACGTGGTCAACACGTGGGGACCCAGGATCGCCCTGGGGGCCACCATTGTCCTCACCGCCTCCGGCGAGTTCGCCCTGGCCAAGCTGAGCGGCTGGCCTTGGCAGGTGGCCTGGGCGCTGCCACTGGCGATCGACGTCTACGTCGTGCAGGCGTTCCGCCGGCACCGCGACGTCGCGGGCGCGCTGGTCCTCATGGTCGCCGCGAACGCGATCTACCACCTCGCGGCCGCCGGACTGGTCGGGGTCGACAAGAAGGGGCACCCGCTGTGGTGGCTCATCGTCGGCGTCGCCGCCATCGCTCCGTGGGTGATGTGGCGCATCCATCAGATCACCAAGGAGCCCAGCGAGACGGACTCCGGTGAGACCGGCACCGCGGGCGGCGCCGGGCCGGATGAGACCACGCGCACCGCGCCCGCCGGTGAGACCGAGCACACCCGGGCCGCCGATCTCACCGGCTTCGGTGAGACGGTTCCCCACCCTCGCACCGCCCCAGCACTCGTTGCTGAGACGGGCGAGAGTGAGACGCGCCGGGAGCTTGAGACCGGTTCCACTGAGACGAGCGACCCGGTGAGTACGACTGAGACGACGTCTCACACGAGTGAGACGCGCACGTCAGAGCGTGAGACAGCCTCTGCGGGCGGCGGCGCGACTCCGGTCCCGCTGCGCTCGGCTGAGACCGGCCGCCCTGCGCTCGCCCGGGACGCTGAGATCGAGGGGCAGATCACCTCACTGCTCAGTCTCATGTACCGGCGCCAGGGTGCGGACACCGTCTCAGTCGACGAAGCCAAGGACATCCTCGGCGTCTCACGCGCTACCGCCGGCCGCCGCCTTGAGATCGCACGGGCCCGCTTCCGCAAGGTCTCGTGAGATCACGGTGCCCCAAACAGCCACCGTGAAGCGCCCCGCCCTGGAGGCGCAGCACCGCCCCGCCCCGCTCATCCGCGGGCATCCAATGAGGAGTTCTCCATGCCCGTCTGGCTGTACGTGGTCAGCGCCCTGACCGTGTCCTTCACCGTCCTGGCGATCCCCGCGACGCTCGCCTACCTCGGCCACGGGTGGACCGGCCCGGACCACGGGCCGGCCTGCTGGCGATGCCACCCGTCCCAGCTGCTGCGCAAGTGGCGCTTCTGATCAGCCGTCCGGCACACACCAGTGAGGGCCAGCCCGAGGCAAGCGGGCTGGCCCTCGCTGCGACTGCCGGAAGCAGTCCCAGCTCCACCCAGTACACCAGGAGGGAATCCCCGCCGTGAACAGCACCGACCCCACCCACTCCCCCCTGCGCGACGTCGCGCAGAACCCGGAGGCAACCGCCCGGTACCTGGCCGACGTTCAGCGGGTCCTGCTGGACATCGGCAAGAACCTGGAGACCCTCGCGATCGAGACCCAGGTCCACCTGCGCGACACCCACGTGGAGGGCGACCGCTGGTACCACGCCAGGCTGCGCGCGCTGCCCGTCGAAAGGGCCCTCGGAAACGTCCTGAAAAACCTGAAGAACCTCACCGAGGGCCTGGAAAAGAGCGCCTATAAGCGCCGAGCCCACGACGAAGCCGTTGTGAATACGGTGAGGGAAAGGAAAGAAAAGGAGCTGGAAAAGCAGCGGAAGAAGAACCCGCCGCAGCTCCAGGCTGCGCCCGACCCGCAGCAGCAGGGTGCGCACAGCCGGAATCTCGGCTATGGTGAACCCGCGTCGATTTACGACCTGGGTAACAGGGAGTCGGCGTGACGCGCCCCCTCACCAGGATCGAACGCTCCGTTCAAGGGCGGAACGACTGGCTGAAGCAGGAGGAGCGCAAGGCGATCGAAAGCCGAGGCGAGATCGGCCGGATGGAATTCTGGCTCCGCGTTACTCGGTCCCGTATCAGCAAGGACGTCAAAGCCGGACGCAATGACGTCCTTGGCGGATTCACCAGCGTGTGCCGCCTGTTCATGCTCGCGGTCGACAAGCGGGCAGCAGGCGACGCGAGGCTGTGGAACCACCTCATGCAGTACGCGCAGCAGGTGCTGGAGCAGCACGGCCCGCGTCACTGAAGGTCATCAACGAAGGCCCCGCCGGGCTCCGGCGGGGCCTCGCGCGCGTAAAGCGTGCACACGTGCACGTGCACGCGCGTGCACACGAGACCCCACTGTCTGTCAAGTCCCCTGGAGGGAGGTGCACCGTGTCCGACGAGTCCGACGAGTCCGGCAGCGGGACCCTGGTCCGCGGCCCCTGGAGGGGTGATTCCACCTACGCGCCGCCGCCGGTCCCGGATTTCTCCGACACCATTCCGTCTCCGGAAGACATTCCGGAGGCTCCTCCGGAGTCCCCGGAGGAGACCACGATGCAGTTGCCGCCGATTCCGGCCGCCCCGGATCCGGCAATGGCGCTGCGTTCGGAAGGAATTACGGCAGCGGAAACCGGTGAAGATGACGGTGAATGCGAGGAGGGTGAATATGTTCAGCCTCGGTCTCTCGCCGACCGTCTCGGTGACTGGCTGGAATTCCGGCTGGAAAGGGCGCGGGCGCGGCATGAAGGCGAAGCGCCTTTCCGTGAGGCGGAAATAGCGCGGAAGGTCGCACTGCTGGAGGGTCGCACCGCGCAGGAAGTCGCGATGATGGAGCGGAACGGAAAGCTCCATGCCGCGATGATGAAAGCGAAGGGCGATAAAGCGGCGGCGCGCGGGAAAGCGGACGCCGACCGCATGAAGTCGCCCGGCTCCGGCATGGGCGTCGACAAGGGCCGCTCGAAGGCCGGCGGCGGGGGCGGGGGCGGTTCACGGGGAGGCGGCCGCAGCTCCGGCGGCCCGGGCCGGGGCTCCGGTGGCGCCCGCGGCTCGGGGACGCAAGGGTCCGGTGGCTCCGGGGGAGGTAACTCGCCCAAGGGCACCGGGAAAAGCTCTGACCGCTCCGCTGGCGGCCGTGGAGGCGGCTCCAAAGGCAATGAGCCGTCCGGCGGCGCCAAAGGCCGTCAGAACGGCTCTGGAGGCTCCGGGTCAGGCAAGCCCGGTTCCGGCAAGGGCAGTTCGGGCGGCTCGGGCAGCTCCGGGGCAGGAAAGGGCGGCTCGAAGGGCGATGGTGGCTCGAAGGGCGGCGGCGCGTCGCAGCACTCGCCGACCAGCTCGCGGGCTGAACGGGCCCGCGGCCGCCAGGAGCGCGCTGGTGCCCGCCAGACGGCCCGGCAGCAGCGGCGCAGCGCCGACCAGGCCGCCAACCTCGCCGATCGCAGCAAGGATCGCGACCAGGCCCGCGCCAACCGGCAGACCGAATGGGAGGAACGGCGCCGGGCGAAAGCGGAGCGGAAGGCCGCGAAGAAGGCGAAGCGGGAGGCCGCCAAGGCTGCCGAGGACCGCACCACCCTGGGTGCGGCGGTGATGGAAGGCATCCAGGACCGCTGGGACAAGCGCCGCGCTGACAAGAAGGCCGCCGAGGACGGTACTGAGAAGGCCGACCCGGCCAAGGACGAGGGCAGCAAGGACAAGGTCGACAAGGACAAGGCGGGCGGCGGCAAAGACGAGAAGGCCGCCGAGGACGGCCCTGAGGGCGCCTCGGGCGCCGGCGGGGACGGCGCGTCGGATGAGCCGGGCAAGAAGTCCAAGGCCGCCGGCGGGCCGTCTGGCGGCTCGAAGGAGCGGCGCCGGAAGCGGCGTCGGCGCACCGGAACCGGCCGCACCGGGCGGCGCGGACGCACCCGCCGCACCGGCCGGAAAGAGCGCGGTGGCACGGGCGATGCCGGGCGGCACGGCCGTACGGCGGACAGCCCGTTCGGGGCGGAGGACACCACCCCGAGGTACGTGTGGCCCGAGCATCCCACCCGTCCGCCCGAGCGCCCCGTCGGCAACGACGAGGACGACATCGTCGACGCGGACATTGTCCCCGATGCGCCCGCGGCCGTGACCACCGGCGTGAAGGGCCTGCCGCCCGTGCCGGAGAAGCACACACAGCGGCCCGGCACCAGTCGGCCCGCCAGGACAGAAGGGAGCAGCGTGAGCAGTTCGCACGTCAGCAGGCGTACTGGGCATCAGGGGCTGGCGGCCCAGCACCGGACGGACATCACGTTCGGCGAGTACCTGGTGGAGATGGCGAACATCGCCATCAGGGCCGCCTCCGACCAGGAGCGTGCCGAAGCCCTCATGGAGGCCTTGGGCAGGGTCGCTGACGCGTTGCGGGAGATGTCCGCCGATCTGGCCGGCGACCACAACGTCACCACCGAGGTCACCGACCTGATCGCCGACCTGGCCGATTCCGCGGGCCGTATGAAGGCGCAGGCCAAGCGGTGTGCCGAGCAGTGCGGCCTCGCCAGGGAAGCCGCCGGTGTGGCGGCCAGGGAGGTCGCCCGCGTCTACGGCCAGGACATGGCCGCCAAGGAAGACGCCGGCCTCAAGCACGCCTCGGCCGCCGCCCACCACGACTAGAACCCGAGAGGACAACATCTGATGAGCGGTTCCCTCACGCCCCGCGGCAGCAGCGCGGCGCCCGTCGTGGCCGACGACGACAACCGGTACAAGGCGGTGCAGGCCAAGCTGGACAAGCTCGGCAAGGCCATGGACGACGCCACGGTCGAACTGCAGGGGCTGCGCCGCAGCATGCAGAACAACGCCGACCACACCGACGGGGTGTCCACCGACATCACCAACGCCGAACTGGACCCGAAGTTCGTCACCCTGACCGACCTCGTGGCCACCGCCCTGGCCGGCGCCGCGCGGGAAGTACACAAGCTGGCCCAGTCCGCGCAGGAGACGGTCGACCTCACCTACAAGACCCGGCGCGCCCACGCCCGGCTCTACAGCGCGCTGGACGAGGTGCGCTCCAACCGGCGTGAGAAGACCCCCAAGCCCGGGTTCTTCAACCGCTGACCCCCACTCCCCCACCCCACCCCCGCTCCGGGCGGTCCCGCACATCTCGCGGGGCCGCCCGACTCGTTGCTGAAGGAGTACACCGGTGACCACGCCGCGCAGTGCCGCGCTCGAACGCCTCGCTTACACCCTCGCCGCGCCCGTGCTGGCCGTGGCCCCGAACGTCTTCCCCGACAGCCCCGTCAACACCGTGGTGCAGTTGGCCGGCGCCGCCGGGATCGGCGGCTGGGTCCTGGCCGCCAAGAGCGACGAGCCCGGCGCCGGTCGCAAGATCCTGCGCTGGTCCCCGCTGGTCCTGGCCGCCGCCGTCGACGTCGCCGCGAAGAACACTCCCGGCTTCGGCCCCTACTGGCTCGACGGGCTGCTCGCCGCCGGATGGGCGGCGGCCGGATTCGTGGTCATGCCGTTCTCCCGGCACACCCGCCGGGGCCACCGGCCCGCCCTCGCCGCCCCCGCCCCGCAGCTGATGCCCGCCCGGGTCGCGCCGGAGCCGAGCGTGGCGCAGCCGGATGACGGCGCCGACCCGCTCACCCGCGAGGCCCGGATCCTGTGGGAGCGCGCCGGGATGCCCGCCCGCACCCACATCGTCAAGGCCACCCGGCACCCCGGCATGCGCCACGACCTCACGGTTCTGCTGCGTGCCTCGGAGACCGGCCGGCCCATCAGCGGCCTGACTCCGGAGGCCGTCGGAGCCGCGTTCGGCGTGGCCGCCGCCGACGTCACCCTCGCGGACGTCGCCATCCAGCCGGGCCGCCAGGGCGGACCCGGCTGGATGGAGGCCCTCGTCACCCCCGAGGCCAACGCGAGGCGGCGTACCCAGCCGACTGACGCCGAGCGCTGGGTGGACCGGGTGGCCGGCCCCAAGGGCGGCGCCCCTGGCTCCGAGCTGGTCCACAAGAGTCGCGACAACGAACGGGGGGTGACGTTTTACCGGGCGAAGATGACCGACTCCACCGAGTCCCCGCGCATCGACCTGCCCAAGGTCTGCCGCGGGCTGGGCCTGCCCGAGGACGACTCCTGCGTGTTCGTCCTCATCGACGGCAGCGAGTTCCTGATCAGCGCGTTCGACACGCCGCCGCTGTCACAGATCTTCCCCGCCACCCGCGAGCTGCTCACCCCGGACGCCAAGGGTATGTACGTGTGCGGGTTCACCATCACCGGCCAGCCGGTGAAGACCATGGTGTACCAGCACGACAAGAACGCCCCGGCCCACGGCCTCACCCTCGGCGTCAGCCGGTCGGGCAAAACCCAGTTCTTCGCGATCAACATGGCCGCCCAGTCCCTGGCCGGTCAGGTGGTGTGGCTGTCCACCGTCCGCAAGGACGAGAAGACCACCGTGCTCGGCAGGTACATCGACCGGCAGGGCTCGAACGCCCTGTGGATGGCCCGCTCCCTGCGGGCGGCGAAGGCCCTGTGCGAGATCAGGGCCGAGATGCCCTGGCCGCACGACGGCCAGCCACACGACTACAAGCCGGGCGACCCGCGTTGCCCCTACCGCCAGCTGAACGTCTACGCGGACGAGTTCATGACCGCCGCCCAGGACCCGGACTTCGGCGAGTTCATCCAGAAGGACGGCGACGACCTCACGGTCACCGGCCTGAAGTACGGCATCGGATTCAACCCGGCCGGCCAGAGCCCGTTCGCACACAACGGCTTCTCCACGGAGATGAAGGACAACCTGCGACAGAACTCCAGGCCCGTGATCTTCAACATGGGCTCACCGGCCGCCACCCGCAAGGCCGCGGAGGGCACCATGGAGAACCCGTACGACGTGCCGACCATCCCGGCCCGCTACTCCCGCACCGAAGGATCCGCGATCGAGCGGGCCATGCGCGGCGAGGCCGACCCCGAAAACGGCGTCTCCACCGGCGGCGTCGCCGTCATCGTCCTCGACAACGGCCGCGCCGTCCTCATGCGGTCGCTGTACGCCGACTTCGACACCGACCTCGCCGACTTGTTCCCCGAGGAGGTCTACCGGCTCACTGACCACGAGATCAGCGAGCTGGAAAAGCGCGGCCTGTGGTTCGACTGGAACGAGCCCGTAAGGCCCGGCGAGTTCTGGCCCGAGCCCGACGAAGGCGACGAGGACGAGGGCCGCTCCCACCGGCGCGGTGGCGGAGGCGGCGGCAACGGCGGAGGCGGGCGCGGCTCCAAGAACGGCAACCGCCGCTTCGAGCAGGCCGCCTCCCCCCGCCAGGCACTGGAGGCCATCAAAAACCTCTCCGGCGTCTGACCCGACCCACCGCCCCTCGCCCAGCTCCCTCGCAGGGCCCGGCCGCACCCGGCCGGGCCCTGCCCGCACCTACAAAGGACACACCGCCCGTGGCCGTATCGATCTCCGCCGTCGTCCTGCTCGGCATCATCGTCGTCGTCCTCATCCGAGGCGGCTCCGTACGCCTCGCACCCGCCCTGACCTGCGCAGGGTTCGGCTTCTTCCTCGCCTCCACCGGCGCCGCCCCCGTCATCACCAGCGCCATCAGCACCGTCACCGGCTGGATCGCCAGCCTCTGACCGCCCGGCCGCCGGCGTCGAAGGCCGTCATCCCCGCCCCCGCGCCCTTCGACGCCCAGGGAGCCCCCGATGCCTCAGACCCATCCCGCCATACAGACCGCGACCACCGCAGCTCCTGTCCCGCCGGAGCTGTCCCTCGAGGAACGCCTCACCCTGATCGACGCGGCGATGACCGTGAAGCTGGACGAGGCGGCCGTCGCCTACGAGGTCAACACCGCGCACATCGACATCGAGCCCGTGAACCTGGCCGACGTCGTCACCGGCCCCGCCGACACCGGCCCGGCCCCGCTGCCCGAGCTGTACCCGACACCGGTCGCGGCCCTGCTGCAGCGTGCGCACCACCGGCTGCTTACCGGCGGCTGGTGCAAGGACGTCCTGGTCGACGAGGACGGCGCCCGCTGCATGCTCGGAGCCATCCGGGCCGAGGCCGGCGGCGACAACAGCCTGGAAGCCAGCGCCGTCGCCGTGCTCCTGGAGGCCGTCCGCCGCCAGTTCGGCGACGACGTCGACTCCGTGCCCTCCTTCAACGACGCGTTCGCCACCGGCCGCACCCCGCTGCGCATGGTCGACCAGGCCGCCCACCTCGCCGACGCCCGCGGCCTCTAACCCGCTGCTCCGGACCACCTGCCTCGCACCCGAACCCTCGCGGTCGGGTGCGGGCCAGGCCGTCCGGCCGCGCGGTCACGCGTAGGCGCACCAGCGCCCGTCCGCGTCTGCCGGTCGCTCCGCCGCTCGCCGCATGACCCGATCACCCGCTGCCTGAACCCCGCATCGACGCAAAGGAGTCGCCCCGTGCAGTCCAACAACAGCCGCCAGGACCGCCAGGAGCTCGTCTACCTCCCCGTGCCCTTCCCGAAAGCGCCGCCCCGCAAGGTGCGGTTCGCCGCGCTGCGTACCTGGTGGACGGCGGCCTGGGAAGAGGGCGGCGTCCTGCACGAGATGTGGGACGACGTCCTCAGCGCGCCCCGGAGCGGCCTTCGGCACATGGCGCCCTGGCTGCGCGCCGTCCTCATGGTCGCCGCGGTCTCCTTCGTCGTGCTGATGGCCAGGGCCGCCGGCGAAGTCGTCCTCCAGCAGCTGCACCAGTTGCTCACCGCCGTGCCCAGGGTGCAGGTCGGCGTCGACACCTCCAGCGGCGTGGCCGCCGTGGTCGACCAGCCGGTCCGCACCTACATCGCGCAGCACTCCGCCGGTCTCCCGGTCGCGGCCTCCACCGTCTACACGCTGTGGCTGCTCACCGGCATCACCGGCCTGGTCGTCGGCTTCTTCACCCGAAGCACTGGGGTCCGCGCGATGTGGACCGGGTGGGGCGCGGCCAGCGTGTTCATGGTCTGGACGGCAACCCCTCCGGCCAGCCGCCCCGTCGCGGCCGCCCTCGCCGTCCTCGCCTGGGCGTTCCTGTCCGCGTTCGCGCTACGCGGCCTGACCCTGCGCCGCCGCGTCGTCGTCGGACGCCCGGCCCAGGTCACCGTCCGGCCCGAGATCCACATTCCGGCCCCGGCCGCGCCCGCCGACGACCGCCCGCACAGCGGCTGCCCCTTCCGGGATTGACCTCCGGTCGCTCCGCCTGGCTCTCGCACACCCCGTCCCGGGTGCGCGAGAGCCGGGCAGGCCGACCGGCCATCAGCATCACCCCGACGACGATGAAGGAGGCCTCGTGGCCGCGAACACCCACTACGTCAGCGCCACCAACCCCACGCATGTCACGCACGCCGAGTGGTACCGGGTCTCGCTGACCGGGGTCCTGACCCCGCAGCACAAACACTTCCAGGAGATGCAGTCGATCTTCCCGCCCCAGCACCGCCGCCCGCAGGGGTACGGGCTGGCGTTCCTGGAGAGCGAGGAGCACTCCCGCCTGTACGTCGGCTCGATCGAGCAGATCGCCGCGTACAACAGCGACCCGTCGACGTGCCTTGACGTCTCGCAGGGGCAGACCTACGACCACTGGCCGCACACCGACGGATGGGACTCGTTCATCCCGGACACCACGTGGACCCCCGACGGGCGCGGCGTCGTGACCACCTTCGAGCACCCCGAGGGCGGCGACGTCCTGGTCTACGAGTTCCACGGGTCCTGGCTCCCCGGCAGGCCCACGCGGAAGTTGGTCACGTTCCACTGCACGCACTGCCACGCGGACACCTTCCACGACTCGGGCAAGGTCCTGGAGAACCACGGCCCGCAGGACCGCCGGTGGGCCGCGCGGCAGGCCCGGCAGCACATCAGCAGCGCCAAGCGGTACGGGGTCGGCGGCCCCAACAGCCAGTGCCGCCAGGCCGACCCGAGCATGATGCGCATCGTCACGCAGGTCGCGAACGAGGTGTACGGGAGGACCAGCCCGGCCCCGTCGTTCGAGTCGATGTGTGCCACCAGCGGGCCGTGCGCCACGATCCGCGAACTCAAGGCTCTCCAGGCGGCACGCACCTGACCGTCCCACCGGTATCACCCCATCCCGGCCGCTCCGCCTGACTCCCGGCCCAGGACTGGGACCCGGACAGAGCCGGGCCGACCGCTCCGCACGTGCCCGCCGGCGAACACCGCCAGCGGGCGCGGCGCTTGCTGCCCACCGACATTGACCGAGGAGGACCAGCTCGTGTTCATCCCCCGCCCGCGCCGCCGGATCGGCCGGCCCCGCCCGCAGCGCCCCGGACCCCGCTACCCGCTGCCTCAGCGCCGGTTGCCCGGTGCCTGGAGCAGGTGATGGCCGACCAGGACCAGGACCTGGCCGACGTCGCCCCGTACGACCCCGGCGACGGATCCTTACCGGTCTTCCGGTGGAAGCAGGCCGGCCCCGGGCTCGCGACCCGTCGCCAGCTGCGGAAGATGGGCCTGCGCCCCGGCGGCCAGGAACCCGTCGCCCGGATCGAATGCCGTGGCGGGAAGCGGTGGGCGTGGCTGTACCGGATCGACCTGGCGAAGCCGAAGTTCGCGATGACGCTCGCGAAGGAGGCCGCGCTCGACGCCGCGATGGCAGCCCGCCAGACATGCGGCATCTGCCGTCGGCGCTACTTCCACTGCCTCCCGCTGAAGACCTTGGGGTCCTGCCTGGAGTGCTTCGACGGCACGCCCGCCGACCCCGCCTCCTACATCGCTCCCCCGGCCAAGCACCTGCTGGCCGCCTGATCCGAGAGGACCACCGCCCATGAGCACCGCTGTCCGCGCCTCCGCCTTCACCGAGCCCGAGCGGCCCAAGAACCTCCAGATCCGGTTCGTCACGATCGGCGGATCGTTCGTCGACGTCATCGGCCGCGGTGAGCACTTCAAGAACCGTTGGAAGTGCCACGGCTGCAAGGCCGCCTCGCAGTTCCCGGAGGAGGAGGACTACCTGTTCAGCATCCGCGAGAAGGCCAACAGCCACGCCGCGGCCTGCCGCGCGATCCCGCTGACGTGACCACCCGCCACCGGCGCACCGCTCTGATGCTCGCCGCCGCCGTCCCGCTCGCCGCGGTGACGGCCGCCGCCGCGCTCAGGGCCAGTCACCTCAAGCTCTACGCTGACCGGCACCGCATCGAGCTGATGCCCCAGCCCCGCCGCTCCTGCCCCGACTGCCGAGGTGCGGGCGGCTGGTGGGTCGGCGACGCGAACCCGGAGATGGAGGCGTGCGGCTGCTGGTCCGACCGCCGCACGCTACGCATCCCGCTCCGGCCCGCCCGCCGCGTCGAGCCATGGCCGGACGAACCCCCGTTCTGACCCCACCCGGCCCGCGCGCTCGCTCTCCTCCTGGCCGCCGCTGTTCTCGCGGTCGCCGGATGAGCAGCCGGTTGTACGTGCTCGCCCTGGTCCTCATCGCCGTGGTCGCCACCGCCGCCTGGCGCACCCAGCGCACCACCACCGACAAGGAGTAGCCCCTGTGGCCTTCACCCTCTTCTCCCGCCGCCCCGCCCCCGCCCCCGCGCCCGCGCCCG
The DNA here is from genome assembly GCF_014649115.1 of Streptomyces eurythermus. GTDB lineage: Bacteria > Actinomycetota > Actinomycetes > Streptomycetales > Streptomycetaceae > Streptomyces > Streptomyces eurythermus. The sequence continues at coordinate 49,549 of NZ_BMSK01000029.1, read as the reverse complement.
TCATGCCGCCGGCCGTCGAGCCCGAGCCGTGGCCCGAGACCGGGGAGACCTGGACACCGGAAGGCGTCACCGTTGCCGAGCGGTACTACACCCAGGCGCACGCGGTCGTCCTCGTCTACACCGCCGACGACGGGAAGGCCGGCATCTACTACGCGGTCGCCTGCCTCGGCTGCCACTTCGCCTCCGCGCAGGACGGGACGCGCATCCACCCGACGCGCTACAGCCTCGCGGACGCCGCGAAGGTCGCCAACGAGCACGCCACGACCTGCCGTGCGCTGCCTCGCGACCTCCCCGACCGCCCGGACGACGCCACCGCGCGCGAGCAGCTGCACGCCTGGGTGCGCCGCACTCGTCGCATCAAGGACGACGTCCAGTTGTGGCTCTCCGACCTGGACCTGATCCGCCTCACCCTCCAGCGCACCACCGACTGGATCGTGAGCGTGCTCCAGCAGCTGGCCATCGACCAGCCGGAAGTTCTGCGTATCGAGCGCAGCCAGTACGCCGACCACACCTTCGTCTCCTACTACGCACGTCGCCTCCCGCAGGACTGACCGGCACTCTCCGTGCGCCCTCGGCCGCCGGCCCTTCTCGGCGGTCGGGGCCGCGTGGTGTCCGCCCGGTCACCCGGACCAGGCGATGGAACCTCCCCGGGAGGTCACCGTGCCCCTCACCCGCCGCTCTCTGATGGACGCTGCCGCCGCATGCTTCGGCTGGCGCCGCGCATACGGCGACACCACCGAGGTCGACGCGCTGCTCACCGAGCAGTCCGAGACCGCCTACCGCCAGGCCGCCGACCACGCCGTCCTGGCCACCGCGAAGAACCACGACGTCCTGGCCGTGCAGCCCGGCGTCCTCGACGTCCGCGGCCGGATCCTCGCCGACGTCCTCTACCTCGAGGGCGTCCTGGCCGGCGCCCGCACCCGCGGCCTGCCGAGCGAGGTCATCGAGTGCCTGGAGGACGCCGTCGACCACGGCCACGAGCTGACCCTGCTGCTCGCCGACGCTGTCCGGGCCACCGCCACCGCACACACCAGCGGCGGCTGAAAGCACCGAGGACACACGGTCCGGGCGGGCTGGCCACCGGCGTGCCGCAAGCCGAGACAGCCGGCCATCCGCTCCACCCCTTCTGCCACGGGCCCCCGCCCCCAGCCACATAGCTCCGGGGACAGGGACCCGCCGGGTGGCCGCGCATCGGCAAAGGGCCGGCCACCCGCTCCCTCACCCTCTTCGAGATCAGGAGACCTCCAGCATGCATCGTCCCGCCGTCTTCGCCGCTCTGCTCGGACTGACCCGCGCCGCCAGCGCGGTCGGAGACTTCTGGGTCCAGACCGACTTCTGCGCCCGCGTGAAGGGCGCCTCCGACGACCACCCGGTCACCTACGAGGACCCGGCCACCAAGGAGAAGACCACCCACGGCACCGCCGACGGCCGCAAGGCCTGCCTGCACCACTGCCTCACCTACACCACCACCCAGGCGGTCGTCGCCGGACTCGGGGCCCGCGCGCTGGGCATCCGGGTCCACCCCGGCGCGGCCGCGGCCGCGCTCGCCCTGTCCCTCGGCACGCACTACATCGCGGACCGCCGGGTGCCGGGCCACGGGGTTCTGGAGAAGCTCGCCGGCAAGAGGGGCAAGACCGACTTCTACAAGTTGGTCGACTTCGGCATGAACGGCGCCTTCCACCTCGACAACTCCTGGCACCACGGCTGGGAGACCATCGCCGCGCTCATCGCCACGACCAAGGCCACCACCCGGTGACCGGCCGGTCCCGGACGCGCATCGAACGCGTCCGCGCCGCAGCCGGGATCGCCTCGCTGGCCCTCCAGCAGATCGAGGACGACCTTCGCGCCGACGACGTCGACCAGGAGGAGCTCGCCGCCATCCTGCGCGAGCTCATCGAGGACACCGACCCGCCCGGCGGGTTCCTCGCGGCCGTCGCGCAGCTGCTCACCGCCGCCGCACGCCGTGCCGAGCAGGTCGAGCCCGACCGCGACGGGGACGCCTCCTGCCCGCTGCACGAGGCCGCCGCCCTGATCACCGACCACGCCGGGCAGCGCCTCATCCGGTCTGCCCGCGCCCTTCACCCGCAGAGAGGCAACTGAGATGCCGAACACCAAGGCGACGAATCCGCCCCGGGGGCAGTGCACACAGTGCTGGTTCCACGCGTACGCCAGCCGCGAGGCCCACGCCGGGCTCGGTCCGCGTGAGGACTGCCCGCAGTGCGTGGACCACATGAAGAACGGCCACCCCGACCACATGATCGTCCGCTGACGCCGCTGCGGAAGCCCTCGCCCTGCTCACCGCCCACGCCGGGCAGCCCCATCCGGCTGCCCGGCGCCCTTCACCCGCAAGGAGATCGTGCATGACCATCTACCCGCCGATGCCCGAGCACAGCCTGGTGGTGCTCATCGGCCCCTCCGGCGCCGGGAAGTCCACGCTCGCCGCCACCTGGCCCGCCTCGCAGGTCCTGTCCCTGGACGCGCTGCGCGAGACGGTCAGCGACGACGCGGGCGACCAGGACGCCACCGGCGACGCGGTCGCCGCTCTGCACCTGCTCCTGGAGGCCCGGATGCGCCGCCGGCTGTTCACGGTCGTCGACGCCACCAACGTGAGCCGGGCCGCCCGGGAGCCGCTGGTCGCCGCCGCCCGGCGGCACGGCATGCTGCCCATCGCGGTCCTGGTCGCCACCCCCGGCATGGTGTGCGAGCAGCGGCAGGGTCCGCGGCCGGCCAACCGCACGGTGCCGGAAGCCGTGGTCCGTCAGCAGCGCAGGGACATGGTCGACGCACAGTGGACCCTCAAGGCCGAAGGCTTCCGCGAGATCGTCTTCGCCGACACCCTGGGCCGGCTGTTGCCGTTCCTGGAGCGCCTGAGCGAGGCCCGCCGGGCCGTCCTCGGCCTGGACGGCGGCGACGGCCTGGGCGACCTGCTCCTCGTACGCCGCGTCTTCGGTCCCGAGATCCTGCCGCTGTGGCGGTGGAAGCCGGGCTCGGCCCTGGCCGGCGGTGACCGCGTCGCGGAGATCTGCCTGGGTGCACAGCGCCTCACTCTTGCCCTGCGCACCGATGTCGACGGCGAGGGCGACTACGGATTCGACGTCCTGGTGCCGTGCCCGCACGATGCCGACTGCACCGCCCCGGCTTGGGCTCCCGCTTACAGCGTCACCTGCCTGGCGCGGGCCCTGACCGGCGGCTTGAACCGGCACGAGGACACCATCTGCACTGTCCACGACGGCTTTGACGACCTCGACCAGGAGGCCGCCGACCACGACTTGGGCGAGGATGCCGCAGGCCGCGCCGACCTGGAAGCGCAGTACACCGAGGCGGTCCGCGGATGAGCCGGGCCGCCGACGGCCCGCACCCGCACCCGCTCACCCCGGCCGAACTCCCCGACGGAGACGCGTGGTGGCACGGCTGCCCCGTCTGCCATCTCCCGGTCCAGGGCGGCGCCGCCGGCCTCGCCGCACACCGCAGCACGGTCCACACCCGCTCCGGTGACCGGCGCATCCCCATCACCATCCGGCTCGACTTCTGACGAGGAGACCGACATGGTCCAGACCCGGACCGATACCTTCGCCGCGCTCCGCTCCTGCTTCGCCGCCGGCCTCGCCGCTCTCATCGAGGTCCCGGTGCCGCGCGGCGCCACCCCGAGCGTCTTCATCGACCTGGTCGAAGAGGTCCGCGACGTCCTCGGCGCCTCCAGCCTCGGCACCTGGCAGGACGCCAGCGAGGACCTGGACCACGCCGCCGGCTACCTCACCGACGCACTGACCAGCCCGGACAGCGACCAGCGCGCTCTTGTGGCCCGGGCGCGCACCCACCTGCGCGACGCCATCGCGACGGCCAGCTGATCCCCACCGGGTTGAGCGCACTCTGTGCCGCCCCGAACCCGCGCACCCGCTCAGGGCCGGGGCCGGGGCGGTCGCAGTGTCTCCTCAACCACGAGCAACCGAAGGGAGATGGGCGTCATGATCCTGCGCACCTACGAGGTCGACGTCCCGATACACGATCCCGCCCACCCAGGCCGGCGCGGCCTTCACGTCTTCACAGGCGCCGCCGACTCCCCGGCCACGGCCCTGCGCCGCGCGCACCAGGCGTACGAGGCCGCACTCGCCGCGCACACGGCCGGACGCGAGATCCCCAGCGGACAGCCGGACAACTGGACGGCACGGGGGCTGCGGCCCGGATGGGACCTGGAGTGGACGGCCGCGACGGCCGGCCTCTGGCACAACCCCGTCAGCTGGAACAGCGACTTCGCGCTGTAGCTACGCCCCGGGACAGGCGCACGGCGGACAACCAAGTCGCCTGCCCCGGGCCAACCCACCCCGTACGAGACGAGAGGGAGATCCCCAGTATGGACTGCGTCCTGGGCGCCCGGGCCCGAACCGGGCAACGCGCGCTCTCACCGACCAAAGCCGGCGTCGGGCCGATCGCCGGCCAGACCGAGCAGCCGGTTGCGCTGGACGAGCAGCTTGCCGCCGTCCGGGCCGGAAGGCTGGCCTCAATGGTGTGGGGGTGTGCCGTATGACCGTCACCCTGCCCGAGGGCGACTGGATCCGCGGCATCACCGTCCAGCAGCCGTACGCCACCTGCATTCTCACCGGCGCCAAGAGCATCGAGAACCGCCCCCGTCCCTGGGGCTGGCGGGGCTGGATGCTCCTGCACGCCGGCCAGCGCACCGACGCTGCCGCCCTGCGCCTCCCGCTGGTCGCTCACACGATCCGCGGCCGGGAGCTGACCACCGGAGCCGTCCTCGGCATCGCGCGCCTGACCGACTGCCACCAGGACCCCGAAGGCTCCCCGCCCTGTACACCGTGGGCGCACCCGGGCGCCTGGCACCTGGTCCTCACCGACGTCCAGGAGCTGCCGCTGCCGGTCCCCGCCACCGGGCAGCTCGGGCCCTGGAAGCCGACGGAGGACCTGCTGGACCGCGTATTCCAGCAGCTGCCCGACTTCCGGCCGTGACCCGCCAGGGACGTGCGAAGGAGAAGCCGCCGTTCGAGCCGGGCCGGATACCGGCTCCAGGCGAGCTCCTCGTCTGGCGGGACGGCCAGCACTTCGACCGCTGGCAGGACCTCCCCTGCGCGCTGTGCGGCCAGCTCACGCCCATGCGTTCCCGCTCCGGTGAGCCCGTGCACAAGGCATGCGCGGAGGGATGGCTCGCCGCCAGCCCCGTTGAGGCCCGCCTCGGGCGGTTCGCCTCCGACCTCGCGCCGAAGCCCAAAGGCCAAGGCGACCACGCCTGACCTCCACCTGGAGGACCCATGAACAGCACCGACCGCGACGTCGACCACGCCCTCGCTTACCCCGAGCCGCCCGCCTCTCCGCTCTGGCACCGCCACGGCGCGAAGGCCCGCCCGCTCACCGAAGCCCAGCAGCGGCGCAACCGCGAGCTGCTGGACATCGCCCAGCGCACTACCCGACCCCGCTCCTCTCGCCCCACCGAGCCCCTGGCGGAGGCCAGCTGATGGACACCAAGCACTGCGCCGTTGACGGCTGGGTCGACGCGATCCCCGTCCCCGGCCCGCGCGACACCGCCACCTTCGACCTGGTCGTCCGGCCCGCCGGCATCGACGCGCTCGACGACGACGCCCCCGACACGGTCATCACCTGCACCAGCGGTGACCCCCGGATCACCCATGAGCTGCTGAACGGCGTACAGCCCGGCGACCTGCTGAGGGCGACCGGCACCCTGGTCCAGCCGCCGATGCCCGGTGAGCACGCCCGGCTCACCGTCGACGCCCTGGAGGTCCTGGACACCGCTCTGGTCCCGGTCCTGCGCGAGACGGTGCTCGACAGGTACGGCAACTACGTCGTGATCTTCGACGGAGACACGGACGCCGCACCCGTCTTCACCGCGCACGGGCAGTGGGTCGGCCTGGCGGACAACCCCGACGCCATCGCCACCCTCATCGACATCCACGAGCGCGTGAACGGCGGAGACGCCTGATGGCCACCACCGCGCAGGCCACCCGGACCATCATGGAACGGTTCCCCGCCGGAGCTCCCCGCGGCTCCTGGCCGGCCGAAGCGTACGCAGCCGCCCAACGCGCCCAGGGCATCAACGCCCAGGTCGTGATGGACCTGCACACCGACCACTTCCTCGTGGTCACCGACACCACCACCCAGTAGCACCCACCCGGAGCGCCGCACCCGCCCTTCCCGGCCAGGTGCGGCGCTCTGCGTGTTCCCGCCCCTCACCACCGAGCAGGAGGCTCACCCTTGCGCCCGATCCGTCTGACCTCGTTCGGCTACCTGCACTTGCCCACTGGCCCGGACGGCTCCCCCGTCCCGCCCGCCGCCGACCGGATCGAAGACGTCCGCGACCGGCTCCGCGACCCCGCCGCCGCCCGCGACATCCTCGATCTCGACGGCCTCGACCCCCGCGTACAGAGCGTCGTCCTCGCAACCCCCGGCGCCCGCGAGTTACTCGCCAACCTCGCCGACTACGCCGACCTGCCCGCCGGCCCCAGCCGCATCGCCATCGGTTGCGCGGGCGGCAGGCACAGGGCCAGCGGTCTTACCGAACTCCTTGCTCGAGAACTCCGCGACCGCAGCCGCGAGGTCGTAGTTGAGCACCTGCACGTCCACCTGCCACGCGTCCTCAAGACGCCCACCGGCCCCCGCACCGCCAACACCGAGTAGGAGACCGACCGATGATCCGCCGCTTCCGCCGCTGCGGCCACGGCCCCGGCGCCCTCACACCCGAGGACCAGGCCGTCGTCGACCAGTTCCGCGAGATGCTCACCGCCCTGCGCAACCCCGAGCCCTGGACGCCCGGCAGCGCCCGGGACATCGCCGTGCGTGTCGGCCCGTTCGTGGAACGTGCCCACCCCCGGCCCGGCGACGACCACGACCCTGAGATGATCGCCGTCGCCCTGGTCCACCCCGACACCCCGCACGCCAGCGCCTACCTCCACGGCCGCCAGCTCGGCTACACCAACCGCGGCTGGCTGCGCTGCCCGACGACCGCGATCCTCGGCCTCTGGCAGCCCGGCTACACGCTGCTCACCCACGCCGCCGCCGGCCTGCCCCTGCCCGACTACGTCGGCATGGACCCCGCCTACTACGCCCTCTACATCGAGGCCCGTCGGCGCGACGACAGCCACGACGGCTTCACCCTGCTGCGCCTCGGCCCGTACACCCAGACCCGGCACGCCCAGCAGGACCACGACCGGCTCACCGCCTCGCTGGACGGGCGGGAGATCACCCTCGTGCCCGGGTTCCGTGTCTCCGTGCGGTACGCGCCGTTCGACGCCAGCGATCACCAGCTGTTCGCTGACCCGTACGAGGCCGACGCCTTGGCGCTCCTGGACGCCGCCGTCCGGGGTGAGCGCATGACCGCTCCGGCCCTGTACGAGATCGAGACCAGCGAGGGCGACGACGGCACCGCTGCCTCGTTATCTACTCGCGCTCAGTCTCCGTCGATCTGAGCGCGCAGAGCTTCATCCTCCTCCAGGCGCCTGCGATCTACAAAGGTGTCTGCGGCGAGGTTCATCCACAGGTCCTCATGGGTGCTGCCATCGGCATACGTGAACGTTGCGGCCGGCCCCAGGGGGATGTCCTCGTAGAGATGATCGAAGTAGCCGAGAAGGTAGCCATCGAGGGCGAAGCTGCAGACGCTGCACAGAAAGTGGCGGGTGACGAGGATGACCTGTGGCTCTTCCTCCGTGAAGCTGGTGTCCAGATCACCGCCGACCCACCCGCGGTTGGAGCACGCGGGGCAGTTGCGCATTGCTGAGGCTTGCCCGGCGACCATGCTGTGTACCTCTGCGCTGGCTATGGCTTTGCGCCGCTCCTCGGTGTCGCTGGCGCCGAACCGTGTCTCGAAGGTTTTCTGAGCGCGGATCTTCAGCGCCTCGATCCGGATCCAGTCCGTGCGGCGTTTCTCGTGAAGGATCTTGTCGTGCAGAGGCTGGAACTCCCCCCAATAGGCGGCAGCGTCCTCTTCAAGCGCGTCGAGTACCGCATCAATGACCTTGATCCCGGTACTGAGCAGGTCCTCAAGCTGAGTGGCGTCATGGACTCCGATGTGAGCGACGCCGTTGCGTGCGTCGGCGATCACACGGAACTGCTCCTTGGTCACTGGCAGCTTCTCTTTGTCGAGGATCTGGCTGACTCGCAAGAAGGCATCGACCGCGCCGATGGTCTTGATCAGAGGAAGTTCCTTCTTTGTGAGATCGCCTCGGCCAGCAGCGTGCAGCAGACTCGGGAGATCGCGACCGTCGACGACAAGCGATGGGTGAATGTCGCACAAGTGCGCCTTGAGAGCGTGCTCGACGGCGACGCCTGTGTGGAGGACAACGACATCGGCCTGCTGGGCGGTAGCACCGAGGTCTCCGAGGGCCAGGTGCATGAGGCGCCTACTGGAGGCGAGGAGGTCGCTCTTATTCACGTCTTCTTCCATGGTGATCGTGGGTGGAGCAGCGGAACCTGCAGTAGCGCCCGGCGTGGTCTCGGCGCTCCGACAGGAAGGGGCCGGACGCCCTAAGGGGGGTCCGGACCCTCGACTATCCAGCCCGTTCGTTGGTTGTACGGGTCAGCCCGGAGCCAAAGCGACCCAAGGCCCGTTCTCTCCTCGAACCACCGCGGAGAGAACGGGCCTTTCTGCGTTCAAGGGCAGACTGACGAGACGTGCTGTGAGTGAGTGACGCTCAACCCTTGGGCAGCGCCCGTCTCCACGGTCAGCACAGGCGTATACCGCGGTATACGCAGCTGCGCCCACACCCGAGACCAACCCAATCCCACCCGGGGCCCACCCAATCTGAGAAGCTATGTCCCGTCCGAGTACCAGAGCCCGTTCTGGGAAGCACACGGAAACGGAGCACCATGCCCTCATCTGTCCTCGTCGTGTCCACTGACCCACAAGGGTCCACGATCTGGTGGGCCGACCGCGTCGGCGACAACCTCCCCTTCGACTTCGCCGCTGCCCACGAAGACCCGGACAGTCTCGCTGGCCTGAAAAACCTCGGCGCGCAGATCCACGTCATCGCCAACCAGAAGGGCGGCGTAGGGAAAACCACCACCGCCGTTAATCTTGCCGCCGTCACCCACGACGTCCTCGGCCAGAGCGACGACAGGCAGCACATCTTCATCGACACCCCCGGCAGCCTGGAGAACGAGCACATCCTCGCCGCAGCTCTCGACGTCGCCGACGATGTCCTCGTCCCCATGCCGCCCGAACCGCTTGCCTTTGACCCGACCGCCCGCACCATCGAACGCGTCATCGTCCCCCGCGGCCTGCCCTACACCGTCGTCATCAATGCCTGGGACCCCCGTGACGGCAAGGCCGACCTTGAGGACACGATCGCCTACATCGACGCGATGGGATGGCCCCGCGCGAAGACCGTCATCCGCCGCTACAAGATCCACACCCGTGCGGCATCCGAAGGCAAGGTCGTCACCCAGTACGCCGACAACGGAACCACCCTCCGCGCACGCGAGGACTATTTTCGTCTCGCCCTGGAGCGCGGCTACGGAGGGCGCCGCTGATGGCAGGAAAGCGCGTATCCCTCGCCTCCCTCGCCGGAAGCAAGGTAGAGGCTGTCCCCGGGGCCAGCCGCCCCGACCTCATCCACGTACACCCCAACCTCGTCGCCCCCACCCCCCTCAACCCGCGCCGAGCGTTCGACGAGACCGAACTGGTCGAACTCGGTGAGGACATGCGCAACGGGCAGCTCCAGCCCTGCGTTGCCGTGAACAAGACGGCTTACCTCAAGCTGTACCCGGAGCACGCAGACCAGCTGCCCGACACCTGCCGGTACGTCATGGCCGCCGGCGAACGGCGCTGGCGCGCCGCCCGCCAAGTCGGCCTCGATAACCTCGACCTGATGCTGCGGCATGACCTCACCGAGACTCGCGTCCGGTTCCTCGCCGCGGTCCTGTCGGAGAACGTGCAGCGCGCCAACTTCAACCCCATCGAAGAAGCCGACGGCCTACGCGCCATGCTCGAACTCCATGACGGCAACCAGGCGGCCGCCGCGCGAGCGATGGGCAAATCCAAGGCGTGGTTCAACCAGCGGATCGGACTGCTGCGCCTGTCCGACGAGATGGTGCAGCTTGTCCTCCAAGGAGAGCTGACCGCGTTCCGGGACATGCGACGCTACGCCGCGATGCCACCGGACGAGCAATACGCCGCGTGGAAGGCAGACCAAGAACAGCCCCGCCCCAGCAAGCCCGCATCAGGCTCGCCTATGCGGGAGCCGAGTGAGCCCTCAGAGACGTATACCGCGGTATACACACCTGATGCCCCTGCTCCTGCCCCGTCGCCGAACACGCAGCACGCCACGGACAGTCCGCCAGCACCGGACAAACGGACCACCCAGTTGTCCGTCCCGGCCTCCGAAGAGTCCGATAACCAGCGGGAAGCCGCGCCACCACAGCAGGCGTCCCCTGTTCCCGCCCAGGCGGCTGAGCCAGCAGGACAGCAGCCCGTTGTATTCCCCTACCACGACGGCAAGCGCGCGGCCCAACTCCTGATCCGCAAAATGCCTTCAGACCAGCTCGACCTGCTGACTGAACTCTTGGCTGAACAGCGGTCCAGGAAGGCAGCGAAGACCGTTTGACGTGGCCCCCGGTCTCGCCCTCGCCATCATGGCGAGGGCAAGACCTTTTCGGGTGCGGCCGGGTTCACGCGTGACCCCTTGCCCATGTCTGCGACCCGGTCCAGCTCTTGCCACAGCGTCTTCCGGCCGCCGATTGCTGACCTCCGTCCCGGGCACCTGCGGGCTCTGTCCCTGCCCGCCTTGCTGCTCCGGCCCGGCCCGGCTCCTGCTCTCTTGCGACGGCGCCCCACGAAAACGCTGGCCACGACCTGAGCCCCGCCGTCGAGTGGCTGGTCGACGGCGCCGTCCAGCGCGCGCGGCACCGACACCGCCCGCGTCACCGCCTGCCGCGCCCACCAGACGCGCCAACCAGCCGGGCCCCGGCCCCGACCGGCACCCGGCCGACGTGCACGAGTTGCCGCAGCCGAAGAAGAAGCAGCCGGCCAAGCAGACCGGGGTGAAGAAGACGGCGGGCCGCCGACCGCGCAGCGCCTAGAGTTCGGCGCGGCAGTGCACGACGTCCGGGGTCGGCGCCTTCACCACGCGCCGGGTTCGGACCGTGTCTTCCCGGCTCTTTGCTCACGGCTCGCTGAGGATGTCGTGGGTCCCGATCCGGTGCCACACGATGTGGGGGAGCCCGGCGACCACCACCCGGCCGTAGGACCACGTGGCGCGCCCATCCGGTGCCCAGGTGAGTTCGTAGGCGCCCGGCGCGCAGCGCACCCTCTTGATCCGTAACCCGGGGCGGAACTGGCGGCCGGCGCGCAGGTCGAGCACGAAGGCGTCCAAGACGACGTGGCGGAAGCGTCGGCGCTGGGCGGGGGTGAGGTGTTGGAGGTCGGTGGTGAAGCGGGGGAGGGTCTCGAAGGTGGGCACGGTGGTCTCCTCCGGGCAGCACGACGAAGCCCCCGACGGATGCCGGGGGCTGCTGTAGCCGGTGCTCGTTCCTTGGCGTGTGGTGATGCTCAGTGGTGTTTGTCGGTGTCGTCCGGGTCGTGGTGTGAGGGCTGCCGGAGAGCGATGACATTCGCGCCCGGCCTGGGGCCGCGTCCCGCCCGGCGGGACGCGGCAAAGAAAGTCCGGCCGCTGCTCCCGCCTGGCGGGACGTACCGCCGATCGGTCTTTCCTTGCAGGTCAGAGCCGTGTGGCGTGGTCTGCATGACAGTGGATATCAGGGTGATCCGGGCCGGTCAGATGTACCGCTACTACCTGCACGAGACCGTTGTCGGCGACGGCCGCCGCCCGGCGCGCACGCCGCTGCGCGCCGCCCAGGAGCAAGCCGGTGTTCCGGTCGGGCGTTGGATGGGCCGCGGCTTGGCCGTGCTCGGGCTGACGGCGGGGGAGGAGGTCACCGAGGCGCAGCTGCGGAACCTGTTCGGCGAGCGGGGCCGGCACCCGTACGCGGACCGGATCGAGGCCGCCCGGCTCGCCCAGGGCGACTCCCCGAAGAAGGCGTTCAAGGCCGGCGCCCTCGGACGCCGCGTGACGGTCACCGGGGTCGACTTCGTGTTCCGGCCGCAACCGACGATCTACCTCCTGTGGGCGCTGGGGGATGAGGAGACCCGCCGGGTGATCGAGGCCGCGCACGAGTACGCGATCGAGCGGGTGCTGGAGTGGATCGAGGACGAGGTCGCGGTGATCCGGTACGGCAAGGACGGCATCTACCGGGTGCGGCCGCCCGGCGGTCTGGTCGCCGCCCGCTTCCGCCACTACGAGGCGCGCTCCGGGCGGCCCTTGCTCCATGACCATCTGCTGCTGTCCGTGAAGGGGCAGCGCCTGGACGGGAAGTGGGGCTCCATCCACACCACGGCCCTGCACGAGAACACCGTGGCCGCCTCCGCGCTCTACAACGAGATCGTGGCCGCGGAGGTCTGCGAGGCGCTGGGGCTGGCGACCGAGCCGCGGACCGTCACCCCGGGGCGCCGGCCCGTGATGGAGATTGCCGGGGTGCCGCACGAGCTGATCCGCTGGACTGCCCGGCGCAGCGACCAGATCGCCGCCTGTCTGGCCGAGCTGGAGCACGAGTACGTCACCGCCGTCGACGACGACGGCGAGCTGAGGTTCCTGCCCGTGGTCTCCGAGCGGGCCCGCGCCAAGATGAACCAGATCGCCGCCCGCAAGACCCGCCCGCCCAAGCGGAAGACCCGGCCGCTCGCGCAGCTGCGCAAGGAGTGGAAGGAGAGCGCGATCCGCACGTCCAAGGTGGCCGCCGACGTCATCAACTCCCTCCTCGAGCACGCCCGCGCCGCGGCCGCCGCGATCCGGGCCCGGGTCGCCGCCGTGGTCGACGTAGCCCTGGCGGCCGTCGACGTCGCCGCGACCGTGTTCGTGATGAACGAGGGCGGGCGCTTCCACCGCCGGCACCTGCTCGCCGAGGCCCGCCGCCACCTCGCCCTCGTCCTGCGCGGCCGCCGCCGCGACCCCGGCCTGGACGAGGAGATCGTGGCCGCCGCCATCTCCACCCACTGCCTGGACATCAGCGAGCCGAAGACCGTACGCGGCCTGGAGGCCGGCTACCGCCTCTACACAGCCCGGTGGTCCCTGTCCGACCTCCCCGCCCGCCGCCGACCACTCACCCCCGCGCCCGACCCGGACCGGCAGCCCCCGGCCGGCCCCGGCGAGCCGGCCGCGCCCCGGCTGCCGGGACAGGATGCGGGGGAGTGGGAGATCCCCCGCATCCCGCTCCAGTACGAGCGCGCCGTCCTCGCTGGCGCGGTGGTGCGCGAGAAGCTGCGCACCGCCACCGCCACCGCCGTGCGGGGCCGGGCGTACGACGTCGTCGCCCACCAGCAGGCGGCGATGCCCGAGCAGATGCTCGCGCTCGAGCCGGCCGACCCCGAGCACGACGACCGGGAGCAGCAGCCCGGCCGCCGCGAGGCGCTGGACCTGACGGCGCTGCGGGCCCTGCGGGAGTCCCGCACGGACGTGGAGGCGCTCGATCTCACAGCCGAGCGGCTGCGCCACCTCGAGGACGCCTTCACCGCAGCGGCCGACCGGGCCCGCGCCACGATGGGCCGCTACACGTACCGTGACGCTGTCGAGAGGCCGCACCCGGTGCGCGAGGACGATCAGCAGGCGCACCGCCCGCAGGAGCCCGGACCGCACCGCGGCCGGGAGGCTGGCCACTGAGCGCATCCGATGCTGCGCATCGCACCGGCCATGCCGCGCACCACTCCACTCGGTGGGCTCCTCTGTCCCACCTCATCCGGTGGCCTCCACCGAGTGGCCCTTACCCGCCACCCGGTGGCATTCCACTCCTTGGGGTAGCAGCGGACCATCCCTGCGGGTGCGGGGAGCAGTACAGCGTCCGGAACACCTTGATCGGTGAGAAAGGACCATCCCCGCGGGTGCGGGGAGCAGAGCCGGGACGCCCGGGTCAGAAGCCGGGACGCGGGACTATCCCCGCGGGTGCGGGGAGCAGCGTCTCCGGCGCAAGTTCCCCGGTCAGGATCTGGGACCATCCCCGCGGGTGCGGGGAGCAGCTGGAACGGCGACGGCCGCCGCTGGAAGTCGCGGGACTATCCCCGCGGGTGCGGGGAGCAGAGGGCCTTCAGGTACGCGGCGGTCTCGGACTTGGGACCATCCCCGCGGGTGCGGGGAGCAGGCCGACCACGGGTTTATCACCCACCAGGGCCTGGGACCATCCCCGCGGGTGCGGGGAGCAGAGCTGGATCGAGAAGCCCCCGTCCGACGAGGAGGGACCATCCCTGCGGGTGCGGGGAGCAGGCCGCTCCCGGCGCCGCGCTTCACATCGACGGCGGGACCATCCCCGCGGGTGCGGAGAGCAGACTAAGCCTCGGCTGTCACTACCGTAAGCGCGGGGACCATCCTCGCGGGTGCGGGGAGCAGAAGCCGACTGCGGCCCTGATCATCTCCGCCGGGGGACCATCCCCGCGGGTGCGGGGAGCAGCACTCGCCCCCCACACCCCCCGGGGGAGGAGGACCATCCTCGCGAGTGCGGGGAGCAGGGGGCTGCGGGAGCGGTTTCGCCGTGTTGCCCGGGACCATTCCGCGGGTGCCGGAGCAGGCCGCGTTCACCTGGAGCGCCCTGGGGCTGTTGGGACCATCCCTGCGGGTGCGGGGAGCAGACCCGGACGTCCTTGAGGCGGTCATGGACATGGGGACCATCCCCGCGGGTGCGGGGAGCAGGTCAGTGCTGGGCGAGCCAGGCGACGTACTGGGGGACCATCCCCGCGGGTGCGGGGAGCAGGCCGTCACCGATCCGCACGACGGAGCCGCCGAGGGACCATCCCTGCGGGTGCGGGGAGCAGGTATTTCTCGCGCAAGCTGTGCTTCGTGTTTCGGGACCATCCCTGCGGGTGCGGGGAGCAGTTCCTGTCCGCCCTCGGCGTGTCCCTGTTCGCGGGACCAACCCCGCGGGTGCGGGGAGCAGAGGCCGGGCCCGTGCGCGCCGAGGAGGTCGACGGGACCAACCCCGCGGGTGCGGGGAGCAGGGATCGAGGTGAGCGGCCACGTACGGCGTGGCGGGACCAACCTCGCGGGTGCGGGGAGCAGCCGCACCGTCGGCACGGCTCGCCGACGGCGGCGGCGGGACCAACCCCGGGGTGCGGGGAGCAGCGGCACGGCCACGCGATCATGCGCGACCGGCGGGGACCAACCCCGCGGGTGCGGGGAGCAGGGCGTCGCTGTAGAACGCGCGGGTCACCGGGCGGGACCATCCCCGCGGGTGCGGGGAGCAGCCGCCGTGGTCTCCGCCACCGGCGCCGGGTTAGGGACCATCCCCGCGGGTGCGGGGAGCAGCCTCCGCAGCAGGGCTCGCCGGGTCGCCTCGTGGGACCATCCCCGCGGGTGCGGGGAGCAGAGTACGTCCACGGCCGGCGCGGGGGAGAGCGGGGGACCATCCCCGCGGGTGCGGGGAGCAGATCGGACTGAACGCGGACACCATCAAGGCCAAGGGACCATCCCCGCGGGTGCGGGGAGCAGGCGGGCACGTCCCGGACAGCCGCCCACATCCGGGGACCATCCCCGCGGGTGCGGGGAGCAGAACCAGACCCCCTCACGCGACAACGACCCGTGGGGACCATCCCCGCGGGTGCGGGGAGCAGTGGGCGACGGAGTTCTCCGTGGGGTCCCAGGCGGGACCATCCCCGCGGGTGCGGGGAGCAGCAGGACACCCCCGACGCGCCCCTCGACCGCGCGGGACCATCCCCGCGGGTGCGGGGAGCAGTCCAGGGCAGCGAGAGGTCTGCCGTCCCGGCAGGGACCATCCCCGCGGGTGCGGGGAGCAGATGCCGCGGGGGTCGCTGTAGATCGGCTTGTAGGGACCATCCCCGCGGGTGCGGGGAGCAGGAGTGGCCGTTCGGGCTGGCGGCGCCGGTGCGGGGACCATCCCCGCGGGTGCGGGGAGCAGTAGAAAGCCAGTGGGTGTGTGCTGCATGCTCAGGGACCATCCCCGCGGGTGCGGGGAGCAGACACTTCATCAGAGTCGCCCTACCTTCGAGGCGGGACCATCCCCGCGGGTGCGGGGAGCAGCGCCGTGCGGCGGCGCCGCGGCTTGTCGTACGGGGACCATCCCCGCGGGTGCGGGGAGCAGACGGTCGGTCACATCAAGGACGGCCTGGACTGGGGACCATCCCCGCGGGTGCGGGGAGCAGGTCGCCCAGATCGTCGTCGGTAACACCAACGGGGGACCATCCCCGCGGGTGCGGGGAGCAGGGTCATCCGTCAGCGCGTGGTTCATCCCGGCAGGGACCATCCCCGCGGGTGCGGGGAGCAGCGGTTGGCACCAGGGGCCGCTCGTGTCGGGGGATCATCCCCGCGGGTGCGGGGAGCAGTGTGGCTTCGCGGCCACCACCGCGCTCAAGGGGGGGACCATCCCCGCGGGTGCGGGGAGCAGGCGCGTCGTCGTGGGCCCGCGCACCAAGGCCCGGGACCATCCCCGCGGGTGCGGGGAGCAGGGGAAGAAGGACAAGCGGCGGATCCTCGGCGGGGGACCATCCCCGCGGGTGCGGGGAGCAGTCCTGGGCGTCCGTGACCACGGAGACGACGCCGGGACCATCCCCGCGGGTGCGGGGAGCAGTCGAACTGGGCGTAGTTACCTCCTTCGGGAACGGGACCATCCCCGCGGGTGCGGGGAGCAGGTGATCGACCCGTCGTTGGCGAGCGTGCTGGTGGGACCATCCCCGCGGGTGCGGGGAGCAGGCCCCGTTCCAGATCTTGTACCGGTGCACTGCGGGACCATCCCCGCGGGTGCGGGGAGCAGGGAGAGCGGTGAGGGCGTATCAGCTGGCGACAGGGACCATCCCCGCGGGTGCGGGGAGCAGTCGGCCACGGTGCCCTTGAAGGCGATGTGCGGGGGACCATCCCCGCGGGTGCGGGGAGCAGACCGTGTCCCCGTTTCAGACCCTTCCCGCCTCGGGACCATCCCCGCGGGTGCGGGGAGCAGGAGAACCACCTACGCGAGCGCATCGAGGCCGGGACCATCCCCGCGGGTGCGGGGAGCAGCACTTCTCGCTGTCGATGAGCGGGAAGTTTGGGGGACCATCCCCGCGGGTGCGGGGAGCAGCTCTGCCGAGCTATCTGTCGCAGTAGATCCTGGGGACCATCCCCGCGGGTGCGGGGAGCAGACTTGCTGACCTGCGGGTTTATTGCCGCAAGGAGACGTTTTCGGTAACTATCGCGGATTCCGGCCAATGGGGCATTGGAGGTATTCGGTCTGGCGGGTGGTTCTCGCTGGATCAGGGCGAGCCGATGATCCTACGTGATGGGGGCGGCTGTTTCCCTGCAGACGCTTCTGTTGGCTGGTTTTGGTGTGAGGTGGTGGTCGCTGCCTGTATCTATCGCTCATGAGCGATGAGGGGAGTGCTCGTTCCGGCCTGTTGGGCCGGCTCGGGGGACCGGCCCGGTCGGTGTGGGCGAAGTATGACCGGGACACGGATGGGTGGTTGCCGTTGTGGCGGCACATGGAGGATGCCGCAGCGGTGGCGGGCCTGTTGTGGGACCGGTGGCTGCCGGTGGGGGTGCGCGCGCTGGTGGCCGGGGCGTTGCCGCGGGGTGATGCGGATGCCCGTGCCCTGGCCGTGTGGCTTGCTGGTGTGCATGACATCGGCAAGGCCACGCCGGCGTTCGCGTGCCAGGTGGATCAGCTTGCCGATGCGATGCGTGGGCATGGGCTGGAGATGCGTTCGGCGAAGGCGATGGGCCCGGACCGCCGGATCGCGCCCCACGGACTGGCGGGGCAGGTGTTGCTGGGGGAGTGGCTGGAGGAGCGGCACGGGTGGACGCCTTCCCGGATCGGGCAGTTCACGGTGGCCGTGGGCGGACATCACGGGGTGCCGCCCGAACACGCCCAGATCACGGCCCTGTACGAGCGTGAGGAGTTGCTGCGCACTCCTGGTGTGAGCGGCCGCGTGTGGCGGCAGGTGCAGACCGAGTTGCTCGACGCCTGCGCCGAGCGTTTCGGTGTGGCACAACGGCTGACGGCCTGGCGGGCGGTGAAGCTGCCGCAGCCAGTGCAGGTGCTGCTCACCGCGCTGGTTATCGTCTCCGACTGGATCGCCAGCAACCCCGACCTCTTCCCGTACTTCCCCGACGGCGCGTCCCGCAGTGACGAAGAGCGTCTTGCCGCGGCCTGGCAGGGCTTGGACCTGCCGGAAGCCTGGCGGGCCGAGGAAACAGCCCAGAGCGCGCAGGAGTTGTTCGCCTCCCGGTTCGAACTGCCGGCGGGAGCGCGGATACGACCGGTCCAGGAAGCTGCCGTGGACCTGGCCCGGGAGATGGAGGCTCCCGGGCTGATGATCGTCGAGGCGCCGATGGGGGAGGGGAAGACGGAGGCGGCGCTCGCCGTGGCCGAGATCTTCGCGGCGCGTTCGGGCGCGGGAGGGGTGTTCTTCGCCCTGCCGACCATGGCCACCGGCAACGCCATGTTCCCGCGCCTGCTGGGCTGGCTGGAGCGGTTGCCGGGGGTGGCCGGTGAGCGCCGCTCGGTGCATCTGGCGCATTCCAAGGCCGCTCTCAACGAGGACTTCGCCGGCCTGATGGCCCGTGCCGGGCGGGTCACCGCTGTCGGCGTGGACGAAGCGCCTCCCGCAACCCGGCAGCGGCACGACGAGCAGCACCGCGCGGCTGCCGAACTCGTGGCGCATGCCTGGCTGCGCGGCCACAAGAAGGCCATGCTGGCCTCGTTCGTCGCGGGCACCATCGACCAGTTGCTGTTCGCCGGGCTGAAGAGCCGGCACCTGGCGCTGCGGCACCTGGCCGTGGCGGGGAAGGTCGTCGTCATCGACGAGGCGCACGCCTATGACACGTACATGAGCGTGTACCTGGACCGGGTGCTGACCTGGCTGGGTGCCTACCGGGTGCCGGTGGTGGTGCTGTCCGCGACCCTGCCTGCCTCCCGCCGACGTGAACTCGTCGAGGCGTACTCCGGCCGGGCCGATGCCGAACCGGGCACAGCCGCACCGGACGCCTATCCGCTGCTGACCGCCGTCGCTCCGGGCGGTACCCCACTGTGCCGCCGCCCGCAGGCGTCGGCCCGGTCGACGGCCGTGTGCTTGGAGCGCCTCGACGACGGCCTGGATGCCCTCGGTGACCGGCTGGAGAGCGAACTGGCCGACGGCGGGTGCGCCCTGGTGATCCGCAACACGGTCAGACGGGTGCTGGAGACGGCTGGTGCGCTGCGTGACAGGTTCGGGGCCGAGAGCGTGACCGTGGCCCACTCCTGCTTCGTCGACCTCGACCGGGCCGACAAGGACACCACGCTGCTGCGCCTGTTCGGGCCGCCGGAGAAGACCGGTGACAGGCCCACGGGCCGGCACATCGTGGTGGCCAGCCAGGTCGCCGAGCAGTCCTTGGACGTCGATTTCGACCTGCTGGTCAGCGACCTGTGCCCCGTCGACCTGCTGCTGCAGCGCATGGGGCGCCTGCACCGCCACCAGCGCGGCCCGGGGCAAGGAGAGCGCCCCGAGCGGCTGCGGACGGCGCGCTGCCTGGTGACGGGAGCCGACTGGACGGCGGACGTGCCCGCCCCGGTGCGGGGCTCGGTCGCCGTGTACGGGCAGTACACCCTGCTGCGATCGGCCGCAGTACTCCTCCCGCACCTGGACGGCGGGTCCGGGCGGCCGGTGCGGCTCCCGGCGGACATCAGCCCTCTCGTACAGAGCGCATACGCAGAGGCACCGGTCGGGCCGGAGCACTGGCAGGACGCGCTGAAGAGGGCACGCGAGCAGTTCGAGCGTCACCGCGATGACCAGGCCGCGCGTGCCGCCGTGTTCCGTCTCGGGGGCGTCGGCAAACCGGGGCGTCCGCTGTTCGGCTGGGTCGCCGCCGGGGTGGGGGACACGGACGACACCCCCACCGGGCGGGCTCAGGTCCGCGACAGCCGCGACAGCCTGGAAGTCGTCGTCGTCCAGCGCCGCGGTGATGGAAGTCTCGTCACCCTGCCGTGGCTCAAGCCGGACAGCAAGAACCGGCAACGCGCCGGCCTCGCCCTGCCGCAGGACGCCACACCGACGCGGTTCGCGGCCCGTACGGCCGCGAGCTGCGCCCTGCGGCTCCCGATGCAGTTCTCCGGCGAGACCATGGACCGGGCCATCCAGGAACTGGAGCAGCTGTACATGCCCAACTGGCAGGGCAAGGACAGCCCTTGGCTCTCCGACCAGCTGATTCTCGCTCTCGACGAGGATTGTCAGACCCGGCTGGCAGGATTCTCGCTCCAGTACAGCCCTGACGACGGTCTGAAGGTGACCCAGGATGCAGACGACTGAATTACCCGGTGCCGGTGCCGGCGCCGGCACCGGTGGTGCGGGTGAGGCGCCGTCCTTCGACCTGACCCGCCGGCCGTGGATCCCGGTGCTGCACAGCGACGGTTCCCAGCAGGAGTTATCGCTGTGCCAGGTCTTCGACCGCGCCGGTGATCTGCGACGGGTCGTGGGCGGCCTGGCGACTCAGGAATTCGCCCTCATCCGGCTCCTGCTGGCCGTCGCGCACGATGCTCTGGACGGGCCGGCCGGCATCGAGGAGTGGGCGGAGCTGTGGGAGGAGCCCGACTGCTTCGCCCCCGTCCAGGCGTACCTGGAGGAGCACCGTGAGCGGTTCGACCTGCTGCACCCGCGTACGCCGTTTCTGCAGAGTGCCGGGCTGCGTACCGGGAGGGACGAGGTGTTCTCCCTGAACCGGATCGTGGCCGATGTGCCTGCCGGGGAGCCGTTCTTCACCGCGCGGATGCCGGACGTCGAGCGGCTCTCCTTCGCCGAGGCCGCGCGCTGGGTCGTGCACGTCCACGCCTACGACACCTCCGGGATCAAGACCGGCATGGTGGGCGACGACCGGGTCAATAAGAGCAAGGTGTATCCGCTCGGTACCGGCTGGGCGGGCGGGCTCGGCGGCGTCTTCGTGGAGGGCGCGACGCTGCGCGAGACGCTGCTGCTCAACTTGGTGGCGGCGGACACCGAAGCCCTCGACTTCTCTGACGGTGACCGGCCGGCCTGGCGCCGTGAGCCGTGCGGGCCGGGATCCGACAGCCGCGGGGCGAGCGGGCTTCGCGACCTGTACACCTGGCAGTCGCGCCGGGTGCGGCTACATCACGACGCGGGCGGCGTCCACGGTGTCGTCCTGGGCTACGGTGACCCGCTCGCCTGGCGGAACATGCACCGCTGTGAGCCGATGACCGCGTGGCGGCGCAGCCCTGTGCAGGAGAAGAAGCTGGGGCAGTCGCCCGTGTACCTGCCCCTGGAGCATGACCCGGCCCGCTCGGCCTGGCGGGGGATCGCCGCACTCCTCGCCGACCGGCTCGAGGACACCGGCGGCGCCGGCGCACCGGCGCGTCTGCGGCCGCGGATCCTGGACTGGGTTGCCCGTGTGGTGTCCGAAGGCCACCTGCCCCGCCGTTTCCTGGTCCGGGCCCGGGTGGCCGGGGTCAGGTACGGGACCCAGCAGTCCGTGATCGACGAGGTCGTCGACGACCGCTTGGTCATGCCGGTCGTCCTGCTCCACGAACAGGACCCCACCTACGCCCGGCAGGCCATCGCTGCGGCCGAGGACGCCGACCGGGCGGTGCGGGCCCTGGGGGACCTCGCGGCCGACCTGGCCCGAGCCGTCGGGGCCGAGCAGGAAGGACCGAAGGCCGCGGCCCGTGCCGAAGGGTTCGACGTCCTGGACCACCCGTACCGCCGCTGGCTGTCCGAACTCGGGGAAGTTGACGACCCGTTCGAGCACCGCGCTACCTGGCAGCGCCTGGTGCGGCAGACGGTGGGCCGTCTCGGGGACCGCCTGATCGCAGGCGCGGGCGACGCGGCCTGGCAGGGGCGGCTCCACACCGGCGACAAGGGTGGCACCTACTGGCTGAACGCGGGCCTGGCCGACGTGTGGTTCCGCGGACGCCTGGCCCGAGCGCTCGGGGACCCCGACGCTCCGGACTCCGCGGGCCCCGGCGGAAGTACCGCCGCCCCGGACGACGACGGTCCATCCCGGCCGGGACCCGCCCGTCTGCCGGAAACCGATCACGCCGCGACCGACCCGGAGGCGCACGCATGACAACGCCCCTTTCCCCCGTGACTGCGCCTGTCGTGGTCCCGGTTCACCGGCGGGTCGCGGACCTCGCCGCCGCGCACATCGGCCCCTGGCAGCAGGGATACCTCCAGGACAGGCCCCAGGCGGTGGCCGCCCTGGCCCGCCTGCGCCGCGGTGCGGGCCGTGAGGCGGGCCAGACGCCCGACCTGTGGGGCCTGATCGACACCGATCCGCTGCACACCCGGCCCGACAACACGCGGCCGTTGAGCGAGCCGGAGCTGGTGTACGCCGAGAACGCGCTGCACGCCGCCTGCACTCTGTGGGCGTTCCACCAGCAGTCCCGCACCGCGCCCATGCACCGCCGGCACACCCGGGAACGGCCCGGCGGCCTGGGCGCGGCGGTCCGGCGCCTGATGCCGGCCGACGGCACCGACGAGCCCGCCCGCAAGCGTCTGGTCCGGGCGGGCACCGCTCCCGACCTCGTCACGCTCGCCCAGCGGCTGCGCGACATCGTCGCCCTGCTGCGCCGCGACGACATCCCGCTCGACTACGCCCTCCTGGCCGGCCAGCTCTACCTCTGGCAGTGGCCCGACGGGCCCGCCACCGTCCGCCGCGCGTGGGGCCGCTCCTTCCACGAGCAGCGGCAGACCCGGCCGGCCTCGGACGAGAACACCACCTTGGACAGCGAATAAGGACGCCTTGTGAACCGTATCTTCCTGGACGTACACGCCCTGCAGACCGTCCCGCCCAGCAACCTCAACCGGGACGACACGGGCGCGCCCAAGACGGCCGTCTACGGCGGCGTCCCCCGTGCCCGTGTCTCCAGCCAGGCCTGGAAGCGGGCCATCCGCACCTACTTCAAGGACGAGCACCTCCTCGACCCCGCCGAGCTGGGGGTGCGGACCAAGAAGGTCGTGGAACTCCTGGCCGACCGGATCACCGGCCTCGACCCGTCCGTCGCACGGGAGACGGCGCTCACGCTCGCCGACGAGATCATCAAGGCCGCGGGCATCAAGACCGAAGTCCCCAAGCGGAAAGCCGACCAGGCGAAGAAGGACGCAGGCCCCGCCCCCGCGCCCGAGAGCAAGTACCTGGTCTTCCTCAGCTCCCGGCAACTCGACGGCCTGGCCCGCCACGCCCTCGAAGGCGCCGACGACATCACGGCCTTTTTGAAGACCAAGGAGAACAAGGCGCGGGCCAAGGAACTCGCGGACATGCGCCACTCCGTGGACATCGCCCTGTTCGGCCGCATGGTCGCCGACGTCGCCGACATCAACGTCGACGCCGCCGTGCAGGTCGCGCACGCCCTGAGCGTCCACCGGGTGGACAACGAGTCCGACTACTACACCGCCGTCGACGACGAGAACACGGACGAGGAGACCGGCGCCGGGATGATCGGCACCGTCGACTTCAACTCCGCGACCCTCTACCGCTACGCCGCCCTTGGCGTGCATCAGCTCGCCGCCAACCTCGGCCAGGGCCTGCGCGACGACGAACCGCGCACCGAGCCGGTACGCCGCGCCGTCGAGGCGTTCGTGCTCGCCTTCGTCTCCTCCCTGCCCACCGGGAAGATCAACACCTTCGGGCACCACACCCAGCCCGACGCCGTCGTCGTCAGGCTGCGCACCACCCGGCCGATCAGCTATGTCGCCGCCTTCGAGGACCCGGTCCGCAGCGACGGCGGCCACCTGCGCGAGGCCGCCGACCGGCTCGCCGTCTACGCCGCCGACGTCGAGCGTGCCTACGGCGACCCGGAGACCACCCTCACCTGGGTCCTGCGTGTCGGCCCCGCCACGCTCAAGCTCGCCGAGCTCGGCACCGAGGCCGGCACGCAGCGTGAACTCGCCGCCGCCGTCGGCCGGGCCGTCGCCGAGCGCCTGGAGAAGCCCGCATGAGCGGCACGGGTGTCCTCGCCCTCCGCCTGGCGGGCCCCCTGCAGTCCTGGGGCGCCGCCTCCCGCTTCACCCGCCGCACCACCGAATCGGCCCCGACCAAGAGCGGCGTCGTCGGCCTGCTCGCCGCGGCCGCCGGCATCGAACGCGGCGACGACACGCGCCTCGCCCGCCTGGCGGCGCTCCGCTTCGGCGTCCGCGTCGACCAGCCCGGCACCCGCATCCGCGACTTCCACACCGCCCACCACGGCGTCACCGGCGCGTCCATGCCCCTGTCCGAACGGTTCTACCTCGCCGACGCCGTCTTCGTCGCCGCACTCGAAGGCGACCACGCCCTGCTCACCGGCCTGAACGACGCTCTGCGCACCCCGGCGTACCCGCCCTACCTCGGACGGCGTTCCTGCCCGCCCACCGAACCGGTCGGCCTCGGACTGCATGAGGACGCCAGCCTGGAGGACGTCCTGGCCCGTATGCCCTGGCAGGCATCCGCCTGGTACCGCAGGCGCCACCCCACCCCGCGCACCCTGACCGTGCTGCGCGAGATGGCCCCCGGCGAATCCGTCGCAGCGGCGGACGTCCTGCGCGACCAGCCGGTCAGCTTCGACACCGCACACCGGCGGCACACACTGCGCACCATCGCCACCACCCCCGTGCCCACCCCCGCCCCGGCCGGCGGCGGCCCGCGGGATGTGCATGATCCGTTCGCCGCCCTCGATGTCCTGGAGGATGACAGCGCCTGATGTTCATCACCCGCTTCCGCGTCAACACCGCGCGGCCCGGCGCCCGCCGCCTGCTGTCCTCACCCCAGGCCATGCACGCGGCCGTCATGTCGTCCTTCCCGCACATCCTGCCCTCCGACACCCCGCAGCCCGGCGCACCGCGCGTGCTGTGGCGCCTGGACCAGCAGGCCCGCGCCGAGGTACTGCTGTACATCGTCAGCCCCGAGCGCCCCGACCTGACCCACCTGGTCGAGCAGGCCGGATGGCCCGCCGCCGCTGGCCCCGACAACCCCGGCTGGCAGACCCGTCCCTACGCCCCCCTCCTTGACCGGCTGACCGCCGGTGACCGCTGGGCATTCCGCCTGACCGCGAACCCCGTACACACCATCCGCCGCAAAGAAGGCGAACCCCGCAAGATCACCGCCCATCTCACCCCCATCCACCAGATGGGCTGGCTGCTCGACGAAAAACGCCAACAACGCCTCGGCTTCCGCGTCTGCGAGAAACCGGCCGACCGCCGGCTCCTGCCCGAGGGCACCACCCACCAAAAACGCCCCCACCCCGGCGACCGCTACGAACTGGCCATACGGGACACACGGTCCCTCGCCTTCGACAAGACCCGCAGCCCGGGCGGCCGCCGGGACAAGCCGGTCACCGTCGTCACCGCCACCTTCGAAGGACGCCTGGAGATCACCGACCCCGACGCCCTGCGCCGCACCCTCACCCAGGGCGTCGGCCGGGCCCGCGCCTACGGCTGCGGCCTCCTCACCCTCGCCCCCCTCACCCCGCCCACCCCGAAAACGCCATGAGCACACCCTCCCAGCGCCCGGCACTCACTCCCCGCCAGCTCACCCGCACCGACGAACGCCTCTCCTTCGTCTACCTGGAACGCTGCACGGTCCACCGCGACGCCAACGCCATCACCGCCCAGGACGCCGAAGGCACCACCCACATCCCCTCGGCCACCATCAACACCCTCCTCCTCGGCCCCGGCACACGCGTCACCCACCAGGCCATGAGCGTGCTCGGCGAGACCGGCGCGGCAGTCTGCTGGGTCGGCGAACACGGCGTGCGCTACTACGCCTCCGGCCGCGCCCTCAGCCGCTCCTCCGCCCTCATGGAAGCCCAGGCCCGGCAGTGGGCCAACCCCCGCAGCCGCCTCGCCGTGGCACGCGAGATGTACCGGCTGCGTTTCCCTAACGAGGACCCGGCCGGCCTCACCCGTCACGAACTCCTCGGCCGCGAGGGCCGACGGCTCAAGGACTGCTACCGGGCCCAGGCCGCCCGCACCGGCGTCCCCTGGCGGGGCCGCCGCTACACCCCCGGCGACTTCGCCGGCGGAGACGCCGTCAACCAGGCCATCACCGCCGCCGCCCAGTGCATGTACGGCATCGCCCATGCCGTCGTCACCTCCCTGGGATGCAGCCCGGCTCTCGGTTTCGTCCACTCCGGCCACGAACTGTCCTTCGTCCTGGACATCGCCGACCTCTACAAGACGGACATCGGCATCCCGGTCGCCTTCGACGTGGCCGCACAGGGCGAGGAGGACGTCGGCTCCCGCACCCGCCGTGCACTGCGGGACCGCGTCACCGAGACATCCTTGCTGAACCGGTGCGTCGACGACATCAAACGCCTCCTGCTACCGCAGACGCCCACAACCTCGGATCCCGGTGACGACCGGGACGTCGTCACGCTCCAGAGCGACCACGACCACCAGGTCGCCTCCGGCGTCAACTACGACGGGCCCGACTACGGGGACGAACTCTGGTGACCGTCATCGTCCTCACCAACTGCCCCGCCGGACTACGCGGCTTCCTCACACGCTGGATGCTGGAAATCTCCGCCGGCGTGTTCGTGGGCAACCCCTCAGCCCGCATCCGCGACGTGCTCTGGGCAGAAATCCAGCAGTACGCGGGACAAGGCCGCGCCCTGCTGGCCCACACCACGAACAACGAGCAGGGCTTCACCTTCCGCACACACGACCACGCCTGGCATCCGGCCGACCACGAGGGCATCACCCTGATCCGCCGCCCCGACCCCAACGCACCCCCCACCGGCCAGGCTCCCCGAACCGGGCCACCATCCGGCTGGAGCAGGGCCGCCAAACGACGACGCTTCGGGAGAGGCTGATGCCTATCAGAAAGCTTTTGTCTCATTTGCCGGAGTCGGAGAAAGTACTCGGAAATCGTCCCCAGCACCCGTAAAACCGCAGGTCATTCAGTCTGCTCCCCGCGCCCGCGGGGATGGTCCCTACGGACATGCAGGTCAGCGGCCTGCACCAGACTGCTCCCCGCGCCCGCGGGGATGGTCCCGTCGGCGACTCCGCGCTCAACGGTGACCTGGTCTGCTCCCCGCGCCCGCGGGGATGGTCCCCAGAGGTCCCTCAGCTTGGTGATGACTGATCCCTGCTCCCCGCGCCCGCGGGGATGGTCCCCAGACCGGCCGTGGCCGCATCCGCGTCGTCACCTGCTCCCCGCGCCCGCGGGGATGGTCCCCGGGCCTTCATCCGGAAGCCGGATCCGTCGGGCTGCTCCCCGCGCCCGCGGGGATGGTCCCGGCGCAGAACCATCGCAAAGTTGACGCCCAGTCTGCTCCCCGCGCCCGCGGGGATGGTCCCCACACCGCCTACCGGGTCGCCTACCGCATCAACTGCTCCCCGCGCCCGCGGGGATGGTCCCCCCACCACCGCCACAGGGAGACCGTCGTGTCCCTGCTCCCCGCGCCCGCGGGGATGGTCCCATCGTGACGGGCACGTCCATCTCCGGGACGTCCTGCTCCCCGCGCCCGCGGGGATGGTCCCGACTTTCCGTAGTCAGGCAGGCCGCCGAGCAACTGCTCCCCGCGCCCGCGGGGATGGTCCCACCCTCCGCGGCAGCGGCGGCCGCGCCTGGTGCTGCTCCCCGCGCCCGCGGGGATGGTCCCACCCGACCGACCTGGACAGAACCCCTTGCCACCTGCTCCCCGCGCCCGCGGGGATGGTCCCGCCCGAGCGAGCCCGAGAAGAAGCCTGAGGAGCTGCTCCCCGCGCCCGCGGGGATGGTCCCCGCGGCGAGGGCGCGCGCGGCCTCCGGGTCGACTGCTCCCCGCGCCCGCGGGGATGGTCCCTCATCGTCCAGTCCCTCCGTTGATCAGCGTCACTGCTCCCCGCGCCCGCGGGGATGGTCCCACGCATGCAGACATGGCTGTCTCCCGGTTCGGCTGCTCCCCGCGCCCGCGGGGATGGTCCCTCGGACTTGCCTGCACCGGTCACGCCCATTACCTGCTCCCCGCGCCCGCGGGGATGGTCCCGTGCACTCCTACGACGAAATGGTCAAGCGGGACTGCTCCCCGCGCCCGCGGGGATGGTCCCCCGTCGAACAGGTCGCCCTGCAGCGACTGGTCCTGCTCCCCGCGCCCGCGGGGATGGTCCCGAGCCGATCCCGGTCATCACGCTCACCGCCGACTGCTCCCCGCGCCCGCGGGGATGGTCCCCGCTGTGTGCCCGCGTGGGCCCCGTTGGCGCTCTGCTCCCCGCGCCCGCGGGGATGGTCCCTCCGTCACCAAGGCCGCCGTGGACAAGGGACTCTGCTCCCCGCGCCCGCGGGGATGGTCCCTCAACGTCACCAATCTCGTCGCAGCGCTCGGCCTGCTCCCCGCGCCCGCGGGGATGGTCCCTCTACACCGAGCGCACCGGCCGACCGGTCGTGCTGCTCCCCGCGCCCGCGGGGATGGTCCCCGCGTGTCGACAATCGACGCGTGCAGGGGCTGCTGCTCCCCGCGCCCGCGGGGATGGTCCCTCCGAGTACCCGCTGATGTCGCCGGAGTTGCGCTGCTCCCCGCGCCCGCGGGGATGGTCCTCGGGCGCAGCGGAAGCGCCAAGCTGACAAGAACTGCTCCCCGCGCCCGCGGGGATGGTCCCGGGCGGGCGAGCACTTCGCCAAGCTGGACAGCCTGCTCCCCGCGCCCGCGGGGATGGTCCCAGGGCGTACAAGGCGCTGCGGGCAGAAGGCCTCTGCTCCCCGCGCCCGCGGG
Organism: Streptomyces eurythermus; assembly: GCF_014649115.1. Taxonomy (GTDB): domain Bacteria; phylum Actinomycetota; class Actinomycetes; order Streptomycetales; family Streptomycetaceae; genus Streptomyces; species Streptomyces eurythermus. The sequence goes on along the minus strand of NZ_BMSK01000029.1, from coordinate 20,917 downwards.
GATGGTCCCTCGAGTTTCAGCGCCGTGGGGCCCCGCACATCCTGCTCCCCGCGCCCGCGGGGATGGTCCCGACGGCGCAGACAAGTACTGGTCCGCCGTCGGCTGCTCCCCGCGCCCGCGGGGATGGTCCCCGTCTGCTTCTGGCGGCCACGAGCCTGTGGCTCTGCTCCCCGCGCCCGCGGGGATGGTCCCTTGCCGGACAGATGCTGTCGGCCGGACTGGATCTGCTCCCCGCGCCCGCGGGGATGGTCCCCCGGCGGCGGACGGGACGCGCTGCGGATCGAGCTGCTCCCCGCGCCCGCGGGGATGGTCCCCGATGCTCGCGGCCCCCGTGGCAGACCCGGCCCTGCTCCCCGCGCCCGCGGGGATGGTCCCGACGCCACCTCCGGGATCGGTGAGCTGGCCGCCTGCTCCTCGCGCCCGCGGGGATGGTCCCGGATCACGGCGTCACCCCGTCCATACGGCGACCTGCTCCCCGCGCCCGCGGGGATGGTCCCCCATCCGGTGATCACGGGCAACGGCAGCCTCTCTGCTCCCCGCGCCCGCGGGGATGGTCCCCGCTTGTAGCGGCCGAAGGGCACGTTGCCGACCTGCTCCCCGCGCCCGCGGGGATGGTCCCGCCCGGCGGGGGGATTTCCCGTCCAGGAGGTGCGGCTCCCCGCGCCCGCGGGGATGGTCCCTCCCCTTCAAGGGTGCCTTCATAGGTCGGGACCTGCTCCCCGCGCCCGCGGGGATGGTCCCAACACGCCGCGGTTCGTGTACAAGCTGGACGACTGCTCCCCGCGCCCGCGGGGATGGTCCCGGCCCGCTGCCGTTCGTCGTGGACCGCTCCGGCTGCTCCCCGCGTCCGCGGGGATGGTCCCAACGCATCCGTAGCCGGCTTCGAGTGGACGAACTGCTCCCCGCGCCTGCGGGGATGGTCCCACCGCACCCGGACCCGGCGAGGAGACCACCCGCTGCTCCCCGCGCTCGCGGGGATGGTCCCACCCACTCGGACTCACGAGATGCGAGCTGCATCTGCTCCCCGTGCCCGCGGGGATGGTCCCGAGACGTGCTCGCCCGGCTCCCACCGGAACCGCTGCTCCCCGCGCCCGCGGGGATGGTCCCCCGGCACCGCCGGGCCTCCCGCCGCTCCCTCCCTGCTCCCCGCGTCCGCGGGGGTTCCCTCAGTTGTCGCCCGGTCCGCCGAGTTGAGACAGGCCGGCGGGCCGGGCGTACCCGGCTGGGTGAATCCATCGGGCTGGCGGAACCCTCGCGGGGGTCGCGGCGTGGTGTTGTACGTGAACCCGATCAACGAGACGCACGTCAGTGAGCCGGGGCTCGTCGTGGTCGACATCGCGGCCGCCGACGACGCCACCGCCCTCGCTTTCCAGCAGATGCTCGCCGGCCGGTGGGCGACAGCGACAGCGCAGCGCACGACGCGCGACCCCGGACAGCCCGGCGTCCGGCTGCGCTGCTACCTCGACCTGCGCCATGAACTCACCGCCCGCAGCTGAGACGGCCACGGCCTGAGACGGCTCATACCGAGGTGCCATCCTCGCCGAACAGCGGTACCTGTGCCACGTTGAGGTCTGTGCGGATGCGGTGGGGCCGGACGGGGTGTCTCCATCGCCCGGCGCTGTCCCGGGCGACGTCGACGGCCACCTCCATCACCACGTCGGGTTCCACCAGGAGGACATCGAGAGCGCGCTGTGTTCCCCAGCCCGCCGAGAACGTCCACCCTTGCCACGGATGCGCCCCTGTCGGTGGGGCCACCAGGTCGGCCAGGGCGCGGCCGGCGGCCTGGGACAGTGTGGTGCTGCGCCCGGTGTACTGCAGGCGGCCCGCTGTGTCGTAGCGGCCCAGCAGTACGGTCCGGGGCGCCGCGAGGGAGCCGGTGACGGCACCGACCACCGCTTCGGTGGTGGCCCGCACCTTGTACTTCCGCCACGATCGAGCGCCTCGGACGTAGGGCTCGTCCAGCCGTTTGAAGCACAGCCCCTCCAGCCCGGCCGCCGTCCACTCCAGCCATCCGCGTGCCGTCGCCGGATCGGTGGTCGACGGGCACAGCGTCAGCGGCGCCTGAAGGCCGTGGTCGGCGAACAGCGCCTCGAGCGCCGCGCGCCGCCGCGTGTACGGCCAGCCGGTCACATCCCCGCCCGCGTGCACCAGATCGAAGACCACGTAGTGCGCCGGCCACCGGCGCGCCGCCTCCACCGCCCCCGCCCCGCGCCGGGCGAGGCGCTGCTGGAGCCGCTCGAACGCCAGTCGGCCGGACTCCCACACCACAAGCTCGCCGTCCAGGCCGGTGTCCGCCGGCAGCTGCGCGAGGGCCGCCTCCCGGATCTCGGGGAACGAGCCGGTCATGTCCGTTCCCTGCCTCGAGCGCAGCAGCACCCGGTCGCCCGTGTGCACGGCGAGCTGGGCGCGGAAGCCGTCCCATTTCGGCTCGGCGGCCCACCCGGCGGGCAGGGCGGGGCTGTCCACGGCCACGGTCAGCATCGGCTCGGGCAAGGACCATGTCACGGGTGATGCCTTCCCCGCCGGCCGCCAGGCGCACGGTGAGCACCAGCCCGGTCACCCAGCAACCGGCCGGGTCGAGACTGCGCCTACTCGAGGAGGCCGAGGGCGGTGTCGGGCCGGCAGTGGACGCAGGCCGGGACGTGCTGAAGCAGCGCGTCGAGTGCCTGCTGCCGGGTGGCGGGGCGGCACCGGCCGCTGCGGGCGGCGGCCCAGCAGTCACCGGTGTGCACGGCGTCGACGTTGGAGCGGTTCAGGCCGTACTGGATCAGCCACTGCGCCGGCTCCGGCCGCCGCTCCTGACCACGGCGCCGCTCGGCCTGGCGCTGTTCCTCATCCGCGATCCACCGGTCGATGAGGGCCAGCTGCCGTGCCGCCTGCTGTGCGACGACGCGCCGGGCGAAGCGCAGCGCGTCCAGACGCGAGAGCGGCTGCTCACCACCGCTCACCTGCTCCTCCCGGTCCCTTAAGTCCCAGCTTGCCCCTGAATTCGAACAAGCGCTCTAATTGGATTATGCACCGCGTTGACCACCTCACCGACACCCAGGAGCGCATCCTGCGCTGCATCCGCCGGCACATCGCCGACCACGGCGAGGCACCGACGGTGCGGCAGATCGGGCAGGCGGTCGGCATGCGCAGCCGGGCCTCGGTGCACTACCAGCTCATCGAGCTGGAGGCGAAGTCCGCGATCGTCCGCGAGCCGGGCCGCACCCGCGGGATCCGCCTCCCATGAGCGGCCCCGGCCGCTACCACTTGCTGCTCACCATGGACGGCCGGCCGGTGCAGCACGGCTGGTGGTTCCGGGAGGAGACCGCGCGGGAGAAGTTCCGGCGCTGGATCGGCGAGCGGGGCGGCAGGCCGGGCACCCGCGTCACCCTCCTCGACGAGGAGACCGGTGGGGTGCTGGGCGACTGGCCCGACCAGTAGCCCCGGCACCGTCCGCGGAGCTACTTGTCGGCGGCGGCGTCGTCCTTGGGCTCGGGGTGCCGTACGGCCTTCTTCACGGCCTGCTCCAGCTCGTACCGGCTGACCTGGGCTGCGGTGGCGTGTTCGGTGACGGCCGTGTGGAAGGCGGCGGAGGCCTCGCGCCAGCGGCGCAGCTGGGTGTCGTAGTCGTCATCGGTGAGGCCGGCGAGCCGGGCCCGCTCCTGCTCGGCGGACCGTTCCAGGGTGATCAGCTCGTCGGGGATCTCATGCACACTCATGGATCCTAGGCGGCGGACGTGCTGCGCCGGCGGTTGCCCCCACCGGCCGATCGGGTACAGCACCGGGCGGCGATCAACCGGCCGTCTGGCCGGGTCTGCCATCCGGCTGAGGCTGCGCCGAGGTCCACGCTCGCGCGGGGCCGGACCTGCGCGATGTATCTGCAAGACATCGCGTATCCCCTGAACGGGTAGAAGCTACGGCTTCCCGGGCGCGTCGCACGGAGTCGCCGCTACGAAGAGCACGACCAGTGATCTCCGAAAGGACTCCGTCGTGCGCTTCGCCCGGACCGCCGCCCTCGCCGCCCTCGCGGCCCTGCTTGTTCCCGCCACCGCCCATGCCGCCCCGGCCGCCGACGTTACCGGGCGCACCCCGGGCCGGACTGTCACCTTGCCGGTGCGCGACGCCCTGGCCGCTCTGCCCGTCCGTGATGAGGACCGCACCGGGTATGAGCGCACCAAGTTCAAGCACTGGGTCGACGCGGACAAGGACGGCTGCACCACCCGGGCCGAGGTGCTGAAGGCCGAGGCCGTGATCGCGCCCGAGCAGGGTGCGCGCTGCGCGCTGTCCGGGGGAGAGTGGTACAGCCCGTACGACGACCGCTACATCACCGGGCCCAGCGGCCTGGACATCGACCACTTGGTCCCGCTCGCCGAGGCCTGGGACTCCGGCGCCTCCGCCTGGTCGCCGGCGGAGCGGCAGGCCTACGCCAACGACCTGGGCGACGAGCGGGCGTTGATCGCGGTGTCGGCCGCGTCGAACCGTTCGAAGGCGGACCAGGACCCGGCGACGTGGCTGCCGCCGGCCGCCGGCTACCGCTGCCAGTACGTCACCGACTGGGTCGCCGACAAGACGCGCTGGGGCTTGAGCATCGACAGCGGCGAGGAAGCCGCCCTGTCCCAGGTCCTCGGCCACTGCCCGAACGTGCCGGTCACCGTCACCCTCGCCCGGTAGGGCCGGCCGTTGCGGCCCCAGGCGCCGGGTAGTCAGTCCTGCACCGGCAGGTCGGTGGTGTAGTCCGCGAGGGGGCCGGACCGGTTCGCGGTGTACTCGGCGCGCGCCTGGAGGTCTTCCTCACCGATCGTGGGGTGGACGGGTGGTGTGGCCGGTGCGGGCCAGAGCTGGATCAGGTGCCGTTCACCGTGGTCGCCGATGCCGGGTTCGGGATCGTCAGCGTGGCAGTACAGACGCATCCGTATCCAGCGGTCGGGGCCGGGAGCGGGGTGCACACGCAGGGGCGGTTCCTCTTCCGGCCATGCGTCCATGACGTCGCCGGGGTCGACCGTGGCGAGGTGCACACGGTCGGTCTCGGCCAGCAGGCTGATCTCTTCCGCAGGCTCCCAGTCGCGGTCCGTCTCGGGGGCGGGTGGGCTGTCATGGATCTGGACGGTGAGCTGCAGGGGTCCGGTGTCGGTGGTCGGCAGGACGATGGCGCTGGCGGCGCCGACGGGTCCGCAGCGCCAGCCGTAGGGCATCTCATCGGGGTAGTCGTCGTGTTCGGTGAAGCCGATGAGGTATCCGCTCTCTCCGAGGTCGACGGTGAACTCCGCTTCGTGGACCAGCATGAACAGCTCCCGTTTCACAGCCGAGGTGCTCCTCCCCGAGGCGGCCGGGGAGGAGCACCTTTGGTCTAGCACAAGGTGGTGCGGCGGTTCAGACGATCACGAAGAAGGGATCGTGGTCCATGACGTGGTACGCGCGGCGCCAGGTGGTGATGGTCCCGCCCTGGCTGTCGTTCTCCGCCTTCCTCACCCACGTGATGGTGCGCTCCTTGGCCGGCAGGTGGGTGCCGCCCTCGTAGGTGGAGGCGAAGGGGTACTCGTCGCAGGAGGTGCGGCCCGCGCGCTTCATGTCGGCCGGCGGGTTCTTCGGGCACACGGCGGCCCGGTTCTTGTTCTTCTGCTTGTCGTTGATCATCCAGTGCAGCGGCTTGCCGCCGTAGGGGTCACCGTAGTGGCCGCCGCGGAGCCGGAGCCCGCGGATGCCGTCGGCGATGACCGGCTGGTTGATCAGGGAGACGCCGGTCGGAGAGTCGGGGATCGCGCATCCGCTGGTGCCGTAGTAGTTGTCGCACCGGTAGACGGCAGAGTCGTACGAGACGGTGCCGGGGCTGTAGCCGGCCTTGGTGAACGTGTACGTGTAGGTGGTCTTCGCCTTGGCGTTGATCTTCTTCTTCGGGATGGGGCTGGTCGTGTAGTCGACGCTGCCGCTCGACTTGCTGTCCAGGGTGCGGCCCTGGTCGAAGTGGACCTTGGCCTTCGTCCCGCTCTTGGACGAGGCGGCGATGTTGACGTGCAGGCCCTTGCCCGCCCGCGTGGTCTTCGCCTTGGAGATGGAGAACTTCTCCGACCAGTTGACGGACTTGGCCTTCAGGGTCATCTGGTGCTTGACGTCGAAGTCAGCGGTCCCTTCGAGGACCGGCCGCCCGCGCACGATCTTGACGACGTCGACGTGGATGGTGATCCACTCGCACTCGCTGTACCGGTTCACCGTGATGCGGTTGATGGTGCACGTGGCGTTCGCGTTCGGTGCCGCCACCGCCGACGTGCCGGCCTGCTTGGCCGAGTGACTGACCGTGACGCGCAGCGTGCCGGTGTCCTGCTGCTCCGCCGCCGCGGGTGCACCGACTCCGACGGCCAGCGCGCTCACCGCGACCGCACCGGCCGTGATGGTCCGTCCTAACTTCACTCTATTCCCCCAGAGTTGACTACGGACGCGCCAGGAAACCCCAGCAACTGGGCCCCCTCCTGGTCGCGTTGACGGCATCCAAGCACGACGCCTTGAGAGCATGCATCCGGATTACGGCGATCCGGGCGCTCTACGAACGCTTTCAGACAGTCTGAGCCGTACGAGCCGCCCCTCGCCGACGCGACCACTGCTGCACGCCCGTCCCTCGTCTGGGCCTGGGAAGACCACACCGGACCCTCGCCCGCCGTTGCGGCCGCGACCTCTCTCCAGCCGAGGAACCCGCGCCTCCACACAACCCCCGTCTGAGCATCGACCGCATCGCTCCCGTCACCGGGGTACCGACCCACGCCCGAGTCGCCGCCCTCCAGGCCGCCGCCCAGCCGCCGCCGGCGTGTACGGAGTCCACGTTGGCGCGGATCAGCCCCTACTGGACCAGCCACTCAGGCGGAACAGGCCCGTGCCTTCCTCACCCGGCGCCGCCCGCCTGGCGCCGACTCGTCGGCTGCGATCCAGCCGTCGAGCCCAGTGAGGACTGCCGCCATCCGCTGCACCACCAGTCGGCGGGCGAAGACGACCACGCCCGACAGGGCTGGCGATCTACGGGGGCTCGTTGAACAGGTGAGAGTGCCTGGGGCTGTGCGGCGCTGCCGAGGGGGCGTTGTCAGTGGTCTGCGTTACGGTCGTTTCCCCCTTTGAAGGGGCGCGCTGTCCCGCCCGGTCTCTAGGTCAGGCCGGGCGGGGCGCGTGGCGCGTTCCCCCTTTTTTCTTCGGCACGGGGGCCGCGCCGTTCTTCCGGATGGGAAGGACCGACACCAAGGTGTCCTGTCTCCATATGACGGTGTGCGGTCGGGGATTGCAAGGAAAACCGGGAACTTCACCCGCCGGGTGCCCGCGGTGTGCCCTGCGTGCCCCTGATTGGTCATCTGCCGGGCCGCGGCTGACCGTCCGCGACTCCTAATGTTCCGTGATTTCGTGATCACGTCGCGTGATCTGTGCGCCTCGGTCCATTCTGAAGATCCCTCAACGGCGGTTCGGCACCCGCACGTTGGAGGGCTCCCCCTTGGCGTGGTCTCTTCCGGATGCCTGCGCCGTACCGACATCAAGACAAGGACGTTCATGAGCAGGAAACGCATAGCGGCAGCGACGCTGCTGGCGCTGGTGCTGGCGGTGCTCGCCTGGAGCCTGGCGATGGCGGTGCTGGGACATGCCGCCCTCATCGCCGGGCTGGCCCCGATCCTGGGAATGACCATCGACCAGGTCCTGCGCGGCACCCGCCCGCGCACCACGCCGGCCTCCGGGCACCAGGTGGCGCCGGTGCCCGACAAGGAGGACGGCGCCCCGTGACCACGTTCCCCGCACCGGAGCCGTCCTCAGGCCGTCCCGGCCGCAAGCTGGGACCCATCGCGCCCACGGTCGGCACCCTGCACCGCGCCTGGCTGGAGCCGACCCGCGAGCGTTACCTCGCCAGCGGCCGGACCCTCAGCGACCTCAGCTTCCATGTCCTGCTGGCCAAGTCCAAGCTGTCCGAGCTGCTGCGCGGCGTCGGGCACTACCCGCGCTGGGAGGTCATCCACCGCCTGGCCGCCGTTCTCGACATCCCCGGCTGGCCGCTGTACCGGCTGTGGAAGCAGGCCGCCCTGGACGCCGGCAAGAGCCGTGACTGGATCAACCGGTCCACCGAGGGCGCCACCGCCGTGGCCACCGCCCACTCCGGCCCGCCCCTGGAGCACGGCGCCCTGCGCCTGACCGTCGAGGAGGGCTACCGCGCCTACGCTGGCGCCTTCCTCACCGGCGACGCCCGCGACGCGGCGGTGGAGGACGCCTTCGCCATCCTCTGGCTCAGCTTCGACGAGGCCCTGGCCAGCCCCGACATCCGACGCTACGCCTGGGACCTGCTGCGCGCCACGGTCAAGGCCCGGGCCGACTACCGCGACGAGCGGCCCGTGCTGGGCGAGGCCGCCTTCGACACCCTCGCCATGCGCCAGCAGACCTCCGTGGAGGGCCAGGCCGCCCAGCTGGCCGAGAGCCTGGAGCTGTACGCGGCGATCAGCCGGCTGCCCGACACCCAGCTCGACGTCATGGTGCTGCGGCACCTGTGCGGCTACCCGCCCGAGGACGTCTCCGACCTCCTCGGCCTCTCGCTGGCCACCGTACGGTCCACCGAGCGCCACGCCCAACGCTTCCTGGCCGAGACCATTGAGCCGCCCGCGACCGAAGGACCCACTCCGTGACCACACTCCAGGACATCCTCTCCAGGGCACTGCTCGCTCCCGACCGCACCGTGCCCCGCGACACCGCCCCGCCCCAGGATCCCGGCGCCGCCAACCGGCCGGTGATCACAGGACGAGAGTTGGCGAACACAGCGGCCGCGGACTTGAAGGCCCTGTGCGAGACCGTGGTCCGGCACACCCCGACCACCGCGGTCGCCGCCTTCCTCACCGACCAGGTCCCCGAGCCCCGCAGCGCACTGGTCCTGGCCTGCGTGCTCCAGCTGACCGACACCGACGACGGCGCCCGGTTCTGGTGGCAGTACGCCGCCGGCGCCGGACAGCCCGCCGCCGCCTACTGCCTCTACCTCCACCACCTCGCCCTCGGCGAGACCCACGCCGCCCGCTGGTGGCACACCCAGACCAACGAGGTACAGCCCAAACCCACCACCCGCACCCCCCGCAGGCGCACCCCCGCTCTGTGGGACGACGATGGGGTGCCCGCGGTCCTCCGCGACGGCGACGGTGCCTCCACCACGACGCTGCTGCGTGTCCTGCGGCGCCTGGCCAGCCACGTGTCCCGGCCCCGGTCGGCCGTGGTCGCGGAACTGATGACCTACATGCCCATCGCGGTGGCCGTCGGCTACCTCCGCGAACCCGACAGCGAACTGCCCCTGCCCGGGCCCGACTTCGCCCGCCAGGTCCGCACCCGGCTGGCCGCAGCCGCCGAACAGCCCGACCGCCCCACTGACCTCCCCGCCCGCCGCCAGGCCCAGCGCGCCCGACGGCGAGAGGCCGACCCGGCCGAGCGGCGAACCCACCGCCAGGTCGACGAAGCCGCAACCCGCTGAAACCGACACGCCCCCGGGAGCAATCTCCCGGGGGCGTGTCGGCTACTCCCAGGGCTTCGGTAGCGCGTGCCACAGGGCTTTGAGCCAGTCGGGCGGGTTGGTGAGGAACTTGTCCACCAGCCGGTCGGTGATGGAGCGGGCGGCGCCCTGAGCGGCGCCCTGGCCTATCGCGGCGGGCAGGCCGGCACCCACGGCGGGCTGCTGTGGGACGGGCGCGGGGTCAGGCGGCTGGACGGGCGCGGGAACGTTGTCCCGGGTCATGATGCTGCTTCCTTGAGCAGAGGGATCGAGGACAGCGGACACCTGTGGTGGTGTCGTCCGCGTGGGGGTGGTGCGCGCCTCGCGGTCGGCGGTCCTGCTGCGGCTCTCTGCTGTGGAGCGTCCCTGTGGGGTCTCGGCCCTGGCCCAGGGTGGCGTGTTCAGCGTAGCGGCGATCGGCGCGGGTGTTGCCCCGGGTGTCTGGCGGGTGGTCATCGGTACTGCCTCCGGCGTGAGTTCGACGTTGCGGGCGGGACAGTGACAGGGCGCAGGTGCTTGCGTCTCGTCCTGCCGGGCACGGCTCTTTCACCCCGTAGGGCTGGAAGCCGGGACCCGGACAGCAGCGGCCGGGAAGAAAGATCCCGGGGCACGACGAAGGCCCGGACGCCTGGTCCGGGCCTCTCCTGGCGAAATCCCTCTAGCGGGTCGAATGCCAGTAAGGGAGTCGGCAACCTCTCGTCTACTCGTCCTCTTCCCGGGAGCGGTTGGCGACCCAGTCCGGATCACGTACGGGCGCCGGCACCCGCCTCTCGTTGGCCGAACCGAAAGGAAAACAGCGCCGGTGTTTGAGTGGTTACACAGAGCTGCCGTTGTGTGCTACTTGTGAGATCTTGCATCCAGCTGGGGGCTGGGGAGGGGAAAGATCGGGTGGCGGATACCGGGGTGCGTCGGGCGTCGCGCGCGCAGGATGCGGTGCGGTTGCTGTTCCTGCTGGATCGCTGCGGTGCACCGTGCGACGGCGACCAGGCGGATGAGGAACCGCAGGGAGCGGTCGCGGTGGTCCGGGGGCAGAAGCGGCTGCAGGCGTTGGATTTCTGGCTGCGTAATCCCGACTACCTGGCCGATGAGCTGCTCAACCAGGTCGAAGCAGGGAAGGTTGACGACGCCGCGTGGGCTCTGGAGCGAGCTGACGCCCTTCTGCAGGGTGACGAGCCGGAGATCTCTCGCTATCCGATGGTGCGTTGGCGGTTCGGTGCGTGGGAGGCACTGGACGATGCCTTGGGCCTGTTGTACGCGCACGGCTTGATCGACATCGTGCCGGTGGGCGAGCCGCCGGCGAGGGTGGATCGGTGGGACTACTACCTGCTGCCTGCGGGACGGGAGATGGCGGCCGAGTTGCGGACCGCTGCCGCGGATCTGGCCTGGTACGACGAGCGGGCTGTGGTGGTGCTGGCGGTGGCTGGGCAAAGCAGCGGCAGCCAGCTGAAGGCTCTGCAGTACGCGCAGGCCGAGTACGAGCGCACGGTGTGGAAGGCGAGCATCAGCGGTATCACCGACCGGGTGCGTGAGCGCCTCGCGCAGGTCACGAAGCACAGGGTGGGAGCGGGCGGATGAGCGACTTCGTCGAGACGGTAGCCCGCCGGGCCGGCGTCGACAGCGAGCAGGCGGGAGAGATCCTGGCGCGGCACGGAGTGCGGGAGAGTGGTGTTCTGCCCCGCCCGCATCAGCTACTGATCAAACGCCTGGCGTTCACCGGGGAGAAGAGCGGCAAGTCCACGGGCACGGTCAACTTCTCCTGGGACCTGGAACCGGGCTTGTGGGGCGTGACGGCGGACAACTTGCGAGGCAAGAGCAGCATCCTGGAGATCATCTGGTGGTGCCTGCGCGGCACCGGCGCCCTCCAGGCCGACGTGAGGAACTGGATCCACCATGTCCGCCTGGACGCCCAAGTCGACGGCGAGGCGTTCACGGTGCGCGTCGACAACACCGGCGACCAACTCACCGGAACCCTGGCCGTCGGCGTCCAGCAACACGTCACGTCCTTCGCCGATGAGACGGAATTCGCCTCGGTAATGGGCGCCTTCATGATGGACCGGCTGGGGTTGGAGTTCCTGCGCGGCTGGCGCAAGGACACCCCCGCCCGCTCCGGCGCCGACTCCGACAGCCGAGACGGCCAGGTCGTGGTGACGTCCTGGCCGGCCTTCAGCCACGCGCTGCTGTGCCGCAACCGCGAGAGCGACGCGCTGCTGGGAGAAACGGCCGGCGGCGGCACGATGGTGAGTCTGCTACAGATGTTCGTCGGCCTGCCGTGGACGACGACCCGCCGTGACGCCAAAGCAGCCCTCGACCTGGTGCAGCAGTCTCTGCGCGGCCAGCGCCGGCGTGCCCAGCAGGACCTCACCGCCCGTGGCTCGTCCCTGCAAGATCTTGAAGAGCAGCTTGCCCAGGCCCGCCAGAGAGCTACTCAAGCCGAGGCGGCCCCCAGCCTGGAGGCTGCCGCCGAAGCCGTTGAGCAGGCTGGCGCGCGCCTGGCCGAACTGACCGCCCAGCACACCGACGCTGTACAGCAGATGCACCAGACCCGCCAGGCCGAGGAAGAGATCCACGGAACCCTCGTCCTGGACCAGGCCCGTCTGCGGGATCTACGGGAGACCGCGGTTGCCCAGCGCTTCTTCGGCGCGCTGAAACCAACCTGCTGCCCGCGCTGCTCCACCACCCTGGACCAACTGCCCCACGCCGATCTGGACGACACGCACTGCCGCATCTGCGGATCCGCCCCGGCGGAAGTACCTGCCGACCTGTCCGCAGCCGATGAACTGGCTGCCACCGTCGAAACCCTCAAGGAGGCCCACTCCCAGGCCAAGACCGCGGCCCAGCAGGCTGCCAAGGCCGCGACCGCCATCGAGGCGGCACTCGCGCAAGCCCGCGCTGACCTGACCGCAGCACAAGCAGCCATGCCCCGCGAGTCCGCACTGCGTGCGCACCTGGAAGTCGCCCGTCTCGAAGGCAAACTCGCCGAGCGCCAGGCGGCGGATCAGCATGCCCGCCGGCCGGACGGGATGTCGGCAGAGGAACAGGTACTGGAGGCGGCCGCTAAGGAAGCCGACAAGCGTGCCAAGGACGCCTCGACCGCACTGTTGGGTGCCGTAAGTGAGGAAATCTGCCGCCTGGGGATTCGGCTCGGCATGAAGGAACTTCAGGCCATCAAACTGCTGGGCAACGGCAAACTCGAGGTCACCAAGGGCGGCAGCAAGACCACCTTCACGGCCGTCACACCTGGTGAGCAGGTGCGGCTGCGCATCGCCACCCTGCTTGCGCTGCTGCGCGTCGGCAAGGAGACCGGCGTGGGCCGCCACCCTGGCCTGCTCCTGCTCGACTCTGCCGGCGCACAGGAGACCATCGACGTCGACGTGGCGGAAGTCCTCAGCCAGCTCAAGGACATCTGCGAGGAGACCGCCGGTCTGCAAGTCATCACGGCCACGGCCAAACGTGACCTGGCCACCGCGGCTATTCCGGCCGACCGCCTGCGCGTCGCGGGACCGGGTGACCCCGTGTGGTGACCAGCTCGTTAAGGTAAGCGACCGTCCATCGAGAAAGGCCACCGTCCGTGACCCCACTCGAGATGCTCCTTGCCCAGGACGGCGATCCGCCCACTCTCACCGATCTCGGTGGCGAGGACACCTTCTGGCAGCAGGCCCACACCCTGGCCGCCTCACCACTGTGGTTCCGCGCCGCTGAAACTCTTCTGGTCGAATGGGACACTCTCCACTATCCGGACCAGGCAGCCACCTTCGTCACGCAGGCCCTGACCACGACCACCAGCCCTGCGGCCGCCGACGACCTCCTCGACCAGCTCGTCGAACACCCCGGCTACCTCCAACGTGCGAGCTCCCAGCTCAACACCCTCGCCCTCGAACGCAGCCGCCACCACAGCACCCCCCTGGAAGCCGAACTCGCCGGCATCTTCCTCGAAGCCGCCCTGCGCCTCGCTCTGCCCGGAACTACCAAGCGCTACGGACTCCTCGACCGCCTCGTCGACCCCGACGCCACAGCGGCCCCCGCCGCGTACGCCCGCCGCGTCGTCCGCGCCCTGGGCACCGCCTACGAGCACTGGCGAGACAGCGACCTGCTCACCGCGCTGCAGCGCTTCTCCCGCACCATCGTCCAGGGCGACGCCGCCTACGAACTCGCCATGTGCCATCTCGCCGACGCAGCCAACGCCCCCGACCGCGCCACGCTGCTGCAAGCCTTCGCCACCGCCCGCGACCTTCTGCAGCAAGCCATCGACGCCGACGAGGACCGTCCCGACGCCACCGCCTTCCTCGCCGCTCTCGACGCCGTTCTCGCATTCGACACCGGCAACACCACCACCCTCGCCACCGCCACCGGCCAACTGCGCCGCTCTCTCACTGAACACGCCCTGTGGCTGACCGGCACCCGCACCCACTGGCGCGCTGGCCGCTACGACACCGAAGCCGCCTGGTACACCCTCAGCTGCAGCCTCGAACACGTCGACGCCCACCTGGACCAGCCCCTGACCGCCTGGCCCAACCAGACCATCCAGCACGTTCTCACCGTCTACACCGCGCACCGCAGCGTCCGTCTCCAGCCAGCCGAAGCCGCCCCGGGGGGTCTGCAAGTCCTGGTCGCCCCGCGCATCGAGAAAGCCTTCGCCAGCCGCCAAGGCCTTCTGCTGCACCTACGGGGTCTGGTCGCCGATGCCCCCGACGACTGGGACGCTCACGCCGCCCACCAACTTCTCCAAGCCATCGACGACCGCCTACAAGCCGACGCCCCCCAGGTGCAACCAGGAGACCCGGGAAAAGCCGCAGCGGCGGCCTCCTACCCAGAGCTGGCCGCCGAACTCGGTAGCCAGCTCCTGGCCAGCCTGCCCACGCACATGCTCACCAGCCTCCAGGCCACCTACGCAGACTGGGAAGCCGCCCTGGTCAGCAAGCTGCCGATCGCCCAGCAGCACATTTACAACGACATCCTCGCCGTCCTGCAGGGTTGCGACGACTTCCACCACCTCACCGTCCGGGAGCATTTCACCCACCTGATCGTCCAGGCCATCCGCTTCCTTCACAGCAGGACAAATCGCGCCCGCGCCCACCACACACCGCGCTTCGCCTACCTCTTCGCCCCGGCGCCCGGCGAGAAGCTTCCCCTGGAGGAAACAGTCCAGGAGGACTTCCACGACTACCTGGACGGCAACCTGGAGGACGTTGACATTGAAGTCACCGACCGTAGCGGAGGGCGAGCCGACATTGAAGTGCGGTTCCCCGGCTTCACCACGGTCATCGAATGCAAGCGCACAAAGGGCAAAACAACGCGCAAGGGACTACGACGCTACCTAGGCCAGACAGTCGCTTACCAGGCCGGCGGCATCACCTTGGGCATGCTGGTCGTCCTCGACCTGACCCCCAAACCAAGCTGGATCCCCAACATCCGCGACGACATGTGGGCAGATCACATCCCTTCACCTGTCCCAGAACAACGAGACAGATGGGCCGTCGTTGTCCGTGTCCCCGGAAACCGCACATCTCCGTACGAAATGACTGCGCCAGCGACGATCCAGCAGAACTGACGGGGCCGGTGGGCATGACGGTCGTCGGTGACGAGGGTCAGAACACACGCGGTATGGCACATCGAGGCCTTTGGGGCGCCTGGCCCGGCCGTCAGGGCCACTCAGCCGGGTGAACATCCCTATGCGGATGAACCGGACCTCGCCCCGGAGCGTCGACCAGAACATGAAGCCGATCAGGGACGAACACATTGCGGAACCAGGGCTCGTCGTTGTGGACGTCGCCGCCGCGGACGACGCCACCGCTTTCACTCTCCAAGGTGCGCTCGCCGAACGCTGGGCGACGGCGACAGATGACCGGACGACCAGGGTGCCCGGCGAGCCGGGCGTCCGGCTGCGTTGCTACCTCGATCTGCGCCAGGAGCTTCCCGCCGTGGCCAGCTCGACCACGAAGCCGACCACGGCGTAGGGCTCACGGCGAGGCAGGGGCCTCGCCAAACAGCGGTACCTGCGCTACGCCGACGTCCGTGCGGATACGGTGAGGCCGGGCCGGGTGCCTGAACCGTCCAGCACTGTTCCGGGCGACGTCGACGGCCACCTCTATCACCACCTCGGGCTCCACCAGGACCACCTCGAGCGTGCGCTGCGTCCCCCAGCCTGCAGAGAACGTCCATCCCTCCCATGGGTGCGCACCCATCGGCGGGGCCAGCACGCCGACCAGGGCGCGGCTGACGGCCTGGGACAGCGTGGTGCTGCGCCCGGCGTACTGCAGGCGGCCTGCGGCGTCGTAGCGGCCCAGCAGCACCGTCCGGGGCGCTGTGAGGGAGCCGGTGACGGCGCCGATCACGGCCTCGGTGGTGACCCGCACTTTGTACTTCCGCCACGATCGAGCGCCCCCGACGTAGGGCTCGTCCAGCCGTTTGAAGCACAGCCCCTCCACCCCGGCTGCCGTCCACTCCAACCACCCTCGCGCCACGGCCGGGTCGGTGGTCCTCAAGCGCCGCGCGCCGCCGCTCGTACGGCCAGCCGGTCAGGTCCGCCCCCAGGTAGACCAAGTCGAAGACCACGTAGTGCGCCGGCCACTGGCGCGCCGCCTCGGCCGCACCTGACCCGCGCCGCGCGAGACGCTGCTGCAGCCGCTCGAACGCCAGCCGGTCCCGCTCCCACACCACCAGCTCGCCGTCCAACCCGGTGTCCGCCGACAGCCGTGCGAGGGCCGCCGTCCCGATCTCGGGGAACGACGCCGTCATATCCGTGCCCTGCCGGGAACGCAGCAGTACCCGCCGGTCCGCGTACACGGCGAGCTGGGCGCGGTAGCCATCCCACTTCGGTTCTGCCGCCGACTTCTCGGGCAGGTCAGCGCTGGCTGCTGCCGTGGTCAGCATCGGTTCCGGCAGGGCCCAGGTCACGTCTTTGATGCCTTCCAGGGTGGCCAGTCATTAACGCCCCGCCGACCTGCTCGACGCGGGCGCAAGGGTGGGCTGATCGTGATTCTCCAATTCCCTAAACCGGACATTATCGGCAAAGCCTACATAAACGTCAAGGCCTTCCTTTATGTGAAAAGGTTCACGTACCCTCACTGATCCGGGCTTCCGCCCGGCCTACGACCAGAAGGTCGCAGGAACAGCGAGTAACAAGGAAGTGACTCCTTGAGTACGCATCACCGCTATGGCCCCAACGGGGAGTACCTGGGCAGTTCCGTCCACAAGGGCGATCGGATCGAAAACTTCGACGAACTCGGTCGTCAGGTCAGCACCTCCTGGGTGTACGAGGACCGAGTCGACACCTACGGAGTCGGCGAAGGACTTACTCAGCGCGACTGGAAGATCAGCGACCGGGAGACCGATGTGCGCGACGCAGCGGGCGAGTACCTCAGCAGCTCTTGGGATGCCGGGACCCACACGGACTACTACGACGCGGACGGCGGATACGCCGGATCCGACTGGTAAGAAAGGAGACTGCTATGCCACGACCGCCGCGCATTCCAGGAAGTGGGGGAGGACGCCGAGGCATCGGCGGAGGACCCTACAAATGGCGAAATGCCGCCTTCGATGATCCGAGATCCTTCGGGGGAACGGTTTATAAGCCAGGCGACCGCTTCGGCAGCGATCCGATAAGGCTCGTTGACAAGGACGGGATACCTGTCTACAAGCCCAGCTCCGGTGGGCGGCCTCGCGGGCCCCAGAGGTTCCCAGCCCGGCCTCCGGACCCTGAGGCGGCGCGCAACCGCGTCGTGGACAAGATCGTCAAGAAGGCGCAGCAACAGGTGAAGGATGATGACGAACGGTACTGGATCGGTGCAGAGGAGTGGGACATCCGGCGAGCTGACGAGGGCGCTCTCAAGGCGGCTCGCGAGGCTGCGTACAAAACATACGTCGATGCTGATCATTACCCGGCAGGGATGCAAGCGTCGCAGGAGGCCCAAGACAGAGATCGCAGGATCTACGGAAAGGCCCGCCGCGCAGCCGTAGAAGCGTACGACCGCTTCTTCAACCAACAGAAAGCCTTTTATGAGGACTGCTACAACGCAGACGTGGAGGAATACAAATATCTCCACAGCGAGGACTTTGGTTACGAGGAAGGCAAGGACAAATGCTGGTGCGAAAGCGGCTTCATAGCTGAAGACATGGGGATGACAATGGAACAGCTCCGCCAAACCTGCAACGAACATAGACGCTGACGTTCAGGCGCCGCCGCCCGAGAGGTTTGCCCTTCGGCTGGCTGCGACCAGGCAGTGGGGCCGGGCGGGATCGTCCGGCCCCACTGTTTGTCCGCACGCCGCTACGCCCAGCGCATCCCGATCGCGGACAACAGCTCCACCCGCTCCGGGGACAGCGTCGCGGCCCGGCTGCGCTGGTTCCCGATCCACGCCCCGAGCCGGAGCTCCCGCTCCTCCTGGTCCTCGCCGACGACGATCCGTTCGACGTGCTTCCTCGGCACCCGAAGGTGCCCCTCACGCTCGAAGAACTGCCGGGCGGCCTCGTAGTTCAGCGCCCACTTGTCGGCCTGCGTACGGCGCGGGGGCGGCTTCTCGTCCTCGTCCGCAGGCTCGATCCCGAGGACCTGCTCGCACATCCACTGCTGCACGGTCGTCAGGTTGTCCCACCCGAGCCGGACCGAGCGCACCCACCGCCCGAGATCCTCGCCCTGGTGCACGACGTCGCCCGGCGAGGTGGGCAGCGGGTGGCCGGCCTCCAGGTGGAGCCGGACGAGGTGGAAGCAGCGCTGCCATTCCACCGGCCAGCTCGGGCACCACGACGGGTCGATGTCCTCCAACTGCTCACGCCGTTCGTCCGACAGCGCCCCGGCCGACGACTCCACGGGCAGGCCCTCGGCACGCCGCTGCTCGATCTCGGCCGCCTTGCGGGCGGCGGCCCGCGCGTTCTTCAGCCAGATGCCCACCCGGTAGCCCTGGAAGGTGGCGTCCAGTGGGGCCAGGAGGTGGCCCGCCTCGGCCGCCCATCCGCGCGCCGCCGCGAGACCTTCCTCCCACGCGACGTCGAAGTGCGACCACACCATGCCCAGCTTCTCCAGCTGCTCGATGCGGTCCTCGTCCATGTCGCCGCGGGCGTAGAACCGCCGGGCGTCGGCGATCCACTGCCCGAGCGGGAAGTTCGCGAGCGAGGCCGGCCACCCCTCGGCCTCCACCGCCTGGTTCTCACCGCCGGGCACCCGGTACGTGAACGGGACCTTGAGGTCGCCGTGCTCGCGGGCGTAGATGACGGCGGCCTCGATGCCGCGCCGCCAGTGCTCGTGCTCGGGGTTGAGGACCCGCAGGTTGATAAACGCGGCCAGCTGCGCCGGGTCGCGCGGTGTGCTGAACTTCAGCAGCTTCCGGGCCGGGGCCGACGGGCCGCCGGCCCCGTTCCCCTCGCCCCGCTCCTGGCCCTGCGCGGCCTTCTGGACGGGCTTGTAGGCACTGGGGGCCTGCTGCTGCGCCAACTGCTCCACCACCCGGGCGTCGTGCGCCCTGAGCGCCTCCAGCAGCTTCGCCAACCCGCCGAACGCCCGCGACGTGAGCATGTTGTCCGCCGTCTCGCCCGGCCCGAGCAGGACCGGCACCACGAGCGAGGCCACCTTGCCCTCGCCCGGCTGCATCCGCAGCGCACGGCCCACGGCCTGGACGAGGTCCGGCATCGAGCCGCGCACATCCGCCCAGTACACGGAGTCGCAGTTCTTGATGTCGACGCCCTCGCCCAGCACCTTCACCGAGCCCAGGAAGCCCTTCTCCACCACCGTGCCGTCCGTGGCGATCCCGGACGCGAACTCCCCGAGGACCCGCCGCCGATGGTTGGGCTTGTGCTCGCCGCACAGCCAGTCCGCCCAGATCGTGCGCGGGTACAGCTCGGGGTCGGCGGCGTGCAGCTGCGCGGCGACGTCCGGAAGGCCGGCCGCGAACGCCTCGGCCTCCTTCACCACGTGGTGGAAGACGAGCGTGCGCCGGAAGCCTTCCTCCGAGGACGCCTTGAGCAACGCGGTCTGAAGGGCTGCGAGCCGGGCACCTCGGACCTCGTCCGAGCGCCCCTCAGTGCCCAGGAGCTGCGCGGCCTGGAGCTGCGTGTCGGTGATGTCCACGCACACCACCTGGTAGGGGGCACAGATCCCCCGGTCGATCGCCTCCGAGAGGGTCAGGGTGAACGCCCGGCTGCCGAACGGCCCGTCCGGGTCGTCTTCCATGCTCGCCACCAGCTCGCCCGGCGCGCCCTCGGTGTCGTCGTCCAGCTGCCACAGGCGGGGCGTGGCGGTCATGTAGAGGCGGCGCAGGGAGGGGATGCGGGTGTTGTCGTGGACGACCGCCCATGGCTTGCCGATCCGGCCCGAGGTCCGGTGCGCTTCATCGACCACGATCAGGTCCCAGCCCGGTAGGCCGGCCTTGTGCGCGCGCTCCAGCGTGCCGAGTCCGAGGGAGGCGTAGGTGGCGAACACGGTGACCTTGTCGAACGGCCGGACCCAGTCGACCAGTTCCTCCACGTCCGTGGTGTTGGGGAAGGTCACGTCCTCGCCCCGCAGGGAGGAGACCCCGATCATCGGGCCCGTACGACCCGCCTCGCGCCACGCGGCCTCGGTCTGGGTGAGCAGATCCAGCGAGGGGACGAGCACCAGCACACGGCCCGCACGGAGCTTCTCCGCGCTGCGGGCCGCAACCCGAGTCTTGCCGGACCCGGTCGCCATGATCACCTGAGTCCGGAGCCCCCTCTCGGGCGCAAGCGATCGTGCAGGCAATTCGAGGGCACGGACAACCGCGTCAACGGCTTCCTGCTGCGCTGCCTCACGCTGATCGGTTCGGCTTGTGGTCGACATATCCGTCTGCCTTCTCCTGGGCTCTTAGCTGGGCAGGAAACAGGAAATCTGCACGTAGACAGCGTGCGATCGTCTACGGTGAACCTCACCGGAACCGGGTCACAGCCTCGGGCCAGTAACCGGAAGCGTGATCGGAAACCGGTCCAGCTCCCTTAGTGGTGGTGTCGTCTGAGTCCAGAGTCTATCTCGTGCTTCAAAGTGAAGCACTTAGAACGGAGAAAATCCCTCGAACGTGGCTGAATTCTGTTACGGTTGCCCTATGGCCACCCTGCACAGCAGCCTGACGGCCGGTCAACTCGATCCTGGCTCCCCCGATTCGGCCCTTCACTCTCCCGACGACCCGTCACCCCTCCCTCTCCTTGGTGCTGCTCGGGCCGTGAGGCCCGTGGGTGGGCCGCGCGGAGCGTGGCACGCCTGGCCTGTGCGGGAGTTGGGGGTGCGCCCTGAGTGGCTGGAGCGCAGCGGAGGCCACGGGTCGGCCGGAGGCCGGCCCCGGCCCGCAATGCGGGCCGGATGCTTCTGCGGTTGGCGGTGCGCGCGCAGCGCGTGCCACCTGGCGGTGAGCGGAGCGAGCCGCATCCGCTCACGCGGAGCGGGAGCGGCCGGGGCGCGCAGCGCCCCGGCTCACTTCTTCGGGCGAAGCCCGAAGGGACCCGCTCCGCGGG
>NZ_BMSK01000028.1 GCF_014649115.1 Streptomyces eurythermus | reverse complement strand
GGGAAGAACTCGTACCAGGAGCCGTACAGGGCGCGTTCGCGTTCCACCAGCAACGGCATCGCGTCGGAGGCGGTGACCAGCTCCCGCAGCGGATACCGGGCCAGTACGTCCTCCACCTCGGGGGACAGCGCCGCCTTCAGCCGGTGGTGGACCGACAGGGTGTCGTCACCGAGGTCGCGCGCAGCGGCCAGCACCAGGTCCCGCCCGGGGCCCCTGGGCACCCCGGCGGCGGCCCGCTCGTACAGCTCCGCGCCCTCCTCCAGCACCAGGCCGGTGTCGATCCCGGCCGGCACCTTCACCGAAGCGGTGTGCCGCCAGGTCGCCAGCGGATGGCTCCACGCCTCCACGCGGAAGGACCAGCGCCCCGTCACGTCCGGGGTGATCTCCGCCCCCCAGCGGTCGCTGCCCGGCGACAGCTCCCGCATCGGGGTCCAGGGGCCGCGCCGGCCCGTCGGATCGCGCAGGACCACGTTCGCGCCCACGGCGTCATGCCCTTCGCGGAACACGGTGGCCGTGACCTCGAACGTCTCCCCGGCCACCGCTTTCGCCGGGCGCCTGCCGCACTCCACGGCCGGCCGGACGTCACGTACCGGTACACGGCCGATGGCCGGGGTCCTGCGCATGTATCTCACCTCCGCCGTGCGCGGAGCCGGGCGCCCGGCCCGGCTCCGCGATCCGATAAGTCGGGCCGGTCTCTCGCCGGACCCGCAGGGAACGCCTTGTACGGTGCCAGGTCAGGGGCTTGGCGCCGTGGAACGCCGCTCCGACGGCGGCCCTCTTCTCGCCGTCCGGCGCGGCTGCGGCCGCCCGTCCTGCTCCCGCAGGTAGGTGACCAGGTTCGTGCGGAGATAGCGCTCGGCGGCGTCCACGGCCTCGCGGGCGCAGCGCTTGCCCATCAGCACGCACAGGGTGTACCCGGAGTCCTCGAAGGTGGCCCGGACCGTGCGGTCGTGCGGCGCGGCGAGCATCACGCGCTCCCACGCCCGGTAACGCCGCAACTGCCGGGCCACTTCGGCCTTGGCGGGTAGCAGCATGGCCCTCTTCACCCTCCACGCTCTCGACTGGGCGCGTTCCCGACGGTCGGGTGGTGTCCGCACAGGGGAGGGCACGGCACCGTTACGGCGATCGAGGCTTTCACTCATGGTGCACGCGCGACGACGCAGCGTCTTGTTGGATCTTCAACGAGTGGGGCGGTCGGCGGCTCGTGTTGCACGAATGGCGTAGTGCCCGCACCGTGGAAGTGACTCTGAAGCGATCAACGCTCACGCTGGGTGTCCGGAAATCCCTCCGGGCGGGCGAGGGGAGCGAGAGCTTCGCCGGTGAGGAGCAAGCGACGATGAAGACCGCAGTGCCCTGCTACTACCACCTCGACGTGGAGGTCGGCCCGGAGCGGGTGGGACAGGTCGGCCGCATCCTGGCCGCCCATCTGCGCCACTGGGACCTCGACAACCTCGTGGAGCCCGTCCGCCGCGGCGCCGAACTGCTGCTGCGGGCGATCGACGCGCACGCGAGGAACAAGCACACGTCCATCGAGATGTGGTGGAACGGCCAGCACCTCATCACCGCCCTCGGCGGGGAGGACCCCGAGCTGCGCCCGGAGGCGGACCTGCGGTCCTGCCTGGCCGACATCGCCGCCATGAGCGACGGCTGGGGCTGCTGCGCCACGGCCACCGGCAGCACGATCATCTGGTTCTCGCAGCGCGCCCGGGCCGGCCAGCGCGTCCCGCTGGTCCCGCTCGCCCCCGACCCCGCGCTGCGCACCGGCCTGAAGGTGCCCCGCGACCAGCCCGTGACCGTGCTGGCCGGTCCCGCGCCCGCCCACCGCGCCACCCTGGAGGGCAGCCGGTGACCGCCCGTACGCGACGCACAGGGGTGCCCGTCTGGAGCGGGCACCCCTACCCGTTGGGCGCCTCCTTCGACGGGCAGGGCACCAACTTCGCCCTGTTCAGCGAGGTAGCCGAGCGCGTGGACCTGATCCTCGTCGACGACGCCGGCACCGAGACCCCGGTCCGGCTGCACGAGGTCGACGGTTTCGTCTGGCACGCCCATCTGCCCGGCGTCGGCCCCGGACAGCGCTACGGCTACCGGGTGCACGGCCCCTGGCAGCCCGCGCTCGGCCATCGCTGCAACCCGGCGAAGCTGCTGCTCGACCCGTACGCCCGCGCCGTGGACGGCCAGATCGACAACCACCCCTCGCTCTACGAGCGCGCCCCGGACGGGCCGGCCCCGGCCGACAGCGCCGGCCACTCCATGCTGGGCGTGGTCACCGACCCGTTCTTCGACTGGGGCGACGACCGCCCGCCCCGGACGCCGTACGCGGACTCGGTCATCTACGAGGCCCATGTCCGCGGGCTGACCCGCACCCACCCGGACATCCCCGAGCGGCTGCGCGGCACCTACGCCGGGCTCGCGCACCCGGCCGTGACCGAGCACCTCACCTCGCTCGGGGTGACGGCGGTGGAGCTGATGCCGGTGCACCAGTTCGTCCAGGACGGCATCCTCCAGGACCGCGGCCTGTCCAACTACTGGGGCTACAACACCATCGGCTTCTTCGCCCCGCACAACGCCTACGCCGCCTTCGGCTCCCGCGGCCAGCAGGTCAACGAGTTCAAGGCGATGGTGAAGGCGCTGCACGCGGCCGGCCTCGAAGTCATCCTCGACGTGGTCTACAACCACACCGCCGAGGGCAACGAACTCGGCCCCACGCTCTCCTTCCGAGGGATCGACAACGCCTCCTACTACCGCCTGGTCGACGGCGACTGGGCGCACTACTACGACACCACCGGCACCGGCAACAGCCTGCTGATGCGGCACCCCTACGTGCTCCAGCTGATCATGGACTCGCTGCGGTACTGGGTCACCGAGATGCACGTCGACGGCTTCCGCTTCGACCTCGCGGCCACCCTCGCCCGGCAGTTCCACGAGGTGGACCGGCTCTCGGCGTTCTTCGACCTGATCCAGCAGGACCCGGTGATCAGCCGGGTCAAGCTGATCGCCGAGCCGTGGGACGTGGGCGAGGGCGGCTACCAGGTGGGCAACTTCCCGCCGCTGTGGTCGGAGTGGAACGGCAAGTACCGGGACGCCGTACGGGACTTCTGGCGGGCCGAGCCCGGATCGCTCGGCGAGTTCGCCTCCCGGCTCACCGGCTCCTCCGACATCTACCAGCACAGCCGGCGCCGGCCGCGCGCGAGCGTCAACTTCGTCACCGCCCACGACGGTTTCACGCTGCGCGACCTGGTGTCGTACAACGACAAGCACAACGAGGCCAACGGCGAGGACAACCGGGACGGCGAGAGCCACAACCGGTCCTGGAACTGTGGCGCGGAGGGCGACACCGACGACCCGGCCGTCCTCGAACTGCGCGCCCGCCAGCAGCGCAACCTGCTGGCGACGCTGCTGCTGTCGCAGGGCATCCCGATGCTCTGCCACGGCGACGAACTCGGCCGCACCCAGCGCGGCAACAACAACGCCTACTGCCAGGACAACAAGACCTCCTGGGTGGACTGGGACCTCACCGAGGAGCAGCGCGCCCTGACCGCGTTCACCCGCAGCCTGATCGCCCTGCGCGCCGCCCACCCGGTGCTGCGCCGGCGCCGCTTCTTCCGCGGCGAGACCGCGACCAACGCCCGGCAGCCGCTGCCCGACCTGGTGTGGCTGCGCCCCGACGCCCGCGAGATGACCGACCGGGACTGGCAGCGCGCGGACGCGCACTCGGTCGGCGTGTTCCTCAACGGCGACGCCATCGCCGAACGCGACCCCTACGGCCGCCGCATGGTCGACGACTCCTTCCTGCTGCTGGTCAACGGCTACTGGGAGCCGGTCGTCTTCCGCCTGCCCGACGACTCCTTCGGCGAGCGCTGGACCACCCTGGCCGACACCGCCGACCCCGACGGCATCCCCGACGAACGCGAACGCAAGGCGGGCACCCGGCTCCGCCTGGAGGCCCGCAGCCTGGTCCTGCTGTCCCGCCCGTCCCGCGCTACGGGCGCCACGGGCTGAGCCGGGGGCGGCCGGGGCTCAGCAGCAGACGCCGCGGGCCGTCACCGTGAACTGCGCCCCGTCGGCGTCCCGCAGGATCGCCTCCCGCTCGCCGTCCTCGCGCAGCACGCTGCCGCCGTGCTTCTCCGCCGCGCGGGCGCAGGCCGGCACGTCGGTCACCGCGAAGTGGATCTGCCAGTGCGGGCGCACCGAGGGGTCCGGGGCGGCCTCCACCGCGCCCGAGTCGATGCGCGCCACCACATCGCCCTCGCTGCGCAGCAGCACCTCGCCGCCGTCGTACTCCACCTCGCAGCAGCCCGGCTCGCCGGTCGCCCAGTCCAGGGTCTCGCCGTAGAACATCGCGGCGTCGAAGGCGTCCCGGGTGTGCAGCCGCACGAAGGTGGGGGCCGCCTGCCGCCACGCCTCCCAGTTGGTGACCAGGTCGCCCTGCCAGATCCCGAACGTGGCGCCGTCCCGGTCGGCGAGCAGCGCCGCCCGGCCCGGCGGGAAGGACAGCGGCCCGACCGCCGCCGTACCGCCGCGCTCCCGGACCCGGGCCACGGCCACGTCCGCGTCCCGCACCGCGAAGTACGGCGTCCACGCCACCGCCATCTGCCACATGGAGGCCACGGCGGCGATCCCGGCGACCGGGACCCCGTCCGCGAGGGCGATGCGGAAGTGTTCGCCGAGCTTGGCGGTGCGCCACCGCCAGCCCAGCACGGCCGTGTAGAACTCCTGGGTGGCCTGGAGATCACGGCTGGTCAGGCTCACCCAGCAGGGCGCGCCGAAGACGGAGTGGGTGGAGACGACCTCTTTGTCGCGCGGCGCGCCGCCGGCGGGGCTTTCGTGGTTCATGGCAGTCGCGTCCTGCTCTCGGGGCCCGGGCGGCCACCGGTACGACACCAGTGTCCGGCCGGACCGGGTCGAAATGCCTCCCGGGTACCCCGGGTGGCAGGGGTGCAGGCCCCTGCGCACGATGGAGGGATGGCAGAGAGCGAGCCGGACCGGATCGCCGCGTTGCAGGCGGAGGTCGACCAGATGAAGGAGGCCATGGCCTCGCACGCGGTCGTGGACCAGGCGATCGGGATGGTGGTGGCCCTCGCGCGGGTCTCCCCGGACCAGGGCTGGGAGGTCCTCAAGGAGGTCTCCCAGCACACCAACATCAAGCTGCGCCGCGTCGCCGAGCTGATCCTGGTCTGGGGGCGGCGCGGCGACCTCCCGGACCCCGTCCGGGCCGAGCTGGAGGACGCCCTGGACCGGTACGGGCCCGCACGCGTGCCGGGGACCGAGGGGCAGTAGGGGAGCGGGGGTCAGCGGATCTCCGCGAGCAGTTCCTCGCGCAGCCGGTCGAAGCAGCCGCTCAGCAGCCGCGAGACGTGCATCTGCGAGATACCGAGCTGCGAGGCGATGCAGCTCTGTGTCATGCCCTGGAAGAACCGCAGGTAGAGAATGGTGCGCTCGCGTTCGGGCAGCGCCTCCAGGCACGGCCGTACCGCGGCCCGGTCCACCACGAGGTCGTACCCGGGGTCCGGTCCGCCCAGCGAGTCCCCGAGCGCGTAGCCGTCCGTGCCGGAGACCTCGGCGTCCAGGGACAGCGCGGAGAAGCACTCCAGCGCCTCCATGCCGGTGCGCACCTCGTCCTCGCTGAGCCGGGCGTACGCGGCGATCTCCGCGACGGTGGGCGCCCGGCCCGTGGTGGTCTGCGCCAGATCCTTCACGGCGGCGCGCACCCGGTTGCGCAGGTCCTGCACCCGGCGGGGCACGTGCAGGGTCCACATGTGGTCCCGGAAGTGCCGTTTGATCTCCCCGGTGATGGTGGGCACCGCGTACGCCTCGAAGGCGCGGCCACGGGCCGTGTCGTAGTGGTCGACGGCCTTGACCAGGCCCAGCGCGGCCACCTGGTACAGATCCTCCAGGGCCTCGCCGCGGCCGCGGAACCGCACCGCGATCCGCTCGGCCATGGGCAGCCACAACCGGACCAGCTCGTCCCGGAGCGCCCGGCGCTCGGGGCCGTCGGGCAGCAGGGCGAGCCGCTCGAAAGCGGCGCCCGTGTCCGGGGCGTCGTCGTGGGGATGGGATTTCGTGCTGCCAGTGACACGCATCGCGCGCACCTCTCTCGGCAGGTGCTGATGGGACAGACACCGTGGGAGGTGCGCTCGGACCATGGAGTGGGACACCGGGGGCGGGCCATGCCGTCTCCCACGGACGTGCCTCCTGTCCGAAGCACTCCTGTGCCCTTTTCCCGCCGAGGGACACTCCCAAACAAATAATAATAAATGTGGCGAAACGGTCTAAGGGGAGCCGGAGATCGCCGATCTTGTCGTGGACGTGATGTGCGGCACGCCCGGCCCGGCGGCCGGAACCCGCCGCGGACGAGTTCTTCCTGGGCAGCGCTTGATCACCGGTCGACGGGGGTCAATTCCCCTGACCACGCTGCGTTCCCGGCATTTGACAGTGCGCTCGGCGCACAGATAGACAGCAGCTCTCGAGGGTCGAGAGGGGCACTGTGTACGAGCCGAACGTGGTCGGTGACTGGCAGGAGTACGACGAGCATGCCGGTCTGCGGGTCCGCGTCCACCGCCTGGAGGCGGCCGAGCCGCCCCGCGGCCGGGACGACGCCGCCGCCGGGCTGACGTATTTCAGTGTCCGGGTCACCGTGGAGAACCGCGGCGCCCGGCCCTACGGCATCCACCTGGAGGACGGCCAGATCGACGTGCGCGTGGGCCCGGACGGCGAGGGCGCCTTCATCGACTGGCGCAACTCCCAGTTCGTCGAGGGCTTCGACGTCTACCCGCTGCGCCGGGCCACCGCCGTGATCTACGCCGCCGCGCCCGAGGCCGCCCTCAGCCACGTGGACGTACAGGTGCAGCTGCGGGCGGACGACGAGTGGACCGGCCGCCGGCTGTGGGCGGGCGGCATCGGCGTCCTGGAGCCGGCCCCGACGGCCACTCCCTCGGCCGCCGGGCAGGGCGGCCTGGCCCACCAGGTCTCCGCCTTCCTGCGGGACCAGGCGGAGCCGGGCTCCGCCTGACACGCACCCGCGCGGGACGTCCCGCCCGGTTCGGTGCCGGGACGTCCGTACGCGGTTCAGTGCGGGATGCCGTCGATGATCTCCCGCGCGCCCTGCCGCAGCAGCGCGACCGCGACCGAGGTGCCGAGGGTCGCCGGGTCCAGCCGCCCCGCCCACTCGTGGGCGTTCAGCCGTGTCTTGCCGTCGGCGGTGAACACACAGGCGCGCAGCGAGAGTTCGCCGCCGCGGTCCACGTGCGCGTACCCGGCGATCGGGCTGTTGCAGTGCCCTTGCAGCACATGCAGGAACATCCGCTCGGCCGTCGCCTCCCGGTGGGTGTCCGGGTCGCCGAGCCCGCTGACCGCGTCGATCAGCGCGGTGTCGTCCTCCCGGCACTGCAGGGCCAGGATGCCCGCGCCGATCGGCGGCATCATCGTCTCCGTCGACAGCACCTCGCTGATCACGTCGGTCCGGCCGATCCGCTCCAGCCCGGACACCGCGAGCAGCAGCGCGTCCGCCTCGCCCGCGGCCAGCTTCTCCAGCCGGCGGTTGGCGTTGCCGCGGAACGGCACGCACTCCAGATGCGGGTGGGTCGCGGCCAGTTGGGCGATCCGGCGGACCGAGGAGGTGCCGATCCGGGTGCCGGCCGGCAGCTCGTCCAGGGTCAGCCCGCCCGGGTGCACCAGCGCGTCCCGGATGTCGTCCCGCTTCAGGAACGCGGCGAACACCGTGCCGGCGGGCAGCGGCCGGTCGGCGGGCACGTCCTTCACGCAGTGCACCGCGAGATCGGCCTCCCCGGCGAGCAGGGCCGCGTCCACCTCCTTGGTGAACGCACCCTTGCCCTCGACCTGGGAGAGATCGCCCAGCCACTTGTCGCCGGTCGTCTTCACCGGGACGACCTCCGTCCGCACCCCCGGGTGCAGCGCGGCCAGCTCGGCACGGACCCGCTCCACCTGGGCCAGCGCCATGGGGGAGTCGCGGGAGACGATACGGATCAATTCCGGTGCAGACATGAGGACACGATAGACCCTGGGGCCGGTCCGGCTCCGGTCGCGGTCGCCCGTACGGCCCCCCGTACCACGGAGGTTGGCCCGTCGGCCGCGCCCCACGGCCCTCACCCCGGCGCCTGAGGCAGGTCCGCCGCCGACTCCTCCGGCGTGAGGTCCGGGCGCGAGCGCAGCCAGGACGGCTGGCGCAGCATGCCGTGCCGGGTACGGGTGCTGTAGCTGACCTCGCCCACCAGCCGGGGCACCACCCAGCGCGCCTGGGGGATCCTCGGCACCGGGTCGAAGGGGCACCGGTCGCTCGCCGCCTCCCGCAGCAGCTCCGCCAGCCGGACGCGTTCCGCCTCGCTCCAGCCGGTGCCCACCCCGCCGACGTAGCGCAGCCGGCCCTCCGTGTCGCGCTGCCCGGCCAGCACCGCCCCGGGCAGTCCGGTCAGCCGGCCCTTCCCGGGCAGCCAGCCGCCGATGATCACGTCCTCGGCGCGCATGTTCCGGATCTTGACCCAGGCGCGGGAGCGGACGCCGGGCTCGTACACCGAGTCCAGCCGCTTGCAGACCAGGCCCTCCAGCCCGTGCTCCCGGGTGGCGCGCAGAGCCTCGGCGCCGTGCCCCGTCACCGCGCCCGGGGTCGACCAGTACGGCCCGGCCAGCTCCAGCTCCTCCAGCCGGGCCCGCCGTCGCGCGTACGGCAGACGGAGCAGCGGCTCGGTCAGATACGGCACGTCGAACAGCACCAGGTGCACCGGCACCTGCGCGGCCCGGCGCGCCGCCCGCGCGGGGGCGTGCGCGAGGCCCATGCGGCTCTGCAGCAACTGGAAGTCGGCCCGTCCCCGCTCGTCCAGGGCCAGCACCTCGCCGTCCAGCACGGCGGGCGTGGGGCCCAGCGCGGCGCCCAGCGGCCGGAGTTCGGGGTAGGCCGCGGTGATGTCCTCGCCGGAGCGGGCGCGCAGCAGCACGCTGCCGTCGCCGGGCAGGTAGACCATCACCCGCTGGCCGTCCTGCTTCGTCTCGTACGCCCACCGCCGGTCCTGGGCGGCGGGCGGCAGGCTGCCGGGGGTGGCGAGCATCGGCGCGATGAACGGCAGCGGCACGGCGGTCACGGCAGAACATCTCGACCGGCCCCGGCCCGCTCACGCCCCTTTCCCCCACGGTTCCCCTGAACGGGCCCGCGCCGCCCCTCCCGGCCACCGGCGAACCGGCTCACGCCGAGGCGCCCACGCGTCCCCGTCTCAGCCCACCGGCTCGGTCGATGCCTCGGTGGTCGTCGTGGCCGGGGTGTCGACCGGGCGGTGCCGGGGGAGGAATCCGGCGAGCAGGAAGGCGAGGGTCGCCGCGCCCGCGCCGAGTGCCATGACCGCCTTGAAGGCGTTCTCGGACGGCAGCGTGTACCCGCCGAGACTGGTCGTCATCTGGGCCAGGATCACGCCCGCCACGGCGCTGGCCACGGACGTGCCGATGGACCGCATCAGCGTGTTGAGGCTGTTCGCGGCGGCCGTCTCCGAGGGCGGGACCGCGCCCATGATCAGCGCCGGCATGGCGCCGTAGGCGAAGCCGACGCCCGCGCCGATCACGCTGGAGACCAGCACCAGATGCCAGATCTCGCTCATCATCGCGATGTTCAGCCCGTACCCGGCGGCGACGATCAGCGCGCCGGTCATCAGCGTGGTCTTCGGGCCCCGCGACTTGGTGATCAGGGCGGACAGCGGGGCCGTGGCCATCATCACCAGGCCCTGCGGGGCCAGGACCAGGCCGGCGGCGAGCATGGACCTGCCCAGGCCGTAGCCCGTCTGCGTGGGCAGCTGGAGCAGCTGCGGCAGGACGAGCGCCATCGCGAACATGGAGAAGCCGAACGCGATCGAGGCCAGGTTGGTGAACAGCACCTGGCGGCGGGCCGTGGTGCGCAGGTCGACCAGCGGCCGGGCCGTGCGCAGCTCGAAGAAGCCCCAGGCCACCAGGACCACGACGGCGAGCGCGAACAGGCCCAGGGTGGTGCCGCTGCCCCAGCCCCAGTCGGCGCCCTTGGAGACGGCGAGCAGCAGCGCGACCAGCCCGACGGCTATGCCCAGCGCGCCGGCCAGGTCGAACCGGCCGCCGGTGCGCACCCCGGACTCCGGTACCAGGCCCAGCACCAGCACGGCCGCGACGACGCCGAGGCTCGCGGAGGTCCAGAACAGCACGTGCCAGTCGTAGTGGTCGGCGATGAACGCCGCCGCGGGCAGCCCCAGGGCACCGCCGACCCCGAGCGAGGCGCTCATCAGCGCGGTGGAACCGGCCAGCTTCTCCGGCGGCAGCTCGTCCCGCATGATGCTGATGCCGAGCGGGACCACGGCGGAGGCCAGGCCCTGCAGCGCCCGGCCGGCGATCATCGGCACCAGCCGGTCGCTGAGCGCGCACACCGTCGAGCCGGCCACCAGCAGGACCAGGCTGACCAGCAGCAGGCGCCGCTTGCCGAACATGTCGCCGAGCCGGCCGGCCACCGGGGTGGCGACGGCGGCGGCCAGCAGGGTGGCGGTCACCGCCCAGGCGGCGTCGGACGGCGAGGCGTGCAGATAGCCGGGCAGCTCGGGCACGATCGGGATCACCAGTGTCTGCATCAGCGACACGGTGATGCCGGCCAGGGCCAGCACCGTGACCACGGCACCCGGCCGGGACGGGGCGGAACGGCCGGCCTCGGCGAGCCGGGCAGGGGCGTCGGGCATGAAGGGACCTTCCGGGGAACGAGAAACGAGACGAAGGAACGGGCAGCGGCGCGGCCAGTGTTAAGTCAACTGCTTGACTTACTTTAGCCAGCCCGGACGCGGGCCCGTGTCCGGGGAGGCGTCCCGAGCGCCGTAGGCTGGGAACCGGCTGGACCTCGCCCGCCCCGGCCGAGGACCCGTGGGGCGGAGTGCGGGACGGACCGCCCCCGGGGTGGCGCACGTCCCGGAGCGGTGGTGAGCATGGCGCGCAGGACGGCGCGGACCGAGCAGGTGAACGCGACGCGGGAGGCGATCCTGACCGCGGCGGAACGGCTGTTCGCCGAGCACGGCGTGTACGCCGTCTCCAACCGCCAGGTCAGCGAGGCCGCCGGCCAGGGCAACAACGCCGCGGTCGGCTACCACTTCGGCACCAAGGCCGACCTGGTCCGCGCGGTCGCCCGGCGGCACACCCGGCACATCGAGACCCTGCGGGAGTGGGCCCTGAAGGAGGCCACGGGCTCCACGGACGTGCGTGACTGGGTCGACTGCCTGGTCCGCCCGGTCACCGAGCACCTGGCCGGACTCGGCAGCCCCACCTGGTACGCCCGGTTCTGCGCGCAGGTGATGACCGACCCGGTGCTGCACGAGATCATGGTCGAGGAGTCCCTGGCCTCGCCGGCGCTGCGCGAGGCGGTCGAGGGCCTGAACCGCACCCTGCCGGACCTGCCGCCGGAGGTCCGCGCCGAACGCGGTCAGATGGTCCGGCTGCTGATCCTGCACACGTGCGCCGAGCGCGAGCGGGCCCTGGCCGAGTCCGCCCCCACCCCGCACGCCACCTGGAGCGCGGCCGCGACCGGACTCGCCGACGCGATCGTGGGCCTGTGGCTGGCACCGGTCAGCGCGCGGACGGCGGCGCCGGAGAGCCACCCGGAGCAAGGGCGCTTCCCGGAGTGAGGGAACCCGCGGACCGGGGGCGGCTGCCCGGCATGACGGGTGACGGCGGGGGTCAGCGGGTGCGCGGTGGTCCGGCCCAGCCCAGGGACCGTTCGACGGCCCGCTTCCAGTTGTCGTACTCCGCCTCCCGCCGTTCGGGGTCCATGCCGGGCAGCCACTGCGCGGCCCGGTGCCAGTTGCGGCGCAGCACCTCCAGGCCGGGCCAGTAGCCCGCGGCGAGGCCGGCCGCGTAGGCGGCGCCGAGGGAGACCGTCTCGGCGACCATGGGCCGTACCACGGGCACGCCGAGCACATCGGCCACGAACTGCATGAGCAGGTTGTCCGAGGTCATGCCGCCGTCCACCCTGAGCTGCGGCAGGGGGACCGGGAAGTCGGCGTTCATCGCGTCCACGACCTCCCGGGTCTGCCACCCCGTGGCCTCCAGCACCGCCCGCGCCAGGTGCCCCTTGGTGATGTACGAGGTGAGGCCGACGATGACCCCGCGCGCGTCGCTGCGCCAGTGCGGCGCGAACAGGCCCGAGAAGGCGGGGACGATGTAGCAGCCGCCGTTGTCCTCGACCGTGCGCGCGAGGGTCTCGATCTCCGGGGCGCTGCCGATCAGGCCCAGGCGGTCGCGGAACCACTGGACGAGCGCGCCGGTGACCGCGATCGACCCCTCCAGGGCGTAGGCCGGGGGCTGGTCCCCGATCTTGTAGGCGACGGTCGTCAGCAGCCCGTGCCGGGACCGTACGACCTCGTCGCCGGTGTTGAGCAGCAGGAAGCCGCCGGTGCCGTAGGTGCACTTGGCCTCGCCGGGGGAGAAGCAGGTCTGGCCGAACAGCGCGGCCTGCTGGTCGCCGAGGGCGGCGGTGAGGGGGACGCCGGGCAGCAGCGCGCGCGTCTCGCCGTACCGCTCGGCGCAGGGGCGGATCTCGGGCAGCATCGCACGGGGCACACCGAAGAAGTCCAGCAGCTCGTCGTCCCAGGCGAGCGTGCGGATGTTCATCAGCATCGTGCGGCCGGCGTTGGTGACGTCGGTGAGGTGCAGGCCGCCGTCGGCGCCCCCGGTGAGGTTCCACAGCAGCCAGCTCTCCATCGTCCCGAACAGCACCTCGCCGTCCCGGGCGCGCTGCTCGACGCCCTTGACGTGGTCGAACAGCCAGCGGATCCGCAGCGCCGAGAAATAGGTGGAGGGCGGCAGGGCGCACCGCTCGAGGAAGAACGTCTCGCCGGGGTCGCGCAGCAGGTCCTCGACCAGCGGCGCGGTACGGGTGTCCTGCCAGACGATCGCCCGGCCCAGCGGGGCGCCGGTCCGCCGGTCCCAGAGCACCGTGGTCTCCCGCTGGTTGGCCAGTCCGATCGCGGCGACCCGCGCCTGGTCGATGCCGGCGGCGGACAGGGCCTCGGGCACCACCCGGCGCAGGTTCTGCCAGATCTCGACGGCGTCGTGTTCCACCCAGCCGGGCCGCGGGAAGTGCTGCCGGTGCTCCCGCTGCGCGACCGACACCAGCCGCCCCCGGTGGTCGAAGAGGATGCAGCGGGTCGAGTTGGTGCCCTGATCGACCGACATCACATACCGTTCACCCATGATCGGGTCTGCCTTCCGACGGATCCGCGGGCGGCCGTCCCGGCCTACCAGCGGGCGGCTCCCAGGTCTCTGGAGATCGCCCGGGCGGCCTCGCGGATCAGGCTGACCAGCGCGGGGCGGGGCCGGCCCTGGCCGTCGCAGATCCGCTCCACCGGCCCGGACAGCCCGATGGCGCCCACGACCAGGCCGCCGTGCCCCCGGATCGGCGCGGCGATCCCGGCCTCGCCCATGCTCATCTCCTGGATCTCGGCCGCCCAGCCGGCCTCCCGGACCGCGGCGAGCGCCCGGGCGAGCCGCTCGGGATCGACCAGGGTGTGCCGGGTGTACGCCTCCAGCCCCGGCCCCCCGTCCGGTTCGGCCGTCGCCGTGCCGAAGGCCAGCAGCACCTTGCCGAGCGAGGAGGCGTGCAGCGGCAGCAGCGTGCCCACGTCCAGGGTCTGGAAGCTGTCGTCCGGCCGGAACACATGGTGGACGACGAGGACCCTGCCCTCCAGCGGGGTGCCCAGACGCACCGCCTCCCCGCTGCGGGCGGCCAGGGCGTCGGCCCAGTTCAGGGAGCGTGAGCGCAGTTCGTTGACGTCCAGGTAGCTGGTGCCCAGGTGCAGCAGGGCGGCCCCCAGCTGGTATTTCCCGGTCGTCGTGTCCTGCTCCACGAAGTCCACGTGCTGGAGCGTGCGCAGGATGCCGTGGGCGGTGCCCTTCGCCAGCCCGAGCGAGGCCGCCACCTCGCCGAGCCCGAGTCGGCGGGGCCCGCCGGCGAGCAGCCGCAGAATCGCCGCCGCCCGCTCGATCGACTGGACCGGTCCGGCCATGAGGCGAGCCTATTACCGCCGGGGAGGCTTCGCCCCGCGGGGCGGTGGGACCCGGCCCCGTGCCGTCCCTCGTACGGCGTTTCCGGGTGGCAGGGCCGGATCCGGGCGGTGACCTTGGGAACCGCGGGGCGTATGCGCGGGCACACCGTGCGCGGCTCCGGCGCCCTTGCCGCTCCGCCCTTTCCCTTTCCCTTCCTCCCCCGCCGTGCACGGAAGAGGTGTGGCCTCATGGCCGACGACATCGCGTATGCCAAGATCCACCCCGCCATAGGCGTCGCCCGCGTGGGCAACAGCGAACAGCGGGACGGCTGGTTCCACGGCCCCGAGACCCCCTCGCCGGAGCCCGCCCCGGTGGGCTCCTGCAAGGACGACACCGGGGCCGTCAAACGGCAGGCGGCCCGGTTCCGCGTCTACGGCTACACCGCGGACGGGACGGTCGTACGGGAACTGACGGTGGCCGACCCGCGGGTGAGCATCGAGTGGGCGGTGCACGTGGCCAACAAGAAGGCCGCCTGGTACGAGTTCCGCCTCGCGCTGGACATCCCCGACATGGCCGGGAAGAGCGTGCCCCGGCGCAACAAGGGCGTCACCGACCGCGGCCGGCTGGTCATCGACCCGGGCCGCAAGGTGCTGGACGCCGCCACCGGCGGCACCGTCCCCTTCACCGGCGGCCGCTTCCTCGGCACGCTCGACGTGCCCCTCGGCTCCATGCACGCCGACGACGAGGGCCGCCTGGTCGTCCTCGGCGGCAAGGGCCACTCCGCCGCGCCGTTCGGTGAACCACTGCTTTCCTTCGGCAACAACGACGGCTGGTGCGACGACATCTCCGACGGCCCGGTCACCGCCACCCTCACCCTCGAGGGGCGCGCCGTCCCCGTCGAGCCCGCCTGGGTGGTCGTGGCCCCGCCCAACTACGCGCCCGACGTGAAGAGTCCGCGCACCCTGTACGACCTGCTCCACGATCTCTTCGTCCAGGAGGAGATGCTCACCGCCCCCGAACCGCTCCTGTTCGACCGCGACATCGAGCCGATCCTGCGCCGGTTCTGCGAACTCCAGTGGGTCAACCAGGGCTTCGCCACCCACTTCGGCTTCGGCGGCCCCGAGGACTTCACGGCGCCCGGCCTGCTGCGCCGCCTGGCCAGTCCCTCCGCGACCCACCGCGAACTGCGCCGCCAGGTGTTCACCTCCATGCGGGACCACACCCGCGACGGACTGTCCCCGATGACATGGCCGTGGTTCTACGGCGACGGCATGTCCAGCCGGCCCAAGTCCCCCCTCCAGTACATGGAACTGTCCAACACCCAGCTGACCATGCTCCAGCGGTGGGCGGAGGGCGACTTCCGCACCACGCCCTGGCCCGGCTTCCCCCGCCGCCTCGACGAGGCGCCGGTGGCCGACCAGCCCGGCCTGCTGGACCGCGCCGCGCTCGACTTCTGCCTCGCCGACGCCTTCCACCCCGGCTGCGAGGTCACCTGGCCGGTCCGGCACAGCTCGATGTACTCCGAACCGTTCCGCATCCGGCACCGCCCGGCGGGCCTGCCGGAGCGGCCCTACGGGGAGACGCTCACCCAGGAGGACGTCTTCGCCGCCGACGGCCCCCTGCAGTCCCAGGGCCCCGGCGACCTGACCCGCTGGATGGCCGTCCCCTGGCAGGCCGACACCGCCAGCTGCCGCTCCGGGTACGAGTCCGGCGCCGGCCTCGGACCGCGGTACGACCCCCATCTGCCCACCTTCTGGCCCGCCCGGGTGCCGAACCACGTCCTGACCGAGGACGACTACCGGATCGTCAACAAGGAGCCGGGACACACCGCCCAGGAGGCCGGCGACCGGGACGCGGACGTGGACGACCCGCGCGAGGCGGCGTTCGCCCGGCGCGCCTCCTGGCTGCGCGGACTGAAGGGCACCTACCAGGAGCAGTTGCGCCAAGCGGTCGGCGAATGGCACCACTTCGGCATCGTCGAGTCCCGCCCCTACACCGTCGGCGACGGCAGATTCCCCGCCCGCATCCAGGTCGAGTCCAAGCCCGGCTTCGACCTCACGGGCGTCTCCCCGCACCGCAACCTGGTCACCCGTCACGTACCGGAGGCCGTCGCCGCCGACCTCGGCGCCGCCCGGGAGTCCGTCGCCGCCGTCGCCGAGGTCACCGGTCTGGCACCGGAGGACATCACCGTCGGCTACATCGACAAGATCGACCCGTTCGGCGAGGACGCCGCCGACGGATCGCGGACCGGCGGCGAGTGACCGGCCGGCGAGGCGGCGGGTACGACGTGATCGTGGCGGGCGGGGGACCGGCGGGCGCGGCCGCCGCCCTCGCCCTCGCCCGGGCGGGCCGCTCGGTCCTCCTCGCCGACCCGGGCGGCGGACCTCCCCCGGTCGGCGAGGCACTGCCCGCCGTCGCCCGCACCCTGCTGCGCGACCTCGGCGCCGGCCACGCCGTCCCGGGCGCCGGCCACCTGCCCTGCCACACCACCCTGTCCGCCTGGGGCTCGCCCCGGCTGTCCGCCGTCGACGCCGTCCACGACCCGCACGGCCACGGCTGGCACCTGGACCGCGCGCTCTTCGACCGAAGGCTGCGCCGCTGCGCCGAGGCCCACGGCGCCGAGACCGCCCCCGGAGACCTCGTACGACCGGTCCGCCGGCACCGCGACGGCACCTGGACCGTCGCCCTCGGCGGGCGGTCGCGGCGGCGGACCGTGCGCTGCCGGTGGCTCGTGGACGCCACCGGACGCCGGGCCGCCCTCGCCACCGCCCACGGCGCCCGCCGCCGCACCCTCGACCGTCTGGTCGCCCTCCACCTCGTCCTCGAGGGCTCGCCCGGCCCCGACACCGCCACCCTCGTCGAGTCCGTCCCCGACGGCTGGTGGTACACCGCGCCCCTGCCGGGTGCCCGGCGCCTGCTCGTCCTTTACACGGACGCCGACCTGCGAGGAGCGCGGGCCGACGGCCCCGAGGCCTTCCGGGCCCGGCTGGCGGCCACCCGGCACACCGCCGCCCGTACGGCCGCCCACGCGTTCCCGGCCCGGGCCGTCCCCCGGCGGGCCCCCGCGCACACCACCCACCTCGACACCGTGCACGGTGACGGCTGGATCGCCGCCGGCGACGCCGCCGCGGCCTTCGACCCGCTGTCCTCGCAAGGCATCCTCACGGCCCTGTACACCGGCATGCGGGCCGGCGAAGCCGTCCACGCCCACCTGGCCGGAGACCCGGCGGCGATGACCCGCTACACCAGCGCCGTCGACGCCGTCCGCACCTCCTACCTGCGCAACCGCCACACCTTCTACCGCTACGAGCAGCGATGGCCCGACCAGCCGTTCTGGCACCGCCGCCACACCGGGCCCACCGTCTTGCGGTGAGCGGCCCGGCAAGGGCGGGACGAGGGGCGTTCGGTAATGCCGACCTCCCTTCATTGACCCGCCCGATTTGTCTCCCTACGGTGCTCTGAGGCCCGGAAGGCGCCGAGACAGACGCGTGAGACCGGCAGCACATCGGGAGAGAACATGGTGGCCCAGCTCAATACCCTGCTTCGGGCGGCACATGAACACGTGTGCCCGGTGCCGCCCGTCGCCGGTGCCGTTTCCGCCGTACGCCGGCGGACGGCGGCGCTCCTCGCCGAGTGGAACGTGTGTCCGGAGATCGTCGAGGACTCGCTGCTCGTGGTGTCGGAGCTGGTCACCAACGCCATCGTGCACGCCCGGCCGCCGGCCGAACTCCGGCTGTCCTGGCTGCGCGGCGATCACCCCGCCACGCTGCGCGTCGAGGTCACCGACGCCGGACCCGACCCCGCCGTGGGCGCGACCCGCGCCGGGATCGACCCGGACGAGCACGGCCGGGGCGAGGCGATCGTCCACGCCCTGGCGACCCGCCACGGCATACGGGTCCACCCCGGGCGGGTCACCCGCTGGGCCGAGCTCGTCGCGGCCTGAGGCACGGGCTCGGGCCGGGCTCCGGTCCCGGTCTGAGTCAAGGTTCCGGCCGGGCGTCGGTACCGGTCTGAGACAGGGCTTCGGCCGGGCTTCCGGTCCCGGCCGCCACGTCGGCCGGACGGCCTCCGACGGAGGGGCGGCACGCGGCGCCGTAGTACGGTCGGCCGCCCCCCACACGCACCGGCAGCTCCTCACTGAGCGCACCGAGCGTCCGCGCGCGGCTCCCCGCACACAGGGCGGCCCACGCCGCCGGCCGGCGGGCGGCACGCCCGCCCGTGCTCATCGGCCGCGAGGCCTGCGCGCCGCCCGCCGACCCGGCCCGGCGAGCCCTGGTCTGCACGTCCCGGCCCATCCGGCGCCGGGACCCCGAGCCGGCCTACGCTCCAGTAATATCCGGCGGCAGGCCACCACAGGAGGAACCGTGCCCCGGTCCGAACGCTCACCCCTGCTGCTCGCCGGCCTGCTGGCCGCCGCGGGAGCCGCCCACTTCGCCGTACCCCGGCAGTTCGACGCGATCGTCCCGCGGTCGCTGCCGGGTCCGCCCCGGGCCTGGACCTACGGCAGCGGGGCCGTGGAACTGGCCCTCGCGGCCGGGATCGCCGCGCCCCGCACCCGCGCGACGGCCGCGAAGGCGGCGGCCGCCTTCTTCGTCGGCGTGTTCCCGGCCAACGTGCGGATGGCCGTGGACTGGCGCAACCGGCCGGCCCCGCTGCGGACTGCGGCCCTGGCCCGGCTGCCCCTCCAGGTGCCCCTGGTGCTGTGGGCGCGCGGCGTGGCCCGCGACGGAAAGGGGCGGTCGTGACCAGGCCCCTCGCGGTCGGGGACACCGCGGAGGACTTCGCCCTGCCCGACGAGACGGGGACCATCCGCCGGCTCACCGGACTGCTGGCCGACGGGCCCGTCGTGCTCTTCTTCTACCCCGCCGCCCTCACCCCCGGCTGCACCGCCGAGGCGTGCCACTTCCGGGACCTGGCCGCCGAGTTCGCGGCCGTCGGCGCCCGGCCCGTCGGCATCAGCGGGGACGCCGTCGACAGGCAGCGGGAGTTCACCGACCGGCACCGGCTCGGCATGCCGCTGCTCTCCGACGCCGACGGCACGGTCCGCGAGCGGTTCGGCGTCCGGCGCGGCTTCTCCCTGGCCCCGACCAAGCGCGTCACCTTCGTGATCGCCGAGGACCGTACCGTCCTGGAGGTGGTCCGCAGCGAGCTGCGCATGAGCACCCACGCCGACCGGGCCCTCGCCGTCCTCCGCGCCCGGCAGGGCTGAGCGGGGGTCACTGGAACGGGCAGCCCGGGTTCGGGGCGTCCTCGAAGAGCGGGGAGCCGTGCGGCAGCACGTACAGCAGCTCCAGGACCACCGGCGTGTCGCCCAGATTGCGGCCGATGTGGACGTAGCCGGGGCCGGCCTGTTCCCGGAACGTCCCGCCGGGGCCGTACACGCCGTCCGACCGGCACGTGGCATCGAAGTGGCTGAGGGTGCCCCGCCGCACCACGCCGTACACCGGGCCGTCGTGGTAGTGCCAGCCGGTGGCCTGACCGGGCGGGATCGTGGCCTCCCGCAGGATGTAGTCGGTGCCGTCGATCGTGGTCTGGGCGATGAGCCGGGACGTGAGGCCGGGCCCCGGCGGGGTGGCCCCGGCGGAGCCGCAGGTCATGAGGGCGGCGACGGTGACGACGCCGGTCACGGCGGTACGGAGTGCGGTGCGCATGCGAGCCTCCGGGGCGCGGGCGGGTACCGCCGCAAACGTATCGCAAAGCGGCATTTGGGGCGGAATCCTCGCATCCGAATGGTCGCGGGGTACCCTGCCGCGCTACGGGGCTCCGTCCCCGCCGGTGCCGGCGGCCACCTGGGCCAGCGTGCGGCCGGTGCGCACCGAGCGGGCCCGCCGGGGATCGGGCGTGCCGTGCCCCGGCCGGGCCGGCCCCTTGCGCACCAGCAGCCATGCCTCCTCCCCGTCCGCGCCGCCCTCGCGGAACCGGGTGAGGGCGTACTCGCCGTGCAGCTTGGCGCCGTGCAGCCGGAAGGTGGCGTGCCCGCGTTCCAGGGACTCCGCGAAGTCCACCGGGCGCCCCCGGCGGTCGTGGCTGAGCGGCTCGTACGTCCCGTGGTCCCACACGATCACCGTGCCGCCGCCGTACTCGCCCTTCGGGATGACCCCCTCGAAGTCCTCGTACTCCAGCGGATGGTCCTCGGTGGGCACCGCCAGCCGCTTGTCGGCCGGGTCGGCGGACGGGCCCTTGGGGACGGACCAGGACTTCAGCACGTCGCCGACCTGGAGCCGGAAGTCGAAGTGCATCCGGCGCGCGTCGTGGATCTGCACCACGAAACGGGGCCCGCCGCCCCCGTCCGCCGTCGCCCGCCCCGACGGCTCGCCGGTCCGCCCGAAGTCGCGCTTGCCGCGGTACGTCCGCAGCCGGTCCTCAGCCGTCACCCGTGGCTCCTTCCGCGCGTCCGGCCCAGGCGCCCCGGGTACCCACGGCGCCCGCCGCCGATGCCCGGGTCACCCGGCGGGCCGCCACCCGAGGGCCGGTCCGAGCTTCGTCGCCATGTCCGTCAGGATCTGTACGTAGTCCTCGTACTCGAAGGTGAACGGCAGGGCGAACGCCACCTCGTCGGCCTCGCGGAAGGCGGCGTGCGCGTACAGCCGCTCGGCCAGCTCCGCCGAGGTGCCGACCAGGTCCGGCGCGAACAGGTGCCGTGCCGGGCCCTGCGGGGAGGCCGTGCGGGGCAGCCGCCGGGCCGCGTACTCCGCGTACTTGGCGCGCTGCGCGGGGCTCGCGGAGTCGGTCGGGATCACCACCAGCCCGTGGGAGACCCGGGCCGCCTCGCCGTCGGGGTGGTGGGCCCGGAACTCCCGGATGAGGGACGCCTGGATCGCGGCGAAGTCGGGCGGCCCGTCCGTGCCCCCGGGGGCCTCGGTGTCCTCCACCTTCACCACGCTGCTGGTCAGGAAGTTCATGCCGTGCTCGCCCGCCCAGCGCGCCGAGCGCAGGCTGCCGCCGCCGTACCACATCCGCCGCCCCAGCCCGGGGGAGTGGGGCTGGACGATGTCGGAGAAGACTTCGAACCCCTCCGTCCCGCTGAAGTCGGTGACGGGCTTGCCGCGCACCAGGTCCAGCAGCCGCCGCACCCGCTCGTAACCGAAGTCCTCCGCGTCGGCGGTGTCCGGGTAGAGGGCGTCCTTGACCTGGTCGTAGTGCGTCGGCGGGCCCACGCTGACGCCCGGGTTGAGCCGGCCGCCGGACAGCACGTCGACCGTCGCCAGGTCCTCGGCGAGCCGCAGCGGGTTCTCCCAGCCGAGCGGTGTCACCGCGGTGCCCAGCTGGATCCGCCGGGTGCGCTGCGAGGCGGCGGCCAGGACCGCGACCGGGGACGAGATGCCGTACTGCAGATGCCGGTGGCGGACCCAGGCGCTGTCGAAGCCCAGCTGCTCGCCCAGCTCGATGATGCGCAGCGTGGACTCGTGGCCCCGCCCGGGGTCCGCCGCGTCGAACAGGCCGATGGTCAGGAAGCCCAGCTTGCGCAGCGGGCGAGAGGTGGGCGGCACGGCTCCTCCTGCGGTCGTGTGTCGGCTCCGCCCCGATTCTGGCAGGCGAGTGTGACAACCGTGTGATCAATCCGCCCGGGCCGCCGGCAGCGGGATCACGACCTCGTCCTCGACGGGCGGATCGAGTTCCTGCGCGAGGTTGCCCGTCGCGGCGAAGCAGCGCAGCCGCACGGCGTCCGCCGTGACGTCCAGCCGCAGGAAGCACTTGAAGAACGGCGGGCTGTGGGTGACGGAGGACGGCGAGAACAACTGGGTGTAGATCTTGCGCACGGGCAGCCGGAACCGGGCGGGACGGTCCGGGCGGCGGCCGGTGCCGAGCAGGCCCGCGACCAGCCGGGTGCGGCGGGTGACCCGGACGCCGGGGCCCGGGGCGCGGGCCGGTTCGATGCCGAGCCGTTCGGCGACGACGGCCGCCGCCTCCGCCTCGGTCAGCCGGAAGAAGCGGCGCAGCCGCAGCCGGCGGCCGTACAGGCGGCTGTAGAAGGCGAGCGAGTCGCCGCGCAGCGGGTAGCAGCGGAAGTCGCGTTCGGTGACGCCGCCTACCGACACCCGCGGGATGGTGTGCGTGGCGTGCGTGAACGCCCCGCCGCCGCCCGCCACGACGTACTGGATGGTGCGGCCGCCCACCGTCACCGGATAGCGCTGGTAGTTGTGGATGTCGCCGCCGATCGCGGCCACATAGTGGTGCTCCGGGGCCCGGACGATGTCGTCGACCGTGCCGCCGCCCTCGATGGGGCACGGGTGGTGCTCGCCGTCGACGTACAGCGGCGAGCCGGTGACGAGGATCTTCGGCCTGGGGCCCCGGGACACCTCCCGCAGCCAGGCGCCCTGTTCGGCGTCGACGGTGCCCAGCAGGCCGGTGTCGATGCCGACGATCCGTATCGGCCCCGCGTCGATCGCCCAGTACGGGCCCGGCTGTTCGGCCCGCTGACCCGGCGCCGACCGCAACGCCCGTGCGGCGGCGAGCCGTTGCTCGTCGGCGGGGCGCGCCCGGTGCCACAGCAGGGAGCGCAGCCAGGCGCGGGTCAGCGGGCGGGGCCGGGGCTCGGGGGCCGGCGGCGGGGTGTCGGCACAGAAGACCCGCATGAAGGCGCCGAGATCCTCGTACCAGTCGTGGTTGCCCGGTATCGCGTAGATCGGCCCCGGGTAGTCCTGGTAGGGCCGGAAGAACTTGTCGCCGTAGTCGTCGGCGCCGCCGACGGGGTAGATGACATCGCTGGCGATCACGGCGAAGTCGGTGCCCTGACTCGCCCTCAGGAAACCCGGCACGACGGCATATTGGGACTCGCCTCCCTCGCCGGTGTCCCCGATGACCATGAAGGAGAACGACTCCGGTACGTCCCGCCGGATCACCTTGTCGGCCGGTGCCCCGGCTTCCGCCCGCCGGGCCACCCAGCGGCTGCGGGTACGGCCGGTCGGGTCGCCGAACCAGGACGCGAGCACGCCGTTGCGGGCGGCCCACAGGATCCTGGGGTTCAGCCACGACAACTGCTCGACGTGGTCCGGCATCAGCCGCCGGTAGGTGCCGGGCCGGGCCGCGCCCCAGCCGGCGCCCTGTGCGGTATCGCGTGAGGAGTCAGACACGCGGTGCACGGTAACAACGCGCCGATCGGCGCCGGGATGCCGGGTCCCGCCCAACACCCGCGGGGCCGCGCCCGGTTCGGCCGTGCCACCGGCCGGCCTT
The DNA here is from genome assembly GCF_014649115.1 of Streptomyces eurythermus. GTDB lineage: Bacteria > Actinomycetota > Actinomycetes > Streptomycetales > Streptomycetaceae > Streptomyces > Streptomyces eurythermus. The sequence goes on along the minus strand of NZ_BMSK01000028.1, from coordinate 85,062 downwards.
GATCTCAAGCGTGGTCGAGGTTCTACGGTGCCCAGGTCAGCGATCGTCCGCAGGAGGTACCGCCGTGACCGCTCAGCCCCGCACCGACGCCCAACTCGCCGCCGAGCCGGCCGCGTACTGGACCGGGGTCGCCTACGAGGCCCTCATCGCCTTCACCCGTGCCCGGCAGGCCGAACTGGGCTTCACCCAGCCCGCGTACTGGCTGCTGCGCAACCTGTCGGAGCACGACCTCTCGCCCGACGGCCACGGGATGACCCTCGCCGAACTCCGGCAGGCCATGAGCACCTACCTCAGGCCCGAGGACGACCTGGCGGCCGAGGCCGAGACCCTGCTGGAGCGCGGCTGGCTCACCCGCGACGGCGACGGGCGGCTGTGGATCACCCCGGCCGGGGACGAGGCCCGCGCCACCCTCAAACGCCACGCCCCCACGATCCGCGACCGCATCCACCAGGGCATCTCCGACGCCGACTACGTCACCACCGTGAAGGTCCTCCAGCGGATGATCCGCAACACCGGCGGCGTGGCGCGCTAGGCGGGCGGCGAGTGGGGCCCTGCCCGAAGAGCTCGGAGGAGTGCGTCGCCACCGGTGCGGCGGTCACGGCTTGCGGGCGAGGCCGCCGTGCTCGGCGACGGTCTCCGGGGCGGGCGCACCGGGCTCGGGACGCCACCGGGCGACCGGCACGACGCCGGGCTCGACCAGCTCCAGGCCGTCGAAGAACGAGGTGATCGCCTCCACGGTACGCAGGTTGTACGGGACCGCGCCGCTGTTGTCGTAGGCGTCCTGGGCCTGTTCGAAGACCGGGGCGATGCCGAGCGACCCGATCGTCGACACAGAGGTGACTGCCCGACGGCAGCGCGCCCATCAGCCGGTCCACGATGGAGCGGGCCTGGTCGTCGTCGGCGACGTGGCCGAGGATGTTGCTGAGGATGAGCCCGGTGGGCCGGGTGAGGTCCAGCGTCCCGGCGGCGATCGCGAGTATGCGGTCCGGGTCCGTCACATCGGCGTCGATGCAGGCGGTCGCGCCCTCGGGGGAGGAGTACAGCAGCGCCCGGGCGTGAGCGAGCACCATCGGATCGTTGTCGACGTAGACGATCCGCGCCTCGGGGGCGAGCCGCTGGGCGACCTCGTGGGTGTTCTCGGCGGTCGGCAGGCCGGTGCCGATGTCCCGGAACTGCCGGATGCCCGCCTCGGTGACGAGATGGGTGATGGCGCGGCGCAGGAAGGCACGGCTGCCGCGGGCGATGGTGACGATGCCGGGGAAGACGGCGGTGTACGCGTCGCCGGCCGCCTCGTCGACCGGGTAGTCGTCCTTCCCGCCGAGCCAGTGGTTCCAGCTGCGGGCCGAATGCGGCACCAAGGTGTCGATCGCCGGGTGCGACGCGGACGGGGCATCAGCGGTGTCCTTCTCTCCTCCGGGGCCCGATTCCGGCCACGGCATTCCCCCAGGGGCCTGGACCGGCCCGTGCCCGACCTACGCCCCGGCACCGGCCGCTCACCTCCCGGTTCGCCGTCATCGGCCGATAGGGAAAACCCTCGATTGACCCGGCCAGAGGTGACATGGCTCGGTCAATGCTGTCATTCTCCCTGCGCACGCCGATCCACCCCACCGGTTCACGGATCACGGCACCGCACGGCTCAGCTCACCCGGACAGCAGAACCCGCTGCCCGTCGATCACCTCACCGGCCGCCGACCGGCGGCCGCAGCAGGAGGAGTACGAGTGAGACCCCACAGACCCCTTCCCCACAAGCGCGCCACGGCGGCGGCCGCCCTGCTGTCCACCGCGGCGTTCCTCGCCGTCGGCCTCCAGGCCCTCCCGGCGACCGCGGCCCCGGCCACCCCCCACCCCAGCCCGCTGCGCACCGGCGGACTGGAGGCCGCGCTCAGCCCGGCCCAGCACCAGGCCCTGGTCGAGAGCGCCCGGGCGAAGACCGCCGACACCGCCCGCACCCTCGGCCTCGGCACGCGGGAGAAGCTGGTCGTCAAGGACGTCGTCAAGGACAACGACGGCACCCTGCACACCCGTTACGAGCGCACCTACGACGGCCTGCCCGTCCTCGGCGGCGACCTCGTCGTGCACACCCCGCCCGCCTCGCTGGCCAAGGGGACCGTGAGCACCACCTTCAACACCAAGCGCACGATCAAGGTGCCCTCCACCACCGCCACCGTCACCAAGGCCACCGCCGAGACCAAGGCGCTGAAGGCCGCGAAGGCGCTGGCCGCGGACAAGCCCACCACGGACAGCGCCCGCAAGGTGATCTGGGCCGGCGCCGGCACCCCGACGCTCGCCTGGGAGACGGTGATCGGCGGCCTCCAGGACGACGGCACCCCGAGTCGGCTGCACGTCATCACCGACGCCACCACCGGCAAGGAGCTGTACCGCTTCCAGGCGGTCAAGACCGGCACCGGCAACACCCAGTACAGCGGCACCGTCACCCTGAACACCACGCTGTCGGGCTCGACGTACCAGCTGTACGACACCACGCGCGGCGGTCACAAGACCTACAGCCTCAACCGGGGCACCTCCGGCACCGGCACCCTGATGACCGACGCCGACGACGTCTGGGGCGACGGCACCGGCTCCAACACCCAGACCGCGGGCGCCGACGCCGCCTACGGCGCCCAGGAGACCTGGGACTTCTACAAGAACACCTTCGGCCGCAGCGGCATCCGCAACGACGGCGTCGCCGCCTACAGCCGCGTCCACTACAGCAGCGGTTACGTCAACGCCTTCTGGGACGACAGCTGCTTCTGCATGACCTACGGCGACGGCTCCGGCAACACCCACGCCCTGACCTCGCTGGACGTGGCCGGACACGAGATGAGCCACGGCGTCACCTCCAACACCGCGGGCCTGGAGTACAGCGGTGAATCGGGCGGCCTGAACGAGGCCACCTCCGATATCTTCGGCACCGGCGTGGAGTTCTACGCCAACAACTCCAAGGACGTCGGCGACTACCTCATCGGCGAGAAGATCGACATCAACGGCGACGGCTCGCCGCTGCGTTACATGGACAAGCCGAGCAAGGACGGCGGTTCCAAGGACAGTTGGTACTCCGGGCTCGGCGGCCTGGACGTCCACTACTCCTCCGGCCCGGCGAACCACATGTTCTACCTGCTGTCCGAGGGCAGCGGCACCAAGGTCATCAACGGCGTGACCTACAACAGCCCGACGTCCGACGGCGTCGCCGTCACCGGCATCGGCCGCGACGCCGCGCTGAAGATCTGGTACAAGGCGCTGACGACGTACATGACGTCCAGCACCAACTACGCCGGGGCCCGCACCGCCGCGCTCAACGCCGCCGCCGCGCTGTACGGCACCAACTCCGCCCAGTACGCCGCGGTGGGCAACGCCTTCGCCGGCATCGGCGTCGGCGGCCACATCAACCCGCCCACCAGCGGGGTGACGGTGACCAACCCCGGCAGCCAGTCCGCCACCGTCGGCACCGCCGTGAACCTCCAGATCCAGGCGAGCAGCACCAACGCGGGCGCGCTGACCTACAGCGCCTCCGGCCTGCCCTCCGGCCTGTCGGTCAACGCCTCCACCGGCCTGATCTCCGGCACGCCCACCACGGCGGGCAGCTACAACACCACCGTCACGGTGACCGACTCCACCGGCGCGACCGGCACCGCCACCTTCGCCTGGACGGTCAGCGCGACCGGCGGGGGCTGCTCCGCCAAGCAGTTGCTGGCCAACCCCGGCTTCGAGTCCGGCAGCACCGGCTGGACCTCGACCAGCGGCGTCATCACCACCGACAGCGGCCAGCCGGCCCACGGCGGCTCCTACAAGGCGTGGCTGAACGGCTACGGCTCCACGCACACCGACACGCTGTCGCAGTCGGTGGCCGTCCCGGCGGGCTGCAAGGCGACCCTGACCTTCTACCTGCACATCGACACCGACGAGACCACCACCAGCACCCAGTACGACAAGCTGACGGTGACCGCCGGTTCGAAGACCCTCGCCACCTACTCGAACCTCGATGCGGCCTCCGGCTACAGCCAGAAGACCTTCGACCTGTCCTCGCTGGCGGGCTCCACGGTCACGCTGAAGTTCAACGGCGTGGAGGACTCCGGCCTCCAGACCAGCTTCGTCGTGGACGACACCGCCCTGACGACCGGCTGATCATGTGACACCGCTCGCGGTCCCGCACCCGGCGCACCGGGTGCGGGACCGCGCCGTGTCAGGTGAGCGGGTCCAGCGTGAGGTACGCCTGCTGCGGGCTGCCGTCGTGCACCAGCGACTCCTGGTGGCCGACGTCGTCGAAGGCGAACGCGTAGGCCTTGCCGTCGGCCATCTGCGCGTGGATCGCGCGCGCGTACTGGTTGGTCACCGCGTCCCGGTAGAAGTCGGCCGTCGTGGCATCCGGCTGACTGGGGTTGACCAGCAGCGTGGACCGGTTGAAACCGGCGCACAGCGTACGGGAGATGGGCCCGCGCACGTTGTCGTTGGGCGCGTCCAGCAGCTTGTGGCAGCCGAAGACGCTGGACGCGTCGGGCTTCTGGAAGCTGGTGACGACCGTGCCGGCCGAGTTGGTGAAGTTCATGAAGTTGCCCGAGACCCGGCCGTAGTACTTGGTGTTCGGCTGGTCCGCGAACGGTGTGACGGTCAGCGTCGACGTCGTGTACTTCTGCCAGACCCGGTTCACGTAGTCGTCCATCACGTTCGCCGGCAGCGCCCCGGTCTCCACCCCGTACAGCGGGGACAGCGCGCGCAGCACCGTGCCGTCGGAGCGGGTCTGGACGAGGTTCCCCCAGCCGCCCGGCTGGGCGCGCAGCGCGGCGAAGAAGCCGCTGTAGCCACCGGACTTGAGGTGCCCGGTGGTGGACACCCCGCCGTCGGCGCGCTGCACCCCGACGGCGTACGGCGCCGAGAACATGTCCACCTGGGTGCTGTTGAGCCACAGCCCGGCGTCGTTGAGCGTGTACTCCGACCAGTTGAAGAGGATGTCGCGGTTGGGGTCGGACGGGTTCTGCACGGCCGGCTGGACCAGTCCGCCGGTGGTCAGCCGGAAGTCCAGCTTGCGGCCGTAGGAGAAGTAGATCCGGCCGGAGAACTTCGGGATGCGGATCGTCTTGGACTGGCCGGCGGCCGGTCCGGGTATCGCCGCGTCCGGCGCGGGAGTCGGCGGGTTGCCGCCGGCCGGCCAGGCGTGGAAGACGCCGTCCGCGTCGGCCCAGCCCTGCCGTCCCGAGGACAGCTGGGTGCCGAGGTCGTAGACGTAGACCGGTTCGGAACGGCCCGAGTTGTTGGTGATCTTCAGGGGGATGGTGTCGGGGACGGCCGCGTCGGCGCGGCCGGGGGAGCCGAGCGCGAGCAGTCCGCCGAGCAGCGCCGTCGCGGCGGCCAGGGGCAGCGCGCCCCGGGTGAGTGTGTGCGGCACTCTCCACCTCCGTGTGGGGTCGGGGTCGTACGGATATGGTCCGTACCAGTTCTGAGAGCGCTCTCAGATTCCAGCCACGACGAGTCCATGTCAATGTCCGGGACCGGATCGGCCCGGGCGCCCACCCTTCGGCGGACGCCGGGCCACCCCGTCAGAACGTGCGCTTGAGCAGGTCCAGCAGGGCCGCCCAGTGCCGCTCGTCGGCCTCCCGGTGGTAGGCGGGGGTGTCCGCCTGGGTGTAGCCGTGATGGGCGCCGGTGTAGACCTCGCAGGTGTGGCGCACACCGGCGGCGGTCAGCGCCTCCTCGAAGCGCGCGATCTGCGCCGGGGGCAGCGACCCGTCCTCGTCGGCGTGCCCGAAGTACAGCTCGGCGGTGATCCGCGGGGCCTCCAGGTGCGGGCTGTCCGGGTCGTCCGTGGCCAGGCCCCCGCCGTGGAAACCGGCCGCCGCCGCGACCCGGTCCGGGTGGGCGCCCGCCGTCCACAGCGCGAGCCGGGACCCCATGCAGTAGCCGGTCAGCGCGACCGGGCCGTCCGCCACCAGCGGGCTGTCGGCCAGCCAGCGCAGATAGGCGCCCGCGTCCCGCTTGACCAGGTCCGGCGTCAGGCCGGCCAGCATCGGGCCGAGCCGCTCCCAGATGGTCGGGTCGGAGCCCGGGTCGATGAACTCGGGCAGGTCCACGACCGGTGCCCGGCCGAGCCGGTAGAACACGTTCGGCAGCAGCACGGTGTAGCCGGCCGCGGCCAGCCGGTCGGCCATCGACTTCAGATGCGGTCGCAGGCCGTAGGCGTCCTGGTAGAACAGCACGCCCGGATGGGGGCGGCCGTCGGCGGGGCGGACGAGGTAGGCGTCGGCGACGCCGTCCTCGGTCGGGATGTCGACATCGTCTCGCTGGACATCGGTCATGGTGGACAGGCCCTCCCTCGGGACAACGGGCGGCGGGCGGCGATCGGCTCCCGGCGCCATGGCTACGACCATGCTGTCACGCAAGATCGGCGACGCGCCGACCGGCGCCGGGTGTGGTGAACGGCGTGCGGGGTCCGTGCCCGGCGCTCACTCGAAGCGGCTGGTGTCACCCGCGCCCCGACGGACGATCTCCGCCTCGCCGCCGGAGAAGTCGACCACCGTCGTCGGCTCGGTGCCGCACTCGCCCGAGTCGACCACCGCGTCCACCGCGTGGTCCAGCCGGTCCTTGATCTCCCAGCCCTGGGTCAGCGGCTCCGCCTCGTCCGGCAGCAGCAGCGTGCTGGACAGCAGCGGCTCGCCCAGCTCCGCCAGCAGCGCCTGGGTGACCACGTGGTCCGGGATGCGCACGCCCACGGTCTTCTTCCGCGGGTGCAGCAGCTTGCGCGGCACCTCGCGGGTGGCCGGGAGGATGAAGGTGTAGCTGCCGGGGGTGGACGCCTTCACCGCCCGGAAGACGTCGTTGTCCACCCGGACGAACTGGCCGAGCTGCGCGAAGTCCCGGCACATCAGCGTGAAGTGGTGCCGGTCGTCCAGCCGGCGGATGGCACGGATCCGGTCCATGCCGTCCCGGCTGCCCAGCCGGCAGCCCAGCGCGTAACAGGAGTCGGTCGGATACGCGATGAGCGCTTCCGAGCGGACCGCGTCGGCGATCTGGGCGATGCTGCGCGGCTGCGGGTTGTCGGGGTGCACGTCGAAGTACTTCGCCACCCGTCGAGCTTATGCCGTCCCGGACACCGCACGCGCCTCAGGGGCGGCCATCCGCCCCCCGCGTCCCTCGCCACCAGGCTGGGGCGGCCGGTGCGGAAGCCTGCGGAGATACCTATGAACACATACCTGTTTGACATAGGTATGTTTCCATACCTATTCTCGGGGGCATGTCCGGATCCAGCGCACCCCAGCGGGACGTCGCCGGCGTCGCCTCGGCGCTCGCCGACGCCCTGCCCGCGCTGTACCGGGCCCTGGACCGGCGCGTCGCCCGCGACTTCCCCCACCCCAAGCCGCCCGAGGGACACCTCAACCTGCTGCGGCACGTCGCCGAGAACGAGGGCGCCACGGTGCGTGAGGCCGCCGAGGCCCTGCTCATGAAGCCCAACAACGTCAGCGCGCTGGTCTCCCAGCTCACCGAGCAGGGTCTGCTGGAGCGCGGGCAGGACAGCGCGGACAAGCGGGTCGTACGGCTGCGCCTCACGCCGGTCGCCCGGCGGCGCGTGGCCGAGGCGCACGCCCTCCAGGTCGGTCATCTCACCGGAGCCCTGCGCGCGCTGACCGACGGCGAGCTCGGCGCGCTCGGCTCCGCCCTCGGCGCGCTCGTGTCCCTGACGCACGGACTGCGCTCCGCCGCGCACTGAGCGGTACGTCCGCACACCCCTGGGTCCGTACGCACACCCGTGCGTGCGCGCTTTCGCGCGCCCCGCGTCCCCCGCGCCTCGCCGCCCGGGACGCCTGTGGGCGTGTGCGCGCTCCGGCGTCGGCTCCACCCCTTCCGTATCCCATTTCCGCCCCCGTATCAGACGAGGCCCAGCCATGCCGTCCACTCCCGTGGATCCCTCCGCCGTGCCCGCCGCTCCCGCGGCGCCGGCCACCGCCGCCGCCCGGCGGCGTGCCAACCCCTGGCTCACCCTGTGCGCCGTCGCGTTCGGCCTGTTCATGGTCCAGCTCGACGGATCCGTGGTCGCGATCGCCAACCCCGAGATCGGCCGCGAACTGCACGCGTCCACCGCCCAGTTGCAGTGGGTCACCAACGCCTATCTGCTGGCCCTGGCCGCCACCCTGATCCTCGGCGGCAAGCTCGGCGACCGGTTCGGCCGGCGCACCTTCTACCTCGCCGGTGTCGCCGGATTCACGCTGTCCTCCGTCGCCATCGGCCTGTCCGGCTCCATCACGGGCGTCGTCGCCTTCCGCGCGCTCCAGGGAGTCTTCGGCGGGCTGCTGATGCCCAACACCCTCGGCCTGCTGCGGGCCGTGTTCCCGCCCCGCAGGTTCGGCATGGCCGTCGGCATCTGGGCTATGGTCTCGGCCGTGTCCACCGCGCTGGGCCCCATCGTCGGCGGTCTGCTGGTGGAGCACGTCAGCTGGGAGTCGGTCTTCTACATCAACCTGCCCATCGGCGTACTCGCCTGCGCCTTCAGCGCGTTCGTGCTGCCGCAGTCGAAGAACGCCACCGGGCACGACCGCTTCGACGTCACCGGTGTCGTGCTGCTCGCGCTCGGCCTGCTGAGCGTCGTCTTCGGCGTCGTCAAGGGCGAGACCTGGGGCTGGACGTCCGCCGGCACCTGGGCCGCGATCGGCGCCGGCCTGCTCCTGCTCCTCCTCTTCGGCCGGCACGAGACCCGCGTCCAGCACCCGCTGCTGCCGATGCGGCTCTTCCGCAGCCGCGCCCTGACCGTCGGCGCGGTCATCACCGCGCTCAACTTCTTCGTCATGCTGGGCGTGATCTTCTTCGTCATGCTCTATCTGCAGAACGTGCGGGGGCTGACGCCCGTTCAGGCGGGCGTGCGGACCCTGCCGTTGAGCCTGGCCTCGCTCGTCGCCTCCCCGCTCGGCGCCGCCCTGACCGCGCGGTTCGGCGCCCGCTTCTGCATGCCGCTCGGCATGCTGCTCCAGGCCGCGGCCTGCTTCACCCTGCTCACCTGGTCCGGCGACTCCTCGTACGCCACCATGTGGCCGCCGTTCATCGCGCTCGGGCTCGGCGTCGGCATGGTGCTGTCCGCCTCGTCGGACGCGATCGTGGGCAACGCCCCCGTGCGGGACGGCGGCGTGGCCGGCGGCCTCCAGGCCACCACGCTGCAGATCGGCGGCGCCCTCGGCACGTCGGTGCTGGTCTCCGTCATCAGCGCCCGCGTCGGCTCCACCCTGCGCACCGAACTGACCGGCGCCGGCGTGCCGGGCGGCCTGGCCGGGAAGCTGGCCGAGGCGAAGGACGCGGTGGCCATGGGTGTCGCCCCCGTCTCCCCGGACATGCCGGACACCCTCCGCGCGGCGGTCGTCGAAGGCAGCGGCCGGGCGTTCATGAACGGCGTGCACGCCTCCGCGGTGGTCACCGGCGCCCTCTGCCTGCTGGGCGCGGCCCTCGCGGCGGCGGGGATGCGGGGCGGGACGCGGACCGGGGCCGAGGAGGGGTGACAGGGACGCCGGAAGTTTTTCGGATCGGCCGGAATTCGACTGCGTACATCCCGCGAACCGGGGCATCCGAGCCGTAGGTCGCCCGGGGATCCCCCCACCCCGGGCGCGGCGTCTCCGCCGGCGGCTCCCGTCCCCCCGGGCCGCCGGCGGAGCCGTGTCCGGCGCCACCCGCCGTACGGGCAGGCGGACTTGGCCGAGCGGAGCCGAAGAGACCGCCGGACTCGCGGGCCCCCGTCCGAGGGACTCGACGGCTCCGCCGCGCCTCAACCCCCCAGCCGCACCGGGATCTCCTGCCAGCCGTGGGAGATGCACGACGGCACGTGGCGCAGTTCGCCGGCCGGGCGGGCCAGGCGCAGGGCGGGGAAGCGGGAGAACAGGGCGGGCAGCGCGGTGAGCGCCTCCAGCCGGGCCAGCGGCGCCCCGATACAGCGGTGCACGCCGATGCCGAACGCCAGATGGTCCTCGGCCCCCCGCGCCGCGTCGAAGACGGCCGCGTCCGCGCCGTAGTGCGCCGGATCCAGGCCCGACGCGGCGTACGTCGTGATGATCGCGTCCCCGGCCGGAATCGTCACGCCCGCGACCGTCAGCTCCTCCACCGCGAACCGCAACGGCAGCGCGGAGACGGACGGATGCACCCGCAGCGTCTCGTCGACCACCGCGCCCCAGCCGATCTCCCCGGCGCGCACCGCGGCCAGCTGCCGCGGGTCGGTCAGCAGGGCGACCACCGCGTTGCCGATGAGATTGACGGTGGTCTCGAACCCGGCGCCGACCACCAGCAGCAGCGTGTGCAGTAGCTCCTCGTCCGAGAGCCGGTCGCCGTCCTCGTCCCGTACCCGGATCAGCTCCGTGGTGATGTCGTCGCCCGGGTGGGCCCGCCGGTACGCGATCAGCGCGCCGAGCACCGAGCCGACGCGCTCGTGTACGGAGGCCGCGAACTCGGGGCTCTGGTCGGAGGTGTCCATGAAGTCGGAGATGAGACGCGCCGCCTCCGGACGCAACTCCTCGGGCACGCCGAGGAGATCGGAGATCATCCGCATCGGCAGGGGCTGCGCGAGCGCGTCGCGCAGGTCGACCACGCCGCCGTCGGCGCCCGCGGCCTCGAGCGCGTCCAGCAGATCGGCCGTCAGCGCGGCCACCCGGGGCCGCATCGCCTCGGTACGCCGGTGGGTGAAGCTCGGCGCCACCAGCCTGCGCAGCCGGGCGTGGTCGGTGCCGTAGGTGGTCAGCATGTTGACCACGCCCACCCAGTTGGCCATCCAGCCCCAGGACGGATGCCGGTCCAGCTCCGGCCACAGCCGCCAGTGCCGGCGGGCGTCCTTGCTGACCCGGGGGTCGAGGATGAGGGTTTTGAGGGTGTCGTAGCCGGTGGGGGCCCAGGCGGGGATGCCGCCGGGCAGCTCCACCGGCACGACGGGCCCGAGGGCGCGCAGCCGGGCGCTCTCCGCGGCGATGTCGGAGCCGAAGGGGTCGAGGGCGATACGGTCGGTGACGGTCACGACGGTCTCCAGACTGGTCGGCCTTGCCTGGGGCGGTCCCGGTCCAGTACACCGCGTCACCGGCCGCGTGCACACCGCTTCGGTGTCATCAGGCCAGGAATCAGGCCGAGTTCGGCTCCCCACCGGCCCCCCGCGCCCCGGTGGCCCCCGGCGTGAGCACCAGCATGGTCGCGTCGTCGCGGACGCGGTAGCGGCGCCGTACCAGGTCCGCCCACACCGCGCCGGGCAGCTCGGCGGACGGGGTGCCGGCCAGGGCGGTCAGCCGCTCGGGCAGCGGGTAGAAGACGCCGGCGGCGTCCCGGGCCTCCCACACGCCGTCGGAGGCCAGGAACAGCCGGTCACCCGGACGGAGCGGCACGGTGACCTCCTTCGGCGGGTCGACGCCGACCAGCCCGATGCCCAGCGGCGGTGCGGGCACGACGCCCACCTCCCGCGCCGCTCCCGGGCGCACCAGCACGGGCGGCGGATGCCCGCAGGCGATCACTCGTACGGCCGCGCCGTCGGTGAACTCCAGCAGCAGGGCCGTCGCGAACAGCTCCGCGTGCCCCACGTCCGCCGAGTCCACCGCCAGCCGGCGGTCCAGCCGCGCCGCCACCGACTCCAGGTCCGGCTGGTCCAGCGCGGCCTCCCGGAACGCCCCCAGCAGCGACACCACCGTGGCCACCGCCGTCAGCCCGTGCCCCTGTACGTCGCCCAGCACCGCCCGCACCCCGTACGGCCCCGCGCGTACGTCGAAGAAGTCCCCGCCCACCAGCGTCCCGTCCTGCGCCGCCCGGTAGTGGGCCGCGCACCCGACCCGCCCGACCCGGTCCGGCAGCGGCGGCAGCACGGCCCGCTGCACCGCCTCGCCGATCGCCCGCTCGGTGTCCAGCTGGGCGTCCCGGCGGCTGCGCACATAGGAGACGAACACGCTCAGCGCGGCCACGAACACGACGGTCAGCAGATCGGTGTCGCCGGGGCGGTCCAGATGCGTGACCGGCAGGGTGAGCACCACGACCACGCCCACGCCGAGGACCCCGGTGGTCAGCGGGCCGTACGACAGGACCGCCAGCGGCGGGATGGCCCCCAGCAGAAAGCCGAGGTCGCGCGCGTGGGGCGTGATCAGCGTCGCCGAGCCGACGGCGGCGAGCAGCAGGACGGGCAGCACACGGACCCACCACGGCGGTGGCGCGCCGCGCAGCCAGCCGCGCTCCTCCCGGTTCCCGCGCGGCCACCGGCCGCCCACCGATCCCACATCCCCAAGCTACGCCGCCGCCGGCTCCGGGCGCCCGCGCGGAAAACCGGTGGACGGCCGCCCGGCCGCCCGCCTAGCCTTGGCCCGCCACGCCCGAGCCGGACGGAAGAAGGAGGCGAGTGTCATGCAGGACAGCAGCAGTCGGCGCTCCCCCCTCCCCGTGTCCCGGGCGTGTCACGTCTGAATTCCGAGGATCCGCTGATCCGGCCGGGAGCGTCGCCCATCCCACGCATCCCGGAGGAATCCATGACCGGCCTGGTCATCCGCGCGCTCGACGACAGCAGCGCGCACCTGTTCCACACCATGCCCGACCCGCTCGCCCTGGGCGACCGGCACCGCCGCACCCGCTACCGCCCCGACTGGCAGCGCGTCGCCCTGCGCGACGGCCGCACCGTGGCCCGCGCCGCCTGGTGGGCCCGGCCGGAGGACCCCGAGCCCCTGGTGATCAACTGGTTCGACGTCGCCGAGGGCGAGCAGGAGGCGGGCGCCGCACTGCTGCGGTCGGCGCCCTGGCGGACCCCCGAGCTCGAACTCGACCTGCCCGCCGGCTGGCGGGACGACCCGCGCCTGCGGGCGGCGGCCGACATCCGCGCCGCCGCCGCGCGCCGGGCCGGCTACGCCCCCTTGGTGGAACGCTTCGTCTACCGCTGGACCCCCGAGCGGGGCCTGCCCGAACGGCCCGGACGGCTCGTGTTCACCGCCGAACCGGACGACACCGTCTTCTACGACCTGCTGCGCCGCATCCACCGCGGCACCCTCGACGCCCATGCCCGCCGGGCCGTCGAGCGGGACGGCGTGGACCGGGCGGCCCAGGAGGAGCTGGACGTCTTCCACTGGTTCCCCTCGCCCCGCGACTGGTGGCGGATCGCCCGCACCCCGGCGGGCGAGCCGGTCGGCATCCACATCCCGGCCCGCAACCCCTCCGGACCCTGCGTCGGCTTCATCGGAGTGGTGCCGGAACAGCGCGGCCACGGCTACGCCTACGACCTGCTCGCCGACTGCACCCACTTCCTGGCCGGACAGGGCGCCCGGTTCATCGCCGCCGCCACCGACCAGGGCAACCTCCCGATGGCCGCGCACTTCACCGCGGCCGGCTACCCCGTCGTACGCGAACGCGTCAACTACTGGACCACGCCCGGCGCCCGGTAGAGAGCGGCCGCCTACCGCCCGGCGGCCGTGAGCCGGGCCTCGGCCGTGGCCAGGATCTCGGTGACCCGGAGGCCGAACGCGGCATCGCAGGGGTGCGGGCGGCCCGTGCCGGCGGCCCGCACCAGCGCGTCGGCGGCACGGGCGAGCGCGGTGACCGCTCCCTCCGAACTGCCGGGCATGACCGACACGCCCGCCTCGCCCCGCAGCTCCACCTCGGCCCCGGCCGCCGCCGGCGGGGCCGTCAGGCTCAGCGTGAGGGAGCTGGACGCGCCGGTGGCGTGGTCGAGCACCAGGTGGACGGTGTCCCCGGGACCGGGCGCCGCCGCCGCGACCTGCCGTACGTCGCCGAGCACCGGCAGCAGCACCGACAGGGCGTGCGGGCCGACGTCCCACAGCGCGCCCTTCTCCCGCCGCCACGGCGAGGCCGCGAACGGGCTGTCGCCCGTGAACACCGCGCCCAGCCAGTGCGCCCGTGCCGTGAACCAGCCCGCGACGGCGGCCTGTTCCCCCACCCAGGCTTCCGGCTCCTTCTGGAAGCGCGCGGTGAAGAACACCACCGACGCCACCCCGGCCCGCTCCACCGCCTCCACCACGGCCCGTGCCCCGGCGGCCGACACCGCCAGCGGCTTGTCCAGCAGCAGATGACGGCCCGCGCGGGCCGCCCGCACCGCCAACTCGGCCTGCACGGACGGCGGCAGGGCCACCGCCACCGCGTCCACATCGGCCAGCAGCGCGTCCACGTCGGCGTACGCGGTGACCCCGTACCGCTCCGCCAGCTCCGTGGCCGCCTCCGCCCGGCGGCCCCAGACCCCGGCGAACCGGAGCCCGGGATGTCCGGCGAGGGCGGGAGCGTACGTCGCCCGCGCCCACGGGCCCGTCCCCAGCAGTCCGATGCGCATCTCGTGTTCTCCTCTCACAGCCGTTCCCCGCCTCTTCAGGAGGGTGCGCCGCGCTCGCCCCGCGCACACCCGTCACCCGTGGATCCCTGCCCCGCGAGCCACTTGGCGATGGTGGCGGCGATCGGCTGGCCGGTGTCCATCTCCACGAAGCCGAACTGGCCGGACTGGTTGCACTCCAGGAACCACCAGACGCCGTCCGCGTCCTCCGCGAAGTCGAAGGCGCCGTACGCCAGTTCCGCGCCCGCCATGTAACGCAGCACGCCCTCGGCGACACGCGGTGGCACCTTTGCGGGCTGCCAGGGGGAGACCGACGGGGCGAACCGGACGTCCACGTCGTCCGGATGGGCGTCCGGGTCGACGGGTTTGCGGGCGGCCAGCAGCGTGTCGCCGACGACGGTGAGCCGGATGTCGGCCCGTTTGGCGATCCGCCGTTGCAGCAGGGTCGGACCGTAGGCCACCGCGGTGAAGTCGGTGTCCGGCGCGACCCGGCTGGTCGGCACGGACCGGGGCGGCTCCTGCGGATGCGCCCCGGAGACCGGCTTGACCACCAGATCCGGGAAGCGTTCCGCGAACTCCCGCGCCGCCTGCGGGAACGTCGTGATCAGGGTGGCCGGCACCGCGAGGCCGCTGCGCTGGGCCAGGCCCAGTTGCCAGGGCTTGTGCCGGGCCCGGCGGGCGGCGTCCGGATGGTTCATCCAGCGGGCGTCGCCGCACCGCAGCATGCCGTACAGCGCCTGCGACGACTCCTCCGTCAGCCAGGCGGAGGGCGCGGCGGCACGGGCGGCCGGGGTGCCCGGTCTGCGCACCCAGACGGAGCGCAGACCGTCCATGCTCACCAGACGCCCGCCGACGGACAGCTGCCCCCGGCAAGCGCCCCGCACGTACTCGCCCGACAGTGCCACCCCGTTGGTCAGATCGGCGGGGTCGAGCCGGACGACGGGCACGCCGGCCTCGCCCAGCCGGAGGACCACCATGTCCGCCGTCACGTCTTCCTCACTGGTCAGGATGAGTACGGTCATCTGTGGGGATCCGCGGCTCAGTCGTCGAAGTGTGTCTTGGAACCGGCGGTCGAGGTCGTGGTCCCCAGTGCTCGCAACGTCGCATGGTCGGTCGCGGCGATCCGCCCGTCCGGGAGGACGTTCAGTTGCAGCCCGGAGTCGTACGCGTACGGCGTGGTGACGTCCAACTGCACAGCGGGGCGCGCGTAGTTGAGCGTGAACGGTTGCATGGTCTCTCCCTGATTAGGCTTTCACGTCCTTATACGAATCGAACGAGTGATTGGTTTCCTCACTCTCCGTGACCACGGCACGGGGCGCCGTGGACTCCTACCGCGCGAGTGTCTCCCGCGCCGCCGTCAGGGCCTGTTCGGCGTACCCGCGCCCGAACAGCACCGCGTGCACCAGCAGCGGGAACAGCTGGTGCAGACGCACCCGGTCCCGCCAGCCGTCGGCCAGGGGGGCCGCCTCCTGGTAGCCGGCCAGCACCCGGTCCAGGTGCGGGCAGCCGAACAAGTGGAGCATCGCCAGGTCCGTCTCCCGGTGCCCGCCGTGCGCGGCCGGGTCGATGAGCCGGACCTCGCCGTCGGCGCCCCACAGCACATTGCCGTTCCACAGGTCGCCGTGCAGCCGGGCGGGCGGCTCGGCCGGACCCGCCACCTCCGGCAGCCGCGCGCAGGCCCGCTCGAACACGCTCGCCTCGGCCGGGCGGAGCGTGCCGCGGTCCACCGCTTCGCGCACATAGGGCAGCACGCGGTGCTCGGCGTACCAGAGCGGCCAGTCGGTGCCCGGCGCGTTGCGCATGGGGGCCAGGCCGATCCAGGCGTCCTCCGGCCCGCCGGGCGGCGCCGCCCCGAAGCGCGGCGCGCCCGCCTTGTGCAGGGCGGCGAGGTCCTGACCGAAACGCAGCGCCGCGCCGGGGCCGGGGGAGCCGGCCGGCACCCGCTCGGTCACCATCCAGTGTTCGTCGTGCCCCAGCACCGCCGGCACCCGGACGGCACCCGCGGCGCCCAGCCAGCGCAGCCCCGCCACCTCGGCGCGCACCGCCCCGGGGCCGTCGCCCCGCTTGACCATCACCGGTGTCCCGTCGTCCAGCAGCACCTCGGCGGGCGAGCCGGACGACGGGCGGGTCCCGGTGGCGGTGCGCCCGGTGAGCCGGGACGCCACCTGTCCTGGATCCTCTTCACGGTTGACCACGGCCCCAGGGTACGGCCCCCAACAAGGGTGCCTCGCCAGGCAGTTCAACCATTGATACGACTGATGTCGGACAAACGGATGAGGTCGGCGGCGAAGGCTCCGAGCCGCCGCCGGAGACCGCCGGACCTCAGCGCCCGAGGGGCTGCGTCCCCCGGGTCACCCCCACCGGATTCCCGGCCGGCAACAGCCCCGACTCCGCCACCGCGCCGGCCATCGGCTCCAGCAGCGCGGCCAGCCGCTCGGTCCGCTCGGCACCCAGCACGGTCCACGGCCGCTCGGCCGCCGCGTCGGTCAGCGCCTCGGTCTCCGCGCGCAGGGCGGCGCCCGAGGGGGTGAGCGAGCCGTCCGCCGCGAGCCGGTCGTCCGCGCGCAGCCGCGCCTCGGCCGCCGCCCACTCCTCCCGCGGCCACTTCCGTGTCTCGCGCAGGAAGTCCCCGTCGGACTCGCCGGCCGCCGCCTTGAGCACCATGGCCTCCACCGGGCCCAGCCCCAGGCCGACCAGCACCGCCACATGGGAGTCGCCCCGGTGCTCGCGCAGGGTCGTCAGGGCCTGCCACAGCCGGGCGGCGGGCCGCTTCGGACGGGCGAGCGCCTGGTTGGCGGCGCCCAGCACCCTGCCCGTGGTGTCCGCCGCCTCGGCGGCCTCCCACGCGAGGTCCGCGGCCTCGGTGAAAGCGGCGCCGCCGACGACCTCCGCCCCGAACAGATGGGACATCGCCGCGTCCATCGCCTCCAGGCGGGCCGCCAGCACCTCCTCGGGAGCCGCGTACGCCCAGGCGTCCGGCAGCGCCCGGGCCACCCGGGAGGGGTGGAAGACGTAGAAACAGCTCGTCACCACCGACGGGGACACCGCGCCGAGCGGGGCGGCGCGCAGCGCGAAGTACCCCATCCAGAACCCGGGCAGCCCGAGGGCGTCCGCCGCCCGGTGCGCCTCCGGCGCGAAGTACACGAGGCCGTGCACCGGCTCGTACCGCTCCCACAGGGCGCGCGCCCTTCCGTCCGCCACCGCTTCCTCCCGCCGGGTCGGCCTGCCGTGCTGTCGGCACCAGCCTGCTTTATGACGCCGGTCATAACAAGGGGCCGGCGTCATCCGGAGCCGGTCCGGACGCGGGCGACGGCGTTCACGGCGGGCCTCGTGCGCTCACTCCGGCAGGCGTACGGACGCGTCGGCGATTGACCCGGACGAGGGGTCGCCAAGCGGGCGCGCTGGGGCAGACGGGTGGCATGGTGACCCGGCTGGGCGGCTCGGATGGTGGGCGCCGGGGGCCTCACTGACGGTGGTTCATGTCAGGACCGGGTCCATCCAGCTGATGAGGTATCCGCTGCCCGGTCACGGCGGAAGGACATCACTATGCGCTCTGCCCGCATGCTCCTGGCGACGGCGGCCACCACGGCCGCCCTCGCCTTCGCGACGCCCGGAGCCGCGTTCGCCGTTCCCAGCGAACACGACAGCGGTCGTGACGACTCCTCGTACAGCAGGGAGCACGACAGCGACTCCGGCCGTGACAAGGGATCCGACGGCGACGACGACAACGAATACGGCAACAAGCGCGACAGCGGAGGGGAACACGACGGACCGCGCGGCGGAATGCACACAGGTGGCGGAGCGCTCGCCGCGGTGCGCAGCGGCAGCTGGGGCTCGGAGGACGACGACAGCAGCAGGTTCGACCCCGAGAGCTACCGCGACAAGGGCGAGGAGGACGACGGCGAGGAGAAGGGCGACAAGGAGGAAAAGGGCGGCGGCAAGGGCAAGGGCGGCCGGAGCGGCAAGAGCGAGTGGGGCGAGGACGACGAGCGTGACAAGCCGCGCGGCGGCATGCACACCGGCGGCGGCGCGCTCGCCACGCCCGGGGTCACCGCGGGCGGTCTCGCGGTGCTGGCCGTGGCCGCCACCGGCGCGTACACGCTGCGCCGCAAGAAGGCCACCGGCACGGTGTCCTGACGGGCCGCCGCCGTGCGCCAGGGGACGCGGACACGGCCGTGCGCCAGGGATTGCGGCCGCCATTGTGTGCCAGGGGGCGCGGACACCGTCGGCACGCCGACCGCGCCGGCGGCCCGCGCCTCCACACCGCGCCGGACCGCCACCGCCCCGTCGCCGCTCGCGGCGGTGTCCCGCCGGCGGCCCGTGCGCCAGGATCGCCACTGCCGTCTCCGCGCGTGGGTGCCGCGCCGGCGTCCCGCTCTGCCCGTGCCGTGCCAGGGCCATCATCGCCCGTCTCCGCGCGCGGCGGTGTCCCGTCGGCAGCCTGTGCACGCCGCAGGGCGCCGGACCGCCGCCGCTCGCCTCCGCGCGCGTTGCCGCTCCGCCGGTGGCCCATGCTCCGTGGCGTGCCGGTGTGGCTGCTGCCCGTCTCCGCGCGTCGGTCCGCGCCGGCGGCCCGCTCTGCCCGTTCGGTGTCCGGACCGTCACCGTTCGCCTTGGCGTTCGCTGGTGTCCCGTCGGCGGTTCACGGCCCCGCGGTGTGCAGGGGACCGCCACTGACCGCCTCCGCCCGCGGCGGTGTCTCCTGTACCGTGCCGGGCCGTCATCGCCCCGCCCCGCCCGTGGCGGTGTCCCGTCGGCGGCCCGCGTCCCCGCCCCGCGCCCCGCGCCCGCGCCGCCTCGGCGTGTGACGGTGCTCCGCCGGTGTGCTTACCGATCCGATCCCCGTGCTGCCGTGCTCGAGTGAGGTGGTGTCCGATGGCAGCAGATCCTTCCGCGGCCTCCCCGGCGTCGGCGGACGACCGGCGCTCCGGCTCCGGCGGGCGGCTGACGCTGTGGGGGGTGGCGGCGGTCCTCCTCGCCTTCAGCCTGTTCGGCGGTCACCAGCCGACCGGTGAGCCCGGCCCGCCCCGGGCATCGAGTGCCGGTTCCGGCGCCGCCGCCTCGGCCGGTCCCGGGCAGCCGGGCGAGGTACTGCCCCGGTCCACGCCGACCCGGCTGCGCATCCCGGCGATCTCCGTGGACGCCCCCTTCACCACCCTGGCCCTCGGCTCCTCGGGCCAGCTGGAGCCGCCGCCCGCGGGCGACACCAACCTCGTCGGCTGGTACGCCGACGGTGTCTCGCCCGGTGAGCGGGGCACCGCGATCATCGCCGGGCACGTCGACACGGTGACCTCGGCGGCCGTCTTCGCCAACCTGGACCGGCTGGAGGCCGGCGACCGGTTCTCCGTGGAGCGGGCCGACGGGCGTACGGCGGAGTTCGTCGTCGACAGCGCCGAGACCTTCGCCAAGGACGACTTCCCCAGCGAGCGGGTGTACGCCGACGCCGACCGCCCCGAGGCCCGCCTCATCACCTGCGCCGGGGACTACGACCGTACGGTGCGCGACTACACCGACAACCTGGTCGTCTTCGCGCACCTGGTCTGAGCCGCCCGCGGTCACGGGTGTCCGGGCTACGGTCAGGCGGCCGGCCCGGCCGTGAAGGGACCGTCCGGGGCGAACGCCAGCGCCGCGAACCGTTCGCCGATCCGGCGGTGGCCGGCGGTGTCCGGGTGGAGGCCGTCGGGCAGCGGCAACTCGGCGAAGTCGGCCTCGCCGTACAGCTCCCGGCCGTCCAGGTAGTGCAGCCGGGGGTCCTCGGCGGCCCGTTCGCGCACGATCCGGGCCAGCTCGTCCCGGACGACTCCCAGCGTGAGCTTCCCGGCCGCCCGCTCGGCGGGATCCCCGGTGGCCCGGTACCGCAGCCGTCCCGCGCCCAGGGCCGCCAGGTCCATGGCGGTGGGGCCGGGCGTGTCCTCGTGCATCGGGCACAGGACCGGCGAGACCACGAGCAGCGGCGTGTCGGGGTGGCCCTCGCGGACGGTGTCGAGGAAACCGTGTACGGCCGGGCCGAAGGCGCGCAGCCGCATCACGTCGGCGTTGACCACGTTGATGCCGAGCTTGACGCTGATCAGGTCGGCGGGCGTGTCGCGCAGGGCGCGGGCCGTGAACGGGTCGAGCAGCGCGCTGCCGCCCAGCCCGAGGTTGACCAGCTCGACTCCGCCCAGGGACGCGGCGAGCGCCGGCCAGGTGGTGGTGGGGCTCGCCGCGTCGGAACCGTGGCTGATCGAGCTGCCGTGGTGCAGCCACACCCGGCGGCCCCGGTCCGGTACGGGTTCCACGGGGGCGTCGGCGCGCAGCGCGACGAGTTCGGTGGTCTCGTTGTGCGGCAGCCAGATCTCCACGTCCTTGACGGTGTCCGGCAGACCGGCGAAACGCACGGTGCCCACGGGGCCGGGCCGGTGCTCGGCGGAGCCGGTGGCCAGGTCGACGGTGAGGGTGTCGCCCTCGGCGAGGGAGGCGCGGCCGGCCGGGCGGCCGTCCACCAGCAGTTCGTAGACGCCGTCCGGGCGGGGCGGTGCGCCGGTGTAGACCCGCTTGGTCGGCAGGGTGTCCAGCTCGACGGCGGTGGCGCGGGTGCGGAAGACCAGCCGTACGCCGGAGGGCTGGGACTCGGCCAGGGCCAGCTGCGGGTCGGCGCACTGGGCGCGGGCCCGGGCGGGCAGCCGGTGCGGCAGCAGCCCGCGCGCGGTGCGCTCCAGTTCGAGGGCGCCGCGGATCAGACCGGCGGTGAGGGCAATGGTGTGCATCGTGTCTGCCAGGGGTCTCAGGGGTGGGCGGGCCAGTTGCGCAGCAGGGAGTCGAGGGCGTCCAGGATCCGGGCCCAGGACTCCTCGGAGTCGGGCGCGCTGTGGGCGAAGCCGCCGGCCGTCTCCAGGCTGACGTAGCCGTGGAAGACGCTGCCGAGGAGGCGCACGGCGTGTGTCTGGTCCGGTTCGGCGAGGTCGTAGCCGCGCAGGATGGCGCGGTTCAGCTGGGCGATGCGGACGCCCGCGCTGCCGGCCGCCGTCGCGTCGTCCAGCGGGTGCCGGGCCGCCGTGTAGCGGCCGGGGTGGGCCCGGGCGTAGTCCCGGCAGACGTTCGCGAAGGCGGCGAGGGCGTCCTTGCCGGACCGGCCGGCCAGTGCCTCGGCGGCGCGGTCGGCCATCTCCTCCAGGGCGAGCAGCGCGATCCGCGTCTTCAGGTCCTGGGAGCTGCGCAGGTGCGAGTACAGGCTCGCGACCTTCACGTCGAACCGCCGGGCCAGCGCCGAGACCGTCACCTGGTCGAAGCCGACCTCGTCGGCGAGTTCCGCCCCGGCCCGGACCAGTCGCTGCGTGGTCAGGCCCGCACGCGCCATCATCTTCTCTCCTGTCTGTCGGAGAGGAGTATGGAACTTCCTAAAGGGTTTAGGCAAACGGGATCAAGGTTTAGGAGGCGAGGCGAAAGAGGGCGGCGCCGTGGGCGGGCAGGTCCACGGTGAGGTGCCGGCCGTCGTGCGGGACGTCGGCGTGGGTCCACAGCTCGCGGATCCGGTCGGCGGGGCGGGCCCCGGCCGAGCCGAGCGGCACCTCGTACCGGCGGGGTTCACCGGCCAGGGAGAAGACGGCGGCGTACCGGGTACGGCCGTCGGTGTCCCGGGCGGCCCACAGCACCAGGCCGTTCTCGCGGAGCACCTCGCGGTTGCCGGTGCTGTGCCACAGCACGGCCAGCGCCTCGTCGTTGGTGAGCAGTTCGATGGTCTCGGGCGGGCTGGTGGGCAGGTCGCCGCCCATCATCAGCGGCGACCGGGAGATCAGCCACAGGGTGAGCAGGCTGATCTGCTCGGGACGGGTCAGGGAACACAGCCGGTCCGTGCCGCGTTCGGCGCGGATGCCGATCCGGCCGAGGGGCAGCATGTCCGCGTCCGCCCAGCCCCCCTCGCCCTGCCAGGGCGCCCACCGGGCCATCCGGGCGAACTGGGCCTCCACGTCCGCCCAGCGGTCCCACAGGTCGTCGCAGACACGCCACATGGTGGCGTGCTCCCGCAGATGGTCCAGACGGGCGAGGGAGACGTCGGTGCCGGGGGAGAGGCTCAGCTCGACCGGCCGGCCGCAGCGCTCGACGGCCCGCGCGTACGCGGCGATCTCCCGTTCGTGGTACGGGAACAGCATGTCGTCGGCCTTGACGAAGTCCACGCCCCACGCGGCGAACTGCGCCACCTGGGCGTCGTAGTACGCCTGGGCGCCCGGATGGTTGTGGTCCAGGCCGTGATTGTCGGTGTTCCACGGGCACACCGAGGCCGTGTCGGCGATCTCGTCGGCGGTGAACTCCGTGCCGTACACGGGCAGTCGGGCGGCCACGGCGCGGCGCGGGATGCCCCGCATGATGTGCAGGCCGAAGCGCAGCCCGAGCTCGTGCACCCGGAGGGCCAGCGGCGCGAAGCCCGCCCCGCCGGCGGCGGACGGGAACCGGTTCGGCGCCGGGAGCTGACGGCCGTACGCGTCCAGGACCAGCGGGGCGTCGGGGTTGTAGCCGTGCGCGCGGGCCGTCGGCTCGTACCACTGGATGTCCACGACCACGGTGTCCCAGCCGTACGGCAGCAGCCGGCGGGCCATGAACTCCGCGTTGGCCAGCACCTCCTGCTCGGTGACGGTGGGGCCGTAGCAGTCCCAGCTGTTCCAGCCCATCGGCGGCCGCAGCCGGCGTGCGGGGAGGGGTCGGTCCACGGTGGTGTCCTCTCGGTCCGGTCGCCCAAGGGGGCCTGGACGGTGGCGAAGGAGCGCGGTGGAGGTGCCTGACACCCACTTTTTTGTGGGTACTTGGCAGCCCCGGCCGCCCGGGAGAAGCTGTTTGTCGAGGTCAGGGGCTGCCGGAGGACGGACAAGGAGGTGACGGCCGGCGGCCCGTCAGGACGCCGCCTCGCCCGCGCGGAGCAGGTCCAGACGGCGGTGGCCCCACTCGGCCAGCGGGTCCAGTGCCTCGGCGAGGTCGCGGCCGAACGCGGTCAGCGAGTACACGGTCTTCGGCGGCAGCACATCGTGCACCTCCCGGTGCACCAGGCCGTCCTGTTCCATCTCGCGCAGCGCCTGGGTCAGCACCTTCTCGCTCAACCCGGCCAGCCGGCGGCGCAGTTCGGCGGGCCGGTGCGGGCCGGACTCCAGCAGCCACAGCAGCGACGTCTTCCACTTGCCGTCGATCACGGCGATCGCGGCGGTCACTCCGCAGACGTTCGGGTCCTGGGCACGGCTGCGCGTCATCGTCGTCCTCTTCGTCTTCCCCGCGGCCCTCCGGCCGCTCTTCTCCACTGTTCACGATCAGCACATACGGGAGTCGCAACATGTCAACAGCCGTGAATCTTCCTGCCGTCACCGTGCTCGGCCTCGGCCCGATGGGCCGCTCGCTGGCGGGCGCGTTCGTCGAGGCCGGCCTGCGGACCACGGTCTGGAACCGCACACCCGGCAGGGAGGGGGACCTGACCGAGCGGGGCGCGGTCGTCGCGGCGACGGCCGAAGAGGCGGTAGCCGCCTCGGAGTTGACCGTCATCTGTGTGGTCGACTACGACGCCTCGGACGGGATCCTGCGCGGCGAGGAGGTCACCCGCGCGCTGAAGGGCCGTACCGTGGTCAGCCTGACCGCCGACACCCCGGCCCGGGCCCGGGACACCGCCGAGTGGGCGGCGGCCCACGGCATCGGCTACCTGGACGGCGCGATCATGACGCCGGCCCCCAGCATCGGCACCCCGGAGGCCGTCTTCCTGCACAGCGGACCGCGCGACCTGTACGAGCGGTATCTGCCGGTGCTGGAGACGCTCGGCGGGACGCACACCCACCTGGGGGAGGAGACCGGGCGCGCGGCCACCTTCGACATCGCGCTGCTCGACATCTTCTGGACCGCGATGGCCGGTTACGCGCACGCCGTGGCGATCGCCCGGGCGGAGGGCGTCACCGCCGGGGAACTGGCCCCGTTCGCCCAGGGCATCGGCGCGATCCTGCCGCCCCTGTTCGAGGAGTTCGCCCGGGACGCCGACGACGGCACCTACTCCGGCCGGATCAACCCCATCACGTCGGCGGTCTCGACCATGTCCCACGTCGTCGCCGTCTCCGAGTCCCACGGCATCGACGCGGGCGTGATGCGCTCCGTGGAGGGGCTGGCCCGC
Source organism: Streptomyces eurythermus (assembly GCF_014649115.1). Classification (GTDB taxonomy): domain Bacteria; phylum Actinomycetota; class Actinomycetes; order Streptomycetales; family Streptomycetaceae; genus Streptomyces; species Streptomyces eurythermus. Next base: position 60,703 of record NZ_BMSK01000028.1, on the reverse strand, counting down.
CGCGTCATCGGGCTGGGCCACGGCGGGGACGGGTTCATGCGGGTGGCGGAGATGCTGGGACGGCACTGATCCGGGACGGGCGGGCTCGGCCGGAGCGGGGGACGCCTGAGGGCTCCGGGCCCCCGGCACGGCCGTGTCCCGGCTCAGCGGGGCCGCACGCCCTCGAAGACGAGGTCGAGCAGGCGTGCGGTGGTGTCCGAAGGGGCGGTCGTCTCACTGACCCAGGCGACGGCCGTGGCCAGCCGGATCAGCTCGGGCGCGGTCAGGTCGGCCCGCACCTGCCCGCGTTCCCGCGCCCGTTCCAGCAGTCCGGCGGCGGCTTCCTCGACGGCCCGGCAGCGCGCGCCCAGGGGACCGTCGGCGCTCCGCGCGGCCTCGGCGTAACGGACGGCGAGGCCGCGGTACCGGGTGATGTGCCGTACGAGCGCGGACACCCACCGCCGCAGGAAGTCCGGGTCGTCCGGGCTCCCGGGCAGCTCGGCGGCCAGGGCCGCGAGCCCGTCCAGGCTCCGGCCGACGACCTCGGCCGTCAGCGCCTCCTTGTCGGGGAAGTGGCGCCACAGGGTCCCCGGGCCCACTCCCGCCCGCCGGGCGATGTCGTTCATCGACGCCGCGTCGGTTCCCACCTCGTCGAAGAGCGCCGTCGCCGCCTCGACCAGGCGGGCCCGGTTGCGGCGGGCGTCGCTGCGCCTGGGCTGGGCCGTCATCGGGTCCTCCTCCTCTGCTAGTACCGGAGTGCCGCTCCGGTACTATCCGGAGTGGCACTCCGGATTCTAGAGGGGGAGGTGGCGCATGGAGTCGGCTCTGCCGTCCATCGGCACGGTAGGACTGTGGGTACCCGGCATGGATCTGCGCCCGCCGGCCGAGTCCGCCCGGGCGGCCGCGGAGGTCGAGGCGCTCGGATACGGCGCTCTGTGGCTCAGCGAGGGGCTGGTCCGCGACCCGTTCATGGAGGCGGCCACACTGCTGGACGCGACCCGTTCCCTGGTCGTGGGCACGGGCATCGCGGTGATCTGGGGGCGTCACCCGCGCGTGATCAGATCGCAGGCCCGGGCACTGCTCGACGCCCATCCCGGCCGGTTCGTGCTCGGTCTGGGCACCTCCCACGCGCGGATGGTCGAGGGGGTGCTGGGCCTTCGCTACGAACGGCCCCTCACCGCGCTGCGCGAACACCTCGACCGCCTCGACGAACCCGACCCCGTCCTGCGACTGGCGGGGATCGCGGACGGCCCGGCACCCCGGGCGCCCAGGGTGCTCGCCGCGCTGGGCCCGCGCGCCCTCGAGCTCGCCCGGGACCGTTCGGCAGGCGCGTTCTCCTACCTGGTCACGCCGGAACACACGGCCGACGCCCGCGCGGTACTCGGCCCGGACCGGGTGCTGATCGTCGAACAAGCCGTGGTCACCGGGCTGCGCGCCGACGAGGCACGGGACAGGGCGCGCGCCCACATCGCCGGCTACCTGCCCGCGGCACCGTACCGGGCCTCCTGGCGGCGGCTGGGGTTCGAGGACGCGGACTTCGCCGACGGCGGCAGCGACCGCCTGGTCGACGCGCTGGTCGCGATCGGCGAGCAGGAGATCGCCCAGCGGGTGCGCGCCCACCTGGCGGCGGGTGCCGACCATGTGTGCCTCCAGGCACTGCCCGTGGACCCGGCCGAGCTCCCGCTGGACCAGTGGCGCGGCCTGGCCCACCTCTGGCGGTGAGGCGGGCCGACGACCTCGCCCCGGCGGATTCCCGCCGAGGCGGATCCGCACCGGACCGCCGGCGCCGTGCCACTGCCCGCCGGACGCGCCCCGGACGAACGGTGCCCGCCCGAAGCGACCGCCCGCACCCCGGCCGACCTGCGACGTGTGCCGTGCGGGACACCGGCCTGCGACTTGTGCCGCGCGGGACACCATGGAACGCTTCGGTCCGCCGGTCGTCACCGGGCCCGGCCCCGGTGGTACGCGGACCACGGGGCGTGCGCGAACCTCCGAAGGGGCACCGGGCGGATCCCACCGGGCCCCGCCGCCGGGCCGGCCGCAGCAACGAACGGGGGAGTGGACCGATGGAGCTGGAGCTGCGGCACCTGCGGGTGCTGTGCGCGATCGCCGACGCGGGCAGCGTGGGCCGGGCCGCCGCCCAGCTGGGCTACTCGCAGCCCGCCGTGAGCACCCAGCTCAGGCGCATCGAACGGCACCTGGGCGAGCCGCTGTTCGAGCGCGGGCCGGGCGGGGTGCGGCCGACCCGGTACGGCGCCGAGGTCGTCGAGCAGGCCCGGGACGTGCTCGCGCGGGCCGCCGCGATCGGGCACCGCCCGGCCGCCGCCCGTCCCCGCCGCACCCTGCGGGTGGCCGCGACCAACTCGCCGATGCTGTCCGGCACGGTCTCCCGGGTCCGTGCCCGGCTGCCCGAACTGACCCTGGCCGTCACCAGCGTCTACGCGTCCTCGCGGATCGTGGAGCTGCTGGAGGACGGCGCGGTGGACGCCGCCATCGCCGCCGACTACCCGGGCATGGAGCTACGGCACTCGGCCGCCGTACGGCACCGCGGGATCGTCACCGAGCCCACCTTCGTCGCCCTGCCCGCCCGGCACCGGCTGCGGCAGAGCCCCCAGGTGCAGCTCGCCGACCTCGCCGAGGACGCCTGGTTCGTGACCCCGGACGACGGAGCCGGCTGGCCGGGGGTGTTCTACGACGCCTGCGCGGCGGCCGGGTTCACCCCGCGTACCGTGCACGAGTGGCTCGGCGACCAGACACAGCTGCAGAGCATGATCGCCGACGGTCTCGGGGTGTCCATGGTGCAGCCGACGCTGCGGCCGATCCCGCACGTCGTGGTCAAGCCGCTGGTGGGCTCGCCGCTGTGGTGCCGCTATGTGCTGGCCTGGCGGCCGGACACCGTCCTCGACGATGTCGTGGAGACCATGGTCCGCTCCGCCACGGACGCCTACCGCGATCTCGTCGCCCAGGCCCCCCACCTGCGCACCTGGGTCTCCCGCACCTGGAGTGCCGCCGGGGCGTAGGCGGCCCGTGCCGACTCGCCCGGCCACCGGAACCCCGTACCGGTACACCCTTCCGTACCCGCCACCGGAACCCCGCACCGGTCACCCTGCCGCATCCGCCACCGGCATCCCGCACGCGCTCTTGTCCCGGCCGTGGGGAAACCGGCGGTCCCCCGAACGGCGGGACCCGTGCGCCGCGCGTGGTTCACGTTGCCCGCACCAGGTGGTAGACACGGCGGGGTCACGGTTCCTGTCCGCCAGCAGGAAGGTCACCGCCGTATGTCTGCAACACGCCGTCAGGTCCTGTCCGCAGCGAGCGCCCTGGGAGCGGGCATCGCCTTCACCGGGGCCCTGTCCGAGGTCTTCGCGGGTACGGCCGCCGCGCAGAGCCTGGGCCGCACCGGCTATGGCCCGCTCGTCCCCGATCCGAACGGCCTGCTCGATCTGCCGAAAGGTTTCCGCTATACCGTGCTGTCCCGCGAGGGTGACCCGCTCCGCTCCGGAGAGGGGCCGGTGCCCTCCCACCACGACGGCATGGCCGCCTTCGCCGGCAGAGCGGGCCGTACGCACCTCGTCCGCAACCACGAGAACCGGGCGACCGCGCAGATCCCGGTACCCACCGTCGGCGGCCTCACCTACGACCCGGCGGGCAAGGGCGGCTGTACGGCCCTGACGCTCGACCGGCACCAGCGGGTGCTCTCCGAGCGGGTCGCCATCGCCGGTACCGCCGTCAACTGCGCGGGCGGCCGGACCCCCTGGGGCACCTGGCTGACCTGCGAGGAAACCGAGGACAGAGCCGGCACCAACGGCTACACCAAGGACCACGGCTTCGTCTTCGAGGTGCACCCCACCGACCCGCACCGCACCGGCGCCGTGCCGCTGACCGCGCTCGGCCGCTTCCAGCACGAGGCGGTCGCGATCGACCCGCGCGACGGCGTCCTCTACGAGACGGAGGACGCCTTCCAGAAGCCGTTCGGCCTCTTCTACCGTTTCCTGCCGAACCGGCCGCTGGGCGGCGTCGGTTCGCTGCGCGCCGGCGGCCGGCTCCAGGCGATGAGGGTGCCCGGCGTGGCGGACCTGTCGGCGATCCGGGAGGCCGGGGCGCGCTTCGACGGCATCGAGTGGGTGGACGTACCCGACCCGCTGGCCGCCGCCACGCCGACCAGGTTCCAGGACTACGGCCCCGGCGGCATCACCCACGCGCAGAAGCTGGAGGGCTGCTACTGGGGCGGCGGCAGCGTGTACTTCGTGTCGTCCTTCGCGCGCGGCGCCGACGGTTCCGCGGCCGACCACTACGGCCAGGTCTGGCGCTACGACCCGGCGCACCGCCGGCTGACCCTGGCCGTCGTGTTCGGCCCGGACACCGACGTACGGCTGCCCGGCGAGTCACCGGACAACATCTGCCTCGCGCCCGGCGGCGGCCTGATGGTCTGCGAGGACGGCAACGGCGCCCAGCACGTCTTCGGGCTGACCCGCCGGGGCGAGGTGTACGCGCTGGCCCGGGGCCGGCAGAACATCGGGACGGACCGGCAGCCGGAGTGGGGCGAGTTCGCCGGGGTCACCTTCGCCCCCGACGGAGCGACGATGTACGTCAACTGCTACACCCCCGGCACCACGTTCGCCGTGACCGGCCCGTGGTGAGGACGGGCGGCTGACGGCCCGACCGTGCCGGGCCGGGCGGAGGGCGCACGCCCCCGGCCCGGCACGATGGACACACACGCCCCCTTCAACTCGCCGCGCCTACAGCGGTGTTATGGGCAGACGGTGCCATGTGCTATGTCACACGCCATTGTCGGTCCCGGTGCGCGCTGAGACAGTGCCTCACACGCCTCGACACCCCACAGAGGCGCGCCACTTCGTGGAGGAAACCCCGATGCGCCATCGCTTCGCGCTGCCCGCCCGCGTGCCCAGAGGCGCCACGGGCCGCATCGCCGGTGCCGTCGCCGTCTGCGTCGCCCTGGCCGGCCTGCCGGCCACGCCCGCGCAGGCGGCACCCCGGCCGGCCGCCGCACCCCGCACGCACCTTCCCGCGCCGTCGCCGGCCGCCGCGTCCACCGCCGCCACCGAACGACCCGCGATCCGGCCCAGCCGGCTCGACCCGGCCCAACTCCCGCCGCACCGGCCGACGTCCACCCGGCCGGCCCCGCGCACGGCGAAGGCCGGCTCCTGCGCCCCGGCCGACTTCGGGAGCCGTACCGGCTCCGCCCTCGTCGCCCACGTCAAGGCCGCGACCCCGGACTGCGTCAACAGCCTCTTCACCCTCTCCGGCGGCACCGCGCGCGCCGTCTTCCGGCAGGCCCAGATGCTGACCGTGGCGAACGCGTTCACCGGCGCCGCCGGGCAGTACCAGGGCGACAACTCCGGTGGCCTGCTGCAACTGGTCCTGTTCCTGCGCGCCGGTTACTACGTGCAGTTCAACCACGCGCAGGACGTGGGCACGTACTCCTCCCGGCTCACCGCCGCCGTCACCGGCGGCCTGGACGCCTTCTTCGCCCGCCCCCACTCCCGGGACGTCACGGAGGCCAACGGCGGCATCCTCGGCGAGGCCGTGACCCTCACCGACAGCGCCGACCAGCAGGACCGCTATCTGTATGTCTACCGGCGGCTGCTGACCGACTACGACAGCTCCTACGACGCCGTCGACAGCATGGTCCGGGCCGTCAACGACGTCCACACCCCGCTGTGGCGCGGCAACTGGAACCCGGCCTATGTGCGGGCGGTGCAGGCCGACCCGCGCATCGTCGACACCCTCTACGACTTCGCGCTGGCCCACACCGACCGGCTCGGCACCGAGCTGGCCTTCCTGGACTCCAACGCCGGGATGAATCTGGCCCGTTACGTCGAGCACCCCGGACTGCGCGGCCTCGTACAGCCGTTGGCCGGCGACCTGCTGGACCGTACCGCCATGACCGGGCCGACGGCCGCGCTGTGGGTGGCCGTCGCCACCCAGGCCGCCGCCTACGACGGCGCGCACTGCGAGTACTACGGCGTCTGCGACCTGCCGGGGAAGCTCGACAAGGCCGTCCTGCCGGTCACCCACCGCTGCGACGCGAACATCACCGTCCGCGCCCAGGCGATGACGGCCGCCGACCTCGACGCCGCCTGCGCGAGCGTGCTCGGCCAGAACGCCTACTTCCGCTCGGCCGTGGGGTCCGACGGGCCGATCCCCGGCCAGTACGCCTCCACCCTCCGCCTGGTGGTGTTCGCCGGCCGGTCCGACTACCAGACCTACGCCGGCGCCATGTACGGCATCAGCACCGACAACGGCGGCATGACCCTGGGCGGCGATCCGTCGGACCCCGCCAACCAGCCCATGTCGGTCATGTACCAGAAGGCCTCCGACGACGGTTTCCCGGCCCGGATCTGGAACCTGAACCACGAGTACACGCACTTCCTGGACGCCCGTGACGACATGAAGGGCGACTTCGCCCGGCAGGTGTCGGTGCCGGACGTGTGGTGGATCGAGGGCATCGCCGAGTACGTCTCCTACGGCTACCGCGGCCGCACCGACGACCAGGCGGTCCAGGAGGCCGGCCGGCACACGTACCGGCTGAGCACGCTGTTCGAGAGCACCTACGACAACAGCGATGTGACCCGCACCTACCCGTGGGGCCACCTCGCCGCGCGCTACATGGTCGAGCGGCACCCCGACGACGTCCGGCGCGTGCTCGCCCGCTTCCGCACCGGTGACTACGCCGGCGGGTACGCCGTCTACCACGACGGCATCGGCACCCGCTACGACGCCGACTTCGACCGGTGGCTGACGGCGTGCGCCGCGGGCGCGTGCGGCAAGCCGGCCCCGGCCTGACCGCACACCCGCCCACGAGGAACGGCCGCCGACCGCAGAGCCCGGTCGGCGGCCGCACACCCGCGCACGGCCGGGTGGATCAGACCGCCGTCGCCGGGTACGTCGGGTACTCCACGCCCGAGACGTGCTGGACGACACGGACGACCTGGCAGGAGTAGCCGAACTCGTTGTCGTACCACAGGTAGAGGATCGCGTTGTCGCCGTCGACCTTGAGGGCGCCGGCGTCCACGATCGAGGCGTGGCGGGAGCCGATGAAGTCGCTGGAGACCGCGTCGGGCGCCGTGATGAAGTCGATCTGGCGCTTGAGCGGCGAGGTCAGCGACACCTCGCGCAGGTAGTCGTGGACCTCCTCGCGGGTGGTCTCGCGGGCCAGCTGGAGGTTGAGGATCGCGATCGAGACGTCCGGTACCGGGACACGGATCGAGCTGCCGCTGATCTTCGCCTTCAGGTCGGGCAGGGCCTTGGCGACGGCGGAGGCGGCGCCGGTCTCGGTGATGACCATGTTCAGCGCGGCGGAGCGGCCACGGCGGTCGGACTTGTGGTAATTGTCCAGCAGGTTCTGGTCGTTGGTGAACGAGTGGACGGTCTCCACATGGCCGCGCAGCACACCGTACTCGTCGTCCATGGCCTTCAGCGGCGGCACGATGGCGTTGGTGGTGCAGGAGGCGCAGGACAGGATCCGCTCCTCCGGCTTGACCGTGTCGTGGTTGACGCCGTGCACGATGTTCGGCACGTCGCCCTTGCCCGGCGCGGTCAGCACGACCTTCTCGATGCCGGGGCGCAGATGCCGGGACAGGCCCTCGCGGTCGCGCCACTTGCCGGTGTTGTCGATGAGGATGGCGTCCCGGATGCCGTACTCGGTGTAGTCGACGGACGTCGGGTCGTCGGCGTAGATCACCTTGATGGCGTTGCCGTTGGCGACGATCGTGCCGTTCTCCTCGTCCACGGTGATCGTGCCCTGGAACTGGCCGTGGATGGAGTCGCGGCGCAGCAGCGAGGCGCGCTTGACGATGTCCTGGGCGCCGCCGCCGCGCACGACGATGGCGCGCAGCCGGAGGCCGTTGCCCGAGCCGGCCTTCTCGATCAGCAGCCGGGCGACGAGGCGGCCGATGCGGCCGAAGCCGTAGAGGACGACATCGCGCGGCTCGCGGCGCTCGATCTTGTTGGCGCCGGTGGCGCCGGCCACCGCCTCGGCGGTGAACTCCTCGACGCTCAGGCCGCGTTCGTCGGCCTTGTACATGGTGGCCAGCATGCCGAGGTCGATCTGGGACGGCCCGAGGTCGAGGGCGGTGAGGGCCTGGAGGAACGGCATGGTCTCGGTGACCGACAGCTCGGCGCCGGCGATCTGCCGGGCGAAGCGGTGGGTCTTCAGGATGCTGACCACCGACTTGTTCACCAGGGAGCGGCTGTGCAGCAGGACGGTCACGTCCCGCTCGCGGTGCAGCTTCCCGATGAGCGGGATCATCGACTCCGCGATCTCTTCGCGGATCTTCCAGTTGGTGAACGAGTCGTCGTTGACAGTCACAGATCCATCTTTCGAGCTAGGCAGCGCTCATATGATAACCACATGGCTGTGGCGGGTTTGTAGCCCCCCGCAGGTCACCGCGCCGGGTGCCGGCGCCCGCGTCGCAGCCCGTCCGACGCCGGGCGCCGGCACCCGCCGTCAGACGGGCTGTTCCGGCCGCCGCGGCCGGCAGCGGGCGACCAGGCCCGCGACGGCCACCAGCAGCGCGCTGACCCACACCGGGGAGCGGTGGCCGAGCCCGCCGTCGAGCGCGAAACCGCCCAGGACCGGGCCGAGCGCGGCGCCCACGTTCAGCGCCGACGTCGCGAACGCGCCACCCAGAAAAGGCGCGTCGGCCGCCTCGTACAGCACCTGTGTGACCAGCGTGGAGCCGACCCCGAAGGCCAGCAGGCCGAGGACCGGCACCAGGGCGACGGCCACGCCGGGCCGCCCGGCGGCCAGCGCCAGCGCGGCCCACCCGGCGAGCAGCGCGACGCCGGCGAGGGGCAGTACCGGCCGGACGCCCCGGTCCGCCAGCCGGCCCGCCGCCGTCACCCCGGCGAACGCCCCCGCGCCGAACAGCGCCAGCACCCCCGGCACCCAGCCGGCCCCGAGTCCGCACACCTCAGTGACCAGCGGCGCCAGGTAGGTGAACGTGCAGAAGGTGGCGCCGTTGACGAGCGCGGCGAGGCCGAGCACCCACAGCAGCCGGGGACGGCGCAGCGCCCGCAGCTCCGTCCCCGCGCCCGGGACGGGTCCGCCGGCCGCCGGACCGTTCGGCACCGACCGGGCGATCGCCACCAGCGCCGGGGCGGACACCAGGGCCACGGCCCAGAACGCCGAGCGCCAGCCCAGCAGTTGGCCCAGGGCGGCGCCCGCGGGCACCCCCGCCACACAGGCGAGCGTGGTGCCGCCGAGCAGGACGGCGGTGGCCCGGCCCTTGGCGTCCGGCGCGACCATGCCGGTCGCCGCCGTCAGACCGACGGCGAGGAACCCGGCGTTGGCCAGGGCCGCGACCACCCGGGTCGCGAGCAGGACGGAGAAGTCGGAGGTGAGCGCCCCGACGACATGGGCGGCCAGGAAAACCCCGAGGAACGCCAGCAGCGACTGCCGGCTAGGCCGGCGCCGGCCGAGCAGCGCCGCGGCCGGCGCGCCCACGACCATGCCGACGGCGAAGGCGGACGTGAGCGTGCCCGCCGTGGGCACCGAGACCCCGAGGTCGCGGGCGATGTCCGGCACCAGACCGGCCAGCATGAACTCGGACGTGCCCTGGGCGAAGACCGCCAGTCCGAGCAGATAGAGAGCGAAAGGCATCAGGACTCCACACACCGTGTCGCGTACGGGAAGCGAGCACGCGGACCCGTGACGGTCACGACCGGTCGGTGCGGTCCTGGAGCGGACAGCGGACGAAGGCCGAGCGCGCGGGGCATCGCGTGCGGTCCCGGCCGGCACCGCCGCCCGCGCGGGGCGACGCGTCACACGGACGAGTGAGGAGGCACAAGAAGAAAAAGAGGTGCGTGCCGGTCCGGAACCCGGAGGACGGCAGCCCGGTGGTGGCCTGTGAACGACGAAAAGCCACCGGACGGCCGGTGGCTAGTGTCTGGATGCCTCGGGGCTGGACATGTCCCGCACGCTAACGCGCCGACCCTGGTGCGCGCCACCGGGTTTTCCACGGCGGCGCGGCGCACACGGGGGTCGGGGGGCGTACGCCCTTGATGCCGGTGGTGCGCGGGTCAGCGCGGGTTGAAGATGACGCTGGCGAAGCGGGCGCCGCTGGGCGCCGACTTGCCGGCGGCGAGCCGCGTCGCCGTTCCCTTGCACCGCTTCTGGGTGTAGACGACGACCGTCTTCTTCGTCGCGTTGCGGGCCCCGCGCGCCTCCTGGGCCATGTCGAAGCACTTGTTGTCCGGCGGGTTCTGGATGCTGTACGTCTTGCCCTCGGGACCGGTCCAGGCGAACGTGCCGCCGACGGCGAGCGCGGAGCCCGTGGCGGTCAGGGCGAGGACGAGACCGCCGAGCACGGCGGCGAGCGGACGACGATACAGACGCATGGGATGTCCTTCGGGTACTTCGGGATCGGGAGGCGACTGAAGACGACGGAAGACGGCTGAAGGGACGGGGAAGACGACGGGAAGACGACAGACGACGACGGAGGACGGCGAGCGCGACCGGGAGGCGGGGAGCGCGGACCGGGCCGCCTCCGTAATCTCCCACCCCGGCCCGGGCGGCCCCCGGAGCCGACACCGACAGGTCCACCGTTCGAGTGACGGCGGGCGGCCCGTGGCGACGGCGGCACGCGGACCGGCCGGGCGCGTCGCCCCGCCGGGGCCGTGCGAAGCCCCGGAAACGGGGTAGACGGGGGGACGCCCGAGGAAAGGACCGTCTCATGACGACCTATGTGATCAGCGTCCCCGGCACCTTCACCGCCGGGATCGCGGCCGACACCCGTACCCGGCTGGCCAGGGCGCTCCGGCCCGCCGATCCGCACGGCACCCGCATGGGCTCCGCGGAGGACCTGGACGTGCTCAGCGTCAACGACGACAACACCTTCACCCTGCGCCTGACCGTCGACGCGGACACCCGCCCGCACGCCGAGGAGGCGGCCCGCAGGCTCGCCGGAGACGCGCTGCGGGACGCGGGACTCGACGAGCGCAGCGCACCGCTCGGCCCCGCCGTGGTCACCGGCATCGACTCCGAGATCCACTGATCATCCTAAATAGGTAAAATCTAGGCGTTTGCTGAAAATTCGGGCTACCGGCCCGCCGAGAGTCACCGCCCCGCCGGAAGTGATCGATGCCCCGCAAGCGCTCCACGGACGAAGGCGACGAGTTGCTCGCCCGACTCGGTTCGCTCACCGCCCAGGCGCGCCGCCGCGCCCAGCTCCAGCGGACCCAGGTCGAGCTGGCCGTCGCCCTCCAGCGGGGCATGCTCCCCCGGGACCTGCCCGACGCCCCCGGCGTCCATGTCGCGGTGCGGTACACCCCCGCCAACCTCGGCCTCAACGTGGGCGGCGACTGGTATGACGCCTTCGCCATGCCCGACGGCCGGATAGGGCTGTCCATCGGCGACGTACAGGGGCACAACATCGAGGCCGCGGCCTTCATGGGCCAGGTCAGGGCCGGACTGCGGGCGCTCGCGTCGGTCACCGGGGAGCCGGGCGAGCTGCTGGCCCGGACCAACGACCTGCTGCTCTCCCTGGGCAGCGACCTGTTCGCCACCTGCACCTTCATGCGGCTCGACCCGGCCACCGGGGTGCTGGAGAGCGCACGGGCCGGACACATCCCGTTCGTGTGGGCCACGGCCGACGGGAAGTCCGGGGTGGTCGACGACGAGGGCGGGCCCCCGCTCGGCATCGAGCGGGGCGTCGACTTCCCGGTCACCCGGCACCGGCTCACCACCGGCGGAGTGTTCGTGCTGCTCACCGACGGTGTCGTGGAGGGGCCCTCGCTGAACATCGAGGACGGCCTGGACCAGGTGGTCCGGCTCGCGGGCATAGCCGCCGTCGCCGGCCTGGAGGCCCACGCGCTCGCGGCGGCCGTGATCAAGGGCGCGGAGAGCGTCGGACACGAGGACGACGCCGCCGTCCTGGTCGTGGGCCTCGACGGCCCCTCCACCCTGGCCTGACCACCCCCGGCCCGCTCCCGTGCCGGCCGGACCCTGCGGTGACGGCCGGACGCCGGGCCGGCCGGATGCCGTGGTGGCGGGGTGTCCGGCCGTCGGGTTTCGCCGTGGCCGGTGTCCAGATGGCCGGGTTTCTTGGCGGCCGGGCGTTCAGCAGGCCGGTTCCGCGGCGGCGGGGTGCCGGGCGCGGCCGGTGTCCAGCGGCGGGGTGCCGGGCGTGGCCGGTCTGCGGTGGCCGGCATCTTCGGCTGCCGGACGTCGGGCCGGCCGGGTTTCGCGGCGGCGGGCTCCGGCGCGGCCGGTGTGTTCGGTGGCCCGTCTCCTCGGCGGCCCGGCGTCCGGTCCGCCGGGGTCCGTGGTGCCCGGTGTTCAGCCATAGGGCCGGACGAGAGCGTGGCTCGCCTCGCCGACCCGCGCCCGCCGGTGTGAGATGGCTGCTGTGGTGGGTATCGAGGAGCTGCGCCGGCCGGGCGGCCTTGCCGTCCGGGTGGTCGCCGTCGCCGCCTGCTACTACGCCGCGGCCCGGCTCGGCCTGCTGCGCGAGCTGACCGTCGAGGGCGCCGTCGTCACCCCCATCTGGCCGCCCACCGGCGTCGCCGTCGCCGCCCTGCTGATCTTCGGCCTGCGCTGCTGGCCCGGCATCACGCTCGGCGCCTTCCTCGCCGTACTGTCCCTGACCACGCCCGGCGTCGAGGTCCTCGGGGTCCTGTTCGGCAACACCGCGGCGCCCCTGTGCGCGGCGCTCCTGCTGCGCCGGGCCGGCTTCCGCACCGACCTCAGCCGGTTGCGCGACGGCCTCGCCCTGGTGTTCCTGGCCGCGCTGGCGGCCATGCTGATCAGCGCGACCGTCGGAGCCGGCTTCCTCGTCCTCACGGACGGCCTGCCCGGCCACAGCTTCTGGCCCGTCTGGCTCGCCTGGTGGGTGGGGGACGCGATGGGCGTCCTCATCGTCACCCCGCTGCTGCTGGCGCTGCACCGCGCGCGCCTGCCGCTGCCCCTCGGCCGCTGGCGGGAGGCGACCGCGCTGGCCGTCGTCGCCTGCCTGCTGCTGCCACTGGCCGCCTACAGCCCCATCAGCACGCTCTTCCTCGTCTACCCGGTCGTCATCTGGGCCGCGCTGCGCTTCCAGCTGGTGGGAAGCGTGCTCTGCGCGCTGCTGACCTCCGTGGTGGCCACCGCCGCCGCGACCGACGGCGTCGGTGCGTTCACCGGGCTCGACCGGATCGAGGTGATGCTGAAACTCCAGGCGTTCAACGGCGCCACCGCACTGACCGCGCTGCTGCTGTCCGCCGTGATCATCGAGCAGCGCAACACCCGCGACTCGGTGGAGAAGGCCTGCCAGGAGCTGGTCGAGGTCCTCGAACACCTCACCGCGGGCGAGGCCCCGCCACCCCGGCCCCGCCCGCACCCCGGCGACCTCGACGACCCTGGCGGACCCGGCGACCGCTCCAGCGCGTCCGGCATCCCATGACCCCGGCGACCGCTCCCATGCGTCCCATGACCGGCCCGGTCGGGCCCGGCCACGACATCGGCTGCTCCCCCGTGCCGGCCCGTCCGCGCCGTGGCCTCAGCGCTCCGAACGGTTCGTCGGTCCCTCGTCGTCGCCGCCGGGCTCGGCGGCCGGGGTCCGGTCCGAGGTGGTACGGCGCCCGGGAACCGGCGGATGGGCGGCGCCGGTCGCGCCGGCCTGACCGCCGCCCGTCGTGCCGTAGCCCCCGGGGATCCCCGGCGGGGTGTCCGCGGCGGCCTGCGCCTCGCTGATGTGGCGTCGCGCCCGGACTCCGGCCCGGCGCTCCGGGTACGGGTAGTCGAACGGCTCGGCACCGGCCCGTTCCCGGTCCTCCTCGTGCCGCCGCCGCGCGGCCGCCGTCGCGTCCTCGCTCCGCCGGTCGCGGTCGTGGTCGCGGTCGTTTCGGTGTTCGTGCTCGTGTTCGTGTTCGCGTGCGTTCATGCGGCCCCGAGTACCCGGGCGGCGGCCACCGCCAACGCGCGTCCCGGCGTGTCGGACGGTGCCGCGCGGGCGCCGGGGGACGATGGGCCGGACCCGTACGGGCACAGGGCCGGACCGGGAGGGACAGGGCGCCATGGACCAGCGGCCGGTACCAGGACGCACGGCCGGAGACACCCCGGCGGGCGCGCCACCGCGGCCGGACACGGCCGACGCGCGCCGCCGCATCCCGCGCACCGACACCCTGCTGCGCGACCCCCGGCTGGCCGCCGCCGCGGACCGGCTGGGCGCGCACCGGGTGAAGGCCGCCGTACGGCAGGCGCAGGAGCGGGCCCGCGCGGGCGGCATCGCGCCGGAACAGGTCCCGCGCACGGCCCTTGACCTGCTGCCCGGCACCGCGAGCGGCCTGCGCCCGGTGCTCAACGCCACCGGTGTGCTGCTGCACACCAACCTCGGCCGGGCCCCGCTGTCGGACGCCGCCCGGCAGGCCGTCCACGAGGCGTCCGGGCCCACGGACGTCGAACTCGACCTCACGACCGGAGTACGGGCCCGCCGGGGCCGCTCCGCACTCGCCGCGCTGCGCGAGCGGGTGCCGGCCGCCGGCGCCGCGCACGTCGTGAACAACGGCGCCGCCGCGCTCGTCCTGGCCGCCACCGCGCTCGCGGCCGGGAAGGAGATCGTCGTCAGCCGGGGCGAGATGGTGGAGATCGGTGACGGCTTCCGCCTGCCCGACCTGCTCGCCTCGACCGGTGCCCGGCTCCGCGAGGTCGGTACGACCAACCGCACCGCCCCCGCCGACTACGCGACGGCCATCGGGCCGGACACCGCCTTCGTGCTGAAGGTCCACCCGTCCAACTTCCGTGTCACCGGCTTCACCCGGTCCGCCCGGGCCGCCGAGCTGACCGGACTCGGGGTCCCGGTGGTGGTCGACATCGGCTCCGGACTCCTCGCCCCGCATCCGGCCCTGCCGGGCGAACCCGACGCCGACAGCCAGCTGCGCGCCGGAGCCGCGCTCGTCACCGCGAGCGGCGACAAACTGCTCGGCGGCCCCCAGTGCGGGCTCCTCCTCGGCCGTCCGGACCTGGTCCGCGCCCTGGCCCGGCACCCGCTCGCCCGTGCCCTGCGCGTCGACAAGCTGACCCTCGCCGCGCTGGAGGCCACCCTCACCGGCCCGCCCACCCCGACCGCCCGCGCCCTCGCCGCCGACCCGGAGCGGCTCAGGGCCCGCGCCGACCGGCTCGCCGCCGCGTTGGACGCCGACGGGATCGACGTACGGGCCGTCCCGAGCGCCGCCACGGTCGGCGGCGGGGGAGCGCCCGGAGTCACCCTGCCCAGCGCCGCCCTGTCCCTGCCCGAGCCGTACGCCGCCGCCCTGCGCACCGGCCGCCTCCCGGTCGTCGGCCGGCTGGAGGCGGGACGCTGCCTGCTGGACCTCAGGTCGGTCCCGCCCGAGGACGACGACCGGCTCGCCCGTGCCGTACGGTCGGCCCGGGCCGTCGTGCACCGGGCCGCGGTGGAGGAGCCCGCCACGGACGGGCGGGCGTGATGCGGGTCCTCGCCACCGCCGGTCACGTCGACCACGGCAAGTCCACGCTGGTCCGCGCGCTCACCGGCATGGAGCCCGACCGCCACGAGGAGGAGCGGCGCCGGGGCCTCACCCTGGACCTGGGTTTCGTGTGGACCCGGCTGGACGACGACCACCTGGCCTTCGTCGACGTACCCGGGCACGAGCGGTTCGTGCCGACCATGCTGGCCGGTGCCGGACCCGTGCCCGCCGTGCTGTTCGTGGTCGCCGCCGACCAGGGCTGGCAGCCGCAGTCGGCGGAACACCTGGCCGTCCTGGACGCCCTCGGCGTCCGGCACGCCGTCCTCGCGGTGACCCGCAGCGACCTCGCCGACCCCGGCCCGGTGCGCGCCGCCTCCCTCGAACATCTGGCCGCCACCTCGCTGGGGCCGGTCCCCGCCGCCGCCGTCAGCGCGGTCACCGGCGCCGGCCTGGACGACCTGCGCGCCGAACTCGCCCTGCTCGCCGCCCGGTTGCCCGCCCCCGACCCCGACGCCGACGTACGGCTGTGGCTGGACCGGGCGTTCACCGTGCGCGGCCATGGAACCGTCGTGACCGGCACCCTCGGCGCGGGCACCCTGCGGGTCGGCGACCGGCTGGTCACCGCCGACGGAACGGCCGCGCTGCGGGTGCGCGGCCTGCAGAGCCTGCGCGAGGAGCGGACCGCCGTCGGCGCGGTGGCCCGGGTCGCCGTCAACGTGCACGGGCCGGGGGACGGCACGCTGCGCCGCGGACAGGTGCTGCTGACCCCGGACCGCTGGCTGTGCACCGAGGTGACCGACGTACGGATCACCGGGGAACCGGCGGACGGCCTGCCCCGGTGCCTCACCCTGCACATCGGTACGGCCGCCGTGCCGGTCACCGTCCGCCCGCTCGGCCCGGACACCGCCCGGCTCACCCTGCGCCGGGGCCTGCCGCTGCGGGTGGGCGACCGCGCGGTGCTGCGCGCACCAGGCGGCGGCCGCACCCCCCGCGGGGTCACCGTGCTCGACGTACGGCCGCCCCGGCTGGCCCGGCGCGGCGCCGGCCGGGCCCGGGCGGCGGAACTGGACACCATGACCGGCCGCCCCGACCCCGCCGCCGAACTGCGCCGCCGCAGGCTGATCCGGCGCGCCGAGCTGCGCGCCATGGGCGTCCCGGCGCCCGGGGACCCGGTCGCCGGGGACTGGCTGGCCGACCCGGCACACTGGGCGGACCTGCGGGACCGGCTCGTCGCCCGGGTCGGGGAACACGCCCGCGCCCATCCGCTGGACCCCGGCCTGCCCACCGAGACGGCCCGCCGGCTGCTCGGTCTGCCCGACCGCGCCCTGGTCGACGCGCTCGCCGCGGGGCTGTCCCGGCTGCGCGCCGACCGGGGCCGGCTGCACCCCGCCGACGGACCGGGGGCCGCCCTGCCCGCCCCCGTACAGGCGGCCGTGGACACCCTGCGCCGGGAGCTCTCCCAGGCGCCGTTCCGCGCCCCCGAGGCCGGGCGGCTCGCCGAACTGGGCCTGGACCGGCGGGCGTTGGCCGCAGCGGCGGCCGGCGGGGCGCTGCTGCGGATCGCCGACGGGATCGTGCTGCCGCCCGGCGCGGACGCCGCGGCCGCCGCCGTGCTGCGCGCGCTGCCCCAGCCGTTCACGCTCAGCGAGGCCCGGCGCGCGCTGGACACCACCCGCCGGGTGGCCGTACCGCTGCTGGAGTTCCTGGACGCCCAAGGGCACACCGAGCGCGTGGACGAACAGCGCCGACGCTGTCGCACGGACCCGGGGGACGGAGACGACCCGGGTAACGGAAACGACCCGCGGAACGGAGACGACCCGGGGAACGGAGGCGGACGGGAATCGAACCCGCCGGCCCGAGATCCTCGGGCCCCTCGGTTTTGAAGACCGGGAGGGCCACCAGGCACCCACACGCCTCCACCGCCCGTCAGGCTACCGTCCGAGGAGACCACCGCCATGGCAGCGACACCGACCCGTCAGACGCCCGTACGCCTCACCCGGTTCGCCCACGGCGGCGGCTGCGCCTGCAAGATCCCGCCCGGTGAACTGGAGGAGGTGGTCGCCGGACTGACCGCGCCCACGCTCGCCGGCGGTGACACCCCGCTGCTGGTCGGCCTCGCCACCGGCGACGACGCGGCCGTGGTCACGCACCGGGGGATCGCCGTGGTGTGCACGGCCGACTTCTTCACGCCGGTCGTGGACGACCCCTACGACTGGGGCCGGATCGCCGCCGCCAACGCCCTGTCCGACGTGTACGCGATGGGCGGCCGGCCCGTGCTCGCCGTCAACCTGCTCGGCTGGCCGCGCGACGTGCTCCCGTTCGACCTCGCCCGCGAGGTGCTGCGCGGCGGCCTCGACACCGCCACCGAGGCGGGCTGCCATGTCGGCGGCGGACACAGCGTCGACGACCCCGAACCGAAGTACGGCATGGCCGTCACCGGTGTCGCCGACCCCGGACGGCTGCTGCGCAACGACGCCGGCCGGCCCGGGCTGCCGCTGTCCCTGACCAAACCGCTGGGCACCGGCGTGCTGAACAACCGGCACAAGGCCACCGGCGAACGGTTCGAGCACGCGATCGCCACGATGGCCGCCCTCAACCGGGAGGCCGCCGAGGCCGCGCTCGCCGCCGGCGCCGAGTGCGCCACGGACATCACCGGGTTCGGCCTCCTCGGGCACCTGCACAAACTGGCCCGCGCCTCCGGGGTGACCGCCGTGCTCGACACCGCCGCCGTGCCGTATCTGGAGGGCGCCCGGGAGGCCGTGCGGGACGGGTACGTCAGCGGCGGCACCCGGCGCAATCTGGAGTGGGTCGCGCCGTACACCGACTTCGGGGACACGGACGCGGACACCCGGCTGCTGCTCGCCGACGCGCAGACCTCCGGGGGGCTGCTCGTCGCCGGGGAGGTGCCCGGAGCACCGGTGGTGGGGGAGCTGGTGCCGCGCGGACCGCACTCCCTGGTCCTGCGGTAGGAGGGGCAGACGGTTCACGTCGACCCGTCGGCGGGAGCGGTCACGGCTCGGTCCCGGTCCGCGCGTCGATGCCCGCCCGGACCCGGTACGCCCGCACCAGCGCCAGGGCCGCCTCGCCCCGTGGCCGCCGTCCCGGGCGGATGTCGACGGCGAACGCCTTCGTCTCCTGGATGTGCGTGTTGGGATCCAGGGACAGGTGCAGCAGCTCGTTGGCCGCGTCGCCGGTGCTGTAGCCGTTCGGGCCCCAGTGATAGGGCAGCCCCACCTGGTGCAGCGGGCGCCCGCGCACGGTCAGCGGGGTCATCCGGGCGGTGACCAGCACCCGCGCCTCGATCACGCCCCGGGCGCTGACGATCGTCGCCCACCCGGTGTGCGTAAGGCCCCGCTCGGCGGCCAGTTCCGGCGACACCTCGCAGAAGAACTCCGGCTGGAGTTCGGCCAGGTACGGCTGCCAGCGGGACATCCCGCCCGCCGTGTGGTGCTCGGTGAGCCGGTAGGTGGTGGCCACGTAGGGGAACACCGCGGAACCGGGGTCACCGCCGCTCGGCTGGTAGCGGTTGGCCGGGTGCGGCGGCAGCAACTGCCGCACGGGATTGCGCTGTTGGTCGTGGACGAGGTTGGGGACGGGGGAGTCCTGCGGCTCGTAGTGGGCCGGCAGGGGGCCGTCCGTGAGCCCGGAGGGGACGTACAGCCAGCCCTTGCCGTCGGCCTGCATGATGAACGGGTCCGTGCCGGACAGGGCCTCGGGCCCCGTGGCGTCCTCGGGCGGGACGTGGTCCGGCGCCATGTCCTTCTTGAAGTCGGGGACGTCGTGTCCCGTCCACTCGCCGCGCTCCGCATCCCACCACACCAGCGCCTTCCGCTCGCTCCACGGCCGGCCCTCGGGGTCGGCGGAGGCGCGGTTGTACAGGATCCGCCGGTTGGCCGGCCAGGCCCACGCCCACTCGGCCGCCACCCAGTCCTGCTCCCGGCCCGGCTTGCGGCGGGCCGCCTGGTTGACGCCGTCGGCGTAGACCCCGCAGTAGATCCAGCAGCCGCAGGCCGTCGAGCCGTCGTCCTTCAGCTCCTCGTACGAGGACAGCGGGCCGCCGTCCGCGGCACGGCCGTTGATCTCGGCGAGGACCGCCTCCGCGTCCGGTTCGGCGAGCGGGCCCTTCGTCGGGTAGTCCCAGGCCAGGTCGAGCACCGGCCGGTCCGTCTCGTCGGCGGACCCGGCGAGCTTCGCCCGGATGATCCGGCCCAGGTGGTAGGCGAACCACAGGTCGCTGCGCGCCTCGCCGGGCGGTTCGACCGCCTGGTGGTGCCACTGGAGCAGCCGCTGGGTGTTGGTGAAGCTGCCGTCCTTCTCGGTGTGCGCGGCGGCCGGCAGGAAGAACACCTCCGTGCGGAGGTCCTCGGTGCGCAGCTCGCCGGTCTCGATCTCCGGTCCGTCCCGCCACCAGGTCGCCGACTCGATCAGCGAGAAGTCCCGGACCACCAGCCAGTCGAGGTTCGCCATGCCGAGCCGCATCAGCTTGGAGTTGGCGTTGCCCACCGCCGGGTTCTCGCCGATCAGGAAGTAGCCCTTGCAGACGCCCTCCAGCTGGGCCGTCGTCGTCTCGTACGTCGAGTGGGAGCCGGTCAGCCGGGGCAGGTAGTCGAAGCAGAAGTCGTTCTCCGCGCGCGCCGCCTCCCCCCAGTACGCCTTGAGCAGGCTCACCAGGTACGCCCGCATGTTGCCCCAGTAGCCCTTGTGCGCGGCCTCGGCGGCGACGAAGGCGTCCAGGTCCTGGTTCTGGTGCGCGTGCGGCATCGGGATGTAGCCGGGCAGCAGGTTGAACAGGGTCGGGATGTCCGTGGAGCCCTGGATGGAGGCGTGGCCGCGCAGCGCCAGGATGCCGCCGCCCGGCCGGCCGATGTTGCCGAGCAGCAGTTGCAGGACGGAGGCGGCCCGGATGTTCTGCACGCCCACCGTGTGCTGGGTCCAGCCGACCGCGTAGGCGAAGGCCGTGGTCCGGTCGCGTCCGGAGTTCTCCGTGACCAGCTCGCACACCCGCCGGAACAGCTCCCGGGGCACGCCGCAGACCTGCTCGACCAGTTCCGGGGTGTAGCGGGCGTAGTGCCGTCGGAGCACCTGGAAGACACAGCGGGGGTGGGTCAGCGTCTCGTCCCGTTCCGGCTCGCCCTCGCCGAGCACCGCGCCGCCGGAGCCGTGGGCCTCACCCCGCGCGGCCTCCGTCACGGACGTGCCGCCCCGGGTGCGCTCCTCGTACTCCTGGTCGCGCTCACCGGAGGCCGCCTGCACCTCGGTGCCCTCGTACTGCCAACTGGCGTTGTCATAGCTGCGGTTGTCACGGTCCAGGCCGGAGAAGACACCGGCCAGGTCCTCGGTGTCCCGGAAGTCCTCCCGCAGGATCACCGGCGCGTTGGTGTACGCCACGACGTACTCGCGGAAGTACTTCTCGCGTTGCAGGACGTGGTTGACGATCCCGCCGAGGAAGGCGATGTCCGTGCCCGCGCGCAGCGGCACGTGCAGATCGGCGAGCGCGCTGGTGCGGGTGAACCGCGGGTCGACGTGGATCATCTTGGCGCCGCGGGCCTTGGCCTCCATCACCCACTGGAACCCGACCGGATGGCACTCGGCCATGTTCGAGCCCTGGATGACGATGCAGTCCGCGTGCTGGAGGTCCTGCTGGAAGGTGGTCGCGCCGCCGCGGCCGAACGAGGTTCCCAGACCGGGAACGGTGGAGGAGTGTCAAACGCGCGCCTGGTTCTCGATCTGGACCGCTCCCAGCGCGGTGAACAGCTTCTTCAGCAGGTAGTTCTCCTCGTTGTCGAGCGTGGCGCCGCCGAGGCTCGCGATGCCGAGGGTGCGCCGGGTGCGGGTCCCGTCGACCTCCCACTGCCAGCCGGCCCGGCGGGCCTCGATCACCCGGTCGGCGATCATGTCCATCGCCGTGTCCAGGTCCAGCCGCTCCCACTCGGTGCCGTACCGGCGCCGGTAGAGGACCTGCCGCTCGCGGGCGTCCCCGGTGGTGAGCTGGAGACTGGCCGCGCCCTTGGGGCACAGCCGGCCGCGGGAGACGGGGGAGTCCGGGTCGCCCTCGATCTGGGTGACCCGGCCGTCCTCGACGTACACGTTCTGGCCGCAGCCCACCGCGCAGTACGGGCAGACGGACCTCACCACCCGGTCGGCCGTGGCCACCCGGGGCGTCAGCCGGGCGCTGGCCGCGCTCTTGGCGGCGGCCCCCCGGCCCAGCGGATCAGTGCCGGTGAGCTGGCGGTAGACCGGCCAGGAGTCGATCCAGGTGCGTACGCCCACGGCTCCTCCTCCGGCTCGGGTGTTCTCGATTGTCCCGCCGCCTCGCGCGTACGGCATCCCGGCCGCGGGGCCGGGCCGCTCCCGGTGTGTCGGCACCCGGACCGGACGAGCTGCCCGTAATGTCCGGTTGGTCACGGTCCCGAGTGAGTGACGGGAGCGATCGGATGACGGTCAGGGGCGGCGGGGCGAAGGCGGTGGCGCCGTGAGGCAGCGTCACATCTTCGGAACGGTGTTCACGGTGGAGGCGGCCATCGCCGGCGCCGTGTTCCTCGCCGTCCTCGGCCTGCTCGCCTGGACGCTCCTGCGCCACCGGGGCACCCGCCCCCCGGCCGCCGCCGAGCGTTCCGAACGGCCCCGCCTGGAGGCGTACTACGTCGGCGCCCTGGCCGCCTTCGCGGTCTTCCTCGTGGCCTGGACCGCCTGGCAGAACCACCGGGAGCACCCCGCGGCGGGCCCGCGCCCGCTGCGCGTCGACGTCACCGGCTTCCAGTGGTGCTGGACCTTCCGCTACCCGGGCTCCCCGGCCCACCGCAGCGTCACCGGCACCTGCGAGGGCCGCGACATGCCCACCCTCGTCGTGCCGGCCGGCCGGACCGTCCAGCTCCGGCTCACCTCCCGGGACGTCGTCCACTCCCTGTGGGTGCCCGGCCTGCGCTACAAGACCGACGCCTTCCCGCACCACGTGAACACCCTCACCCTCACCCTGGACCGGGCGGGCCGCTGGCGCGGCCGGTGCGCCGAGTTCTGCGGGCAGCGCCACCACACCATGGACTTCTGGATCAAGGCCGTGCCGCCGCGCGCGTACGACCGCTGGGTGCACGGCGGGACGGCCACCGTATGACCCTCGCGCCGTCCACCCGGGCCCGGCCGGACGACTCCGGCCGGCCCGTCCCGCCGGGCGGCTGGCTCGGCTGGATCTCCACCACCGACCACAAGCGCGTCGGCCTGCTCACCGCCGCCACCTCCCTGGTCCTCCTGCTGCTCATGGGCGTCCTCGCGCTGCTGATGCGCGGCCAGCTCGCCCGCCCCGAGGAGACCTTCCTCGGCCCGCACCTGTACGACCAGGTCTTCACCGTCCACGGCTCCGGGATGATCTACCTGGTCATGACGCCGTTCGCGCTGGGCCTCGGCGTCTATCTGGTCCCGCTGCAGACCGGCGCCCCCGGCATCGCCCTGCCCCGGCTGACCCTCCTCGGCTACTGGCTCTACGCGTTCGGCGCCCTCACCCTGCTCGCCGGCTTCGCCACCCCGACCGGCGCGCACGCCGCCGGCTGGTTCTCCTACCCGCCGCTGGCCGACGCCGAGTACTCGCCGGGTACCGGCAGCGACCTGTGGATCGTGGGCGTGTTCCTCGCCGTCACCGGGGCGATCCTCCAGGGCTGGGCGGTGCTGTGGACCATCCTGCGCCGCCGCACCCGGGGCATGACCATGCTGCGGCTGCCCGTGTTCTGCTGGGCCATGATCGCCACCTGTCTGATGGTCATCGGTGCCTTCCCGGCCCTGCTCGCCGCGCTCACCCTGCTGGCCGCGGGCCGCGCCGACGCCTCACTCTTCGCGTCCAACGCGTGGAACATCGGCTATCAGCACCTCTTCTGGTTCTACGGCCACCCCGTCGTGTACGTGATGTTCTTCCCGTACCTCGCCGCCGTCGCCGAGGTGCTCGCGGTGTTCTGCGGGCGCCGCTTCTTCGGCTACCGGGGCACCGTGCTGTCCCTGCTGGTGTTCGCCGCCCTCTCCATGAGCGTGTGGGGCCACCACATGTTCGCCACCGGCCAGGCGGCCAACGACTACTACTCCCTGACCTCCATCGCCCTGCTCGTCCCCGCCGGCGTGGAGTACTTCGGCATGCTCGGCACCGTCCTCGGCGCCCGGCCGCGGCTGCGCACCCCGATGCTGTTCGCGCTCGCCTTCATCCCGCAGTTCCTGATCGGCGGCCTCACCGGGATCATGGTGGGCACCCCGGTGATCGACTACCACGTCACCGACAGCTACTTCGTGGTGGCCCACCTGCACTACGTGCTCTTCGCGGGCAGCGCCTTCGGCCTGTTCGCCGCCGTCTACTTCTGGTTCCCGAAGGTCACCGGCGTGCTGCTGGACGAGGGCATGGGGCGGCTGCACTTCTGGCTGCTGGTCGCCGGAACCAACCTGACCTTCCTGCCGATGTTCGCCCTCGGCTACCTCGGCATGCCGCGCCGGGTGTCCACCTACGCCGCCTTCGACGGCTTCGGCACTCTCAACCTGCTCGCCGGGATCGGCGCGGCCCTCCTCGCCGCCGGCATGGCGGTGTTCGTGGTCAACGTGCTGCGCACCCTGCACGCCCGCCGCCTCGGCCGGGCCCGCCCCGCCGGTGACGACCCGTGGGACGGTCACACCCTGGAGTGGGCCACCCCGTCCCCGCCGCCGCGCCTGAACTTCCCGGCGGACCGCCCGCTGCCGCCCGTCACCAGCTTCGCCCCGCTGCTGGACCTCAAGCGCCGGGAGGGCTCCCGCGCATGAGACGGCATCCGTCCGCCGTGGTCGTCGCGGGCTGGGCGCTGCTCAACGGCGTCCTCCTCGCCGTCCTCGCGGTCTACGGCGAGAGCCCGCTGGTGTACTGGCTGTGGGGCGGCGTCGTCCTGGTCCTCGCCCTCGCGGCCGCCGCCGTGCTGGTCTCCTCCCGCTCGGCGCCCGACCAGCACGTCCGCTACCGGGTTCCGGACCGGGGCGCGGGGGCGGTGCCTCCCGCCGCGGCCGGCCTGCTGCTGGTCGCCCTGGGCTTCGTCTACGGCCACTGGCTGCTGTGCGTCGCCGTGCCCCTGCTGGGCGTCTCGGCCGCGCTCGCGGTACGCGGCACCACGGCCCGGGAAAGGTGAGCGGGCCGTGCATCCCGCGCACGCGTCGGTCGCGGCGGCGGCCGGGCCGGCGCTCCTGGTCGCCGCCGGGATCCCGGCCGTCGTCCACGCCCTGCGCCGCTCCCCGCTGTGGGAGCGGATCGCCGTCCCCGCCGCCGTCGCCCTGCCCGTGCTGGTGCTCACGCACGCCTGGGCGGTCCTCGGCGACCTCGGCATCCTGCGGCCACCGGGCGGGGCCCTGGTCACCCAGCCCCCGCTGCTCGCGGCGGCCGTGCTGTTCTGGCTGCCGGTCCTGGCCCGCACCCGGCACCGGCTGGACGACGCCGGCCGGTGCCTGTACCTGTTCCTCGCGGCACCGCTGCTGGACCTGCCCGCCGTCGGCGTCGTCGCCGCGGGCCGGCCGGCGGCGGGCCTCGCCATGATCACCGGCATGCTGCCGGTCGGCGTCACCGCGGCGGCGGTCACCTGGGCGTGGGTCGACCGGGAGGAACGCGAGGCCCGGGCGGCGGGCCCGTGCCCCGGGGACGCTCATTGCGCGAACGGCGCGTTCACCAGCAGGTCCTCCACGGTGGGCACCGCGAAGCCGGGGAGGTGACGGCGGCCGACCTCGGCGAAGGGGTGCATCAGCTCGCCCATGGGCTTGGTGCGGCACAGCGACAGGATCGTCTCCAGCGCGGCCTTCTTGAACTCCAGCCGGGGGAACGCGTCGAGCACCTCCGTCAGCGCGTCGGACGGGATCCTCTCCAGCCCGTTCCCCGTGAAGTCCAACGCGGAACCCACGGAGACCAGGGCGATCTCCGGCCTCTTGCGGGCCGCGATGCCCGCGCTGGTGTGCAGGGCGATCGCGTCCCAGACCACGTCCAGCCGCCCGGCGGGCACGCCCAGCCGGCGCAGGAAGCGGCGCGCGGCGTCGGCCCCGTCGACCTCGAAGCGCTCGGCCGGGGTCTGGAACGCCTCCACCAGACCGAGATCGTGCAGCACGGCGGCGACGAACGCCAACTCCCGGTCGTAGCGCGCCCCCTGCCGGTCGAGCACCAGCGCGCCGAAGACGTAGCTGCGCAGCACGTGGTTGAAGAGCGACGGGGAGCTGACCTCGCGGGCGAAGGCCACCGTGTGCCGGGCCACCGCGCTGTCGGGGACGCGGACCCCGGCCACCGTCGCGGGCAGCGGCTCCGCGGCCGGGCCCGGCCGGGCGTGGGCGGCGGCGGGCGGACCGGCGAACGCGAGCGCCGCGCCGGCCGCGGCGGCACCGGCCCCCCGCTGGAGCAGCGTGCGCCGGGTGACGTCACGTCCGTCGGTGTGTGCCTCGGTCATCTGCGCGTTCCTCTCACGGGCGACTGATCACCATGAGCCTAGGAACGGCGGATCCGGGCCGACAGCGGCGAAAGTGACAGACAGTCACGGAATTCCGCCAGCGCCGGCCCGGCCCGGTCAGGGGCGTGACGCGAGTGCCTCCAGGCGTTCCCGCTGCGGGAGGACCGTGTACGCCGGGTCCTCCGCCGACGCCACCCCGGCGTGGAACACGCCGAAGCGCAGGGCCGCCGAGCCGGCCAGGAGCGCGGTCCCGGCCGCCACGGCGAGGCGCCGGTCCCGGGCGGAGCACAGGCCCAGGACCGCGCCGCCCGCCGTCAGCAGCTCCGACGTCCGCACCAGCAGCCCCGCCCTGCCCTGCCCGAAGGGCCGCGCGGCCAGGCCCATGCGCCGCTTCATCGTGTGGAACGCGCCCAGTTCCAGGGCGGTACCGAGGACGGCGAGCCGGCGGGCGGGACCGGCCTGGCCGGCCGGGGCCACGGCCAGCGCCAGCCCCGACGCGGCGCCGGCCGCCGAACCCGCGAAGACGAACGGCAGTTCACGGTGGCCCTCGTGCCAGGACGGCACCGCCGTGTCCGACAGCAGCACCGCGGTGTACGTCGCCACGGCCGGGCCGAGGACCGCGGCGCCCGCCGTGGCGGCCGCGCCCAGCAGCCGGTACCGGCCCGCGACCCCGGTGGCCGCGGCGGTCAGCGTCAGCGGCGCGTACGCCGCCAGCAGCCACGAGCCCACGTTCATCGGGGAGGTCGGCTTGCACACCCGCAGCATGTACAGGAACCGGGCCGGCCGCCCCAGGTCGTGCACCAGCGCCGCCAGGGACAGCGAGATCGCCCCGGCCGCGGCCGTGAGCGCCGGCGCCGCGAGCCCCGGCCGGCCGGTCAGCCGGGCCCCGGCCGCCAGCAGCGAGGACGCCCCGGCCAGCCCGCCGAGGTACAGGTACCCGGCGATGTCCAGCGGCTCCCACGGCGGCTTGGAGATGACGGGCAGGCCGTAGTACGACCCGAACTCCGCCTCCGGCACCACCGGCCGCTCGCCCCGGCCACCGCGCCGCCGACGGCGGCCCGCCCGGTCCCCGGTCACCGCCTCCCGGCCCGGCCGCGCGCCCCGCACACCGTCCCGGGTGACGTCCGACTCGCTCATCGCTTCCTCCTCGCGCAGCTGCCCAGGACCAGGGCCGCCAGGGTCACCGCGGCCGCCGCCGCGTGCCGCCACATCGCGGGCAGGTCCCGGGTGGTGACCTGCGGGTCCGGCGGCAGCCCGTACACCTCCGGCTCGTCCAGCAGCAGGAAGAACGCCCCGGCGCCGCCCACCCCGTCCTCGGGGCTCTCGCCGTACAGACGGGCGTCGGTGACACCGGCCGCGTGCAGCCGCGCCACCCGCTCCCGGGCCCTCTCCCGCAGCTCCTCGAGCGGCCCGAACTGGATGGATTCCGTCGGGCAGGACTTGGCGCAGGCGGGTTCCAGGCCGACGCCGAGCCGGTCGTAGCACAGCGTGCACTTCCACACCCGCCCGTCGCCCTCCCGCCTGCCGATGACGCCGTAGGGGCACGCGGGCACGCAGTAGCCGCAGCCGTTGCAGATGTCCTGCTGGACGACGACCGTGCCGAACTCGGTGCGGAACAGCGCCCCCGTGGGACACACGTCCAGGCAGCCCGCGTGCGTGCAGTGCTTGCACACGTCCGACGACATCAGCCAGCGCAGCTCGGTACGGCCGTCGGGGGTCACCGGAAAGGCCGTACGGGCGGGCCCCGGACCGGTGCCGAGGCGGGACGCGGCGGCGAACACGTCCACGTCCGCCGCGCCGTCCGGTGCCGCCTCCGGTCCCCCGAACGGCCCGCTCTGCTCCACGAAGGCCACGTGCCGCCAGGTGTCGGCGCCGAGGCCGCGCGTGTTGTCGTAGGACATGCCGGTCAGTTCCAGGCCGTCCTCCGGGATCGCGTTCCACTCCTTGCACGCCACCTCGCACGCCTTGCAGCCGATGCACACGGAGGTGTCGGTGAAGAAGCCCACGCGCGGCGGGGCGTCGGGACAGCCGGCCGCGCCGGACACGTCCGGCTGCGGGCCGTACAGCGCGTTCCCGCCCCGGTCGGCACCCTCGGTCACGGCGTCTCCTTCTCGCTCACGGCTTGTGCCGCCTCCTCCTCGGGCCGCTCGCCCGGCGCGGCCCGCGCATACGCCACCCGGCGCCGCTGGTCCGCCGTGGCCGGCAACTCCACGCTCCGGCCGAAGTACCAGCGGCTGAGGGCGTTGCGCAGCCGGTGCCGGCGCAGCCAGCGCCAGGCCTCCGCGCCCGCCGTCCGGGGCCGGGGCGTGTCGCGCACCAGCATGCGGCAGACCTCCTCGCGGGGCAGCAGGGTGTGCGCCTCCTCGTAGCCGCCGCCCGCCGTGCGCCGCACCTCGCCGGTCGTATCCCCGGTCAGCAGCCGCAGCCGGTCGGCCGCCTGGAGCCCGAGACACGCCCGTCTGGTGGCGTGGAAGGTCACGAGCGGCACGGCGAACAGCGCGACGCGCAGGGTGCGGGTGATCAGCTCCACCGGCAGGCCGAACACGTAGGCCAGCACGTCCTGCCCGCCGGCCAGGAGCAGCACCGCGTAGGCCGACACGGCCGCCGCGCCGAGCGCGGTCCGGGCGGGCCGGTCGCGCGGCCGGTCGCACAGGTGCTGCTCCGGCCCGGGACCGGCGAGCCACCGCTCGAAGAACGGGTAGGAGTACAGGGCCAGGAACAGCACCGCGGGCAGCACGACTCCGGGCAGGAACACGTCCCAGGCGACGGTGTGCCCGGCGATGTCCGTCTCCGCGGCCGGCATCAGCCGCAGCGCGCCCTCCAGGTAGCCCACGTACCAGTCGGGCTGCGAGTCCAGGGAGACGTGGTCGGCCCGGTACGGCCCGAAGTCCCACACCGGGTTGATCTGGAACAGCGCCCCCATCGCCGCGAGCACGCCCGCCACGATCAGGAACAGGCCCGCCGACTTCGCCGTGTACTGCGGCACCAGCGGCTTGCCGATCACGTTGCGGTTGGTGCGGCCGGGCCGCGCCCACTGGGTGTGCTTGTGCACCACGACGTACGTCAGGTGCACCCCCACCAGCGCCAGCAGCAGACCGGGGACCAGCAGCACGTGCGTCACGTACAGCCGGGAAATGATCTCGTGCCCCGGGAACTGGCCGCCGAAGAGGAGGAACGACAGGTACGTGCCCACGACCGGCACCGACAGCACGATGCCCTGCGCGGTGCGCAGACCGGTGCCGGACAGCAGGTCGTCGGGGAGCGAGTAGCCGCAGAAGCCCTCCATCAGGGCGAGCAGGAACAGCGTCACCCCGACCGTCCAGTTCAGCTCCCTGGGCCGCCGGAACGCGCCGGTGAGGAAGATCCGCAGCAGGTGCACGCCGATGGCCGCGACGAACACCAGCGACGCCCAGTGGTGCGTCTGCCGCAGCAGCAGCCCGCCGCGCACCTCGAAGCCGATGTGCAGCACGGACGCGTACGCCTCGGTGGTCATCGTGCCGCGCAGCGGCGCGTACGAGCCGGCGTACGGGAGTTCCGTCATGTCCGGGTGGAAGAAGAACGTCAGCCACCCGCCCGTGAGCACCAGCACCAGCAGGCTGTACAGCGCCAGTTCGCCCAGCAGGAACGACCAGTGGTCGGGGAAGGACTTGCGCAGGAACTCACGGCCCGCGGCGACGGCCGGAAGCCGCTGGTCCAGCGCCGTCACCACGCGCTCACCGCGTCCCGCGCGCCGGGCCGGCCCCCGCTCCCGCGACTCCTCCACCGCGTGCTCGCCTTCCGCCCGGTGCCGGCTCACTCACTGCGTGTGCTTCCCCTCCGAGCCTGGCACGACCGCCCCCGCTCCGCTCGTCAGGGAGGGCCGCGGGGTTGATCGGTCGGCCGGGTCGGCCGGGTCCGCCGGGTCGGGCGGGTCCGTTGTGGCGTCCGGTGGTCCTCCCGGCCCGTTTGCCGCGTTCGGCGCGCGGCTACCCGGTGGCCCGGACCAGTGGCCGCCGGGGCTCAGGGAGGTCGCCGTGGTGAAGGTGTCCGACAGACTCGCCGCCCGGCTGCGGGACGCGGGCGTGGGCCGGGTGTACGGCGTGCCGGGACTGGCCGTCGACCCGCTCGTGCGGGCCCTCGGCGGTGGCCCCGGGGTCCCGGAGTTCATCCAGGCGCGGGGCGAGGAGTCCGCCGCGCTCATGGCCTGCGCCGAGGCCAAGCTCACCGGCCGGCCGGGCTGTTGTCTCGCCCCGCCGGGGGCGGGCGTGCTGCGGCTGCTGGCCGGGCTGTACGACGCGGCGGCCGACCGCGCGCCGGTGCTGGCCCTGGTGGGCGCGGACCCGGTGCCCCGGCGCGGGGGCGGCCCGGCCGTGCGCCATCTGGCGGAGGTCTGCGTGTACTGCGAGCAGGTGTCCGGGCCGGAGCCGGCCGGTGACGCCCTCGACCGGGCGGTGCGGGCCGCGCTCGGCGACCGGGGCGTGGCGAGCCTGATCCTGCCCCGCGAGACCCTGGCGGCCCCGGCCCCGCCCGCCCTGTCCGGCCCGTCCCGGCCCTCGGACTTCTCCGAGCGGTCGGGCTCCTCGGGGCCGTACGACTTCTCCGGGCGGCCGGGTTCCTCCGGTCTGCCCGGTTACCGGGGGCCGTCCGGCTCCTCGGGGCTGTCCGGTTCCTGGGGGTCACCGGGTTCCCCCGGCCTGTCGGGTTCCGTGGGTCCTTCCGGTTCCTCCGGTCTGTCGGGTTCCTCTGGTTCGCCGGGCTCCTCCGACCCGTCCGGTTCCGTGGGTTCCTCCGGTTCCTCCGGGCTCTCGGGTTCCTCGGGTTCGCCGGGTTCCTCCGAGCCGTCCGGCTCCGTGGGTTCCTCCGGCTCCTCCGGTCTGTTGGCTTCCTCGGGTTCGCCCGGCTCCTCCGGTCCGTTCGGCCCCTCCGACCCCTCCGGTCCGTTCGGTCCCTCCGACCCCTCCGGTTCCGTCGGGCCGTCCGGTGCCGTCGGCTCCTCCGGTTCCTTCAGCCCGGCCGGTGCCTCCGGTTCCCGCGATATCCGGCCCGGGCCGGCTCCGGCGGGGCCCGCCGGCGTCGCCGGTCTCCGCCGTGCGGCCGAGGTGCTCGGCGGCGGTGGCCGGGCCGTCGTCGTGCTCGGCAACGCGGGCCGCGCGGCGGCCGGGCAGGCGGCCAGGGCGGCCCGGCTGCTCGGCGCCGGGGTCGCCACCACCGCCCTGGCCCGGGACGCGCTGCCGGACGACCTGCCGTATCTCGCCGGTGTGGCGGGCCCGCTCGGCAGCGAGGCCGCCGCGGCCCTGCTGCGGGACTGCGGCACGCTGCTCCTCGTCGGCGCCGAGGACCTGGATCCCGCCCTGCTGCCGGCTCCCGGCCGGTGCCGGATCGTCACCGTGGACCGGAACCCGGAGGACTGCCCGCTTGCTCCTGAGGCTTCCGCCGTCCGGGTGAACGGCGACGTGACGGCCTGCCTCGAAGCGCTGCTCCCGCTGCTGCGCGGAGGCGCCGACCGCGCCTGGGCCGTCCGGGTGGAGCGCACGGTACGGGCGTGGCGGGCGGCGGGGGAGACCCGGGCCCGCCGCTACTTCGGTACGTCGGTCAACCCACGGTCGGTCGTCGCCGAGCTGTCCGCGCGGCTGCCGGAACGCGCCGTCGTCACCACCGACTCCGGCACCGCGCTGGACTGGTGGACCCGCCACCTCCGGCTCCGGACCGGCATGCGCTCGCTGCTCTCGGGCCACCTCGCGCTGCCCGGCGCGGCCGTCCCGTACGCCGTGGCCGCCAGATTCGCCGCCCCCGACCGGCCGGTGATCGCCCTCGTCGGCGACGGCGCGCTGCAAGGCGGCGGCCTGAACGAGCTGATCACCGTCCGGCGCCACTTGGACCGGCTGGCGGGACTGCCCCCGTTGGTGTTCTGCGTCTTCAACAACGGCGACCTGAACCGGCTCACCTGGCAGCGCCGGGCCGCCGCGGGCGACCCGCTGATCCCGCTCTCCGCCGAGGTCCCCGCGCTGCCGTACGCGCGATGGGCGAGGCTGGCCGGGCTGCCCGCCGTACGCTGCGACCGGCCCCGGCAGGTGGGCTCCGCCTGGGACGAAGCGCTGGGCGGGCGCGGGCCGCTGCTCCTGGAGTTCGTGGTGGACGGTGAGACACCGCCGGACTGGGCGGCCGGGCCGGGCACCCACAGGCCCCGCCGGAAGGCCGTGCGCGGACTCATGGGGTCGGCCGGCTGACCCCGCCGACGGGGAGGCGGCTGTCGCGCGGGTGGACGGTGACCTCGGCCGGCGGCGGATGGGCGGGGTGCCGTCGGTCAGCCGGTCGCTCGCGGGGTCAGCGGTACGGTCACCGTGACCCGCTTGCCGTGGGCCGGCCAGGTCACCTCCAGGTCGCGGGCGAGCATGGCCACCAGGTGCAGACCGTGGCCGCCGACCCGGCGGGGGTCGGGGGGACGCCTGCGCGGCGGCTCCCGGGAGGTGTCCGTGACGATGACGCGCAGCGCCCGCGCGCCCGGCAGCACCTCCAGGCCCAGCGCGCAGGGGCCGGGCGCGTGCTTGGCCGCGTTGGTGACGAGTTCGCTGACGACCAGCTGGGCATCCTGCACCGAACGCCGTTCGGGAGCCGGCCGCGCCCGCGCGAGCAGGTCGGCGACGGCGTCTCTGGCCTCGGCGATGCTGGAGACGCCGGCGTCCCAGGTGCGGCTGTACCGCAGGACCGCCGGGCGGTCCCGTGTGGTCGTCGCGTGGGTCCTGAGCGGGATGTCCATACCTCGTTGCCCTTTTCCTCTGGGGTCAGGGGCCCTTCCTGTGCACAGGGGTGCCGTGCCGTCCCTGCTCGGCTACCCGCTGGGCGGCGGGTCAAGGGGACGTTTGCGAGGAATCCCCCGGATGGGCAGGAACGCCCCGGTCCGGTGCGCAGAGCGGGCCCGGGAGTTCCGCTCGCGCTGGAACTCCCGGGCCCGCTCGGCTGCCGGACCGGCACACACCTCGGTGGTCGGAGCCGTCTTCTCAGTGCTTCTTGAAGACGTCCTTCGCCTTCTCCTTGCTCTGCCGGGCGTCTCCCTTGGCGCCCTGCGCGCGGCCCTCGGCCTCCATGCTCTCGTTGCCGACGGCGCGGCCCAGGGCCTCCTTCGCCTTGCCCTTGGCCTGCTCCGCCTTGGCCTTCGCCTTCTGGTTGCCGGCCATCGTGTGTCACTTCCCAACGTAGGACGCGGTCTGTGGTCCCCCTCCGGATTGCCGCTGCACCGGCGTCCAAACCCGGCGGCGGATCAGCGGGCGCGGCGCCGCCGCACGAGGTGGCGTACGACGAACCCCGCGATCACGACGGCGACGGCGAGGACGACGTACAGCTGGTAGCGCCGGATCTCGTCGTAGATCGCGGTGATGTGGCTGCCGGCCAGATAGGCCAGGGTGGTCCACAGGCCGACCCACAGGGCCGCGCCGAGGGCGTTGAAGGCGAGGAAGCGGCGCCAGCGCATGCCGGTCGTGCCCGCGATGATGCCGTTGGCCTGGCGCAGGCCCTCCACGAACCGGGCCACGGTCACGATCTTGCCGCCGTGCCGGGTGAAAAATCCCTCGGCGGCCTCGAACCGCTTCGGGGTGAGGAAGACGTACCGCCCCCACCGGTGTACGAAGGCCCGTCCGCCGACCCGGCCGATCAGATAGCCGACGTTGTCCCCGGCGACGGCCGCGGCGAACGCGATGAGCGCCACGGCCACCACGTTCAGCCGCCCCGCGCCCGCGTACACGCCCGCCGCGAGGAGGATCGTCTCGCCGGGCGCGGGGACCCCGAAGTCCTCCACGAAGACCACGGCCCCCACGGCCCAGTAGCCGTAGTGGCCGAGCAGCGGTTCGAGGTGGGCCAGCGGTCCCGGGAGGGGAGGTGACGACATGCTCTCCACCGTACGTCGGCGCCGCGACGGTGCCCGGGACCGGCTGACCGGTGGCGCTCAGGACCGGCTGACCGGTGTCTCCTGGTCCGGGGCGACGGGCTCCGGACCGCCCCCGGCCTGGGCCTCCGCGCCGGGTCCGGGCTCCCCTTCGGACCCTGCCCCGGCCCCGGGACCTGCCTCGGCCCCGGGCTCGGCTCCGGGTCCGGCCTCCGGCTCCGGAGCCGGGCGCGTGCGGCCCAGGCTGCCGGTCAGCCGGAGGGCGAGCGGCTCGGTGTACCGGGCGGTGAGCGGGCCGAGGACGACCAGGATCAGCACATAGGCGGTGGCCAGCGGGCCGAGGTCGGAGTCGATGCCGGAGGTGACCGCGAGTCCCGCGATGACGATGGAGAACTCGCCGCGGGCCACCAGGGTGCCCCCGGCCCGCCAGCGGCCCCGGCCGGAGATCCCCGCGCGGCGGGCCGCCCACCAGCCGGTGGCGATCTTGGTGAGGGTGGTGACGGCGGCCAGGGCGAGCGCGGGCAGCAGCACCGGCGGAATGCTCGCCGGATCGGTGTGCAGGCCGAAGAAGACGAAGAACACCGCCGCGAACAGGTCCCGCAGCGGTGCCAGCAGGTTGTGCGCGCCCTCGGCGACCTCGCCGGACAGGGCGATGCCGACCAGGAACGCGCCGACCGCCGCCGAGACCTGGAGCTGCTGGGCGACCCCGGCCACCACCAGGGTCAGGCCGAGCACCACCAGCAGCAGCTTCTCGGGGTCGTCGGTGGAGACGAAGCGGGAGATGTGCCGGCCGTAGCGCACGGCCACCAGCAGCACCACGCTCGCCACACCGAGCGCGATGGCCAGCGTGACGCTGCCCGCGGCGATGCCGGTCCCGGCCAGCAGGGCGGTGACGACGGGCAGGTAGACCGCCATGGACAGGTCCTCCAGCACCAGGATGCTGAGGATCACCGGGGTCTCCCGGTTGCCGATCCGGCCCAGGTCGCCGAGGACCTTGGCGATGACCCCGGAGGAGGAGATCCAGGTGATGCCGGCCAGGACGACGGCGGCGATCGGGCCCCAGCCCAGCAGCAGGGCCATGGCGGCGCCGGGCAGGGCGTTGAGGGTGGCGTCGACGATTCCGGCCGGGTACTGGGTCTTCAGGTTGGAGACCAGATCGCCGGCGGTGTATTCGAGGCCGAGCATCAGCAGCAGCAGGACGACACCGATCTCGGCGCCGATGGCCACGAACTCCTCGCTGGTGCCGAGCGGCAGCAGCCCGCCCTCACCGAAGGCCAGCCCGGCCAGCAGATACAGCGGGATGGGCGAGAACCGCAGGCGGGCGGCGAGCCGGCCGAGCAGCCCGAGGCCGAGGATGATCGCGCCGAACTCGATCAGGAAGACCGCGGAGGAATGCATCGGCGCTCACTCCCGGCCGAGTATGGCGGCGGCGGCGTCCACACCCTCGCGGGTGCCGATGACGATCAGCGTGTCCCCGCCGGCCAGCCGGAAGCCGGGGCCGGGGGAGGGGATCGCCTCGGCGCGGCGCAGGACGGCCACGATCGACACGCCGGTCTCCGTGCGCATCCGGGTGTCGCCGAGCAGCCGTCCGTTCCAGTGGGAGGTCCCGGACAGCTCGATCCGTTCGGCCACCAGGCCCAGTTCCGTGGTGGACAGCAGGGTGGGGCTGTGGTGGGTCGGCTTCAGGACGTCCACCAGGGCCTCCGCCTCCTGTCCGGTGAGCCGGACCGACAGCGCGCAGGCGTCGGGGTCGTCGTTCCGGTAGGCGCTCAGGGTGCGCGAACCGTCCCGGTGGGCGACCACCGACAGATGGCGGTGTTCGCGGGTCGTCAGGTCGTACCGGACGCCGATGCCCGGCAACGGTGTCCTGCTGGTGCGTGCGGTGCTCATGGCAGCCCCCTGCCTCGGCCTTGAATGTTTCTTGGGGAAATCGTTACCCGAGCCTATCCGGAAGGTGATCCTTCCGGGCGGGGCGGGGCGAGGGGGCTGGGACGAGGTCAGGGGCAGGGAGCCGGGGCTAGGGGCAGGGGCTGCCGGCCGCTCCCTCGGCGGGGCCCGGCTGGCAGGTGTGGCACAGCTCGTGGTGTCCGTCGCGGGTGACGACGGTGCCCCAGCCGAGGCACTGCTCACAGTCACGGGCGAGGGCCAGGTCGGGGTGGGGCGGCAGAAGGGGGCTGCGGTGGGCTCCGTGCGCCATGCGGGGAACGGCTCCTTGGGGTCGCGGGTCGCGCGAAGGTCGGGCTGACAACGTCGTCCGGTGACCTCCATTATGTCCTACTTTTTCCTTACGTCTGTGGCGTGCGTCATATTCCCCGCCGCCGAGACCGGGGGGAACGGTTCCGTTTCCGGCCCGGCGAGAGGGGCAGGCGGTGATCAAGACGGCGAGCGGAAGGAGGCGCGCTCATGAGCGGTGAGAAGTCCGGCGGGGAGTCCATGCCCGGCGGGGAGGCCAGGCCTGGCGGGGAGGGGAGTGCGCGGAGCGGGGCGCGGGTGCCGAGGGCCGTGGCCCGGCTGCCGCACCAGGTCCGCGAGGAGCTGAGCCGCAGGCTGCGGCGCAACCGGCGGGCCTTCCGCGCCGACGACGTCCAGGTGGTCGAGCCGCCGCTGCTGCGGCGCGCGGTCGGCGCCTCCGCGCTCGGCAACTGCATGGAGTGGTTCGACTTCGGCGTCTACAGCTACCTCGCCGCCACCATCGGCAAGGTGTTCTTCCCCGGCGCCTCCCCGGCCGCCCAGGTCATCTCCTCGTTCGCGACCTTCGCCGCCGCCTTCGTCGTACGCCCCCTCGGCGGACTGGTCTTCGGGCCGCTCGGCGACCGGATCGGCCGCCAGAAGGTGCTCGCCACCACCATGATCATGATGGCCGCGGGCACCTTCGCCATCGGCCTCATCCCCGGTTACGCCACCCTCGGCATCGCCGCGCCCGTGCTGCTCCTGCTGGCCCGCATGGTCCAGGGCTTCTCCACCGGCGGCGAGTACGGCGGGGCCACCACCTTCGTCGCCGAGTACTCCCCGGACCGCCGGCGCGGCTTCCTCTCCAGCTGGCTCGACTTCGGCACCTTCGCCGGTTACGCCCTCGGGTCGGCCCTGGTCACCGCGCTGAACCTGGCCCTGACCGACGACCAGATGCTGTCCTGGGGCTGGCGCGTGCCGTTCCTCATCGCCGGGCCGCTCGGTGTGATCGGTCTCTACATGCGGATGAAGCTGGAGGAGTCCCCGGCCTTCCAGCAGCAGCTGGACGAACACGAGAAGGCCCTGGCGCAGGAGTCGGCCGGCAGCGAGTTCAAGGACATCGTCCGCAACCACTGGCGGGCCCTGCTCGTCTGCATGGGCCTGGTGCTGCTGTACAACGTCACCAATTACATGGTCACCGGCTATCTGCCGACCTATCAGACCGAGACCCTGCACCGCTCCAGCGGCTCCGCCGACCTGCTGGTGCTCGTCGGCATGGTGTGGATCGTCATCCTGATCACGTTCCTCGGCCGGCTCAGCGACCGGGTGGGCCGGCGGCCGCTCTACGCCGTCGGCGCCGCCGCGATGATCGTGCTCGCCGTGCCGTCCTTCTGGCTGATCAAGGCGGACGGCACCTGGCCGCCGATCGCCGGGGTGCTGATCCTGGCCACGCTGCTGGCCTGCTTCGCCGCGCCCAGCGCCGCCACCCTGCCCGCGCTGTTCCCGACCGCCGTGCGCTACGCGGCCATGGGCATCGGCTTCAACTTCGCGGTCGCCGCGTTCGGCGGCACCACCCCGCTGGTCACCGCCGCGCTGGTCGAGCTGAGCGGCGACGACCTCATGCCCGCCTACTACCTGATGCTGGCCGGCGCCATCGGCCTGCTCACCGTGCGGTTCCTGCCGGAGAGCGCCCAGGTGCCGCTCAAGGGCTCGCAGCCGATGGTCGGGTCGAGGGAGGAGCGGCGCGAACTCATCGCCACCTCCAAGGAGCTGTACGCCTTCGCGCGGGAACAGGAGAAGGCGCGCAGGAGCTGACGGGCCCGCGCCCACCACCCTGCTCCGGGGCGCCGAACTCGTCCTCACCACGGCGCGGCATCCCGCCTGGTGGGGCGCACTCGCCCGGCGCGCCCGCCACGAGGAAAGATGGCGGGTGAGCGAACGACCCACCGATGCGGAGGAACGGTACTCATGCCGCACGAACGAGCCGGCCGGCCGGCCCGTCCCGAGGACCTTGTCGACGTGGCCCGGCTGGTCACGGCGTACTACACGCTGCACCCCGACCCGGCGGACCCGGCACAGCGGGTGGCGTTCGGCACCTCGGGGCACCGAGGCTCGTCCCTGGCGAGCGCCTTCAACGAGGACCACATCGCCGCCACCAGCCAGGCCATCTGCGAATACCGTGCCGCCCAGGGCACGGACGGCCCGCTCTTCCTGGGCGCCGACACGCACGCCCTGTCCGAGCCGGCGAAGGCCACCGCGCTGGAGGTCTTCGCCGCCAACGAGGTGAGCGTGCTCATCGACGACGCGGACGGCTACACGCCCACCCCCGCCGTCTCGCACGCGATCCTGACGTACAACCGGGGCCGCACCTCGGGCCTGGCCGACGGCGTGGTGGTCACCCCCTCGCACAACCCGCCCGCCGACGGCGGCTTCAAGTACAACCCGCCGAGCGGCGGCCCGGCCGCCTCCGACGCCACCTCCTGGATCCAGGACCGCGCCAACCAGATCATCGCGGGCGGCCTGAAGGACGTGCGCCGGCTGCCGTACGCCCGCGCGCTCGCCGCGGACACCACCGGCCGCTACGACTTCCTCGGCACCTACGTCGGCGATCTGCCCAGCGTGCTGGATCTGGACGCCGTCCGCGCGGCCGGGGTGCGCATCGGCGCCGATCCGCTCGGCGGTGCCTCCGTCGCCTACTGGGGCCGGATCGCCGAACAGCACGGCATCGACCTGACGGTGGTCAACCCGCACACCGACCCCACCTGGCGGTTCATGACCCTGGACTGGGACGGCCAGATCCGCATGGACTGCTCCTCGCCG
Source organism: Streptomyces eurythermus (assembly GCF_014649115.1). Lineage (GTDB taxonomy): Bacteria > Actinomycetota > Actinomycetes > Streptomycetales > Streptomycetaceae > Streptomyces > Streptomyces eurythermus. The sequence goes on along the minus strand of NZ_BMSK01000028.1, from coordinate 22,036 downwards.
TACGCGATGGCCTCCCTCATCGAGCAGCGCGACCGCTTCCGCATCGCCACCGGCAACGACGCCGACGCCGACCGGCACGGCATCGTCACCCCGGACGCGGGCCTGATGAACCCCAACCACTACCTCGCGGTCGCCATCTCCTACCTCTACCGGCACCGCGAGCAGTGGCCGGCCGCCGCGGGCATCGGCAAGACCCTGGTCTCCTCCACCATGATCGACCGGGTCGCCGCCGACCTCGGCCGCCGCCTGGTGGAGGTGCCGGTCGGGTTCAAGTGGTTCGTGGACGGACTCGTCGGCGGCGACCTCGGGTTCGGCGGCGAGGAGTCGGCCGGCGCGTCCTTCCTGCGCCGGGACGGCTCGGTGTGGACCACCGACAAGGACGGCATCATCCTGGCGCTGCTCGCCGCCGAGATCACGGCGGTCACCGACCAGACGCCCTCGGAGCACTACGCCGGTCTGACCGACCGCTTCGGCGCTCCCGCCTACGCCCGCATCGACGCGCCCGCCACCCGCGAACAGAAGGCGCTGCTCGGCAAGTTGTCACCGGCCCAGGTCACCGCGGACACGCTGGCCGGGGAGCCGGTCACGGCCGTGCTCACCGAGGCGCCCGGCAACGGCGCCGCGATCGGCGGCATCAAGGTCACCACCGAGAACGCCTGGTTCGCCGCCCGGCCCTCGGGCACCGAGGACGTCTACAAGGTGTACGCCGAGTCCTTCCTCGGCCAGGACCACCTCGCCCGGGTGCAGGAGGAGGCCCAGGCCGTGGTGCTGGGCGCGCTCGGCGGCTGACCGGGTCCGCGGGGCGGCTCCCGGCCGGCGGGGGCCGCTCCAGCCGGCCGCGCCCGCGCTCCCGCTCCAGCCGGCCGAGGACGGCCTGCGCCATGGCCGCCTCGCCCCGGGCGTTGGGGTGCGCGGGCGCCGCGGGCGCGGCCGGCTGGAGCGGCTCGATCCACCGGTCCGCGGGCGCCCGGCACATGTCGTGGCCGGCCGTGGGGCCGTAGGTGTCCACGTACTCGGCCCGGTTCACCCCGGCCACCAGCCGGAGCATCCGGTTCAGCCGCTTCTCGGTGTCCCGAAGATAGGGGAAGTCCTTGGCCGCGAACGGGACCTGCGGGAAGCAGCCGCTGCCGTCGTCGGGGAGCAGGGCGGGATAGCCGACGACGAGCACCCGGGCGTGCGGGGCGCGGGCGCGCACCGCGCGCAGCACCCGGTCGACCTTCGGCGCGGTGCGCAGCACGGCGAGGGCGAGTTCGTCGTGCCCGGACGCCCGGTAGGCGCGCTCGCAGGGGTTGCCCGCCGGGTCCTGCGCGGCGAGCCGGGCGCAGGTGCCGATGATGGGGCCGAAGCCGACGTCGTTGCCGCCGATCTGCACGGTCACCAGGCCGGTGTGCCGGTCCAGCGCGTCGAGCTGGGGCGGGTTGGCGCCCTGCGCCCGCCACATCTCGGCGGTCGTGGCCCCGCCGCAGCTGACGTCCGTGAACGCGCGCGTGCGCCGCTCGGCGGCCACGAGCGAGGGGTAGTTGTGGTCCGAGCGGGCGCAGCCGGCGTCCACCTGCGCCGGGATCCCGGGGCCGGAGGTGTAGGAGTCGCCGAGCGCCACATAGGCGGCCGCGCGGCCGTGCCCGCCGGGGGGCGCGCCTGTGTGGCCGCCGGGGTGCGCGTCGGCCGGTGGTGCCGTGCCGGCCGCGGCCAGGACGCATGCGCCCAGTACCGCCGCCACGACGGCGGCGCGCCGCCCCGCCGGTCGCCTCTCGCGCGCCATGCGCCCTCCCCCTGTGCTCGCCCTCGCGGTCCGACCGGATCTGTATACCGTCCGGTGCGTCCCGCCGACCAGAAGCGGGAGGCGGCGGGTTCGGGGGAGGGGCGGATCAGGCCCCGGACGCCTGGAGCAGGGAGTCGTCCTCCGGGCGGGCCCCGGACAGGCGGTGGCGGGCGGCGATCAGGGCCATGTCGACATCCCGGGTGCCGGTGGCCACGCACAGCGTGTAGGAGATGTCCGCGAGCCGCTGCCGGGCCTCGGGGGTGCTCTCCTCGGCCCCGAGCAGGGACAGGGTCTCGTACTGGGCGATGAGGTCCTCCAGTACCGCGGGGTGTGCCATGAGCATGCGCTTCGCCTCCTGATGATCCGCCGGACGATCGAATTCGCAGGCCGGATACCCCCACGGGACGCGGACATGCCCCACTCGGCGCCGCGCACGACGGCCGGAAACCGCCCTGTGGCCGGAAAGGGTCCGCTTTACAAGCGGCGGCCGCCGTTCCGTCGCCGGCCGGGCGGCGCGTACGCGCCAACGGCGTACGGTGTGTCACCGCACCCTCACGGCCCGCTCTCCTCCCGCGTCCACCACGCCCGGCGTGCGCGGATGCGAAAGGAGACGCGTCGGCACGGTGTCATCGCAACTTCTTCACATGGCGATCACTTTCGGCCGATCCGGCTCCGGATCCGTGCACGGGTGCAGACGCCGCGCCCGGCCCGTGCCTAGCCTCCCGGGCCATGCGATCACCTCTGCCGAGACGCCTCGGTCTCACCGCCGTCCTCGCCTTCCTCCTCGCCGTCTTCGGCCTGGCCCCCAGCGCGAGCGCCGCCGACCCCGCGCCGACCACCCTCACCTTCGCCACCGACTCCGCCACCACCACCCCCGGCGGCACGGTGAAGCTGTCGATGACGCTCACCAACAACAAGACCTACGACGTCTGGTTCGTGTACCAGACCATCGACCCGACCTGGCTGACCACCCAGCGCCCGGACCTGAAGTACAGCTTCACCGGCTGCAGCCTGGCCACCGCGGCCGGCAGCACCCCGTGCTCCGGCACCGGCCCGAACAACCTCGGCGCGAACTACGGCTCCACCATCCCGCCCGGCCAGAGCCGGACCGTCACGCTGACCCTCCAGGTCGCCGCCGACTCCGGCTGCAACGGCAACATCGGCTTCTACTCGTACTACTACGCCGAGTTCAGCGACAGCAGCAACACCAACGGCGGACCCGTCTACACCCCCGAGACCCGGGTGCTCTGCGCCTGACGGGCGCGATGGCGGCCGCGGGCCGGTGACTGGAAACAGCCCCGGCCGCGAGCCCGCCACGGGGCGCGCCGCGACACATCGCCCGGCGGACCGCATGGTCCGCCGGTGCGTCGTACGGCGGCCGGACCAGCCAGCCGGGTCCGCTCCGCGTCCTGTACCACCGCACGGCCATGACGGGAAAAAGACCTATTCGGTTGCCCTGGTCGGCGACCAACATGTGTTGCTTTTCCGTCATCTTTCTTAACTCGACCACAAAAGCTCCACAGAGACATCACCATGTGACGCGACGGATGCGCCGACGACCGGCTTCTGAGGGGGACGCCGGCGTCGCGCGAGGGGGTGCGTCCGCTCCATGGGAGCCGTGCTCACCCCTGTCCGGGGAGGGGACTTCACCGCAATGAAGCGGACCATACGCACCACCGCCCTGACGGTGGGCGCGCTCATCGGCGCGCTCGCCCTGCCGGCCGGTCCGGCCCAGGCCGACACCACCACAGCCCGCATCGACCTCAGAGTCCTGGTGGTGAGCGACGGGGGCCCGGCCACCGACGCCATAGCCGCCGAACTCGACACCGCCGGGACGCCGTACACCAAGGTCGATCTCACCCGCGCCGACCGGCCCACCATCGACGCGGCCTTCCTCGCCGACACCGTCGACGGCCGCCCGCGCGCCAAGTACCAGGCCGTCGTCCTGCCCAACGACAACCCGTTCGCGGCCGGCAGCGCCGAGATGAGCGCCCTCGCCGCCTACGAACAGACCTATGCGATCCCCCAGGTCGACGCCTACACCTACGCCCGGCCCCAGGTCGGCCTCCAGGTACCCACGTCCGGCGGCTACTCGGGCAGCGTCGACGGCGTCCGCGCCCAGGTCACCGCCGCCGGGCAGGCCGGCCCCTTCGGCTACCTCGACGGCGCGGTCCCGTTCGAGGACAACTCACCCACGGTCGGCGAGAGTTACGCCTATCTGTCGGCCCCCGCCGCCGGCGCCGACTTCACCCCGTACGTGCAGGCACCCGTGCCGGGCACCACGAAACAGGGCTCGCTGGTCGGCGAGTACCGGCACGACGGCCGGCGCGAACTGGTCGTCACCTTCGTCTACAACCGGTACCAGCAGCAGTTCCGGCTGCTGGCCCGCGGGATCGTGGAGTGGATGACCGGCGGGGTGCACCTCGGCGCCTCCCGCAACTACTTCGCCGTCCACGTGGACGACGTGTTCGCCGCCGACGACCGCTGGGACACCCAGCTGAACTGCACGCCCGGCGACGTCGACTGCGCGAACGGCGGGGGCACCCCCAACCCGATCCGGATGACCCCGGCGGACGTCGACCAGGCCATCGCCTGGCAGAACAGCCACCGCTTCACCCTCGACCTGGCCTACAACGGCGCCGGCAGCGTCGACCAGCGCGAGGACAACAACGGCGTCGACCAGCTCGCCGACAAGCTGATCGCCGAGCGGGACAGGTTCCGCTGGATCAACCACACGTACACGCACGCCTTCCTCGGCTGCGAGCAGAACGTCACCGTCGTGCCCTGGACCTGCGCCACCGACTTCGACGGCAGCACCAAGTGGGTGAGCCTCGCCACGATCGACTACGAGATCGCCACCAACCGCGCCTGGGGCCAGGTCGCCGGACTCCCGCTGGACACCGAGGAGCTGGTCACCGGTGAGCACTCCGGCCTGAAGATCCTGCCGCAGCAGCCGCAGGACAACCCCAACCTGGGCCTCGCGCTCACCGTCGAGGGCGTCAAGTGGCTCGCCTCCGACAACTCCCGCGACCCCGAACAGCGCAAGGTCGGCCCGGCCACCACCGTCTCCCGCTACCCGATGAACGTCTTCTACAACGCGGGCCGGGCGGCCGAGCAGGTCGACGAGTACAACTGGCTCTACACCAGCCGGGCCCAGGGCGGCAGCGGCATCTGCGAGGACAACCCGGCCACCACCACCTGCCTGCCGGCCCCGCTGGACCCCGCCACCGGCTACACCGACCACATCGTGCCGCTGGAGACCCGGATCGCCCTCGGCCACGTGCTGTCCAACGACCCCAAGCCGCACTTCATCCACCAGTCCAACCTCGCCGAGGACCGCATCGCCTACCCGGTCCTGAACGGCGTGCTCGACGGCTACGACGCCCTGTTCGCCGACAACACCCCGGTCGTCAACCTGCGGATGAAGGCCATCGGCGCCGAACTCCAGCGCCGGGCCGCCTGGAAGAGCGCCGTACAGGCCGGCCGGGTCACCGCCTACCGCGTCGGCACCACCGTCACCGTGCAGGGGCCGGCCGGCACCGCCGTCCCGGCGACCCTCCCCACCGGCACCACCCTCGGCAGCGGCGCCTACGGCACCCCGTACGCGGGCGCGGTCTCCGGCTGGACCGCCTCCTCGGGCACCCCGCTGACCTTCACCCTGCCGTCCGCCGCCGCCGCTCCCGCCGCGCACCCGGACGGCACCGCCGCCACCACCTCCCCGGCCCCGCGCACCCGGGTCCCGGCGGGCGTCACCGAGCGGGTCTCCTCCACCCCGGACAGCTGAACGCGCACCGACCCCAGGGCCCGTCCGCTCCCGCACGGGGCGGACGGGCCCCGCTCCGCCCCGCCCGCCGGCGGGCGGAACCGCACGACCACCCCACACCTCGGCCGTGGAGCCCCATCGATGCACGTTCAGCACGGCGCGCGCCGCCCCGGCGCGGCGCACGTCACCCTGCTCACCGAAGGCACCTATCCGCACAGCCATGGCGGCGTCAGCGTCTGGTGCGACCAGCTCGTCCAGGGCATGCCCGACCTCGACTTCGACGTCATCGCCGTCACCGGCACCGGACGCGAACCCGTCGTATGGGAACTGCCCGGCCATGTCCACGGCGTGCTGTCCGTGCCCATGTGGGGCGCCCCGCCCGAGGGCCGCCCGCCCCGGGGCCGGGCCCTGGCCAGGCTCGCCGACGCCTACGAACGCTTCCTGACCGCGCTGCTCGACCCGGGGGCCGAGGACCGGTTCCCGGCCGCGCTGTACGCCCTGGCCCAGGCCGCCGCCGAGGGCACACTGAGCGCCTTCCTGCGCGGCGACCGGGCCGTCTCCCTGCTCGCCGGGGTGTGGAACCGCCCCGGCCTCCCCGTCCGGGAGGCCCGGCCCACCCTGCACGACGCGGTCACCGCCACCACCCTGCTGGAACACGCCCTGCGCCCGCTCGCCGCGCCCCCGCCCCGGCACGGTGTGGCCCACGCGGTCAGCGGCGGGGTGGCCGTCCTGCCCGGCCTGGCCGGCCTGGAGCGCCACCAGGTCCCGCTGCTGCTCACCGAGCACGGCGTCTACCTGCGGGAACGTTACCTCGGCTACCGCACCGCCCCCTACCGCTGGCCGGTGAAGGCCGTCGTCCTCGGTTTCTTCCGGCTGCTGGCCGAGGAGAGCTACCGGCGCGCCGCGCTGATCACCCCCGGCAACCGCTACAACCGGCTGTGGGAGGAACAGGGCGGCGCCGACCCCCGGTCCATCCGCACCGTCTACAACGGCGTCGACCCGGCCGCCTTCCCGCCCGCCGGCCCCGAACCGGAGACACCCACCCTCAGCTGGGCCGGCCGGGTCGACCCCATCAAGGACCTGGAGACCCTCATCCGCGCCTTCGCCCTGGTCCGCAAGGAGATACCCGAGGCGCGGCTGCGCCTCTTCGGCGGCACCCCCCGAGGCGGGGAGGCGTACCGGACACGCTGCGAGGCGCTCGCCGCCGATCTCGGCCATGCCGACGCCGTCGCCTTCGAGGGCCGGGTCGAGGACATCAAGGACGCCTACGCGGCCGGGAACGTGGTGATGCTCTCCAGCATCAGCGAGGGCTTCCCGTTCACCCTCATCGAGGCCATGTCCTGCGGCCGGGCCACCGTCTCCACCGACGTCGGCGGGGTCCGCGAGGCCGTCGGCGACACCGGCCTCGTCGTCCCGCCGCGCGACCCGGACCGCATGGCGGCGGCGGCACTTCAGCTGCTCGGCGACGCCGGACGCCGCCGGGCGATGGGCGAGGCCGCCCGGCTGCGCGTGATCGAACAGTTCACGCTGCGCCAGACCATCGACACCTTCCGCTCCATCTACCTCGAACTGCCCTACCACGCCCGGCCCCTGCCCGAACCCGTCGCACGCGGGCAGCGCCCGCGGGCCGCCGCGGGGAGCCTGGCCGGATGAGCGGGCCCATGGCGCTCGAACCGGGCGGCACCGAACAGGACACCCTCGCCCTGCGGCTCGCCCAGGCACCGGCCCGCGGCGACGACCGCACCCTCGCCCTGCGGCTGCCCGGCCACGTCCCCGACCCGGAGGCGGTGAGCCGGCTGGCCGCCGCCCTCGCCGACCGCATCGGCCCCGCCGTCCACCCCTACGAGGTCGCCGCCCTGCTGGAGGCCGAGGGCCTGACCGCCGAGCAGATCAAGCAGCGCTACGGCCACCCGAACCTCTTCTCCCTCGCCACCGCCCTGTACGAACAGGTGCCCCGCAGCTACCCGGAGCCCCCGCCCGCCGCCGACCCCTGGCGCCCGGACACCGTGCGCTGCCTGCTGCGCGGGGTGCTGTTCGCCCTGCCCGGACTCGCCTACCTGCTCACCGCGCCGCTGTGGCACCCCGGCCGGCACGCCACCGCGCCGATCGTCGCCGGCCTGGTCTCCTGGGCCTGGGGCCAGGCCCTCGGCCACCGCGCCCATCTGCGGCTGGCCACCGGCCGCCGGGAAGCCGCCCGCACCCTGCTGACCGGCGCCCCGCTCGGCGCCGCCCTCGCCACCGCCGCCGCGGCCCCGCTCGCCGGACCCGGCCCCGTGCTGCTCGCGGCGGCGGCCCAGTCGCTGTACCTCGCGGCGGCCGGCGTACTGCTCGTCCTGGCCCGCGAGCGGCTGCTGCTCGCCGCGCTGACCCCGCTGATCGCGGGCGCCGCCGTCCTGCCCTGGTGGGAACCCGGCACCCCGGTGCGCGCCGGACTGCCACTGCTGGCCCTCGTCGCCACCCTCGCCGCCACCGGCCACGTCCTGCGCGGCGCCCTCGCCACCCCGGCCGCCACCGTGGGGGGCACCCGGCCGCGGCCGCTGTGGTCCCTGCCGTACGGGCTGTTCGGCCTGGCCGCCGGCGTGCTGGTGCTGCTGGAGGGGAGGCACGAGCCGTACGCGGTGATCGTGCTGACGGTCAGCATGGGCCCCGCCGAATGGCTGCTGTACCGCTACCGGGGCCTGTCCGTGGCCGCGCTGCGCGCCACCGCCACCCCGGCCGGTTTCCTGCTGCGCTCCGCCGCCGTCCTGGCCGGCTGTCTGGGCGCCTACCTGCTGCCGCTGCTGCCCGCCGCCCGGCTGACCGGAGCCGCACCGGCCCCCCTGCTGCTCCTCGCGGCCACCCTGTGGACCGCGCTGCTCCTCCAGGCGTTCGGCACCGCCTGGCCGCCGGCCGTCATCTGCCTGGCCGCCGCCGCGGTGGCCGGCCTCGCCCCGACACTCCGCCCGCCGTCCGGCCCCGCCCTCCTGCCGCTGTGCTGCGCCGCCGCCGTCCTGGCCCTGGTGACGTACGCGCTGCTGCTGCTCGGCCGGCCCGCCCGGCACGTCTGACCCCGTCCCCGCCCTGCCAACCCACCGGAAGGACCCCTCAGTTGACCTCCGTACCGCTCGCCGCCGTCACCGGAGCCGAGGGCTTCATCGGCTCCCACCTCACCGAGGCCCTGGTCGCCTCCGGACACCGGGTCAGAGCCATGGCCCAGTACAACTCCTTCTCCTCCTACGGCTGGCTGGAGACCCTCGCGCCCGACGTGCTGGACCAGGTGGAGATCGTCCTCGGCGACGTCCGCGACCCCGGCTCGGTGCGCGCCCTGCTCGACGGCGCCGACGTCGCCTACCACCTGGCCGCCCTCATCGCGATCCCGTACTCCTACCAGGCGCCGCACAGTTACGTGGACACCAACGTCACCGGCACCCTCAACGTGCTGGAGGCCGTCCGCGCCCTCGGCACGCCCCGGCTGGTGCACACCTCCACCAGCGAGACCTACGGCACCGCGCAGACCGTGCCCATCACCGAGGACCACCCCATCAACACCCAGTCCCCGTACGCCGCTTCGAAGGCCGGCGGGGACCGGCTCGCCGACAGCTACCACGCCAGCTTCGCCACCCCCGTCGTCACCCTGCGGCCGTTCAACACCTTCGGGCCCCGGCAGTCCATGCGCGCGGTCATCCCCACCGTCATCGGCCAGGTAGCGGCCGGCGAACGCACCATCACCCTCGGCGACCTCAGGCCCACCCGGGACTTCACCTTCGTCAAGGACACCGCCCGGGCGTTCCTCGCCGTCGGCACCGCCCCCGCCGAACAGGTCGTCGGCCGCACCTTCAACGCCGGCACCGGCGGCGAGATCTCCGTCGGCGACCTGGTCGCGCTGATCGGCAAGGTGATGGACACCGCCCTCGACGTCCGCGCCGACCCCGCCCGCATCCGGCCCGCGGGCTCCGAGGTGATGCGGCTGGTCTGCGACGCCACCCGGCTCACCCGGGCCACCGGCTGGCAGCCCGCGCACACCCTGGAGCAAGGGCTCGCCCACACCGTGGAGTTCTTCCGCGACCCGGCCAACCTGGCCCGCTACAAGACCGGCATCTACAACATCTGACCCCGTCCGGCACGCATCGCCCCACCAAGGAGGAGCCCCATGCACGCAGTGATCCTGGCCGGAGGCAAGGGCGTCCGGCTGCGGCCCTACACCACCGCGCTGCCCAAGCCGCTCGTCCCGATCGGCGACCAGCACGCCATCCTGGAGATCGTGCTGCGCCAGCTGTCGGCCGCGGGCTTCACCCGCTGCACCCTCGCGATCGGCCACCTCGGCGAGATCATCCGCGCCTACGTCGGCGACGGCTCCCAGTGGGGCATGACCGTCGACTACGCCACCGAGGACAGCCCGCTCGGCACCATGGGCCCGCTGCTGGGCCTCAGAGACCGGCTGCCCGAGACCTTCCTCGTGATGAACGGCGACGTCCTCACCGACCTCGACTACGCCGACGTGCTGCGCCGCCACCGGGACTCCGCCGCGCCGCTCACCATCGCCACGTACGCCCGCAAGGTGCACATCGACTTCGGCGTGCTCACCACCGACGCCAGCAAGGTCGTCGCGTTCACCGAGAAGCCCAGCATGGACTACCGGGTCTCCATGGGCGTCTACGGCCTCAGCCGCGCCACCCTGGACGGCTACACGCCCGGCCTGCCGCTCGGCTTCGACGAACTCGTCCTCGACCTGCTGAAGGCCGGAAACCCGCCGCACGCCTACGAGTTCGACGGATACTGGCTGGACATCGGCCGCCCCGACGACTACGACCGCGCCAACGCCGAGTTCACCACCCGCAAGTCCCTGCTGCTCAAGGGAGCCTGAGTACCACATGCGCATTCTCGTCCTCGGCGGCACCGGATACCTGGGCCGCCACGTGGCCGAGCGGCTGCGCGCCCTGCCGGGCGCGCAGGTCCTCGCCGCCGGCCGCTCGGCCGGTGCCGGACTCGGCGCCGACCTCGCCCGCGACCGTCCGGAACGCCTCGCCGAGACCCTGGCGGCGGCCGCCCCCGACGCCGTGGTCAACTGCGCGGGCGCCACCGGCGGCGACCCCGTGACCCTGGCCGAGGTCAACGCCCGCGGCCCCGCCGCCCTCTGCGCGGCCCTGTGCGCGGCGGCCCCCACGGCCCGTCTGGTGCACCTGGGCTCGGCCGCCGAGTACGGGCCGGGCACCCCGGGTGTGAAGGTCACCGAGTCGGCACCCGCCTGCCCGGTCGCGCCGTACGGCGCCACCAAGCTGGCGGGCACCCTCGCGGTGACCTCCGCCCCCCTGGACGCGGTGGTGCTGCGCATCGGCAACCCCGTCGGCCCGGGAGCGCCCGCCGCGAGCCTGCCCGGCCGGCTCGCCGCCCTGCTCCGCCCGGCCGGCCGGGCCCCGGAGGCCGTACTGCGCCTCGGGGACCTCTCCGCCCACCGCGACTTCGTCGACGTACGCGATGTGGCCCGGGCGGTGGAGCGCGCAGTCACGGCCCCCGCCCCGCTGCCGAGGGTGCTCAACATCGGCGGCGGCACGGCGGTCCCGGTCCGGGAGCTGGCGCACGGCCTGGCCCGGCACGCCGGGTTCCGGGGCCGGCTGGAGGAGAGCGCGGGCGGCTCGGCGCGCTCGGCGCGGGTGTCCTGGCAGTGCTCGGACATCTCCGCCGCCGCCCGGGCCCTCGACTGGCGGCCCGCGCACAGCCTGGACGACGCCCTCGCCGCGCTGTGGGCGGCCACCGGGGAGCGGGTGCCGTGAGCCTGCTGGTGCCGCTGTACGTGCATCCGGCCGACGATCCGGGCGCCTGGCACCGGCTGGTCGGGGCGGCCGACCGTACCTACGCGGTCGTCCTCAACCCGGCGAGCGGGCCCGGCACCGCCCCCGACCCCGCCTTCACGGCGGCGGCCCGGGCGCTGCGCGCGGCCGGGGCCCGGCTGCTCGGCTACGTCGACACCGACTACGGCGTGCGGGAGCGGGCCCGGATCACCGAGGAGGTGCGCCGGCACCGGGAGTGGTACGCGACCGACGGCTGCTTCCTGGACCGGGTGACGGCCGGCCCGGACGGCCTGCCCGCCTGCCGCAGGCTGGTGCGCGACCTCAGGCGGTCGGGTGCCGGGACCGTCGTCCTCAACCCGGGCGTCCATCCGGCGCCCGGCTATGTCCGCCTCGCCGACCTCACGGTCACCTTCGAGGGACACTGGAGCACCTACGTGTCGTCGTTCAGCCGCCCGGCCTGGACCGCCCGGCAGCCGCCCGAGCGGCTGTGCCACCTGGTCTACGGCGTCCCCGAGGTCCTGGTCCCGCTCGCGGTCCGCACCGCGCACGAGCGGGGCGCGGCGGTGTGCGGGCCGGTGACCGGCGAACCCCCGAACCCCTGGGCGGCGTTGACCCCGGCGCTGACCGGCGGCAGCGGTGTGCAAGGCTGAGCGGACCAGCATCCGCACCCGGGAGGCAGCGAACGGCATGGCCGTCATCCACCACACCACCCTCAAGCCGACCAAGACCGAACTGCTCGCCGGCTGGCTGCCCGGCCGCCCGTGGTACCGCGGCGGCCCCGCCCCGGTGCTGGAGAAGTCCGGCGGCTTCCGGCTGGACGACCCCGAGGGCGAGGTCGGCATCGAGTTCATCGTCGCCACCGACACCGCGAGCCCCGGGCGGACGGCGTACCTGGCGCCGCTCACCTACCGCGGGGCGCCGCTGGAGGGCGCCGCGCACGCTCTGGTCGGCACCATGGAGCACGGGGTGCTGGGCACGCGCTGGGTCTACGACGGCTGCCACGACCCGGTGCTGGTCGCCCAGTTGCTGGCGCTGATCGAGGGCCGGGCCCAGGCGATGGCCCAGAGCGTCAGCGACACCCCCGACCGCGAGGTGATCCGTTCCTGCGCCGCTGCCCCGCTGTCCCTGGACGGGTTCACGCCCGAGCCGGCCGACGACGCCGACGGCACGCGGCTGCCCGCGCCGGACGGCACGGTGCTCCGGGTGCACCGCGTCCTCGAACCCGTCGCCGGACAGCGCCCGCCGGCGCCCCAGGACGCGCTCGGCCACGTCGCCGCCGGCTGGCCGGGCCCGGACGACAGCCGGCTGTGGGCCGTCTTCATGACGCTGAGCCGGGCCTGAGTCCCGCGCCCGCGGCGCTCCGCCAGCCCCGTCCGGACCCGGCACCGGGCCGGGGGAGGGCGGCCACCCGCACGGGCTAACCCCCGGCCGTGGACGGCTTCGCCCGGCGCAGTCCGGCGTGCGGCGGGTGCCCGCGCCGGGTCAGATGGACTCGTGCGAACCCCCATACACCCTCTCCGCGGCCGGTCCCGGCTCTGCCTCACCGGCGCCCTGACCGCCCTCGTCCTGTTCCTGTCCAGCCCCCCGGCCGCGCCGGCCACACCCGACCCGACCGGGGACCCGATCACCCGCGGCAACGCCTACATGGGCATCGGCGTACTCGCCCACGACGGTGCCTCGGACGCCCCGCCCCCGGACGCCCGCGCCACCCAGACCGAGGGCGTGGACGTCTCCAGCCACCAGGGCGAGGTCGACTGGCGGTCGCTGTGGAACAGCGGCGTCCGGTGGGCGTACACCAAGGCCACCGAGGGGACGTACTACACCAACCCCTACTTCACCCAGCAGTACGACGGCTCCTTCGACGCCGAAATGGTGCGCGGCGCCTACCACTTCGCCACCCCGGACACGGCCGGCGGTGCCGCGCAGGCCGACTACTTCCTGGCGCACGGCGGCGGCTGGTCGGCCGACGGCAAGACCCTGCCGGGCGTCCTCGACATCGAGTGGAACCCGTACGGCGACGCCTGCTACGGCAAGTCGGCGAGCGGCATGGTCGGCTGGATCCGCGACTTCCTCGACCGCTACAAGTCCCGCACCGGCCGGGCGGCGGTCGTCTACACGGCCACCAGCTGGTGGTCCGAGTGCACCGGGAACTACGCCGGTTTCGGACCGGTCAACCCGCTGTGGATCGCGCGCTACGCCTCCACGGCGGGGACGCTGCCGGCCGGCTGGTCGGCGTACACCATGTGGCAGTACACCTCCTCGGGCCCGTCGGTCGGCGACCACGACCGCTTCAACGGCTCCGAGGACAAACTGCGGGAGTTCGCCACCGGCTGAGCCCCCGGTCCGGCGTTCAGTCCACGTCCACGTCGTCGAACAGGGCGTGCATCGCGCCCAGCACCCGCAGACAGGCGTCGACGTCGGCCGTGGTCAGGTCGCCGTCGACCCGGCGCAACAGCTCGTGCTCACGGGCCCGTACGGCGCCGATCGCCGCCCGGCCGCGCTCGGTGAGCCGGATCAGCGAGGACCGGCGGTGGGCGGGGTTGGGCACGCTCTCCACCAGCTCCTGCCGTGCCGCGTCGTTCACCATGCGCTGCACGAACTGGCGGCTGAGCGCCTGCGCCCGGCCCATCTGCGGAACCGTCATCGGTCCCCGGGCACGCAGTAGATCGAGGACGGCGCGGACGCCGACGGAGAGCCCTTCGACCGGTGCCGCCTGTTCCACCTTGCGGTGCACCCGCCGGTAGAGCGGGCCGACCAGGTCGAAGACCTCGGTGAGGCGCTCGGCCAGTTCGTCCTGGGCGGAGCGGGGGGACCGGGCGGGGGCGGTGCGGTCGTCGTTCATGCGTACAGGATGACACCTTGGTTGCCAACACACGGAAATAATGACACCTTGGTTGTCATGACTGTCGATACGGCCTCCCTTCCCGTCCGCTACCTGCCGACCTCCGACGGCCGCCTCGCCTACCGCGAGACCGGCTCCGGTGCGCCCCTCGTCCTGCTGCACGGCGGCTTCACCGACCACCGCATGTGGGAGGCGCAACTGAGGGCCTTCGCACCGACCCACCGGGTCATCGCCTGGGACGCCCGCGGCCACGGCGCCTCCGACAACGCCACCCGCCCGTTCCGGCAGGCCGACGACCTCGCCGCGCTGCTGCGCGGACTCGACGCCGCCCCCGCCGTGCTCGTCGGGCTGTCCATGGGCGGCGGCATCGCGACCGACTGCGCGCTGGAGCACCCGGAGCTGGTCCGCGCGCTCGTCGTCAGCGGGGCCGGCACCAGCGAGCCCGTCTTCGAGCACCCCTGGGTGCTCGGGGTCATCGCCGACCAGCAGGCGAGCCTGGCCGCCGGCGACCTGGAGGGCTGGGCGGACGCGTTCGCGCTGTGGGCCGCGGGCCCGGACCGGGACCTGTCCGAGGTCGACCCCGAAGTGGTGCGCCTTATACGGGAGATGGGGCTGGCCACGCTGCGCAAGCACACGCCCGGCGAACCCGACCACCGCGTTCCGGTCACCCGTACCTGGGAGCGCGTGCCGGACATCCGGGTGCCGCTGATCACCATCAACGGCGCCCTCGAGTCCCCGGACCACCTGGCCATGGCCGCCCGGCTCGCGCACCTCGTCCCGGACGGCCGCGGCGTCACCGTCCCAGGCGCCGCCCACTACCCGAACATGGAGAACCCGGACGCCTTCAACGCCGAACTCTCCGCCTTCCTGGAACGGTTGCCGTAAGCCGGCGGCGGGGGAGCGGGCCCGTCACGGGGGTGCGGGCCGGCGAGGGGGAGCGGGCCTGTCACGGGGGTGCGGGCCGGTGACCCGAGGCGGCCGTACCCGGGCGGATGTCCCCGGGGCGGAGGTGCCCGGCCCGCTCCGGTGGGGTACCCAGGAGCGGAGTGGTCCGACCCGGGCGGGCGTACCGGCGCTGCGGGGCGCGTTCCCCGAGGCGAGACTGCTGGGAAGACGACCGTGCCTGGGTGGTGATGCAGAGGTGACCGCAGAACCGGGCGGGTCCCCGCTGGAGGGCTTCCTCGCCGACCCCGCCAGCTGCACCCTGGACATGGCCAGCGTCGTCAGCCGCTGCGCCAAGGCGCTGGGCCTGCGGCACGCCGTGGTCTTCCTCGCCGACCTCCAGCAGCGGCACCTCGTGCCGCTCACCGACGTCACCGAGTCCCTGCCCATCGACGAAACGCTCGCCGGCTGGTGCTACCGCACCCAGTCACTGCGGGTGGAGGAGTCCGAGCGGGACGGCATGACCGTGTGGTTCCCGCTGCTCGACGGCGCCGAACGGCTCGGCGTCCTCGCCGTCCACACCCACACGCTCACCGCCGAGTCCCTGCGCCAGGGCCGCGCGATGGCCGCGCTGCTCGCGATGATGACCACCTCCAAGCGGGCGTACAAGGAGACCTTCGTCCGCCGGACCCGCACCCAGGCGATGCACCTGCCCGCCGAGATGCTGCGCGCCTTCCTGCCCCCGCGCACCATCGGCAACCCGCACGTCGTCTCCACGGCCGTCCTGGAACCCGCCTACGACCTCGGCGGCGACGCCTTCGACCACGCCCTGACCACCGACACCCTGCACGCCGTCGTGCTGGACGCCATGGGGCACAACCTGCTCTCCGGGCTGACCAGCGCGGTCGCCCTGGCCGCCTGCCGCAACGCCCGGCGCGTCGACGCCGACCTGCTCTCCCTGGTGGACGGCGTCGACGAGGCGCTCAGCCAGTGGCTGCCGGACCAGTTCTGCACCGGGATCCTCGCCCGCCTCGACTTCTGCAGCGGCGTCCTGAAATGGGTGAACTGCGGCCACCCCGCGCCGCTGCTGATCCGCGACCACCGGCTGATCGTCGACGCGCTCTCCCGCGAGGCCGACCCGCCCATGGGCCTGCGGTCCCTGCTGCGCGCGCGGGACCGGCAGGTGCACGAGTCCCGGCTCCAGCCCGGGGACCGCGTGCTGCTCTACACCGACGGCGTCACCGAGGCGCGGACGGCCGACGGCAGACTGCTCGGCCTGGAACGGTTCGCGGACTACGTCATCCGGGCCAGCGCCACCGGCGAGATCGCGCCCGAGACGCTCAGGCGCCTCATCCACTCGCTGCTGGACTCCCAGGACAGCCGGCTCCGCGACGACGCCACGATCCTGATGTTCGAGTGGCAGCCGAGCGGCCGGCTGCCGGGGGCCGGCCTCATCGGCTAGACGCGGCGGGCACCGGCGATCACCGTCCGGTGGCGGGCACCGCGCCCGCCGGCCCTCGCCCGAGGGCCGTCACGGGGCCACCAAAGGAAGCGGGGCGAAGACGTGCCGCTGCCACAACCGACGCGAGGCCTCCTCCGGATAGGCGGCGACCGCCGGCTCGGTGTCGAAGAGCTGTACGAGGCGCCGTTCGGTGTCGTAGGCGGGCCAGCCCGGGTCTCCCGTGGCGGCGAAGGCGGTCCAGGCGGAGCGGAAGCGGGCGGACAACGCCTCGGTCCGAGGGGAGGGCTCCGGACCGATCAGCATCTCCCCGACGCCGCCGTAGACACCGAACGCGAGAGGCACGTCCAGGGCATGGCAGGCGCCGAGCACACCGCCGCCGGCGGGAGCGGGGAAGGTGAGTTCGTACAGGTACGCCCGGCCGCCGCCGGACGTGTGGGCCTCGGCCAGGTGCAGGGAGGGCATGCGGAACAGCCAGTCGGACCGGACCAGTTCGCACAGGTACGCCGTGGAGGCGTCCGGGAACGCCGCGCGGTAGGCCCGCTCGGCGTCCGGCGTGGGACCGAACAGGCCGAGGAGCAGCGAGGCGAGGTCCTCGTCCACGCGGCGGCCCAGTGTTCCGTCCAGGTGGAGGAAGAAACGGTATTCGTCCCGGGTGTGGCCGACGACGAGTTCCACGTCCCGCGCGGCACCCCGCGCCAGCGCCTCCCAGGGTGTCGCCGCCAGCACGTCACCGTCGACGACGGGGGCGAAGGCGGTCGGTGTGTGGGCGACCGGGCCCCAGCGGTGGGCGTACTCACGCATCCGGGAGCAGAGTGCGGCCCCGGCCTCGGCCAGTTCGCGCGGATCCACGTCCGACAGGTCGGCCGTCGTCGGGCGCAGCCCGATCCCGCCGACGAGGGCCTCGGCGATGTCCCCGGCCAGCGCGTCCGAGAAGAGGGGGCCCGGCACGCTCTGGGCGATGGCCCGGCGGAACAGCGGCCGGGCCCGGGGCATGGCCAGGAGAGCGGCGACGGATCCGGCGCCGGCCGACTCGCCGAAGACGGTGACCTGCTCCGGGTCGCCCCCGAAGGCGGTGATGTTCTCCCGCACCCACTCCAGGGCGGCAACCTGGTCGAGCAGTCCGCGGTTGGCGGGCGCGCCCTCGATCCGCAGGAAACCCTCGACCCCGACACGGTAGTTGAAAGTGACCAGGACCACCTCGTTCTCCCGGGCGAGGCGGCTCGCGTCATAGGCGGGGTCGTCGGCGGAACCGAGCTTGTAGGCGCCGCCGTAGATCCACACCATGACCGGGCGGCGCGCGGCCGGGTCCGGGTCCGGTGTCCATACGTTGACGGTCAGCCAGTCGTCGCCGGCCGGTGTGTTCCCGGCAGGAGCCGCCTCGGGGCCGATCGGCTCCTGCGGAGGGGGCGGCCCGAACGCCAGGGCATCCCGGACGCCGTCCCAACGGTCCACCGGGCGCGGCGCGCCGAACCGCGCCGCACCGACCGGCGGCTGGGCGTACGGGATGCCGCGGAAGACCGCCGGCCCTTCCTCGCGCCGGCCGCGGACCGTGCCCGCCGTGGTCGTGACCTCAGGGAAATCGCGCATGCTCATGGTGATCCTCGGTGACACAGACTCAGCCGGACTCGCCTGAACACAGTCAATCACCCGATCGGGCGGCTGCGCGGAGAAGTCGCCATCACGGGCCACCGGTTCACGGTCGGGGCCAGGCCGTTTCCTTCAGATCGCCTTGCGGACCGGATGAAGATGGCGGCGAGGTGGAGTCCGGCAAGGTGGATGGTGGCGGTCTTGTCGTAGCGAGTGGCCAGGCCGCGCCACTGCTTCAGCTTGTTGATGCACCGCTCGACGGTCTTTCGCTGCTTGTATGCCTCGCGGCCGAAGGCCGGCGGACGGCCGCCGCGGCTGCCGAGCCGCTTGCGGTGTGCGGTCTGGTCGGCGGGCTGTGGGATCGTGGTCAGACACCCCCGGACCGTCCGAGGGCATGGTCGGACGGCTCGCCGGCCGGAGCCCCTTTTGACGGGCCCCGGCCGCGTGCTGATGAGCCCGCACGATCGTGGAGTCGACCGCGACGACCCAGTACAGGTCGCCCTCGGCGTCGGCCTGGGCGAGCAGAGCTGTGAACACCTTCTCCCACGTCCCGTCCGCGGCCCACATCCGTAACCGGTTGTGGATGCCCTTCCACGAGCCGAAGCGTTCGGGCAGGTCCATCCACGGCGTGCGGGTGCGGTACTTGAACGCGATCGCGTCGATCACCTGACCGTGATCACGCCACCGACCGCCCCGCTTCGGTGTCCGGTCCGGCAGCAACGGCTCGATCCTCGCCCACTGGGCGTCAGCCAACGACACACATCAACCAACGATCAGATGATCTGAAGGAAACGGCCTAGTGACCGACGGTGATCGCCCATCGGACAGTGGTCGGCGCGGTCACGCTCACCGTTCCCTGCTCGCGGGTGTTCTTCAGGTCCAGCTGGTTGTAGGTGCTGCTGACGTCCCCGGCCACACACTTCAGCGGGAAGCTCAACCCGACCGGTTTGACCTCGACAGTCAGCTCGCCTTTGCCCTTGCAGTTCACAAGGACCGCAAGGGGACCGCTCTTGAGGCCGCCTTTCACCTCCAGCTCCCGGTTGCCGCCGGCATTCACAGCCTGTGCGACGACTTCGCCGTCCGGCAGGACCGGGGCCTTCGTCACGGTTTCGCCAGGAATGTGTTCGCCACGGTCAGGGGCCGGTGTGTGCGCCGATGAGGACGAGGGATGAGCGGCCCCCTTGCGGCCGGCGTCGGGCGCGTCGCTGTCATCGCTGCTGCAGCCAACGGCGAGAACGGCTACGGCGGCCAGCGCGGTCGCGGCTGCGAGGGGGTTCAGCTTTCCCACAGATACCAGCCTACGCGGTAAGGGGAGTAGCTGGTCACGGTCTGTTCCGGCGTTGTGGTGCAGTTGCCGCGCAGCCAGTAGCTCTTGCCTGTGTGCTTGAGCCGCCAGACCCCGTAAACGGCGTTGGTGGTCTTGTGCGACGGTGTGTCCACCGATCGACTCCCGGGAAGGCGAACGGGCGGCCCCAGGCACGACCTCATCCCGCCCCGGATTGGGCAAGGGGTGGGTGGGACGGGCCGCCTCCGGGGTGGCCGGCAGGGCGACGATGGTGACGGGCTGATCGCAGTGCGGGCAGTTCCCGATGGCGGTGGAAGCAAGGACTCGGGCATCCAGCCGGAGGCAAGAGCGGCGGCCGGGCTGGGCAGACGCACTGGCGATGTACCGCTCGGTGCTGCCGGGACCGCCGGCTCCTTCAGCTCGACGAGCGCCTGGCGCACGCCGCGGCCCGGCCGGTGATCGGGCCGAAGACAATCGTCCGCGACCACGGGAAGGTCTTCGCCTCCCGTAACTTTCAGTGCTCCTGCCGGTTCCCGCAGACCGAGCGCATGTCCGGGTGGCTGATGCCGCGGCGCGGGACCTGCGGATGGTCTTGCCTCCAAGTCGCGACGAACAGGCGTGCCTTTCCGTAGAGTTGGGCCCAAATCACTGCGAGGGGGGAGAGATGACCTCTGTGGGCGGACCGCCCGACGAAACGGCGCTGCCGTTCTGGGTGACGTACGACGAACAGGACGATACGCAGGACGACTCGATGGGCCTGTTCGGCAGTGCTGATGGTGATGCCAGACTCCGGCACATACCGCTCGGCCCACTGCGCAGAAACCTCTCCGAAGCGGTACAGGCTCTGCAGCAGCTGTTCGCCGACGCCGCTGCGCATGACGGACCGCTGCCGCTGCGGGAAGCTCATCTGTCGTTCCAGGTCACCGCCGGCGGTGGTGTGCAGTTCATCGGTACGACCCAACTGCAGGGCAGTCGGGGCATCACCCTCGTCTTCAGGCAGTGACGTCACCGCCATGGGCGTCTACAGAGCTCTGCTGATCGGAGCCAGCAACTACGAGGCACGCGGAGTGGCTCCCCTCCCCTTCATTCCGGGCGATCTGGCCCGCCTGGGTGCCGTGTTGCGGGAACGCGGCTTCCAGGACGTCCAGGTTCTCTCGGGACGGGAAGGCGGCAAACAGGTCACCGCCAACTATGTGAACGCCAGGGTGACCGGGTTCCTGAGGCGCGCTCGTGCCGGTGAAACGCTGCTGATCGTGCTGAGCGGGCATGGCATCCACGCCTCCGGCCGCGACTACCTGGTCCCGGAGGACATCGACGAGGAGACACACCCCTTCGCGTCCGGCTGTGTTCCCATCGACTGGCATCACCATCTCGACGAGACCCGGGCCGGACACGTGCTGTTCCTCATCGATGCCTGCCGAGAGGGGATAGAGCAGGACCACATGGGCGTGGACGGCGTCAGGCAGTGGGGTCGGCAAAAGGTCAGTGCCGCGTTGCGACGCAAAGTGGCTTACGTCTACGGATGTTCACCGGCACAGCTCGCCCTTTTCGTCCGCGCTGACGACTCCGCTGCCGAAGGAGCGGACCTCGATGTCCCTCCCGGAGAGTCCTTCAGCCTCTTCTCCCGTGCGGTGTTCGACGTCCTGCGCCTGTGGCCCAGTGACAGTCCGATGAGTCTGGTGGACTTCAAGGACGCGGTGCAGCCGCGCATCGAAGAGCTGCACCGCGCCTACCGCAAGCGGGGGGAACCCCAAACGTTGCGGATCATCACCGACCTGCCGGCCGAGACGTTCTTCTTCCTGCCCAATGCGCAGGGTCACCGGCCGACGCGGCCTGCCCGGACGCCACCCTCCCCCGGGCCGGTTCAAAGGCACCGCTCCATGCGGTTCACGGTGCTGCTGACCAGCTTGGCTGTCATCGCCACCTCGGTCACGACCGCCTGGGTGCTGACGGCAAGCGCGCTCAAGGACAACGATTCCCGCAGCAGCCGGTCGGCCGGGGCGGGTGCGCAGGATCCGCCGGCTCGGAGTCACTCATCGTCCCCGGAGCCGGAGAATTCGAGCGGAAGTCCCACGGACGCCGAGAGAAGTCGGCCGGGCACACAAGCGACCGGCACTCCCCGAGAGGCAGGGAAGGTGTCGACCAGCCCACCCAGCTGCCCGTCCAGTGCCACGCGCCTCACTGTTCGAAGCGTCCGCAACTCCTACCGGCCGACCGAGACGCCCACATTCGAGATCACTGCCCGCAATGTCTCATCGGCCGCGTGCATATTCGACTTCGGTTTCGCGTCGACCACCCTCACGATCTCCGGAGCCGCGCTGAGCGGGACGTTCTGGACTTCGGCCGACTGCCCGGCGGGCAACAGCGTTCTGAAGCAACTGGTACCGGCCCGGGACAGCGTGTCTCACACAGTCGAGTGGAATCGCACCCCGAGCGCCCCCCAATGCGGCACACCGACACCGAATGAGCCGGCCGGAGCCGGCACCTACCTGGTGACGGTGATCACCCCAGGCGTACCCCAGGCCCACGACTCGTTCGTTCTGAGCCAGGATTAAAGGCACACCGACAGCAACCTTTCCTAACGAGCTGGTGCGTGATAGCGGTTGAGGGGTGATCGCGCGAGGGTGGGATGATCCAGCCCGTGGTGATCATGGTCAACCGGGACGTCCTCGCGCATCAGCTGTT
>NZ_BMSK01000027.1 GCF_014649115.1 Streptomyces eurythermus | reverse complement strand
ATGGGCATCCAGGCGATCAAGGGTGTGGAGGTCGGTGACGGTTTCGAGCTGGCGCGGGTGCCGGGTTCGAAGGCGCACGACGAGATCGTGACGACGGATGAGGGGATCAGGCGGGTCACGGGCCGTTCCGGTGGTACGGAGGGTGGTCTGAGCACGGGTGAGCTGCTGCGGGTGCGGGCGGCGATGAAGCCGATCGCGACCGTGCCGCGGGCGCTGCGGACGGTCGACGTGGCCACCGGTGAGGCGGCGCAGGCGCATCACCAGCGTTCGGACGTGTGCGCGGTGCCGGCCGCCGGGATCGTCGCCGAGGCCATGGTCGCCCTCGTCCTGGCGGACGCGGTCGCGGAGAAGTTCGGCGGCGACAGCGTCACCGAGACCCGCCGCAACGTCCGCTCCTACCTCGACGGCCTGGCGATCAGGTGAGCGCCGTGCCGGCAATCGTCCTGGTCGGGCCGATGGGCGTGGGCAAGTCCACGGTGGGCCGGCTGCTCGCCGGACACCTCGGCGTGGGCTACCGGGACACCGACGACGACATCGTGGCCGCCCAGGGCCGCACCATCGCCGAGATCTTCGTGGACGAGGGCGAGCCCGCCTTCCGCGCGCTGGAGAAGGCGGCCGTGCGGGCGGCCCTCGCCGAGCACGACGGCGTCCTGGCGCTGGGCGGCGGCGCCGTCCTGGACGAGGAGACACGGACGCTGCTGGCCGGGCACCGGGTGGTCTACCTGTCGATGGAGGTCGAGGAGGCCGTCAAGCGCACCGGCCTGAACGTGGCCCGCCCGCTGCTCGCGGTCAACCCGCGCAAGCAGTGGCGCGAGCTGATGGAAGCACGTCGGCACCTGTACGAACAGGTCGCGGTCGCGGTGGTCGCGACGGACGGCCGTACCCCCGAAGAGGTCACGCAGAGCGTGCTGGACGCACTGGAGTTGAAGCAGCGATGAGCGACGCAGTCACCCGGATCCAGGTCGGGGCCACGGCGGGCACGGACGCCTACGAGGTGCTGGTCGGCCGGCAACTGCTGGGCGAGCTGGCCGGACTGATCGGCGACCGGGCCAAGCGGGTCGCGGTGATCCACCCGGAGGCGCTCGCGGAGACCGGCGAGGCACTGCGGGCCGACCTGGCCGGGCAGGGGTACGAGGCCGTCGCGATCCAGGTGCCCAACGCGGAGGAGGCCAAGACCGCCGAGGTCGCCGCCTACTGCTGGAAGGCGCTGGGCCAGTGCGGCTTCACCCGCACGGACGTCATCGTCGGCGTCGGCGGCGGCTCCACCACGGACCTGGCCGGGTTCGTCGCGGCGACCTGGCTGCGCGGGGTGCGCTGGGTGGCGATCCCGACCACCGTGCTGGCCATGGTGGACGCGGCGGTCGGCGGCAAGACCGGGATCAACACCGCCGAGGGCAAGAACCTCGTCGGCGCCTTCCACCCGCCCGCCGGTGTGCTGTGCGACCTGGCCGCCCTCGACTCGCTGCCGCTCCACGACTACGTCTCCGGCCTGGCCGAGGTCATCAAGGCGGGATTCATCGCCGACCCGGTGATCCTGGACCTGATCGAGGCCGACCCAGAGGCCGCCCGCACCCCGGCCGGCCCGCACACCGCCGAGCTGATCGAGCGGTCGATCCGGGTCAAGGCCGATGTGGTCTCCGCGGACCTGAAGGAGTCCGGGCTGCGGGAGATCCTCAACTACGGCCACACCCTGGGCCACGCGATCGAGAAGAACGAGCGGTACAAGTGGCGGCACGGCGCCGCGGTCTCCGTCGGCATGCACTTCGCCGCCGAACTGGGCCGCCTCGCGGGCCGCCTGGACGACGCGACCGCCGACCGGCACCGCGCCGTCCTGGAAGCCGTCGGCCTGCCGCTGCACTACCGCTACGACCAGTGGCCCAAGCTGCTGGAGGCGATGAAGGTCGACAAGAAGTCCCGCGGCGACCTGCTCCGCTTCATCGTGCTGGACGGACTGGCCAAGCCCACCGTCCTGGAAGGCCCCGACCCGGCCGTCCTCCTCGCCGCGTACGGCGAGGTCGGGCAGTAGGTCCCGGACTGTTCCCTCCGTCCGATTCCCTTCCCCGCCCGGGCACTTCGGACCGCCCCCGGCCGTTTCACCGAACGACGGCCGGGGACGGTACCGTTCGGTAGGCAGTGGGGGCGTGCCCCCGCCGCCGGCAGCAAGTGCCTGTACGAGACGAAAGTGGCAACGGATGCAGCACGCAGTGGGTTCTCCGCTGCCGCCGCCCCACCAGCCGGGGCAGGGGCCGCACGCCGGCTGGGTGCCGGCCCCTCATCAGTCGGCGTCCTATCAGCCGGCCGCCCACCCCCAGGGCCCGCACCCGGGAGCCCCCCGGCGGACCGCGCCCGTACCCCCGCCGCCCCCGGGCTTCCCGGCCACCCCGCCGGGGCCCGTCCCGCCGGCCCCTCAGCGGCCCCCGGCTTCCCACCAGCCTCCCGTGCCGCCCCCGTCCACGGCCCCGCGGCAGCCTTCCGCGCCCTCCGGCCCGGCGCCCGTGCCGCACGCTCCGGCGCCGTCGGGCCACGACGCCACCGGGCATGTGCCGCTGCCTCCCGGCGGCCCGGTTGGCACGCCCGCGCCGCCGTCCGCCCCCGCCCCGGACGCGACGGCCGCCACCCTCGCCGTTCTCCTCATCGGCCCGGCCGGCGCGGGCAAGACCAGCGTCGCCAAGTACTGGGCGGACCACCGGCGCGTCCCCACCGCCCACATCAGCCTGGACGACGTGCGCGAATGGGTCCGCTCCGGCTTCGCCGACCCCCAGTCCGGCTGGAACGAGAACTCGGAGGCCCAGTACCGCCTGGCCCGCCGCACCTGCGGCTTCGCCGCGCGGAACTTCCTGGCCAACGGCATCTCCTGCATCCTGGACGACGCGGTCTTCCCGGACCGCCCGGTCGTGGGCCTCGGCGGCTGGAAGCGGCACGTGGGCCCCGGCCTGCTCCCGGTGGTCCTGCTGCCGGGCCTGGACATCGTCCTGGAGCGCAACGCGGAACGCACCGGCAACCGCCGCCTCACCGACGAGGAGGTGGCCCGCATCCACGGCCGCATGGCCGGCTGGTACGGCTCGGGCCTGCCGATCATCGACAACTCCCAGCTGGACATCCCCGGCACGGCGAGGGTCCTCGACGAGGTCCTGGCGAGGGCGATCGCGAGCCCGCCGAGCTGGTAGGCGGCCGCCCGCGACCCCACTCGGCCCCTCCCAATCGGCACAACCCGGACAAAACTCCTACGCTCATCTCATGTCAGAGGTGTACGCGAACCGCCGATCCCGGCTGAGGGACCATGTCAACGCGGCGGGCACCGCGGCAGCGCTCGTCACCCGCCCGGCCAACGTCCGCTATCTCGCCGCCGCGGCCCCACAGGGCTCCGTCCTGCTGCTCGGCAGGAGCGAGGACCTCCTGGTGTGCGCGGGCCCGCCGGACGACCGCCCCTACGAGGGCAGGCCGGACGAGAGCGTGCGCCTGCACGTCCTGCCGGCGAACGGCGGTGACACCGCCGTGGCCGCGGCCGGTCTCGCCCTGGCCCAGGGCGCCGACTCCCTGGCGATCGAGGAACACCACCTCACGGTGTCCCGCCATCGCGCCCTCGCCTCCGTCGCCCCCGGGCTGCGCCTGACCGACCTCGGCGGGGCCGTCGAACAGCTCAGGGTGGTCAAGGACGAGGAGGAGATCTCCTGTCTGCGCATCGGTGCCGAGATCGCCGACCAGGCCCTCGGCGAGCTGCTGGAGTCCATTCTCGTCGGCCGCACCGAACGGCACCTCGCGCTGGAGCTGGAGCGGCGCCTGGTCGACCACGGCGCCGACGGTCCGGCCTTCGCCACCTCCGTGGCCACCGGGCCGCACGCCGGCCGCCGCGGTCACCGCCCCACCGACCGGCGCGTGGAGGAGGGCGACTTCCTCTCCGTCTGCCTGGGGGCCACCTACCGCGGCTACCGCTGTGAGATCGGCCGTACCTTCGTCATCGGCACCTCGCCCGCCGACTGGCAGATCGAGCTGTACGACCTGGTCTTCGCCGCCCAGCGGGCCGGACGGGAGTTCCTCGCGCCGGGAGCCGCCTGCCGCGACGTCGACCGCGCGGCACGTCAGGTGCTGGACTCGGCGGGCTATGCGGAAGCCCTGCCACCGCTGACCGGGCACGGGGTCGGACTCGAAATCGAGGAGGACCCACAGCTGGCGCCCTCGGCCATGGGTAAACTGGACGCTTGCGTGCCGGTCACCGTCGAACCGGGGGTCCACCTCCCGGGCCGGGGCGGTGTCCGGATCGATGACACGCTCGTCGTGCGCCCCGAGGCGGACGGCGGACCCGAGCTACTCACCATCACGACCAAGGAGCTGCTCGCGCTGTAGCGCGTGCGCCGGGGTCGTACGTCAGTCCAGGAGATTCCGCAACCGTGGCTTCCACGAACGACCTCAAGAACGGCATGGTGCTCAAGCTCGAAGGCGGCCAGCTCTGGTCCGTCGTCGAGTTCCAGCACGTCAAGCCCGGCAAGGGCCCGGCCTTCGTGCGCACCAAGCTCAAGAACGTGCTCTCCGGCAAGGTGGTCGACAAGACCTTCAACGCCGGCGTCAAGGTCGAGACGGCCACCGTCGACAAGCGGACCATGCAGTTCTCGTACATGGACGGCGAGTACTTCGTCTTCATGGACATGGACACCTACGACCAGCTGATGGTCGACCGCAAGGCCGTCGGCGACGCCGCCAACTTCCTGATCGAGGGCTTCGAGGCCACCGTCGCCCAGCACGAGGGCGAGGTGCTCTTCGTCGAGCTGCCGGCCGCCGTCGAGCTGACCGTCGCCGAGACCGAGCCGGGCGTCCAGGGCGACCGCTCCACCGGTGGCACCAAGCCCGCCACCCTGGAGACCGGCCACCAGATCCAGGTCCCGCTCTTCATCACCACCGGTGAGAAGATCAAGGTCGACACCCGCACCAGCGACTACCTCGGCCGGGTGAACAGCTAACCGTGGCTGCCCGCAACACGGCCCGCAAGCGCGCCTTCCAGATCCTCTTCGAGGGCGACCAGCGCGGCGCCGACGTCCTGACGGTCCTCGCGGACTGGATCCGGCTCTCCCGGGCCGACACCCGGCAGCCCCCGGTCAGCGAGTACACGATGCAGCTGGTCGAGGGCTACGCGGAGCACGCGCGGCGGATCGACGAGCTGATCTCCCAGTACGCGGTGGGGTGGACGCTCGACCGGATGCCGGTCGTGGACCGCAACATCCTGCGGCTGGGCGCGTACGAGCTGATCTGGGTCGACGAGACCCCGGACGCCGTCGTCCTGGACGAGATGGTGCAGCTGGCGAAGGAGTTCTCCACGGACGAGTCGCCGTCGTTCGTCAACGGCCTGCTGGGCCGGCTGAAGGAACTCAAGCCGTCCCTGCGCCGGGACGAGGCGTAGCGCCCGGTACGACACCACAGGAGGGCCCGTGGCACGGTTTCCGTGCCACGGGCCCTCCCGCGTACGGCGCCGACGAGCGGAGAGAAGCCGGCGAGTGGAGAAAAAGACCGCCGGGGTGGCCGGAACCGTAAGATTCCGGCCACCCCGGCGGCACGTTTCTGCTCAGATATGGCTGGTTGTCACGCCTCTTCGTGCGTGGCCACCGCGCGGCGCGCGTCCGCGTCCAGAACGCCCCAGCTGATCAGCTGCTCGGTGAGGACCGAGGGCGACTGGTCGTAGATGACGGCGAGTGTGCGCAGATCGTCCTGGCGGATCGAGAGCACCTTGCCGTTGTAGTCACCGCGCTGGGACTGGATCGTCGCCGCGTAGCGCTGCAGGGGGCCCGCCTTCTCGGCCGGCACGGTGGCCAGCCGCTCCAGGTCCAGGACCAGCTTCGGCGGCGGCTCGGCGGCGCCGCCCGGCGTGGTGCCCGGCAGGAGCTCCTGCACCGGAACGCCATAGAAATCGGCCAGCTCGGCGAGGCGCTGCACGGTCACGGCACGGTCGCCGCGCTCGTACGAACCCACCACCACGGCCTTCCAGCGACCCTGGGACTTCTCCTCGACACCGTGGAGGGAAAGGCCCTGCTGGGTGCGGATGGCCCGGAGCTTGGCCCCGAGCTGTTTGGCGTATTCGCTGGACATATAGCTCCCCGGACACTGTGTCGACGCGACCGGACTGTCTTCCCGCCGCGCGGCTGGTAACTCACTGTGAGGTTACGCAGCGTGACTCTCCTGCGTCAAGCCGAATGGTCCACACCGACTCTTCCGTGGTAGCGGCCGCCCGTTAGGCCAAGCGGGTGACAGAAGGCCCTCCGGGGACCTGGTACGGTGGATGGCGCAATTCCGACGTCCTTTAAGGTCCGTCCCGTGAGGCGGAGAAGGAGGTCCGTTTCGTATGGACACGCACGACACGCCCGTGCATCCGCAAGCGTCCGATGCCCGGCCCGTGCTCGAGGGCCCCGACATCGCGCGGGTGCTGACCCGTATCGCCCACGAGATCGTCGAGCGCGCCAAGGGCGCCGACGACGTGGTGCTCCTCGGCATTCCGACCCGGGGCGTCTTCCTCGCCCGGCGGCTCGCCGCCAAGCTGGCGCAGATCACCGACCGCGAGATCCCGGTCGGCTCCCTCGACATCACCATGTACCGCGACGACCTGCGCATGCACCCGCCGCGTGCGCTGGCCCGCACCGAGATCCCCGGTGACGGCATCGACGGCAAGCTGGTCGTCCTCGTCGACGACGTGCTCTTCTCCGGCCGCACCATCCGCGCCGCCCTGGACGCCCTGAACGACATCGGGCGCCCCCGCGCGGTGCAGCTCGCGGTCCTGGTCGACCGCGGCCACCGTGAACTGCCGATCCGCGCCGACTACGTCGGCAAGAACCTCCCCACGTCGCTGCGGGAGACGGTCAAGGTCCAGCTCGCCGAGGAGGACGGTCGCGACACCGTGCTGCTCGGTGCGAAGCCGGCCGCCCAGTAGCACGACAGGCGCACGGCCGCCCCGGCGTGCCCCCGCACGCGCCTGTCTGCCCGAAATCTCCCGAATGAACTGCCTTACGGAGCCTGTCAGATGCAGCGCCATCTCATCTCGGCCGCCGACCTCACCCGCGACGACGCCGTCCTGATCCTCGACACCGCCGAGGAGATGTCCCGGGTCGCCGACCGGCCGATCAAGAAGCTGCCGACCCTGCGCGGCCGGACGGTCGTCAACCTCTTCTTCGAGGACTCCACGCGGACGCGCATCTCCTTCGAGGCCGCCGAGAAGCGGCTGTCCGCGGACGTCATCAACTTCTCCGCCAAGGGCTCCTCGGTGTCCAAGGGCGAGTCCCTGAAGGACACCGCCCAGACCCTGGAGGCCATGGGCGTCGACGCCGTGGTCATCCGGCACGGCGCCTCCGGGGCCCCCTACCGGCTCGCCAACTCCGGCTGGATCGACGCGGCCGTCATCAACGCCGGCGACGGCACCCACCAGCACCCCACCCAGGCCCTGCTGGACGCCTTCACCCTGCGCCGCCGGCTGGTCGGCCGCGACGCCGGGCTCGGCCAGGACCTGTCCGGCAAGCGGATCACCATCGTCGGCGACGTCCTGCACAGCCGGGTCGCCCGCTCCAACGTCGACCTGCTGCACACCCTCGGCGCCGAGGTCACCCTGGTCGCGCCGCCCACGCTGGTGCCGGTCGGCGTCGAGTCCTGGCCGTGCGCGGTCTCCTACGACCTGGACAGCACGCTGCCCAAGTGCGACGCCGTGATGATGCTCCGCGTCCAGCGCGAACGCATGAACGCGGCCTTCTTCCCGACCGAGCGCGAGTACTCCCGGCGCTACGGCCTCGACGGCGACCGCATGGCCCGGCTGCCCGAGCACGCGATCGTGATGCACCCCGGCCCGATGGTCCGCGGCATGGAGATCACCGCCGAGGTCGCCGACTCCGGCCGCTGCACCGCCGTCGAACAGGTCGCCAACGGCGTCTCCATCCGGATGGCCGTCCTGTACCTGCTGCTCGGTGGCAACGAGCCCGCCGTCACCCACTCTCGTACCGAGGAGAAGTAAGACCATGAGCAAGATCCTGATCCGCGGTGCGAAGGTGCTCGGCGGCGAGCCGCAGGACGTGCTGATCGACGGCGAGACCATCGCCGAGGTGGGCACGGACCTGAGCGCCGAGGGCGCCGAGGTGGTCGAGGCCGCCGGCAAGGTGCTGCTGCCGGGCCTGGTCGACCTGCACACCCACCTGCGCGAGCCGGGCCGCGAGGACTCCGAGACCGTCCTCACCGGCACCCGCGCCGCGGCGAGCGGCGGCTACACGGCCGTCTTCGCCATGGCCAACACCTTCCCCGTCGCCGACACCGCCGGCGTGGTCGAGCAGGTCTGGCGGCTGGGCCGGGAGCACGGCTACTGCGACGTCCGGCCCATCGGCGCCGTCACCGTCGGCCTCGAGGGCAAGAAGCTCGCCGAGCTGGGTGCCATGCACGAGTCCGCCGCCGGCGTCACCGTCTTCTCCGACGACGGCAAGTGCGTGGACGACGCGGTGATCATGCGCCGTGCGCTGGAGTACGTGAAGGCCTTCGACGGCGTCGTCGCCCAGCACGCGCAGGAGCCGCGGCTCACCGAGGGCGCCCAGATGAACGAGGGCGTCGTCTCCGCCGAGCTGGGTCTGGGCGGCTGGCCCGCCGTCGCCGAGGAGTCGATCATCGCCCGGGACGTGCTGCTCGCCGAGCACGTCGGCTCCCGCGTCCATATCTGCCACCTGTCGACCGCCGGCAGCGTCGAGATCGTCCGCTGGGCCAAGTCCCGCGGCATCCGGGTCACCGCCGAGGTCACCCCCCACCACCTGCTGCTGACCGACGAGCTGGTGCGCACCTACAACCCCGTCTACAAGGTCAACCCGCCGCTGCGCACCGAGCGCGACGTCATGGCCCTGCGCGAGGCGCTCGCCGACGGCACGATCGACATCGTCGCCACCGACCACGCCCCGCACCCGCACGAGGACAAGGACTGCGAGTGGGCCGCCGCCGCCATGGGCATGGTCGGTCTGGAGACCGCGTTGTCGGTGGTCCAGGAGACCATGGTCGACACGGGCCTGCTGGACTGGGCCGGCGTCGCCGACCGGATGTCCGTCAAGCCCGCGCGGATCGGACAGGCCACCGGCCACGGCCGCCCCGTCTCGGCTGGTGAGCCCGCCAACCTCACCCTCGTCGACACGGCATACCGTGGCCCGGTGGACCCCGCGCGCTTCGCCTCGCGCAGCCGCAACACCCCCTACGAGGGCCGTGAGCTGCCGGGCCGTGTGACGCACACGTGGCTGCGGGGCAAGGCCACGCTCGTCGACGGGAAGCTCACGTGACACCTGTAATCCTGCTGGCCGAGGCGAAGAAGTCGGCCGAGGTCACCGACTGGGGGGCCCGGATCGGCTGGCTCGTCGGTCTGGCCCTGTTCATCGCGCTGGTCTACTGGCTGATGCGCGAGGGCTGGAAGTGGCGCGGCACCCTCCAGGCGGGCCTGCCGCCGCTGCCCGCAGCGCCCGAGGACGCCGGCCCGGTCAGACTGAGCATGAGCGGCCGCTACCACGGCTCCACCACCGCCGGGCAGTGGCTGGACCGCATCGTGGCCCACGGCCTGGGCACCCGCAGCCGGGCCGAGCTCACCCTGACCGACGCGGGCCTGGAGGTCGAGCGCCCCGGCGCCGCCGACTTCTTCGTCCCCCGGGCCGCCCTGCGCGGCGCCCGCCTGGACAAGGGCATCGCCGGCAAGGTCCTCACCGAGGGCGGACTGCTGGTGGTGACCTGGCAACACGGCGACAAGCTGATCGACTCCGGCTTCCGCTCCGACCGCTCGGCGGAGCACGCCGAGTGGGCCGACACCCTGAACAAGATGACCAACGACACGGAAGGCGCACGATGACGACCTCCACCAGGGGAGCCGCAAGGGTTCCCGCCGTACTCGTCCTGGAGGACGGCCGCACCTTCCGCGGCCGCGCCTACGGGGCCGTGGGGGAGACCTTCGGCGAGGCCGTGTTCTCCACCGGCATGACCGGCTACCAGGAGACCCTCACCGACCCGTCGTACGACCGCCAGATCGTCGTCGCGACCGCCCCGCAGATCGGCAACACCGGCTGGAACGACGAGGACGACGAGTCGAGCCGCATCTGGGTCTCCGGCTACGTCGTGCGCGACCCCGCCCGCGTCCCGTCCAACTGGCGGGCCAAGCGCTCCCTGGACGACGAGCTGGAGCGCCAGGGCGTGGTCGGCATCTCCGGCATCGACACCCGCGCCCTCACCCGCCACCTGCGCGAGCGCGGCTCGATGCGGGCCGGCGTCTTCTCCGGCGAGGCCCTCGCCCCCGAGGCGGAACTGCTCCGGCGCGTGCAGGCCCAGCCGCAGATGAAGGGCGCGAGCCTCTACGAGGAGGTCGCGACCAAGGAGGCGTACGTCGTCCCGGCCGTCGGCGAGAAGCGCTTCACCGTCGCCGCCATCGACCTCGGCATCAAGGGCATGACCCCGCACCGCATGGCCGAGCGCGGCATCGAGGTGCACGTCCTGCCCGCCACCGCCACCGCCGACGACGTCTACGCCGTCGACCCGGACGGCGTGTTCTTCTCCAACGGACCCGGCGACCCGGCGACCGCCGACGGCCCGGTCGCCCTGATGACCGCCGTCCTGGAGCGCAAGACGCCCCTGTTCGGCATCTGCTTCGGCAACCAGATCCTCGGCCGCGCCCTCGGCTTCGGCACCTACAAGCTGAAGTACGGCCACCGCGGCATCAACCAGCCGGTCCAGGACCGTACGACCGGCAAGGTCGAGGTCACCGCGCACAACCACGGCTTCGCCGTGGACGCGCCGCTCGACAAGGTCAGCGAGACGAAGTTCGGCCGCGCCGAGGTCTCGCACGTCTGCCTGAACGACAACGTCGTGGAGGGGCTCCAGCTGCTCGACCAGCCCGCCTTCTCCGTCCAGTACCACCCCGAAGCGGCAGCCGGTCCGCACGACGCCGCCTACCTGTTCGACCGCTTCGTTTCCCTGATGGAGGGCCAGCGTGCCTAAGCGCACCGATATCCAGTCCGTCCTGGTCATCGGCTCCGGCCCGATCGTCATCGGCCAGGCCGCCGAGTTCGACTACTCCGGCACCCAGGCGTGCCGCGTGCTCAAGGCCGAGGGCCTGCGCGTCATCCTGGTCAACTCCAACCCGGCGACGATCATGACCGACCCGGAGATCGCCGACGCCACCTACGTCGAGCCGATCACCCCCGAGTTCGTCGAGAAGATCATCGCCAAGGAGCGCCCGGACGCCCTGCTGCCCACCCTGGGCGGCCAGACGGCCCTGAACACCGCCATCTCCCTGCACGAGAACGGCGTGCTCGCCAAGTACGGCGTGGAGCTGATCGGCGCCAAGCCCGAGGCGATCCACAAAGGCGAGGACCGCGACCTGTTCAAGGACGTCGTGGAGGAGGTCCGCAAGAAGATCGGGCACGGCGAGTCCGCCCGCTCGGTGATCTGCCACTCCATGGACGACGTCCTCAAGGGCGTCGAGACCCTCGGCGGCTACCCGGTCGTCGTCCGCCCCTCCTTCACCATGGGCGGCGCCGGCTCCGGCTTCGCGCACGACGAGGAGGAGCTGCGCCGCATCGCCGGCCAGGGCCTGACGCTCTCCCCGACCACCGAGGTGCTCCTGGAGGAGTCCATCCTCGGCTGGAAGGAGTACGAGCTGGAGCTGATGCGCGACAAGAACGACAACGTCGTGGTCGTCTGCTCCATCGAGAACTTCGACCCGATGGGCGTGCACACCGGCGACTCGATCACCGTCGCCCCGGCGATGACGCTGACCGACCGCGAGTACCAGGTGCTGCGCGACGTCGGCATCGCGATCATCCGCGAGGTCGGCGTCGACACCGGCGGCTGCAACATCCAGTTCGCGGTCAACCCCGAGGACGGCCGCGTGATCGTCATCGAGATGAACCCGCGCGTGTCGCGTTCCTCGGCGCTCGCCTCCAAGGCCACCGGCTTCCCGATCGCGAAGATCGCCGCCAAGCTGGCCGTCGGCTACACGCTGGACGAGATCCCGAACGACATCACCCAGGAGACCCCGGCCTCCTTCGAGCCGACCCTGGACTACGTGGTCGTCAAGGCCCCCCGGTTCGCCTTCGAGAAGTTCCCGCAGGCCGACTCCACGCTGACCACCACCATGAAGTCGGTCGGCGAGGCCATGGCCATCGGCCGCAACTTCCCCGAGGCCTTCCAGAAGGCGCTGCGCTCACTGGAGAAGAAGGGCAGCCAGTTCACCTTCGTCGGCGACCCGGGCGACAAGGACACCCTGCTGCGCGAGGCCGTACGGCCCACCGACGGCCGGATCAACACCGTCATGCAGGCCATCCGCGCCGGCGCCACGCCCGAGGAGGTCTTCGAGTACACGAAGATCGACCCCTGGTTCGTGGACCAGCTCTTCCTCATCAAGGAGATCGCGGACGAACTGGCCGAGGCCCCCGAGCTGACCGCCGGCCTGCTCGCCGAGGCCAAGCGGCACGGCTTCTCCGACCAGCAGATCGCCGAGATCCGCGGCCTGCGCGAGGACGTCGTCCGCGAGGTCCGGCACGCCCTCGGCGTCCGCCCCGTCTACAAGACGGTCGACACCTGCGCCGCCGAGTTCGCCGCGAAGACGCCGTACTTCTACTCCTCCTACGACGAGGAGACCGAGGTCGCCCCGCGCGAGAAGCCGGCCGTCATCATCCTCGGCTCCGGCCCGAACCGCATCGGCCAGGGCATCGAGTTCGACTACTCCTGCGTCCACGCCTCCTTCGCGCTGGCCGACGCCGGGTACGAGACCGTGATGGTCAACTGCAACCCGGAGACCGTCTCCACGGACTACGACACCTCCGACCGCCTGTACTTCGAGCCGCTGACGCTGGAAGACGTGCTGGAGATCGTCCACGCGGAGCAGCAGGCCGGCCCGGTCGCGGGCGTCGTCGTCCAGCTCGGCGGCCAGACCCCGCTCGGCCTGTCGCAGGCCCTGAAGGACAACGGCGTGCCGATCGTGGGCACCTCCCCGGAGGCCATCCACGCGGCCGAGGACCGCGGCGCCTTCGGCCGCGTCCTCGCCGAGGCGGGCCTGCCGGCCCCCAAGCACGGCACGGCCACCACCTTCGCCGAGGCCAAGGCCATCGCCGACGAGATCGGCTACCCGGTCCTGGTCCGTCCGTCGTACGTGCTCGGCGGACGCGGCATGGAGATCGTCTACGACGAGACCCGCCTCGCCTCCTACATCGCCGAGTCGACCGAGATCAGCCCCTCCCGGCCGGTCCTCGTCGACCGCTTCCTGGACGACGCCATCGAGATCGACGTCGACGCGCTCTACGACGGCGAGGAGCTGTACCTCGGCGGTGTGATGGAGCACATCGAGGAGGCCGGCATCCACTCCGGCGACTCGGCGTGCGCCCTGCCCCCGATCACCCTCGGCGGCTTCGACATCAAGCGGCTGCGCGCCTCCACCGAGGCCATCGCCAAGGGCGTCGGCGTGCGCGGCCTGATCAACATCCAGTTCGCGATGGCCGGCGACATCCTCTACGTCCTGGAGGCCAACCCGCGCGCCTCCCGCACGGTGCCCTTCACCTCCAAGGCGACCGCGGTGCCGCTCGCCAAGGCCGCCGCCCGGATCTCGCTGGGCGCGACCATCGCCGAGCTGCGCGCCGAGGGCCTGCTGCCGAAGACCGGCGACGGCGGCGAGCTGCCGCTGGACGCGCCGATCTCCGTCAAGGAGGCCGTCCTGCCGTGGTCGCGGTTCCGCGACATCCACGGCCGGGGCGTGGACACCGTCCTCGGCCCGGAGATGCGCTCCACCGGCGAGGTCATGGGCATCGACTCCGTCTTCGGCACGGCGTACGCCAAGTCGCAGGCGGGTGCCTACGGCCCGCTGCCCACCAAGGGCCGCGCGTTCATCTCGGTCGCCAACCGCGACAAGCGCTCGATGATCTTCCCGGCGCGCGAGCTGGTCGCCCACGGCTTCGAACTGCTCGCCACCTCCGGCACCGCCGAGGTCCTCAAGCGCAACGGCATCAACGCCACGGTCGTGCGCAAGCAGTCCGAGGGCACCGGCCCGAACGGCGAGCGGACCATCGTCCAGCTCATCCACGACGGCGAGGTCGACCTCATCGTCAACACCCCGTACGGCACCGGCGGCCGCCTCGACGGCTACGACATCCGTACGGCCGCGGTGGCCCGCTCCGTGCCGTGCCTGACGACCGTCCAGGCGCTCGCGGCGGCCGTCCAGGGCATCGACGCCCTCAACCACGGGGACGTGGGCGTCCGCTCCCTCCAGGAACACGCGGAACGTCTGACCGCCGCCCGCGACTAGCAGCCCCGAGGGGGACACCGGAAACGGTGTCCCCCTCTTCACGAGGACACCATGTACAAGATCTTTTTCCAGCTGGTCTTCCGCCGCATGGACCCGGAGCAGGCGCACCACCTGGCCTTCCGGTGGATCCGGCTGGCCGCCCGCGTTCCCGTGCTGCGCACGTTCGTCGCCGCCGTCCTCGCGCCCCGCCACAAGGAGCTGCGCACCGAGGCGTTCGGGCTGCGGATGCACGGCCCGTTCGGGCTGGCCGCCGGCTTCGACAAGAACGCCGTCGCGATCGACGGGATGTCGATGCTGGGCTTCGACCACGTCGAGATCGGCACGGTGACGGGGGAGCCGCAGCCCGGCAACCCCAAGAAGCGGTTGTTCCGGCTCGTCGCCGACCGCGCGCTGATCAACCGCATGGGCTTCAACAACGACGGCTCGCTGGCCGTGGCGGCCCGCCTGGCCTCGCGCGAGGCGGTCTTCAAGACCGTCGTCGGCGTCAACATCGGCAAGACCAAGGTCGTCCCCGAGGCGGAGGCCGTCGCCGACTACGTGAAGTCGGCCGAACGGCTCGCGCCGCACGCCGACTACCTGGTCGTCAACGTCTCCTCGCCCAACACCCCCGGCCTGCGCAACCTCCAGGCGGTGGACCACCTGCGCCCGCTGCTCACCGCCGTGCGCGAGGCCGCCGACCGCGCCGTCCCCGCCCGGCGTGTCCCGCTGCTGGTGAAGATCGCCCCCGACCTCGCGGACGAGGACATCGACGCGGTCGCCGACCTCGCCGTGGAACTGGGCCTGGACGGCATCATCGCCACCAACACCACCATCGCCCGCGAGGGCCTGGGCCTCGCTTCCGCGCCCGCGCTGGTGGCGGAGACCGGCGGCCTGTCCGGGGCGCCGCTCAAGGCACGCTCCCTGGAGGTCCTGCGGCGCCTGTACGCGCGCGTGGGCGACCGGATCACCCTGGTGGGCGTCGGCGGCGTCGAGACGGCCGAGGACGCCTGGCAGCGCATCCTGGCCGGTGCCACGCTGGTCCAGGGCTACAGCGCCTTCATCTACGAGGGCCCCTTCTGGTGCCGGTCCATCCACAAGGGCCTCGCCGCCCGCCTGCGCACCAGCCCGTACGCCACCCTCGCCGACGCGGTCGGCGCCGATGTGAGGAAGTCCGCATGACCGCCCACCCCTCGACGAGGCCCTCCGGGCCGCGGACATCTTCTGGAGAACCCTTCGGCGCCCGGCTGCGGCGCGCCATGGACGAGCGCGGCCCGCTGTGTGTCGGCATCGACCCGCACGCCTCCCTGCTCGCCGAGTGGGGCCTGGACGACGACATCGCCGGCCTGGAGCGGTTCAGCCGCACGGTCGTCGAGGCCCTGGCCGGCCGGGTGGCCGTCCTGAAGCCGCAGAGCGCCTTCTTCGAGCGGTTCGGCTCGCGCGGCCTCGCCGTGCTGGAGAAGTCGGTCCAGGAGGCGCGCGCGGCCGGCGCCCTGGTCGTGATGGACGCCAAGCGCGGCGACATCGGCTCCACCATGGCCGCCTACGCCGAGGCGTTCCTGCGTCCGGACGCCCCGCTGTTCTCCGACGCCCTGACCGTCTCGCCGTACCTCGGCTACGGCTCGCTGTCCCCGGCCGTCGCGCTGGCCCGGGAGAGCGGCGCCGGACTGTTCGTGCTGGCGCTCACCTCGAACCCGGAGGGCGGCGAGGTGCAGCACGCGGTGCGCGCCGACGGCCGCACGGTCGGGGCGACCATGCTGGCCCACCTGGCGGCCGAGAACGCGGGGGAGGAGCCGCTGGGCTCCTTCGGCGCGGTCGTCGGCGCCACGCTCGGCGACCTGTCGTCGTACGACCTGGACATGGGCGGCCCGCTCCTCGCCCCCGGCATCGGCGCCCAGGGCGCGACCCCGGCCGACCTCCCCCGGGTCTTCGGGGCGGCCGTCCGCAACGTCGTGCCCAATGTCAGCCGGGGTGTGCTGCGGCACGGCCCCGACGCGGGCGCGCTGCGCGGCGCGGCCGAGCGGTTCGCGGAGGAGATCCGGCAGGCCCTCACCGCGGGCTGAGCCGCGGTGACGGTGCCCGCCGGAGCGCGATCCCGCCGTCCGTGGTGTGAATACACCCTCAAATCGGGGGCGATATGTGCAAAATGTCCGACCTGACGGAGGCTGACCAGGACTTTTCCGCTGTTCTCGCTGACTCTGGCGGACTTGCCCGCTAGTCTCCGAGGCAGTGGGGAACCTCCCATGCCCCTCAAGGCAGTGTGGGGAGGTCGGGCGATGCGTCGTCCGTAGCCCCCAGGTGTGGGGCGTCAGGTTCCTCACCGGTCCGTATCCGACAGTTCGACATCCGAGGTGACGTAGGCGTGGCTCTTCCGCCCCTTACCCCTGAACAGCGCGCAGCCGCGCTCGAAAAGGCCGCCGCGGCTCGCCGGGAGCGGGCCGAGGTCAAGAATCGACTCAAGCACTCCGGCGCCTCCCTGCACGAGGTCATCAAGCAGGGCCAGGAAAACGACGTCATCGGCAAGATGAAGGTCTCCGCGCTGCTGGAGTCCCTGCCGGGCGTGGGCAAGGTCCGCGCCAAGCAGATCATGGAGCGTCTGGGCATCTCCGAGAGCCGCCGCGTGCGCGGTCTCGGTTCGAACCAGATCGCCTCCCTGGAGCGTGAGTTCGGCAGCACCGGCTCCTGAGTCCGCCCGCCCGGCGGACCGGGAGTCCCGGGCACCCCGGGATTGCTGGAATAATCGCTGCATGAGTGAACGTCCGCGGCTGACCGTGCTCTCCGGCCCCTCGGGGGTCGGCAAGAGCACGGTCGTCGCCCATATGCGCAAGGAACACCCCGACGTCTGGCTCTCGGTGTCGGCGACCACCCGCAAGCCGCGCCCCGGCGAGCAGCACGGAGTCCACTACTTCTTCGTCACCGACGAGGAGATGGACAAGCTGATCGCCAACGGGGAGCTGCTGGAGTGGGCCGAGTTCGCCGGCAACCGCTACGGCACGCCCCGCGCGGCCGTGCTGGAGCGGCTGGAGAAGGGCGAGCCCGTCCTGCTGGAGATCGACCTCCAGGGTGCCCGGCAGGTCCGCGAGTCCATGACCGACGCACGGCTGGTGTTCCTGGCTCCGCCCTCCTGGGAGGAGCTGGTGCGCAGGCTGACCGGCCGGGGGACCGAGTCGCCGGAGGTCATCGAGCGCCGTCTCGAGGCGGCGCGGACCGAACTGGCGGCCGAGCCGGAGTTCGATGTGACCTTGGTCAACACCTCCGTCGAGGACGTGGCCCGCGAGCTGCTAGCCTTGATGGACGTTGTGTGATCGTGACCGTGATCACGATGTCTGATTCTTTTCCATCCATCGGAAGGTAGAGCGTGTCCTCTTCCATCACCGCGCCCGAGGGCATCATCAACCCGCCGATCGACGAGCTTCTCGAGGCGACCGACTCGAAGTACAGCCTCGTGATCTACGCGGCCAAGCGTGCCCGCCAGATCAACGCGTACTACTCGCAGCTCGGTGAGGGCCTCCTTGAGTACGTCGGTCCGCTCGTCGACACCCACGTGCACGAGAAGCCGCTTTCGATCGCCCTGCGCGAGATCAACGCCGGTCTGCTGACCTCCGAGGCTGTCGACGGCCCGGCGCAGTAGTACTTTCAGATCGCGTTTGACTTATCCACAGGCCCGGCAGTCATTCTGCCGGGCCTGTGGTGTGTCATGGGTGGTGCAGATTCTCGAATGCGAGGAGCCATGGTGGACAAGCCGAAGGTCGTGCTGGGGGTCAGCGGCGGTATCGCCGCGTACAAGGCCTGTGAGCTGCTGAGGAGGTTCACGGAGTCGGGCCATGACGTCCGGGTGGTGCCCACCGCCGCCGCGCTGCACTTCGTCGGCGCCGCCACCTGGTCCGCGCTGTCCGGCAACCCGGTCGCCACCGAGGTCTGGGACGACGTCCACGAGGTCCCGCACGTCCGCATCGGCCAGCACGCCGACCTGGTGGTGGTGGCCCCGGCCACCGCGGACATGCTCGCCAAGGCCGCCCACGGCCTCGCCGACGACCTGCTGACCAACACCCTGCTCACCGCCCGCTGCCCGGTGGTCTTCGCACCCGCGATGCACACCGAGATGTGGGAGCACCCGGCCACCCAGGAGAACGTCGCCACCCTGCGCCGTCGCGGCGCCGTCGTCATCGAGCCCGCCGTCGGCCGCCTCACCGGCGTCGACACCGGCAAGGGCCGGCTGCCCGACCCGGGCGAGATCT
This sequence comes from Streptomyces eurythermus, assembly GCF_014649115.1. Classification (GTDB taxonomy): domain Bacteria; phylum Actinomycetota; class Actinomycetes; order Streptomycetales; family Streptomycetaceae; genus Streptomyces; species Streptomyces eurythermus. Next base: position 92,326 of record NZ_BMSK01000027.1, on the reverse strand, counting down.
TCGAGGTCTGCCGCCGGGTGCTGGCCCGCGGCAGCGCCACGCCCGACCTCGAAGGACGGCACGTCGTCGTCTCCGCCGGCGGCACCCGCGAACCCCTCGACCCGGTCCGCTTCCTCGGCAACCGCTCCTCCGGCAAGCAGGGCTACGCCCTCGCCCGCACCGCCGCCGCCCGCGGCGCCCGGGTCACGCTGGTCGCGGCCAACACCGGCCTGCCCGACCCGGCGGGCGTGGACGTCGTCCGGGTGGGCACCGCCGTGCAGCTGCGGGAAGCCGTCCTGAAGGCCGCCGCGGACGCCGACGCGGTCGTCATGGCCGCCGCCGTGGCCGATTTCCGGCCGTCCGCCTATGCCGCCGGAAAGATCAAGAAGAAGGACGGCCAGGAGCCCGACCCGATCGTCCTGGTGCGCAACCCGGACGTCCTCGCGGAGATCTCGGCCGAGCGGGCCCGGCCCGGACAGGTGATCGTCGGCTTCGCCGCCGAGACCGACGACGTCCTCGCCAACGGCCGCGCCAAGCTCGCCCGCAAGGGCTGTGACCTGCTCGTGGTCAATGAAGTGGGGGAGCGCAAGACCTTCGGCGCCGAGGAGAGCGAGGCCGTGGTGCTGGGCGCCGACGGCAGCGAGACCCCGGTGCCGTACGGCCCCAAGGAGGACCTCGCCGACACCGTCTGGGACCTGGTCGTCCGGCGCCTGGGCTGACCGGCGCCACCCGGCCGGGCGGGCCTGGGTCGTGTTCACGCCACGCCGGAATTGGGCGTGGCGACCCTGGCCAAGGCCGCCGGGCATTGGGCAGAATGCCCGTGCCGCAGGTCACAGCGCTCCCGAGAGGCGAGACGGGTGGCCCGTCGGCGGAGTGCGACCGATAAACTGTTCACGGTCGACGCCGGGCGCAGCCCCGCGTCGATCGCAAATGATCAGCCAGCAGCCGCTGCAACCACAGGGAGCGTTGTGTCCCGTCGCCTGTTCACCTCGGAGTCCGTGACCGAGGGTCACCCCGACAAGATCGCTGACCAGATCAGCGACACCATTCTCGACGCGCTTCTGCGTGAGGACCCGACCTCCCGGGTCGCCGTGGAGACGCTCATCACCACCGGCCTGGTGCACGTGGCCGGCGAGGTGACGACCAAGGCCTACGCGGACATCGCGACCCTCGTCCGCAACAAGATCCTGGACATCGGTTACGACTCCTCCAAGAAGGGCTTCGACGGCGCCTCCTGCGGTGTCTCGGTGTCCATCGGCGCGCAGTCCCCGGACATCGCCCAGGGTGTCGACGCCGCGTACGAGGCCCGGGTCGAGGGCGACGACGACGAGCTGGACCGGCAGGGCGCGGGCGACCAGGGCCTGATGTTCGGCTACGCGTCCGACGAGACGCCGACCCTGATGCCGCTGCCGATCTTCCTGGCGCACCGCCTGTCCAAGCGCCTGTCCGAGGTCCGCAAGAACGGCACCATCCCCTATCTGCGCCCCGACGGCAAGACGCAGGTCACCATCGAGTACGACGGCGACAAGGCCGTCCGTCTGGACACGGTGGTCGTCTCGTCCCAGCACGCCTCCGACATCGACCTGGAGTCGCTGCTCGCCCCCGACATCCGCGAGTTCGTCGTGGAGCCGGAGCTGAAGGCCCTGCTGGACGAGGGCATCAAGCTGGACACCGAGGGCTACCGCCTGCTGGTCAACCCGACCGGCCGGTTCGAGATCGGCGGTCCGATGGGTGACGCGGGCCTGACCGGCCGCAAGATCATCATCGACACCTACGGCGGCATGGCCCGGCACGGTGGCGGCGCCTTCTCGGGCAAGGACCCGTCCAAGGTGGACCGCTCGGCGGCGTACGCGATGCGCTGGGTCGCCAAGAACGTCGTGGCGGCCGGCCTGGCCTCCCGCTGCGAGGTCCAGGTCGCCTACGCCATCGGCAAGGCCGAGCCCGTCGGCCTCTTCGTGGAGACCTTCGGCACCCACAAGATCGACCCCGAGAAGATCGAGAAGGCGATCGACGAGGTCTTCGACCTCCGCCCGGCCGCGATCATCCGCGACCTCGACCTGCTCCGCCCGATCTACGGCCAGACCGCCGCGTACGGCCACTTCGGCCGCGAGCTGCCCGAGTTCACCTGGGAGCGCACGGACCGCGTCGACGCCCTGCGCGCCGCCGCCGGCCTGTAACCCACACCCGCCCGCCCACCGAGGCCCGGCTTCCCCGCTACGGGGGCCGGGCCTCGGCGCGTCGCGGGGCGGCCGGCGATTCTGCCGGCCGGGCATTGTCGGTGGGGTTTGGTAAGAATGCTGGCGTGAGCAGCGAGAACGGGGTGTCCCGGGGAGACGGGGGCGGTGGGGCCGAAGGGGCGCCGCCGGAGCAGCTCGCGCTGATCCGGGAGAGTGTGCGCAAGGCCAAGGTGCCGCGGGCCAAGCCGCGGACCTGGCGGGGGGCCGCGCTGGCGCCGGAGCTGCCCGTCGCCCGGGTGCTGGTCGACAAGGGCGTGCTCCACCTCGACCGGTACTTCGACTACGCGGTGCCCGCCGAGCTGGACGCCCAGGCACAGCCCGGGGTGCGGGTGCGGGTGCGGTTCGGCGCCGGGCGGCACCGGGTGCGCGAGGGGCGCCGGGAGGGCGGCGGGCTCATCGACGGCTTCATCGTCGAGCGCCGGGCCGAGTCCGACTACTCCGGGCCGCTGGCCGCGCTCGCCCAGGTCGTGTCGCCGGAGCCGGTACTGGGCGAGGAACTGCTCGGCCTCGCGCGGGCCGTCGCCGACCGGTACGCGGGCAGCCTCGCCGACGTGCTGCAACTGGCCGTACCGCCGCGCAACGCCCGCGCCGAGCAGCGGCCGTCCCCTGAGCCGCTGCCCCCGCCCGAGGCGCCCGACGCCGGTTCCTGGGCGCGGTACGAGCACGGGGGCGCCTTCCTCGACGCGCTGGCCTCCGGCGGGTCGCCCAGGGCCGTGTGGAACGCGCTGCCCGGACCGATGTGGAGCGAGGAGCTGGCCCGGGCCGTCGCCGCCACCCTCGCCTCCGGGCGGGGCGCCCTGGTCGTCGTACCGGACGGGCGGGCCGCCGCGCGTGTCGACGCCGCGCTGACCGCGCTGCTCGGCCCCGGCCGGCACGCGCTGCTCACCGCCGAGGCCGGCCCCGAGAAGCGGTACGCCGAGTGGCTGGCGGTGCGGCGCGGATCCGTGCGCGCCGTCGTCGGGACACGGGCGGCGATGTTCGCGCCCGTGCGGGACCTCGGGCTCGTCGCCGTCTGGGACGACGGCGACGACAGCCACAGCGAGCCGCACGCCCCGCAGCCGCACGCCCGCGATGTGCTGCTGCTGCGGGCCGCGCTGGACCGGTGCGCCTTCCTGCTGGGGGGCTGGGGCTGCACCGTGGAGGGCGCCCAGCTCGTCGAGACCGGCTGGGCCCGGCCGCTGGTCGCCGGGCGCGAGCAGGTGCGCCGGGCCGCGCCCCTGGTGCGGACCGTCGGGGACGAGGACCTCGCGCGCGACGAGGCGGCCCGCGCCGCCCGGCTGCCCAGCCTCGCCTGGCAGGCCGCCCGCGAGGGGCTGCGGCACGGACCGGTGCTGGTGCAGGTGCCCCGGCGCGGTTACACCCCCCGCATGGCCTGCGCCCGCTGCCGGGCGCCCGCCCGGTGCCGGCACTGCTCGGGGCCGCTGGAGGGACAGGACGGGGGCGTGCTGCGGTGCGGCTGGTGCGGGCAGGGGGAGAGCGCCTGGCACTGCCCGGAGTGCGGTGGTTTCCGGCTCCGCGCCCAGATCGTCGGCGCGCGCCGCACCGCCGAGGAACTGGGGCGCGCGTTTCCCGCCGTACCGGTGCGCACCTCGGGGCGCGAGCATGTACTGGACACCGTGCCGGACACGCCCGCGCTGGTGGTCAGCACGCCGGGCGCCGAACCGGTGGCCGAGGGCGGCTACGCGGCGGCCCTGCTCCTGGACGGCTGGGCCATGCTCGGGCGTCCCGATCTGCGGGCCGGGGAGGACGCGCTGCGCCGGTGGATCGCGGCCGGTGCGCTGGTGCGGCCGCAGAGCGAGGGGGGCACCGTGGTCGTGGTGGCCGAGCCCACCCTGCGGCCCGTCCAGGCGCTGGTGCGCTGGGACCCCGTCGGGCATGCCGTGCGCGAACTGTCCGAGCGGGCCGAACTGGGCTTCCCGCCGGTGTCCCGGATGGCGGCCGTGTCCGGACCGCCGGCGGCCGTCGCCGAGTTCCTGGCGGCCGTCGAACTGCCGCCGGACGCCGAGGTGCTGGGCCCGGTCCCGCTGCCGCCCGCGCAGCCCGGCCGGCCGCGCCGGCCCGGCGCGCCCCCGCCCGGCGAACACTGGGAACGGGCCCTCGTCCGCGTCCCGCCGGGCAGCGGCGCCGCCCTGGCCACGGCCCTGAAGACCGCCCAGGCCGCCCGGATGGCCCGTGGCAGCGCCGAGCAGGTACGGGTCCGCGTCGACCCACCGGACATCGGCTGAGCCGCCGGGTACCGGCCACCGGGCGGTCGGGTCGGGTGCCGGGCGGGGGACGGGCGGCTGGGCACCGGGTGGGCTCCGGGGTGTGGCGGGGGTGCCCGCCCCACACGTCCGCCCTCCCGGGTCTCTCCGGAAGGGCGGGGGACGGGGCGGTCGGTGGGTCAGCCGTTGCGCGGGCTGGGGAAGGTGGCGGGGCGGGTGTCGTCGCGGCGGGCGGGGGCCGTCGCGGTCGGCTGGGTGGGCATGGAGCGGGCCGCGGGCACCGTCGGCACGGCGGGCAGCCCGGTGTTCACATTGATCGTGCGGGTGCCGGACGGCTCCGGCGTCCGCTCCGCCTCGGCCGCCGCCTGGGCCGCCGCGCGGCGGGCGCCGTAGCGGCGGTGCACCGCCTGTTTGGTGACCCCGAGCGCCGAGCCCACCGCGTCCCACGAGAAACCGAGTGAGCGGTCGAAGTCCACCGCGGCCGTGACCAGCGTCTCGACACTGTCGCGGAGTTCCTGGGCGAGACGGACCGTCGGGGCGGGGGCACGTCCGTAGACGACGAAGCCCGTGGACGGGCCGGAGCGGCGCGGGCGGTAGACGTTGCCCAGCTGGGCGGTGAGCGTGCGCAGCGCGTCCACCTGCCGGCGGACCCGCTCGATGTCCCGCACCAGCAAGTGCAGGCTGGCCCGGGCCTGGGCGTCGTGGGTTGCGTGGTCGGCCATGAACAAGCCTCTCGAACCGGCGTTGAAAGGAATTCGGCCGCGAAAGCGGCCCGATGTGGTCAACTCTTTCTTGACCAACGCGCCGACCCTCCGCTGGTCACGGGCTGGGGGCGTACGGGCATATGCGTACGCCGGTCGCCCACCCGTGCGCCGTCCATGGTCATAGACTGGTGCGCTGCCCGACCGCCCCCGCCCGAGAGGCCCGATCCCGCCCATGAAGCTCGTCTTCGCCGGTACCCCCGAGGTCGCCGTTCCCGCCCTGGACGCCCTGCTCGCCTCCGGGCGGCACGAGGTGGCCGCCGTCGTCACGCGGCCCGACGCGCCGGCCGGGCGCGGGCGCAGGCTGGTCGCGTCCCCCGTGGCCGAACGGGCGGAGGAGGCCGGGATCGAGGTGCTGAAGCCGCTCAAGCCCCGGGACGCGGACTTCCTGGAGCGGCTGAAGCAGATCGCCCCGGACTGCTGCCCGGTCGTCGCCTACGGCGCCCTGCTGCCCCGGCCCGCCCTGGACATCCCGGCCCACGGCTGGGTCAACCTGCACTTCTCGCTGCTGCCCGCCTGGCGCGGCGCCGCGCCCGTGCAGCACGCCGTCATGGCGGGCGACGAGATCACCGGGGCGTCCACCTTCCTCATCGAGGAGGGCCTGGACTCCGGGCCCGTCTACGGCACCGTCACCGAGGAGATCCGCCCCACCGACACCAGCGGCGACCTGCTCACCCGGCTCGCCTTCGCGGGCGCCGGGCTGCTCGCCGCCACCATGGACGGCATCGAGGACGGCACCCTGAAGGCCGTGCCGCAGCCCGCCGAGGGCGTCTCCCTCGCGCCGAAGATCACCGTCGAGGACGCCCAGGTGGACTGGGCGGCGCCCGCGCTGCGCGTCGACCGGGTCGTGCGCGGCTGCACCCCGGCGCCCGGCGCCTGGACCACCTTCCGCGGCGAGCGCCTCAAGCTCGTCCAGGTCACCCCCGTGCCCGAGCGGACCGGCCTCGCGCCGGGCCGGCTCGCGGTGGGCAAGAACAGCGTGCACGTGGGTACCGGCTCGTACGCCGTCGAACTGCTCTGGGTGCAGGCCCAGGGCAAGAAGCCGATGCGCGCGGCCGACTGGGCGCGCGGGGTGCGCATCGCGGAGGGCGAGACGCTCGGCGGCTGACGCCCCGGACGGCGGTGGCGGAGATGCCCCGACGTAGGCTGGAGAGGCATCCCCTTCTACCTCCGGAGCACCTTTTTCGTGAGCGAGTCCTCCCGGCGGCCCCGCAGGCCCGCCAAGCCCTACCGCCGTCCCCAGAAGGACCCCGTCCGCATCCTGGCCTTCGAGGCGCTGCGCGCGGTGGACGAGCGGGACGCCTACGCCAACCTCGTGCTGCCCCCGCTGCTGCGCAAGGCCCGCGACAAGGGCGACTTCGACGCCCGGGACGCCGCGCTCGCCACCGAGCTGGTGTACGGCACGCTGCGCCGGCAGGGCACCTACGACGCCGTCATCGCCGCCTGTGTCGACCGGCCGCTGCGCGAGGTCGACCCGCCGGTGCTGGACGTGCTCAGCCTCGGCGTGCACCAGCTGCTCGGCACCCGGATCCCGACCCACGCCGCCGTCTCCGCCTCCGTGGAGCTGGCCCGGGTGGTGCTCGGCGACGGCCGGGCCAAGTTCGTCAACGCCGTGCTGCGCAAGGTCGCGCAGGACGACCTGGCGGGCTGGACCGAGAAGGTCGCGCCGCCTTATGACGAGGACCCCGAGGACCACCTGGCCGTGGTGCACTCGCACCCGCGCTGGGTCGTCTCCGCGCTCTGGGACTCCCTCGGCGGCGGCCGGACGGGCATCGAGGAGCTGCTGGCCGCCGACAACGAACGGCCCGAGGTGACCCTGGTCGCCCGGCCCGGACGGGCCACCACCGAGGAACTGCTGCGCGAGGACGCCGCCGTACCGGGCCGCTGGTCGCCGTACGCCGTACGGCTCGCGGAGGGCGGCGAGCCGGGCGCGGTCGAGGCCGTGCGCGAGGGCCGGGCCGGCGTGCAGGACGAGGGCAGCCAGCTGGTCGCCCTCGCGCTCGCGAACGCCCCGCTCGACGGGCCCGACACGAAGTGGCTCGACGGCTGCGCCGGACCCGGCGGCAAGGCCGCGCTGCTCGGCGCCCTCGCCGCCGAGCGCGGCGCCGTACTGCTCGCCTCCGAGAAGCAGCCGCACCGGGCCGGCCTGGTAGCCAAGGCGCTGCACGGCAACCCGGGCCCGTACCAGGTCATCGCTGCCGACGGCACCCGTCCGCCGTGGCGGCCCGGCAGCTTCGACCGGGTGCTCGTGGACGTCCCGTGCAGCGGCCTCGGCGCCCTGCGCCGCCGCCCCGAGGCCCGCTGGCGCCGCCGCCCCGAGGACCTGGACACCTTCGCCCCGCTCCAGCGCGCCCTGCTGCGCACCGCCCTGGACTCCGTACGCGTCGGCGGGGTCGTCGGCTACGCCACCTGCTCCCCGCACTTGGCCGAGACCCGGGCGGTGGTCGCCGACGTCCTCAAACAGCACCCCGGCACCGACCTGATCGACGCCCGCCCCCTGCTCCCCGGCCTCCCCGGCCTGGGCGAGGGCCCGGACATCCAGCTGTGGCCCCATCTGCACGGCACGGACGCGATGTACCTGGCCCTGATCCGCAGGACCGCGTAGCGCCGGCCGCCCCGGGCCCGAACAGGCGTCCCCCACAGGGCATAGGCTTGGGCCCATGTCCGTGCAGATCAATCCCAGCATCCTGTCCGCCGACTTCGCCCGCCTCGCGGACGAGGCCGAGGCGGTCCGCGGCGCCGACTGGCTCCATGTCGACGTCATGGACAACCACTTCGTCCCGAACCTCACCCTCGGCGTGCCGGTGGTGGAGTCCCTGGCCCGGGCGACGGACACCCCGCTGGACTGCCACCTGATGATCGAGGACCCCGACCGGTGGGCCCCTCAGTACGTCGAGGCGGGGGCGTCGTCGGTCACCTTCCACGTGGAGGCGGCGGCCGCCCCGGTGCGGCTCGCCCGGGAGATCCGCGCGAAGGGCGCCCGTGCGTCCATGGCGCTGAAGCCCGCGACGCCCATCGAGCCGTTCGAGGACCTGCTGCCGGAACTCGACATGCTGCTGATCATGACGGTCGAGCCGGGCTTCGGCGGCCAGGCGTTCCTCGACATCATGCTGCCGAAGATCCGCCGCACCCGGGAGCTGATCAAGAAGCACGGTCTGCAGCTGTGGCTCCAGGTCGACGGCGGTGTGTCGGCCGCCACCATCGAGCGGTGCGCGGACGCGGGGGCGGACGTGTTCGTCGCCGGCTCGGCCGTGTACGGGGCCGAGGACCCGGCCGAGGCGGTGCGCGCGCTGCGCGCCCAGGCGGAGTCGGCCACCGCCAAGGCGTCCTGGGCATGCGACCACTGAGCCACGGCGAAGTGAACGGTTGAATGAAGGCCGCCCATCAGGGCGGATCAGTCGCCCCGAATCTGCGAGGATGAACGGCGAATCCAGAGTGTGAACAGCAGTGAGGAGATCGCCGTGTCGGGTATGTCGGCGGGCCGGTCAGCCATGCGGATGGGACCCGCTGAGCTGGTGCAGGCGGCGGCCATGGCCCGCCGCTTCTACCTCGAGGGCAAGTCCAAGATCCAGATCGCGGAGGAGTTCGGCGTCAGCCGCTTCAAGGTGGCCCGGGTCCTGGAGACCGCCCTCGAACGGGACCTCGTACGTATCGAGATCCGTGTGCCGGCCGAGCTGGACGCCGAGCGTTCCGACGCGCTCCGCGCCCGCTACGGGCTGCGGCACGCCGTCGTGGTCGAGTCCCCGGCCGAGGCGGAGGAGACCCCGGACCCCGAGAACCTCGGTGAGGTCGCCGCCGACCTGCTCGGCGAACTCGTCAACGAGGGTGACGTGCTCGGGCTGGCCTGGGGCCGGTCCACGATCCACATGGCGGCGGCGCTCGACCGGCTGCCGCCGTGCACGGTGGTGCAGCTGACGGGCGTGTACGACGCCGGGACCGCCGAGCGCGGCTCGGTGGAGGCCGTCCGCCGGGCCGCCCAGGTCTCGGGCGGCGACGCGCACCCCATCTACGCGCCGATGCTGCTGCCGGACGCGGCCACCGCGGCGGCGCTGCGCAGCCAGACCGGGATCGCCCGGGCCTTCGAGTACTTCGACAAGGTCACGGTCGCCTGTGTCTCCATCGGCTCCTGGGAGCCGGGCATCTCGACCGTGCACGACATGCTCAGCGACGAGGAGCGCGCGCACTACGCCTCGCTCGGTGTCGCCGCCGAGATGTCGGCGCACCTCTTCGACGCCGAGGGGCGCCGGATCGGCCGGGACCTGGGGGAGCGGTGCATCACGGTCAAGACCGACCAGCTGCGCCGTATCCCGGAGGTGGTGGCGATCGCGGGCGGGCAGCGCAAGGCCGCCGCGATCGACGCGGTGCTGCGCTCCGGGCTGGTCACCAGCCTGGTGACCGACACCTCGGCCGCCGACCACCTGCTGACGGCGGGCCAGGCGCCCAAGCCGGCGCTCAGCCGCCAGGACCCCGACGGAGTCTGACGGCGCCTCCCCGGCGGGCCCGGACGGGACGGCCGTGGCAGCATCGACGCATGCCGCCACGGTTCGTCCCCCGCGCCCTCGCCGGGCTGCTGATCTGTCTCGCCGTTCTCCTGACCGGATGTTCCGGCGCCTCCCCGCCGGCCTCCCCGGGCGCCTCCACCCCGGCCTGGGCGCACGGCATGGCCACGGTCCCCGCCTCCCGGCTGCCCGCCGAGGCCCGCGCCACACTGGCCCTGATCGACCGGGGCGGGCCCTTCCCCTACGCCCAGGACGGGGCCGTCTTCGGGAACTTCGAGCAGCACCTGCCCAGGCACCGGCGCGGCTACTACCACGAGTACACCGTCAAGACCCCCGGCTCCCATGACCGGGGCGCCCGGCGCCTGGTCACCGGGCAGGGCGGGGAGATCTACTACACCGATGACCACTACGACTCGTTCCGGGCGGTACTGAGATGAGCGAAGACCCGGCCGGCCCGCTCGTGGCCGTGCTCGACCTCGACGGCGTCACGGACAAGGCGGGCCTGATGGACCGTGCCGCCCGGTCCCTGGCGCTGCCCGACTGGTTCGGCCGCAACTGGGACGCGCTGGCCGACTCCCTGTCCGATCACACGGTCTGGCCCGAGGGCGCCGTCGAACGGGGGCTGCTGATCGTCGTACGGGGCTGGCGGCCGTACGCCGAGGCCCGGCCCGAGGAGTGGCGGACGGCCGAGGAGGTCCTCACCGAGGCCGCGGACCGCACCACCGCCCTCACCGTCGCCCTCGCCCTTGGAGGAACCTCCTAGCCGCCCGGTGGCGACCCTGGATGTTCTGTCAGGGCATGACAGACGGCCCGCCATGGGAGAATGAAGTACGTGCTCTTTCCCCCTGGCACACCTGTCAGGGGGTCACCTCTGATCGACTGGGATGTGCAGCACGTGCGTTTCCTCAATGACATCCAGCCCGCGTACGACCTGACGTACGACGACGTGTTCATGGTGCCGCGCCGCTCCGCGGTGGGCTCGCGTCAGGGCGTGGACCTCGCCTCGCCGGACGGGACGGGCACCACCATCCCGCTCGTCGTCGCGAACATGACCGCCATCGCCGGCCGCCGCATGGCCGAGACGGTGGCCCGCCGCGGCGGGCTCGTGGTCATCCCGCAGGACATCCCGATCGACGTCGTCACCGATGTGATCTCCTGGGTGAAGAGCCGGCACCTGGTGCTGGACACCCCGATCGTGCTGGCCCCGCACCAGACCGTCGCCGACGCCCTGGCGCTGCTGCCCAAGCGGGCGCACAACGCCGGCGTGGTCGTGGACGAGAACCGCCGGCCCGTCGGTGTCGTCACCGACGCCGACCTGTCCGGCGTCGACCGCTTCACCCAGCTCGAAGTCGTCATGTCCAAGGATCTGCTCCTGCTGGACGCCGACATCGACCCGCGCGAGGCCTTCAACACCCTCGACCACCACAACCGCCGCTACGCCCCGGCCGTCGACAAGGACGGCAGGCTCGCCGGCATCCTCACCCGCAAGGGCGCCCTGCGCGCCACGCTGTACACCCCGGCCGTGGACGCCGACGGCAAGCTGCGGATCGCCGCCGCGGTCGGCATCAACGGCGACGTGGCGGGCAAGGCCAAGCAGCTGCTCGACGCGGGCGTGGACACGCTCGTCATCGACACCGCGCACGGCCACCAGGAGTCGATGATCAGCGCCGTCCAGGTGGTGCGCGCCCTCGACCCGAAGGTCCCGATCGTCGCCGGCAACATCGTCTCCGCCGAGGGTGTGAAGGATCTCATCGACGCGGGCGCCGACATCATCAAGGTCGGTGTCGGCCCGGGCGCCATGTGCACCACCCGCATGATGACCGGCGTGGGCCGCCCGCAGTTCTCGGCCGTCCTGGAGTGCGCCGCCGAGGCGAAGAAGTACGGCAAGCACGTGTGGGCCGACGGCGGTGTCCGCCACCCGCGCGACGTCGCCATGGCCCTCGCGGCCGGCGCGTCCAACGTGATGATCGGCTCCTGGTTCGCCGGCACCTACGAGTCCCCGGGCGACCTCCAGCACGACGCCCAGGGCCGTGCCTACAAGGAGTCCTTCGGCATGGCCTCCGCGCGTGCCGTGCGCAACCGCACCTCGGAGGAGTCGGCCTACGACCGCGCCCGCAAGGCGCTGTTCGAGGAGGGCATCTCCACCTCCCGGATGTTCCTCGACCCGGCCCGCCCGGGCGTCGAGGACCTGATCGACTCGATCATCGCGGGCGTCCGCTCCTCCTGCACCTACGCGGGCGCCGGCTCGCTGGAGGAGTTCGCCGAGAAGGCGATCGTCGGCATCCAGAGCGCGGCCGGCTACGCCGAGGGCAAGCCGCTGCACGCCAGCTGGAGCTGACCCGCGGCCTGCCGCGATCCGCACGACGGCCCCCGCCGTTCCCCACCCGGGAACGGCGGGGGCCGTCGCCGTATCCGCCGACCTCGGAAAAGGTGCGCCTCAGGGCGTTGCGCAACGGTCGAAACCGCGCGCGCAACGATTTGTCATTCGGGGCGGATGAACGCAATGATTCTGCGGGGATGCGCAAGGTTGCTGCATTACGCCCGTGAAGGCCCGCCTCATAGGGTGCTGCGCTAGTACGTGCGTGGCGGGGACCCCGCTCGGTGGGTTCCTGCCCTCGCAGGCCCACCGGTCCCCGTCCACGAGGGCCGGCTCATCCGCCGGTCCGCGTCCGCACCACACCGGCAGCGATAAGGAGCCAGCGCGTGCTCGACCAAGGCGCACCCCCGCAGAACCAGATACCGGCCGCCCCCGCGTCCCCGGGCGTCGCCGCGCGCCTGATGCGTCGCAAGCCGGTGGAACGCCTGGTCGCGGAGGGCGGCCACGGCGAGGGAGGACAGCTTCGGCGCTCCCTCGGGCTGTGGCAGCTGACCATGATCAGCATCGGTGCCACCCTCGGCACCGGCATCTTCGTCGTCCTCGGCGACGCCGTCCCCGAGGCCGGCCCCGCGGTCACCCTGTCCTTCGTGATCGCCGGCCTCACCGCGCTGTTCTCGGCCCTGTCCTACGCCGAGCTGGCGGGCAGCATCCCGGTCGCCGGCTCCTCCTACTCGTACGCATACGCAACGATGGGCGAGCTGGTCGCCTGGGTCTGCGGCTGGTGCCTGATCCTGGAGTACGGCGTCTCGGTGGCCGCCGTCGCCGTCGGCTGGGGCGAGTACCTGAACGAGCTGCTGGACGGCACCATCGGCGTCACCATCCCGAGCGTGCTGTCCTCGGCCCCCGGCGAGGGCGGTGTCATCAACCTGCCCGCGCTGGTCGTCGTCCTGCTGGCGATGGTGTTCCTGCTCGGCGGCGCCCGCGAGTCCGCCCGCGCCAACACGATCATGGTGTGCGTGAAGATCGTCGCCCTCGTGCTGTTCTGCGCGGTCGGCATCATGGGCTTCAAGTCCGGCAACTACGCCGACTTCATGCCGCTCGGCATGAGCGGCGTCAGCGCCGCCGGCGCCACGCTGTTCTTCTCGTACATCGGCTTCGACGCCGCCTCCACCGCCGGTGAGGAGGCCAAGGACCCCAAGCGGGACCTGCCGCGGGCGATCATGCTGTCGCTGATCATCGTCACCGCGCTGTACGTGCTCGTCGCCGGTGTCGCCGTCGGCGCCTGGAACTGGAAGAAGTTCGACGGCTCGGAGGCCTCCCTCGCCGCGATCATGAACGATGTCAGCGGCCAGACCTTCTGGGGCACGATGCTGGCGCTGGGCGCGGTCATCTCCATCGCGAGCGTGGTGCTCACCGTGCTCTACGGCCAGACCCGCATCCTCTTCGCGATGTCCCGCGACGGCCTGGTGCCCAAGGCGCTCGGCAAGGTCCACCGCAAGTCCGGCGCCCCCCGCCTCAACACGGTGATCGTCTCCCTGTTCTGCGGTGCGCTCGCCGCCCTCATCCCGCTGGGCAAGCTCGTCGACGCCACCAGCATCGGCACCCTGTTCGCCTTCGCCCTGGTCAACGTCGCGGTCATCGTGCTGCGCCGCAAGCGGCCGAACCTGGAGCGGACGTTCAAGGTGCCGTTCGGGCCGCTGCTGCCGGTGCTGGGCTTCCTGTTCTGCGCGTACAACATGTTCAGCCTCGACACCGTGACCTGGGTCGTCTTCGGATGCTGGATGGCCGTCGGGCTCGTGTTCTACTTCCTGTACGGCTATCGCCGTTCCCGTCTCGCGGCCGACGACGACCTCGCGGTGACGGCAGTGAAGTGACCGAACCGAAGAAGTGAACGACCCCCTGTGCTGAACGATCTCGACGAACGCATCGTGCACGCCCTCGCCGAGGACGCCCGCCGCTCCTACGCGGACATCGGGCAGCTGATCGGCCTGTCCGCGCCCGCGGTGAAGCGGCGCGTGGACCGGCTGCGGGCCACCGGAGCCATCACCGGGTTCACCGTCCGGGTGGACCCGGCGGCGCTCGGCTGGGAGACCGAGGGGTACATCGAGATCTACTGCCGGAGCAACACCTCTCCGGAGACCATCCAGCGGGGTCTGGAGCGGTACCAGGAGGTCGTGGCCGCGTCGACCGTCACCGGCGACGCGGACGCGATCGCCCAGGTCTTCGCCTCCGACATGCGGCACTTCGAGCGGGTCCTGGAGCGGATCGCGGGCGAGCCGTTCGTGGAACGCACCAAGTCCGTCCTGGTCCTGTCACCACTGCTGCGCCGCTTCTCCTCCGGGGCACCGGGGTAGGAGCGGACGGCGGCCCGGGGCGCCTTGTCGTCGCCGGCTGCGGGCAGCGCCCCCTGAAGGGGCGCGGGGAACTGCGCGAGCAACCCCGCACGGCCCGCACCCGGCGTACGACAAGGCGCCCCGACTGCTTTTCCGGGGAAGCCCACCGGCCCGCGCAACGAATCGCCGCCCAGCCCCGATTCCGCGCAACGAACCACGCACGCGCGCGCAACGGCTCCTTCTTGTCCGGCCGAGCGCGCCGCCCGTACCGTCTTCCTGACCCCCCAACCCTGTCGTTCCGGTGAGGATCACGCATGCGCACCGCCCTGCTCCAGAGCTCCGGCCGTCCCGGCTCGATCGCCGAGAACCTGAAGGTCCTCGACGAGGCCGCGGGCCGCGCCGCCGCCGCGGGCGCCGGGCTGCTGGCCGCGCCGGAGATGTTCCTCACCGGGTACGCGATCGGCGACGACATCGCCCGCCTCGCCGAGCCCGCCGACGGCGACTCGGCCGACGCGGTCGCCGAGATCGCCACCCGGCACGGCCTGGCCCTCGTCTACGGCTACCCGGAGCGCGACGGCGACACCGTCTTCAACTCCGCCCAGCTGATCTCCGCCGACGGCACCCGGCTCGCCAACTACCGCAAGACCCACCTCTTCGGCTGCTTCGAGCGCGACCACTTCACGCCGGGCGAGCGGCAGGTCGTCCAGGCCGAGCTGAACGGGCTCACCGTGGGCCTGCTGATCTGCTACGACGTCGAGTTCCCGGAGAACGTCCGGGCCCACGCCCTGGCCGGCACCGACCTCCTCGTCGTACCGACCGCGCAGATGCACCCCTTCCAGTTCGTCGCCGAGTCGATGATCCCGGTACGCGCCTTCGAGAACCAGATGTACGTCGCGTACGTCAACCGGGTCGGTCAGGAAGGGGAGTTCGAGTTCATCGGCCTCTCCGTCCTCGCCGGCCCCGACGGCGTCGCCCGCACCCGCGCCGGCCGCGCCGAGCAGCTGGTGCTCGCCGACGCCGACCCCGCCTTCCTGGCCGCCTCCCGGGAGAACAACCCGTACCTGGCGGACCGCCGCCCCGGTCTGTACGGGTCCCTGGTCTGAGCCGCGGACCAGCCGCGAAGGAGAGCCGCGCGCAAGCGGCCGCAGCAGCCTCACCCTGTTCCACCACGCAAGGAGTCCGTACCCCCATGACGTCCACGGTGCCCAACGCCGTCGAGCACACCGACGAGCAGCAGCCGCCGATCACCATGTTCGGCCCGGACTTCCCCTACGCCTACGACGACTTCCTCGCCCACCCGGCGGGCCTCGGCCAGGTCCCGGCGACCGAGCACGGCACCGAGGTCGCGGTCATCGGCGGCGGCCTGTCCGGCATCGTGGCCGCCTACGAGCTGATGAAGATGGGTCTCAAGCCCGTCGTCTACGAGGCCGACCAGATCGGCGGCCGGCTCCGCACGGTCGGCTTCGACGGCTGCGACGACTCGCTGACCGCCGAGATGGGCGCCATGCGCTTCCCGCCCTCCTCCACCGCCCTCCAGCACTACATCGACCTGGTCGGCCTGGAGACCAGGCCCTTCCCGAACCCGCTGGCCGAGGCCACCCCGTCGACCGTGGTCGACCTCAAGGGCGAGTCGCACTACGCCGTCACCATCGACGACCTGCCCCAGGTGTACCGGGACGTCGCCGAGGCCTGGAACAAGTGCCTGGAGGAGGGCGCCGACTTCTCCGACATGAACCGCGCGATGCGCGAGCGGGACGTGCCGCGCATCCGGGAGATCTGGGCGAAGCTGGTCGAGAAGCTCGACAACCAGACCTTCTACGGCTTCCTGTGCGACTCCGAGGCGTTCAAGTCCTTCCGGCACCGGGAGATCTTCGGCCAGGTCGGCTTCGGCACCGGCGGCTGGGACACCGACTTCCCGAACTCCATCCTGGAGATCCTGCGCGTCGTCTACACCGAGGCCGACGACCACCACCGCGGCATCGTCGGCGGCTCCCAGCAGCTGCCGCTGCGCCTGTGGGAGCGGGAGCCGGAGAAGATCGTGCACTGGCCGCACGGCACCTCGCTGAAGTCCCTGCACCCGGGCGGCGAGCCGAAGCCGGCGGTGACCCGGCTGCACCGCACCGCGGGCAACCGGATCACGGTGACGGACGCGGACGGCGACATCCGCACCTACCAGGCGGCGATCTTCACCGCCCAGTCCTGGATGCTGCTGTCCAAGATCGCCTGTGACGACTCGCTCTTCCCGATCGACCACTGGACCGCGATCGAGCGCACCCACTACATGGAGTCCTCGAAGCTGTTCGTCCCCGTGGACCGGCCGTTCTGGCTGGACAAGGACGAGGAGACCGGCCGGGACGTCATGTCGATGACGCTCACCGACCGCATGACCCGCGGCACCTACCTGCTCGACGACGGCCCGGACCGGCCCGCCGTGATCTGTCTGTCGTACACCTGGTGCGACGACAGCCTGAAGTGGCTGCCGCTGTCCGCGAACGAGCGGATGGAGGTCATGCTGAAGTCGCTCGGCGAGATCTACCCGAAGGTCGACATCCGCAAGCACATCATCGGCAACCCGGTGACGGTCTCCTGGGAGAACGAGCCCTACTTCATGGGCGCGTTCAAGGCCAACCTGCCCGGCCACTACCGCTACCAGCGGCGCCTGTTCACCCACTTCATGCAGGACCGGCTGCCCGAGGACAAGCGGGGCATCTTCCTCGCCGGCGACGACATCTCCTGGACGGCCGGCTGGGCCGAGGGCGCCGTGCAGACCGCGCTGAACGCGGTGTGGGGCGTGATGCACCACTTCGGCGGCACGACCGACCCGTCGAACCCGGGCCCGGGTGACGTCTACGACGAGATCGCCCCGGTGGAGCTTCCCGAGGACTGACCCGGGAGACGGACCGAGGCGCGGGCGGCCGGACCGGGATTCCGGCCGCCCGCGCCTTCGCCAATCCCCGCGCCTTCGCCAACCCCTCGGCCCCGCTCAGCCGGGCAGCGGGGTCAGCAGCATCCGGCCCGCGAACCCCACCGCCGCGTCCAGCCGCTCGGTGAACTCCTCGGCGATCCCGGTGCAGTGCCGCAGCGCCCACAGGGCGCGGGCCGCCGCCCAGGCCGCGTCCCGGGCCCGCTCCAGGCTCCACGAGCCCAGCAGATG
Organism: Streptomyces eurythermus; assembly: GCF_014649115.1. GTDB lineage: Bacteria > Actinomycetota > Actinomycetes > Streptomycetales > Streptomycetaceae > Streptomyces > Streptomyces eurythermus. The sequence continues at coordinate 74,842 of NZ_BMSK01000027.1, read as the reverse complement.
GGTGAGCGGGTCGGCGAGCTGGAGCAGGTCCGGGCCCGGCATGAGGTCCTCGCGGACGCGTTCCTCCAGCGCCACGAGCAGCTCGCCCACCCGGTCGAACTCGTCCTCCAGATCGGCCGGTTCGCAGCCGAGCGCCCGGCAGGTGTCGACCAGGGCCAGGGCCAGGTCGTGCCCGATGTGCGCGTTGACGCCGGACAGGGCGAACTGCAACGGCCGTACCCCGGGGTGGCGGCGGAGCTGGAACAGCGGCCGCCAGCAGGCGGGCGGGCGGCGGTCCTCGTCGGCCGCGTCGACCGCCGCCAGATAGCGCTCCGCGAACCGCACGTCCAGCGTGCTCGCCGCCCGCGGATCCGGGAACGCGCCCGAGGTCAGCCGCCGGCCGACCTCCTCGGTCACGGTGAGGTAGACGCGGTTGAACACGGCGACGCCGTCCCGCGCGGGCAGGGCCGCGTCCAGCGCGCGCATCCGTGCCACGACGGCGTCGACGGGGGTGATGCGTGCCGTGGGCCGCGCCAGGGGGGTAGCCATGGCGGAAGCGTCCCAGCCCGGTGCCGGCCGGCGTGCCGACCGGCCCGGTGCTTCCCCGGAACGGGGGAACGGCGGAACGCGGGAGCGCCGGCTAGGACTTGGCGTGCGGCGCCCGCGTGTGCTCCCGCGAGCCGGTCTCCGCGTCCGCCTCCGCCTCCGTGTCGTACGTCGACGTGCCCTCGTCCAGCAGCGGCTCCTGCGCCTTCAGGTGGGCCGGGGCGAACGCGCGCAGGGCGTGGTAGCCGGTGATGACGACCAGGGTGCCGAGGGCGATGCCGCTGAGCGAGAAGGTGTCGGTGAACTTCATGGAGACGTTGCCGACGCCGATGATGATGCCCGCGGCGGCCGGGACCAGGTTCAGCGGGTTGCGCAGGTCCACCTTGGCGTTGGTCCAGATCTGGGCGCCGAGCAGGCCGATCATGCCGTAGAGGATGACGGTGATGCCGCCGAGCACCCCGCCCGGGATGGCCGCCACGACCGCGCCGAACTTCGGGCACACGCCGAAGAGCAGCGCGAAGCCGGCGGCGGCCCAGTAGGCGGCGGTGGAGTAGACGCGGGTCGCGGCCATCACGCCGATGTTCTCGGAGTAGGTGGTGTTCGGCGGGCCGCCGACGGCGGTGGAGAGCACCGAGGCGACACCGTCGGCGGAGATCGCCGTGCCGAGCTTGTCGTCCAGCGGGTCGCCGGTCATCTCGCCGACCGCCTTGACGTGGCCCGCGTTCTCCGCGACCAGGGCGATGACCACGGGCAGGGCGACCAGGACGGCCGACCACTGGAAGGACGGCCCGTGCAGGTGGGGCAGCCCGATCCAGTTGGCGTGCGAGACCGCGGACAGGTCCAGGCGCCAGTGGTCGGTGACCTTGCCGCTCGGGCTCACGGAGTGGATCTTGCCGAAGATCCGGTCGAAGGCCCAGGAGATGCCGTAGCCGAAGACCAGACCCAGGAAGATGGCGATGCGCGACCAGAAACCGCGCAGGCAGACGACCGCCAGCCCGGTGAAGAGCATCACCAGCAGGGCGGTCCACTGGTCCTGCGGCCAGTAGGTGGACGCGGTCACCGGGGCCAGGTTGAAGCCGATCAGCATGACGACGGCACCGGTCACGATCGGCGGCATGGCGGCGTGGATGATCCGCGCGCCGAACCGCTGCACGGCCAGGCCCACCAGGAACAGCACCGCGCCGACGACGAGCACCGCGCCGGTCACGGTCGCGCTGGTGCCGCCCTGGGCGCGGATGACGGCGGCCACGCCCACGAACGACAGGGAGCAGCCGAGGTAGCTCGGCACCCGGCCGCGGGTGGCGAGCAGGAAGATCACGGTCGCCACGCCCGACATCATGATCGCCAGGTTCGGGTCCAGGCCCATGAGCACGGGGGCCACGAAGGAGGCGCCGAACATCGCGACCACGTGCTGGGCGCCCAGGCCCACGGTGCGGGGCCAGGACAGCCGTTCGTCGGGGCGTACCACCGCTCCGGGAGCGGGCGTGCGCCCGTCACCGTGCAGTTTCCAGCGCACGCCGAGGTCCATGGTGGGGTTTCGCTTTCTTACGTACATGAGGACGGTCCGAACCATTGTGCGGGTAAGCGGCGGTTCTCCGCCCACGCGGACGGCTATGTGAACTCGGTTCACATAGCCGATCGCCTAGGAGTGCGGGCCGGACACCGCCGCGCCGTGCGGTTCCGCCTTCGCGCCCTCCCCGCGTTCGGCGGCGCGCAGGACGCCCGCGAACAGGACGAGCCCGCAGGCCAGCGCCGTCACCACACAGAACGACACCATCAGGCTGGTCGCCTGGGCCACCCCGCCGATCAGGCTCGGCGCGATCAGCCCGGAGGTGTAGGTGACGGTCGCCACACCCGCGATGGCCTGGCTCGGGTTGGGACCGGCGTGTCCGGCGGCCGCGAAGCACAGCGGGACGACCACCGCGATGCCGAGCCCCATCAGCGCGAACCCGGTCATCGCCGCCGCCGGGTGCCGCGCGAGCACGATCAGCAGCCCGCCCAGCACGGCCAGCACCCCGCCGGCCCGCACGGTGCGGACCGCGCCGAAGCGGTTCACCACCGCGTCCCCGGCGATCCGGGCCACGGCCATGGTCAGCATGGAGCCGGTGGTGGCGGACGCCGCCAGGCCGGCCGAGCCGTCCAGCCGGTCCTTCAGGAACACCGCCGACCAGTCCAGGGTGGCGCCCTCGGCGAACACCGCGCAGAACCCGACGGCGCCGATCAGCAGGGCGGAGCGCGGCGGCAGCGTGAACCGCGGCGGCGGCTCCTCGTCCTCGGCGGGCTGGACGTCCAGCACCCAGGCGCAGACCGCGCAGCCGAGCACGGTGAGGACGGCCGCGGCCAGCGCGAAGTGCACCCGCGCGTCCGCCCCGAGGTGCGCGGCCAGGGTGCCGGCCGCCGAGCCGGTCAGGGCCCCCGCGCTCCACATGCCGTGCAGCCCGGACATCACCGACTTGCCGAGCAGCCGCTCGACCTCCACGCCGAGCGCGTTCATCGCGACGTCGGCCATGCCCGAGGAGGCGCCGTAGGCGAACAGCGCCAGGCACAGCGTGACCAGGTTCGGCGCGAGGGACGGCAGCACCAGGGCCAGCGTCCACATCGCCAGCAGCCCGCGCAGGGCCGCCCGGCTGCCGAACCGGTGGGTGACCCGGCCCGCCAGCGGCATCGCGCACGCCGCGCCGAACGCGGTGAAGGCCAGCGCGAACCCCAGCTGGCCGGCGCTCAGCCCGGCGTGCTCCCGGATCCAGGGCACCCGCGTGGCGAACGACCCGGTCACGGAGCCGTGCACGGCGAACACGGCCGCCACGGCGTACCGTGCGCGCCGGACCTCCTCGCGTGCGGGGCTCATGTCACCCATGTTCCTGTCCCTCCCCGGCCGACCCTCGCGGCAGCTCGGCGCGTAAATTATCAGGAACCCTGCCTGATAGATAGGGTGGCGGCCGTGCGAGACGTACGGCCGTCCGGTCCGCAGCGATCTGGGAGGATTCCCGACATGCCCGCATCACCCAGCACCGCCCGGGCCCTCAACGACCGGCTGGCCCTGCGGCTGTTGCAGCAGGAAGGCCCGCTGACGGCGGGGCAGCTGAAGCAGCTGACCGGCCTGTCCCGGCCGACCGTCGCCGACCTGGTGGACCGGCTCACGGCCGCCGGCCTGATCACGGTGGTCGGCGAGTCCGGCGAACAGCGCCGGGGCCCCAACGCCCGGCTCTACGGCATCGTCGCCGGCCGCGCCCACCTCGCCGCCCTCGACGTGCGCACCGAAGGCGTCCTCGTCCTGGTCTCCGACCTGCTCGGGCGGGTGCTCGCCGAGGCGTCCGCGCCGATCGGCGGGGACACCGGGACCGGGCCCGCCGTGGAGCAGGCGGTGGCCGCGGTGGAGCGGGCCGTGAAGGAAGGCGGCGCGGACCGGCTGCACACGGTCGGCATCGGGGCGCCGGGCCTGATCGACCCGGCCACCGGCGACCTCAGGGACTCCGCCGGGCTGCCCGCCTGGCACCGCAGCCTGGTCGCCGCCCTCCAGGACCGGCTGCCCGGCGCCCGGGTGACCGTCGAGAACGAGACGAACCTGGCCGCGCTGGCCGAGCAGCGCGAGGGCGCCGCCCGCGACCGGGACACCTTCGTCCTGCTCTGGCTGGGGCACGGCGTCGGCGCCGCCGTCGTCCTGGACGGCACCCTGCGCCGCGGCGCCTCCGGCGGCACCGGCGAGATCGGCTTCCTGCCGGTTCCGGGCACGAGCACGCTGCCCTCGGCGACCGACTGCGGCGGCGGCTTCCACTCGCTGACCGGGGCGGCGGCCGTCGTGTCGCTGGCCGCCGAGTACGGACTGCCGGCGCCCGGGACGGCGGACGGGTCGGCGGACGGGTCGGTGGCCGGGCCGATGGATGCGCCGGTGGACGGGCCTGCCGACGCGCCGGGCGCGGTACGGGCGGCGGCGCGCGGGGCGGCGGACGAGCCGGAGGCGGCGCGCGTGGTGCGCGGGGCGGTGGCACGGGCGTCCGCGGCCGACGAGCGCTTCCTGCGCGCGCTGGCCGACCGGATCGCCGTCGGCGCGGCCTCGGTGGTGGCCGTCCTGGACCCCGGCTGCGTGGTGCTCGGCGGGGAGGTCGGCCGGGCCGGGGGAGCGGTGCTCGCCGGGCTGGTGGGGGAGCGGCTGCGCCGGATGTCACCGCTGCCCACGGAGGTGCGGGCGAGCGGCCTCGGCGGGACGGCCGTGCTGCGCGGGGCGCTGCTCACCGCGCGGGAACGGGCGCAGGACGAGCTGTTCGGGCCGCCGGAGCGGTAGCGGTCCCGGTCGGCGGGCCGGCCCGGGTCGGGTCCGGGTCGGCCCCGGCTTGGCGGCCCGGCGGCGGGCAAGGGCCGTCGTCACCGCCGCCGAGCCCGACCGCACCTTAAGAGGACTAGACCAGTAGGGTCAATGGTCCGGACCAACCTCGGCCCGCTTGGTCCGACGACCGGTTGTCCCCGGCGGTCGCGTGGCGCGAAAGCATCGGTACGCACTGTGAGCGAGGCCACATGGCCCACCCGTATGGACGCGTGGCGGGCGTGGCACACTGGGCCTGTACCAGAAGCAGCGCACTCCGGGGTCGGTGAAAGTCCGAACCGGCGGTTACAGTCCGCGACCCGGTCGCTTCCAGCGGCCGGTTGACCAGGTGAAATTCCTGGACCGACGGTTAAAGTCCGGATGGGAGGCAGTGCGCGGCGGGCGGGCACGCGTGTATCCGTGTGCGCGCCGCCGTATCGAGGCTCGTCCGCGTGGACGCGTCCGTTCGGCGACGCCTCTCGGTGTGTGCTCACCCGTGGATTCTGTCGTCATCGACAGCCCCGGAGTCCGTGCCCGAAGAGGCAGGAGGACCCGGGAAGTGTTCACCGGAATCGTCGAAGAGCTGGGTGAGGTCACCGCCGTCGAGAACCTCGGCGACGCCTCCCGCTTCCGGCTGCGCGGCCCCGTCGTGACCGAGGGCGCCCGGCACGGCGACTCCATCGCCGTGAACGGGGTCTGTCTCACCGTCGTCGAGCACGAGGGTGACGAGTTCACCGCCGACGTCATGGCCGAGACCCTGAAGCGCTCCAGCCTGGGCGCGCTCACCGTCGGCTCCCGCGTCAACCTGGAGCGCCCCACCGCCGTCGGCGCCCGCCTCGGCGGGCACATCGTGCAGGGACACGTCGACGGCACCGGCGAGATCCTGGCCCGCACGCCCTCCGAGCACTGGGAGATCGTGAAGATCTCCCTCCCCGCCGACCTCTCCCGCTACGTCGTGGAGAAGGGCTCCATCACGGTCGACGGCATCAGCCTGACCGTCGTGGAGGCGGCCTTGGACCACTTCACGGTCAGCCTCATCCCGACCACCCTCGCCCTGACCACGCTCGGCGTGAAGCAGCCCGGCGACCCGGTCAACCTCGAAGTGGACGTCATCGCCAAGTACGTGGAGCGGCTGCTCGCGGCCGGGCAGGGGGCCGGCCGGTGAACTGGCTGAACTCCGAGGCGTTCACCCTCTTCGGCCAGCACATCATCTGGTCGGACATGACCGGCAACATCCTGGGCCTGATCACCCTCGCCCTCGGCTGGCGCCGTTCCCTGTGGACCTGGCCCGTGCAGTTCCTGTCCGGCCTCGTCCTGTTCGCCGCCTTCTACGGCCATCTGACCGGCAGCGCCGGCAAGCAGGTCGTCGTCATGGCCGTCGCGCTGTACGGCTGGTGGCAGTGGCAGCGCACCCGGAACCGGTCCGGCGACGGCCAGATCACCCCCCGGTTCGCCTCCTGGCGCGAGCGGGCGGCCATGGCCGCCGCCGCCGGCGCCGGCACGGTCGCCGTCGCCCTGCTGTTCCAGGCCTACCCGTCCCTGTCCTGGGACCCCTGGCCCGACGCCTACATCTTCGTCGGCACCATCGTCGCGATGTACGCCCAGGCCAAGGGCATGGTCGAGTTCTGGATCGCCTGGCTGCTCGTCGACCTGGTCGGCGTCCCCCTGAACTTCGCCAACGGCTACGCCTTCTCCGGCTTCGTCTACGTCATCTACGGCGCACTCGTCCTGTGGGGCATGCGCGACTGGTGGCTGCGCTCCCGCAAGGCGGCAAGGCCCACACTGGAAGGAGCGCCGGCATGACCTCGGCACCCGTCCTCCACGACACCCACGATTTCGACAACTTCGCGCTCGACCCGGTCGAGCAGGCCATCGCCGACATCGCCGCCGGGCGCCCGATCATCGTCGTCGACGACGAGAACCGGGAGAACGAGGGCGACCTCGTGATGGCCGCCGAGAAGATCACCCCCGAGATCGTCGCCTTCATGATGAGCGAGTGCCGGGGACTGATCTGCGCTCCCATGGAGAGCGAGGAACTGGACCGGCTGCGGCTGCCGCAGATGGTCGAGGACAACACCGAGTCGATGAAGACCGCGTTCACCGTCTCCGTGGACGCCACCGCCGTGCACGGTGTGAGCACCGGCATCTCGGCCGCCGACCGCGCCACCACGCTCCGGCTGCTCGCGAGCGGCACGGCCGGGCACACCGACTTCGTCCGCCCCGGCCATGTCTTCCCGCTGCGCGCCAGGGCCGGCGGCGTCCTCGCCCGCAACGGCCACACCGAGGCCGCCGTCGACCTCGCCCGGCTCGCGGGCCTGCGCCCGGCCGGCGCCATCGTGGAGATCGCCGGCGAGGACGGCCGGATGCTCCGCCTGCCCGAGCTGATCCCGTTCGCCCGCAAGCACGGCCTGACGATCATCTCCATCGAGGACCTGGTCGCCTACCGCCGCGGCAGCGAGCCCACCGTCCGCCGCGAGGCCGCCACCCGGCTGCCCACCCGGCACGGCACCTTCACCGCCTACGGCTACCGGTCCACCGTCGACGGCGTCGAGCACGTCGCCCTCGTCCACGGCGACCTCGGCGACGGCCGGGACGTCCTGGTCCGGGTCCACTCCGAATGCCTCACCGGCGACGTCTTCGGCTCCCTGCGCTGCGACTGCGGGCCCCAGCTGGACACCGCGCTCGGCCGCATCCAGGAGGAGGGCCGCGGAGTCGTCGTCTACCTGCGCGGACACGAGGGACGCGGCATCGGCCTGCTGTCCAAGCTGCGCGCCTACGAACTCCAGGAGCAGGGCCACGACACCCTGGACGCCAACCTGGAGCTCGGCCTGCCCGCCGACGCCCGCGACTACGGCGCCGGCGCCCGGATCCTCGCCGACCTCGGCGTGCGCGAGGTCCGGCTGATGACCAACAACCCCGACAAGACCGACGCCCTCAGGCGCCACGGCGTCGAGGTCGCCGGCCGGGAGCCGATGCCCGTCCAGGCCGGTGAGCACAACCTCCGCTACCTGCGCACCAAGCGGGACCGGATGGGGCACGACCTGCCCTGGCTCGACACGCCCGCCGTGTCGGCCTGCGGCAACCAGTAAGCGAAAGAGCACGGAGGTAAGAAGTGAGCGGCAAGGGCGCACCGGAAGTGTCCGTACGCAAGGTGGACGACCTCAGGGTCGCCGTGATCGCGGCGCAGTGGCACGAGAAGGTGATGGACGGCCTGGTGGACGGCGCCCTGCGCGCCCTGCGCGACCTGGGCATCGACGAGCCGACCCTGATCCGGGTCCCCGGCAGCTTCGAGCTGCCGGTCGCCGCCAAGGTCCTCGCGGGCCGGGGCTACGACGCGATCGTCGCCCTCGGCGTCGTCATCCGCGGCGGCACCCCGCACTTCGACTACGTGTGCCAGGGCGTCACCCAGGGCCTCACCCAGGTCTCCGTCGACACCGGTGTCCCCGTCGGCTTCGGCGTGCTCACCTGCGACACCGAGGAGCAGGCCCTGGACCGGGCCGGCCTGGAGGGCTCCAGCGAGGACAAGGGCCACGAGGCGGTGACGGCGGCCGTGGCGACGGCGGCCACGCTCCGCTCGGTATCCGAACCCTGGCACTAGACCGGCCGGCACAACGGCTAGGGTGGGGCTCACCATGTCCAAGAAGACGTTCGAGGAGCTGTTCACCGAGCTCCAGCAGAAGGCCGCCCACGGCGATCCCGCCACCTCCCGCACCGCGGAACTGGTCGGAAAGGGCGTCCATGCCATCGGCAAGAAGGTCGTCGAAGAGGCCGCCGAGGTCTGGATGGCCGCCGAGTACGAGGGCAAGGAGGCGGCGGCCGAGGAGATCTCGCAGCTGCTGTACCACGTCCAGGTGATGATGGTCGCCCGCGGCATCTCCCTGGACGACGTCTACGCCCACCTGTAAGCCGTAGCCCGCACACACCGTCCCGTAGAGAACGAACGAAGGAAGCCGACCTCATGCTGCGCATCGCCGTCCCCAACAAGGGTTCACTGTCCGGCCCTGCGGCGGAGATGCTGCATGAGGCCGGCTACCAGCAGCGCCGCGAGTCCAAGGAACTGCGCATCGTCGACCCGGAGAACGAGGTCGAGTTCTTCTACCTCCGCCCCCGCGACATCGCGATCTACGTCTCCTCCGGCCGCCTCGACATCGGCATCACCGGCCGTGACCTGCTGATCGACTCCGGCGCCGACGCCGAGGAGATCCTGCCGCTCGGCTTCGCCCGCTCCACCTTCCGCTTCGCCGCCAAGCCCGGCACCGCGCAGGGCATCGAGGACCTCAAGGGCCGCACGGTCGCCACCTCCTACGAGGGGATCGTCGCCAAGCACCTCGCGGACAGCGGCATCGACGCCTCCGTGGTGCACCTGGACGGCGCCGTAGAGACCGCCATCGAACTCGGTGTCGCCGAGGTCATCGCCGACGTCGTGGAGACCGGCACCAGCCTGCGCAACGCGGGCCTGGAGGTCTTCGGCGAGCCGATCATGAAGTCCGAGGCCATCGTCGTCCGCCGCACCGGCGCCGACGCCGAGGAACCCAAGGTCCAGCAGTTCCTGCGCCGCCTCCAGGGCGTCCTGGTGGCCCGGACGTACGTGATGATGGACTACGACTGCCGGGTGGAGCAGCTGGAGAAGGCCGTGGCGCTCACCCCCGGCCTGGAGTCCCCGACCGTCTCCCCGCTGCACAACGAGGGCTGGGTCGCCGTCCGTGCCATGGTCCCCGCCAAGGAGGCCCAGCGGATCATGGACGACCTCTACGGCATCGGCGCCCGCGCCATCCTGACCACGGCCATCCACGCCTGCCGCCTCTGAGGGGTACGCCCGAGATGTCCGACCTGCCCGCCCTGCCCGTCACCTTCCGGCCCGGCCGCACCCGGGCGATCCTGCTCACCGCCGGAGTCCTGATCTTCGTGGTGATCTCCGGGATCGCGCTGCTGCTGGAGAACCTCGGCCCGGGCTCCCGGCTCAGCTTCATCGTCACCGGCGCGCTCTGCCTCTGGGTGCTCGCCCAGCTGGCCCGGGTGAGAGTGGTCGCCGACGAGTCCGGCGTCACCGTCGTCAACATCGCGAGCAAGCGGCGCCTGGCCTGGGCGGAGATCCTCCGGGTGAACCTCCGGCCGGGTGACCCCTGGGTCTTCCTCGACCTCAGCGACGGCACCAGCCTGCCCGCGCTCGGCATCCAGCCCGGCATCGCCAAACAGCAGGCCATCGCCGACGCCCGGACCCTCAGGGAACTCGCCGAGGCCCGCTCCGGCTCGCCCGCCCTGCCGCACCAGCCCAGATCTTGATTAATCTGGTGGGCGGAGGCCGTCCCGCTGCGCCTCCGCCCCTGCGTGCCACCCGGTGCACAGGGGTTCCTGCTACCCGAGGAGTGACCTACTCCGGCGATGGACGGATCGTCCTGTAGTACCCGCGCCACCCCTGCCCGACATAGCGGCAAGGCGGTGGCAGCGTGACCATCCCCCTGCTGTTGCTCGCCGCGGCCTTCCTGCTGATCCTCGCCAACGGATTCTTCGTGGCGGCCGAGTTCGGCCTCGTGACGGTCGAACGCCCGGACGCCGAGAAGGCCGCCGCCGACGGCGACCCGCGCGCCCGCACGGTCGTGGAGTCGCTGAAGGAGCTGTCCTTCCAGCTCTCCGGCACCCAGCTCGGCATCACCATCACCTCCCTGGTCGTCGGCATGCTCGCCGAGCCCGCGCTGGCCGAGCTGCTGCGCGGCCCGTTCACGGCGCTCGGCGTCCCCGAGGGGGCCGCGGCCGGCGTCGCGGTGGTCGTCGGCATGCTGCTGGCCTCCGCGATCCAGATGGTGATCGGCGAACTCGTGCCCAAGAACTGGGCGGTGTCCCGGCCGCTGCAGGTGGCCCGCTTCGTGGCCGGCCCGCAGCACCGCTTCGCCCTCCTGTTCCGCCCGGTGATCTCCGCGCTGAACACGGTCGCCAACCGGCTGGTCCGCGCCCTCGGCGTGGAACCCGCCGAGGAGCTGGCCTCCGCCCGCACCCCCGGCGAACTCGTCTCGCTGGCCCGGCACTCCGCCCTGGCCGGCGCCCTGGAGCAGGACACGGCCGACCTGTTCGTGCGCACCCTGTCCCTGGGCGAGCTGACCGCACAGCACGTGATGACCCCGCGGGTGAAGGTGAGCGCGTTGCAGGACTCGGCCACCGCCGAGGACGTGGTCAACCTCACCCGGGCCACCGGGCTGTCCCGTTTCCCCGTCTACCGGGAGAAGATCGACGAGATCGTGGGCATGGCCCACCTGAAGGACGCGCTGGCCGTCCCGGCCCACGACCGGCTGCGCACCCCGGTCGGCCGCATCGCCCGCAAGGCGCTCCTCGTCCCCGAGACCCTGCCCGTGCAGCCCCTGCTCGCCCGGCTGCGCAGCGAGCAGCCCATCGCGGTCGTCGTGGACGAGTACGGCGGCACGGCCGGCGTGGTCACCCTGGAGGACATCGTCGAGGAACTGGTCGGCGAGGTCCGCGACGAGCACGACGCCAAGGACATGCCCGAGCTGGCCCCCGCCCCGCCCGAGGACGGCAGGCCCGCCTGGGACGTGGACGGCGGCTGCCGCGTCGACATCCTGACGCGCATAGGACTGGAGGTGCCCGAGGGGCCGTACGAGACCGTGGCCGGACTGGTCGCCGATCTGCTCGGCCGGATCCCGGCCCCCGGCGACCGGGCCGAACTGCCCGGCTGGCGCCTGTCGGTCCGCCAGGTCGGCCACTATCGCGCCGAACGGGTCCGCCTGGTCAGGACGGCCCCCGTGGCGAGCGTGCCGGAGGCCGCCCGATGAGCCTCCTGCAACTGCTCTTCGCGGCGCTGCTCGTGCTCGCCAACGGCTTCTTCGTCGGCGCCGAGTTCGCGCTCGTCTCCGTCCGCCGCAGCCAGATCGAACCGCTCGGCACCGCCCGCGCCCGCCAGGTGCTCCACGGCCTGGAACGGCTGCCGCAGATGATGGCCGCCGCCCAGTTCGGCATCACCGTCTGCTCCCTGACCCTCGGCGCGGTCGCCGAGCCGACGGTGGCGCACCTGCTGGAGCCGCTGTTCGAGGCGATCCACCTGCCGCACGGCATGATCCACCCGCTCGGCTATGTCATCGCGCTGGCCGCGGTGGTCTTCTTCCACCTGGTCATCGGCGAGATGGTGCCGAAGAACCTGGCCATGGCGGCGCCCGAGAAGGCGGCGCTCTGGCTCGGTCCCGGCCTGGTCTGGTTCGCCCGCCTGTGCAAGCCGGTCACCGTGGCCCTCGGCGCCTGCGCCCAGGGCATCCTGCGGCTGTTCCGGGTCGAGCCGAAGGACGAGGTGGAAGCGGTCGTCACCACCGAGCAGCTCAACCGCCTGCTGGAGGACTCCGGCGAGGCCGGTCTGCTCGGCCCCGAGGAGCGCGAGCGGCTGGAGGACGCCCTGGAGCTGGGCTCGCGCCCGGTGACGGACGTCCTGCTGCGCCGCGAGTCCCTGGTCATCGTGGACCCGTCGGTCACCCCGGGGGACATCGTGGAGCTGACCGCCCGCACGGGCTACTCCCGCTTCCCGGTCGCCGCGGCCGGCAAGGGCCCCTTCATGGGGTACGTGCACGTGAAGGACGTCCTCGACCTGGAGGACTCCGACCGGGCCGTCCCCCAGCAGGTCTGGCGGCCCATGGCCACGCTCCGCGCCGAGCTGCCGCTGGACGACGCCCTCACCGTGATGCGCCGGGCGGCCACGCACCTGGCCCAGGTCGCCGACGCGACCGGCAAGGTGCTGGGCCTGGTGGCCCTGGAGGACGTACTGGAGATGCTGGTGGGCGAGGTCCGGGACCCGGCGCACCGGGAGATGCCGGAACCCAGGGCGAGCGGGGAGCCGGAGGGAGCGCTCGCCGGATAGCCCCGGTGGGTGGCGCCGAACCGTGCGGCGGCCGGCCGGTGCCGGGCCGTCCGCGCGGTTCCCCGCGCCCCTCCGGGGGCGCTCACCCGGTACGCGGGCGGGAGCCTGCGGACCCCTAGTACGCGGACGGATCCTGCGGTCCCCGCCCCGACAGCACCTCGCCGTAGGCCTGCATCAGGTCGGGCAGCCGCAGGGTCGCCAGGTCCTCCCGGGACAGGGGGCCCGCGTACGCCGACAGCCGCAGGTCCCGGTACGCGCAGCTCTTCTCGTACAGGGTCCGCAGGAACCGCCCGTTGCCCAGCTCGTCGATCCACCCCTGGCCGACCACGTGCCCGGCGATCGAGCGCAGCTCGTCCAGTGCCTCCTCGTCCCACTCGTCGCCGTTCTCCGCCGCGAGCACCTTGCCGATCTCGGTGAGCTCCTGCGGCCGGTACGAGGGGAAGTCCACCCGGGTGGTGAAGCGGGAGGACAGCCCGGGGTTGGCGGCCAGCAGGCGGTCCATGCCCTCCGGGTAGCCGGCCAGGATCACCACCAGGTGGTCGCGGTTGTCCTCGGCCCGCTTCAGCAGCACCTGGAGCGCCTCGTCGCCGTACGCGTCCCCCTTGCCGTACCCGGAGTTGGACAGCGAGTACGCCTCGTCCACGAACAGCACCCCGCCGATCGCGGAGTCGATCAGCTCGTTGGCCTTCACGGCCGTCTGCCCCAGGTACTCGCCGACCAGGTCGGCCCGCTGGGCCTCCACGAGGTGGTCGCCGCCGAGCAGGCCCAGGGCGTAGAAGACCCGGCCCAGGATGCGCGCGACCGTGGTCTTGCCCGTGCCGGAGGGGCCGGAGAAGACGAAGTGCCGCTTGGGCGGCTGCACCGGCAGGCCCTGACCGGCCCGCAGCCGTGCCATGTTCAGCTGCGCGGACAACGCCTTGACCTGGCGCTTGACCGGCTCCAGGCCCACCATGCGCTCCAGTTCGGCGAGTGCCTGCTCGAGTAAGGCGGGGTCGGTCGGCCCGGCCGGTACCGGCGCGGCGGAACCCCCGGGGCCGGTCCTGGTCCGCACCGAGGGGTCGGCCACCGACGGCAGCGGCCCGGCCGGCAGGTCGGGCTCCGGCAGCCGCAGATCGCGGCCCTCGGTGCCGAACAGCGGATCGAACCCGTCGGGACCGTCCACCGTGTCCTGGCCGGCGCCGGTCAGGGTGATCGCGGCGAGGTCGCCCGTCTCGTCGTACCCGTCGCCCTCGGCGATCGCCGCGAGCCGGGCCGAGGTGTCCATGAAGGCCGGGTCGACCCGGTGCACCGCCCGGTACAGGGGGAGCGCGGCGGCCGACCGCCCGGTGCCCTCGTGCGCCCGCGCCAGCCAGTAGCGCAGCTCCTTGCGCTGCGGCTGCTCGCTGCGGCACCGCATCAGCGCGGCCGACAGCAGCGGTTCGGCCTGGCCGTACATCTCCAGCCGGACCCGGGCCATGCCGCCGAAGAGGCCGGCCTCGATGCCGAGCAGGGGATCGTCCAGCAGCGGGTCGGTGTGCCGGACCAGCTGGTCCCAGTCCTTGACCAGGTAGGCGCGGCAGGCGTGCAGGAAGCGGACCTGGGCGTCGGTGTCGACCGGGGGCAGTCCGGCGAGGGCGCGGTCCAGCTCGGGCACGTGCCGGCCGTCCAGCCAGTGGGAGGCGTGCGCCAGCAGCAGATCGCGCGGGCTCTCCAGCACGGGCTGCACCCACCAGCCCAGCCAGTACCAGGAGTTGAGGGCGCGGCGGTGCCGGGCGCGCTGTTCGCCGAAGCGGTCGCGGTGCCGGAACATGCGCAGCAGCGCGGTGGTGGTGTCGACCCGGAGCGCGTGCAGTCCGAGCCAGGCGTCCGCCATGCCCGGGTCCATCCGCACCGCGGTGCGGAACTCCTCCTCCGCCTGCGGGTAGGCACCCATCGTGCAGGCGTCCACACCCCGCAGCCAGGCGAGGTCGGCCGGCGCCTCGGGGCCCTGCGTGCCGAAGTCCATCACGTCCCCCCACAGACCATGCACCCGTGGTTCACCACCGGGCAGTCGCCCGATGGCCACCGCGGTCGAACCTCCGTACCGCGGACCGGAGTTGCAGGTGCGCGAGGCTGCCGCTCGAAGGTCGCACCGAGGGCATCGTACCCGCGGTGCGGGTACCTGCCGAAGGGTGCCGCACAGGGCGTTCGGCGAGGTGGGAGCAGACGGGGCGCACGGGATTTCGTGACCCAGGGTGAGAGGACCGCCGCGCCGGCGCGCGGAAAGGGGGCCTCGCGGGCAGAACGAAGCCCCCGGTCACGGGGGAACAACCGGGGGCTTCGTGTCGGCGGGCGGCTCCGAAAGCCGCACATTCAGAACGTAAGTCCTGTACGGGCCCTCGGTCAAGCGAAGTTGAGGTACTGGGAGAACTTCTGCCGCAAGAGTCTTCACAGGTTCACCACATCGCGGACAGGCCGTCACCGAGCGTCACATCAGGCCGGTGTCCGGGGGCTCGCGGCCGGTCCCGGGAGCACCTCGTACCCCTCCGGTCGCTGGAGCACCAGGAGATCGGCGTGGGGGCGTGAGGGATCGGTGACGAAGTGCGCGTGCTCCGCCGTGACCCACCCGTCCCAGAACTCCCGTTGCCCCGCCCCGTCCCGCCGCCGGCCGCGCGCCCAGGACTCCTCCCGGGGCAGCTCCATCCACAGCAGCCGGGCCAGATGGGGCCGCAGCGCCCGGCGCCCGGCGCCGACGCCCTCGATCAGCACCACGGGCGCGGCCGGGACCGGGCGCGGGGCGCCGAAGGCGCGGGCCCGCCAGTCGTAGGGGGTGACGTACCCGTCCTCGCCCCGGCCCAGCGGTTCGATCACCTGGGTCATGAGCCGGCCGGTCCAGGCGAACAGGTGCTCATGGCTGGCGAAGTCGTCGAGGTGGACCACCGGCGCCCCGTCCAGCGCCCGCGCCAGCCGCCCGGCGAAGGTCGACTTGCCGGAGCCGGCGTGCCCGTCGACGCCGATCAGCCGGACCGGCCCCAGGGACGGGGGGAGCCCGCGCAGCCGGGCGGCGAGGTCGTGAATGGTCATTCCCGAGGTGTGGTGCGATGGGGGCCGTTCTTCGCGCGACAGTCTAGTGGCGGGCCTCCGGGGGCCGGGGGCGGGAACCGGCGGGGGCGGACTGGCGCGAGCCGACGGGCTCCGACGGAAGCCGACGGATCCGCCCGGAGCCGGCGGGAGTGGCCCGGCCGGGAAAGTCCCGCCTTGAATCACCGGCCGCGGGCCAGTCGAAGGCGTCGATAAACAATCCGAATCCGCTGACCGATATGTCGAATTCGGCGTTCCGGGTGTGGCCCACGCTGAGTAAGGTGCCTCCTGCGCAACGTGATGCGTCGCACGGGGACGGGCAGGGGGATATGGCCGCGGACTTATTCGAAGGGCACTATGTGTGGCATCCGGCGGCCGACGACCGGGTGCTGGCGAGTGTCTGCGTCGACGTGCGCGCCGGGCGTTACCGGTCCGCCGACGAGGCCCTCGCCGAGACCCGCGCCGACTTCGGCCTGCGCGCCCACCGCTCGCTGGTGCTCGCCTCCGAGGCGGCCGGCACCGATCTGGTGGAGCGCTGGCTCGCCGAGGAGCCGACCCCCGAGGCCGCGCTGATGTGGGCGCGGGTGGCCGTGCAGCGCGCCCTGCGGGCCGCCGACGGGCGCGACGAGCGCGCCGAGGCGCTGGAGCGGATAGCGCTGGCCGCCTGCGACCGGGCCGCCGAGGCGGCCCCCGACGACCCCACGCCCTGGGTCGCCCGGCTCTCCATGGCCCGGCTGCACCGGCTGCGCGACCCGGCCCCGAAGGGCCTGCTCACCTCGCCGCCCGGACCCTGGCGGCTGTTCGCGCACATCCTGTCCCTGGACCCCTGGCACCGGGAGGCCCACCACCGCTTCCTGTCCTGCTTCTTCACCCGCCACGGCGGCTCGGTCACCGCCGCCTGGGACGTCGCCGCCTTCCTCAGCCAGCGGGCACCCGCCGACTCCCCCCTGCGGCTGCTGCCCCTGGTGGCCCTGGTGGAGAGCTACAACCCCACCCAGCTGCTCGCCGACCGGGTCTGGGAACAGCCCCAGTGGCGCTCCACGGCGCTGGCGATCTACCAGAACTGGCTGCCCACGGTGGCCGGTTACCGCTTCACCCCGGTGCTCGACCTCGCCTACCTCGCGCACGCGCTGGTGATGGCCCAGCGCGAGTTCGAGGCCCGGGCGGTGTTCACGGCGATGGGCCCGTACGCCTCGCGCATGCCCTGGAGCGCCTTCGGAGACCCCGTCGAGCAGCTCTCCCGGGCCCGGCGCGCCTGCGGCCTGCCCGTCCCGGGGCCGGGCTGACCCCGCCCGTTCTCCTCGCCCCTTCCTGCCCCCCCCTTGTCCCCATCCAGAGAAAGGCCGATCCGTGTCGGAACGGATGTCGACTTCCCGGGCGCGCGCCCGGGCCGCGGACGCCGTCGTGCTCGACGACGACGCCACGCTGCACGCGATGGGTTATCCGCGCAAGCTCACCCGCCGATTCAAAGCGTTCGACAATTTCGCGATCTCGTTCACCATCATCAATATCCTCTCGGGAATCTTCTCGTCCTTCGGATTCGGCATGAACGCGGGCGGCCCGCGGATTCTCGTGTTCGGCTGGATCGGCGTCTCTGTGATGGTCCTGCTCATCGGAGCGGCCATGGCGGAAGTCGCCTCCGCCTATCCCACGAGCGGCGCCCTCTATTTCTCCGCCGGTAAACTCGCCAAGCGGCACAAGGGTGCCTGGTCCTGGTTCACGGGCTGGCTGAACTTCGTGGGCCAGATCGGCGGCACGGCCGCCACCGGATATGCCGCGGCCACCTTCATCCAGGTGTTCGTGGAGCTCCAGTGGCCGTCCTACCACCCGACCGCGCACCAGACGGTGCTGATCACGGCCCTGATCATCGTCCTGCAAGGGCTCGCCAACACCTTCACCGTCCAGCTCGTCGCCCTGCTGAACCGCATTTCCGTATGGTGGCTGCTGATCGGACTGGTCGTGATCGTCGGCGCACTCATCGTGATGCCGGACCATCATCAGTCGGCGTCCTTTGTCACGCATTTCGAGAACAACACCGGCTTCACCAGCGGGCTTTACGGAGGCATGCTCGGCCTGCTGGTCACCAGCTGGACCTTCACCGGCTTCGACGGCAGCTTCCACATGTCCGAGGAAACCGTCCAGGCGACGGTCAGCGCCCCGAAGGGGATCACCCGCGCCATCGGCTATTCGGCGATCGCCGGCCTGGTGCTGATGCTGGCATTGGTCTACAGCATCGGCGACTACGCCAAGGTCGCCGGCGCGGCCGCCCCGCCCGTCCAGATCCTCATCGACGGCCTCGGGCTGCGCACCGCCAAGGTGCTGCTGCTCATCGTCATCGGCGCGATGCTCTTCTGCGGTCTGGCCAACCTCACCAGCAACACCCGGCAGATCTTCGCCTTCTCCCGGGACGGCGCCATGCCCGGCTCCCGCTGGTGGCACTCGGTCTCGCTGCGCACCCGTACGCCGGTGAAGGCGGTCTGGCTCGCGGTCGGCTGCTCGCTGGCGCTGGTGGTGCCGGGCTGGTGGTCGCACACCGCGTTCACCGCGATCGTCAGTGTCAACGTGGTCGGTCTCTTCCTCGCCTACGCCGTGCCGATCTTCCTGCGGCTGCGGCTCGGTGACTCCTTCCAGCCCGGCCCCTGGCACCTGGGCCGCTGGGGCAGGCCGATCGGCTGGCTCGCGGTGGTGTGGATCCTGCTCAGCAGCGTGCTGTTCATGCTTCCGCAGGCATCGCCGATCACCGTCGACTCCTTCAACTACGCCCCGATCGCGCTCGCCGTCGTCCTGCTGATCGCCACGGTGTGGTGGTTCGCCACGGCCCGCCGCCGCTTCCAGGGGCCGGTGAGCTACGGACGGCCCGACGAGGTCGCCGCGATGGACCTGGTCTGACCCTGCCGGGCCCGGGCGGCCGTCCGCCCGGGCCCGCGGGCGAGGGGAGACCCCGCGGCTCCCGCCGCCAGTGGCCGAGACCAATATTGCTGGCGCGGCATGCGCCGAAGTGCTGGCAGCGCGATACGGCCTGCTCCATAGTTACCGCACCGGACCAGCCCGACTCGGACACCCTGGGGGTCGTCGCGCCCATGAGCAGAGCCGAACAGCCCTCCCGCAGAACCGTTCTGGCGGCGGCCGTCGCCGCGACGGTGGCCGGCACGACGGCCCCCGCTGCCGCCGCCGCGCCGCGATCCGCCCTCGACGCCGACGGCCCCGCGCCGGCGCAGGGCCGCCCGATCGACTACCACGCCTGGACCACGTACCGCGACTGGCGCTCCGGGACGGCCGAGGGCACCCGGGCCGTCGCCGGCCGCCGGCCCGGCCTGGTGTTCGGCACCCCCGCCGGCCGTACCGACTACACCGACCCGCACACCGGCACCACCGCCGCCTGGGAGTACGCCACCTGGACCGGCCCCGAGCACCGGCTCACCGTGCCCGCGACCGAGGTCGTCGCCTCCTGGAACGCGCACACCCCCGAGGGCACCTGGCTCCAGGCCGAGCTGCGCGGCACGTACTCCGACGGCACCGACACGCCCTGGTACGTGCTGGGCCGCTGGGCGGCCGGCGACCAGGACATCCGGCGGACCTCGGTGGACGGCCAGAGCGACGGCAAGAGCACCGTGTGGACCGACACCTTCGCCATCGACGACACGAGCGGCGGCCTGCGCCTGACGGCGTACCGGCTGCGCCTGACCCTCTACCGCAGGCCCGGCACCCGGCTCACCCCGACCGTCTGGCGGCTGGGCGCGATGGGCTCCGACATCCCCGACCGCTTCACCGTCCCGGCCTCCACCCCCGGCCTCGCCCAGGAACTGGCCGTCCCGCGCTACTCGCAGGAGATCCACAAGGGCCAGTACCCCGAGTACGACAACGGCGGCGAGGCATGGTGCAGCCCGACCTCCTCGCAGATGATCATCGAGTACTGGGGCGGCCGGCTCACCCCCGAGCAGTTGTCCTGGGTGAACCCGGCCTACGCCGACCCGCAGGTGTGCCACGCGGCCCGCTTCACCTACGACCACCAGTACGAGGGCTGCGGCAACTGGCCCTTCAACGCCGCCTACGCGGCCACCTTCCCGGGCCTGCAAGGTGTGGTCACCCGGCTCGCCTCCCTCACCGACCTGGAGACCCTGATCGCGGCCGGCATCCCGGCCATAACCTCCCAGTCGTTCCTCAGGAGCGAGCTGACCGGGGCCGGTTACGGCACCGCCGGCCACCTGATGACGGTCATCGGCTTCACGGCCGACGGGGACGTGATCGCCAACGACCCGGCCTCGCCGAGCGACGAGGCGGTACGGCGCGTCTACAAACGGCGCGAATGGGAGAACATCTGGCTGCGGACGAAGCGGTACAACGCCTCCGGCAAGGTCGTCTCCGGCACCGGAGGGGTCTGCTACCTGTACTTCCCGGCCCATCCGACCCCGCACCAGCGCAGGGCGCTCGCCGCGGTGGGCGTGCGCTGAGCGGCCGCCTGTGACCAAGCTCATCGCCGCGAACGCCGGCGCGGGTGGCATGGTGGACGGCAGGGGTGGGGGATTTACGCCGTAATCGTCCTATCTCTGTGAGTGACACCATGACCGCACACCCGGCCACCGCCGCCCGCGCCGTCACCGGCGGCCCCGAGGAAGACGGCCCCGAGCTGCTCGAGCACGTCATGGGCTGGGTCCTCGTCGCGGTGTTCGCGATGCTCGTGACCCAGCTCGGACTGCTCTGAACCGACGCTTCGAAGCGGCGCCTCCGGCCTCGGGACCCGCTCGCCGGCCTGGTCGCCCGCGCCGCCGCCCGCCCGCCGGGACGACTGGCGGGCGGGCGGACGGCCGGGGTGGCCGACCGGGCTAGTTGATCGCCTTGATCAGCTCACCGCTCGCGGTGTCGCCGCTCAGCTCCCAGAAGAAGGTGCCGCCGAGGCCCTGCTGGTTCTTGTACGTCATCTTGGTGGCGATGGTCGACGGGGTGTCATAACTCCACCAGTCGCTGCCGCACTTGGCGTAGGCCGTGCCGGCCACGGTGCCGGTCGCGGGGCACTTGGTCTTGAGCACCTTGTAGTCGTCGATGCCCTGCTCGTACGTGCCCGCGGCCGGGCCCGTGGCCGTACCGCCGGGCGCCGCCTGGGTGACGCCGGTCCAGCCGCGCCCGTAGAAGCCGAGGCCGAGCAGCAGCTTGGAGGCCGGGACGCCGAGGCCCCTGAGCTTGGCGATCGTCGCGGAGGTGTAGTAGTTCGCCTTCGGGATGCCCGAGTAGGAGTTCAGCGGGGAGTGCGGGGCGGTCGGGCCCTTCGCGTCCCAGGCGCCGAAGTAGTCGTACGTCATCGGGTTGTACCAGTCGACGTACTGGGCGGCACCGGCGTAGTCCGCCGCGTCGATCTTGCCGCCGCTGGTGGCGTCCGCGGTGATCGCCGCGGTGACCAGGTTCCCGGAGCCGAACTTCGCGCGCACCGCGGCCATCAGGGTGCGGAACGCGTCCCGCCCGCTGGTGTCGCAGGTGTTGCCGCAGGCGTTCGGGTACTCCCAGTCGATGTCGATGCCGTCGAAGACGCCGGCCCACTTGGAGTTCTTCACCAGGTCGTAGCAGGACTGGGCGAAGGCGGCCGGGTTCTTCGCCGCCTCGCCGAAGCCGCTCGACCAGGTCCAGCCGCCGAAGGACCACAGGACCTTCAGGCCCGGGTGCTTCTTCTTCAGCTTCAGCAGCTGGTTGAAGTTGCCGCGCAGCGGCTGGTCCCAGGTGTCGGCGACGCCGTCCACGGACTCGGCCGCGGTGTAGGCCCGGTCGGTGGCCGCGTAGGAGTCGCCCATGGCGCACTTGCCGCCGGTGACGTTGCCGAAGGCGTAGTTGATGTGGGTCAGCTTGGCCGCGGAGCCCGAGGTCTCGATGTTCTTGACGTAGTACTTGCGGTCGTAGGTGCCCCATTCGGTGAAGTAGCCGACGACCTTGGAGCCGGCCGTGACCTCGGGGGCGCTCGGCGCCGCCGCGGTGGCGGTGCCCGTCCCGGCCAGCAGCCCGGCGCCGAGGGCGGCGGTACACGCGGCCGAGACAAGCGCCCGGACGAGCGAGCGGTGGGGAGTGTGCATCGGGTGTCTCCTCGTGGGGGAGGGGAACGCGCGCCGATTGGCATGAACGCGGTAAGGCGTGGGCTGCACAGTAGGAGGACTAGACCAGTAGGTCAATGGTGCGGACCAATTTCACGGACGAGTGAAGCCCGCGCGGGAATCCTGAAGTGAGCGGTCGTTAACTGGTGACGGGAGGTCGCCGATCGGGCATACTCACAGCGCATGCCGCTGGTCAGCAGCTTCCGAGACCCGGAAGCGGGCGCCTCGGCACAGCGGAACGATCAGGCGGAGCCGCCCCCACCACGGGCCGTGCCGCCGGTGTCCGAACAGGGAGGAGCCGACGCCATGTCCGACCGCGCGCCGCAGCCGGTGGAGCGTCAACTGCCGACGGAAGAGGCGAGGGATCTGCTCGCCCTCGTCCGGGAGATCGCCCAGCGCGAGATCGCGCCGAAGGCCGCGGAGGAGGAGGACGCGGGACGCTTCCCGCGCGAGGTCTTCACCCTGCTCTCCGAATCCGGCCTGCTGGGCCTGCCGTACCCCGCCGAGCACGGCGGCGGCGACCAGCCGTACGAGGTCTACCTCCAGGTGCTGGAGGAACTGGCCACCGCCCGGCTCACCGTCGGCCTCGGCGTCAGCGTGCACACGCTCGCCTCCTACGCGCTCGCCACCTACGGCAGCAAGCAGCAGCAGGTCGAGCACCTGCCCGCGATGCTGGGCGGCGGCCTGCTCGGCGCCTACTGCCTGTCCGAGCCGTCCTCCGGCTCCGACGCCGCCTCCCTGCGCACCAAGGCCGTCCGCGAGGGCGACACCTGGGTGCTCGACGGCACCAAGGCCTGGATCACCCACGGCGGCATCGCCGACTTCTACACCGTGATGGCCCGCACCGGTGAGGACGGCCCGCGCGGGATCACCGCCTTCCTCGTCCCCGGCGACGCGCCCGGCCTCAGCGGCGCGGCGCCCGAGCGGAAGATGGGCCTGAAGGGCTCACCCACCGCGCAGGTGCACCTCGACGGCGTCCGCGTCCCGGACGGCCGGCGCATCGGCGAGGAGGGCCAGGGCTTCTCGATCGCCCTGTCGGCGCTCGACTCGGGCCGGCTCGGCATCGCGGCCTGCGCCGTCGGCCTCGCCCAGGCCGCCCTGGACGAGGCGGTCCGGTACGCCACGGAGCGGCGCCAGTTCGGCCGCCCCGTCGCCGACTTCCAGGGCCTGCGCTTCATGCTCGCCGACATGGCCACCCAGATCGAGGCGGGCCGCGCGCTCTACCTCGCCGCCGCCCGGCTGCGGGACGCGGGCCGGCCGTTCGCCAAGCAGGCCGCCATGGCCAAGCTGCACTGCACCGACACCGCCATGAAGGTCACCACGGACGCGGTGCAGATCCTGGGCGGCTACGGCTACACCGCCGACTTCCCGGCCGAGCGCTATATGCGCGAGGCCAAGGTCCTGCAGATCGTCGAGGGCACCAACCAGATCCAGCGGATGGTCATCGCCCGTCATGTGGCGGGCCCAGAAGGTCGCTGAACTGCCCCGGGTGGACCGTCGGGGCCGCCAGCCTGGCCCACTCCGGGTCGTGGCGGCCCGGCAGGGTAC
This sequence comes from Streptomyces eurythermus, assembly GCF_014649115.1. Classification (GTDB taxonomy): domain Bacteria; phylum Actinomycetota; class Actinomycetes; order Streptomycetales; family Streptomycetaceae; genus Streptomyces; species Streptomyces eurythermus. The sequence goes on along the minus strand of NZ_BMSK01000027.1, from coordinate 51,504 downwards.
GGCCCCGGTCCGCCCAGGCCCGCATCAGGTCGCGGTAGATCGGCGGGTCCTGGGACGGGGGCGGCGGAAGCGTCTCCGCCGGGCGGGGGACGAAGATACGGCGCTGACGCCCGGTCGCCGGGTACGTGGGGGTCATACCCGGGCAACGCGCCGACGGCCGGACAGGTCACCCCCCGCCGGAATCGAGCGTCAGTCCACACACGTCCGGTGCTCCGCCCGGCCTGACATCCCGTCAGCGACCCGGTGGCCGGCGGATGTCCCGCGCCGTTTTCCGCACTCCGGAGAGTCCGGATACGCCGGCACGACCCGCCGGAACCGTACGGGGTGCCGTCGTCCGCCACGGTTCCCCGGGCCGGGCGTCGGCGGGGCCGGGCACGCCGATACCGCACCACGGCAGCCGGTGCGCCATGGTGCGGGGCGGAAGGCGGGGAGGGGCGAGCCGGCTCAGGCGGCCTGGTCGCGCATCGCCGGTACGCGCATCGGGCGCGAGCCCGGGCCGCCGACGTGCGAGAAGGGCTGCGTGCGCCAGTCCAGGCCCTGGGGGAGCGTGAGCAGCAGGGCGGTGTCCTGCTCCTGCGGCTCGACGGACTCGTCCGCGGGGCGGGCGTCGGCCGCCGGACGGCCCGTGCCCGCGCACACCGTGAGGCCGAACGGGTTCCACGGCGAGGCGCACAACGCGTGCTCCGGCAGGGTCTCCTCGTCGGCCAGCAGCGCGATCGGCTGTGCGCAGTCCGGGCAGATCACCCGGTACATCTCGAAGGTGTCGTAGGCGTCCAGTTCCTCGTCGTAGGCGTCGGGTTCGACGCCCTCCGGGTCGGGTTCGACGACCGGCTGCGGCCGTGCGGACACAGATCGACCAGGGCGATGGGTACTCTGCATGGGATTCTCCCCCTAAGGCTGGGCCGTGAAAGGCACTGCGGCCTCGACCACAGCAAGCACTTCCCGTCCGGTCTCGGCGGTAATCACGAGAACATCACGGAGCCCGTCCGAGCCGTGTGTCGTTCGTCACATGCCGCGCGCAGATGCCCGTCCCGGTGCTTTTTCCGGGGGGCGGGGCATGACCTGCCTCTCCGAGGTATCCGTGGAGATCAAGCGCACTGTAGGTTTTGGCGGCATGGAGGAGCTGGACCGTCAGATCGTGCAGCTGCTCGTCACGGACGGGCGGATGAGCTACACAGACCTGGGCAAGGCCACGGGCCTGTCCACGTCGGCCGTGCACCAGCGGGTGCGCCGGCTGGAACAGCGTGGCGTCATCCGCGGCTATGCCGCGGTGGTCGACCCGGAGGCCGTCGGGCTGCCGATGACCGCGTTCATCTCGGTCAAACCGTTCGACCCCAGCGCCCCCGACGACATCGCGGACCGCCTCGCCGACGTCCCCGAGATCGAGGCCTGCCACAGCGTCGCCGGGGACGAGAACTACATCCTCAAGGTGCGCGTGGCCACCCCCCACGAACTGGAGGAACTCCTGGCCCGCGTGCGCTCGCTGGCGGGGGTGTCGACCCGTACGACGGTGGTCCTGTCGACCCCGTACGAGGCCCGCCCGCCGAAGATCTGACGCCGCCCGGCACGGCGCACCGGCTCCCGGTGCCGGCCGGACGCGCCCCGGGCGCGGCCCGCCCGCGGCGCCGAGGGAAACTGTCGGCCATGAGCAATCGCACCGCCGAGCCCCCCAAGACCGTCCTGCTCCGCCGCGGCGAGGTGCACAGCCCCGCCGACCCCTTCGCGACGGCGATGGTCGTGGAGGCCGGCCATGTCGCCTGGGTCGGCTCCGAGGGCGCCGCCGACGCCTTCGCCGACGGCGTCGACGAGGTGGTCGACCTCGACGGCGCCCTGGTCACCCCGGCCTTCACCGACGCCCATGTGCACACCACCGCCACGGGCCTCGCCCTGACCGGCCTCGACCTGTCCGACGCCCCCTCCCTGGAGGCGGCCCTCGCCCGGATCCGCGAGTTCGCCGCCGCCCGCCCCGGCGACCGGGTGCTGCTGGGCCACGGCTGGGACGCCGCCCGCTGGCCCGGCGGCCGCCCGCCGACCCGCGCGGAACTGGACGAGGCCACCGGCGGACGCCCGCTGTACCTGTCCCGCATCGACGTGCACTCGGCGGTCGTCAGCACCGCCCTGCTGGACCTGGTCCCGGCCGCCGTGCCCCGCGACGACGCCCCGCTCACCCGGGACGCCCATCACGTCGTACGCGAGGCCGCGCTCGGCGCCATCACCCCCGCCCAGCGGGAGGAGGCCCAGCGCGCCGCGCTGGCGCACGCCGCCTCGCTCGGCATCGGCACCGTGCACGAGTGCGGCGGCCCGAAGATCTCCTCCGAGGACGACTTCACCGCCCTGCTGCGGCTCGCCGCCGAGCTGCCCGGCCCCCGCGTGGTCGGCTACTGGGCCGAACAGGCCGACGAAGGAGTGGCCAAGGCCCGTGAGCTGGGCGCGGCCGGTGCCGCCGGCGACCTGTTCGCCGACGGTGCCCTCGGCTCGCACACCGCCTGCCTGCACGAGCCGTACGCCGACGCCGGCCACTCCGGCACCGCCTACCTGGACGCCGGCGCCGTCGCCGCCCACGTGGCGGCCTGCACCGAGGCGGGCCTCCAGGCCGGCTTCCACGCCATCGGCGACGCCGCCGTGACCGCCGTGGTCGAGGGCGTGCGCGCCGCCGCCGAGAAGGTGGGCCTGGCCCGGGTCCGCGCCGCCCGGCACCGTGTCGAGCACGCCGAGATGCTCACCCCCGAGACCGTCGCCGGCTTCGCCGAACTGGGCCTGATCGCCTCCGTGCAGCCCGCCTTCGACGCGCTGTGGGGCGGCGAGGACGGCATGTACGCCCGGCGGCTGGGCGCCGCGCGGGCCCGCACCCTCAACCCGTTCGCCGCGCTGCTGCGGGCCGGCGTACCCCTGGCGTTCGGCTCGGACAGCCCGGTCACCCCGCTCGACCCGTGGGGCACGGTCCGCGCCGCCGCCTTCCACCGCACGCCCGAGCACCGGATCTCGGTCCGGGCCGCGTTCACCGCGCACACCCGCGGCGGCTGGCGGGCCGTGGGCCGGGACGACGCGGGCGTCCTGGTGCCCGGCGCCCCCGCCGACTACGCCGTCTGGCGCACCGACCGGCTCGTCGTGCAGGCCCCCGACGACCGGGTGGCCCGCTGGTCCACCGACCCGCGCTCCGGCACCCCCGGGCTGCCCGACCTCACCCCGGGCCGTGACCTGCCGGTCTGCCTGCGCACCGTGGTGGGCGGACGGACGGTGTTCGTACGGCCGGGCGAGTGATCTCCCGGGGTGGCGCGGCGGCCACCGGCCGCCGCGGCCCCGCCGCCCCACCTGCGCATCCTCCCCGTCACCCGGGAAAGCGGCCCCGTCGTCCCAGCTCAGAGGGCTGTTGACAGTCGGCGGCCGGGGGCCGGTAGGTTCGGCCGGGTCCACCACCGAAACGCCCGACCGGGGGCTGTTCGCACGGCTCGTCGCAGCGCCGCTGGGTCAGGGACGGTGTGCCGCACCGGGGCACCGTCACTGGGAGCCAGGCTCAGCGCCCGCGCCGGCGAGGGAACACCCCGGACGGCCGGCCGGTGTGACCCGGATGGGGCCCGGGCGCTCCCTAGACAACGGCTTTCGGTAGATCCGCAGCCAGCGGGTCCCAGGTCGGCCCGAAGGGCGCCGGGCCCCCATCCGCCGTGGCGCGTTCCGTTCGGCGCGCGGCGGAAGGGCGCCGAAAATCATCACTCCTACCCCGTTCCCGGGGAAACGACACCACAAGATGCCTGCGCCATCGCGTCATCCCAGGCGGCGGCCACTATGGTGGACCCTTGCGTACGACATGAAGGGGCAGCAGTGAACGACGGCGACGGGGCTCTCGCGGCCACAGCCCAGGGACGGCAGTTCGGTCCGCTCGGCACGGCCTTGGTGATCATTCCGACCTACAACGAGGCGGAGAACATCAAGACCATCGTGGGCCGGGTACGCGGCGCCGTCCCCGAGGCGCACGTACTCATCGCGGACGACAACAGCCCTGACGGCACCGGCAAGCTCGCCGACGAACTCGCCGCCGCCGACGGCCAGGTCCACGTGCTGCACCGCAAGGGCAAGGAGGGCCTCGGCGCCGCCTACCTCGCGGGCTTCCGCTGGGGCCTGGAGCGGGACTACGGCGTGCTGATCGAGATGGACGCCGACGGCTCCCACCAGCCCGAGGAGCTGCCCCGGCTGCTCACCGCGCTCAAGGGCGCCGACCTGGTCCTCGGCTCCCGCTGGGTGCCCGGCGGCCGGGTGGTGAACTGGCCGAAGTCCCGTGAGTTCCTCTCGCGGGGCGGCTCGACCTACTCGCGCCTCATGCTCGACGTGCCGATCCGGGACGTGACGGGCGGCTTCCGGGCCTTCCGCCGCGAGACCCTGGAGGGCCTGGGCCTGGGCGAGGTCGCCTCGCAGGGCTACTGCTTCCAGGTCGACCTGGCCCGCCGCGCGGTGAAGGCCGGCTATCACGTGGTCGAGGTCCCCATCACCTTCGTCGAGCGGGAGCTGGGCGACTCCAAGATGAGCCGGGACATCGTGGTCGAGGCGCTGTGGCGGGTCACCTCCTGGGGCGTCGGGGACCGCATCGGCCGGTTCACCGGCAAGGACAAGCGCGCTTAGCACACCGGTCACGGTCACGGCCGGTCACTCCCTTATCCGGTGCTGAGCCGCGTCCAGGCACACTGGGAACATGACGACTGGCGCTCCGACCTCCCCGTACACCGCCCGCCGCCGGCGCTCGCGGCTGCGCAGGTATCTGCCGCTGGGCCTCGCCGCCTGGCTGGTGCTGGAGATCTGGCTGCTGACCCTGGTCGCGGGCGCGGCGGGCGGGCTCACCGTGTTCCTGCTGCTCGTCGCGGGCCTGGTGGCCGGCTCCGTGGTCATCAAGCGGGCGGGCCGCCGCGCCTTCGCGAGCCTGAACGAGGCCGTGCGCCAGGGCGGCTCGCCGGCCCGTGGCGGCGGCAACGGCCTGATGATGCTCGGCGGTCTGCTGCTGATGATCCCGGGCCTGGTCTCGGACGCGGCGGGCCTGCTCCTGCTGCTCCCGCCCGTCCAGCGGGCGGTCGGCCGCCTCGCCGAGAACGCCCTGGAGCGCAGCCTGCGCCGGGTCGCCCCCGGCAGCCTGGGGGACGTGTTCCAGCAGGCCCGCATGCACCGGCCGGACGGCAAGGTGGTGCCGGGCGAGGTCATCCGGGACGACGAGCCGGACGACGCCCCGCGGGGGCCCCGTCCGCCGCTGACGCGCTGAGCGGTCCCCTCGCGGGGCGCGCCCCGCGCCCGCGTACCGCATACGACGGCGGGCGCCGTACATGGAAACCATGTACGGCGCCCGCCGTCGTATGCGTCGCGCTGTATCGGCCGGAGCCGCGCGGGACTAGGCGCTCTTGCGGCTGTCCCGGGGGTGCACCGCGATGTTCATCGCGCCCGAACGCAGCACCGCCAGACGCTCCTCGAGGACCTCTTCGAGCTCCTCGCGGGTGCGCCGCTCCATCAGCATGTCCCAATGGGTACGCGCGGGCTTGGCCTTCTTCTCCTCAGGGCCGTCGCCGTCCACCAGGAGTGCCTGGGCACCGCAGACCTTGCACTCCCACTCCGGCGGGATCTCCGCCTCCACAGAGAAGGGCATCTCGAAGCGGTGCCCCTTCTCACATGCGTACTCCACGGCCTGGCGCGGAGCCAGGTCGATGCCGCGGTCCGTCTCGTAGCTGGTCACCACGAGGCGTGTACCGCGAAGAGCTCGCTCACTCATGAATCGTGCCTCCCGGGCTTGTCGCCCACAGGACAGGTGTCGCTGTCGTCGTCATCCGGTCAACGTCCGGTCGGCGGTAAAGATTCCCGTTCCGGGTCATGCGTCGCCGTCGTAGCCGCCCCTTGTTCTACCCACAGGCGCCCGGTTTGTCACATCTGCTAGCAGATGTCACCCAGCGTTTCGGCATCTTTGACGCGCAGTAACGGTACGCCTGGCAGGCCAAACGCGTACACTACCGCCCTTTCACGCCGAGTGCGAAATCGGTTCCGGAACCACCGGCGCCGGCACCCCTCGTGAAGGCCGGGAAGAAGGCGTCGCGGGCGGTCAGACCCAGACGCCGCGCTCCTCCATGACCTCGCGCAAGGTGCCGATGTGATCCGTCATGATGCCATCGACTCCGAGGTCCAGGAGCCGGTGCATCCGCTCCGGCTCGTTCACCGTCCACACGTGCACCTGGAGTCCGCGGGCGTGGGCGGCACGGACGAAGCGGTGGTCGGCGACCGGCACGCCCGACTGGGATTCGGGCACCTGTGCGGCCACGGCCGACCGGCGCACCGCGGCCGGCAGGCCCCAGGAGCGCAGCCGCAATCCCAGCACCCCGCGCGTGCCGAACGAGGTGGCGAGCCGGGGCCCGGCCAGCCGCTGCGCGCGCAGCACCCGCGCCTCAGAGAAGGAGCCCACGCAGACCCGGTCCCAGGCGTTCGCCCGCTCGACCAGCTCCAGCAGGGGGCGCAGCGCCGGCTCCGCCTTGACGTCGACGTTCCAGCGCACCCCGGGGAAGGTCTCCAGCAGCTCCTCGAACAGCGGCACCGGTTCCCGGCCCGCCACGCGCGCGTGCCGTACCTCCGCCCACGGCAGATCGGCGATCCGGCCCGCGCCGTCGGTGACCCGGTCCAGCGTGGCGTCGTGAAAGGCGACCAGCCGGCCGTCCGCCGTGGCGTGCACATCGGTCTCGATGTACCGGTAGCCCAGCCCCACCGCCCGCCGGAACTGCGCCACGGTGTTCTCCAGACCGTCGGCCGCGCCGCCCCGGTGGGCGAAGGCGATCGGCCCGGGGTGGTCGAGGTACGGGTGGCGCGGGGCGGGCGTCGTCAAGGTCACGGACGCAGTATCACCCGCTCGGGTGTCCCACCGGCGACGATCGTGCTGCCCGCCGGTGCCGGCGGGACGGCGAACCCGCGCAGGAACACCTGAGCCAGCGGGCCGATGGACACGGCGTACAGCACGGTGCCCACCCCGATGGTGCCGCCCAGGAGGAACCCGGTGATCACCACGGCGACCTCCACCGCCGTCCGCATCAGCCGGATCGACCGGCCGGTGCGCCGGTGCAGCCCGGTCATCAGTCCGTCGCGCGGGCCCGGGCCGAAGCGCGCCGCGATGTAGAGGCCGGTCGCCATGCCGTTGAGGACGATGCCGGCGAGGAGCAGGGGCACGCGCAGGGCGAGTGAGCGGACGTCCGGGAGCAGCGCGAGGGTGCCGTCCATCGCCAGGCCGACCACGAAGACGTTGGACACCGTGCCCAGCCCGGGCCGCTGCCGCAGCGGGACCCACAGCAGCAGCACCGCCGCGCCCACGATGATCGACAGGACCCCGATGCTGAGCCCGGTCAGTTCCGCGAGCCCCTGGTGCAGCACGTTCCACGGCTCCAGGCCCAGCCCGGCCGCCACGAGCAGCGCGGAACTCGCGCCGTAGAGCGCGAGCCCCGCGTACAGCTGGACCAGACGGCGGCCGAGCCGCCGGCCGGACGCGGGTGTGCCGACGGAGGCGGGCGCGGATGTTCCGGCGGTGGCCGTGGACGGCCCGGTGGTGGGCGCGGACGGTCCGGTGGCGGGCGCGTCGGGCGCCGAGCCGGTAGTGGACATGGAAATACCCCCCTGAGTGGTGGCGGTGGCCTGGCACATGTCACTCTGTGGCTTGGCGATCCTCGCCATCCATGGCCAATCCGGGGAAGGTGGACTGATCTTCATGGCGCAGTGGACCTCGGCGGTGGGGGCCGCGCAGCTCGCACGGCTCCTCACCTCCCAGCAGGACCGTCCGGCCGGACCCGGCACCCGCCGTCCCCCCGCCTACCGCGCCCTCGCCGACGGCATCCGGCTCCTCGTCCTGGAGGGCCGCGTCCCGGTGGCCGCGCGCCTGCCCGCGGAACGCGAGCTCGCCCTCGCCCTCGCCGTCAGCCGCACCACCGTCGCGGCGGCCTACGAGGCGCTGCGCGGGGAGGGCTTCCTGGAGTCCCGGCGCGGGGCCGGCAGCTGGACCGCCGTACCGGCCGGCAACCCGATCCCCGCGCGGGGCCTGGAACCGCTGCCCCCGGAGGCCCTCGGCTCGATGATCGACCTGGGCTGCGCCTCGCTCCCGGCGCCCGAGCCGTGGCTGACCCGGGCCGTGCAGGGCGCCCTGGAGGAACTGCCGCCGTACGCCCACACCCACGGCGACTACCCGGCCGGGCTGCCCGCGCTGCGCTCGATGATCGCCGAGCGCTACACCGCCCGCGGCATCCCCACCATGCCGGAGCAGATCATGGTGACGACCGGCGCGATGGGCGCCATCGACGCGATCTGCCACCTCTTCGGGGGCCGCGGCGAACGCATCGCCGTCGAGTCGCCGTCCTACGCCAACATCCTCCAGCTGATGCGCGAGGCGGGTGCCCGGCTGGTCCCGGTCGCGATGGCCGAGGGACTGTCCGGCTGGGACATGGACCGCTGGCGCCAGGTCCTGCGCGATGCCGCGCCGCGCATCGCCTACGTGGTCGCCGACTTCCACAACCCCACCGGCGCGCTCGCCGACGAGGACCAGCGGCGCCGGCTGGTGGACGCGGCGCGCTCGGCCGGCACCGTGCTCGTCGCCGACGAGACGATGAGCGAGCTGTGGCTCGACGAGGACGTCCGGGACGGCATGCCCCGGCCGGTGTGCGGCTTCGACCCGGCCGGCTCCACGGTGATCACGGTCGGCTCGGCCAGCAAGGCGTTCTGGGCGGGCATGCGCATCGGCTGGGTACGCGCGGCGCCGGACGTCGTCCGCAGCCTGGTCGCCGCGCGGGCGTACGCCGACCTGGGCACGCCGGTGCTGGAGCAGCTGGCCGTGAACTGGCTCTTCAGCACCGGCGGCTGGGAGCAGGCGGTCGAGCTGCGCCGGGCGCAGGCCCGGGAGAACCGGGACGCCCTGGTGGCGGCGGTGCGCCGGGAGCTGCCCGACTGGGAGTTCGAGGTGCCGCACGGCGGGCTCACCCTGTGGGTCCGGGCCGGCGGCCTGTCCGGCTCCCGCCTCGCGGAGATGGGCGAGCGCACGGGGGTCCGGGTCCCGTCCGGGCCGCGCTTCGGCGTCGACGGCGCGTTCGAGGGCTATCTGCGGCTTCCGTTCACCGTCGGGGGAGCGGTGGCGGACGAGGCGGCCTCCCGGCTGGCCGCCGCGGCCCGCCTGGTGGAGTCGGGCGCGACGGGGGCGACGGAGTCGCCGCGCACGTTCGTGGCGTAGCCGGGCCGACGGGCGCGGGCGCGGGCTCGCGAAGGGGCCGTTGCTCACGCCCCTCGCGAGCGCCCGGGTGCCGGACCGGTCAGGACTCGGCCGCCACGGCCTTTGCCGGTACCGGTGTCTTCTCCGGTGCCGGTTTCGCCAGGTCCGCCGGCTCGGCCACCACAGTGGCGGCCCGCGCGGGCAGCAGTTCCAGCACCGCCTGCCGGTCGGCGTCGCTCGTCGCGTCGTCGTAGGGGTCGGGCGTACGCGGCACCTGGAGCCGGTGCACCGGGCCGGAGCCCAGCCGGGCGTACCCGCGCCCGGGCGGCACCCGCGTCGGCGGCGTCGTGTGCGGCGCCGCGCCGAGCACCGCCTCCACCTGCTGCGGAGCGGTGGCCCCCAGCACGACACGCGCGCGCGTGTGCTGCCGTACCGCGTCGCCGAGCGTCTCCGCGCTGTCGAACTGCTCGGCGACGACCACCGTCACGTTCGCCGCGCGGCCGTGCCGCAGCGGCACCTGGAGCAGCGCCTGCGGGTCCCCCCGCCCGTCGGCCGCCGCGAGGTGCGTGAAGACGGCGGGCCGGTCCAGCAGGATCCACAGCGGGCGCCGGGTGTCCGTCGGCGGCGGGTCGCCCGCCTGCCGGGCCAGGTTGACCGCGATGAGCCGCCGCTCGGTCTCCCGCGCGGCCCACTCCAGGCTGGCCAGCGCCCCGGCGAGCGCGCACTCCACGGCCAGGACGCCGTCCCGGCCGGTCAGGCAGGCGTACTCGCCGGTGCCGCCGCCGTCGACGATCAGCACATCGCCGTGGCGCAGGGCCTGAAGAGCGATGGAGCGCAGCAGGGTGGACGTGCCGCTGCCGGGGTGGCCGACGGCCAGCAGGTGCGGCTCGGTGGAGCGGATGCCGGTGCGCCAGACGACCGGCGGTACGTCGATCCGTTCCTCTCCATAGGAGAGGGGAAGCGTGCGCTGGACCTCGCTGGGGTCGGTGTAGCCGAGGACGGTCTCGCCGGGCGCGGTGACGAAGGGCTGGGCGGGGATGTCGGCGGGCAGCGGGGCGAGGACGGTCACGGTGAGCCGGTTGCCCTCCTCGTCCCAGTCGAAGTGGTACTCGCGGCTCCGCCCGGCCTTGGCGGTGAGCAGCTGCTCGACCCGCGCGCGGGCCTCGGGCTCGCCGTCCGGGAAATAGGCGGGGTAGCGGATCACCAGGTGGCCCACGCGCCCGGCGTCGTCGAACTCGTAGGCGGCGAAGGCCTTCTCCCACTCCCCGCCGTGCGCGTACAGCGGCGCGGGGTCCTCCGCGGCGGAGAAGTACGGCACCAGGGCGTCGTAGAGCGCCTTGAGGCGTTCGGACTGGGAGGCGTCGGGTCCCGCGGGGGCGGAGGGGGCGCGGTCGCGGCCCTGCCAGGCCGCCGCCGCCATCACCGTGACGACGGCGAGCAGCGGCCCGTACGGCATCAGGGCCACGACCATGATCGCGGAGGCCGCGAGGAACAGCAGCGGCCCGCGTCTGTCCTTGGGCGTGTCCGCCCACCTGCGAAGGCCGGCCGAGGCCAGCACACGCAGCCCGCGCGTGACGGTGATCAGCGGATGGAGGATGTCGGTGGCGCTGTCGGCCGCCGTCCGGGCCAGCTCCCTGCTCCGGGCGAGCTGCATCCGTGCGAGCTGGGCGCTGTCCTTGCTCAGAATGCGGGGGAGAGGGCGCCGGGCCACTGCTGACTCCTGATCGTGCGTGCGGGCGGTGCGGGCGGGGTCAGAACTTGATGCCGCCCAGGAGGCTGGCCAGGCTCTCTCCTCCGGCTTTGATGCTCGGGGCGATGCCTGTGGTCGACAGATAGAAACCGAACAGGGCCGACACCGTGGCGTGCGAGCCCTTCAGTCCGTCCTTGCGGAAGAACAGGAAGACGACGACGCCGAGCAGCAGCACGCCCGAGAGGGAGAGGATCATTTGTGGCCTCCTGGTGTCGAAGGTGGGGGACAGTCACCATGAGTTCTTCCAGGATCACAGGATGTATCCATACGATTAAAGGTGCAACTGGGTGAAAAACGGTGTTTTTCGCTCGCTTGGAGGAAGCGGTTGCGGCCCGGTTGACCAGTGCTGTTGCCTGCTGCGGGGCCCGTCGGTGATCTTTACCTCGGGCACATCGGGTCATGTGCCCCGAGAGCCAGTACGCTGGCGATTCACTCGTACGAAGCAGTCCCCGCATCAGCGAAGCAGTTCCCCCATCAGCATGGAGAGGCGGTCCGGCCATGAGTGAAGCCCCCGACCCCGAGGTCGTGGAGCTGGCGACCAAGATCTTCGATCTGGCCCGGCAGGGGCAGACCGAGGCGCTCGTGGCGTATGTCGACGCGGGCGTCCCCGCCAACCTCACCAACGACCGCGGCGACTCCCTGGTGATGCTCGCCGCCTACCACGGCCACGCCGACGCGGTACGCGCGCTGCTGGCCCGCGGCGCCGCCGCCGACCAGATCAACGACCGGGGCCAGACCCCGCTCGCGGGCGCCGTCTTCAAGGGCGAGACCGATGTGATCAAGGCCCTCCTGGAGGGCGGGGCCGACCCCGCCAAGGGCACGCCGTCGGCCGTCGACACGGCCCGGATGTTCGGCAAGACGGAACTCCTGGAACTGTTCGGCGAGCGCTGAACCGAGTATTCCGACCAGCGACGACACGGAAAACGGGGGAGGCGGTACGGGGCCGCCGGAAATACGGTCGCGGCAGCACACAGCGCGGGTCATCATGACGACGTGATTCACGGACGCGATGGCTGGGCAGGTGTTGCCGCACCGCGCGGGCCGTGATGCGGTCCGCATGGGCCACCGACGAGAGGCAGAGAGAGATGGTCTACAGCAAGCAGGAAACGGCGGACGCTCCGACGTTGTGTCGCGCGGCCAGGTAACGCGTGTTCACCGGTTGCGTCGACGCTTGATGTGAGGCTGTTTCCCATGTTCGATCCGGTCATAGCGCCCAGCGGCACCCTGCTCGGGCTGCTCCAGCGCGGCCGTGGCGACGGCACGCTGCACGCGCTGACGGCCCCGCGCGCCGAAGCGCTCGCGGCCCTGAACCACTGTGTGCTGCGCGACCCCCGCCACGACTGGCAGGTGGAGAACCGCTCCCTCTACTACGCCCGGCTCTACCTCGACCTGAACGGCGGACTCGACGCCGTGGAGGCGCACCTCTTCGACGCCGAGGACGTGCTCGACACCGACGAGTCCCGCACCGGTCTGGCCCTCGCCGTCCTCGGCCACCTCGCCTCCTACGGCCGGCGGGACGCCCTCGACCTGTTGCGCAGGTACGCCGCGCACGGCTCCAACTGGGCCTGGGCCCTGGACGAGCTGGCCCTGCGGGACGACGACGCGGGCCTGCGCGCCCTCGCCGCCCCCGTCCTGGCCCGCTTCGCCACCGACCCCGAGGGCGAGGCCGAACTGGCCGCCGCCGTGCGCGACGCCTTCGAACCGCGGCCCTGGCGGCTGTGGGCCGAGGACCTGCGCCCGTCGATCGCGGCACGCGTGCGTGCCGCCCAGGAAGCGGGTTGTTTCGACCGCTGGCAGCGGCAGCTGCGCCCCACCGGCCCCCGGCCCGGCTGGAGCGTGCGCGCCGTCTTCGAGTGGGCCCAGCAGGGCATGGAGCGCGGTGCCGCCCTCCATGTGCCCGCCGCCCGCTGTCTGGTCGCCGTGGCCGGCCCCGAGGACCGGCCGGAGATCCTCCAGGCCGCCAGGAACGGCGTCGACGGAGCCCGCTGCACCGCCCTGCGCTACCTCGCCGACAGCGACGACCCCGACGCCCTCGACCTCGTCGAGGCCGCGGTCGCCGACGGAACCGCGGCCGTCGTGGAAGCCGCCGTCGACGCCTTCGAACGGATGCGCAGCGTCGCCGCCGTGGACCGCGCGCGCGGCTGGGCCCGGCGCCACGACGCGCTCGGCGCCGCCGCCGGCCGCATCCTCGCCTGCCGCGGCGGTGCCCGCGACCGCGACCTCGTCCTCGCCGCACTGCGCCAGGCCGTACGCGGCGAGGGGCCCGACGCGCCCACCCTGTGGACCCTCGTCGACGGCGCCGGACGCCTCGGCATCGGCTGCGCGGCCCCCGTCCTGCGGCACGTCTACCGCGAGACGGCCTCCTCCCACCTGCGGGGCCGCGCCGCCCGCGCACTGGCCGCGACCGACCCCTCCTTCGCCGCCGGCTTCGCCGTCGAGTGCCTGTGGGACTGCGAGGAGACCACCCGCGAACTCGCCGCCCGGCACGCCGAGACCGGTGACACCCGGGTCGTGGAGCGCCTGCGCCGACTGGCCGCCGACCCGGCCGAGGAGGCCGAGGTACAGACCGCCGTACGCAGCCGCATCGGGCCCGACGCCGCCCTGGGCTGACCCCGCTCGCACTCCCGGCCGGGGCGGACGTCCGCCCGGCGGGTGAACTCCGGATGACCCGTGGGCCAGGCCGCCGTGACAGCCGCTCGACCTGTGGGGGTGGAGCGTTGGGCGCGCCGCCTGGGCCGTGGGGGCGGGCGGCCGTGCGGGGGTGCGGGCGCGGCCGTGAGGGGCTGCGGGCGGGCCGCCCAACGCTCACGGGACGTTCCCCGCCCGGAAAGATCGAAGTTGACGTGGGCACGTCCGGTGCGGCGACAACACCCGTATGCGTGTCGTCATCGTGACCGAGTCCTTTCCCCCCGATGTGAACGGCGTGGCCCACTGCGCGCTCCAGACCGCCCGGCACCTCGTAGACCGCGGTCACCACCCGCTCGTCGTCGCCCCCGCCCCGGCCCCCGGCACCGGCCCGGAACCGGACGCCCCCTGCCAGGTCGTCCGGGTTCCCTCCCTGCCGCTCCCCGGCTACCCCCAGGTCCGCGTCGCCCTGCCCAGCCGGCGCCTCGCCGCCGCCCTCGTCGCGCACCGCCCCGACGTGGTCCACCTGGCCGGCCCCTTCGTCCTCGGCGTGCGGGGCATGGCCGCCGCGGCCCGGCTCGGCATCCCCGCCGTCGCCGTCTACCAGACCGACCTGGCCGGATACGCCCGCATCTACATGGGTGCCGGAGAGGCCGCGGCCTGGCGGCGGATCCGCTCCGTGCACGCCGCCGCCGACCGCACCCTCGCCCCCTCCAGCGCCGCGCGCGACGACCTGGAGGAGCACGGCGTACCGCGGGTGGCGCTGTGGCCGCGCGGCGTGGACACCGTACGGTTCCGGCCGGACCGCCGTGACGAGGCGCTGCGCCGCGCACTCGCCCCGCACGGCGAACGGATCGTCGGCTACGTCGGCCGGCTCGCGCCCGAGAAGCACGTCGAACTCCTCGCCGGGGCCTGCGGGCTGCCCGGCGTGCGGGTCGTGGTCGTGGGCGACGGACCCAGCCGGGGCCAGCTCGCCGAGGCCCTGCCCGGCGCCGTCTTCCTGGGCCGGCGCACCGGCGACGAACTGGCCCGGATCTTCGCCTCGCTGGACCTGTTCGTGCACACCGGTCCCTTCGAGACCTTCTGCCAGACCGTCCAGGAGGCCATGGCCAGCGGGGTTCCGGTCGTCGCGCCCGCCGCCGGCGGCCCGCTCGACCTGGTCGCCCACGGCCGCACCGGCCTGCTGGTCCCGCCGCACGACGCCGACGCGGTCCGGGAGGCCGTCCGCGCCCTGGCCGCCGACCCCGCGCGGCGGGCCGCCTACGGCGCCGCCGCCCGCGCGAGCGTCGAGGGCCGCACCTGGGCCGCCGTCGGCGACCAGCTGATCGACCACTACGGTCAGGTCCTCGCGGCCCGCCGGACGGCGGTGGCGGCATGACCGGACCGTCCCTGCGCATCGTCCGCCTCGCCAACTTCGTCACCCCCGCCTCCGGCGGCCTGCGCACCGCCCTGCGCGAACTCGGCAAGGGCTACCTGGCCGCCGGCCACGAACCCGTCCTGATCGTGCCCGGCGAACGGCACACCGACCGCGACACCGAGCAGGGCCGGGTCATCACCCTGCCCGGCCCGACCCTGCCCGGCACCGGCGGCTACCGGGTCCTCACCGACCGGCGGCGGGTGGCCGCCCTCCTGACCGGGCTGGCCCCGGACCGCCTGGAGGTCTCCGACCGGACCACCCTGCGCTGGACCGGCCGCTGGGCCCGACGCGCGCGCGTGCCCGCCGTGATGGTCTCCCACGAGACCGCCGACGGCGTCCTGCGCACCTGGGGCCTGCCCGAACCGCTCGCCCGGCGTGCCGCCGACTCCCTCAACACCCGTACCGCGCACGTCTACTCACGGGTGGTGTGCACCACCGGTTTCGCCGAGCGCGAGTTCGTCCGCGTCGGCGCGCGCAACGTCGTACGCGCCCCCCTGGGCGTCGACCTGATGGAACGCCATCCCGCGCTGCGCGACCCCGGGCTGCGGGCCCGCCACGCGCGCGTGGACGAGACGCTGCTCGTGATGGTCTCCCGGCTGTCCGTGGAGAAGCGGCCCGGCACGGCCCTGGACGCCCTGGAGGCGCTGCTGCGGCGCGGCCGGCGGGCGGTGCTCGTGGTCGCCGGGGACGGGCCGCTGCGGGTCCGGCTGGAGCGGCACGCCCGCGCCCGAGGGCTCCCGGTGACCTTCCTCGGGCACGTGTCCGACCGGGCCGCCCTCGGCGCGCTCCAGGCGTCCGCCGACGTGTGCCTCGCGCCGGGGCCCGCCGAGACCTTCGGCCTGGCCGCGCTGGAGGCCATGGCGTGCGGCACGCCCGTGGTGGCGAGCGCCCTCTCCGCGCTGCCCGAGGTCATCGGCTCCGCCGGGGCGGCCGCGGCCGGCGGCCCGGAGACGTTCGCGGACGCCGTGGAACTGCTCCTGGCACGCGCCGAACCCGGGCGGCGGGAGGCGGCACGCGCGCGTGCGGAGTGCTTCGGCTGGGGAGCGGCCGTGGAGGCGTTTCTCGCGGCCCACGACGCGGCGGAGGCGCCGCGCCGCGCCGACGCCCGGTCCGCGATGCCGGAGGGCGTGGCATGACAGGGGGCGCGGCGTGCCCCTCGGGCCGGGGCGAGGCTTCAGGGCGGCCGGCGCCCGCTTGTCCGGCCGCGCCCTCCGACCGGTCACGTGGACGGTGACCGCCCCGGTTCGCCGCCCGGCGCCGGGTTGTCCGGCAGGACCCTGGGTGGTCGGTGACGCTCCGGTTCGCCCCGCGCGGGAGACCACCGACGCGGGTGGCCGGACCGCAGGGTCCCGGCGGGGCTGTTCCGACGATGCCGTTCCGGCCGTCGCACCGGAAGGGGGCGGCGAGGGTCAGCGGCGCCGTACCGGGACGAACCTGACCGGCGTGCCCGGCGGTGCCTGCGCGGCGGCCGGCAGGTCGGCGGCGCGCACCACCGCGATCACCGGGTAGCCCCCGGTGGTCGGGTGGTCCGCGAGGAAGACCACCGGACGGCCGTCCGGCGGCACCTGGACCGCGCCGAGCACCATCCCCTCGCTGGGCAGTTCCCCGGGCCGGGCCCGCTCCAGCGCGGGCCCCTCGGTGCGCAGACCGATGCGGTTGCTCGCCGGGGAAACCCGGTACGCGCGCGTGGTGAGATCCCGGACCGCGCCCGCCGTGAACCAGTCGTCGCGCGGCCCCAGGGTCACCCGGAGCACCAGTTCGGCGGGCGGACGCGGCTGTGGGGCGCCGTCCACGCGCGCGGGAGGGCCGGCCGGGGTGCCCAGCGGCAGCACCGTGCCGTCCGTGAGCGGGGCCGGGCCCAGGCCGGACAGCAGATCGGTGGCGCGGCTGCCCAGGACCGGCTCCACGGCGATGCCGCCGGACACGGCCACGTAACCGCGTACTCCGGCCGTGGCCGCGCCCACCTCCAGCAGCTCGCCCGCCGGCACCACCACCGGGGCGCCCCACGCGGCCGGGCGACCGCCCACCGACACCGGGCCCGGCGCGCCGCCGACCGCGACCGTCACCGTGGAACGCGGGCGCAGCGCGCAGCCGCTGAGCGTGGTCTCCAGGACGGCGGCGTCCGGCGGGTTGCCGACGAGCCGGTTCACCAGCGCCGCCGCGGGCGGATCGAGCGCCCCGGAGTGGGGCACGCCGAGATGCGCGTACCCCGGCCGCCCCAGGTCCTGCACGGTCGTCAACGCTCCGGCGCGCACCACGACGAGCACCCGGTCGCTCACCCGCCCACCTCCCCGGGCGGGGCCACGGGGACGGCCGTGGCGCACGCCGGTGCACCGGTGCGGCCTGCCCGCGTGACGGTCACGCACGCCGGCACACCGACGGTGCCCGCCCGCGCGGTGGCCAGATGTGCCCCTGCGGCGTCCACGCGCGCGTGCGCGACGGCCGTCCGCCGCCCCTGCCGCCCCTTCCCCGTCACGCCCGTCACGCGTCCCCCAGTGGTACGAACCGCACCCGCGCCCCCGGGGCCAGCAGCGCGGCCGGGGTGCGCGTGTGGTCCCAGAGCACCGCGTCCGTCGTGCCGATCAGCTGCCAGCCGCCGGGGGAGGAGCGCGGGTACACCCCCGTGTACGGCCCGGCGAGCGCGACGGCGCCCGCCGGGACCGCCGTGCGCGGGGTGGCGCGGCGCGGGACGGCGTAGCGGTCCGGCAGGCCGGTGAGATAGCCGAAGCCCGGGGCGAAGCCGCAGAAGGCCACCGTGAACTCGGTACCGGCGTGGATGCGGGCCGCCTCCCGCTCGGTCACCCCCCAGTGCCCGGCGACCACCGCGAGGTCCGGGCCGTCGTAGCGCACGGGCAGTTCGATCAGCTCGCGCGCGCGGGAGGGCGCCTTCGGTATCCGCGAGGTGGTCAGTTCCGCCGCCCAGCGGTCCGGGTCGGCCAGCCCGTCGAGCAGGACCGTACGGGCCGCTGGGACGATCTCCCGCACGGTGAGCGTGCCCTCCGCGCGGCGGCGCAGCAGCACCGCGTGCAGGGCCTGCGCCTCCTCTCCGGACGACACCTCCACGAGGAGCGCGTCGTCGCCCACGGGAAGCGCCCTCACGCGAACGCCTCCACCCGCACGCCCGCCGCCACCAGCCGCTCGCGCACCCGGCGGGCCAGACCCACCGCGCCGGGCGTGTCCCCGTGCAGGCACAGCGACCGGGCGCGCACCAGGATCCGCGCGCCGGAGTGCGCGACGACCGCGCCGGAGCGCGCCAGGCTAACCGAGCGCTCCACGACCGTGTCCGGGTCGGTCACCACGGCGCCCTCCCGGCCGCGCGGCACCAGGGTGCCCTCGTCGGTGTACGCGCGGTCCGCGAAGGCCTCCGGAACGGCCGGCAGCCCCGCCCCGGCGGCCAGCTCCAGCAACCGCGAGCCGGGCAGGCCCAGCACCGGCAGCGAGGGGTCCGCGAGCCGCACCCCGTCGATCACCGCGCCGGCCTGCTCGGCGTCGTGCACCACCCGGTTGTACAGCGCGCCGTGCGGCTTGACGTACGCCACGCGCGCCCCCGCCGCCCGGGCGAACACCTCCAGGGCGCCGATCTGGTAGGCCACCTCGGCCGCCAGCTCGGCGGGCGGCACGTCCATCGCGCGCCGCCCGAAGCCGGCCAGGTCCCGGTAGGAGACCTGCGCGCCGATCGTCACGCCGCGCTCGGCCGCCAGCCCGCACACCCGGCGCATGGTGGCCGCGTCCCCCGCGTGGAAGCCGCAGGCCACGTTGGCGCTGGTCACGACGGACAACAGTGCTTCGTCGTCGGTCAGCCGCCAGCGCCCGAAGCCCTCGCCCAGGTCGGCGTTCAGATCGATCGCGGTCATGGTGTTCTCGTGTCTCCGGTGTCTCGTCCCGTGCGGGCCGCCCGTCCGGCCGTTCCGTACGGCGGTCGCCCGCGGTGGTTCTCGTAAGGCCGGTGGTCCGGTCCCGTGAGGCCGGCGGTCCGGCCGGCCCGCGCGCCTCAGGCCAGCTCCCTCCCGCGGGTCTCCGGCAGCCCCAGCAGGGCCAGCGCGGCGACGCCGTAGCCGATCGCGCCGAAGACCAGCGCGCCCCCGACGCCCCAGCTGTCCGCGAGGAACCCGACCACGGTCGGGAACACCGCGCCCACCGCGCGGCCGGTGTTGTACGTGAAGCCCTGCCCGGTGCCGCGCACCGCCGTCGGGTACAGCTCGCTCAGGTAGGAGCCGAAACCGCTGAAGATGGCCGACATGCAGAAGCCGAGCGGGAAACCGAGCACCAGCAGCAGAGTGTCGGCGCCGTGCGGGATGTTCGCGTACGCCAGGATGCACAGCGCCGACAGCAGCGCGAACAGCCAGATGTTGTTCCGCCGGCCCAGCCGGTCGGTCAGCACCCCGCCGGTCAGGTAGCCGAGGAACGCGCCGGAGATCAGGAAGGCCAGATAGCCGCCGGTGCCCACCACCGACAGGCCGCGTTCCGACTTCAGGTACGTCGGCACCCAGGTCGCCAGCGTGTAGTAGCCGCCCTGTACGCCCGTCGACAGCAGGCTCGCCAGGAGCGTGGTGCGCAACAAACCCGGCACGCCGTCCCGGCCGGGGCGGAAGACGGCCGCGAAGGAGCCGCGCCGCGGGTCCTGTTCGCGGGCGGCCGTCGCCGTGGGAGCGTCGTGCACCCGTCGGCGCAGCCACACCACGAGCAGCGCCGGCAGCGCCCCGGTCCAGAACATCACCCGCCAGGCCAGGTCCTCGCCGACGAAGGAGAAGACCAGCGTGTAGACCACCGCCGCCAGCCCCCAGCCGACCGCCCAGGAACTCTGGACCGCGCCGAGCGTACGGCCCCGGTGGCGCGCGCCCGCGTACTCGGCGACCAGGATCGCCCCGACCGCCCACTCGCCGCCGAAACCGAGGCCCTGCAGGGCCCGGAAGAGCAGCAGCGTCTCGTAGGTGGGCGCGAAACCGCAGGCGACGGTGAACACGGCGTACGTGATCACCGTGATCATCAGCGCCCGGACCCGGCCGACCCGGTCCGCGACCACACCGGCCACGGCGCCGCCGACCGCCGAGACCACCAGCGTCACCGTGGTGAACAGACCGGTCTGGCCGCTGTCGAGGCCGAAGTACGCCGCCAGCGCCACCATGCTCAGCGGCAGGGTGAAGTAGTCGTAGGAATCCAGGGCGTATCCGCCGAAAGCTCCGGCGAACGCGCGCCGGCCGCGTGGGCCGAGGGCGCGCAGCCAGCCGAACGCGCCGTCCTCGTCGGTCCGTTCACCTCGCGCCGGCCGTACGCCGGCGGAGGGGCCGGGCCGGGGCGGTGGGGTCGTGCTCATGGGCACCTCGCAGAAGGGGACGGAGGGTGCTGGGAAGCGAGCCGTGCCGAGCACCGTAGAGGATCGTTCAACGATCCCTCAATACCCATGTTGTTTCGTTCCGATGTCTGCGCTTGAATTCCGGGCATGGCAGAGCAGCTGACGGGACTGGCCGGCGACCGCGTCCTCCTGGGCCGTACCAGCACCGCGGAGCGGGTCTCCGACATCCTCAGGAGCCGCATAGCCGAGGGCTACTTCCCGCCCGGCACCCGGCTGTCGGAGGACAGCATCGGCGGGGCCCTCGGCGTCTCCCGCAACACCCTGCGCGAGGCGTTCCGGCTGCTCACCCACGAGCGGTTGCTGATCCACGAACTCAACCGGGGCGTCTTCGTCAGGGTCCTGACGGTCGAGGACGTGGAGGACATCTACCGCACGCGCGCGCTGGTCGAGTGCGCCGTCGTCCGCGGCCTCGGCGGGCCGCCGTACCGGCTCGGCGCACTGGTCGCGGCGGTCGAGGAAGGGCACACGGCGGCTACGGAGAACGACTGGAAAGGGGTGGGTACGGCCAACATCCACTTCCACCGGGAACTGGTCGCCCTGGCCGGCAGCGAACGCACCGACGAGCTGATGCGCAGCGTCTTCGCCGAGCTGCGCCTGGCCTTCCACGTGGTGGACGACCCGCGCCGGCTGCACGAGCCCTACCTCGCCCGCAACGCCGGGATCCTGCGGGCGCTCCAGGCGGGGGACACGAAGGGCGCGGAACGGCTCCTGGAGACGTACCTCGCGGACTCCCTGGAACGGGTCGTCGAGGTCTACCGGCGCCGCGTGGGCGAGGACACGACCGGCCCCCCCTGAACCCACGCGGCCGGCCCCTCCGGGGCGACGCGGCCGGTGCCCGCTGACCGGCGCCGCCGTCCCCCCGCGCCGAGGGCCACTCCTCCCGCGCCGACCCGGCCGGCCTCCTGGGCCGTGCGCCCGCCCGATGCGCCCGACCCTGCTCGAATCGGCGCATCCGGCCCCGCCCGAACCGCTGCGCCCGCCCCCGCCCGAACCGCGCGGTAGGCTCTCTTCCGCTTCCGTGACGGCCGTCGCTTCTGAGCCGTTTGGGCTGATGTCAGACCCAGGACCTAGTCTGTGCACCGTGACTTCGCCTGCATCGACGGACAGTGTTCCGCCCCAGCTCAGCGCGGGGCCGCGCCCGGCGCAGGGCCCGGCCGCCGACGAGGGGCTGGCGCGCCGGCTGCGCGCGCTCGCCTGCACCGCGCCGCTGCACGACCTGGACGCGCGCAAGGCCAACCTGGCCGGTGAGTACTCGGTGTACGGAATGGCCGAGGTGGCCCTGGTCGCCATCGACCTGGTCACGCTGAACATGGACTTCGACACGGGCGCCGACCACGAACAGGTCGTCGCCCGGCTGGTCCCGCGCATCGCCGCCCAGGCACCGCACCGGCCCACCGCCGAACACGAGCGCGTGGCCCGCTGGGTCCTGGAGAACCTGATCAACGTCGGCAGCGTGGACCGCGGCTTCCGCGCGGTCTACGGCACCTTCGCGCCGGACGGCACCTACGTCCGCCGCGACTACGACTTCAAGCTGATCGAGGAGGTCCCCGGCCCCGGCGGCACGGTGTACCTGCGCACCACGGACGAGGCGGTCAACGTCCTGGTCGGCGCCCTCGACACGGACGTCACCAGCGCCCAGATCGCCGCCGAGGTCAAGCTGGAGGTGCTGATCAGCCGCGGCCGGCTCGCCGACGCCCAGCTCGCCGCCGAACAGGCCCGCTACCGCACGGTGCAGTACTCCGAGACCCTGCGCCGCGCCCTGGAGGCCACCCGGCGCAACGTCCGCGCGGTCGACTGGCTGAACACCGTCCCCGACATGATCGCCGAGGCGCTGGACCACGTGGCCGAGCGCTACCGCCACGAGAACGCCATCCTCACCAACATCCGCAAGGCCCGCGACGAGACCGAGGAGCCCGAGCACAAGCGCCGCGCCGCCGAGCTGGTCGACATCGTCAAGGACTGCATCCGGCGCCACACCCAGCTTCAGTCGCGCCTGCTGGAGGCCGGCCCGCTGTTCCGCGCCGAACAGGACCGGCAGGCCTTCGCCACCCCGGCGGCGACGTCCGGGATAGACCTCTACGGCCATCTGGTCGCCCCTGTGCTGCCGTTGCCGTTGGAGCAGGCCATCCGGGTCACCGACGCCTTCTTCGCGCGCGGCACCGGACCGCGCACACCGGTGTCCGTCCGGGTCGGCGACCTCGTCGACATCCTGCTGACCCCGCCGGTGGAACGGGAGCACCTGGGCGCGGAGATGCCCGAGCCCGACCTGATCGCCACGCCCGACGACAGCCGGTTCAGCGAGGAACAGCTCGCCGCGGCGACGGAACTGCTGGACCTGCCGCCGGACGCGCCCAGAAGACTGTCCGGGCTGCTCGCCGAGGCCCGCCGCACCGGCGACCCCGACCTCGCCTACCTGGTGGCGCTGCTGGCGGTCCACGCGGCCAGCCCCGCCGTCGGCACCGCCTACCGGCAGGGCGAGGAGAAGCTGCTGTTCGCCGTGGACGACGGGACCGAGCTGGACGATCCCGAATTCGGCGGGGCCGACCTCATCGTGGGAACGGCCCTGCTGGACGCCGCCGGGATGGCGGCCGACCGGACGGAAGCAGCATGACCGAGCACCACCGCGACAAGGAGCCCAACCCGTGACCGAGCACGTCGAGTGGAGCGAGGCGGAGACACCCGCCCCGCCGGCCTCCACCGCCGTCACCCCCGCCGACGCCGCCGACGCGGCACGGCTCGTCGCCTTCGGACTCCAGCCCAAGCTGGCGCCCGCCCGCGACCAGGAGTACACCGAACTGCTGCGCCGCTACCGCGAGGACCCGGCCTTCGCCCGGCTCGCCGACGCCGTCGCCGCCGGGCTCGGACTCGTCGTGCTGGAGGTGTCCCCGCGCGCGGGCATGGCCGTCACCGCCGCCGAGGACTCGGTCTTCGCCGTCCGCATGGGCGACTACGCGCGCCGTACCGCCGCCGACTCCGGCGACCGCTTCCTGCACGGCCTCGCCCATCTCGCCGTCGCCGCGCTGGCGTTCCCGCGCCCCGAGGACCTCGCCGACGACTCCTACATCGGCCGGGTCACCGTCAACGGCGTCGACGCCTTCGTCCGGCAGGCCTGCCGCCGCCTGGAGGAGCGCGCCGAGGAGCGCGGCGAGAACACCGACCCGGCCACCGACGCGCCCGGTCTGGAGGCCGCCTGGCGGATCTGGGCCCGGCGCAGCGCCACCGGCGCCACCAAGGACGCCCGCCGCCCCGCCGCCTCCACCACCGGCATCGTCGCCAAGGCCCTGGCCTTCCTCACCGACTCCGGCTTCCTGCAGCGCACCGGCGACGACAACGGCGGCACCTACCGCACCACCGCCCGCTACCAGCTCCAGGTCCGCGACATGGCCGGCAACGCCGCCCTGGCCGAACTGTCCGAGCTGGGCGTCGTACCGGTCACCGACGGCACGGCCACCCTGCTGCCCGCCGAGGACACCGACGACCTGGACCTGGTGACCGACGCCGGACTGCCGTTCCACTCCTGACCCCCCGCGCGGCAAGAACCCCGAACGTCCCCGCACCGCGAGAACCCTGCCCCCCTCCACCGCAAGAACACTGACGAGAGTCCGCCATGTACGAGCTGTCCCGGGTCCGCCTCTACTCCATCGGTCCCGCCGGTGCGCGCTACGCCGACACCGTGCTTGACCTGCGGGGTGTCGGCGAGCCCGTGCCCGACCCGGCGCCCACGCAGGCGGAGTTCTTCGAGGACGAGCCGTCCGGCCCGCCGCGCCGGCCCGCGCCCGCGGGCGTGCTGTTCCTGGAGAACGGCGGCGGCAAGTCCGTCCTGCTCAAGCTGATCTTCTCGGTGATGCTGCCGGGTCACCGCAACACCCTCGGCGGCGCCAGCTCCGGTGTGCTGCGCAAGTTCCTGCTCGCCGACGACTGCGGCCACGTGGCCCTGGAATGGCAGCACGTGCAGACCGGCGAGTGCGTGGTCGTCGGCAAGGTCAGCGAATGGCGCGGACGGCAGGTCTCCAACGATCCGCGCAAGTTCGCCGAGGCCTGGTACTCCTTCCGTCCCGGCCCCGGCCTCAGCCTGGACAGCCTGCCCGTCGCCGAGGCCACCGCCGTACGGCCGCCCGTCGAGGGCGCCTCCGGCGCGCACGGCCGCCGCCGCACCATGAAGGGCTTCCGCGACGCCCTCATGGAGGCCGGAAAGGCATACCCGCACCTGGAGGTGCACTGGGAGGAGATCCACGAGCGCTGGACCGAGCACCTCGGCGACCTCGGCCTGGACCCCGAACTCTTCCGCTACCAGCGCGAGATGAACGCCGACGAGGGCGAGGCGGCCGGCCTCTTCGCGGTCAAGAAGGACTCCGACTTCACCGATCTGCTGCTGCGCGCCGTCACCGACACCCGCGACACCGACGGCCTCGCCGACCTCGTCAGCGGCTTCGGCAACAAGCTGGGCCGGCGCGCCGAACTGATCGCCGAACGGGACTTCACTGCCGGCTCGGTCGATCTGCTCGGAAGGATCGTGGAGGCGGCCGACGCCCGGGCACGCGCGCGTGACGTGCACGCGGGCGCCGAACGCCGTACCCGCACGCTGGCCCGGCGGCTGTCCGCGCGCGCCGTGCGGGAGCGGGTCCGGGCCGCCGACCTCGCCCAGCGGGTCACGGCCGCCGCCTACGCCGTCACCCACTCCGAGGGCGCCCGCGAGCGCAGCGCCCTCATCGCCGCCGAACTCGCCTACCGGCACGCCTCCCTGGCGCTGGCCGCCGCCGAGAAGTCCGCCGCCGCGCAGAAGCGCGAACTGGCCGACGCCCGTACCCTGCACTCCGCCTGGCAGGCCGCCGAGGCCGTGCTGCGCCACCGGGCCGCCGCCGACCGTGTCGCGCGCGTGTCCGCCGCCATCCAGGAGGCCGAACGGGACGCGGCCCCCGCGCTCGCCGCCCGCGCCAAGGCCGCCGTGGACCTCGTACGGGCCCTGCACGCCGCCGCCGAGAGCGCCGAGGAACTGGCCAACGAGGAGGAGGAGCGGTCCGCCGCCCTCCAGGAGGCCGGCGACTTCGCCCACCGCGACGCCACCACCGCCGCCACCGAGGCGCAGCGGGCCCGCAGCGAGGCCGGGCACCTGCGCCAGCGGCTCGCCGAGGTCGAGCAGGAGACCGCCGAGGCGGTCCGCGCCGGCTGGCTGGACGACAGCGCCCCGGACGCCGACCCGGCACGGGCCGCGCTCGCCGCCAGCGACGCCGAGAAGACCGCCGTGGCCGCCTGGGACGCGGCCCGCGAGGCCGCCCGCAAGGCCACCGAGCACGCCCGCGAGGCCGCCGCCGCCGAGTCCCGCGCCGAGCTGACCGCGGCCCGCGCGGCGGACGCGGCCACCGCCGCCGAGCGGGCGTACGAGGCCGAGCGGCGCCTCGCGGAGTCGCTGGCCGCCGAGGAACGGCTGGCGGAACTGCTGAGCCTGCCCGGGGCCCCGAGCACGGTCCGCGTGCCCGGCCCGCGCACCGGGGCCGACGACGCCGCCCCGGCACCCCGTACCGTCGCGGAGGGTGCGCTCACGCCCGAGGAGCTCGACCGCTTCGCCGACGAACTGCGCGAACTCCTCGACGACACCGTGTCCACCGCCGAACGGCACCTGTTCGACCTGCGCACGGCCGCCGCCGACGACGCCCGGATCCTCGGCGCACTCGGCGACGGCGGACTGCTGCCGCCCGGCCCGGACGTCCTGGCCACCGTCGAGTTCCTCGGCGAGCACGGCATCCCGGCGCTCCCCGGCTGGCGCTACCTCGCCCAGGCCGTCGACCCGGCCGACCACGCGCGCGTGCTCGCCGCCCGCCCCGAGCTGGTCGACGGTGTGATCATCACCGACCCGGACACGCACGCGCGCGCCCGCGAGGTCCTCGGCGACGCCGCCCTGCTGCCCCGCTCCGCGGTGGCCGTCGGCACCGCCGCCGCGCTGCTCGCCCCGCCGCCCGCCGCCGACACCACCCCCGGTGACGTGTTCCTGGTGCCGCCGAACCCGGCCATGCACGACGAACACGCCGCCGACGAGGAACGGCAGGCACTGCGCGCCCGGGCCACCGAGCGCGACGAGGAGATCCGCGTCCTCGCCGCCCGCCTCGGCAAGGACCGCGAACTGGCCGCCCGGCTCGCCTCCTGGCGCACCGGCTGCCCCGCCGGGCGCCTGACCGAGCTGGCCCGGGCCGCCGAGCAGGCCCGCGCGTTCGCCGAGGAGGCCGAGGCCGAACTCGCCGAGGCGCGGACCGTCCGCGCGGAGGCGGAGGAGACCGCGGCCGAGGCCGCGCGGGTCCGCGACGAGCGGCAGGAGGCCGCGCAGAAGGCCCGGCGCGCCGCCGACGCCCTCGCCGGTCTCGCCTTCCGGCTGCGCGAGCGCGCCGGCTGGCAGGCGAAACTGCGTGAACTCGCCGACGAGGCGGCCGAGTCCGAGGCCCGCGCCCAGGCATGCCTGGAGCGCGCCCGCGCCGCCGACGAGGACCGCCGCGCCGCGCAGCGCGCCGCCGACGACGCCCGCCGCACCGCGCGCGCCCTGCGCGCCGAGCGGTCCGAGATCGCCGGCGCCCCCGACGACGTACCCGCGGCGGACACGGACACCCCCAAGGCGTCCCTGCCCGCCCTCCGCGAGGCCTACCGGGCCGCCTCCCAGGTGTACGAGAAGGTCGGCGTCGGCGCCGACCTGCGCGCCGAACAGGCCCGCGCGGAGAGCGACGAGAGCGCCGCCCGCGCCGAACTGGACCGGCTCAGCAACAAGGTCCGCACCCGCGCCGAGCAGCTGCTCCAGTCACCCGACGGCTCCGACGGGCCGTCCCGGCAGGCCGCCGCCGCGCGCGCGGAGGAGCTGGTGCAGCTCCTGGAGACCCGCATGTCGACCGCGAGCGAGCAGCTCGGCCGGCTGCGCGGCGAGGCCGAGCGACTCGCCCCCGAGGACGGCGAGGCGCACACCGAGCTGCCCGAGGACCTGGTCCCGCGCGACGCCGAGCACGCCCAGGCACTGCTGCGCACCGCGACGGCCGAACTCGCCGCCCGTACCGAGGCGCTGGCCGAGGCCCGGCAGGCGCACACGGAGCTGCTGGAGGCCCACCGCGCCGCCGAGGACGCGGCCGGCGGCTTCGACGAGATCGCCGCCATGCTCCGTGACCTGCTGCGCGAACAGGCGCCCGAGGAGGAGCCGGAGGAGCCGGAGCCGTACCCCGGCACCCTCGAGGAGGCCCGGCACTCCGCCGCCGAGGCCCGCCGCTCCCTGCGCGGCTGCGCCGCCGACCTGTCCGCCGCCGAGGCGGCCGTCCGCGAGGCGAGCGACGTCCTCGTCCGGCACGCCAACTCAACGCGCTACGAGCAGGTCCGCACCCCCGCCCGGCAGCAGATCCGGGAACTGCCCGCCTCCGCGCTGCCCGAGCACGCCCAGAAGTGGGCGGACGCGTTCGCGCCCCGGCTGCGCGTGCTGACCGACGAGCTGGCCCAGCTGGAACGCAACCGCGACTCCATCGTGGACCGGCTGCGCGGCCTCGTGGAGTCGGCCCTCGCCACCCTGCGCTCCGCTCAGCGGCTCTCCCGGCTGCCGGAGGGGCTCGGCGAGTGGTCCGGGCAGGAGTTCCTGCGCATCCGCTTCGAGGAACCCGACCAGGCCACGCTCACCGAACGGCTCGGAGAGGTCATCGACGAGGCCACCCGCGCGGCCGTGAAGAAGAACTCCGACCTGCGCCGCGACGGCATGTCCCTGCTGCTGCGGGGCGTCGCCGCGGCCCTCCAGCCCAAGGGCGTGGCCGTCGAGATCCTCAAGCCCGACGCCGTCCTGCGCGCCGAGCGCGTCCCCGTCGGCCAGATGGGCGATGTGTTCTCCGGCGGTCAGCTGCTCACCGCGGCCATCGCCCTGTACTGCACGATGGCCGCGCTCCGCTCGAACGACCGGGGCCGCGACAAGCACCGGCACGCGGGCACGCTGTTCCTGGACAACCCCATCGGCCGCGCCAACGCGACCTATCTGCTGGAGCTCCAGCGGGCCGTGTCCGACGCGCTGGGCGTCCAGCTGCTGTACACCACCGGCCTGTTCGACACGACCGCCCTCGCCGAGTTCCCGCTGGTCATCCGCCTGCGCAACGACGCCGACCTCCGTGCGGGCCTGAAGTACATCAGCGTCGAGGAACACCTGCGGCCCGGTCTGCCCCAGCCGCCCCAGGCGGGGGAGGCGGTGCACAGCGAGATCACGGCGACGCGCATGTACAAGAAGCCGGCGCCGAGCGCTCCGTAGCAGGCTCACGCCCGCCCGGTCTGTTCCGCATCGCGCAGCACAGCGCGCCCGGCGGAACAGACCGGGCGGAGTGGCGCGGTGCCGCCGAGCGCCGCCGCCGTCAGGAGCGGTGCGCCAGAAGCCGTACCCCGTCCGTCAGAAGCCGTACCCCATCCGCCGGGACAGTTCGGCGCCCGCCGCGGCCGTACGCCGGGCCACCTCGGGCAGCCGGTCCGCGTCGAGCCGGTACACCGGACCCGAGACGCTGATCGCCGCGATCACCTCGCCGTCGTGCGCGCGCACCGGGGCCGCGACGGCCGCGAGACCCAGCTCCAGCTCCTCGACCGTGACGCCGTACCCCTGCCGGACCACGGCCTCCAGCTCGGCGCGCAGCATCGCCGCACCCGTGACCGTACGTTCCGTGTACCGCGTCAGCGGCCGCGCCAGCAGCCCCTCGCGCAGGGTCGGCGACAGGTGCGCGAGGAGCACCTTGCCGCTGGAGGTGGCGTGCAGCGGGGTGCGTCTGCCCAGCCAGTTCTGCGCGGTCACGGCCGCGGTGCCGCGGGCCTGCATGATGTTGACCGCCGCGTCGTCGTCGAGGACGGCGATGTTGACCGTCTCACCCAGCTCGTCGGCGACCTCCCGGCACACCGGGACGCCCTCCTGGGAGATGTCGAGACGCACCGCCGCCGCTCCCGCGAGGCGCAGCACACCGGCCCCCAGGTAGTACTTCCCGCGGTCCTTGGCCTGGGCCACCAGGCCCCGGTTCTCCAGGACGCCGAGCAGCCGGAACGCCGTGGACTTGTGGACGTCCAGCTCCGCGGCGATCTCGGTGACGCCCGCCTCGCCGTGCCGGGCGAGGATCTCCAGCACGCTCACGGCACGGTCCACCGACTGCACCGCGCCGGCCGCCCCACGGCCGCCCCGCCGCTCCGTGCGCCCCGGCTCCCGCCCGGTCTCCTCGCGCCCCGGCTCCCGCCCGCTCTCTTCGCCGCGGCCGGGCTGCTTCTGCGTACGGGGCATGGCTCGACTCTCGCTACCTGGGGAACCGCGTTCGTTGCGCACAGCGCCTCATCGTGCGCCATACGAAACTCGATGCTACCGAAGCCATCGAAGCGCCCGGTCAGGAGTGCGACAGCTGTCCCGCCCCACCCCTGCGACGTATCCGGTCCTGTTTCCGCAGGGCCGCGCGCTCCTCGCGGCGACGGGCCCGCCGCTCCCGGCGCAGGGCCCGGGCCGTGCTGCTCGGCTCCGAGACCACGCCGTGCCGCTGGTTCCACACCTGGCGGGTCACCCACACGTCGACCGCGGCCCACGTGGCCACGACCGTGCCGGCCACACCGGCCATCACCATCGGGAACGCCAGCCAGGAACCGGCCAGCGCGCACAGGAACGCCACCATCGCCTGGATCAGCGTCACCGCGATGACGAGGACGGCCCGCACCGCCGCCGCACGCACCGGATCGGGCACCGGATGCCGGCGCGCGGGCTCCTCGACCCACAACGGCCGGTAGCCGTACCGCGGTTCGTCACCGCCGGACTCCTGGCCGCCCTGCGGTGCCGTGCCGTCCCACCGTGTCCGCGAGTGCCCCGACCCGTTCCGTCCGGGCGCCTCGCGCCATTCCGCCGTGCCCGTCACCGTGTTCACTCCCCACCGCCGGCAGACCGCTCGCCCCCGGAGTCCCAGGACCCCGTCTCCCCAGTGGCTGCCCGGCTTGCGCCGCTTTACGCCGCCGGGACGCGGGTTGCGGCCGCTGTGGCCTATTCCGCCCCCAATTCCCATAGAGAAGGACGAACGAGACCGCGCGAAGATTCCCGCGTGGCGAAAAAATCCGGCCAACCGCCCGTCAAAGTTGCCACAATCGGCCGGTCATGGCTCTCCGGATCGCGGTGGCAATCTCCCCTAATGCCCGGACAACTCGCCATCTCTCGTCTGCGGTGCGGAACTTCACCCGCCGGACATGTCTTCGAGTTACCTGTGAGGCGGTAGTAGGCTCGCGCCGTTTGCTGACGGACATGAACACCCCCGGCCGGCGGGGGTCGAGCTGGGGGAGGCCATGCGCTTTCGCGGGAAGTCCATCCGCCGGAAGATCGTGGCGCTGCTTCTCGTGCCGCTGGTGTCCCTGACCGGCGTCTGGGCGTTCGCCACCGTGTTCGCCGGCCGGGAAGTGGCCCAGCTGTTCCGCGTGTCCGACACCGTCGAGGACATCGGCTACCCGGCCGAGGACACCGTCCGCGTCCTCCAGCAGGAACGCCGCCAGGCCCTCGTCTACCTCGCCGACCCGCGGGCCTCCGAGGCCCTGTCCGCGCTGCACCGCACCCGCGCCGCCACCGACCGGTCGATCACCGTGCTCCGCCGGAACGCCGCGGACCAGGACACCCGGGACAGCCTGGAGGCGGACGGCCGCGAACACCTGGCCGCCGCCCTGGACGCCCTGGACGGTCTCGACTCCCTGCGCCGCAGCGTCGAGGAGCGCTCCCTCACCCGGGCCCAGGCACTCGGCCTCTACAACCGCCTCGTCGACCCCTGCTACGCGCTGCTCGCCTCCCTCGTCGGCATCGACGACGTCGAGGTCGAGAAGCAGGCCCGCGCCCTGGTCAACC
Organism: Streptomyces eurythermus; assembly: GCF_014649115.1. Lineage (GTDB taxonomy): Bacteria > Actinomycetota > Actinomycetes > Streptomycetales > Streptomycetaceae > Streptomyces > Streptomyces eurythermus. The sequence continues at coordinate 20,335 of NZ_BMSK01000027.1, read as the reverse complement.
TCACCCGCGCCCGCGAACTGCTCGCCCGCGAGGACGCCGTGCTCGGCTCCTCCCTCGTGGTCGGCCGGCTCACCCGGGACGAGACCCGCCAGATCTCCGACCTCGTCGCCCAGCGCACCCTCCTGTACGACATCAGCCTCCCGCTGCTGCCCGCCGCCGAACGCGCACGCTACGAGCGCTTCTGGAAGAACCCCACCACGGCACCCCTGCGCGGAGCCGAACGGACCGTCGCCGCCATGGACTCCGGCACGCCCCGCGGGGTCACCGCCAAGAGCTGGGACTCCGCCGCGGCCACCGTCCTGGACGAACTGGGCACCATGGACGACCAGGCGAGCGACCGCTACCAGGACCGCATGCGCCCGGTGGCCGTCGGTGTCATCGCGCAGGCGGCCGTCGTCGGCCTCCTCGGCCTGATCGCCCTCCTCGTCTCCATCGTCCTGTCCATCCGGATCGGCCGCGCCCTCATCCGCGACCTGCGCCAGCTGCGGCTGGAGGCCCACGAGGCGTCCGGCGTCCGGCTGCCCGGCGTGATGCGCCGGCTGTCCGCCGGCGAGCAGGTCGACGTCGAGACCGAGGTGCCGCGCCTGGAGTACGACAAGAACGAGATCGGCGAGGTCGGACAGGCCCTCAACACCCTCCAGCGGGCCGCCGTGGAGGCCGCCGTCAAGCAGGCCGAACTGCGCGCCGGCGTCTCCGAGGTCTTCGTCAACCTCGCCCGCCGCAGCCAGGTGCTGCTGCACAAGCAGCTCACCCTGCTCGACAGCATGGAGCGCCGTACCGAGGACACCGACGAACTCGCCGACCTGTTCCGGCTGGACCACCTCACCACCCGCATGCGCCGGCACGCCGAGGGCCTGGTGATCCTCTCCGGTGCCGCGCCCTCCCGGCAGTGGCGCCGCCCGGTGCAGCTGATGGACGTGGTCCGCGCCGCCGTCGCCGAGGTCGAGGACTACGAGCGCATCGAGGTCCGGCGCCTGCCGCGGGTCGCCGTCACCGGGCCCGCCGTCGCCGACCTCACCCACCTCGTGGCCGAGCTCCTGGAGAACGCCACGGTCTTCTCGCCCCCGCACACCGCCGTCCAGGTCGTCGGCGAGCGGGTCGCCAACGGCTTCACCCTGGAGATCCACGACCGGGGGCTCGGTATGACGGCCGAGGCACTCCTCGACGCCAATCTCCGCCTCGCCGAGACACCCGAGTTCGAACTGTCCGACACCGACCGGCTGGGCCTGTTCGTCGTCAGCCGTCTCGCCCAGCGCCAGAACGTCCGGGTCTCCCTCCAGCCGTCGCCGTACGGCGGAACCACCGCCGTGGTGTTCATCCCCGACGCGCTGCTCACCGAGGACGTCCCGGACACCAACGGCGTCGGTTTCCGGCTCGACCGGGACCGCGCCGGCAACGGCGGCGAGCAGGCGCTCGGCCGCGGCGGCGGGCGGTCCCCGGAACCGCTGCGGCTGCCCGGTCCGCCGACCTCCGTGCTGGACGGCCCGGTCGAGCTGGAGGCGCCCGTCGATCTCGACGCGCTGGAGGACTTCCCCGGCGCCCTCCCGGACGCGGACAGCGAGCGCGGCGGCCTGTTCCGCCCCCGCCGGTCCCGCCCGGGCGGCGACGAGCAGCCGGCGCACCACGACACCGGCGACCGCGGAGCCGTACCGCTGCCCCGGCGGCAGACGCCCAAGCTGGTCAGCTCGCACGGCAAGCCCGTCACCGACCAGCGGCCCCGCCGCGGCGAACCGGCCCCGGAACCCACCGCCGGGTCGGGGGCCCCCGACCCGGGCGGGCTGGCCCCGCTGCCCTCCCGCCGCCGCGGCACGGCCGCCCGGCGCCCCCCGGCCGACCCCGCGGGCGAACGGGCCGGTACCCGGGGTGAGGGCGGCGGCGAGACGTCCGACGCCCCGGCGCTGCCGAGGCGCACCCGGCCCCGCACCTCCGGCCCCGGCACTCCGGCGGACCCGGCCCCGCCCCCCGGCACCACCACCGCGCCCGCCGGCGACCCCGCCCCGGCGCCGGGCGTCAGCCCGCTGCCCCGGCGCGTACGCCAGGCGAGCCTGGCCCCCCAGCTCAAGCAGGACACCGAACGGCGCGCCGGACGCCCGGCACAGCCCGCCGACCGTGACGCCGACGAGGTCCGCAGCCGGATGGCCTCGCTCCAGCGCGGCTGGCAGCGCGGCCGGGAGGAGAACGCCGCGGGCGACGGGGACCACAACGGCACAGCACAAGGAACGACCAAGGGAGACGGTCGATGACCGCACCGAAGGCCACCGGCCACACGACGACGAACAAGGGGGAGCTGAACTGGCTCCTGGACGACCTGGTGGACCGGGTCGCCAGCATCCGCAAGGCCGTCATCCTGTCCGGCGACGGACTGCCGACCGGGGTGTCCAAGGACCTGACCAGGGAGGACAGCGAGCACCTGGCCGCCGTCGCGTCCGGCTTCCACAGCCTCGCCAAGGGCGTGGGCCGCCACTTCGACGCGGGCGGCGTCCGGCAGACCATCGTGGAGCTGGACGGTGCCTTCCTCTTCGTCACCGCCGCCGGCGACGGCAGCTGCCTCGCCGTCCTCTCGGACGCCGACTCCGACGTCGGACAGGTCGCCTACGAGATGACGCTGCTGGTCAAGCGGGTCGGTGTGCATCTGGGCACCGCCCCGCGCACCGATCTGCCCGCAGGCGGGTAGTGGGATGGCATGAGCGGAGACGGTCAGGGAAGAAACCACTGGTTCGACGACGAGGCCGGGCCGGTCGTCCGGCCGTACGCCATGACACGTGGCCGCACCACGAGTGAGGGCCAGCACCGCCTCGACCTGATCGCGGTGGTCGTCACCGAGCTCGACGCCGACGACCCGGAAACGGACCCGACGCTGTCCCCCGAGCACGTGGACATCGTCGGGCTCTGCCGGGACGAGCCCCAGTCGGTCGCCGAACTGGCCGCGGAACTCGACCTGCCCATCGGCGTGGTCCGCGTGCTCATCGGCGATCTGGTGCACACCGGCTACGTCCATGTGACGCGCCCGGTGCCGCCGGCGGAGCTGCCGGACGAGAGTATTCTGCGCGACGTGATCAACGGCCTCCGGGCGCTGTGACCGGCGCGAGAGCGGGGTAGTGACGTGACTGGCTGGCAGTTCTGGGTCGACCGAGGCGGCACCTTCACGGACATCGTCGCGCGGCGCCCGGACGGCCGGCTGCTCACGCACAAGCTGCTGTCCGACAACCCGGGCCGGTACGCCGACGCCGCCGTGGCCGGGGTGCGCGAGCTGCTCGGCGACTCCCGGGAGCCCGTCGAGGCCGTCCGCATGGGCACCACGGTCGCCACCAACGCCCTGCTGGAACGCAAGGGCGAGCGCACCCTCCTCGTCGTCACCCGGGGCTTCGGGGACGCCCTGCGCATCGCCTACCAGAACCGGCCCCGCATCTTCGCCCGCCGCATCGAGCTGCCCGGACTGCTCCACGAACGGGTCGTCGAGGTGGACGAACGCCTCGCCGCCGACGGCACCGTCCTGCGCGCCCCCGACCTGGACGCCCTGGCCGGCCCGCTCCGCCAGGCGTACGACGACGGGATCCGCGCGCTCGCCGTCGTCTGCCTGCACAGCCACCTCGACCCCGCCCACGAACGCGCCGTCGGTGAACTCGCCGCCCGTATCGGCTTCCCGCAGATCTCGCTGTCCAGCGAGGTCAGCCCGCTGATGAAGCTCGTCCCGCGCGGGGACACCGCCGTCGTGGACGCCTACCTCTCGCCCGTGCTGCGCCGCTACGTGCGGCACATCGCCGAGGAACTGCGCGGCGTGCGGCTGATGTTCATGCAGTCCAACGGCGGGCTGACGGAGGCCGGGCAGTTCCGCGGCAAGGACGCCGTCCTGTCCGGACCGGCCGGCGGCATCGTCGGCATGGCCCGCATGTCGCAGCGCGCCGGCTACGAGCGCGTCATCGGGTTCGACATGGGCGGCACCTCCACCGACGTCTCGCACTTCGCCGGCGCCTACGAGCGCGTGTTCACCACCCGGATCGCGGGAGTCCGGCTGCGCGCCCCCATGCTGGCCATCCACACGGTCGCCGCGGGCGGCGGCTCCGTCCTGCACTTCGACGGCTCCCGCTACCGGGTCGGCCCCGACTCGGCCGGCGCCGCCCCGGGCCCCGCCTGCTACCGCGCCGGCGGCCCGCTCACCGTGACCGACGCCAACCTGATGCTCGGCCGCATCCAGGCCGACCACTTCCCCGCGGTCTTCGGGCCCGGGGGTGACCAGCCCCTGGACGCCGCCCTCGTCCGTGACCGGTTCACCGCTCTCGCGCGCGAGATCCACGACCGCACCGGCGACGACCGCACCCCCGAACAGGTGGCCGAGGGCTACCTGCGGATCGCCGTCGCCAACATCGCGGGCGCCGTGAAGCGGATCTCCGTCCAGAAGGGCCACGACGTCACCCGCTACGCCCTGACCACCTTCGGCGGAGCGGGCGGCCAGCACGCCTGCCGGGTCGCCGACTCGCTCGGCATCCGCACCGTCCTCGTACCCCCCATGGCGGGTGTGCTCTCGGCGCTCGGCATCGGCCTCGCCGACACCACGGCCATGCGGGAGCGGTCCGTGGAGGCGCCGCTGGAGGCCGCCGCCATGCCCCGCGTCCACGAGACGGCCGACGAGCTGGAGACGGCGGCGCGCGCCGAACTGGTCGCCGAGGACGTCCCGCAGGACCGGATCCGGGTCACCCGCCGCGCCCAGCTGCGCTACGACGGCACCGACACCACCCTCACCGTCGCCCTGACCGGCCCCGAGGCCATGCGGCGGGACTTCGAGGAACGTCATCGCGCCGTGTACTCCTTCACCCTCGACCGCCCCGTGGTGATCGAAGCCCTCTCCGTCGAAGCCACCGGCCTCACCGCACCCCCCGATCTCTCCGCCCTCGCCCCGTACGAGGGCCGCGCCCAGGCGCCCGGCACCGCCCGTCTGCACACCGGCGGCCACTGGCGCGACGTACCCCTGCACCGCCGGGAGGCCCTTCCGCCCGGCGAGACCGTCACCGGACCCGCGCTCATCACCGAGGCCGGCGCGACGACCGTCGTGGACGACGGCTGGCGGGCCGCCGCGACCGATGACGGGCATCTGGTCATGGAACGCGCGGCGATCACGCAGAGTTCCGACGCGAGCACGGAAATCGATCCGGTTCTGCTCGAGGTCTTCAACAACCTCTTCATGTCGATCGCCGAGCAGATGGGCGCCCGGCTGGAGTCCACCGCCCAGTCCGTCAACATCAAGGAGCGGCTGGACTTCTCCTGCGCCCTGTTCGACCCGGACGGCAACCTGGTGGCCAACGCCCCCCACATCCCCGTCCACCTGGGCTCCATGGGCACCAGCGTCAAAGAGGTCATCCGCCGCCGCGGCTCCGCCATGCGGCCGGGCGACACCTACGCCGTCAACGACCCGTACCACGGCGGCACGCACCTGCCCGACGTCACCGTGATCACGCCCGTCTTCGACACCGACCGGGCGACGGACACGGGGGGTGAGCCGCGGCTCCTGTTCCACGTCGCCTCACGCGGCCACCACGCCGAGATCGGCGGCATCGCCCCCGGCTCCATGCCGGCCCACAGCCGCACCATCGAGGAGGAGGGCGTCCTCTTCGACAACTGGCTGCTCGCCGAGGACGGGCGCTTCCGCGAGGAGGAGACGCTGCGCCTGCTCACCGGGGCGGCGTACCCCTCGCGCAACCCGCGGACCAACCTCGCCGACCTGCGGGCGCAGATCGCCGCCAACCGCAAGGGCGTCGACGAGGTCCGCCGCATGATCGACGAGTTCGGCCTCGACGTCGTCCAGGCCTATATGCGGCACGTCCAGGACAACGCCGAGGAGGCCGTCCGCCGCGTCATCGACGCCCTGGACGACGGCGCGTACGCCTACGAGACCGACTCCGGTGCCGTCATCCGGGTCACGGTCCGCGTCGACCGCGCCGAACGCCGGGCGACCATCGACTTCACCGGCACCTCCGCGCAACTGGCCACCAACTTCAACGCGCCCCGCGCGGTCGTCAACGCGGCCGTCCTGTACGTCTTCCGCACCCTGGTCGCCGACGACATCCCGCTCAACGACGGCTGTCTGCGCCCCCTGGACATCATCGTGCCGCCCGGCTCGCTGCTCGCTCCCGAGCCGCCGGCCGCCGTGGTCGCCGGCAACGTCGAGACCTCGCAGGCCATCACCGGCGCCCTGTACGCCGCGCTCGGGGTGCAGGCGGAGGGCTCCGGCACCATGAACAACGTCACCTTCGGCAACGAGCGCCACCAGTACTACGAAACCGTCGCCTCCGGTTCCGGCGCCGGCGACGGTTTCCCGGGCGCCGACGTGGTTCAGACCCATATGACCAACTCCCGGCTCACCGACCCGGAGGTCCTGGAGTGGCGGCTGCCGGTGCGGCTGGAGGAGTTCGCCGTCCGGCGGGGGAGCGGCGGCACCGGGCGCTGGCGCGGCGGAGACGGCGCCGTGCGCCGCATCCGCTTCCTGGAGCCGATGACCGTCTCGACGCTCTCCCAGCACCGCCGGGTGCCCCCGTACGGCATGGCCGGCGGCGCACCCGGAGCGCTCGGCGCCAACCGGGTGGAGCGGGCCGACGGCACGGTCACCGACCTCGGCGGGAGCGGCTCGGCCGACGTCGGCCCCGGAGACGTACTCGTCATCGAAACCCCCGGTGGCGGCGGCTACGGCCGACCGTCGCCCGAACCCCATCAAGCAGGAGAAGAGATCGATGATCTTCGGGCGTTCTGAGCGCGGCAAGCCCCCGGTCGAGCCCGTCACGCTCAAGATCCTCGTGGCCGGCGGCTTCGGCGTGGGCAAGACGACCCTCGTCGGCGCGGTCAGCGAGATCAGACCGTTGCGCACCGAGGAGCTGCTCACCGAGGCCGGGCGCCCGGTCGACGACATCAGCGGTGTGGAGGGCAAGCACACCACCACGGTGGCCATGGACTTCGGCCGCATCACCCTGCGCGAGAACCTGGTGCTCTACCTCTTCGGCACACCCGGGCAGGAACGGTTCTGGTTCATGTGGGACGAGCTGTCCGAGGGCGCCCTCGGTGCCGTCGTCCTCGCCGACACCCGCCGCCTGGAGGACTGCTTCGCCGCCGTCGACTACTTCGAGCGGCGTTCCATACCCTTCGTGGTCGGCGTCAACTGCTTCGAGGGCGCCGCGCGGTACCCCGCCGAGGCCGTCCGCCAGGCGCTGGACCTGGACGACGGCGTGCCCCTGCTGCTGTGCGACGCCCGGGACCGGGAGTCGGTCAAGGAGGTGCTCATCGGCCTCGTCCGGCACGCGATGGCGTACACGGCCGAACGCCGCCGGGCCGCCATCGGCTGACCGCCTCCTTCGCCACCCGCCCCCGGGACACGGCCCGTACCCCCGCCGACCGGGGTACGGGCCGTGCGACAGGACAGACCCGTGCCCTGGTGCCGGATAACACCGAAAATGTACGGCGATGTCGTCTGACACCGGGAAGTTTTCACCGGCGTCGCAGGGGCGTCAAGGCTGTGGACGGCGACGGTCACACCCGCCCGTCGGCCACCTCCCGGTCACTGGCGCGCCGCGACGGCCGTTCACCGCTGTGGCTCGGCGGCCGCGAACCCGGCCTGCGCGGGGGCCGGTCCGGAGAAGCCGCGCCGGACCTCGTGCCCGGGCAGCCCGGCCCGGCCGAGCACCCAGCTCCCGCCGTGCAGCGCCTTCGCCGCCTTCTTCAGCGGAGCGAGCTGGGCGGCGGCCTGGTGGTGGTCGCCCACGCTGCCCGGAGCGCACACGACGGTGGCCAGGGACAGCGTGACCGGCCGCCCGCCCGCCGTCCAGGGCGCGTCCAGCACGGCCGCGACCAGCGGACCGAGCGCCTCCTCGTCGGCCAGCACCAGGAAGTCGTCCCCGCCGATGTGCCCCACCCGCGCCTGGCCCGCCGCCCGCTGGAGCGCGCCGCCGACCGCCCGGATCAGCTCGTCGCCCGCGGCGAACCCGGCCCCGTCGTTGACCTGCTTGAAGTGGTCGATGTCCAGCCAGCTGAGCGCGAACGCCCGCCCCTCGGCGATCCGCCGGTCCACCTCGCTCACGATCGCGTCCGAACCGGGCAGCCTGGTCAGCGGGTTGAGCCCGGCCGCCTCCTCCACCCGGCTCTCGGCCAGCGCCCGCACCAGGTCCGCCAGCCGTACGACCCCCACGCACCGGCCTTGTTCGTCCACCACCGCCACATCGTCCGAGGTCCGGTCCCGGCCGCCGACCGCCACCACGTCCAGCACCTCCCAGGCCGTCGCGTCCACCCCGACCGTGCGGGGCGGGTCGCCCAGCTTGTACGCCGGCCGGCCGGCGTACAGGGCGTGTCCGTAACGCGTGGACATCGACAGCAGGAACCGCGAGCGGTGCACCGACCGGACGGGCCGCCCGGACGGGTCCACCAGCAGCACCCCGGAGACGTCCGGGGAACCGGTCAGCAGGGCCCGCACCCGCTCCGCCGAGGCGGACAGCGGCAGTACGGCGGCGGGCCGCACGAACTCGCGCACCGACGGCCCGGAACGGGGGGTGGCCGGGGCACCGGGCGCGAGCGACGGAACGTATACGTCCACGGCGGGGATCCGGGCCGGCGGCGCGAACAGCTCGCCCTGCGCCAGCTGCGCACCGGCCGCCAGGGCCGCCGCGCACTGGTGCTCGGTCTCCACGCCCTCCACCGCCACCAGGGCGCCCAGTTCCTCGCACAGCGTCCGCATCGCCCGTACCGCGGCCGGCCGCGCCAGCAGCGAGGCGTCGAGCTTGACCAGGCCGGGGGAGAGGTCGGTGAGCAGCCTGAGCGGTACGTCGCCGTCCCCGATGCCGTCCGCGCTGATCCGGAACCCCTGCTCGCGCAGCGCGGCCACCGCCTCCAGCAGGGCCCGGTGCGGTACGTGCGTGTACGGCGGGACGATGTCGAGCGTCACCTCCCAGGGCATGCGCCCCGCGCCGCGCACGGCGTCGTGCAGCGGGGTGAGGCCGCCGAGGTCGGCGAGCGTGGCCGCGAACACGTTCAGGTGCAGCGGCAGCAGGGTCTCCTTGCGCGCCGCCGCGCGGAACGCCAGCACGGCCAGCCTGCCGTCCAGTTCCGGGTCCCGGCGGGCCTCGGCCAGGATGTCACCGGTTTCCGGGCGGGCGAGTGTCTCCAGTGCGGCGACCGCGCCCGTCCTCAGGTTGACCACCGGCTGGAAGGCGAAGCGGAGAGTATCCGTCCAGGAGTGCACGGGAGCATGATGGGCGCCGCCCGCGCACGCCCGCGCTCAGTTCATGAGACGTTCACGCAGGATTCCGTGGCGGTCACAGAGGGTGGTCGATCTCATCCCGCGCCGGTCCGGCCTCGCTCACCGCACGGCGATCACCGAGGACCCGTGTCCGAACAGCCCCTGGTTGGCGGTGATGCCCACCCGTGCCCCGGCGACCTGCCGGTCGCCCGCCGTACCTCTCAACTGCCAGGTCAGCTCGCACACCTGGGCGATCGCCTGGGCCGGCACGGCCTCCCCGAAGGAGGCCAGCCCCCCGCTGGTGTTCACCGGTATCCGGCCGCCCGGCGCGGTCGCGCCCTCCCGGAGCAGCTTCGCGCCCTCGCCCTCGGCGCACAGCCCCAGGTCCTCGTACCACTGGAGCTCCAGCGCGGTCGACAGGTCGTACACCTCCGCCAGGGACAGGTCCCCGGGGCCGACGCCCGCCTCCTCGTACGCGGCCCGGGCGATGGAGGACCGGAACGTCTCGGCCGGGGGCGCCACCGAGACCGCGGAGTCCGTCGCGATGTCCGGCAGGTCCGGCACCGTGTTCGGGAAGCGGGGGGTCACCGTGGAGACCGCCCGGATCCGCACCGGCCGGACGGCACCGTGCCGGCGCGCGAAGTCCAGGCTCGTCAGCACCAGGGCGGCCCCGCCGTCGGAGGTGGCGCAGATGTCCAGCAGCCGCAGCGGGTCGGCGACCACCGCTGAGGCGGCCACCTCCCCGGCGGTGACCCGCGCGCGGTAGCGGGCGTACGGGTTGAGCGCCCCCAGGGCCGCGTTCTTCACCTTGACCAGCGCGAAGTCCTCGGGCGTGTCCCCGTGCAGGGCCATCCGCCGCCGCGCGTACAGCCCGAAGTACGTGGGATTCGTCGCGCCGAGCAGGCGGAAGCGCAGCCAGTCCGGGTCGTCGGGGCGGTCCCCGCCCGCGGGCCGGAAGAACCCCTTCGGGGCGGCGTCCGCGCCCACCACCAGGACGGCGTCCGCGAGACCGGAGAGGATCTGCGCGCGGGCCGTGGCGATGGCCTGCGCCCCGGACGCGCACGCCGCGTACACGCTGGTCACCCTGGCGCCCTGCCAGCCGAGGGCCTTGGCGAACGTGGCTCCCGCGACATACCCGGGATAGCCGCCGCGTACGGTGTCCGCGCCCACCACGGAGCCTATGTCCCGCCAGTCCAGGCCCGCGTCCGCGAGCGCCGCGCGGGCCGCCGCCGTCCCGTACTCCACGAAGCCGCGGCCCCACTTGCCCCAGGGGTGCATGCCCGCACCGAGCACCGCCACCTCGGCCGTCACTCCGTCACCCCCGTCGGCCGCCACTGCCAGACCGTCCAGGCCGTCTCCGCGTCCTCGTACAGCACGCCGGTGACGGCCTCCACCTCCATGCCCACCGCCAGATGCGCGACGGTGATCCCGGGAGCCGCCTGCCCCAGCACCACGATCCGCTCGGCCGCCAGCTCCACCGCGATCAACGCGTACGGCTCCCACGGAAGTTCCGGATTGCTCACATAGGGTGACGGGGGCCGGTAACGGCTGTCGGTGTACGACCAGATACGCCCCTTTCGTGACAGCGGAACCACCTCCAGGGAGCCGCCCGCGCAGTGCGGATTGCGGCAGTGGACGTCCTCGCGCGGGAAGAAGACCGAGGCGCAGGCCGGGCAGCGGGTGCCCAGGAGGCGGAAGCCGTCACCCTCGCCGGTGAACCAGCCGGCGACCGCCGGTTCGCGTGCGTACGGCAAGTTGCCTCCCCGGCAAGTGATCTGACGATGCGTCAGAAGTGTGCCACGGGCCGCCGGAAATGGGCAGGCCGCGGCGGTGAACCGAAAGGTCCCGGACGGCGTCGTGTTACAGCGGGGGCGGCCGGGACCGACGGGGGTGATTCCGGCCGCCTCTTTTCGATCCGCCCGTTCCTGACGGCTCGCTGCCGGAACGCGTCCCTCCTGTGATCGGATACAGTCCGCGCGTGTCCGAAACTCAACAACCCATTGCCAATTCCGTGCCGGACTCCCACTGTTCGAGCTGCGGAGCGCCCTTTGGAGAGGGCATCTCCGGCTGGCCGCGCACCTGCCCGTCCTGCGGGACCGTCGCCTACCGCAACCCCCTGCCGGTCGCGATCGCGCTCCAGCCCGTGTACGACACCAAGGGCACCGCCCTGGTCGTCATCACCCGCACCATCGCCCCCGCGCGCGGAGGCACGGCCCTGCCCGGCGGCTACATCGACGACCGCGAGGACTGGAAGCAGGCCGTCGTCCGCGAACTCGGGGAAGAGACCGGCATCGAAGCGGCCGCCCGCGACGTACGGCTCGTGGACGCCATGAGCGCGCCCGACGGGCACCTGCTGCTGTTCGGGCTGCTGCCGGAACGCCCGGCCGACGGACTGCCGCCCTCCGGCCCCACCGACGAGACCGAGGGCTGGCACCTGCTGCGTAGGCCCGAGGAACTCGCCTTCCCGCTGCACACCGTGGCCGTCAAAGCCTGGTTCGAGGGCCGCTACGTCTGAGCCGGGCCGTTCAGCCCAGCCCGCGCACGCGCACCGGACAGGCCGGCTCGGCCGCGCCGTCCTCGCGCTCCCGGGTCACCACCACCCGTCCGTCCCGCTCACGGGCGGCATACCGCTCGATCTCCGGCTCGTCCCACCCGTCGCCCGCGTCCGGCACCACCAGACCGCCCCCGGTCCGCCCGCGCGCGGGCGCCCACACCTCCAGCTCCAGCCCGCCGTCGGCGCCCCGCACCGGCAGCACCGCCCCCGCGCGCGCGAAGACCGGCACCCGGGACAGCGGCGCGTCGACCACGACCCGCCCCGGCCCCTCGTAGGCCTCCTCCGTCGCCGTGTCGTACCAGCGGCCCCGTGGCAGCCGCACCGCACGCCGGCCGGCACCGGGCTCCAGCACCGGTGCCACCAGAAGGCCGTCGCCCAGCAGGAACGCGTCCTCGCAGTCGCGCAGCGCCCGGTCCTCCGGCGACCCCCACCACAGCGGCCGGGCGTAGGGCGCCCCGGTCCGCCGGGCCAGATGCGCCAGCGTCACGAAGTACGGCAGCAGCCGCCGGCGTTCGAGCAGCGCCACGCGCGCGTGCTCCAGCACCTCGGCACCGAACTCCCACGGCTCCCGGCGCCCCGCCCGCGGACCCGCGTAGGTCCGGAACAACGGCAGGTACGCGCCCAGCTGGAACCAGCGCAGATACAGCTCCGGCGACACACCGCCGTCGGCACCGCCCACGTCCGGACCCGAATAGGGCACCCCGCACAGCCCCAGCCCCAGCACCAGCGACAGCGACGCCCGCAGCCCCGGCCAGCCCGTCGCCGCGTCCCCCGACCACGAGCCGCCGTACCGCTGCAGCCCCGCCCAGCCCGAACGGGAGAGCACGAAGGGCCGGTCCCCGGGCACCAGCTCCCGCAGCCCCTCGTACGCCGCCCGGGCCATGCACAGCGCGTACACGTTGTGCGCCTCCCGATGGTCACCACCGCGCCCCTCCAGGGCGTGCCGGGCCGAACGCGGCAGCGTCGGCTCACCGAAGGCGCCGAACGACGTCGGCTCGTTCATGTCGTGCCAGAAACCCGCGAAGCCCTGCTCCAGCCGCTCCCGGTAGAGCCCGCCCCACCACGCGCGCACGCGCGCGTGCGTGAAGTCCGGGAAGACCGACTCGCCGGCCCACGCCAGACCCTCCACCGTCCGGCCCCGCGCGTCCCGCACGAACGCGTCCACGGCCCCGCCGCCGTCGTACACGGCCCCGCCCGGTTCCGCCCGCACCGCCGGCTCCACGGCCGACACCAGCCGGATCCCGTCCCGGCGCAGCTCCTCCGCCAGCACCGGCAGCTTGGGGAAACGTTCCTGGTCGACGGTGAACACCCGGTGGTCGTCGTAGTGGCCGGCACCGAGGTGCACGGCGTCCAGCGGCAGCCCCCGCTCGTGGTGGCCGGCGACGACCCGGCGCACCTCCTGCTCACTGCCGGAGCCCCACCGCGCGTGCTGGTACCCCAGGGCCCACGCGGGCGGCAGCGCGGGCGCCCCGGTCAGCGAGGCCCACGTGTACAGCACGCGCGCGGGGGTGCCCACCATCACCCAGCAGCGCAGCGGGCCGCCGTCCATGTGCACCTCGCAGCGCCCCGCCCGGTCGTGTCCGGACCCGGCACCCTCCTCGCCCTCCCGCAGCACCACCGACCCGTCCCAGGTGGTGTCGTGGAACACCAGGTGCGTGCCCGCGTCCGCCACCACCAGCTGCACCGGCATGGTCAGATACAGCGGATCGTCACCGGACCCGAACGCCCGGCCGGGATCGGTGTTCCACAGCCGGTACCTGCCGTCCCGCAGCCGCGGACCGCACGCCCGCCCGCCCAGCCCGAAGAACCGGGCGTCCGCCGCCACCTCCGACCGCTGCATCCACCGCGCCACACCCCCGCCCACCGGCTCCCACCAGCGCGGCGGCAGCTCCCGCCGCAGCACCACCCCGCCCGGCGTGCACACCTGCACCGCGCCGTGCCGCGACACGACCACCGTCACCCGCTCGGCCACCACCCGCCAGCCGCCGTCCTTGTCCGGCTCCAGCACCGCCCGCGGATCCGGCTCCGGACCACTCCCGGCGAGCGCGTACGACGGCAGCGCGCCCGCCCCGTCCCACCCCCAGAACACCGCTCCGTTCGCCGCCACGACGACCCGCAGCTCGGAACGGCTGAACCGGATCAGACCGCCGCCCGGACCCGGCTCCACGTCCCGCACCAGCCCCGGCACCCGGGCCCGCTCGGGCCCCCGCCGCGGCAGCCCCGCCGCGTCGATACGCCTCCTGCGCCACGCGGCCCGCACGGTGCGCAACCCCCGAGCCGCCCTCCCCGAACCGACCACACTCACCGAACGCACCAGGTCACGACCGTCCATGCTGCTCACCCTGCCACTGAGCGCCCCGCGCGCGTGTGCCGTTCAACTGCCGTTCACCCGTGGCCGGGCCACATCTTCACGACATCGACTATGTGGGGCGAACCCTGGTGCAGAAGTCGATCACATGGCATCGTCCGTGTCAGCCGCGTCACGCGCACACCCCAGCCCGTGCGCGGACCGACGCACACGACGCGCACAGCCCGGGAGCCTCCCATGTCGACCGCGAACCCCCAGCCGCTCTGGCAGCCCGACCCCGAGCGGATCGCCAAGGCCCGCATCACCCGGTTCCAGGCGTGGGCCGCCGAACACCACGGCGCCCCGGCCGAAGGCGGCTACCCGGCCCTGCACCGGTGGTCCGTCGACCAGCTCGACACCTTCTGGAAAGCCGTCACGGAGTGGTTCGACGTACGCTTCTCCACCCCCTACGCGCGCGTGCTCGACGACCGCGCCATGCCCGGCGCCCGGTGGTTCCCCGGCGCCACCCTCAACTACGCCGAACACGCCCTGCGCGCCGCGGCCGACCGCGCGGACGAACCCGCCCTCCTGTGCGTGGACGAGTCCCACGAACCCCGCCCGGTGACCTGGTCCGAGCTGCGCCGCCAGGTCGGCTCCCTCGCCGCCGAACTCCGCGCGCTCGGCGTACGCCCCGGCGACCGCGTCAGCGGCTACCTCCCCAACATCCCGCAGGCCGTCGTCGCCCTCCTCGCCACCGCCGCCGTCGGCGCCGTATGGACCTCCTGCGCCCCCGACTTCGGCGCCCGCAGCGTCCTCGACCGCTTCCAGCAGGTCGAACCCGTCGTCCTGTTCGCCGTCGACGGCTACCGCTACGGCGGCAAGGAACACGACCGCCGCGAGATCGTCGCCGAACTGCGCCGCGAACTGCCCACCCTGCGCGCCGTCGTCCACATCCCGCTGCTCGGCACCGACGCTCCCGAGGGCGCCCTCGAATGGCCGGCGCTGACCGCCGGGGACACCGAGCCGGTCTACGAACAGGTCCCCTTCGACCACCCGCTGTGGGTGCTGTACTCCTCCGGCACGACCGGCCTGCCCAAGGCCATCGTCCAGTCGCAGGGCGGCATCCTGGTCGAACACCTCAAACAGCTCGGCCTGCACTGCGACCTCGGTCCCGAGGACCGCTTCTTCTGGTACACCTCGACCGGCTGGATGATGTGGAACTTCCTCGTCTCCGGCCTCCTGACGGGCACCACGATCGTCCTGTACGACGGCAGCCCCGGCCACCCGGACACCGGCGCCCAGTGGCGGATCGCCGAACGCACCGGGGCCACCCTCTACGGCACCTCCGCCGCCTACGTCATGGCCTGCCGCAAGGCCGGCGTCCACCCCGCCCGCGACTACGACCTGTCCAGGGTCGAGTGCGTCGCCACCACCGGCTCCCCGCTGCCGCCCGACGGCTTCCGCTGGCTGCACGACGAGTTCGCCGAGAGCGGGGCCGACCTGTGGATCGCCTCCGTCAGCGGCGGCACGGACGTCTGCTCCTGCTTCGCCGGCGCCGTACCCACCCTGCCCGTGTACACCGGCGAACTCCAGGCCCCCGGCCTCGGCACCGACCTGCGGTCCTGGGACCCGAGCGGCCGGCCCCTCGTGGACGAGGTCGGCGAACTGGTCGTCACCCAGCCCATGCCGTCCATGCCGATCCACTTCTGGAACGACCCCGACGGCAGCCGCTACCACCACAGCTACTTCGACACCTACCCCGGCGTCTGGCGCCACGGCGACTGGATCACCGTCACCTCCCGGGGCTCCGTGATCATCCACGGCCGCTCCGACTCCACCCTCAACCGGCAGGGCGTACGCATGGGCTCGGCCGACATCTACGAGGTCGTCGAACGGCTGCCCGAGATCAGGGAATCGCTCGTCATCGGCGTCGAACAACCCGACGGCGGCTACTGGATGCCGCTGTTCGTGCACCTCGCACCGGGCGCCGTCCTGGACGAGACGCTCCTGAACCGCGTCAAGCAGACCATCCGCGAACAGCTCTCACCCCGGCACGTCCCCGACGAGATCATCGAGGTCCCCGGCATCCCGCACACCCTCACCGGCAAGCGCATCGAGGTCCCGGTCAAGCGCCTCCTGCAGGGCACCCCCCTGGAAAAGGCGGTCAACCCCGGCTCCATCGACAACCTCGCCCTCCTCGCCTTCTACGAGGAACTGGCCCGCAAGCGCGGCTGACCCACCGGAACATCACCCTCCGCACAGGTCCCGGACCCCACCGAACCCCACCGAGGCGTCCGGGACCCGCCCCACCCACACCAGTCATGACCTGGGAAGACATCCCCCACACCCCGGTCCGCGAACCCCGGCGGGCAGCCGTTGTCAGTGCCGACCGTTACGGTGAGTGAGCATTGATCGACCGCGCATTGGGGGAATCATGGCGCACACCGACCACCACACCCTGCGACGCGTCCTGCGCCGCGAGATCGCCGGCACCATCGGCGTCCTCACCGACGACCACGACTTCCGCGCCATGCGGCGCTACCGCAGCTTCACCTTCGACGACCACACGACATACCTCCGGCACCTGGAGACGGTCCTGAGGACACGCGCCGCACAGGGCAGCCACACCACACTCGCCCTGTTCGACCCGGAGGACTACGCCGCGTACTGCGCGGACACCGGACTCGACCCGGACGCCCCGGCCAGCCGCAGCCGGTTCACCGCACACCTCGCGGCCACCGGCCCCACCGTCCCCTACGACGGCCGCCCGCTCACCGACCTCCTGCCCCAGCTCGTGGACGAAGCCGTACGCCAGGCCACCTGGGAGTACGCCACCACCCTCCTCACCCGCCTCGGCCCCTGCCCGACCTGCGGCGAGGACATCGGCAGGGCCGCCTTCACCCGCGCCTCCGAACTCCTGGTCCGCATCCTCGACACCGCCCCACCCGGCGAGAGGCACCTCGTCTGCACCGTCTCCGGACCACCGGACACCCTCGTCGCCGTCCTGCACGGCGAGCAGGACGGCAACGGCGCGACCCGCCTGGACGAGGCGGAGGCCCTGGAGTTCACCAGCGTCCTCGCCCTCGGACTGGCCACCCGCAGCCCGGGCGGACTCGTCATCCGCACCAGCGCCGCCGGCACCGCCGACCGCGTCTACGGCTGGCGACTGCGCGGCGGCGCCCTCGAACCCCTGACGGCCTCGGAAGTCTTCGACGCCTACTGCACCGACGTCGAATCCGGCGACCTCATCCCACCCGAGACCGGCGTCGACTACGACGCACCCCCCGACCTCGGAGACGACGGCACGGCAGCGGCCCACCGCCACTGACAACCCGGCCACCGCCGACAACACAGCAGGGGCGCCCCGCCCGAAGGCAGGACGCCCCTGACCGACGGCACCCGAAGGCACCGGCACGGCTACGGCACCGGCACGGCTACGGCACCGGTCGGCTACTCGCCGGACAGCACCGCCTGGGCCGCGGCGCGCGCCTCCTCGGCGCTGTCCGCCGCACGCGCCGCCGCAGCGGCCCGCTCGCACTGCGCCAGCGTGTACTTCGCCAGCGTGGCGCGGACATACGGAATCGACGCCGACCCCATGGACAGGGAGGTGACACCCAGACCGGTCAGCACACAGGCCAGCAGCGGGTCGGACGCGGCCTCACCGCACACCCCGCAGCTCTTGCCCTCGGCCTTCGCCGCCTCGGCCGACAGCGCCACCAGGTCGAGCAGCGCCGGCTGCCACGGGTCCTGCAGCCGCGACACCGCGCCCACCTGCCGGTCCGCCGCGAACGTGTACTGCGCGAGGTCGTTGGTGCCCAGCGACAGGAACTCGACCTCCCGCAGGATCGAACGCGCCCGCAGCGCGGCCGACGGGATCTCGACCATCGCACCGAACTTGGCCTGGAGACCCGCCTCCCGGCAGGCGTCCGCGAACGCCTTGGCGTCCCGGCGGTCCGCCACCATGGGCGCCATCACCTCGAGGTGGACGGGCAGCCCCTCGGCGGCCTTCGCCAGCGCCGTCAGCTGGGTGCGCAGCACCTCCGGGTGGTCCAGCAGCGTCCGCAGGCCCCGCACACCCAGCGCCGGGTTCGGCTCGTCCGCCGGCGTCAGGAAGTCCAGCGGCTTGTCCGCGCCCGCGTCCAGCACCCGTACGACCACACGACCCTCGGGGAACGCCTCCAGCACCTGCCGGTAGGCCTCCACCTGCTTCTCCTCGGAAGGAGCCTTCTTGCTGTCGTCCAGGAACAGGAACTCGGTACGGAACAGACCGACGCCCTCGGCACCCGCCTCGACCGCCGCCGCCACATCAGCCGGCCCGCCCACGTTGGCCAGCAGCGGCACCTTGTGCCCGTCCGCGGTCACACCGGGGCCCGTCGAGGCGGCCAGCGCCGCCTTGCGCTCGGCGGCCGCGGCCGAAAGCTGCTCCTTCTTCTCCTCGCTGGGGTTGACGAAGACATCGCCCGTGCTGCCGTCCACGGCGACCACCGTGCCCTCGGCCAGCTCACCGGCGCCCGGCAGCGCCACCACGGCCGGCACCCCCAGCGCCCGCGCCAGAATCGCGCTGTGGCTGGTCGGACCGCCCTCCTCGGTCACGAAACCGAGCACGAGGGAGGGGTCCAGCAGCGCCGTGTCGGCCGGAGCCAGGTCCCGGGCCACGAGTACATACGGCTGGTCGCTGTCCGGAACACCCGGCATCGGCACGCCCAGCAGCCGCGCGACGATACGGTTCCGCACGTCGTCCAGGTCGGCCACGCGCCCCGCGAGGTACTCACCGGCACCGGCCAGCAGCTCCCGGTACGCCGCGAACGCGTCGTAGACCGCGCGCTCCGCGGTGCTGCCGACGGCGATCCGCCGGTCCACGTCCGCCATCAGCTCGGGGTCCTGGGCCATCATGGCCTGCGCTTCGAGCACGGCCTGGGCCTCGCCGCCCGCCAGATTGCCGCGCGCCGTCAGATCGGCGGCCACGGCGTCCACGGCCTGCCGGGCGCGCCCCTGCTCCCGCTCGGCGTCCTCGGCGGGGATCTGCTTGGCCGGCGGCTCCAGCACCGCCGTGCCCATGTGCCGAACCTCGCCGATCGCCACACCATGGCTCACGCCGACGCCTCGCAGAGTTGTCTCCATCTCACCCGTCTCCGATAGTGCGGCGGGTCCCGCCGCGGTGGTGGTTGTCCTGTGCGCCGTTCTGGAACGGCCCGGCCGTCAGTTCCAGGAGAAGAGGCTGTCGCCGGTCTTCACGTCACCACTGTCTCGCAGCTCGGAGAGGGACTCGGCAGTGGCTTCCAGGGCGACGACCGGGCACACCGGGGACTTGCCGGCGGCCTCGACGGCGGCCGGGTTCCAGCGGACGACTGCCTGGCCGCGGGTGACCCTGTCCCCCTTGGCGACGAGCAGCTCGAAGCCCTCGCCGTTGAGCTGCACCGTGTCGATGCCGAGGTGGGTGAGCACCCCGTGGCCGCTCTCGTCGACCACGACGAACGCGTGCGGGTGCAGGGAGACGATGACGCCGTCCACGGGCGCCACCGCCTCGGAGACCTCGCGGACGGGATCGATCGCGGTACCCGGGCCGACCATGGCCCCGGAGAAGACCGGGTCCGGCACTGCGGCCAGTCCGATGGCCCGTCCAGCAAGAGGGGACGTCACGGTGGTCATGGGAAGCCTCCCAAGGAGTGGAGCTGCTCGCGGACCGTCACCGCCTGTCCCGGACGGCGCACTGAGCAGCAGCGTATGTCAAATGAACTGGCGGTTCCGGATAGAAGCTACCAGCTAGTGGTCTAGACCACCAACCAAGGCGATTTGCATGGCCTTCAAGGCCGCGTGTACAGTCGTAACCCTGCTCGGGGCAGAGAGGCACGAAACAGTGCCCAGTCCCTGGCGGCAACCAAACTCATCAGATCCTGATCTCTGGATCTTCTTCTGCGTGCTCGCAGGAGGGTGGTCAGAGAGACGGAAAAAGCCTGGTAGAGTTTGAAACACCGAAGGGAAGCGCCCGGAGGAAAGCCCGAGAGGGTGAGTACAAAGGAAGCGACCGTTCCTTGAGAACTCAACAGCGTGCCAAAAGTCAACGCCAGATATGTTGATACCCCGTCTCCAGCATCTGCTGGGACGAGGTTCCTTTGAAAAAACACAGCGAGGACGCTGTGTGCGAGGGGACTATTCCTCCTCTCGCACCGCTCTCGTGATGTCAACCGGATTACCGGTAAACATTCACGGAGAGTTTGATCCTGGCTCAGGACGAACGCTGGCGGCGTGCTTAACACATGCAAGTCGAACGATGAACCTCCTT
>NZ_BMSK01000026.1 GCF_014649115.1 Streptomyces eurythermus | reverse complement strand
CGGCCCACGCGGCCGACCGGGAGACGTGCAGCGGGGTCACGTCCCTGAACACCGCTTTGACGAGAGAGGGCTTGAACGGCGGGACATCCATGCCCGAGGCGGTCCCGGGACCACCGCGCTCAGGGCGTGCGGGCTGTACGGGCATCGTGAAGAAACGCTCCTTGCCGTCGAAGTCGAAGTTGTCAGAGCCCCACGCTTCACCACGCGCTGCCGGGCGTCGACCGCCAGATCATCCCGCCATGACCCGAGCCGGCCAAACGAGATGACGGCGCCGTCCGGACTTCGCCCCCTTCACGACAACGGCCCGGCCCCACCCACCGCGCCGTGCCACGGCCATGGGCGCGAGGCACAGCGCATCACACAGGCCCGGCCAAAACGGATTGCCTTGGGGGCAGCGCTCACGTTGGCTGGGGAGCATGGCTGAAGTGCGTACCGATCGCCTCCTGCTCCGTCGATGGCAAGACTCCGACCTTGAACCTTGGGCGGCGATGAATGCCGATCCCGAGGTTCGGGAGCACTTGGGCGACCTGCTCACCCGTGAACAGAGCGATGCCTCCGTGGCGCGGTTCCAGGCCGAGTTCGATCAGCGAGGCTACGGATGGTGGGCGGTCGAAGTGCAGGCCACGGGCGAGTTCATCGGCTTCGCGGGCCTGGACCAGGTGGATGACGGCATGCCGTTCACGGGGGTGGAGATCGGTTGGAGGCTCGCTCGCTCGGCCTGGGGCCGGGGTTACGCCACCGAGGCCGCCCGGGCCGGCCTGGCCTTCGGCTTCGAGACGCTCGAACTCCCCGAGATCCTTGCGGTGACGACTGCTGCCAACCTCCGTTCCCGAGCGGTGATGCGCCGGATCGGCATGACCCGCGACCCGGCTGACGATTTCGACGACCCCACCGTGCCCGAAGGGCCACTGCGTCGGAACGTGCTGTACCGAATCGCGCGGGGCGTGAGGGTCTGACGCTCTCGGCTCGGTGTCGCGCCGTCGGGGCCGGGTGGGTCAGCGGCGTATGGAGGGCTCGTCGGTGTGTTCGTGCGTGTGCTTCGTGTGGGCCGTACGCCCGGCGACGGCCCGGGAGCGCGCCGGCGGGCCGGAGCGGCGGTTGATCAGGACGACGCCGGCCACGACGACGGCGCCGCCGAGCAGTTCGACCGGGTGCGGGATCTCGCCGAGCCAGACGAAGGACACCAGCAGGGCGACGGGCGGAACCAGGTACAGCGCGGCCGTGGACGCGGCGAGCGGCAGACGGGCGACGGCGTAGCCCCAGATCACGAAGCCCAGGGCGGACGGCAGCAGCCCGAGGAAGGCGACGGCCAGCAGCGCGTCCAGGGGGGCGTGGGTCATGGCCCGGGCCGTCGCGGGTACGAGCGGCAGCGCGAACACCGTGCCGGCGATCATGGCGTACGTCGCCACCTCCAGCCCGGTGTAGTGCCGCAGCAGCGGTTTGCTGGCGAAGTGGTAGACGCCCTGGACGACGGCCGCGGCCAGGACCACCAGGGACGCGGCGGTGAACCCGGACACCCCGTCGCTCAGCGTGACGACGGCGGTGCCCGCGAGTGCGATGACGCTGCCGATGGCCACATTGCGGCTGATGTGTTCGGCCAGGAAGGCACTGCCCAGCAGGACGCTGAACACGGGAGCGACGGCGATCAGCAGGCTCGCGGTGCCCGCCTCGACATGGATCTCGCCCCAGTTCAGCAGCACCTGGTAGGCGGTCATGCCGGTGAGCCCGCACAGCGCGATCTGCGGCAGGTCCCTGCGCCGGGGCACCCGGACCCCGGCGAACGGGGCGATGGCGGCCAGGACGACGGCGGCGATGGCCAGCCGCAGCAGCGAGAGCGCCGCCAGGCCGAGTCCGCCGACCCCCACACGGATCGCCGGGAACGCGGACGCCCACAGCACGACGGTGCCGGCCAGGGCGAGGAAGCGGGGGGAGGCGAACCGTGTGCGCATTCCTCTACGATGCCGAGACGGAAACAAGAAGGTCCAGTTAGCTTTCTTTATGTAAAGCGTAAGATGTGATGATGCTTGATGTTCGTCGGCTCAGGATCCTGCACCACCTGGCCATCCACGGCACCGTCGCGGCGGCGGCCGAGGCCCTGCATCTGACCGCGCCGGCGGTCTCCCAGCAGCTGGCCGTCCTCGAACGGGAGGCCGGCCTGCCCGTCGTGGAGAAGCACGGACGCACGCTGCGGCTGACCACCGCCGGCGAGCTGCTGGTCGCCCACGCGGAGGTGGTCCTCGGCGACCTCGCCGCCGCGGAGTCCGACCTCGCGGCGCTGCGCGGCGGCCGGCGCGGACAGGTCCGGGTGGCCGCGTTCGCCTCGGCCGCCCGCACCCTGTTCCCGGCCGTGTACCGGGCGCTCGCCGAGGAGGACGACGAGTGGTCGCGCCGGCTCGCCCTGCACCTCACCGTCCTGGAACCCGGTGACGCGCTCCAGGCCCTGCACAAGCGGGAGATCGACGTGGCCGTCGTCCACGGCTACACCGTACTGCCCCGCGACTTCCCCTCGGGCAGCGAGCAGGAGGCCCTCATGGAGGACCCCGTGGTGGCCGTGCTGCGCCTCGACCACGCCGACCGGCTGGGGCTGGCCCCCGGGGCGCCCGCGGACCTCTCCGCGCTCGCCCAGGCGCCCTGGCTGACACCCGCGCCGGACACCTCCTGCTACGAGATGATCCAGCGGACCTGTGGTGCCGCCGGGTTCGTCCCGGACATCCGGGTCCGCAGCAGCGACTTCGCCGTCCTGACCTCCCTGGTCGCCGCCGGCGCGGGCGTCGCGCTGGCCCCCCGGCTCGCCGTCCCGGACGACGCCCCCGGGGTCAGCCTGCACCCGCTGACCAGGCCGGTCAGCCGGACGGTCTTCACCGTCAGCCGCTCGGGCACCGCCCGCAGGCCCGACATACACCTGCTGAACTCCCTGCTGAAACGGGCGGCGGCCGACCACCCCGGCACCCCCTGACCGCCCGTCCACACGGTTCCGGCGGCACGGCATGCCTCCTGCCGCCCCGCCGGCCCCGTCGGCCTCCCCGCGCGTCCGGCCTCCCCGCGCGTCCGGCCGTCCCGGCGTCTCCCGGCCCTCCCGCCGGCCCCGTCGGTGTCGGGCCCGTCGTTCCGGCCCCTTCTGGCCGTTCCTGTGCCTGCCTCTGGGTGGTTCGGCCGGTCGCGTGGACGCGGGCGGGCCGCGTCGTGCTTCCGGCCGTCCTGGCGCCTTCCGGCTGTTCCCGGGTCTCCGGGGCGCCCTCCGGGTCTCCGGGCCGCCCCCCGGGTCCCGGACCGTCGCGGGCTTCTCCGGGACGTTCCCGCGTCTCCCGGCCCTTTCGGTGGTCTCGTCGGTGTGGGGCCCGTCGTTCGGGCCCTTTCCGGCTGTTCCTGTGTCTGGCTCTGGGTGGTTCGGCCGGTCGCGTGGGCGCGGGCGGGCCGCGTTGTGCTTCCGGCCGTCCTGGCGCCTTCCGGCTGGTCCCGGGTCTCACGCTCGTACCGGCGCCTCCCGGGCGCCCCCCGGGTCTCCGGGCCGTGCCTGATCTCCGGACCGTCTGGCTTCTCCGGTCTGTCCCGGTGCCTCTCGGCCGTCCTCGGGTTGTCGGGCCGTTCCCGGGTCTCCGGTCCGTTCTCGGGTTGTCGGGCCGTTCCCGGGTCTCCGGTCCGTTCTCGGGTTGTCGGGCCGTTCCCGGGTCTCCGGTCCGTCCCCGGGTCGTCGGGCCATCCCCGGGTCTCCGGTCCGCCCCCGGGTCTCCGAACCGTCCCGGCGTCTCCCGGCACAGCCCCGTACCCCCGCCCCTCCCCCCGGCCGAGTCAGCGCAGCCCAGGCAGTCGGCGTAGTTCCGGGACCCGTGGCAGGCGGGCCGTCGTCAGGTGGACCACGGCCAGTGTCAGCGTGCCCGCGGTCAGGGAGAGGGTCGTGGGTGCGGTGCCCGTGCCGAGGCGGGTGCCGCACAGCCGCGCCACCGTCCAGCCCAGGGCCGCGCCCAGGCCCGCGGCGACCAGCAGCTTGGCGTAGGTGCGGCGCAGGGTGCCGTCGTCGAGGCGTCCGCCGGCCCGGCGCCGCAGCAGCCGCACGGTCACCAGGAGCCCGATCGCGTACGACGGCGTGTACGCCCCGGCCATCGCCGTCACCGCCCAGCGCGCGGGCAGCAGCACATGGCAGGCGGTGACGAGGGCGATGTTGACCACGGCGACCCACGCGGCCATGAGGGCCGGTCCTCGATCATGCGCACAACCTATGTGAGCCGGGGGAGCGGGCCGCGATGCCGGGGCGGGCGCGGGGGACCGGACACCGTGAGAGAAAATAGTTGCCTTGAGAAACTAGGAAGTGTGATGAAAGGTCCCGCATGCCGCACCTCACCATCGACTACTCCTCCCGTCTGGCCGGAGTCCTCGACGCGAGCGTTCTCGTGAAGGAGCTGCATCCGCTAGTCCTGGAGGAATCCGGATCGACGGGCGTGTGCAAGACGCTGGTCCGGCCGGTGGACACATACGTCGGAGACATGTCGAACGGAGAGACCGCTTTCCTGCACATCGAGGTGGGCCTCCTGGCCGGCCGTCCCGACCACCAGCGGGCCCGCCTGTCCGAGCGCGTACTGGCCCTGGCCGACGGACACCTGCGCGCGGCCGGTGTGCCCGAGGCGGTCGTCTCGGTGGAGGTCAGGGAACTGGCCGGCAGCTACCGGCTGTCCACCGTGACCACGGCCGGCGGATGACCCCGCCACGGCCCCGCGCCGGCCGTCGTCACCCGGGGACCCCTTAGCCGTCGCGAGGGCCCCTGGGGGCCCTAGGGGTGTCGTGCGTCACCACCCCCTGCCTAGCCTCCGAAATCGAAAGGGGAAGCGGACCGGCAACCGTCCGGAGGCGATCCGCACGGCCCAGGCCCTCACTTCGATCCCGATCGGATGGCGCGCTGGTGAACAACGAAGAGCAACTGCTCGACTACCTCAGGCGGACGACGGCGGACCTGCGCGAGGCGCGGCGACGGCTGCGCGAGAACGAGCGACGCGCACACGGCCCGGTCGCCGTCGTCGGCATCGGCTGCCGTTACCCCGGCGGCGTCACCACTCCCGAGGAACTGTGGGACCTCGTCGCGACCGGCACCGACGCCGTGACCGGCTTCCCCGCCGACCGCGGCTGGGACGTCGACGCCCTGTACGACCCCGACCCGGCCCGGCCCGGCAAGACCTACGCCCGCACCGGCGGATTCCTGCACGACGCCGCCGACTTCGACCCCGGCTTCTTCGGCATCAGCCCCCGCGAGGCCCTCGCCATGGACCCGCAGCAGCGGCTGCTGCTGGAGACCTCCCACGAGGCCTTCGAACGGGCCGGCATCGTCCCCGCGTCCCTGCGCGGCAGCCGCACCGGCGTGTTCGCCGGCGTCATGTACAACGACTACGCCACCCGCCTCGGCTCCGTCCCCGACGACCTCGACGGCTATCTGGCCAACGGGAGCGCCGCCAGCATCGCCTCCGGCCGCGTCGCCTACACCTTCGGGCTCGAAGGACCCGTCGTCACCGTCGACACCGCCTGCTCCTCCTCCCTGGTCGCCCTGCACTGGGCGGTACGGGCGCTGCAGTCCGACGAGTGCTCCCTCGCCCTGGCCGGCGGGGTCACCGTGATGTCCACCCCGGAGACCTTCGTCGACTTCAGCCGGCAGCGCGGGCTCGCCCCCGACGGCCGCTGCAAGGCGTTCGCCGCCGCGGCCGACGGCACCGGCTGGGGCGAGGGCGCCGGCATGCTGCTGCTGGAACGGCTCGCCGACGCCCGCCGCAACGGCCACCCGGTGCTCGCCGTCATCCGGGGCAGCGCGGTCAACTCCGACGGCGCCAGCAGCCGGCTGACCGCGCCCAACGGCCCCTCCCAGCAGCGGGTCATCCGGCAGGCCCTGGCCGGTGCCGGGCTCACCCCCGCCGACGTCGACGTGGTCGAGGCACACGGCACCGGCACCGCCCTCGGCGACCCCATCGAGGCCCAGGCGCTGCTCGCCACCTACGGCCAGGACCGCGAGCGGCCGCTGCTGCTCGGCTCGGTCAAGTCCAACCTCGGGCACACCCAGGCCGCCGCGGGCGTCGCGGGCGTCATCAAGATGGTGCTGGCCATGCGGCACGGCGAGGTGCCGCCCACCCTCCACGTAGACGCGCCCACCGACCAGGTGGACTGGAGCGCCGGAGCCGTCGAACTGGCCCTGGGGCGGCGCCCCTGGCCCGCCACCGGACGGCCCCGCCGCGCCGCCGTCTCGTCCTTCGGCATCAGCGGCACCAACGCCCACGTCGTCCTCGAACAGGCACCCGCCGACCCCGAACCGGCCGAGGACACACCCGGCTCGCCCGCCCGGGAGGGCGGCAGCGTCCCCTGGATCGTCTCCGGCCGCACCCCCCAGGCCCTCACCGCGCAGATCGCCCGGCTGCGCGACCACCTCGGCACCCACCCCGGCGCCCGCCCGGCCGACCTCGGACTGTCGCTCGCCACCACCCGCGCCCGCCACGAACACAGCGCCGTCGCCGTCGGCCGGGACACCGCCGAACTGCTCGCCGCGCTCACCGCCGCCACCCCGCTCACCCGGACCGGCGGCCGGACCGCGTTCCTGTTCACCGGGCAGGGAGCCCAGCGCACCGGCATGGGCCGCGCCCTGCACCGGGCCTTCCCGGTGTACGCCGAGACCTTCGACGCGGTGTGCGCCCTCGCCGACCCGCACCTGGACCGGCCGCTCGCCGACGCCCTCGACGACGACAGCGGCCTGCTGAACCGCACCGACTACGCCCAACTCGCCCTCTTCGCCACCGAAGTGGCCCTCTACCGCCTCCTGGAGTCCTGGGGCGTCACCCCCGACTACCTGGCCGGCCACTCCGTCGGCGAGATCGCCGCCGCCCACGCCGCCGGGGTGCTGTCCCTGCCCGACGCCGTGCGGCTCGTCCTCGCCCGCGGCACCCTGATGGCGGCCCTGCCCGAGGGCGGCGCCATGGCCGCGCTGCGCGCCACCGAGGAGGAGATCACCCCCCACCTGGACGCGACGGTGGGCCTCGCCGCCGTCAACGGCCCGCGCTCGGTGGTGATCTCCGGCGCCGAGGACGCCGTGACCGCCCTCGCCGCCCGCTTCGGCGGCGGCAAGCGGCTGACCGTCTCGCACGCCTTCCACTCGCCGCTGATGGAGCCGATGCTCGCCGGCTTCGCCGAGGCCGCCGCCCGCTGCTCCTACGCCGAGCCCCGCATCCCCCTCGTGTCCACGCTCACCGGCGCCCTCGCCGACCCCGCGCACCTCACCACCCCCGGCTACTGGGTCGACCACGTCCGCCGCACCGTCCGCTTCGCCCCCGCCCTGACCACCCTGCACGACCTGGGCGTGCGGACGTTCCTCGAAGTCGGCCCGGACGCCGCCCTCACCGCGCTCGCCGCCGACTGCGTACCCGAGGACAGCGTGACCATCGCCGCCCTGCGCCGCGCCGGCGACGAGGAACACGACCTGGTCACGGCCGTGGCCCGGCTGCACGCGGTCGGCACCGACGTCGACTGGGCGGCCTTCTTCGCCCCGCACCACGCCCGGCCGACCACCCTGCCCACCTACGCCTTCCAGCGCAGCCGCCTCTGGCTGGACGCCGGCACCGGCGGCAGCGGCGACGCCGGCGGCCTCGGGCAGAGCGCCACCGGCCACCCCCTGCTGACCGCCGCGACCGACCTGCCCGACAGCGGGGGAGCGGTCCTGACCGGACGGCTCTCCCGCGCCTCGCACCCATGGCTCGCCGACCACGCCGTGCACGGCACCGTGCTGCTGCCCGGCACCGCCTTCGTGGAACTGGCGCTCCAGGCCGCGGAGCGCACCGGCTGCGACACCGTCGGCGAACTCACCCTGCACGCCCCGCTGATCCTGCCCGAGCAGGGCGCCCTCGCCGTCCAGGCCGCCGTCGGCCCCGACCGGGACGGACAGCGGGAGCTGACCGTCTGGTCCCGCCGCGCCGACACCCCCGACGCCCCCTGGACCCGTCACGCCGCCGGAGTCCTCACCTCCGCCGACGGCACGGACCCGGCCGGGCTCACCGACTGGCCGCCCCCGGACGCCGAACCCGTCGACCTGGCCGGCCTCTACCCCGCCCTGGCCCGCACCGGCTACGGCTACGGCGAGGTCTTCCAGGGCCTGCGCGCCATGTGGCGGCGCGGGGACGAGCTGTTCGCCGAGGCGGCCCTGCCCGACAGCGCCCGCGCCACCGCCGCCGGGTACGGGATCCACCCGGCCCTGCTGGACGCCGTCCTGCACGTCAACCTGCTGGACCTGCCCGACGGCCAGGCGGTCCTGCCGTTCGCCTGGGCCGGTGTCACCCTCCACGCGCCGGGCACCGACACCCTGCGCCTGCGCCTGACCCCCTCCGGCCCCGACTCCGTCGCCCTCACCCTGGCCGACGCCGCCGGCGCGCCCGTCGCCACCGTGCGCGGCCTCGTGGCCCGCCCGGTCACCGCCGACCAGCTCGCCGGGGACGGCGACGACCCGCTGTACCGGGTGGACCTCGTCCCGGCGCCCGCCGCGACGGCCCCGGCCCTGCCCGCGACGGCCGTGTGCGGCCTCGGCCACGACGACACCGGCCCCGAGAGCGGAGGTCCGGACCGCGTTTCCGGCCTCCTCGGCGCCGACGTCCCCCACCACCCCGATCTCGCCGCCCTCACCGCCGCCGGCCCCGTCCCCGACCTGGTCCTGCTGGCCGTACCGCCCGCCCCCGACGCCGTACCCGACCTGCCCGCCCTGGTGCGCGCGCGGGTGCACGGGGTCCTGGACGTGCTGCGCTCCTGGCCCGCCGACGAGCGGTACGCCGGGCGCCGGCTCGCCGTGCTGCTGCGCGCCGGCGACCTCGCTCACGCCGCCCTGTACGGGCTCGTCCGCGCGGCACAGGCCGAGCATCCCGGGCGGTTCCTGCTGGTCGACAGCGACGGCAGCGCCGACCCCGCACCGGCCCTCGCCGGCGCGCTCGCCGCCGGGGAACCGGAGATCGCGGTGCGGGACGGCGAGGTGCGGCTGCCCCGGCTGGCCCGCGCCAAGCCCGGCGCCCCGCCCGCCTGGGACCCGGACGGCACCGTCCTGATCACCGGCGGCACCGGCGGCCTCGGCGCGCTGATCGCCCGTCACCTGGTCACCACGCACGGCGTACGGCACCTGCTGCTGGCCGGGCGGCGCGGCCTGGACGCCCCCGGAGCCGCCGGACTCGCCGACGCGCTGCGCGACTCGGGCGCGGAGGTGACCGTCGCCCGGTGCGACGCCGCCGACCGCGACCAGCTGGCCGCGCTGCTCGCCGGACACGACGTACGGGCCGTGGTGCACGCCGCAGGCGTCGTCGACAACGGCGTCCTGGCCGGCCTGGACGACCGCCAGGTGGACCGGGTGCTGCGGCCCAAGGTGGACGCCGCCTGGAACCTGCACGAACTGACCCGCGAGAAGGACCTGTCCGCGTTCGTGCTGCTGTCCTCCGCCGCCGGACTGCTGGTCGGCGGCGGCCAGGCCAACTACGCCGCCGCCAACACCTTCCTCGACGGCCTCGCCGCCCACCGCCGCTCGCTCGGCCTGCCCGCCGTCTCCCTCGCCTACGGCCTGTGGTCCGGCACCGACGGCATGAGCTCCGGCATCGACGCCGCCGACCTGGAACGGCTGCGCCGGCTCGGCCTGCCGCCCCTGACCCCCGCCCAGGGCCTGCGCGCCCTCGACACGGGCCCCGGCGGCGAGGACGCCGTACTGGTGCCCGTACGCCTGGACGCCGCCGCGCTGCGCGCCCGGACCGACGGCGTCCCCGCACTGCTGCGCGGCCTGGTCCGGCCCACCCGGCGACGCGGCGCCGAAGGCGGCACCCCGGCGGGCTCCTGGCGCGACCGGCTGGCCCCGCTGACCGACCCCGACCGCGACCGCGCCCTGCTGGAGCTGGTGCGCACCCATGTCGCCGCCGTGCTCGGGCACCCCTCGCCCGAGTCGGTGGAACCGGGGCGCGCCTTCCAGGAGATGGGCTTCGACTCGCTCGCCGCCGTCGAACTGCGCAACCTCCTCGCGGGCGCCACCGGGCTCACCCTGCCCGCCACGCTCGTCTTCGACCAGCCCACACCCACCACCCTCGCCGCCCACCTCAAGACCGCGCTGGTGCCCGGCCCCGCCGACCGGGCCCGGTCCGCGCTGGCCGAGCTGGACCGCCTGGAAGCCGCGCTGCACGCCCTGCCCGACGAGGACGGCAGCCACGCCCGCGTCACCGCCCGCCTCGAAGCGCTGCTGCGCGACTGGCAGGACACCCACGGCCGGCACCCCGCGCCCGCGGCGCCCGAGGACTTCGGCGACGCCAGCGACGACGAACTCTTCGCCAGGATCGACAACGAACTGGGAGCCCTGTGATGGAAGACTCGGCCACGGCCGGCAAGCTCCGCGACTACCTCAAGCGGGCCACGACCGAGCTGGAGCGCAGCCGCCGCCGCGTACGGGAGCTGGAGGACCGCGAGCGCGAGCCCGTCGCCATCATCGGCATGGGCTGCCGCTACCCGGGCGGTGTGCGCACCCCCGAGGACCTGTGGCGGATCGTTGACGAGGGCATCGACGTCGTCACCGACTTCCCCACCGACCGGGGCTGGGACACCGAGGCGATCTACGACCCCGAGCCCGGCGCCCCCGGCAAGACCTACGTCCGCCACGGCGGCTTCCTGCACGACGCCGCCGAGTGCGACCCCGCCTTCTTCGGCATCAGCCCCAAGGACGCGCCCGGCACCGACCCGCAGCAGCGGCTGCTGCTGGAGGTCACCTGGGAGGCGTTCGAACGGGCCGGCATCGACCCCACCACCGTCAAGGGCACCCCGACCGGCGTCTTCGTCGGCCTGATGCACCACGACTACCTCGGCGGCACCATCTCCGGCAGCATCGTCTCCGGCCGCATCGCCTACACCCTGGGCCTGGAGGGCCCCGCGGTCACCATGGACACCGCCTGCTCCTCCTCCCTGGTGGCGCTGCACCAGGCCATCCAGTCGCTGCGCAAGGGCGAGTGCTCCCTGGCGCTGGCGGGCGGCGCCGCCGTCATGGCCAGCCCCGAGATGTTCATCGAGTTCAGCGAGCGCCGCGCGCTGTCCCCCGACGGCCGCTGCCACTCCTTCTCCGACGACGCCGCCGGCGCCGCCTGGGCCGAGGGCGCCGGCATGCTGCTGGTGGAGCGGCTGTCCGACGCGCTGCGCAACGGCCACGAGGTGCTCGCCGTGGTCCGGGGCTCCGCCGTCAACCAGGACGGCGCCTCCAACGGCCTGACCGCGCCCAGCGGTCCGGCCCAGATCCGCGTCATCCGGCAGGCCCTCGCCGACGCCCGGCTCGCCCCGCACCACATCGACGCGGTCGAGGCGCACGGCACCGGCACCACCCTCGGCGACCCGATCGAGGCCCAGGCCGTCATCGCCGCCTACGGGCAGGACCGGCCGGACGACCGGCCGGTGTGGCTCGGCTCCCTGAAGTCCAACATGGGCCACCCGCAGGCCGCGGCCGGGGTCGGGGCCATCATCAAGATGGTCATGGCGATGCGCCACGGCACCCTGCCCCGCACCCTGCACGTCGAGAAGCCCTCCACCGCCGTCGACTGGAGCGCCGGGGACGTCCGGCTGCTCACCGAGGCCCGCCCCTGGGACACCCCCGACGGCCGCCCGCGCCGGGCCGGCGTGTCCTCCTTCGGCATCTCCGGCACCAACGCCCACACCATCCTGGAGGAGGCGCCGCCCGCCGCCACGGAACAGGACGCCCCCGAGCGGGCCGCGCTGCCCGTGATCCCCTGGGTGCTGTCCGGCAAGGGCCCCGACGCCGTGCGCCGGCAGGCCGAACGGCTGCTCGCCGCGGCCGGCGGCCTCGACCCGTACGACGTCGGCCACTCGCTGGCCACCACCCGCACCGTGTTCACCCACCGGGCCGCCGTCACCGGCCGCGACCGGGACGAGCTGCTGGCCGGCCTGCGCGCCGTCGCCGACGGCAGCCGGCCCGCCGAGGCGGCCCCCGAACCCGGCCGGCTCGCCGTGCTGTTCTCCGGGCAGGGCTCCCAGCGGCCCGGCATGGGCCGCACCCTGTACGCCGCGTTCCCGGTGTTCGCCGCCGCCCTCGACGAGATCTGCGCCGCGTTCGACACCCACCTGGACCGGCCGCTGCGCGAGGTGATGTGGGATCAGGACACCGACCCCGCGCCGCTGCACCGGACCGTCTACACCCAGGCCGCCCTGTTCGCCTTCGAAACCGCCCTGTACCGGCTGCTGGAGCACTGGGGCATCCGCCCGGACCTGCTCGCCGGGCACTCCGTCGGCGAGGTCGTCGCCGCGCACATCGCCGGCGTGCTGGACCTGAAGGACGCCGTCGCCCTGGTCGCCGCCCGCGGCCGGCTCATGCAGGAACTGCCCGCCGGCGGCGCGATGGTGTCCCTGCTCGCCACCGAGGCGGAGGTCACCGGGCTGCTCACCGACGGCGTCGGCATCGCCGCCGTCAACGGCCCGCGCGCGGTGGTGGTCTCCGGCGACGAGGACGCCGTGCTCGCCGTCGCCGCCCGGGTGGAGAAGGCCACCCGGCTGAAGGTGTCGCACGCCTTCCACTCCCACCGCATGGACCCCATGCTGGAGGAATTCCGCGAGGTCCTGGCGCAGCTGACCTTCCGGGAGCCCGCCCTGCCGGTCGTCTCCAACGTCACCGGACGCCTCGCCGACCGGCTGACCTCGCCCGACTACTGGGTCCGGCACGTCCGCGAGGCCGTCCGCTTCCACGACGGGGTCACCACCCTGGCCGCCGAGGGCGCCACCCGTTTCCTGGAGGTCGGCCCCGACGCGGTCCTCAGCAACCTGGCCCAGGACTCGGCGCCCGTCGTCATCGCCGCCCAGCGCCGCGACCGCGCCGAGGACGCCGCCCTCCTCGACGCCGTCTGCCGGCTGCACCTGACCGGCACCGGCCCCGACTGGACGGCGCTGTTCCCCGGGGGGCGCAAGGTCGACCTGCCCACCTACCCCTTCCGCCGCGACCGGCACTGGGAGGACGCCCCCATCCTCCAGGCCGAACGCTCCGCGGCGGCCCGCGCGGGCGACGCCGCCGACCCGTTCTGGGACCTGGTCCGCGACCAGGACGTCACCGCCGTGGCCGCCACCCTCGGCGTCGCCGACGAGACCTCCGTCGCCGCCGTCGTACCGGCCCTCGCCGCCTGGCACGAGCGGCGGCAGACCGACGCCGCCGCCGACGGCTGGCGGTACCGCGTCGCCTGGGAGCCGCTGGCCCCCGCCGCCACCCCGGCGCGCGGCGGCCGCTGGCTCGCCGTCGTCCCCGCCACCGACGACCCGTGGACCACTACCGTCCTGACCGGGCTCACCGAACGGGGCCTCACCCTTGACACGCTCACCGTGACCGCCACGGCCGGCCGCGCCGAACTCGCCGCGCTGCTCGCCGGGCGGGACGGCGCCGACGGGGTGCTGTCGCTGCTCGCGCCCGCCACCGCGCCGGCCGTCACCGCCGCCCTCGTCCAGGCCCTCGGGGACGCGCAGGTCACCGCCCCGCTGTGGTGCGTCACCCGCGACGCCGTCGCGCACGGCCCGGCCGCCGCCGTCACCGGCCTCGACCAGGCCCCGGTGTGGGGCCTCGGCCGGGTCGCCGCCCTGGAACACCCCGAACGCTGGGGCGGACTGGCCGACCTGCCCGCCGAACCCGGCCCGGACACCCTCGCCCGGCTGGCCGCCCTGCTCGGCGACGCGGGCGGCGAGGACCAGGTCGTGCTGCGCGACACCGGCGCCTACGGCCGGCGCCTGGAGCCCGCCCCCGCCCGTACCGGCGCCCCCTGGACACCGTCCGGCACCGTGCTGGTCACCGGGGCCACCGGCGCCGTCG
This sequence comes from Streptomyces eurythermus, assembly GCF_014649115.1. Taxonomy (GTDB): domain Bacteria; phylum Actinomycetota; class Actinomycetes; order Streptomycetales; family Streptomycetaceae; genus Streptomyces; species Streptomyces eurythermus. The sequence goes on along the minus strand of NZ_BMSK01000026.1, from coordinate 105,576 downwards.
GCAGCGCCGTCGCCCGCAGGCTCGCCGCCGAGGGCGCCGATCACCTGCTGCTGACCTCCCGCCGCGGCATGGACGCCCCCGGCGCCGCCGACCTGGTCCGCGAACTCACCGACGCCGGCACCCGGGTCACCCTCACCGCCTGCGACCTCACCGACCGCCGGGCCGTGGCCGCCCTGCTGGACTCCGTACCGGCCGAACACCCCCTCACCGCCGTGCTGCACCTGGCCGGCGTCCTCGACGACGGCGTCCTGGACGCCCTCACCCCCGAGCGCTTCGACCGCGTCCTCGCCCCGAAGGCCGACGCCGCCCGCCACCTGCACGAACTCACCGCGGACCGGGACCTGTCGGCATTCGTGCTGTTCTCCTCCCTGACCGCCACCGTCGGCGGCGCGGGGCAGGCCAACTACGCCGCCGCCAACGCCTACCTCGACGCCCTCGCCGAACACCGCCGCGCCGCCGGACTGCCCGCCACCTCGATCGCCTGGGGACCGTGGGGCGGCGACGGCATGGCCGCCCACGGCACGGTCCGCTCCGCCGCCCGCGCCATGGGCATGTCCCTCCTCGACCCCGCCCGCGCGCTCACCGCGCTGCGCCGCGCCCTGGCCGGCGGCGACACCACCGTCACCGTCGCCGACGTCGACTGGGCGGTGTTCGCGCCCGCCTTCACCGCGACCCGGCCCAGCCCCCTGCTGTCCACGCTGCCCGGCGCCCGCCCCGGCACCGGCGGACCCGAACAGGCGGGCGCCGCCGACGACTTCGCGGCGAAACTCGCCGGCCTCACCGGCGGCGAACGCGACCGCGCCCTGCGGGAGCTGGTCTGCGGCCAGGCCGCCGCCGTCCTCGGCTACGCCGACGTTGACGCCGTCGAGCCGGGCACCGCCTTCCGCGACCTCGGCTTCGACTCCCTCACCTCCGTCGACCTGCGCAACCGGATCAGCGCCGCCGCCGGGGTGCCGCTGCCCGCCACGCTCATCTTCGACTACGCCACGCCCGCCGCCCTCGCCCAGCACCTGGGCACCGAACTCGCCGGCGCGGGCACCTCCTCCGTGGACTCCGTCCTCGCCGACCTCGACCGGATCGCCGCCCGGCTCGGCGGCCTGAGCGCCGAGGACATCGAACAGGGCCGGATCGCCGGCCGCCTGCGGTCGCTGCTCGGCGACCTGGACCAGGCCCTCGGCCAGGAGGAGGCCGTCGCCGTCGCCGGACGGCTCGAGGACGCCACCGCCGACGACGTCTTCGCGTTCATCGACAACGAACTCGGCTCGGCCTGAGGCGACCCTCCCACGACACCCCGGCCGCACCGCGGTCCCCCCTCTTCGCACAGGAGTGGCGACACCCGATGACCAACGACGAAAAGCTGCTCTCCTACCTCAAGCGGGTCTCCGCCGACCTGGCCCAGACCCGCCGGCGGCTGCGCGAGGTGGAGACCCAGGACCGGGAACCCATCGCCATCGTCGGGATGGGCTGCCGCTTCCCCGGCGGCGTGACCACCCCGGAGGAGTTCTGGCGGCTCGTCCACGACGGCACCGACGCCATCGGCGACTTCCCCGACGACCGGGGCTGGGACCTCGACACGCTGTACGACCCCGACCCGGACGCCCCCGGCAAGAGCTACGTCACCCGCGGCGGGTTCCTCACCGACGCGGCCGGGTTCGAGCCGGACTTCTTCGGCATCAGCCCCCGCGAGGCGCTCGCGATGGACCCCCAGCAGCGGCTGCTGCTCGAGGTGTCCTGGGAGGCCCTGGAACGCGCCCGGATCGCCCCCGACGCGGTGCACGGCGCCCGCGTCGGGGTGTTCGCCGGCACCAACGGCCAGGACTACAAGGACCTGCTGGCCCGGATGCCCGACGACAGCGAGGCCGCGCTCGGCACCGGCGTGCTGGCCGCCGTCATCTCCGGCCGCATCTCCTACACCCTCGGCCTGGAGGGCCCGGCCGTCACCATCGACACCGCCTGCTCCTCGGCGCTCGTCGCGGTGCACCTCGCCGTGCAGGCGCTGCGCAACAAGGAGTGCTCCCTCGCCCTGGCGGGCGGCGCCACCGTGATGTCCACCCCGGGCAACTTCATCGCCTTCAGCCGGCAGCGCGGGCTCGCCGCCGACGGCCGCTGCAAGTCCTTCGCGGACACCGCCGACGGCACCGGCTGGAGCGAGGGCGCCGGCATGCTGGTGCTGGAACGGCTCTCCGACGCCCGCCGCAACGGTCACGAGGTACTGGCCGTGGTCCGCGGCTCCGCCGTCAACCAGGACGGCGCCTCCAACGGCCTGACCGCCCCCAACGGCCCGTCCCAGCAGCGCGTCATCCGTGCCGCCCTGGCCTCCGCCGACCTCGGCCCGGCCGACGTGGACCTGCTGGAGGCGCACGGCACCGGCACCACCCTCGGCGACCCCATCGAGGCCCAGGCACTGCTCGCCACCTACGGACAGGGCCGCGAACAGCCGCTGTGGCTGGGCTCGGTGAAGTCCAACATCGGGCACACCCAGGCCGCGGCCGGCGTCGCCGGCATCATCAAGGCGGTCATGGCGATGCGGCACCGGGTCCTGCCCCGGACGCTGCACGCCGAGCAGCCCTCCACCAAGGTCGACTGGGCACAGGGCGACATCCGGCTGCTGACCGGCAACCGGCCCTGGACCGACCCCGGCCGCCCCCGCCGGGCCGCCGTGTCCTCCTTCGGCGCCAGCGGCACCAACGCGCACACCATCCTGGAGGAGGCCCCCGCCGAAGAAGCCGGGGAGGCGGGGGAGGCGGAGCCGCGTACGGCGCCGCCGCTGGTGCCCTGGGTGGTCTCCGGCCGCACCGAACGCGCCCTGCGCGAACAGGCCGCCCGGCTCGCCGCCGCCGTCGGCGAACTCGACCCGGTGGACGTGGCGCACTCCCTGGCCGCCACCCGCACCGCCCACCCGTACCGGGCCGTGGTCCTCGGCGCCGGCCGCGACGAGCTGCTGACCGCCCTGACCGGCGTGGCCGAGGGCGGCCGGGGCGCCGCCTCGGGCCGGGTCCGCAAGGGGCAGACCGCCTTCCTGTTCACCGGCCAGGGCGCCCAGCGCGCCGGCATGGGCCGCGAACTGCACGCGAGGTTCCCGGTGTTCGCCCGCGCCTTCGACGAGATCTGCGCGCTCACCGGCGACGACGACCTGCGTGACCTCGTCCTCGGCGACGACCCCGAGCCGCTGCGCCGCACCGCCCGCACCCAGACCGCGCTGTTCGCCTTCGAAGTCGCCCTGTACCGGCTGCTGGAGTCCTGGGGGCTCACCCCCGACTACCTGGCCGGGCACTCCGTCGGCGAGATCGCCGCCGCCCATGTGGCGGGCGTCCTGGACCTGAGGGACGCGACCACGCTGGTGGCCGCGCGCGGCCGGCTCATGCAGGCGCTGCCCGAGGGCGGCGCGATGATCGCCGTACGCGCCACCGAGGAGGAGATCCGCCCGCTGCTCACCGGCCGGGTCGGCATCGCCGCCGTCAACGGCCCCCGCTCCGTGGTGATCTCCGGCGACGCCGCCGAGGCCGAGGCGGTGGCCGCCCGCTTCGGCAAGAGCCGCCGGCTGACGGTCTCGCACGCCTTCCACTCGCCCCTGATGGAACCGATGCTGGACGGCTTCCGGACGGTCGCCGAGTCCCTGACCTACCACCGGGCCACCCTCCCCGTCGTCTCCAACGTCACCGGCGCGCTCGCCACCCAGGACATCGCCTCCCCCGACTACTGGGTACGGCACGTGCGCGAGGCGGTCCGCTTCCACGACGGCATCCGCGCCCTCGCCGCCGAGGGCGTCACCCGCTACCTCGAGGTCGGCCCGGACGCCGTGCTCACCGCCATGGCCCGCGACTGCCTGACCGTCGACGAGACCGACACCGACGCCGGCACCGACACCCGTACGGACACCCAGCCCGGCGCCGACGCCGTCCTGGCCGCCGCCTCCCGCCGCGACCGCGACGAGACCGAGACCCTGCTCACCGCCGTCGCCCGGCTGTACACCGGCGGCGCCGCAGTGGACTGGACCGCGCTGTTCACCGGCGCCCGCACCGTCGACCTGCCCACCACCGTCTTCCAGCGCGAACGCTTCTGGCCCGAGACCACCGCCACCGCCGGCGACGTCGGCTCCATCGGACTCGACTCCGCCGACCACCCGCTGCTCGGCGCCGCCACCGTCCTCGCCGACACCGACGGCGCCGTGCTCACCGGCCGGCTGTCGGCGCGCACCCACCCCTGGCTCGCCGACCACGTCGTCGCCGGCCGGATCGTCGTCCCCGGCACCGCCATGGTCGAGCTCGCCGTCCGCGCCGGCGACCAGGTCGGCTGCGCCCACCTCGACGAACTCGCCCTGGAGACCCCGCTGGTGCTGCCCCCGGACGACGGGGTACGGGTCCAGGTCGCCGTCGGCGCGCCCGACACCACCGGCGCCCGCACGGTGCACGTGTACGCCCGCGCCGAGAGCCAGCCCGCCGACGCCCCGTGGACCGCGCACGCCTCCGGCCTCCTCACCGCCGGCCCCGCCGCTCCGGGCGCCCGCCTGGACGACTGGCCCCCCGAGGACGCCGAAGCGCTCGACACCGGCGGCCTGTACGAGCGGCACGCCGCCGCCGGACTGGAGTACGGGCCCGTCTTCCGGGCGCTGACGGCCGCCTGGCGGCGCGACGGGGAAGTCTTCGCCGAGGTACGGCTGCCCGAGCGGCCCGCCGCCGACGCGCCCCGCTTCGGCCTGCACCCGGCCGCGTTCGACGCCGCCCTGCACTCCCTCGCCCTGCTCGGCGACGGATCCGCCGACGACACCGCCCGGCTGCCGTTCGCGTTCGCGGGCGTCACCCTGCACGCCACCGGCGCCTCGGTGCTGCGCGCCCGGCTCACGCCCGCCGGCGACCACGCCTTCGCCGTCGACCTGGCCGACGCCGACGGCGCCCCCGTCGCCACGGTCGCCTCGCTGACCTCCCGCCCGCTCACCAGCCTCGCCGGTCACGACCCCGCCGCCGACGCCCTGTTCACCCTCGACTGGCAGCCGCTGCCCCTGGACACCGACGCCCCCGACCCCGGCCACCGGGTGCTGCACAGCGCCCCCGGGTCCACCCCCGACGCCGTCCGCCAGGCCCTGCGCACCGCACTCGCCGCCCTCCAGGACGACGACCCCCGCCCGCTCGCCGTGGTCACCCGGGGCGCGGTGAGCACCGCCGGCGAGGACGTGCCCGACCTGGCCGGCGCCGCCGTATGGGGCCTGGTGCGGTCCGCGCAGTCCGAGCACCCCGACCGGTTCACCCTGCTCGACCTCGAACCCGGCGCGGACGCCGCCACCGTCCTGCCCGGCGCCCTCGCCACCGGCGAACCCCAGCTCGCCGTGCGCGCGGGCACCGCCCGCGCCGCCCGTCTGACCCGCGCCGAACTCCCCGCCGACGCACCCGGCCTCACCTTCGATCCCGAGGGCACCGTCCTGCTGACCGGTGCCACCGGCGGCCTCGGCCGGGTCCTCGCCCGCCATCTGGTCACCGCGCACGGCGTACGGCACCTCGCCCTGCTCAGCCGCTCCGGCACCGCCGACGACCTGATCGCCGAACTGGCCGCCCTCGGCGCCACCGCGACCGCCCACGCCTGCGACGTCGCCGACCGGGACCGGCTCGCCGCCGTCCTGGCCGGCCTGCCCGCCGACCGCCCCCTCACCGCGGTCGTGCACGCCGCCGGCGTCCTGGACGACGGCGTGGTCTTTGCCCTCACCCCCGAACGCCTCGACACCGTCCTCGCACCGAAGGCCCTCGGCGCCCTCCACCTCCACGAACTGACCGGCGAGCACGTCCCGTTGGTGCTGTTCTCCTCCGTCGCCGGCACCGTCGGCGCCCCCGGCCAGGGCAACTACGCCGCCGCCAACGCCCTCCTGGACGCCCTCGCCGCGCACCGCCACGCCCACGGCGCCCCCGCCCTGTCGCTGGCCTGGGGCCCCTGGGCACCGGCCGGCGGCATGACCGGCACCCTCGACGAGGCCGACCGGGCCCGGATGACCCGCGGCGGCATGACCGCCCTGTCCGCCGGGGAAGGCACCGCGCTGTTCGACCGCGCCCTGCGCGCGGGCCGCCCCGCCCTGGCACCGGTACGGCTCTCCCTGCCCGCGCTGCGCGCCCAGGGCCCCGGCCTCGCGCCCGTCTTCCGCGCCCTCGCGGGCCGCCCGGTGCGCCGGGAGGCCGCCGCCGAGGGCACCGGCGCCGGCCTCGCCGAGCGGCTGGCCGCCCTGGGCGCCGAGGAGCGCGCCGAGGCGCTGCTGCACACGGTCCGCGCCCATGTCGCCGCCGTCCTCGGGCACGCCGACCCGGGCGGGGTGGAGACCGACCGGGCCTTCAAGGACCTCGGCTTCGACTCGCTCGCCGCCATCGAACTGCGCAACTCCCTCTCCGCCGAACTGGGCCGGCGGCTGAGCGCCACCCTGGTCTTCGACCACCCCTCGCCGGACGCGCTCGCCACCCACCTCGGCACCCTGGTCGGCGACGCCCCGGCCGCGGCCCGCGGCGGCCGGCGCACCCGCACGGCCCGCGCCGGCGAACCGCTGGCGATCGTCGGCCTGGCCTGCCGCTACCCGGGCGACGTACGCACCCCCCAGGACCTGTGGCGCCTCGTCGCCGACGGCACCGACGCCATCACCCCCTTCCCCGCCGACCGCGGCTGGGACGTGGACCGGATCGTCGACCCCACCCGGAGCCGCCCCGACACCTCCTACGTCGGCGAGGGCGGCTTCCTGCACGACGCGGGCGACTTCGACGCCGCGTTCTTCGGCATCAGCCCCAAGGAGGCCCTCGTCATGGACCCCCAGCAGCGGCTGCTGCTGGAGACGTCCTGGGAGGCGCTGGAGAGCGCCGGCATCGACCCGCACACCCTCAAGGGCAGCCGCACCGGCGTGTTCGCCGGCGTCCAGTACCACGACTACTTCGGCAGCTTCGGCTCCGGCAGCATCATCTCCGGCCGCGTCGCCTACACCCTGGGCCTGGAGGGCCCCTCCCTGTCCGTCGACACCGCCTGCTCCTCGTCCCTGGTGGCGCTGCACCTGGCCGCCCAGTCGCTCCGGCAGGGGGAGTCCAGCCTGGCGCTGGTCGGCGGTGTCGCCGTCATGGCCACCCCGGAGACGTTCATCGAGTTCAGCCGGCAGGGCGCGCTCGCCCCCGACGCCCGTACCCGCGCCTTCGCCGACGCGGCGGGCGGCACGGTGTGGGGCGAGGGCGTCGGCGTCCTCGTCGTGGAACGCCTCTCCGACGCCCGCCGCAACGGCCACGAGGTACTGGCCCTGGTCCGCGGCACCGCCGTCAATCAGGACGGCGCCTCCAACGGCCTCACCGCCCCCAACGGCCCCGCCCAGGAACGTGTCATCCGCGAGGCCCTCGACAACGCCCGCCTCGCCACCGCCGACGTCGACGTGGTCGAGGCGCACGGTACGGGGACGACGCTGGGTGATCCGATCGAGGCGCAGGCGTTGCTGGCCACCTACGGCCAGGACCGGGAGCAGCCGTTGTGGCTGGGCTCGGTGAAGTCGAACATCGGGCACACGCAGGCCGCCGCCGGCGTCGCCGGAGTCATCAAGATGGTCATGGCGATGCGCCACGGCGTCCTGCCCAGGACCCTGCATGTGGACAAGCCGTCGACGAAGGTCGACTGGGACGCCGGGAACGTACGGCTGCTCACCGAGGAACGGCAGTGGCCCGCCACCGGCCGCGCCCGCCGGGCCGGGGTGTCCTCCTTCGGCATCAGCGGCACCAACGCCCACGTCATCCTCGAACAGGCCCCGCCCGCCCCCGCCGAGCCCGCACCCACCGCACCCGACGGCCTCGCCGTGCCGTGGCTGCTCACCGCCAGGACACCCGCCGCGCTCGCCGGACAGGCCGCCGCCCTCCTCGGCCACCTCGACACCCACCCCGGCCTCGACCCGTCCGACATCGGCTGGTCGCTCGCCACCACCCGCGCCCGCTTCCCCCACCGCGCCTCGATCACCGGCGCCGACCCGGCCGCACTGCGCGGCGCGCTGGCCGCGCTGGCCGACGGCACCACCGCCCGCACCCTCGTCCAGGGCACCGCCCCCGGCCGCGCCCGCCCCGTGTTCGTCTTCCCCGGCCAGGGCTCCCAATGGTCCGGCATGGCCACCGAACTCCTCGAACAGTCACCGGTGTTCGCCGCCCGCATGGCCGAGTGCGCCGCCGCCCTGGCCCCCTGGACCGACTGGGACTTCGCCACCGAGCTGCGCGGCACCCTGGACCGGGTGGACGTCGTCCAGCCGCTGCTGTGGGCCGTGATGGTGTCCCTCGCGCACACCTGGAGCGCCTACGGCGTCACCCCGGCCGCGGTCATCGGCCACTCCCAGGGCGAGATCGCCGCCGCCTGCGCGACCGGCGCGCTGTCCCTCGCCGACGGCGCCCGTGTCGTCGCCCTGCGCTCCCAGGCCATCGCCGAGCTGCTGTCCGGCACCGGCGGCATGATGTCGGTCGGCGAAGGCGCCGACGCGGTCCGCGCCCGGCTCGCCGCCTTCGACGGCCGGCTGTCGGTCGCCGCCGTCAACGGCGCCGCCTCCACCGTGGTCTCCGGCGACGCCGGAGCCCTCGACGAACTCCTCGCCCTGCTGCGCGCCGAGAAGGTCCGCGCCAAGCGCCTGCCCGTGGACTACGCCTCGCACAGCGCCCACGTCGAGACCCTGCGCGCCCGCCTCGCCGAGGTCCTCGACGGCATCGAGCCGCGCGCCACCGGGGTGCCGTTCTACTCCACCGTCACCGGCGGCCCCCTCGACACCACCGCCCTCGGCGCCGAGTACTGGTACACCAACCTGCGCGGAACCGTGCTGTTCGAACAGGCGGTACGGGCCGCCGTCGCCGCCGGACACCAGCTGTTCATCGAGGCCAGCCCGCACCCGGTGCTCACCGTCGGCATCCAGGAGACCGACGACGCCGTGGCCGCCGTCGGCTCCCTGCGCCGCGACGAGGGCGGCCGGGACCGGCTGCTGACCGCGCTGGGCGAGGCGTTCACCCACGGCGCCGCCGTCGACTGGGCCGCCGTCGCCGAGGGCCGCCGGCCCCGCCGGGTGCCGCTGCCCGGCTACGCCTTCCAGCGCGAACGGTACTGGCTCGACAGCACCGCCGGCGGCGCCGACGTCACCTCCGCCGGCCTCGCCCCCACCGACCACGCCCTGCTCGGCGCCGCGATGGTCCGCGCCGACACCGAGGGCGCCGTGCTCACCGGCCGGCTGTCCGCGGCCACCCAGCCCTGGCTGGCGGACCACCGGGTGGGCGGCCGGCTGCTCTTCCCCGGCACCGGACACCTGGAACTCGCGCTGCGCGCCGGCGACCAGGTCGGCTGCGGGGACCTCGCCGAACTCACCCTGCACGCGCCGCTCGTCCTGCCCGACCACGGCGCCGTCCAGCTCCAGGTCACCGTCGGCCCGCCCGAGGGGGACACCCGTCCGGTCACCATCTGGTCGCGCCCGGAGAGCCCGGACGGGGAACTGCCGTGGACCCGGCACGCGGACGGACTGCTCGCTCCCACCGGCACCCTGCCCGTCCCCGCCGACCCGCTCACCGACTGGCCGCCCCGGGACGCCGAACCCGTCCCGCTCGACGGCCTGTACGACGACCTGGCCGGCCTCGGCCTCGGCTACGGGCCGCTGTTCCAGGGCCTGCGCGCCGCCTGGCGCACCGCCGACGGCCTGTACGCGGAGGTCGCCACCGACGCGACACCCGACGGGTTCGCCCTGCACCCGGCGCTCTCGGACGCCGCGCTGCACACCGTCGGCCTCACCGACGCGGCCGGCGAGGAGGCCCTGCTGCCGTTCGCCTGGTCCGGGGTACGGCTGCACGCCACCGGGGCGACCGCGCTGCGCGTCCGCGTCCGGCCCACGGGAGAGGGCACCGTCGCCCTCACGCTCGCAGACCCCACGGGCGCCCCCGTCGCCACCGTCGACGCCCTCACCCTGCGGCCCCTGCGCGCCGAGGCGCTGGCCGCCGCGGCCCGAACGCCCCGCGCGGGCGCGCTGTACCGGGTCGAGTGGGTCCCGGCCCCGCCGGTCACGGCGGCCGCCGGCCCGGTGGAGGTGGTGCGGGCCCCGGCCGGGGTGAGCGCCGCCGAGACCCGGGCGGCCGTCGGCGCGGTCCTGGACGGGCTGCGGGCCGGGCTGGCCGACGACCGCCTCGCCGATGTGCCCCTCGTCGTCGTCACCGGCACCGATCCGGCGGGCGCGGCCGCCGCCGGCCTGGTCCGCTCGGCCCAGTCGGAGAACCCCGGCCGGATCGTCCTGGTCGAGTCCGACACGCCTCCGGCCGCCGAACTCCTTCCCGAGGCGGTGGCCCTCGGTGAACCCCACGTGGCGTTCCGGGACGGCGCCTGGAAACTGCCGCGCCTGATCCGCGTCCCCACGGAAGCCCCGGCCGCCGGCGGATCGGAGACGGCCGCCGCCGGGCCCGTACGAGCTGCCGCCGGGATTCCGGCCGCCGACGGGACGTCTGTGGTTCCGGCCGTCGACGGGTCGCCCGCGGTTCCGGCCGCCGGGTCCGCCTCGGCCGCCGAGGGTTCCGCCGAGAACGCCGGCGCTTTTTCCCCGGCTTCCGCCGGGCCCGTACCGGCCGCCGGAACAGCCGGCCCGGCCGAGACGGACCCCGCCCCAGTGCAGGTCTCCGGCAAGGCCGCCGCGCCGGACGCCGGTGAGACCGCTGCCGCCACCCCCGCCCCGCCCGAAGAAGAGACTGCCCTCCCGGGCGACGGCTTCGGGGACGGTACCGTCCTGGTCACCGGTGCCACCGGTGCCCTCGGGCGGATCGTGGCCCGCCACCTGGTCGCCGAGCGGGGGGTGCGGAGTCTGCTGCTGGTGAGCCGGAGCGGCGGCGCCGAGGACCTGGTCGGTGAACTCACCGAGCTGGGCGCCGAGGTGACGAGCGTCGCCTGCGATGTCGCCGACCGCGCCGCGCTCGCCGCCGTACTGGACGCCGTACCCGCCGGCCGGCCGCTGACCGCCGTGATCCACGCGGCCGGTGTCCTCGCCGACGGGGTGCTCTCCTCGCTCACCCCGGAGCGGCTCGACACCGTGTTCCGGCCCAAGGTCGACGCCGCCTGGAACCTGCACGAACTCACCGCCGGCCTGGACCTGTCGGCGTTCGTGCTGTTCTCCTCCTCCGCCGCCACGCTCGGCTCGCCCGGCCAGGCCAACTACGCCGCCGCCAACGCCTACCTCGACGCCCTCGCCGTACACCGCAGGGCCCTCGGACTGCCCGCGCACTCCCTGGCCTGGGGACTGTGGGCGCGGGCCGGCGGGATGACCGGCACCCTCGGCGACAGCGACCTCGGCCGGATCGCCCGCGGCGGCGTCGCCCCGCTGGAGACGGAGGAGGGCGTCGCCCTGTTCGACGCCGCCGTGCGCGGCGCCGACCCCGCCGTGCTGCCGGTGCGGCTGGACCTGGCCGCGCTGCGCGCCCAGGGCGCCGACGCCGCCCCGCTGTTCCGCGCCCTGGTGCCCGTACGCAGGGCCGGCGCGGCCGGTGCGCGCGGCGCGGCCGGCGGCGCCGACGCGCTGCGCGAGAGGCTCGCCGGACTGCCGGCGGCCGAACGCGAGCCGTTCCTCACCGACCTCGTGCGCGGCCAGGTCGCCACCATCCTCGGCTACCGCTCCGGCCAGGACGTCGGCCGCACCCTGGCCTTCCGGGAACTCGGCTTCGACTCCCTGGCCGCCGTCGAACTGCGCAACCGGCTCACCACGGCGACCGGTCTGAAGCTGCCCGCCACCCTCGTCTTCGACCACCCCACACCCGCCGTCCTCGCCCGCCACCTGCTCGGCGAGCTCACCGGCACCCTCGCCCCGGCACCCGCCCGCACCGCCCCGCGCGCCGCCGCCGACGACGAGCCGATCGCCGTCGTCGGCATGGCCTGCCGCTTCCCCGGCGGCATCGCCTCCCCGGAGGACCTGTGGCGGCTGGTCGCCGAAGGCCGGGACGCCATCGGCGAGTTCCCCACCGACCGCGGCTGGGACCTCGACCGCCTCTACGACCCCACCCTGGACCGCCCCGGCACCAGCTACACCCGGCACGGCGCCTTCCTGTACGACGCGGCCGGCTTCGACCCCGCGTTCTTCGCCATGGACGACGAGGAGGCCCTGGTCACCGACCCCCAGCAGCGGCTGCTGCTGGAGACCTCCTGGGAGGCGCTGGAGCGCGCCTCCATCGACCCCGCGACCCTGCGCGGCTCCGACACCGGTGTGTTCGCGGGCGTCATGTACCACGACTACTTCGGCAGCTACGGCTCCGGCAGCGTGGTCTCCGGCCGGGTCGCCTACACCCTCGGCCTGGAGGGGCCCACCCTCAGCGTCGACACCGCCTGCTCCTCCTCGCTGGTCGCGCTGCACCTGGCCGCGCAGGCGCTGCGGCAGGGCGACTGCTCGCTGGCGCTGGCCGGGGGAGTGACCGTCATGGCCACCCCGGGCACCTTCGTGGAGTTCAGCCGCCACCGGGGCCTGTCCCGGGACGGCCGCTGCAGGCCGTTCGCGGACGCCGCCGACGGCACCGGCTTCGGCGAGGGCGCCGGCGTACTGCTGCTGGAGCGGCTGTCCGACGCCCGCCGCAACGGGCGCCGTGTCCTCGCGGTGCTGCGCGGCACCGCCGTCAACCAGGACGGCGCCTCCAACGGCATCAGCGCCCCCAACGGGCCCGCGCAGCAGCGCGTCATCCGCCGCGCCCTCGAAGCGGCCGGTGTCGCCGCCGCCCAGGTCGACGTGGTCGAGGCGCACGGCACCGGCACCACCCTCGGCGACCCCATCGAGGCCCAGGCGCTGATCGCCACCTACGGCAGCGAACACACCGACGACCGCCCGCTGTGGCTCGGCTCGGTCAAGTCCAACCTGGGCCACACCCAGGCCGCCGCCGGAGTCGCCGGCGTCATCAAGATGATCGAGGCGCTGCGCCACGAGACGCTGCCCGCCAGTCTCGGCGTGGACCGGCCCACCCGGCACGTGGAGTGGGAGGGCGGCAACGTCCGGCTGCTCACCGAGAACCGCCCCTGGCCGGACCCGGGCCGCCCGCGCCGCGCGGGCGTCTCCTCCTTCGGCATCTCCGGCACCAACGCCCACGTCATCATCGAGGCCGCGCCCGCCGGGGCACCCGCCGAAGAGGCCGCCAAAGAGCCCGCCGCCCCGGCCGGCGGCACCGTGCCGTGGCTGCTGTCCGGGCACACCCCCGACGCCCTGCGCGCCCAGGCCGCCCGGCTGCTGGACCACCTGTCCGCCGCCCCGGACACCGACCCGCACCGGCTCGCCGGAGCGCTCGCCCACGCCCGGACCCGGCTCGGCCACCGGGCCGCCGTCCTCGGCCGCACCCGGGACGAACTGACCGCCGGACTGAGGGCCGTGGCCGAGGGCCGCACGCCCCCGTCCGGGGCGCTCGGCACCGCCGCCGACGGCCGGCTCGCCTTCCTCTTCTCCGGCCAGGGCTCACAGCTGCCCGGCATGGGCACCCGCCTCGCGGCGGCCTTCCCCGCCTTCGCCACCGCCTTCGACGAGGTCCGCGCCCACCTCGACCCGCTGCTGGACCGCCCCCTCGCCGAGGTGCTGGACTCCGCCGAGCTGCTGGAGCGCACCGAGTACACCCAGCCCGCGCTGTTCGCCGTGGAAGTGGCCCTGTACCGGCTGCTGGAGTCCTTCGGCGTACGGCCCGACCTGCTCGCCGGGCACTCCGTCGGCGAGTTCGCCGCCGCCCACGCCGCCGGCGTGCTCGGCCTGGCGGACGCCTGCGCGCTCGTCGCCGCCCGGGGCCGCCTGATGCAGGCCCTGCCCGAGGGCGGCGCGATGATCGCCGTACGCGCCACCGAGGAGGAGGTCGTGCCGCTGCTCGGCGACGGCGTCGGCATCGCCGCCGTCAACGGGCCCGCGTCCCTCGTCGTCTCCGGTCCCGCCGGACCGGCCCGCGCGCTGGCCGCCCGCTTCGACCGCACCAGGGAACTCGCCGTCAGCCACGCCTTCCACTCGGCCCTGATGGAGCCCATGCTGGCCGAGTTCGGCGAGATCGCCGCCACCGTGTCGTACGGGACCGCGCGCATCCCGATCGTGTCCACCCTCACCGGCGCCCCGGCCGCCCCCGACGAGCTGTCCCGCCCCGAGTACTGGGTGCGGCACGCCCGCGAGGCCGTCCGCTTCGCCGACGCCGTCACCGCCCTGCACGACGCCGGAGTACGGCACTTCGCCGAGGTCGGCCCCGGCGGCGCGCTGACCGCCGCGGCCGGCGAGTGCCTGCCCGACCAGGTCACCGTCGTACCGCTGCTGCGCAAGGACCGCGAGGAGACCGACGCGCTGCTCGCCGGGCTCGCCGCGCTGCACGTGCGCGGCACGGCCGTCGACTGGACGGGCCTGCTGCCCCACCGCGACGGCTTCGACCTGCCCACCTACGCCTTCCAGCGCGCCCGCTACTGGATGACCGGCGACCCGGGCCCGGCGCGCCCGGCCGACGGGCACCCGCTGCTCGGCACCGCCGTCGAACTCGCCGGCACCGACGGCGTCCTGTACACCGGGCACCTGTCCCTGGCCGGACAGCCGTGGCTGGCCGGCCACCGCGTGGGCGGGGCGGCGCTGCTGCCGGGCACCGCCTTCGTGGAGATGGCCCTGGCCGCCGGGGCCCGCGCCGGCTGCCCCGCGGTGGAGGAGCTGACCCTCACCGAACCGCTGCTCCTGCCCGAGGACGGCGCCGTCCGCCTCCAGTGCACGGTCGGCGCACCCGACGCCACCGGCGCCCGCGCCTTCCGGGTGTACGCCGCCCACGGCGACGGCGATCCCTGGACCACCCACGCCACCGGTGTGCTGCGGCCCGCCGGGGAACCGTCCGCACCCGGCACGGCCGCCTGGCCGCCGCCCGGCGCCGAACCGGTCGGTCTGGACGGCGTCTACGAGCGGCTGGCCGAGCTGGGCGCCGAGTACGGGCCCGGCTTCCAGGGCCTGAAGGCGGCCTGGCGGCACGGCGAGGAGGTCTGCGCCGAGGTCGCCGTCCCCGGCGGCACCGAGGGGTTCGCCCTGCACCCGGCGCTGTCCGACGCCGCGCTGCACGCCATCGCGCTGCGCGCCGGGACCGAGGAGCGCATGACGCTGCCGTTCGCTTGGAGCGGCGTGGAGCTGTACGCGCCGGGCGCTACCGCCCTGCGGGTGCGGATCGCCCCGGCCGGCGCGGGCGCGGTACGCGTCGAGGCCGCCGATGCCGCCGGGCGGCCGGTGCTGCGGGTGGCGTCGCTGGCGCTGCGGGCGGTGGACCCGGAGCGGATCGCGGCGGCCGCCGCGGGCGGCCACGACGACCTGTTCGCCCCGGACTGGGTGCCCGTCGCCGTGCCCGCGGCCCCGCAGGCCGGGCGGTGGACCGTCTGCGGCCCCGGCCGCGGGGACCTGGCCGCCGCCCTGGCGGGCGAGGTCGCCGAGGTCACCGTCGCCGCCGATCCGGCCGAGGCCGCCGCCCACGGCCCCGACACCCTGGTCCTCGTCCACCCCGGCGGCGCGGACCCGGACGCGGTCCGGGCCGGCCTGCGCCACCTGCTCACCCAGGTGCGCGACTGGCTGGCCGACCCCCGGTCCGCCGACTCCACCCTGGTGGTGGCGACGCACGGGGCGACCGGCCCCGGGGACGTCACCGATCCCGGTGCCGGGGGCGCGTGGGGCCTGATCCGCTCCGCCCAGTCCGAGCACCCCGGCCGCCTCGTCCTCGCCGACCTGGACGGCACCGAGGCATCCCGCCGGCTGCTGCCCGCCGCCGTCGCCTCCGGCGAACCCCAGCTCGCCCTGCGCGACGGCGCGGTGCACGTCCCCCGGCTGGTGCGCGCCCCGCGCCTGTCCGAGTCCGCCCCGGCGGACTTCTCCGGCGGCGTCCTGGTCACCGGCGGCACCGGCGCCCTGGGCCGGCTGGTCGCCCGGCACCTGGTCACCGCGCACGGCGCCGACCGGCTGGTGCTGCTCAGCCGGAGCGGGCCCGAGGCACCCGGCGCGGCCGGGCTGCACCGGGAACTGACCGCGCTCGGCGCCGAGGTGACGTTCGTCGCCTGCGACGCCGCCGACCGCGCCGCCCTCGCCCGGATCCTCGACGAGCACCCGGTCACCGCGGTCGTACACACCGCGGGTGTCCTCGCCGACGCCGTGCTGACCTCACTCACCCCCGAACGGCTGGACACGGTGCTGCGGCCCAAGCTGGACGCCGCCTGGCACCTGCACGAACTGACCCGCGAACGGCCCCTGACGGCGTTCGTGCTGTTCTCCTCCGCCGCCGGTCTGCTCGGCAGCCCCGGCCAGTCCGGCTACGCCGCCGGCAACGCCTTCCTCGACGCCCTCGCCGCCCACCGCAGGGCGCTCGGCCTGCCCGCCGTCTCGCTCGCCTGGGGCGCCTGGGCGGGCAGCGGCGGCATGGCCGACCGGCTCACCGGCACCGACGCCCGGCGCGTCGCCGCCGGCGGGGTGCTCGCCCTGGACGCGGAGACCGGGCTCACCCTGTTCGACACGGCGACCGGCCGCCCGGAACCGGTGCTGCTGCCGGCCCGCCTGGACCTCGCCCCGCGCGACCCCGCCCGCGTCGCCCCGCTGCTGCGCACCCTGGTGCGGGCGCCGCGCGCGGCCGGCCCGGCCGCGCCGGCCGCCGCGACGGCACTGCGCCGCGAACTGGCCGGCCTCGCGCCCGAGGACCGCGCCGAACGGCTGCTCCGGCTGGTCCGGGACGAGGCCCGTACGGTCCTCGGCACCGAGGAGGTGGAGGACGGACTGCCCTTCAAGGACCTGGGGTTCGACTCGCTGACCGCCGTGGAGTTCCGCAACCGGCTCAACGAGGCCACCGGCCTCAGGCTGACCGCCACCCTCGTCTTCGACCACCCCACCCCGGCCGCGCTCGCCGCCCACCTGGGCGCCGAACTGGCCCCGGCCGCCCAGGACGGCCCGCGCGCCGAGGACGACACCGTACGGGCCGCGCTCGCCGCGATCCCGGTGGCCCGGCTGCGCGAGGCCGGTCTGCTGGACGGCCTGCTCGAACTGGCCGGACTGCGGCCCGCGCCGCACCCGGACGGCGACGGCCAGGCCGGCCCCGCCCCGATCGACGCCATGGACGCCGAGAGCCTGATCAGCATGGCGCTCGACGGCCTCGGCGGGGACGACGACGCCCTGTGACGACGCCCGCGACAAGGAAGAGGACCATGGCCGAGTCCGAGATGCCGGACACCAGGATGGTCGAGGCGCTGCGCGCCTCGCTGAAGGAGATCGAGCGGCTGCGGGAACGCAACCGCGCGCTGACCGCGGCGGCCCGGGAACCGGTCGCGATCGTCGGCATGGCCTGCCGCTACCCGGGCGGTGTCCGCTCCCCGCAGGACCTGTGGCGGCTGGTCGCGGACGGCGGCGAGGGCATCACCGCCTTCCCCGCCGACCGGGGCTGGGACCCCGGCCTGTACGACCCGGTCCCGGGCACACCGGGCCGCTCGTACACCCGGCAGGGCGGATTCCTGCACGACGCGGGCGACTTCGACGCCGCCTTCTTCGGTATCGCCCCGAACGAGGCCCTCGTGATGGACCCCCAGCAGCGGCTGCTGCTCGAAGGTTCCTGGGAGGCCCTGGAGAACGCGGGGATCGACCCCGCGACCCTGCGCGGCTCCCGCACCGGCGTGTTCGCGGGCGTCATGTACCACGACTACTTCGGCAGCTTCGGCTCCGGCAGCATCGTCTCCGGCCGGGTCGCCTACACCCTCGGCCTGGAGGGGCCCACCCTCAGCGTCGACACCGCCTGCTCCTCGTCCCTGGTCACCCTGCATCTGGCCGCGCAGGCGCTGCGGCAGGGGGAGTGCGCGCTGGCGCTGGCCGGGGGAGTGACGGTGATGGCCTCGCCGGGCACGTACGTGGAGTTCAGCCGGCAGGGCGCGCTCTCCCCGGACGGGCGGTGCCGCTCCTTCGCCGACGACGCGGCCGGCACCGGGTTCTCCGAGGGGCTGGGCGTCCTGGTGCTGGAACGGCTGAGCGACGCCCGGCGCAACGGCCATCCGGTGCTGGCGGTGCTGCGGGGTTCGGCCGTGAACCAGGACGGTGCCTCCAACGGGCTGACGGCGCCGAACGGTCCGTCGCAGCAGCGGGTGATCCGGCAGGCGCTGGCCTCCGCCCGCCTCACCACCGCCGATGTGGACGTGGTCGAGGCGCACGGTACGGGGACGACGCTGGGTGACCCGATCGAGGCGCAGGCGTTGCTGGCCACCTACGGCCAGGACCGGGAGCAGCCGTTGTGGCTGGGCTCGGTGAAGTCGAACATCGGGCACACGCAGGCCGCCGCCGGGGTCGCCGGTGTCATCAAGATGGTGATGGCGATGCGCCACGGTGTCCTGCCCAGGACCCTGCATGTGGACGAGCCGTCCACGAAGGTCGACTGGGAGGCGGGGAACGTACGGCTGCTCACCGAGGAACGGGACTGGCCCGCCATCGACCGGCCGCGCCGGGCCGGAGTGTCCTCCTTCGGGATCAGCGGCACCAACGCGCACGTCATCCTCGAGGAGGCACCCGCCGAGGACCCGGCGGACGGCGAACCGGACGCCCCCGTCGTCGTCTGGCCGCTGTCCGCCCGCTCCGCACCCGACCTGCCCGCCCAGGCCGAACGGCTGCACGCCTTCCTGGCCGGCCGGCCCGGACCGCACCCGGCGGCCGTCGCCCGCGCCCTCGGCACCAGGCGCACCGCCTTCGGCCACCGGGCGGCCGTCACCGGCACCGGCCGGGAGGACCTGCTGGCCGGGCTGCGCGCCCTCGCCACCGGGACGCCCGCGCCCGGCGTCGTCACCGGCCGGGCGCGCTCCGGCACCCGTACCGCCTTCCTGTTCACCGGGCAGGGCGCCCAGCGCCCCGGCATGGGCCTGGAACTACGCGCCCACTACCCCGTGTTCGCCGACGCCTTCGACGCGGTCGAGGCGCGGCTCGGCCTGGACCTGACCGGGGTGCTCGCGGGCGACGACACCGACGCCGTCCACCGCACCGAGTACGCGCAGCCCGCGCTGTTCGCGTTCGAGGTCGCCCTGTTCCGGCTGCTGGAGTCCCTCGGGGTGCGGCCCGACCTGCTCGCCGGGCACTCCGTCGGGGAGATCGCCGCCGCCCATGTGGCCGGCGTCCTCGACCTGGACGACGCCTGCGCCCTGGTCGCCGCGCGCGGCCGGCTCATGCAGGCGCTGCCGGAGGGCGGGGCGATGGTCGCCGTGAAGGCCACCGAACAGGAGGTACGGCCCCTGCTGGACGACCGGGTCGCCCTCGCCGCGGTCAACGGCCCGGACTCGGTGGTCCTCTCCGGCGAGGAGGAGGCGGTGCTCGCCGCCGCCGAGGGCTTCCCCAAGGCCAGGCGGCTCACCGTCTCGCACGCCTTCCACTCGCCCCTGATGGACGGCATGCTCGACGAGTTCCGGGCCGTGGCCGAGAAGCTGGCCTTCCACCCCGCGCGCATCCCGCTGGTGTCCACCCTCACCGGCCGCCTCGCCAGGGACGGGCTCCTGAGCGACCCCGGTTACTGGGTGCGGCACGCCCGGGAGGCCGTCCGGTTCGCCGACGCCGTCACCGCCCTCGCCGCCGCCGGCGCCGGCCGCTTCGTGGAACTCGGCCCCGACGCCCACCTCACCGGCCTCGCCCGCGCCTGCCCGGCGGCCGACGGCGCCGTCCTCGTCGCGCTCGGCCGCCGCCACGGCGGTGAACCCGCCGCGCTGGCGTCCGGCCTGGCCCGCCTGCACACCGACGGCCTCGCCCCCGACTGGGCCGCCCTGTTCCCCGGCACGGCCCGCGCCGAACTGCCCACCTACGCCTTCCGGCACGAACGTTACTGGCTGAACGCCGACGTGCCCCTCACCGCCGGCCCCCTGGCCGAGCCCGTCCCGGCCACCGCCCCCGAGGACGGCGGGCCGTTGCGGCGACGGCTGGCCGGTGCCGGGCCGGCCGAGCAGGAGGCCCTGCTCACGGACCTGGTCCGGTTTCAGACCGCCGCCATCCTCGGCCACAGCGGACCGGAGGCCGTCGAGCCCGACGCCGTCTTCCTGGAGATCGGCCTGGACTCCGTCACCGCCGCCGAACTCCGCGCCGCCCTGGGCGCCGCCCTGGACACCACCGTGCCCGCCGGTGCCGTCTTCGACCACCGCACCCCGGCCGCCCTCGCCGCCGCCCTGCGCGGCCACCTGGCCGGCGGACCGGCGGCCCCGGACGACAACGGCGACCTCGAATCGGTCGGCGGCCTGGTGCGGCGCGCGGCGGCCGACGGACACATGGACCAGGCCATCGAGCTGCTGCGCACCGTCGCCGGGATCCTCCCCGGCTTCTCCCGCCTGGCCGAACTCGGCGGCCTCACCGACCCGGTGCGGCTGGCCACCGGCCCCGCCGGGCCCCGGCTGGTCTGCCTGCCCTCGCCGATGGCCCTGGGCGGCGCCCACCAGTTCGCCCGCCTCGCCCGGCACTTCGAGGGCCGCCGGGACCTGCTGGTGCCCACGATGCCCGGTTTCGGCCCCGGCGAACCGCTGCCGCGCTCGGTGGACGCGGTGCTGGAGGCGGTCGTCGAGGGCATCCGCCGGGCCTGCCCGGACGAACGGCCGTACGTGCTCGTCGGCTACTCCTCCGGCGGCCAGTTCGCCCACGCGGCGGCCGAGATCATGGAGAAGGCCGGCCGGCCGGCCGCGGGCGTGGTGCTGCTGGACACCTACCTGCCCGGGGACGACGGCAAGGACGAGCTGTGGCGGCAGATGTTCGACGGCATGCTGGCCCGCGAGTCCGCCCTGGGCGGTTTCGGCACCGCCCGCCTGGCCGCGATGAGCCGCTACAGCGACCTCATCCAGCACTGCCCGCCGGGCGTGCTGACGGCGCCGGTGCTGTTCGTGCGGCCGACCGAGTCCTTCGCCACCGGGCCCGGCACCGGGGACTGGCGGGCGCTCTGGCCCGCCGAGCACCGGCCGGCCGACGTGCCCGGCACCCACTTCACGCTGCTGGAGGACCACGCGGAGACCACCGCCGAGGCGGTCGAGGCCTGGCTGGCCGCCGGGCCGCGCTGAGCCGGCGCCGCCGGAAAGGCGGCGGACGGCGGACGAGGTGCGGACATCGTCCCGCGCGGGCGGCCGAAAGGCCGCCCGCGCCCGCATATCTCCCTTATTCGGCGACCTCGCGGAAATGCGACACCCATGCCTCGATATCACATCGGATACTGTCCGGGTCTACTCCTAATCGCGCGGCGATTTCGTCCGCCGCCGATTCCGGCTGCCAGTCGCCGCGCTGAAGCGCCAGCCACATCGTCGTACCGCGCGGACCGCACCGGTGGCGCTTCCCGGTGCGCCGGGAGAACAGCTCCAGATAACCATCGGGCCGGACGCTCGCGGTCAGCTCGTGATCAGGCCTCCTGGCCATGGGACATCCCATCTATCGTGGATTTATCCGGTCGGTTTCGACGGTACCCGTAGTCACGCCCCGGGACACGGGTGGCAATCGGCCCTTTCCCGGGGGAGCCAGATATGCGGTCGAGGTGGTGACACCTCTGCACAAAAATGACGTCACCCCTGCACAAAGATGGAGACATCGCCGTACACATGTCACCGGAATACTGCCGAAACCTGGACCGGGAAGGTAGAGAAACCTCTACCTCGAACCGGGCGGACAATGCCAATGTGCCGCGGGCGTGCCCGTTCCTAATCTGGTCCCCAGACATCGCGTGAGAGACGCGTCATCCCCGAGGGAGCCCCAGTGCACACTTCACACGACCTCCGCCGGACGGAGGCGGTACGGCTGGACGCCGTGTCGAAGATCTACGGCCGGGGAGACGGCCAGGTGGCCGCGCTGCGCGAACTCACCATGAGCTTCGCCGACGGCACCTTCACCGCCGTGATGGGCCCCTCCGGATCCGGGAAGTCCACCTTCCTGCACTGCGCCGCGGGACTGGTCCAGCCCAGCTCCGGCACGGTGACCGTCGGCGGCACCGACCTCGCCGGACTGGACGACACCCACCTGACCAAGCTGCGCCGCGACCGGATCGGCTTCATCTTCCAGTCCTTCAACCTGCTGCCCGCGCTGACGGTCATGCAGAACATCACGCTGCCGCTGCAACTGGCCGGACAGCGGCCCGACAAGGCCCTGATCCGCACCGTCGTCCAGCGCGTCGGCCTCGCCGAGCGGCTCGGTCACCTGCCGGCCGAGCTGTCCGGCGGCCAGCAGCAGCGCGTCGCCATCGCCCGTGCCCTGGTGACCCGCCCCGCCGTCGTCTTCGCCGACGAGCCCACCGGCGCCCTGGACACCCGCACCGCCGCCGCCGTGCTCGGACTGCTGCGCGAGTCCGTCGACACCGCCCGCCAGACCCTGGTCATGGTCACCCACGACCCGGTCGCCGCCTCCTACGCCGACCGCGTGGTCTTCCTCGCCGACGGTGCCTACGCCGGCGAACTGCACCGGCCCACGGCCGACGCGGTCGCCGCCCGGATGACCAGGCTCGGCGCCTGGGAGGACGACACCCACCGGCAGAGCGCCCCGCAGCACTCGGGAGGACGGTACTGATGTGGCGCCTGGCACTGCGCACCCTGAAGTTCCGCCGCACGAGCTTCGTCGCGACCTTCCTCGCCATGTTCCTCGGCGCCGCGATCGTCATCGGCTGCGGCGGCCTGATGGAGACCGGAGTCCGCATGGCCGCCGCGCCACAGCGCCTGCGCGAGGCCCCGGTCGTCGTCACCGGTGAACAGACCTACGACTCCAGCGCGCTGACCGAACGGCACCGCATCGACGCCGGCCTGGCCGGCGAGGTGGCCCGGGCCGACGGAGTGCGCGCGGCCGTGCCCGACGTGTCGTTCCCGGCCACCGTCCTCAAGGACGGCAAGCCGCTGACGGAGAAGTCCGCGTCGTACGGCCACGGCTGGGCGAGCGCCCGGCTCACCCCCTATACCCTCGCCGCCGGGAAAACCCCCGTCACCGGCGGCGAGGCCGTGCTCGACGCCGGGCTGGCCCGGCGGGCCGGTGCCCGCCCCGGTTCCCCGGTCGACATCGTCGTCCAGGGCACCGCCCACCGGTTCCGGGTCAGCGGCATCGCCGAACAGCGCGGCGACCACAACCCCGACGCGGCCGTGTTCTTCACGGACGACCGGGCCCGTACCCTCGCCGGCGGCCGGATCGACTCCGTCGCCGTGCTGCCCGAGCCCGGAACGAGCGCCGCCGCCGTCGCGGACGCGGTGCGCGCCGAGGTCGGCGACCGCGCCGAGGTCCTCACCGGCGAGCGCCGCGGACTGGCCGAGCTGCCCGGCACCCTCTCCAGCCGGCGCACCGTCGTCATCCTCGCGGCGGTCTTCGGCTCCTCGGTCGTCCTGATCGTCATGTTCGGCGTCGCCTCCACCCTCGGCCTCTCCCTCCAGCAGCGCGCCCGTGAGATGGCCCTGCTGCGCGCCGTCGGCTCCACCCCGAAGCAACTGCGCCGCATGATCCTCACCGAGACGGCCGTGCTGTCGGTGGCCTCCGTCCTGCTCGCCCTGGCGCCCGGCTACGCCATCGGACGGCTGCTGTTCAAGGTGCTGACCTCCAGCGGCGTGGTGGCACCCGCCATCACCTACCACGCCGGCCCGCTGCCGATGGCCACCGGCGCCGCCGTCACCGTGCTCGCCGCGGCCGGCGCCACCCGGTTCGCCGGACGGCGCGCCGCCCGCACCGAACCGGTCGCCGCGCTGGCCGAATCCACCGCCGGCAGCCGCTGGTTCAGCCTGCCCCGGCTGCTGCTCGCGCTGTTCTTCCTCGCCAACGGCATCGGCCTGGCCGTCGCCACCGCCACCGTGATGGAGGACGGCCCCACCCTCGCCAGCACCGCCGGACCCGCCTCCGTGCTGTTCTGCGTCGGCCTCGCCCTGCTCGCGCCCGGCCTCACCAAGGCCATGGTGGCGCTGCTGCGACCGCCCGTACGGGCCCTGTCCGGACTCTCCGGGCAGCTGGCGCTGCGCAACGCCGCCACCGCCCACGTCCGCATGGCGGGCGCCGTCGCACCGATCGTCCTGCTCATCGGCATCGCCACGGGCACCCTGTACATGCAGTCCACCGAGAACCACGTCTCGCGGACCTCCTACGACGAGAACATCCTCGCCGACTACGTCCTCGACTCCACCACGGGCGGATTCGCGCCCGGCGTCGTCGCCACGGTGCGGGCCACGCCCGGGGTGGCCGCGGCCTCCGAGTTCGTCACCAGCCGGGGCTTCGTGGACCGCCCGGGCGGCCCCGCCGACACCGACCTGCGCGGAGTCTCCGCGGAAGGGGTGCGCCAGAGCCTCGACCTGCCCGTGGTCGCCGGCTCCCTGGAGGACTTGCGCGGCGACACCGTGGCGCTGTCCGAGAAGAAGGCCCGGGAGTACGGGGTAGGGGTCGGCGACCGGCTGCCGCTGCACCTCGGCGACGGCACTCCGCTACGGCCCACCGTCGTGGCCCTCTACACCGACAACCCCAAGCAGCAGTACCTGACCCTGCCCGCGGCCACCCTCGCCCCGCACACCGGCGACGGGCTGCCGCGCCAGATCCTGGTCCGTGCCGCGCACGGCACCGGCACCGGGGTCCACGACCGGCTGGCCGCGCTGGCCGCCCGGGTGCCCGGCACCGAGCTGGACGACAGCTCCTCCCTGGCCGGCCGGAACAACCAGATCCAGCAGATCCTGGTGTCCGCCAACTACACCATCGTCGCCATGATCGTCGGATACGCGGCCATCACCGTCGTCAACACCCTGGTGTCCGTCACCCGCAAACGGCGCGCGGAGTTCGGCCTCCAGCGGCTCACCGGCGCCACCCGCGCCCAGGTGATCGGCATGCTGACCGTGGAAGGCGTACTGATCGGCGTCGTCGCCACCGTCCTCGGCACCCTCGCCTCCGCGACGACCATCGTCCCCTACAGCCTCGTCAAGAGCGGCTCGTACCTGCCCTCCGGATCCCTCGGCATCTACCTCGCCATCGTCGGCGGGTCCCTGCTGCTGGTGTTCGGCGCCACGCTGCTGCCCTCCTGGCGCGGTATGCGCAGCCCCGCCGTGGACACGGTGAAGGCCGCGTGAGCCGCGTCGCCCCTGCCGGGCCGTCCCCGCTTCCCCCGGGCGGGGACGGCCCCGGCGCGACGGGCGGCGGCGGATGGGAACATGAGCGCATGAAGACTGTGCCGGTCGCGTGGCGCGGCCGCCCGCGGCGCGCCGCCCTGGACACCCTGGTCGGCGTGGCCACCGCCACCGGAGCCCTGCTGTCGGTCGTCCTCTTCGTCACCACCACCTACTTCGTCATCCTCTGCCTGATCGGCATCGGCTTCCTCGCCCTGCCCTACCTCACCCGGGCCGTGCGGTGGCTGTGCGACCTCAACCGGCGCGCCGCCGCCCGCTCCGGCGTCCCCGTCGAGCGGCCCTACCGGCCCGAACCGCAGGAGATCGAGCGGGACATCGTCGGCTGGACGCGCCGCTGCAAGTGGATCCTCGCCGACCCCGCGACCTGGCGGGACCTGCTGTGGCTGCTGCTCAACACCGTCGTCGGGCTCGTCGGTTTCGTACCGGCCGCCCTGCTGTACTACGCGGGGGAGGGGCTGTTCCTGGCCTGCGGGCTGTGGCGGCCGGTCGCGGACGGGGGAGCGGGCCGCTGGTACGCCGGCGTCACCGTCGGCAGCTGGCCGGCCGCGCTCGCCGCCGGACTGCTCGCGCTCGTCGTGCTCACCGGCTGGCTGCTGCTCTCCCCGCTGGTGCTCAAGGGGTACGCCTACTTCGTCCGGTTCCTGCTCGGTCCGACCCGCGGCGCCCAACTCGCCTCGCGCGTACAGCACTTGTCGGAGACCAGGTCGGGCGCGCTGGACATCCAGGCCGCCGAACTGCGCCGCATCGAACGCGATCTGCACGACGGCGCCCAGGCCCGGCTCGTCAGCCTCGGGCTCCAACTCGGCGCCGTCGACCGGAAGCTGGGCCAGGACCCGGAGGAGGCCCGCCGGCTGCTGCGGCAGGCCCGCAGCTCCTCCGTGCAGGCCCTGCGCGAACTGCGCGACCTCGTCCACGGCATCCACCCGCCGGTCCTCGCCGAACGCGGCCTGGCCGACGCCCTGCGCGCCCTGGGCCTGGCCAGCCCGCTGGAGGTGACCGTCGTGGTGGACCTGCCCGGCCGGCTGCCCGACCCGGTCGAGTCCGCCGTCTACTTCGCCGTGTCCGAACTGCTCACCAACGCCCTCAAGCACGCCGACGCCCAGCGGGTGGAGATCGTCGCCTGGCGCGCGGACGACACCCTGCACGCCCGGATCACCGACGACGGCCGCGGCGGCGCCGACGCCTCGGCCGGGAGCGGTCTGGAGGGCATCCGCAGGCGGCTGGCATCCTTTGACGGCGTCCTGGAGATCAACAGCCCTCCGGGCGGACCGACCGTGATCAAGCTGGAGCTGCCGTGCGCGTTGTCCTCGCCGAAGACCTCTTCCTCCTGAGGCAGGGAATCATCCAATTACTGGAGGCGTACGGCTTCGAGGTCGCCGCCGCCGTCGACAACGGCACGGACCTCGCCGCCGCGATCGCCGACCACCGGCCCGACGTGGCCATCGTGGACGTACGCCTGCCGCCCACCTTCACCACCGAGGGCCTCCAGGCCGCCCTGCGGGCCCGGCGCGAACGCCCCGGCCTGCCGATCCTCGTGCTGTCCCAGCACGTGGAGCAGATGTACGCCCGCGAACTGCTGGCCGACGGCACCGGCGGCATCGGCTATCTGCTCAAGGACAGCGTCCTCGACGACGAGCAGTTCATCGACGCCGTACGCCGGGTCGCGGCCGGCGGCACGGCCATGGACCCCGCCGTCGTCGCCCAGTTGATGACCAGCCACTCCCGGGACGAACCGCTGGCCGCCCTCACCGCCCGCGAACGCGAGGTGCTGGAACTCATGGCCGAGGGCTGCTCCAACACCGCGATCGCCCAGCGGCTCACCGTCACCGAGGGCGCGGCGGCGAAACACATCTCCAACATCTTCACCAAGCTGATGCTCCCGCCGTCCAGCGACAGCAACCGCCGGGTCCTCGCGGTGCTCGCCTACCTCAACGCCTGAGCGAAACCCGGGAGGTGGGGCGGGTAGGGGTGGCCAGGGGCCCTTGACCGCGTGAGACTGCTGGAGCCCGTTCGCGCCCCGCGCGGGCGCAGCCGTCTCCAGGAAGGGAACGCCCGCCCCATGACCACGCTCGCCGAGCACGACCGCCTCTGGATACGCCGCTACCATCCCCGCCCGGACGCGGCGGCCAGGCTGGTGTGCCTGCCGCACGCGGGCGGCTCGGCGACCTTCTACCACCCCGTTTCGGCGAGCATGCCGGAATCCGTGGACGTGCTCGCCGTGCAGTACCCCGGCCGCCAGGACCGCCGCCAGGAACCCTGCGCGGAGAGCATCCAGGAACTGGCCGACCGCCTCACCCCCGTGCTGCTGCCGTGGGCCGACCGTCCCCTCGTCCTGTTCGGTCACAGCATGGGCGCCACCCTCGGCTTCGAGGTCGCCCGCCGGCTGGAACGCGACCACGGCGTGGTGGCGCGGGCGCTGGTCGTCTCCGCCCGCCGCGCCCCCTCCTGCCCGCGCGACGAGTCCGTCCACCTGCGCGACGACGACGGGCTCATCGAGGAGATGCGGCTGCTCAGCGGCACGGACTCGGCCATCCTCGACGACATCGAACTGATCCGCATGGCCCTGCCCGCCATCCGCGCCGACTACCGGGCCGCCGAGACCTACGTCTACGAGCCCGGACCGAACCTGCGCTGCCCCGTCGTCGCCCTGGTCGGCGACGACGACCCCAAGGTCACCGTGGAGGAGGCGCGCGCCTGGTCCCGGCACACCGACGCGCCCTTCGAACACCGCGTGTTCCCCGGCGGCCACTTCTACCTGACCGACCATCAGAAGCAGGTGCTCGACCTGCTGGCCGAGAAGGCGGTGGAGGCATGAGGTCGGTCCTCGTCACCGGATGCGGCAGCGGCATCGGGCTGGAGACGGCGCTGGCGTTCGCCCGGCGCGGCGACCGGGTCCACGCCTGTGTGCGCGACCCCGCCACCGCCGGGGAACTGCTGCGGCGCGCCGACGCGGAGGAACTCACCCTGGACGTCCCGCGGCTGGACGTCACCGACGACGCCTCCGTGACCGCCGCCGTCACCGCGGTGCAGGACCGGTACGGGCCCCTGGACGTCCTCGTGAACAACGCCGGTGTCGACCGGACCGGACCGGCCGAGACCATGCCCCTCGAACACGCCCGCACCGTGTTCGAGACCAACTTCTGGGGTCCGCTGCGGCTGGCCCGCGCCGTGCTGCCCGGGATGCGCGCCCGGGGCTCCGGCGTCATCGTCAACGTCTCCTCGCTGGCCGCCCGTACCTTCGCCGTGCCGCACGGCGGGTTCTACGCGGCGAGCAAGGCCGCCCTGGGCGCCCTCAGCGAGGCCCTGTACGCGGAGGTCCAGCCGTTCGGCATCCGCGTGGTGTGCCTGGAGCCGGGCAGCTTCGCCACCGCCATCCAGCGCGCCTCCCGGGCCGGCGCGGCCGACGGGCAGCCGCCCGGGACCGGCCCGTACGCGGCGGACCACGCCTGGCTGGACCGGTTCCTCGCCCGGGTCGCGGAGGGCGCCGCCGACAGCGCCGGGGCGGCCCGCGCGGTGCTCGCCGCCGCCGACGACCCCACGACCCCCCTGCACACCGTGGTCGGCGACGACGCGCGGGCGGCACTGGAGTTCCTCGACGGGGTCACCTACGAGCAGTGGCTGCCCCGCTTCCTGGAGCAGGCCGGGTCGCTGGCGGGCCCCCGGCCCGCCGGCCCCCGGTAGCACGACGTCGGCGGCGGGACCGGCCACCCGGTCCCGCCGCCGACGCGCGGGCTTCAGTCGTGCACCCGGATCGAGCGGGACGGGCACAGGTCCGCGGCCTGGGCGACCTGCTCGCGCAGCTCCTCGGCCGGCTCCTCGCTCAGCAGGGTGACCAGGCCGTCGGCGTCCTGGTCGAACACCTCGGGGCTCAGCAGCGCGCACTGGCCGGAGCCCACGCACCGGTCGCGTTCGGCGGAAACACGCATCAGGGACAGTCCGTTCGCGTCGGCCGTCACCAGGTGACGGGGAGTTCGTAGACGCCGTACACCATGGCGTCGTCCTTGAACCGCAGCTCCTCCACCGGGGCGGCCAGCCGCAGGCCGGGGACGCGGCGCAGCAGCGTGCCGTAGACCGCCTCCAGTTCCGCCCGGGCGAGGTTGGCGCCGATGCACTGGTGGACGCCGTAACCGAACGCCAGGTGGGAGCGGGCCTCCTTGCGGTGGATGTCGAGGGTGTCCGGGTCCGGGAAGACCGACTCGTCGTGGTCGGCCGCGTTGTTCAGGGCGAGGATGCCCTCGCCCGCGCGGATGGTGACGTCGCCGACCTCGATGTCCGCCACCGCGACCCGGGCGGTGCCGGCGTCGGAGATGGAGAAGACGCGCAGCAACTCCTCCACGGCGTTCGGCAGCAGGGCCGGATCGGCCCGCAGCTCGGCCATCTGCTCCGGGTGCTCCAGCAGGGCCAGCACCCCGAGGGCGATCATGTTGGCGGTGGTCTCGTGGCCGCCGACCAGCATCAGCCGGGCCATCGTCACCACATCGGTGTGGTCGGCGACCTGCTCGGTGCGGTTCTTCTCCAGGAAGCGGCTGATGAGGTCGTCGCCCGGCTCGTTCTCCTTCAGGGTGACGAGCTGGTCGAGGTACGTGTCCAGGGCCTGCACGGCAGCCCCGTACTCCTGCGGGCTCAGGTCGTGGTTCATCAGCGCCGCCGACCACTCCTCGAACCGCGCATGGTCCTCGTAGGGCACGCCGAGCAGTTCGCAGATCACCAGCGAGGGCACCGGCAGCGCGAGGGCGGTGACCAGGTCCACCGGGCCGCCCGCGGCCAGCATCGCGTCCACGTGCTCGTCCACGATCTGCTGGATCCGCGGCCGCAGCTCCCGCACCCGCCGGGCCGTGAACTCCGGTATCAGCATGCGCCGGTGGGCGGTGTGCTCCGGCGGGTCCATGTTCAGCATCATCAGCCGGACCTGCGCCAGCAGTTCCTCGGGGATGTGGAACTGGTGCGGATAGCCCGGGAGTTTGAGGTTGGAGCTCACCCGGCTGTCGCCCAGCACCTGCCGGACGTGCTCGTGCCGGGTGACCAGCCAGGCCGGCTTGCCGTTCACTTTCAGGGCGGCGCGGGAGACGGGGGCGTCGGCGCGCAGCCCGGCGTACTCGGGCGGCTCGGCGAACGGGCAGGTGCGCCGCAGGGGGAACCGCACCGGCGGCGCTTCCGTCCCGGCTACGGCGTCGGCGGACTGGGTCATGGCTGCCTTTCGGACATCGGTGACGACAGGAGGAGGGCGGGGCGGGGGAGCGTCACCAGGTGACGGGCAGCTCGTACAGGCCGTAGACGATCGCGTCGTCCTTGAACCGCAGCTCCTCCACCGGGGTGGCCAGGCGCAGCGTCGGGATCCGCTCGAGCAGCGCCGAGTAGACGACCTCCAGCTCCATGCGGGCCAGGTTCTGGCCGATGCACTGGTGGACGCCGTAGCCGAACGCCAGCTGGCTGCGGGCCTCGCGGCGCACGTCCAGGCGGTCGGGGTCGGGGAAGACGCGGGCGTCGTGGTTGGCCGCGTTGTTCAGCGGCAGGATCCCCTCACCGGCCCGGATGGTGACCCCGCCCAGCTCGATGTCCTCCAGGGCGACCCGCGCGGTGCCCGCGTCGGAGATGGAGAAGAAGCGCAGCAGCTCCTCCACCGC
Source organism: Streptomyces eurythermus (assembly GCF_014649115.1). Lineage (GTDB taxonomy): Bacteria > Actinomycetota > Actinomycetes > Streptomycetales > Streptomycetaceae > Streptomyces > Streptomyces eurythermus. The sequence goes on along the minus strand of NZ_BMSK01000026.1, from coordinate 74,926 downwards.
GCGCGGCATCAGCTCCGGCTCCGCGCGGACTGCGGCCAGCTGGTCCGGGTGCTCCAGCAGGGCCAGCACACCGAGCGCGATCATGTTGGCGGTCGTCTCGTGCCCGGTGACCAGCATCAGCTTGGACATGCTGACGATGTCGGAGTGTTCCACGGCCGGTGTCTGCCGGTTGAACTCGATCAGCCGGCTGATCATGTCGTCGCCCGGCTCGCTCTCCTTGGCGGTGACCAGCCCGTCCACGTACCGGTCCAGCTCGTAGTGGGCGCGGCCGCGGTCCTCCTCGCTGATGTCGTGGTTCATGATGGCCCACGCCCACTCCTCGAACCGGCCGTGGTCCTCGTAGGGGACGCCGAGCAGTTCGCAGATCACCAGGGAGGGCACCGGCAGGGCGAGGGCGGTGACCAGGTCGACCGGGCCGTCGGCGCCCTTCTCCAGCATGTGGTCGATCTGCTGGTCCACGATCTGCCGCACCCGGCCGCGCAGCTCGCGCATCCGCCGCACACTGAACTCCGGGGCCAGCATGCGCCGTTGCACGGTGTGGTCCGGCGGGTCCATGGACAGGAAGGTCAGCGGCACCGACTGGAGGATCTCCTCCGGCACCGGCACCTGGAGGGGGTAACCGGGCAGCTTCAGGTTCGCGCTGACCCGCTCGTCGCCCAGCAGCTTCTTGTACAGGTCGTGCCGGGTGACCAGCCAGGCGGGCTTGCCGTTGACCTTCAGCCGGGCCCGGGAGACGGGAGCGGTCTCGCGCAGCTCGGCGTAGGCGGCCGGCGGGCTGAAGGGACAGGCCCGCCGCATCGGGAAGTCCGGCGGCGCGGCCTGGTCGGCCGGTTCGGCAGGTGCAGTCATCAGGTCCTCTTCGCACGGGAGGGAGCGGGAGGCGCCGGCGACGGATGCTCCGGGCGCGGCACCGTGCGGCGCTGTCGGCCGTCCCCCGCACGCTAGGCACCCACCGGGGCGAACCCCAACCCCTAGCCGCCCCTAGGGGGCGGGGGCGTCGGTTTCCGGGGCGCGTCGTACGGACCCGGTGCCACGAGGAGGGCGGTCGGTGGCCTTATAGAATGGGAGGGGGAATTCGATGATGGGGCATTTATTGATATCGGGTCATGGATCGGGTGAGGTCGGCTTGGTCCATGGTTCTGACTTCCTGTCGTGGCCGTCAGTCCTGGAATGTGAGCCGATCTCGGAAGCCGAAGATTTCAGGGATGCGGTCAGGCGTGTCCTGGAATCGCTGTGGGGAGCGGGAATGCGAGCCGTAGCCGTCTGCGACTTCGAGGACGGTCTTCCGTATTCCGGGGGCATCGACCTGTACCGCTGACGTGGGCCGGCGGCCTTGCCGGATCAGGAAACCAGAGACTCAACTGCGGCCGAGCATCTCGGCGGTGAGGATGGTTCCGCCGAGACTCCAGCCGCCGTCCGCGACTTCCTCGAGGATCACGAGTGTGTTCGGGCGGGCCCGTTCTCCGTAGACGTCGGCGAACGCGTCGGTGACGGCGTCCTGGAGCTTCTTCCTGGACGCGTCCGTGAGCGTGCCGGCGGGAACCTTGAGGTTGGCGTAGGGCATGAGGCGTTCCTTTTCGATGGTGAGTGTCGGGTGGGAGGGCGATGCGGGGCGGACGGCGCCGTCAGGCCATGCCGCCGTTCGCCCGCAGGACCTGGCCGTTGACCCAGTGCCCCCGCGCGCTGGTGAGGAAGGCGACCACATGGGCGATGTCGGCCGGTGTTCCCAGGCGCTCCAGCGGCGGGGCCTTCGCCAGCGCCTCGATCTGCTCCTCCGTCTTGCCGTCCAGGAACATGTCGGTCGCCGTGGGCCCGGGGGCGACGGTGTTGACGGTGATGTCCCGGCCCCGCAGCTCACGCGCCAGGATCAGGGTCATCGCCTCGACGGCGCCCTTGCCGGCGGCGTACGCGCCGTAGCCCGGGAACCGGGTGGCCACCACGGAGGTCGAGAAGGCGACGAAGGAGCCGCCCGCGCGCAGCCGGCGGGCGGCCTGCCGCGCGACGACGAAGGTGCCGCGGACGTTGGTACGCAGCACGGCGTCGAGCACGTCCAGATCGAGGTCGGCGATCGGGGACAGAGCCAGCCGTCCGGCGCAGTGCACGACCACGTCCACACCGCCGAACTCGTCCCGCACCCGGTCGAACACGGCGGCGACGGCGTGTTCGTCGGCGACGTCGGCCCGGAGCGCGATCGCCCGGCCGCCTGCCGCGGTGATCGCCTCCACCGTTTCCCGGGCGGAGGCGGAGTCGCTCGCGTGGTTCACGGCCACGGTCAGGCCCTCGTGGGCCAGGCGTTCGGCCACGGCGCGCCCGATGCCGCGTGAGCCGCCGGTGACGATGGCGACCCGGCGGGACGCCGCTTCGGGGGCGGCTGTGTCGGTGGGGTTCATGTGTCCCACGATGCGCCGCTCGCCGCCGTGCGTACCAGGGGATGTCATCCCCTGTGTCAGCGGCACGCCGGCGCCGCCATCTCGCGCAGACTAGGGGTGTGGCTTCCATGAGATACACCGAGCTCGGCGCCTTCCTGCGTTCGCGCCGCGAGCGCATCCGCCCCGAGGACGTCGGCCTCGTCGCAGGGCCGCGCCGCCGTGTGCCGGGGCTGCGCCGTGACGAGGTGGCGCAGCTCGCGGGCGCCTCGGTCGACTACTACAACGAGATCGAGCGAGGCGCGGGATCACAGCCCTCGGAGCAGATGCTCGCCGCCCTGGCCCGCGCGCTGCGGCTGACGTCGGACGAGCGCGACTACCTCTACCGCCTGGCCGGACGCCCCCTGCCCGCGCCCGGCGGACCCCGGTCGCATGTGCACCCCGGGATGACGGACCTGCTCACCCGGCTGACCTCGACCCCGGCGCAGGTGATCACCGACCTGCATGTCACGCTCGTACAGAACCCCCTCGCCATCGCCCTGCTCGGCGACCACTCGGGGTTCCGGGGCAAGAACACGAGCTTCATCCACCGCTGGTTCACGGACGCCGACGCCCGCCGCCTCTACCCCGAAGCCGATCACGACGCCCAGTCCCGGGCGTTCGTCGCCGATCTGCGGGCCGCCGCGGCGCGCCGGGACACGAAGGACCCCGAGGCCCGCACCCTGATCGCCGACCTGAACGCCTGCTCACCCGAATTCGCCGCCCTGTGGGCCCGGCACGAGGTCGGGGTCCGCCGGGGCGACCGCAAGCGCATCAACCACCCCGCGCTCGGCACGCTGGAGGTGAACTGCCTCAGCCTGCTCAGCGAGGACGGCCGGCAGCGGCTGCTGTGGTTCACCCCGGCGCTGGGCACGGACAGCGCCGGAAAACTGGAGCTGCTCGCCGTCGTGGGGACACAGCTCGCCGACATCCCGCGCTGACGGCGTGTCAGTGCGCGTCGGGCCGGCCTGGCAGGGCGCCGGCGAGCACCGTGGTCACCAGCTTGTGCACAGTGGCCGTCGTCGGCGGTCCCGGGTCGCGGTCCGCGAACAGCAGATGCCCGCCTCCGACCAGGGAGAGGGTGAGCGAGTCGATGTCGGCGCCGGCCGCGATGCGGCCCTTCTCGCGCTCGTCGGCCAGGTAGGCGGAGACCGCGGTCGTGACCTCGGTCAGGATCGCCAGGCCGCCTCCCGGCCTGGCCTGCCGCAGCCGGGCGCGCAGCTCGTCCCGGAAGGTGATGAGCGGGATGATCGCCACCGGGACCGGTCCGAAGAGGGTGGTCAGCGCATCGGTGAGGTTGCCGGCCACCGTGCCGGTGCCCACCGCCGCGCGCAGCGCCTCCGCCTGCCGTTCGAGCTGTGCGGCCCGGTCGAGCACCAGCTCGGCGAGGAAGGCGTCGAAGTCGGGGAAGTGCCGGTGCAGGACACCCTTGGCACAGCCCGCCTCGTCGGTGACGGCCCTGCTGGTCAGCCCGTTCGGGCCGGTACGCAGCAGTACGCGTTCGGCGGCGTCGAACAGCTGCCGCCGCGCGTCGCGAAGGTGCACCCCGGTCGGCACTCACGGATCCTCTCGTCGGCCCGGTCCTGGGCGTCCATTGCTGAGTGGGCGCTCGCCCACTAGAGTGAACGCATGCCCACTTTACCGCGAGAGCATGCAGAGGGAGAGCGGCCGGAGCCGGTGCGGCCGCACCAAGTCCGGCAGGTGGCCGAGTCCTTCGGCACGGACGCGCAACGCTACGACCAGGCTCGCCCGGGCTATCCCGAAGACCTGGTGGCACGGATCGTCGCCGGCAGCCCGGGGCCCGACGTGCTCGACGTCGGCTGCGGCACCGGCATCGCGGCCCGCCAGTTCCAGGCCGCCGGCTGCGCCGTGCTCGGCGTCGAGCCGGACGCGCGGATGGCCGGCTTCGCACGGGCGCGTGGCCTGGAGGCCGAGGTGGCGACCTTCGAAGCCTGGGAGCCGGCCGGCCGGACGTTCGACGCGGTGATCGCCGCCCAGTCGTGGCACTGGGTCGACCCGGTCGCCGGGGCCGCGAAGGCGGCCGAGGTGCTGCGTCCGCGCGGGCGCCTGGCCGTCTTCGGGCACGTCTTCGAGCCGCCGGCCGAGGTGGCCGAGCCGTTCGCGGCCGCCTGTCGCCGGGTGGCGCCCGACTCCCCGTTCCAGCCGGCGCGACGTCCACTGGAGACGTACCAGGCGGGGTACGCGAAGATCGCCGACACGCTCCGCGCGACCGGGCGGTTCGGTGAACCGGAACAGTGGCGATTCGACTGGGAACGGTCCTACACCCGCGACCAATGGCTCGACCTGCTGCCCACCACCGGCGGCCTCACCCGACTCGACTCCGCCCGACTGGCCGGGATACTGGGCGCGGTCGGGGACGCCATCGACGCCCTCGGCGGCCGCTTCACCATGCACTACACCACCCTGGCGACCACCGCCGTCCGCACCGGCACACCTTGATCCGCCGCCGCCCGTCGCGGGCAAGGCCGGCGGGCACGGGCCACGGGACGTCTCCGGCAGCGGGACAGGCGGGCCACCTCACGGCAGTCCCGACCGGCAACGTGACCGCCGGCCGGGCGTGCGCCAACACCCCGGGCAGCGGCCCCACGACCTACCCACGTCGTCCCGCCGCCGCGCCGCACACGACTCCCGAAGGGCCGCCCCCGCCCGCCTGCGTGACTTGGCCGCCGTGTCGGACGCGGGTGCCGATGGGGCCGTCCCGCTCGTATTGCCACCTGGCGGCGGTGTCGGGCGCGGCTGCCGGCAGGCTCTGGCCTGTTCGCCTGCGTGACCTTGGCACGGTGTCGGGCGCGGCTGCCGTAGGCCCCGCCTCCGCCCGCCGCGTCACCCCGCCGCCGTGCCGGGTGTGAGTGCTGGAAGGGCTCCGCCTCGCTCGTCCACGTGACCTTGGCGCGGTGTCGGGCGCGGCTGCCGTAGGCCCCGCCTCCGCCGCCCGCGAAGTGAGCCCGCCGCCATGCCGGGAGTGAGCGTTGGAACGGCCCGCCGCTCGCCCGTGTCATCCCGCCGCCCGTGCCGGACGCGAGTGCCGAAACAGCTCGTCCCCGCCCGCAACGCCCCCCCGCACCGGTCCGCGACTGCGGTGACGGCTCGGTGCCGTCCGCCATGTGACCTCGTCGCCGCGTCGGCGTGGTTGTCGGCATGACCCGCTCTCGCTCGGTCATCTCACCCTGCTGCCACGCCGGACGCGGCTGCCGGTAGGCCCCATCCCCGCTCGTCCACGTGACCTCGGTGCCATGTCGCAAGCGGCTGCCGAAGGCTCCGCCTCCGCCGCCCGCGAAGTGAGCCCGCCGCCATGCCGGGCGGGAGTGTCGGAACGGCCCGCCGCTCACCCGTGTCATCCCGCCGCCCGTGCCGGACGCGAGTGCCGAAACAGCTCGTCCCCGCCCGCAACGCCCCCCCGCACCGGTCCGCGACTGCGGAGACGGCTCCGTGCCGCCCGCCATGTGACCTCGTCGCCGCGTCGGCGTGGTTGTCGGCATGACCCGCTCTCGCTCGGTCATCTCACCCTGCTGCCACGCCGGGCGCGGCTGCCGGTAGGTCCCGCCCCCGCTCGCCCACGTCACCCCGCCCGTCGGCTGCCACATGACCCGCCCCCACCCCCGTACGCCCCCAGTCCCCCCGCGTACCGCCTAGGGGCGGTTAGGGGTCTGGTGGCGGGGCGGGGGCCGTTAGCGTCGGCTGCGGAACTCGGGGGAGACGGTGAGGGCACCGCGCCCCGGCTCTTCCGGTCCCGGCCGGTGTCCGCGCCCGGCCGCCGTTCAGTCCCGCAGCGAGCAGAGGTGATCAGCGTGTCCCCGGAAGCCAGCGCGAAGGGCACCGTCCCCTTCGGGGAGTACCGGACCTGGTACCGGGTGACCGGTGAGCTCGGCGCGGGACGGCCGGCGGTCGTCGTCGTGCACGGCGGGCCGGGCAGCACCCACGACTACCTGCTGCCGCTCGCCCGGCTCGCCGAGGACGGCTGGCCCGTCGTCCACTACGACCAGCTCGGCAACGGCGGCTCGACCCATCTCCCGGACAAGGACCCGGAGTTCTGGACCGTCGAGTTGTTCGAGGACGAACTGGCCAACCTGGTCGAGCGGTTGGGCGTCGCGGACGATTACGTGCTGTTCGGGCAGAGCTGGGGCGGCCCGCTGTGCGCCCGGCACGCCATGACCGCCCCGCCCGGCCTGCGCGGCCTGGTCGTCGCCAACGCGCCCGCCTCGTACCCGCTGTGGCTGAAGGAGATGGCCCGGCTGCGCGCCGCGCTCCCGCCGGAGGTGGACGACACCCTGCGGCGGCACGAGGCGGCCGGCACCTACGACAGCGAGGAGTACCTCGCCGCGATGCGGGTCTTCTACGACCGCCATGTGTGCCGGGTGACGCCCTGGCCCCGGGACTTCCTGTCCTCCTTCATGGAGATCTACAACGACCCCACGGTCTACTACGCGATGAACGGCCCCAACGAGTTCCATGTCATCGGCTCCCTGAAGGACTGGTCGATCGTCGGCGACCTGCACCGCGTCCGCACCCCGACCCTGCTGATCAGCGGACGCCACGACGAGGCCACCCCGGCCGTCGTCCAGCCGTACCACGACGGGATCCCCGGAGCCCGCTGGGAGATCTTCGAGGAGTCCAGCCACCTTCCGCACCTGGAGGAACCCGAGCGGTTCCACGCGGTGCTGACCGACTTCCTCAAGAGCCTGTGACCCGCCAGGGCCCGAAAGGGGACACCGCCATGGCACCCGACACCGCCCTCGTCTTCCCCGGCATGGGACCCGTACCGTTCGCCGAGGTGGGCAGGTTCATGGTGGCCAACCCCATCGCCCGGGACCTGGTCGCCGTGGCCGACGACGCCCTCGGCTACTCCCTCGTGGACGCCTTCCGCACCTCCCCGGGCGACTACTCGGAGGCCGCCCAGGTCGCGTTCTTCGTCAACTGCCTGGCCTGCGCTTACTGGGCCGGCGAACACCTCGGGGTGGAACCCGGCATCGTCGCCGGGCCCAGCTTCGGCGAGAAGGCGGCCCTCGCCTACACCGGCGCGCTGGACCTGCCCGACGCCGTCCGCCTGACCGCCGAGATCGCCCGCTGCCTGGAGGAGTACTTCGCCACCGAGCACCGGGACATCGTCACCCTGTCCTTCGTCCGCGCCCCGCGCGACGGCCTCGACGAGATCCTCGCCGAACTGGACGAGGCGGGGGAGTGGCACGAGATCTCCTGCCGCATCGACGACGGCTTCTTCATGCTGTCCCTCTCCGAACACCGGGTGAGCTGGATGGAAGAGCGGCTGCGCGCCATCGGCAGCCTCCCCCTGTACACCATGCGGCCCCCCATGCACGCCTCGGCGTTCCGGCCGCTGCGCGAGAAGGCCGCCCGCGAGGTGGTGTCCCGCTACACCTTCGCCGACCCCTCACTCCCCGTCGTCGCCGACCAGGACGGCCGGGTCCTGCGCACCGGCGAGGAACTGCGCACCATGCTCCTCGACGGCTTCGACCACCCGATGGACTGGCCGAGCGTCACCACGGCCCTGAAGGACGCCGGTGTCCGCCGGATGTGCGTCGCCGGACCCGACAGCCTGTTCGGCCGGGTGCCCCGCACCGTCCGCCAGTTCGACGTCGTCGCGGCCCAGCCGCGGCTGGCGATGACCCCCCGGCGCCGTACCCGCGCCGCCGCCTGACCCCCGGCGCCGTACCCGCGCCGCCTGAACCCCCGCCCGACTCGTTGGAGGCCCCCATGTGGGACGACCGGTTCGAACACATACTCCGCCCCTTCCTGCCGTTCCTGCCGCCGCAGGAGGAGCTGACACCGGAGTCCGACCTGAAGGACCTCGGCCTGGACTCGCTCGGCACCGTCCAGCTCCTCGGCACCCTGGAGGAGGACTACCAGGTCCGCTTCCGCGACAGCGCGCTCACCATGGACACCTTCCGCACCGCCGGCGTGCTGTGGGACACCCTGCGGGGCATGCTGCAGAGCACCGCGGGCTGACGGGGCGGTCACCGTGGACCCCACCGTGGACGGCACGCTGTCCGGCCGGTTCGCGTGCGGCCTGGCCCTCGCCCCCGACCGGCCCGCGCTGCACGCCGACGGCGTCGACCTCACCTACCGCGAACTGCACGAACTCGCCCTCGTCCGGGCCGGCTCACTGCTCGCCCGGCTCCCCGGCCGCCCGCCCGCCGTGGGCGTGCTGGCCGGCAAGGGACCCACGGCGTACGCCACCCTGCTGGCCGGCCTGTACAGCGGCGTCACCGTCGTCCCCCTCCAGCCGGCCTTCCCCGCCGCCCGCACCCGGCGGATGATCGAGGCCGCCGGGGTCGGCGCGCTGCTCGCCGACGACGACGCCCTGCCCGCCCTGACCGCGCTGTACGAGGACGGGCTACGGCTGCCTACGCTGTTCGCCCCCGGCGGGCAGCCCATGCCGGCGCTCGCCCTCGACCCGGACAGCGCCCTGAAGGCACCCCAGCCCACCCGGCCCGGTGACATCGCCTACGTGCTGTTCACCTCCGGCTCCACCGGCCGGCCCAAGGGCGTCCCGGTCACCCACGCCAACACCGCCCACTACTTCGGACTGCTCGACGAGCGCTACGACTTCGGGCCGCACGACGTCTTCTCGCAGACCTTCGACCTCAACTTCGACTGCGCGATGTTCGACCTGTTCTGCGCCTGGGGCGCCGGGGCCGCCGTCGTCCCCGTACCCGCCCGGGCGTACGCGCGCCTGCCGGAGTTCGTGGCCGAGCGGGGCATGACGGTGTGGTTCTCCACGCCGAGCGCGATCACCCTCGTACGCCGCACCGGCGGGCTCGCCCCGGGCGCGCTGGGCTCGCTGCGCTGGAGCTTCTTCGCGGGGGAGGCGCTCGGCTGCAAGGACGCCGAGGACTGGGCCGCCGCCGCGCCGGGCGCCGCGCTGGAGAACCTCTACGGCCCCACCGAGCTGACCATCACCATCACCGCGCACCGCTGGACACCGGGCCGCCACCCGAACGACATGGTGCCCATCGGCGCCGTCCACCCCGGCCACGACACCCTGCTGCTCGACCCCTCCGGCGCGCCCAGCACGGGTGAAGAGGGCGAACTGTGCGTCGCGGGACCCCAGTTGACCCCGGGTTACCTCGACCCGGCCGACGACGCCGGTCGGTTCCTGGAACACGACGGCCGGCGCTACTACCGCACCGGCGACCGGGTCCGGCGCGCCGACGACGGCGGCTGGCACTACCTGGGCCGCAAGGACGCACAGGTCCAGGTGCACGGCATCCGGGTGGAACTGGCCGAGGTGGACGCCGCCGCCCGTACCTGCCCCGGCGTCGAGGACGCGGTGACCGTGGCCGTACCCGTGGACGGCACCGTGGAACTCGCCGTCTTCCACACCGGCGCGCCCGTGCCGCCCGCCCGGTTCGCCCGCCATCTGCGCGCGCTGCTGCCGGCCGCCGTCGTCCCGCGCGCCTACCACCACCTGGACGCCCTCCCGCTCAACGCCAACCGCAAGACCGACCGCAGGAAGCTCGCCTCCCGGGCCGCGGCCATGCGGCAGCCGGCCGGAGGCACACACGAAAGGCGGCAGGAGTCGCAGTGAACGGTCAACCGACAGTGCCGGCCCGCACCGACGCCCGGGTGCACGACCTGCTCGACGAGGCCACCGCCGAGCACCCCGACGCCTGGGCGGTCTCCGACGCCACGGGCCGCTGGACGTACCGGGAACTGGCCGCCCACAGCCACGCCGTCGACGCCTGGCTGCGCGCGCGGGGCATCGGCCACGGCGACCGGGTCCTGGTCCAGCTGCCCAGCACCCGGGAACTGGTCGCGCTGCTGTACGGCACCGCGCGCCGGGGCGCGGTCCTCGTCCCCGTCAACACCGGCATGAAGGACTACCACCTGCGGGCGGTCGTGGAGAACGCCGAGCCCGCGCTGATCGTCGTCACCGACCCGGCCGTGGAGCGGATCGGCGCCCTGGCCGGCGAGGTGCCGGTCCGCGGACTCGGCCCGGCCTGGGAGGAGATCACCGCGCTGCGCGAGCGCGAGGTCCGCCCGGCCGAGGCCCCGGTCGGCGCCGACGACATCGCCGTCCTCGTCTACACCTCCGGCTCCACCGCCGCGCCCAAGGCGGTGATCTGCCCGCACGGCCGGATGGTCTTCGCCACCGAGGCCATCGGCCTGGAACTCGGCTACCGCCCCGACGACGTGGTGTTCTGCCGCTTCCCGATCTCCTGGGACTACGGCCTGTACAAGGTGCTGCTCACCGCCGCCGGACGTAGCGAACTCGTCCTCGCCGACGGCGAGTCCGACCTGGTGCTGCTGCGCCGCATCCGGGAGACCGGTGCCACGGTCGTCCCGATCGTGCCCTCCCTGGCCGCCATGATCTGCGCCCTCGCCGCACGCGAACCCGCCCGCGAGTCCCGGGTGCGCCTGTTCACCAACACCGGTGCCGCGCTGCCGAAGTCGACCGCCGACGCCCTGCGCACCGCGTTCCCCGGCGCCGAGGTGGTCGTCCAGTTCGGGCAGACCGAGTGCAAACGCGTCTCCGTGCTGCCGCCCGCCTTCCAGGACGCCAAGCCCCACTCCGTCGGCCGCCCGCTGCCCGGCACCCGCGCCTTCGCCGTGGACGACGAGGGCCGGCCGCTGCCGCCCTGGCAGACCGGCGAGATCGTGGTCGAGGGACCGCACGTCATGCCCGGCTACTGGCGGGCCCCGGAGCAGACCGCCCGCGCCTTCCGGCCCGCTCCCGGCGGCGGACTGCGGCTGCACACCGGCGACTTCGGCCATGTGGACGAGGACGGCTTCCTCTACTACGAGGGCCGCCGCGACGACATGTTCAAACACAAGGGCGTCCGTATGAGCACCACCGAGATCGAGGCCGCCGCCACCGATGTCGCCGGTGTCCGCGCCGCCGCCGTCCTGCCGCCCGCCGAGGACCGCCCCCTCGCGGTGTTCGCCGAGGGCGACATCGACCCGCACACCTTGCTCAAGGAGCTGTCGCTGCGGCTGGAACCCGCCAAGGTGCCCACCGTGAGCCGGGTCGTGGACGAACTGCCGCTCACCCCGCACGGCAAGCACGACCGCAAGGCGCTCGCCCGCCTGCTGGAAGGAGCCACCGCGTGACCGCCACGGAGCCGACCGGGCGCGACCCCCGGACGACCACCGACCCGGCCGGACGCGACCGTCACACGAGGACCGCCGAGCTCGCCGGGCGCTTCGGCACCCCGGCCTACGTCTACGACCTGGACCGGGTCGCGGCGGCCCGCGACGACCTGTTCGCCGCGCTGCCCGACGAGGTCGAGGTGTTCTACGCCGCCAAGGCCAACCCCCACCCCGAGCTGCTGCGCGAGCTGCGCACCGGCGGCTGCCGCGCCGAGATCAGCTCCGTCGGCGAACTCGACGCCGCCTTGCGGGCCGGTTTCCCCGGCGACCGGATCCTGTACACCGGACCCGGCAAGACCACCGCCGAACTGGCCGAGGCGCTGACCCGGGGCGTCCGCCTGTTCTCCACCGAGTCCCCCGGCGACCTGCGCCGCGTCGGCGAGACCGCGCTGAAGCTGGGCCTGACCGCCGACTGCCTGCTCCGCGTCAACAACGCCACCGGCGCGGCGGCCACCGGCATCCGCATGACCGGCGTGCCCTCGCAGTTCGGCTTCGACAGCGAGACCCTGCCCGGCCTCGCCGCCGAGCTGCGCGAGATCCCGGGCACCCGGGTCGCCGGACTGCACTTCTTCCCGCTGAGCAACGCCAAGGACGAGGCCAGCCTGATCGCCGAGTTCCGGCACACCGTCGCCACCGCCGCCGCTCTCCAGCAGTCGCTCGGCGTCACCTTCCGGTTCCTCGACATCGGCGGCGGATTCGCCGCGCCCTACGCCGTGCAGGGCACCCGGCCCGTCTACCGGGAACTGCGCGACGCCCTCGCCCGGACGCTGGACGAGCACTTCCCCGGCTGGCGCTCGGGAGCCCCCCAGGTGGCCTGCGAGTCGGGCCGCTACCTGGTCGCCGACAGCGGCACCCTGCTCACCGGCGTCGTCAACGTCAAGGACAGCCGCGACCACCGCTACCTCGTCCTCGACGCCGGCATCAACACCTTCGGCGGCATGTCCGGGCTCGGCCGCATCCTGCCCGTGTCCGTCGAACCCCACGAGTCCGTGGGCGCCGACGGCACCCCGGCGAGCCTGGCCGGGCCGCTGTGCACCCCGGGCGACCTGCTCGGCCGGGGCGTCCCGCTGCCCGCGCTCGCCCCGGGCGACCTGCTCACCGTTCCCAACGCCGGCGCCTACGGCCCCACCGCCAGCCTGCTGATGTTCCTCGGCCGGCCCGCGCCCGCCGAGATCGTCGTACGCGGCGACGACCTCGTGTCCGTCTCCCGCATCGAGCACACCCGCACCTACGACCACGGACAGGCCCTGTGATGAGCCCCTTCCCGAACGCCTCCGACCCCGGCGACCGGCCCGTGCTGGTGGCCGGCGGCATCTCCGACTCCCACACCTGGAACCTCGTCTACCTCCAGCTCCTGCTGGAGGAGCACGGGCACCGCGTGGTCAACCTCGGCCCCTGCGTCCCCGAGGACCTGCTCATCGCCGAGGCCCTCGCGCACCGTCCCGCGCTCATCGTGGTCAGCAGCGTCAACGGCCACGGCTACCACGACGGCATGCGGACCGTCACCCGGCTGCGCGAACAGCCCGCCCTCGCCGCGGTGCCCGCCGTCATCGGCGGCAAGCTCGGCATCGCCGGACCCTGCGGCGCCGAGGAGACGGCCGCGCTGCGCGCCGCCGGGTACGACGCGGTGTTCGACGACAGCGCCGAAGGCATCGCCGCCTTCCGGCGGATGCTCGGCGCGCTGCCGCAGCGGGCCCTGGTGTGACCGGCGGCGGGTTCGGCGCGTTCGTCCGCCGGGCTCACGACGCCGGCCGCCTGGTGGTACAGCCCCGGATGGGGATGAGCAGCCCGCGGCGGATGCGGGCCGGGCTGCTCGCCACCCGGGACGCCAGGGCGACCACCGTCGGCACGATCACCCTGGACAGCTACACCCGGGTCGGCGACCTGGAGTCGGCACGCCTGGCCGTCCTGGAGGACGTCGCCCTCAACGGCTACCCGATCGTGAGCCACGACCCGGCCACCACCGCGGGCGTCCTCGACGGGATCCACGGCCCCGGCTTCCCCGTCCAGGTCCGGCACGGCTCCGCCGCGCCCCAGGACATCTTCCGGGCGCTGACCGCCGTGGGGCTCGACGCCTCCGAGGGCGGCCCGGTCTCCTACTGCCTGCCCTACGGCCGGGTCCCGCTGCGCGCGTCCGTCGCCCACTGGGCACACGCCTGCGAACTGCTCGCCGCACGCCGCGATTCGGGCGGCGAACCGCACCTGGAGACCTTCGGGGGCTGTGTCCTCGGCCAGCTGTGCCCGCCGAGCCTGCTCGTCGCCGTCAGCGTGCTGGAGGCACTGTTCTTCCACCGGCACGGCATCCGCAGCATTTCCGTCAGTTACGCCCAGCAGACCCATCCCGGCCAGGACGCCGAAGCGGTGGCCGCGTTGCGCCGCCTGTGCGCACACCATCTGCCGGACGCCGAATGGCATGTCGTCGTCTACGCCTACATGGGGCTGTACCCGGAAACGGAACAGGGCGCCTACCGGCTGCTCGGGAAAGCGGCCGAACTCGCCGTCGCCAGCGGCTCGGAGAGGCTCATCGTGAAAACCGTCGCGGAATCCCGCCGCATTCCCACGGTGGCCGAGAACGTAGCCGCCCTCGAATACGCGGCCGAGGTCGCCGCCCGCACCCCGCGGGCCCCGCTGGACGCCACCGGCACCCAGACCTACGCCGAGGCGTCCGCCCTGGTCGACGCCGTGCTGGAGCTGGACGACGACCCCGGTACGGCCCTGCTGACGGCGTTCGCCGAGGGACGCCTCGACGTGCCCTACTGTCTGCATCCGGACAACGCCGGATCCAGCCGTAGTTATATCGCCGCGGACGGCCGGCTGGCCTGGGCCGACATCGGCAGGATGCCGCTGAACGGCATCGCCGACGTACGCCCGGCCCGCGCCGTCACCGCCGCGGAACTGCTCGATTCCCTGTCCTACGTACGCCGTTCGTTCGACGGACCCGACCCCCGGAACACCCGGGGCGTCGAATCCGCCCACCCCTAGGGGTGGTTAAGGGTGTGGCCTTTCCGGGGCCGTCACTACGGTGTGGAAAAAGGTGAGGAAAACCGGTGTCGGCCGAAAGTGGAGATGCGTGGATGAACGGGCCCGGATCCGACTCAGCTCTGGCACGACGGCTCGCCACGGCCGTACCGTCCCGGCACCGCGCGCTGGTGACCGACCTGGTGCGCACGGCCGTGGCCGAGGCGATCGAGACGGCCCGGCCGGGCACGGCGGCCCCGCTCGATGCGGCCGCCCCCCTCGCCGCGCAGGGTCTCGACTCGCTCGCCGCGGTCGACCTGCACCGGCGGCTGACCGCACGCACCGGCCTGGACCTGCCGGTCGGCCTCGCCTACGACTGCCCGACCGTCCAGGACCTCACGGCCCGGCTGCTCGCCGAGGTCCACGGCACCCCGGACACCCCCGACGAGCCGGCCGGTGACCCGGACCCCGGCGAACCGGTCGCCGTCGTCGGCATGGGCTGCCGCTTCCCCGGCGGCATCGCCTCGCCCGCCGACCTGTGGCGGCTGCTCACCGACGGCGGCGAGGTGCTGACCGGCTTCCCCCAGGACCGCGGCTGGGACCTGGACGCCCTCTATAACGAGGACCCCGAGGTGCCCGGCAGCACCTACGTGCGCAGCGGCGGATTCCTCGACACCGCCGCCGAGTTCGACGCCGACTTCTTCGGCATCAGCCCGCGCGAGGCGCTCGGCATGGACCCCCAGCAGCGGCTCGTCCTGGAGACCTCCTGGCAGGCCCTGGAGGACGCCGGCATCGACCCCACGGCGCTGCGCGGCACCCCGGCCGGGATGTTCCTCGGCGCCGAGATCCAGGAGTACGGCCCGCGCCTGCACGACGCCCCGGACGGCCTGGACGCCTACCTGCTCGCCGGGAACGCCAACAGCGTCATCTCCGGCCGCGTCGCCTACGTGCTGGGCACCGAGGGGCCCGCGGTCACCGTGGACACCGCCTGCTCCGCCGCCCTGGTCGCCGTGCACCTGGCGTGCCGCTCGCTCAGGCAGGGCGAGTCCTCGCTCGCGCTCGCCGGAGGCGTGGCCGTCATGGGCGGCCCCGGGGTGTTCACCGCCTTCAGCCGGCAGCGGGGCCTCGCCCCCGACGGACGCTGCAAGGCGTTCTCCGCCGCCGCCGACGGCACCGGATTCGCCGAGGGCGTCGGCGTGCTCGTCCTGGAACGGCTGTCCGACGCCCGCCGCAACGGGCACCGGGTGCTGGCCCTGATACGCGGCTCGGCCGTGAACCAGGACGGCGCCTCCAACGGCCTGACCGCGCCCAGCGGCACCGCCCAGCAGCGGCTGATCCGCCGGGCGCTCGCCGACGCCGGCCTGACCGCAGCCGACGTCGACGTGGTCGAGGCCCACGGCACCGGCACCCGGCTCGGCGACCCCATCGAGGCCACCGCGCTGCTCGCCACCTACGGTCAGGACCGCCCCGCCGGCGCGCCCCTGCTGCTCGGCTCCGTCAAGTCCAACCTCGGGCACACCCAGGCCGCCGCCGGCGCCGCCGGACTGATCAAGACCGTCCTCGCCATGCGGC
The DNA here is from genome assembly GCF_014649115.1 of Streptomyces eurythermus. Classification (GTDB taxonomy): domain Bacteria; phylum Actinomycetota; class Actinomycetes; order Streptomycetales; family Streptomycetaceae; genus Streptomyces; species Streptomyces eurythermus. Next base: position 58,865 of record NZ_BMSK01000026.1, on the reverse strand, counting down.
ACGGGCGGATACCGGCCACGCTCCACGTCGACGCGCCCACCCCGCACGTCGACTGGTCGTCGGGGGCCGTGGAACTCGTCACCGCCCAGCGCCCCTGGCCCGACACCGGCCGGGCCCGGCGGGCCGGGGTGTCCTCGTTCGGCGTCAGCGGCACCAACGCGCACGTCATCCTCGAACACCCCGAACCGGAGCCGGAGTCCGCGGCGTCCGCCCCGGACCCCTGCCCGGCCCCGCCCGCCGGGACACCCCTGCCGTTCGTCCTGTCCGCCCGGGGCGAGGCCGCCCTGCGGGCCCGCGCCGCCGACCTGCTGCCCCTCGCGGACGAGGCCCCTCTCCTGGACCTCGCCCACTCGCTGGCCACCACCCGGGCCACGCTGCCCGACCGTGCCGTCCTCGTCGCCGCCGACCGCGCCGAACTGCGCGCCGCCCTGCGCGACCTGGCCGCCGGCACCACCCCGCCCACCGCCCGCGCCGACGGCGAACTCGCCTTCCTGTTCACCGGGCAGGGCAGCCAGCGCCCCGGCATGGGCCGCGAACTCGCCGCCGCCCACCCGGTGTTCGCCGACGCCCTGGACGACATCTGCGCCCACTTCGACCTCCAGCTCGCCCGGCCGCTGAAGGAGATCCTGTTCGCCGCGCCCGGCACCCCCGAGGCCGCGCTGCTGCACCGCACCGAGTACGCGCAGCCCGCCCTGTTCGCCCTGGAAGTCGCCCTGTACCGGCTGCTGGAGAGCTGGGGCCTCACCCCCGACCAGCTCGCCGGGCACTCCGTCGGCGAGATCGCCGCCGCCCACGTCGCCGGCGTCCTCACCCTCCAGGACGCCACGATCCTGGTCGCCGCCCGCGGCCGGCTCATGCAGGCCCTGCCCGAAGGCGGCGCCATGCTCGCCGTACGGGCCGCCGAGGACCAGGTGACCCCCCTGCTCACCGCGCGCACCGGCATCGCCGCCGTCAACGGGCCCGGCGCCGTCGTCGTCTCCGGGGACGCGGCCGACGTGGAGCTGATCGCCGCCGAACTGGCCGCGCAAGGCCACGACAGCAAGCGGCTGCGGGTCGGCCACGCCTTCCACTCGCCGCTGATGGAACCGATGCTGGCCGAGTTCCGCCGGATCGCACACGTCCTGGACTACGCCGAGCCGCGGCTGCCGGTCGTCTCCACCGTCACCGGCGGCCCCGTCACCGCCGAACTGCGCGACCCCGAGTACTGGGTGGAGCACGTCCGCGCCAAGGTCCGCTTCCACGACGCCGTCCGCTCCCTCGCCGACGCCGGCACCCGCACCTTCCTCGAGGTCGGCCCGGACGCCGTGCTGTCCGCCCTGGGCCCGGACTGCACCGACGTACCCGGCACCGCGTTCCTGCCGGTGCTGCGGCGCGAGCGGCCCGAGCCGCGCGAGGCCCTCACCGCGCTCGCCGCCGCCCACGCCCGGGGCGTCCCCGTCTACTGGCGGCGGCACTTCGCCGGCCTCGGCGGGAGCCGCATCGACCTGCCCGGTTACCCCTTCCAGCGGCGCCGCTTCTGGCTGGAACAGCGCACCGGCACCGACGCCACCGGCCTCGGCCAGCTCCCCGCCGGGCATCCGCTGCTGGCCGCCGTGGTCGCCGTCGGCGCCGAGGGCGTCGTCCTCACCGGCCGCCTCTCCACCCGCGCCCAGCCCTGGCTCGCCGACCACGTCATCGCCGGCCGGATCCTCTTCCCCGGCACCGCCTTCGTCGAACTCGTCCTGCGCGCGGGCGACCACGCCGGCGCGAGCACCCTGGAGGAACTGACCCTCGGCGCCCCCCTGGTGCTGCGCCCCGAGGAGGACATCGCCGTACAGGTCGCCGTCGGGGAACCCGACGCCACCGGCCGGCGCGCCGTCACCGTGCACAGCCGCGCGGACCAGGCAGCGCCCTGGACCCAGCACGCCACCGGGTTCCTCACCACCACCGCCCCGCCCGCCCCGGCCGCCCCCGCCGAGTGGCCGCCGCGGGACGCCCGGCCGCTGGACACCACCGGCGTCTACGCGGCACTCGCCGGCCAGGGCTACGACTACGGGCCCGCCTTCCAGGGACTGCGCGCCGCCTGGCGGCACGGCGACGACGTCTACGCCGAGGTCGCCCTGCCCGAGGAAGCCACCGCCGACGCCGGCGCCTTCGGGCTGCATCCGGCGCTGCTCGACGCCGCCCTGCACGCCGCCGACCTCGGCACCCCGCCGCGGCCCGAGGTGCTGGTGCCGTTCGCCTGGACCGGTGTCACCCTGCACGCCACCGGCGCCACCGCCCTGCGCGTACGGATCACCCGCCGGGGCGGCGACACCATCGCCGTGCACCTCGCCGACCCCACCGGCGCCCCGGTGGCCGCCGTCGAGGCCCTGACCTCCCGGCCCGTACCGGACCAGGACCTGCTGTACACGGTGCGATGGCAGCCGTATCCCCGGCCCGCGGCCACCGAACCGCTGCGGACCGCCGTCCTCACGGACGTCACCGAACCGCTGGGGGACGGGCCCGCCCCGGACGCCGTCGTGCACCGCGTCCCCGGCCCCGTGGACGCCGACGCGACCCTGGCCCGCGCCCATGTCCGCGACGTCCTCGATCTGTTGCGCACCTGGCAGACGGACGAACGCCTCGCCGGTACCCGGCTGGTCGTCGTCACCCCGCCCGAAAGCCCCGCCCACGCGGCCGTCCGCGGCCTGGTCCGCTCCGCCCAGGCCGAGAACCCCGGCCGCTACGTCCTGATCGAGCACGAGGCGCTGCCCGACGAGGCCGGTCTGCGCCGCGCCCTCGCCACCGGCGAACCCGAACTCTCCCTCGCCGACGGCGCGTTCAGCGTGCCCCGGCTGGTCGCGCAGCCGGCCGGCGACGCCCCCGCCGCCGACTGGGGCACCGTGCTCGTCACCGGCGGCACCGGCGGCCTCGGCGCGCTCCTCGCCCGCCACCTGGTGACCGCCCACGGAGTACGCCGACTGGTCCTCGCCGGCCGCCGCGGGACCGCCCCGGACCTGCGCGCCGAACTGACCGCGCTGGGCGCCGAGGTGACCGTGGCCGCCTGCGACACCGGCGACCGCGAGGCGCTGCGCCGCCTGCTGGAGCGGCACCCGGTGGACTCCGTCGTGCACGCGGCGGGCACCGTCCACGACGGCACCGTGGACACCCTCACCGACGCGATGGTGGACGAGGTCTTCCACGCCAAGGCCCTGGGCGCCTGGCACCTGCACGAACTGACCCGGGACCGCGAGCTCTCCCGCTTCGTGCTGTTCTCCTCCCTCGCCGCCGTCCTCGACGGAGCCGGCCAGGGCAACTACGCCGCCGCCAACGCCTACCTGGACGCCCTCGCCGCCCACCGCGCCGCCCTCGGCCTGCCCGCCACCTCCCTCGGCTGGGGCCTGTGGGCCACCGACCGCGGCATGGGCGCCGACCTGGACCAGGCCGCCCGGGACCGCATCGCCGCCTACGGCGTGCCCGGACTGACCGCCGCCCGCTCCCTGGAGCTGTTCGACGCCGCCGTGCGCTCCCGCGCCCCGCACCTGGTGCCCGTGGAGATCGACACCGCCGCCGTCCGCCGCCGCCCCGACGGCGTACCGCCGCTGCTGACCGGCCTCGTCCGCCCGGCCACCCGCCGGGCCACGGCGCGCACCGCCCCCGCACCGGCCACGGACGGACGGCTCGCCGCGCTGCCCGCCGCCGACCGCGACCGCGCCCTGCTCGACCTCGTGCGCACCGAGGTCGCGGCCGTCCTGCGGCACGACGGCCCGGCCGCCGTCGACCCCGGCCGGGCCTTCACCGACCTCGGATTCGACTCGCTCGCCGCCGTCGAACTGCGCAACCGGCTGAACACCGCCACCGGGCTGCGGCTGCCCGCCACCCTCGTCTTCGACCACCCCACCTCCCGCGCCCTGGCCGGTCACATCCGCGACCGCCTCTTCGGCACCGGCCCGGAGGAGGACCCCGCCGCCCCCGCCCGCACCGCGACCGACGACGACCCGATCGTCATCGTCGGCATGAGCTGCCGCTACCCCGGAGACGTCCGCTCCCCGGAGGACCTGTGGCGGCTCGTCGCCGACGGCACCGACGCGGTCGGCGGCTTCCCCACGGACCGCGGCTGGGACACCGAGGCGCTCTACGACCCCGAGCCCGGCATCCCCGGCCGCACCTACACCCGCGAGGGCGCCTTCCTGTACGACGCGGCCGAGTTCGACGCCGCCTTCTTCGGCATCGGCCCGCGCGAGGCCACCGCCATGGACCCCCAGCAGCGGCTGCTGCTGGAGGTGTCCTGGGAGGCCCTGGAGCGCTCCGCCATCGACCCGCACCGGCTGCGCGGCTCCCGCACCGGCGTGTTCGCCGGCGTCATGTACCACGACTACGGCATCCGGCTCGCCGAGGTCCCCGAGGACCTCGCCGCCTACCTGGGCAACGGCAGCCTCGGCAGCGTCGTCTCCGGCCGGGTCGCCTACGCCCTCGGCCTGGAGGGACCGGCCGTCACCGTCGACACCGCCTGCTCCTCCTCGCTGGTCACCCTGCACCTGGCGGCCCAGGCGCTGCGCCAGGGCGAATGCGACCTCGCCCTGGTCGGCGGCGTCACCGTCATGTCGACACCGGACACCTTCGTGGACTTCGCCCGGCAGCGCGGACTGGCCGCCGACGGCCGCTGCAAGTCCTTCGCCGACGGCGCCGACGGCACCGGCTGGGGCGAGGGCGCCGGCGTCCTCGTCGTGGAACGCCTCTCCGACGCCCGCCGCCACGGGCACCGGGTCCTCGCCCTGGTGCGCGGCTCCGCAGTCAACTCCGACGGCGCCTCCAACGGCCTGACCGCCCCCAACGGCCCCTCCCAGCAACGCGTCATCCGCGCCGCGCTCACCGCCGCCGGGCTCACCCCGGCCGACGTGGACGCCGTGGAGGCCCACGGTACGGGGACGACGCTGGGTGACCCGATCGAGGCGCAGGCGCTGCTGGCCACCTACGGCCAGGACCGCGAACAGCCGCTGTGGCTGGGCTCCGTCAAGTCGAACATGGGCCACACCCAGGCCGCCGCCGGGGTCGCCGGAGTCATCAAGATGGTCATGGCGATGCGGCACGGCGTGCTGCCCAGGACCCTGCACGTGGACCAGCCCTCGACCCAGGTCGACTGGAGCGCCGGCGCCGTGGAACTGCTCACCGAGCCGCGTCCGTGGCCCGCCACCGGCCGGGCCCGCCGGGCGGGCGTCTCCTCCTTCGGGATCAGCGGCACCAACGCCCATGTGATCCTGGAGGAGCCCGCCGAGCCCGAGCCCGCCGAACCGGACCCCGCCACCGCCCCGCCGGTGCTCGCCCTCCCGGTCTCCGCCCGCTCACCCGAGGCCCTGCGCGGCCAGGCCCGACGGCTGCTGGACCTGACCGGCACCGCCCCCGCCGACCTCGGCCGGGCCCTGGCCACCACCCGCGCCACCCACCCCCACCGCGCCGTCCTCCTCGCCACCGGCGACGACCAGGCCGCCACCGCCCTGCGCGCCCTCGCCCACGGCACCGAGGCACCCGGACTGCTCGTCACCGGCTCCGCCACCGACGGCGGCCTGGCCTACCTGTTCTCCGGCCAGGGCGCCCAGCGCCCCGGCATGGGCCGCGACTGGTACGACGCCTTCCCCGTCTACGCCGAGCACTTCGACCGCATCGCCGCACTCTTCGACAAGCACCTCGAACGGCCCCTCGCCGAGGTCGTCCTCGGCGACGACGCCGGCACCCTGGAACAGACCGCCTACACCCAGGCCGCCCTGTTCACCACCCAGGTCGCCCTCTACCGGCTGCTGGAGTCCTTCGGACTGCGCCCCGACCGGCTGGCCGGGCACTCCGTCGGCGAGTTCGCCGCCGCGCACGTCGCGGGCGTGTGGTCGCTGCCGGACGCCGTCACCGCCGTCGCCGCCCGCGGCCGGCTCATGCAGGCGCTGCCCGCGGGCGGCGCGATGGCCGCCGTCCAGGCGTCCGAGGAGGAGGTGGCCGCGCTGGTGGACGGCGAGCGGTGCGCGATCGCCGCCGTCAACGGCCCCCGGTCCGTGGTCGTCTCCGGCGACGAGGACGCCGTCGCCGAGATCGCCGCGCACTTCCCCGGCGCCCGCCGGCTGCGCGTCTCGCACGCCTTCCACTCGCCCCGCATGGCACCCATGCTCGACGGGTTCCGGGAGGTCATGGCCGGGCTGCGGGCCGCCGAACCGGTCCTGCCGATCGTCTCCACCCTCACCGGCGCCCCCGCCACCGCCGCCGACCTCGGCTCCGCCGACTACTGGGCACGGCACGTACGGGAGACCGTACGGTTCGCCGACGCGGTCGCCACCCTGGCCGCGCAGGGCACCGGCACCTTCCTCGAACTCGGCGCCGCGCCCGTGCTCACCGCCCTCGGCCCCGACTGCCTGCCGGACGCCGAGGACACCGCCTTCGTCCCCGCCGCCCGCAAGGACACCGCCCCCCTGCCCGGACTGCTCGCCGCCCTGGCCGCCGTCCACACCCGGGGCTTCGACGTCGACTGGGGCGTGCTGTACGAGGGTTACCCGGGCCGCCCGGTCGACCTGCCCACGTACGCCTTCGAGCACCGCCCGTACTGGCTGCCCACGCCCGCCGTCACCGCCGGCGACGCCGCCGGGCACGGGCTCGCCACCGCCGGACACCCGCTGGTCAGCGCCCGCCTGGACCTGCCCGGCGACGCCGGGGTCCTGCTCACCGGCCGGATCTCCACCGCCACCCACCCGGTTCTCGCCGACCACGCCGTGCTGGGCACGGTCCTGGTGCCCGGCGCCGCCCTGGTCGACCTCGCCCTGCACGCCGGACGCCTGACCGGCCGTCCCGTCCTGGAGGAGCTCACCCTGCACGCCCCTCTGGCGCTGCCCGGGGACACCGCCGTACGCCTCCAGGTCGCCGCCCGCGCCGACGGCACCGTGGACATCCACTCCCGCGCCGAACGGGCCCCCGCCGACGAGGGCTGGACCCACCACGCCACCGGCACCCTCACCGGCTCCGGCGCCGCACCCGCACCCGCGCCCGAGTCCGGGGCCTGGCCGCCGCCCGGGGCCACCCCGCTCGACGTCGGCGGCCTCTACCCGCGCCTGCACACCGAGGGCTACGACTACGGCCCCGTCTTCCGGGGCGTGAGGGCCGCCTGGCGGGACGGGGACACCCTGCTCGCCGACCTCGAACTGCCCGCCCACGCGGCCCAGGACGCCGCCCGGCACGTCCTGCACCCCGCGCTGCTGGACTCCGCCCTGCACGTCACCTCCCTGCTCGACGGCGAGCCGGCACCCGACGGGCCGGCCGACGGCATCGCCCTGCCCTTCGCCTGGACCGGTGTCACCGCGCACGCCCAGGCGTCCGTCACCGCCCGGGTCCGGATCACCCCCGGCCCCGACGGCACCCGCATCGAGCTGGCCGACACCGACGGCCGGCCCCTGGCCACCGTCGCCTCCTACGTCACCCGGCCCTACGCCGCCGACCGGCTCACCCGCCGCCACCGCCACCTCTACGCCGTCACCGAAACCCCCCTGCCCGAGGCCGCCGGACGCCCCGACCGCCGTGGCTGGGCGGTCCTCGGCGACGACGACCTCGGCCTAGGCGCCCCGGTCCACCCCCACCTGGACGCACTCGGCACCACCGTCCCCGACGTGGTGATCCTGCCCGTCACCGCACCCGGCACCGACGACCTGCCCGGCGCCGTGCGCGGCGCGCTCGGCCGCACCCTGGACGTCCTCCAGGCGTGGACGGGCGACGACCGGTACGCCGGCTCGGTGCTCGTGGTCCTCACCGGCGGCTCGCTCGCCGACGCGGCCGTGCACGGGCTGGTGCGGGCCGCACAGGCCGAGGACCCCGGCCGGATCCTGCTCGTCACCCGGGCCGCGCCCGACGCGCCCGTACCCGACCGGGCCGCGCTCGCCGCCCTCCTCGACTCCGGGGAACCCGAGGTCCACTGGCGCGGCGGCACGGCGCACGCGCCCCGGCTGGTCCGCGCCGACGACACCGGCGGCACCGGCCGGCCGTGGGGCACCGTCCTCGTCACCGGCGGCACCGGCGGACTCGGCGCCCTGGTCGCCCGCCACCTGGCCGCCCGGCACGGCGTCACCCGCCTGGTGCTGACCAGCCGCCGCGGACCCGGGGCGCCCGGCGCCGCCGCACTGCGCGCCGACCTCGCCGCCCTCGGAGCCGAAGCCGACATCGTCGCCTGCGACGCGGCCGACCACACCGCGCTCGCCGCCCTGCTCGCCGCGCACCCCGTCGACAGCGTCGTGCACACCGCCGGCGTCCTGGACGACGCCCTGATCGGCTCGCTGACCCCGGCACGGCTGGACACCGTCCTCAGGCCCAAGGCGGACGCCGCCTGGCACCTGCACGAACTGACCCGGGAGCGGGAACTCGCCCACTTCGTGCTGTTCTCCTCGGCCGCCGGCACCCTCGACGCCTCCGGCCAGGGCAACTACGCCGCCGCCAACGCCTTCCTGGACGCCCTCGCCGCCCACCGCGCCGCCCTCGGCCTGCCCGCCACCTCCCTCGCCTGGGGCCTGTGGTCCGGCGGCGGCATGGGCGCCGCCCTCGACCGGGCCGACGTCCAGCGCATCGAACGCACCGGCATCGGCGCGCTCGACCCGGACGAGGCACTGGAGCTGTTCGACGCCGCCGTGGCCACGGACACCCCCGCCCTGGTCCCGGTGCGGCTGGACACCGCCGTCCTGCGCCGCCGCGCCGATGACGTCCCGGCCGTGCTGCGCACCCTGGCCGGCGTCACCGCCCGCCCGGAGCGCGCCGAGCACGCCCGCACCCTCGGCGAACGCCTGGCCGAACTGCCCGCCGCCGACCACGAACACACCGTGCTGGAGGCGGTCCGCACCGAGGTGGCCGCCGTCCTCGGCCACCCCGGACCCGCCGCCGTCGAACCCCGCCGCGCCTTCACCGAACTGGGCTTCGACTCGCTCGCCGCCGTCGAACTGCGCAACCGCCTGAACACGGCCGGCGGACTGCGCCTGCCCTCCACCCTCATCTTCGACCACCCCACCCCGGCCGCCCTCGCCGCTCACCTCCTCGAGCGGCTGCGGCCCCAGCCCGAGCCGGCCGCGCCCGGCGACGACGACGAGGTGCGCGCCCTGATCTCCCGCATCCCCGTCGCCCGCCTGCGTGCCGCAGGCCTGCTCGACAGCCTGCTGAAGCTGTCCGAGCCCGCCGCGGAACCCGCCCCCGCCGAACCGGCGGGGGACATCAGGACCATGGCCGTGGCCGACCTGGTGCGCGCCGCCCTCGACCGCACCGCCCCCCAGTGACCACCCGCGTGCCGGACGACGCGCCGCGTCCGGCACCGGGCCACCCGTACCGGCGCACCCTCACCGCGTCACCAGCGCCGCCGAGCCAGCAGGGAGCGACACCGACCGTGGACACATCCGTCGAGCAGATCGTCGAGGCGCTGCGCGAGTCGTTGCTAGAGAACGAGCGGCTGCGCCGGCACAACGACCAGATCACCGAGGCGGCGCACGAGCCCGTGGCGATCGTTGCCATGAGCTGCCGCTACCCCGGCGGCGTCCAGACCCCCGAGCAGCTGTGGCAGCTGGTCGACACGGGCACGGACGCCGTCGGAGACTTCCCCGACGACCGGGGCTGGGACACCGAGGCCATCTACGACCCCGACCCGGACGCCCCCGGCCGCACCCACGTCCGCGAAGGCGGGTTCCTTTACGACGCGGCCCGGTTCGACCCCGGCTTCTTCGGCATCAGCCCCCGCGAGGCCCTCGCCATGGACCCGCAGCAGCGGCTGCTGCTGGAGACCGCCTGGGAGGCCTTCGAACGCGCCGGCATCGACCCGCACACCCTCAAGGGCAGCCGCACCGGCATCTACGCGGGCGTCATGTACCACGACTACGGCAGCTGGCTCACCGAGGTCCCGGAGGGCGTCGAGGGCTACCTCGGCAACGGCAACCTCGGCAGCGTCGCCTCCGGCCGCGTCTCCTACCTCCTCGGCCTGGAAGGGCCCGCCGTCACCGTCGACACCGCCTGCTCCTCCTCCCTGGTCGCCCTCCACCTCGCCGTACAGGCCCTGCGCACCGGCGAGTGCACCCTCGCCCTGGCCGGCGGCGTGACCGTGATGTCCACCCCGGACACCTTCATCGACTTCTCCCGCCAGCGCGGCCTCGCCCTCGACGGCCGCTGCAAGTCCTTCGCCGACGGCGCCGACGGCACCGGCTGGGGCGAGGGCGCCGGACTGCTCCTGCTGGAACGGCTCTCCGACGCCCGCCGCAACGGCCACCGCGTCCTGGCCGTCGTGCGCGGCTCCGCCGTCAACCAGGACGGCGCCTCCAACGGCCTCACCGCCCCCAACGGCCCCTCCCAGCAGCGCGTCATCCGCGCCGCCCTCGCCAACGCCCGGCTGGAACCCCGCCAGGTGCACGCCGTCGAGGCGCACGGCACCGGCACCCCGCTCGGCGACCCCATCGAGGCCCAGGCCCTGCTCGCCACCTACGGCCAGGACCGCGCCGAGCCGCTCTGGCTGGGCTCCGTCAAGTCCAACATCGGGCACACCCAGGCCGCCGCCGGGGTCGCCGGCGTCATCAAGATGGTGATGGCCATGCGGCACGGCCGGCTCCCCAGGACCCTGCACGCCGACCGGCCCACCACCCAGGTCGACTGGGAGGCGGGCGCCGTCGAACTGCTCCGCGAGGCACGGGACTGGCCCGCCGACGGCGAGCCCCGCCGCGCCGCCGTCTCCTCCTTCGGCATCAGCGGCACCAACGCCCACGTCATCGTGGAGGCCGCCCCCGAGACCGAGCCCCGCGCCGCGGACCCCGCCTGGACCGGCCCGCTCCCGCTGGTGCTCTCCGGCAACGGCCCCCAGGGCCTGGCCGCCCAGGCCCGCCGCCTCCTCGACCACCTCGCCACCGCCACCGACCCCGTCCCGGACATCGCGCACACCCTCGCCACCGGGCGCGCCGCGCTGGACGAACGGGCCGTCGTCACCGCCGCCGGTCCCTCCGCCCTCGCCGCCGGGCTGACCGCCCTCGCCGAGGGCGACGACACCGCGCCGAACGTGGTGCGCGGCCGGCCCGCGCCGGAGTCCCGCATCGCCTTCGTCTTCCCCGGCCAGGGCTCCCAGTGGGCCGGCATGGCCGCCGACCTCCTCGACGCCTCCCCGGTGTTCGCCGCGCGCATGGCCCACTGCGCCACGGCCCTCGCCCCCGTCACCGACTGGGACCTCATCGAGACCGTACGGGCCCGGCAGCCGCTGGACCGCGTGGACGTCGTCCAGCCCGTGCTGTGGGCGATCATGGTGTCCCTCGCCGAGGTGTGGCGCGCCCACGGGATCCGGCCGGCCGCCGTCGTCGGCCACTCCCAGGGCGAGATCGCCGCCGCCTGTGTGGCCGGCGCGCTGTCCCTCGCCGACGGCGCCCGCGTCGTGGCCCTGCGCAGCCAGGCCATCGCCCGGGAACTCTCCGACCGCGGCGGCATGATGTCGGTGGCCCTGCCCGAGGCCCGGGTGCGCGACCTCCTCACCCCTTACGACGGCCGGGTCTCGGTGGCCGCCGTCAACGGCGCCTCCTCCGTGGTGCTGTCCGGCGACGCCGACGCCCTGGACGCGCTCCGCGAGACCATCGTGGTCGGCGGGCACCGCGCCAAGCGGCTCCCCGTGGACTACGCCTCGCACTCCGCGCACGTCGAGGCGGTCCGGGAGCGGCTGCTCACCGACCTCGCGGACATCCGGCCCCGGCCCGCCGAGGTGCCGTTCTACTCCACCGTCACCGGCGCCCGCCTCGACACCACCGGCCTGGACGCCGGCTACTGGTACACCAACCTGCGGCAGACCGTGCTGTTCGAGCCCGCCACCCGGACCCTGCTCGACGCCGGGTACGGGGTGTTCGTCGAGTGCAGCCCGCACCCCGTGCTGCTGCACAGCGTCGAGGAGACCGCCGACACCGCCGACGCCCACATCACCGCCCTCGGCTCCCTGCACCGCGACGACGGCGGCGCCGAGCGCCTGCTGACCGCCCTCGGCGAGGCATTCGTCGCCGGCGTCCCGGTGGACTGGACGCCCGTCTTCGACGGCCTGCCGGTCCGTCCCGCCGACCTGCCGACCTACGCCTTCCAGCGCGAGCGGTACTGGCTCGGCCGGTCCGCCGGCGGCGGCGACGTCACCGCGGCCGGACTGCAGAGCACCGGCCACCCCCTGCTGGGCGCCGCCGTCCCGGTCGCCGGGGGCGGCATCGTGTTCACCGGCCGGCTCGCCACCGCGACCACGCCCTGGCTGGCCGACCACGCCGTCTCCGGCACCCCCCTGCTGCCCGGCACCGCCCTGGCCGAACTCGCCCTCGGCGCGGGTCACCGGCTCGGCTGCGCGCACCTGGCCGAACTCACCCTCCAGGCCCCGCTGACCCTGCCCGAGCGGGGCGCCGTCCAGCTCCAGCTGCACGTGGCCGCCGCCGACGACACCGGGCACCGCGCGCTGACCGTCCACTCCCGCCCCGAGGGCGCCGACGACGACGCCTGGACCCGGCACGCCACCGGCCTGCTCGCCCCCCAGACCGGTGCGCCCGCCTTCGACCTCACGGCCTGGCCGCCCCCGGGCGCGGAGCCCGTACCCACCGAGGACGCCTACGACCGCCTGGCCGCCCTCGGCTACGACTACGGGCCCGCCTTCCAGGGGCTGCGCGCCCTGTGGCGGCGCGGCGACGAGACCTTCGCCGAGGTCGAACTCCCCGTGGACGCCGACGCGTTCGCCCTGCACCCGGCCCTGTTCGACGCCGCGCTGCACGCCGGCGGCCTCACCGCGGGCGGCCAGGACACCGCCCTGCTGCCGTTCTCCTGGACCGGGGTCTCGCTGTACGCGGCCGGCGCCACCGCCCTGCGGGTCCGGCTGCACGGCGACGAGACGCTGTCCGTCCGGCTGGCCGACCCCACGGGCGCCCCGGTCGCCGAGGTCGAGGCCCTCGTCTCCCGGCCCGTCGACCCGGCCGCGCTCACCGCCGCCCGCCCCGACGCCCTGTACCGGCTGGACTGGCCGGCCCTGCCCGCCCCCGAGACGCCCGCGCCCGAGTACGCCGTCCTGGACGAACGGGGCCCGGCCGCGCTGGAGACCGTGCCCGCCTGGGCGGTGCTGCCCGCCGGCGGCGACGGCCCGGGCAGCGGCGCGCACCGGGCGGCCGAGCGCGTGCTGACCGCCGTACAGGACTGGCTGGCCGACGAACGCACCGCCTCCGCCCGGCTGCTGGTCCTCACCCGGGGCGCCGTGGCGGCGGGGGAGGAGGACGTCACCGACCTGGCGGGCGCCGCCGTCTGGGGGCTGGTCCGGGCCGCCCAGGGGGAGCATCCGGGGCGGTTCGTCCTCGTGGACGGCGAGGACCCGGACACCGCGGTGGCCGTGGCCGCGGCCACCGGAGAACCCCAGCTCGCCCTGCGTGACGGCACCGTGCGGGTGCCCCGGCTCGCCCGCGCCCTCCCGGACGGACCGGCACCGGCCCTCGACCCGGAGGGCACCGTGCTGATCACCGGCGGCACCGGAGTGCTCGGCGCCCTGGTCGCCCGGCACCTGGTCACCGAGCACGGCGTCCGCCACGTGATGCTGGCCGGCCGCAGCGGCACCGCCGCCGACGACTTCGCCGGCCTGGACGCGGAGATCACCGTGGCCCGCTGCGACGCCGCCGACCGGGAGCAACTGGCCCGGCTCCTCGACGGGATACCGCCGCACCGCCCGCTGACCGCCGTCGTCCACCTCGCCGGCGTCCTGGACGACGGCCTGGTGACCGACCAGACCGGCGAGCGCCTGGCCGCCGTACTGCGGCCCAAGGCCGACGCCGCCTGGCACCTGCACGAGCTGACCCGCGACCTCGGCCTCGCCGCGTTCGTGCTGTTCTCCTCCGCCGCCGGCACCCTCGACGGCGCCGGCCAGTCCGGCTACGCCGCCGCCAACGCCTTCCTCGACGCCCTCGCCGCCCACCGCCGCCACCACGGACTGCCCGCACACTCCCTGGCCTGGGGTTTCTGGGCACAGCGCACCGGCCTGACCGCCCACCTCACCGACGCCGACGTGGCCCGCATGGCCCGCGCCGGGGTCCGCCCGCTGACCACCGAGGAGGGCCTGCGCCTGCTCGACGCCGCCCTGGGCGCCGCCGAGCCGCTGCTGCTCCCGGTCGGCCTGGACCTGGCCGTCCTGCGCCGCGCCACGGAGGTTCCGGCCGTGCTGCGCGGCCTGGTGCCCGCCCGCGCCCGCCGTACCGCCGCCACCCACGCGGACTCCGCCCCGCTCGCCGGCCGGCTCGCCGCCCTCGGCCCCGCCGAACGCGACGCGGCCCTCATGGAACTGGTCCGCACCCACGTCGCCGCCGTGCTCGGCCACGGCAGCGACATGACGCTGGATCCGCGCCGCTCCTTCCGCGAGTCCGGCTTCGACTCGCTGACCGCGGTGGAACTGCGCAACCGCCTGGGCGCCGCGGTGGGCCTGCGCCTGCCCGCCACCCTGGTCTTCGACTACCCGGACGCGGGCGCGCTCGTCGCCCACCTCAGGACGGAACTGTTCGGCGAACGGGCCGAGCCCGCCGCCGACGTCACCGCGCGGGAGGCGGACGAACCGGTCGCCATCGTCGCCATGGCCTGCCGCTACCCCGGCGGCGTCGCCACGCCCGAGGACCTGTGGCGGCTGCTGGCCGACGGCGGCGACGGCATCGGCGCCTTCCCCGCCGACCGCGGCTGGGACCTGGACGGCCTGTACGACCCGGAGCCCGGCAAGGCCGGCCACTCCTCCACCCGGTTCGGCGGATTCCTGTACGACGCCGCCGACTTCGACCCCGACTTCTTCGGCATCGGCCCGCGCGAGGCCCTGGCCATGGACCCGCAGCAGCGGCTGCTGCTGGAGACGTCCTGGGAGGCGCTGGAACGGGCCGGCATCGACCCGCACTCCGTGCGCGGCAGCCGCACCGGCGTCTTCGCGGGCGTCATGTACCACGACTACGGCAGCCGGCTGCGCCGCGTCCCCGAGGCCGTGCGCGACCACCTCGGCAACGGCAGCCTGGGCAGCGTGGCCTCCGGCCGGGTCGCCTACGCCCTCGGCCTGGAGGGCCCGACGCTCACCGTCGACACGGCGTGCTCGTCGTCCCTGGTGGCGCTGCACCTGGCCGCGCAGGCGCTGCGGCAGGGGGAGTGCGCGCTGGCGCTGGCCGGCGGGGTGTCCGTGATGTCGACCGTCGACACGTTCGTGGACTTCAGCAGGCAGCGCAACCTGGCCGCCGACGGCCACGCCAAGTCCTTCGCCGACGCGGCGGACGGCACCGCCCTGTCCGAGGGCGCCGGCATGCTGGTCCTGGAACGGCTGTCGGACGCCCGGCGCAACGGGCATCCGGTACTGGCGGTCCTGCGGGGTTCGGCCGTGAACCAGGACGGTGCCTCCAACGGGCTGACGGCGCCGAACGGTCCGTCGCAGCAGCGGGTGATCCGGCAGGCGCTGGCCTCGGCCCGTCTGACCACCGCCGATGTGGACGTGGTGGAGGCGCACGGTACGGGGACGACGCTGGGTGACCCGATCGAGGCGCAGGCGTTGCTGGCCACCTACGGCCAGGACCGGGAGCAGCCGTTGTGGCTGGGCTCGGTGAAGTCGAACATCGGGCACACGCAGGCCGCCGCCGGGGTCGCCGGTGTCATCAAGATGGTGATGGCGATGCGGCACGGCGTCCTGCCCAGGACCCTGCACGTGGACGAGCCGTCCACGAAGGTCGACTGGGAGGCGGGGAACGTACGGCTGCTGACCGAGGAACGGGACTGGCCCGCCATGGACCGGCCGCGCCGGGCCGGGGTGTCCTCCTTCGGGATCAGCGGCACCAACGTCCACGCCATCCTCGAGGAGGCACCCGCCGAGGAGCCCGCACCGGACCCGGCCACGGCCCCGCTGCTGCCGCTCGTCGTCTCCGGCGCCACCCCCGAGGCACTGGCCGCCCAGGCCGCCCGGCTGCGCGCGGTCGCCGGCCGGCCGCTGCCCGACCTCGCCCGCTCCCTCGCCACGGACCGCGCCGCCCTCACCCACCGGGCCGCCGTCGTCGCCCGCGACGGGGACGAACTCCTCGCCGCGCTCACCGCGCTGGCCGACGGCACCGCCTCCGACGCCGTGGTCCGCGGCCGCCCCGCCGGCGGCAGGACGGCCGTCCTCTTCACCGGCCAGGGCGCCCAGCACCCCGGCATGGGCCGCGGCCTGTACGCCGCCCACCCCGCCTTCCGGGACGCGCTCGACGAGGTCTGCCAGGCGCTCGACACCCACCTCGACCGCCCGCTGCGGGACGTGATGTGGGCCGAACCCGGCACCGAGGACGCCGGCCTGCTCGACCACACGCTCTACACCCAGAGCGCCCTGTTCGCCGTGGAGACCGCGCTGTACCGGCTGCTGGAGTCCCACGGCGTCCGCCCGGACCTGCTGGCCGGTCACTCCATCGGCGAACTGACGGCCGCGCACGCCGCCGGGGTCTGGGACCTCGCGGACGCCGCCCGGCTGGTCGCCGCGCGCGGCCGGCTGATGCAGGCGCTGCCCGCCGGGGGCGCGATGCTCGCCGTCGACGCCACCGAGGAAGAGGTGCTGCCCCACCTCGGTCCCGAGGTGTCCGTCGCCGCCGTCAACGGACCCCGCGCCGTCGTCGTCTCCGGCATCGAGGCCGCCGTGGCCGCGGTCGCCGCCGCCTTCCCCGGCCGCCGTACCAAGCGGCTGCGGGTCAGCCACGCCTTCCACTCCCCGCTGATGGACCCGATGCTCGCGGAGTTCGAGAAGACGGCCCGCGAACTGCGCTACGCGCCGCCCGCGATCCCCCTCGTCTCCAACCTGACCGGAGCCCGCGCGGGCGAGGAGGAGGTGTGCGACCCCGGCTACTGGGTGCGCCACGTCCGCGAGACGGTCCGCTTCGGCGACGCCGTCCGCGCGCTGGCGGCCGACGGGGTGCGCACCTTCCTCGAACTCGGCCCGGACGCCGTGCTGTCGGCCCTGGGCGCACCCGCCCTCGCCGACACCGAAGGGGCGGCGTTCGTCCCGGCGCTGCGCCGCGACCGGGACGAGGAGCGGACCTACGCGGCCCTGCTCGGCACCGCCCACGTCCGCGGGGTCCCCGTCGACTGGCCGGGGGTGTTCGCCGGCACCGGCGCCCGCCGCACCGACCTGCCCACCTACGCCTTCCAGCGGCGGCGGCTGTGGCTGGAGGACGAGCCCGGCGCGGTCACCGACGCGGGCGGCCTCGGCCAGGCCCCGGCCGGGCACCCGATGCTCGGCGCGGCCCTGGACCTGGCCGACGACGACCGGGTCACGCTGACCGGCCGCCTCTCCCTGGCCACCCACCCTTGGCTCGGCGACCACGCCGTGGCGGGCGTGGTCCTCGTCCCGGGCAGCGCCTTCGTCGAACTGGCCGTCCAGGCCGGCGACCGCACCGGCTGCCCGCACCTGGCCGAACTCACCCTGGAACGCCCGCTGGTGCTGCCCGGGCACGGAGCCGTCCACCTCCAGGTGTCCGCGGCGGCACCCGACGCCGACGGGCGCCGGCGGCTCACCGTGCACGCCCGCCCGGAGGACACCGACGGCGCGTGGACCCGGCACGCCACCGGCGTCCTCGCCCCGCGCACCGCGCCGGAGCCGGCCGCCGCGACCGACTGGCCGCCCGCGGGCGCCGTCCCCGTGGACGTCACCGGCACCTACGACCACCTGGCCGCGCAGGGCTACGCCTACGGCCCGCTGTTCCGCTGCCTGCGCGGCGCCTGGCGGCTCGGCGAGGAGGTCTGGGCCGAACTCGCCCTGCCCGACCCCGCCGCGGCCGACGGCTTCGCCCTGCACCCGGCGCTGCTCGACTCCACCCTGCACGCCATCGACCTGCTCGACGGCCAGGACCCGACCGTGCTCACCCTGCCCTTCTCCTGGGAGGGCGTCACCGTGTACGCGACCGGCGCCACGGCGGTCCGGCTGCGGCTGACCCCGCACGGCACCGGCCACATGACCCTCGGCCTGTACGACGGCACGGGCGCGCCGGTGGCCGAGGTGGCCTCCCTGCGCATCCGTGAGGTGACCGCCGGCCGGCTGCACGCGGCCGCGCCCGAGCCCGGCGACCTGTTCCGCGTACGGTGGACCGAACTACCGGTCGCGGCGGGGGACTTCGGGCCCGCGCCGCTCACCCTCACCGTGGACCCGGGCCCCGGCGCCGAACCGCCCGTCGCGGCCCGCGAGAGCGCCGTACGCGCCCTCGCCGCGCTGCGCCGGCACCTCGCCGGGGAACCGGGGGACGCGCCGCTGGTGGTGCTGACCCGGTCGGCCGTCGCCGTCCACGCCGACGACGCGCCCGATCCGGCGCAGGCCGTGATCTGGGGCCTGGTGCGGTCGGCGGCGGTCGAGCACCCCGGCCGGTTCGTGCTGGCCGACACCGACGGCGACCCCGCCTCGGCCGCCGTCCTCGCGGCCGCCGTGGCCACCGGTGCCCCCGAACTCGCCCTGCGTACCGGCACGGTGTACGCGCCGGAGCTGACCCGCGTCACGGACCCGGACCCGGAGCCGGAGCCGGGGGAAACCGCTCGCGGGTCCGCCACGGCCCCGGCGGGACCCGCCCGGGAATCCGCTCTGGACCCGGCGGGAACCGTCCTGGTCACCGGCGGTACCGGCAGCCTCGGGCGGCTGCTGGCCCGGCACCTGGTCACCCGGCACGGGGTACGGCGGCTGCTGCTGGCCGGCCGCGGCGGGCGGCTGCCCGAGCCCGGCCTCCTGGACGACCTGGCCGCCCTGGGCGCGACCGTGACCGTGGCCGCCTGTGACGTGACCGACCGGGACGCGCTCGCCGGTCTGCTGGCGTCCGTGCCGGACGCGCACCCGCTGACCGCCGTGGTGCACGCCGCGGGCGTCCTCGACGACGGCCTGGTCACCGACCTCACCCCCGAGCGGCTCCAGGAGGTCATGCGGCCCAAGGCGGACGCCGCCTGGCACCTGCACGAGCTGACCCGCGGCCTCGGCCTCGCCGCGTTCGTGCTGTTCTCCTCCGCCGCCGGCACCCTGGGCGCGGCGGGCCAGGCCAACTACGCCGCCGCGAACGCCTTCCTGGACGCCCTGGCCGCGCGGCGGCGCACCGAGGGGCTGCCCGCCCTCTCGCTGGGCTGGGGGCTGTGGGACACCGGGGAGGGCATGGCGGCCGGGCTCGGCGAGACCGAGCTGCGCCGCCTGGCCCGCGACGGCATCCTCCCGCTGCCCGCCGACCGGGCCCTGGCCCTGTTCGACCGCGCGCTGACCACCGAGGGCACGCCGACGGCAGGGGACACGCCCACCACCGTGGGAGTCCAGGCCGCCGACCGGGCCCTGCTGCTGCCGGTCCGCGTGCAGGTCACCGAGGACGCCCCCGCCCTGGTACGGGGCCTCGCCCCCGCGGCCGTACGGCGCACCGCCCGCCCGGCGGCCGCCCCCGTGGCCGCCGCCACCGTCGAGGCGCTGCCGGACCGGCTGGCCCGCCTCGGCGCCGCCGACGCCCTGAACCTGCTGGTGGAGACGGTCCGCGGCCATGTCGCCGACGTCCTCGGACACGGCTCCGCCGGCGCCGTCGACCCCCAGCGCCCCCTGGGCGACCTGGGCGTGGACTCGCTGGCCGCACTGGAACTGCGCAACCGGCTCGGCGCGGACACCGGCCTGCGGCTGTCCACCACCCTCACCTTCGACTACCCGACCTCCGACACCCTCGCCCGGCACCTGCTCGCGGAACTGGGCGTCGACGGCGCCGCCGCCCCGGTCGACATCGAGGCCGAGGTGGTGCGCCTGGAGGAGCTGTCGGGGAGCGCGCTGGACTCGCCCGCGCTGGACGAGGAGCAGCGCGCCCGGGTGGCCGCCCGGCTGCGCACCCTCACCGCCCGCTGGGACGGCACCGGGGAGTGGCGGGACAACGGCACCGGGCAGAGCGCCGGGACGGGGCTGGAGACGGCCACGGCCGACGAGCTGTTCGGCATCCTGGACGACGAGCTGGGCAGCTTCAGCTGACCGCGCACGGACGGCACGCGGCCCCACCGGTGACCTTCCGGTGGGGCCGCGTGCCCGCCCCCGCGCCGGTTCCCGACCGGACGACGACGAGGTACCGCCGTACCGCTCAGCCCGCCGACGAGTGGGTCTCGGCCCAGCGGTCCGACAGCTTGGGGATGCGATGCTCCAGCATTTTCGACGGCAGCTCCGCACGGCTGGCCACCTGCAGCTTGCGGTAGACCCGGGTGAGGTGCTGCTCCACCGTGCTGATCGTGACGTGCAGCCGGGTGCTGATCTCGCGGTTGGTGTAGCCGAGCGCGGCCAGCCCGGCGACCCGGCACTCGGCGTCGCTCAGGAGGGCCTGGCCGTCCTCGGACTCGGCGGCTTCGGGCCGTACCGGATCCTCCAGCAGGTGCGCGTCGACCGGCGACTCGATCCGGCAGGCCTCGGCCTCCCGGGCCGCCTGCCGGGCCACCAGCCGGGCCCGGGCGTACTCGCCGAGTTCGTAGTGCGCGGCGGACAGGTCGGCGTACGCCTGGGCCAGCGCGTAGCGGTCGCCGCACGTCTTGAGCAGGTCGATCGCCTCGCGCAGCAGCGAGGCCCGGCGGTGCGGCTTGCAGGTCGCGGCGAGCAGCCTCAGGGCCATGGCCCGGGCCCGGGAGCTGTGCCCGCCGGGCAGCCGCAGCTGCTCCTCGGCCCACTCGCGGGCCGTGCGGGCCTTGCCGATCCGCAGGTTGGCCAGGGCCAGGTCGGACCGCCAGGGGATGCCCTTCTGGAGGTTCGGGTTGCCCTCGCGCAGCAGCCGTCCGCAGGTCTCGAAGTCGCTCAGCGCCGCGAACGGCCGGTCGGTGGCGAGGTGGTGGTGGCCGCGGGCACGCAGGTACTGGATGCCGAACACGGTACGGAACATGGGTTCCGGCACATCGTGCCGGAGCAGTTCCTCGGCCTCGGCGTAGGAGCCGAGGGCGGTGTACGCGGAGATGGCCGTCGACAGCGGCAGGCCGATGAGCACCCCCCAGCTCTGGGGGCCCAGGAGGCCGAGCGCGTCGAGCGCGCCCTGCGACGCGGTGGTCACGTCCCCCTGGAGCAGGGCTATCTCGGCCCGGATGGAGCCGAGCAGGGCCCGCCAGGTCGTCGCCCGGCGCTCCACGGCGCACTCCAGCAGCCCGTCGCAGGCGTCGGCGGCCAGCGCGGGCCGGTCGGCGTGGGCGATGGCCAGCAGGGACATCGCGACCAGTTCGAGGTTGAGGTGGTCCAGCCGGTGTCCTTGCAGGGCCTGCGCGACGGCCGCCGCGGACTCGTCGGTGGCCTCGCCGCCGACCAGGGCCGCCACCCGGGAGGCCAGTCCGCCGGCGTCGGCGCGCACCGGGCGGGGGCGTGTGTCGAGGCCGGCGACCGGGACACTTCTGCCGGGCAGCGCCACGCCGTAGAACCACTGCCGTACGAACTCCACCTCGGCGACGATCTGCGCGTCGGCGGGCGACTGGACGCGTACGAGCGTGGCCACGGCCTTGGCCGCCAGCCCGGTGTCGCCCCGCCACAGCAGATAGCGCAGCACGGTGGCGGTGTCCCGCATGCTCAGCTCGCCGTCCAGCGCGGCCTCGCGCAGCGGCTCCAGATGGGGGCCGGCCGCCGCCGGGTTGGTACGCCACTGGGCTCGGGCCAGGGCCACCGACAGGGCGTGGCCCTCGCGCGGGTCGGCGCAGACGCGCAGGACCATGCCGAGATAGGCGGTGCAGCGCTCCACGTCGTCGGCGGCCAGCGCCTGTTCGGCGGCGGCGCGCAGCACCTCCGCGCCCCAGCGCGCCGGCACCAGGTCCGCGGCGTGCAGATGCCGTGCCACCTCGACGGCGGGGGCGCCGGAACGATACAGCAGATGGGCGATCCGGCCGTGCAGCTCGGTGCGGGCGCCGGTGTCCATGTCCTCCAGGACGGCCGCGGCGGCGGTGGGGTGCCGGAAGGCGTGCCCGTCCAGCAGGCCGGAGGAGTTGAGGACGGCGACGGCTTCCTGGGCGCCGGCGGGCGTGGTGCCGGCCAGCTCCGCGACGGCGGCGCCCGGCACCGGGGCGCCGAGCGCGGCCAGGGCCCGGGCCACCCGGACCTGGCCGGCCTCGCCGCGGTGCAGCAGGGACAGTACGGCCTGGCGGTAGGCGGCGCCGGGAACGGGCGGGCCGATCTCGGGGCCGAGGCCGGCGCTGTCGTCCAGCAGGGCGTGCACGAGCAGCGGGCTGCCGGCGGTGGCCTGGTGGTAGGCGTCGCACACGGGCCCCGGCAGGGTGCGTCCGGCCTGGGCGGCGAGCAGTTCGCCGACGCTCGCCTCCGACAGCGGGGCCAGCCGGACCCGCCGGTGCGGCTGGCGCAGCAGCTCGGTGTGCGCGGCCGTGTGGAGCGCGCCGAGGTGCCCGGAGGTGGCGCACACCACGAGCACCCGCCGGGAGCGGCTGCGGCGCAGCAGGTGGACGACCGTCGTCAGG
The DNA here is from genome assembly GCF_014649115.1 of Streptomyces eurythermus. Lineage (GTDB taxonomy): Bacteria > Actinomycetota > Actinomycetes > Streptomycetales > Streptomycetaceae > Streptomyces > Streptomyces eurythermus. The sequence goes on along the minus strand of NZ_BMSK01000026.1, from coordinate 36,491 downwards.
GAGTCCGGGTCCATGGCGTGGGCGTCGTCGAGGGCGATGACCAGGGGCCGTTCGCCGGGGACCAGGCGCAGCAGCGCCTCGGCCGCCTCGGCCGCCGGGGGCACGGCGGACGTGGGGAGGGGGTGGGGCTCGGGGTCCTGGGGACGGCGGTCGAGTAATTGCCCGACCAGACTCATCGGCTGGGCCCGTTCCGCCGTACTGGCCGTACCGGTCAGTACGCGGGCGTCGGCACTGTGCAGCGTGGTGAGGAATTCGTGCAACAACTGGGTCTTGCCGGATCCGGGGCCCCCTGTGATGATCACGAGTCGGCCGTTTCCCCGTGCACTGTCGTCGAATGCCTCGGCCAGGGACTGGAGTTCTCTCGAACGGCCGAAGATATGCATCGTGCCTCTCCCCATGGATTCTGAATTCCGAACCGGATCATGCTCCGCTTATCGCGTGATGGGTGGTGGCGGGGTGTCACGCGACGGTGCGTGGAGAGTTCACAAGGGCGGCGACGGCGTCGCAAAGGCGGCGCGCCGGAGCGGTTCGGGCCCTGGCGGACGGCTGCTGACCGGCGGCGCGGCGTGCGCGCGTCCGCCGGTGTGTTCCCTGCCTGCATCGCGAGAGGCGTTGCATCCTCTGGTCTCCCGTTTGCGCCGCGTACTGTGGACACCCCGCACGGACTTTCGGCCAATAATTGGCTGAAATCCATGCGGGGTGTCCGCGGCCTTGCTGGTCGATCCCCGAATTAAAGATTAGAAACACATAGCAGACTGAAACGTTATCTGTCCAGATCAACGTTGTCAACTGTCGTCATGTGTCGGTCACTTATGGTCTCGTTATACCTCCTGCCTACTGGCTGGACGGTCCGTCGAGGCATCGTTTTACAGACCGTTTATTTACCGGATGATGAATGAAAGGAGCCGGGCACGGGCGACCGTGAGATCGGTCACGTGAAAACCTTTCCGCTGCCCGTTCGGGCACCGCCCCCGGCCCCGGGACGGGTCAGGGGAGGATCGAGTCGATGTACCCGCCGTCGACGCGCAGCGCGCCGCCGGTCGTCGCCGACGCCTGATCGGAGGCGAGATAGACGACCATGTGGGCGATCTCCTCCGGCTCGATCAGCCGCTGGATCAGGGACTGCGGACGGTGCCGGCGCATGAACTCGCGCTGCGCCTCCTCCCAGGGCAGCTCCCGGTCGACCAGCTCGTATACGAAGTCCTCGACCCCGCCGGTGTGGGTGGGTCCCGCGATGACCGAGTTCACCGTCACGCCCGTGCCCGCGGCCTTCTTGGCGAAGCCCCGGCTCACCGCCAGCAGGGCGGTCTTCGACATCCCGTAGTGGATCATCTCCGCGGGGGTGACCACCGCGGAGTCGCTCGCCACGTACTGGACGCGGCCCCAGCCGCGCTCGGTCATGCCCGGCAGATACAGCCGGGTCAGCCGCACGGCGGCGAGGACGTTCACCTCGAAGTAGCGCCGCCACTCCGCGTCGGTGATCTCCAGCGGGTCGGCGGTGCCGAAGACGCCGAGATTGTTGACGAGGATGTCCACCCGCGGCAGCAGCTGCGCGACCCGGGCCGCGCCCTCGTCGGTGGAGACATCGGCGGCCACCGGTACCGGCTCGGCGCCGGGCACCTCCCGCGCCAGCGCCTCCACGCTCGCGGTCACCCGCCGCTCGTCACGGCCGTTGACACCCACCCGGGCCCCGGCCCGGGCCAGCGCGACGGCGATGGCGGCACCGATGCCCTGCGTCGAGCCGGTGACCAGTGCGGTACGTCCTGTGAGATCGATGTGCATGAGGACACGAGTTCCCCCCTGCCCGCCGGCCTACCGTGGCCCGCGCCCGGCCACCACCGGCACCGGCAGACGCACATTGATGAAGCCGGCCCGCCGCCGGTGCGACTTTCCCGGCGTGATTCCGCGCGCGGGCGTCAAGATCCCGTCAGCGCGGGGGCGCCGGGCGCCAAGGTCCCGTAAGGGACCGGTCGGGGGCGGCCGGAACCGGACACACCCTGGGGCACCGCACACGCGACCGAAGAACGAAGGAGCACGCACCCATGTCCGTCCTGACCACCGGGCCCGGCGCCGCCCCCGCCGGCGAGGAGCCGCCCGATACCGGGGAACGGCACCGCCTGACCGCCGTCACCGGCCTGGCAGCGCTGTCCCTGGACGCGATGGCCTCCGTGGCGTACGGCCCGGAGGCCATCGCCCTGGTGCTGGCCGCCGCGGGCGCCCGGGGCCTGGGATTCACCCTGCCCGTCACCCTGGCCATCGCCGCGCTGCTCGCCGTACTCGTCGCCTCCTACCGGCAGGTGATCGCGGCCTTCCCCGACGGCGGCGGCTCGTACGCGGTGGCCAAGGCGCACCTGGGCACGCGCACCAGCCTGGTGGCCGCCGCCTCACTGGTGCTGGACTACGTCCTGAACGTGGCCGTCGCCGTCACGGCGGGCGTGGCCGCGCTGACGTCCGCCTTCCCCGCCCTGTACGGCGCCCGGCTGTGGCTGTGCCTCGCCGTGCTCGCCCTGGTCACGGGCGTCAACCTGCGGGGGATCGCGGAGTCGGCGAAGGCGTTCATCGTGCCGGCCGTCGTCTTCGTGGGCGCCGTCCTCGCGCTGATCGTCGTGGGGCTGTTCCGGTCCGCCCCGGTCAGTACGGCGACCGCGGCCGGTCATGCCTCGGTGGTCGCGGACAACGCAGGCGGGGTCGGGGCGCTGCTCCTGCTCAAGGCCTTCGCCTCCGGGTGCAGCGCCCTGACCGGAGTCGAGGCCATCGCCAACGCCGTCCCCTCCTTCCGCGCCCCGCGGGTGCGGCGGGCACAGCGCGCGGAGGCCGCCCTCGGCGCCGTCCTCGGCCTGATGCTGATCGGCCTGGCCGTGCTGATCGGCCGCTTCCACCTCCAGCCGGTCGCGGGCGTGACGGTCCTCGCCCAGCTCGCGGACGCCTCCCTCGGCCACAACGGGGCTTTCTACGTCCTGCAGTTCGCCACCATGATCCTGCTGGCGCTGTCCGCGAACACCTCCTTCGGCGGCCTGCCGGTGCTGCTGGAGCTGCTCGCCCGGGACAACTACCTGCCGCACGTCTTCGCGCTCAAGGCCGACCGGCAGGTGCACCGGCACGGCGTCCTGGCCCTCGCCGGGGTCTCGGCGGGCCTGCTGGTCTTCTCGGGCGGTGACACCAACACGCTGGTGCCGCTGTTCGCGATCGGGGTCTTCGTCGGCTTCACCGTCGCCCAGGTGGGCATGGTCCGGCACTGGCGCCTGGAGCGAGGACCCGGATGGCGCGGGAAGGCCCTGCTCAACGGCCTCGGCGCGCTGCTCACCGGCGTCTCGGCCGGCGTGGTCACGGCGAGCAAGCTCACCGAGGGCGCCTGGCTGGTGGTCGTGACGCTGCCCCTGCTGGTCGCCGCCTTCGTCGCCGTGCACCGGGCCTACGACCGCATCGGGGAGCGGCTCGGCCTCGGCCGCGTCCCGGAGCCCCCGCACCGCGAGCGCTCGCTGGTGATCGTCCCGGTGTCCTCGCTGTCCCGGCTGACCTTCGAGGCGCTGACGGCCGCCGTCTCCCTGGGCGACGAGGTCCGGGCCGTGACCGTGTGCCACCCGGACCCGGAGGACCGCGCCGCGGTGCACGCCCTGGAGCGGTCCTGGGCCGCGTGGGACCCCGGGGTGCCGCTGGTGCGGCTGAGCTGCGCCCGGCGCGGCCTCGGCCGGCCGATCGCCGCCTACGTCCGGCAGGTGACCGCCGCCCGGCCCGGCACCCGGGTCACCGTGCTGATCCCGGAGACCGAGCCGGAGCGGTTGTGGCAGGGGCTGCTGCGGAACCAGCGGGGCGCGGTCGTCGCGCACGCCGTGCGCCGGGAGACGGACGCGGTGATCTGCCGCCTGAGGTTCCGGCCGTCCCGACCGCCTCGTGAGAACACGCGGCCGGCCGCCGGGGACGACCGGTAGCCGTAAGAGAACCGTCAAAGACGCGGGTGAGGCCGTAAGGGAGGCGTCAACAAGCGGCCGGATCCGGCCAGAGAGGCGCTTTCCTCGTACTCGTCCGTTTCCACCGAACCTCACTCCAGGAGTTCGCGATGGCCGATCTGGCCTTCGTCGTCACCGTGCTCGCCGGTTTCACGCTGGTGGCTCTCGTCGCCAAGGGGGTGACGAAGCTGTGACCGCCGAGAACATCGCCGGCCTGGTCGTGGCCGTCGCCCTGCTGGGCTATCTCGTCCTCGCCCTGATCTTCCCGGAGAGGTTCTGAGCACGCACATGGGTCCCGTACTGGCAGGCGTGCTCCAACTGCTCGCCCTGGTGGGCGCGCTGGCGCTCGTCCACATCCCCTTCGGCAACTACATGGCCCGGGTCTACTCCTCCGAGAAGCACCTGCGGGCGGAGAGGTGGATCTACCGGGGCATCGGCGCCGACCCCGACGCCCGGATGACCTGGCCCGCGTATCTGCGCGCTGTGCTGGCCTTCTCGCTCGCCGGTGTCCTCTTCCTCTATCTGCTCCAGCGGCTCCAGGGCGTCCTGCCCGGCTCGCTCGGCTTCTCCGCGGTCACTCCCGCGCAGTCGTTCAACACGGCCGTGTCGTTCGTGACCAACACCAACTGGCAGTCGTACGCGGGCGAGCAGACCATGGGCCATGTCGTGCAGACCGCCGGCCTGGCCGTGCAGAACTTCGTCTCGGCCGCCGTGGGCATGGCGGTGGCGGTGGCGCTGGTCCGTGGCTTCGCCCGGTCGCGCTCCGGTGAACTGGGCAACTTCTGGGCCGACCTGGTGCGCGGCACCCTGCGGATCCTGGTGCCCGTCGCGGCCCTCGCCGCCGTGGTGCTGGTGGCGTGCGGAGCGCTGCAGAACTTCTCCGGCGTCCACGAGGTCGGGCAGTTCATGGGCGGCCGGCAGCAGTGGGGCGGCGGCGCCTACGCCTCGCAGGAGGCCATCAAGGAGCTGGGCACCAACGGCGGCGGCGTCGCCAACGCCAACAGCGCCCACCCGTTCGAGAACCCGACCCCGTTCACGAACCTGCTGGAGATCTTCCTCATCCTGGTGATCCCCTTCTCACTGACCCGCACCTTCGGCGTACTGGTCGGCAACGTGCGGCAGGGGTACGCGATCCTCGGCACCATGGCCGGCGTCTGGCTGGGCTTCACCGCGCTGATGATGTGGACCGAGTTCGCCCACCACGGCCCGGCGCTCCAGGCCGCGGGCGGGGCGATGGAGGGCAAGGAGGTCCGCTTCGGCACCGGCGGCTCGTCGATCTTCGCGGTGACGACCACGCTCACGTCGACCGGTGCGGTGGACTCCTTCCACTCCTCCTTCACGGGCCTGGGCGGCGGCATCACGATGCTCGGCATGATGCTGGGCGAGATCGCGCCCGGCGGTGTCGGCTCCGGCCTGTACGGCATGCTGATCATGGCGGTGATCGCGGTGTTCATCGCCGGCCTGATGGTCGGCCGCACCCCCGAGTACCTGGGCAAGAAGATCGGCGCCCGGGAGATGAAGCTGGCCGCCTGCTACATCCTCGTCACCCCGGCACTGGTACTGGTCTTCACCGCGGCCTCCCTCGCCCTGCCGACCCCGCCGCACTCGATGCTCAACCCGGGCGCGCACGGCTTCTCCGAGGTCCTGTACGCGTTCACCTCGGCGTCGAACAACAACGGCTCGGCCTTCGCCGGCCTGAACGCGAACACCGACTGGTTCAACACCATGACCGGACTCGCCATGCTGCTCGGCCGCTTCCTGCCGATGGTGTTCGTGCTGGCCCTCGCCGGCTCGCTGGCCGGGCAGCGGCCCGTCCCGGTGACGGCGGGCACCCTGCGCACCGAGAAGCCGCTGTTCACCGGCCTGCTGGTCGGCGCCATCCTGATCATCACCGGTCTCACCTACTTCCCGGCCCTGGCACTGGGCCCGCTCGCGGAGGGCCTGGCGTGATGAGCACCGACGTACACGAGCAAGAGGACTCGATGTCCACTCCCACCCTCGCGCCCCACCACGACACACCGACGGGGCACCAGACGGCCGAGGGCCGCGTCCGAGCGGGCCTCTTCGACCCCCGGCAGCTCGTCAAGTCGCTGCCGGACGCCTTCCGCAAGCTCGACCCGCGGGTGATGGTCAAGTCTCCCGTGATGTTCGTGGTGTGGATCGGCTCCGTGCTGACCACGGTCTTCTCCCTGAAGGACCCCGGCGACTGGTTCGGCTGGACCATCAGCGCCTGGCTGTGGCTGACCGTGCTCTTCGCCAACCTGGCGGAGGCGGTCGCCGAGGGCCGGGGCAAGGCCCAGGCCGACACCCTGCGCAAGGCCAAGACCGACACCGTCGCCCGCCGGCTGCTGCCGGACGGCGCCGAGGAGCGGGTCCCCGGCACCGCGCTGACCGTCGGCGACCTGGTGGTCTGCGAGGCCGGGGACGTCATCCCCGGTGACGGGGACGTGGTGGAGGGCGTCGCGTCCGTGGACGAGTCGGCCATCACCGGCGAGTCCGCGCCGGTCATCCGCGAGTCCGGCGGCGACCGCAGCGCCGTCACGGGCGGTACGAAGGTCCTGTCGGACCGGATCGTCGTCAGGATCACCACCCGGCCCGGGGAGACCTTCATCGACCGGATGATCGGCCTCGTGGAGGGCGCGGCCCGGCAGAAGACGCCGAACGAGATCGCGCTGAACATCCTGCTGGCCTCGCTGACCATCGTGTTCCTGCTGGCCTGCGCCACCCTGCCGCCGTTCGCCGATCACGCCGGCACCCATCTGACGATGGTGGTGCTGGTCGCCCTGCTGGTCTGCCTGATCCCGACCACGATCGGCGCCCTGCTCTCCGCGATCGGCATCGCGGGCATGGACCGCCTCGTGCAGCGCAACGTGCTGGCCATGTCGGGGCGTGCGGTCGAGGCCGCCGGTGATGTCTCGACGCTGCTGCTCGACAAGACCGGCACCATCACCCTCGGCAACCGGCAGGCCGCCGAGTTCGTGCCGGTGCGCGGTACGACCCGGGCCGAGCTCGCCGACGCCGCCCAGCTGTCGTCGCTGGCCGACGAGACCCCCGAGGGCCGCTCCGTCGTGGTCCTGGCGAAGGAGGGGTACGGGCTGCGGGAACGGCACCGCGGCGAACTCGCCGGCGCCGAATGGGTCGCCTTCACCGCCCAGACCCGCATGTCCGGCGTGGACGTCGACGGCCGCAGGGTCCGCAAGGGCGCCTCCGCCTCGGTCATCGCCTGGGTGGTGGAGCGGGGCGGCACGGTCGCCGAGGACGCGGACCGGATCGCCGACCGGATCTCCGCGGCCGGCGGCACCCCGCTGCTGGTCGCGGTGGAGGACGCGGACGGCGCCCGGGTGCTCGGCGTCATCCACCTCAAGGACGTCGTCAAGGAGGGCATGCGGGAGCGGTTCGAGGAGCTGCGCCGCATGGGCATCAGAACGGTCATGATCACGGGTGACAACCCGCTGACCGCCAAGGCCATCGCCGAGGAGGCGGGCGTGGACGACTTCCTCGCCGAGGCCACCCCCGAGGACAAGATGGCACTCATCAAACGGGAGCAGGCCGGCGGCAGGCTGGTCGCGATGACCGGCGACGGCACCAACGACGCGCCCGCCCTCGCCCAGGCGGACGTCGGCGTGGCCATGAACACCGGCACGTCGGCCGCCAAGGAGGCCGGCAACATGGTCGACCTCGACTCCGACCCGACCAAGCTGATCGAGATCGTCGAGATCGGCAAGCAACTCCTCATCACCCGGGGCGCGTTGACGACGTTCTCCATCGCCAACGACGTGGCGAAGTACTTCGCGATCATCCCGGCGCTGTTCGCGGCGGTCTACCCGGGCCTGGACAAGCTGAACATCATGCACCTGTCCTCGCCGGACTCCGCGATCCTGTCGGCGGTCGTCTTCAACGCGCTGATCATCGTCGCGCTGGTGCCGCTGTCCCTGAAGGGCGTGCGGTACCGGCCGATGAGCGCGGACCGGATGCTGCGCCGCAACCTCGGGATCTACGGCGTCGGCGGCCTCATCGCGCCGTTCGCCGGCATCAAGCTCATCGACCTGCTCGTCTCTCTGATCCCCGGGATCGCGTGAAGGACATGAAGAACTCCGTTGTGAACACCGGCCGTCTGCTCGGCGCCGGCCTGCGCGCACTGCTGGTGTTGACCGTGCTCACAGGCGTCCTCTATCCGCTGGCCGTCACAGGTGTGGCCCAGGCGCTCTTCCCCGGCGCGGCCAACGGCTCCGAGATCAAGGCGGACGGCAAGGTCGTCGGCTCCTCCCTGATCGGACAACAGGGCTACAGCCTCCGGTACTTCCAGCCCCGCCCGGCACACGGACTGGCCGAGAACTCGGTCAACACCCAGTACCGGCTGCTCGTGTCCGGGGCGACCAATCTCGCCGCCGACAACAAGGAACTGCTCCGGCAGGTCGAGGACGCCAAGACCAAGGTCGTCCGGGACAACTCGGTGCCCGGTCACCCGGTCAGCCCCTCGGACGTCCCCGCCGACGCCGTCACCTCCTCAGGCTCCGGCCTGGACCCGGACATCTCCCCGGCCTACGCCGCCCTCCAGGTCCGCCGGGTCGCCGCGCGCAACCACCTGCCCGTCACCGCGGTACGCGAGCTGGTCGCCGACCACACCGAGGGGCGCACGCTGGGATTCATCGGCGAACCACGCGTGAACGTCCTGGAGTTGAACATCGCGCTCAAGGACCTCACGGCCAGGCGGTGACGGCCCCGCACGACCGCACGGGAGCCGGCGGCACCATGGCGCGTGCCGGTGCCGTCGGCTCCCACGGCCATGACAGGAAAGGTGCACACCCATGACCCGGGTCCTCGTCGTGGAGGACGACCCGCAGCTCGTACGGGCCCTCCTGATCAACCTCCGGGCCCGCCGGTACGGCGTCGACACGGCTCCCGACGGAGCCACCGCGCTCCGCCTCGCCGCCGCCCGGCGGCCCGACGTCGTGCTGCTGGACCTCGGCCTGCCCGACATGGACGGCGTCGACGTGCTCAGGGCCCTGCGCGGCTGGACCCGCGTCCCCGTCCTGGTGCTGTCCGCCCGGCAGGCCTCGGACGAGAAGGTCGCCGCGCTGGACGCCGGCGCCGACGACTACGTCACCAAGCCGTTCAGCATGGACGAGCTGCTCGCCCGGTTACGGGCCGCCGTCCGCCGCGCCGAGGAGGCACCGCCGGTTCCGGAGCCGACCGTGGTGGAGACGGATGCCTTCACCATCGACCTGTGCGCGAAGAAGGCCGTGCGCGACGGCCGGGAGGTCCGCCTCACCCCCACCGAATGGCATCTGCTGGAGATCCTGGTCACCCGCCCCGGCCGGCTCGTCACACAGAAACGGCTGCTCCAGGAGGTCTGGGGGGTCTCGCGCAGCGACAAGAGCAACTACCTGCGCGTCTACATGGCCCAGCTGCGGCGCAAACTGGAGACCGACCCCTCCCGCCCCCGCTATCTGATCACCGAACCGGGCATGGGCTACCGCTTCGAAGGCTGAACCCCGCGCTCGCGCGCCCGGCGGCGCCCGGGCCGCGAACGGAGACGGTCCAGGACGGCACCGGCACCCGTCACCACGGCGACGACCAGCATGAAGGCCGCCCAGAGTCGCAGCGCGCCGGAACCGTCGATCGCCTGGCAGCCGAACCAGACGAGAGCGGCGCAGGTGACGAGGCCGCTGCCGAGGGTGCGTAGCCGAGAGTTCATCCGATTCCCGACGAAGGTGTGCGGACGGGCCAGGGCGCACCGAGTCTACGGGCATGCGTCACACCGGCGACACGGTGACGACCGTACGGCCGGCGCGCGGCCTACCGGCTCCGCTCCCACCAGGCCGGCGATACGCTCAACGACCAGATGTCGCCCGCCTGGTGGAGCTCGGGATCGTGGACGTCGTGATCACCGTCGCCGTACGGGTCGGGGTCGTCGACGACGAAGACGCGGACGCCGGACTCGGGCACGCGGTAGCGGTGCACGTCGCCCGAGAGGTCGTCGGGCTCGACCGTGCACCCCAGGGCGAGGATCCCGGCCCGCACCTCCTCGAACCGGACACGGGGCGCGAACTCCCCGTACGCCCGCGCCAGGGCCGGCGGCACCCCTTGCCCGTGGATCAGCCGGTGCGCCTGCACGCTGATCCCGAAGCAGGACAGGGGCCCGCCGTCCGCCGAGAAGGAGATCTCCACCAGCCCGTGGTCCCGGCGCAGCAGCCCTTTGCCGGGATCGTCCACACAGTCCGCCCCCAACACCGCTTCCCAGTCCCCGGGCGCGGACCCGATCCCCACCCCGAGCACCTCGGCGCGCGTAGCCACATGAGCGTAGAAGTCCGGGCCGGACACCGGCCGGTCTCCTCCGCCGGTGCGGTCCGGGCCCGTAGTCGTCATCGGTGCCCGATCGTCCGCGGATCGATGGCCCAGTGGTTGGCCCGGATCACCCGGCCCGCGAAGTCCACCTCGGTCTCCCCCCGGAGCCGGAAGCCCACGGACCGGCAGATGCCGTTCGACGCCGCGTTGCCGATCGCGGGAAAGGCGTGCACCACGCCCCAGCGATCCTGGTCCCGGGCCTGCTCCAGCAGCGCCCGGACGGCTCGCTTGCCCAGCCCGCGCCCCTGGAACTCCGGCAGCACCATCCACCCGATCTCCGAGAGCGGCCCGTCGCCGGTGTCGTGGGACCAGATCGTCACCGTGCCCGCCACCACGCGGGGACGGTCCGGGTCGGGAACGATCATCTTGATCCATGCCGCGTCGGCCGCCGCCTGGCGGACGTCCCGCGCGACCTTGTCCGCCACCCCCGCGCGGGGCAGGGGCCCGCCGAGGTCGGTCATCATCACGGGATCGCACCGCATCCGGACATAGGCGTCGACATCGCCCGGTGACACATCGCGCAACCGCACAGGCCCCTCCTTCGTCGCGTCAGGATCGTCGCATGCCCCGGGGCGCCGCCGGAACGGGGTCACGGGCCGGTGAGGAGGACCAGCCGTCCGGTGGCCCGGGTCATGGCGACGTAGCGGTCCACCGCTCCCTGGACGCCGGTGCCGAAGCGGTCCGGGTCGACGAGGACGACCAGGTCGAATTCGAGACCCTTCGTCAGCTCCGGCGGCAGCGAGCGGACCCGGGGCGTCGCCGGGAACGTGGGGTCGCCGATGACACAGGCGATCCCTTCGGCGTGTGCGGCGAGCCAGGCGTCCAGGACCGGGCGCAGGTCCGCGACCGGCCCGTGGACCACGGGAACACCGCTGCGGCGCACGGACACAGGCACGTTGGCGTCGGGCAGCGCGGCCCGGATGACCGGCTCGGCCTCCGCCATGACCTCCTCCGGCGTCCGGTAGTTCACGCTCAGGGAGGCCAGGCGGATCCGGTCGAACCCCACCCGTTCGAGCCGCTCCCGCCACGACTCCGTGAACCCGTGCCTGGCCTGCGCCCGGTCCCCGACGATGGTGAAGCTCCTGGACGGGCACCGCTGGAGCAGCATCTGCCACTCGGCGTCGGTCAGTTCCTGCGCCTCGTCCACCACGATGTGCGCGAACGGCCCGGCGAGCAGGTCGGGGTCGGCCGAGGGCAGTTCGGACTCGTCCACCAGGCTGACCTTGGCGTCCTCGCCGCGCAGCATCCGCACCAGGCCCTCACCGTCGTCCCCGTCGGCCCCGGAGGTCGCCACGGCCTCTATCAGGTTGTCGACGACCTGCGTCATGCGCTCCCGCTGCGCCGCGAGGACCGCCACGCGCCGGCGTTCGCGCCGCGCCACGTCCGGGTCGCCGAGCCGCTGCCGTGCCGCGTCCAGCAGCGGCAGGTCCGACACCGTCCAGGCCTGGGCGTCCGCGCGCTGCAACCGCCGGACCTCGTCGCGGTCCAGCCAGGGCGCGCACAGCCGCAGATAGGCGGGCACCGTCCACAGGTCCCCGACCAGGTCGGCCGCCTCCAGCAGCGGCCACGCCCGGTCGACGGCCGCCAGCAGCTGCCGGTTCGCCCGCAGCGACCTGCGCAGCAACTCGGGCGGCGCATCGCCGTCGTGCTTGTCCTGAAGGATCGTCAGCAGCTCCTCGAGTACCTGCTCGCGGGCCTCGTTGTGGGGCGTGCCCGGTTCCGCCGCGTCGAACGCCGCCGCCCAGTCGTCGGCGCTCAGCCGGATGTCGGACCAGGGGGTGGTGACCGTCATGCCCTCGGCGGGCGGTTCCTCGTAGAACCTCACGGCCGTCTCGATCGCCCGCACCATCCGCGCGGACGACTTCAGCCGGGCCACCTCCGGGTCGGCCTCGGCCACCGCCTGCGCTCCCTCGGCGACGAGGTCCCGCAGTGTGCAGGTCTGCACGCCCTCCTCGCCGAGGCTGGGCAGCACATCGGAGACGTAGGACAGGTACGGCCGGTGCGGGCCGACGAACAGCACCCTGCCCCTGCGGTGGCCGAGCCGGGGATCGGCGTACAGGAGGTAGGCGGAACGGTGCAGGGCGACGACGGTCTTTCCGGTGCCCGGGCCGCCGTCCACCACGAGCGCGCCCCGGGAGCCCGCCCGGATGATGGCGTCCTGGTCGGCCTGGATGGTGCCGAGCACATCCCGCATCCGCTCCGAACGGCTGCCGCCGAGACCGGCGATGAACGCGGACTGGTCGTCCAGCGCGGCGTGCCCCACCAGGCCCTCGGCGGTGAACACCTCGTCCCAGTAGTCACCGATCCGGCCGTTCGTCCAGCGGTACCGGCGGCGGCTCGCCAGGCCCATCGGGTGGGCGTGGGTGGCCCCGAAGAACGGCTCGGCCGCGGGGGAACGCCAGTCGACCAGCAGCCGCCGGCCCGTGCTGTCGGTGAGGCCGAGCCGCCCGACGTACACCGGCTCGGGGTCGTCCGCGACGACCATGCGTCCCAGGCACAGGTCCAGGCCGAAGCGGCGCAGCGTGCGCAGCCGGGCGGTCAGCCGGTGGATCTCCGCGTCCCGGTCCATCGCCTGCCGGCCGGTGCCGCCGGGTGCCCTGCGTTCGGCGTCGAGACGGGCGGACAGCTCGGCGATCGACTGTTCGAGACACTCCGCGATCGCCGCGAAGTGCCGTTCGTCGTCGGCGATCAGCGCCGGATCGGCCTTGGCGGACAGCCGGTCGGGAAGGTCGAAGGCGCTGGTGGTCAGGTGGGGTGTCACGTGGGTGTCTCCGATGTGGCCGCTGGTTCGGCCGGGTAGTGGTCGTGGCGTCGGGGCGGGGCGTCCGGGGCGTCGGGGGAGTCGGGGCCGGAGGCCGAGCCGGAGGGGACTGACGGTAGCGCCGGCCGGGACTGGCGATCCGGAGGGACTGGACCGGCGGTTCTGTCAGCAGGGAGTGGTGACCCGGTCCGCCGGGAATCGCGGTTCTGTCAGCCGGACTGGCAATTCTGTCAGCAGGGAGCGGCAGTCGTGCCGGCCGGACTGGTGATTCCCGTCAGCGGGGAGTGGCGGTCGTGTCGGCAGGGCTGATGGTTCTGTCAGCGGGAAGTGACGCCGTCGAGCAGCAGTCGCGCCGCCACCGACGCCCCGTCCGCGCGGACCCGGCCCGCCACGGAGGTCGCCCGCGCGCGGGTCTCGGGGGCGAGCGCCGTGCGGAGCGCCGCCGACAGCGAGGCGACGGTGGGGGCGGGGCCGTCGTGGGCCGCGCCGATGCCCAGTTCGGCGACCCGGCCCGCCCAGTACGGCTGGTCGGCCACCTGGGGCACCACCACCTGGGCCGCTCCGGCCCGGGCGGCCGTCGTCGTGGTGCCCGCGCCGCCGTGGTGCACGACGGCGGCCACCCGGGCGAACAGCGCCTGCTGGTTGACCTCCCCGACCTCGAAGCAGTCGTCCCGGTCGCCGCCGGGAGACAGCTCCGCCCAGCCGCGTGCCAGGACCATACGGCGGCCCTGCGCGCGGACCGCCTCGACGGCGACGCGGGCCATGTCCGCCGCCGCGTGCAGGGGCATGCTGCCGAAACCCACGTAGACCGGTGGGGCGCCGGCGTCGAGGAACGCCATCAGGTCGGCGGGCAGCGGTCGTGTGTCGGGCAGGATCCACGCGCCGGTCTGTACGACGTCGAGGCCCGCCGTCTCGTGCCACGGGTCCAGGAACGGATCGCTCGCCAGCCAGGGCCGGTCGCCTACGACGTAGGCGCGGACGTCGTCCACCGGCGGCAGACCGAGGGACGCCCGATGGGTGTCGAGAGCCTCGCGGAACAGCGCGTTGACGTTCCGCGCGTCCAGTTCCCACAGTGCCTTGTGGTCGGTCACCTCCGGCGGGAGCGGGCGGCCCGGGTAGGCCAGCGGCCGGCGGTGCGGCGCGGGCAGGGTGAGCTGCTGGAAGGTGACGGACACCGAGGGGATGCCCAGTTTCTCGGCCACCGACAGCGCGCCCGCGGCGGCGGGCAGCGCACCGGTCGCCACCAGCAGATCGCAGCCCTCGGCCGCCTCGGTGACCGGCCCGAGCTGCCCGGCGATCAGCCGGGCCGCGCGCTCGGGCAGGGAGGAGGGGGACGGCGCCGCCCGCGTCAGCGCGCGGGCCGAGGGACCGACCGGCACCAGCGGCACGCCGACGTCGGCCAGCCGCCGCGCGAAGTCCTCGTCCGGCGGCGCGCACACCCGCACCTGGGCGCCCTGCTCACGCAACCGGACCGCGAGCCCCGCCAGCGGTTCCACGTCCCCACGTGACCCATAGGTCGACAACAGCACACGCACTTCGCAGAACTCCCATTTCGGCGGCTTCCCGGCTCAGGTCGATGATTCTGCGGTACGAAGGGGGCCTTGCCGCAAGGCCCCCTGTGCGCTATAAGTTGAGAGTGGCAAGGAGTGGGTGACCTCCTTGCCTTCGTTCTTTTTGCCTCGGGGTTTCCTCGGTTTCCCTTGGTTTCCCTCAACCCCCCTCAGCGCCCGTGCTCTTCGGCCGTGCGGTCCCGTTCCGTCCTGGCCCAGGCGACATGGCCGTCCGGGCGGATCAGTGCGGTACGCACCCCGGCCCAGGCCGCCGGTGACCCGAGGAGGGCGCCGGTGTGCCGGACGGTGCCCGGCGCCGGGGGTCCGGCGGGCAGGTCCCCGGCGAGGTCGAGCAGGAGCGGGCGGCCCGGGCGCAGCAGGGAGAACAGCCCCTCGGAGCCCTCGACGGCCAGATCCGGGGCGCGGGTGCCGGTGAGCGGATGAGCGGCCGGGTCCTCGGGAGGGTAGCCGTCGGCGAGCCCGGAGACCCGCTCGGCCAGTGTCGCGTTGAGGGCCGGCTGGGCGGCCAGCAGTGCGCCCAACTCCGCGCGCAGCGCCAGCCCTTCCGGTGAGAAGGCCGTCATCAGGGCGGTCTGGGCGCGGCTGCTCTCCAGCAGGCGGGCGCCCACCGGGTGGCGCTCGTCGTGGTAGGAGTCCAGCAGTGTCTCGCCGGCCCGGCCGGCGAGGACGGCCGCGAGCTTCCAGCCGAGGTTGTGCGCGTCCTGGATGCCCACGTTCATGCCCACCCCGCCGGTGGGGAAGTGCTGGTGGGCGGCGTCCCCGGCGAGCAGCACCCGCCCGTCGCGGTAGCGCTCGGCCTGCCGGGTGGCGTTGCCGAAGCGGGAGAGCCAGACGGGGTCGCGCAGCCCGAAGTCCCGCCCGGCGATCGCCCGTACCTTGGCCCGCAGTTCGTCCAGGGTGAGATCGCCCGGCCAGATGGCCGTCAGGTCGTCCGGGGTGATGCCGACCAGCCGGGTCGTCCCGCCGGGCAGCGGTACGGCCATCAGCCCGCCGGACGGGCCGCAGACACTGAATCCGGGCGGCGGGGGGCTGTCCAGCCGTACGTCCCCGAGGAAGCCCAGGACGGTGGCGGGCGTGCCGGGGAAGCCGATGCCGGCCGCCGCGCGGACGGTGCTGCGCACTCCGTCGCAGCCGACGGCGTACGCGGCCCGCAGTTCGTACGGCCCCTCGGGGCCCTGTACGCGCACGGTCACCGCGTCCGGTGCCTGGGTCAGGCCGGTGACGCGGTGTCCGCGCAGGAGGCGGGCGCCGAGCGCGAGCGCACGCTCCTCGAGGAACTCCTCCGTCCTGGCCTGCGGGAGCGCCAGGGTGTACGGGAACGGGGTGTCCAGCGCCCGGAAGTCCAGCCGGGTGCCGAGCCCGCCGAAATGGCCGCCCGGGATGGGGGTCCCCGCCTTGAGGAAGGGGCCGTGGGCACCCCGGGACGCCAGGATCTCCAGGGTGCGCGGATGCACGGTGAGCGCCCTGGACCGCTGGTCGCGCTCCCGGCGTTCCTCCACGACGGTGACCGTGACCCCGCCCAGCCGCAGTTCGGCGGCGAGCCAGAGCCCGACGGGGCCTCCTCCGGCGATGACGACCTGCTGTTCCACGCCTGCCTCCTTCTTGGTCAGTGACCAATAGTCGTGGGCGCAGTAAACTAGGTCAGTGACCAAGAAGCAAGCGGATGCGGAGCGCGGCCCCCGGCTGGACGCCGGCGCGGTGGTGCGCACGGCCCTGGAACTGCTGGACGAGAACGGGCTCGACGCCCTGTCCACCCGAGCGGTCGCCGACCGCCTCGGGGTCCGGATGAACACCGTGCTGTGGCATGTGAAGACCAAGGCCCGGCTGCTGGAGCTGATGGCGGACGCCGTCGTCGGGGAGGCCCCGCTCGACCGCCTGCCCGACGCCTGGGACGACCGGGCGCGCGAACTCGTCCGCCGCTACCGCCGCGCGCTGCTCGCCCGCCGTGACGGCGCCGCCCTGGTGACCGGCACCTACCCCGCCGAGCCGCACACCCTGCGCTTCGCCGAGGCACTCGTCGGCGCCCTGCTCGACGGCGGCATGACCGAACGCGAGGCGGCCTGGACCATGTGGGCCCTGGTCTACTTCACGCTCGGCCTGGCCCAGGAGGAACAGTCGGCCGCCGCCCGGCCCCGGGACGGAAGCCTGGCCCGGGCGGTCTCCGCGGACACCCACCCCGCCCTGCACCGCACCCTGGCCCACCTGGGCGCGGAATCCTTCGACGCCCGCTTCGAGTTCGGCCTCGACGCGATCCTCACCCGACTCTGAGATCAGGCGGACACCCGCGGCACCGGCACCACCCCGCCACCCGAACCCCGCAGCGGGGACAACAGACTGGGCAGCACACTCAACGTCATGCCCACGGCCCCGGCCCACAGGGTGGCCGTGACACCGAACACGGCACCCGAGACCCCGCCCAGCACCCCGCCCAGCGGAATACCGGCCCAGGACACGAAGCGCGCCGTCGCGCTCATCCGGCCCAGCAACCGGTCAGGCGTCAGGGCCTGTTGCAGGCTCGACTGGGCCACGACCCGGACGACCCCGCCCAGCGACAGAGCCGCGAGCCCGGCCGCGCCCGCGTAGAGGCCCCAGCCCGGCCGGGCCACCGGCATCAGGGCGGTCAACGGGCAAGTGGCCAGGGACGCCAACCAGACGACCCGGCCCTGCCCCACGCGCGCCGAGACCCTGGTGGCCAGCAGCGCGCCCAGCAGGGCCCCACATCCCATCCCGGCCAGCACCAGGCCGATGCCCGACGGGGTCAGACCGGCCTCACGCGTCAGGAAGACCAGCAGCATGCTCTGGTACAGGGCCAGGAACAGGTTGAACACCGCGTCGCCCAGCACGACCGCACGCAGGACGGGGTGCCCGAACACGAACCGCACCCCTTCCGCGATCTCCCGGCCCAGCCGGGGACCCGGGCCCGGCTCCGGCCGCGGCTCGCGGGTCCGGACGGTCAGCGCGAGCAGCCCCGACACGGCCATCCCGGCCGCACTCGCACTCAGCGCCGCCGGGGCTCCCACCAGAGCGGCCAGCGGCCCGGCCACCGTCGGCCCGCCAATACTCGTCACCGAACGCACCGCCGACAGCTTCGCGTTGCCCTCCAGGAGCCGACCGCGCCCCACCACATGCGGAAGGTAACCGGCGTAGGCGACATCGAAGAAGACGGTCAGCACACCATGGACCAGGGCGACCGCGTAGAGCCAGCCGATGGTGAGCGTCCCCGCCCACCACGCCACCGGAACCGTCGACAGGACCAGCGCGCGCAGCAGATCGGCGCCGGCCAGCACCGGCCGTTTCCGCGCACGGTCCACCCACGCGCCGGCCGGCAGCCCGACCAGCAGCGAACCCGCCGTGGTCGCCGCGGCCAGCAGCCCGAGCCGGAACTCGTCGGCGTGCGTCGCCTCCAGCGCGGCCAGCGGCAGCGCCAGGAACACGATGCGGTCGCCCAGCTGCCCGAGCGCGGTGGCGGCGAACAGCCGCCCGAAGTCCGGGTCGCGCAGCAGCCCGAGCCGGGACGCCTTGGACATACGAATCTCCCGTCACTGTCCGTGGAAAGGCCGTTGCCGTGTCCGCGCGGTGTCTACGGCCGCTCGACGCCGAACTCGTAGACCACTTCCCGGCGCGCGTCGGGGATGACGATGTCGGCGGTCTCCACCGGGCGTCCGTCCGTGGCGAAGATGGTCCGTTCGATCCGCAGCACCAGATCCCCGAGGCCGATCCCCAGCAGGAGCGCCTGCTCCCGGGTGGCGCGGGCCGGACGCGGCACCTCCACCACGGTCTCGACGACCACCCCGATGGACCGCATGCGCGCGACCACGCCCTTGCCCGCCAGCGGGCCCGTCTCGGGCAGCACGACGGGTGTGCCGCCCGTCAGGGCCATCGGCTCCCACGACTCGGAGAGCTGCACGGGCTGTCCCCCGGCCAGGAACTCGTAGTGGGTGGTCACGCACAGATCGCCCACGCCGATGGCCAGCCGCCCGGCGATCTCCTCGGGAGCGGGCACACGTACCACGCTGTGCGCGTCCCAGGCGTCGGCCCGGCCCCGCTCCCTGGTACCGGCGGGAGCGGCACCCCGTCGTTCCCGGTGCCGGGAGCGCACCAGCCGCAGGCGTTCGCGCGGCACCCGCACATAGGTGCCCGAACCGGCCCGCCCTTCGAGGAGGCCCTCGATGATCAGACGGTCCATCGCCCGCTGTACGACGTTGCGCCCGACCCCGTACTCCCGCGCGAGACGGGCCCGGGACGGCAGCCGTTCCCCGACACCCCACTCTCCCGCGAGAATCCGCGCGCGCAGCACATCGGCCATCGCGAGATACGGCGCCTGTCGTGGCATGGGTCGTCCTCCGGTGAGTCCGCCGCCCGACGAGTGGCGGTGCCAGCGGGCGTCGCCGGAAAACTAGTGCACCCGGTCAAAGCTGCTGGAGCAGCATGACGCAGGGCATCCGGGTGCCGGGGGAGGGCGGCTCAGGAGGCGGGCGGTCCGATCTCCCCCGCGAAGACGATGACCTGGTCGATGAGGTTCCGTCGCAGGTGGACGACGTCCGTTCCCGCCAGGCGGGGGCCTCCGTCGGGCAGGGTGAAGACCCACTGGTACCGGGCCCATTCGTCGGGCATGTCCACCGCCGAGCAGCGCACCATCGTGCCGGCCCCCGCCGGGTGGCGCCGGATGTCCCGCACGAACCGCTCGACCGCCTCGATCCCTTCACTGCGCCCGAGCGGCCCCCAGAAGACCACGTCCGGGGTCAGGGCCTGGGACAGCAGGGCCGTCACATAGGCGTCGTCCGAGGCGTTGAACGCGGAGATGAACGTGTCGATCGCGGACCGCGCGGTCTCTTCCTGCATGCATCAGTAATACCAGCCGCCGTACGCGGAGCGCCCGTTCCCGGCTCGGGGGCTCAGCTCCGCAGGGCGATGAGACCCGCGGACGTCTCCGCGAACCCGCAGGAATCCAGGTAGAACGGGCGCAGGTGCTCCTCGAAGTCGACGTGGAGCCACGCGCAGCCGGCGCGCCGGGCCCCGTCGGCCGCGCGGGCGACCAGTGACGCGCCCACGCCCCGGGACCGGCACGCCGGGGCGACCACTGTGTCCAGCAGGAAGGCGTGGGCCCCGCCGTCCCAGGCGACGTTCACGAAGCCGACGAGAGCGTCGTCCCGCCGGGCGCAGACCCAGCCCAGACTGTGACGCCCGACCCGCGCCCGCCAGTCGGCCGCGGTGACCGGATGACCGAAACCGTCGGCGTGCAGCGCGTTGAGAGCGGCGTTGTCGAAGTCGCCCCGCCACTCGTACGTGATCATCACGCCGCCGAATCGTACCCCCCGCCGACCGTCCACGACCCCGCCCGCCCAGGTTCCGGCCGCGCCCGGTCCCGGGCGCCCGCCCACGGCCCCGTCGCCCCGTACGGGCCCGCCGGTTCGCCTGTTCCTCCGGGGCCGGTCCGGGTTAGCGTGCTCCCCATGTCCGGAAGAGCACCGAGGCGCCCCGCCCGCCCCCAACGTCCCCCCGCCCAGCGCGATTACGACCTGCCACGCTGGCGGGACCTGGGCAGTCTCGGCCGTACGAAGTCCTTCGTGCGCAAGGCCGCCGAGGTGGACGGTGGCCGCGAGGCCGTCGTCAAGCACTGCGCCGACCTGCCGGGCCAGCGCCTCACCCGGTTCCAGCGGATCCGCCTCCAGCGGTTCCACCAGGAGGCGCTGTACATGCACCGGATGACCGGCACGCCCGGCATCCTGCCGGTCTGGGACATCGACGACGAACACGGCGACCGGCCCCGCTGGTACGCCATGCCGCACGCCCGCCCGCTGGCCGACGCCCTCGACGGGAACTCCACCCTCCTCGATGTCGTCGCCCACGTCGCCGAGCTGGCCGGAACCCTGGCCGCCCTCGCCGAGCAGGGCACCTACCACCGCGACATCAAGCCCGACAACCTCTTCTGGTACGACGGCGCGCCGGTCCTGGGCGACTTCGGGATCGCGGCCATCGCCCACATGCCCGCCGGACTGACCCGGCAGGGAGAAGGCATCGGCCCCGCCAACTTCCTCGCTCCCGAGATGCGCCGGGCCGCCGGCCCCGGAGCCGGCGAGCGGGCCGACGTCTACTCCCTCGCCAAGACGCTCTTCGTCCTCGCCCACCCCCGCCGGGGGCCCTACCCGCCGTTCGGCACGCACCGCGTCGACGCCGAGGAGTTCAGCCTGTGGTCGCTCGGCGGCGGAAACGCCACCCTGGCCCTGGGGCACGTGCTGGAGGCGGCCACCCAGCACACCGTCGGCGACCGGCTGACCATGGCCGACTTCCACGCCGAACTGCGCGCCTGGCTCGCCCGGCACCGCGCGGACGCCGCCCGGTTCACCCCCCTCGGCGGCCGCTCCTTCCGACGGGGCTTGGGCGACCCGGCGCTGTGGGACCGCCACCACCGGGACGAGGAGGCCACCCGGGCGATGCTGCTGCCCTGCGTCCGCCGCATCGCCGAGGCCCTGACCGGCGACCCGGGCGCCTGGACCGAGGGCATCGACCACGACAGCGGCGACAGCACCCTCGGCACGTACGACTGGCAGCCCAACAGCGAGGAAGGCTTCGTACCCGAGGGCTTCCTCTGGATGGCCACACACGCGCACGACGGCCGGCGCGTCGTCCTGGAGGCCGTCCTCGACCACGAGGTCTGCTTCCTCGCCGAGGCCCAGCGCGGCGGACCCCCGTGGACCCTCGAACGGCAGTGGGGCCACACCCCCTGGCACCGGGCCCGCATGCCCCGCACCAACGACCGGCTACGGGAACTGACCGACGAGGTCGTGGAGTGGATCGCCGGCTCCGCGCCGGACACCCGCCCCGCGCCGGACCGGCAGGTCACCGCGCCCCGGGCACCGGTCACAGGCCCATGACGTCGAACAGGAGGGACGGATCCGGCTCCGTCGCCCGGTCCAGGGTCTGCTCGGCCCAGATGACCTTCCCCCGCGCCGCGTAACGGGTCCCCCACAGGTCCGCGAACTGGGAGACGAGGAACAGCCCCCGGCCCCCTTCGTCGGTGCTGGCCGCGCGCCGCAGCCGGGGGGAGGTGTTGCTGCCGTCCGACACCTCGCAGACCAGGGTGCGGCCCAGCAGCAGCCTGACCCGCACGGGCGGGGCGCCGTAACGGATGGCGTTGGTCAGCAGTTCGCTGAGGATGAGTTCGGTGGCGAACGCCGTCTCCTCCAGCCCCCAGTCGGCCAGCCGCCGGCTCACCTCGCCCCGTACCCGGGGCACGGCCGTCACGTCGAACGGCACGTCCCAGGTCGCCACGCAGGACGGGTCGAGCCGCCGGGTCCGGGCGACCAGCAGGGCCACGTCGTCACTGGGCCGCTCGGGCAGCATCCGCTCCACCAGGGCGCGGCAGGTCTCCTCCGGTGTCCGGTCCGCGTGCGCGACGGTCGAGGAGAGCAGCGCCAGGCCCTCGTCGACGTCCCGGCCCCGGCTCTCGATCAGCCCGTCGGTGAACAGGACGAGCCGGCTGCCCTCGGGCAGTTCCAGCTCACCCGTCTCGAAGGGGTGCCCGCCCACCCCCAGCGGCGGCGACAGGGGCAGGTCCGGGAAGGTCACCCGGCCCTCCGGATCCACCACGGCGGGCGCCAGATGCCCGGCGCGGGAGACGGCACAGCGCCCGCAGACCGGGTCGTAGACGGCGTACAGACAGGTGGCGCCGGTGAGCGGCACATGGTCGTCGTCGGCGGTCGCGGTCTGCGAGTCCAGCCGGTTCACCATCTCGTCCAGGTGCCCGAGCAGCTCGTCCGGGGTGAGGTCGAGCGACGAGAAGTTCAGCACGGCCGTGCGCAGCCGCCCCATGGTCACCGCGGCCTGCATCCCGTGCCCCACGATGTCCCCGACGACGAGCGCCACCCGGAACCCGGGCAGGGGGATGACGTCGAACCAGTCGCCGCCCACACCCGCGCGGGCCGGCAGATACCGCGACGCGATCTCCAGCACGTCCTGCTCCGGCAGCCCCACCGGCAGCAGACTGCGTTGCAGCGTCACCGCCATCTCGTGCTCACGGGCGTACCGGCGGGCGTTGTCGATGGCCACCGCGGCCCGGGCGACCAGCTCCTCGGCCACCGCGACGTCCTCCTCCTCGAACCGGGGAGAGCCCGCGCCCCGCCAGAAGTCGGCCATGCCGAGGATCACCCCGCGGGCCCGCAGCGGCACCGTGATCAGCGAGTGGATGCCGTAGTCCAGCACCCGCTCGGCCCCGCCGGCGTCCCGCGCCCGCCAGTCCTGTGCGGTGCGCAGGTCCGGCACCAGGACGGCCTTGCCCCCGCGCAGCGCCGCCGCCATCGGGGTGTCGGCCATCACGAACCGGATCACCTCGCCCACCGGCTGCAACGGGTGCCCGGTGTGTGTGGTGCGCAGCGCGGTACGGCGCATCTCGCGCACCGCGCTGGTGGGCTCCTCGCCGCGCAGCACCGAGTCCAGCAGCTCCACGGTGACGAAGTCGGCCATGCGCGGCACCGCCACCTCCGACAGCTCCTCCGCCGTGCGCCGCACGTCGAGCGTGGTGCCGATCCGCATGCCCGCCTCGTACAGGAACGACAGCCGGCCCCGCGCCAGCTCGGCCTGCCCGGACAGGGCCAGCAGCTCCGTGGTGTCACGGAAGGTGGCCACGAGCCCCGGAGCGCCGCCGTACGGGGCGGTGGGCCGGATGTTCACCGCCAGCAGCCGGTCACCGGCCTGGACGACCTCGTCGGACGCGGCCTCGCCCGCCTCCAGCAGCCGGGTCGGTCCCGGCCCCAGCCCCAGCTCCCGCACCTGCCGTCGGTCGGCGTCCCGGGGGAGGTCCAGCAGCCGGCGCGCCTCGTCGTTGGCGAGCAGCACCCGCCCGTCGCCGCCGAGGATCAGCACCCCCTCGCGCACGGCGTGCAGTACGGCGTCGTGGTGCTCGTACATCCGGGTCATCTCGGCCGGGCCGAGCCCATGGGTCTGCCGCATCAGCCGGCGGCTGACCAGGGCGGCGCCACCGGTCGCCAGGACCAGTGCCCCGGCCGCCGTGCCGAGCAGCACCGGCAGCTGGCGGACGAGGACGTCGCCCACGTTCACGTACTCGATCCCCGCGGTGACCACGCCGACCACGCGTCGGCTCGGGTCCGTCACGGGGACGAGGGCGCGCACCGCGTCGGCCGGCCGGCCGTGGAAGGTCTCGGTGAACGACTCTCCGAGGAGCGCCTGGCCGACTCCCTGGGCCTTGGTGCCGATCAGCGCGGGGTCCCGGTCGGTCAGCCGGACCCCGTGCTTGTCCAGCACGGCGACGAAGTCGACGCCGGAGCCCTTGCGTACCTGCTCCGCTTCCGGCTGGAGCCGGGCCGTCGGATCCGGCGAGCGCAGTGCCTGTGCCGTGCCGGGGGCGTGCGCGAAGGCCTCGGCCACCGCCAGCGACCGGTCCTTCGCGCTGCGCTCGGCGTCGTACTTCCCCTGCACCACCAGGGCGGCGGCCCCCACCGCGACCAGCAGCAGCATGATCAGCGCCTGGAACAGGAAGACCTGTGCGGCGAGGGTGCGGACGCTCAGGGACGACGGGATCCGGCGCCCGCGAAACGGCCACGGCACTCGTCGACGGGGCGGATCGGAGGCCCCCCGGGTGCCGGGCGGCGGCGCCGCTTTCGCCCTTGGACGGCGGAAACGTCCGCTCATCTCCCTTTTCTAGCACTGTGGCTCGGTGCCCGGCGACCGCTGTGCGCCGACCGCGCGGGATGTCGCCGCGGCGGCGTCGGCCGGGCGGGTGAGGGGGTGCGGGGCCGGGCCTGCTCCGGACGGATGGCGGCCGGCGCCCGCCCGCCGGGGGACGGCCCGGCCCGGGCATGCTGGGTTTCGTACCGGCCGGGGCGGAAACATGCCGCTGAGCGGAGCAATCGCCGGTGTGCCGCGCACGGGCGCACCAGGCTGGGGACCTTGTCGTGCGCTGCTGTGACAGGAGTCCGTGTGCGAAGACCACGTATGCCGAAGCCTGGACATACCGGTCGGGAGCCGGGGGACGGCGCCGGTGCGCGGACGCGGTTGCCGCAGCGTCCCGGATGGCTGCGATGGCTGCCGGTCCTGTACGTCGTCGCCGTCCTGCTGCTGGAGCCCGCGACCCCCGTCGAGTGGCCGGTGAGCTTCGTGCTGATCGCCCTGCCCCTGGTGACCGCGTTCGCCTACGGTCCGGTGGTCGTCGCCGGTGCCACCGTCTTCGCCGTCGTCCTGGAGGGCGTCCTGGCCGGCACCCCGTGCTGTGCCGGCCGGCCCGTCGGCTACCTGTGGGACCGCTACTACGTCGCCTCCTACGTCTGCACGGCCCTGGTGGGCGTCCTCGGCGCCATCCTGGCCGCGCACCGCACCCGCCGTGAGCGCACCCTCGCCGACGTGCGCTTCGTGGCGGACATCGCCCAGCGGGTGCTGCTCCGGCCGGTTCCGCACCGGATCGGCGACCTCCTCCTGGACAGCCTCTACCTGTCCGCCGCGGCGGAGGCGCGCATCGGCGGGGACCTCTACGAGGCCGTCCCCACCCGGTACGGCACCCGGCTGCTCATCGGGGACGTACGGGGCAAGGGGCTGCTCGCGGTGGAGACCGCCGCGGCCCTGCTCGGCGCGTTCCGCGAGGCGGCGCACGACGAACCCGCGCTGCCCGCCCTGGCCGACCGCGTGGAGACCAGCATGGACCGCAGGGCGGCCCTGCTGGGCGGGCACGAGGTGGGCGAACGGTTCGTGACCGCCGTCTTCGTGGAGATCCCCGCCGGGGAGCGGGTGCTGCGCGTGGTCAACTGCGGTCATCCGCCGCCCGTCCTCATCCGCTCCGGGGAGGTCCGCGAACTGGACAGCGGACGGTCGGCCCCGCCGCTCAACCTCGGGGTGCTGGCCGGGGAGCCGTACCACGTGGAGGAGTACTCCTTCCGTCCCGGCGACCAGCTGCTGCTGTACACGGACGGAATCACCGAGACCCGCGACCCGGACGGCTCCTTCTACCCGCTCCTCCAGCGGCTGCGCGCCTGGCGTTCCCTTCCGCCCCAGGGGCTCGTGGAACGGCTCCACCACGACCTGCTGGCCTACAGCGGCGACCGCCTCCAGGACGACATCGCGGCGCTCGCGGTCTGCTTCCCCGCCGACGGCCCGGCCGGATCGTCCTGTGTGCCTGGCGTGGACGTCATGTGAGTATCCGCCCCTGGAGCGTCCACGTGCCCGAGTCTTGGCGGTGAGGCGGGGTGTCTCTTATAAGGTAAAGAATAGTATTCACTTTTTTCTAGCCGTGGATGGCGATGGCACATGACAGGTCGAGTGGTGAAACAGGAGAGAGCGGCGCGCACCCGTGCCGCCCTCGTTCGCGCGGCGGCCGAGACGTTCGCGGAGTACGGCTTCGCCGGCACGACCGTCTCGCGCATCGCCGAGCGGGCCGGGCTGACCCTGGGCGCGATGTACTTCCACTTCAAGTCCAAGGAAGAGCTGGCGCGCCTGATCGTCACCAGCCAGCCGGAACTGGTGGTCCCGCCGCTGGACTCGCGAGGGCTGCAGCACGCCGTCGACCTGACGCTGGCCTGGGCCTACGAACTGCTCGACAACCCGGTGCTCCGGGCGGGCGCGCGCCTGGTGATGGACCAGCGGCTCTTCATCGAGCCGGACGTGAACTCCTACCGGCAGTGGACGGGCATCCTGGTGGCCGACTTCGAGGAGGCCCGGCGCCGCCGCGAGCTGCGGGCCGACGTGGACACCGAGGCCTGCGCCCGGCTGATCGTCAGCTCCTGCACCGGCGCCCAGATCCACACCCAGCTGGAGACCTCGCACCGGGAGCTGCCCGCGCGCGTCGAGGAGATGTGGCGATGTCTGCTGCCCGCCCTCGCCGTGCCCAGCGCGGCCAAGAAGCTGGTGTTCGGCGAGGAGCGGGTCAGGACGGCGGGCCTCGCTGACGTGTGACGCCTGTTTTTCGTCGTCCGGCTACGGTTTGGGAACCGGAACGACTGGCAACGTACCGGAGGGGGCGATGGGGTGGGCTCCGGGCTCGGCATGCTCGCGGACGGGCCGCACGGCCTGGCAGGGGGGAAGGAAGCCACCGGAGTCCGGGATTCCGTCACTCGTCAAAGAAAAAGAAAAAATAATCCTATTATTATAGAAGGGGGAGTGCCTGCATACAGGTGAGGGGCGCCCCGCTCAAGCGCTGCGAACGGCACCGGAAGTGACCTGAGTCGGAGGGGAACGACGTGGAACTGAGGATGCTCGGGGAAGTGGCGGTACGAGAGGGGACGTTACCCATCTACTCGGCCGAGGTCCCGACCAGACAGGTGCTCGCCCTCCTCATGGCGGCGGCCGACCGTGCCGTACCGGCGTACGCCCTCGCCGGCGAACTGTGGCCCCAGGGCCTGCCGGACGGCGCCCAGGACGCGCTGGAACACCACATCGGCCGGCTGCGCGCCGTCATCGGCGCGGCCTCGCAGGCGGCGGGCAGTGAACGGCCGGCCGAGCAGGTCCTGGCCTCGGTGCCCGGCGGCTACCGGCTGGACACCGGCGGCGGCTCCAGCGACCTCAGGACGTTCGAGCGGCTGACCGGCGCCGGATACCGGGCCATGGAGGCGGGCGATCTGCACCTGGCCGGCCGGCGGCTGCGCGAGGCCCTCGCCCTGTGGACCGGCGCCCCGCTCTCCGGCGTCCCCCACGGACCCCAGCTCCAGGCCCACGCGGCCCGGCTCACCCGCTCCTGGCAGCGCGCCGTGGACCGGTGGATCGAGGCGGAACTCAGGCTCGGGCGCTGGCGGGAACTCTGCTTCGACCTGGCGCAGGTGCTCACCCGCTACTGCCCCGACACGCCGCCGTACGCACGGCTGAAGGCGGACCTGGAGCACCGGGGCCAGGACCGCGACGTCATCCGGGACTACCTGCGCGGACGGCGCGAGACGCGCACCGCGCCCGTGCGGCCCCTGCCGGGCCTCGTCCCCGACCGGCGGGAAACGGGCCGGCGGCCGCACTGCGCCGGCCTCGAAGCCGGCACGCTGCCGCGCGTTCCGCTCGGGGACCTGCAGAGCGCCTGACCCGCGGCGGGTCCGGCGGGGGAGGGCCAGGACGCGTACGGCCGAGGAGGACGGGCCAGGACGCGTACATCCGACGACACCGGGCAAGGACGCGTACGGCCGCGCAGACGGGCCGGGCGCCGCGGCAGGAGGCCGGGACGCGGGCGGGGGCGACCAGCCCCGCCACGTACCGGCCCGGAGGCGGGTGGGTGACGGTGTCGAGGCCGGCCCGATCCTGACCGACAGGCTTGCGGCTGCGGGGACTTGACGGACTGCCCGGTGACCTGACGGAGCAGATGGTGGCGCGTTGGCGGTGATCGCGGGGTCCACCAGGATGGCGGTCCGGTGGGCGCCGTGCCGCCCGGCCGGAGCGACGACGGGGACCGTGTGCGACCCCGCTCCTCCTGGTGTACGGCCCTTCCTCCACCGGTCCCTGAACAAGGAGTCGCGAGCCCTCGTGAAGCACCAGGACACCAGCGCCTCGTCCGCCGCCGGCCTGCGGTGGGACGAACTCGACCGCCGTGCCGTGAACGTCGCCCGCGCTCTCGCCGTGGACGCCGTCGAAACCGCGGGCCACGGCCACCCCGGCACCGCCATGAGCCTCGCCCCCGCCGCGTACCTCCTCTTCCAGCGGCTGCTGCGGCACGACCCCGCCGACCCGCGGTGGGCCGGCCGTGACCGGTTCGTGCTCTCCTGCGGTCACTCCAGCCTCACCCTCTACACCCAGCTCTACCTCTCCGGCTACGGCCTCGGGCTCGACGACATCAAGGCGCTGCGCACGGACGGCAGCCTGACGCCCGCCCACCCCGAGCACGGCCACACCCCCGGCGTGGAGACCACCACCGGGCCGCTCGGCCAGGGACTGGCGAACGCGGTGGGCATGGCCATGGCGGCCCGGCGCGAGCGCGGCCTGTTCGACCCGGAGGCCGAGGCCGGCCAGTCGCCCTTCGACCACGCCATCTGGGTCTTCGTCTCCGACGGCGACCTGGAGGAAGGCATCAGCCACGAGGCCGGCTCCCTCGCGGGACACCAGAAACTGGGCAACCTCGTCGTGCTCTACGACGACAACCACATCTCCATCGAGGACGACACCCGCATCGCCCAGTCCGAGGACGTCCTGGCCCGCTTCCGGGCCTACGGCTGGCAGACGGAGCGGGTCGACTGGACCACCCCCGACGGCTACCGCGAGGACGTCCCCGCCCTGTACGACGCCCTGGCCCGGGCCCGCGACACCACCGACCGGCCCTCGCTGATCGCCCTGCGCACCGTCATCGGCTGGCCCGCGCCCCACAAGCAGAACACCGGCAAGATCCACGGCGCGGCCCTGGGCGCCGAGGAGGCCGCCGCCGCCAAGCGCGCGATGGGTCTCGATCCCGACGCGGCCTTCCAGGTGCCGGACGAGGTGCTGACCCACGCCCGCGCGGTCGCCGACCGGGCCCGCGACCTGCGCGCCACCTGGGACAAGCGCTACGCGGACTGGCGCGCCGCCCAGCCCGCGAGGGCCGCCCTGTACGACCGGATCAGCGCCCGCCGGCTGCCCGAGGACTGGACCGCGCACCTTCCCACCTTCGCCCCCGGACAGCAGATCGCCACCCGCAAGGCCTCCGGGGAGGTGCTCACCGCGCTGGCCGCGGCGCTGCCGGAGCTGTGGGGCGGCTCCGCGGACCTGGCCGAGAGCAACAACACCACGATGCGCGGCGAACCCTCCTTCGTCCCCGAGGAGTTCGCCACCGCCGCCTTCCCGGGCCACCGCTACGGCCGCACGCTGCACTTCGGCGTCCGCGAGCACGCGATGGGCGCCGTCCTCAACGGCATCGCCCTGCACGGCGGCACCCGGCCCTACGGCGGTACGTTCCTGGTCTTCTCCGACTACATGCGGCCGGCGGTACGGCTCGCGGCGATGATGAGGCTGCCCGTCACCTACGTGTGGACCCACGACTCCATCGGCCTCGGCGAGGACGGCCCCACCCACCAGCCCGTCGAACACCTCTGGGCGCTGCGCGGCATCCCCGGCCTGGACGTCGTACGCCCCGCCGACGCGGGCGAGACGGTCGCCGTCTGGCGCGGCGTCCTGGAACGCCCGGACCGCCCGGCCGGACTGTGCCTGAGCCGGCAGAGCCTGCCGGTGCTCGACCGCGGCGAGGGCAGCGGGCTCGCCCCCGCCGACGAGGCGGTCCGCGGCGGATACGTCCTCGCCGACGCCGAGGGCGGCACCCCGGACGCGGTCATCATCGCCACCGGCAGCGAGGTGCACCTCGCGCTCGCGGCCCGGGAACTGCTGCGCGCCGAGGGCACCGACACGCGCGTGGTGTCCATGCCGTGCCTGGAGTGGTTCCTGGAGCAGAGCCAGGACTACCAGGACGCGGTCCTGCCGCCCGAGGTCACGGCCCGGGTCTCCGTGGAGGCGGGCACCGCGCTCGGCTGGTACGCCCTGCTCGGCTCCGCCGGACAGGCCGTCTCCCTCGACCAGTTCGGTGCCTCGGCCGCCCCCGAGGCGCTGTACCACCGGTTCGGCTTCACCCCGCACAAGGTCGCCGCCGCGGTGCGCGCCAGCCTGGAGCGGGCCCGGCGGACCGCACGCGCCTGACCCGCCCCGCCCCCGCAGCACAGGAAGGAACCAGCCGATGCCGACCCGGCGACGCGCCGCGGTTCTGGGCTCTCCCATCGCCCATTCGCTCTCCCCCGTACTGCACCGCACCGCCTACCGCGAACTCGGCCTGCACACCTGGACGTACGACCGTCACGACATCGACGAACCCGCCCTGGAGTCCTTCCTCGGCGGCCTCGACGACAGCTGGGCGGGCCTGTCGCTGACCATGCCGCTGAAGCGGGCCGTGCTCCCGCTGCTCGACTCCGTGACCGACACCGCGCGATCCGTACAGGCGGTCAACACCGTGCTGTTCACGGCGGACGGCCGGAAGGAGGGGCACAACACCGATGTCCCCGGCATGACATCGGCGCTGCGCGAACGCGGCATCACCCGCGTCGGCCACGCCGCCGTCCTCGGGGCGGGGGCCACCGCGGCCTCCGCCCTGGCGGCCCTGGCCCGCATGGGGGCACCCGAGGTCACGGCCTATGTGCGCGGCGAGGGCCGGGCGGCCGAGATGCTCCGGTGGGGCGAACGCCTCGGACTCGCCGTCCGCACGGCCCCCTGGGACCGGGCGGCCCACGCCCTGAACGCGCCCCTCGTCATCTCCACCACCCCCGCCCAGGCCACCGACGACCTGGCCGAATCCGTACCCGAAACCCCGGGAGTGCTCTTCGACGTACTGTATGATCCCTGGCCCACTCGGCTCGCGCACCACTGGGGGACCCGGGGCGGAACGGTCGTCGGCGGCCTCGACCTGCTGGTACACCAGGCGGTGCGTCAGGTCGAGCTGATGACGGGCCGCCACCCGGCACCGGTGCACGCCATGCGCGCCGCCGGCCGACGGGCCCTCGACGGCCGTAAACAGCCAATCTGAACCGGGTGTTCGGCCCCTGCCGGACACCGCCCCGGCCACCTGCCTCCCCGACAGGGCGTGGTTGACTGCTCTATAACGGTCTGCCTAAGTTCTGTTCGCAAAAGCGAAAGGCCAGGCCGGCGGGGGAAAAGGCGATGACCGACGCAGCAGACAGAGACCGTCCGGACCTGCTCACCGTGCTCCGGCTGCTGGCCGAAGAGGTACCGTCCCACCGTTTCGAGGAACTGCTGCTACGGGCGGAGCGCACCTGCTCCCCCGAGGAGCGGGACCGGCTGGAACAAGCGGTCCGGCTGGCACACGTCATCCACGCCTCGCAGCACCGGCGCCGGCAGCGCGAGGACGGTCTCGCCGAACTCGTCGACACCGCCCGCGACATGACCCAGCCGCGCGACCTGGGCGAGCTGATGCGGGTCATCAGCCGCCGGGTCAAGCGGATCACCAAGGCGGACATGGCCTGCATCGGGCTGTACGAGGACGACGGCACCCTCAGCCTGCACGCCGCCGAAGGGGCCACCACCGGCATGTGGGCGGAGGTGCGCCCGTCCACGGGAGCCGGACGGCAGGCCATGACGATCGGGGCCCCGTTCTGGACGGCCGACTACCTGCGCGACGACCGGTTCGAACACTGCCCGCAGGCCGACGAGATGGTCCGCGCGGAAGGCATCGCCTCGCTGCTCGCCGTGCCGCTCGTGCACGGCGACAGCACCCTGGGCGTGCTGTACTGCGCGAACCGCACCGTACGCCACCTCACCCCCGACGAGATCGGCCTGGCCTGCTCACTGGCCGCGCTGGGCGCCGTGTCGCTGGAACGCGCCGAGCGCCTGCAGGACGCCAGCGACGAGGTCAGCGAACTCGAGACCGACGGCTTCCGCACCCGCACCACCCTGGCCAGACTGCAACAACTGGCCGACGTCCACTCCCACCTGATGGGACTGCTGCTGTCCGGCGCGGACCTGGAGACCCTGGCCCAGGCCGCCGCCGACGCGCTCGACGGCACCGTTCAACTGCGCAACCCGGCGGGCCGCATCGTCACCGCCACCGCGCCCCTGCCCGACCTGGACGACAACGCGGTGACCGAGGTGTCCTGGGACGCCCACGCGCAGCGCACCCCGATACCGTACGGCGAGGACACCTGGATCGCCCCCGTGGTGGCGGGCGCGGAGAACCTGGGGTTCGCCGTGCTGCGCCCCGCCACCCCGCTGATCGGCGAGGACGAACGGCTGCTGTACCTCGTCACCCAGGTCTTCGCCCTCCACCTGCTCCTCAGACACGGCACGGCCGCCGCGGAAAGCCCCGTCCCCGACGAGCTGCTGGACGAACTGATCGCCCTGCCCTCCGGCGACTCACGCCGGGCACACCGCCTGGAGCAGCGTCTGGGCCGGGCGGGCCTGGACCCGGCGGCGCCCCATGTGCTGCTCGTCGTCCGCATCGAGGGCGGGCCGCACGGGCGCGCCATGATGTGGGCCTCCTCCTACGCCTACCGGCACGGCGGTCTCAAGACCGCCCGGGACGGCAACATCGTGCTGCTGCTGCCGGGCACCGAAGCATCGGACACCGCCCAGTCGGTCGCCGGCGTACTGTCCGCGGTGCTGGGCCACCCCGTGACGGTGGGCGCCTCCGGGCCCGGCCGCGGGCCCACCGAGGCGGGCCGGCTCCACCAGGAGGCGGTGCGCTGCCTGAAGGCGCTGACCACGCTCGACGCCGTCGGCAGCGCCGCGGCGCTCGACGACCTCGGCTTCGTGGGACTCCTGCTGTCCGACGGCCATGACGTGGGCGGCTTCATCGAGAACTCCATCGGGCCGGTCCTCGCCTACGACCGGGACAACGACACCGAGCTGGTGAAGACGCTGGAGGCGTACTTCGCCACGGGCGCGAGCCCCAGCAAGGCCGCCGACAGGCTCCACATCCACGCCAACACCGTTTCGCGGCGACTGGAACGGGTCGGCGTGCTGCTGGGCCCGCGGTGGCAGCAGCCCGACCGGAGCCTGGACGTCCAGCTCGCCCTGCGGATCCACCGGATGAGGGCCCTGCTGCGCCCCGACACCGCCGGCGCGCCGGAAGCCTGAGACAGCAGTGTGGTCCCACGGGCCCGCCCGGTCCACGACGGGCCACCGGATCTGTCAGGTCCGGTCACACCGCCGCCCGGAGATGACGTATTCCCCGGCACGGACCAGGACACGGCAGCACCGGTCACTAGCGTGCCGTGGATGAACACACACATACACGTGGGCACCGGCCCGGGCGCGTACGACGTGCGGGTGGGCCACGGCCTGCCGAGCGAACTCGCCGGCGTCCCCGCCGTGGCGGCGGCCTCGCGCGTGGCCGTCCTGCACGCGCCCCGGCTGCGCGACACGGCAGCCCAGGCGGCGGCCCTGTTCGCCGGGCGGGGCCTTCGGCCGACCGTGATCGAGCTGCCGGACGGCGAACAGGCGAAGACGGCCGACACCGCCGCCCGTTGCTGGGGGACCCTCGGACACAACGGCTTCACCCGCACCGACGTGATCGTGGGCATCGGGGGCGGGGCCACCACCGACCTGGCCGGCTTCGTGGCCGCCACCTGGCTGCGCGGAGTGCCCTGGATCGCCGTACCGACCACCCTGCTGGGCATGGTGGACGCGGCGGTCGGCGGCAAGACCGGCATCAACACCGGCGCGGGCAAGAACCTCGTGGGTGCCTTCCACCCGCCGAGCGCCGTCCTGTGCGACCTCGACGCGCTCGGCACGCTGCCGGCCGCCGACTACACGGCGGGCCTCGCCGAGGTCGTCAAGGCCGGCTTCATCCGGGACCCCACGATCCTGGACCTGATCGAGGCGGACCCGGAGGGCGCGCGCACCCCGCACGGCCCGCACACCCGGGAACTCGTCGAACGCGCCATCCGGGTGAAGGCCGAGGTCGTCACCCAGGACCTGCGCGAACAGGGCCCGCGCGAAGCCCTCAACTACGGCCACACGCTGGGCCACGCGATCGAGAAGTGCGAGGGCTTCACCTGGCGGCACGGCGAGGCGGTGTCGGTGGGCATGGTGTTCGCCGCCGAACTCGCCCGTCTGGCGGGCCTGTCGGACGACACCGTGGTACGGCGCCACCGGGGCGTGCTCGACGCGGTCGGCCTGCCCCTGCGCCACCGCGGCGGACGGTGGCCCGAACTGCTGGACGCCATGCGGGTGGACAAGAAGGCCCGCGGGAACACACTGCGCTTCATCGTCCTCGACGGCATCGGCCGCACCCGTGTCCTCGCCGACCCCGGCCCGGACCGGCTCGCCGCCGCCTGGGCCCGGGTCTCCGGCTGAACGGACCGGACAGGGCAGGCCGTCCGGCGGGGAGCCCCGCCTGGGCCGGACGTCGATGGGAAGGGGAGGTTCCGCGCGCCGTTGCGTGGATCCACCTCAACCCGTCGGCTGCTGTGCGGAGTTCCTCCTTTCGTCCGGCGCGGCTCGCGGACGACGGCCGGTGCGCCGCCCGGCCGGGGGCGCGGTGGCGGCCGGCCCGGTCAGGCCCCGATCAGCCGGCCGGCCTGCCGCGGCCCGTACTCCGCGGTGTGCAGGGCGATCGCCGCGTGCGCCACGGACGCCAGCGTCATATGGCGGTGCCAGCCGCGGAACGAACGGCCCGCGAAGTCGCGCAGCCCGGCCCGCTCACCGATGTCGTCACTGTCCCGCTCCACCCGGTCGGCCAGCTTCGCGGTGCGCACCAGCGACGCGGCCGGCACCCGGGGCAGGGAGGTGAGCCAGAGGGCGGACGGGGGCCGCCCCGGGTCGGTCCACTCGCCCAGCAGGAACAGCCGCCGGGGCGCCTCGCCGACGGGGCCGGGCAGGGTCACGGGGATCTTCGCCGCCCAGGAGGCGCGGGGCAGGTGCGGCTCGGCCGGGTCGTACCAGGCGGCGGGCACCCGCATTCCCTTGAGCAGGTCCAGGATCCGCCGGGCGGGCAACGGCCCGGCCCGGTGCCCGGGCAGCGCCGGGTCGGCGACGGACAGCGGGCTCGAGGGGCTGATCCGGGCGAGGAAGGGCACCCCGCCCGAGGCCAGGCGGCGGGACGCGGCGCCGATGTCGCAGCGGCGCAGATCCAGCACGGCGGGCCGCCGCGGGATGTTCCACAGCCGCGCCATCTGCAGGGCCACGGACACGGCGCACTCCTCGGCACTCTCCGGCGCCGTCCGCTCGGGCACCTCCGCCCGTGCCCGCCGCTCGGGGTCGTTGACCCAGCTCTCGGGCAGCA
Source organism: Streptomyces eurythermus (assembly GCF_014649115.1). GTDB lineage: Bacteria > Actinomycetota > Actinomycetes > Streptomycetales > Streptomycetaceae > Streptomyces > Streptomyces eurythermus. Next base: position 1,199 of record NZ_BMSK01000026.1, on the reverse strand, counting down.
CCATGCGCCAGTTGACGGGGGCGCTCACCGTCGGGGAGGCCAGCCAGGCGCCGATCACCTGCTGACCCCGGACGACCTGTCCCAGGTGGGGGGCGAACTGCTCGTCCACGCCCACCGAGTACTTGCCGGCCTTCGGTATGTGCATCGACTGTATGACCCACGCCTGCGGCGCGATGGTGTGCTCCAGATAGCCGGCCAGCGCACCGCGCAGGGGCTGCCAGTCCCAGGTCGAGCTGGCGACGAAGTGGTGCAGGCTCTGCTCCAGGCCGGGCCGGCCCAGATGGGCGGCGATGTTGCGGATGGACTTGCGGCCCCGGGTGGTCAGCAGTCCGCGCAGATACTGTTCCGCCTGGCGCCGCTGGTCCTTCCGGCCGAGTAAGGAGAACAAGGCGGCGCTCAGTTCCGCGACGATGTCGTCGTCGGGCACCTCGCCGTCGGGGGATGCGGAGCGCTGGTGGGGCACGGACGGTGCGCGGGGTGCGTCGACTTTCCTGAGGACAGACGTGTTCACGATGCTCCAGCCGTGTTCGGGCAGCTCTCTTCGGTTACCTGAGCACCATGGCTGGTGAGACCTCGGCGGGACGAGGTGTGCCTGCCACCCGAATATGCCGGATCCTGCGTGGAGCACCACCCGTGCGGGGCCCGCGGGCCCGGGACGCGGCGGCACGGTTGACGCGCTGTTGACGGAGTATTGCGCCGACTACCCAGGGTGTGTGGCCGGACCACCGCCGACCCGGGTGGGTGTGGGGGCCGCGCCCCACACCCACCCGCTCACCTCAGCGAACCGTCAGGCTGTCGAGGTAGGAGCGGACGTTGCGGCGGGTCTCGGTGACGCTGTCGCCGCCGAACTTCTCCGCGACCGCGTCCGCCAGGACCAGCGCGGCCATGGCCTCGGCGACGATCCCGGCGGCCGGCACCGCGCACACGTCCGAACGCTGGTGATGCGCCTGTGCCGCCTCACCGGTGGCCACGTCGACCGTCCGCAGCGCCCGCGGCACGGTCGCGATCGGCTTCATCGCCGCCCGCACCCGCAGCAGCTCACCCGTGCTCAGACCACCCTCCGTACCACCGGAACGGCCCGTGACCCGCCTGATGCCCTCATCCGTCGTCACGATCTCGTCGTGCGCCTTCGAACCCGGCACCCGCGCCAGCTCGAAACCGTCACCGACCTCCACACCCTTGATCGCCTGGATGCCCAT
>NZ_BMSK01000025.1:69392-122345 GCF_014649115.1 Streptomyces eurythermus | reverse complement strand
GGGGCTTCCGCATCGACGTGGCGCCGATCGGCGAGGTCGACTGGGTCGAGATCGACAACCACGACGACCTCGCCCGGGGACGGGAGATCGCGTGCCGGTACTGACCAGGCTGATCCCCTCGCCGGTCGTCGTGGACATCCGCCCGGGTGCCCTGGACGACCTGGCCTGTGTGCTCGCCGACGAACGCATCTCGCAGTCGGGCCGGCTCGCCATCGCCGTCAGCGGCGGCTCCGGCGCCCGGCTGCGCGAGCGCATCGCCCCCACCCTGCCCGGCGCCACCTGGTACGAGGTCGGCGGCGGCACCCTGGACGACGCCATCCGGCTGGCCGGCGACATCAAGGCCGGTCACTACGACGCGGTCGTCGGCCTCGGCGGCGGCAAGATCATCGACTGTGCCAAGTTCGCGGCGTCCCGCGTCGGCCTGCCGCTGGTCGCCGTCGCCACCAACCTCGCCCACGACGGCCTGTGCTCACCGGTCGCGACCCTCGACAACGACGCGGGCCGCGGCTCCTACGGCGTGCCCAACCCGATCGCGGTCATCATCGACCTCGACGTGATCCGCGAGGCACCCGTCCGGTTCGTCCGCTCCGGCATCGGCGACGCCATCTCCAACATCTCCGCCGTCGCGGACTGGGAGCTGTCCCACCAGGTCAACGGCGAGAAGGTCGACGGCCTGGCCGCCGCCATGGCCCGCCAGGCCGGCGAGGCGGTGCTGCGGCACCCCGGCGGAGTCGGCGAGGACGGCTTCCTCCAGGTGCTGGCCGAGGCGCTGGTGCTCACCGGTATCGCCATGTCCGTGTCGGGCGACTCCCGCCCGTCCTCCGGCGCCTGCCACGAGATCAACCACGCCTTCGACCTGCTCTACCCCAAGCGCGCCGCCGCCCACGGCGAGCAGTGCGGCCTCGGTGCCGCCTTCGCGATGTATCTGCGCGGCGCCCACGAGGAGTCGGCGTACATGGCCGAGGTGCTGCGCCGGCACGGGCTCCCGGTCCTGCCGGAGGAGATCGGCTTCACGGTGGACGAGTTCGTCCGCGCGGTCGAGTTCGCCCCGGAGACCCGGCCCGGCCGCTACACGATCCTCGAACACCTCGACCTCAAGACGAACCAGATCAAGGACATCTACGCCGACTATGTCAAGGCCATCGGTAGCTGAACTCCGTCCGGTCGTCCACCCCGCGGGGGTGAAGGACCGGCGCAGCGGTGAGCACTGGGCGGGACGCCTCTACATGCGCGAGGTGTCCCTGCGCGTCGACCGCTACCTGGTCAACACCAGGGTCACGCCCAACCAGCTCACGTACCTGATGACCGTCTGCGGCGTGCTCGCGACCCCGGCCCTGCTGGTGCCGGGGATCCCGGGCGCGGTGCTCGGCGTGGTCGCCACCCAGCTGTACCTGCTGCTGGACTGCGTGGACGGCGAGGTCGCCCGCTGGAAGCAGCAGTACTCGCTGGGCGGGGTCTACCTGGACCGGGTCGGCGCCTACCTCACCGACGCGGCCGTGCTGGTCGGCCTCGGTCTGCGCGCCGCCGACCTGTGGGGCACCGGCCGGATCGACTGGCTGTGGGCCTTCCTCGGCACCCTCGCCGCGCTCGGTGCCATCCTGATCAAGGCCGAGACCGACCTGGTCGGCGTCGCCCGGCACCAGACCGGCAAGCCCCCGGTGCAGGAGGCCGCGTCCGAGCTCCGTTCCTCCGGCATGGCGCTGGCCCGGCGGGCCGCCTCGGCGCTGAAGTTCCACCGGCTGATCCTCGGCATCGAGGCATCGCTGCTCATCCTCGTCCTCGCGATCGTGGACCAGGCCCGCGGCGACCTGTTCTTCACCCGTCTCGGCACCGCCGTGCTGGCCGGCATCGCCCTGCTGCAGACCCTGCTGCACCTGGTGTCCATCCTCGCCTCCAGCAGGCTGAAGTGAGCGCGCCCATGAAGGTCGGTGCCGTCATCATCACCATGGGCAACCGGCCCGAGGAGCTGCGGGCCCTGCTCGACTCCGTCGCCAAGCAGGACGGCGACCCGGTCGAGGTCGTCGTCGTCGGCAACGGCTCGCCCGTCCCGGAGGTGCCCGAGGGCGTGCGGACCGTGGAGGTGCCCGAGAACCTGGGCATCCCCGGCGGGCGCAACGTCGGCATAGAGGCCTTCGGGCCCGGCGGCCGCGATGTCGACATATTGCTCTTCCTCGACGACGACGGCCTGCTCGCCCGCCACGACACCGCCGAGCTGTGCCGCGAGGCCTTCGCCGCGGACCCCGAGCTGGGCATCATCAGCTTCCGCATCGCCGACCCCGACACCGGCGTGACCCAGCGCCGGCACGTCCCCCGGCTGCGCGCCTCCGACCCGATGCGCTCCTCCCGGGTCACCACCTTCCTCGGCGGCGCCAACGCCGTGCGCACCCGCGTCTTCGCGGAGGTCGGCGTCCTGCCCGGCGAGTTCTTCTACGCGCACGAGGAGACCGACCTGGCCTGGCGGGCGCTGGACGCGGGCTGGATGATCGACTACCGGTCCGACATGGTGCTGTACCACCCGACGACCGCGCCGTCGCGGCACGCCGTCTACCACCGCATGGTCGCCCGCAACCGGGTCTGGCTCGCCCGCCGCAACCTGCCCGCCCCCCTGGTCCCGGTCTACCTCGGCGTCTGGCTGCTGCTCACCCTGGCCCGCCGCCCCTCGCGACCTGCCCTGAAGGCGTGGTTCGGCGGCTTCCGGGAAGGCTGGACCACGCCGTGCGGTCCCCGCCGCCCGATGCGCTGGCGTACGGTATGGCGACTCACCCGACTGGGCCGCCCCCCGGTCATCTGACAAGCTCGTCCCCGACGGGCCGGTGCCGCCGCGCGCGGCCGCCCGCAGGACGAACCAGACACGCGTACCCGAAGACGAAAGTTTCCACCTGTGAGTGAGACCATGCACGACGGCACGGTCGCGGTGACCGCGGCCGCGTCGCCCGACGCGGGACTGACGGCGGCCGAGCTGGCCGCCAAGTACGGGCTCTCCGTGAGCGGCGCCCGGCCCTCGCTCGTGGAGTACGTCCGACAGCTGTGGGGCCGTCGCCACTTCATCCTGGCCTTCTCCCAGGCCAAGCTGACCGCCCAGTACAGCCAGGCCAAACTCGGCCAGCTCTGGCAGGTGGCCACGCCCCTGCTGAACGCGGCCGTGTACTTCTTCATCTTCGGGCTGATCCTGCACGCCAGCCGCGGCATGTCCCAGGACGTGTACATCCCGTTCCTGGTCACCGGCGTGTTCGTGTTCACCTTCACCCAGAGTTCGGTGATGTCGGGCGTCCGCGCGATCTCCGGCAACCTCGGCCTGGTGCGCGCCCTGCACTTCCCACGCGCCTCGCTGCCCATCTCCTTCTCGCTCCAGCAGCTCCAGCAGCTGCTGTTCTCGATGCTGGTGCTGTTCGCCGTGTCGATCGGCTTCGGCAGCTACCCCGGCCTGTCCTGGCTGCTGATCGTGCCGGTGCTGGTGCTCCAGTTCCTGTTCAACACCGGGCTGGCGCTGATCGTGGCCCGCATGGGCGCCAAGACGCCGGACCTCGCGCAGCTGATGCCGTTCCTGCTGCGTACCTGGATGTACGCCTCCGGTGTCATGTTCTCGATCAACAACATGCTGGCGGGCCGCCCCGAGTGGATCGTCCGGGTGCTCCAGGTCAACCCGGTCGCGATCTACATGGACCTGATGCGGTTCGCCCTGATCGACGGCTACGGCTCGTCGCATCTGCCGCCGCACGTGTGGGCCATCGCCCTGTTCTGGGCCGTGGTCTTCTTCGCCGGCGGCTTCGTGTACTTCTGGAAGGCGGAGGAGCGGTACGGCCGTGGCTGAGCAGCACAACCAGGACCGGCGCCCGACGGTCATCGCGGACGACCTGCACATCGTCTACCGGGTCAACGGAGCCAAGTCCGGCAAGGGCAGCGCGACGGCGGCCCTCAGCCGCATCCTCCGGCGCGGCGAGGAGCGGGGCGTGCGCAAGGTGCACGCCGTGCGCGGCGTGTCCTTCGTCGCCTACCGCGGCGAGGCCATCGGCCTGATCGGCTCCAACGGCTCCGGCAAGTCGACCCTGCTGCGCGCCGTGGCCGGCCTGCTGCCCGCGGAGAAGGGCAAGGTCTACACCGACGGCCAGCCGTCCCTGCTGGGCGTGAACGCGGCCCTGATGAACGACCTCACCGGCGAGCGGAACGTCATCCTGGGCGGCCTGGCCATGGGCATGTCCCGGGAGCAGATCAAGGAGCGTTACCAGGACATCGTCGACTTCTCCGGCATCAACGAGAAGGGCGACTTCATCACCCTGCCGATGCGCACCTACTCCTCCGGTATGGCGGCCCGGCTGCGTTTCTCCATCGCCGCCGCCAAGGACCACGACGTCCTGATGATCGACGAGGCGCTGGCCACCGGTGACCGCAAGTTCCAGCAGCGCTCCGAGGAACGCATCCGGGAACTGCGCAAAGAGGCCGGAACGGTCTTTCTGGTCAGTCACAACAACAAGTCGATCCGCGACACCTGCAACCGCGTGTTGTGGCTGGAGCGCGGTGAACTGCGGATGGACGGGCCCACCGACGAGGTCCTGAAGGAGTACGAGAAGTTCACGGGCAAGTGACCCGTTTCGGCCAGGGCCCCGTCGGAATTTCGTCCGGCGGGGCCCTTCCACTGCAAAGGAAACGTCAACTCGGCCCAGCTCCAGGAATCTTGGAGCCAATCGGTGTGTTGTTGTGATGTGCGGGACACCCCGACGATGGGCGCCACGTTGTACAACGTAAGCTGTACCGGTGCCGGAAACCGGCAAGTGCGGCGATAATGCGCGCCTTCCCTCACGGAGGTGTCTTCGCGCATTGCGGGGCGGCGTGTCCGAAATAGTGTGTATTGGGTCGGCAGTGTAGAACGGGAGATGTGACGGCAATGGCTACGGAAACGCCCCAGCTCAACGCAGCGTGTGCCGTCCCCGCCCCGGGCAGCGTCCGATGACGGCCACCGAAACGGCGTCCGGCCTGGAACGCGCCACCCTGGACAAGGCCGCGAGCGAGAACTTCCCGGTGGCCCCCTTCTTCCTGCCGCGGGCCTGGCGCGCCGACCTCATGGCGGTGTACGGCTTCGCCCGCCTCGTGGACGACATCGGCGACGGCGACCTCGCCCCCGGCGGCGCCGACGCCCGCGCGCTCGGCGTGTCGCCCGCCGAGGCCACCGACCGGCTGCTCCTCCTCGACGCCTTCGAAGAGGACCTGCGCCGCGTCTTCGACGGCACACCGCACCACCCGCTGCTGCGCCGCCTGCAGCCCACCGTCCGGCGCCGCGCCCTCACCCCCGAGCCGTTCCTCGGGCTGATCGCCGCCAACCGCCAGGACCAGCTCGTCGCCCGGTACGAGACCTACGACGACCTCCTCGCCTACTGCGCGCTGTCGGCCAACCCCGTCGGCCGCCTCGTCCTCGGCGTCACCGGCACCTCCACCCCCGAGCGGATCCGGCTGTCCGACGCGATCTGTACCGCGCTGCAGATCGTGGAGCACCTCCAGGACGTCGCCGAGGACCTCGGCCGCGACCGGATCTATCTGCCGGCCGAGGACATGAAGCGCTTCCACGTCCAAGAAGCTGATCTTGGCCAAAAAAGCGCGGGCGCATCGGTGCGCGCCCTGGTTGCATACGAAGCACAACGCGCCCGCGATCTGCTGGATGAAGGCGCTCCCCTGGTGGGTAGCGTCCACGGCAGGCTGAAGCTGCTGCTCGCGGGGTTCGTGGCGGGGGGAAGGGCGGCGATTGAAGCGATCACCGCCGCCGGATTCGACGTACTTCCTGGCCCGCCCAGACCCGGCAAGGTCCAGTTGCTGCGTGAGGTGGGCGTGATCCTGCGAGGAGAGGGGTGATCCGGACCGTGGAGTCTGCGCCGCACGTGTCCGCACCGGTACTCGCCGCCTACAGCTACTGCGAGGCCGTCACCGGGCAGCAGGCCCGTAACTTCGCGTACGGCATCCGGCTGCTGCCGGCGGCCAAGCGCCGCGCCATGTCGGCGCTGTACGCGTTCTCCCGGCGCGTGGACGACATCGGCGACGGCGGCCTGGCCGACGAGGTCAAGCTGACGCGGCTGGAGGACACCCGGGCGCTGCTCGCCCGGATCCGCGCCGGAGAGGTCGAGGAGGACGACACCGACCCGGTGGCCGTCGCCCTCAGCCACGCCGCGCGGGCCTTCCCGATCCCGCTCGGCGGCCTGGACGAACTGATCGACGGCGTCCAGATGGACGTGCGCGGGGAGACCTACGAGACCTGGGACGACCTCAAGCTGTACTGCCGGTGTGTCGCCGGTGCCATCGGCCGCCTCTCGCTCGGCGTGTTCGGCACCGGACCCGGCGCGCGCGGCGCCGAACGCGCGGCCGAGTACGCCGACACCCTCGGCCTCGCCCTCCAGCTCACCAACATCCTCCGCGACGTCCGCGAGGACGCGCTCGGCGGCCGCACCTACCTGCCCGCCGACGACCTCGCCAAGTTCGGCTGCTCGGCCGGCTTCCGCGCGCCGACCCCGCCGGAGGGCTCCGACTTCGCCGGCCTCGTCCACTTCGAAGTACGGCGCGCCCGGGCCCTTTTCGCCGAGGGCTACCGGCTGCTGCCCATGCTCGACCGGCGCAGCGGTGCTTGCGTCGCCGCGATGGCCGGCATCTACCGCCGGCTGCTCGACCGCATCGAGCGCGACCCGGAGGCCGTGCTGCGCGGCCGGGTCTCGCTGCCCGGACACGAGAAGGCCTACGTCGCCGTGCGCGGCCTGTCCGGCCTCGACACCCGCCATGTCGCCCGGGGCGCCGTCCGGAGGCGCGCCTGATGCAGCGCACCGAACCGGAGCCGGCCGGACCGGACGGCACGCGCCAGGCAACCCTCCACCCCGGCGCGGCGTCCCTGACTGCGGCGGCCGACCGCGCGCCCCGTGCCCGGCATGCCCGCGCCCCGCGAGGGCGCGCGGCCGTGTCCGGCGCGCGGCCCCAGGCGCGTGGGCAGGACCGCCCGCACGGCCGGCCACGACGAAGCCGCGGACGAAGGACGGCCCGCACCGGTTCGGCCCGCGCAGTGCTCGCACGGAAGGACGCACGATGAGCGACGGCTCACCCCACCACGCACCGGCACCGGCCGCCCCCTCGCCGACGGCGGCCCGCAGCGCGGTCGTGGTCGGTGGCGGACTCGCCGGGATCACCGCGGCGCTCGCCCTCGCCGACGCGGGCATCCGCGTCACCCTGCTCGAAGGCAGGCCCAGGCTGGGCGGCCTCGCCTTCTCCTTCCAGCGCGGCGAACTGACCGTCGACAACGGCCAGCACGTGTACCTGCGCTGCTGCACCGCCTACCGCTGGTTCCTCGACCGGATCCAGGGCGCGGCGCTGGCACCGCTGCAGGACCGCCTGGACGTGCCCGTCGTCGACGTCGCCAAGCCCGTGGGCCGGCGGCTCGGCAGACTGCGGCGCGACCCGCTGCCCGTCCCCCTCCACCTGGGACGCAGCCTGGCCGCCTATCCGCACCTCTCGCTCGCCGAGCGCGCCGCCGTCGGGCGGGCCGCGCTCGCGCTGAAGGGGCTCGACCTCGCCGATCCGACCCTGGACACCCAGGACTTCGGCAGCTGGCTGGCCGCGCACGGCCAGTCCGCGCGCGCCATCGAGGCCCTGTGGGACCTGGTCGGGGTCGCCACCCTCAACGCGGTCGCGGGCGACGCCTCGCTGGGGCTCGCCGCGATGGTGTTCAAGACCGGTCTGCTGTCCGACCCGGGCGCGGCCGACATCGGCTGGGCCCGCGTCCCGCTGGGCGAACTGCACGACCGGCTGGCCCGCAAGGCGCTCGACTCCGCGGGCGTCCGTACCGAGGTCCGTACACGCGTCACCTCCGTCTCCACCAACGACAACGGCGGGTGGAGCGTCCGAGTTCCCGGCGAGACACTTTCCGCGGACGCCGTCGTTCTGGCCGTGCCCCAGCGCGAGGCCCACGACCTGCTCCCGCCCGGCGCCCTGGACGCGCCCGAGCGGCTGCTGGAGATCGGCACCGCGCCCATCCTCAACGTCCATGTCGTCTACGACCGCAAGGTGCTCGCGCGCCCCTTCCTCGCGGCGCTCGGCACCCCGGTGCAGTGGGTGTTCGACCGCACCGACGCCTCCGGACTGCTGAAAGGCGGGCCCGAAGGGCCTCCGAACAAGGGTGGTGGCGGGCGACGGGCGGGCCAATACCTCGCGCTGTCCCAGTCGGCCGCGCAGGACGAGATCGACACGCCGGTGGCCGAACTTCGTGAGCGCTACCTGCCCGAGCTGGAGCGGCTCATCCCCGGCACCCGCGCCGCCGAGGTGAAGGACTTCTTCGTGACCCGGGAGCGCACGGCCACGTTCGCCCCCACCCCCGGCGTCGGACGCCTCAGGCCCGGCGCCCGGACCAAGGCCCCCGGCCTGTACCTGGCCGGAGCGTGGACCGCCACCGGGTGGCCCGCGACCATGGAGAGTGCGGTCCGCAGCGGAGTGAGCGCGGCCGACGCCGTGCTCGGCACCCTGGGCCGGCCCCGACCCCGCCACCTCTTCGAGTTCGAGGAGGCGGCCTGATGCCCGGTCGGAGGGCGAACGCCCCCGCACCCCCGGTACCGCAACCAGAGGAGAGATTGTGCCCACTGTGCCCCCGGCCGCGACGCCCGCTCGGAGGCCCGCGGTGGACGTGACCGCGCTCCTGGAGCGCGGCAGGAACCTGGCCACACCGGTGCTGCGGGCGGCCGTCGACCGCCTGGCCCCGCCCATGGACACCGTGGCCGCCTACCACTTCGGCTGGATCGACGCCGCCGGCAACCCCGTGGACGGCGACGGCGGCAAGGCCGTCCGCCCCGCGCTGGCCGTGCTGTCCGCCGAGGTCACCGGTGCCGCGCCCGAGGCGGGTGTGCCCGGCGCGGTCGCCGTCGAACTCGTGCACAACTTCTCCCTGCTGCACGACGACCTGATGGACGGCGACGAGCAGCGCCGGCACCGCGACACCGTCTGGAAGGTGCACGGCCCGGCCCAGGCCATCCTGGTCGGCGACGCCCTGTTCGCCCTCGCCGGCGAGGTCCTGCTGGAGCTCGGCACGGTCGAGGCAGGCCGCGCCGCCCGCCGGCTGACCGCGGCCACCCGCGCCCTGATCGACGGCCAGGCCCAGGACATCTCCTACGAGCACCGCGACCGGGTCAGCGTCGAGGAGTGCCTGGAGATGGAGGGCAACAAGACCGGTTCCCTGCTCGCCTGCGCCTCCTCCATCGGCGCGGTCCTCGGCGGCGCCGACGACACCACCGCCGACGCCCTGGAGCGCTACGGCTACCACCTCGGCCTCGCCTTCCAGGCCGTGGACGACCTGCTCGGCATCTGGGGCGACCCGGAGGCCACCGGCAAGCAGACCTGGAGCGACCTGCGCCAGCGCAAGAAGTCCCTGCCGGTCGTGGCCGCCCTCGCGGCCGGCGGCCCCGCCTCCGAACAGCTCGGCGAGATCCTCGCCGCGGACGCCAAGAGCAGCGACTTCGAGAACTTCTCCGAGGAGGAGTTCGCGGCCCGCGCCGCCCTCATCGAGGAGGCCGGAGGCCGCGAGTGGACGGCCGCCGAAGCGCGCCGTCAGCACACCATCGCCATCGAAGCCCTCGACGCCGTGGACATGCCCGTCCGGGTACGGGCCTCCTTCACGGCGCTCGCCGACTTCGTCGTCGTACGAAAGAGATGATCACCATTGGCTGGATAAGCCTCGCGTAGTCGCCGGCCGGTGTCGCCAAGCCAAGGACACCGGCCGACGGCGGACCCACAGCAGCACGACTCGCACGACTGCACGAAGGGGAAGCCATGACAGCGACGACCGACGGAAGCACCGGGGCCATCTTGCCGTCCCGGGCTGCCGCGGCCAGCGACTCCACCCTCACCATCCCCGAGACGGCCGGGGTACAAGAAGCCGCCGCGCGCGCCGTCCAGCGCGCCACCGATTTCCTGCTCGCCCGGCAGGACACCGAGGGCTGGTGGAAAGGCGACCTGGAGACCAACGTCACCATGGACGCCGAGGATCTGCTGCTCCGTCAGTTCCTGGGCATCCTGGACGAGACCACCACGCGGGCCGCCGCGAAGTTCATCCGCGGCGAGCAGAGCGAGGACGGCACCTGGGCCACCTTCTACGGCGGTCCCGGCGACCTGTCCGCCACCGTGGAGGCGTACGTCGCCCTGCGCCTGGCCGGCGACGCGCCCGACGCGCCGCACATGGCGAAGGCATCGGCCTGGATCCGTGAGCAGGGCGGCATCGCCGCCGCCCGGGTCTTCACCCGGATCTGGCTCGCCCTGTTCGGCTGGTGGAAGTGGGAGGACCTGCCCGAACTCCCGCCGGAGCTGATCTTCTTCCCCACCTGGTTCCCGCTCAACATCTACGACTTCGGATGCTGGGCGCGGCAGACCATCGTGCCGCTCACCATCGTCTCCGCCAAGCGCCCGGTGCGCCCGGCCCCGTTCGCGCTGGACGAGCTGCACACCGATCCGGCCAACCCCAACCCGCCGCAGCCGCTCGCCCCGGTGGCGAGCTGGGACGGGGTCTTCCAGCGGCTGGACAAGGTGGTCCGCGGCTACCGCAAGGTCGCCGTGCGCAGGCTGCGCAAGGCCGCGATGAACGCGGCGGCCCGCTGGATCATCGAGCGGCAGGAGAACGACGGCTGCTGGGGCGGCATCCAGCCCCCGGCCGTGTACTCGGTCATCGCCCTGCACCTGCTCGGCTACGACCTGAAGCACCCGGTGCTGCGCGAGGGCCTCGCCTCCCTGGACCGCTTCGCCGTCTGGCGCGAGGACGGCGCCCGGATGATCGAGGCATGCCAGTCCCCGGTGTGGGACACCTGCCTGGCCACCATCGCCCTCGTGGACGCCGGACTGCCCGCGGACCACCCGCAACTGGTCAAGGCGGCCGACTGGATGCTCGGCGAGGAGATCGCCCGGCCCGGCGACTGGGCCGTGCGCCGGCCCGAACTGCCCCCGGGCGGCTGGGCGTTCGAGTTCCACAACGACAACTACCCCGACATCGACGACACCGCCGAGGTCGCGCTCGCGCTGCGCCGGGTCCGCCACCACGACCCCGAGCACGTGGACCGGGCCATCGGCCGCGCCGTCCGCTGGAACCTGGGCATGCAGTCGAAGAACGGCGCCTGGGGCGCCTTCGACGTGGACAACACCAGCCCGTTCCCGAACCGGCTGCCGTTCTGCGACTTCGGCGAGGTGATCGACCCGCCGTCCGCCGACGTCACCGCGCACGTGGTGGAGATGCTCGCCGCCGAGGGCCTGGCCGACGACCCGCGCACCCGGCGCGGCATCGACTGGCTGCTCGCCGAACAGGAGCCGAACGGCTCCTGGTTCGGCCGCTGGGGCGTCAACTACATCTACGGCACCGGCTCGGTGGTCCCCGCGCTCACCGCGGCCGGACTGCCCACCTCGCACCCGGCGATCCGGCGGGCCGTGGCCTGGCTGGAGAGCGTCCAGAACGACGACGGCGGCTGGGGCGAGGACCTGCGCTCCTACAAGGACGCCAAGGAATGGAGCGGCCGGGGCGCCTCCACCGCCTCACAGACCGCGTGGGCGCTGATGGCGCTGCTCGCGGCGGGGGAGAAGGGCTCCGCGGCCGTCGAGCGCGGCGTGCGGTGGCTGGCCGACACCCAGCGGGAGGACGGCGGCTGGGACGAGCCGTACTTCACCGGCACCGGCTTCCCCTGGGACTTCTCCATCAACTACCACCTGTACCGGCAGGTGTTCCCGCTCACCGCGCTCGGCCGGTACCTGCACGGGGACCCCTTCGAGCGCAAGCTGCTCACCGCCCCGGCCGGGAAGGTCTCCGCACGGGCCGAGGGAGACTGATGTGAGCCACCAGCCCGCTCCGGCTCCGCTGCTGATCGCCTGCGCGCTCGGCATCGAGCACCTCGCCCTGCGCACCGGCGACCGCCGGGCGCGCAGGTCGGGCGCGCCGGTGCCGCGGGGCGCGGGGCGGGGGGCCGGCGGGCCGGTGACCTTCGTCCGCACGGGCATGGGACCCCGCGCGGCGGAACGCTCCGTCACCCGGCTCCTGACCGGCCCGGCACCCGCCGGCACGGCCGTCCTGGCCACCGGCTTCTGCGCCGGGCTGGCCCCCGGGATGCACCCCGGCGACCTGGTGGTCGCCGAGGAGACCCGGGACCCGCGCGGTACCGTGCCGTGCGTGGGCACCGAGCTCCTGGCCAAGGAACTCGCGCGCCTGCTGCCCGGACGCACCGTCCACACCGGCCCGCTCACCGGCTCCGACCACGTCGTCCGGGGCCCCGAGCGATCCGATCTGCTCGCCACCGGCGCGATCGCCGTGGACATGGAGTCGGCGGCCACGCTGCTGGCCGCCGTCCGCACCGGCGAACGTCCGGTGGCCGCCGTCCGGGTCGTCGTGGACGCTCCCGAACACGAACTCGTCCGGATCGGCACCCTGCGCGGTGGGATATCGGCCTTCCGCGTTCTCCGTTCCATCCTTCCCGCATTTTTCGATTGGCACCGTTCTTTGCTGCTCCCCCGGAGGTGAGCCAGATGGCCATGCCGCTGCGCCAGTCCATCAAGGTCGCTACATACCTGGCTGAACAGAAGCTCCGCAGGCGGGACAAGTTCCCGCTCATTGTCGAGCTGGAACCGCTCTTCGCCTGCAATCTGAAGTGTGAGGGCTGCGGCAAGATCCAGCACCCCGCCGGTGTGCTCAAGCAGCGCATGCCGGTCGCCCAGGCCGTGGGCGCCGTGCTGGAGTCCGGTGCGCCGATGGTCTCCATCGCCGGCGGCGAGCCGCTGATGCACCCTCAGATCGACGAGATCGTGCGGCAGTTGGTGGCCAAGAGGAAGTACGTCTTCCTGTGCACCAACGCGATGCTGCTGCGCAAGAAGATGGACAAGTTCACCCCCTCGCCCTACTTCGCGTTCGCGGTGCACATCGACGGGCTGCGTGAGCGGCACGACGAATCCGTCGCGAAGGAGGGCGTGTTCGACGAGGCCGTGGCCGCCATCAAGGAGGCCAAGCGGCGCGGCTTCCGGGTGACCACCAACTCGACCTTCTTCAACACCGACACCCCGCAGACCATCATCGAGGTGCTCAACTTCCTCAACGACGACCTCAAGGTCGACGAGATGATGATCTCGCCCGCCTACGCCTACGAGAAGGCCCCGGACCAGGACCACTTCCTCGGCGTGGAGCAGACCCGGGAGCTGTTCAGGAAGGCCTTCGCGGGCGGCAACCGGCGCAAGTGGCGGCTCAACCACTCCCCGCTCTTCCTGGACTTCCTGGAGGGCAAGGTCGACTTCCCGTGCACCGCGTGGGCGATCCCGAACTACTCGCTCTTCGGCTGGCAGCGGCCCTGCTACCTGATGAGCGACGGGTACGTGCCCACGTACCGCGAACTGGTGGAGAAGACCGACTGGGACAAGTACGGCCGCGGCAAGGACCCGCGCTGCGACAACTGCATGGCGCACTGCGGCTACGAGCCGACCGCCGTCCTCGCCACCATGGGTTCCCTGAAGGAGTCCCTGCGGGCCATGCGCGAGACGGTCGCCGGGAACCGGGAGTGACGGCGGTGACCGCCGTCCCCCTGGGCGTCCCCGAGGTACCGGCCCGTCCGGTCGCGCCGCGGCGGCAGTCGCGGCAGATCCAGGTCGGGCCGGTACCGGTCGGGGGCGGGGCCCCGGTGTCGGTGCAGTCGATGACGACGACCCGTACGTCCGACATCGGCGCCACCCTCCAGCAGATCGCCGAACTCACCGCGTCCGGCTGCCAGATCGTCCGCGTCGCCTGCCCTACGCAGGACGACGCGGACGCCCTGGCGACCATCGCGAGGAAGTCGCAGATCCCGGTGATCGCGGACATCCACTTCCAGCCGAAGTACGTGTTCGCGGCCATCGAGGCCGGCTGCGCCGCGGTCCGCGTCAACCCGGGCAACATCAAGCAGTTCGACGACAAGGTCGAGGAGATCGCCAAGGCCGCCAAGGACCACGGCACCCCGATCCGGATCGGCGTCAACGCCGGTTCCCTGGACCGCCGTCTGCTCCAGAAGTACGGCAAGGCGACGCCCGAGGCACTGGTGGAGTCGGCGTTGTGGGAGGCGTCCCTCTTCGAGGAGCACGGCTTCCGGGACATCAAGATCTCCGTCAAGCACAACGACCCGGTCGTCATGATCGAGGCCTACCGCCAGCTCGCCGAGCAGTGCGACTACCCGCTGCACCTCGGCGTGACCGAGGCCGGCCCCGCCTTCCAGGGCACGATCAAGTCGGCGGTCGCCTTCGGCGCGCTGCTGTCGCGGGGCATCGGCGACACCATCCGCGTGTCGCTGAGCGCGCCGCCGGTGGAGGAGGTCAAGGTCGGCATCCAGATCCTGGAGTCCCTGGGACTGAGGCAGCGCCGACTGGAGATCGTCTCCTGCCCGTCCTGCGGCCGGGCCCAGGTGGACGTCTACAAGCTCGCCGAGGAGGTGACGGCCGGCCTGGACGGCATGGAGGTGCCGCTGCGGGTCGCGGTGATGGGGTGTGTGGTCAACGGTCCGGGCGAGGCCCGCGAGGCCGACCTCGGGGTGGCCTCCGGCAACGGCAAGGGGCAGATCTTCGTCAAGGGCGAGGTCGTCAAGACCGTCCCCGAGTCGAGGATCGTGGAGACCCTGATCGAGGAGGCCATGAAGCTCGCCGAGAGCAAGAGCCCGTCGGACCAGGTGAGTTGAGGCAAGGCACGCAACGAGAGGGGGCCCGAGAGTGACCATTCTGGAGAGCATCCGGGGACCACGCGACGTCAAGGCGCTGTCCGAGGCGGAACTCGGGGAACTGTCCGGAGAAATACGTGAGTTCCTGGTGCACGCGGTTTCGAGAACCGGCGGTCACCTCGGGCCCAACCTGGGCGTGGTGGAACTCACCATCGCGCTCCACCGGGTCTTCGAGTCACCGGTCGACCGCATCCTGTGGGACACCGGCCACCAGAGTTACGTCCACAAACTGCTGACCGGCCGTCAGGACTTCTCGAAGCTGCGCGGCAAGGGCGGACTGTCCGGCTACCCCTCGCGCGAGGAGTCCGAGCACGACGTCATCGAGAACAGCCACGCGTCCACGGCGCTCGGCTGGGCCGACGGCCTCGCCAAGGCCAACCAGGTCCAAGGGGAGAAGGGCCATGTGGTCGCCGTCATCGGCGACGGCGCGCTGACCGGCGGCATGGCCTGGGAGGCGCTGAACAACATCGCCGCCGCCCGGGACCGGCCGCTGATCATCGTCGTCAACGACAACGAACGCTCCTACGCCCCCACCATCGGCGGCCTGGCCAACCACCTGGCCACGCTGCGCACCACCGACGGCTACGAGAAGGTCCTCGCCTGGGGCAAGGAGGTGCTCCAGCGCACCCCGGTCGTCGGTAACACGCTCTACGAGTCCCTGCACGGCGCGAAGAAGGGCTTCAAGGACGCCTTCGCCCCGCAGGGCATGTTCGAGGACCTGGGCCTGAAGTACCTCGGCCCGATCGACGGCCACGACATCAAGGCCGTCGAGTCGGCGCTGCGCCGCGCCAAACGCTTCCACGGCCCCGTCCTGGTCCACTGCCTCACCGAGAAGGGCCGCGGCTACGAACCCGCCCTCGCGCACGAGGAGGACCACTTCCACTCCGTCGGTGTGATGGACCCGCTCACCTGCGAGCCCCTCGCCCCGTCCAAGGGGCCCTCGTGGACCTCGGTGTTCGGCGAGGAGATCGTCCGGATCGGGGAGGAGCGCGAGGACGTCGTGGCGGTCACGGCGGCCATGCTGCACCCGGTCGGCCTCGCCGAGTTCGCCGAACGCTTCCCCGACCGCGTCTGGGACGTCGGCATCGCCGAGCAGCACGCGGCGGTCTCCGCGGCCGGGCTCGCCACCGGCGGACTGCACCCGGTCGTCGCCGTCTACGCCACCTTCCTCAACCGGGCCTTCGACCAGCTGCTGATGGACGTCGCCCTGCACCGCTGCGGGGTCACCTTCGTGCTGGACCGGGCCGGCGTCACCGGCACCGACGGGGCCTCCCACAACGGCATGTGGGACATGTCCATCCTCCAGGTCGTCCCCGGCCTCAGGATCGCCGCGCCGCGCGACGCCGACCAGCTGCGCGCCCAGCTGCGCGAGGCGGTCGCCGTGGACGACGCGCCCACGCTGGTCCGCTTCCCCAAGGAGACCGCCGGCCCGCGCGTCCCCGCCGTCGACCGGGTCGGCGGCATGGACGTCCTGCACCGGGCCGAAGACCCCGAGGTGCTGCTGGTGGCCGTCGGCGTGATGGCCACGGTGTGCCTGCAGACCGCCGAACTGCTCGAGGCCCGCGGCATCGGCTGCACGGTGGTCGACCCGCGCTGGGTCAAACCCGTCGACCCCGCCCTGCCCCGGCTCGCCGCCGGACACCGGCTGGTGGCCGTGGTGGAGGACAACAGCCGCTCCGCCGGCGTCGGTTCGGCCGTCGCGCTGGCCCTCGGCGACGCCGACGTGGACGTGCCGGTACGGCGGTTCGGCATCCCCGAGCAGTTCCTCGCGCACGCCAAGCGCAGCGAGGTGCTGGCCGACATAGGCCTCACCCCCGTCGAGATCGCCGGGCGGATCAGCGCGAGTCTGGCCGTCAAGGACGTCGACGGCACAGTCAAGGAGAGTGAATGACCACCGAGTTCGACCTCGGCGCCCTGCTCGCCGAGCGCGGAGCCGAACGCTACGAGCTGCACGCGAGGCATCTCAACCCGCAGCTGCCGCGGATGCTGCACACCATCGGCTTCGACAAGGTCTACGAGCGTGCCGAGGGAGCGCACTTCTTCGACGCGGACGGCAACGACTACCTGGACATGCTCGCCGGGTTCGGTGTGATGGGCCTGGGCCGCCACCACCCGGTCGTCCGCAAGGCGCTGCACGACGTCCTGGACCTCGACCTCGCCGACCTCACCCGCTTCGACTGCCAGCCGCTGCCCGGCCTGCTCGCCGAACGGCTCCTCGCCCACAGCCCGCACCTGGACCGGGTGTTCTTCGGCAACAGCGGCACCGAGGCGGTCGAGACCGCCCTGAAGTTCGCCCGGTACGCCACCGGCAAGCCCCGCGTGCTGTACTGCGACCACGCCTTCCACGGCCTGACCACGGGCTCGCTGTCGGTCAACGGCGAGGACGGCTTCCGCGACGGGTTCGCCCCGCTGCTGCCCGACACCGCCGTCCCCCTCGGCGATCTGGAGGCCCTCGCCCGGGAGTTGAGGAAGGGGGACGTCGCCGCGCTGATCGTGGAGCCGATCCAGGGCAAGGGCGTCCACGAGGCACCCCCCGGCTATCTGCGGGCCGCGCAGGAGCTGCTGCACAAGCACAAGGCGCTGCTCATCGCCGACGAGGTGCAGACCGGCCTCGGCCGCACCGGTGACTTCTACGCCTACCAGCACGAGGACGGCGTCGAACCCGACCTGGTGTGCGTGGCCAAGGCCCTGTCCGGCGGCTATGTGCCGGTGGGCGCCACCCTCGGCAAGGAGTGGATCTTCAAGAAGGTCTACTCGTCCATGGACCGGGTCCTGGTGCACTCGGCGAGCTTCGGCTCCAACGCCCAGGCCATGGCGTGCGGCCTCGCCGTGCTGTCGGTCATGGAGAACGAGCAGATCGTCGCCGGCGTGCGCCGCACGGGCGAGCTGCTGAAGTCCCGGCTGACCGCGCTGATCGACAAGTACGAGCTGCTCGCCGACGTACGCGGCCGGGGCCTGATGATCGGCATCGAGTTCGGCAAGCCGTCCTCGCTGAAGCTGCGCGGTCGCTGGACCATGCTCCAAGCGGCCCGCAAGGGCCTGTTCGCCCAGATGGTCGTCGTACCGCTGCTGCAGAAGCACCGGATCCTCACCCAGGTCTCCGGCGATCACCTGGAGGTGATCAAGCTCATTCCGCCGCTGGTCATCGACGAGGCCGACGTGGACCGGTTCGTGGACGCCTTCACCGCGGTGATGGACGACGCGCACAGCGGCGGCGGCCTGATGTGGGACTTCGGCAAGACCCTGATCAAGCAGGCCGTGGCCAACCGCTGACGGCCGTCCGGAAGGCGGGGCGCCTACGGCGGTGAACGCCGAGGCGCCCTCCTCTTGCCTCAGAGGCAAGAAAATTGCCCCACGGGCAACGGTGGGGCTCAATAGAGGCATGAACGCCTCGGACGCCGCACCGTCGGCGGCTGCGGACGGCGGCCTGCCCGCCGTCGCACCCCAGCTGCGCGCCCTGCGCCGGCGCGCCGGCCTCACCCTGGAGGCCGCGGCCCGCTCCGCCGGCCTCTCCCCGGCCCACCTCTCCCGCCTGGAGACCGGACACCGGCAGCCGTCGCTGCCGATGCTCCTCGCGCTCGCCCGTATCTACGGTACGACCGTCTCCGAACTGCTCGGCGAGACGGTCGCCGACCGGGACGCCATCGTGCGCGCCGCCGACATGGAACCGACCCGGGCGGGCGGCTGGACGTACGTCCAGGCCGGGGCGCCCGGCCGTGGCATGCAGGCCCTGCGAGTGCGGGTGCCCTACGGCTCCCAGGGCGACATCGTGCGCGTCCACCCCGGCGAGGAGTGGCTCTACGTCCTTCAGGGACGGCTGCGGCTGCGGCTCGGGGACACCGCGCATCTGCTCGGCCCCGGCGACAGCGCGCACTTCGACTCGCTCACCCCGCACCGCCTCGCCGCCGACGACCACGACGGCGTGGAGCTGCTGTTCGTCCACACCCTGCTGCAGAGCCCCACGGCCTCGCTGTGCCTGGGCTCGCCGACCGGAGAGCTGCCATGAGCAACTTCGAGACGAAGTTCCCCCGTTCCCTGTGGATCCGGCTGATCATCTACATCGCCCTCGGGCACGTCCTGGCCGCCTTCCTCTACCTGCTGTTCGCGGTGGGCGGCAAGGGCTGACCGCCCCGCCCGCCTCAGTCCAGCAGGCGTTCGCGCAGCCGCTCACGCGCCTCGGGAGCGAACTTCAGGCCCTGGGTCAGATAGGTGTCGACGTCGCCCCAGGTGTCCTCGATGCTCGCGAACGCGGCCTGGAGATACTCCGCGCGAGCGTCGAAGAGCGGGTCCAGCAGCTCCATCACCTCCGGCGTGTACGCCGTCTCCGCGCTGCCGCTGCGCCGGACCTTGTAGCGGCGGTGCTTGGCGCCGGACTCCAGATAGTCGGCCACGATCGCCTCGCGCTCCACGCCCAGCGCGAGCAGCGTGACGGCGACGGACACGCCCGCGCGGTCCTTTCCGGCCGCGCAGTGCATCAGCGCGGGGACGCTGTCGTCGGCGAGGGCGTGCAGCACCCGGGAGTGCTCGGCGGTGCGGTGCTTGACCATCGACCGGTAGGAAGCGATCATCCGGGCCGCCCCCTTGCCGTCGGAGAGGATCGCGCGCAGCTGGTCGAGGTCGCCGTCGCGGACCATCTTCCAGAACTCGGCGCCGTCCGCCGGGTCGCTCAGCGGCAGGTTCACATTGCGCACGCCGGGCAGCTCGACATCGGGGCCCTCCAGCTTCTGGTCGGCCGCGTTGCGGAAGTCGAAGACCGTGTGCAGCCCCAGGGAGGCGAGGAAGGCCGCGTCCTCCTCGGTCGCGTGCGCGAGGTGCCCGCTGCGGAACAGCACTCCGTGGCGCACGCGCCGCCCGTCCACGGTCGGCAGCCCGCCCACGTCACGGAAATTGCGCACTCCTGCCAGCTCCGGCTCGGTCGACGGGACCTGCTGCGTCACGGGGGCTCCTCCCGGTCGTTCCCCGCCGTCGCGGCTCGCCGGCGGGCACTGAGACCGACCATACGGCATCGATTTCCTCGGGCAATGAGTTATCCACAGGCATTGTCAGGCAGCCCCGAAGCCCTCGATGATGTTGAGACCTGCGCGGAACTGTTGACCCCTGTGAGGTCTCGATGGTGGACATCGCCGAAAACGGTCGTACGTGGCTGCTGTCGGGCCCCGGCAGCGGCTACGCCCTGCATCTCACCGACGCGGACGAACTGCTCCACCTGCACTGGGGGCCGCCGATCGCGCTCGCCGACGCCGAGGAACTGGCGAAGCGCCCGCTGCCCGGCCCCTGGCCCTTCGAGTCCCCGCTCGACGGCCGCGAGGAGTACCCCGTCGAGGGCGGCCCCCGCTTCGTCCGCCCCGCCCTGTCCGTGCGCACCGGCCTGCGGCGCGGCACCGAGTGGCGCTTCGTGGCGTACGACGTGGCGGACGGCACCCTGCGACTGCGGTTCGACGACGACGGCCTGGGCGTCACGCTGCACTACCGGATGCGCGGCGACGTGGTCGAGCGCTGGGCGACCGTCGCCAACGGCGGTCCCGAGCCCGTGGAACTGCTGCGCGCCGACGCGGCCACCTGGACGCTGCCCGACCGCGAGGGCTGGCGGCTGTCCCAGCTGCACGGCCGGTGGGCCGCCGAGTCCCGGCTGACCACCGCCCCCCTCACCTACGGCGAGAAGGTCATCGGCAGCCGCCGCGGCCACACCGGACACCAGCACCTGCCCTGGGTCGCCCTCGACACCGACGCCACCGAGGAGCGCGGCGAGGTCTACGGCTGCGCGCTCGGCTGGTCCGGCTCCTGGCGCATCACGGTCGCCCAACTCCCGGACGCGCGCGTGCAGATCACCGGCGGCGCCGGACACGACGACTCGGGCCTGCTGCTCCTGGCGCCCGGGGAGTCGTACACCACCCCGGTCTTCGCGGGCCTGTGGAGCGACGGCGGCTTCGGGGGCGCGAGCCGCGCCTGGCACGCCTACCAGCGTGCCCACGTCATCCCGGACGCCGAACGGGACCGGCCCGTGCTGTTCAACTCCTGGGAGGCGACGTACTTCGACATCTCCGAGGAGCAGCAGGCCGCCCTCGCCCGCCGGGCCGCCGAGATCGGCGTCGAGCTGTTCGTCGTGGACGACGGCTGGTTCGGCGCCCGCACCAGCGACCGCGCCGGCCTCGGCGACTGGACGCCCAGCCCGGACCGCTTCCCGCGCGGCCTGAAGCCCCTCGCCGACCACGTGCACGCGCTCGGCATGCGGTTCGGGATCTGGGTCGAACCCGAGATGGTCAACCCGGACAGCGAGCTGTACCGCGCCCACCCCGACTGGGTGCAGCACCACCCCGGCCGCACGCGCACGGAACTGCGCAACCAGCTCGTCCTCAACCTCGCCCGCGAGGATGTCCAGGAGTACCTCCGGGAGCAATTGGACACCCTGCTCTCCAGCGCCCCGATCGACTACGTGAAGTGGGACTTCAACCGCTGCTTCACCGACGCCGGCTGGCCTGGGGAGCCCTACCCGCAGCGCCTGTGGGTGGACCATGTGCGCGCCCTGTACGCCCTGCTGGACCGGCTGCGGGCCGCCCACCCGCGGGTCGCCTTCGAGTCCTGCTCGGGCGGCGGCGGCCGGATCGACCTCGGGGTGCTCGGCCGCACCGACCAGGTGTGGACCTCCGACAACACCGACCCGCTGGACCGGCTCGCCATCCAGCACGGCTTCACCCAGCTCCATCCCGCGCGCGTGATGGCGGCCTGGGTCACCGACAGCCCCAACACCCAGCTCA
Source organism: Streptomyces eurythermus (assembly GCF_014649115.1). Classification (GTDB taxonomy): domain Bacteria; phylum Actinomycetota; class Actinomycetes; order Streptomycetales; family Streptomycetaceae; genus Streptomyces; species Streptomyces eurythermus. The sequence continues at coordinate 100,885 of NZ_BMSK01000025.1, read as the reverse complement.
ACGGGCGGGCCAGCTCGCTGCGCTTCCGGTTCGTCAGCGCCATGGCGGGCGTGCTCGGGGTCGGCGGCGACCTCACCCGGTGGAGCCCGGAGGAACGGGCCGAGGCCCGGCGGTGGGTGGAACTCTACAAGGAGATCCGGCCGCTCGTGCAGCACGGCGAGCTGTACCGGCTGCGGCCCCCGACGGGCGGCCTGAGCGCCGTCCAGTACCTCCGGGGCGCGGAGACCGTCGTCCTCGCCTGGCTCCAGGCGCAGCACTACGGCGAGCCGGTGCCGGCGGTACGGCTGCGCGAACTCGACCCGACGGCATCGTACGAATGCCGCGAAACGGGCAAAGTGCACCGGGGGGCGGTCCTGCTGCACCACGGGCTGCGCACCGGGCTCAAGGGCGACTTGGACGCGACGGTCCTCCGGTTGCGCCGCGTATGAAGCACCCGGAGAAAACCGAAGCCATCGGTTCAAGCCTCCTTTATTCCTGTATTGCAAAGTCTTTAAGAGTGGCTCATCTCACCGTTAGTCAACCCCTGCCTACGGTCGCGTAGGTCACATCCGAAGGTGAATCATGGTCCGACGTGGCAGACGATTCGAAGAGTGACAGCAGATCAGTGATCGGGTCGTACGTGGCGGTGGGGGACAGCTTCACCGAGGGCGTCGGCGACCCCGGGCCCGACGGGGCGTTCGTCGGCTGGGCCGACCGGTTCGCGGTGCTGCTCGCCGACCGGCGTCCCGAGGGCGACTTCCAGTACACCAACCTCGCCGTGCGCGGGAAGCTGCTCGACCAGATCGTGGCCGACCAGCTCCCGCAGGCCGTCGAGCTGGCACCCGACCTGGTCTCCTTCTGCGCCGGGGGCAACGACATCATCCGTCCGGGCACCGACCCCGACGAGGTGGCCGAGCGCTTCGAACGGGCCGTGGCCCGGCTGACCGCGGTCGCCGGCACGGTGATGGTGACGACCGGCTTCGACACCCGTGGCGTGCCCGTGCTCAAGCACCTGCGCGGCAAGATCGCCACGTACAACGGGCACGTCCGTGCCATCGCCGACCGCTACGGCTGCCCCGTGCTCGACCTGTGGTCCCTGAAGTCGGTACAGGACCGCCGGGCCTGGGACAGCGACCGTCTGCACCTGTCGCCCGAGGGACACACGCGCGTGGCGCTGCGGGCCGGACAGGTCCTCGGCCTCGACGTACCGGCCGACCCCGAGCAGCCGTGGCCGCCGCTGCCGCCCCGGGGCACCCTGGAGGTCCGCCGCGACGACGTCCACTGGGCGCGCGAGTTCCTCGTGCCCTGGATCGGACGCCGGCTGCGCGGCGAGTCCTCCGGCGACCATGTGACCGCCAAGGGCACGCTCTCGCCGGACGACATCAAGATGCGCATCGCGTCCGTGGCCTGACGCCGCCGACCGCGTCCTGGACTGCCCGTACGGGCGGCCCAGGACGCGGCCCGCGTCTCTTGCCGCCCCAGCAACGTCCGCCGTGACAAGCGCCGTTCGCGGCAGCCGCTGCGACCGTCGCCGACGGGCCCTCTGCGAGAGAGGGACCCCGCCCTGCCCGGGCTGTCGGAGGTGCCGACCATAATGGAGGGCCTCACCCCATTCCACCGGGAGGTACCGTGACCGGTTTGCGTTCTCCGGGCTCCGGGCCGCGTGCCCTGCGGCCCGCCGCGTTCGGAGCGGAACCGGGCGGCGCCCGCCTGGCGCGCATCCGCCGCTCGCCGCACTTCAAGGACGGTGTCTTCCAGAACCCCGGCGGCCCAGCCCGCACCCGGCCCAGCGCCTCGGCACTGGACCTCGCCAAGGTGTTCCTGGACAAGGACACCCGGCCGCTGCGCTCGCCCCACGGCACCCTCCCGGTGCACCCCACCACCTACGCCGACCTGGCCGAGCCGCCCGCCACCGGACTGCGGCTGACCTGGATGGGCCACTCCAGCGTGCTCGCCGAGATCGACGGCCACCGCGTGCTGTTCGACCCCGTCTGGGGCGAGCGCTGCTCCCCGTTCCCCTTCGCCGGCCCCAAGCGGCTGCATCCGGCCCCGCTGCCCCTGGCCGCGCTCGGCCCGGTCGACGTCGTCGTCATCTCGCACGATCACTACGACCACCTGGACCTGCCCACCGTCAAGGCGCTGGCCGGCACCGACACCCTGTTCGCCGTGCCGCTCGGCGTCGGCGCCCACCTGGAGCGCTGGGGCGTCGCCCCGGACCGGCTGCGCGAACTGGACTGGCACGAGTCCACCCGGATCGGCGGACTCACCCTCACCGCCACCCCGGCCCGCCACTTCTGCGGCCGGGGCCTGCGCAACACCCAGCACACCCTCTGGGCGTCCTGGGTCGTCGCCGGCGAGGAGCACCGGATCTACCACAGTGGTGACACCGGCTACTTCGACGGCTTCCGGGAGATCGGCGCCGCGCACGGCCCGTTCGACGCCACGATGATCCAGATCGGTGCCTACAGCGAGTTCTGGACCGACATTCACATGACGCCGCAGGAGGGCCTGCGCGCCCACCTCGACCTCCAGGGCGGGACGCCGCACGGCGTGCTGCTGCCCATCCACTGGGCGACCTTCAACCTGGCCCCGCATGCCTGGGCGGAGCCGGGGGAGTGGACGAAGTACGAGGCCGAGGAGGCCGGCCAGGCGGTGGCATTCCCCCGCCCGGGCGAGCCGTTCGAGGCCGCGGGGAAGCTGCCCGGCGAGCCGTGGTGGCGGACTGTCACGCCTCCGATCGCCCAGCCGTGGCGCCGCCCGTCCCCGAGACCCGGCTACTGACCGCCCTCACCCGGCGCTCCGACGGCATGGTGCCGGCCGCCGTTGCGCCCGTGGTCAACAAGCGGTGCGCTGCGCGGCAAACCGGGGTGCCGTGTCCGGCATAGCGTCACGGAGTTCCCTGAAAGACATTCGGAAACGAGGTACCAGCGCATGCCGTTCATCACCGTGGGCCAGGAGAACTCCACCACCGTCGACCTCTACTACGAGGACCACGGCACCGGGCAGCCGGTCGTCCTCATCCACGGCTTCCCGCTCGACGGGCACTCCTGGGAACGGCAGAGCGCCGCCCTCCTGGAAGCCGGCTACCGGGTGATCACCTACGACCGCCGCGGTTTCGGGCAGTCTTCGCAGCCGACGACCGGCTACGACTACGACACCTTCGCGGCCGACCTGCACACCGTGCTGGAGACCCTCGACCTGAACGACGCCGTCCTCGTCGGCTTCTCCATGGGCACCGGGGAGGTCGCCCGCTACGTGTCCACGTACGGCTCCGCCCGCGTCGCCAAGGTCGCCTTCCTGGCCTCGCTGGAGCCCTGCCTGCTCAAGACCGACGACAACCCCGACGGCGTCGCCCCGAAGGAGTTCTTCGACGGAGTCGTCGCCGCGGTGAAGGCCGACCGCTACGCCTACTACACCGCCTTCTACCAGGACTTCTACAACCTCGACGAGAACCTCGGCACCCGGATCAGCGAGGAGGCCGTCCGCAACAGCTGGAACGTCGCCGCCGGCGGCGGCTCCTTCGCCGCCTCCGCCGCGCCGTCGACCTGGTACACCGACTTCCGCGCCGACATCCCCGCCATCGACGTGCCGGCGCTCATCCTGCACGGCACGGCCGACCGCATCCTGCCCGCCGAGGGCACCGCCCGCCCCTTCCACAAGGCGCTGCCCTCCGCCGACTACGTCGAGATCGAGGGCGCCCCGCACGGACTGCTGTGGACCCACGCGGAAGAGGTCAACGAGGCCCTCCTGGCCTTCCTGCGGAAGTAAGCCGCACCGGCCTCCGATCGGTGACCGGGCGTCACCGATCGGAGGCCTGCCGCAGCGGTGGGACCGGTGCCCGGTCGCGGCGGGTGTGCAGGGCCACGTGGACGACGTCGAGCGTGTGGACGAGCGCGGCGCGGGCGGATTCCGTGTCACGGAGCCGGTCGAGGACCATGAAGCCGTGGATCGTGCCGTGGTACCGCATCGAAACCACCTCCACACCCGCCGCGCGGAGCCTGGCCGAGTACGCCTCTCCCTCGTCACGGACGACGTCGGCCTCACTGGTCACCACCAGGGCCGGCGGGAGTCCCGCGAGCTGCTCCAGCGTCGCCCGCAAAGGCGATACGGTGGCCAGACCGCGCTGCTGGACGTCGGGTACGTACCGGTCCCAGAACCGCCGCATCGTGTCGCGGCCGACGAAGTACCCCTCGGCGAACTCCCGGTAGGAGGATGTGCCGAAATCGGCGTCGGTGACGGGGCACAGCAGCACTTGCTGCACCAGCCGTATCCCACCCCGTTCCTTCGCGAGCAGGGTCAGCGCCGCCACCAGGTTGCCGCCGGCCGAATCACCGACGGCGGCTATCCGGCTTCCGTCCAGTCCGATGTCCCCGCCCCGTTCGCCGAGCCATCTCGCGACGGCGTAGCACTGCTCGACGGCGACCGGATACGCGGCCTCGGGAGCGGGCGCGTAGTCGACGAGGACGACGGCCGCGTCCGTACCGAGCGCGAACGCGCGCACCAGGCGCCCGACATGGGTCCGGGGCGAGGTACGGGTGCCGGTGTCCCCGAGGACGCAGCCCAGGCCGTGCAGGAACAGGACGACGGGCATCGCCCCGACCCTGCCGCCGGCGGGCCTGACCACCTCCACCCGTACGTGACCGGTGGGCCCGCCGGGCAGCAGGAACCACTCCGTGGACGTGGCGTCCTCGTCGAGGACGGGATCCGCCTGCCCGGAGCGCGGCTCGAGCCGGTACGACGCCGGGGAGGCGGGGCCCTGGTTCACGAACTCCCGGGTGGGCCGGTCCAGCACGGTGCGGGGACGTGACGGGGGAGGAAGGTCGCTCACCTGCTCTCCAGCCGCGAGGACCTGAGGTGCCGCGGACCGCCGGGCATCGGGGCCGATGGCGTCGTCGACAGGCCGGCGGGAGCCGCGAGGAGCCGGTCCGGGGCGGTGTGCAGCGCGCGCCACTCGCGAGGGGGGACGCCGTAAGCGGCGCGGAAGACCCGGCTGAAGTGGGCGGGACTGCTGAAGCCCCACCGGTGGGCGACCGCCGACACACTGGGGGTCGCCCTGCCGCGGCGGGCCAGTTCCCGGCTGCATTCCTCCAGGCGCCGTCGCTGGATGAGTCGGCAGACGGTGGTCTCCTCGCCTTCGAACAGCCGGTGGAGGTAGCGCACCGACATGCCGTGTGCCTGGGCGATGCTCTCCGGCGACAGGTCCGGGTCCCCCAGGTTGCGGTCGATGTGCTCGCGGATGCGCACCAGGAGGGTGCCGGAAACGGTGTCCGGTTCCGTGCCGTACGGGTGTGCCCGTTCGGTGATCAGGGTGCTGAGCAGATCGACGAAGACATCGGCCAGTCTGCGTGCGATGACCGGGGGGTGGCCACCGGCCATGGAGGTCAGCGAGGACAGGAAGAGGAAGAGCATCGCTCCGACGCCGCCGCCGGTGTGGATGGCGTTGCCCGCGATCCGGCGGATGTCGCCGTCGGGCACGGACAAGGTGCGCCGGGGCAGCTGGAAGACGTGCGTGGTGAACCGCCGCGGGTAGTCGAAGGAGTACGGCCGTCCCGTCTCGTACACCACCAGGTCCCCTTCACTCACCTCCGTCGTCCGGCCGCCCTGCGCGAAGGTGGCCGTGCCTGATATCTGCACTCCCACCGCCACCAGCGCCTCACAGGACGGGGTGATGAGCGCCGGTGTACGGCTGACGCGTTTCGCGTCGGCCTCCACGGTCGAGACCTGGAGATACCCGATGCGGTGGGTGGCGATCCTGCCGTCGAACGGGCCGGTGCCCCGAGGGGACACCGTCATCGGGACCAGCGTTCTGCTCAACACCTCGTTCCAGTACGTCACCTTCTCCTGATCCGGCACGGAGTCGGTCGTCAGCACCACGCTCAAGCTGGCCTCCACTCAGGGATGGGTCTCAAGGACTGAGGGCGAGGCGGCGGCGAAGGGGGAGTGCCTCTGCGGAAGGCAGGACCGAAGCCGGCGGTACCGTTCTGCCGCCCGTCCGGGCGGCATTACCCGAGGACAGGCTTGTGTACCGGCACTGACCTGCGGGTTCTCGCTCTCTGGGAATAGCCAAACACCCCGCGGGCGTCGGTCCCAGGCACAACAGAGGCAGAAAAAACCTGCCGGTGGCCCGCCGGACCGGTCTCCTGCGAACGGCCGTCCCGCGCGCCGCCGGGTGGGCACGGTCAGGCCACAACCGGGACGCTGAGAGGCAAATGAGCCGCGCGGTCCGTCGCTACCGTTGCGAACCCCGCGGCATCCCGCCCCGCGTGTTCGCTGAACGGCACCGCGCACCGGCCCCGACACGAAGAGGAGTTCCCCCATGTCCCGTTCCCCCGAGCCGACCGTCGTCCTCGTCCACGGCGCGTTCGCCGACGCCTCCAGCTACGCACAGGTGATCCCGCGGCTCATCGCCCGCGGCCTGGACGTGGTCGCGCCGGCCGTCCCCAACCGGAGCCTGATCGGCGACGCCGCCTACATCGCCTCGGTCGTCCGGCAGATACCCGGCCCTGTCGTCCTGGTGGGCCATTCGTACGGAGGCGCCGTCATCACGGTCGCCGGTACCGAGGACAACGTCGAGGCGCTGGTCTACCTCGCCGGTTACGCCCTGGAGAAGGGCGAGAGCCTCGGCGAACTGCAGGGCCGCTTCCCGGACTCCGACCTCGCCGCCGCCCTGGTCTACACCCCCTTCCCCGTCGAAGGCTCCGCCGAGACCGGCACCGACGTGTCGGTCCGGCCCGACGCATTCCCGGCGATCTTCGCCGCCGACGTCGACCCCCGCCTCGCCGAGGTCCTCGCCGTCTCCCAGCGCCCCCTCGCCGCCCAGGCGTTCGCCGACGCGGCCCCGGCCGCCGCCTGGAAGACCAAGCCTTCCTGGGGCCTGGTGGCTTCCTCCGACCACACCATCAACCCGGACGTCGTGCGCTACGGCTACCAGCGGGCCGGCATGACCACCACCGAGGTCGACTCCTCCCACCTGGTGATGCTCTCCCACCCCCAGCGCGTGGTCGAGCTGATCGAGGAAGCCGTCCGGGCCGCCCGCTCCTGACCGCCCTCGTTGGGCAGGGCACACCAAAGGGGCGGCGCCGAACCACGGCGCCGCCCCTCCGGCTTACGAGCGCCGGCCTAGGACCGTCCAGGGGCGCGCTTCAGCTCGGCGTCCAGCCACTGGAGAACCTCGGGCGTCACGGGATCGGTGAGGTCGTCGTAGTCGTCGTGTTTCGACAGGTAGGCGGCCACGAAGGGGCAGACGGGGACGACGCGTCCGCCCGAGGAGCGCACATCGCCGAGCGCGGCCCGGATCAGCTGCGAGGCCAGTCCCTGGCCGGCGTACGCGGGGTCGATCTCCGTGTGGAAGAAGACCCGTTGCTCGCCTCGGTCACGGTAGGCGGTCAGGCCGGCCCGCTGTCCGTCGACACGTATCTCGTAGCGGTGCCGGGCGTCGACGCGTTCGACGGTCGGCGTGGTGGGAGTGTCGGTCATGGTGATTCCTCCGGTTGACGTGGTGCGGTGACGCGGGGGTTTCCGCGTGGTCCGATGACGGTGTTCGGGAGGGAGGGGGCCGAAAGCCGTTCACCGTCGTATCCCTCGACGGTGCCGAATCGTGCCGATGCGCTCTCTCTCCGGACGCGTTGGTCAGCGTCAAAGCGGTGTCGCCCTCGGCGGCGTAGCCCAACTCGGCGGGTGGCAGCAGGGTGTCGCCCAGGCGGACCGGCCTGTCATGAGGTTCGGTTCGCCGGGCCTCACGAGCGTGTGGTTGCCGAGGCTGTCCCGGTACTCGATCTCGTCACTGAACAGCCGACTCACCGTCTGTAGTCCGATGTGCGGGTGGAGCGGGACGTTCATGCCGCCGGTCAGGGGCTGGGCACGCTGCGGCAGAGTGCGCCGCACCTTCATGGCACGCGCGCCGCCGGGGAGGACGGGACGACAGGGCCCGCGGACGTGTCGAAGGCGTGGGTGACTTCCGGGCGGGTGCCGGGAACGAGGAGGAGACGGGCCCGGTCCTCGTGGTGCCGGTCGGCGAGAGTGAGCCTGACTTCGTGCTGGGCGAGATGCTCCGACCAGGAGGCCACGAGGTAGTTCTCGACGAAGCGGGCCGGGTCCTGCCCGTCCTGGTACAGGCCCCAGGTGAGGGCGCCGGTGCGCCGGCGGGCCCGGCCGACGTGCTCCATGCGCTCCGTGAAGGCCGTGCCGTTCTCCGGGGCGACCCGGTAGGAGACGGTGACCAGAACGGGGCCCGTGGCCGGCCCCGGAGCGAACACCAGGGGCGGGGCGGGCCAGTGAGCGGAGGGGGAGGGGTCGGTCTCCTCCCCGTCCCGCAGGGGCCAGCGCCGCAGGCTGACGGCGCAGACGACCAGCAGCGCCGCGGCGGACAGCAGCGGAACGGTGACGCCCAGGGCGGCGGCGAGCGTGCCCCACAGCGGTGCCGCGAGTGCCTGTCCGCCCTGGAAGACAAGGAGGTAGACGGCGAGTCCGCGGGCCCGGACCCAGCCGGGGAGCCGCGTCTGCATGGCCGCGTTGAGCGTGGACAGGACGGCGATCCACGCCAGACCGGCGAACAGCAGCGCGAGCGTGACCAGCCAGGGTTCGCGTACGGTGGCCAGGACGACCAGGACCCCCGCGAAGAGCAGGGCGCCGCAGCCCAGGGTCCGGTTCGCGCCCAGCTTCCGGTTGCTGCGCGGCAGGACGAAGGCGCCCGCCACCGCCCCGACGCCCACGGCCCCCAGCAGCAGCCCGTAACCCCCCGAGCCCAGGCGCAGGGAGCGGTTTGCGACGACCGGCAGCAGCGCCCACAGAGCGGCGCCACCGGGAACGAAGAGAAGCGTACGGAGGAGGACACGGCGAATGCCCGGGGCGTGCCATACGAAGCGCCGGCCCGCGTCGAGGGCGGCCGGCCACTTCTCACCGTGCGGCACAGGAGTGTGCGGCCCAGGGCGTCGCCAGAGCAGCAGGACGACGCCGATGCCGAGGTACGACACGGCGTTGAAGGCGAAGACCCAGGCCGGATCCGCCGCCGCCACCACCGCGCCGCCCACGGCCGGCCCGACGGCACGAGCCAGGTTCATGTTGACACCGCCGAGGGCGGCGGCCTGTCCCAGCTGGCGGCGCTCCACCAGCTCGGGCTGGATCGCCTGCCAGGCCGGCCCCATCAGCGCCGTCCCACACCCCAGCAGGAAGGTGAGGACGAGCAGCAGCACGGGGGTGAGGAGATCCGCGAACGTCAACGCGGTCAGCACGCCGGACACCGCGAACAGCGCGCCCTGTGTGACCAGCAGCACCCTCCGGCGGTCGTGGCGATCGGCCACCACACCGGCCGGCAGGGCGAGGAGCACGACGGGAAGGCTCGACGCCGTCTGGACCAGTGTCACCAGAGCCGGGTCGTGCCCGATCAGCAGCCACTGGGCCCCGACCATCTGCATCCAGCTGCCGATGTTGGAGACCAGCTGGGCGATCCACAGGGCGCGGAACACGCGTGCCGCGAGAGGGGCCCAGGCCGACTCCTGCCGTGCGGGCCGGACGGGCGGGGAAGGGAGCGTGGGGTTCATGCGTGTCCCTGCGGGAGTACGAACGCGTCCGCTCCAGGGCGGTGACGCGAGGGCGGTGGGCCGGGAGATGCCCGCACGGCGACGGCCGGCCCACCGGCCCCGCCGAAGGAGGCGTCCGGGCCGTGCCGTCGTGCTCCGCGCGGTGCCGGCTCGTCAGCGGGCGGAGCGTGGGTGAGGGGTGGCTTCTCGTGCCGGGGCGGCCCGGTGCAGCACCACGCGCGTCAGCAGGCCGCTCGCCGGCCCCAGGACGATCACGGTCACGGAGATCCACACCGGCCAGGGGGTGAGGGCCAGGGCGTGGTCCGCGGACCACCGCCCCGGCCCGGTCAGGGCCAGTGCGGCGGAGGCGACGACGAGGACCAGGGGGTACTCGTAGCCGTCGTTCTGCACCCAGAGCCCCTTGGACCACTTCACGGTGCCGGCGACCGTCATCACACCCATGGCGGCCATCGCGGCCAGGGGGGTGAGCAGGCCGGCCGCCAGGAACAGACCGGAACCGATCTGGCTGGCTCCCGCGGTGAGCGCGGTCAGCCGGCCACCGCGGAATCCGTCCCCCCGGAATTCCTCGGTCCCGCCTGCGAGTCCTTTTCCTCCGAGGCGGAAGCTCACCTTCTGCACCCCGTGCCCGGCGATGAGGAGTCCGGCCACGAGCCGCAGGATCAAAAGTCCAGCGTCCATCATGTCCCTGCCTGTTCCCGATGTGTCCGTGGTGAGGGTCAGCCCGCGGCGTGGGCGCCGATGACGGCCTGCGCGTAGACCATGCCGAGGCCGTAGGCGCCGCCGTGCGCCTTGACCACGTCGCCCACCGCGGCGTACGTCCCGGTACGGGCCCAGTCGCGCTGGAGCTCCAGGAGCACCTGCACCCAGGTGACCGGGACGGCGCCGGCCTGGATCATGCGCTGCACGGCGTGCTCGTGGGCCTGCGGGCTGACGCCACCGGACGCGTCGGTGACGACGTAGACCTCGTAGCCCTGGGCGATGGCGGAGAGGGCGGGCAGGACCACGCACACCTCGGTCCACAGACCGGCGATGACGAGCTTCTCGCGGCCGGTGGCCTTGACCGCCTCGACGAAGTTCACGTCCTCCCAGGCGTTCATGGTGCTGCGGTCGATGATCTTCTGCTCGGGGAAGACCTCGGCCAGCTGCGGCAGGAGCGGGCCCGAGAAGGACTCGGCGGCCACCGTGCTCAGCACGACCGGCACGTCGAAGACCTTGGCGGCCTTGGCCAGGCCCACGGTGGAGTTGATGATGGCGGTGCGGTCACTGCTGCCGGTGCCGAAGAACATCTGCGGCTGGTGGTCGACGAACAGCACCGCGCAGTTGTCCGGCGTGAGCAGGTCGGGGCTGGGGGCGGCGGTGACCTGGGCGATGTTGACCATGATGAGGTGCCTTTCTCGAAAGAACGACGGCGCGGACCGCTGCCCGGGCCGTGCTGGACCGTCCGCTCGGACGGAGACTCGGTGCCGGAAGGAGTGCGGCGAAGGCCGGGGACTTCCGGAGGTTCAGAGGTCGAAGCAGGGGTCGAAGGAGGTGCCCACCGCTTCGGGGGTCAGGCCACGGGCCGTGCGCCACCTGCGGTGCCGCTCCGACTCGGCGACGGCTTCGCCGAGCAGCTCCGCCTGGCGGGCGCCGGCGAGGGGCGTACGGCGGGAAGCCTGGTAGCCGCCGAACCGCGCGACCGGGCTCCAGGCCGGGACCGGCGGGAGCTCCTCGTCCAGACCTTCGTACTCGGCGGCGGCGTAGACGATGCGGCCGCCCGTCACGGTCAGGAGCGACTCGATGCCGGCGATCTCCGGTTCGGGCACGGTGAAGTAGTCGTCGGACAGCACCGCGAGGTCTCCGTAGCAGCCGGGTCTGAGGACGCCCTTGACGTCGTCCTCGCCGGTCAGCTTCGCCCCGGCGTGGGTGAACATCGTCAACGCCGTCCGCCGGTCGACGCGGTTGGCCGGCGGCCGCAGCGCGAGATCGCCGACGGAACGGCCGCTGACGAGCCAGTGCAGGGCGACCCAGGGGTTGTAGGTGGAGACCCGGGTGGCGTCGGTACCGGCGCCCACGGTCAGGCCGCGGTCCAGCATCGCCCGGATCGGCGGGGCATCGGCGGCGGCCCCCGGCCCGTAGCGCCGCAGGAACGCCTCGCCCTGGAAGGAGAGACGGTTCTGTACGGACAGCGCGCCACCGAGGGCGCCGATGCGGTCGAGGCTTTCCGCGGAGACGGTCTCGGCGTGGTCGAAGAGCCACCGGTTCCCGGCCGGGAACAGCCCTTCCGCGGCGAGCTTCTCGAACACGCCGAGATCACGGCGGATGGTCTCGTCGTAGGTGGCGTGCAGCCGGAAGCCCCACCCGTTCTCCATGAGGAGACGGACCGCCTTCTCGAATTCCACCTCGTAGTCGGGAGAAAGTTCCGGGCGCGGCTGGGTGAAGTTCTCGAAGTCGGCGGCCGCCCAGGTGAGATTCTCGCCGGCGCCGTTGAGGCGGAGCCATTCGTCGCCGTCCTCGGGCCGGACCGTCTCGATCCAGCGCGCGAGGTCGTCGATCTCCTGGCCCGCGGTCTGCGGAAAGAGATGATAGGAGATGCGCAGCGAAAGCCGGCCCTCCTTGGCCAGTTCGATGACGGTCGCGTAATTGTCGGGGAAGTTCTGGAATCCCCCGGCGGCGTCGATCGCCGACGTGAGCCCGAACCTGTTGAGTTCGCGCAGGAAATGCCGGGTGGACGTCTTCTTGTCCTCGCCTTCCAGCGTCGGCGCCTTGGCGAGGGTCGAGTACAGGATCAGGGCGCTCGGCGCGGCCAGCAGCATGCCGGTCGGCTCGCCGTCGCGGCCCCGCACGATCTGGCCCCCTTGGGGATCGGGGGTGTCCTTGGTGAAGCCGGCCGCCCTGAGCGCCGCCCGGTTCAGGACGGCCGACTGGTACAGGTGCAGGACGAACACGGGAGTGTCGGGGGCGGCCGCGTTCAGTTCGGCGACGGTCGGCAGCCGTCGCTCGGCGAACTGCTCCGCCGACCATCCGCCGACCACCCGGACCCACTGGCCCTTGGGAGTACGGGCCGCCTGCTCACGCAGCATCGCCAGCCCCTGGCGCAGACTGCGCACGCCGTCCCAGCGCAGTTCCAGCACGTAGTTGAGGCCCCCGCGGATCACGTGCAGATGGGAGTCGTTGAGGCCCGGGACCACCCGTCGTCCGAGTGCGTCGACCACCTTTGTGTCCGGGCCGATGTGGCTGGCCATGTCCCTGTCGTCGCCGATGACCGTGATGACACCGTCCCGGATGCCGAGTGCCTCGGCGTGCGGCCGCGACGGGTCTCCGGTGTGGATCCTGGCATTGCGGACGACCAGATCGGCGGCGTCGGCGGCGGGATGCGGAACCAGCCCGCCGACGGGCATTGTTGACATCTTCTGCGACTCCCTCTGGAAAACGACTTCGGCCCCAGCCATGGGCCTGCGAAGGCGGACTTCGGCAACCGCGTCACCCGATGAACGCACCGCCGTCGGAATCGGACGGCGAGCCGCCTGCCGGTACGTGTCATGTCTGGGGAACACCGGGATCTGACCGGTGTCGTTCGGCGGCGACCGCTGCGTCACCACGATAGGCACGGTGTCTCCGGCGGGATTACACCCGAGCGCACAGGACTTTGCCTCACCGTGCACTGTGCTTCCCGACCTCGTCAGCGGAGACAGGAAGGTGACGGGAGGAGACAGGAGGAGACAGGAAGGTGACAGGAAGAGGCGGGAAAAGGGGCAGGCGACGAGTGCACGGCGGGGAAAGAACCGGTGCGCTGTCGGAGAAGTCATCCGGGCCGACGGAACTAGCGTCACCGGACGTCACGTCGGGCGCCTCGGGCGGCGCCCGGACCGTCATGCCGGAAGCGCCGGCATGCTCCGTACCTCCTGGAGACCGCTGTGTCTGATGCCACCGAGCCGGTTCAGCCTGTGCTGGAACCCGCGGCAGCCGCCTTCGCCAAGGCCACCGCCAACCCGCCCTACCTGTTCGACCTCCCGCCGGCGGAGGGCCGGAAGGCCGTGGACGAGGTCCAGTCCGGCGCGATCGACAAGCCGGCGATCGACGAGGAGTGGGTCACTGTCCCGGGCGGCCCGACGGGCAGCGTCCGCGCCCGGATCGTCAAGCCGGCCGGCACCGAGGGCCCGCTCCCGGTCATCATCTACATCCACGGCGCCGGCTGGGTCTTCGGTAACGCCCACACCCACGACCGCCTGGTCCGTGAGCTGGCCGTCGGCGCCGATGCCGCGGTGGTCTTCCCGGAGTACGACCTCTCGCCGGAGGCCCGTTATCCGGTCGCCATCGAGCAGAACTTCACCGTGGCCCGCTGGGTCGTCGAGCACGGCGCCGCGAACGGGCTGGACACCGGCCGTATCGCGGTCGCGGGTGACTCGGTCGGCGGCAACATGACGGCCGCGCTGACCTTGATGGCCAAGGAACGCGGCGGTGTCCCGCTGGTGCAGCAGGTGCTGTTCTACCCCGTCACCGACGCCGCCTTCGACACCGGCTCCTACCACCAGTTCGCCACGGGGTACTTCCTGCGCCGCGACGGAATGCAGTGGTTCTGGGACCAGTACACGACGGACGAGGCGGAACGCGCGGAGATCACCGCGTCCCCGCTGCGCGCGACCACCGAGCAACTCACCGGCCTTCCCCCCGCCCTGGTGATCACGGCGGAAGCCGACGTGCTGCGCGACGAGGGCGAAGCCTACGCGGGCAGACTCCGCGCGGCCGGCGTCCCCGTCGTCGCCGTGCGCTTCCAGGGCATCATCCACGACTTCGTCATGCTCGACGCCCTGCGCGAGACCCACGCGGCCACCGCCGCCATCACGCTGGCGGCCGACACCCTGCACGTCGCCCTGCACAGCGTCTGACCACGAGGAACCTCAGCCGGGACGGCAGGAACCGGCTGCGCGGACGAACCGGGTCCGTCCGCGCGGCTCTGTCTCGGCCTGCTCGTTCTCATGCGCCTCGGCGCACAAGGACTCGCTCAGGACCGAACGCCTGCGCAGGTCCGGCGTGCCGTGCGCCGAAAGGCACCCGCACATGCGCCGATGGGCGGACTCCGCCCTTCGCCGGTACTTGGCGTGAGGTGCACGACGCCGGTCTGGCAGGTAGAAGAACGACTCACAGGAGAACCACATGAACCACGGCTCCGAACCCCCCGAACAGCAGACCCCCCAGGCCGCCCGGCACTTCGAGCCGGACCTGCGTCCGATGACCCGCATCAACCTCCGCCCCATTGCCTCCCCGATGCCGGTCGGATTCTTCGCGGTGGCGATCGCCTCGGTCATCGTCGGAACCCTGCAACTGGGCTTCCTGGGCGACGAGGCCCACCTGGCCGTGGCGCTGACCATTCTTCCGGCCTTCGTCCTGCAACTCGTCGTCAGCATCCTGGCCTTCGGAGCGAGGGACGTGCTCGCCGCGACGCTGATGGCCTGCTTCTCCGGCACCTGGCTGGCGAGTTCCCTCGTCCTGGCGTTCGACGCGCCCTCGGGTGCCCGCGTGCTCGGCGTACTCAACCTCGTGTTCGCCCTCTTCGCCCTCATGATGGCGTCCGTCGCGCACCGCAAGCGGTCGATGTGGCTGGTGCTGTGCGTCGCCGTGCCGAGGTTCACCGTGGCGGCGCTCTTCAACTTCACCGGCGCCACCTGGGCCGGTTACCTCTCCGGAGCGCTCGGACTGCTCCTGGCGGTCGCCGCGCTGTACGCGGCGTTCGCCCTCATGCTCGAGGACATGCGGGGCGAGGAGGTCCTGCCCGTCGGACGTCGCGGTCCCGCCCACCAAGCCGTGGAAGGCAACCTGGCGGTGCAGCTGCGCGACCTGGAGCGGCAGGCGGGGGTACGACGGACGCTGTGAGCCGGTAACGACAATTTAGTTGCACGTTAAAATGCCCCGGACGTGCTCGGGCATCCCGCTCGAGTGGGGAGCCTGGAGGCGGAGTGGCCGGTGAGAGTACGGCGTTCGGGGCGCTGCTGCGGGAATTGCGGCTGGAGGCGTCGCTGACGATCGAGGCTCTGTCCGCCGCGTCGGGGGTGAGTGTGCGGGGGATCGGCGATCTCGAACGGGGCCGGCGAGCGGCACCGCAGCGGGGAACGGTGGCCGCGCTCGCCGAGGGCCTGGGACTCGGCGAGGCGGAGCGGGAGCGACTGCTGGCCGCCGCCCGGTCCGGTCGTGACCGGGGCTACAGCCCGTTGGGCGTACGCGCCTTCCCCCGCGGCATCGACGACTTCGTGGGCCGGGAGAAGGAGTTGGGCCGGCTGGCGGAGCTCGCCGCCGAGTACGGCTCCGCCGGCCGGGCGGGGCCCAGGGCCGCCGGGCACGGACGTCCGGTGGTGGTGACGGTGTCCGGGCCGCCGGGAACGGGCAAGACCACCCTGGCGCTGCACGCCGCGCGGGAGCTGGCCGACCGGTTCCCGGACGGGCAGCTGATGGTGGACCTGCGGGGAATGGACGACGTCCCGCCCGAGCCGCCCGAGCTGTTGCTGGGTGTCCTCAAGGCCTTCGGCGTGGCCGACCGGGACCTGGCGAAGGCCGGTCCGCAGGGGCACCCCGAGCTGTACCGGCAGGTGCTGGCCGACCGGCGCTGCCTGCTGGTGCTGGACAACGCCCGCGACGAAGCCCAGGTCCGCCCGCTGCTGCCCGGCGCGGGCGCGGGGATGGTGCTGGTGACCAGCCGGCGCATGCTCACCGGCCTGGAGAGCGTGCACCGTCTGACCCTCGACGAGCTCTCCCCGGTCGAGGCCTCCGCCTTTCTGACCGCCTTGGTGGGCCGGGAGCGGGCGGAAGCGGACCCGGGCGCGCTGGCCGAGGTGGCCGGCCACTGCGGCAACCTGCCGCTGGCCCTGCGGGTGGCGGGCAACTGGCTGGCCACGCGCACCGGTTGGTCGGTACGCCGCCTCGCCGACCGTCTCGCGCTGGAAGAACGCCGCCTGGACACCCTGACCGCCGGCGACCTCCAACTGCCGGCGGCCTTCAACCTGTCCTACCGCCAGCTCACTCCCGCCGCCGCCCGCATGTTCCGGCTGCTGTCCCTCGTCGACGGCCCCGACGCCGGCGCCGCCGGAGCCGCCCGGCTGACGGGGCAGTCCCTGTTCGACGCCGAGGACACCCTCGAGGAACTGGTCGAGACCGGCCTCCTGGGCACGGACCGGGACCGCTACCGCTTCCACGACCTGCTGCGCCTGTACGCCCGCGGCCGGCTCCGGGCCGAGGAACCGGCCGGAGTGGCCGAGGCGGCCCGCTCGGCACTGCACCGCTGGCTGCTGGAGACCACGGTCATGGCCGGCCGTTGGTACGAACCCGACCACGGGGCCCCGCCCGTCACCTGGCAGAGCGACGTCGACCTTTCCACCGCCGATCACGCCCGGCAGTGGCTCCAGGACGAGGGCCTCAACTGGCTGGCCGCCCTGCGCGCGGCCGCTGCCGCCGGCGACCACGCCACCGTGGTCGAGGTGGCCGAGGCCCTGCACTGGTTCTCCGACCAGTGGATCTTCTGGGGCCACTGGACCGAGGTCTTCGCCACCGCCGCCCGGTCCGCGCAGGCCCTTGGCGATCCCCTCCTGGAAGCCACCCAGATCAACTACCACGCCTGGGCCCTGCTCGTCTGCGAAGGCCGCCCCCACGACAGCCTCGACCGCTCCGCCGAGGCCCTGGCCGCGGCCCGGCGCGCCGGCGACCTCTCCCAGCAGGGCTGGTCCCACAAGTACGCCGCCTGGGCCCTCCGGCTGCTCGGCGAACACGCCGAGGCGGCGCGACACAACAGCGAGGGGGCCGCGCTCTTCGAGACCGCCGGCGACCTCCACGGCGCCCTCCAGTCCAGGGTCGAGCACGATCAGCTCCTGGTGGACGGAGGACGCCTGGAGGAAGCCATCACGGCGACCCTGAGCACGCTCTCCTTCCTCGACCAGGCCGGTGACCGCATCGAGCCGCACGTCGCCGAGTTCACCCGCATGAACCTGCGGACGGTCCTCGGCGGCGCACACGCCCGCCTCGGGAACTGGGACGCGGCCGTCGAGCACCTGAGCGTCGCCGCGGAACTGTGCCGCGCCGGCGGCAACACGGCCATGGAGAGCCGTGTTCTGGTCCACCTCGGCAACAGCCTGCTGGCCGCCGGGCACCGTGCCGAGGCCCGGGACGCCTTCTCCCGGTGCCGTGCCCTCGGCGTGACGGCCGACCCCAACAGCCTCACCGAGGCCCGGGAACGCCTCGCCGAACTGGACAACCGGTGAACACGGGCGGCGGAGAAGTCCTGGCCCGAAGGCGCCGCCGGCCTTGCCGCCCGCGGCTCCGCCGATGTCGTTCGACGACTCCAGGCCAAGGCGACCACTCTCGGTGACATTCGCCAGGGCGGCCCCCGTGAGGGAGGCCGACCCGGCGGTCGGCCGGGGGGTACTGGCGTTCGTGTGTTCACACCCGACCGGGGGCGGCGGGCCGGATCGGCCCGCCGCCCCCGGTCGTGCCTCAGCCGCCCCCGGTCTTGCTTTCTGATCGCTTCCGACCAGGTCGCACCGGTCTTTTTCGCCCCGTCCGGGGGAAACTCGGCCGGGTTATCGGTCTGTCGTACGGCTCCTCATACCAGAGCGGGACGCTCCTCGGGGGACTTTGTCAACTGCCCACCACACAGGATGCGCGGGCAACTACTGTGAGTGTCCGTCGGGCGGCATGCGGCCGGATTCCCCGGTCCCGTCGGCCGACACCGCGATGACGCGTGCCCGCATCGACGCATGCCCGCAGCGCGCACCGCACGAGGACCACAAGCCCGACGGACCAGTACGAGGACGCAGATGTCTCACCTCCGAGCGCCGGCCGCCCGCGCCGACCGTCGCGAGGGCGGCCGGCACGGGCGGCCGGTCGCCCGACCCGCTCCCGCACTGCCCGAGACGCACATACGGCCCCAGTTGATGCGGCTCGCCGTCCTGCCGCCCCTCGCGGTCGCGCTCGGCGCCGGCGCCGCGGTGCTGTTCAGCGTCCGCTCCGCCGGGACGCACACCGGGCCCCTGCTGTGGGCCATGGTCGCCGCGGCTGCGGGCGTGACCGTCGCCGGCATCCTCATCGCCGCCGTGGCCGCCGACCGCGCCGCCCGCTCGATCGCCGACCGCGTCGACGCGCTCCGGCGCACCGCCGCGCGGGTCGAGGCCGACCTGCACGCCCTGGTCGACGCGCTCCGGCAGGGCGAGGCCCCGCCCCAGCGCGGCCGGCGCCGCGGGCCGCCCGCGGACGCCGACGACTTCGAGCTGCTCGCCGCTGACCTGGCCCGCGCGTACGACGGCGCCGTCACCGCCGTCGTCCGGGCCGCCCAGCTCTCCAGCCAGACGGGCAGCGAACAGAAGCTGGAGGTGTTCGTCAACCTCGCGCGCCGGCTTCAGTCCCTCGTGCACCGGGAGATCTCGATCCTCGACGACCTGGAGAACGACATCGAGGACCCCGGGCTGCTCAAGGGCCTCTTCCACGTCGATCACCTGGCCACCCGGATCCGGCGGCACGCGGAGAACCTCGCCGTGCTCGGCGGCGCCGTCTCCCGCCGCCAGTGGAGCAACCCGGTCAGCATGACCGAGGTGCTGCGCTCCGCCATCGCCGAGGTCGAGCAGTACTCCCGGGTCAGGCTGGTGCCGCCCGTCGACGGCGAGCTGCGCGGCCACGCCGTCGCCGACGTCATCCACCTGCTCGCCGAACTCATCGAGAACGCCACGGTGTTCTCCGCCCCGCACACCCAGGTGCTGCTCCGCGCCGGCCTCGTCACCTCCGGGCTCGCCGTGGAGGTCGAGGACCGCGGGCTGGGGATGCCCGTCGCCGAGCAGAACCGGATGAACGCCCTGCTCGCCGACCCGGACCAGGTCAACGTCGCCAGCCTGCTGGCCGACGGCCGCATCGGCCTCTACGTCGTCTCCCAGCTCGCCCGCCGGCACGGCATCCAGGTACGCCTGCAGACCAACATCTACGGCGGTGTCCAGGCCGTCCTCGTCGTCCCCCAGGCCTTGCTGGGGCAGGACCGGGTCGTGCCGGGCGCGGACACGGACGCCGGTACGGGACCGGATGAGGGGGCGGGACCGGTGCCGGTGCCGCTGTCGGGATCGGGATCGGGATCGGGTGAGCACACGGGCGCGGGCGCGGGCCCGGGCACCGAGGTCGTCGCCGTGCCGCAGCCCCGGGTGCCGGTGTCCGCGTCCTCGCCCGGGGACGCGCGCCTGGACACGACCGGGCAGGGTGGCGGGGGCGGCGCCGGAAACGGTTCCGCGCTGGTCACCGGCACGGGGACCGGGGGCGGAGGGACCGAGGGCGGACGGACCGGAACCGGCGGCACCTCGGCCGAGGACGGGACGACCGGTGCCGGTGCCGGTGCCGGACCGGCGCCGGGTACCGGGCGGCGGCGGCACGCGCAGCGCGGCTCCGGGCGGCGCGACGCCGAGAACGGTACGCGCGGACGCCGTGGCGCAGGCGCCCCGCCCCCGCTGCCGGTCCGCGGCGCCCAGGGGACCCGGCCCAACCCCGCCGACGCCGTGCCCGGCGTCAGCGCCGAGGACCGGCCGGTGGTGGAGGCACACACGCATCTGCCGCCCACCCCCCGCGTCGACATGGCGCGCGACACCACGGACAAGCCCGAACTGCCCCGCAGGCGCGCCCAGGAACACATCGCGCCCCAACTGCGCGGCGGCCCGGCACCGCGCCAGGACGCCGGCACCGTCGCCGGCCACGACCCCGGCCTGATGGCCGCCTTCCAGCGCGGGTTCGGACTCGCCGAGGCCCAGCAGCACCTGGAGTCCGGGTACGGGGAGCCGGGGCGGGAAGAGCGGGAGTACGGGGTAACGACGGGGGAGGGGAGGACGTACAGGGCCTTCGGCGAAGCGGCGTACGCGAACCCCGCCCATGGCCCCATGGATCCGCCCCACATGAACGCCCCGCACATGGGGGCTCCCCACACAGCTTCTGCGCACATGGCGCCCGAGCACACAGCTCCCGCCCACACGGGTTCCGCGCACATGGCGTCCGAGCACACGGCCTCGGCCCACATGGACGCACCCCACACGTCCTCCGCCCACATGGACGCACCCCACATGGGCTCAGAGCACATGGATCCGGACCACACCACCCCCGAGCAACTACCGGCCCCAGCCGCCATACCCCAGGCGCGCGCCCACCTGCCCGCGCCGGACGGCGCTCGCGGTACCGGCCGAGCCGACGGGAGCGCCCCGACCGGATGACCGTACCCGCTCGGGCCCCCGTCCCCGCCCCCGCACGTCGTACCCCCACCCCCAGCGCTCCCGCAGATCTTCGTACCCCAAGGAGTCGATCCACCATGGCGAGCGATGCGCCGACCATCCCCGCATCCGACCTCGACTGGCTGCTGAGCGGCCTCGTGCAGCGCGTACCGCACACCACCAGCGCGGTGCTCCTCTCCTCCGACGGGCTGGTGAAGTCCGTGCACGGCCTGGACGCCGACAGCGCCGACCACATGGCGGCGCTGGCCTGCGGCCTGTACTCCCTCGGCCGCAGCGCGGGCGTCCGGTTCGGCGACGGCGGCGACGTGCGCCAGGTCGTGGTCGAACTCGACGCGACCCTGCTCTTCGTCACCACCGCCGGCTCCGGCACCTGTCTCGCCGTGCTGGCCGGCCGCGAGGCCGACGCCGCCGTGCTCGGCTACGAGATGGCGATGCTGGTCAAGAGCGTGCGCCCCTACCTGGTGACCGCTCCCCGGCAGCAGACCGCGGACCCCGCGGCGACGAGGCCTTGAGCGTGGCCGCAGCCGGCGACGGGCCCTGGCTGGACGAGGCGGCCGGGCGGCTGGTGCGGCCGTTCACGGTCAGCGACGGCCGCACCGAGCCCACCATCGCCCTCGACCTGATGTCGCAGGTGATGGCCACCGGCGTCACCCCGCTCGGCTATCTCGGCCCCGAGCACGCGCAGGCCCTCGACCTGTGCCGCGCGCCCGTCCCGGTCGCCGAGGTCGCCGCCCAGCTGAAGCTGCCCGCGGTGGTCACCAAGGTGCTGCTGTCGGACCTGGTCGACTGCGGCGCGCTGACCACCAAGCCGCCCGCCTACCACCACACTCCCACTGACCGGTCTCTGCTGGAGGCAGTGCTCGATGGACTACGACGACAGCTCTGACCCCTTCCCCACCGCGCTCAAGATCCTGGTCGCGGGCGGGTTCGGGGTCGGCAAGACGACCTTCGTGGGCGCGGTCAGCGAGATCGCGCCGCTCAGCACGGAGGAGCTGCTCACCACGGTCGGCGTCGGCACGGACAGCCTCGACGGTGTCGAGAACAAGATGGAGACCACCGTCGCCATGGACTTCGGCCGGATCACCCTCGATCCGGAACACGTGCTGTACCTGTTCGGCACGCCGGGGCAGGAGCGGTTCTGGTTCATGTGGGACGAACTGTCCGAGGGCGCGCTCGGCGCGGTGATCCTCGCCGACACCCGGCGCCTGCAGGACTGCTTCGCCGCCGTCGACTTCTTCGAGGAGCGCGGCCTCGCCTTCATCGTCGCCGTCAACGAGTTCGACGGCGCCCACCGCTACGCACCCGACGAGGTGCGGGCCGCCATCGACCTAGGCCCGGAGATCCCGGTGGTGCGCTGCGACGCGCGGATCTCCAGCTCCGGCGTCCAGACCCTGCTCACCCTCGTACGCCATCTGCTGGCCCTCGCCCCGGCGGCCACGCCCGGCCAGGGCGCCCACAGGTGATCGAAGACCCACCGTCCACGGAGTTCCTGTATGAGGTACACCCACAGCGCCGGAGCCCGGCGATGAGCTACCAGCCGCCCCGGCCGGTCCGGGGTCTGCTGCTCACCCCCGAGGACAAGGAGGCGCCCGCCCGCGTCCGGCGGCTGCGCCGGCTGGGTCTGGCGGACCGGCCCGACCCCGCGCTCGACGCCTTCGCAGGGCACCTCGCCCATCTCACCGGCGCGAGCTACGCCATGGTCAACTTCATCGGCGAGGACCACCAGTTCTTCGCGGGCCTGAGCGCCCCGGCCGCCCCGGTCGTCCGCGAGGACGGCAGCAGGGCCGAGATGGGCCGGGTACTGCCGCGCGACCATGGGTTCTGCCCCCATGTGGTGGTACGGCACAAGGCGCTGGTCCTGGACGACGTGCGCGACTTTCCGCGGTTCGCGGGCAACCCGGTCGTCGACGAGTTCGGCATCCGCTCCTATCTCGGCGCCCCGCTCATCGACGCCTCCGGCATGGCGCTCGGCACGGTGTGTGCCGCCGACACATCCCCGCGTGCCTGGGGCAGGGCCGGCCTGGACACCATCAAGGCGCTGGCGGCCGATCTCGTCGTACGCCTCGAACGGAGCGCGCTGGACGGCCTGCCGCTCTGAGGCACCGCCCCGCCGGAGCCGGGCTCGAGGACGGCGCGGCACAAGGGACATGAGGGACACCCGCGGGGCCTGAAGGAAAGCTGAGGCGCCGGTTAAGAAAAGCTCGATGGACCCCGGCGCGCGCATAGGGCAGATTGCGGGGTGATTCCACCCCTCTGACCCGGTGCGGGCTCCTTCGGCGTGCCCGCGGGCCGGGCCTCACCCACAGGAGCCGTAGCGTTGAAGGCGCTGGTCAAGGAGAAGGCGGAGCCGGGACTCTGGCTGACGGACGTCCCGGAGCCCGCCATCGGCCCCGGTGATGTCCTCATCAAGGTCATGCGCACCGGTATCTGCGGCACCGACCTGCACATCCGGGCCTGGGACGGCTGGGCCCGGCAGACCATCAGCACCCCGCTCGTGGTCGGCCACGAGTTCGTCGGGCAGGTCGTGGAGACCGGCCGGGACGTGACCGACGTCCGCGTCGGCGACCGGGTCAGCGGCGAGGGCCACCTGGTCTGCGGCAAGTGCCGCAACTGCCTGGCCGGCCGCCGCCACCTGTGCCGGGCCACCGTCGGCCTCGGCGTCGGCCGCGACGGCGCGTTCGCCGAGTACGTGGCCCTGCCCGCGTCCAACGTCTGGGTGCACCGGGTCCCCGTCGACCTCGACGTGGCCGCGATCTTCGACCCGTTCGGCAACGCGGTGCACACCGCGCTCTCCTTCCCGCTGGTCGGCGAGGACGTCCTGATCACCGGCGCCGGACCGATCGGCCTGATGGCCGCCGCCGTGGCCCGGCACGCGGGCGCCCGCAACGTCGTCATCACCGACGTCAGCGAGGAGCGCCTGGACCTGGCCCGCAAGATCGGCGTGAGCCTCGCCCTGAACGTCGCCGGGACGACCATCGCCGACGGCCAGCGCACCCTGGGCCTGCGCGAGGGCTTCGACATCGGCCTGGAGATGTCCGGCCGCCCCGAGGCGATGCGCGACATGATCGCCAACATGACCCACGGCGGCCGGATCGCCATGCTCGGCCTGCCCGCCGAGGAGTTCCCCGTCGACTGGGCCCGGATCGTCACCTCGATGATCACCATCAAGGGCATTTACGGCCGCGAGATGTTCGAGACCTGGTACGCGATGTCGGTGCTGCTGGAGGGCGGCCTCGACCTCGCCCCCGTGATCACCGGCCGGTACGGCTACCGCGACTTCGAGGCCGCCTTCGCCGACGCCGCGAGCGGCAAGGGCGGCAAGGTCATCCTCGACTGGACCGCCTGACCCCCTGCAACCGCGAGCACCTTCAGGAGCCCCCCATGTTCGACACCGTCCGCGACGACCTGCGCGCCACCCTCGACGAGATCCGCGCCGCCGGCCTGCACAAGCCCGAGAGGGTCATCGGCACCCCGCAGTCCGCGACCGTGAACGTCACCGCCGGCGGCCGCCCCGGCGAGGTCCTCAACTTCTGCGCCAACAACTACCTCGGCCTCGCCGACCACCCCGAGGTGATCGCCGCCGCCCACGAGGCCCTGGACCGCTGGGGCTACGGCATGGCCTCCGTCCGCTTCATCTGCGGCACCCAGGAGGTGCACAAGGAACTGGAGGCCAGGCTGTCGGCGTTCCTCGGCCAGGAGGACACCATCCTGTACTCCTCCTGCTTCGACGCCAACGGCGGTGTCTTCGAGACCCTGCTCGGCGAACAGGACGCGGTGATCTCCGACGCCCTCAACCACGCCTCCATCATCGACGGCATCCGCCTGTCCAAGGCCCGCCGGTTCCGCTACGCCAACCGCGACCTCGCGGACCTGGAGGCCAAGCTGAAGGAGGCGTCCGACGCCCGCCGCCGGCTGATCGTCACCGACGGCGTCTTCTCCATGGACGGCTACGTGGCGCCGCTGCGCGAGATCTGCGACCTCGCCGACCGCTACGACGCGATGGTCATGGTCGACGACTCGCACGCCGTCGGCTTCGTCGGCCCGACCGGCCGGGGCACCCCCGAACTGCACGGCGTCATGGACCGTGTCGACATCATCACCGGCACCCTCGGCAAGGCCCTCGGCGGCGCGTCCGGCGGCTATGTCGCCGCCCGCGCCGAGATCGTCGCCCTGCTGCGCCAGCGCTCCCGCCCCTACCTGTTCTCCAACACCCTCGCCCCGGTGATCGCCGCCGCCTCCCTGAAGGTCCTCGACCTGCTGGAGTCCGCCGACGACCTGCGCGTGCGGCTGGCCGAGAACACGGCGCTGTTCCGCCGCCGGATGACCGAGGAGGGCTTCGACATCCTCCCCGGGGACCACGCCATCGCCCCCGTCATGATCGGTGACGCGGCGAAGGCGGCCCGCATGGCCGAACTGCTGCTGGAGCGCGGGGTGTACGTGATCGGCTTCTCCTACCCGGTCGTCCCCCAGGGCCAGGCCCGCATCCGGGTCCAGCTGTCCGCCGCGCACTCCACGGACGACGTCCACCGCGCGGTCGAGGCCTTCGTCGCGGCGCGCGCCGAACTGGCGGCCTGACCAGGCCGGACGAGCTGGGATAATCGGGGACATGATCGAGGCACGGCGGCTCCACATCCTCCGCGCGGTGGCCGACCACCGCACGGTCACCGCGGCGGCCGCCGCGCTGTACCTCACCCCCTCCGCCGTCTCCCAGCAGCTGACGGCCCTGGAGCAGGAGACCGGCCACCGCCTGGTGGAGCGCGGCGCCAAGGGCGTACGGCTCACCCCGGCCGGCGAGATCCTGCTCGGCCACACCAACGCGGTCCTCGCCCAGCTGGAGCGGGCCGAGGCCGAGCTGGCCGCCTACGGCTCGGGCGAGGCGGGCACGGTCACCGTGGCCGCCTTCGCGACCGGCATAGCCCAGGTCGTGGCCCCGGCGGTGGCCCGCCTCGCCGCCAAGGCACCCGGCATACGGATCCGGGTCCGGGACGCGGAGGGGGACGCCAGCCTGCCCATGGTCCTGGACCGGCAGGTGGACGTGGCGGTCGCCGTCGAGTACCGGGGCGCCCCGCCGGCCGACGACCCCCGCCTGACCCACGTCCCGCTCTACGCCGAGCCGTTCGACGCGGTCGTCCCGCTCGGGCACCGGCTGGCGGACACCGCCGAGGTTCCCCTGGCCGAGCTGGCCAAGGACGCCTGGATCGGGCCCTATCCCGGCAACCCCTGCCACGACGTGGTCGTCCTCGCCTGCGAGAGCGCCGGCTTCCAGCCCCGCCTGGAGCACTCCTCCGACGACTTCCGGGCCGTCGTCGCGCTCGCCGCCGCCGACGCGGGCGTCGCCCTCGTACCGCGCTCCGCGCTGTGCGGCATGGACCTCGCCGGCGTGGTCGTACGCCCCGTCGACGGAGTCGCCCCCACCCGCCGGGTCTTCGCCGCCGTACGCCGGGGAGCCGAGGGCCACCCGCTGATCCGGCCGGTGCTGGAGGCGCTCGGCGAGGCGGCCCGGATGTGAGGCGTCCGTAACAGGGCCGTCTCATATCAGGGATAGCGTCCCGGATATGAGAAGCGAGGATCCTGTCGATCTCCTCATCGGCGCCCGGCTGGCCGAGCTGCGCGCCGAGCACGGCTGGTCCCTGGGCGAGCTGGCGGAGCGCAGCGGAGTCAGCCGGTCCACCCTGTCCCGCGCCGAACGCGCGGAGACCAGCGCCACCGCCGCCGTCCTGAACCGGCTCTGCCATGTCTACGGCCGCACCATGTCCCAGCTGCTCGGCGAGGTCGAGGCGGCCCCGGCCCCGCTGGTCCGCGCCGCCGAGCAGCAGGTGTGGGAGGACCGCGCCGCCGGCTTCGTCCGCCGGTCGGTGTCCCCGCCGCACACCGGACTGCGCGGCGAACTCGTCGAGGGCCGGCTCGCCCCGGGCGCGGACCTCGCCTACGACCGCCCGCCCGTGCCGGGCCTGGAACAGCACCTGTGGCTCCTCGCGGGGGCCCTGGAGGTCACCGTCGGCGAACAGGCCCACCGGCTCGACACGGGGGACTGCCTGCGGATGCGGGTGACCGGCGCGACCCGGTTCCGCTGCGCCGGCCCGGACCCGGCGCGCTACGTCCTGGCGGTGGTACGGCCGTGAGGATCGAGCGCTGGGACGGCGACCGGATACGCGCGCGGGCCGACGGCCTGGCGGCGCTGCTGACCGACACCGTGGCCTCGGGCGCCTCCGTGGGCTTCCTCGCACCGCTCGGCCACGCCGAGGCGGTCGCCTGGTGGCGGGAGCGGGCCGGCGCCGCGGCGGCCGGCCGGCTCGCCGTCTGGGCGGCCCTGGACGCCACGGACCGGGTCACCGGAACCGTCGGCCTGGACTTCCCGGACAAGCCGAACAGCCGGCACCGGGCCGAGCTGGTCAAACTGATGGTGCACCGGAGCGCGCGCGGGCAGGGGCTCGGCCGCCGGCTGCTGACCACCGCCGAGCGGGCCGCCGCGGCCGACGGGCGCACCCTGCTCCACCTCGACACCGAGACCGGCAGCCCCGCCGAGCGGCTGTACCGCTCGGCCGGCTGGACCGTGGCCGGCACTCTCCCCGACTACGCGGCGGATCCGACGGGCGAACTGCGGCCGACGACGCTGTACTACAAGCGGCTCGGTGGCAGGCCCGAAGGCTGATTGTCAGTGGCGGGGGCTACCTTGCGTGTCATGCCGGACGCAGAAGACGTACGCCGAATCGCCCTGTCCCTGCCGGACACCACGGAGAAGGTGGCCTGGAGCATGCCCACGTTCCGGGTGGCCGGGAAGATGTTCGCGACCCTGCCCGAGGACGAGACGTCCATCGCCGTGCGCTGCCCCAAGGACGAGCGCGACGAACTGGTGCTGGCCGAGCCGGACAAGTTCTGGATCGCCGGCCACGAGGCCCAGTTCGCCTGGGTGCGAGCGAGACTGGCCGCCCTGGAGGACGAGCAGGAGCTGCGGGACATCCTGGCCGACTCCTGGCGCCAGGCCGCCCCGCCCCGGCTCCTGGACGCCCACCCCGGGTTGGGGCTGCCGTCCGGGGGCTGAAAAACCCGGTGGGGGCGGCCGGCGGGGTGGCATCATCCCGCGACGGAGGCGGTACGGGACGGCGTGCGCCCGCCGGTGACGGCACCGGCGTGGACATCGAGGCCGCCCGAGCCGCCGGACGCGCCGGTGACAGGGAGGGGAGCACTCGGATGACCGCAAGAACGGACGCGCGGCGCGCCCTCGGCGCACGGCGGGCGCGGGGGACGCGGGGGGCCGCGGCCGGTGCCCCGGCCGTGTGGTCGCGGGACTTCGCGCTGTTCTTCGTGGCCCGGGCCGTCGCCCGGCTCGGTGACACCATGCTGCCCGTCGCCCTCGCCGCCGGCCTGCTGGAGCACGGGTACGGCGCGGGCGCGGTCGGTCTCGCCATGGCCGCCACCGCCGCCGCGTTCGCGGGGCTGGTCGTCTTCGGCGGGGTCGTCGCCGACCGGTTCAGCACCCGCAGGCTGATGATCGGCGCGGACCTCGTCCGGCTCGTCACCCAGTCCGTCGCCGCCGGTCTGTTCTTCGCCGGGCACGTGGTGCTGTGGCAGATCTGCGCCGTCGGCATCGTCAACGGCGTGGCCGGCGCGGTCTTCCAGCCGGGCGTGGCCAGCACCGTGCCCCGCCTCGCCGCGGACGTCCAGGGCGCCAACGGCGCGATACGGATCGCCGAGTCCGCCGCCCAGCTCGCCGGCCCCGCCGTCGCCGGCGTCCTGGTCGGCCTCGCCTCGGCCGGGGGCGTCTTCGCCGCGCACGCCGCCACCTACGCGCTCAGCGCCCTGTGCCTGCTGCTGCTCCGGCTGCCCCCGCTCCCCGCGGGCCCCCGGGCCGCCGCCGGCTCCGCCCTGCGCGCCTTCCGCGCCGATCTCGTCGACGGCTGGCGGGAGTTCCGCTCCCGCGCCTGGCTGTGGGGCGTGATCGCCGTCTGGTGCCTCTACATGATCGCCGTATGGGGCCCGACCGTCCCGCTGGTCGCGACCGAGGTCGTCCGGCAGCACGGCCCGGGCGCCTACGGCCTGGTCAACTCGGCCCTCGGCGCGGGCACGGTGATCGGCGGCCTGCTCGCCCTGCGGCTGCGCCCGCGCCGCATGCTCCGCGCGGGGGCGCTGTCCCTCTTCGCCTTCTTCGGCTTCCCGGCGGCCGTCGGAGCGGGCCTCGGGGTGCCGGCCATGGCGGCGGGGGCCGCGCTCGCCGGTGCCGGCATGTCGTTCTGGGGCGTGATGTGGGCGACCACCGTGCAGACGCAGGTACCGCCCGACGTCCTCAACCGCATCCACGCCTACGACGTGGCCGGCTCGCTCGCCATGATGCCCGTCGGCCAGGCCCTGGCCGGCCCGGCGGCGGGGGCACTGGGCACCGGCCGCGTCCTGCTGACCGCCGCCGCCGCGAGCCTGCTCGTGGCGGTGATCCTGCTGGCGGTACCGGCGATACGCGACCTGGTCCGAGCCGAACCGGCCGCGCCCGCCCACGGGGGCGCGACCGCACCGGCCCGCTGAGGCCCCGTCCGCCCGCCTGACCGATCCCGGACCCGTCCGCCCGGTGGGGCCGGTGGGCCGGTGGCTCACCCGCCCACGGAGACCGGACCGCGTCCGCCCACCGGCACCCTTCCGGCTCCGAGGAAGCCGCCGATCCGCTCCCGCAGGCCGGCCGCGTCCAGGCCGTGCGCGGCCACGTGCTCCTCGATCGTGCCGTAGCGGCGCAGCTCGCGCCGGCCGACGCCGAGGCCGAGCACCCGGTGCGGCACATCGGACAGCGCCTCGCCGGCCGCGGCCAGGGAGGTCCCCGCCAGATACGGCTCGACCAGCACGACGTCCGTACCGGCGGCCTCCGTGGCCCGGCGCAGCCCGGCCGCGTCGAACGGCCGTACCGTCGTCGCGTACAGCACGGTCACGTCCAGGCCCTCCGTGGCGGCGAGGACCGTGTCCAGCAGCGGGCCGACGGCGACCACGACACCCGAGCGGCCCTCGCGGACGGTGACGAAGCGCCGCCCGCCGACCGGCCGCCCCTGCCCGTTGGACTGCACGGACAACCGTACGTACACCTTGTCGTCGCCCGCCGCGACGGCGTGCCGTAGCAGGGTCTCGGCCTCGTCCGGATGCCCGGGCACATGCACGGTCCAGCCGTCCAGTGTGTCCAGGAGGGCCACATCGCCCGGAGCCATGTGGGTGAAGCCGCCGGCCGGCCAGTCGAAGGAGGCGGCGGCGCTCACCAGCACCGCGCCCGTGTCCTGGTGCCCCAGGTCCAGTTTGACCTGCTCGAACGGCCGCTCCACGAGAAAGCTGGCGAAGGTGTGCACGACGGGCCGCAGCCCGGTGAGCGCCAGCCCCGCCGCCGCCCCGACCAGCAGCTGTTCGCGGATGCCGACGTTGATCACCCGGTCGGGATGGCGGCGCATGGCATCCCGGAAGCCGTCGAGGCCGATCTCGGCGAGGACGACGGCGAGGCGCGGGTCCTCGTCCAGCAGCCGGGAGACGACGGGGGCGAAGCGGTCACGCATGGTGTCCATGGAGGTGTGCCCTTTCGGGGAGCGGGGGGAGGGTCAGGCGTTCTTCGGCTCGACACGGGCGACGACGACATGCGGCCGGCCCGGGTGCGGCGCGGTGAACGCCGCGTACAGCGCCGCGTGGTCGCGGCCGTCCACGGTGACGGCGGACCAGCCGGCGGCCTCGAACCGGGCCGCGATCCCGCCGGGCAGCGCGTGGCTGGCGGAGGAGTTGTCGATCACGACGGTGTGCAGCCGGTCCAGTCCGGCGGGCCCGGCGTAGGCGATCGCCTCGTGGTTGCTGCCCTCGTCCAGTTCGGCGTCCCCGATCAGCACCCAGACCGCCGGTTCGGTGCGGCCCTGGGCGCGCAGGCCGAGCGCGGTGCCCACGGCGATCGGCAGCCCGTGCCCGAGCGACCCGCTGCCGATCTCGGCGCCCGGCACCAGCACCCGGTCCGGGTGGTGCCCGAGCGGAGAGTCGTACGTGCCGAACCCCGGCAGCCACTCCACGGGAAGAAAGCCCTTCGCGGCGAGCACGGCGTAGTACGCCATGGGGCCGTGCCCCTTGCTGAGCAGGAAGCGGTCCCGGGCGGGGTCGGCGCGCCGTTCCGGGGTCACCTTGAGCACCCGGTCGTAGAGCACCCACAGCACGTCGAGCGTGGAGGTGGCGGCCGGGCCGTGCTTCTCGTCGCCCGTCATCAGCCCCATCAGCCGGGGCAGGTCGTCGTAGCCGTACGTACGGCCCTGATCCGTTGCGGTCGTCATACGGTTGATCGTGCAACCTCAACCAAACTTGAGGTCAATAGCGAAAGGGGCGCGCGACCACCGACCCGAGTGCGGTATTGTTTCCCTGCGCGTTCACCCGGGGAAACCCCAGGTCAGACCGTGCATCGGGACGTGGCGCAGCTTGGTAGCGCACTTGACTGGGGGTCAAGGGGTCGCAGGTTCAAATCCTGTCGTCCCGACTGGAGACAGTCGCAGGCCGAGGGCCGGTTTCGGAGCAATCCGAGACCGGCCCTCGGCCGTTTCTGGGGACCAGTTGGGGACCAGGGCTCCCTTGACCGGTGTCAGCGGGTCATGACGATCGGGCCCGGGAGCGAGCGGGGGGCGCGGACCGCGCTGAGGTGCGCGGAGAGTGCTGCGCCGGCGGCCGTGATCTTGTGGACGTCGGGGTGGAGGTAGCGCTGGGTGGTCATGAGGGAGCCGTGCCCGGCGATGCGCCGCAGGACGTGGACCGGCACTCCCGCGTCGGCGAACCA
>NZ_BMSK01000025.1:0-69382 GCF_014649115.1 Streptomyces eurythermus | reverse complement strand
TCGTAGCCGAGCCTGATGACCACGTCGTCCCAGTGGGCCGCATCACGCAGGACGGCGGTGGAGATGCGTCCGCCGCGGTGGCCCGTGAACAGGCGGGCGTCGGGATCGGGGCCGGCGGACAGGATGCGCTGGGCGACGAGGGAACGGATCTCCTCGATGATGGAGACCTTGCGGGCCCGCTTGCCTTTGGTGCCCTTGTCGGTCAGGCCGCCGGGTGCGGGTGTGGTCTGGCGCCGCACGGTCCAGATCCACTGGTCGGTGTCGATGTCCTGGATGCGGCAGCCTGAGACTTCGCCGATCCGGGCGGCGGTGCACGCGGCGAAGACGACACCATCGGACGCGCCCCCGGTACGGTGCGGGGCGGTCGGGGCGGTGTTCGATGTCGGTGGAGATCCGGATGCCGACGGCGATGTTGGTCCTATCGGTCATGGATCCCCTTGGCGGGGGCGGTACGGCGGCTGCGCAGCCATTCCTCGACATCGAGGGCGCTGTACATGACGACGCGTTCCGACAGGGCGACGAACGGCGGCCCTTGGGGAGGCTGGGCGGTGCGCCATCGGCGCAGGGTCGAGGCGTCCACCCGGAGACGAGCGGCCAGGTCGCTGGTCGAGTACCAGGCGTTGGTCAGGAGGGGGGCTTGGTCGTCGGCTGGGACGGGATGCCGGCGGGGAGGTGCGGGTTGTGCTGTGGTCTTCTTCTCGTGATGGGGTTCGGCGTTGGTGCTTGTTGCTATTGGGACAGGCAAGTGTGGGCGATCTCCGGGCAGTACGGAGCACCAGGCGGGTCGGTGGAAGACTTCAGATGCGGGCGACGCGTCCTGGAACGGAGGTGTGCCGTGCCCCATCGGCAGCAGCGCTGATGCCGGTCACCATCACTCGCGGTTGGGCTCCGAAACGGGCGTTGACCAGATAATCGTCTCCGGATACGCCGGTTTGGCTAACCGGCGATCACGGGCCATGTTGCCCGGCTGATGCGACGTGACGGGGTGAGGAGAGCCAGCCGCTGCGGTCCTCGATCGACCTGTTTCCTATGACGCATCATGTGGAGTGTGTCGCGATCCTTGAGCCTGCCGAAAAGGGCCGCTGACCTGCGGTTTCGATAGGTGCGCATGACGTGCGGCATGTGCGTTACGGGCGATATCCTGACGCTCAAATGACGCTGTGCGAGGCGTTTTGACGCTCATCTGACGCCCGTTCTGATGGTGCGTCAGGTGCATCGCGGCGCTGTTCAGGCGCGGACCCGGCCGGCGCGGCCTTCAGCGTGCCCTGCAACTGCTCGGCCAGGCCCGGGCCGGGCCGGTTCCGGACCCTGGGCCGGAAAGGGACCGGCCCAGCGGAGCAGGACGTCGTCTATCCCTGGGACCCCGGAACCCAGACCCTCCAGGCATCTGCTGAGGCACCCCGGCAGTGCAAGAGTCCTCGATCCATGTTGTCCGTCACCACGTGAGAGTAGAGCTACAGGAGGGCCCGTTGACCGGACACACGGGCGGTTGAGGTCCTGTGGTGTCGACCGGCAGCAGGAGCTTGGCCCGCCTTGCGACGACCGTCGGGCTCGAACCGGTGTTGTACGAGAGGCGCTCGCTCAGCGCGAGTTCGGGTGCTCATTGTTAACGGCTCAGGCGGCCGGAGCGGGCCAGCAGGTCCTGCGCGGCGTCCTCGTTCAGTGCCGGGGCCGCGGCCGTCTGCTCACCGGTGGCGTTGCGGAGCACCTTCAAGGCCGGCCAGTACGCGGTCTGCACGGCGATCACCTCCAGTCTGCGTGCGGCCCGCAGGGCCGCACGCGGTGTCGCTCTCGCCGGCTTCTCGATGCCGCTGACAGGTGTCGAGGAGGAAGAGCTCAGGCGGAGAGTGATCTTGAACCGAATGGGAGAGCCGCTGCGCCCGCCGTGTGAGCCACAGTGGGGCCGTCTGCTGCCGGGGCGGCGGGAGTCGGCGTACGGCCGTTCCTGCCGCACGGGCGAGCGGCCGTCGGAGGTGTGCAGCAGCCGGCGTGTTTGTGTTCCTCGAAGCGGCCGGAATGCTGTCCGCGTCGGGCCGCAGGCAGCCCACGGGCCAAGGGGCGCGGCGCGCGGGTCTACCAAACCCTGAGTGCCGGACGAGGAGAATCCGAAGAACCTCATCGCAGCTCACTGATGGATCGCCGCAACGTGGACCGTGGCCTCGAATCGAAACGAGAGCTTGTCGTAGCGGGTGGCGACCGCCCGTTCTTTTACTGATGTCGCGCTTCAGGGTGATGGTGGTGGGAGGCGAGGGAGAGACCGGTTGCCGCGAGGACGTCACGGCCCACGCGGGCTTCGGCGCGGCCGTCTCTCTGCGCCAGCACCTCTCGGCGGCGATCGGCGCCTCCCCGTCGGCCTACCGGCGAACCCTCACGGGCTCCCTGCCGCGGGTCTGGCAGCTGTGGGCCTCAGGCTTCGATGCGTACCCAGGTGCGGCCGGCGCGGAGAAACAGGGTGCCGTCGCGGCCTTGGCCGCAATGCATCACCACCCGCCCGGGCACCCGCACCCGCTCCTGGCTGGTGGCGACACACACGTCGCCAACCAACTCCGCGCGGGTCACGGTGGTCCTACGCTTGTAGTGGTCGCGGCTGGTCAGGACCACCCGCGTGCCGCGCACGGCGAATCCGTCCGCTCGTCGGTCCGTTCCGATGAGCGCAAGATGTGCGGCATCGTCCTCGCGGCGTCGGCGATCACGGCCGCGTCGCGGGCGTCGGTCTTCGTCCCGCCCGGGTAGAGATCGGCGATCCGCCGCATGGACAGACCGGGCAGGTGGGCGACCTGGAAGCTGGCGTCCCGGGCGACGGTCAGGGGCAGGGCTCCGATGGAGGCGGGCTGGTGGGCGTGGCCTGTCCTCTAGGTCGCGGCGGCTGAGCCCATACCCCGTCCCTGTATCTGTCGAGATCATTTCTGGTGTCCGTGCAAAGGCGCTCTCGTGCGGCATTCGCCTGCGGTGGTCGCAGGGTGGTCGTCGCGGGATTCGCCGCACAGCAGTGGCGTCACGCGGGCCGTAGCCCGGCCTCGCGCGAGCACGCTTGATCTGACCGTGTCGGCTCCTGTGGTGAGTTGCCATCTGATCGCCGGTCGAAGCTTCTCTTCCTGCTCACATACCCCTATGGGGTATGCTACGGTGCCCGGTACGGATACCCCCCAGGGGTATGAGAGGAGCATGGGATGTCAACTGTCAATCCGCGACGCTGGTGGGCGCTGGCCGTGCTCGCCGCGGCACAGTTCATGGTCATCATGGACACGTCGATCATCGGGGTGGCGCTGCCCGAGATGCAGAAGGACCTAGGCTTCTCGCAGGGCGAGTTGCAGTGGGTTTTCAACGCGTACGTCATCGCCTTCGGCGGACTGTTGCTGCTCGGCGGGCGACTTTCCGACCTACTGGGCGCCCGAAAGATCTTCACCACCGGCTGGGTCGTGTTGATCGCCGGCTCGGTCGTCGCGGCCGCCGCCCAGACGGCGTGGGTCGAGGTCGTCGGCCGGGCGGTGCAGGGCGTCGGCGGTGCGCTGATCGCGCCCTCGGCCATGACGCTGCTGATGATGCTCTTCATGCACGACCCGAAGGAGCTCGGCAAGGCCATGGCGCTCTACGGCGCCGCCGCGCCCGCCGGCGGCACGGCTGGCGTGTTCCTCGGGGGCGTGTTCACCGAGTGGCTGAGCTGGCCGTGGGTCTTCATCATCTACATCCCGATCGGCGTCGCCACCCTCGCGGCCACCAAGCTGCTGCCTGCCGTCGGCGGTCGGCGCGGCTCCGTGGACGTGCTCGGTGCCGCTGCGGTCACCGCAGGTCTGGCGCTCGCCGTCTTCGCCGTTGTCCGCGCTCCGGAGAACGGCTGGACCTCCAGCGGCACTGTGCTGCAGCTGGTCGGTGCCGCCGCGCTGCTCGCGCTCTTCTTCGTGATCCAGAAGTCGGTGCGCGAGCCGCTGATGCCGCTCGGCATCTGGCGCGTGCCGCGGCTGGGTTCGGCGAACCTGGCGATGACCCTGCTGGGTGCCGCGTGGATCCCCATGTGGTACTTCCTGAACCTGTACCTGCAGCAGGTGCTCGGCTACGGGGCCTTCGCCTCCGGTGCCGCGTTGCTGCCGATGACGGGCCTGCTGATGATCTTCATGACCGCCATCACGCCGAAGCTGCTGGCGAAGTTCGGGGCCAAGCCGCTGATCGGCGGTGGTCTGCTGGTCCTGGCCGCTGGGCTGCTGTGGCTGTCCGCCGTGGAGCCGACCGGCACTTTCGCCGTCGACGTCCTGCCCGCCTCACTGGTCGCGGCGCTCGGCATGTCGCTGGCCTACATCCCGGCGATGATGGCCGCCATGTCCGGTGCCCCGCAGGAGCAGGCGGGCCTCGCCTCCGGCATCGTCAACACCACCTACCAGGTGGGGTCGGCCCTGGGTCTCGCGGCCCTGACCGCGGTGGCCACCTCGCAGGGCGCCGGCCGGCTCGGCAACCTGCCCGCCCTCACGGACGGTTTTAGCGCCGCCTTCGTTTGGGCGGCCGCGATCGCCGCAGTGGGCGGACTGATCACCCTGCTGGTGATGCGGGGCGAGAAGACTGCCACCGGATCCGACGCTGACCCGGTCGCGCAGGGCGAGAAGGTCCGCGCATAACTGCCCATCCGGTCCGCGGACTGCGGCAACGCCAAGAGATCACGAAGCCATCCGCTGCACGGTCCCAGACCGGGCAGCGGATGGCTCTGCCCGCAAGGGGTCGGCTATTGGCATTCGGCAACGATCCACGAAGATCCACCTCGCCGCCGATGGCCGCTGCAGGCCGCCGGCATTCGTCGTCACGCCCGGACAGGCTGGAGACGCACCCGCATTCGAGCAGGTCATGGCCCGATTACGGGTGCCCCGCCGGACCGGCCGACCGAGAGTCACGCCAGATGCGGTCCTGGCCGACAAGGCCTACTCCTCCCGGGCGATCCGTCGTCATCTGCGGCGCCGCGGCGGCCGTCCGCCGGCCTTCGACCGCGAGGCATACAAGCAGCGAAACACCGTCGAGCGGTGCATCAACAAGCTGAAGCAGTGGCGCGGCCTGGCCACTCGCTACGACAAGACCGCCACCATCTACCTTGCCGGACTCCACCTCGCCGCCATCTTCATCTGGTCCGCAAGGTGATCTGAAGGAAGCGGCCTAGGGCGTCGGTTACCCTGCCGGGGTATATTGGGGCAGCCGTTCCGCCGGAACTCAGAGGGAAGCGATGACAGCACAGGCAGTCTGGGCCCTGCGGACCCGCGCCTCGCGCGGCGCCGTCCGCTGGGCGGGTGCTGCCGTCATCGCTCTGCTCGTTGCCCTCGCCGTACTCATTCACCACGAGACGGCAGTAGCGGGGAGCTCAACACCTTCTGCTGCCACCCACGTGATGACACCCGGCATGGTGATGACGGACAGCCGTTCCGGACCTGAACCGATCCCCGGGCACGGACACGGAAGTGGCCCCGAGCAGACGGCAGAGCCGATCGTCACCGCACCTCCGATGGGCAGTGCTCACGGGCAAGCCTGCTCCGGTATGGCCATGCAGCACTGTGCGACCGCGAGCTTCGAGGTCGTGAAGCTCGTGCCACCGACACAGTCCCGGGAATCCTCCGGTCTCGCCTCGTACGGAGCGGTCACCGCAGCGCCCAAGGTCGCCGGGGCGGCGGACCGGGCGCCGCCGGACCTGTCTGTCCTCTCTCAGCTGCGCATTTAGGCCGTGCCAACGGGCTCGGCATGCCTTGTCATGTCGAGGAGCCGTTCCCGCACGCCAACTCACGTATGCGCACACTGAGATCAAGGACACCCATGAACAGCATCAACCGTCGCTCCGTCCTGCTCGCCGGGCTCGGCGTAGCGGGCGCCGGCGCGCTCGCCGCCTGCAGCAGTGGCTCCAGCACGACACCCGCCCTGGTCAACCCGTCCGGCTCGGCGGTCGCCGCGGCAGCGAAGAAGCGGAAGGGTACCGGCAGGACGCAGCAGGTGACCCTGACCGCGTCGCCCGCCATGCTCGACCTTGGCGGGGGAATCATGGCCAGGAGCTGGGCCTTCAGCGGCCAGGCCCCGGGCAAGGAGATCCGGCTGTCCGCCGGCGACACCCTGGCCGCCGAACTCTCCAATCAGCTGCCGAACAAGACCTCGACGTCCATCCACTGGCACGGCATCGCCATGCGTAACGACATGGACGGTGTTCCCCCGGTCACCCAGCAGGCCGTACGGGCGGGCACCAACTTCACCTACCGCTTCCTCGCCGACGCGCCCGGCACGTACTTCTTCCATCCCCACGTCGGTGTCCAGCTCGACCGGGCCCTGTACGCGCCGCTGATCGTTGAGGATCCCAAGGAGCCGCTGTCATACGACGACGAGTGGGTCGTCGTCCTGGACGACTGGGTTGACGGCGTCACCGGCACCCCCGACGAGGTCCTCGCCGAGCTGCGGCACGGCATGGGCGGCATGGACATGGGCGGCCACTCCAGTCCCAGCGGCCATGAGGGCCACGACATGGGTGACATGGGCGGGATGGACATGGGGGAGGACCCTTCCTCCCCGTCGGCCTCGACCTCGTCCGGCGGGATGTCGATGCGGTTCATGCTGATGGGCGCCGAGAGCGAACTGCTGGGAGGCGACGCCGGCGACGTGAAGTACCCTTACCACCTCGTCAACGGCCGTGTTCCGGCCGAGCCCGACGTGTACGAGGGCAAGCCCGGCAAGCGCGTCCGGCTTCGCATCATCAATGCGGGCGGTGACACCGCGTACCGGGTGGCGCTCGCCGGCCACAAGCTGACCATCACCCACACGGACGGATTCCCCGTCGAGCACGAGCAGGTCGACGCCCTGCTGATCGGCATGGGGGAGCGGTACGACGTTCTGGTCACCCTGGGCGACGGCGTCTTCCCGCTCGTCGCCTTGGCGGAGGGCAAGAACGCCACCGGCATGGCCCTGGTGCGTACGGCATCCGGCACCGCACCGAAGCCGACCGTCCGCCCGAAGGAACTGAACGGCAGGATCCTGACGGCGTCCGAACTTCGCGCCGCTGCCGACGTCCGCCTCTCACCCAAGAAGGTGGACCGCGTGCACCGTGTCGAGCTGACCGGGGGTATGGACAAGTACAACTGGGCCATCAACGGCAAGGCGTTCGACATGAACGACCCGGCAGCGAATCCGCTCACGATCGAGGAAGGGCAGCGGGTCCGCCTGGACTTCGTCAACACCACGGAGATGTGGCACCCGATGCACCTGCACGGCCACACCTACCAGCTCGGGAACGGTGGCCCGCGCAAGGACACCTCCATCGTGCTGCCGAAGAAGAAGTTGTCCGTCATCTTCGACGCCGACAACCCCGGCCAATGGATGCTGCACTGCCACAACGCGTACCACGGAGAGGTCGGCATGATGGCACTGGTCGCCTACCAGGGCTGACCGCTCCCGTTGCAACCGGTACCGGGGCCGGCTTCGCCCGTCGGCCTCGGCACCCGGGTGACTGGGTCGTCACTCCCGCTTCCCCCGAACTCGCGGGCTCACGCTCGTAGACTCTGGACGCATCGCCGCCGACAGCCCCGCCCACCTCATCTCCCAGCTCACAAGGCAGCAGACCCAGGAGATCCTTGGCAGACCGGAGAGCGAGTGGGTCGACTTCAAGAGCATCGGCCCCAAAGGGTCGTACCGACCTTTCCACAGAGGAAGGAAAGTTCGAGCTGGCAAAGGACGTCGCCGCGTTCGTCAACGCCGACGGCGGCCTCATCTGTTGGCCTGAAGGCGAAGCAGCGGCCCACTGAGCTCTACGAGGTCGCGGAGAAGCTGACGCCCTTCGCCGAGTCGTTGGTCACCAGCACTTCGTACAAGGACGTCATCAAGGAATATCTGCGCCCGTTACTCAAGGTGAACTAACTGTGGTTCGCCCCCCTGCTGACGATCCTGACGCATCCGGGCCCTACCTCGTGATCGAGGCGGCGGCGCTTCCTGAGTCCGTCCGGTGGGCGACCGTCACCCGGGGGCTGACCGAGGACGGAAGATCTGTCAAAGGCAGATGGACCGCCCCAGCCGCAACGGCGACACCACGGCCTGTCTCTCGCCGGACGAGGCTTACCGGCTTCTGAACGACGGCCTGCGCGTGCGAAGGGAACCCGGCGTCACCGCCTCGGCACCGGCACCGCCCGCGGACCGGGCGAAGACGCGGGCCGCCCTGCGAGCCCGCCTGGAAAATGGACGATGTACCGGTCCTGTTCTTCCAGAGCACCACAGACCACGCCAGGGGACTCCTCGCAGGCATGTACGCCACCGCTGGCCTGCGTGATCTCCTGCGTGACCAGGACACACTGCGCGACGCTCACGCTTGCGGCTTCGCGTCCGACGACTGCGGCAGCTGCTGCCACGTGCAACGCGACGTCCCCACGAACACAATCGCCGCCAGCACCTCACGGTCGCCGTGACGACGCCGGCCACCACCTTGCGGTCCTCCCTGCCGACGCGGGGGTGTTCCGGCCCGTGTGGCCCGAACCCGCCGCGACCGTCCCGTCGTGCGGTCTGCCGCATCCGGAACAAGCCGGTGGCGTTTCCTTGGCAAGCGCATCGAGGCCGGCAGGCCGTCCGCCGCCTGGATCCGCACGGATACAGCGGGCGGCCGGTTCGGCGGTCCAGCAGGCGGGATCCTCCTCCCCGAGGGCGAAGCACTCCTCCTCGTTCATGCTTCGCATCCTTCAGCGGACTGTCAGTCCGACAGTGGCCAGTTGAGCTCAGTACGTAGGTCACGCGGGTCCATGTCCGGGGACGGCTGCGTGATATACGTCTCCCATCTGTCCTCTCCGCCGGGCAGTCCCCGAGCCTGCATCCAGAAGTGCAGCCGTTCCCAGGAAGACCCGAGACGGTCGAAGGACCCGTAGTGCGTCAGCCGCGCGACCCGGCCCCCGGGAAGTGAACCGACCACGACCCCGGCCTCCGGCCGCACCGCCCGGCTCGTGACGAACCCGACCTCCAGGTCCAGGGTGTGTCCCGGCGGCCCGTGGTAAAGGCCGAAGGCAGGGCTCAGCGTGGTGATCCGCTGGGCCTCGATGACCCGGGCCAGGGCACCGAAGGAGGCATCGAAAAAGTCCCTCAGTTCGGCCACCGGAACGACGCCACGGACAACCGCTGTCGTCGCCGGGTCCACATTCACACAGTGCGGCTCCAAGAAACTGGCCCCACTGTCAGTTCCATGACTGCTCATGCCACTCCCGTTCATGTCCCAAGGCTACTCAGCACATCCAGACCTGACGCACGCCGGGAACTCATCGCTCGGGCAGGCCGGCATTGCCGGATGATCGCGGCCCTACGCCGCGTGCTCAGCGCCGCCCACGCCCGCGATGTCGGCGACGTCCCGGACGAACTCGACGAGGTGGCCACCCTGGCTGAGAGTCAGGAGCGGGCGCCCGAACCCGAGCCGCCGCACACCATCGACGTCCCGGGCCTGCTCGCCGAGCGCCTCACAGTCACCGCGCCCGCAGAGGTCCGCGACGCACTGCGCGGCGGCAGGACCATCCGCCGCGGACAGGGGTACTCGGTGCGCGTCATCGCTCCGCTCGCGCTCCACCAGTCCGTGCTGCAGCAGTGTGCCATCCTCGTTGGCGCCGTCTCTGCCCCGGCCGGACGTAAGGCGTACCGCGCATATGGCCACCGGATCGCCGCGGTGACGAAGAAGGAGTGACGGCTGGCCGTCCCGGAGCTATGGGACGACTCCTCACGCGACAGGGCTGCCCGCCGACGGA
Source organism: Streptomyces eurythermus (assembly GCF_014649115.1). Classification (GTDB taxonomy): domain Bacteria; phylum Actinomycetota; class Actinomycetes; order Streptomycetales; family Streptomycetaceae; genus Streptomyces; species Streptomyces eurythermus. The sequence continues at coordinate 59,669 of NZ_BMSK01000025.1, read as the reverse complement.
GGCGAGCTGAAGCCCTTCCGGAGGTCCTTGACGGCCGCCCTCACGAGCCGCGGCCCGTTCTGGTCAGGGCCGTGGAGCGGCTTCTCACCGGCTCCCCATCAGGTTCGACGTGACGGCTTCGGTAGCCGCTGGGCCTTGCGGGTCCGGCAGGTGGCCTGTGCCGGCACTGCTGTGGCCGCCTGGTCGTCGGTGGAACGGCTGAGGGCGAGCAAGGGCGGCGCCGTCTGTCAGACGGCGGGAGCCCGGCCAAGGACGCCGCCCCGGCCGGGCTCCCTCGGAACCCGGCTCACTCACGAGCGAACCGGGCCACAGGCTGCCACCACTTCGGTCACCAGCGGTGACAGCCCTTCATGCCGCCTCGGATTTGTCGTGGCAGGGGCCGTCTGGCCTGCTTGACGAGGTCGAGCTGCGGGAGTGGCCAGTACCTGCTGGGAACCGCGTCCGTCGTTGAAGTCGATGGACACGGTGAGCTGAGGGTCGGGTGCCCTGGGTGATCTCGACGTGCACCCGACGGCGCGACGGTTCGAGGGCGTTCCGCGCCTGCCAGTACCCCTCGATCCCGTCACCGGGGCCTCGCACGGTGATCATGTTGGCCCCGGGTGGCGGGGACGCCGTTCCCCCTCGTCCAAGCCTCGACCTCCTAGGGGACCGGCAGGCCGTGCGCGGTCAGGGCGGCACGCAACTGGGCCTCGCCGGGGCGACCCGTCGCACACGAGCGGCAGCATCCCGCACTCAGCGGGCCAGGACGCGAGTCAGCCCGCCGCGGGAACCCCGAGTACCGAGCAAAGGCCAGGGCTGCCAGCGCGTCCGTCCTGCCAGGCAGCGCCTTGAGGCCACCACACCTCCCTGCCCCATCGGAGGATCGATACTCCGTCTGCGGCGGGGGCGCCTGGCGTGGGGACCGTTCGGTGTCAGAATGAATGAAGGGAGTGCAGGTGAGCCTCATGACCGACGCAGACGGCCCTATGACCGCCCTGGGGCTGAACGAGCAACTGCTGGAAGCACTGCTCGCCGATGTCCACGCGATCATCCCCTACCGGCTGCCCGGCCTGCTGGACCGCTGTGCCCGGGCGATGGGACTGGGGGGCGCCGCCATCTACCTGGTCGACCTGCAGCAACGCGTCCTGGTCCCCCTTGAGGACCAAGACGCCCGGCTGCCGGTGGACGGCAGCATGGCCGGATGGGCCTACCGCACCACGTCGGTGCGCATCGAGGACGCCCAGGACGAGCTGGTGGTGTGGGTCCCCCTGGTCGACAGCGCCGAACGACTGGGCGTGCTGGGCGTACGAGCCGCCACGATGGACGCCGTGCGGCTGCGCCGATGCCGGATGCTGGCTCACACACTCGCGATGGTGGTCACCTCCAAGCGCACCTACAGCGACTGGTTCGTGGCCCGTACCCGCACCCAGACCATGCGCACGCACACCGAGATGCTGCGGGCCTTCCTGCCACCACGCAGCGTCGGCACCACTTCGGTGATCTCGACCGGGGTGCTGGAACCGGCCTACGAACTCGGGGGTGACGCCTTCGACCACTCACTCACCCGCAACATCCTGCACACGGCCATCTTCGACTCCATGGGCCACAACCTCGCTTCCGGGCTGACCACCGCGGTGGCCCTGGCCTGCTGCCGCAACGCCCGTCGTTCCAACACCGACCTGCCCTACTTGATCAACGACGTTGACCAGGAGCTCGCCCAGTGGCTGCCCGACCAGTTCTGCACCGGTGTGGTCTGCCGGCTGAACGTCGAAACGGGCGTGCTCCGCTGGTGCAACTGCGGGCACCCGGCACCCCTGCTGATCCGCAACCAGCGCGTTCTCGACAAGGCACTGGAACGCCCCGTGCAGCCGCCGATGGGGCTGCCGTCCCTGCTCGGCCCAGGCACCGAACGCGAAGTGCACGAGACGACACTGGAACCCGGCGACCGGGTCCTGCTCTACACAGACGGCGTCACGGAGGCCCGGCGGGGCGGTGACGAGTTCGGCCTCGCCCGATTCACAGACTTCATCATCCGCTCCGCCGCGGCTGGACAGCAGCCCGCCGAGATCCTCCGGCTGCTCATCCACGACATCCTCGACCACCACGCCAACAAGCTGAACGACGACGCCACCATTCTCCTGGTCGAATGGCGCCCTCACGGCCGGACGCCGACCTGACGATGACGCCTGCAGCGCGGCTGGAGTCAGCCCGTCAAACATCGTCCAGGGGAACCCTGTTACGACATGACCGGGCCTGGGGACGCGAGGCCCGTAGCGCGGCGAACGCCGCATGGGGTGGTAAGGCCTGTCAGGGCTGACAGGCCCAACGCGGCATACGCAGGCTTGGCTGTGATCGGGAAGCTGCGAGGATGCGCAGTCCTGCCAGTACGCCGCGATCAGCAGCGGCTCAGCTTGCCGCTGGCGTCATCGGTTGGCGCCCTCGGGCCACAGCACCCGCACCGGGACGCCGGTCCGCTCGGCGTACGCCACCACGTCCGCCGTGCTTCCGTACCCCCGCGCCGGCTTCCCGTCCCACAGGGCGATCAGCCGCGGGCGTACCGTCCTTCCCCGAAGTAGCCCACCCATGTTGCGGACTGGATGAGCAGCCCGTCAGCAGCAGGCAGGACAGCAGCACCGGCGGCACCGCGCGACCCCGCCGAACTGGCCTGGATCGCCGAGAAGGCCGACGGGCCCGACTGGTTTCTGGCCGCGGCGGCCGCCGTCCCGGTACCCGAAGACGGAAGACATAGAGGCACCCCCGGGCGCTGACCTGCCCAGTTGACACCGTGCGCCACGATCGGCGTCCCAGTGGGGGGTGGGGAACACGCGGGTGGGGAATTGGGTCGTGCTGAATCCGCCAATGGCGGGAATTGAATGATCGTCGACAATGGGTGCTCAGTGAAGGATGCACTCTTGAAAGATGCTTGCCCACTGCGGGAACATCTATGACAAGTAATGTTCAGCCGTAGTCGATCCCGGTTGCTCAGGCAGGTGAGGCTGGCATGCTGATCAGCGGGACTACCCTGCGCGCCGCGCGGGTGGAGGCAGGGATTTCGATGCGGGGAATGGCCCGGCGTATTGGAATTTCCTACAGCCATCTGTCCAATGTGGAGCGTGGTGATCGCGCGGTCACTCCGGCGGTGGTGGAAGCGTACCGGCGGGCACTGGCGGACAAGGGCCAGGTCGTGGATACCGGATGCGAGGGCGTGCAACGCTGCGCGGTGTCGGAACTGCTGCGCGGGGCCGGTCTGCTGGGTGCGGTTCCCGCGCTGACGGCCGTCGAGGCGGTCCGTGTCGGTCTGCACAATGCGGTCAGCGGTCGCTCCCGCGCCGAGTGGTGGCGGCAGGCGATAGCCGACTATGGAGCCAGCCACTATCTGACGCCGCCCACCGAGGTGTTGCGTGATCTGCTCACCGACGCTGCCCTGCTCGAAAAGCACCTTGCCGAGATTCCTGCTGCCGATCGGCGGGGCCTGTTGCTTTCCGCGGGACATCTGGCCGGGGTCACCGCGTTGACCTGGTCGAATCTGGGCGAGCGCCAGCTGGCCCGGCGCTGGTGGCAGACCGCGATTGATGCCGCAGACCAGTCCGAGGACCCGGCAGTGCAGGTGTGGGTGCGTGCGTGGGCGGTGATGAACGGGCCGAGCATCGGCCGCCGTTCCTCCGAGATCCTCGCCTTGGCTCAGGAGCGGCTTGGCGAGCGGCTTGCGCCGGACAGCGGGTCGTGCGCGTTGTTGGGCGGGCTCGCTCAGACCCAGGCCGACCTCGGCGACCCGGCGGCCGTGACGACCTTGCGGCGACTGGCGGAGCTGACCGAGCGAGTTCCCGGTGAGGTTGCGGCCGATCGCGGGTCGTTGTTCGGCTGGCCGGAGGTGCGGCTTCGGTATACCGAGTCCTACGTACACACCGCCCGTCGCGACACCGCCGCCGCCTATGCCGCTCAGGACCGCGCCCTGGAACTCTACGGCACCGATCTGTCCCGTGATCGGGTCAAGATGTTGCTGCACCGTGCCCGTTGCCTGATCGTCGACGGCGACATCACCGGCGGCGCCACCTACGCCACCGACGTGCTCGACAACCTGGATGCCACCGTGCGGTTCGAGAGTGTCGACGCGTCCGCCCGCGCAGTGCTCGCTGCCGTCCCTCCCCAGGGCCGCAAGCTGGCCGCCGTCCGCGCCCTGCGTGGCCTGTTGACTGCCAAGTGACCACAGAGGACCTCGCACGCGGCGGGCAGGCCGACTCGCACTGGCAGCATGAGCGGTTGCCGACCGGCTACCGCGAGAGGCCGACGCCGACCGTGCGCGTGATCCGTCTTCCAGCGCGCCCCGCGATGTTGATCGCCTTCAGGGACTCACTCCTCCTTGGCGGGTGCGGGTGAGGCAGGCGCGGAGCGGCCCGCCAGGGAGCCGACCCCACGACGACGTAGTCGGTGCTGTCCTGCGCGTTGCCCGGCTTCGGCCGCGAGGACATTGCCGGTCGCGACGCGTGGCCCTCGAAGACGTACTGCGCCAATCCGGAACCGGGCGGAGCCGGCGGTGGTGAGCTCGCTGCCGTACGTGCCGATATGGTGGCCGCGCTGACGGAGAGGACCGTTGAGAAGGTGACGCCCGTCCGTCGTGTGAGTGCCTTTCTGAGAGGAGGGCGCGGGTCTTGGCACCGTTGTGCGTTGGGCGTGGGCGGTGACGGCAGCCCACGCCCGACGTCAGTTGCTGATCGAGGGATGACCGTCAGGCGCCGCTGGTGCCCAGGTTGAGCGTCCACGAGTCGATGAACCCGGCCATACCCTGTTTGACCATGTCACGCGCGATCAGCTTCCAAGTGCCGTTCACCGTCTCACCCGACAGGTTGAGCGTGTAGACCCGGTCGATGTCGACGACGTTGAGGCCCCCACGGTTGTGCAGCGTGTACACCGTTCCCTTGGGTGAGACCAGGGTGATGACCAGGTCGCTGATCTCCCCGTGCTTGATGTGCACGTCGACCGTGCTCGCCCCGAGTGTTCCCGTGCAGCCGGAGACGGCCACCGGGCTCTGCACGGCCGGCTGGCTGCTTCCTTCGGCGATCGGTACATCGGTTCCGTTCGTCGCCGAGCAACCCGGACGGGGGGTGACGGTGAAGGTGAACGTGGCGTTCTGGGCGTGGGGGGTGCCGATGCCGATGACGGTGACCTTGTACGTGCCCGGTGCCGTCGCCGACGTGGTCGCGATGGTCAGCGTGGAGTTCGCCCCGGAGGTGACCGTGGGCGGGCTGAAGCTCGCTGTCGCGCCGGTCGGAAGACCGGCGACCGACAGTGCGACGGGCTCGGCGGCGCCGGCGGTCGTGGTGGTGCTCACGGTCGTCGACAGCGTGCCGCCGATGCCGACCGTGCCGGATCCCGGCGTCACCTTCATGGCGAAGTCTTGCGAAGGCCGCTGAACGTTGCTGACGTTGAGCAGACTGTTCGGGGAGCCGGGGCCGGGGTCGGTGATCTTGTTGTAGGTCGCGGTGTTGACGGCGAGTTTGTCGCGCACCTGCTGAGGGGTGAAGCCGGGATTGGCGACCAGGGCAAGGGCGGCGGCTCCCGTCACGTGCGGTGTGGCCATCGATGTGCCGCTGATGGTGCTGGTGGCGCTGTTCGAACCGATCCACGCCGACGTGATGTCGCTCCCGGGCGCGAAGACGTCCACGCAGGGGCCGTAGCTGGAGTACGAGGCGCGCGCGTCGGTGTTCGTGGTCGCACCCACGGTGATCGCGGCGGGCGTGCTGGCGGGGGAGAACTCGCAGGCGTTGCCTTGGTTGTTGGTAGCCGCGACGGCGAAGACCACGCCGTCGTCGATCGCGCCGGTGATCGCGTCGTTCAGTGCCTGGGAGAACGGGCCGCCGAGGCTCACGTTCGCGACGGCCGGCGCGCCGGCGGCATGGTCGGCGGTGACCCAGTCGACGCCGGCGATGACGTCCCCGTACGCGCCCGCTCCCATGCAATTCGTGACGCGAACGCCTACGAGGGTGACGTCTTTGGCCACCCCGTAGGAGGAACCGCCCACGGTCCCCGCGACGTGGGTGCCGTGCCCGTGGCAGTCGGTGGCGGGGCTGCCCTGGGCCAGGATGTTGATTCCCGAGATCGCACGCCCGCCGAAGTCCTGGTGGGTGAAGTTGATGCCGGTGTCGACGATGTACGCCTTCACGCCCGCGCCGTTGTTCCCGTACGTGTAGGAGTTGTCCAGCGGCAGGGCCCGCTGGTCGATCCGGTCCAGACCCCACGACGGGGTCGGCGACTGCGTTCCCTCGATCGATATCGTCCGGTCCTGTTCCACATAGGCCACGGCCGGATCCGCCGCGAGCCGTTGGGCGGCGTTCTCCGACATGCCGGCGGAGAAGCCGTGCAACGCGCTGTCATAGGTCCGTTTGACACTCCCGCCGTACCGGGTGGCGAGGCCTCTGGCCGTCGAGGCGACGGCATTCACGCCGACCGTGTCCTTGAGGACCACGATGTACGAACCGGCAATCGCGGTCGCGTCACCGGCATGCTGGATCCGGCCGCTCGGCTCGGCCTGCACGGCCTCGGCGGCCTGGCCGAACGTGGTCACGGAAGCAAGCACGGCGGTGAACGCGGTGACCGCGGTGACCGCCAACCTGGGTAGTAAGCGCTTGGGTGCCATGTCACTCCTCGAGTGTGCGTGCCACACCGCAGTGGTCCGACGCGTGCGTTGCGGTGTGGCGGCGGCCGGATATTCCGGCGGATGTGGTCGGGTCCACGAAGAGTCGGACCGACCATGCGCGAGGTCAAGGGCCCCGATCCCGCTCCCCGGCCCTCCGCGTGAACCCTCCCGCAGCTCAGCAGGGTGAATACGGCTGAATACGGCGCGCCATCGAGAACGGTCCACATGGGCTCGGGGGATCGATAGCCTCTCCGCCAATCGATCACCCGTGCGATCGCTGGCGACGTCACGGCGGCAAAACCTCAGCCGTGTGGGCGCCGTGAGGCCACGAAGGAGAGGACGACAATGAGATTGGGCATAGGAGCGAAAACCGTCGGCGCGTTATTCGTCGCCTGCGGTTTCGCCATGACCCTCACCGTTCCGGTCGCGGCGAAGCCCGCCCCGCCGAACACGCCGGCGGCTGTCCTCGCCGACAAACCGGCTTTCCTGCACGCGAGCGCGTACGACCGCTTCAGGCAGCGCTCGGCAACCGACTTCGAAGGCAGGACATACACGGTCTACGACCGGACCTACAAGGGCCTGCCGGTCGTCGGCGGCCAGTTCGTGCTCGTCACCGACCGCGACAGCAAGGTGATCGACGAATCGGTCGCGCAGACCAGGAGCATCGGCGAACTCCCGGTCACGCCGAAACTCCGCGCGGCGGACGCCGAAAAGGCCGCCAAACGTCAGCTGACCTCGGTGAGCAAGGTCGAGGACACGAAGCTGGCCGTCAGCGCTCTCGGTGACAAGGCCCGGCTCGTGTGGGAGACCACGGTCACCGGGACCGGCACCAAAGGCCCCAGCAGCCTCACCGTCCAGGTCGACGCCCTGACCGGCGCGGTCCTCGACAAGCAGGAGCACATCCACTTCGGCACCGGCAACTCCGGCTGGAACGGCAAGGTCTCCCTCGACACGAAGCTGTCGGGCGGCGTCTACAGCATGGACTCGCCGAACACCAAGAACATGCCCTGCCAGCAGTCGTACGCCGACACCACGTGGTCGGGCCCCGACGACGTGTTCGGCAATGGTGACCCCGCCGACCTGGAAACCGGGTGCGTGGACGCGCTGTACGGAGCCCAGGGCGAAATGCGGATGTTGAAGGAGTGGCTCGGTCGCGACGGCATCGACGGCAGCGGCGGCGCCGTACCGATCCGCGTCGGCCTCAACATGGTCAACGCCTTCTACGAGGACGGGAAACAGGTCCAGATCGGGCACAACAAACTGAACGGCCAGTGGATCGGTGACATCGACGTCGTCGCCCACGAGCTCGGCCACGGGGTCGACTACAAGACCGGAGGCGGCCTGTCCGCCTGGGGAACCGCGGAGTTCATCGGCGACGCGTTCGGCGCTGCCACCGAGACGTACCTGCGGGGCAAGACGGATTGGCTCGTCGGCGACAAAGTCAACCTCAAAGGCGACGGCGCTCCCATCCGCAGCATGTACGACCCGCCACTGAAGTGTTACGACGGCGGGTACTACGAGGAGCACTACGCCGCAGGTGTCGGCAACCACTGGTTGTACCTGCTGTCCGAGGGATCCAACCCGAGCAACGGCGGCCCGGTCAGCCCGACCTGCAACGGCACCACCACCACCTCGGGGATCGGCATCAAGAACGCCCTCAAGATCATCTACGGGGCGATGCTGTCGAACGCCTGGAAGTCCAACTACATGACCTACCGCGCCGGAACCGTCAAGTCGGCCAAGGCCCTCGACCCGACGGGGAACCTGTGCCGCGCGACCAAGGCCGCATGGGACGCGGTCTCCGTCCCGGTCCAGCCAAAGGAGGACACCTGCTGAGCACCCCTGGGGCGGCCCCGGGAGGGGGCCGCCCCACGGTGCGCGAAGCACCCATGGCGGACGCCCGGAAGGAGTCGGACGATGACAAGCTCGAGAGCACGACGAGCCGGCCTCCTGGCCGTACGCGCGGCGATCGTCGCCGCCGCTTCGACCGCCCCGGCCCTGGTGGCACCCGCCGCGGGCGTGATCCTCGGCGCCGATGACGCCACCGTGATCGGCGGATCCTGCATCGTCGTACTGCGCGACTCGGCCGTCATCGCCGACACCGTGCCGGCCAAGGCCCATTGCCTTGCCCACCGCTACGGCGGAACCATCGGTCACACGTACACCGACGCGCTGGACGGCTTCGAGAACAACCTGCCCGAACAAGCCGCACGCCGACTCGCCGTCGATCCCGCCGTCGACTACGTGCAGGCGAATCAGGCGATGTCCCTCACGAGCACCGAGTCGCCCGTGCCGTCATGGGGCCTGGACCGGATCGACCAGCGGGCCCTGCCGTTGGACGACTCCTACACGCACGCACGCGGACTGGCTGGACAGGGAAAAGGCCCGTTGCAGGGGTCGGCTGTACCGGGTAGGCCGCTGGCGGTTCCCCGTGTTCGAACCGGAGTCTCTGGAGACGGGAGCCATTCCTGATGCGACAGCGAGCCGTCCAGCAGTCGGGAACCCGGAAATGTCACCGATCGCTGCGAGAAGCTCAGCCGCGAGGAGCTCGCCGAAGCCGGGCATGGAAAGGACAATGGGCGCCTGGGGGTGCTGGGAGGTAATTTCTCCGATCTCGCTTTCCAGCTCTTTCAGGCGGACGTTCACCTGCGTGACCTTCTGGGCGAGTCCGGCTACCAGCTCGGCCGCCAGGCCCTCCCCGCAAATAGCGGAGTCCTGCGCCTTAGAGGTCGTTCGCTTTCCGAATGCTGTGTGCGGATTCCGCTGGTCAGGCATGAGATTGCGACTGTGGCGGGAGTCTCGACTCGTTGCTGATCGAGTCGGCGTGGGGGTGGCGGATGCCCCCGATGCGGGCGGTCCTGGAAACACGGCGAAAGGCTGCTGCCGTGCGGGTGGAGGAGCTCGAAGCCGAACTGGAGCGGTTGCGGTCGGACTTGGTGGATGCCGAGGAGGAACAGCCGGCCGAGACGGTCGTTGGTCCGAGGAAGCCGGTGGGCCCGCGCCGTGCGGTGCCGCATCGCCAGAACGCGGCTGGGGTCGAAGACCTGTCGGTGGACTACCAGGCGGTGATGGCGGCCGAGGCCGGGGGCGACGGGCTGGGTGCCCGGCGGGTGGCCGTGGTACTCGGCTGGGACAGTGCCTCGGCCTCACGCGTCGAGGGCGCGAGAGTAGCACCACTTATGTGGCTGGCCAAGTAATTGTTCGGAGGTGACCCCCGCGAGTGACCCGCCTGCCGTCACGCGACGGTGAGCCCGAGCGGTCGGAGCACCACCACTGCTCGGGAGGCCGGCGTGGATCTGCCGGAATGCGATCGCCGTGGGCCGCGCGCGGGCGGTGACCGGGCTCTTGGGTGACGACGTTCGGGCCGACCTGGCAGTCGGCGGACCCGGTCCTGGGTCGTTCCGCTATCGCGGGAGAGTCAGTCCGAGCGTGCGCCGCAGGCCCGCGGCCCCCTCGTCGGTCACCCGCACCACGCGCGGCGCCTTTCCCCAGCGCACCCACTCCAGCTCGAACAGCCGGGACGTCAGCGCCGCGCCCAGTCCGCCGGCGAGGTGGTGGCGGTGCTCGCTCCAGTCGACGCAGTAGCGCACCGCTGGGCGGCGCGGTGGCAACCGGTCGGCATCGACGCCGAGTTCGCGCAACCGCGCCCGGCCGCTGTCGGTGAGCTCGTAGCGGATGTCGTGTCCGTGGGCCGCGGGACGGTCGCGCATGGCCTCCTCGGGGCGGTGCACGCCGTCGTGGCCGGTCAGCACGCCTTGGTCGAGCAGCGCGGCCATCAAGCCGGTGCCGAGCTGTCCGGCCAGGTGGTCGTAGCAGGTGCGGGCGCGGTGCAGGGCGCTTGCGCGGTTGCTCTGCCTGAGCGAGGTGACGGGCAGTGGCGGGGCGATCAGGGCCAGGGCTTCAAGGGCGGCGGAGACGTCCGGGCCGGCCAGCCGGTAGTAGCGGTGCCGGCCCTGCCGGCTGACCGTGACGAGTTCGCCCTCGACGAGCTTGGCCAGGTGCGCGCTCGCGGTGGCGGCGCCGACACCGGCCTCGTCGGCGAGCATGCCGGCGGGCAGGGCGCGGCCATCACCCAGGCACTTGAGCATCCGGGCCCGCGAAGGGTCGGCGATCAGCGCCGCGGCGCGGGCGATGTCGGTCTGCTGCTTGAGCGGCTCGTCCATCATGCGCGCAGCGTACGACGTCGACACTTCGACGTGTGACGAAGTGATCGGCTCCGATCATGTCTGCAGGAGGGGAACACGGCCTGCCGCCCGGGCAGGTCCGCAAGGAGACCTCACCGGAGAGGACGACCGGCCATGGCGAACCCTGCGAGGACCAACGCGAGTGAACCGGCTCCGCGTCCGACTGCCGAAGTGCTGCACTACACGGCCTTCGCCACGGACCCGGCGGGCGGCAACAGGGCCGGGGTCGTCCTGGACGCCTCCCTTCTGGGCGAAGCCGAAATGGTGGCGATCGCCGCCGAACTCGGCTACTCCGAGTCCGCCTTCGTCACCGCCGGGCCCGACCCGGACGACGAACGCTCGTTCACACTGCGGTTCTTCAGCCCCAGGGCGGAGGTGGGCTTCTGCGGCCACGCCACCGTCGCCACCGCGGTGGCGCTCGCCGAGCGCCTCGGTGAGGGCGACTACGGCTTCCACACCACCGCGGGCCACGTGCCCGTCACCGTCCGTGAGGAGGGCGGCGTGCTCACAGTCACCCTCACCAGTGTCGAGCCCCACGTGCTCGCCGCCGATCCGGCAGATGTGGCCGAGGCCCTGGCGGCGCTCGGCTGGCAGCCCGGCGAACTCGACGACGCCCTGCCTCCGAGGATCGCCTTCGCCGGCGTGCGCCACCTCGTCCTCGCGGCCTCGACCCGTGAGCGGCTGGCCGACCTGGACTACGACTTCGACCGACTGTCGCGGCTGATGCGGCGGCTCGACCTGACGACCGTGCAGTTGGTGTGGCGCGAGACGGCGAGCGTCTTCCATGTCCGCGATCCCTTCCCGGTCGGCGGTGTGGTGGAGGACGCCGCGACGGGCGCCGCGGCCGCGGCGTTCGGCGCCTACGCCCGCGACCTGGGACTCGTACCGGCCGACACGCGGCTCACCTTGCACCAGGGCCACGACATGGGCCGCCCGTCACTGCTGGAGGTCGGCCTGCGGGCCGGCGATCCGCGGGTGCGCGTCACCGGGGCCGCGATCGCCGTCCGGCCGGTGGCGGCGCGGCCGTAGCGGGTCCCGGATCTTCTCGCGGAGTCTCTTGGGCCCCCTGCCGCGGGAGGGGACCCTGGGCTTGCCGGGGCAGGACCGTGAAACCGCTGTCTCCGGAGCGGCGGCACCATCGCGGGAGACGGTGCTCTGCCGGGGCTCGTTCGTGAGGCACGGGAACCCCGCCGCCCCAGCGCTCGCCGTCCGGCCTTCGTACCGGGCGGGGACGTTCATGTCCCTGTTCTCGGAGGCCGCCGAGGGCAGCAGGTACGCCCTCTTGCCGCCGTGCGAGACATCCGGGCCGAAGCCGGCCGGTGGGCGGAGGCGGGTCGTCGAACTCGTCGTGCACGGTCGACGGCGTCGGACGGATGGGAGACGGCCCATATCGGGCGAGCGTCTCGTCTGTTGGACGGAATGACGCGCATTGCGAGTGCGCTCGGTCGCGGACCGGGTGCAGTTCCGGACGGGAGTTCCACCACGTGCGGTAGAAGGTGTTGTCGGGGACGCTGTCGAGGTACGCCTGTGCCGCGGCCCGGTACAGCAGGCGGGCGCGCCGTTCGTCACGCCGATGCGCGGCTTCGACCCGGCCGCGGCACGGTACTGGTTCGTCCCCATGACGGCGGCGAGGACCCTGCGTACGCGATCCGCCGCTCGGCCGCTTCGCCGTCGCGGACACCGGTATCTCCGACGCACGCACCGTCCACCAGGCTCTCGCCGCCTGGAGAACTGCGAGAACCGTGCGAACAGCGGCAGGGGCGGTCAGGCAGGGGCGGGAAGGGGGCGCCGGGCGACCTCGCGGGCTTCGTCCGGCGGGACGCCCAGCATGCGCAGGACCATCTCGGCCAGGTCCACCGCGGCCTGGTCGCCGTCCAGGTCGGGGCGGGCGAATCTCAGCTCGACGAGGGACAGCAGGGTGCCGCCCAGTGCGGACAGGGCGACCGCGGGGTCCATGGTGGTGAAGCGGCCGGAGGTCATGCCGACCTCCAGGTCTCGCACCGCCCGCCGGGACAGGCCGTTGTCCGCGTGGATGTGCCCCAGGCCGCGACGGCGCAGGACCTGCATCAGCTCCGGGTGGGAGCCGGCCATGCGGGCGCTGAGCCGGAAACCCGCCGCGACGAGTTCCGCCGGGTCGTCGATTCCCGTCAGGCGTTCGTCGGCGCTCCGGCCGAACTCCTCCAGTGCGTCCACCACGGCCGCGTCGAACAACTCGGCCTTCGACCCGAAGTGGTTGTAGAAGGAGCCGAAGCCGACGTCGGCGCGCTCCGCGATCGCCTGGATGCTGACGCTGGTGTCCCCGGTCTCGGCGAGGATCTGCCGGGCGGCGAGCACCAGTGCGCGTCGGGTCTCGGCGCGGCGCCGCTCGAAGCGGTTGCTGGGCGGGGCTGACGTAGGCATGCGGAGAGTCTAACCGCGGGAGCGATGACGGTAGCAGTTCTGATGAACTCATCATTTATTCTCGCGACCCCCTTGACGATGAGACTCTCAAACTTGATGATTTCCTCAGATGGTGATGCTGCTCGGAGGGCACCATGTCTGAAACCCGCGTCCACGGGGCCGACGCCAAGACGGCCCACCAGGACCTGCACAGTGAGCAGGGAGGTCTGCGCGGCGAGCACCCCGGCCGTTCACGCAACCCCGTGATCAAGGTGGCGGACCTGGCCTGGCTGGAGTTCGAGAAGCCGGACCTCGACCGGGCGGAGGTCTTCGCCCGGGACTTCGGCTTCGGTGTGGCCGCCCGCACGGAGCGGGAGCTGTGGCTGCGCGGCACCTTCGCCGGTCCGCCGTGCGTGGTCATCCGGCGCGGGCGTACCTCACGCTTCATCGGTCCGGTGTTCCGCGCGGCGGACCGGGCCGACCTGGACCGCCTGGCGCGCGCCACCGGCTCGGACGTGCGGGAGGCCGACGTCCCGGGCGGCGGCAAGGCGGTCGATCTGCTCGACCCCTCGGGGTTCCCGGTGCGCGTGGCGCACACCGGCGAGCCACTGCCGGCGCTGCCCGAGCAGCGGCCTTCGCTGCTCAATTCCGGCACCGCTCACCGGCGCACGAACCGCACGCAACGCCCGCCGCGAGAGCCGTCCCGGATCCAGAGGCTCGGGCATGTGGTGCTGGAGACGAGGGTGTTCGGCCGGGCCCTGGACTGGTACCTGGACACGCTCGGGATGATCGTCTCCGACTTCCTGTTCCTGGACGGGCAGCGCGACCGAGGCCCGACCATGGCGTTCATCCGCTGCGACCTCGGCAGTGTGCCGGCCGACCACCACACCCTCGCGATGCACCTGGGCCCCGGGACCGGCTACGTCCACTCCGCCTATCAGGTCACCGACCTCGACTCGATCGCCGCCGGGGGAGAGTACCTCAAGGAGCGGGGCTACCAGCGGAGTTGGGGTATCGGCCGGCACATCCAGGGCAGCCAGCTGTTCGACTACTGGCGCGACCCCGACCGCTTCATGCTGGAGCACTTCGCCGACGGCGACCTGTTCACCTGTGACGTCGAGCCCGGGTGGGCGCCGATGTCCACGAGTGGGCTGGCCCAGTGGGGACCGCCCGCCACGCGTGACTTCCTCGGCGCGAGTCCCTCCCCGCAGCGCATCCGTGACGTCATCGGTGCCCTGCGTGGCGACAACGAGATGGATCCAGCGCGCCTGCTCGGTCTGCTCAAGGCCGCCAAGTCCTGAACCCCCGCCCCCTCACGAAGGCACTGACATGAGCACCAACGTCCTGCGCACCGCCGACGGCTGGTGGGTCGCCCTCCCCCCGGCTCCCGGCTCCGCCCGAGCAGGGAGGACCCCCCTCGACCGGGCCGTCCCTGTCGACACCGAGGCCGTCACCACCGCCGAGCTGATCGCCGACCGTGACGCCGTACGAGAGGCGGCCCTCTCCGGTGACGTGGGCGTACCTCTCGCCGACCTCACTGCCCTCTCGCCGGTCACCACTCCCTGCCGTGTGGTCGCGCAGATGGTCAACTACCGCAGTCATGCCCGCGATTCGGGCTTCACGGGCGACATCCCGCCCGCCTTCTTCCGCAAGGCGTCCGGCTCGGTCAGCGGCCCCGGCGAGGACGTCGTCCGCCCCGCGCACGTGAGGTTCCTCGACTACGAGATCGAACTCGGGCTCGTCATGGGCGCCTCACTGCCCGTCGGGACGGTCGTCGAGGAGCGGGACCTGCCGTCGTACGTCGCCGGCCTGGTGATCACCAACGACGTCAGCGCGCGTGACGTCCAGCTGACCAAGACGCAGTTCTACGAGAGCAAGTCCTACCCCACCTTCACGCCGACCGGCCCGTACCTCACCCTGCTCGAACCGGACGACTTCGACCACCTCCCGGACCTGCGGCTGCGGTTGTCCGTCAACGGCGAGCCGCGTCAGGACCGCACCCTCGCCGACATGATCGTCCGCCCGGCGCGGGCGCTGACCCTGCTGGCCCGCTTCCAGACCCTCGACCCCGGCGACCTGCTGCTGACCGGCACGCCCGGTGGCACGGCGCTGAAGGCCCCGCCGAAGCCGGTGGAGAAGATCGGCGCACTGCTGCCGCCCGCCGTGAAGTGGAAGGCCTTCTTCAAGTCCCAGGCGAAGAACCCGCGCTATCTGCGCGCGGGCGACGTGATCACGGCGACGATCGCGACCCCGGACGGCCGTATCGACCTCGGCGAGCAGCGAACCTCCGTCACGGACACGCCCCGGACCCCGAAGTGAGCCGCACATGACCGTCCGACGCAACGGGGCCGACGTACCCGTGGTGATCATCGGCGCCGGGCCGGTGGGCGTGACCGCCGCCCTTCTCCTGGCCCGGCGCGGAGTCGGCACCGTCGTCCTGGAACGCCACCAGGACGTCTACCCGCTCCCGCGCGCCGTCGCCACCGACGACGAGGTCCGCAGGATCCTCCAGGCCGCGGGCGTGGCGCAGGAGTTCGACGCCATGGCCCGCCCGTCGAACGGGCTGCGGCTGCTGGACGCCCGGCATCGGGTGATGGCCGAATTCCGCCGCACCGGGCACGGCCACCACGGCTACCCGCAGACCAGCATGTTCGACCAGCCCGAACTGGAACGGCTGCTGCGCGCCGCCCTCGCCCGGCGCCCGGAGTGCGAACTGCTGAGCGGTACGGAGGTCACCGGCGTCGGCCCGGACACCGCCGGCCCCGTGCGAGTGACCTACCGCGACGACGACGGCGAACACGAGCTGTGGGCCGAGGCGGTCCTCGGCTGTGACGGTGCCAACAGCGTCACCCGCGACGCCGTCGGCGCCGTCTGGGAGAACCTGCGCTTCGAGGAACGCTGGACCGTCATCGACGTCCGCACGCATGCCGGCGTCCGCTGCTGGGAGGGCGTCGACCAGGTCTGCGACCCGCACCGCCCGGCGACCTTCATGCGCGTCGGCGAGGACCGCTACCGCTGGGAGTTCCGCCTGCGGGACGGTGACGAGTCGGTGCGCGACCTGGTCGCACCCTGGCTGCCGCCCTCGTACGGCGGGGATTTCGAGATCCTCCGCAAGACGCGGTACACCTTCCGGGCGCGCCTGGCCGACCGGTGGCGCAGCGGGCGCGTGTTCCTGCTCGGTGACGCCGCCCACCTCACCCCTCCGTTCATCGGACAGGGCCTGTGCGCGGGCCTGCGCGACGCGTACAACCTCACCTGGAAGCTCGCCCGTGTCCTTCGGCAGGGCGGTGACGAGCGGCTGCTGGACACGTACGAGAACGAGCGCAAGCCGCACGCCCGGTATGTCATCCGGCTCGCGGTCGCCATGGGCTGGGCCATGACCGGCGGGCAGGACGGCGCCGCCGCCCTGCGCCGAGGGCTCCTGGCCGCTGCCTGCCGCATCCCCGGCCTGGCCGCGCTGGCCGGCCGCGACCTCAGCCCGCCCCTGACCGCCGGGCCCCTCGTCCGGCGCCGCCCGCGCGGGGCACTGGTGGGCACCCACTGCCCGCAGCCGTGGGTCACCGCGGAGGGACGGCGCACACGCCTCGACGAGGTGCTGGGCGACTCCTTCAGCGTGCTCACCGCCGCCGACCCCTGGCCCTCACTCAGTGCCCTGGCCCATGGGCTCGGTGTCCGGGCGGTCCCCGTGACCGGCCTCGGCGACGACGGAACCCTCGCCGCCTGGCTGCGTGCCGGCCGGGCGGACGCCGTCCTGCTGCGCCCCGACCGCGTCGTCATGGACGTCGTCCCGGCCGGTGGCGCGGGCTTCACCGGCACCACCGCATGGGCGTCCCTTCTGCACACCACGCACAGCCCCCCGCCACCCCGCCGGACCGACGAGAACAGCCTGCTGAGGAGCGCCCCACGATGACCGTGCCCGCACCTTTCACGACACCTGATCCGCAGGCCGTCGCCGACAGCCGCATCATGGACTTCGCCCGCCGCGTCGGGAGGGAGGGAGCCGACTACGCCACCCTGCACCACTGGTCGGTCACCGATCCGGAGGGCTTCTGGGGCGCGGTGTGGGAGTACTTCGGCATCGACGCGGACACCCCCTACGAGCAGGTGCTGGTGGACGAACGGATGCCCGGCGCCCGCTGGTTCCCCGGCGCCACCCTCAACTACGCCCACCACGCCCTGCGCACCCTCACCGACGACAGCGCGGCGATCATCGCCCTCGACGAGACCGGCTCCTGCCACGAGGTGACCGGAGGCCGGCTGCGTGCCCAGGTCGCCTCCGTCGCCGCCACCCTGCGCGACCTGGGCGTGGGCAAGGGGGACCGCGTGGTGGGCTACCTGCCCAACACCCCGCACGCGATCGTCGCGTTCCTCGCCACCGCGAGCCTGGGCGCCGTGTGGTCGGTCTGCGGGCAGGACTACGCCCCCAAGGCCGCCGCCGACCGCTTCGCCCAGCTCCGGCCCACCGTCCTGATCGGCGCCGACGGCTACCTCTTCAACGGCACCACCCACGACCGCCGCGACGCCACCCGTGACCTCGCCGACGCGCTGCCGACGTTGAAAGCCACGCTCCTGGTGGACCACGTGGGCCTGCCGCGGTCCTCGCGGGTGTATCCGTCGCCGGTCGTCCCCTGGGAGGACGCCGCCACCCGCACCGAGGAACTCACCTGTACACCGGTGCCGTTCGACCACCCCCTGTGGGTCGTGTTCTCCTCCGGCACCACCGGCCTGCCCAAGGGCATCGTCCACGGCCACGGCGGCGTCCTGCTGGAGCATCTGAAGACCCTCGGCCTGCACTCCGACCTGGGCCCGGGCGACCGCCTGCTGTGGTACACCACCACCCACTGGATGATGTGGAACCTGGTCGCCTCCACGCTGCTGACCGGCGCCACGACATGCACCTACGACGGCAGCCCGGCGCCCTTCACCAAGCCCGACGTCCTGTGGGAGCTGGCCGCGCGCCACCGGGTGACCGTCTTCGGCACCAGCCCCCAGTACCTGCTGGGCATGGCCAAGTCCGGCATCGACCCCTCCGTCCACGACCTGACGTCGATCCGCGTGGTCGGCTGCACCGGCTCCGCCCTGCCCGCCTCCGCCTACCCCTGGGTCCGTGACCACGTCGGCGACGGCGTGCTGCTGGCGTCGATCAGCGGCGGCACGGACGTCGTGTCCGGCTTCGCGGGCAGCGCGCCCAACACGCCCGTGTGGGCCGGCGAGTTGTCCGCACCCCACCTGGGCGTGGCGCTGGCCGCGTACGACACCGAGGGCCGCCCGGTCGTGGACCAGGTCGGCGAGCTGGTCATCACCCGCCCGATGCCGTCCATGCCGCTGTACTTCTGGAACGACCCGGACGGCAGCCGCTACCGCGACGCCTACTTCCGTTCCTACCCAGGCGTGTGGCGCCACGGCGACTGGATCACCCTCACCTCCCACGGCTCGGTGATCGTCCACGGCCGCTCCGACTCCACGCTGAACCGCAATGGCGTACGGCTGGGCAGCGCCGACATCCACGACGCGGTCGAACGCCTCCCCGAGATCACCGAGGCCCTCGTCATCGGTGCGGAGGAGCCCGACGGCGGTTACTGGATGCCCCTGTTCGTCGTCCTCGCCGCCGGGGTGACCCTGGACGACACCCTCCGCGAGAAGATCGAGGAAGCGATCCGGCACCGCGCCTCACCCCGCCATGTCCCCGACGAGATCCTGGAAGTGCCGGGCATCCCGCACACTCGCACCGGCAAGAAACTCGAAGTGCCCGTCAAACGCCTCCTCCAGGGTGCCCCGGTCGAGCAGGTCGTCGACCTCGCGGCCGTGGACGCCCCCGGCCTGGTCGACCACTATGCCCGGCTGGGCGCCGAACGCCGGAGGCGGCCGGCGTGACGGCCGCCGTCTTCCCTCGAGCGGTGCGCCCCGCCCCTCCTGCGTGACGCTGTCACCCGCGGCTCGTCACCGGAGACACCGGTGGTCGTTCCGGCTTCATGGGCGCGCGCCTCAGCAGGACGAGGACTGCCACGAGTGTGCAGGCCAGTACCACGGCTCCGCACCGCAGGGCCAGGCGCAGGCCGTCGATGAAGGAGTCCTCCGCCCATGAGGCCACCCGCAGGGCGCCCGCACCGGTGTAGCTTCCTGCGAACCCGTGGGCCGGACCGTCGTTGACGACGGTCCGCACCAGGTGGTCGGCCGCGTCCGGGGGAAGGCCGGCGTCCGTGGCGCGGTCGTGGAGGGCGACGCGCATCCGTACGGTGAGGATGGAGCCGAGCGCGGCCACGCCGAGGACACCGCCCACCTCCCGCAGGGTGTCGACGAGCGCCGAGGCCGTGCCGGCCCGGTCGGCGGGAGCGTGTTCGATCAGTGTGATGACGGTCGGGACGAACAGCAGCCCGGTGCCGATGCCCAGGGCGGGCAGCAGCCACGCGTAGCTCGCGTAGGCGGCGTCCCGGCCGTAGAAGCTGAGTCCCGACAGGACGAGGGTGTTGAGTGCCAGGCCCAGGACGAGCGGGGCGCGGATGCCGCGGCGGACGGTGAGCAGTGCGGCGAAGGGCGCGGTCAGCGCGATGAACGCCGAGGCCGACAGGAACACCGCGCCGGCGCCGGCCGGCGACCAGCCCAGGATGTCCTGGAGGTAGAGACTCAGGAAGAAGGTGGCGCCGAACAGTCCCATGCTGGAGGAGAAGCAGGCCACCGCGGTCGCCCGGGCCGCCGGAGCGCGGAAGTGGGCGGGGCTCAGCAGGGGCAGGGACACCCGTGCCTCCACCACCGCGAAAGCGGACAGTGCCCCGACCGCCACCGTGAGCGCGGCCACCACTGCCGGTGCGCCCCAGCCGTCGACGGGTCCCTGGACCAGACCGTACACGAGGCTGCCGAGGCCGGTGATGGCCAGGACCTGGCCGGCCGGGTCCCACCGCACGGGCGCGGCGGGCGGGCGCGGCAGCACTCGCAGGGCGACCAGCAGCGCCGCCGCACCGACGGGCAGGTTGATCCAGAAGACGCTGCGCCAGCCCAGGACTTCGGTCAGGGGGCCGCCGACCGCGGGGCCGAGTGCCACGCCGAGACCGCCGGCCGCGCCGCGCACGCCCAAGGCGCGGGCCCGTACGGCGGCGTCGGGGTAGGTGTGGCGCAGCAGGGCGGCGCCGGCCGGCAGGAGCACGGCGGCGCCCAGGCCCTGGAGGGCCCGTCCGGCCACCAGCGTGGCCAGGGTGGTCGCCGCGGAGCCGATGGCGGAGCCCGCCATGAAGCCGATGAGTCCGGCGAGGAAGGCCCACCGCTGCCCCATCAGGTCACCGACGGTGCCCGCGGACAGCAGGGTCGAGGCGAGCACGAGGGTGTAGGAGGCCATGGCCCACTGGAGTCCGCTGATGCCCAGGCTCAGTTCCGCACCCATGGTGGGCAGCGCGTTGGTGACGGCCAGGTTGTCGAGCATGGCCATGAACACGCCGGTGCACACCACCGTCAGGATGAGCCGGGGATGTCGCACCGGGGCGGTGCCGGGCCTCACGGTGCTCCTCCGGCCGAGCGGTTCGGATCCTCGAGGGGTTGGTGGAGTGTGGTCAGACTGAGGTTCGCCTGGGCGTGCGCGGCGACGAGGTCGAGGTCGGCGCGGGTGGCGTTGCGCACCAGCGTGGCCGAGGGCCCGGCCACCACCGAACGGGCGGGAACGTGCCGGTTCTCCGCAACGACGGTGCCGGCCGCCAGGATCGAGCCGGAACCGATACGGCTGCCGTTGAGCACGACGGCGCCCATACCGATGAGCACGTCGTCGTCCACGTGGCAGCCGTGCAGGGTGGCGTTGTGGCCGACGGTGACGCGCGCGCCGAGCCACACGGGGTAGCCGATGTCGGCGTGGAGCACGGCGCCGTCCTGGACGTTGGACTCCTCGCCGATGTCGATGCTGTCCCAGTCGGCACGCAGGACCGAGTTGTACCAGGCACTCGCCCGGGGGCCCACGCGAACGGCCCCCAGCAGGACGGCAGTCGGGGCGAGGAAGGCGGTCGGGTCGATCCGGGGAGCACGTCCGCTCAGCTCCCGGACGAGCGCTTCCCTGCGTGCGGTCGAGCGCTCTTCCATGTGGCTCCCGGGAAATCTCGGCTCGGTTCTCTTTTGTCGCTTCCGTGGTCCCGCCCACCGGGGGGCTACCCGCCGCCATCAGGGACCAAGCGCCTCCCGACTCGCCCGAGGTAACGCTCGAACTCCCGTCTTCCTCTTGGGATGTTGATGAGCTCGTCCCTATAGTGAGGGTATGTCCCTGGTCGCCTGCCAGGTCTCCGCGGTCCCGCCCGGCCGCAGTCGCCCGAGCAGCCAGCCAAGGGGAGACCCATGCCGCGCACTTCTCCGTACCCGTCCCCGCCCACTCCTTCCGGTGACGCCATCGCCATTGTCGGCGTCGCCTGCCGACTGCCCGCAGGCATCGACACCCTCGACGCGCTGTGGCCGGTTCTCGTCGAGGGCAGGGACCTGACCGGTCCCGTGCCACCCGACCGCTTCGACGCGAGCAGATGGCTGGACCCCGACCCACGGCGCCCCGGGAAGACGTATGTCGCGAAGGGCGGTTTCCTCGCGGATGTCCAGGGGTTCGACGCCGAGTACTTCAACATGTCCCCGCGCGAGGCCGCGAGGCTGGACCCGCTGCAGCGCATGCTCCTCGAAATGGCCGTGGAGGCCGTCGACGACGCCGGACACCCTGCCGCCCGCCTGGCAGGCTCCGACACGGCCGTGTACGTCGGGGTCTCCGACCACAGTTTCGCCCACCTGCAAGGGCTCGACCCGATCAGCGTCGACGCCCACACCATGACGGGCGGTGCCACCGCCAACACCGCCAACCGCGTCTCGTACGTCCTGGACCTGCGTGGGCCCAGCCTGGCCGTGGACACCGCCTGCTCGTCGGCGCTGGTGGCCCTGCACCACGCCTGTGAGGCACTGCGTCACGGCCGCTGCGGCGCGGCGCTGGCCGGTGGAGCGAACGTGCTTCTCGGTCCCCCCGGGTTCGTGGGCTTCGCCAAGGCTTCGATGCTCTCTCCCGCCGGCCGCTGCCGGCCCTTCTCCGCCGACGCCGACGGGTACGTACGCGCGGAGGGCGGCGGACTCGTCCTCCTCAAACCGCTCACCCGCGCGCTCGCGGACGGCGACCGTGTGCACGCCGTGATCCTGGGCAGCGGCGTCAACAACGACGGACACACACCGGGCCTGACGATGCCCAGTGCCGAGGCACAGGAAGCGCTGCTGCGCGAGGTGTACGCGGCCTCGGGGGTGTCCCCCGACGAGGTGGCCTATCTGGAGATGCACGGGACCGGTACGCCCGTGGGCGACCCGGTGGAGTGCCAGGCGGTGGGCCGGGCCCTGGGACGCGGCCGGCCGGCGGACTCACCCCTGCCGGTGGGCTCGGTCAAGGGTCTGCTGGGGCACCTCGAGCCCGCCTCGGGCATGGCCGGCCTGTGCAAGGCACTGCTGATGCTGCGTCACCGCCGGGTACCGGCGAGCCCGTACGCCCGCCCGCTCAGCGAGGCCATCGACTTCGAGGGCCTGCGCCTGGCGCCGGCCCTGGAGAGCGGGCCGCTGCGGTCCGGCGGCCCCGGCGGGCGGGCCGTGATCGGAATCAACTCCTTCGGGTTCGGCGGGACCAACGCCCATGTCGTCCTCGCCGGCCCGCCGGCGCAGCCCCCGGACTCCTCTCCGGACGGCGCCTCGCGGCTGCCGGTGCTGGTGTCCGCCCGTACCCCCGGCGCTGCCGCCGAAGCGGCCCGGCGCATGGCCGGGCGCCTGCGGCAGTGCCCGCCGGAGGAGTACTACCACCTGGCTTCCACGTCCTTCCTGCGGCGCGGACGGTATCAGCACCGCGCGGTCGTGCTGGCCGCCGGACCGCAGGAGGCCGCGGCGGAGTTCGACAACCTCGTCGGAGGCGGGCCGGACGCGGCCGGTGCCTTCGCGGAGGAGGCCGACGGCGCCACGGTCGCCCTGGCGTTCCCCGGGAACGGCGCGCAGTGGGCGGGCATGGGCCGGGACCTGCTGGCGGAGGAACCGGCGTTCCGCGCGGGCGTCGCGGAGGCCGACGAGGCCCTGCGGCCGCTGCTCGGCTGGTCGGTGCTGCGGGAGCTGGCCGCGGACGCGGGCGACCGACGCCCGGACACCACCGACGTGGCCCAGCCCCTGCTCTTCGCCGTGCAGGTGGGTCTGGTGTCCGTGCTGCGTTCCCACGGCGTCCGGCCGGCGGGGGTGGTGGGGCACAGCGCGGGTGAGATGGCCGCGGCCTGGACCGCCGGCGTCCTGGACCTGGACGCGGCCGCCCGGGTGGTCGTGGCACGCTCGCGGGCCCAGGCGTCGACCGAGGGCGACTGGGGCATGGCCGCCGTCGGAGCGGATGCCGAACGGGTCGAGGAGTGGCTCGTGCCGTACGAGGGCCGTCTGGAGATCGCCGGGGTGAACAGCCCGCGCGACGTCACCGTCAGCGGTGACCGGGCCGCCGTGGCCGATCTCGGGGACAGGCTGCGGCGGGAGGACGTCTTCTTCCAGGACCTGGGCCTGCGCTACGCCTTCCACAGCCGCGCCATGGACCCGCTGAAGGAGGAACTGCTCGACGCCCTCGTCGGGCTGAAAGGCCGCCGGGCCCATCTGCGATACGCCTCCGCCACCACCGGGGCCCTGCTGACCGGCACCGAGCTGGACGCCGGTTACTGGTGGCGCAATCTGCGGCAGCCGGTGCTGTTCGGCGCCGCGGCCGGCGCGCTGCGGGAGACGGGCTGCTCGTTCTTCGTCGAGGTCGGCCCGCACCCGGTGCTCGCCGGTTGCCTGCGCCGCACGGCGGGGGAGGGGCAGCAGCGGCCCGTCGTGGTGCCGATGATGCGCCGGGACGCCCCGGGCCCGGCGGGTGTCCGCGCGTGTCTCTCCCATGTGCTGGCCGCAGGCGCGTGCGCCGACCCCACTGTCTTCTTCCCGCGCCCGGGGCGCGTGGTGGACCTGCCCGGATACCCCTGGCAGCGCGAACGGCACTGGAACGGCGACCCCGCGCTGTGGCAGCGGGGCCACGGTGACGGGACGATCGACCATCCGCTGCTCGGTGAGCGCGCGGCGGTCGCCGATCCCACCTGGCACGGCCCCTTCGAACCGGGCCGGGTGCCCTGGCTGGCCGACCACAAGGTCGGCGACGCCGCCGTGATGCCCGCCGCCGGTCTGATCGAGATGGCCCTCGCCGCAGGACGGCGCGTGCACGACGGCCCCGTGGAGATCACCCACCTGAGCATCCCGCAGGCCCTCGTCCTGCCCTTCGACGCCACCGAAGAGAACGTGGAGATCCAGACGTGGCTGTCGCGCGAGGACGGCATCCTGCGGATCGCCTCCCGCACCGGCCGCGAGGAGAGCTGGCGGCACCACGCACGGGGCCGCGTCAGGCGGCTGTACGCGGCACTGCCGGCCACGCTCGACGTCGAGGGCATCGCCGGGGCGCTGCCCCGGTCCAAGCCACCCGAGGAACTGTACGCGGACGCGGAGCGCAGCGGCCTGCGCTACGGCCCCGCCTTCCGCGTGATGGACGACCTCCGCTTCGACGGCACCCGGGTGCTGATGCGCTACACGGGCACGACCGGCACCGCCTCCGTCTACGAAGCACATCCGGCGCTCCTGGACGGCGCGTTGCAGGCAGCCTCCCCCGTCGTGCAGGAGCACGTGCCCCGCAACGCCCGGTACCTGCCGGTGGCCTTCGACCGCATCCGTGCCTGGCGCCGCGTCTCCTCCGGCGGCCACGTCCTGGTGGCGGTGCACTCCGTCTCCGGGCACGAGGTGCTGTTCGACGCGACGGTGGTGGCCCCGGGCGGGCTGGTCTGCGTCACCATGGAGGGATGCCGGATGCGCCGGTTCGACGAGACCGGCCCCGCGGCGGCTCCGTACCTGACGACGGTGATGCGGGCGGCACCCCGGGCCGGGCAGACGCTTCCAGCGGGTCCTCCGGCCCCGTTGCCGGGGACCATCGCGCGCCGGTGCGCGGGCGAGCTGCGCCGCGCCACGGCCGCATGGCGGCGGGACGACGATCCGGGTTTCCCCGCGGTGATCCGTGAGCTGACGGCGCACTTCACCGCGCGGTCCGTCCGGGACCTGCTGCACGAGGCCGGACACGGCGAACGCCCCTTCACCGTCCCGGAACTCGTCCGCGCGGGAGCCATGGCGCAGTACACCAAGCTGCTCGGCGCACTGCTGCCCAACGCGCGGGCCCACGGCCTGGCCGAGCCGGTGCCGGACGGAGCGGACGGCGCCTGGCGACTGGTGGGAACGGCATGCCCCGAGGAACGCTTCCGCACCGCGATCGCCCGGCCGTCCGGACGCGCCGTGGACCTGGCACTGCTGGGCCGGTGCGCGAAGCGGCTGACGGCCCTCCTGCGCGGCGACCGCGACCCGGCGGAACAGCTCCTGTCCGAGGCCAACCGGTACCTGCTGGAGGAGTTCTACACGAGCGGCGGGCTGACGACGTTCCCCAACCGGGCGGCCCGCGCCGCCGTGCGCGCACTGGTGCGCGACTGGCCGGCCGACCGTCCGCTGCGCGTCCTGGAGGTCGGTGCCGGAACCGGCGGTACGACCGCCTTCCTGCTGCCGGAACTGCCACCCGACCGCACGCGGTACATGTTCACCGACGTGTCGTCGGCGTTCTTCCCCCGCGCCCGCAAGCGCTTCGGCGCCTACGACTTCGTCGACCACCACACGCTCGACCTCGACCGCGATCCGGTCGAGCAGGGTTTCGTGGAAGCCGCCTACGACCTGGTGGTGGCGAGCAACGCCCTGCATGCCGCCGGCGACCTCCGCGCCGCTCTCGGCCGGGTGAGCCGACTGCTGGCCGACGACGGCCTGCTGCTGGCCGTGGAGGCACACACGACGGCCGACCTGGCGCTGGTCTTCGGGCTGCTGCCCGGCTTCTGGAATCAGCAGGACACCGGGCTGCGCCCGGACGGGCCGTTGCTGACCGGCGAGGGCTGGCGGCGGCTGCTGACCGAGGAGGGCTTCTCGGACATCATCCGGCTGGCCCCGCCGGACGGTCCGCGCGAGGACGAGTTCTCCACTCTGCTGGCCCGGCGGACCTCACGCCCGGCCCCGGCGCCCCCGCCCGCTTCCACTTCGGCTGGTACGGAGCCGGGCTGGATCATCGTGGCCGAGCCGTCCCGCGGCACCCTGGCGTCCGCCTTGGCGCACCGACTCGCGCCGGGCGGCGGGCCGCACGTGTGTGTCGTGCCGCCGACGGGCGACGACGAGCGCTGGACGACGCTCCTGGCCGGACAGCCGGAGCCCGCCACGGTCGTGTTCCTGCTGGGGGAGGACGGGGCGGAGGGTGCCGCGGGCGCCCGGCGGCTGGAGACGGAACGGGCCCTGGAGCACGCAGCGGTCCTGCGCGGCGTGGCACGGGCCGCCCACCGCCGTACGGAGGCGGGGGAGGTGGCCGAGGTCCGGCTGTGGATCGTCACACCGCCGTCCGGAGCCCTGCCCGCACCCGAACGCCCGCTCCACCCCACGGCGGCCTATGCCTGGGGGATGGCCCGCAGCCTCGGCAACGACTACCCCGACCTGAAGGTCCGGCGGGTCTCCCTCGACGCCACCGATCCGGACAGCGACGCCGAACGGCTGGCCGCAGAGCTGACCGACCCCGGCCCGGAGGACGAAATCCTGCTGACCAGGTCAGGTCGGTTCGTACCCCGCGTCCGGCAGACGACGGACCTCTCCCAGCCCCTGCGGGCCGGCACCGCGTCCTCCTACGCCCTGCGGCTGCGCGACCCGGGCCGCTCCTACCGGCTCGCCTGGTCACCGGCGCCCGTACCGGCAGCCGGACCGGACGACCTGCTCATCGCCGTGCGGGCCGCCGCCCTCAACTACCGGGACGCGCTCCAGGCAGTGGGCGCGATGCCCTTCGACCAGCGGCAGCACGACACCGGCGGGCGAGAATTCGCCCTGGGCATGGAGTGCGCGGGCACGGTCGTCGCCGTGGGCGCCCGTGTCACCGGCTTCGCCCCCGGAGACCGGGTCATGGCGTTCGGCGGCACGACGTTCCGCTCCCACGTGGCGGTCCCGGCGGCCTTCGCCGCCCGCATCCCCGACCACCTGGGCTTCTGCCCGGCGGCCACGCTGCCGACCGTCTTCCTCACCGTCCACCACGCCCTGCACCACCTGGCGCGGCTGGCTTCCGGGGAGACCGTCCTGGTGCACGGCGCCGCGGGAGGCGTGGGACTGGCGGCCCTGCGGTACGCGGAGCACGTCGGCGCCCACGTCGTCGCCACCGCCGGCACGCCGGCCAAGCGCGACCTGCTGCGGCTGCTCGGCGTGCGGCACGTGCTCGACTCACGGTCGCCCGGATTCGCCCAGCGCCTCATGGAGATGACAGGAGGCGACGGCGTGGACGTCGTCCTCAACTCGCTGTCCGGTGAGGCGATGGCGCGCGGACTCGAAGTACTGCGCCCCGGCGGACGCTTCGTGGAACTCGGCAAGCACGACCTGTACGCGGACAGCGGGATGCCGCTGCGTCCGTTCCTGAACAACCTCACCTTCAGTGCCGCCGACCTCGCCGGCCTGGCACACACCCACCCCCAACTGCTGGCGGCGCGGTTCGCCGAGGTCGCCGAGCGGGTGGCAGACGGCGTCTACCGCCCCGTTCCGCACCACGTCTACACCGCCGACCGGGTCTCCGACGCCTTCGAGGCACTGCAGCACTCACGCCACGTGGGCAAGGTGGTGATCTCCCTGGAAGAGGAGCCGGTACTCCGGGACGTGCCGCGGCCGTACGCACCGGACCCACACGGCACCTATCTCATCACCGGCGGCCTCACCGGGTTCGGGGCGGCCACCGCGCGCCGGCTCGCCGACCGTGGTGCCCGGCACCTGGCGCTGGTCGGACGGCGCGGCGCCGACACGCCGGAAGCCCCGGCGCTCCTGCGGTACCTGCGAGAGCGGGGAGTGACGGTGGCCGTGCACGCGGCGGACGTGTCCGACGCCGCGGCCATGAAGGGGGTACTGGACGCCGTCGAGGCGACGGGGCCCCGGCTGCGGGGGGTGCTGCACGCCGCCATGGTCGTCGACGACGCACCCCTCGCCGAGCTGACCACCGGCCGATTGCGGCAGGTCCTGGAGCCCAAGGCCGGCGGCGCGGATGTGCTCGATCGCCTGACCCGAGGCCGCGACCTGGATGTCTTCGTCCTGTACTCGTCGGCCGCCGCCCTGCTGGGCACCGCGCACCAGGCCGGCTACAGCGGCGCCAACCTCTGCCTGGAGGCCCTGGCCCGCTCACGCCGGCAAGCCGGCCTGCCGGCCCTCGCGGTGGCGTGGGGGGCCGTGGACGAGGTCGGTTATGTCGCCCGAGAAGGTATCGGCGACTTCATGAGGCAGTTGGGCCTCGACCCGGTGCCGCCGGGTGACGCGCTGACCGCCCTGGGGGTGCTGGCCGCACGCGGCGACGAGGTCGCGGTCGTCGCCCGCATCGACTGGCGCGTGACCCGGCACGCCTTCGCGACGCTCGGCGCCGCCCGGTTCGACGCGGTGCGGCCGCCAGAGGATTCCGGCGGTACGGGCCGTGCCGCGCTGCTGGAGGCACTGGCCACCGCGTCGCCGGAGGAGGCCCTCGCCCGGGTGACGGAAGTCCTCACCGACAGCCTCTGTCAGGTCCTGCAGACCACCGCCGACCGGGTGCCCGGCGACAGGCGCCTCGACCGGATGGGGCTGGACTCGCTCATGGCGACCGAGCTGCTGGCGATGGCCAACCAGCGGCTGGGCTGCAACCTGTCGGCCGTGGAGATCTTCGACAGCACGACGGTCGACGACCTGGCCCGGCGCTGCCTGCGGCGGCTCAGGCCGGAGCGGTGACACGCCGAGGAGCCCGGTGACGCGCAGACACTCCCGGCCCGTTCGCATCGAGGTACTGCCGCCACCACTGAAGGACGCGGCGCGTCGCCGCGCCGCGTCCCCGGCATGCCTTCGGGGTGTGCGGCGGCGCCTCAGAGCGTGGCCAGTACCTCGTGCAGGGCCGCGATCACCTTGTCCTGTACGTCGGGCGCGAGCCCCGGGTACATCGGCAGCGAGAAGATCTCGTCCGCCAGCCGCTCCGTCACCGGCAGCGAGCCCTTGGCGTACCCCAGGTGCGCGAAGCCCGTCATGGTGTGCACGGGCCACGGGTAACTGATGTTGAGCGAGATCCCGTACGACTTGAGCGCCTCGATGATGTCGTCCCGGCGCGGGTGGCGGACGACGTACACGTAATACACGTGGTCGTTGCCCTCGGTGACGGACGGCAGCACCAGGCCGCCGGGGCCCGTCAGGTTCGCGAGTCCTTCGGCGTAACGCCGGGCGACCGCGCGCCGGCCCTCGATGTAGCGGTCGAGGCGGGTGAGCTTGCGGCGCAGGATCTCCGCCTGCACCTCGTCGAGCCGGCTGTTGTGGCCGGGCGTCTGCACGACGTAGTACACGTCCTCCATGCCGTAGTAGCGCAGCCGGCGCAGCGCACGGTCGACGTCCGCGTCGTCGGTCAGCACGGCCCCGCCGTCGCCGTACGCACCGAGGACCTTCGTCGGGTAGAACGAGAAGGCGGCGGCGTCGCCCAGCGTGCCGGCCAGCTCGCCGTGGTGGCGGGCACCGTGCGCCTGGGCGCAGTCCTCCAGCACCACCAGGCCGTGCTGCTCGGCCAGGGCGCGCAAGGGCGCCATGTCGACGCACTGCCCGTACAGGTGCACCGGCAGCAGGGCCTTCGTGCGCGGGGTGATGACGTCCGCGACCTGGTCGGTGTCCATGAGGTGGTCCTCGGCGCGGACGTCGACGAAGACGGGCGTGGCACCGGTGCCGTCGATGGCCACCACCGTCGGCGCGGCCGTGTTGGAGACGGTGACGACCTCGTCCCCCGGGCCCACCCCGAGCGCCTGCAGACCCAGCTTGACGGCGTTGGTGCCGTTGTCGACACCGGCGCAGTGGCGCAGGCCGTGGTAGTCCGCGAACTCCTTCTCGAACCCGTCCACGCTGGGGCCGAGGACCAACTGCCCGGAGGCGAAGACGGTCTCGACGGCGTCGAGGAGGTCCGCGCGTTCGTTCTGGTATTCCGCCAGGTAGTCCCAGACGTAGGTAGTCACGGAGAGCTCAACCTCCAGAGTGTTTCGATGGGGTGGTGGGAAGCCGGTGCGCGCGGACCAGGTCGTGCCAGCAGTCGCGGACCGACTCCCGCAGCGAACGGCGCGGTGCCCAGCCCAGCAGGGCGCGCGCCGCGCCGGTGTCGACCCGCAGCCAGTCCTCCCGGTGCCCGGGAGCCCGGCCCGGAGCCGGGCGCTCCACCACCCGCGCCGGAATGCCGCTCGCCTCGATGAACAGGCCGACCAGGTCGCGGACGGCGACCGCCTCGCCCCGCCCGATGCCGACGGCGACCGGGACGGCCGGTGCGCGGGCGGCGGCCACGACGGCGTCGGCCACGTCCCGCACATCGACGTAGTCCCGGTGCGCGCGCAGCCGGGACAGTTCCACGACGGCCTCCGCACCCGTCCCGGCGGCCGCCAGCAGCCGCTCGGCGACCTGGCCCAGCAGACTGATCCGCGGGGTGCCGGGGCCCGACACGTTGGACACCCGTAGCACCACACCGTCGACCCACCCGCCCGAGGTGCCCCGCAGCACCGCCTCGCTGGCGGCGAGCTTGCTCCTGCCGTACGCCGTGTCCGGGCGCGGTACGGCGTCGGCGCCCACCGAACCGCCGGGCGTCACCGGGCCGTACTCCAGTACCGAGCCGAGGTGGACCAGCCGCGGCCGCGCGGACATCAGCGCCAGCGCCTCCAGCAGGCGCAGCGTGGGCACCGCGGTGGCGGACCACATCTGCTCGTCGGTACGGCCCCAGATGCTTCCGACGGAGTTGACGATCGTGTCCGGACGCTCCGCGTCCAGGGCGGCGGCCAGCGCCGCGGGATCCGTACCGGCCAGGTCCAGGGTGACGCAGCGGTACGGCATCGGCTCCTCGGGCGGGCGGCGGCCCACCACCACCACGTCACGGCCCCGCGCGGCGAACGCCGCGCACACATGCCGGCCGACGTACCCGGCGCCGCCCAGGACCACGACGCTGCCACTGCCACTGCCGCGCGGCATCGGATCGTTCACCATGTGACGGGCAGTCGCTCCGGCACCCGCAGCAGCAGCCCAGGCTGCCACCGTACGTCCGCCGCGGGGACGGCCAGGCGCAGCCCGGGCAGCCGCCGGGTGAGGACCTCCAGCACCACCTGGATCTCCAGCCGGGCCAGCGGGGCGCCCATGCAGTAGTGGATGCCGTGACCGAAGCCCAGGTGCGGATTGCGCTCCCGGGTGAAATCGAGGCGTTCGGGGCCGGGGAAGACCTCCGGGTCCAGATTGGCGGCAGCCACGGAGGTGAACACGGCCTCCCCGGCACGGATGAGCGTGCCGCCGACCATGACGTCCTCCAGCGCGATCCGCGCGTAACCGTCCACCGTGGTCAGCGGCGTGAACCGGAGCAGCTCCTCCACCGCCCCCTGGATCAGCCCCGGGTCCTCGACCAGCGACGCGTACAGCCGGCGGTCGCGCAGCAGCAGGTACGCGAAGTTCCCGATCTGCGTCGCCGTCGTCTCGTAGCCGCCCACCAGCAGCCCGGCGCCCAGCATGTACAGCTCGTTCTCGGACAGGCGGTCCTCGTCGTCACGCGCCTGGACCATCGCGCCCAGCAGGTCGTCGGTCGGCGACTCGCGCCGCTCCGCGACCAACCGGGCCAGGTAGCCGACGAATTCCTCCCCGGCCCGCCTGACCTCCTCGGGCGGCAGCGCGGTCGACAGCAGGGCGTCCGAGAACCGCTGGAAGACGTGCCGGTCCTCGTAGTCCACCCCGAGCAGCTCGCAGATCACACCGATCGACACGGGCAGCGCCACCGCCTCCAGCAGGTCGGCGGACGACCCCGCGGCGGACATCCCGTCCACGAGCCGGTGCGCGAGGGCGGTGACCGACGGGCGCATCCGCTCCACCCTGCGGTGCGTGAACACGCCGCCCGCCAGCCGGCGCAGCCGGGTGTGTTCGGGCGGGTCCATCGCGACCAGCCCGCCCGGCTCCAGGAGTTGCTCGGTGGGGCGGGGGACGTCCTTGCCCGCGCCCGCCGCCATGCTGAACCGCGGGTCGCCGAGCACCAGTTTCGCGTCGGCGTGCCGGGTCACCATCCAGGCCTCGCCGCCGTACGGCATACGGACTCGCGCCACCGGCTCGCGCTCGCGCAGGTACCCGTACAGGGGGTCCATTCCCAGCCCCGTGGCGGTGCTGAACGGATACGGCCACACGGCCGCGCCGGCCTCGGCCGGGGCAGCGGCCCCGGGGGCCGCGTCGGAGGTGGAACTGTCGGACGTCATGAGCCTTTCCTGCCGTCAGCGGTACGGATCGTGCGCGCGTGCCCGGGCGCCGCCCTCATCCCGGCCCGGGTCCGCCCGCACCACACAGCCGCGCGTGGTGGTCCCGGTAGGCGCGGTAGGAGGGGAGGAGGCCGAGCCGCTCCGCCTCGGCGAGGGTGGGCGCGCCGGCGTCCTGCGCGGAGAGCAGCGGTTCGATCCCGTCCGGCCAGGCGATCGCCAGGCCGGGGTCCAGCGGACTGATCGCGTGGTCGAGCCGCGGGGCGTACCCGCTCGAGCACAGGTAGATGAGCGTGGTGCGGTCCGTCAGCGCGAAGAACGCCCTGCCCAGGCCCGCCGCCACATACACGGCGGTGCGGTTGTGCTCGTCCACGGGCACCGCCTCCCACCGCCCGAACGTGGGCGAGCCGGTGCGGATGTCGACGACCACCTCGATCCCCGCCCCCTGGACGCACGCGCTGTACTTCGCCTGGCCCGGCGGCAGTCGGGTGAAGTGGATCCCGCGCAGCGCCCCGCGCCGGTTCACCGCGACGTTCGCCTGCACCAGCGGCAGCGTGTGCCCGGTGGCACGCCGGAACCGCTCGCCCTGGAACCACTCGTGGAACTCGCCGCGCCGGTCGGGGTGCACCTCGGGTTCCACCACCCAGGCACCCTCGATGCCGAGCGGGCGTGGCACGCCCCTCTCCTCAGCCACCGTTGCGCCAGTAGGCACCCTGCCGGTCCACCTGGTGGATCTCGTCGTCGATGCCCATGCGGTCGCGGAAGTCGTGCACGGCCTGCCGGCAGGCCGGGATGCAGTAGTCGTCGACGATGACGTACCCGCCCGGCGACAGCTTCCCGTACAGGTGGGTCAGCACGTCCATGGTGGCGCCGTACGAGTCACCGTCCAGGCGCATGACGGCGAGCCGCTCGACCGGCGCCGTCGGCATCGTGTCCTTGAACCACCCCGGCAGGAACCGGACCTGGTCGTCCAGCAGGCCGTAGCGGGCGAAGTTCTCGCGCACGGTGTCCAGGCCGGTGGGCAGGCTCACCGCGTCGTTGTACTGGTGGAGGTCCATCTCGACGTCCATGGGGTGGTCGTCGGACTCCGTCTTGGGGAACCCCTGGAAGGAGTCGGCGACCCACACCGTGCGGTCCGTCACGCCGTGCGCCTTCAGCACCCCGCGCGCGAAGATGCAGGCGCCGCCGCGCCACACACCTGTCTCGATGACGTCACCCGGCACACCGTCCCGCAGCACGTCCTCGACGCACTGGTGCAGGTTGTCCAGCCGCTTCATGCCGATCATGGTGTGCGCGACCACCGGGTAGTCCTCACCGCTCTCGCGGGCCTCCCGGTCGAAACGGGGATCCGTGATGAGGCCCGCGGCATGCGTCGGGTCCTCGTATATCATATTGGTGACGACCTTCTTCAGCAGGGCGAGATACAGATCTCGGCCGTCCGCGGTGGCGACTGTCAAAGGGATCCTCCAGCGAGGCGGGAGCACCGGTGCCTGACGGGTGCCCATGAGGCCTTCGACGCTAGGGACAGTGGACGGTGGAACGCCACTCACCCGCGGATCCGTATGTCAGGTCGGCCATCGGCCCTGACCAGCCCCCCGGCACGGCGCGCGCCGGCGCGACCGCCCGGCCTCGGCGTGCCCTTCCGGAGGCCCGGGGCCGGCGCCGCGCGACCTGACGAAGATCGACGGACCTTCCTTGCCGGTCGTCGCGGCACCGTGCTTCGTTGAGCGGGACGCGGCGGGCTGTGCGCGCCGTACCGGTTGCCGAAGACGTAAGGGGAATCCGTTGCCCACAGCACGTGCCGCCGACGCCGAGGCGCAAGCGGAGGTCTCCTGGCCGATGGCCCGCACCTGCCCCTTCCAGCCGCCCGCCCGGTACGCCGAGCTGCGCGCCGCCACCCCCGTCGCCGCCGCCCGCGTCTGGGACGGCTCACGGACCTGGCTCATCACCAGGCACGAGCACATGCGGGCGCTGCTCGCCGACAGCAGGGTCCGGATCGACCCCGCCAGGCTGCCGCGGCTGTCCCCCGCCGACGGCGCGGCCGAGGCGACCCGCTCGCTGCTCACCCTCGACGCCCCCGACCACGGCACCCTGCGCCGTGTCTTCATCCCCGAGTTCACCGTACGCCGGGTCCGCGCCATGCGGCCCGGCGTCGAACGGATCGTGGACGGGCTGCTGGACCGGTTCGACACCCTGGAACGCCCCGCCGACCTGGTCGCCGAACTCGCCCTGCCCATGTCCACCCTGGTCATCTGCGAACTCCTCGGCGTGCCCTACGAGGACCACGCCTTCTTCCAGAGCCGCAGCGAGCGCGCCACCAGGCTCATGGGGGACGACGAATCGGTGACCGCGCTGCTCGAACTGCGCGACTACCTCGACCGGCTCATCACCGCCAAGGCCGAGGCCGGCACACCCGGCGGCGGTGTCATCGGCACCCTCACCCAGGGCCTGCGCAGCGGCGAGCTGACCCACGCGGACGTCCTCGACAACGCCGTGCTGCTGCTCGCCGCCGGACACGAGACGAGCGCCGCGATGACCGCGCTCAGCGTCCTGACCCTCCTCCAACACCCCGACGCGTGGCGGGAACTCACCGAGAACCCGGCCCTCCTGCCCGACGCCGTCGAGGAACTGCTGCGCCACCTCACCGTCGCCGACGGGCTGCGCCGCTCCGCGGCCGAAGACATCGAGCTCGACGGGCACACCATCCGGGCCGGTGACGGCCTGGTCTTCCTGCTGGCCTCCGGCAACCGCGACGAGAAGGTCTTCCCTTCCCCGGACGTCTTCGACATCCACCGCCCGGCCGGCCGGCACGTCGCCTTCGGCTACGGACCCCACCAGTGTCTCGGCCAGAACCTGGCCCGCCTCGAACTGGAGGTCACCCTCGGCGCGGTGCTCCGCCGGCTGCCCGGGCTGCGCCTCGCCACGGACGTCGACGCGCTCCGGGTGAAGGAGGACTCCGCCATCTTCGGGCTCCACGAGCTGCCCGTCACCTGGTGACGGGGCCACGGAAGCCACCGCGAACGAAGGACGCTTGACATGCGTGTACGCATCGCCAGGGACCTGTGCGTCGGCGCCGGCCAGTGCGAACGCTCCGCCCCCGGGGTCTTCGCCCAGGACGACCGCGGCCTGAGCCGGGCTCTCACCGGGACGCCCCCGGCCGAACAGTGGCCCGGCGTCCACGAGGCCGCCGGCCTCTGCCCGGTCGGCGCGGTCCTGGTGGCCGAGGACGGAGCCGCGGACCGGACCGCCCCGGGCGACCGGCGGGAGACGTCATGACGAGCGGCCACTGGGCCGGACGGACCGTGATGGTCACCGGCGCGCTGGGTTTCATCGGTTCCCACTTCGTCGAGCGGCTCGCCACCGAGGGCGCCACCGTGATCGGCCTGCACCGCACCGACCGGCCCGCCATCCGGGAGGAGCTCACCGCCCTGGCCGGCGACCGGCTCCGGCTCGCCCGCGTCGACCTCGGCGACGAGCACGAGACGCGCGCCGCCTTCCGCTACCTGGCCCCGCACGTCGACGCCGTCCTGCACTGCGCCGCCCTGGACGGCAACGCCCGGTACAAACGGGAGCACTCGGCGGAGATCCTCGACGCCAACGTGCGCACCACGGCCCACCTCCTCAACTGTGCCCGCGAGTTCGAGGTGGACAACGTCCTCCTGCTGAGCTCCTCGGAGGTCTACTGCGTACCGCGCAGCGCCCCGGCGTCCGAGGACGAGGACGTCCGCCGCAGCCCGCAGTACACCGAGAACGGCTACGTGCTGTCGAAGATCTTCGGGGAGATCCTCGCCGACCACCACCAACGGCAGTTCGCCACGCGGGTCTTCCGCATCCGTCCGGGCAACGTGTACGGCCCCCGGGACAGCGCGGCCGGCGCCCACAACCGGGTCATCCCCAGCATGGTCGCACGCGCCGCGTCCGGCGAGGAGATCGAGATCTGGGGCGACGGCAGCCAGACCCGGTCCTTCATCCATGTGTCGGACCTGGTGCGCTGCGCGCTGCGGGTGGTCGAGACCGGCAAGTACGACGTGGTGAACGTCGGTTCCGCGGAGGAGGTGTCGATCCTGGAGCTGGCCCGTCTGGTGGCCGCGGCCCTCGGCGTGCCCTCCCGCGTCAGAACCGACCCCGGGCGGCCCGTGGGCGCGGCGGTGCGCAGGATGGACCTCACCAGGATGCGCGAAGTGATCGACTCCGAGCCCCGCTCGCTGCGCGAGGGGCTGCGGGACACCGTGCGCTGGTACCGCGACCACGCGCACCCGCGACCGTGATCCGCCCGGCCCGTCACCGCTCCCTTCCGCCCTTCCGGCCGCCCGCCGACCTCCCACCGCCCGCCGATTCCGTCACCGATTCCCTCACCGACCCGTCACCGATCCCCTCACCGAACCACGACCTGGAAGGCTCTCCGTGGCCGAGAACACCGACCTCTCCCTCGTGCAGGACATCATCCGGGCAGCCGGGGGACACGCCGCCTCCCTGGGCGAACTGACGGAGCGCCACCGGGCCGCCGACGTCGCCAGGGTGCTCATCGACGAGATCTGCTCGCGCTCCCCGGCCCCCGTCAACGAGGAGCCGGTGCTCGTCGAGTTCGTCGTGCGCACGGCCGGCGAGCGGCTGACCCACTGGCTCCGCGCCGTCCAGGGCGCTCCCGTCCGCAGCGTCCCGCGCGGCGAGGAGTTCGTCGCCATGAGGATCGAGTACGACCTGGCCGACCTGGTCCGCGAGCTGTTCGGCCCCTTCCGGGAGCACCCCTCCGGCGTCCGCGGGACCACGCTGTTCCCCTACGCCGGCTCCGACGCCGCCGACCAGATCGGCCCCTACTTCCTTGCCGCCCAGCAGGCGACCGCCACCGTGCTGGCCGGCTGCACCTCCGCCAAGCCGGACCTGAACGAGCTGACCTCCCGCTACCTGACTCCCAAATGGGGATCGCTGCACTGGTTCACCCCTCACTACGACCGGCACTTCAGCCCGTACCGCAACGAAGAGGTGCGGGTCCTGGAGATCGGCATCGGCGGCTACAAGCACCCCGAGTGGGGCGGTGGCTCCCTGCGCATGTGGAAGCACTACTTCCACCGCGGGCTGATCCACGGCCTCGACATCGTCGACAAGTCGCACGCCGACGAACAGCGCATCACCACCGTCATCGGCGACCAGAACGACCCGGACCGCCTCACGGAGATCGCCCGGAAGTACGGCCCCTTCGACATCGTCATCGACGACGGAAGCCACATCAACGAGCACGTCCGAACCTCGTTCCACGCCCTCTTCCCGCACGTGCGCAACGGCGGTCTGTACGTCGTCGAGGATCTGTGGACCGCCTACTGGCCCGGCTTCGGCGGCAACGAGGACCCCGAGCGGAGCGGCCGGACCAGCCTCGGCCTGCTGAAGTCGCTCATCGACAGCCTCCAGCACGAGGAACTGCCGCCCGCGCGGGGCCGCACCGCCGGCTACGCGGACCGCCACGTGACGGGCCTGCACGTCTACCACAACCTCGCCTTCATCGAGAAGGGCACCAACGCCGAGGGCGGCATCCCGCCCTGGATCCCCCGCGACTTCGACTCCCTGGTGGCCGCCTCCTCCGGAGGCGCCGCATGACCCCGCGCACGACGGACCGGCGGCACCGCCCCACCGGTACCGCGCCCCGGAGGACCGCATGCGCATAGCACTGCTCACCATGGGCTCGCGCGGCGACGTGCAGCCCTTCGTCGCCCTGGGCAGCGGCCTGCACGACCGCGGGCACCACGTCGTCCTCGGCGCGCCCGAGGCACTGCGCCCCCTGGTCGAACGGGCGGGCCTGGAACACCGCACCACACCCGGTGACCCGGACGGCTTCTTCACGATGCCGGAGGTGGTGGAGGCACTGCGCCGCGGACCGTCGATGAGGAACCTCGTCAAGGCCCTGCCCAAGGCGCCCGAAGGCTACGACCAGCAGGTGCTGGACGAGATCGAGACCGCGGCACAGGGCGTGGACCTCGTCGTGCACTCGCCGCTGACCGTGGCCGCCGCGTTCGGCACCGCCCGGACACCGTGGCTCTCCGCCTGCTGGTGGCCCAACACGGAGACCACCGCCTTCCCCGCGATCGAGTCCGGCCAGCGCCTGATGGGTCCGCTCACCCCGTACTACAACCACTTCACCCATGTGCGGGCGGCCACCGAGGACTGGCGGTGGCGCGGCCCCGAGATCGACGAGTACCGCGCGCGACGCGGCCTGCCGCCCTTCGGCGCCGACTCCCCCCTGCGCCGCCTCGGCCGGGACCAGCCCCACCTGTACCCCTTCAGCCCCAGCGTCCTGCCGAAGCCCGCCGACTGGCCGGCGCGCTGCCACGTCACCGGCTACTGGTTCCGGGACGAGCCGGGCTGGGAGCCGCCCGCCGGGCTGGAGGACTTCCTCGCCGACGGTACGCCGCCGGTCGCCCTCACCCTCGGCAGCACCTGGCCGGTCCACCGCCAGGAGGCCACCCTGGCGTACGCGCTCGCCGCCGCGCGCGGCGCCCGCCGCCGGCTCGTCGTGGTCGGCGGCCCGGACGGGGCGCTGCCCGACGACGTCTTCCGGCTCGCCGGTGCGGACTACTCCTGGCTGTTCCCCCGGACCGCCGCCGTGATCCACCACGGCGGGTTCGGCACCACGGCCGAGGTGCTGCGCGCCGGAGTGCCCCATGTCATCGTGCCGGTGTTCGCGGACCACCCCTTCTGGGCGGCCCGGCTGCACCGGGCGGGACTCGCCGGCCCGCCGGTGCCCATGCGCCGGATGAACCGCCAGGAACTCGCGGCGAGCGTACGGATGGCGGCGACCGACCCGGCCATGGCCGCACGGGCCCGGCGGCTCGGGGACGCCGTGGCGGCGGAGCGCGGGGTCGACACGGCGTGCGATGTCATCGAGGAGTGGGCCACCGGCAAGGGGATCGCGGCGGCCACCGTCTGAGACCCCCGGCGCGCGGGCAGGTGCGCCGGGGTCACGCCAGCGGACGGTACGCGGTCAGGGTCACGGACAGCGTCACGTCGCAGGGCTCCGGCAGCCGCGCGATCCGCTCCTCCAGCAGGCCACCGTCCTGGTGCCACGCGTTGGGGCCCATCCCCACCAGCTGCGGCAGGGCCTTGTGGTCCAGCGCCATGGTGCCGCGCGCCCGCTCGCGGGCCACCTCCGTGAAGTGCGCGGCGAACCGGTCGGCCAGACGCTCGTCCTTCTGCTCGTCCACCCGCAGCAGTCCGAGGGAGTCCACCAGTTCGCGCAGATGATCCGGCCGCGGCGTCACCACGAGGAGCACGCCCCCGGGGCGCAGGATCCGCCGCAGTTCGGCGGGGTTGCGCGGCGCGAAGACGTTGAGGACCACCGACGCCACCCCGTCGCCGAGCGGCAGCCTGTCCCAGGCGTCGGCCACGACGGCGCTGATACGGGGGTGTGCCCGGGCGGCGCGGCGGGCGGCGAACTTGGAGATGTCGAGCAGGATGCCCTCGGTCCCCGCCAGCTCCGACACCACGTGCGCGTGGTAGTAGCCCGTGCCGCCGCCGATGTCGACGACGCAGCCGGGATCCCCGTCCACCGGCTCCGGAGCCGTCTCTCGGGCCAGCGCGGTCAGGGCCTCGGCGATCGGCGCGTAGTGGCCTCCGGCGAGGAAGTCCGCGCGGGCCGCGACCATGCCGGCGGTGTCCGCGCTGAACTTGACCGCCCCGCGCAGCAGGTTCACGTACCCCTGCTTCGCCACGTCGAAGTCGTGCCCCGAGCCGCACCGCAGGGTGTTGCCGTCCATCGTCATCGTGCCGGAACAGTGAGGACAACGAAGGTACCGCACCGCCTCTTTCCGCATCGTGTCCCCTGGTGCCGCCGTGGTCGTGACAAGAGCCCAGCTTATGCAATACGGCGCGGGCGACGCGCCCCGCCCGTGCGGCGAGCGGGCGCACAAGGCACGTCAGTACAGCGTGTGGGCACACGCCACCAGGGTGCGCAGCTCGATGTTGAGGTAGTTGCCGTGCGCCAGCAGCCCGGTGAGCTGACCGAGCGACAGCCAGGCGAAGTCGTCCGGTGCGTCCTCCGGGAAGTCGTGCGGGACCTCCACGATCACGTAGCGGTTCTGGGCGTGGAAGAAGCGCCCGCCCTCCTCGGACTGGACGGCGTCGTAGCGCACGTCCTGAGGCGGCGCGGACAGCACGTCCTCCAGGTACGGCGGGCCGGGCAGCCCCCGCGGACCGGTGTGCTCCTGTGGCCGGCACTGGACCGTGGGGGCCAGCTCGGCGACGTTCAGGTGCCCGACGTCCACCCGTGCCCGCACGAGCGCGTGCAGCACGCCGTCGACGGACTTGACCAGCAGCGCCATCAGACCCGGCAGCCGCGGCTCGATGAGCGGCTGCGTCCAGGAGGTGACCTCCCGGCTGCTGGCGCTGACCTCGGCGGCCATGACCCGGAAGTGCCGCCCGCTCTCGTGGGCGATCTCGTGCGGCGTGCGGTACCAGCCGTCCGCCGTCACCGTATCGAGCGGCACCCGGTTCTGCACCAGCTCCCGCAGGGCGCGCACACCCGTGAACCACGTCAGGACCTCGGCCGTCGTGTGCCGCGCCGCACCCGGCGAGCCGAAGAAGGAGCGCAGCACGGGGGACGGGGCGGACGCGTCGGCGTCCGCCGTGGGCAGGCAGGCGAGGATGGACCGGGCGTCCATGTTGACCACGTTGTCCAGCATCAGCAGCCGGCGGAGCTGCCCCAGCGTCAGCCAGCGGAAGTCCTCCCCGATGTCGAGGTCGTCGTCCGCCGCCAACTCGACGATCATGTTCCGGTTGCGTTTGGCCAGGAACCAGTCCGCCTGTTCGGACTGGATCGAGTCGACCAGGACACGCGCCCGTCGCGGCCCCATGAACAGGTCCAGATAGCGGATGTCGCGCCCCCGGTGCACCCCGGTGAAGTTGCTCCGGGTGGCCTGCACGGTCGGCGACACCTGAAGAACGTTGACGTTCCCGGGCTCCATCTTGGCCTGCATCAGGAAGTGCAGCACCCCGTCGATCTCCCGCGCCACGATCCCGAGCAGCCCCACCTCCGGCTGCACGATGATGGGCTGCGTCCAGCCCCGCTCGGGCAGCCGGTCCGTACGGACGTGCAGCCCCTCCACGGAGAAGAAACGGCCCGACGCGTGGTGCAGGTTTCCCGTACCCGGGTGGAAGCTCCAGCCGCGCAGCTCCGCGAAGGGAACGCGGGACACGTCGAAGCGCCCCGCCCGCAGGCGTTCGGCCAGCCAGCCGGAGATGCCGTCGAACGGCGTGACCGCACTGTCCGCGGTGCGTGCCGACACCAGCACCCGCCGCGCCGTGTCCACCGGGTCACCGGGCCGGACCGCGTCCGCACGGCGCCGCGCGGCGCCGTGCGGGGCGGGGGCGGATCGCGGCGGTACGGGTTCGCGGGCGGTGTCCGCGGCGGTGCGCGGCGGGACGGGGCCGGTGCTCGTGTCCGCGGCGGTACGCGGTGGGACGGTCCCGGTGGCCGTGTCCGCGGTGGCCGTGCCGGCGAGGGCGTCGCCGATGGTCCGGCACACCTCGTCCATCCGGTCGTTCAGATAGAAGTGACCGCCGGCGAAGGTGTGCAGGGCGAAGGGGCCCGTGGTCAGCTCCCGCCAGGCCCTCGCCTCCTCCAGCGGGACATCGGGATCACGGTCACCGGTGAGCACCGTGACCGGACAGTCCAGCGCACCGCCGGGCACATACGCGTACGTGCCCGCCGCCCGGTAGTCGTTGCGGATCGCCGGCAGGGCCAGCCGCAGCAGCTCCTCGTCCTGGAGGACGGCGTCCTCGGTGCCCTGAAGCGTGGCGATCTCCGCGATCAGCGCGTCGTCGTCGAGGAGGTGGGCGACGTCCCGCCGGCGCACCGTCGGCGCACGGCGGCCCGACACCAGCAGATGGACGGGGGAGGCCTGCCCGGAACCGCGCAGCCGGCGCGCGACCTCGAACGCCACCGTGGCACCCATGCTGTGCCCGAACAGCGCGAGCGGACGGTCGGCCCAGCGCAGGATCTCCGGCACCACCTGGTCCACCAGGCCCGATATGGACGGGATGAACGGCTCGTGCCGGCGGTCCTGGCGGCCCGGGTACTGCACCGCCAGCGCCTCCACGGTCTCGTCCAGTCCGCGTGCCAGGGCGGCGAAGGAGGTCGCGGCGCCACCGGCGTGCGGGAAGCAGACCAGACGCAGTTCCGGATCCCGCACCGGGCGGTAACGGCGGACCCACAGACCCTCGTCCGGGTGTCCGGCCGGCGACGGGGCTCCCGGAACGGGTGGTGCGGAAGGGGTGCTCACGGCGGATCCAGCTCCTCGCGGTCGGGGGGACCGCTGTCGGGGACGGCACGTCGGGTGCGGACGTCGGGTACGGGCGTCGGGGCGTGACGGGGAGGGACGGGGCGGTCGGTCAGTCGGTGCGCCGGGCCTCCTGCGCGGCCTTCTTCAGCGGTTCCCACCACGCGCGGTTCTCCGCGTACCAGCGCACCGTGTCCGCCAGGCCCGTCGTGAAGTCCGTACGCGGGGCATAGCCCAGCTCGCCCGTGATCTTGCCGATGTCCAGCGCGTACCGCAGGTCGTGCCCCGGCCGGTCGGCGACGTGGCGCACCGACGAGGCGTCGGCACCGCACAGCCCGAGCAGCCGCTTCGTCAGCTCCCGGTTGGTCAGCTCCGTCCCGCCACCGATGTGGTAGACCTCGCCCGGGCGCCCGCGGGTCGCCACCAGGCTGATCCCGCGGCAGTGGTCGTCCACGTGCAGCCAGTCCCGGCTGTTGCCGCCGTCGCTGTACAGCGGCACCGTCAGACCGTCCAACAGGTTCGTGGCGAAGAGCGGGACGACCTTCTCGGGGTGCTGGTACGGGCCGTAGTTGTTGGAGCACCGGGTGACGACGACCGGCAGGCCGTACGTCCGGTGGTAGGCCAGCGCCAGGAGGTCCGACGCCGCCTTCGAGGCGGCGTACGGGGAGTTCGGCGCCAGCGGCTGCTCCTCGCGCCACGACCCCTCGGCGATCGAGCCGTACACCTCGTCCGTGGAGACGTGGACGAACCGGCCGGCCCCCGCCTCCACCGCGGCCTGCAAGAGGACTTGCGTCCCCCGTACGTTCGTCTCGACGAACGCCGACGCGTCGGCGATGGAGCGGTCCACGTGCGACTCCGCCGCGAAGTGGACCACGACGTCCGCCCCCCGCACGACCCGGGACATCACCTCCGCGTCCCGGATGTCGGCGTGCACGAACTCCAGCGACGGATGGTCCGCGACCGGGTCCAGGTTGGCGAGGTTCCCGGCATAGGTCAGCTTGTCGACCACCACCGTCCGCGCCCCGGCCAGGTCCGGATACGCCCCGGCCAGCAGTTGTCTGACGAAGTGCGAGCCGATGAAGCCCGCACCTCCGGTGACCAGCAGCCGCATGGGAGCACAGACCTTTCTTCCAGGGACGGGAAACGGGGAGGCGGACGGGGACGGAGGCGAGGGCGGTGGCTATGCGGCCGGTCCGGACATGAGGGTCTCCGCCACGTCCATCAAGTACCGGCCGTAGCTGGAGCTCTCGAGTTCACGGCCGAGCTCGTGGCACTGCCGCGCGCTGATGTACCCCATCCGCAGGGCGATCTCCTCGACGCAGGAGATCCGCACGCCCTGCCGCTGCTCCAGGAGCTGGACGTACTGCCCCGCTTGCAGCAGCGAGCTGTGCGTGCCCATGTCCAGCCAGGCGAACCCGCGCCCCAGTTCCGTCATACGGGCGCGGCCCTGCTCCAGGTACACCTTGTTGACGTCGGTGATCTCCAGCTCGCCCCGCGGCGACGGTGTCAGCCGCCGGGCGATGTCCACCACGCCGTTGTCGTAGAAGTACAGCCCCGTCACCGCGAGATGGGAGCGGGGCTTCTCCGGCTTCTCCTCCAGGGACACCAGCCGGCCTTCCGCGTCGACCTCGCCGACGCCGTAGCGCCGGGGGTCCTTCACCGGGTAGCCGAACAGCTCGCAGCCGTCCAGCCGCGCCGCGGTGGAGGCCAGCACGGAGGAGAACCCCGGACCGTGGAAGACGTTGTCCCCCAGGATGAGGGCGACCGGGTCGTCCCCGATGTGCTCCTCGCCGATGAGGAACGCCTCGGCGATGCCCCGGGGCTCCTCCTGCTCGGCGTAGCCGACACTGATCCCGATGCGGCTGCCGTCGCCCAGCAGCGAACGGAACATCTCCAAGTGCGTCTTCGACGTGATGATCTGGATGTCCCGGATCCCCGCCAGCATGAGCACCGACAGCGGGTAGTAGATCATGGGCTTGTCGTAGACCGGCAGCAACTGCTTGGACAGTGCCCCGGTCAGGGGGCGCAGGCGCGTGCCGCTGCCGCCCGCCAGGATGATGCCCTTCATGGGCCGCCGGTCCGCCGTCGTCTTCGTCATCGAGTGGCCGCCCGGGTCAGGAGCGCGTCACCTGAACGGGAAGGTGACGCGCGGTGAGCTGATCCGCGTCGTAGAACTCCACG
Source organism: Streptomyces eurythermus (assembly GCF_014649115.1). Classification (GTDB taxonomy): domain Bacteria; phylum Actinomycetota; class Actinomycetes; order Streptomycetales; family Streptomycetaceae; genus Streptomyces; species Streptomyces eurythermus. Next base: position 14,737 of record NZ_BMSK01000025.1, on the reverse strand, counting down.
CGGTCGTGGTCGATGCGGTAATCGGCGAATTCGTCCAGGACGAGGTCCAGGAACACCTTCGCCTCCTGCCGGGCGAGGAACGCCCCCAGGCAGTGGTGGATACCGTGCCCGAACGCCATGTGCTTGTTGGAGCTCCGCCGGATGTCGAATCGGTCCGGGTCCGGGAAGTGGTCCGCGTCCCGATTGGCCGAGGCACTCCAGGCCACCACCATCTGACCGGCCTTCATCGGGTGCCCGAGGATGTCCGTGTCCTCCGTCAGCAGCCGGAAAATATTGTTGAAGGGGCTGCGGTAGCGCAGGGTCTCCTCGACCGCCCCGGGAATCAGCGAACGGTCGTCCCGCAATGCGGCCAGCGCTTCGGGATGCTCGTCCAGGACCAGGAACAGATTCCCGAGAAGCGTGGCGCTCGAAATGTGGCCCGCGGTGAGCAGGAGCGCCACGATATTGACGATCTGCTCGTCCGTCAGCCGCTGGCCGTCGGCCTCCGCCTCGACGAGCCCGCTCATCAGGTCGTCGGCCGGCGTCGCACGCTTCCTCGCGATCTGCGCGTACAGGTAGTCCGACCACTCCTTGATGGCCGGCCCCATCGTCTCCGCGAAGTCGTCGGGCAGGTGGGGGTACTGAAGTCCCTCGTTGTTGAGGATCACGTCCACCCACTCGCGGAACAGGTCCCGGTCCTCGGCGGGGATCCCCAGCAGCTCCGCGATGACGATCACCGGCAGGGGGTACGCGAGGTCGGCCACCACGTCCAGCCGGTCCCGCTCCCGCAGATCCGCCAGCAGCCCGCCGCTGATCTCCGATATCCGCGACTCCAGCCGGGCGATGCGCCGCGGCGTGAACGCCTGCGAGACCAGTTTGCGCAGCGGCCCGTGCCGGGGCGGGTCGATACCGCCGAAGGTGCCCGGACCCATGAGGAGGGCCAGCTCCTCGGGCACGGGGAACACCGGTGAGAAGTCCGAGGAGAACAGCTGGGGGTTGGTGGAGACGGTGAGGTAGTCCTCGTAGCGGAAGACCTGCCACGCCTGACGGGACTCGTCCCAGAACACCGGTGCCTCCGCCCGGCACCGGGCGAACCACGCCAGCAGCCGCCGCGCGTCGGCGTCCGCCGGCTGGGCGAGCGGATGGACGGGCGGCTCCGGTTCCGGGGCGGCCGCGGTGTCCCTGGTCTGTGTCGTCATCTCGACTCTCTCGTGGGGGCTGGATCTCCCTGCCGGGCCGGATGCCGCGCCGTGACCGGCGGCAACCCGGGACACGTCGCGGACCGAAGGGTGGGGGCGACCCAGCGGTCGACGTTGGGAATGCAGGAGAGTGGTCTGGCGGTATCCATCGCATTGCCTGGCCGGCACGAAACCGGTGACGTGTCCGGCTGCCGTCCGATACACGTTTCGGCATGGGTCCGGTGCATGCGTCCGGTGTTTGTCCGGTGCGACGCATCCGGTGTTTGTCCGGTGCGATGTCCGGTACGTGTTCCATGCTGCCGGCGACTGTTCCGTGCCGTCCGGCACGGCAAAGCCACGCCGTTCGCCATGTCGATGGGCCATTCGGTCATTGCCGTGTGGAATGCCGTGCAATGCCGAGAAAGCTAGACGGCGGCCTTCCGCGTCCGCAAGCCGGGACCTGACATAGTGCCCAGGGGGCTTCCCACCAGGTGAGACAACGGCGTTCGGGTGTCACGGGCGACCTGACACAGTTGCCCGGCAGATATCGAGCAGCCGTCCCGGCCGGAGGTTGGCTGACGGAGTTGACGGTCAGCTCGGTGCCCCGCACTCCTTACCCACCCGCTCCTTTCCTCCCGCCCCTCTTTCGAGCGGACACCGGCACATCGCGCCCCTCGCTATGGCTTTGGCTACGGAGACTTGATGAACGCGGAATTCGGTGTGAAGCGCAACGGTGACCACGGCGACCACGGCGACAACGACGGCACGGGCCGCCGGACGGGGTCCGGCCCTGCCTCCGTTGCCGACGCGGGCGTGGATACCCGTCCGGGCGTGGATACCCGTCTGGGTGCGGGTGCGGGTGCGGGTGCGGGTGCGGGTGCGGGTGCGGGTATGGAGATCGGCTCAGGCGCCGGCGCCGGCACCCGGCCAGGCCCGGGCTCCGGCGGGACGCACCAGTCCCACGTGGACGCCGAGGCCATCGCCGTCGTCGGTATGGCCTGCCGCCTCCCGGGCGCCGGCACCGTGGACGAGTTCCGGGAACTGCTGCGTGCCGGCCGCAACGAGGTCACCCGACGTCCGGACGGGACATGGCGGGCCGCCCTGGCGGACCACGCCGGCTTCGACGCCGACTTCTTCGACATGACCCCCCAGCAGGCCGCCGCCACCGACCCCCAGCACCGCCTCCTCCTCGAACTCGGCTGGGAGGCGCTGGAGAACGCCGGCATCGATCCCGGCCGGCTCGCCGGCACCGCCACCGGTGTGTTCGCCGGCATCGCGTCCGACGACTACGCGACTCTCGTGCACCGCGCCCGGTCGGCATCCGGCGCACACACCGCCACCGGCCTGCACCGCGCCCTCGCACCGAACCGCCTGTCCTACTTCCTGGGCCTGCGCGGCCCCAGCATCGCGGTCGACACGGCCCAGTCGTCGTCGCTGGTGGCCGTACACCTCGCCTGCGAAAGCCTGCGCCGCGGGGAGAGCACACTCGCCGTCGTCGGCGGTGTGCACCTGGTCATGGCGGACGAGAGCACCACCGCCATGGACAGGATGGGTGCCCTCTCACCGGACGGGCAGTGCCACACCTTCGACGCCCGGGCCAACGGGTACGTCAGGGGTGAGGGCGGTGCCGCGCTCGTCCTCAAGCCGCTCGGCAAGGCCATCGAGGACGGCGACCGCGTCCACTGTGTCATCAAGGGCGGCGCGGTCAACAACGACGGCGGTGGCGACAGCCTGACCACTCCGCACCGCCAGGCCCAGGAAGCGATGCTCCGTGCCGCGTACACCCGGACCGGGACGCGCCCCGAGGACGTCCGGTACGTCGAGCTGCACGGAACCGGCACCCGGGCCGGCGACCCGGTCGAGGCCGCCGCGCTGGGCGCCGTCCTGGGCACCGCGCGTGCGGAGGCCGGTCTCGCCCCGCTCGCGGTCGGATCGGTCAAGACGAACGTCGGACACCTGGAGGGCGCCGCCGGGATCGTCGGCCTGCTCAAGGCCGCGCTGTGCGTACGGGATGGAATGCTGCCGCCCAGCCTCAACTACCGCACGCCGCACCCTGACATACCCCTCGAACAGCTGCACCTGGACGTGCAGACGGCCCTGGAGCCCTGGACCGAGGAACCCGGCAAGCGTCGCGTCGCCGGTGTGTCGTCCTTCGGCATGGGAGGGACGAACGCGCATGTGGTTCTGGAGCAGGCCCCGGTGGAGCCGGGGGAGGTTGAGGTGGTGCCTGAGCCGGCGGGGGTTCCTGTTCCGGTGGTGGTGTCGGGTGTTTCGGCGGGGGCCTTGGACGCGGGGTTGGGGCGTCTGACCGGGGCGGTGGAGTCCGATGGCGGGCTGGGTGTGGGTGAGGTGGGGTGGTCCGCTGCGCAGCGTTCGGTGTTCGGTCATCGTGCGGTGGTGGTCGCGTCCGGGCGTGAGGAACTGCTGGAGGGTTTGAAGACCCCGGTGGTGTCGGGTGTTGCTGGTTCGGTGGGCCGGTCGGTGTTGGTGTTCCCGGGTCAGGGGACGCAGTGGGCCGGTATGGGCGCGGAACTGCTGGAGTCTTCTCCGGTGTTCGCGGCTCGTATGGGTGAGTGTGCTGCCGCGCTGAGCCCGTTGGTGGGGTGGGATTTGTTGGAGGTGGTCCGCTCGGGTGAGGGGCTTGAGCGGGTGGATGTGGTGCAGCCGGTGACGTGGGCGGTGATGGTGTCGCTGGCCGAAGTCTGGGCGGCTTGCGGGGTGAAGCCGGATGCGGTGGTGGGTCATTCGCAGGGGGAGATCGCCGCTGCCGTCGTATCCGGTGCCCTGAGCCTTCAGGACGGGGCGCGGGTGGTGGCGTTGCGTTCGCAGGTGATCGGTCGGGTGTTGGCGGGTGCGGGTGGGATGGCGTCGGTGGCCCTGCCCGCCGACGTGGTCGAGGAGCGGCTGTCCGGTTGGTCGGACCGTCTGGGTGTCGCTGCCGTCAATGGGCCTGCGATCACGGTGGTGTCGGGAGAAGCCGACGCGGTAGGCGAGTTCGTCACCGCTTGTGAACGCGACGGCGTTCGGGCGCGTCGGATCCCGGTGGATTACGCTTCGCATTCCGCTCAGGTGGAGGCGATCGAGGCGGAACTCGCCAGCCTGCTGGGGTCGGTGGTGGCGCGGGAGCCGGAGATCTCGTTCTACTCCACCGTGGAGCCGGGCGGGCAGGTACGCACGGACGCGGGGTACTGGTATCGCAACCTGCGCTCGCGTGTCCGGTTCGCGGAGACGGTCGATCTGCTGTTGGCTGACGGGTTCGGTGTGTTCATCGAGGCCAGTGCCCATCCGGTCCTCACCATCGGAATCCAGGAACTCGCCGACCGGACGGGCCCGGACCGGGACGTCGTCATCACCGGCACGCTCCGCAAAGGCGAGGGTGGTCTGCGCCGGCTGTGGACCTCGATGGCGGAAGCCTTCGTCCACGGTGTGGCGGTCGACTGGAAGGCCGCCTATGCCGCGCACGGTCTGACCGCCCGCCGGGTCGACCTGCCCACCTACCCCTTCCAACGCCGGCACTACTGGCTCGACACCAGCGACCGCCGTGGCGGTACCGACGACCTCACCTACCACGTGGAGTGGAAGGCGCTGCGTGAGGACGAGACCGGGGCACGGCTGTCAGGGCGTTGGCTGCTGCTCCTGCCCGAGACGCCGCGATGCCCGGCGTTCGCGGCGCATGCCGCCGAGGGCATGGCCCGTGCCATGGCCGACCGCGGCGCCGAGGTCGTGACGCTCGGCATCGATCCCGCCGGTGACCGCTACCGCATGAGCGCGCTGCTCGCGGAGGCGGCGGAGGCGAAGCAGGCGCCGGACAGCGCTCCGCTCCACGGGATCGTGTCCTTCCTCGCGCTGGCCGAGGGCACGCACCCCGATCACCCCGGACTTCCGCTCGGCGTCGCCGCGTCGTCCACCCTGATCCAGGCGGCAGCCGACGCACAGGCGGGGGCCCGGCTCTGGACGGTCACACGCGGTGCCGTGAGCGCTCTGCCCAGGGAGGAAGCGTCCGTCGAGCAGGCGCAAGTGTGGGGCCTCGGCCGGGTGGCGGCCCTGGAACTCCCGTACCTCTGCGGCGGGTTGCTCGACTTCCCTGCCGACACCGACACCGACACCGACATCGCGGATCCGCGCTCGTACCGCCGAGCGGCGGCTGTCCTCGCCGCCTCGCCCGAAGGCGAGGACCAGGTGGCGGTCCGCGGTCCCGGAGTGTACGGACGCAGGCTCGTTCGGTCCGCCGCTGCCACCACCGGACCCGGTTGGCGACCCCGTGGCACGGTCCTGGTGGTCGGGGAGGTCGCGGCGGTGGCGGAACCGCTCGCCCGGCGTCTCCTCGCCGACGGTGCCGAGCACGTCGTCCTCGCCGGTCCCGCTGCCTCCCTCCCGACGGCGCTCGGTGAGGAGACCTCCATCGAGGGGACCCGCGCCGACGGGACCCGCGTCGCCGACGGCACACTCGCCGACGGGCGCGTCAGCCTGGTGCCCTGCGAGGTCGAGGACGACGCCGCCCTGCGGTCGCTGATCGCCGAGCACCCGCCCGCCGCGGTGCTGGTGGCACCGGCCGCCGTCCCGCTGAGCGCCCTGTCCGACACCACACCGGCGGCGCTCGCCCGCGCGGTGCACACCAAGACGGACCTGGCGACCCGCCTGGAAGCCCTCCTCGAGGACACGAAGCTCGACGCGTTCGTCGTCTTCTCGTCCGTCGCGGGTGTCTGGGGCGGGACGGGACAGGGCGGCTACGCGGCAGGCACGGCGCATCTGGACGCCTTCGCCGAGCGGCGGCGCTCGCGTGGCCTGCCCTTCACGTCGGTCGCCTGGACACCGTGGCACGGGCACGAGGCATTCGCGTCCGGGGACGACGAGGCGGTGGCGGCCCGGGAGGAGATCGCCGCCGGGATGAGCCGGGCCGGCCTCACCCCGCTCGACCCGCGGCGCGCCGTCGACGCGCTCTTCCGGGCCGTGGGCCGGGGGGCCGGCGCCGTGGTCGTCGCCGAGGTGGACTGGGAGCGGTTCGCCGCGGCCCGCGAAGCCGTACGGCCGTCGGCCCTCTTCGAGGGGGTCGCGGCCACGCGCCGGCCCCGGACCGCCACGGGGGACAGCGGCGCCCACGCGGGCGTGGCGGCGGGGGCGGACGCCTCCCCGGTGGACACCGCCCCGGCGGACGACGCCGGCTCCGACGGCCGCCGGGAGACCCCCGAGGTGGTCCGCCTGCTGGCGGGCAAGTCCGACGAGGAGCAACTGAGGCTCCTGCTGCGGTTGGTGCGGGGCCACGCGGCGACGGTCCTGGGCCAGTCCTCGCTCGACGCCGTCGACACGAGGCAGCCGTTCAAGGACCTCGGCTTCAACTCCGTGACCGCCGTCGAACTGCGCAACCGGCTGAGGACCGCCACCGGTCTCACGCTCTCCGCCTCCCTGGTCTTCGACCACCCCGATCCGGCCGCTCTCGCACGGCACTTGCGGGAGCAGGCCCTGGAGCAGGGGGCGGCGAAGCCGGCCGGCACCGGTGATGCCCTCGTACGGTCCGCGGCGCCCCCCGGCCCGGCCGCCGGCCACGCCTCCGAGCCCATCGCCATCGTGGCGATGGCGTGCCGGTTCCCCGGTGGCGTCTCCACGCCCGAGGAGCTGTGGCGGCTGCTGAGCGACGGGGGTGACGCGATCAGCGCCTTCCCGGGCAACCGGGGCTGGAGCCTGGAGGAGCTGTACGACGCGGACCCGGACGCGAGCGGCCGTACGTACGTCCGGGAAGGGGGCTTCCTGCACGAGGCGCCGGACTTCGACCCCGCCTTCTTCGGCATCTCGCCGCGTGAGGCGCTGGCGATGGACCCGCAGCAGCGGTTGATGCTGGAGACCTCGTGGGAGGCGTTCGAACGGGCCGGGATCGATCCGTCCGCGCTGCGCGGCAGCCGCACCGGCGTGTTCGTCGGCACCAACGGCCAGCATTACCTGGGCCTCCTGCAGAACGGTGAGGAGAGCTTCGACGGCTACCTGGGCACCGGCAACTCGGCCAGCGTGATGTCCGGCCGGCTCTCGTACGTCTTCGGCCTCGAAGGCCCGGCCCTGACCGTCGACACGGCGTGCTCGGCCTCGCTGGTGGCGCTGCACCTGGCCGTGCAGGCGCTGCGCCGCGACGAGTGCTCGATGGCGCTGGCGGGCGGTGCGACGGTCATGTCCACCCCCGAGATGCTGGTGGAGTTCTCGCGGCAGCGGGTCCTGTCGCCCGGCTGCCGGTCGCGGGCCTTCGCCGGCGCGGCCGACGGCGTGGTGCTCGGCGAGGGCGCGGGCGTCCTGCTCCTGGAACGGCTGTCCGACGCCGAGCGGCTCGGGCACCCCGTACTGGCCGTCGTCCGGGGCTCCGCCGTCAACCAGGACGGCGCCAGCAACGGCCTGACCGCGCCCAACGGCCCCTCGCAGCAGCGGGTCATCCGCGAGGCGCTCGCGGACGCCGGGCTGCGTGCCGAGGACGTCGACGCCGTGGAGGCGCACGGCACCGGCACCCCGCTCGGCGACCCCATCGAGGCCCAGGCCCTGCAGGTGACGTACGGCGCGTCACGGGAGCCCGGCAAGCCGCTCCGGCTCGGCTCGGTGAAGTCCAACATCGGCCACGCGCAGGCCGCGGCCGGCGTGGCCGGGGTGATGAAGACCGTGCTCGCCCTGCGCAACGGCGTCCTGCCGCGGACCCTGCACGTCGACGAGCCGAGCCCGCGCGTGGACTGGTCGTCCGGCACGGTCGCGCTCCTCACCGAGCCGGTGCCGTGGCCCGAGGGGGAGACCCCGCGCCGGGGCGGGGTGTCGGCCTTCGGCATCAGCGGCACCAACGCGCACGTCCTCATCGAAGAGGCACCGCGCCCGGCCCACCGCCCCGACACCCTCCGGCACCCCGCACCGGTCGGCGGCGGACACGATGGCCTCGAACCGGACGGCACCGGCGGCCCCGAACCGGACGGCACCGGCGGTCACGACGGCATCGCCCCCCTCGTGCTCTCCGCCCGTACGGAAGCGGCGCTCCAGGCGTACGCGGACCGCCTGCGCGGCGCGTTCCTCGACGACCCCGGCCTGCGGCCGGCGGACGCCGGGCTCACCCTGCTCACCGCCCGCGCCCGCTTCGAGCACCGGGCCGTGGTCGGCGGCGCGGACCGCGAGGAACTGCTGCACGCCCTGCGGGCTCTCGCCGAGGGCCGGGAGCACCCGTCCGTGGCCCGTCACCGGGCCGTCCCGGCGGACGGCGGCGCGGTGTTCGTCTTCCCCGGCCAGGGCTCCCAGTGGCCGGCCATGGCCGAAGGGCTGCTCGACCGTTCGGTGGCCTTCCGCGAGTCCGCCGAGGCGTGCGACGCCGCACTGCGCCCGTTCCTCGACTGGTCGGTCCTGGACGTACTCCGGCAGGTGCCGGGGGCGCCGTCGCTCAGCCGGGTCGACGTCGTCCAGCCCGTGCTCTTCACCATGATGGTGTCGCTGGCCGCATGCTGGCGCGCCGCGGGAGTACAGCCGTCGGCGGTCGTCGGGCACTCCCAGGGCGAGATCGCCGCCGCGTACATCGCGGGGGGCCTCACCCTGGAGGACGCCGCACGGATCGTGGCCCTGCGCAGCCAGGCGTGGCTGACCCTCGCGGGCAAGGGCGGCATGGTCGCCGTGTCGCTGCCGGCCGAGCAGGTGCGCGTCCGACTGGAGCGCTTCGGCGACCGCCTGTCGGTGGCGGCCGTCAACAGTCCGGGCACGGCGGCCGTGGCGGGCGACCCCGAGTCGCTGCGCGAGCTCCTCGCCGAGCTGGAGGCGGACGGCGTCCACGCGCGTGCGATCCCCGGAGTGGACACGGCCGGGCACTCGGCCCAGGTGGAGGCCCTGCGGGAGCGGCTCATGCGGGAGCTGGCCCCGGTCGCCCCCCGCTCCGGCGACATCCCGTTCTACTCCACCGTCACCGGCGGGCCGCTCGACACCGCCGAGCTGGACGCCGCCTACTGGTACCGCAACATGCGTGAGCCGGTCGAGTTCGAGCAGGCCACCCGTGCGCTGCTCGCCGACGGCCACCACGCCTTCCTGGAGACGAGTCCGCACCCCATGCTGGCCGTCTCACTGGAGCAGACCGTCGCCGACGCCGGCACGCCCGCCGCGGTCCTGCACACCCTGCGCCGGGAGAAGGGCGGTACGAGGAACTTCGCCCTCGCGCTCGCCTCCGCCTGCGCCCAGGGGGCCGACATCGACGCGGCGGCGCTGTACGGCCCGGAGGCGAGGCCGGCCGGCCTGCCCACCTATCCTTTCCAGCGCCGGCGTTACTGGTACCACCCGCCTGCCCGGCGCGGTGACACGGCGTCCGTCGGACTGGCCGACGCGGGGCACGCGCTGCTCGGCGCGGGGGTGGAACTCCCCGACGCGGCGGGCCACGTCTACACCGCGCGGCTCGGCGCCGGCACCCGGCCCTGGCTCGCCGAACACGCCCTGCTCGGCACGGTCCTGTTGCCCGCCACCGGATTTGTCGACCTGGTGCTGTGGGCCGGCGCCCAGTCCGGTTGCGGACAGATCGACGAACTCGCCCTGCGTACACCTCTCGTCCTCCCCGGCGACGACGCCGGCCCGGCCGGTACGGACACCGTGGAACTGCGTGTCCAGGTCGGCCCCGAGGACGAGGAGGGCCACCGCACGGTCACCGTGCACTCCCGGGAGGCGGGCGCCCCGCCGCGGTCGCCCTGGACCCTGCACGCGCAGGCGACCGTCACCCCCGCCTCCTCCGCCGGCACCCTCACCGAAAGCCCGGCTGCCGGGCTGCCGACGGCCGACGCGCCGGCGGCCGGCGGGTCCGACGGGTGGCCGGCGCCCGGCGCCGCGTGGCCGCCTGCCGGGGCCCGGCCGGCCGGAGTCCCCGACCCCGCCGCCTTCTACGCCGCCTTCGCGGAGCGCGGCTACGACTACGGCATCACCTTCCAGGGGTTCCGTACCGGCTGGCGCGACGGCGACACCGTGTACGCGGACGTCGCCCTGCCCGGACCGGCGGCAGGCGAGGCGCGTGATCACGACATCCACCCGGCCCTGCTGGACGCGGCCCTTCAGGCCATGAGCCTGGGCGGGTTCTTCCCCGCCGACGGCCAGGCCCGCATGCCGTTCGCCCTGCGAGGCGTACGCCTGTACGCCGCCGGCGCCGACCGGCTGCGCGTCACCGTCTCGCCCGTCGGCGCGGAAGCCGTGCGCCTGCTCTGCGCCGACGGGGAGGGGAGGCCCGTCCTGGCGATCGACGAACTCGTCGTCCGCCCGGTCCCCGCGGAACAGCTCGCCGAGCGGTCCGGCGCCGCTGGCGGCGGGCGCCCCGGCACGGGCAGCGGCTCGCTGTACCGGGTCCTGTGGGAGCGGAAGCCCGCGCCCGCGTCCGTGCCCGCCCAGCGCTGGGCGATCGTCGGCGACGACCGCGGCGGCCTCGCCGGCGCGCTCACCCGTGCGGGCGCCGACTGCGCGACCCACCCCGGCCTGGAGTCACTGCTCGACGCCTGCTCCACCGAGGGGGCCCTGCCCGACGGTGTCGTCGTGCAGCTGCCGCACTTCCCGGGTGTCCCGGACCCCTGCACGGTGCGCGCCGTCCTGGACAGGACCCTCGAGGTGGCACAGCACTGGCTGACAGCCGCCGGCCAGTCGTCCGCCAAGCTGGTCGTCGTCACCCGCGGCGCCGTCGCCGTCGGCCCGGGCGAGACCGTACGGGACACGGCTGCCGCCTCCGCCTGGGGACTGGTGCGTTCCGCCCAGTCCGAGGAGCCCGGCCGGATGGTGCTGCTCGATCTCGGCCCGGACGACGACGCCGTCGACGGCGGTGCCCTGGCGGCCGCGCTCGCCTGTGGTGAGCCGCAGCTCGCGGTCCGCGGCGAGCACGTGCACGCACCCCGTCTGGCCCCCATGGGCCCGGACACCCCCGACACCCTGCACCTGCCCGACGCCGGAACCGACCTCGGTACGGCCGAAGCCACCGAACCCACCGAGTCCGCCGGGTCGGCTGGAAGGGCCCGCTCCGCCGCCTGGCGGCTGGGCACCCGCGGCGACGGCACCCTGGAGGGGCTGCGCCTGGAACCGGCGCCGGACACCCTGGCACCGCTGCGACCCGGCCAGATACGCGTCTCCGTACGGGCTGCCGGGCTGAACTTCCGCGACACGCTCATCGCGCTCGGCATGTACCCGGGCCACGGCGTCATGGGCGCCGAGGGCGCCGGCGTGGTGACCGAGACCGGTCCCGGCGTCACCGGCCTCGCCCCGGGCGACCGGGTGCTGGGCATGTGGACCGGCGGCTTCGGCCCGTACGCCGTCGCCGACCACCGCATGGTGGCCCGGATCCCCGACGGCTGGTCGTACGCGCAGGCCGCCTCCGTCCCGGCCGTGTTCCTCACCGCCCACTACGCCCTCGGCCGGCTCGCCCAGGCCCGTCCCGGCCAGACGCTGCTGATCCACGCGGCGACGGGCGGTGTCGGCATGGCGGCACTCCAGCTCGCGCGGCACCTCGGCCTGACGGTGTACGCGACCGCGAGCACCCCGAAGTGGGACACGCTGCGCGCGCTGGGCCTGTCCGACGGGCAGATCGCGAACTCCCGCACGCTGGACTTCGCCGACCGCTTCCTGGAGGAGACCGGCGGCCGAGGAGTGGACATCGTCCTCAACTCCCTCGCCGGCGACTTCGTCGACGCCTCACTGCGCCTGCTGCCCCGAGGCGGCCACTTCCTGGAACTGGGCAAGGCCGACGTACGAGACCCCCGGACCATCGCCGACCGCCACCCCGGCACCGCCTACCGGCCCTTCGACCTGGTCGAGGCCGGCCCGGAGACGGTCGGCGCGATGCTGACGGAACTGCTGGAACTCTTCGAGGCCGGAGTGCTGCACCCGCTGCCGCTGACCGTCCACGACGTACGCCACGCCCGCCGCGCCTTCCGGGCGCTCAGCCAGGGCAAGCACACCGGCAAGCTCGTGCTCACCATGCCACCCGTCTTCGACCCGCACGGCACCGTGCTCATCACCGGCGGCACCGGAACGCTCGGCAGCGCGATCGCCCGCCATCTGGCCGGCGAGCACGGCGTACGCCACCTCCTCATCGCCGGACGCCAGGGCGGGGAGGCGGAGGGCGCGGAGGACCTCGTGCGGGAGCTCGCCGAACTCGGCGCCGACGTGACCGTACGGGCCTGTGACGCGGCCGACCGCGACCAGCTCGCGGCCCTGATCGACGCCGTCCCGACGGCACACCCGCTGCGTGCGGTCGTGCACACCGCCGGCGTCCTGGACGACGGCACGCTGCCGTCGCTCACCCCGGAGAGGATGGACGCCGTGCTGCGGCCCAAGGTCGACGCGGTCCTCAACCTCCACGAGCTGACCCGGGACCTCGACCTGTCGGCCTTCGTCCTGTGCTCGTCCTCCTCCGCGCTGTTCGGCAGCCCGGGGCAGGGCAGCTACGCGGCGGCCAACGCCTTCGTGGACGCCTTCGCCCAGTACCGGCGCGGGACGGGGCTGCCCGCCCTCTCCCTCGCCTGGGGACTGTGGGCACGCAACAGCGGGATGGCGGAACACCTCGACCAGGACGGCATGCACCGCCGGCTCGCCCGCGGTGGCATCCTGCCCCTGACCGACGCCGAGGGGGTGGCCCTCTTCGACGAGACCCGGCGCTGGGACGAGGCCCTCCAGGTCCCGATCCGACTCCACCATGCCGCCCTGCGGGCCCAGGACACGGTCCCGCCCTTCCTGAGCGGCCTCGTACGGAGCCGGCGCGGTCCCCTCACGGCCACCGCCCCGGCACAGCCCGACGCGCCCACGGCGGCCCCGAGCATGGTCCTCGGGGACCGCCTCGCCCAACTCCCGCCCGCAGAGCAGATGGACGCGGTGCTGGAAGCCGTACGCACCCACGCGGCGGCCGTACTCGGTTACGCGGAGAACGGCGAGCTCTCCGCCGAACGGAACTTCCGCGAGCTGGGCTTCGACTCGCTGACCGCGGTGGAGCTGCGCAACCGCCTCACCGCCGCCACGGGCCTCCGGCTCGCCGCCACCCTGGTGTTCGACCACCCCACCCCCGAAGCACTCGCCCGGCACCTCCACGACCGCCTTGCCCCGGACACCCCGGCGGAGAGCGGTGACGTGTCACTCGCCACCGAACTGGACCGTCTGGAAAGGCTGTTCACCCGCCTCACCGAACAGGGCGGCCTGGACACCGCCCTCCCCGACGGCACCGCCCGGCACGACATCACGAACCGGCTCGCCGCCCTGACCGGACTGTGGGACCGGCTCAACGGCACGAGCGGCGACGACCCCGCCGGACCGGCGGACGACGAGGTGACCGGAACGCTCGACGCCGCCGACGACGAAGAACTCTTCGCCTTCATCGACGAGCGGTTCTGATCCTTCCCTCCCCCTCACCACCACCCGCACCGACCGAACGAACCACCACGGGGTGACGAAAGCATGGCTGACGAGCAGGAGCTCCGCGCTTACCTGAAGCGGACCACCATCGAACTCCACCGTGCCACCACACGGTTGAAGAAGACGGAGGAGCAGGCGCACGAGCCCATCGCGATCGTCGGCATGGCGTGCCGCTTCCCGGGCGGGGTGGGCTCCCCCGAGGACCTGTGGGAGCTGGTGGCGACCGGGACGGACGCGGTCTCGCCGTTCCCGTCCGACCGCGGCTGGGACGTCGCGGGGTTGTACGACCCCGACCCCGCCGCCGTCGGGCGGACCTACTGCCGCGAGGGCGGTTTCCTGCACGGGGCCGGGGAGTTCGACGCGGGGTTCTTCGGGATCTCACCCCGTGAGGCGGTGGCGATGGATCCCCAGCAGCGGTTGCTGCTGGAGACGTCGTGGGAGGCGCTGGAGCGGGCCGGTATCGATCCCCGCACCCTGCGCGGATCGCGGACCGGTGTGTACGTCGGCGCCTGGGACGGCGGCTACACACGCGACGTCGACGCCTCCTCCGCAGAACTGGAAGGAGACCTGCTGACCGGCGGGGTCGTGAGCTTCAGCTCGGGCCGGATCTCCTACGTCCTGGGGCTCGAGGGTCCCGCGATGTCGGTGGACACGGCCTGTTCGTCGTCGTTGGTGGCGTTGCACCTGGCGGTGCAGGCGCTGCGCCGGGGAGAGTGCGACCTCGCCCTGGCCGGCGGCGTCACCGTGATGGCGACACCCACGGTGTTCGTGCAGTTCTCCCGCCAGCGAGGCGTCGCCCCGGACGGCCGGTGCAAGGCGTTCTCCGACGAGGCCGACGGCTTCGGCCCCGCGGAAGGCGTGGGCGTGCTGGCGGTGGAGCGGTTGTCGGATGCGCGGCGTCGTGGGCATCGGGTGCTGGCGGTGGTGCGGGGGTCGGCGGTGAATCAGGACGGTGCGAGTAACGGGTTGACGGCGCCGAGTGGTCCGTCGCAGGAGCGGGTGATCGCTCGGGCTCTGGCCGATGCGCGGCTTACCGCGGGTGATGTGGATGTGGTGGAGGCGCATGGGACGGGGACCCGGTTGGGGGATCCGATCGAGGCGCAGGCGCTGTTGGCGACGTATGGGCGGGGTAGGTCTGCTGATCGGCCTTTGTGGTTGGGGTCGTTGAAGTCGAACATCGGTCATGCGCAGGCGGCTGCTGGGGTTGCGGGTGTGATCAAGATGGT
>NZ_BMSK01000024.1 GCF_014649115.1 Streptomyces eurythermus | reverse complement strand
CGGTACGGCTGCGGGGCGCTGTCGTGGGGGAGGAGGGCGGGGTGCCGGGTTGCGGTGCCGGGAGGGGGACGGCCGCCGATGGGGTCGTCGCCGGTGCCGGGCCCGTAAGGGGGGCGGGGGACCGGGGCGTCGTACGGCTGCGGGGTGCGGGTGGTGAGGAGCCGCCGCGGTACGCGCCCGAGTGGCTGCGGCTGCGGGAGGGCGCCGACGCGGCGGCCCGCGCGCGGGAGTTGCTCGGCCCGCTGCGGATCCGGCCGGCCGGCCGGACCGAAAGCCCTCTGGTCGTGCACGACCTGGGCTGCGGCACCGGCTCGATGGGCCGCTGGCTCGCGCCCCGCCTGCCCGGCGCCCAGCACTGGATCCTGCACGACCGTGACCCCGGCCTGCTGCGCTTCGCCGCCATGGCCGCCCCGCGCGCCGCCGCCGACGGCAGCCCCGTCACCGTGGAGACCCGGCGCGGTGACGTCGCCCGGCTCACCCCCGAGGCGCTCACCGGCGCCTCACTGGTGACCGCGTCCGCGCTGCTGGACGTCCTCACCCGGGCCGAGGTCGAGACCCTCGCGGACGCCTGCGCGGGCGCCGGCTGCCCGGCCCTGCTCACCCTCTCCGTCGCCGGGCGCGTCCAACTCACCCCGGCCGACCCGCTGGACACCGCGATCACCGAGGCGTTCAACGCCCACCAGCGGCGCGCCGGACTGCTCGGCCCGGACGCGGTCACCGTGGCCCGCGAGGCGTTCGCCGAGCGTGGCGCGACCGTCCGCCCGCACCCGAGCCCGTGGCGGCTCGGCCCCGAGGAGGCCGCGCTGACCGAGCAGTGGCTGCGCGGCTGGGTCGGGGCGGCGGTGGAGCAGCGGCCGGAACTGCGCGGCCCCGCCGAGCGCTACCTGACCGCCCGGCTCGCCGCCTGCGCCGCCGGCGCACTGCGCGTCACGGTCCACCACACCGACCTGCTGGCCCTGCCCCGACCGAAGGGCGGCGGCCCCGCATGACCACGAGACCGACGGCACAGGACCTGACGACACCCCGCCCCATGGACACCGGCACGCACCCGCGTACGACCCCGACGGCACCGGGCCTGACGGAGCCCCGCCACCCGCCCACCGGCACGCACGCGCCCAAGACCCAGGTGGCATCGGTTCCTGCGGAGCCCGGCCGCCTGCCCACCGGTGCGTACGCACCCGCGGCGCGGGTGGCAGCAGGCCCGGCGGAGCCCGGCCGCCCGTCCTCCAGTACGTACACGTCCACGGCCGAGGTGGCATCGGTTCCGGCGGAGCCCGGTCACCTGCCCACCGGTACGTACGCACCTGCGACGCGGGTGGCAGCAGGCCCGGCGGAGCCCGGTTGCCTGCCCACCGGTACGTACGCGTCCACGACCCGGACGGCGGCGGACCCGACGACGCCCGGCCGCCCGCCCACCGGCACCTGCGCGCCCACGGCCCCGGCGAGTCCGGTACGTACCCCCGTGTCGCCGGCGGACCCGGGCCCCCCGCCCCCGGAACCGGCCACCTCGGCCCGTCCGCACGGCCGCGTCGGCCTGCGCAGGCGTCTCGGTGTGCTGGTCGGTGCCGGCATGCTCGGTGTTCTGCTGTGGCGGCTCGGCACCGGTCCGCTGCTCGACGGGCTGGGGCGGATCGACGGCCGGACGGTGCTCCTCGCGGTGGGGGTCGGCGTGGTCACCACCGTGTGCAGCGCGTGGCGCTGGCAGTTGGTGGCGGCCGGGCTGGGGCTGCGGCTGCCGCTCGGTCCCGCGGTCGCCGACTACTACCGCGCGCTGTTCCTGAACGCGGTCCTGCCGGGCGGTGTCCTGGGCGATGTGCACCGGGCGGTACGGCACGGGCGCGGCGCCGGTGACGTCCGGCGCGCGGTGACGGCGGTCGTACTGGAGCGGGTCGCCGGCCAGCTGGCGCTGGCCGTGACCGGCGCGGTGCTGCTGGCGACCCTGCCGTCCCCGGTGCGCGCCGGGGTCCGGGCCGGTGCGCCGGTGGCCGGGCTCGCCGCCGCCGGCGTGCTCGCCGTCGTGCTCGCCGTCCGGCTGAACCGCCCGCCGGCCCGCCGGGACGGTGCCCCGCGCCGGCGCCTCGGCGAGGTCCGCCGGGGGCTGGCGTCGCGGCGGGGCGGACCCGGTATCGCGCTGTCCTCCGTGGTCGTACTGGCCGGGCATCTGGCCCTGTTCGCCGTGGCGGCCCGCGTCGCAGGTTCGACCGCCCCGGTGCCGGTGCTGCTGCCGCTCGCCGTGCTGGCCCTGCTGGCCATGGGACTGCCGCTGAACGTCGGCGGTTTCGGCCCCCGCGAGGGCGTCACCGCGTGGGCGTTCGGCGCGGCGGGGCTCGGCGCGGACCGCGGGATGGCGGTCGCCGTCGTCTACGGCGTCCTCGGCCTCGTGGCGAGCCTGCCCGGCGCCGCCGTCCTGCTCCCCCTCCCACGACCACTCCCGTTGCGGCGCCGGCCGGCGACCGTACGCACCAGGGCCACGGCCCCCGACGACTCCCCGACGGCCGGGGCCGCCCCCATGGGTCCCGGCCGCCGGGGCCCCACCGGCTATTCCGCGGCGGTGAGCAGCCCGAAATACGGGCCGAAGGATTCCGCCAGGCTCGCCAGCAGTTTCTTTCCCTTGTCCGCCGAACCCAGGGAAGGACGGCCGATGACACCCGATTCGGTATAGGCGGACATTCCCAGGGTGAGCAGATGACGGCGGTCGTCGGCGGTGAAATCGGCGGACTCGTGGCCAGGACGGACGAATTCGGGGTGAACGTGCAGCAGAATGGACGTCTCGATTTCCCCCGCGTGCATGTCGGTGAGCAGCGAGGTGACCACCCCGGCCCGTTCCCGCGCCGTCTCCCAGTCCTCCGCGGCCGGGAACAGCGCCATCCGCTCGCCCCGCGCGGAGGCCTCCTGGACGACGTTGCCCAGTACGTAGTTGCCGCCGTGCCCGTTGACCACGACCAGCGCGGCCACGCCCGTACGGCGCAGCGACGCCGCGATGTCCGAGACCACCGCGTGCAACGTCACCGCGGAGATGCTGACGGTCCCCGGCCAGGAAGCGTGCTCGTGCGAGCAGGAGACCGTCACCGGGGGAAGGAGGCGCACCGGGCACGCGGCGGCGATCTCCCGCGCCACGGCGCAGGCGACCAGCGTGTCCGTGGCCAGCGGAAGGTACGGACCGTGCTGCTCGAAGCTCCCCACGGGAAGGACGGCGACCCGGGCGTCCCGCGCCCGCGCGTCCTCGGTGGTGTCCGCCGGCAGCACGCCGTGCTCCGCCGCCGGGCCCCGGCCGTTCTCCCGCGCACCCGAACCACTCATCTTTTCACGGCCTTTCGTCTCTGCTGAGGAATCAGATCATGACAGAAAACACCGGCTCCGGCATCGGCGTGCTCGGCAAGAACTCCCCGCTGTTTTCCGGGCGTTCCGGCGTCGAACGCGTAGCGAGCGCGCCGCTGCCCACCGGGTACGGGAAATTCCGGGCCATCGGTTACCTGGACCACGACCGCGGTGACGAACAAGTCGCCCTGGTGTACGGCGAGATCGCCACCGACGACGTACTGACCCGGCTGCACTCGGAGTGCCTGACCGGGGACGCGTTCGGCTCCCGGCACTGCGAGTGCGGCGACCAGCTCGCGGCGGCGCTGCGCGCGGTCGTCGCCGAAGGCAGCGGTGTCGTCGTCTACTTGCGCGGCCACGAGGGCCGCGGCATCGGGCTGCTCGCCAAGCTGCGCGCGATGGCCCTGCAGGCCGAGGGACTGGACACGGTGGAGGCGAACCTCGCGCTGGGCCTGCCGGTCGACGCCCGCGACTACGGCGTGGCCGCCGGCATCCTGCGCGACCTCGGGGTGCGCTCGGTACGGCTGCTGTCTAACAACCCGCGCAAGCGGGAGGCGCTGGTGCGGCACGGCGTCCGGGTGGCCGAGCAGGTGCCGTTGCTGATCGAGCCGTGCGAGAGCAACATCACGTATCTGCGCACCAAGCGGGAGCGGATGGACCACCACCTGCCCCATCTGGACGCCGCCGCCCACGGCTCCTGACGCGGCGACGGCGAGGAGGAGGGAGACAGCGATGAGGCTCCGGGCCCGGGTGGTCGTCGTCGGCGGCGGGGTGATCGGCACGAGCATCGCCTGGCACCTCGCCCGCGCCGGAGTACGGGACATCGTCCTGGTGGAACGGGACGAACTCGCCGCCGGCTCCACCTCCAAGGCGGCCGGCGGGGTGCGCGCGCAGTTCTCCGACGAGCTGAACATCCGGCTCGGCGCGCGCAGCCTGGAGGCGTTCGGCCGCTTCGAGCAGGAGGTCGGGCAGGACATCGGGCTGCACCGGGTCGGCTATCTGTTCCTGCTCTCCACCCCGGAGCAGGTGGCCTCCTTCGAGGCGGGCGTCCGGCTGCAGAACTCCCTCGGGGTGCCCAGCCGCCTGATCACCCCGCGGGAGGCCCGCCGCCTCTCCCCGCTGATCACCACCGACGGCCTGCTGGCAGCCGCGTACTCCCCGGACGACGGCCACTGCACCCCCGAGGCCGTCGTCCACGGCTACGCGCGCGCCGCCCGCGCCCTCGGCGTGCGCGTCCTGCGCCACACCGAGGTCACCGGCATCGACCTGCGCGGCGACACCGTCACCGGGGTCCGCACCACCCTCGGCCCGATCGCCACCGACACGGTGGTCTGCGCGGCCGGCGCCTGGTCGCGGGCGGTCGGCGCGATGGCGGGCGTGGACCTCCCGGTACGGCCGCTGCGCCGGCAGATCGCCGTCACCGGGCCGGTGCCGGGGCCGCCGGCCACGCTGCCCATGACCATCGACTTCACCACCAGCCTCTACTTCCACCGGGAGGGCCCCGGCCTGCTGCTCGGCATGTCCGACCCGGACGAGCGGCCCGGGTTCGCCACCGGCACCCACGACCGCTGGCTCCCCCGGCTCACCGAGGCGATGGCCCGGCGCGCGCCCGCCCTGCTGGACCTGCCCCACACCGGCGGCTGGGCGGGCCTGTACGAGAACACCCCCGACCACAACGCCCTGATCGGCGAGGCCCCGACGGTGTCCAGGTTCCTGTACGCCACCGGTTTCTCCGGTCACGGCTTCCTCCAGGGGCCCGCCGTCGGCGAGGTGGTCCGCGACCTCTACCTCGGGCGCGCCCCCTTCCTGGACGTCGGCCCCCTGAGCGCCGGGCGGTTCGCGGCCGACGCCCCGCGCCCGGAGGCCAACCTGGTGTGACCCCGGGCCGGCGGTCGTCCGGTCGGCGGCGCGTTCAGCCGGTCACCGCCTCGTGCACGAGGCGGCGCAGCTCGGGGAAGATCTTCAGGTTCTTCGGGCGCACCTGGGTGAGGAACTGCACGGTCAGGTCGTGGGAGGGGTCGACCCAGAACGCGGTGCCGGCCACGCCGGTCCAGCCGTAGGTCCCGAGGCGGGACGGGGCCAGGGTGCGGGCGGGGTCGGTGACGACGGAGACGTTGAAGCCGAAGCCGAGCCCGTCCATGCCCGGTTCCCGGTGGACCGGGGCGCCGAAGGAGCGGAGGGTGGCCCCGCCGGGCAACTGGTTGCGGGTCATCAGGGCGTGCGGGTCCGGGGCCAGCAGCCGTACGCCGTCCAGCTCGCCGCCCCGGCGCAGCATCTCCATGAACCGGTGGTAGTCGTGGGCGGAGGAGACCAGGCCGCCGCTGCCCGACAGGAAGCGCGGACGGCCGTGCACCGGCAGCCCCGGCACCGGATCGATCCCGCCCTCGTCGGTCTCGCCGTACAACTCGGCCAGTCGGCCGGCCTGTCCGGGGCCGAGGTGGAAGCCGGTGTCGGTCATGCCGAGCGGGCCCAGGATCCGGTCGGCGAAGAACGCGTCCAGCGGCTGCCCGGAGACCACCTCGATCACCCGGCCGAGCACATTGGAGGCGACCGAGTAGTTCCACTGGGTGCCCGGATCGGACTGCAACGGCAGCCGGGCGTACAGTGCGACGGTCTCCGCGAGGTCCTTGCCCGGCGGCACCGAGTACTCCAGGCCCGCCGCGCGGTAGAGCGCGTCCACGGGGTGGCGGTGGTAGAAGCCGAAGGTCAGGCCCGCGGTGTGGGTGAGCAGATGCCGGATCAGGATGGGGCCGTCGGCCGGGCGGGTGCGTACGTCGTCGCCCGAGCCGCCCGCGTACACCCGGGGCTCGGCGAAGTCGGGCAGATGGCGGTCCAGCGGGTCGTCCAGGGACAGCAGGCCGTCCTGGACCAGCAGCAGCACCGCCACGGCGGTGACCGGCTTGGTCATCGAGTAGATCCGCCACAGCGTGTCCGGCTCCACGGGCCGCCCGGCCGCCACGTCCCGCAGCCCGTACGTGGTCAGGTGGGCGATGCGGCCGCCACGGGCCACCGCCACCAGGAAGCCGGGCAGCCGCCCCTCGTCGACGTACCGGGCGAAGTGCCCGTCCAGCCGGCCGAGGGCCCCGGGGTCCAGTCCCGCCTCCACGGGGTCGACGTCCTGTCGCAGCCGTCCCATCGCTCTCCTCCGGTCGCGTCCGCCCGTCCCGACTCGTCCGTGCCGTCCAATCGTTGCCGTCGCGTCGGTCCCGGCTCGTCCGTTCCGACTCGTCCGTCCCGCCTCTCATCGTCGCTCAGGATCACCGGCCGGGACAGGGGTGTGCGGGGTGGGGGTGCGCGACGCGGCGGCGGCCGGTCCCGGCAGCAGGCGGGCCACGGGCAGGGCGAGGGCGGCCACCGCCGCCAGGGCGAGCAGCGCGGCCCGGGTGCCCGTGCCGAGCAGCGCGGCCGCCGCCGCCACGCCCACGGCGGGGCCGACGTTCAGCGCGGTCTGCTGCACTCCGCCCGCCACCCCGGCCGTCCGCACCTCCGCCGCACGCACGACCACCTGCGTGGCCGCCACCATCACCGTGCCGAAGCCCGCGCCGAGCAGGGCGAAGGCGAGGCCGAGCCCGGCCGGGGCGGTGGTCCGGGACAGCAGCAGGATCCCGAGCGCGAGGGCCGCCGCGGCCGCCGTCGTCACCCGGCGCGCACCCCACCGGCGCAGCGCCGCGGGGCACAGCGCCGCCGACAGCACCATCAGCACCGCCAGCGGCAGACTGCGCAGCGCGCTGTGGAACGCGTCCAGACCGAGCCGGCGCTGGAGCACGTACGTGGCGATGAACAGGGTGCCGAACAGGGACGCGGAGACGGCCACCAGGATGCCGAGCGCGGCCCCGGCCGTTCGCGCGCCGAGCAGCTCAGGCGGCAGCAGCGGGCTCGCCGCGCGCCGCTCGTGCCGGACCAGGACGACGGCCGTCAGCGCGGCCGCGGCGAGCCCCGCGCCGGAGACCGGCCGGGCCGTGACCGCGTACACCAGACAGGCCAACGTCACCGCGAGCAGCGCGGCCCCGGGCAGGTCCAGCGGGGTCCGCGCGGGCGACGAGCGCCGGTCCCGGCGGGCCAGGGCGGGCAGCCCGAAGACGAGCGCGGGCACCACATTGACCAGGAACACCGCCCGCCACCCCAGTCCGGTCACCAGCGCCCCGCCCACCAGGGGCCCCGCGGCCGCCGCCAGCCCGATCGCGGCCGTCCGCACCGCCAGCGGCGACGCCAGCCGGTCCGGCGGATACGCGGCCCGCAGCATGCCCAGCGTGGCCGGCTGCGCCAGCGCCCCGAACACCCCCTGCACCGCCCGCAGTACGATCACCCAGCCCACCCCGGGCGCGACCGCGATGCCCGCCGACGCGGCCCCGAAGCCGAGCATCCCGAGCCCGAAGACGCGCCACTGCCCGTACCGGTCGCCGAGCCGCCCCGCGAACACCAGCAGGCTCGCCACCGCGACGAGATAGGCGGTGCTGGTCCACTGCACCTGCGTGAACGAGGCGCTCAAGTCCCGTTGCAGGCTGGGCTGGGCGACCGTGAGGGCCGTACCGTCCAGCGCGACGACCACCGCGCCCGCGACACTGCTCGCCAGCGCCCAGGGCCGGTTCACCGGCCACCGCCGGGACCCAGATGCGCGACCAGGACCGTCTCCAGCAGGGCGGCCAAGTCCTCCTCGCCGGTGGCGAGTTGCAGGCTCCGCCAGCGCCACAGCTGGGCCAGCCCGTGCAGGTTGGCCCACAGGACACCCGCCACGCGCGGGGCGTCGGCGCCCGGGTCGGCCGCGGCGATCAGGCCGGTGAGCAGCGAGAACAGCGGCAGGCTCGTCTCCCGCAGCCCCAGCCGGCCGCTCTCCAGCAGGTCATGACGGAACATCAGCTCGTACATGCCGGGCTGCTCCAGCGCGAACTCCAAATACGCCCCGGCCAGCGCGGCCACCCGGGCGCGGGCCCCGCCGGTCTCCCGGTCCAGCGCCTGCCGCGCCCGCTCGGCCAGGTCGGCGAAGCCCCGCCGGGCGATGGCGGACAGCAGCTCCAGGTGGGTGGGGAAGTAGCGGCGCGGCGCGCCGTGCGAGACGCCGGTGCGCCGGGCGATCTCCCGCAGGGTCAGCGCCTGGAGGCCCTCGGCGGCCAGCAGTTCCACGCCGGCGTCCACGAGACGGTCGCGCAGGCTGGTGTCGGACTCGGTCATGGGCACTGTCTACCAGCCGCGCGTAGACAGTGTCTACTCACTCGGTGTGACCGGGAATGCGAGGAGCGCCGGGACGGGTTGACCGGGGTATGACTCAAGACCCCACGCAAGAGGCGCTGCTCGGACTGCTCTCCGAAGGCCACGGCGGCGTACTGGTCACCCTCCGGCGCGACGGCCGCCCCCAGCTGTCCAACGTCAGCCACGCCTACTACCCCGACGAGCGGATCATCCGGGTCTCGATCACCGACGACCGGGCCAAGACCCGCAACCTGCGCCGTGACCCACGCGCCTCGTACCACGTCACCAGCGCCGACCGCTGGGCGTACACCGTCGCCGAGGGCACCGCCGAGCTGACCCCGGTCGCCGCCGACCCGGGCGACGACACCGTGGCGGAACTGGAACGGCTCTACCGCGACGTCCTCGGCGAGCACCCGGACTGGGACGACTTCCGGTCCGCCATGGTCCGCGACCGCCGCCTGGTACTGCGGCTGCACGTCGAGCGCGCGTACGGCATCCCGCGCAAGGGCTGACCCGGGCGGGCGACGGGGTACGACGGCCCGGCCGTCCGGCTACGGAGCCTCGGCCGTCCGTGCCTCGATCGCGCGCAGGACGGCCACCATGTCCTCCCCGCCGTGGCCCCGGGCCACCGTCTCCCGGAACAGGGCGTGACACACGTCCAGGAGCGGTGAGGCGAGGCGGGCGTCCCGGGCCGCGTCGGCGATCAGCCGGTTGTTCTTCAGCACGTCCAGCGCCGCCGCCTGCACCGAGAAGTCCCGCTCGCGCAGCTTGGGCGCCTTCATCCGGGACACCGCGCTGGCCATCGGGCCCGCGTCCAGGACCTCCAGGAACAGCCGGCGGTCCAGCCCCTGCCGCTCGGCGAAGTGGAACGCCTCGGCCAGCCCGGTCACCTGGGTGATCAGGAACAGGTTCACCGACAGCTTCATCAGCAGCGCGCCCGGTACCGCGCCGCACCCGAAGGTCTCCCGGCACATCGGCGCGAGCAGCGGCCGTACGGCGGCCACGGCGTCCTCCTCGCCGGCGAGCATCGCGACCAGCCGCCCCTGCTCCGCCGGCACCCGGGACCCGGAGACCGGCGCCTCCGCGTACCGGCCGCCCGCCGCGCGGATGTCCGCCTCCAGCGCGCGGGAGTACTCCGGGGCGGTCGTGCCCATGTGCACGATGACGCGCCCCGCGACGCGCGCGGCCAGCTCCGGTGTGCCCCGGCCGAGGACCGCGTCCACCGCGGCCTCGTCGGCGAGCATCAGCAGCACCACCCCGGCCCGCGCGAACACCTCGGCGGCGTCCGCCGCGACCTCGGCGCCGGCCGCGCGCAGCGGCTCCGCCCGGTGCGGGGTCCGGTTCCAGACCACCAGCGGGGTACCGGCGTGCGCCAGGCGCAGGGCCATGGGCCCGCCCATCACTCCGAGACCGATGAATCCGACGTTCATGACCGGCCGCCCTTCGCGCCGCGCGCGGCTTATGACACTGGTCATAGTAGCGCCGGTTATGACGGCGGTCATAGGCTGGGGACGGAGGAAGCCGAGGGGGGAGGAAACGGAGGCGACGCATGACCGAGGCGCGGCCCGGACCGCGGGAGCGGATGGTCTTCAGCGCGGCCCAGCTCATCCGGCGGCAGGGGGTCGCCGCGACCGGCATGCGCGAGGTCGCCGCGCACGCCGGCGCCCCGCGCGGTTCCCTCCAGCACTACTTCCCGGGCGGCAAGGAACAGTTGGTCAACGAGGCGGTCCAGTGGGCCGGCAGGTACGCGGGCAAGCGGATCGCCCGCTTCCTGGCGGGGCTGGACGAGCCGACGCCGAGCGGACTCTTCGCGGCGATGGCCGCGCAGTGGACCGACGAGTACGCGGCGGACGGCTTCGCGGCGGGCTGCCCGGTCGCCGCCGCCACGGTCGACCGTGCGGCCTCGGCCGACGCGACCCGCCGGGCGGCGGCCGCCGCGTTCACGGCCTGGCGCGCGCCGCTCGCCGCGGCCCTGACCGACCTGGGCGTGCCCGCCGGCCGCGCGGAGTCGCTGGCCACCTTGATGATCAGCACCCTGGAGGGCGCGATCCTCCTGGCCCGCGCCGAACAGGACACCGCCCCCCTCACCACCGCCGTACGAGAACTCGGCCCCCTGCTGGACGCCGCACGCGCCTGACCGGATGCGCCGCCACACGCCTCTGGCCGTGCCGCGGCCGACTGTGCGGGGCTGCGCCTCCTGGCCGACTTCATCGCTCGACGCGCGGCCGTACGTTGTGCCGGGCTCGGTGTTCGGCGCGTCGCCGCACGTTCCTGGCGGGGCCGGCTCGCTGTGCAGGTCTGCGCTCTCGACCGGGCTTGCTGTCCGACACGCGGCCGGAAGTCCTCGACCGGGCCGCTGTTCGGCGTGCCGCTCCTGGCCGGGCTTGCCGCTGGGTGTGCCGCCGCACGCCTTGGTCGAGCCTGTTGTCCAGCGCGGGGCTGTGCCCCTGACCGGGTTCGCCGCTCGGCGCGCGGCCACCCGCCCGTCGGCCGGGCTCGGTGTTCGGGGTGCCGCCGCACGTTCCTGTGGGGCGGCCTTGCTGTGCGGGGCTGCGCTCTCGACCGGGCTTGCTGTCCGACACGCGGCCGGAAGTCCTCGACCGGGCCGCTGTTCGGCGTGCCGCTCCTGGCCGGGCTTGCCGCTCGGTGTGCCGCCGCACGCCTTGGTCGAGCCTGTTGTCCAGCGCGGGGCTGTGCCCCTGACCGGATTCGCCGCTCGGCGCGCGGCCACCCGCCCGTCGGCCGGCCCCGGTGTTCGGGGTGCCGTCGTACGCCCTCATCCGGCCCGTGTTCGGTGTACCGCCGTACGGTCCTGGCTGGGCCTGCCGCTCGATGCGCTGCTCGACGCGTGGCCGTTGTGCCCCCGGCCAGGGCTGCCGTCCGACCCGCCCCCCGGCCCGCCGCCGCACGCCCCCGGCGTCGTGCTCAGGAGCCGCCCGCGCCGGCCGTCTCCTCCTTGACCCACAGTTCCAGCAGGTCCACGAAGTCGGCCGCACGGGGGCGCCAGTGGAGTTCGGACACGGCGGCCTGCCGGCCCTGGTGGGCGGCGCGCAGCCGTAGGCCGTGGTCGGCGGCCAGTCGTCGTATCGCGGTCGCCGCCGCCGGCGGGTCCCGGTAGGGGACCACCAGCCCGCAGCCGTGCCGTTCGACCAGCTCCGCCGCCAGCGGGGTCGGGGTGGTGACCACGGGCACGCCGTGGGCCATGTACTCCACGACCTTGGTGGGCCGCGAGTGCCGGTAGTTGGGCTGGTCGTGCAGCAGGGACAGGCCGGCCAGGGCGCCGGACAGCCGGGCCAGCGCGCGGTCGTTGGGCAGGAAGCCGTACCAGCGCAGCACCCCCTCCCGGTCGGCGGCCGCGAGTGCGTCCCGCACGTCGGGATCCGCCGTGCCGATCGCCTCGACCCGCACGGCCGGGGCCAGCAGCCGCGCCAGGGCGATCAGTTCGAGCGCGCCACGGGCCCGGGACAGCTGGCCCAGGTAGACCACCCGGTCGTCACCCGGCGGCGGGGGAGTGCCGGGCGGCGGGGTGGCGAGGTTGGGGACGACGGGGTGGTGGCGCCGGAACCGGTCCTGGTAGGCGTCCTCGGCGAGCAGCAGCCGCACCCGGCGCTCGGCCAGCCGCTCGGCCGCCCGCACCGCCGCGCGCAGCGGGGGACGCAGCGGCCGGGGCACCCAGCCCTTCATCGCCAGGGCCGCCGCCGTGTCCTCGTGCACGTCCCACACGATGACCGGCACCGCCCCGGCCCGGCGCAGCCGGCGCAGGGTGCCGGGCAGGGCGAGCAGCAGCTCCGGATCGTGCAGCAGTATCACGTCCGCCGCCGGGCCGCGTTCGGCCAGCAGCGCCCGGGCCGAGCGCAGCGCGGCGCCCCGGTCCCGGCCGGCCGCCCGGGGCAGGTCCACGCCCTCGACGTACGGCCGGGGCCGGGCGCCGCGGGCCGCGTAGGGCGCCGCGTACACCACCTCGTGGCCGCGCTCGCGCAGCGCGGCGATCTGCCGGTGCAGTATGCGCGCGTCCTCGGGATGGTGGACGACGGTGACGACGAGTATCCGCATGGCAGTGCCTTCCGACTCCCCGAGAACGCACGGAGTTCGACGACAGGCCCTAGAGCACTTCGACACCGGGCCTGCTGATCCGCCCGCGGGTGTCGAACAGCAGCCGCGCGGTGTCCGCGAGGGCCGGCAGATCGTAGGCGGAGTGGTCCTGGAGCAGGATCGTCAGGTCGTACTCGCGCAGCGCGGCCGTCAGATCGCCCACGCGGGGCACCTCCACCCCGTCCACCGACCACAGCGGCACCTGCGGGTCGTGGAAGGCGACGTCGGCCTGACGTTCCCGCAGCAGCCGGGCCACCGGCTCCGCCGGGGTCTCGCGCAGGTCGGCCACGTCCGGCTTGTAGGTGACGCCGAGCAGCAGCACCCGGGAGCCGTGCAGCGGGCGGCCGGCGGAGTTGAGCAGGTCCTGGGCGCGGCGCACCACGTACTCCGGCATCCGCCGGTTGATCTCCTGGGCCAGCCCGACGAACCGGAAGTCGTACCCCAGTGACGAACGCACCTTGTACGACAGGTAGTTGGGGTCGATCGGGATGCAGTGCCCGCCCACCCCGGGGCTCGGCCGGAAGGCCTGGAAGCCGAAGGGCTTGGTGCCCGCGCAGCGGATCGCGTCCCACACGTCCACGCGCAACTCACGGCTGATGATCGCCAGTTCGTTGACCAGAGCGATGTTCACGTGCCGGTAGGTGTTCTCCAGCAGCTTGGCCATCTCGGCCTCGCGGGTGCCCTTCGCCTGGACCACCATGTTCACGAACTTGGCGTAGAAGGCGACCGCGCGCAGCGCGCACGCCGGGGTGCAGCCGCCGACCACCTTCGGGGTGTCGCGCAGTCCGTGCTGGGTGTTGCCGGGATCGATCCGTTCGGGCGAGAAGGCGAGGGCGAAGTCCTCGCCGGCCCGCAGTCCGGACTCCTCCAGCAGCGGCCGTACGACCTCCTCGGTGGTGCCCGGGTACGTGGTCGACTCCAGCACCACCAGCTGCCCGGGGCGCAGCCGGCCGGCCACCGCGCGGGTGGCCGAGACGACCGCGCCCAGATCGGGCCCGCCGTCCTCGCCGAGCGGGGTCGGCACGCAGATCACCACGGTCTGCGCGCCCGCCAGACAGGCGTCGTCGCGGGTGGCGGTGAAACCGGCCGCCCGCATCCGGCACACCTCGTCGTCGGAGACGTCACCGACGTGCGAGCGGCCGGAGTTGAGCCCGGCGACGACCCGCGGGTCACGGTCCAGGCCCACCACGCGCAGGCCGACCGAGGCCGCCTCGCGGGCCAGCGGCAGTCCGACGTAGCCGAGCCCGATGACGGCGAGTTCCACCTCTCCGTACGGCGGCGGCGCTTCCATGTCCCCGAGCGAGGGGGTCCGTTCGACCTGCATAGGGATTCACCCGGCCTTCGCGGCTGCACTGGTGGGGGGGGGTTCGCGGGGCCTTCAGAGACAGCCCAGCGAGCGATACGCCTCGCGGGTCGTCGCGGCGACCCGGTCCCAGGTGCGTTCCCGCGCGACCCTCGCGCGGGCGGCGGCTCCCCATTCGAGCCGTCGCTTATGACTGTAAAGCACCCTTTCGAGTTCATCCGCCCAAGCCTGTGGCGATTCAGCGGGAATCAGCCGTCCGTTCACCTCGTGTTCGACAAGTTCCCGCAGCGCGGGGAGATCGCTGGCGAGCACGGGAAGCCCGCCCGCCATCGCCTCGACCGGCTTGAGCGGGGTCACCAGACGGCACACCCGGGCATCGGTGCGCGGCACCGCGAACACGTCCAACACCGCGTGGAAGTCCCGGACTTGGCCGTGCGGCACCCGGCCGGTGAACACGGCGGTGCCGTCGTCGGCCAGGCCCAGCCGGGCGGCCAGCCGCTCCAGCCGTGTCCGCTCCGGGCCGTCCCCGACGATCAGCAGCCGCAGCGGCACCCCGCGCCGCCGCAGCAGTACACCCGCATGGAGCAATGTGCCGATCCCCTCGTGCGGGGTGAGGCTGCCGACCGTGCCCACCACGAACGCGTCCGGGGCGATCCCGAGCCGGGCCCGCACCGCGGCCCCGTCCGGCGGCGGCCCCAGGAACACCGCGTCCACGGCGTTCGGCACGAGCAGCACCCGCTCCTCGGGCACCCCGCGCGCCACGATCTCGGCCTTCATCGCCGCCCCCAGCGTCAGCACCAGATCGGCCCGGCGCATGCAGTCCGTCTCCAGCTCCCGCCGCCCCCGGTAGACCGGGTCCGCGGCGGTGCGCGCCGGGTCCTGGCTCAGCCAGGTCTCCTCCAGGAAGCCCCGCACCTCGTAGACCACCGGCAGGCCGTACACCTCGCGCAGGGCCAGGGCCACCCGCCCGTTGCCGTGGTCGGTGGCCGCGTGCAGCACGGCCGGCCGCAGCCGCTCCACCAGCCGCCCCGCCAGCTCGGCGTTGCGGGCCAGCGCCGGGCCCTGCCCGTACGGCAGCCACCAGGGCAGCAGCCGGTGCTGCGGCACCCCGCCCACCAGCTGGAGCGCACCGGCGTCCAGCACCCCCCGCGCCACCGGGAACCCGATCCGGGTCACCACATGCGGATCGAGCCCGGCGGCCCGCTGCGCCTCGGCGAGCTTCTGGGTGCGCACGGTGTAGCCGGCGTGGGCGTACGGCAGCGAGTTGGTCACCAGATGCAGCACCCGGCCGGGCACCGGCCGCACCGGCCGCCCGGCGGGCGCGCTCACCCGAACGGCGGACGGCAGCGCGCCCGGTCCGGCCGGCCGGGCCCGGCCGCCCAGCCACCGCTCCACCGGCCGCACCCGGCGCCGCAGCCGCGCCGGCAGCAGCCGCAGCCCCAGCAGCGCGGCCCGCGCGGGGTCCTGGCGCAACTCGCCCCAGGCCACGGATGCGGCCAGACTGACAGCGCGGGGGACACGACGGGACATGCCGCCACGGTAGGCCGACGCGGCGCGCGGCGCCTCGGACGCGACCACGCGCCGGCGCCGGCCAGGGCACGACACTCCCCTCGTCTCCCCGTGTGCTGCCCCTTGTTCGACCGCCCGCGGAAGGCGAGGACATGAACGGCGTCATGAACGGCCCAGTACTCCATGTGGTCGGTACCCGGCCCAACTTCGTGAAGGCGGCCCCGGTCGTCGCCGCGCTCCGGTCGGCCGGCTGCGACCAGACCCTGGTGCACACCGGACAGCACTACGACGCCCGGATGTCGGAGGTGTTCTTCCGGCAACTGGGACTGCCCCGGCCGGACACCGACCTCGGCGTGGGCTCCGGCAGCCACGCCGGGCAGACCGCCGACCTGCTGGTGGCGCTGGAGGCCGAGCTGACCGCCCGCGCCCCGGCCCTCGTCGTGGTCTACGGCGACGTCAACTCCACGCTGGCCGCCGCCCTGGCCGCCGCCAAGCTGGGTGTGCCGGTCGCCCATGTCGAGGCCGGGCTGCGCAGCTTCGACATGGCGATGCCGGAGGAGGTCAACCGGCGCCTGGTCGACCAGCTCGCCGGGCTGCTGTTCGCCACCAGCCCGGAGGCCGTCGGCCACCTCGCCCGCGAGGGCGCCGACCCGGCCCGGGTGCACTTCGTCGGCAACCCGATGATCGACACCCTGCTCACCCACCTGGACCTGTTCGACCCGGCCGCCGCCCGCGCCGCGCACCACCTGCCCGAGCGCTACGGCGTCGTCACCCTGCACCGCCCCGCCAACGTCGACGACCCCGCAGCCGCCCGCGCCGCCGCCGGCGCGCTCACCGAGGCGGCCCGCCACCTCGACCTCGCCGTCCCGCTGCACCCGCGCGGCCGGGACGCGCTGCGCGCCGCCGGTCTGGACGGCGCGCCCGGCGTGCACCTCCTCGAACCCCTCGGCTACGTCGAGTTCATGAGCCTGGTGCGCGGCGCCGCCGCCGTGATCACCGACTCCGGTGGGGTGCAGGAGGAGACCACCGTGCTCGGCGTGCCCTGTCTGACGCTGCGCACCACCACCGAACGCCCCGTCACCGTCACCCACGGCACCAACCGCCTCGTCGGTTCCGGCGAACTGGTCCCCGCCCTGTGCAAGGCACTCGACGGCGCCCCGGCCGCGCCCGCGGAGGGACCGCCGCTGTGGGACGGCAAGGCCGGCCCCCGGATAGCCCGCCTGATCACCCAGTGGCTGGAGCACCATGACTGACGCCGCCCTCGACCCCGACGCCCCCCTCGACCACTGGGACGCCCGCCACCGCGACCGGGACGAACTGGCCGCCGGCGGCCACCCGGACCTGGACCGGCCCGGCAACGAACTGTTCTACGCCCTCCGGCTCGGCACCCTGCTCACCCTCGTCGGCGACCTGCACTCCCCGGCCGCCCCGCTGTTCGTGCTCGACGCCGGCTGCGGCACCGGGTACTTCGCCCGCGCCCTGGACCGCTGCGGCCACCGCGTGGACGCCATCGACGCCAGCCAGGAGGCGATCGACCGGGCCCGCGCCGCGGGCGACGGCCCCCGCTACGCCCGGGCCCGGCTCGACGAGTGGCGCAGCCCGTGGCCGTACGACATCGTGCTCTGCGTCGACGTGCTGTTCCACCTGCCGGACGACACCGAGTGGGCGGCGGCCCTGCGCAACCTGGCCTCCCTGGTGCGCCTCACCGGCCGGCTGATCGTCACCGACGCGGACACGCCCGTACCCCGCGCCCGCGACGGCCGGATCCGGCACCGGCCCACCGACGGCTACCGCGCCGCCCTCGAACCCCTCGGCCTGCGCCACACCGAGTTCCGGCCCTACGGCTTCCGCGAGACCGAGACCGGCTTCCACGTCTTCACGAGGATCCGCTGATGCGCCTGACCGATCTGCTCCACCCGCACCTGGACGGCGTCACCACGGTCGTCGACGCCACCGGCCGGGGCCTCGGCCTCGCCCCCTACCTCCACCTGCCCGACGGCGTCACCCTGCGCCGCGACGACGGACGGCGCGCCCTTCGCGAGGGCGACCTGGTGCTCCTGTCGTACGGGCCCGACCCCACCGTGCACGGCACCGAGGAGGCCCTGCTCGCCGCACTGCGCCGCCTGCGGCCCGGCGCCCGCGGCCTGCTGCTGTTCGGCCACCCCGGACCCGAACCCCCCTACCACCGGCTGCTGGACGACCTGGTGGCCCAGCGCTGCCAGGTGCTGCGCGCCGCCCCGCTCGACTACGTCCACCTGCATGCCGGCGCGGTGTTCGCCCGCCTCGCGGCCGACGAACTCCTGCCCCCGCACGACTGGTTCGGCCGCCCGGTGCCCTCCGCCGGCTTCGCCACCACCCTGCGGACGGCCGACGAGTACGTCCTCGCCGACCTCGCCGCCCGCACCCTGCGCGCCCGCCACCAGGACCTGGAACGCCGGGCCGAGGAGGCCGAACGCGCCCGGGACGCCGTCCGCGAGGACGGGCTCGCCGACCGGCTGGCCGCCACCGTACGGGAGAAGGAGCAGCTGGCCTCCGCCCTGCGCCAGGCCCGCGACCGGGTCCAGGTGCTCCAGGCCCGGGTGCACATGCTGGAGGGCTCCACCTCCCTGAAGGTGGGCCGGGCCCTGGTGTCGGCGGCCCGCGCGCCCCGGCGCGAGATGCCCGGACTGCCCCGCGAGCTGTACGGGCTGTGGCGGACGCGCTCCGCGCGCAAGGCCGCGCCCGCCGCCCGGCCCGCCGCCGCCCGCACCGCGCCGGCCGCCGCCGACGACCGCCTCCACCTCGTCCACCGGGCGTTCGCCGCCACCCCCCGCGACCGGCTGGTGATCACCGGAGTGCTCACCGACGAGACCGCCGAGGACTTCGCGGCGGACGCCGTGGTCAACCGGCCGCTCCCGCACGACGGCCCCCCGCTCGTCCGGCGCACCGACCCCGACGCGGTCGTGGTCCAGCTCAGCGCCTGCACCGGACACGGCCCCTGGGCACTCACCGGCACCGGCACGGCCCCCGACCTCGACCGGCGACTGGCCGTGCTGCTCACCGAGGCACGCGCCCTGGGCCGGCCGGCCGTGCTGTGGCGGGACGCCCCGGCGTCCGCCGCGCCCGGCCTCGCCCAGCTGGCCTGGGACGCCGTGCTGGACGCCGACACCGGGGTACGGCTGTCCCGGCTGGACGCGGGCGCGGACGCCCGCGAGCGGCTGCGGGAGGCGTTCCTGTGGGACAGCACCCGGGTCCGGCTGGCCGAGCTGGCCCGGCTGGTCGGCGCGCCCGACCCGCTGACCGGACGCCGGGTCGCGGTCCTCGCCGCCCCCCGCGACCGGCACGAGGTGGCCCGGCTCGTCGCCCAGGTGCTGGGCCAGCAGCACCGCCCCGCCGAGGTGGTCGTGCCCGACCCGGCCGGCCTGGAAGAACTCGACGCCGCGGGCGTGGAAGTGCGCACCGGGCCGCCCACCGCGGCCTGGGTCGCCGACTGGACCGACCTCACCGGGGACCGCCCGGACACCCTGCTGCTGGACCTGATGTGCGCCCAGGAGTACTCGGGCGCCGACGCGCTCGGCCACGCGGCGGGCGGCGCCGACTACACCTTCGTCCCCGAGCTGCGCCGGCCGCTGCTGGTCCGCCGGTCCCTGCACCTCTCGGGCGCCCCGCCCGCGAGCTGGTGCGGCCGGGGCCACCGACTGTTCGCCGTGCGCGGGAAGGAACCGTCATGAGCCGAGTGATCCGGGCCCTGGTCTACGGCGACGTGGACCTCAACCTCATCGACGGCTCCGCCGTCTGGGCCCAGTCGACCGTGCAGGCGCTGTCCCTGGCCGGGTGCGAGACCCGGCTGGTGCTCAAGTCGCCGGTGCACACCGGCCGGCTGACCGATCCGCTGGCCGCCCTGCCCGGGGTCAGCGTGATCAGGCCCGCCGAGGAGCGCCTCGTCCCCGGACAGGCCGGCCGGCCGCTGTCCCCGGTGCAGGCCTCGCGGCTGCTCACCCGGCTCGACCGGGACGAGCCCTGCGACCTGATCGTGCTGCGCGGACGCCGCATCGTCGGCCAGGTCGTCGCCGACGGCCACTTCGGCGGGCGGATCTGGGCCTACCTCACCGACATCCCGCAGTCCGCCGCCGCGATGACCGAGCGGGCCCGCACCGAACTCGGCCGCATCGCCGCCGCCTCCCGGCTGCTCCTGTGCCAGACCGAGGAACTGCGCTGCTTCCTGGAGACCTGGGTGCCCCAGGCCTGCGGCCGCAGCGTGCTCTGCCCGCCCGCCGTGCCGGAACCCGGCTTCCCGGTGCCGGACCACGAGCGGCCCCACGATCCGCTGCGGCTCGTCTACACCGGCAAGTTCGCCCCGCTGTGGAACACCCTGCCCATGACCCGGCTGCCCGCCCTGCTGGCCGAGCGGGGCATCCGGGCCGAACTCCACACCGTCGGCGACAAGATCCACGAGGACCCCGGCCACCCCGAGTTCCACGAGGCCATGTACCGGGCCCTGCACGGCTCGGCCCCCGGCGTCCGGCACCACGGCGGCCGGCCCCGCGAGGAGGCCATGCGCATCGCCGCCGGCTGCGACCTCGGCCTCGGCTGGCGCGACCCCCGGCTCGACGCCAGCCTCGAACTGTCCACGAAGGTACTGGAGTTCGGTGCCCTCGGCCTGCCCGTCGTGCTCAACCGCACGCCCGCGCACGAGACCCTGCTGGGCCCCGACTACCCCCTCTACGTCCCCGGCCGGGCCGAGCCCGAGGACGCCGCCGAGGCCGTGGCCCGCGCCGCCCGCGACCCCGAGGCCCGCCGGCTCGCGGCCGGCCGCTGCCGTGCCGCCGCGAGCCGGTACACCCTGACGGCCGCCGCCGGACGCTGGCGCGCCCACCTCGACCGGGTCTTCCCGCCCGCGCCCCCCGCCGTCGCCCACCGCTCCCGCCCGCTGCGGGTCGGCGTCGCCGGCCACGACCTGAAGTTCCTCACCCGGCTGCTGGACCACTTCCGCGCCCTGCCCGGACTCGACGTCCGCGTGGACGCCTGGCCCGCGCTGGCCCGGCACGACCAGGCCGCCAGCCGCGACCTCGCCGACTGGGCCGATGTGGTGGTGGTCGAGTGGTGCGGCCCGGCGGCCGTCTGGTACAGCCGCCACAAACGGCGCGGCAGCCGGCTGGTGATCCGCCTGCACCGCTTCGAACTCGACGCCGAATGGCCGCACCAGGTCGACATCGACGCCGTCGACCGGGTCGTCTGCGTCAGCCCCTACTACGCCCGCCGCACCCTGGAACTGACCGGCTGGCCCGCGGAGAAGGTCGTCACCGTGCCCAACTGGGTGGACGCCGAGCAGCTCGACCGGCCCAAGGCGCCCGGCGCCCGGTTCCGGCTCGGCATGATCGGCATCGCGCCCAGCCGCAAACGCCTCGACCTCGGCCTGGACGTGCTGGAACTGCTGCGGGCCGAGGACCGGCGCTGGCGGCTGTCGGTCAAGTCCAAGCCGCCGTGGGAGTACTGGTGGATCTGGAACAAGCCGGAGGAACGCGCGCACTACGAGGCGATCCTGCGCCGCGTCCAGACCTCCCCGCTGCTCGAAGGGGCCGTCGTCTTCGACGACTTCGGCGCCGATGTGCCCACCTGGCTGCGCCGCGTCGGGCATGTGCTGTCCACCAGCGACGACGAGTCCTTCCACCTCGCCCCGGCCGAGGGCATGGCCTCCGGCGCCGTGCCCGCGCTGCTGCCGTGGCCCGGCGCCGACGAGATCTACGACCGGCGGTGGATCCACGCCGGTCCGCGGGCGATGGCCGAGGCGATCGCCGGGCTCGGCGCCGACGGGGAGACCTGGCGGGCGGCCGGCGAGACGGCCCGCTCCCAGGTGCGCCGCGCCTACGCGCTGGACCGGGTGGCGGCGGCCTGGACGGACCTGCTGGTCACCGGCCGGATCACGGGCGGCTGACCGCGCGGACGACCCTCACTGGCGGCTGACCGTGCGGGTGACACCGGCGATCACGGTCGTCGCCAGGATCCACCCGGTGAGCACCAGGACGTAGGCCAGCACCTGGTACCCGCCGCGCGGCGCGAACGCGGAGTCCTGACCGAAGGAGATCACCGGCAGCAGCAGGTCGAGCGTGT
The DNA here is from genome assembly GCF_014649115.1 of Streptomyces eurythermus. GTDB lineage: Bacteria > Actinomycetota > Actinomycetes > Streptomycetales > Streptomycetaceae > Streptomyces > Streptomyces eurythermus. Next base: position 102,474 of record NZ_BMSK01000024.1, on the reverse strand, counting down.
AGAACACCGGGTGGAACGGCGGCGCCTCGCCCGCCTTCAGCGGACGCGGAGGGTGCAGCGCGAAGGCGAGCGAGCCGAGCGCGAGCAGCGACAGCAGCCAGCCGGCGGCGCGCAGCGGACGGAAGCCGTAGCCGACGGTGACGTCCTGGACCAGGCCCCACAGCCGCCCGTACCAGGGCAGCGTGTGCCGGTGCCGGCGCTGCTTGGCGAGCTGCACCAGCCGGGCCGCGTGATCGTCGCCGACCCGCCGGTAGGCGGCCGTCAACTGCTCGTAGGTGTGCGGGACATACCCGTCGCGCTCACGCCGGAGCATCGGCAGCCGCCGCTCGGCCGGCTCGTGCGGGACGAGCGAGGTGTACGTCAGGTCGCCGAGCAGTACGGTCTCCGGCACCGACTCCGGTTCCAGCAGCAGGACGTCGAGCTGGGCGCGGCGCAGATTCAGGGCGCCCTCCATGGGCGGGGCCTTGCGCAGCCACAGCTCCCCGATGGTGGAGCTGCCGGCCCGCAGCGCCGTACCGTCGGGATGCGCGAGCCGGGTGTACGACAGGTCGAGCCGGCCCGCGATCCGGGCGCCGCGCAGGCCCGTCCAGCCGTGCACCTCGGCGCCCCGGACCAGCATGTCCCCTTCGACGGTGAGCGTCTCCGCGTCGAGCGCGGCATGCCCGGGGTTGCCGAGCCGGGCCTCGTTGAGGTTCAACGACCCGGCGACACTCGCGCCGTTGAGGCGTATCTGACCCTGGGTGCGCAGTCCCGGCGCCCACAGGTCGGCGCCGAGCACCGCCTGGTTGAGCTGGAGCACCGGCTCCTCGGCGCCGGGCGCGGTCACCTCGGCGCCCTCCAGGTACAGGCTGCCGGTGATCCGGGCGCCGCCGAGGCGGACCGTGCCGCGGCAGCGGGCGCGGGTCAGCCGCACCACCCCGTCCACGTGCACGGCGTGGGCGACCAGGCCGGGCAGCACGGACTCGCTGAGGTTCAGCTCCCGCAGCCGGGCGGCGTAGCAGCGCGGGGCCTCCTCGAAGTGGCAGTGGCGCAGCCGCACCGGGTGGTCGATCGTCGCGTACTGCAGATCGAGCCGCCCGGTGATCCGGGCGCCCGCCACGCTCAGCGACGGTATCTCCCCGTCCCGGCGCTCCCCGTCGAGCAGCAGTGCCCGCAACACCCCGGCGCGCACGGTCCGTTCGGGCCCCCAACCGGCCGCGTCGGCGGGATCCTCGTCGGCGGTCTCCCGGAAGTCCACGAACTCCCCGCGCGGGAACGCCCGCCACACCCGCTCCTCGGCCGCCGTCAGATTGTCGATCTCCACCAGCCGGACTGTGACCCGGCACCGGACCGGCTGTCAATCTCCGTCCCCGACGGCGGCCGTCACGCTACGGACGGACGTTCCACTCCGCGATCACCGGGTGGCCGTGTTCCGTGGACAGGCGGCTGACCGTGGCCGTGGCCAGCTGGAACAGCCGGCCGTCGGCGGGCGGCAGGCCCAGGCGGCGGGCGGTGAGGACGCGCAGGAAGTGGGCGTGGGCGACGAGGACCACGTCCCCCTCGGCCAGCGCCGGCGCCACACGGGCCAGGACCCGGTCGGCGCGGGCGCCGATCCGCGCCGGGGACTCGCCCGGGTGCCCCTCGGGGCCGGGCGGGACGCCGTCGGTCCACAGGTCCCAGTCCGGGCGGGTGCGGTGGATCTCGACGGTGGTGATGCCCTCGTAGCCGCCGTAGTCCCACTCGTGCAGGTCGGGGTCGGGCTCGACCCCGGGTATGCCGGCCAGTTCGGCGGTGCGCAGCGCGCGGCTCAGCGGGCTGGACAGCGCGCGGGCGTAGGTCCGTCCGGTGAGGAGCGGGGCGAGGGACTTGGCCTGTTCCTCGCCCTGTCCGGTCAGCGGCAGGTCGGTCCAGCTGGTGTGCTGTCCCGACCTGCTCCACTCCGTCTCACCGTGGCGGACCAGCAGCAGGTCCCCCACGGCGGGTCAGCCCTTCTTCTCGACCGCGTGGCCGCCGAACTGGTTGCGCAGCGCGGCGATCATCTTCATCTGCGGGGAGTCGTCCTGGCGCGAGGCGAACCGCGCGAAGAGGGACGCGGTGATCGCGGGCAGCGGCACGGCGTTGTCGATGGCCGCCTCCACCGTCCAGCGGCCCTCGCCGGAGTCCTCCGCGTAGCCGCGCAGGCCCTGGAGGTGCTCGTCCTCGTCGAGGGCGTTGACCGCGAGGTCCAGCAGCCAGGACCGGATGACCGTGCCCTCCTGCCAGGAGCGGAACACCTCGCGGACGTTCTCCACGGAGTGCACCTTCTCCAGCAGCTCCCAGCCCTCGGCGTAGGCCTGCATCATGGCGTACTCGATGCCGTTGTGGACCATCTTGGAGAAGTGCCCGGCGCCGACCCGGCCCGCGTGCACATAGCCGTACGGGCCCTCCGGCTTGAGCGCGTCGAAGATCGGCCGCAGCCGGTCCACGTGCTCCTTCTCGCCGCCGACCATGAGCGCGTAGCCGTTCTTCAGGCCCCACACGCCGCCGGAGACACCGGCGTCGACGAAGCCGATGCCCTTGATGCCGAGCGCGGCGGCGTGCTTCTCGTCGTCCGTCCAGCGGGAGTTGCCGCCGTCGATGACGGTGTCACCGGGGGAGAGCAGGTCGCCGAGTTCGTCGACGACGGTCTGGGTGGCGGTGCCGGCCGGGACCATCACCCACACATGGCGGGGCGCGTCGAGCTTCTCGACCAGTTCGGCGAGGCTCTTGACGTCGGAGACCTCCGGGTTGCGGTCGTAGCCGATGACGGTGTGGCCGGCGCGGCGGATCCGCTCGCGCATGTTGCCGCCCATCTTGCCGAGGCCGATGAGACCGAGCTGCATGATCAGTTCTCCGATGCGTTCTTGAGGGTGCGGTAGGCGGCGACGAGGGCCGTGCTGGACGGGTCGAGACCGGGGACGTCGGCGCCCTCGGTGAGGGCGGGTTCGACGCGCTTGGCGAGGACCTTGCCGAGCTCCACGCCCCACTGGTCGAAGGAGTCGATGTTCCACACCGCGCCCTGGACGAACACCTTGTGCTCGTAGAGCGCGATGAGCTGGCCGAGCACGGACGGGGTCAGCTCGGTGGCCAGGATGGTGGTGGTGGGGTGGTCGCCGCGGAAGGTGCGGTGCGCCACCTGTTCCTCGGCGACGCCCTCCGCGCGGACCTCCTCGGCGGTCTTGCCGAAGGCCAGCGCCTGGGTCTGGGCGAAGAAGTTGGCCATCAACAGGTCGTGCTGGGCCTTGAGTTCCGCACTGAGTTCGGCGACCGGCTCGGCGAAGCCGATGAAGTCCGCCGGGATCAGCTTGGTGCCCTGGTGGATCAACTGGTAGTAGGCGTGCTGCCCGTTGGTGCCGGGCGTGCCCCAGACCACCGGCCCGGTCTGCCAGTCCACCGGCTTGCCGTCGCGCTGCACCGACTTGCCGTTGGACTCCATGTCCAGCTGCTGGAGGTAGGCGGTGAACTTGGACAGGTAGTGCGAGTACGGCAGCACCGCGTGCGACTGGGCGTCGTGGAAGTTGCCGTACCAGATGCCCAGCAGGCCCAGCAGCAGCGGGGCGTTGGCCTCGGCGGGCGCGGTGCGGAAGTGCTCGTCCATCAGGTGGAAGCCGTCGAGCATCTCCCGGAACCGGTCCGGGCCGATCGCGATCATCAGGGACAGGCCGATCGCGGAGTCGTAGGAGTACCGGCCGCCGACCCAGTCCCAGAACTCGAACATGTTGTCCGTGTCGATGCCGAAGTCGGCGACCTTCCCGGCGTTCGTCGACAGCGCCACGAAGTGCTTCGCCACGGCCTTCTCGTCGCCGTCGAAGGCGTCCAGCAGCCAGGTGCGCGCCGAGGTGGCGTTCGTGATCGTCTCGATCGTCGTGAACGTCTTGGACGCGACGATGAACAGCGTCTCCGCCGGGTCCAGGTCGCGGACCGCCTCGTGCAGGTCGGCGCCGTCCACGTTCGACACGAACCGGAAGGTCAACTCGCGCGCGGTGTAGGGGCGCAGCGCCTCGTAGGCCATCGCGGGGCCGAGGTCGGAGCCGCCGATGCCGATGTTGACGACGTTGCGGATCGGCCGGCCGGTGTGTCCGGTCCACTCGCCGGAGCGGACCCGGTCGGCGAAGCCGGCCATCTTGTCCAGCACCGCGTGCACCTTCGGCACGACGTTCTCGCCGTCGACCTCGATCACGGCGTCCCGCGGGGCGCGCAGCGCGGTGTGCAGCACCGCCCGGTTCTCCGTGACGTTGATCTTCTCGCCGCGGAACATGGCGTCGCGCAGCGCGAACACGCCGGTGGCGGTGGCGAGTTCCTGGAGCAGGGCCAGGGTCTCGTCGGTGATCAGGTGCTTGCTGTAGTCGATGTACAGGTCACCGACCCGTACGACGTACCGCTCGGCGCGGCCGGGGTCCGCCGCGAACAGCTCCCGCAGATGCGGGCGGCCCTGGGCGCGGTGGTCGGCGAGGGCCGTCCACTCCGGGCGGTGGGTGAGCTTCGGGAACTCTGCCATCTCAGGCGTTCTCCTTGGGGGCCTCGCCCTGGAGGGCGATGGCGTACATCTCGTCGGCGTCGAGGCGGCGCAGCTCCTCGGCGATGAGTTCGGAGGTGGCGCGGACCTTCAGGGCGAGGGTGCGCGGCGGCTGGCCGGGCAGGGTCAGCGTGGCCAGCGGGCCCTCGGGCCGGTCCACGACGATGTCGCCGTTCGCGGTGCCGAGCCGGACGGCCGTCACGAACGGGCCGGCGCTGTGCACGCGGTCCACGGACACCTTCAGGCGGGCCTCCAGCCAGCGGGCGAGCAGCTCGGCGCTGGGGTTGTCGGCCTCCGCCTCCACGGCCGCCGAGGTCACCGGCACCCGGGCCTGGTCCAGGGCGGCGGCCAGCATGGACCGCCACAGGGTCAGCCGGGTCCAGGCCAGGTCGGTGTCGCCGGGCGCGTAGCAGCGGGCGCGGGTGTTCAGGACCTCCAGCGGCCGTTCGACGGCGTACAGGTCGGTGATCCGGCGCTGGGCGAGCGCGCCCAGCGGGTCCTTGGCCGGGGCCTCGGGGGCGTCCACCGGCCACCACACGACGACCGGGGCGTCCGGCAGCAGCAGCGGCAGCACCACCGAGTCGGCGTGGTCGGACACCTCGCCGTAGGTGCGCAGCACCACCGTCTCGCCGGTGCCGGCCTCGGAGCCGACCCGTACCTCGGCGTCCAGCCGGGAGTGGGTGCGGTCGCGCAGGGTGCGGGCGTGCCGCTTGATGACGACCAGGGTCCGCGAGGGGTGTTCGCGCGAGGCGTCCTCGGCGGCCTTGATCGAGTCGTAGGCGTTCTCCTCGTCCGTGACGATGACCATCGTCAGGACCATGCCCACGGCGGGCGTACCGATGGCGCGGCGGCCCCGCACCAACGCCTTGTTGATCTTGCTTGCCGTGGTGTCGGTCAGGTCGATCTTCATGGCCTGCGCCAGCTCCGTCCGTCTCGTGCGAGCATCTCGTCGGCTTCCCTCGGTCCCCAGCTGCCCGACGCGTACTGCGCGGGCCTGCCGTGCGCCGCCCAGTACTCCTCGATCGGGTCGAGGATCTTCCAGGACTCCTCCACTTCCTGGTGACGCGGGAAGAGGTTGGCGTCGCCGAGCAGCACGTCCAGGATGAGCCGCTCGTACGCCTCCGGGCTCGACTCGGTGAACGACTCGCCGTAGGCGAAGTCCATCGACACGTCCCGGATCTCCATCGAGGTGCCCGGCACCTTCGACCCGAACCGGACGGTCATGCCCTCGTCGGGCTGGACCCGGATGACGATGGCGTTCTGGCCCAGCTCCTCGGTGGCGGTGGAGTCGAACGGGGAGTGCGGGGCCCGCTTGAAGACCACCGCGATCTCGGTGACCCGGCGGCCCAGCCGCTTGCCGGTGCGCAGGTAGAAGGGGACGCCCGCCCAGCGGCGGTTGTCGATGCCCAGCTTGATCGCGGCGAAGGTGTCGGTCTTCGACTTCGGGTCGATGCCGTCCTCCTGGAGGTAGCCGACGACCTTCTCGCCGCCCTGCCAGCCGGCCGCGTACTGACCGCGCACGGTGTGCCGGCCCAGGTCCTCCGGCAGCCGCACCGACTTCAGCACCTTCAGCTTCTCGGTGAGCAGCGCCTCGGCGTCGAACGCGATCGGCTCCTCCATGGCGGTGAGCGCCATCAGCTGGAGCAGGTGGTTCTGGATGACGTCGCGGGCGGCGCCGATGCCGTCGTAGTAGCCGGCCCGGCCGCCGATGCCGATGTCCTCGGCCATGGTGATCTGCACGTGGTCGACGTAGGACCGGTTCCAGATCGGCTCGTACATCTGGTTGGCGAAGCGCAGCGCCAGGATGTTCTGGACGGTCTCCTTGCCGAGGTAGTGGTCGATCCGGAACACCTGGTCCGGCTCGAACACCTCGTGCACGATCGCGTTCAGCTCGCGCGCGCTGGCCAGGTCGTGGCCGAACGGCTTCTCGATGACCGCCCGGCGCCAGGAGCCCTCGGGCGGGTTCGCCAGCCCGTGCTTCTTCAGCTGCTGCACGACCTTCGGGAAGAACTTCGGCGGCACCGACAGGTAGAAGGCGAAGTTGCCGCCGGTGCCCCGGGAGGCGTCCAGCTCCTCGACGGCGTCCTTCAGCTGCTTGAAGGCGGTGTCGTCGTCGAAGTCGCCGGGGATGAACCGCATGCCCTCGGCGAGCTGCTGCCACACCTCCTCGCGGAACGGGGTACGGGCGTGCTCGCGCACCGAGTCGTGGACGACCTGCGCGAAGTCCTGGTCCTCCCACTCCCGGCGGGCGAACCCGACGAGGGAGAAGCCCGGCGGCAGCAGTCCGCGGTTGGCCAGGTCGTAGACGGCCGGCATCAGCTTCTTGCGGGACAGGTCGCCGGTCACCCCGAAGATGACCAGGCCCGACGGCCCGGCGATACGGGGCAGCCGGCGGTCGCGGGCGTCCCGCAGCGGATTCGCCCAGTCGGCGGCCGGGATCACCGGCACGCGCACCTCTTCGGATGCCTGGGCGGCGGGGGCGTTGTCGGTCATCGGGCGTCAGCTCCCTTGCTCTTCAGGGACGTGGCGACGGCGTCCAGCAGCTCCTGCCAGGCCGCCTCGAACTTCGCGACGCCCTCGTCCTCCAGCTGCTGGACGACCTCGTCGTAGGAGATGCCGAGCCGCTCCGCGGCGGCCAGGTCGGCGCGCGCCTGCGCGTAGCCGCCGGTCACCGTGTCGCCGGTGATCTCGCCGTGGTCGGCGACGGCGTTCAGGGTGGCCTCGGGCATGGTGTTGACCGTGCCGGGCGCGACCAGCTCGTCCACGTACAGGGTGTCCTTGTACGCGGGGTCCTTCACACCGGTGGAGGCCCACAGCGGGCGCTGCTTGTTGGCGCCCGCCTCCTCGAGGGCCTGCCAGCGGCCGGAGGCGAAGACCTCCTCGTACGCCTCGTAGGCCAGCCGGGCGTTGGCGAGGGCCGCGCGGCCCTTGAGGGCCAGGGCCTCGTCGGTGCCGAGGGCGGTCAGCCGCTTGTCGATCTCGCTGTCCACGCGGGAGACGAAGAAGGACGCCACCGAGTGGATGCCGGACAGGTCGACGCCGCGCTCGCGGGCCTTCTCCAGGCCGGCCAGGTAGGCGTCCATGACCTCGCGGTAGCGCTCCAGGGAGAAGATCAGGGTCACGTTGACGCTGATGCCGAGGCCGATCACCTCGGTGATCGCGGGCAGGCCGGCCTTGGTCGCCGGGATCTTGATCATCACGTTGGGCCGGTCGACCAGCCAGGCCAGCTGCTTGGCCTCGGCGACGGTGGCCTCGGTGTGGTGGGCCAGGCGCGGATCGACCTCGATGGAGACCCGGCCGTCCCGGCCGTCGGTGGCGTCGTACACGTCCCGCAGGATGTCGGCGGCGGCGCGCACGTCGGCGGTGGTCATCATCCGCACGGCCTCGTCCACCGTGACCCCGCGCACGGCGAGGTCGGCGAGCTGCTCCTCGTAGCCCTCCCCGGAGCCGATGGCGGCCTGGAAGATCGAGGGGTTCGTGGTGACACCGACGGCGCTCCCGCTCGCCACCAGCTCGGCGAGGCTGCCCGAGGTGATCCGCTTGCGCGACAGGTCGTCCAGCCAGATGGACACGCCCTCGTCGGCGAGGCGCTTGAGGGCTCCCGGGGTCGCGATTGCTTCGGTCACTGTGCTCATCTTTCTACTTCTGCGTCGGTATCGGGCGCGGTGTGCGCCGGTTTCGGTGGTGGTCGGTGTCAGGCGCGCGCGGCGGCGAGCGACTCGCGGGCCTTCGCGGCGACGTTCTCAGGGGTGAAGCCGAACTCGGTGAACAGGGTCTTGGCGTCCGCGGAGGCACCGAAGTGCTCCAGCGAGACGACGCGTCCGGCGTCGCCCACATAGCGGTACCAGGTCAGGCCGATCCCGGCCTCGACGGCGACCCGGGCCTTCACGGTGGGCGGCAGCACCCGCTCGCGGTACTCGCGCGGCTGCTCCTCGAACCACTCCACGGACGGCATCGACACCACGCGGGTGCCGGTCCCGGCGGCCTCCAGCAGCTCCCGCGCGGCCACGGCGAGGTGCACCTCGGAGCCCGTCGCGATGATGATCACCTCCGGGACCTCCGTCGAGGACTCGCGCAGTACGTAGCCGCCCTTGGCCGCGTCCTCGTTCGGCGCGTACACCGGCACGCCCTGGCGGGTCAGCGCGAGCCCGTGCGGGGCCGGGTGCGTGGCGTGCCTCTTCAGGATCTCGGCCCAGACGATCGCGGTCTCGTTGGCGTCGGCCGGGCGGACGACGTTCAGCCCGGGGATGGCGCGCAGCGAGGCCAGGTGCTCGACCGGCTGGTGGGTGGGGCCGTCCTCGCCGAGGCCGATGGAGTCGTGCGTCCACACGTACGTCACCGGGAGCTGCATCAGCGCCGACATCCGCACGGCGTTGCGCATGTAGTCGGAGAAGACGAGGAAGGTGCCGCCGTAGATCCGGGTGTTGCCGTGCAGGGCGATGCCGTTCATCTCCGCGGCCATGGAGAACTCGCGGATGCCGAAGTGCACGGTACGGCCGTACGGGTCGGCCTCGGGCAGCGGGTTGCCCGCGGGCAGGAAGGAGCTGGTCTTGTCGATGGTGGTGTTGTTCGAGCCGGCCAGGTCGGCGGAGCCGCCCCACAGCTCGGGGACGACGGGGCCGAGCGCCTGGAGCACCTTGCCGGAGGCGGCGCGGGTGGCGACCGACTTGCCCTCCTCGAAGACGGGCAGGGCGTCCTCCCAGCCCGCGGGCAGCTCGCCCTTGCTCACCCGGTCGAACAGCTCGGCCCGCTCCGGCTGGGCGGCGCGCCACTCGGCGATCCGCTTGTCCCAGGCCGCGTGCGCCTCGGCACCGCGGTCCAGGGCCCGGCGGGTGTGCGTCAGGACCTCGTCGGACACCTCGAAGGTCTGCTCCGGGTCGAAGCCGAGCAGGCGCTTGGTGGCGGCGATCTCCTCCTCACCGAGGGCGGAGCCGTGGGATGCCTCGGTGTTCCGCGCGTTCGGCGCGGGCCAGGCGATGATCGTGCGCATCGCGATGATCGAGGGCCGGCCGGTCTCGGCCCGCGCGGCCTTCAGCGCCCGGTACAGGGCGGGGGCGTCGATGTCGCCCTCGGCGGTGGGCTCGATCCGCTGGGTGTGCCAGCCGTAGGCCTCGTACCGCTTCAGCACGTCCTCGGAGAAGGCGGTCGCGGTGTCGCCCTCGATGGAGATGTGGTTGTCGTCGTAGAGGAAGACCAGGTTGCCGAGCTTCTGGTGGCCGGCCAGCGAGGACGCCTCGGCGGAGACGCCCTCCTGGAGGTCGCCGTCGGAGACGATCGCCCAGATGGTGTGGTCGAAGGGGGAGGTGCCGGCCGGGGCGTCCGGGTCGAAGAGGCCGCGCTCGTAACGGGCGGCCATCGCCATGCCGACGGCGTTGGCCACGCCCTGGCCGAGCGGGCCGGTGGTGGTCTCCACCCCGGCGGTGTGGCCGTACTCGGGGTGGCCCGGCGTCTTCGAGCCGTGCGTGCGGAACGCCTTCAGGTCGTCCAGCTCCAGCTCGTACCCGGCGAGGAACAGCTGGGTGTAGAGGGTCAGCGAGGTGTGGCCGGGGGAGAGGACGAAGCGGTCACGGCCGGTCCACTCGGGGTCCGCCGGGTCGTGACGCATCACCTTCTGAAAGATCGTGTACGCGGCAGGTGCCAGGCTCATCGCGGTGCCGGGGTGCCCGTTGCCCACCTTCTGCACGGCGTCGGCCGCCAGGAGACGGGCGGTGTCCACGGCACGCCGGTCGAGGTCGGTCCACTCGAAGTCGTCGGAGGTCTGCGTCGTCATCTTCAAGAAGTCCTCGGTGAGTGCGGGATGGCTGGCCTGACGTGTTCAAACTTAAAAGTCTGACTTTTTCGAGGAAAGGTCGGGGTGTGTCAGCCTGTGGTGAATCTGGGACAGTGATCGAACGACGGGAACGGTACGAAAAGGGCATGGCGGTCATGATGGGGCAGGATGGCGGCGGCGGAGCCGGGGACGGCGACGGCACCGCCGGCGGCGACGACACCTCTGCTGGCGACGGGATCAGAACCTTCCCCTTCCCGGCCGAGCTGGCCGTCGGCGGCGTCGGCATGCAGATCGGCCCCATGGGCACCGACCGCACCTGGCACGCCGACGCCCCCCTGCACCGCGTCCACCGCATCGACTTCCACGTGGTCATGCTCTTCACCGGCGGCCCCGTACGGCACATGATCGACTTCGCCGAGTACGAGGCCGGCGCCGGCGACCTGCTGTGGATCCGCCCCGGACAGGTCCACCGCTTCTCCCGGGAGAGCGAGTACCGCGGAACCGTGCTGACCATGCAGCCCGGCTTTCTGCCCCGCTCCACCGTCGAGGCCACGGGCCTGTACCGCTACGACCTGCCGCCGCTGCTGCACCCCGGCCCGGCGCAGCTCACCGCGCTCCAGGCCGCCCTCGACCAGCTCCGCCGCGAGTACGAGGACACCGCCACGCTCCCGCTCAGCCTGCACACGGCCGTCCTGCGGCACACCCTGACCGCGTGCCTGCTGCGGCTGGCCCATCTCGCCGCCAGCTCCGCGGAAACGTCCCCGCAGCACGCCGACAGCACCTTCATCCGCTTCCGGGACGCCGTCGAGCGGGGCTTCGCCGCCAACCACAGTGTCAGCGCCTACGCCGACGCCCTCGGCTACTCCCGCCGCACCCTGGTCCGCGCCGTCCGCGCGGCCACCGGCGAGACCCCCAAGGGCTTCATCGACAAGCGTGTGATCCTGGAGGCCAAGCGCCTCCTCGCGCACACGGACATGCCGATCGGCCGTGTCGGGGCGGCCGTGGGCTTTCCCGACGCGGCCAACTTCTCCAAGTTCTTCCATCTGCACACCGGCCAGACGCCGGTGGCCTTCCGGGCGGAGATGCGGTAAGCCGGGCGCGCCGACCGGTGTGCGGGAGCGGGGGCCCGAGGTGGCAACGTGTGTTTCCGGCCAACCGCTCTACTTTCTATTGACTACTGATTGACCATCTCTTTACCTTCGGTGGCGATGGGTGAGCGTCAACGCCCTGGGTCGTCTGTGTGTGCAGAAACGTTACGTCTCCTACTTTCCGGAGGTTTCCCATGGACCAGCTCATCAAGCGCATGACCGAGGAATCCGTGTGGCGGCGGTGGGTCGCCCTCAACTCCGCCGAGGCGGCGAAGGACGGCTGCATCAGCGCCACGGCGAAGAGCGGCTGTATCTCCCGCTGACCTCCGGGCCGTTGTGCTGACACCCCGGGCTGCCGGCGCCGACACCGCGCCGGCAGCCCTCCGTTGCCACCGCCGACACCGCCCGGAGAGCCCCCTGTGAACCGCATGCCGAGTGCCGACGTCCTGGACAAGGTGCGCGACATCCCGATCTACCGCGCCTCCCTGGAGCGGGGCCACTTCCCGATCCTGGAGAAGCCGGAGATCGCCCGCGGCTTCCCCGACAACTGGATGACCCCGCGACTGGCCCGCGCGCTGGAGACGGGAGAGGCCGAGTTCGTCCTGTCCACGGGCACCAACCACGCCCGTATGCAGCTCATCCGGCCGCCCTACTTCCTGCTCCGCTCCTACTACCGCCTGTGGCGCGAACACCCCCAGCTCGGCGCCTCCTGGCACGCCGGGGCCCGGCGGGTCTCGCTGACCACCGTGCTGGCCACCGAGCACGTGGCCCGCGTCAACGCCCGCAAGCCCGGCGCCACCCCCGGCGAACGCTGGCTCGACGACCGCACGCTGTACCTCAACCGCCGCCTGGACCCGGCCGACTGGGAGCGCGAGGACGTCGAGCGCATGCTCGGCGAGATCCGGGAGGTGGCCGGCGCCCACCCCGACGGCGCGTACCTCCTGGACTGCTCCGGCTACCACCTGGCCCACCTGATCCGCAAAGTCTCCGCCTGGGACCTGTGGGACGGCTTCCCCCGCCCGGCGGGCATCGTCCACGCCTACGAGTACACCCCGCTCAACGTCCGCGCCTACCTGCGGTCCCACTTCGACCGCCCCGTGGTCGACCTCTTCGGCAGCACCGAACTCGGCTACCTCTTCTACAGCGACGCCGAGGGCCGCTACCGGCCGTACCTCACGGACATGAGCGTCGAGCTGATCCCGGTGGCGCCGGGCAGCGGCATCCACAGCCTCATCGTCACCAGCGTCCGCAACCCGTACATGCCGCTGGTCCGCTACCGCTCCGGCGACTGCGTGCGCACCCGCGACGGCAGCACCGACCCGGAGCGGATCGTCTCCTTCTGCGGCCGGGAGAAGGAACTCCTGCCCACCCCGCAAGGACCCGTGGCCCAGGCCGACCTCGACAGCCTCATCGCCGGCGTCAGCGGCCGCGTCTTCCTCCACCACCTGCGGCTGACCGGCCACGACACCTGCCGGCTGGCGTACACCACCTTCGACGACGCACCGCTCACCCCCGACGAGACCTCCCGGCTCGCCGCCGGCGTCGCCGCCCTGACCGGGCGCTCCTGCCAGGTGGAGCACCACGCCCGCATCCCGATCGGACGCTCCGGCAAGTACTCCTGGCTGACCGCGCCCGACCCGTCCTGACCCGCCCTCCCGGCGACCCCTTCCCCGGCCCGGCCACGATCCCGACAGGATTCCCATGCCCACGTCCGCAGCGCCCGCCCCTTCGGGCACCGCCACCGAACCGGCCCCCACCGCCGAGGAGTTGCTCGGCCCCGCCCTGCACGACGAGGTGGTCCGGCACTTCCTGGCCAAGCCCGGCGGCCCCGCCGAAACCGTCGTACGGCACCAGGTCCGCGAGTGCCTGCGCTACCTGTACCTGGTCTCCCGTCACCCCGACCGGCTCGGCGGCCTGTTCCTCCCCGTCGAGCAGGACATCGACGAGATCTGGCACTACCTCGTCCTGCAGACCCGCGAGTACCGGGAACTGTGCGAACAGCGGCTGCCCGGCGGTCGCTTCATCCACCACCGGAGCATCTCCTACGACGACTACCAGGAGGCACCCGGGCGGGCCACGGCCGCCGAGGAGGCACTGCGCTGGATCCCCCTCTACACGGCCGCGTTCGGCCCCTTCGACGAGGACGCCGTGCCGCACTGGACGATCGTACGGTTCCTGCGCGACGAACTCGGCCTGTCCCTGGCCGAGATCGCGTCCCTGGCCGAGGACGCGGCGGCCTCAGGGGGGTCAGCCGGGTCAGGGGAGCGGGGTGGTGTGGCGGGTTCCGGGGATTCGGCCGGGACACGGGGGCAGGACGTCGTGACGGCGTCCGGGGTGGCGTCCGGGGTGGCCGATGGGGCGCCGGGGCGGGACGGCGCGGCGGTCCCGGTGCGGTCGGGCGCATGACCCGGACGGTCCCGGCGCCCGCGACGCCGGGCGCCTCCAGGGCGCCGGGCCGCGCGCTGGCGGTGCTCGTCGTCTCCCAAGTGCTCGGCGGTGCCGGCATGGCGGCGGGCATCACGGTCGGCGCCCTGCTCGCCCGGGACCTGTTCGATTCCACGAGCTTGTCGGGGCTGCCGGTCGCGCTGTTCACCATCGGTGCGGCCCTCGGCGCCGCGGCCCTGGGGCGGGTCTGCCAGCACCGGGGGCGTCGCGTCGGGCTGGCGCTCGGCAACGGCGTGGCCGCCGCCGGCAGCGCGGGAGTGGTCGCGGGGGCCGCGGCCCACCGGCCCGCCCTGCTGCTGGCCGCGCTCTTCGTGTACGGGGCGGGTACGGCCACGGGGCTGCTCGCGCGCTACGCCGGCGCCGAACTGGCCCCGCCCGGCCGGGGCGGCCGGGCCACCGGCACCGTACTGGTCGCCATGACCCTGGGCGCGGTCGCGGGCCCGAACCTCGTCGGCCCCACCGGCGCGCTCGCCCACGCCTGGGGCATCCCCCGGCTCGCCGGACCGTTCCTGCTGGCGACGGCCGCCTACACCGCGGCGGCCGTGGTGCTGCTGGTGTGGCTGCGCCCCCCGCCGGCGCGCCCGGGACCGGCCGCGAAGAGTTCCGGCGGGGAGCCGGCGTCCGGTGCCGGGCCGCACGGGCCGGTGCGCGGCGCCTCCGGGGTCGTCACCGGCGCCACCGTGATGGTCACCGCCCAGCTCGTGATGATCTCCGTGATGACCATGACGCCGGTGCACCTGACCGGGCACGGCCACGGCACACAGACCGCGGGTCTGGTCATCGCCCTGCACGTGGGCGCGATGCTCCTGCCGTCACCGGTCAGCGGACTGCTCGCGGACCGGGTGGGCGGCGGGCCCCTGGCGGCCGCGTCCGGTGGCGTCCTGCTGTGCGGCGGCCTGCTCGCGGGCCTCGCCCCGCCGGCCTCCGTCGCCCTGTCGGCCTGCGCCCTCGTCCTGCTCGGCATCGGCTGGAACCTGGCTCTGATCGGCGGCACCGCCCTGCTCACGCACGCCGCCCCCGCCGAGACCCGGGCCACCGTGCAGGGCCTGGCGGACGTGGGCATGTCCGTGGCGGGCGCGACGGGCGGCATGGTGTCGGGCCTGGTCGTGACGGGCAGCGGTTACCCGACCCTGGCGGTGGCGGCCGGAGTCCTCGCCCTGGCGGTGATCCCCGCGGTGGCGCTGCGCGGCTCATCACTGTGACACCGCGCCCGCGAGCCGTGGGACATCGGGGGCGACACGGCCCGGCCGTGTGTCAGGAGCCGGGGGGCCGTTCGGGCGCCCGGGGTGGACCGGCGGGCGGCTCGGGTCCGCCGGTGGGGGCCTGGGCGCCGCCGTCGGCGGCCGGCGCCGGCTCTCCGGGGGCGTCCGCACGCGCCGGCGGCGGCGCGGCACCGGGCGGTGGCGGGCGCAGCAGGCTGAGGCCGACGGACACGGCGAGGACGGCGGCGATGACGGCGAGGCTGACCAGCGAGGGAATCTCGGGCACGCGGCCGCTGATCGTCTTGTGCGCGGCCTGGAGGACGAGCTTGACGCCGATGAAGGCGAGGACGAGAGCCAGGCCCTTGCTCAGGTAGTGGAAGCGGTCGAGCAGGCCGGCGAGCATGAAGTACAGCGCGCGCAGACCGAGGATGGCGAAGGCGTTGCTCGTGTAGACGATGAACGCGTCATTGCTCACCGCCAGCACGGCGGGCACGCTGTCGACGGCGAAGACGATGTCGGCGGCCTCGATCGCGACGACCACGGCCAGCAGCGGGGTGGCGACGCGTCTGCCGGCCTCCCGCACGAAGAAGCGCGTGCCGGCGTACTCCTCCCGGACGGGGACGACCTTGCGCAGCAGCCGTACGGCGATGCTCCTGCCGGGATCGAAACTGTCGTCCTCCTCCTTGAGGATCTTGTAGGCGCTGTAGAAGAGGACGACCGCGAAGACGAACAGGACGGCCGTGAAGCGGCTCACCACGGCCACGCCCGCGGCGAGGAAGACGCCGCGGAAGACCAGGGCGCCGAGGACGCCGAGGAACAGCACCCGGTGCTGACTGGACCGCGGCACTCGGAAATAGCCGAAGATCAGCGCGAAGACGAAGAGGTTGTCGACCGACAGGCTCTTCTCCAGCAGCCACGCGGTCGTGTACTCCACCCCGGCGGTCGTCCCGACCACGAGGAAGACGGCGACGCCGAACGCGACCGCCAGTCCCACCCAGACCCCGCTCCAGGCGGCGGCCTCCCGGAACCCGATGACATGGGCGTGCCGGTGCGCGAGCAGATCCACCGCCAGCGACACCACCACGATCGCGGCGAAGACCGTCCAGAGCCACAGCGGCACACTGTGCACGGTTCGACCCCTCCGGTAGGACAGACCAGTCGTCCCCTTGGTCTCATTCGTCTCATTCGTCCCATCCGAGTCTGCGGGACGCGGCGGCGGCTGTCCTCTCGGCACCCGCCGGCCGGCGGCCCGCCCGGCTGCCGGTCTGCTACAAGGGTGCGGCAGGGAAGCAGGGTGCCGGAGCGGAGAAGGGTGCGGGCGTGAAGCTGACGATTCTGGGCGGTGGCGGGTTCCGGGTGCCGCTGGTGTACGGCGCGCTGCTGGCCGACCACGGCGAGGGGCGGGTCACCGAGGTGGTGCTGCACGATCTGGACGACCGCCGGCTGCGGGCGGTGTCCCGGGTGCTGGCGGAGCAGGCCGAGGGGGTTCCCGACGCGCCCGTGGTGTCCGCCACCACCGACCTCGACGAGGCCCTGCGAGGCGCCGGCTTCGTCTTCTCCGCGATCCGCGTCGGCGGTCTCCAGGGCCGGGCGGAGGACGAGCGGATCGCGCTCGCGGCGGGGGTGCTGGGCCAGGAGACCGTCGGCGCGGGCGGGATCGCGTACGGACTGCGCACGGTCCCCGTGGCCGTGGACATCGCCCGGCGGGTGGCCCGGCTCGCCCCGGACGCCTGGGTCATCAACTTCACCAACCCGGCCGGCCTGGTCACCGAGGCCATGGCCCGCCACCTCGGTGACCGGGTCATCGGCATCTGCGACTCGCCGGTGGGCCTCGGCCGCCGCATCGCCCGGGTCCTCGGCGCCGACCCGAAGCACGCCTTCGTCGACTACGTCGGCCTCAACCACCTCGGCTGGGTGCGCGCCCTGCGCGTCGCCGGACGCGACGAACTGCCCCGGCTGCTCGGCGATCCCGCGCTGCTCGGCTCCTTCGAGGAAGGCCGGCTGTTCGGCGCCGACTGGCTCCGCTCGCTCGGCGCGATCCCCAACGAGTACCTGCACTACTACTACTTCAACCGGGAGACCGTCCGCGCCTACCGGCGGGCCGAGCGGACCCGCGGCGCCTTCCTGCGCGACCAGCAGGCCCGGTTCTACGCCGAGGCGGCCGACCCGGGCGTCTCCGCCCTGCGCGCCTGGGACCGTACCCGCGCCGAGCGGGAGGCGACCTACATGGCGGAGAACCGGGAGAGCGCCGGCGCCGGCGAACGCGAGGAGGAGGACCTGTCCGGCGGTTACGAGAAGGTCGCGCTCGCCCTGATGCGGGCCATCGCCCGGGACGAACGGGCCACACTGATCCTCAACGTCCGCAACCGCTCGACCCTCCGCGTCCTCGACGCGGACGCCGTCGTCGAGGTCCCGTGCCTGGTGGACGCGGGCGGCGCGCACCCCCTGGCCGCGGATCCGCTGCCCGGTCACGCCACCGGTCTGGTGTGCGCGGTGAAGGACGTCGAGCGGCAGGTGCTGTCCGCGGCGGAGTCGGGCTCCCGGGCCACCGCGGTCAAGGCGTTCGCCCTGCACCCGCTGGTGGACTCCGTGAACATCGCCCGCCGGCTGGTGGAGGAGTACGCCGCCGCGCACCCCGGGCTGGGGTATCTGAAGTAGCGAGCCGGCGGATGTTTTCCGCGGCGGTCGGCGGTTCTGCCCCGTGAGTGAGCCGGTATTTCTACCCCTTGAAAACTCCGCCCGAGCCGGGTGACGCTGCTGGAGGAGAGTAATCAGGGGGTGTGCCGGCGGGTGACAGCGGCCATGGTGGTCTCTGCTCGGCTTTTCACTCAAGGATGGGAAAAACTGATGAAGAAGCAGATCGCGGCGACCGCCGTAGTGGGCATGGTGCTCGCCGGAGGGATTTCCATTGCCGCCTCCTCGACCGATGCCGCTCCAGCACGGGACGACATAACGTGCACCGCATCGCAGTTCGCCGGCGGCCGGATCGCGATATCGGGAAGGGGATTCCCGGACGGTGAGACGGTCACCGCGAGAAATTCCGCGGGAGCGTCGGTGGGCACGTTCACCACGACACCCGGCGGCTTCTTCGAATTCACCGGTCTTCCGAACGACACCTACACGGTGACGTCCAAGTTCGCCAGGGTGACCTGCGCGAAGCTCGCCGAGCCGGGCGGCCGGGGCGGCCAGCAGCAGCAACAGCAGGGCGGCAGGGGCGGTCAGCAACAGCAGCAGGGGGGCAGGGGCGGTCAGCAGCAACAGCAACAACAGCAGCAGCAACAGCAGCAGCAACAGCAGCAGCAGCAACAACAGCAGCAGCAGCAGCAGCAACAGCAGCAACAGCAGCAGCAACAGCAGCAGCAACAGCAGCAGCAGCAACAGCAGCAACAGCAGCAGCAACAGCAGCAACAGCAGCAACAGCAGCAGCAGCAACAGCAGCAGCAGCAACAGCAACAGCAGCAGCAACAGCAACAGGGCGATGGAGGCGGTCAGCAGCAACAGGGCGGTGGGGACGGTCAGCAGCAACAGCAGCAGGGCTGACGGGCGACGCGTCCGCGTTCCCGGTCACCGGCCCCGGCGTCCGTACGGAGACGCCGGGGCCGTCCTCTGTCCGGGCGACCGAACGGGCCTCGTGCGCCCGCCTGGCCCACTGGGCGTGCCGTGGCACGGGACTGTGGCCACTCTGGGATCCGACGGCATGACGGCCGGCCGTTGACCCCGTCGCCCGCCGCGTGGCGGTCCGCTACGCCCTGGAGCCCGTATGGACGCACCCGAGACCCCCATCAGCGTCATCTGCGACTGCCCGCTGATCGCCCACGGCCTGACGCATGTGATCGACCCCGAACCGGATCTGCGGATCGTGGCCTCGGTCCAGAAGGTGGGCGACTACCGCGATCAGGGCAACGACGGCGAGGTCGTCCTGCTGAACGTCCAGCTGCCCACCTGGGAGACGTCCAGCGTCGTCTCCCGGCTGCACCGCAGGGGACACGCGGTCGTCGTGCTGGCGTTCTCCGAGAAACAGTCCGACGCCGTGCTGTGCATCGAGGCCGGGGCCCGCGGTTATCTGGGCCACAGAATCGGGGAAACGGAATTGCTGACGGCCATCCGTGCCGTGGCCTCCGGGAGCAGTTATTTCTCCGCCGACCTCGACGGCCGGGTCCTGCCCGCGCCGCCGCCGCGTCTCACCGACCGGGAGCGGCAAATTCTACAGCTGCTCGCCGACGGCGCCACGGACCGGGAAATCGCGGTCACGCTGAACATCACCGAGAATACGGTGCACTCGCATCTGGACCGGCTGCGCAGCAAGAGCGGATTTCATCGCCGGGCGGATCTGACCCGGCTGGCGTTGCGATACGGCCTGACCGGTGAATGAGGACGAGGAAGAAAGGGGTCGTTCTGCCCCTTGCCGCCCGGCCGGTGCCGGGAAACCGTATGCGACCGACACCCGCACCCCTCCTGGAAATGCCATGCGACCTCCTGATGCCAAGGTGCTGCCGAAGGAGCGGCCGGACCCGGGGGACCGCTCGCCGGGTGGCCGCGCCGGCGGCCCGGGAGGACTGTCCGGTCTCTCGCCGGTCTCACGGTGGATCATCGCGCTCACGGCGGTGGCCGTCGTCGTCGGGGCCGCCGTGCACCTGGCGGTGGTCTTCCTCGCCATCGCGCCCCCGAACCCCCTCTCCCAGCGGCACGCCGCCGGCATCAGCCGGTACCTCGGCCCGGAATTCGCCCAGCAGTGGAAGCTCTTCGCCCCCAACCCGTCGACGGCGAACACCCATGTGCACGCCCGCGCACAGGTCGAGATGCCCGACGGAACCCTCTCCACCACCCGGTGGCTGGACCTGACCGCGCGGGACGAGACCCGGATCGCGCACCATCCGCTGCCCGGACAGGCGTACCAGAACGAACTGCGCGTCGCCTGGAACAACTTCATCGAGTCGCTCGACAGCCAGGGCCGCCCCACCGGCCTGTACGGAAGCCTCATGCGGCAGTACCTGGTGCGCATCGCCGTCCCGCGACTCGGCCCGCGGGCCGACGGCGGCACCGTACGCCGCGTCCAGCTGCGTTCGGCCGTCACACCGGTGCCGGCGCCCCCGTGGAGCTACCAGTACGTCGACACCAGGACGAGCTACCTCGTCCAGCCGTGGTGGACCGTGAGGGCGGAGGACGCCGGATGACCGCATACCCCTCGGCGCCGCCCGGCCGTCCCTTCGGACCGCCCGGTCCGGCCCCGCTGTCGCGCGGCTTCGCCACGGCCGTGCGGCGAGGTCTGGCGCGGATCGCCGCCGAGCCCTTCGCGCCGTACCAGGCCGCCGTCCTCCGGATCGGCCTCGCGCTGACCTGGCTCGCCCTGCTGCTGCGCGAATGGGTGGACCGCGCCGAGTTGTACGGCCCGGACGGCGCGTGGAGCTGGGACATGGCCCGGCAGTGGAACGCCACGACCCACGCCTTCACCGTCCTGCTGTGGTACGACGGCCGGCCGTGGTTCGAGGCCGTCTACGCGGCGGCGGTCGCCGCGTCGGTGATGCTGCTCCTCGGCTGGCGGACCCGTACCGCCTCCCTGCTCTTCATGATCGCCGTGATGGCGGTCCAGAACCGCAACCCCTTCGTGGGCAACGGCGGCGACAACCTCCTCCACATCATGGCGGTCTACCTGGTGTTCACCCGCTGCGGCGCGGTCTGGTCGCTGGACGCCCGCCGTGCCGCGAAAGGCCGGGACCACGGCACCGACGCGACCGGGATCGTCCTGTGGGTGTGCTGCGCCGCCGTACTCGCCCTGGTCACCGGGCTGGGACGGCTCGGCGCGGGCTGGGCGTGGCTGCTCTGGGCCTTCCTCGCGGCGCACCTGGTGGGGTGGCTGGTGCGGCGCCGCGCACCCGGTGAGCCGCGCACCGTCCTGACCATGGCCGGCAACGTGGTGCACGCCGGGGCGATGCTCGTCATCGCGGTCCAGATCTGCCTGATCTACTCGTCCTCCGGCTGGTACAAGATCCAGGGATCCCTCTGGCAGGAGGGCACGGCGCTGTACTACGCGCTGCACATCGGCAACGTCACGCCGTGGCCCGCGCTGTCCCGGGCCGTCGCGAGCAACAGCCTGGTCGTCCTGCTGCTGACCTACGGCACGGTCATCGCCGAAGTCGCCTTCCCCTTCCTGCTGTTCAACCGTCGCACCCGCACCGCGATGGTGATGGTCATGATGGGGATGCACGCGGGAATCGGGACGCTGCTCGGCCTGCCGTTCTTCTCGCTGGCGATGATCGTGGCGGACGCGGTCTTCCTGCCGGCCTCCGTACTGCGCCGACTGGGCGACCGCGTGACACGCACGGCCCGCCGGACGCGAGCCGCCCTGCTCCGCCCGATCCGCGCACCGGCCGGCTGAGAAGCCCGATGACGCGCCCGTCGGCCGGGAAGCCGGGACGAAGCACCGGCCGGCGGAGAAGCCCGACGACGCGCCCGTCGGCCGGGAAGCCGGGACGAAGCACCGGCCGGCGGAGAAACCCCGACGACGCACCCGTCGGCCGCGAAGCCCGGACGGCGCACCGGCCGGCCGAGAAACCCCGCGGGGCGTACCGACCGGCCGGGAAGCCCCGACGGCGCGCCGGTCGGCCGGAAAGTCCCGGCCGTCTCGAAGGACAGTCGGCCGCCTAGAGCGGCAGCACCTCGCCCGCCGGGGCCGTGTGCGCGGGCGCCGGCACCGCCGGGAGCGTCGTCTCGGCGGGCTCCGGCCGCTGCCGGGTCAGCCCGGCGGGCAGCAGCGGACGCGGTCCCGCCAGCACCGTGTAGTCCTGGCCGAGGAACGGCGGCTCGATCACCCCGGGGTCGTCGCCCAGCGCGAGCCGCACCGCCGCCCAGGGCGCGTTCACCCCACAGAGCGACAGCTGGTGCAGCCCGCCGGCGGGCCTGGTGTTGACGTCCAGCAGCACCGGACGGTCGCCGAGCATCCGGAACTGGATGTTGGACAGATGGTGCAGCCCGAAGCCCTCCGCGATCAGCCGGGCCGGGGCCAGCCACCGCTCGTCCAGGGTGAAGCCCCGGCGGCGGCCGTTCTTGGTGCGGCCGATGGCGAGCCGTACCCGGTTGTCCGTCCCGGTCAGGCAGTCGACGGACACCTCCGGCTCCGCCAGGCGGGGCATCACCAGCCAGTCCACCGGCTCCCCGGACCGCCGCAACGCGTCGAGGACCGCGTCCAGCTGCGCGGAAGGGCCGGGGAAGCCGCTCAGCTGGGACAGGGACAGGGGGGACCGGGTGACAACCCGGAAGCCGGCCCCGCCCGCCCCGGCGGCCGGCTTGACGCACGCCTGGTGCCCGGCCTCCTCCAACTCTTTCACGGCGGCGAGGAGTTGGTCAGCCGTCCGGACCCGCCACCACGGCGGCACCGGGACGCCCACCGAGCGCACCGCCTCGTACCCGATCGCCTTGTTCTCGAACACGGCGACCGCCTCGGGCGTCGGCGCGAGCAGCGCCGTACCGGCCGCCGCGAACTCGGCCCGGTGCGCCACGATCGCGGCCTGGTTCAGCCGGGGCACGAACACGTCGATGCCGCGCCGGGCGCACTGGTCGAGCGCGTATTCGACGTACGCGGCCGGGGACAGGCCCTCCGGCTCCAGCTCGGCGGTGTCGGCGGCGGCCAGCACCGGTGAGTCCGGGTCACCGTGCGTGGCGTGGATCTCGACCGCCCGGTCACCGGGATTTCTCCGCAGCTGATCCATGAAGAACACGTTCTCCGCGTACGTGCGGTTGAGCCAGACGCGTACGCGAGAGAGCATGCAGGCCGCCTTTCGGGTGTGCGGGCAGGGCGGAGCGGCCCGTGCCCGGGCAGGTGCGAGGAAGGGTCACCAAACGGCCCTGGGGGAAAGGGAGTCGGGGCGCCGGTGTCGGGGCGATCATACGGCCAACCGGAGCCCACTCGCGCACCCTGCCGGTGCGGGCCGCACCGCGCGTGTCAGTGGCTCCCCGGCGCCGCCGCCTCCTCGGTGACGGCGGCGGGCGCCCCGGCCCCCGCCGAGGGCTCCGGCGAGCCGGTGACGGGCGCGCCGGCCGCCCGGGCGCGCGGCAGCCACAGCGCGATCAGCAGGCCGAGGACCATGCCGGCCGCGGTGAGCAGGACGACCAGGAACTCCCCGTCCGCGGTGGCGGCCCGCAGCGCCCGACCGGTCTTGCCGTCGGTGCCGGCGTCGGCGAGCGCGGTGAGCACGGCCAGACCGATGGCGTTGCCCAGGTTGAGGGTGGTGGAGGCCATGCCGTTGGCGATGCCCTGTTCGCCGGGCGCGACCTTGGTGGCGGCGGCGATCCACATGGACGTCCACACGATGCCCTGGCCCACCCCGGAGACGATCAGCCCGGGTACGGCGATGCCGTAGCCGGCGTCCGCGTCGAAGCCGAGGGAGAGGGCCGCGGTGCCCGCCGCGCCGACCAGGAAGCCCGTGACCAGCGTGGTGCGCGCGCCCAGCCGGGTGGTCATGCGTTCGCCGAGCTGGGTGCCGGCGGCGATGGCGACGGAGGGCACGAGGAAGGCGAGCCCGGTCTCCAGGGCGCTGAAGCCGTGCACCGACTGCAGCAGCACGGTCAGGAAGTAGGGCAGGGTGCCGAACGTGGCCATGTACAGGAACGTCACCGTGATGGCCACGCTCAGGCTGCGGTTGCGGAACAGCCGGAACGGCATCAGCGGGTCGGCGCTGCGGGACTCGATCGCGGCGAACGCGGCGAGGCACACCACGGCGGCGACGGCCGCGCCGATGACCGCCGGCGCGGCCCAGCCCCACTCCGGGCCCTCCACCAGCGCGAAGACGAGCAGGGTGGCGCCGGCGGTGACGGTCAGGGCGCCGGGCAGGTCGAACCGGCGGCCCGCGCCGCCCGCCGGGTCGCGCGGGATGACGAACACGGCGGCCAGGGCGACGAGCCCGGCCAGCGGCACGTTGACGAAGAACACGGCGGGCCAGCCGAAGGCCTCGGTGAGCAGGCCGCCCAGCAGAGCGCCGACGGTCAGGCCGCTGGCCCCGGCCCCGCCCCACACGGCGAGCGCCCGGTTCCGCCTGGGGCCCTCCTCGAACAGGGTGTTGATCAGCGACAGCGTGGACGGCAGCAGCAGCGCGCCGCCGATGCCCTGCACCGCCCGCGCGGCGACGATGACCTCCGGGCTGCCCGCCAGTCCGCCGGCCAGCGAGGAGACGGCGTACACGGAGAGCGCGAGCACGAAGATCCGGCGCCGGCCGAGCAGATCGGCGGCCCGGCCGCCGAGCAGCAGGAAGCCGCCGGCGAAGACCACGTAGGCGCTGACGACCAGTTGCTGGGTCTGGCCGGGGAAGTCCAGGTCGGCGCCGATGTCGGGCAGGGCGACGAACACGATGTTCAGGTCGAGGGAGAAGATCAGCTGGGCCAGCGCCAGCAGCGCCAGGCTCCAGCCCGGCCGGGTCCGGCCGGGTCCGGTCGGCCGCGGGTGCGTCCGGGGGGAGGGGGGCATAGTCGACCCTTCGGGTCATGGGCAGGGGGGCCCGGCTCACTACGACAGTTCGCATAATTACGTACTGTCGAACTTTCGCTCAACGGGACCGTCGGTATCCGGCCACACCGGCGTCGGCCGCCACGCCTGGCGGCCTTGGTGCCGAACGCGAGCGGGAGCGGATCGCGAAGCCGAGGTGTCGCCCGAGCGTGATGCGCCGGGGCGAGCCTTCGTGGTCGGCGCCCCGGGCGAAGAACAGGTCCGGGACGAGGATGCCGTGGACGCCGGTGACAGCGAACAGGCCCACCGTCATGCCGGTGGCCACGAGGCCCGCGACCGCACCGTCCCGGACGTCGACCTGACCGAAAAGGGTCCGGTCGTGCTGACGGTCCGAACCAGCTGGGCGATCACCGGAACCCGGTCTTTCCGCCGGCGAACGTCACCGGTCACGTCACCGGTCACGGCACCGGTCACAGCAGCGCGCCGACCGGTCCTGAAGGTGGCCACCGGGTTGCCGTCGGGACGCTGTTGATGAACGTGCCCTGGTCTGCGTGGGGGTGGCTGCGGAAAGATGCCCGGTATGGGACGTGGTGGGCCCGGCCGGGCGCCGGTGCTTGTGGGGATCCGGTATCTGCTGCTCGTGGTGTCGGGGGCGCTGGGGGCTCTGGCGCTGGCCTGGCATTTCCACCTGGGTACGGCCGCGACCGCGGTGACGGTGCTGCTGGGCCTGGCGCCTGCCTACATCGCCTGGGCGGCCTTCCGCGCCGATCGGGCCGAGGCCGCCTCCGTGGATCTGGACACCGTTGCCGAGCAGTTGGCGGTGGCGGTCAAGGCCCAGTGGGACGACGAGGTCGCCGTTCGCCGGATCAACGATCCCTACCCCCTGCCGGTTGCCTGGCGGCCCGCCGATACCGGCCTGGGCGAAGCCTGGCCGCTGCTGACGAGCCTTGCCCGCGCGTGGCCCGGCGGACCGCCGGGCGACCCCGCCTTGTGGCCGCAGGACGCCGCCGGACTGGCCGGCGCGGACGGTGAGATCGGCGAGGTGTTCACCGATCGGGTGCCCACGCGACGTCTGGTGATCCTGGGCGAACCCGGAGCGGGCAAGAGCGTGCTGCTGATCCGACTCCTACAGGACCTCATCCGGCGTCGCACCCCCACCTCCCCGGTGCCTGTGCTGTTCTCCCTGGCTTCATGGAACCCCGGCCGGCCTCTGAACTCCTGGATGGCCGAACTGCTCCGCCGCTCGTATCCCGGTCTGAGCAGTCCCGCTCCGGCCCAGGTGATCGCCACGACAGCGGCCACCGCCGCAGCCGGGGCCGACGACCTGGCTCAGGCGCTCCTGGACACCGGTCGTATCCTGCCCCTGCTCGACGGTTTCGACGAACTGCCCTCCGAGTGGCACGCGATCGCCCTGGACGCCCTCAATCGCGCGCTGTCCGCTCAACAGCCCCTGGTGCTGGCCAGCCGCACCACCCCCTACCGTGACGCGCTCACCCGGCCGGGCACGGCAGTCCTCCTCAACGGCGCCGCCGCCATCCAGCTCCTCCCCCTCGCCCCCGCTGCGGCAGCCGCCTATCTGCGCCGGGACGCCGGCGGGACCCACTCTCCTGCCGCCGGCCGATGGGACGCCGTGGCCGCGGACCTGGGCAGCTCCTCCCCTGTCGGTCAGGCGCTGAGCACCCCACTGGGGCTGTTCCTGGCCCGCACCGCCCACAATCCCCGGCCCGGCACGGCCCAGGACTCCACCGCCGCGGACCCGGACCGGCTGTGCGACACCACGGCCTTTCCTGATCGCGCCACCTTGGACGCCCACCTCTTCAACGCCTTCATCCCCGCCGCCTACACGGCCGATCGCCCCCGCCCGCCCCGCTGGACGGCGGCGCAGGCGCACCGGACCTTCCTCCTCCTCGCACGGTTCCTGCACCACCAGCGCGGAGGCACCCCGGATCTGGCCTGGTGGGAACTCCCTCTGGCCGTCCCGGCACGCATCAGGATCCTCCTGGTCAGGCTCATGGTCGGCCTTGTGGTCGGGCTCGTCGGCGGGTTCACCGTCGGGGTTGCGGCCGGGCCCGTGACGGGGCTCGTGGCGGGGCCCGTGACGGGGCTCGCGGCCGGGTTGACGGCTGGGCGCAAGGCCGGGCGCCAATCGACTGCCGCGGCCCCCAGCACCCGGTTCCGCTGGTCGAGTCGGCGCGGGCTCGCAGCCGGACTGGTGACCGGGCTCGTCACCGGGATCACCTTCGGGTTCGCGCTCGGCCTCACCGGGCTCATGGACGGGCTCGTGGCCGGGCTCACCGTCGGGCTCGGGTTCGGACTTCTCGGCTGGCTCGTGGGCGGGCTGGGGGGAGAGGAACCCGACCCGGCCTCCCTCACAGGGCCTGTCGCGTTGCTCATCAGTGACCGCCGTACGTTCTGGACGGTCGCAGGTACGGCCGGACTCACCTTCGGAGCCGTGTTCGGCCTTGTGGGCTGGCCCTTGGGCTGGCTCGTGAACGTGAGCGTCGTCGGACTCGTTTTCACGGACGACTACACGGATGTGCCGTCCGGCTGGTCCCTGTTCGGGTCCTTGCTCGGGACGGTGATCGTGCCTGCGGTCGTCACGGGAGCGGGGCTGGGGTTCGGGGTCGCGCTCGGGCTGCGCCAGACAGCATGGGCATACTTCGTGACGGCCCGGATCTACCTGGCCGTGCGGTACAAGGTCCCGTGGCACCTGATGGCATTCCTGCACGACGCCCATGAGCATCGCGGCTTGCTACGGCAAGTGGGGCCGGTGTATCAGTTCCGGCACATCGACCTGCAACGGCACCTTGCCCGGCCACAGCCCGGTCACCTTCCCTGACCGAGCAGGTGCACGGCATCACCGGCCGGCTCGCGGAAAGACCCATGATGTCGGCCGGCGTCGAATCTGCCGGATGTTCTCGCGGCACGCGCCACCGGCAGCCTCGGCGTGCCGGCAGGTTCAGGTCGAAAGTCGCCATGGCGCAAGCCGGCGCCCTCGGGGTTCGGTGCCGCCGTGGACGCGGTCAGCAATGTCGCCGCGCCGCTGCCGAAGGAGTCGGTCGGCGGTGGGCACACCGGTGCGGTGCGGGACATCGGGCGCGGCGTGCCCCAGGGACCGGCGCCACCGGCCGGCGACGCTGCCACGCCGACCGAGCCGGGCTGCCCGGGGCCGACGGCTGTCGGCAGCCGACGGCCCGGCAGGAGGTGCCGCCGCATCCGCGCCGGCACCCGCGGGGGCCGCGCACGAGCCGGTGCCGCCGCGCAAGGTCCGCCGGCGGCGCGGGAGAGCCGACGCACGCCACCGGCAGTTCGGGCGGCTGCCGGGTTGCGGATGGCCGGCGAGCACGGGTCCGCGGCGCACCGCTGACCGAAAGTCCTCCGGCAGGCGGCGCGGCGGGCGTAGCCGGCGGCTGTACGCGGTGCTGGAGCAGGCGGCCCGGCTCAGCACCGTGCACCCGCGGCCTGGCAGGACGAGCCCGCGGCACCAGCTCACGGGCGCCGCGATCAACCTCGCCCGTGTCTGCGCCCACCTCACCCGAACGGCCTGTGCCCGCACTCGTGTCTCACACGTCGCGGTGATCGGGCCGATCAGCAGTGGGGCACGTCCGTCCGCCCGACAGGCTCGCAGGCGCCGACAGGGCGGCCGACACCGGAAGGCCGGCCGGGCCTGACGCGCGCCGCGGGGTCCGCGAAGTCTCCCGCGGATATCGCGGACCGGACGGCTCCAGACGGACCTGCCGACGGCCGTCGGCCCACCAGACCCCGAAACCGGTGACCGTGCCTTCGCCGGGCCGGCGCTCTGCCCGCTCAGGCAACAGCAGGACGTCGACGAGGCCGCCGACGTCCGAACCGACATCCCCGAAGATCCCGATCGCCCCCGGCCCGGGCACCTTCACGACCGCGCCCGGAGGAACCGCCCGGAGCCCGCACGGCGACGGACGAGATCCGCTGCCCGGCACCCTCGAGCCCGGTGCCGGATCTGAACGCGCGCCCGGCCGGACGGTCGGGATACCGTGGAACGGTGATCCGGCACGACCCGGACCCGGGACGCGATCCGGTCCGGGAACCTCCTCCACGGTGACCGGAAAGCGACCATGATCCGCCAAGTCGCCGTCCGGCCCGTGAAGCTGACACCCGGCCAGAAGACTCTTGTCCCGGGCAGGGTCGGTGTGTTCTTGTGGTGCCATCGGATGATCGGAAGGGGTGTGCGGGGTGGAGTCGACGGCCGGCACCGGACAGCTGCTCGCCATCAGCGACCTGCACATCGGCTATCCGGACAACCGCGCCCTCGTGGAGGGCATGCGGCCCGAGAGCGACGAGGACTGGCTGATCGTGGCCGGCGACGTCGCCGAGACCGTGGCCGACATCCGCTGGGCCCTCGGCACGCTCGCGAGCCGCTTCCGCAAGGTGCTGTGGGTGCCCGGCAACCACGAGCTGTGGACCCATCCCAGGGACGAGGTCACCCTGCGCGGCGTCGCCCGCTACGAACACCTGGTCGAGGTCTGCCGGGAACTGGGCGTCGTCACCCCGGAGGACCCCTACCCCGTCTGGCGCGGCGCCGGCGGCCCGGCCGTCGTCGCCCCGCTGTTCCTGCTGTACGACTACTCGTTCCTGCCGGCCGGCTGCGCCACCAAGGCGGAGGGCCTGGCCTACGCGGAGAGCACGGGCATCGTCTGCAACGACGAGTACCTGCTGCACCCCGACCCCTACCCGACCCGTGAGGCGTGGTGCCGGGCCCGGGTCGCCGAGACCGAGCGCCGGCTGGCCGAGCTGCCCGAGGACCTCCCGACCGTGCTGGCCAACCACTACCCGCTGGACCGGCACCCCACCGAGATCCTCTGGCACCCCGAGTTCGCCATGTGGTGCGGCACCGGGCTGACCGCCGACTGGCACCGCCGGTTCCGGGTCGCCACCATGGTCTACGGCCATCTGCACATCCCCCGCACCACCTGGCACGACGGAGTCCGCTTCATGGAGGTCTCCGTGGGTTACCCCCGCGAATGGCGCAAGCGCTCGGAACCGCCGGGAAGGCTGCGCCGCATCCTGCCGATGGAGGTCGAAGCAGGTGATCGAGGAGCTGCTCCCGGAGTCGGTCGTGGCCGTGGAGGCGCACACTGACGACCCGCTGTGGGAGACCCCGCTCTACCCGGCGGAGGAGGCGCTCGTCGTGCGCGCGGTGGCCAAGCGGCGCCGCGAGTTCGCCGCCGTGCGCGGCTGTGCCCGGCGCGCCATGGAGAAGCTCGGCGTGCCGCCGCAGGCCGTGCTCAGCGGCGAGCGGGGCGCCCCGCTGTGGCCGGACGGGCTGGTCGGCAGCATGACCCACTGCGACGGCTACTGCGCCGCCGCGCTGGTCCGCGCCGCCGACCTCGCCTCCCTCGGCATCGACGCCGAGCCGCACGGGCCGCTCCCGGAGGGCGTCGGCGACGCCGTGTTCCTGCCCGCCGAGTCCGCGCGGCTCGGCGAGCTGGCCCTGCGCCGGCCCACCGTGCACTGGGACCGGCTCCTGTTCAGCGCCAAGGAGTCCGTCTACAAGGCGTGGTTCCCGCTCACCCGCAAGTGGCTCGACTTCTCCGAGGCCGACATCACCCTGCACCCGGACACCGGCGGCGCGTCGTACGGCACCCTGCGCGCCGAGCTCCTGGTGCCCGGGCCGCTGGTCGGCGGCCGGCGCCTCCAGGCCTTCGAGGGGCGGTGGATCGTCAGGGACGGAGTGGCGGCGACGTCCGTCGTCGTACCGCACGCCTCCCCGGCACCGAGTGCCTGACGGACCGGCAGACCGCGTACCGCACCCGCCACCGTGCCCCTGACGGCCGGTGAACCGCGTAGCCCACCCGCCCCATCCGCCCCCGTGCCCCGCCACCGGGCCCCGTCAGGCGGGCGGGTACCAGTCGCGCAGCAGGCGGAAGAACTCCGCCTCGTTGCCCGTCAGTCCGGCGTGGGCCAGCGCCTGTTCGGCCTCGGCGAGGACCGCGGGCGGCACGACGGCGGGCCGGCCGGCCTCCGGCGGCGCGTCGAGGGCGGCGCGCACCGTGTGGAGCAGCCGCAGATACGCCTGGACGGCGGTGCGCTCACGATCGGTCAGTACGGCGGTGGGCATCGTCGGCTCTCCCCGGGTAGGCGTCACGGTCACGCGCCCTGCGGCGCCGTGCACCGCGTCCCGCGGCGCACATCCCCAGCTTGCCGCCCGCCACTGACAATCCGGTCCGGCTCGGCCCGTGTTCGCCCGCTCAGCGCAGGCGCGAGGAGGAAACGGCCGCATCCGGGTGTGCCGTACGGCCCGTCACCGGCGGGCGCCCGGATCTACCGCCCGCATTCAGGACTCGGGCCGCTTCACGCTCTCCAGGAGCATGTCCAGCCACTCCGCGACCTTGTCCCGGTGCTGGTCGGTGGGCAACTGAGCGGCCCGCCAGGCGATTCCGCGCACCCCGTGGTCCTGCAGCAACCGCTCCAGCGGATCCTCCGCGGCCTCGACATCGGCCCGCTCCCGGTCCGCGAGCTTCTGCAGCAGCTCCTGCTCGACGCGCTGTAACGCGCCCGCCAGTGCCTCGGGATCCTCCGCGGTGAGGAAGCCGGCGTGCACCCGGAAGAAGCGCTGCAACGCGTCGCAGTGCTCCATGGTGGGCCGCCGGTCGCCGTTGATGAGGGCGCCGGCCTGCTGCCGGGACATGCCCGCGCCGTCGGCGATCTCCTGCTGGGTGTAGCGGCGTCCGCCCGGTTTCAGCCGGGTGCGGCGCAGCAGGTCCAGGCGCTGCAGGAACCGGGCCTGGACGTCCGGTTCACCCGCCGGCCGTCCGCTGAGCAGGGCCCTGACCACCGGCTCGGGCACCCCGCAGGCGATGGAGAGCCGCCCGACGTCGAAGACCTCGGCGTGCGGTACGCCGAGGCGGTCGGCGAGCGCGGTGACGCGGGCGACGACGGCCGGCAGCTGGGCGGTCGCCGAGGCGCCCGGATCCTCGTAGCCATCCGTCACCGACAGAACTCCTACGTCTCTAAAGAGGGCTTCAGGTGCGTCCGTGCTTCTCACGAGCGATCGCCGTGAACTTCCCGGAGAGTAGCCCGTGTCCGGAACCCACATCCAGGTGTCGCCACAACTGTGGCGAATTTCAGCCGTCAACCGGCACGAAATGCCACGATAGTTGACACGACTCTTGCCTGGGCAGCAGGATCGCATCGCCGCGTGAAAGGCCGCAGAGGCAAGAGGGGTGACCTCCCGATGGCACATCAGGCAGGAGGGCAGCGGCCGGCACCGCGGCCCGTCCCCGACACTTGCGACACCCAGGCGTACCTCCAGGACTACGGGGCGCTGCTGGAGTACATGTCGTGCCCGTCCATGGTCGTCGACCACCAGTGGAACGTGGTCATGGCGAACCGGGCGTTCGAGGCGCTGTTCCGCGGCGTCGGCCCGCATCCGACGGCCATGCCGGGGGTGAACTTCCTGCGGTTCGTGCTGTTCCACCCGGACGCGGGCGGGATCCTCGGCGAGCACGAAGCGGCCTGGTGCCTGCCGATGCTGGCCCAACTGCGCACCGCGCTGGAGTTCTACGGCCACGACCACGAACTCCAGGCCGTGCGCCGGGAGATCGCCCAGGACCCGATCATGGAGGCCGCCTACCGGCACGGCCTGCCGCACTGGATCAGCGCCGTCGGCGAGGCCGCGACCCGGCTCGACGGCGCCGTACGCCTCCTGCACCACCCGGACCCGCGCCACGGGCGCACCGAGTGCCGCATCGTGGAGGAGGCACCGCAACCGCTGCGGGAGCTGGGCTACCGGCGCCTGACGATGGTGCTGCGCGAGCCCCGCCGCCCCGCCTCGGCCGTACGCCGCCCCCGCCGCCCCCGAGGCGCCACGTCCCACCTCACAGCGGTCCCGGCACCCGAGGGGTGACCTCACCCGCCCCCTGCCGCATTTACGCAAGCCGCTTGCAACACTTGCGCTAGCCTTGCGCTCATGACGCGACGACTTGCGGAAGTGGCCAAGAAGGTCGGGGTCAGCGAGGCCACCGTCAGCCGGGTGCTCAACGGCAAACCCGGGGTCTCCGAGGCCACCCGGCAGGCCGTGCTGACGGCTCTCGACGTGCTCGGCTACGAGCGCCCCACCCAGCTGCGCGGCGAACGCGCCCGGCTCGTCGGCCTGGTCCTGCCCGAGCTGCAGAACCCGATCTTCCCGGCGTTCGCCGAGGTCATCGGCGGCGCCCTGGCCCAGCTCGGGCTGACCCCGGTGCTGTGCACCCAGACCAAGGGCGGGGTCTCGGAGGCGGACTACGTCGAACTGCTGCTCCAGCAGCAGGTCTCCGGCGTCGTGTTCGCCGGCGGCCTGTACGCCCAGGCCGACGCGCCGCACGACCACTACCGGCTGCTCGCCGCGCGCAACATCCCGGT
Source organism: Streptomyces eurythermus (assembly GCF_014649115.1). Lineage (GTDB taxonomy): Bacteria > Actinomycetota > Actinomycetes > Streptomycetales > Streptomycetaceae > Streptomyces > Streptomyces eurythermus. Next base: position 69,641 of record NZ_BMSK01000024.1, on the reverse strand, counting down.
CGTGCTGGTCAACGCGGCCATCGAACACCTCGGCTTCCCGGGCGTGTCCTGCGACGACGCCGTGGCCGTCGAGCAGGCCTGGCGGCACCTGGCCTCCCTCGGTCACGAGCGCATCGGCCTGCTCCTCGGCCCCGCCGACCACGTCCCCTCGGCCCGCAAGCTCGCCGCCGCCCGGGCGATCGCCGGCGACCTGCCGGAGGAGTTCGTCGCGCGGGCCATCTTCTCCCTCGAGGGCGGGCACGCCGCCGCCTCCCGGCTGATCGACCGGGGCGTCACCGGCATCATCTGCGCCTCCGACCCGCTGGCCCTCGGCGCCGTCCGGGCGGCCCGCCGCAAGGGGTACGACGTCCCGGGCCGGGTCTCCGTCGTGGGCTACGACGACTCGGCGTTCATGAACTGCACCGAACCCCCGCTGACCACCGTCCGCCAGCCCATCGAGGCCATGGGGCGCGCGGCCGTGGAGCTGCTGAACGCGCGGATCGGCGGCACCGCCGTACCCGCGGAGGAGCTGCTGTTCGAGCCGGAGCTGGTGGTGCGGGGCTCCACCGCGCAAGCACCGCGCGACTGAGCCTCCGAAAGATCCGGCTGGCTGTCGAATAATTACAGATCCTGCGCGACATCTTGCGGACGGATGGCGGCGGTGCTTGAGTGTGCGGCGCCCACCGCTCCTGCCACGAGTGTCATGAGGGGTCCACCGATGAGACACACCGGGTTCCGCCGTACCGTCGTCGCGATCGGCGTCTGTTCCTCCCTCGCTTTCGCCGCCACCGCCTGCGGGTCCGGCGCCGACGGCGCGGCGAGCGGCAAGACCCGCATCACCGTCAACTGCGAGCCGCCCAGGAGCGCCAAGGCCGACCGCGCCTTCTTCGAGGCGGACACCGCCGCCTTCGAACAGGCCCACCCGGACATCGACGTCGTCGCCCACGACGCCTTCCCCTGCCAGGATCCGAAGACCTTCGACGCCAAACTCGCCGGCGGCCAGATGGAGGACGTCTTCTACACGTACTTCACCGACGTCCGGCACGTCGTGGACCTGGGCCAGGCCGCCGACCTCACCCCGTACCTGAAGGAACTGAAGAGCTACGACAGCATCCAGAAGCAGCTGCGGGACATCTACACCGTCGACGGGAAGGTCTACGGCATCCCGCGCACCGGCTACTCCATGGGGCTGATCTACAACCGCGCCCTGTTCCGCGAGGCCGGGCTGGACCCCGACCGGCCCCCGGCGACCTGGGACGAGGTCCGCGCCGCCGCCCGGAAGATCGCCGCCCTGGGCGACGGCACGGTCGGCTACGCCGACTACAGCGCCCAGAACCAGGGCGGCTGGCACTTCACCGCCGAGCTGTACGCGCAAGGCGGCGACGTCGTCGGCGCCGACGGCGAGAAGGCCACCATCGACACCCCCGAGGGCCGCGCCGTACTGCGGAACCTGCACGACATGCGGTGGACCGACGACTCGATGGGCAGCAGACAGCTCCTCGTCATCAACGACGTGCAGCAGATGATGGGTTCGGGCAAGCTCGGCATGTACCTCGCCGCCCCCGACAACATCCCGATCCTGGTCAAGGAGAAGGGCGGCGACTACCAGGACCTCGCCCTGGCCCCCATGCCGGGCGGCCACGCCACCCTCATCGGCGGCGACGGCTACATGTTCCGCGAGAAGGCCACGCCCGCCCAGATCCGCGCCGGCCTGAAGTGGCTCGACCACATGTTCCTCACCCCGGGCAAGGGCTTCCTCGGCGACTACGCCCGCGCCAGGAAGCACGACGCCCCCGTCGGCCTGCCCGAACCGCGCCTGTTCACCGGCGCCGCCGACGCCACCGACCAACGGGTGAAACAGGCCAACGCGAACGTCCCGGTGGAGAACTACCGGGCGTTTCTCGACGGCAACGGCAAACTCCGGCTGAAGACGGAGCCGCCGCACGCCCAGCAGATCTACTCCGTCCTCGACGGCATCGTCTCCGCCGTCCTCACCAAGGAGGACGCCGACATCGACCAGCTCCTCGAGGAGGCGTCCGGCAAGATCGACAGCATTCTGGCCCGGGGCTGACCGCCATGACGAAGACGGCCGAGCGACGGCCCGTCGCCCACCCGCCCGTCCCGCCGCTCCCGGCACCCGCCCCGGCCGGGCGCCGCCGGCGCCGCCTGGCCGACCAGGCCCGCGCCTACGGCTTCCTCCTCGGCGGACTGCTCTGCTTCGCCCTGTTCTCCTGGTACCCGGCGATCCGCGCGGTCGTCATCTCCTTCCAGAGGTACACCCCGGGCTCACCGCCCGAGTGGGCCGGCACCGCCAACTTCACCCGCGTCCTCGACGACCCCGAGTTCGCCGACGCCTGGCGCAACACCCTCACCTTCACCCTGCTGGCGCTGCTCATCGGCTTCGCGGTCCCCTTCGTGCTCGCGCTCGTCCTGAACGAACTGCGGCACGCCAAGTCCTTCTTCCACGTCGTGGTCTATCTGCCGGTGATGATCCCGCCGGTGGTCAGCGCCCTGCTGTGGAAGTGGTTCTACGACCCGGGAGCCGGCCTCGCCAACGAGGCACTGCGCCTGCTGCACCTGCCCACCTCGAACTGGACGAACGGCACCGACACCGCGCTGGTCTCCCTGGTGCTCGTCGCGACCTGGGCCAACATGGGCGGCACCGTCCTCGTCTACCTCGCCGCGCTCCGGTCCATCCCCGGCGAGCTGTACGAGGCGGCCGAACTGGACGGCGCGAACCTCCTCCAGCGCGTGCGGCACGTCACGATCCCGCAGACCCGGTTCGTGATCCTGATGCTGATGCTCCTCCAGATCATCGCCACCATGCAGGTGTTCACCGAGCCGTTCGTCATCACCGGCGGCGGACCGGAGAACTCCACCGTCACCGTGCTCTACCTCATCTACAAATACGCCTTCCTCTACAACGACTTCGGCGGTGCCTGCGCCCTCAGCGTCATGCTCCTGGTCCTGCTCGGCGCCTTCTCCGCCCTGTATCTGCGGCTCACCCGCACCGAGGGGGACACATGACCCAGGGCACCCGCACCCTGATCTCCCCGGCGGCCCTCGCCCGCCCCCGCGGAAAGGCCCTCTACTGGACGGTGTTCACCTCCGTCGTCGTCCTCTTCGCGCTCGCCTTCCTCTTCCCCGTGTACTGGATGGCGACCGGCGCGCTGAAGTCGCCCGACGAGGTGGCCCGCACCCCGCCCACCCTGCTGCCCGAGCACTGGCACCCCGGCGGCTACACCGACGCCTGGGAGCTGATGGAGCTGCCGCGGCACCTGGGGAACACCCTCGTCCAGGCGGCCGGGGCCTGGGCCTGCCAGCTGGTGTTCTGCACCGCCGCCGCCTACTCCCTGTCCAAGCTGCGACCGGCGTTCGGCAAGGTGGTCCTCGGCGGCATCCTCGCCACCCTCATGGTCCCGGCGCAGGCGCTGGTCGTCCCCAAGTACCTGACCGTCGCCGACCTGCCGCTGATCCACACCAGCCTCCTCAACGACCCCCTCGCCATCTGGCTGCCGGCGGTCGCCAACGCCTTCAACCTCTACCTGCTCAAACGCTTCTTCGACCAGCTGCCGCGCGAGGTGCTGGAGGCCGCCGAGATCGACGGCGCCGGAAAGCTCCGCGTCCTGTGGTCCGTCGTGCTGCCCATGTCCCGGCCGGTGCTCGGCGTGGTGTCGATCTTCGCGCTGGTCGCCGTCTGGCAGGACTTCCTGTGGCCGCTGATGGTCTTCTCCGACACCGGCAAGCAGCCGATCAGCGTGGCCCTGGTGCAGCTGTCGCAGAACGTCCGGCTCACCGTGCTCATCGCCGCGATGGTGATCGCCAGCATCCCGATGGTGGCGCTCTTCCTCGTCTTCCAGCGGCACATCATCGCCGGGATCGGCGCGGGCAGCACCAAGGGCTGACGCCGCCGCCCCGTCCACAGAAAGGCCAAGCTCCGTGGGACAGCCCACCCCTGCCCGCAAGGACCCCGACTGGTGGCGTGACGCCGTCATCTACCAGGTCTACGTCCGCAGCTTCGCGGACGGCGACGGCGACGGCACCGGCGACCTCGCGGGCGTCCGCGCCCGACTGCCGTATCTGGCCGAACTCGGCGTGGACGCCCTGTGGTTCACCCCGTGGTACCTGTCACCCCTGAAGGACGGCGGCTACGACGTCGCCGACTACCGGACCATCGACCCGGCCTTCGGCACCCTCGCCGAGGCGGAGAAGCTCATCGCCGAGGCCGCCGGGCTGGGCATCCGCACGATCGTCGACATCGTGCCCAACCACGTATCCGACCAGCACCCCTGGTTCCGGGCCGCGCTCGCCGCCGGTCCCGGCAGCCCCGAACGCGAGCTGTTCCACTTCCGGCCCGGACGCGGACCGCACGGCGCACTCCCGCCCAACGACTGGCCCTCGCAGTTCGCCGGCTCCACCGAACCGGTGTGGACCCGGCTGCCCGACGGCGACTGGTACCTGCACCTGTTCACCCCCGAACAACCCGACCTCAACTGGGCCCACCCGGCCGTCCGCCAGGAACACGAGGACGTCCTGCGCTTCTGGTTCGAGCGGGGCGTCGCGGGCGTCCGCATCGACTCGGCGGCCCTGCTCGCCAAGGACCCGGACCTCCCCGACCTCGCCGCGCACCCCGAGCCCCACCCCTTCCTCGACCGCGACGAGCTCCACGACATCTACCGCTCCTGGCGGCGCGTGGCCGACGAGTACGACGGCGTCTTCGTCGGCGAGGTCTGGCTCCCCGACCCCGAGCGCTTCGCCCGCTACCTGCGCCCCGACGAACTCCACACCGCCTTCAACTTCTCCTTCCTCACGTGCCCTTGGGACGCCGGCCGGCTGCGCGCCGCGATCGACACCACCCTCGCCGAGCACGCCCCCGTCGGCGCCCCGGCCACCTGGGTGCTGTGCAACCACGACGTCACCCGCACCGTCACCCGCTACGGCCGTGCGGACACCGCCTTCGACTTCGCCACCAAGGCCTTCGGCACCCCGGCGGACCTCGCGCTCGGCACCCGGCGCGCCCGGGCCGCCGCCCTGCTGTCGCTGGCGCTGCCCGGCGCGGTCTACCTCTACCAGGGCGAGGAACTGGGCCTGCCGGAGGCCGACATCCCGCTCGAGAGCATCCAGGACCCGATGCACTTCCGCTCGGGCGGTACCGACCCCGGCCGTGACGGCTGCCGGGTGCCGCTGCCCTGGGCCGCCGGCCTGCCGTACGCCGGATTCGGCTCCCGCGACGAGCCGTGGCTGCCGCAGCCGGCCGACTGGCCGTCGTACGCGGTCGACCGCCAGCGGCGGGATCCGCACTCCATGCTCTCCCTCTACCGCACGGCCATCGCCCTGCGCCGCGTGTTCGGCGACGGCCGCCTGACCTGGCTGCCCGCCCCCGACGGCGTGCTCGCCTTCGCCCGCGCGGACGCGCTGTGCGTGGTCAACCTCTCGGCCACGCCCGCCCCGCTCCCCGCGCACTCCCGGCTCCTGCTCACCAGCGGCCCCCTGGACCCCACGGGCCGGCTGCCGAAGGACACGGCCGCCTGGCTGCGGGCCTGAGCCCCTCACGTACCACCGCGCTGTCCCACGCACCCCACAACGAAGGGATCGGCACATGCACAGCAGCACCGCCGGACACCTCCGGCGCATGCCGGCCATCGGGGCGGTCGTCGCCCTCGCCGCCGGCATGCTCGTCACCCTCGCCCCGGCCGCCCACGCGGCGGCGGGTGCCACGCTCCCCTTCACCTCCGTGGAGGCCGAGTCGGCGAGCGGCAACGGCACACGGATCGGCCCCGACCACACGCAGGGCACGCTCGCCTCGGAGGCGTCCGGCCGGCAGGCCGTCCGACTGGCGCCCGGGCAGCGCGTGGAGTTCACCGTGCCGCGCACGGCCGACGCGCTCAACGTCGCCTACAGCGTCCCCGACGGCCAGTCCGGCGCGCTCGCCGTGTACGTCAACGGCAGCCGGCTCGCGAAGACCCTGCCGGTGACCGCCAAGTACTCCTACGTCGACACCGGCTGGATCACCGGCTCCAGGACCCACCACTTCTTCGACAACACCCGGATGCTGCTGGGCCGGACCGTCCAGGCCGGCGACAAGGTCGCCGTCGAGGCGACCAATGTGCAAGTGACCGTCGACGTTGCCGACTTCGAGCAGGCGGGCGCGGCCGCCGCCCAGCCCGCCGGGTCGGTGTCCGTCGTCGCCAAGGGCGCCGACCCCACCGGCAACGGCGACTCCACCCAGGCGTTCCGGGACGCCATCTCCGCCGCCCAGGGCGGCACGGTCTGGATCCCGCCGGGCGACTACCGGCTCACCTCCTCCCTGAACGGCGTACAGAACGTCACCCTCCAGGGCGCCGGCCACTGGTACTCGGTCGTGCACACCTCCCGCTTCATCGACCAGCAGAGCTCCGCCGGCAACGTGCGCGTCAAGGACTTCGCGGTCATCGGCGAGGTCACCGAGCGCGTCGACTCCAGCCCGGACAACTTCGTCAACGGCTCGCTGGGACCCGGGAGTTCGGTGTCCGGCATGTGGCTCCAGCACCTGAAGGTCGGTCTGTGGCTCACCGGCAACAACGACAACCTGGTGGTGGAGAACAACCGCATCCTCGACACCACCGCCGACGGCCTCAACCTCAACGGCAACGCCAAGGGCGTCCGGGTGCGGAACAACTTCCTGCGCAACCAGGGCGACGACGCCCTGGCCATGTGGTCCCTGTACGCCCCGGACACCGACTCGTCCTTCGAGCACAACACCGTCTCGCAGCCCAACCTCGCCAACGGCATCGCCGTCTACGGCGGCACCGACATCGCCGTACGCGACAACCTGGTCTCCGACACCAACGCCCTCGGCAGCGGCATCGCGATCTCCAACCAGAAGTTCCTCGACCCCTTCCACCCGCTGGTCGGCACCATCACGGTCGACGGCAACACGCTGGTGCGCGCCGGCGCCATGAACCCCAACTGGAACCACCCGATGGGCGCGCTGCGCGTCGACTCCTACGACAGCGCCGTCAACGCCACGGTGAACATCACCGACACCACGATCACCGACAGCCCCTACAGCGCCTTCGAGTTCGTATCCGGCGGCGGGCAGGGCTACCCGGTGCGCAACGTCAACGTCACCGGGGCGACCGTGCGGAACACCGGGACGGTCGTCGTCCAGGCCGAGGCGCAGGGCGCCGCCGTCTTCAGGAACGTCACCGCCACCCAGGTCGGCGCGGCCGGCGTGTACAACTGCCCCTTCCCGGCGAACTCCGGCTCCTTCACGCTCACCGACGGCGGCGGCAACTCCGGCTGGTCGAGCACCTGGTCGGACTGCTCCACCTGGCCGCGCCCCGGACAGGGCAACCCCGAACCCGACCCGAACCGCAACCTCGCCAAGGGCCGCCCGGCCACCGCGACCGGCTCCCAGGACGTCTACACGCCCGGCAAGGCGGTCGACGGCGACGCGAACTCGTACTGGGAGTCGGTCAACAACGCCTTCCCGCAGTCCTGGACGGTCGACCTCGGCGCGTCCTACGGCGTGCGCCGCCTGGTGCTGAAGCTGCCGCCGTCGGCGGCCTGGGGCGCCCGCACCCAGACCCTCGCGGTGCTCGGCAGCACCGACGGCACGACCTGGACGACGGTGGCCGGCGCCCAGGGCTACCGCTTCGACCCCGCCACCGGCAACACCGCGACCGTGTCCCTGCCCGCGGGAACGAACCTGCGCCAGCTGCGTCTGACCGTCACCGCCAACACCGGCTGGCCGGCGGGTCAGTTCAGTGAGGTGGAGGTCTATTCGTCCTGACCCCGGACACCGAGGGAGCCGCGCCCGGGCGCGGCTCCCTCCTCAGCGCTCCAGCTCCCGGTGGGCCGTCTCCGGCAGCCGCAGGTACACCAGGGAGGACAGCAGGCAGAGCACGGCGACGTACCAGGGGAAGAGCCCCGAGTGGCCGAGGTCCTTGAACAGCGTGCCGACGTACGGGGCCGTGCCGCCGAACAGCGCCACGGTGAGGGAGTACGGGAAGCCGATCCCGGACGCGCGCACCCGGGGCGGGAACACCTCGGCGTTGACGGCCGCGCTGACGGACGTGAACCCGGTCAGCAGCACCATGCCCGCGCAGCTCACCAGCAGCAGCACGGCGAAGGAGTCGCGCAGCGCGTGCAGCAGCGGCACGCACAGCACGGCGAAGCCCACCCCGAAGCCCAGCAGCAGCGGCCGGCGCCCCACCCGGTCGGACAGCAGCCCGCCGAGCGGCTGGAGCAGGGCGAAGAAGGCCAGCGAGATGGTGCTCACGAGCAGCGCGTCCGACTTCGCGACGCCCGCGTTGAGTTCGGCGTACGTCGGCAGGTACGACGTCCAGGTGTAGTAGGCGATGGTGCCGCCCGCGGTGATGCCGGCGATGAGCAGGGACTGGCGCGGATGGCGGCGCAGCGCCTCGAACAGGCCGGGCCGCGGCGCCTGTCGCTGCGCGGCGCTGCGGGTCTCCGCGGCGCCGCGCCGGATCCAGAAGCCGACCAGGCTGAACGCCCCGCCGAGCCAGAACGGCACGCGCCAGCCCCAGCCGTCCATCGAGGGTTCGGCGAGCGTGTCCACGAGCAGGGTGGCGATGCCGGACGCGACCAGCTGGCCGGCGGTCGTCGAGACGTACTGGAAGCTGGAGAACAGCCCGCGCCGGCCCGGCCCGGCCGACTCCACGAGGAAGGTGGTGGAGGCAGCGAACTCCCCGCCCACCGACAGCCCTTGGAGCAGCCGGGCGGCGACCAGCACCACCGGGGCCGCGACGCCCGCCGAGGCGTAGGTCGGGGTCAGCCCCACCAGCAGGCTGCTGCCGCCCATCAGCAGGATGGTGACGGTGAGGGCGGCCCGCCGGCCGCGCCGGTCCGCGACCGCCCCCATCAGCAGCCCGCCCACGGGCCGCATGAAGAAGCCGACCGCGAACACGGCGAACGTCGACAGCAGGGGGACCAGGGAGTTGCCGGTGCCCTTGGGGAAGACCGCGGCGGCGATATAGGTGGCGAGGAACGTGTAGGCGTACCAGTCGTACCACTCCACGGCGTTGCCCACGGAAGCGGCAACGAGCTGTCGCGCGGACCGTGTCGTCCGCTCCGGTGCCGTCGTCTGCTTGCCTGTCATGATCGCGTCTCTCCCCGGCGGGCGGGTCCCGCACACCTCATGTAGCGATGAGTTCACATCCGTGCCACCGCACCCTTCCCTGACGTTTGACGCTCTTGGAACACTCGCTCCGCGCACATTCCGTCAGCCGGCGGCAATCGTGTACGTCAGGATGAGAGGACCCTCACTCATGCCCGAAGTCAACCGGCGGCGCTTCCTCCAGCTCGCGGGCGCCTCCACGGCGTTCACGGCGCTGGCCGGCAGCATCCAGCGCGCGGCGGCCCTGCCCGCCCGCTACCGCACCGGATCGCTGGACGACGTGGAGCACATCGTCGTCCTGATGCAGGAGAACCGTTCCTTCGATCACTACTTCGGCTCCCTGCGCGGAGTACGCGGCTTCGGCGACCCCCGCGCGGTCACCCGGAAGGGCCGGTCCGTCTGGCAGCAGTCCGACGGCACCAAGGACGTCCTGCCCTTCCATCCCGACGCCGACGACCTGGGCCTGGCCTTCATCCAGGACCTCCCGCACGGCTGGAACGACGGCCACACCGCGTTCAACGGCGGCAAGTACGACAAGTGGGTGCCCGCCAAGTCCGCGACGACCATGGCGTACCTGACGCGCGACGACATCCCCTTCCACTACGCGCTCGCGGACGCCTTCACCGTCTGCGATGCCTACCACTGCTCGTTCATCGGCTCCACCGACCCCAACCGCTACTACATGTGGACGGGTTACACCGGCAACGACGGCAAGGGCGGCGGCCCGGTCCTCGGCAACGAGGAGAAGGGCTACGGCTGGACGACGTACCCCGAGCGCCTGGAGCGGGCCGGCGTCTCCTGGAAGATCTACCAGGACGTCGGCGACGGCCTGGACGCGAGCGGCTCATGGGGCTGGATCAACGACGCCTACCGCGGCAACTACGGCGACAACTCGCTGCTCTACTTCAACCAGTACCGCACCGCCCAGCCCGGCAGCCCGCTCTACGACAAGGCCCGCACCGGCACCGACGCCCGCAAGGGGGAGGGCCTCTTCGACCGGCTGAAGGCGGACGTCAAGGCGGGCACGCTGCCCCAGGTCTCCTGGATCGTCGCTCCCGAGGCGTTCACCGAACACCCCAACTGGCCCGCGAACTACGGCGCCTGGTACGTCTCCCAGGTGCTGGACGCGCTCACCGCCGACCCCGACGTGTGGGGCCGGACCGCGCTGTTCCTCACCTACGACGAGAACGACGGCTTCTTCGACCACGTCATCCCGCCCTACCCGCCGGCCTCCACCGCCCAGGGCAAGTCCACGGCCGACCCCGCGCCCGACGTGTTCAAGGGCGACAGCGGCCATGTCGCCGGCCCCTACGGGCTCGGCCAGCGGGTGCCGATGCTGGTCGTCTCCCCGTGGAGCAAGGGCGGTTACGTCTGCTCCGAGACCTTCGACCACACCTCGATCATCCGGTTCATCGAGCGCCGCTTCGGCGTCCAGGAGCCCAACATCTCGCCCTGGCGCCGCGCCATATGCGGCGACCTGACGAGCGCCTTCGACTTCTCCCGCCAGGACACCGCGCCGGTGGCGCTGCCCTCCACGGCCGGCTACCGGCCGCCGGACCGCGACCGGCACCCGGACTACGTGCCGAAGCCCCCCGCCCAGGGCTCGCTGCCCCGGCAGGAACCCGGCAGCCGGCCCACCCGCCCGCTGAAGTACGCCCCGGTGGTGGACGGCTCGGCGGACACGGCGGCCGGCAAGTACACGCTCACGTTCGCCTCCGGGGCGGGCGCCGGCGCGGCCTTCCTGGTGACGTCCGACAGCCGCACCGACGGCCCCTGGACCTACACCACCGAGGCGGGCAAGACGCTGTCGGACACCTGGAACTCGGTGTACTCCGGCGGCGACTACGACCTCACGGTGCACGGTCCCAACGGCTTCCTGCGCGTCTTCAAGGGCCGTAACAAGGTGGCCGGCCCCGAGGTCACCGCCCGGCACACGGGCGACGACATCGAGCTGGCCTTCACCAACAAGGGCTCCGGCACGGCGCGGCTGAAGGTCACCGACGGTTACGGCGGCAGCCCGCTCACGGTGACGGTGCGGCCCGGCGCCACCGTGCGGCAGACGGTGAGCCTCGCGGCGAGCAAGCGCTGGTACGACCTGACCGTGACCTCGGACGCCGACCCGGCCTTCCTGCGCGGCTTCGCCGGCCATGTGGAGAACGGGCAGCCCGGCGTCAGCGATCCGGCGATCGCCACGGGGTGAACGACCGATGAACACCGCTCCGTGCGGACTGGTCAGGTACCGGTCATATCAGGGTAGTGTGCCCCGGTGACCACGCAATCGAACACCCCTGCCGGCTGGTACCCGGACCCGCACGGAGCGCAGAACACGCTGCGTTACTGGGACGGCACGCAGTGGACCGACCACACCAACCCGGCCCAGCAGGCCGCCGGGCAGGTTCCGCCGCAGCAGGCCCCGGCCCAGCAGGCCGCCTTCCCGCAGCAGCAGGCCGCCGCCGCCGACCCCAAGGTCCAGCGCCAGGTGCAGAAGCAGGCCGGTGTCTCGGCCGGCGGCGCCGGCGGCGGCACCCTGTTCACCGAGCCCGTCCTGGTCGTGAACCAGAAGGCCAAGCTCATCGAGCTGACCAACGAGTACAAGGTCATGGACCAGAGCGGCCGGGAGCTCGGCTCGGTCACCCAGGTCGGACAGGGCGTCCTGCGCAAGATCCTGCGCTTCGTCTCCAGCCTGGACCAGTTCCTGACCCACAAGCTGGAGATCCGTGACGCCCACGGCCGGCCGCAGCTGCTGCTGACCCGGCCCGCGAAGATCTTCAAGTCCCGGGTGATCGTGACCCGCCCGGACGGCTCCCCGGTGGGCGAGATCGTCCAGAAGAACATGATCGGCAAGATCAACTTCGCGATGATGGCGAACGGCCAGCAGGTCGGCGCGATCAAGGCGGAGAACTGGCGGGCCTGGAACTTCGCGATCGTCGACCACGCGGACAACGAGGTCGCCCGCATCACCAAGACGTGGGAGGGCCTGGCCAAGACGCTCTTCACGACCGCGGACAACTACGTCCTGCAGATCCACTACCAGCTGCCCGAACCCCTGCTGAGCCTGGTGGTGGCCACCGCGCTGACCGTGGACACCGCGCTCAAGCAGGACGCCCGCGGCTGGGGCTGAGCCGAGGCGGACGCGCGAAACGGCGGCGGCCGGTGCCCGGGGGACTCCCCGCGCACCGGCCGCCGCCGTATGACGCCTCACAGGGCCGTGAGATGCCCCGGCTGCTCCGGCTGCCGTGGCATGCGCGTCGGCCCTTCGGCACCCGTGCCCGGCCCGGGCCGGCGCGGGACGAGGGCCGGTTCGGCGGTGGCCGTGCCCGGCTCCAGGGCCAGTACGGCCGCCACCGGATGTTCCTCGTCCGCCGTCGCCCCGCCGGGATCCGGGGCGGGGGCCGCCCGGGTGAGCAGCAGCACACCCCAGCCGGCCAGCCCCGCGCCGGCCACCGCCAGCAGCACCCCGCCGGCCCCGCCGCGCAGCCCCTGCCCCAGCAGACTGAGGCCGATCACCGCGGCGGCGACCGGATTGGCGAGGGTGACCACGGCCAGCGGCGCGCCCAGCCCGCCGCGGTAGGCGGTCTGGGACAGCAGCAGCCCGCCCACGGCGAACGCGGCGACGAGTACCGCACCCACGATCACCTCGGTGCTCAGCACCGGACCCGTGCGGTCCGTGGCCGCCACGGTCACCGTCTGGGTGAGCGCGGAGGCCACCCCGGAGGCGAAACCGGACGCGGTCGCGTGCCTCAGGCCCGGCCGCGCGCCGGGCCAGGAGAGCAGTCCGATCGCGGCGGCCGTCGCCCCCGCGACCACCAGCGCCGCCGGCAGCGACAGCACCCGCGAGGGCGCCGGACCGGACGCGGCGACCAGCAGCGCGGCCAGCCCCAGCAGGGTGAGCGCCGTACCGCGCCACTCCACCGCGCTGACCCGCCGCCCGGCCGCCCGCGCGCCCAGCGGCACGGCCGCGACCAGGGTGAGCGCGCCGAGTGGCTGTACGACAGTCAGCGGGCCGTACTTCAGGGCGACGACGTGCAGCAGCGCGGCGGCGGCGTTCAGCCCGACCGCCGACCACCAGGCGCCGGTGCCCAGCAGCCGCAGCAGCCCGGTGCCGGTGCCACGCGCGGCCAGGCGCTCCTGGGCGACGGCGGCCAGCGCGTAGGCGACGGCCGACACCAGCGACAGACCGAGGGCGGCCAGGGCGGCGGCGCTCATCGGCCCGCTCCCACCAGGACGGGCTCCCGGCCGACCGGCAGTCCGGTGCCGCGTCCCGCCGTGGTGGCGGTGCGCCGGGGCGGATGGATGGCGGCGAGGGCGAGGCCGAGCATGGCCGTGGCCACGAGCGCGTCGAGCCAGTAGTGGTTCGCCGTGCCCACGATCACCAGCAGGGTGACCAGCGGGTGCAGCAGCCACAGCCAGCGCGCGCGGGACCTGGTCGCGGCGATCAGGCCGATGGCCAGCATCAGCGCCCAGCCGAAGTGCAGCGAGGGCATCGCCGCGAACTGGTTGGACAGGTGGTCGCTGGACGGCGGTCCGTACACGGAGGGCCCGTAGACCCGGCCGGTGTCCACCAGCCCCGTGCCGGTCAGCATCCGCGGCGGGGCCAGCGGGAAGGTGAACGGCAGCACCAGGGCGGCCGTGGTGACGACGGCGAGGACCCGGCGGGCCCAGACGTAGTGCGCGGGCCGGCGCACGTACAGCCAGACCAGGAAGGCGAGCGTGGCCGGGAAGTGGACGGTCGCGTAGTAGGTGTTCGCCAGATGGACGAGGGTGTCGCCGTGCAGCAGTGCGGACTGCACGGCGTTCTCGTGGGGGAGACGCACGGCCCGCTCCAGGTCCCACACGCGGCGGGCGTTGCGGAACGCGTCCCCGGTGTGGCCGGTGGCCAGCTGGCGGCCGAGTTTGTAGACCAGGAAGAGCCCGGCTACCAGCAGGAACTCACGTATCAGAGGCGGGCGTGCCGGGGTGGCCGGTGCCGTTTCCGCCTCCGCAGGCTCGGTTCGGGCATTCATCCCCCGGCCCCTTCACTGACGGTGGTGCGTGCGCGTCCCGGTCGGTCGCCGGGACTTTCATCGATACGTTGCCGTACCGATACGCCAGTGTACCGATACGGTGGAGTACCGGTACACTGGCGTATCGATTGATGTGCGCCACACTGGACGCAGCACGAGCGAGGGGAAGCACCGCATGACGTCGCAGGCCGCGGAGGGACCGGAGACGGTCGTCGCCTCGCGCCGCTCCAAGATCACGCCGGAGCGTGAGCGGGAGTTCTTCGACGCCGTGCTGGAACAGATCCGCGAGTGCGGCTACGACTCCGTCACCATGGAGGGCATCGCCGCCAGCACCCGGTGCAGCAAGTCCACGCTCTACCGGCAGTGGAAGACCAAGCCGCAGTTCGTCGCCGCCGCCCTGCGCGCCAGCCGCCGGGTGCGGTTCGCCGGCATCGACACCGGGTCGCTCGCCGAGGACCTGCGCCAGGCCGCCCGGGCCGCGGGCGACTGGTCGGGCAAGGACACCCGGCTGCTCCAGGCGCTGGGGCACGCGGTGACGTCGGACCAGGAACTGGCCCAGGCGCTGCGCGAGGCGCTGGTCCACCCGGAGATCGCCGCGCTGGAGGAGATGCTCGCCCGGGGCGTCGCCAGGGGCGAGGTCCGGGCGGACCACCCCGCGCTGGAGTACATCCCCGCCATGATGTTCGGCGTCCTGCGTGTACGGCCCGTGCTGAACGGGCAGTACGCCGACGCCGACTATCTGGTCCGGTTCGTGGAGGCCGCGGTGCTGCCCGCGCTCGGACTGGCATAGACGCGGGGCGCCGTTCACGGGATGACTGAACGGCGGCCTGCCCGCGCCGCACCGTGGGGACGGGGGCGGCGCGCACCCCCCGGCCGGGTGGGATTCCTCTTGAGCGGAGGGGAATCCCACCCGGCCGACTCATGTCCCCGCGAGCCCCGGGCGGCGGCCGCGTTGCCGCGCGCGCCGAACACGGCAGTGACCGCGGCGCGTGGGCCGTCGTTGGCGGCATGTCACCCGCGTGGCTTGATCGAAGGAGAGCACGCCCCATGGCCGCCATCTGCCCGAACTGCCACCTGCCGGAGATGATCACGTACGTGGTCAACGACGACGGACTGCACCCCTTCCCGTGCCTGGAGTGCAACACCGGGACCGTCCGCTGCACCCCTTACGGGCATCTCTCCGGGGCGGCCCCGTGCGGCACCGACGGCTGCCGGGGGTCCGTACGGGACGACTACCAGTACGACCCCAAGGGACGCCTCTCCCGCCTGGACCGCGTCAGGTGCCGGCTGTGCGCGACCGACAGGACGGCGGCGCTCCCCGCCGGGAGCGCGCCGGAACGCGCCCTGCCCGGCCCCCGGCCGCCGGGGAGCGCGATCCGGTCCCGTCCGCACGGATGACCGGGGGCGGCATCCGTGACTACACGGCCTGTCCGTTGCCCGTGCCGGCCGACGAGACCTTGACGCCCTTCAGGATCTCGTCCATGACGGACAGCTTCTGGCCGACGTCCAGGCCGAAGCGGATCACGACGATCCGCTCGGGGTCGTCGGGGGAGGGGAAGGCGACGGACTCGACGTAGCCGTCGGCACCCTTGCTGGTGACCGCCTTCCAGCGGACCAGGTACCCCTTCTGCCCGGCCACCGTCACCGCCTCGGAGGCCAGCTCCTCGTGCGAGGTGATGCTGCCGTAGGTGGTGCCGCCGTAGGACTCCTTGGCGTTGGCCGCGATGTCCGCCTTGGCGACCTCCTCGGCGGTGTCCCCCTTGACGCGCAGCACCATCGCCGGAGCCGTGTAGGCGCCGCCCGCCGTGCAGGTCTGCGTCGTGTCGCCGGGGCACTTGTAGGTGTCCTCGGAGGTCACCTGCGCGCCGGCGCTCAGCGTCTGCCCGGTCCAGCCCTCGGGCACCGGCAGGCTGATCCCGTTGACCGGGTCCGGCACCGTGCCGCCCCCCTCGATCTCCGGCGCCCCCGACGGGCCCGTGGACGGCGAGTCCCCACCGGAACCACCCGACCCGCCAGAACCACCGGATCCACCGGACCCGCCCGGGCCGCCGGGGCCTCCGGGGCCGCCCTGCGGGCCCCGGCCGCCGTCCCCGCCGGACGGCCCCTGCGCCGACCCCGCGCGGTCGCCCCCGCCGTCGTCCTTGGCCAGGGCGTACACACCGACCCCGATGCTCGCCAGTACCGCGGCCGTCACCGCGACGGCTATCCCGGTGCGCAGCCCGCGCCGGGACCGGGCCGGCGGCTGTGCCGGATACGCGGGGTACCCCGGGTACCCGCCGTACCCCCCGGGGGCCTGGGCGCCCGGCTGCGCCGCCTGCGGTGCGGGGGGACCCCACGGGGCGGCCGTGCCCGCCGGGCGGGTCCGGTCCGTCCAGGCCGTACCGTCCCACCAGCGCTCGGTGGGCGGGGCGTCGTTCGTCTGCCCGGGGTCGGGGTACCACCCGGGAGGAGTCACCTGCGTCATGCCCCCACCGTATGAGGTGTCGGTGAAAGTGGGATGAGAGGATCCGGCGCCGGGCGGGCGCACCGGCAGAACCCGCCCCGCGAAACCCGCGTGCCGGTGGCCGCCCCGTGGTCCCGCGGCCCGCCCCGGCGCCGCCTTCGGCACCGGCCGGCCCGAGACAGGGAGTCACCCCCGCGTACCGTCTTTCACCCGGCCGGGCAGCACCTGCCCCGACCGCCCCCGCGGGTCACCCCGGACGGCTACGCTCGGTGCCTGCATGCCGTGCGGGAGACCTGGGGAGGGAACGGGATGACGGACGGACGGCCCACGGCGGCCGGCTCGGCACCCCTGTGGGAGCGGGACGCCGAGCTCGCCACCGTCACGGCGGCGCTCGACGCCCTGTGCGCCGGCCGGAACGCCCCGGGCGCCCTGCTGGTCTTCCGCGGCAAGGCCGGACTCGGCAAGACCGCGCTGCTGGCCGAGACCCGCCGCATGGCCGAACGCCGCGGCTGCTCCGTCTGGTCCGCCCGGGGCGCCGAGACCCTCAGATCCGTCCCGTTCCACGTCCTGCGCCAACTGCTGCAGCCCGCACTGCTGTCCCTCCCGCCCGAAGAGCTCCGCGACCATCTGGGCGACTGGCACGACATCGCCGGCCCCGCCCTCGGCATAACCGAACCGCCCGGCGACAACGCCGACCCGCACTACGTCCGCGACGGACTCGTCTCCGCCGTACGCCGGATCGCCCGCCGCACCTGGCCGCTCGTCCTGCTGCTCGACGACGCCCACTGGGCCGACCCGGAAACCCTGCGCTGGCTCGCCGCGTTCGCCGAACGCCTGGACGACGTCCCCGTACTCGTCGTGGTCGCCCGCAGGCCCGACCGGGCCGGCGGGGTCGGCGCCCGCCACCTCGACGCGGTCGCCGCCGCCGCCGGCCGCCCCGTCAACGACCTGAGCGCCCTCACCCCGGGCGCCACCGCCGGACTCACCCGCGCCACCCTCGGCCGGCACGCCGACGACGCGTTCTGCCGCGAGGTCTGGGCGGTCACCGACGGCAACCCCTACGAGACCGTCGAACTCCTCGCCAAGGTGCACGACGGCGAACTGGAGCCGGTCGAGACACACGCCGGGGAGCTGCGCGCCCTCAACCGCGCCGCCCGCGGCGGCGGACTGGTCGACCGGCTCAAGGGCCTCGGCCTGGAGGCCACCCGGTTCGCCTGGGCCGCCGCCATCCTCGGCACCGGCATCACCGTCGACATGGTCGCCCGTCTCGCCACCATGGACGACGACCTCGCGCGCGCTTGCGCCGACGTGCTGTGCGCCGCCCGCATCCTCACCCGCCCCGCACCGGCCACGGGCACGAACACCGAAGGCGACACCGGCGAGCTGGAGTTCGTCCACCCGCTCATCGCCACCGACGTCTACCAGTCCATCCCCTCCGGCGTGTGCACCGCCATGCACGGCGTCGCCGCGCAGCTCATCAACGAACTGGGCCGGGGCGCCGCCGAGGCCGCCCGGCACCTGCTGAAGGTGCACCCGGACGAAGACGAGGAACTCGTCGAGCAGTTGCGTCAGGCGGCCCGCGAACACCTCGCCGTCGGCGCCCCGGACGCCGCCCGCCGCTGCCTGGAACGCGCGCTGCGGGAACCGCCCCTGCCCGAGGTGCACGCGCATGTGCTGTACGAACTGGGCTGCGCCACCCTGCTGACCAACCCCGCCGTCTCCATCGACCAGTTGCGCGACGCGCTCGGCATGCCCGGCCTGGACGGCGACGACCGGGTCGACGCCGTGGTCCGCCTCTCCCAGGCGCTGCTCCACAACGACCAGCTGGAGGAGGCCGTCCGCACCGTCGAGGCCGAGGCCGCCCGGCACGCGGCCGGCCCGGTGCGACTGCGGCTGCAGGCGTTCCAGTTCATGTGGGAGGGCATCCACGGCGAGACCGTCGCCCCGGCCCGCTCCCGGCGCCTCGCCGAACTCGCGAGCACCTGCACCGGCCGCGACAACGCCGAACGCGCCCTGCTGATCCTGCGCGCCTTCGACGCCATGACCCACGGCGAGAGCGCCGACTCGGTCGTCGACCTGTGCGACCGCGCCCTCGTCAACGGCCGCCTCGCGCCCGGCCTCGGCTGGACCGACCCCGAGTGGGGCATGGAACTGCTGATGATGCTCGGCAGCGCGTACGCCTACGCCGACCGGCTCGACCGCGCCGAAAGCCTGTTCTCCGAGGCCCGGCGCGTCTACACCTCGGCCGGCTGGCGCGGCGTCCACCTCTCCCTGGCCAACGCCTTCCTCGGGCTCGCCTACCGCAGACAGGGCCGGCTGCCCGACGCCGAGACCACCCTGCGCGAAGCCGTACGGCTCGCCGAACGCGTCGGGCGTCGCCTGCCGTTGTACTGGTCGGCCACCTGCGGACTGGTCGACACCCTGCTGGCCCGCGGCCGGGTGGAGGAGGCCTGGTCGGTCGCCGGGCAGTACGGCTTCGCACCGCCGTACCCGTCCACCATCGTGCTGCTCGACATCCGCTCCGTGCGCGGCCGGCTGCTGCTCGCCGTCGGCCGCACCGAGGAGGGCATCGGCGAACTGGAGGCCGCCGAGATGACCGCCGCCTCCCGCGGCGGCCACAACCCGGTCCTCGCGCCCTGGTCCGTCGACCTCGCCCGGGCCCTCGCCGGGACGGACCCGGCCCGCGCCTCCCGGCTCGCCGCCGACGCCCGCAAACAGGCCGAGCGGTTCGGCACGGACACCGCCATCGGCGAGGCCCTGCGCTGCGCCGCCGCGCTGGAGACCGGTCAGCGCGCGGTACGGCTCGCCGCCCGCGCCGTCGCCTACCTGGAGGCCTCGCCCTGCCAGTACGAACACGCGGCCGCCCGTGTCGAGTACGGCATCGCCGCCGGCTCGGCCGCCGAACTCGCCCGGGGCCTGGAACTCGCCCGGCTCTGCGGCGCGGACGGCCTGGCGGACCGGGCCCGGAAGGCCCTGGCCGGCGCCCGGGACCCGCGCTGAAGCGATCGAGGCTTGTCACACGGGGTCATTCGGCAGGCTTTCTGTCATCAGTGCCGATGGGCCGGAGTTGCCGGGCTCTCCAGCGGTGCCGTGCGCGGGGCTGAGCCCTTCCACGGCGAGCCGGAAGAGGCGGCCGGCCTGGGTGTCGGGGCTCTCGTGGTGCTCGGTGGCCAGGGCGATGCCGGCAGCGAGGGTCAGCAGGTCGTGGAAGGTGACATGCGGTGCGACCGCCTTGTCGCGAATGGCCCGCTGGAGCAGGGGATTTCCGGACGCCTCGATTCTTTCGCCGCAGGAGTGCGGAGAGGGTTCTTCGGTGGGCGGCTCGTAACTGAGGATGTTGGCGAATCCGCGGGCCGAGACGGCGTAGACGACGAGGGCGCGGAGCCACTCCAAGAGGGCGGTACGGCTGTCCTCGGCCGCGCTCAGCCGGTGGGCATGCGCGCACAGAGCTTCGACGCGCTCCTGGAAGACGGCTTCGAGAAGGGCCCGACGGGTGGGGAAGTGGCGGCGTACGGTCGCCGATCCGACCCCTGCGGTCCGGGCGATCCGCTCCTGGGACGCGTCGGCGCCGTGCGCGGCGACCTCGGCCTCGGCGGCAGCGAGGATGAGCCGGTAATTGCGTCGGGCGTCTGAGCGTTGGCCGGTCATGATCTCCCCATTGCTAAACGGCGGGCCCCGCCATATCGTAGCGGCAGGCAAAACGGCGGCCCCCGCCGTTTTCTTTCTCCGGTTCGTGAGGAGCAGCGGCCATGCCCGTCGACACCGATACCGTCCTGGTCACCGGAGCCACCGGCCGGCAGGGCGGGGCCACGGCTCGCGCGCTCCTGGCCGCCGGGGTACCCGTACGCGCACTCGTACGCGATCCGTGGTCGAAGCCCGCACGGGCGATCGAGGCGCTGGGCGCCGAGCTGGTGCGAGCGGACCTTTCCGACCGGGCCACCCTCGGCCCGGCGGTCGAGGGGGTCCGTGCCGTGTTCTCCGTGCAGATGCCGCCGATGTCCGAGACCGGTGTGGACTTCGCGGGCGAGCTCACCCAGGCCGCCAACCTGGTGGATGCCGCGAAGGCCGAGGGGGTGCGGCAGTTCGTACAGTCCTCGACCAGCGGAGTCGGTGAGCACACCCAGGCCCCCGGTTGGGCCGAAGGCCGCTGGGCGGCGATGGCCGGCTACTTCCACACCAAGCAGGCGATCATGGAGGCGGTACGCGACGCGGGCTTCGCCCGCTGGACGGTGATCAAGCCCGCCTTCTTCATGGAGAACCTGCCCCTGCTGGCGCCCCGGGGGCCCCGCGGCGGCCTGCTGACGGTGCTGAAACCGGACACCGAACTGGCCCTGGTGGCCGTGCGGGACATCGGCACCGCCGCGGCGCACGCCCTCCAGGACCCCGACCGGTTCCACCAAGTGGAACTGGAACTGGCCGGTGACCTGCGCACGATGGAACAGATCGCGCGGACCTTGTCCGCCGCCTGGGGCGTACCTGTGAGCGCGCCTTCCATGAGCCTGGAAGAGGCCCTCGACGCGGGCATGCCGACGTGGGGAGCCGGACACGAGTGGAACAACGTGGTCCTCCAACCCGCCCGGCCCGAATTCGCCCAGGAGCTGGGCATCCCGGTCACCACCTTCGCCGAGTGGGCGGACGAGCAGCTGACACCCGTGACCGGCCATGGGCATCCGGCGCCGTGACCTTGGCACGTCTTGGACGAGTCCGGGTTCACCAGCATCGGCGTCGACACGTTGCTCATCAAGGCGGTCCGACGGGCCTGAACGAGCCGCGCGCCACGGTACCGCCGCTGAACGCCGGCCTCATGGCGGGACGACCGGCAGGGGCATCTTCCTCGCCGGTCAGCCCGGTTCCTCCTCGGCGAGCACCCGCTGGGCCGTCGCGAACGCCGAGTTGGCCGCCGGCACGCCGCAGTACACGGCGGTCTGCAACAGCACCGCGCCGATCTCCTCCGGCGTCAGCCCGTTGCGCCGGGCCGCCCGGACATGCATCGCCAGCTCCTCGTAGTGGCCGTGCGCGACCAGCGCGGTCAGCGTGATCATGCTGCGCTCGCGGCGCGACAGCGTCGGGTCGGTCCAGATCTCGCCCCACGCGTAGCGCGAGATGAAGTCCTGGAAGCGGGCGGTGAACGGGGTCTGCCGGGCCTGCGCGCGGTCCACATGGGCGTCGCCCAGCACCTGGCGGCGCACCGCGAGACCGCTCGCCGGCGGCCCGTCGAGCTGGGTGCGCAGTGCCGCCAGCACCGCCCGGGGGACCTGCGCCGGGGCCAGATGAGAAGCCCCGGGCAGCTCCACCAGCGCCGCCCCCGGCACCGCGTCCGCGATCTCCCTCAGATGCGCGGGCGGGGTCGCGGGATCCTCCCGCCCGGCCACGCACAGCGTCGGTACGGTGATCCCGGCGAGCCGGTCGCGCAGGTCGAACGAGGCCAGCGCGTCGCAGCAGGCGGCATACGCCTCCGGGTCGGCCGTACGGTGGTCCCGGACCAGTTCCGGCACGCTGAACCCGGGCGTGAACCAGCGCGCGTCGGCGCTCTCGGCCAGCCACTCCAGTCCCTCGCGGCGCACCCGCTCCGCCCGCTCCCGCCAGGGCGCCGCGCCGCCGAAGCGGGCCGAGGAGCACAGCACCGCCAGCGAGGTCAGCCGCTCGGGGTGGTGGACGGCCAGGTGCAGGCCGACCGCCCCGCCCAGGGACACGCCCGCGTAGGCGAACCGGTCGACGCCGAGCGTGTCGGCGAGCGCCAGCACCAGCGCGGCCAGATCGCCGACGGTCGCGCCCGGCCCGATCAGGTCCGCCGCCGAACCGCCGTGCCCCGGCAGGTCCCAGCAGATCACCCGGTGGCTTGCGGACAGTTCGGGCGCCACCCGGTCCCACAGGGCGAGCGAGGTGCCGAGCGAGGGCCCGAGCAGCAGCGGCGGCGCGGAAGCGGGGCCTTCCGCACGGTGGTTGAGGAGGGTCACGGTCAACGTCGCTCCAGAGCACGGTCGGTGAGGATGCCGGCGAAACCGGTGTACCGGGCGGGGTCGGTCGCCTCGGCCAGATCGAGGCCCGCCAACTCCTCCTGTTCTTCGAGGAGTTCGCGCAGCGGGCGGTTCTCGGAGTGGGCGCGGCGGGCCAGTTCGGTCAGCAGCTCCTTGGCCCGCGCCCGCCCGAGGACGGGCGCGAGGACGGCGGTCAGCCGCTCGGAGACGATCAGCCCCCGGGTGCGGCCGAGATCGTCGCGCATCGCGTCCGGGTGCACCCGCAGCCCCTCGGCCAGCTCCGCCGCCTGTCCGGCCGCGCCGCCCACCAGCCGGAGCAGATCACGCAGCGGCTCCCACTCGGCGTGCCAGGCGCCGGCCGGCCGCTCGTCCTCGGCGGCCAGGCAGCCGTACAGCGTCGCCGCGAGCTGGGGAGCCTGCCGGGCGGCGGACGCCAGGAGCGTGGCGCGCACCGGGTTCGCCTTGTGCGGCATGGCGGACGAGCCGCCCCCGTCGCCCTCGCTCACCTCGCCGATCTCGGTGCGCGACAACGTCAGCACGTCCACGGCGAGCTTGCCCAGCGCGCCCACCGTGAAGGCCAGGCACCCGGCCAGATCCGCGATCGGCGTGCGCAGCGTGTGCCAGGGCAACACGGGTGCGGCCAGCCCGACTTCACGGGCGTACGCCTCCGTCAGCACGGCCGGGTCCGGGGCGCCGTACGCCTGGAACGCCGCCAGGGTTCCGGCGGCCCCGCCGAGCTGGGCCGGCAGCGAGTCGCGTACCCGGGTGAGGCGGTCGCGCGCGTCCAGGACCAGCGCGCGCCAGCCGGCCGCCTTCAGCCCGAACGTGGTCGGTACGGCGTGCTGGGTGAGCGTCCGGCCCGGCAGCACGGTGTCCCGGTGCCCGGCCGCGAGACGGGCCAGTGCCCGCTCGGCGCGCCCGAGGTCGGCCAGGACCGGACCGAGGGCGCGCACGGCGACCAGCATCGTCGCCGTGTCCATGATGTCCTGGCTGGTGGCACCCCGGTGGACGTAGGGGCCGTACTCGGCACCGACCGCCGCGGTCAGGTCGGCGGCCAGCGGGATCACCGGATTGCCGCCGCCGGCGGCGCGGGCGGCCAGCGAGCGCAGGTCGTACCGTGCCGGGTCGGCCGCCTCGGCCACCGCCGCCGCGGCCTCGGGCGGGGCGAGCCCGAGCGCGGCCTGCGCCCGGGTCAGCGCGGCCTCGGCGTCGAGCAGCGCCCGCAGATAAGCGGGGTCGCCGGTCTCGGACACGGCGGCCGCCCCCCGCCCGGGGGCCAGCAGACCGGTGTCGGCGCAGGAAGGGAACTCGGGTGTCACTGGTACTCCAGGAAGACCGTCTCGCCTTCGCCCTGAAGGCGGATGTCGAAACGGTAGGTGCCGTTCCCCTCGTCACCCGCGATCAGCGTGTCCCGCCGGTCGCCCACTCGGGTGAGCAGCGGGTCGGCGGCCAGGGCGGTGTCGTCACCCGGCAGGTAGATACGAGTGAACAGATGTACGAGCAGCCCTCGCGCGAAGACGCAGACACTGAGGTAGGGCGCGTTGCCCCCGCGCGCGCCGGGGCGCAGCGTACGTACGTACCAGTGCCCGTCCGCATCCGTCTGGATCCGCCCCCAGCCGGTGAACTCCACGCCGTTGCGGCCCAGGAAGCCGCCCGTGGCCGGGTCCCGCCGCAGCGCGCCGTCCGCCCGCGGCACCGTGCCGTCGGGCCGCGGGCCCCACACCTCGAGCAGCGCGTCGGGCAGCGGATCGCCCGCGCCGTCGAGGACGTAGCCGTGCACGGTGACGGTGTCCGGATGACCGAGCGGGGCGATCTCCTCGCCGCCGCGGAACGGCAGCGCGTACCCGTAGAACGGGCCGACCGTGTGGGACGGCGTGGGCAGCACCTGCTCCGGGCTGCCCGGGTCGATGAGCGTCATGGCGGTCAGCGTCCTTCTTCGATCCAGGTGGCGGCCGGGCCGTCCAGCACGATGTCCCAGCGGTAGCCCAGGGAGAACTCGGGCACCGACAGCCCGTGGTCGTAGGTGGCGACCAGCCGCTGCCGGGCCGCCTCGTCCGTCACCGACTGCAGGATCGGGTCGTGGGGGAACAGCGGGTCGTTCGGGAAGTACATCTGGGTCACCAGCCGCTGGGTGAACGCCGTCCCGAACACCGAGAAGTGGATATGGGCAGGACGCCAGGCGTTCACGTGGTTGCGCCAGGGATAGGGGCCCGGCTGGATGGTGGTGAAGTGATAGCGGCCCTCGGCGTCGGTGAGGGTACGGCCGACCCCCGTGAAGTTCGGGTCCAGCGGCGCGTCGTGCTGCTCGCGCCGATGGGCGTACCGCCCGGCCGAGTTGGCCTGCCAGATCTCGATCAGCTGACCGCGCACCGGGCGCCCGTCGCGGTCCAGCAGCCGCCCGGAGACCGTGATGCGCTCACCGACGGGCTCCCCGGTGTGCTGCCGGGTGAGGTCGTTGTCGATCTCGGTGATGTCCCGCTCCCCGAAGGCGGGCGAGCGCAGCTCCACCAGCTCCGGGTCCCGGCGCGTGTCGATCGCCACCAGGGGCTGCTTCGGATGGCGCAGCACGGAGGAGCGGTACGGCGCGTAATCGCGGCGCGGATGGTGCTCGACGGGCGCGCCGTCGGCGACGCGCTTGGCGTACGCGACGCGCTCCGCGGCCATCTCCTGGTCGATGTCCTGCTGGGTGAGAGTCATGCTGCTACCTGACGCTTCCTTATCGTTCGAGGACGAGGGCGAGGCCCTGGCCCACGCCGATGCAGAGGGTGGCCACACCGGTGCCGGAGCCGCGGCGGGCGAGCTGGTGGGCGACGGTCCCGGCGAGCCGGGCCCCGGAGGCGCCGAGCGGGTGGCCGAGCGCGATGGCGCCGCCCTGCGGGTTGAGGACCGCCGGGTCGAACTCCGGCCATTCGGCGAGGCAGCCCAGCACCTGGGCGGCGAACGCCTCGTTCAGCTCCAGCACCGACAGATCGCCGAAGCCCTTGCCGGCCTTGGCGAGGGCCCGGTGGACGGCCTCCACGGGCGCCAGCCCGAAGTACTGGGGGTCGGTCGCGGACAGGCCGGTCGCGCTGATCCGGGCCAGCGGCTCCCGGCCGGTGGCCCGCAGCCCCTCCTCGTCGGCGAGGAGCAGGGCCGCCGCGCCGTCGTTGAGGGGAGAGGCGTTGCCCGCGGTGACCGTGCCGCCCTCGGCCCGGAAGGCGGGCCTCAGCTTCGCCATGGCGGCGAGCGAGGCGTCCGGCCGTACGCACTCGTCGGCGGTGAGGTCGACCGGCTCGCCCTTGCGCCGCGGCACCGGGACGGACACCGACTCGGCGTCGAACAGGCCCTGCTCCCGCGCGATGACGGCCTTGCGGTGGGAGGCCAGCGCGAACTCGTCCTGCCGCTCGCGGCTGATGCCGTGCTTGTCGGCGATGAGCTCGGCGCTCTCGCCGAGCGGGATGGTCCACTGCGGGTCCATCCGCGGGTTGACCATGCGCCAGCCGAGCGTGGTCGAGTACAGCTCGGTGTGGGCGGCCGGGAACGGGCTGTCCGCCTTCGGCAGGACGTACGGCGCCCGGGTCATGGACTCCACCCCGCCGGCCACGGCGAGGGACGCGTCCCCCAGGGCGATGGCCCGGGCCGCCTGGATCACCGCCTCCAGGCCGGAGGCGCACAGCCGGTTCACGGTCACGCCGGGCACGGAGGTGGGCAGCCCGGCGAGCAGGGCGGCCATGCGGGCGACGTTACGGTTCTCCTCGCCGGCGCCGTTGGCGTTGCCGAGGTAGACGTCGTCGATCCGGGCGGGATCCAGCTCCGGGGTGCGGGCGAGCAGCGCGCGGAGGGTGTGGGCGGCGAGGTCGTCGGGACGGACGGTGGCCAGGGCGCCGTTGTACCGGCCGAAAGGGGTGCGGACGGCGTCGACGATGTAAACGGGTTTCGGGGTGTGAGCGGTGTTCACAGTGTGTGTGCCTTTGCGGTGTGAACCGGGTCAACGGGATCAGCGGGGGTAGCGGGGTTCACGGTGCCGAGGCCGACGGTGGCGTGCGGGGTGGGTGCGGCGGTGTGAGCGGGGTTCACAGCGCCGAGGCTGGCGGCGGCGTGAGCGGTGGGAACCGTGTGAGCTCGGTTCACAACAGATCCTCCGCAACGCTCAGTTCCGCGTCCGTCCTGGCGATGACCTCGTCCACGCTCACACCCGGCGCGGTCTCCGTCAGTGTCAGCCCCTCCGCGGTGACGTCCAGTACCGCCAGATCCGTGATGACTCGGTTCACACACCCCTTGCCGGTCAACGGCAGCGTGCACTCCTTGAGGATCTTCGCCGAGCCGTCCTTCGCGGTGTGCGTCATCACCACGATCACCTGCCGGGCACCGTGCACCAGGTCCATCGCGCCCCCGATCCCGGTGACCAGCTTCCCGGGCACCGCCCAGTTGGCCAGGTCGCCCCGGGCGGACACCTGCATCGCGCCGAGCACGGCCACGTCGATGTGCCCGCCGCGGATCATCGCGAAGGACAGCGCCGAGTCGAAGAAGGAGGCGCCCGGCAGCACCGTCACGGTCTCCTTGCCCGCGTTGATCAGATCGGGGTCGACCTGGTCCTCCGTGGGGTAGGGGCCGGTGCCGAGAATGCCGTTCTCCGACTCCAGTACCACCTCGACCCCCTCGGGGAGATGGTTCGGGATCAGCGTCGGCAAGCCGATCCCCAGGTTCACGTACTGGCCGTCCCGCAGCTCACGGGCCGCGCGGGCGGCCATCTCCTCGCGTGTCCAGGCCATCAGCCGCTCACCGTCCGGAACTCGATCCGCTTGTCCGCCGCCTGCTCAGGGGTGAGCGGCACCACCCGCTGCACGAAGACGCCCGGCACGTGCACCTCGTCCGGATCGATCGCGCCGGGCTCGACCAGCTCCTCCACCTCGGCGATGGTGACCCGGCCGGCCATCGCGGCCAACGGGTTGAAGTTCCGCGCCGACCTGCGGAACACCAGGTTTCCGTGCCGGTCCCCGCGCGCGGCCCTGACCAGCGCGAAGTCGGTGCGGATGCCCCGCTCCAGCACGTACTCCACGCCGTCGAACTCCCGCACCTCCTTCGGCGGCGAAGCAAGCGCGACCCCGCCCGAGCCGTCGTAGCGCCAGGGCAGCCCGCCCTCGGCGACCTGGGTGCCGACGCCGGCCGGGGTGTAGAAGGCGGGGATGCCGGCGCCGCCCGCGCGCAGCCGTTCGGCCAGCGTGCCCTGCGGGATCAGCTCCAGCTCCAGCTCACCGGCCAGATACTGGCGCGCGAACTCCTTGTTGCCGCCGATGTACGAGCCGGTCACCCGGGTGATCCGGCCCGCGGCCAGCAGCACCGCCAGCCCGGACTCCATCGCCCCGCAGTTGTTCGACACCACCTTCAGCCCGCCGACCCCGCGCTCGTACAGCGCCTGGATCAGCACGTCGGGCACGCCGCTGAGCCCGAACCCGCCGACGGCGAGGGACGCGCCGTCCGGCACATCGGCCACCGCCTCGCCGGCGGTGGCCACCACCTTGTCCATGCGTGAAGCTCCGTCTCTCCGGTCCCCAGATAGTCAGGGCACTGAGCAATTCGTGAGGTGCCGCTCACGCTGCCACCGGAGACGAAAGCCGTCAAGACCTGGATTTTTGCGCGGCCACAGAACAAGACAGCCGGTTCGGCGGCCGGGTATCGTTCAGTGCACCAACGAATCGATCAGGGGAGCGCACATGGCCGCGGTGGATCTCACCACCCATCCCGGACACCTCGCCCGGCGGCTCCAGCAGGCGCACTACCTGCTGTGGAACACGATGGTCTCGGAGGAGATCACCTCGCCGCAGTTCGCGGTCATGAACGCGCTCGTCGCCGAACCCGGACTCGACCAGCGGACCGTGGGGGAGCGGGTGGGCCTGGACCGCTCCACCATCGCCGAGGTGATCAGCCGGCTCGACCGCCGCGGGCTGCTGCACAAGGTGCGCGACCCGCGCGACGGCCGGCGCTTCCTGCTCCGCCTCACCGACGAGGGCGCGCGCACCCACCGCAAGCTGTCCGTCCGCACCGCCCGGATGAACCAGGTCTTCCTCGCCCCGCTGTCCGCCGAGGAGCAGACCGTCTTCTTCGACCTGATCCGCCGGGTCGCCGACGCGGCCGAGAGCCTGCGCAACCCGGCCGAGGGCCCGCGCGAACCGGCCGAGCCCCTGGCCGCCCAAGGCTGACCGGCCTCCACGGCCACCGTCCCCCGCCGGGTTCGGTCCCGGTGCGCGCGGGTACCCGGCCGCCACCGCACGGACGAGGCCGAACGTGACGTAGGGAGCGCGACCCATGAAGGCAGTCACCTGGCAGGGCAAGCGGGACGTCCGGGTCGAGGACGTGCCCGACCCGCGGATCGAGGAACCCACGGACGCCGTCATCCGCGTGACGTCCACCGGACTGTGCGGCTCCGACCTGCATCTGTACGAGGTGCTCACCCCGTTCATGACGCCCGGCGACATCCTCGGTCACGAACCCATGGGCATCGTGGAGGAGGTCGGCCCGGAGGTGCCGGACCTGCGCCCCGGCGACAGGGTGGTGGTGCCCTTCCAGATCGCCTGCGGGCACTGCTTCATGTGCGACACGGGCCTGCCCACCCAGTGCGAGACGACCCAGGTCACCGGCGAGGGCATGGGCGCGGCCCTGTTCGGCTACACCCGCCTGTACGGTGCCGTGCCCGGCGGCCAGGCCGAGTACCTACGGGTCCCGCAGGCCCAGTTCGGCCCGATCAAGGTCCCCGAGGGACCGCCGGACGACCGGTTCGTCTACCTCTCCGACGTGCTGCCCACCGCCTGGCAGGCCGTCGAGTACGCCGCCGTCCCGCCCGGCGGAACCCTCGCCGTCCTCGGCCTCGGCCCGATCGGCGACATGGCCTGCCGGATCGCCAGGGCCCGCGGCGCGGAACGCGTCTTCGGCGTGGACCTGGTGCCCGAGCGGCTGGCCCGGGCGCAGCGGCGCGGGGTCGAGACGTACGACATCAGGGCCTTCGACGACGAGAAGGCGCTGGTCCACGCGATCCGTGAGGTGACCGGCGGCCGCGGCCCGGACGCCGTGATCGACGCGGTGGGCACCGAGGCGCACGGCAGCGCCGCCGCCAAGCTCGCCCAGACGGCGACCGCGATGATGCCCCGCAAACTGAGCGGTCCGCTCGCCGAACGCTTCAGCATCGACCGGCTCGGCGCCCTGTACATGGCGATCGACCTGGTCCGCCGCGGCGGCACGATCTCGCTGAGCGGCGTCTACGGCGGCATGGCGGACCCGATGCCGATGCTCACCCTCTTCGACAAGCAGATCCAGCTCCGCATGGGCCAGGCCAACGTCCGCCGCTGGAGCGACCAGATCATCCCCTACCTCACGGACGAGGACCCGCTCGGCGTGGACGACTTCGCCACGCACCGGCTGCCGCTGGCGGAGGCGCCGCACGCCTACGAGATGTTCCAGCGCAAGCAGGACGGCGCCGTCAAGATCCTCATGCAGCCGTAGCGCGCCGGTCGCGGACGCTCAGCCGGGATCCCGGGAGCCCTTCTCGCCGAGCACCTCCGCCAGGTCGTACCGCACCGGCTCCTCCAGCTGGGTGTACGTGCAGCTGTCCGGCGTACGGTCCGGGCGCCAGCGGCGGAAGCGGGCGGTGTGCCGGAAACGCTGTCCGTTCTCCATGTGGTCGTAGGCCACCTCGGCCACCCGCTCCGGCCGCAGCGGCACCCAGGACAGGTCCTTCTTCCCGGACCAGCGGCTCGGCGCGCCCGGCAGCCGGGCCGTCTCGTGCGCGGCCTCGTCCGTCCAGGCGGCCCACGGGTGTCCGGAGACATCGTCCATCCGCAGCGGCTCGAGCTCGTCGACCAGTTCGGCGCGCCTCTTCATGGAGAACGCGGCCGACACGCCGACGTGCTGGAGCCGGCCCCGCTCGTCGTAGAGGCCCAGCAGCAACGAGCCCACGACCGGGCCGCTCTTGTGGAGGCGGTACCCGGCGACGACGACGTCCGCAGTCCGCTCGTGCTTCACCTTGAACATGGCCCGCTCGTCCTGGAGATAGCGCAGGTCGGGCGGTTTGGCCACGACCCCGTCCAGTCCGGCGCCCTCGAACTGCTCGAACCAGTGCCGGGCCACCTCGATGTCGGCCGTCGAGGGCGCCAGATGCACCGGCGGGGTGGAGTCCGCCAGGGCCCGGTCCAGCAGGGCGCGGCGGTCGGTCAGCGGTACGTCGAGCAGGGCGTGGTCGTCCAGGGCCAGCAGGTCGAAGGCGACGAAGGAGGCCGGGTTCTTCTCGGCCAGCATCCGCACCCGGGACGCGGCCGGGTGGATGCGCTCGGTCAGCGCGTCGAAGTCCAGCCGCCCGCCGCGCGCGATCACGATCTCCCCGTCCAGCACGCACCGCTCGGGCACCCGCTCCTTCAACGCCTCGACCAGCTCGGGAAAGTACCTGGTCAAAGGCTTGCCGGTGCGGCTGCCCAGCTCGACCTCGGCCCCGTCACGGAACACGATCGACCGGAAGCCGTCCCACTTGGCCTCGTAGTGCATGCCCGGCGGGATCTTCGCCACCGACTTGGCGAGCATCGGCTTCACGGGCGGCATGACGGGCAGATCCATGCTCCGATTCTGCTCGCGTGCATACGGCTTCGCCCGGTATGCGAGGTGTGCGGGGTGCGCCTACGGTGGCCGCATGGGTGATGCGGTGGAACTGGAGGTCGGCGGCCGGACCGTACGGCTGTCCAGCCCGGACAAGGTGTTCTTCCCGGAGCGGGGCTTCACCAAGCTGGACCTCGCCCGGTACTACGTCTCGGTCGCCCCCGGCATCCTGCGCGCCCTGCGCGACCGCCCCACCACCCTGGAGCGCTACCCGGACGGTGTCGGCGGCGAGTGGTTCTTCCAGAAGCGGGCGCCCAAGAGCATGCCCGACTGGATCCCGACCGCCCACATCACCTTCCCCAGCGGTCGCAGCGCCGACGAGATGTGCCCCACCGAGGAGGCCGCGGTGGTGTGGGCCGCCCAGTACGGCACCCTCACCTTCCACCCCTGGCCGGTCCGCGCCGCCGACGTCGACCACCCCGACGAACTCCGCATCGACCTCGACCCGCAGCCCGGCACCGACTACGACGACGCGGTCCGCGCCGCCCACGAACTGCGCGCGGTGCTGGAGGAGTTCGGCGGACTGCGCGGCTGGCCGAAGACCTCCGGCGGCCGGGGCCTGCACGTCTTCGTTCCCATCGAACCCCGCTGGACCTTCACCCAGGTGCGCCGCGCGGCGATCGCGGTCGGCCGGGAGATGGAACGCCGGATGCCCGAGCACGTCACCATCAAGTGGTGGAAGGAGGAGCGCGGGCGCCGCATATTCCTCGACTACAACCAGACGGCACGGGACCGCACCATCGCTTCCGCCTATTCGGTGCGTCCCCGCCCGCACGCCCCCGTCTCCGCGCCCCTGCGCTGGGAGGAGGTCGGCGTCGCCCACCCCCGCGACTTCGACCTCGCCACCATGCCCGCCCGGTTCGCCGAACTCGGCGACGTGCACGCCGACATGGACGATCACGCCTACTCCCTGGACGCGCTGCTGGAACTGGCCCGGCGGGACGAACACGACCACGGCCTGGGCGACCTGCCGTATCCGCCGGAGTACCCGAAGATGCCCGGCGAGCCCACCCGCGTGCAGCCGAGCCGGGCCCGCCGCACCTCGTCGGACTGAGGCCCTGCCGGGAGCGGTCGCCGCGCCGCCTGCCGGGCCATACGGCCCGCCGCGGCGGACAAGGAGGACTCCTCATGACCATCCGTCCCGGATCCCTTCCCGTTCACCGCCCACGAACCCTGCCCTCACATACGTCACCGGTGCCCGACACCCCGCCGAGCCGGCGGAAACGCCCGTTCCCGGCGTCGCGCCGGCCATCGCTGCCGCCGGTCCGGGCCGGTGCCCCGCGGCTATCCTGAGTGCCGGCCGCCGAGGAGGGGGTGTCGCGAAGTGACCGAGGCCGTGTCGCGTCCCACCCTGGAGGCCGTGGCCGCGCGGGCCGGGGTGTCCCGGGCCACCGTGTCCCGGGTGGTCAACGGCGGCGACGGGGTCCGCGCACCCCTGGCCGAGCGGGTCCGGCGGGCCGTGGAGGAACTGGGCTACGTCCCCAACCAGGCGGCACGCAGCCTGGTGACCCGGCGCCACGACGCGGTCGCGGTCGTCGTCGCCGAGCCCGAGACCAGGGTCTTCGCCGATCCCTTCTTCGCGCTCCAGCTGCGCGGCATCGGCAAGGAACTGACCGCGCACGACAACCAGCTCGTGCTGCTGCTCACCGAGGGCCGCGCCGATCACACCCGCGTGGCCCGCTATCTCGCCGGCGGCCATGTCGACGGCGCCCTCGTGTTCTCCCTGCACCTGGACGACCCGCTGCCCGGCCTCATCCGCGACGCCGGGGTGCCCACCGTGTTCGGCGGGCGCCCCCACTGGAGCGCGGACACCGGGGCGCCGGACCCCGGCGTGGTCTACGTCGACTGCGACAACCGGGGCGGGGCCCGGGCGGCGGTACGGCATCTGCTGGATCTCGGCCGCAGGCGTGTCGCCCACCTCACCGGCGCGCTGGACCAGACCTCGGCGGTGGACCGGCTCGACGGCTACCGGGACGCCGTCGCCGAGGTGCCCGGCGCGTACGATCCCCGGCTGGTCGTGGAGGGCGACTTCACCCCGGCCGGTGGTGAGCGCGCCATGCGGGAACTCCTGGCCCGCTGCCCGGACGTCGACGCCGTGTTCGCCGCCAACGACCTCACCGCGCTCGGCGCGCTGCGGGTGCTGCGCGAGGCCGGCCGGCGGGTTCCCGAGGACGTGGCCGTGGCCGGCTTCGACGACATGGCGCCGGTCGCCGAGCAGACCGATCCACCGCTGACGACGGTACGTCAGGACATCGAGGGCATGGGCCGGCTGATGGCCCGGCTGCTGCTGGAGGGCCTGTCCGGCGGCCGGGACCGGGCGCGTACGACGGCCGGCGCCCCGGGCGCGCGAGGTAAGGGCGTGATCCTGCCGACCACCCTGATACGCCGCGCCTCCGCGTGAGCCGCCCGAGGGTCAGCCGGCGGGCGGCTCGGGTCTGATCACCGCGAACCGGGCCCCGTACGGATCGGCGAGCCGGGCCGTCCGCCCCACCCCCGGCACGGTCGTCGCGGGTCCGCGAGCCGCCCCGCCGAGCCGCCGGGCCCGGTCGACGACGGCGTCCGCGTCGGCCACCTCGAAGTACGGCAGCCAGTACGCGCCGGACTCCACCTCGGCGGGGTCACCGGCCGTCGGCACCAGCCCCCCGAACATCGCCTCCTCACCGGCACCGTCCGGATTGACACACGTATAGGTCCCGTCCGGGAAGGACACCCCGGACGTCTCCAGACCGAGCACCCGGCGATAGAACGCGGCCGCCGCCGCGATGTCCGGCGTGTGCAGCTCGACCCAGCACAGCGCGCCCGGCTCGCCCGCCGCCTCCAGGCCGCTGGTCCGGCCCGGCTGCCGGATGCCGAACGGCGCGCCCGCCCGGTCGGCGAGCACCGCGCCGCGGCCCCGCTCCGGCCCGTCCGCCGGCCCCGCCAGCACGCTGCCGTGCGCCTGTTCGGCCGCCTCCGCGGTGGCCCGGACGTCCTCGGTGCGGAAGTACACCGTCCAGCCCGGCGGCCCCTGCCCGGGGGCGGCCCGCGTGCCGCCCGCCACGGCCCGGCCGGCCAGCCGGAAGACGCCGTGACCGCCGGTGTCCGGTCCCGCCGGGCCGAACCGCCAGCCGAACAGCGCGCCGTAGAAGGCGACGGCACCCTCGAGGTCGGGGCTGGTCACGTCGATCCAGTCGGGCGCGCCGGTGACGAAACGGGTCGTGAGCATCTCGGCCCTCCTCGCAAGGGTCCGGTCCTGTGCACTGCCGAGTCTGGCACCGGCCACTGACAATCGCCGCCGGAGCACCACACGAGCACCCGCGTCCCCGGGCTCCTCGGCTTTTCGCACCGGCCCCGCGCGCCGCCGTGCGCGCGCGGGGAACGAGGGGGCATCATCGGGGCGGTCCGGGGGCCGCCGGCCGGCGTTCGGGGCACTCCGTTGAGCCGGCGTTGATCGAACGTTTTTCTGTCCGGGGCAGGCTCCTGGCATGCACATCGACACCATCACCCCGGCCGACGACACCTGGCAGGCTCAGGCCCTGTGCGCACAGACCGGGCCGGACTTCTTCTTCCCCGAGCCCGGCAGCTCGGTGCGCGAGGCGAAGCGCATCTGCGCCATGTGCGAGCTGCGCCCGGCCTGCCTGGAGTACGCCCTCGCCCACGACGAGCGGTTCGGCGTCTGGGGCGGCCTGTCGGAGAAGGAACGCCTGGCCCTGCGGCGCACCGCCCGCTGACCACCGCCCTCCGGCACCGCCCGTCCGCCGCCCGGGCCGGGCGCGGGGCGTCAGCCCGCGGCGCGTGCCGCCATCCGGGCCTTGCGCGCGGCCAGCTTCTCGTCGAACTTCGACGCCTCCGCGTTCAGCCCGCCCAGGAACAGGCCGAGTTCCTCCTGCGCCCTCAGGCCCTCGGGGCCGAGGCCGTCGATCTCCATGACCTTCAGGAAGCGCAGCACCGGCTGCAGCACGTCGTCATGGTGGATGCGCAGGTTGTACACCTCGCCGATCGCCATCTGCGCGGCGGCCCGCTCGAAGCCGGGGATGCCGTGGCCGGGCATGCGGAAGTTCACCACGACGTCCCGGACCGCCCCCATGGTCAGGTCGGGGGCGAGCTCGAAGGCCGCCTTGAGCAGGTTGCGGTAGAACACCATGTGCAGGTTCTCGTCGGTCGCGATGCGGGCCAGCATGCGGTCGCAGACCGGGTCCCCGGACTGGTGGCCGGTGTTGCGGTGCGAGATCCGCGTGGCCAGCTCCTGGAAGGCGACGTAGGCGATCGAGTGCAGCATCGAGTGCCCGTTGTCGGACTCGAAGCCCTCGCTCATGTGCGCCATACGGAAGCGCTCCAGCTGGTCGGGATCCACCGCGCGCGAGGCCAGCA
This sequence comes from Streptomyces eurythermus, assembly GCF_014649115.1. Taxonomy (GTDB): domain Bacteria; phylum Actinomycetota; class Actinomycetes; order Streptomycetales; family Streptomycetaceae; genus Streptomyces; species Streptomyces eurythermus. Next base: position 34,148 of record NZ_BMSK01000024.1, on the reverse strand, counting down.
GATAGTCGCGCATCACGATGCCGTGCCGGCCCTCCTCGGCCGTCCAGCGGTGCACCCAGGTGCCCCAGGCGCCGTCGCGGCCGAACAGCGTGGCGATCTCGTGGTGGTAGCTCGGCAGGTTGTCCTCGGTGAGCAGGTTGACCACGAGGGCGATGCGGCCGACCTCCGTCACCTTCGACTGGCCCTTCTCCCAGGCCTCCCCGTCCTCGAACAGACCGGGGAAGTTACGGGCGTCGCTCCACGGCACGTACTCGTGCGGCATCCAGTCCTTGGCGACCTTCAGATGCCGGTTCAGTTCGTTCTCGACCACTTCCTCCAGTGCGTACAGAAGCCGCGCGTCGGTCCAGACGGACGGGCTGCCGAGGTGAGGGGAAGTGATCGTCACAGGAACTCCAGGGGGACGCCGGACATGGGGCGTGGGGAAAGGGAACGGCCCGGCGAGCGGTGCCGGGAACCTACGAGATCGTAGGCTACGAAACCGTAGGTTACGAAGCCGTAGGCTAAGGCGGCGGTAAAGAACCACTGATCAGCCTTGCCGGCCGGCCTCCCGCGCACGCCGGACGGCCCCGGGACCCGCAGGTCCCGGGGCTGCCGGAGAGGCGGAATCACCCGGTCAGGCGTACAGCTCCCGCAGGCGCACGGAGAGGCAGGTCACACAGCCCTCCAGCTTCTCGAACTCGCTGATGTCGACCGTGACCACGTCGTGCCCGAGATCGCTCAGCAGCTCCGCCGTCCGCGGCGCGCTCGCCGCCATCAGCAGCTTGCCGCCGCCCAGCAGCACCACGTGCGCCCCGGACTCCTCCGGCACCGACAGGAACCCGGGGAACAGCGACGGCCGGTCCACCCGCGGGATGTGCCCGATCACCGTGCCGTCGGGCAGCGCGGTCACCGCCGACTTCAGGTGCAGCACCTTGCTCACCGGGACGGCCACCACCCGGGCGCCCAGCGGTTCGAAGGCCGCCCGCAGCTGCTGTACACCGGCCGCGTTGGTGCGCCCGCTGCGGCCCACGTACACGGTGTCGCCGACCTTGAGGACATCACCGCCGTCCAGCGTGCCCGGATCCCATATCCAGTTCACCGAGCAGCCGAGGCTCGCCACGGCCTCCTCCACCCCGGCGGTCTCCGCGCGCCGGGCGGCGGCACCCGGACGAGTGATCAACGCCACGTTCCGGAACATGACGACGGTGTCCTCGACGAACACCGAGTCCGGGCAGTCGTCGGCCGGTTCGACCTCGATCGTCTCCCAGCCGTGCGCGCGCAGGGCCGCCACATAGGCCTCCCACTGCTCCACGGCGAGCCCTACGTCGACCTTCTCCCGCGCGATGTGCGTCACCAGGCCGTCGGCGAGGCGGGGGCTGGGGCGGCGGACGAGGGCCTTCTTGCTGGGCACGACGGGCCTTTCGTATCGGTCGGTGCGATGGTGCGGTGTCCGGCGCCGGTCACCCGGCGCCGGTCCGTCATCATGCAGCGCGCTCCGGCCAGGGCAAAACCTGGGTGCCGGGGTGTGTCCCGGCCGCCCGGTCAGGCCGGTTCGCCGAGCGCCTCGGGCGTGGTCTCCGTCAGCTCGCCTCCCTCCATCAGCAGCCAGCGGGTGATCCCGACCGACTCCAGGAACGGCAGGTCGTGGGCGGCGACGAGCAGCGCGCCCTCGTACGACTCCAGGGCCTGGGTCAGCTGCCGGACGCTGGCCATGTCCAGGTTGTTCGTCGGCTCGTCCAGCAGCAGCAACTGCGGTGCCGGCTCGGCGAGCAGCAGCGCGGCCAGGGCCGCCCGGAAGCGCTCGCCACCGGAGAGGGTGCCCGCCTCCTGGTCGGCCCGGGCGCCCCGGAACAGGAAGCGGGCGAGACGGGCCCGGATCCGGTTGTTGGTGGCGTCCGGCGCGAACCGGGCCACGTTCTCGGCCACCGACAGGCCGTCGTCCAGCACGTCCAGCCGCTGCGGCAGGAACCGCAGCGGCACGTGGGCCGTCACGGTGCCGGCCGCCGGCGCCAGCTGCCCGGCGATGGTCCGCAGCAGCGTCGTCTTGCCGGCGCCGTTGCGGCCGACGAGCGCGATCCGCTCCGGGCCGCGCAGATCGAGGATGCCGGGCACGCGCGTGTGGCAGGCCGTTTCCAGGTTCTCCAGGGTGAGCACCTGCCGGCCGGGCGGCACGGCCGTGTACGGCAGTTCGACGCGGATCTCGTCGTCGTCCCGTACGGCCTCCACCGCCTCGTCCAGCCGTTCCCTGGCCTCGGCGAGCCGTTCCTCGTGCAGGATGCGGTGCTTGCCCGCGGACTCCTGGGCGGCGCGTTTGCGCGCCCCCATGACGATCTTCGGCTCGCGCTTGGAGTCGTACATCTTCTGCCCGTACCGCTTGCGGCGGGCCAGTTTCGTCCGGGCGTCGGCCAGTTCACGCTTCTGCTTGCGCACATCGGCCTCGGCGACGCGCACCATGCGCTCGGCCGCCTCCTGCTCGACGGCCAGCGCCTCCTCGTAGGCCGAGAAGTTGCCGCCGTACCAGGTGACCTCGCCCGCGCGCAGGTCCGCGATCTGGTCGACCAGGTCGAGCAGTTCCCGGTCGTGGCTGACCACGACCAGGACGCCCGGCCAGGCGGTGACGGCCTGGTGGAGCCGCCGGCGCGCGTACAGGTCGAGGCTGTTCGTCGGTTCGTCGAGCAGCAGGATGCCGGGGCGGCGCAGCAGCAGCGCGGCGAGCCGCAGCAGCACCGACTCGCCGCCGGACACCTCGCCGACGGTCCGGTCCAGGCCGAGGTGGCCGAGGCCGAGCTCGCCGAGGGTGGCCAGGGCGCGCTCCTCGACGTCCCAGTCGTCGCCGACGGTCTCGAAGTGCTCCTCGGAGACGTCACCCGCCTCGATGGCGTGCAGGGCGGCCCGCCGCTCGGCGATGCCGAGGGCCTGGTCGACCCGGAGCGCGGTGTCCAGGGTGACGCTCTGCGGGAGGTAGCCGATCTCGCCGGTCGCCTTGACGGTGCCGTCGGCCGGGACGAGTTCCCCGGCCAGCAGCTTGAGCAGGGTGGACTTGCCCGATCCGTTGACGCCGACGAGCCCGGTCCGGCCGGGGCCGAACGCGATGTCGAGGCCGTCGAAGACGGCGGTGCCGTCGGGCCAGGCGAAGGACAGGGAGGTGCAGGTGAGGGAAGCGGACATGGGCGCCTCGCGAGGGTGTGGGCGTTCGGGTGGACGCGTATCGAGACACCGCGAGGCGGGAACCGAGGGGCCGGGCAGAAAAGGGCCGCGGAAGAAGGGGCCTGTGCCTGGGGGACGGCTCGGACGCCGAGGTCGTCGTACGCCGCGCACACCTCACCGGTGCGACGCGGTGTCTCAAGACCTCAGTCGAGCAACGTCCTTCTCCGATCGACGGCAACAGAACCGCTGAACACCGTACGAGCGGCGGGAAGAGGGTGTCAACGCGATTTCGCCGGGGCGCTTCCCGCGCTGTCCGGGGCGCTCCTCACGCGCGCGTGCCGCTCACCGGGCGTCCCGCGCGCGCGTGTCGTTCAGCACGCGTCCTACGCGCGCGTGCTCTTCAGCAGGCGTCCCGCATCAGCTCGGCGAGGCCGTGGTCCAGGTCGAGCTGGAGGTGTTCCAGACCGACGGGGACCAGTTCGTCCGCGGCCTTGAGGAACCGCCGTATCTCGCCCGAGCGCACATGCACGATCGCGGTGCCCTCCGGGGCGTGGAACTCCAGCACCGTGCGGTCGTACCCGTACGGCCGCACGCGGACGTCACCCTGGCCCGCGGGGTCCTCCAGCCCGGCCGTCAGCAGCTCACGGGCGAAGGTCCAGCACACGTCGACGCCCTCCAGGGTGGCCGGCGCGGGGAAGGCCATGCGGACGGCGAACGGGTCGCGCCGGTCGTAGCGCAGCGTGGCGGGAATGCTCGGCATGCGCGGTGCGGCGGCGACGAGACGGGCCTCTACGGGCTGCTCGATGACGGTGGACAACACCTTGCTCCCTCGTGACGGCTGGACTGCGCCCGGATGCGCCCACACCCGGCACAGGAGGAGACGACGGAAACGGCCGGTGCGTGCACACCCGGACCGAGTGACCTCGGTCACCGCGTTCATGCACGGGGAGCACGGCCCGCCGCGGCCCGTCTCCCGCCGGCACCGGCGCACCCGGCCCCCTGGACGCGCCCCGGGGACTGGGCTAGCTTCGCCCGCCATGAGGCGCTTGGGGAAAACGCGACGCGGGGGACGGGCGAGCCGGCCGGTGGCGACGGCGGTGGCGTGCGCGGCCGCACTGGCCGCCCTGACGGTTCCGGCGGCCGGGGCCCCGGGGCGGGCGGACGGCGGTGCGGGCCCGCAGCGGGGGAGCGGCGGCCCGGCGGCCCCGCGGTGGGTCCCCCGGGACACCGGCGCCCCCCAGGTCCGCTTCCGCGGCCTCGCCGCCGTGGACCGGCGCACCGCCTGGCTGGCCGGCACCGGCGGCACGGTGCTGCGCACCACGGACGGCGGCGCGAGCTGGCGAAACGTCTCGCCACCCGGCGCGGCCGGACTGGAGTTCCGGGACGTGACGGCGTTCGACGCGCGGCGGGCCGTGGTGCTGGCCATCGGCGCGGGCGAGGCGTCCCGCGTCTACCGCACCGACGACGGCGGCACGACCTGGACGGAGTCCTTCCGAAACACCGACCCGAGGGCCTTCTACGACTGTCTCGCCTTCTTCGACCGTCGCCACGGCCTCGCCCTCGGCGACCCCGTGGACGGCAGGTTCCGCGTCCTGTCCACCGCCGACGGCGGACGCTCCTGGCGCCTGCTGCCCACCGAGGGCATGCCGCCGGCGCGGGACGGCGAGGCCGGGTTCGCCGCGAGCGGCCAGTGCCTGGTCGCCTCCGGCCCGCGCGACGCCTGGCTGGCCACCGGCGGCGGCCCGCACGCGCGCGTGCTGCACACCGCCGACCGCGGCCTGACCTGGACGGCCGCCGACACGCCCGTACCGGCGGGCGATCCGGCCAGGGGCGTCTTCGCGCTCGCCTTCCGCGACCGCGCGCACGGCATCGCGGTCGGCGGCGACTACCGCCCCGGGCAGCCCTCCCCGAGGTCCGCCGCGGTCACGGCCGACGGCGGCCGGACCTGGCGCCCCGCCACCACCCCGCCGCCCGCGTACCGCTCCGGCGCCGCCTGGCTGCCGCACAGCCGCACGGAAGCGCTCGCCGTCGGCCCGACCGGCACCGATCTGACCACCGACGGCGGCCGCACCTGGCGGACCGTCGACACCGGCTCCTACGACACCGTGGCGTGCGCCCCCGACCGCGGTTGCTGGGCGGCCGGTGAACAGGGCCGGGCGGCCCGGCTGGAACGGTGAGACGGCGGCCTCTCCGGTGACGTGAGCGCGCGTGAGGCGGGTACTCGTCCTGCGCCGCGAACGAAAGGAGCGATCATGCCAGCCGGTTCCAGCCCCAAGCGCGAGCGTCAGTACGAGCACATCAAGAAGAGCGCGCAGGACCGGGGCGAGAGCACCGGGCGCGCCAAGGAGATCGCCGCGCGGACGGTGAACAAGGAACGCGCCCGCTCCGGCGAGTCCAAGACCGCCAGCCGCACCTCGACCCAGGACATGTCGTCCGGCAAGCGGGGCGGCCAGCGGTCCGGCAACCGGGTCGGCTCGCACGGCCCGACCCGCGACCAGTTGTACAACGAGGCCAGGCAGCGCGGCATCGAAGGCCGTTCGCACATGAACAAGGAGCAGTTGCAGCGCGCGCTGGACCGCAAGAAGGGATGACCCGCCGGCTCAGCCGAGCGTCTGCCGGTGCCGTTCCAGCTCGGGGGCCGTCTTCGTGGCGAGGAACTCGATGACGCGGTAGGAGCACACCCCGGCGGTGACGAACGGGTCGGTGGCGACGACCTCCTCGATCTCGGCGCGGTCCCCCGTGACGGCCACGATCACCCCGCCGTCGCGGGGGTTCTTGCGTCCGGAGGCCAGGAACAGGCCCTTGTCGTACTGCCGCTCCAGCCAGGCCACATGGTCGGGCAGGACGGCGTCCACGGCATCGAGGGGCGCGGTGTAGGTCAGCTCAAGGACGAACATGATCCGGAGCCTACCCCCGCCCCGCCGCCGGCCACCGGCGAACCGTACAGTCACCCGCGTGACGATCGTTGGCGTACCCGCGGGCTGGCCCGCGACCGAGGAGGAGGCCCGCGCCGTCCAGGACGAGCTGCGCGGCCGAGTGGTGCTCGACGAGCCCGGGCCGCCGCCCGGGACGGGCCGGGTCACCGGGGTCGACGTCGCCTACGACGACGAGCTGGACCTGGTCGCGGCGGCGGCCGTGGTGCTGGACGCCGCCACCCTGGACGTCGTCGCGGAGGCGACGGCCGTCGGCCGGGTCTCCTTCCCGTACGTGCCCGGGCTCCTCGCCTTCCGCGAGCTCCCGGCCGTGCTGGCCGCCCTGGACCGGCTGCCCGGCCCGCCCGGCCTCGTCGTCTGTGACGGCTACGGCCTGGCCCACCCGCGCCGCTTCGGCCTGGCCAGTCACCTCGGGGTGCTCACGGACCTGCCGGTCATCGGCGTCGCCAAGAACCCGTTCACCTTCACCTACGACGAACCCGGCCCGGCGCGCGGCGCCTCGGCGCCGCTGACGGCGGGCACCGAGGAGGTCGGGCGCGCCCTGCGCACCAGGGACGGCGTCAAACCGGTCTTCGTCTCCGTCGGCCACCGGGTGGGCCTGCCCGGAGCCCTGGCGCACACCCTCGCGCTGACCCCGCGGTTCCGGCTCCCGGAGACCACGCGCCGGGCCGACGCCCTGTGCCGGCGGGCCCTGCGCGAGGCGGCGCGGAGCCTGCCGGACGCCGACGGTCAGGACGCCACGACCCGCCAGGCGCCCACTTCCTGATACGCCGAGTCGTAAACGGCCGAACCGGCGCCGGGTTCCAGCGCGTAGTGGCGCAGGTTGCCGCCCCAGTAGCGCAGGACGCGCTCCAGCTCGCGCGCCCGGTCCTGCTCCTCCACGCCGTCGTCCACGGTCACTTCCAGCACGAACTTCACGTACGCTCCGCCTCCTCGGGGGCACTCCGGCCGGGGCTCATCATCGCAGCCGGGCGCCCGCGGGCCCGCCGGGACCGACGTGTTCCGGTCAGCGCCGCGCCGCCTCCCGGAAGGTGATCCCGGCCGCGCGCAGCCGCTCGGTCAGGGCGTCGCCCATCGCCTCGGCCGTGGTGACCTGACCGGCCGTCGGCGGCAGCTCGTCGAAGGCCAGGCAGAGGGCGGCCTCGGCGAACATCTTCGCCGTCTCGTCGTAGCCCGGGTCGCCGCCCGCGACCTCGGTGTACACGCGCTCCCCGCCGCCCTCGCCGACGAACCGCACCCGGAACCAGCTCTTCGCCCGCTTCTCGGGGCCCGGGCCGTCCCCCGGCCGGAGCAGGTCCGACAACCGGCGCCGCAGGGGCGGCACCTGGGCCGCGACCGCCAGCGCGCCGACGGCGGCGGCCCCGCCGAGGGCGACCGGCAGATGGCGTACGGCGGCGTAGTGGCGGTAGCGGAAGTCCGGGCCGTACCGCTCCAGCGCCCGCGCCGAACGGCGTACGACCTGCGGGTCGATGGTGGGCAGCGGCAGCGCCCACGCGCCGGCCTCCGGGGCGAACCGCGGCGCGCCGGGCGGCGCCGTGACCCGGCGGCCCGGCAGCCGTGGCTCGTGCCGGGCCCGTTCGCGGGCGGCGGCCCGCATCCGCCCGGCGCGGGCCAGCTGGTTCAGCGCCGAGGCGAGGGTGCCGCCGGAGAAGGCCGCGTCCACGGTCACATAGCCGTCCACGGTCAGCGGCACGCCCTCGGGCAGCCGGCGGACCGTGAAGTACACGCCGAGGTCGTGCGGCACCGAGTCGAAGCCGCAGGCGTGCACCAGGCGCGCGCCCGTCTCCCGCGCGCGTGCGTCGTGCCGGACGTACACCAGGTCCACGAACTCCGGCTCGCCCGTGAGGTCCAGGTAGTCGGTGCCGCTGTCGGCGCAGGCGGCGACGAGTTCCTCGCCGTGCAGCACGTACGGTCCGACGGTCGTGGCGACCACGCGCGCGTGCCCGGCGAGCGCGCGCAAGGTGGCCGGTTCGTCCGTGTCGGCCCGCAGGACACCGATGCCCTCGCCGCCGGGCAGGCTCTCCCGCAGCCGCTCCAGCCGCCGTTGGTCACGGCCGGCGACCGCCCAGCGCAGCCCCCGCGGCGCGTGCTCGGCGAGATAGCGGGCCGTGAGCGCGCCGACGAAGCCCGTGGCCCCGAAGAGCACGAGGTCGTAGGGACGGCCGGTCCTGCCGATGCTGCTCATGTCACCCCTTGTCCACACACCCCCAGCGCAGCCCGCGCCGCTGTCGGTGGCCGAGGCTAGCGTGAGGAGTGCGCAGTCCGAAGACCAGCCCGGAGGCAGCGGTGTCCGCAGCCGGGAACAGCCGGCGCCCGCGGGAGCCGACGCACCCGTCCGGGAAGGCGATGCCGGCACCGCGCACCCGGCGGGGCAGGCGCGGTCCCGTTCACTCGTCCGAGTGGTGGCTGACGCGCCGGGCACTTGGCTAAGCGCTTGCTCGTTGGGTCTTGTGTTCGGTGGAACACGTTCTTAGCATCACCGGTGTTACAGCAGCGGTGTCACACACGCTTTGGGGGCTGGACGGATGACAACGGCACAGACGCCGCCGGCGCCGGGTACCGGCCCGCTCGCCGGCGTGCGCGTGGTGGAACTGGCCGGCATCGGGCCCGGCCCGTTCGCCGCCATGCTGCTGGCCGACCTGGGCGCCGACGTGGTCCGGGTGGACCGCCCGGGCGGCCCGGGCCTCGGCATCGACCCGGCCCGCGACCTCACCAACCGCAACAAACGCTCGGTCGTCGTCGACCTCAAGGCGCCGGACGGCCCCGCACGCGTCCTCGACCTCGCCGAACGGGCCGACATCCTCGTGGAGGGCTACCGCCCGGGCGTCGCCGAACGGCTCGGCGTCGGCCCCGGGGACTGCCACGCCCGCAACCCCCGCCTGGTCTACGGCCGGATGACCGGCTGGGGCCAGGACGGCCCCCTCGCCCACCGCGCCGGCCACGACATCGCCTACATCGCGCTCACCGGCACCCTCGGCATGATCGGCCGCCCGGACGAACCCCCGGCCGTGCCCGCCAACCTCCTCGGGGACTACGCGGGCGGCGCCCTCTACCTGGTCGTCGGCGTCCTCGCCGCGCTGCACCACGCGCGCGCGACCGGCACCGGCCAGGTCGTCGACGCGGCCATCGTCGACGGCACGGCCCACCTGTCCACGATGATCCACGCCATGCTCGCCGCCGGCGGCTGGCAGGACCGGCGCGCCGCCAACCTCCTGGACGGCGGCTGCCCCTACTACGGCACCTACGAGACCGCCGACGGCCGGTACATGGCGGTCGGCGCCCTGGAAGAGAAGTTCTACGACGAGTTCCTGCGCCTGCTGGGCCTCGCCCCCCTCGCCTCCGCCCGCACCGACCTCACCCGCTGGGGAGAGCTGCGCGAACGGATCGCCGCCGCCTTCAAGACCCGCACCCGGGACGAGTGGACGGTCGTCTTCGAGGACACCGACGCCTGCGTGGCCCCCGTCCTCGGCCTGCGCGAGGCCCCGCACCACCCGCACCTCGCCGCCCGCGCCACCTTCACCGACCACGACGGCATCACCCAGCCCGCCCCCGCACCCCGGTTCTCCGCCACCCCGACCGCCGTCCGCACCGGCCCCGCCCGGCCCGGCGCGGACACCGAGGCGGTCGCCCGGGACTGGCGCATACCGCCCCGCCCCGCCGACGGCCCAGGCGCCCCGGCCACCGAAGACGCGGTCACCGACGGCGGCTGACCCCGCCCACCCCGCCCGGACCACCCTCCCGAAAGGCACCCCAGTGAGCACCGAAGCGTACGTGTACGACGCGATCCGCACCCCGCGCGGGCGCGGCAAGGCGAACGGCGCCCTGCACGGCACGAAGCCCGTCGACCTGGTCGTCGGCCTCATCCACGAGATCCGCGACCGCTTCCCCGGCCTGGACCCGGCCGGGATCGACGACATCGTGCTCGGCGTCGTCAGCCCCATCGGCGACCAGGGCTCCGACATCGCCCGGATCGCCGCCCTCGCCGCCGGGCTGCCGGACACCGTCGCGGGCGTCCAGGAGAACCGCTTCTGTGCCTCCGGCCTGGAGGCCGTCAACCTGGCCGCCGCCAAGATCCGGGCCGGCTGGGAGGACCTGGTGCTGGCCGGCGGCGTCGAGTCCATGTCCCGCGTCCCGATGGCCTCGGACGGCGGCGCCTGGTTCAACGACCCGATGACCAACCTCGCCGTCAACTTCGTCCCGCAGGGCATCAGCGCCGACCTGATCGCCACCATCGAGGGCTTCTCCCGCCGCGACGTGGACGAGTACGCGGCCCTGTCCCAGGAGCGCGCCGCCACCGCCTGGAAGGAGAACCGCTTCGAGCGCTCCGTGGTCCCCGTCAAGGACCGCAACGGCCTGGTCGTCCTCGACCACGACGAGCACCCGCGCCCCGGAACCACCGCCGACTCCCTCGCGAAGCTCAAGCCGTCCTTCGCGGACATCGGCGACCTGGGCGGCTTCGACGCCGTCGCGCTGCAGAAGTACCACTGGGTGGAGAAGATCGACCACGTCCACCACGCGGGCAACTCCTCCGGCATCGTGGACGGCGCCGCGCTCGTCGCGATCGGCTCCCGGGAGGCCGGCGAACGCCACGGCCTCACCCCCCGCGCGCGGATCGTCTCCGCCGCCGTCTCCGGCTCCGAGCCGACCATCATGCTCACCGGGCCCGCCCCCGCCAGCCGCAAGGCCCTGGCCAAGGCCGGTCTCACCATCGACGACATCGACCTGGTCGAGATCAACGAGGCGTTCGCCGCGGTCGTCCTGCGCTACGCGAAGGACATGGGCCTGAGCCTGGACAAGATCAACGTCAACGGCGGCGCCATCGCCCTCGGCCACCCGCTCGGCGCCACCGGCGCGATGATCCTCGGCACCCTCGTCGACGAACTGGAGCGCCAGGACAAGCGCTACGGCCTCGCCACGCTGTGCGTCGGCGGCGGCATGGGCATCGCCACCATCATCGAGCGCATCTGAACTCCCCGCGGAACCAAGCGACTTCAACGGAGACGACTGTCATGACCGAGAGCACCACCATCCGCTGGGAGCAGGACGACACCGGTGTCGTCACCCTCGTCCTGGACGACCCGAACCAGTCCGCGAACACCATGAACCAGGCGTTCCGCGACTCCCTCGCCGTGATCACCGACCGGCTGGAGGCCGAGCGGGACTCCATCCGCGGCGTCATCCTCACCTCGGCCAAGAAGACCTTCTTCGCCGGCGGCGACCTGCGCGACCTCATCCGGGTCACCCCCGAGACCGCACAGGAACTGTTCGACGGCGGCCTCGCCATCAAGCGCAACCTGCGCCGCATCGAGACCCTCGGCAAACCGGTCGTCGCGGCGATCAACGGCGCGGCCCTCGGCGGCGGCTTCGAACTGGCCCTCGCCTGCCACCACCGCATCGCCCTGGACACCCCCGGCACCCGGATCGGCTGCCCCGAGGTCACCCTGGGCCTGCTCCCCGGCGGCGGCGGAGTGGTGCGCACCGTACGCCTGCTGGGCATCGCGGACGCCCTGCTGAAGGTGCTCCTGCAGGGCACCCAGTACAACGCCCGGCGCGCCCGGGACAACGGCCTGGTCCACGAGGTGGCCGAGAGCCCCGAGGAACTGATCGCCAGGGCCCGCGCGTTCATCGACGCCCACCCCGAGTCCCGGCAGCCCTGGGACACCCCGGGCTACAAGATCCCCGGCGGCACCCCGGCCCACCCGAAGTTCGCCGCCAACCTGCCCGCCTTCCCGGCCAACCTGCGCAAGCAGACGAACGGCGCCCCCTACCCGGCCCCGCGCAACATCCTCGCCGCGGCCGTCGAGGGCTCCCAGGTCGACTTCGAGACCGCCCAGGTCATCGAGGCCCGCTACTTCGTGGAACTGGCCGCCGGGCAGATCTCGAAGAACATGATCCAGGCGTTCTTCTTCGACCTCCAGGCGGTCAACTCCGGCGCCAACCGGCCCAAGGGCGTCGAACCCCGCCAGGTGCGCAAGGTGGCCGTCCTCGGCGCCGGCATGATGGGCGCCGGCATCGCCTACGCGTGCGCCCGCGCGGGCATCGACGTCGTCCTCAAGGACGTCTCCGCCGAAGCCGCGGCCAAGGGCAAGGGCTACTCGGAGAAGCTGTGCGCCAAGGCCGTCGCCAAGGGCCGCACCACCCAGGAGAAGGCCGACGCGCTGCTCGCCCGGATCACCCCCACGGCGGAGACGGCCGACCTCGCCGACTGTGACGCTGTCATCGAGGCCGTGTTCGAGGACACCGCCCTCAAGCACAAGGTGTTCCAGGAGATCGAGTCCGTCGTCGCCCCCGACGCGCTGCTGTGCTCCAACACCTCCACCCTGCCGATCACCACGCTCGCCGAGGGCGTCGAGCGCCAGGCCGACTTCATCGGGCTGCACTTCTTCTCACCGGTCGACAAGATGCCGCTGGTCGAGATCATCAAGGGCGAGCGCACCGGCGAGGAGGCGCTCGCACGCGCCTTCGACCTGGTCCGGCAGATCAACAAGACGCCGATCGTCGTCAACGACTCGCGGGGCTTCTTCACCTCCCGGGTGATCGGCCACTTCATCAACGAGGGCGTCGCCATGGTCGGCGAGGGCGTCGAGCCCGCCTCCGTGGAACAGGCCGCCGCCCAGGCCGGCTACCCCGCCAAGGTGCTCTCCCTGATGGACGAGCTGACCCTCACCCTGCCCCGCAAGATCCGGGCCGAGACGAGGAGGGCCGTGGAGGAGGCCGGCGGCACCTGGACCGCGCACCCGGCCGAGACGGTCGTCGACCGCATGGTGGACGAGTTCGGCCGCACCGGCCGCAGCGGTGGCGCCGGCTTCTACGACTACACCGAGGACGGCAAGCGGGCCGGACTCTGGCCGGGGCTGCGCGAGCACTTCACCAAGCCCGGCCACGACATCCCGTTCCGGGACATGCAGGAGCGCATGCTCTTCGCCGAGGCGCTCGACACCGTACGCCTGCTGGAGGAGGGCGTCCTGACCTCGGTCGCGGACGCCAACATCGGCTCCGTCCTCGGTATCGGCTTCCCCGGCTGGACCGGCGGTGTGCTCCAGTACATCAACGGCTACGAAGGGGGCCTGCCCGGCTTCGTGGCCCGCGCGCGCGAGCTGGCCGAGCGCTACGGCGACCGGTTCACCCCGCCCGCGCTGCTCGTGGCGAAGGCGGAGAAGGGGGAGACCTTCACCGACGCCCGCTGAGCCGGTACACCGCGGACCGCGCGCCCCCGGGACTCCGCGCCCGGGGGCCCGCGGCGCCGTACGCTGTCCGCGTCCTCCGCTGTCCGCGCCGTCCGGCCCGTGCGAGCGTTCGCAGTCTCCGGCTGTCCGGCGGTCCGTGCCGTTCGGCTGTCCGTGCGTCAGGGCCGTCCGGCCGCCCGCTGCGTCAGCGCCGTCCGAGTCCGCCGCTCACACCGTGCCGTTAGCGTTCACAGAGCGTTCAGGGCCGTCCGTGGAACGTCCAGGGCCGCCAGCGTCCCCGACCGGTCCGGGGCCGCCCGCGCCCACCGCTCCCTCGGGACCGTCGCCGCCATGAGGGCCGTCCCCTCCGCCCGGGCCGTCGTCCCCTCCTCCCGGGCCGTCCGCTCCGTCCAGCCACTGGCGCAGCTCCTCCCGCAGTGACCGCTGGAAGGTGGTGAGCAGCGCCTGGACCACGAGCGGGTGCATATGGGCCGACAGGGACTTCACATCCCGCGTGTCGCGTTCGGCCACCGCCTCGCGCAGCAGGTCCGACAGCTCGTGCGCCGCCGCCCGCGCGTGGCCGGTCAGCACGGTCCGCGCGGCCAGGATCGTCTCCTGCGCCAGCGGCACGTCCAGCAGCTGCACCGCGAGCCGCAGCAGACCGCAGTCCACACGGAAGGACTCCCCGTCCCGCTCGCCGTCCCCCTCCGTATCCGGTGTCACCACGTTCATCGCGGCCAGCCGCTCCAGGTCCTCCCCGGTCAGCCGCCGCCCCGCCCGCCGCTGGAGCTCCGCACGGGACACGGTCTCCACGGTGTCCGGCGCCCAGGAGGCGACCACGGCCCGGTGGATCGCCAGATCGTGCGGGCCGAGATCGGCCGGCAGCTGCCGCAGGTGCCGCTCGATCGCGGCCAGGGTCATGCCCTGGTGCTGCATCTCCTCGATCAGCGCCAGCCGGGCCAGATGCTCGCGGCCGTAATGGCCCACCCGGCGCGGACCGAGCACCGGCGGCGGCAGCAGCCCCTTGGTGCCGTAGAAACGGACCGTGCGGACCGTGACGCCCGCCCGCGCGGCCAGCTCGTCGATCGTGAGGGTGGGCTCCCCGGTGTCGGTCGTCATGTACAGCAGTATCGCTGTCTCACCAATGGTGTGAAACCCGCGGGGAGCACGTGCGAGTGATGTGAGAAGTACCGCTCTGTGACGTGGACCACCGCTTATCGGCCGTTGCGTCTGGGAAGCTGCTGCCTTGGTCTGTGCCGCGACAAAGGGTGGTGCGGGCCAAGACCTGCACGAACCCCGGATCCACGAGGTCCGGGCGCACCAGGAAGTGAAACCACCCGTGAGCAAGGAAGCCGTGGAATCGGCACAGGCCACCCCCCACCCCCAGGTGGCCGCAGCGCCCGCGGACGCGGGCGACGCCGGATACAGCAAGGACCTCAAGGCCCGCCACGTCAACATGATCGCCATCGGCGGCGCCATCGGCACCGGCCTCTTCCTGGGCGCCGGCGGCCGCCTGCACAACGCCGGTCCGGCGCTCGCCCTGGCCTACCTGGTCTGCGGTGTCTTCGCGTTCTTCGTCGTGCGGGCCCTGGGCGAGCTGGTCCTGTACCGCCCGTCCTCCGGGTCCTTCGTGTCGTACGCGCGCGAGTTCCTCGGCGAGAAGGGCGCCTACGTCGCCGGCTGGATGTACTTCCTGAACTGGTCGACCACCGGCATCGCGGACATCACCGCGATCGCGCTCTACACGCACTACTGGAGCATGTTCACCTCCATCCCCCAGTGGGTGCTGGCGCTGATCGCCCTCGCCGTCGTCCTCACCGTGAACCTGATCTCGGTGAAGATCTTCGGTGAGATGGAGTTCTGGTTCGCGATCATCAAGGTCGCCACCCTCGTGGGCTTCATGCTGATCGGCATCTTCCTGCTGGCCACCCAGCACGACGTCGGCGGCAGCAAGCCGGGCCTGAGCGTCATCACCGACCACGGCGGTGTCTTCCCGCACGGCCTGATGCCGGTCGTCCTCGTCATGCAGGGCGTGATCTTCGCCTACGCCGCGCTGGAGCTGGTCGGCGTCGCCGCCGGCGAGACCGCCGAGCCCGAGAAGGTCGTCCCGCGCGCGGTGAACTCGATCATGTGGCGGGTGGGCCTGTTCTACGTCGGCTCGGTCGTGCTGCTCGCCCTGCTGCTGCCCGGTTCGGTGTACTCCGCCGACCAGAGCCCGTTCGTGACCGTGCTGTCCAAGATCGGCGTTCCGGCGGCCGGCGACGTGATGAACCTGGTCGTGCTGACCGCGGCCATGTCCTCGCTGAACTCCGGCCTGTACTCCACCGGCCGCATCCTGCGCTCGATGGCCATGGCCGGCTCGGCGCCGAAGTTCACCCGCGTGATGAGCCGCAGCCAGGTGCCCTACGGCGGCATCCTGCTGACCTGCGCGGTCTGTGTGCTCGGCGTCGTCCTGAACTACCTGGTGCCCAGCAAGGCCTTCGAGATCGTGCTGAACGTCGCCTCGCTCGGCATCATCAGCACCTGGGTGATCATCATGATCTGCCACGCGATCTTCGTCCGCCGCGCCCGCGCGGGCCTGGTCACCCGGCCGCACTTCCAGCTGAAGTTCAGCCCGGTCACCGAGATCGCCACCATCGTGTTCCTGCTGATCTGTCTCGGCATGATGTGGAACGACGAGGAGGTCGGCCGCAAGACCCTGCTGCTGATCCCGGTGATCGCCGTGATGCTCGTCGCCGGCTGGTTCGGCATCCGCCGCCAGGTGGCCAAGGACGCCGCCAAGGCCTCCGCCGAGCTGCCGGAGTAACGGACCGGCCGCCACTGTCAGTGGCGGCGTCCACGGTGGCGTCATGGCAGAGATCACGTATGTCCGGGGTGACGCCACCGTGCCGTCGGGCAAGGGCGTCAAGGTGATCGCCCATGTCTGCGACGACATCGGTCCGGGCGCGGTCCAGCCGGTCCGCGTCGAGCCCGACGACCACGGGGAGGGCGGGGCATGACCGCGGCCGATGTGCTTCGCCCTCGGACTGGCCGCCCTGGGCCTGCGTACCCACCATCTCGACTTCCTCGGCGACGACCCCGAGGGCGACCTCGTCCGCGCCCCGCACTCCGAGCACGGCATCGCGCTCACCGCGCTGCCGCAGCCGGCCGGGACCAAGCGGGCGGTCAACCTCGTCGGCCCGGACGGCCGCCGTCTGTCGCTGTACGACACCACCCGCGCCCGCCCCGGCGACCGCTTCCCCGAGGCCACCCTGCGGGCGCCGGCCGCCGCGAGCCGGCATGTGCACGTGACCATCACCCAGCCCGGCGCCCACGCCCTGCCCGTGCTCCGGGAGACCGGAGTGCCGCTCTCCACGGACCTGCACGACTGGGACGGCGAGAACCCGTACCACGAGGCGTTCGCCCACGCGGCCGACGTCGTCTTCCTGTCGGCCGCCGCCCTCACCGACCCCGAGCGGACCATGCGGCGCATCGCCGCGCGCGGCCGCGCCCACACCGTCGTCGCCACCGCCGGAGCCGAGGGCGCCCATCTGCTCGCCGACGGCGCGCTGACCCGGATACCGGCGGCGCTGCCGCCCGCGCCGGTGGTGGACTCCCACGGCGCGGGCGACGCCTTCGCCGCCGCGTTCCTCTACGGCCTGCTCGCCGGCGAGCCGCCCGGGCGCTGCGCCCGGTACGGCGCGATCGCGGGCGCCCACGCCTGCACCGTCCCGGCCGACCGCGCGGAGGCGATGAGCCGGAAGGAGCTGCTGCGGCGGGCGGCCGCACCGGGCCACTGCGGCACCGCGGCGCGGGCACCGGCGCCCCGTGGCCGAACGGGGCGCCGGCGCCGGCCGGCTCAGTGCTCGTGCACCGAGTTCGTCGCCTCGATCTTCTTCCACGACTTCGGCTGCGCCACCGCCGCGGTCGTCTTCACCAGGGCGCGGGCCGACGGCGCGGCCGGCTTCTCCGGCTGGAACAGCCAGGTGTCGAACAGCGCGGCCAGTGGCTTGCCGGACACCCGTTCGGCGTACCGCTGGAAGTCGGCCACCGAGGCGTTGCCGTAGGCGTGCTCCTTCGGCCAGCCCTTCAGGACGGCGAAGAACGCGTCGTCGCCGATCTCGTTGCGCAGCGCCTGGATGGCGAGGGCGCCCCGGTCGTAGACGGCGCCGGCGAACTGGTTGTCCGGTCCGGGGTCGCCCGGCGCGATCGTCCAGAACGCGTCGTCGGCCGGGTGCGAGGCGTACACGTAGTCGGCCAGCTCCTGCGCGGTGCCCTCGCCCTCGTGCTCGGACCACAGCCACTGCGCGTAGCGGGCGAAGCCCTCGTTGACCCAGATGTCCTTCCAGCCCTTGACCGACACGTAGTCGCCGTACCACTGGTGGGCCAGCTCGTGCACGACCAGGGAGGTGTTGGCGCCGTTCGCGAACTGCCGCGGGCTGTAGAAGACGCGGGTCTGCGTCTCCAGCGCGTACGAGGTGGTGGTGTTCGGCACGTACCCGCCGACCGAGGAGAACGGATACGGCCCGAAGTAGCCGCTCAGCCAGTCCACGAGCTCCCCGGTACGCTCCACGCTGGCCCGCGCGGCGCCCTCGTTGTCGCCGAGGTCCTTGCTGTAGGCGTTGATGACGGGCACCCCGCCGTCGGAGGTGCCGGTGGTGATGTCGAACCTGCCCAGCGCGAGCGTGGCCAGATAGGTGGCCTGCGGCTTGTTCTGCCGCCAGTTGTAACGGGTCCAGCCCAGCTTTGAACTGGTCGACTGGAGCGTGCCGTTGGAGATGGCCTGGGTGCCGTCCGGGACGGACACCGACACGTCGTAGGTGGCCTTGTCGGTCGGGTGGTCGTTGCTCGGGAACCACCACCAGGCGGCCTCGGGCTCGTTGGCGGCCACTCCGCCGTCCGGGGTGCGGTGCCAGGAGGTGAACCCGTAGGCGCTCTTGGCCGACGGCACCCCGCTGTAGCGGACCACGATCGTCACCGGCGTGCCCTTGGCCAGCGGGGTCTTCGGGGTGACGACCAGTTC
Source organism: Streptomyces eurythermus (assembly GCF_014649115.1). Taxonomy (GTDB): domain Bacteria; phylum Actinomycetota; class Actinomycetes; order Streptomycetales; family Streptomycetaceae; genus Streptomyces; species Streptomyces eurythermus. The sequence goes on along the minus strand of NZ_BMSK01000024.1, from coordinate 15,921 downwards.
GTGCTCCCCGGAGGTGGTGAAGGCGGCCTTGGTGCCGTTGACCCGCACCTCGCTCACGTCCAGCAGGAAGTCCAGGTCGAAGCGGGACAGGTCCTGGGTGGTCTTGGCCAGGATCGTCGCGGTGCCCTGCAACTCGTCCGTCTTCGGCTGGTACTGCAGCCTCAGGTCGTAGTGCGAGACGTCGTAGCCGCCATTGCCGTAGTACGGGTAGTAGGGGTCGCCGATACCCGGCGCGCCGGGGGTGTAGCTCGCGGCCGATGCCGGGATCGCCAGCAGGACGGAGGCCGCCGCCAAAGCGCCCGGCGCGATGATTCTGCGGTGCACGTCAGCTCCAAGTCGTCAGGACCACGGGTCCGTTCGGAAAGGCTCTGTTCCGCAGCCTATTCATTCCCTGTGTCCCCTGACCTGTCCATGGCACCCCCTGTCACATGATCGCCATTCAGCCGTCACGTGCCCGGAGGGTCCTCTTTTTCAGGGGAGTTGACCGGAGTACCGTCCGCCCATGCCGACACGCACGCGCTCCGCGATCCGGAGAACGCTCGTCACCGCCGCCGTCGTCACCCTGACGGCCCTCCTCCCCACCCCGGCCGGCGCCCGGCCCGCGCCCCGGGAGAGCACCCCCGTCTACTCCTACGCCCAGGCGATCCGCGAGTCCGTATGGGTCGACACCGGGCTCGACGAGGACGGCGACGGCAAGCACGACCGCGTCGCCGCCGACATCGTCCGGCCCGCCGAACCCGCCCGGCAGGGCCGCAAGGTGCCGGTCATCATGGACGCGAGCCCGTACTACTCCTGCTGCGGGCGGGGCAACGAGAGCCAGCTCAAGACGTACGACGCCCAGGGCCACGTCGTCCAAATGCCGCTGTTCTACGACAATTTCTTCGTACCGCGCGGCTACGCCTTCGTCGGCGTCGACCTCGCCGGCACCAACCGCTCCGACGGCTGCGTGGACATCGGCGGCCCCTCCGACATCGGCTCCGCGAAGGCCGTGATCGACTGGCTGAACGGCCGCGCCAAGGCCTACACCAGCCGCACCGGCGGCACCCCGGTGCGGGCCGGCTGGACGAACGGCCGCACCGGCATGATCGGCAAGAGCTGGGACGGCACCATCGCCAACGGTGTCGCCGCCACCGGCGTCAAGGGTCTGAAGACCATCGTCCCGATCAGCGCCATCTCCTCCTGGTACGACTACTACTTCGCCCAGGGCGCCCCCCTGTACGACGGCGGCCCCGACCAACTCGCCGACCACGTCGAGAGCGCCGGCGCGCGCGCCCACTGCGCGGCCGTACAGCGCAGGCTGGCCGAGGGCAGCCCGCGCAACGGCGACCGGACCCCGCTGTGGACCGAGCGGGACTACGTCAAGGACGCGGCCAAGGTCCGGGTCAGCGTCTTCGCGGTGCACGGCATACAGGACCTCAACGTCCGCACCCAGCACCTCGGCCCCTGGTGGGACGCCCTCGCCCAGAACGGCGTCCGGCGCAAGATCTGGCTGTCCCAGACCGGGCACGTCGACCCGTTCGACTTCCGGCGCGGCGCCTGGGTGGACACCCTGCACCGCTGGTTCGACCACGAACTCCTCGGCTACGACAACGGCGTCGACCGCGAGCCGATGGCCGACGTCGAACGCCACCCCGACCAGTGGGTCACCACCCGCGTCTGGCCCCCGGCCGGCACCCGCGCCACCGTGCTGCACCCGGCCCCGGGCCGCCAGGCGGGCGTCGGCGCGCTCGGCCCGCGCCGGGCCCACGGCACCGCGGTCCTCACGGACGACCCGCGGCTGGGCGAGACCGACTGGGCCGCCCACGTCACCGCGGCCACGCCCGAGAAGGCGGGTTTCCTCACCGCGCCGCTCTCCCGCCCGCTCCGGCTGGCCGGCTCCGCCGAGGTGACGGTCACCGCCACCCCGACCACCTCCTCCGCCCATCTGTCCGCCGTCCTGGCCGACATCGGCCCGGACACCATCCGCGACTACGCCGACCCCGCCGAGGGCATCAGCACCCTCGCCGAGCGCACCTGCTGGGGGGAGAGCACGGCCGGGGACAGCGCCTGCTACAAGGAGACCCGGGCCCGGACCGCGGCCGTCGACTACACGGTGGTCAGCCGGGGCTGGGCCGACCTCGGACACCACGCCTCGGCGGCGAAGGGCGTCCCGCTCACCCCGGGCAAGGCCTACACGATGACCCTCCGGCTGGGCGCCACCGACCACGTCGTCCCCGCCGGGCACCGGCTGGCGCTCATCATCGCGGGCACGGACAAGGACCTCCTCGAACCGCCGTCCACCCGGCCGACGCTCACCGTGGACCTGTCCCGTACGACGGCGAATGTGCCGCTGGTGGGCGGGGCGGGGGCGTTCGCCCGGGCCACGTCCGGTGGGACGGCGGCTCCCGCGCCGACGGTGCTGGAGGGGGTGGGAGCGCCGCGGGCCGACCGGCACCTGCCGCTCGACTGACGGTCCGGGGAGCGGAAGGGGGCGGGGCGGCTGGTTGTCGTGTTCGGCTGAGGGTGGCTGTGGGGTGGGGCGGCTGGTCATCGTGTTCGGCCGCGGGTGGTCCCGGGCTGGGCGCGCAGTTCCCCGCGCCCCTGAGGAGTCACCGCCCGGCTCGGCCGAAACGCCGGCCCCGTTCCCGCTCGGCCGAACCCGCCGACCTCGGCTTGCGCTCAGCCGGACCGCCGGGCCCCGCTAGCGCCCAGCCGAACCGCCGGCCCGCCTTAAGCCCAGCCGCTCAGCCGGGCCACCGCTCCCCTCCTCTGCCAGCCGCCCAGCCTCGCCGCCGGCCCCGGCTTACGCCCACCGCACCGCCGACATCGGCTTACGCCCAGCCGCTCGCCGGGCCGCCGGTCCCCGCTCACGCCGGCCGCTCAGCCGGGCCACCAGCCCCCGCTTCCGCCGGCCGCCCTGTCTCGCCGCCGGCCCGGGCTTACGCCCACCGCACCGCCGGCCCCGGCTTACGCCCAGCCGCTCGCCGGGCCGCCGGTCCCCGCTCACGCCGGCCGCTCAGCCGGGCCACCAGCCCCCGCCTCCGCCAGTCGCCCTGCCTCGCCGCCGGCCCGGGCTTACGCCCACCGCACCGCCGGCCCCGGCTTACGCTCAGCTGCTCGCCGGGCCGCCGGCCCCCGCTCACGCCGGCCGCTCAGCCGGGCCACCAGCCCCCGCCTCCGCCAGTCGCCCAGCCTCGCCGCCGGCCCGGGCTTACGCCCACCGCACCGCCGGCCCCGGCTTAGCCCAGCCGCTTGCCGGGCCGCGGGTCCCCGCTCACGCCAGCCGCCCAGCCTCGCCGCCGACCCCGGCTTACGCTCAGCCGCTCGCCGGGCCGCCGGTCCCCGCTCACGCCAGCCGCTCAGCCGGGCCACCGTCCCGCCTCCGCCGGCCGCCCTGCCGAACCGCCGGCCCCGGCTTTCGCCCTGCCCGGCCGCCGGGCCACGTCCACGCCCGGTCGGCGGGCCGGAGCGCCGGGCCCCGTCCCGGCCCGGCCGCTCACCCCGGGCGCTCGGCGACGCGCCCTGCCCGCTGGCCGTAGCGGGGGATCAAGGTGTCGGGGATGTCAGGCGGGCCGCCTCGCGGGCGCAGCCCCATGCCACCGTGACGCCCGCGCCGCCGTGGCCGTAGTTGTGGACCAGGACGCGTCCGTCCGGCAGGAGCTGTCGTTCCAGGCGTACCGCCGTGCGGGCCGGGCGCAGGCCCACTCGGTGGGCGAGGATCCGGGCGCCGGCGATCTCGGGCCGGACCGACGCGCAGCGGGCGACGATCGACGCGGCGGTGCCGGGGTCCGGCTCCAGGTTCCAGTCGTCCTCCTCGGCCGTGCCGCCCAGCAGGAGCCGGCCGGGCTGCGGGATGACATACGTGGACGCGGCCGAGGAGTCGTCGACGGTGGTGAACCACTCAGTGACGCCCGGGTTCTCCACCACGACCAGCTGCCCGCGCACCGGACGCACCGATGGGTCCGGAACCAGGGAACGGGCCCCGAGCCCCGCGCAGTTGACCACCACGGCGGCGGGCACGGCCGCGAGGTCGGTCACCTCGCGGAGTTCCACCGTGCCGGCCGCCCGCTCCAGCCGCCGCCGCAGCCACGCCAGGTGCACCGGCATGTCGGCCACCGGCAGCCGCGCCGCCAGCCCCCCGGCCACCGCCCGCAGCCCCGGCACCCGGCCCGCCCAGCCGCCCAGCTCCGCGAGGTGCGCCCCGTGGTGGACGCCGTCGACCAGGCGCACCCCGGTCTCCTCCGGGCGCGCCGCCAGCTCCTGGTACACGCGCAGGGACGTAAGGGCCCACGCCCCGACCAGCGGCTCGGGTTCGATGCGGTACGGCCACCACAGGCCGCCGGCGACCGCCGAGGTGGTCCGCTCGGCCGGCTCCCGCGCCCACACCCGTACCCGTCGCCCCGACTCGGCCAGCAGCACGGCCGTCGTCAGCCCGGCGACCCCGCCCCCGACCACGATCACTTCGTCCCTCGGCTCAGTGTCCACGCCAGGACGATAGGCCCCGTACGGCCCACCCGGCAGACCGGGGGCGGACCGTGCCCCCGGCCCCGGTGACCGGCCGCGCACGTGGCCGGGGCCGGCGCGGGGCGCCGTTAGGATCGGCGTCCTGATGACTGCCACCCTCGTTGCCAAGAACCTCGCCGCCGGACACGGCGACCGGCCCCTGTTCTCCGGGCTCGACCTGGTCGTCGCGCCCGGCGACGTGATCGGGCTGGTCGGCGCCAACGGCGCGGGCAAGTCCACCCTGCTGCGGATGCTCGCCGGACTCACCCCGCCCGAGCAGGGCGAACTGAGGCTGTCCCCGCCGGCCGCGACCGTCGGCCACCTGCCGCAGGAGGCGGAGCGCCGGCCCGGCGAGACCGTCCGGGAGTTCCTCGCCCGCCGCACCGGTGTCACCGCCGCCCAGCGGGCCATGGACGAGGCCACCCAGGCGCTGGTCGACGGCGCGCCCGGCGCCGACGACGCCTACGCCACCGCCCTGGAGCGCTGGCTCGGCCTCGGCGGCGCGGACCTGGACGAACGCGCGGAGGAGGTCGTCGACTCGCTCGGCCTGGCGGTGGACCTGGACCAGCCGATGACCGCCCTGTCCGGCGGCCAGGCGGCCCGTGCCGGCCTCGCCTCCCTGCTGCTGTCCCGCTACGACGTCTTCCTCCTGGACGAGCCCACCAACGACCTCGACCTGGACGGCCTGGAGCGTCTGGAACGGTTCGTCACCGGGCTGCGCGCGGGCACGGTCGTCGTCAGCCACGACCGCGAGTTCCTCACCCGCACGGTCACCAAGGTCCTCGAACTCGACCTCGCCCAGCGGCAGATCAACCTCTACGGCGGCGGCTACGCGGCCTACCTGGAGGAGCGCGAGGTGGCCCGCCGGCACGCCCGCGACGAGTACGAGGAGTACGCCGACAAGAAGGCCGCCCTCCAGGACCGTGCCCAGACGCAGCGGTCCTGGATGGACAAGGGCGTGAAGAACGCGCGCCGCAAGGCGGGCGACAACGACAAGATCGGCCGCAAGTTCCGCAGCGAGGCCAGCGAGAAGCAGGCGGCCAAGGCCCGCCAGACCCAGCGCATGATCGAACGCCTGGAGGTGGTCGAGGAGCCCCGCAAGGAGTGGGAGCTGCACATGGAGATCGCCTCCGCCCCGCGGTCGGGCGCGGTCGTGGCGACCCTGCGGGACGCCGAGGTGCGGCGCGCCGGCTTCACCTTCGGACCGGTGTCGCTCCAGGTCGACTGGGCCGACCGGATCGCGGTGACGGGCGCCAACGGCGCCGGCAAGTCCACCCTGCTCGGCGCCCTGCTGGGGCGGATCCCGCTGGACTCCGGGCACGCGGCCCTCGGCTCCGGTGTGCTGGTCGGCGAGGTCGACCAGGCCCGGCGGCTGTTCCACGGCCCCGAAACCCTGCTGGACGCGTTCCGCGCGGACGTCCCCGACACCGAGCCGGTCGAGGTCCGCACCCTGCTGGCGAAGTTCGGCCTGAAGTCCGACCACGTCCTGCGGCCCGCCGAGACCCTCTCCCCGGGCGAACGCACCCGCGCCGCCCTCGCCCTGCTCCAGGGCCGGGGAGTCAACCTGCTGGTCCTCGACGAGCCGACGAACCACCTGGACCTGCCCGCCATCGAGCAGCTGGAGTCGGCCCTCGACTCCTACGAGGGCACCCTGCTGCTGGTCACCCACGACCGGCGCATGCTGGACGCGGTCCGGGTGACCCGGCGCCTGGAGGTGGCCGACGGCAAGGTGACGGAGCGTTAACTCCCGTCCGGGGCGGCCTCCTTCGCCGCCCGTGCGACCCGGCCGTAGTGGTCCGGGTCGTGGGGCGCGACGTTGAGGCCGTCCGACCGCTGGCCCACGACGCCGTCGATCAGCTCGCGCACGATGTCGGCGTGCCCGGCGTGCCGCTGGGTCTCGGCGACCATGTGGGTCAGCGTCCGGTGCAGCGTGATCTCCCCGGGCGCGCCCGGCACCCGGCCGACAGCGTCCAGGGGGAGCGCCGCGATGGTCTCGTCCGCGTGCGCGCAGGCCCGCCGGTACCGCTCGACGATCTCCTCGCGGGTCTCGTCGGCCCGCGCCCACAGGTCCGAGTCCGGCTCGGCGTCACCCGTCACCCACAGGGGCGTACCGGCGAAGGGCCGGCCGAAGGCCGCGCCGAAGTACAGGGCCTCGGCACCCGCCAGATGCTTGACCAGGCCCAGCAGATTGGTGCCGGTGGGCGTCAGCGGGCGCCGGATGTCGTACTCCGCGAGGCCGTCGAGCTTCCACAGCAGCACGTCACGCGCGTCCTGGAGATACACCTGAAGGTCGGCTTTGGGATCTGATCCTGTCATGGGACGAGTCTGACGATCAGGTGATCCTTGTCCAGGGGTTGTCCGGGGCCGGGCGAAGGCACCGCCCGGCCCCGGACCCGTCGCGTCAGCGCTTCTTCTGGTCCAGCAGCCCCGCGCGGCGCAGGGCGTCCGCCATCGCGCTGTTGGCGGGCGCCGGGGCCTGGCGCCCGCCGCGGTCGCCACCGCCCCGGCCCTGCCGCTGCCCCTGGCCACCGCCCTGCCGCCGGCCCTGGCCGCCGCCACCCTGCCGCTGCTCCTGTCCCTGGCCGCCGCCCTGCCGCTGCTGGGGCGGGCGGGCACCGCCGCGCTGCGGCCGGCCGCCGCCCTGCCCCTGCGGGGCCGCCTCGTCGTCCAGCCGCAGCGTCAGGGCGATCCGCTTGCGCGGGATGTCCACGTCGAGGACCTTCACCTTGACGATGTCACCGGGCTTGACGACATCGCGCGGGTCCTTCACGAACGACTTGGACATCGCCGACACATGCACCAGGCCGTCCTGGTGGACGCCGACGTCCACGAACGCGCCGAACGCCGCCACGTTCGTCACCACGCCCTCCAGGACCATCCCGGCGGCCAGGTCGGAGATCTTCTCCACGCCCTCCTTGAAGGTGGCCGTCCTGAAGGCGGGACGCGGGTCGCGGCCCGGCTTCTCCAGCTCCTTCAGGATGTCGGTGACGGTCGGCAGACCGAAGGTGTCGTCCACGAAGTCGGCCGGCCGCAGCGAGCGCAGCACCCCCGTGTTGCCGACGAGGGACGCCACCTCCTGGCCCGTGGTCTTCACCATGCGGCGCACCACCGGGTAGGCCTCCGGGTGCACGCTGGAGGCGTCCAGCGGGTCCGTGCCGCCCCGGATGCGCAGGAAGCCCGCGCACTGCTCGTACGCCTTCGGGCCGAGCCGCGCCACCTTCTTCAGCTCCGCGCGGGAGGTGAAGGGGCCGTTGGCGTCCCGGTGCGCCACGATGTTCTCGGCCAGCCCGGCGGAGATGCCCGACACGCGCGACAGCAGCGGCACGGACGCGGTGTTGACGTCCACGCCGACGCCGTTCACACAGTCCTCGACGACCGCGTCCAGCGAGCGGGACAGCTTCACCTCGGACAGATCGTGCTGGTACTGGCCGACCCCGATGGACTTCGGGTCGATCTTCACCAGCTCGGCCAGCGGGTCCTGCAACCGCCGCGCGATGGACACCGCGCCCCGCAGCGACACGTCCAGGTCCGGCAGCTCCCGCGAGGCGTACTGCGACGCGGAGTACACCGACGCGCCCGCCTCGGACACCATCACCTTGGTGAGGTTCAGCTCCGGGTGTTTCGCGATGAGTTCACCGGCGAGCCTGTCGGTCTCGCGGGACGCCGTGCCGTTGCCGATCGCGATCAGCTCGACCGCGTGCTCCTTCGCCAGCCGCGCCAGCGTGGCGATCGCCTGGTCCCACTTGTTGGCCGGAACGTGCGGGTGGATCACGTCCGTGGCGACGACCTTGCCGGTGGCGTCGACCACGGCGACCTTCACCCCCGTACGGAACCCCGGGTCGAGGCCGAGCGTGGCGCGGGTGCCGGCGGGGGCCGCCAGCAGCAGGTCCCGAAGGTTCGCCGCGAACACGTTCACCGCCTCGTCCTCGGCGGCCGTGCGCAGCCTCAGGCGCAGATCGATGCCGAGGTGCACCAGGACGCGGGTGCGCCAGGCCCAGCGGACCGTGTCCGTCAGCCACTTGTCGGCCGGGCGGCCCCGGTCGGCGATCCCGAACCGGGATGCGATGACGCCCTCGTACGACGACGGTCCCTCGGTGGGCTCCTCCGGCTCCAGGACGAGGTCCAGGACCTCCTCCTTCTCCCCGCGCAGCATCGCCAGGATCCGGTGCGAGGGCAGCTCGGTGAACGGCTCGGCGAAGTCGAAGTAGTCGGCGAACTTGGCGCCCGCCTCCTCCTTGCCCTCGCGCACCTTCGCGGCGAGCCGCCCGCGCACCCACATGCGCTCGCGCAACTCGCCGATCAGGTCGGCGTCCTCGGCGAACCGCTCGGTCAGGATCGCCCGGGCCCCCTCCAGCGCGGCCTGCGGTTCGGCCACGCCCTTGCCGGCGTCCACGAACGCGGCGGCCGCGGCCTGCGGTTCCACCGTCGGATCGGCCAGCAGCCCGTCCGCGAGCGGCTCCAGACCCGCCTCGCGCGCGATCTGCGCCTTGGTGCGCCGCTTGGGCTTGTACGGCAGGTAGATGTCCTCCAGCCGCGCCTTGGTCTCGGCGCCGCGGATCCGCGCCTCGAGCTCCTCGGTGAGTTTGCCCTGCTCCCGCACCGACTCCAGGATCGCCCTCCGCCGGTCCTCCAGCTCCCGCAGATAGCGCAGCCGCTCCTCGATCGTGCGCAGCTGCGCGTCGTCGAGCATCTCGGTCGCTTCCTTGCGGTAGCGCGCGATGAAGGGCACCGTCGAGCCGCTGTCCAGCAGCTCCACCGCGGCCTTGACCTGCCGCTCCCGTACGCCGAGTTCCTCGGCGATCCTGCCTTCGATGGACCCTGCTCCGAGGGACCCGGGTGTGGTCACGTCCCGTACCGCCTTCTCCACTGGGGTTGCGCGGCAATTGTGGCAGGTGGAGCCGGCCACCGGGGATCAGGGCGGCGCCCGGCGGGGCGCCGGGCCCGGGCAGGTCAGGCCCGGCTGCCGCGCGCGGTCGACGAGGCTCCGCCGAACAGCCGGGCGAGCGCCCGGAACGGCAGCGTGACCACCGTCGCGACGGCTCCGCCGATCTGCCGCAGTACGTCTGCGAGGGCACGGAACACGGCACGGTCTCCTCTCGTCGGGGAACTTACGCGCACCGGGTACCGCACGACGGCCCGGGAAATCACGGGGGACGACGAAACCCCGGCCCGGGAAACGCGGGAGGACGGCGGACCCCGGCTCGGGAAACCACGGGATGGTGAACTACGGCCCGGGCAACCGCGCGACGACGAACCCCGGCCCGAAAAGCCGTGGGCAGCGTGACCGGCCGGCCGCCACGCGGCCCGGACGTCCGTGGACCGCGCGCCTCAGCCCGTCGTGGACGTCGTCCAGGTGAAGCGCGGCTGCCGGCGCTCCAGGAACGCGGCGACCCCCTCCGCGGTCTCGCCGCTCTCGCGCGCCCGCGCCGCCCAGTGGGCGTCCCGGTCGGTGCGGCCGGCCGCGAACTCCTTGGCGGCGGCCTGGGTGAGCTGCGAGCGGGACACCAGGACCCCGGTCAGCTCCGCGGTCCGCTTGTCCAGTTCCCCCTCGGGTACCACCTCGTCCACCAGACCGGTGCGCAGCGCCCGCCCGGCGTCGATCAACTCCGCCGTGAACAGCAGGTACTTGGCGGTGGCCGGGCCCACCAGGGACACCAGCCGACGGGTGGCGGAGGCCGGGTAGACGATGCCGAGCCGCGCCGGGGTCACCCCGAACAGGGCCCCTTCCTCCGCCAGCCGCAGATCGCAGGCCGCCGCCAGCTGCGCCCCGCCGCCCACGCAGTGCCCGCGCACCGCGGCGACGGTCGGCCTGGGGAACGCGGCCAGGGCCTCCTCGGCCGCCACGGCGAGACCCTGCGCCTCCTCCGGCGAGCCCTGGAGCGTGCTGATGTCGGCGCCCGCGCAGAAGGTGCCGCCCTCACCGGTCAGCACCAGCGCCCGGACGTCCGGGTCGGCCGCCAGGGTGTCCAGCAGCGGGGGCAGGGCCCGCCACATCGCCGCCGTCATGGCGTTGCGCTTGGCGGGATGACGGATCACCACGGTGGCGACGGAGCCGGCGATGCGATGGGACAGCTGGGGGTCCATGCGGCGGATCGTAGCGGAGGCGCCGCGCGGCGCCTCCGGGGGAGCGGGCGGCACGGCCGGGCAAACCCGTACAACCCGACTAGTTCGCGAACCGGCGCCCGGAGAACAGGAGCAGTCCCGCCCGCGACCATGTCGGACGCGGTCGGTCAGAAAGCGTTCGATACCCGCTGACTTGTGTTCAGTTGTCCGGGCGGGAGCGCATCGTTACCAACACTCGACGTGTGGTGACAATCGAGCGCGAGGACGGCGACCGGACGATGGACGACCACGGGCACGGGAACGGCCCGCGCCCGGCGGAGGAGGGCGAACGGCCGCCGGACCCCCTGCCCTACGAGGGCGTCTGGCGGTTCACCGCCGCCGCGGTGGACGCCTCGGTGCCGCAGGCCCGGCACGCGGTGCGGGACCTGCTGCTGCGCCAGGGCGTACCGGCCTCCGACGACCTGGTGCACGGACTGCTGCTGATCGTCACCGAGCTGGTCACCAACGCGGTGCGGCACGCGGCGCTGCTGTCGCCGGTGCTCGCCGTGGAGGTGGCCGTGGGCGCCGAGTGGGTACGGGTGTCGGTGGAGGACAACCACCCCTACCGCCCCACCGCCCTGGAGGCCGACCACGGCCGCACCGGCGGCCGGGGACTGCTCCTGGTCCGCGAGGTGGCCCGGGAGGCGGGCGGGGTGGTCGACGTGGAGCACACCGCGAGCGGCGGCAAGGTGATCTGGGCCGCCCTGCCGCTCAAGCCCCCGGCGCCGGCGTAGCGGACCGGATCACCAGCCGGCGGTCGGGCCGGTCAGCTCCCTGATCGCCGGCCGGGCCGCGTCCAGGACGGTCATGAACCAGGCCGAGAACGGGTCCCGGGCGTGCCGCTCGGCCAGCTCGTCCGCCGTCACGAAGACGGTCTGGGCGACCTCCTCCGGGTCCGGCGCGGGCGGCGCCTGCACCAGGCCGACGAACAGGTGGTTGTACTCCTGCTCCACCAGGCCCGAGACGGGGTCCGGGTGGTTGTAGCGGACCGTGCCGGCCGCCGCGAGCAGCGACGGCGACACGCCGAGCTCCTCGTGGGTGCGCCGGGCCGCCGCCGTGAACGGCGCCTCGCCCGGGTACGGGTGACCGCAGCAGGTGTTGGACCACACGCCGGGGGAGTGGTACTTGCCGAGCGCCCGCTGCTGGAGCAGCAGCCGCCCCCGCTCGTCGAAGAGGAACACCGAGAACGCCCGGTGCAGCCGCCCCGGCGGCTGATGGGCGGCGAGTTTCTCCTCGGTGCCGATCGTCACGCCGTTCTCGTCGACCAGTTCCAGCAAGATCGCCTCTGCGGTGTCCTCCGACGAGCCGTGCGGCGCGGTGGCGGGTGTGATCGGCATACGCATCCTTCGCTTCGGTCCCAGCTTCCCCAGTCTGCCGTACGGATCCGGCGCCCCGGCCGCGCCCCGCGGCTCCGCGCGGCGCGGCACCGGATGCCGGACCCGGTAGCCCATCGTGCCCGGCCCCCGCCCCGGGAAACCGGCCGGGGCACGCAGGGCGGCGCGGCGCGGCCGGGCCGCCCGGCGCCCGGGCCCTCGGTGGCAGAGCCGCACCGTCAGTGGCAGAGCCGCGCCTCGTGCTCCGCGTGCCCGCCCGGTTCCAGCTGGAACGTGCAGTGCTCCACGTCGAAGTGGTCGCCGATGCAGCCCTGGAGTTCGTGCAGCATCTTCTCGTTCCCGATGGCGTTCAGCACCTCGGAGCTGACCACCACGTGCGCCGACAGCACCGGCATGCCCGAGGTGATGGTCCAGGCGTGCAGGTCGTGCACGTCCTCCACGCCGTCCAGCGCCAGGATGTGCGCCCGCACCTGCGCCATGTCGACGCCCTTGGGGGCCGCCTCCAACAGCACGTCCAGCGTCTCGCGCAGCAGCTTCAGCGTGCGCGGCACGATCATCAGCCCGATGACCAGCGAGGCGACCGGGTCCGCCGGCTGCCAGCCGGTGGCCAGGATCACCGCCGCCGACACCAGCACCGCCACCGAGCCCAGCGCGTCCGCGGCCACCTCCAGGAACGCGCCGCGCACGTTCAGGCTCTCCTTCTGCCCGCGCATCAGCAGCACCAGCGAGACGGAGTTCGCGACCAGGCCCACCAGACCGAACACGATCATCAGCCCGCCCCGGGTCGGCGCGGGCTCGACGAACCGCTGGACCGCCTCGTACAGGACGTATCCCCCGACCCCGAGCAGCAGCAGACAGTTGGCCAGGGCCGCGAGGATCTCGGCGCGCGCGTAGCCGAAGGTGCGGTTGGTGCTCGGCGGGCGGCCCGCGAAGTGGATCGCCAGCAACGCCATGCCGAGGCCGACCGCGTCGGTCGCCATGTGTGCCGCGTCCGCGATCAGCGCGAGCGAGTCCGCGACCAGGCCGCCGACGATCTCCACCACCATGATCATGAGCGTGATGCCCAGCGCGACGCGCAGCCGGCCGCGATAGGCGGCCGTGGCCGTACCCGGGGCCGGCGCGTGGGAATGCGCGTGCCCGTGGTCGTGCCCTGCCCCCATGACTACCGCCTTCCGTTCGCCTGCCCGGAGGGCCAGTGAACTACGGGTAGGGGGTATTGGCAACGCGGCACTGAACACCGTTGTCATGTGCGCTGACCTGCGGAAACGTTCCGCAGGTCAGCGCGCCGGCCGGCCCGCCGCAGACACGTCCCCGGCCGGCGGCCCTCCGCCACACGAACGCCTCCCCGCCACGGCCGGTGCCGGACCCGCCCCGGTGGACCCGGTGCCGCCCCCGACGGAACGGCCCGGCGTCCGGCCGCCCGGCGCCCTGATCGCCCGGTGTCCCGGTTGCCCGGGTCTGCTCCACGGGTTTGTGGGCGGGGCCCCGGATCCCTGATGATGATCGCGGCAAAGGCCGGGTCAGCCCCGGTGGACCGGGCCGTGAACGGCCGGTGAACGCGGGCTCCGGCCCATCCGATAGCCTCTGCCGACATGCCGCCCGGTGCCGCAGGCCGGGGCGCCCCACCATGCAGCAGACCGGCGCCGCGCGCCGGCACCCAGGGAGTGAGTTCGGTTGTCGACCGCCATCGTCACCGGTCAGCCGGTCCCCGGATCGTCACTGGAGAACGATCTGCGGTCCCTCGGCTTCGACGTGCGCGTGGCCGCCGACGCCGCCGAGACCGAGACCCTGCTCGCCGCCGTGCCGGCCGACCGGCGCGTCGCCCTGGTCGACGCCCGCTTCGTGGGCCACCCGCACGCCCTGCGCCTCGGCCTGACCGACCCGCGCTTCCCGCTCGCCGCCGTACCCGGCGCCGTCACCGCCCAGCCCGCCGCCCGGCAGGCCCTCACCCGGGCCGTGGCCCGCGCGGCCTCCGCGCCCCTCCGCCCCGCCGAGGGCAGCGCCCCCGCGCTCGCCGTGGACAGCCTCGCCGACCGCGTCGCCGGCGCCCTGGCGGACGACGGCGACGCGGTGCACCGGCCCGAGCTGGGCAGCCTGGTCGCCACCGTGCCCGCCGATCCGCGGGCACGGGACGAGGCCCGGCGGGCCGTCGCCGCCGTCGACGAGGAGGCCGTCCGCCTGAAGTCGGCCGTGAAGTCCCGCGACGGCTTCTTCACCACGTTCTTCATCAGCCCCTACTCGCGCTACATCGCCCGCTGGTGCGCCCGCCGCGGCCTGACCCCGAACCAGGTCACCACGGCCTCGCTGCTCACCGCGCTGATCGCGGCCGGCTGCGCGGCGACCGGCACCCGCGGCGGCTTCGTCGCGGCCGGCGTGCTGCTCATCGCGTCCTTCGTGCTGGACTGCACCGACGGCCAGCTCGCCCGCTACGCGCTGAAGTACTCCACCCTCGGCGCCTGGCTCGACGCCACCTTCGACCGGGCCAAGGAGTACGCCTACTACGCGGGCCTCGCCCTCGGCGCGGCCCGCGGCGGCGACGACGTCTGGGCACTCGCCCTCGGCGCGATGGTCCTGCAGACCTGCCGGCACGTGGTCGACTTCTCCTTCAACGAGGCCAACCACGACGCCACCGCCAACACCAGCCCCACCGCCGCCCTCTCCGACAAGCTCGACAGCGTCGGCTGGACGGTCTGGGTGCGCCGCATGATCGTGCTGCCGATCGGCGAGCGCTGGGCCATGATCGCGGTCCTCACCGCGGCCACCACCCCGCGCATCACCTTCTACGCCCTGCTCGTCGGCTGCGCCCTGGCCGCGGCGTACACCACGGCCGGCCGGGTGCTGCGCTCGGTGACCCGCAGGGCCCGGCGCACCGACCGGGCCGCCCGGGCGCTCGCCGACCTCGCCGACTCCGGGCCGCTCGCGAACGCGGTCCGCCGGGTGTTCCGGCGCGGCCTGCCCGGTTTCGCCGTGCCCGCCGTCGCCCTGCTCGGCGGCGCCGCGGTCGTGGCCTGTTCCGCCCTCGCGGACTTCGGCGGCGCCCTGCCGGTGGCCGGGGCCCTGGTCTACGTCCTCACCTCGGCCCTCGCCGTGGCCCGCCCGCTCAAGGGCGCCCTGGACTGGCTGGTCCCCCCGCTGTTCCGGGCCGCCGAGTACGGCACGGTCCTCGCCCTCGCCGGTAAAGCGGGGGTGAACGGAGCCCTTCCCGCCGCTTTCGGGCTGGTGGCGGCCGTCGCCTACCATCACTACGACACGGTGTACCGCATCCGCGGCAACGCCGGAGCGCCCCCGGCCTGGCTGGTGCGCGCCATCGGTGGGCAGGAGGGGCGGACGCTGCTCCTGACCGTCCTGGCCGCCGTGCTCACCGCCGCGCAGTTCAAGGCCGCGCTCACGGTTCTCGCCGTGGTCATCGCCCTGGTGGTGCTCGTCGAGAGCGTCCGCTTCTGGGTGTCCGCCGGGGCGCCCGCCGTACACGATGAAGGAGAAACCGCATGATCGGCCTCGTGCTGGCGGCCGGCGCCGGACGGCGTCTGCGCCCCTACACCGACACGCTGCCCAAGGCGCTGGTGCCGGTGGGGCCCGAGGGTGTGGAGGGTGAGCCGACGGTCCTGGACCTGACGCTGGGCAACTTCGCCGAGATCGGGCTGACCGAGGTCGCGGTCATCGTCGGCTACCGCAAGGAGGCCGTCTACGCGCGCAAGGCGGCGCTGGAGGCCAAGTACGGCCTGAAGCTGACGCTGATCGACAACGACAAGGCCGAGGAGTGGAACAACGCCTACTCCCTGTGGTGCGGCCGTGACGCGCTGCGGGACGGGGTGATCCTCGCCAACGGTGACACCGTGCACCCGGTCTCGGTGGAGAAGACACTGCTGGCCGCCCGGGGCGACGGCAAGAGGATCATCCTCGCCGTGGACACGGTGAAGAAGCTGGCCGACGAGGAGATGAAGGTCGTCGTCGACCCCGCGAAGGGGATGACGAGGATCACCAAGCTGATGGACCCGGCGGA
>NZ_BMSK01000023.1 GCF_014649115.1 Streptomyces eurythermus | reverse complement strand
GGTCGGTCACTTGAGGGAAGAGGTGAAGGTGTCCCATGTGGCGGGGCTGATGCGCAGGGTGCGGTGCTGGGAGGGGGTTTCCTTGGAGTCCCGGATGTGCACGGCGCCGGGAGACACAGCCATTTCAAGGCACTCGCCACCGTTGCTTCCGCTGTAGCTGGACCTGTGCCAGGCGACGGCGGCTTCAAGGCAAGCGCCACCTTCGCTGCCGCTGTAGGTCGACTTGAACCACTGAAGGGCTTCGGCGCTCATGGCTCTCCTAGCAGGCTGTCGAGCAGGTCCATCGAACGATGAGTGGTCAGGGCCTGTGTCCGCAGCATCGCATACTTGCGCGCCAGGCGGGAAACCTCCTCCGGGTCAGAAACCCATTGACTGCCGCGCTGCGATTCGGTGTAGGCGAGGTGCTGATGGTCCGGAGTTTCGAACAGTGCGAACGGGCCGTCCAAGCCAGCATGTTCGGGACTGTCCAGCGGCAGCACTTGGAGTGAGACGCAGGGGAGTGCGGCTGCCTCGCGAAGGAAGTGCAGCTGCTCCCTGTGAACCTCGTAGGTGCCGACATTGACCAGGAGCGCCGGTTCCCACACCACAAAGCTCAATGTCGGCGGGTTCTTGCGGTGCAGGATCTCCTGACGGTCGAGTCGGAGTCGTAGGGCCTTCTCCAGCTCCTCGTCCTCGTACGCCGGGACTCGGTTCCGCAGGACGGCGCGAGCGTACGCTTCACTCTGGAGCAGACCCGGGATGACGGCGTTGTCGTACCAGGACAGCGAGATGGCCACCTTCTCCTGATCCATGTACTCCTCCGCCCACAACGGAAACTGATCCACCTCCGGCAGGTTGGCCACCCCCGCCGCCAGCATCCCCTTGGTCTCCAGGAACTCGTCGAACAGCTCGGCCATGTCCAGCTTCAACACCCGTCGGCCCTGCTCGATGCTGGCCACCGTCTCCTCGTGGATGTTGAGCGCCGCCGCCAGGCCAGGCTGACTCAGCCCCTTCGCACGTCGCGCCGCGGCCAGTTGACGGCCCAGCATCTTCATGGCCGACTGGTTCTTCCTCCGTGTAGGCGTCATGCCTGCTGAACTCCCCACGCCGGCCGATGGACCACCCCGCAGCAACCCGTACAAAAACCTTGTACGGGATCACGCACTGAACCAGCGTAGTTACGCTGCGCCACATTCGCCCCGTGAACGAGCACATTGAACTCCCCTGCCACCGCGACCAGTTCTACGTCCGCAGCCGCCGCTCGATCCCCGCGGCCAGGCAGCTCACCGAGGGGTCGCTGAAGTACTGGGGGCTGGAGTCCTGGGATCGATCCCACGACCTGTCGCTCTGCGTGAGCGAGTTGGCCACGAATGCCCTGCTGCACGGCGTGCCGAGGGGCCGGGGCTTCCTGCTCCGCCTGCGGTACGACGGCGAGCTGGTCCGCGCGGAGGTGCACGACAGCGGCCCCGGCACCCCTCGCGTCCCGGACGAGCCGGGCGGTCCGGAGAGCGAGGGAGGCAGGGGCCTGCTGCTGGTGGCGGCGCTGAGCGACAAGTGGGGCGTCGGGGAGCGCACGCCGGGAAAGATCGTGTGGTGCGAGTTCGCCGTGCCGTGAGAAGGGCGCGGCGTCAGGCCAGGGTCGTGATGCAGAACGGGTGCCCGGCGGGGTCGAGAAGGACCCGCCATCGTTCCGGCTGAGGCTGGTGGTCCGGCTTGACCGCGCCCCGGGCGAGGAGGTGCGCCTCGGCGGTGTCCAGGTCGTCGACGCCCACTTCGATGTGGGCCTGCTTCCCCTGGGCGGGGTCGGGCCAGGTGGGGCGGCGGTAGTCGGGGACGCGGGTGAAGCCGAGGCCGGCCGTGCCGTTGTCGCCGCCGAGGAAGACGAAGTCGTCGGTGGAGTAGGTGACGGCGAGGCCGAACATGTCGCCGTAGAAGCGGGCGAGTTCGGCGGGGTCGGCGCAGTCGAAGGTGACGGCGACGTAGCGGAAGGCGGGTGCGGAAGGGGTTTCCGTGCTCATGGGGAGGACGGTAGGACGTGACCCGGACAGCTTCGGTCCTGGTTGGGGCGAACGGTATGGAAAACTTCCGCCCGTGCTGAGCGCGTCCGCCCGTCTGCTGCGTCTGTTGTCGTTGCTCGCCGCCCGGCCCTCGTGGACGTGTGGCGAACTGGCCGAGCGGATGGGGGTCACGGACCGCACGGTGCGGCGGGATGTCGCGAAGCTGCGGGAGCTGGGGTACAGCGTCGATTCCGAGGCCGGGCCGTGGGGTGGTTACCGGTTGCGGGCCGGCTCGCGGGTGCCGCCGCTGATCCTGGACGACGAGGAGGCGCTGGCCGTGGCGGTCGGGCTGCGGGAGGCGGCGTTCGGCGGGGTGCTCGGCGGGGACCAGGCCGCACTGTCGGCGCTGCTGAAGCTGCGGCAGGTGCTGCCGGCGGGGATCGCGGAGCGGCTGGGGGAGTGGGACGAGGCGCTCGTACGGCTGCCGTGGCCGGAGGAGGGGCGGTTGCGCCCGGGGATGCTGCTGGAGCTGGCGGCGGCGTGCCGGCGCGGGGAGCGGGTGCGGCTGTCGTACTGCGACGGGAAGGGCAGGGGCACGGTCCGGGACGTGGACCCGTACCGGCTCGTGCACACCGGCAGGCGCTGGTACTTCGTGGCGCGGGATGTGGTCCGGGGGTGGCGGACGTTCCGGGCGGACCGGGTGGAGCACGTGAACCCAACCGGGCAGCAGGTCGAGATCACCGATCCGCCGGACGCGGCGCAGCTGGTGTCCCACAACACGGCGAACGGCCCGTACCCCCTGTCGGCGAGGATCCGCCTCCCCCTCCCCCTGAGGGAGGCCCAACGCCTGATCCCCCCGACCATCGGCACCCACCACCCCGACGGCCCGGAAGCGACGGTGGTCGACATAGGCGGCCCGGACCCGGACGGCCTGGCCCGCTACCTCCTCGGCCTGGCCACGCCCCTCCAGGTCCTGTCCCCCGACCCGGTCCGCGAGGCCCTGATCCACCGGACCCGCGAACTCCTGAGAAGCGTTGACCGGAACACTCGGTCTTGAGTGCCTAGGTGAAGACTCCGCCTTCAAGGTTGTCGAAGAGTTCCACCCATTCGCTGTGTTCGTGAGCGAAAGGAAGGGGATCGATCCGGCGGAGCCCGTCCAGCAACGCGCCGACTTCACGCTTTCGGCGGGCGTACTCCTCGTCCTCGTCCTCGTGCTCGCCCCGGCTGTAGGACGAGATGTATCCGAGGAAGGACACCATGGTCTTCACCAATGAGGAGACGTCACCATGGATGGGGATCGCCTCTCGGACGGCGTCGGTGTACTGGTACACGATCCCGGTGTCCGGATCCACCACGACCGCGTTGACCGGCAGATTCCCGATCTTCACGACCCTCTCCACCCCATCGGGGAAGGTCCAGCCGTTCTCCCTCTCCTCCGCGCAGTCCCAGACGAACCTCGCGTCGAACTCGACGGGCAGACCGAACGACAACTCGAAGTCTTCGGCGCTCGGGATGCCGGTGTGCACAAGGAAGTCGAGAGTCTCGCCGGTGAATCCGTACTGCGCCGCAGCGGGTTCGGGCAGGCGATAGACCTCGTCCTCTCCGACCGCTTCGGCCAGCATTTCGTGATCGATATCGAAGAGCATACTCATCTCCGCCTGCTTTTCCTGACGGCTTCCATGGCCGCACCGTCTGATTCGGTCATCATTCCCGCACTCAGTCCATGCTTGTTGTGCCAGTCTTCCAGGTTTTTCCGGTAAGCTCGATGCTCGCCGTCGATGCTGTACGAGCTCGGGCGTTTTCCGTCGACTGGTGACTGATCATAACTGTGCGAGTGGGTGACCTTCTGGTCGGCGCCGAAGTATCTGGCGAGCCACTGGTCACACCAGGAGCTGGACTCCTGGCAAGGTTCTCGCTCGGTGTACAGATCCCGGATTCCTTGTGGGTTGCCATCTCTGAGGACTGGATACCCGATGGTTCGTTCGGAGTGGACATTCTTGCTGTGGCCAACGAGAATGAACGAATTCCCTTGGGAGTCAACGTAATGCACGGCGGCGTAGTTGCCGCCGCCGTAGTCCTTCTTTGAGTAGCGCGCCAACTGCGTGGCGTACGCCAGCTCACTGATCTCCCCCCGGCCCAGTCGGTGGGAGGTGACCTTCGGGTTGTCGGACGAAGGAGACAGTGGGAAGGGATTCTTGTCCGGGTCCGTCCTTCGGTACCGCCAGACTTTGCCGTCGTCGGTCACCAAGTCCGGAAGGTCCTTCTCGTCGCCCTTGATCCGGGTCGGCTTTCTACCGTCGGCGTGCAGTCGTTCGACGGTTCCGTCCGCATTGAGGAGTAGCATCGGGGTATCCCCGTCCCCCTGTCGGCCTGTGCTGATCCGCCGGGCCTGCTCCCCCACTTGGATGTCGTTGTCCTTGTGTAGGCGGGATACCGCCTTCGTGCGGTTCGGGAGGGATTCGGTGAGGTGTTTGCCCAGTTTGCCGAGAGCCTTTTCGCAGCCGTCCAGGGCACCGTGGAGGACGGATTCGAAGACCTTGGTGAAGGGGTCGCGGCCCTTCGTGCGGTTGAAGGAGTTCTTGGCCCGGCCGAGTGGATCGGCGCTGACCAGATGCAGTGATTTACCGTGCGCGGACAGTTGGCCGGCGCCGTACTCGAACTCGTCGTGGTCGATGAAGAGGTCCGTGCCTGTTCCGCCGCCGGCCGAGGCGAGTTCCAGGCCGCTGCCACCGCCCGCCGAGGCCAGTTGCATGCCGCCGTGGCCGCCGGTGCCGGGGGCCGGCGGGAGGGAGAACGCGTGCTCGGCCAGGTCCAGGACCGCGTCCTCGACCATCGCCTCCAGTTTGGCGTTGACCGGCCCGGTGACGCGGGCTATCAGCTCGTCCACGATCTGGTCGGCAGCCTCGTCGATGATGCGTTTCACCAGTTGCCGCATCGCCGTGATCTCCGCGGCGCCCAGCACGGCCGACAGTCCGCCGGTGAAGAAGGCCAGGCCGATGGAGAGACCCACCGAGCCTGCCATGGCGGCGAGTTCGACCTCCGCCTTCCGCTTCATCCCGAAGATGATGTCCGCGACCACGTCACAGGCGGCCGCGAACAGGCGGGCCAGTTCGGGAAGTTTGTCCAGGTGGCCGGCCTTGACCTGGGACCAGTGCTTCTCCATCGCGTCGACGGCCCAGCCCTGGGAGGAAGCAAGGAGGCGCTCCACCGACTTGTGCGCGTTCGCCCCATGTCCCTCGAACTTGTCGGCGAAGTCCCGCATGGCGTCGGCCATCTCGCGGTAGTCGTCCTCGTCGACGTTCGGGAAGTTGATGCCGATGACGTCCAGAACCTCGTCGAGCCAGCCGGGCAGCGTGTAGCCCATCCCCCGTAACGCCCCCTCATTCGCCTGATGATCGTATGAGTAAGACGAGCGTAACCAGGGGTGGTTGGTGAGCTGCAAGGGCGCTCTCGGCCTCTATGGCGTGACTGTGACAGGACGCAGACACATCAGCGTCTCGTCCGTGCCGACCAGCAGATCACCTGATTCCGTGAGGGCGAGCGCGTGGACGGCGAGGCCGGGACGGTAGGCGCGGACCGTCCCGTTGTCCAGGCATTGGTGCTCCACCAGCCCGTCCGCCCAGCCGATGGCGAGCACCGGACCGGTGTCGGTGACCGCTGCGGCCAGCGCTGTCACCGGGCACGCACGCGCCCGGACGGGCACGGCGAGCGGCTCGGCGCCGGGACCCCAGGCGCGTACCGTCCCGTCCGCACCGCCGCTGTAGACCAATGGGATGCCGGGCCCGTTCACCCCGGAGGCCGCGAGGTCCAGAGCCGCCAGCGCGGTGACCGCGCCCTCGTGCAGACGGACCGTTTCCGCGCCCCAGGGACCGAAGGCGTGTACGTGGCCCGTGCCGTCCGCCACGGTCAGCGCGTCACCGCAGGCAGCCAGGGCCCGGGAGCGGTTTCCGAGCCCGGCCCGGACCGTTTCCACCAGCTGTTCCAGTGGTGTGGGACCGTCCTCCAGCAGCGCCGACAGGCCCATGGCCCGAGGTGCGGCCGGAGCGTGCCGGACATGCAGCCCGCCCTGGGAGTCCAAGACAAGCGAGTCTCCCTCGGCGGTCACGGCGAGCGCGGCCACCTGACCCACCGGCTCCGGCAGTCGGCCGGCCGACGCGGCGTCCGCCTCTCGGATCAGCCGGACGGTGCCCTGGTGGTCCGAGACCAGGACCGTGCCGGCCAGGTGCCCGTGACCGGACGACAACGCGCGGGCCGGCCCGGGCCACGGCGGCCGGATGTCCCCGCGCACCCTGCGCCAGACCACCCGCCAGGCGGCGCCGTCGGCCAGGACGGCCAGCCTGTCCGGCAGTCGGGGGTCGGCGTCGTCGCCCAGCGCCGCCAGCAGGACCACGGCCCGCTCGGCCGGACTCTGCTCACGGGTCAGGGACGCCCCGGCCCGTAGCCAGGCCGTGCGCAGCCCGCCGTGGTCGTCCCCGGAGTGCTCGTAGCGGACGGAGACCTGCCAGGGGTCCGCAGCGCAGACCGCGGCCGGGTCGTTCAAGTCGACCGCTTCGGGCTCCGGTTGCGGCATCGGTTCGACGGGGTTCCGTCCGGTGGCCCACTTCGCGTGCCGGTCCGGATCCGTCCACTGAGCCTCATCGAGGTTCATCACCGCCGAGGGAGACTTCGTCAGGGTTTCGGCCTCCGCACTGCCGCTGCGTACCTCCACCAGCACCCGCAGATGTGGCAACTCCGCCAATCGGACCGCTAGTTCGGTGATCACAGCGGGTGTCTGCGCCGCGTGCAGCTCCGGCAGGACGAGCACCGTCCGGCGTTCGTCGGCGGACAGGGCGGTCAGCAGTTCACCCGGGGTGCGGGCGGCCACCGACAACTGCTGGGCCAGCGTCCACGCGGTGGTCTGTGCCGTCTGACCGGCGAGCGGCACGAAGCCGTGCACCCGGCGTTCCGGCCGCTCCCCGTCCCGCGTCCCGTGATCGATCAGCCACGCCAGCAGGCTCGACTTACCGCAGCCCGCGCTTCCGGTGACGACACACAGACGCGGTGCCCTGGCGTCGGCCAGCCAGGCCAACAGCGCGGCGGCGGCCGGCTCCCGGCCAGCCCCCGGACGGGACCAAGCCGGTCCGGTCATCGCTCAGCCGCCCGCTGCGCGGTGTACGTGATCAGCTCCTTCAGCCCCTCCTCCCGCGACTCGGCGGTGGCGCCGTAGTCGAAGCTGTGCGTGAACTCCGCGTGCGGGAAGAGGGATTGCAGCCATACGGCACAGTAGTGGCCGGGCATCATGCACGGCTCCAGCTCGCAGTACACCCGGCGCACCTGCTCCGGAGCCACCCCCTCGGTCCGCAGCCGCTGCCAGACCAGTTCCTCCGGGTGCGCTCGCCCAGGGCCTGTGGCGTCGGTGACGATCTGCTCGGAGCCCGCCGCGTCGACGTACTCGAAGGCGGAGGAGAACGGGAAGTTCAGGGTGTGCCGTACGTCGTCCAGCACCCTCGGCCACCAGCTCTCGCGTTCCTCGAAGGCGGCGGCGTCGATGGTGCGGAGTTCGGCGTTCAGCTCCCGGAACGCGGCGGCGGCCACCGGCAGGCTCGTCGAGGCGGCGATCACCGGCAGCCGCCGGTCCAGCACGGCCAGCGAAGCGTTGAACGCCGTGACGTCGGAGCTGACGAACATGTCGTCCTCGTCGAGCCCAAGGAACACGGCCTGCACCGCACCGTCCGGGCGTACACACAGGTGGGCCAGCGGGTCGGTGCCGATCCGGACCCAGCTCTCCCGGCCCGTGGGTGCCGGCACTCCCCGGTGCCCGGCCAGCATGCCCAGGGTCGGCGCGTCGGTGCCCGCCGCCGCGGTGAAGTACGGCGCCACGTGCACGGGGACCCCGGTACCGGTCAGTGCCTCGCGGGCCTGGTCGGGCAGGCGTATGCCGTAGGAGCCGGGCACCGTGAACCGGCGCATGCCGTTCTCGCCGAAGTGGGCCGCGGACGGATCGGGGGCGCGTTCGGGCATCTGGCTTCCTCGAGGTCTGTGGAGACGGAACCCGGCGGACCGGATGGTCTCCACAGACCTTAAGGGGTGGGCGTCAGAGCTTCTCGGGGGTGCGGATGCCCATCAGGGTCATGCCCTGGTGGAGGGTGCGGGCCGTGAGGTCGGAGAGGAAGAGGCGGTTCTCCACCTGCTCCGGCGTCTCGGCGCGCAGCACCGGGCACTTGTCGTAGAACGTCGTGAACAGCGAGGCCAGCTGGTACAGGTACGCCGCCAGCTTGTGCGGGGCGTACTCCGCGGCCGCCTCGCGGACCGTCTCCGCGAAGGAGTCCAGGTGCAGGCCGAGGGCGCGCTCCGCGTCCGCCAGGGGCAGCTCGGGGTGGGGCGCCGGGCGGACCTCGCCGGCCTTGCGGAGGATGGACTGGATACGGGCGTAGGCGTACTGGAGGTAGACGGACGTGTCGCCGTTCAGCGAGACCATCTGGTCCAGGTCGAACTTGTAGTCCCGGTTCGCCGACGTCGACAGGTCCGCGTACTTCACCGCGCCGATGCCCACCTGGGCGCCCCGCTCGGCGATCTCCTCCTCGGACAGGTCCTGCGCCTTCTCCCGGACCACGGCCGACGCCCGGTCGATCGCCTCGTCCAGCAGGTCGACCAGGCGGACCGTCTCGCCCTCACGGGTCTTGAACGGCTTGCCGTCCTTGCCGAGGACCGTGCCGAAGGCGAGCTGGACCGCCGTGACGTCGTCGCCCAGCCAGCCGGCCCGGCGCGCGGTCTCGAAGACCATCCTGAAGTGCAGGGCCTGCCGGGCGTCCACCACGTACAGCAGGGTGTTGGCCTTGAGGTTGAAGACGCGGTCGCGGATCGCGGACAGGTCGGTCGCCGCGTAGCCGTAGCCGCCGTCCGACTTCTGCACGATCAGCGGGACCGGCTTGCCGTCCGGGCCCTTGATGTCGTCGAAGAACACGCAGAGCGCGCCCTCGGAGCGGACCGCGACGCCCGACTCCTCCAGCAGGCGGCAGGTCTCCGCGAGCATGTCGTTGTAGCCGGACTCGCCGACGATGTCCGCGTCCCGGATCTCCATGTCCAGCTTCTCGAAGACGGAGAAGAAGTAGATCTTCGACTCGTCCACGAACTTCTGCCACATGGCGAGCGTGTGCGGGTCGCCGGCCTGGAGGTCCACCACCCGGCGGCGGGCGCGCGTCTTGAACTCCTCGTCGGAGTCGAACAGCTTGCGCGCGGCCTTGTAGAGGCGGTCGAGGTTCGACATCGCCTCCTCGCCCGTGACCTGGCCGGCCTTGTGGTCCAGCTCGTGCGGGTGCTCGTCCAGGTACTGGATGAGCATGCCGAACTGGGTGCCCCAGTCGCCGATGTGGTGGCGGCGGACCACGTTCTCGCCGGTGAACTCCAGCAGCTGGACGACCGAGTCGCCGATCACCGCCGAGCGCAGGTGGCCGACGTGCATCTCCTTCGCCACGTTCGGCTGGGCGTAGTCGATCACCGTCGTGCCGGGGTCGGCGGCGGTGGGCACGCCGAGGCGGCCCGTGTCGTCCGCGTACCGCGCGGCCAGGTTCCCGGTGATCGCCTTGTCCGCGACCGTGATGTTGAGGAAGCCGGGGCCGGACACCTCGACGTCCTGGATCACGTCACCCGTCACCACCCGGCCGACGACCTCGGTCGCCAGCTCCCGGGGGTTCGCCTTCGCCTTCTTGGCCAGGGCCAGGATGCCGTTGGCCTGGAAGTCGGCCCGGTCGCTTCGTCGCAGCAGCGGGTCCGCGCCGGCGGCCTCGGGCAGGGTGGCCGCGAGGGCGGACGCGAGGTGCTGCTGGACGTTGTCGCTGAGGGACGTGACCGAGGCCATGGGTGTGGGTGCCGTTCTCCTCGTGGATGGATAGACCCACCCAGTATCCCATGGGGGGTAAAGCCGTTTTCCCGGTCGACGGGCGGTCTGTGAGAATGGAGGCTCACCCCGTTCAGAAAGAAGGACGTGCCGATCGTGGCTCAGAGCACCGAGACCACCGACTGGGTCTCCCGTTTCGCGGATGAGGTCATCGAGGAGTCGGAGCGTCGGGCCCCGGGCAAACCGGTCGTCGTCGCGTCCGGACTCTCCCCCTCGGGTCCGATCCACCTCGGCAACCTCCGCGAGGTCATGACCCCGCACCTGGTCGCCGACGAGATCCGCCGCCGTGGCCGCGAGGTCCGGCACCTGATCTCCTGGGACGACTACGACCGCTACCGCAAGGTGCCGGCCGGTGTCCCCGGTGTGGACGAGAGCTGGGCCGAGCACATCGGCAAGCCGCTGACCTCGGTCCCGGCGCCGGAGGGCTCGCCGTACCCGAACTGGGCCGAGCACTTCAAGGCCGCCATGGTCGAGGCGCTGGGCCAGCTCGGCGTGGAGTTCGACGGGATCAGCCAGACCGCGCAGTACACCTCCGGTGTCTACCGCGAGCAGATCCTGCACGCCATGAAGCACCGGCACGACATCGACGCGATCCTCGCCCAGTACCGGACGAAGAAGGCGCCGAAGAAGCAGCAGCAGAAGGCGGTGGACGAGGCCGAGCTGGAGGCCGAGGAGGGCTCCGGCGCCGCGTCCGAGGACGACGGCAGCTCCGGCTCCGCCGGGTACTTCCCGTACAAGCCGTACTGCGGCGGCTGCGGCAAGGACCTGACGACGGTCACCTCCTACGACGACGACACCACCGAGCTGTCGTACACCTGCACCGCCTGCGGCTTCGCCGAGACCGTCCGGCTCAGCGAGTTCGACCGCGGCAAGCTGGTGTGGAAGGTCGACTGGCCGATGCGCTGGGCGTACGAGGGCGTGATCTTCGAGCCCAGCGGTGTGGACCACTCCTCGCCCGGCTCCAGCTTCCAGGTCGGCGGTCAGATCGTGCCGATCTTCGGCGGCGAGCAGCCGATCGGGCCGATGTACGCGTTCGTGGGCATCTCCGGCATGGCGAAGATGTCGTCCTCGCGCGGTGGCGTGCCCACCCCGTCGGACGCGCTGAAGATCATGGAGCCGCAGCTGCTGCGCTGGCTGTACGCCCGCCGCAAGCCGAACCAGTCCTTCAAGATCGCCTTCGACCAGGAGATCCAGCGGCTCTACGACGAGTGGGACAAGCTGGCCGCGAAGGTCGCCGACGGCTCCGCGCTGCCGGCCGACGTCGCCGCCTACACCCGCGCCGTCGGCACCGCCGCCGGTGAGCTGCCGAAGACGCCCCGCCCGCTGCCGTACCGCACGCTGGCGTCCGTCGCCGACATCACCGCCGGTCACGCGGACCAGGCGCTGCGGATCCTGTCCGAGCTGGACCCGGAGCAGCCGCTGGCCTCGCTGGACGAGGCGCGCCCGCGCTACGACCGGGCCGAGGCGTGGATCAACACGTACGTGCCCGCCGACCAGCGGACCATCGTGCGCGAGGAGCCCGACGCCGAGCTGCTGAAGTCCCTGGACGAGGCGTCCCGGCAGTCCGTGCGGCTGCTGCTGGACGGGCTCGCCGACCACTGGTCGCTCGACGGGCTGACCCACCTCGTGTACGGCGTGCCGAAGGTGCAGGCCGGGTTCTCCGCCGACGCCACGCCGAAGGAGCTGCCGCCGGAGATCAAGACGGCCCAGCGGTCGTTCTTCGCCCTGCTGTACCACCTGCTCGTCGGCCGCGACACCGGCCCCCGCCTGCCCACCCTGCTCCTGGCCGTGGGCCAGGACCGGGTACGGACGCTGCTCGGGGAGTAAGCCGTACGGAGACAGGGGTCCTCTTCTTCCGGAGAGGGCCCCTTTTTCCATGCCCGTGCGCCTCTTCGTACGGTCCTCCCCACCCTCGTTCCGGGGGCCTGCCGCAGTGCCCGGGCCCCCTCGCGCGTGATCGGCTGGGCGGTACGGGAATCGTGTGACGGCAGGGGGAGAAGTGAAGGTCCGAATCGCCGGTGCCGCGTGGATCGCCGGTGTGGCGCAGTTCTTCGTGCTGCACGCGATGGTGCAGTCGGCCTGGGAGCGGCCGTACAGCTGGGCGCGGAACAACATCAGCGACCTGGGCAACGCCCGGTGCGCCCTCCAGCCCGACCCCACGCCCCGGTACGTGTGCTCACCCGAGCACGGCCTGATGAACGGCTCGTTCGTCGTCCTGGGTGCGCTGCTCGTCGTCGGCGCCGTGCTGTCCGGGGCGCTGTGGCGGCGCGGGACCACAGCCCGGGTGGCCCGGGTGCTGCTGGCCGGCGCGGGGGTGGGCTTCGTGCTCGCCGGGCTGGCACCGGCGGACACCGACGAGAACCAGCACGTCCTGGGTGCCCTGCTCATCATGGGCACCGGCAACATCGGGCTGCTGGCGGCGGGGGCCGGTCTGGCCCCCGAGGTCCCGGTCCTCCTGCGCCGGGCCGCCGGCCTGCTGGGGGTCGTGGCGCTCGGCGCGTTCGGGCTCTTCGTCTCCGGGCACTACCTCGGGCTGGGGATGGGCGGCATGGAGCGGGTCGCGGCGTTCCCCCTGCTGGTGTGGGCGTCGGTCGCCGGGGCGTACGCGCTGGTGAGCCCGGCCGTCACGCGATGTGGTCCTCTTTCCGTTCCGCGTTGAGGCGGTCGGTGAAGCGGTTGACCATGCGCTCCGCGTCGCGCGGGGTGAGCGCGATGCCGTACGTCGCCCCGACCGCCTCGGCGAACTGGGGCAGGGCGGCGGGGACGTCGCCGCTCAATTTGCGGAAGAGCTCGTAGAAGTCCTCGTCCGTCGGGTTCGGCTCCGGGCTGCCGCCGCGCTCGCCGGGTTCGCGGGTGCGGGCCGGCGGGATCGGGAAGCTGCCCGTCTCCTCCGGGGAGGGCTGCTGGAAGTCCTCCGGGGCCTGCTCCTCGTACCAGCCCTCGTACTGCTCCTCGGGGGCGTACTGGGGTTCCTGGAGCATCGGGTCGTAGGTGGGGTCGTAGCCGCCGTGGTACTCGACCTCGCGCGGGGCCTGGAACCAGGGGCTCTGCTCGTCCACCGGGGGCACCTCGGCGGGCGGCTGCCCGGCGGCGGGGGCCGGCTGCCGCTGGGCCGGGACGGTGGCGGGCGAGCGGTCGGCCGCGGCGGGGGCGAGGGCCTGGGGCTGCGGGGCCGGCGGGAGCAGGACCGGGTCGATGCCGGCCGCGGCCAGGCCCGCCGGGGCCGTCTCCGCGAGCGGGACGCCGTAGCGCGCCAGGCGCAGCGGCATCAGGGACTCCACCGGGGCCTTGCGGCGCCAGGCGCGGCCGAAGCGGGAACGCAGCCGGGCCTGGTAGACGAGACGTTCCTGCTCCAGCTTGATGACCTGCTCGTAGGAGCGCAGCTCCCACAGCTTCATGCGGCGCCACAGCAGGAACGTCGGCAGCGGGGAGAGCAGCCAGCGGGTGAGGCGGACGCCCTCCATGTGCTTGTCCGCCGTGATGTCGGCGATGCGGCCGACCGCGTGCCGGGCCGCCTCGACCGCCACCACGAACAGCACCGGGATCACCGCGTGCATGCCCACGCCCAGCGGGTCCGGCCAGGCGGCGGCGCCGTTGAACGCGATCGTCGCCGCCGTCAGCAGCCACGCCGTCTGGCGCAGCAGCGGGAAGGGGATCCGGATCCAGGTCAGCAGCAGGTCGAGCGCGAGGAGGACACAGATGCCCGCGTCGATGCCCACCGGGAACACATAGGAGAAGTTCCCGAAGCCCTTCTTGACGGCCAGCTCACGGACGGCCGCGTACGAACCGGCGAAGCCGATGCCGGCGATGATCAGCGCACCGGCCACGACCACGCCGATGAGAACGCGGTGCATCCGAGTCAGCTGCGGTGACGCGGCCACTCGTACTCCCCTCCCGTTGCGTGTTGTTGCGCGCAACAGCGTGGCACACGTGTTCGGCGAACGCGGTACCGGTCACCCGCTACGCCCGTAAGGTCAGGCCTTCTTCGCCGCCGCCTCGGACGCGGACGCGCTCGGCGAGGCCGACTGCGAGGGGGTCCCGGACGCGGAGTCCGACGGCTGCGAACTCGCGTCGGCCGAGGCGCCGTTGGCCTTCGACACCGACGCCACGGCTTCCTTCAGCGCCTTCTCCGCGTCCTTCGTCAGGTCGTCGGCGTCCGGCGTCTTCTCGCCCGCGAGACCGGCGCCGTTGTAGTCCAGGGTGACCACGACGTTCTCCACCCGGGCGACGACCGTCTGCTGCTTGAAGAGGCCCTCCTTCTTCTTCAGCTCGTAGCGCACCGTCGCCGCCTCCGCGCCGGTCCCGGACAGCGGCACCATCCTGGTGTCCTTCGCGCCGTCCACCGACTGGGCGTCCTTCACCTGCCGGCTGAAGTACGCGTGCGCCTGCTCGTCGGCGGCGCCCCGCGTGACGTCCGAGTCGAAGCGCAGCAGGGAGACGTTCAGCCAGCGGAACTGCGAGCCCTTCACGCCGTTGTTGGCCAGGCTGTCCCAGGCGCAGGAGGCACGCGACGACGGCTCGTCCGTGGCGCCCTTCTTGCCCGACTTCGACGCCTTGGGGACCAGGTCGCCCAGGGTCTTCTCCGACAGTACGGTGCACGGGTCGGGCAGCTTGCCGTACGCGGCGGGCCGCACGGTCGGCGACGCGCTGGCGGACGGCTTGGTGCTGCCGCTCGCCGTCTGGCCGGCGCTCTCGCCGGACTTGGCCTTGGAGTCACCGGAGTCCGAGGAGCAGCCGGCGCTGATCAGGACCGCGGGGACGGCTGCCGCGCAGACAAGCGCGCGGCGCAGGCGCTTGGCTCGCTGGTGTCGCTGGGCACGGTCGTCTCGCTGGGCTGCTCGCTGCATGGTTCCTTCACTCATGACGCTCGGTGTTCGTGCGGGTTCCTGCGGGGCCACGGTACGCGGTGCGGAAGCCGTGCGGTTTCCGTCCGCGCGCCGGGCGGCGGGGCCGGCCGGGGGGTCAGCCGCCGAGCGCGTCGTCCAGCCGGGCGGCCAGATCACGGGCCCTGTCCTGCATTTCCTTGCTGTCCGGGACCGTTCCGATGGCCGTCGGCTGCTCCTCGTACTGGAGCGTGACGACGACGTTGGACGTGCGGAACACCACAGTCACCGTGCGCTGTTCGACGGTCGGACCGGAGCTGCTCAGCTGGTCGTCCAGATACGCCTCGTCACCGAGGTCGGACAGGGTGCGGGGCTGGAGTTCGGCGGAGTCGTCGGCGGAGCCGGACGGCGTGGCCGGGGAGGAGCCCGAAGTGGCCGACGAGGACGGGGAGTCGGCGGACGGGTTCGCCGCCGACGGGTCCTTCGCGGACGGGTCCTTCGCGGACGGGGACGCGCTGCCGCTCGGGGAGCCCTTCGCGGACGCCGTCGGCGTGGGCGTCGCAGGCGGTGCCGTGACACCGCTCGGCGCGGGCAGGTCGGCGGCGGCCTGCTTCTCCTGGAACAGCCGCTGCGCCTGGTCGTCGTCGCTGACCGTGTTGTCGTACGACACCACGCGCTCGAAGTCGACGGAGAGGCGGTCGGTGACGTCGGCCGAGTCGACCTTCCAGCGGCAGCCCACCTTGCGGTCGGTGTCGTAGGTCAGCGCGGCCTCGCCCTGGTAGGCCCGGTCCCGCTGGACGGGGTCGGTGATCCGCTGGATGCCGGGCAGCAGCGTGTCCAGGGCGTCGTGGCCGACCGCGCCGCAGGGCTCGGGGAGCGTGCGGTACTTGCCGGGCTGCGCGGCGACGGTCGCCCGGCCGGTGTCGCCCGGGTTGGCGTCGTCCGTGGGGCCGGTGTTCCCGGAGCCGCTCGTGCAGCCGGCCAGCAGCGCCGCGAGAAGGGCGGCGGTGCCGGTTGCGTAGGCCTTCCGCTGCACGGTCGGGCTCCTCTCGACGATGTGTGCGCACTCGGTGCTCCAGTGTCCCCGCCGGTTATTCGCTTGCCGCGGCGGGGCGCCCCCTGCAGACAATGTGTATCGCACGCACTGCCGTGGCCGCCGGTCCCTTGCCCCTTTGGCCGACCTTGGCGCCTCTTTTGCGTTTTGCCGCTTTTAAGTCTTTTGTTGCCATTTTCCGGGGGAAAGAGGAAGACATGTCGTACGTGGAGATACCGGGCGCGAAGGTGCCGATCCGGATGTGGACGGACCCGGCGACGGTCGAGGACGTGGCCCTGCGCCAGCTCCAGAACGTGGCGACCCTCCCGTGGATCCAGGGCCTGGCCGTCATGCCGGACGTGCACTACGGCAAGGGCGCGACGGTCGGCTCGGTCATCGCGATGCGGGACGCGGTGTGCCCGGCGGCGGTGGGCGTGGACATCGGCTGCGGGATGTCGGCGGTCAAGACCTCCCTGACCGCGAACGACCTGCCCGGGGACCTGTCCCGGCTGCGGTCGAGGATCGAGCAGACGATCCCGGTGGGCCGGGGGATGCACGACGACCCGGTCGAGCCGAGGGGGTTCCACGGACTGGCCACGGCCGGCTGGGAGGACTTCTGGGAGCGATTCGACGGAGTCGCGGAAGCGGTCAGATTCCGTCAGGAACGTGCCTGGAAGCAGATGGGAACGCTCGGCAGCGGAAACCACTTCATCGAGGTGTGCACCGACACGGACGGTTCCGTGTGGCTGATGCTCCACTCCGGCTCCCGCAACATCGGCAAGGAACTCGCCGAGCACCACATCGGCGTCGCCCAGAAGCTCCCGCACAACCAGGGCCTGGTCGACCGCGACCTCGCCGTCTTCGTCGCGGACACCCCGCAGATGGCGGCCTACCGCAACGACCTGTTCTGGGCGCAGGAGTACGCCAAGTACAACCGCATGCTCATGATGGCGCTCCTGAAGGACGTGATCCGCAAGGAGTTCAAGAAGGCCAAGCCGGTCTTCGAGCAGGAGATCTCCTGCCACCACAACTACGTCGCGGAGGAGCGGTACGACGGCATGGACCTGCTCGTCACCCGCAAGGGCGCGATCCGGGCCGGATCCGGGGAGTACGGCATCATCCCCGGCTCCATGGGCACGGGCTCGTACATCGTGCGCGGCCTCGGCAACGAGCTGGCGTTCAACTCGGCCTCGCACGGCGCCGGCCGCCGGATGAGCCGGAACGCCGCCAAGCGGCGCTTCTCCACCAAGGACCTGGAGGAGCAGACCCGGGGCGTGGAGTGCCGCAAGGACTCCGGTGTCGTGGACGAGATCCCGGGCGCCTACAAGTCGATCGACCAGGTCATCGACCAGCAGCAGGACCTGGTGCAGGTGGTGGCCAAGCTGAAGCAGGTCGTCTGCGTCAAGGGCTGACGCCGGGACCGGCCGGGAGCGAGTCCAGCCAGCGCAGCAGGCGGGTGGCCTCGCGGGTCGTGACGGAGGGGTCGCGCAGGGCGTGGGTCAGGGCGGACATGCCCTGGTGGGCGGAGACCAGGGTGAGGGCGTGGCCCTCGGGGTCGGAGACGCCCCAGGCGCGGAACTGGGCGGCGGTCCAGTCCAGCAGGCGGCGGAGCACCGCGCCGGCCTCGGCGGCCGCGGTGCCGTCCGCGCGCTTGCCGAGCTCGGCGGCCAGGGTGCCGGTGGGGCAGCCGAGCCGGGCGGTGGTCTCGCGCTCGGCCACCCAGGTCTCCACCAGGGCCTTGAGGCGGTCGCGCGGGGCCGGCAGCCGGTCCAGCCCGGCGGTCAGCTCGTCCAGCCGGTCGCGGTGCTCGCCGAGGGCGGCCCGGACCAGCTCGTCCTTGGTCTTGAAGTAGTAGTAGACGTTCCCGGCCGGGACGCCGGCCTCGCGCGCGATGTCGGCGAGGGTGGTGCGCTCGACGCCCTGCTCGTGCAGGACCCGGGCCGCCGCCGCCGCGAGCCGCCGGCGCTTCTGTGCCGCCTGCGTCCGACGGTCGACCGAGTTCGTCATCCGACCGACTATAGGCGGCGGTGTCCGGTTCCTACTTCGCGTGCCGGACGGCGTAGATCATGACGAACGCGACGAAGTGGATGCCGAAGAGGAAGTAGGCCAGGAAGTACCAGACCTGGCGTTCGTCCTTCGTCTCCTGGGCCAGCCGGCGCTGCTCCAGGGACTTCGCCGCGTCGTCCGCCGGGGGCGCGCCCTCGGTCACCCCTGCTCCCGGTGCACCTTGGTGTTGGACGCCTGGGCGCGCGGGCGCACCACCAGCAGGTCGATGTTGACGTGGCTGGGGCGGGTCACCGCCCAGGTGATCGTCTCGGCCACGTCGTCGGCGGTGAGGGGCTCGGCGACGCCCTCGTACACCTTGGCCGCCTTGTCCGTGTCGCCGCCGAAGCGGGTCAGCGCGAACTCCTCGGTGCGGACCATGCCGGGCGCGATCTCGACGACCCGGACCGGCCGGCCGACGATCTCCAGGCGGAGGGTCTCGGCGAGCACGTGCTCGCCGTGCTTGGCGGCGACATAGCCGGCGCCGCCCTCGTAGGTGCCGTGGCCGGCGGTGGAGGAGACGACCACGACCACGCCGTCGCCGCTCGCCTCCAGCTTCGGCAGCAGCGCCTGCGTCACGTTCAGCGTGCCGATGACGTTCGTCTCGTACATCGCGCGCCAGTCCGCCGGGTCGCCGGTGGCCACCGGGTCCGCGCCGAGGGCGCCGCCCGCGTTGTTCACCAGGACGCCGATCGTCTTGAAGGCGGAGGCGAACTCGTCCACGGCCGCGCGGTCGGTCACGTCGAGCTGGTAGGCCACCGCCGAG
This sequence comes from Streptomyces eurythermus, assembly GCF_014649115.1. Lineage (GTDB taxonomy): Bacteria > Actinomycetota > Actinomycetes > Streptomycetales > Streptomycetaceae > Streptomyces > Streptomyces eurythermus. The sequence goes on along the minus strand of NZ_BMSK01000023.1, from coordinate 115,328 downwards.
TGCCCGGCCTTCGTCAGCTCCTCGGCGAGGGCCTCGATGCGGTCCTTGCGGCGGGCGGTGAGGACGACGCGGTAGCCGGCCGTGGCGAGCCGGCGGGCCGTGGCGGCGCCGATGCCACTGCTCGCGCCGGTGACGACGGCGATGCGGGAGGCGGCGGACGGGGCGGCGGTGGCCATGGCGGCTCCTGGGCTTGCGTCGGGACGGTTCCGTCCAGCGTAAGTGAGGTCTCAGCCGCCGTTCCGGGGCGCCCACATGATGATCGCCATCCCGGCGAGGCAGACCAGCGCGCCGGCGAGGTCCCAGCGGTCGGGCCGGTAGCCGTCGGCGACCACGCCCCACAGGATCGAGCCGGCCACGAAGATCCCGCCGTAGGCGGCGAGGATGCGGCCGAAGTGGGCGTCGGGCTGGAAGGTGGCGACGAAGCCGTACGCGCCGAGCGCGAGGACGCCCCCGGTGATCCACAGCGGGCCCCGGTGCTCCCGTACGCCCTGCCAGACCAGCCAGGCGCCGCCGATCTCGAACAGCGCGGCGACGACGAACAGGGCGGCGGAGCGGAGGATCGGCATACGGGCAGCCTCGCACGCGGCGCCTGCGGGGTTGCGCGCGCCTCCTGCGGCCGGGGAGGAATACGCGGGCCCGGGCTACAGTTGGAGGGGTGTAGTTGAATGGTCAACCAAATGCGGTCAACCAAAATGGAGGCGGCCATGCAGTTCGGGATCTTCAGCGTCGGGGACGTGACCACCGACCCGACCACCGGACGGACCCCGACCGAGGGCGAGCGGATCAAGGCGATGGTCGCGATCGCGCAGAAGGCGGAGGAGGTCGGGCTGGACGTCTTCGCCACCGGTGAGCACCACAACCCGCCGTTCGTGCCGTCCTCCCCGACCACGATGCTCGGCTACATAGCCGCCCGCACCGAGCGGCTGATCCTGTCCACCTCCACCACTCTGATCACCACCAACGACCCGGTGAAGATCGCGGAGGACTACGCGATGCTCCAGCACCTGGCCGACGGCCGGGTGGACCTGATGATGGGCCGGGGCAACACCGGGCCGGTGTATCCGTGGTTCGGCCAGGACATCCGCGAGGGCATCAACCTCGCCGTCGAGAACTACGCCCTGCTGCGCCGGCTGTGGCGCGAGGACGTCGTCGACTGGGAGGGGAAGTTCCGCACCCCGCTGCAGGGCTTCACGTCCACGCCCCGCCCGCTGGACGGGGTCCCGCCGTTCGTCTGGCACGGCTCCATCCGGTCCCCGGAGATCGCCGAGCAGGCCGCGTACTACGGCGACGGCTTCTTCCACAACCACATCTTCTGGCCCGCCGACCACACCAAGCGGATGATCGAGCTGTACCGCACGCGCTACGCCCACCACGGGTACGGCACCCCCGAGCAGGCGATCGTCGGCCTGGGCGGCCAGGTGTTCATGCGGAAGAACTCCCAGGACGCGGTACGGGAGTTCCGCCCGTACTTCGACAACGCCCCGGTCTACGGCCACGGGCCCTCCCTGGAGGACTTCACCGAGCAGACCCCGCTCACCGTCGGCTCCCCGCAGCAGGTGATCGAGAAGACGCTCTCCTTCCGCGAGTACGCCGGCGACTACCAGCGCCAGCTGTTCCTGATGGACCACGCGGGACTGCCGCTGAAGACCGTCCTGGAACAGCTCGACCTGCTCGGCGAGGAGGTCGTCCCCGTACTGCGCGAGGAGTTCGCCAAGAACCGTCCGGCGGACGTGCCGGACGCGCCCACCCACCAGTCCCTGACCGCCGCCGCGCGGAAGAAGGAGGCCGTCGCATGAAGCTCGTCGTCATCTCGGCGGGACTGAGCGTCCCGTCCTCCACCCGGCTGCTGGCCGACCGGCTGGCCGCCGCCGTCCACGGGCACACCCCGGTGGACGTCCGGGTGGTCGAGGTGCGCGACCTCGCCGTCGAGATCGCGCACCAGTTCACCAGCGGATTCCCGGGCAAGGCCCTCGCCGCCGCGCAGGACGCGGTGGCGGAGGCCGACGGGCTGATCGTGGTCACACCGGTGTTCAGCGCGTCGTACAGCGGGCTGTTCAAGTCCTTCTTCGACGTGCTGGACAAGGACGCGCTGGCGGGCAAGCCGGTGCTGATCGCGGCGACCGGCGGCTCGGCACGGCACTCGCTGGTGCTGGAGCACGCGCTGCGGCCGCTGTTCGCCTATCTGCGGGCCGTGGTCGTACCCACCGCCGTCTACGCCGCCTCCGAGGACTGGGGTGCCGAGGGGCTGCCCGAGCGGATCGAGCGGGCGGCGGGGGAGCTGGCCGCGCTGATGCCGGGGACGGCGGACCGGCGCGCGGTGGACGACGGCGTGGTGCCGTTCGCCGAGCGGCTGGCGGCGCTGGGGCGGTGACGGACCACGGACCGCCCGCCCGTCCCGGCCGACGGGGAGGTACGCGGGCGGCTCGGTACGGGGGCCCTGTGGGTCGGGCGGGTGGTGGTCCGGGTGGCCCATGGGCCGGTCCGGCCGGCGGGGAGGTACGCGTCGGCCGGGGCGGGCGCCCTGCAGGGCGGGCGGGTGGTCCGTGGCGGTCGGTACGGGCGGCTTGTGGGCCGGCGGGTGGCCCATGGGCCGGTCCGGCTGGCGGGGAGGTACGCGCCGGCTCGGAACGGGTGCCCTGCAGGGCGGGCGGGTGGTCCGTGGCGGTCGGTACGGGCGGCTTGTGGGCCGGCGGGTGGCCCACGGGTCGGTCCGGCTGGCGGGGAGGTACGCGTCGGCTCGGAACGGGTGCCCCGCAGGACGGGCGGGTGGTCCGTGGCGGTCGGTACGGGCGGCTTGTGGGCCGGGCGGGTGACCCATGGGCCGGTCCGGCCGGTGGGGAGGTACGCGTCGGCTGGGGCGGGTGGCTCGGGGCGGGCGTCCCGTGGGCCGGCCGGTGGCAGCCCGGGTGGCCCCGTGGGCCGGTCCGGGTGGCGGATCGCGTGGTCTGCCGGCGCGGGCGGCCGGTCCGTTCGGTCCGGGTGGTCCGTTCGGTCCGCGCCGGCCGTTCGGGCTCCCCGGGGCGGTGAGGGGCCGCCGGGCCTCGGTGAGCGGTTGGCGGTCCGGTGGGCGACTGGCGGCTCGGTGGGCGGTCCGCGGGTCTCGGTGGTCGGTCGGCGGCTCGATGAGAGCGCGGTGGTCGGTGAGAGGGCGGTAAAAAGCGTGCTCGGGGGCCATCGTGTCCGGCCGGGCCGCCGGAGGCCTTGGCAGACTGGGGGCGTGCCCCAGACTGTGCTGCTCGCCGAAGACGACCGTGCCATCCGCCATGCCCTGGAGCGTGCCCTGACGCTGGAGGGGTACGAGGTCACGGCGGTCGCCGACGGTGTGGAAGCGCTGGCGCAGGCCCACACCAACCCGCCGGACGTGCTCGTCCTCGACGTGATGATGCCCGGCATCGACGGCCTCCAGGTGTGCCGCGTGCTGCGCGCCGAGGGCGACCGCACCCCGATCCTGATGCTCACCGCCCTGGTGGAGACCGCCGACCGCATCGCGGGCCTGGACGCCGGCGCCGACGACTACGTGGTCAAGCCGTTCGACGTAGAGGAGGTCTTCGCGCGGCTGCGGGCGCTGCTGCGCCGCACCAGCCCCGCCCCGGTCGCCGCCCCCGGCCCCCCGGAGGGCCCGGTGCGGGAGGTGGCGCAGACCGCGAGCCGCCAGCTGGAGGCCGCCGGCCTGCGCATGGACCTCCAGGCCCGCCGGGCCTGGCGCGGCCGGCGCGAGCTGGAACTGACCCGCACCGAGTTCGAGCTGCTGGAACTGCTGGTGCGCAACGCGGGCATCGTCCTGGACCACTCCACCATCTACGACCGGATCTGGGGCTACGACTTCGGCCCCGGCTCCAAGAACCTCGCCGTCTACGTCGGCTATCTGCGCCGCAAGCTGGACGAGCCCGGCGCCCCGCAGCTGATCCACACCGTGCGGGGCGTGGGTTACGTGCTGCGGGAGGACTAGATGGGCCCGCGCCGGCGGCTGCCGGAGCGGCCCCGGCCCAGGCTGGTCTCGCTGCGCACCACCTTCGCGGTCTCCTTCGCCGCCGTCACCGCCGCCGTCACGGTCCTCGTCGGCATCCTGTCGTACAACTCCGCCGCGCGGCTCGTCCGGGTCGACCAGCAGTCGGTGTTCACCCAGGTCGTGCAGGACGTCCGGGACGAGGTCCGGCAGCAGCCGATGGGCCCCGAGGACTTCTCTTCCTCCCGTCCCGGACACGACCTGGTCCGCCCGGCCCGCACCGACGTCCAGGTGCTCGGCGCGTGGGGGCAGATCGTCGACGACGGCTCCCCGGTGCTGCCCGTCACCTCCCGGGACCGGGCGGTGGCCGTCGCCCGGCGGGCCGGGGAGGTCGTCGAGCACAAGGACGTACGGGTGGACGCGGACCTGTTCCGCATCGCCACCGTCTCGCTCGGCGACGGGCGGGGCGCGGTGCAGGTCGCCCAGGAGTTCAGCGACACCGAGGACCTCCTGCGGGCGTTGCAGCAGCGGACGCTGATCCTGATGGCGGCGGTCGTGGTGGCGGCCGGGCTGTTCGGCTGGTGGCTGGCCCGGCGCATCACCCGCCGGCTGGTGGTGCTGACCTCCGCCGCCGAGGACGTGGCCCGCACCCGGCGACTGGGCATCCAGGTGCCGGTGACCGGGCTGGACGAGGTGGGGCGGCTGGGCCGCGCCTTCGACCGGATGCTGGGGCGGCTCGCCCAGTCGGAGGAGGACCAGCGCCGGCTGGTGCAGGACGCGGGGCACGAGCTGCGCACCCCGCTCACCTCCCTGCGCACCAACATCTCGCTGCTGAGGCGCATCGACGAACTGCCGCCCGAGTCCCGGGAGGAGCTGGTCGCCGACCTCACCCAGGAGGCCCGGGAACTGACCGACCTGGTCAACGAGCTGGTCGACCTCGCCGCCGGGCAGTCCGACGCCGAGCCGCCGCAACGGGTGGACCTCGCCGACCTCGCCGAGGACGTGGCCGGGCTGGCCCGGCGCCGTACCGGGCGGCCGGTCGTGCTGCACGCGAGCGGCGAGACGACGACCTACGGGCGGTCCGGGATGCTCCAGCGGGCCATCTCCAACCTGGTCGAGAACGCGGCCAAGTTCGACCGGGACGGCACCGCGCCGATCGAGGTGAGCGTCACCGGCCCGGCCCGGCCGGGCACGGTACGGGTGGAGGTGCTGGACCGGGGGCCCGGGATCGCCGACGGCGACCTCGTGCGCATCTTCGACCGCTTCTACCGCGCCGCCGACGCCCGCTCGCTGCCCGGCTCGGGGCTCGGCCTGTCCATCGTCCGCGAGGTCGCCCTGGCCCATGGCGGGGCGCCGTTCGCCTACCGGCGCGAGGGCGGCGGCTCGGTCATCGGCTTCACGGTGGGCGGCGGTCCGGTGGGGGACGGCGGGGCCGGCGGCTGAGTACGGGTGTGCGTCGGGGGCGGTGGCCGGGTACGGGGACCTGCCCGGGTGGCGGCTGAGTACGGGTACCTATCCGGAGCGGGTAGCCGTGCCCATCCCCGGGCCGCCCGGGGCGCCGTAGCGTCGCCGTATGCCCGACGAGACCACACCGGCCGCGACCACTCCCACCAGCACCGATACCGGCACCGGGCGGGGGCCGGTCGCCGGCTGCCTGGGCTGCGGGGGGCTGCTCGTCGCCGTCGTCCTCGCGCTGGTCGCCGTGCTCGCCTGGAACGCCGGGGCCGGGACGGACCTGCCCCGGGTCGCGCCCCAGGACAGGGCGGACCGCGCCTTCGGGTACTCCCGGGAGGCGTACGGCGTCCTGGGCTTCACCCGCGCCCTGCCGCCGGGCGCCGGCGGCACCGGCGGCCGCGCGCGGAACGAGTTCGGCGCGGAGTACTGCCACGACGGCGGACTGCTCGGCATGGAGGACAAGACCGTCGACGGCGCCTACCGGCTCTACCACGAGTGGGCGCTGGACGACGTCCCCGCCGACCAGGCCGTCCCCGGTCTGCGGCGGCTGCACCGGCGGCTGGCGGACGAGGGCTGGAGGGTCACCTCGTACACCGAGGGCGGGACCGGCAAGGACTGGTCGCTGTACGTCCAGCGGGACCGCCGGGCCGAGTGGATGACCTTCACCTGGGACCCGGAGCAGCGGTACTTCACGGGCGGCGCGGGCGTGCCCTGCGCCTACGACCCCGCCTGGACGCACAGCGACAGCGACACGTACGCCATCGACACGTACGACCCGGACACCGCCGCCGAGGCCGTGACACCGCCCGTGCTCGGACCGGGCGGCCGGTGAGCGTCAGACGCCGTCGCCCGCGTCCCGCTCGCGCCGCCGGTCCGCCGTCAGCAGCCAGGCCAGGTTGCCCACCGCGGCTCCGGCGGCCACCGCGGCGGCGATCACCCCGCCGGTCGCCAGGCCGTCGCTGAACAGGTGCGGGCGCCGGTCCAGGCTGTGCAGCCCGAAGCCGCACAGCTCGTACACGCCGACGGCGGCGATGGCCAGGCTGACGACCAGCACGGTCACCGTCGGCGCGAGACTGTGCGCACAGACCTCCGTGCCGGGCTCCGACTCGGTCGTGTCCTGCATGCGTCCCCCGTTGAACAGGCGTGTGAACGGCCCGGTAGTTGCTGGCGGTTGGGAACCTACAATACGTAGGGTCGGTAGGGTCGGTGCCGTGCGGATCTACATCAGCGCGGACATGGAGGGCGTCACCGGGCTCGTCGACGCCGACGACGTCCAGCCGGGCGGCCGGGACTACGAGCGGGGCCGCGCCAAGATGGCCGAGGACGTGAACGCCGCCGTCCGCGGCGCGCTCGCGGCCGGCGCCGCCCACGTCCTGGTCAACGACGCCCACGGCCCCATGCGCAACCTCCTCCCCGAGACCCTGCACCCGGCGGCCCGCCTGGTGCGCGGCAGACCCAAGCAGCTCGGCATGCTGGAGGGGCTGACCGGGGAGTACGACGCCGTGCTGTGCGTCGGCTACCACTCCCGGGCCGGTGCGCCGGGCGTGCTCAGCCACAGCTTCATGGGGCACGAGATCGAGGACATGTGGCTGGACGGGCGCCCGGTCGGCGAGATCGGGCTCGCCCAGGCCACGGCGGCGGCCCTCGGCGTGCCCGTCGTGGCCCTCACGGGTGACGACGCGGCGTGCGCGGAGATGACGGAGTGGGACGCCTCGGTCGCCACCGTCCCGGTGAAGTACGCCCGCGACCGGTTCTCGGCCGAGCTGCGGCCCGAGGCGGAGGCGCGCGAGGCGATCGAGGAGACGGTGGCCGCCGCGCTGACCCCGGCCCCGCGCCGGCCCGCCCCGTCCGCCGCCGAGGCCACCCTCGCGGTCCGCTGGCAGTCCGCCTCCGTCGCCGCGACCCTGCTCGGCATCCCCGGGGTGACGGCCGACGACCCCCGGACGGTCCGGGCGACCGGCCCGCTGCCCGCGCTGTACCGGCAGTTCGGGGTGTGGATGCGGGTGGCGTCCTCGCTCACCGACCAGCCGCCGTACTGCTGACGCGCGCTCACCGGCCGGCCGCCGTACCGCTGAGGGTTCACCGGCCGGGAGCAGGGGGTGCGGGTGTCCGGGGCGGCGGGCTTTCCGTGACCGGGCCGGGTCGTCCGTCACCGGCGGCGGGGCTCGCGCAGGAACGCCGCGCTGCCGACGGTGCCGACGAGGGCGAGGGCCGCGTTCAGCGCGATCGCGGTCTTCAGTCCGCCGAGCACGGCCAGGGCGCCCGTACCGGTCATGGCGGCGGTGGCGACGGCGCTCATCACCGGCGTGCCCATGGTGATGCCGATCTGCTGGGTCATCGTCGCGAGCCCGGTCGCCAGGCCCTGTTCGTCATCGGCGAGACCGGACGTGGCGGACACCATGAACCCGACGATGACCAGCATGTTGCCCACCCCGCCCGCGAAGGTCGCGGCCAGCAGCAGCCACAGCGAGGCGTGCCCGGTGCCGAGCCCCAGCAGGGCCGCCGTGAACACCGCCTGCGTCAGACCGCCGGCCAGCAGCGTCCGGGTCGCGCCGAAGCGGCCGATCAGCCGCGGGGCGAGCGCGCCGCCGACCACGGTCCCCGCGCCCAGCACGCCGAACGACAGCCCGGCCGCCAGCGGGGAGAAGCCCAGCACCTCCTGGAGGTAGAGGGTCAGCAGGAACACCAGGGACGTCTCGGTGAGGAACGCGACCAGCCCGGCGAGGTTGCCCCACGCCACCGACCGCCGGCCCAGCACCCGGGGCGGCACCAGCGGCGCGGACACCCGGCGCTCCACGGCCGCGAACACCCCGAGCAGCCCCACCCCGGCCGCGAGCGGCAGCAGCGTGGCCGGCGCGCCCCAGCCGTGCTCACCGGCCTGGGTCAGCCCGAGGATGACCGCCAGCAGACCGAGGGTGACCGTGACGGCACCCGGTATGTCCAGCTTCGGCCGCTCGGCGGGCCGGGACTCGGCGATGACGGCGGGCGCGACGAGGAGCACGGCGAGGGCCACGGGTACGTTGACGAAGAACGCCCAGCGCCACGACAGCAGGTCGGTCAGCAGCCCGCCGAGGATCGCGCCCGTGGTGAAACCGGCCGACATCAGCGCCCCGTTGAGACCGAGCGCCTTCTCCCGCAGCGGGCCCTCCGGGAAGGACGTCGTCAGCAGGGACAGCCCGGCCGGGGTGACCGCCGCGGTGGCCAGCCCCTGGAACACCCGGGCGGTGAGCAGTACCTCCGGGTTCTGCGCCAGCCCGCCGGCCAGCGAGGCCGCGCCGAGGACGACGAGGCCGCCGAGGAACAGCCGGCGGCGGCCGAAGAGGTCGGCGACCCGCCCGAACAGCAGGGTGAACCCGGCCGCGCACAGGGCGAACGCGGTGCCGATCCACTGGAGGTGGTCGAGGGAGAAGCCGAGGCCCGCGCCGATCACCGGCAGGGCCACGTTCAGGATGGAGAAGTCCACGGCCAGCATGAACTGGGCCGCGAGCAGCAGCACCAGTACCAGGCGCAGCCGCGGGGTCAGCACGGCGGGCGCGGCGTCGGCCGGCCGTGTCGCTGTGACGGACATGACGGGTCCCTTCTGTACGGCGGGGCCGCCGGGTCTACGGCGGAGTGGGGCGGTGGGGCGTACGGCGAACTCGTCGGGGTTCCGTCCCGTCGGGGTTCCACCGGAGTCGCCGTGCAGAAGACTCGTCCGCCGCGGCCGGCCCAGCCAGCACCGCCGTGGGACCGGTCGCCGTGAGGGTGGTCATCGCGTGACCACCCTCGGGCATCCCGTTCGCGCCGCCGGGCGGGCAGGATGGACGACGACCGCCGTACCCGCCGTACTCGCTTCATTTGCGGTACCTGCCGTACCCGCCGTACTCGCCGCAGGAGTACGCCGCACACCCCGGAGGCATCCATGGACGCGCCGTCCGAGCTCGGAGAGTTCCTGAAGTCACGCCGTGCCGCGCTGCGGCCGGAGGACGTCGGGATCGCGACCGCGCCGGCCCGCCGCCGGGTCGCCGGGCTGCGCCGCGAGGAGCTGGCCCTGCTCGCGGGCGTCAGCATCACCCACTACACCCGCCTCGAACAGGGCCGCGCGGCCGGGGTGTCCGACTCGGTGCTGGAGGCGATCGCCCGCACCCTGCGGCTCACCGAGGACGAGACCGCCCACCTGAAGGACCTGGCCCGCCCCGCCGCCCCGCGCCGCCCGGCCGCGCCCCGCGCCGAGCACGCCTCCGCCTCGGCCCGCCGGCTGCTCGCCGCCATGACGGACGTACCCGCGCTCCTCCTGGACCGGCGGGGCGACGTCCTGGCCTGGAACCGGCTCGGTCACGCCCTGCTCGCCGCGCACCTGCCGTGGGAGGGCCCGGAGACCGCCGGCGGCCGGCCCAACCTGGTGCGGATGCTGTTCCTGGACGAGGAGTACCGGGCGAGGTACACCGACTGGAAGGAGGAGGCCCACCTCGCGGTCGCCTCCCTGCGCCTGGTCGCCGGCCGGCACCCCGACGACCGCGCGCTGGCCGAGCTGATCGGCCGGCTGTCCATACAGAGCGAGGAGTTCACCGCGCTGTGGGCCCGGCACCCGGTCCGCACCTGCGTCTCCGGCACCAAGTCCCTGCGCCATCCGGCGGTCGGCACCCTGGAGCTGGGCTTCGAGAACCTGTGCCTGCCGGGCACCGCCGGCCAGCGCGTGATCACCTACACCGCCGAGCCCGGCTCCCCGTCCGACGCGGCCCTGCGCCTGCTGGCCGCCACGGCGGTACCGGCCGAGCGGGCGGACCTGCCCGCGCTGGACGCGCGCCGAACCGTCTGACGCCGCCCTGAGGCGTGCGGGCGCGTCAGGTCCGCGTCACGGGCTCCGAGGCTGAACCGTTCGACGCCGTCCTGGGGCGCGCGGTCGCGTCAGGTCCGCGTCACGGGCTCCGAGGCTGAACCGTTCGGCGCCGTCCTGGGGCGCGCGGTCGCGTCAGGTCCGCGGTCCGGCCCCGAGGACGTCGAGCATGGCCCGGGTCGCCGCGCTCGGCGGGAAGCGGCTCCAGGCCAGGTACTCCACCCGGTGCGGCCCGTCGGCCACCGGGACCAGCGCCAGCCCGGGGTCGGCGGCGGCCAGCGGCCGGACGAACGCCGAGGGCAGCAGCGCGACGCCGAGCCCCCGCCCGATCAGCCCGGTGATCAGCTCCACCACCCCCACCTCGTAGGCGACCTCGCGGACCAGGCCCGCCGCGGCGAACGCCTGGTCCGACTGGGCCCGGGCGGGCGTCCCGGCCACGAAGTCCACGAACGCCTCCCCGGCGATGTCCCGCAGCGTGACCCGCTTTGCCCCGGCCAGCCGGTGCCCGGCCGTCACCACCAGCACATGCTCGTCGTGGTCGAGCGCCACGCTCTCCACCCCCGTGGGCCGCTCGCCCTCCGGCAGCCCGAGGAAGGCGATGTCCAGCTCGCCGCGGCGGATCGCCGCCGCCAGCTCGTCACTGCGCCCGGACCGCAGCAGCACCCGCACCTCCGGGTGCCGGGCGCGGTAACGCTGCAACAGCTCCGGTACGTCCACGGCGGCGGTGGTCACGATCACCCCGACGGCGAGCCGGCCGCGTACCACGCCGGTCGCGGCGGCGGCGTCGGCCACCGCGCGGTCGACGGCGGCCAGTGCCTCCCGCGCCCGGGCCACGAACGCCTCGCCCGCGTCGGTGAGTTCGACCCGGCGACTGGAGCGGGCGAACAGCCGTACCCCCAACTCCCGCTCCAGGCCCGCGATCCGGTGGCTGAGCGAGGACTGCGTCACGTAACACCGCTCGGCGGCGCGGGTGAAGTTACGGGTCTCGGCGACGGCGACGGCGTACCGCATCTGCTGGAGGTCCACCCAGCCATGGTTTCTGTACATGGCTGTGATGGCAACCATGGCTTGGACGCATGGCCGGCCGGCGACCGAGACTCCTCACATGTCCTCGTCCGCCCAGCCGCAGGCCGCCGCCGTAGCCGCCACCGCCACGCCGGCCGCCCACCGGCAGGCCACCGTCCTGCTGACCGCCCTCGCCCCCGCCGCCTGGGGCACCACCTACGTCGTCACCACCGAACTCCTCCCGCCCGGACACCCGTTGTTCGCGGGCCTCATGCGCGCCCTGCCCGCCGGGCTGGTGGGCCTGGCGCTCACCCGGGTGCTGCCGCGCGGGGACTGGTGGTGGAAGGCCGTCGTCCTCGGCCTGCTCAACATCGGCGGCATGCCCCTGCTGTTCGTGGCCGCCGAACGGCTCCCCGGCGGGGTCGCCGCCACCCTCGGCGCGGCCCAGCCGCTGCTGGTCGCCGGGCTGGCCGCCCTCCTCCTGCGCGACCGGCCGACACCCTGGCGGCTGGCCTGGGGCGTGCTCGGCGTGGCCGGCGTCGGGCTCATGGTCCTCGGCCCCGGCGCCCGGCTGGACGCCGTGGGCCTGCTCGCCGGCCTCGGCCATACGGCGACCATGGCGGGCGGGGTCGTCCTGACCAGGCGCTGGGGCCGGCCGACGGGGGTCGGTCCGCTGGCCCTGGCCGGCTGGCAGCTCACGGTCGGCGGGCTGCTCCTGCTCCCGCTGACCCTCGCCTTCGAAGGCGTGCCGGAGCGGATCGACGCCGGCGCGGCGGGCGGCTACCTGTGGCTGGGCAGCATGGGCGGCCTGATCGCGTACACGCTGTGGTTCCGCGGCATAGCCACCCTCCCGGTGGGTGCCATCGCGCCCCTGGTCCTGCTGTCCCCCCTGGTCGCCACGGCCATCGGCGTGACCCGGGGCGAGTCCCTGAGTCCGTCCCAGACCTGCGGCTTCGCCCTGTCCCTGGCGGCGCTGCTCGCCGCGCAACTCAACCCGCCCCACCGCAGAAGGAGCACCTCCCGATGACTTCCCCCCTGACGATCGCGGTCCTCGGCGCCACCGGAATGGTCGGCAGCCGGATCACCGCCGAGGCCACCGCGCGCGGGCACCGGGTGCTGGCCCTCGCCCGCAAGCCGGCGAGCGGGCACCCGTCCGTGACCCCGGTCCCGCTGGACGCGGCGGACCCGGACGCCGTACGCCGGGCGCTGACGGACTCGGGCGCGCACGCCGTGGTGCTGACCCTGCGGACGTACCCGGCGGACGAGGACTTCCTGGTCGGCACCACCCGGGCCGTCCTGGACACAGCCGCCGGCCTCGGCATCCGGGTCCTGGTGATCGGCGGCGCCGGCGCCCTGCGCAGCCCCGGCAGCCCGGACCTCCTCCTGGCCGACAACCCGGACTACGTCCCCGCGGAGCTACGCCCGGTCGCCGCGGCCGGAGTGGCCCAACTGGACGCCTGCCGCGCCCACGCCCACCCCGACTGGACCTACCTCAGCCCCCCGGTCCTCCTCGAGCCCGGGGCCCGTACCGCCCGCTACCGCCGTGGCACGGACACCTTGCTCACCGCACCCGACGGCCGCTCCTGGATCAGCGCGGAGGACCTCGCGGCGGCGGCCGTGGACGAACTCGAACACCCGGGCGCGGAACGGCACTTCACGGTCGTACAGGCCTGACGGAAAAGATCGCGGGGGCCCCGCGGGGCACGTAGGCTCGGGGCGTGCGGCCGACCGCGGGCGCGCCGGGCGGTGCCCGAGGGGTCGGACGAAGGGAGCGTCCCGCTGTGACGCGTGCGCACGAGGAAGAAGTCCTGGCCCGGATCGCCAAGGGGCTGGTCTACACGGAGTCGGAAGCCGCCTTCCAGGCCCCCCGGCGGCGCACCGAGCAGATCTTCGCGTACAACCACACCCCGCCGGGCGAAACGGAGAAGCGCCGCTCGCTGCTCGTCGAGATCTTCGGCTCGGTCGGCGAACGCACGGTGCTGCTGCCGCCGTTCCACGCCGGGTTCGGCAGCAACGTGCACATCGGCGACGACTTCTTCGGGAACGTGAACCTCACGTTCGTCGACGACGTGGACATCCGCATAGGCGACGGCGTCATGATCGCGCCCAGCGTGACCCTGACGACGACGGGCCACCCGGTGCATCCCGACCGCCGCGCCGACTTCGGACGCTTCTCCGAGCCGATCGTCATCGAGGACAAGGTCTGGATCGGCAGCAACGCGGTCGTCCTGCCCGGCGTCCGCATCGGCTACGGCTCGGTCATCGGCGCCGGCAGCGTCGTCAGCCGCGACATCCCCCCGATGACGGTGGCGGTCGGCACCCCGTGCCGCCCGGTCCGCACGATCACGGAACGGGACCTCACCACGCGCATGGCCGGGGACTGACCCGTGCACGGGGAACCGTAGGGGCGAGACGGCACTACCGCTCCGCGTAGCGCAGGAACTGCCAGCCCAGAACGGCCAGGGCGACTAGCTGTGCGAGGGAGACGATCACGAGCAGAGGCTGGACGGCGGAGGAGCACCAGAAGGCCGTCACGCAGATCACCGGCACGGCCACGTACGTGAAGAGGTCCACCACAAGCTGCAGTCGCTTGCGCGTCGTTCGGGTCGCATCATCGCGGTGGTAGGTTTCCCAGCCGAACACCGCGCCGTGAGCGCCGCTGAGCTCGGCCAGCCGCGGTCCCAGCCGGTCGCGGATATAGCAGCCGACCGCCGAGATCTTCTCGTCATTGACCAGGTAGGTCCAGCCCAGGACCAGGCAGACCGCGGGGGCGGCGAGCAGCAGCTGGGCCTGACTGCTCTCCACGGTGATCGCCACGACCGCGGTGACCGCGGCGAGCGTGAAGTAGAGCAGATTGTCACGGAAGCCTATCCGGGTCTTCTGCTCCTCCTTGAGGCGGTCGTACTCGGTCAGCAGCAGTCTGCTCTCGGTGACGTCGTCCGTGGCGGTCACGGCCATTCCTGATCTCGGGTTCCGACTGGGTGAGGAGTGGGGCGGGAACCGGCGCCGGACCCCGCCCCACTCCGGAGGTCCGGGAGGATCAGCCGACAGCATGGAAGAAGGGCAGGTTCTTGGGATTGTTCCGGTCGATCCAACCCTTTCCGTCCGCCGCGATTCCTTCCAGGAGTTGGAAGGTGTGGACGAAACCAGCCGCATCGAGGTTGATGTCGGTGATTTCCTGGGCATTTTCGCCCGGCAGGAGTTGATCGGCGTCGGCGTCCTTGACGTGGATGTTCCTGGCCGGCCCGTTGGTGAGGTAGAGCTCCAGGTCGTAGCCGGCCTCGCTGTGTTCCGTGACCTGCACGGAGGACAACGCGTCGAACCGGTAGTTGCTCCGCTGCCGGTTGCCGCGCCGCGCGTTGGTGAAATCGAATTCCGCACCGACTTCGCGTACGCCGTCCTGTGTGACCAGGAATAGCCGGAAGGCGTAGCGCGAGTACCGCCAGGGACCACCCTTCACGCGTCCTCGCCTGTAGGGGCGCGCGGGGGTCAGCAGGATGGTGTGGGTGATCAGATCGCGCCAGGTGAGCTGGTAGTGGCGGAGCGCTTCGTCGATGAACAGAGTCTTGTCGCAGGCGAGCCAGGTCTCCATTTCCAGCTCACTGGGACGCGTGGCGTCCAGGTACGACTTCCACTTCTGGTACGCCGCCTGCCGCGCGGCGAGCTGCTCCTGGTATTCCCGGGTCTCCTCTGCCAGGCGGCGCTCCTCGCCCCCGGCCTCCAGCCACGAGGACGCGGCCGCGCGTCCGGACCAGACCGCGCCGGCCACGGCCAGGACGGCCAGCACCAGCTGTGATCCGCCGCCGCCCGAGGCCACCGTTCCGAGCAGGCCCAGTGTCATGAAGCCGAGGACGACGAGGGCGAACACGCACAACAGCTTGGCCCCCGCGGACGTCTGGTTCAGGCGGCGCTGATCGAACAGAGTGCCTTTGCCATACCGGTCCTGGGCATCCTCGGCGAGATGGCGGATCAGCCAGTTGACGCGGTCCACGTCGATCCGGCTTTCGCGGTAGAGGACCGCGATCTCGGCGGCGAGGCTGTCGCGGATGTGGGTGGTGTGACCGAGCCATTCCTGGGAGGTGAGTCCATACGGCACGCGGACGCTGAAGTAGTGGTCGAACGAATGGCGGACACGGTTGGTGAACCCATCCCCGGTGGAGGCGGGATCGCGCAGGTTCGGGATCTGGAGCCAACGGCTCTTGATCTTCAGGTGATGTTCCTGATACCACCACCCGCGACCGAAGTGAGCCGCGGTCAGGCCCGCGACGAGCGCCACCAGTAACTCGACGGCTGCCGAGGCCGGATCCGCGACCAGGGCCAGCACCGCGAGGCCCGCCGTGACGACGGCGAACAGGCCGGCTCGGACGGGGAGAGCCGCCCGGGCGGCAGCAGCGGTGCTCGGACGGGGCGGCAGGGCCCGTGGTCCGATGGGGTCGGGTTCGAAATAGGCCCAGACCCGTTGCACCCGTTGGTTGTCCAAACGCTCCGCCTCGGCCCACATGCGGCGCTCGGCCCACAGACCGTCTTTCAGCCCCCCGGTGAGGACCAGGTCGAAATGATGGAAGATCTTGTCACGCAGGCCGGGAGACAGGGATCGCAGCCGCTCCAGCACGCGTTCCGTCTCGCCGTCCGGGGTGCCGCGCATCGCCAGCAGGTCGAAAGCGACACGAAGAGCGTCCTTCCACTCTCCCTCGGCATAGGCGCGTACGGCCTCGGAGGCGCGCTGCAACTGCTGGCGCTCTTCGGTGCTGAGGTCGTGATAGGCGCGCGTACTGAGCATCGCCAGTACCCAGTGGAAGCGGACCTCCGCGTTGTCGTAATTCTGGGCGATCGCCTGCCTGATCAGGTCACGAGCACGGCTGGGGACGCCATCCTCGAGGAACCGCACGCCGATCTTGTACTTTTCCTCGGGTGTCGCGTCCTGATGGCCGATGGAGATGTGGGCGTTGTGTACGACCCCGGCTTGCATGGCGACGGTGGAGTCGTATGCCGAGTTGTACGTGACACCGCTGTCGTCGTTCATGACAGGCCACCCGCCGCGACGACCAGAGGGGCCAGCCTGGTCACCAACTCGGGGGAGTCCGCGACCAGGCCGCGTAACCTCTTGAGCGCGATGGTCGTCCTCTTCACCGACTCGGGAGCGGTGTCCCTCGCCGCGTGGCGGGCGAGGCCCAGTTCGACCAGTGCCTCCCGGTAGGTGTCGTCGTCGAGAGCGCCCTCGGTGTGGTGGTGGCTCAGCAGCTCCTGGAAGGCGTGGAGTTCGGCTACCAGGTCGGTCGTCGAACCGGTCGCTTCCGGGCTCGTGTGCAAGTGGACGCTGCTTCCGTTGACCGAGCCGGCCATGATGCCGACGGTGCTGTTGTGGGCGGTGTTGCGGACATGGTCCTTGAGCCTGTCCGCCGAACGGGCCCTGTCTTCCTTGGACATTGCGGTCTTCTCCTGTTCCCCCACCAGTTCCACGGCCAGCCGTGTGGCGAACGCCGCCGCGTTCGCCGCGGCTCGTGGCTGCCAGTTGCGGTCCTTCGTGCTGTTCTTCGTGCCGTCCGCGCGGTCGCTGATTCCCCGGATGATGGCCACCGGAGCCCCGTTGAGATGACCGGCCTGCGCCACACCGGCGGCCTCCATCTCGATGGCCAGCGCGTCGTTGTAGTGCTGTCGGATCCACCGTGCCTCGGCGGAGATCGTCGAGTTCTGCACGATCTCGCCGGCGGCGATCGCGCCGAAGCGCACCTGCGGGGGGCGCCCGTGGCCGGGTGTGTCGTCGGCCCAGTCGTTCACGCGGGCCAGGTGCGAGCCGAGCTGGCTGATGCCGTGGGCCGTCTCCCACACCCGGGGTCGGCTCTTGAGCCCGTCGTCCTCGCTGGTCCCGCCGTGGTAGGCGTACACGTGGGTCGCCATCACCACGTCGCCCAGCCTGGCGGTGTCCCACAGAGCGCCGGCGACGCCGACGAACAATACGGCCACCGGTGAGAACTCCTGGATGGCGCGCTCGGCGATCACCGCGGCGGAATGATTGCCTTTGTTCGTCAGGCCGAGCGCGACACGGCACGAAGTGCCCTGCACGGTTCCCACCTCGAACAGCGTCCCCCGCTCGTGCCGGTGCACTTGTGCGCCGGCCAGTTTCCGGCGCACGGCCTGGTATTCGAGATTGAGGGCGGTGAGAATCACCACCAGGTCTTTCGACATCTATTCTCCTTCCTCTCCCGTGCTCTCTTCCGTTGTGGACGGCACAGGCCGGATCAGTGGCGGGATCAGTACCTTTTGGGGTCCGGCCCGGTACAGCCGCGCGGGCCGCCCTCCCGTGCTCCTGCGTCCCGAACCGGCGGGGACGATGAACCCCTCCACGGCCTGGACTTTCCGGTAGAAATTACGGGTGTCGAGTTCGGTGCCCCAAACCGCCTCGTACACCTGTTGCAGCTCGGCTATGGTGAAGAGTTCTCCGCAGAATGCCGAGGCCAGTGCCGTGGATTCGAGCTTGCTACGCGCGCGCTCGATTCCGTCGGTCACGATCCGCCGGTGATCGAAGGCCAGTCTCACCTCGCCCGAGAGGACGGATTCCGCGGGGACCCACGCGGCGTCCGCGGCGTCGGTTCCCGCGACCGGCTCCGGGAGTCCCGGCGCGATCGCCAAATGGGCCACGGAGACGACTCGCCCGCGCGGATCGCGACCCGCTTTCCCATAGGTGGCCAGCTGTTCAAGGTGCACCCACCCGGCGGTGAGAGCGGTTTCCTCACTCAGCTCACGGTGGGCGGCGTCGAGGATGTCCTCCCCGGCGTGATTCAGGAATCCGCCGGGCAGAGCGAGCATGCCCTGGAAGGGATCTTCACCCCGCTCCACGAGCAGGACGCACAACCGCCCCTCGCGCAGCGTCAGGATCACGAGATCGACCGTCAGTAGTACATGTGGCGGTGACCAGTCGTCAGCTTCCATGTGAGTCACCGTACTTGGCTTTCTGTCATTTTGACAAGAAGCGGATGTCGAGGGGGCCCTTGTTGTACGGTGCGGCCCCTCGCAGAGGTCGAGCCGTCGTCCGCTCGTCGAGATCCGGGCGACGAAGACGAGCGTGAAGAAGCCGCCCGGGCCTTCCACGCCCCCGAGGTCGTGGACCGCGTGGGCGATCTTGAGCGCTTCCGGTCGGACGGCCGGACCGGCCTCCTCGCTATAGCTCGCGGACGGCCGTAGCAGTTGCTCGGTTCCCCGGGCTCGTTCCTGTCGGCCGGGAGATCCCACCTGCCCTTGGCGAACTTCGCCCGATCACCACGCTGGAGGGGATCCGCGCGGCCGTCGGTCTCGTCGTGGATGATGACGGCGGCGACCAGCAGGGCCATGGATCCCGCAGCACGCTCGAATGCCTTGGGCCGGTCGTCGGCTATGGGCTGAGCCCTGAGGGGCTTCGCCGACCGGAGTGGGCATGCCGGGGAAGCTCCTCGCGGGCGCGGCGGCGAGTTCGGCGGCGCCGGCAGCCGTCAGGGACGGGCGGACATTCCTGTGCGCTCCGCGAGATCGCAACGCGCGGCATCCGCTTTGAGTCTGCCCTGGACAGGCACGTGGCCCGCAGAAACGCCGCGTGCAGGGAAAGCGCCTGGGCCGCGAAAGCCCTGTGGCCGCCGCGTGTTCACGGTTTGCCCGGCCTCGGTGTTCTGGAAGCGTTCTGGCCTGAGCAGTTGGTTGTGGGGGCGGCAGTGGTCAGCCAGTGGCAAGGCGCGGTTCGCCGTGGAAGACCTGTCGGGTATGCCAGTTGCGGTGAGCTGCGGCAAGAGGGTGCGAGCCGGGCCAGTGGCCGATGGAGGACGGTCCGAGAGGGCTATGACGTGGTCGTGGGCGGCGGAGCTGTGGCCGATGAAGCGTTGTTGGACCCTAGCCTTCAACAATGCCGAGCCGCCCGCTCGCGCATGAGCGCGGGTGGAGCCGTCGGTCAGCCCATCTGCTCGCGGGCGGCCTTGAGATCGTCCACGAGAAAGACGTCTTGAGACCACTGCCCGGGCCATGCGGCGAGTACGAGGTCCTTCGGTCCCGCCTGCGCCAGCAGCGCTCGCTTCTCGGTTATTCGTGTTGCCTGCGTAACGACACCCTTGGCGTCGACCCGGATCAGGGTCACGGTCTGCCCGCGCCAGGGAAAGGACCCCTCCACATCGCTCGTGCGGCGGAGGGAAGAGGCGTCGAAGTCGGCAAATCTCGGCATGGCGCGAACTCTAGTCCGATCTTGAGCGCCGTCGAGGTGCTTTCCCTGCCTTCGTCTCCCCGTCCGGGCCTTCGCGGGCGGGACAAGATTCCCTCCCGCCCGTGATATACGGCTGCCCGCGGCCCCCGACGTACCCTGCCGAAACCGCACCGCTTCAGCCACCAACTGGGAGTCGCCGCATGACCGCACCGACCGCCCCGGACAAGAAGCCCTTCCTGTACGTCGTCGTGTGTGCGGCGGGTGTTGCCCGAGATGTCGGCAAGCTGATCACGGCTGCCCAGGAGGCGGACTGGGATGTCGGTCTCGTCGCCACGCCGCAGGGGCTCGGTTTCATCGACGTCGAGGCGGTCGAGGCGCAGACCGGCTACCCGATCCGCTCAGCCTGGCGGTCACCGGGGGATCTGCGCCCGCTGCCTCCGGTGGACGCGATCGCGGTGGCTCCGGCCAGGTTCAACACGGTCGACAAGTGGGCCGCCGGGATCTCGGACACCCTGGCCCTGGGCATCCTGTGCGAGGCGTACGGCATGGGTGTCCCGACCGTGGCCCTGCCCTGCCTGAACTCCGCCCAGGCCGCCCATCCCGCCTACCGGCGGAGTCTTGACCGGTTGCGGGGGATGGGGGACCTGATCGGCTTGGGCGAGCCGCACCGGCCGAGGGCGGGCGGTGCCGCGGAGCGCTTCCGCTGGGAGGAGGCGCTGGAACTGCTGGAGCCTTTGGTGGGCAGGGTGCGGTGATGCCGTTCGTCGCCCGGTGAGAGTGGACGGCGGCGAGGAGCCGGTCGGGCTCAGCGGCCGCGCAGTGCGGCGAGCGTCGCGTCCAGGTCCGCCGGGCGGGGCCGGTTGTGCGGCAGCTTGCCGAGCACGGCCGCCATGCCGCAGGTGTCGGTGAGGGCGGAGAAGACGAGGCCGCCCGCGATGCCGGCGGAGAGCAGCTGGAACGCCGGGTGCGCGAGCAGGCCGAGAAGCAGCCCCAGGAGTACCACCGCTCCGGCGGTGAAGCGGACCTGCCGTTCCATGCTCCAGCGGGCCCGGGTGTCGCACGCGGTGGGCCGGTGCAGGTCATGGCCCTGCGCGGCCCACCCGTTGGTGCCGCCCGCGAGGCCGGCGGCCGGGATGCCCTGTTCGGCCAGGATCTCGCAGGCGTTCTGCGAGCGGGCACCGGAGGCGCACACCACGAGTACGTCCCCGCGGCCGGCCGCGTGCCGGAGTTCGGGCAGTGCGCGGCGCAGGTGGTCCAGGGGGATGTTGAGGGCGCCCGGCAGATGACCGGTGGCGTATTCGCCGGGGGTGCGGACGTCGATGACGGTGAGTTCGTGGAGCCGTTCCCGGACCTGGTCGGTGCCGAGCGTGGTGGGAGCGAGGGGGCTGGTCATGACAGCGGTGATCCTTGTCGTCGCTTGGTGATCGTCTGGGCGTCTGATCGACCCCGTCCGCGACCGGGGACGTACAGTACCCCTAGGGGTATAGGCGGAGGAGTGATCGTGGAACTGGAGCTCGAGGGCGCGTCCCTGAAGGCCGTGCTGAACCGGCTGCGCAGGGCGCAGGGGCAGATCTCCGGGGTGATCCGGATGATCGAGGAGGGGCGGGACTGCGAGGAGGTCGTCACCCAGCTGGCCGCGGCCTCGCGGGCGCTGGACCGGGCGGGTTTCGCGATCATCGCCACCGGGCTGCAGCAGTGCGTCGCGGACATCGAGTCGGGCAGGAAGAACGGGGAGGACGCGGAGGCGATGCGCGCGCGGATGGAGAAGCTGTTCCTGTCCCTGGCGTGACGGCGGCCGTCACGTCACCGCGTCCAGCAGCATGAAGCCGGCCACCGCGAGCAGGACGAGGGCGAAGACGCGTCGCAGGGTGTCCCCGGGCAGTTTGGCCGACAGGCGTTTGCCGTCCCAGGCGCCGAGGATGGCCGCGCCGGCGAAGGGGCCGATGACGGACCAGTCCAGGCCGCTCGCCGTTCCGGCGCGCACGGCCAGCGCCGCGAGCGAGTTGACGGTGATGACCAGCAGGCTGGTGCCCACCGCCGCCCGCATGCGCATGCCGAGGACGTTGACCAGTGCCGGTACGGCGAGGAAGCCGCCGCCCACGCCGAGCACGCCGGTGACCGCGCCGAGCCCGGCGCCCGCGGCCGCCGTCCTGAGGGGCCGCACCGGTACGGCGGTTCCCGGCGCCGGGCGGTGCCGCAGCATGCGTATCGCGGCGACCGCGGCGACCGCGGCGAAGGACACGGCCAGCACGGCCGCCGGCAGTCGGCCGGCGAGCGCCCCGCCCAGCATCGCCGGGCCGGTTCCCGCCGCCGCGAACAGCAGCCCCGTACGCCAGCGGACCTGGCCCTCGCGGGCGTGCGCGGTCAGCGCGGTGGCGGAGGTGACGGTGACGATGACCAGGCTCGCGGTGGTCGCCGCGACCGGGGTGAAACCCAGCAGGTAGATCAAGGCGGGGACGGCCAGCACGCTGCCGCCGCCGCCCAGCGCGCCGAGGGCCAGGCCGATGACGGCACCGGCGATCAGCGCGAGTATCGCGGCGCTCATGCGACGGTCCCGTCCCCGCCGTGCGCGTCCGCCGCCGGCAGACCGGCAGTGGCCCGGTCCCGGATGCCACCGATCGCACCGACGGTGAGCGGGAGTTCGGCCGCCCGCCGCGAGCGGCTGCCCGAGCGGCGGGTCACGACGGCGGGCAGTCCGGCGCCGGTGGCGAGCGCCGCCAGTGGCATGCGCGCGTGCCCGGCCCGGCACTCGCGGGGTTCGCGTACGTCGATCGGCGGGGCGTCACCGTCCCGTCCGGTGGCGTGCCTGGTGCGGAGCGCGGCGTCCCGCAGCGTCACCCGTCCCGGGCTGCTTCCGCCGCGCCCGAAGAGGCTCGTTCTCACTGCTGTTCTCTCCCGGTTCCCGGTCCCCGGTCAGGAGGTGCGGACGGTGAGCCCGGCCGTCTCGGCCGAGTCGAAGGAGTCGTCCACGGCCACCACCTCCCGGCCGGCCGCGTCCAGCAGGGAGGCGGCGATGGCGGCGCGCATGCCGCCCGCGCAGTGCACCCAGACCCGGCCTGCCGGGATCTCGTCGAGGCGGTGGCGCAGGGCGTGGAGCGGGATGTGGACGGAGCCCTGGACGAAGCCGGCGGCCCGCTCGGAGTCCCGGCGGACGTCCAGCACGACGACGCCGTCCCCGGAGGCCGCCGCGAGGTCGGCGAAGCGAGCGCGCGGGAAGGAGGCGAGGGCTTCGCCGTCCCTCACCCAGCCGGTGGGTGCGCCGGTGGCGGCGGCGGCCGGGCGGTCGATGCCGACCCGGACCAGTTCGCGCTGGGCGGCGGCGAGCTGCTCGGGGGACTCCGCGAGCAGGGTCACGGGCTTGCCCCAGGGGATCAGCCAGGCCAGGTAGGTGGCGAGCTGCCCCTCGGCCTCGAAGTTGAAGGAGCCCGCCAGGTGGCTCTCGGCGAAGGCGACACGGTTGCGCAGGTCGACCACCCACTCGCCGGCGGCCAGCCGGGCGCCGATCTCCTCGGCGTCGGCGACGGGGGGCGGGGTGAGGTCTACCGGAGCGGGTCCGGCGGCGTTGGCCGGTGCCATGTGGGCGTAGTAGGCGGGGGTGTCGTCCAGGCCGGCCAGCAGGTCGGCGACGAAGGTGTCCACGTCCCGGGTGAGCGCCTCGTTGACCGCCTTCTCCGTGCCGATCGTGGTGGCGCCGCCCCGCGCCGGGGAGGAGGAGCAGAAGCTGCCGAAGCCGTGGGTGGGCAGCACGGCCGCGTCGTCGGGCAGCTCGGCGGCCAGCCGGTGCGCGGAGGCGTGCTGGGCGCGGGCGAGGTCCTCCGTCAGCCGCGGCTCGACCAGGTCGGGCCGGCCGACGGTGCCGATCAGCAGCGAGCCGCCGGTGAACACGGCGACCGCCGTGCCGTTCTCCTCCAGGACGTAGGAGGTGTGGTGCGGGGTGTGGCCGGGGGTGGCGAGCGCCCGCAGAGTCAGTCCGGCGGTGGCCTCGATCTCCCAGCGGTCGCCGTCGTGCACGGGTACGCGTGCGTAGGAGACGCGTGCGGCGGCGGGTACGAGATAGGCGGCGCCCGTCACCCGCGCCAGCTCCAGGCCGCCGGTGACGTAGTCGTTGTGGAGGTGCGTCTCCACGACGTGGGATATCCGCACCCCGCGCCGCGCCGCGGCCCTGATCACCTGCTCGAAGTCACGCGGCGGATCGACCGCCACCGCGCCCCGCTCGCCGCCCGCCAGATAGCCGCGGTTGCCGAGCCCGGCGATCTCAAGGGTGTCGATGAAGAACATGAGCTGCTCCACTCCAGTGACGAATTACCCCCCGGGGTATATGTCGACGGTAGCACGGGTACCCCGGGGGGTATTCAGGGGGACGTGGAAGGGCCCTGTTAAGCGCTTCATGCTGCGGACGTATGGGCAGCCGCTCCCCTGGAGGAAGGCCCGGTGCTGCCCTACAGCGAGACCCGCACCCGCGAGGCGGCCGACGGCGCTGCCGCGGAGAACCCGGTCGATGGCCTGGGCGCATCAGTGCCCTGGCGGAAGCAGCGGGCGACGGCCTGAGGACCCCACGGCCACATGACGAGGGCGAGGTCCGAGGTGCTGACCCGGGGGCTCATGACGGACCCGGCCTCATCCGGCGGGGGATTCGCCCTGCGGACCGGTGACGGGGCCCGGTGGGACCACCGGAGGGACCGGCAGGCTTCCAGGGATGGTGATGCGGATACGGGGCGCCAGCCAGTCTTGTGACGGGAGCGGCTCGGCCACAGGGTCGCGACGCACGAATCGGCCCGGACGGAACCAGGACGCATGGCCCCATGGGGGGCTGCCCGGTTCCAAGGCGACCGGTTCCGGTCCGGGCGAACCGATGGCGGCAATCCTCAGGATGTCGGCCTCCTGAGCCATCCCCACCTCCAGCAGACGACCCAGGGCCTCCGCGACTTTGCCCGCACCCTCACGACGCACCCCGTTCAAGACGAGCACGCGGTCCGCGGTCCTGTCGGCCTCCAAGGAGGAGAGCAGCAGGGGAAGTTCCCGTACCGGGCGCAGTTGTCCGGCGGCGAGCAGTACTTCGTGGGCGAGCCGAGCCAGACCGGACCTTCGGAAGTGGCCGACGGCCTGCTGGAAATGGCGGGCGGGCCGGTTGGTCGCCATCCCCCTCACCACCAGATCGGCATCCGTTGGAGTGAGGCCGCCGTCCAGCAACGCGCCAAGGTACGGCGCGGGCCGCGCCGTACCGATCGCCAGCAGGAACGCGTCGGCGGCGGCCGCCTCCCCCGCGGAACGCAGTCGCCGGATGGCGACGAGGGCCAGCTCCGTCGTCCAGTTTTGGGCCGCAATGACCAAAAAGGGGAAGACCTCGTCCAGCGGGTCCCCGCGCCGCAGGGGGAGGATCGCTCCGAAAAGCAGCTCCAGTGCCGCGTTGTCCGCATCTTTGTCCGGCTCGTTGTTCGGGGCTTCCTCGCCGGTCGCCCGGGGGAGCCCGGCCTGGCCGGCCGGTTTGTCCAGTGCCTGTACGGGTGGTTCGTCCACGGCGCTGTCCGGCGTTTCCTCCTGCTCCTCGCGCAGTTCCTCGGCGAGCCGGTTCAGTCGCTCGGCGCCCGTGTCGATGATGCGCGTGGCCTTCATCAGGGCGATGTCGATGTCGTCCGAGGTCCGCTGTTCCGGAAGTACCGGCGTGGGGGCCTCGTGTTCCGGTGCCGCGTCGGTGTCACGGCCGACTGGGCCGTGCTGCTGTCGCAGTCGGGAGAGTTCGGCGGTCAGTCTGTGGACCTGTTCCGCCGACTGCTCGGCCAGCCGGTCCGCCTTCTCCCGTTCGGCACGTGCCCGGCTCAGTTCCGTCTCGGCTTGTGCGCGCTGAGCCTCGCTGTGCCGCAATTGCTCGTGGACCTCGTCCAGGGCCTCGTACGCCCGAGACGGGGCGGCGGCACGCTCACGCTCAGCCGTCAACGTGGCGATGTCGCGGTGGAGCTTGTCGACGAGCGTCAACAGGATCAGCACCATGTGGTGAGCGTCGTTGCGCGCCTTCTCCAGTTCCGCTGTGCGCTGCAGTGCCCGCATGAGCTGATCGGAGAGCTCTAGCGACCGCCGTTGTACAACGACCAGGTCACGCACCGGGACCAACAGGGCAGGTCCTGTGCGGAACGGGGACCGCACCTGCCGGCCGGTACCGCTGTCGCGGGGGCCGGGCCGCGCACCGGGTGGCGCCGATACGGCAGCCTCGTAGAGGGGGCGCGCCTGTTGCCGTAACCGCTCGTACTCGGCGGCGTCGCCGGAACAGGCGTCGGCGACGGCCTCCACGAAGTCCCACCGCAGGTTCATACCGGCCAGCCGGTCCGCGACTGTGGTCCTGCCCGGCACGGTCTGATTCTCGAAGTGTTCGGGCTTCAGCTCGCGCAGCAGGTCGTCCAGACGCAGACCCGCATCATCCAGCCATGCCCGCAGCAGCTCGGCGAGACGGTTGGCCTCCTCAGTGGGCCCTCGTAACCCCGCCCACGGCCGTCCCCGGCGACCCTTGCCCCCCACGGCTCCCCTCCCGCATGTGCCTACGTGACCAGGACTTGTCCGAACTTGTACGCAGGGAGGCCCGGACTTGTGGAGTCAGGGCCGATCGGCCAGCAGGCTGACGGCATCACCCGCCTGCCGTGCCTCTTCGGGGCACGGCACCGGATTGCTTCCTGAGGATCTCCCATGCCCGATCAACTCAAGCACGTACTAGCCGTCATCGCCCACGGATTGCTTGCAGAACTGCCCGCCCAACTCGTCACAGCTACCGTCATGGCCGCATCAGCGACCCTGTGCAGGCGCGTCCGTCGCCGTCGGGCCAAGGCGCAGGCGACACAGAACCCGGAGGACGACTGATCCGTCCGCTCCGACGGACACCGGTGGGCCGCCCGTGTCACGGAACCGCTATCACCGGTTCAGCGGTACACGCTACGCGGTTCCTTAGAAAGGCAGCGTTGCGCTCAACCGAGTGCGGGGTCTCGGGGTGCGGCCGGGCTCGGCTTTGACTCGTCAGTTGAAGGCGAGTTCACGGAAGGCGTTGCGAACCTCGGTCAATGGCCCACGATCCCTTGTGTAGTAAAGCTTGTTGGTCAGGAGCACCGCCCAGCGGCCCCCGATGGGGGAGATCCACATGCCTGTGCCGGTGAAGCCATAGTGCACCCAGATGTCCTCCTCGGAGGTGGTGCCGGGAGCGGGGTGCCAGAACAAGCCGCGCGCGGGCTGGAGTTGACCCGTCTGGATCGTCAGGGAGCGGGCGATCCACTCCCTCCCGAAGCCAGCCTGCAAATGGGACGTGGCAGGGGTGAGCATGTACCGGAGGAAGGCGGCGAGATCGTCGAGGACGGTGAAGACGCCGGCGATGCCGCAGACGCCGCCCAGGAGGCGGGCCGAGAAGTCGTGGGCGACTCCCTTGAGGTGGGTGCCGGTGTCCTGGTCAAGTTCGGTGGGCGCGCAGCGGGCGGCGAGGCCGGCAGGCAGGGGGCCGAAGCGAGTGGAGGTCATGGCCAGGGGGTGCCAGGTGCGGCCGGTGGCCAACTGTTCCAAGGGCTGGCCGGAGAGGTGTTCGGCGAGGTAGCCGAGGATGAGGGCGGCCCGGTCGGTGTACTCGACGGCTTCGCCGGGTGCCCGGTGGAGTGCCTCGTGCAGTACGCCGCGGCGGATGTCGTCCGGCTTGGTGCCGTAGAGGTTCTTCAGTTGGGCTCGCAGTGGGACGCCGGCGGTGTGCGTCAGCAACTGCCGGGCGGTGGCGGATCCGAGTGGGTGTCCGGTGACCTCCGGCCAGAAGCTGCCGAGCGGCTGGTCGAGGTCGAGGGTTCCGTGCTCCCACAAGGTGCCGATGGAGGACCAGACGGCCAGGATCTTGGTGAGGCTGGCGGCGTCGAAGACGGTGTCGGTGCGCATCGGCACCTCCGGCTCGTCGGGGTCGAGGACGCCGGTGGTGCCCTGGGCGAGGGTGCCGGTGGCGTCGCCGAGGGCCCACACGGCACCCGGGTACACCTTGTCGCGGACTCCCTCGTCGAGCAGGGCTTCGATGCGGTCGCGGTCGTACGTCATGGTCTCCCTCTTCGCCGGGGTGTCCCGTCGGCCAGCGTAGTGACGTTCGCGGAGCGGTTCGGGTAGTGACGTGTCGGGTCGTCTGGCGGTCGGTTCAAGTGAGCTGCTGGCCGAGGTCGGTCAGCAATCGTGCGGTCGCCGAGAGGGGATAGCGTGCCGCGTTTGCATAGCCTGTCTGTCTCAGGGCGGCCAGCAGCCCGGGCGTCCTTCTCAGCCGGTCGAGGTCGCGCGCGAATGCGGCGGAGTGGGTGAAGTCGGTGGCCATGCCGGAAGCGGCGAGTGTTTCGCTGAGACCAGGGACGGGCTGGTACAGGACGGGTAGTCCGCATGCCTGGGCTTCCAGCGCGACCAGTCCCATGGCCTCCAGGGTGGTGGACGGCACGACCAGCACGTCGTGTTCGGTGAAGGCTTTCCACAGTTGAGGGCGGCGGAGCCAGCCGAGGTAGCGCACTCTGACGCCTGCCCGTTGCAGCAGCGGGGCCAGGGCACGGAACTGGGCTCTGGGCGCCGCGACGCTCAATTCGACACCGGGCACGGGAGCGAGGCCCTTGATCAGGACCTCTCCACCCTTTTCGGTAGTCAGGCGGCCTGCGTACAGGAGCCGCAGGTGGCTGGTGGAGGGGCGCGCCGGCCGGTCCGGCGGGGTGGTGAGCAGGTGGTCGGGGATGCCCCAGGGGATGTGGGTGATCTTTCGGCGTTCGATCTGCGGCGCGAGCTTAAGGAGGCGGTCGGCCATTGCACTGGTGGGGACCACGATGGCGTCGGCGGCCCTGGCTGTTTCGCAAAGCACTTGGAGCTGGTCTAGGTAGGTCTCGGCGAAGAGCAGGTCCGTGCCGTGGACGAGAGCGATCCGGGGATGCGCGGGCAGAGCGCGGATGAGGGCTGGGGTGGCGCCGAACGCGAGGTGCTGCAAGTGGAGGACATCGATCTGTGTGGGATCGACCGCAGCTGTGAGCGCTCTGCGAAGCGTGGCGACGTAGCGGCTGAAGGCCGTTCCTTCCAGGCATTTGCCTGCAACGGGTAGCAGGTCGAGCCCGACGGGCGGTCGGGGACCGTGACCGGGTGGCGCAAGCATGAAGGCGCGGGCCGGGATGAGGGGCCGCTGGCCGGTGTAGAGGTCGAGGAAGAGCTCGACGCTGCCGCCGGGGCTTCCGACGGGGAGGTCCAGGAAGGTGGCGGCCATCGGGCCGGTGGCCGAGCGAGCGTTCACGGCGTGCCTCCGTCGATCTCCTCGTAAAGGCGCGAAATGTCGATGCCTTCCGTGGTCGCGTACTTTGCGGGCCGTTGCTGGTAGCTGGCCGGTGCGCCGAAGGTGGTGAGGAAGACGAGCTTGCCGAAGGTCATGCCCGGATACACGCGCACCGGTCGGGCGGCGCGGATTTCCAGCGTCCACCGGATCGCATGGCCCTGGTGTCCGAGCGGAGCCGACACGTGGACCCAGATGCCCAGGGAGCCGGTGGTGAGGTTGCCGTTCAGCAGCTGCGCGTACGTCTCCGAACCGGTCCGCTCCAGGGTGATGCCGAGGTAGAGCAGGCCAGGGCGCAGCACGAAGCCGGCGTCGGGGATGGACTGCTCGGCGAAGGCGGTGGGGGTTGCGGCGTCTAGGTCGCCATCGCAGATGCGGATGGTGGCGCCCAGCCGCCAGTCGTAGGCGTTGGGGGAGATGCGGCTGGGCTCGTACGGCTCGATGGTGATCTCGCCGGCCTGGACGGCGGCGGCAATGGCGGGGCCGGTGAGGATCACGATGCCACCACCTGGAGTCGGGCGAGGTCTCGCCAGTAGGCGGAGGGCTGCGGTCCTGTGGCGGCCTGGTACTTGCCGCGGTAGAGGTCCACGGCACCGGTGGAGACGAAGAACATGATCTGCCCGATCTTCATGCCGGCGTACACGCGCAGCGGTCGGATCGGGGAGAGCATGAGCGTCCACTGGCCGTGGAAGCCGATATCGCCGATGGGGGCGGTGATCTCGACGAACAGGCCGAGGCGGCCGACGGAGGAGCGGCCGAACAACAGTGGCACGAAGGTGTCGGAGCCGACCTCTTCTAGGGTGTGGCCGAGGTAGAGCTCGCCTGGCTGGAGGACGTGCCCGTCTGGACCGACGGTGGTTTCGTGGGTGGGGTTGGGCCGGTGGGCGTCCAAGACGGGGCCTGTGTAGGTGATCAGGGTGGGGCCTAGACGCACGTTATAGCTGTTGGGGTTGACCTGGTCGGCGGCGAACGGGTTGATGCGGAGGCGGCCGTCATGGGCGGCAGCGGTGATCTCCGGGCCGGTGAGGATCATTACCTGCCTCCTTCCGTGGTGTCAGGAGCGGTAAGGACGTGCTGGACGGCCTGGTCCAGACGCAGGCCGGCCTCGTGCGTGCGCTCACCGAGGTAGGTGTCGGCGAGGTAGTCGGTGGTTAGCACGGTGGTGACGGAGTCCGGCAAGGGATCGGGAGCGGTGACGACCGGGCCGGTTCGGGTGGTGAGCTGTGACAGCCAGCCTGGGAGGTCGCTTCGTGCTGGATCCGGCACGTGGGCGTGCACCAGCTGGTTGCCGAACGGCTCGATGGAGAGCAGGTCGCCCTGGGTGAGGTTGCCGCCGAGGAGTACGGCGCGTAGCGCCGTCTCGTTGAGGATGACCGCGTCTGCGCCGAGCCCCGTGCGCAGGCGGGCGGTGAGGTCCAGGAGCAGGCTGCGCCGGTCGAGAGCCTGGTGGCGGTATGCCGGACTGATCGGGCCGAGGACGTCGGCCAGCTGCTGCTTGACGTCTTCGATGCGGGAGCGTAGATCCGCAAGCTCCGTCGGAATGACGCTCGGGGTCCGATCGGGGAAGGATGTGGTGCCCGCACCCCATCCCGTACCCACGGGCATGGCGATCGCATAGCCGCCGGCGAGTTCCCGGCCCTTGACGACCAGGGTGCCGTCGACTCGGACCGGGCCGTACTGGTCGCTGTGGCAGTGCCCTGCGAAGACCACGTCGAGGAAGGGACAGGCCGCCGCGATCTCCCGGTCTTCGGCGAAGCCGGAGTGACTGAGCAGGACCCAGCTGTCCACCTCCTGGTGGTGGGCGAGAATCACCTCGCGCAGGGCCTGGAGGGGATCGGTGACGCAGTGGCCGGCTCGCTGGGCGGTCGGGATCGAGCGGAAGGCTTGCCGGCCGATCACAGCGGTTACGCCGACGCGCCGTCCGTCGATGGTGGCGATGTACAGGCGGCGGAACAGAGCGTCGCCGGTGGTGGCACCGACGGCGTTGGCGCAGACAGTGCGCCGGTGAAGGTCGGGTTCGAAGTGGTGGGGCCAGCCGTGGTTGCCAGGGGCCAACACGTCGTACAGCCCGAGCAGGATATCCCGCTCAATTACGCCGCGAGCGAGGCGGTAATACCCGCTGCCTTCGAAGAAGTCGCCACAGTCCACGATGAGCGAGGTCCGGCGGAGTGCGTGGAGGTGGGTCAGAAACGGTGCGGCGTTGTCGAAGGCGGAGTGGACGTCCGTCGTGGCGACGATCTGGCGCAGGTTCCGGCCGTCGGCGGTCACGGGGTGACCTCGCAGATGTCGGCACCCAGGGCGCGCAGCTTGCCGGACAGGTCGGCGTGGCCGCGGCGCAACTGGTCGAGGCCACCGATGGTGGTGACGCCTCGGGCGGTGAGGCCGGCGACCATGAGGGCGGACCCGGTCCGGATGTCGGTGGCTTCGGCGCCCGTGCCCGTCAGCTGCTGGGGACCGGTCAGGCGGCATTCGGTGGTGGAAATCTCCTCGATCTCGGCGCCCAGGCGGCTCAGCTGCGGTAGCAGGTTGCCGTGGCGGCCGGGATTGATGGCGTCGGCGAACAGGTGCGTGCCGGGCAGTCCGAGGGCGAGTGCCATGAGCGGTGGTTCGAAGTCGGCGTCCAGGCCAGCCGGGCTCAGGGAGGCGATGGCCCGCAGGGGACGACCAGTGAGGGCTGCCTCCTGGGCGCGGACGGTAAGGCCATCCGGCTCCGCGTCCACGGGGATGCCGAGCTGATGCAGGGCAGCTATGAACGGGCCGACGTCCCTGCCCTGCACACCATTGATACGGGCAGTGCCGCGCGTCGCGGCGATCGCGCAGGCCAGCGTAGCTGCCTCGATCTTGTCTCCGGGCACAGTCCAGGCAACGGGGGCAGTCGGCGACGAGGAGGGCGGTGAGAGAGTGAGTACATGCTCGCCGGCGCGCGTCTCCCAGCCCACCGAACTCAGGGCGTCGAGCACGCTCAGGACTTCGGGCGAGAGGTTGGGCTGGCCCAGCCGTAAGGGGCGGCCGGTCGTGAGGGCGCGCAGTGTCGCGGCCACGGTCGCACCGCGAGAGCGGAACGGCAGTGTGATGGAGACGGTGCCGGTGTGAGAGGTGAGCGCCTCGATGCCGTAACCGGAGCTGTCCTGCCGGCTCCGGTCGCCGAATGCCTCGTACACCTTGAAGTGCAGCTCCATCCCGCGCGCACCGATCCGGCAGCCGCCCGGCCAGGGCAGCCGTGCCTGGCCGTAACGTGCGAGCAGGGCGGGGACGAGGTAGTACGAGGCTCGGATGTGGGCTGCCTGCGCAAGATCGGGCAGCCCCCGAGATGCCTCCGTTGGCAGGACCACGTAAGTGGTCGGTTCGCCGGCGGGCTGCGCGGCATGCCAGCCCGCCTGTTGCAGAAGAGTGAGCATGATCTGGACGTCGGTGCTGTGCGGGACGTTGCTCAGCCTGAGCGGGCGACTGAGGGCCGCCGCGGTGGCCAAGAGCGGCAGAGCGGCGTTCTTGGAGCCGTCGACGCTCACGGTGCCAGCGAGCGGCGGCCCAGGGCGTACGGCGATCACCTCGGCGGCCACGCTGGGGGCGTGGGTGGTCGTCATCATCAACTCCTTTGGAAGGGAAGGAAACAGGCGACTTCCTGGCTGGGTTTGCTGGTCAGGTCGATCTCGGCCCAGCAGCGCTTGCCGGTCTCGGTCGGTTCGGCGTGGTACCGGTCGGCGAGAGCGGCGACTAGGAACAGGACCCGGCCGCCCTCGCTGTCCGCGTCGGGCAGCGCCGGCTGGGGCAGCACCGGGTTCGTGTCGCAGACCTCGATCCGCAGGACGGCCTCGTCGAGACAGACCACGAGTGAGACGGATCCGGTGCCGGCGTACTGGACCGCGTTGGTGACGAGCTCGCTGATCAGCAGTTCGGCCGCGTGCACCACCTCGGTGCCCAGCCCCCAGCCCCAGCCCGCTATAGCGTCCACGGCCTGGTGCCGGGCCTCGCTTGCTGCGGCGGGCGTCGCGGGTAGGGAGAAAGCGAGCTGGTGCGCTTCCACGAGCGGCCTCCCGGTGTAGGTGGGGCCACACCAAGCAATCAGTCCGTTGCCGTGAGTGGTGAGCCCTGACGCTGGCGCTGCATGACTTATGCAGGAGCTGCATCACCGCCAACTAGGTCTGACCTATGCTCGATTGAGCAGGCAGGATCAGCGACGGCGGAAGGAGCCGTGGCAGATGGCCGATGCGCATGGCGAAGCGAGACGGATCGGAGAACGGATCCGTCGGGCGAGGGTGTCACAGCGGCGTTCACAGGACGACGTGGCCGCAGCGCTCGGGTATCACCAGTCCAAGGTGAGCCGTCTGGAGAGCGGTCGTGGCACGGAGGACATCCGCGTACTACGTGCCATCGGGCAGGAACTGAACATCCCGCCTCATGAGTTGGGCCTCGCCCCATCTCAGGACGTCTCCGCCGCCGATCAAGAAGCTGACGACATGCACCGCCGCACCTTCCTCGCCGCGAGCATCGCAGCGCTCGCGGCCCCGGCCGGCTCTTCGGCCTCGCACATCGCCCTCGTCCAGGCCCTCCTGCCCGGTCCCGGCCCCGCGGGCACCGGTGGCCCACAGGACACGGCCGTCCTGTATGAACGCGTCGGATCAGCGTTGAGGCTTTTCCACACCTGCCACTACACAGAGCTGGAGCGCACCCTGCCGAGCCTGATCGCCGACCTGCGGATGGCCGCCGGCTGTGCGACGGACAGGGACACGGTGTCCCGGCTCCTGGCCACGGCGTACCAGACGACGACGAGCCTGCTCCTCAAGCAGCACGACCAGGGCAACGCATGGCTCGCCGTCGGCCGAGCGATGACGGAAGCCGAACGCTCAGGCGACCCGGTCGTCATCGCCTCCAGTGTCCGTGTCCAGGCCCACGTTCTGGTCCGCGAGAAGCACGCCACCGAGGCCGTGACTCTGGTCAGGCACACAGCCGATCAGCTCACTGGTTCCTACGACCGGCGTTCACCGAAGTACCTCGCCGCCGTAGGGCTGCTGCTCCTGCGCGGTGTGACCGCGGCGAGCAGTCGCGGTGACCGCTCGGCCGTGAAGGAATTCCTCACCGAGGCGAAAGAAGTCTCGCGTTACGTCACGCTCGACCGCCCTGACGCCTGGGCCACCTTCAGCCCGACCAATGTCGCCCTGCACGAGCTGAGCGCACTGGTGGCCTTCGGGGACGCCGGCCTCGCTCTCCAAGCGGCCCGGCCCCTCATGCGCCGGCACATCCCGGTCCCCGAGCGCCGGGCCGCACTATGGGTCGAGGCGGCCCGCGCCTACAGCCAGCAGGGCCGCCTCGCCGACGCCTACCACGCTCTGCGGATCGCCGAGAGCTGCGCTGCCCAGGACATTCGCCGTCCCGACGTCCGCACCCTGGTCGCGGATATGGCCGCCCGCGACCGCCGACGTACCCTGCCGGAGCTGCACCGCTTCAGCCGCCAACTGGGAGTCGCCGCGTGACCGAACCGACCACCTCGGACAAGAAGCCGTTCCTGTACATCGTCGTGTGCGCGAGTGGCGTCGCCGGGAGCGTGGGCAAGCTGATCACGGCTGCTCAGGAGGCGGACTGGGACGTCGGTGTCGTCGCAACGCCGCAGGGACTCGGTTTCATCGACGCCGAGGCGGTCGAGGCGCAGACCGGTTACCCGATCCGCTGCGCCTGGCGTGCACCGGGAGATCCGCGTCCCCTGCCTCCGGCGGACGCGATCGCGGTGGCTCCGGCCACGTTCAATACGATCAACAAGTGGGCCGCCGGGATCTCCGACACGCTCGCTCTGGGCATCCTGTGCGAGGCATACGGCATGGGCATCCCGACCGTGGCCCTGCCCTACCTGAACTCCGCCCAGGCCGCCCATCCCGCCTACCGGCAGAGCCTCGATCGGCTGCGAGGGATGGGGGTCCTGATCGGCTCGGGCGAGCCGCACCGGCCGAGGGCGGGCGGTGCCGCGGAGCGCTTCCGCTGGGAGGAGGCACTGGAACTGCTGGAGCCTCTGGTCGGCACGGCACGGTGACGCCGTCCATCACCCGGTGACCGGCAAAACAATGCACCCTTGATTGCCCTGGCCGACTGAAGGCCCATCCCGGCACATGACGGGGCGGGGTCCGAAGACCCCGCCCGCCGTTCAAGAACCCCGCCTCACGGCCACACCAGGCAATAAGGCTGATGCCCCGCCTCGTGCAGTCGTACCGAGAAGTCCTGCCACTCGTGCAGCAGCTGGTACACGTTGAACGCGTCCCGGGGGCCGCCGCGGTCCGGGACCGTGGACCAGATGAAGGCCGCCGCGCCGACCGCCTCCTCGCCGACGCCGCGCAGGGGGTCGACGACCGTCATGGGGAGTTTGACCACGGCGTAGTCGGGGTGCAGGACGACGAGTTCGAGGGGCGGCACCTTGTGCAGGGGGACGCCCTGGATGCCGGTCAGGACCATCGCGGCCATCGTCTCCGGCTTGATCTTCGTGAACATGCCGTTCATGCCCAGCTCGTCGCCGCCGAGTTCCTCGGGACGCATCGAGATCGGGACGCGGGCCGCGGTCGCTCCGTCCGGCGCGCCGAAGTACTTGTACGTCACCCCCACCCGACCACCGCTCCTGCTCCCCGCGCGGAGGGGCTGCCGGTCGTACCGCTCGGGCTCACCCGGTCCACCCTGTGTCCGACGTGTCTCGGTCGTTTCCTCCGCGTCGCGCCGGTGCCTTCCCCGCCGGGCACGTCGAGGACCCAGGTCGTCAGTCCCCTCGCCCAGTCCGCCACCGCGATGCATATCTCCACCCGACTGCTTTTCTAGGACGCGTGGCCCCCGCCGCGCAACCCGATCATCGTGTCAGTGACCTCCCCCGCGTCCGCCTGCCGAAACGTACGGTGGTACGGCGATCCGCGCGGAAGAATCCCGGCTCTGATCATTACGTGCGTACGAGCCGTGTGTATCAGGTCTCAGTCTCGCAGACGAGGGATGGCACCGCTTCGGTCCCGAGGGTGAGGGCGGCCTCGCCCGGGCGCGGCCTACCCTGAGGAGGTCACCCCGCAACAGGAGCCGAGAAGCCGGAGAAGCCGCACGTCATGAGTGCCACGAGCGAAACGCCCTATCCCTACGACGCGCCCGTCTCGCAGGCGCTCTTCGACCGCGCCTCCGCCGTGACACCGGGCGGAGTGAACTCCCCGGTGCGCGCCTTCCGCGCCGTCGGCGGCACGCCCCGCTTCATGGTGTCGGGCCGGGGGCCCTACCTCACCGACGCCGACGGGCGCGAGTACGTCGACCTGGTCTGTTCCTGGGGGCCGATGATCCTCGGGCACTCGCACCCCGAGGTCATCGCCGCCGTACAGGAGGCCGTCGCCCGCGGTACGTCCTTCGGCACGCCCGGTCGGGGCGAGGTGGAGCTGGCCGAGGAGATCGTCGCCCGGGTCGAGCCCGTGGAGCAGGTGCGGCTGGTCAGCAGCGGCACCGAGGCCACCATGTCGGCCATCCGGCTCGCCCGCGGCTTCACCCGGCGCTCGAAGGTGATCAAGTTCGCCGGCTGCTACCACGGGCACGTCGACTCGCTGCTCGCCGCCGCCGGCAGTGGCGTGGCCACGTTCGCGCTGCCCGACACGCCCGGTGTCACCGGGGCCCAGGCCGGTGACACGATCGTGCTGCCGTACAACGACCTGGAGGCCGTCCAGGAGGCCTTCCACCGGTACCCGGGCGAGATCGCCTGTGTGATCACGGAGGCATCGCCGGGCAACATGGGCGTGGTGCCGCCGGACCCCGGGTTCAACCAGGGCCTGAAGGACGCCTGCGGCAAGAACGGCGCCCTGTTCATCTCCGACGAGGTCATGACCGGCTTCCGCACCAGCCGCGCCGGCTGGTACGGCGTGGAGGGCGTCAAGCCCGACCTGATGACCTTCGGCAAGGTCATGGGCGGCGGGTTCCCGGCCGCCGCGTTCGGCGGGCGGGCCGATGTGATGGCCCACCTGGCGCCCGCCGGTCCCGTCTACCAGGCCGGCACCCTCTCCGGCAACCCGGTCGCCACGGCCGCCGGTCTCGCCCAGCTGCGGCTGCTCGACGACGCCGCGTACGCCAAGGTCGACGCCGTCTCCGAGCAGATCCGGACGCTGGTGGGCGAGGCGCTGACCAAGGAAGGCGTCGCGCACCGGGTGCAGACCGCCTCCAACATGTTCTCGGTGTTCTTCACGGACCGGCGGGTACGGGACTACGAGGACGCCAAGCGGCAGGAGT
Source organism: Streptomyces eurythermus (assembly GCF_014649115.1). Taxonomy (GTDB): domain Bacteria; phylum Actinomycetota; class Actinomycetes; order Streptomycetales; family Streptomycetaceae; genus Streptomyces; species Streptomyces eurythermus. Next base: position 78,436 of record NZ_BMSK01000023.1, on the reverse strand, counting down.
CGTACCGCTTCACCGCGTTCTTCCACTCGATGCTGGCGAACGGCGTCTATTTGCCGCCGTCGTCCTTCGAGTCCTGGTTCGTGTCCACGGCCCACGACGAGCGGGCCGTGCAGAAGATCGCCGACGCCCTCCCGGCGGCGGCCCGGGCGGCTGCGGAGGCCACGGCGGAATGAGCTCCCCCGAGACCAACAGCGCGGGCACTGCCGGAAACGGCGCCAAGGACATCACCGTCGTGCACCTGATGCGGCACGGCGAGGTGGAGAACCCGGAAGGGATCCTGTACGGCCGGCTGCCCGGCTACCACCTGTCCGAGCTGGGCCGGAAGATGGCCGAGCGGGTCGCCGAGCACCTCTCCTCCCGGGACGTGACCTACGTCTGCGCCTCGCCGCTGGAGCGGGCGCAGGAGACCGCCACCCCGATCGCCAAGGCGCACGGGCTGGACCTGGCCACCGACGCGCGGCTGATCGAGGCCGACAACGTCTTCCAGGGCAAGACCTTCGGCGTCGGCGACGGCGCGCTCCAGCGGCCGGAGAACTGGAAGCACCTGGTCAACCCGTTCCGGCCGTCCTGGGGCGAGCCGTACATCGACCAGGTCGTGCGGATGATGGGCGCGCTGGACGCGGCCAGGGACCAGGCGCGCGGCCACGAGGCGGTGCTGGTCAGCCACCAGCTGCCGATCTGGATCGTGCGGTCGTACGTCGAACGGCGGCGGCTGTGGCACGACCCGCGCAAGCGGCAGTGCACGCTGGCCTCGCTGACGTCGTTCACCTACCAGGGCGACAGGATCGTGTCCGTGGGGTACAGCGAGCCCGCCATCGATCTCGTCCCGGTGCACCTGCGGGCCGGCGCCAAGCCGCAGAAGGGCAAGGGCACGGCTCAGGGGAAGGCCTTCGGCGCCTGAGTCCGACCCGGCCCGGGCGGGCGCCGGTGGTCACTGTGCGTCCGTTTGGCGTGGCTTAGCGCACTGTTGCGCACATAATTGCGAAAAGCATAGGAATTAGCGGAACCTCCCCGATCTTCCTGTCCTCTGACTGGGTGACCAGCAGGCAGTGATGATCGGGGATTTCCATGCGCACCATCTCCCGGACCCTTTCCCGGCGGGGAGCACTCGGCCTCGGCGCGGGCGCGGCCGCCGCCGTGTCGCTCGCCGGGTGCGGCGGCTCCACGTCCTCGGACGACGCCGGGCGTCCGGGCGGTTCCCGGACCCAGGGGAGCAGGGGGGAGGCGCGCCCGGCGCGGCCCATCGGCGACGGCTCCACCTCCTTCACCGGCAGTCAGCCGCACCAGCCGGCGAAGCCGGAGCCGCTGGAGCCGGGGCAGACCCCGCCGCAGTTCGTGGTCTTCTCCTGGGACGGCGCCGGCGAGGTCGGCAACGGTCTCTTCCCGCGCTTCCTGGACCTCGCCAAGGAGCACGGCGCGTCCATGACGTTCTTCCTCTCGGGGCTGTATCTGCTGCCCGAGTCGAAGAAGCGGATGTACGAGCCCCCGAACAACCCGCGCGGCGCCTCCGACATCGGTTACCTCACCGACGAGCACATCAAGGCCACGCTCGCCAATGTGCGCCGGGCCTGGCTGGAGGGGCACGAGATCGGCACCCACTTCAACGGGCACTTCTGCGCGGGCGGCGGCACGGTCGCGCACTGGACCCCGAAGCAGTGGGCCGACGAGATCCGGCAGGCCAAGGCGTTCGTGAAGGAGTGGCGGACCAACACCGGCTGGACCGATCTGCCGTCGCTGCCGTTCGACTACGACAAGGAGCTGACCGGCGGCCGTACGCCCTGCCTGCTCGGCCAGGACAATCTGCTGCCCACCGCCCGTGAGCTGGGCTGGCGCTACGACGCCTCCTCGCCGGGCGGCCGTCAGGTGTGGCCGGTCAAGCGTCAGGGCCTGTGGGACCTGCCCCTTCAGCAGATACCTTTCCCCGGACGTGGGTTCGAGGTCCTGTCCATGGACTACAACATGCTCGCCAACCAGTCGGTCAACTCCACCAAGGCGCCCGCGTACAACTACCCGGGCTGGCGCAAGCAGTCCGCCCAGGCGTACATCCAGGGGTTCCGGCGGGCCTACGAGACGAACCGGGCACCGTTCTTCATCGGCAACCACTTCGAGCAGTGGAACGGCGGCATCTACATGGACTCCGTCGAGGAGGCCTTCAAGCACATCGCGCGCGAGAAGGAGAAGGGGGCCGACGTGCGGCTGGTCTCCTTCCGGCAGTTCGTGGACTGGATCGACGTGCAGAAGCCCGAGGTGCTCGCCAAGCTGCGCACGCTGGGGGTCGGGGAGCGGCCCGCCGGGGGCTGGAAGGAGTTCCTGCGGGAGGCCAAGGGCGCCGCTTCCAACGCCGCCTGATGCCCGGAATGTCCCGTGTAAATACGCCCTGAAATGCGGTTTTCCGCCCGGCAGGGGGGTGCGCGAAATCCCCGGAACGGTCATGCGAAACTTTTCACATGAGTACCCGTAGCCGCGCCGTCCTGCTCACCGCCGCGGCCGCCGCAGCGGCCCTGACCCTGTCCGCGTGTGGCAAGGGCGGTATCTCCGGCGGCGGTGGCGACACCCACTTCGTCACCGGCACCAACGGCATCGACACCGTCGCGGCGGGCAAGCGCGCCACGGCTCCGGACCTGTCCGGCAAGACCATCGACGGCAAGACCCTGGACGTCGCCGACTACAAGGGCAAGGTCGTCGTCATCAACGTCTGGGGCTCGTGGTGCGGACCGTGCCGCAACGAGGCGAAGTACTTCGCCAAGGTCTCCAAGGACTACGCGGACAAGGGTGTGCAGTTCGTCGGCATCAACACCCGCGACACCAGCACCACCCCGGCCGTGAACTTCGAGAAGGAGCACGGCGTCGAGTACCCGAGCCTGTACGACCCCACGGGCAAGCTGATGCTGCGCTTCAAGAAGGGCACGCTCAACCCGCAGATCGTCCCCTCCACGCTCGTCATCGACCGGCACGGGAAGGTCGCCGCGCGGGCCCTGGAGGCGCTCGACGACACCGGCCTGGTGGAGATGATCAAGCCGGTCCTCGCGGAGAAGTGACGTGAGCGCACTGCTGACGCTGGCCGCGGAGACCGGCCGGAACCAGACGGTGATGCACGGCGCCCTGCTGGTCGCCCTGCCGATCGCCCTGTTCGCCGGTCTCGTGTCGTTCTTCTCGCCCTGTGTACTGCCGCTGGTCCCCGGCTACCTCTCCTATGTGACCGGCGTCGCGGGCACCGACCTGGCCGAGGCCAGACGGGGCCGGATGGTGGCCGGCGCCTCCCTGTTCGTGCTCGGCTTCAGCGCCGTGTTCGTCTCCAGCGGGGCCCTGTTCGGCTACTTCGGCGCCAACCTGATCAGCTACCAGAGCACCCTGTCCAAGGTGCTCGGCGCGCTCATGATCGTCATGGGTGTGTTCTTCATGGGCCTGACGCCCTGGTTCGCCCTGCGCGAGTTCCGCTTCCACAAGCGGCCGACGGGCGGCCTGGCCGGGGCGCCGGTGCTCGGCGCGCTCTTCGGCGTCGGCTGGACGCCCTGCATGGGCCCGACGCTGTCCTCGGTGAACTTCCTCTCCTTGAACGAGTCGAGCGCCGCGCGCGGATCGCTGCTGATGGTGGTCTACTGCCTCGGCCTCGGCGTTCCGTTCGTCATCACCGCGATCGCCTTCCGCAAGGCGCTCGGGGCCTTCGCCTGGGTCAAGCGTCACTATGTCTGGGTGACGCGCATCGGCGGCTCGATGATGATCGTGACCGGTGTGCTGCTGCTCACCGGCGCCTGGGGCGAGCTGGTGCAGCAGATGCAGACCTGGACCAACGGCTTCAATGTGGGGATCTGACCGATGAGCAAGACCGACACCGGCACCGGCCGGGACCGGGAGGAGCTGGGAGCGGCCGGCTCCCGGCTGTCCACCGCCCCGCAGGAGGAGGCGGTGAGCCTGCCGGGCCTCGGTGTCATCGGCTGGGCCCGCTGGTTCTGGCGGCAGCTGACCTCCATGCGGGTCGCGCTGCTGCTGCTCCTGCTGCTCTCGCTCGGCGCGATCCCCGGCTCGCTGATCCCGCAGACCGGCGCGGACGCCACCAAGGTCGAGGACTTCCGCGCCGCGCACAAGACGCTGGCGCCGGTCTACGACAAGCTCGGCCTGTTCCACGTCTACAGCTCGGTGTGGTTCTCCGCGATCTACATCCTGCTGTTCGTCTCCCTCATCGGCTGCATCATCCCCCGCACCTGGCAGTTCGTCGGCCAGCTGCGCGGCCGGCCGCCGGGCGCCCCCAAGCGGCTGGACCGGCTGCCCGCCTACACCACCTGGACCACCGGCGAGGACCCCGAGAAGGTCCGCGAGGCCGCCCTCGCCCTGCTGAAGAGGCGCCGCTTCCGCGCCCACGTCGCCGGTGACGCCGTCGCCGCCGAGAAGGGCTATGTGCGCGAGCTGGGCAACCTGGTCTTCCACATCGCCCTGATCGTGCTGCTGATCGCCTTCGCCTCCGGCCAGCTGTTCAAGTCGGACGGCACCAAGCTGATGGTGGAGGGCGACGGCTTCTCCAACGCGCTGCCGATGTACGACGACTTCAAGTCCGGCAGCCTCTTCGAGCCGGACGACCTGGTCCCGTTCAGCTTCGACCTGGAGGACTTCAAGGGGACCTACGAGCTGACCGGCCCCAACCGGGGCACTCCGCGCACCTTCCAGGCGAAGATCCGCTACAGCAAGGGCGCCTACGGCAAGCAGACCGAGACCACCGTCAAGGTCAACGAGCCGCTGGAGATCGACGGCTCCAAGGTCTACCTGGTCAGCCACGGCTACGCACCCGTGATCACCGTCCGGGACGGCAAGGGCAAGGTGGTCTACCGCGACGCCGTGCCGCTGCTGCCGCTCGACGGCAACGTCACCTCCCAGGGCGTCGTCAAGGTCATGGACGGCTACCGCGACGCCAAGGGCAAGAAGGAGCAGCTCGGCATCAAGGCCTTCTTCCTGCCGACCTACGGCGGGGCCGGCATGGAGATCGCCTCGGCCTTCCCCGCGCTGCTGAACCCGGTGCTGAACCTGGAGCCGTACCACGGTGACCTGGGCGTCGACTCGGGCCTGCCGCAGAGCGTGTACCAGCTCGACAAGACCCACATGAAGGACTACAAGGACGCCAAGGGCGCGCAGCTGAGGGTCAACCTCAAGCCCGGCGAGTCCATGAAGCTGCCGAACGGCGCCGGTACCGTCACCTTCGAGAAGGACGTCAAGGAATGGGCCGGCTTCGAGATCGTGCAGGAGCCGGGCGGCGGCTGGGCGCTCGGCGGCGCCGTCGCCGCGATCTTCGGCCTTGCCGGGTCCCTGTTCATCCAGCGCCGCCGCGTGTGGGTGCGTGCGGTGCGCGGCGACGACGGCGTCACGGTGGTCGAGATGGCCGGACTCGGCCGCAGCGAGTCGGCGAAGGTGCCCGAGGAACTGGGCGTGCTCGCCGGACACCTCTACGAGCGGGCGCCGGGCGCACCGGAACCCGACGACGAACACCCCGCACCCACACCAGACCGCCACGTCGTACCTGCCGAAGGGGCTGAGAAGTGACTCTCGCCGCCGCGACCAACGAACATCTCGCGAGCGTCAGCAACACGCTGATCTACTCGTCGATGGCCGTCTACACCCTGGCCTTCTTCGCCTACATCGCCGAGTGGCTGTTCGGCAGCCGCAGCAAGGTCGCCCGGACGGCCGCCGCGCTCACCGCCGACGGCGCGCGGACGGCGGCCGGCCCCGCCGTCGCGGTCCGCAAGGGCGGCGGCACCGCCGTGCTGGAGCGGCCCAAGGTCGTCGTCCGCTCGGCCTCCGGCGCGCGGGACGTGCCGGACGGTCCCGGCGCGCACGGCGGCGACGAGCAGGGCGACCTGTACGGCCGGATCGCCATCTCGCTGACCGTGCTCGCCTTCCTGGTGGAGCTGTCCGGTGTCATCGCCCGCGCGGCGTCCGTGGAGCGGGCGCCGTGGGGCAACATGTACGAGTTCAACATCACCTTCTCCACGGTGGCCGTCGGCGTCTACCTGGCGCTGCTGGCGCTGAAGAAGAACGTGCGCTGGCTCGGGCTGTTCCTCATCACCACGGTCCTGCTCGACCTGGGTCTCGCGGTCACCGTGCTGTACACGGCCAGCGACCAGCTGGTGCCGGCCCTGCACTCGTACTGGCTGTACATCCACGTCTCCACCGCGATCTTCTGCGGCGCGGTGTTCTACGTCGGCGCGGTCGCCACGATCCTGTACCTGTTCAAGGACTCGTACGAGAACAAGCTCCAGACCGGCGGCAAGCCCGGCGCCTTCGCCCGCTCGGTGCTGGAGCGGCTGCCCGCCTCCGCGTCCCTGGACAAGTTCGCGTACCGGATCAACGCGGCCGTCTTCCCGCTGTGGACGTTCACGATCATCGCGGGCGCGATCTGGGCGGGCGACGCCTGGGGCCGGTACTGGAACTGGGACCCGAAGGAGACGTGGTCCTTCATCACCTGGATCGCCTACGCCTGCTACCTGCACGCGCGGGCCACGGCCGGCTGGAAGGGCCGCAAGGCCGCCTACCTGGCGCTGATCGCGTTCGGCTGCTGGCTGTTCAACTACTACGGCGTCAACATCTTCGTCACCGGCAAGCACTCCTACGCGGGCGTGTAAGCCTCCCTTCCGGCACGAGGCACGAGGCCGGTCTCCGTGGCACGGGTCACGGGGGCCGGCCTTCCGCCGTCCCGGGCAGGCGTGCGTGAACCCGGGGCCGGGGGCAGGCTGGAGGCATGAGCGGTTCCATCGCACAGGGTTCCAGCCAGACCCACGGGAACACGCACATCCTGCACTTCGTCGTGCGGCTCCCGCGGCGCATGGAGGACGTCTGGCCCGCGGTGTCCACGCCCGAGGGGCTGGCCGCCTGGTGGACCCCCGCCGAGGTGCTCGAACCCCGGCTCGGCGGCGCGGTCACCCTGGGCGGGCTGGGCAGCGGGCACGTCACCGCGTGGGACGTGGACCGGGTGGCGGAGTACACGGTCGAGGGCGGTGGCCGGATCCGGTTCCACCTGGAACGCGAGGGCGAGGACGGCAGCGCGCTCCGCTTCACCCACGAGTTCCAGGGGGAGGAGGAGACGGAACGGCGCTGGCGGGACCGATTCGAACGACTGATCGAAGTCCTGGGGCCGGACCGGTCCCGGCCCGGTACGGACCCCTGGTGACCTACGACACCGCGGACAGGCTGCCGTCGGCCACCGAGACGATCCGGTCCCGCAGCCGCTCGACGTACAGCCGCATGTTCTTCGCCGCGATGTCCGTGTCCGGGTACCGGCTCGCCAGCCACAGCCCCTCGGGCAGCCGGTTGACCCACACGCACGCCTGGTCGCCGTACGACACCCGCATCAGCCCGTACGCCTTCAGCTCGGCCCACCGCTCGGCGCCCGGCAGACCGCGGGTGTCGACGTAGGACACGATCGAGTACAGGTCGGGGGAGACCGGACGGAAGTCGGTGCCGAGCAGGCCCAGCACCCGGGCCAGCGGCATCCGGGCCAGCGCCCGGTTGGCCCGCAGCTCCGCCCGTACCGCCCGCAGGGCCTCCGGGAAGCCGCGGGTGCGGCCGACGGGCACCTCGATGGGGGCGCCGCCCACGTACCAGCCCACCGACTCGCTCCAGCGGGAGGCGACCCGGGTGTGGAAGGGCACCACGGTCCGGTACACCGGCTGCCCGCCGAGTTCGTGCACGATCAGCCCGGTCGCGGCCAGCAGCCCGGTCATGCTGCCGCCGTAGGGCCGGCAGTACGCCTCGAACGCGGCGGCCGTGTCCGCGTCGGCCAGCGGCTCGGCCAGCATCCGCTGCCGGGGCAGCGGATCTCCCGGCACCAGGCCGAGGTCGACCGGGAAGGCGGGCAGGGTGCCGTCGCAGCGGTGGATGAACTCCCGCCAGCGCTCCACGATCGCGTGCCGCCCGTCGACGCCGTCGGCGTGCGACCGCTCGATCTCGCAGAAGTCGACGTAACTGGCGGCCGTCGGGCCGGCGTCGGCCACGGCCGTGCGCGTGCCCTCCGTGTACAGCTCGTGGATCTCCGCGGGCATCCGCTGCACCGAGTAGGCGTCGACGTTGCTGTGGTCGAAGGCCAGGTACACGCTCGCGCCGTCGTCCCGCAGGACCGCCGCGTACACGAGGTTCGGCCAGCGCAGCGCGTCCGCGATCGTGTCGAAGCGGTCCTGGAGGTGCCGGACGAGACCGTCGGCGTCGGGGAAGTGGCCCGCCTCCCGCCGGCGCAGGGACACGTCGGCGGCGTCCAGGGTGAACCGGCGCAGCTCGTCACCGGCCCAGCGGAAGCCGCTGCGCAGCGTCTCGTGCCGGACGGTCCAGGTGTGCAGGGCCCGTTCCAGCGCGTCCAGGTCGACCGGGCCGGGCAGGTCGAAGGCGGCGCCGACCCAGGTCGGCACGAACAACCCGTCCTCCCTCAGCGACCGGGCCGTCCTGATGTGCGACTCCTGGATGTAGGCGGGCGGCCGGGAGTCCTCGGGGAGTGCCGTCGCCGCCGCGACGGTCGCCGGGCTCAGCGTCCACTCCACGAGCCGTCCCGGCCGTACCTCGCAGCGCTGGATGTCAGTGATTCGCACGCGTCTCCCATCGAAGAAGGGGCCCCTGGATGCGGGCCCCCCTCCAAGGCAATGCCGTGGGGCGCGGCCGGGACATGCCCGTCCGGTCCATTTCAACGGAACGGGTGGCGGGCCGAACGCGGAAGTGATTAACGGTCGGTGACCGTCCGGCCCCGGCCGCCGGCCGGTTTCCGCCCCGTGACCTGCCGGTTCAAGGTTTCCCGCAAGGTTCGTCCCAGGACGGCCCGCCAGGGTGGGTGACGTGGTCCCGGCCGTCGGCCGGCGGATGGTCCACGGGGGACGGTACGGGGAGGGACACCTCCCCGTACCGGGGCCTTCAGCCGAGGGCGTCGAGCAGGGCGCGGGTCTGGGCCACGCGGGCGGGGTTGACCTCCATGTCCCGGAAGACGTCGAGGGCCTGTTCGTAGCAGCGGCGGGCGGTCTCCCGGTCGCCCAGGGCCTGGTGGGCCTCGCCGAGGTGGACCAGGGCCTCCGCCTCGTTGAAGCGGTGGCCCAGGGCGCGGTGCAGTTCCAGGCAGCGCTCGTGGCACAGCAGGGCCTGGGTGTGCTCGCCGAGCTGCTGGTAGGCGTAGCCGAGGGTGTCCCAGGTGTCGGACTGGCCGCGCAGGTCGCCGAGTTCGTCCTGGAGGGCCAGGGCCTGCTCGCAGCGGGCCACGGCCTGCCGGTGGCCGCCGGTCTGCACGTGGTCCCACGCCACCGCGTTCAGGGCGCGGGCCAGCCCGGCCTGGTGGCCGAGCCGGGCGAAGAGCCCGACGGCCAGTTCGTCGTGGCGCAGCGCCGCCGCGCGGTCGCCCGTGTGCTCGTACAGCCAGCCCAGGGCCAGATGGGTGTGCGCCTCGGACAGGGTGTGGCCACTGCTTTCGGCCAGGGACAGCGCCTGGTCCAGCCGCTGCCGCGCCGCGGCGTGGTCGCCCGCCTCGATGCGTTCCAGCGCCAGCACCCGGTACGACTCGCCCCGCGCGGCCGCGTCACCGAGCCGGGTCGCGGCCCGCAGCGCCGTGGCGTGCACGGCGGCGACGTCGCTCCACCGGCCGCGCCGGGTCAGGAAGGTGGTCAGGGCCCAGGCCAGCTGCCAGGCGTGGACGTCGTGGCCGTGCCGCGCGGCTTGGTGCACGGCGGCGACCAGCGCCGGCTGCTCCCGGGCGAACCACGCCATGGCCCCGTCGTGGGTGGTGATCTCCTCGGGCCGTACCCCGTCGGCCGCCGGCGGCAGCCGGATGGGGTCGCGGTGCGGAAGCAGCAGCCGGTCCGCCGACCAGGCGGTGCGCAGACAGTGGTCCAGGACCCGCAGCCGGGCGGCCCGCGCCTCCGCCTCGTCCCCGGCGGCGGCCTCCAGCGCGTAGGCGCGCAGCAGATCGTGGCCGGCGAACCGGCCGGGGGCGTGCTCCTGGAGCAGGTGGCGGGTGCGCAGCCGGTGCAGCGCCTGGTGGGCCCGTACCGGTCCGAGCCCGGTGAGGCTGCCGGCCGCGGGCACGCCGATGTCCGGGCCGGGCGCCTGCACGAGCTGCCGGAAGACCCGGGCGGTATCGGCGTCGAGGGCCCGGTAGGAGGCGGCGAGCACGGCCCGTACGTCGGTGGCGTCCTCACCGGTGCTCAGCGCGTCCAGGCGGCTGCTCTCGCGCAGTTCCTCGGTCAGGGCGGTCAGGGTGGCGACCGGATTGGTGGTGACCCGCCCGGCCAGCACGCTCAGGGCGAGCGGCAGTCCGGCGCACTGGCCGACCAGTTCGGCGGCGGCCTCGGGTTCCGCGGCGACGCGTTCGGCGCCCAGCCGGCCGGCCAGCAGCTCGTGCGCGGTGGCCGGGTCGAAGGCGTCGACGGTCAGATGGGTGACCTGGTGCGCGGCGGTCAGCCCGGTGAGCTGGTCCCGGCTGGTGATCAGCACCGCGCAGCCGGGGGTGCCCGGCAGCAGCGGCAGGACCTGCGCCGAGTCCCGGGCGTTGTCCAGGACGACGAGCATCCGCCGGTCGGCCAGCAGACTGCGGTACAGCGCGGCCTGGGCGTCGAAGGCCGCCGGGATCCGCCCGGGCTCGACACCGAGCGCGTCGAGGAAGCCGCGGACCACCACCCGGGGATCGGCCGGTTCCCCCGACGGGGTGAAACCGTGCAGGTCGACGAAGAGCTGCCCGTCGGGGAAGTGGTGCTGCCGGCGGTGCGCCCAGTGCAGCGCGAGGGAGGTCTTGCCGACCCCGCCGATGCCGCAGACCACCGTCACCGGCAGGGTGGCGCGCGGCTCGGCCTGGGCGGCCAGCGCCTTGTCCAGGACGGCGAGTTCGGCATCCCGGCCCACGAAGTACGCTGGCGGGGCCAGCAGTTGCCGGGGCGCGGCGGAGCGGACGCCGGCGGGCGGGGCCGGCTCGGGCGGGGACAGCGCGGGGTCGTTGGCGAGGATGCGCCGGTGCAGGTCGAGCAGTCGCGGGCCCGGGTCGGCGCCCAGCTCCTCGGCCAGCCGGTGCCGCAGGTCCTGGTAGTGGGCGAGGGCCTCAAAGGGGCGGCCGGCCCGGTACAGGGCGAGCATCAACTGACCGGCCAGCCGTTCGTCCAGCGGGTGTTCGCGGGCCTTCACGGCCAGCTCGGACAGCAGCTCGCCGTGTTCTCCGGCGCCGAGACGCAGGTCGATGTGGTCCAGCTCGGCCGCGAGCCGCTCGCGCAGCAGCACCTGGCGCTGGTCGTCGAACCACGGGACGTCCACGGTGGCGAACGGCTCCCCACGCCACAGCCCGAGCGCCCGCCGCATCAGCGCCACCCCCTCGGTTCCGCCGGCCGTGCGGGCCCGGGTGACCAGGTCACGGAACAGGTGCAGGTCCACCGAGAGCGGATCGGCGTCCAGGACGTACCCGCCGGGGCGCCGGGCGACGGTCACCTCCGGGGCCGGGCGCAGCGCCTGGCGCAACCGGGACAGATAGCCGTACAACGTGTCCTTGGTGCGCTGCGGCGGCCGGTCGCCCCACACCCGGTCGACGAGCGTGTCCACCGGGACCGCCCGGCCCACGTCCACGAGCAGCGCGGCCAGCACACACCGCTGCCGCATGTGCCCCACGTCCACCGTGCGGCCCCCCAGCCGCACCTCGATCACGCCCAGCAGGCCGAACTCCACCGCCATCGCGTCCCTCCCCCTGTCCCACCGTAGGCACACGGCCCCCGCGCCCGCCATCCGTCCGACGGCTGCCGGCAGTGTGAACGACGGCCTCCACAACTGTCTGACGGGCGTTCACTTTGCTTGACACGCCCGTTGGTTGGGCGTTCCGTCGAGCGTCGTCCCGTCCGTGCACGATCCTGCCCCCGCCGACGCAGGAGAACCGGGTGGCCACTCACAGATCCGACAGCGACAGACCCCGGCAGGGCCGTGAACCCCGTCTGAAGGTCGGCGCACCGGCGGTCGCGCCCGCGCGCCGCTCCCTGGCACGCAGGCTCCTGCCGCGCGCCGTCGCCGCCGGCACCGCGCTGTGCGCGATCGTCGTCCTCGTCCAGGGGCACGCGGCGCTGCCGTTCGAACGGATCGTCACCATCCAGGCCAAGATGGCCTCCAAGGCCGACTTCTTCGAGGACCCCGAGGTCCGGCGGCTGCTCGTGCGGCACGGCTACCGCGTGCGCCTCACCCGCATGGGCTCCCGGGGCATCGCCACCCAGCGCTACGACGGCTACGACATCGTCTTCCCGTCCGGACAGCCCGCCGCCGACCTGATCACCTCCCGCCGCGCGGCCGAGGGCCATCCGGCGACGACGTACCGCCCGTTCGTCAGCCCGATCGTGCTCGGCACCTACCGGGAGTACGCCGAGACCCTCCGGGAGGCCGGGATCGCCACCCCGCTGCCGGGCGTGCCCGCCGGGGCGAAGCCGATGTACTACTCCCTGGACATGCGGAAGTTCCTCGGCGCGTCCGCCGCCGGGCGCCGCTGGGACGACCTCGGCACCACCCCGGGCGGCCGCCGCGTCGGCATCGGCCGGCACGGCATCCACAACGGCAACAAGGTCCTCGCCCAGACCTCCGACATCTGCCAGGCCAACTCCGCCGGCACCTACCTCGGCCTGGTCTCCTACGTCCGGAACCACCAGGACATCCCGCAGACCCCCGCCGAGGCCACCCGCTTCGCCGAACGGATCCGGCTCCTCCTCAACGACCAGGGCATGCCCTCCTCCGAGAAGAACGAGACCTACGTCTCCGCCGAGGGCAAGAGCATCTCCCCGATCGCCGTGATCTACGAGCACCAGTTCCTCGCCCACCAGATAGCCGCCCGGTCCGCCACCGGCCACGTCGACGCCGAACGGGTCCTGCTCTACCCCTCGGCCCGCTTCGTCACCGAACCCCAGCTCATCGCGCTCACCCCGCGCGGCGACGCGCTCGGCGAGCTGATCACCAGGGACCCGGCGCTGCAACGGCGCGCGATGGAACTCGGCTTCCGGGTCCGCGACGCCCAGGGCGGCTCGGCCACCAGCGACGCCCTGACCCGCTTCCTGACCGGGCGCGGCATCCAGGCCCCCGTGCTCTCCGACGACGACACCAAGGCCGTACTGCCCCGCCTCGACCTGCTGGAACGCATGATCGAAACCGTCGGCGACTGCCCCCCGGCCGCCCCCGCCACACCCTCCGGGGAGACCCCATGACGCCCGCCCCCCGCACCCTGCCGCTCGGACCGCTGTGCCTGTGCCTGGTGCTGGCCGTGGTGCTCGGCGGGCTCTCCTCCTGCTCCGGCGACGGCGGCACCAGGACCACCCTGCGCGTCCTCGCCAGCGACGAACTCACCGACATGAAGCCGCTGCTCGACCGGCTCCGCGAGGACACCGGCGTCCGCCTGGACCTGGACTACCGCGCCACCAACGACGCCTCCGACACCCTGCTCACCGGCCGCCACTCCTACGACCTGGCCTGGCTCTCCTCCGACCGCTACCTGCGCCTGCGGGCCAAGCGCGCCCCCGCCGGAGCCACCCCCGCCACCGGAGTGCAGAGCGCCTCCATCATGCGCTCCCCGGTCGTCGTCGGCCTCACCCCCGACGCGGCCCGCGCCCTGGACACCAAGGCCCCCGGCGGACGCCTGTCCTGGGCCGACATCGCCGACGCCGCCGCCACCGGCACCGTACGCTTCGGCATGGCCGACCCCCGGCGCAGCAACAGCGGCCTCGCCGCCCTGGTCGGTGTCGCCACCGCCGCCGCCGGCACCGGCCGCGCCCTGCGCCCCGCCGACGTCAGCTGCGACCGGCTGCGCGGCTTCCGCTCCGGCCAGACCCTCACCGCCGCCGGCTCCCGCGCCCTGCTGGACGCCTTCGCCACCCGCCCCGGCCGCACCAACGCCCTGATCACCTACGAGTCCGAACTGCTCGCCCTCAACGCCTCCGGCCGGCTGCGCGAACCCCTGCGGATCGTCCACCCCGCCGACGGCATGGTCCTGTCGGACTACCCGCTGCTCCTGCTCGACCCCGGCCGCCGCGACGCCTACGACCGGGTGGTGGACTGGCTCACCGCCCCCGCCCACCAGCGCGAGATCATGCACCGCACCCTGCGCCGCCCGGTCAGCACCGAGGTACCCCGCGACGCCAGGCTGACCGCCCCCCTCGACAACGCCCTCTACTACCCGGACGACCCGGCCGTCCTCGACCGCCTCCTCGCCGACTACGGCGACCCCGCCCGCCGGGGCGCCGACCAGGTCATCTTCCTGCTGGACTTCTCCACCTCCATGCGCGGCGCCCGCACCCGCGCCCTGCGCGCCGCGTTCGCCGCGCTCAGCGGAGCCGACGGCTCCGCCCGCGCCAAGTTCGTCCGCTTCCACCAAGGGGAGCGGCTGACCGTCGTCCGCTTCGGCGGCCGCCCGCTGGCCGAGCGCACGGTCACCGTGCGCGGCCCCGCCGACCTGAAGGCGCTCGACGGCTTCGTCGCCGAGGACGGCTACGACGGCTCCACCGCCGTCTGGTCCGCCCTGGACCACGGCTACCGCACCGCCGAACGGGCCCTGCGCGCGGACCCCGGCCGGCTGGTGTCCATCGTGCTGATGACGGACGGCGAGAACAACGCGGGCATCGGCCCGGCCGCCTTCGCCGCCCGCCACCGCTCCCGCCCCGCCGACGTCCGCGCCGTACGCACCTACCCCATCGGCTTCGGCGACGCCGACGCGGACGCGCTGCGCCGGGCCGCCGAACTGACCGGCGGGCGCCTCGTCGACGCCCGCACCTCCTCCCTGTCCACCGCGTTCAAGGAGATCCGTGGCTGTTCTTGACGGCACCTGGTGGAGCGCCTGGTGGGGCCCGATGGCCTGGTGGCTGCTGGCCCTCGCCGGCCTGCTCGCGCTGGCCGGGCGGGCGCTGCGGCGCGGACTGGCCCGGCTCGGCAAGACCGCCGCCGACCCCGCATACCTGCCCCTGTACCTCGACAACGACGCGGTCATGGGCCTGTTCAAGATGGGCAACTACAAGGCGGCCCTGCGCAAGGAGGTCGAGGAGCGGCGCATCCGCAACGCCGGCTGCCTCGCCGTCATCCCGCTGGTCTCCGTGCTGCTGAAGGTGACCGGGGGCAGCACCACCGAAGTGGTCGCCAAGTACGTGGAGAACAGCGAGCCCATCTCCGTGATCGGCCTGCTGCTGTCCGTGCTGCGCCGGGGCGACGCCCTGGTGGAGGTCCGGCTGCGGCCCGACTCCGGGACCGTCATCCCCAACCGCGCCCTCCTCGGCGAGCTCGCCCGCACCGGGCCGGCCACCGCGGTGCCGCTCAGCGAGATAGGGGAGTTCGTCATGGTCACCGGCCGGTTCGAGGCGGGCGGCAGCCGGGGCGAGACCCTGCTGATGCGGGCCCCCTACGCCGACGGCGGCCCCACCGCGCACCTCAGGGTCGTGCTGCGCGGCGACGGCCTGCTCACCCCGGACAAGGAACTGCCCGAGGGCCAGTTCCAGGCGCACTGCCTGGGCAAGGTCACCAGCTGGGACCCCGACGCCCGCGAGGTCGTCCTCCAGTACCCGGTCGCCGTCTTCCGCTGACCCGGCCCCACGCCGGAACCGGGGGGTGGCCACCGGGACAAAGCGGTACGTCGGCGATACTGGGGCACATGGCTTACGACGATCTTCGCTCCCTGCTCCGGGCGCTGGAGCGCGAGGGCGACCTCAAGCGCATCAAGGCCGAGGTCGACCCGTATCTGGAGGTCGGGGAGATCGTCGACCGGGTGCAGAAGGCCGGCGGCCCGGCGCTGCTCTTCGAGAACGTGCGCGGCTCCGACCTGCCCCTCGCCATGAACGTGTACGGCACCGACCGCCGGCTGCTGAAGGCGCTGGGCCTGAAGTCGTACGAGGAGATCTCCGACAGGATCGGCGGCCTGCTGCGGCCCGAGCTGCCGCACGGCTTCGTCGGCGTGCGCGAGGCCTTCGGGAAGCTCGGCGCCATGGCCCACGTCCCGCCGCGCAAGGTCAAGGAGGCGCCGGTCCAGGAGGTCGTCCTGCACGGTGACGACGTGGACCTGGAGCGGCTCCCGGCGCTGTTCACCTGGCCCGAGGACGGCGGCTCCTTCTTCAACCTCGGCCTGACCCACACCAAGGACCCCGAGACCGGCATCCGCAACCTGGGCCTGTACCGCCTCCAGCGCCATGACAAGCGCACCATCGGCATGCACTGGCAGATCCACAAGGACAGCCGCAACCACTACCAGGTGGCCGCGCGCCGGGGCGAGCGCCTCCCGGTGGCCATCGCCTTCGGCTGCCCGCCCGCCGTGACCTACGCCTCCACGGCCCCCCTCCCCGGCGACATCGACGAGTACCTCTTCGCCGGCTTCCTCGCGGGCAAGCGGATCGAGATGACCGACTGCAAGACGGTCCCGCTCCAGGTGCCCGCCAACGCCGAGGTGGTCCTGGAGGGCTGGCTGGAACCCGGCGAGATGCTGCCCGAGGGCCCCTTCGGCGACCACACCGGCTTCTACACCCCGCAGGAGCCGTTCCCGGCCCTCAAGATCGACTGCGTGACCATGCGCCGGCGCCCGCTGCTCCAGTCGATCGTCGTCGGCCGCCCCCCGACGGAGGACGGCCCCCTCGGCCGGGCCACGGAACGCTTCTTCCTGCCCCTGCTGAAGATCATCATCCCGGACATCGTGGACTACCACCTGCCCGAGGCCGGCGGCTTCCACAACTGCGCGATCGTCTCGATCGACAAGAAGTACCCCAAGCACGCGCAGAAGGTGATGCACGCCATCTGGGGGGCGCACATGATGTCCCTCACCAAGCTGATCGTGGTCGTGGACGCCGACTGTGACGTCCACGACCTGCACGAGGTCGCCTGGCGGGCCCTCGGCAACACCGACTACGCCCGTGACCTCACGGTCGTGGAAGGCCCCGTCGACCACCTCGACCACGCCTCCTACCAGCAGTTCTGGGGCGGCAAGGCGGGCATCGACGCCACGCGGAAGTGGCCGGAGGAGGGCTACACCCGCGACGGCGGGTGGCCGGAGATGGTCCTGTCGGACCCGGATACGGCGGCCCTGGTGGACCGCCGCTGGAAGGAGTACGGGCTGTGAGCAGCGCCGCCGCAATCGCCCAGCCGGGCCGGACCAAGGCGTTCCTCCGCCTGGTGATGATCGAGCACTCGGTCTTCGCGCTCCCCTTCGCCTACATCGCCGCCCTGACGGCGATGTACGAGTGGGACGAGAACATCCACTGGGGCCGCCTGCTCCTGGTCACCGTCTGCATGGTGGGCCTGCGCACGTTCGCGATGGCGGTCAACCGGATCATCGACCGCGAGATCGACGCCCGCAACCCGCGCACCGCGCACCGGGAACTGGTGACGGGGGCGATGTCGGTCCGGCACGCCTGGACGGGCGCGCTGATCGCCCTCGCGGTCTTCCTGGGCGCGGCGGCCCTGCTCAACCCGCTGTGCCTGGCCCTCGCGCCGGTGGCGGTGGTGCCGATGGTGGTCTACCCCTACGGCAAGCGGTTCACCAACTTCCCGCAGGCCATCCTCGGTCTCGCCCAGGCCATGGGCCCGGTCGGCGGCTGGCTGGCGATCAGCGGGGAGTGGTCGTGGAACGCGGTGATCCTCGGCCTGGCCGTCGGCGTCTGGATCGGCGGGTTCGACCTGATCTACGCCTGCCAGGACGTGGAGACCGACCGCGAGATCGGCGTGAAGTCGGTCCCGGCCCGCTTCGGCATCCCGGCCGCGATCTGGGGCGCCCGCGCGTGCCACACGGTCACCACGGCCCTCTTCGTCTGGTACGCCCTGGCCACCGACGCGGGTGCTTTCTTCTGGCTCGGCCTGGTGATCGTCGCGGCGGCCTTCGTCTACGAGCACACGATCGTCCGCCCGCACGACCTGACCCGTCTGAACAGGGCGTTCTTCTCGGTCAACGGGTTCATCGGCATCGCGCTCTTCGTGTGCGCCCTGCTGGATCTCCTGGTACGGGGGCTCACCGTCTAGCCCGTTTCCCGCCGTTCGCGGGGTCTTCGCCCGGGTGGCCGTGACCCCTACCGGTCCTGAGCCCCTGTGCGCGCGCCGGTACGCTCAAGGTGTGAACGCAGGAGAAACGCAGCGCGTGCCTTGGATCGTGGGGGTGTCCGGAGCTTCCGGGACGCCGTACGCGGCGGCCGTGCTGCGGGCGCTGCTGGCGGCCGGGGAAGCGGTGGACCTGGTGGTCAGCCGGGCCTCGCGGCTGACGCTGCTGGACGAGACGGGCCTGCCCTTCCGGGACGCCCACTGGCAGGACGACCTCGCGGAATGGCTGGCCCGCGGCGCCGACGGCAAGCCCGGGACCTTCGACGTGGACGTCAGCGGCGTCCGCTACTGGAAGGCGGGCGACCTCGCGGCCGGGCCGTCCTCCGGCTCGTACCCGGCCCGCGGCATGCTCATCGTGCCCGCCTCCACCGCCTGCGTGGCCGGCGTGGCGCTCGGCCTGTCCAAGGACCTCCTCCAGCGCGCGGCGAGCGTCACGCTGAAGGAGCGCCGCCCGCTGGTGGTGTCCGTACGGGAAGCCCCCCTGAACGGCCAGACGCTGCGCCACCTCGTCGCCCTGGACGACGCCGGCGCCTCGGTCGTCCCGGCCTCGCCCGCCTTCTACGCGGGCGCCGCGCACATCCAGGACCTGGTGGACTTCGTGGCCGGCCGGGTGCTGGACGCGGCGGGCGTCGCCCACGGCCTGTACCGGCGCTGGCGAGGAGACCTGGGCGGCGGCGCGGCGGACGGCACCCGGGGCGATTAGCAGTACGTACCTCTCATCACTTCAGGAACTTTCACCGGAAGGCTTCGATCGCATGGACGCGGTGGACAGGCAGCTCATCCAGGCCCTGAGGGAGAACGGCCGGGCCTCGTACGCGGAGCTGGGGCGCCTGGTCGGCCTGTCGGGCCCCAGCGTCACCGACCGCATCAACCGGCTGGAGGCGGCCGGTGTCATCACCGGCTACCGGGCCACGGTGAACGCGGCCTCGCTCGGCCTCGGGGTCACCGCCCTGATCGGCATCTCCCTCTCCGACGCGGCCGACCACGAGGACGTCGCCCAGCGGCTGCGGGACCTGCCGGAGATCGAGGACTGCTGGTTCATCGCGGGCGACGACTCGTACATGCTCAAGGTCCGGGCGTCGGACGTGGACGGGCTGGAGCGGACCATCCGCCGGCTCAGCGGCACCAAGGGCGTCTCCCGGACCCGTACCACCATCGTGCTGTCCACGAAGTGGGAGAACCGGGTCGGGGAACTTCCCGAGGAAGTCTAGGGATACCGTTGGTCGGGCTGTCGTAGAAAGGTGTTGCCATGGACGTCGGGCTCAAGCGCGAGCTGGAGGAGAAGGTCCGCTCCGGGGAGCGGCTGACCCGCGAGGACGGCATCGCGCTGTACGCGTCGGACGACCTGGCCTGGCTCGGCGGCCTCGCCCACGAGGTGCGGACCCGCAAGAACGGTGACGTGGTCCACTTCAACGTCAACCGTCACCTCAACATGACGAACGTGTGTACCGCGTCCTGTGCCTACTGCTCGTTCCAGCGCAAGCCGGGCGAGAAGGACGCGTACACGATGCGCATCGAGGAGGCCGTCAAGCTCGCCAAGGCGATGGAGTCGGAGAACCTCACCGAGCTGCACATCGTCAACGGTCTGCACCCGAACCTGCCGTGGCGGTACTACCCGCGGTCGCTGCGGGAGCTGAAGAAGGCGCTGCCGAACGTCTCGCTGAAGGCGTTCACGGCGACCGAGATCCACCACTTCGAGACGATCAGCGGGCTGTCCGCCTCGGAGATCCTGGACGAACTGATCGACGCGGGCCTGGAGTCGCTGACCGGCGGCGGCGCGGAGATCTTCGACTGGGAGGTCCGGCAGCACATCGTGGACCACCGCACCCACTGGGAGGACTGGTCCCGCATCCACCGGCTGGCGCACGAGAAGGGTCTGAAGACCCCGTGCACCATGCTGTACGGCCACATCGAGGAGCCGCGGCACCGCGTCGACCACGTGCTGCGGCTGCGTGAGCTGCAGGACGAGACGAACGGCTTCCAGGTCTTCATCCCGCTGCGCTACCAGCACGACTTCGTGGACATGAAGGACGGCAAGGTACGCAACACGCTCCAGGCGCGGACCACGATGGCGACCGGCGCGGAGGCGCTGAAGACCTTCGCGGTGTCCCGGCTGCTGTTCGACAACGTGCCGCACGTGAAGGTCTTCTGGGTGATGCACGGCGTGCAGACCGCCCAGCTGGCCCTCCAGCACGGCGCGGACGACATGGACGGCTCGGTCGTCGAGTACAAGATCACGCACGACGCGGACAACTACGGCACGCCGAACAAGCTGACCCGGGAGGACCTCCTGGAGCTGATCCGCGACGCCGGCTTCCGCCCCGTGGAACGCAACACCCGCTACGAGATCATCCGCGAGTACGAGGGCCCGAACCCGACCCGCCGCGACGAGCCCCAGCCGATGCGCGTCTGACGCACCGGCCACTTCTGAAGCGAGGCCCCGGCGCCCCCACCCAGGGGCGCGGGGCTGTGTTCGATATGCGGCTCCGCCGCGTGGGCGCGACCAGCCACGACGCGCCCGCAGCCGGGCGACGGCCTGAAACAACCCCTCGCTTCTCCGCCGGAACGAGGGGTACTCGCCCGGCATGCCGGCAGCGAAGGCACCCGAGGACGCGTACACCGCGGAGCCCTTCGTCCCCGAGGGCGCTGACCTACCTACCCTCCGCCAAGCCGCCGCAGGCTGTCGCGGTTGCCCCCTCCACCGCGCCGCCACCCAGACGGTCTTCGGCGCCGGAAGCACCGACGCCCGCGTCATGCTCGTGGGGGAGCAGCCCGGCGACCAGGAGGACCGTCAGGGGAGACCGTTCGTCGGCCCGGCGGGCAAGCTGCTCGACCGGGCGCTCGAAGAGGCCGGTATCGATCCCGCCGAGGCCTATGTGACGAACGCGGTGAAGCACTTCAAGTTCACCCGGGCCGAACCCCGCAAGCGCCGCATCCACAAGGCGCCGGCCCTGAGGGAGATGACGGCCTGCGGCCCCTGGCTGGCGGCGGAGCTGGCGCTGGTGGAGCCGGAGCTGATCGTGGTTCTCGGCGCCACGGCGGGCAAGGCCCTGCTGGGGTCGTCGTTCCGGGTGGGCGAGGTACGCGGCACGGTGCTGGAGCGGGAGATCCACGGCCGCCCCGAACGCCTCGTACCGACCGTGCACCCCTCGTCGGTGCTGCGGGCGCAGGACGACGACCGCAGGGCCGCGTACCAGGGCCTGGTGGCCGACCTGGAGATCGCCGCACACGCCCTCGGGTAATAGATACACTCCGCTGGTGCCTCTTACCTTCACCTTGGACCCAGCGATCACCCCCGCCCTCCGCGACGGCATCCTCGACCTGTGGACGGACGTCTCGAACGCGGGCGGTTCCGTCGGCTTCGTACCCCCGGTGACCCCCGACGAGATACGGCCCGAGCTGGTGCGCCACTTCGTGGCGATGGCCGAGGGCCGCACCCGGCTGCTCGTCGGCCACGACGAGGCCGGCCGGGTGGCCGCGACCGCCTTCCTCGCCCGCAACACCCACCGGCTGATGACGCACTGGCTGTGGCTGTACACGGTGATGGTCCACCCCCGTCACCAGGGCCGGGGCTACGGCCGTGACCTGCTGACCGCCGCCGAGGAGGCCGCCCGCGGCCTCGGGGGCATCGAGGGGATCCGGCTGACCTGCCGGGGCGGGCACGGCCTGGAGCGGTTCTACGCCTCCTGCGGCTACAAGGAGGTCGGCCGGGTCCCGGACGCCATCCGGGTCGGGCCCGGTGACGACCGCGACGAGATCGTCATGCTGCTGCCGCTGCGCTGACCCCGGGCCCGGCGCCCGTACCCCCCTTGCGCGACCCCCTTGCATGATCGCCGCCGGGTCGTGCTTCACTGGGCGATGACCCTATTTGGAATCGGACGAGTGGATTGAGATGCTCCGCTACACGCTGATGCGCCTCGGTATCTTCGCGGGCTGCCTCGTGATCGTCTGGGGAGCCGTCTACTCGGGCATCTTCCCGCGCGGCTTCGGTGACTCCAACTTCCTGTGGGTGCTGCTGCTCTCCCTGGTCCTGTCGGCACCGATCAGCTGGGTGGTGCTGCGCAAGGAGCGGGACCGGGCCTCGGCGCGGATCGTGAAGAAGGTCGACCGGATGAAGGCCAACCTGGAGGCCAGCCGCAGCCAGGAGGACCTCGCCGACGACGTCGCGCGGGCGCAGGACGGGGCCACCGCGTCCAGCTAGCGCGTGCCCGGGTCTGCGGGCCGTTCCCGGCCGACGCGTGCCCGGCCGGGTACGGCACCCGGCCGAACTAGTCTTGCCCCATGGGTGCCGTGAAGACCAAGCGGATGCCGCGGGCGGTGCGCGAGCGGCAGATGCTCGACGCCGCCGTGCGGATCTTCGGGCAGCGCGGGTACACGGCCGCGTCGATGGACGAGATCGCCGAACTCGCGGGCGTGTCCAAGCCGTTGGTCTATCTGTACCTGAACTCGAAGGAAGACCTCTTCACCGCCTGCATCCGCCGCGAGGCCGCCGCGCTCACGGCGGCCGTGCGCGCCGGGGTCCGCCAGGACCTGCCCGTCGAGCAGCAGTTGTGGGA
Organism: Streptomyces eurythermus; assembly: GCF_014649115.1. Taxonomy (GTDB): domain Bacteria; phylum Actinomycetota; class Actinomycetes; order Streptomycetales; family Streptomycetaceae; genus Streptomyces; species Streptomyces eurythermus. The sequence goes on along the minus strand of NZ_BMSK01000023.1, from coordinate 55,868 downwards.
GGGCCTGCGGGCGTTCTTCGCGCACACCGCCGAGCATCCGGACGGCTGGTCGGTGCTGTATCTCCAGGCCCGCAGGCACGGTGAGCCGTTCGTGTCCGAGGCGGCGGCGATGCGCGCGGAGATCGTCGCGTTCGTGACGCGGCTGGTGGCGGTGGCGGCGAGGGAGGCGCACCGGGATCCCGGCCTGCCGGAGCGCGAGGTGGCCGGGCTCGCCGAGGCGCTGGTCGGCGCGGCGGAGTCGCTCGCCGCGTGGGCCAACAGCACGCCCGGGGTGTCGGCCCACCAGGCCGCGTCCACCCTGATGAACTTCGCCTGGTCGGGCCTGGGCAGCCTGATGGGGGGCAAGGTCTGGAGCCCGCCGCCGGAGCGGGATCACGGCGACCGGCCGCCGGCGCCCCTCAGCTCCCCCTGACCGTCCCCTCCAGGCACAACCTCCCGCCCGCGCCCCGCAGTTCGAACCGCCCCGCGCCGTCCGCCCCGTACCCCACCGTCCCGGGCAGCGGCACGGGCGCGCGGAACCGGGCCCGTACGACGGTCGCGTCCGGGGTGCCGTGGGCGGCGAGGCAGCGGGCGAGGGTCCACATGCCGTGGGCGATGGGCCGGGGGAAGCCGAAGAGGCGGGCGGTGAGCGGGTGGAGATGGATGGGGTTGCGGTCCCCGGACACGGCCCCGTACCGCCGTCCCACGTCCGCGCCGAGCCGCCACTCGGCGAGGGCGGGCAGCCGCTCCGTGCCGGCCGCCGGGCCACGGCGTTCGGTCCCCCCGGCCCGGGCCAGGTATCCGCTGCGGGACGACCACACCAGCTCGCCCCGTGACCGTACGGCCGTCGCCACCACCGCTTCCGTCCCGCCCCTGCGCGCCGCCAGCTCCTCCACCCACACGGACAGCTCGTACTCCCCGTCGGCCGGCAGTGCGGCACTCCGCTCGATCTCGACGGACGTGTGGACCAGCCCCAGCAGCGGCAGCGGGAAGTCCCGGCCGCTCATCAGTCGCATGGCCAGCGGGAAACCGAGGATGTGTGGGTAGGTGAGGGGGAGGGCGGACTCGCCGGTGGGGAAGCCGCAGACCCGCTCGTAGGCGGCCAGGCGCGCGAGGTCGACGCGTACGCCGGGCAGTACCAGCCGGGTGCGGGGGACGGGTGCGCCGGGGGACGGGCGTCTGAAGGGGGAGCGCAGGGCGCCCCGGGCCAGCAGGGGGCCGAGCGCGGGCGGCGCGGCGAGGGTCACGGTGTGCATCGGGTCACGCCCCAGCGGTCTCTCCGGATTGCCTACTCTGAAGTAACGTTACCGGAGGTAAGCCGGGCGGGCGGACACCCCCCGAGGCTGCACATCCCCGGCCCCGTACCCTCCCGGAACCCGCACAACCCCCTCACAGAGGAGCCGTACGATCACCAGGCCTGACCAGCGGTAACCCCGCCCGCACCGGGGCCCGCCGCCGGTGCACGCACGCAGGAGGAGCCGCCCGTGTCCACGTCGTACCCGAACGCCCCCGCCTCCTCCGGAGCCCCCGTCTCCGCCGTCGACTACGACGGCCGGCCGGTCCTCGTCCAGCCCGACATCCGGCGGCTTGACGGCGCGGTACGGGAGGTGTCGGTGCCGCCGTTCGCGCCCCCGGTCACCCACGGCTCCCTCGCCGACCTGCCGTACGACAACGCGGAGGCGGCCCCCGACGCGGTCGTGATCGGCCGCAAGCTGCCCGGCGGCCGCTGGACGGACCTGACCGCCGCGCGGTTCGCCGCCGAGGTGCAGGCGGTGGCGAAGGGACTGATCGCCGAGGGCCTGATGCCCGGCGACCGGATCGCGATCATGGCCCGTACGACCTACGAGTGGACCCTGCTGGACTTCGCCGCGTGGGCGGCCGGGCTGGTCACCGTGCCGGTGTACCCGACCTCGTCCGCCTACCAGACCCGCTGGATCCTGCACGACTCCGGCGCGGTCGCCCTGATCACGGAGACCGCCGCCCAGGCCGCCGCGATCGGCCCCGAACTCCCGCACCTGCCCGACCTGCGCCATGTGTGGGTGATGGAGAAGGAGCACGTGGCCCGGCTCGCCGACGCGGGCGCGGCGGTGCCGGACGGGGAGGTGGGCGTACGCCGGGGCATGCTCGTCCCCGACACGCTCGCCACCCTGATCTACACCTCCGGGACCACCGGCCGCCCCAAGGGCTGCGCCCTGACGCACGGCAACTTCTTCGCCGAGGTCGACAACGCCGTCGAACTCCTCCACCCGGTGTTCAAGGCGCACGACCACGATCCGTCGGTGCTGCTCTTCCTGCCCATGTCCCATGTCTTCGGCCGGATGGTCGCCATCGCCTGCGTCCGCGCCCGGGTCCGCCTCGGCCACGCGCCCAGCCTGGCCCCGGACGACCTGCTCCCGGACCTCGCCGCCTTCCGGCCCACCGCGCTGCTGACGATCCCCTACATGCTGGAGAAGGTGTACAACTCCGCGCGGGCCGGCGCGGAGGCGGGCGGCCGCACGGCGGTGTTCGACCGGGCGGCGGCCGTGGCCCGGCGCTACGGCGAGGCGCTGGAGGCCCGCCAGACCGGCACCGGCACCGGCCCGAGCCGCGCCCTGAAGACCCAGCGCGCCTTCTACGACCCGCTGGTCTACCGCCGCATCCGCACCGCCCTGGGCGGCCGCGTCCGGTACGCGATCTGCGGCGGCTCCCCGCTCGGCCGGCGCCTCGCCGCGTTCTACGCGGGCGCGGGCATCGAGATCTTCGAGGGCTACGGCCTGACCGAGACCACCGGCGCGACCACGGTCACCCCGCCGCTCAAGCCCCGGCTGGGCACGGTGGGCTGGCCGTTGCCCGGGACCCGGGTGCGGATCGCGGCGGACGGCGAGATCCTCGTCGCCGGCGAGCACGTGCTGCGCGGCTACTGGGACGCCCAGGCGGGCGGGGTGGTCCCCGCGACCCGCGATGGCTGGCTGCCGACCGGGGACCTCGGCACGCTGGACGACGAGGGGTACCTGACCATCACCGGCCGCAAGAAGGAACTGCTGATCACGGCGGGCGGCAAGTCGGTGGCCCCGGCCCCGCTGGAGAACTGGCTGCGCCAGCACCCGCTGATCTCCCAGGTCATGCTGGTGGGCGACGGCCGCCCCTACGTCGGCGCGCTCATCACCCTCGACGCCGACGGCATCACCCACTGGCGCCAGATGCTCGGCAAGCACCCGGTTCCGGCGGAACTCCTGATCGGTGACGAGGAGTTGACGGCCGTTCTCCAGCGCGCGGTGGACGAGGCGAACAAGCTGGTCTCCCGCCCCGAGTCCATCCGCCGCTTCGTCGTCCTGCCGACCGACTTCACCGAGGCGGCCGGCCACCTGACCCCGTCCATGAAACTCCGCCGGGACCGCGTCCTGGAGGACTTCGCGGCGCAGGTGGAAAGCCTGTACGGGCGCGCGGAATAGCGCTGTACGAGCGCCTGGAACAGGTCGTACGCTGCCGGAACGCAGACACATCGGGGGAGTACATGAACGACACGAACGGCATCGGCGCGCCGCCGCCCGGACGCCCGCTCGGGCCGCCGCCCGCCCCGCCGTCCGCGCCACCGCCTCCGCCTGCCGAGCCGCCCTCCGGGCGGACGGAAGGCGCCCTAGTCCTCCGGGTCAGCCGCCGCATGCTGTGGGCCGGGTCGGCGGCCTTCCCTCTGCACAACATCACGATGGTCGACGCCTACCTCTACCGGCCCAGCCGGCTCGCCGCGCTCATCCGCTGCCTGAAGTGGCTGTTCGGCGCCCTCCTGGTCTACCTGGCGTACGTCGCGCTCAACGCCATGGACAACGGGGGCGGCGGGGGCGCCGACAACCCCGCGCTCTTGGTCGTCCTGTGCGTCGCGGCGCTGATCGTCCCCGTCAAGGACCTGTTCGCGCCGCCGAAGCCGGTGCTGTCCGTCCAGGTGGCCAGCGGCTCGGCGCTGGTGGTGACCCTGCCGAGCCTGGAGGAGCTGCGACAGATCGCGGACCGTATCGCGTACGCGATCGACCACCCGGAGGCCGAGTTCACCGCGGTCGTCCACCAGTACAACACCAACAACTACGGGCCGGTCGCCAACCTCAACGGCGGCCACGGGAACACGGGGTTCAAGCTGTGAGCGACACGACGAACTACTACGGGCAGGTCGCCAACATCAACGGCGGACAGGGCAACGTCGGCTTCAACTACGGCACGGTCGGCGCTCCGGCCGGAGATCCCGAACTCCGCGCCGCCGTCGCGGAACTGACCCGCGGCCTCGCGGAGCTGCGCCGCCACCTCACCCCGGAGCAGGACCGGACCGTGGCGGAGGCCCTGCCCGCGCTGACCCCCGACCGGGCCGCCCTGCGCGAGCGCGGCCTGGTCCTGGCGTCCATCGCCCAGATCGCCGCCACCGTCGGCGCGGTCGGCGAGCCCGTCGCGAACGCGGTGGGGCGCCTGCTCGCACTGCTGGGCCAGGGCTGACTGACCGCTCGGTCGGCACCCGCTCCCCGCGCATCCCGCGTCGTCCGGACTCGGCGGGGCGGGGAGCGGGTTGCCGCCTGGGTCGGTCGCGGCCCGCACACGATCCTCGTACGACGCCAACACCCAGTCAATCCTGGGGTTTTCTTCCGATCCCCAAGCGCTAACTTGGGTCTCATGACTCTGGACGACCTCCGTGTGTTCGTGGCCGTGTGCCGCGCGGGCAGCCTCAGTTCGGTCGCCCGGGACCTCGGCTGCACCCAGTCCGCCGTCAGCCAGCACGTGAAGCGGCTGGAGCGGGAGACCGGCGTCGCCCTGCTGGAGCGCCGCCCGCGCGGAGTCGTCCCGACGCAGGCCGGCCGGATACTGGAGACGGCGGCGGCCGAGGGCATCAACGGCCTCGACCTGGCCGTACGACAGCTCCGCGACCTCCTCGACGGCCACAGCGGGCACGTCCGGGTCGCCACGGGCGCCACGACCGTACGGCACTTCATGTCCGAGGCGGTCGTCACCTTCCGCCGCAGCCACCCCGAGGTCAACCTGGAGTTCCGCACGGTCAGTTCGGGCCGGGGCAGCTTCGACGCCCTGGCCGACGGCACCCTCGACCTGGCGTGGATCACCATCGGCCCCCCGGTCCGCGGGATCGAGCAGCGGACCGTCGTGGAGCTGCCCTGGCTCCTCGCTGTACCGGCCGACGACCCCTTGTCCGGCCGCCCCCGCCTCGACCCTGCCGAACTCACCGACACCCGCCTCATCCGCCTCCCGCCGAACTCCACGTCCGCCGCCCACCTCGAAGCGGCCTGCGCGGAAAGGGGAGTCCGGTTCGTCTACGAGCCGAGCGTGGCCGACTGGGACACCGCCCTGCTCCTCGCGGAACTCGGCGTGGGCAGGGCGGTCGTCCCCGCCGTCCCCGGCCTGCCCGTCCCCGGCGACGGCCCCCTCCGGCTGATCCCCCTGCCCGGCCTGCGCCCCCTCCCCGTCGGCTGGGCCGTACGCCGCTGGGACGCGCTCAGCCCGCCGGCCCGCGCCTTCGCGGACACGGTCGCCGCCGTGCGCTGAGCGACAGCCCGGCCTGGCCGGCCTTCCTCCTCGGCGCTACAACCTGACGTCGGTCTGAGTGGTCTCGTCTTTGCAGGTCAGTCACCCTGTTTAAGGCGAGGCGAATGATCGGGACGACGTTCCGCAGCGAGGACATGCCCGCGGAGGACAGATTCGACCACTGGCGCGCGCTGCTCGACCGCAGCCGTGCCAGCGAGGTCGACAGCGTGTATGCCCGGGACTACCGGGCCGAGTGCCGGCTGATGGAGTTGGGGCCGGTGACCGTACTGCCGTTGGCGTGCGCCCCGGCGCGCTACTGGCGCGGGACGCGGACGGTGCGTGGGGCGGACCCCGAGCGTTACCACCTGACGCTGCTGCTCGACGGGAACGCGACCCTGGACCACGCCGGGCGGAGCGGCGCGCTGCGCCCGGGGGACCTGCACGTGGTCGACAGCTCACGGCCGTACGACCTGCGGATGGCGGACGACGGGGGCCGCCTCGCCAGGGGGATCGGCGTGGACTTCCCGAAGGCGCTGCTGCCCCTGCCCCCGGACCGGGTAAGGGAGTTGCTGGGGCGGGGACTGCCGGTGCAGGACGGCATGGGGGCGCTGCTGACGCAGATGCTGGCCGGTCTGGAGCGCCAGGCGGACACGCTGCGGCCCGCCGACGCGCCGCGCCTGGGGGCGGTCGTCCTGGACCTGCTGTCGGCGTGGCTGGCCCAGCTGGCGGAGGCGGAGGCCGCGCTGGCGCCGGAGGCCCGGCACCGGGTCATGGCGGAACGCGTTCTGGCGTTCATCAAGCAGAACCTGCACGACCCGGAGCTGTCACCGCCGGTGATCGCCGCCGCCCACCACATCTCGCTCAGCTATCTGCACCGCGTCTTCCGGCAGTGGTCGCAGGGGGAATCGGTCGCGGCGTGGATCCGCCGGCGGCGGCTCGAAGGCGCGCGCCGGGACCTGGCCGATCCCCTGCTGCGGGGCACCCCGATCCACACCATCGCGGCACGCTGGGGGCTGCCCCGGGCCTCGGACTTCACCCGGGCCTTCCGCGCCGCCTACGGAGTCTGTCCGAAGGAGTTCCGCTGCCAGGCGCTGCCGGAGCCGGTCCGTGCACGCGTTGCCAACAAGGTGTGAACTTATTGCGAACGACGGCCGTCGCTCCCCCGGGCATAGTCGATCAAGCACCGGCCGGGCCACTTGATCGCTCACATCCATGCTTCGTGGGGTAACTCATGCGCACCTTCGACACCCGGGTCAGCCTGTCATGGCCCTGACCGTCTCGTCCCGCTCCGTCCGGCTCGCCGTCCTGGCCGGAGCGGGTGTCCTCGCCGCCACCGCCGTCTACGCGGTGACCGACCACGCCGACGCGTCCGAGGGCCAGGCGCCGCCGGTCGCGGCGGCCACCGCCGGCCACCACACGACCGCCCCGGCCACCACGCCGACCGGCCCGACCGCCCCGGCCGCCACGCCGTCCGCCACCCAGGCGCCGCCCGCGGTGGCCGGGAAGGCGGCGCCCGTCACGACACCGTCGACGCGCGCGCCCGGAACCGCCGGGGACAAGGCGCTCGCCGCCACCCGGGTCACCGCCCGCCAGCTTCCCGACCGCACGGCGCAGAAGTGGAAGGAGCTGGCCCCGCCCAGCACCCGGCGGCCGGGCCCGGAGTTCCAGCTCAACGAGTGCGTGACCGTGCGCGGAGCCACCGGCTGGCAGCAACAGGGGTTCATCAGCGCGCACAAGACGCCGGCGGTCCAGGACTCCCTCGGTTTCCCGGACACCGCCTCGGCCCAGGCCGCCTACCGCGAGGTCCTCGCCGGCATGAAGGGCTGCGAGGCCACCAGCCGGGCGCTCCAGAAGCGGTACGGGCTCGCCGCCGACGCCCGGGTCCGGCAGACCGCCACCGCCCCGGACGCCGCCGCCTGGTCCCGTACCTGGACGGCCGTACAGGGCCTGTCGGCCCCCGGCGCCCAGGCCAACCACATCTACGCCGTCCGGCGCGGCTCCGTGCTCGTCCTGCTCCACTTCGACGAGTGGGACTCCGCCGCGCCGCGCTCCTACGACCCGAAGGGCGACGCGGACGTCCTCGCCGGCCTCACCCGCTGAGCCCCCTTCCCCTCTTCCCCCGTTCCCCTTCTCAGGAGACACCTGTGCCTGCTCGTCGTACCGCCGTGCTGCGCTGCACCACCGCCCTGGTGGCCGCCGGCCTCACCGCCACCGTGCTGTCCGCCGTCACCGCGGCCCCCGCCCAGGCCGCCTCGTCCGTCGGCGGCAAGATCACCCGGAGCGAGATCCTCTCCCGGGCCCAGTACTGGGTGGACGAGGGCGTCCCCTACAACCAGGCCGGCTACTACCCCGACCCGCAGGGCACCAAGTACCGCGAGGACTGCTCCGGTTACGTGTCCATGGCCTGGCACGCCGACAGCTCGTACACCACCTGGACCCTGCCGGACATCTCCACCGACATCACCAACTCCCAGCTGCTGCCCGGCGACGCGCTGAACTACTCGGCCGAGCACGTCGTCCTTTTCGGCGGCTGGGAGGACAAGGCGGCGGGCACCTTCACGTACTTCGCCGAGAACAACCCCTCCGTGCTGACCAACAAGTACAGCGCCAACATCAACGGCAGCACCCTGGCCGGCTGGCCCACCAGCTACTACCAGGCCATCCGCTACGACAACGTGGTGGACGACCCGGCGCGGCCGGCCGCCAGCGGTTTCGCCGACGGGCAGGGCACCCTGTCCATCGCGCACACCCGCGACGGGCAGCTGGACACCTTCCTCACCCAGTCCAACGGCGCGGTCGCGCGCAACATGGAGACGACCCCGTCCGGCGGCTGGAGCGGCTGGGCCCCGGGCTTCGCGCCGGAGAACGCCGCCAAGAGCGTCGTCACCGGCGTCCACCCCGACGGCCGGGTGGAGGTGTTCGCGGTCCAGACCAACGGTGCCGTCGCCCGCAGGTACCAGACGAGCCCCTACGGCGCCTGGAGCGACTGGGAGAACTTCGCCCCGGCGAACTCGGCCGCGCAGCTGAAGGTGGCCCGGCACGCGGACGGCCGGCTCAGCGTGTTCATGCTCCAGTCCAACGGCGGCATCGCCCGCAAGTACGAGACGAGCGTGGGCGGTTCCTGGAGCGACTGGGGCTCCTTCGCGCCGGCCGGCGCGGCCTCCTCCTTCACGGTCGGCACGCACGCCGACGGCCGGATGGACGTCTTCGCCGTGCAGTCCAACGGCGGTGTCGCCCACATCGCCGAGACGGAGGCCTCGCGCGGCTGGGGCGACTGGACCGGCCTCGCGGACGCCGGCGCCGCCAACACCGCGCTGTCGGCGGGCGGCGGCAGCAACATCGCCGTGGCCAACCAGAAGGACGGCCGGCTGAACGTCTTCATCGTGCAGTCCAACGGCGCCGTCGCCCGCAACTACGAGACCAGCGTGAACGGCGCGTGGAGCGGCTGGAAGGGCTTCGCCTCCGCCGGGGCCGCCCTGACCGGCGGACCGCGTGCCGGGATCACCCCGGTCAGCGGCACCAACATCTCGGTGGGCACGCACGACGACGGACGCCTGGACGTCGTCATGCTCCAGTCCAACGGCGGGGTCGCCCGCAACTACGAGACCAGCCCCGGCGGCACCTGGAGCAACTGGGAGGTGCTGGCGGACGCCGGCAGCGCCGCCTCGGTGGAGGCCACGGCCCACTCCGACGGCCGGTTCGACGTCTTCGTCACCCAGACCAACGGCGCCCTCTCGCGCAACTACGAGACCAGCCCCGGCGGCGCGCTGTCCGGCTGGAAGGGCTTCGCCCCGGCGGGGGCGGTCAAGACCTACTGACCGCCCACCGGCCCACGGGGCCCGGAGCACCTTCCGTTCCGGGCCCCTGGCCTTCCCGCGCCCGCTCCGGGCTCCGGCCCTTCCCCGCCCCGACCCACCCCCGCCCCCGTACCGAAGGACGCCCACCATGCCCGCGCTGCCCCGTCGTGCCCGCGCCCTGCTGCTTCCCCTCGCCACCGCGCTCCCGCTGACCCTGGCCGGCGTCCACCCGGCGGCCGCCGCCTCCGTGACGACCTGGGACAAGGTGGCCGCGTGCGAAAGCGGCGGCGACTGGAGCATCAACACCGGCAACGGCTACTACGGCGGCCTCCAGATCAGCCTCGTCAACTGGCAGCACTACGGCGGCACCGGCTACGCATCGCGCCCCGACCTCGCCACGAAGAAGGAACAGATCCTGATCGCCGAGAGGATCCTCGGCGACCAGGGCGCCGGAGCCTGGGCCTGCGCCCCGGGCACCGGGCTCGGCACCGACACGGCCGACCCGTACCCCGAGTTCACCGGGCCCGTCGCCGGCGACTCGGGCAACCCGGCGGCCGCCGTCCACTGGGACGACCGGGCCGAGGCCTACCTGGTGCAGGGCAACGGCGGCATCATGACGGCCACCGAGTCCGGCGGCGGCTGGGGCGCCCTCTCCGGGTTCGCCGAGGCCGGCACCGCCAAGGCGGTGTCCACGGCACTGGACGCCAAGGGCCGCACGGTCGTGTTCGTCCTCCAGTCCAACGGCGGTGTGGCCACCCGGACCGAGACGAGCGCCGGCAGCCACGCCTTCGGCGGCTGGTCGTTCCTCGCCGAGGCGTCATCGGCGGTGGAGGCCAGGCCCGTACGGTTCGCCGACGGGCGGCTGGGCCTGGTCGTGGTGCAGTCCAGCGGCGGTGTCGCCGTCCGCGCGGAGACCGGACCGGGCAGCGGCGGCTGGGGCGGCTGGACCTTCCTGGCCGGCTCGGGCGTCAAGAGCGTCACCGCCGGTGTGGAGGCGGACGGCCGGATCCACCTCTTCGCCCTCCAGACCAACGGCGGCATCGCCGAGACCACCGAGACCGCCCCGGGCACGGCGGCCTGGCGCGGCTGGAGCGCCGGTTTCGCCCCGGCCGGGGCGCTCGCCACCGACCTGCCCGACGCGCAGGGCGCTTCCCTCGCGGTCGGCAACCTCGCGAACGGCGCCCTCACGGTCGCCGTCGTCCAGTCCAACGGCGGGGTCGGCACCCGCTACCAGACCTCCCCGAACGGCCCCTGGAACGAGAGCTGGGGCAGCCTCGCCCCGGCCGGTGCGGCCCGGAGCGTCGCGCTGGCCCGGCACCGCGGCGGGGTGCTCAGCGTGGTCGTCGTGCAGTCCAACGGCGGTGTCATGAGCCGCGTCGAGACCTCGGCGAACGGCCCGTGGAGCGACGGCTGGCGGTCCCTCGCCCCGGCCGGAGCCGCCGTCTCCGTCAACACCGTCCGGTTCGGGGACGGCCGCGTCGACGCCCTGGTGGTGCAGACCAACGGGGGCGTGGCGAGCGCGGCCGAGACCAGCGCGGGCAGCGGTGTCTACAGCACTGGCTGGGAGCAGCTCGCCCCGGCCGGCGCGGTCTCCACGAGCTGACCGCCTCAGCCGTCCTTCCGGGCGAGCAGGAACGCCTGCGGGGCCGACTCCCCGTGCTCGGCCACCCGCTCCCGCACCGTGCTGGAGTGCACGGCGAAACCGGCGCCCCTGAGCAGTCCGGCCATCTGCTCGGGGCGGCGACGGTGGAAGTCCAGGGAGACGGGGTGGCCCCAGGGCCGGTCCAGGTGCAGCGGCTCGTCGCCGGTCTGGAAGGCGAGGAGGAGCCGGCCGCCGGGGGACAGGACCCGGTGGAACTGGGCGAACAGGCCGGGCAGTTCGTCCACAGGGGTGTGGACGCTGGAGTACCAGGAGACGACCCCGGCCAGCGAACCGTCGGCCAGGGACAGCTCCCGCATCGAGCCCCGCTCGAACCGCAGCGTGGGGTACCTGCGGCGGGCGACCGTGATCATCGACTCGGACAGATCGAGGCCGAACACGGACAGACCGAGCCCGTCGAGGTGCGCGGTGATCTCACCGGGACCACAGCCGAGGTCGGCCACCAGACCGGAGGTCCCCACCTGTTCGGCGTACGCGGCGAGCAGGGCCCGCTCCAGCGGCCGTCGCGCGAGCTGGTCGCGGAAGTGGACGGCGTAGTCCTCGGCGATGGTGTCGTAGAAGGCGCGGGTGTCGGTCATGGGGAGGGACCCTAACGGGCCGCACCGACAACCCCCGGGGTCCTGACCGTCCGGCGGGACGCGGTCCGACCGGTCCTCCTGTGACGCGGCCTAACCGGTCCCCGCCAGCCGCAGCAGTGCCGTCGTCGCGGCGGCGGCCAGTACCACCGCGGCGAACGGGGCCCGGCGCCAGGCCAGTACGGCGCCGACCAGGACCCCGGCCGGGCGGGCCCAGCCGGCGAACCGCCCGGACTCGGTCAGCGTGCCCGTGGCCAGCAGGGCGACCAGTATGACCACCGCGCCCGCCGAGGCCAGCTCCTGCACCCGCGGCGGCACGGTGACCCGGCCGTGCAGGGCCGGGCCGACCATCCGGAAGGCGTACGTGCCGACGGCCAGGGCGACGATCACGGTGACGGTCGCGTTCATAAGGCGGCTCCGGAGACCACGCGGTGTCGGTGCGCGAACAGGCCGGCCAGCGCGAGCAGCACCGGCACCCCGGCCGGGACGGCGGGGGTGACCGCCAGGGCGAGCGCGGCGCCGAGCAGGGCACAGCGCCGTACCGTCGCGTCCGTGCGCAGGGCGGGCAGCACCAGGGCGGCCAGGACGGCGGGGAAGGCGGCGTCCAGGCCGTAGCGCCCCGTGTCGCCGAGGGCGCCGCCCGCGAGCGCGCCGGCCAGGACGCCCAGGTTCCACACCGCGTACAGGCCGAGCCCGACGATCCAGAAGGCCCGGCGCCGCCGGGCCGGGTCCGGCTCGGCGAGGGCGAAGGCGACCGTCTCGTCCGTGACCAGGTGGGCGCCGAGGAAGCGGCTCACGCGGCCGGTGCCGATGATCTCGGCCACGGCCAGGCTGAAGGCGGCCGTCCGGGTGTTGAGCAGCAGCCCGGCGGCCACGGCGGCGGCCGGGCCGCCCCCGGCGAACAGCACGCCGACCGCGCTGAACTGGGCCGCCCCCGCGTACACCACCACGGACATCAGGACCGGTACCCACAGCGGCAGTCCGCCCCCGACGGCCACGGCGCCGAAGGACAGGCCCACGATGCCGCCGGCCAGCCAGACGAGCGCGCTGTCCCGGACGAGGGCACGGTCGTCGGCGCTGTCAGTGGGCCCCGGGCCCGTTCGCTGTGCCGAACGCATGTTTTCTACGATGAACGCTGAGCACATTGTCCGTCAAGACACACGTTCGTGTGATGGAGTGAACGACATGTCCGAGGCCACCCCCGTCCGACTCCCCCTGGAATGGATCGCCGCCGCCCTGAAGCGGGAGCGCGGCCGTGCCGGGCTGTCCCTGTCCGAGCTGGCCAGGCGGGCCGGCGTCGCCAAGTCGACGCTGTCCCAACTGGAGGCGGCGAGCGGGAATCCGAGCCTGGAGACGGTCTGGGCGCTCGCGGTGGCGCTGGGCGTGCCCTTCAGCGCGCTGGTCGAGCCGCCCGCGTGGCAGGTGCGGGTGATCCGGGCCGGACAGGGGCCGGCGGTCCGCTCCGAGCAGTCCGGCTACGTGGCCTCCCTGCTCTCGGCCTGCCCGCCGGGCGCCCGCCGGGACCTGTATTCCGTGTGGCTGGAGCCGGGTGCCGTGCGGGAATCGGAGCCCCATATTCCGGGAAGCGTGGAACACCTGGTGGTCAGTGAGGGCGCGGTGAAAGCGGGGCCGCGCGGGGAGACCGCGGAACTGGGGCCGGGGGACTACATGTCATACCGGGCGGATGTGCCTCACTCGTATGAGGCGCTCGCGGCCGGGGCGAAGCTCGTGCTCGTCATGCAGCACATGTGAGACGCCGTGGGCCCATGGGGCCGATGTGGTTTGTGAACGGGAAATGAACGGGAAAAGGCAGGAGCCCCGTCGCCGGAAGGCGTGGGGCTCCTTGGGTACTGCTCTCAGGTTCTGCGATCAGGCAGGGAATCAGGCGGGGGTGACGTTCTCCGCCTGCGGGCCCTTCGGGCCCTGCGTGACGTCGAAGGTCACCGCCTGGTTCTCCTCAAGGGAGCGGAAGCCGGTGGCGTTGATCGCGGAGTAGTGAACGAAGACGTCGGGGCCGCCGCCCTCCTGGGCGATGAAGCCAAAGCCCTTTTCGGCGTTGAACCACTTAACGGTTCCGGTAGCCATAAGCCCTCCTTGGGCTCAAAAGGGTTGCCCTGCTCCAGAACCTGCAAGTGTGAAACGGTGCCGCATCACTGCATACTTCTGAAAACGACGAGAGCCTGCGGTTACATGCTCCGCAGGCTCTGTACTGCAAGGGAAACCAAACTGCAACTTGCGGCGAGCCTAGCACGGGGGCGCCGGAAAGCAATAGAGGTCAAGATCACTTCACCCGGATGTTTGAACGCTCGTTAGGCCGTTCGGGGGCGGGTTGGTCCAAGAGCCGTACCGCACGGGGCTAGTCTCGCGATGTGGACAATTCTCGCACCCGGCCGCGTGTCGGCCACATCCAGTTCCTGAACTGCCTGCCCCTGTACTGGGGGCTCGCGAGAACCGGCACGCTTCTCGACTTCGACCTGACCAAGGACACCCCGGAGAAGCTCAGCGAGCGGCTGGTGCGCGGCGAGCTGGACATCGGCCCCGTCACCCTCGTCGAATTCCTCCGCAACGCCGACGACCTCGTCGCCTTCCCGGACATCGCCGTCGGCTGCGACGGGCCGGTGATGTCCTGCGTGATCGTCTCCCAGGTGCCGCTCGACCGGCTGGACGGCGCCCGGGTCGCCCTCGGCTCGACCTCCCGCACCTCGGTCCGGCTCGCCCAGCTCCTGCTCGCCGAGCGGTACGGCGTGCGGCCCGACTACTACACCTGCCCGCCCGACCTCAGCCTGATGATGCAGGAGGCCGAGGCCGCCGTCCTCATCGGCGACGCGGCCCTGCGCGCCAACCTCGTGGACGGGCCCCGCTACGGCCTCCAGGTGCACGACCTCGGCGCGCTCTGGAAGGAGTGGACCGGGCTGCCGTTCGTCTTCGCGGTCTGGGCGGCCCGCCGGGAGTACGCCGAGCGCGAGCCGGACATCACCCTCCGGGTCCACGAGGCCTTCCTCGCCTCCCGCAACCTCTCCCTGGAGGAGGTCGCCAAGGTCGCCGAACAGGCATCCCGCTGGGAGGCGTTCGACGAGGCCACCCTGGAGCGGTACTTCACCACCCTCGACTTCAGCTTCGGCGCCCCCCAACTCGAGGCGGTCGCCGAGTTCGCCCGCCGGGTGGGACCGACGACCGGCTTCCCGGCCGACGTACGGGTGGAACTGCTCCAGCGGTAGGAGGGGGAGGGCGTGTGGCTGAGGTGACCACGGGGTTGCTGGCGCTCGCGGCCGCGGTGTGGGGCGCGCTGACCGGGCTGCTGCTGCCCCGGGCCGCGTACCGCTTCTCCGTCCCGCCCGGCGAGCCCTGGCGCGACCGCTGCCCGGCCGGCGCCCACCCGGTCCGCGGCTGGCTGGGCGGAACCCGGTGCGGGGCGTGCGGGAGCGACCGGGGGAGCGCGGAGCCCGAGGGGGGCGCGGAGGAGGTCGAGACGCGCTCCGGAGCCGGCGGGCACGGGGTGCGTTCCGCGCTGCTCCTCGCCGGTGTCACCGCGCTCGTCTGCGCCGCCCTCGCCGCCGCCACCGGGACCCGGCCCGAGCTGGGGGTCTGGCTGCTGCTCGCGCCCGTCGGGGTGCTGCTGGCCACCGTGGACCTGCGGGTGCGCCGGCTGCCCGACCCGCTGACCCTGCCGCTCGCCGCCGCCGCCCTCGTCCTGCTCGGCGTCACCGCCCTGCTCCCCGAGCACACCGGCCACTGGCCCACCGCCCTCTGCGCCGCCCTCGCCCTCGCCGCCGGCCACTTCGCGCTGCACCTCGTCAACCCGGACGGCATGGGCTTCGGCGACGTCAAACTGGCCGCCGGGACGGGCGCCGTGCTCGGCTGGTACGGCTGGCCCACCGTGCTGCTCGGCACCTTCGCCGCGTTCCTGCTCGGCGCCCTCTACGGCGGCGCCCTCGTCCTCGCCCGGCGCGCCGGGCGCAAGACCGGCGTGCCGTTCGGCCCGTTCCTGCTCGCCGGCACCCTCGCCGGGCTGCTGACCGGGGCGTTCGCGGCCTGACGTCGGAGGCCGCAGCGGCCTGGCGTAGGCTGACGTGGTCCGTTCACGAACCTTGCGAAAGGGACGCCGGTGACCGAGAAGGCCGACCTCCAGTCCGTCCTCGACCGCGCCGCGGCGGGCGGACGCATCACCCCCGAGGAAGCGCTCGCCCTCTACCGTGACGCCCCGCTGCACGCCCTCGGCTCCGCCGCCGACGCCGTGCGCCGCCGCAAGTACGCGGGCACCGAGCACATCGCCACGTACATCATCGAGCGGAACATCAACTACACGAACGTGTGTGTCACGGCGTGCAAGTTCTGCGCCTTCTACGCGGCCCCCAAGGACACCGAGAAGGGCTGGACCCGCGACCTCGACGACATCCTGCGCCGCTGCGCGGAGACCGTCGAACTCGGCGGCACCCAGATCATGTTCCAGGGCGGCCACCACCCGGACTACGGCGTCGAGTACTACGAGAAGCACTTCAAGGCCATCAAGGACGCCTTCCCGCAGCTGGTGATCCACTCCCTCGGCGCGTCCGAGGTCGAGCACATGGCCCGGATCAGCGGCGTCTCGGTCGAGGAGGCCATCACCCGGATCCACGAGGCGGGCCTGGACTCCTTCGCCGGCGCCGGTGCCGAGCTGCTGCCGGAGCGGCCGCGCAAGGCCATCGCCCCGCTGAAGGAGAGCGGCGAGCGCTGGCTGGAGATCATGGAGACCGCGCACCGGCTGGGCGTGGAGTCCACCTCGACCATGCTCATGGGCACCGGCGAGACCAACGCCGAGCGCATCGAGCACCTGCGGATGATCCGGGACGTACAGGACCGCACGGGCGGCTTCCGCGCCTTCATCCCGTACACCTACCAGCCCGAGAACAACCACCTGAAGGGCCGCACCCAGGCGACCCTGTTCGAGTACCTGCGGATGATCGCGATCGCCCGCCTCTTCCTGGACAACGTCCGGCACATCCAGGGCTCCTGGCTCACCACGGGCAAGGAGGTCGGCCAGCTGTCCCTGCACTACGGCGCGGACGACCTCGGCTCGATCATGCTGGAGGAGAACGTCGTCTCCTCGGCCGGCGCCAGGCACCGCTCCAACCGCCTGGAGATCATCGACCTGATCCGCAAGGCGGGCCGCGTCCCGGCGCAGCGCTCGACCACGTACGAGCACCTCGTCGTGCACGACGACCCGGCGAACGACCCCGTGGACGACCGGGTGGTCTCCCACATCTCCTCCACGGCCATCGAGGGCGGCACCGCCCACCCCGAGCTGAAGCTGCTCGCGTCGAACTAGCCGAGCCGGGAGAACCAGGACCGCCGTGCTGACGCTGCACACGGACTCCAGGGGCCACGCCCACCTCGTCCGGGGCGAACGGATCGAGGCCGTGGGGCCCCTGGAGGAACTGGCCGCCGCGCACCCGCACGCGCGCGTGCGCCGCTGGCCGGGCATCCTCACACCCGGGTACGTCAACCCCCACGGCAACGAACTGCTGGAGCGCATGTACCACCCGGACCCGCGGGAGGCCGACGCCCTCGGCACCGAGCCGCTGACCGGCGCCGCGCTCGCCGCGCTGCCCATGGACGACGCCCGCTGGGGCGCGAGCGCCCGGCGCGGGGTCCAGCGCATGCTGGCGTACGGCACGGTCGCCGTGGCCTGCGAGCCGCTGCGCCTGCGCGCGGTCCAGGACGCCGTACGCCGCACCGGCATCGCCGTCGTGCCCCGCCCGGCCCCCGCCGCCGGCGCCCCGTCCCTGGACCCCTTCGCCCACCGTCCCGAGGCGGCCCCGCCCCGCCGGCCGGGCTCCGCCGCCCACTTCGCCGTCTTCGACGTCGAGGACGAGACGGAACTGGCGGCACGGGGAGCCGTGACGTGCGTGGCGACGGTCCTCTCGGGCCGTCTGGTCTTCCGCCGCCGCTAGCCACACCCACGCGGCAAGCCGCCGCCTCGGCCGTGTGGCCCGGCTGCAACAATGGGCGGGTGACCCGCGCTTCCCTGAACAAGCAGCCGCACGAAGTCGCCTCGATGTTCGACGACGTGGCGGAACGGTACGACCTGACGAACGACGTGCTGTCACTCGGCCAGGACCGCCGCTGGCGCAGGGAGGTGGCGAGGGCCGTCGACGCCCGCCCCGCGCAGAAGGTCCTGGACCTCGCCGCCGGCACGGCCACCTCCTCCCTCCCCTTCACCCGGACGGGCGCGTACGTCGTCCCCTGCGACTTCTCCCTGGGCATGCTCCAGGTCGGCAAGAAGAAGCACACCTGGCTGCCGTTCACCGCGGGCGACGCGACGCGGCTGCCGTTCAAGGACGACACCTTCGACGCGGTGACGATCTCCTTCGGGCTGCGCAACGTCCAGGACACGGACGCGGCCCTGCGCGAGATGTACCGCGTCACCCGCCCCGGCGGACGCGTGGTGATCTGCGAGTTCTCCCACCCGACCTGGGCGCCGTTCCGCACCGTCTACACCGAGTACCTGATGCGCGCGCTGCCGCCGGTCGCCCGCGCGGTCTCCTCGAACCCGGACGCGTACGTCTACCTCGCCGAGTCCATCCGGGCCTGGCCCGACCAGCCGGGCCTCGCCGAGCGCCTGCGCAAGGCGGGCTGGTCGAAGGTCGCCTGGCGCAACCTCACCGGCGGCGTGGTGGCACTGCACCGCGGCTTCAAGGAGGACCCGGGCCTCAGGGAGAGCTGATCCCGGCCACCTCGTACGGGTCGTGCGGCGGGTCCAGTTCCCGCCGCAGCCCCCCGCGCGGCGGTCCCGGCACGCGCGGCTCGCGCACGCCCCCGCCGCCCTCGCCCTCCGCGAAGTCGAACCACACGTACACCATCGAGTCCTGCGGCACCTCGGTGCCGGGCTGCGGATGCTGGCGTACGACGTAGTCCACGACGGCGAGGTGGAAGTCCGGGCGGTCCGGCGCGGTCAGCGACAGGCCCCGCGCCCGGGCGGTCTCGCGCGCGTCCACGGCCATCAGACCGACCAGACGCGGGACGCGCACTTCGGGTGTCTTGGGTGGTATGTGCACAGATGTCACCCCCAGTGGTACTGGCAGGGTAACTCCGGGCCGTGCCACCCGGAAGGCGCCGATGTCTTTCCGTGACAGACGGATACGGAGAGTCACGGCCGTTGGGGGGTGGCCCTTCGGCCGGGCGGCCAACTGCGCTGAATAGACTGCCTATGTCCCGTGCCGGCCGGCACACACCATTCGACCTTGGGGAGATCCCGCCGTGACCGTCGTGACCGAGCCGCTCTCCGAGAACACCGCCGACGTGATCGTCGTGGGCGCGGGGCCGGCCGGCTCCACGACCGCGTACCACCTCGCCAAGGCCGGACTCGACGTGCTGCTCCTGGAGAAGACCGAGTTCCCGCGCGAGAAGGTGTGCGGCGACGGCCTCACCCCGCGCGCGGTCAAGCAGCTCGTCGCCATGGGGATCGACATCTCCGAGGAGGCCGGCTGGCTGCGCAACAAGGGGCTGCGCATCATCGGCGGCGGCGTCCGCCTCCAGCTCGACTGGCCGGACCTCGCCTCCTTCCCGGACTACGGCCTGGTCCGCAAGCGCGACGACTTCGACGAGCAGCTCGCCCAGAACGCCCAGAAGGCCGGTGCCCGCCTCTTCCAGCGGTGCAACGTCAGCGGCCCGATCGTCGACGACCGCACCGGCCGCATCACCGGCGTCACCGCCAAGCTCGGCGAGGACAAGCGCGAGGTCTCCTTCCACGCGCCGCTGGTCGTCGCCGCCGACGGCAACTCCACCCGGCTGTCCCTCGCCATGGGCCTGCACCGCCGCGAGGACCGCCCGATGGGCATCGCGGTCCGGACGTACTTCGAGAGCCCCCGCCACGACGACGACTACCTGGAGTCCTGGCTGGAGCTGTGGGACCGGCGCGGCCCCCAGGACCGGCTGCTGCCCGGCTACGGCTGGATCTTCGGCATGGGCGACGGCACCTCGAACGTGGGCCTCGGCGTGCTGAACACCTCCGCCTCCTTCAAGGAGCTGGACTGGCGGGAGGTGCTCAAGGCGTGGTGCGCCTCCATGCCGGAGGACTGGGGCTACACGCCCGAGAACATGACCGGGCCCATCCGCGGCGCCGCCCTCCCCATGGCCTTCAACCGCCAGCCGCACTACACGCGCGGCCTGCTGCTCGTCGGCGACGCCGGCGGCCTGGTGAACCCCTTCAACGGCGAGGGCATCGCCTACGCCATGGAATCCGGTCAGATCGCCGCCGACGTCATCGTGCAGGCCCACGCGCGCGCCACGCCCGCCCAGTGCGAGACCGCCCTCCAGCGCTACCCGCGCGTCCTCAAGGACACCTACGGCGGCTACTACACCCTCGGCCGCGCCTTCGTGAAGCTCATCGGCAACCCGAAGGTCATGCAGATCGCCGCCCAGCGCGGTCTGACCCACCCGATGCTGATGAAGTTCACCCTCAAGCTCCTCGCCAACCTCACCGACCCCACGGGCGGCGACGCGATGGACCGCATCATCAACGGCCTGACCAGGGTGACCCCGAAGGCCTGACGACTCGCCGGGGGCCCGGGCCCGTACCGGGGGCCCGGCACCGGCCCGCCGAGGGCCCCCGGCCTTGTACCGAGGGCCCCGGCCCGCACCGAACGCCGGTCAGGCGTTGAAGGCGGTCTCCTTGGCGGCGCGGCGGGCGTACACCTCGTCCCGGCGGTCCGCCATCTGCCGCAGCGCGTCCTTCCGTTCCCGCTTGGACAGCCGGTCCAGGTAGAGGTGGCCGTCGGTGTGGTCGGTCTCGTGGGCGAGGCAGCGGGCGAAGTACCCGGTGCCCTCGATGACGACCGGCCGGCCGTCCCGGTCCTGCCCGCGCACGACGGCCCGGTCCGGCCGCGGTACGGCCATCACGGCGCCGGGCACCGACAGGCAGCCCTCGCCCTCGTCCAGCAGCCGTCGCTCGCCGGTGGGCGTTTCGAGTACCGGGTTGACGATGTGTCCGACATGCCGGACACCGTCGTCGTCCGGGCAGTCGTACACGAACAGCCTCAAGTCCACGCCGACCTGATTCGCCGCCAGCCCCGCGCCCTCGGCGACGTACATCGTGCGGAACATGTCGTCGATGAGCGCGGCGAGGTCGGGACCGAACTCCGTGACGTCCCGGCACGGCTTGTGCAGCACCTCCTCGCCGACCTCGGTGATGCGCCGCACCGCGCCACGCCCGGCCTCGGGGGCGTAGCGCGGGTAGTAGTCGGCGGGATTTCCCTGTACGAACACGCGTGGCATCGCGTGGACTCCTTCGCTCGGACGCGGGCCACCGGACGGCGGCCCGAGCAGAGCATGTCAGGGAACGCGTGAGGGCCGCTGCCCGGGGGGACAGCGGCCCTGTGCGCGCAAGAAGGCGCGGAGTGTGCTCAGAGCACCCGTACGGCGCCGGTGGGCGGGTCGTAGGACAGCGGGCGCTCCACGACACCGGTGGAGGAGTTCTGCGCGCCGACGAACATGCCGCCGCCGACGTACACCGCCACGTGGTACGCGCTGCCCGCGCTGCCCCAGTACAGGATGTCGCCCGGCTGGAGGTTGCTCAGCGAGACCTGGGTGCCGGCGGTCGACTGGTCCTGCGACACGCGCGGCAGGCTGACGTTGATCTGCCGGAAGGCCGTCTGCACCAGGCCGGAGCAGTCGTAGGCGGACGGGCCGGTGGCGCCGGGGACGTACGCCTTGCCGACCTGGGACTTGACGAAGTTGACGATCGTCGCGGCCGAACCGGTGGCCGTGGACGTGCCGGTGTCGGTGCTGGTGCCGGCGCCGCCACCCGTGCCGCCGCCGTTGCCGCCGAGGACGGTGCCGGTGCCGGTGTCCGCCGAGGTGGAGAGCGTGGTCCGCTCCGCGGTGCGCGACGCGCGGGCGGCGGCCTCCTTGCGGGCTTCCTCCTCGGCCTTCTTCTTGGCCTCGGCCGCCTTCTTCTTGGCCTCGGCGAGGTCCGCCTCGGCCTTCTTGGCGGCCTTGGCGGCGGCCGCGTCACGCTCCGCCTGCAGCTGGTAGTTCGCGGCGGCCTGCTCGGTCGCGTCCGCGGACTGGGCCGCCTGCGCGGCCAGGTCGGCCGTCAGGGTGGGCAGTTCGAGGGTCTGCGTCACCGGCTCGGCCGCGTTCGCCGACCCGGACGCCCCGGCGACTGCCAGGGTGCTGAGGACGCCACCGGCAACTCCGGCCCGCACGGCGAGGGTCGACGCGCTGCGGCGGGGCTTCCGGTGGCTGCGTATGTGAGCGGTGTGGGACATGGGAACAACCGGTACCAGGGGCTCCTTCATATCTTCAAGAAACGTGTCGTGCGCCACAGTTGCTCAATCGAGACCTGGAAACCCGGGCGTGTCGCCCTTTATTGACGCCGTAACGGACATTGCGGACCGTCGTGATCAAGCCCTTGATCACGGTCTTTGATCATTACGTCCGAATTGCCCCATGCCTACCACTGGTTGGGGTCGTTGGCCAAGCCCGGTTCTCATCGCCCTCTCATGGACGTGACGGAGGTCACGGAACGGCCGGTGGAAGTCCGGCGTCCGGCGCGTGCGGACTTCGTGAACGCGTGCACGCGCCGGGATCCGCGTTCACACCCGCTCCGGAGGCTCCTTCGAGGTGTGAACGGGCTCCACTATCAGATGACTGTGCCCAGCACCAATTTGCATGCAGGCGAACTCTCTTGATATGGAGACGACCCCTCTCGCCTGCGCTGATAAGTAGGAATGTCACTTCTGGTGATCAACTGAACGCTTCCGGTGTGTAGATCACCCATCATCCGACTTCATGATCCTTCGTCAGGTGGTGGAGATCACAAAGCTTGTGCAATACCCCGTGTCGCAGATCACAGAGCGACAGGCATAAGATGCGAGGCAATCGGGCTTGTGACCTGCTTCACATGTTCTCGATCTTCGCCCGGGACGAGCGGGGTTCGTGGGACCGGTGAGGCACGTGAGCCCAGTGATCCGCCAGCAGTCAGTGCCGACTGAGAGGAGCGAGGAGCGGTGAACGCGTATGCGCCCATCCTCGTACTGGGAGCCCTCGGGGCAGGCTTTGCGATCTTCTCCGTGGTCATGGCCACGCTGATCGGTCCGAAGCGGTACAACCGCGCCAAACTCGAAGCCTACGAGTGCGGCATCGAGCCGACCCCCACGCCGGCCGGCGGCGGGCGCTTCCCCATCAAGTACTACCTGACGGCGATGCTCTTCATCGTCTTCGACATCGAGATCGTCTTCCTCTACCCCTGGGCCGTCACCTTCGACGCCCTGGGGATTTTCGGGCTCGTGGAGATGCTGCTCTTCGTGCTCACCGTCTTCGTCGCGTACGCGTACGTATGGCGGCGCGGCGGCCTGGAATGGGACTGAGGGGCCTTTAGACATGGGACTCGAAGAAAAGCTGCCGAGCGGTTTCCTGCTCACCACCGTCGAGCAGGCCGCGGGCTGGGTGCGCAAGGCGTCCGTCTTCCCGGCCACCTTCGGCCTGGCCTGCTGCGCCATCGAGATGATGACCACCGGCGCCGGCCGCTACGACCTCGCCCGCTTCGGCATGGAGGTCTTCCGCGGCTCGCCGCGCCAGGCCGACCTGATGATCGTCGCCGGCCGGGTCAGCCAGAAGATGGCGCCCGTCCTGCGGCAGGTCTACGACCAGATGCCCAACCCCAAGTGGGTGATCTCCATGGGCGTCTGCGCCTCCTCGGGCGGCATGTTCAACAACTACGCGATCGTCCAGGGCGTCGACCACATCGTCCCGGTCGACATCTACCTCCCCGGCTGTCCGCCCCGGCCCGAGATGCTCATGGACGCGATCCTCAAGCTCCACCAGAAGATCCAGTCCTCCAAGCTCGGCGTGAACGCCGAGGAAGCGGCCCGGGAGGCGGAGGAAGCGGCGCTGAAGGCCCTGCCCACGATCGAGATGAAGGGGCTGCTGCGGTGAGCGACGCGAAGAACGGCACCCAGGGCGCGAACGGGTCCGCGCACGCCAACGGGTCCGCGAACGGCTCCGCGAACGGTTCCGGGAACGGGGTGAACCCCGAGAAGGACCTCGCCGCGGCCAACCTCCCCGGGATGCGCGGCCAGGGCGGCGAGGAGATCCGCGTCCAGCGCGGCATGTTCGGCGCCAACAACGGCGGCGACACCTCCGGCTACGGCGGCCTCGTGCGCTCGGTCCGGCTCCCGGGACCGGCGACCCGGCCCTACGGCGGCTGGTTCGACGAGGTCGCCGACGAACTCGAGGGCGCCCTGGAGGAACAGGGACTCCTGCCCGGGAACGCCATCGAGAAGACGGTCGTCGACCGCGACGAACTGACCTTCCACATCGAACGCGAGCACCTGGTCCGCGTCGCCCGCGTCCTGCGCGACGACCCGGCGCTGCGCTTCGAGCTGTGCACCGGCGTCAGCGGCGTCCACTACCCGAACGACAAGGGCCGCGAGCTGCACGCCGTCTACCACCTGCGCTCGATCACCCACAACCGGCTGATCCGCCTGGAAGTCAGCGCCCCCGACAGCGACCCGCGCATCCCGTCCCTGGTCTCCGTCTACCCGACCAACGACTGGCACGAGCGCGAGACCTACGACTTCTTCGGGATCGTCTTCGACGGCCACCCGGCCCTGACGCGGATCATGATGCCGGACGACTGGCAGGGCCACCCGCAGCGCAAGGACTACCCCCTCGGCGGCATCCCCGTCGAGTACAAGGGCGCCCAGATCCCGGCTCCGGACCAGCGGAGGTCGTACTCGTGAGCAGCACCCAGTCAGCAGCCGCCCGGGAAACCACCGAGGGCACCGTCTACACGGTCACCGGTGGCGACTGGGACGAGGTCGTCCGGTCCGCGGCCCGCGCCGACGACGAACGCATCGTCGTCAACATGGGCCCCCAGCACCCGTCCACCCACGGAGTGCTCCGCCTCATCCTGGAGATCGAGGGCGAGACGGTCACCGAGGCCCGCTGCGGCATCGGCTACCTCCACACCGGCATCGAGAAGAACCTCGAATACCGCACGTGGACGCAGGGCACCACGTTCGTGACGCGCATGGACTACCTGACGTCCTTCTTCAACGAGACCGCCTACTGTCTCGCCGTCGAGAAACTCCTCGGCATCGAGGACCAGATCACCGAGCGCGCCGAGATCATCCGGGTGCTCCTGATGGAGCTCAACCGGATGTCCTCCCACCTGGTGTGCATCGCCACCGGAGGCATGGAGCTGGGCGCCACCACGATCATGATCTACGGATTCCGCGATCGTGAAATGATTCTCGACCTCTACGAGCTCATCACGGGCCTGCGCATGAACCACGCGTACATCCGGCCCGGCGGACTCGCCCAGGACCTGCCGCCCGGCGCGGTGGACCAGATCCGCGAGTTCGTGAAGAAGATGAAGCGGAACCTCCCGGAGTACGACAAGCTCGCCACCGGGAACCCCATCTTCAAGGCCCGCATGCAGGACATCGGCTACCTCGACCTGGCCGGCTGCATGGCCCTCGGCGCCACCGGCCCGATCCTGCGCTCCACCGGCCTCCCGCACGACCTGCGCAAGACCCAGCCGTACTGCGGCTACGAGAACTACGAGTTCGACGTCCCGACCGCCGACTCCTGCGACGCCTACGGCCGCTTCCTCGTCCGCCTGGAGGAGATGCGCCAGTCGCTCCGGATCATCGAGCAGTGCCTGGACCGGCTCCAGCCCGGCCCGGTCATGGTCGCGGACAAGAAGATCGCCTGGCCCGCCCAGCTCGCCCTCGGACCGGACGGGCTCGGCAACTCCCTCGACCACATCAAGAAGATCATGGGCACCTCCATGGAGGCCCTGATCCACCACTTCAAGCTGGTCACCGAGGGCTTCCGGGTCCCGCCGGGGCAGGCGTACGCGGCCGTCGAGTCGCCCAAGGGCGAACTCGGGGTGCACGCCGTCTCCGACGGCGGCACCCGCCCCTACCGGGTCCACTTCCGCGACCCGTCCTTCACCAACCTTCAGGCCATGGCGGCGATGTGCGAGGGCGGCCAGGTCGCCGACGTCATCGTCGCCGTCGCGTCCATCGACCCCGTGATGGGAGGCGTCGACCGGTGACCACCTCTTCTTCGGAGCGGGGCATCAGCCTGGGCATGCCCGAACTGCCCGCACCGGCCTACCCGGACGACGTCCGGGCCCGGCTGGAGGCGGACGCCCGCGAAGTGATCGCGCGCTACCCCGACTCCCGGTCCGCCCTGCTGCCGCTGCTCCACCTCGTGCAGTCCGAGGAGGGCCACGTCACCCGCACCGGGATGCGGTTCTGCGCGGAGATGCTCGGCCTGACCACAGCCGAGGTCACCGCGGTCGCCACCTTCTACACCATGTACCGGCGCCGGCCCTCCGGTGACTACCAGGTCGGCGTGTGCACCAACACGCTGTGCGCGGTCATGGGCGGCGACGCCATCTTCGAGACCCTCCAGGAACACCTGGGCGTCGGCAACGGCGAGACCACCGGTGACGGCAAGGTCACCCTGGAGCACATCGAGTGCAACGCGGCCTGCGACTACGCGCCGGTCGTGATGGTCAACTGGGAGTTCTTCGACAACCAGACCCCCGCGAGCGCCAAGCGCCTGGTCGACGACCTGCGTGCCGGGCGCCCCGTACAGCCCACGCGCGGGGCGCGCCTGTGCACCTTCAAGGAGACCGCGCGGATCCTGGCCGGCTTCCCCGACGAGCGGCCCGGGGCCGTCGAGGAGGGCGGCAGCGCCGGACCCGCCTCGCTGGTGGGCCTCCGCCTGGCCAAGGGGGAGGACGCGCCCGCGCGCGTGGTCCATCCGCGGGTCCAGGAATCCCCGGACGCCCCGTCGGCGGGCCAGGCCGAAGAGGAGGGGGAGTGATGACCGTGGTATCCGAGGTCAAGGACCCGAGCCCCGAGAAGCTGCTCGCACCCGTGCTGTCGGCCTTCTGGGACGAGGAACGGTCCTGGACTCTGGACGTCTACCGGAGGCACGAAGGGTACGAGGGGCTCCGCAAGGCCCTCGCCATGTCGCCGGACGACCTGATCGCGTACGTCAAGGAATCCGGGCTGCGAGGCCGCGGCGGCGCGGGGTTCCCGACCGGGATGAAGTGGCAGTTCATCCCCCAGGGCGATGGAAAGCCGCACTATCTCGTTGTCAACGCCGACGAGTCGGAGCCCGGGACGTGCAAGGACATCCCGCTCCTCTTCGCCAACCCGCACAGCCTCATCGAGGGCATCGTCATCGCGTGCTACGCCATCAGGTCGTCGCACGCCTTCATCTATCTGCGCGGTGAAGTCGTCCCCGTACTGCGGCGGCTGCACGAGGCCGTGCGCGAGGCCTACGCGGCGGGCTACCTCGGCGAGAACATCCTGGGCAGCGGGCTCGACGTGAAGCTCACCGTGCACGCCGGCGCCGGCGCGTACATCTGCGGTGAGGAGACCGCGCTGCTCGACTCGCTCGAAGGCCGCCGTGGTCAACCGCGACTGCGTCCCCCCTTCCCCGCCGTGGAAGGCCTCTACGCCTGTCCCACTGTGGTGAACAACGTCGAGTCGATCGCGTCGGTTCCCGCCATCCTGAAAAACGGCAAGGAATGGTTCAGGTCGATGGGCAGCGAGAAGTCCCCGGGCTTCACGCTCTACTCGCTCAGCGGCCACGTCGCCGGCCCCGGACAGTACGAGGCCCCGCTCGGCATCACCCTGCGCCAGCTCCTCGACATGAGCGGCGGCATGCGCCCGGGCCACCGGCTGAAGTTCTGGACCCCGGGCGGCTCCTCCACGCCGATGTTCACCGACGAACACCTCGACGTCCCCCTCGACTACGAGGGCGTCGGCGCCGCCGGCTCGATGCTCGGCACCAAGGCCCTGCAGTGCTTCGACGAGACGACCTGCGTGGTGCGGGCCGTCACCCGCTGGACCGAGTTCTACGCCCATGAATCCTGCGGCAAGTGCACCCCCTGCCGGGAAGGGACGTACTGGCTGGTGCAGCTGCTGCGGGACATCGAGGCGGGCAAGGGCGCCATGTCCGACCTCGACAAGCTCGCCGACATCGCCGACAACATCAACGGCAAGTCCTTCTGCGCCCTCGGTGACGGCGCCGCGTCCCCGATCTTCTCCTCGCTGAAGTACTTCCGCGAGGAGTACGAACAGCACATCACGGGCCGGGGCTGCCCCTTCGACCCGGCCAAGTCCACGGCCTGGGCGGACCGCCCGGAGGTGAACGCATGACCGTGACCACGAGCGCCCCCGCCGGCGGGGGCGAGGCGGCGGTCCCGCCGGAAGACCTCGTCACGCTGACGATCGACGGCATCGAGATCAGCGTGCCCAAGGGCACCCTGGTGATCCGCGCCGCCGAACAGCTCGGCATCGAGATCCCCCGGTTCTGCGACCATCCCCTCCTGGACCCGGCCGGCGCCTGCCGCCAGTGCATCGTCGAGGTCGAGGGCCAGCGCAAGCCGATGGCGTCCTGCACGATCACCTGCACCGACGGCATGGTCGTCAAGACCCACCTCACCTCCCCGGTCGCCGAGAAGGCCCAGCACGGTGTGATGGAGCTGCTGCTCATCAACCATCCGCTGGACTGCCCGGTCTGCGACAAGGGCGGCGAGTGCCCGCTGCAGAACCAGGCGGTCTCGCACGGCAACGCCGAGTCCCGCTTCGAGGGCCGCAAGCGGACCTACGAGAAGCCCGTCGCGATCTCCACCCAGGTGCTGCTCGACCGCGAGCGGTGCGTGCTGTGCGCCCGCTGCACCCGCTTCTCCAACCAGATCGCGGGCGACCCCATGATCGAGCTGATCGAGCGGGGCGCGCTCCAGCAGGTCGGCACCGGCGAGGGCGACCCCTTCGAGTCGTACTTCTCCGGCAACACCATCCAGATCTGCCCGGTCGGCGCGCTCACCTCGGCCGCGTACCGCTTCCGCTCCCGCCCCTTCGACCTCGTCTCCTCGCCGTCCGTGTGCGAGCACTGCGCCGGCGGTTGCGCCACCCGCACCGACCACCGGCGCGGCAAGGTCATGCGGCGGCTCGCCGCCAACGACCCCGAGGTCAACGAGGAGTGGCTCTGCGACAAGGGACGCTTCGCGTTCCGCTATGCCCAGCAGCGCGACCGCCTCGAGACCCCGCTGGTCCGGAACGCCGACGGCGTGCTGGAGCCCGCCTCCTGGCCCGAGGCGCTCCAGGCGGCGGCCGAGGGCCTGTCCGCCGCGCGTTCCCGGGCCGGCGTCCTCATCGGCGGCCGGCTGACCGTCGAGGACGCCTACGCGTACAGCAAGTTCGCCCGCGTGGCGCTCGACACGAACGACATCGACTTCCGCGCGCGCGTGCACAGCGGCGAGGAGGCCGACTTCCTCGCCGCCCGGGTCGCCGGCCGCGGCCGTGACCTGGACGGTACGGGCGTCACGTACACCTTGCTGGAGAAGGCGCCCGCCGTGCTGCTGGCCGGCTTCGAGTCGGAGGAGGAGGCCCCCGGCGTCTTCCTGCGGCTGCGCAAGGCCTGGCGCAAGCACAAGCAGCAGGTGTTCGCGCTGGCCACGCACGCCACCCGGGGCCTGGAGAAGACCGGCGGCACGCTGCTGCCGGCCGCCCCCGGCACCGAGACCGAGTGGCTGGACGCCCTCGCGAGCGGCGTCGGCCTCGAGGAGCCCGGCACGCGCGCCGCCGAGGCGCTGCGCGCCGACGGCGCCGTCATCGTGGTGGGGGAGCGGCTGGCCGCGGTCCCGGGCGGCCTCACCGCCGCCGTGCGCACCGCCGCCGCGACCGGCGCCGAGCTGGTGTGGATCCCCCGCCGGGCCGGTGAGCGCGGCGCCGTGGAGGCGGGCGCGCTGCCCTCCCTGCTGCCGGGCGGCCGCCCCGCGACCGACCCGCGCGCGCGGGAGGAGGTCGCCGCCGTCTGGGGACTCGCCGAGCTCCCCGCGGGCTACGGCCGCGACACCCACCAGATCCTGACGGCCGCCGCGGCCGGGGAACTGTCCGCGCTGCTGGTCGCCGGGGTGGAGGTCGCCGACCTGCCCGACCCGGCACGCGCGCGCGAGGCACTGGAGAACGTCGGCTTCCTGGTGTCGCTGGAGCTGCGGCCCAGCGAGGTCACCGCGCACGCCGACGTCGTCCTGCCGGTCGCCGCGGTCGCCGAGAAGGCCGGCTCCTTCCTCAACTGGGAAGGCCGCGTGCGCTCCTTCGAGGCCGCGCTCAAGCCCGACCAGATGACCCGCCGGCTCGCCCCGGCCGACAGCCGCGTGCTGCACATGCTCGCCGACGCCATGGACGCCCACCTGGGCCTGCCGGACCTGCGCACCACCCGCGCGGAGATCGACCGGCTCGGCCTCTGGGACGGCCCCCGCGCCCTGCCGCCGATGGAGTCCGCGGGCGCCCTGCCCCGCCCGGCGGCCGGCGAGGCCGTACTGGCCGGGCACCGGCTCCTGCTCGACCAGGGCGTCCTGCAGGAGGGCGACGAGGCGCTGGCCGGAACCCGGCACGCCGCGCTCGCCCGCCTGTCCGCGGCCACGGCCGCCGAGGCGGGCGTCGCGGACGGCGACACGCTGGCCGTCACCGGCCCCGCCGGCACGGCCGAACTGCCCCTGCGGATCACCGAGATGCCCGACCGGGTGGTCTGGCTCCCGCTGAACTCCGCCGGTGGCGGCGTCGCCTCCGACACCGGGGCGCGGCCCGGCTCCCTCGTCCGCATCGGCCCGGCGGCCGCCGCCGAGACGGCCCCCAAGGAGGTGGAGGCATGACCGCGTACCTCGCCGTCGAAGACCTCTCGATGTTCGGCCGCGACCCC
The DNA here is from genome assembly GCF_014649115.1 of Streptomyces eurythermus. Classification (GTDB taxonomy): domain Bacteria; phylum Actinomycetota; class Actinomycetes; order Streptomycetales; family Streptomycetaceae; genus Streptomyces; species Streptomyces eurythermus. The sequence goes on along the minus strand of NZ_BMSK01000023.1, from coordinate 25,647 downwards.
TGGTGGCTGGTCGTCGTCAAGGCCGTCTTCTGCTTCGCCTTCCTGATGGTGACCGTGCTGTTCTCCATCGTCTGGGAGCGCAAGGTCGTCGCCTGGATGCAGCTGCGCATCGGCCCCAACCGGCACGGCCCCTGGGGCATGCTCCAGTCGCTCGCCGACGGCATCAAGCTGATGCTGAAGGAGGACCTCGTCGTCAAACGCGCGGACAAGGTGGTCTACGTCCTCGCGCCGATCGTCGCGGCCATCCCCGCCTTCATGGCGATCGCGGTGATCCCCTTCGGCCCGGCCGGCAACGAGATCTCGATCTTCGGCCACCGCACCACGATGCAGCTGACCGACCTGCCGATCGCGATGCTCTACATCCTCGCGGTCGCCTCCGTCGGCATCTACGGCATCGTGCTGGCGGGCTGGAGCTCCGGATCCACCTATCCGCTGCTGGGCGGCCTGCGCTCCTGCGCGCAGATGATCTCCTACGAGATCGCCATGGGCGCCGCGTTCGCCTCCGTGTTCCTCTACTCGGGGTCGATGTCGACGTCCAGGATCGTGGAGGCCCAGGCCGACCGCTGGTACATCCTGCTGCTGCCGGTCTCCTTCATCCTGTACATCGTCACGATGGTCGGCGAGACCAACCGCGCCCCCTTCGACATGCCGGAGTCCGAGGGCGACCTGGTCGGCGGCTTCAACACCGAGTACTCGTCGATCAAGTTCGCGATGTTCATGCTCGCCGAGTACGTCAACATGGTGACGGTCTCGGCCGTCTCCGCCACCCTCTTCCTCGGCGGCTGGCGCGCGCCCTGGCCGATCAGCACCTTCTGGGAGGGCGCCAACCACGGCTGGTGGCCGCTGCTCTGGTTCGTCGTCAAGGTCCAGCTGCTGCTGTTCTTCTTCATCTGGCTGCGCGGCACCCTCCCGCGCGTGCGCTACGACCAGCTGATGAAGCTCGGCTGGAAGGTCCTCATCCCGGTCTCGGTGACCTGGCTGATGCTCGTCGCGACTGTCCGCGCGCTGCGCAACGAGAACTACGACTTCGCCGACATCGCCCTCTACGTCGGCGGTGGCGTCCTCGCCCTGCTGCTCGTCTCCTTCGTCGCCGACATGTTCCGCGAGAAGGGAAGGACCGCCGGGGCGCCCGCCGCCCGGGAGCCGGTCTTCGATCCCATGGCGGGCGGATTCCCCGTACCGCCGCTGCCCGGACAGCAGTTGCCGCCGGTGCCCAGGCGCCGCCCGCGCCGGGAGCGCGAGCTGATTGTCAGTGGCGGGCCGGACACTGTCAGTGACGGAACTTCGGATGGAAAGGAGGCGTCCGATGGCTGAGGAGCCTCAGGAGTCCGGGCAGATCAAGCCCGGCTTCCAGAACCCCGTGGCCGGCTTCGGCGTGACCTTCAAGGCCATGTTCAAGAAGCGGCTGACCGAGCAGTACCCGGAGCAGAAGAAGACCACGGCTCCGCGGTTCCACGGACGGCACCAGCTCAACCGCCATCCGGACGGCCTGGAGAAGTGCGTCGGCTGCGAGCTGTGCGCCTGGGCCTGCCCCGCCGACGCCATCTATGTGGAGGGCGCCGACAACACCGACGAGGAGCGCTACTCGCCGGGCGAGCGCTACGGCCGCGTCTACCAGATCAACTACGCCCGCTGCATCCTGTGCGGCCTGTGCATCGAGGCGTGCCCCACGCGCGCGCTGACGATGACCAACGAGTTCGAACTGGCCGACTCCAGCCGCGCCAACCTCATCTACACCAAGGAGCAGCTGCTCGCCGGTCTCGAGGAGGGCATGGTCGACACCCCGCACGCCATCTTCCCGGGGACGGACGAACAGGACTACTACCGCGGCCTGGTCACCCACGCCGCGCCCGGCACCGTCCGGCAGACCGCCGTCTCCAAGGGCGAGAGTCCGCAGGAGGCCGCCGAAACCTTCGGCGAGGACGAGCCGGCCTCGCAGGAGGTGATCGGCCGATGAGCGCGCACACCCTGGCCGCCTACACCACCTCCACCGGTGAGGCCTTCCAGTTCTGGGTCCTCGGCACCGTCGCGGTGATCGGCGCCCTGTGCACCGTCTTCATGAAGAAGGCCGTGCACAGCGCGCTCTGCCTCGCCGGCACGATGATCGTCCTGGCGGTGTTCTACCTCGCCAACGGCGCCTACTTCCTCGGCATCGTGCAGATCGTCGTCTACACCGGCGCGATCATGATGCTGTTCCTGTTCGTGGTGATGCTCGTCGGCGTCACGGCCGCGGACTCCCTGAAGGAGACCATCAAGGGCCAGCGCTGGCTGGCCCTGCTGTGCGGGATCGGTTTCGGCGTCCTGCTGCTCGCCGGCATCGGCAACGCCTCCCTGAAGGAGTTCAACGGCACCGGCCGGGCCAACGCCAACGGCAATGTCGAGGGCCTGGCGTCGCTGATCTTCACCAAGTACGTCTTCGCCTTCGAGATCACCGGCGCGCTGCTCATCACGGCCGCCGTCGGCGCCATGGTGCTCACCCACCGGGAGCGCACGGAGCGCGCCAAGACCCAGCGCGAGCTGTCCGAACAGCGCGTCCGCGAGGGCACGTACATCCCGCCGCTGCCCGCCCCCGGCGTCTACGCCCGGCACAACGCGGTCGACATCGCGGGCCTGCTGCCCGACGGCACCCCCTCCGAGCTGACCGTCAACAAGACGCTGCGCGCCCGCGGCCAGATCCGGGACGTGTCCACCGAGGCGCTGGGCGAACTGCGGGCGCTGGAGCAGCGCGCGGAGGAGCGCCTGGAGCGCCGGGCGATCGAACCGGAGACGTTCAAGCGGCCCGAGGAGGCGTCGAAGTGAACCCGGTCAACTACCTCTACCTCGCCGCCCTGCTGTTCACGATCGGCGCGACCGGCGTCCTCATCCGGCGCAACGCCATCGTGGTCTTCATGTGCGTCGAGCTGATGCTGAACGCCTGCAACCTCGCGTTCGTCGCCTTCTCCCGGATGCACGGCAACCTCGACGGCCAGATCATCGCCTTCTTCACGATGGTCGTCGCCGCCGCGGAGGTCGTGGTGGGCCTCGCGATCATCGTGTCGCTGTTCCGTACCCGCCACTCGGCCTCGGTCGACGACGCCAGCCTGATGAAGCTGTAAGGGGTCGGAAGAATCGTGGAGAACCTGATCGCGCCGCTCATCGCGGCGCCCCTGCTCGGAGCGGCCGTCCTCCTGGTCGGCGGCCGGCGCCTGGACCGCGCCGGCCACTGGATCGGCGTTGTGCTGTCGTTCGTGTCCTTCGCCCTCGGGCTCGTCCTCTTCGCCGATCTGCTCGGCAAGGGCGCCGGACACCGCACCCTGACGCAGCACCTGTTCAGCTGGATCCCGGTGGCCGGCTTCCAGGCGGACGTCACCTTCCGCCTGGACCAGCTGTCGATGACGTTCGTCCTGCTCATCACGGGCGTCGGCTCGCTGATCCACCTGTACTCGGTCGGGTACATGGCGCACGACGAGCGCCGCCGCCGCTTCTTCGGCTACCTGAACCTGTTCCTCGCGGCGATGCTGCTGCTCGTCCTCGCCGACAACTACCTGCTGCTGTACGTCGGCTGGGAGGGCGTCGGCCTCGCCTCGTACCTGCTGATCGGCTTCTGGCAGCACAAGCCCAGCGCCGCCACGGCCGCGAAGAAGGCCTTCCTGGTCAACCGCGTCGGCGACATGGGCCTGTCGATCGCGATCATGCTGATGTTCACCACCTTCGGCAGCTTCGCCTTCGGCCCGGTCCTCGGCACGCACGAGGAGCCGGGTCTCGTCGGCGACGCCTCCGAGGGCAGGCTCACCGCGATCGCCCTGATGCTGCTGCTCGCCGCCTGCGGCAAGTCCGCCCAGGTGCCGCTGCAGTCCTGGCTCGGGGACGCCATGGAGGGTCCGACCCCGGTCTCCGCCCTCATCCACGCGGCGACCATGGTGACCGCGGGCGTCTATCTGATCGTCCGCTCCGGCGCGATCTTCAACGCGGCACCCGACGCCCAGCTGGCCGTCACCGTCGTCGGCGCGGTCACGCTCCTGTTCGGTGCGATCGTCGGTTGCGCCAAGGACGACATCAAGAAGGCGCTGGCCGGCTCGACCATGTCGCAGATCGGCTACATGGTCCTCGCCGCCGGTCTCGGCCCCATCGGCTACGTCTTCGCGATCATGCACCTGGTCACGCACGGCTTCTTCAAGGCCGGGCTGTTCCTCGGCGCCGGTTCGGTGATGCACGGCATGAACGACGAGGTCGACATGCGCCGCTACGGCGGCCTGCGCAAGTACATGCCGGTCACCTTCATCACCTTCGGCCTCGGCTACCTGGCCATCATCGGTTTCCCGGGCCTGTCCGGCTTCTTCTCCAAGGACAAGATCATCGAGGCGGCGTTCGCCAAGGGCGGCACCGAGGGCTGGATCCTCGGCGGCGCGGCCCTGCTGGGCGCGGCCATCACCGCCTTCTACATGACGCGCGTGATGCTGATGACGTTCTTCGGAGAGGAACGGTGGCGCGACGCCCCGACCCCGTCCCCGGCCGAGCCCAGCGTGGAGCCCGCCGCCGAGACCGGGGGCGAGCACACCGAACCGCACCCGCACGAGTCCCCGAAGGTCATGACGATCCCGATGATCGTCCTCGCCGTCGGCTCGGTCTTCGGCGGTGCCTTCTTCAGCATCGGCGACCGCTTCCTGAACTGGCTGGAGCCGGTCACCGGGCACGACCACGGCGACGCGCCGCTCAGCGCTGGAGTGATCACCGGGGCCACCATGGTGTGCCTGGTCGTCGGGGTCGCCATCGCCTGGGCCCAGTACGGCCGTAAGCCCGTCCCCGCGGTCGCCCCGCGCGGCTCGCTGCTCACCCGCGCGGCCCGCCGCGACCTGCTCCAGGACGACTTCAACCACGTGGTCCTGGTGCGGGGCGGCGAGCACCTGACGCGCTCCCTGGTCTACCTCGACCACTCCCTGGTGGACGGCGTCGTCAACGGCACGGCGGCCGGCTTCGGCGGCCTGTCCGGACGGCTGCGCCGGCTCCAGAACGGCTTCGCCCGCTCCTACGCGGTCTCGATGTTCGGCGGCGCGGCACTCCTGGTCGCCGCGACCCTGCTGATGAGGGCGGTCTGATACCGATGTCCTTTCCCCTGCTGACAGCGACGGCGGCGCTCCCGGCCCTCGGGGCCGTCGCCACGGCCGCCGTACCGGCCGCCCAGCGCACCGCCGCCAAGTGGCTGGCGCTGCTCGTCTCGCTCGCCACGCTCGCCCTGGCCGTCACCGTCCTGGTCCGCTTCGACCCGGACGGCGAGCGCTACCAGCTCACCGAGAACCACGCCTGGATCAGGGACTTCGGGGTCAGGTACGAACTGGGCGTCGACGGCATCGCGGTGGCGCTGGTCGCGCTGACCGCCCTGCTGATCCCGTTCATCATCCTCGCCGGCTGGCACGACGCCGACCCGCTGGAGACCGGCAGCCGGCGCTGGCGGCCCACCCAGGGCTTCTTCGCGCTGATCCTGGCGGTGGAGGCGATGGTGGTCATCTCGTTCGAGGCCACGGACGTCTTCGTCTTCTACATCTTCTTCGAAGCCATGCTGATTCCGATGTACTTCCTCATCGGCGGCTTCGGGGACCGCGCCCACGCGCACGGCGAGGAGACGGCCGCCACCCAGCGCTCGTACGCGGCGGTGAAGTTCCTCCTCTACAACCTGGCCGGCGGTCTGATCATGCTGGCCGCGGTGATCGGGCTCTACGTGGTCGCCGGGTCCTTCTCGCTCAGCGAGATCGCCGACGCCCGCGCGAACGGCACGCTGCACATGGCGACGAGCACCGAACGCTGGCTGTTCCTCGGCTTCTTCTTCGCCTTCGCGGTGAAGGCGCCGCTGTGGCCGCTGCACACCTGGCTGCCCAACGCCATGCAGGAGGCCACCGCGCCCGTCGCCGTCCTCATCACCGCGGTCGTCGACAAGGTGGGCACGTTCGCGATGCTCCGCTTCTGCCTCCAGCTGTTCCCGGAGGCCAGCAAGTGGGCGACGCCGGTCGTCCTCGTCCTGGCCGTGATCAGCATCATCTACGGCGCGCTGCTCGCCGTGGGCCAGCGGGACATCAAACGGCTGGTGGCCTACGCGTCGATCTCGCACTTCGGCTTCATCATCATGGGCGTCTTCGCGATGACCAGCCAGGGCCAGTCCGGGGCCACGCTGTACATGGTCAACCACGGCATCTCCACCGCCGCGCTGATGCTCGTCGCCGGTTTCCTCATCTCCCGGCGCGGCTCGCGGCTCATCGCCGACTACGGAGGCGTGCAGAAGGTCGCCCCGGTGCTCGCCGGCACCTTCCTGATCGGCGGCCTGGCCACGCTGTCGCTGCCCGGCCTCGCCCCGTTCGTGAGCGAATTCCTGGTGCTGGTCGGCACGTTCACGCGCTACCCGGTGATCGGGATCATCGCCACCTTCGGCATCGTCCTCGCCGCCCTGTACACCCTGGTGCTCTACCAGCGGACGATGACGGGCCCGGTGAAGCCGGAGGTCTCGGCGATGCCCGACCTGCGCGCGCGTGAGGTGCTGGTCGTGGCCCCGCTGATCGTGCTGCTGATCTTCCTGGGCGTCTACCCGAAGCCGGTCACGAACATCGTCGACCCCGCGGTCAAACAGACCCTGTCCGACGTACACAAGAAGGACCCCCGGCCCGAGGTGGAGGCGGCCAAGTGAGTACAACAGCCGTCCACAGCCTGTGGACAACCGCGGCCGAACCGATCACGAAGATCGACGCGCCGAAGATCGAGTACGGACAATTGTCGCCGACGCTGATCGTCATCGGCGCGGCGCTGGTGGGGGTGCTGATCGAGGCGTTCGTGCCGCGCCGGTCCCGCTACTACGCGCAGGTGTTCGTGTCCGTCGTCGCCCTGTGCGCCGCGTTCGCGGCGGTCGTCGCGCTCGCGGCCGACGGGTACGGCACCACGAAGGCGCACATCGCGGCCATGGGCGCGATCGCGGTCGACGGTCCGGCCCTCTTCCTCCAGGGCACCATCCTGCTGGCCGGCCTGGTCGGCCTGTTCACCTTCGCGGAACGGCGCCTGGACCCCGTGGCGCACGGCAACCGGGTCGACTCCTTCGCCGCGCAGGCCGCGTCCGTGCCCGGCAGCGACAGCGAGAAGGCCGCGGTGCGGGCGGGCTTCACCACCACGGAGGTCTTCCCGCTGCTCCTGTTCGCGATCGGCGGCATGCTGATCTTCCCGGCGGCCAACGACCTGCTGACCCTGTTCGTGGCCCTGGAGGTCCTCTCCCTGCCGCTGTACCTGCTGTGCGCGCTGGCCCGGCGCAAGCGGCTGATGTCGCAGGAGGCCGCGGTCAAGTACTTCCTGCTGGGCGCGTTCGCCTCGGCGTTCACCCTGTTCGGCATCGCGCTGCTGTACGGCTACGCGGGCTCGGTGTCGTACGCCCGCATCGCCCAGGTGGTCGACGGCACCGTCACCGACGTCGACCCCGCGCTCGCCGACACGATGGGCAACGACGCGCTGCTGCTGATCGGCGGCGCCCTGCTCGTCATGGGCCTGCTGTTCAAGGTGGGCGCCGTGCCGTTCCACATGTGGACGCCCGACGTCTACCAGGGCGCGCCCACCCCCGTGACCGGGTTCATGGCGGCGGCGACGAAGGTGGCCGCGTTCGGCGCGCTGCTGCGCCTGCTCTACGTCGTCCTGCCCGGCCTGCGCTGGGACTGGCGGCCGGTGATGTGGGCGGTGGCGATCATCACCATGCTGGGCGGTGCGGTCGTCGCCATCACCCAGACCGACATCAAGCGCCTGCTGGCGTACTCGTCCATCGCGCACGCCGGGTTCATCCTCGCGGGTGTCATCGCCACGTCCAAGGACGGCGTGTCCTCGGTCCTCTTCTACCTGGCGGGCTACTCCTTCGTGACGATCGGCGCGTTCGCCGTGGTCACGCTGGTGCGGGACGCGGGCGGCGAGGCGACCCACCTGTCCAAGTGGGCCGGGCTCGGCCGTCGCTCGCCGCTGGTGGCGGCGGTCTTCGCGGTCTTCCTGCTGGCCTTCGCCGGCATCCCGCTGACCTCCGGGTTCGCGGGGAAGTTCGCCGTGTTCAAGGCGGCGGCGGACGGCGGAGCGGTCCCGCTGGTCATCGTGGGTGTGATCTCCTCGGCGATCGCCGCGTTCTTCTACATCCGGGTGATCGTGCTGATGTTCTTCAGCGAGCCGAAGCCGGAGGGCCCGACCGTGGCCGTCCCGTCCCCGCTGACCATGCTGGCCATCGGCATGGGCGTGGCCACCACCCTGGTCCTCGGCATCGCCCCCCAGTACTTCCTGGACCTGGCGGGCCAGGCGGGGGTCTTCGTCCGCTGACACCCACCTCTTGCATGCCGCTGCCCGGCACCCATCTTCAGTGGGGTGCCGGGCAGCGTGTTGTTGTTTGCCCCCTGTTACCGGTCTTTTGCGGGCCGCGCCTTGATCATGGTGAGGTCCAGGGCGATCGGGAACGGGGCGTCCACCTTCATCTCCTCGCGGAAGATCCCCACGCTGGTGTAAGCGCCGATGGTGGGCTCCAGCTCGAAGGCGTGCACGGCGGCGCGACCCTTTTCGTCCTCGACCCTCCAGTAGTGGGGAATCCTTGCCCGGGCGTACTTCAAGGGCTTGGTCTCACGGTCGCGGGAAACGGAATCCTCGGAGACGACCTCGATAGCCAGCACGATGGCGTCTGCGGGGAAACGGGTCTGATCAGACGTCGTCCACGCGTCCGCACGCAGCACGATGACATCCGGCTCAGGCCGGTTCTGCCGATCGATGTCGATGGTGAACTCGCGGAACACCTCCAGATCGGAGGGTGCCAGAGACTGCAGCTGCCACTTGAAGAAGTCGACAACTCGCTCGTGAAAGGCGGTCTGCGGACTCACGAAGACCAGGCTCCCGTCGATCAATTCCGTATGCGGAGGAAGATTCGGGAGGCGGTCCAGGTCGTCGGCGGTCCAGCCGCCCTTCGGCGGGATCGGCCAGCTGGACGCGGACGCCTTCGGTGCGACGCTCATCAGTGCTCCCATGGGACGGAGTCTCGCCGGTGCATTCAGACTATCGGCGGAAAACGGGCAGGTCTCCCGCGAACGTGTGAACGACACTCGCGTGCTTGACGTGCGATTCCTCGGCCGGCCTGTGGATAACTCCGAGGCTGTCGGTGCGGGCCCCTATCGTTGAGGGAGCGGTCGACAGACGACACACGGGGGACCGGCGGGGGACAGGACGATGGGCGTGATGGGCGGAATCAGCGAGATGCCACAGGTGACCGAGGGGCCGGGCGCGGCCGGCAGCGAGGCGTTGGCCACGCTGCACCGGGTCTTCGGATTCGATGCCTTCCGGGGCGAGCAGCAGGCGATCATCGAGCATGTGGTGGCGGGCGGCGACGCCGTCGTGCTCATGCCGACCGGCGGCGGAAAGTCGCTGTGCTACCAGATCCCGGCCCTGGTCAGACCGGGTACGGGCGTGGTGGTCTCCCCGCTGATCGCGCTGATGCAGGACCAGGTGGACGCCTTGCGCGCCCTCGGTGTCCGGGCCGGCTTCATGAACTCCACGCAGGACTTCGACGAGCGGCGGGTGGTCGAGGCCGAGTTCCTGGCGGGCGAACTGGACCTGCTCTATCTGGCACCGGAGCGGCTGCGCCTGGACGCCACGCTGGACCTGCTCTCCCGGGGCAAGATCTCCGTCTTCGCGATCGACGAGGCGCACTGCGTGTCCCAGTGGGGCCACGACTTCCGCCCCGACTATCTCGCCCTGTCCCTGCTCGGCGAGCGCTGGCCGGACGTCCCGCGGATCGCCCTCACCGCCACGGCGACCCGCGCCACGCACGAGGAGATCACCCAGCGGCTGAACCTGCCGACGGCCCGGCACTTCGTCGCCAGCTTCGACCGGCCCAACATCCAGTACCGGATCGTGCCCAAGGCCGACCCCAAGAAGCAGCTCCTCGCCTTCCTGCGGGAGGAGCACCCGGGTGACGCCGGCATCGTCTACTGCCTGTCGCGGAACTCGGTGGAGCGCACGGCGGAGTTCCTGACCGCGAACGGCATCCAGGCGGTGCCGTACCACGCGGGCCTGGACGCCTCCGTGCGCGCGGCGCACCAGTCCCGGTTCCTGCGCGAGGACGGCTTGGTCGTGGTCGCGACCATCGCCTTCGGCATGGGTATCGACAAGCCGGACGTGCGCTTCGTCGCCCACCTGGACCTGCCCAAGTCGATCGAGGGCTACTACCAGGAGACCGGCCGCGCGGGCCGCGACGGCCTGCCGTCCACGGCGTGGATGGCGTACGGCCTGAACGACGTCATACAGCAGCGCAAGCTGATCCAGTCCGGCGAGGGCGACGAGGCGTTCCGCCGCCGGGCCGCCTCCCACCTCGACGCCATGCTCGCGCTGTGCGAGACCGCCCGGTGCCGCCGCGGCCAGCTGCTCGCCTACTTCGGCCAGGACGCCGACGCGGAGGCCTGCGGCAACTGTGACACCTGCCTCACCCCGCCGGAGACCTGGGACGGCACGGTCGCCGCGCAGAAGGTGCTGTCCACGGTGGTGCGGTTGCAGCGGGAGCGCGGGCAGAAGTTCGGCGCGGTGCAGATCGTGGACATCCTGCTCGGCAAGCGCACCGCCAAGGTGATCCAGTTCGACCACGACCAGCTGTCCGTGTTCGGCATCGGCCAGGACCTCACCGAGGGCGAGTGGCGGGGCGTCATCCGGCAGCTGCTGGCGCAGGGGCTCCTCGCGGTCGAGGGGGAGTACGGCACGCTGGTGCTCACCGAGGCGAGCGGCGCGGTACTGCGGCGCGAGCGGGAGGTACCGCTGCGCAAGGAGCCGAAGAAGCCGGCCGCCTCCCGGTCCCGGTCCGCCGGCGGCTCCGGTGCCTCCGGCGGCGGCAAGGCCAAGGCCGCCGCGGCCGAGCTGCCCGAGGCACTGCTCCCCGCCTTCGAGGCCCTGCGGGCCTGGCGCGCCGAGCAGGCCAGGGAACAGGGCGTCCCGGCGTACGTCATCTTCCACGACGCCACCCTCCGGGAGATCGTGACCCGGTGGCCCGGCTCGGTGCGGGAGCTGGGCACGGTGAACGGCGTCGGTGAGAAGAAGCTGGTGACGTACGGCGAAGGCGTGCTCAAGGTGCTGGCCTCCCTGGACGGCGCCGCAGTGCCCGCGCCCGCCGGCGCACCGGACGACGCGGACTGGCCCGAGCCGGCCGACGAGCCCGAGCCGGAGCCCGACTGGGTCTAGCCCGCCCCGGCCCGCCAGGGCTCCCGGTGCACCTCCCGGGACGGCACCTGTCAGGACGGCGTCGTCAGGACAGATGCCGTCAGGACAGCGCCGTCAGCCCGGGGGCGAAGGTGATCAGCAGCGGCACCAGCGGCACCAGCGCGGCCACCGTCGTGGTCAGCGCCCGGTGCCGGCGCAGCAGCCGTGGCGGCGGCTCCAGCAGCCGGTCCACGCGCTCGCCCAGCAGCCGGCGGCTGGAGGCGCAGGAGAGCACGCCCCGGTGCTGGTTCAGCTCGATCAGGGCGAGCGCCGTGGTGAGGTGCCCGCAGCGCCGGGAGGCGGCGTCGTCGGCGGCCAGTTCGACCAGGCGGTGCGTCTGGTCGCAGAAGTGGGCGAAGAGCGGCACGCGCGGGAAGCCCGTGGCGAGCGCGGCGGACAGGTGCAGCAGCCAGTCGTGGTGGGCGCGGGCGTGTCCGCGCTCGTGGGTGAGGACGGCGTCGAGCTGGAGGTCGGTGAGGCGGTGCAGCGCTCCTGTGGTGACGACCAGCTGAGGCGGGTGCCCCGGCATCCACCAGGCGTCGGGGTACTCGTCCTCCAGCACCAGCATCGGCCCGCGCGGCGCCCGCAGTCCCGGCGGCAGTTCGGGGGCGCGTTCGCGCAGCTGCGCCCGGGCCTGGCCCCGGCTGCGGCGGGCCTCGAACAGTTCCCGGGCCAGCATGGCCGTCGTCCAGGCGGCCCCGCAGGCCAGCAGCAGGGTGAGGGCGGTGGTCCACACCGGGGTGGCGGACAGGTCGTAGGCGGCGGTGACGGCGGGCGGCGCGGGGGCGAACACATGGTCGCGGACGGTGTGGAAGACGGCCGCCGCGCCCAGGACCAGTGCGGTCAGGCAGCACAGCAGGACGGTGGCGACCAGACACTGCCACACCCACAGCGCGACCACGGGTTCCCGTTCGGGCCAGGCCGCCCGGGTCAGCGCGCGCGGCGCCGGTACGGCGGCCGCCAGGGCGACGGCGCTCAGCAGGAGCAGGCAGACGGTCATGCCGGGGCTCCGGTTCCTGGTCGGAAAGGTGTGCGGGTGCTGGGTGGTGCGGGGCACGCAGCGCACGGCCGCGCGGGGTGCGGATGCGTGTCCCCGTCAGTATGGCGAAGAAGGGCGGTGTGAGTCAGGTGCCGGCGGCGATCCGACCGGGAAAGGCGGCGAAGTCCCAGGTGGGGGAGGTGAGTTCGACGGGACCGGAACAGGGTCCCGGCCCCGTCGGCGCGCCGGCCGCCGTGCCGCGGCTCAGTCCGCCACGACGCGGCCCGTGACCTCGCCCAGCCCCACCCGGTGGCCGTCCGGGCCGGGAGCCCAGGCGGACAGGGTCACCACGTCCCCGTCCATCAGGAACGCCCGCTTGCCGTAGGGGAGTTCGAGGGGGTCGCGGCCGTTCCAGGTCAGCTCCAGCAGCGAACCGCGCTGGTCTTCGGCCGGGCCGCTCACCGTGCCCGAGCCGTACAGGTCGCCGGTGCGCAGCGAGGCGCCGTTCACCGTCATGTGGGCGAGCTGCTGGGCGGCGGTCCAGTACATGGTGGAGAACGGCGGTTCGGAGACCACGTGGCCGTTGATCGCGACGGAGATGCGGAGGTCGTAGCCGCCGGGTTCCCCGCCCGGGGCCGTGTCGTCCAGGTAGGGCAGCAGCGGGTGGGTGCGCTCGGGGGGTGCCACGCGCGCGTGCTCCAGCGCCTCCAGCGGGGTGATCCACGCCGAGACCGAGGTCGCGAAGGACTTGCCGAGGAACGGGCCGAGCGGGACGTACTCCCATGCCTGGATGTCCCGCGCGGACCAGTCGTTGAGCAGGCACAGCCCGAAGACGTGCTCGCGGAAGTCGCCGAGCGCCACGGGGCGGCCCTGCCGCGACGGCACGCCCACCACGAAGCCGACCTCGGCCTCGATGTCCAGCCGGATCGACGGGCCGAAGACGGGGGCGGGGTCGGCGGGGCCCTTGCGCTGCCCGGCGGGCCGTACGACGTCCGTGCCGGAGACGACGACCGTGCCGGCGCGGCCGTGGTAACCGATCGGCAGGTGCTTCCAGTTGGGGGTGAGGCTGTCCTCGGCGTCCGGGCGGAAGATCCGGCCGACGTTGCGGGCGTGGTGTTCCGAGGCGTAGAAGTCGACGTAGTCCGCCACCTCGAAGGGCAGGTGCAGGGTCACCTCGGACAGGGGGTGGAACAGCGGCTCGACGGTCGGGCGGTGCGCCGGGTCGGTGACCCAGGAGGTGACGGCGCGCCGTATCTCCGACCAGGTGGCGCGGCCGGCGGCCAGCAGCGGGTTGAGGGTGGGGGCGGCGAGCAGCGCCTGGTGGGGCGAGCCGACCGCCGCCGCCGTGGCGCCCGCGTCGAGGACGTGGTTCCCGAGCCGGACGCCGATCCTCCGCTCCGTGCTGCCGTTGGGCGAGAACACGCCGTAGGGGAGGTTGTGCGGGCCGAAGGGGTCGCCCTCGGGGACGTCGAAGGGGGGCATGGGTGCTGCCTCACTCTCATCCGTGCCATGCATGGCGAAGCGTTCCATGTGGTCGGGCCACACGTTACGGCCGACACGCGTGTCATGGGCAGTGGTCCTTGTGGCTCGGGGATTGCTCGAAAGAGTGCTCGCACGGGCCCACGACAGTTCGGCGGGCTTTCGTCACCGAGCAGGAACCGTAGGGCAGTTGGGGCCGGGCGGTACGGCGGGAACGGGGAACGGGGGATGAGTCGGCGGGGCCCGGGGTCCGTATTCTCTGGGCATGGCATCCACCCCGGCATATGCCCTCATCGCCACTGACCTGGACGGAACGCTGCTGCGCGGCGACGACACCGTCTCCGACCGGTCGCTCGCCGCGCTCGCGCGGGTGGCGCGGGCCGGGGCCCGGCACCTGGTGGTCACCGGCCGCCCGGCGCCGCGGGTACGGCCCCTGCTCGCGCGCCTCGGCGGCACCGGGCTGGCGGTGTGCGGGCAGGGAGCGCAGGTCTACGACGCCCGGGCCGGCCGGCTGCTGTGGTCGGTGCGGCTGGACCGGGAGCTGGCGGAGACCGCGCTCGGCAAGGTCGAGGCGGAGGTCGGGCAGGTGTTCGCGGCGGTCGACCAGGACGGCGAGGACGGGCTCACGCTCATCGAGCCCGGCTACCGGATGCCGCACCCGACGCTGCCCGCGGTGCGGGTCGGCCGGCGCGCCGATCTGTGGGCCGAGCCCATCAGCAAGGTGCTGCTGCGGCACGCCGAGCTGTCCGACGACGAGTTGGCGGCCGTGGCGCGTTCGGTGGTGGGCTCGCTGGCGACCGTCACCATGTCGGGGCCGGGCACCGTGGAGCTCCAGCCGAGCGGGGTGACGAAGGCGACCGGTCTGGCGCTGGCCGCCGAGCGGCTGGGTATCGGACCCGAACGGGCCCTCGCCTTCGGTGACATGCCCAACGACATCCCGATGTTCCGCTGGGCGGCGCGCGGTGTCGCCATGGCCGGCGCGCACCCCGAGCTGAAGGCGGTGGCCGACGAGGTGACGGTGTCGAACGAGGACGACGGTGTCGCCGTCGTCCTCGAAAGACTGTTCCCGGCCGCCTGACCGGGGGAAGGGCCGGGCGGCCGGGCCGGTCAGTAGGCGCCGAAGACGTTGTCGATCGACCCGTACCGGTCCGCCGCGTAGTTGCAGGCGGCGGTGATGTTCGCGACCGGGTCGTAGATGTCGAAGGACGTCCCGGCGACGTGGTACGCGTTGAAGGTGGGGTCGATGACCTGGAGCAGGCCCTTGGACGGGATGCCCTTGGCCGCGTTGGAGTCCCAGAGGTTGATGGCCGCCGGGTTGCCGGAGGACTCGCGGATGATGTTGCGGTGGATGCCGTTGTAGGTGCCCGGGATGTTCTTCTCGGCCATGATCGCGAGCGATTCGCGGATCCAGCCGTCCAGGTTGTCCGGGTATCCGGCGGGGGTGGTGCCCACCGTCGGGGCCGCGGTGGTGGCGGCGGACGCGGCGGTCGCGCCGATGAGCGGCAGGGCGAGGACGGCGGCGCCGGTGCAGGCGGCGGCGAGGGTGCGGACGAGGCGGGCGTTCCGGGTACGGCGGTGCTGAGCGGCAGCAGGCATCGAAAGGTCCTCTCCGGCGCCTGCGAGGTGAGCTGTCGGGTTCGGGCGGGGAGGCGCCCGGCCGTGCCCGGGAGGAGGCACGGCTTCACCCCAAGCCGTTCCGGCGCGGCGGATGCCGTCCGGCGCGGCGACTTACCTGGGTCCCCCGCTCCTGCCGTACGAAAGAGTTCGTGAATGGGTGACGCGGGCGGCGGCAGGATTCGGCGTCCGCCCGACGGCCGGAACGTATGCGAGAGCACATGTCGGGAACAAGTACCGGATTCATACAACGTGCCATTTGACCTTGATCGATGCCGTATGGGGTGCTTGATCCTTTGCGATCGCCAATCCTCAACTCGCCGACGGGGCAAGGGGGGCGGGCGCGGCGGTGGGCGGCGTGGATGGGCCGGACGAGTGACCCAATTCACGAAATAGCAAAAGACTTCAAATCAGACATGGGGGATTAGGGGGATTCAGGTCTGAAGTCCGGGTCGTGGTGGAACCCGGGATGTGGCGCGCGTCGTTGTCGTAGGGGCCGGCCGGGGAAGGCGAGGGAGAGGAAGGTGTGGAGAGGTCGCGACACGGCATCCGGATTACCGTTAAGTCGATATATGTCCCCTTATTACCGTGTGATCAAAACCATGCCGGTCATGATCCGATACCACCCGGGCTGGACCGGTGGGCGCTATCGGTGATCGAAACAGGACCGGATACGCTGACTTGAGTGATGGCAGCGACCTATCGACAAACCGTGTAATCGCCAGCAGACACCAGCAGACAGGAGACCCCTCGTGACCGTCGTCGGGCCGTTCGGGCTGAGCGTGCGGGACCAGGCTCTGGAAGCCGATGTCCAGGCCGGATTGGCGGCTGTCGAGGAAGGCTTGCTCGAAGCCACCAAGAGCGAGGTCCCGTTCATCACCGAGGCCGCGCAGCACCTCGTGCGGGCCGGCGGGAAACGATTCCGGCCACTGCTCGTGATGCTCGCCGCCCAGTTCGGCGACCCGTACGCGCCGGGCGTCGTGCCGTCGGCCGTGGTCGTGGAGCTCACCCACCTGGCCACGCTGTACCACGACGACGTCATGGACGAGGCGGCCGTACGGCGCGGGGTGGACAGCGCCAACACCCGCTGGGGCAACTCCGTCGCGGTCCTCACCGGCGACTTCCTCTTCGCCCGCGCCTCCCAGATCCTCGCCGACCTCGGTCCGGAGGCGGTCCGGGTGCAGGCCCTGGCGTTCGAACGGCTGGTCACCGGGCAGATCCTGGAGACCGCGGGCCCCTCGGACGGCCGCGACCCGGTCGAGCACTACCTGGACGTGCTGGCCGGCAAGACCGGCTCCCTGGTGGCGGTGTCCTGCCGGTTCGGCGCGATGATGTCCGGCGCCGGCGAGCGGGTCGTGGACGTGCTCACCCAGTACGGCGAACGGCTCGGCGTCGCCTTCCAGCTGGCGGACGACGTCCTGGACATCGCCTCCGACTCCCACGAGTCCGGCAAGACCCCCGGCACCGACCTGCGCGAGGGCATCCCGACGCTGCCGGTGCTCCGGCTGCGCGAGCGGGCCGCCCGGCTCGGGCTGGCCGAGGACATCGCGCTGTGCGAACTGCTGGACTCCGACCTCAGCGACGACACCCGGCACGCCCGGGCGCTGGCCGCGCTGCGCGCCCACCCCGCGCTGGAGCAGGCCCGCCGGGACACGGTCCGGTACGCGGAGGAGGCGCGGGCCGCGCTGGCCCCGCTGCCGGAGTGCGACGCCAAGGCCGCGCTGACGGAACTGTGCGACGCGGTGGTCCACCGCGCCGGCTGACCCGGTCCGGCCCGCTCGGGCCGACGCCGACGCCGTACCGTCCCGGCTTGACCGGCGTACGACCGTACGACTGTACGACCGCGCACCGACCCGCTGGCGGACCCCCGCACGGCCCCCGCCGGCCCCTGGTGTCCTTTCCGTGGCCGGCCCCCGATGTCCCCTCCGTGGCCGGATCCCGGCGTCCCTCATATGGGCGCTGCCTCCCTGACGACCCCTACGGGTCGCGGGGTGACACGGTCGCTGGGTGTCATACCGCAGGCGTAGGCGCAGTTGCCTCCGAGGGCTGACGCTTCCTGACGGCGGATTTGGTCATATGGAAACCGCACGCATCACCACTCCTCATCGATTCGGGTGAGAATGGCGGCTCAGGGTTGACCAGCGTGAGAACAGCCGCCGCCGACGACGGAGGTAAGGCACACATGGCACCGTACGAATCCGACGACGCAGTGGGCGCCGCGCGCGAGGGGGCCGCGCGGGACGGGGCCCCGCGCTCCGGCCGGCGCAAGGCCGCCCGGTATGCCGTTCCGGTCGCGGTGGTGGGGGTGGCGGCGGCCACGATCGGGCTCGTCCCGGCGCTCGCCGACTCCGGCGACCCCGATTTGCCGAAGATCACCGCGCAGCAGCTCATCGACAAGATGGCCAAGTCGGACGTGCAGCAGCTGTCCGGCACCGTGAAGATCACCACCGACCTCGGCCTGCCCGACCTCGGCGGCCTCGAGGACGGCCTGCTCTCCGGCTCCGGCCACGGCGGCTCCGGCGACGGCTCCTCCGCCGACCCGCGGTCCAGGCTCACCGAGCTGGCGACCGGCATGCACACCCTGCGGGTCGCCGCCGACGGCCCGGACCGGCAGAAGGTGTCGCTGCTGGAGCGCGGCGCCGAGTACAGCCTCATCCACGACGGCAAGGACGTCTGGGGCTACGACAGCAAGAGCAACGAGGTCTACCACTCCACCGCGGCCGGGTCCGGCAAGGAGCGCCGGGCCGAGCCGCCGGCCACGCCCGGGGACTTCGCCGAGAAGGCGCTGAAGGCGGTGGACGACACCACGTCCGTCACCGTCGACGGCACCGCGCAGGTGGCCGGCCGTGACGCCTACAAGCTGCTGATCCGGCCCCGGCAGTCCGGCACCACGGTCGGCGCGATCAGCATCGCCGTGGACGCGAAGACCTGGACGCCGCTGAAGTTCACGCTCACCCCGAGGAGCGGCGGCGCCGCCGTGGTCGACGCCGGCTTCACCCAGGTCTCGTTCGCCCGGCCGGCCGCCTCCACCTTCGACTTCACCCCGCCGAAGGGCGCGAAGGTCACCGAGGAGAAGGACGCGGCGGCCAGGACCCCGGCGCCGAAGCACGACGAGGACCTCGCCGGGGGCCTCGGCGGGCTGGACGTCCTCGGCAAGGGCTGGACGTCCGTCGCCACCGTCGACACCGGCGCCAAGGGCGGCCTTCCCACCGGTTCCCAGGGCGGTGACCTCGGCGGCTTCCTCGGCTCGCTCGGCGACCCGGTCTCCGGGAAGTTCGGCAAGGGCACGGTCTTCTCCACCCGCCTGGTCAACGCCCTGATCACCGACGACGGCAAGGTGTACGCCGGCCTGGTGACGAAGGAGACCCTGGTGAAGGCGGCCGACGCGGGGAAGTGACCCCAGGGGACCGACGAAACGAGGGGAAGCCGATGGACGAACGCGAGCGTGGCGGCCCGCCGGACGGTGATCCGGCGGGCGTGATCGACACGCGCGGGCTCACCAAGCGCTACCGCGGCGGACAGCTCGCCGTGGACGGTCTCGACCTGACCGTCCCCAAGGGCAGCGTCTTCGGCTTCCTCGGCCCGAACGGCTCCGGCAAGACCACCACCATCCGGATGCTGATGGGCCTGATCGAACCGACCGCGGGCACGGTCCGGCTGCTCGGCCGCCCCATGCCGCGGGCGGCCCGTACGGTCCTTCCGCAGGTCGGGGCCCTCATCGAGGGCCCCGCGCTGTACGGCTTCCTCTCCGGCCGGGACAACCTGGTGCGCTACGACTCCGCCGACCCCACCGCCGACCCGCGCACCCGGCACGCGCGCGTGGCCGCCGCGCTGGACCGGGTCGGCCTGACGGCGGCCGCCGGCAAGAAGGCGAAGGCGTACTCGCTCGGCATGAAACAACGCCTGGGCCTGGCCGCCGCGCTGCTCCAGCCGCGCCGGCTGCTCGTGCTGGACGAGCCCACCAACGGCCTCGACCCGCAGGGCATGCGCGAGATCCGTACCCTGATCAGGGAGCTGGCCGCCGACGGTACGACCGTGTTCCTCTCCTCGCACCTGCTGGACGAGATCGAGCAGGTGTGCACCCACGCGGCGGTCATGGCGCAGGGCCGGCTCGTCACCCAGGGCGAGGTGGCCGACCTGGCGGCCGGGGCGCGCGGCCGGCTGGTCGTGACCACTCCGGACCCGGCCGAGGCGGCCCGGGTGCTGAAGGAACTGGGCGTCGGGGACGTGACCGCCGACGGCGACCGGGTCACCGGTGAACCGCCCGGGCGGGATCTCGCCGAGGTGACCGCGGCCCTGGTCACCGCCGGGGTCCGGGTCCGGGGCCTGACCGTCGAACGCGCCTCGCTGGAGGACGCGTTCGTGGCGCTGACCGGGGAGGGCTTCGATGTCGCGGGCTGAGTACCCGACCGGGGCCGCCGCCGTGCGCCGGCCGAACCCGCTGTGGGCCCTCGGGCTGCTGCGCAGCGAGCTGGTCACCACCGTCCGGCGGTGGCGCACGCTCGCCCTGCTCGGGGTGCTGGCCGCGGTGCCGGTGCTGATCGGGGTCGCGGTGCGGATCGAGACCCGGGGCGGCGGGCAGGTGGGCGGCGGGGGCGGCGAGGGCCCGGCCTTCATCGCGCAGATCACCAACAACGGGCTGTTCCTGGTGTTCACCGCGCTGGCCGCGACCCTGCCGTTCTTCCTGCCGATGGCGGTCGGCGTCGTGGCCGGCGACGCGATCGCCGGGGAGGCGGGCGCGGGCACCCTGCGCTATCTGCTGGTGGCCCCGGCCGGCCGCACCCGGCTGCTGTTCACCAAGTACGCGACCGTGCTGGCCTTCTGCCTGCTGGCCACGCTGGTGGTCGCGGTCTCGGCGCTGGCCGTGGGGGCGCTGCTGTTCCCGTTCGGTGAGCTGACGACGATCTCCGGCACCCGGATCGGCCTCGGCGAGGGGCTGGCCCGCGCGCTGCTGATCGCCCTGGTCGTCGCGGCGTCCCTGGTGGGGGTGGCGGCCCTCGGCCTGTTCGTGTCGACCCTCACCAACAGCGGCATCGCGGCCATGGCGACCACGGTCGGCCTGCTCATCACCGTGCAGATCGTGGACCAGATACCCCAGCTGCACGCGGTGCAGCCGTACCTCTTCTCGCACTACTGGCTGTCGTTCGCCGACCTGATGCGCGACCCCGTCTACTGGGACGACCTGATGCGCGACCTCGGCCTCCAGGCGCTGTACGCGGTCGTGTTCGGCTCGGCGGCCTGGGCGCGGTTCACGGCGAAGGACATCAGCGCCTAGGCGCCGGGCGGCCGGTGCCGTGGGTTCAGGCGGCGTCGGCCGTCTCGTACGGGAAGCGCGCGAGGGGCGCGTCCTGCGCGAAGAAGGTCTTGGCGCGGGTCAGCGCCTCGGTGTCGTTCAGGACGTCGCCCGGCTTGCTGCCGTTGCCCAGCAGTACGCCGCCGAACCGCATCCCCATGTACGCGGCCGAGTAGCGCAGGGTGCCGGCGTACGGGCCGGCCACGGACAGCTCCTCGTGGGCGAGCGCGGCGACGCCCCAGAGGGTGCGGCCGGCCATCCTCGCCTTGAAGTCGAGGCCCGGGATGCGCAGCCAGCCGGACCAGTGGTCCAGGTAGCGCTTGGTCTGGGCGGAGACCGAGTACCAGTACACCGGCGAGGCGATCACGATGTCCGTGGCCTCGAGCGTGGCGTCCAGCAGCAGCCCGAGCGGGGTGTCGGACGGCGGTCGTACGTGGTCGCTGTCGTGCCGCAGGTCCTCGAAGTCGGGCAGCGGCTGCCCGGAGAGGTCGATCCAGCGCTGTCCGACGTCGTCGGGGAGCTGTTCGGCGGCCCGGCGGGCCAGCAGCTCGGTGTTGCCTTCGGCGCGGGCACTGCCCAGGACGAAGAGAAAGCGGCGGCTCATGAGGTCTCCCGGGTGCGTCAGGTCGTACCAACGAACAAGGTGCACACGCATCTTATGCACACGCATTCAACTGGCGCCAGGGGGTTCTCGACGTCAGGTTCACGGCGCCAGGGGGCGCGCTGGTGCGAGGCTGTGACGTCGCGGTGACCCGGCAGCCGTGGGCAGCCGACACACTGGTGGTCAGGATGCGTAGGACCGGATCGCGACGCCGGGGGAGTGGAGGGACACCGATGGCTGGACTCAGCTTCGAGAAGAAGCGGGCGCCGCGGACCGTGGGGTACCCGGCGGCGGTGCCCGTCCGGGTGTACGGCCCGGAGAGCGCCTCGGTGGACGGGGTGCCGGTGGCCGCGGCGCCCGGCGAGGAGATCCAGCAGGCCGTCCTGAACCGCCTCCAGAGCCTGGCCATCAGCGTCGGGGCGCCCATACACGCCACGGTCCACGACGACCTCGCGGGCTGTGTGGTGCCCCTGGAGGTCTCGGCCGACGGCTCCAGCCGGGTGACCGGCGAACCGGTCCGGCTGACCACCCCTCGGACACCGGACACGGCCCCTGCGGCGCACACCGCGCCGGGCGGCACACCGGGCACCCCGCAGGCACCGGCCGGCCCGTTCGGCCCCGTGCCGGCGACCGACGCGCGGCCCGTGACCGACACGCGGGGCGCGGGCACGGGTACGGCCTCGGGTGCGGGTGCGGGTGCGGGTGCGGGTGCGGGTGCGGGTGCGGGCGCGGGTACGGCCTCGGGTGCGGGCACGGGTACGGGAGCGGGTACGGCCCTGGGTCTGGGGCTGCCTCATGACGAGCCCGCGCCCGCGCAGACCCCGGCCCGCGGCTTCGACGCGGTCGCCGAGGAGGTGCTCGGGGACGGGCCGCTGACCGAGACCGCCGAGGGCGCGGAGCTGCTCGCCGAGCCGATGGGCCGGATCAACGAGGCCGTGCGCGCGGGCCGTATCGACGCGGCGGCGGAACTGGCCGAACGCACGCTCGCCGAGGCCTCCGCCGTGTTCGGCCCGCACCACGCCGAGGTGCTGCACGTGCGCGAGCTGTCCGCCTACATCGCCTACCTGGGGGACGATCCCGTGCGCGCCTGCCGGCTGTCGCTGGAGCTGGCCCGGCTGCGCCACCAGGCCCGGGACGGGGAGGCGGCCTACGGCAACCTGCAGAGCGCGGCGACCGCGTGGCGTGCGGTGCGCGACCCCGAGGAGGGCCTGCGGCTGGGCCATGAGCTGATCGGCCTGTGGGCGGACCTCTCCGCCGAGCCGGGTCCCGCCGCCGACGACCTTCGCCCGCTGGAGGCCGCCCGCGCCCGCATGGTCCGTCTGACCGACCGCGCGGCGAAGGCGGCACGGGCCTGACCGGCCCGGCGGCCTGCCCGTAGGACCCGTAGTACCCGTAGTACCCGTCCTGCCCGTAGTACCCGTGGTACGGCCCTGCCCGTAGTACCGGCAGCACCCGTAGTACCCGTAAGACCCGTAGTACCCGTAAGACCCGTAGCACTCGCGCCCCGGTCAGACGTCCGCGGGTGCCGACGAGGGTGTCTCGGTGGTGCGGGGCGCCGGTTCGGGGAGTCGGCGCGGGCGCCGGGAGAAGCGCAGCGCGTCGACCGTGAGCAGCACCAGCGCCAGCCAGACCAGCGCGAACCCGGCCCACCGCTCGGCCGGCATGGCCTCGTGGAAGTAGAGGATGCCGAGCAGGAACTGGAAGACCGGGGCCAGGTACTGCAACAGGCCCAGCGTGGACAGGGGCACGCGGATCGCCGCCGCGCCGAAGCAGACCAGCGGCACGGCGGTGACCAGGCCGGTGGAGGCGAGCAGGGCGGCGTGTCCGGCGCCCTCGGCCGCGAACGTGGCGTCCCCCTGCGCGGCCAGCCAGATCAGATAGCCCAGCGCCGGCAGGAACTGGATCGCGGTCTCGGCGGCCAGTGACTCCACCCCGCCGAGGTCGACCTTCTTCTTGACCAGCCCGTAGGTGGCGAAGGAGAAGGCGAGGCAGAGCGAGATCCACGGCGGACGGCCGTAGCCGACGGTGAGGACGACGACGGCGGCGAGGCCGACCGCGACCGCCGCCCACTGCGCGGGCCGCAGCCGCTCCTTGAGGAGCAGCACGCCCATCGCGATGGTGACCAGCGGGTTGATGAAGTAGCCCAGCGAGGCCTCCACGACGTGGCCCGCGTTGACCGCCCAGATGTACACGCCCCAGTTGACGGTGATCACGGCGGCTGCCACGGCGACCAGACCGAGCCGCCGGGGCTGGCGCAGCAGCTGTCCGGCCCACGCCCAGCGGCGCACGAAGAGCAGCGCGACGGCGACCACCACCAGGGACCACACCATGCGGTGGGCGAGGATCTCCGCGGCCCCGGCCGGTTTCAGCAGGGGCCAGAACAGGGGCACCAGGCCCCACATCCCGTAGGCGGCGAAGCCGTTCAGCAGGCCTATGCGGTGCTCACCCTCGGATTTCCCGGCCACCGGCCCCTCCCTCTCGCTCGCGCGCCCGGTGCGGACGCGCGAGCACGAAGGTAGCGCCGGACGCCCTCCGGTGTCATGTTCGTTTCGTCATACGGTCATGACAGGGGAGGGAGGGGCGGATGAGCAGGCCCTTCGGCCAAGCCGGCGCTCCGGCCAAGCCGGCCCTGTTCTCGGTTCAGTTCTTCAGCGCGGCCGTGACGGCCTCGGCCAGCGGAGTGGTGGGGCGGCCGATCAGCCGGGACAGGTCGCCGGAGGAGACGACCAGCTCGCCCTCGGCGATCGAGGCGTCCACGCCGGCGAGGATCCCGGCCAGCGGCTCGGGCAGCCCGGCGCCGGTCAGGATGCCGGTGAGGTCCGCCACCGAGACCTGCCGGTAGACGATTTCCCGGCCGGTCTGCCGGCTCAGCTCGGCCGCGTACTCGGCGAAGCTCCACGCCTCGTCGCCGCCCAGCTCGTACGTGGCGTTCTCGTGGCCCTCGCCGGTCAGCACCGCGACCGCGGCGGCGGCGTAGTCGGCGCGGGCGGCCGAGGAGACCCGGCCGTCGCCGGCGGCCTGCACGACCGCGCCGTGCTCCAGCACCGGCGCCAGGTGCTCGGTGTAGTTCTCGTGGTACCAGCCGTTGCGCAGCAGGGTGTAGGGCAGGCCGGAGGCGAGCAGCACCTTCTCGGTCGCCCGGTGGGCGTCCGCCAGCGCGGCCGTCAGGGTGCCCGGGGCGCTGGTGTAGGCGAGCAGCGCCACGCCGGCCGCCTTGGCCGCGTCGATGACGGCCGTGTGCTGCGCCACCCGGTCCTTGTCGACCTCGCTGCCGGAGATCAGCAGGACCTTGTCGCCGGCCGTGAACAGGCCGTCCAGGGTCTCGGGCGCGTTGTAGTCGGCGACGGCCAGCCGTACGCCCCGCGCGGCGAGGTCGGCGCCCTTCGCCGCGTCCCGGACGACGGCGGTGATCCGCTCCGCCGGGACCTTCTCCAGCAACTGCGTCACGACATGACGGCCGAGCTGTCCGGTGGCTCCGGTGACGACGATGCTCATGTTGTCCGACTCCTTGGGATCGATGTCCTGATGACACCGACCGTACGGGAAGCGCTGTGGATGAGAAAGTACCCACTTTGAAGTAAGGTACTGGCATGCCGGTAAGTAAGAGTGGGGCGGACGCGGAGGCGCTGTGCCCCCACCGCCTGGTCCTGGAGCACGTCACGAGCCGCTGGGGCGTCCTCGTCCTGATCGAGCTGCTGGAGCGGTCGTACCGGTTCAGCGAGCTGCGCCGGGCGGTCGGCGGCTCCAGCGGGCGGACCGTCAGCGAGAAGATGCTCACCCAGACCCTGCAGACCCTGGAGCGCGACGGACTGGTGCACCGGGACGCCAAGCCGGTCATCCCGCCCCGCGTCGACTATTCGCTCACCGACCTCGGCCGCGAGGCGGCGGAGCAGGTACGGGCCCTCGCCCGATGGACCCACGACCGCATGGACCGGGTCGAGGCGGCCCGCCGGGCGTACGACGACGCGCGGGACACCGGCCGGACACATGACGAGGCCCGGGACGTCCGGTCCCGGGCCTCGTGAGTCGGCGGGAAGGTCAGCCCACGACCGTCCAGGTGTCGCCGCCCGCGAGCAGTGCGGCGAGGTCGCCCTTGCCGCGTTGTTCGACGGCGGTGTCGAGTTGGTCGGCCATGAGGGTGTCGTAGACGGGCCGGTCGACGGAGCGGAAGACGCCGATGGGGGTGTGGTGGAGGGTGTCGGGGTCGGCGAGGCGGGAGAGGGCGAAGGCGGTGGTCGGGGACGCGGCGTGCGCGTCGTGGACCAGGATGTCCGCCTCGTTCTCCGTGGTCACGGTGACGACCTTCAGGTCACCGGTGGCCCGGTCGCGTACGACCCCTCGTGTGCCGTCGGCGCCGAACCGGATGGGCTGTCCGTGCTCCAGACGGATCAGCGCCTCCTGGGCCTGTTGTTTGTCTTTGAGGGCGTCGAAGGCGCCGTCGTTGAAGATGTTGCAGTTCTGGTAGATCTCGATGAG
>NZ_BMSK01000022.1 GCF_014649115.1 Streptomyces eurythermus | reverse complement strand
GATGGGCCTGCGGCCCACCCTTGACACACCTCGCTCCAGCCCGGGGTAGAAGCGAGCGAGCGGCCCGAAGGAACAGTGGCCCAGCCCGGTACCGGACCCATGGGCGACCTACGAGACCCCGTCGGCAGGGGTGCGCGCCCGCGCCTCGCCAGCACGCCCGGTGGGCTAAGCGGCTACCGGCCCGGTGGGGTGGTACGCGGTCGCGTCTCGCCAGCACGCCCGGTGGGCTAAGCGGCTTGCGGCCCGGTGAGTGGTGCGCATCCTCGCCTCGCC
Source organism: Streptomyces eurythermus (assembly GCF_014649115.1). GTDB lineage: Bacteria > Actinomycetota > Actinomycetes > Streptomycetales > Streptomycetaceae > Streptomyces > Streptomyces eurythermus. The sequence continues at coordinate 134,463 of NZ_BMSK01000022.1, read as the reverse complement.
AGCACGCCGGGCCGGCTAAACGGCTACCGGCCCGGTGGGGGGTGGTACGCGGTCGCGCCTCGCCAGCACGCCGGGTGGGGTCGGCGGCCTGCGGGCGAGTGGGTGGTGAGTACTGCTGCCACCTTGCCCCGCATTGGGGGTGGCTTTTCGCGGCCCCGCCTCGCGGATTCAGGGGCGGGCACTGGTGCCATGACGGCCGCCACCGCCCTGGCGGGGCTGGCAGGGCTGGCAGGGCTGGCAGGGCTGGCAGGGCTGGCGGTCAGGGGGTTGGTTGTGGACAAGCTTTCCAAAACTTCCCGCCGGACATGTCGTCCACCTCACCCCACGACGCGCGAGCGGGTTCCGGTAAGCCCTGCGCGACCACTGGCGACCGGGCCAGGGGCCAGGGGGTCAGTTCTGAACACGTAGTCCAAAACGACCCACCGGACGTATCGCCCCCTCGCCCCGTGACCGTGGCGGGGAGCCCGAAAAGGGCCGCGCGATCGCACACCGCCCCACCGGCCCACCGGCCCATCGCCCCATTGCCCCACCGGCCCACCACCCCACCGGCCCACCGGCCCACCGGGCGACCGGTCCAACGGGCGACCGGTCCAACGGGCCAACGGGCCAACGGGCCAACGGGCCAACGGGCCGATTCCATGGCGGGGCTTGGGGGTGGTGGTCAGGGGGTTTGTTATGGACAGGTATTTCCATAACAAACCACCCACATCCGGTGGATCGGCCAACAATCCCCCCCCGCCCCGGCCCTCAGACGCCGAACCGGCCCGGCGTCCATGCGAGGCGCCGCCGCGTACCACCCACCGGGCCGCAAGCCGCTTAGCCCGCCCGGCGTGCTGGCGAGGCGCGGGCGCGTATCCCCGACCCACGATGCGTACGCAGCCGACGGTAGGGCCCGACCTGGTTCAGCCGGCCACTTTCCCCGGGCTGCCCGCTCGCTTCTAACCCGTGCTGGAGCGAGGTGTGTCAAGGGTGGGCCGCAGGCCCATCGGCGCAGCCGACGCGCAGCGCCCTTGACTCACCTCGTGGAAGCACGACACTGACCAAAGAAGCGGGCGGCCCCACGGTCACTTCACGAGGAACTCACACCACACGATCTTTCCTGGGTTCCGCTCCCCCACGCCCCACTTGTCAGCCAGGGCCGCAACGAGAAGCAGCCCCCTCCCGTGTTCCGCGTCCGCCTCCGGCACCGGCCCCGGGCAGCCGACCTCTCCCGGACCACTGTCGTGCACCTCCACCCGTAGAGCGCCCTCCGCATGCAGCACCAGCCGGAGGAGAAAACCACGGCCTGCGGGGACACCATGGAGAAGAGCGTTCGTCGCCAACTCGCTTACGCAGAGCAGGACGTCCTCTCCGCGTTCGACCGCCGCCCAGTCGGTCAACGTCTGCCACGCGAACTTCCGTGCGAGCCGTACCGATCTGCGGTCCCGACGGTAGAACGCCTGGCGTGTGTGGGGGTGTTGGGTTTGTGCATTCACGAGATCACTGTCACCGTGCGTCACTACAGTGGGGCAGTGAGTGAAGTCGTAGTCCTCATTACTACGAGTCCACTACGACAGATCGGCGTGCATATGGGGGAAAGGAACGGCCATGCACGAGGCACCAAGGCCCAAGAAGGTCGGTTCGTGGTACGCGGTCGGCGCGCTCGTCGCCCACTACCGCAAGAAAGCACGCCTCACCCAGGAGCAGTTGGCCGAGATGGCCAACATCTCCGTCGACACGGTGAGGTCCATCGAGCAAGGGAGGCTCGCCCTACAGCCCGATCGAGCAGAACAGTTCGATGAGCTGCTTAACACCGGTGGCGCGTTGACGGTAGTCGTCGCACGGCTGCCGGTACGGGACCGGATCGTCCAGTTCGCACAGGGCCTGGTCGATCACGAGCAGGAGGCGCTGAGCTTCCTGTCGTACGAGAGCCTGCTCGTTCCAGGACTCCTCCAGACCAGGGATTACTGCCGTGCAGTGTTCGACTATCGCTACCCTGCAATCGGAAGCGAGAAGGCCGAGCAGTGGGTGAACGCCCGCATGGAACGGCAGGCGATCTGGCAACGGGAACGGCCGACCGTGGGCCACTTCATCCTGGAGGAAAGCCTCCTGAGGCGCGACGTCGGCGGCCGCGAGGTTATGCGGGCGCAGATTCGGCAGATCCTGGAGTACACCGAGCCCGCCCACATGAGCTTTCAGATCATGCCCATGAACAAGACACCGCACCCGTGTCTGGACGGCCCCATGGTGCTGCTGGAGACTCCCGAGCACGAGCGACTCGTCTACCTGGAGGTACAGCGCGCCAGCTTCCTCGTTGATGATCCCGACGAGGTCAGCGATTACCACCTCAAGTATGGAATGCTGCGGTCACAGGCCCTCTCACCCGACAAGAGCGTGCGCCTGCTGAAAGGACTGCTAGGAGAGTCATGAACACCGCAGCACTGGCATGGTTCAAGTCCAGCTACAGCGGCAGTGAGGGCGGCAACTGTGTCGAACTCGCGTACATGTGGCGCAAGTCCAGCTACAGCAGTAACGAAGGCGGCAACTGCGTAGAGGTAGCCGCGGATCCTGCCGCCATCCACATCCGCGACTCCAAGATCCCCACCGGCCCCACCCTCAATGTCTCCCCCACCACCTGGAACGACTTCCTTGGGTCCGGACTGCTAGGAGAGTCATGATCACCGCAGCGGCACTCGCATGGTTCAAGTCCAGCTACAGCAGCAACGAAGGCGGTGACTGCCTCGAAGTCGCATGCGCTTGGCGCAAGTCCAGCTATAGCGGCAGCCAGGGCGGCGACTGCGTAGAGGTAGCCGCCCACCCCTCCACCATCCACATCCGCGACTCCAAAACCCCCACCGGCCCCGTCCTCAACCTCTCCCCCACCACCTGGAGCGAGTTCCTTGACGGCATCGCGTGCTGAACACGCTGACGCGGAATGGGTCCACATAGCCTCGTACCCGAACGTGCCCGGTCGGCCGCACGCCGTGCACGTGCTGCTCGGTTGACTGCGTGAGCGCGGCATCGACTGGATGCCGTTCGAGCCGGAGGAGATCCGGATCGATCTGATGTGCGGGCGAGGCGCCGACGGGCACTGGCACGGGACCATCGGGGTGAACGTCGACGCCACCGCGCTGTGGCGGCTCGGGCTGCATCCCGGCCAGCCGACCTCCGTCGTGGCCGGAGCCTCCCCGCCCGCCTGGTGGCACGCGGCCGGCGAGCGTTACGCCACCCGGCGGGGTCAGTAGCCCCCGCCGAAGTCCCCTCCCCCTCCCCCGCCCCCGCCGAAGTCCCCGCCCCCACCGCCGTCGAAGCCTCCTCCTCCGTCGAAGCCACCCCCGTCGCCGAACCCACCCCCGAAGTCCCCGGGGTCGAAGTCGGTGCCGGACATGTCTCCGCCCTCGTAGCCGCCGCCGTAACCCGCCTGGTCACCGAAGTCCCCGTACCCGGCTCCGTAGTCGGCGGCGTACGTGGGTGTGGCCATCAGGCCGCCCAGCATGGTGCCGACGAGGAGGCCGGGCAGGAGGCCGCCGCCGAAGTAGCCGCCTGCCCAGGGGCCGTAGGCGGGGCCCGCGTCCCAGTAGGGGCGGCGGCCGTAGTCGGTGTCGACCTCGCGGATCACCGGGTCGCGGCCGTCGGCCAGACGGGTGGCGTCCGCAGCGCAGACCGGGACCTGGCGCGGGGCGCCGCCGGGCGGGGTCCAGGTGGCGTCGGAGACGGAGGGGCCGTGGCGGGGGTCGAAGAAGCACGGGGGACGGCGCTCCGGGAGCGGGCGGCCTTCGCGGCGGGCGGCCAGGCAGGCCAGGGAGAAGCGGCCGTCCTCGAGTGCCTCCGTGACTCCGCGCACGTCCTCGGGGCGCTCCGCCATGGCCATGCGCTGTTTGGCGGTGTCGTAGGCGTCGAGCGCGCGTTCGTAGTCGGCGCGCATGGCGTCGTCCGCGCCGGGGGCCGTCGGCTGGAAGTCGAGGCGGTCGAGTTCCTCGCCGAACGCGGTGATGTCCTCGTCCACGACCACCCGCAGCCTGTCGAGGGCGGCACGCTGCTCCTGCTCGCGGCGGCGCCGGCTGCGCCGGACGAGGGTGTACGCGCCCGCGCCGGCGATCACCAGGACCGCCGCCGTCGTGATCAGGGCGGTGCCGGACACGCCGTCGCCCGTGCCGCCCCAGCCCTTGGGGGCGTGGCCGCGCATGTTGATCAGGGCGCGGTCGGTGAAGTCGGCCAGCTGGGTCCTGGTGTCCTCGCCCTGGACGCTGCGGACGAGGTTCTGCCGGGCCGTGGGCGACATGACGGAGGCGTCGGCGCGGGCGTCGAAGCGGTCGCCGAGGCGGATGCCGTACAGGCCGGTGATGCCGGTCGCCGCGCGGAGGTCGGTGAAGAGGCCCGCGGTGGGGTAGCCGGCCGGGAGGACCGCGATGAACAAGGGTCTGTCCGCGCGTTTGATCCGGGCGGCGAGCGCCTCGGCGGTGTCGGCGGGGAGCTGGTCCCGGGCCGCCGGGTCGACGTAGACGGGGCTCTTGCGCAGGGCCTGGGCGATCGTGGAGACGCTGGTCTCCGCGCTCGCCGGGGGCGCGTACAGGGTCGCCAGCACCAGGGTCAGGGCGGCCAGCAGCAGGGCGGGGAGGCTTCGGGTCCGCGGAACGGCCTTCATACCTAAAAATTACCCGAAACCTCCCCAAAGGGGGTGTGCGCCTGCTCCCTGATCAGGCGGCTCGGTACGCCTCCGCCAGCTTCTGCACCGCCTTTCCGTACCGGCCGGTCAACAGCAGGTGGTCCGCGTCGGCGAACGGCTTGGACACCGCCTGGGTGAGGTGGCCGGCCGCCTTCTGCTGGACCAGGAGGCGGGCCCGGGTGACCAGGGCGCGGCCGGTCCGGTCGTCTCCGTGGCGTTCGGCCGCCGTGGCCCGGGCCGCCAGGGCACGCAGGGTGGACGCACCGCCCTGCGGGGGTTCGGCGAGGGTGGTCAGGCCCCAGCCGTAGGGGAACTGCGGGTCGTACGCCGTGTCGCCCACGTTGATCGGGAGCTGCGCCTCGGACTTCGGCCAGCTGACCGGGAGCTGTCCGGTGAAGGGGCGCTTGCCGTACAGCACGTCCGCGACGCCGTCGCCCTCGGTGCCGGGCAGCCAGGAGGCCACCAGGGCGTCGATCTCGCCCAGGCGGTCCCCGATGAGCTGGGGGCGGCCGGAGACGATCAGCACCGCGCACTCCATGGCCGCGCAGACCTTGTCCACGGCGGCCTGGTCGGCGGCGGACAGGGTGAGGTCGTGGCCGTTGCCCACGTCGCCGGCGCCCTCGGCGTACGGGGTCTCGCCGACGACGACCACGCCGACGTCGTAGCCGCCGGTCGGGGCCGAGGCGTCCTTGGAGTAGGTGACCTGGCCGCCCGCCTTGCGCAGGCCCTGGAGGATGGTGGTGCCGGGGACGATGTTCCCGGAGGAGCCCTGCCAGGTGACGGTCCAGCCGCCGGTCTGGTTGCCGATGTCGTCGGCGTTGGACCCGGCGACGTACACCTTCTGGGTCTTCTTCAGCGGCAGCAGTCCGCCCTTGTTCTTCAGGAGCACCTGCGACTCGGCGGCGGCCCGGCGGGCGACCTTCCGGTGCTCCGGGGAGCCGATGGCGGCCGCGTGGGTGGTGTCGGCGTAGGGGTGCTCGAACAGGCCCAGCTTCATCTTCTCGGTGAGGATGCGGGTGACCGCGTCGTCGATCCGCTTGCTCGTGACCCGGCCCGCCCTCGCCTCGTCGGCGAGCGTGGTGCTGAACTCCTTGTAGGAGTACGGCACCATCATCATGTCCACGCCCGCGTTGACCGCCGCGCGGACCTGGGCGGCCCGGTCGCCGGGGAGCTGGTCGGTGGCGTTGTAGTCGCTGATCACGAAGCCGTCGAAGCCCATCCGGTCCTTGAGCACGCCGTTGATCATGTCGCCGCGGGCGTGCATCTTCACCGCGCCCTTGCCGTCGCCGATGATGTCCAGGGAGGAGTACGACGGCATGACCGTGCCGACGCCCCGGTCCACGGCCTCCTGGTACGGCGCGAGGTGGATGTCCTCCAGCTGCTTCCGGGTGACCGTGGTGACGCCCTGGTCGATGGTGTACGTGCCGGTGGTGGAGGAGCCGTACGCGGTACCGCCGTCGGCGACGAAGTGCTTGGCCGTGGCCAGTACCTTGTCGTTCCGGCTCAGGTCCTTGCCGTTCGCGCGGCCCTGGAGGCCCTGGATCACCGTCTCCATGGACTCCACGAGGGCCGGGTCCTCGCCGTAGGACTCGTAGGCGCGGCCCCAGCGTTCGTCACGGCTGACGCACAGGCAGGGCGCGAAGTCCCAGGGGACGCCGGTCGCGCGGACCTCCGCGGCCGTCACCGCGCCTGTCTGGTGGGCGAGTTGGGGGTCGCGGGCGGCGCCGATGCCGACGTTGTGCGGCAGGATCGTGGCGCCGGTGAGGTTGTTGTGGCCGTGGACCGCGTCGACGCCGTAGATCAGCGGGATCTGGAAGCGGGTGGCCTGGGCGCGCAGCTGGAAGGCGTCGATCATCTTCGCCCATGCCCCGGAGGTGTTGGGCGTGGGGGTGGAGCCGCCGCCGGACAGCAGTGAGCCGAGGGCGTAGGCGGTGATGTCGGCGCCCTGGCCGACGCCGCCGCGCTCGGCCTGGGTCATCTGGCCGGCCTTCTCCGCCAGGGACATCCGGCCGAGCAGGTCCGCGACCCGCTTGCGGATGGGCAGCTTGGCGTCCAGGTACGGCAGTCCGTGGGCGTCGATCACGACCTGCGGGGTCTCCGCGGGGGCCTTGGCGCCGGTGACCGTGAGCTTCAGCGGGACGGTCTCGGCGGGTTCGGCCGTCCGGTCGCGGCGGGTGGGCACCTCGATGGTGCGGGTGGCGCCGGAGGCGGTGCCGGCCGGGAAGGTGAGGGTGCCGGAGACGGGGGTGTAGTCCGTGCCGGAGGTCGCGGTGCCGCCGGCCGTGGTGTAGGTGACGGTCACGGGGTCGGCGAGGGGTGCCTCGCCGGTGGTGGCGACCGACACCTTCACCTTCGCCGTTCCGCCCTCTTCGACCGGGTGGACGGGCGCGTCGGTGGTGACGGAGGCGCGCAGGGCGGGGTCCGCCGTGCCGTACAGCTCCACGCCGTCCATGGCGAAGTCGCCCTTGGCGCCGGGCGGGAGGGTGACGGAGTAGCCCCACATCTCCTTCAGGCCGAGGATGTGGTCGATGCCGCCGACGGGCTGGTAGTCGGTGCGGTAGGCGAAGTCGGTGAAGGGGAGTTCGACCTGCTTCCAGCCGGTGAAGTCGTCGGTGAAGGACGTCGTCCAGAGTTCGGATGCCTCGCCGTGGGCGCCGCCGTCCTTGATCTCGACGGTGATCTTCCGGCCGTTGTTCCGGCCGTCCCACCACAAGCGGATGCCCCGGTGGGCGGACCAGTCGTGGGCGGGGGCGGTGGCGGCGTAGTCGTGGGTGAAGCCGCCGTAGCCGCTGATGTCGTAGCCGCCGGTCAGGACCTTGGCGCCCTCGGGGGCGTCGGCGCGGTCGGCCAGGCGGAGCGTCGGCGGGTCGTCGGTGTCTCCGCCCCAGGTGAAGATGCCTTCGGCGGGCTGCTTGGCGAAGGGCACCTCGCCCTCGAAGCGGTCGACGGTGGTGGGGGCCGGCTCGTCGGCGGCGCGGGCGGTGGCCGCCCAGGGCAGCAGACCGGCGAGGAGCGCGGCGGAGGCGAGCAGGGCGGTTCTTCGCATGGACCTTCCCTTGACTCTCACGGTTCACTCATGGACTCTCGTGGTTCACTCATGGCTTAGCTCACGCCGTGAGTTAACTAGGGCCTCACACGCCCGTCAAGACGACCCGTCAGCCCTCCCACCCCACAGAAAGGGCGACGCACCATGAGGAGAACCCCCCGCACGGTCCGGCTGCTGCTGGCCGGACTGCTCTCCGCCGCCGGGTACGGCGTGGCCGCGGTCCCCGCGCACGCGGCCGGTGAGCAGGTCACCGCATGGCTGACCACCACCGACGACTCCGCCGGCCGGCATGTCGTACGCGGCCTTCAGCCACAGACCCCGTTCGCCTTCCAGTCCGGCGCGGGCGGCAGCGGCGAGAACATCACCGTGGACGAGAACACCCGCTACCAGACCTTCACCGGCGGCGGCGCGTCCTTCACGGACACCGCCGCCTGGCTGATGAACAGCAGCGGGGCGCTGACGCCGGCGGCCCGCGACGCGGCCATGCGCAAGCTGTTCTCGCCCACCGACGGCATCGGCCTGTCGTTCCTGCGCAACCCGATGGGCGCCTCCGACCTGGCCCGCTACGGCTACACCTACGACGACGTGCCCGCCGGGCAGAGCGATGCGTCGCTGGCGAAGTTCTCCATAGCGCACGACCTGGCGGACGTCGTCCCGCTGACGAGGCAGGCGCTCCAGCTGAACCCGTCCCTGACCGTGATGGCCTCGCCGTGGACGGCACCGGCCTGGATGAAGGACAGCGGCTCCCTCAACGGCGGCTGGCTGAAGGCCGAGGACTACGGCGCGTACGCCTCGTACTTCGTGAAGTACCTCCAGGCGTACAAGGCGCAGGGCATCGACGTCCGTTACGTCACCGCGCAGAACGAACCCACCTGCTGTTCCGGCTATCCGTCGATGAGCTGGAACGCCAGCGGGCTCGCCTACTTCACGAAGAACGAGCTGCTGCCCAAGCTCCAGGCGGCGGGTCTCGGCACCAAGGTGCTGGCGCACGACTGGAACTGGGACGTGTACGACTCCTACGCCGCGCAGACCGTGGACGACCCGGCCGTGCGCAGCCACCCCAACTTCGGCGGGATCGCCTGGCACGGCTACGGCGGTGACGTCGGCAAGCAGACGTCCGTGCACAACCAGTACCCCGCGCTGGACGCCTTCGGCACCGAGCACTCCGGCGGCACCTGGATCGCCAACCAGCAGCGCGAGGACATGGGCAACATCATCGACTACACGCGCAACTGGGCGAAGTCGGTGACCAAGTGGTCGCTGGCCGTGGACCAGAACATGGGCCCGCACAACGGCGGATGCGGCACCTGCACCGGGCTGGTCACCGTGCACAGCGGCGACGGCGCGAGCGGCACCGTGGACTACACCGTCGAGTACTACGACATGGGCCACCTGACCAAGTTCGTCCGCCCCGGTGCCCAGCGGATCGCCTCCACCGCGTCCACCGCCGTGCCGAACGTGGCCTGGCGCAACCCGGACGGGAGCAAGGCGCTGATCGCGTACAACGACTCCGCCTCGGCACGCACGGTCACCATCAACTGGGGCTCCCAGCACGCCACTTACTCGCTGCCCGGGAAGACCTCGGCGACCTTCACCTGGACCGGCACCCAGTCCGGGGGCGGCGACCGGACCGGCGCCTTCGTGGGGCCGGCCGGCAAGTGCCTGGACGTGGCGGGCGGTTCGAGCGCCGACGGGACGGCGGTACAGCTCTACGACTGCAACGGCAGCGCCGCCCAGCAGTGGACCGTACAGGCCGACGGATCGGTCCGGGCGCTCGGCAAGTGCCTGGACGTGACCTCGGGTTCGACGGCGGACGGGGCCAAGGTCCAGTTGTACGACTGCAACGGAACCGGTGCCCAACGGTGGTCGTACAACGCGGCCACCGGTGATGTGGTGAACACGGCGGCCGACAAGTGCCTGGACGTCACCGACAACTCGTCGGCGAACGGGGCCCGGGCCCAGATCTGGTCGTGCACCGGGGCCGCCAACCAGAAATGGACACTGCGTTAGGCGGGACATGCGACACACGGGGGCCGTGGCGGCGGGGATCATCGGCGGGATGCTGGTGCTGAGCGGCTGCTCGGCCCTCGACCTGCCGCTCGCCGGGGTGCGGGCCGCGCCGGACGGGACGCCGCATGCGGTGTTCCGTCCGTGCGGTGACGACGGCTACCAGAACCCGTACCTGGACGGGCGGCCGCGCGGTGGCGAGGACGGGCCCGTCACCACCGGCTGGGACGTGGACAAGGAGGGGCTGCGCGGCGACGCCGACTTCCCCCTCTTCGCCCCGCCCGCCGGCTGGGCCGCCCGGCACCGGGGCCCGCAGCGGCTGCTGCCCCGGCACCTCTACCTCCTCAGGTTCGGGCAGTACACCGGCGGGGACGCCCAGAACGGGACGGTGGAGTTCACCACCGAGCAGGTGGGGCGGCTGAAGCCGGGGCAGGTGTGGGCCGACGGGCGGGTGATGAGCGGGCGGGAGTTCGAGCGGCTGGCCTCGGACTCGTGCTGACGCCCGCCGGTGTGCCGTGCTGCGGATCGGGCGGGGGCGGACCAAGGTGGAGGGCATGACCACACCGCAGGATCTTTTCCTCGTCAGCCTGGACGTCCCCGGTGAGCACCCCGTCGAGCAGGGCGACCTGTCCCTGGCGCTGGCCGGGGCCGAGCTGGTCGACCTGCTCGGCGCGCGGGCGCTCACCCTGGACGGCGAGCTCATCGTGCCGGGGCCGGTACTGACCACCGGTGACCGGATGCTGGACGAGGCCGGGGCCCGGCTCAGGCGCGAGGAACCGTACGAGACGGTCGCCGACTGGCTGTGGCGGCGCGGCGAGGGGCTGGCCGTGGCCTACTACGACGTGCTCGAGGCGGCCGGGCAGCTCGCCGGGGAGCGACGCCACCACTGGCTGCCCCGGCGCGGCGGCAAGGCCACGGCGCCGGCCGACACCGCCGCCCGGCGCCACGCCACCGACCGCTGGGAGTCCCGCGACCCGGTCCTCACCGGCCTCGCGGCCCCCCTCGGCATCGGCGCCGACCGCCCGGCCAGGGAGGCACCCGAGGACGAGGCGGTCGTCACCGTACTGATCGCGGTCGGCGACGCGATCACCGAACTGGAAGCCGTACGCGAACGCCGCCGCATCGAGAACGTGGCGTTCGACAACATCTGGCGGGCGCCCTGAGCGCCCGGCGGGGCTACTCCGCCGGTTCCACGCCCGCGCGGAGGAGGCCGTAGGTGTAGGCGTCCTCCAGGGCCTGCCAGGACGCGGCGATGACGTTCTCCGCCACGCCGACCGTGGCCCACTCGCCGGAGCCGTCGGAGGTGGAGATCAGGACGCGGGTGGTGGAGGAGGTGCCGTGCTTGCCCTCCAGGATGCGGACCTTGTAGTCGACCAGCTCCAGCTTGGCGAGCTGCGGGTAGATCCGCTCCAGCGCCACCCGCAGCGCCCGGTCCAGGGCGTTGACCGGGCCGTTGCCCTCGGCGGTGGCGACGATCCGCTCGCTCTTGGCCCACAGCTTGACCGTGGCCTCGTTGGCGTGGGTGCCGTCGGGGCGGTCCTCCACGATGGCCCGCCAGGACTCCACGTCGAAGTACTTCAGCGGCCGGCCCTCGACCTCGGCGCGCAGCAGGAGTTCGAAGGAGGCGTCGGCGGCCTCGTAGGTGTAGCCCTTGAGTTCGCGTTCCTTCACGCGCTCGACCACGCGCCCGACCAGCTCCCGGTCGCCGCCGAGGTCGATGCCGAGCTCCTTGCCCTTCAGCTCGATGGAGGCGCGGCCCGCCATGTCGGAGACCAGCATGCGCATGGTGTTGCCGACCAGCTCGGGGTCGATGTGCTGGTACAGGTCGGGGTCGACCTTGATGGCGGAGGCGTGCAGCCCGGCCTTGTGCGCGAACGCGGAGACGCCCACGTACGGCTGGTGGGTGGACGGGGTGAGGTTGACGACCTCGGCGATGGCGTGCGAGGTGCGGGTGGTCTCGCGCAGCTTGCCGTCGGGCAGCACCTTCTTGCCGTACTTCAGCTCCAACGCGGCGACCACCGGGAACAGGTTGGCGTTGCCGACGCGCTCGCCGTAGCCGTTGGCCGTGCACTGCACGTGGGTGGCGCCCGCGTCCACGGCGGCCAGGGTGTTGGCGACCGCGCAGCCGGTGTCGTCCTGGGCGTGGATGCCGAGCCGGGCGCCGGTGTCGGCGAGGACGGTGGAGACGACCGCGTGGACCTGGGCGGGCAGCATGCCGCCGTTGGTGTCGCACAGGACGACGACGTCGGCGCCGGCCTCGGCGGCGGTGCGGACGACGGCCTTGGCGTAGTCGGGGTTGGCGCGGTAGCCGTCGAAGAAGTGCTCGCAGTCCACGAAGACCCGGCGGCCCTGGCCCTTCAGGTACGACACGGTGTCGCGGACCATCTCCAGGTTCTCGTCCAGGGTGGTGCGCAGCGCCAGCTCCACGTGCCGGTCGTGCGACTTGGCGACCAGTGTGATCACCGGGGCGCCGGACTCCAGCAGCGCCCTCACCTGCGGGTCCTCGGCGGCCGTGGTGCCGGCGCGGCGGGTGGCGCCGAAGGCGACCAGCTGGGCGTGGCGGAAGTCGACCTCCTGGCGGGCGCGGGCGAAGAACTCGGTGTCCCGGGGGTTGGCGCCGGGCCAGCCGCCCTCGATGAAGCCCACGCCGAAGTCGTCCAGGTGCCGGGCGATCGCGAGCTTGTCCGCGACGGTGAGGTTGATGCCCTCGCGCTGCGCCCCGTCGCGCAGCGTGGTGTCGAAGACGTGGAACGAGTCGTCGAGCTCGCTGGTTGCCGTCTCGGTCATGGTCTCAAGGCTCCTGTTATGGATCTTCGGTCTTACCGGAATGACCGGCTCCACCATCCCCCCAATCCTCCCGCGCGCTCCGTCCCCGGCTGAAGGTGGGCCGGAAAACGAAAAAACCCCTCGCGGGTGCGAGAGGTCTGCGCGCGGGTCGAGGACGACGATGGCCACCCGCACCTGGTCGTACGAGGTGGTCACTGCGGACCGGCGCGCCTGCTGCCAATAATCATGGCGAACGAGAGCACGGGGGCAGTCTGGCACAGCCCCGCCCCCGGCTCGCCGACCGTCTCAGGATGCGGTCGTCAGGGTGGACTCCCCGTCGCCCGCCCCGGTTCCCTCGCCGGCCTTCACCCGGGCCAGGTCCAGGTCCTTCGTCTCGCGCATGGTCACGTACACCACGAGGGAGACGGCGGCGCAGGCGGCCACGTACCAGTAGAAGCCGGACTCGATGCCGCCCTTCTTGAACCACAGGGCGACGTACTCGGCGGTGCCGCCGAAGAGGGCGTTGGCGATGGCGTACGGCAGGGCCACGCCGAGCGCGCGGATGCCGGTCGGGAACAGCTCGGCCTTCACACAGGCGTTGATCGAGGTGTAGCCGGTGACCACGACCAGCGCGAGCAGGGCGAGGCCGAGGGCGGGCCAGTAGCCGTCCACGTGCTTCAGCAGCGTCATGATCGGCACGGTGAGGAAGGTGGAGCCGACGGCGAACGTGATCAGCAGCGGGCGGCGGCCGATGCGGTCGGACAGGGCGCCGGCGAGCGGCTGGAGACAGGCGAAGACGATCAGCGCGGTGAAGGAGACCAGGGTCGCCGTCTGCTTGGACAGGCCCGCCGAGTTGGACAGGTACTTGGTCAGGTAGGTGGTGTACGTGTAGTAGGCCACCGTGCCGCCCATGGTGAGGGCGATGACCAGGAACGCCTCCCGCTTGTGCTGCCACAGGGCGCGCAGGGTGCCGCGCTCGGCGCTGTGCGAGGTGTCCTCCGCGTACACCTCGGTCTCCAGCATGGAGCGGCGCAAGTAGAAGACGACGGCCGCGCCGAGCGCGCCCACGATGAACGGGATGCGCCAGCCGTAGCTGTGCAGGGCGTCGTCGGACATGGTCCGCTGGAGGATGATCTGGAGGCCGAGGCCCGCGATCTGTCCGGCCGTCATGGACACGTACTGGAAGCTGGAGGCGAAGCCGCGCCGGGCCGGGTCGGACGCCTCGGTGAGATAGGTGGCGCTGGCCGCGTACTCGCCGCCCACGGACAGACCCTGGAGCAGGCGGGCGACGAGCAGCACGAGGGCGCCGCCGTATCCGGCGACGCCGTAGGTGGGGGCCACGGCGATGAGGACCGCCGAGGCCGACATGAGGGTGACGGTCAGGGTGAGTGCCGCCTTGCGGCCCTTGCGGTCGCCGACCCTGCCCAGCAGCCAGCCGCCCACGGGGCGCATGAAGAAGCCGACGGCGAAGATGCCGGCGGTGTTCATCAGCTGCGCGGTGGGGTTGCCGCTCGGGAAGAACGCGCCGGCGAAATACGTGGCGAAGCTCGCGTACACGAACCAGTCGAACCACTCGACCATGTTCCCCGCCGAGCCGACCCAGATCTTCTTCCAGTGTTGACGTCCCATGGGCGGTTACTTGCCCGGCGCGGCAGTGAACGACTCCTGTCGGTGATGGGCTGGCGTGGGGGGTCGCTCACCCGCGCGTGCGGGGTGCCGTGAAAGCCGGCGCCGGCTGCAACTCCCCAGGGGCGCGGGGAACTGCGCGACCAGCCACGACGGACCCGCGGCTAGACGACCAGCAACGCGTCCTCGAAGAACTCCCGCACATGACGAAGCACTTGGTCGCGATCCGTACCGCGCAACCCGATGGCCACATGGATCGAGAACCCGTCGAGCAGCGCACGCGTCCTCGTGGCGAAGCGATCCGCGTCCACCCCCCGGAACTCCCCCCGCGACACCCCCTCCGCGATCAGCGCGACCAGGTCCCGGTGCCAGGCCCCCTCGATCGCGGCCTGCCGGGCGCGCGCGTCGTCGTCGGCGTTCTGCGAGCGGTTCCAGACCTCAAGCCACAGCGTCCAGTGCGGGTCCCGGTGGCCCTCGGGGACGTACAGGTCGACGTACGCCTCCAGCCGCTCCCGCGCGGTCCCCGGCCCGGCGAGCAGCCGGCCGCGTTCCGCGCCGAGCCGGCCCTCGCTCCACTCCAGGGTCTGGAGCAGCAGCTCGTCCTTGGAGCGGAAGTAGTACAGCAGATGGCCGCTGCTCATCCCGACCTCGCGGCCGAGCCCCGCCATGGTGAGCTTCTCCAGACCGCGCTCGGCGATCATGCCCATGGCGGCGGCGAGGACCTCCTCGCGCGGCGGCGCGTTTCGGCGCGCCCGGCCCGCACCGGCCATCTGCTGCTCCTGTGTGTGTCGGATCCTGTGTGTCAGACCTTCGGCTGCTGCTGGGTGATGCAGTGGATGCCACCGCCACCGGAGAAGATCGTACGGGCGTCCACCAGGGTCACCGTCCGCTCCGGGAACAGGCGGCGGAAGATCCCGGCGGCGATCTCGTCGCGCGGGTCGTCGAAGCCGCACAGGACCAGGCCGCCGTTGCAGATGTAGTGGTTGATGTAGGAGTAGTCGGCCCAGTGGCCGTCGGCCTCCAGGACGGTCGGGGCGGGCACCTCGACCACCTCCAGGGCGCGGCCCCGGGCGTCGGTCGCCGACCTCAGCAGGCCGATGACCTCCTTGGTGACCTCGTGGTCGGGGTGGGCGGGGTCGGGCTGGTGGTGGGCGACGACGACACCGGGGCGGGCGAAGGCGGCGACGATGTCGACGTGGCCGAGGGTGCCGAAGCCGTGCGGGGGGTAGTCGCCGGTCAGGCCGCGCGGCAGCCAGATCGCCTTCTCGGTGCCGAGGTGGGCGTGGATCTCCGCCTCGACCTCCGCCCTGGACCAGTGCGGGTTGCGCTCGGGGCCGAGCTGCACGGTCTCGGTGAGCAGGACGGTGCCCTCGCCGTCGACGTGGATCGCGCCGCCCTCGTTGACCAGCTCGGAGGCGTACGTCCTGGCGTCGGTGAGGCCGGCGACATACGCGCCGATCTTCGAGTCGTGCTCCCAGCGGGCCCAGTGCTGGGCGCCCCAGCCGTTGAAGGTCCAGTCGACGGCGGCCAGGCCGCCCTTGCCGTCGGTGAGGAAGGTGGGGCCGATGTCCCGCATCCAGGCGTCGTCCAGCTGCCGTTCGACGGTGTCGATGCCGGGGCCGAGCAGCTGACGGGCCTCGGCGGACTGGCCGGGGCCGCACACGACCGTCACCGGTTCGAAGCGGCGGATCGCGCGGGCGACGGACGCCCAGGCGGTGCGGGCGGCGGCCAGGTCGGCCGGGTCGTCGAAGGTGGGGTTGGGGCCCGGCCACGCCATCCAGGTGCGCTCGTGCGGGGCCCACTCGGCGGGCATGCGGAAGCCGTCGGCGACGGGGGTGCTCATGCGAGGAGTCCTTAGAGGAATCAGAGGAAGTAGAGGCGGTTGAGGGAGACGGAGTCGGCCGGTTCCGAGCGCAGCGGCTCACCGTCGAGGGTGACCAGGCCGGTGCGCTGGTCGACGTCCACCGCGCCGGTACGGGCGTTCAGGCGCAGGTCGGCGGGGCCGATGCCGCGGGTGCCGCGCACCGCGACCCGGCGGCGCCGGGTGGGCATCGCGTCGTTCCCCTGGTCGACGGCGGCCTGCGCGACGAACGCCACCGAGATGTCCGCGGCCGTGGCGCCGTACGCCCCGAACTGCGGACCGAGCACGAGGGGTTCGCAGGTGTCGGTGGCCGCGTTGGGGTCGCCGACCACGCCGTACGCCGGGAAGCCGGCCTTCAGCACGAGCTGCGGTTTGGCGCCGAAGTACTCCGGGCGCCACAGCACGATGTCGGCGAGCTTGCCGACCTCGATCGAGCCGACCTCGTGGGAAAGGCCGTGCGCGATGGCCGGGTTGATGGTCAGCTTGGCCATGTAGCGCAGCACGCGGGCGTTGTCGTCGCCCTCGCCGTCGCCGTCCAGCGGGCCCAGCTCGGCCTTCATCTTGCCGGCCATGGCGAAGGTGCGGCGGACCGTCTCCCCGGCCCGGCCCATGCCCTGGGCGTCGGAGGAGGTGATGCCGATCGCGCCCAGGTCGTGCAGCACGTCCTCGGCGCCCATGGTGCCGGCCCGGATGCGGTCGCGGGCCATGGCGGCGTCGCCGGGCAGGTCGGGCTTGAGGTCGTGGACGGAGACGATCATGCCGTAGTGCTCGGCGACCGCGTCCCGGCCGAAGGGCAGGGTGGGGTTGGTGGAGGAGCCGATGACGTTCGGGACACCGGCCATCTTCAGCACGTTGGGCACGTGTCCGCCGCCGCAGCCCTCGATGTGGAAGGCGTGGATCGTGCGGCCCTCCAGCACCCTCAGGGTGTCCTCGACCGACAGGCACTCGTTCAGGCCGTCGCTGTGCAGGGCCACTTGGACGTCGTGTTCCTCGGCGACCCGGAGCGCGGTGTCCAGGGCGCGGGTGTGGGCGCCCATGTCCTCGTGCACCTTGAAGCCGCTCGCCCCGCCCTCGGCCAGCGCCTCGATCAGCGGCGCCGGATGGGAGGACGAACCCCGGCCCAGGAAGCCGATGTTGACCGGCCAGGCGTCGAAGGCGTTGAAGGCGTGGCGCAGCGCCCAGGGCGAGTTGACGCCGACGCCCCAGACGGGGCCGAACTCCTGCCCGATGATCGTGGTCACGCCGGAGGCGAGGGACGCCTCCATGATGCGCGGCGACAGCAGGTGCACATGGGTGTCGACGGCGCCGGCGGTGGCGATCAGGCCCTCGCCGGAGACGATGGAGGTGCCGGTGCCGACGACGACGTCCACGCCGTCCAGGGTGTCCGGGTTGCCGGCCCGCCCGATGGCGGCGATGCGTCCCTCGCGGATGCCGATGGACACCTTGCGGATGCCCTGCACGGCGTCGATCACGACGACGTTGCTGATCACGACGTCGCAGGTGTCGCGGACGGCGGCGGCCTTCAGGTGCAGTCCGTCGCGGGCGGTCTTGCCGAACCCGGCCAGGAACTCGTCGCCGTACTTCTGGGCGTCGGACTCGACACGGACGGTCAGCCCGGAGTCGCCGAGGCGGACGCGGTCGCCGGCGCGCGGGCCGTGGGTGGCCGCGTAGGCGTGCGGGTCGATGTGGATCGACCGGCTCACCTCTCGTCCCTTCGAGCGGCTCATCGCTCCTCGTCTCCTTCCGGGGTCACTCCCAGGTAGCCACAGGCGGCGGCCCTGCGCAGGGCCTCTTCCTTCGCGCCGGGCGCGTCCAGCGGCCCGTCCACCAGGCCGGCGAAGCCGATCGCGATCCGCTCGCCGCCGATCGGCACGAGCGGGACCTCGGCGCTCTCGCCGGGCCCGAAGCGGACCGAGGAGCCCGCGGGTACGGCCAGCCGCATGCCGTAGGCGGCGCGGCGGTCGAAGTCGAGGCGCGGGTTGGCCTCGAAGAAGTGGAAGTGGGAGGTGACGGAGACGGGCACGCCGGCGGTGTTGGTGACGTGCAGCCGGACGGCGGGTTCGGGGTCGGCGTGCTCGGGGCCGGGCAGCAGCGCGCCCGGGGCGTCCTCGCCCAGGCCCCCGCCGATGGGGTCGGAGACGACCGCGAGCCGGGAGCCGTCGTCGAAGACGGCCTCGACCATCACCTCGGTGACGACGTCGGCGACGCCCGGCAGCACGTCCTCGGGTCCGAGCACCGACCGGGCGGCCTCGATGGCCTCGGCGAGCCGCTTGCCGTCCCGGGCCGCCTCGCAGACGGTGTCCGCGATCAGCGCGGTGGCCTCCGGCACGTTCAGCCTGAGGCCGCGCGCCCGGCGGGCCCGGGCCAGCTCCGCGGCACCGAAGAGCAGCAGCCGGTCACGCTCGGTGGGGGTCAGTCTCACGACGCGGCACCTCCTTGTCCTCCACGTCCTCCACAGATTAGAACACCACTCTAAACAGAGAATTCGCGTTCCCGAAGCATTGGCCGGACAAGTGGCCTCACGTCACATTGAACGCTGCTCTAAGAGTGCCGCTCTCACACTGCTGCACACCCGTGGCCGCCGTCGAAGGAGACCAGCCATGCCGATGTGATCGTCTTCGGCTGGCTGCCGCCGTCCTTCGGGCTCGGCTGGTGGGCGTCGGTGAGCGCGGTCCTGGCGGGCACGGCGGTCGGCACCCTGTTCACGGCCCCGCTCGCGCTGATCTCGCTGCGCACCGCGACCAACCTGTCGACCTCCTCCGGCGCCCAGTTCGGTGTGCGGGACCGGCTGGTCGGCTCGGTCGTCGGGCTGCTGCTCGCCCTCGGCTACACCGCGCTGCGGCATGACCTCCCGCGCCCGCGCCACCTGCACGGTCGCCGTGGTGGCCACGGCCTGCGTGTTCGCCGGGCACTACGCGTGGGACGCGCAGTCGGCGATGACGTCGTTCGTGCTCCTGCTGACCGCCATCGGCACCCCCTGGGCGGTCATCACCCTCATCGGCTTCGTCCGCTGCGGCGGGGTGTACGACGCCGACGCCCTCCAGGTCTTCAACCGCCGCGCGCGGGGCGGGATCCACTGGTACCGGGCGGGCTGGAACATCCCCGCCACCGTCGCCTGGGCGCTGGGCGCGGCGGTCGGCCTGCCGGCGGTGTCCCTCCCGTCGTACGAGGGCCCGCTGCTGCGCCTGACGGGCGGGGTGGACTGCAGCTTCCTGCTGTCGGGCGCGGTGGGAGGGGCGGTGTACCTGCCACTGAGCACGCGCGAAGGGGCACGGGGAACCGCGCGACCGGCCACAGCGGCCCCGCAGACGCCCGGCACCCCTTCGCGGCACATCGAACCGCGCGCTTAACCGACCCGGTGCATCCACCCGTGCTTGTCCTCCGTCAGACCCCGCTGCACGGACAGCAGCGCTTCCCGCAGCCGCATGGTCACCGGCCCGGTCGAACCGTCGCCGTGGGACCACTGGTCGCTCTTGGTCTTGACGTGGCCGATGGGCGTGACGACCGCCGCGGTGCCGCACGCGAAGACCTCGGTCAGCGCGCCGGACGCCGCGTCCTCGCGCCACTGCTGGAGGGTGATCGTGCCCTCCTCTGCGGTGTAGCCGAGGTCGCGGGCGACCTGGAGGATGGAGTCGCGGGTGATGCCCTCCAGGATGGAGCCGCTGAGCGCGGGGGTGACGATCCGGTCGCCGTAGACGAAGGCGACGTTCATGCTGCCGGACTCCTCGACCTTGGTGCGGGTCACCGCGTCGAGGTAGACGACCTGGTCGCAGCCGTGCGCGGCGGCCTCGGCCTGCGGCAGCAGGGACGCGGCGTAGTTGCCGCCGGTCTTGGCGTCGCCGGTGCCGCCCGGGACCGCCCGGACGTGGTCCTCGGCGACCCAGATGGTGACCGGCTTCACGCCACCGGAGAAGTAGGCGCCGGACGGGGAGGCGATCAGCATGAACAGGTACTCGTTGGCCGGGTGGACGCCGAGCGCGGCCTCCGTGGCGAACATGAACGGCCGCAGGTAGAGGGACGCCTCGCCGCCGTGCGGCGGGACCCAGTCGGCGTCCTGGGCGAGCAGCGCGTCCAGCGCGGCGATGAACAGCTCCTCGGGCAGCTCGGCCATGGCCATGCGGCGGGCGGAGTGGCGGAACCGGCGGGCATTGGCCTCGGGACGGAACAGCGCGACCGAGCCGTCCGGCTGGCGGTAGGCCTTCAGCCCCTCGAAGATCTCCTGGCCGTAGTGCAGGACGGCGGTGGAGGGGTCCAGGGAGATCGGACCGTACGGAACGAGCTGGGCGTCGTGCCAGCCGCGGCCCTCGGTCCACCTGATCGTCACCATGTGGTCGGTGAAGTGGCGGCCGAAGCCGGGGTCGGCCAGGATCGCCTCGCGCTCTGCGGCGGCGAGCGGGCTGGCGGACGGCTTGAGCTCGATCGTGGGCGTCGTCATCAGTGGTTGTCCTTCACCGGTTGTAGTGACGGGCCGCGCTCACGCCTGCACCCCCGGTCGTCGGTGATCGGACGTCCGAGCATTCCCTCATATCGCGGCTCCGCGTTCGATTATCGCGCGCGGGCGGCGACGGACGGAATCAGGGTGGGGCGGCCCAGGGGTTGATGGTGA
Organism: Streptomyces eurythermus; assembly: GCF_014649115.1. Classification (GTDB taxonomy): domain Bacteria; phylum Actinomycetota; class Actinomycetes; order Streptomycetales; family Streptomycetaceae; genus Streptomyces; species Streptomyces eurythermus. The sequence continues at coordinate 113,906 of NZ_BMSK01000022.1, read as the reverse complement.
CACCCGGCGGGGCATGACAGAAGCCGCCGGGTGCGGTTCGCGACCCGGCGGCTCGAGGTGTAGCGCGGCGGGTCAGCCGGCTACGCGTACGGCGAGCGCGTCGCCGATCTCGGAGGTGGAGCGGGCCGGCTTTCCGGCGCGCTCGGTCAGGTCGGCGGCCACGGCCGTGTCGATGCGGTCGGCCTCCGACTCGTAGCCCAGGTGGCGCAGCAGCAGGGCGACGGACAGGACGGTCGCGGTGGGGTCGGCCTTGCCCTGGCCGGCGATGTCCGGGGCCGAGCCGTGGACCGGCTCGAACATGGACGGGAACTCGCGGCTGGGGTTGATGTTGCCGGAGGCGGCCACGCCGATGCCGCCGGAGACGGCCGCGGCGAGGTCGGTGATGATGTCGCCGAAGAGGTTGTCGGTGACGATGACGTCGAAGCGGCCGGGGTCGGTGACGAGGTAGATCGTCGCCGCGTCGACGTGGATGTAGTCGGTGGTGACCTCGGGGTACTCCTCGGCCACCTTGGTGAAGATGTTCGTCCACAGGTGCCCGGCGAAGGTCAGCACGTTGTTCTTGTGGACCAGCGTGAGCTTCTTGCGCGGACGGGCCTGGGCGCGCTCGAAGGCGTCGCGGACGACACGCTCGACGCCGTAGGCCGTGTTGACGGACACCTCGGTGGCGACCTCGTGCGCGGTGCCCTTGCGGATGGTGCCGCCGTTGCCCGTGTAGGGGCCCTCGGTGCCCTCGCGGACCACGACGAAGTCGATCTCCGGCTGGCCGGCCAGCGGGGTGGCGACACCGGGGAGCAGCTTGGACGGGCGCAGGTTGACGTGGTGGTCGAAGGCGAAGCGGAGCTTCAGCAGGAAGCCGCGCTCCAGGACGCCGGACGGCACGGACGGGTCGCCGATCGCGCCGAGCAGGATGGCGTCGTGGCCCTTGAGCTGCTCCAGGTCGGCGTCGGTGAGGGTCTCACCGGTGGCGTGGTAGCGCTTGGCGCCGAAGTCGTACTCCTTGGTCTCCAGCTTCACATCCTGCGGAAGGACGGCGGAGAGGACCTTCAGACCCTCGGCCACGACCTCCTGGCCGATGCCGTCACCGGGGATCACTGCGAGATTGATGCTGCGAGACATGTCGGCACCCTACTCCTCGTCCCAGGTGATGACACGACCTGTCCGCGATGCGGACGGACGGGGGTCGCTCGGCACGCGCCGGCCCGGCTCAGTGGCCGGTCTGGCCGCCGTTGTCCCGGCGGTCGAGGGCGCGCTGGAGGGCGGCGGCGGCGTTCTTGCGGTCGGACTCGCTCGTACGGGACACGTGGCGGACTCGGCGGCGGACGGTGGTCTCGGCCATGGCAATCGACTCCTTCGGCATGCGTGGAGCACGGCAATGAGAGGGTGCGAGACGCCGGAAGGGGCGGGGAGCGCTCGGCCGCAGGGGTTGCCTGCGCGGGCCGGCTCACGACCGCCATTCGCTGGATGGAGCGAGACGTTCGGCTTCTTTCACGTTAAGGGAGCGGCCCGCGCCTGTCTGCACAATTACTCGGACTTCCTACTATCTGAGACGACGGCCCCGCTGAGCTGGGCTTTCGCCGGGCCCCCCGACACGGCGTCAGACGATGTCGCCGTCCCGCCAGTCGAAGACCAGTTCCCCGGACGCCTCCAGCGGACCGGCGAGCGCGGGCCGCACGTACACCCCGCCCTCCTCGTCCGGCAGCCGGACGACGCCCTCCGGGGAGAGGGCGTGCACCGGTCCGGGCCAGCACTGCCAGCCCCGGGCGGCGTACAGCAGGGCGCCCTCGTCGCTCGCCGACAGCGCGCCGAGGTCGTAGGCCCGGTCGATCATCCGCTCCAGCTCGGCCATCACCCGTCCCCCGAGCCCGGTGCGCCGTACGTCGGCCCGTACGGCGACGCCCTCGACGTACCCGGTGCGCAGCCACCGCCCCCGGTGCCGCACCCGGCGCATCACGAGGGCCCCGTGCGCGGCGAGGCCCGTGCCGTCCTCGATCAGCGCGTGCGTCCCGCCCAGCCCGTGGTCCCAGTCCTCGTCCGAGAAGTCCCCGTCGAACGCGTCGTCCAACAGGGCGCGTATCTCCCGCAGTCCGGCGGGTTCGAGGTCGGCGGTGTGGACGAGTCGGCAGCGAGGAGTCATGACCGCAGTATCGCCCCCCGGACATGGCGACGGCCCGGGAGGCCCGCTGCGGAAGCGGGCGTCCCGGGCCGGGATCGCGGGGGCGGTCAGCCCATGTGCGGGTAGGCGTAGTCGGTCGGCGGGACCAGGGTCTCCTTGATGGCGCGGGTCAGGGTCCAGCGCAGCAGGTTCTGGGGGGCGCCGGCCTTGTCGTTGGTGCCGGAGGCGCGGCCGCCGCCGAAGGGCTGCTGGCCGACGACGGCGCCGGTCGACTTGTCGTTGATGTAGAAGTTGCCCGCGGCGAAGCGGAGCTTCTCCATCGTGTACGCCGCCGCGGCGCGGTCGTTGGCGATGACCGAGCCGGTGAGGGCGTAGTCCGACACCGACTCCATCTGGGTCAGCATCTCGTCGTACTTGTCGTCCTCGTAGACGTACACCGCGAGGATCGGGCCGAAGTACTCGGTGGTGAAGACCTCGTTCTCCGGGTCGGTGCACTCGATGACGGTCGGGCGGACGAAGTAGCCCACCGAGTCGTCGTAGGAGCCGCCCGCGACGATCGTGCAGGTGGGGTCGGCCTTGGCGCGGTCGATGGCGGCCTTGTTCTTGGCGAACGAGCGGTCGTCGATGACGGCGCCCATGAAGTTCGACAGGTCGGTGACGTCACCCATGGTCAGGTAGTCGACCTCGGCGGCGAACTCCTCCTTGAAGCCCGAGTTCCAGATGGAGGCCGGGATGTAGGCGCGGGAGGTGGCGCTGCACTTCTGGCCCTGGTACTCGAAGGCACCGCGGGTCAGGGCGGTCTTCAGCACCGCGCGGTCGGCCGAGGGGTGGGCGACCAGGAAGTCCTTGCCGCCGGTCTCGCCGACCAGACGCGGGTAGGAGCGGTACTTCTCGATGTTGTTGCCGACCGTCTTCCACAGGTACTGGAAGGTCTTGGTCGAGCCGGTGAAGTGGATGCCCGCGAGGTCCCGGTGCTCCAGGGCGACCTCGGAGACCGCGATGCCGTCGCCGGTGACGAGGTTGATGACGCCCTTGGGCAGGCCCGCCTCCTCCAGCAGCTGCATCAGCAGCACGGCGGCGTGGGTCTGCGTCGGGGACGGCTTCCAGACCACCACGTTGCCCATCAGGGCGGGGGCGGTGGGCAGGTTGGCCGCGATCGCCGAGAAGTTGAACGGCGTGATCGCGTAGACGAAGCCCTCCAGCGGGCGGTGGTCCAGACGGTTCCACACGCCCGGAGAGTTCGCCGGGGGCTGCTCGGCGATGATCTGGCGGGCGTAGTGGACGTTGAAGCGCCAGAAGTCGACCAGCTCACAGGGCGAGTCGATCTCGGCCTGCTGGGCGGTCTTGGACTGGCCCAGCATGGTGGACGCGGCGATCGTCTCGCGCCACGGGCCGGCCAGCAGCTCGGCGGCGCGCAGGATGATCGCGGCACGGTCGTCGAAGGACATCGCGCGCCAGGCGGGGGCGGCGGCCAGGGCGGCGTCGATGGCGTCGCGGGCGTCCTGCTGGGTGGCGTGCCGGCCGGTGCCGAGGACGGACTTGTGGTTGTGCGGCTGGACCACCTGGAACGGCTCGCCGCCGCCCAGCCGCTTCTCGCCACCGATGGTCATCGGCAGCTCGATCGGGTTCTCGGCCAGCTCCTTGAGCTTGGCCTCCAGCCGGAGGCGCTCGGGCGAGCCGGGGGCGTAGCCGTGCACCGGCTCGTTGACGGGGGTGGGGACCTGGGTCACAGCGTCCATGAGATCCGTAACTCCTTGTACGTGAGCGGGTGGTGGGCTCAGCCCTTGCTGACCATGGAACGGAGGAAGAACCGGAGGTTCGCCGGCTTCTCCGCGAGACGGCGCATGAAGTAGCCGTACCAGTCGGTGCCGTAGGCCGTGTAGACGCGCATGCGGTGGCCCTCGGCGGCCAGCCGCAGGTGCTCCTCGCTCCGGATGCCGTACAGCATCTGGAACTCGTACTCGTCGAGCTTACGGCCGGCCTTGTGGGCCAGCTCCTGGGCGATGGCGATCAGGCGGGGGTCGTGGGACCCGATCATCGGGTAGCCCGCGCCCTCCATCAGGATCCGCAGGATGCGCACGTAGGCCTTGTCGATCTCGTGCTTCTGCTGGTAGGCGACCTCGGCGGGCTCCTTGTAGGCGCCCTTGACCAGGCGGACCCGGCTGCCGGAGGCGGCGAGGCGGCGGGCGTCGGCCTCGGTGCGGAAGAGGTAGGCCTGGATGACGCAGCCGGTCTGCGGGAAGTCCTTCCGCAGCTCCTCGTGGATGGCGAACATCGAGTCGAGGGTGGTGTGGTCCTCGGCGTCCAGGGTGACCGTCGTGCCGATGGCGGCGGCGGCCTCGACGACCGGGCGGACGTTGGCGAGGGCCAGCTCATGGCCGCCGTCCAGCGCCTGGCCGAACATGGAGAGCTTGACCGACATCTCGACCTTCTCGCCCAGTTCCAGGGCCTTGAGGTGGTCGATGAGCGCCAGGTAGGCGTCCCGGGCGGCGGTGGCCTGCTCCGGGGCGGTGATGTCCTCGCCGACGACGTCCATCGTCAGCTCCAGGCCCTTGGCCGTCAGGTCCTCGATGATCGGGACGATGTCGGCGACGGTCTCACCGGGTATGAAGCGGTCGACGACCTGCTTGGTCACCGGGGCCGCCGAGATCAGGCGTCGCATCCGGTCGCTGCGCGACGCGGCGAGAATCACGGGACCCAGCACGGGGCACCTCCACAGACAAGCACCAAAAGAGGCCGCCACCCGACGATTCGGGTACGGCACGGAGAACCACCGTGAAACCTAAGGATCTCTCCGATCCTGGGCCATCGACAGCTGTCACGCATCCGTGCCCGAGATCTCAGACAGATGTATGAAGGCGGCCGGGGAATGGGGGAGAATGCCCGGGTGGCGGCGGATTTCAAGGCGTTCAAGGCGGACTACCAGGAGCTGGTGGACGAGATCTCCGAGTTGCTGGGCGTGCCCGCGACCCTGGAGAACCGCGACTTCGAGCTGATCGCCTTCGGGGCCTACGACAGCGAGGACGAGCTGGACCCGTCCGCGCTGGACCCGGTGCGCACCCGCTCGATCCTCACCCGGCGCTCCACGGCGACCGTCCGGGCCTGGTTCGAGGGGTTCGGCATCACCCGGGCGACCGGGCCGGTGCGCATCCCGCCCAGCCCCCAGGCCGGTGTCTACCGGGGCCGGATCTGCCTGCCGGTACGCCACCGGGGCGTCGTCCTCGGCTACGTGTGGCTGCTGGACGGCGACCCGGGGCCGACCGACGCCCAGCTGACCGCCGCCATGCGGGTGGCGGACCGGATCGGCGCGCTGCTCGCCGACGAGGCGGAGGCCGGGGCGGGGCTGAGCCGGGAGCTGCGGGCGGTGCTCACCGCCGACCGGGGCTGGCAGCGGGACATGGCGGTGGCCGACCTGCGCACCGCGCTCGGCCCCCGCGCCGACGGCCCGCACACGCTGGTCTGCGTCGCGCCCTGGCCGGCGGCCGACCCGGACGACGTCCCCGCGCCGCGCACGGTCCCGCACGCCACGGCCCTGTGCGCCCTGCCCTGGGGAGCGGCCGGCCTGAGCCTCGCGGTCCTGGTGCGGCTGCGCACCCCGGACACGACGGCCCCCGCGGTGGCCGCCGCCACCCGGCTGCTGAAGGAGGCCGAGGAGTCCCGGGGCACGTTGGCGCGCGGCGCCGGGGCGCGGGCGGCGGCGGCCGTGGCGGCGCGGCCCGGCGGGGCGGCCGGGCTCGCCGCCCGGGCCACCGGCCACGCCGCCGGCGTCGGGGAGCCCGGCGCGGGCCTCGCGGAGCTGGGCACGATGTGGCAGCAGGCGTTCGACGCGGCGCGCGCCGCGCTGGCCGAGCCACGGCTCGGGCCGGTCGCCCAGTGGGCACGGATCGGGGCGTACCGGCTGCTGACCGCACTGCCGCCGGAGACCGCGCGGGACCGGGTGGTCGGCTCGCTCCTCTCCCCCGCCCACGCGGAACTCGCCCGGACGGCGGAGATCTACCTGGACTGCGCGGGCCAGGCCGGGCGCACGGCGTCCGAGCTGGGCATCCACCGCCAGACGCTGTACTACCGGCTGTCCCGGGTGGAGCAGCTGACCGGCCTGGACCTGGACGACGGGGAGGACCGGCTGCTGCTGCACATGGCGCTGAAACGGGCCCGGCTGTGAGTCCTGCCCGACCGAGTGGTCACGCTGTGCCGGTGAGCGCGGCGAGGGCGCGGCGGAGGCTGCCGGCGCCGGTGGGGCGGGCGGCGATGTGGCCGTCGGGGCGGACGAGCAGCGTTCCGTGCGGGCCGAGGCCGAGGGCTTCGGCGGGCCCGGCGGGCAGGGGCGCGATGCGCAGCGGACAAGGGGTGGCGGTCGGTGGTGTCGGGCGGGCCGGATCCGCGGTGAACAGGGTGAACCACTCGCCGCAGACGTCGAGCGTGGAGCGGCCGGGGCCGAGCCAGAGGTGGGGCATGCGACGGCCGGGGTCGGTGGTGGGGACGTAGTCCGGGCCGGTGTCGTCGGTGCGGCCGCCCGCGCAGAGGACGGCGCCGGAGCGGTAGGTGACGCCGAGTACGAGGCCCAGTTGCGCGAAGTACCGCTCCGACCAGGGGGCTTCGGCCGGCGCCGGGGTCGCCGTGCCGGTACGGAGCTGTTCCCGGCGCCGGTCCAGCACCCGGGCCGCCAGCCTGGTGTTGGCCACCGCCTGGCGGAGTGTCGTACGGGCGACGGGCCGGCGTTCCGCCTCGTAGCTGTCCAGCAGGGCCGGGGAGGCCCACCCCTGGAGCACTCCGGCCAGTTTCCAGCAGAGGTTGTGCGCGTCGGCGATGCCCGCGTTCATGCCGAGCCCGCCGATGATCGGCACCGTGTGCGCGGCGTCGCCGGCCAGCAGGACGCGGCCGCGGCGGAAGCGGTCGGCGACGAACGCGGTCATCACCCAGTGCTGGACGCGCAGCACGTCGGGCCGGACACCGGCGCCGGGGCCGAGGGCGCGCGCGACGACGGCCGGCCAGTCGGCGGTGTCCGCGTCCTCGGGCGTGGGTCCGAACCAGGCCCAGCCGCCCTCGGGGTACAGCGGCAGGAACGATCCGTGCGTGGTGAAGTAGACCCCGGCGGGCTGCCGGGCGCACCAGCGGCCGAGGTCGGCGTCGAAGACGACGGTGGTGAAGGCGCCCAGCTCCCCCGGTCCGCCGGTGCCGATGCCCAGCAGCCGGCGGACGGTGGAGTGCGCGCCGTCGGCGGCGAGGAGGTAGCGGGCCCGGACCCGCATCCGGGCGCCGGGTGCGGGCCCGTCGAGCAGCGCCACCACGCCGTCCGGGTCCTCGGTCAGCCCGACGAGTTCCGAGCCGAACCGCGGCGGGGTGTCCGCCGCGCCGAGCAGGGTGGGCTCCAGCCGGTCCTGCGAGGTGACGACACCGGTGACGGGGCTCTCCGGCACCGGCGCGCGGACCCCGGTCATGGCGGCGGTGGCGAAGTCGGGGCCGCTCAGGGTGTCGCGGAAGCGGACCCGGCCGTACTCCGGCGGAAAGGCGCGGGCGGCGACGCGGCCGGCCAGTCCGAGCCCGCGGAAGATCTCCATCGAGCGGACGTTGACCAGCCGGGAGCGGGGAAACGGCGACAGCTCCCGGCGCCTTTCGACCAGCAGGGCGGGTACGCCCCAGCGGGCCAGCAGGGCCCGCGCGGTGAGCCCGACCGGCCCGCCGCCCACGATCAGCACCGCCGTCTCCGCGTCCGCTACGGGCATCCCGGACGCCGTTCCGCGCGGCGGGTCCGCCCCATGGGTTCACTCTGGCGCGCCCGCCGGCCGCCCGCAAACCGGCGGATCAGCGCGCCCGGGCCGCGTCCATCACCCGCCGCAGGCCCTCCGTGAGCTGCTCGGCGGTGGTCGCGGTGCCGGGGTCGAAGAGCCACTGGACCATGAGGCCGTTGAGCAGGGTCTGGTAGAGCCGGCCCTCGGTCTCGGCCCGCTCCGGGTCGACGTCGGTCTCCGGAATTCCGCCGATCAGGGCGACGAGCCCGCTACGGCCCTCCGCCTGCGCCTCGGCCAGCAGCTTGCGGACCTCGGCCAGCCGCTCGTCCTGGAACATCAGCTCGAAGCTGAGCAGCCAGACCGGCCGGGCCTCGGGAACGGTGCGGATGACGGCGGCCCACACCTCTTGGAAGCGTTCCAGCGAGCCGGACGGCTGGGTCATCTCCTCGGCCGGTGGCGGGGCGAAGCGCTCGCCCAAGCCCTCGATCAGCGCGATGTACGCCTGCACCAGCAGCTCGTCCTTCGAGCCGTAGTGGTAGCCGATCGACGCCAGGTTGGTGCCCGACTCCTTGACGATGTCCCGCGCGGTCGTGCGCAGGAAGCCCTTGTGCAGCAGGCAGCGCTGGGCGCCTTCGAGCAGGTCCTCACGGTGTCCCATGCGCGCCACCCTAGCCGTTTTCATACGGCCGTCCTAGACAGACGACTTATACAAACGTTCTAGACAAGCGTTTAAGACGTCCGTACAGTCCTCGCCATGACCAACCCGACGAGCACCCTCCCCCTCGGCGCCCCAGGCGCCCCCGTCCGTGCCGGGCGCCGCGAGTGGACCGCGCTCGGTGTGCTGATGCTGCCGCTGCTGCTGGTCTCGATGGACGTCTCGGTGCTGTACTTCGCGACCCCCGCGATCAGCGCCGACCTGCGGCCGACCGGCACCCAGCAGCTGTGGATCTTCGACGTCTACGGCTTCGTCCTGGCCGGTCTGCTGATGACGATGGGCTCGCTCGGCGACCGCCTCGGCAGCCGCCGGCTGCTGCTGTGCGGTGCCGCCGCCTTCGGTGCCGCCTCGCTCCTCGCGGCCTACGCGAACAGCGCCGAGACCCTGATCGCGGCCCGCGCGGTGCTCGGCGTCGGCGGCGCGACCCTGATGCCGTCCACCATGGCCCTGGTGCGCACGATGTTCACCGACCCGGCCCAGCGCGCCAAGGCGATCGGACTGTGGTCCGGCGTGATGACCGGCGGCATCGCCCTCGGCTCGGTGCTGAGCGGCGTCCTGGTCGAGCACTTCTGGTGGGGCTCGGTCTTCCTGGTCAACCTGCCCGCGATGGCGCTGCTGCTCGTCCTCGGCCCGGTGCTGCTGCCCGAGTCCAGGAACCCCGCGCCCGGCCGCTTCGACTGGCCGAGCGTCCCGCTGTCCATGGCCGCCGTGCTCCCCGTGGTCTACGGCCTGAAGGAGATCCCCTCCGAGGGCTGGCACCCCCGGTACGTCGCCGCGCTCGCCGTCGGCCTGCTCTTCGCGGCCCTGTTCGCCCGGCGCCAGCGCACCGCCGCCGCCCCGCTGATCCCGCCGGCCCTGTTCCGCGGCCCCGCCTTCACCCCGGCGCTGGTGCTGACCCTGGTCTGCGCGTTCGGGATGATGGGCTCGGCGATCTTCACCACCCAGTACCTCCAGTCGGTCCTCGGCAAGAGCCCGCTGGCGGCGGCCCTGTGGAGCCTGCTGCCGTCGGTGCTCATCGGGATCGCCGGACCGGTCGCCGCCGGGCTCGTCCAGCGGGGCGTCCACCGCGGGCACGTCGTCACCGCCGGCTTCGCGATCGGCGCGGCCGGATACGCCCTGCTCGCCCTCGCCGGCACCGACTCCCTGTGGCTGGTGCTGGCCGCGGCCGGTGTCCTGGCCTCCGGGGTGGTCATGGTGATGTCCCAGCTGGCCGACCTCGCGATGAGCGGCGCGCCGGTGGAGCGGGCCGGCACCGCCTCCGCGCTGCTGGAGACCGGCACCGAGTTCGGCGGCGCGCTCGGCATGGCGGTCCTCGGCTCCATCGGCACGGCCCTCTACCGCCACGAGATGCCGGCCGGCGCCTCGGCCCAGGCCCGCGAGACCCTCGGCGGAGCACTGGCCGACGCGTCGCGGCTGCCGGGCCCGGCGGGCGAGTCCCTGCTGGCCACGGCGCGGGAGGCGTTCACCGGCGGGATGCGCGGCGCGGCGGTCGCGGGGGCGGTGCTGCTGGCGATGGCGGCCCTGGCGGCGGGAGCGACGCTGCGGAGGTCCCGGGCCGGGGACGAGTGAGCGGGTACGGCGAAACGCCGGACGGGCCGGGGTTCCCCCCGGCCCGTCCGGCGTTTCGCGCGTTGCTCAGACCAGGTTGACCGACCGGGCCGACGCGGCCCCGATCTCCGCGGAGAGCTCGGCCAGCACGGCGGAGCCCACCGTGTCGTCGACGGTCAGCACGGCCAGCGCCTCGCCGCCCACCGTCGCGCGGGCCACCTGCATGCCGCCGATGTTGATGCCCGCCTCGCCGAGGATGCGGCCGACGGTGCCGACGACACCCGGACGGTCCTCGTAGCGCAGCACCAGCATGTGGTCGGCGAGCGCCAGGTCGACGTCGTACCCGCCGACCGCGACGATCTTCTGGACGTGCTTCGGGCCGGCCAGCGTGCCGGAGACCGAGATCTCCTCGCCGGTGCCCAGCGTGCCGCGCACGGTCACCACATTGCGGTGGTCGGCCGACTCCGAGCTGGTGGTCAGGCGCACCTCGACCCCGCGCTCCTGGGCGAACAGCGGCGCGTTGACGTAGGAGACGGTCTCGTCCACGACGTCCTCGAAGACGCCCTTGAGCGCCGACAGCTCCAGCACCTTCACGTCGTGCTGGGTGATCTCGCCGTAGACCTCGACGTCGAGGCGGACCGCGACCTCGCCGGCGAGCGCGGTGAAGATCCGGCCCAGGCGCTCGGCCAGCGGCAGGCCCGGCTTGACGTCCTCGGCGATGACACCGCCCTGGACGTTGACCGCGTCCGGCACCAGCTCGCCGGCGAGCGCGAGACGGACGGACTTGGCGACGGCGATGCCGGCCTTCTCCTGCGCCTCGTCGGTCGACGCGCCCAGGTGCGGGGTGCAGACGACCTGGTCCAGCTCGAACAGCGGGGAGTCGGTGCACGGCTCCTTCGCGTACACGTCCAGGCCCGCGCCGGCGACCCGGCCCTCCTTCAGCGCCGCGTACAGCGCCGCCTCGTCCACGATGCCGCCGCGCGCGGCGTTGACGATGCGCACGCTCGGCTTGACCTTGCGCAGCGCCTCGTCACCGATCAGGCCGAGGGTCTCGGGGGTCTTGGGCAGGTGGACGGTGATGAAGTCGGAGACCTCCAGCAGCTCGTCCAGCGACAGCACCTTGACGCCCATCTGCGCGGCCCGCGCGGGCTGCACATAGGGGTCGTAGGCGACGACCTTCATGCCGAACGCGGACATGCGCTGCGCGACGAGGGCACCGATGCGGCCCAGGCCCACGACGCCCAGCGTCTTCTCGGCCAGCTCCACGCCCGTGTACTTGCTGCGCTTCCACTCGCCGTTCTTCAGCGCGGCGTTGGCCTGCGGGATGTTGCGGGCGGTGGAGAGGAGGAGACCGCAGGCCAGCTCGGCCGCGGTCACGATGTTGGAGGTGGGGGCGTTGACGACCATCACGCCGGCCTTGGTGGCGGCGGAGACGTCGACGTTGTCCAGGCCGACGCCGGCTCGTGCGACGACCTTGAGCTTCTTCGCGGCGGCGATGGCCTCGGCGTCGACCTTGGTGGCCGAGCGGATCAGGATCGCGTCCACCTCGGCGATGGCCGGCAGCAGCTCGGAGCGGTCCGCTCCGTTGCAGTGCCGGATCTCGAAGTCCGGACCGAGTGCGTCGACGGTGGCGGGCGACAGCTCTTCAGCGATGAGTACGACGGGTTTCGAGCTCACGTGAGTCCTCACATGTGCGATGCGGACGGCCGTCCCGACGGCCGCAGGCGGTGGAGGGGGGCTAGCCGCGGAAGACGCACGACGCTGTGGGCCTGACGCGTGTTGTGCAGAAGTGTAGTGGCGCGGCGCGTTCTGTATTACGCCTCCGCGGAAGGATCACCCGGATGAGAGGCTCCACTTTGTACGGGGCCCCGGCGGGAAGCCGCGTGGCGGTGTCCCCCGGCCGGGGAACACCGCCACGCGAAGCGGAGGTCAGGCCTCCTCGTCGACCCACGACATCAGCTTGCGCAGCTGCTTGCCGGTGGTCTCCAGCAGATGCTCGGAGTCCTGCTTCTTGTACTCGTCGTACTTCTTCAGGCCGCCGTGGTACTCGTCCATCCAGTTCTGGGCGAAGGTGCCGTCCTGGATCTCGGCGAGGACCTTCTTCATCTCCGCCTTGGTGGCGTCGGTGATGATGCGCGGGCCGGTGACGTAGTCGCCCCACTCGGCCGTCTCGGAGACGGACCAGCGCATCTTCTCCAGGCCGCCCTCGTACATGAGGTCGACGATCAGCTTCAGCTCGTGCAGGCATTCGAAGTAGGCGATCTCCGGCTGGTAGCCGGCCTCGACCAGGGTCTCGAAGCCCGCCTTGACCAGCGCCGAGGTGCCACCGCACAGCACGGCCTGCTCGCCGAAGAGGTCGGTCTCGGTCTCCTCGGTGAAGGTGGTCTTGATGACGCCGGCGCGGGTGCCGCCGATGCCCTTGGCGTACGACAGGGCGAGCGCGAAGGCGTTGCCGGAGGCGTCCTGCTCCACGGCGGCGATGCACGGAACGCCGCGGCCCTCCTCGTACTGGCGGCGGACCAGGTGGCCCGGGCCCTTCGGGGCGACCATGCAGACGTCCACGCCGGCCGGGGGCTTGATGAAGCCGAAGCGGATGTTGAAGCCGTGGCCGAAGAACAGCGCGTCGCCGTCCTTGAGGTTGTCCTTGATGGACTCCTCGTAGACCTGGGCCTGGATCGGGTCCGGGACCAGGATCATGATGACGTCGGCCTCGGCGGCGGCCTCGGCCGGGGTCACCACGCGCAGGCCCTGCTCCTCGGCCTTGGCCTTGGACTTCGAGCCCTCGTGCAGACCGACACGCACGTCGACACCGGAGTCGCGCAGCGACAGCGCGTGGGCGTGGCCCTGGCTGCCGTAGCCGATGACCGCGACCTTGCGGCCCTGGATGATGGACAGGTCGGCGTCAGCGTCGTAGAACAGCTCGGCCACTTTGGGTTCTCTCCTTGTGTGCAGGTGGTGCGTCCCACCGTATGACGGCGGGCGGGAAGGAAGTTCGGGAGTCTCGGGATACGGGCGGCCATTGATCGCCGGCCGCCCGTAACGGGTCCTATGCCGACCGGTCGAGGGCGCGCAGCGAGCGGTCCGTGATCGAACGGGCACCGCGGCCGATCGCGATCGTGCCGGACTGGACCAGCTCCTTGATGCCGTACGGCTCCAGCATCTTGAGCATGGCGGACAGCTTGTCGCTGGAACCGGTGGCCTCGATGGTCACGGCCTCCGGGGAGACGTCCACGGTCTTGGCGCGGAACAGCTGGACGATCTCCACGATCTGGGAGCGGGTCTCGTTGTCGGCGCGGACCTTCACCAGGACGAGTTCGCGCTGCACGGCCTGGCCCGGCTCCAGCTCGACGATCTTCAGCACGTTGACGAGCTTGTTGAGCTGCTTGGTCACCTGCTCCAGCGGCAGGTCCTCGACGTTCACCACGATGGTGATGCGGGAGATGTCGGGGTGCTCGGTGACGCCGACCGCGAGGGAGTCGATGTTGAAGCCGCGCCGGGAGAACAGGGCGGCGATCCGGGCGAGGATGCCCGGGGTGTTCTCCACCAGGACGGAGAGCGTGTGCTTGGACATGGTGTTCTGCTCTTCCTTGCCTGTTGCCGGTCAGTCGTCTTCGTTGTCGCCGAAGTCGGGGCGGACGTCCCGGGCGGCCATGATCTCGTCGTTGGAGGTGCCGGCGGCGACCATCGGCCACACCATGGCGTCCTCGTGGACGATGAAGTCGACCACGACCGGGCGGTCGTTGATGGAGTTGGCCTCCTCGATGACCTTGTCCAGGTCCTCGGGGCGCTCGCAGCGCAGGGCCACGCAGCCCATCGCCTCGGACAGCTTCACGAAGTCCGGCACCCGGGTGCCGCGGGCGTCCGGGTTGACGTCGTCCGGGCCGCTGTGCAGCACGGTGTTGGAGTAGCGCTGGTTGTAGAAGAGGGTCTGCCACTGGCGGACCATCCCGAGGGCGCCGTTGTTGATGATGGCGACCTTGATCGGGATGTTGTTCAGGGCGCAGGTGGTCAGTTCCTGATTGGTCATCTGGAAGCAGCCGTCGCCGTCGATCGCCCACACCGTCCGCTCCGGGCGGCCGGCCTTGGCGCCCATGGCGGCGGGGACCGCGTAGCCCATCGTCCCGGCGCCGCCGGAGTTGAGCCAGGTGGCGGGCTGGTCGTACTGGATGAAGTGCGCGGACCACATCTGGTGCTGGCCGACGCCCGCGGCGAAGATCGTGCCCTCGGGGGCGAGCCTGCCGATCCGCTCGATGACCTGCTGCGGGGAGAGCGAGCCGTCCTCGGGCAGGTCGTAGCCGAGCGGGTAGGTCTCGCGCCACCGGTTCAGGTCGCTCCACCAGGCGGTGTAGTCGCCCTTGTGGCCCTCGCTGTGCTCCTTCTGCACGGCCTGGACCAGGTCGGCGATGACCTCGCGGGCGTCACCGACGATCGGCACGTCCGCGGCCCGGTTCTTGCCGATCTCGGCCGGGTCGATGTCCGCGTGGACGATCTTGGCGTAGGGGGCGAAGCTGTCCAGCTTGCCGGTGACGCGGTCGTCGAACCGGGCGCCGAGGGCCACGATCAGGTCCGCCTTCTGCAGCGCGGTGACCGCGGCGACGCTGCCGTGCATACCGGGCATGCCGACGTGCAGCGGGTGGCTGTCGGGGAACGCGCCGAGCGCCATCAGCGTGGTGGTGACCGGGGCACCGGTCAGCTCGGCCAGGACCTTCAGCTCGGCCGTGGCCTGCGCCTTGAGGACGCCGCCGCCGACGTAGAGGACGGGGCGCTTCGCGGCGGTGATGAGCTTGGCCGCCTCGCGGATCTGCTTGGCGTGCGGCTTGGTCACCGGGCGGTAGCCGGGCAGGTCCATGACGGGCGGCCAGGAGAAGGTGGTCTTCTTCTGGAGGATGTCCTTGGGGATGTCCACCAGGACCGGTCCGGGGCGGCCGGTCGAGGCGATGTGGAACGCCTCCGCGATCACCCGCGGGATGTCCTCGCCCTTGGTGACCAGGAAGCTGTGCTTGGTGATCGGCATGGTGATGCCGACGATGTCCGCCTCCTGGAAGGCGTCCGTGCCGATCGCGGAGGACACCACCTGTCCGGTGATCGCGACCAGCGGGACGGAGTCCATGTTGGCGTCGGCGATCGGGGTGACCAGGTTGGTGGCGCCGGGGCCCGAGGTCGCCATGCAGACGCCGACCTTGCCGGTGGCCTGCGCGTAGCCGGTGGCGGCGTGGCCGGCGCCCTGCTCGTGCCGGACCAGGATGTGCCGCACCCGGGCGGAGTCCATCAGCGGGTCGTACGCCGGGAGGATCGTGCCGCCGGGAATGCCGAATACCGTGTCCGCGCCGACCTCCTCGAGGGAGCGGATGAGGGACTGCGCACCCGTGACGTGCTCGACGGGGGCGGACTGCTGTCCTCCGGAACGGGGCCGCGGCTGCGGATGGTGGGCCCCGGTGGCCTGCTCGGTCATCGGCATTCTCTTCTCGATGCTGAGGGTTTTTGCGAGGTTCGGGCGGATCTGGGGCGCTGCACGAAGGGCACTCGTGCAACAAAAAACCCCTCGTGCCACAAGGCAAGCGAGGGGAGCGCGCCGGTGAGGTCGCTGGGGATTCCGGATCGTCCTCCGGTGGGTCCCAGCTCAGCCGACGCGCTGTCCAAGTACGAGAATTCGGGTGCGCATGGGACTGACCCTCCCCCCGGCACGCACCACGTGTCAAGTGGGTGGGACGGGCGTCTCAGAATGTGAGCGAAGGGCACTGCCGCCTCCGAAGACAGCGGGAACACCCCCTGTGTACACCCCGTTCGGCTCCCTCGCACTGCCCGCGAACGCGGGTTCGGCCGGGGCGTGCGGCACCGGGTAGTGGCCGGAACCGAGCGCCCGGCGCAGCCGGTACTCGTCCAGCGGACCGGCGAACGCCATGCCCTGGCCGTGGGTGCAGCCCATGGCGCGCAGCGCGACCACCTGCTCGGGCAGGTCGACGCCCTCGGCCACCGTCTGCAGGCCCAGATCGCCGGCGATCCGCAGCAGACCACTGGTGATCTTGTACAGCCGCGCGGACTCCACCACGCCCTCGACCAGACCGCGGTCGAGCTTGAGGATGTCCACGGGCAGCCGCCGCAGCGCCGTGATGGCCGCGTAGCCGCTGCCGAAGCCGTCCAGGGCGATCCGCACCCCGAGCCGGCTGAGCGCGGTCAGCCGCCGTTCCAGCTCGTCCAGCGAGACGCGGGGGTCGG
Source organism: Streptomyces eurythermus (assembly GCF_014649115.1). Classification (GTDB taxonomy): domain Bacteria; phylum Actinomycetota; class Actinomycetes; order Streptomycetales; family Streptomycetaceae; genus Streptomyces; species Streptomyces eurythermus. The sequence goes on along the minus strand of NZ_BMSK01000022.1, from coordinate 97,585 downwards.
TGTCGGACAGCTCCACGACCAGCGCCCCGGGCGGCAGCCCGTGCCGGGTCAGCAGCGCCTCCACCGAGCCCATCGGGGACGAGCGGTCCAGCAGCCGCCGGGCGCTCATCCGGACCGTGACCGGTACGGCGACCCCGGCGGCGGCCCGCTCGGCCGCCGTCTGCACGGCCTGCTGGAGGATCCAGCGGTCCAGCTCGGCGGTCTTGTCGGCGTCGTCGGCCACCCGCAGGAACTCCGCCGGGGTGAACAGCACCCCCTGGGAGGAGCGCCAGCGGGCCTGCGCGGAGACGGTCGTGATCCGGCCGCTCTCCAGGCACACCACCGGCTGGTGCAGCAGCGTGAACTCGCCGTCGTGCAGCGCGGCGCGCAGACGCGTGGCCAGCTCGGCCTTGCGGACGACGTCCTGCTGCATCTGCGGCTTGTACAGCTCGACCCGGCCCTTTCCGGCCGACTTCGCGCGGTACATCGCCAGGTCGGCGTTTCTCAGCAACTCGCCCGCGCCCAGTCCCGGTTCGGCGAAGGCGACGCCGATGGAGGCGGCGACCCGGACGTCGTTGCCGTCGATGACGTACGGCTGGGAGAGGGTCACCCGCAGCCGGTCGGCCAGTTCCAGGATGTTGCGCTCCCGGGCGGCCCGGTCCCGGGTGCCGTCGCCGACGATCAGGGCCGCGAACTCGTCACCGCCCAGCCGGGAGGCGGTGTCACCCTGCCGGACCGCCTCCTGGAGTCTGCGGGCGGCCTGGATGAGCAGCTCGTCCCCGGCCTGGTGCCCGATCGTGTCGTTGACCGCCTTGAACCCGTCGAGGTCGATGAAGAGCACCGCCGTACCGCGCAGCGCGGCGCCCCGGTCGGTGGACCGGCGGCCGGCCAGGGCCTGCTGCACCCGCCGGGTGAACAGCGCGCGGTTGGGCAGGTCGGTCAGCGGGTCGTGCTCGGCGTTGTGCTGCAACTGCGCCTGGAGGCGGACCCGCTCGGTCACGTCCCGGCTGTTGAAGATCAGCCCGCCGTGGTGGCGGTTGACGGTCGACTCGACGTTGAGCCAGCCTCCCCCGCTCCCGGCTTCGCTCGAGCGGGAGGTACCCCCGTCGCCGGAGCGGAACCGGCACTCGATGCGCGTGGTGGGCTCCTCCACCGGGCTCGCGGCCAGGAAGCGGCGCACCTCGTGCACCACACGGCCCAGGTCCTCCGGGTGGATGAGGGCGGCCAGCTCGGTGCCCACCAGCTCCTCTGCGGGCCGGCCGTACACGCCGGCGGCGGCCGGGGAGACGTAGCGCAGGACACCGTTGGGCGCGGCGATCATGATGACGTCGCTGGAGCCCTGCACCAGGGAGCGGAAGTGGTTCTCCTTCTGCGCCAGTTCCTGGGTGAGGGTGATGTTGTCCAGCAGCATGATGCCCTGCCGGATGACGAGCGCCAGCACCACGGCGCCCGCCGTGATCAGCACGACGTGGTCGGGCCTGCGGCCGTTGAGGACGTTGTACAGGATCCCCAGGGTGCACACGGCCGCGGCGAGGTACGGGGTGAGCGCGGCGAGGGAGCCGGTGAGCGGCCGCCCCGCCGGGTACCGGAGGTGCTCGCCGCCCGGCGCGGGCAGCGGGGGCGCGGGGTGGTGCCCCGTGCTCCACTGGCCCGCGCCCCACTGGCCCACGGCCCACTGGCCGGTGCCGCGCTGGCCCGGCACGTGTTCGTGGACCACGCGCGTGTGCCCGTCGGGCGTGTGCGCCCGCGGCCCGGCCTGCCGCCGGGGTGCGGCCCAGGGAGCGTAGGCGAGCAGCAGGGAGCCGGCGAACCAGCCCGCGTCCAGCAGCCGCCCGGAGCGATAACTGCTGTGCAGCAGCGGCGAGGTGAACAGCGCGTCGCACAGCACGGTCAGCGCGAGCGCGCCGATCGCGGTGTTCACCGCCGTGCGGTTGCCCGGGGCGCGGCGGAAGTGCAGCGCCAGCACCATGCTGACCAGGGCGATGTCGAGCAGCGGGTACGCCAGCGACAGCGCGGCGTGCGCCACGCTCGACCCGTCGATGCGGGCCGCCTGGGCGAGCGCGAGGCTCCACGAGAGGGTGAGCAGCGAGCCGCCGATCAGCCAGGCGTCCAGCCCCAGGCAGATCCAGCCCGCTCTGCTCGCCGGCCGCTTGGCGAGCACCAGCAGGCCCACGATGGCGGGCGGCGCGAAGCACAGGAAGAACAGGTCGGCGTAGCTGGGGCTGGGCACCGGCGCGCTCAGGGCGACCTCGTACCAGCCCCAGACCGCGTTGCCCAGCGAGCTCATCGTCGCCGACAGGGCGAACAGCAGCCAGGCGGACCGGAAGCGCACCCGCGGGCCGCGGGCGTACAGGAAGCAGGAGACGGCGGCGGCGGCCGCCGCCGCGCTCAGCCCGAAGTCGCCCATCACGTCGGCGACCCGGTCCGAGCCCCAGCCGAAGGCGGAACCGCCGGCGTAGGCCGCGCAGACCAGGGCGAGGACGAGCTGCTCGACCAGGCGCCTGTTCTCGCCGGCCACCGGCCGGCGCGACGGCGGCGCCTCGTGCGGGTGCGGTGCGCGCACCGCGCTGCCCAGGGGGGTCGTCACCGAGGTCGGGGCGCTCACCGGGGCCTCCCGGTGCGTGCCGTTCCCCGGTCCCGACGGTCCCGCTGCGCCGGATACGCCGGCCGGCGACGGCCGCCGTACCTGCGCTGGTGGTGACTGTGGTGGCTGGTGTGGTGGCCGCGTCCGCCCGCGGCCGTGCGCCAGGGTCGCCGTCGGCGGCTCCGCCGCGTCGGATCGTTCGTCCATAGGCCGTGCATCGCCCGTCGCCCCCCTCACAGATCTGAAATGTCCATCCCCGGCGCCGAATGTCAGCGGCGCTGCCCCTGCCCGGGACGATACACCAGGATCGTCACTCAGGGACATAGCGTCTCTACGCTCCGTGACGACCAGGGCGTATGCCGGTACAGCGAGCGTCCGAAAGATTGCGGAGGGTGCCGGAAGGCGCCTAGCGCCCGGTTGCTCCCGCCGTTTCGGGACCGGTCGTAAGGATCACGTTCCGCAGGGGTTCGCGGTTCACGAACCGGGTCAGCTGGTCGGCGATCAGCCGCTTGGCGCGCGGCAGGAAGGCCGAGGAGGGCCCGCCGACATGCGGGCTGATCAGCACGCCCGGCGCCTGCCACAGGGGGTGGCCGGGGGGCAGCGGCTCGGGGTCCGTCACGTCCAGGGCCGCCGTGATCCGGCCCCGCTCCAGTTCGGCGAGGAGCGCCTTGGTGTCCACGACGGCTCCGCGCGCCACATTGACGAGCAGCGCACCGTCCTTCATCCGGGCGAGGAAGTCCGCGTCCACGAGTCCGCGGGTGTCCTCCGTAAGAGGGGTGCACAGGATCACGACGTCCGCGTGCGGAAGCAGGGAGGGCACATCGGTGATCGGGTGCACAGGACCGCGCGCTACCGTGCGACCGGAGCGTGCGACCCGTGCGACCCGCGCTACCTCGAACGGCACGAGCCGGTCCTCGATGGCGGCGCCGATGGACCCGTAGCCGACGATCAGCACGCTCTTGTCGGCGAGGGAGGGATGGAATCCGCCGGCCCAGCGCTCCTGCCGCTGGGCGCGGACGAATTCGGGGATGCCGCGCAGCGCGGCGAGGGTCAGGGTGAGCGCCAGCTCGGCGGTGCTGGTCTCGTGCACGCCCCGCGCGTTGCACAGGCGTACGCCCGGCGGAATGTCCGAAAGCCGCGCGGTGATGTCGTCGACGCCGGCGGTGAGCGTCTGGACCACCCGGACGTTCGTCAGGTGCGGCAGCGGGCCCACCCGGACCGACAGCCGCTTCATGTACGGCACCACGTACACCGCGCACCGCTCCGGGTCGCCGGGAAACGGCTGGTCACCGTCCGCGCCACCGTCCCAGAACAGGTAACGGGGCCCCGCGGGCAGCCCCTCGATCTCCTCGGGCGGAATGGGAAGCCAGACCTCTGCACTCATGCCAGGAGGCTATGTCAGGCCCGCGTACGCGCAGAGGTTAGGTTGGTGGCCGGGCAGAGGGAGGTTCACGAGCAGGTGGAGCGCAGGACGATCGGCGCGGGGGGACTCGCGGTGGGGGCCGTCGGACTCGGATGCATGCCGATGAGCTGGGCGTACACCGCATCCCGGCAGCGGGGTGAGGAGTCGGTCAAAGCCGTGCACCGGGCGCTGGACCTCGGCTCGGACCTGCTGGACACCGCGGACATGTACGGCCCGTTCACCAACGAGCTGCTGCTGGGCCGGGTGCTCAGGGAGCGGCGCCGGGACGCCTTCGTGGCCACGAAGGTGGGGCTGCTGGTGGGCGAGCAGCACATCGTGGCCAACGGCCGCCCCGGCTATGTGCGCCGGGCCTGCGACGCCTCGCTGCGCCGGCTCCAGACGGACGTGATCGACCTGTACCAGCTGCACCGCCCCGACCCCGAGGTGCCCGTCGAGGAGACGTGGGGCGCGATGGCGGACCTGGTGCGGGCGGGGAAGGTGCGCGCGCTGGGCCTGTGTGCGCTGGGGGCGCGCGGCGGACGCCGCTCGGGCGCCGGGCTGTACGACGCGACGCTGCGCCGGTTGCAGCGGGTCCAGCAGGTGTTCCCGGTGAGCGCGGTGCAGGCGGAGCTGTCGGTGTGGTCGCCGGAGGCGCTCCAGGCGCTGCTGCCGTGGTGCGAGGCGCGCGGGGTCGGTTTCCTCGCGGCGATGCCGCTGGGCAACGGCTTCCTGACCGGCACGCTGACGCCGGGCGAGGGTTTCGAGCCGGACGACGTGCGCGCCCGGCATCCCCGGTTCACGGCCGAGATGATGGCGGCCAACCAGCCGATCGTCGCGGGTCTGCGGCGCATCGCCCGGCGGCACGGCGAGGACGTCACCCCGGCCCAGGTGGCGCTGGCCTGGGTGCTGGCGCAGGGCCGTCATGTGATCGCGCTGCCGGGCACCAAGCAGGAGCGCTGGGCCGCGGAGAACGCGGGGGCGGCGGGGCTGCGGCTGACCGCGCGGGACCTGGCGGAGGTGGCCGGGCTGCCGGCGGCGCAGGGTTCCTGGGACTGAGGTCCCGGGACGGTGTTGCTCCCGGGACCGAGGTTCTCGAGCTGTTCCTGGGACCGAGGTTCTGCGGGTTGTTCCCGGGACCGCGTCTCCGGGACCGGGATTTCCGGCCACCGTGGACCGGTGACCGGGGATCAGGGCCCGGTGGCCGGGGCGCGACGCTCGACGAGCGAGACGCGGCGTCCGGGGACCGGGACCCGGTCCCGGGAAGCCGGTCCGGCGCGGACGGCCGGTGTCCGTCGTCCGTGGCCGCGGAGTAGCGTGCGGCGTGAGGCCGCCGTGGTGTCCGCCGGCCGGAAGGGAGCGTGATCGTGCGACGTCGAGCCGTACCGGCCCTGCTGGCCGCGACCGCCCTGCTGCTCACGGCCGGCTGCTCCTCGGAGGGCGGCGACGCGCCGGGCCGGACGCCGGCCGCCACGGTCTCCGGGGGGTCCGGCGCCTCCCGGGCCACCGAGCCGGCCGCGCCCGCCAAGGGATCGGCGAAGGTGCTGCGCACGGTGGCCGAGGGGCTGAAGTCACCATGGGGGCTGGCCGCGCTGCCGGGCGGTGATCTGCTGGTCTCCTCCCGGGACGAGGGCACGATCAGCCGGATCGACACGAAGACCGGCCGGACGACGGTGCTGGGCACGGTCTCCGGGGTCTCCCCGGCCGGGGAGGGCGGGCTGCTGGGCATCGCGCCGTCCCCCGGCTACGCCTCGGACCACATGATCTACGCCTACTTCACCTCGGCCTCGGACAACCGGATCGTCCGCGTGCGCTACGACGAGCGGAAACCGGCCGGTGAGCGGCTGGGCGCTCCCGACACGGTGTTCAAGGGCATCCCCAAGGGCACCATCCACAACGGCGGCCGGATCGCGTTCGGGCCGGACGGCATGCTGTACGCGGGCACCGGCGAGACCGGGCGGCGGGGCCTGGCGCAGGACCGGTCCTCGCTCGGCGGGAAGATCCTCAGGATGACCCCGGACGGCGAACCGGCGCCCGGCAACCCCTTCCCCGGCTCCGTCGTGTACTCCTACGGCCACCGCAACGTCCAGGGGCTGGCCTGGGACGGCCACCAGCGGCTGTACGCCTCGGAGTTCGGGCAGGACACCTGGGACGAGCTGAACGCGATCAAGCCCGGCGGCGACTACGGCTGGCCCGAGGCGGAGGGCCGCGCCTCCGCCGCCGGTTTCCAGAACCCGGTGGCCCAGTGGCACACCGACGAGGCCTCCCCCAGCGGCATCGCCCATGTGAATGGCGCGATCTGGATGGCGGGGCTGCGCGGCGAGCGGCTGTGGCGCGTCCCGCTGCACGGCACGTCGGCCTCGGCCGCCCCGCAGGCGTTCCTCACCGGCACCTACGGCCGGCTGCGCACGGTGGTCCCGGCGGGCGACGGCCGGCTGTGGCTGGTGACCAGCAACACCGACGGCCGGGGCACGCCGAAGAAGGGCGACGACCGGGTGCTGGAGCTTCAGGTCCGCTGAGCCCGGCCGTCGGCCCGCCCGCCCTTCGGCCCGCCCGTCGGCCGAGGTCAGCCGGGCTCGGGACCGGGTTCCTCGTCGGCCGGTGCCGGCGGTTCGGGCGGGGACAGCCGTATGACCGCCTTGCCGGAGGCCAGGTCTATGGGGCCGCGGCCGGGGTCGTTGTCGCCGACGTCCTCGCGGGACAGTTCCAGCCGTTTGAGTTCGTCCCGGGTGTGTTTGCGGCCGGGTGCGAACAGGTCCTCGAAGACGTTGAACACGGCTCCCCCTCGACTGCCGGTTTTCTCCAGCGTAGGTCTCACCCGGACGATCCGGCAGCGAGTGTCCCGGCCACGAGCAGGCCGAGCCGGTGCGCCACCGCCGCCGCCTCGCCCCGGCCCGAGACCCCGAGCTTGCCGAGGATGTTGGAGACGTGGACGCTCGCGGTCTTCGGCGAGATGAACAGCTCCTCGGCTATCTGCCGGTTGGTACGGCCGGCCGCGACCAGGCCGAGGACGTCCCGCTCCCGGCTGGTGAGGCCGAACGCGGCGGCCGGGTCTGCGGCCGCGTCCCGCCGCCTGCCGCCGAGGGTGAGCCGGGCCCGCTGGGCGAGCCGGGCGACGGTGTCGGCGAGCGGGCGGGCCCTCAGGTGCTCGGCGACCGCCGCGGCCAGCCTGAGCAGTTCCACGGCGCGGTCCCGTTCGTCGTCGCCGCCCTCGGCCAGCAGTGCCCCGGCCAGGCGGTGCCGGACCCGGGCGAGGTCGTAGGGGCGGTCCAGGCACTCGAAGGCGGCGACCACCGGGGCCCAGGTCTCGGCGGTGTCCCGGCCCTCGGCGCGCAGCAGTTCGGCCCGGGCCCACCGGCTGTGGGCCTGCCACAGGGGGACGCCGGTGGTCAGCTTCCGTACGGCCGTGGCGAGGCGGTCGAGGATCCCGGCGCGGCCGGGCCGGGCGGCGGGCAGGGTGCGGGCGTCGGCCTCGGCGGTGGCGGCGGCCAGCAGCAGCGGCCAGCCGTACCGGTGGGTGCCGGGCGGGAAACCGGCGTCCAGGACCGGCAGCAGGAGCGCGCGGACGTCGTCGATCCTGCCTTCGGCGGCCGCTATGCCGACGGCGGTGCGGATCAGCGGCAGGGACTGCTGGGGCCGCGGGTCGTGGGTGCCGTACCAGGAGCGGGCGGTGGCGAGCTGCCGGGCGGCCTCGGCGAGGTCGCCGTGGGCCAGGGCGAGGTGGGCCAGGCGCAGGGCGCCGCCTGCCCGGGGCTTGGCGCTGTGGCCGACGCGGGTGGCGTGTGCGGCGGCCTCGGCGGCCTCGTCCCACCGGCCGAGCGCGTAGAGCGCCTCGGAGAGGTTGCCCCAGGCCCAGGCCCCGGAGTCCAGCAGTCCGTAGCGGCGGCAGAACTCGATGCCCTCGCGCAGCAGCGGGACGGCCTCCCGGTCCCGGCCGACGCTGCGCAGCGCGGACGGCAGGTTGACGTAGGCCCGGCCGGCGACCGGGTGCACGCCCTCCGCCAGGGTGTCCCGCAGCACCTGCCGCATCTGCGCCAGGCCCGCCTCCGGGTCGCCGGACTCCACCGTCAGCCCGCCCAGGGTGAGCAGGGCGTGCAGTTCGGTCTCGCGGGCGCCCACCATGCGCGCGTACTCCACGGCCCGTTCGGCGGCGGCCAGCGCCTCGGGGCCGGGCCGGTGCTGCATGGACCAGTTGGCGACGACCGCCAGCACCTCGGCGTGCACCTCGGACGGCGGCAGACCGCGCACCAGTTCCTGCGCGGTGGCCAGTTCCCGCCAGCCGTCGCCGCGGGCCTGGGCCTGCACCAGCCGGGAGCGCTGCACCCAGAACCAGGCGGCGCGCAGCGGGTCCGGGTCCTCCTCCAGCAGGCGCAGGGCCCGCTTGGTGATCTTCAGGGCGCGTTCCCGTTCGCCGCCGAAGCGGCCCGCCACCGCGGCCTCGGCCATCAGGTCGAGGTAGCGCAGCGGGGTGGTGGCCGGGTCGCAGCCGCACGGGGGGTACACCTCCGCGTAGTCGACCGGGCGCAGGGCGGCGCGCACCTCGGCCGGGGCGGAGTCCCACAGTTCCATCGCCCGTTCCAGCAGCCCGAGTTGTTCGGTGTAGGCGTGCCGGCGGCGGGCGACGACGGCGGCGGCGAGGACGGCGGGCAGGGCCTTGGCCGCGTCGTGCGCGTGGTACCAGTAGCTGGCCAGGCGCATCACCCGGGCGTCGGCGGGGACGAGCGTGGGATCGGTCTCCAGGGCCTCGGCGTAGCGGCGGTTGAGCCGGGAGCGTTCGCCGGGCAGCAGGTCGTCGGCGACGGCCTCGCGGACCAGGGAGTGCCGGAAGCGGTAGCCGTCGCCGGCGGGGGTGACGGTGAGGATGTTGGCGCCGACGGCGGCCCGCAGCGCCTCGATGAGGTCGTCCTCGGCCAGCCGGGCCACGGCGGCGATCAGCCGGTACTCCACCGTGGAGCCGCCCTCGGCGACGATCCGGGCGACCCGCTGGGCGCTCTCGGGCAGTGCCTCGACCCGGACGAGGAGCAGGTCGCGCAGGGAGTCGGTGAGACCGGTGCAGTTGCCCTGGCAGGCGGCGACGGCGAGTTCCTCGATGAAGAAGGCGTTGCCGTCGGAGCGTTCGTAGATCTCGTCGACCTGGGCGGGGTCGGGTTCGGCGGCGAGGATGCCGGCGATCTGGCGGCAGGCCTCCTCGCGGGTGAAGCGGGCGAGTTCGATCCGGCGGACGGTGCGCAGCCGGTCCAGTTCGGCGAGCAGGGGGCGCAGCGGGTGGCGGCGGTGGATGTCGTCGCTGCGGTAGCTGGCCAGGACGAGGAGGCGGCCGGCGCGCAGGGTGCGCAGCAGATAGGCGAGCAGGTGGCGGGTGGAGGCGTCGGCCCAGTGCAGGTCCTCCAGGACCAGGACGACGGTGTGGCCGGCGGCGACCCGCTCCAGCAGCCGGGCGGTCAGCTCGAACAGGCGGGCCATGCCCTGTTCGTCGTGGCGGCCGGCGCCGGCCTCGCCGAGGTCGGGCAGCAGCCGGGCCAGCTCCTCTTCCTGGCCGGCCGCGGCGGCGGCGAACTCCTCGGGCAGGGCGTCGCGCAGGGCCCGCAGCGCGGCGGAGAAGGGGGCGAACGGCAGCCCGTCGGCGCCGATCTCCACGCAGCCGCCGACGGCGACGACCGCGCCGCGGCCGGCGGCGGCCGCGGCGAACTCCTCCACGAGGCGGGTCTTGCCCACGCCTGCCTCGCCGCCGAGCAGCAGCGCCTGCGGCTCGGCGGCGTCGGCGCGGGCGAGCGCGTCGCGCAGCGTGGCCAACTCGGCGGTGCGGCCTACGAACACGGGACTGACGGACCTGGTCTCCACGGGCCCGAGCATCGCACGAGGTCCCGAGGACCCGGCACTGGTTTTCCACAGGCCCCGTGTGATGGTCGTACTGGTGGGCGGGAGAACCCCACCGGCAGCCGGAAGGGCCGTACCCGCAGCCGGGACGGCCGTACTTACAGCCGGAGGGGTCGTACCGACGGCCGGAAGGGCCGTGCGGCTCCGTCGGGAAGCCCCAAGGCCCTGGTGCCGTGAGCGGCCGACCCCCGTCCGGCCGCTCCGCTCCCCCGTCGTCACGCGGTGCGCGGCAGCCCCTGCCGGCGGGAGCCGTCGGTATGCGACTCGGCGGCCGGGGCGGCATGGCCGGATCGCCCGCGGCGGGCGGCGCGGCGGGAGCGGACGACCTCGCGGGCCAGGCGCTCCTCCCGGGCCGCGCGGCGCAGCTCGGCGGAGCGCAGGCGGTGCAGTTCGAGCTCGTACATGGCGGGTTCGTACATGGCGGGTTCCTCCCGGGATCCGGTGTCGGTGCCGCTTTCCGCGACGCCTCCCACCTTCGTCCCGCGGCCGGGTCCGCCGCATCGGGAGAGTTCCGCATCTTCGCGCGTCCGGTGGACCGTACGCGCGCGTAAGGGGCCTTAGGGCGTCCGCGCACCGGGCGGGGACGCCCTAAGGCCCCTGGGTTCCACGTCAGCTCAGCCGGCGGAGGGCACGGCCAGCAGGGCGTCGGAGTACTTCAGGACGGCCAGCAGCAGGCCGATGACGCCGAGCGAGAGGCCCGCCCAGGCCACCGACCTGATCCAGGCGGCCTGCGGGCGGCCCGGGGCGCCGAACGCGGGCCGGACCAGCACCACCACGGCGGTGATCAGCGCGGCCAGCGCGAACAGCCCGGCCCACAGGGCGGTGGTGTGCCAGGCGTCGCCGTAGACCTCCTTGAGCTGGGTGCCGACGCTCGCGCTGGTGGACGTCCGCAGCTGGCCGATGAGCTGCTCGCGGGCGGAGGCGACGGTGCCGATCCAGCCGCCGGTGAGGGAGACCAGGCCCAGCGCGGCGGAGACGACGGCGCCGGCGCCCTGGCCGACCCCGGAGGGCACCTTGCCACCGGCCCCGTCGGCCCCGTCGTCCTCCCGGACCCCGTCTTCCCCGTCTTCCCCGTCTTCCTCGCCGGCCGCGTCCACCGGCTCGGTCTTCCCGGTCTCCTCGGTCTCCGCCACGGCCCCGGGGCCGGCCGTCGTCGTCTCGTCGTCCTTGCGCGCCTCGGTGCCGGACCCGGTGCCGGCGGTCTCAGCGCCTTCCGCTGTCTTCGTTGCCATGCCCGGCACCGTACGGACGCTGTCTGAGAGGTCTCTTAATGATCGTTCCGCTCGGTACGCGCGCGTGCCGCACGCCACTCGGGTGCCAGCACCGCCCAGATCTCCGTGCTGGTGCGCACACCCCGGTGCGGGTAGTTCTCGCGGAGCACGCCCTCGCGGGTCATGCCGAGCCGCCGGGCCACGTTGATGCTCGCCTCGTTGGCCGAGGACACCTGCCACTCCACCCGGTGCATGCCGCGCTCCTCGAAGGCCCAGTCGAGCAGGATCCGCATGCCGCGCGTGACCAGCCCGCGTCCGGCCGCGCCCGGCTCCAGCCAGCAGCCGGCCTCGCAGACCCCGCTCGGGGTGTCCCAGACGCGGAACAGCAGCCCTCCGACGAGCTTGCCGTCCAGCCAGATCCCGTGCAGGCCGCCGGCGTCGGCGGCGCGCTTGTCGGCGTACGACTTCAGCCAGGCGCGGGCCCCGTCGAGATCGGACACCGCGTCCGCGAGCCCTACGTGCCGGCCGATGAACTCCCGTCCGCGGTCGATGTTCTCCAGCAGCTCACCGGCGTGCCAGACCTCCAGTGGCCGCAGTTCGGCACCGTCGTCACCGAGCGATGTCGCGTACATCAGCCGCACTTCCTTCCCGCAATTCGTCCGCCGGGACCGGTCGGTACGGCAAAAATACGTCAGTCGAACTGGTCCCCGAGCGCCATGATCATCGTCCCTGCGATCAGCGACCACAAGGCTCTGCGGGTGCGGCCCTTGGCGCCCAGCACCGCGGCGAACGCGCACACGGCGGCGCCGAGGGCGTAGGCGGCGGGCACGAGCGCCGGGGCGGCGCCGGCGGATCTCAGCAGCGCGGCGGCCAGCCCCGCGCAGGTCAGCAGCGCCCCGGTGCCGACGGCGGCCCACCGGGCCCGCCGGGCGTCCGTCACGTACTCCTCGGCGCCCCCGGACTCCAGGGCCCGCTCCTCGGCGTCCCCGGCGGCTTCCTGCCCTTCGGCGGCCTCCTTCGTCGCGGGCTCGGCATCGGATGCGGTGGTGCTTCCCCTCATGGCGGGCGAGCGTACCTCCCGCGGCGCCGAAAACCCGGTGCGGGGCGGCCGTCCCGGCTGCTAGGGATGGTTGCTTGTGACCAACACACCGACCACACCGGACGCGCTCACCCGCCGTGTCACCCACCCGCGCTACCCCCGCAGCAACGGCTACGACGCCCGCTGGACCATCGAGAACCAGATGGGCCCGCACGCGCTGTGGCTGCTGGAGTGGCTGGCCCCCGCGCTGGGGCTGGACGCGCTGCCGCCGGGCGCGCGCGTGCTCGACCTGGGCTGCGGGCGGGCGATGACCTCCGTCTTCCTGGCCCGCGAGTACGGCCTCCAGGTCACCGCCGCCGACCTGTGGGTGGACCCCGACGACAACGCCGTACGGCTCGCCGAGGCGGGTGTCGCCGACCGGGTGCTGCCCGTGCGCGCCGAGGCCCACGACCTGCCGTTCGCCGAAGGGTCCTTCGACGCGATCGTCTCCGTCGACGCCTACCAGTACTTCGGCACCGACGACCTGTATCTGCCGTCCCTGACCCGGCTGCTGAAGCCGGGCGGGCGGATCGGGGTCGTCGTCCCGTCGCTGCGCGAGGAGCCGGCGGGCGTGGAGCCGCCGGAGCACCTCGTGCCCTGGTGGGAGCCCGCCTTCTGGTGCTTCCACACCGCGGACTGGTGGCGGCGCCACTGGACCCGCAGCGGGGCCGTGGAGGTCGAGGCGGCCGACTGGCTGGAGCACGGCTGGCGGGACTGGCTGCTGTGGTGCGAGGTGGTCGCCGAGGAGAGCTCGGACGACTTCCACATCCGCATGTCGGGCCGGTGCGCGGAGATGCTCCGCGCGGACCAGGGGCGCGCGCTGGGATTCGTACGGGTCGTGGGACGCCGGGCGTAAACCGTACGCGACCATGCGTACGGCCCCGGGGAGCGTGTCCCCGGGGCCGTACGCGGGTGGGGTCAGCCCTCGGTGACGCCGAGCTTCTCCAGGATCAGCTCCTTGACGCGGGCCGCGTCGGCCTGGCCGCGGGTGGCCTTCATGACCGCGCCGACCAGGGCGCCGGCCGCGGCCACCTTGCCGCCGCGGATCTTGTCCGCGACGGCCGGGTTGCCGGCGATGGCCTCCTCGACGGCGGCGGTCAGCGCGCCCTCGTCCGAGACGACCTTCAGACCGCGCTTGTCCACCACCTCGTCCGGGGTGCCCTCGCCCGCGAGAACGCCCTCGATGACCTGGCGGGCCAGCTTGTCGTTCAGGTCCCCCTTGGCGACCAGCTCGGTGACCCGGGCCACCTGCTGCGGGGTGATCGCCAGCTCGTCCAGCGCCGTGCCGGACTCGTTGGCGCTGCGCGCGAGTTCGCCCATCCACCACTTGCGGGCGGCGGCCGCGTCGGCACCGGCGTCGATCGTGGCGACGATCAGGTCCAGCGCGCCCGCGTTCAGGATGGCCTGCATGTCGGTGGCGGAGATGCCCCACTCCGCCAGCAGACGGGTACGGCGGGCCAGCGGCAGCTCCGGCAGGGCCGCGCGGATCTCCTCGACCCACTCGCGCGAGGGCGCGACGGGGACCAGGTCGGGCTCCGGGAAGTACCGGTAGTCCTCGGCCTCCTCCTTCACGCGGCCCGAGGTCGTGGACCCGGTGTCCTCGTGGAAGTGGCGGGTCTCCTGGACGATCGTGCCGCCGCCGGAGAGCACGGCCGCGTGGCGCATGATCTCGTAGCGGGCCGCACGCTCGACCGAGCGCAGGGAGTTGACGTTCTTCGTCTCCGAGCGCGTGCCGAACTTGTCGGCGCCCTTGGGCATCAGCGACAGGTTCACGTCGCAGCGCATCTGGCCCATCTCCATGCGGGCCTCGGACACGCCGAGGGCACGGATGACCTCGCGCAGCTCGCGGACGTACGCCTTCGCCACCTCGGGGGCGCGCTCGCCGGCGCCCACGATCGGCTTGGTGACGATCTCGATGAGCGGGATGCCGGCGCGGTTGTAGTCCAGCAGGGAGTGGGACGCGCCGTGGATACGGCCGGTGGCGCCGCCGACGTGCGTCGACTTGCCGGTGTCCTCCTCCATGTGGGCGCGCTCGATCTCCACGCGGAAGACCTCGCCGTCCTCCAGCTGCACGTCGAGGTAGCCGTTGAAGGCGATCGGCTCGTCGTACTGGGAGGTCTGGAAGTTCTTCGGCATGTCCGGATAGAAGTAGTTCTTCCGGGCGAAGCGGCACCATTCGGCGATCTCGCAGTTCAGCGCGAGACCGATCTTGATGGCGGACTCGACGCCGGTCGCGTTGACGACCGGGAGCGCGCCGGGCAGGCCGAGGCAGACGGGGCAGGTCTGGGAGTTCGGGTCGGCGCCGAGCGCCGTCGAACAGCCGCAGAACATCTTGGTCTTGGTGCCGAGTTCGACATGGACCTCAAGGCCCATGACGGGGTCGTACGCCGCCAGCGCGTCCTCGTACGACACCAGGTCGGTCGTGGTGGTCACGGTGAAAACTTCCCTCTCAGCCCAGCAGGACGTCGTCGTCGCCCAACCGCTTCAGCTCGCGGTAGAGGATGGCGAGGCCGGTGACGATGCCTGCGGCGGTGACGACGGCGTCGACGAGCCTCAGCGTGTCGTTCTCGGCGCGGGCCTTCTTGATCTGCTTCGCGGCGCCGACCGCGCCGAACGCGGTGGCGGCCATGGACAGGTACGTACCGGACTTGGACTTCTTGAAGTCCTTGGCCTTCGACAGCTTGCTCACAGCGACGGTGCCTCCTCCAGCAGCGGGTGACCCCACTTTTCCACGAAGGCGGCCTCGACGGCGGCGCCCACCTTGTACAGCCGGTCGTCCTTCAGCGCGGGGGCGATGATCTGCAGGCCCACCGGGAGGTTGTCCTCCGGGGCGAGACCGCAGGGCAGGGACATGGCCGCGTTGCCCGCCAGGTTGGTCGGGATGGTGCACAGGTCCGCGAGGTACATCGCCATCGGGTCGTCGGCGCGCTCGCCGATCGGGAAGGCGGTGGTCGGGGTCGTCGGGGAGACGATCACGTCGACCTGCTCGAACGCCTTCTCGAAGTCCCGCGTGATGAGCGTGCGGACCTTCTGCGCGGAGCCGTAGTACGCGTCGTAGTAACCGCTCGACAGCGCGTACGTGCCGAGCATGATCCGGCGCTTGACCTCGGGGCCGAAGCCGGCCTCGCGGGTCAGGGAGGTGACCTCCTCGGCGGAGTGCGTGCCGTCGTCGCCGGTCCGCCGGCCGTAGCGCAGGCCGTCGAAGCGGGCGAGGTTGGAGGAGCACTCGGACGGGGCGATCAGGTAGTACGCCGACAGGGCGAGGTCGAAGGACGGGCAGTCCAGCTCGACGATCTCGGCGCCCAGCTCCTTGAGCAGCTCCACCGACTCGTCGAAGCGCTGGATGACGCCGGCCTGGTAGCCCTCGCCGCGGAACTGCTTGACCACGCCGACGCGCATGCCCTGGACGCTGCCGTTGCGGGCGGCCTCGACCACCGGCGGGACGGGGGCGTCGATGGACGTGGAGTCCAGCGGGTCGTGGCCGGCGATCACCTCGTGCAGCAGGGCCGCGTCCAGGACCGTACGGGCGCAGGGGCCGCCCTGGTCGAGGGAGGAGGAGAAGGCGACCATGCCGTACCGGGACACCGCGCCGTAGGTCGGCTTCACGCCGACCGTGCCGGTGACGGCGGCCGGCTGGCGGATGGAGCCGCCGGTGTCGGTGCCGATGGCGAGGGGGGCCTCGTAGGCGGCGAGCGCGGCGGAGGAACCGCCGCCGGAGCCGCCGGGGATCCTGGTGAGGTCCCAGGGGTTGCCGGTCGGGCCGTAGGCGCTGTTCTCGGTGGAGGACCCCATGGCGAACTCGTCCATGTTGGTCTTGCCGAGGATGACGACGTCGGCGGCCTTCAGCCGCTTGGTGAGCGTCGCGTCGTACGGCGGGATCCAGCCCTCGAGGATCTTCGAGCCGACGGTCGTGGGCACGCCCTCGGTGGTGAAGATGTCCTTGAGCGCGAGCGGGACGCCGGCCAGCGGGCCGAGCTTCTCGCCGCGCTCGCGCTTGGCGTCCACGGCCCGGGCCTGGGCGAGGGCGCCCTCGCGGTCGACGTGCAGGAAGGCGTGGACCTTCTCGTCCACGGCCTCGATCCGGGCGAGGTGGGCCTCGGTGACCTGGACCGCCGTCAGCTCGCCGGAGGCGATCTTCTCGGCGATCTGCGCGGCCGTGAGCTTGATGATGTTGCTGTCCGTCATGGTGGTCACTCCTCCCCCAGGATCTGCGGCACCTTGAAACGCTGCTGCTCCTGGGCCGGGGCGCCGGAGAGCGCCTGCTCGGGGGTGAGCGAGGGACGGACCTCGTCCGGCCGCATGACGTTCGTCAGCGGGAGCGGGTGCGAGGTCGGCGGTACGTCTTGGTCGGCGACCTCGCTGACGCGGGCGACCGCGCCGATGATGTCGTCAAGCTGGCCTGCGAAGTGGTCGAGTTCTTCGGGCTTCAGCTCCAGACGCGCCAGCCGGGCGAGGTGGGCGACCTCCTCGCGCGTGATGCCAGGCATGCAGCGATCCTCTGGGGTGAGTGTGTGTGGTTTGGGCCCAATCCTATGGGGCCGGGCCCCGTGCCCGTGAAACGGTTTCCCCAGGGGCCCGCCTCAGCGGTGCCGGCCGTCCCAGGCCGTGCTCTTCAGGAAGTGGTTGTCGTACAGCTCCTGGACCTCCAGCAGGCTCTCCGGCGTGGCCTCGCCCAGGCGGATGCGCTGGAGGTGGCGGAAGTACTCGAAGCGCTCCACGCCTGGTGCGATGACGACGAGCAGGTCGGCGGTGGCGCCGGGCGCGGCGGCGAAGGCATGGGGGCGATCCGGCGGGACGATGATCAGGTCGCCGGGTGCGGCGGTCACCACGTCGTCACCGGAGAGGACCTCGGCCTCGCCGTCGAGCAGGTAGAACATCTCGGCCGAGCGGTGGTGGACGTGCGGGCGGGCGCCGTCGGCTCCCTCGGCGAGGGTGACCCGCACGGTGGACAGCGCGCCGCCGCTCGCACTGCTGTCGGCCAGCAGCCGTACGGCCACGGGGGCGTCCCCGACCACCTCGGCCCCGGCGTCCCGGACCAGCACGGTGTCCTCGAACCTGGGCACGAACAGCGACATGGCGCGTCTCCTCGGAATGGCCTGATACCGGTTGGTCCGAATTGCGGGTGCCCGTTCAACGATCATGGTGGCCGGACGGATTCCCCGCGGTGACGCGCGCTCACGGGCCGGGGCCCGAGGGAGGGCTACTCCGCGGCCGGCAGGGCCGGGGTCGGGCGCTGCCAGCCCCGGGAGCCGCGGGCCCGCAGCCAGGCCGTGGTCTCGTCGGGCGGCATCGCCGCGGCGACCAGCCAGCCCTGCACCGCGTCACAGCCCAGGTCCCGCAGCCGCTCCCAGGTCTCGTCGTCCTCCACGCCCTCGGCGACGACCAGCAGGCCCAGCGAATGGGCCAGGTCCACCGTGCAGCGGACGATCTCGGCGTCCTCGGTGTCGACGGCGAGCCGGGCCACGAAGGAGCGGTCGATCTTCAGCTCGCTGACCGGCAGCCGCCGCAGGTGCACCAGGGACGAGTAGCCGGTGCCGAAGTCGTCCAGGGACATCTTCACGCCGTGCCCGGTGAGCCCGGCGAGGGTGTCGGCGGCCCGCTGCGGGTCCTCCAGCAGCACGTGTTCGGTGATCTCCAGCTGGAGCGCGTAGGCCGGGACCCCGTGCCGGGCCAGGCGGGCGGCGACGGAGCCGGCGAAGCCGGGCGTGTGGACGTCGCGCGGGGAGACGTTGACGGCGACCGGGACCCGCAGGCCCTGGGCGCGCCACCGGGCGACCTGGCCGAGCGCGGTCTCCAGGACGTACTCGGTGAGGTGGGGCATCAGCCCGGAGGACTCTGCTATCGCTATGAACTCGTCCGGTGGCACCTTGCCGCGCTCGGGGTGCACCCAGCGGACGAGCGCCTCCAGGCCGGCCACCTGTCCGTCGAAGCGGACCTTGGGCTG
The DNA here is from genome assembly GCF_014649115.1 of Streptomyces eurythermus. GTDB lineage: Bacteria > Actinomycetota > Actinomycetes > Streptomycetales > Streptomycetaceae > Streptomyces > Streptomyces eurythermus. The sequence continues at coordinate 79,513 of NZ_BMSK01000022.1, read as the reverse complement.
GTAGTGCAGCTGGACCTCGTGCGCGTCGAGGGCCCGGCGCAGATCGCCGAGCAGGCCGAGGCGGTCGGGGGTGTTGGAGTCCCGCTTGGACTCGTAGACCTCGACGCCGGTGCGGTCCCGCTTCGCCTGGTACATGGCGACGTCGGCGCGGCGCAGCATCCCCTCGGCGTCGAGGGCGTGATCGGGGAAGACGGCCACACCGGCGCTGGCCTCCAGGACGAGGGTGAGGCCGTCCAGGTCGAGCGGGGAGCTGAGGGCGGTGACGAGAGAGCGGGCGACGCGCGTCGCCGACGTGGTGGAGTCGGCGACGGGGAGTAACACGGCGAACTCGTCACCGCCGAGCCGGGCGGCCTCGGCCCCGCGCGGCAGGGCGAGCCGCAGCCGGTCGGCGATCTGGAGCAGCAGCCGGTCACCGGCCAGATGACCGAGGGTGTCGTTCACCGAGCGGAAGCGGTCGAGGTCGATCAGCATGAGCGCGGCGCGCGCGCCGATGCGGTCGGCGTCGTCCAGCGCGGTCCAGATGCGCTCCAGCAGCCACTGCCGGTTGGGCAGCCCGGTCAGCGGGTCGCGCAGCTGCTCCTCGGCGCGGGCGCGGGCCATCCACAGCGTGGAGTCCAGGGCGATGAGCGGGATGGCGAAGAGCGGGAGCAGGATCGGCTCGGCGTCGGCGACGACGCACAGCAGCGGCGCGATGCCGAGCAGCGCGACGGCGACCAGCCCCTGTCTGACCAGGGCGGTGCGGGCGATGGTGGGCAGTCCGCCGTCGCGCGGGGCGTTCAGGTACCACAGCAGGCCGCGGCTGACGGCGAGGTAGGCGACCGCGACCAGGACGACCTGCGGGGCGGTGGCGATGCTCCAGTGGTCGGGCCGCCAGGGGGCCTCGACGCTCGGGACCCGGCCGAACGCGCCGAGCAGCAGGGTGCCGGCGCCGATGCCGAGGATGTCCACCGCGCCGTGCAGCACCCCTTGGCGCCAGCGGTGCCGGCGGGCGATGCCGACCAGGACGACGACGGTGAGGCTGACCAGTCCGGCGGGCACCCAGCCGTACAGCAGCAGGACGGCGAGGGTGAGGGCGGCGCCCGAGCCGGTGCCGCCCCACCAGCGGGCGCGGCCCAGCATGACGAGGTGGCCGACGACGACGCCGGTGAGCAGGGCCAGCGCCCAGCCGACCGTGCCGTTCGGGAAGAGGGCGTGATGGCCGGCGCAGGCGCGGTAGAACCCTGCGCCCAGGGTGAGGCCCGCGGCGGCGACGACGGTGGCGGGCAGCGCCGGCCAGGACGGGTGCCGTTCGGTGTCGGCGCCAGCCAGGCCGGGGACGGGCTCGACGGCCGGCGGCAGCAGGGCGGCGGGCGCGGGGGCCGCGCACGGGACGGCGGCGCGCGGGGTGACGGGGCGCGGCCGCACTCCCGTACGGCCCTCGGCCCACCCGGTCCACCGGTTCTCGCGCCAGGCCCCCGCACGGCGGCGCGGGCGCAGCCGTGCGTTGGGGGCGGCGCTCTCGGTCGGTTCCATTCCCGTCCCTCTCACAGCCGGCGGTGCCCACGCCACGCGGCCCGATGCCCGACAACCATCAGCGGCTCCGCGTCGAAGAAACCCTCCCCGGGCCTGTCGAGGGCACGGAGATGCCCCAGCCGCAGCTGGGCACGGCAGGCGCACACCTCAACAGTAGGCCGCGGAAGGCATCCACGGGCAGCGGTCTCCGACGGTTGCCCGAATGCGCCCGGGCCACCCGTATGCAACTGATATGCGCCGAACGGGTGGCCTTCAACCGCTACTCCTCGGTCGGAAGCGCGACTTCGGCCGCCGCTTCGGGGCCCTGTTCCAACAGGACGTCGAAACCGTCCTCGTTCAGAACAGGAACCTTCAGCTGCATAGCCTTGTCATATTTCGATCCGGGGTTGTCACCCACAACGACGAAAGATGTCTTTTTCGAAACGGAACCGGTCACCTTGGCGCCCCGGCTCTGCAGCGCCTCCTTGGCGCCGTCCCGGGTGTGCTTCTCCAGCGTGCCGGTGACGACGACCGTGAGCCCCTCCAGCGGGCGCGGCCCCTCGTCCTCGCCGGACGCCTCGTCCTCCAGCGGCACCCCGGCGGCCTTCCACTTGCGGACGATCTCGCGGTGCCAGTCCTCGGCGAACCACTCCTTGAGCGCGGCGGCGATGATCGGGCCGACGCCGTCGGTGGCCGCCAGCTCCTCCTCGGTCGCCTGCTCGATGCGGTCGATGGAGCGGAACTCGCGCGCCAGGGCCTGCGCGGCGACCGGCCCCACGTGCCGGATGGACAGCCCGTTCAGGAAACGGGCCAGGGGACGGGACTTGGCCGCCTCGATGTTCGCCAGCAGGGCGAGGGTGTTCTTCTTCGGCTCGCCCTTCTGGTTGGCGAAGACCGTGACGACCTTCGCCTCACCGGTCTTCGGGTCGCGCTTGGGCAGTCCGCTGTCCGGGTCCAGGACATGGGCCTTGATGGGCAGCAGCTTCTCCACCGTCAGGTCGAACAGGTCGCCCTCGTCCACCAGCGGCGGGTCGGCCGGCTCCAGCGGCCGGGTCAGCGCGGCGGCGGCCACCGCGCCGAAGTGCTCGATGTCCAGGCACTCGCGGCCCGCCAGATACGACACCCGCTCGCGCAACTGGGCCGGACAGGTACGGGCGTTCGGGCAGCGCAGGTCGACGTCGCCCTCCTTCATCGGCCGCAGCGGCGTGCCGCACTCCGGGCACGTGGCCGGCATCACGAACTCCCGCTCGCCGCCGTCCCGCAGGTCCACCACCGGGCCGAGGATCTCCGGGATGACGTCACCGGCCTTGCGCAGCACGACGGTGTCCCCGATAAGGACGCCCTTGGCCTTGACGACCTCCTGGTTGTGCAGGGTGGCGAACTCCACCTCGCTGCCCGCGACCGTGACCGGCTCGACCTGGGCGTACGGCGTGACCCGGCCGGTGCGGCCGACGCCCACCTTGATGTCGACCAGCTTGGTGTTGACCTCCTCCGGCGCGTACTTGTAGGCGATCGCCCAGCGCGGCGCCCGCGCGGTGGAGCCGAGCCGCCCCTGGAGGCGGATCTCGTCCAGCTTGACCACGACACCGTCGATCTCGTGCTCGACGGAGTGCCGGTTCTCGCCGTAGTACGCGATGAACTCGCGCACCCCGTCCAGGCCGTCGACCACGCGGTTGTGCGGGGAGGTGGGCAGGCCCCAGGTCTTCAGCAGGTCGTACGCCTGGGAGAGCCGGGTCAGGCCGGTGAAGCCCTCCAGGGCGCCGATGCCGTGCACCACCATGTGCAGCGGGCGGGTCGCGGTGACTCTCGGGTCCTTCTGGCGCAGCGAACCGGCGGCGGCGTTGCGGGGGTTGGCGAACGGCTTGTCACCGGCCGCGACCAGGCGTTCGTTCAGTTCGAGGAACTTCTCCATCGGGAAGTAGACCTCGCCGCGGATCTCCACCAGGTCGGGCACCTCCTCGCCGCCCAGGCGGTCGGGGATCTCCGCGATGGTGCGCACGTTCGGCGTGATGTCCTCGCCGGTGCGGCCGTCCCCGCGGGTGGCCGCGCGGGTCAGCCGGCCCTTCTCGTAGGTGAGGTTGACCGCGAGGCCGTCCACCTTCAGTTCGCACAGGAAGTGGTACGCCTGGTCGCCCAGTTCCCGCGCGATGCGGTCGGTCCAGGCGGCCAGCTCCTCGTCGTTGAACGTGTTGTCCAGCGACAGCATCCGCTGGCGGTGCTCGACGGCGGTGAACTCCGTCTCGTAGGACCCCGCGACCTTCTGGGTGGGCGAGTCCGGGGTGCGCAGCTCCGGATAGCGCTCCTCCAGTTCCTCCAGGGACTTCAGGAGCCGGTCGAACTCCGCGTCGCTGACGACGGGAGCGTCCTTCACGTAGTACCGGAAGCGGTGCTCCTCGATCTGCTCCGCCAGGCGCGCGTGGGTCTCGCGGGCCTCGGCGGGCACCGCTGTCGTCTCCGCTTGCTTGTCGCCGGCCACCGTGTTGTCCTCCGTTACTCAGGGTTGTCCGCGAGGGATCTCGCCGCCCGGACGCAGTGGGCGAGCGCCCGGCGCGCATAGGCGGGGGACGCCCCCGCCAGACCGCACGCCGGGGTCACCGTGACCGCCTCCGCGAGCAACCCCGGATGCAGCCCCAGCCTGCGCCACAGCGTCCTGACACCCATGACGCTACCGGCAGGGTCTGACAACGGGCCGTCCGTGCCCGGCACGACACCGGCGAACAGCCGGGTACCCGCCTCGACGGCCTCGCCGATCAGATCGTCGTCACGCTCGGTGAGCAGCGCGAAGTCGAAGGAGACGGCCGCCGCGCCGGCCCGCCGCAGCAGCGCGAACGGCACGTCCGGGGCGCAGGAGTGCACGGTCACCGGACCGTCGCCGGCCGCCGCGACGACGTCCCGCAGTGTGGCCTCCACGACCTGCCGGTCCACGGCGCGGTGGGTGCGGTAGCCGCTGGCGGTGCGGACCTGCCCGCGCAGCACGGCGGTCAGGGAGGGCTCGTCGAGCTGGAGGACGAGCCGGGCGCCCGGGACCCGCCGCCGGACCTCGGCCAGGTGCAGCCGCAGCCCCTCGGCGAGCGAGGCGGCGAGGTCCCGGCAGGCACCGGCGTCCGACAGGGCGGCCTCGCCGTTCCTCAGCTCCAGCGCGGCGGCCAGCGTCCACGGCCCGACGGCCTGCACCTTCAGATCGCCCTCGTAGCCCTGGGTGAACTCCTCCAGGGCGTCCAGGTCCTCCACCAGCCAGGACCGCGCCCGCCGGGTGTCCCGGCCCGGCCGGTCCCCGATCCGCCAGCCGCTGGGCTCCACGCGCGCGTACAGCTCGACCAGCATCCCGGCGGTCCGGCCGATCATGTCGGCGCCGGGACCGCGCGCGGGCAGCTCGGCGAGGAACGGAAAGTCCTCGAAGCTGCCGGTGACGGTCTTGGCGGCCTCCCGCGCGTCGGTGCCGGGCAGGGAGCCGACGCCGGTGGCTCCCGGGAACCTGAACTGGCTGTTTTCGCTCACCAGGGAAGCCTACGGAACCCGGCGCGCCGAGTGGTACGGGCCCGGGGTCGGCCGGCCCGGGACCCGGGTCAGCGGCCCGGGCCCCGGGTCAGCGGCCCGGGCGCACCGACAGGTCGTGGACCTCGGCGTCCCGCGGCAGGTCCAGGGCCATCAGGATCGTCGTGGCGACCGACTCGGGGTCGATCCACTTCGCCGGGTCGTACTCCTTGCCCTCCTGCTGGTGCACCTTGGCCTGCATGCGGCTGGCGGTGCGGCCGGGGTAGACCGAGGTGACGCGGACACCGTTCGCGTGCTCCTCCTGGCGCAGGGCGTCGGCGAGGGCCTTCAGGCCGTGCTTGGAGGCGGCGTACCCGGACCAGCCGGCACTGGCGTTCAGTCCGGCCCCGGAGTTGACGAAGACCACGTGGCCGCGGGCCGCCCGCAGCTGCGGCAGGAAGTGCCGGGTCAGCTCGGCCGGGGCGATCAGGTTGACGTTCAGCTGGTGGTGCCAGGACTTCGGGGTGAGGTCGCCGACCGCGCCCAGCTCGACGACCCCGGCGATGTGCAGCAGGGAGTCCACCCGGTCCGGGAGCGACTGGTGGGAGAACGCCCAGGAGAGCCGGTCCGGGTCCGCGAGGTCGCCGACCAGGGTGCGGGCGCCGGGGAAGGCGGCCGCCAGCTCCTTGGCGCGGGCCGCGTCGCGCGCGTGCAGCACGAGTTCGTCCCCGCGCGCGTGCAGCCGGCGGGCCACGGCCGCGCCGATGCCGGAACCGGCCCCGGTGATCACATGTGTAGCCATGGGGCCCATGCTCGCATCAGTGCCCGGCGAGCTGCTCCTCGAGGTAGGCCAGGGCCCCGGCGGGCTCGTCGGCGAAGAAGACCAGCTCGGCCAGCGGGCGGGGCAGGAAGCCCTCGGCCTCCATGCGGCGGAACTGCTCGCGCAGGCCGTCGTAGAAACCGGCGGTGTTGAGCAGCACGACCGGCTTGTCGGTGCGGCCGTGCTTCTTCAGCTCCAGGATCTCGGTGGCCTCGTCCAGGGTGCCGGTGCCGCCCACCATGATCACCACGGCGTCGGCCTTCTCCAGCAGCAGCTTCTTGCGTTCGGCGAGGTCGGCCGCGATGATCATCTCGTCGGCGCCGGGTCGCGCCTTGTTCGCCAGGAACTCCACGGAGACGCCGAGCAGCCGGCCGCCCGCCTCCTGCACACCGTCGGCGACGACCTTCATCAGACCGCTGTCGGAACCGCCCCAGACCAGGGTGTGACCGGCCTTGCCGAGCAGTTCCGCGAACTCGCGCGCGGGGCGCGTGTAACGCTCGTCGAGGTCGGCGGCGGACAGGAAGACGCAGATGTTCATGGCCTATACCGTACGGTGCCCGCGCCGCGCGGGAGAAAGCGCGGGAAGAAGCGCGCTCCGTCCGGTGCTGTTCCGGTATGACCGATGGACACACGATCACGATCCACAAGAGCGAGCGGCACGTGCGCGCGGTGCACGACGGCCGGGTGCTGGCGGAGACCGACCGTCCGCTGGAACTGCGCGAGACGGGCTGTCCGGTGCGGTACTACATCCCCGCCGAGGACGTACGCCTCGATCTGCTGACCCCCTCCGACACGCACACCGTCTGCCCCTACAAGGGCACGGCGTCCTACTGGTCGCTGCCGGGCGCGGCCGACCTCGTCTGGGCGTACCCCGAGCCCAAGCCCGAGATGGCCGAGCTCGAGGACCACTACTGCTTCTACGACACCGAGGTCTCATGACCACCCCCGGTATCGCCGTGTCGTGACCGGTGAGCGGGGTGCCGTGCGGCAGTCTGCACGGCCATGGACAAGAAGACGACTTCCCGCGACGGCACCTCTCTCGCGTACCACGTGACCGGCCACGGGCCGACGGTGATCCTGGTGAGCGGCGCGATGTCCACCGGCGGCACCCTGCTGCCCCTGGCCGAGCGTCTCGCGGAGCGCTGCACGGCCGTCGTCTACGACCGCCGGGGCCGCGGCGAGAGCGGCGGCACGGCGCCGTACGCGGTCGACCGCGAGGTCGAGGACCTGGCCGCGCTGGCGGACGCCGTGGGCGGCGACGCGGCGCTGTTCGGGGTCTCCTCGGGCGGCGCGCTGGTGCTGCGCGCGGCGGCGGCCGGGGTGCCGGCGACCCGGGCGGCGGTGTACGAGGTGCCGTACGCCGACCGTCTGGCGGACGGCGCCGCGCGCGAGGCGGCCTACAAGGAGCGGCTGACCGAGGCGCTGGCCGAGGGCCGGCGCGGGGACGCGGTGGAGCTGTTCCTGCGCCAGACGGGCCTCGGCGAGGCGGTGATCGAGCGCGCCCGCCAGTCCCCGATGTGGGCCGGCATGGAGACGCTCGCGCCCAGCCTCGCCCACGACGACGCGGTGATGGCCGACGGCCTGCTCCCCGGGGACCTGCTCGCCCGGATCCCCGTACCCGTCCTCGCGCTCGCGGGCGGCGCGAGCCCGGAGTGGATGCACCGGGCGGGCCAGGCGGTCGCGGAGGCGGTGCCGCGGGGCACGTACCGCGTCCTGCCCGGCCAGACCCACATGGTGGAGCCGGACGTGCTGGGGCCGGTGCTGGCGGAGTTCTTCGCGGGGTAGCCCCGCCGGGAAGGACAGGGCGGCCCGGGTGGCTCAGACCGCCGTCGCCGCCGTCGCGCGCGTGGTGGACGCGATCGTCGCCGAGCCCACCACGCGCGTGCCGTCGTAGAGCACGATCGCCTGGCCGGGGGCGACGCCGCGCACCGGCTCGGTGAAGGTCACGCGCAGCTCGCCGGCCACGAGTTCGGCGCTCACCTCGGTCTCGCCGCCGTGCGCGCGCAGCTGGGCGGTGTAGGTGCCGGGGCCGGTGGGGGCGGTGCCGCACCAGCGGGGCCGGATCGCGGTGAGGGCGGTGACGTCCAGGGCCTCGGCCGGGCCGACGGTGACCGTGTTGGTGACCGGGGAGATGTCCAGGACGTAGCGCGGCTTGCCGTCGGGGGCCGGGGTGCCGATCCTGAGGCCCTTGCGCTGGCCGATGGTGAAGCCGTACGCGCCCTCGTGGGTGCCCAGCTTGCTGCCGGACTCGTCCACGATGTCGCCCTCGGCCTTGCCGAGCCGCTTGGCCAGGAAGCCCTGGGTGTCGCCGTCGGCGATGAAGCAGATGTCGTGCGAGTCGGGCTTCTTGGCCACGGCCAGGCCCCGGCGCTCGGCCTCCGCGCGGATCTCCTCCTTGGTGGTGACCGTGTCGCCGAGCGGGAACATCGCGTGCGCGAGCTGCTTGTCGTCCAGCACGCCGAGGACGTACGACTGGTCCTTGGCCATGTCGGAGGCGCGGTGCAGCTCGCGGGAGCCGTCCTCCTTCACGATCACCTTGGCGTAGTGCCCGGTGCACACGGCGTCGAAGCCGAGGGCCAGCGCCTTGTCCAGCAGCGCCGCGAACTTGATCTTCTCGTTGCAGCGCAGGCACGGGTTCGGGGTGCGGCCGGCCTCGTACTCGGCGACGAAGTCCTCCACGACGTCCTCGCGGAAGCGGTCGGCGAGGTCCCAGACGTAGAAGGGGATGCCGATGACGTCGGCCGCGCGGCGGGCGTCGCGGGAGTCCTCGATGGTGCAACAGCCCCGCGCGCCGGTTCGGAAGGACTGCGGGTTCGCGGAGAGCGCGAGGTGGACGCCGGTGACGTCGTGGCCGGCCTCCGCGGCACGCGCGGCGGCGACGGCGGAGTCCACGCCGCCGGACATGGCGGCGAGGACGCGGAGGGGGCGGGTGCGCTGCGGGGTGTCAGTCATAACCCTTCCAGGGTACGGGGGCGCGGGAACCAGCGTACGGGGGCGCGGGAACCCGGCCGGACGGCCGTCCGTTGACGGTCACATGGGGGCGACTTCGGATTCGGCGGCGGGGGCGGGCACGGGGCCGCCGGCGGGCGACGGGGACCGGCGGCTGGGGCGGCGGGCCCTGCTGGTCGGCGGGATCGCGGCGGCCGTGGGCACGGCGCTGCTGGCCCGCGAGGAGCTGTCCCGGTCGTGGTGGCGGCTGCCCGGGGTGGACAAGCCGCGAGAGGCGGGCGCGGTGGACTTCCGGGGCGCGCGCTGGGTGGCGGCCTCGGCGGCGAACTACCGGCGGGCGGACCGGCCGGCCGACTACCCGGTGGACCGGGTGGTCGTCCATGTCACCCAGGGCGGGTACGCGTCGGCGGTGCGGGCCTTCAAGGACCCCGGGCACGGCGCGGCGGCGCACTACATCGTGCGCCGCGACGGGCGGATCACCCAGCTGGTCCGCGAGCTGGACGTGGCCTTCCACGCGGGCAACCGGGAGTACAACGAACGCAGTGTCGGCATCGAGCACGAGGGCTTCGTGGAGGACCCGGCGTCCTTCACGGACGCCCTGTACGCGGCCTCGGCCCGGCTCGCGGCCGCGATATGCGGGCGGTACGGCATCCCCGTGGACCGGGAGCACATCATCGGGCACGCCCAGGTGCCGGGCACGGACCACACGGACCCGGGGCGGCTGTGGGACTGGGAGCGGTACATACGCCTGGTCGGCGCCGAGCGCGCCAAGACCCCGCCGGCCAGGTGAGCCCGGCCGGCGGGCAGGCCAGGTGAGCCCGGCCGGCGGGCAGGCCAGGTGAGCCCGGCCGGCGGGCAGGCCAGGTGAGCCCGGCCGGCGGGCAGGCTAGGTGAGCCCGGCCGCGCGGGCGCGTTCCACCGCCGGGCCGATCGCCTTCGCCACCGCCTCGACGTCCGCCTCCGTGGAAGTGTGGCCGAGGGAGAAGCGCAGGGTGCCGCGGGCCAGGTCCGGGTCGGTGCCGGTGGCGAGGAGGACATGGCTGGGCTGGGCGACGCCCGCGGTGCAGGCGGAGCCGGTGGAGCACTCGATGCCCTGGGCGTCCAGCAGGAGCAGCAGGGAGTCGCCCTCGCAGCCGGGGAAGGTGAAGTGGGCGTTGGCGGGGAGCCGGCCCCCGGGTGCCGGGTCGCCGCCGAGGATCGCGTCCGGCACCGCGCCGCGCACGGCGTCGACCAGCCGGTCGCGCAGGCCGCCGACCTCCCGCGCGAACCGCTCCCGGCGCTCGGCGGCGAGCCGCCCGGCGACGGCGAAGGAGGCGACGGCGGGTACGTCGAGCGTGCCGGAGCGGACGTGCCGTTCCTGGCCGCCGCCGTGCAGGACGGGTACGGGGGTGTACTCGCGGCCCAGGAGCAGGGCGCCGATGCCGTACGGGCCGCCGATCTTGTGGCCGGAGACGGTCATGGCGGCGAGGCCGGAGGCGGCGAAGTCGACGGGGACCTGCCCGAATGCCTGGACCGCGTCGGCGTGCAGCGGGACGCCGAACTCGGCGGCGACGTCGGCGAGTTCCCGGACCGGCATGAGGGTGCCGATCTCGTTGTTGGCCCACATCACGGTGGCCAGGGCGACATCGCCGGGGTCGCGGACGATGGCCTCGCGCAGCGCCTCGGGGTGGACGCGGCCGTAGGCGTCGACGGGGAGGTACTCGACGGTGGCGCCCTCGTGCTCGCCGAGCCAGTGCACGGCGTCGAGGACGGCGTGGTGCTCGACGGGGCTGGCGAGGACGCGGGTGCGGGCGGGGTCGGCGGCGACGCGGGACCAGTACAGGCCCTTGACGGCGAGGTTGTCGGCCTCGGTGCCGCCCGAGGTGAACACGACCTCGCTGGGGCGGGCGCCGAGCGCTTCCGCGAGGGTTTCGCGGGCTTCCTCGACCGTGCGGCGGGCTTGCCTGCCGGACGCGTGGAGGGAGGAGGCGTTGCCCGTGATGCTCAGCTGGGCGGTGAGCGCCTCTGCCGCCTCCGGGAGCATCGGGGTGGTCGCGGCGTGGTCGAGGTAAGCCATGGTGAGGCCGATTCTACGGCTCCCCCGCGGCCGGGCCGGGCCGCGAGGGGGGTTGGCCGGAACGCGGCCCGCTCCGGCGCACGCGGACCCGTCGGCGACCCGCCCGGCGGAAGAAGGGCCCCGCCCCTCACAGGCTCCAGGACACCGTCCCCGTGACCTCCATCGACACGGCCAGGATCACCAGGTCGGCGACGCCCAGGGCGAGGCCCAGGCAGGCGCGGCCCCGGCGGGCCGTGCCGCGCCAGAGGGCGGCCACGGCGAGGACGATGGCGATCGGGCCGAGGAGGAGGTTGAGGACGAGCAGGCCGAGGAGGCCGAGGATGAAGGACGCGACGGCCATGCCGTCGGCGTCCCGGGTGCGCGGACGCGTGTCGGTGCGGCCGGTGCCGGCCGGTGCGGTGAGGTGCATGGTGCTCAGCTCCCGGAAGACTGCGCGACGGTCAGTCGGACGACGTGCGGCGGCGGCCGTGGCGCTCGCGGAGCGCGAAGACGCCGAGCCAGACGGCGATGACGGCGGCCAGGACGGCGCTGACGGTCAGCGGCGCGTGGGCCACGGTGCCCAGCACCACTCCGAGCAGCATGAGCGCGGCGACGAGGAACAGCATGGGATCGAATCCCCCCTCCGGTTTGCCTCGTGTTCGGCCGGTGTGAAGTTTGGGTGAACAGTTGTAGTAACAGTTGTTCACTGACTTCGAGTCTAGCGCTTCTCGCGGCTTTCCAATTCCGGAGAACAGTTGTTAACTGGATGACATGAGTCACACCCTCGGCATCCGGCAGGCCCAGAAGCAGAAGACCCGGCAGGCGTTCCTCGACGCGGCGCTCGCCCTGCTGGAGGAGCAGAGCCTGAGCAGCCTGGGCCTGCGCGAGGTCACCCGGGCCGTCGGGGTCGCCCCGACCGCCTTCTACCGGCACTTCCGCTCGACCGCCGACCTCGGGGTGGCCCTGGTCGACGAGGCGCTGGGCAGCCTGCATCCGATGGTGCGGACGACGGTGTCCACCACGGGAGACAGCGAGGAACGCATCGCGCGCGCCGTCGAGCTGATCGCCCGTCATGTGGCCGAGTACCCCGCACACGTGAGGTTCATCGCCCGCGAACGGCACGGGGGCGTGCAGCCCGTACGGGAGGCCATCCGGGCCCAGCTGTACCGGTTCGCCGAGGAGGTGCGGGCCGAGCTGGCCAAGGACCGGGAGGCGGAGGGCTGGAGCGAGGACGACCTGCTGATGCTCGCGCACCTCTACGTCGACCAGATGCTCATCACCGCCTCGCTGTTCCTGGAGGCGCTGGAGGCCCCCGAGGACGAGCGGGAGCGGGTGACCCGGCTCGCCACCCGCCAGCTGCGGCTCATCACCCTCGGCCGCGCCCACTGGCTGGACTGAACCGCCGCACCCGCCACACCTCTTCAGTCCTCCCCCGTCCCCGCCTCCCCGTACAGCGCCAGCACCGAACGCGCCCCCGCCACCAGTTCGGCGCGCGCCTCGGGCGGGTCCAGGAGCTCCACCCGGTCGGAGAACGCGAGGAGTTGGCGTACCGCCCGGAGCGCCGGGTAGGCCAGCCGCGCGGTGACCCATGGGCTCTCGCCGTCGTCCTCGGGCTCCGCCGTCAGCTGGGCGGCGGCCATCCGCCGGAACATGTCGGCCACCTCGCGCCGGACCCGCACGGTGACCTCGACCCCGCCCTCCCGCTCCTCCACCCGCCGACGCAACTCCTCCCAGGCGTCGGCGAGTTCCACGCCGGGCCTGCGTCGTACGGGCTCGTCCAGCAGCCGTGCCCGGCGCACCCGGTCGGCGCGGAACAGCCGGGGCCGGCCGCGCCGGTCGGCGACCAGGTACCAGACCCCGGCCTTGGCCACCAGGCCGTACGGATCGACGGTGTACGTCCGCGCCTCCCGCTCCCCGCTGTGCCGGTAGCGCAGCCTCAGCCGCCGGTCGGAGAAGACGGCGTCCTGGAGCACCGCGAGGTCGGCGGCCCGCTCCGGGCCGCTCTTCCAGCGGGTGGCGTCGACCAGCACCCGGCGGCTGGTCACCTCGGCGGCGGGGCGGTGCGGGGCGGGCAGCGCGGCCATGACCTTGCGCAGGGCCGAGGCGAGGGCCGCGTCCAGGCCGAGCGCGGCGTGCGCACCCTGGGCGGCCAGCACGAACAGGGCCCGGGACTCGTCGGCGGTCAGCCCCGTGACATCGGTGCGGAAGCCGGCGAGGAGGCCGATGCCGCCGTGCCGGCCGCGCTCGGCGTAGACCGGGACCCCGGCGGCGGACAGCGCCTCGACGTCCCGGTAGATGGTGCGGACCGACACCTGAAGCCGTTCGGCGAGTTCGGGCGCGGGCACCCGGCCCCGGGTCTGCAGGAGCAGCAGGATCGACAACAGCCGGTCGGACTTCACCGCGCCAGGGTCCCGCCGGGCGGGTGACCGTGGCAAACCTGACGGCGGATGTCAGGTTTCGGCGGGAACGTACTCCCGAGCCGTCCCGGTGCGGCGGATCCGGCGCCCAGGCGCCCGTGCCGCCACCGCGGGCGCCCGCCACCCCTGTGAAGGAAGGCCGTCATGAACACCGATCCCCGTCCGCTGTACACCCGTGCCACCGCCCAGGCGGCCCGGCTCGTCGAGGCCGTGCGTCCCGAGCAGCTGACCGCGCCCACCCCGTGTGCCGAGTACGACGTGCGCGCGCTGCTCGGCCATGTCGTCGGCGGCACCCGCCGGATCGCCGTCGTCGGCGAGACCGGCGCGGGGCAGGGCGAGCCGATGACCGCGCCGGACGTGCCCGACGACGGCTGGGCCGCGGCCTACGACGAGGTCCGCCGGCGGGCGCTGAAGACCTGGGAGAGCGACGAGCGGATGGCGTCGTCGGTGACGGTTCCCTGGGGGGAGATCTCCGGGCGGGCCGCCCTGTCGGCGTACGTCATGGAGATCGTGACGCACACCTGGGACCTGTCGGAGGCGATCGGCCGGCCGCTCGCGCTCGATCCGGAGCTGGCCGAGTTCTCGCTGGCCGCCGCGCGGGAGGCGCTGCCGGAGGGGCCCAGGGAGGGCCGCCCCTTCGACGCGCCGGTGCCGGCCCCCGAGGGAGCCGGCGCCTACGAGCGGCTGGCGGCCTGGCTGGGGCGGGTGCCGCTCAGCCGAGCCTGACCCGGGCCAGCTGGCGGGACTGCGCGACCAGCCGGTCCGCGCTGTCCCACACCTCGGCGTCCTCCTCCAGGAAGCCGCCGGCCAGGTTGCGGGTGGTGATCGAGATCCGCAGCGGGCCGGGGGCCGGACGCCGGCGCACGTGGACGGTGAGTTCCACGGTCGGCACCCAGCCCTTGAGGCCCAGTTCGAAGGCGGTGGGCGGCAGGGCGTCCACGGCGAGGAGCAGCGAGAGCGGGTCGGCGTCGCGGCCGTCGGCGAGGCCGAACCAGGCGCGCATCTCGCCCTTGCCGGAGGGGGCGCCGAGGGCCCAGCCGGTGGTGGCGGGGTCCAGCTTGATCATCAGCCGGTCGGCGATGGCGTTGCTGCCGTCGATCGGGGCCGGGCCGTCCTCGGGGCCGAGGCACCGCTCCAGCGGCGGGATCGGGGGCGGGGTGGCCGTCGTGCGGACGTCGTCGGGGAGGGCGGCGAGGTCGCCGTAGGAGGCGAGGACGCGGATGCGTTCGACCTCGTTGCCCTCGTCGTCGTACTGGAAGAGCGAGGCCTGGCCGGTGGAGAGGGTGCGGCCGGCGCGGACGGTCTCGGTGCGGACGACCGCCGGACCGGGCCGCGAGGCGGTCAGGTAGTGGGCGGTGATGGAGAAGGGGTCCGGGTGCGGGAGGGTGTCCGCGAGCGCCCGGCCGAGCACGGCCAGCAGATAGCCGCCGTTGACGGCGCTGATGATGGTCCAGCCGGCCGAGAGGTCGATGTCGTAGACGCCGGGCTCGCGCCGGGTGACCGCGGTGTCGCGGTCGAACTCGCTGTCGCCGATCGCGGCCGGCGAGGCGGGAACGGTAGCTGCTTCTGCCATGCGCGAACGGTACAACATATAAATACTAAGCGGTAGCTTTCCTTGCGGGCGCCCCGTTGTGATCTCGTCCCCCGGTGAAGATCGGGCAATTTCTCGGCAAGTGTCCGGACACGTCCACAACCCGCTCCCCCGGAATCCCCTCTATGAGGACATGAGCCTCACCGGGACTCCGTTCCTCTGCACCGCCGTCCTGCTGTCCGTGGTCGCCCTCGTACTGCCGCTCGCGCTGTGGTCACGGATGCGCGGGCCCAGACCGCTGCGGGCGGCGGCCCGCGTACTGATGCTGCTGTTCGCCCAGGGCACGGCCGTCACCCTGGTCTTCGTGCTGGTCAACAACCAGAACAACCTGTACGACAGCTGGGCCGACCTGCTCGGCACCGGCGACCACGTGCAGCGGGCCGCCGACCTCGGCCGGGACGGCACCGGCGGCATCCAGGTGCAGCGGCTGCCCAGGGTCCGGCAGACCTTCCGGCCCGTCGGCGGACCCGGCATGCGCGCGGCCGGCCCCGTGCGCGTCACCCAGCTCAAGGGCCGCGTCTCCGGGGTGAACGCCGAGGTCTACGTCTGGCTGCCGCCGCAGTACGACGACCCGGCCTACCGGCACCACGAGTTCCCCGTGGTGGAGCTGCTGCCGGGCTACCCGGGCTCGGCGAAGGCATGGTTCGGCTCGCTGCGCGCCGCCGAGCAGCTGCTGCCGCTGATGCGCGAGGGCCGGGTGGCGCCGTTCGTCCTGGTCGCCCCGCGCACCAATCTGCTGGCCGGCGTGGACACCGGCTGCGCCAACATCCCCGGCCGGGTCAACGCCGACAGCTGGCTCAGCATCGACGTGCCCAAGATGGTCAAGGACAACTTCCGGGTCCAGCCCGCCCCGCGCGGCTGGGCGGTGGCCGGGTACTCGGCGGGCGCGCACTGCGCGGTCAAGCTGGCCGTGGCGCACCCCGACCGGTACCGGGCCGCGGTGAGCATGTCCGGCTACAACGACCCGATCGGCGAACGCGACTCCCTCGCCGCACAGACCCCCGCCCTGCGCGCCGCGAACAACCCTTACCTGCTGCTGCGCGGGGCGGCCGCCCCGCCGCCGGTCGCGCTGTACCTGTCCGGCCAGTCCGGCGACGGCTACCAGGCGGGCATGGCGCTGGAGTCGGCCGCCAAGGCGCCCACCACCGTGCGCGTGGTCCTCCTGCCGCGCAGCGCGGGCGGGCACACCATGGCGCTGTGGCGCCCGCAGGTCACCACCGTCTTCCGCTGGCTGACCCTCCGGATGGGCCAGAGCCACGCCGAGGGGCGGGGCACCTCCGTCGCCGGGGCCGCTACTCCTCCGTCACCGTCGAGCGCCGGTTCCACGCACGCGGTGCCCGCCAGTGGAACCGCATCGCGAGCAGGCGCAGCACGAACGCCGTGAGCGCCGCGAACCCGCTGGTGAGCGGGGTGAGCATGTCGTAGCGGATGCACAGCACCACCATCGCGGAGCCCACGATCGCCGGGACCGCGTACAGGTCGCGGTCCCAGCGCAGCAGCGAGGGCACCTCATTGGCCAGCACGTCCCGCAGCACACCGCCGCCGACGGCGGTGGCCAGGCCCAGCGTCGCCGACGCGGTCAGTCCGAGGCCGTAGCTGTACGCCTTCGTCGTGCCGCTGACGCAGAACAGGCCGAGGCCGGCCGCGTCGAAGACGAGCACCGCCGACTGGATGCGCTCCACGTGCGGATGCAGGAAGAACACGACGAGCGCGGCGAGCAGCGGGGTGACGAAGTACCCGAGGTCCGTGAAGGCCGCCGGGGGGACGGCCCCGATGATCACGTCCCGGAACAGCCCGCCGCCCAGCGCGGTGACCTCGGCGAGCACGGCGATGCCGAACACGTCGAAGTTCTTCCGGACGGCCAGCAGGGCGCCGGAGATCGCGAACACGAAGATCCCGATCACATCGAGCGTGTGCTGGACGGAGGGACTGAAGAGTTGCTGGAGCTGCACCCTGACATTCTCTACTGTCAGAGCACCCGAACCTTACAAAGCCAGGTCAGAGGGCAGGTTTCCCTGGTGTGAACAGCCAGGTGTCGAAGAGGTCGTCCAGCTGCCGCCCGCTGACCCGCTCGGCGAGGCGGATGAAGTCGGCGGTGGAGGCGTTGCCGTACCGGTGGAGCCGGGTCCAGGCCGGTAGCAGCCGGAAGAACGCCGGGTCGCCGATCCGCTCGCGCAGCATCTGGAGCGTCATCGCGCCGCGCTGGTAGACGGCGGAGGCGAACATGGTGTCCCGCTCCGGGGCACCCGGCCTGACCTGCCAGAACGTGGAGTCGGCGGGCCGGGCGTCGTATGCGGCGCGGAAGGAGTCGTGGGCGGAGCGGGTGCCCTTGTGCTCGGTCCACAGCCACTGGGCGTAGCTGGCGAAGCCCTCGTTGAGCCAGATGTCGTTCCAGTGCGCCACGCTCACCGAGTCGCCGAACCACTGGTGGGCCAGCTCGTGCACGATCGTCCCCTCGCCGCGCACCGCCGAGTACGCGGGCTTGGACTGCACCTCCAGCGAGAACCCGGCCTGCGGCATGTCGTCGACGATGGCACCGGTCTCCTCGAAGGGGTAGGGCCCGAAGACCTGCGACCAGTAGTCGGTGACGGCGGAGGTGACTCCGTAGACGTCGACGTTGTTGGCGTTCTTCAGCACCGGGTCGATCGCCACGTAGACCGGGATGCCGCCGGGGGTCCGTCCGGTGCGCACGTCGAACTCGCCGATGGTGGCGGTGGCCAGGTAGGTCGCCATCGGCTTGGACTCCCGCCAGTGGGTGTACGTCGACTCTCCCTTGTCGTACGTCGACACCAGCCGGCCGTTGGAGACCGCGGTCAGGCCCTTGGGCGCCTTGATCCGGATGTCGTAGGTGGCCTTGTCGGCGGGGTGGTCGCTGGAGGGGAACCAGGTGGAGGCGGCGTTGGGCTCGCAGGCGACGAAGACGCCGTCGGGGGTCTTCATCCAGCCGTAGTCGGAGCCGAAGACGATGGGGCCGTTGAGCGGCCGGGGGGTGCCGCCGTAGGTGACGGAGACGGTGAAGTCACGGCCCTCGGGCAGCGCCCGGCGCGGGGTGACGGTGATCTCGTCGCCGTCCCGGGTGAACTCCGCCCGTCTGCCGTTCACCTCCACCCGTGTGACCTCCAGCTGCTGGAGGTCGAGGTCGAAGGAGGCGAGGGTCTGGGTGGCGCGCGCGGTGAGCGTGGTGCGGCCGTCCAGGCGGCCGGTGCCGGGGGCGTAGGCCACGTCCAGGTCGTAGTGGCGGGCGTCGTAGCCGCCGTTGCCCAGCCGCGGGAAGTAGGGGTCGCCGATGCCGGGGGCGCCCTGGGTCGGGGGCGCGGAGGCGGCGACGGCGAGGAAGGAGGCCGCCGTGGTGACGAGGACTCCGAGACGTGCCGAACGGGAGAGTGCCATGAGTCGTCCCTTTCGAGCGTGCCGATCGGTGGTCGGGCACGGTCGACTCTGCACTCTCCCGTTCAGGCATGTGCATGACTTTGCTGAGTCGTCATGCGCTACTTCCCGGACGACTCCTCGGAGCCGGTCCCGGTGGCGGGCTTGCCGGGCGTCTTCTTCGCCGCCTTCCCGGTCGCCTTCCCGGGAGTGGACTTCGCGCCGGGGCCGGTCTTCTCCCCGGCCGTCTCCGCCGCCGCGGCGGCCTCGGCGGCTTCGGGGGCCGGGGCGGTGTCGGCGGCCTCGGCGACGGCCTCGGCGGAGGCCGCGTCCTCGGCGGGCTCGGCGGCTTCCGCGGGCTCGGCGGCGGGCGTCTTGGAAGCCGCCGTCTCCGGAACCGCCGTCTTCGAAGCATCGCCGGAAGCGGTCGCCTCGGAGCCCTCGGCCTGCTCGGAAGCGGTCGCCTCGGAGCCCTCGGCCTGCTCGGAAGCCGTGTCCTTCGCGGCCGGCTTCTCCTCCGCCGCGGGCTCCTTGTCGCCCGCCGGCTTCTCCTCCGCCGCAGGCTCGTCCCCGGCCGCCGCCGGCTTCGTCTCCGCCGGAGCGTCGGCGACGACCGCGTCCGGGACCAGTTCCGACGCCTCCTTCGCCGCCGACAGCAGGACCGTGTCCTGCGGGGCCTGGTCGGCGAAGTTCTCCGGGTGGTGGCAGGCGACCCGCTGGCCCGGCCGCAGCTCGATCAGCTGCGGCTCGGTCGTCCGGCAGATCTCCGTCGCCTTCCAGCAGCGGGTGTGGAACCGGCAGCCGGAGGGCGGGGCGATCGGGGACGGGACGTCGCCGCGCAGCAGGATGCGCTCGTTCTTCTGCCCCCGGCGCTTCGGGTCCGGCACCGGCACCGCCGACATCAGCGCCTTGGTGTACGGGTGCATCGGCGCCTCGTACAGCGAGGTGCGGTCGGCCAGCTCCACGATCTTGCCGAGGTACATCACCGCGATCCGGTCCGAGACGTGCCGGACCACCGAGAGGTCGTGGGCGATGATCACATAGGTCAGGCCCAGCTCCTGCTGGAGGTCGTCCATCAGGTTCACGACCTGCGCCTGGATCGACACGTCCAGCGCGGAGACCGGCTCGTCCGCCACCACCAGCTTCGGCTTCAGGGCGAGCGCGCGGGCGATGCCGATGCGCTGGCGCTGACCGCCGGAGAACTCGTGCGGGTAGCGGTTGTAGTGCTCGGGGCTGAGGCCGACCAGGGACAGGAGCCGCTGGACCTCCTTCTTCACCCCGCCCTCGGGCTCCACGCCCTGGAGCCGGAAGGGCGCCGAGACGATCGAGCCGATGGTGTGGCGGGGGTTCAGGGAGCCGTACGGGTCCTGGAAGATCATCTGGATGTCGCGGCGCAGCGGGCGCATCTGCCCGGTGCTCAGCCGCGTGATGTCCTGGCCCTCGAAGGTGATCTTCCCGCCGGTCGGGTCCTGGAGGCGGGTGATGACCCGGCCCATGGTCGACTTGCCGCAGCCCGACTCGCCGACCACGCCCAGGGTCTCGCCCTTGCGCACCTCGAAGTCGATGCCGTCGACGGCCTTCACGGCGCCGACCTGGCGCTGCAGGATGCCCTTCTTGATCGGGAAGTGCTTCGTCAGGCCCTCGACCCTGAGCAGCACCTCGCGGTCCGCCGAGCCCTCGGAAGCCGACGTCTGCTGAGGGATCGCGGCCTCGTCCGTCTTCTTGGTCTCACTCACAGCTTCGGCGCAATCTCTTCGGTCCAGATCCGCTGGCGGTCCTCGGTCGGGAGGTGACAGGCGGACCAGTGCCCGGTGCTCACCTGCTCCAGCTCGGGGCGCACCGTGCGGGTGACGTTCCCCTTGGGGATGTCCGCGTACGGGCAGCGCGGGTGGAAGGCGCAGCCCGAGGGGACGTTGATGAGGCTCGGCGGCTGGCCCTTGACCGGGATGAGCCGTTCGGAGGTCTCGCGGTCGATACGGGGCATCGAGCCGAGCAGGCCCCAGGTGTAGGGGTGCTGCGGCTGCTCGAAGACCTCGCCGGCCGGGCCGCGCTCCACGCACCGGCCGCCGTACATCACCAGGACCTCGTCGGCGATCTCGGCGACCACGCCGAGGTCGTGGGTGATCATGATGACCGCGGAGCCGAACTCCTTCTGCAGGTCGCGGATCAGGTCGAGGATCTGCGCCTGGACGGTCACGTCGAGGGCGGTGGTCGGCTCGTCCGCGATGAGCAGTTCGGGGTTGTTGACCAGGGCCATGGCGATCATGGCGCGCTGGCGCATACCGCCGGAGAACTCGTGCGGGTAGCCGTCGACGCGCTTGGCGGGCTCGGGGATGCCGACCCGGTCCAGCATCTCGATGGCCCGGGCGCGGGCGACCTTCTTGCTGACGTCGTGGTGCACCCGGTAGGCCTCGACGATCTGGTCGCCGACCTTGTAGTAGGGGTGCATCGCGGACAGCGGGTCCTGGAAGATCATCGCCATCTCCCGGCCGCGCAGCTTGCGCACCTCGTCCGGGGAGGCGGAGACCAGTTCCTTGCCGTCCAGCCAGATCTCGCCGGACATCCGCACGTTCTTGCCGCGCGGGCCGAGCCGGTGCAGGCCCATGACGGCCAGCGAGGTGACCGACTTGCCGGAGCCGGACTCGCCGACGATGGCGAGGGTCTTGCCCTTCTCCAGCGAGAAGCTGACCCCGTCGACGGACTTGACCAGGCCGTCGTCGGTCGGGAAGTGCACCTTGAGGTCGCGGACCTCCAGGAAGGCTTCGGGACGCTGGGCGGCGGCGGACTCGTCCACCGCGGCACCGTTCTTGGAGAGTTCGGTCACGAGAGCCTCACCCGCGGGTCGGCGGCGGCGTAGAGGACGTCCACCACAAGGTTTGCGATCACGACGAAGAAGGCGGCGAGCAGGGTCACGCCGAGGATCTTGGGCAGGTCGTTGTCGGTGATGCCCTGCACCGCGTACTCGCCGATGCCGTGCAGCGAGAACACGGACTCGGTGATCACGGCACCGCCGAGCAGCAGACCGAGGTCCATGCCGAAGACGGTGATGATCGGGGTGAGCGCGGAACGCAGTCCGTGCTTGACCACCACGCTGCGCTCGACCAGGCCCTTGGCCCGGGCGGTGCGGATGAAGTCCTCGTTCATCGTCTCCAGCATCCCCGAGCGGGTCAGTCGCGCGTAGATGGCGGAGTACAGCAGGGCGAGCGAACACCACGCCAGGAAGAGGGTGTTGGCCCACTGCGCCGGGTTCTCCGTGAGCGGGACATAGGTGCGCCCGAAGATCGGGATCTGCACGGTGAAGATCAGCTGCGCCAGCTTGCCCGTGAAGAACATGGGCAGCGAGACACCGGCGAGCGCGACGCCCATGAAGAGGCGGTCGAAGAACGACCGCGGCTTCAACGCGGAGATCACGCCGACCACCACACCGGACAGGAGCCACAGCACGGCGGCGCCCGCGGCCAGCGAGGCCGTGACCGGGATGCGGGAGGTCAGCTCCGGCCAGACCGCCTGGTGGTTCTTGAAGGAGTAGCCGAAGCACGGCGCGTCGCAGTGCACCGTGGTCGGGCCGAGGTCGTACGTGGCGCCGGCCACGATCCCCTTGATGAAGTGCCAGTACTGGACGTAGACGGGCTGGTCCAGACCGAGGTTGTGCTTGACCGCGGCGATGTCCGCCTTCGACGGGCTCTTGCCGATGTACTGCTGTGCCAGCTGGTCCGCCGTCTGGCCGGCGAGTCGCGGCAGCAGGAAGAAGATGGCGAAGGTGACCGCGGAGACGACCAGCAGCAGGATCACTGCCGCGAACGTCCGGCGGAGGATGTACGAGATCACGGGGGCCGGCGCTGGTGCCCGCGGGCCGGGGGGCCCACGGGCACCAATGCCTTCACCTGCCTTCCGGGGCTGCTACTTCGACGCGACGCCGATGTTGAGGTAGTCGTACTGACCGCTGAAGGCCGCCGTGGAAACCAGGTTGGTGTAGTTCTGCGGACGGCCCAGCAGGACCTTGAAGTAGGTCAGCGGGACGAGGACGGCGTCGTCCATGGTCTTCTTGTCGATCTGGGTGTAGAGGCTGTTGCGCTCGCTGGTGTCCTGAGTGGCGATCGCCTTGCCCAGCAGGTCGTTGACTTCCTTGCTGTCGTACTGCGACAGGTTGGTGCTGCCGGACTGGCTGATCGCCTTGCCGTTCAGGATCTGCTGCAGGAAGCCGTAGCCGGAGGGCCAGTCGGCGCCCCACTGCATCATCATCAGGCCGATGTTCTGCTTCTGGGTGAACTTCGGCACGCCCGCGTAGTCCGTGAAGTACTTGCCGGACGGGTACTGCTTGAGGCTGGCGTTGATGCCGACCTTCTTCAGCGAGTTGATGATCGCGGTGGCCGCGTCGATCTCCTGCGGACGGTCCGAGCGGGCCGTGATGTTGGTGGAGATCGAGGTCTGGCCGCAGGCCTTCAGCTGGTCCTTGGCCTTGGCGATGTCGCCCTTGCTGTCCTTGGTGGCGTAGGCGTCGGCCTTGGCGTAGCCCGGGATGTCCGGGGGCAGGACGGTGGAGGCGATCTCACCGCGGACCGGGCCGCCCTCGGCGGTCTGCACGGAGACCTTGTCGATGGCGTACTGCACGGCCTTGCGGCACTCGGGCTTGTCGAACGGCTTCAGCTTGCTGTTGATCGCCAGGTAGACGAGACGGCCGCCGTAGGTGTTGTCGGTGCCGGCCTTCTTGTCCGGGTCCGTGAGCACCTCGGCCTGGGTCGAGGCCTGGACACCGGTGCCGACCAGGTCGATGGCGGTGCCGGCCATGACGTCCTGGTCGATGGTCTCCGGGTTGACCTTCAGCTTGACGACGATCTTGTCCGGCAGCTGCTTGCGCAGCGGGTCGGTCTTCGCGTCCCAGTTCTCGTTGCGCACGAGCACGGCCTGCTTGCCGTCCTCGTAGCTCTGGAACTTGTAGGAACCGGAGGACACGATGTGCTTGACGTAGTCGACGCCGGTGTCCTTCGCCTTCGGCACCGGAGCCGTCTGCGGGGTGGCGACCAGGTAGTCGAACTCCTGGAAGGCCTGCTTCAGGTGGAAGACGATCGTGGTGTCGTCCGGGGTCTCGATGGAGGACAGGCCCTTGTCGCTCTTGTCCTTGTACGGGCCCTTGTACTTGTCGCCGCCGGCCATGAACTGCTGGAAGTAGTTCGGGCCGAGGGAGAGCACGTCACGCGCGAAGTTGGAACGCTCGACGGCGTACTTGACGTCCTTCGAGGTGATCGGCGTGCCGTCCTCGTACTTCAGGCCCGTGCGCAGCTTGTACGTCCAGGTCTTGCCGCCGTCGCTGGGCTGGCCCTTGCTCGCCGCGAGGTCCGGGACCAGGGTGTTGCCCTCGTCGCCGGGGCCGGGCTTGAAGGTCATCAGCGGACGGGCGTACAGCCGGCTGAGGTTGTACATGTACGCGTAGTACGTGTTGCCCGGGTCGAAGGAGTCCGGGACGTCGGACATCTCGTAGGTGACCGTGCCACCCTTCTTGTCCGACGCGTTCACGACGCCCTTGGTCGCGGCGTTGGCCCCGGCCGACTTGGTGCCGTTGTCGTTGGTGTTGTCATCGGCCTTGCTGCAACCCGAAAGAAACAGGCTGGCGGAGCCGATGGCCGCGATCGCGGCCAGCGCTGACCTTCGCATGATGGGCGCTTTCCCCTCCATTGATTGGAAACTTGTCGGACTCTCCGCAGCAGGCTTCAGCGGCTGCGCGGGTCGAGAGCGTCGCGGAGACCGTCACCGAGCAGGTTGAACGCCAGGACGGTGACGAAGATGGCGAGTCCGGGGACGATCATGTACTGGGGGTCGACCTGGTAGTAGGTGACCGCCTCGCGGAGCATGCCGCCCCAGGACGCCTGCGGGGGCTGGATGCCGACGCCGAGGAAGCTCAGCGACGCCTCGAAGATGATGTTGGTCGGGATCAGCAGCGTCGAGTAGACGATGATCGGGCCGACCAGGTTCGGCATCAGTTCCCGGAACAGGATGTACGGGGCCTTGGCGCCCATGCCCCGGGCCGCGTCGACGAACTCGCGCTCGCGCAGGGCGAGGGTCTGACCGCGCACGATCCGGCCCAGATACGGCCAGTTGAAGAAGCCGATGACGAAGATGAGCACGCTCAGGTGGAGCGGCAGGCCGTTGAGGCCGAAGGCGCCGCCCTGGAGGGTGGCGGAGATGGCGATCGCGAACAGCAGGAGGGGGAAGGCGAGGAAGGTGTCCATCAGCCGGCTGATGATCGAGTCCACCCGCCCGCCGTAGTAGCCCGCGATGACACCCATGATCGCGCCGATGACGTTGGACAGGATGGTGGCGCCGAAGGCGACCACCAGCGACACCCAGGAGCCCTCCAGGATGCGGGTGGCGATGTCCCGGCCGAACTTCGGGTCCACGCCGAGCGGGTGGTCCGCGCTCATGCCGCCCCAACTGCCCGTGGGCAGCGAGGTGTCCGGGGTGATCAGGTCCTGGTGGAAGGCGTTGGGGTCGAGGCCGAACAGGGCCTGGATGGGGCGTGAGAGGACGGCGAGGA
Organism: Streptomyces eurythermus; assembly: GCF_014649115.1. Lineage (GTDB taxonomy): Bacteria > Actinomycetota > Actinomycetes > Streptomycetales > Streptomycetaceae > Streptomyces > Streptomyces eurythermus. The sequence goes on along the minus strand of NZ_BMSK01000022.1, from coordinate 54,838 downwards.
GGATCAGCAGGATCACGATGACGCCGCCGGCGACGGCGGCCTTGTCCTTCTTGAACCGGGTCCAGGCGATCTGGCCCAGGGAACGACCCTCGATCTGCCCCTTACCGGCACCCTCCAGCACAGCCTCCGGCTGCGCCTCGGCTGCCGCCCCGGTGGTCTCGATCGGTGCGGTCACGGTGAGCGACCCCTCTCGCCGGTGGTGACCGGCCTGCGCCTGCCGCGGATTGCGGCTTTGTCGACTTGCCATCGATCACAAGGCCCTCGGCCTCGTGTCTGAGTCGCGAGTCTTCAGCGTCGTTGCGATCACCCGCCAGAGCTGACGGCGAAAGTATGCGCAACCGTGATGCAGTGCGGGGGATTCCGTTATCCGAACAGTGGGTAACGGCCCCCGGACGCGGGCCAGTTGGGACAGAACGGCGAATCTACGCGGTTCGGGAGGTTCGGCCGAAGTCTACGCGCGCAGAAGCGTCCCGCTTCCGTGCATTGTGCGGGCGGGTCGACAAACCTGTCACCGCGGCTGGTTGGTCAGTAGCCGCCGTGCGCCGGCGGATAGCCGTAGCCGCCGGCCGGGGCCTGCGGCGGGGCCGGCACCTGGAGCGGGGGCTGCGGCGGGGGCACCGGGGCGTGCGCCTCGCGGTCGTAGAAGGGGCGCGCGTTGGCCCGCATCCACATCACCACCGGGTCGTGGTCGTCGGTCATGGCGACCGTCGAGACCGGCAGGCCCTCCGGGACCGCGCCGATGGACTGCTGCATCATGGCGCGCACCGAGTCGACCGCGGCGGGCGAGGTGTCGTACACGTCGAGGCCGATGGCGAGGTAGGGCGCCCCGAGCGCGGGCTGCACCCAGGCGCGGCGCAGCGAGCGCAGCGCGGGCGTGCGGTGCGCGTTCTGCGCCAGCAGGGCGTAGAACTGCGGGATCTCGATGCCGGGCTCGGACAGGCGCAGCGGGCCGGCGGGCTGGCGGTCCAGACCGGTGGCGATGCGGCGCAGGTCCGGCCAGGGGATGCCGACGCCGCCGCCCGGCGCGTGCGGGTTGAGCCAGAGGCCGTAGTGGTCGGGGTAGAGGGTGCGGGCCACGTCCAGGCCGTCGGCCACCTCGTAGGAGCGGTTCCAGCCACTGGCCGACAGCTCCTGGGCGGAGGTCACGCAGGGGGCGTAGTGGAAGCCGTCCACCTCCATGTTCCCGTACTGGGCGTCCGGGGCGCCGGCCTGGCCGTGCCACAGGAGCATGAAGATCTGGCCGGTGGTGGGGGTGGCGAGGGCGCGCAGCAAGGCCTCGTAGGCGTCGTAGCGTCCGGGCGTGACCTGGCGCAGCATGTGCTCGACGCTGCCGCTGTGGCTCGCGCTCACCTGGTGTGCCCCTTCTTTTGTGTGACCCGGCGTTTGAGCACAGCTTATGCGCCTACCAGCTCGGGGCCTTGGCGTCCGTACGCGTGTGCGGGTGCGTTGTGGCTTGTCGCGCCCCGCGGCGGAGCCGCATATCGGACACGGTCCCGCGCCCCTTCGGGGCGCTTTCAGTGGGCGTACGTGTAGAACGGGCGGACGTTCGTCTTCAGCCATGTCGCCACCGGGTCGTCCGTCACGTCCAGCAGGACCAGGTTGACCGGCCACTTGACGGGGACCTTGGCGAGGGCCTTGCCGAGGGCCTGGAGAGGGAGGGCGCGCAGGTCGCCTTCCCACTGGGAGAGTTCGACGCCCACGAACATCGCCGGGTCGGCCGTCTCGACGGCGGCCAGACAGCGGCGGGCGGTGAGGACCACGCCGGTCTCGGTGAACTCGGCGGAGGCGGCGGCGAGGAAGTCCACCGGGTCGTCCTGCCAGTCGGGCTCGAAGAGGCGGACCCGGCCGCCCGTGTTGGGCCCGTCCAGCGGGGTGCGACCCACCCGGCACAGCTCGGCCACGGCCTGGGGCGGCAGCGGTATGCCGACCACGCCCTCGGGGTTGACGGCGATGCCCACCTGCGGGGGCAGGCCGCGGGCGAACTCCACCGCCGGGGCGATGGTGTACGCCATGTGGGAGCCGGCCACCTGGCGGAGCTGTTCCTCGGAGCTGAACACCGGGACGTACGCCTGGCCGTCGATGTCGAGCGTCGGCAGGTCCAGCGTGCCGCTGTCCGGGCCCCCGCCGCCCGGCAGCGGGATCCACAGGAAACTGCGGCCGAGGACCTCGACGATCCGGCCGCCCGCCGCGGGGATGCCGAGGGAGGCCGACAACACCTCCTCCAGCTCGTTGCCGGGCCAACCGCCGTGCGGGTGCGGGTGCGCCTGTGCCGGGAAGTCCGCCGGGAAGTCCATGTGCCTACCGCCTGCTGGGAACCACTGCTGTGACCATGAAGGCTAGCGGGTGGCGGTGACAGTGCCTCACCGAGTGAAGCCGACGCGGGCGAGGACGTCCGCCGCGTCCCGGTCCAGCAGCACCGCCCCGCCGCAGCCGGCCGGCAGCTCCCCCCGCTCCACCGCGCGCAGCAGCCGGGCGGTGGCGCGGCGGTGCCGGCGGAAGGCGTAGCGCGAGACGCCCCGGCCGCGTTCGCGCTGGCCCCGCCGGGCGGTCTCGGGGCTGACGTCGAGGAGGAGCAGGTGCAGGGTGCCGCCCCGGCGCCGGGCCGCGCGGGCCAGCCAGGCGCGCACCCACGGCTGGGTGCCGCAGTCGTGCACGACGAGCCCCTCCCCGGTGCGCAGGGCCCGGCGCAGTCCGGCGTAGTGGGCGAGGCGGACCAGGGGGCGGTAGAGCGCGTACGGCAGGAAGCCGGGGACGCGGGCCTGCCAGCGGTCCCGGGTGTCCTGGGAGTCGACGCGGCGGCCGGTGACCGCGCGGTGCATCAGGGTGGACTTGCCGCTGCCGGGCAGACCGGTGACGACCACCAGGTCCCGGGGGCCGAAGAGCAGGGCGTGCGGGCTGCGGCCGCCCCGGTCGCGCAGATCGCGGACGACCGGCGCGGGGCGGTCCGCGCCGCGCTCGCGAACCCCCGCGGAGGGCTGTCCCGGCACCGCGAGGCCGGCGTGGGCGGCGTAGGCCGAGGTCCTGTTCACCGTGATCGTCCTCCCGAGGGCTCGGTCAATCCCATGCCCGTTCTATGTAAAGGGAAGGTAATGGAGAACGGTCGGCGGTTCGTGTGCGTACGGCCACAGGTCGGTCACAACCGGCGGGCTCTGGATGGCCGGGGTGCGGCGTGCAATGATGAGCCCGCCAACTGCATACCGGCCGTTTGAATCCGCGCGGGAGAGTCCCCGGGCCCCCCTCGGGGCCGCCTGGGGCGCCGAAGGAGCAAGTCCCTCCCTTGAATCTCTCAGGCCCCGTTACCGCGCGGGCGAGGCACATCTGAAAAGCGGGCCGCCGTCGCCGGCGGCTCCACCCAAGGTGCAAGCCGTGATCGTCCCCGTGGCGGTGGCGGCGAACCTCTCAGGTTCCGATGACAGATGGGGAGGAACGTTCCTCGCCCGTCCTTTGCCCTGGGAGACGACCGACCGATGAGCAGTACCGAACCCCGTCATACCGCGCTCGACGCCGTGCACCGCTCGCTGGGCGCGACGATGACCGACTTCGCCGGCTGGGACATGCCCCTGCGCTACGGCTCCGAGCGCGACGAGCACATCGCCGTGCGCACCCGGGCCGGTCTGTTCGACCTCTCCCACATGGGCGAGATCACCGTGACCGGCGCCGAGGCCGCCGCCTTCCTGAACCACGCCCTGGTCGGCAACATCGCCTCGGTCGGCGTCGGCCGCGCCCGCTACACCATGATCTGCCAGGCCGACGGCGGCATCCTGGACGACCTGATCGTCTACCGGCTGGCCGAGACCGAGTACATGGTCGTGGCCAACGCCTCCAACGCCCAGGTGGTGCTGGACGCCCTCACCGAGCGCGCGGCCGGCTTCGCCGCCGAGGTCCGCGACGACCGGGACGCCTACGCGCTGATCGCCGTGCAGGGCCCGGAGTCCCCCGGCATCCTGAAGTCCCTGACCGACGCCGACCTGGACGGCCTGAAGTACTACGCGGGGCTGCCCGGCACGGTCGCCGGCGTCCCGGCGCTGATCGCCCGTACGGGGTACACCGGCGAGGACGGCTTCGAGCTGTTCGTGAAGCCGGAGCACGCCGTCGGCCTGTGGCAGGCGCTCACCGAGGCCGGCGAGGGCGTCGGGCTGGTCCCGTGCGGGCTGTCGTGCCGGGACACGCTGCGCCTGGAGGCGGGCATGCCGCTGTACGGGCACGAGCTGAGCACCTCCCTGACCCCCTTCGACGCCGGGCTGGGCCGTGTGGTCAAGTTCGACAAGGAGGGCGACTTCGTGGGCCGCGCGGCGCTGGCCGAGGCCGCCGAGCGCGCCGCGCAGAACCCGCCCCGGGTGCTGGTCGGGCTGGTCGCCGAGGGCCGCCGGGTGCCGCGCGCCGGGTACGCCGTGGTGGCCGGCGGCGAGGTGATCGGCGAGGTCACCTCCGGCGCTCCCTCCCCCACCCTGGGCAAGCCGATCGCCATGGCCTACGTCGACGCGGCGCACGCCGCGCCGGGCACCGAGGGCGTCGGCGTGGACATCCGGGGCACCCACGAGCCGTACCAGGTCGTGGCGCTGCCGTTCTACAAGCGCCAGAAGTAACCGCCGCCCGCGCCCGCGCCGGCCCGGGGCACCGGTCCGAGGGCGGCGCGTGAGCCTGCACACATTCGCCCGCTCACCAGCGGTTTCCTTAGTCCCCCCGTCACCATCACTCCCGCGCGTACAGGAGAATTCAGGCCATGAGCAACCCCCAGCAGCTGCGCTACAGCAAGGAGCACGAGTGGCTGTCGGACGCCGAGGGCGGCGTCTCGACGGTCGGCATCACGGAGCACGCGGCCAACGCGCTCGGCGATGTCGTCTTCGTCCAGCTCCCCGAGGCCGGCTCCACGGTGACCGCGGGCGAGTCCTGCGGCGAGCTGGAGTCCACGAAGTCGGTCTCCGACCTGTACTCGCCGGTCACCGGTGAGGTCACCGAGGTCAACGAGGACGTCGTCAACGACCCGTCGCTGGTGAACTCGGCCCCCTTCGAGGGCGGCTGGCTGTTCAAGGTACGCGTCTCGCAGGAGCCGGCCGAGCTGCTCTCCGCCGACGAGTACACCGCCTTCACCGCCGGCTGAGGAGTCGTAGCCCCATGACTGTCCTGAACACGCCCCTGCACGAGCTGGACCCGGAGATCGCCGCCGCGGTCGACGCCGAGCTGAGCCGCCAGCAGTCGACGCTGGAGATGATCGCCTCCGAGAACTTCGCGCCGCTCGCGGTCATGGAGGCCCAGGGTTCGGTCCTCACCAACAAGTACGCCGAGGGCTACCCGGGCCGTCGTTACTACGGCGGCTGCGAGCACGTCGACGTGGCCGAGCAGATCGCCATCGACCGGGTCAAGGAGCTGTTCGGCGCCGAGTACGCCAATGTGCAGCCCCACTCCGGCGCCTCCGCGAACCAGGCGGCCCTGTTCGCGCTGGCCCAGCCCGGGGACACCATCCTCGGTCTGGACCTGGCGCACGGCGGCCACCTGACCCACGGCATGCGGCTGAACTTCTCCGGCAAGCAGTTCAACGTGGTCGCCTACCACGTGGACGCCGAGTCCGGCCTGGTCGACATGGCCGAGGTGGAGCGGCTCGCCAAGGAGCACCGCCCGAAGGTGATCATCGCGGGCTGGTCGGCGTACCCCCGGCAGCTGGACTTCGCCGAGTTCCGCCGGATCGCCGACGAGACCGGCGCGTACCTGTGGGTCGACATGGCGCACTTCGCCGGCCTGGTCGCCGCCGGTCTGCACCCGAACCCGGTGGAGTACGCCGACGTGGTCACCTCCACGACCCACAAGACGCTCGGCGGCCCGCGCGGCGGCATCATCCTCGCGAAGAAGGACTTCGCGAAGAAGCTGAACTCCTCCGTCTTCCCGGGCTTCCAGGGCGGTCCGCTGGAGCACGTGATCGCGGCCAAGGCGGTGTCCTTCAAGGTCGCGGCGGGCGAGGACTTCAAGGAACGCCAGCGCCGTACGGTGGAGGGTGCCCGCATCCTCGCCGAGCGGCTGACCGCCGCCGATGTGCGCGAGGCCGGGGTGAACGTGCTGTCCGGCGGCACGGACGTGCACCTGATCCTGGTGGACCTGCGCGAGAGCGAGCTGGACGGGCAGCAGGCCGAGGACCGGCTGCACGAGGTCGGCATCACGGTCAACCGCAACGCCGTCCCGAACGACCCGCGCCCGCCGATGGTCACCTCGGGTCTGCGCATCGGCACCCCGGCGCTGGCCACGCGCGGTTTCGCGGCCGAGGACTTCGCCGAGGTCGCGGACGTGATCGCCGAGACGCTGAAGCCGTCGTACGACGCCGAGGCGCTCAAGGCGCGCGTCAAGGCGCTCGCCGACAAGCACCCGCTGTACCCGGGTCTGAGCAAGTAAGTCACGTTTCGCGGGGCACCGCGCACACTGGGAGTACCGGCGTGCGCGGTGCCCGCGCCCCTGTACCGACCCTTTCGCACCACCCCCGTATTGAGGAGTCCTCCGTGGCCATCTCGGTCTTCGACCTGTTCTCGATCGGCATCGGCCCGTCCAGCTCCCACACGGTCGGCCCGATGCGCGCGGCGCGCATGTTCGCCCGCCGGCTGCGCAACGAGGACCTGCTCGGCTCCGTCGCCTCCCTGCGCTGCGAGCTGTACGGCTCGCTCGGCGCGACCGGCCACGGCCACGGCACCCCGAAGGCGGTGCTGCTGGGCCTGGAGGGCGCCTCGCCGCGCACGGTGGACGTGGAGACGGCCGACGAGCGGGTGGACAAGATCCGGCAGGCGGGCCGGATAGCGCTGCTCGGCGAGCACGAGATCCCGTTCTCCTACGACGACGACCTGGTCCTGCACCGCCGCAAGGCGCTGCCGTACCACGCGAACGGCATGACCCTGTGGGCGTACGACGCCTCGGGCGCCGAGCTGCTGACGAAGACGTACTACTCGGTCGGCGGCGGTTTCGTGGTGGACGAGGACGCGGTGGGCGCGGACCGGATCGTGCTGGACGACACGGTCCTGAAGTACCCGTTCCGCACGGGTGACGAGCTGCTGCGCCTGACGAAGGAGACGGGCCTGTCGATCTCCTCGCTGATGCTGGAGAACGAGCGGGCCTGGCGCACCGAGGAGGAGATCCGCGCGGGCCTGCTGGAGATCTGGCGGGTGATGCGCGAGTGCGTCCAGCGCGGCATGTCCCGCGAGGGCATCCTCCCCGGCGGACTGAAGGTGCGCCGCCGCGCGGCCGTCTCGGCCCGCCAGCTGCGCGCCGAGGGCGACCCGCTGGCGCACGCCATGGAGTGGATCACGCTCTACGCCATGGCGGTGAACGAGGAGAACGCGGCCGGCGGCCGGGTGGTGACGGCCCCCACCAACGGCGCGGCCGGCATCATCCCGGCGGTCCTGCACTACTACATCAACTTCGTGCCGGGCGCGGACGAGGACGGCGTGGTCCGCTTCCTGCTCGCCGCCGGCGCGATCGGCATGCTCTTCAAGGAGAACGCCTCCATCTCCGGCGCCGAGGTCGGCTGCCAGGGCGAGGTGGGCTCCGCCTGCTCCATGGCGGCGGGCGCGCTCGCCGAGGTGCTCGGCGGCTCCCCCGAGCAGGTGGAGAACGCGGCCGAGATCGGCATGGAGCACAACCTGGGCCTGACCTGCGACCCGGTCGGCGGCCTGGTCCAGATCCCGTGCATCGAGCGCAACGGCATGGCCGCGGTGAAGGCGGTCACGGCCGCGAAGATGGCGATGCGCGGCGACGGCTCCCACAAGGTGTCCCTGGACAAGGTCATCAAGACCATGAAGGACACCGGCGCCGACATGAGCGTGAAGTACAAGGAAACGGCCCGGGGCGGCCTGGCGGTGAACATCATCGAGTGCTGAACCGGTACGATTTCCGACCACACCGTCACAAATAGCTTTTTTCGCGTCACTCATCGCTACCATCGGTGGCGTGATCGACCTGTACCCCGCGCTGTGGGGACTGCTCGGCAGCAGTGTGGCCGAAGCGCTCAACCTCTCGGCGCTGATGCGTCCCACGGGTCCGCGCAGCCGGTGGCGTTGGCCCTGGCGCACCCGCGCCGACCGGCCGGTGATGCTGGTGGCCATCGGGCTGCGGCTGTTCGCCGGGTTCGGTCTCACTGCGGCGCTGGGGAACTCCGGTCAGCTGCCGAACGCGACCGCCGCGTTCGCCGTGGGGGTGACCACGCCGCTGGTCGTGGCGAAGTTCTTCCAGGCGATCCCGATCACCGGCGCGGGCGCGGGTCAGCAGCCCGAGCCCCCGCTGCCCACCGCCCGGCAGGCCGGCGCGGATGCCGAAGAGGCGCTGTCGCAGCCGAGGGGGTCCAGTGCTGCGAGCTGACAGCGCGCTCGGCCGTTTGGTGCTGGCGCTGGCCGTACGCCCTGCCGACTTTCCGCCGGTGCGGCACGCGGGCCCCGGCATGCGGCTGATCGCCGCCCTGGGGACGCGCCCGGTGCCGGTGGCGGCGGCGCCGGTGCCGGCCCGGCACCGGCCGGGGTGGCGGGGCCGGTGGTTCCCGGGGCTGCTCACCGCCTGGCTGATCGCCCTGACGTGCCTGACGGCCGCCGCGGTGCTGCCCGGCCCCTGGCGGGGGGTGGCGCCGGGGCAGGTCCGGGCGCCCGGCCCGGAGCACTGGAGCCTGACCGCCGCCGGCCGGCTCGGTCCGCGCGGGCGGGCCGAGGCGCTGGCGTTCACCCCGGACGGCCGGCTGCTGGTGACGGTCACCCGGTCCTCGGCCAGCACCTGGGACGTGGCGGATCCCGGACATCCCGAGCGGGTCCCGGTCCCGCCGGGCGTGCGCCGGGTGACGGCCGTCACGACGAGTCCGGACGGCCGCACGCTGGTGGCGGCCGGAGGGGCCGACGTGCGGGCGCTCGCCGTCGGCTCGGGGGTGACCCGGTGGTCCGTCGACGGTGCCCCGATGGAGGTGAAGGCGGTGGCGGCGGGCCGGGACCGGGTCGTCTTCGCCGACTCGGGCACGACCGGCTCCGCCCGGCTGGCGGAGCTGCGCCTGGACGCGGGACGGCCGCTGCGGCTGACCACCCTGAGCCGGCTGCGCCAGGCGGTCGCCGCCGCCCAGTTCTCCGCCGACGGCCGCACCCTCGCCGTCGCCGGCGCCGAGGGGTCGGTGCGGTTGTGGGACGTGTCGGATCCCCGGCACCCCGAGGCGGCGGGTCCCGCCTTCGGCGGCCCAAAGGGGCGCACGACCTCGCTCGCCTTCAGTCCCGACGCCCGGCTGCTGGCGACCGTCGACTCCGCGCGGACCGTGCGGCTGTGGGACGTCACCGACCGCGCGCGTCCCCGCCCGCTGGGCCGTCCGCTCGGTGACCGGACCGAGCGCGTCACCGCGCTCGCCTTCAGTCCGGACGCCCGCCTGGTGGCCACCGTCGGGGCCGACGGGACGGCCAGCCTGTGGTGGCGCTCGCCGGGTACGGAGGCCGATGTTCCCCCAGGGGCTACCACGCGGTAACCGATCAGCCCTAGGCTGCCGCCAACTCGGCGTCGGCGAAAGGGAGTTCGGACATGCGTGGGGTGAGAGGGATGGTGGCGCTCGCGGGGGCCGCCGCGGTACTGGCGGCGGCGCCGGTGAACGCCCAGGCGGCGTCACCGAAGTTCTCCCAGACGACGGCCATCGGCACGCACAACGCGTACGAGAAGGACAAGTACCCGTACTTGGCACAGGCGCTGGACTCCGGGGCCTCGCTGCTGGAGCTGGACGTGTACGTCGACAGCATCAGCCACCGCTGGCGGGTCAGCCACAGCAACCCGCTGGGCAACGACAACAACTGCGAGGCCGCCAAGACGCCGAGCGAGCTGTACAGCAAGAGCCGTAACCAGGACCTCGGCAGCTGTCTGGACAACATGGCCGCCTGGAACCGGCTCCACCCCGACCATCCGCCGATCGTCGTCAAGGTGGAGATGAAGGTCGGCTTCAACGACAAGGCGGGCATGGGCCCGGACGAGTTCGACACGCTCGTCGCACAGAAGCTGGGCGGCGATGTCTACAAACCGGCGGATCTGCTCGGCGGCACGTACGCCACGCTGGACGCGGCGGCGAAGGCCGACGCCTGGCCGGCCCGGGACTCGCTGAAGGGCAAGTTCCTCTTCGATCTGATCCCCGGCACGGTGGAGCAGGCCAACCCGTTCGACAGCTACTGGACGGACGAGGAGTACGGCGACCACCTGCGCGACCTGTCCGCGGCCGGGAACATCTCCGCTGCCCAGGCCTTCCCCGCGGTGTTGGGCGCCGAGAACGGCGACCCGCGCACCAGCCGCTACGACGCCTCGATCCGCCCCTGGTTCGTCTTCTTCGACGGTGACGCGGCGACCTACGTCAACAACGGCTACGACACGTCGTTCTACTCCGCGAACCACTACATCCTGATCGCCACCGACGCCCACAACGTGTCCCCGGCGATCTCCTCCACCGACCCCACGGACGCCGAAGTCGCCGCCCGGCTGGCACTGTTGGCCAAGGGCCATGCCAGCCTGATCACTTCGGACTGGTCGGCGAAGTCCGCGTCCGTACTCGGTTCGGTGACGACCCGGGGCTGAATGTTCCGGCCACGGGCGCACCGGGCACAACCCCTGCATGCTCCATGGCATCGACGTCAGCGCCTTCCAGTCCTCCTATGCCACGGACGGCCTCTCCTTCGTCTTCATCAAGGCGACGGAGGGCCGTTCGTACGTCAATCCCAGGCTCGCGGCCCAGACCAAGCGGGGGCGCGACGCGGGCCTGGTCGTCGGCTTCTACCACTTCCTGTGGCCGGGCCACATCACCGCCCAGGCCGAGTACTTCCTGCGGCACGCCCCCGACCGCCCCGGCGACGTCCTCGCCGTCGACTGGGAGAACACCGGTGAGGGGACCCACGCGAGCAACGCGGAGAAGGACCGCTTCATCCGCAAGCTGAAGGAGATGCGGCCGGACAACCGGGTCGTGCTCTACTGCAACCGCCACTTCTGGCTGAACATCGACACCACGTCCCACGCCGGGGACGGGCTGTGGATCGCCGACTACGTCGCCGCGGGCAAGCCCCGGATCAAGGCCAAGTGGCGGTTCCACCAGTACACCAGCGAGCCCCACGACAAGAACGTGGCCCATTTCGCGGACAGGGACGACCTGCGCGACTGGGCCACGCCCTAGCTGCCGGGCGGCGGGCTTTCCCGGTACCTCCCGGTACCGCTGGTACCTCTCAGTACCGGAAGTCCGCCGGGCGCTCCGGGGACGCCTTCCGCAGCGCCTCCCGTACCGCGTCCACGCCGGCCCGCAGGCCGTAGACCGGGGTGTTCGGCTGCTGGCGCCAGGAGTCGTCGATGCCGCCGGCGTCGACCGTGTCGAAGCCGAGTTCGTCGATCAGGGCGCGCACCTTCGCCTTGGCGGCCTCGTCGTCCCCGGCGACGGGCAGCGCCATGCGGTCGGGGTGACCGGCGGGCAGCGGGCGCTCCAGGATGTCCTGGGCGTAGGTGCCGTTGAACGCCTTGATCACGGGGTGGCCGAGGTGCTGCCCGACCCAGCGGCTCTCGGTCAGGCCCCCGTCCTCGATGGCGTCGATCCGGCCGTCGCGCCGCTTGGGGTAGTAGTTGTTCGTGTCGATCACCGCGACCCCCTCGGCCGCCCCGTCCAGCAGACCCGCGGGCAGGTCGGGGACCGCCTTCAGGGGGACGGTGACGATGACGACCTCGGCGCCCTCGGCCGCGTCCTCGGCGCGCACCGGGGTGGCGCCGGTCTCCTGCGCCAGGTCCTTCAGCGTCTCGGGGCCGCGGGAATTGGCGACGGAGACGTCGTGGCCGAGGGCGGCGAGCCGCCGGGTGAGGTTGCCGCCGATGTTTCCCGCGCCGATGATGCCGATCTTCATGGCCGGCCTTCCGCCTATTGATGCACGTGCATGCTTCTGTCGTCCCGGTCAACCGCGCGGGCGGCCCACCTATTCCGGCAGCCGGCCCCCGGGGGGCGTCGACTGCCGGACCATCGGGTGTCTCAGACCCGTACGACGATCTTGCCCGTGTGGGTGTTGGAATCCATCAGCCGGTGGGCGTCCGCCATGCGCTCCAGGCCGTCGAAGACCTCCCCGATCACCGGGCGGAGGGAGCCGTCGGCCAGGCCCGAGGCGAGGTAGTGGACGGCGCGGTCGCGGCCTTCCGGGGTGCCGGTGAGGGCGAGGTTGCTGTAGCCGTGGACGGTCAGCGGCCACTGCATGGGCAGTTCCGTGGGGCGTTCGGACAGCCAGCCGTAGCTGATCAGCAGGGCGTCCTCGGCCGCCGCCGCGCCCAGTTCCCGCAGGTAGGGGCCGCCGATCGCGTCCAGGACGAGGTCGGCACCCCGGCCGCCGGTCAGCCGCCGGGTCTCCTTGGTGACCTCCTCGCTCCCGGTCACGATGACGTGCTCGGCGCCGAGGTCGAGCAGCGCCTGCCGCTTGGCCTCGGTGCGGGTGGTGGCGATCGGCACCGCCCCGGCCCGCCGGGCCACCTGGATCGCGGCGGTGCCGACGCCGCTGGACGCCCCGGTGATCAGCACCCGCCGGCCGGCCGCCAGCCGGCCCCGCTCGACCAGGGCGCCGTAGGCCGTGGTGTAGGTGAGCCAGACGGCCGCGGCGGTGACCGCGTCGAGGCCGGCCGGGCGGGGCACCAGAGCGGACTGCGGCAGCAGCACGTGGTCGCCGTACACGCCGTGGGCGCAGAGGTGGAAGTTGGCCGCCGACAGCACGAGGTCGCCCGGGGCGAACGCGGTCACCTCCGCCCCGGCCGCCGTCACCACGCCGGCCGCCTCGTAGCCGTTGCGGGAGCCGGGCAGCGTCGGCTGGTAGAAGTACGTGCCGGAACGGAGCATCGCCTCGGCGCGGTTGAGGCCGAGCGCCTCGACGCGCACCAGGACCTCGTCCGGGCCGGGATCGGGCAGGACGGTCTCCTCGACGGTGAAGACGTCGGGGCCGCCGATTTCGTGAAACAGCACTGAACGCGCAGTAGTTGGCATGTCGTCGACGCTACGGCGGCCTGTGGAGACGTTCCATGTCCCTCGGTCTCGGTTTTCTGTCCGATCGTCTTTCCCCGGTGGACCGCCGACGGCTAGGGTCGCCGCATGGACGTGCTGAGCGATGTCGTCGCCGCCATGCGCACCGGCCGGCCGCACTCCGCGCGCCGCTACAAGTACGCGCCCTGGGGACTGCGCTGGGGCGACTCCGACCAGGCCGGGTTCCATGTGATCCTGCGCGGCTCGGCCTGGCTGCTCCCCCGGGACGCCGAGCCGGTGGCGCTGGCGCCGGGCGATGTCGTCTTCCTCGCGCACGGGCAGGGGCACGGGCTGGCGAGCGGTCTCGACGTGCCGCTGCGGGACGCGCGGCTGCTGCCCGACGGCACCTGGGACGGTCCGCCCGAGCCGGCGAGCGAGGGCTGCCCGGACACCATCACCCTGTGCGGGACGTACCACCTGGACCGGGACCGCTCGCACCGGCTGCTGGCGGAGCTGCCCGAGGTGGTGCACCTGCCCGCCCGGGTGGGCGGGCACCGCTCGCTGCGGGCGGCGGTGGAACTGCTCGGGATGGAGCTGGAGGAGCAGCGGCCGGGCACCGACGCGATCGTCACCTCCCTGCTGGACACCCTGCTGCTGTACATCCTGCGGGCCTGGTGGGAGAGCGAACACGCGGCGGGCCGGGCCCGGGGCTGGGCGGCGGCGCTGGCCGACCCGGCGGTCGCGGCGGCGCTGCGCGCGATCCACGCCGACCCGGCCCGCCCCTGGACGGTGGCCCGGCTGGGCGTGGAAGGCGGGCTTTCCCGGGCGGCGTTCGCCCGCAGGTTCACGGAGCTGGTGGGCGAGCCGCCGCTGACGTATCTGACCTGGTGGCGGATGACCACGGCGGACCGGCTGCTGCGCGGCGAGGGCCTGTCCCTGCGCGAGGTCGCCGAACGGACCGGCTATACCTCGGAGTTCGCCTTCGCCAAGGCGTTCAAGCGGGAGTTCGGGGTGTCCCCGGGCCGGTACCGCCGGGCGGCGGCGGGGTGAGCCGGCCCGTACCGGCTACGGATGTTCCTCGCACCCCGCCCGCAACAGGGCGAGCGTCGACTCCAGTTCCGTCTGCAGGATGGCCGCCGCCGTCTCCGGGTCGCCGGCGACGACGGCCTCGACCAGGCCCGTGTGGGTGTGGTCCCCGGTGCCGGGGTCGGTCTCGCGGAGGCTGGTGAGGTCCAGGACGGCGATCAGGCCCTCGCGCAGGACGGGGACGAACTCGGTGAACAGGTCGGACAGGACCGGGTTGTGGGCGGCGGTGACCACGGCCGCGTGCAGGGCGATGTCGGCCTCCACGAAGGCCGTGTCGTCGGCGGTGGCGGCCGCGCGGCGGCCCTGCACCGCGGCCCGCAGCGCGGTGATGTCCTCGGGGGTGCGGCGGCGGGCGGCGAGCCGGGCGGCCTGGACCTCGACGCCCATGCGGACCTCGTACACGTCGGTGACCGCGGCCCGGCGCAGCCGGGCCGGCCAGTCCTCGGCGGGCTCGGTGGCGGTGACGAAGACGCCGGCGCCGTGCCGGGCCCGGACCAGCCCCGCGCCGGCGAGGGCGCGCAGGGCCTCGCGGACCGTGGAGCGGCCCACCCCCAGCTCCTTGGCCAGCGTGGTCTCCCCTGGCAGCTTGCCGCCGACCGGCCAGTGTCCGGCGGCGATCTGTTCGCGCAGGCGCTGCGCCGCCTGTTCGACCAACGGGCTGGGCCGGAGGGCACCGAGCGGCATCGACGTCACCAACTTGTCCGGGGGGTAGGGGGCTTGCGCATCGATTCTCACTTGTCTGAGGAGCTGAGGAGTCGCTAGCGTACCCCGCATGTTCCGCGGTCTGCTTCTTCTCGGCTGCCGCGGCGGGGTCTGACGCGACCGGCGCCCCGCCGCGGGGCTCCGCGCTGCCGGTCACCGTCCGACCGAGCCGAAGGCCACAGCCGACGATGACCACCGCACCTCCCGTCTGGAATCCGCAGCGGCCCAGCCGCATGCCGTACCACCGCTACCGCCCCTACCAGGACCGTGTACACGTCCCCGCCGGGGACCGCCGCTGGCCCTCCGCCCGTGTCGAGCGCGCCCCGCTGTGGGTCCCCGTCGACCTGCGCGACGGCAACCAGGCGCTCGCCGAACCGATGGACACCCCCCGCAAGCGCCGCTTCTTCGATCTGCTGGTGGCGCGGGGCTTCAAGGAGATCGAGGTCGGCTACCCCTCCGCGAGCCGCACGGACTTCGACTTCGTACGGCACCTCGTGACGGAGGGGGCCGTACCGGACGATGTGACGCCCGTGGTGTTCACGCCCGCCCGGACCGACCTGATCGACCGGACCTTCGACGCGATCGCCGGGCTGCCCCGGGCGGTCGTGCACCTGTACATCGCGACCTCGCCGGTGTGGCGGGACGTGGTGCTCGGGCGGGGCCGGGACGAGGTGTGGCGGACGGTGCGGGAGGCGGCCGGGCACATGGCCCGGCGGGCCGGCGACACCCCCGGCGTCCGCTTCCAGTTCTCCCCCGAGACCTTCAACCTCACCGAGCCCGACTTCGTGCTCGAACTGTGCGACGGGCTCACGGAGTTGTGGGACGCGAGCCCTGACCGGCCGGTGATCCACAATCTGCCGGCCACGGTGGAGATCGCCACCCCGAACGTCTACGCCGACCAGATCGAGTACATCCACCGCAACCTGTCCCGCCGAACGTCCGTCATCCTCTCCGTCCATCCGCACAACGACCGCGGTACTGGGGTGGCCTGCGCCGAACTCGCCGTGCTGGCCGGGGCGCAGCGGGTGGAGGGCTGCCTCTTCGGCAACGGCGAGCGCACCGGCAACGTCGACCTGGTGACCCTCGCCCTCAACCTCTACGCCCAGGGCGTCGACCCCATGGTGGACTTCGGCGACATCGACGCCGTACGGGAGACGGTGGAGCACTGCAACCGGCTGCCCGTGCACCCCCGGCACCCGTACGCCGGCGAGCTGGTCCACACCGCCTTCTCCGGCACCCACCAGGACGCCATCAGCAAGGGGCTGGCCCACCACGCCCGGCGGGCGGCCGAGGCGGGGCTGAGCGAGCGGGAGGCGCCGTGGGAGGTGCCGTACCTGCCCGTCGACCCGGCCGACCTCGGGCGGTCCTACGAGGCGGTGATCCGCGTCAACTCCCAGTCCGGCAAGGGCGGGATGGCGTATCTGCTGAACCGGTACGCGGGGATCGACCTGCCGCCGGACATGCGGCCGGAGTTCGCGCGGATCGTGCAGGAGGCGACGGACGACAGCGGGCGGGAGGCCACGCCCAAGGAGCTGTACGAGCTGTTCCGGACGGCCTACCTGAGCGAGGGCGCGGTACGGCTGCACGCCTGGACCGCGCACGAGGAGGCACCCGGCGTCCACCGCTTCGTGGGCACGCTGGAGGCCGGCGGCCGCGTCGGCGACCACGAGGGCACCGGCGCCGGTGTGGCGACCGCGTTCGCCGACGCGCTGGCAGGGGCCGGTGTGACGGTGGAGATCCTGGACTTCGCCCAGGGCCCGGCGGCGGCCTTCGCCCGGTGCCGGGTCGACGGGGTCACGGCGTGGGGCGCGGGCACGGGACCGTCGGCCACGGTGCGGGCGGTGCTGTCCGCGGTGAACCGGGCGGTGCGGTGAGGGAGGTACTGCGCGCCGAGGACGTCCATGTCGTCCGGGACGGGCGGCCCCTGCTCCAGGAGGTGTCGCTGACCGTGCGGGCCGGTGAGCACTGGGCGCTGCTCGGCCCCAACGGAGCGGGCAAGTCCACGCTGCTCGGGCTGCTCGGCGCGGTGGTGCATCCGACCCGGGGCACGGTGGAGGTGCTCGGGCACCGGCTGGGCCGGGTGGATCTGCGGCAGCTGCGGACGCTGGTCGGACATGTCGACCCGCGCCATCCGCTGACCTCGCCGCTGCGGGTACGGGACGTGGTGCTGACCGGGGTGACGAACACGGTCGAGCCGGTTCCCCGGTGGCGGCCGGCCCCCGAACAGCGGGAGCGGGCCGAGGCGTTGCTGGCCACACTCGGACTGGGCGCGCTGCGGGACGCGCGGTGGCCCACGCTGTCGCAGGGGCAGCGCGGCCGGACGCTGATCGCGCGGGCGCTGATGCCCGAACCGCGGCTGCTGCTCCTGGACGAACCGGCGACCGGCCTGGACCTGCCCGGCCGGGAGCTGCTCATCGAGGCCCTGGAGAAGGTGCGGGCGGAGCGTCCGGAGCTGGCGACGGTGCTGGTCACGCACCATCTGGAGGAGTTGCCGGCGAACACCACGCACGCCGTGCTGCTGCGCGGGGGGCGGGTGCTGGCCTCGGGTCCGGTGGGCTCGGTGCTCACCGGCGACCGGGTCGGCGCGTGCTTCGGGCTGCCGCTGACGCTCCAGCGGCACGAGGGCCGCTGGAGCGTGCGGATCAGGCGCACGCGGTGACGGGGTGACGAAGGGGGCGCCTGTTCCGTCCGGGACGGGCACCCCCTGCCGTCCAGTGGTCACTTGTTCAGGTAGGCCCAGAACTCGTCGAACGACAGGACCTTGTCGCCGTCGAGGTCGCGGGACTTGATGATGGCCTCCGCGACCGCCTCGGTGACGTTCCAGTCCCCCTGCTGCGCCAGGGCGGACTTGAACTCCGCGGCGGTGATGTATCCGTCACCATCCGCGTCCATCCGCTGGAACTGCTTGCGTGCTTCCTCGATGTCCGCCACCGATCCGCCCCTTTTGCTCGTGTTTCTTATGCCGTACTGGCGTACTGACGCTGGTCAGATTAACGGCCCGCACGAGCGCGCAGTGCGGCGACCACCCACGCGAAGTCCTCGGCGTGCGGCGGGGCGGGCTGCCGGTTCACCACGGCGAGCAGTTCCCGGTAGCGGGCCACACGCTCGTCGAAGCCGGCCGTCATGCGCTCCAGGACGTCGGCCCGGTCGGCGTCGCCGAACAGGTCGTCCAGCACCTCCTCGGCACCGGGGCCCGTGGGCTCGATGCCGCGCTCCCGGGCCGGAGCCACCAGTTCCACGAGCCGCTTGGCGAACCACAGGGACCGCCCGCCCGGCTCGCCGGGCCGCCGGTCGGCCGCGTTGAACTCGACGGCCCGGCGCATCTGCGCCCGGAACCCCGGGTCCTGGAGCAGCTCGGCCAGCTCCACCCAGGCGTCGACCTCCTCGGGTGTGGGGTCCTCCGCCAGGTCGACGGCGGTGCGCCGGATCCGCTCCTGGATGTCGGGGTCCACGGTGTCCAGTCCGTGCAGCGTCTCCGCCACGAACTCCTCCATGATCCGCTGCCGTTCGGCGGCGGACAGCCGCGCGAGCTTGTTCACGAGTGTCATCTCCTCTGCCTCGGCGCCCCTTCGGGCCACGGTCGACAGCACCGCGCGGGTCACCTTCAGCGCCCGGATCCGCGCGTCCAGCGCCGCCACGTGCGTGGCCGCGACCTCCGCCACGGTCCGCTCACCGGCCAGCACCGTGCGCACCTCCTCCAGGCCGAGCCCGAGTTCGCGCAGGGTGCGGATCAGCTCCAGCCGGGCCGCGCTCGCGGTGTCGTAGAGCCGGTAGCCCCCGGAGGAGCGGGCCGCCGGGGCGAGCACGCCCTCGTCGGACCAGAAGCGGATGGTGCGCACGCTCAGCCCGGTGGCCCCGGCCAGCTCGCCGATGGTGAACAGCCTGGTGCCGTCGTCGTTCATGTCTGGGAGTCTGGGCCTTCCAGTGGGTGGAGACTCAAGGGAGGACGGGGACGTGGAGACTCTGCGGGACATTCTCGACGCGGCGGCGGCGGGCCGCTTCCCGCCGGCGGACGGCGCCACGACGGTGCTGCCGCAGCCCTCGCCCCGGGACGCCGGAGTGCTGTCCTTCACCGCGCACACGGTCGTCTTCACCGACGAGGACCCGGACTGGGTGTACGAGACCCTGCGTTCGGTGGACTCCGACCCGCTGGCCGCGTCGATGAGCCCGCGCTTCCTGACGGCCCTGCTGGACCGGACCGGGCGCACGGCCGAGACGATCGACGCGTTGCTGGTGGGCGACCCGCTGCCGGGCGAGCCGCCGTGCGCGCTGCGCGAGATCGAGCACCCGGAGCATCCCCGGGTCGCCTATGCCCGCCGGCGCCGGGACGGGGTGCGGGCCTGGGCCGCCGACGGCGGGGTGCTGACGCTGGGGCGCGGGGTCGCCGGGCGGCTGGAGGTGTCGGTCGAGGTGGACGCCGGCGCCCGGCACCGGGGGCTGGGGCGGCTGCTGGTGACCGCCGCCCGGCAGCTGGCCGGGGAGCCGCTGTGGGCGCAGGTCGCCCCGGGCAACGCCCGTGCTCTGCGGGTGTTCCAGGCGGCGGGATACCGGCCGGTGGGCGCGGAGCTGCTGCTTCAGCGCGGGGCGCCGGTGTGACCGGGTAGGCCGGGGGTGGGCGGCCCGGCCCACGCGATGGTTCCCTCACGCTGGTCATAAGTCCGAGCGGGCCGTCGCCGGCCTGGACGCGGGCCAATTCGGCACCGGTACGGAGCTCGCGGGCGCTCGGCTCGTCCCCGGCGCCGGGGATCAACGGACGTTGGCTCAGCGCCGGTGCGGAGGGCGCGGGCATTCAGACCGGTGCCGGTGCGAAGGACACGGGGGCTCGGCTCGGCCCCCGTGCGGGGTTCGACGGCATCCGGCTCCACGCCGGTGCGAGGGCCGACGGCGCTCGGCTCCACGCCGGTACGAGGATCGACGGCATCCGGCTCGACGCCAGTACGGGGATCGCGAGCATTCGGCTCAGCGCCGGGGCCCACGGCGTTCGGCTCAGCGCCGGCACCACGGCCGACGGCGTTCGGCTCAGCGCCGGGGCCGGGGATCAACAGCCGTCAGCTCAGCGCCAGCGCGAAGGGCGCGGGCATTCATGCCGGTGCCGGTGCCGGGATCGATGGCAGTCGGCTCGGCGCCGGTGCGGGGTTCGACGGTGTTCGGCTCGGAGCCGTAGCGGCCGGGCAGCCGCGGTGCCTGGCCGTCGGCCCGGGAAGCGGTGCGCTCGCCGTCGGCGGCTACCGGTCGGCGACGCGCATCTCGAACCACGTGGTCTTGCCGCGTGGCAGCAGGTCCACGCCCCACCGGTCGGACAGCTTGTCCACGAGGAACAGTCCGCGTCCGCTGACATCGGTCTCCTGGACCGGCATCAGACAGGGCAGGGCGCGCGAGGGGTCGCGGACCTCCACCCGGATCCAGCCGGGGCGGCGCCGCATGCGCAGGCCGAAGAGTCGGGCGCCGGTGTGCCGTACGGCGTTGCCGACGAGTTCCGACACCAGCAGTACGGCGTCCTCGGCCAGTCGGGGGCTGAGCCGCCAGGTGTCGAGGACCACGACCTGTGCGAGCCGGCGGGCGCTGGCCGCGGATTCCGGGCGGGACGGCAGCGGGACCTCCGCCTCCGTCGGGTCACCGAACAGTTCGATCGCTTTGAGCGCTTGTTCGTCCGTGACCGCGGGCGACCAGCGTGCCGCGGCTGCGCGGCCGTGTCCCCGCGGCTGTTCGTTGCCCTCCAGCCCCGCCATGCCCCCATGATGGCCGTCCGGAGCCGTCTTGGGGGGCGTTCCGAAGGAATACCCCCGCCGGGCATCATCGATCCGGCCCTGGCCGGGAGCATATGCCGGTGGCATGGAAAGGTCCGACAGGGCCCCGCTGACCTGCGGCGACGGCTCACTTTCCGGCAAGCGTCGGACTCCCTCGGCGGCACGGTTCCAGGGCTGCCCCAAGGCTCCCACAAACCGCCCCAACGGGGGACTCGGGAATCAGACAACGCGTCAGCTGACGGCGGCCCGGGCGGGGCCGGCGGAGCGGGACACGCCCGGACCACCGGCCGTTCACCGATCCGTCAGACGAACTTCGCCTTGCCGGGCCCCTCCTCCACGAAGCTGCGCATGCCCCGCTCGCGGTCCTCGGTGGCGAACAGGCCCGCGAACCAGTTCCGTTCCACGGCGAGCCCGGTGTCGATGTCGGTCTCCAGGCCGGTGTCGACCGACTCCTTGGCCGCGCGCAGCGCGATCGCCGGGCCCTTGGCGAGCCGGGCGGCCCAGGCGTGCGCCTGCTCGTACACTTCGGCGGCCGGGACGACCCGGTCCACCAGGCCGATCGCCAGGGCCTCCTCGGCCCCCACCTGACGGCCCGTGAAGATGAGGTCCTTGGCCCGGGAGGGGCCGATCAGCCGGGGCAGCCGCTGGGTGCCGCCGGCGCCCGGGATCAGCCCGAGCAGGATCTCGGGCTGGCCGAGCTTGGCGTTGTCGGCGGCGATGCGGTAGTCCGCGCACAGGGCCAGTTCGCAGCCGCCGCCGAGCGCGTAGCCGGTGACGGCGGCGACGACGGGCTTGGGGATGCGGGCGACGGCGGTGAAGGCGTCCTGGAGGGCACGGGCGCGCCGGATCATCCCGGCGTGGTCCATGTCCTGCATCTCCTTGATGTCCGCGCCCGCCGCGAACACCCGCTCGCCGCCGTAGACGACCACGGCGCGTACCTCGTCCCGGCGGCCGGCGTCTTCGGCCAGTTCCTTCAGCCGGTCCTGGGTGGCGATGTCCAGCGCGTTCATCGGCGGCCGGTCCAGCCGCAGGGTGCCGACGCCTTCGGCGACTTCGAGAGTGACGGTCATGGGGGTCAGGTTAACGGGCACTAACGGGGACGGGCCCGGTGCCGTAGGTCACAGCACCGGGCCCGTCGGGTCGGTCGAAGGTCACTTCTTCCATTCCGCCCAGGACATGTTCCAGCCGTTGAGGCCGTTGTCCGGGGCCACCGTGCGGTCGTGGGAGTTCTTGACGATCACCACGTCACCGACGATCGAGTGGTTGAAGAACCAGGCCGCCGGGACGGAGCTGTCGTAGCCGCCGCGCACGTCGCGCAGGCCCACGCAGCCGTGGCTGGCGTTGTAGTTGCCGAAGGCGCCGCCGCCCCAGTAGTTGCCATGCAGGAAGGTGCCGGAGGTGGTCAGGCGGATGGCGTGCGGGACGTCCTTGATGTCGTACTCGCCGCCGTAGCCGACGGTCTCGCCGTTCATGCGGGTGACGGTGAGCTTCTCGCTCATGACCATCTGGCCGTTCCAGGTGTCGTAGCCGGGCTTGCCGGTGGTGACCGGGATGGTCTTGACGACCTTGCCGTCCTGGGTGACCTTCATCGTGTGCTTGGCCGCGTCCACGATGGAGACCTGGTTGCGGCCGATGGTGAACCTCACGGTCTTGCGCTGCTTGCCGTAGACGCCGTCGCGGCCCTCGACGCCGTCCAGGTAGAGGTCGACGGTGACCTTGGTGCCGGGCTTCCAGTACTTCTCGGGGCGGAAGTCCAGGCGGTCGTTGCCGAACCAGTGGCCCTCGACCTCCACGGCGGGCTCGGTCTTGACGCGGATGGCCTTCTCGACGTCCTCGGGGTGCGTGATGCCCCGGGTGAAGCGTATGGAGAACGGCATGCCGACGCCGACGGTGGAGCCGTCCTCGGGCGTGAAGTAGCCCATGAAGGTGTTCTTCGGGGTCAGCGTGGTGAACGTGGAGTCCTCGGCGGCCCGGCGGCCCGCGGAGTCCTCGGCGACCGCGTGCACCGAGTACTTGGTGCCGGCGGCCAGATGGGTCGACGGCGTCCAGGTCGCGCCGCCCGCGCCGATGGCGCCCTCGACCCTCGTGCCCTTCTCGTCCTTGACGGTGACCTCGGTCAGCTTGCCCTGGGTGACGCCGACCTTGAGGGCACCGCTGGTGTCCACGCCGGTGGCGCCGGCCTTGGGCGCGATGCTCACCGCGGCCGTGGACTGCGCCTCCTTCCCGTCCCCCGCGCCCTTCCCCTTGCCGGAACCGGCCCCGGAGTCTCCGCCTCCGCCGCACGCGGCGAGCGACAGCACCAGGGCCCCGGCTATCAGCACCAGTCCCCTACGGCCCCGCCGCCCCCGAGTCGACGCCCCCGCTACAGGCCGCATGTTCAAGTTGTTCTCCCCTCGCCGGACCAGGTCGTCCCCGGCCCGCTCCCCACCACTTATGTGCGCGCATATTAACTGCCTGGATGCGCGCCGGGCGCGGGGCGAACGTCACCGTTCCGTCGCGATTTTCCCCCGTGACCTGCACCTCGGCCGCCGGGTGCCCCCCCTCACCGGCCGTCACTTCACCGCGGTGCCCGCCGTCCAGTCCTTCCAGTCCATGTTCCAGCCGCCGAGGCCGTTGTCCGGGGCGACCGTCTTGTCCTTGCTGTGGACGACCTCGATGACGTCGCCGACGAGGCTGCGGTCGAAGAACCAGCCCGCCGGGGTGTCCGAACCACCGCCCTTGACGTCCCGCAGGCCGACGCAGCCGTGGCTGACGTTCACCGTCCCGGGGGCGTCCGGGGCCCAGTAGTTGCCGTGCAGGAAGGTGCCGGAGTCGGTGAGCTTCATGGCGTGCGGGACGTCGGGGATGTCGTACTCGCCGCCGAAGCCGACCGTGCGGCTGTTCATGCGGGTGACCTCCAGCATGTCCATCACCACCATCCTGCCGTTGTAGGTGGGGTGTTGGGGGGCGCCCGCGGTGATGGGGACGGTGGCCAGCAGCACCCCGTCGCGCCGCACCTCCATCATGTGCCGGGCCGCGTCGACCACGGAGACCTGGCCGCGGCCGACGGTGAAGGTCACCGTCTTGTCCTGGAGGCCGTACACGCCCCGAGCGCCCTCCACGTCGCGCAGGCCGAGGTCCACGGTGACCTCGGTGCCGGGCTTCCAGTACCGCTCCGGGCGGAAGTCCAGACGGTCCTTGCCGAACCAGTGCGGGCGGATCTCGACCGGCGGCCGGGCGGTGACCTTCACGGCGCGCTCGACGGCGGCCCGGTCGGTGATCTCCCGGCTGAAGGAGAGCGAGACGATCATCCCGGTGCCGACGGTGGCACGGTTCTCCGGGGTGACGTAGGCGATGAACCGTTCGTCGGGGACGTGGGTGGTGAAGGCGGTGTGCCGGGCCGAGCGGTGGCCCCGGGCGTCCAGCGCCACCACGTCGACGGTGTACCGGGCGGCGAGCGCCAGCCGTGCCTCGTCGGGGCGCCAGGTCACCCCGTCGGCGCCGATCCGCCCGGGCACCGGCTCCACCCGCGCGTCCTGCTCCTTGACGACCGTCACCTTCTCCAGGCGCCCGCCGGGCACCTGGATCCGCAGCCGCTCGTCCGGGCGTACGGCCCGGCTCCCGTCGGCGGGGGTCACCCGGATGACGTCCTCGGGGGCCGGGGAATCCCCCCGTGTCCCGCCCATGCCCAGCGGTCCCGGGCCGTCGGCGGAGCAGCCCGCGAGCAGCCCCGCCCATGTCAGTACGGCGGCCAGCGCGGCCCCCGCGCGCCGTGCGCGTCCAGTTGCGTGCCTCACACGGGTCCCAACGACCGGGCACGCCCCGGGGAAACGTGAGTGCGAGCCACCCGCTGGGCAGAACAGAGGGAAGGACGGGCACGACGGGGAGCCGCGGACGCGGGCGGACACCCCGGCGCCCGCGTCCGGGCCACGGACGAGCCGCCGGGAAGAGGGGCCGACAGTGACGAGCGCAGCCGAGCAGCGGGCACCGGCCGGGGAGCCGGCCGCCGGGAGCGGGCAACCGTCGGCGGTGGACGGCGCCCGGCGGCCGGTACCGCCCGCCCCGGTCGTGTGGCCGGGTACGCCCACCCCGCTGGGGGCCCGGTTCCGGACCGGCCCGGACGGGGTGGCCGGCACCAACTTCGCGCTGTGGGCGGCGGGCGCGGAGGCGGTCCGGGTGTGCCTGTTCGACGAGGCCGGGCGGGAGACCCGGATCCCGCTGACCGAGCTGACGCACGAGATATGGCACGGCTTCGTGCCGGGGGTGATGCCCGGGCAGCGGTACGGCTACCGGGTCGACGGCCGCTGGGACCCGTGGACCGGCGCCCGCTGGAACCCGGCCAAGCTGCTGCTCGACCCGTACGCGCGGGCGGTGGACGGCGAGTTCGCGCTGCCGCCGGAGGTGTACGGGCACGTGCGGGACTGGCCGGACCAGTCGGTGGCCGACACCGTGCGCGACGAGCGGGACTCGGCGCCGTACGTCCCGAAGGGGGTCGTCGTGCACGATGACGACGACTGGTCCGACGACCGCCGCCCCAAGACGCCGTGGGCCGACTCGGTGATCTACGAACTGCACGTGCGCGGCTTCACCAAGCTCCACCCGGGCATCCCCGAGGAGCTGCGCGGCACCTACGCGGGGCTCGCCCACCCGGCCGCGGTCGAGCACCTGGTGAGGCTGGGCGTCACGGCCGTGGAGCTGCTGCCGGTGCACCAGTTCGCGCACGAGGACCACCTGCTGCGCCGGGGCCTGACCAACTACTGGGGCTACAACTCCATCGGCTACTTCGCCCCGCACGCCGGCTACGCCGCCTCCGGCACGACGGGCGGTCAGGTCGGCGAGTTCAAGCGGATGGTGCGCGCGCTGCACGCGGCCGGCATCGAGGTCATCCTCGACGTGGTCTACAACCACACCGCGGAGGCGGGCGAACTGGGCCCGACGCTGTCCCTGAAGGGCATCGACAACCGCGGCTACTACCGGCTCCAGGACGACGCCCGCCGCTACGCCGACTACACCGGCTGCGGCAACACCCTGCACGTCGTCCAGCCGCAGGTGCTGCGGCTGATCACCGACTCGCTGCGCTACTGGGTGACCGAGATGGGCGTGGACGGCTTCCGCTTCGACCTGGCGGCGGCGCTGGCCCGCTCCATGCACGACGTCGACATGCTCTCGCCGTTCCTGGCGGTGATCGCCCAGGACCCGGTGCTGCGCCGGGTGAAGCTGATCGCCGAACCCTGGGACATCGGCTCCGGCGGCTACCAGGTGGGCGCCTTCCCGCCGCTGTGGACCGAGTGGAACGACCGCTACCGCAACGCCGTGCGGGACTTCTGGCGGGGCGCGCTGCCCGACGTACGGGAGATGGGCTACCGGCTGTCCGGCTCCAGCGACCTGTACGCCTGGGGCGGCCGGCGCCCCTACGCCTCGGTCAACTTCGTCACCGCGCACGACGGCTTCACCCTGCGCGACCTGGTGTCGTACCAGACCAAGCACAACGAGGCCAACGGCGAGGACAACCGGGACGGCACCGACGACAACCGCTCCTGGAACTGCGGGGCGGAGGGCGAGAGCGACGACGAGGGCGTACGGGCG
This sequence comes from Streptomyces eurythermus, assembly GCF_014649115.1. Lineage (GTDB taxonomy): Bacteria > Actinomycetota > Actinomycetes > Streptomycetales > Streptomycetaceae > Streptomyces > Streptomyces eurythermus. The sequence continues at coordinate 28,801 of NZ_BMSK01000022.1, read as the reverse complement.
CTGCGCCGCCGGCAGCTGCGCAACCTGCTCACCACCCTGCTGCTGTCCACCGGCGTGCCCATGCTGGTCGCGGGCGACGAGTTCGGCCGCACCCAGCGCGGCAACAACAACGCCTACTGCCAGGACAACGAGATCGGCTGGGTGGACTGGTCGCTGCTCGAGGAGCCCGGCTGGCGGGCCCTGTCGGAGCTGACCGCGCGGCTGATCGCGCTGCGCCACCGGCACCCGGTGCTGCGCCGGCGGGCCTTCTTCTCCGGCCGCGCGCAGACCGCGGACGGACTGCGGGACCTGGCCTGGTTCACCCCGCGGGGCACGGAGATGACCGAGGGCGACTGGTACGCGCCCGCCTCCACGCTCGCCATGTATCTGTCCGGGCGGGACATCCCGGGCCGGGACGAGCGGGGCGCGCCGGTGGTCGACGACAGCTTCCTCGCCGTGCTGCACGCGGGCGGACGGCCCACCGGGTTCGTGCTGCCGGGGCCGCCGTGGGCGGACCGGTACGAGGTGGTCGTGGACACCTCGGCGGAGGAGCAGGCCGGCGCGCCGGGCACCGTCCACCGGGCGGGCACGCGGATCACGGTGCCGGAACGGACGGTCCTGCTGCTGCGGGTCGCGTGAGCCGGGCCGACCACTCCGTGGCATTGCGGGGCGCCTGAGCCGTCCCGAGGGCACGGTTCCGAGCCGGTCAGGGGCCTGTGTGACACTGCGCGGGGCCTGTGTGCCGGCTGTGCGTGACGCGGATCACGCCCGTCGAGTGCAGCGCGGGCGGGGGTCCAGGGCCTTTCTCCTGGTGTGGACAGCCGGCGAGAACGGGGACCGTGGGGATGGAGCAGGCCAGGGCCGGTGAGTACGACGCGTTCGTGGCGGCCCGCTGGTCGGTGTTGTTCCATCTGGCCCGTCTGCTCACCGGGGGCGACCGGCACCGGGCCGAGGACCTGTTGCAGGAGTCCTTGGTCAAGCTGTGGTTCGTCTGGCCGAAGGTCGCCGACGAGGCACCGGAGGCCTATGTGCGCAAGGTGCTCGCGCGGGCCGCGGCCCGCTCGGCCCGCCGTCGCTGGTGGGGCGAGCGGCCCGTGGAGGAGCTGCCGGAGACGGCGGCGGCCGGGGACCTGTCGGCGACCGTCGCCGAACGGTCCCGGTTGGAGGCGGCGCTCGCCGAACTGCCCCCGCGCCAGCGGGCCGCCGTGGTGCTGCGCTACTACCAGGACCTGCCCGACCGGCAGGTCGCCGAGGCGCTGGGCTGCCCGGTGGGCACGGCCCGGTCCCACGCCGCGCGCGGGGTGGCCCGGCTGCGCCGGCTGCTGGCCGACGTCATCGAGCCGGTGGGGTGAGGAAGAAACATGGACCACTTCGAACGGCGGCTGGCCGGGCTGCTGCGGCAGGACCCGGAGCCGGTGCCCTTCGAGCCCCGGCACCGGGAGGCGCTGCGCGCCGGGGTGCGCGCCCGGCGCCGGGCGCGCGCGGCGCGCCGGGCCGCCGGCTATGTGCTGGCGGGGGCCGGGCTCGGCCTGGCGCTGACGCTGTGGCCGCACGGCCCCACCGACGACCGCCCGGCCGCGCCGCCGCGGCCCGCGTCCAGTCCGGCGCCGACGCCGACCACGACGCCGGCACCCGGTGCCTCGGTGTCCGAGCCGCCGTCGCGGTCACCGGACCACACGCCGTCCTCGCCGTCCATGACGCCGACGGACACCGCCGACTCCGCGCCCCCGGAAGACACCTCGAGCACTTCCCTGCCGCCCACGGCCACCCACGAGCCGCAGTTCGCCACGGCCACCGGCCGGGACCACGGCGGTACCACGCCACCGGCCACCACGCCCGTGACCGAGCCCGCCGGAACACCGTCGGCGACGGCCACCGGCTAGCCCTCGACCCTCCGCCCGCCCCGGTGTGCCCCCGGCACACCCGACCGACCAGAGACAAACGGGGTTCATGTGACGCACATCCGATCCAGCCGGCCGAGCCGGCAGCCCGCCGGCAAGCCGGCCTTCCGCCGGATACCCCGGCCCGCCCCGCTGCCGGCGGCCCACGAGGCCGCCGAGCCGGTCCTGGACGTGGCCGTGCCGGTGTACAACGAGGAGAAGGACCTCGAGCCCAACGTCCGGCGGCTGCACACACATCTGCGGGACACCTTCCCCTATCCGTTCCGGATCACCATCGCCGACAACGCCAGCACCGACGGAACCCCGGACATCGCCGCCCGGCTGGCCGCCGAACTGGACGAGGTGACCTCGCTGCGGCTGCCGGAGAAGGGCCGGGGCCGGGCCCTGCGGGCCGCCTGGTCCGGGTCCCGGGCGCCCGTGCTGGCCTACCTCGACGTGGACCTGTCCACCGGGCTGGCCGCGCTGCTGCCGCTGGTCGCCCCGCTGATCTCGGGCCACTCCGACCTGGCGATCGGCACCCGGCTGGCACCGGGGTCGCGGGTGGTGCGCGGCACCAAGCGCGAGGTCATCTCCCGCTGCTACAACGTCCTGCTGCGCTGCACGCTCGCAGTGGGCTTCTCCGACGCCCAGTGCGGTTTCAAGGCGGTCCGGCGCGAGACGGCCGAGCGGCTGCTGCCGCTGGTGCGGGACGGGGAGTGGTTCTTCGACACCGAGCTGCTGGTGCTCGCCGAGCGGGCGGGCCTCAGGATCCACGAGGTGCCGGTGGACTGGGTCGACGACCCGGACAGCAGCGTGGACCTGGTCGCCACCGCGCTGGCGGACCTGCGCGGGATCGTCCGGATGCGGCGCACCCTGGCCCGCCGCCCGGGGCCGGTGGTCCGGTGACCGCGACCCTGCCCGGCATAGGGACGCCGGACACCGAGGCCGCGCCGGACTCCCGGCTGCGGGCCGCCGCCCGCCGCCACGGCCCGGTCCTCGCCCTGTTCGGCACCCTGAAGCTGGCCGGCTTCTGCTCCTTCATGTACCTGCTGTCCTCCACCGGGGACTACCGCACCAAGCACCCCCGGTTCGGCGGCGGCGCGCACGCCTGGGACGTGCTGGCCACCTGGGACGGCTGGTGGTACCAGCAGATCGCGCTGCACGGCTACGACCCGAAGCTGGTCCCGGTCCCGGGCGCCACAGGCCTCATCACGCTGGAGGGCAACTCGGCGGCGTTCTTCCCGCTCTACCCGGCGCTGATGCGGGGGACCTCGTCGGTCACCGGCCTCGGCTCCTACGGCGCCGGGCTGCTGGTCTCCATCGTCGCCTCCTTCGCCGCCGCCCTCGGCATCTACGCCGTCGCCGAGCGGTTCGGCGGCCGGCGCGCCGGGCTCGCGGCGGCCGGGCTGTGGGCGGTGTGGCCGGGCTCGGGCGTGGAGTGGGCGGTCTACTCCGACTCCCTGTACGTGGCCCTGGCGGCCTGGGCCTGCCATGCCGTGCTCGCCCGGCGCTGGCTCACCGCCGGGGTGCTCACCTTCGCGGCCGGGCTGAACCGGCCCACCGCCGGCGCGCTCATCGCCGCGCTCTGCGTGTCCGCGCTGCTGTCCCTGCGCCGCCGGGAGGACGGGGTGCTGCGCCCGGTGCTGGCCATGGCCCTGGCCCCGCTCGGGCTCCTCGGCTATCTGCTGTGGGTCGGCAACCGCATGGGCGACCTGGGCGGCTACTTCAAGCTCCAGTCGGGTGCCTGGGCGCACAGCTTCGACTACGGCAAGCAGACCCTGGACGTGCTGACGTCCGTGCCCGTCGGCAAGTTCGACTACCTCTTCGCCTACCCGTTCACGGACGTCATCTCGGTCGGCGTCATCCTGCTGGTCTGCGCGCTGCTGCCGCTGCTGCTGCGGCTGCGCCCGCCGGCGGTGCTGGTCCTGTACACCGTGATCACACTGGTCCTGGTCCTCGGCAGCCAGCAGATCGTCGCCAACATCTCCCGCTATCTGCTGCCCTGCTTCCCGCTGTTCGTGCCGCTCGCGGTCGCGCTGCGCCGGCTGAGCCTGTCGGTGCTGTGCACGCTGCTGGGCATCGCGGCGCTGGCCTCCGGCTCGTACGCCGGGTACGCCCTGTTCGAGCTGGGGGTGCCGTGATCCCGCCTGCCGGACGGTGTCTTGACGGCGCGCGCGCCTTCCTGGCACCGTCCTGTGATCATGAGGCCTGCCACGGAACACACCTACGCGCGCATCGCGCTCGTGGCACGGCGGCATGTGGATCTGTGCCGGCAGTCCAGCGCCCTGTGTCGCTGACCCGCACCCTCGTTCCCCTTCTTCTTCCCTCCTTCCCCCCGCCGTGCCCCGTCCCGGGGCACGGCCGTTTCGAGGATCCCGCATGTCCGACATGTCCCGCCGTGCCTTCGGCGGTCTGCTCGGCGGCGGCGCGGTCTCCACTGTCACCGGTGCCGCGTCGCCCGCCCAGGCCGCCCCCGCCGAACACCCCTTCCGCTCCCGCGCCGCCGCCGCTCCCGGGCCCCGCCCCAACTTCCTGGTCATCCTCGGTGACGACCTGGGCTGGGCCGACCTCTCCGCGTACGGCGCACCGCACATCAAGACCCCGAACCTGGACCGGCTGGCCCGCCAGGGCGTGCGCTTCACCGACGCCTACTCCGGCTCGGCGACCTGCTCGCCGACCCGCTTCAGCCTCTACACCGGCCGCTACCCGGGCCGTACCGAGGGCGGCCTCGCCGAACCGGTGGCGGACCGGTCCCAGGGCCTGGACCCGAACCACCCCACGCTCGCCTCCCTGCTGAAGAAGGCCGGCTACGACACGGCCCTCATCGGCAAGTGGCACTGCGGCTGGCTGCCCGACTACAGCCCCACCAAGTCCGGCTGGGACGAGTTCTTCGGCAACTTCGGCGGGGTCCTCGAGTACTTCTCCAAGCTGGGCCAGCTCGGCGACTACGACCTGTACGAGGGCGACGCCGAGTACCGCGACCTGCGCTACTACACCACCGTGCTGACCGAGCGGGCCGTCGAGTACGTCGGCCGCAGGCACCGCCGGCCCTGGCTGCTCAACCTCAACTTCACCACCCCGCACTGGCCGTGGCTGGCCGAGGGCGACGCGGAGACCGGCGCGGAGATCGCCGCGCGGGTCCGGGCGGCGAGGACACCGGCGCAGGCCACGGCGGCCCTCAACCACCGTGACGGGGGCTCGGTCGCCAAGTACACCGAGATGGTGCAGAGCCTGGACGCGGCCGTCGGCGAGGTGCTGGCCGCGCTGCGCCGCTCCGGGCAGGAGGAGAACACGCTGGTGCTGTTCGCCAGCGACAACGGCGGTGAGCGCTGGTCGTACCAGTGGCCGCTGAGCGGTCAGAAGGCCGGTCTCCAGGAGGGCGGCATCCGGGTGCCGGCCATCCTGCGCTGGCCGGCCCGGATCGACGGCCACCAGGTCAGCCACGAGCCGAACTTCTCCCCCGACTGGACCGCGACCCTGCTGGAACTCGGCGGCGCCCGCCCCGACCCCGCCCACCCCCTGGACGGCACCAGCCTCGCGGGCTACCTGCTGCGCGGCGAACCCCTGCCCGAACGCGACCTGTTCTGGCGGGTGCGGGGCAACCGGGCGCTGCGCCGGGGCGGCTGGAAGTACTACCAGGACGCCACCGGCACCGACCACCTCTACCACCTGGCCGCCGACCTGCGCGAACAGGCCGACCTGGCCTCCGACCGCCCGGACCTGCTGGCGGAGCTGAAGAAGGCGTGGGAGGAGATAGCACGGGGGCTGCTGCCGTATCCCACCGGCTCCTGACGGCCGCCCTTTCCGACCCCCGGAAAGCAAAGGGGAATCCCGGGACCGGGGCTGGAAAGGCGTACGGCACCGAGGTACGGTTACCGCGTGGTCAACAGCGATCGAAACATGCCTGGGATCGAGATCATCAACACCGCGGCACTGCGCCGGGAAAAGGATCCTTTGGTCCCGATTTCCGGGGACTCGGGGTCGGTTGACGAGATCGCGCGCATGCTGCCGGTCGACACGGCGGGACTCCGCCGCTGCACCGGTGATGAGAAAGCCTTCATCGCCGATGTCTGGGGAAAACGCGTCCGTCTCACGACCGGCGGAATACCGGCCGACGATCTCATCAGCGTGCGTGACATCGACCGGATGCTCACCAGCCAGCCGCTGCTGCGCGCCGATATGATCCGCCTTGTGCGGCAGGGGGAAATTCTGCCGCGCAAGGCGTATCTCCGGTCGATGCGGGAGATTTATCCGCGCCCCGTCGACCACGAGATGACGGAGAACGAGCATCTCTTCGAGATGCTGACGCGGGGCGTCGCGAGCGCGGCGGAGGTCACCGCCGCCGTGCGCGCGGGCGCGACCCTGATTCTTCAGTCGGCACACTGGTACCACCCGCCGCTGACCGAGTTCTGCCGTTCCCTCGAACTCGCCCTGGGGCGGCGGTGCCGGGCGAACATCTATCTCACGCCGGTGTCGTCCCAGGGGTTCGGGCTGCACTCCGATCCGCATGACGTCTTCGTGCTCCAGGCGTTCGGCGAGAAGCAGTGGCACGTCGGCGCGACGCCGTGGGAACGGCGGCACGGCATCGCGGACACCGCCCCCGACGAGACCGAGGAACTGCTGCTGCGCCCCGGTGACGTGCTGTATCTCCCGAAGGGCACGCCGCACCGGGCACAGACCCTGAGCGCCCGGTCGGGACATGTCACCATCAGCGTCGAGTCCAATTCCTGGCGCGAGGTCCTGCGCACCACGCTGACCCAGCTCGTCGAGGACAGCCTCCCCGCGGAGCTGCTGGACGCCGAGCTGCCCGCCGGCTGGCCGCACGACGGCGGTGTGCTCGACGAGGCGGCCGGGCGGTTCCTGGCCGAGGTCCGGGCGGCCCTCGCGGAGCAGGAGCCCGAGCAGGTGCGCTCCGCCCATCTGCGCACCTTCCTGACCCAGCTCACGGACAGGATTCCCGGCGCTTTCGAGACGGACTCCGCTCTCGGCATTCTCGGCGTGCTGGACACGACACCGCTGCGGCGGCGGAAGACGGTGCCGTGCGCGCTCTTCTCGCAGCCGGCGACCCGGCGCCTGTACGCGGTCCTCGGCCGCCGCAGTGTCGCCATGCCGGAAAGCCACGAGAAAGCCATGCGGTTTATCGCGGGGCGCACGGAGTTCACGCCCGAGGAACTTTCCGCCGAGTTGGGCGAGCGGGAGCGGCTGGAACTCTGCCAAGCCCTCGTCGATGCCCATCTATTGTACACGCTAGAGTGACCGGATGATCATTCCTGACGAAGTGCTGCCCGGCGGGATCCGGTTGCGGCTCGTTTCCCTCGGCGACGCGGAGGCACTGTATTCCGCGTATGCCGCGAACCGGGATCATCTGGCTCCGTGGGAACCCCGTCGCCCCGACAGCTTCTTCACGGTCGAAGGTCAGGCCGAACGCATCCGTGAGCAATTGAGGCAGTTCACGGAACAGCGTGCGGTGCCCTGGGTTTTCGAGAGCCACGGCGCCATCATCGGCACGATCACCCTCTCGGGAATGGCGTTCGGGCCTTTCTGCAGCGCCTATCTGGGTTATTGGGTGGCCGCCGACCAGCAGAACCGGGGGCTGGCCAGTGCGGGGGTGGCGAGCGTCTGCCGCGCGGCCCGCGCCATCGGCCTGCACCGCATCGAGGCCACCACGCTCCTCGACAACGCGCCGTCACAACGCGTGCTGAGCAAAAACGGTTTCGAGCCGATCGGCATGGCCCCCCGTTATCTGCACATCAATGGGGAATGGCGAGATCACCGTCTTTTCCAGAGGATTCTGCACGACGGTCCGCCGTCGGGCTGACGCCCGCCGAGGGTCCCGGGACGGCCCGCCGGGCCACGGTGTGCGCGCCCAGCCCGGCGGCCAGGAAGAGCAGCGCGAGGGCCGTCCAGCCGGCCGAGCCCGCGGCCACCACCCCGCCGGCGATCAGGGACGGTCCGACCATCCCTTCCGCGGTCGGACCGAGGCTGTACGCGGCGGCGTAGTTGCCGCGCTCGGCCTCGGGCGACAGTGCGAACTGAAGCCCCCAGCCGCCCGAGGAGTGCCAGATCTCGCCCAGCGTGTGCAGGACGACGGATGCCACCATGAGCGCCGCGGCGAGGGCGGACGGTGTCCAGGACGCCACGATCAGCGTCCCGCACATCAGGGCGAACGACAGCCCCGCCCGGCGCATGTGACGGCCGGCCCCCGGCACCGTCTCGGCTCCCCGGCTCAGCAGGACCTGGAGCGAGATCGCGATCACGGTGTTGACCGCGATCAGCAGCGGAGCCACGGCCTCGGGCGCCTCGGTGGCCCGGGTCACCCACAGCGGCATGCCGATCACCAGCACCGAGAGGTTCAGCTGGAGCACACCGTTGCAGCAGGTCAGCACGAGGAACTTGAGGTTCCTCAGGGGTGCGAGGGGCGAGTGCCGCTCGCCCCTTCGCCGCCCGCCGCCCACATTGCGCACGGTCGTCATCAGCACGGCGGCGACGAAGAACGACAGCCCGTCGCCCAGCAGCAGCATCCGGTAGCCCGCGTCCGTCCCGCTGCCCACGGCCACCGCCGCCAGCAGGGCGCCCACCAGGAAGCCGGTGTTCTTCAGCACCTGCACCCGGGCCATGACGCCGACGCGCTCGGCGTCGCCGAACGCGGAGCCCACGTACGCCTGGAGGGCCGGCATTCCGGCGTGCTCCGCGAGCCCCAGCAGCACCAGCACGGCGAGGAACTGCCAGAAGGAGTGCACGAAGGCCAGCGCACAGCACCACACCCCGCGCCACACGTGCAGCACGATCAGGGCGTGCCGCGGGCCGATCCGGTCGACCAGGAGGCCGTTGGGAAGGGTCGCGGCCAGCGCGACGATCCCCAGCACGGAGAGCCCGATGCCGATCTGCCCGGCGGACAGCCCGGCCACCCGCGAGTAGAACAGCGTCGCACCGGCCAGGAACAGGCCGCCGCCGGTCGCGTCGATCGCGACAGTGGTCAGCAGCCTCCGCTCGGCCGGCCCGGTGGTGCGGATCCCGAGCCGGCGGGCGATGGTCGTCAGCATCCCTGGTGGTTCCCTTCGTGGCCCGCGGGGCGGGCCCGCCGCGGGGCGGGCCCTGCCTCACAGGCAGGTTTCGTGTGCCTCGGAGACGCAGGTGGGGCAGAACAGCACGCCCGCGGCGAGAGGTTCCTGACAGGCCGGGCAGCGGCGGCCCTCCGCGGCCTGGTCGCCGAGCCAGTCACGCGCCAGCACCGCGCGCAGGGCCGCGTCGGCGTCGCGCACCTTGGGATGCAGCCGGGGTTCCCGGCCGAGCCGGAGGATGGCGGAGAGCACCGTGGGGGTGATCCCCAGGTCGCTCCACGCCGCCCGGCAGGCCGTCCAGGACCGCTCGGTCCAGTGGATGTCCTCGGCGGCACGGGCGAGTTCGGTCCGCCGGGCGGGGGCGAGCAGGCCCGCCTCGACGGCCGCCGCGAGCACGGCCCGCACGTGGACCGTGGAGACGGTCAGTTCGCGGTGGCCGTCGTCGGGATCGAGGGCGACGGCGACATCGGCGTCGGACGTCAGGGTGCCCAGCCGGTACAGGGTGAAGATGTCTCCGATGCCTATCGCGCCGAGCGGCCACAGGTCCGCCGCCCGCAGGGCTCCCATGCTGGAACAGCCCACCAGGGTCCAGCCGGCGTCCATCAGCTGCCGGCACTCGGTCGGCGTCACGGCCATCGTCCCGCCGAACAGGCCGTCGACGAGGACGACGGTGCCGGGCTTCTCGTCGAGCAGCGGCAGCAGGTCGCCGCGGCGGACGGGGGGCCGCAGGTCCACCGCCGCCAGCAGGGCGGGGTCCAGCGAGCGTACCGACGCCGCGCCGAAGACGACGGGCCTAGGCCTGGACGGGCTGATGGGCCACACGATGGCTCCTGAGGGGTTCTACGACGGAGTCGACCATGCCGGGCACCACCACATGGGCGACGGGCAGGCCGAGTTCCGCGATGGTCAAGTCGGTGTGCACGACCCGGTCGTAGCCGCCGGCCTCCAGCGCGGCGGCCACGTGCCGCAGCGCGGCGCGCGTCGACCGCGGCGGCGGGTCGGGCAGCGTACGGAAGTCCGTGACGCCCTCCGCCCTGGCCCGTATGGCGCGGTGCAGGAACGCCGACCGCTGGGCGGCGGGGTCCGCGCGGTAAACGTCGGCGACCCGGTCGAGGTCCTCCCGGCTGCCCTGGATCGCGGTGGCACGGGCCTGGGCGGCCTCGGTCAGAGCCCGGCGCAGGGCGACGCCCGCGTTGGGGTGGGCGCCGAATCCGGAGACCGCCAGGTGGGCCTGGTGGGCGCCCGGGTCGGAGAGGAACACCGCGAAGGTGGGCAGCACGGTGGTGTGGGTCAGGTCGACCACGACGGTGTCGATCTCGGCCTTGGCGTACTTGAGCAGCAGCTCCGACTCGGCGGGGCCGGTGATCGTGTCGAGCGGGACCAGCCGGCCCGGCCCGCCGTGGAGGTAGCGGGAGGTGGCATCCCGCTCCACGACCTCGTAGAGGGCGTGCAGCACCGCCTCGCTCAGGGTGGCGCCGGACGCCAGGCCCGTGGTGCTCGGGCGCACCGGCCGCAGGCAGCCGGGCGGTGCCGTGTACGGGAAGATCACCTCGGCGGCGGGCACCAGCACGGCACTCCCGTCCCCGCTGTCCCGGCCCTCGATCCACTCCAGCGGCTGGTCGTCGGGCAGCTCGGCGAGGCCCAGGTCGGGGGCGCCCAGATGGGGCCGGCCCATGGCCCGCAGCTCGGCCGGGGCGGCCGTCAGGACGGGCCGGGCGAGGGAGCCGCAGTGCCGTTCCAGCGCCTCGAACAGTGCCGAGGCGAGGGCCTCGTCGGGCGCGTTGCCCTTGCCCTGGCAGAGGGTGATCTGGCCGGTGCGGGCGTTCGGCCGGGTGACGCTGAAGACGGGGATGCCGACGACGTCGAGCGGGGTGAGGTCCGCGACCCGGCTGATGCCGAGCCGGTGGCGCAGCGGCCAGACGCGGGCGATGGCCTCGGCGGCCGGCACCGACCGGTGGGAGGTGCCGCACGGCAGCATGGCGGGGTCGTCGGTCATGGTCTCCAGCCACGCCAGGGCGTGCGCGGCAGGGCCGTTGTCCAGGTCAGTCATGCGGTGTCTCCCGGGTGACCACCAGCAGGCAGCGGGCGCGGAGCGCGGTCAGGAACGCCAGCGCCGTGTCGGTGCTGGTCTGCGTGCCCTCGAGGCAGTTCGGCAGGTAGGCGCCGAGGGGCCGGCCGGGCCCGGCCTGGGACAAGGCGGTGAAGGCCCACACCGGCAGTTCGAGGCCGCCCGGTTCGGCGCCGCCGGTGATCCGCAGCCGGCTGCCCTCGGCGTCCTGCTCCCACCCCAGCCGTACGCCGGGGGCGAGGACGATCCGGGAGCGCAGGGAGAGCGGCGCCTCGTGCTCGGGGGCACGGCGGACCAGCCGGTCGCCGAGCACCATGGCGCTCAGCCGGGTGCCCAGCAGCATGTCGAGGGCCTGGCCGGGGGTCTCGATCATGGGCTCGCCGCGGCGGTTCAGCGAGGTGTTCACGAGGACGGGGAAGCCGGTGCGTTCACCGACGAGGTGCAGCAGCTCGTGGATGCGCGGGTTGGCCGTCCGCGAGACCGTCTGCACGCGGGCCGTGCCGTCGACGTGGGTGACGGCCGCGAGCCGCTCGCGGTACTTCTCCCGGACCGGGACCACCCGCAGCATGTGCGGCGACGGCTCGTCGAGGTCGAAGTACTCGGCGGCGACCTCCTCGGGCACGATCGGCGCCAGCGGGCGGAAGTCCTCCCGGAACTTGATGTGCGCGTTGATGAAGTCCCAGGTGTCCCGGCTCCTGGCGTCGGCGAGGACCGACCGGTGCCCCAGCGCGCGGGGCCCGAACTCCGAGCCGCCCTGGAACCAGCCGATGACCTCGCCCGCGGCGATCCGGTCCGCGACGGCTTCCGCCGACAGCGGTTCCACGACCACCCGGTCACCGACCAGCCGGATGGCCGCGTCGTGGTCGTCCTGGGTGTAGGGATGGCCCAGGTAGTCGTTGAACTCGCCTCGTTCACGCCGGGTGGAGCCGGTGAGCCGGAAGTGCGCGGCGGCCGCGGCGCCCAGCGAGACCCCGGCGTCGCTCGCCGCCGGGAACACGAAGAGGTGGTCGGCACCGCTCTCACGGGCGATGCGGTCGTTGGCCACGGAGTTGAGCGCGATGCCTCCCGCGTAGGCGAGGTTGCCGCAGCCGGGCACCAGCGACATGGCGTACCGCATGCGGGCCACCAGTGCCTCCTCGAGGTCGGCCTGGATCCGGGCCGCGAGGTCGGCATGGTCCAGCGGGCGGCCGGAGCCGGGGGCGCGGTAGGCGTCCTTCCAGTCGTCGCGGAAGCGGGGCAGGCCGTCGGGGCCCGGCTCCAGGAAGCTCGGCCCCGCGTTGCCGGGTTTGCCCCAGGGCGCGAGGCCCATCAGCTTGCCGCTGCCCTCTTGCCAGTCGCCGAAGACATACTGGCTCACGGCCGCGTAGGTCTCGCCGATCGAGGAGGAGCCGACGCGGACGTTGAAGGAGTCGGCGTACTCGCGGAACAGCAGCCGGTAGCCGTCGCGGTCGAAGTGGTAGACGGAGAAGACGTGGACGCGGGGCAGCCGGTCCTCGGTCTTCCGGTCCAGGTACGCGCGCAGTCCGGGGCCGTCGACCAGGAGGTCGTCGGCGCCGAGCACGGAGCCGCCGGAGCCGTCGCAGACGGCGACCACCGCCTCCTCGAACGGGGAGCCCCAGAACGCGGAGAAGGCGTGGGCGAGGTGGTGCGAGACGTAGACGGCGCGCTCGTCGAACGGGTCGAAGAGGTCGAACGCCTGCGCGGCGGACGGCACCGAGAGCCCCACGTAACCCGGCAGCAGCGGCTGCGCGTTGAAGGCGAACACGTCCACGTCGTCGGCGCGCAGGCCGGCCGAGGTGAGGCAGTAGTCGGCCGCCGCCCGGGAGGCGAGGTGGCCGGCGCCGTCGTGCTTGCGGCGGGTGACCCGCTCCTGTTGCACGGCGACCTGGGGGGTGCCGTCGCGCAGAAGGCAGGCGGAGGCGTCGTGGCTGGCCGACAGGCCGAGGATGACGGGACGGTCCGCGCGGGTCCGCTCGGCGCGCCGGGCCGCCGGGGCGGTGCCGGCGGGCTGGTCGGCACGCTCCTCGGTCTCTTCCACGGCGCCGGCACGCTCCTCGGTCTCCTCGACGGTGTCGGCACCGCCGACGGACACGAAGGCGGTGGCCGCTTCGGGGCATTCGACGGTGATCACCATCTCGCCCTCCGCGCCGGGCGGGACGTCGAGCACCAGCCATCCGGTGCCGGTGGCCCGCCGGCTGGTGCCGGCGCCCGCCACGGACACCGACAGTCCGGCGGCACGCGGCAGCCACAGCGGCGCGCCGTCCCCGCTGACGGTCTCCTCCGCCCCGGCGGTGACGACCGCGATCCGCACGGCGGTGCCATCGGTGCGGGCCCGCAGCCGCGTGACCGCCCGGGACAGGCGGAGGCAGGACGGCCCGGGGCCGCCGGCGGTCAGCCGCCGCGTCAGCGGCGCGTCCGCCACCGCTCCGCCCGGCCCGGCCGAGGCCAGCAGCGCGGCGCGCAGCGCCGCCGAGGGGACAGCGCGCCCGTCACGGCCCAGCAGGCCGGCCAGCCCGGCGGCGAGACCGGCGACGACGCCGACGGCGGCCGAGGTGCCGCGCATCGGATCGGGCCCGGCCGAGGAGCGGGTGGCGTACAGGGTGTCGGGGACCAGCAGCTGCGGCTTGCGGCCCACGCCGTCGGTGCCGCAGTACGCCGCCGGTCCGCCGTCGCCGGAGCCGACGCCGACGGCCAGCACCGAGGGGCAGGAGGCCGGGAACCTGAGCCGTCCCGGCCCGTCGTGCCCGGCGGCCGCGACGAACAGCGGCATGGCCGGGTCCCGGGCCACCTCCTCGAAGGCGCGCCGGACCCCGAGCCGTTCGGCGTCGGGCTCCGGTGACGACCACGGCATGGCCACGATGTCCCAGCCGCCGTCCGCCGTGACCATGGCGCGCAGATCGGCGGCGAGGGTACGGGACTTCAGGTGCGCGGCCGTGGCGTAGCCCAGCTCCGCCCGGCCGGCCAGCTGCCGGCACAGCTCGGCGACCCGTTCGGTGTGCGGGTCGGCCGGGGCGTCAGCGGGCGCGGGGGTGCCGTCGGACACGACCAGTATCCGTACGCCCGCCCCGAGTCCGGCGGTGCGGTCCGGTTCCGGGGTCAGCGCGCTCCACGGCGGCGTCGCGGGCCCGTTCGCGTCCGTCATGCGGTACCTGCCGTGGCCAGGTCGGAGGGGCGGGCGATGGTCGGCGTCCAGTCGGCCTCGGCCAGCAGGCCCTCGATGCGCTCGAAGTCGCTGTCCAGTTCCTCGGCGCCCAGGCCCACCCCGATCTCGTAGGTGACGGCGCGCAACCGGGGCGCGTTCGCGACCGCTTCCTGGAGCAGGTCGATGACGGCGGGCGTCACGGCGTGGCTGTGGGTGTCCAGGTACCGGTTGTCGAAGGTCGGGTCGATGTAGCCGCCCGCCACATGGATCTCCACCACCCTCTCCAGGGGCAGCGACCGCAGGACGTCCTCGTAGGACCGCCGTACGGCGACGGCGTACGAGAAGACGTGGGCGACGTCCAGCAGCAGGTCGCAGTCGGCGCCGTCGGTGACGCGGTGGAAGAACTCGCCGAGGCTCATGCGGCCGGCCGCGAGGGTGCAGGAGGGGATCTCCGGCACGAACGGGTAGCGGCTCACCTCGCGCATGCGGCGGATGCCGTCGACGACGTGGTCGGCGACCTCGCGTTCGAAGAGCGGAGGGGTGAAGTACGGCAGCGGGTACGGGCCGATCGACCACAGGCCGATGTCCTCGCACGTCCAGACGGCGCCCAGGACGTCGCTCACCGCTTCGAGGCGGGTGAACAGCTCCAGATTCGGGCCGCCGGGCGCGGCGGGGGCCACTCCCGGCAGGTGGTGCACCACGGGCAGGTCCCCGGCGCACTCGTCCATGAAGGTCCGCGCGTCGGCGGCGCTGGGCAGGGAGACACAGGACAGGTGGCTGAGCCGGCCGGCGTACTTGGCGCACAGGTCGGGCATCTTCTGCGGGTAGTTGTCCCGGTACTGCCAGTCGAGTCCGAAGCCGAGCCTGCCGACGGAGTTCGTCTTCTCGTTCGTCATGCGCACCTGCTTCAGAGCGGAAGGGCCGCGGCGGAGACCTTGCGGCCGGGGAAGGCGGCGACCACGATCTGATACTCGCCGGGTTCGCCGAGGGCGTCGGGTTCCAGGGATCGCGGCAGCCTTCCGCGGTCGTCCACCAGGCGCCATGCCGAGGGGAACGACTCGGCCTGGAGGGCGCCCGGGACGTCCGGGGGGACCAGGCCGCCGTCGTCCCAGGGGGAGAAGGCGGCCTTCGTCAGGTCCATGCCTTCGCCGGGGATGCCGGTGGTGCAGGCGCAGACGTCCTCGGGGGGCGCGATCAGTTCGGGGGCGGAGAAGCGGCTCACGAGGCCGAACAGATGGAAGACGTCGGCAAGCAGCCGGGACCGTTCCGCCACCGCCTCGTGGGCGAACAGGCAGAAGTTCTCGAAAAGGGTGCGGCCGGCGCTCTGCCAGAAAGCGTCGGAATCCGCGTAGGCGTCGACGAGCGGAGTGATGGTCTCCTTGTCGAGGCACTCCCACAGAGGCGGGCAGGTGCGTTGCAGATGGCGCTTCAAATTACGCAGACGAGCCGCTCGCTCCACCGAGAGCGCATGGAAATCGACGGTCGCGAGAACGGACAGCGTCGTTTCGCACACTTTCCCGGAAGGGTCCTTCAGTGCGTCGGCGACCAGGTCCGCGGAGCTTTTCGAGTACAGCAGGCGGAGCAGCAACTCTGTGCGGGCTTCTCTGTCGTCGCGCAACAGGAGTCTCTGCGTCACGCCGGGGGAAAGGGTGCGCAAGGAGTTACCGCCGTTCGGTCGAGGGTGTCCTACGGAGCAACCGGCCGGACCCCGGTCGGGACCCGGCCGGACCTGGTGTTACTCCTGCCACTCCTTGTTGGAGTTGACCGACGCCAGGGCGATGTCGTCGTTGCCGCGGAACTCGGCGCGCAGCGGGCTGACGAACTCGTTGGCGTGGGTCGTGGCGAGGTGCCGGATGACAGCCGAGCGCAGGGCCTTGTCGCTGTCGATGGCGGACAGAACCGCAGCGGTGTTGTCGGACATGAACCTCTCCCTTTCGCAGAAATGACCGACGGCATTTCCGCCGGTCGACCAGCTCTGGGACGGCTAACCGCGAGTGACCGGGTATCGGCACTCCGTCAGCGCAGCATTAGGCGACCATGGAACGAAGTCGATCTTCAAGATCGGTGCACGCAGAAAGCATGTGACGTATCTCACCTTGCGAAATCGACTCGGCGCACCTGAAATTCGAAGCGGGCCGTCGGTCGTGAAAGGCCCGCGTCCGTCCCCGTGCCGGCCGGTCAGGCCAGGCTGTCCCGCCACGCCCGGTGGAGGTCCGCGAACCGGCCCGTGCCCGCGATGAGTTCGTCCGGGGCGCCGTCCTCGACGATCCGGCCGCCCTCCATCACCAGGACCCGGTCCGCGATCTCCACGGTGGACAGCCGGTGGGCGATGACCACGGCGGTACGGCCCCGCAGCACCGTCGCCATCGCCCGCTGCACCGCCCGCTCCCCCGGCACGTCCAGCGAACTGGTCGCCTCGTCCAGGATCAGCACCGCCGGGTCGGCGAGCAACGCCCGCGCGAAGGCGACCAGCTGGCGCTGCCCGGCGGAGATGCGGCCGCCGCGCTTGCGGACGTCGGTGTCGTAGCCGTCGGGCAGCGCGCTGATGAACTCGTGCGCGCCGATGGCCTTCGCCGCCCGCTCGATCTCCTCCCGGCCGGCGTCGGGCCGGCCGAGGGCGATGTTGTCGGCGACCGTGCCGGAGAACAGGAACGCCTCCTGAGTCACCATCACCACCCCGCGCCGCAGTTCGGCCGTGGACAGCTCGCGCAGGTCCACGCCGTCCAGCAGCACCCGCCCGGCGGAGGGGTCGTAGAACCGGGCGAGCAGCTTGGCCAGCGTGGACTTGCCCGCGCCGGTGGAGCCGACGACGGCGACCGTCTGTCCGGCGGGCAGGGTGAGGTCGAAGCGGGGCAGCACCTCGCCGCCGGTGCGGTAGCCGAACCGGACCCCGTCGAACACCACCTCACGCCCCGGGAAGTCGCGTTGGGTAGACGGGAGTCGGCGCGGCACGTCCGGTTCGGGCACGGTCGGCTCCTGGGCCAGCAGCCCGGCGATCTTCTCCAGGGACGCGGCGGCCGACTGGTAGGAGTTCAGGAACATACCGAGCCGGTCGATCGGGTCGTACAGCCGGCGCAGATACAGCACCGCCGCCGCCAGCACACCCAGCTCCAGCGAGCCGGCGGCCACCCGGTGGGCGCCCCACAGCACGATCGCCGCGACCGCCGTGTTGGCCACCAGCCGGGAGCCGACCACATAGCGGGCCATCTCCAGCAGCGCGTCCCCGTTCGTGCGCTCGTGCCGGGCGTTCAGGATCGCGAACTCGGCGTCGTTCGCGGTCTCCCGGCGGAAGGCGCGCACCGGGCGGATGCCGTTCATCGTCTCCGTGAACTTCACGATCACCGCCGCCATCGCCGTGGACTTGGCGCCGTACACCCGCCCGGCGCGCCGCCGGTAGAGCCGGACGAGCAGGTACAGCGGCCCGAAGGACGCCACCGCGACCGCGCCGAGGCCGAGGTCCAGCCAGAGCAGCAGGGCCGAGACGGAGATGAAGGACAGGATGACGGTCACCAGTTCCTGGAGCCCCTCGTCGAGGAGTTCGCGCAGCGACTCCACGTCCGTGGTGGCCCGGGAGATCAGCCGGCCCGAGGTGTACCGCTCGTGGAAGTCGATGCCGAGCGCCTGCGCGTGCCGGAAGATCCGGCCCCTGAGGTCCAGCAGCACGTCCTGGCTGACCCGCGCGGAGACCTGGATGAACGCGAACTGCAAAGCCCCCGAGGCGAGGGCGCACAGCAGATAGCCGGCGGCGACCGCGATCAGCGGGCCGTCACGGTCGTTCCGGAACGCCGGTACGGCGGTGTCGATGGCGTACGCCACCAGCAGCGGCCCCGCCTGCACCGCCGCCTGCTGGAGCAGCAGCAGGAGGGTGGTGAGCGCGACCCGGGCCTTCATGGGCGCGAGCAGCGAACGCAGCAGGGCGGCGGTGGCGCCGGGCGGGGTGGGCAGGACGTCCCGGTCGAAGGCGTCGTCCTTGCCGCCCGCGCCGCCGCTTCCGTCCACGTCCCGGGAGCGGTCGGGGTCGTCGTCGGCGACGGCGGGGGTGGAAGCGGACGTGGTGGTCATCGGGACTCCTCCCGTCGCCCGGACATCAGATGGGCGTACTCGGCGTTGTCGCGCAGCAGTTGCCGGTGGGTGCCGACGGCCGCGATCCGGCCGCCCGAGAGCAGGGCGACCCGGTCGGCGAGCAGCACCGTGGACGGGCGGTGGGCGACGATCAGCGCGGTGGTGTCGGCGAGGACCTGCCGCAGCGCGGCCTCCACGGCGGCCTCGGTGTGCACGTCCAGGGCGGACAGCGGGTCGTCCAGCACGAGGAACTCCGGCCGGCCGACCACCGCGCGGGCCAGCGCGAGCCGCTGGCGCTGGCCGCCGGACAGGCTGAGTCCCTGCTCGCCCACGCGGGTGTCGGTGCCCTGCGGCAGCGCGTGCGCGAAGTCGGCGCGGGCGATGGCGAGGGCCCGGTCCAGTTCGGGTTTCCCGGCCCCGTCCGGGGCGCCCATGAGCACGTTCTCGCCGACGCTCGCCGAGAACAGGGTGGGTTCCTCGAAGGCCACGGCGACCCTGGAGCGCAGCTCCTCGCGGGGGATCTCCGCGATGTCCACGCCGTTCAGCGTGATCCGGCCGGAGGTGACCTCGTACAGGCGCGGGACGAGGGCGGTGAGCGTGGTCTTCCCACTGCCGGTGGCGCCGACGAGGGCCATGGACTCCCCGGCCCGTATGTGCAGGTCGACGCCGTCGAGGAGGGGCGGGGAGCCGGGGGGCGCGTCGGGATACCGGAACCGCACCCCCTCGAACCGGATCCCGGCCCCGGCCCCGGCCCGTACCTCGGCCCGGGGCACCGGGAGGGATCCGGAGGCGGTCGCGGCCCCGCTCACCCCTACGGCCCCCGGTGCCGTGCCCTCGCCGCTCCCCTCCGCCGCGTCCTCCGGTGCCTCGTCCATCACCTCGAAGTAGCGTTCCGTGGCCGTCGCCGCCTCCTGGGTCATGGCCAGCAGGAAGCCGATGGAGTCGACGGGCCAGCGCAGCGCGAGCGCCGTGCTGAGGAAGGCGACCAGCGTGCCCGCGGTCAGTTCGCCGTCGGCGACGCGGACCGCGCCGAGGACCAGGGCCGCCCCGATGGCCAGCTCGGGCAGCGCCACGATGACGCCCCAGATGGTGGCGAGCAGCCGCGCCTTGCGCAGTTCCGTGCCCCGCAGCCGGCCGGCGAGTTCCCGGAAGGCGCGCGCCTGGCTGCGGTGCCGGCCGAAGCCCTTGACGACGCGGATGCCGAGCACGCTCTCCTCGACCACCGTGGTCAGGTCCCCGACCTGGTCCTGGGCGCGCCGGGCCACCCGCGCGTACCGCCGTTCGAAGACCGCGCAGGTCCACATCACGGGGACGGCCGGACCGAGGATGACCAGGCCCAGCATCCAGTCCTGCACCAGCATGATGATCACGCCGACCAGGATCGTCACCCCGTTGACCAGCAGGAAGGTCAGCGGGAAGGCGAGGAACATGCGCAGCAGCATCAGGTCGGTGGTGCCGCGCGAGAGCAGCTGGCCGGACGCCCAGCGGTCGTGGAAGGCCACCGGCAGACGTTGCAGCCGGCGGTACAGACCCGCCCGCATCTCCGCCTCGACACGGGACAGCGGCCGGGCCACCAGCCAGCGCCGGATACCGAACAGGACCGCCTCGGCGATGCCGAGCAGCAGCAGGTAGAGCGCGCCGAGCCACACACCGGCCGGGTCGTGGCCGGCGACCGGCCCGTCCACCAGCCACTTCAGAACGAGCGGGATCACCAGCCCGGTGCAGGAGGCGACGACCGCGACGGCCGCCGCGGTGAACAGCCGGGCGCGCACGGGACGGACGTACGGCCACAGGCGCAGCAGGGTGCGTACGGCGGAACGGTCGGCGGTGGTACGTGTCGTGGACATCATCGCGAGCGTACGGACCGCCACCGGCGAGGCCCATCGAGTTTTGGCCGTACCTCACCGGGACAACGGCCCCGGGGCCGGGGCGCAGAAGGCCGTCGTCCGCGGAACACCGCACCCCAACAGTTCGCATACCGAACATGAACATCCGGTCAACGAACCATTTCCGGCCAAGTTTGTGATGCGCTCCTGACAGGCAGTGAGATCTCCTGCCACTCTTCCCAGGCCGACTCACAGCGACCCCACAGCCCACCCGTACGCGCGTGGGCCGGCCGAGCACCCGCACCTGGTTCCGCGTAACGCCCTGTTCTGCCCGGACGCCCCAACCCACCGTCCGGTCTCCCCCGGCCGCGCGACCCGCGGTCTCGCAGAAGGAGTCAGTGTTGAGAAGCAGTTCCTCTCGCGGACGCACCTCCCACACAGCACGACGCCGCACGGCGCACCGCCGCACCGCCTCCGTCGCCCTCGCCGGCGTCGCCGCCCTGATCGCCGCCGCCGTCCAGGCCGGTGCCGCCACCGCGGCCCCGCAGGCACCGCGGCCGGGCCAGGCGAACCCGGCGCACACGGCGGTCAAGCTGACCCCCTCGCAGCGCGCCGAACTGATCCGGAACGCCGACGCGGACCGGGCCGCCACCGCCCGCCGGCTCGGCCTGGGCGACCAGGAGAAGCTGGTCGTCAAGGACGTGGTCAAGGACGCCGACGGCACCCTGCACACCCGGTACGAGCGCACCTACGCGGGCCTGCCGGTGCTCGGCGGTGACCTGGTCGTGGCGACGGACTCCGCCGGCAAGACCATGGAGGTGGTGCGGGCCACCAACGCCACGCTGAAGGTCGCCGGCCTCACCCCGGCGGTGCCGAAGGCGGCCGCCGAGCGGCAGGCCGTGGGGCGGGCGAAGGCGCTCGGCGGGACGAAGCCGGCCGCGGACAGCGTCCGCCAGGTGATCTGGGCCGCGACCGGCAAGCCGGTGCTGGCGTACGAGACGGTGGTCGGCGGGCTCCAGGAGGACGGCACCCCGAACGAGCTGCACGTCATCAGCGACGCGGCCACCGGCGCGAAGCTCTACGAGTACCAGGGCGTCAAGAACGGCGTGGGCAACACCCAGTACAGCGGGCAGGTCACGCTGACCACGACCCAGTCGGGCACCACGTACACCCTCACCGACGGGGCGCGCGGCGGCCACAAGACGTACAACCTCAACCGCGGCACCTCCGGCACCGGCACGCTGTTCTCGCAGTCCTCGGACACCTGGGGCAACGGCACCAGCTCCAACGCGGCCACCGCGGGCGCGGACGCCCACTACGGCGCCGCGCTCACCTGGGACTTCTACAAGACCACCTTCGGCCGTACCGGCATCAAGAACAACGGCGTCGGCGCCTACTCCCGGGTCCACTACGGCAACGCGTACGTCAACGCGTTCTGGACCGACAGCTGCTTCTGCATGACCTACGGCGACGGCTCCGGCAACACCAAGCCGCTGACCTCGATCGACGTCGCCGGCCACGAGATGAGTCACGGCGTCACCTCGGCCACCGCGAACCTCAACTACAGCGGTGAGTCCGGCGGTCTGAACGAGGCCACCAGCGACATCATGGCCGCGGGCGTGGAGTTCTACGCGAACAACACAACCGACGTCGGGGACTACCTGGTCGGCGAGAAGATCGACATCAACGGCAACGGCACCCCGCTGCGCTACATGGACAAGCCGAGCAAGGACGGCGCGTCCAAGGACAACTGGTACTCGGGCATCGGCGGCGTGGACGTGCACTACTCGTCCGGCCCCGCGAACCACTTCTTCTACCTGCTGAGCGAGGGCAGCGGCGCCAAGGTCGTCAACGGCGTCAGCTACAACTCGCCGACCGC
The DNA here is from genome assembly GCF_014649115.1 of Streptomyces eurythermus. Classification (GTDB taxonomy): domain Bacteria; phylum Actinomycetota; class Actinomycetes; order Streptomycetales; family Streptomycetaceae; genus Streptomyces; species Streptomyces eurythermus. The sequence continues at coordinate 6,904 of NZ_BMSK01000022.1, read as the reverse complement.
GGACGGCCTTCCGGTCACCGGCATCGGCCGGGACAAGGCGCTGCAGATCTGGTACCGGGCGCTGAGCACCAAGTGGACGTCCACCACCAACTACGCGGGCGCCCGCACCGGCACCCTCGCGGCGGCCGGCGAGCTGTACGGCACCACCAGCGCCGAGTACAAGGCGGTGCAGGACGCCTGGGCGGGCGTCGGGGTCGGGGCCCGCTCCGGCGGCGGTGGCGGGGGCGGCGGCACCTCGTACGAGAGCAGCACGCCGGTGTCGATCCCGGACGACGGTCCGGCGGTCACCTCGGACATCGCCGTCTCCGGCCGGACCGGGAACGCGCCGGGCAACCTCCAGGTGAGCGTGGACATCTCGCACACCTGGCGGGGTGACCTGGTGATCGATCTCGTCGGCCCGTCGGGCACCGCCTACCGGCTGAAGGACTACAGCTCCTCGGACTCGGGCGACGGCGTCAACGAGACCTACACGGTCAACGCGGCGGCGGAATCGGCCAACGGCACCTGGAAGCTGCGGGTACAGGATCAAGCCACCTACGACACGGGAACGATCAACGGCTGGAAGCTGACCTTCCCGTAAGCCGTAAGCCTCCAGACCCGAGTTGACGGCGCTGCCCGGGGGTCGGACCCCCTCGGGCGGCGCCGGTTAACACCGCCGAAACGTTCATCGGTTGGTCGATTTTCGGCCAACATCACTTCAGGGTCCTGACATGTACGCGCCCTTGATGTCACTCTCTCTCCACCCGCCGCAGCAGCACAGCAACTTCACAACGCCACACATGCCGGCCAGTAACCCCACACTGCCCGGTCTCCCCCACGAGAAGGAGCTTTCGTGAGCCCCCTCTACGCGCGTCACAAGCGCACCACGCTGGCCATCGCCACCGCTGTCGCCGCCGGAGCCCTGCTCTCCACCGGTCTGACCACCAGTGCGAGCGCGCAGACCCCGACCGGAGCCGCCGCCAAGCCCCTGGCCGCCGCCCCGACCGCGCTGTCCGCCGCGGCCCGCACCTCCCTGATCCAGCAGGCCCAGACCGACGCGGCCGACACCGCGCGGCACATAGGCCTCGGCGCCCAGGAGAAGCTGGTCGCCAAGGACGTGGTCAAGGACGCCGACGGCACCCTGCACACCCGCTACGAGCGCACCTACGCGGGCCTGCCGGTGCTCGGCGGCGACCTGATCGTCCACACGGCCGCGTCCGGCAAGACCCAGGGCGTCACCAAGGCCAACCCGGCGGCCCTGAAGCCGGCCACGCTCACGCCGCGGGTCACCGCCGCCAAGGCCGAACAGCAGGCGGTGTCCGCCGCCAAGACGCTCGGCTCCGCCAAGACCACCGCGGACGGCGCCCGCAAGGTGATCTGGGCCGGCTCCGGCAAGCCCGTCCTCGCCTACGAGACGGTCGTCGGCGGCTTCCAGGACGACGGCACCCCGAACCAGCTGCACGTCATCACCGACGCGGCCACCGGCAAGAAGCTCTTCGAGTACCAGGGCATCGAGAACGCGACCGGCAAGACGCTGTACTCCGGCACGGTCACCCTCAACTCCGTGCAGTCGGGCTCGACGTACCAGCTCACCGACAGCGCGCGGGGCAGCCACAAGACCTACAACCTGGCCCGCAAGACGTCCGGCACCGGCACCCTGGTCGCCAGCTCGACCAACGTCTTCGGCACCGGCACCGCCTCCACCTCCTCCTCGGACCAGACGGCGGCCGCCGACGCCGCCTACGGCGCGGGCGTGACGTGGGACTTCTACAAGAGCACCTTCGGCCGCAACGGCATCAAGAACAACGGTGTCGGCGCCTACTCCCGCGTGCACTACGGCAACGCGTACGTCAACGCGTTCTGGGACGACAGCTGCTTCTGCATGACGTACGGCGACGGCTCGGGCAACGCCGACCCGCTGACCTCGCTGGACGTGGCCGGCCACGAGATGAGCCACGGCGTCACCTCGAACACCGCGGGCCTCAACTACTCGGGTGAGTCCGGCGGCCTGAACGAGGCCACCAGCGACATCTTCGGCACGGGCGTGGAGTTCTTCGCCAACAACGCGTCCGACCCCGGTGACTACCTCATCGGCGAGAAGATCGACATCAACGGCGACGGCACCCCGCTGCGCTACATGGACAAGCCCAGCAAGGACGGCGGCTCGGCGGACTACTGGTCCTCCACGGTCGGCAACAAGGACGTCCACTACTCGTCCGGCGTCGCGAACCACTTCTTCTACCTCCTCGCGGAGGGCAGCGGTTCGAAGACGATCAACGGCGTCACCTACAACTCGCCGACGTACAACGGCGCCGCCGTCACCGGCATCGGCCGCGCCAAGGCGCTGCAGATCTGGTACAAGGCGCTGACCACGTACATGACGTCGACGACCAACTACAAGGCCGCCCGCACGGCGACCCTGAACGCGGCGTCCGCGCTGTACGGCTCCACCAGCACCGAGTACAAGGCGGTCGCGGCGGCCTGGGCCGCCGTCAACGTCAACTAGCACCTGCCCGACCGGCACAGCGGGGCGGCACCCGGGACCAGCGCGTCCCGGGTGCCGCCCTACTCTTGTGACCCATGTCCTCGGCGCCCTTCACCTACGAGCCGGTCGGCGTGACCCGCGACGACCCCTCCTTCTGCCCGCCCGGCTTCCGTCCCCTGTTCGTGCGCACCCGCCTCGGCGAGGGCCACGCGGTGTTCCGGCGGGCCGCCGAGGCGGTCCTGACCTGGGAGATGCACCGCGCGCTGGGCGTCGGCATCGACGCCACCGCCGACCGCGCGGCCCCCGGTGTCGACGTCACGGTCACCCTGGCCGGTGTCGTCAAGGCACCCTGCCGGATCATATGGACCACCGAGGAGACCCGCCGCGCCGGCTGGGCCTACGGCACCCTCGAGGGCCACCCCGAGTGCGGCGAGGAGGCCTTCGTGGTCGACCGCACCGGCGACGGCACGGTCTGGCTCACGGTGTCCGCCTTCAGCAGGCCGGCCAAGTGGTACGCGAAGGCGGGCGGTCCGGCCACCAGGGGCCTCCAGCACGCCTACGCCCGCCGCTGCGGCACAGTCCTCAAGCACCTGTGCGAAGACCAGCCGGAACCGTGATCCGGCCGCTGACGGCGTGAGCCGCGCGATCCCCGCCGGTCCGGCGCCCGCGTGCCCCGTCGCAGCTCACCGCAGCACCACCCCCGCTCCCTCCACCACCTCCTCCGACGGGATCGTCATCAGGCCCGTCTCCGCGGGGGAGGCCAGGAGGGGGTGGGTGGGGAGGATGCGGACCGTGTAGCCGTAGGGGCCGGTGCGGTCCAGGGACAGGGGCCCCTCGTAGAGCACGCGGCCCTCCAGGTCGGCGGTGCCGGCCGGCTTCAGCGGGACGACCGTGGCGTCCGTGATGCGGTCCTGTTCGTCCACCCGGCCCGACACCGCCTGGACCTCCACGTCGTCGGGGGCCAGCTCGCCGAGGGCCACCCGGACCCGCAGGCCCACCGTCGCCCCCAGTTCCGCCGTGGGCGTGGTCGCCGTCGTCTCCACGTGGTCCACGCTCACCCCGGGCCAGGCGGCCCGCACCCGGGCCTTCCAGCCGGCCAGGTCCCGGGCGGTGTCCGGGGTCAGCGCGCGGTGGGCCCGGGCGGCGGGGGCGTAGAGGCGGTCCACGTACTCGCGGACCATCCGGCCGGCCAGCACCTTCGGGCCGAGCAGGGAGAGGGTCCGGCGGACCATCTGGATCCAGCGGTCGGGCAGGCCCGCGCGTCCGCGTTCGTAGAAGCGGGGCGTGATCCGCTGTTCCAGGAGGTCGTACAGGGCGGCCGCTTCGATGTCGTCACGGTGGTCCGGGTCGGTGCCGGCGCCGTCCGCCGTCGGGATGGCCCAGCCGAAGTCCGGCTGGAACCACTCGTCCCACCAGCCGTCCAGCACCGAGAGGTTCAGGCAGCCGTTCAGGGCCGCCTTCATGCCCGACGTACCGCACGCCTCCAGCGGGCGCAGCGGGTTGTTCAGCCAGACGTCGCAGCCCGGGTAGAGCCGCTGCGCCATCGCCATGCCGTAGTCGGGGAGGAAGACGATGCGGTGGCGCACCCGTGGGTCGTCGGTGAACCGGACCAGCTCCTGCACCAGCCGCTTGCCGCCGTCGTCCGCCGGGTGTGCCTTGCCCGCGACCACGATCTGCACCGGACGGTCGGGGTGCAGGAGCAGCTCCGTCAGCCGGTCGCGGTCCCGCAGCATCAGCGTCAGCCGCTTGTACGACGGGACCCGGCGCGCGAAGCCGATCGTGAGCACGTCCGGGTCCAGGACGCCGTCGATCCACCCCAACTCGGCGTCCCCCGCCCCGCGTTGCCGCCACGACGTGCGCAGTCGCTCCCGTACCTCCAGCACCAGCCGTTCCCGCAGGGTGCGGCGCAGCTCCCAGATGTCCTGGTCCGGGATGTCCGCGACCGAGTCCCAGCGCTCGGAGCCGCCGACGCTCAGCGCGTCCTCGGCCCGCTGGGCGCCGACCTGCCGGGTGGCCATGCGCAGCACCTCCGGCGCCACCCAGGTCGGGGCGTGCACCCCGTTGGTCACCGAGGTGATCGGCACCTCCTCGGCGTCGAATCCCGGCCACAGGCCCGCGAACATCTCCCGGCTGACCTGGCCGTGCAGCAGCGAGACCCCGTTGGCGCGCTGGGCCAGCCGCAGCCCCATCACCGCCATGTTGAACAGGTTCGGCTCGCCCCCCGGGTAGGTCTCCCGGCCCAGCTCCAGCACCCGCCGCACGTCGATGCCGGGCAGTTCGGCGTCGGGGCCGAAGTGCCGGCCGACCAGGTCACGGTCGAAGCGGTCGATGCCGGCCGGGACCGGGGTGTGCGTGGTGAACACCGTGCCGGCCCGCACCGCCTCCAGGGCGGCGTCGAAGTCCAGCCCGTCCGCGCAGAGTTCGGCGATCCGTTCCAGGCCGAGGAACCCGGCGTGCCCCTCGTTGGTGTGGAACACCTCCGGCACCGGGTGCCCGGTGAGCCGGCAGTACGTCCGCACCGCCCGCACCCCTCCTATCCCGAGCAGCATCTCCTGGAGCAGCCGGTGTTCGCTGCCGCCGCCGTAGAGCCGGTCGGTGACCCCGCGTTCGCCGAGGTCGTTCTCCTCCACGTCCGAGTCGAGCAGCAGCAGCGGCACCCGGCCGACCTGTGCCAGCCAGATCCGGGCGCGCAGCTCCTTGTCGCCGGGCAGGGCGAGACGGACGTGCGCGGCGGTGCCGTCGGGCTCCTTCAGCTGGGTGAGCGGCAGTTCGTTGGGGTCGAGCACCGGGTAGTGCTCCTGCTGCCAGCCGTCCCGGGAGAGGGTCTGGCGGAAGTAGCCGTGCCGGTAGAGGAGTCCGACGCCGATCAGGGGGACGCCGAGGTCGCTGGCCGCCTTCAGGTGATCGCCGGCCAGGATGCCGAGGCCGCCGGAGTACTGCGGGAGGGCGGCCGTGATGCCGAACTCCGGGGAGAAGTAGGCGATGGCGGCGGGCAGGCCGTCCGCCTGCGCCTGGTACCAGCGTTCACCGGTCAGATAGTCGTCGAGGTCGTCGGCGACGGCGGTCAGGCGGCGCAGGAACCGCCGGTCACCGGCCAGTTCGGCCAGCCGGGCCGGGCGTACCCGGCCCAGCAGCCGCACCGGGTCGCCACCGGCCGCGGCCCAGGCCTCGGGGTCGACGGACTGGAACAGATCGCGCGTCTCCGCGTGCCAGGACCAGCGCAGATTGCGCGCGAGGTCGCTCAGTGGCCGCAGGGGGTCGGGGAGCACGGGACGGACGGTGAACCGACGGATCGCCTTCACATTCCACCTCGGGACGCGTCGCGGGGTGAGCCGCACGGAGCCGTGCGTCTCGTCGTCTCCTTCGACGGTAGTGGTTACCGCGCGGTCGGTGGGGACGTACCGGCCGGGGGTGTCGGTGCGTCAGGCGCCGGTCACCGGGCACCCGGAAACAAGGGGAACCGGTCTTGTGTGCGGACGTACGCATGAGTAGTTAACACAGTGCCGGATTGCCCACCCGAACCCAGGGGGAAGGCTCTTCGGTATCCACCCCACAGGCGTACCACAGCACACCGCAGGACCCACCTCCCCATGTCCATCCGCCCACACCCACGTTGCAGCGGACAGGAGCGGTCATGCCCGCCAGGCACCACTCGTCACCACCCCCGACCGACAGCAAGGCCAAGGCAGCAGGAAGGAAGCCGACGGGCGGGAGGGGCGGTACGCCTGCCCATGCGCCCACCCCCGAGAAACGATCCACCCCGGCGACCACGCCCGCCACCGCGGAACCGCCCGCCACGGGAGAACGGCCCGCCACCGGAGCACCACCGGCCACCGCCCTGGGCCGTATCCCCATCCTCGACGTACGCCCCGTGGTGCAACACGGCCGCAGGCCCGCCAAGGCCGTGACCGGGGAGTCCTTCGAGGTCACGGCGACCGTGTTCCGGGAGGGCCACGACGCCGTGGGCGCGAACGTCGTGCTGCGGGACCCGGCGGGCCGGCCCGGGCCCTGGACGCCGATGCGGGAACTCGCCCCGGGCACCGACCGCTGGGGTGCCACCGTCACGGCGGGCGATACGGGCCGCTGGACCTACACGGTGGAGGCGTGGTCGGACCCGCTCACCACCTGGCGCGAGCACGCCCGGATCAAGATCCCGGCCGGCATGGACACCGAACTGGTCCTCGCGGAGGGCGCGCGGCTGTACGAGCGGGCCGCCGCCGGGGTGCCGGAGGCGGAGCGCGGGACCGTCCTGGACGCGGTGGCGGCCCTGCGGGACCGCGACCGCCCGGCCGCCTGGCGGCTGGCGTCGGCGCTGGCCCCGGAGGTGACACAGGTGCTGGCCCGGTATCCGCTGCGGGAGCTGGTCACCGCCTCCGACGCGATGCCGTTGCTGGTGGAACGCGAACGCGCCCTGTACGGCTCCTGGTACGAGTTCTTCCC
>NZ_BMSK01000021.1 GCF_014649115.1 Streptomyces eurythermus | reverse complement strand
CCGGCCACCCAGATCAAGTGGGGCCTGGACTACATGAACTCCCGCTACGGCAGCCCCGTCAAGGCCTGGAGCTTCTGGCAGGCCAACGGCTGGTACTGAGCCGAGCCGACAGCACCCCATAACGCATCCGCGCCCCCGCCCACCCGGCGGGGGCGCGCGCGTATATACGGACAGGGCCGTTCGGGCTGCTTCCCCCGCCTCCCCGCGTGTCCCGCCCCGCTCCCCGCGCTCTCTGCCCGCAGGCTGCTGCGCATGCTGCCGGACCCCGAGACGCGCGGGCTGCGGCTGGTGGCCGTGCTGCTCACCCTCACCGTGGTCAGCGGGATGATCGACGCCGTCAGTTATCTGGGGCTGGGCCGGGTCTTCACCGCCAACATGACCGGCAACGTCGTCGTCCTGGGCTTCGCCGCCGCCGGTGCCCCCGGCTTCTCGGTGCCCCATACGGCCATGTCCCTGTGCTGCTTCCTGCTGGGCGCGGCGACCGGCGGCCGGGTGGCGGCCCGGCACGACCGGGGTTCCCGTCGTCGCCGGGCCCGGCTCGCCCTGGCGGCGGAGGCGGTGCTGGTCGGCGCCTCGGCGGCCGTCGCCTTCGCCTGGCCGGGCACCGGCGCCACCCGGTACGCGCTGATCGCGCTGACCGCCTACGCGATGGGCCTGCGCAACGCGACCGTCCGCAAGCTGGGTGTGCCGGACCTCACCACCACCGTGCTGACGATGACCCTGACCGCTCTCGCCTCCGAGTCCCGGCTCGGCGACGGCACCGGCCACCGCTCCCCGCGCCGTACGGCCGCCGTGCTCGCGATGGCCGGCGGTGCCTGCCTCGGCGCGTGGCTGGTCCTGCGGTACGGCCTGGCCCTCCCGCTGCTGATCGCCGCGCTCGCCTCGGCCGTGCTGGCGGTGGTGGCCTCGGGCAGGGAGTGAGGCGCACCACGCGTCAGCACGTCAGCCGGCCATCACCCGCAGTTCCTTCACCCCGTTGATCCAGGCCGAGCGCAGCCGTCGCGGGTCGCCCACGAGGCGCAGGCCGGGCATCGCGTCGGCTATCGCGCGGAAGATCAGGTCGATCTCCAGCACGGCCAGGGACTTGCCGAGGCAGTAGTGGGGACCGCCTCCGCCGAAGCCCAGGTGGGGGTTGGGATCGCGGGTGATGTCGAAGGTGTCGGGGTCGGTGAAGACCTCCGGGTCACGGTTGGCGGAGGCGTAGAAGAGGCCGACCCGGTCGCCCTCCCTGATCGGTACGCCGCCCAGTTCGGTGTCCCGGGTCGCCGTCCGCTGGAAGGCGTTGACCGGGGTGGCCCAGCGCACGATCTCCTCGGCCGTGGTCGCGGGGCGCTCCCGGCAGAAGAGGTCCCACTGCCCGGGGTGGGTCAGGAAGGCGTGCATGCCGTGGGTGATGGCGTTGCGGGTCGTCTCGTTGCCCGCGACCGCCAGCATCAGCACGAAGAAGCCGAACTCGTCGGAGTTCAGGTTGCCCTCGTCCTCCGCCGCCACCAGCGTGGAGACGATGTCCCGGGCCGGGCAGCGCTTGCGTTCGGCGGCCATGTTCATGGCGTAGGCGATGATCTCGGCGGCGGACCGGGTGCCGATCTCCTCCGTGATGGCGTACTCCGGGTCGTCGTACGCGATCATCTTGTTGGACCAGTCGAAGATCTTCGTACGGTCCTCCTGCGGCACCCCGATCAGTTCCGCGATGGCCTGGAGCGGGAGTTCGCAGGCGACCTCGGTGACGAAGTCGAACGGGCCGGAGCGGGCGCGGGTGGCGGCGACGATCGCCTCGGCGCGGGCGCGCAGCCGCTGCTCCAGCGCGCGGATGGAGCGTGGCGTGAACCCGCGCTGCACTATCTGGCGCACGCGCGTATGTTCCGGTGGATCCATGTTGAGCAGGATCAGCCGCTGGGCGTCGATGGCGTCGCGCTCGATGTGCTCGTTGAAGCGGATGACCGCCGTGTTGAGGGAGGAGGAGAACAGTTCGGGGTGCGTGGAGACGTACTTGACGTCGGCGTGCCGGGTGACGGCCCAGTAGCCGGTGTCGGCGAAGCCCGCGACGCCCTGCGGCTGCGGGATCCAGCGGACCGGTTCACTACGGCGCAAGGCGGCGAACTCCGGGAAGGGCACGCGGTGGTGCAGCAGATCGGGATCGGTGAGGTCGAACCCGTCGGGCAGCGCTGGACAGGGCATCGGCGGCTCCAGCCATCTGACGGTCCATCAGCGGGTGCGGCGACGGTAGTAACGGGTTCTACAAGTCGCAAGAGCCGTGACTGAGCCAATCCATGGCGAAACCGCGCGGATCACGCCTTCCACACCCGCAAGACCCTTGCGGTGACGGTCATCACATCAGCAGACTGCCGAGTAGGAACTAGAACACGTACTAGTTCTGGAGGAGAGCCCTCTCGGAGAGGACCCGCACCCATGGCCGCCGAACCCGTGATCGTCGAAGCCGTCCGCACCCCCATCGGCAAGCGCGGCGGCGCGCTCGCCAACCTGCACCCGGCCTATCTGCTGGGCGAGACCTACCGTGAACTCCTCGGCCGCACCGGCATCCCCGCCGACGCCGTCGAGCAGATCGTCGGCGGCACGGTGACCCACGCCGGCGAGCAGTCGATGAACCCCGCGCGCACGGCCTGGCTGACCATGGGCCTGCCCTACGAGACGGCCGCGAGCACGGTCGACTGTCAGTGCGGCTCCTCGCAGCAGGCGTCCCACATGGTGGCCAACATGGTCGCGGCGGGCGTGATCGACGTCGGCATCAGCTGCGGTGTCGAGTCCATGTCCCGGGTCCCGCTGGGTTCCGGCTCCAAGCACGGCCCCGGGAAACCCTTCCCCGACGAGTGGAACGTCGACCTCCCCAACCAGTTCGAGGCCGCCGAGCGCATCGCCCGCCACCGTGGCCTGACGCGCGAGGACGTCGACGCGCTCGGCCTGCTCTCCCAGCGGCGCGCCGCCCACGCCTGGGCCGAGGAACGCTTCAAGCGGGAGACCTACGCCGTCCAGGTGCCCACCACGGAGGAGGAACAGGACGCCGGTCAGGGCATGTGGCGCCTGGTCGACAAGGACGAGGGACTGCGGGACACCACCCCGGAGGCGCTGGCCGGCCTGAAGCCGGTCATGCCGGCCGCCGTCCACACCGCCGGGAACTCCTCCCAGATCTCCGACGGCGCGGCGGCCATCATGTGGGCCTCCAAGCGCATGGCCCGCGCGCTCAAGCTGAAGCCGAGGGCCCGGATCGTCGCCCAGGCCCTCGTAGGCGCGGACCCCCACTTCCACCTGGACGGCCCCATCGACGCCACCCGCGCGGTCCTCGGCAAGGCGGGCATGACCCTCAAGGACATCGACCTCGTGGAGATCAACGAGGCATTCGCCTCCGTCGTCCTCAGCTGGGCCCGGGTCTTCGACCAGAACCTCGACAAGGTCAACGTCAACGGCGGTGCGATCGCCCTCGGCCACCCGGTCGGCGCGACCGGCGCTCGCCTCATCACCACGGCCCTGCACGAACTCGAGCGCGCGGACAAGGAGTTCGCCCTCGTCACCATGTGCGCGGGCGGCGGACTGGCGACCGGGACGATCATCCAGCGGCTGTAGCGGCCCAGGAGACGAAGTCGCCGAAGGCGGCGGGGCCGACGTTCAGCACGGGCCCCGCCGGGTTCTTGGAGTCACGGATGGCGACGGTGGTGGTGCAGGGGGGTTCGGCGACCTCCAGGCACTGGCCGCCCTGATCACTGCTGTACGACGACTTTTGCCAGGACAGATCGCCGAGGGGGGCGCACTCGACGCACGAGCCACCCTGGTCGCCGCTGTAGCTCGACTTACGCCACTTGCTCTCCATAGCGGTCCTCCATTACGCCTCGGATCACCTCCGCCGACTTCTTGATCGAGAGCGCGGCGGCCTGGAGGTGATCGTAACGGAGCGAACAGTCCTTGACGGTGTCCGGGTTCGCGGTCGGATGACCGCTGCTGTAGCCCTCGGTGTACACGATGGGCGGGTCGCTCAGGAAGTGGAAGAGGTCGAATGAACCCTGCGAACCCGCGTGTGCTCCGGCCGAGTAGGGCAGCACCTGGACGTTGATCAGCGGGTTTCCCTCGAACGACAACAGGTGAGCGAGTTGTTCCCGCATGACTTCGGGGCTTCCGACTTCCTGATGCAGCGCGGCCTCGCTGATGACCGCCCAGAATTGCGGAGGTTCACTCTTCTCGAAGATGCGTTGACGCGCCAGTCGAGCGGCGGTGCGGTCGTCGAGCTTGCCCTGATCGAGCACGCCGAGGACAGCACGCGCGTACGCCGGCGTCTGTAGCAGGCCATGGATCAGGTGCGTGTGGAAGGTGTTCATCTGAGTGGCCCGCGCCTCCAGCTCAGCCACCTCCTGGAACCAGGCCGGAAGTTGACTACGGAGCACGAGCTGGACGAGCCGGGTAAGCGCACCCCCCGTCCCCAGCGCCGCGTCCACCCGCTGGCTGAACTCCAGCGTGGGGACTTTCCTAGCCGTCTCGATCTGACCGATGAGCGAGCCGGTGTAGTTGACGATTTCCCCGAGCTGGCGCTGCGTGAGGCCCGCCGCCTCCCGGTACCGCCGTAGCTCGAAGCCGTAGTAGTGGAGCGGAGACGCGCCCGCGTCGAGGGTGCTGATGTTGGCCACAGGGGACCCCTCTCACGCAACAGAGTCCACGTGGGGACTCGTTGTGTTCTTCCTGTAGCCGAGCGTAGTGAGAACACGTCAGCCTCGTACCGTGAACCTGAATTTTCCCCACATTCCCCAGTACCGCATGGAAATCACGGTCGGCGAGCACTCGGTGCGCCACATCCGCCGGATCGTCCGCTCGCTGCTGTGCGAGTGGGAGCTGGAGCCGCTGACGTTCGCCGTGGAGCTGGGCGTGAGCGAGCTGGTCACCAACGTCGTACGGCATGTGCCCGACCGCCGCTGCCGGGTGGTCGTGGCCCGGCAGGCGGCGGGGGTCCGGGCCGAGGTGAGCGACGGCTACGCCGCGCTGCCCCGGCTGGAGACCGAGGTGGACGAGGAGTCCGAGGGCGGCCGGGGCCTGGCCCTGCTGGACGCCGTGGTGGACAAGTGGGGGGTGGCACCCGGCGCCGGCGGAAAGACGGTGTGGTTCGAGTGCCATGGTGGCCCCGCGTCGTCCGGCGACGACCTCAGATGACGCGCACGGACAGGGGGTTCTGGTAGGACACCGCGCCGCCAGGGGGGAGGACGCCGGTGAAGTTGGCGCAGTTCGCGTTGTAGTAGTAGGCCAGCGAGTGGTCCGTGTTGTTGCTGAGGATCCGCGCGCGGGCTCGGAGGTTGAGGCAGGCGCCGTCCGGCGGGTTGTCGATCTGGAACGCCTGCCCGGAGGAGGAGATGTACCGGATGTTCCCGGTGGCGGCCTGCGCGTTGGAGGTCAGGCCGATCGCCAGGACGGCCGCGGTGCCGGCCGTCAGGGCGAGTCTGACCGTACGTGCGATGCGGGGCATGGGAGGTGTCGCCCTTCTCAGCCGATGACGCGCACGGACAGGGGGTTCTGGTAGGACACCGCCCGGCCGGGGGCAAGATTGCTGGTGAAGTTGACGCAGTTCGCGGCGAAGTAGTAACTCACCGTTTTGTTCGTCTCGTTGACCAGGATCTGCGCACGGGCCCGAAGGTTGATGCAGACGTTGTCCGGCGGGTTGTCGATCTGGAATTCCTGTCCGCCGGCGGTGAAGTACCGGATCCTCCCGGTGGCGGCCTCCGCGCTGGAGGTCAGGCCGATGGCCAGGACGACGGCGGTGCCGACCGTCAGGCCGAGTCTGGCCAGACGTGCTAAGCGGTTCATGAGTGGGTGTCCCCTTTCCCGTTCCAGCCCTCGAAAGGGGAAATCCCACCGATCGAGGGAGTTAAAGGAGACACGCCCGAACTCTCACCTGAACAAGTGATAGTTCAGGTAATTGGATCGCTTGGAGCCGGTGGAATCCGGTGCCGCGGGGGCGCCCGCGGCCGAACCGGCTCGCGGTCCCTGGAACACGTACGACAGGCCGAAGCCCGCGCCCACCACCGCCGCGCCGCCCACCGCGTCCAGGACCCAGTGGTTGCCGGTGGCGATGATCGTGGAGACCGTGAGGAAGGGGTGGAGGAGGCCGAGGGCCTTCATCCACCAGCGGGGGGCGACGACGGCGATCACCACACCGCACCACAGCGACCAGCCGAAGTGCAGCGACGGCATCGCCGCGTACTGGTTGGTCAGCGCGGTCAGGGTGCCGTAGTCCGGCTTGGCGAAGTCCTGGACGCCGTGGACCGTGTCGATGATGCCGAGGGTCGGCATCAGGCGCGGCGGGGCCAGCGGGAAGAGCCAGAAGCCGGCCAGGGCGAGCAGGGTGGCGAAGCCGAGGGAGGCGCGGGCCCAGCGGTAGTCGGCCGGGCGGCGCCAGTACAGGACGCCCAGGATGGTCAGCGGGACGACGAAGTGGAACGACTCGTAGTAGAAGACGAAGAACTCCCGCAGCCAGTCGATCTTCGCGACGGCGTGGTTGACCGCGTGCTCGATGTCGATGTGCAGGAAACGTTCGAGGTCGAGGACCATCCGGCCGTGGTGCTCGGCGCGGGCCCGGCCGCCGGAGATGGTGCCGCCGGTCGCCGCGAGGCGTACCTGCTGGTAGGCCGCGTAGGTGACGCGGAGCAGCAGCAGTTCCAGCAGGAGGTTGGGGCGGGACAGGACGCGGCGCAGGTAGGGAAGGAGGGGGATGTTGCGGAAGCGGGCGGGGGCCTGGGGGGCGTACTCGGCGGGTATCGGCTCGCGGTAGTACGGCGAGGTGCGGGGCAGGAAGGGGACGGCCGTGGCGGCGGCCAGCGCCGCGAGCAGCACCAGGTTGTCCCGCAGCGGGTACAGCACGGACATCTGCGGCAGCATCATCGTCGCCGGGAGGGTGGTGAGGAGGACGACGGCCACCGGCCAGACGTAGCGGTCCGAGGCCCGCCGCCCGGCCCGGCCGACGATCGCGAGCAGCAGCCACAGCAGCTGGTGCTGCCAGGTCGTGGGCGACACGGCGATGGCGGCACAGCCGGTGACGGCGACCGCGAGCAGCAGCTGGCCGTCGCGGGCGTAGCGGACCGCGCGGCGCAGCGCGAGGACGGCCACGACGGCGCCGAGCACCAGGTAGAGCGCCGTCTCCAGGTGGCCGGTGAGGCCGAGGCGGAGCAGGGCGCCGTGCAGGGACTGGTTGGCGAGGGCGTCGGCCTGCCCGCCGAGCCCGGCCCCGGCCAGGTGGTGCACCCAGTAGGTGTACGAGTCGTGGGGCAGCGCGGCCCAGGCGAGCACGGTGCACACGGCGAAGGTGCCGACGGCGGCGCGCGCGGCCCGGCGGCGGTCGGTGAGCCACAGCAGGGGGACGAAGAGCAGCACCGTGGGCTGGAGCGCGGCGGCCACGCCGATACACAGCCCGCTCGCGCGCTGTCCGCGCACGGTGAAGCAGCCGAGCAGCACGAGCAGGACCGGGGTGATGCTGGTCTGGCCGAGCCACAGGTCGTCGCGGACCGGCAGGGAGACCATCAGCAGGCTGACGGCGACCGGCGCGGCCAGCAGCGCGGTGCGGCGGCCGACCGGCCGGGGCAGCGCGCGGGCGGCGACCACGCCGAGGGCGACGACCAGCAGCAGGGAGCCGAACGTCCAGCTCCAGCCGAGGGCGGCCTCGGCCCAGCGGGTCAGCGGGCGCAGCACCAGGCCGCCGAAGGGGGTGCCGGTGAACTCCGTGGAGTCGTAGATCGAGCCCTTGACGTGCAGGACGCCCTCGGGACCGATCCAGGTCTCCAGGTCGGTGAGGCGCTCGTTGCCCGGGGTGGTGAGGACGACGGCCATCTGGCGGGCGGCGAGGATCAGGGCCACGGCCCACAGGGCGAGCCGGGTGGCTCTCAGCCGCGCGCCGGCCTCCGGCGCGTCGAAGCCCCCCGTGGCTCGTCCGCCGTGCCTCACACTCATCACGACTCGTCGGCCTCCCGCCCCTTCGTCCCGGACGCCCGATGCGCCGGATTCCTGTCCGCGTGCCCTATGAGGCTCGCAGACACCTGGAGGAGGAACGCAGGCAACCCCCCGTTAACCCGACGTGGCCGCTTATGTCCGGATCGGTTCGGCCCCACAGGGCTCCGGTTGCAGGCCGGGGGCGCGATAAGGATCACACTGACCAGCAGGAATGACCTTGGGTGAGGGGGCAGACGTACCTGCGTACCCGCGGTTTCGCTGCACTGTGCACCTAAACGCATACGGCACGTAAGACACAGAAGCCGCCTATGGTCGATTTTCGGCCCACGCACGTCACCGTTGCCGTCGGCGGGCCCGACCCTGTCCCCGTCGAAAGGTAGGCGAGCCCCGTTTTGGCGACCGCCACTGCCGTCACCCCGCGTCCGACGACCCGCCGGGCCACCAAGGCCCGCAATGTCACCGTCACCGACCCCGCCCTGGTGAGGCGCGCCGTGAAGGCGGCAGCGCTCGGCAACGCCATGGAATGGTTCGACTTCGGTGTCTACAGCTACATCGCGGTCACCCTGGGCAAGGTCTTCTTCCCGTCCGGCAACCCCACCGCGCAGCTGCTGTCCACCTTCGGTGCCTTCGCGGCGGCCTTCCTGGTCCGCCCGCTGGGCGGCATGGTCTTCGGACCGCTGGGCGACCGCATCGGCCGCCAGAAGGTCCTCGCCCTGACGATGATCATGATGGCGGCGGGCACGTTCGCCATCGGCCTGATCCCGTCCTACTCGGTCATCGGCGTCGGCGCGCCGCTGCTGCTGCTGGCCGCCCGGCTGGTGCAGGGCTTCTCCACCGGCGGCGAGTACGCGGGCGCCTCCACCTTCATCGCCGAGTACGCGCCCGACAAGAAGCGCGGCTTCTTCGGCAGCTGGCTGGAGTTCGGCACGCTCGCCGGCTACATCGGCGGCGCGGGCCTGGTCACCCTGATGACCGCCCTGCTGTCCTCCGAGGACCTGCTCTCCTGGGGCTGGCGCATCCCGTTCCTGATCGCGGGCCCGATGGGCATCATCGGCCTGTACCTGCGGATGCGGCTGGAGGAGACCCCCGCCTTCGCCGCGCAGCTGGAGAAGGCCGAGGCCCGGCCCAAGGTGCCGCTGCGCGACATGGTCGCGGGCCAGTGGAAGGCCCTGCTGATCTGCATGGGCCTGGTGCTGGTCTTCAACGTCACCGACTACATGCTGCTGTCGTACATGCCCAGCTACCTCACCAGCGAGCTGAAGTACGACGAGACCCACGGCCTGCTGGTCGTGCTCGGCGTGATGGCCCTGATGATGATCGTCCAGCCGTTCGCCGGCGCGCTCACCGACCGCATCGGCCGCCGCCCGGTGATCGCGGCGGGCTGCGCGGGCTTCCTGCTGCTGTCCATCCCGGCGCTGCTGCTGATCCGCCAGGGCAGCCTGCTCGCGGTCGGCCTCGGCATGGCCGCGCTGGGGCTGCTGCTGGTGTGCTTCACCGCCGCCATGCCGGCCGCGCTGCCCGCGCTGTTCCCGACCCGGGTGCGCTACGGCTCCCTGTCCATCGGCTTCAACGTCTCCGTGTCCCTGTTCGGCGGTACGACCCCGCTCGTCGTCACCGCGCTGATCGGGGCCACCGGGAACATGATGATGCCCGCGTACTACATGATGGCCGCCGCCGTCGTGGGCGGCTTCGCCGTCTGGCGCATGTCCGAGTCGGCGGGCCGCCCGCTGCCGGGCTCGGCCCCGTCGGTCGAGGCCGGCTGACCCCGCCCGCGCCCGCCGTCAGAGGCTCGCGACCGGATCCGTCCGGCCGCGGGCCTCTGGCGTGTCCGGGGCCGGCCCAGCCGGCGACACGCAGGTGGTCGCGGCGCTAACCCCGGCCGCGCATCATCGTCATCAGCAGCCCGTGGGTGTCCTCGTCGGCGGCGACCACGAGCCCACGACCCGCCTCGCCTGTCGGGGCACCGTCGATACCGGTGACAACGCAGCCGGCGGCCCGGCACAAAGCGATGCCGGCCGCGAAATGCACGCTCCCGGAGAGGTCGCCGCCATCGGTGACGTACGCGGCGCGCCTACCGGCCGCCACCCAGGCCAGCGCCAGCGTCGTGGACACGACCCGAGGCCGGAAACGTTCGATGAACCCAGGGTGGGCCAGCAGATCCACGGCCCTGAATCCGGGCGCGCTCGGAAACGGCGGATCCAGGTTGACGTCCACCAACCGGGTAGCGGGCGTGGGCGTCAGCGGTGCGTCGTCGGCCCCGTCACGCCGCACCCAGGCGGTCTCCCCGTCGGTGAAGAACACCTCGCCGCTGAACGGGTCGGCCACGGCCGCCGGCCCACCGCGCAGCGCCACGTTGACGGCCACCAGCATGTTGCCGACGGCGTAGTTCAGCGTGCCGCACAGGGGATCCACCAACCACCTGCGCACAGTGTCGGCGGCGCCCCGCTGCCCGCCTTCCTCGCCGAGCACCGCGTCATCCGGCCGTGCGGCACGGATGACGCCGAGGATCGCCTCCTCGGCCTCCACATCGGCGGCGGTGGCGAAGTCCCCGGCACCCTTGTCGACGCGGCTGAGCCGCCGGCCGTACAGGGTGCGGACCACGTCCGCGCCGGCCCGCGCCCCGGCTATCGCGACTGCCGCATCGTCGCGGCTCGCGTATGAGTTGATCACGGCGTGCAGACTATCGAGGCGGAACCGCCGCCCCGGCGAACCTTCCCGGTCAGGGCACAGCCGTGCGCCGTCGGCGTCGGCCGTGCGCCGTCGGTCATGCGCCGTCGGCTGTGAGGCGTGCGGTAACTCCCCCGTTCGAGCCCGTCTGCTGGGATCATCGGACGTGCAGGGCGGAACAGCCTCCGGAAGACACTCGGGAAAGGCAGCAGGCGCTATGAGCGGGTCGCAGCTCTGGGTCGACGTCGACGACTACTTCACCAGCCATCTCTCACCGGACGACGAGGCGCTGCGGGCGGCCCTGCGGGACAGCGAGACCGCCGGGCTGCCCCCGATCGCGGTCACGGCCGCACAAGGCAAACTCCTCCAGCTGCTCGCCCTCACTCAGGGCGCCCGGCACGTGCTGGAGATCGGCACGCTCGGCGGCTACAGCACGATCTGGCTGGGCCGCGCCCTGCCGGAGGACGGCAGACTGATCACGCTGGAGTACAACGCCAAGCACGCCGACGTGGCCGTACGCAACATCTCCCGGGCCGGGCTGGAACGGATCGTGGAGGTGCGGGTGGGCCCGGCCCTGGAGTCGCTGCCCAAGCTCGCCGACGAGAACCCGGCCCCCTTCGATCTCGTCTTCATCGACGCGGACAAGGCGAACAACCGGCACTACGTGGAGTGGGCGCTCAAGCTCACCCGGGCGGGCAGCCTGATCATCCTGGACAACGTGGTGCGCGAGGGCCGGGTGGCCGACGCGCGCAGCACCGAACCGGACGTGGTGGGCACCCGCGCCGCGCTCGAACTGATCGCCTCGCACCCCCGGCTGTCCGGTACGGCCATCCAGACCGTCGGCCTCAAGGGCTACGACGGCTTCGCGCTGGCGCGGGTGCAGGACTGAACCCGCGGCCGGCCTGTTGACCGGGTTCACAGGCGCCGCGTTGACCGGGTGGGTGGGCTGCCGCGTGCCGATTGACTCGGTTCACAGGCTTGCCGCACGACGGGCGCGGCGAGCGAGGGGGTGGAGTTTTGGAATGCCTGGTACAGAGGAAGAGGGGTTCTGCCGCCGTACCGGCCTGGGCCGCCGCCCGTTGACCCGGTTCACAGCTGTCCCGCGCGATCGGCCGTTCACGCCTGTTCGCGCGGTGCCGCCGGTTCACACCTCGTGGAAGAACCCGACGTTGACGCTGCGCGACCCCGAGCGTTCCTGGACGACGATCTCGCCCGCCCCGCCGCGCGGCAGCGGCACGGTCGCGCCGTAGCCGACGGCCTGCGCGTGCGGGCCGTAGCCGAGCCGGACCTCGGAGGCCGGGTCCGGCCGGGAGCCGCGCAGCCAGGTCAGCTGCCAGGTGCCGTCCGGGCCGCAGCGGAACTCCAGGTGGACCCGGGAGACGAACAGCCAGTCCTCGGGGGTGACCAGCCGGCACACCGCCGCGTCCCGGCCGACCCGCAGCGCGGCGCCGGGCTCGCTGGGCAGCTCGGCCAGCGTCATGCCGGCCGTGGCACCCGCCTCCGCGCCCGAGACGGCGACCATGGTGAGTTCGAGCACGAGCGCTCCCCCTGAAACGTCCGAAACGTCGTTGTACGGCGGTGGGTTGCGGCGGGCGGGCTGCCGTGCCGTCGCCGCATGATAAGGCCCCCGGCACGGTGGCGTCCGGCACAATGGACCCATGACCGAGCGAAAGCCACCGGGCGTTCCGTTCGACTCCTGGGTGGACAAACAGATCCGTGACGCGCAGGGGCGCGGGGAGTTCGAGGGGCTGCCGGGGGCGGGGGCGCCGCTACCGGCGGAGGTCGACTCCACGTACGACGAACTGTGGTGGGTCAAGCGGAAGATGGCCCGGGAGGGCCTTGCCTACCTGCCGCCCGCGCTGGCGCTGCGCAAGGAGGCGGAGGACGCGCTCGCGGCGGCGTACGCGGCGCCCTCCGAGCGGATCGCCCGCAAGATCATCGAGGACGTCAACGTCAAGATCCGCGACATGATGTTCAAGCCGCCGCCCGGCCCGCCGCTGGGGAAGAAGCCGTACGACGTCGAGGAGGTCGTACGGGAATGGCGGCAGCGCAGGGCTGCCGCCGACGGCACCGGCGCGGCGGGGTCAGCTGTGCAGTAGCCGTTCCGCGAGTTCCCGGTAGTCCCGCAGGGCGAGCCGCAGCTGCTCGGTGTCGGTCCCGGCGCCGGGCCCGTGTTCCTCGCTGCCCTCCCAGGACATCCGCAGGGTACGGCGGCGCCGCGTCACCGCCTCGCTGAACCGGGCGGCGATCTCCTCCAGGGTCCGGTCGGCCCGCTCCACGGCACCCTTCGGCTGGTCCACGAATCCTCCGACCACCTCCCGCATCCGCCGCTGCCACTCCTCGACCTCCTCCCGCGCGATCAGGGGGGAGCCGTGGCCGGAGGGGGCGGGCTGTGCGGTGGAGGGGGTGCCGGCGGGGGCGGCCGGTTCGGTGCCGACCGCGCCCGTGGCGGGGGCGGTGGCCGGGCGGGGCGCGTCGCGGGTCGGTGCGCCCGGGGCCGTCGGCCAGGTGTCGCGGCCCGGGGTGTCGGTCGTCATCGCGTCGCGCTGGGACGCCTCGCCGGGCGCCGGTGCGCCCAGACCGTTGTCGGGCATCCGGTCCTCCTCCGAGATGGCCTCGCGCTCCGCACGGTGACTGGCCCCGAACCCCTCGTCGGTACCGGCCCCCATGTCCTCCGTACCGGGCCGCAGCCCTTCGGTCCCGTGCCACTGCCCGGCCTGCTCGGTACCGCGCCACTGCCCGGTCTCCTCCGCCCCGCGCCACTGCCCGGCCCCGGCACCCGCGGGTCCCGGGGGCGGTGCCGGGGTGTCGTCGGGGGTGCGGTCGTCGCCGGTCAGGCCCTCACGGCCGGGGCCGAAGGCACCGGGAAGCCGGCCGCCCGCCGGTCCGGCACCGGATGTGTCCGGGGTCCGGCCGCCCGTCGGGGCGGTACCGCCCGCGTCCGGGGTCCGGGTACCTGCCGGGCCCGTACCGCCGGCCTCCGGGACGCCCCGGCCGCCCGCCAGGCCCGTACCGCCCGCGTCCGGAGCCAGGCCGCCTGTCGGTCCTCTGCTGCCGCCGGTTTCCGCGTCCGCCGTGCCCGCGCCGGCCTCGCCCCCTGTGCCCTCGCCCGAGATCCAGCCCCCCGTGCCCCCGCGCGGGGGCTCCGCGCGGCCCGGTTCGCCCGGGAGGCGTTCCTCCGGGCGGGGTGTTCTCGGGGTGCGCCGGCCGGGGGTGGCATCGCCCGGGGACCATTCGTCCGTGGCCGGGGAGTCCTGTTCCGGTGTCCATTCCTCGCCCGGGGCCCGGGAGAGGCGTTCGGTGCGGTGGCGGTCGTCGCCGGGGCCGCTCGTCCTGTCCCGCATGGTGCTCAGCTCTCCTTCGGTCGGCTTCGGTGCAGGGCCCACGGTGTGTGGGAGCGGGCGTGGGAGCGGCCGCCGTTGGACGTCGTGGCGCGGCCCGTACCCGCCGGGGCCCGGTGCCGGCCGGGCTCGCCGCTGGTCAGGTCGTCGAAGAGGGCGCGCCCGCCGAGCAGCGCCGAGCGCAGCTCCTCGGTACCGCCGCCCTCGCGGGCCGCCCGGTGCAGCCGCCGGTAGCCGTCGACGTGGTCGGCGTGGTGCACGGACAGCGCGTCGATCTGCTCCTCGTACCGCCCGCCGTCGGGGTAGCCGCGCTCCCCCGCGAGCCGCGCGAGCAGCCGGTCGGCCTCGGCCACCGCCTCCTTCGGCGAGTCCACGAACCGTTCCTGAACGGCCGTCCAGAGGTCCGCGTACCGCTGCCGTTCGGCGCCGTCCAGCGGACGTTCCCGCAGGTCACCGTGGCGTTCGAGGCGCTCGCCCAGTTCCCGTTCGGCCGCCTTGGTGTCCCCGTCGTGCAGGGCTACGGCCCGCTCGTACTCCGGCCCGAAGCGCCGCTTCAGGCTCGTCCCGCCGCGCCGGCCACGGCTCCGCCGGGCGACGAGCCCGGCCGCGCCGAGGACCACGACCGCGGCGATCACGATCAGCAGAATGATCAGCCAAGTGGACATGGTTGCCTTCCGGCCCCTTCCGATCGGACCGGCTCCGCCGGCCGGTTCACTCCCCGGGTGACCCGGAACCCGGTCCACAAACGACGGCCCGTGAACGACGATCCGGGCTCCACCCGGCCGCCGTGGCGCGACAATGACGGCCATGACGTGGACGATCACCGCCGAGCCGTACGACTCCCCGGCCGCCGCCGCACTGTGGCGGGCGTACTACACCGAGGTCAGCGACCGCTGGTACCTGCTGCACGAGGGCCGCCGCACCGACCCGGCCGAGCTGGAGCGGGAGATCGCGGCGAAGAGCGGCGCGGAGCTCGCCCCGCCGTCCGGGTGCCTGCTGGTCGGGCGGTACGAGGGCACCCCCGCCGGCACGGCGGGCGTACGGCTGCTGGACGCGGACACCGCCGAGCTGACCCGGGTGTTCGTGCTGCCGGAGCGGCGCGGCCGGGGCGGGGCCCCGCTGCTCGTGGCCGGCGCCGAGGAGGCCGCCCGCGCACTCGGCGCCCGGCGGATCGTCCTGGACACCCGCGGCGACCTGGTGGAGGCCCGCGCCCTGTACGCCCGCCTCGGCTACACCGAGACCGCCCCGCACAACACCGACCCCTATGCCGAGCACTGGTTCGCGAAGGAGCTGGGACCGGCGGCGGCCGTCAACTGAGCTGCGCCACCGTGCTCCCGTTGTGCGGGCGTTCGCGTTCGGCGCCGCACAGCTCGCCGGTGAGATCGTGGACCAGCCGGGTGAGGTCCGCCGGGCGGCCGGGCTCCCACCAGTCGCCGAGCAGCTCGGCCAGCGACTGCTCGCGGGCCGCGGCGAGCCGTTCGGCGACCTCGCGGCCGGTGTCGGTCAGCACCAGGTCCAGTCCTTGGCGCTCGGCGAGCCGCCGCTCCTCCACCTGGCGGGCGGCGGCCATGACCGCCTGGAGCGGGACCGCGCTGCGCTCGGCCAGCATCCCGGGTTCCACGGAGCCGTAGCGGCGGATGCGCAGCAGCAGCCAGCCCGCGGCGGGCAGCAGGTCGTACCCGGCCCGGTCGATGATCTTCCGGTAGATCTCGCGGCGGCCCTCGCGGGTGCCCAGCACGGACAGGGCCCGGCAGCACTCGTCGTGGGAGGAGCGGTGGACGGGGTTGGGCGGGATCGTCTCGGAGACGTCCGGCGCGGTGACCGAGCCGCGCAGCCGGTCCTCCTTCAGGAACCAGGCCAGCACGAAGCCGAGGAGGGCGACGGGGGCGGCGTAGAGGAAGACGTCGGTGATGGCGGACGCGTAGGCGTGCAGGGCGGCCTGGCGCGGCACGGGCGGCAGGGCGGCGATGCCCCTCGGGTCGGACTTCAGCGCGCCGGCGTCGACCCCGGGCGGCAGCCGTACGCCCCGGAAGGCGTCGGCGAGCTTGTCGCCGAGGCGGCTCGCGAAGACCGTGCCGAAGATGGCCACGCCGAAGGAGGCGCCGATGGAGCGGAAGAAGGTGGCGCCGGAGGTGGCGACGCCCAGGTCCTCGTAGGGCACGGCGTTCTGCACGATGAGCACCAGCACCTGCATGACCAGGCCGAGTCCGAGGCCGAAGACGAAGAAGTAGGCGCTCGTCACGGCGGTCCCGCCGTGCTCGTCCAGCCGGGCCAGGAGCAGCAGGCCGAGCGTGGTGACGGCGGTGCCGGCGACCGGGAACACCTTCCAGCGGCCGGTGCGGCTGACGATCTGCCCGGAGACGGTGGACGACAGCAGCAGGCCGAACACCATGGGCAGCATGTGCACGCCGGACAGGGTCGGGGTGACACCGTGCACGACCTGGAGGAACGTCGGCAGATAGGTCATCGCGCCGAACATGGCGAAGCCGACGACGAAGCTGATGACGGACGCCAGGGTGAAGGTGCGCACCCGGAACAGCCTCAGCGGCAGCACGGGTTCGGCGGCCCGCCGCTCCACGGCCACGAACGCCACGGCGAGGACGACGCCCAGCACGGCGAGCCCGATGATCCGCGCCGAGCCCCAGGGCCAGGTCGTGCCGCCGAGCGAGGCGACCAGCACCAGGCAGGTGGCGACGGCGGCGATCAGGAAGGTGCCGAGGTAGTCGATGACGTGGTGGGCGACGCGGCGCGGGAGGCGCAGGGCCACGGCGATCACGGCGAGCGCCACGACGCCGACGGGCAGGTTGACGTAGAACACCCAGCGCCAGCTGAGGTGCTCGGTGAACAGCCCGCCGAGCAGCGGCCCGAGCACGCTGGTGGCGCCGAACACGGCACCGAACAGGCCCTGGTAGCGGCCGCGTTCCCGGGGCGGGACGAGATCGCCGACGATCGCCATGGACAGCACCATCAGCCCGCCGCCGCCCAGGCCCTGGAGCGCCCGGAAGGCGATGAGCTGGGGCATGTCCTGGGCCATGCCGCACAGCGCGGAACCGATCAGGAAGATCACGATGGCGATCTGGAACAGCCGCTTGCGGCCGTACTGGTCGCCGAGCTTGCCCCACAGCGGGGTCGCGGCGGTGGACGCCAGCAGGTAGGCGGTGACGACCCAGGAGAGGTGCTCCAGGCCGCCCAGGTCGCTCACGATGGTCGGCAGCGCGGTCGAGACGATCGTCTGGTCCAGGGCGGCGAGCAGCAGGCCGAGCAGCAGCGCGCCGATCGGGACGAGCACGCTGCCGGGTACGTGCTCGCCGCCGTGGGTGCGCTCGGCCGCCGTGCCGTGCGTGTCCAGGGCCATGGGGACCTCCCGGGGCTCGGGTGCACCTTCCATCGTGATCTGTGTGTCCGGTTATGGCCTGTCGAGTCCTGCGGAAACGGCGGTCGTCCGCATAACCTCGGAAGCTCCCGAGGGGAGGGGGCACAGCGTGACGGGTGAGGGGGGACACGGCGTGACGGGAGAGCGGGGCAGCACCTGCCCGGAGTGCGGGACGCCGAGGGGGCCGGACAACATGCCGGCGTGCGACTGCACCGAGCGCGCGGCCGAGGCACTGCGCGAGACCCGCACGGCCGAGGCGGCAGCGGCGGAGGACTTCGACCCGCTGCGGATACGGCCGTACGTCACGACGACGCCCCCGGCGACGACAGCCCACCCACCCGTGCACACCGACTTCCCCGACCCTCCGCCCCCGCCGGCCCCGGCCCCCCGGCCGCAGCCGTCCGCCCCCGAGCGGCCCGCCGCCCCCGGCCCCCGCTCCCGCCGCACGCTGCTGCTGGCGGCCGGAGGGCTCGGCGCAGCCCTCCTGACGGCAACCGCCTTCGCCCTGACCTCCTACCGCACCCCGGCCCACGACCGAGCGGCCCAGGAAATCAGACAGAGCATCCCGGCCGACCCGACGAAGGCTCCCGCGTCGACCCCGGCACCGGCGCGTCCGGCGGCCCCGCCCGCTCCCCCGCCGTCATCCGCCGCACCCACCACGCCGACCCAGTCCCCGCCCCCCACGTCCCCGACCCCGTCCCCCACACCGACGCCGACGCCGACCCACACCCCGTCCCCCACCCCGACACCGACGGCCTCCTCGATCCCGCCCACCACACCGTCGGCGACCACAGTGTTACGGCGCGGCGACACCGGCCCCGAGGTGACGGAACTCCAACAGCGCCTACACCAGCTGAACCTCTACGGCGACCGGATCGACGGCACCTACACCCGCCCGGTCGAAGACGCCGTACGCAACTACCAACTGGCCCGGGGCATCAAGGAAGACCCCTTGGGCGAATACGGCCCGGCAACACGGAAAAGCCTGGAGTCGGAAACAAGGGATCCCTGAGGCACCCCTCCAGGGGCGGGGGAACGGCGCGATCAACCACGACACACCCGCACCCGACAACGAACCGGCAGGCGTTCAAGGGGCACGGGGAACGGCGCGACAAGCCACGACGAACCGGCACCCGAAAACGGACCGGTAGGCCCCTATAGGGGCGCGGGGAACTGCGCGACAAACCACAACGCACCCGCACCCGAAAACGGACCAGTAGACCCCTCCAGGGGCGCGGGGAACTGCGCGAAAAACCACAACGCACCCGCACCCGACAACGGCCCCGAACGCCGTGCGACCCGCTCAGCCGATCCGCAGGAGCACCGTACCGTCGGCCCCCGCCTCCACCCGCACACACGTGAGGTCCGGCACCACCACATCCGGCTCATGGACGACCGCCCGCGGCCCGACCCCCACAACCCGCATCCCCGCGGAGCGCCCCGCCGCGATCCCCGCCCCGGAGTCCTCGAACACGACACAGTCGGCCGGATCGATCCCCAGCTCGGCCGCGCCCTTCAGGAACCCCTCGGGGTCGGGCTTGCTCGCGCCGACCGACTCCGCGGTGACCCGGACCTCCGGCAGCGCCAGCCCCGCCGCGTTCATGCGCGCGGTCGCCAGCCCGAGGTCGGCGGAGGTCACCAGCGCGTGCGGCAGCCCCGCCAGCGACGCGAGGAACGCCCCGGCGCCGGGCACCTCGACCACGCCCTCGGTGTCGGCGGTCTCCTCCGCGAGCATCCGCTCGTTCTCCGCGAAGTTCTCCTCCATCGGCCGGTCGGGCAGCAGCAGGGCCATGGAGGCGTGTCCCTGCCGGCCGTGAATGACCTTCATCACCTCGTCGCCGTCCAGCCCGTGCCAGCCGGCCCAGCGCCGCCAGACGCGGTCGACCACGGCGTCCGAGTTGACGAGGGTGCCGTCCATGTCGAGCAGGAGGGCACGGCAGGTGAGGACGGTGGGCGTGGCGGTGGCCGGCATCGGCAGCTCCAGAAGGGAGGAGGGCCCGTGTCGGGAGAGACGGCGGGAGGGACAAGGCGGCCCCGCCCGCCGGTCAGGGAAAACGGGCGGGAGCCACTTTGTTCCTCCACGGTACAAAACGGTTCCGCGTTTCCGCCACCTTCCCCGGCGAGGATTCACCGCCCGTTCGCCCGCCCGACCGCTCAGCCGGCCACCGCCTCCCACAGGCTCCAGGCGCCGAGCGCCAGCATCAGCACGGCCGCGATCTGCGTGATCAGCCGCAGCGGCACCCGCCTCATCAGGGCCTTTCCACCGACGATGCCCAGTCCGGCGACGGCCCACAGACCGAGCACCGCGCCGAGACCGACGGAGATCGGGTCGTCGTAGCGGGCGGCGAGGTTGGCGGTCATGATCTGGGTGAGATCGCCGAACTCGGCGACCAGGATGAGCATGAAGCCGGTGCCGGCGACCTTCCAGAAGGACTGGTCGGCGGGCTTCTTGACCTCTTCCTCGTCGTCGTCCTTCTTCAGCAGGAGCATCGCGGCACCGCCGAGGAAGAGCACGCCGGTGAGGGCGTGCACGATCTGCTGCGGCAGCAGGGTGAGCACGCTGCCGGCCGCGACGGCGAGCACGACGTGCAGCAGGAAGGCGGCGGCGACGCCCGCGAAGACGTACGAGGCGCGGTAGCGGGTGCCGAGGACGAGGCCGG
Source organism: Streptomyces eurythermus (assembly GCF_014649115.1). Taxonomy (GTDB): domain Bacteria; phylum Actinomycetota; class Actinomycetes; order Streptomycetales; family Streptomycetaceae; genus Streptomyces; species Streptomyces eurythermus. Next base: position 118,197 of record NZ_BMSK01000021.1, on the reverse strand, counting down.
CGAGCGCGGTCTTGTCCGGCAGTTCGGCGAGGAAGACGACGCCGAAGACGAGCGCCGTCACGGTGATGCTGATCAAAGGTCCTCAATCGGTCGGGCTGCCCCGCCGAGAGTGCGGTACGTCACGCGATGACACCTCGGCACGGCAGCACACTTCTCGCCCGGGCCGGTGGGGCACGGGCGTGCACTGCTTGCCGAAGGTCTCGCTGGCGGCTCCTGTTGGAGGCCGCCTCCGGGCGCCGGCTCAGGCTCGCTGAGCAGTATGTCGACGGTCCGGCGAAGAGCTACTCCCCTTCTGCGCCTCCCATCGTACGGGATGTGAAAGTTTCGCTGTCAACCTTGTCTTGACATGATCACGTCACTACCTTCTTACCAAACGCTCATCCGCCGGCAACCCCTCATCGCGAGCATTCCCTCGCTCGCGCTCCAACACCCCCAACTCCAAAGGGAGTTCACGCATGCCCAAGTTCTACGCGCGTCGACGGACGAGCATCCTCGCCGCCCTCACCGGCCTGATCGCCTCCGTCGCCCTGTTGAACTCACCGAGCGCCTCCGCCGCCCTGCCCACGCCGGTCAGCGCCGCCACCGCGCGCGAGTACCTCTCCCAGCTCACCGTGGCCACGGAGAACCGCACCGGCTACAGCCGCGACCTGTTCCCGCACTGGATCACCATCAGCGGCACCTGCAACACCCGCGAGACGGTCCTGAAGCGGGACGGCACGAACGTCGTCACCGACTCCTCCTGCGCCGCGACCAGCGGCAGCTGGTACTCGCCGTACGACGGCGCGACCTGGACCGCCGCGTCCGACCTCGACATCGACCACCTCGTCCCGCTGGCCGAGGCATGGGACTCCGGCGCGAGCAAGTGGACGACGGCCCAGCGGCAGGCGTTCGCCAACGACCTCACCCGGCCGCAGCTGATCGCCGTGACCGACAACGTCAACCAGGCGAAGGGCGACCAGGACCCGGCCACGTGGATGCCGTCGCGGTCGGCGTACGTGTGCACGTACGTGCGCGCGTGGGTGCAGGTGAAGTACTACTACGGCCTGTCGGTGGACTCCGCCGAGAAGAGCGCGCTGACGAATTACCTGGCGAGCTGCTGAGGTCGCTCGGCCGGTCGCCTACTCGGCGTAGGGGTGCGGGTGATACTGCGACTGCGGGCTCATCGCGGCCGGTCGCGCAGTTCCCCGCGCCCCTTCCAGGGGCGCTCGTGCGGGCCCGGTCTCAAGCAGCGGGCTTGCGCCTCATCAGGAACCCCGCCGCCGCGCCCGCGCCGAACAGGGCCGCCACCGACACTCCCGTGGCCAGCCAGGTCGCGCCCAGCCACTGGGCGCCGTAGTAGCCGAGGGCCACGCTGTAGGCGGCCCAGGACAGGCCCGCCAGGGCGGACCAGGGCAGGAAGTCGCGGGCGCGGCGGTGGGCGGCACCGGCGCAGAAGGAGACGACCGAGCGGCCGGCGGGGGCGAAGCGGGCCAGGACGACCAGCGCGCCGCCGCCGCGGGCGAGGGCGTCACCGAGACGTTCCTGCGCGGAGGTGAGCCTGCGGGAACGGGCTATCGCCCGGTCCAGCCGCTCGCCGCCGCGCCAGGCGAGGCGGTAGGCCACCAGGTCGCCGAGGACCGAGGCCGTCGCGGCGGACAGGATCAGGGCCAGGATGTCCGGCACCTCGTGCGCGACCTGGCCCGCCGCGCCGGTACCCGCCGCCGCTGCCGTACCCGCCGTGATGACCAGCACTCCGCTGGGCAGCACCGGCAGGAACACATCAAGCAGGACCGAGACGGCCACCACGGCGTAGATCCATGGCCCGGCCGCTAGCGACCCCACGCTTTCCCACACGACGACTCCTGACATTCCCCCGTTGACGGCTGTACAGCGTACGCGGGGGGTGTGACAGCAGATTCGCGGGGGGTTCGTGAGTCGATCACGGTACGTTCACGGGCGGCCGGTCACCCGAGGTGCGCCGGCCGCCCGTGCGTTGTCCGACGTCAGACCGCCACCGGGGCCTGCTCGGCCGCCTTGGCCTCCTCCTGCGCCGGGCGCCGGGCGAGGAGGCGGTCCAGGCCGAAGGCGCCGGAGCCGGTGAAGACCAGCAGCAGGAACGACCAGCAGAACAGCACCGACAGCTCGCCGCCGTTCTGTATCGGCCACAGCGCGAGCTGCTGGTGGACGTCGAAGTAGGCGTAGGCCATGGAGCCGGAGGCGATCAGCGCGGCCCCGCGGGTGCCGAGGCCCAGCAGGACGAGGCCGCCGGCGACGAGCTGGATCACGGCCGCGTACCAGCCGGGCCAGGTGCCGGCCGCGAGGGTGCCGCCGTTGGTGCCGGCGGCGCCGCCGAGGACGCCGAACAGGGAAGCGGCACCGTGCACGGCGAAGAGCAGGCCGATGACGATGCGGAAGAGCCCCAGAGCGTAGGGCTGAGCGGAATCGAGACGAGCGGACATGTGGGGATGACTCCTTCTTCGGTGTCTGTCGGGCCGGCCGGGGACGTGACCGGCTGTGGGGAGGGGAACCGAATCAAGCCAAGGTTAGGGGTACCTAATCAGTACTTGCAAGTTCAACATCTGGCCAACGGTTCCGCGTACCGTCAGCCCCTCCCGCCCCGCAGTCACCGTCCGTGATCACCCGTGATCACCTGGGGCCCGCCCGCCCCCGCACCTCCAAGGCACCCAGGAGTTCCGCCGTGGCGCGGGCCACGGCGTCCACCGCCGCGTCGAACGCCTCGCGGTTGTGGGCAGCGGGGGCCCTGAAGCCCGAAACCTTTCGGACGTACTGCAACGCGGCCGCGCGGATGTCGTCGTCCGTGGCCTCACCTGGCAGCACGGGCGGGCGCAGCGTCTTGATGCTCCGGCACATGTCCTCAGTCTCGCGCCGCGTGCCGCGCCCTGCGATGATCAACGCGAAGGCGGCCACCGACTCCCGGGGCCGACCGTCGAAGGGAACAACTCCATGACGCATCCGCTCTCCGTGGCCGTCCTCGGCCCCGGCGGCACCGGCGGTCTGCTCGCCGCCCTGCTGTCCCGTTCCGGACATCGCGTGCTCTGCCTCGCCGGTGCGGAAACGGCCGGAAAGCTACGCCGCGACGGCATCTCCGTCCGCAGTGCGCAGTTCGGCGACTTCACCGCCGCCGTCGACGCGGACACCGAGCTGCGCGCACCGGTGGACATCTGCCTGGTCGCCGTCAAGCACACCGCGCTCGACGCCGCGCTCACCCGGGTCCCGCCCGCCGTGCTCGGTGACGCCCTGCTCGTCCCGCTGCTGAACGGCGTCGAACACCCCGCGGTCCTGCGCGGGCGCTACCGCCCCGACCGGGTCGCCCCGGCCGTGATCCGCGTGGAGTCCACCCGCGTCGCGCCGGGCGTGATCGAACACGGCAGCCCGTTCACGGAGCTGGACCTGGCCGGGGACGCCGTGCCCCGCGCCCGGCTGGAGGCGCTGGCCGCGCTGCTCACGGAGTGCGGCACGACGGCCCGGGTGGCCGGGGAGGAGTCGGCGGCACTGTGGGCCAAGATGGCCTTCCTCGCCCCGTTCGCCCTGCTCACGACCCGGTACGGCGTCCCCCTCGGCACCGTCCGCACCCGGTACCGCGCCGAGCTGGAGGCGCTGGTCGCCGAGACGGCCGCGGTCGGCCGGGCCTGTGGCGCGCCCACCGATCCGGTGCAAGCCCTCGCCCGGTACGACGCCTTCCCGCCCGCCGCCAAGTCGTCCATGCAGCGTGACGCCGAGGCCGGCCGGCCGTTGGAGCTGGACGCCATCGGCGGCGCCCTGCTGCGGGCGGCCGAGCGGCACGGCGTACCGGTGCCGGTGGCGCGGCGGCTGGTGCGGGAGCTGCGCGAGGCGGGATACTGACCACCGGTCAGTCGAGCTGCTGACCGACGGTCACTCAGGCATACTGACCGTCGGTCACTCGTACGGCTGAAACCTCACCCGTACCACCTGTCCGGCCTCGCTTCACTAATTCGAACAGGCGTAGCATTGCCGCGTGGCTACGACCTATGAATTCCCCAGTGACCTCCTCGCCGGTCAGGAGGAGCTGCATCAGGTCCGGGCCGAGCTGTCGGCCCTGCTCAAGCGGCTGCCCTGGTCGGTCGAGCCGATGGACGGCTTCAGCGACGACAACGGCTGGCGCAAGGTGGAGCGGCCCGCGTCCCCCGGCTGGACGGAGGACGAGCAGGCCCAGGTGGAGAAGCTGCGGCGGCGCGAGCACGAGCTGGCGGTCTTCGTCAGCACCCACCGGTTCTGGACGGAGGTCCCGGCGGCGGAGCGGATGGACGCCCGGACCTGCCTGAAGCACGCCCATGAGGAGCAGGCGGAAGGACAGTGAAAGGAAGAAGGCCCCCCGGAGAGCTCCGAGGGGCCTTGTCCGTGGGCGCGGACGGTTTCGAACCGCCGACATCCTGCTTGTAAGGCAGGCGCTCTACCCCTGAGCTACGCACCCGGACAGGTCGACAGCCTACATTGCCCGGCGGGCCGCACCGCAAACAGACGGCAAGGTCACGCGCCCCGGGCGAACCGACCGGCCCGTGTCCTCGTCCTCCCCGGGTGGGACAATGACACCACCCAGGGCGAATCACCACGCAGGAGAGGCATGTGACGGCGACACCGGGCACGCCAGCGACACCGCCGCACCCGCCGCCGTCCACCGCCCGGACCCGGCGTGACCGCCGCGCCGTCCGGGACACCCCCACCCCGCTCGGCCGCCGCGCCGTCCGGGACACCCTCGTCCTGCTCGGCCTGCCGTTGCTGGCCGCGCCGCTGCTGGCCGCCGCGTTCGCCGGCGGGGGCACCCGGCGCTGGTTCGGCGGGCGGGCCCAGAACCAGCGCGCCGAGGCCCAGGCCGCCAAGGACGCCGCCGCGGCGGCCTTCTACGAACTCGACACCGCCCAGCGGGACCTGCGGATCTCGGTCGAGACCATCGCGGCGGCGGACGACTCCCCCGCCGCCCGCCGCGCCGTCACCGACTTCGCGGCGCTCGGGCACCGCGTCGACGAGGCCAGCCGGCGGTACATCGAGGCCGTCGACGCCCACGACCTGGACCGGGACGCCCTGGAGGCCGGCCCGGCCGCGCGGGCCCGCACCGAGCTGACCGCGGCCCGGGACGAACTGCTGCGGACGCGGCGGGAGCTGGAGGAGTTCGGCCGCTCGCTCGGACCGCTGCTGGACAAGGCGGAGACCCGGCTGGCCCGGCTGGTGCCCGCCGTGGAGCGGGCCCGGCAGTCGCTGCTGGCCGCGAGCAACGCCCTGGACGCCGTACGCGCGAAGCACCTGCGGGCCGACGACCTGGCCGCGCGGCTCGCCGCCCTGGCGCCGGAGCTGACCCGGCTGAACCAGGGCGCCGGGCAGCACGGGGTGGACGCCACGCTGGAGCGGGCCGAGCGGGTGCAGCGGGAGGCCGGGGCGATCCGGGCCGAGGCCGAGCGGCTGCCCGAGCGGGCGGCGGAGATCGACCACCGGCTGGTGTCCCTGCGCACCCGGGCGCAGGCGCTGACCACCCGGGCCGAGCAGGTGGAGCCGGTCCTCAGCGAGCTGCGCCGCCGGTTCACCGCCGCCTGCTGGCAGGACCTCCAGCAGGTGCCCGCGCTGGCGGCCGACCAGGTACGGCAGGCCGAGCTGAGGCTGGCGGAGGCGCGGGCGGCGCGGGACGACCAGCGGTGGGCGGACGCCACGGCGCTGCTGTCCACCGTCCGGGCGCTGCTGAACGCCACCGACGAGGCGGTGTCGGCCGCCGGTGACCGGCTGGCCCGGCTGAACGCCGTGCAGAAGGACCCGCAGGAGGAGATCGAGCGGACCCGGTTCGCGATCCGGGACGCCCAGCGGCTGGCGATGGCGGGCCGCACGACGCCCGACCCCCGGCACGCCCGCCCCCTGGACGACGCGGTGGCCCGGCTGGAGCGCGCGATCGGCACCCTGGCGGAGCGCCACCCCGACTACTGGCACTTCCTCGGCGAGACGGAGGCGGTCAGGCAGAGCGTGGCACGGGTGGTGGCCCTCATCCGCGAGGACCGGGGCGCCGGCCACTGAGCCCGGCGGGCGGCGGACGGCCGCGTGCGCTGTGATCCCGAGCGGCCGGGGCCGGCGTGCCGCCTCCACACCGGACGGGCGGGGTCACGTCGGTACCGGGCGGGCGGGGCGGGCGGGTGACGTGTGGCGCCGGTCGGCCCGGGGCCGCGCATCGCCGGGCACCGGAGCGGACGCGCCGACGGCCGCCGAAAGCGCGCTGCCGACCGCCGAGGCCGGTGCGACGCCGGGCGGCCGAGCGGGGGCGTCGCCAGTCGCCGGACCAGGCGCGTCACCGGTCGCCGCGCCGGAGTGACCCCTCGGCGGCCGGGGCCGGCGTGTTGCCGGGTGGGCGGGGCCGGTGGATATTGGGTGAACGGACGGATGGCCTCCGCTAGCGCCCGAGGAGGCGGACATGGCCACACACGCGGTGCATTCGAGGAACGCCCGGGAACGCCGGCGGACCCGGCTGGACGATCACCTGCCCGTGGACCACCGGCTCAACCGGGTCTACCGCGCCGGGGCGGGCCTGATAGGCGCGTTCCTGGTCGCCTTCGGCATTCTCGGCCTGCTGGACCAGATCGGTTTCTTCAACACGGGCGGCAACCAGGTCGCCGGGCTGAACACCAACGGCGCGCTCAGCGTGCTGTCGATCTGCATCGGCCTGCTGCTGCTGGTGGGCGCGGCCGTCGGCGGGAACTTCGCCTCCACCCTGAACATGGTCCTCGGCGTGCTGTTCCTGCTGAACGGCTTCCTGTTCCTCGGCCTGCTGGACACCCCGAACAACTTCCTGGCGTTCAAGATCCAGAACGTGTACTTCAGCTTCGTCGTGGGCCTGCTGCTGATGACCTTCGGCATGTACGGCCGGGTCGGGCACGCGCTGCCGCACGACAACCCGTACTGGCGGGCCCGCCACCCCGAGCCCTCCCCGCACGAGGAGGGCGGCGGGCGGCCGGGCCCGCGGCAGGGACCGGATCAGGTCCGGTAGGCGTAGAACGCCGCGTTCGGGTACGAGGCGACCAGGCTGGCCACCGACCGGTTGTACGTGTTGGTCGAGTGGTAGGTCACGTACGGCACGCCCAGGCGGTCCCGGGAGGTGACGATCATCGTGTGGTCCTTCGAACCGTCACGGTTGAAGTCCATCTGGATCACGTCGCCGAGGTCCGCCTGGTAGACGTTGGCGAGGCTGGTGGCCCGCTTGGACGACAGGGCGAACCAGGACCACTCGTTCACGCCGACGAACGAGTCCGACTGGATCTCGGAGTTGCCGAACCACTTGTGGAAGTCGTACGTGTACCCGGGCACGTGCTTCCAGCCGCCCGCCTTCAGCGCCTGGCTGACGAAGTTGGTGCAGTCGCCGCCGGCCCCCTGCCCGTTGAAGTTCGGGTAGTCCGGGTTGTACCTGCTCCAGTACTTCTGCGCGTAGGCGACCATGGCCTTGTAGTCGTAGCCGCTCGCGGAGAAGTTCTTCGGGTTGGCCGGCGCCGGCCGGGTGGTGGCCGCGCGGGCCGCGCTCGGCGGACCGTCGTCCTCGGCCTCGGCCTGCGGCGCGGCGACGTCCGGCTTGGCGACCTGGTTCACGGCGAGGTAGCCGTCGTCGGTGTCGCGGATGCCGGTGAGCCGCCAGTTCCCGTGCCGGTCGGCCGAGAAGGTCAGCTCGTGGTGGGCCTGGAAGCCGGTCGACTTCGGGCTCTTCTCGGTGGTCCTGCCGTAGGTCAGCGTCGTGGTCTCGGTGACCGCGACCTTCGCCGTGCGGCCCTTCACCTGCGTCGCGTCGAGCCGGACCTGGGTGCTGCCCGCGCGGTACGTCTCACCCAGCCGGGCGAGCCGGCCGCGGCGGTCGCGCAGCTGCTCCAGCGCCGACGTCTGCTCCCGCGTCTGTCCGCCGGACAGACTCACGGAACCGGAGAAACCGGCCGTGTGCCGGGTCTCCTTCGTCCCCGCGCCTTCCACCAGGGCCTGCGTGCGGTCGGTGAAGACCGCGTCGGCCAGCCGCTGGAAGGTCGCCTTGGTGGCCGCGTCCACCGTCGGGTCGTCGGTCACCGCCGCGCCCGCGCTCCAGTTCGGCACCAGGGCCACACCGGCGACCACCGAGGCGGCCGCGGCGGTCACTATGGCCGTACGTCGCCCCTTACGGCTCAGTCTTCTGGATTTCAATGATGTTCCCCTCTACGCCGGTACACCTACCGGGAGAGGGGCATCTTCGCATGGCCGCCACAGCGGTTGTGAAGAGGGGCGCACAAGTGGAATCAGCCGTGCTGACCGGTTACTTGACGACCGCCGACCAGTCCGGCGACTGGGCCGGGTCCAGGCCCCGCAGGGCGGCCAGGGTCCCCGGCTTCTGCACGTCGAGCCAGTCCGCCAGCTCCTTGAAGGAGACGCACTTGACGCCCTCCTTGGTGCACACGTTCTTGACCACCTGGTCGATGGCCTTCATGTAGATGCCGCCGTTCCAGTCCTCGAAGTGGTTGCCGATGAACAGCGGGGCGCGGCTGCCGTAGTAGACGCGGTTGAAGCCGGCCATGTAGGAGTCGACGGTGCGCTTCTCCCACTCGGGGAACTTGGCCGGGTCGCCCTGGGTCTCGCCCTCGGACTGGTTGTAGAGGAAGTTGAAGTCCATGGACAGGCCCTGGTACTTGCCGTCCTCGTACGGCAGCATCTGCAGCGGGAAGTCCCAGATGCCGTTCTTCTTCACGGGCCATATCTGGAAGTCGCCCGGGGAGCTGGCGTCGTAGCGCCAGCCGTAGTCCTTGATGGCCTTCAGCAGGTTCGGCTGGCCCTCCAGGCAGGGCGCCCGGCCGCCGGTGACCTCCCGCTTGAAGTCGAAGGGCAGCGGCGGAACATCGGTGAAGCCGGTGTTGGTCTTCCAGTTCTCCACGAACTTGTAGAACTGGTCGATCTCGCTCTTCCACTGCGCCACGCTCCAGTCGCCGCCGCCCTTGGCGCCGCAGAAGTGGCCGTTGAAGTGGGTGCCGATCTCGTTGCCGTCCTTATACGCCCTGGACAGCTCCTCCACGGTGGTGCGGATGTGGTCGTCGGTGGCGTAGTCGATCGCGGCGTCCCCCGGGGAGTGCATGGGGCCCTGGTACTGCGCCTTCTTGCTCTTCGGCAGCAGATAGATGCCGGTGAGGAAGAAGGTCATGTGCGCGTTGTACTCCTTCGCCAGCTCCCGGTAGTGCGAGAACAGGTGGTCGCCGCCCTCCAGCGCGCCGTCCCAGGAGAAGACCACGAACTGGGGCGGCTTCTCACCGGGCTTGAGCGGCACCGGCTTCAACTGGCCCTTCTGCGGGCCGGTGTAGGAGGTCGAGCCGTCCCCCAGCACCTCGACCTTGCCGTCCCAGGTCGGGGTCGGGCTGGGCTTCCTGGGGGACGCCGCCGGTTCGGGCTTCCTGCTTCCCGTCGCGGCGGCCGGTGCGCCGTCGCCGTCCGTACCGGACAGCGCCAGGAACCCGGCCACCAGCGAGGCCGCGACGAGGAGCGCGGCCAGGGTCAGGACCTGGGGGCGGGTGACACGGGGCGCGCCACGGCGGCGGGGGGCTCGACGGCGGCCTGACGACGACATCTTGCGGGGCATGCGCGGCTCATTCTGCGGAAGGGGCGGACGGACGGGCTCTTTCCCGGCTCAGCCGAGGCCCGTCGCGGCCGACCAGAGGGCATACGGGACGCTGTGGGCGGGCCCGGCCAGGCCCTGGAGCGGCAGTGGCTCCAGGGACTTGGCCAGGTCGATCCGGTAGACGACGATCGCGGTGGACACCGAGTCGGCCGTGCCCACGTACCAGGCGGCGGTGTCCTTCTCGGTGCCGCCGGCCTTCCCGGACACCCCGGACCGGCCGGCCGCCGCGTCGGGGTGGGCGGTGCGGAAGGAGTCGGTGAGCGCCTCGGTGACCTGCTCGGCCACCCGCGCGCCGACCGCCCGCTTCGGGCACGGGGTGCTCAGCGCGACCGGCGCGCCGTTGCGGGTGATCCGGCCCACCGAGTACGGCTCGGTGTGGTTGCCTCCGGCGGCGAAGGTGGCATAGCCGTTCGCCATCCGGATCGCGCTGGGCGTGGAGGTGCCCAGCGACAGCCCGGGCACCTGGGGGCCCATGCTGGAGCGCAGCAGCCCGGAGGCCACGGCGGTGTCGCGCACCTTGTCCAGTCCCGCGTCCATGCCCAGCTGCATGAACGGGGTGTTCACCGACTTGGCGAGCGCCTCGCGCAGGGTGATCTTCCCGTACGACTTCCCGCCGTCGTTGTGCGCGGCGACCTTCTTGCCGCTGCGGTCCCAGTAGGGGCCCTCGGGCGTGGTGACGGGCACGCCGTCGTCGCCGTCGTAGACGCTGTCCGGGCCCACGGGGGTGGCGGGGCCGCTGCGCGTCTTGTGCACACCGTGTTCGAGTCCGGCGGCGTAAACGAAGGGCAGGAACGCGGTGCCGGCCGGGACGGTGGTGGCGTTGGACTCGTTGTAGCCCTGCTTGCGGTGGTCCGGGCCGCCGTAGACGGCGAGGATCCTGCCGTCCGCGGCCACCGAGGCGGCGCCGTAGTGACCGTTCTGCGCCGCCTCGGGGGTCTCGTCCCGCGCCTCCTCCCGGGCCTTGGTGACGGCGTCGGTGAGGGCCTTCTCCCGCTTGCGGTCGAAGGTGGTGTAGATCTGGTAGCCGCCCAGGTCGAACTGCTTGTCCGTCAGGTGCGCGGCCTTCTTGGCGTAACTCGACGCCAGCTCCACCAGGTAGTCGCTCTGCTCGCCGGTGTCGTACAGCGGGTTGGTCTTCAACGGCTCGGGGAACTTCGTGTACTTCGCCCGCTCCTGCTTCGACAGCTTGCCGATCTTCACCATCCGGTCCAGGATCCAGGACCAGCGCTCCACCGCCCGCGCGTGGTTGGCCTTGCCGAGCGTCGGGTCGTACAGACCGGCGCCCTTGAGCAGCGAGGCGAGCATCGCCGCCTCGGAGACGTCGAGCTTGTCGACGTCCTTGCCGTAGTAGGCCTGGGCGGCGCGCTGGATGCCGTAGGTGCCCCGGCCGAACCAGCTGGTGTTGAGATAGCCCTCCAGGATCTCGTCCTTGCTCATCTTGTTGTCGAGCTTGAGGGCGATCATCGCCTCGGTGAATTTACGGCTGACCGTCTGATTCTGGGTCAGGTAAACGTTCTTCACATACTGCTGGGTAATAGTGGATCCGCCCTCGGTGTCCCCCTCGCCCACCGTGCGGAACAGTGCCCGGCTGATGCCTTTGAGGGATATGCCCGGGTCCGAGTAGAAACTCTCGTTCTCCGCCGCGAGCACCGCCCAGCGCACGTCCTGCGGGATGTCCTCCAGCGGCATCGCCTGCCGCTGCACCCAGCCCGTACGGGCCATGGGCGTGCCGTCGGACCAGAAGTAGACGTTGTCCTGCTGGGTGGCGTACGAGTTGATGTCGCTCGGTATGTCCGTCATCGCGTACGCGGTCACCAGGAACGCGCCGAGCAGGCCGAACGAGGCCAGGAGGCCGCCGATCCACTGGCGCCAGGAGGGCATCCAGCGGCGCCAGCCGGTGCGGCCGGGGCGCGGATAGACGGGCTTCAGGCGGCGCGCGTAGGGCGCTATTCGGCGGGTATACGGGGCGAGCGGGCCGAGCAGACGGCCCGCCGAGCGCTTCCGGCCGGCGGAGCGCGCGCCGCGTCGGCGGTCGGCCCGGCCACCGGTCGGCGCGGACTCCTTCGACGGCGAGGACTCCATCGAGGGCGCGGGGACGCGCAGCTGCATCGTTTCGTCCGCCCTGAGGGCGTCGACTCTCAGATGCAGGGTCTCGTCGGCCCCCAGCGGCTTGTCGCCACGGCCACCCCCCATGGGGCCGTCCTCCCCCTGCGACGCATCGGTCACGCCTGCGTCTCCCTCCGCACTCGGTCTCGCTCGCGCGGGTGAGCTGAGCATCCTCGCCACGGCGTTCACAAATTATCAGTAACGTTTTCGAATGCCCCGCACATATGCCGCACAGATGGCAACACTCATGAAACATTGAGCTGCCCCCGGCACCCCCCTGACGGCTAACCTGGGCCCATGCCTCGCTACGAGTACCGCTGCCGGAGCTGCGGCGACACGTTCGAACTCAACCGCCCTATGGCGGAGTCCGCCGACCCCGCGACGTGCCCCGCGGGGCATGACGACACGGTGAAGCTTTTGTCCACGGTGGCTGTGGGCGGCGTCTCCAGTGGGCCGGCGCCCGCGCCCCGGTCCGGGGGTGGCGGGTGTTGTGGTGGAGGGTGCTGCGGGTAGTCGCCCCCTCAGGCCGGCTGTCGGACCGTTCTCAGGAACTCCCGCAGGATTCGCTCCCCCGCCAGTACGCCCCGTTCCGGTAGTGCGGTGATCCGGGGGGCCGTCCAGCCTGTGTCCGCCAGTTCTCCGTGGCCCGGGCGCCAGCCCCGGTCGGCGGCCAGGAGGAGGTCGGCGTCCAGGAGGGAGTCGCCCGCGGCCAGGGTCAGATCCGCGCCGGTGCGGCGGGCGACCTCGCGGACGGCCGCGCTCTTGGTGAGCGGCTTGGGGACCGCGTAGATCTTGCGGCCCTGGAGCGAGACGGTCCAGCCGCGGTTCTCCGCCCACACCGCCAGCTCCTTCACCCAGTCCTCGGGCAGCAGCTCGCGCTCCACCACCAGGTAGGCGAACAGGTCTTCGGCGACCCGGTGCTTGCGCACCCACACCGGGTCGGCCGTGCGCAGCAGATGCTCGCGGACCTCCGCCAGCGGCGCGCACTCGTCGGCGAGCCGCGCCAGCACGCGCGCGTGCCAGCCGGCGTCGGTGACCCCGTCGACCAGCAGATGCCCCCCGTTGGCGCAGATCGCGTACCGGGGCGGCGGGCCGGGCAGGTTGATGCGCTGGTACTGCTTGCGCGTCCGGGTCGTCGTGGGCACGAACACGGCCGCGTCGCCGAGGTCCGTCAGCAGCCCGGCCGCCGTCTCCGTCATGTAGGACAGCGGCCTGGCCTCGTGCACCTCCACGCACAGCAGCCGGGGCGCCCGGGCGTCCGGCATGGTCAGCGCGAGGGCCGCCGAGGAGTAGATCAGCGTCCGGTCGAGGTCGCTCGCCACCAGCACCGGCATCAGACGTGCACCGCCTTTCCGTCGGCGCCCGTGGCACCGCGTGTGTATTTGGGGTGGATCAGCCCGACGCAGCTGTACGGCAGCTCGCCGACCTCCTCCACCGGCACGCCCCGCTGCTGGGCCAGCAGGCGGACGTGGTCCAGTTCGGGGCCGGCGCCCGCGCGGGCCAGGATCTTCCACGGCACCCGGCGCAGCAGGACCCGGGTGGTCTCGCCGACGCCAGGCTTGACGAGGTTCACGTCGTGGATGCCGTACTCCTCGCAGATCCGCTCGACCGCCCGCCAGCCCGCCCAGGTCGGGGTGCGGTCGGTGGCGAGGAGTTCCTTGACCGCGCCGGTGACGGTGCCGTCGACCTCCTCGAAGCGGGCGGAGACGGCGTCGAGGAAGGCCACGGAGACGTCGGCGCCGGCCAGTTCGCGGTAGAACTTCGCGCCGTGGTAGTCGTCCGGGCCGACCAGGTCCGCGCGCAGCACCGTGCGCGAGACCAGCCCGGACACGGTGGAGTTGAGGCAGGCGGAGGGGATGAGGAAGTCGTCCCGGGTGCCGTACGTGCGCACGCAGGAACCGGGGTCGGCGAGGACGGCGATCTCCGGGTCGAACCCGGTGACGCCCTCCTTCTGCGCGAACTCCTCCAGGGCCTGGGCGAGTTCCCGGGTGATGGCGCCCTTGCCGGTCCAGCCGTCCACGAAGACGACGTCCCGGGGGTCGTGGTGGGCGGCGAGCCAGCGCAGCGCGTTGGCGTCGATGCCCCGGCCGCGCACGATCGACACGGCGTAGTGCGGCAGGTCCAGCCCGTGCCGGAACCGCGCCCAGCGGCGCATCAGAATGCCCACCGGGGTGCCGGCGCGGGCCAGGGAGACCAGCACCGGGCGGGGCGAGCGCTCGGCGATCACCGTCTCGGTGACCACCCCCACCGCCCGCGCCAGCCGGGCCGCCGACGCCTCGAGGGCCGTGTGGAACAGCTCCTGGTAGCGCTCGCTGGGCTGGTACTCCACCGGCAGCGACTCGGCGTAGTGCGCGCCACCGCTCTGGACGGCCTCCTCCCGCTCCTCGGTCGGCGCCTCCAGGGGCACGTCGGACAGGTCCTGGAGCAGCCAGCCGACCTCCTCCGGCGCGTACGAGGAGAACGCGGGACCGCGGAGGGGCTCGGGCAGCATGGCCGGCCTTTCGGGAACGTGCGGGACGTACGACGGTACGACCGCGAGCAGAACGTGCGGGACCTGCTCGGCGAGCCGGGCCAGCAGGCCGTCCGGCGCGTGCAGGGCGGGGGTGTCGGCGACGGAGTCGACCACGGCCACGACGGCGTCGAAACCGGCGCCGGCCACGTTGTAGGCGTAGCGCTCGCCGGGTCCGTCCGCCGGGTCGTCGTGGGCGGGGAAGACCAGGCGGGTACGGATCGCGTAGCCCGGGTCGTCCACCGCGAGCACGGGCGAGCGGGTGGTGGTGGAGAACCGCACCTCGGCGTCCGTACCGCGCTCCAGCTCCCGCGCGAGCCGCAGCGGGGCGTACATCAGCTCCTCGAACCCGAGCACGAGCACCCGGCGCGCGCCGGCGGGCAGGGCCTCGCGTATCCGGCCGGCCATGGCGGGGAGCGCGGCTTCGAGGCGGGCGCGGTGGGCGGGGGTGAAACCGTGGCGGGCGCCGTCGGGGAGGCCGGGGGGCCAGTGCAGGTCGGCTTTTACGACGTGGCCCGGCTGAGGCGCCCCGTGCGGGGCACGGGACGGGACCTCATCCCCCGCCTCGCACTCCGCGACCAGCCGCTGCCCCTTCTCCAGCACCCCCTCCGGCAGCTCCACGACCCCGGAGGCGAGGGCCACCACATCCACCCGCGCCCCGATGTCCCCGGCGAATCGTTCCAGCCGGGCCGTGTCCTCGGCCGACCGCATGTCCACCAGCGCGACCACGACATACCGACGGCGCGGATACCGCGCGTGCAGGTCACGGATGGTGTTCAGCACGGTGTTGCCGGTGGAGAACTCGTCGTCCACCAGCACCAGCGGCCCCCGCCCGGCCAGCAGCCGCGGATCCTCGGGCAGCAGCAGATGCGACGTGGCGTGGGAGTGCGACTCCTCGAACCCGCCCGCCGGGGCGACCCCGCGCACCGGCCGCCGCGTGGAGTGCAGATACGGCACGGCACCGAGCCCGTCCGCCACGGAGTGCCCGAGCCCGGTCGCGGTCTCGGCGTACCCGAGGACGACCGCGTCCGACGCCTCGGCGCCGAGCAGCGCGGCGACCCGGCGGCCCAGGTCCAGCCCATGCTCGTAGATCACGGACGGCGACTGCGGGACGTGCTTGCCGAGGACGTGGGAGACGAGCAGGTGGGCCCGCTTGGGGTTGCGGCGCAGCGCGAGCCCCAGCAGGGCCGGCAGCCCGTCGTCGCCCACGAGCCCGACCCCGAGTCGCTCGGCGACCCAGCTGCCGGACCAGACCCCGTCGTTCACTGCGTTCTTCATGCGTTCCTTGCTGAGGTGGCGAAAGGTTCAGCCGGGTATGCCGGCGGCGAGCAGTTCCACGAAGCCGACGTCCTCGTGGGCGACACCGAACGCCTCGGCGCGCAGCAGGGTCCGCTCGGCCCAGGCGCGGTGCGGCTTCACCTCGTTCATCTTGTTCGTGTAGGCCGACCGCAGTACACCCCCGCCGCCGCGTTCGGGCCGCAGGATGTCCTGGGCGTCACTGAACTCCTCGTGACTGACCACGGAGAGCGCGTGCACGGGCAGGACGTGGGAGGGGTGGATGCAGGTCTTGCCGAGCAGACCGTTGGCCTGGTCCAGGGAGATCTCCCGGAGCAGCCCGTCCATGGCGTGGGCGATCAGCCGCTCGCGCAGCTCGGCGGCCTGCACCTGGAGGAAGGGGCTCTGCCGCAGCTGCGGCTTGAACATGCGCTCGGAGGCGCGGAAGTACTCCCAGACCGGGCCGGTGACGGTGAAACCGGTGCCGTCGGCCCGGCCGAGCATGTTCACGACGTCGGCGATCACGGAGGCGACTATCTGGACGTCGTAGGCGGTCATGTCGGGGGCCCGGCGCAGGCCGTACGAGGAGCAGAAGTCGGTGACGCCGAGGCGCAGGGCCAGCACCCGGTCGCGGTACTTGTCGACCGCGCGGGAGATGCCCTCCAGGGTCTCCACGCGCGACTCGCGGTACAGCAGCTCGGGCGACTCCAGGACCGGCATGGCGAACAGCCGCCGGCCGCCGGCGTGCTCGGCCGCCGTCAGGGCCTCCAGGAAGGGGATGCCGCGTTCCTCGGTGAACTTGGGCAGCACGAACCCGGACAGCAGGCGCCCGGCCGGGCCGAGACGGCGGACCAGGTCCGGTATCTGCTCGGGGGTGCGCACCCGGATGAACAGCAGCGGCGGCTCCGCCCCGGGCCGGGCGGCGAGGTCGGCGAACTGCCGGACGAGGTTCTCCTCGCCCGCCGCCACGTCCGCGTCGTCGATCGAGTCCTCCAGGCACAGCACCATCGAGACCACGCCCCTGCCCGCCTGCTTGACGATGTCGTCCGCGAGCCGGGGCCGGGTCGCCGGGCTGTAGAGCGTGGCACCCAGGGCCGCGGAGAGCAGCCTGGCCGGGGAGTCGGCGGTGAACGCGCACGGCTCCTGGTGGAAGAGGCGCTTCCGCACCTCGGGGGCAATGTGCCCGAAATGACGCATAGGACTCCCTTTGGACTCCGGCCACACCTCTGGGTTCGGTAAAGGGTGGCCGGTAATAGTACGTAGGGACCCATGGCGGAGGTTCCCCGTGGACATGAATTTCCGGTAACTCCCCCATGCCGGCGCCACGCCCCCCACATTGTCGTGACCAGGACCGAGAGGGCAGGATGACCGCATGACGCACGCGATGCTGAAGGGGTCGAACGTCCCGCTGGAGGCCGGCACGGTACGCGCCGTGCTGCGCTGGACACCTGGGCAGGGCGTCCCGGACGTGGATGTGTCGGCGCTGCTGCTCGGGCCCGACGGCCGTGTGCGCTCCGACGAGGACTTCGTCTTCTACAACCAGCCCCGGCACCCCTCCGGGAAGGTGTGGCGGCTGGGCAAGAAGCGGGTCGCCGAGGGGCTGACCGACACGATCCAGACAGACCTGACCGGGGTCGAGCCGGGCGTCTCCCGGATACTGCTGGTCGCCTCCGCCGACGGGGTCACCTTCGACCAGGTGCCGGCGCTGTGCATCCTGCTGTACGACGCGGGGGCCGCCGACGCCGAGCCGCTGGCCCGGTTCGACATCAAGCCGGAGACCGGGTCCGAGACGGCGCTGATCTGCGGTGAGCTGTACCGGCGCGGGGAGGGCTGGAAGTTCCGGGCCCTGGGCGAGGGCTACTCCAACGGGCTGAAGGGGCTCGCGACGGACTTCGGTATCTCGGTGGACGAGTCCGAGGCGGCGGAGGAGCCGCCGACGTCCGCCCTGCCGTTGCCTCCGGAGGTGCCGGCGTACGGGTATCCCCAGCCGGTACCGGTGCCGGTGCCGGCGGCTTCGGCGGGGGACGGGTACTTCCGGATGCCGCCTCAGGGGCCTCAGTTCATCGGGCGGTGAGCGGACGCGACCCGTTCACCCCTACGCCTTCGTCTTGTAGCCCCTGCCCCACTGGAGGCCCCAGCCGTAGAGGCGGTCCAGTTCGCCCTGGAAGCCGTAGACGAACTTCACCTCGCGGCGGACGATCATCTCGTCCTTGACGTTCTCCAGGAGGACGACGGCGCAGGAGCGGGCCTGGGGGTGGCGTTCGTCCAGGCCGATCTCGATGCGGGGGCCGTTGCTCGGGTAGAGGGTGACGACGGCCTGGGTACGGTCGAAGGCGGGCGTCTGGTCGTAGATGTAGACGAAGACCAGCAGCCGCTTTATGTCCTCGCGGTGGTCGAGGTTGACGTACATCGTCTCGCCGGAACCGGAGCCGAACCGGTCGTCGCCGCTGAGCTTGATGTACGGCGGTGCGTTGACGTCGCCGAGGTAGCCGCCGAGGGGCTGGACGACGCCCTTGGTGCCGTCGGCGAGTTCGTACAGGCAGCCCAGGTCGAGGTCGACGTTGACCATGCTCTGGCCGTGGCCGAGGATCTCCGGCGGCTTCAGCGCCTTGAAGGGGTGGCGCAGCAGGCTGGTGCGGGGGCCGGAGCCGAAGTCGGAGGTCCGCATCCGCCAGGTGAGGTTGACGCGCAGATTGCCGGTGGCCGCGCCCTGCTTGGTCAGGGACACCGTCGGGTGCCGCCTGGTCAGCTCGATGGCGTTGGTGGCCGCGTTGCCCGAGTCGAAGGCCGCGGCGCGCCCGCCGAGCAGTCCGTCGAAGAAACCCATTCCCGCCCCCAGGTACCTGTTGTGACACCGACGGGGCGGCCGACCGCGTCGGCCGCCCCGTTCGAAGCGTTCCTCACCGGCGGGGGTGTCACACCCCGGAGGAGACCTCTGCCTTCGCGTCGCTGCCCTCGCCCGCGGCGGCCAGGGCGCGGTTGCGGCGGACCGAGGAGAGGAAGGACGCGAGGATCAGGATCACGCCGATGGAGCCGGTGATGACCTCGTGGATCTCGTACTGGATGGTGATCAGCAGGACCACGGCGAGGGCGCCGATGGCGTAGTGGGCGCCGTGCTCCAGGTACACGTAGTCGTCGAGGGTGCCCTGGCGGACCAGGTAGACGGTCAGTGAACGGACGTACATGGCGCCGATGCCGAGGCCCAGGGCCATCAGGACGATGTCGTTGGTGACGGCGAAGGCGCCGATCACGCCGTCGAAGGAGAAGGACGCGTCCAGGACCTCCAGGTAGAGGAACATGAAGAACGCGGCCTGGCCGGCCAGGACGATCGCGGGCTTCTTCCTGCCGCTGCGGGCCGCCTCTTCCTCCTGCTCGTGCTCGCGCTCCTCCTCTTCCTCCAGCTTGTCCTCGAAGTAGCCGGAGAGACCGCCGACGATCATGTAGGTGATCAGGCCGGCGATGCCGGAGATCAGCACCGTCTGGGCCTTGTCGGCGTGGATACCGCCGTGCTGGTGGGCGTGGGTGGCGACGGTGAAGGACGTGATCAGCAGGACGACCAGGGCGATGCAGACCGACAGCATGTCGACCTTGCCGAGCTTGGCCAGGGGCCGCTCGAGCCAGCGCAGCCACTGGATGTCCCGGTCCTCGAAGATGAAGTCGAGGAAGATCATCAGCAGGAACATGCCACCGAACGCGGCGATCGCCGGGTGGGCGTCGGTCACCAGCTGCTCGTAGCGTTCCTTGTTGTTGATCGCGAGGTCGACGGCCTCGATCGGGCCCATCTTGGCGCTGATGGCGACGATGACGACGGGGAAGACCAGCCGCATGCCGAACACGGCGATGAGCACACCGACGGTGAGGAAGATCTTCTGCCAGAAGGGGCTCATCTTCTTCAGGATTCCGGCGTTGACCACGGCGTTGTCGAAGGACAACGAGATCTCCAGGATGGCCAGGATCGCCACGACCCCGAAGCCGGTCCACCCCCCGTAGAACGCCGCCGCGATCAGACCGAGCACGGTGATCGCGAAGGACCATCCGAAGGTTTTGAGAAGCACTGGCTACCCCATCATCTGTTGAGGCCCCTCCCGGACGAATTCCGGGGAGAGTTCTCCCCCGCGCCGTACGCGGCTTTACGAAACGTTGACTCCGAAGTCTAGAGCGATGCCCCGCAGGCCCGACGCGTACCCCTGACCGACCGCCCGGAACTTCCACTCGCCCTGGTGCCGGTACAGCTCGCCGAAGATCATCGCGGTTTCGGTGGAGGCGTCCTCGCTGAGGTCGTAGCGGGCCAGTTCCTGGCCGTCGGCCTGGTTGACCACGCGGATGAAGGCGTTGGAGACCTGGCCGAAGGTCTGGCCGCGCTCGTCCGCCATGTGGATGGAGACCGGGAAGATGATCTTCTCGCAGTGGAGCGGGACCTTGGCGAGGTCCACCAGGATCGACTCGTCGTCGCCGTCGCCCTCACCGGTGAGGTTGTCGCCGGTGTGCTCCACCGAGCCGTCGGGACTCTTGAGCTGGTTGTAGAACACGAACCAGTCGTCGCCCAGCACCCGGTTGCCGGCGCCGCACAGCAGCGCGCTGGCGTCCAGGTCGAAGGGGGCACCGGTGGTGGAGCGCGCGTCCCAGCCGAGCCCGATCATGACGTTGGTGAGGTTCGGTGCCGCCTTGGAGAGGGAGACATTGCCTCCCTTGGCGAGCGTGACGCCCATGCTGATCCTCCCCTGCTGGTGCTTCCCTGGTTCTCCTGCGCGTCCGGCGCCGCCCGTAAACGGTGCGGCGCCGGACACTGCGGGTGTCGTTACGCTGCCGGGATCAGACGTTGACGCCGAAGTCCTGCGCGATGCCGCGCAGCCCGGAGGCGTAGCCCTGGCCGATGGCGCGGAACTTCCACTCCGTGCCGTGGCGGTACAGCTCGCCGAAGACCATGGCGGTCTCGGTGGAGGCGTCCTCGCTCAGGTCGTAGCGGGCGATCTCCGCGCCGCCGGCCTGGTTGACGACGC
The DNA here is from genome assembly GCF_014649115.1 of Streptomyces eurythermus. GTDB lineage: Bacteria > Actinomycetota > Actinomycetes > Streptomycetales > Streptomycetaceae > Streptomyces > Streptomyces eurythermus. The sequence goes on along the minus strand of NZ_BMSK01000021.1, from coordinate 97,703 downwards.
GGATGAAGGCGTTGCGGACCTGGCCGAAGGACTGCTGGCGGTTCTCGGCGTCGTAGATCGACACCGGGAACACGATCTTGTCGACGTCGGCCGGGACACCGGCCAGGTTCACCTTGATCTGCTCGTCGTCGCCCTCGCCCTCACCGGTGAGGTTGTCACCGGTGTGCTCCACCGAGCCGTCGGGGCTCTTGAGGTTGTTGAAGAAGACGAAGTGCTGGTCGCTGATGACCTTGCCGGCGTTGTTCAGCAGCAGCGCGCTCGCGTCGAGGTCGAAGTCGGTACCGGTCGTGGTCCGCACGTCCCACCCCAGACCGACGATGACCGCGGTCAGGCCCGGGGCCTCCTTCGTCAGCGATACGTTGCCGCCCTTGCTGAGGCTGACTCCCACGGGTCCTCCATGTGGTGTTCAGGGGCGGGGAGCCCCGTCGTGCTTCGGATATGGGATCAACGTGCCGATCCTAGTGACGGGTTCCCGCCCGCCGCGCAGCTCGGGCCGAGGAAACCCAGGTGTCGGCCCGCGTGGCTCACAGAGCGTCGAGCGCCTTCACGTAGTCGCCGAGGTCACGGGCGTCCGGCAGGCCGTTGACCACGGTCCACCGCACGACGCCCTCCTTGTCGATGATGAAGGTGCCCCGGACGGCGCAGCCCTTGTCCTCGTCGAAGACGCCGTAGGCGCGCGAGACGTTGCCGTGCGGCCAGAAGTCGCTCAGCAGCGGGTACTCCAGGCCCTCCTGCTCGGCGAAGACGCGCAGGGTGGGGACGGAGTCGTTGGAGACGGCGAGCAGCTGGGTGTCGCGGTCCGTGAACTTCGGCAGGTTGTCACGCAGCTCGCACAGCTCGCCGGTGCACACGCCGGTGAAGGCGAAGGGGTAGAAGAGCAGGACCACGTTCTTCTCGCCGCGGAAGTCCGAGAGCTTCACGCTCCGGCCGTGGTTGTCCTTGAGCTCGAAGTCGGGTGCCTTGTCGCCGACCTGGATCGCCATCGTCGTGCATCCCTTCGGGGGACTGTTCGGGTGGAAGTGACGCGTGAGCGCGCACCGGCGCTCGGGTCCACCCTACGCAGCGGTCACCGAGGGGTTCACGGCGGCCGGGCCGGGCCCCGATGAAGGCCCGGCCCGGCCGGCGGTCGGCTCAGACGGTCACCGCTTGGACTTGGCGGCCTTGGGCGTCGCCAGGCGCGAGCCGCTCCAGTCCTTGCCGACGCTGACGCTCTTCGACGCCGTCAGGCCGGCCGTCGTGGCGGCGTCCTGGATGTCGCTCGGTTCCACATACCCGTCACGGCCGGTCTTCGGCGTGAAGAGCAGGATGGCGCCGCCTTCCTCGATGTACGTGGTGGCATCCACCAGCGCATCCGTCAGGTCGCCGTCGTCGTCACGGAACCACAGCACAACGGCGTCGGCCACGTCGTCGTAGTCCTCGTCCACGAGGTCAGTCCCGGTGACCTCCTCGATGGCCTCGCGGAGCTCCTGATCGACGTCGTCGTCGTAGCCGATCTCCTGGACCACCTGCCCGGGCTGGAACCCCAGCCTGGCGGCAGGGTTCGTCCGCTCCTCCGCGTGGTCCGCGGTCGCGCTCACGGGTTGCCTCCTGATCATGTCTTTGTTGAGTATCTCAGCCACGCGCGTGCGCGAAGCATTGGCCGTAGTCCACACGGGCGGGACGGATCGCGCAAGTACCCGGCCGTCGGGACCGTCGAAACGGTGACGATCCCGGCCGTGTCGTCGCAACTCCTGGCACCGTATCGCGCTTTTCCCCTACCCACATCACGCCGGTGTGCCCGGTTTGCACCGTTCGGAATCATCCTGGGTTACGTCGCTCGAACAATTTTGCCAAGCACGTCACACCCCGGGCGTATCGTTGCGTTTTGACCGGTGGTGCGCCGGCGGAGACGACCGTGGAGATGACGTACGCGTTCCCCAGGTACACGATGGGGAACGGTGCAGGCAGCTGTTAACGAGAACTGGCCCTCCGACAGGTAAGGAACAGCGTGGCTTCCGGATCCGATCGCAACCCGATCATCATTGGCGGCCTTCCGAGTCAGGTCCCCGACTTCGATCCCGAAGAGACCCGGGAGTGGCTCGACTCCCTGGACGCCGCCGTCGACGAGCGCGGCCGGGAGCGGGCCCGCTATCTCATGCTGCGCCTGATCGAGCGGGCCCGCGAGAGGCGCGTGGCCGTGCCCGAGATGCGCAGCACGGACTACGTCAACACGATCCCCACCAAGAGCGAGCCGTTCTTCCCCGGCAACGAGGAGATCGAGCGCCGGATCCTGAACGCCACCCGCTGGAACGCGGCCGTCATGGTCTCCCGCGCCCAGCGCCCGGGCATCGGCGTCGGCGGCCACATCGCCACCTTCGCCTCCTCCGCCTCGCTCTACGACGTCGGCTTCAACCACTTCTTCCGCGGCAAGGACGAGGGCGACGGCGGCGACCAGGTCTTCTTCCAGGGCCACGCCTCCCCCGGCATCTACGCCCGCGCCTATCTGCTCGACCGGCTCACCGCCGAGCAGCTCGACGGCTTCCGCCAGGAGAAGTCGAAGTACCCGGACGGCCTGTCCAGCTACCCGCACCCGCGCTCGATGCCGGACTTCTGGGAGTTCCCGACGGTCTCCATGGGCCTCGGCCCGCTCTCGGCGATCTACCAGGCGCGGATGAACCGCTATATGCAGGCGCGCGGCATCGCCGACACCTCGCGCTCGCACGTGTGGGCGTTCCTCGGCGACGGCGAGATGGACGAGCCCGAGTCGCTCGGCCAGCTCACCCTGGCCGCCCGCGAGGGCCTGGACAACCTGACCTTCGTGGTCAACTGCAACCTCCAGCGCCTCGACGGCCCGGTGCGCGGCAACGGAAAGATCATCCAGGAGCTGGAGTCGGTCTTCCGGGGCGCCGGGTGGAACGTGATCAAGCTGATCTGGGACCGCTCCTGGGACCCGCTGCTCGCGCAGGACCGGGACGGCATCCTCGTCAACAAGATGAACACGACCCCGGACGGCCAGTTCCAGACGTACGCCACCGAGTCCGGGGCCTACATCCGCGAGCACTTCTTCGGCGACGACCACCGGCTGCGCGCGATGGTCGAGAACATGACCGACGACCAGATCCTGCACCTGGGCCGCGGCGGACACGACCACCGCAAGATCTACGCCGCGTTCAAGGCGGCCAAGGAGCACAAGGGCCAGCCGACGGTCATCCTGGCCAAGACGGTCAAGGGCTGGACGCTGGGCCCGAACTTCGAGGGCCGCAACGCCACGCACCAGATGAAGAAGCTGACGGTCGACGACCTCAAGCGCTTTAGGGACCGGCTGCACCTGCCGATCTCCGACCGGGAGCTGGAGTCCGGCCTGCCGCCGTACTACCACCCGGGCCGGGACTCGGAGGAGATCCAGTACATGCACGACCGCCGCCGGTCGCTCGGCGGTTACGTCCCGACGCGTGTCGTGCGCTCGGAGCCGCTCGCCCTGCCGGACGACAAGGCGTACGCGACCGTGAAGAAGGGCACGGGCCAGCAGTCCATCGCGACGACCATGGCCTTCGTCCGGCTCCTGAAGGACCTCATGCGGGACAAGGAGATCGGCAGGCGGTTCGTGCTGATCGCGCCGGACGAGTACCGCACGTTCGGCATGGACTCCTTCTTCCCGAGCGCGAAGATCTACAACCCGCTGGGCCAGCAGTACGAGGCGGTGGACCGCGAGCTGCTGCTGGCGTACAAGGAGTCGCCGACCGGCCAGATGCTGCACGACGGCATCTCCGAGGCGGGCTGCACGGCCTCGCTGATGGCCGCGGGCTCGGCGTACGCCACGCACGGCGAGCCGCTGATCCCGGTGTACGTCTTCTACTCGATGTTCGGTTTCCAGCGCACCGGCGACCAGTTCTGGCAGATGGCCGACCAGCTGGCGCGCGGATTCGTCCTGGGCGCGACCGCCGGCCGTACGACCCTGACCGGCGAGGGTCTCCAGCACGCGGACGGCCACTCCCAGCTGCTGGCCTCCACCAACCCGGCGTGCGTGGCCTACGACCCGGCGTACGCCTACGAGATCGCGCACATCGTCCAGGACGGCCTGCGCCGGATGTACGGCGGCTCGCCCGAGCACCCGCACGGCGAGGACGTCTTCTACTACCTCACCGTCTACAACGAGCCCATCCAGCACCCGGCCGAACCGCCGAACGTGGACGTCGAGGGCATCGTCAAGGGCATCCACAAGATCGGCGAGGCCACCGGCGGCGCCGTCCCGGCGCAGATCATGGCCTCCGGCGTGGCGGTCCCCTGGGCCCTGGAGGCGCAGCGGATCCTGGCCGAGGAGTGGAACGTCCGGGCGGACGTGTGGTCGGCGACCTCCTGGAACGAGCTGCGCCGCGAGGCCGTGGACTGCGAGCGGCACAACCTGCTGCATCCGGAGGAGGAGCAGCGGGTGCCGTTCGTGACGCGCAAGCTCGGCGGCGCGGAGGGACCGTTCGTGGCCGTGTCCGACTGGATGCGATCGGTTCCGGACCAGATCGCGCGCTGGGTGCCCGGACCGTACCAGTCCCTGGGCGCAGACGGGTTCGGCTTCGCCGACACCCGGGGCGCCGCGCGCCGCTTCTTCCACATCGACGCCCAGTCGATCGTGGTGGCGGTGCTGACGGAACTGGCGCGGGAGGGGAAGGTCGACCGGTCCGTGCTGAAGCAGGCCATCGACCGGTACCGGCTGCTGGATGTCTCGGCGGCGGACCCGGGAGTGGCCGGGGGCGACGCGTAGCCTCCCCCACTCTCGGCTTCGGCCGACAGGGGGTCGTGGGGAAGGTGCGGGCCGGTGGCCCGCGCCGTTCCCCGCGCCCCTTACGGGGCGCTCCCCTTACGGCTTTTTTACCATTGCGCCATGGAGCAGCTGTCCGCGCAGGCGCGGTGGGAGCGGTTCACCGAACGGCCGTTGTTGGGGCTCGCGGTGGCCTTCGCCGTCGCTTACGCGGTGCCCATCGTGGACGCCTCGGCCGGGCGGTCCCTGACGGCCCTGTGCACGGGGGTCGAGTGGGTGGTGTGGGGGGCGTTCGCCCTGGACTACCTGGTCCGGCTGGCGCTCGCCCCGCACCGGAAGACGTTCGTACGGCGGCACTGGCCCGACCTGTGCGCGGTCGTCCTGCCGGCGCTGCAACCGCTGCGGCTGCTGCGGCTGGTGTCGACGCTGCTGCTGGTGGGCCGGCGGGCGCGGATGGCTCCGCAGATCCGGCTGACCACGTATGTCGTCGGGGCCGTGATCGGCCTTCTGATGTTCGGCTCGCTGGCCGTGCTGTCCGTGGAACGCGAGTCACCGCGCGGGAACATCCGGACGCTGGGTGACGCGGTGTGGTGGTCCTTTACGACGATGACGACCGTGGGGTACGGCGATCACGCGCCGACGACGGGCCTGGGGCGGATGATCGCGGTCGGGCTGATGCTGTCCGGGATCGCCCTGCTCGGTGTCGTCACCGCGAACATCGCCGCCTGGTTCATCTCACGGTTCGAGAAGGACGACGTGGAGGAGCGGCGGCAGACGGAGGCCATCGCCGCGCTGGCCGAGGAGGTGCGGTTGCTGCGCGCCGAGGTGGCACGGCTGACGGAGGCGGAGCCTCGAAGGGGCGCGGAGGGCCGCGCGGTCAGCGCCGGCCCGCCCGCGCCCGGCAACGAGCCGCGGGCCCCCCAGGCCGACAGGGCCTAGAGGAGGCCGTTGCCCCAGGTCGCCGCGCCCGCGAGGGCTATGGCGGCGAGCAGGGTGTCGATGGCGCCCAGGACCAGGGCCACCAGCGCCGGTACATTGCGTTCGCCGGACCAGCTGCGGCCCATGGACTGCCAGCCGCAGAAGATCGCGACGGGACCGAGGACGATCCCCAGCGCGAAGAAGCCGGCCACCGCGCAGATGGCGCCGATGATCCCGAGCGTCGCGCGGTCCGGCCCGGTGTGTGACCACGTCCGGCCACGCGACCGGGGGTACCCGCGTGTTCCGTGCCCGAAGCCAGCCATCATCAACTCCCTGAGGCATCTGGACAGTTCGGCTTCACGGTGCGAGTACCCCGGTTGCGCCGGAGCAGACCGGGCGCGCTGTCCCCCTCCGACAGCGCGCGCCGCGGCCCGGTGGTCCTCCCATGTCCTGCGGAGGAGTTGACCCACTGTGACCTGCGGCGCGCGCCGGGAGCCAGCGATCTTGAGCGGAGTCACCCTGATAGGCGAACTCCGCCCGGAGGAGGCCGTCAGATGTGGCCCACGCCCGCGCCCGCCTCCGCGTTCGCGCCGCGCTTGGTGAGCAGCGCGACGAGGACGGCGACCGCGGCCACGCCCGCCGCCACGAGGGAGGCGAGGCTCATGCCGTCGATGAAGGTGTGGTGGGCCACCTCGGTGATCTTCTCGGCTATGGGTGCCGGGGTGCCCTTGGTCACCGGCGCGACGCCCTGCTGGACCGCCTCGGCCGCCTGGTGCAGCTGCTGCGGGGGCAGCTTCGGCAGCCCGGCGTCCGCCCAGTTGTCGCCGAGGGTGTGGTCGACCTTGGAGGCCATCACCGCGCCCAGCACGGCCGTGCCGAGGCTGCCGCCGATCTGCATGGCCGCCTGCTGGAGTCCGCCCGCGACACCGGACAGCTCCATCGGGGCGTTGCCCACGATGACCTCCGTGGCGCCGACCATCACCGGGGCGAGGCCGAGGCCGAGCAGGGCGAACCAGACGGACATCAGGCCGCTGCCGGTGTTCTCCTCCAGCGTGGACATGCCGTACATGGCGATCGCGGTGACGGCCATGCCGCCCGCCAGCGGGATCCGCGGGCCGGCCTTGGTGATGAGGGCACCGGCCAGCGGGGAGCCGACGATCATCATGCCGGTCAGCGGCAGCAGGTGCAGGCCCGCGTCGATCGGGCTCATGCCGTGGACGTTCTGCAGATAGAAGGTGACGAAGAACAGGCCGCCCATGAAGGCGATGGCCATGAGCACCATCAGGACGACACCCGCGGACAGCGCGACCGAGCGGAACAGCGCCAGCGGGATCAGCGGCTCCTTCACCCGCTTCTCCCAGACGGCGAACAGAGCGAAGCCGACCACCGAGGCGACGAGGAACAGCCAGGTCTTGCCGTTGCCCCAGCCCCAGGCCGGGGCCTTGATCAGGGCCCAGACCAGGCAGAACATCGCGCCCGAGAGCAGGGCGATGCCGAGCAGGTCGAAGGAGCGCGGGGCGTTCTCGGCGCGGTGGTCGAGCAGGATCAGCAGGCCCAGCAGCAGGGCGAGGGCGCCGACCGGCACGTTGATGAAGAACACCGACTGCCAGTTGACGTGCTCGACGAGGACACCGCCGAGGATCGGGCCGCCGGCGGTGGAGGCGCCGATGACCATGCCCCAGATGCCGATCGCCATGTTGAGCTTCTCGGCCGGGAAGGTCGCGCGCAGCAGGCCGAGTGCGGCCGGCATCAGCAGCGCGCCGAACAGGCCCTGGAAGACACGGAAGGTGACGACCGCGGCGATGCTGTCCGACAGTCCGATGGCACCGGAGGCGGCGGCGAAGCCGGTGACGCCGATCAGGAACGTCTGCCGGTGGCCGAAGCGGTCGCCGAGCTTGCCGGCGGTGATCAGGGAGACCGCGAGCGCCAGGAAGTAGGCGTTGGTGATCCACTGCAGCTGCGCCCAGCTGGCGTGCAGGTCCTTGCCGATGGCCGGGTTGGCGATGGCCACGATGGTGCCGTCGAGGGCCACCATCATGACCCCTACGGCGACGGTGATCAGCGTGAGCCACGGGTGGCCGCGCAGGCCCGCGGCCGGCCGCGGCCCGGACGGGGCGGCCGGTGCGTCGTCCCCCGGCCCCGTCGCGTCGATGGTGGTCTGACTAGTCATACACTCAGGTTAGTGACAGCCACTGACAGTTGACAAACCAATTCACTAGTCGGTTACTGACACGAAAAATGGGGGTCAAGTCAGGGCCGGACGGAGGTTCGCCCGCGTTCACAGGAGAGTGGCCATGGAGACGCTGCGCGAGCGGAAGAAGCGGCGTACACGGGAATCACTGCTGCGGGCCGCTCTCGAACTGTTCACCACGCAGGGCTACGAGCGCACCACCGTCGACGAGATCGCCGAAGCCGTCGACGTCTCGCAGCGCACCTTCTTCCGTTACTTCGCGGGCAAGGAGGACGTGGCCTTCGCGGTCCAGGACATGGCGGAGGCGGCGTTCGTGGCGGCCGTACGGGCGCGCCCGCCGCACGAGACGCCGATGCGGGCCCTGCGCCAGGCGTTCCTGGAGAGCTGGGACGAGATGCGCGAGACCGTCGAGTCGGTCGTACCGGTCGAGCTGCACCTGAGCATGTACCGCACGATCGAGGCCGAGCCCGCGCTGCTCGCCGCCCGGCTGCGCCGGCTGGCCGCGATGGAGGAGACCCTCGCGCGGGTGCTGGCCGAGCGGGAGGGCGTCGACGTGGACGGCGACCCCCGGCCCCGGCTGGCCGTGTCCGTGTTCGGCGGGGTGATGCGCGTCACCGAACGGCAGTGGTGCACGAGCGAGGACCCCGGGCCCGAGCTGATCCGGACGCTCACCACGTCGTACCTCGATCAGGTGGGTTCGGCGCTGACCGGAAACTGGCGGAGCACCTGAGATCGTTGGCAGATCGCCGACTCCCTCACCACCGCCCGCCGAAACGTGATCCCCGTCACTCGGTTACCCCGAGACCCGCTCGCTCTCCTAGGGTGTCCTCCCAGTGACTTCCTTCGACACCTCCCCACAGCTCAGCATCTGGCGCGCCCTGCTGGCGCTGGCCGTGGTGTTCGTGATGCTCGCGACCACCGGCTGGACCGCCCTGCGCACCCACCGGGAGTCGTCGGCGCTCGCGGCCTCCCTCGCCGAGTGGCGCCACGGTCACCTGCACGGCCTGCGCCTGCCGGACCCCGACGCCGCCCCCACCCGGCTCGCCCGCTTCTTCGGCTCGCTCACCCCGGGCGACCGCGACCGGCTGGCCCGCCGCTACCCGCTCGCGGTCGGCAACATGAACGGCGCGCCGGTCTCCCTGCGCTACCGGGCCAACCACATCGCGGTGGACCAGGCCCGCAAGACCGAGCGCGCCCGCATGCACGACAGCCGGCTCAGCACCGCGGGCCAGCAGGACGCGGGCCGGCGGATGCACCGCTACGAGTCCCTGCTGAGCGACGGCCGGCAGATCCTGGCCTTCGACCCCGAGGGCTCCGGCCGGATCGCCGAGGTGTTCGGCGACCTCGGCGCGGCCCGGCGGATCTCGGTCGTCGTCCCCGGCGTCGACACCGACCTGCTCACCTTCCAGCGCACCAGCCGCCCCTACAGCGCCCCGGTCGGCATGGCCAAGGCGCTCTACGCGGCCGAGCGCGCGGCGCGCCCCTCGACCCGTACCGCGGTGATCGCCTGGGCCGACTACACCTCCCCCGACGGACTCGGGGTCGACGCGGCCACCGGACTGCGCGCCGAGGAGGGCGCCGTACGGCTGAACGCGCTGCTGCGGGCCCTGCCCGGCCGGGCCCCGGTGTCGATGTTCTGTCACAGCTACGGCTCGGTGCTGTGCGGGGTGGCCGCGCGCGGCATGCCCCGCCGGGTCGCCGACCTGGCGGTGGCCGCGAGCCCCGGCATGCGCGCCGCCAGCGCCGCCGACCTCGGCACGACGGCCCGGGTGTGGGCCATGCGGGACGCCAGCGACTGGGTGCGCGATGTGCCCTACCTGGAGCTGGGCGGCCTCGGCCACGGCGCCGACCCGGTGTCCGCCGGGTTCGGCGCGCGGGTGCTGTCCGCCCGGGACGCCGAGGGTCACAGCGGTTACTTCCAGCCGGGCACGGACAGCCTGCGCAATCTCGCCGACGTCGGGGTGGGCGCGTACAGCGAGGTGACGTGCGCACGGGAGGACGATGCGTGCCGGTCCGGTCTGTCCGGCACGCCGACGGCCCAACGCGCGTAGAAACAGCAGGAAGTGCGGTCCGCGAGGGTGGCGACGGAGGGACACGTGCCGCATACGATGAGCCGCATGGGTGACGTACTGGCGGGATTTCATGCCGTCTGGGAGTTCGAGTCCGACTCCGTGCTCATCCGTTACGAACGGGGGATTCGAACACCCAAGCTGTTCCAGGCGCTGGGCGAGCGCCGGATCCCGCTGGCCGCGGTCGAGGGCGTGACGCTCGGCCCGGGCCGGCGCGGGACGGTCGTCCTGCGCCTGCGGCCGCGCCCCGGCGCCGATCCGCTGATGGAGGCGGCCGACGGGCAGCTGAAGGAGGGCTCCGACCCCTACCGGCTGGTGCTGCCGGCCGAGCGGGAGACCCTCGCCGAGTACTACGCCGACGAGCTGAAGGGGCTGCTCACCGAGTCCGGCCCCGCCGACCGGCACCTGGTCGCGGCGCCCGAGGCACCCCTGCAGTTCAAGGCCTACGACGGCAAGGCGTCCTTCGACGGGACGTCCGTGCAGTTCCGCTGGTCCTGGACGGGGGCGTCCTCGACGAAGTGGAAGGCCGGCGACCAGAGCTTCGCGGTGGCCGAGCTGAGCGGGGTGGAGTGGCGCTCGCCGGAGGTCTTCGAGGGCCATCTGCGGCTGATCCGGCGGTCGGCCGGCCCGGCGGCGCCCGCGCAGCCCGACCAGGACCCGGCGGCCGTCGTCTTCGGGCTGGGCTACGGCCCGGTGCACGAGTCGCTGCCGTTCGCCGCGGCGGTCCTGGCCGCCGTGCGCACCCGGGGACCGGTGCCCGCGCTACCGGCCCCGGCCCGGCGCGACCCCGCCGACATCGCCGAACGGATCCGCCACCTCGGCGAACTCCACCAGGCCGGCCTGGTCACCGACGAGGAGTTCTCCACCAAGAAGGCGGAACTACTCGCCGAACTGTGACCGCCCGGCCGACTCCCTCGTCCGACACGACGGACCGGCAGACCCTGCGGAACGGCCGGGCACACCGGACGGCCGAGCCCGCCGGACGGCGGGGCGCGCCGGACGGCGGGGCGCGCCGGACAGCCGGGCGCGCCAGGCAGTCAGCCCCGGCGGACGGCGGACCCGCCAGGCGGTCGGCCCACCTACAACCGGGCGGCGAGTCCCAGCCAGCCCCACCGGACCGCGGGGCACGCCGGACGGCTGACCCCACCCGAAAACCAGCCCCACCGAGCGGTCGGCCACATTGGACGACCAGCCCCGCCGAGCGGCCGAGCTCACCGGAGGGTAAGGACTCACCGGACAACCAACCCCACCAGGCGGCCGAACCCGCCGGACAGCCGGGCGCGCCGGACAGCCGGGCACGCCAGGCAATCAGCCCCGGCAGGCGGTCGGCCCATCTACAGCCGGGCGGCGAGTCCCAGCCAGCCCCACCGGACCGCGGGGCACGCCGGACGGCTGACCCCACCCGAAAACCAGCCCCACCGAGCGGTCGGCCGCATTGGACGACCAGCCCCGCCGAGCGGCCGAGCTCACCGGAGGGTAAGGACTCACCGGACAACCAACCCCACCAGGCGGCCGAACCCGCCGGACGGCCGGACGCGTCGGGCAGCCGGGCACGCCAGGCAGTCGGGCGCGCCAGGCAGTCAGCCCCGGCGGACGGCGGACCCGTCGGGCGGCGAGTCCCGGCCGATCCCGCCGGGCGGACGGGTTCGCCAGAAGGTCGGACTCACCGGGCGGGCGGCCCCGTCCGAAGGACGGCCCCACCCGGAAGGCCCACCCCGCCGGGCGGCCGGCCCCGCCCGAATGCCATCCCCGCTGCACGGCCAACCCCACTGGGCCGCGCCCGGCGAGTGGTCGTTACTCGCGGCCCGCCGAGGCGAAGCGCATGTCCGGGTAGCGGTCGCCGGAGACTCGGGAGGCGATCGGCTCCAGGGTGGCGAGTTCGTCCTCGGTGAGGGTGATGCGGGTCGCCGCCACGTTCTCCTCCACCCGGCCCGGCTTGCGGGTGCCCGGGATCGGCACCACGGGCAGGCCCGCGACCGACGCCCGCTGCTGCGCCCAGGCCAGGGCGATCTGGCCGAGCGTGGCGCCGCGGGCCTCGGCGATCGCCCGGATCGGCTCCAGCAGGGCCGCGTTGGCCGCCGCGTTGTCGCCGGTGAAGCGGGGCTGCTGGCGGCGGAAGTCGTCGGCCGTCAGGTCCTGCTCGGCGTTGGTGAAGGAGCCGGTGAGGAAACCGCGGCCGAGCGGCGAGTACGGCACCAGGGCCACGCCCAGGTCCCGCGCGGCCGGTACGACCCTGGCCTCGATGTCCCGGCTGAACAGCGACCATTCCGACTGCACGGCCGCGATCGGGTGCACGGCGTGCGCGGCGCGCAGCTCGTCCGCGGTGACCTCGCTGAGCCCGAGGTGCTTGACCTTGCCCTCGCGGACCAGCTCCGCCATCGTGCCGACGGTCTCCTCGATGGGGACGTTCACATCGCGGCGGTGCATGTAGTAGAGGTCGATCACCTCGACGTCCAGCCGCTTCAGGCTGGCCTCGACCGCCTCGCGGATGTAGGGCGCGTCGTTGCGGATGATGCGCTTGGTCGGGTCGTCCGGCGGGATGGACAGGGCGAACTTGGTCGCGATGACCACCTCGTCCCGGTGCGCCTTGAAGAACGGCGAGAGGAACCGCTCGTTCTCCCCGGCACCGTAGGCGTCCGCCGTGTCGTACAGCGTGACGCCCAGCTCCAGCGCCCGGTCCAGCGCGGCACGGGCCTGCCCGGCGTCCGTCGGGCCGTAGCCGAAGTTCATGCCCATGCAGCCGAGGCCCTGCACACCGACCTCCGGCCCGTCCGTGCCGAGCCGTACCGTCGGAATCCTGGCGTCGGTCATCGAGTGGTCCCCTCCGTGGCGTAAAAACTGATCTTGCGGTCGAGTACGGCGAGCGTGTCGCGCAGTTCGGCGATCCGGTTCAGGACGTCCCGGCGGGTCGACTCCAGCAGGGCCTGCCGCTCCGCGTAGGTGTCCTCGCCCTCCCGGACCAGCTCCGCGTACCGGACCATGTCCGCCACCGGCATGCCGGTCAGCCGGAGCTTGGTGACGAAGTCCAGCCAGTCCAGGTCGCGGTTGCGATAGCGGCGCTGGCCGGTGTGCGAGCGGTCGATGTGCGGCATCAGCCCGATCCGCTCGTACCAGCGCAGGGTGTGCGCGGTCAGACCGGTGAACGCGACGACCTCGCTGATCGTGTAGCGGTCCTGGCCGTCGGGGCGGGGGTGGCGCCGGGGAGGGGCGGAGCAGATGTCGGCGGGGGTGGCGTGCTCGGTGGCCGCTGGCGTGGTCTGCATCACCGTCATGCCTCCACGCTATGGCGTTGGAGTGCACTCCAAGCAAGCTGATCCGGTAAGAAAATCCCCAGGACCGGGCCCGGCCGTGGTGGTTAGCCTGCGCCCATGAGTCTCGTGCGACGGGCCCGGCCCGAGGATGCCGGGGAAGTACTGCGACTGCGCCAGGTCATGATCGACTCCCTGTGGGGCGACGGGGGTGACGCCGCGGCCGGCTGGCAGAGCGAGTCGCTGCCGGGACTGCGCGAGCGGCTCGCCGGGGACGACGGGGACTTCGCCGCGTTCGTGGTGGACCACCCCGGCCGGCCGGGGACGCTGGCCGCGCTGGTGGCGGGGACCGTGGAGTACCGCATAGGCAAGCCCGGCAACCCCCTGGGCCGGGTCGGGTACGTCTTCAGCGTGGCGACCGACCCGGACGCCCGCAGGCGGGGCTACGCACGCGCCTGCATGGAGGAGCTGCTGGCCTGGTTCCGGGCGCGCGGCGCCGGACACGTGCTGCTCAACGCCTCGCCGGAGGCCGAGCCGCTGTACACCGCGCTGGGCTTCGCCCGGGATCCCGACCCGTCGATGCGGCTGTCGCTGTGAGCCGCATAGGCTCGGACGCATGTCGTTGCAGAGCCTGGCCCTGATCGAGAACTGGCCCGTCCCCACCGCCGCGGCGGGGGTCGTACGGGCCGACGGAACCGTCCTCGGGACGCACGGCCCCGTCGGGCACCGCTTCCCGCTGGCCTCCGTCACCAAGCCGCTGGCGGCCTACGCGGCGCTCGTCGCGTACGAGGAGGGCGCGATCGAGCTGGACGAGCCGGCCGGTCCGCCCGGGGCGACGGTCCGTCACCTCCTCGCGCACACCTCGGGGCTGGCCTTCGACGAGCACCGGGTCACGGCCCCGCCCGGGGACCGGCGGCTGTACTCCAACGCCGGGTTCGAGCAGCTCGGGGACCACATCGCCAAGGCCACGGACATCCCGTTCGCGGAGTATCTGCGACAGGCCGTGCTGGAGCCGCTGGGCATGACGGCCACCTCGCTGGAGGGCTCGCCGGCCAAGGACGGGGTGTCGACGGTCGAGGACCTGCTGCGGTTCGCGGCGGAGGTGCAGGCGCCCCGGCTGCTGGACCCGCGGACGGTGGCGGCCGCGATGACCGTGCAGTACCCGGGGACCAAGGGCGTCCTGCCCGGGTACGGGCACCAGAACCCGAACGACTGGGGCCTGGGCTTCGAGATCCGCGACGGCAAGTCCCCGCACTGGACGGGCGCCTCCTCCTCGCCGCGCACGTTCGGGCACTTCGGGCAGTCGGGCACGTTCCTGTGGATCGACCCGGACGCCGGGGCGGCCGGGGTCGCCCTGACCGACCGCGCGTTCGGCCCCTGGGCGATCGAGGCGTGGCCGGCCCTCACGGACGCGGTCCTCGCGGAACTGCGCGGCTGACGACGGCCACGGCCGCCGGGGGCCCGCAGCGTCCGGGGGCTACCGTCTCCGGGCGCTACGGCGTCATCTCCCACAGCAGCAGCTCCGCCGGCGCCGTCGCCAGCGCCTGGAGCCCTTCGGCGCCGGTGATCCGCGCCGCGTCGCCGGGGCCCAGCTCCGCCCCGGCCAGCCGGACCGTGCCGCGCACCACATGGACGTACACCCATGGCGCGTCCGGCACCGCCGTCCGCTCCCCGGGCCCCGGCCGCCGTACGTGCAGCACCGCGCCCGCGGCCGGGATCGCGTACCTGACGGGTCCCTCGGCGGCCGGGACGAGGGTGTAGGACGGGGTGCCACCGGGCTCCCGGGGGGTCAGCCACATCTGGAGGAAGGTCAGCGGGGCCGGGCCGTCGTTGCGTTCCACGTGCCGCACGCCCGCCGCCGCGCTCAGGTGCTGCACGTCCCCGGGGCCGACCCGGGTCTCGTGCCCGGCCGAGTCGCGGTGGGTCAGCTCGCCCTCGACGACCCAGGTGACGATCTCGGTGTGGCTGTGCGGGTGCTCGTCGAAACCGGCGCCGGGGGCCAGCCGCTCCTCGTTGCACGCGATCAGCGCGCCGAACCGCAGGTTGTCGGGGTCGTAGTGCGGTCCGAAGGAGAAGGCGTGCCGGGTGTCGATCCCGGCCCCGGGGTCCCCGCCGCGATAGCGCTCACCGGCGCGCCGTACGTCCGTCATCACGGCCCCCACGGTAGCCCCGCGGTGCGGACCGGGCCGCAGTCGGGCCCGGTCCGGGGCACCGTACGGAGACCGGCCGCGACGCCTTACGGGGCGTGGCCGGCCGCCCGGCAAAGGCCCGGCCGGACGCCCCGCCGCACCGTCCCGGCCACCCGTCCACGGCCGCCCGGGCGCCGGCCGCCGCCCCCGCCGGCCACCGGCCCGGCCGGCGGTCACCGCCCCCCGGCGGCACGGGGTCCCGTCCGGATAAGGCAGTCTTGTCCCCGTGCCCGAACCCGAATCCCACCACGGTGACCCCGCAGCCCGTCACGTCCACCCGCACGCCGCGACCCTGAAGCGGCTGGAGAAGTCCTCCGGGAGTCTCGCCGCGCAGGCCATCGCGCGCATGGACGAGACCCTGCCGTGGTACCGGGCCATGCCCCCGGAGAACCGTTCCTGGATCGGGCTCGTCGCCCAGGCGGGCATCGCGGCCTTCACCGAGTGGTTCCGGCGCCCGGACGCCCCCCAGGCGATCTCCACCGACGTCTTCGGGACGGCGCCCCGGGAACTGACCCGGGCCATCACGCTGCGGCAGACCGTGGAGATGGTGCGCACCACCATCGAGGTGATGGAGTCCGCCATCGACGAGGTGGCCGCCCCGGGCGACGAGAGCGTGCTGCGCGAGGCGCTGCTGGTGTACGCCCGGGAGATCGCCTTCGCCACCGCCCAGGTCTACGCCCAGGCCGCCGAGGCACGCGGTGCCTGGGACGCGCGGCTGGAGTCGCTGGTGGTGAACGCCGTGCTGAGCGGGGAGGCCGACGAGGGGGCCGTCAGCCGGGCCGCCGCGCTCGGCTGGAACTCGCCGGAGCACGTGTGCGTGGTGCTCGGCACCGCGCCCGACGGGGACAGCGAGCTGACCGTGGAGGCCATCCGGCGGGCCGCCCGGCACGCCAAACTCCAGGTGCTGACCGGGGTGCTCGGCGACCGGCTGGTGGTCATCGCGGGCGGCAGCGACAACCCGCTGGCCGTGGCCCGCTCGCTGATCGGGCCGTTCGCCGCCGGACCGGTCGTCGCGGGCCCCGTCGTCCCCGATCTGCTGGCCGCCACCCGGTCCGCGCAGGCCGCCGCCGCCGGGCTGAAGGCGTGCACCGCCTGGCAGGACGCGCCGCGCCCGGTGCTCGCCGACGACCTGCTCCCGGAGCGCGCCATCGCGGGCGACCCGAGCGCCCGCGAGCAACTGGTGGAGGAGATCTACAGACCGCTGGAGGAGGCCGGCTCGGCGCTGCTGGAAACGCTGAGTGTCTACCTGGAGCAGGCCAGCAGTCTCGAAGGCGCGGCGAGGATGCTCTTCGTTCACCCGAACACCGTGCGCTACCGGCTCCGACGTGTGACTGACGTCACCGGCTGGTCCCCCTCGGATGTAAGATCCGCGTTCACACTACGGATCGCGCTCATCCTGGGGCGTCTGGCCGATGGTGAACCCCAGACATAAGGTTTTGTCGGGGCTCTACAAAAGCCCTACGTGTTCTTCGTCCCTGTCCCCACGGGCGGCCCCCGCCCACCCCAAGAGAGAGTGTGAGAGTGCTCGTACTCGTCGCTCCCGGCCAGGGCGCCCAGACGCCCGGCTTCCTGACTCCCTGGCTCGACCTGCCCGGTGCCGCGGACCGCGTGGCCGCCTGGTCGGACGCCATCGGACTGGACCTCGCCCACTACGGCACCCAGGCCGACGCCGACGCGATCCGCGACACCGCCGTGGCGCAGCCGCTGCTGGTCGCCGCCGGTCTGCTGTCCGCGGCGGCACTGGGTGACATCTCCGAGATCGCGCCGGACGCGGTCGCGGGCCACAGCGTCGGCGAGATCACCGCCGCGGCCTTCGCCGGTGTCCTGGACGACACGGCCGCCCTCGGCCTGGTCCGCACCCGCGGCCTGGCCATGGCCGACGCCGCCGCGGTCACCGAGACCGGCATGTCGGCGCTGCTCGGCGGCGACCCCGAGGTGACCCTGCCGCACCTGGAGAAGCTGGGCCTGACCCCGGCGAACATCAACGGCGCGGGCCAGATCGTCGCCGCGGGCACGCTGGAGCAGCTGGCCGCGCTGAACGAGGACAAGCCCGAGGGCGTCCGCAAGGTCGTCGCGCTGAAGGTGGCCGGCGCCTTCCACACCCACCACATGGCCCCGGCCGTGGCGACCCTGGAGGAGGCCGCGGCCAAGCTGTCGCCGGCCGACCCGAAGGTGACCTACGTCTCCAACAAGGACGGTCAGGCCGTCGCCTCCGGCACCGAGGTGCTCCAGCGGCTGGTCGGCCAGGTCGCCAACCCGGTCCGCTGGGACCTGTGCATGGAGACCTTCAAGGAGCTGGGCGTCACCGCGCTCGTCGAGGTGTGCCCGGGCGGCACCCTGACCGGCCTGGCCAAGCGGGCGCTGCCCGGTGTCAAGACGCTGGCCCTGAAGACCCCCGACGACCTGGAAGCGGCCCGGGCTCTGTTCGCAGAGCACGCCGGAGCCTAAGGAGAGCCGTACATGGCGAAGATCAAGCCCAGCAAGGGCGCCCCGTACGCGCGCATCCTCGGCGTCGGCGGCTACCGGCCGACCCGGGTCGTGCCGAACGAGGTGATCCTGGAGAAGATCGACTCGTCCGACGAGTGGATCCGCTCCCGCTCCGGCATCGAGACCCGGCACTGGGCCGGTCCCGAGGAGACCGTGGCCGCGATGGCCATCGAGGCCTCCGGCAAGGCGATCGCGGACTCCGGCATCGACGCCGAGCGGATCGGCGCGGTGGTCGTCTCCACCGTCTCGCACTTCAGCCAGACCCCGGCCATCGCCACCGAGATCGCCGACAAGCTCGGCACGAACAAGGCCGCCGCCTTCGACATCTCGGCCGGCTGCGCGGGCTTCGGCTACGGCCTCACCCTCGCCAAGGGCATGGTGGTGGAAGGTTCCGCCGAGTACGTGCTGGTGATCGGCGTGGAGCGGCTGAGCGACCTCACCGACCTGGAGGACCGGGCCACCGCCTTCCTGTTCGGTGACGGCGCCGGCGCGGTCGTCGTGGGCCCCTCGCAGGAGCCGGCCATCGGCCCGACCGTGTGGGGCTCCGAGGGCGACAAGGCCGAGACGATCAAGCAGACCGTCTCCTGGGACCGGTTCCGGGTCGGCGACCTGACCCAGCTGCCCGTCGACAGCGAGGGCAACCTCAAGTTCCCTGCGATCACGCAGGAGGGCCAGGCGGTGTTCCGCTGGGCCGTGTTCGAGATGGCGAAGGTCGCCCAGCAGGCGCTGGACGCGGCCGGAATCACCGCGGACGACCTGGACGTCTTCATCCCGCACCAGGCCAATGTGCGGATCATCGACTCGATGGTGAAGACACTGAAGCTGCCGGAGCACGTCACGGTCGCCCGTGACATCCGCACCACCGGCAACACCTCGGCCGCCTCGATCCCGCTCGCGATGGAGCGGCTCCTGGCGACCGGGGAGGCGAAGAGCGGCGACACCGCGCTCGTCATCGGATTCGGGGCGGGTCTCGTCTACGCCGCCACGGTCGTTACCCTCCCCTAGGCACTCCGTGCCGGATCACCCGGTCCGGTTCGGATACAAATGCCATTAACCCGTCTGGAATATCAAGAAGGAGCGCCTGACATGGCCGCCACTCAGGAAGAGATCGTCGCCGGTCTCGCCGAGATCGTGAACGAGATCGCCGGGATCCCGGTCGAGGACGTCAAGCTGGACAAGTCCTTCACCGACGACCTGGACGTCGACTCGCTGTCCATGGTCGAGGTCGTCGTCGCCGCCGAGGAGCGCTTCGACGTGAAGATCCCGGACGAGGACGTCAAGAACCTCAAGACCGTCGGCGACGCGACCGAGTACATCCTCAAGCACCAGGCCTGAGGCCACCGCGTAGGCCGCGTGTAGCAAGGCCCCGCCACCCGGCGGTGGCGCCGTAATCCCCGCACCGGCGGGGGTAGTCCTCCCCCGTATCCGTTGGAGAAAGAATTCCCGTGAGCCCGACCAATCGCACCGTGGTCGTCACCGGTATCGGCGCAACCACACCGCTGGGTGGCGACGCAGCCTCGACCTGGGAGGCCCTGGTCGCCGGCACGTCCGGTGTCAGCCTGCTGGAGCAGGACTGGGCGGCGGACCTGCCGGTCCGTATCGCCGCGCAGATCGCCGTGGAGCCGGGCGAGATCATCCCCCGGCCGCAGGCCCGCAAGCTGGACCGGTCCGCGCAGTTCGCGCTGATCGCCGCTCAGGAGGCCTGGAAGGACGCCGGTTTCACCGCCAAGGCCGGGGTGGACTCCTCCATGAACCCCGACCGTCTCGGTGCGGTCATCGCCTCCGGCATCGGCGGCGTGACGACCCTGCTGGACCAGTACGACGTCCTCAAGGAGAAGGGCGTACGCCGCGTCTCCCCGCACACCGTGCCGATGCTGATGCCCAACTCCCCCGCGGCCAACGTCGGGATCGAGCTGGGTGCCCGCGCCGGTGTGCACACCCCCGTCTCGGCCTGCGCCTCGGGCGCGGAGGCCATCGGGTACGCGATCGAGATGATCCGCACCGGGCGTGCGGACGTGGTCGTGGCCGGTGGTACCGAGGCCGCCATCCACCCGCTGCCCATCGCCGCGTTCGGCAACATGATGGCGATGTCCAAGAACAACGACGACCCGCAGGGCGCCTCGCGTCCCTACGACGCCGGCCGTGACGGCTTCGTGCTCGGCGAGGGCGCCGGTGTGATCGTCCTGGAGTCCGAGGAGCACGCGAAGGCCCGCGGTGCCCGGATCTACGCCGAGGCGGTCGGACAGGGCATCTCCGCCGACGCCCACCACATCACGCAGCCGGAGCCGTCCGGCAACGGGATCGCGCACGCGCTGCAGAACCTGCTGGACAACACCGACCTGAAGCCGGCCGAGATCGTGCACGTCAACGCGCACGCCACGTCCACGCCGCAGGGCGACGTGGCCGAGATCAAGGCGCTGCGCAAGGTGTTCGGTGACGACGCCGACCACATGGCGATCTCCGCGACCAAGTCGATGACCGGTCATCTGCTCGGCGGCGCGGGCGGTGTGGAGACCGTCGCGTCGATCCTGGCGCTGGTGAAGCGTACGGCTCCGCCGACCATCAACCTGGAGAACCTGGACCCCGAGGTCAACGCGGACATCGTGAGCGGTGAGGCGCGGGCGCTGCCGGAGGGCCGGATCGCCGCGCTGAACGACTCGTTCGGGTTCGGCGGGCACAACGTGGTGCTGGCGTTCCGTACGGTCTGAGTTCCCTGACGTGTGAATGGCCCGGTCTCCTGGTGGAGGTCGGGCCATCGTCGTGGGTGGTGCTTTTTGCCGCCGGGTGCGGGTGCGTGGGGGCCGCTCTACACCACCTGGTGCAGCCAGCGGACCGGGGCGCCCTCGCCCGCGTATCTGAAGGGTTCCAGTTCGTCGTCCCAGGGCTTGCCCAGGAGCTTGGCGATCTCGGCCTCCAGGTCGGTCTCGCCGCGCTGGGAGCGGGTCAGGGCGGCGCGCAGGCGGTCCTCGGGGATCAGGATGTCGCCGTGGAGGCCGGTGACGGCGTGGAAGATGCCGAGGTCGGGGGTGCAGCTGTAGCGCTCGCCCTCGGCGGTCGGGCAGGGCTCGGCGGTGACCTCGAACCGCAGCAGGTGCCAGCCGCGCAGCGCGGACGCGAGCTTGGAGGCCGTGCCGGCCTGGCCCTGCCAGGAGAACTCCGAGCGCCAGGTGCCGGGGGACGCGGGCTGCCGGATCCAGTCGAGGCTGACGCGCGTGCCGAGCACCCCGGCGACGGCCCACTCGACGTGCGGGCACAGCGCGCGCGGCGCGGAGTGCACGTACAGAACTCCACGTGTCGTCACCGGAACCTCCGGGCAGAGCGGGACATCTTGCGGACTGGCTGGGCGGCAGTGGCACGACGGCCGCGTTGATGGCGAGGCTACCTTGCGACGGGGCGAGGAGTGTGACGTACCGTCGGTCCCGGCGCCAGGAAATCGCCGCCATTCACCCAGGGGGACGCTTGTACGGGGGCCGGCCGTTCCCCGGGTGCCGGGCCGGGAACCCTCAGTCGTTGTCATAGGGGGGCACCGGACCGTCGAGCGAGGGGAACAGCAGGGATGCGGAAGCGAAGCCACCGTGTGCGAGCCGCCCTCGCCGTCGTGGCGGCCGTGGTGCTGGGGGTCGCCGGGTGCCAGGGCGGGGACGGTTCGCCGTCGGCGGAGGGCACGAAGGCGCGCGCGGTCCGGCCCCCGCTGTGGGACACCAGCCCGGACTCGGTCGCGGCGGTGGGCGACTCCATCACCCGCGGGTTCGACGCGTGCACGGTGCTGTCGGACTGCCCGGAGGCGTCCTGGGCGACGGGCAGCGACGCGGCGGTGCGGAGCCTGGCGGTGCGGCTGCTGGGGGTGACGGGGGCGGCGGAGCACAGCTGGAACTACGCGGTGACCGGGGCCCGTATGGCCGACCTGCCGGGGCAGATGGCGCAGGCGGTGGCCCGCCGCCCGGAGTTGGTGACGGTGATGGTCGGCGGGAACGACGCCTGCCGGACCACGGCGTCGGCGATGACACCGGTGGCCGACTTCCGCGCGGGCTTCGAGGAGGCGCTGCGCACCCTGCGCTCGGCGCTGCCGAAGACGCAGGTGTACGTGTCGAGCGTGCCGAACCTGATGCGGCTGTGGTCCGAGGGCCGGACGAACGTGCTGGGCAAGCAGGTGTGGAAGCTGGGCATCTGCCCGTCGATGCTGGCCGACGCGGACGATCTGACCAGCGCGGCGACGCTGCGCCGGGAGACCGTGCAGCAACGGGTGGTGGAGTACAACAAGGTGCTGAAGGAGGTGTGCGCCAAGGACCGCCGCTGCCGTTTCGACGGGGGCGCGGTGTACGACTTCCGCTTCGGCACGGACCAGCTGAGCCACTGGGACTGGTTCCACCCCAGCAAGGACGGGCAGGCGCGGCTCGCGGAGATCGCGTACCGGAAGGTCACGGCCTCGCGTCCGTGACCTACTGTTTCCCGCATGAACGAACTTTTCGGCACACTTCCCGACGGCACTCCGGTGCACCGGTGGACGCTGGAGCGCGGCGGGGTGCGGGTGCGGGTGCTGTCGTACGGCGGGATCGTGCAGTCGGCCGAGGTTCCGGACCGGGCCGGGCGGACGGCGGACGTGGTGCTGGGCTTCCCGGACCTGGAGGGCTATCTGCGGCATCCGGAGCCGTATCTGGGTGCCGTGATCGGCCGGTACGCGAACCGGATCGCGGGCGGCCGCGTCCCGCTGGACGGCCGGACGTACCAGGTGACGCGCAACGAGGGCGCCAACTGCCTGCACGGCGGGGAGCGTGGCTTCGACAAGCACGTGTGGGAGGTGACGCCGGTGGAGCACGGGCTGCGGCTGAGCCGGGTCGGCCCCGACGGCGAGGAGGGGTTCCCGGGGCGGCTGTCGGTGACGGTGACGTACACGCTGACGGCGTCGGGGGCGCTGCGGATCGGCTACGAGGCGTTCACCGAGGCGCCGACGGTCGTGAACCTGACCAACCACACGTACTGGAACCTGGGGGGCGCGGGGTCCGGTGACACCGGCGGGCACGAGCTGCGGCTGGCCGCGTCCCGGTACACACCGGTGGGCGCGGACCTGATTCCGGTGGGGCCGCCGGCGGACGTGGCGGGCACCCGTCTCGACTTCCGGGCGCCCCGCCCGACGGGTTCCGGCTACGACCACAACTTCGTCCTGGACAAGGGCGTGACCGGGGACCCCGAGGAGGTGGCGGAGCTGTACGATCCGGTCTCCGGCCGCGTCCTGACGGTGGCGACGACCGAGCCGGGCCTCCAGCTCTACACCGGCGACCACCTGTCCGGCCCGTTCCCGCCGAACGCCGGCACCGCCCTGGAGACCCAGCACTTCCCGGACTCCCCCAACCGTCCCGACTTCCCCACCACGACCCTGCGCCCGGGCGAGGTCTACCGCTCGGAGACGGTGTACGGCTTCGGGGTGCGCGGCTGAGAACGGTGAGCCCCGGTCCAGGGGTCAGGTCCCGGACCGGGGCTGTTCGTGGGGGACTTTGTCCGCGGTGTGCGGGGAGTGTCCCGGATCAGACGTTAATCGGTGCGGTGAGCCGGCGGTCGGTGATCGAGCGGCCGGCGAAGATCTCGTACGAACCCTTCACAAAAGCCCACGCCTTCGCCGTGTCGTCCCACACCTCGAAGGCGCGGCGGGGCAGTTCGACGGTGGCCTCGGCGCTCTCGCCGGGGCCGGCCTCGACGGAGGCGAAGGCGGCCAGGCGGCGGACCGGGCGGTCGGGGGCGGGCCCGTCCGGGGAGAGGTAGAGCTGGATCACCTCCCGGCCCGGCCGTCCGCCGGTGTTGCGGACGCGTACGCGGACGGT
Organism: Streptomyces eurythermus; assembly: GCF_014649115.1. Lineage (GTDB taxonomy): Bacteria > Actinomycetota > Actinomycetes > Streptomycetales > Streptomycetaceae > Streptomyces > Streptomyces eurythermus. The sequence goes on along the minus strand of NZ_BMSK01000021.1, from coordinate 74,053 downwards.
GGTGCCGTCGGTCTCCAGCGACTCGTAGGCCCAGTCGGTGTAGCCGAGGCCGTGGCCGAAGGGGTACGTGGGGGTGCGGCCGGCCCGGTCCCAGGCGCGGTAGCCGATGAACAGGTCCTCGCTGTAGGGCAGTTCGCCGTTCACCGGGACGACCTGGGTGACCGGGGCGTCGGCGAGGGTGCCCCAGGTGGTGGGGAGCCGGCCGCCGGGCTCGTGGGTGCCGGTGAGGACGTCGGCGAGGGCGGCGCCGCCCTCCTGGCCGGGGAACCAGGTGAGCAGGATCGCGGCGACCTCGTCCCGCCAGGGAAGTTCCACCGGGGAGCCGGAGTTGACGACCACGACGGTGTCCGGGTTGGCGGCGGCGACCGCGTGCACCAGGTCGTCCTGGCGGCCGGGGAGCCTCAGGTCCCGGCGGTCGAAGCCCTCGGACTCCACCCGCTCGGTGGTGGCGACCACGACCACGGCGGTGTCCGCGTTCCGGGCGGCCTCGACGGCCTCGGCGATCAGCTCGTCCGGGTCGCGCGGCGGGCCGGAGTGGGCGAGCGCGAAGGCGACGACCTTCATCGGGAGGTCCTCGGGGAGGCGGACGGCGTGGGTGAGGGAGACCTCGACCGGTTCCCCCGCGGTGAGTTCGGCCTCGGCACGGGGCACGGGGGCGCCGAAGAACGTGTCGAAGGGGTCGTCCGGTTCGGGGCGCTGGACACCGTCGTAGTACGCCGTCCCGCCGACGGTGAGCGTGAAGGCGCCCGTGCCCTTGACCGCGAAGGTGTGCCGGCCCGACTCGCGGGGGGTGTAGGTGCCGGTCAGTTCGACGGTGTCCAGGGTGTCGTGGGTGACGCCCTCGGGGAGGTCGGTGCCCGTCCACTGGATGGCCGCGCCGGGGGCGGAGCGGGTGCCGATGATCTCGCCGGCCGTGTTCCGGCAGACCGCCCGCACGGTGAACCCCGGGTCGTCCAGGGCCGGTTCGGTGGCCGGGTCGGCGCCGACCGCGTAGGTGAGGGTGCCGTCGGGGAGGGCGGCGGTGAGGCCGTCGAGCGGGGAGACGGTCCGGGCCGGGAAGACGGTGGCGGAGCCGCCGCCGAGGACCCGGGCGTCGCGGGCGGCGGCGCCGATCAGGGCGACGGTGCCGCGCGGCCTCAGGGGCAGGACGCGCCTTTCGTTGCGGGCCAGGACGAAGGAGCGGCGGGCGATCTCGCGGGCCAGGGCGGCTCCGTCGGCCGGCGCGGGCGGTTCGGTGACCACCGGTTCGGCGCCGGCCAGGGCGCCGACGCGGGCGGCGAGGCGCAGCACCCGGCGGACGGCGGCGTCGACCGTGGCCTCGGCGACCCTTCCGTCCCGTACGGCCCGGGCGAGGGCGGGGCCGTAGACGGTCCGCGGGCCGGGCATGGCGATGTCCAGGCCGCCGTTCGCGGCGCCCACCGTGTCCCGGGCGGCCGTCCAGTCGGAGACGTTGACGCCGTCGAAGCCCCATTCGCCGCGCAGGACTTCCTCGACGAGGTGGTGGTGCTCGGTCATCGTCGTGCCGTTGACCGAGTTGTAGGCGGTCATGACGCCCCACGGGCGGGCGCTCCGCACGATGGCCTCGAAGGGTGCCAGGTACAGCTCGCGCAGGGCCCGTTCGGAGACCAGGTTGTCCACCGTGAAGCGGTCGGTCTCGGCGTCGTTGGCGACGAAGTGCTTGACGGTGGTGCCGACCCCGCCGGACTGGACGCCGTTCACATAGCCGCCGCCGATCGCCCCGGTCAGGTACGGGTCCTCGCTGTAGCACTCGAAGTGGCGCCCGCCGAGCGGGGAGCGGTGCAGGTTGACGGTCGGGGCGAGCAGGACGTGGACGCCCTTGCGGCGGGCCTCCTGGGCGAGCAGCGCCCCGGCGCGGCGGGCGAGTTCCGGGTCCCAGGCGGCGGCGAGCGCGGTCGGCGAGGGCAGGGCCACGGAGGGGTCGTCGGCGCTCCAGCGCACGCCCCGGACGCCGACCGGGCCGTCCGACATCACCAGGGACGCCAGGCCGATCCCGGGCAGCGCGGGCAGGCTCCACATGTCCTGCCCGGCCAGCAGCCGGGTCTTGGTGTCGAGGTCGAGCGCGCGCAGGGCGGCCGCCACGACGGCCTCGCGGGCCTCCTCGGCCGAGGTGGGCTCCGGTCCCGTCATCGGTTCCTCCTCGTGGCATCCCTGCCGGCCCGTGCGGAACCTCCATGGTGCCCGTGCCGCCGCCGGCCCGGTAGGCGGCGCCGCCCGGCGGTCAGTGCGAGGGGGCCAGGGCGAGGCTGACGCCGAGGCCGGCCAGGACGGAGCCGATCGCCTTGTTGAGGACCTTCTGGCCGCGCAGCAGCACGGCGCGCATCCGGGAGTGCGAGAAGAACACGGCGACCGCGCCGAACCACGCCAGATGGGCCAGCGACATGAACAGGCCGTAGCCCACCTGCCCGTACAGCGGGGTGCCGGGGCCGACGACCTGGGAGAAGGTGGAGACGACGAACAGGGTCGTCTTGGGGTTGAGGACGTTGGTGAGGAAGCCGGTGCGCAGGGCGGCGAACGGGGTCAGCTCCGTCTTGTTCCCGAGGTCGACGTCGACCTCGCCGCGGGCGCGGAAGGTGCGGACGCCGACGTAGACGAGGTAGGCCGCGCCGATCAGCTTGACGACCGTGAAGACGACGGTGGACGAGGCGATGAGCAGTCCGACGCCGAGCAGGGTGTAGGCGACGTGGACCAGGACGCCGGCCGCCACGCCCGTGGCCGCGAGCAGGCCGGTGCGGCGGCCGTGCAGACAGCTGTTGCGGACGATCATCGCGAAGTCGGCGCCGGGGGCGATCACGGCGAGGACCGTGATGACGGCGACGGCCAGCAGCTGGGTCACGAGGTGACGTCCTCCGTGTCGGGCCGCCCGCCGGGGGCGGCGTCGGTGTCGGCGGTCTCCTCGCCCAGCAGGTCACGGGCGAGCAGCGTGGCGCCCGCGACCGCGCCCGGCATCAGGAACACCGCGACGAACGGAACCAGGAAGGCCAGGCCCAGGGGGGTACCGAACCCCCAGACCAGCATCTTGCGGGAGCGCAGCAGGGCGAGCCGGGCGCGCAGGTCGACGTCCCGGCGCTGGAGGGCGACGGCGGCGAGTTCCTCGGTGAGGAAGAACCCGGTGACGAAGAAGCCGATCACGGGGACGACGGTCTGCCCGACGAACGGCAGGAATCCGAGGGCGAAGAGCAGGACGCCCCACAGCCCGGCCCGGGCCAGGATCCGCAGGCTGTCCCGGGCCGAGATCCACAGCTCGCGCCAGAGCGGCAGGCCGGAGACGGGAGCGGTGCCGTCGGGCGAGACGTCGGCGTCGACCCGCTCGGAGAGGGACTCGTAGAAGGGCTGGCCGACCAGCAGGGTGACGGCCGTGAAGGTGAGCACGGCCAGCAGCAGGCCGAGCGCGAACAGGACGGCCGTCAGGAAGCCGCGGAACAGGCCCTGCCAGGGACCGGACCAGTCGTCGGCGAACGGGGTGGCCCAGGCGACGGCGTCCTCGCCCCATATGGCGAGCGCGACCAGCGCGGCGGCGTACAGCACCAGTGTGATCAGGCCGGGCAGCAGGCCGAAGCCGTACCGGCGCCCGTGCCGGGTCACCCACCGCTGGCCCTTCAGCAGATAACCGAAACCCACCCCGAGATCGCGCATGGCCAGGACTCTACTGGCTTCGCTTGGCGGGGCGGGGGCTCAGTCCCCGAGCATGCGGCGCAGCAGGTCACGCAGGGAGCGGCGCTCCTCCTCGGACAGCCCCGCGAGGGGTTCGCGGGCGAACCGCAGGCCCTCGCGCAGGTCCCGGGCCACCTCGCGGCCCTGCTCGGTGGCGGCGGCCACCTTCACCCGGCGGTCGGCCGGGTCGGGGCGGCGCTCCACCAGTCCCCGGGACTCCAGCCGGTCCACGATCCCGGTCACGTTCGACGGCTCGCACTTCAGCTTCTGGGCCAGCTTGCGCATGGGCAGCGGCTCCAGCGAGAGCAGGCTGAGCAGCCGGGCCTGCGGGCCGGTCAGGGTGTGCTCGCCCGCCGCCTCCTCGTAGTCCGCGTAGAAGCGGGCCACGATCTCACCGATCAGCTCGAGGACCTCCATGGTGAGGGGGTCGGGGCGGCGGGCGTTCGATGGGGTGGACATGCCCGCCAGGATACCCGGTTACTTGACATCATGAAATATTCAGGAGCATGGTTGTTTCAGGTAGTGAAGTACCACCCTGAAAGGCTCTGTCATGATCAACCGCGAGTGGCACCTCCTCAGCCGTCCCGTCGGCTGGCCGAAGCCCGAGGACTTCGCGCTCGTCGAGTCACCCGTCCCGGCCCCGGCCGAGGGTCAGGTGCTGGTGCGGAACAAGTACCTCTCCGTCGACCCGTACATGCGCGGCCGGATGAGTGCCGCCAAGTCCTACGCCGCCCCCTTCGAGCTGGGCAAGGTCATGCAGGGCGGCGCGGTCGGCGAGGTGATCGAGTCCAAGGCCGAGGGCATCGAGGCCGGCGACCACATCCTGCACTTCTTCGGCTGGCGCGAGTACGCGGTCGTGGACGCGAAGAACGCCGTCAAGGTGGGGCCGACGGCCGTGCCCGCCGTCACGGTCGACGCCGACGCCCAGGGCGTGCCGCTGTCGGCGTACCTCGGCGTCCTCGGCATGACCGGCCTGACCGCCTACGCCGGCCTGCTGCGCACCGCCTCCTTCAAGGAGGGCGACATCGTGTTCGTGTCCGGCGCGGCCGGCGCCGTGGGCAGCCAGGTGGGCCAGATCGCCAAGCTCAAGGGCGCCTCCCGGGTCATCGGCTCGGCCGGGTCCGACGAGAAGGTCAAGCTGCTCGTCGACGAGTACGGCTTCGACGCCGCGTTCAACTACAAGAACGGCCCGGTCGCCGAGCAGCTGCGGCAGGCGGCGCCCGACGGCATCGACGTCTACTTCGACAACGTCGGCGGGGAGCACCTGGAGGCGGCCGTCGGCTCGCTCAACCAGGGCGGCCGGATCGCGGTCTGCGGCATGATCTCGGTCTACAACAACACCGAGCCCGCGCCCGGCCCGAGGAACCTGGCCCGGCTGATCCAGACCCGGGGCCGGATCGAGGGCTTCCTGGTGGGCGACCACTACGACCTCCAGCCGCAGTTCGTCCAGGAGGTCGGCCCGTGGGTGGCCTCGGGCGCGCTGAAGTACCGCGAGACCGTGGTCGAGGGCATCGAGAACACCCTGGAGGCGTTCCTCGGGGTCCTGCGCGGCGACAACATCGGCAAGATGGTCGTCAAGCTCTGACCTTCCGGGTTTTTTCGCGATGCGGTAACTTCTTTCCGGAATCCTGTGGCGATCGTGGGCGCGAGTCGCCGTGGACCGAGGAGGAAGACAACCGCATGCCCATCACGCAGTCCGACGTCCTGTACACCGCCGTCGCCACCGCCGAGAACGGCCGTGACGGCCGGGTCGCCACCGACGACGGCAAGCTCGACGTGGTCGTCAACCCGCCCAAGGAGATGGGCGGCAGCGGCGCCGGCACCAACCCGGAGCAGCTGTTCGCCGCCGGGTACAGCGCCTGCTTCCAGGGGGCGCTGGGGGTCGTCGCCCGGGAGGAGGGCGCCGACATCTCCGGGTCGACGGTCACCGCCAAGGTCGGCATCGGCAAGAACGACGACGGGTTCGGGATCATCGTGGAGATCTCCGCGAACATCCCGAACGTCGACGCCGCGACCGCGAAGAGCCTGGTCGAGAAGGCGCACCAGGTGTGCCCGTACTCGAAGGCGACCCGGGGCAACATCACCGTGACGCTGGCCTGACCCTCGTCGTCGGCCACGACGGCAGCCGCATCCTTGGACGTGGGATGCGGCTGCCGTCGTATGCGCACCGCTCAGCGACACCACCACAGGAAGCGGTCGCAGGTCTTCTCGGGCGAGGGACTTGGGGTGGGGGCGGAGGTCGTCGGGGCCGTCGTGGGGGCGGTGGTGGCGGGCCCGGTGGGCGCCGGGGCGGCTGTCGTCGTCGCCGGTGTACCGGAACCCGTGGCACCCGCGGTCGCCGACCGCCCCGCATCCCCGGACTCCCCCGGCGAGGCGGAAGCGGAATCCTTGTCGCCCGTGCCGTCCCGGTCGTCCTCGTCGCCCTTGTCTCCGGCGGACGGCGAGGCGGAGGCGGAGCCCGGGGCCGAGGCGCCCGGGGAGCCGGAGGCGGCGCCCGGGAAGGCGGCGGACGTCACGCCGGCCGGTCCCGCCGTACGGTCCGGAGCGCCGGAACCGGAATCGTCCTCCGCCTCGGTCTCCCCGGCCGTGGCCGATGGGTCGTCGGCGAAGGGCGAGAAGGGCGCGTCCGTACCCAGCTCCGCGAGACTGAGCCCGCCGGCCGCGAGCGCGAACCCGGCGACGACCACGAGGACCCGCCGCCGACGGCGCCGGTGCCCGGCCGCCTTGCGCTCCCGCCGCCCGGCACGGGCAGCGGCCCGCCCGCCGGAAGGATCTCCAGCGGTGCGCTCCTCACCGGCGTCCCCTTCGGCGGGGCGCCACTCGGCGGGGTGCCCTTCATCGGCGTACCCGCCGCCGGTGCGCCCCTCGGCGGTGTGGACACCGGCCTCCGTATGGGCACCGGCGTCCGTGTGGGCGCCCTCGCCGGCAGGCGGGCGACGGCCCCCGGTGGCGGAGGCGTTGCCGTCACCGCCGGGCACCTGGCCGTCATCCGCGAACTCCCGGCCGTGGCCGACGGGTTCGCCACCGCTCCCGCCCGGTCCACCACCGTCCCCGGCCGGTGCGCGGCCCGGAGCGGCGGGACCCGGGCCGCGCTGCTCGGGCACGCGGACGGTGCCGGGCGGGGCGTAGGGGATCCCGGCGGGCGCGAGGCCGTCGGCGTCGGGACGCCAAGCGCTCCCCGCGCTCCCCTGGCCGTCCCCGGCGGGCCACCGGTCGACCGTGGCGGACGCCCGGTTCGGCAGGCCGCTCGCGGCGAGTCCGTGGGCCTCCCCGTCGGCTCCCGCCCCGCGGGCCGGGCCGCCCCAGGCGTCCCATGACGCCTCCCCGGCACCGTACGCGTCGTCGTACGCGGGCGTGCCGCAGCCGGGGCAGGCCAGGGCGCCGTTCAGGTGGCGTCGGCAGGGGTGGCAATAGTCCATGACGCGGGAAGACTAGAGTCCGCGCGGGCCGGGTTCCAGGTGTGGCTGTGAAGGTTCGGTGCGGGAGCGAAACAATCTCGAAAGCCTTGCCGAAACCGTTACCTGTTCGACCCATTGACACCCCCGGCGCCCCGTCCTTACTGTCACGCCAGCATTTCGAACGTGCGACGAAATACCGAACAGCTGAGGGGCAACTGCCGTGCGCATCACCGGAATCAGCACACACGTGGTCGGCACGCCGTGGCGCAACCTGACCTATGTCCAGGTGCACACCGACGAGGGGATCACGGGAGTCGGCGAGACGCGGATGCTCGGGCATACGGACGCGCTGATCGGCTATCTGCGGGAGGCCGAGGTCAACCACATCCTCGGTTCGGACCCGTTCGCCGTCGAGGACCTGGTGCGCCGTATGAAGTACGGCGACTACGGCCGCGCGGGCGAGATCGTGATGTCCGGCATCGCGGTGGTCGAGATGGCGTGCTGGGACATCAAGGGCAAGGCGCTGGGCGTGCCGGTGTGGCAGCTGCTCGGCGGAAAGGTCACCGACAAGGTCAAGGCGTACGCCAACGGCTGGTACACCACCGAGCGGACGCCGGAGGCGTACCACAAGGCCGCCCAGGGGGTCGTGGAGCGCGGTTACCGGGCGCTGAAGATCGACCCGTTCGGCACCGGCCACTTCGAGCTGGACCACCAGGAGACCCTCTACGCCGTCTCGCTCATCGAGGCCGTACGGGACGCCATCGGCCCGGACGCGGAGCTGATGCTGGAGATGCACGGCCGCTTCTCCCCCGCCACCGCGGTCCGGCTGGCCAAGGAGATGGCGCCGTTCAAGCCCGCCTGGCTGGAGGAGCCGGTGCCGCCGGAGAACCTGAAGGCGCTGGAGAAGGTCGCCGCCAAGGTCGACATCCCGGTGGCCACCGGCGAGCGCATCCACGACCGCATCGAGTTCCGCGAGCTGTTCGACAGCCAGGCCGTGGACATCATCCAGCCCGACGTCGGCCACATCGGCGGCATCTGGGAGACCCGCAAGCTCGCCGCCACCGCCGAGACCCACTACATGCTGGTCGCGCCGCACAACGTGGGCGGCTCCGTGCTCACCGCCGCCTCCCTCCAGGTCGGCTTCACCTCCCCGAACTTCAAGATCCTCGAGCACTTCAACGACTTCGCGGACGCGGAGATCAAGAAGGTGGTCAAGGGCGCGCCGCAGGTGAACCCGGAGGACGGCTGCTTCCACCTCTCCGACGCGCCGGGTCTCGGCGTCGAGCTGGACGTCGACGCGGCGGCCGAGTTCCCGCAGCAGCGGGCCCACTTCGACCTGTGGGCCGAGGGCTGGGAGAAGCGCAATCCGAAGGACGCCCAGTGAGTTCTCAGGTCCTGGTCGAGGCGCCGGGCGTCCACCGGGTCGAGGCCCACACGCCGCGCGAGCCGGGTCCCGGCGAGGCGCTGGTGGCCGTGCACGCGGTCGGCATCTGCGGCAGCGACCGCGAGGTGTACCAGGGCAACCGGCCCGAGGGGTACGTCCGTTACCCGCTCGTCCCCGGGCACGAGTGGTCGGGGACGGTCACCGCGGTGGGGGCCGGGGTGCCCGGCTCGCTGACCGGCCGCAAGGTGGTCGGCGAGGGCTTCCGCAACTGCCAGGTGTGCGACCGCTGTCACGCGGGCGAGACCACGCTGTGCTCCGCCGGGTACGAGGAGACCGGGTTCACCCGGCCCGGTGCCATGGCGGCCACCCTCACCCTGCCCGCCCGGCTGCTGCACGTGCTGCCGGACGACGCCGACCTCACCGCCGCCGCGCTGCTGGAGCCGGCCGCCTGTATCGCCGCCGCGGCGCTGAAGGCGAACGCCCGGCCGGGCGAGCGGGTCGCGGTGGTCGGCACCGGCACCCTCGGGATGTTCGCCGTGCAGTTCCTCGCGGCCGGTTCGCCGGCCGAGCTGCTGGTCGTGGGCACCCGCGGCGACCGGGAGGCGCTGGCCCGGCGGTTCGGGGCGAGCGACTTCCGGCTGCGGGACCAGGAACTGCCCGCCGGCTTCGACGTGGTGATCGAGACCGCCGGGTCCGCCTCCGCCGCGCGGACCGCCGCCGCGCTGCTGCGGCGCGGCGGGCGTCTGGTCCTCACCGGGATCCCGGCGCCGGGCGCGGACGGGCTCGACCCGACCGATCTCGTCGTACGGCAGCTGGAGGTGCACACCGTCTTCGGCGCGCCGCCGGACGCCTGGGCGCACGCGGTGCGGGTGTTCGGTGCCGGACTGCTGGACCCGCTGCCGATGGTCACGCACGAGGTGCCGCTGACCGACTTCCCGCGGGCCATCGAGCTGGTGGGGGCCGGCGATCCCGCCGTGGGCAAGGTGCTGCTCCGCCCCTGACCGTACGCCGGCCGGGGGGTGCCCTGACCACGCCCCGGCCGGCGTACACCCACGCTTCTTTCGTTACCCAGAGCCGCGACCCTTGTCCGAAATACCGAACACGAAGGACAGCTTGTGACCGACGCTTCCGCCCCGGCAGCCCGCAGGCCCGGCGAGCAGGTGCTCGCCGCTCTCGGTCTGGGCGCGCCCGCCCTCGACCCCGCCGACGCCTCCGTCCACACCTTCCCGGGCGGCGGCCGCTGGCGCACCGAGATCCCCTCGTGCGAGGGTCCCGAGGCGCTGGCGGTCGTCCTCAAGGAGGCCTCCCGCCTGGATGTGCCGATCCACCGGATCAGCCAGGGCAGCGGCGTATGGATGCTCACCGACGCCGAGATCACCGAGATGGTCGAGGCGACCGCCGAACGCGACATCGAACTGTGCCTGTTCACCGGCCCGCGCGGCACCTGGGACATCGGCGGCTCGGTGCGGTCCGACTCCCGGGGGGCCGGACTGCGCGCCCGGGGCCACGACGCGGTCGCCGGCTGTGTGGAGGACGCCGTCCGGGCCACCGAGCTGGGCGTCAAGTGCCTGCTCGTCGCCGACGAGGGCGTGCTGTGGACCCTGCACCGGGCCCGCACCGCCGGCATCATCCCGGCCGACACCACGCTGAAGGTGTCCGCGCTGATCGGCCCGGTCAACCCCGCCTCGTACGCCGTGTACGAGCGGCTCGGCGCCGACTCCGTCAACGTGCCCAGCGATCTGACGCTGGACCACCTCACCGAGATCCGGCGGATCTCCGGCGCCCCGATGGACATGTACATCGAGGCCCCCGACGACCTCGGCGGCTACGTCCGGATGTACGAGGTCGCCGAGCTGATCCGGCGCGGCGCCCCGCTGTACCTGAAGTTCGGCCTGTCCAAGGCGCCCGGCATCTACCCGTGGGGCCGCCACCTGCGGGACCTCACCCTGGACACCGCCCGGGAGCGGGTGCGGCGCGGCCGGCTCGCCCTGGACCTGCTCGCCCGGCACGGCGCGGACGGCGACATGGCGCCGCTCGGCTCCCGGCTGCCGGGTTCCCTGAACCGGTTCCCCGTAGAAGCGTCCGCCCCTGCCCACGACGAGAACGACAAGGACTGATCCCCATGCACAACCGCAGAGCCGCCCTCGCCTCGATAGCCGGCGCCGCCTCGCTCGCGCTCGCCCTCACCGCCTGTGGCCAGAACAGCGAAGGCGGCAGCAAGGAGAAGTCCGGTGACGCCAAGGGCGCCACCATCGGCATCGCCATGCCGACCAAGTCCTCCGAGCGCTGGATCAACGACGGCAACAACGTCGTCAAGGACCTTCAGGCCAAGGGCTACAAGACCAAGCTGGTCTACGGCGAGGACGACCCGGAGACCCAGGTCTCGCAGATCGAGAACCTCATCACGCAGGGCGTGAAGGGCCTGATCATCGCGGCGATCGACAACAAGTCGCTGAACAGCGTGCTCCAGCAGGCCGCGGACGCGAACATCCCGGTCATCTCCTACGACCGGCTGATCCTCGGCACCAAGAACGTCGACTACTACGCCTCGTTCGACAACGAGAAGGTCGGCACGCTCCAGGGCACGTACATCGTGAACAAGCTCGGGCTGGACAAGGGCGCGAAGGGCCCGTTCAACATCGAGCTGTTCGCCGGCTCCAACGACGACAACAACACGAAGTACTTCTTCGGCGGGGCGATGAAGGTGCTCCAGCCGTACATCGACAAGAAGCAGCTGGTCGTCAAGTCCGGGCAGACCCGGCTCAACCAGGTCGTCACCCTGCGCTGGGACGGCACCACCGCGCAGAAGCGCATGGAGGACATCCTCACCTCGTCGTACAAGTCCGGCCGGGTCGACGCGGTCCTCTCGCCGTACGACGGCATCTCCATCGGCATCCTGTCCGCGCTGAAGTCGGACGGCTACGGCTCGGGCAGCAAGCCGCTGCCGGTCATCACCGGCCAGGACGCCGAGCTGGCCTCCGTGAAGTCGATCATCTCCGGGCAGCAGACGCAGACCGTCTACAAGGACCTGCGCAAGCTCGCCGAGGTCGCCGCCACGATGCTGGACGAGTCCCTGAAGGGCAAGAAGCCCGAGGTCAACGACACCAAGACGTACGACAACGGCGCCAAGGTCGTGCCGGCCTACCTGCTCCAGCCGGTCAGCGTCGACAAGTCCAACTACCAGAAGGTGCTGGTCGACGGCGGTTACTACACCGAGTCCCAGCTGAAGTGACCCGCCCATTTCCTACGGAGTGAAAGGCACGACCATGGCGGGACCCGTCCTGGAAATGCGCTCGATCGTCAAGACCTTTCCCGGTGTCAAGGCGCTGTCGGACGTCACCCTGTCCGTCCGGCGGGGCGAGGTCCACGCCATCTGCGGGGAGAACGGCGCCGGCAAGTCCACCCTGATGAAGGTGCTCTCCGGCGTCCATCCGTACGGCACCTACGAGGGGGACATCCTCTTCGACGGGGAGATCTGCCAGTTCCGTGACATCCGGGCGAGCGAGCAGCACGGCATCGTCATCATCCACCAGGAACTGGCACTGGTGCCGCACCTGTCCATCGCGGAGAACCTCTTCCTCGGCAACGAGCACGCCACGCGCGGCCTCATCAACTGGCGCGAGACCCTGCGCCACGCCACCGAACTGCTGCGCCGGGTCGGCCTGGACGAGCACCCGGAGACCCGGGTCGCCGACATCGGCGTGGGCAAGCAGCAGCTGGTGGAGATCGCCAAGGCGCTGTCCAAGCAGGTGAAGCTGCTGATCCTGGACGAGCCGACGGCGGCCCTGAACGACGAGGACAGCGACAAGCTCCTCGATCTGATCCTGGAGCTGAAGAAGCAGGGCATCACCTCGATCATCATCTCCCACAAGCTCAACGAGATCCGCAAGGTCGCCGACTCGGTGACGATCATCCGGGACGGCCGCTCCATCGAGACCCTCGACGTGAAGGCGCCGGAGACCACCGAGGAGCGGATCATCGCCGGCATGGTCGGCCGCGACCTCGACCACCGCTTTCCCGAGCGCACCCCGCACCAGCCGGAGCAGGGCGTCGCACCGGCGCTGGAGATCCGCGGCTGGACCGTGTTCCACCCGATCGACCAGCAGCGCAAGGTCGTGGACGACGTGTCGCTGACCGTGCGCCGCGGAGAGATCGTCGGCATCGCGGGCCTGATGGGCGCGGGCCGCACCGAACTCGCCATGAGCGTCTTCGGGCGGACCTACGGGCGGTACGCGGGCGGCACGGTCCTGAAGGACGGCCGGGAGATCCGTACCAAGACGGTGCCGGAGGCGATCGGGCACGGCATCGCGTACGTCACCGAGGACCGCAAGCACTACGGCCTGAACCTCATCGACACCATCAACCGGAACATCTCGCTGACCGCGCTGGACAAGGTCGCCAACCGGGGCGTGGTGGACGAACACGAGGAACGGCAGGTCGCCGAGGGCTTCCGGACGTCCATGAACATCAAGGCGCCCACCGTGTTCGAGCCGGTGGGCAAGCTCTCCGGCGGCAACCAGCAGAAGGTCGTCCTCAGCAAGTGGATCTTCGCCGGTCCGGACGTGCTGATCCTCGACGAACCGACCCGCGGCATCGACGTGGGCGCCAAGTTCGAGATCTACACGGTCATCGACCAGCTCGCCGCCCAGGGCAAGGCGGTCGTCTTCATCTCCTCCGAGCTGCCCGAGCTGCTCGGCATGTGCGACCGCATCTACACGATGGCCGCCGGACGGCTGACCGGTGAGGTGCCGCGGGCCGAGGCCACGCAGGAAGTGCTGATGCGCCATATGACAAAGGACAAAGAGGTAACGCGATGAGCACGGATGTGACCGCCAAGAGCCCGGCCCCCGCGCCGCCGGGCGGGAGCGGACCGGCCCCCGACGGACTGCTCGGCGTGATGCTGGCCGGCCTGCGCCGCAATATGCGCCAGTACGGCATGCTGATCGCGCTCGGCCTGATCGTGGTCCTCTTCGCGATCTGGACCGACGGGGACCTGCTGCTGCCGCGCAACGTCTCCAACCTGGTGCTGCAGAACAGCTACATCCTGATCCTCGCGATCGGCATGATGCTGGTCATCATCGCCGGGCACATCGACCTGTCGGTCGGCTCGCTCACCGCGTTCACCGGCGCCTTCGCGGCCGTACTGACCGTGCAGCACGGGGTGTCCTGGCCCGTGGCGCTGGTGCTGTGCCTGCTGGTGGGCGCCGCCGCGGGTTCGATCCAGGGCTATCTGATCGCCTATCTCGGCATACCGTCCTTCATCGTCACCCTCGCCGGGATGCTCCTCTTCCGCGGTCTGACCGAGATCCTCCTCAAGGGCCAGACCCTCGGCCCGTTCCCCGACGGCCTGCAGAAGCTCGGCAACGGCTTCCTGCCCGAGGTCGGCCCGAACACCAACTACCACAACCTCACCCTGCTGCTCGGGCTGGTGCTGATCGCGGCCGTGGTGTGGCAGGAGTTCCGGGACCGCCGCCGCCAGCAGGAGTTCTCCCTGGACGTCCTGCCGACCCGGCTGTTCCTGCTCAAGCTGACCGCGCTGGTCGCCGCGATCCTCGTCATCACCCTGCTGCTCGCCAGCTACAAGGGCACCCCGATCGTGCTGATCGTCCTCGGCGTGCTGGTCGTCGGCTACGGCTACGTCATGCGCAACGCGGTCTTCGGCCGGCACATCTACGCCATCGGCGGCAACCTGCCGGCGGCCAAGCTGTCCGGCGTGAAGGACAAGAAGGTCACCTTCTACGTCTTCCTGAACATGGGCGTGCTCGCGGCCCTGGCGGGTCTGGTGGTCGCCGCCCGGCTGAACGCGGCCTCCCCGAAGGCCGGCGTCAACTTCGAACTCGAGGCCATCGCATCCTCGTTCATCGGCGGCGCGTCCATGAGCGGCGGTGTCGGCACCGTCCTCGGCGCCATCATCGGCGGTCTGGTCCTCGGCGTGCTGAACAACGGCATGAACCTCCTGAGCGTCGGCACCGACTGGCAGCAGGTCATCAAGGGCCTGGCCCTGCTCGTGGCGGTCGGGTTCGACGTGTGGAACAAGCGCAAGTCCGGTTCGTAAGCACCAGAAAGCGAGAGCCGCACCCATGGAACTGAACAGACGCACGGTCATCGCGGGAGCAGCCGCGGCGGGCCTGGCCGCCACCACGCTCGGCGGCACGGCACACGCGGCCCCGGGAAGGAAGCCGGTGAAGGAACACTTCGGCACGCTCGCCGACGGCACCGAGGTCCACCGCTGGTCGCTGGAGAACGGCGGCACCCGGATGAAGGTGCTCTCCTACGGCGGTGTCGTCCAGACCCTGCAACTCCCCGACCGGCACGGCCGGTACGCCAACGTGGTCGCCGGTTTCGACAACCTCGCCGACTACGCGGCGAAGAGCCCGTACTTCGGCGCGCTGATCGGCCGCTACGGCAACCGCATCGACGCCGGCCGGTTCACCCTCGACGGCAAGCCGTACCAGCTCGACGTGAACGACGGCGACAACAGCCTGCACGGCGGCGCCAAGGGCTTCGACAAGCGCGTGTGGGACGTCGAGCCGTTCACCGAGGGCACGGACGTCGGCCTGCGGCTGCGCTACACCAGCGCCGACGGCGAGATGGGCTACCCGGGCACGCTGCGCACGCGGGTGACGTACACCCTCACCCGGCACGGGGACTGGCGCATCGACTACAAGGCGACCACCGACAAGGCCACCGTCGTCAACCTCACCAGCCACGTCTACTGGAACCTGGCCGGCGAGGGCAGCGGCGGCATCGAGGACCACGAGCTGTCCATCGCCGCCGCCCGCTACACCCCGACCGACTCCGGGCTCATCCCCACCGGGGAGCTGGCCAAGGTCGCGGGCACCCCGTTCGACTTCCGGCACGCCAAGCCCATCGGCCGGGACCTGCGGGCGGGCCACGAGCAGCTCGTGCTGGCCAAGGGGTACGACCACAACTGGGTGCTGGACAAGGGGATCACGGCGCGGCCCGAGCACATCGCGACCCTGCGCGACCCGCACTCCGGCCGCACCCTGAAGATCGCCACCGACCAGCCGGGGCTCCAGTTCTACTCCGGCAACTTCCTCGACGGTACGCTCACCGGCACCTCGGGCCACACCTACCGGCAGGGCGACGCGCTGTGCCTGGAGACGCAGCACTTCCCGGACTCGCCGAACCAGCCGGCGTTCCCGTCGACGGTGCTGCGCCCCGGCCAGACGTACCGGACGACGACGATCCACCGCTTCAGCGCGTGAATTCGATTGATGACCAGGTGAGTTGAACACACCTCCCGACACCTCCGTATCCAGGAACGGTCCGCACGGGCCGCGCTCGGATACGGAGGTCTCCTTTTGGCCGGCAACGTCACTTCGCTGTTCCGGGACGGCGCCGGAGCCGGCCCGGTGGACTTCCGCGTCCCGGGCAACCCGTACTTCCCGACGCCCGGGATGTTCGACGAACTGGCGGCCCGGTTGCGCGAGATCGTCACGTCCTGCCCGAGCGACACCGACACCGTCACCGCCGAGCTGAGCGCTCTGCTCCACCTCCCGCCGCAGTGCGTGGTGGTGGGCCACGGCACCAGCGAACTCATCACCTGGATCGACCACTTGCTGGTCCGGGAGTCCCTAGCAATCCCGGTGCCGACGTCCGACCGCTGGACCGGCCGGCCGGCGGTGACCGGCAAGCGGGTCGACATGTTCCCGCTCCAGGAGGCGGACGGCTTCGCCCTGGACCTCGACCGGTACGCCGGCTTCCTGCGCGCCCGGGGCAGCCGAGCGGCCGTGGTCTGCACCCCCAACAGCCCCGACGGGGGCCGGCCGCGGCGCGAGCGGCTGGTGCGGTTCCTGGACGCCATGGCCGACCTGGACCTGGTGGTCGTGGACGAGTCGTACCTGGAGTTCGGCGACGCGGAGCCCGAGCCGAGCGTCGCCCAGGAGGCCGTGCTCCGCCCCAACGTGATCGTCCTGCGCAGCCTGGGCAAGAGCCTCGGCCTGCCCGGCGTCCGCCTCGGCTCCCTCGCCGCCGACCCCGCGCTGGCGGGCAGGATCCGCTCCGTGCTGCCGAGGCGGAACCTCGGCTCCCTCGCGGAGCACGTGGTGTCCCTGCTGCGCGACCACGGGCCCGCGTACGCGCGCAGCCGGGACCGGCTCCGCGAGGACCGCCGGGACATGACCGCCCGCCTGACCACGCTCCCCGGCCTCACCGTCTACCCCTCCCAGGCCGACTTCGTCCTCGTCCGCCTGCCGGTCGGCGCGGAGGGCACGGTCGTCCGGGACCGGCTGCTGACCGGACACCGGCTCCTGGTCCGCGACTGCGGCGACAAGATCGGCTCCTCCAGCCGCTTCCTGCGCCTCGCGGTACGCCCGCAGGCCGACGTACGCCGCCTGGTGCCGGCGCTGGAACAGGTGCTCTACGACTCCGTGCCCACGGCCGGCTCGGGCTACAGCTCGGGCACGCCGACGGTGGACCGCCTGATCGGGGAGACGAGCGGGGCGGGACTGCGGCTGACCGGGCCCGGGTCCGACGTGGCGGCCCCGCGCCCGGCTGTGCCCGCCCCGGCCGTCGGCACGGGCGTCCCGCTCCCCGCCGCCGTCCCTCCGATGCCGGTCCCGCCCCCGGCGCCTGTGACACCCTGGGCGCCCGCCGCGTCGACCCCGCCCGGGGTTCCGGCGCGGGGCGGGCTCACCGCGGCCCAGGTGCGCGGTACCGTCCGTCCGGTAGAGACCCGCCCCCGGAAGGAAGACCGGCCATGGCAGAACACCGGCACCTGACCGTACTGACGACCACGGACAGCGAGGAGAAGGCGAAGACACTCGCCGCCGGCGCGGTGGAGGCGCGGGTCGCCGCGTGCGCACAGATCAGCGCCCCCGTCACCAGCGTCTACCGCTGGGAGGGGGCGACACAGACCGAGCAGGAGTGGCAGATCCTGTTCAAGACCACCACGGCGCGTTACGAGGACCTGGAGGCCTACATCAAGGGAGCGCACGACTACGACACCCCCGAGATCATCGCGACCCCGATCGTGGCGGGCAGCGGGGCCTACCTGGCGTGGCTGGAGGAGGAGACCCGGCCTGCCGGGTAGGGGCCGAGAGCGGGGGTCAGTGGCGTGATTCCCGGGGCTTGAAGAGGCGGGACGGATCCCATTCGTCGGTCAGCCGGCCGACCAGCGCCTGAGCAGCCACCTGGGGCGGGTCGATGTACTGCCACTCGCACCGTCCGGGGTGGCCTCGGTAGATCGTGCATCCGGTACCGAGGGGGGTCGGCTTCTTCAGGCATACGTCGATGTCCGCGAGCCACTGCACGGGGGATCCGTCGCGCCGGCACAGGTACACGTCGGACTCGGGGGCGGCGCGGGCGCCCGTGCGGAGGAAGGCCGCGTGGAAGTCGTGGGGCACGTCTTCGACCAGGCACTGGAACACGTCGTACGGTGACCACTCGATGTCGGGACGCGGGGAGCCGATGGTCTCCGCCGCCGTCCGAACCTTGCCGTCCAGCCCGGTCCTTGCCGGGCAACGGAAGGTCATCACCGGCCTCCCGTCGCCGTCACAGCGAGCACCCACCGCAACAGCCGGGGCAGGGTAGCCGTTTTTTGTACCCACTTCTCCAACAACCCCCGAGACCCGCCGGCACCGTGCCCGCACTGCCGGATGTTCCGGGCCGCCTCGAAACGAGCGGAGGCGTTGCCGGCCTTTATCGCCTGGGCGAGCCGGGCCTTCTCGGCGGCACAGTGGGGGCAGCCCGGCTTGGGGGAGTTACACCGAACGATTTACAGTCCCGGTTACTGCAGGGCGGCGCCGGTTTTCCAGAGCCGGATCATCCCGTCATCGTCCGCGGAGACCAGGAGCAGGCCGTCGTGGCTGAAATCGAGGGAGCGTACGGGTGCGATGTGGCCGAGCAGGGGCGGGCCTGCCTCGGTGAGGCCGGTTTTCGAGTAGCGGTAGAGACGGATGTCGCTTCCGTTGGTGTCGGGGGCCGCGAGCAGCGCCTCTTTCGTCGGGTGGAAGGCTACCGCTTGTTTACCGGGGAAGGCGCAGTAAACGCGATGATGGTCGTGCTCCGGCAGCCACAACTCCGACGTCCCCGAGCCGAGTACGACGAGTTCGTCGCGGGGGGACGCGATGAGGGCATTGTCGAAGGCGTAAAGCGGATCGCTCGTTGCCTTTGTCTTTTCTCCTTTCAGTAGAGGCCGAGCGGTCGAGTCGGGCAGTCGGAATCGGCGTGGGCTGTCCGAGAAGAGTACCGCCAGGCTGCCGTCGGAAAGGAAGGTCATTCCCGAGACGGGCCCGAAGCGGTTGGCGAGACGGACCCAGTGCCCGGCGGTGGGTGCCGAGTCACCGTGGCCGTTCGCGACCTCCGACAGGAAAATTTCATAGTCCGGATCGGAATGGACGGCCAGGCGCCCCCTGCGGGAGTCGAAGGCGACCAAGTCGGGGGTTCCGGTGGGGGCATCGAGCAATTTCAGCCCGCTGCTCGTCAACTGATTCAGGTTCTGGACCGCTACACCGCCCGGAACTGGCAGAATAAGGATGTTGCCGTCCGCGGAGAATGCGAGTGACCGCGACCCCCCCTGGTCGGCAGCTCCTCGGGGAAGGCCCTGCACCCAACGCGCTTCCTGGTCGCTCGACCAGCCGCTCCACAACGCCACCTCGCCGCCGTCGAGCCGGAAGGCCACCTCCCTGTCCCCCCGGCTATCCCTTTCAGGCCTGAAGCGGACCACCTGTACGGGCTGTCGGTGGGGGACGGCGAAGTCGGCGATGCTCGCGGCGCGGGAGCGCCATGCCGCCACTCCGACCCCCGTGGCGGCGGCCCCGGCGGCCACGGCCAGAACGGTTCTGCGGCGGACTGCCGTACGTGCGCTCTCGGTCCCGTCCCTGTACAGGGGTTCTCCGGCCAGCGTCTCCTGGAGGCGGATATGGCGGAACTGGTAGGCGCCGCCGGCTTGGCGCAGGATCTCACGGCGTCGTGCGTCCGCGAGGAACGCCATCAGCCTCCAGGGGAGCTTGCCGCGGAGCGCGAGCCAGGACCTCACGATGACGAAGCGTGGCCAGGCCCGGCTCATGAGCAGGAGCAGGGCGAGGAGGACGCCGGGCAGCAGGAAGGCGACACCCAGTTTGATGCGCCAGTTGCCGAACGCACCGTTCACCAAATGCCAGTGGAAGGCGGCGAGTGTTCCCGTCATGTTCGCATGTCCCGGCCATCCCGATTCGCGGGTCAGGAGGCGAATGGACAGGTCTCCGGACAGGAGTCCGGCCCACACGGCGGGCAACCCGGCCACAGCGATAAGTGTCCCGGCCACCGTGGCACTGACGATCGACGACCGCCGGTCCTGGACGAGCGTACGGATGGGGCTCACCTGGGCCGCGCGTGACGGCGGCGCGTCGAGCCAGTCATGGGTCGCCAGGGCCAGACCGACCGCCACGCTGAGAGAGAGGCAGATGCCGATCCCCTCCAGGCACAGTTCCGTCTTCCGTGTTCCCCAGCCCGGTGTCTCCAGGTTGAGAATCTGTGCGATGGTCACCACGGTCATGATCGGTGTCACGAGGAGAGACGCCAGGCCCGTCCCGGTCGTGAATCCCCGGAACAGGCGCTCCGCCGACCCCTGCAGCGCCCAGGTGAGGCGGCCCGGCGGCCTGGAGGACGAAGCGTTCCAGACAAGGGCGTTGAGGAGCGCGAAGGCCACCCCGAGGACGAGGGGCATCATGACGGTGTTGTAGGTATCGCTCCGGTCGGCCGCCGCTGTCACCCGGACCCACGCCATGGCGGCGGACGCGACCACCGCTCCCAGACACAGACCGACCCCCAGACCCGCCCAGGACGGCAGCAGCCGTGTGCTCAACTGCCACCACGACAGGTCACGTTCGCGATGGTCGTGCAGGTGCCGGGCAAGGAATGTCAGCCAACGGCGGGCCTGTTCGGGAGTCCAGCGCTCCCGGGGCGCCGCTTCCGGGGACAGGGCCGGGTCCGGCGCGTAGGCGGCGTCGAGCATGCCGTGCAGGAGATGGTCCTCGACGGCGTACTCGCTGCCGAAGCGGGACTCGTCCAGCAGTTCGATGGGGTCGCCACCGCCCTTCTGGTAGACGAGGCGTGCCGAGGTGACCATCAGGGGGGTGGAGAGCGCCTTGGCCAGCGGGCTCTGCGGCTCGGTCCGCAGGCGGGCGAACACGGGGGACCAGTCCACTCCCGGGGGCCAGTTCACGTCCCGCAGGTACGTGATGGCGTCTTGCGGGGTGACCGGGAGGACTTCGACGACCGCCGCCTGCCGCAGGGCGGTCGCGCCCGCGCGGATCAGTTCCTCGTACTCGACCGCCCGGCAGGTCACGACGAGGGGGCGGTTCGGTTGCTCGTTGATCTTGCGGATGGCGCCGCGGCGGGCGGACTCGGGGATCTCGTCGAGGCCGTCGAGGACGGGGATCACCAGCCCGTGGGCCAGGAGCATGCGGGGGATCTCGGGGCGGCCGTTGTAGTACGGCCGGGCCATGGTGCGGACGATCCAGTCGTCGAGCGGCTCCAGGACGGGGTCCCAGGAGGAGACGGGGAGCAGGACCGGTACGGCACCGCCCGCCTCACGAGCGGCGAGGAGACCCAGGGTGATGAGTATGGCCAGGACCGTCTTGCCCGAGCCGGGCTCGCCCACGACCACCAGGCGGCGGTTCGGTACGCGCGCGAAGCCTTCGGCGAGGCGGTCGGTCACGTCCTCGAACCGTCCCTCGAGGCGGCCGTCCAGGCGCAGACGCAGCACAGGCGAGCCGGTGGGGCCTGTCCGCAGCTCGGTGTCGGTGAGGTTACCCGCCGTCGTTCTCCAGGCGAGGGGCAGCACCCGGGGGGCTTGCAGCCGGCGGGCGCGGGCCTCGTCCAGCCACTGTTCGCGGAGTTGGCGCGTGAGGTCGTCGGCGAGGGCGGCGGGGTCCGGTGGTGTCTCCGTGCCGCGGAACACGTCGACGACGGCGACCAGCAGCGAGGCCAGCGAGGCGAACAGCCCGGCGATGGTGGCCACGCTATTGGGGTCCTGCCCGGACTTCCACATCCACAGGGTGAGTCCGAGGGTCACGGTCCCCAGAGCCGTCAGGCAGAGATTACGGACGGTCCGCGTATTTAAGCGGACCGGAGTTCTCTGTAACATGCGCAGATTCTGTCGGTTGGCCGTGGCGTCCGTCGAGACGGCTTGAAGCCTTGCCTCCCGCCTCACCGTGAAAGGGGTCTTTCACAGGGGGCCGGTCGGCGCGGGTCGCCGTGTGCGCGCAGATCAGCGCCCCCGCCCAGCGTGTACCGCTGGGCGGGGGCGACACGGACCGAGCAGGACCCCGGGCGTCGCTCTTACTGGCCGTCCCAGTCGCCGGCGACGGGGATCATGCCGGTGGCGCCGTAGACGAAGCGGGTGGAGGGGTCGTTGTTGGTGTTGGAGTTGTTGATGTCGAAGTAGTGGGTCGTCGGGTTCCAGACGCTGACGGTGTCCTTGCCGTCGCCGTTGAAGTCGCCCGCCACCGCGATGTCACCCGGGGTGCCGTAGCTGATGGTGTAGTCGTTGCCGCCCGCGCTGGTGCTGTTGCGCAGGTACACCATGTGCGTGCTGTCGTCGTACATGCCGATGCCGTCCGCACCCACACCGTCCCAGTCACCCGCCAGGGGCTGCATGCCGTCACCGCCGTAGACGAACGTCTTGTCCGCCGGACCGGCCGTGTTGGAGTTGCGCAGGTAGAACGTGTGGTTCGACGGCCGCCACACACCGATGGTGTCCGTGCCATTGCCGTCCCAGTCACCCACCACCGGGATGTCACCGGCGCTGCCGAACGAGACCGTGTAGTCATTCCCGCCCGCACTCGGCGAGTTCCGCAGGTAGAACGTGTGGTTCGCCGAGTCGTACATGCCCACACCGTCACTGCCGATGCCGTCCCAGTCACCGGCGACCGGCGTCATCCCCGTCGCACCGAACACGAAGTCCTTGTCGTTCGGCCCCGCGCTCAACGAGTTCCGCAGGTGGAAGTAGTGGTCCGACGGGTTCCACACACCGATACCGGCCGCGGTGTAGGCCGGGTACGGCACGGCGTGGTCGTCGCCCAGGCCGGCCTGCGGGCCACACGTCGGCCAGGCACCCTCGCCCTGGCTGGCCAGGACCTTCTCGCCGATCAGGATCTGCTGCTTCTTGGTCGCGAGGTCGGCCCGGGAGGCGTAGGCGGTGCCGCCGTAGGCGTTCCACGTCGACTGGTTGAACTGGAGGCCGCCGTAGAAGCCGTTGCCGGTGTTGATGCTCCAGTTGCCGCCGCTCTCGCACTGGGCCACCTTGTCCCACGTCTCGACGGAGGCGGCCTGGGCCGGGGCGGACCCGAGGGTCAGGACGGCTGCGGTCAGGGCGGTGGCGAGCGCCAGCGTGCGGGAGGAACGGCGGACGGACGAGCGGAGGCGGCGGGCGGGCATGACGAGGCTCCAGAGGGCGTGGGCGGGCGGGGCACGCAGGTCCGTGCCCTGAGGGAGAAGGGGGTGGGGCGGTGGCGCCGGGCGGTGGCGGGGGCCCGGCGCCGTACCTGGGTTTCTTACTGGCCGTCCCAGTCGCCGGCGACGGGGATCATGCCGGTGGCGCCGTAGACGAAGCGGGTGGAGGGGTCGTTGTTGGTGTTGGAGTTGTTGATGTCGAAGTAGTGCGTGGTCGGGTTCCAGACGCTGACGGTGTCCTTGCCGTCGCCGTTGAAGTCGCCCGCCACCGCGATGTCACCCGGGGTGCCGTAGCTGATCGTGTAGTCGTTGCCGCCCGCGCTCGTGCTGTTGCGCAGGTACACCATGTGCGTGCTGTCGTCGTACATACCGATGCCGTCCGCACCCACACCGTCCCAGTCACCCGCCAGAGGCTGCATGCCGCCACCGCCGTAGACGAACGTCTTGTCCGCCGGACCGGCCGTGTTGGAGTTGCGCAGGTAGAACGTGTGGTTCGACGGCCGCCACACACCAATCGTGTCCGTGCCATTGCCGTCCCAGTCACCCACCACCGGGATGTCACCGGCGCTGCCGAACGAGACCGTGTAGTCGTTCCCGCCCGCACTCGGCGAGTTCCGCAGGTAGAACGTGTGATTCGCCGAGTCGTACATGCCCACACCGTCGCTGCCGACGCCGTCCCAGTCACCCGTGACCGGCGTCATCCCCGTCGCACCGAACACGAAGTCCTTGTCGTTCGGGCCCGCGCTCAACGAGTTCCGCAGGTGGAAGTAGTGGTCCGACGGGTTCCACATGCCTATGCCGGCGGTGGTGTCGTTGACGATGTGGTTGTAGCGGTACGCGCCGTAGTAACTGGTGGGCCAGCCCTCGATGCTGGCGTTGTTGATGTTGGCGGCGGTGGGCCCGTGGGTGGGGTTGTTCGGGTTGGACTCGGCGTAGTAGGTGAAGTCGCCGTTGGCCTTGTTCGTCCACTTGTTGAAGATGAAGGTGTGGGCGTCGGTGTAGTCCAGGATGTCGCCGCCCTGGAGCTGGCTGAAGCCGATCTTCGTGGAGACGTTGGGCAGGGTCCAGGTGGTGAGGCTGTCCGTCAGGTGCCAGGCCATGGAGACGTAGCCGGAACAGTCCTCGCGGTAGGTGCCGTTGGCGTCGGTCTTGTAACCGGACTGGTTGTAGGGGACCTTCTCGTCCACCCAGCTCTGGGCGCGGGCGAGGACCTCGCCACGGGTGATCGGTCCGCCGGCGGTCGACGCGGCGTGGGCGGCCGGGGCGTTGAGGAGCGGGAAGGCCAGTCCGGCGGCGACGGTGGCGATGGCGGTCAGGCGCAGGGACGTGCGGGAGCGGCTGGACATGCCGGAATCCTTTGCTGGGGGTGGGAAGAGGGCTGGAATGCTGTGGGTGGGCCCGGACGGCCGGTCGCCGGTCAGCGGGCCAGGGTCGCGAGCGTGGCGCGGTCGTCGCGGATGTCGTACGAGTGCCGGGGGCCGGACGCGGTGCGCATCTCGGTGAACTGCAGGACGGTCACCGTGGCTCCGCGGCGTACCAGGTAGACGTGGTTGGTCTGCGCGCCGGGGGCGGACATGCCGGCCACTCCGGTCCACTCCCGGCGGTAGGCGTTGCCGTCGGCGGTGGCCGCGGTGCGCTCCACGCGGGCGTCGACGGTCAGTCCGGCCTCGCGCTGGACCTCGCGTGAGGTGTCCTGGCAGCCGGCCAGGTCCGTCACGAGGTTCTGGTAGGCGCCGGTGGCGGCGGCCTCGGTGGCGAAAGTGAAGGAGTCCTCGATCGCCGGGGTCTTGAAGGCGCTGACGTAGCCCTGCTGCTGCCAGGAGGCGGCGCCGCGCACGGTGGCGCACTCGTTGAGCCGCGTCTCGGGGCCCACGGGACGGGTGTTCGTCGGTCCCATCGGCTTCCACCGGGCCGCCTCGCTGTCGGGCAGGCTCTTCGCGGGCAGCGGCTCGGGCGGCTTCGGCGCGGCCGCGTGCCGGGTGGGCCCGGTCGTACGGGGCTCGGCGGCGGGACTCGGCCGGTTGCCGGTGCGGGGCGGGGTGGTGTCGTGCGGGGTGGCGGTGGGCGCCGGGTCGGTGTGGGTGGCGCTCGGGGTGGGCGCCGGGGTGGCGGGGGTGGTGCCGGGGTTGGCCCCGGAGGGGGCGTGGGCGGAGGCCGTGGCCGGGGCGGGTGCCGCCGCGGGGGTGGCGGCCTCGGCACCGGTGGACAGGGCCACGGCCGCGCCGGCCGCCGCCACGGCGGACAGGGCGAGCGTCGTACGGACGATCAGTGCGTTCCTGCTGGGCACGGCGGGTCTCCGGGAAGTTCGGGAAGGACGGGAAGACAGGGGGCGGGGGCACCCGTAGGCATCAGAGGGCGTGTGCGGGCAGGGCGGAGCGCGCCGGCGCACAGGGGGAACGGACGAGGGTGGTGTCCGGGAAGGTCGCGCCGACGCATACGGGGGCGCGGAAAGGGGGGTGTGTCAGGCGCCGAAGTCGGCGCGGAGGTGCGCCGGTCGGGGCATGAGCACCGCGTAACCGTGGGCGGCGACCGGTTCGCGCACCCGGGCGAGCAGGTGCCGTACGCCGGTCACGGCCTCGGCGTCGGACGCGGCGCGGACGAAGAACACCGCCTCCAGGCCGGCCCGGACCGGGCGGACCCTGACGTGCTCCAGTCGGGCGGCGGGCACCGCGTGCGCCCACAGCAGATCGTGCAGGAGCGGCGCGACGCCCGTGGGCCGGGGCGATCCGTCGTCGTGCGCCCGGAAGGTGACGCTGACGATCCGCACGGGCTCAGTCCCAGCCGATGACGCCCGCGCCCGTCGCGAGCGTCGTGTGCGCCGGCTCGGTGTCCCAGCCGATGACCCCGGCCAGCGGCGTGCCGGCGGACTCGCTGTCCCAGCCGATGACGATCCCGGCGCCGGTGACGGCGGTGGCGGACAGGACGAGGGCGGCGGCGCCGGTGGCGATCAGACGGCGAACGGTGCGGAACATGGCGGATCCCCCTGGACGGCGATGGCGGAGAACAGTTGCTGTGGTGAGGGGGTCGCGGTCCGGCTGTCCGGCCCGTGTCCCTCTCGGTGAACACCATCCTGCGGGCCGTGCCACCAGCGCGGAAGCGTCTTCGACCGGCACCAAGGTGGCTGGCACGAAGGTGCCAGGGAATGTGGCCGTGCCGCGCAGGTTGCGTGGCGAAAACGCGTCCGTAGGATGATCAAATCGCGCCACTGAGGCGTCCGTACTGGGGATTTACGCACTTCCGGGGGGTTGTCGCGTGCTGGAGGCACTGGGGCTCGATCGGTCCTTGGAGTCCGTCTACCGGGCTCTGCTGATCCACGAGGACGACGGGGTGGCCGAGTTGGCCGCACGGCTGGCGCTCACCGAGACCGAGGTGCGCGAGTGCCTGGACCGGCTGGTGGACCTGGAGCTGCTCCAGCCGTCCCGGGACGCTCCCGGGATGCTGCGCGCGGTCAGCCCCGACGTGGGACTGGAGATCATCCTGCGCCGGCAGGAGGCGGAGCTGGTGCGCCGCCAGGAGGAGCTGGCCCGCAGCCGGGAGGCCGTGGCCCGTACGGTGGCCGAGTTCGCCACGCTGCGGCCGGGCACCCGGGAGGACGGCGCCGAACGGCTCGTCGGACTGGACGCCATCCAGCGGCGCCTGGAGTGCCTGGCGAAGGACCTGCGCGAGGAGTGCCGGGCCATCGAACCGGGCGGCGCCCAGTCGCAGGCCAGCCTGGACGCCTCCCGGCCGCTGGACGAACAGGCGCTGGCCCGGGGCGTGCAGCTGCTGACCGTGTACCAGGACAGCGCCCGCAACGACCCGGCCACGTTCGCCTACGCCCGCTGGCTGAGCGAGCAGGGCGGGCAGGTGCGCACCAGCCCGGTGCTGCCGCCCCGCATGCTGATCTTCGACCGGCGCACGGCGGTCGTCCCCATCGACCCGGCCAACACCCGCCTCGGCGCCCTGTGCACCAGCGCGCCCGGCATCGTGGCGTCGCTGCTGGCCCTGTTCGACCAGACCTGGGAGTCGGCGGTGCCGCTCGGCGCGGACCGGCGAAGACCGGCGGGCGAGGAGGAGGTCACCCCGGCGGAGCGGGAGCTGCTGAAGCTGCTCGCCTCCGGGATGACGGACGAGGCCGCCGGCAAGCGCCTGGGGGTCTCCCTGCGGACGGTACGGCGCCAGATGGCCGCGCTGATGGAGCGCCTGCACGCCTCGAGCCGTTTCGAGGCGGGCCTGAAGGCGGCGCAGCGCGGCTGGCTGTGAGGGTCACTGGCCGAGAGGGCGGCTGGCTGTGAGGCTCAGTAGGCCACCGGCCAGCCCGACGACCAGTTCAGCAGGTTGATGCCGAGCTTCGGGGTGCCGCCGTCGTTGCCGTCGTAGTAGTGGTAGACGATCAGGTCGCCGTCGGTGTCGTGCATGATGGACTGCCCGCCGGGTCCGATGACGTTGCCGTGGGACTCCAGGACCGGGGTGCCGCCGTTGTTCGTCATCGCCACGCCGTTCTTGTCGTAGTACGGCCCGGTGACCGAGGTCGCCCGGCCGACCTTCACCTTGTACGTCGAGCTGGTGCCCTGGCAGCAGACGTCGTAGGAGGCGAAGAGGTAGTAGTAGCCGTTGCGCTTGACGATGTACGGCGCCTCGACCGCCTTGCTGCCGGTGGGCCGGGCGGCGAGGGAGTAACGCTTGGTGTCGCCCGCGTACTGCTTCCCGGTCGCGGGGTCGATGCGGATCATCTTGATGCCGGTCCACCAACTGCCGAAGGACAGCCACCACTTGCCGTCGTCGTCCACGAAGAGGTTGGGGTCGATGGCGTTGTAGTCGCTACCGGAGGTGGAGGTGAGGACGACGCCGTAGTCGGTCCAGGAGCCGGGCAGCCCGGTCGCGGAGCCGGCCAGGCCGATCGCCGAGGTGTTCTCGCCGAACTTGGAGACGGCGTAGTACATCAGGTACTTCCCGCCGGCGTACGAGATGTCCGGCGCCCATGCCTCGCCGGCGTACGACGACCACCAGGACGGCTTGGTGGTGAACGCGTCGGCGCCGGCGGTGAAGGAGATCCGGTCCGTGGAGGTCCGGTAGCCCAGGCCGCCGCCGGTGGCGTAGAGCAGGTAACGGCCGCCGGAGGTACGGATCATCGTCGGGTCGTGCACGACGGTGCTGCCGGTGACCGTGCCGGGGTTGGGGTACGCGGAGGCCGTGCCCGGCACGAGCGCGAGCAGCAGGGCGGCGGGGACGGCGAGGAGTGCGGTGCGCTTCATTGCGGGCTCCCTCTTCCTGGCGTGTTCGTGATACCGAACAGCGATCGCCGGTTCGAACGGGACCGTAGAAGCGATTGGTTAACGAGTCAACGGTTCCGACAGCAACTCACAGGGGGCGACGCCAACTCGGCCTTCACCTCACGCCTGGCCCGGCCTGACCCAAGCCACCCGCCTCCCCTCTCGGGCGCAGGGGACCTACTTGGAAAGGCCGGACTTCTCGGCCATTTTCAACAGCTTCGGCCGAGCTCTCTGATGGAGAACGAAAAGCACCCGGATCACCTCTCTGGCCATGGGGTGCACTTCTGTCATCTGGGGAGCGATTCCGAACGCTTTCTCAAGAGCCTCTTCCGCCCCGGCGTAATCTTTGACGTCCAGCCTGGCCCTGGCTATGTCGATGAACATACGCCCCAAACGATTGGGCGTAAGGCCGGTCGGCGGCTCATTGAGCAGCGGGGTGCTCATGTCCACAGCCTTGTCCGGCTTCCCCAGCTCGATGTGGGCGGCCAGCTCGTACAGGGCAGTGTTCTCCTGCCCGAACGTGAGGTTGTGCCGCAGAATGTCCCGGGGAATACGCTCGGCGTGCCTTTTCGCCTTCTGCAGGTGATCGGCGGTGGCGGTGGCGTCCTTCGCCCGGGACGCCAGGACGACACCTCGAAGGTGAAGCGATCCCAGAGAAAGGGCGCGCTCCAGAGAATCTCCTGGGGAAACCGCCTCGTACTTCCCGATGGCCCGCTCGATGATGGCCAAGCCGTCATCGTAATGACCAGCCGACTGATAGGTGCCGGCTTCGTTCCATGCCGCCGCCACCTCGGCCTCGGGATTCCACGTCTGTTGTGCGGCCCAGGATTGCCGGGACACGATCATGTCGGCGAGATCTGGTTGCGCCAGGCGGTGAGCGACCGCGTAGGCACATCCGTATACGTCGGAGACCTGGGTCCACGCGCCCGCCTCCCCGGAGGCGGCGGTCAAGGCGGTCGCGGTGACCTGGCCCAGGAGTTTGGGGAGCATCCCGAGCAGCTCCAAATAGTTGGTTTCCGCGCGGAGTTGCATGGCCCTGCCGACGGCGTCCCGCAAAGCTGAGGGCTCGGGCACGTCTTCCTTCGGGAGCGTGTACCGCCTGACCGCGGCCCGGAGGTCGTTGAGGAGGTCGGCCTGTTCGGAGGGGCCGAGGTAGGGCTGGCCGTAGATGCGCTGGACCTGGACCCTCAAGACTTTGGCGATCGCTGCGACCACGGGAGGTGTCGCCGGTCGGAGCCCGACCTCGATCTTGCTGAGATAAGACAGCGAGATACCGGCCTCACGAGCCAGCTTGGCCTGCCCCATCCCTCGCGCCTTGCGCAGTACGGCGACGTTCTCGCCGGGTGCGGGGGTGCTCTCCATGCAACTACTGTTCCACGCCGAGGCGGCGATGTTGTGTCAGTTGCTGTTGCCGAGATGCTCGTTGTGCAAGTCCTGGGTCAACTGATCTTGATCTCTCGCAGTTGTCTAGTTACAGACAGCGAAGGGAGAACGGGATGGCGAAGGTGGCCGTCAGCCGTGGACCGGACGCCTCGGTGACCGCATCTCAGAAGTACTCAGGCGCATCATTCGCCCAGGCGATGAAGGCCGGCAACGCCTCCGCTCGTTTCGAGGCGGCCCGTACTCCGGCAGTGCGGGCATGGGGATGGCGGGTTCCGGCGGTTGCTCGAGAAGTCGCTCCGACTGCGTGGGCGGCATGGTTTTGGAATGCGGATGTCGAAACACACCTCGCGCAGGCGTTTCCCCGCCCGGATCGCGCTCACCGTCGCGGTCTGCGCCCTGCTGGGGTGGGTGCTCGCTGTGGCGGCGGGAGGCCGGTGATGACCTTCCGGTGCCCGGCAAGGACGACATCGAGTGGTCACCGTACGACGTGTTCCAGTGCCTGGTCGAAGACGTACCCCACGACTTCCACGCGGCCTTCCTCCGCACGGGCGCCCGCGCCGCCCCCGAGTCCGACGTCTACCTGTGCCGGCGCGACGGGTCCGCCGTCCAGTGGCTCGCGGACATCGACGTATGCCTGAAGAAGCCGACGCCCCTCGGTACCGGATGCACGATCCACCGAGGCCACCCCGGACGGTGCGAGTGGCAGTACATCGACCCGCCCTACGTCGCCGCCCAGGCCCTGGTCGGCCAGCCGGCCAACGCATGGGACCCGTACCGCCTGTTCAAGTCCCGCAAGTGACACTCCTGAGCCCCCGCTGCCGGCCCCCGGTGATTTGGACGGCAGTGCCCAAAACCGCACCGCGTACCCCGCACGCGCTCAGCTTGTCTTTGGACCAGTTCGACCCGGGACGGTTTCGGTGCGTCGGCCGGAGAGCCGGGCTTCGCATGCGGGTTCCTGAACCCTCTACAGAACAGCGCGGAACGGCCCGCGGAACAACTGCACTTCCGGCTCGCCGAGTTGGTCGGCAAGCTCGCACACAATGCTGCCGGACCGTATCCGCACTTCGACCACCACGCCGGTTGGCAGATCGGACCCATCGCCTACCGCCTTGCCGCCGAGGCACAGGACCCGGCACTCCGGAACCGGCTCGTTTCCGTGCTGGGAAGCTGGCCGACGATCGGGTCCGGCACCGCATCGGAGCCGGCCCGCGACGTTGAATGACAAGCTCAGCGCCTGACCGGTGGTTCAGTGTCCAGGGGCGTCAGGCCGGGGAGAACCGGGCCACGTACTCGTCGAAGGGCTCGATGCCGACTTCCGCGCGGAGTTCGTCCACGCGCTCGGGCTCTTCGCAGGGCCACGGGAGCGGCGCTCCGTCCTTCACGCCTGCGATCTGGGTGCCGTAGATCTGCTTGCGGCCCTCGTTGACCAGCGTACGGTCGCGTAGGAAGGCCAGTTCGCGCGGGCCGGCCGAGCCTGCCGACACCGCCTGCCGCATCAGCCGCAGGGCGCGGCGCTGGACGTCCAGCTGCCGGTCGGCATGCTGGGCGATGAGCCAGGCCGCGCGTGCGGCCTCCTCGCCGACCAGTTCCGCCGTCGGCCAGCCGTACTCGTCCATGATCTCGCCCAGCCGGTCACCGTGCCGGGCGGTCAGGCGCCGCCAGGCCAGCTGCTCGGCGGGGTCGTCACTGTTGGCGTGGACCGCCGACCGGTGATCGGCCGCAGCCATATCGGTGAGCTCCGCTGCCAGTGCGGCAAGATCGTGCGCCACTCTCGAACTCCCGGGTCGGAACCGTGTGTTGTATCCGCCCGCAAGCCTAGAGGCACACATCGGATATAAAGATCATTCCGAAGAACGGTGACAGGCGCCTCGCCGCACCGGGATAATGGATTCACCCCCCAGAGAGCGTTGATCGTGCGCTCGGGAAATCACGGCACCCGCCAGGTCGGCCGGACCACCCGCTTGACGGCTCCCCGCTTTGCCGAACTGACAGCTCGCCGACAGGAAGCGTCTCTACGGTGCCGTGTCCATGACAGACACCTCTGATGCCCGGAAGATCGGGCGCCGTACCGTGCTGGCCGCCGCCGGTGGTGCCGCCGCGGCCCTGACCGTGGGAGCCGCGGCTCCGCCGAGGGACGCGGACGGCACACGGAACACCGCCGCAGCGGTCTGCACGCTCACCACCGAGATGACCCAAGGCCCCTACTACCTCGACGGCGCGCTCGTCCGCGCCGACATCACCGAGGGCAAGCCCGGCATCCCCCTGAAGCTCGCCCTGACCGTCGTGGACGCCGGCTGCGCCCCGCTCCCCGGCGCCCTCGTGGAGCTGTGGCACGCCGACGCGCTCGGCGAGTACTCCGGCTTCGTGGGCGCCAACGGGCACCAGGAGCCCGACGACCGCACCTTCCTGCGCGGCGGCGTCCTCACGGACTCCGGCGGGGTCGCCAGGTTCACGACCGTCTACCCGGGGTGGTACCGGGGGCGGTGCGCGCACATCCACGTCAAGGTGCACACCGGTGTCACCGTGACAGCGGACGGCCACTTCACCGGCGGCTCGACCGTCCACACCGGCCAGCTCTTCTTCACCGAGACGGTCACGGCGGCCGTCGCCAAGGTCTCGCCGTACTCCGCCAACACGGTCCCGCGCACCACCCTCGCGCAGGACTCCATTTACGACGACCGGGGCGCCGTCTCCGGCCTGCTCGGCCTCACCGCCCTCGGCGGCTCCGCCTCGTCCGGCTACACCGGCACGCTCACGCTCGGAGTGCCGGGCTGACGGCCGGCCGGGGCGGGAGGGGGCACCTCGCCTCCACCCGCCCCGGCCGGGGGTACTCGTTCAGCGGCCCTGGATGCCCATCGGGAGCAGGGTGTTCAGGGAGGTGACCGGGTTGCCCGTCTCCAGGGAGCCGAGGAGGCCCGACAGGAGGGCGACGCCGGGGGCGCCGGCGGCGGGGAGGGGGGACCGGACGGCGTCGGCGGCCCCGGCGGCGGGGGCGGCGGTGGCCAGCAGCGCGGTGGCCAGGGCGGAGGCACAGGTGAGCTTCTTGATCATGTCCGCCCTAACGAACGGCACGGGCGCGGGGAAACGCGCCGGTCCCCCGGTCGGCCGAGTCCCGCCCGGCGGAGCCGCCCCTCACGGGTTCTCCCACGCCGCCGGTTCCGCCGCCAGTGCCCGGACGGGCTCGGGCAGGGCGTCCGCCGCGAGGTCGGCCACGGTGACGCCCTCCAGGATGCGGCGGACGTTGGCGCGCAGGGCGATCCACAGCGGCAGCAGCGGCCGGGCCGTGCCCGAGTAGGCGAGGCCCGTCGGGCGTTCGCCGCGTACCGACACGATCGGGCCGTCCACCGCCCGGATGACGTCGGCCACGGTGATCGCCGGTGCCGCCCGCGCCAGCCGGTAACCGCCGCCCCCGCCACGCCGACTGTCCACGATCCCGGACCGCCTGAGGTCGCCGAGGATACCCTCCAGGAACTTGTGCGGGATGTCCTGCACGGCGGCGATTTCCTCTGCTTTCACCGGGCCGTTACCCTGCCGTACGGCCAGCTCCAGTACCGCCCGTACCGCGTAATCCGCCCGTGCCGAGATCCTCATGGATCCATTGTGGGGCGTCCCGCCATGGAGAATGGCCGGACCCGCGCCCCCTAGGACCGCCCGGGAGGACCCACCTTGGCGCTCAGCAGACGTTCCTTCAGTGCCCTGGCCGGCTCCGCCGCGCTCGGGCTGGCCCTGGGCGGCAGCGGCGGCCCCGGGGCGCCCTCCGCGTACGCGGGCGGCAGCGCGCCGACCGGTCCGGCGCCGGCCGCGCCGCGGGCCGACGGCGCGCGGCACACCATCGGCTACGACCGCTACTCGCTGCTCGTGGACGGGCGGCGGCTGGTGGTGTGGTCCGGCGAGCTGCACCCCTTCCGGCTGCCGAGCCCCTCGCTGTGGCGGGACGTGCTGCAGAAGATGCGGGCGCACGGCTACAACGCCGTCAGTGTCTACGTGGCCTGGAACTACCACTCCCCCGCGCCCGGCCGGTACGACTTCTCCGGCGTCCGGGACCTGGACCTGTTCCTGCGCATGGCGGCGGAGACGGGGCTGTACGTCATCCTGCGGCCGGGCCCGTACATCAACGCCGAGGTCGACGGCGGCGGCTTCCCGGGCTGGCTGACCGCGACCAAGGGCACGGCCCGCACCGACGACCCCACGTATCTGTCGCACGTGGACGAGTGGCTGACGCAGGTGAACCGGATCGCCCGCCGGCATCTGTTCACCCGGGGCGCCGGCACGGTCCTGCTGTACCAGATCGAGAACGAGTACGACGCCCACCCCGCCGACGCGACCGGCCGGGCGTACATGTCGCACCTGTACAAGAAGGTCCGGGCCGACGGGATCGACGTCCCGCTGTTCCACAACGACAAGGGCAGGAACGGCTACTGGGTGCCCGGCTCCTTCGACACCGGCGGGGAGAAGGGCGGCTGGCTGTACGGCTTCGACGGCTATCCCTCGCCGTTCAGGACCCCGCCGGACTGGGGTCACTTCGGGCCCGGCGGGGACAAGGGCGGGGCCACCGCCTCGCCGAGCACACCCGGGTTCGTGCCCGAGTTCGGCGGCGGCTGGTTCGACCCGTGGGGCGGGGCCGAGTTCGACGGCAAGGGGTACGCCGAGTCGCGGCGCACCCGGGACGCGGCCTACGAGCGCCGCTTCTACCTGACCAACCTGGCCAACGGCCTCACCCTGCACAACGTGTACATGACGTTCGGCGGGACCTCGTGGGGCTGGCTGCCCGCACCGGTCGTCTACACGTCGTACGACTACGGCGCCGCCATCGACGAGGCCCGCAACGTCACCGACAAGATCGCCCCGATGCACCAGCTCGGGCATCTGCTCCAGCGCGTGCCCGACTTCGCCAAGCTGGACCGGGCGCCGGACGTGGCCGCCGAGGGGCTGAAGGTCTACCACCTCGCCAACCAGGACACCGGCGCGCAGGTGTACATCGCCCGCAACGACGGCACGGAGGAGGTCACCACCGACCTGCCGACGGACGCCGGCAAGCTGCGGATCACCGTGCCCGGCAAGGACGCCAGGCTGCTGACCACCGGGCTGCGGCTGGGCCGGCGCACGCTGAAGTACTCCACCGCCTCGCCCATGCTGTGTCTGAGCACGGGCCGGCAGGACATCGCCGTGTTCACCGGGCCCCGCGGCCAGATGGCCGAACTGGTGCTGGAGTCCCGGGCCGAACCGTCGGTGCAGCGGCTGGACCCGGAGGGCGGCTGGGCCTACGACCGGGGGGAACTGCACGTCAACGCGCCCCTCGGCGAGGAGGGGCTGACCCGGATGCTGGTGCAGAAGGGCGACAGCGACACCCCGCTGCTGCTGCTCTTCGCCGACGACGCCACCGCCGTCCGCCTGTTCCCGTACGACACCCCGTCCGGGACCCTCCTGGTGTACGGCCCGGCGCTGCTGCGCCACGCCGAGGTGCACGGCTCCGAGGTGCGCCTCACCGGCGATCTGAGGGAGCCGGCGGGCCTGGAGGTGTGGGGACCGCGCGGGATCGACACCCTGGTCTGGAACGGGCGCCGGGTGACCACCCGGGTCACCCTCTCGGGCTCCCTGATGACCAGGGGGTCGCTGCCCGGGGTGCCCGAGGTGCGGCTGCCGCGGCTGGGCGGCTGGCGGATGCGGCGGGAGAACCCGGAGGCGGGCCCCGGCTTCGACGACTCGTCGTGGAAGAAGGCCGACAAGACCTCGTCGTTCTCCACCACGGCCGTCCCCGAGGGGCAGCCGGTGCTGTTCGCCGACGACTACGGCTTCCACTACGGCGACGTCTGGTACCGGGGCACCTTCACCGACAGCACCGCCATCGAGGAGGTCTCGCTCGCCTACAGCACCGGCACCCAGGGCCTGCTGATGGCGTGGCTGGACGGCGAGCCGCTGGGCACGCACCGGATGCCCGTGCCGGACAAGAAAACGGTCCGGCAGGGGAGTTGGGCGGACACGGCCGTCTTCCCGGTGCGCGAGCGGCTGCGCTCCCCCGGCCGGCATGTGCTGTCGGTGCTGGTCCGGCGCATGCAGCACGACCAGGACGGCAAGGCGCTCGACACGCACAAGGTGGCCCGCGGGCTGACCGCGGTCACCTTCGAGGGCGGCGCGCCGAAGGTGCGCTGGCGCATCCAGGGCGAGGGTCCCGCCGACCCGGTGCGCGGACCGCTGAACAACGGCGGCCTGTACGGCGAGCGGCACGGCTGGCATCTGCCCGGTTTCCGGGACCGGGACTGGGAGAAGGCGGAGTTCCCGCGCGCGGAGCGGTACCAGGGCGTCACCTGGTACCGGACCACGTTCCGGCTGTCGGTGCCGGCCGACGTGGACGCGTCGATCGGCCTGACCCTGGACGACGACCCGTACCGGGCCTACCGCGCCCAGCTCTTCCTCAACGGCTGGAACCTGGGCCAGTACATCAACAACGTCGGTCCGCAGCACACGTTCGTGCTGCCGAACGGCGTCCTGCGCACCCGGGGCACCAACACGCTGGCGCTGGCGGTCCTGTCGGAGTTCACCACGCTGTCGGGCCCCGGGTCGGTACGGCTGACGCTGCTCGGCGCCGCGAGCGGCGGCATCCCCGTCACACCGGTGTGATCACGCCAGCCTGATCACGTTCCAGGACAGCGGCTCCAGTACGGCGGTGAGGGTGCCGTCCGCCAGGGCGGTGCCCTCGACCGCGTGCGGGGTGACGCGTTCGGGGTCGGTCAGGGTGTTGCGGGCGTCGGGGTCGGCGTCCGCGAGGGCGGTGTGCTCGATGACCGTGGTCAGCTCCAGCCCGTTCAGGGCGACTTCGAGGGGCAGCGGCTCGGTGCGGCTGCGGTTGACCGCGAACACGGTGATCGTCCCGTCGTCCGCGCGTACGGCGGTGGCGTGCAGCAGGTCCGTCTCGCCGTACTTCTTCGTCTCGTACGTCGGCGACTGCACGCGGACGTCCAGCACCTGGCCGCGGCCGTACCTGGATGCCTGCGCGAACGGGAAGAACGTGGTCTGCCGCCAGGCCGGGCCGCCCGGCTCGGTCATGATCGGGGCGATGACGTTGACGAGCTGGGCGAGGCAGGCGACGGTGACCCGGTCGGCGTGCCGGAGCAGGGCGATCAGCAGCGAGCCGAAGACGACGGCGTCGGTGACGCTGTAGTTGTCCTCCAGCAGGCGGGGCGCCTCGGGCCAGTCGGACAGGTCGCGCGTCTCGGAGAACTCCACCCACTTGGTGAGGTACCAGACGTTCCACTCGTCGAAGGAGAGGTTGATCCTCTTCTTCGACTTCAGCAGCGCGCCCACGTGGTCGGCCGTGGCGACCACGTTCTCGATGAAGGACTCCATGTCGACGGCCGAGGCGAGGAAGGAGTCCACGTCGCCGTCGACGGGCTCGTAGTAGGCGTGCACCGAGATGTAGTCGACGAGGTCGTACGTCTCCTTCAGGACGGTGGCCTCCCACTCGGCGAAGGTGGGCATGGCCTGGGTGGAGGAGCCGCAGGCGACCAGTTCCACGCGGGGGTCCTGCTGGCGCATGGCGCGGGCGGTCTCGGCGGCGAGCCTGCCGTACTCCTCGGCCGTCTTGTGGCCGGTCTGCCAGGGGCCGTCCATCTCGTTGCCGAGGCACCACAGCCGGATGCCGAAGGGGTCCTTGTCGCCGTGGGCGGCGCGCAGGTCGGACAGGGCGGTGCCGGAGGGGTGGTTGGCGTACTCCTGGAGCTCCAGGGCCTCGGCGACACCCCGGGTGCCGAGGTTCACCGCCATCATGGGCTCCGCCTGGGGGCCGACCTTCTTCAGGAACGCGATGTACTCGGACAGGCCGAAGCGGTTGGTCTCGGTGGAGTGCCAGGCCAGGTCGAGCCGGCGGGGACGGTCCTCCACCGGGCCGACGGAGTCCTCCCACTTGTAGCCGGAGACGAAGTTGCCGCCGGGGTAGCGGATGGCGGTGACGCCGAGTTCGCGGACGAGTTCCAGCACGTCGGTACGGAGGCCCTCGGCGTCGGCCGCGGGGTGGTCCGGCTCGTAGATGCCGGTGTACACGCAGCGGCCGAGGTGTTCCACGAAGGAGCCGAAGAGACGGGGGTTGACCTCGCCGACGGTGAAGGCGGGGTCGAGGGTGAAGCGGGCGGTGTGCATGGTGCCTTCCGGGGTGGGTGGTCGGGATTCGTGGGCGGGTGCGGGTGCGTGGCGGGCCGATCGCGCCGTTCCCCGCGCCCGTTGGGCCGGAGTCTCGGCGCGGGGCCCCTCGCGTCACTGGCCGGCCAGGCCGGTGTGGGCCACGCCCCGCACGATCTGGCTCTGGAAGAAGACGAAGACGATGATCAGCGGAAGTCCGGCGATCAGGCCGCCGGCCATCAGCTGGGGCCAGACGATGCCGAAGGCGTTCTGCACGGTGGCGATGCCGTTGGGCATGGTCATCAGGTCGGGGTTGTTGGTCACCATGTACGGCCACAGGAAGTTGTTCCAGGACGCGATGAAGGTGAAGATCCCGACCGCGGACAGCGAGGGCTTGGACAGGGGCAGCACGATGGTGAAGAAGATCCGCCAGCGGCCGGCGCCGTCGATGAACGCGGCCTCCTCCAGTTCCCGGGGCAGGCCCTGGAAGAACTTGTAGAGGATGTAGACCATGGCGGCCGGGGCGCACTGGGGCAGGATCATGCCCCAGTAGGTGTCGACCATGCCGAGCGACTGGACCGTGGTGAACAGCGGGACGCCGAGGATCGCCGGGGAGAACATCAGGCCGGCCATGGTCAGGCCCATCAGGGCGCCCTTGCCGCGGAACTCGGTGCGGGCGAAACCGTATCCGGCGAGGGCGGCGACCAGCAGCACGATCACCGTGACGGACACGGAGACGACGACGGAGTTCACGAACCAGTTGGGGATGTCGCCCGCCCGCAGGACCTCCTTCCAGGAGTCCAGGGTGACGTGCTCGGGTATCCAGTGCGGCGAGGTGACGGACTCCGTCGGGGTCTTCAGGGAGGTGGACAGGGCCCAGGCCAGCGGGGCGAGCCAGACCAGGGAGAGGGTCGCGGCGACGGCCGTGAGCGCGATCTGGGCGGGCGGCCAGCGGCGGGCGGAGCGGGTGGTCATCGGGTGGCCTCCTCGCGGCTCTTCACCAGCCACATCCGGGCGAGCGCCACGGCCGCGATGATGACGAACAGGACGAAGGAGATCGCGGAGGCGTAGCCCACGCGGTAGGAGGTGAAGCCCTGTTCGAGGGTGTACTGGACGAAGGTGCGCGTCGATTCCTCCGGTCCGGGGCCGAACTGGTACATGACCACGGCCTGGTCGAAGACCTGGAGGGAGGCGAGGACCTGGAGGGCGAGGACCAGGCCGGTGATGGAGCGCAGGTTGGGCACGGTGATGTACAGCATCCGCTGGAGGGCGTTCGCGCCGTCGAGTCCGGCGGCCTCGTACAG
The DNA here is from genome assembly GCF_014649115.1 of Streptomyces eurythermus. GTDB lineage: Bacteria > Actinomycetota > Actinomycetes > Streptomycetales > Streptomycetaceae > Streptomyces > Streptomyces eurythermus. The sequence continues at coordinate 35,148 of NZ_BMSK01000021.1, read as the reverse complement.
GTGCTGCGGGATGTTCTGCAGGGCGGCCAGGTAGAGCAGGAAGGAGAAGCCGACCGTCCACCACAGGGTGGCGACCACGACGGCGAGCATGGCCGTGGACTTCTGGGTGAGCCACGGGGTGTCCAGGCCGAGGACGTGGTTGACCATGCCGTTGGTGGGCTGGAACAGCCACCACCACAGGTTGCCCACGACGGCCGAGGGCAGCAGGAAGGGCACGAAGAAGCACAGCCGCCACAGCCACTTGAAGTGCGTGGTGTGGTGGGCGATCAGGGCCATCAGCAGGGCCACGAGGACGATCAGCGGGACGACGTAGAGGGTGAACTGCGTGCTGTGCCACAGGGAGTCCCATACGAGCGGGTCCCGCAGCGCCTCGCGGTAGTTGGCGAGGCCGACGAAGCCGGTGTGGTCGCCGGAGATGTTGGCGTCCGTGAAGCTGAGGTAGAGGCCGCGGACGACGGGCAGGATGACGAACAGCCCGTAGAGGACGAGGAACGGGGCGACGAACCAGCCGCCGTGCTGGAGGCGGCGGGACCAGCGCAGCCGGGCGGAGTCGGCGCCGGCGGCGGCGCGGGGGCGGGCCGTGCGGCCGGCCGTGGCGAGGGTCGTACTGCTCATGCGGCGGCTCCCTTCAGCTCCTGGGCGGCGGTGCGCCCGGTCATCGGGTTCTTCGCCGCGAGCAGCTGCTCCAGCAGGGACTTCATGCGGCGGGCCGCCTTGTCGGGGGCGGTGGAGCCGAGGTTGGAGGAGGCGATGACCGGGCCGAGGCGCTGGGCGAGGATGCCGGTGGAGCCGGCGAACCAGATGTGCGGTTCGTTGGCCTGGTGGTCCATGGCGGGCCGGGAGTACTCGTTCTGCGGGGTCAGGGCGCGGTAGCCGGGGTCCTCGAAGGTGGGCAGATGGGCGGGGATGTGACCGCCGAGGGCCCAGGTGGTGGCGTGGGTGACCATGTAGGCGGCGAGCCGGTAGGCGCCCTCGTCGGCGGCGCCGCCGCGGCCGGCCTGGTGGGGCAGGACGAAGGAGTGGGACTCGGCGTGGGTGGCCGGGGTGCCGAAGACCGGGGGGAGCGGCTGGGCGCCGTAGTCGACCTTCTCGTCGTTGAAGTAGGGCACCGACCAGTTGCCCTCCCAGGTGAAGGGTGAGCCGGCGAGGAACGCCTCGGCGTCGGTCTCGCCCGGGGTGACGTAGCCGTCGGTGACGTGCTTGCGGAAGAACTCCAGGACCTCGGTGGCCTTGCCGGTGTCGAAGGTCAGGTCCGACCGGTCGGCGTCGAAGTAGGTGCCGTGGAGCTGCTGGTAGAAGGCGACGAAGAACCACCAGCAGAAGTTCTGGTCGTTGGCGTGCAGGCCGAGGGTCTGCTGGCCCTTCCTCAGCTGCTTCCTGGCCTGCTTCAGAACGGCGAACCAGTCGTCGGTGGAGGTGGCGGCGGGCAGCCGGCCGGCGGAGTCCAGCAGTCCGGCCCTGCGGCACACGTCCTTGCGGTAGAAGCAGAGCTGGACGTGGATGTCGAGGGGCAGGGCGTACAGCTCGCCGTCGACGACGCCGCGCTTCCACAGCACCGGGTTGAAGTCGGCCTCGCGCACGCCGTACTCGGCCAGCAGACCGGTGTCCCAGGGGTCGAGGAGGCGGCCGGGGGCGAAGCCGGGGACGCGGCCCTGGTGCATGACGGCGAGGTCGGGGGCGCGGTTGCCGGCGGCGGCCATGGCGAGCTTGGTGTAGTAGGGGCCGCCCCAGGTGAGGGTGGAGTCCTTGACCGCGGTGCCGGGGTGCGTCCTGCGGAACGCGTCGACCATGGCGACCTGGTTGGCACCGTCACCGCCCTGGAAGAGGTTCCAGTAGCGCACCCGGGTGCGGGTGCCGCTCGCCAGCGCGTCGGCCCCGCTGCCGAGGGCGGCGAAACCGAGGCTCGCGGCCGTCACCAAGCCGCCCGCGGCGCCGAGGAAGTGCCTGCGGTTCAGGCCAGGTTGTCCCATACCTTGCCCCTACGTTCGATATGCCGAATGGTGCCCGTAACTTCGAACGGGACCGTAGATTCCCCGCGCGTGCGCGTCAATGGGTTGGACAAAGGTCATAGGTTGTTTCGCGTTGAACCATGTTCGGGGGGAACGCATGACGCGGGCACATCCCTGCGCGTACCCTCGGACCAGCCATGACCGGGCCGGACACGGTACGAAGGGGGGCCGATGGGCATCGCGGGCGCGCGACAGCGGCTGACCGGACTCGCCTCCCGGCTGCTCCGCCCGCGCACCGGTCCGGCGATGCGCACCCTGGCCGGCGACCTCGCCGCCGCCGTCCGCGCCCGGCCCGAGGCGCCGCGGGACATACGGCAGTTGTGCCACGCGCTGTGCGAGGAGATGACCGCGCTGCGCGCCGGACGCCCGGTCGAGCTGCGGTTCGAACGGTTCCCGGACGAGATCGAAGTGACCGGGCTGTGGGTCGAGTTCGCCGACTTCGACCTGATCATCGTGGAGGAGCGGGCGGAGGACGTGCAGCAACTGGTCATCCTGGGGCACGAACTGTGGCATCTGCACGCCGGCCACCGCCACCACCACCTGGCCGGGGCGGCCGCGGCCCGCGCCCTCGCCGACGCCCCCGGCTGGCGGGAGGCGGCCCTGACGGTGGCCGCCCGCAACGGCTCCCGGGAGACCGACGAGGCCGAGGCGGACCACTTCGGGCACCGCCTGGCCACCCTGTTCCGCGGCCACCTGTCCGGGATTCGGCCCGCCCCGCCGGACCCCCTCCAGCGCTCCCTCGGCTATCGCGGACGCGAACGGGCGGGCGGCCCCGAAGGGCGCGCCGCACCGGCGGCGGACCGGCGGTCCGGGAAGGGGGGAGCCGCGCGGTGAGACCGCCGGGCTTCCTCTGCGAGTTCGCCGCCCCCTTCTGGACCCCCGCGGCCGTGCTCGTCACCGCCCTGGCGATCAAACTGCCGACGATCATCCGGCTGTGGCGGGACCCGCTGCTGCGCGCGGTTGGCACGCTGCTGCTGCTCGCCTGCGCGGTGTTCGTCTTCAGCGCCCCCTCCACCGTCGCCCTGGTCAACCGGCTGACCGGCGTGCCCAACATCTCGGCGCCCTGGTGCTACTCGCTGATCACCGCGCTGTGCGCCAACGGCCTGCTGCTGCTCATCACCTGGCGCAACGGCCCCTGCGGCCGCTCGGCCGGCACCCGCCGCGCGCGGCGCTGGGTGCTCTCGGTGTACTCCGGCGTGATCGTCGCCCTGTGGGTGCTGTTCCCGCTCGCCGACGCGCCCGTGGAGCGGCTGCGGGACCTGGACACCTACTACGCGACCACGCCGTTCATCCGCGAGGGCATCCTGCTCTACCTCCTCGCGCACGCCGTGGCCTGCCTGGTCAGCTCCCGGCTCATCCGGGCCTGGGGGCGCGTCGCGGGCCTGGACGCCTGGCTGCGCCGGGGCCTCAGGCTGCTGGGCGCCGGGTACGCGCTGGACCTGGTGTACAGCGCGGCCAAGCTGACCGCCGTCGGGGCGCGCTGGGCCGGGCGGAACGCGGACTGGCTGAGCACCGACCTGGCGCCGGCCGTGGCCGCCGTCGCCGCGATCCTCGTGGCCGCCGGGTTCGTCCTGCCGCACGCCGGACAGTATCTGCGCGACCGCTGGCGGGTCCGGCTCGCGCACTGCGAACTACGGCCGCTGTACCGGCTGTTGCGCTCGGTGAGCGGGACGGGGCTGCCGTTAGTCCTGCGCGCCACGCCCGAACTGCGGCTCACCCGGCGCGAGACGTTCATCCGGGACGTGCTGCTGCCGCTGGCCCGGCGCATCGACACCGGGCTGTGCGGGCGCGCCTACGACGCGGCGCTCGGGCTCGGCCATCCGCCCGAGCGGGCCCGGGCGCTGGCGGCGGCGGTGTGCGTGCTGGACGCCGTCGAGACGGGTTCGCGGGCACGGCCCGGCCCGGGGGGCGGCGGGGCCGACACGGCCGGTCTGCTGCGGGAGATCGGGGCCGTGTCGCGTGCGCTGCGGAGACCGGCCGACATCGAGGCGGTGCGGGCCCGGGTGGCGGGGGGCCGGGTGGAGACGCGGGTGTGAAGGCAGGTGTGCCGCCGGCCGGCGAACCTCAGCCCTCGAAAGCCGGCTGGGGCAGGCCCTTGCCCGCGTTCGGGATCACCAGCAGGGAGCCCGACAGGGGGTGTGGGGCGTCCAGGCCCGTGCGGGCCGTGGTGATGTAGAGGTCGGTCAGGGTGGGGCCGCCGAACGCGCAGGCCGTCGTACGGGGGGCCGGCAGGGAGATGACCCGGTCCAGCGTGCCGTCGGGCGTGTAGCGGCGGACCGCTCCGCCGTCCCACAGGGCCACCCATACGCAGCCGTCGGCGTCGACCGCGAGGCCGTCCGGGTAGCCCGCGCCCTCCTCGACCTCGGCCAGCGGGCGGCGGTTGCGGATGCCCTCGGCGTCGTAGTCGAACACGTCCACGCGGCGCGTCGGGGTGTCGACGTAGTACATGAGGCGGCCGTCGGGGCTCCAGCCGGTGCCGTTGCTGACCGTGACGTCGTCCAGCACCGTCCGCGCGGTGCCGTCGCCGGTGATCCGGGACAGCGTGCCGCCGCCGGCCGCCTCGTCGTAGCGCATGGTGCCCGCCCACAGGGAGCCGTCCGGGGCCACCGCCGCGTCGTTCGCGCGGCGGCCCGGGACCGGCTCGTGGTGCAGCCAGCGGAACGTGTCGTCGGGGTCCAGCAGGCCGACGCCGTCCCGCAGGTTGAGCACCAGGCCGCCGCCCGCGCGCGGCTTGGCGGCGCCGATGTGCTGGGGCGTCGTACGGACCGTGCGGCGGCCGGTCACCGGGTCGTAGGTGTGCAGCCGCATGCCCAGGATGTCCAGCCAGAGGAGCCTGCCGGTCGCCGGGTCCCAGGTCGGGCCCTCGCCGAGCGTCGCCTCCGCCGCCACCGCCACCTCGTACGCCGTCATGCCGCGCTCCTGTGTCCCAGCCGCTCCGACAGTTCCGCCGCGCCCTTGGCGGCCAGCTGCTCCAGCTCGGCCCGGCGCTCGTCGCTCCAGCGAATCATAGGGACGGAGATGGACAGCGCGGCGACAACCTGGCCGGTGCGGTCGCGGACCGGCGCGGCGACGCAGGAGACGTCGGGGTTGGACTCGCGGCTCTCCACCGCGATCCCACGCTCCCGGATCTCCGCCAGGGCCGCCCGCAGCGCGGCCGGTTCGGTGATGCTGTTCGGCGTCATCGCGGCCAGCTCGGCATCGTCGGGGATCCGCGCGGTCAGCTCCGGCCCGGGCAGCGAGGCCAGCAGCATCTTGCCGACCGAGGTGCAGTGGGCGGGCAGCCGGCGGCCGGCGGCGGAGACCATGCGGACGGCGTGGGTGGAGTCGACCTTGGCGATGTAGATGACGTCGGTGCCCTCCAGGATGGCCACGTGCACCGTCTCGTCACAGGTCTCGGCGACCGAGCGGGCCACCTGCTGGCCCTCGGCGGCGAGGTCGAGCTGCTCGGCGTAGCGGCTGCCGAGCTGGTACGGGCGCACGCCGAGCCGGTACCGTCCGGGCTGGCCGGGCAACGGCACGATGTACGACCGTGCGGCGAGCGTGGTGACCAGCTCGTGCACGGTGGTGCGCGGCAGTTGGAGCCTGCGCACGATGTCGGGGGCGGAGAGCGTCCCGTCCCCGTCGAGGAACAGCTCAAGAATGTCGAGAGCCCGGGTCACGGCAGGCACGAGGCGTCCCACGTCCGGCCCCCTCCCTTGGTGGTGTTGGCGCCCGTCGCGATATCCGGGACGAGATGTTCGAGATATCAACAGGCGATCGGCATGACGAACACAGGCTAGTCAGGGAAGGTTGCGCGGGCAATGGGCAGGGGCCGGGCCGGGCACGATGGACTTCATGGAACTCGACTTCCAACTGGTGCTGCTGCGCCGCATGGCCGACCACAACCCGGACCTCGTGGATCAGGCGCGGCGGCGGCTCGGCGCGTCGGCGGCGGACATGCGGGAGGCCAACAAGCGGTGGCAGGCGATGGTCCGCTCGCCGCGCGGCCGGGGCGCCGCCGCCCGGTACCGGGCCGTCCTCGGCGCCCCCGGGTCCGTGGCGCCGCGCCGGATCGGCGACCTGGACTGCGAGGCCCGGCGGTGGGCCCTGCCGCTCTGGCCGGACCTGCGGTTCGAGGTGCTGGTCGGGCCGGACGGCGGGGTGTGGCACGAGTGGCTGGTGCGGGCGCCGGACGCGCCGGGCCCGCGCCTTCGCACCCTGGAGGACCTGACGCCGTGGTCGTGCACGGTGGACGAGGCCGCCCGCGCCTTCGCCCCCGCCCGGCCGCTCCAGGGCACGGCCCCCACCCGGTCGGGGCTGGCCCTCACCGCCCCGGACCGCGACGGCGTACGGCACGAGCTCGTCGCCGAGTTCACCTGGGGGCTGCTCCAGCGAACGGCCGTCCTCGGCTAGCCGGCACGGAGTCCGGTCGCCGGGTTGACGGAGGGCCGCCCCCGGCCAGGCGATGCAGGGCCAGCCCCGGGTTCACGCACGGCCACCCTCGGCCAGGCGATGCAGGGCCAGCCGCCGGAGTCACGCACGGCCAACCCGGCCAGGCGGCACGGAGTCCGGGCGCCGGATCGACGGACGGCCACCCTCGGCCAAGCGCTGCCGGGGCCAGCCGCCGGAGTCACGCACGGCCAACCCCGGCCAGGCGGCACCGGAGCCGGCCGCCAGAGTCACGCACGACCGACCCCGGCCAGGCGGCACGCACTCCGGGCGCCGGATCGACGGACGGCCACCCTCGGCCAAGCGCTGCCGGGGCCGACCGCCGGAGTCACGCACGGCCACCCTCGGCCAGGCGGCGCAGGGCCGACCGCCGGAGTCACGCACAGCCGACCCCGGCCAGGCGGCGCAGGGCCGACCGCCGGAGTCACGCACAGCCGACCCCGGCCAGGCGGCGCAGGGCCGACCGCCGGAGTCACGCACGACCGACCCCGGCCAGGCGGCACCGGAGCCGGCCGCCGGGGGCTGTGTCGACCCGGCGGTCGGCCCTCGTGGGTGGGCTAGGCGTCGAAGCCGGTCGCCCGGGTCTGCTTCTCCCACTCGGTGATCTCGGCGCGGACCTGGTCGAGGTGGCCCAGGACCGCGTTCACGCCGTCGTCGCCCAGCGGCAGCCGCAGCGGGGTCCGCTCGGCCTCCAGCGCGGCCAGGATGACGGCCGCCGCCTTCGCCGGGTCGCCGGGCTGGGTGCCGTCGGTGCCGGAGATGAACCCGCGGGTCTCGCTGACCTTGGTGTACACCCCGCTGTCGGGGCTGGCCCCGGCCCGTCCGTTGTCGAACAGGGAGGTCCGGAACGCGCCGGGCTCCACGATCAGCACCTTGATGCCGAAGTCCGCCACCTCGTCGGCGAGCGCCTCGGAGATACCCTCCAGCGCGAACTTGGTGCCGGAGTACGCCCCGAAGCCCGCGAAGGACATCTGCCCGCCCATGCTGCTCATCTGCACGATCGCGCCCGAGCGCCGCTCGCGCATGTGCGGCAGCACCGCCCGCACCAGGGCGGTCGGCCCGAAGACGTGCAGTTCGAACAGGTCCCGCAGTTCCTGCTCCGTGGTCTCCTCGACCGCGCCGACGTGCGTGCGGCCCGCGTTGTTGACCAGCACGTCGATCCGGCCGTGCCGGGCCACGACGTCCGCGACCACCGCCTCGATCGCGGCACCGTCCGTCACGTCGAGGCGCAGCGCCTCCACCTTGCCCGGGTGGGCGGCGACCAGGTCCTGAAGCGCCTCCGGGCGGCGGGCCGCGCCGACCACCAGGTCACCGGCGGCGACGGCGGCCTCGGTGATCGCCCGGCCGAATCCGCTGCTCGCCCCGGTCACCAGCCATACCTTGGACATGTAACTCCCCCATCGCTAAGTGATCTTGACGGGCACAGCCTGCGGTACGGGACCCTTTCGCGTCCAGCCTCGGCGGCCAACCGTCCATCACCCGGACGGAGTTCAGCCCTCCCGGGCCGCCCGGAGGATCGTCTCCGCCACGCGGGGCAGGGACTCCGGGTGCAGCCCCAGGAACAGGTTCGGTTCGACCAGCTCCAGTTCCATCAGGCGGGGTTCGCCGTCGTCGCCGTCGACCAGGTCCACGCGCGCGTACAGCAGCTCGGGCGTGCCGGGGACGGCGGCCAGGGCCTGCCGAGCCACCGCGAGTTCGGCGGGCGTGGGCTGCCAGCGCTCCAGGCCGGGGTGGGCGACCTTGTCGGCGTCGTAGGGGGTGCCGGGGGACAGCACGGCGCCCTTGCGGCTGGCGTGCAGCAGCCGTCCGCCGAAGAACTGCAGGGCCCGCTCCCCGCGTACGTCGATGCCCGGCATGTACGGCTGCACCATCGCGGTGAAGCCCTCGGCGTGCATCCGGGCGAGCTGCCGCAGCGCGGTGTCGTGCTCGGCGGGGGTGTAGCGGGCGGCGAACCGGGCGCCCGCGCCCGAGGTCGGCTTGACGACGAACTCCTGGCCCGCAGGCAGGTCGGCCGCTTCACCGGGGGCTATGTAGCGGGTGGGGACGGTCGGCACCCCGGCCGCCGCCAGCTCGCCGAGGTAGCGTTTGTCGGTGTTCCAGCGCACGACGGGGGCCGGGTTGGCCAGCCGGGTCAGGGCCGCGGTGCGCTCCACCCACGCGGCGAACTCGGCGGCCCGCCAGCTGTAGTCCCAGGTGGAGCGGATGACCACGAGGTCGTATCCGGCCCAGTCGGCCGCCGGGTCGTCCCAGTGCCGGGCCTCCGCGTCGGCGCCGGCGTCCCTCAGCGCCCGTACCAGTACCGGCAGATCGGTGTCCTTGCTGGGTCCGGGGCCGGGGTCGTAGGTGGCGAGGGCGATGCGGGGCACGGCGGGACTCCCTGTCGTACGCGGGTTCGATGGGGTGCGGTGGCGAGGCTAACAAGGCCCGCCACGAGGCGTTCCGCTGGTGTAGGAAGGGTGCTGTCGTCCCCGGCAGCCGGCCGTCGCCGGCAGTAAGGAGTGCGCCGCGTGTCCTCTCTCTTCCCCGCCCTGGCGGACGGTCCCCGCGAGGGCGTCGCCCTGCGGTTCGGGCCCCGGACCCTGACGTACGGCTCGCTCGCGGGCGCCGCGGGTGCCCTCGCCGCCCGGCTGGCGGGGGCGGGCCGGGTCGCGGTGTGGGCCGTGCCGGAGCTGGAGACCGCCGTCGCGGTGACCGGCGCGCTGCTCGCCGGTGCGGCCGCGGTGCCGCTCAACCCGAAGTCGGGCGAGAGGGAACTCGGGCACATCCTCACCGACAGCGCGCCGGCCCTGGTCCTCGCCCCGCCGGGCGCCGAGCTGCCGCCGGTGGTGGGCGGGCTGCCCCGGATCGACGTGGACGCCTTCGCCGCCGGCCCGCTCCCCGAGGAACGGGCGGCGGACGGCGATCCGGCGCTGATCGTGTACACCTCCGGCACCACCGGCCCGCCCAAGGGCGCCGTGCTGCCCCGCCGGGCCCTGGCCACCACCCTGGACGCGCTCGCCGACGCCTGGCAGTGGACCGGGGACGACGTGCTGGTGCACGGCCTGCCGCTGTTCCATGTGCACGGGCTGGTGCTGGGCGTCCTGGGCCCGCTGCGGCGCGGCGGCGAGGTACGGCACCTGGGCCGGTTCTCCCCCGAGGGCGTGGCCCGCGAGCTGAACGACGGCGCGACCATGCTGTTCGGGGTGCCGACGATGTACCACCGCCTCGCCGAGGCGCTGCCCGGTGATCCGGAGCTGGCCGGGGCGCTGGCGCGGGCCCGGCTGCTGGTCTCGGGCTCGGCCGCGCTGCCGGTGCACGACCACGAGCGGATCGCGGCGGCCACCGGCCGGCGGGTGATCGAGCGGTACGGCATGACCGAGACGCTGATGAACACCAGCGTGCGGGCCGACGGCGAGGCCCGGGCCGGCACGGTCGGGGTTCCGCTGCCGGGCGTGGAGCTGCGGCTGGTGGAGGAGGACGGCACGGAGCTGACCGCCTGGGACGGGGAGAGCGTCGGCGAGATCCAGGTGCGCGGCCCGAACCTGTTCACCGAGTATCTGAACCGGCCCGACGCCACCGCCGCCGCGTTCACCGCCGACGGCTTCTTCCGCACCGGGGACATGGCCGTACGGGAGAGCGACGGGTATGTCCGCATCGTCGGGCGCAAGGCCACCGACCTGATCAAGAGCGGCGGTTACAAGATCGGGGCCGGGGAGATCGAGAACGCGCTGCTGGAGCATCCGGGGGTGCGGGAGGCGGCGGTCACCGGAGAGCCGGACGCCGACCTGGGCGAGCGGATCGTGGCCTGGATCGTCCCGGCGGACCCCGAGTCACCGCCCGGCGCCGAGGAGCTGGCGGACCATGTGGCCCGGCGGCTGGCCCCGCACAAGCGCCCCCGTGTCGTCCGCCACCTGGACGCGCTGCCCCGCAACGACATGGGCAAGATCATGAAGCGGGCCCTGGCCGATGTCTGAGCGGCGCTCGGCGCGAGAGGTGCTGGCGCTGCTGGCCGACCCCGGCAGCTTCCGCGAACTCCCCGCGTCCGCCGGGGCGTCGGCGCCGGACGGCCCGCTGGGCTGGCAGGGCTACGACGCCTCGCGGGCCCGCGCCGCCGAGCGCACCGGCGAGGCCGAGTCGGTCGTCTGCGGCACCGCGCGCGTCGCGGGCACCGACGCCGTGCTGATCGCCTTCGAGTTCGGCTTCCTCGGCGGCTCGCTGGGCGAACGCACCGGGGACCGGCTGGTGGCGGCCCACGCCCACGCCCGCGCGCACCGGCTGCCGGTGGTGCCGCTGATCGCGACCGGCGGCAGCCGTATGCAGGAGGGCATGCTCGCGCTCACCCAGCTCCAGCGGGTGGCCCGCGCGTCCGCGCTGACCCGGCGGGCCGGGCTGCCGCAGATCGCGGTGGTCCGGGACCCGACGACCGGCGGCGGCTGGGCCACGCTCGGCGCGGGCGCGGACGTGGTGCTGGCCCTGCCCGGCGCCCAGGTGGGCTTCGCCGGCTCCCGGGTCCGCCCGCCGGACGCCGACCCGGCCGCGTACACGGCCGAGGCGCAGGTGGCGGCGGGCTCGGCGGACGCGGTGGTGGCACCGGACCGGCTGAAGGAGGTGCTCGGCACCTGGCTGCGGCTGCTGACGGCCCCGGCCGCCGAGGCACCCGTGCCACCGGCCCTGGGCACGGCCGGTTTGCCCGCCACCGGGTGGGAGGCCGTCACGAACGCCCGGGACCCGCGGCGGCCACGCGCCGCCGCCTATCTGGACGGCCTTTTTGACCGCCGGGTGCTGATCAGCGGCGACCGGTGCGGCGGCACGGACCCCGACGGGATGCTGTGCGGGTTCGGCGAACGGGACGGCCGCGGTGTGGCGTTCGCCGCGCAGACCGGGACGGCGACCCGGCCCGCCGGGTACCGCACCGCCGCCCGGCTGATCCGGCTCGCGGACCGGCTCGGCGTCCCGGTGCTGACGCTGGTGGACACCCCGGGCGCCGCCAACGGCGCGGACGCGGAACGGCAGGGGGCCGGGGCCGCGATCGCCGAGGTGTTCCAGGCGGTGGCCGACGCCCGGGTGCCCCTGGCGACCCTGGTGATCGGCGAGGGCGGCTCCGGCGGGGCGCTGGCGCTGGCCGCGCCGGGCAACACCTGGGCCACCCCGGACAGTTACTTCTCGGTGATCGCGCCCGAACTCGCGGCGGCCATCCTCAAGCGCCCGCCGGAGCAGGTGGAGGCGACCGCCGGCCAGTTGCGCATCCGGCCGCAGGACCTGGTGAAGCTGGGGGTGGTCCGGGGCATCGTGGAACCCGGGAACCACCCCCGCTCCCCCGCTACTTGACGGCCGCCGCCCGGATGATCTCCTGGGTGACCGAGCCGCCCCGGTCGTCGTGGGCGAAGGCGCGCAGGGAGAGGTGGGCGGTGCCGCGCGGCACGGTGAGCGTGCCGTGCCAGGAGGCGCCCCCGCCGGCGGTCAGCGGGACCGTGCGCCAGGTGGTGCCGTCGTCGTACGACACCTCCAGCCGGCCGCCGCCGAGCCGGCCGGTGCCGGTCGCGCCCGCCACGTACTCGGCGGCGATCCCGACCGGCAGGCGCCGGCCCGCGGGCACCCGGCCGGCCAGGTCGGTGCCGAGGTCGAAGGCGAGGTTGACCAGCGGCAGATACGTCCAGCGGTCCGCAGGGGTGGCCGCCGACCGGAAGGTCCACTCGGTGTGGCCGCGGGTGGCGACAGGCCACCGGCCGGCGTCCAGGGCGGTGTCGGTGACGACCTTGTAGGTGTGCTCGTCGGCGGGCGCGCCGGAGACGTAGACGGCGGAACTGGTGCTCTCGTCCACGAGGGTGCCGTCCAGGTAGACGGCGGTGGTCTGGCGCAGTCCGCTGTCCTCGCTCCACACATCGCCGAAGCCGGTGTGGTCGGGCCCGGAGTCGCCCCAGCCGGGCGTGTTGAACTGGAGCCGGTCACCGGCGCGTTGCTGTCCCCAGCCGAGTCCGGTGCCCAGCCAGGGGTGCCACACCGGGCGGAACCAGTCCAGCTGCGGCCGGGTGCCGCCGGTGTAGCGGACCAGCCCGCCGCGCTCCTCCAGCGCGCCGTCGCGGACGGTGACCGACTCGTGCCACAGCTGGCCGGGGCCGGTGGAGACGTAGTCGGTGCGCTCGGCGGGCAGCGAGACGTGCTCCTGGAAGCCGATGCCGATCGGGAAGGTGCCGGTGAGGGAGTAGCGGAACTCGCCGTCGGCGGTCGGTGCGGCCGCGTGGAACCTCACGCGCACGGCCGCGAGCCGAGGCGTGTAGGTGAGGTCCCGGTCGGGGATGGCGCCCGGGTGGCCCTCGGACAGGTCGTAGACGTACGGTGAGTCGGCCGTGCCGGTCATGTCGACCCGGCCCGCGGCGCGCAGCCGGGCGGCGTCGGCGCGGCTCACGGTGGCGATCGTCAGCGGCCGGCCGGTGTTGTCGTCCGTGCCCCACCAGGCCATCAGCCGGCCGGGCGTGTCGTCCGTGACGAACAGGGCCTTGGCGCCCGCGTCCTGGGCGGCCCGGGCGAGCGCGGCCGGGTCGGCGCCGGCGGCGAGGCGGGCGAGGACGGCCTTGCCGGACACGCCGGTCAGGGGGCCGTCGCCGACGTCGGCCAGCGGCAGCCGGGTGCGGCCCTCGGCGAGGGTTCCGCCGGGCTGGACGGTGGCCTCGCCGACGCCCTTCACCTCCAGCCGGGGCTTGGCCAGCCGCCACACGGTGCGGTACTCGAAGGTGCCCTGGGTGACCTTCGGGGTGGGTGCGGCGAAGACGCTGTCGTAGGCGAGGGGGACCTGGACCGCTTCGAACAGGTCGGCGCCGCCCGCCTGCCGGTCGTACTCCATCAGCAGCTGGCGGGTCTCGGTGCGGCGGTCCACGGCGGCCCTGACCTCGCGCAGCGTCCGGCCGTCCAGGGTGACGTCCTGGTCGTGGTCCAGGCGGATCTCGGGGGCCGCGAGGAAGCCGAGGCCGAGGGAGTCGGCGCCGTGGCTCCCGCGTACGTCGAGGAAGGTGGCGAGGGTGTAGGTGCCCGGCGTCAGGCGCAGTCGGAGGGTGCCGGAGTCGCCGACGTGGGCGGGCCGGGCGTCCTCGCCCTCGGCGAGCCGACGGACGGTGAGGTCGGCGGGCGCGGGGGCGCCGTCGCGGTCCTTGACGTGGACGGTGAGCGTGTACCGCTCCTCCTCCTTGACCAGGCCGAACGCGGTGTGCGCGAGGGGTGTGCCGTCCTCGGCGGCGGCCACGACCTGTCCGCTGGTCTCGCCGACGGGCGCCCGGGTGGCGTCGCCGGTGACGGTGGTGGACGCGGTGGAGTGCGCGGGCACGGTGAGGGTGTCCCGGGCGAGGGTGACGACGCCGTCGGGTGCGCCCGTCACGGACAGCCTCAGCCGCATCTCGGCGTCGGAGGTGTTGCGGTAGGTGAGGGTGCGGGTGACGGGCCGGCCGGTGTCGTAGGGCCAGCGGTGGAAGCCCAGGTCGGCGCTGCCGGTGGCGGTGAGGTCCGCCCGTACCGCGTCCGGCACGCTGACCCGGCCCGCGCCCAGGACGTAGGCGGAGGTGCCGAGTTGCCGGGAGGTGGACAGCAGCGCGTCCTTCAGTTCGGCGCCGCTCCAGTCGGGGTGCCGCTCCGCGAGCAGCGCGGCCACCCCGGCGACCTGCGGGGTCGCCATCGACGTGCCGCTCATGGAGGTGTAGTCGCCGGTGCCGGGGGCGAGCCGGGAGCGGGCGGCGAGGATGTCGACGCCGGGCGCGGCCAGGTCCGGTTTGAGGGCGTTGTCGCCGAGGCGGGGTCCGGCGGAGGTGAAGTAGGCGGGCCGGTCGGCGGAGTCGACCGCGCCGACGGTCAGCGCGGCGTCGGCGGCGCCGGGCGAGCCGATGGCGGAGGGCGCGCCGGTGTTGCCGGCGGCGACCACGAACAGGGCGCCGGTCTCCTTCGTCAGGGTGTTCACCGCCTGGGCCATCGGGTCGGTGCCGTCGCTCGGTTCCTGGGACCCCAGGCTCATGGAGACGATGCGGGCCCGCACGTCCCGGGCCGCCCACTCCATCCCGGCGATGATCTGCGACTCGCTGCCGGAGCCCTGGTCGCTCAGCACCTTGCCGACGGCGAGGGCGGCGCCCGGCGCGACCCCCTTCTCCGTGCCGTCGGAGGCGGCGCCGCTGCCGCCGACGGTGGAGGTGACATGGGTGCCGTGCCCGTTGCGGTCGGCGACCTCCTCCCCCTCGACGAAGCTCCGGCTGGTGCCCACCCGGCCGGCCAGGTCCGGATGGCCGAGGTCGGCGCCGGTGTCCAGCACGGCCACGGTGACGCCCTTGCCGGTCAGCCCCGCGTCCCAGGCCGCCGCCGTGCCGATCTGGGCGTTGCTGTCGGCCAGTTCGGCCGTCACCCGCCCGTCCAGCCACACCTTGCCGATGCCCGCGCCCCGGGTGAACGACCGCCAGAAGGTACGGTCCCTGCCCGCGGCCAGCGCGGCCCCGCGCAGGCTGGGCAGCTCCCGGGTCCGCCGCGCCCCGGCGGGGGTGGCGGCCCTGGCGCCCTGGCCGTAGGTCACGATCAGCGGCAGCGCGTCCGCCCGGGCGTCGGTGAGCCCCTGCCGGATCAGCCCGGTGACGTCGAACAGCCGCCGGTCCAGGGTGCCGGCCCGCAGGTACGGCAGCGCCTCGTCCGGTACGACGGTCAGGTGCCCGTCGGTGCGCTGGGTGCGGACGGCGCCGGTGGCGCCCTGGGGCCGCCGTACGGTGACGGTCTGCCGGCCGTGTCCGAGGTCGGTGACGGTCACCCGGTCGCCG
Organism: Streptomyces eurythermus; assembly: GCF_014649115.1. Lineage (GTDB taxonomy): Bacteria > Actinomycetota > Actinomycetes > Streptomycetales > Streptomycetaceae > Streptomyces > Streptomyces eurythermus. Next base: position 19,952 of record NZ_BMSK01000021.1, on the reverse strand, counting down.
GTGACCAGGGTGACGGTCGCGGGGGCGGCGGCGCCCCTGGCGGGCGCGGCGGCGGGGGCCGCCCTGGCGACCGCGGGGCCGGCCGGGAGCAGGGCGCTCACCAGCGTCGCCGCCAGCAGTGCCGTGCCGCGTCTGACGGGTCCTGTGCTCATCCACGCCTCATCTCGTATGGGTCGCGCGTGACATGTGCCGGGACGAGTGTGAGGTGAGCACGGCGGCACGGGAGCGGGTCCCCGCTGACGGGAAGCTGCCCTGGCGGGTTCTCGCCAGTGCGGCCCGGCCGCTCACCGCCCACCAGCCGCGCCGGCCGCGTGTGTCGAGCCGTCCGCCGCGCGCGTCAACCGGCGTGACTCGCCAAGCACCGTCCGTACCATGGGGCTTGCACGAGCCACGCACGGAACAAGGGGGAGCGAGCGGCGCCATGGACGACGGACTGCTGGAGTTCAGGACCGAGGACGGCGCGCTCGTCGTGGTGGACGGTGTCAACGCCAGATCGGGCGCCCGCCTCGTCTCGCGCGGCGACGGCCCGGCGCAGGCCGCGCGCACCTTCGAGGGCGCGCTGGACGGCGTACGGGCGGCGGCAGCGGCGGCGCTGCGGGTCTTCCGGGACGGCAGCCTGCGCCCCGACGCGGTGGAGATCGAGTTCGGCGTACGGCTGTCCGCCGAGGCCGGCGCGGTCATCGCCAAGGGGTCGGCCGAGGGCCATCTGGTGGTCAAGCTCAGCTGGTCCCCGGAGCGGGCGGGAACGGAGCGGGCCGAGCCGGCGCCCGCCGTGCCGGCGCCCGCCGTGCCGGGGCAGAGCGCGTCGGGCCCGGAGTCCGGGAGCCGGTGATGCGCGGCGCCGCCTGGCACGCCCGGATCGCCTGCGGCGACGTGGTGGGGTCCGGCTTCCTGGTGACCGGCCGCCTGCTGCTCACCTGCGCCCACGTCGTCCGCGAGCGCGGCCGGTACCCGGTGACGGTCAGCTTCCCGCACGCCCGGGAACTGGGCGAGGTGTCCGCCACGGTCGTCTTCCACGGCGGCTGGGCGGGCGCGGACACCGACCCCGGCGACGTGGCCGTACTCGAACTCGCGGTGGACGAGGACGTCCCGCTCGCCCCGGCCCGGTTCGCCCCGCACGACACCGCGTACACCGAGCCGTACCCGAAACTGGTCTCCTACGGCTTCCCCGAGCACTACGACGAGGGCACCCTCGCCGAATTCCAGGCCGTCTCGGCGCAGTTGATCGCGGGCGAGTGGCTGGAGCTGGTGACGTGGCACGGCCACGGACAGCCGATCGTGGACGGCTTCAGCGGGGCGGCGGCGACGCTGCCGGACGGCAGGGTGGTGGGCATGGTCACCGCCGCCCTGGGCACGTCGCCGGAGGTGCGCAAGGGCCGGATGCTCCCGCTGGACGTGCTGGCCCGGTACTGGCCCGGCCTGGCCGAGCTGGTGCCCGTGGCGGGCCTCGGGGACGACGACCTGCGGCGGCTGTACGACCTGCTGCGCCGGGCCGCCGCCGACCCCGGCGCGGGCCACGACCCGAACCGGCTGTACCTGGACGCGGTGGGCCCCTTCGGGCCGCCCCTGCCCCCGGGCGGCTTCCCCTCCCTGCGGGCCGCGGCCGACTATGTGCGCTGGGAGGTCCCGGACCCGGACGCGCTGCCGAGGTTCACCGACCGGCTCGCCGGACTCCTCGGCGGACGGCCGGCGTTACCGGACCGGGCGGCACCGGACGCGGCGACCGAGCAGGCCGGGCCCGCGTGGTCGCCGGTCGTCGTGGAGATCGACCACAGCGGCGCCGGCCCCGACCAGGTGACCGTGGAGGTGTCCGCGTACCGCGACGGCCGGCGCCGTCCGGTGGGCGCCCGCCGGCTGCCCCGCACCGGGGTACGCGCCTACGTCCAGGGCCGCATCGACGAGGCCGTCGCCCATCTCGCCCCGGACGCGGACGAGTTGGTGACGTTCGTGCTGCCGCGCGAGTGGCTCAACGAGGCGGTGGCGCACTGGGAGTGCGGCGCGGACGACAGTACGCCGCTGGGCTGCGCCTATCCCCTGGTGGTGACCGACCGCGCCCGTCATCACAGCGGGCGGCTGCGCCACCAGCTGCGCAAGAAGTGGCAGAAGCTGGACACCGGCGGCGGGGTCGAGGTGCACCGCGTGGAGTGCGGCACCCGGGAGCGCCCGCCGAGCCTGCGCAAGAGGCTGTGGGACGGCGACGCCCGGCTGGCGGGCTTCGCCGCCCCGCCCACGGCGGCCCGCCCGCTGTTCGAGGTCGGCCTCAACGTGCCCGTACCGGTCCTGCTGTGGCCCCGCACGGGGACACCCTGCGCCGTGCACGAGGACGCGCACCGCGCCGAGACCCCACGCACGGACACACCGGGTGCCGGGAGCCCTGCAAACCCCGGGAGCCCTGAGAGCCCTGAGAGCCCCGGGAGCCCTGAGAGCCCCGGGAGCCCTGGAAGCCCGCACGCGGACGCGTCCTGCCCCGGCACCGCGTTCCTGGACCGGCTCACCGCCGCCGTCGCCGACGTGCCGCCCGCCGAACTCCCCCGGCACGTCATGTCGTTGCGGCTCACGGCGGAGGCCGCCGACGAGCCCGAGCGGCACTGGGCGCGCCACCTCCAGCTGCTCTGGGACGACCCGCGCTGCTTCCCCGAGACCGGTGCGAGCCTGCACTCGCCCGTCGCCTGACCGACCGCACACCCGACCGCCCCCACGGAGAAGAAGAGCCCATGCCCCTGTGGCCCGTCTACACCGGTACGAACGAGCCGCACGACGGCATCAGCGAGCTGCCCGCGCCGCCGCCCTGGCGTGCCTTCGACGGCGGGCCGGTGCTCCCGGCGCCGGACGCCGCCGCCGACACCGCCGCCCACTCCCCCGACCGCACCCACCGCGCCGAGACCTACCAGGCCACCGAGGAGACCGTCGAGCTGGTCAACGCGGCCCTGTACCTGCGCCGTCCGCTGCTGGTCACCGGGCCGCCCGGCACCGGAAAGTCCTCGCTGGTGTACGCGGTCGCCCGGGAGCTGAGGCTCGGCCCGGTGCTGCGCTGGAACATCACCAGCCGCAGCACCCTGCACGACGGCCTCTACCAGTACGACCCGCTCTCCCGGCTGTACGCGGCCCGGCAGGAGGCGGCCCGGCCGGGACGGACGGGCGGTACGCAGGACACGGGCGGCGCGGGCGGTGTGGACGGCGCCGGCGGTGTGGTCGACGGGTCGGGCATCGAGCACCATCTGCGGCTCGGCCCGCTCGGCACCGCGCTGCTGCCCTACGCCCGGCCCCGCGCGCTGCTCATCGACGAGATCGACAAGAGCGACCTCGACCTGCCCAACGACCTGCTGAACGTGCTGGAGGAGGGGCAGTACGAGATCCCCGAGCTGGTGCGCGCCTCCCGGCTGACCCCGGACGGCGTCGCCGAAGTGCTGGCCGACGGCACCGACGAGCGGGTCCCGGTGGTGCGCGGCCGGGTCCGCTGCCGGGCCTTCCCGTTCGTCGTCCTCACCAGCAACGGCGAACGCGAGTTCCCGCCCGCCTTCCTGCGCCGCTGTGTCACGCTGCACCTCAGGCAGCCGGACGACCGGCACCTCGCCGAGATCGTCCGCGCCCACCTGGGAGAGCCCGACACCTACGCCCGGACCCTGATCGACCGCTTCCTGTCCCGGTCGGGCGCCGGCGACCTGGCCACCGACCAGCTGCTGAACGCGATCTACCTGGCCCGCTCCGCCGACCTGGACGCCGAGTCCCTGGACCGGCTGGCCGAACAGCTGATGCCCTACCTGGGGCAGAGCGCGCAGTCCGATGTCTTCTGAGCCGGCCGGTCCCCCGGATCCCGTGGTGCGCCTGGCCGACATACTGGCCCGGGCGTCCGACGGGGTGCGCCCGACCCCGCTGGAACTGGCCGAAGTGCTGTGGCTGGCCCGGCACATGAGACCGGGGGCCGACACCACCGGGCGAGAGGACGACCCCACCGGGCGGGAGACCGGGGAGCGGGCGGCCGAGGGCCAGGAGCCGGCGGAGCGGACACCGCCGTCCCCGCCCCCGCCCTCGCCCGCGCAACCGCCACCGGCCCCCGAGCCGTCGGCCCCGGCCGGGCCGCCGCCCGCGCACGAGCCGCCGCCGGCACCCGCCCGGGTGCCCCTGCACCTGCCCGCCCGCCGGCCCGCCCAGGCGGCGGTCCGGCCGCACGCCACGCTCCTCGCCCCGGCGCCCCCGATGCTGCGCCACCGCCTCGCCCTGCACCGCGCGCTGCGTCCGCTGGCCCGCCGCACCGACGCGCCCGTCGGCCGGGAGCTGGACGAGCGGGCGACCGCCGACCGCATCGCCCGGCTGGGCGCCGACCCCGCGAGGTGGCTGCCGGTGCTGCGCCCCGCCCGGGAGCGCTGGCTGCGGCTGAACCTGGTGTACGACGCCGGGCCGACCATGCCGGTCTGGCGTCCCCTGGTGCGCGAACTGCACGCGGTGCTGGGCGAGTCGGGCGCGTTCCGCACCATCGGCCTGTACCGCGCGGACGCCGACGGCCGGGTGCGCGGCCCCGGCGTGCCCGCCCCCGCCGACGGCCGTACCGTCACCCTCCTGATCAGCGACTGCATGGGTCCGCAGTGGCGGGAGGGCCCCGCCGGAAAGCGCTGGTACGCCACCCTGCACCGCTGGGCACGCCGGATGCCGCTGGCCGTGGTGAATCCGCTGCCGGAACACCTGTGGCGGGACACGGCCCTGCCCGCCGAGCCCGGCACCCTGTCGGCCGCGCACCCCGCGGCCCCCTCGGCGGCGCTCACGTTCACGCCGTACGACCGGTCCGCCGGGCCCGGTCCGGACGAGCGGGACCGGCCGGGCGGCACCGTGCCGCTGCCCGTGCTGGAGCCGGAGCCGCGGTGGCTGGCGCACTGGGCCGGGCTGCTGGCCACGCCGGGCGGCGCGGAGTTCCCCGCCGCGGTCGCCGAGCTGGGCCGTCCGCTGCCGGCGGACGCCGAGGACCGGACCGACGTCGGGCGGCTCACCGCCGAGGAGCTGGTGCTGCGGTTCCGGGCGACCGCCTCGCCGGAGGCGGTACGGCTGGCCGGGCACCTCGCGGTGGGGCGCCCCGATCTGCCGGTGATGCGCCTGGTCCAGGCCGCCGTCGAACCGGACCCACGGCCCCGGCACCTGGCCGAGGTCATCCTCAGCGGCATGCTCACCAGCGTGCCCGGCGGCCCGGCCGGCTGCTACGCGTTCCGGGACGGCGTCCGCGAGCTGCTGCTGCTCGGCCTGCCCCGCACCGAACGCCACCGCACCACCGAACTCCTGGACCGGATCGGCGAGTTCATCGACCGCAGGGCGGGCCGGGCACCGGGTGAGTTCCGGGCGTCGGTGCCGTCCGCCGAGGGCGCGGGGACGGCCGTGGAGGACGATCCGTTCGCCATGGTCCGCGAGGACAGCGCGCGGCGCCTGTCGGCGGACGGCACCAGGGACCTGTCGGCGGACGGCACCCGGGCGCCGTCGGCGGAGGACACCCAGGGCCTGCCGGCGGACGGCACCGGGGGGCTGTTCGCGGGGCGGTACCGGCTGCTGCGGCCGGCCGGGGGCACGGGCTGGTCGGCGGCGGACACCCGGGATGGGGGCGCCCCCGTCGTCGTGAACAGGTATCCGGGCAGGCGGGACCCGGCCGGTTTCCTGGACCTGGGCCGGGCCCTCGGCGCGCTGCGCCACCCCGGGATCGCGCCGGTCCTGGACCACGGCGTCGAGGACGGGGTGCCGTACCTGGTACGGGAGTCCGTCTTCAGTCCGACGCTCGAGAAGCACCTGGAGAACTCCTCCCGCCGGCTGTCCGCCGACGAGATCCGCGCCCTGCTGGCCCGGCTCGCCGACGCGGTGCTCGCCCTGCACGCGCAGGACGGCCCACGCGGCAGGCTGGAGGCCTCCGCGGTGGCCCTCACCCCGGACGGACCGGTGCTGACCTGCACGGACACCGCGCCGGTCGCCGAGGAGGGCCGCGCGGACAACCTGCGGGCGCTCGGGCACCTCGTGCGCGATCTGTACCGCCATCATGCCGAAGCGCTCACCGCGGAGCTGGACGCGGCCGTGTCCGCGCTTCTGTCCGACGACCCGGAGCGGCAGCTGCGCGGCGCCGACGACCTCCGCTACCCGAGAACCGCCGGCTTCTCCCTGCTCGGCCCGCTCCGGGTGACGCTCAACGGCCACACGCGCCCGCTGGAGGACCCGTACGAGCAGGCCGTCCTGTGCATGCTGCTGCTGCGCGTCGAACGGCACGTCACCCGGGACGAACTGGCCGCCGGGGTCTTCGACGGTCCCCTCACCCTGGAGACCTTCAACCGGCTGACCACGTACCTCCACCACCTCGGGCTCTTCCTCGGTCCCGGCTCCCTCACCACCGAGTACGCCGCCTATGTGCTGAGCCTCCCGCACGTGTCCGCCCGTGACGACATCGACGTCTTCCGTGCCCGCCGGCTGGCCGCCGAGGCCGAGCGTGCCCGGGCCGCCGGCGACCCGGAGCGCGGTCGGCAACTGGCCCGCCGGGCACTTGCGTTGTGGCGGGGCGAGCCGTTGCAGGGCGTCCCGGGCCCGGCCGCCGAGGCCGCCCGGGCCGACCTGGAGGCACTGCGCCGCACCCTCACGGCCCTGGCCGAGGAGGAACCCCCCGCCGACCCCCCCGGCATCCACTTCACGGCCGACGATCTGACCGGGCGCCCGGAGGCCCGGGTCACCCTCGAAGCGGCGGTGCACGAGATCCTCGCGCGTGGTTCCGTCAGCCCCCGCCAGTACGAGGTGACCGTCCGCCCGGACGGCTACCTGGTGCGCACCGGACCCGGCGCCTATCTGCTGCCCGTCCTCGTCGCCGTGCTGCGCGAACTCCCGTACGCGCTCACCCGGCTGAGCGATCCGCCCCGGCTCACGGTGACGTTCGGTCAGCCGCCCGTCCCCCCGCCGCGGACCGCCGCGGACGTGACGGTCGTCGTACCGCCCGCGCTGTACGACGAGTTCGCCGCCAGCTCCGCCGCCCAGCGCGCCCGCCCCTTCCGGCCGCTGTTCGCCGACGGCGACCCGGACAGCCCGCCGGCCGCCTGGTACTGCCCGCTCGGGCCGAAGGCCGCCGAACCCGTTGAACGCGACCTGGTACAGGGCCCGTTCATCACGGCCGACCTGCGCGAGCTGGGCGTCCCCACCCCGGGCCGCACGGCCGTCGTGCACACCCGGCCCGACGGCCCGCTGACCCTGCTCGACCCGATCCAGCCCTACGGCACGCGTCCGCCCCGCCCGGAGACGTACTACTCGGTCGACCTCACCCCGCACGAGATCCGCCGGATCGTGTCCCTGCCCAGCTCCGGCAAGGGCGCGTTCCAGGCCGCGGTGCTGCTGACCTGGCGGGTGGCCGACCCGGTCGCCTTCGTCCGCGCCGAGGCCACCGGCATCCCCGAACTGCTGCTGCGGCACCTGTGCGCCGCGGCGGCCCCGATCACCCGCCGTCATCCGCCGCGCCGGGCGGGCGCGGCCCAGCGGGCGGTGAACACGGGGGTGGCCGACTGGCCGGTGCCGGGGCTGGCGGTGTCGTGCACCGTGCAGCTGGTGCCCGAGTGGGCGCCGGCCCCGGCGGAGGAGCCGCCCGTGCCGTCCCGGCGGCGGCTGTCCACGCTCCTCGGTGACGCCGAGACGGTGCTGGTCGGCTTCGAGGGCCCGCTGACGCGGCTGTTCACGACGCACTCGGCGCGGGAGGCGGTGCTCGACCTGCTGTCGGTGGTGGCCGACCACCGCGACCCGCAGGACGCGCTGTCGGGCCGGCCGCTGCCCGCCGCGAGCGCCGCCGGCCGGGAGGCGTTCACCCATCCGCTGGACCTGCTGCGGGCCTTCGCGCACGACCGGCTCGGCCCGCTGCTGGGGGCCCGCCTCGGCGAGCTGGAACTGGCCGCCGTACCCGACGCCCCCATGACGCACCGCTCCCTGGCCCTGGTCCGCGCCCTGCACCGGTCCGGGCGCCGGGTCAGCGTGGTGACGGACGTGTCCACCGCCGCCGTCCACCACTGTCTGCTGCCCTACCGGCTGCCGCTGGCCGGCGTCCACGGCCGCCGCGACGATCTGGGCCTGCTCACCCCGCACCCCGACTGCCTGCTGCGCGCCCTGGACTCCGTCCGTACTCCGCCCAGGGGCGGGGTGCTGATCAGCTCCTCGGTAGCCGAACTCACCGCCGCCCAGCAGCTCGGCGTCCGCTTCATCGGTTTCGCGCCCACCGCGGCCGGACGCCGGCGGTTGCGCGGGGAGGGCAGCGAGGTCACCGTCTCCTCCCTGGAGCCGCTGCTGGAGGCCGCCCGGGCGCTGTGACCCGCCGACAGGACTGTGAACCGACAGGTCTTGTGGCCCACTGACAGGCCCGTGGCCCGCCGACACACCGGTGCGGCCGGGAATTACGCCCGTTCGGCGGCACCCCGCCCGGCGGTGCCCAGCGGGCGCCCGCTCCCGGCCGCGCGTCAGGATGCCAGTGGGCCCGCCGACCAGTCGGGCACCCCAAGGCCCGCGTACTCGGGAGGATCCGCCGTGACCGTCAGCCTGGAGCAGTTGCGCCGCTGCCACTTCGCCGTCGACCTGGGCGCGGCGCGTACCCGGGTGTATGTGAAGGGCGCCGGTCTGGTCGTGGACCAGCCCTCGGCCGCCGCCGTGAACACCCGCACCGGCGCGCTCATCGCCGTCGGCGAGTTCGCGGAGCAGATGACGGGCCGCACCCCCGACTACATCAAGGTCGTCCGGCCCGTCTCCGGCGGCACGGTGGTCGACATCGAGATGGCCCAGCGCATGCTGCGGCACCTGCTGGGCGACAAGATGCGCCGCATGCTGCGCCGCAAGCCCCGGCTGCGGGCGGCGGCCTGCGCCCCGCACGGCGCCGACCCGCTGGCGCAGCGGGCAACCGTCGAGACGCTGGTCGGGCTGGGGGCGCGCCGGGTGGAGCTGGTGGACACGCTGATCGCCGCGGCGGTGGGGTGCGGACTGCCGGTGGAGCGGCCCGAGGCCACCATGGTCATGGTGTGCGGGGCGGCGGCGACCCAGGTCGCGGTGCTCTCGCTGGGCTCCATCGTCGCCGCCGAGCGGATCCCGGTGGGCGGCGAGGCCGTGGACCACGCGATCGTGCAGCACCTGCGGCACGCGCACGAACTGGTGCTGCCCACCCAGTCGGTACGGCCGCTGCACCTGGCGCTGTCCGGCAACGGCCTGACCCCGCACGGCCCGGCGTCGGCCGAGATCCACGGCCGGGACGTGGTCACGGGGCTGGCCCGCAGCGTGCGCGTGGACACCGCGGCCGTACGGAACGCGATCCAGACGCCGCTGACGGCCGTCCTGGACGGCATCGGGAAGGTGCTGCGCAACTGCCCGCCCGACCTGGTGGCCGACCTCGCCGACCGGGGGATCGTGATGGTCGGCGGCTCGGCCCTGCTGCCCGGCCTCGACCAGATGCTGCGGCGGGCCACGAGGATGCCGGTGTACATCGCCGAGCGCCCGGACGTGTGCGCGGCACAGGGGCTGGGGGCGATGCTGGAGGGGCGGATCGAGCCACTCCGGTTGCATCCGCTGGCGGCGTGAGCGCACGGCGGCCGGACGGCGCCACGCCCCGGCCCCGTCACCGCCCCACGCCCCTTCGACGGCCCGGGTACGAGCCCCTCAACGACCCAGGTACGAGCGGATGGTCGTGCCCTCCGGTCCGGTGTGGACGCGCACCAGGTCGGACAGCAGGTTGACCAGCAGCAGCCCGCGTCCGCCGCGCTGCTCGCGGGCGGGCGGGCGGCGGCCGGCCAGCGGGTCGGCGAGGCGGCCCTTGTCACGGACCTCGCACAGCACGTACCCGTCCTGCGGCCACACCGTCAGCGTGCCGGCACCTCCGCCGTGCACCACGCTGTTCGTGGTCAGCTCGGCGGTGATCAGCGCCAGGTTCTCCAGGGCCGTCCCGGTCAGCCCCAGCCGGGCACCGTGGTCGGTGGCCAGGCGCCGGACGGCGGAGAGGGAGTCCTCGGCGAAGGCGGTGCCGAACACCTCCGGACCGGCGCCGGGGGCGGGCGGCAACGGCAGGTTGTAGCGGTCCACGACGCCGTCGGGGTCGTACGCCGCGCTGACCACCTCGGCGGCGGAGCCCGCCGGGATGACGACCGGGTGGGTGGCGTGGGCGTCGGCGAGCACCCGTTCGTCCAGGCGGGAAGTGTCGTAGGGACACAGGATGGTGACCTCGCGGCCCTGGAACGCCGCGTTGATCAGCGCCTCGTGCTGGGCGCAGGCCGGGTACTCGTCCGGACTGCGGCCGGCCCAGATCGGTTCACCGATGATGCGGACCCGCCGGCCCGGGGCCTGCTGGTCGGCGAAGGCACGCAGCACGCCGGGGATGATCCGGCCGGGGTTGCGGCCGGCGTCGCGCATGTCCAGGAACCGTACGGAGTCGCCGTCGGCGCCCAGGGCGTCCTGGATCAGCGCCAGGTTCTCCCCCGGCACGGCTACCGCGACCGGCTCGCCCGCCGCCAGCCCCGCGCGGATGAAGGACACGGTCCCGGCCAGGTACTGGTCGATGTCGGCGTAGAACAGCGCGGGGTGCACGAACGGTTCCACGGGGTGGGTCGCCGTGCTCATGACGCCGACACCTCGATCCCCGAGAGGCCGGGCCAGAGCAGCCCCAGTATCCGCGACAGGGAATCCGGTGGCCGGTCCAGCACAAGCCGGCGGCGGCCCTCCAGACTCTTGGCGGTGTCGGCCAGCGCGCCGGCTCCCGCCACGTCGACGAAGGTCACCGCGGAAAGCTCCAAGTAGTACACGTCCTCGCCCCCGACGTCCTCGGCCTCACGCACGACCCGCTCCAACGCGCGCTCCCATGTGTCCCGCGTGGGCAGGATCACTTCGCCCACCGCGCGGAATCCGCTCCGCCCGGTCAGCGGGTACACGTCGAGCCGCGGCGCCGCCTGCTTCGGCACGACGGCCGCCCGCAGCAGCCGGGCCGGCTCGGGTGCGCTCATGCCATCTCCCACTCGCACGGATACACAGCTGCCCAGTATGCGCCCTCCACCGCCCCACCGAGCACGGATCACGTTCGGCGGGTGGGGGTGGGGGCGGCGGAGCGGATCGAGTCCGGCCGGCCGACGGGCGCGGGTCGGGGCAGGGACCGGTGGACGCTGGTCGGGCCCGGCGGAGCGGATCGGGCTCGCTGGGCGTGGGTGGGCCGGCGGACGGCGGTCGCCACGACGGGCGCGGCTGTCACCCGGCGAACACGGGCCGGGCCCTGCGGGTGCCGCTGACACCGGATGACGCGACCAACACCCGGCAGACGCGGCCGCCCCGGCAGACGCGGACCAAGACCCGGCGAACACGGCCGGCACCCGGCAGGAGTGGCCGGCACCCGGCAGGAGTGGCCGGCACCCGGCAGGAGTGGCCGGCACCCGGCAGGTCTGTCACCCCCGACGAAGCGGTTCAGGCCCGACAGCGCGGACCACGCCCGGCGCACACGGGCCGGACCCGGCGGGGGCCGCTGACACCGGATGACGCGACCAACACCCGGCAGCCGCGGCCGCCCCGGCAGACGCGGACCAAGACCCGGCGAACACGGCCGGCACCCGGCAGGAGTGGCCGGCACCCGGCAGGTCTGTCACCCCCGGCGAAGCGGTTCAGGCCCGACAGCGCGGACCACGCCCGGCGCACACGGGCCGGACCCGGCGGAACGGATCGGGCTGGCTGGGCGCGGAGTGGGCTCGGCAGGGCGCGCCCCCACACGGCACGCACAGCCGACACCCGCAGACACGGAGCGGACCCGATCGGCACGGGCCGGACCCGGCAAGCTCGGCCGACGTCGGCGGACGCCGATCCGGTCCGGCGCACGCGGCCGGCACCCGGCGGGCACGGTCGACACCGGCGCACGCGGTCGGCACCCGGCGGGCACAGTCGACACCGGCGCACGCGGTCGGCACCCGGCGGGCACGCATGCGCGACGGACGCCGGCGGACGCGGCCGGCACCCGGGGGCGGGCGGGACGCCCCGGTGGGCGCACGGGACGCGCCGGTGGGTGTAGGCCCGCGTACGGAGGGCAGGCGAGGTGCGATGGAGGATCGGTGGAACGGGAGGGGAGACATGACCACGGCGGCACGCGCACCGCGGGGCGGGCGAGCGGTGCCCCTGACCGTCGGCGTCCGCGTGGAGGGCGGCCGGGCGGTGCTCCACGCCCGCGGCGAGCTGATCCACGGCTGCGCGGACACCCTCGCCGAGGCCCTGGCCGCGCTGCCGCCGGGCATCACCCGGGTCGAGCTGGACGCCGGCGAGGTGGTCTTCCTGGACACGGCCGGGCTGACAGCCCTGGACGCGCTGCGCGAGTACGGCCGCCGGCGGAACGTACCGGTCGGTGCCACCGGCTGGCGCGGGCAGCCCCGCCGGGTGCTGGAGCTGACCGGCCTGGACCCCGTGGATCCGCTCGGCGGCACCCCGCCCGCCGGTCTCCGCGAACGCGCGGCCTCGGCGGTGGCCCGGGAACGCGCCGAGCAACTGGACGTACTGCGGCTGGAGATAGCGCAGCTGCGGCACGCGATCGACTCCCGCCCGGTCATCGACCAGGCCCGGGGCATCCTGATGGCGGCCCACGCCTGCACGCCCGACCAGGCGTGGGACATCCTGCGGGAGGCGTCCCAGCGGACCAACACCAAGCTGCGGCAGGTCGCGGCGGCGGTCACGGCGAGCGCCGCGCCGGACGGCACGCCGCCGCCGGAGCCGCTGCGCTCCGCGCTGGCCGACGCGGTCCGCCGGGTCAGTACGGCAGCACGCGCCCCGAAGGAGTCCTGCGGTCGATCTCCTGCCCACGCGGCGCGGCGGGCCGCCGGCTGACACGTACCCGGATCCGACGGTCCATGACGCCCTCCTCCTGCCGGCACCGCCCGGTTCGGCGCACCGGTAGGGGGTCCGTGCCCAGGACGCGACCGGTTCACGCCTGAACGAGCCCATTTCATGGCATCGTTACGGCGGTGCGCGCCCGTTCGGTCACCGGGTCGGGCAGCGTGCGAGGCCGGGGCGAGCCGGGACGGCCGTTCGATGAGGTCCCCTCTCCGATGCTTACCGTGCGGGCGGTACGACCCGCCGCCGGACCGGTTCCAGGCCGGCTCCGGGCCGGTTCCGGCCGCCGTCCGGGTCAGTCGCCGCGGGCGCGCACGGCGAGGGCGGCGACCAGCAGGGGCGGCAGGAGCAGCAGCGCGAAGGCGGCGCGGTAGCCGCCGAGCGGGCCGGCGCCGGCGGCGAGACAGGCGTTGAGGACGGCGGAGGCCAGCGCCAGTACGACGACCTGACCGAGGTTCATGTTGGTCTGGAGGGCGCTGGTGGTGTGGCCCTGCCGGTGCGGGGGGCTGTGCTTGAGGGAGAGCACGGTGACGCAGGGGTCGAGCAGCCCCATGCCGACGGCGGACAGCGGCATGGCCGCCGCGGCCGTGACCGGCGGCGCGCCGCCGGAGCAGCCGGCCACCGCGAGGGCCACGGCGGCGGCCATGACCAGGGCGCCGGCCGTGACCAGGCGGTGCCGGGCCACGTGCTGGAGCACCCTGCCCTGCACCCAGGAGGCGGCGGCCCACAGCACGGCGGAGGCGGTGAACGCCGCGCCGACCAGGACCGCGTCGACCCGCCGCTCGGTGATCAGCATCAGCGGCACCAGTGCCTCCACGGCGAAGTAGGTGCCGGAGGTCAGCCCGCGCAGCAACACCGTGACGGGCAGGCCCCGGGCTCCGCGCCAGGTACCACGCGGCAGCAGCCGGGGCGCGAGGACGACGAGCAGGACGACACCGGCGGCGACCGCGGCGAGATGGCGCGGATCCCACGCGGACGCCCCGTACTGCCCGAGCGCCGCCCCCGTACTGAGCAGGGCCGCGACCACCAACGGGGGCCGCTCGGCGGGGACTTCGCCGGCCCCTTTGGCCGCCGGGTGGGGAGCGGGCCGGCGCAGGACGAGGACCAGGGCGACGGCGGGCAGGGCGGTCAGCGCGGCCAGGCCGTAGAAGACCGCGCGCCAGGACCACCACTGGACGACCAGGCCGGCCAGCGGCGGGCCGAGCAGGGACGGCAGGACCCAGCCGGCGCTCAGCAGCGCGAGCATCCGGGGCCGCAGGTGCTCGGGGTAGGCCTGGCCGACGGCGGTGGTCACCGACACCGCGACCAGGCCCGCGGCGAGACCGTCCACGAACCGGCCGGCGGCGAGCTGCCAGACGGAGACGCTGGAGGCGGACACCAGCAGGGTGAGCACCGACAGGACCATGCCGAGCGCGAGGGGCCGCCGGGCGCCCGACCGGTCCGCCCAGTGCCCGCCGAGCACCCCGCCGAACAGACCGGCGGCGACGAAGCAGCCGGCCACGACGGGGAACAGCGACACGCCGTCCAGGTCGCGGGCCGCCGTCGGCAGGGTGGGCACCACGGCCAGGGCGGCGAACCCGGTCAGGAACATCACCACCGTGAAGGTCAGGGTGGCGGCGAGGTACGGCGGCGAGAAGATCCCGCCGGACCCGGACCCGGACGCGGAGCCGGACCCGGACGCGGCCGGGGGGTCCGTGGCGCCCGCCGGGCCGGGTGTCACCGGTGACACGGGTTCGCGCACGCCGATCCCCCGAACCTGGTCTGGACCATTGAGCAGGACGGCACGGGAATCTACGGGTCGCCCGCCCCGGGGTCAACCGTCCAGGCGTCCGCCGCCGGCCAGGAAGGCGAGGGCCACCGCGGCCTCGCAGGCGATGCCGGTGGCGATCACGTCCTCGTCGACGGTCATGCGGGGCGAGTGCAGCGACGGGGCCTCGTGCGGGGCGACGCCGGGCGGGCAGGCGCCGAGGAAGGCCATGGCGCCGGGGACGGCCCGCAGCACGTAGGAGAAGTCCTCCGCCGTCATCTGCGGGGCGGGCAGCTCGCGCACCGCCCCGGCGCCGAGCGCGCCGGCGGCGGCGCGCCGGACCAGGGCGGTCATGCCGGGGTCGTTGACGGAGACCGGATAGCCGGTGACGACGGTCGGCTCCGCCGTGGCCCCGTGCGCGGCGGCCACCCCGTGGGCGACCCGGGCGATCGCCTCGTGCAGCCGTCGCCGGGTCGGCTCGGCCAGCGTGCGCAGGGTGCCGGAGAGTTCGGCGGTGTCGGGGATGACGCCGGTCGCGGTGCCCGCGGTCAGCCGGGTCACGCTGAGCACGGCGCTGTCGTCGGCGGCGACGCCCCGGGTGACCGCGCTCTGCAGGGCGAGCACGATCTCGCAGGCCACCGGCACCGGGTCGCAGGTGGTGTGCGGGGCCGAGGCGTGCCCGCCGCGGCCCCGGACCACGATCCGGAACCGGTCGGAGGCCGCCATCTGCGGTCCCGGCCGCAGCAGCACCTCACCGGCCGGCATGTTCGGGTTCACATGCAGGGCGAACGCGGCGTCGGCCCGGCTGCCGGACGCCTCCAGCACCCCTTCCTCGATCATGAGGCGGGCCCCGTGATGGCCCTCCTCGCCGGGCTGGAACATGAACACCACGCGCCCGGGGAGCGTCGCGCGCCGCCCGGCGAGCAGCCGGGCCGCGCCCACCAGCATCGCCATGTGGACGTCGTGCCCGCAGGCGTGCATCAGCCCGGGGCCGCGCGAGGCGAACGGCAGCCCGGTGTCCTCGGTGACCGGCAGCGCGTCCATGTCGGAGCGCAGCAGGATCGTCGGGCCGTCGGCCGCGCCGGTGAGGGTCGCGGTCACGGAGGACAGGGCGCGCCCGGTACGG
Source organism: Streptomyces eurythermus (assembly GCF_014649115.1). Taxonomy (GTDB): domain Bacteria; phylum Actinomycetota; class Actinomycetes; order Streptomycetales; family Streptomycetaceae; genus Streptomyces; species Streptomyces eurythermus. The sequence continues at coordinate 4,266 of NZ_BMSK01000021.1, read as the reverse complement.
ATGTCGAGGCCGAGGCCGTCGAGCGCGTCCAGGATCAGACGCTGGGTGGCCGGCAGGTCCAGGGCCGTTTCCGGGCCCCGGTGCAGGGCGCGGCGCAGGGCGATCGCCTCGGGGGCCAGCCGGCGCGCCGCGTCGAGCACGTCCGCTCCGGCGGCAGCCCCGGCAGCGAGGTCCTCCGGCGCACCGTCGGCGGCCCTGGAAGCAGGTGTTGTCATAAGGACGTTCTCCTTCCCGGGACCGGGACCGGGACCGGTCGGCCCACGGCACGGCGGCGGGTGCTTCCCCACCGTAGGGACCGCGGCGCCGCCCGGACAGTCCCCGACGGCCCCGGCGCTCCGGATCCGGACAGGTCCGCGTGCCGACAGGATGGCGGAAACACCGTCAAACGCCCTGGTGAGCCACGCCGTGACGGGCGTCGGCCACATGGCGCCGGCCGGACCGCACCGCCCAGGCGAACACCGCCGCGGCGAACAGCAGCACGGCGAGGGTGTCGTAGGGCCCCCGGAGCAGTCCCAGGCCGCCGGAGGAGCCGAGCGCGGAGCAGCACAGCAGTCCGGTCAGCCACACCGGCAGCCAGGCCCCGTCGCGCAGTTCCCGGCGTAGTCCCCGGCGCGAGGGGAAGCCGTCCCGGCCGGAGCGGAGCAGCCAGGACAGCGGTACTCCGGCCAGCGCGAGCGGCAGGGTCAGGTGCAGCCGGTGCCAGGTGGACCAGTACACGAACAGGGTGGCCACGAGGAAGCTCAGCGGCGGGATCCAGCGCATCGCGCCGGCCGGCTCCCCCGCCGGGCGCAGGGTGGCGGCGGCGACGGCGGAGGTGGCGTACACGAGCAGGAAGAGGTTGCCGAGGGTGCCGACGACGTCCTGCCAGGTGCCGAAGGGCAGCAGATAGACCGCCATCACCGAGGCGTTCAGGGCGAGGGCGCGGCGCGGGATGCCGGAGCCGGTGTGCACGCCGAGGAACCAGCGGGGCAGCAGGCCGTTCTTGGCCAGGGCGTAGGTGCGCCGGGCGCTGATCCCGAGCCCGATGAAGGTGGCGCCGCCGGGCGAGACGACGGCGTCGGCGTACAGCAGCAGGGCCAGCCAGTGCAGGTTGACGAGCAGGGCCAGCTGGCCGAACGGCGAGGTGAAGTCGACGCCCCGCCAGCCGTGGGTGAGGGCGCTGTCCGGGACGGCGAAGAGGAAGGCGAGCTGGAGGCCCACGTAGAGCAGGACGGCCAGGGCGATGGCGGTCAGCACGGCGGGCCGCAGGTGCCGGCGCGGATCGCGGGCCTCGCCGGCCAGGTCGACCGGTGACTGGAAGCCGTTGACGGCGTAGACGAGCCCGCCCGCGGACAGCGCGGCCAGGCCCGCGGACCAGCCGTAGGGGGCGAAGCCGCCGTGGTCGGTGAGCCGGTGCGGGTGGAAGCCGGAGGCCAGCAGCAGGACGACGGTGAGGACGGGGATGGCCGTCTTGACCACGGTGAGCGCGTAGTTCACCCGGGTGAAGAGCCGTACCCCGAACCAGTTGAGCGCCGCGAACACCCCGGTGAGGACGATCGCGACGGCCACCCCGGGCAGGCTCAGCCGGCCGTCCGTGTGCAGTGCGGGGAACCAGCGGGTCAGGTACTGCACGGTCGCGGTGACCTCGGCCGCGCCCGCGCCCACGGACAGCAGCACCGCCCAGCCGATCACCCCGGCGACCAGCGGGCCGTTGGCGTACAGCGGCCAGCGCACCGTACCGCCCGCCTCCGGCATCCGGGCCGCGAGGTCCACCAGGACCAGCGCGACGAGCATGGCCAGCGCCCCGGCGGCCAGCCAGGACAGCACGGACAGCGGGCCGGCGGTCTGGGCCGCGTACATCGCGCCGAACAGCCAGCCGGAGCCGACGATGTCGCTGAAGCCCACCGCCGTCAGGGCCGCGAACCCCAGGTGCCGGCGGAGTTTGCCCTCCTCGCGGAGTACGGCGTCGGGGGCGGCCGGTACGGGCCGGGCAGGCGGCTGCCGCGGTCCGGACCCTTGCTGCGAGGGGGTGCGTGCCACCCTCCGTCGCTTCCCTCACCCGCGCCGGACGACGCGCGGACCCCGTCGGATTCACCTCGACGCCACACATGCGTCAACCCGGCGCCATCCACCCTGACGGCCACTCAAGTGACTGGTGTGTGCAACTTTTTCACGGTGCGGGAGGTCACGTAGGAGCACGGATGTGCGCGTACGGGCCTGGTCCGCGTGCGCGCCGACGCGCTCCACGGGTCACGCACGGCCCGTACCGACGCACGCCAACCGGTGCCGCTCAGGCGGCACTTGGGAACCGAAAGGTCTGCCGGATGAAGATCCGCCGCGCCCTGACGGCCGCCGCAGCGGCCGCCGTGATAGCGCCCGCCGCCGTACTGGCCGCCCCCACCGCCGCGTTCGCCACGGATCCGGTACCGGACACCAGTCCCCGCACGCCCGCGACTCCCGGCACCCCTGATACCGCCGATACCGCGAAACCGGCCCAGCCGCCGACGGACGCCCCGGCGACCGGTAGCGGAACGGCCGCCCCGGACGACACCGAGACCGGCGGCCCGGGCTCCCAGGACGGCGCTGGGGACACCTCGGGGAGCCGGCGGAAGGCCGACGGGACCACCGAGGAGAAGCCCGGCGGGACCGGGGCCCCCGACGACCCCCATGGCCGTCCCTGCGCATTCGAGTCCGACCAGGTACGCGTGGCCCTCCACGGGCTGCCGACCCAGCTGGTCGCGGACGGCCCCTGGTCCCCCTTCTCGATGACGCTCACCAACACCACCGGGAAGACCTTGAACGAGGTCAAGCCGTTCCTGTACATGACGTACGCCGCGGAAGTCGACTTCCCGAACTGGTACCTGGAAACCGAGTACCGCGACCCCAAGTCGGGGCGGTGGAAGTCGTACAACGATCTAAGGCCCGCCCGCCTGATGGACGTCGTCACCGTCGGTCCGCACAGCACCTTGACGTTCCAGCTGCGCACCCACGCGGTCAAGAACGCCAAGCCCACCGACGGGTACATTTTCGCCGCCGCCGACTACCGCAACCGCGACGGTTCCTGTGGTTCGTCCAAGGAAGGCTGGTACGACTTCACCATCCTCCCGGTGGGCGCCAAGCCGACGCAGTCCCCGACCGCCCGGCCGGGTGAGCCGAGCGGCACGGCGTCGCCCGGCCAGAGCTCCGCACCCGGCGGCGGCACGGGGGGCTCCGCCTCCACCGGCGGCCCCGGCCCGCAGGGCGGCAACCTCGCCGAGACCGGTTCCTCGTCCGCGCTCCCGGCGATCGGCCTCGCCGCGGGCGCCGCGGTGGTGGTCGGCGCGGGCGCGGTCTTCGTCGTACGGCGCCGCAAGGCCATGGCCGGTGCGGGCGGCGGCGACACGGACGCCACCGCGTAAGCACAGCCCTTCCCTTGAGACTCCACAGAACCGGAAGAGAGATCACCATGAAACTGCGCCGCGCCCTGTCCCTCACGGCCGCGACGGCCGCCTTGCTCCCCTTGGCGATGGCAGCCGCCCCCGCCTCCCAGGCGGCCCCCGCCGGGGAGGTCCACTCGTGCCACGACATCGACACCTATCACCAGTACAACGACAACACCTTCGTGACCCGCTCGTTCGGCGTACCCGCGAGAGTGAAGGTCGGCGGTCAGTGGACGGCCTTCACCGCCACGCTCACCAACGCCTCGGCGAAGGAGCTGAAGTCGTTCAAGCTCTCCGCCGTGGTGTCCGACTTCGGCTACGTCGAGGGCCAGCCCCCTCTCCTCCCGTACTCCTATCTGCAGTACTGGGACGACTCTCGGCGCCTCTGGACGACGCCCCCTCGCGATGACGATTCCCGCGGCATCCTCCCCGGTCCGAACACGCTGAAGCCCCACGAGTCCGTCCACGTCCAAGTGCGTTTCAGGGTGAGGGAAGACCTGCCCCTGAAGCCCGGCGAGCGGTACGACGCCGGCGTCAGGGTGACCGGTACCTTCATCGACCGCTTCCGCGACGCGAACTGCCTGGCCTTCGACGACGCCGGCGGCGAATTCCTCGTCCAGAAGGACTGAACCCATGCCGGGGGCTGCCGCCGTCGCGACGCGGCGGCGGCAGCCGACCTCCGACAACTCCGACAACTCCGACAACAGGGAGCTGTATCCTCCGATGACCGTACAGCCCGCACGCCCCGAGCGCGGTGGCCGCGAGACCGCCTCGGGCATGGATGTCCCGCCGTTCAAGCCCTCTCTCGTCAAAGCGGTGTTCAGGGACGTGACCCCGCTGCACGTCTCCCGGTCGGCCGCGTGGGCCG
>NZ_BMSK01000020.1 GCF_014649115.1 Streptomyces eurythermus | reverse complement strand
GGGGCTTCCGCATCGACGTGGCGCCGATCGGCGAGGTCGACTGGGTCGAGATCGACAACCACGACGACCTCGCCCGGGGACGGGAGATCGCGTGCCGGTACTGAGCCGGCTGATTCCCTCGCCGGTCGTCGTGGACATCCGCCCGGGTGCCCTGGACGGCCTGGCGAGCGTCCTCGCCGACCAGCGGATCTCTCCCTCGGGCCGGTTCGCCGTCGCCGTCAGCGGCGGTTCCGGCGCCCGGCTGCGCGAGCGCATCGCCCCCATGCTGCCGGGCGCCACCTGGTACGAGGTCGGCGGCGGCACCCTGGACGACGCCATCCGGCTGGCCGACGAGATGAAGCCCGGCCGGTACGACGCGGTGGTGGGCCTCGGCGGCGGCAAGGTCATCGACTGCGCGAAGTACGCGGCGGCGCGCATCGGGCTGCCGCTGGTCGCCGTCGCCACCAACCTCTCGCACGACGGCATCTGCTCGCCCGTGTCCATACTGGACAACGACGCCGGCCGGGGTTCGTACGGCGTGCCCACGCCCATCGCCCTCCTCGTGGACCTCGCGGTGGTGCGGGAGGCGCCGGTCCGCTTCGTGCGGTCGGGCATCGGCGACGCCCTGTCCAACATCTCCGCGGTCGCGGACTGGGAGCTGGCCCACCGCGTCAAGGGGGAGCGGCTGGACGGCCTGGCCGCGGCGATGGCCCGCCAGGCCGGCGAGAGCGTGCTGCGCCACCCGGGCGGATGCGGTGACGACGGCTTCCTCACCGTGCTCTCCGAGGCCCTCGTGCTCTCGGGCATCGCCATGTCGATCGCCGGTCACACCCGGCCCTCCTCGGGCGCCTGCCATGAGATCGGTCACGCGCTCGACCTGCTGTACCCGGAGCGGGCGGCGAGCCACGGCGAGCAGGTGGGTCTCGCGGCCGCCTTCGCCACGCACCTGCGGGGCGACCACGAGGGGGCCCGGCAGCTGGCCGGCGTGCTGCGCCGCCACGGGCTGCCCGTGCTGGCGCGGGACCTCGGCTACGGCGACGACGAGTTCGTCCGGGCCGTCCGCCTGGCCCCGGAGACCCGGCCGGGCCGGTACACCGTCCTGGAACACCTGGGGCTGTCGCCGGAGGGCATCGAGGAGGCGTACGCGGAGTACGTCGCCGCGGTCACGTCCTGAGCCGTGGCCCGGTTTGACCCCCCTGGCCATGGCCCCGTACCCTGGACCGTCGGCGTGTCCACTGAACACGCCACATCCCCGTAAACCTCTTCCTCCCGGGCAACGCGGTTGGCCGGGAGAGGTCGTCTGTGGTGTTTCTGGGCGGCTGGCCTGCGGGGGTGCCGGTTCTGAGACGAGCGAAAGTGAGATCCGCGTGTACGCCATCGTGCGCAGCGGTGGTCGCCAGCACAAGGTTGCTGTCGGCGACATCGTTGAGGTTGACAAGATTTCCACCGCCAAGGTTGGCGACACGGTCGAGCTCTCGACCCTGCTCGTTGTCGACGGCGACTCCGTGACCAGCGACCCGTGGGTGCTGGCCGGCATCAAGGTCCAGGCCGAGGTCGTGGACCACCACAAGGGCCAGAAGATCGACATCCTGCGCTACAAGAACAAGACCGGTTACCGTCGTCGGCAGGGTCACCGCCAGCAGTACACGGCGATCAAGGTCACGTCGATCCCCACGGCTGCGAAGTAAGGGACTGAGGAGAAATGGCACACAAGAAGGGCGCATCGTCCACCCGGAACGGTCGCGACTCCAATGCCCAGCGGCTCGGCGTGAAGCGCTTCGGCGGTCAGGTCGTGAGCGCGGGTGAGATCCTGGTCCGCCAGCGCGGCACCCACTTCCACCCCGGCGCCGGTGTCGGCCGTGGCGGCGACGACACGCTGTTCGCCCTGCAGGCCGGTGCGGTGGAGTTCGGTACCCACCGCGGCCGCAAGGTCGTGAACATCGTTCCGGTCGCCTGAATCACCAGATCGTCTGATCGCCTGATTCAGCGCTGAACGCTTTCGCGAGGCGGACCTCACTTCCCGGGCGGGAAGGCGGGTCCGCCTTTCGCGTGTTAACACAGGTAAAACCCCGTTCGTCTTTTGGAGGCACCCCACCATGACCACCTTCGTGGACCGCGTCGAACTGCACGTCGCCGCGGGTAACGGAGGCCACGGCTGTGCCTCCGTCCACCGTGAGAAGTTCAAGCCGCTAGGCGGCCCCGACGGCGGCAACGGCGGCCGTGGCGGTGACGTCATCCTGACCGTCGACCAGTCGGTCACGACGCTGCTGGACTATCACCACTCCCCGCACCGCAAGGCCACCAACGGCAAGCCCGGCGAGGGCGGCAACCGCTCCGGCAAGGACGGCCAGGACCTGATCCTGCCGGTGCCGGACGGCACGGTCGTGCTGGACAAGGCGGGCAATGTGCTCGCCGACCTGGTCGGCCACGGCACCTCGTACATCGCCGCGCAGGGCGGCCGGGGCGGCCTCGGCAACGCGGCGCTGGCCTCCGCCCGCCGCAAGGCGCCCGGCTTCGCGCTGCTCGGCGAGCCCGGCGACCTCCACGACATCGTCCTGGAGCTGAAGACCGTCGCGGACGTGGCCCTCGTCGGCTACCCGAGCGCCGGCAAGTCCTCGCTGATCTCCGTGCTCAGCGCGGCCAAGCCGAAGATCGCCGACTACCCGTTCACGACGCTGGTCCCGAACCTCGGCGTGGTGACGGCGGGCTCCACCGTCTACACCATCGCCGACGTGCCCGGCCTCATCCCCGGCGCCAGCCAGGGCCGCGGCCTGGGCCTGGAGTTCCTGCGGCACGTGGAGCGGTGCAGCGTGCTGGTGCACGTGCTGGACACCGCCACGCTGGAGTCCGACCGCGACCCGGTCTCCGACCTCGACGTCATCGAGGCCGAGCTGCGGGAGTACGGCGGCCTGGACAACCGGCCCCGCATCGTCGTCCTGAACAAGATCGACGTGCCGGACGGCAAGGACCTCGCCGAGATGGTCCGCCCCGACCTGGAGGCCCGCGGCTACCGCGTCTTCGAGGTGTCGGCCGTGGCCCACACCGGTCTGCGCGAGCTGACCTTCGCCCTCGGCGAGCTGGTCGCCAAGGCGCGCGCGGCGAAGCCGAAGGAGGAGGCGACCCGGATCGTCATCCGGCCCAAGGCCGTGGACGACGCCGGCTTCACCGTCGTACGCGAGGACACCGGCGGCGAGCCGCTGTTCCGGGTGCGCGGTGAGAAGCCCGAGCGCTGGGTCCGCCAGACCGACTTCAACAACGACGAGGCCGTCGGCTACCTCGCCGACCGGCTGAACCGTCTCGGTGTGGAGGAGCAGCTGATGAAGGCGGGCGCCCGCGCGGGCGACGGCGTCGCCATCGGCCCCGAGGAGAACGCGGTCGTCTTCGACTGGGAGCCGACCGTCATGTCCGGCGCGGAGATGCTCGGCCGCCGTGGCGAGGACCACCGCTTCGACGCGCCCCGCCCCGCGGCCCAGCGCCGCCGGGACAAGCAGGCCGAGCACGACGAGGCGCTGCAGGAGTTCGACGACTTCGAGCCGTTCTAAAAAGCGGTCCGGGCCGTTCTCAAGCGGTTCGAGCCGTTCTCAAGGCGGTTCGAACCGTTCCCGAGCGATAGCCAGTGGTGCCGGTCGTGGACCGGCGGGGGCCGTGACGCCCCGGGGCGGCGCCGTGCGGCGCCGCCCGTCCGCGTTCACGGGTGGCGGTGCCGCCAGCCCTGCCAGGCCGACTCGATCATGTCGTCCAGGTCGTGTTCGGCGGTCCAGCCGAGTTCCCGCCGGATGCGGTCGGCGGACGCCACCACACGGGCCGGGTCGCCGGGGCGGCGCTCGGTGACCTCGGGCCGCACGTCCTGCCGGCCGGTGACCTTCAGGATGCGGTCCACCATCTCGCGCACCGAGCTGCCCTCGCCGCGGCCGATGTTGAGGACGAGGGACGTGCCCGCCTCGGCGTCGGTCAGGCGGCGGGCGGCGGCCAGGTGCGCGCCGGCGATGTCCTGGACGTGGATGTAGTCGCGTACGCAGGTGCCGTCGGGCGTGGCGTAGTCGTCGCCGAAGATCCGCGGCGCCGCACCGGCCTCCAGCCGCTCGAAGACCATGGGGATGAGGTTGAAGACACCGGTGTCGGAGAGCGCGGGCTCGGCCGCCCCGGCCACGTTGAAGTAGCGCAGGGAGGCGGCGCGCAGTCCGTGCGCCCGGGCGGCGGCGGTGATCAGCCACTCGCCGATCAGCTTGCTCTCGCCGTACGGGCTCATGGGCGCGCAGGGGGTGTCCTCGGTGACGAGGTCCACGTCCGGCATGCCGTACACCGCGGCGGAGGAGGAGAAGACGATGCGGTCGACCCCGGTGGCGGTCATGACCTCCAGCAGGGTCTGCAGTCCGGTGACGTTCTCCCGGTAGTAGTGCAGCGGCCGCTCGACGGACTCGCCCACCTGCTTCTTCGCCGCGATGTGCACCACGCCGGTCACCCGGTGGTCACGGATCGTCCGCTCCAGCTTGGCGGCGTCCAGTACGCTGCCGACCACCAGCGGGGTGCCCTCGGGCACCCGGTCGGCGCTGCCGGTGGAGAGGTCGTCGTAGACGATGGTCTCCTCACCACCCTGGATCAGGGTGCGTACCACGTGCGCGCCGATATATCCGGCGCCGCCAGTTACCAGCCAGCTCATCGTCACCTCTTCACAGCGGCGGTCAGTCTGTTCAGCCTGGCTCCCGGCCCCGGAAAAATCGAATCGGGCGAATCCGGTTTCATGCGGAGCAATAGGGCAATGCCGATGCGGTGACTGTCGGTAAGATGACAAGTGGCCCCGACGGAAACAACCTGTTAATCCTCTACGCTGATGGACGGTGTGCACTCGGGTCGGCGATGGCCGCATGTGCCGGCCGATCGCGTCGTCAAAGTCCGCCACGGAGACAGGTTGCTAAGGATGCCAAGGCTCTCTCTCGTCGTCCCCGTCTACAACGTGCAGGGCTACCTCGCAGAGTGCCTTGAGTCGGTCCTCGGGCAGGACTACCAGGACTTCGAGATCGTCGCCGTCGACGACCGCTCCCCGGACGGCTCCGGCGCCCTCCTGGACGAATACGCCGCCCGGGACGATCGCATCCGTGTGATCCACCTCATGGAGAACGTGGGCCTCGGACGGGCGCGCAACGCCGCTCTGGAATCGGCGCGGGGCGATTACGTTCTGTTCCTGGACAGTGACGACACCCTGGCGCCGGGCGCGCTCGGCGCGATAGCGGAGCGGCTGACGGCCGCCGGCGACCCCGACGTACTGATCTACGACTACGTGCGCACCTACTGGGACGGCGAGATACGCCCGAACCAGAGAGCGGCCCTGCTCGCGGAGGCCGGCCCGGGGGTGTTCTCCCTCGCCGAGCGACCGCAGCTGCTGAACCTGCTCCAGATCGTCTGCAACAAGGCCTACCGCCGGGACTTCATCGCCCGCGAGGGCCTCACCTTCCCGCCGGGCTACTACGAAGACGCCCTGTGGACGTTCCGCTCCCTGATCACCGCCGAGCGCATCGCCGTACTGGACCGCGTCTGCCTGCTGTACCGGCAGCGGCGCGAGGGCGGCAACATCCTGGCCACGGTCAGCCGCAAGCACTTCGACATCTTCGAGCAGTACCGCCGCGTCTTCGAGTTCCTCGACACCCGCGCGGACGCCGAGCAGTGGCGCGCGCCGCTGTTCCGCAAGATGGTCGACCACTACCTGGCGATCCTGGAGCGCCCCGGCCGGCTGCCGCGGGACGCGCGGGCCGAGTTCTTCCACCGCGCCGCCGCCGACTACCGGGCCCGGATGCCCGCAGGCTTCCGCAAGCCGGCCGGTTCCCGCGGCAAGAAGTACGCGCTGCTGGAACGCGACGCCTACGCCGGCCTGGTGGGCGCCAAGGCCGTCGTGAAGCTGCGCGCCAAGGCGACCGGCTACGCGCGCACCACCCTCGGCCGCACCAGACGCACCGCGCTGAGCCTGGACTACCGGCATCAGCTGAGACTGCCGCTCGACGGGAACCTGGCGCTGTTCTCCGCCTACGGGGGCAGCGGCGTGTCCTGCAACCCGGCCGCCATCGACGCCGAGCTCGCCCGCCGCGCCCCCCACATCCGCCGCGTGTGGGCCGTCCGCCCGGACGCCGTGGCCAAGGTGCCCGAGGGCGTCGAGGTCGTCCGGACGGGGTCGCGGGAGTACTGGGCGGCCCTCGCCCGCGCCACCTATCTGGTCAACAACGTGAACTTCCCGGACGCCGTGGTGCGCCGGCCGGGCCAGATCCATGTGCAGACCCACCACGGCACCCCGCTGAAGACCATGGGACTGGACCGGCGGCAGTACCCGGCCTCGGCGGGCATCGACTTCGCCGCGCTGCTGCGGCGCAGCGACCGCTGGAACTACAGCCTCGTCGCCAACCACTTCTCCAGCGCCGTGTGGCAGCGGGCGTACCCCTGCTCGTACACCTCCCTGGCCACCGGCTACCCGCGCAACGACGTCCTGCTCAACTCCACCGCCGAGGACGTGCGCGAGGCCCGTCGCGAGCTCGGACTGGCCGAGGGCGTGACGGCCTTCCTGTACATGCCGACGCGCCGTGAGTACCAGCGCGGCTTCGAGCCGCGGCTGGACCTGGCGAAGCTGGCCGGGCGGCTCGGGCCGGACGCGGTGCTGCTGGTGCGGGCCCACCCCGGCGACCGCCCGGCCGAGCGGCCGGCCGCGTGGCAGGCCGAGGACCGGATCATCGATGTGTCCGGCCACCGAGCGGTCGAGCGTCTCTACCTCGCCGCCGACTGCCTGGTCACGGACTACTCCTCGGCGATGTTCGACTACGCCAACCTGGACCGGCCGATCGTCGTCCACGCCGACGACTGGGAGACCTACTCCGTCGTGCGCGGCACGTACTTCGACGTGCGCACCGAGGGGCCGGGGGCGGTGGCCGCCAGCGAGGAGGAGCTGGCCGAAGTACTCTGTTCCGGCGCCTGGCGCGGGGAGCGGGCCGCCCGGGCACGCGATCGGTTCCGTCGCCGCTTCTGCGACTTCGACGACGGTCGTGCTGCGGAGCGTGTGGTGCGCCACATTTTCCTCGGAGAGGAACTCGGGGATCTGCCGCCGGTCGTCCCACTGGACGAGCGGACCCCCGCCCCGCCGCCGGAGCCGTCCCGCGACGCGTCGGCCCTGATATCCACCCACACGAGCCAGAGGTAGCCGCTGCAGTGTCCCAGCAACCCGACACAACGCCCGACATCAGCGTCGTCGTCATCGTCTTCAACGACGCGGCACGTCTTCCGACCGCCGTGCAGTCGGTCCTGGACCAGACGCTGCGCAATGTCGAGGTCATCATCGCCGATGACTGCTCCACCGACGGCTCCTTCGAGGTCGCACAGCAGCTGGCCGCCCGCTCGGACCGGGTGCGCGCGATCCAGCTGCCGGAGAACAGCGGCGGCTGCGGCGAGCCGCGCAACCAGGGCATCGCCGTCGCCCGCGGCCGCTACGTGATGTTCCTGGACAGCGACGACACCCTCGAGCTGAACGCCTGCCGCAACATGCTCGACGCCGCCGAGAGCACGGGGGCCGACCTGGTCTCCGGGCTCTGCCTGCGCGTCCACACGGACAGCCGCAACGGCAAGAAGGTCAAGTGGTACCCGTGGCTCTACCGGGAGACCCGCACCTTCGACTCGGTCGCCGAGATACCGGACCTGATGGTCTTCGACACCCTGTCGACGAACAAGTGCTACCGGCGTGAGTTCCTGCTGGAAAGCGGCCTGACCTTCCCCAAGGGCATCCACTACGAGGACCTGCTCTTCTCCGCGCAGGCCTACCTGGCCGCCTCCCGGATCACCCTGATCCCGAACACGGTCTACCACTGGAACGTCGTGGAGAAGGCCGCCGCCAAGTCGATCAGCAACCGGCGCCACGAGATCAACAACTTCGCCGACCGCGTGGAGATCCACCGCCGGATCGACCGGGTCCTCGCGGAGCGGGGCCAGAGCGAGCTGAAGCTCCACAAGGACCGCAAGTTCCTCAAGCACGACCTCGTGCTGTACCTGCGCGACCTGCCCTTCCTGGACGACGAATACCGCCACAAGTTCGCCGAGCTGGCCCGCGGCTACATCCAGGGCTTCTCCCCGGAGGCATACGAGGAGCTGTCCCCGGTCCACCGGCTGTGCGCCTACCTGCTGCTGCAGGAGGACTGGAAGAACCTCACCCCGGCGATCGACACCCTCATCAACCCGCGCAAGGTGTCCAGCCCGCTGGCCGAGCGCGACGGCCGGGTCTACTGGTGCGAGGAGCACCTCGACGACCCGCTGGCCCGCAAGATCCTCGACGTGACCGACCTCGGCTACCACTCCCGGCCGGTCCAGCGCATGTGGCTGCGCAACCAGGTGACGTCCTACGCGGAGAACCCCGCGGGCATCAAGGTCTCCGGCGCCGTCGTCAACCCGCTCGGGGTGATCCCGCCGGGCGCGGAGCTGAAGGCCGAGCTGGAGTTCCGCGCCCGCCGCAGGAGCCTGCAGAAGTTCCGCTTCCCGGTGCAGAGCGTCCAGCACGAGGGCGAGACGGTGGCATGGCAGGCCACCGTGCCCCTGGCGGCGAAGTTCCGTCCCCTCGGCATCGTCGACGAGGTGTGGGACGTACGCCTCTACCTGAGCGTCGACGGTGTCCAGGCCACCAGCCGGCTCACCGTCGGCCAGACCGCGCTGGAGGACGCCGGCGTGGTCCGGGTCCGTCCCCGGCTCGGCCGGATGACGGCCGACCGCCTCGTGCCGCACGCCTCGGCCAAGGGCCACCTGGCCTTCCGGCTCGCCCAGCACGGCACGCTCGCCCAGCGCACCACGACGCTGGTGCGGCGCAACCTGCAGAGCCCGCCCGCCGCGATGGCCAAGAAGATGGTGCGCAAGGCCGTCAAGGTGCGCAAGGACCTGCACTCCGGCCCGCGCAAGATCGAGACCTACCACCGCATGATCCGGCTGCTGCCGATCCGCAAGGGCACGGTCGTCTTCGAGAGCCACCTCGGCAAGCAGTACAGCGACAGCCCGCGGGCCATCTACGAGGAGATGCGCCGCCGCGACGTGCCCTTCCACGCCATCTGGTCCTACGCCGGCGAGCGTCCCACGGGCTTCCCGGACGACGTCGAACTCGTGCGCCGCTGGTCCTGGCCCTACCTCAGGGCGCTGGCGCAGGCCGAGTTCTGGATCGACAACCAGGGCTTCCCGCTGAAGCTGAGCAAGCGCCCGGAGACCACGTACATCCAGACCTGGCACGGCTCCGCCCTGAAGCGGATGGGCTTCGACGAGCCGAAGTACCGCATCAAGCCGGAGCACGAGCAGCGCGCCTACCAGGAGGCGATCGACCGCTTCGACTACTTCGTGGTGCGCGGCCGGCACGACGAGCGGACCCTCGCCCCGGCCTACCGGATCACCGAGGACAGGCTCCTGCGCACCGGATACCCGCGCAACGACGCGCTCGTCCGGGCCCGGGACGCCGGCACCCTCGACCCGGCGGCCCGGGAACTCGCCGAGCGCCTCGGCATCCGCCTGGACCGCCCGGTGGTGCTGTACGCCCCGACGTTCCGGGAGCAGAACGGCAAGGTCAAGAAGTTCGAGTTCCCGTTCGACGTGGACGAGTTCGCCGACCGCTTCGGTGACCGCTTCACCCTGCTGGTGCGCACGCACTACCTGAACAACGTCACGCTGCCGCCCTCCGTGGCGGGCCGGGTCGTCAATGTCAGCGGCGAGCCGGACATCACCCCGGTCCTGCTGCTCGCGGACGCGCTCATCACCGACTACTCCTCGGTGATGTTCGACTACGCGCTGCTCCAGCGCCCCATGGTGTTCTTCACCTACGACTGGGAGGAGTACGTCGACAACAGCCGCGGGACGTACTTCGACCTGTCGGAAGAGGCCCCCGGCCCCGTCGTCCACACGGCGGAGGACCTCTTCGGCGTCCTGGAGGACCTGGACGGCCTCGCCTCCGCACAGGAGGCGCGCCTGAAGGAATTCGTGGCCCAGTACGGCGAGTACGACCGCGGCGACGCCGCCGCCCAGATCGTCGATCGCTTCTTCGGAACCCGGGGAGACGCCCGATGACACAGCGTGACATCATTTTCGTGGCCAACGAGGTCAACGAACTCGGCGGAGTGGCCCGCTGGCAGGCGCTGATGGCCGAACTGTTCGCCGCGGAGGGCCACCGGGTCACCATCGTCGGCATCGCGCCGCCCGAGGTGCCCATGGACCTGGGCGACAACCCGCCCTTCACCACCGTGACGCTCTACGACGAGCGCCCGCCCGGCCGCTGGCAGGCCCGCACCCTGCTGGACCGGGCCAACCTCCAGGCCCGGCGCCGCGAGGCCGCGCGCGAGGAGAGCATGCGGGCGGCCGCCGACCGGCTGTCGGCGATCTTCCGGGCCGCCCGGCCCGGAGCGATGATCATCGTGACCCAGGTGTGGGCCATGGAGTGGGTCGCCCTCGCGGACACCGCGGGGCACCCGGTCATCGGCATGAGCCACGAGTCGTACGAGTACTCGCGCGGCTCCTCCCGCTTCGGGCGCGTCGAGCGGTACTACAAGAACGTCGACCGCCTGCTGCTGCTGACCCGCGAGGACGCCGACCTGTGGATCGGCCGGGGCATGAACAACGTCGGGTACATGCCCAACCCGCTGCCGATGATGCCGGAGATCCCCTCCGAGCGCACCGAGAAGGTCGTCGCGAGCATCGGCCGTCTGGGACACCAGAAGGGCATCGACATGCTCCTGGACGTCTGGGCGGAAGCGGCGCCCAAGCACCCCGACTGGCTCCTGAGGATCTACGGCTCCGGCCCCGACGAGGAGGCGCTGCGCAGCCAGTGCACCCGGCTCGGCCTGGACGACCGGGTGGAGTGGGCCGGCCAGACGGACGACGTCGCCGGCGCGCTGCGCGGGGCGTCGGTGTTCGTCCAGTCCTCCCGGGGCGAGGGCTTCCCGCTGGCCCTGCTGGAGGCCATGGCCTGCGCGGTGCCGTGCGCGGCCTTCGACTGCGCGCCGGGCGTGCGCGAGATCGTCCGCGACGAGGAGGACGGCCTCCTGGCCCGTCCCGGGAACGTCCCCGAACTCGCCCAGAAGCTCGGTCGGTTGATGGAGGACTCCGAACTCCGCGACCGGATGGGCGAACTGGCCCGGAAGAACGTCCAGCGGTACTCGCCGAAGGTCATCCGTGACCGGTGGGAGGAACTGTTCAGGTTCCTGGAGCGCTGACGGCATCGGACATCCCCGGAAGGGCCGGCCCGCCACGGGCCGGCCCTTCCGCCGTAGGCGGGCGCGTGCGGCCCGGCCGCTAGCGGACGACGTAACCGAAGCGGGCGCCGGCGGCCGGGAGACCGCCCTTGCCGGGCTGGTACGTGGTGATGGCGGCGTTGGTACCGCCGCCGGTCACGTTGGACAGCGGCACGCCGTGGACCGTGCCGTAGCCGGACGGACCGTACGGCATGCCGACGTACAGCTTGGTACCGGTGTAGTGCAGGCTCACGCCCAGGTGCTGGTTGGCACCCGGCGGGCCCGGGATGCCGGAGGTGCCGGCCTCGATCCAGCGGTTGTTGTCACCGCGCGCGCCCAGCAGCGAGAAGGTGGTGATGGCGCCGGCGCCGGCGGTGCTGCCGACCGCCTCGTCCGGGATGCCGACGGCGAGCTTCATCGTCGCCGTGCTGCCCACCGCGCGCGGCGCGGTGTTGACGGCGGCCACGGTCTGCCCGAAGTGGTCGCCGGCCTCGGAGGTGCCGGTCATCTCGTCCGAAGCGGTGCCGGAGTAGTACGTGTTGAGCTGGCTGTACGTGCCCGCCGCGGTGATGCGGAAGGTGAACACCTGGCCGGTGTCGGCCTTGCTGACGCCGTCGATGTCCAGGTCCTCGCCGGGTGCGCCGACCGCGAGGATGGAGTCGGTGGCCGCCGCCGCGCCGGACGGGCGGTAGTCGACCATCGCCAGGGACTTGGCGAAGAGGTCACCCGGTTCCGCGCTGCCGCCGACGGTGTCCAGGTCCTGGTCCAGACCGAACAGCGGGGTGGGCTGCTGCGCCGAGTTCAGCTTGTGGGAGAAGACCGCGAAGTTGCCGGCGTCCGCGTCGGCGCCGATCGTCTCGGTGGGAGCACCGATGGCCAGGTGGTTGGCGTCGGCCGCGATCACGGCGCCGAAGCCGTCGTTGGCCTCCACGGCGCCCGGGACGCCGGTGGAGTCCTGGCTGATCCCGGTGTTGGTGTCACCGTGCACGTAGAAGGCCATGCCCGCCTTGGCGACCGTGCCGATGGACTCACCGGGGGCGCCGATCACGAGGTACGGCTCGCCCGCGGCGGTGGTCCCGGCCGCGAGGGCCTGGCCCAGGCGGTCGCCCGTCTCGGGACCGCTCCCCTTCAGGGACCCGGTTCCGGTGCCCTGCTGGAAGTGGGTGCTCTTGGTGGCGCCGGTGCCGAGGCCGCCCGGCGCGCCGTACAGCAGGTCCGCCGTGCCGGCGTCGGTGGCCTTGTCCAGGTCCTCGGAGGGGGAGCCGACCACCAGGTCGGTGCAGCCGTCCTCGTCGTAGTCGACGGTGGCCAGGCTCTCCCCGAACCAGTCGCCGGGTTCGGCGGCGTCGTCGACCCAGTCCAGGTCCTGGTTGATCTCGGCGGTGCCCTTGCCGCCGCCGTAGACGACGCGGACCACTCCG
The DNA here is from genome assembly GCF_014649115.1 of Streptomyces eurythermus. Classification (GTDB taxonomy): domain Bacteria; phylum Actinomycetota; class Actinomycetes; order Streptomycetales; family Streptomycetaceae; genus Streptomyces; species Streptomyces eurythermus. The sequence goes on along the minus strand of NZ_BMSK01000020.1, from coordinate 154,954 downwards.
GCGCCGTCGTCACCGCCGACGGTGGCCTTGGGGTCGGTGATGGCGGTGTCCTCGACACCGTCACAGTTGAAGTCGGCGACGCCCGGCGCGCCGACGGTGGAGTTCACCCAGGAGCCCAGGCCGTCGACCCGGGCGGCGATGCCACCGGTGCGGGTCTCGGCGGGGTCCATGCCGTAGCAGCCGCCCTGGTACGACTGGCTGTTGAGGGCCACCAGCTGCGGCGTGCCGCCGACGGCCCGGACCACCGGGCCGCCGGTGTCGCCCATGCAGGCCGCCGCGCCGTCCTTGCCGGTGACGGTGGCCGTCGTGGTGGCGGCCGAGTCCACCGTGAGCGCGCCGGTGTGCAGCTTCAGCGGCGCCCACTCGGCCTTGTTGCGGCCGAATCCGGCGAACTTCAGCTCCTCGCCGGCCGCGGGGGCGGTGGCCGACAGGGCGACGGGAGCGACATTGGGGACCGGCCGGTTCAGACGGGCCAGCACCACGTCGCGGTCGGTGCGCGGGACCAGCTGGACGATGCCGCGCACCGCTCCGTCCGAACCGCCGAGGTCCAGCCGGCCGATGGTGGCGGTGGCTCCGGACCGGGGCTTGCCCGCGGGCACCGTCAGGCCCGCGGCGGGGTCGGCGACGAAGCAACTGGCCGCGGTGAGCAGCCACTCGGGGTCGACCAGGACACCGGAGCAGCCGCGGTCGTGGTCGCCGACGACGATCTGGGCGGTGAAACCGAAACCGGCGTCCCCGACGGGTGTGCCGGTGACGGCGGACACAGGGGCGGCGCACACCGCCACGGGGCCCGCGAGCAGGGCAGCGGCGAGCGCGGTGAGGCGCACGTGTCTGGTGAGTCGCATGAAGTGATTCCTTGGACGTGGGTCACGGGGACCAGGCGGACTCGGTGGGGCGACGGGCCGACGGCGCCGTCGCGGCGGTTACTTGGAGGTCCTGATCTCCATGAGCACGTACTCGCGGCCCGGGTCCGTGCTCTCGCCGACCGGGGTCCAGGTGTTCTTCGGGATGTCGAAGCTCTTCTCCTCCGAGCCGGCGGTCATGTCGACCTGGGCCTCGTAGTCGTTGCCCGCGACCACGTAGACGGAGGGGATCTCCAGGGAGAGCCAACCGGTGGTGCCGGTGACCTTGAAGCAGACCGGCTGCGCGTTGGCGCGTACCCAGATCTGGAGGAAGCCGCTGCCGCTCGCGCAGTCGGCGAGCGTGATGTGACCGTCGCCGCGCTTGAGGGTGATGTGCTTCTCGGCGAGGATCTTGTCGGCGTACGGGTAGGCGAAGTTCTCCACGGCGTACCCGGGGGCCTCGCCGGCGACGGGCGCGACCGCTTCGGAGGCGGTGCCCTGGCCGGCGGGCGTTCCTCCGCCCGGTATCGCGACCCAGGCCAGGGCGGCGGCGACCGCCACCGCGGCGGTTCCCAGGATTCTCGTGCGCAGTGGCTTTGCCGTGAGGGCACGTGCCTTCATCGCAATCCTTACTCATTGAGGGAAAGTGGTGGTCAGGCCGAGAGAATGAATGCCAGCAGCACCATGAGGGACACCGAGATGTAGACGGGTGCCTGGTAGCGCGCCGGGAATGTGATGCTCTCCGGGCTGCCGCCCCGGCGATGATCCTCCGCGTACCGGCGCAGCAGTTTCCGTGACGGGAAGAACCCGATGGCGAGCCCCAGCCAGCTGAAGGAGTACAGAACCAGCATCTGCGAGATCGTCCAGTGCTGGTACTGACGGGCGCCCGCGGCGACCATGCCCAGACAGCAGCCCGCCGAAATGGCGAGGTAGACCACCACGGCCTTCGGGCTTCTGAACGCCCACTGGATGCCGGCGCCCAGGACCGCGGTGGCGAAGGCCGCGAAAAGGAACAGCCAGGGCAGTGGGAGCCGGGCGAGCACGGCAAGGGTCCTTTCTGCGGTGAGCGGGGCCGGCGGCGTGGGAGCCGCCGGCCCCGCTGTCTTTTACCCGAACAGGTCCAGAACGCCGGTGACCGGCGAGACCAGGTCGTGTCCGAAAGACGTGATCTTCGTGACTACCTTGCCCGCGCTGCCAAGGTGACCGATCCAATACGACTGACCGAAGGTGACGACGCCCAGGGCGAGGCTCGCCATGGATTTCTTGAACTCGTCGCTGGTGAATCCGTAACCGATTCCGGTGAACAGGGCACTGAGACCGCCGTACGCGATCGACGCTGTGCCGAAGCTCATTGCCACCGCCTCCAGCGCCTCGGCGGCAGGCGGGAAGAAAAGACCGGAGATACCGAAACCGGCACTGATGAAACCGGCGGCGATGCTCGCCTCGTTCGTGACGTCCGCCAGCCAGCGGGCGCCCTCCTGCCACCACGGAAGACCGCCCTTGACGGAGTCGTTGTCGGCCGTGTCCGCCGGGTTCCGCCCGCTTTCCTGGACCTGACGTGCCGCCTCGGCCGCCTTCCGGGCCTTCTCCGCGATCTCGGCCTTCCGCTTCTGCATCCAGAGCCGGTGCGCGTCGCTCGCCGCCGCCGCCGCGGTCTTCGCGTCCTTCGCCGCCTGGATCGCGGAGTTCCGCGCGGCGTTGGCGGAGGCCTGGGCGGCGTTGGCGGAGGCCCGGGCGCTCTGCGCGGCGTCCACGGCACGGTTGGCGGAGTAGTTCGCCGAGCGCGCGGCCAAGCGGGCCTTGGACGCCGCCTGCTTGGCCTGGTCGGCCGACGCCTGGGCCTTGCGCGCCGACTCCTCGGCGGCGTCCGCGTTCGCGTCCGCCTGCGCCGCGTACTCGTTGGCCTTCTGGGCGGACGCCGTGGCCTTGTTCGCCCACTCCGTCGCCTCCGCGGCGGCGTTGCGGGCCTTCGCCGCGGCCGACTGGGCGCGGTGCGCGTTCTCCAGCGCCTTGTTCGCGATCTTCGCGGCGGCGGCGATCGCGCCCTGGACGGCCGCGATGTGGGCCGCGGAGTCGTAGTCCAGCTGTGCGGTCTTGTACTGCACCGAGGCGACGAAGTTGCGGCGCATCCACGCCGGGCCCTCCAGTGCGACCTGGGCGTGCGCCTTGGTGTACGGGCCTCCCGTGTCGAGGAGGGTGGCGGTGGCGACCGCGTCGTCCTCCTGGAGGGCCCTCTCGTGCCCGGTGCTGACGAACTGGTACAGGGCCTCGGGCGTGCCGGCGTCGAGCGCTTCGTTGGCCGCCTTCTTCACGGCGCTGCCGGGGTTGCCCGCCAGGATCCGGGCGATCCGGAACCGGTTGTCCGCGGCCGCGGCCGCTATGACACCGGACGTGAGGAAGGCCGCGCCCGCGTCCGGGTTGTCGTCCTCCAGCGCCTTGACCGCGGCGTCGGCGACGTTGGGGGAGGAGACCTGAGCGAGGAAGAGGGACGTCTCCAGGTCGTCCTGCCGCTGCGCGAGCTGCCGGTCGGTGTCGATCCAGCGGTGGATGTCGGCGTCCGCGCCGGCCAGGGCGAACCGCGCCGCCTCCCGCGACCAGGAACCGGTGGAGTTCATCACGGTGACGGCCGCCTTGCGCCCGAGCGTGGCGGACAGGCTCAGGTCACCGCCGCGCAGCGCCGATTCGGCCTTCGCGATGAGGTCCAGGGTGGCCTGACCGGCCTGCGCGGTCTGCGTCCGCTTGTCGGCGTACGCGGTGCGTTCGGTCTGCTCGATCTGCGCGAGCAGGCGGACCTCCTCCACCGCCTGACCGGTGTCCTCGCCGAGGCGTTGCCACTCGGCCTCCCGCGCCTGCTTCTCCACCTCGACGGCCTTGTTGACGGCATCGATCGCGGTGTTGGCGGCCTTGGTGGCCTCATTGGCGAAGGCGGTGGACTTGTTGGCGTAGTCGACGGCCTGTCCCGCGTACTTGACGGCCCACTCGGCGGCCTCGGCTGACTTGTCCGCGTGATCGGCCGCGCTGTTGGCCGCGTCGCGCGCGGCGGCCGCCGCGGCGGCCGCGGTGTCGGCCAGGGCCTGGGCGGATCCGGCGGCGTTGGTGGCGATCTGGGCGTTGGTGGTGGCGATCCGCGCCTGCCGCTTGGCTTCCGCGGCCTGCGCCTCGGACGCGCCCGCGGCGGCAGCCGCCGCGGCGGAGGCGGAGGCGGCGGCAGCGGCGTTGCGGGCCGCGGAGGCGGCCGACGCTCCGGCCACCTTGGACTGGGCGGCGGAGGCCCTGGCGGACTCGGCGGCCTTCGCGGCGTTGCGGGCCTTCGCGGCGGCGTTTCGCGCGGCCACGGCGGCGTTCTTGGCGGCGGTCGTCTTGGTGGCGTCCTTGGACGCGGCGATGGCGGCGTTGTAGGCGACGGCGGCGGCGCTGCCCGCGGTGGCCGCCGCCTGACTCGCGGCCGTGGCGGCGTAGGCGGCGCGACGGGAGGCGTCGACGGCGGCGTGGGAGGCACGGATGGCGACCCGGGCCGCGTCGGCCGCGCCCTGGGCGGCCTGCCCCGCCTTGCGGGCCGCCTTGCCCGATGCCACGACGTCCTGCTGGGCCGCCTGGGCCTCGGCGGCGGCCTTCTCCGCGGCCTCCTTGGCCTTCGCGGCGGCCTCCGTGGCGCGCGCGGAGGCCTCCTCGGCCTGCTTCGTCTTCGCGCCGGCCCGCTTTCCCTCACGCTCGACCACCGCGACCAGTTCCTCGATGGTCGCGGTCTCCTGGTCGCGGGCACGGGCGATGTGCTGGCCGGTCTCCAGGAACCACTCGATGTCCGCGGCGGTGCCGGACAGCGCCCGGGAGGCGTATTCCTTCACCTGCGGGCCCGCGCTGACGAGGAGCGTGGAGACCTCGAAGCGCATGTCCTCCAGGCGCGCCGTGTGCTGGCCGTCCAGGAGGTACTGCTCCAAGGCCTCCTGGGTGCCCGCGCTCAGGGCCGTGCTGCCCTCGCGGTTGACGGCCTTGCCGCCCGTCGCCATCACGGTGGCGGTGGCGACGCGCAGGTCTTCCAGGATCGCGCTGTGGAAGCCCCCGTCGAGGAAGGTGGCGATGGCGGCGTCACCATTGTTCAACGCCGCGGAGGCCTCCCTCCTCAGACCCGTGCCGCCGCCCGCCAGGGAGGTGACGATGGCGAACCGGTTGTCCGCCGCCGTGGCCTTGGGAAGTTCCACGGTCAGGAAGTTCTGGATGTCGGTGTCGGTGCCGCTCAGCGCCTGTTCCGCGGCGGCGCGGGCGGCGGGACCGCCCAGCAGCCAGGCCTTCACGGCCTTGGCGCGGTCGGTGTCGGGCAGGGCGAACGGGTCACCGTCGTCACCGTCGGCCGGTGTGGTGTCGGCCCAGGCCGTGGCGGGGCCGAGAACGAGGTTGGAGGTGGCGGCGACTGCTGTGGTAGCCGCGAGGGCGCCGAGCACCCTTCGTCGACTCCAGTAGGTGGTGTCCAAAGCGGTCCTTCACTGTCGGTGCCTGGCGGCCGCTCACTGGTGGCGTGAGAGATCGCCGGACAGACGATGGGGTAAGCCGTGGCCATGTCTGCTCAGTGGTGCGGGAGTTCGGAAATTCGAACAGGGGCACGACTGCGCGCCGCTGGATGCTAACCAGTTCAACTTTGTGTTGACCACCAGAATTTTTCGTAATCCGATGGTGAATTCTTGTGTTATGGCTTGAAGTTGGCGCAACCTCAGGTATGGGGCGCCGTTGATTTGGGGATGCTCGATTGGATGTGTGGCGATTCCATCGAATGAGTAACTGGCTGAGGTTGTCTGTCGCCGCGGGGGTGCCCTGTCGAAGGTGAAAGGGACGGGCGGGTCGGCGCCGAAGCCCCTTATGACCAGGCGAAACGAGCATGGAAGCGAGTCATCCCCGGTATTTCGGCCCAGGTGGCGAAAAATATGCGGGCGGCGCCGGGGTGCGTCGGCGCGTTCGAAACGTGCCGTGAGGACCCGGCACGGAAAGAGGGTTCGGGGCGTGCCGCGCCCGGCACGGAACGGTGAAGAGGGGACCGCCGGGACGACGCGCGGCCTCGTGGGCCACTGCCCGGCTGAGGCGCTGGGCCCCGTCGTCAGGACCCGGACCGGCTCACGCCTTCAGGTCGTCCCGGTCGCCCATCACCACGACGGGGTGCGCCTTCGGGTCGAGCGTGCGCAGCAGGTACCGCATGTCCGGCACGGACTGGCTGACGCACGCCGAGGTCCCGCCGCCGTGGTCCACGTGCAGCCAGATGCCGCCGCCCTTGGACTGGCCCAGCGGCCGGGTCGGATCGTTGGGCGCGGTGCCCTTCACCCGGTTGTAGTCGATGGCGATGACGTAGTCGAAGTCGTGCCAGGACGACTTCTTCCAGTAGTGGGGCGCCTGGAAGGCCGCGGACCTGGTGTAGGGCAGCCTGGCGTCCGGCGCGGCGTTCACCCCGCCCGCGTCGGTCAGCGTGAACACGCCCACCGGGCTGCGCTGGTCGCCCTCGTGGTGGTTCGTCGTCCAGCCGCGCCGGCCGTTGTGCCCGGTCCAGGAGCGCTCCTGCTTCCACACCGAACCGTGCTTGCCGAAGAGGGCGATGGTGGAATCGGGGGAGTTCCTGCCCGCGCCGTACACGACGACCACCTGACGGGAGTCCGCCGGCACGCGGTTCCACAGCCGGTCCCCGACACCGGGGATCCGCTTCAACGGCGCCTGCCGCGGCTGGGCGTCGTCCGTCCGGGCGTGAGCGGCCGGCTTACCGTGGTCCGAACTCCCGCATCCCGCGAGGGACATGACGGCCATCGCACCACAGACCGCGCTCACGGCGGCACGTGTCGAACCCGATTGACGCATGGACCCCATGCTCTCAGACCGCGCCGGACCGGCGGCCGCGGCCCCACGGCGGTTCTCCGCCGAAGAACAGGGACGTCTCCGCGATTCCGGAGGGCGCGTGACCGGTCACAGCCCGCGACCGCGCGCCCTGCCGGAAAGCGGGTCCGCCGCTGTCCATCCACCGGACCCGGGCGCACCATCCACACGGCTTCGCGTAGATTGCCGGAACAGGCAGCCGGACAGCGCGCGAGGGGACGGAAGGCACCGTGGCAAGGGCAAGGCAGGCCGTGGGCGAGGCCCGCAGGATCGTCGTCAAGGTGGGTTCGTCGTCGCTGACCACCGCCGAGGGCGGCCTGGACGCCGACCGCGTGGACGCCCTCGTGGACGTCCTCGCCAAGAGCCGCAGCGGGGGCGAGCGGGAGATCGTCCTGGTCTCCTCCGGCGCCATCGCCGCCGGCCTCGCCCCGCTCGGCCTGCGCCGCCGCCCCAAGGACCTCGCCCGCCAGCAGGCCGCCGCCAGCGTCGGCCAGGGCCTGCTCGTCGCCCGCTACACCGCCTCCTTCGCCCGCTACGGCGTCCGCGTCGGCCAGATCCTGCTCACCAGCGACGACATGAGCCGCCGCGCCCACCACCGCAACGCCTCCCGCACCCTCGACGAGCTGCTCGCGATGGGCGCCTTCCCGATCGTCAACGAGAACGACACGGTCGCCACCGACGAGATCCGCTTCGGCGACAACGACCGCCTCGCCGCGCTCGTCGCCCACCTCGTCCACGCCGACCTGCTCGTCCTCCTCTCCGACGTCGACGGCGTCTACGACGGCGACCCCAGCCGGCCCGGCACCTCCCGGATAGCCGAGGTGAGGAGCCCGCGGGACCTCGCGGACGTCGAGATCGGCAGCGCGGGCAAGGCCGGCGTCGGCACCGGCGGCATGGTCACCAAGGTGGAGGCCGCGCGGATCGCCGCTGCCGCCGGCATCCCGGTGGTGCTCACCAGCGCCGTGCACGCGGCCGAGGCCCTGGCCGGCGGTGACACCGGCACCTACTTCCACCCCACCGGCAAGCGCTTCGCCGACCGGCTGCTGTGGCTCCAGCACGCCTCCACCCCGCAGGGCGCGCTGACCCTGGACGACGGCGCGGTGGACGCGGTCGTGAACGGGCGCAAGTCGCTGCTGCCCGCCGGAATCGCCGCGGTGGAGGGCGAGTTCAGCGCCGGCGACCCCGTCGAACTGCGGGACGCGCGGGGCCGCGCGGTGGCCCGGGGGCTCGTCAACTTCGACGCCAAGGAGATCCCCCTGCTGATCGGGCGTTCGACGCGTGAGCTGGCGCGTGAGCTGGGCGCCGCGTACGAACGCGAGGTCGTACACAGGGACGACCTGGTGCTCCTGCACGTGTGAGGCTCGCAAAACCACTCGTAAAGCGGAGCGTACGGAACGCCCCTGGTGGGGGACGTTCCGTAAAACCCCCACACGAAGCTCTGCGGCCTGCTCCACTTTGTCTCGGGAACATGTTGAAGGGAACACGTTCCGTCAAGGGGCCAAGCGAGCCATACGGCCTTGCCGGCCATGCGTGAAGGAGGCCGTCGTGAGACGAGTGCGCCCGGGGGCGGCGTCCCGCGGTGCTCTGACGAGCGTCGCGGCCGGGGACACCTACGAGGAACCCAGGGACCTGCCCAGGCTGTGGCACGTCACCCTGAGCGTCTCCGGCGAGAAGGTCCCGCTGCCGGAACTGCGGCGGGCCCTGGAACAGCTCGCCCACGACCACCCCTTCCTGCTGACCAGCAGATACGCGACCGACCACGCGGAGATCCGGTACTGGGAAGAGGCCCGCGACCTGCACGACGCCGCCGCGGTGGCGCTGCGCCTGTGGGGCGAGCACCGGCAGACCGCCGGCCTGCCCGCCTGGGAGATCGTCGGCCTGGAGGTCATCGACCGCGAGACCTACCACCACCGCATCGCCGAGGGCTACGGCCCGCCACCGGCGACCCCGGTGGGCGTCCACCCGTTCTGAGCGGGGCCGGGCAGGGGCCCCGGGGGAGGGGTTCACCCCTTTTGGGGTGTCTCGGGGTGTGGGACGACCGCTGAACGGCGGCGCCCCGCGCACTACCCTTCCCCCATGACCACGCTCTCGCCGTACGACTCGATGTCCCCGGTCACCCAGGCCGCCTACCGGGCCAAGGCCGCCGCCGCCGACCTCGCGCCGCTCCCGCGCGCCGTGAAGGACGACGCGCTGCTCGCCATCGCCGACGCCCTGGAGGTCCGGACCGCCGAGATCGTCGAGGCCAACGCCAAGGACGTGGCCAAGGCCCGGGAGAGCGGCACCAGCGAGGCCATCGTCGACCGGCTCACCCTCACCCCCGAGCGGGTCCGCGCCATCGCCTCCGACGTCCGCGACGTGGCCAAGCTGCCCGACCCGGTCGGCGAGGTCGTCCGCGGCTCCACCCTTCCCAACGGCATCGACCTGCGCCAGGTCCGCGTACCGCTCGGCGTCGTCGGCATCATCTACGAGGCCCGCCCGAACGTGACCGTCGACGCGGCGGCCCTGTGCCTGAAGTCCGGCAACGCCGTCCTGCTGCGCGGCTCCGCCTCCGCCTACGCGTCCAACACCGCCCTCGTCCGGGTGATCCGCGACGCCGTCGGCGGCGCCGGGCTCCCCGCCGACGCCGTGCAGCTCGTGCCCGGCGAGAGCCGCGACTCCGTCCGCGAGCTGATGCGCGCCCGCGGCCTGGTCGACGTCCTCATCCCGCGCGGCGGCGCGTCCCTGATCCGGACCGTGGTCAACGAGTCCACGGTCCCCGTGATCGAGACCGGCACCGGCAACTGCCACGTCTACGTCGACGCCCAGGCCGACATCGACACGGCCGTCGAGATCCTGATCAACTCCAAGGCCCAGCGGGTCAGCGTCTGCAACGCCGCCGAGACCCTCCTCGTCCACCAGGACATCGCCCCCGCGTTCCTGCCCCGCGCCCTGGACGCCCTCGCCGAGGCCGGGGTCACCGTCCACGCCGACGAGCGGGTCATGGCCTACGCCAAGGACTCCAAGGTCACCGCGGTCGAGGCCACCCCCGAGGACTGGGAGACCGAGTACCTCTCCCACGACATCGCCGCCGCGGTGGTCGACTCGCTGGACAAGGCCGTCGAGCACATCCGGCTGTGGACCTCCGGCCACACCGAGGCCATCGTCACCACCTCCCAGCAGGCCGCCCGCCGCTTCACCCAGTTGGTCGACTCCACCACCGTCGCCGTGAACGCCTCCACCCGCTTCACCGACGGCGGCCAGTTCGGCTTCGGCGCCGAGATCGGCATCTCCACCCAGAAGCTGCACGCCCGCGGCCCGATGGGGCTGCCGGAGCTGACCAGCACGAAGTACATCGTCACCGGCGACGGGCACGTACGCCGCTGAGGTTCACCCGTCCGGCCGAGCGCACCCGGCTCCGGGGAAGCAGGCCGAAAGGCGTCCCACCAGACAGACGAATTTCCATACCGTCTGCCCAAATTGACCCCCCAGGTCTACTCTGGATCCGTGCCGGAGGACGTGGGGGGTACGCCGTTCCCTGACGGCTGGGAGCCCGACGACGACCACGACCACGGGGTGTCGGACGAAGAGTTCGCCTCCGTGGTCTTCGACGAGGCCTTCGTACAGGCGGCCACGGTCCATGAACCGTCCGCCGTCGAACGCCTCCTGGCCGCCGCCCAGGCCAGAGCCGAGGCCACCGAGGCGGAGGCCCGCCGTGCCCACGCCCGGGGCGAGCGCCACGACGACGGCTACGGCCCCGACGGCGCCCGATTCGGCCAAGATCACGACGATGACGAGCCGGACGACGCCTACGTCCTCGGCGACGGCTTCCACGGCCCGTACGGCAAGCAGGTCCGCTGGCACCGTCCCGTCGCCTGGGTCCTGGCCGTGGTGATGGGCATCGGCATGGTCGCCCTGGCCTTCGCCGCCGTCTACCGGGGAGGCTCCTCGGGCACCCGCGACCGGGTGCCCGCGCCGGCCTCGACCGGCGTCGGCAAGGACGCCGCCTCCGCCCCCGCCGCCTCGGACGACCATCCCCGGCCGGCCGTCTCGGCCGTCCCGCACTCCCCCTGAGCGCCCTTCGAGCCCCCGTCCGCGCCTGTTGAGAACCTGTCAGAAGTTGTCGTCAGCCGGGCGTTTACCCGGGGCCCGCCGGACCTACTCTGAAGGTATGGGCGGGCCTGGCGACCCACCGGAGGGGACACCCGAGGGCGGCCCCGGCGGTGCGGAGGACGAATACCGATCCGTCGTCTTCGACGAGTCGTTCGTCCGTGCTGCCCGGCTCCAGGAGTCCTCCGCCGCGGAGCGGATGGCCGACCACGCGCCCGCCGTGCGCCGCCGCCCGCCCCTGCGCCGCGGGCTCACCCGGCAGGTCCTGGTCCTCGCCCTGCTGATCGCCGTCGCCTTCGGCACCGCCCTCTACATGGGCGTCCGCCACCCCTACGGCTCCACGCCGGTCCGCCGGTCCGTGGAGGCCCTGCGGACCACCGTCGTCCCGCTCGCCCCGCAGGGCAGGGTGCCCGGCGCCGCCGACCCCGAGCGGCTGTTCACGCACAGCCCCGCCGCCCCCTTCGACATCGGCGCCGAGGGCATCCCGCTGCCGGCCTCGCGCAGCACCGCCCACTTCTCCGACAGCCAGGTGATGACCGCCCTCACCGCCGTCAAGGACTACATCGTCCGCTCCTCCCTCCACCCCGAGGTGCTGGCCGGCCGCGAGGTGCGCCCCGTCCGCGCCCTGGTCGACTCCGGGCAGCTCGACCAGTTCGACCGGAGCGTCACCCACCCCGCCGCGGACGGGCGGCACGCGTCCACGGGCTGGATGGTCCGCATCGACCCCGCGCGGGCCCGGCTGGCCGACGACCGGATCCGCGCCTTCGGCTCCCTGCACGTCACCGAGGCCGACGCGGCGACGCTGGAGGTCTCCGCCGACCACACCTTCGTCTACGCCCTGCGCCCCACCGGCGCCGCCTCGCGGGCCCCCGCGTCCCTCTTCACGGTCCGCCGCGAGCTGACGTTCCACCTGGACCGCGACGACCTGCGCACCCGCCAGGTCCAGCTGCTCGCGGCCTACGTCCAGGCGGGCCCCCTCGCCTGCGCCGAGGACGCCTCGGCCTACCTGCGGCCCCTCCTCGCCGGCCAGACGGCCGGGACGGGCCGCCCCGCGGGCACCAACCCCTACGACACGGACAGCCCGGCGTCCGTCTGCGGAACGCTGGCCACGGGGGCGCAACCGAGCGCATGAGGCCTGCCGGCCGGCACTGCGAGGGGTGCCGGACGTGCTCCGGGAGGCCGCCGGCCGCGACCCGGCGAAGGGTGCCGGACGCGCTGCGGGGAGGGTTGCTGGGAGGGCGTAGGCCACGGGCCGCCGGGGAGGTGTCGGCCGCGCTCTGGGAGGGCCGCGGGCCGTGTTGCCGGAGGGCGTCGGCCACATGCAGGCGGAGAGGTACCGGACGCGCTCCGGGGAGGGCTGCCGGGCCGTGGCCCCGCGAGGGGCGCCGGCCGCGACCCCCGCGAGGGGCGCCGGCCGTGACTCGCGAGGACTGTCGGCCGCGCTCCGAGAAGGCCGCCGAGGCGGAGGCGGGAGGCCGGGCTACGCGTCCGTGCCCGGTGTGTCCCCCGCGGCCGGCGGAGGGCTGCGGAAGCCGTCGAAGCCGCGCCGGACCCGGCCGCCCAGGTCGCCCGCGCCACCCGCGAGGTCCGTGACCAGCTTCATCAGCGGGTCCTTGGAGCTCTTCACATCGTTCGCGTAGCCGGCCGCCGACTCGCGGAAGGAGTCGCTGACGGAGGCGTCCTTGTCCTCGCCGCGCCGCGGGTAGTGGCCGTCCATGATCCGCTGGTAGTCCCGCGACTCGGCCCACTTCTTCAGCTCGGCGGCCCGCACGGTGGTGAACGGGTGGGACCGGGGCAGCACGTTCAGGATCTTCAGCACGGAGTCGCGCAGGTCACCGCCGGACTCGTACTCCTCGGCCTGCTCCAGGAACGCGTCCACGTTCATCTCGTGCAGGTGGTTGCCGCCCGCCGTCTTCATCAGGCCCCGCATCGAGGCCCGTACGTCCTGGCCCACCAGCAGGCCCGCCCGGTCGGCGGACAGCTCCGACTTGCGGAACCACTCCCGCAGCGCCGTGACGATCGCCGTGACCGCGAGACTGCCGAGCGGGATCCACGCGACCTTCACCGCGAGGCTGGTCAGGAACAGCAGGACCGTGCGGTACACCGAGTGCCCGGACAGCGCGTGCCCCACCTCGTGCCCGATGACCGCCCGCATCTCCTCCTCGTCGAGGAGCTCCACCAGCCCCGTGCTGAGCACGATGATCGGCTCGTCCAGGCCGACGCACATCGCGCTCGGCCGCGGATCCTGCGTGACGTACATCAGCGGGACCTTCTCCAGGTCCAGGATGTAACAGGCGTCCAGCAGCATGTCGTGCAGGTGGGAGAACTGCCGCTCGGAGACCCGTACCGAGTCGGACAGGAACAGCAGCCTCAGGCTCCGCTCCGGCAGCAGCCCGCTGAGCGCCTTGAACACGGTGTCGAACCCGCTCAGCTTGCGCAGCGCGACCAGCGCCGAACGGTCCGCCGGGTGCTCGTACGCCCGCGAGGAGATCCCCGGGAAACGCCTGCGCTGTCTGCCGGGCAGCCGCTCGTGCCCCGCCTGCTGCCGGCCGTCGTCGGACATGTCTTCCCCCATGTGCGTGTCAGTGCCCACCGCGCCCCCGAGGCGGGGCCCAGCCTAGGCGGAGATACCGTGGACGGGCAGTACACCCGAAGGAGTCCCCGCCATGGAGCACCACCCCGCAGCCGCCCGGCTGACCGAGGCCGCCACGAGCGCCGTCCAGCAGCACGGGACGGGCAACCTGCTCCGTGTCGTGCTGGTCGTGATGGTCCTCGGCTGTGCGCTGACCGCCTGGTTCCTGTTGCGCGGCTACAAGCGCAAGGACGACTGACGCGCGCCGGAAGTTCCCTCCCGTCCGCGGCGAACGCCCTTCGCCGGGGCCGGCCGCCGGCGCCCCCGCGTCCCCAACGGCGGAGTCGACGTGATCGCCGCACGGCCGCCCGCTTACGATGAGCCGACATCTTTATTCCGCCCACACGCGATAGGTCCTGCCGAAGATGAGCTTCCACAGCGCCGCAGCCCAGTTGGTCACCCTCGCCGCCGAGGGCGAGGAGCACGGCGGAAACCACAACAGCCTGAACCCGGCCATCACCGGCGGCAGCGCCCTGGTCATCCTGCTCCTGCTGCTGTGGATCACCACGCGCTTCAACCGCGACCGCTGAGCGGGGACCCCGTCCCCGGCCGGACGTTCGAGGCCGGGCCGGTAGGGTCTGCACGCATGGGAGAGCAGGACATGCCTACCGGTCCGGCGCGCGAGACGGCCGACGACACGGTGAAGCGCCCGCAGCACGGACCGGGCCACGCCCCCGCCCACACGGGCAAGCGGCGCCTGGGCGTCATGGGCGGGACTTTCGACCCGATCCACCACGGGCACCTGGTGGCGGCCAGCGAGGTCGCCGCGCAGTTCCAGCTGGACGAGGTGGTCTTCGTCCCCACCGGCGAGCCGTGGCAGAAGTCGCACCGCAGGGTCTCCCCGGCCGAGGACCGCTATCTGATGACGGTCATCGCGACCGCCGAGAACCCGCAGTTCTCCGTCAGCCGCATCGACATCGACCGCGGCGGCCCCACCTACACCGTCGACACCCTGCGCGACCTGCGTGCCCTCAACCCGGACACCGACCTCTTCTTCATCACCGGCGCCGACGCCCTCGCCCAGCTGCTGACCTGGCACAACTCCGAGGAACTGTTCTCCTACGCGCACTTCATCGGCGTCACCCGCCCCGGCCACCACCTGACCGACCCGGGCCTGCCGGAAGGCGGTGTCTCGCTGGTCGAGGTGCCGGCCCTCGCCATCTCCTCCACGGACTGCCGCGCGCGAGTCGCCAAGGGCGACCCCATCTGGTACATGGTCCCGGACGGAGTCGTGCGCTACATCGACAAGCGCGAGCTGTACCGCGGCGAGTGAGCCGAGAGGGGCACCGGTGAACGACCGATACGACGCGGGTGACGCGGGCTACGGCGCCGTTCCGTACGAAGTCGTCGGCTACGACGAGTACGGCCGGCCCGTGTACCGGCAGGTACCGGCCGAGCAGGCTCCCCAGGCCCAGCAGGTCCCGCAGCCCCAGCCGGCGGCCTACGACCCCTACGCCCAGCAGCAGGGCTACGGCTACGACCCGTACGCCACCGGCCACCAGCAGCCCGCCTACGACCCGTACGCCACGCAGGACCCGTACCCCACCCACGACTCCTACGTCCCTCAGGACCCCTACGGGTCCCAGGCCCCGTACGACCCCTACGACCCGTACGGCACCGGCACCGGTACCGCACCGCAGGACACCGGCGGCTACGACCCCTACGGGCAGGCCGCGAGCGGCGGCCGGCAGCCCAGGGTCGCCGAGCAGACCGCCTACATCCCGCAGCAGGCCGGCCCCGCCGAGGACACCCCGGCCGCGCAGGACGGTCCGGCGGGGCGAGGCGGCACGACCGCCGAGGACACCGGGCCCGGGGCCGAGGCGCCGGACTACCGCACCGAACAGTTCGCCTTCGTCGAGGAGCCGGACGGTGACTCCGAGGACGTCATCGACTGGCTGAAGTTCACCGAGAACCGCACCGAGCGCCGCGAGGAGGCCCGCCGCCGCGCCCGCAGCCGGCTCATCGCCCTGCTCGTCGTCCTCGCCGTCGTCGCGGCCGGCGGGGTCGGCTACCTCTGGTACGCCGGGAAGCTGCCCGGCCTGTCCTCCGGCGGCCCGGCCGGCACCGCCGCCCCGGTCACCGCCCAGAAACGCGATGTGCTCGTCGTCCACCTGCACAACACCGTCAAGGGCGGCACCTCCACGGCGCTGCTGGTCGACAACACCACCACCAAGCAGGGCACCACGGTCCTGCTGCCCAACTCCCTGGCCCTGACCGGCGACGACGGCTCCACCACGACCCTCGCCAAGTCCGTGGACGACGACGACACCTCCGGCACCCGCGACCAGCTCGACACCGTCCTCGGCACCAGCATCCAGGGCAGCTGGCGGCTCGACACCCCCTACCTGCAGAACCTCGTCGACCTCGTCGGCAACATCGAGATCGACACCGACACCGACGTGCCGGACCCGGACGCCAAGAAGAAGGGCGCCGCGCCGCTCGTCCACAAGGGCCGGGACCAGACCCTCAGCGGCAAGATGGCCGTCGCCTACGCGACCTACCGTGCCTCCGGAGAGTCCGACAACGCCCAGCTCCAGCGGTTCGGCCAGGTCATGCAGGGCGTGCTGCGCAAGATGTCCTCCGACCCGGCCGCCGCCACCGTCACCGTCCAGACGCTCGCGCAGATCCTCGATCCGCCGCTCACCGACAAGGACCTCGGCACCTTCCTCGCCAGGCTCGCAGACCTGGCCAAGAGCGGCGACTACAAGACCGCCCTGCTGCCCGTGCGGCCCGACGGCACACTCAGCGCCGAGACGAGTGACAGCGTGGTGAAGGACATCCTCGGCGGCACCGCGAAGAGCCCCGGCGCCGGCTCCGCGGTCCGGGTCTCCGTCCAGAACGCCACCGGTGTGAAGGACGACACGGAGAAGGCCCGCGTCGTACTCCTCAACGGCGGCTTCACCTTCCTGGAGGGCGGCAGCGCCTCCGGCACCGAGGCCACCTCCAAGGTGACCTACGCGGACGCCGCCGACCAGGCCAAGGCCGCCGAGGTCGCCAAGACCCTCGGCCTGCCCGCCGGCTCCGTCACCAAGGGCACCGTCTCCTCCGGCGCCGACGTCTCGGTGGTCCTCGGCCGCGACTACAAGCCGTCCTCGTCCTGACCCGGGGGCCGCGCTCCCCGGCGGAGCGCGGCCCGCGAGCCCCCGGGTGCCGCCCGTAATCCCGTGGGGTGTGCCGGGCGGTCCGTGAGACCCTTGATGACAAAAGACCGCCGACGGAAAGCCATGTAGTGACCGCCACAGACCGTTCCCTTGAGCTCATCAACACCGCCGCCCAGGCGGCGGCCGACAAGCTCGCCCACGACGTCATCGCCTACGACGTGAGCGACGTACTGTCGATCACGGACGCCTTCCTGCTCGCGTCCGCGCCGAACGACCGCCAGGTCAAGGCCATCGTCGACGAGATCGAGGAGCGCCTGCAGAAGGAACTCGGCGCCAAGCCGGTCCGTCGCGAGGGCGACCGGGAGGCCCGCTGGGTCCTCCTCGACTACGTCGACATCGTCGTGCACGTCCAGCACAGCGAGGAGCGGGTCTTCTACGCCCTGGAGCGGCTGTGGAAGGACTGCCCGGAGATCGAGCTGCCCGCCGACGCCAAGGCCACCCGCGGCAAGGCCGAGGAGCACGCCAGGCTCCAGGCCGCCGAGGCCGACCAGGAGCCGGGCGGGGAGTGGTGATGAGCGCCACGGGTGAGGTGACCGACCGCACGGGCCGGGGCCGCCGCATCATCCTGTGGCGGCACGGCCAGACCTCCTGGAACGTCGAGCGGCGCTTCCAGGGCACCACGGACGTCGAGCTGACCGAGACGGGCCTGGGCCAGGCCCGCCGGGCCGCCCGGCTGCTCGCCTCCCTGCGGCCCGACGCGATCGTCTCGTCGGACCTGCGGCGGGCCGCGCACACGGCCGCCGAGCTGGCCGCCCTCACCGGCCTCGACGTCACCCGCGAGGAGGGCCTGCGTGAGACCTACGCGGGCGTCTGGCAGGGGCTGACGCACGAGGAGATCATCGCCCGCCACGGCGAGGAGTACGCCGCCTGGAAGCGCGGGGAAGCGGTCCGCCGCGGCGGCGGCGAACTGGAGACCGAGGTCGCCGACCGCGCCGCCCCCGTCGTGCTGCGGCACGCCGAGAAGCTGCCCGAGGACGGCACCCTCGTCGTCGTCAGCCACGGCGGCACCATCCGCACCACCATCGGCCGGCTCCTCGGCCTGGAGTCCCGGCACTGGGAGAGCCTCGGCGGCCTCTCCAACTGCTGCTGGTCCGTGCTCGGCGAGGGCGCCCGCGGCTGGCGCCTGCTGGAGCACAACGCGGGCACCCTCCCGGAGCCCGTCCTCGGCGACGACGACTGACCGTCCCGGGCCCTGCGGACCCCGGATTTCACTTTCCGGCAGGTCACAGGCTAAAGTTCTTCTTGTTCGCCCCGCCGAGCGGGAAGAACGCAAGGGGCTATAGCTCAGTTGGTAGAGCGCCTGCATGGCATGCAGGAGGTCAGGAGTTCAATTCTCCTTAGCTCCACTGATCGACACTCTGACGAGTGGTCAAGATCGGTGATGAGGATCCCGTCCCCTCCAGGGGGCGGGATTTCTCGTGTTTCAGCCATGGACGGCCTTCCCGCACCGGAGTTTGAGTCGTCCGGGCCCCTCGGGCCGTACAGCTACGCGGAGGCGTTCGCGGCGGACGCCGTGTCCGGACCGGTACTGAGGCGTCGCTGACCGTGTCGGTCCGGTCGTGGCAGAATCAAACGGCCGGAAGGGGACGCGGCCCGACGGGAGGGAGTAGCGATGCCTGCGAGCATCCTCGAGGAGGTCGGCCACCTCCTCGACGCGGCGTTGATACGGGATTCGATCACCCGGCTGAGCTGCCCTTCCTGCGGTTCCGCGCACGTCGCGCAGGTGCTCGGCGACAATGGCGGAATCTCATACGTGTGCACGGCCTGCGGCCACACCTGGAGCTGATCGATGGGGGCACACCGGCGGAAGTGCGACTGGTGCGGGAGCGGTACGCCCATCGTCCGCGACATGGAGCCGATCAATCCCGCCTACCAGTACTGGTGCGAGGAGTGCGCGCGGGCGCTGATCATAAAAGGCGACCCCATCGAGACCTACCGGGAACTGGAAGGCGAGCCGATCTACGGCCGGCTCCTGGAGGAGCACTGCACGCTCAAGAGGTTCTACCAGTTCGTCACGGCTTGACGCCGGCCTCGGCGCTCCCGGGCCTCGGCGACGATGTCCGGGCCAGCGCGAGGAAGACCGCACCGGTGACGCCGTAGCCGGCCGACAGCAGCAAGTGCGCGCCACCCAGGTGGAGTTCCGGCCGTCCGGGCCCGTGCGGCACCCACCACGGGAGGTACGACCAGAAGACCAGCAGGGTGCCCAGGGCCGCCGCCCGGTGCCCGCGCGTCCACAACAGCAGCACCAACGGCACGCACCACACCCAGTGGTGGGTCCACGACACCGGGCTGACCAGCAGGGCGGTGACCGCGCAGGCGCACACCGCCCAGGCCCGCCGCCCCCGGAACTCCGCCCGCACCGCCACCGTCAGACCGAGGACGGCCAGTACGGCGGCACCGGCCGCCCAGACGGCCGCCGGGTCCGGCGTGTGCAGAAGGCGGGCCAGCACGCCGCGCAGGGCCTGATTGCCGGTGTCCTCGGGCAGCCCGACCCGGCTCGCGCGCAGCACCGTGCGCGTCCAGAACCGCCAGGAGTCGTACGGCAGGACGGCCGCCGCCAGCACAGTCGCCCCGGCGAACGCGACGGCCGCCCCGCGCGCGTGCCGCAGCCACGGCTCGCCCCGCCCGCCCCGCAGCCGGTCCGCCAGGCCCGTGGCGAGCAGGAACACGGGGAACAGCGCGGGCGTCAGTTTCACCGCGGCGGCCAGTCCGAGGCCCAGCCCGCTCCAGCGGTCGTGGCCGCCGGCGGGCCGGCGGGTCAGGTCCCACAGCACCAGCACGGCCAGCAGCAGATTGATCTGGCCGTAGCGCACGGTCGTCCACACCGGTTCGCACCACACGGCCACCGCCGCGACCCACCAGACGGCCCGCACGCGCGCGTGGCCGACGAGTTTCAGCGACAGCCGTACGAAGACCACCAGCAGCGCGAGATTGCCGGCCGTCGCCAGCGTGCGCAGCAGCGCGGTGTCCGGCAGGGACAGCGGGGTGAACAGCAGGGCGGCGAACGGCGGGTAGGTGGCGGGCAGGCGGGCGGTGGTCGCGCGCAGCGCGTACAGGTCGTCGCCGGTCCGCACGGCGGCTCCCTCGGCCCGGTAGACCATCAGGTCGACCATCGACACGTGCGCGGCCCGCTGCGCGGCCCAGAACGCCGCGAAGGACAGCAGGCACACGCCCAGGGCGAGCGGGACCCGACGGAGTGCGGTGAACGGCGTGATCCGGGGCATGAAAACCGACATTAGCGGTCATACCGGAGTCAAGCTGAAACCGATTTGGCGCTGCGGCCACGGGCCTGTAATGTTTACGTCGTCGCCGGGGGAACCGGGCGAAACAACAAAACAAGGGGCTATAGCTCAGTTGGTAGAGCGCCTGCATGGCATGCAGGAGGTCAGGAGTTCAATTCTCCTTAGCTCCACAGAAGTCGAATGCGGACCATCCCAAGGATGGTCCGCATTCGGCGTATTGGGGCGTAAGGCGCGGCGGAACGCAAGGGGCGGCCGGGGCAAGGGGCGGGTCACCCGATCCGGTGACCCGCCCCCTACGTGTGGTCAGCGGCCCAGCGCGCGCCGGCCGCGCCCCTGGGAGAGCACCGGCAGATTGCGCGACGGCGCCTGCCCGCGCGTGTCCTCCTCGATGCGCAGGGCGAGCGCCGGGCAGCGGCGCACCGCGCGCAGCGCCTTCGCCTCCGCGTACCGCGGTACCTGCGCCTGGGCGACGGTCGGGAAGCCGTCCGCGCCGAGCTCGAACACCTCCGGCAGGATGTCCGCGCACAGCCCGTGGCCCCGGCACAGCGTCCAGTCCACGTGGATCCTCTGGCGGCTCTCGCCGCTCTCCGCGGCGTCCGTGCCGCCCGCAGCGGCCCTGCCCCCCTCGAAGAGCGGCAGAACGCCCTCCACGGGCCGTCCGCAGCCATTGCCGAGGACATGCGCCGCCAGGTCGTCGGTGAACGCCTTGATGGTCGACTCCAGGAACATCGCCGAGCCGTCCGGGTGCGAACACGCGCCGCGCCGCTTCACGTTCCTCGCGACCTGCTTCAGCGCCTCCAGGGCCGCCGGTCCGCCCCCGCCCATGACGTCCTCCAGCCCGCGCGCGGCGGCGGGCAGCCCCAGATAGCAGGGCCCGCACTGGCCGGCGCTCTCCTCGGCCAGCCACTGCGCCACCCGCAGCGACTCGCCCAGCGGGCACGTCCCCTGGCCGATCGGCAGGATCGCGCCCGCGCCCAGCGAACCGCCCACCGCGTCCAGCGAGTTGCGGGAGACGATCGCCTCGTCCACGGTCGCCGCGTCGATCCACTTGCCGTGGTAGCCGCCGGTCAGCACCCCCTGCGGCACCGGCGGGGCGCCCGCGAGCTGCAACACGTAGCGCAGCGGCACGCCCGTGGGCACCTCGATCACCATCGGGCGGGCGACCGCACCGGACACGGTGAGCATCACGGTGCCCGGTTCGTCGTACAGACCCGTGTTGGCGTAACGCTCCGGGCCGATGCGGGCGGCTATGGCGAGCTGCGCGAACGTCTCCGCGTTCGACAGCAGCGTGGGCGCCCCGCCGACACCGCTGCGCGAGGCGCTGACCTTGCGGCCGGGCGGGATCGCCGGGCCGCCGTCGATCGAGCGGATCAGCGAGGCGGCGGCACCGGTGACCATGCGCACCGGATTGCGCTGCACCCACGCGCGCAGTGCCGATCTGCGGCTGTTGCCCAGGCCGCGTTCGGCGAGCGCGGCCTCCATGGAGCGCTGGGTGGACTCCCGGGTGACGCCGACGACGAGGGTGCGCGCGCCGAGCGCCTCGGCGCACAGCAGGGCGCCGTCCAGGATGAGGTGTGGCGCCCGGTTGATCAGCACGGTGTCCTTGCGGCAGGCCGGCTCGTCCTCGCTGCCGTTGACCACGACGACCGGCCGTACCCCGCGCCTGATCGCCGACTCGGCAACCGAGCGCAGCTTCTTGTGGAAGGGGAAACCGGCTCCGCCGCGCCCCTTCAGGTGGATGCGTTCGGCGAGCTGGGCGAGTTGCTCGCCGCCCAGCGGGTCGAGCGGCCCGTGCACCTTCAGGTGCATCGGCAGGTCGAGTCGCTCCACAAGGTCGAAGCCCGACGTGAGCTGGGGGAGACCGACCACCCGGACCTCGGGGACGTCGGGCAGTGCCTCGTTCACTTGAAGCCTCCGGAAGGCGTGTTCCATGGTTCGCCCGAACCCGGTGCCCCGTAGGGCGAGCCGGGCAGCGGTTCGGTGGCGGGACCGCTGTCGAACGTGTCACCCGGGAGGTACGTGCCGTAGGAGCCGTTCGTCTCAGCGGTGTCGTACACGTCACGTCCGCCGTAGCCGGTCGCGCCCGGCCCGCCGTGGGCCGGGAGGGTGTACCCGGTGTCCTGGAGCGGGTCGTACGCGGACGGCGGGGCCTCGCCGACCGGCGGCGGGGAGGGGACCGGCCAGCCGGCGGAGGCGCCGGAGGGGCCGTCCACGCGCGGGAAGGCCTCCGTGGGCCGGAGAGCCGGCGGCGGGTCCCCGGCGGCGGCCTGGGCGGCCGTGAAGGGCTGCGGCGGGTGGTTCGGGACCGACACCGCGCGGTAGGCCGCGGCGATACCGGCGGCGGGCTCGGCGGCCGGGGGCCGGTGGAGCGGGGAGGCGGTCGCCGGCCGCGCTTCCCGGCCGCTTCGCGGGCCGGTCAGGTCCCGGCCGGCCGCCCGGGAGCGGCTCGCCGCCGGCTCGTCGGGTCCGGGCCGTGCGGGCCGGTCGAACAGGGCCACCAGCCGGTCGGCGACCCCGCGCTTGACCGGGCGGGGCGCGGCGCGCAGCGCGAGGGCGCCCATCACACCGAGCAGCGACAGGCTGTAGAGGATCACGAAGACGGGTTTGGCCGCGCGACCCGCGTAGAGACCGTGGATCAGCGCCGCGCACCAGGCGGGGTAGGCCAGCATGTGCATGGCCCGCCAGCGCGCCGCGACCGGGGCCGGCGTGGCGAAGGTGCCGCGCAGGGCGCCCGTGACCCCCACGAAGATCATCAGCAGGCCGGCGAGCGAGCCCAGCCCGATCAGGCCGGCGATCCCGGTGACGCCGAGCGAGAACGGGACGACCGCGGCGATCACCCGCGTGTGACCGAGCGCGATCTTCGTGGTGATGTGCAGCAGCAGGAACGCGATCGAGGCGACCGCGGTCGTGCGGTGCACGGCCTGGCCGATGATCCGCTGCCGGGTGTTCAGAAAGATCCGGTCCTGGGCGAACAGGCCCCAGATCACCGAGCAGCTCAGCGAGACGAGGGACAGCACTCCCGCGCCGAAGTTCAGGAACTCGCGGAACCGGACGCCTCCGACCAGCACGGACACGGGGATGAGCAGCAAGGCGACGGCGGACGCCACCCCATAGGCCGAGCGGCCCGGTATGGGGGGCGAGCTGGTACGACGACGAGGGTTCATGGGGGCGACTCCGAGCAGTTTCGGGAAAGCGGTCCCGCTGCCGCACTCTAAGTGGCGCCATACCGATCAGTACGGGGTTTGGGTTATTGCGCTTGTTATCGACGGACAATCTGATCGGAGTGGCGTCCCATAGGAGGAGGTACGCGAAGTAATCGCTGACCTTTGTTCCGTACCGGCGGGCTTCGTGGACATGTCCCTCAGGGATACGGAAGCGCGTCGCGGCTTGCTCAAGGGCTGCGGTACCCTAGCGCCATGCGTGCCGTACGCCTTCTGCTTAGCGGGCCGCGCTGATCAGTACCGACCCAGGTTCAGCCGTGAGGTCGGCATCGGCGCGGCGTCCCCTCCTGTGCGAGGGGTTTTTTCATTTCCGCAGGCAGAGACGATCGATGGAGCTTTGAGGATCATGAGCGAGACGAACCCCGCTGCCACCGCCGCGTCGGCGGAGGCCGCGCCGCACCGCTACACGGCCGCCATGGCAGCCGAGATCGAGGCACGCTGGCAGGACTTCTGGGACGCCGACGGCACCTACGCGGCGCCGAACCCCTCGGGCGACCTGGCGGGCGACCCCGAGCTGGCCGCCAAGCCCAAGAAGTTCATCATGGACATGTTCCCGTACCCCTCGGGCGCGGGCCTGCACGTCGGCCACCCGCTGGGCTACATCGCCACCGACGTCTACGCCCGGTTCCAGCGCATGACCGGCCACAACGTCCTGCACACCCTCGGCTTCGACGCCTTCGGCCTGCCCGCCGAGCAGTACGCCGTGCAGACCGGCACGCACCCCCGCGTGTCCACCGAGGCCAACATCGAGAACATGAAGGCCCAGCTGCGCCGGCTGGGCCTGGGCCACGACAAGCGCCGGTCGTTCGCCACGATCGACCCGGAGTACTACAAGTGGACCCAGTGGATCTTCCTGCAGATCTTCAACTCCTGGTACGACGAACAGGCGCGCAAGGCCCGCCCGATCTCCGAGCTGATCGCCCAGTTCGAGTCCGGTGAACGCGCCGTTCCGGGCACCACGCGCGCGTGGAGCGAACTGAGCGTCCGCGAACGCGCCGACATCCTGGGCGAGTACCGCCTGGCCTACGCCTCCGACGCGCCCGTCAACTGGTGCCCCGGCCTGGGCACCGTACTGGCCAACGAGGAGGTCACCGCCGACGGCCGGTCCGAGCGCGGCAACTACCCGGTCTTCAAGGCCAAGCTGCGCCAGTGGAACATGCGCATCACCGCCTACGCCGACCGGCTCCTGGAGGACCTGGAGGAGCTGGACTGGCCCGAGGCCATCAAGCTCCAGCAGCGCAACTGGATCGGCCGCAGCGAGGGCGCCCGCATCGACTTCCCGATCGACGGCGAGCACATCACGGTCTTCACCACCCGCCCGGACACCCTGTTCGGCGCGACCTACATGGTGCTGGCGCCCGAGCACCCGCTGGTCGAGAAGTTCACCCCCGAGGCGTGGCCCGAGGGTACGCACGAGGTGTGGACCGGCGGCCACGCCACCCCGGCCGAGGCCGTCGCCGCCTACCGCGCGCAGGCCGCCTCGAAGTCCGACGTGGAGCGGCAGGCCGAGGCCAAGGACAAGACCGGCGTCTTCACCGGCGCCTTCGCGACCAACCCGGTCAGCGGCGAGCGGGTCCCGGTCTTCATCGCCGACTACGTCCTGATGGGCTACGGCACCGGCGCGATCATGGCCGTCCCGGGCCACGACAGCCGCGACTTCGCCTTCGCGCGCGCCTTCGAGCTGCCCATCCGCTGTGTGGTCGAGCCGACCGACGGCCGCGGCACCGACCCGTCCACCTGGGACGACGCCTTCGTCTCCTACGACGCGAAGATCGTCAACTCCGACAGCGACGACCTGAAGCTGAACGGCCTGGGCGTGGCCGACGCCAAGGCGCGCATCACCGAGTGGCTGGCCGGCAAGGGCATCGGCGAGGGCACCGTCAACTTCCGGCTGCGCGACTGGCTGTTCAGCCGCCAGCGCTACTGGGGCGAGCCCTTCCCGATCGTCTACGACGAGGACGGCGTCGCCCACGCGCTGCCCGAGTCGATGCTGCCGCTGGAGCTGCCCGAGGTCGAGGACTACAGCCCGCGCACCTTCGACCCGGACGACTCCGACACCCAGCCCGAGACCCCGCTGTCGCGCAACGAGGAATGGGTCAACGTCACCCTGGACCTGGGCGACGGCCCCAAGAAGTACCGCCGCGAGACCAACACCATGCCCAACTGGGCCGGTTCCTGCTGGTACGAGTTCCGCTACCTGGACCCGCACAACGACCGCGAGCTGGTGGACCCGGAGATCGAGCGGTACTGGATGGGCCCGCGCGAGGGCCTGCCGCACGGCGGTGTGGACCTGTACGTCGGCGGCGCCGAGCACGCCGTGCTGCACCTGCTGTACGCGCGCTTCTGGTCCAAGGTCCTGTACGACCTGGGGCACGTCTCCTCCGCGGAGCCGTTCCACAAGCTGTTCAACCAGGGCATGATCCAGGCCTACGTCTACCGCGACAGCCGGGGCATCGCGGTGCCGGCCGCCGAGGTGGAGGAGCGCGACGGCGCGTACTACTACCAGGGCGAGAAGGTCACCCGCCTGCTGGGCAAGATGGGCAAGTCCCTGAAGAACGCGGTGACCCCGGACGAGATCGCCGCCGAGTACGGCGCGGACACGCTGCGCCTGTACGAGATGGCCATGGGCCCGCTGGACGTCTCCCGCCCGTGGGACACGCGCGCGGTGGTCGGCCAGTTCCGGCTGCTGCAGCGGCTGTGGCGCAACATCGTCGACGAGACCACCGGCGAGGTCACCGTCACCGACGCGGAGCCCGACGAGGAGACCCTGCGCGCCCTGCACAAGGCCATCGACGGCGTGCGCCAGGACCTGGAGGGCCTGCGCTTCAACACCGCCATCGCCAAGGTCACCGAGCTGAACAACCACCTGACCAAGACCGGTGGCGCGGTGCCGCGGTCCGTGGCCGAGCCGCTGGTGCTGATGGTCGCCCCGCTGGCCCCGCACATCGCCGAGGAGCTGTGGCGCAAGCTGGGCCACACCGACTCCGTCGTCCACCGGGACTTCCCGGTCGCCGACCCGGCCTACGTCGTCGACGAGACCGTGACCTGCGTCGTGCAGATCAAGGGCAAGGTCAAGGCCCGGCTGGAGGTGCCGCCCGCCATCTCCGAGGAGGAGCTGGAGAAGGTCGCGCTGGCCGACGAGAAGGTGATCGCGGCGCTGGGCGGCGCGGGCATCCGCAAGGTGATCGTGCGGGCGCCCAAGCTGGTCAACATCGTTCCCGCGTAATCGTTCCCGCGTGAACACCGGCGTGTACCGGGTCGCGAAAAGGGACGTTTTCGTCGACTCGGGGTAGTCCCCTACGGGCAGGTTCGGGGTTCGGACGGAACTCCGGGCCTGCCCGCTGCGTTTACCGTTAGAAGCGCAGCGGGCCGTACCGCACCGACCGGAGGAGGAGCGCCATGGACGTAGTGCTCACCGTGTTCGCCCTGCTCTTCCTGATCTTCGTGGGCATGGGCGCCTACGCCACGGTCAAGGCCGTCCGTGCCACCAAGCGCGGGGTGGACCGGACCATCGCGCAGGCCCGTCGCACGGTCGAGGACCACACCCTGCGCGCCAAGTCCGTCGCCCAGCCCGGGCCGGCCGGCGAGATCGCCCGGCTGCGGCTCGCACTGCGCACCTCCATGCGCGCCACACAGGACGCGCTGCACGCGGGCGTGGCCGAGGACGAGTCGCTGAAGGAGTCCCTCGGCCTCTTCGAACGGCTCAGCGTGCACGGGCACGACCTGGACGCCGACCTCAAGCGCCTGGAGACCGAGCCCGACCGGGCCACACTCGCCGCGCGCCTGCCCGGACTGCGCGAGCGCACCGAGCGCATCACCCAGTCCGCCGACTCCCTGCGCTGGGCCGTCCGCGACCGCGCCCGCCGCTTCTCCGACGACGATCTGGACCACCTCAGCGCCCAGATCGACATCGAGGCCGACGCCCTGCGCCACTGGACGAGAACCGAACCCGGCCAGGCGTCCTCGCACTGGCCCGACGACCCCGCCACCCCCGCCGACGGCCCGGCCACAGGACGGGCGCGCTCGGAGGCGGCCGGTGCCCACGCCACCGCTCGGCCCGCTCCCGACGCGATCACCGGGACCTCGTGGCGCCCCACCGTCCCGTGGCAGAAGAAGCCCCGCCCCGAGAGCACCACATGAGCGGACCGCTCCCCGGTCACACGACAGGGGCCGGGCTGCCGAGCGGGCACTACGCCAGGTAACCTCCAGCTCATGTCCCGCCATGTCGCGATCGTCACCGATTCAACGGCCTACCTGCCGCCCCGGGCGATGGAGCGTCACGGCATCACCACGGTCCCGCTGACCGTGGTCCTCGGCGACCGGGCGCTCGAAGAGGGCACCGAGATCTCCACCCGCTCCCTCGCCCAGGCGCTGCAGAAGCGGCGCTCCGTGACCACCTCCCGCCCCAGCCCCCAGGTGTTCGCCGAGACCTACCGCAGACTCGCCGAGTCCGGCGCGAGCGGCATCGTCTCCCTGCACCTGTCCGCCGAGCTGTCCGGCACCTACGACGCGGCGGTCCTCGCGGCGCGTGAGGCGCCGGTGCCCGTGCGCGTGGTGGACACCGGAGTGGTCGCGATGGCGCTCGGCTTCTGCGCGCTCACCGCGGCCGAGGCCGCTGAGGCGGGCGGCACGGTGGACGAGGCCGTCACGGCCGCCGAGAAGCGGGCCGCCGGCACATCCGCCGTGTTCTACGTCGACACCCTCGACTATCTGCGCCGGGGCGGCCGCATCGGTGCCGCGCAGAAGCTGCTGGGTTCCGCGCTCGCCGTCAAACCCCTGCTCCAGCTGGAGGACGGCCGTATCGAGCTGCTCGAGAAGGTGCGTACGGCGTCCAAGGCGATCGCGCGTCTGGAGGAGCTCACCGTGGAGCGGGCGGGCAACGCGGAGGTCGACATCGCCGTTCACCATCTCGCCGCCGCCGACGGTGCCGCCGCGCTCGCCGACCGGCTGCGGGCACGCGTCCCGGGCCTGGCCGACCTGCATGTCAGCGAGGTCGGAGCGGTGATCGGGGCGCACACCGGGCCTGGTCTGCTGGGGGCGGTCGTCTCGCCCCGCTGAGGCCGGGGCGGGGCCGTCGGCCCGTCGGCCCGTCGGTTTCACTCGTCTTCACTCGTGTGGGTGGCGGAGTTATCCACAACCAGGCGGTAATGCACGGGAATTCACCAAGATCATCGTGATGCGGCGAAGTGCTCCATCCTCGTCGCATGGCACTTCGATCTCGTTCCCGCATCGCGGTCCCGACCAGCGGCCCCGGCCGTGGCCCGGCTTCGGACGGCCGCGTCCGGCACCGCCGGGCCGTCGGGCACCGGCCACCGCGCCCTCGTGTCACCGGGCCACGCTCCGCCGAACACCGGGCCGCCGTGCCTCGATCCGCCGAGTCCCGACCCGGCGAACAGCGGCGCGGCCGCCGTCGGGCGCCCGCGCCGGCGGAAGAACTACGCCGCCGGGCGGAACTCCTCTTCGGTGAACGGGCGGTGCGGTGGCGGGAGTCCGGGAACGCGCCGCCTGATCCGGTCGGCTCCGCGGGTGCGTCGGCATCGGCGGGGCGGACGGGGACGGCGCCGGGGTCGGTGCGGTCGGTGGTGCGGGAGGCTGTACGGCCGACGGCGCCGGCGAGGGCAGGCACCACGGCTGTGCCGGATCGGGGCACGGATCGCCCGCGCTCACCGGCCGACCTGGCCCCACTGTCCCCACGGCCCTCGCCGTCCGCCGCCTCGGCCGATGACGAACAGGCCGGTGGTGCGCGGTCGCCGGAACCGGAGGGACCGGGAGGGGCGGAGGTGTCCGCGGCTTTGGGCCGGCGGGAACGCGCCGGGCTTGCCCTGCGGGAGCGGATGCCGGTGTGGCTCCAGGCGCGGTACGGGGTGGAGCGGCGAGCGGTCGTGGCGCTGGCCGTGGTGCTCGTGGCCGCGGCCGTCATCGCCGGGCAGCACTTCTGGTCGGGCCGGACCCAGTCCGTGAGTGCCCCGCAAGTGGTCCGCGCCCAGGCGTCGTTCCCCAAGAAGGAGGAGACGGCGACCACGGCCGGGTCCGCCTCGGCGACACCCGGCGCGGAGATCGTCGTGGACGTCGGCGGGAAGGTCCGCAAACCGGGAATCCTGCGGCTGCCTTCTGGTGCCCGGGTGGCCGACGCGTTGCGAGCCGCGGGCGGGGTCCGGCCGGGGGTGAGCACGGAGGGGCTCAACCGGGCCCGTTTCCTGGTCGACGGCGAGCAGGTCCTCGTCGGTGTCCCCGCGGGAGCCGCCGCTCCGGCCGGCTCGGCGGCCGGGCAGCTCACCGGTGCCGCCGGCCCGGGCCCGGCCGCGCCGGTCTCCCTGAACACCGCCACCGCGGACCAGCTCGACACCCTGCCCGGAGTCGGCCCGGTACTGGCCCGGCACATCATCGACTACCGTACCCAGCACGGCGGTTTCCGCTCGGTGGACGAACTGCGCGAGGTCAACGGCATCGGCGACAGCCGGTTCACCGATCTGCGCGACCTGGTACGGCCATGAACCGCGCGCTCGACACGGCCGGCCCGGAGGCCGGGCACGAGGGGAGCGGGGCCGCGCGGACCAGCCGGGACGGCCCGCTGGACCTGCGCCTGGTCCCGCCCGCGCTCACGGCCTGGGGCACGGCCGCCCTGACCCTGGACGCTCCGGTGGCCTGGACCGCCGGGATCGTCACCTGCTGCCTGCTCGGCGGTGTCCTGCTGCTGACGGTGCGGCGAACGGGCCGGGCGGGGCCGGCGGGGAGGACGAGGCGGGCAGGGCAGACAGGGCAGACATGGCGGCCCGCGCAGACCGGGCAGCCTGGACCCACCGGGCAGGACGGACGGGCCGGGTGGGTGCGGGGCCGGTTTCGCTGGGCGCGGGCCGCCGTCGCCGCCGTGCTGCTCTGTGCCGCCGCGGCGGCCGTCTCCGCCGGACTGCACGGGGCCGACGTGCGGCGCGGGCCGGTACCCGAACTGGCCCGGCGGTTCGCGACCGTCACCGCCGAGGTCGAACTGAGCGGCGATCCCTGGCTGAGCAGCCCACGGGTGAGCGGCGATCACATGGCACCGGTGGCGGTGCTGGTGCGGGCCGAGGTGCGCAGCGTGGAGGCGGCCGACGGACGGCGGATGCGGGTGCGGACGCCCGTGCTGCTGGTCGTCGACGCGGATGTCCCGGCACCGGAGGGAAGCGCCGGGAGAAGCCGGAGTCCCGGGCCGCCGGCCGGAGCCGGCCGGCTCCGGCCGGGTGGGCGAGCCGCCTGGCTCGCGCTGCTGCCGTCCACGCGGCTCCGGGTCGGCGGCCGGCTGGCACCCGCGCTCACGGGCGGCGACCGGACGGCGGCCGTGCTACGGGTGCGCGACCGGCCGGTACCCCGGATCGTGGCGGGGCCGAGCGGACCGCAACGGCTCGCGGGCCGGCTCAGGGCGGGCCTGCGGGAGGCGACCGAGGACCTGCCGGGGGACGCGCGGGCGCTGCTTCCCGGGCTGGTCGTCGGGGACACCTCGCGGATCACGCCCGAGCTGGACCACGCCTTCGACGAGACGGACCTGGCACACGTCCTCGCCGTCTCCGGCAGCAACCTCACCGTCCTGCTCGCGTTGCTCATCGGGCCGCCGGGCCTGGCCCAACGGGCCGAACGCAGGGGCCTGGCCCCACGCCTGGGCCTCTCGCTGAGGATGACGGCCGTGCTCGCGGGGGTGCTGACGCTGGCCTTCGTGGTCGTCTGCCGGCCCGACCCCAGCGTCCTGCGGGCCGCGGTCTGCGGCGCCGTCGCACTGCTCGCCCTGGCCACCGGGCGCCGCAGATCGCTGATCCCGGCGCTCGCCACGGCCGTCCTGCTGCTGGTGCTGTACGACCCGTGGCTGGCCCGCAGTTACGGCTTCCTGCTGTCGGTGCTGGCCACCGGCGCGCTGCTGGTGCTGGCGCCGGGCTGGAGCGAGGCGTTGCGGCGGCGCCGGGTGCCCCCGAGGCTCGCCGAGGCGCTGGCGGCGGCCGCCGCGGCCCAGGCCGTGTGCGCGCCGGTCGTGGCGGTGCTGTCGGCCCGGGTGAGCCTGGTGGCGGTGCCGTGCAATCTGCTGGCCGAGGCGGCGGTCGCACCGGCCACGGTGCTGGGGTTCACGGCACTCGCGACGGCGCCCTTGCTGATGCCGGTGGCCAAGGCGCTGGCCTGGTGCGCGAGTTGGCCTGCCGGGTGGATCGCCGGGGTCGCCCGGGCGGGGGCGGCGCTGCCCGGCGCGGGTGTGGACTGGCCGGGGAGCTGGCCGGGGGCACTGGCGCTCGCGGCGGTCACCGTGGCCGTCGTGGCGGTCGGCCGGAGACTGCCGCGGCACCCCGTGTGGTGCGGACTGCTCGGAATGCTGCTCGTGCTGGCCGTGACCCGGCCGGCGCCGCTGACCCGGGTGATCACGGGCTGGCCGCCGCCCGGCTGGAGATTCGCGGTGTGCGACGTCGGGCAGGGCGACGCGACGGTGCTGGCTGCGGGCGGAGGAACGGGGGTCGTCGTGGACGCCGGACCCGATCCCGCGCTGGTCGACGACTGTCTGCGGCGGCTCGGCATCACCCGGGTCCCCCTGGTCGTCCTGACCCACTTCCACGCCGACCATGTAGCGGGCCTGCCCGGTGTCCTGCGGGGCCGCTCGGTGGCCGCGATCGAGACCACCGGACTCGCGGAACCGGCGGACCAGGCGCGGTTCGTCCGCAGGGAGGCGGCCGCGCGGCACATCCCGGTCGTGACGGCCGCCGCGGGAGAGGAACGGCGCGTCGGACCGCTGACCTGGCGGGTCCTGTGGCCCCCGCCCCAGGAAGCCAGGACGCCCTTCGGAGCCAGCACGCCTTTCGGAACGCGAACCCACGCCTCCGTACCCGGCCCGGCCTCCGTACCCGGCCCGGCCTTCCGGCCGGAAGGGCCGAACGACGCCAGTGTCACGCTGCTCGTACGCACGGGCGGACTGCGCCTGCTGCTGCTCGGGGACCTGGAACCCCCGGCCCAGCAGGCCCTGCTGCGGTCCCCGGCGGCGGCCGGCCTGGCCGGGGTGGACGCCCTGAAGGTGGCCCACCACGGCTCGGCCTACCAGGATCCCGGGCTGTTGCGCCGCGCCGCGCCCCGGGTGGCACTGGTCTCCGCCGGTGCCGACAACCCCTACGGCCACCCGGCGCCGTCGACCGTGGCCGCCCTGCGCGGCGGCGGGGCGGCGGTCCTGCGCACCGACCGGGACGGGGCGCTCGCGCTGACCGGGACCGGAGGGAGGGAAGGGGAGCTGCGGGTGACGAGTGCGCGCTGACCCGGTGCCGCATGGGACGAGTTGTGTGGCGGCTGTGTGAAATCTTGACCTGAACGACTAATTCGGATCAGTCCCGGCGCATGCAGTGGATTGCTGTGATGTGGGTCTGTGTTGCCTCGAAAGCCGCATCGGTGATCGAATGAACCTTCGGCAGTCGATCATGTCGAGGGGTACAGGGGTGTCGTGGATGTTCGGTCGCTTGTTGGGTAACCGGAGAGACCGCGTGCAACGGTCGAATCCTCTGGCGGGGGTCCGTACACCGCCGCACGCGGGAGTGCTCAGCTGCCGGGTGGTCGACCCCGTCAACGAGCCCGTGGCAGGCGCGGAGTTGACGGTCACGGACGCCATGGGCCGCCGGGTGGTGACCGGGGGCACGGACCCCTACGGCCTGTTCCTGGCCATGGTGCCGGCCGGGGAGTACCGGCTCGCGGTGGCGGCCGAGGGCTACGCGCCGTACCGGGCCACCGCGCTGGTCGGGGAGAATTCCCTTGCCTCGCTGGGCGATGTGACGCTTCAGGTGGCCCAGCCGCCGGAACCGCCGGCGCCGGGCGACTGGGACATAGAGCCCGCGCACTCCTCGATCGGCTTCACCGCACGGCACATCGGACTGGCCCGGATCCACGGGCGGTTCAACTCCTTCGCCGGGGTGGTGCGGATCGCCGAGCGGATGGAGCAGTCGGCGATGCACGTGGTGATCGACGCGGCCTCCATCGACACCGGGATCCGGATGCGTGACGACCACTTGCGGTCGGCGGATTTCCTGGACGTACAGCGGTTCCCGACGCTGGAGTTCTACAGCGACCGGTTCGTGCACAAGGGCGGCACCCGCTGGACGGTCACCGGGGCGCTGTCGTTGCACGGCGTGACCCGCACGGTCACGCTCGACACCGACTACCTCGGTGTCGGCAACGGCATGGAGGGCGAGACGCGGGCGGCCTGCCGGGCCACCACCGAGCTGCACCGGGACGACTTCACGATCAGCTGGCAGTCGATGCTGGCCCGGGGCATCGCGGCGGTCGGACCGAGCATCCGCGTCGACCTGGACGTGCAGATCGTGCCGAAGAGCTGACCGCGCGGAACCGTCCCGCCGGGGGAGAGCCTGCCCGCAGGGGCCGGACGGGATCGGGAGCACATCGAGGGGAAGGCCGGCGATCGCGTCCCGGCGGCGGAGACCGTGCGTACCGGGTGGCGGCGATCGGGCCTGCCGACGGCATCGACCGGGCGTGCTGGCGGCGGAGACCGGGCGTACTGGCGGCTCGGGCCGCGCGTACCGGCTGACCTGGGCCGACCTGGGGCAGAGGGCTGCCGGGCCCGGGCCGGAGGCCCCCCGTCGGGTGCCGGAGAATGGGCCCGTGAGCGATGTGAGACACGTGCTGGTGCTGCCCGACCGCGACGCCGCCGAGGAAGCGGCCGAGGCGCTCGGGGAGCGGTTCGGGATCGACGAGGAGCCCCGGCTCGTCCGGGACGCGCTGGCCGGTGAGGACGACGCCGAGGACGCCCAGTGGCTGGTGGTCCTGCGGGACGAGGGCGAGCGGCTCGACCCCGCCGAGCTGGACGCGTTCGCGGGGGAGTGGGACGGCTGGCGCGAGGAACCGTGACCCCGAGCCGCCCTCAGGGTCCGCTCCGGGACCGGTCGGGGTGGCGGGGCCGGTTGGCTGTCAGTGCCGCGTGGGATGCTGTAAGCGATGGCCAGGAAGACTGCGAATGACGACCCTCTCGCCCCGGTGACCGTTGCCGTGGGCCAGGAGGACCTCCTGCTCGACCGTGCCGTGCGGGAGGTGGTGGCCGCCGCCAGGGCCGCCGACGCCGACACGGACGTACGTGACCTGACCCCGGACCAGCTGCAGCCCGGCACACTCGCCGAGCTGACCAGCCCGTCGCTCTTCGCGGAGCGCAAGGTCGTGGTCGTACGCAACGCGCAGGACCTGTCCGCCGACACGGTCAAGGACGTGAAGGCGTATCTCGGTTCGCCCGCCGAGGAGATCACACTGGTGCTGCTGCACGCCGGCGGCGCCAAGGGAAAGGGGCTGCTGGACGCGGCGCGCAAGGCGGGCGCACGGGAGGTGGCGTGCCCGAAGATGACCAAGCCGGCGGACCGGCTGGCCTTCGTGCGGGGCGAGTTCCGCTCCCTCGGGCGGTCGGCCACCCCCGAAGCCTGCCAGGCGCTCTGCGACGCCATCGGGAGCGACCTGCGGGAGCTGGCCTCGGCGGTCTCGCAGCTGGTCGCCGACGTGGAGGGGACGATCGACGAGGCGATCGTCGGACGGTACTACACGGGGCGCGCCGAGGCCTCCAGCTTCACGGTCGCCGACCGGGCCGTGGAGGGGCGTACGGCGGAGGCGCTGGAGGCCCTGAGATGGTCGCTGGCGACAGGGGTGGCGCCGGTGATGATCACCAGCGCGCTGGCGCAGGGCGTTCGGGCCATCGGCAAGCTGTCCTCGGCCCGGGGCGGCCGCCCGGCCGATCTGGCGCGTGAGCTGGGCATGCCGCCGTGGAAGATCGACCGGGTGCGCCAGCAGATGCGGGGCTGGACGCCGGACGGGGTCGCGGTGGCCCTCAGGGCGGTCGCGGAGGCGGACGCGGGTGTGAAGGGCGGCGGCGACGACCCCGAGTACGCCCTGGAGAAGGCGGTCGTGGTGATCGCCCGAGCCGCCCGCTCCAGAGGCCGGGCCTGACCGAACCGGCTCCGCCTCCTGGCGCCCCGCCCCTCCCGCGCACGCCAAAGGTTCCCCAGGCATGCCAAAAGCTCCTCAGGCACGCCGACGGCAAGCACCCGAGCACCCCCAGCACCCCGAGCATGCCAAAGACCCCGGTGCCCGCCTTGGGGAAAGGCGAAGGCGCCGGGGCCGCCGGATCAAGCTTGTGGATCCACGCCCGCGTGGCGAACGCAGGCCGCGCGTGGGTCCTGGGGTGCCGGTCGGGAGCGGATGAGAGAGGGCCCGCTCTGGGTCCTTCCGGCGATCAGATCAGAAAGGAGGTTCAGCCCTTGAGGGACGAGACCTTGGAAGCAAGCGCCGACTTCTTGTTGGCGGCCTGGTTCTTGTGGATGACGCCCTTCGAGACGGCCTTGTCGAGCGCACGCGCGGCAGCGCGCTGCAGCTCGGTGGCCTTCTCCACGTCACCCGCGGCAGCGGCCTCGCGAGCCTTGCGGATCGCGGTCTTCAGAGAGGACTTGACGGCCTTGTTGCGCAGCCGGGCCTTCTCGTTGGTCTTGTTCCGCTTGATCTGGGACTTGATGTTCGCCACGAAGGAGCCTTTTCAGGTTCAGGCGCGGGGCCGCTCGGGTCCCGAACCGGTGATCCAAAATTTTCTGTCGCGCCTCGCGCTGAGAGGGCATGAGGCACAGCCATCTACAGTACCAGTGGCCCTCCGGGCAGCCCAAAACGGCTCCATGGTCCCTCTCCGTGGGACCATGGAGACTACGTAACGATCCGACCCGAGGCATAAGGCGCCTCAAGAGACAGGACCCTGCGTGCCCGCGACCCCTAACCATGTGCCCGAGCCGAGCCGTACCGACCCGGCTCTGATCCGCAATTTCTGCATCATCGCGCACATCGACCACGGCAAGTCCACGCTCGCCGACCGGATGCTCCAGCTGACCGGTGTGGTCGAGCAGCGGCAGATGCGTGCTCAGTACCTCGACCGGATGGACATCGAGCGCGAGCGCGGCATCACGATCAAGTCCCAGGCGGTGCGTCTGCCCTGGGCCCCGACCGAGGGCCCCGACCAGGGCACGACCCACATCCTCAACATGATCGACACCCCGGGGCACGTCGACTTCACCTACGAGGTCTCGCGGTCGCTCGCCGCCTGCGAGGGGACCATCCTCCTGGTCGACGCCGCCCAGGGCATCGAGGCGCAGACCCTCGCCAACCTGTACCTGGCGATGGAGAACGACCTCACGATCATCCCGGTGCTGAACAAGATCGACCTGCCGGCCGCGCAGCCGGAGAAGTTCGCCGAGGAGCTGGCGAACCTGGTCGGCTGCGAACCGGACGACGTGCTCAAGGTCTCGGCGAAGACCGGTCTCGGTGTGGACGCGCTGCTGAACAAGGTCGTCAAGGAGATCCCGGCGCCGGTCGGTGTCGCCGACGCGCCCGCCCGCGCGATGATCTTCGACTCGGTCTACGACTCCTACCGCGGTGTCGTGACGTACGTCCGTGTCATCGACGGCCAGCTCAACAAGCGCGAGCGCATCAAGATGATGTCGACCGGCGCCACGCACGAGCTGCTGGAGATCGGTGTCAACTCGCCGGAGATGCTGCCGGCCGACGGTCTCGGCGTCGGCGAGGTGGGGTACCTCATCACCGGCGTGAAGGACGTCCGGCAGTCCAAGGTCGGTGACACGGTCACCAGCCAGCACAAGGGCGCCACCGAGGCGCTCGGCGGTTACAAGGACCCGAAGCCGATGGTCTTCTCCGGTCTGTACCCGCTGGACGGCTCCGACTACCCGGAGCTGCGCGAGGCCCTGGACAAGCTCCAGCTCAACGATGCCGCGCTGGTCTACGAGCCGGAGACCTCCGCCGCCCTCGGCTTCGGTTTCCGCGTCGGCTTCCTCGGCCTGCTGCACCTGGACGTGATCCGGGAGCGGCTGGAGCGCGAGTTCGGTCTCGACCTGATCGCCACCGCCCCCAACGTGGTCTACCGCGTGGTCATGGAGGACGGCAGCGAGCACACGGTCACCAACCCGAGCGAGTTCCCCGAGGGCAAGATCAACGAGGTCTTCGAGCCGGTCGTGCGGGCCACGATCCTCGCGCCGACCGAGTTCATCGGCTCGATCATGGAGCTGTGCCAGACCCGGCGCGGCACGCTGCTGGGCATGGACTACCTCTCCGAGGACCGCGTCGAGATCCGCTACACGCTGCCGCTCGCGGAGATCGTCTTCGACTTCTTCGACCAGCTGAAGTCCAAGACCCGCGGCTACGCCTCGCTGGACTACGAGCCCACCGGCGAGCAGACCAGCTCCCTGGTCAAGGTCGACATCCTGCTGCACGGCGACAAGGTGGACGCCTTCTCGGCGATCACCCACAAGGACCAGGCGTACGCGTACGGCGTGCGGCTCGTCGCCAAACTCAAGGAGCTGATCCCCCGGCAGGCCTTCGAGGTGCCGGTGCAGGCCGCCATCGGCTCCCGGGTCATCGCCCGCGAGACCATCCGCGCCATCCGCAAGGACGTCCTCGCCAAGTGTTACGGCGGTGACATCTCCCGTAAGCGGAAGCTGCTGGAGAAGCAGAAGGAAGGTAAGAAGCGGATGAAGATGGTGGGTTCCGTGGAGGTTCCGCAGGAGGCATTCATCGCCGTGCTGTCCAGCGATGACGCTGCGGGGTCGGCCAAGGGCAAGAAGTAATCACCGGTTACGGCCGGTTACGCCCGCAAAGCGGGCATGCGGGGGCCCGTCGTGCGAAAGCGCGGCGGGCCCCCGTGCGTAGCGGACGTGACCGCGTGTCGGAAAGTGTCGGGCCGATGCCCCTTACGCGGCGGGCGGCCGCCCCTTACCCTGATCCCTGCTCGTTAGTTACTCGCGAGTTAAACAACAGTCCGCTACCCCCACCGTGAGTCAACCCAAGCCGCACCGAGCCAGCCGCACCGTCGCGGGCCCCCGGAGGATGTCGTGAGCGACACACAGACCCTGATCGAGAACCGTCCGCCGTCCGTGGCGGCCCTCTTCCTGGAGCGCGTGGCGGCCACACCGGACGCCGAGGCCTACCGTTACCCCGTTCCGCCGGCCGCGGGCGAGGGCCCCGACGACTGGGAGTCGCTCAGCTGGGCGGAGGCGGCCGAACGGGTGTACGCGATCGCGGCCGGGCTCATCGAGCTGGGCATCGAGCCCGAGCAGCGGGTGGCGCTCGCCTCCTCCACCCGTGTCGAGTGGATCCTCACCGACCTCGGCATCATGTGCGCCGGCGGTGCCACCACGACCATCTACCCGCAGACCAACGCCGACGAGTCCGCGTTCATCCTCTCCGACTCCGAGAGCCGCGTGCTGGTCGCCGAGGACGCGGCACAGCTGGCCAAGGCCGTGGCGAAGCGCCCCGAGCTGCCCGCGCTCGCCAAGGTCGTGGTGATCGACCCGGCCGGCGTGGAGACCGGCGACTGGGTGATCAGCCTCGCCGAGCTGGAGGAACGCGGCGCCGCCTACCTGGAGCAGCATCCGCAGCTGATCAAGGAGCGGGTCGGCGCGATCACCAGAGAGCAGCTCGCCACCCTCATCTACACCTCCGGCACCACCGGCCGCCCCAAGGGCGTGCGCCTGCCGCACGACAACTGGGCGTACATGGCCAAGGCGATCGCCGCGACCGGCCTGGTCACCATCGACGACATCCAGT
Source organism: Streptomyces eurythermus (assembly GCF_014649115.1). GTDB lineage: Bacteria > Actinomycetota > Actinomycetes > Streptomycetales > Streptomycetaceae > Streptomyces > Streptomyces eurythermus. The sequence continues at coordinate 116,344 of NZ_BMSK01000020.1, read as the reverse complement.
ACCTGTGGCTGCCGCTCGCGCACGTCTTCGGCAAGGTGCTCACCTCCGGCCAGATCGAGGTCGGGCACGTCACCGCGGTCGACGGCCGCGCCGACAAGATCATCGAGAACCTTCCGGTGGTGCGGCCGACGTACATGGCCGCCGTGCCCCGCATCTTCGAGAAGGTGTACAACGGCGTGGCGGCCAGGGCCCGCGAGGGCGGCGCGGCCAAGTACAAGGTCTTCCAGTGGGCCGCCGAGGTCGCCCGCGAGTACGCCAAGGTCACGCAGGACAACTTCCGCCGCACCGGTGTCGCCTCGGCACCGTTCGGGCTGGCCGCGAAGCACAAGGTGGCCGACACCCTCGTCTACGCCAAGCTCCGCGAGGCCTTCGGCGGCCGGCTGCGCGCCTGTGTCTCCGGCGCCTCCGCGCTCGCGCCGGAGATCGGCTACTTCTTCGCCGGCGCCGGCATCCACATCCTGGAGGGCTACGGCCTGACCGAGACCTCCGCCGCCTCCTTCGTCAACCCCGGCGAGGCCTACCGCACCGGCACGGTCGGCAAGCCGCTGCCCGGCACCGAGGTCCGCATCGCCGACGACGGCGAGGTCCTGCTGCGCGGCCCCGGCATCATGCAGGGCTACCACCAGCAGCCCGAGAAGACCGCCGAGGTGCTGGAGTCCGACGGCTGGTTCCACACCGGCGACATCGGCGAGCTGTCGCCCGACGGCTATCTGCGCATCACCGACCGCAAGAAGGACCTCATCAAGACCTCCGGCGGCAAGTACGTCGCGCCGGCCGAGATCGAGGGCCAGTTCAAGGCGGTGTGCCCGTACGTGTCCAACATCCTCGTGCACGGCGCCGACCGGAACTACTGCACCGCCCTGATCGCCCTGGACGAGCCCGCGATCCTGCAGTGGGCGAAGGAGAACGGCCTGGAGGGCAGGTCGTACGCCGAGGTCGTCGCCGCGCCCCAGACGGTGGAGCTGATCGACGGGTACGTGCGGCAGCTCAACGCCGGGCTCCAGCGCTGGCAGACCGTCAAGAAGTTCCGGCTGCTGCCGCGCGACCTCGATGTGGAGCACGGCGAGATCACGCCGAGCCTGAAGCTGAAGCGGCCGGTGGTGGAGCGGGCGTACAAGGGCCTGATCGACGAGATGTACGCCGGCACCAGGGAGGCGTAGACGGCGGGGGCGTCCGCGGGCCGCCCACGGTTTCGCGCCACGCGGCGCACCCGCGTGCCGGCGCGGCCCCACGCCCCTCACGCTCACCGACGCCCGAATTTAACGCTCACCGGCGCTCGAAAGGTTCCGTCTTCCGGTCAGTTCCGTGACTCGGCGCTTATAGGCGGGTCCGGTCTGTCACCCTGGCCGCATGGACATGGCGGCCATACCCGCACAGCGGGACAGCGAGTCCCAGCCAGAGGCGGCACGGGGGCGGGCCACGCTGCCCGGCAGCCCCCTCGCCCCGGGGTCGGCCCGCGCGCTGGTGCGGACCGCGCTGGCCGAGGCGCCCGGCGTCCCGGCGCGGCTCGCCGACGACGCGATGGCGGTCGTCAGCGAGCTGGTCACCAACGCCGTCGTACACGCCGGCACGGACGTGCACGTCGAGTGGCGGCTGGAGGAGAGCGGCGCGTTCGTGATCGAGGTGTGCGACCGGCACCCCTCCCGCGCCCCACGGGAAACCGGCGGCGAGGCGCCGTACGACACCCCCGAGTACGGGCGCGGGCTGCGGCTCGTCGCCACGCTCGCCGAATCCTGGGGCGTCACCTACCGCGCCGGCGCCAAGACCGTCTGGGCCCGGCTGCCCCCGGGCGGCAGCGACGCCCCGGACGACCCCGCCCCCGGGCCCGCCCTGGAGGCCGCCGAGGACCTCGCCCCGCGGCCGCGGCGCGCCGACGGCGACCGGGACTGGCTGGGCCGGGGCGCCCTGTCCTTCCTCGCCGAGGCATCCGACCTGCTCGCCGGACAGCTCGACGAGAACCTGGTCGCCGCGCTCACCGGCCAGCTGATCGTGCCCCGGCTCGCCGACTGGTGCGCGATCTGGCTGGAGGACGAGGCGACCGTCCGCGGCGGCGCCCGCGACGGCCCCGCCCGGGTCTGGCACACCAGCGAGGCCCGCATCGAGGAGCTGCGCGCCGCGCTGGAGAAGGAGCCGCCGCGCCCGCCGGACGCGACGCGCTCCGGTCCCGAGCCCCACCCCTGGCCCGGCCACGCGCTCGGCCCGCACGGCACCGACGGCACGGCGCTGGCCTACCGGCTGGTCGCGGGCGGCCGGCCGCTCGGCACGCTGGTCATCGGCCGGTGCGGGCCGGCCGGCTTCCCCGACGAGATCACCGGCCTGGTGGAGGACCTGAGCCGACGGGTCGCCCTGGCCATCGGCGCGGCCCGCCAGTACGCCCGCCAGGCCACCATCAGCGCCGTGCTCCAGCGCGGTCTGCTGCCCGGCGCGGTCGCCGAGATCCCCGGCGTGCGCAGCGCGCTCGTCTACGAACCCTGCGACCAGGGCGGCCCCAGCGGCGACTTCTACGACCTGTTCCCGGCGGGCGACGGACGCTGGTGCTTCGCCGTCGGCGACGTCCAGGGCAAGGGCCCCGAGGCGGCCGTGGTGATCGGCCTCGCCCGGCCCTGGCTGCGGCTGCTCGCCCGCGAGGGGTACGGCGTCGCCGACGTCCTGGACCGCCTCAACCAGCTGCTGCTGGACGACGCCACCGAGGCGGCCGACGCCGCCGCCCGCGCCCTGGTCGCCGCGGGCGGCCGGCCGCCGGGCCTCGGGGACGGCCCGCAGACGCGCTTCCTCTCCCTCCTCTACGGCGAGCTGACCCCGCACGCCGGCGGGGTCCGCTGCACCCTCGCCTCCGCCGGTCACCCGCTGCCGCTGCTCCTCGCCCCGGACGGCACCGTGCGCACCGTCGCCCGCCCTCAGACCCTGCTCGGCGTGGTGGAGGACGAGACGTACACCAGCGAGACCGTGGAGCTGCGGCCCGGCGACAGCCTGCTGTGCGTCACCGACGGGGTGACCGAGCGGCGCTCCGGCAGCCGCCAGTTCGACGACGGCGACGGCCTCGCCCACGCCCTGTCCGGCTGCGCCGGGCTCGGCGCCGAGCTGATCGCGGAGCGCATCCGCCGCCTGGTCCACGACTTCGGCACGGACCTGCCCGGGGACGACCTGGCCCTGCTGGTGCTCCAGGCCGAGTGACGCGGCCGCGCAATGCCCGCGGTGCTGGACAATGGAAGGCATGCCTTCCGCACTCCCCGACGGCGAGCCCGTCCCCGCCGACGGCGCGCTGCCCGGCTCCGCGCTCGCCGGGGCCGCCGCCCGCCCGCTCGGTTTCTATCTGCACGTCCCGTACTGCGCGACCCGCTGCGGCTACTGCGACTTCAACACCTACACCGCGACCGAGCTGCGCGGCACCGGCGGAGTGCTCGCCTCCCGGGACAACTACGCCGACACCCTCGCCCAGGAGATCCGGCTCGCGCGGAAGGTGCTGGGCGACGACCCCCGAGAGGTCCGTACGGTGTTCGTCGGGGGCGGTACGCCGACGCTGCTGGCCGCCGATGACCTGGTACGGATGCTGGCGACGATCCGCGAGGAGTTCGGACTCGCGCCGGACGCGGAGATCACCACGGAGGCGAACCCGGAGTCCGTCGACCCCGCCTACCTGGCCACCCTCCGCGAGGGCGGCTTCAACCGGATCTCCTTCGGCATGCAGAGCGCCCGGCAGCACGTGCTGAGGGTCCTGGACCGCACCCACACCCCCGGCCGCCCCGAGGCGTGCGTGGCGGAGGCCAGGGCGGCGGGCTTCGAGCACGTGAACCTGGACCTGATCTACGGCACGCCGGGGGAGAGCGACGACGACTGGCGGGCCTCGCTGGAGGCCGCCCTGGGCGCCGGGCCCGACCACGTCAGCGCCTACGCGCTCATCGTGGAGGAGGGCACCCAGCTGGCCCGCCGGATCCGCCGGGGCGAGGTCCCGATGACCGACGACGACGTGCACGCCGACCGGTACCTGATCGCCGAGGAGACGCTGAGCCGGGCGGGCTTCGAGTGGTACGAGGTCTCCAACTGGGCCACCTCCGAGGCGGGCCGCTGCCTGCACAACGAGCTGTACTGGCGCGGCGCCGACTGGTGGGGCGCCGGACCGGGGGCGCACTCGCACGTGGGCGGCGTGCGCTGGTGGAACGTGAAGCACCCCGGCGCGTACGCGGCGGCGCTCGCCGACGGACGCTCTCCGGGCGCCGGCCGCGAGATCCTCTCCGACGAGGACCGCCGCGTGGAACGCATCCTCCTGGAACTGCGGCTGCGCGAGGGCGTCCCCCTGTCCCTGTTGAAGGAGGAGGGCCTCGCGGCCTCCCGCCGCGCCCTGGCGGACGGACTCCTCCAGGAGCAGCCCTACGAGGAGGGCCGGGCCGCGCTGACCCTGCGGGGGCGGCTGCTGGCGGACGCGGTGGTGCGGGACCTGGTGGACTGATCACTCGGGTGAGTGAATCCCCCCGGAGCGCCCGTTCGGTCCCTAACCTGGTTCGTAGGCTGCCGCCAAAAGGACGCGGCGGATGTGGAGGCCACGGAGATGACCGCTGTGGACGAGCGTGGAATGGCCAGGTACCTCGACGAGATCGACTACGTGGTCAAGCGCTCGATCTACGCGGCGGGCGGAATCCCCGCCTACCTCGTCATCGACCCGATCATGGCGCAGTGCGTCCTGCTGACGAAGCCCGCGGGTCAAGGGGAGGACGCCGACTACCACGCTCAGGAAATCATCAAGTTCGGCGAGCCGGTCCCGATGGACGATCTCGGGCTCGAACTCGACACCAGCGAGTTCGGAACCTTTCCGGACGTCAGGCCCCACCGCTACCCGTGACGAAGTCGATCAGTTCCTCCACGCGGCCCAGCAGTTCCGGCTCCAGGTCCTTGTAGGACCCCACCCGTTTCAGGATCGCCTGCCACACCGCGCCGGTGTTCTCCGCCGGCCAGCCCAGTGCCCGGCACACGCCCGTCTTCCAGTCCTGGCCCTTCGGGACCGTGGGCCATGCCTCGATGCCCAGGGAGGACGGTTTCACCGCCTGCCAGATGTCGATGAACGGGTGACCGACCACCAGGGCGTGCTCGCTGGTGACCGACTGGGCGATCCGCCATTCCTTGGTGCCCGGCAGCAGGTGGTCCACCAGGACGCCCAGGCGGGCGTCGGGGCCCGGGGCGAAGGACTCCACGACGGCCGGCAGGTCGTCCACGCCCTCCAGGTACTCCACGACCACGCCCTCGACGCGCAGGTCGTCGCCCCAGACCTTCTCGACCAGCTCGGCGTCGTGCCGGCCCTCCACGTAGATGCGGCCGGCGCGGGCCACGCGCGCGCGTGCCTGGGGGACGGCGATCGAGCCGGACGCCGTACGGGTGGGGCGGGCCGGGGCCGAGGCCGGGCGGACCAGGGTGACGACCCTGCCCTCCAGCAGGAAGCCGCGCGGTTCCAGCGGGAAGACGCGGTGCTTGCCGAAGCGGTCCTCCAGGGTCACCGTGCCCGCCTCGCAGCGGATCACCGCGCCGCAGAACCCGGTGCCCGCCTCCTCCACCACCAGCCCCGGGTCGGCCGGGACCTCCGGCGCCGGTCGCGGTTTCTTCTTCCACGGAGGGGTGAGGTCGGCGGAGTACTGGCGCATTCGGATGACGATAGGAGAAGCCGCGCCGTGACAAGCGCGACACGCCGGAACGTGAAGGGAACCGCCGTTCAGATCACGCCGAACCGTGCCGCCAGCTCGTCCCGTTGACGTCGTACGAACGCCGCGTCCACCGCCGCCCCGTGACCGGGCACGTACACCGCGTCCTCGCCGCCCAGCGCCAGCAGCCGGTCCAGGGCGTCCGGCCAGCGGGCGGGGACCGCGTCCGGGCCGGCCTGGGGCTCGCCGGACTCCTCCACCAGGTCGCCGCAGAAGACGACCTCCGGGGAGCCGGGGATCAGCACCGCGAGGTCGTGGGCGGTGTGGCCCGGGCCCACGTTGGCCAGCAGCGCCTGGCGGCCGCCGCCGAGGTCCAGCGTCCACTCCCCGGACACCAGGTGCCGGGGGGTGACCAGCGCGTCCACCGCCTCGTCGGCGTCGGCGACCGGCAGCCCGTTGCGCACCGCGTCCAGCCGCAGCTCCGCCCGCTCGAAGGCGAACACCGCGTCCAGGCCGACCGCCCTGTACACCTCCGCCCCGGCGAACACCGCCGCGCCGAAGACATGGTCGAAGTGCGGATGGGTGAGCGCGAGATGGGTCACACGGCCACCCGCCAGCTCCTCGGCCCGCGCGCGCAGCCGGACCCCCTCCGCCAGGCTCGAACCGGCGTCCACGAGCAGCGCCGTCCCCTCGCCCACGACCAGCCCCGCCGTGCAGTCCCAGCCCGGCAGCCGGCACCGCCCCACCCCGGCCGCCAGCCGTTCCCACCCCAGCTCTTCCCAAGTCACGCTCATACCCGCGACGCTAGCGGTACGACCCGGTACGGCGGCCCGACCTTGCCCAGGGTGTACCCGACGGCCGTACACTGGGCCGGGGAATGCTGGCACTCGCGTGGGAAGAGTGCCAGGCGGACGACCCGACGGGACGAGGGACGACGTGCTGGAGGTGCGCGCGAATGCTGAGTGAACGCAGGCTTCAGGTACTGCGCGCCATCGTCCAGGACTATGTGGGCACCGAGGAGCCGGTCGGTTCCAAGGCGCTCACCGAGCGGCACAACCTCGGCGTCTCCCCGGCCACCGTCCGCAACGACATGGCGGCCCTGGAGGACGAGGGGTACATCGCGCAGCCGCACACCAGCGCGGGGCGCATCCCCACCGACAAGGGCTACCGCCTGTTCGTGGACAAGCTCGCGGGCGTGAAGCCGATGACCGCGCCCGAGCGGCGGGCGATCCAGAACTTCCTGGAGGGCGCCGTCGACCTCGACGACGTCGTGGCGCGCACGGTGCGGCTGCTCGCGCAGCTGACCCGGCAGGTCGCCGTCGTGCAGTACCCGTCGCTGACCCGGTCCACGGTCCGGCACGTGGAGCTGCTCTCCCTCGCCCCGGCGCGCGTGATGCTCGTGCTGATCACCGACACCGGCCGGGTCGAGCAGCGTATGGTCGACTGCCCGGCCCCGTTCGGCGAGGCATCGCTGGCGGATCTGCGGGCCCGGCTGAACAGCAGGGTCGCGGGCCGCCGGTTCACCGATGTGCCGATGCTGGTCGAGGACCTGCCGGACGCCTTCGAGCCGGAGGACCGAGGTACGGTCTCCACGGTGCTCTCCACCCTGCTGGAGACACTCGTGGAGGAGAACGAGGAGCGGCTGATGATCGGCGGTACCGCCAATCTCACCCGCTTCGGGCACGACTTCCCCCTCACGATCAGGCCCGTCCTGGAGGCACTGGAGGAGCAGGTCGTGCTCCTCAAGCTCCTCGGCGAGGCGAAGGACCCCGGCGTGACCGTGCGCATCGGCCACGAGAACGCCCACGAGGGACTCAACTCCACGTCCGTCGTGTCGGTCGGTTACGGTTCGGGCGGCGAGGCGGTTGCCAAGCTCGGCGTGGTCGGACCGACCCGCATGGACTACCCGGGAACGATGGGAGCGGTACGCGCAGTGGCACGGTACGTCGGACAGATCCTGGCGGAGTCGTAAGTGGCCACGGACTACTACGCCGTTCTCGGCGTGCGCCGCGACGCGTCGCAGGATGAGATCAAGAAGGCGTTCCGGCGGCTCGCGCGCGAGCTGCACCCGGACGTCAACCCGGATCCGAAGACCCAGGAGCGGTTCAAGGAGATCAACGCCGCTTACGAGGTGCTGTCGGACCCGCAGAAGAAGCAGGTCTACGACCTCGGCGGCGACCCGCTCTCGCAGTCCGGCGGCGCCGGCGCGGGCGGCTTCGGGGCCGGCGGCTTCGGCAACTTCTCCGACATCATGGACGCGTTCTTCGGTACGGCGTCGCAGCGCGGGCCGCGCTCGCGCACCCGGCGCGGCCAGGACGCGATGATCCGGATCGAGGTCGAGCTGGACGAGGCGGCCTTCGGGACGACCAAGGACATCCAGGTCGACACCGCCATCGTCTGCAACACCTGCAACGGCGAGGGCGCGGCCCCCGGCACGTCCGCCCAGACGTGTGACATGTGCCGCGGCCGGGGTGAGGTCTCGCAGGTCACCCGGTCCTTCCTGGGCCAGGTCATGACCTCCCGGCCGTGCCCGCAGTGCCAGGGCTTCGGCACGGTCGTGCCGACCCCGTGCCCGGAGTGTGCCGGTGACGGCCGCGTGCGCTCCCGCCGTACGCTCACGGTGAAGATCCCGGCCGGTGTCGACAACGGCACCCGGATCCAGCTGGCGGGCGAGGGCGAGGTCGGCCCCGGCGGCGGCCCGGCCGGCGACCTGTACGTGGAGATCCACGAACTGCCGCACCCGACCTTCCAGCGGCGCGGCGACGACCTGCACTGCACGGTCACCATCCCGATGACGGCCGCGGCGCTCGGCACCAAGGTCCCGCTGGAGACCCTGGACGGCATGGAGGAGGTCGACATCCGGCCCGGCACCCAGTCCGGCCAGTCGATCCCGCTGCACGACCGCGGTGTCACGCATCTGCGCGGCGGCGGCCGGGGCGACCTGGTCGTGCACGTCGAGGTGCAGACCCCGACCAAGCTGGACCCCGAGCAGGAACGCCTGCTGCGCGAACTGGCCAAGCTCCGCGGCGAGGAACGGCCCCAGGGCCAGTTCCAGCCGGGGCAGCAGGGCCTGTTCTCGCGACTGAAGGACGCGTTCAACGGCCGCTGACGTCGGCTGAGCGGGGCGGCCGGGGGTCCGGGGGTCGCCCCCCGGGCAGGCACGGCAGCCGGGGCAGCAGGGCCTGTTCTTGCGGCTGAAGGACGCGTTCAACGGCCGCTGAGCCATGTGGGCGCCTCCGGGGTGTGCCGGGGGCGTCTCAGGGTCGTTCCGGGGGATGCCCCGATTCCGGCCGGTCGGAAGGACGTGACACCATGCGGTCATGTCCTCCGCGCTGACCGATCTCTTTCCCCTCCCGATCGTGCAGGCACCCATGGCGGGCGGAGTCTCCGTCCCGCAGCTCGCCGCCGCCGTCTGCGAGGCCGGCGGCCTCGGGTTCCTCGCCGCCGGGTACAAGACCGCCGACGGGATGTACCAGGAGATCAAGCGGTTGCGCGGGCTCACGGGCCGCCCGTTCGGCGTCAACGTGTTCATGCCGCAGCCCGAGCTCGCGGAGTCCGGCGCCGTCGAGGTCTACGCCCACCAGCTGGCCGGCGAGGCCGCCTGGTACGAGACCGAGCTGGGCGACCCGGACGGCGGCCGGGACGACGGCTACGACGCCAAGCTCGCCGTCCTGCTCGACGACCCGGTCCCGGTGGTCTCCTTCCACTTCGGCGTGCCGGACCGCGAGGTCATCGCGCGGCTGCGCCGGGCCGGGACGCTCACCCTGGTCACCGCCACCACCCCGGAGGAGGCCCGCGCGGTCGAGGCGGCCGGGGCGGACGCGGTGATCGCGCAGGGCGTGGAGGCCGGCGGCCACCAGGGCACCCACCGCGACTCGTCCGAGGACGACGGCGCCGGCATCGGGCTGCTGTCGCTTCTCGCGCAGGTCCGCGAGGCCGTGGACATCCCGGTCGTCGCCGCCGGCGGCATCATGCGCGGCGGCCAGATCGCCGCCGTCCTCGCGGCCGGCGCCGACGCGGCCCAGCTCGGCACCGCCTTCCTCGCCACCGACGAGTCCGGCGCGCCCGACCCGCACAAACGGGCGCTGACCGACCCCCTCTTCGCGCGCACCCGGCTGACCCGCGCCTTCACCGGCCGCCCGGCCCGCTCCCTGGTCAACCGCTTCCTGCGCGAGCACGGCCCGTACGCCCCCGCCGCCTATCCGGACGTCCACCACCTCACCTCGCCGCTGCGCAAGGCCGCCGCGAAGGCCGGTGACGCGCAGGGCATGGCGCTGTGGGCGGGACAGGGCCACCGGATGGCCCGGGAGCTGCCGGCCGGACGGCTGGTGGAGGTGCTGGCGGCGGAACTCGCCGAGGCCCGGACAGCGTTGTCGGACGCATCCCGTGAGGACGAGTCCCGTAAGGGGGGTGAGGGCGCGTGACCGCTCCCGTCTTCGTGGTGGAGCACTTCGAGCCGGACGGCGACCGGTACGTCCTGGAGGGCGCCGAGGGCCGCCACGCCGTCTCCGTGAAGCGGCTGCGGCCCGGCGAGGATGTCGTCCTCACCGACGGCGCCGGGCGCTACGCGGTGGGCGAGGTGACCGGCACCGAGGGCAAGGACCGGCTGATCGTCCGCATGGACCCGGTGACCGAGGAACCGGCGCCGAACCCGCGGATCACCGTCGTCCAGGCCCTGCCCAAGGGCGACCGCGGGGAGGTCGCCGTCGAGACCATGACCGAGGTCGGCGTCGACGCGATCGTGCCCTGGCAGGCGTCCCGCTGCATCACCCAGTGGAAGGGCGACCGCGGGCTGAAGGCCCTCGGCAAGTGGCGGGCCACCGCCCGCGAGGCCGGCAAGCAGTCCCGCCGGGTCCGCTTCCCCGAGGTCGCGGACGCGGCGACGACCAAGCAGGTGGCCGCGCTGCTCGCCCGCGCCGACTTCGCCGCCGTGCTCCACGAGAGCGGCACGGAGCGTCTGGCCACCGTCCAGCTGCCCGCCGAGGGCGAGATCGTGCTGGTCGTCGGGCCCGAGGGGGGCGTCTCCCCGGAGGAGCTGGCGCTGTTCGCCGAGGCCGGTGCCGCGCCGTACGTCCTCGGTCCGACCGTCCTGCGCACCTCCACCGCCGGCACCGCCGCCGCGGCCCTGCTGCTGGGCCGCACCGGCCGCTGGTCCTAGACCACCGCTCGGAGACACCGTGGAACTCGCCCAAGTCCGGCTCCTGGTCAGCGACTTCGCCGCCTGCTACCGCTTCTACGCCGATGTCCTCGGCCTCAAGCCGCAGTCCGGCGCCACCGGGGGGCCGTACGAGAAGTTCAGCCCGCACACCGGCTCCGCCGGGATCGCCCTCCAGGACCGCTCGATGATGGCCGGGGTCCTGGCCGAGCTGGGCGGCACCGCCACCGGGCACCGCTCCCTGGTCGTGCTGCGCGTCGACGACCTCGACGCCTACTGCGCCGGGATCACGGCCCGGGGCGCGACCCTGCTGCACGGTCCGGCGCCCATGACCGACCGCATGCGCGTGGCCCATCTGAAGGATCCGGAGGGCAACTTGGTGGAACTCCAGGAGTGGTTGCTGCTGCGCGGCTGACCGCGAGTGACCGGAAACCGGGGGCGGGCCGGGCCGGTCGCTGCGTAGAGTGACGGGGTGACTCAGGGCGCTTCGACGGGAAACACGCACGGCTCCGGCTACCTCCGGTTCCCCCATCTGCACGGCGACTTGGTGACCTTCGTCGCCGAGGACGACGTATGGCTAGCCCCGCTGGACGGCGGCCGGGCCTGGCGGGTCAGCGCCGACAACATGCCGGTGACCCAGCCCCGTCTGTCACCGGACGGACGGCACCTCGCCTGGACCTCCACCCGGGACGGCGCCCCCGAGGTGCATGTCGCCCCGGTCGACGGCGGACCCGCCAAGCGGCTGACGTACTGGGGCAATTCCCGTACGGAGGTGCGCGGCTGGACCCCGGACGGACGGGTGCTCGCGCTCGGCGCGCACGGCCGGCACAGCTTCCGGCACACCTGGGCGCACGCCGTCCCGCTGGACGGCGGCCCGGCCGAGACCCTGCCCTACGGCCCGGTCGGCGGCGTCGCCCTCGGCCCGGCCACCGTGCTGCTGTCCGCGCCGATGGGCCGCGAGGCCGCCTACTGGAAGCGCTACCGGGGCGGCACGGCGGGCAAGCTGTGGATCGACCGGGCCGCCCAAGGGGAAGAGGGCGCCGGGGAGTTCGTCCGGCTGCACGAGGACCTCGACGGGAACATCGAGTGCCCGGTGTGGGCGGGAGACCGCATCGCGTTCCTGTCGGACCACGAGGGCACCGGCGCGCTCTACTCCTCCCTCGCCGACGGCTCCGACCTGCGCCGGCACACCCCCCTCGGGGGCTTCTACGCCCGGCACGCGGCCGGCGACGGCACCCGGATCGTCTACAGCTCCGCCGGTGAACTGTGGCTGCTGGACGACCTGGAGGGCGCCGAGCCGCGCCGGCTGGAGATCCGGCTCGGCGGGCCCCGCGTGGACCTCAGGCCGTACCCGGTCAACGCCTCCCGCTGGTTCGGCGAGGCGTCCCCCGACCACACCGCGCGCGGCAGCGCCGTCTGCGTGCGCGGCGGTGTCCACTGGGTCACCCACCGCTCCGGCCCCGCCCGCGCCCTGGCCGCCACCCCCGGCGTCCGCGCCCGGATGCCGCGCGCCTTCCGCGCCGACGGCGAGGAGTGGGTGGTGTGGGTGACGGACGCCGAGGGCGAGGACGCCCTGGAGTTCGCCCCGGCGACCGGTACCGTGCCCGGTGCCCCGCCGCGCCGGCTCGCCGCCGGACAGCTCGGCCGGGTCCTGGAACTGGCCATGGCGCCCGACGGCAGCCGGGCCGCCGTGGCCGCGCACGACGGCCGGCTGCTGCTGGTCGAGCGCGAGACCGGCGAGGTCCGCGAGGTCGACCGCAGCGACGACGGCGAGGTCTCCGGCCTCGCCTTCTCCCCGGACTCCGCCTGGCTGGCCTGGTCCCACCCCGGCCCGCGCCCGCTGTCCCAGCTGCGCATCGCCCACACCACCGACCTGTCGGTCACCGAGGCGACCCCGCTGCGCTTCCAGGACTACGCGCCCGCCTTCACCCTTGACGGCAAACACCTGGCGTTCCTCTCCAACCGCGCCTTCGACCCGGTCTACGACGAACACGTCTTCGACCTCGCCTTCGTGGTGGGCGCCCGCCCGCACCTGATCACGCTGGCCGCCACCACCCCCTCGCCGTTCGGCCCGCAGCGCCACGGCCGCCCCTTCGAGACCCCCGACAAGGACGAGACCCCCGACAGCGAGGGCACCCCGGCCACCCGCATCGACCTCGAAGGGCTCGCGGACCGGATAGTCCCCTTCCCGGTGGAGGCCGGCCGCTACTCCACGCTGCGCGCCGCCAAGGACGGCGTCCTGTGGCTGCGCCACCCGGTGCGGGGCGTCCTCGGCACCGCCCGCGCCCACCCCGAGGACCCCGACCCGCACACCGAGCTGGAGCGCTACGACCTCGCCCAGCGCCGCCTGGAGCACCTCGCCGCCGACGCCGACCACTTCGAGGTCAGCGGCGACGGCAAACGCCTGCTGCTGTGGAGCGACGGCCGGCTGCGGGTCGTGCCCAGCGACCGCCGTACCGGCAGCGACGACGACGGCGACACCAGCGTCACCGTCGACCTCGCCCGGGTCCGGGGGACCGTCGACCCGGCCGCCGAGTGGCGGCAGATGTACGACGAGACGGGCCGCCTCATGCGTGACCACTTCTGGCGCCCCGACCTCGGCGGCGCCGACTGGGCCGGGATCCTCGACCGCTACCGCCCGCTGCTGGCCCGCCTCGCCACCCACAGCGACCTGGTCGACCTGCTGTGGGAGGTGCACGGCGAACTCGGCACCTCGCACGCCTACGTCACCCCGCGCGGCGGCTCCGGACGCGCCCGGCACGGTCTGCTCGGCGCCGACATCTCCCGGCACGAGGACGGCAGCTGGCGCATCGACCGGATCCTGCCGGCGGAGACCTCCGACCCCGACGCCCGCTCCCCGCTCGCCGCGCCCGGTGTCGCGGTCCGCCCCGGGGACGCCGTCATCGCGGTGGCCGGGCACCCGGTCGACCCGGTGACGGGCCCGGGCCCGCTGCTGGCCGGCACGGCGGGCCACCCGGTGGAGCTGACCGTCTCCCCGGCCGGCGGCGGCGAACCCCGGCACACCGTCGTCGTCCCCATCGCCGACGAGGAACCCCTGCGCTACCACGCCTGGGTCGCCGACCGCCGCGCCCACGTCCACGCGGCCTCCGGCGGTCGCCTCGGCTACCTCCACGTCCCCGACATGCAGGCCCCCGGCTGGGCCCAGATCCACCGCGACCTGCGCGTGGAGGTCGCCCGCGAGGGACTCGTGGTCGACGTCCGGGAGAACCGCGGCGGGCACACCTCCCAGCTGGTGGTGGAGAAGCTGGCCCGCCGGATCATCGGCTGGGACCTGGCGCGCGGCATGCGCCCCACCAGCTACCCGCTCGACGCGCCGCGCGGCCCGGTGGTGGCCGTCGCCAACGAGTTCTCCGGTTCGGACGGCGACATCGTCAACGCGGCGATCAAGGCGCTCGGCATCGGCCCGGTCGTCGGCACCCGCACCTGGGGCGGGGTCATCGGCATCGACAGCCGCTACCGCCTGGTCGACGGCACCCTGGTCACCCAGCCGAAGTACGCGATCTGGCTGGAGGGGGTGGGCTGGGACGTGGAGAACCACGGGGTGGACCCGGACGTGGAGGTCGTCCAGCGGCCCCAGGACTGGGCATCCGGCACGGACGCCCAGCTGGACGCGGCGATCGCGCTCGCGCTGGAGGCGCTGGAGGAGCGGCCCGCGAAAACTCCGCCCGGCTTGCCAACCTGAGGGGCGCGGGGCGGTACCGATCCGCGGTTCCGCCGCGTGGGCGCGAGCAACCACGTACGACCCGCACCCGAACGACTACGATGCCCACCGTAGTGATCACAGGAGGCGCACGCATGTCCGGAGAGCCGCAGAACGACTGCCTGTTCTGCCGAATCGTCGCGGGCGAGATCCCGGCGACAATCGTTCGCGAAACAGAGACAACCGTGGCTTTCCGGGACATAAATCCCCAAGCCCCCACCCACATTCTTGTCATCCCCAAAGCCCACTACGAGAACGCGGCCGCCCTGGCCGCCGAAGCGCCGCAGGCGGCCGCCGATGTGCTCGCCGAGACCAAGGCCGTGGCCGACGCGGAGGGGCTCGACAGCTACCGCCTCGTCTTCAACACCGGCTCCGGCGCCGGCCAGACCGTCTGGCACGCCCACGCGCACGTCCTCGGCGGCCGTGGCCTGCAGTGGCCCCCGGGATGAGCGCCCGTGTCCGTACGTGAACTGGTGGTCCTCGGCACCGCCAGCCAGGTCCCGACCCGGCACCGCAACCACAACGGCTACCTGCTGAGGTGGGACGGCGAGGGCATCCTCTTCGACCCCGGCGAGGGCACGCAGCGGCAGATGCTGCGCGCCGGGGTCGCCGCCCACGACCTGAACCGGATCTGCGTCACGCATTTCCACGGCGACCACTCCCTGGGCCTGGCCGGGGTCATCCAGCGGATCAACCTGGACCAGGTGCCGCACGAGATCACCGCGCACTACCCGCGTTCCGGCCGGCGCTTCTTCGAGCGCCTGCGCTACGCGACCGCCTACCGCGAGACCGTCGCCCTGACCGAGGCCCCGGTCGCCGCCGACGGCCTTCTCGCGGTCACCCGGTCGTACACCCTGGAGGCGCGCCGGCTCTCGCACCCCGTGGAGTCCTACGGCTACCGGCTCGTCGAGCCCGACGGCCGCCGCATGCTGCCCGACCGGCTCGCCGCGCACGGCATCCAGGGCCCGGACGTCGGCCGGCTCCAGCGGGAGGGGCGGCTCGGGGACGTGGCCCTGGAGGACGTCAGCGAGGTACGGCGCGGACAGCGGTTCGCGTTCGTCATGGACACCCGGCTCTGCGACGGCGTGCACGCGCTCGCGGAGGACTGCGACCTGCTCGTCATCGAGTCCACGTTCCTGGACGAGGACGCGGGCCTCGCCGTCGAGCACGGGCACCTGACGGCCGGGCAGGCCGCCGCCGTGGCCCGGGACGCCGGGGTGCGGCACCTGGTGCTGACCCACTTCAGCCAGCGCTACACCGAGCCCGAGGAGTTCGAGCGGCAGGCGCGGGCGGCCGGGTTCACCGGGGAGCTGACCGTGGCCCACGACCTGCTGCGGGTACCGCTTCCGAAACGGCGGTAAAACACCCGTACGATGCTTTGATGCCCCTCCCGAAAGCAGAACTGCACCTCCACATCGAAGGCACCCTGGAGCCGGAGCTGGCGTTCGAGCTGGCCGCCCGCAACGGCGTGCGCCTGCCGTACGCGGACACCGACGCCCTGCGCGAGGCCTACCGCTTCGCGGACCTCCAGTCCTTCCTGAACCTGTACTACGAGCTGATGGCCGTCCTGCGCACCGAGGACGACTTCGCGGACCTGGCGAACGCCTACCTCGCCCGGGCCGCCGCGCAGGGCGTGCGGCACGCGGAGATCTTCTTCGACCCGCAGGCCCATGTGGCCCGGGGCGTGCCCCTGGGCACGGTCGTGGAGGGGCTGTGGCGGGCGCTGGGGGAGAGCGAGGCGAACCACGGCGTCTCCACCCGGCTGATCATGTGCTTCCTGCGGGACGAGTCCGCCGAGTCGGCCCTGCTCACGCTGGAGGCCGCGCGGCCGTACCTGGACCGGATCACCGGGGTCGGCCTGGACTCCGCCGAGGTCGGGCACCCCCCGGCGAAGTTCCGTGAGGTGTACGAGGCCGCCGCCGCGCTCGGGCTGCGCCGGGTCGCGCACGCCGGTGAGGAGGGGCCGCCGGAGTACATCACCGAGGCGCTGGACGTGCTGGGCGTGGAGCGCGTCGACCACGGTCTGCGCTGCGTGGAGGACCCGGCGCTGGTCGAGCGGCTGGTCCGGGAACGGATCCCGCTCACGCTGTGCCCGCTGTCCAACGTGCGCCTGCGCACCGTCGACACCCTCGCCGACCACCCGCTGCCCGCCATGCTCGACGCCGGGCTGCTGTGCACGGTCAACTCCGACGACCCGGCGTACTTCGGCGGGTACGCGGGCGACAACTTCGCGGCCGTGCACGAGAGCCTGGGCCTGACCCGGGACCGGCTGCGCGAGCTGGCCCGCAACTCCTTCCTCGCCTCCTTCCTGGAGGACGACGAGGAGCGCCGGGCCCGCTACCTCGCCGAGGTGGACGCGTACGAGTTCGGGGACGACGTGTCGTAGTCGCGGACGACGGGGGTGTCGCTGCCGTGGCCGGGGTGTGTGATCCCGGCCACGGTGTCGTTTGCGGGTGGTGTCCAGGGGTAGAACCGTCTAGCCTGCGTTCTCATATATGGACGTTATTCATGAGGAGAGATGGTGGGGGCCTCCCAGTGACCCGTGACCTGACCATCGCCGAGGTGCGGCTGACGCCGATCCTGGTGGCCGACCCGCCGCTGCTCAACACCCAGGGAGTACACCAGCCGTACACTCCCCGGCTGATCGTGGAGATCGTCACCGCCGACGGAGTCACCGGGCTCGGCGAGACCTACGGCGACACCAAGTACCTGGAGCTGGCCCGGCCGCTGGCCGAACGGCTCACCGGTCGCTCGGTCATGGACGTGAACGGACTGTTCGGGATCGACCTGGCCGTGGACGCCTCCCGGGTCGAGGGCGGCACGGACGCGGGCGGTCTGCGCGGGGCGCAGACCGCCGACAAGCTGCGGCTGTCGGTGCTGTCCGCCTTCGAGGTCGCCTGCCTCGACGCCCAGGGCCGGGCGCTCGGCCTGCCCGTGCACGCGCTGCTCGGCGGGAAGGTCCGCGACGCCGTCGAGTACAGCGCCTACCTCTTCTACAAGTGGGCCGGGCACCCGGCGGGCGTTGCCGCCGAGCCCGACGAGTGGGGCGCCGCGCTCGACCCGGCCGGCGTGGTCGAACAGGCCCGCCTGTTCCAGCGGCGGCACGGCTTCGGCTCGTTCAAGCTCAAGGGCGGGGTCTTCCCGCCCGAACAGGAGATCGCCGCCGTCCGCGCCCTCGCCGACGCCCTCCCCGGCCACCCGCTGCGGCTCGACCCCAACGGCGCCTGGTCGGTCGCCACCTCCCTGAAGGTCGCGAAAGAGCTGGGCGACGTCCTGGAGTACCTGGAGGACCCGACGCTGGGCACGCCCGCCATGGCCGAGGTGGCCGCCGGCACCGACGTGCCGCTGGCCACCAACATGTGCGTGACCACCTTCGGCGAGATCAAGGAGGCGTTCGCGAAGGACGCCGTCCAGGTCGTCCTGTCCGACCACCACTACTGGGGCGGGCTGCGCAACACCCAGCGGCTCGCCGCGATCTGCGCCGCCTTCGGGGTCGGCGTCTCCATGCACTCCAACACCCACCTCGGCATCAGCCTCGCCGCGATGACCCAGGTGGCGGCCACGGTCCCCGGTCTGCACCACGCCTGCGACTCCCACTACCCCTGGCAGTCCGAGGACGTCCTCACCGAGCGGATCGCCTTCCGGGCCGGCCGGGTCGCCGTGTCCGACGCGCCCGGCCTCGGCGTCGAACTGGACCGGGACGAACTGGCCCGGCTGCACCGGCGGTGGGCCGACGACGACGGCGCCCTGCGCGACCGCGACGACGCGGCGGCGATGCGCGTCGCCGACCCCGCCTGGCACACCCCGGTGATGCCCCGCTGGTGAACCGGCGCCGGCCCGCCGGTGGGCGGACCCCTGGCGTGCCGGTACGTGTGCTGGTGCACACTGGCCGAAACCGCACCACGCCAGGGAGCGCACCGTGACGTCGTCGCA
The DNA here is from genome assembly GCF_014649115.1 of Streptomyces eurythermus. GTDB lineage: Bacteria > Actinomycetota > Actinomycetes > Streptomycetales > Streptomycetaceae > Streptomyces > Streptomyces eurythermus. Next base: position 97,908 of record NZ_BMSK01000020.1, on the reverse strand, counting down.
CACCCTCGCCCGAGAGGAACCGGAACACCTCACCCAGGCAGCGCGCCGCCAGGTCCAGGTCGACCCGCTCGCCGCGCTGCGCGCCCCCGGCGACCCGCCCTGGGACGTCTACCTCACCGGCACGGTCTTCCTCGACATCATCTTCACCGGCCTGGACTCGGCGCCGGTGCGCGGCACCGAGTCCTGGGCCCGGGGCATGGGCTCCAGTCCCGGCGGGGTCGCCAACATGGCCGCCGCCCTCGCCCGGCTGGGCCTGCGCACCGCCCTGGCCGCCGCGTTCGGTGACGACCACTACGGCGAGTACTGCTGGGACGCCCTGGAACGGGGCGAGGGCATCGACCTCTCGGCCTCGCGGACCGTGCCCGGCTGGCACTCCCCGGTCACCGTCTCCATGGCCTACGAGGGCGAGCGGACCATGGTCTCCCACGGCCACGAGCCGCCGCCCGAGGCCGTCTTCGGCCCGGACGGGGGGCCCGCCCGGCCGCCCCGCGCGCGGGCCGCCGTGGCCTCCCTCACCCCGGGCCGCGGCGCTCCGTGGATCGCCGAGGCCGCCCGCGCGGGCACCCGGATCTTCGCCGACGTCGGCTGGGACGAGACGGGCGCGTGGGACCTGGCCGGCCTGCCCGACCTGGAGCACTGCGAGGCGTTCCTGCCCAACGCGGAGGAGGCGCGCCGCTACACCGGCGCCGACTGCCCCCGGGCCGCCGCGCACGCGCTGACCGAGTGCGTGCCGGTGGCCGTGGTGACCCTGGGCGAGGAGGGCGCCTACGCGGTGGACCGGCGCACCGGGGAGGCCGCCGAGGTCCCCGCGATCGCCGTGGAGGCGCTGGACCCGACCGGGGCCGGGGACGTGTTCGTCGCCGGGTTCGTGACCGGCTCCCTGGCCGGCTGGCCGCTGGCCGACCGGCTGGCCTTCGCCGGGCTCACGGCCGCGCTGTCGGTGCAGGAGTTCGGCGGCTCGCTGTCCGCGCCCGGCTGGTCGGAGATCGGGGCGTGGTGGCGCAAGGTGCAGTCCCTGCCCGGGCAGGACCCGATGGCCCTGGAGCGGTACGCCTTCCTGGAGGACCTCGTCCCCAAGCGGCTGGACCGGCCCTGGCCGCTGCGCCGGGCCGTGCCCACCATCGGGTTCGGCCGCTCGGCCTGAGCCGGTGCCACGCCGAAACGGTACGGCGGGCCGGAAAAACGGTCGTAGGAAAAGCCCTACGGCGTTGTCATCCCCCCGTCGTACCCTGGACAGTGCGAGGCCGCCCTCAGCCGTGCGGCCGTGACGAGGAGGAAGCGCAGGCCTTCAGCGCCGGCCCATGACAGAGACACCGACAGCTCACACCCCCGCGCAGGAGCAGGCGAGAGCGCAGTTCACCGTCCCCGCCCAACACCCCATGGTGACCGTGCTGGGTTCCGGCGACTCCCTCCTGCGCGTGATCGAGAGGGCCTTCCCGGCGGCCGACATCCACGTCCGGGGAAATGAGATCAGCGCGGTCGGCGACCCCGTCGACGTCGCCCTGATCTCGCGCGTGTTCGACGAGATGATGCTGGTGCTCCGCACCGGGCAGCCGATGACGGAGGACGCAGTGGAACGCTCGATCGCCATGCTCAAGGCGAGCGAGAACGGCACGAACGACGGGCCCGAGACCCCGGCGCAGGTGCTCACGCAGAACATCCTTTCCTCGCGGGGCCGCACCATCCGCCCCAAGACCCTCAACCAGAAGCGGTACGTCGACGCGATCGACAAGCACACGATCGTCTTCGGCATCGGCCCCGCCGGCACCGGCAAGACCTACCTGGCCATGGCCAAGGCCGTGCAGGCCCTGCAGTCCAAGCAGGTCAACCGGATCATCCTGACCCGCCCGGCGGTGGAGGCGGGCGAGCGCCTCGGCTTCCTGCCCGGCACGCTCTACGAGAAGATCGACCCGTATCTGCGCCCGCTGTACGACGCGCTGCACGACATGATCGACCCGGACTCCATCCCCCGGCTGATGGCCGCCGGGACGATCGAGGTCGCGCCGCTCGCCTACATGCGCGGCCGCACCCTCAACGACGCCTTCATCATCCTGGACGAGGCCCAGAACACCAGCCCCGAGCAGATGAAGATGTTCCTCACCCGCCTCGGCTTCGACTCGAAGATCGTGATCACGGGTGACGTGACGCAGGTCGACCTGCCCGGCGGGCAGAAGTCCGGTCTGCGCCAGGTGCAGGAGATCCTCGAGGGCGTCGAGGACGTGCACTTCTCCCGGCTGTCGTCCCACGATGTCGTACGGCACAAGCTGGTGGGCCGTATCGTCGACGCGTACGAGCAGTACGACAGCAAGCACGGCACCGAGAACGGCGGCTCCCCCAAGGGAGGCCGCGCCGGGACCGGTGCCAGGGGCTCCAAGGGGAAGTAGACCAGCACGACCATGTCGATCGACGTCAACAACGAGTCCGGCACCGAGGTAGACGAGCAGGCGATCCTGGACATCGCCCGCTACGCGCTCGCGCGGATGCGCATCCACCCGCTCTCCGAGCTCTCGGTGATCGTCGTGGACGCCGACGCCATGGAGCAGCTGCACATCCAGTGGATGGACCTGCCGGGCCCCACCGATGTCATGTCCTTCCCGATGGACGAGCTCCGGCCGCCGTCCAAGGACGACGACGAGCCGCCGCAGGGGCTGCTCGGGGACATCGTGCTGTGCCCGGAGGTCGCCGCCCGGCAGGGCGCCGAGGCGCCCACGCGGCACTCCATGGACGAGGAGCTCCAGCTGCTCACCGTCCACGGCGTGCTCCACCTGCTCGGGTACGACCACGAGGAGCCCGACGAGAAGGCCGAGATGTTCGGGCTCCAGGCGGCCATCGTGGACGGCTGGCGGGCCGAGCGCGGCCTGACCGGCCCGTCGCCCGCGCCGACCGTCTCGTAAGCGGGCCACATGTCCGTTCAGCTCGTGCTCGGCGCGATCGCGCTCGTCGTCGTGGCCTGGCTCGCCGCCTGCGCGGAGGCGGGCCTCGCCCGTGTCTCCAGCTTCCGCGCCGAGGAGGCCGTGAAGTCCGGGCGGCGGGGCAGCGCCCGGCTCGCCCAGGTCGCCGCCGACCCCACCCGCTATCTGAACGTGGCCCTGCTGGTCCGGGTGGCCTGCGAGATGGCCGCCGCGACCCTGGTCACCTACGCCTGCCTCAAGGAGTTCTCCACCACCTGGGAGGCCCTGCTGGTCGCCCTCGGCGTGATGGTCCTCGTCTCGTACGTCGCCGTCGGCGTCTCCCCGCGCACCATCGGCCGCCAGCACCCGATCCACACCGCGACAGCGGCGGCCTATGTGCTGCTGCCGCTGGCCCGGATCATGGGCCCGGTGCCCTCCCTGCTGATCCTCATCGGCAACGCGCTCACGCCCGGCAAGGGCTTCCGGCACGGCCCCTTCGCCTCCGAGGCGGAGCTGCGCGCGCTGGTCGACCTCGCCGAGAAGGAGTCGCTGATCGAGGACGAGGAGCGCCGGATGGTGCACTCGGTGTTCGAACTGGGCGACACCCTGGTGCGCGAGGTCATGGTCCCGCGCACCGACCTGGTCACCATCGAGCGCTTCAAGACCATCCGCCAGGCCCTCACCCTGGCCCTGAGGTCCGGCTTCTCGCGGATACCGGTCACCGGTGAGAGCGAGGACGACATCATCGGGATCGTGTATCTGAAGGACCTGGTCCGCAAGACGCACATCAGCCGGGAGGCGGAGGGCGACCTGGTGTCCACGGCGATGCGCCCGGCCGTGTTCGTGCCCGACACCAAGAACGCCGGCGACCTGCTGCGCGAGATGCAGAAGGAACGCAACCACGTCGCCGTCGTCATCGACGAGTACGGCGGCACCGCCGGCATCGTCACCATCGAGGACATCCTGGAGGAGATCGTCGGCGAGATCACCGACGAGTACGACCGGGAACTGCCGCCCGTGGAGGACCTCGGTGACGACCGCTTCCGGGTCACCGCCCGCCTGGACATCACCGACCTCGGCGAGCTGTACGGCCTGGAGGAGTACGACGACGAGGACGTGGAGACCGTAGGCGGGTTGCTCGCCAAGGCGCTCGGCCGGGTGCCGATCGCCGGCGCGTCCGCCGAGGTGCGCCTGCCGGACGGGCGGGTGCTGCGGCTGACGGCGGAGGCCGCGGCCGGCCGCCGCAACAAGATCGTCACGGTGCTGGTCGAGCCGGTCCCGGTGCCGGCCGCCGAGGAGGAGAAGGCCGAGTGACTCCCAAGGAGCTGCGCGCCTTCTGCCTGTCGTTCAACGCGGCGGTGGAGGAGTTCCCGTTCGGCCCGGAGTTCTCGGTCTTCAAGGTGCTGGGCAAGATGTTCGCCCTGACGACGCTGGACGCGCGGCCCCTGACGGTCAACCTCAAGTGCGACCCGGAGGACGCGGTCCGGCTGCGCGGTGAGCACGAGGGGCTGATCGTCCCCGGCTGGCACATGAACAAGCGGCACTGGAACACGGTGACCGTCGACGGGGCGCTGCCGGACCGGCTGGTCAGGGAGCTGATCGAGGACTCCTACGACCTGGTCGTGGCGGGTCTGCCGAGGGCGGAGCGGCTGCGGCTCGACCGGGCGTGACGCACCCGTGGCGGGGCGGGCCCGGAGCGGCTTCGTATGCTCGGGGCATGACCGAGAGCACCGGGCTTGACCCCGAGGACCGCAAGATCGTCACCCTGGCCCGTTCCGCGCGGGCCCGCAACGTCGTGCCCGAGGGCGCGGCCGTACGGGACGAGACCGGGCGCACGTATGTCGCCGGGACGGTGGAGCTGCCCTCGCTGAAGCTGAGCGCGCTGCGGACCGCCGTCGCGATGGCCGTGGCCTCGGGGGCGCGGTCACTGGAGGCGGCGGCCGTGGTGAGCGACGCGGAGTCGCTCCCGGCCGAGGACCTGTCCGCCGTGGCCGACCTCGGCGGCACCGGCACCCCGGTCCTGCTCGCCGCCCCCGACGGCACGGTCCGCCTCACCATCCCCGCCACCTGACCCCTCCGCACCCGCCCCGGGCCGCCCCCCGGCCCGGCCCGGGCTCGGTGCTCTTTCCGGGTTTGCGGCCCTGCTTGGGCTCGCGCCCCGTTCGGGTTCCGGTCCCGCTTGGGCTCGGGGCCCCTGTTCGGGTTTGTGGCTCTGCTTGGGCTCGGGGGCCCTATTCGGGTTGTCGGCCTTGCTTGGGCTCGGGCCTCCGCCCGGGCTTCCGGTCCCGCTTGGGCTCAGGGCCCCTGTGCCCTGCTTGGGCGCGGGGCCCCTGTTCGGGTTTCCGGTCCCGCTTGGGTTCGGGACGCCTATCCGGGTTTGCGGCTCTGCTTGGGCGCGGGGTCCTATTCGGGTTGTCGGCCTCGCTTGGGCGCGGGGCCCCTGTTCGGGTTTCCGGTCCCGCTTGGGTTCGGGACGCCTATCCGGGTTGTCGGCCTCGCTTGGGCTCGCGCCTCCGTCCGGGCTTTTGGTCCCGCTTGGGCTCAGGGCCCCTGTTCGGGTTCTCGGTCCCGCTTGGGCTCGCGCCCCATCCGGGTTCCCGCCCTCGCCTTGGCTCGTGGCCCCTATCCGGGTTTGCGGCCCTGCTTGGGCTCGCGCCCCATTCGGGTCCCCGCCCTCGGCTGGGCTCGTACCCTCCGTCCGGGCCGCCTCCTCGCCCGGGCTCCGTCCTCGCCGGATTGCGGCCGCCCCGGGCGGGGGGATTCTGCCCGCGCGTGCTCCGTGCCGCTCGGAGCTTCTGAGCCGCCCGGGCTCGGGCTGCCAGGCTTCCCCTCGTCCGGGCTCCATCCCGCCCGGGCTCCGCGCCACCCCGGGCTCCCCCCTCGCCCAGGCTCCGCCCCCCCTGGACCTCCGTCCCCCGGGCTTTCCGTCCCCCCGAACATCCACCCCCACCCCCGCCAGGTCGGCTGGATTTCGGCCTTGTCGGGTTTTCGTCGGCGCGGGTCAATGGGGCCGTACGTCCGACGGACCGTCAGATCCGCATCGCCGCGCAGCGCCCGCACCCGCCTGCTCAGGCCTCTCCGTTCCGCCGGCGTCCCCACCTGGCACGTCCCCACCACGAAAGGGAAGCGGATCCCCATGAGAGGCACACGCACGGCGATGGGTGCGGCCCTGGCCGCCGGGGCCCTCGCGGTCACCGGACTGGCCTTCGCGCCCTCCGCGGCCGCCGTCACTCCCCAGTCGGCGACCATCAACGCGAACTGCGGCGTCTTCGGCGGCGGCGCGGCGACGCTCACCGCCACCCAGAGCGGCACCTCGGCCACCCTCACCCTCAGCTCCACCGCGATCAAGACCCCGGTCGCGGTGGCCCAGGACTCGATCGCCACCACGCTCACCATGGTCAGGGCGAGCGGCGGCACCACCGTCTTCAGCGGGACCAAGAACCCGGCCATGGCCGCCGGTGCCGCGGTCACCGTCGGCCCGCTGGCCGGCACCGTGGCCGCCGGCGACAAGCTGGAGGCGTACGGCGGCTCGCTGAAGATGGTGATCTTCGGGGTCTCCGTGACCTGTACGGCCACGGCCAAGCAGTCGCCCGGACCGTTCGTGTTCTGACCGCGGCCGAGCGATCTGTTCCGGATCGCGCCGTAACCGCCGCAACCGCCGAAATCCCGGGAATGCCGCAGAAACTGATACTCCGTCAGGTGTCTGCGGCATTTCCATTGACTTCTCACCCCCGCTCCCCGCCAATGCCCCCTGTCGGCGCAGCCGAGCCGCTGCGCCCGCAACCCTCAGGAGGGGGCCCATGGGTCCGACACCCCGAAGAACCCGACGGTGGCGCTGGACGGCACTGCTCGGGCCGACCGCCCTCGCGGTCACCGCGGGCGGCGCGCTGGCCTGTCCGGCCGGTGCCGCCGGCGCGAACGTGGACTTCGGCACGCACTGCATCCCGCCCGCCGTCGCCGGCATCCCGCCCATCGACGGCACCACCACCGCGAACGTGGCGGTGGACACCACCCGGCCCAAGGTCGGCGACAAGGTCACGGTGACCTACACCGTGGTCACCGCCGCCGCGAGCAACCCCACCGAACTGGCCCTGCCCGCCGACATCATGACCCCGACCGGGAAGGTCGCCCTCGGCGGCGCCCAGAGCGGCGCCGTCACCGTCGCCGGGCCGAGGAAGAACCCGCCGGTGCCGGGGAAGGCGGCCTTCCCGTCGTTCTCCATGACGGGCACGTTCACCGTCACCGAGCCCGGGCGGATCACCCTCTCGCCCGGCGACTACACCATCCACACCAGCTACATCATGGAGCTGGACACCCCCTGCACGGTCATCACCCCGCCCGCCCCGGTCTCGGTGACCGTCACCGCGACCGACGGCACCCCGGCCGACCGCCGGTCGATCTCCCTGGGTTCGGCGTCCGGCGCCCCCGGGGCGAGCGTCACCGTCAGCGGCAGCCACTTCACGCCGGGCGCCGCCGTCACCCTGGCCGGACGGGCCGGCGGCACCCAGACCGCGGACACCGCGACCGTCACCGCGAACGCCCAGGGCTCCTTCAGCGGCTCCCTCGTCGTGCGCGACAGGGCGACGACCGGGATCGTGGCCTACGAAGGCGGCTCCTGGAACCCGGACCGGGGCGCCGGGCCCGCCGCCTACGCCGTCCATGACGACACGCCCGTCCCCGGCAACGGCCAGAAGCTCACCACGACCGTCAAGGCGGGCACCCTGTCCATGACCCAGGCCGGGGACTCCGTCGCCCTCTCCGCGGTCGACTTCGGCCAGGGCGGACCGTCCACCGGCCGCCTGAACACGGTGACCGTCAAGGACTTCCGCGGCGGGCCCGCGGGCTGGTCCCTGACCGGCGAGGTCACCGACTTCACCGGCCCCGGCGGCAGGATCGACGCGGACGAGCTGAGCTGGACCCCCGCCTGCGCGGCCAGGGCGGGCAGCCCCAGCGCCTGCCAGGCGGGTTCGGCGGGCTCCGTGGGCGACTCGGGGGCGACCCTCGCCTCCACGGCCGACGGGGCGCGGACCGGCGGCGAGTTCACCGTCGACGCCGGACTCTCCCTGGACGTACCGGCGTTCACCCCGCCCGGCGCGTACGCGGGCGTGCTCACGCTGACCCTCACGTGAGCTCCACGGGCGTCCGCACCCGCCCGGCCCTCGCCTCCCCTGTCCTTTCAGCCCGTGGGGGTTTCCGCACCCATGCGCAAGCCGTACGCCCTGCTCCTGGCCGCGCTCCTGCCGCTGTGGCCGGCCGCGCCCGCCCACGCCGCCGACAACGGCAGCTGGTCCGTGTACCCGGTCGCCTCCGAGCTCGCCGCGCGGCCCTACTTCACCCTCTCCGCCGACCCCGGCCAGACCCTGACCGACGAGGTCGCCGTCCACAACAGGACCGGCGGCCCGCTGACCTTCCGGCTGTACGCGGCCGACGCCTACAACACCGCCCGGGACGGCGGGTTCGCCGTGCGGACCGCGGGGGAGCGGATGCGCGGGGTGGGTGCCTGGGCCGGTCTCGCCCGGACCCGGATCACCGTGCCCGGACACCGGACCGTCACCGTGCCCTTCACCCTGCGCGTCCCGGAGCGAGCCGAGCCCGGCGACCATCCCGGCGCGATCGTGGCCCTGGACGAGCGCACCGGCACCGGCGGCGGAAAGCTCGCCCTGGGAGTGCGACGGGCCGTCGGCGCCCGGGTCTACCTCCGGGTCGGCGGGCCTCAGCTGCCCGCGCTCTCCGTCGGCCAGGTGCGGGTCAGCCACCACCGCCCGTCGCCGCCCGGGCTCGGCGCCGGCACGGCCACCGTCTCCTACACCCTGCGCAACACCGGCAACGTCACCCTCAGCCCCCGGGTGGAGCTGAAGGCACGCGGACTGTTCGGCCGGGCGCTGCTGGACCGCAGGCTCACCCGGGTGCCCGCCGAACTGCTGCCGGGACAGCGGGTACGGCTCACCGAGACCTGGCGCGGGCTGCCCCGGTTCGACCGGGGCGAGGTCACGGTCACCGCGAGCGCCCGGGACACCCGGGAGTCGGCGAGCGCCGGTTTCCTCGTGGTGCCCTGGCTGCTGGTGGCGCTGGTGTCCGCCGCCGGGGCGCTGACCGGGGCGCTGCTGGTCAGAGCGCGTCGGGCCCGCGCTCGCCGGTCCGCACCCGGACGACCGTCTCGACGGGGACGGCCCAGACCTTCCCGTCGCCGATCTTCCCGGTCCGGGCGGCCCTGACCACCGCGTCGATCACGTCGTCGGCGACCGCGTCCTCCACGACCACCTCGATCCGCGCCTTCGGCACCAGGTCGACCCGGTACTCGGCCCCCCGGTAGACCTCGGTGTGCCCGCGCTGCCGGCCGTAGCCGCTGGCCTCGGTCACGGTCAGCCCGTGCACCCCCAGCTCCCGCAGGGCGGTCTTGACCTCGTCCAGACGGTACGGCTTGACGATCGCGGTGATGAGCTTCATGCCTGGGTCTTGACCTTCTGGGCGGTGAGCGGGGCGGAGTGGGAGACCGGGGCGCCGTGCCCCAGGACGCCGTGATCGTATGCCGTCTCGGCGTGCACCGTAAGGTCGAGACCGGTGTACTCCTGCTCCTCGCTCGCCCGGAGGCCCAGCGCCTTGTCGAGCAGCTTGCCCAGCCCGTACGTCACCGAGAACGCGTACGCCGCCACGGCCGCCACCGCCAGCAGCTGCCGGCCGAGCGGGGCGAGCCCGCCGCCGTGGAACAGGCCCTGCGCGCCGCCGGTCATCGCCTTGTCGGCGAACAGGCCGATCAGCACGGTGCCGATGATCCCGCCGACCAGGTGGACGCCGACCACGTCCAGGGAGTCGTCGTAGTCCAGCTTGAACTTCCAGCTCACCGCGTAGGAGCAGACGACACCGGCGGCCAGGCCCACCACCAGGGCGCCGAGCAGGGAGACCGTGCCGCAGGAGGGGGTGATCGCGACCAGGCCGGCCACCGCGCCGGAGGCGGCGCCCAGGGTGGTCGGGTGGCCGTCGCGCCGCTGCTCGACGAAGAGCCAGCCGAGCAGGCCGGTGCAGCCGGCGGCGAGCGTGTTGAGGAACGCGGCGGCGGCGAGGCCGTTCGCGCCGAGCGCGGAACCGGCGTTGAAGCCGAACCAGCCGAACCAGAGCAGACCGGCGCCGAGGATCACCATGGGCAGGTTGTGCGGGCGCATGGCGTCCTTCTTGAAGCCCAGCCGGGGCCCGAGGACCAGGCACAGGGCGAGACCGGAGGCACCGGAGGTGATCTCGACGGGCAGCCCCCCGGCGAAGTCGAGCGCGCCGAGCCGGTCCGTGATCCAGCCGCCGGGGCCCCACACCCAGTGGGTGACCGGAACGTATACCAGCAGGGTCCACACCGGTACGAAGACCAGCCACGCCGAGAATTTCGTGCGGTCCGCGACCGCGCCGCTGATCAGCGCGGCCGTGATGATCGCGAAGGTGAGCTGGAAGGTGGCGAACAGCACGGTGGGGACCGTGCCGTGGACGCTGTCCGGGCCGAGGCCGCGCATCCCGGCGTGCTCCAGGCCGCCGAGCAGGCCGCCGCCGAGGTCGTCACCGAAGGCGAGGGAGTAGCCGGCCGCCAGCCAGACCACCGTGACCAGGGCGATCGACACGAAGCTCATCATCAGCATGTTGAGGACGCTCTTCGTGCGGACCATGCCGCCGTAGAACAGGGCCAGGCCCGGGGTCATCAGCAGGACGAGGGCGGTCGCGGCGAGCAGCCAGGCGGTGTCGCCGGTGTCGGCGTGGGGTGCGGCGAGGGTCACGGGCGTCTCCAACGGGCGTGGGGCTGCGCAAGAGGGTCACCGGTGTGCGTTTCCGGTCGCGTACGGGTGTGTTTCCGTGACGTTTCGTTGCCGCCGGGTTTCCGGAGGCTCACCGGCGGGGGCGGTGGGCGGCGGTGGTACGACGCGGCTTCGTGGATCAGGGACAATGGGCGGCATGAGCGTTCGTACCCAGACTTCCGAGCAGCCGGCCGAGTCCGTCCACCGCGCCGGCTTCGCCTGCTTCGTGGGCCGCCCCAACGCGGGCAAGTCCACCCTGACGAACGCTCTGGTCGGGCAGAAGGTGGCGATCACCTCCAACCGCCCGCAGACCACCCGGCACACGGTGCGGGGCATCGTGCACCGGCCGGACGCGCAGCTGATCCTGGTTGACACCCCCGGCCTGCACAAGCCGCGCACGCTGCTCGGCGAGCGGCTGAACGACGTGGTCCGCACGACCTGGGCCGAGGTCGACGTGATCGGCTTCTGCCTGCCGGCGGACCAGAAGCTCGGCCCCGGTGACCGGTTCATCGCCAAGGAACTGGCCGGCATCAAGAAGACGCCGAAGGTCGCGATCGTCACCAAGACCGACCTGGTCGACCCCAAGACCCTCGCCGAGCAGCTGATCGCCATCGACCAGCTGGGCAAGGAGCTGGGCATCGAGTGGGCGGAGATCGTGCCGGTGTCGGCGGTCGGCGACAAGCAGGTGGACCTGCTGGCCGACCTGCTCATCCCGATGCTTCCCGAGGGGCCCGCGCTCTACCCCGAGGGCGATCTGACGGACGAGCCCGAGCAGGTGATGGTGGCCGAGCTGATCCGCGAGGCCGCCCTGGAGGGCGTGCGCGACGAGCTGCCGCACTCCATCGCGGTGGTCGTGGAGGAGATGCTGCCGCGCGAGGACCGCCCCGCCGACCGTCCCCTCCTCGACATCCACGCCAACGTCTACATCGAGCGCCCCAGCCAGAAGGGCATCATCATCGGCCCCAAGGGCAAGCGCCTGAAGGAGGTCGGCATCAAGTCCCGCAAGCACATCGAGGCGCTGCTGGGCACGCCGGTCTTCCTCGACCTGCACGTCAAGGTGGCCAAGGACTGGCAGCGCGACCCCAGGCAGCTGCGCAAGCTGGGCTTCTGAGGTCTCACCGGCGCTGGGCCCGCAGCACCTCCCGGTACCAGTGGTACGACGCCTTCGGGGTGCGCGTCTGCGTCGCGTAGTCCACGTGCACCAGGCCGAAGCGGCGGGTGTAGCCCTCGGCCCATTCGAAGTTGTCCAGCAGGGACCACACGAAGTAGCCGCGGACGTCGGCGCCGGCGGCGCGGGCGGTGTGGAGGGCGCGGATGTGGGCGTCCAGGTAGGCGATGCGGTCCTGGTCGTCGACGCCTTCGTAGGAGCAGCCGTTCTCGGTGATGAGGACGGGCGGGAGCCGGTCGCCGTAGCGGTCGCGCAGGCCGGTGAGGAGTTCGGTCAGGCCCTCGGGGACCACCGGCCAGCCGAAGTCGGTCACCGGACGCCCCTCGATCTCCCGCACCGAGAAGGGCAGTTCGGCGGGCAGTTCCAGGCCGCCGTACTCGCCGTTGCCGTCCCCGGGGGCACCCACCCGGGACGGCGCGTAGTAGTTGACGCCGTACCAGTCGACGGGTCCGGCGATCACCTCCAGGTCCTCCGCCGCGTTGCCGCCCATCAGCTCCGCCATGCCCTCCGGGTACGCGCCCAGCAGCACCGGCTCGGCGAACAGCCGGTTCAGCAGGGTGTCGTAGAGGTCCGCGGCCGCGAGGTCGGCCGGGTCCTCGGACGCGGGCCAGACCGGGCCGTGGGAGTTGGCGATGCCGATGTCCGCCGCGCCGGCCGCGCGCAGCGCCCGCACCGCGAGACCGTGGGCGAGGAGCTGGTGGTGGGCGGCGGGCAGGGCGTCGAACAGCAGCCGCCGGCCGGGGGCGTGGGCGCCGATCGCGTGACCCAGCAGGGTGTGCTCCGCCGGTTCGTTGAGGGTGATCCAGGTGGCCACCCGGTCGCCGAGCCGGTCCGCCACCACCGACACGTGGTCGGCGAACCGGTACGCCGTGTCCCTCTCCAGCCAGTCCAGCGTGGCGGGCAGGTCCCAGTGGAAGAGGGTGGGCACGGGCCGTACGCCCGCCGCGCACAGCTCGTCCACCAGCCGGTCGTAGAAGTCCAGGCCGCCGGGGGAGTTCACCCGGGGCCAGGAGACGGAGAAGCGGTACGCGTCCACGCCGAGGTCCGCGAGCAGGGCCACGTCCTCTGGGTAGCGGTGGTAGTGGTCGCAGGCCACCGCCGCCGTCGAGCCGTCCCGCACCCGCCCCGGTCCGGCCGTGAACACGTCCCAGACGGACGGCTCCCGCAGCGCGGCCGCGCCCTCGATCTGGTGGGCCGAGGTCGACACGCCCCATAGGAAGCCGGCCGGGAACCGGGGTATCTCGGTGCCTGCGTCAGTCGCCATGGGCGGGATCATCCGCACCCCCGGCGACGGAAGTCAACGCCTCGTCACGCGCCTTCCTTCAGTACTCGTGTGACCAACTCCCTCTGGTCGTCGGTGAGTCGGGGATCGGCCGTGTACACCGTGCGGCCGCCGACCGTGATCTCGTAGCTGAAGCCGTCCGGGATGCCCGCCGGGGGCACGCTCCGGCCGGACGCGAGGACGCGCCTGGCCAGGGCCTGCCACTCCTCGGCGTCGGGCCGGTCGGAGGTGTCCACCTCGGCCTGGCGCTCGATGCCCGCGAAACCGCCTGTACGCCGTACTCGAATACGCATGGCTACGTGTCTAGTACGGAACTAGAGCGTGCGCACCCCCACCTGTTCCCAGGCCTTCTGCACGGCCCGTAGTTCGTCCCCGGCGCCGTACCGCTCCCGGGCCGCCTTCACCGTCAGCGTGGCGAAGTCGGCGAACTGGGCGTCCTCCTTGAGGTCGCCGCCGGTCAGCACGTCGTACCAGACCTGCCCGGCCTTCTCCCAGGAGTGGCCGCCGAGGGCGGTGGCGGTCAGGTAGAAGGCGTGGTTGGGGATGCCGGAGTTGATGTGCACGCCGCCGTTGTCGCGGCTGGTGCGGACGTAGTCCTCCATCCGCGCCGGCTGCGGGTCCTTGCCGAGGACGTCGTCGTCGTACGCCGTGCCCGGGGCCTTCATCGAGCGCAGGGCGGTGCCGGTGACGCGCGGGGCGAGCAGCCCGGCGCCGATCAGCCAGTCGGCCTCGGCGGCGGTCTGGCCGAGGGTGTACTGCTTGATCAGCGAGCCGAACACATCGGAGAGCGACTCGTTGAGCGCGCCGGACTGGCCGTGGTAGTCGAGGTTGGCGGTGTGCTGGGTGACGCCGTGGGTCAGCTCGTGGCCGATGACGTCGACCGGGATGGTGAAGTCGAGGAAGACCTCGTTGTCCCCGTCGCCGAAGACCATCTGCTCGCCGTTCCAGAAGGCGTTGTCGTAGCCCTCGCCGAAGTGCACGGTGGCGTCCAGCGGCAGGCCGTTGCCGTCGATGGAGTGCCGGCCGTACACCTTCAGATACAGGTCGAAGGTGGCGCCGAGGCCCGCGTAGGCCCGGTTGACGGAGGCGTCGGAGCCGGGCTCGGAGCCCTCCTCGCGGACCTTGGTGCCGGGCAGGTCCTGGGTGTGCTCGGCGTCGTAGATGGTGCGCTGCGGCCGGTCGGCGGCGGCGCCCTGCGGCGGGGCGACGGCGGCGGCGCCGATCACCGTGGTCAGGCGGCGCTTGGTGCGCTGGTAGGCGTCGTGCTCCAGGGACCGGCGGGCCGGCCCGGACAGGGCGGGGTCGTCGTGCCGGGCGAGCTGGTCGAGGACGTGCGGCGGCACGATCGTGCAGAAGACGGGCTCGAAGCCCCCGGTGCTGGTCATATCTGGAACCATCGCATTGTGTGACCTCACTGTCACTACCTGCCACCATGATTGGTGAAATACCCGGACAACGATGGCCACGCTGCGTGACGTTGTGGTAGGGCGATGTGGTGCGGCGCACTTTTTGTCCCGATGTGTCATGGAGTCCCGCATACTGGGACAGGCCCGCGCGCCCGGAACGGCTCGGCTAGGCTGCGGAGCATCATGCGTTCCTGGCTGCTTCTTCTTAGCTGCCGCGGCGAGGGTCTGTAGTCGAGGCCGACTCCCTCCCCGCGGAGCTCGGCGTTGCGTCGTCGGCCGTCCAGTCGGATATCCGGGACACCCCGAGGAGCCCACGCACCATGGCCAACCGCCAGCAGCCCAGCCCCATGCCGATCCACAAGTACGGCCGCTACGAGCAGGTCGACATCCCCGACCGCACCTGGCCCGGGAAGCGGATCACCGCCGCGCCCCGCTGGCTCTCCACCGACCTGCGCGACGGCAACCAGGCGCTGATCGACCCGATGTCGCCCGAGCGCAAGCGCCGGATGTTCGACCAGCTGGTGAAGATGGGCTACAAGGAGATCGAGGTCGGCTTCCCCGCCTCCGGCCAGACCGACTTCGACTTCGTGCGCTCGATCATCGAGGAAGAGGGCGCGATCCCGGACGACGTCACGATCTCGGTGCTGACCCAGGCCCGCGAGGACCTGATCGAGCGCACGGTGGAGTCCCTCAAGGGCGCCAGGCGCGCCACCGTCCACCTGTACAACGCCACCGCGCCGGTTTTCCGCCGGGTCGTCTTCCGCGGTTCCAAGGACGACATCAAGCAGATCGCCGTCGACGGCACCCGCCTGGTGATGGAGTACGCCGAGAAGCTGCTGGGCCCCGAGACCGAGTTCGGCTACCAGTACTCGCCGGAGATCTTCACCGACACCGAGCTGGACTTCGCCCTGGAGGTCTGCGAGGCGGTCATGGACGTCTGGCAGCCCGGCCCGGACCGCGAGATCATCCTCAACCTGCCCGCCACCGTGGAGCGTTCCACCCCCTCCACGCACGCGGACCGCTTCGAGTGGATGCACCGCAACCTCTCCCGCCGCGAGTACGTCTGCCTGTCCGTGCACCCGCACAACGACCGCGGCACGGCCGTGGCCGCCGCCGAGCTGGCCCTGATGGCCGGCGCCGACCGCGTCGAGGGCTGCCTGTTCGGTCAGGGCGAGCGCACCGGCAACGTCGACCTGGTCACCCTGGGCATGAACCTGTTCTCCCAGGGCGTCGACCCGCAGATCGACTTCTCCGACATCGACGAGATCCGCCGTACGTGGGAGTACTGCAACCAGATGGAGGTCCACCCGCGCCACCCGTACGTGGGCGACCTGGTCTACACGTCCTTCTCCGGCTCCCACCAGGACGCCATCAAGAAGGGCTTCGACGCCATGGAGGCCGAGGCGAAGGCCAAGGGCGTCACCGTCGACGACATCGAGTGGGCGGTGCCGTACCTGCCCATCGACCCCAAGGACGTCGGCCGCTCCTACGAGGCCGTCATCCGGGTCAACTCCCAGTCCGGCAAGGGCGGCATCGCCTACGTCCTGAAGAACGACCACAAGCTGGACCTGCCGCGCCGGATGCAGATCGAGTTCTCCAGGATCATCCAGGCGAAGACCGACGCCGAGGGCGGCGAGATCACGCCGAAGGACATCTGGGCCGTCTTCCAGGACGAGTACCTGCCCAACCCGGACAACCCCTGGGGCCGCATCCAGGTGCGGACCGGCCAGTCCACCACGGACACCGACGGCGTGGACACCCTCACCGTCGAGGCCACCGTCGACGGCCGGGACACCGTCCTGACCGGCTCCGGCAACGGTCCGATCTCGGCCTTCTTCGACGCCCTGCACACCCTGGGCATCGACGTACGCCTGCTGGACTACCAGGAGCACACGATGAGCGAGGGCGCCTCCTCGCAGGCCGCCTCCTACATCGAATGCGCCATCGACGGCAAGATCCTGTGGGGGATCGGCATCGACGCGAACACCACGCGCGCCTCGCTGAAGGCGGTCGTCTCCGCGGTCAACCGCGCCACCCGCTGACGCTCCGGCCGCCCGCACCCCGCCCGCCGCACACCGGCGGGCGGGGTGCCGGTTTCCGGCCAACGCGCCCCCAGGTCACGGAAAGGTCTCCTACGGGGTACTGACTCCACCTGCGAGATGTGGCTAACATCACGCCAGCGCGGCGATGTTGCCGCGCCGTTACGGAGGTGCGACGTGCTGCCAGTACGGGGACGAGACGGCCGTGCCACCGGGGCCCTGCGGATCCTGGGCACCCGCACCGCGTGGACGCCCGTCGGCGACGGAGAGTTCTTCTGTCCCGGCTGCGGCGGCGACCGCAACTACCAGCGGCTCACCGGCCGCCGCAGGCTCACCCTGCTCGGCGTGCCCCTGCTGCCGCGCGGCGAGACCGGACCGGTCGTGGAGTGCGCCGCCTGCCGGCAGCACTTCGGCACCGAGGTCCTGGGCCACCCCACCACCCGCCGCTTCTCCGCGATGCTCCGCGACGCCGTGCACACCGTCGCCCTCGCGGTCCTCGCCGCGGGCGGCACGGCCTCCCGTACGGCCCTGGAGACGGCCGCCGCCACGGTCCGCGCGGCCGGCTTCGCGGACTGCACCGAGGAACAGCTCGCCGCGCTGGTCGACGCCCTCGCCGCCGACACCGGCCGGTACTTCGAGCAGCCGTCCGGGGCCGGGCTGACCATAGAGCTGCACGAGGCGCTGGACCCGCTCGCCCCGCACCTCGCCCCGGCCGGCCGCGAGGCGCTGCTCCTCCAGGGCGCCCGCATCGCCCTCGCCGACGGCCCCTACACCCCCGCCGAACGCGACGCCCTCGCCACCGTCGGCGCGGCCCTCACCATCCGCGCCGACGACGTCACCCGGCTGCTGGCCGCCGCCCGCACCCCCTCCTGATCACCCCGCCGGAGTAAGGACGGCGCCCCCGTCGCGGGCAGCATCAGGGCGTGACCCCGCGCACCCGCTCCCACGCGACCGTCCTCGCCCTCCTCACCGCACTCGGCGCCCTCACCGCGCTCACCACCCGGCAGCCCGCGCACGCGGCGCCCGCCGCCTGCGACTCCTCCGTGCCGTACGTCTCCGGACAGGGCGGCTACGCCGTCTACCGCATCCCCGCCGTGGTGCGGACCCGGCCCGGCACCCTCCTCGCCTTCGCCGAGGGCCGCCGCGGCGGCGCCCAGGACAGCGGGGACATCGACGTCGTGCTGCGCCGCTCCGCCGACGGCGGCTGCACCTGGGGCCCGCTGACCGTGGTCGCCGCCGGCCACGGCGACACCCGGGGCAACCCGGCCCCCGTCGTCGACCCGCGCACCGGCACCGTCGTCCTGGTGACCTGCGGCAACAGCGGCAGCGCCACCGAGGCGCGGATCATGCGCGGCGAGGTCACCCCCGAGCAGGGCCGCCGGGTCTACGTCCAGCGCAGCGCGGACGACGGCCGGCACTTCACCGCCCCCCGGGACATCACCGCCGCGGTGAAGCGGCCCGGCTGGCGCTGGTACGCCACCGGCCCCGGCCACGCCCTCGCCCTCACCCACGGCCCCCACGCCGGCCGCCTGCTGGTCCCCGCCAACCACTCCGCGGCCCCGCCCGCCGGCTCCCCCGACACCGGCCAGGAGGCCAAGTACTACGGCGGCCACGCCCTCTACAGCGACGACGTCGGCCACACCTGGCACCTCGGCTTCGTGGACGCGGACTACGACGGCGTGACCAACGCCAACGAGACCAGCGCCGCCCAGCTCCCCGACGGCCGCGTCTACCTCGCCGCCCGCGACCAGAACGGCACCGCGCCCGGCAACCGGCTCCACGGCTACTCCAGCGACGGCGGTCTCACCCTCGACCGCCCCTACGCCGTCCAGCCCGCCCTGAACGCCGTCCCCGTGGTCCAGGGCAGCGTCCTGCAGCCCGACACCCCCGGCGCGCCCCTGCTGTTCTCCGCGCCCTCCGTGCCCACCGCCCGCCGCGCCCTCGCCCTGTGGGCCGGCCTGGACGCCGGCCGCACCTTCACCCCGCTGCTCACCCTCACCGACCGCCGGTCCGCCTACTCCGACCTCGTCCAGCTCGACACCCACCGCGTCGGCGTCCTCTACGAGACCGGCACCGACAGCCCCTACGAGACCCTGGAGTTCCGCCGGATCCCGCTGCCCTGAGGGCCAAGGGAGCGGGCGGGTGCTTTCCGGCGCCCGGGAGGGGATGATGTGGTGCGCTGATCGACTACGACGGGGGCGTCCGGCATGGGTACGAGCACGAGCACGAGTACGAGCAGAACCGAGGAGTTCGAGGAGCTGCGGCCCCTGCTGTTCTCCATCGCCTACCGGATCCTCGGCAGCGTCGGCGAGGCCGAGGACGCCGTCCAGGAGACCTGGCTGCGCTTCACCGCCTCCCCGGTCCGGCCCCGGTCGGCCAAGGCGTTCCTGTCGGCCACGGTGACCCGGCTGTCCATCGACGTACTGCGCTCGGCCCGGGTCCGTCGGGAGGCCTACGTCGGCCCCTGGTTCCCCGAGCCGCTGCTCGCCGACCCCTACCAGGACCCGGAGCGGTCGGCGGAGCTGGCCGACTCGGTGTCGATGGCCGCCCTGCTGCTCCTGGAGCGGCTCAGCCCGCTGGAGCGCGCGGTCTTCGTGCTGCGGGAGGTGTTCGACTTCGGCTTCCCCGAGATCGCCGAGGCGGTCGACCGCTCGGAGGCGGCCTGCCGCCAGCTGCTGGTGCGGGCCCGGCGCCACATGACCGAGGGCCGGCCCCGCTTCGAGGCGGACCGCACCGAGCGGGACGAACTGGCCTCCCGGTTCTTCGACGCCCTGCGCGAGGGCGATGTCATCGGGCTGCGGGACCTGCTGGCCGCCGATGTGTCCATGGCCGGCGACGGCGGCGGGAAGGCGCCCCAGCTGGCCCGGAGCGTCCTGGGCGCCGAGAACGTGGCCCGCCTGCTCGCCTCCGTCTTCCCCCAGCTCGCCGGGATCGGTGTCACCTGCGAGCCGCACCAGGTCAACGGGCAGCCCGGCGCGGTCTTCCGGGACCCGGAGGGCCGGGTGCTCAACGCCGTGGCGCTCGACGTCCTCGACGGGCGGATCCAGGCCATCCGCATCGTGGTCAACCCCGACAAGCTCGGCCACCTGGGCCCGGTGGCGGACGCCTGGGCGGTGCACTACGCGCTGCGGGAGACACGCCGGGGAGCGCGCTGAGCGCCGTACGCGGGCGCGGGCGCCGGTGTGCGCGGCAGGCGGCCGTCAGCGTTCGTGCGCGTCCTGTCCCAGCAGGCCCGCCGCCGCGAGGAACTTGCCGACCCGCTCGACCTCCTCGCCGGACAGCGGGACCTGCGGCTCGGCGGTCACCGGGCAGTCGATGACGCCGCGCAGGTGCAGGGCCGCCTTGAACGCGCCGAGCGCCGCCGAACTGCCGCCCATCCGCGCCGGATCACCGACGCCCACCATCCCGAACAGGGCGCACAGCCGCTCCTGTTCGGCCCGCGCGCCCTCCTGGTCCGCCGCCCGGCAGTGCCGGTACAGCCGGACGTACCCGTGCGGGTCGACGTTGGCCAGGCCCGGCACCGCCCCGTCCGCGCCCAGCTCCAGCGCCGCGTCCGTGATCTGCTCCGAGCCGGTCAGCACCCCGAACCCCGGGTGCGCGCGTGAGCCCGTGACCAGCTCCCGGAAGGCCGCCAGATCCCCGCTGGAGTCCTTGATCCCGGCCAGGACGCCGTCCCCGGCGAGCCCCAGCACCAGGTCCGCGGGCAGCTTGGTGTGCACGGCCACGGGGATGTCGTAGGCGATCACCGGGACCGGGCTCGCGGCGGCGGTCCGGCGGTAGTGGTGGACGATCTCCGCGGGGTGGGTGCGGGCGTAGAACGGGGCGGTGACGACGACGGCCTGCGCGCCCGCCGAGGTGACCGCCGCCACGTGCTCCAGGACGCGCGGGGTGGTCATGTCGATCGCGCCGGCGATGACCGGCAACTGGCCGCCCACGTGCGCGGTCACCGCCGCCACCACCCGCCGGCGCTGCGCGTCCGTCAGGAACGCCGCCTCCGAGGTCGAGCCCAGCAGGAACAGCCCGTGCACCCCCGCCTCCACCAGGAAGTCCACCAGGCGCAGCAGGGACGGCACGTCCACCTCGCGCTCCGGTGTCAGGGGCGTGCAGACGGGCGGGACGACACCGGTGAGCGGGGCGGGAAGGGTCATTCAGGGCTCCTGGCGCGCTAGGTCTCTGGTCGACGTGTCCTCCTCCACAGGATGGTGACACCGGTAGCGGTGAGCGGGGTGTGACGCGGCCGAGAAGTCCGGCATCACCCGGGCGCACAGCTCGTCGGCCTTCCAGCACCGGGTGCGGAACGGGCAGCCGCTCGGCGGGCGGGTCGCCGAGGGCACCGGCCCGGTCAGCGGGATCGGGTCGATGGGGTCCAGCAGGCCCGGCGTCGCCGAGAACAGGGCCCGGGTGTACGGGTGCCGGGCCGCGTCGGTGACCCGGCCGGCCGGGGTCTCCTCCACGATCCGGCCCAGGTACATCGTGATCACCCGGTCGCTCATCCGCCGTACCGTCTGGATGTCGTGCGAGACGAACACCAGGGCGAGGCCGAGGCGTTCCTTCAGGTCCAGCAGCAGGTTCAGGATCTGCGCGCGGACCGAGACGTCCAGGGCGCTGGTCGGCTCGTCGGCGACCACCAGCGCCGGGTCCAGGGCGAGCGCGCGGGCGATGGCCACCCGCTGCCGCTGCCCGCCCGACAGCTGCCCGGGCAGGGCGTCGGCGAGCGCCCCGGGCAGCCCCACCAGCCCCATCAGCTCCCGCACCCGCTCCTCGCGTTCGGCCCGGGTGCCGCGCCGGTGCACGTCCAGCGGGTCGCGCAGGATGCGCCGGACGGTCAGCCGGCGGTTCAGCGCGGTCGACGGATCCTGGAAGACCAGCCCGGTGCCCGCCCCCACGGTCGCCCGGCGCTCGGCGGCTGGCATCGCCCACAGGTCCCGGCCGCGGAACGCCACCGTCCCCGAGACCGGCCGCTGGATGCCCACCAGCACCTTCGCCAGCGTCGACTTCCCGCACCCCGACTCGCCGACCACGCCGACCGTCTCCCCGGCCGCCACGGACAGGTCGGCGCCGGTCAGGGCGTACACCCGGTCCCGGCGCAAGAGCCCGCCGCCGCGCGCCCGGTGCACCACGTGCGCGTCCCGTACCTCCACGACGGCGGTCATTGCAGGGCCTCCTCGCTCTCCGTGGACGCGAGCTCCACCGCCGGGTGGTGGCAGGCGGCCGTGTGCGTGCCGGTGCCGGTCAGGACCGGGGCGGTGGTGTGGCACACCTCGGTGGCCAGCGGGCAGCGGTCGGCGAAGCGGCAGCCCGCCGGGAAGTGGGCCGGGGCCGGCACGACGCCCCTGATCTGCGTCATCCGCTCCTCGGCCGACTCCAGCGACAGCACGCTGCCGAGCAGACCGCGCGTGTAGTGGTGGGCCGGCGCCGCCACCAGGTCGGCGGTCACCCCGGTCTCCACGATCTGTCCGCCGTACATCACCGCCACCCGGTCGGTGACGTCGGCGATCAGCGCCAGGTCGTGCGAGACCAGCACCAGCGCGAAGCCCAGCTCCGCGCGCAGCCGCAGCAGCAGCTCCATGACCTGGGCCTGCACGGTGACGTCCAGGGCGGTGGTCGGCTCGTCGGCGACGATCAGCTTCGGCTCGCGGGAGAGGGCCATGGCGATGAGCACGCGCTGGCGCTGCCCGCCGGACAGCTCGTGCGGATAGCTGCGCAGGGTGCGCTCCGGGTCCAGCCCGACCAGCGACAGCAGCTCCGCGGGGCCGCGGCGGCCGCCGCGCCGGACGAGCTGCCGGAGCTGGGCGCGGATGGTCATGGCCGGGTTCAGCGAGGACAGGGCGTCCTGGTAGACCATGGCCATCTCGTGGCCGAGCAGCCGGCGCCGGGCCCGCGCCGGCTCGGTCAGCAGGTCCCGCTGCCGGAACCGCACCTGCCCGCCGATCCGGGCGCCCTTGGGCTGGAGGCCCATCACGGTGAGCGCGGTCAGCGACTTGCCGCAGCCCGACTCGCCTACCAGGCCCAGCACCTCGCCGGGGTACACCTCGAAGCCGACCCCGGCCACGATGTCCACGCCCCGGTGCCGGTCCGGGAAGCCGATGGTGAGGTTCTCCACGGCGAGCACCGGCTGTCCGCTCCGGTCGGGCAGCGGCCGGGCCCGGGAGCGCAGCCGCCGGGCGGCCTCGGCGAGGCCGGGCAGCGGCAGCACCTCGCGGGTGCCGGGCTCGGGCGTCTGGAGCCGGTCCGCGGGCGCCCGCACCTCCCTGGGGGCGGGCGCGGCCCACGCGTCCGACAGGCCCTCGGAGAGGATGTTCAGCGACAGCACGGTGACCAGGATCAGCAGCCCCGGGAAGACGGTCGCCCACCAGCCGCCGGTCAGCACCATGTTCTTGCCGTCGGCGATGACACTGCCCCAGGACGGGTCCGGGGGGCGCACGCCGGCGCCGATGAAGGACAGGGACGCCTCGAAGACGATGGCCTCGGCGACCTGGACCGTGCAGAACACCAGCACCGGGGCGGCGCAGTTGACGGCCACGTGGCGCAGCACGATGTGCGGGGTGCGGGCGCCGATGACCCGCTCGGCGGTGACGTAGTCCTCGCCGTACTGGTCCAGCACGTTCGCCCGTACCACCCGTGCCACCGGCGGGGTGAACAGGAAGGCGATGGCGCAGATCAGCACGCCGATCCCGCCGCCGAACACGGCCACCAGCACGGCGGCCAGCGCGATGCCGGGGAACGCCATCACCACGTCCAGGCAGCGCATCAGCGTCTCGTCCACGGCCTTGCGGGAGGTGGCGGCGACGGCCCCGAGCACGGCCCCGGCCACCAGCGCCAGCGCGGTGGCGCCCAGTCCGATGGCCAGCGACCAGCGGGCGCCGTGCATCAGCCGGCTCAGGATGTCCCGGCCCAGGCTGTCCTGGCCCATCCAGTGCGCGGCGGACGGCGCCCCCGTCCCGCCGGCCGGGTCCCGCATGTCGAGCGGGTCGTCCGGCGCCAGCACCGGGGCGAGGAGGGCGACGAGGACGACCACGGCCAGGAAGCAGACGGCGGCCTTCGACGGCAGCGGCAGCCGGCGCCAGCCGCGCAGCCGGACGCCGGGCCGGGACAGCCGCTCGGTGAGCCTCGCGCGCGTGACCATCAGCCCGCCCTCAGTCGTGGGTTGACCAGCAGATACAGGATGTCGATGACGAGGTTGACGACGACGAACCCGGTCGCGGTGGTCAGCACCACGCCCTGCACCACCGCCGGGTCGCCGTTCTGCACCGCGTCGATCATCAGCTTGCCCATGCCGGGCAGCGAGAAGATCGTCTCGATGACGACGGCGCCGCCGAGCAGATAGCCGACCCGCAGCCCGAGCACGGTGAGCGGGTTGACCAGCGCGTTGCGCAGCACGTTCCGGCCGACCACGACCCGTGGCGGCAGCCCGCCGCCGATCGCCGTGCGGACGTAGTCCTTGTCCAGCTCCTCCACCACCGAGGTCCGCACGATCCGGGTGAGCTGGGCGGCGACCGGCAGGGACAGGGCGACGGCGGGCAGCGCCATGGTCCTCAGCCAGCCGGTGACCGAGTCGCCCGGGTTGATGTAGCCGCCGGTGGGGAACCAGCCCAGGTCCACCGCGAGGTACTGGATCATCAGCAGTGCCAGCCAGAACCCGGGCGCGGCCACCCCGACCAGCGACACCACCCGGATGATCTGGTCCGGCAGCCGGTCCCGGTACACCGCCGCCGTCACCCCGCCCGCCAGGGCCAGGACGACGGCCAGGGCGAGCCCGAGGAAGGTCAGCTGGAGGGTGAGCGGCAGTGCGGTGGTGACCTGGTCGAGCACCGGGGCGCGGGTGAGGGCGCTGGTGCCGAGGTCGCCGTGGAGGACGTCGCCGACGAAGTGGACGTAGCGCACGGGCAGCGGGTCCAGCAGCCCGTTGCGCTCCCGGAAGTCGTGCAGCTGCTCGGGGGTGGGATTGGCGCCCTGGAAGAACGCGGAGGCCGGGTCGGCGTCGGAGAACCGCATCACCAGGAACACGAACAGCACGATGCCCAGCAGCAGCGGCACCAGCAGGGCGATCCGGCGCAGCAGGATGCGTACGACCGTGGTCATGCCGTCAGATCCAGCGGGCCTGGAGGAGGTTGACGCCGGGGTAGGGCTGGGGCCTTATCCCGGTGAGCTCGCGCGGGTCCCAGGCGGTCATCAGCTCGTTGTGGACGACCGGGTACAGCACGGCCTGTTCGGCGACGACGTCGATGTAGTCCTGGATCATCGCCTTCTTCCGCGCGGGGTCCGGCTCCCGGGTGGCCCGGTCCATGTCCGCGAAGAGCCGCCGGGCGACCGGGTCGTCCGCCCACCGCGTGTAGCGCATCCACAGGTTCTCGGGGCCGTAGTTGTAGCGCATGATCAGGTCGGCGTCGAGCCCGAACTGGTTGGGGTTGGAGGCGGCGGCCACCACCTGGTAGTCCCGCCGCTGGTCCATCTTGGTGAACACGGCCGTGGTCTCCTGCGGCGCCAGGGTGGTGCGCACGCCCACGGCGTCCCAGCAGGACTTGACCGTCGGCAGGCAGTCCACGATCCAGCTGACGTTGACGGCCATGATCTCGACCTTCAGGTCCGTCACCCCGGCGGCCCTCAGCAGTGCCTTCGCCTTGCCGGGGTCGTAGTCGTAGACGGTCCTGGCCCGCCGGTGGCTCGGGTTGCCCTCGTTGAGGAACGAGGACGCGGGCCGGCCGTGCCCCTTCAGGGCGACCCGCACCATCTTCTCGCTGTCGATGGCGTAGTGCAGGGCCTGGCGCACCCGCACGTCGTCGAACGGCTTGTGCCGGGTGTTGAACATCAGGAACAGGTTGTTCATCCCGGCCCCGCCGGCCACCTTCAGCCCGCCCTGCTCCAGACGGGGGATGTTGGCGTACGGGATGTTGTCGGCGATCTGCGCGCCGGCGCCGGTGCCGGAGATCCGCGCGACGCGGGAGGAGGCGTCCACGATGGTCAGCCAGTTCATCTTCCGGAAGACGGGCCTGCGCGGGCCGTTGTACGCGGCGAACGCCTCGAAGGTGGTGTTCGACTTCGGGTGGTGCGCGGTCTGCCGGTACGGCCCCGAGCCCACGGCCAGCCCCTTGACCGCGTCGTCCCAGGCGCCGGGCCGGGAGTAGACGTGCGCGGGCATGATCTTGGCGAGGGTGAGCCGGGCGAGCCCGTCCGGGAACGGGAACCTGAGCCTCAGCTCGACGGTCCGGGCACCGGTCTTGCGGACCGACTCCAGCCAGGAGGCGAAGAAGCCCTTGGCGAGGGTCTGGGTCTTGGGGTCGAGGATCCGGTCGAAGACGAACACGACGTCGTCGGCGGTGACGGGCTTGCCGTCGTGGAAGGTGGCGCCGTCGCGGAGCGTGAACCGCCAGGTGGTCGCCTTCGGGTCGGCGGGGAGCGCGGTGGCGAGGGCGGGGTACGGCGCCCGGGTGATCGGGTCGGTGTCGAGAAGTCCCTCGTAGATGTGATTGTTGGCGGCCATCGCGAACGCGGAGGCGGTCTGTGTCGGGTCCCAGCTGCCGTCGTTGCCGTAGCCGATGACGGCGGTCAGCGTCCGGTCCTTGCCACTGCCCCCGCCGCCGGTGTCGTTGGTCGACTCCGGCCCGGCGGAACACCCCGCCAGCACCGCCCCCGCGCCCAGCCCCCCGGCACCCAGCAGTAACGACCGGCGGCGCGGTGCCGGTACGTCGGGGATCACGTCGTCGCGCACGGGTCCTCCAGCAGGTCGGTGAGCCGATGAGGGATGGGGGTGGTGGGAGGAGTGAGATACGACGTCCTACGTCCTACGTCCGCTCGGTAGCGCGACGATAGGAGGGGCCGTGGGGGCGGTCAAGACAGCGCACGCGAACGAACCCGCCCGTCCCAGCTCCACCCGGGTGAATCCCGCCCCCGTCCGGCGCGTTCGCGTTCCGCCCCCGAGCGCACCCGTACCGCCTGTCGCGGACCTCCGGCCACGGCCGACCCGGGGCGGGGACCCCTTCCGAGCGGGAAAGCACAGCGTCACGCTTGATGTACAAAGCGTAAACTCGGACATGGAAGGGGAGCGAAGTGAGCGGCATCGAAGAGGCGGAGGAGGCGTTGAGGGAATTGCGGTCGGCTCTCGAAAAGGCCGGGGTCGTTCTCCCGTCGCTGGGGCTCGATCCGGTGAGTCTCGTGCGGGAGGTGCCCAGCCCGCTGGTGGACCTGGGGCGGTGCTCGGTCCAGACCGCGCGCCGGCTGGCGGCGGCACTGGCGGGGGAGGCCCGGTGAAACCCGTCGTCGGCAGTCATGTGGTGGACACCCGCACCGGGAAGGTCGGCGTCGTCATGGGGCATGAGGGGCCGTATGTGCAGGTGAGACCCTACGGCGGCGGGCGTGAGTGGGACGCCGAGCCGGGCGCGCTGCGCTGCGCCACCCCGGCCGAGCGGCTCAGCGCGGCCACCGCGTACGCCAACGCCCGCAGCCGCGGAGAGGTGCTCTAGCGCCTTCGCGCATGGGCGAGAATGGGCCCATGAGTCTGTTCCGCGACGACGGCATCGTGCTGCGCACCCAGAAGCTGGGCGAGGCGGACCGGATCATCACCCTGCTCACGCGCGGGCACGGACGGGTGCGGGCCGTGGCCCGCGGGGTGCGGCGGACGAAGTCGAAGTTCGGGGCCCGGCTGGAGCCGTTCTCCCACGTGGACGTGCAGTTCTTCGCCCGTGGGAGTGAGCTGGTCGGGCGTGGCCTGCCGCTGTGCACGCAGAGCGAGACCATCGCTCCGTACGGCGGCGGGATCGTCACGGACTACGCCCGGTACACCGCCGGGACGGCCATGCTGGAGACCGCCGAGCGATTCACCGATCACGAGGGCGAGCCGGCGGTACAGCAGTACCTGCTGCTCGTCGGGGCGCTGCGGACGCTCGCCCGGGGCGAGCACGCGCCGCACCTCGTCCTTGACGCCTTTCTGCTGCGGTCCCTGGCCGTCAACGGCTACGCGCCCAGCTTCGGCGACTGCGCCAAGTGCGGGATGCCGGGCCCGAACCGGTTCTTCTCCGTGGCCTCCGGCGGCTCGGTGTGCGCCGACTGCCGGGTGCCCGGCAGCGTCGTGCCGTCGCCCCAGACCCTGGTCCTGCTGGGCGCGCTGCTTACGGGAGACTGGGAGACGGCGGACGCGTGCGAGCCGAGGTACGTCCGCGAGGGCAGCGGGCTGGTGTCCGCCTACCTGCACTGGCATCTGGAGCGCGGACTGCGCTCCCTGCGCTACGTAGAGAAGTAACCACGGCACGGGTCGAGGAGACGAGAAGCACATGGTCGTACGCGGGATCCTGGGGCGCCAGCGGCGCGAGTACAAGGCGCCGGAGCCGCATCCGTCCGGTGCCCGCGCGCCCAAGCTCCCCGGTGAGCTGGTGCCGAACCACGTCGCGATCGTGATGGACGGCAACGGACGGTGGGCCAAGGAGCGGGGGCTGCCGCGCACGGAGGGGCACAAGGTCGGCGCCGAGCGGGTGCTGGACGTGCTCCAGGGCTCGATCGAGGTCGGCGTGCGCAACATCTCGCTGTACGCCTTCTCCACCGAGAACTGGAAGCGCTCGCCCGACGAGGTCCGCTTCCTGATGAACTTCAACCGGGACTTCATCCGCAAGACCCGCGACGAGCTCGACGCGCTCGGCATCCGGGTGCGCTGGGTGGGCCGCATGCCCAAGCTGTGGAAGTCGGTGGCGAAGGAGCTCCAGGTCGCCCAGGAGCAAACCAAGGGCAACGACCTGCTCACCCTGTACTTCTGCATGAACTACGGCGGCCGTGCCGAGATCGCCGACGCGGCGCAGGCCATCGCCGAGGACGTGCGGGCGGGCCGGCTCGATCCGTCGAAGGTCACCGAGAAGACCGTCCAGAAGTACCTGTACTACCCGGACATGCCGGACGTCGACCTGTTCCTGCGGCCGAGCGGTGAGCAGCGCACCTCCAACTACCTGCTGTGGCAGAGCGCGTACGCCGAGATGGTCTTCCAGGACGTGCTGTGGCCCGACTTCGACCGCCGTGACCTGTGGCGGGCCTGTATGGAGTTCGCCTCCCGGGACCGCCGCTTCGGCGGCGCCGTCCCGAACGAGCAGCTGCTGGCGATGGAGGCCGCGATGAAGGGCGATTCCTAGCCGCCACGGTCACCCGCGCCCCGCCGAGGGGCGCGGGGAACTGCGCGACCGGCCACAACGCGCCCGCGGCCGGCAACGCCCCCGCTCTCTCACGGCGGCTAGCCCTCGGCGCACTCCGCGCACGTGCCGAAGATCTCCACCGTGTGCGCCACGTTGACGTAGCCGTGTTCCGCCGCGATGGCCTCCGCCCACTTCTCGACGGCCGGGCCCTCCACCTCCACGGCCTTGCCGCAGGCGCGGCAGACCAGGTGGTGGTGGTGTTCCCCGGAGGAGCAGCGGCGGTAGACGGACTCGCCGTCGGAGGTGCGCAGGACGTCGACCTCGCCGGCCTCGGCGAGGGACTGGAGGGTGCGGTAGACCGTGGTCAGCCCGACGGAGTCGCCCTTGTGCTTGAGCATGTCGTGCAGCTCCTGGGCGCTGCGGAACTCGTCGACCTCGTCCAGGGCCGCCGCCACGGCTGCACGCTGGCGGGTCGCGCGCCCCTTCACGGGCGGTCCAGCGGTCGTCACCGTTGCCTCCTTCGATGGCTCGCTTCTGCCCGGGCCATTGTGCCAGCCCGGGCGATCGGCGGTCAGACGCCGACCTCGTCCGCGGCGCCGCGCGCGCCCGGGACCGCGCACTCCGCGGGGTCCGGGGCGGGCCGGGCCGCGGCCGCCGCGCGGGCGCGCCGCCGGGCCAGCGGGGTGGCGAGCGCGGTCAGCGCGAGGAAGGCGGCGATGGTCAGCAGGACGATCGTGGCGCCGGGCGGGACGTCCTGGTAGTAGGACGTGACCGTGCCGCTGACGGTCACGGCCACGCCGATGGCGACGGCGATCACGAAGGTCACGGTGAAGCTGCGGGTGAGCTGCTGGGCCGCCGCCACGGGCACGACCATCAGCGCGGACACCAGCAGCAGCCCGACCACCCGCATGGCGACGGTCACGGTGACGGCCGCGGTGACGGCCGTCAGCAGGTTCAGGGCGCGCACCGGCAGGCCCGTGACCCGGGCGAACTCCTCGTCCTGGCTGACCGCGAACAGCTGGCGGCGCAGGCCCAGGGTGACCAGCAGCACGAAGGCGGCCAGCACACAGATCGCGGTCACGTCGGACGGGGCGACCGTGGACAGGGAGCCGAACAGGTACGAGGTCAGGTTGGCGTTGGAGCCGCCCGGCGCCAGGTTGATCAGCATCACGCCGCCGGCCATGCCGCCGTAGAACAGCATGGCCAGGGCGATGTCGCCGCGCGTGCGGCCGTACCAGCGGATCAGCTCCATCAGGACCGCGCCGAGCACGGAGACGGCCGTCGCCATCCACACCGGGGAGGTGGAGAGCAGGAAGCCGAGGCCGACGCCGGTCATGGCCACGTGCCCGATGCCGTCGCCCATCAGGGCCTGGCGGCGCTGGACCAGGTAGATGCCGACCGCGGGCGCGGTGATGCCGACCAGCACGGCGGCCAGCAGCGCCCGCTGCATGAAGGCGTAGTTCAGGAATTCCATCAGCTCAGCAGTCCCGTGCGGATCGGTTCGGTGCCCGCCGGCGCGTGCGGGTGTACGTGGTCGTGGCCGGGCAGGGCGTGCTGGCCGACCGCGCGCGGCGGCGGGCCGTCATGCAGGACGCAGCCGTCGCGCAGGACGACCGCCCGGTCGATGAGCGGCTCCAGCGGGCCCAGCTCGTGCAGCACGAGGAGGACCGTCGTACCGGCCTCCACCTGCCGGCGCAGGGTCTCGGCCAGCACCTCCTGGCTGGCCAGGTCGACGCCGGCCATCGGCTCGTCCATGATCAGCAGCTCCGGCTCGGAGACCAGCGCGCGGGCGATCAGCACCCGCTGGTGCTGGCCGCCGGACAGGGCGGTCACCGAGTCCTTGGCGCGGTCGGCCATGCCGACCAGCTCCAGGGCGCGCCGGACCGCCTCCCGGTCGGTCCTGCGGAAGGGCCCGAAGCGGGTGCGGGCGAGCCGGCCGGAGGAGACGATCTCGGTGACCGTCGCCGGGACGCCGCCCGCGGCCGTCGTGCGCTGCGGTACGTAGCCCACGCGCGCCCAGTCGCGGAAGGAGCGGCGCGGGGTGCCGAACAGCTCGACCGTGCCGCCGCTGACCGGCACCTGGCCGATGATCGCGCGGACGGCGGTGGACTTGCCGGAGCCGTTGGCGCCGAGCAGCGCGACGACCTCGCCGCGGCCGACGGTGAGGTCGATGCCGCGCAGCACGGGCCGGGCGCCGAGCTCGGCCCTCACCTCGCGCAGGGCTATGACGGGTTCGCCGGTGGTCATGGTGCCTCCCGTGCCGCTCACTTGGCGCCCAGGGCCTGCTGGAGCGCCTTCAGGTTGGCCCGCTGGACCGCGAAGTAGTCCTGGCCGCGGGAGTGGTCGGTGATGCCCTCGATCGGGTCGAGGACGTCGGTCTTCAGGCCGGTGTCGTTCGCGATGGTCTTGGCGGTCTTGTCGCTGACCAGGGTCTCGTAGAAGACCGTGGAGACGCCGTCGGCCTCGGCCGTCTTCTCCAGGTCCTTCACCCGGGCGGCGCTCGGCTCCGACTCGGGGTCGAGGCCGTTGATGGCCTCCTCGGTCAGGCCGTAGCGCTCGGCGAGGTAGCCGAAGGCGGCGTGGGTGGTGATGAAGACCTTGCTCTTCGTGTGCGCGAGGCCGTTGTGGAACTCGTTGTGCAGCGCGTTCAGCTGCTCGACCAGGGCGGCGGTGTTCTTCTTGTAGTCGGCCGCGTGGTCGGGGTCGGCCTTCTCGAAGGCCTTGCCGACGCCCTCGGCGACCTGGGCGTAGCGCACGGGGTCGAGCCAGATGTGCGGGTCCTTGCCCGCCTCCTCGCCGTCCTCGTGGTGGTCGTGCTCGGCCGCGTGGCCGCCGACCTCGTTGCCGTGGTCCTCCAGCGTGGTCAGGGAGGCCGCGTCGATCTTGGTGTCGACCGGGGACTGGGCCACCGCCTTGTCGACGGAGGGCTGGAGGTTCTTCAGGTACAGCACCGCGTCGGAATCCTCCAGGGAGCCGATCTGCTTCGGGCTCAGCTCCAGGTCGTGCGGTTCCTGGCCGGGGGAGGTGAGGGTGGTGACGTGGACGTGGTCCCCGCCGATCCGCTCGGCGAGGAAGGTCATCGGGTAGAACGACGAGACGACGTCGAACTTGGACGTGTTGCCCGCTCCCGCCGCGTCGCCGGAGCAGCCGGCGAGGGTGGCGGTACCGAGCGCGGTGACCGCGGCCAGCGCGGCGGTGGGTATGAGGCGTCGTCGTACGTTCATGACAGTCATTTTCAACAAATATGGAAACCGTTGTCAACAACGCTCGTCATACGGTCTGGACAGGGGCCGATTTGGTCGTGGGGGAGCCTGCGCCGGTAACCTGAATCATTCGCTGGAAGCATCTCGCTTCAACGCCCGTCGTCGTTAATGAAGAGAGCACCGTGGCCGCCGACAAGATCGACACCATCGTCAGCCTGAGCAAGCGCCGTGGCTTCGTTTTCCCCTGCAGTGAGATCTACGGCGGCCAGCGTGCCGCCTGGGACTACGGACCGCTGGGTGTCGAGCTCAAGGAGAACATCAAGCGCCAGTGGTGGCGCTACATGGTGACGTCGCGCGAGGACGTCGTCGGTATCGACTCGTCCGTGATCCTGGCTTCCGAGGTCTGGGTCGCCTCCGGCCACGTCGCCACCTTCACGGACCCGCTGACCGAGTGCACCTCGTGTCACAAGCGGTTCCGCGCCGACCACCTGGAGGAGGCGTACGAGGAGAAGAAGGGCCACGCCCCGGCGAACGGCCTCGCGGACATCAACTGCCCGAACTGCGGCAACAAGGGCCAGTTCACCGAGCCCAAGCAGTTCTCCGGCCTGCTGTCCACCCACCTCGGCCCGACCCAGGACTCCGGCTCCGTCGCCTACCTGCGCCCCGAGACCGCCCAGGGCATCTTCACCAACTTCGCCCAGGTGCAGACCACCTCGCGCCGCAAGCCGCCGTTCGGCATCGCCCAGATGGGCAAGTCGTTCCGCAACGAGATCACGCCGGGCAACTTCATCTTCCGCACCCGCGAGTTCGAGCAGATGGAGATGGAGTTCTTCGTCAAGCCGGGCGAGGACGAGCAGTGGCAGGAATACTGGATGGAGCAGCGCTGGAACTGGTACACCGGCCTGGGTCTCCGTGAGGAGAACATGCGCTGGTACGAGCACCCGAAGGAGAAGCTCTCCCACTACTCCAAGCGCACCGCCGACATCGAGTACCGCTTCCAGTTCGGCGGCAGCGAGTGGGGCGAGCTGGAGGGTGTCGCCAACCGCACCGACTACGACCTCTCCGCGCACGCCAAGGCCTCCGGCCAGGACCTCTCCTACTTCGACCAGGAGGCCGGCGAGCGCTGGACGCCGTACGTCATCGAGCCGGCGGCGGGTGTCGGCCGCACCATGCTGGCCTTCCTCCTGGACGCCTATGTCGAGGACGAGGCGCCCAACGCCAAGGGCAAGATGGAGAAGCGGACCGTCCTGCGGCTCGACCACCGTCTCGCCCCGGTGAAGGTGGCCGTGCTGCCGCTGTCCCGCAACCCGGAGCTGTCCCCGAAGGCCAAGGGCC
This sequence comes from Streptomyces eurythermus, assembly GCF_014649115.1. Classification (GTDB taxonomy): domain Bacteria; phylum Actinomycetota; class Actinomycetes; order Streptomycetales; family Streptomycetaceae; genus Streptomyces; species Streptomyces eurythermus. The sequence goes on along the minus strand of NZ_BMSK01000020.1, from coordinate 64,702 downwards.
TGGCCCAGGCGCTGCGCCAGCACTGGAACATCGAGTTCGACGACGCCGGCGCCATCGGCCGCCGCTACCGCCGTCAGGACGAGATCGGCACGCCGTACTGCGTGACCGTCGACTTCGACACCCTCGAGGACAACGCCGTCACCGTGCGCGAGCGTGACTCGATGAAGCAGGAGCGGGTGTCGCTCGACCAGATCGAGGGGTACCTGGCCTCGCGTCTGCTGGGCGCCTAGTCACGACCGCGAAATGCCGGGCGGGCCGATGAGGGCCCGCCCGGCATTCGTGTGTCCGCGCCCGCTCAACGGCCCTGGAGCGCCTTGACGTTGTCGCCGAACGTCCAGTTCTTCGAACCGTCCCAGTTGACGGACCAGGTCATCAGGCCCTTGAGCGAGGTGCCGTAGTTCCGCCAGGCCTGGGCGACCAGGGACGGGGACATGTAGCCGCCGCCCGCGCCGGGCTGGGCGGGCAGCCCCGGGACCTGCTTGTCGTAGGGCACCTTGATCGTCGTGCCCTGCACCACCAGGCCCTTGTTCAGACAGTCGGTCTGCGCGGTGAAGCCCTGTACGGTGCCCGCCGAGTACGAGTCGCCCGAGCAGCCGTACATGCTGCCGTTGTAGTACTGCATGTTCAGCCACCACAGCCGGCCGTTGTCCGCGTACTTCTTGATGACCGGCAGGTACGCGCCCCAGATCGAGCCGTAGGTGACGCTGCCGCCCGTGACGTACGCCGTCTCCGGGGCCATCGTCAGGCCGAAGTTCGAGGGCATCTGGGCGAGGATCCCGTCGATGATGCGGATCAGGTTGGCCTGGGACGCGGACAGCTGGTTGATGTTGCCGCTGCCGACCAGACCCGTCTCGATGTCGATGTCGATGCCGTCGAAGTTGTACTTCTTCAGGATCGGCACGATCGTCGCCACGAAGCGGTCGGCGACGGTCTGGGACGACAGGTCGATGCCGGCCGCCGCGCCGCCGATGGACAGCAGGATCGTCTGGCCGGACGCCTTGGCCTGGCACATCTCGGCGGGCGTGGCCACCTTCACGCCGGCGTCCATGCCGTCCTCCCACAGCGCGGTGCCGTCGGAGCGGATCACCGGGAAGGCCGCGTTGATCACGTTGTAGCCGTGGGCGGGGATGCGGGAGTCGGTGATCGGGGTCCAGCCGAAGGGCGGGTGGACGCCGTTGGCGGAGCCGTCCCAGTTCTCCCAGTAGCCCTGGAGCACCTTGCCCGCCGGCCTCGATTTCACCGCGCAGGTGTCGGCGGCGGAGGCGGCGGGTGCGGTGGCGATGGCCAGCGGGGCGAGGACGGCGCCGGTCAGGGCGGCGGTGAGCAGGCGCAGGGTGCGGCGGAGCATCGGGCCTCCCGGTGGGGGTTCGGGTCGATGGGGTGTCGCAGACATGACAGTGCGCTGGTCCAGACCATTCGTCAAGAGGTCTGGACCACGCGGGGGCGCGGAGGGTATGCGTGGACATTATTGGACTGACAGATATTGAAATCTGTTAGCTGTCATGCCACAGTGGGGGCATGACGATGCGAACCCGAAACCTCGGCACCACCGGCCCCCAGGTCTCCGCCCTCGGCCTCGGTTGCATGGGCATGTCCGGCATGTACGGCGAGGCGGACCGCGCCGAGTCGATCGCGACCATCCACGCCGCCCTGGAGGCCGGCGTGACCCTGCTCGACACCGGCGACTTCTACGGCATGGGCCACAACGAGCTGCTGATCAACGAGGCGCTGCGCACCGCCCCCGCCGCGCTGCGCGAGAACGCGCGGGTCAGCGTGAAGTTCGGCGCGCTGCGCGGCCCGGACGGCGACTGGTTCGGCTTCGACGGCCGCCCGGCCGCCGTGAAGAACTTCGCCGCCTACTCCCTCCAGCGCCTCGGCGTCGACCACATCGACATCTACCGTCCGTCCCGGCTCGACCCGGACGTGCCCATCGAGGAGACCGTCGGCGCCATCGCCGAACTCGTCGACAAGGGATGGGTCCGGCACATCGGGCTGAGCGAGGTCGGCGCGGACACCATCCGCCGGGCCGCCGCCACCGCCCCCATCGCGGACCTCCAGATCGAGTACGCCCTCATCTCCCGGGGCCCCGAGCGGGAGATCCTGCCCACCCTGCGCGAGCTGGGCATCGCCGTCACCGCCTACGGCGTGCTCTCGCGCGGGCTGCTCTCCGGGCACGTCTCGGCCGACCAGGGCTTTGCCGCGAACGACTTCCGCGCCCACTCGCCCCGCTTCCAGGGCGACAACCTGCGGCACAACCTCACCCTGGTCGAGTCCCTGCGCAAGATCGCGGAGGAGAAGGGCGTCTCCGTCGCGCAGATCGCCATCGCCTGGGTGCTCTCCCGGGGTGAGGACATCGTGCCGCTGGTCGGCGCCCGCACCCGGCAGCGGCTCGACGAGGCGCTGGGCGCGCTGGACGTGACCCTGGAAGAGGCCGACCTCGCCGCCATCGAGGCCGCCGTGCCGGCGGACGCGGCGGCCGGCGACCGGTACGCGGCGGAGCAGATGGCGATGCTCGACAGCGAACGCTGACGGTCGTGCCGGGTACCGTCTAGGCATGCCTTCGACCACCGAGACCCTGACCGCCGAGCGCATCCTCGAAGCCACCGAGGAGGTGCTGCGCCGCCACGGCCCGGCCAAGGCCACCGTGGTCGACGTGGCCCGCGCGCTCGGCGTCAGCCATGGCAGCGTCTACCGGCACTTCCGCACCAAGGCGGCGCTGCGCGAGGCGGTGACCAAGCGCTGGCTGGACCGCACCTCCGAGCGGCTCGCCGGCATCGCCGCCGCCGAGGACCTCGCCCCGGAACGGCGGCTGCGGGACTGGCTCGCGGCCCTCTTCGAGGCCAAGCGGCACAAGGCGGGCGACGACCCCGAGCTGTTCGCCACGTACACCGTGCTCGTCGACGAACTCGGGGGCGTGGTCCACGACCACATCGCCGACCTCACCGGCCAGCTCACCCGGATCATCGCCGCGGGCGCGGAGTCGGGCGACTTCACCGCCCCCGACCCGGCCACGGCCGCCCGCGCCGTCTTCCACGCGACCGGCCGCTTCCACGACCCGGGGTACGCCCGCGAGTGGACGACACCGGGAATCGAGGAGGAGTTCGAGGCGGTGGTGGGGCTGCTGGTGCGGGGGTTGAGGGCGGAAGGGCAGTGATTCCCGGCGCATGAGGGACTCCCGTTGTACGACGGCCCCTGGATCCGCCGACGCGGTCAACGTCCTCGGCGCCCTCGCCGCCGCCGCGCACACCCTGCCCGGGATGGCGCGGCGCGGACGATCACCTGGACGCCGCTCGGGGTCCCGACCACCGCACGGGGCAGCAGGACGGCTCGCACACCGCTAGCGGACCAGGGCGCCTTGGGGGATCCGCAGGCCGGTGACGGCGTCAACGAACACATCACCGCTCTCGGCACCCATCATCCACACGGGTCGCCAGCCCTGGCCCTTGACCTTCTGGGCCAGGAGCACCGCGCCTTGGGCGGTACGGCCCGTGTACGTGCGGGCAAGCCGCGCTGCCTCGTCCTTCGACACGGTGCTTTCGGGCAGTTCGGGGTCCGTCAACGCGCGGGCGGTGAAGTTCATGATGCGCCCACTTGAGGTCACCGTGACATTCAGCCGCATAGGCATCATCAGTCCCTTTTTGTACCGACGGTACGCGAACATGTAGACCGCGCTGTTCCCTGATCCGCTGACATGCACGGTTCGTTCGGCGCCGAGCGCCTCGGCAGGGAACCATCGGCGGACGAAGCGGGTCGAGATCTCTTCGGCCTGGGCCTGATTCAGGGAGCCGGGCTCTGCCCTGTTGTCCGTGAAGGCGGCTTCTTCCAATTTCCTCTCAGGCCACCATCCGGTGATCTCGCCCCTGTTGGTCTTTGCCGTCACCAGTCCACTGTGCTTCGCGACAATGGTCTGTTCGATCCGCGTCCCCTTTCCGAAGACATACGCGGCGGCCTCGGTGATCCATGTGTCCGCGCCCTCGATGGCACGCTGGTCGGCCGCGAATCCCGGTCGCTCTGTCAGGGGAATGTAGGGAGTGACGGAGGAGTGGAAGGTGGCGGCCAAGGCGGCAGAGCCGGTAACGGCGAGAGTCGCGCCCCAGAGCGCATCACGCTTGGCCCTTCCCGTGACCCGCCGCCCGGTACGTCGGCACCATACGGTTCCCGCCGCCACTCCGATCAGTGAACCGGTCGTGTTGGCAACGATGTCCGTCGCACTGCACGAGCGGCCCATGGCCCCCTCCGCCTGGAACAGTTCGATGAGTCCGCTTCCCACTGATGTGACCGCGAGGACGGTCAGGGGGCGCGGAAAGACGAGAGCGGCGAAGAAGGAGGCCGGGACGAACAAGGCAACGTTCAGCAGCGCGCTGGAAGAGGTCAGCATCTGAGGAAATGGCGAACTCAGATCGCATACCGCTCCGTCGCCGACGGGACCTCCGTCTGCCGGCAGCAAGGTCACGGCGAGGATTCCGGCGGAACAGACGGCCAGGAGTACGCGCACGGTGACCGGTTTCCGGCGCGCACGCGCGATCAGAGCTGACGGCACCGCCAAGCACAGGGCGATCGGAAGGAACCAGACGAGCAGCCCGGGAATGGCCTGAACGGACGCGTCGATCACGAGAGCGGCGGTCCTTTCGAGGGAAAGGGAGCGCGAGACGCTCTGCCCGCAGAAACGGCCTTCTGAGCAGCGTAGTCCATCGCCCGCGCCAGTTCGTGAGTCGCGGAAACAACTCCGAGCCATTTACGAGGAGTCGGCTCGGCGGCCCTCTGGTGGTGCGGAGTGGGCACGTGGGGGCGCATGCATGGCCGGCCGACGCGCCTTCCTGCTTCCGTGTGCGCCTTACGCCTGCGACGGCGGCAGGGCGATCCTGGCCGTCAGGAGCAGCACGTCAAGGTGAGTGTTCTCATGACTACGGCCAACACCGGCGACAACTCCCCGGCACCCTCCGACCCCCCGAACCCCCCGCCGCACCGCCCGTGGTGGAGGAAAATGCTCAGCGGCCCGGCCGCGCTGGCGTACGCGGTCGCCATTGTGGGTGCGGGGGCCGGTGCCGTGATGACTCCGCTCGGCGACCATGTGCTGAAGTCGCTCTTCGACGAGCCGACCTGCCCCGGCGACGGAGCGGTCTGCGAGGGGAAGAACCCGCAGAACGAGGGGTGCGGCGAAGACGCGGGCACCTTCAAGCCCACCGCGGGCAATCCCGCGCTCCTCCAGATCCGCTACAGCGAGGACTGCGAGGCGGTCTGGGCGAAGATCGAGCAGGGGAATCCCGGCGACCAGGTGACGGTCAGTGTCACGGGCGGCAGCACGCGGACCGCCGAGATCGCGTACGGCAACGACCAGTTCACCCACATGGTGTCGGTCCCCGACGGCGAGTTCCAGGTCACCGCGTGCGCCGTGCCGAAGCCCGGTGGCAAGAGCACCTTCGAGCGGTACTGCATCCACGCGACCGAGGCCACCGCCTGGCGGTGACCGCCCGGGTCACGCCCCCTTCGACGCCGTCTCCGCGACCGGGCGTATCTCCGCCGGCTCCAGGCTCGCCGCCGTCCGCTCGGCCGTCCGGCGCGCCCAGCCGCCGCTGGACAGCAGGCCGAGGACCAGGACGGCGAGGCCGCAGCCGGCGAGGATCCACCAGCCGGGGCGGGCCGCCGGGACGAACGTGGGACGGTACGGCGACGAGCCGATGCCGGAGGCCAGGACCGCGCCGATCACCGCGACGCCGAGCGTGGAGCCCAGCTGCCGGCTGGTGGAGGCGACGGCGGCGGCGACCCCGGCCTGGGCGCGGGGCATGCCGGACACCGCCGTGTTGGTGATCGGCGCGTTCACGAAGCCGAAGCCGATGCCGAAGAGGACGTAGCCGAGCAGCAGGGTGGCGTTCTCCGTCTCCGCCTCGAACGCGGCGAACAGGACACCGCTCGCGGTCATCGCCGCACCCGCCACCAGCAGGGAGACCCGCGGGCCGCGGCTGCCGACCAGACGGCCGGACAGCGGGGCGCACAGGAACATCGGCACGGCCATCGGCAGCATCCACAGGCCCGCGTGCAGGGCGTCGAGGCCGCGCACGTTCTGCAGGTACAGCGTGGACAGGAACAGGAAGCCGCCCAGGGCCGCGAACGCGCTGATCGCGATCACGGTGGCGCCGCTGAACGGGGCCGAGCGGAAGAAGCGCAGGTCGATGAGGGGTTCGGCGCGCCGGGGCTCGTACCACAGGAGGGCCAGGAGGGCGGCCACCGCGATCAAGGCGAAGGGGAGGACGGGACCGGCGCCGGATTCCGGGGCCTCGATGATCGCGTACGTCAGCGCGCCGAACAGGGCGATCACCAGCAGCTGGCCGACCGGGTCGGGGCGGCGGGCCCGGGGCGCGCGGGACTCGGGGACGTAGCGCAGGGTGAGCAGCAGGGCCGCCAGGCCGACCGGGAGGTTGAGCCAGAAGATGGCGCGCCAGCTCACCGACTGCACCAGCAGCCCGCCGACCAGCGGGCCCGCCGCCATGGCGATGCCGACGACCGCGCCCCACACGCCGATCGCGCGGGCGCGCTCGCGGGGGTCGGTGAAGGTGTTGGTGATGATCGACATGGCGACCGGGTTGAGCATCGAGCCGCCCACCGCCTGGACCATGCGGAACACGACGAGCAGTTCCAGGTTCGGGGCGAGGGAGCAGAGCACCGACCCCGCGGTGAACACCGCCAGGCCCGCCATGAAGACCCGCTTGCGGCCGATCCGGTCGGCCGTGGAGCCGGCGAGCATCAGCAGCGAGGCCAGGACGAGCGTGTACGCGTCGATGGTCCACTGCAGACCGGAGGTGGTGGCGTCCAGGTCGTGCTGCATCGCGGGCAGTGCCACGTTCAGCGCGGTGGTGTCCAGGCTCACGATCAGCAGGCTCATGCAGCAGATCGCGAGCACGAGCATGCGGCGGCGATGGCTCAACTCGGGCATGTCCGCCATCGTACGCCGATTTCGATAGTGTGTCTAACTAATGAGTCATGCATGATGTCCCGCGGTCCCCGCCGCCGCACCCCCGGACTGCGCCGCGAGGAGGTCGCCCAGCTCTCCGCCGTCGGCGTCACCTGGTACACGTGGTTCGAGCAGGGCCGCGCCGCCCACGTCTCCGCGCAGGTGCTGGACGCCGTCGCCCGCGCCCTGCTGATGGACCCCACCGAGCGCGCCCACCTGTTCGCCCTGGCCGGGACCCACGACCCGCGCTCCGGGCCGGAGTACCCGGTCGCCGCCAAGACCGCCCTGAAGGTCGTCGAACGGCTCGCCCCCTACCCGGCCTCCCTGCAGAACGCCCGCTACGACGTCCTCGCCGCCAACCGCCCCTACGCCCAGCTCTTCGGCGACCCCGCCGAGCTGCCCCCGGCCGACCGGAACTGCCTGCGGCTGCCGACCACCAGCGAGCGCTGGAAACGGGACTTCCTGGACCGGGACGAGATGCTGCGCGACCTGATCGCCAAGTACCGCGCGGGCATGGCCGAGCACGTGGCCGAGCCCGCCTGGAAGCAGCAGCTGAACCGGCTGCTCCGGGCCTCCGGCGAGTTCCGGGAGCTGTGGGAACGGCACGAGGTCGCGCCGATGTCCCCGCACGTCAAGCGGTACCGGCACCCCCGGGTCGGGCTGATCCGGCTGGAGCACCGGAACATGTGGCCGGCCCCGCAGTCCCCCGCCCACCGGGTGGTCGCCTACCTGCCCGCCGACGAGGAGAGCGAGGAGCGGCTGGAACGGCTCGCGGAACTGCCCGACGAGCGCCCGGCCGGGTAAGGGATACGAGCGCCCGGCCGGGTGGGGGATACGAGTGTCCGGCCGGGTGGGGGACAATGGAGCCTTGCCCCTGTCGCCGTAGATCCGTCCCGGAGCCCTGACGATGACCCACCCGCTTTCCATCGGACCGCACGCCGTGACGCCGCCCGTCGTGCTCGCACCCATGGCGGGGATCACCAACGCGCCCTTCCGCACCCTGTGCCGGGAGTTCTCGGGCGGCAAGGGACTCTTCGTCAGCGAGATGATCACCACCCGGGCGCTGGTCGAGCGCAACGAGAAGACCATGCAGCTCATCAGGTTCGACGCGAGCGAGCGGCCGCGCTCGATCCAGCTGTACGGCGTCGACCCCGCGACCGTCGGCAAGGCCGTCCGCATGATCGTGGAGGAGGACCTCGCCGACCACATCGACCTGAACTTCGGCTGCCCGGTGCCGAAGGTGACGCGCAAGGGCGGCGGCTCCGCACTGCCGTACAAGCGGAACCTGCTGCGGGCCATCCTGCGCGAGGCGGTCTCCGGCGCCGGTGACCTGCCGGTGACCATGAAGATGCGCAAGGGCATCGACGACGACCACATCACCTACCTCGACGCCGGCCGCATCGCCGTCGAGGAGGGGGTGACCGCCATCGCGCTGCACGGCCGTACCACCGCCCAGCACTACGGCGGCACCGCCGACTGGGACGCCATCGCCCGGCTGAAGGAGCATGTGCCGGAGATCCCGGTGCTCGGCAACGGCGACATCTGGTCGGCCGAGGACGCGCTGCGGATGGTGCGGGAGACCGGCTGCGACGGGGTCGTGGTCGGCCGGGGCTGCCTGGGCCGGCCGTGGCTGTTCGCGGACCTGGTGGCCGGGTTCGAGGGGCGTACGGAGGATTTCGTACGGCCGACGCTGCGGGAGGTCGCCGACGTCATGGTGCGGCACGCCACGCTGCTCGGGGAGTGGAGCGGCGACGAGTCCAAGGGCGTGGTGGACTTCCGCAAGCACGTCGCCTGGTATCTGAAGGGCTTCGCGGTCGGCTCCGAGATGCGCAAGCGGCTCGCGATCACCTCCTCCCTCCAGGAGCTGCGGGCCGGGCTGGACGAGCTGGACCTGGACCAGGCGTGGCCGGCCGGGGCGGAGGGGCCGCGGGGGCGGACCTCCGGCAACAACCGGGTGGTGCTGCCGGACGGGTGGCTGAAGGACCCGTACGACTGCTCGGGCGTCGGGGAGGACGCAGAGCTGGACACCTCCGGCGGCTGACCGGCCGAGAGGGTCCGTCAGTTTCTCTTCGGTCCCGGTGTCGAGCCGTACGCCGTCAGGAAGCGGTCGCGGAAGGCGCTCATCTTCCAGACCGGGGCGTCGTGGGCGGGGCGCAGGCCGTCGGTCCAGTGCCAGTCGGCGATCCGGTCCAGCAGCTTCGGGTCCTTGGCGACGAGCGACACCGGCACGTCCCGGCTCGCGTGGGTGCCGCTGACCCGGGCGATGGGCTGGTGGTCGCCGAGGAAGACCAGCACGGTGTCCTTCGTGCCGTACCGCTGGAGCCACTCGGTGAGCGCGGTCACCGAGTACTGGACCGACTTGCCGTACGCCGCGCGGGACCTGGCGGTGTCGGCGATGACGTCCGCCGCCTTGTCGCCCGCCGCCTCCATGGCCTCGAAGGCCGAGCCGTCACCGAGCCGGTCCCAGTCCACCATGCTCGGGACCGGCGCCCAGGGCTGGTGGCTGGAGGTCAGGATGAGCAGCGACATCCGCCCCTTGCCCGCGGCAGGCCGCCTGCCGTGCACCCGCTCCTGGTACTGCTGGAGCGCGTACTGGTCGGGCATGGTCGACCAGCTGAACTTCGGACCCCGGTAGCCGAGGCGGAAGGCGTCGTAGACCTTGTCCAGGCCGTACCACTTCTGCTCCGGCCAGCCCTTCTGGACGCCCGGCATCACCCCGACCGTCTCGAACGCGCCGGTCTTCCGGAACGCCCCCGTCAGGCTGAGGCGGTCGCTCGCCATGACCGTGCGGTAGCGCTGCTGGTTGCTGATCCACAGCCCCGACATGGTGGTGGAGTGGCCCAGCCAGCTGCTGCCGCCGTACGTCGCCGAGGTCAGCCAGCCGCTCCGGGCGTGGAAACCGGCCTCGGCCAGGGCCTTGGTGCGGGCGTCGAGCATCCGGTCCACGCCGGGTGCCATGACCGGGTCCTCGATCGCGCTCCGGCCGTAGCTCTCGACGAACGCGAAGATGACGTCCTTGCCGCGCAGGTCCGGCACGAGCCGGTCGCCCGGGGTGTTCCCGAACGCGTCGGCCCGGGCCACCTCCCGGAACTCCGCCTCGTCCCGGAGCGTGTCCGAGACCCGGTGGACCTGGCCGCGCAGCGCGGTGACGGCGCGGTGGGAGGCGAGCGGCACGGCCGCCGGCGCCAGGCCGAGCGAGGCACAGACGACCCACGTGACGGCGGCGACCAGGGTGGAGCGGCGGGCGGTGCCGGGGTGCCGGGCGAGCAGCTCGGTCAGCCGCACCACGGACAGCGCCAGCAGCACGAAGAGCAGCAGGACCAGGGCGAGGGCCCCGGTCACGGCGGCGAGGGCGGTGCCGGAGCCGAGGGAGTCCTCCAGATACGACTCCGCGTCCCCGAGCAGGCTCCAGTCCAGCACCACGTCGAACGTCCGGCCCAGATACTGCCGGAAGCCCATGTCCAGCGCGTTCAGCACGGTCAGCGCCGCGAGCAGCACCCCGCACCCCGCGGCCACCGCCACCCGGGGTCGGCGCGGCAGCGCGGGCAGCACCACCGCCCCGACGACGGCCTCCGCCGGTACGCGCACGAAGGCGGCCGGCCCGAGCCGGTCCGCCGAGTCCGGCATGACGAGCGCCGCGAGCACGAGGAGGGCGGCGAGCCCGGTCAGGGTGACCGACAGCGCCCGCGCCCTGCCCGGCCACCGCCACCCCACCCCGCGTACGACGGACTCGCGCTCCCCGGCCACCACCACGACTGACTGACGCATGCCCCTCGGTACGGCGCACGGCGGTCCGCCGTTCACCGGGGAGCGCGGGACATCGTGCGCTCAGACGCCCCCGACCGCCGTCAGCAAGGCCAGCGGCGCCGCCGCGGACCGGGCCTCCAGGCCGCACGCGTGCGGGTACGGCACCGGCTCACCGTGCGTGTCCCGCCCGTACCCGGCCCACACCTCCGGCAGCCGGTACCCGGTCACCGCCGCCGCGTCGAGCAGCGCGTGCGCCACCGTACGGGCCTCGTCGTGCAGCCCGTAGCGGGCCAGGCCCAGCGTGATCAGGGCGTTGTCGTGCGGCCAGACCGAGCCGCGGTGGTAGGACAGCGGGTGGTAGGCCGGCTGCCCGGAGGCCACCGTGCGCACGCCCCAGCCGGAGAAGAAGTCCGGCTCCAGCAGCCGCCGGCCCACCACCTCGCCGTACTCCTTGTCCAGCAGCCCCGACCACAGCAGATGCCCGGCGTCGGAGGCCAGCGCGTCTATCTGGCGGCCCTGGCCGTCCAGCGCCAGCGCCGGGAACGACCGCTCCCGCATCCAGAAGTCCCGCTGGAACCGGTCCCGCAGATCGGCCGCCGCCTGCTCCAGCAGCGCCGCGTACGTCTCGTCGCCCCACACTCCGCGCGCCACCGACGCCGTTCGGCGCAGCGCGTCGTACGCGTAGCCCTGCGCGCCCGCCGCCATCACCGCGCCGGTGGGCCGGGTGCCGTCGGCGCAGCAGATCGCGCCGGGGGAGTCCTTCCAGTTCTGGTTGGCGAGGCCGCCCTCGTCGGCGCGGTAGACGAGATAGCCGCGCGAGGTCAGCCCGCCGTGGTCGAGCATCCAGCCGACGGCGGCCCGGGCGTGCGGCTCCAGCCGGCGGGCCAGGGCCGTGTCCCCGGTCTGCTCGACATACGCGCCGAGCAGGACCAGGAACAGCGGGGTGGCGTCCACCGAGCCGTAGTAGCGGCCGAACGGCACCTGCCCGAAGTGGGCCAGCTCCCCGTGCCGCACCTCGTGCACGATCTTGCCGGGCTGGGCGACCGGGGCGTCACCGGTGCCGGTGGCCTGGGTGGCGGCCAGGGCGAGCAGGGTGGCGGCGGCCGGGCCGGGGCGGTAGGGCAGGGCGAACAGGGAGGTGATCAGCGCGTCGCGGCCCAGCAGGGTGAGGAACCAGGGCGCGCCGGCCGCCGGGACGCGCAGGTCCTCGCCGTCCGGTCCGCCGGCCGGCACCTGGAGCGCGGCGAGGTCGGCGAGGCCGCGGACACAGGCCGCGGTCAGCTCCGGCCAGCCGGTGGGAAAGGCCACCCCCTCGGCGAACTGCTCCTCACGGGCGCGTAATTGACGGTGCACGGCGGCCGGGTCGCGGGGCACGCGCAGCGCGCGCTTCTCGCCGTGCGGGCGGGCGATCACCCGCAGCAGCAGCTCGGTCGTGCCGTGCGGCGCGACGTCGAGGGACCACACCAGGCGGCGGGCGCCGGTGCCGGTCTCCTCCACGGCGTCCGGGGCCGGTTCGGCCGTGATCGCCGTGCGGGACCGCCAGTCGGCCCGGCGGTAGGCGAACTCGATGCCGTCGGGGAGGAGGTGGCGGGAGCGTACGACGCCGGTCTTGACGTAGGTGCGGTGGTCGGAGCGGAGTTCGAACTGGTCGGTGAAGTCGGCGTCGACGGTGAGCGCGAGCCGCACGGTGATGGGCACCGGACGGTTGCTGGTGACCTTCAGCGAATCCACGAACGAGCTGTCCCCGACGGCCTGTTCACGGAAGACGGTGCAGGCCGGCGGCTCCTGCCGGCCACCGCGCGGGACCAGCACACAGCGCGCCTCGTCCCCGTCCGTCACCGGGCTGAGCACCTCGGGCACCGCCCCGTCGAGGGTGAGCTGCCAGCGGCTGAGGTGCCGGGCGTCCCGGACGAACAACCCGTCCGGGAAGCCGCCGCCGCGTACCCCGCTGATGTCGCCGCGGTCGCCCACGGCGGCGAAGGTGGCGCCGTGCACGAGCAGATGATGCCGGTCCGTCATCCCCGGTCCCCTCCTTGGTCACTCCTGTCGAACGTGCCGGTGCCGGGCGCGGACACGTCCCTTGACGGGCTCTTGTCCGGCCTTTGACGTCCATGTGATGCGGGCTCGCGGTGGTACAGGTCCAGCGCCAGAGCCGCCGTCCAGCTGAAGCCGGTCGCCCCGCAGGGCTCGCCGGTGTACGGGTCGACGTACTCGGCGAAGCCGGTGGCGTCGGCCAGTTCCAGGAACGCCGTGCGCAGGGCGTCGGCCGCGGCCGTCTCGCCGTGCGCCCGCAGCCCGCGCTCCAGCAGCCAGTTGGTGTTGAACCAGGCCGGGCCGCGCCAGTAGCGGTGCGGGTCGAACGCCTCCCCGAGCAGGTCGTAGCTCGGCACCAGCCGGGTGCGGCCGCCGAGCGAGAAGTGCGGCCCGCGCAGGGTGTCCACCAGCGCGGCGGCCACGGCGCGGGGCAGACCGGGCAGGAGCAGCGGGATCAGCCCGGAGACCGAGCGCTCGGGCCTCGGACCGTCACCGCGCAGGTCACGGCACAGGAACATCCCGGCGGCCGGCTCCCACAGCCGCTCCACCATTGCCGCCGTCAGCCGCTCGGCGCGCTCCCGGCGGGCGGCACCGGCGGCGCCCAGCTCCTCGGCGATCCGCGCGAGGGCGTGCTCGGAGGCGATCAGCAGAGCGTTGAACGCCGGGTCCTCCACGGCGAACTCCCCCTCCCCGTCGGCGTATTCACGGTCCCGGTAGTCGGCGGCCAGCCGCACGTACCGGCCGTAGTCCAGATCGGTCGGCCGGTCCTCCGCCGCGCCGTGATCGAGGTCGGCACGGCGGAAGGAGCGGGCCGGGGCCGGGGTGATCCGGGCCAGCGGGGCGTCCCAGCAGGGGCTGTTGTCCATACCCTGCTCCCACGGGTGCACCACGGACACCAGCCCGGCGCCGCCGAGGTCCCGCCGGTGCAGCAGATACCGGTGCCAGGCGGCCAGCTTCGGGTAGACCCGGGCCAGGAAGCCGCGGGAGCGGGACAGGGCGGGGTCGGCGCGGTGCACCAGCCAGGCGGCCAGCGCGTGCACCGGTGGCTGCACGATGCCGGAGGTCTGTACGGTGCGCGGGGCGCCCGCGGCGCGCCCGGCGGTGGAGGAGCGCCAGAAGTCGGGGCTCGGGAAGTACGCGTCGAGCGGGACGGAGGGGTTGAAGACGATGTGCGGGACGCGCCCGTCGGCCCACTGCGCGGCCAGCAGCGTCTCCAGCTCCGTCTGGGCCCGGGCCGGCGAGACATGCCGCAGCCCGATCGCGATGAACGCGGAGTCCCAGGACCACTGGTGCGGGTACAGCTTCCTGGACGGGACCGTGGAGGCGCCGGTCCAGTTCGCCGCCAGCACCCGGGCGGCCCTGACGTGCGGGGACGGCGGTGCGGTCGGTGGATCGTATGCGATCTCGTACGGGAAGGAACGGGTACTGAGCTGGGCGGTGCGATCCACTCGGGGCTCCCCGAAGACGTCCGGCCGCGGCGAGGTTCGGCTGCGACCACCGTAGGGTTACGTCTATTTAACACGCAAAACTCAATATGTAAGGCAAGCTGGAGAAACACAAGGGGGTGCGCATGACCGGACGTCCGGGAAGGGCCGGCAGGAGCGGCAGGAGCGGAGGCCAGGCGGGAGCCGGGGATCTGCTCGCCCTCGTGCGCAACGGCCGGGCCGTGACGCGCGGGGCGCTCCAGCAGGCGACCGGACTGTCCCGGGCCACCGTCGGCCAGCGCTTGGACCGGCTGTTCCGGGCGGGCTGGCTGCGCGAGGGCGCCGGCGGCCCGGTCGACTCGCCGCTCGGCGGACGCCCTTCCATCACGCTGGAGTTCGACGACTCCCACGCGGTGGTCCTCGCCGCCGACCTGGACACCCGGCACGCCCGCGCGGCCGTGCTCTCGCTGACCGGGGAGATCCTCGCCGAGCAGGCCGGCACGCTGGTGGTGGAGGAGGGACCGGAGGCGGTCCTCGGCGAACTGGGCGGCTGGTTCGAGGAGTTGCTGACCAAGGCCGGGCACCGGGCCGAGGAGGTGTGCGGGATCGGGCTCGCGGTGCCGGGCCCGGTGGACAGCGAGACCGGCCGGGTGGTGCAGCCGCCGATCATGCCGGGCTGGGACGGCTACGACATCCGCGGCCGGATGTCCCGTGCCTTCACCGAGCGCACCGGGGCGCCCCCGATACCCGTGCTGGTCGACAACGACGCCAACCTCATGGCCTACGGCGAGCAGCGCACCGGATATCCCGACTGCACGGCCTTCGTGCTGGTCAAGGTGTCCACCGGTATCGGCGCCGGGGTGGTCGTGGACGGCTCGGTCTACCGGGGCGTGGACGGCGGCGCCGGCGACATCGGGCACATCCGGGTCGGCGCCGACGCGCTGTGCCGGTGCGGTTCGCAGGGCTGCCTGGCGGCGGTCGCAAGCGGTGGCGCGGTGGCCCGGCGGCTGGCCGCGTCCGGGGTGCCGGCCACCTCCGGCTCCGATGTGCGGGACCTGCTGGCGGCCGGGCACCCGGAGGCCGCCGCGCTGGCGCGGGAGGCCGGGCGCCGGGTCGGGGACGTGCTGGCGACGGTGGTGACCCTGCTCAACCCGGGCGTGCTGATGATCGCGGGCGACCTGGCCGGGACGCCGTTCCTGACCGGTGTGCGCGAGCTGCTCTACCAGCGGGCGCTGCCCCGCTCCACGGCCCACCTGGACGTGGTCACCTCCCGGCTCGGCGACCGGGCCGGGCTGGTCGGGGCCGGGGCGATGGTGGTGGAGCACCTTTACGCACCGGAGCGGGTGGAGGAGCGGCTCGCGGCGATGGGGATGTGAGGGGGAGGTTCCGGGGGCGGCGTGAGGGGGTCGGCGCCGGGGGCGTACGGAGCGGCGGGCAGGGCCGGCGGCGGAGTCCGGGCGCGGTGTGGCCGGCGTCGGGGCCCGGAACCGGCTCCGGTCCCCACCGCCTGACACCCGCTCTGGTACGACCGGTCCAAAACCCGCCCCCCGGGGCATGCCATCCCCGCCGCGTCCGGTCACACCGCCCCCGACGCTCCCCGGCACCACCCCGAGGCCCCCGGCGCCATCCCGACGCCCTCCGGCGCCATCCCGACGTCCTCCCGGGACCCGGACCCGCCGGCGCGGGTCCCCGCCCGGTCGGTGCCGGCACGGTTCCGGTTCCGGGCGGGTGTGACGGCGGTGTTTCCGCTTCCGACTGGTGTCCGAGGCGTCGTCCGCATGGTGGAATTCGGCGGCCTGTGGCAGCGTGATTCTCGCCACCCTTGATAGGGGTAGCGCTCAGATGAGCGGATCATGCGCGACTGCACTTCTCCAAGGGGTGGCACTGGGTGCCACCCCTTGATCGTTCAGCGATCGAAATCAGTCGTGTCGGTGGGCGCTCATGTGAGCGGAAATCCGCACCTGTGGGCGGCGTTGCGTTCAAGAAGTGAAAACATAATCTCCGTCAGGCTTGCCAAGCTTTGACTTTCGATCCGCTGGCGGACGGGTGGTTACAGCCGTATGACGGGCAAGTAGACGTACCCAACCACCTTCGATCTGGGTATGTTCCTCGCCGTCAGGGCAGCCACCGTGGCCTCAAGGAGTCGAGACCCGTGTCGGAAAACAAAGAACCCCACGCGCCGAAGTTCGTTTACGACTTCACCGAGGGCAACAAGGACCTCAAGGACCTCCTCGGCGGCAAGGGTGCCAATCTCGCCGAGATGACCAACCTCGGTCTGCCGGTCCCTCCCGGCTTCACCATCACCACGGAGGCATGCAAGGTCTACCTCGACAGTGGCGAGGAACCGGCGGCACTGCGTGACGAGGTGAGTGCGCACCTCGACGCCCTGGAACGCAAGATGGGCAAGAAGCTGGGCCAGGCGGACAACCCGCTGCTGGTCTCGGTCCGCTCCGGCGCCAAGTTCTCCATGCCCGGCATGATGGACACCGTCCTGAACATCGGTCTGTCGGACGCCTCCGTGCGGGGCCTGGCCGAGCAGGCCGGTGACGAGCGGTTCGCCTGGGACTCCTACCGCCGCCTCATCCAGATGTTCGGCAAGACCGTCCTCGGCGTCGACGGCGACCTCTTCGAGGAGGCCCTCGACAAGGCGAAGGCCGCCAAGAAGGTCACGGTCGACACCGACCTGGAGGCCGCCGACCTGAAGAAGCTGGTCACCACCTTCAAGAAGATCGTCAAGAAGGAGGCCGGCCGGGAGTTCCCGCAGGACCCGCGCGAGCAGATGGACCTCGCCATCAAGGCGGTCTTCGACTCCTGGAACGGTGACCGCGCGAAGCTCTACCGCCGTCAGGAGCGCATCCCGCACGACCTGGGCACCGCCGTCAACGTCTGCTCGATGGTCTTCGGCAACCTCGGCCCCGACTCCGGCACCGGCGTCGCCTTCACCCGCGACCCCGCCTCCGGCCACCAGGGCGTCTACGGCGACTACCTGCAGAACGCCCAGGGCGAGGACGTGGTCGCGGGCATCCGCAACACCGTCCCGCTCGCCGAGCTGGAGCGGATCGACAAGAAGTCGTACGACCAGCTCATGAAGATCATGGAGACCCTGGAGAACCACTACAAGGACCTCTGCGACATCGAGTTCACCATCGAGCGCGGCCGGCTGTGGATGCTCCAGACCCGCGTCGGCAAGCGCACGGCGGGCGCGGCCTTCCGGATCGCCACCCAGCTGGTGGACCAGGGCCTGATCGACGAGACGGAGGCGCTCCAGCGCGTCACCGGCGCCCAGCTGGCCCAGCTGATGTTCCCGCGCTTCGACGAGCACGCGAAGGTCGAGCAGGTGGCCCGGGGCATCGCGGCCTCGCCGGGTGCGGCGGTCGGCAAGGCGGTCTTCGACTCGTACACGGCCGTGAAGTGGTCCCGCTCGGGCGAGAAGGTCATCCTGGTCCGCCGGGAGACCAACCCCGACGACCTGGACGGCATGATCGCGGCCGAGGGCATCCTCACCTCCCGGGGCGGCAAGACCTCCCACGCGGCCGTGGTCGCCCGGGGCATGGGCAAGACCTGTGTGTGCGGCGCGGAGGAGCTGGAGGTCGACACCAAGCGGCGCCGGATGACGGTCCCCGGCGGGCACGTCGTCGAGGAGGGCGACGTCATCTCCATCGACGGCTCCACGGGCAAGGTCTACCTGGGCGAGGTCCCGGTCGTGCCGTCCCCGGTCGTGGAGTACTTCGAGGGCCGCATGCACCCGGGCGCCGACGACGCCGACGAGCTGGTGGAGGCCGTGCACCGCATGATGGCCTTCGCCGACCGCAAGCGCCGGCTGCGGGTGCGGGCCAACGCCGACAACGCCGAGGACGCGCTGCGCGCCCGCCGCTTCGGCGCCCAGGGCATCGGCCTGTGCCGCACCGAGCACATGTTCCTCGGCGACCGCCGTGAGCTGGTCGAGCGCCTCATCCTGGCCGACACCGAGGAGGAGCGCGAGGCGTCCCTGAAGTCCCTGCTGCCGCTGCAGAAGCAGGACTTCGTGGAGCTGTTCGAGGCGATGGACGGCCTGCCGGTGACGATCCGGCTGCTGGACCCGCCGCTGCACGAGTTCCTCCCCGACATCACGGAACTGTCCGTCCGGGTGGCCCTGGCGGAGTCCCGGCAGGAGCCGCACGAGAACGAGCTGCGGCTGCTCCAGGCGGTGCACCGGCTGCACGAGCAGAACCCGATGCTGGGCCTGCGCGGCGTACGCCTCGGCCTGGTCATCCCCGGCCTGTTCACCATGCAGGTCCGCGCGATCGCGGAGGCGGCGGCCGAGCGCAAGGCCGCCAAGGGCGACCCGCGCGCGGAGATCATGATCCCGCTCGTCGGCACGGTCCAGGAGCTGGAGATCGTCCGCGAGGAGGCGGACCAGGTCGTCGCGGAGGTCGAGGCGGCGACGGGTACGAAGCTCAAGCTGGCCATCGGCACGATGATCGAACTCCCGCGCGCCGCCCTCACGGCGGGCGAGATCGCCGAGGCCGCGGAGTTCTTCTCCTTCGGCACGAACGACCTGACGCAGACGGTGTGGGGCTTCAGCCGCGACGACGTCGAGGCCTCGTTCTTCACGGCGTACCTGGAGAAGGGCATCTTCGGCGTCAGCCCGTTCGAGACGATCGACAAGGACGGCGTCGGCTCCCTGGTCAAGTCGGCCGCGGAGGCCGGCCGCCGCACCCGCCCCGACCTCAAGCTGGGCGTCTGCGGCGAGCACGGCGGCGACCCGGAGTCGGTCCACTTCTTCCACGAGGCGGGCCTGGACTACGTCTCCTGCTCCCCGTTCCGCATCCCGGTCGCCCGCCTGGAAGCGGGCCGCGCGGCCACCCAGTCGGCGGGCAGCGACCACCGCTGACCCCCGGACCCCGGAGCCGTCGCCGGTCCCCGACCCTCACCGATCGGCGACGGCCCCGGCGCACGAAAGAGAAGGGGCGGCACCCCAGTGCGGGGGGTGCCGCCCCTTTGCGCGTCCCGGTCGCTCAGAACCCGCCGTCCGTGTTCACCGGCCCCGTCTGGAACACCCCCGAGCAGGTCTTCCACGGTGCCGGGATCAGGGTCGCGGTGCGGGAGGCCGGCGGGTAGACCCGGAGGTAGGTGCCGGTGCGTTCGCAGGGGCCGCCGACCGGGCCGTTGGTCGTGCGCAGGACCGCCGAGGCGGAGTGGCCGGGGGAGAGGGTGACGGTGCCGTAGGCGCGGCCGCTGTGCTTCGCCGCCGGGCCGACGCGGTGGTGGGCGCCGTCCAGGACGCTCACGCCCGGGTAGCCGCGCAGGGCGCACTCGCCGGTGCTGGTGTTGGTGAACCGGACCGGCCAGTACAGGGATCCGGCCGCGCCCTCCTTGGCACCCGTGGACAGATACAGGTCGCTCACCGCGCAGGTCCGTACGGCCGTCGTGGTCCGGGCCGCCGCCGGTGTCGCGCTCCAGGCGGCCCCGGCGGCCGTGACGCCCAGCAGCGCGGCGGCGAGCGCGGTCACCGGTCCGCGTCCGCGCAGGAACCGGGAGCGTCCCGCGGGGCGCCGGCCGGGAGGCGGAGCCGTCGGATTCGGCATCTGGAACATGGTCACATTCTCCTTCTTCCAGTCGAAGGGTGCATGTGGGTCGCTGTGTTGGATGCGTCCCGGAGCGGAAAAGTTGTGCACCGGTGCCGGGACACGGGAACCGGGTTCCCACCCAGGGGCGAACGCCGACACACGGCCGCAACGCGTCTTTCGTAATCGCCGCGCATGGTTGATCGTTGGGCCGCACATCGACGACGGACGTCAGGGGGCACATGATGACGATCAGCCGCAGGACACTGCTCGCCGCGGGCGCGGGCGCCGGACTGCTCACGGCGTGCGGATCGAACACCGGGCGCGGGGGCGGCGGTTCCGGGCCCCGGCTGTCACAGTGGTACCACCAGTACGGCGAGCCGGGCACCGAACGGGCCGTCCAGCGGTACGCCGCCGCCTTCCGGAAGGCCGACGTCTCGGTGCAGTGGCGGCCGGGCAACTACGACCAGCAGACCGCCGCCGCCCTGCTCACCGACTCCGGGCCCGACGTCTTCGAGGTCGACGGGCCGACCCTCGACCAGATCCGGGGCGGCCAGGTCCTCGACCTCACCGATCTGCTGGCAGGGGTCAAGGACGACTTCAATCCGGCCGTGCTCGCGCCGAAGACCCACGAGGGGCGGATCTACGGGATTCCGCAGGTCATCGACACCCAGCTGCTGTACTACCGCAAGAGCCTGCTGCGCGACGCCGGCGTGGAGCCGCCCACCACCCTGGACGCCCTGGTCGACGCCGCCCGCGCGCTCACAGACCGCAAGACCAAGGGACTCTTCCTCGGCAACGACGGAGGCGCCGGGGTCCTGGGCGGTACTCCCCTGTACGCGGCCGGATTCCCCCTCGTCACCGACGACGGCCGGGTCGGCTTCGACGATCCCGCCGCCGCCCGCACCCTCGGCAAACTGCACCGGCTGTACGCCGACAAGTCCCTGCTCCTCGGCGCGCCCGCCGACTGGTCCGACCCCTCCGCCTTCCTCCAGGGGCTGACCGCGATGCAGTGGTCCGGACTGTGGGCGCTGCCGCAGATCAAGCGCGAACTCGGGGACGACTTCGGGGTGCTGCCGTTCCCGGCGGACGGTGACCGGGGACGGCCCGCCGTACCCGTGGGGGCCTACGGCGCCGCCGTCAGCGCCCGCAGCCGGCACAAGGATCTGGCCAAGGCGTACGTGAAGTGGCTGTGGGTCGAACGCACCGACTACCAGAAGGACTTCGCGCTCTCCTACGGCTTCCACATCCCCGCCCGGCGCTCCCTCGCCACCGAGGCCGCCGCGCTGCGCGAGGGCCCGGCCGCCGACGTCGTACGGTTCACCACCGACCACGGATACGCTCAGCCGCTGCTGTGGACCCCGGCCGGCCAGACCGCCTACCAGGACGCCCTCAGCCGGATCATCAAGGGCGGGGCGGACCCGGAGCGCGAACTGCGGGCCGCCGTGCGGAAGGTGGCGGAGGAGATCGCCAGGGTGGGCGCGTGAGGCGGCACAGAACCCTGTGGTTCTGGGTGTTCGTCGGGCCGTTCGCGTGCGGGCTCGCGCTGTTCACCTACGTACCGCTGCTGTGGAGCGTGGGGCTGAGCTTCTTCGACGCGCACAACACCGTCACCCCCACGCACTTCACCGGCCTGGACAACTACGCGGCGATGCTGCGGGATGCGGCGTTCCGCGACAGCCTGAAGACCTTCCTGCTGTTCACCGCCTTCATCGTGCCGGTCACCTACGGGTTCTCCCTGGCCCTCGCCCTGATGGTCAACCGGGTCCGCTGGGCGCGGGCGTTCTTCCGGTCGGTGTTCTTCCTGCCGGCCGCGTGCAGCTATGTGGTGGCCGCGCTGATCTGGAAGATGTCGATCTTCAACGGGGTGCGGTTCGGGCTGGCGAACACCGTGCTGGGCTGGTTCGGCGGCGACCCCGTCGCCTGGCTGTCCACCACCGACCCGCCCTGGTACTGGCTGGTCATCGTGACCGTACGGCTGTGGTTGCAGGCCGGGTTCTACATGATCCTGTTCCTCGCCGGGCTCCAGCGGATCGATCCGGCGCTGTACGAGGCGGCGGCCGTGGACGGGGCCCGTCCCGGCTGGACGGTGCTGCGGCACATCACCCTGCCGCAGCTGCGGGGCACCTCGGTCGCGGTGCTGCTGCTGCTCGTCGTGAACGCGTTCCAGGCCTTCGACGAGTTCTACAACCTGCTGTCCGACGCCCGCGGTTACCCGCCCTACGCCCGGCCGCCGCTGGTCTACCTCTACTACACCGCGCTCGGGCAGGGGCAGAACCTGGGCCTCGGCAGCGCGGGCGCGGTGATACTGGCGCTGGTCATCGCGGTCGTCACGGTGGCACAGGCGCGCTGGCTGCGACTGGGAAGGACGGACGGCGATGGATGACGCCCTGGTGCGGGCCGGGCGGGCGCTCAGGCTGGCCCTGCTGGCCGCGCTCGCCCTGCTCTTCCTGGTCCCCTTCTACCTGCTGGTGCGCAACGGGCTGGCCGACGAGCGGGACATCACCTCCCCGGAGTGGACCTTCTTCCCCGCCGACGTGCGGTGGGGCAATGTCCGCGAGCTGTTCCAGGACCCGTCGGTGCCGTTCGCCCGGTCCCTGCTCAACTCGGCGCTGATCGCCGTCGCCACCACCCTCGGCACCCTGCTGCTCGCCTCCCTCGCCGGCTACGGCCTGGCCCGCATCCCCTACCGGCACGCGAACAAGGTGTTCTACGGCATCCTGGGCACCCTGCTGGTCCCGGCGGCCGTCACCTTCGTGCCCAGCTTCGTGCTGGTGTCGTCGCTGGGCTGGATCTCCACGCTGCGCGGTCTGATCGTGCCGACGCTGTTCTCCGCGTTCGCCTGCTTCGTCTTCCGGCAGTACTTCCTCGGTTTCCCCCGGGAGCTGGAGGACGCCGCTCAGGTGGACGGGCTCGGGTACTGGCGGACGTACTGGCGGGTCGTCGTGCCCAACAGCCGCCCGGTGTTCGCGGCCGTCGGCACCATCGTGTTCCTCGGCGCGTGGAACTCCTTCCTGTGGCCGCTGGTGATCGGGCAGGACCAGAGCGCCTGGACGGTGCAGGTGGCCCTGTCCTCGTTCACCACCGCGCAGGTCGTCCGGCTGCACGAGCTGTTCGTCGCGGCGGCCGTGTCGATCCTGCCGCTGCTGCTGGTGTTCCTGTGCTTCCAGCGGTGGATCGTGGCCGGGGTGGAACGGTCCGGGATCGACTGACCCCCGGGAACGGGATCGACTGACCCGCGGGGCCGGGCCGGATCAGGCCGTGGAGCCGCCGTCGATCACCAGGTCGGCGCCGACCACCGAGGCCGCGTCGTCCGAGGCGAGGTACAGCACCGCCGCGGCCACCTCCTCGATGGTGGAGACCCGGCCGAGCGGCACCTCGGTACGCATCCGCGCGGCCCGGCCGGCCTCGGTCTCGCCGGGCTTGAAGGACATGTCGGTGGCGGTGGAGCCGGGGCTGACGGCGTTGATGCGCACCCCGTCGGCGATGTGGTCGAGGGCGGCGGACCGGGTGAGGACCGACACGGCCGCCTTGCTGACGGCGTAGCCCGCGACGCCGGGCAGCCGGCTGTGCATGCCGATCCGGGAGGCGATGTTGACGATCGCGCCGCCGTTCGGCTGGGTGCGCATCCGGGCGATCTCGGCCTGGAGGGCGAGGAAGACGCCGGTGACGTTGATGTCCATCATCCGGCGCCAGTCCTCCTCGGGCAGCTCGCCCACGGTGCGCCCGCGGCCCTCGAGGACACCGGCGTTGTTCACCGCCACGTCCAGCGAGCCGAACCGGTCCACGGTCGCGGCCACCAGGTCCCGCACCTCCTCGGCGCGGGAGACGTCGGCGGCCACGGCGAGCGCCTTGCCGCCCTCGGCCTCGATCAGCGCCACGGTCTCGTCGAGCGGGGCGCGGCGCCGCCCGGCGACGACGACCTGAGCGCCCTCCCGGGCGAGGGCGAGGGCCACCCCGCGGCCGATGCCGGAGCCGGCGCCGGTGACGAGTGCGGTCCGGCCGGAGAAGCGGTGCGCCATGGTGAAGTCCCTTTTGTCTAGAACGATCGGTTCAGTATGAGGGCCGGAAAAACGCGCCTCCACGGGGAGAGGCGCGTCCTCGGGTGCGGGGTCAGTCCAGCAGTGCCAGGGCCTGCTCCGCCGCGTCCCGCACCCGGGCCGGGTCCGCCGACGCCTTGCCGACCACCCTGAGCCCCTGGAGCAGCACGAACAGCGTCCGGGCGAGGGCCAGCGGATCGCGGTCCGCCGCCAGCTCGCCCTGCGCCCGGGCGCGCGCCAGGGCGGAGTGCAGCAGGGTCTCGACGGTGTCCCAGCTGTGCTCCACCCGGCGGGCGGCCTCCCGGTCGTGCGGGGCCAGTTCGACCGCCGTGTTCGTGACCAGGCAGCCCTGCTCCCGGGTGGCCGCGGCGGTGGCCTCGGCGGCGAACCGCCGGACCAGGCCGCGCACGGCCGGCAGCACCGGGCCGGGCGCGGACAGCTCGCGGACGAGCACCGGCTTCTGCGCCTGTCCGTAGCGGTCCAGCGCCCTCAGGTACAGCTCGTGCTTGCTGCCGAAGGTGGCGTACAGGCTCGCCTTGCCGATGCCCAGGTGCTCGACCAGGTCGGCCATCGAGGTGGCCTCGTAGCCGCGCCGCCAGAACAGCTCGAGCGCCGACTGGAGCGCGGCGTCCGGGTCGAATTCCTTGGTCCTGCCCATGCGCGGCAGCCTAGGGTTACTGAAACGATCAGTCAAGAAACCCTGGGTCTCACGACACCGTGCGCACCTCGTACACCGGGATCCGCACCGCCTCGTCGTCCAGGCAGACGCCGCTGACCAGGTCGAAGCGCTGCTTCAGCAGGGGGGAGGCCACGAAGGGGCGGCCCTGGTGGGTGCCGGTCAGACCGCGGGAGAGGACGGCCGCCCCGGTGAACGGGTCGCGGTTGTCCACGGCGTACAGCCGGTCCGCGCGGTCCCGGAAGAGGGCCGCCTGGCGGCCGTCCGGCAGCAGGGCCGCCACCCCCCGGCCGGGGACCAGCACGCTCAGGTCGCAGACCGTGAACCAGCCGTCCGCCAGCTGGAGCTGGACCTTCAGATCGGTCGTCTCAACTGCCAGGGTCATCGCTGGGCGCTTCCTTCCAGGACGTCGTCGGCGGGCCGCAGCCCGATGGTCAGCAGCGGCAGGTCGGGCTTGATCTGGTCGCGCTCGGGGACGAAGGAGACCACCGGGTCGGGAGTGTCCGGGGCGTTCACGAAGGACACGAACCGGGCCAGCTTCTCCGGGTCGCCCACCGTCTCCGCCCACTCGTCCCGGTAGTGCGCCACGTGCTCCCGCATCAGCCGTTCCAGCTCGTCGCAGATGCCGAGCGAGTCGTGCACCACCACGTCCCGTACGTGGTCCAGGCCGCCGGGGATGCGCTCCAGCCAGGTGGAGGTGCGCTCCAGCCGGTCGGCGGTGCGGATGTAGAACATCAGGAACCGGTCGATCAGCCGGACCAGTTCGGCGTCGGACAGGTCCTGGGCGAGCAGGTCGGCGTGGCGCGGGGTGGCGCCGCCGTTGCCGCCGACGTACAGGTTCCAGCCGTTGGCCGTGGCGATCACCCCGAAGTCCTTCGACTGGGCCTCCGCGCACTCGCGCTGGCAGCCGGAGACCGCCGACTTCAGCTTGTGCGGGGACCTCAGACCGCGGTAGCGCAGCTCCAGGTCGATCGCCATCCGCACCGAGTCCTGCACGCCGTAGCGGCACCAGGTGGAGCCCACACAGGACTTCACCGTGCGCAGCGCCTTGCCGTAGGCGTGCCCGGACTCGAAGCCGGCGTCCACCAGCCGGGCCCAGATCAGCGGCAGTTGCTCCACCCGGGCGCCGAACATGTCGATCCGCTGCCCGCCGGTGATCTTCGTGTAGAGGCCGAAGTCCCGGGCGATCTCGCCGATCACGATCAGCTTCTCGGGCGCGATCTCCCCGCCGGGGATGCGCGGCACGACCGAGTACGAGCCGTTCTTCTGGAGGTTGGCCAGGAAGTGGTCGTTGGTGTCCTGCAGCGCGGCCTGCTCGCCGTCCAGGACATAGCCGCTCGCGCCGATGGAGGGGGCGAGGGAGGCGATGATCGAGCCGACCGTCGGCTTGCACACCTCGCAGCCCTCCCCGCCCCGGGCGCCCTCGCGGCCGAAGCGGTCCAGCAGCTCCCGGTACGAGGTGACGCGCAGCGCGAGGACGATCTCGTACAGCTCCTCGCGGGTCTGGGCGAAGCAGCCGCACAGCCCCTTGTCGACCTCGACGCCGGACGCCTCCAGCTCGGCGGTGACCAGCTGGCCCAGCACCTTCACACAACTGCCGCACCCGGTACCGGCCTTGGTGCACTTCTTCACCTCGGGCACGGTGGTGCAGCCGTGCTCGGTGACCGCGCCGCGGATGGTGCCCTTGCTGACGTTGTGGCAGGAGCAGATGATCGCGTCGTCCGGCAGCGCGGACGGCCCGAGCTGGGCCCCCGAGCCGGCTCCGGCGGGCAGGACGAGCGACTCGGGGGAGATGGGGGGCACCGAGCCGGTGAGCGCGCGCAGGGTGCCGTACGCCTCCGCGTCACCGACCAGGATGCCGCCGAGCAGGGTGCCGTCCGCGCCGATGACCAGCTTCTTGTACAGGCCCGCGCGCGAGTCGGAGTAGACGACGTCCAGGCAGTCCTCGGCGGTGCCGTGCGCGTCGCCGAAGGAGGCGACGTCCACGCCGAGCAGCTTCAGCTTCGTGGACAGGTCGGCGCCGGTGAAGGCGGCCTCGTCGCGGGCGATGGTGGCGGCGGCCGTCTCGGCCTGCTCGTAGCCCGGCGCCACCAGGCCGTACACCCGGCCGTCGGCGGCCAGCGCGCACTCGCCGATCGCGAAGACGTGCGGGTCGGACACCGTCCGGCACCGCTCGTCCACCGCGATGCCGCCGCGCTCGCCGACCGTCAGGCCCGCGTCCCGGGCGAGCTGGTCGCGGGGGCGGACACCGGCGCTGAACACCACCATGTCGGCCGCGAGTTCGGAGCCGTCGGACAGCTTCATCCCGGTCACGGCACCCTCGGAGTCCGTCACGATCTCCTGGGTGCCCACGCCGGTGTGGACCGTCAGGCCCATCCGCTCGATGGTGCGCAGCAGGGCCGCGCCGCCGCCCTCGTCCACCTGCACCGGCATCAGGCGCGGCGCGAACTCCACGATGTGCGTGTTCAGTCCGAGCCCCTTGAGCGCGCCGGCGGCCTCCAGGCCGAGCAGCCCGCCGCCGACCACGGCACCCGTCGTCGCCCGGGACTTCGCGTACTCCTCGATGGCGAGCAGGTCCTCGATGGTGCGGTAGACGAAACAGCCGGTGGCGTCCTTGTTCGGCACCGGCGGCACGAAGGGGTAGGAGCCGGTGGCCAGGACGAGGACGTCGTAGTCCACGACCAGGCCCGAGCGGGCCGTCACCTTCCGTGCCTCGCGGTCGATCGACTCGGCCGGGTCGCCGATGTGCAGCTCGATGCCGTGGTCCTTGATGAACTCCCGGTCGGTCAGGGAGAGATCCTCGGGCGTACGGCCCGAGAAGTACGAGGTGAGCTGCACGCGGTCGTACGCCGGGCGCGGCTCCTCGCACAGCACGACCACGCGGTGCGTGGCGGTCAGGCCGCGCTCGGCCAGTGCTTCGAGGAAGCGCTGGCCGACCATGCCGTGGCCGACGAGCACGATCGTGGGGGTGGCCCCCGGGGTGGCGGTCATTCAGGAGCCTCCATCGTTGGTGAGCAGGTGCAGCAGGGGCCCGTCGTCGGGGAGCGGCTCCGCTCCCTCCCAGGCCCGGGCGAGCGCGCCCACGGTGCCGAGTTCGCCGACGAGGACCCCGCCGACCAGGCGGTCGTCGCGGACGACGACCTTGCGGTAGGTGCCCCGGGTGGCGTCGGCGATCCGCACCACGTCGTCGCCGGGGCGCGCCTCGGTCTCGCCGAACGCGGCGAGGTCGAAGGGGGAGCCGGGACCGGTCAGGGTCAGCCGGGTCAGGGAACGGGTCCCGCGGTAGCGCGCGCCGACGTCGCCCGCGAGCAACTCGGCGAGCGCCTCGGCCTGTTCGAGGGCCGGGGCGGCCAGGCCGTAGACCGTGCCGTCGTGCTGGGCGCAGTCGCCGACGGCGTGGATGAACGGGTCGGAGGTGCGCAGCTCGTCGTCCACCAGGACGCCCTTGCGCACGGCGAGGCCCGCCTGTTCGGCCAGGCCCGTACGGGGACGTACCCCGCAGGCGAGGACGACGAGGTCGGCGTCGAGGGCGTAGCCGTCGGCCAGCTCCACCGAGCGGACCGCGCCGGCCACGCAGCGCACGTCCCGCACCCGGCACTCGGTGTGCACCTCCACGCCCAGGTCGGTGAGGTGGCGCAGCACCAGCCGGGAGGCGTCCGGGTCGAGCTGGCGCTCCATGAGCCGCTCGGCCTGCTGGGCGAGGACCACCTGGGCGCCGCGCACGGCCAGCGCGCGGGCCGCGGAGACGCCGAGCAGGCCGCCGCCGATGACGACCGCGCGGATCCCCGGCCGCACCGCCTTGGTGAGGCCCAGACAGTCGTCCAGGGTGCGGAAGGCGTGGACGCCCTCGGGGAGCCGCCGGTCGGGCGTGAACAGGCCGCGCAGCGGGGGCAGCACCGGGTTGGAGCCGGTGGCCAGGACCAGCGTGTCGTAGGCGATCGACATGCCGTCGGCGCAGGAGACGGTACGGGCGGCCCGGTCGATGCCGGTGACGCGGGCGCGCAGCAGGCCGGTCGGCGGCGGGAGGGCGATCACCTCCGGCGCGTACCGGCCGGCCAGCACCTCGGCGAGCAGCACCCGATTGTACGGCGCGTGCTCCTCGTCGCCGACGAGCAGCGCGGGCGTGCCCAGCTCGCCGAGCCGCCGGGCGAGCCGTACGCCCGCGAGGCCGGCGCCGATCACCACCACACGCGTATTCGAGGTCATGCACTTGAGCGTGCGGGCCCGACGTTACCCGGCGGCATCACATCTGTTTCCCGGGCGGAACGCTGCCCTCAGCGGGGCGGGGTGGGGGGTGTGAGGGGGCTGGGCGGGTGCGGGGGTGGGGTGTGAGGGGGCGTGTCGGGGTGGGGAGGGTGTTGAGGGGGTGCGCGTCCGTGCGGGGGGTGCGGAGGGGACGGCGGACGCGGGGTCCCAGGGGCGGGCGCGGGCTTCCCGCCGCGGTCACCGGAGCCTGGGGTCCGGGCCCTCACCGGTCGCCGGGTCTTGGCCAGCTGGCGGGCTCGGTGGGGGGCCGGGCCCCGTAGGGCCGCAGGGCCTCGGATGTTCGGCGTTCCGCCGGGGCGGCGGCCCTCGGCGGGGCACCGGGCCCGGCGGCACCGGGCTCTGGCGGGTCACCGGCCCTGGGGGGCGGGCTCTGGCGGGTCGCTGGCCCCGGTGGGCGGGCTCTGGCGGGTCGCCGGGCCCGGCGGGGCTCCGGGCCCCCGCTCGTCACCGGGCCGTGGCCGGGCGGCGGGTGCTCAGCAGGTCCACCAGGCCCGTGGTGTCCTCCGTGCCGTGGCCGTCGGCCAGGCGGCGGTGCATGAGGTCGAAGAAGGGGGTGATCAGTTCCGGGCTCACCCCCTGTTCCCCGGCCGTGCGCAGCAGGGTGCCGGTGCCCGCGACCTGCATCGCGAGGTTGGAGACGACATCGGAGGTGTAGTCGCCGGACGCCAGCCGGCCGGCCATGCCGTGCGCCTGGCCGGCCATCGCGGACAGCCAGGACACCAGCAGCGGGGCGAACTCCTCGGGCGCCACGTCCGTGTCCCGCACCAGCGCGAAGGCGCTCGTGATCCCCGCGAACATGCCGTACATGCCGGTCAGCAGCGCCACGTCGTGCAGCGCGGCGAGCCCGGGGTCGGCGCCGACGTACTCGGTGCCGGCCGGGACCGCGAGGGTGTCCCGGTGCTCCTCGAACACCTTGGGGTCACCGCTGTAGAACACGAAGGCGCCGGGCGTGCCGATCATCGGCGGTACGGCCATGATCCCGCCGTCCAGCAGCCGGGCGCCCCGCTCCGCGGCCCAGGCGGCACGGCCACGGGCGTCGGCGGGGGTGCCGGTGGTGAGGTTCACCAGGTCCCGGCCGGCCAGGTCGGCACCGTCCAGGGCGGCGCCCACCGAGGCGTCGTCCAGCAGGCAGGCCACGACGAGCCGGTTCGCGGCCACGGCCGCCGCCGCGCTGTCGGCGGCCACCGCGCCCTCGGCGGTCAGCGCGGCCGTCCGCTCCGGGGTGCGGTTCCAGACGGTCAGGGGGTGCCCGGCGGCGAGCCAGGCCCGGCCGAGCGCGGTGCCCATGGCACCGGTGCCGAGCAGGGTGAGGGGGGTACGGGGGCCGGAGGAAGGGGAGTTGTCGGTCATGACGGCTAGGCTCCCCTCGGAGAGCCACCGAGCGTAAGTACGTACTTCGGAGTGGGTGGTTACCCGCGGGAAAGCCTGCGGGTCGGAAGGGGGAACGGCATGCCGGTGGGACGACGGCCGGGGGCGTACGTCTGCGGCACCGACGCGGCGATGGACATCATCGACGGCAAGTGGAAGGTGTCGATCCTGTGGGCGCTGGGGGAGGGGGGCGCCCGGCGGTTCGGGGAACTGCGCCGGCTGCTGCCGGGCGTCACGGAGAAGGTGCTCGCCGCGCAGCTGCGCGAGCTGGAGGCCGACGGGATCGTGCACCGCGAGGACTACGCGGAGGTGCCGCCCCGCGTCGAGTACTCGCTGACCGGGATCGGCCACCAGCTGAACGAGGCGCTGGCCCCGCTGGGCGTGTGGGGGAAGAGACATGTCCTGGGCGTGGAACCGGCGGCGCGCTGAGGGCACGCGGAGTGCGGTCAGCGGCTCCCCGTCAGGTGCGCGAACACCACCACGTTGCCCTGGTAACCGGTGGTCTTCGAGTAGCCGCCGCCGCAGGTGATGACGCGGAGTTCGGGGCGGGGGGCGGCGCCGTACACCTTGTCGTCGGGGAAGTCGCGGGCCGAGTACACCTCCACCGCGTCCACGGTGAACAGCGCCACGGTGCCGTCCCGGCGGTCCACCTCGACGCGGTCGCCCCGCTTGAGCGCGCCGAGGCGGTAGAAGACGGCGGGGCCGTCGGCGTTGTCGACATGGCCGGCGACGATCGCGGTGCCCGTCTCCCCGGGCGTGGTCCCGGCCTCGTACCAGCCGGCCAGGTTCTGCTCCTCGGCGGGCGGGGCGTCCAGGCTGCCGGAGGGGGTGAGGGCCAGGCCGGTCAGGGGCGCGTCCACGCGGATCGCGGGGATGCGGACGCGCAGGGGCGGCGAGGGCGCGAGGGCGGGGGCCGCGTTCCGCTCACCGCCGGGCTCGGTCCGGCCCTCGGCGGCCGTCGGCTGCGGCGGGGTGCGCGGGCCGGTGCCGGCCAGCAGCCATACGCCCGAGCCGAGGGCCACCACGGTGACGGCGGCTATGAGGGCGTCCGCGAGGCGGGCGCGGCGCCCGCGCCCATACCCGTGCCCGCGCCCATGCCCGTGACCATGTCCAGCCCCACGCCCGGCTGTTGCGGCGCCCTTGGCCGACCCAGCACGCATGCGCGACCCCTCTCCCTCGGACGGCCCCCTGTCGGATGCCCGCCCCCTCCGGGCCGCGAGGGGCGTCGGACCCGGAGGGGGCGGGATGTGCGGTACCGGTGGACGGACAGCGGAGGGTGTCCGTCAGATCCCGTCGCCTCTCGCCCGGCGATGCAGGAGCCAGGTACCGCCCGCGGCGGCGACGGCCAGTGCCGCCACACCCGCCGTGGTCTGTACGGGGTCGCGGCTCAGCCCGCCGCCGACCCCTGTCTTCACGCTTCCCCGCGGCTGCACCTGCCCGTGCGCCGCGCTGAGCGCCACCACCAGGTCGCCCGCCACCTGCCGGTCCCCCTCGGCGCACCGGGCGAGGATCTCGTACGTGCCCGGCTGGGCGCTCGGCGGCACCCGGAACCGGCCGGACACCCGCCCTTCGCCGGTGCCGGGCGCCAGCGGGAAGGTGCCGGCGCCGACCGCGCCCGCGTCCCCGGTCGCGGCGCCCGGGGAGCCGCACGCGGCCGTGCTCACGGTGACCTCGTCGCCGGGCGTCACGGTGGCCGGCCGGACCTCCAGCCGGCCGGACGGGGCGGCCGTGAGCGGTGCCGCCGGGTCCGTGGCCGCCACCGCGTGGGCGGGTGCCGTGGCGGCCACGGCGAGCGCGGTACCGGCCAGGAGACGGGCAGTGCGTCGCATGGTGCTCCCCAGAGCTTGTCCGACTCGTCCAGGGGTGCGCCCCTGCCCTTCCGAGATAAGTGGCTCGGCGGCCGGCCCGCTTGCTGAGTGGCCGTCAGGAATGCGGTGAACGGGTGGCGGCCCGGCCACCCGCCCGGGTGAGCGTGTGCGGCGTTCCGGCAGGTCAGGCGTGGGAGCGGGACAGCCGGGAGGGAGAAGTATGAAAAGAACACGAATGGAGCGGCGGCGCCGGTGAACGGGTGACACGACGTCAGCGCGTCCACCCCGGCGCACACCGGGGCCGGTGCCCGAGCGGACACCGGCCCCGGAAACGTACGGCGGAGGTCAGCTGACGTTGACCGCGCTCCAGGCCGCGGCCACGGCGTTGTACTCCGTGCTGCCGGCGCCGTAGAGGTCCTTCGCCGCGTTCAGGGTCGCCGTGCGGGCACCCTTGTAGTTGGTCGAGGACGTCATGTAGACCGTCAGCGCCCGGTACCAGATCTTGCCGACCTTGTCCCGGCCGATGCCGGTGACGGCGGAGCCGTTGTAGGTCGGCGAGTCGTAGGCGACGCCGTTGATGGTCTTCGCGCCGCTGCCCTCGGCGAGCAGGTAGGCGAAGTGGTTGGCGACGCCGGAGGAGTAGTGGACGTCGAGGTTGCCGACCGACGAGCTCCAGTAGTCGGCCGAACTGCCGTCCCTGGAGGGCTTGTCCATGAAGCGCAGCGCCGCCTTGCCGAAGCCGGGCTTCACGATCTTCTCGCCGATGAGGTAGTCACCGGCGTCGGAGGGGTTGTCCGCGTACCACTCCACCATCGTGCCGAGGATGTCGGAGGTGGCCTCGTTCAGCCCGCCGGACTCGCCCGAGTAGGTCAGCGCGGCCGTCTTCGAGGTCACCCCGTGGGACATCTCGTGCCCGGCGACGTCGAGGGCGACCAGCGGCCCGAAGGTGGTCCCGTCGCCGTCACCGTAGGTCATGCAGAAGCAACTGTCGTCCCAGAAGGCGTTGTTGTAGTTGGTGCCGTAGTGGACGCGGTTGTACGAGCCCTTGCCGTCCCCGGCGATGCCGGTGCGGCCGTGCACGTTCTTGTAGTAGTCCCAGGTCTCGTCGGTGCCGTACTGGGCGTCGACGGCGGCCGAGGCGCGGTCCGCCGTGGCGCCGGTGCCCCAGTGGTTGTCGGCGTCCGAGAACAGGGTCGCGGGGGCCCGGCTGAAGCAGATCCCGAAGATGCACAGGTCGGTCTTGTTCTCCGCGTCACCGGTGTAGGTGTTGCCCCGGGTCGGGTCCTTGAGCTGGTACGACGACCCGGACGAGGTGGTCTCCAGCGGCACGGTCCCGCTGTAGAGGGAGGCGCCGTCGCCGGTGGCGGTCTCGATGCTGTCCCAGGCGTCGATCCGGGCGCCGGTGCGGGCGTCGGTCAGCAGGGTCCGGGCGACCGGGTTGCCGAGCGAGTCCAGGCCGACGGCGGTGGTGCGCCAGGCCAGCCTGGGCGTGCCGTGCAGGGCGTCGACCACCAGTTGCGGCTTGGCCTTGGCCTGCTTCAGCGGCGTGCCCGGGTGGGCCGCGCGCAGGGCGTCGACCGCGAGACCGGCGGCCTTCGGGCCGGGGACCGCCGGGGTGACCGTGGGCACGGAGACGGTCTGCCGGGTGGCGCGGTCGGCGCCCCGGTAGGCGCCGCCCGGGGCCAGGTGGACGACGAAGTCGCCGCCGAGAACCGGGAGATGGCGGTAGGTGCGGTCGTAGCGGACGTGCTGGGTGCCGTCCTTGTCCACGATCACGTCCCGGACGCTGGTGCCCTGCGGGGCGGCGAGGCCCAGCGCGGAGGCGTGGGCCAGGAGTGCGGAGGCCGCGTTGTCGATCGCGGTGGCCCGGGTCGGTCCGCCCTCGGCGTGGGCGGCGGGGGAGAGGCCGACGGCCAGCAGGGTCGCGGTGGCGGCGGCGACACCGGCGGTGACCGTGCGGCGGGTTCCTCGGACAT
The DNA here is from genome assembly GCF_014649115.1 of Streptomyces eurythermus. Taxonomy (GTDB): domain Bacteria; phylum Actinomycetota; class Actinomycetes; order Streptomycetales; family Streptomycetaceae; genus Streptomyces; species Streptomyces eurythermus. Next base: position 30,868 of record NZ_BMSK01000020.1, on the reverse strand, counting down.
GCTGCCGTATCCGGCTCATCTGTCTCCTCGGGAAGGCGCCCGTCAGGCGGTGGGGGTGGCGCTGATTCCCGAGATTTAAATGGCCATGACATGTCATGTCCATAGGTGTCGTGGTGGAGCTTTGTGGATCTTCGGCGAGGGGTGTGGCGGGGTGGCGGGGGCGGGGAATCGCTTCCGTGCCCGCCGCCGGGCCGACGGACCCCACCGGTGTCCGTCGGCCCGGCGGCGGCCTCAGGCGTCCGGTCCGAGCGTGGTCAGGTCGATCGCGCCCGCGATGGCCCTGTACCCGTCGGCGGTGAGGTTGACGTGGTCGCCGGCGTCGTAGTCACCGGGGGCGGCACCGGAGTTGAGGACGAGGGGCGCCGGGTCCGCCGTGCTGGTGGAGTCGGGGACGGCGACGGCTGATTCGGCGTCCAGGCAGGTGACGGTGGGCGTGCTGAAGTCGGTCTGGTCGGTGATCCACGCATTGGCGGAGACGCGGTTGGCGTCCGTGGCGGCGGTGCAGGCGGCGTACCCGCGGCAGGGGGTGAGGGTCGTGATGACGACTTCGATGCCCCAGCCGCGCAGCTGGGCGAGCAGTTGGGCGTAGGCCCGGCTCAGCTCGGTGTCGTCGGTGCCGGCGACGATGTCCTTCAGGCCCTCGTCGACGATCGCGGTGGTGATGCCGGGAAGGGCGAGGACGTCCCGGTCCAGGCGGGTGAGCACGGCGGGTCCGCCCTGGCCCTGCTCGGTGGCGATGCGGTTGTTCTCGATGCCGGAGGCGACGACGCCGTAGTCGGGTACCTGCTCGTCGCTCCGCAGGGCGGCGGCGAGGGCGTCGGACACGCGGGGGGTGGTGAGTCCGGCCCTGGCGGTGCCGGCGAAAGGGTCGGTGAGGTTGTCTCCGAGGACGGCGATGGTGGGCTGGTTCGCCCCGGCGGTGACGTCGATGCCGGTCAGGATGTCGGTAAACTCGCCCCATTGCACGCCGGTGCCGGTGAAGGCGGTGGTGGCGGTGTCCGCGGTGTGGTCGCCGGAGCCCACGGCGCTGACGTACTGCACGGCGGCGCCGGCCCAGCTGTGCTGGACGAGGTAGGGCGTGTCGTTGGCGAGGTGGAGACTGATCATGATGCGTTTGCCGGGTGAGGCGTTGTAGGCGGTCGCGTCGCTGTAGACCTCGCCCCCGACCGGGATGGTCACTGTCCTGCTGCCGCCGTTGAAGGTGAGGTCGGCGGGTGTGGCGGTGGGGGCGGCCCCCGTGGACTGGGTGGCGATGGTGGTGTGGTCGATGGTCAGCGGGGTGCGGCCGAGGGCGTTGGACAGGCGGACACGGACGCTGGACCCGGCGACGCTCGGGTCGGCGGCGATGCGGAAGGTCTGGTTCTTGTAGTCGGTGCCCTCGTAGTTGAACGCGCCTTCGCTGGGGGAGCTCCATGCGCCGGTCCACTTCGCGCCGCCGGACGCGGTGGTGGTGTCACGCAGGGCCATGCCGAAGAGGTGCAGGCCGGGGATGTCCTGCCGGGCGGCGTTGCTGAGGTCGGGGAGGGTGACCGAGCTGAGGGACCTGTTGGGCTCGAGCGGGATGGCGAAGGCGTAGATGTTGGTGGAACGGGTCTCCTGGGTGCCGTTTGCGTGGTTGCGGTGGGGGAGGGTGACGGCGGCCAGGGCGTTGGAGCCGTAGACCCAGTCGGGAACGGTCAGGTGGTAGGCGGAGGTGCTGCCGTCGGCGTAGGTGAGCGAGCCGGTGGGGCCGCCGGCCCGGCAGTCCTCGTACTGTCCGTTGCCGAGGGTGCAGTCGGTGCCGCTGACCGGGGTGCCGTCGGGGACGGCGGGGCTGGAGTAGTCGTCCTCGGCGTGCTGGGAGCCGACGAAGCCGTAGGTGGAGAAGCCGAGGAAGACCAGGGCGCGTCCGCTGCCGCTCAGCTGGATGGTCTGGTTGGCGGCCAGCACGTTGTCACCCGTAGCGGAGGCGAAGGCGGGCAGGGTGAAGGCGGCGCCGTCCACGGTGATCCTGCCGCCGGGCTGCCAGCCGGCGGCCTTCAGGTCCTGCAGCGACATGGTCGCGCCGGAACCGTCGGCGTCGGCGGCCGCCTGATCGGCGTTGTCGGTGACGGCGGTGTTGTTGAACGCGTCCTTCAGGCTCGCGTAGGTCTTGCCGGTGTGGCCGAGGGCGGTGAACTGGTACTGCTGTTGGGCGGAGACGTTGCCGGCCGAGTCGACCGCGTAGACGTAGAGGGTGTGCGTCCCGGGTGCGGTGGGAGTGACGGAGATCGTCGCCTTGTTGCCGGAGGCGGTGACGACCTGCGAGGCGGGTGTGTTGGAGGTGGGCGGGCTGACGTCCAGGCGGTAGAGGAACTTGGTGGCGCTGTTGGTGCTGAGCGTGAAGTGGCCCGCGGTGCCGGCAGGGGTGACGCCGGGGGAGTCCTCGGGGTAGGTGCCGTCCGCGTCCGTGACGGCCGGCTCGGCCGGGGCTGTGAGATCGACGGTGAAGTGGCAGGTGGAGGAGGCGGCGCCGGTGTCCTTGCCGTCGCTCGCGGTGACGTTCCATCCCACGGTGTCACCGCTCTTCAGCCCGCTCATGAACGAGGAGGACAGCTGCTTGGGGGCGTTCTGGCCACTGGCGACGGTGGCGCTGGTGGTCGTGGTGGCGGTGCCGCTGCCGACCCAGTACTTGTAGGTCGCCGCCAGGGCGTCCTTGTCGCCGTCACTGACCACGGCGTTCAGCGTGGGCGGTGTGGTGACCAGTGTCTTGCCGATGACGGGGTAGGGGGCGGTGGTGCCGCAGCCGACCGAGTGCGTGCCGAACTTGGCGGCCAGGGCGCTGGGCTTGCCGGGGACGTGGTTGTACTCGATCGACATCGACGGGTTGTTCGCGAACCGCTTGAAGTAGTTGCCGTCGTCACTGCCTGTCCGGCTGTTGACCAGTGCGAAGGTCCAGCTGGAGTCCTTCGCGGCGGCCTTCTTGGCGATGGTGGAGGTGACGGAGAACCCGCCGGAGGGTTCGCTGCTGCAGGCGGGACCGAAGCTCTTGGCCGCCAGATAGGTCGACAGGGCGGGCTTGTTGTTCCAGGTGGTGCCCGAACCGATGGCGCCGGTGAGGTACAGCTTCACGTCGGAGGAGAGGCTGCAGCTCGCGGAGTAGTTCTCCTTGGCGTTGACCGTGGCGGAAACGATGTGGGTGCCCCAGACGGCGGAGGGGATGCCGAGCTGGAAGTAGGAGCGCTCGGCGCCGATGCAGCCCGACCAGCTGTTGTAGCCGACGCCGGGATCGCCGTACTGGGTGGAGTCGTAGTTCTTCGCGGTCGGGCAGCCCTGTTGGGTCTCGACGTAGTGCTGTTTGCCGCCGGTGGCGTAGTGAGGGTTCCAACTGGGGTCGATGTAGACCGGGTAGCGGGTGGCGGAGCCGGTGAGCAGTTCCTGGTCCGGTGTCAGGGAGAGCGTCGAGCCGGAGACGTCGTCGGAGACGCGGGCCACCTGGGCGCCGATGCCGGGAGCGGGTACGTCGTCCGGTCCGGAAGCGTCCGTGCTCGCGGACAGCGGTCGGGCGGTGGTGCCGCCGGAGGAATCCCACATCAGCGGTTGTGGCGCACTGAACATCACCTGTCCCGCCGGTGTGGCGGCCTGCAGATTGTCGTGGCCGTCGTCGGAGACGGTCACGCCGGTGGCGTGGGTGGTCAGCTTCAGGGTGGCCAGGGCCGGGTTGCCGGCCGCCTCGGCGGTCTTGACGACGATCAGTTCGGCGAAGCCGCCGAGAGTGTTGGCCGTCAGCCTCAGATCGACGCCTTCGAGTACGTCGGGGTAGGTGATCGTGGCTCCGGACACGGTGGGCGGGGGCAGGGTCTGGGGCCAGGAGAAGGCGAGCCGGGTACTGCCGCTCGTCATGGACGCCAGGGGGCCGCTGCCGCCGCCGGAGAAGGTCAGCGGTTCGGCGGACGCCCGGGGGCTGTAACTGCCGTCGTCGTTCTGCTTCAGAGTGGCGTCGACCGGCACCCATGAGCCGCCCTGGCGGACGCGCTCCGGCAGCAGGCTGGTGGTCCAGGTCACGGTGCCCGAAGGGTTGGCCTGCACCGTGGCGGTCTGCGTGGTCAGGGCTGCCACCCGGACGGGGCTGCCGGTGGCGGACGCCTCGCTCTGGGCCTGTGCCAGCGCCGTCTGCTGTTCCGCCGTCAGCCCGGAGTCGTCCGCGGGTCTGATGGTGCCGAGCGGGCCCTCGGGGTGGCTCTGCGGCAGCTCGGGCGCGGGGGTGGAGACCGGCGACCCACCACCGTTGTCGGCCGCGGCGGATACCACCGGCGTCAGGGACAGCGACAGCGCCCCGAGAACGGCCGTGACCAGGAGCCGGCCAGGCATTCGCGGTTTCCCTTTGGCAGGTCTATTCGTGCGGCGCGAGCGGAAAATGCCGGACATACGCCCCCCAGGTTGGCTTCCGGTGAGGAAAGAGCCGATAAGCGCGAGGAGGTTACCTGTGATTGCGTCAGGGCGACAAGCAATGGCTGAAATTCGATGCCGCTTTTTCCGCGGACAGACTGCATGGCCTATGCAGCATTTTGCCTCCACTGTGGACCGTTGGGCACCTTTTGGCCCGCTCCGACCTTCCCGTGGACCGAGCGAGGTGCGCATTACCTCTTCTTGGTGATTCGCGGGGTGAGTCATGGCGATCTCTATGTGTGATCGATGCCATGTGGGCTCTGTAAAAAGCGCTTTCCCTCTGGTCGAATATCCCCTCGGCAGTCGCGCCGAATTGGGGGGTTCAGAGTGCATCGAAACTCACTGTGGCGGCTTTACGGAAGAACCCTGAGGATCCGCAGAGTTCCCGGCCTGTGGATCGCCGTCGTCACCGCACTCGGGCTTCTGTCAGGTCTCGTCGCGCCCCAGGCCGCCCTCGCCGCCGGGCACCGTCCCGATTACCTCGTCAAGGTGGACAAGCAGCACTCGGTCCCGGTCCGGCCGGTCGAGGGCAAGCACGTCGCAGTGCCGCACATGCCCCGCTTCAGCCCCGGCACGGGACGGCGGACCTGGCCCGAGGCGGGCGCCGCCGACACCACGGTCCCCGCCCGCGGTGCCGGCACCCGGCACGCCGGCCACCTTCCCCTGTCCCTGACCGCGGCCAAGAGCGGGCACCTCGCCCCCTCGGGCACCCGACTGCGCCTGCGCATGCCGGGCCAGGAGGCCGCACAGCGACTCGGACTGCGGGGTGTCCTCTTCACCGTCCAGCCGAACGCCCCGGCCTCCGGTGGCAGCGCCCGCCTCGGCCTGGACTACTCGGCCTTCAAGGACGCCTACGGCGGCGACTGGGCCGCACGGCTGCGCCTGGTGCGGCTGCCGGCCTGCGCCCTGACCACGCCCGACAGGGCCGCCTGCCGCGCGCAGACCCCGCTCCCCTCCACCAACGACGTCAGGAGCCGGACGGTCTCCGCCGACCTGTCACTCCCGGCGGACCCCGTCGCCCACCAGGCCACGACGGCCCAGCCGATGGTTCTCGCGGCCGTGGCCGGCACCTCCGGCGGAGGCGGCACCTACGCGGCCACCTCGCTGTCCCCGTCCGGCCAGTGGTCGGCCGGAGGCTCCAGCGGTGCCTTCTCCTACTCGTACCCCCTCACGGTGCCGGACGTCCCCGGCAGCCTCACGCCGACCGTCTCCCTGAGCTACAACTCGCAGAGCGTGGACGGGCGCACCTCCTCCACCAACGCCCAGTCCTCCTGGATCGGTGACGGCTGGGACTACTCGCCCGGCTTCGTCGAGCGCAGCTACCCCGGCTGCTCAGACGACACGGCGAACGGCACGCCCAAGACCTCCGACGAGTGCTGGTCGGACACCGCCCAGACCCTCACCCTCTCCCTCAACGGATCGTCCAACACCCTCGTCCACGACGACAAGACGGGCACCTGGCACCCGCAGGACGACAACGGCGAGAAGATCGAGATCAAGACCGACACGGTCAACGACGACAACGACCACGAGTACTTCCTCGTCACCACCGCCGACGGCACCCGCTACTACTTCGGCCTGAACCGCCTTCCCGGCTGGGCCACCGGCAACGCCACCACCAACTCGGTGTTCACCGCGCCCGTCTACGGCAACGACACCGGCGAGCCGTGCCACGCCTCCACCTTCGCCGCCTCCTGGTGTCAGCAGGGCTACCGGTGGAACCTCGACTACGTCACCGATGCCCATGGCAACGCCATGAGCTACTGGTACACGCCGGAGACCGGATACTACGGCCGCGACGACACCACCACCGCCACGCCGTACACCCGCGGCGGCTACCTCGCCAAGATCCAGTACGGGCAACTGGCGGGCAAGGTCTACGACACCACGGCTCAGGCCGCCGCGCAGGTCTTCTTCGACACCGCCGAGCGCTGCCTGCCCGACTCCGGCTTCGACTGTGCCACCTCGAAGATGACGACGGCCAACGCCTCGCACTGGCCCGACGTGCCCGTGGACCAGACGTGCGCGTCGTCGGGCAGCTGCGCCAATCACGGCCCGGCGTTCTTCACCACCCGGCGCCTGACCGGCATCCGCACCCAGACCCTGGTCGGCACCGGCTACCAGAACGTCGACGCCTGGTCCCTGACCCACACCTTCCCCGCGACCGGAGACACCACCACACCCTCCCTGTGGCTGTCCTCCATCACCCACACCGGCATGGACGGCGGCAGTCTCGCCCTGCCTCCGGTCACGTTCGCCGGGCAGGCCCTCGCCAACCGGGTCGACGGCCTGGACGGCTACCAGCCGATCACCCGCTACCGGCTCACCACCATCACCACCGAGTCCGGCGAAGTGATCACCGCCAACTACTCCGGCCCCCAGTGCCACCGCGCGGGCACCACCGTGCTGCCGTCCAGCCAGGACGCCAACACCTTGCGCTGCTACCCGTCGTACTGGACCCCGCCCGGTCAGACGTCCCCGCAGCTGGACTGGTTCAACAAGTTCGTCGTCAACTCCGTGACCACCCAGGACCCGACCGCACAGGGACTGCCCGTCCAGACGTCCTACACCTACGTCGGCGACCCGGCCTGGCACTTCGACGACAACCCGCTCACCCAGGCCAAGTACCGCACCTGGAACCAGTGGCGCGGCTACGGCACGGTGGAAACGCGCACTGGCACGGCGCCGGAGAAGATCACGCTCTCGACGCAGACGTACTTCCGCGGCATGGACGGGGACAAGACCTCCTCCGGCACCCGCAGCGTCACCCTCGACGACCGCGCCGGCGACGATCCGCAGAAGGACTCGGACTGGCTGGCCGGCCAGGCCTTTGAGACCCTCGGCTTCAACGGCGACGGCGGCGCCCTCCTCTCCGACGAGATCAGCGACCCCTGGACCTCCCCGGCGACGGCGGCCCAGTCCCGTACCAAGGCGGGCCTCGACGACCTGGTCGCCCACCGCGTCAACGTCCGCCGCAGCCGGGCCGTCACCACCAAGGCGGACGGCACCCGGCGCACCACCGAGACCGACTACACCCTCGACGACGCCACCGGCCTCCCCACGTCCGTCGACGACCGTGGCGACACCGCCACCACCGCCGACGACAAGTGCACCCGCACCTGGTACGCCAAGGACGCCTCCGGCGCCACCCTGCCCGTCCCGCGCCGGGTCCAGCAGGTCGCCGTCGCCTGCTCCGCCACCCCGTCGTACCCGGACGACCTGATCAGCGACGACCTGACCTTCTTCGACAACGCCACCGACAACACCACCCCGCCCACCAAGGGCGACGTGACGATGGTGCAGAAGGCCGACTCCGTCTCCGGTGACGGCACCCCGCACTACATCACCGCGCTGAGGACGACCTACGACTCCTACGGCCGCGAACTCACCGAGACGGACGCCGACAACCACACCACCACCACGGTGTACACCCCCGCCACCGGCGCCGCCCCCACTTCCGTCAAGGTCACCCAGCCCAAGGTCACCGGGCAGACCGCCGGCTTCAGCACCACGACCACCCTCGACCCGGCCCGCGGTCTGGACCTGAAGACCACCGACGCGGCCGGCTACTCCACGACCAGCACCTACGACCCACTGGGCCGGCTCACCGCCGTATGGGACCCGGGGTTCCCCACCACCAACAACCCCAACACCAAGTACGGCTACAACCTCGCCCCCGGCGCCCCGTCGACGGTGACCACCCAGACCCTGCTCGACAACAACACCTACCGCACCTCCATCTCCCTCTACGACGCGATGCTGCGCCCGCGGGAGACACAGACCGCGACCGTGGACGGCGGACGGGTCATCTCCGACACCGTCTACGACAGCCACGGCTGGGCGGTGAGTTCGTCCGCCCCCTACTACAACAGCGGCGCCCCGTCCGCCACGCTGGTGGACGCGCCCGACAACCAGACCCCGTCCCAGACCGGCACGGTCTACGACGGCGCGGGCCGCGTCACCGCCTCCATCGCCTACCACTTCGCGTCGGAGACCTGGCGCTCCACAACCGCCTACCCCGGTTCCGACCGGGTCGACGTCACCCCGCCCCAGGGCGCGACTCCCACCACGGCCTACACCGACGCGCGCGGCCAGACCGCCAAACTGCTGCGCTACCACGGCGCCGCCCCCACCGGGACGGCGGACACCGTCACCTACTCCTACGATGCCGCCGGCCACCAGACCGGCCAAGACGACGGCCAGGGCCACACCTGGTCCAGCCACTACGACCTGCTGGGCCGCCGCACCTCCCAGACCGACCCCGACACCGGGTCCTCCAGCTCGACCTACGACAACGCCGGCCAACTGCTGACCATCACCGACAACCGCGGCAAGACGATCTCCTACAAGTACGACGAGATGGGCCGCAAGACCGCCGCGTACGACACCACCGGCGGCGCCGACCCGGCACCGGGCAACGAACTGGCCGCCTGGACCTACGACACGCTGAAAAAGGGAAAGCCCACTTCGTCCACCCGCTATGTCGACGGCGCCGGCGGTACCGCGTACACCAGCAAGGTCCTCGGCTACGACAGCCACGGCTGGGCGCAGGCCACCGAACTCGTCGTCCCGTCCTCCGAGGGCGCCCTCGCCGGCACCTACCTCCACCAGAACCACTACCGGCTCACCGGCACCGTCAGCAGCTACACCGACCAGGACCCCGCCACCGTCGCGCTGCCCGAGGAGACGGTCGCCTACACCTACGACGCCTACGACCGGCCCATCGGCGTCGGCAGCGGCACCGGCGGCTGGTCCTACGTCAGCGGCCTGATGTACACGGAGTTCGACGAACCGCAGCAGTTCACCTACGGCACGTCCGGCAACTTCGCCCAGCAGACCCTCGATTACGACGACCAGACCCACCGCCTGACGGGGTCCACCATCGTCACCGAGTCCGGCCGTGCGATCGCCGACCGGACGACGTACACCTACCAGCCCTCCGGCAACGTCACCAGGATCACCGACAAGCTGGAGACCGGGCAGACCGACACCCAGTGCTTCGGCTACGACTGGGCACAGCGCCTGAAGGCGGCCTGGACGGCCACCGACGACTGCGCCGCCACCCCCGCGCCCGGCACCTCCACCACCGTAGGCGGCCCCTCCCCGTACTGGCAGAGCTGGACCTACGACGGCACGGGCGCCCGCCGGACCCAGGTCGACCACGACCCGTCCGGAGACACCTCGCACGACACCACGGCCACCTACACCCCCTTCGCGACCCCGGGCACGGGCCGTCCGGCCCACGCGGTCGCCCAGGTCGACAGGACCACCCCGGCGGACCCGACCGCCGGCACCACCAGCACCTACACCTACGACGAGGACGGCAACGTCCGCACCCGCACCACCCGCGCGGGCACCGACACCTTCACCTACGACGACGAGGGCCACCTCGCCGAACTGTCCTCCACCGGCAGTGCGGGCGACACGACGTACCTGTACGGCGCCGACGGGAGCCTGCTGATCCGCCGCAGCCCCGGCGCGACCACCCTGTACACCGGCGACGAGGAGATCACCCTCAAGAAGGGCGCCACGAACGCCGACGGCGTGCGCTACATCGGCCTGGCCGGCCAGACCGTGGCCACGCACTCCTCCGACGGTCACTTCACCTACCTGATCCCCGACCGCCAGGGCACCGGCACCCTCGCCATCGACGCCCAGACCCAGGCCGTCACCCGCCGCCAGTACAAACCCTTCGGCGAGCGACGCGACCAGACCGGCACCTGGACGGCGGGCCAGCGCGGCTACGTCGGCGGCACCCAGGACGACAACACCGGCCTGACCAACCTCGGCGCCCGCGAGTACGACCCGTCCATCGGCCGCTTCCTCGTCCCCGACCCCCTGCTCGACACCGGCGACCCGCAGTCGTGGAACGCCTACGACTACGCCGACGACACTCCCGTCACCAGCTCCGACCCCTCCGGCCTGTGCATGGCCGACCAGTGCGGCGTCGGCTACCCCATCGGCGGCACCGGCAGCAGCCCCAGCAACCCCAAGCGCTACGTCGACACCGGCCCCGTCGACCCCATGGGCAGCTCCGCGGGCGGCAACCAGGCCTACTGCCACCACGGCTCCTGCACCGACGGTCACCGCCTCGGCGCGGGCGGGGGAGTGCACGGCGGCAACATCAGCTCCAAGACCTACGACCGGCAGGCCGAATCCCGGGCCCTGGCACGGGCCAAGGCCACCGCGCAGGCGTCGACCGCCGCCGCGAAGAAGCAGGCCTCCGGCCTCAAACAGCACCTGGTCAATCTCGTCGCCGACGTCATCGGCCTCACCGACGCCTACAACTGTTTCACCAAGGGCGACGTCATGGGCTGCCTCAACACCGCCCTGACCTCGGTGCCCTGGGGCAAGGCATTCAAGGCCATCAAGGTCGGTATCGAAGCCTTCAAGGTCTGGAGAGCGCTCGACCGCGCCTACACCGCCGTCAAGGACGCCGAGGAAGCGGAGAAGGTCGTCGACGGCATGCTGGACGCCGAGCGCGCGCTCGACGAGATCAGAGAAGCCGAGAGCGCCGGCACGGCAGCGGCGAGCTGCGCGGTGCACAGCTTCGTGGCCGGCACACCGGTCCGGCTCGCCGACGGCTCCTCCACACCCATCAGCCAGATCAAGACGGGCGACACGGTGCTGGCCACCGACCCACAGACCGGCGTCACCGCGCCGGAAAAGGTCCAGCGGCTGATCGTCACCCACACGGACCGGGACTTCACCACCCTCACCCTGGACACCACCCCGGTCCGCGGCCCGCCCCGCACCACCAAGTCCGAGACCCTCACCACCACCTGGCACCACCCCTTCTGGGACACCACCCACCACCGCTGGACCGACGCCCACGACCTCACCCCCGGCACCCGCCTCCGCGGCCCCGACGGCACGACGGTCACCGTCAAGACGGTCCACAACTTCCACCAGCGCCAAACGACTTACGACCTCACCGTCGGCACATTGCATACGTACTATGTGCTGGCGGGCGCCACGCCGATCCTGGTCCACAACTGTGGGACAGCGGCGCTCCCGGGAACCCGGTTCGACGTGCCTGCGCAGCCGGGCATCTACACCATCCACCTGAATGACGGAACGAAGTACGTAGGAAGCTCTACTTCAAGCATCAGAGAGCGAGTGAATAAGTCGATGCGGTCGAAGCATGCCGTCCGTAAGGCTGGTTATGCGGCCGACGACGTGGTGAATGTTACCTATTTCACTCTGGCTAACGGTGCGAGTAAAACAGCGATTCGCCGTATGGAGCAGACGATGATGGAAGGGGTAAAGGCGAGGGGTGGGACTCTCTTGAACCGAAGAGACCCAGAGATCGAAGTTCCATTCGGTGGATACCTGCCGTAAGTCTCGACTGGAGTGTGTGATGGGCACCTGGGGAACAGGACCGTTCGACAGCGACTCCGCTGAGGACTTCCTCGATGAGCTGGAGAAACAGCCTGTATCGCGGCGACTGGCGGTCGTCGAGAGTACATTCCGTTCCGCCATCGAGGCGGGGAGTAGGTCAAATCCCTCTGTGCTTCCTGAGGAAGTAATGGCGGCTGCTGGTGTGGTCGCGGCCAATGTCCCAGCGGGGAGTTTCTTGGCTTGGAACGAGGACTACCCGAGCATTACAGAATGGCTGGCGAAACCGATTGCGCCCGCCCTCGCCTCGGCTGCGATTCAGGCGCTGGAAGTTGCGTTGCCCGCAGATGGATGGTTCTGGACGAGCTGGGTCGACGCTAGCGAGAGGGAAGAGGCACAGGCTGCGATTGACAGTCTGAGGTCTGTATTGCGTCCCGTCAGTGAAGGTGAGTCTCGGTAGTCCTCTGATCGATGTCGCCCACGAGACGGGTCTCTACCGCAGGTTCTATCAGGGGGAGGCGGCACGTGAGGCACCAAATAGGCGGAGATGTGCGGTGGCGGGCAGACTTCCCTGCTCAGGTGTTGCCGGGCATACGCGGATGCCATGTGGGTGGGTCGGTGAATTACGGGGGTGGCGGTGTCTGGTTGGCTGGCGCTTTTCGCGGAAGTGGATACGGCCAAGCGCAGGCTGGCAGTCAGTGACCGAGACCCGTGTGCGCCGGAGCAGAAAAGGTCGGCAGTGGTCATCTGGCTTGCGGGAGGGGAAGTCGAGAGATGTCGAACCTTCTCCGAGTTCTTCCGAGGGATGATCGCCGAGAATAATGCAGAGGCGGAATCTCTGGGATGACGCGCCGAATGGCTGTTGCGGAGGATGGGTTCCTTGGCGGATCTCGAGCTGCTCATGGACGAGCTGGGAAGAGCCGGTGTCACGGTTCTTGTCAAGGTTGATCATGAGCGTATGCAAACTGGAATCAAACCTTGGACGATGGTGATGTCAGGTCCGGGTTTAGGTGAACGTCAGCATATCCGTACAGACGCCCGCGATCTTCAGCTTTGTCTGCGGTACTGCCTTCGGGAGCTGAGCAAGTGTCCCGGTGACTGGGAATGGCTGGAGCTTTATTTGTAGGCAGGGGTTCGGTCGGGCTGGGCGCCGCCACCTCCTGGCTCCCGCCGGCCCGCCAAAAGCGACGCTCAGCCCAGCAGCGTCACCCCGGCCGGAACCGCGATCCCGAACAGCTCCTCCACCAGCTGCCGTGCCTCCGTCTCGTTCGCCAGGTCGCGTGACGTGACCGTGCCGTCGGTGTGGGTCTCCGTCAGCAAGGGGCCGGCCAGGGAGAGGTGGCGGCCGTCGGGCAGGGGGCGCTGGAGGTAGGGGCGGCGGGTGAACGGGGAACGGGGGTGGGTGGCGACGAACCAGTTGAACACCTCGAGGTCCGGCGCGCTGAACGGCTCCTGGGTGAAGGCGTACTGGCCGGTCCACTCCCCGGTCCGCCGGTCCCGCGCCTGCAACTCCCACAGTTCCAGCGGCCCTTCGTGCGGCAGCGGCGCCAGCCGGTGCCGGCGTCCGGCGCCCTCGTACTCGGTCCCGGCCACCAGCGGCACCGGCTGCAGCAGCGCCCCGACCGCGCCGAAACCGACGTCGGCCAGGTACGGCCACGGCTCGCCCGCCACCTCCACCCGGAGCATCGCGTGCGTACGCGGCCGGCTCCCGGGCTCCCCCTCGGCGCCCAGCACCACCCGGCCGGCCAGCGGGGTCACCCGGAACCCGAGCGCCTCCAGTGCCAGCCGCAGCAGGGCGTTGTGCTCGTAGCAGTAGCCGCCGCGCCGCCCGCGCACCATCTTCGCCATCAGATCGGCGGGGTCCAGGGAGGGGGCCGAGCCCCGCACCGGGTCCAGGTTCTCGAAGGGCAGTGCCAGCGAATGCGCCAGGTGCACGCCCCGCAAAGTGGCCAGGTCGGCCCGCCGCTCCCCCTTCCAGCCGATCCGGTCCAGGTAGGCGTCGAGGTCGTACCGCTCTTGGTCGGACATACCCCGAACCTACGCGAGCCCGCCCCGCGCCACCGCGTCCCCCCGGCCGAACCGCGCTCCGACCGAGGCCCTACGACCGCGGTACGACCTCCACCCGCACCGCGCACGACTTGAACTCCGGCATCCGGGACGTGGGGTCCAGCGCCGGGTTGGTGAGGGTGTTGGCGCGGCCCTCGCCCGGCCAGTGGAAGGGCATGAAGACGGTGTCCGGGCGGATCGTGTCGGTGATCCGGGCCGGCGCCACGGCCCGGCCGCGCCGCGAGACGACGGCCAGCGGATCCCCCTCGGCCGCGCCCAGTCGGGCCGCGAGCCGGGGGTGCAGCTCCACGAACGGTCCCGGCGCCGCCGCGTTCAGCTCCGCCACGCGCCGGGTCTGCGCCCCCGACTGGTACTGGGACACCACCCGGCCGGTGGTCAGCAACAGCGGGTACTCGGCGTCCGGCTCCTCGGCGGTCGCCCGGTGCGCCACCGCCACGAACCGGGCCCGCCCGTCCGGGGTGGCGAAACGGTCCAGGAAGAGGCGGGGGGTGCCGGGGTGGCGTACGGAGGCGGAGGCGTCGGAGGCCGCCGGAGCCTCGGACACGGCGCTCGAAGCCGCGTCTGCGCCCTCGGCTCCGCTCGTCCCGGCCGGTTCCTCCGGGCAGGGCCAGAAGACGCCGTTCTCCTCGGTCAGGCGGCGGTAGGTGATGCCCGAGTAGTCCGCCGGGCCACCCGCGCTGGCGCGGCGCAGCTCACCGAAGACCTCCTCCGGGTCGGTCGGGAAGCCCTTCTCCACGCCGAGCCGGCCGGCCAGCTCGTGCAGGACGTACAGGTCGCTGTGGACGCCCGGCGGCGGGGCGACCGCCCGGCGGCGCAGCAGCACCCGGCCCTCCAGGCTGGTCGTCGTGCCCGTCTCCTCCGCCCACTGGGTCACCGGCAGCACCACATCCGCCAGCTCCGCCGTCTCCGACAGCACGACGTCGGCCACGGCCAGGAAGTCCAGCGAGCGCAGCCGCTCCTCGACGTGGGCCGCGCGCGGGGCCGACACCACCGGGTTGGAGCCCATGAGCAGCAGCGCCCGTACGTCCGAGCCGAGCGCGTCGAGGAGTTCGTACGCGCTGCGCCCCGGGCCCGGCAGGCTGTCCGGGTCCACGCCCCACACCCCGGCCACGTGCCGTCGCGCCGCCGGGTCGTCCAGCTTGCGGTAGCCGGGCAACTGGTCGGCCTTCTGCCCGTGTTCGCGTCCGCCCTGTCCGTTGCCCTGCCCGGTCAGGCAGCCGTACCCGGACAGCGGGCGCCCCGCCCGGCCGGTCGCCAGGCAGAGGTTGATCCACGCGCCCACCGTGTCCGTGCCCTTGGACTGCTGTTCCGGTCCGCGCGCAGTGAGCACCATCGCCGCCTCGGGCTCGCAGAACATCCGTACGGCCTCGCGCAGCCGGGGCACCGGGACCCCGGTGATCCGCTCCACGTACTCGGGCCAGTGCGCCATCGCCGCGGCCCGGGCCTCCTCCCACCCCGTGGTCCGCTCCCGGATGTACTCCTCGTCCGTCCGTCCCTCGGCCACCACCAGGTGCAACAGGCCGAGGGCGAGGGCCAGGTCGGTGCCGGGGCGGGGCGCGAGGTGCAGGTCCGCCTGCTGTGCCGTCCTCGTCCGGCGCGGGTCGACGACGATCAGCGTGCCGCCGTTCTCCCGCAGCTCGGTGAAGAACCGCAGCGACGGCGGCATGGTCTCGGCCAGGTTGGAGCCGACGAGGATCACACACCCCGTCCTCGGGATGTCCTCCAGCGGGAACGGCAGCCCCCGGTCCAGCCCGAACGCCTTGGTGCCCGCCGCCGCGGCCGACGACATGCAGAACCGGCCGTTGTAGTCGATCTGCGAGGTGCCCAGCGCCACCCGCGCGAACTTGCCGAGCGCGTACGCCTTCTCGTTGGTCAGCCCGCCCCCGCCGAACACGCCGAGCGCGTCCGGACCGTACCGCTCCCGGGTCGCGGCCAGCCGGCCGGCGATCCGGTCCAGCGCCTCGGGCCAGTCCGCCTCCACCAGCCGGCCGCCCTCCCGTACCAGCGGGGTGGTCAGCCGTACGGCCGGGGACAGCACCTCGGCCGCCGTACGGCCCTTGCCGCACAGCGCGCCCCGGTTGACCGGGAAGTCCGCCCGTTCGGTGACCTCGACGCCCCCCTGGGGCAGGGGCGTGATGTTCATCCCGCACTGCAAGGCGCAGTACGGGCAGTGGGTGGGCGTCGAGGTCTTCTCCATGCCGCCCAGCGTGCGTCCGGCGTGTTACGGCCCCGGGGCGCGTCCGGTTACACGCCCGGCACGGCTACCTCCCCGCGCCGCCCGGCCCGCCGTGAGGGAGCCGTCCCCCGGCGACGGAGCCGTCACCGTCCCGCCGCCAGCGCCCGCGTCACCCCCGGCTCCCGGGGTCCGAGGAACCGCGGGTCCGGCCGGAACACCGTGTCCAGCGCCGCCTTGCCCGCCGCGAACAGCTCGCGCGTCCCGCCGTAGTACCAGGTCACGTCGTGCTCGGCGGCCACCCCGACGCCGTACGAGTCCACCCCCGCCGCCTCGCACAGCGCCACCGCCCGCCGGATGTGGAAGTCCTGGCTGATCAGCACCGCCCGGTCCACCCCGAAGATCCGCTTGGCGCGTACGCAGCTGTCCCAGGTGTCGAAGCCCGCGTAGTCGCTGACGATCCGCCGGTCCGGCACGCCGTGTGCCGTGAGATAGGCGCGCATGGCGTCGGGCTCGTCGTAGTCCTCGCGGCTGTTGTCGCCGGTGACGAGGACGACCTCGATCCGGCCCGCCCGGTACAGCGTCACCGCCGCGTCCAGCCGGTGCGCGAGATACGGCGACGGCTTCCCGTGCCACAGTCCCGCCCCGAACACCACCGCGACCTCGGCGCGCGGCACGTCCGCCGTGGTCCGCAGCCGGTCCGCCGTGGACAGGCGCAGCCAGGTCGCCGGCAGCAGCGCCAGCACGCACCCGGCCATCAGGGCCCACAGCAGCCGCCGCTGCCCGGCCCGGGTACGCGGCCATCGCAGCCATCGCGGCCGGCGGTTCCTCATACGATGCCCCCCTGATCGTCCCGACCGGGAAAGACGCCACCCGCACCGGTCCGGTTCGCCTCACACCCCGCCGCCGGCCGGGGTGATGGTACGGAAAATGCCCGTGACGGCCCGGCAACGGGGGCGCAACCTGCGGGGGCCAGGATCCTGCCATGACGGCGTCGATCCCCTCCCGCACCCGCACCCGGCCGGTCTCCGTGCCGGGCGGCGGCCGCCCGGCACCGCCCGCCCTGGTCCTGGTCGCCCACGGCAGCCGCGATCCGCGGGCGCTCGGCACCGTACGGGCCCTGATGGCACGGGTCCGCGCGCTGCGTCCCGGCCTGCCGGTCCGGCTGGGCCACATCGAGCTGAACGAGCCCCTGCTGCCCGACACCCTCGCGGCCCTCGGCGACACGCGTGCCGTCCTCGTCCCGCTGCTCCTCGCCCGGGGCTACCACGTCAAGCAGGACATCCCGGAGCTGGCCGCCGCCGCGCCGGTACGCGCGAGCGTGGCCGCCCCGCTCGGCCCGCACCCGCTGCTCGCCGAGGCCCTGCACGCCCGGCTCACCGAGGCCGGCTGGCCGGCCGCCCTGGACGACACCGCCCGCCGCACGACCGCGGTCGTCCTCGCGGCGGCGGGCTCCCGCGACCCGGACTCGGCCGCGGACACCCGTCGCACGGCCCGCCTCCTGGCCGGCCGCCTGGGCGTCCCTGTCGTCCCCGCGTACGCCTCGGCGGCGGCCCCGACGGTCCCGACGGCCCTGCGCGCCCTGGCGGCCAGGGGCCGGCACCGGGTGGCGGTCGCCTCGTGCTTCACGGCTCCGGGCCGCTTCGCGACGCAGTGCGCCTCCCAGGCACCATGGATCGCCTCGGCGCCGTTGGGCGCCCACGAGGCGATGGCCCGCCTGGTCCTGCACCGTTATGAACAGAGCGTTGCAATACCGTGGTCGTCGGCTGCCTGAGGGGCCCGCGGCCGCACCGCACCTGACTTACGGCCGCACCCCGCACCCGCCCCACAGCCGCACCGCACCCGCCCCGCAACCGGACCCGGCAGGCGATCAGGCTTACTGTCGACCCATGGAAGGCACCGCACTCTCCACCGCACACGACCCGGCGTACGACCCGGCGTACGACCCGGCGTCGGCCGAACGCTGGGCCCCCGAACCCGACAAACGCCCCGGCCGTACCGCCTTCCAGCGCGACCGCGCCCGCATCCTCCACTCCGCCGCCCTGCGCCGCCTGGCCGGCAAGACGCAGGTGGTGACCCCGGGAACCAGGAGCCAGGCGTGGGACGCGAGCCCGCGCACCCGGCTCACCCACTCCCTGGAATGCGCCCAGGTGGGCCGGGAGCTGGGCGCGGCCCTCGGCTGCGACCCTGACCTGGTGGAGGCGGCCTGTCTCGCCCACGACCTCGGTCATCCGCCCTTCGGGCACAACGGCGAGACCGCGCTGAACGAGTTCGCCGACGACTGCGGCGGCTTCGAGGGCAACGCCCAGTCCCTCAGGCTCCTCACCCGCATCGAGCCGAAACGGTTCACCGAGGACCGTTCCGTCGGCCTGAACCTCACCCGCGCCACCCTCGACGCCGCCACCAAGTACCCCTGGCCGCGCGGCGCGCACCCCACCGCGCCCACCTCGCCGAAGTTCGGCGTGTACGACGACGACCGCGACGTGTTCGACTGGGTCCGCGCCCCCGCCCCCGGCACCCGCACCTGCTTCGAGGCACAGGTCATGGACTGGTCGGACGACGTGGCCTACTCGGTGCACGACGTGGAGGACGGACTGCACGCCGGGCACATCGACCCCAACTGCCTGCACGCGGAGCCGGAACGGCGGGCGGTGTTCGAGGTCGCCGTCGGCCGCTACGTCCCCGCCGGCACCGACCCGGCCGAACTCTCCGCCGCGCTGGACCGCCTCCAGGACCAGGAGTGGTGGCCGCACGGCTACGACGGCACGGCCGCCGCCCAGGCCCGGCTGAAGGACGCCACCAGCCAGCTCATCGGCCGGTTCTGCCTGGCCGCCGAGACCGCGACCCGCGCCGCGTACGGCACGGGCCGGCTCACCCGGTACGCCGCCCGGCTGGTCGTACCCCGCGAGACCCGGATGGAGTGCGCGGTGCTCAAGGCGGTCGCGGACCGGTATGTGATGCAGCGCGCCGAGCAGGAGCGGCTGCGCGCCGACCAGCGGGTGATCGTCGCCGAACTGGCGGAGGCGCTGACCGCCCGCGCGCCCGACGGGCTGGACCCCCAGTTCCGCGCGCTGTTCGACGCGGCGGGTGACGACCGGGCGCGCAAGCGGGTGATCGTCGACCAGATCGCCTCCCTCACCGACGCCTCCGCGCTGTCGCTGCACGCGAGACTGACGGGACACCGGTGAGCGGAAAGTGACCGTCCGTGGCCTGATCGGGTCACACCCTCTTCCCGCATCACGCTGCGTGCGGGAGGCTCGCACGTGGCGGCACCCTTACGAGGAGGCATCAAGTGGTCGACGCGGATCAGACATTCGTCATCGTCGGAGGCGGTCTCGCCGGTGCGAAGGCGGCCGAGACGCTCCGGGCGGAGGGTTTCAGCGGACGGGTGATACTGATCTGCGACGAACGCGACCACCCCTACGAGCGCCCGCCGCTGTCCAAGGGCTATCTGCTCGGCAAGGAGGAGCGCGACAGCGTCTTCGTGCACGAGCCCGCCTGGTACGCGCGGCACGACGTCGAACTGCACCTCGGCCAGACCGTGGACCGCATCGACCGCACGGCGAAGACGGTCCGCTTCGGTGACGACGGCACCCTCGTCCGCTACGACAAGCTGCTGCTGGTCACCGGCGCCGAACCGCGCCGCCTGGACATCCCCGGCACCGGCCTGGCGGGCGTCCACCACCTGCGCCGTCTCGCGCACGCCGAGCGCCTCAAGGGCGTGCTCCAGCACCTCGGCCGGGACAACGGGCACCTGGTGATCGCGGGCGCCGGCTGGATCGGGCTGGAGGTCGCGGCGGCGGCCCGGGAGTACGGCGCCGAGGTCACGGTGATCGAACCGGAGCCCACCCCGCTGTACGGCGTCCTCGGGCCGGAGCTGGGCAACGTCTTCGCCCAGCTGCACCGCGAGCACGGCGTCCGCTTCCACTTCGGGGCCCGGCTCACCGAGATCGTCGGACAGGACGGCATGGTCCTCGCGGTACGCACCGACGACGGCGAGGAGCACCCGGCGCACGACGTCCTCGCGGCGATCGGCGCGGCACCCCGGGTGGCGCTCGCCGAGGCGGCCGGACTGGAGATCGCCGACCGGGCGCACGGCGGCGGCATCCTGGTGGACGAGCGGCTGCGCACCTCCGACCCCGACATCCACGCGGCCGGCGACGTGGCGTCCTTCCCGCTCGGGCTGTTCGGCACCCGGCTGCGGGTGGAGCACTGGGCGAACGCCCTGAACGGCGGTCCGGCCGCCGCGCGGGCGATGCTCGGCCGGGACGTCACCTACGACCGGGTGCCGTACTTCTTCACCGACCAGTACGACCTGGGCATGGAGTACAGCGGGTGGGCGCCGCCCGGGACGTACGACGAGGTGGTGATCCGGGGCGACGCGGGCAAGCGGGAGTTCATCGCGTTCTGGGTGCGCGAGGGGCGCGTGCTGGCCGGGATGAACGTGAACGTGTGGGATGTCACAGAGCCGATCCAGAACCTCATCCGTTCCCGGGCCCAGGTGAACGTCGAGGCCCTGTCGGACCCGCACGTGCCGCTCGCCGGGCTCGTCCCGTGACCCCCGAAGGCACCGGGAGCCTCCCCTCACCCCCGTAGAATTCATCCGTGGCAGGACGGATCAACGACGAGGACGTGAAGGCGGTACGGGACGCGGTCCCGATCGACGCCGTGGTCTCCGAGTACCTCCAGCTGCGCAACGCGGGCGGCGGCAACCTCAAGGGCCTGTGCCCGTTCCACGACGAGAAGTCGCCGTCCTTCCAGGTCAGCCCCAGCAAGGGACTCTTCCACTGCTTCGGCTGCCAGGAGGGCGGCGACACCATCACCTTCGTGATGAAGGTGGACCACCTCTCCTTCTCGGAGGCGGTGGAGCGGCTGGCCGCGCAGGCTGGCATCACGCTGCGGTACGAGGAGGGCGGGTACAACCCGGCCCACCAGCGCGGCGAGCGCATCCGCCTGGTCGAGGCGCACAAGATCGCCGCGCAGTGGTACGCCGAGCAGCTGGCCGGCAGCGCCGAGGCCGAGACCGGCCGGATCTTCCTCGCCGAGCGCGGCTTCGACCAGGCCGCCGCCGTGCACTTCGGGGTCGGCTACAGCCCGCAGGGCTGGGACCACCTCACCCGCTATCTGCGCGGCAAGGGCTTCACCGACAAGGAGCTGATCCTCTCCGGGCTGTCCCAGGAGGGCCGCCGGGGCCCCATCGACCGGTTCCGGGGCCGCCTGATGTGGCCGATCCGGGACATCGGCGGCGAGGTCGTCGGCTTCGGCGCCCGCAAGCTGTACGAGGCGGACAACGGGCCGAAGTACCTGAACACGCCCGAGACGGCGATCTACCGCAAGAGCCAGGTGCTGTACGGCATCGACCTGGCGAAGAAGGACATCGTCAAGACCAGCAGCGCGGTGGTGGTCGAGGGCTACACCGACGTCATGGCCTGCCACCTGGCCGGGGTGACGACGGCCATCGCGACCTGCGGCACGGCCTTCGGCGGGGAGCACATCAAGATCCTGCGGCGGCTGCTGATGGACAACCGCAGCTCGCGCGTGATCTTCACCTTCGACGGTGACGCGGCCGGGCAGAAGGCGGCGCTGCGGGCCTTCGAGGACGACCAGAAGTTCGCCGCCGAGACGTACATCGCGATCGCGCCCGACGGCATGGACCCCTGTGACCTGCGGCTGGCCAAGGGCGACGAGGCGGTGGCCGACCTGGTCGAACCGCGCACCCCGCTCTTCGAGTTCGCGCTCCGGCAGATCGTGAGCCGGTACGACCTGGACACCCCGGCCGGCCGGGCCGCCGCGCTGGACGAGGCCGCGCCGGTCGTCGCGAAGATCAAGAACAGCGGCGCACAGCACGAGGTCGCCGTGGAGCTGGCCGGGATGCTGGGCATCCTCGACACCCAGTTCGTGGTCCGCCGGGTCGCCCAGCTGGCCCGCTGGGCACGCGAGGGCGGCAGGGGGCCGCAGCCCGCCGACCGGCGCCGCCCGGACGAGCGGCAGTGGGCCGAGGCACCGCGCCCGGCGACCTCCGGCCCGGCGCTGACCCTGCGCAACCCGGTCTACGCCGCCGAGCGGGAACTGCTCAAACTCGCCCTCCAGCGCCCCGAGTTGGTCTCCCCGGCGTTCGACGCGTACGGCGTGGACGAGTTCACGGCACCGCCCTACGCGGCCGTGCGGCTGGCCATCGCGGAGGCGGGCGGCGCGGAGTACGGCGTGCCCGACCCGCAGGAGTACCTGGTCCGGGTGCGCGAGGCCGCGCCGGACGACACGGTCCGCTCCATGGTCACGGAGCTGGCCGTCGAGCCGATCCTGCGCCGCACGGTGGACGAGACCTACGCCGGCACGGTCCTGGTCCAGATCCGCCGCCGCGCCGTCGAACGCCGCATCCGCGACATCCAGTCCCAGATGACCCGCCTGGCCACCGGCGGCGACCCCGCCCAACTGGCCGCCGTCCAGAACGAACTGTGGGTCCTCCAGCAGTACGACCAGTCCCTGCGGGAACGGGGCGCGGAGGCGCTCTGACGGAATCCGGCCGTCCGCACTTGCCGGTCGCATAGTCCGACGAGCCGCATATCCGCCACGTCACCAGGCGGATGCAAAAAGTCACCGCACGCCCCTCGTGGCGGTGTTGTGTCGTACCCCACACTGGGGGCGGTGCCCGAGCCTCGGAGCGCACGCTGCCGCTCGGCTTCGCAGCGATCATCCTGGAGGTCGCCCCCCGTGCAGACCCGGACCCTCGCCCAGACCGACAGCAGTACCAGCGCCACCCGCACCGGCGGGGACGAGCCGGACGCGGAGACCGGCGTCCTCGTGGCCGTACCCCCGCAGGGCCGGACCGGCCTGGACCCGGAGCCGGCCGCCGAGGAGGAGGCGCCGGACACGGAGGGGCCGGACGAGTCGGACGAGCAGCCGGAGGCCGAGGTCCCGGTCGTCGCGCGGGCGGAGTCCGGCGGGCCCTCGGCCGACCTGTTCCGGCAGTACCTGCGCGAGATCGGCCGTATCCCGCTGCTCACCGCCGCCGAGGAGGTGGAACTCGCCCGCCGGGTCGAGGCCGGCCTCTTCGCGGAGGAGAAGCTGAGCACCACCCCCGACCTGGACAGCGAGCTGGCGCTCGACCTGGACCGGCTCGTCGTCATGGGCCGGATGGCCAAGCGCAGACTCATCGAGGCCAACCTGCGGCTGGTCGTCTCCGTCGCCAAGCGGTACGTCGGCCGCGGACTGACCATGCTCGACCTCGTCCAGGAGGGCAACCTCGGTCTGATCCGGGCCGTGGAGAAGTTCGACTACGCCCGCGGCTACAAGTTCTCCACCTACGCCACCTGGTGGATCCGCCAGGCCATGTCCCGGGCGCTGGCCGACCAGGCCCGCACCATACGCGTGCCGGTGCACGTGGTGGAGCTGATCAACCGGGTCGTCCGGGTGCAGCGGCGGATGCTCCAGGAACGCGGCTGTGAACCCACCGCGGAAGAGGTCGGCGCCCATCTCGACCTGACGCCCGAGCGGGTCCGCGAGGTGCTGCGCCTCGCCCAGGAACCGGTGTCGCTGCACGCCCCGGTCGGCGAGGAGGACGAGGTCGCCCTCGGCGACCTCATCGAGGACGGCGACGCCACGAGCCCTGTGGAGTCGGCCGCCTTCCTGCTGCTGCGCGAGCACCTGGACGCGGTGCTGTCCACCCTGGGGGAGCGCGAGCGGAAGGTCGTACAACTGCGCTACGGCCTGGCCGACGGGCGCCCGCGCACGCTGGAGGAGATCGGCCGGCTGTTCGGCGTGACCCGGGAGCGGATCCGCCAGATCGAGTCCAAGACCCTCGGCAAACTCCGCGACCACGCCTTCGCGGAGCAGCTGAGGGGCTATCTGGACTGAAGGGGCCGCCGCCGGGCGACGGCCCCCCAGGCCCTAGTCCACCTCGGCCACGGCCTGCGCGAACTGCGCCTCGTACAGCCGGGCGTACGCCCCGCCGGCCGCCAGCAGCTCGGCGTGCGCGCCCTGTTCGACGATCGACCCGTTCTCCATCACCAGGATGGTGTCCGCGTCCCGGATCGTCGACAGCCGGTGCGCGATCACGAACGACGTACGGCCCGACGCCAGTTTGGCCATCGCCTTCTGGATCAGCACCTCCGTGCGCGTGTCCACGGAGCTGGTCGCCTCGTCCAGCACCAGGATCACCGGGTCGGACAGGAACGCCCGCGCGATGGTGATCAGCTGCTTCTCACCGGCGCTGACGCCCGTGCCCTCGTCGTCGATCACGGTGTCGTAGCCGTCGGGGAGGGTGCGGATGAACCGGTCCGCGTGGGCCGCCCGCGCCGCCTCCTCGATCTCCCCGCGCGTCACCTCGCGCGCGGCGCCGTACGCGATGTTCTCCGCGATGGTGCCGCCGAACAGCCAGGTGTCCTGGAGCACCATGCCGATGCCGGAGCGCAGTTCGTCCCGGGTCATGCTCCGGATGTCCACCCCGTCCAGGGTGATCCGGCCGCCCGAGACGTCGTAGAACCGCATGAGCAGGTTGACCAGCGTGGTCTTGCCCGCGCCGGTCGGGCCGACGATCGCCACCGTGTGCCCCGGCTCCACCGTCAGCGACAGGTCCTCGATCAGCGGCTTCTCGGGGTCGTACCGGAACGACACGTGCTCCAGGCACACCCGACCGCGCAGCTCGGCCGGCCGCTCGCCCGGCACCGGGTCCGCCTCCTGCTCCTCCGCGTCCAGCAGCTCGAAGATCCGCTCGGCGGAGGCCACGCCGGACTGCACCAGGTTCGCCATCGAGGCGACCTGCGTCAGCGGCATGGAGAACTGCCGCGAGTACTGTATGAACGCCTGCACGTCACCGATCGACAGGGCGCCGGAGGCGACCCGCAGCCCGCCGACGACCGCCACCAGCACATAGTTCAGGTTCGACACGAACATCATCAGCGGCTGCATGACGCCGCTGTTGAACTGCGCCTTGAACCCGGCCTCGTACAGCGCGTCGTTCTGCTCGGCGAACTGCTTCGCCGACTCCTCCTGCCGCCCGAACACCTTCACCAGGGTGTGCCCGGTGTACATCTCCTCGATGTGCGCGTTGAGCTTGCCGGTGGTGCGCCACTGCTGCACGAAGTGCGGCTGCGACCGCTTGCCGACCCGGGTGGCGACCACGAACGACAGCGGGACGGTGACGAGGGCCACCAGCGCCAGGATCCAGGAGACCCAGAACATCATCACCAGCACGCCGACGATGGTCAGCAACGAGTTGATCAGCTGGCCCATCGACTGCTGGAGGGTCTGCCCGATGTTGTCGATGTCGTTCGTCGCCCGGGACAGCACCTCACCGCGCTGGCGCTTGTCGAAGTACGACAGCGGCAGCCGCGACAGCTTGGCCTGCACGTCCTCCCGCATCCGGTACATCGTGCGGTTCACGGCCCGGTTGACCAGCCGGGTGGCGACCGCCATCAGCAGGCCCGCGACGAGGAAGGTGCCGAGGGCGAGCAGCAGCACATGCCCCACGGCGGTGAAGTCGATGCCCTTGCCGGGGGTGAAGTCGGTGCTCTTCAGCATGTCCGCGACCCGGCCCTCGCCGCGCTCGCGCATGGAGTCGAGCACCTGCTCCTTGGTGGCGCCGTGCGGCATCTGCCGGCCGATGAGGCCGGCGAAGACCAGGTCGGTGGCGCGGCCGAGGATCTTCGGGCCGACCACGCTCAGGCCCACGCTGACGACCACGCACAGCAGCAGCGCGTAGATCGTCAGCCGCTCCGGCCGGAACCGTGCGATGAGCCGTTTGCCCGACCCCTTGAAGTCCATCGAGCGCTGGTCGGGGCCGCCCCCGGCCATCATGCGTCCCATGGGCCCGGCCATCAGGCGGCCTCCGCTTCCGTCAGCTGGGAGAGCACGATCTCCCGGTAGGTCTCGTTGGATGCCATCAGCTCGGCGTGCCGGCCGGAGCCGACCACCCGGCCCTCGTCCAGCACGATGATCCGGTCCGCGTCCCGGATGGTCGACACCCGCTGGGCGACGATCACCACGGTGGCCTCGGCGGTCTCCCGGGCCAGCGCGGCGCGCAGGGCGGCGTCGGTGGCGTAGTCGAGCGCGGAGAAGGAGTCGTCGAAGAGGTAGATCTCCGGGCGCTGCACCAGCGTGCGGGCGATGGCGAGCCGCTGCCGCTGACCGCCGGAGACATTGGTGCCTCCTTGCGCGATCGGCGCGTCCAGGCCGCCCTCCAGCTTGGTCACGAAGTCCTTGGCCTGTGCCACCTCCAGCGCGTGCCACAGCTCCTCGTCGGTGGCGTCCGGATTGCCGTAGCGAAGGTTGCCGGCGACCGTGCCGGCGAACAGGTACGGCTTCTGCGGGACGAGCCCGACGGTCTTCGCGAGCAGCACCGGGTCGATCTCGCGCACGTCCACGCCGCCCACCAGCACCTCGCCGTCGGTGGCGTCGAACAGCCGGGGGACGAGCCCGAGCAGCGTCGACTTGCCGCTGCCGGTGGAGCCGATCACGGCCGTGGTCCGGCCCGGCCGGGCCACGAGGTCGATGGACTTCAGCACCGGCTCCTCGGCCCCCGGATAGCCGAAGCCCGCGCCCCGGAGCTCCAGGTGCCCGTGGGAGCGCAGCCCGGCGACGGGGGCCGCCGGCGGCACGACGCTGGACTCGGTGTCCAGCACCTCCTGGATGCGCTCGGCGCAGACCTCCGCGCGCGGCACCATCATGAACATGAAGGTGGCCATCACCACGGACATGACGATCTGCATCAGATAGGCGAGGAACGCGGTGAGGTCGCCGATGGCCATCCCGCCGCTGTCGATGCGGTGCGCGCCGAACCACACCACCGCGATGGACGACAGGTTCACCACCGTCATCACGATCGGGAACATCAGGGCCAGCAGCCGGCCGGTGGCCAGCTGCATCTCGGTCAGCTCCGTGTTGGCCTTGCCGAACCGCTCCTGCTCGTAGGAGTCCCGGACGAAGGCGCGGATCACCCGGTTGCCGCTGATCTGCTCGCGCAGCACCCGGTTGACCGTGTCCAGCCGGTCCTGCATCGACCGGAACAGCGGGCGCAGCCGGCGGACGATCAGGGTCACACTGACCCCGAGCACCGGCACGACCGCGATCAGCACGGTGGACAGCGGCACGTCCAGGCCGAGCGCCAGCACGATGCCGCCCACGCACATGATGGGCGCCGACACCATCAGGGTGAACGTCATCAGGACCAGCATCTGGACCTGCTGGACGTCGTTCGTCGTACGGGTGATGAGGGAGGGCGCCCCGAAGTGACCCACCTCACGCGCGGAGAAGGACTGCACCCGGTCGAAGACGGCACCGCGCACGTCCCGGCCGAGCGCGGAGGCGGTCCGGGCGCCGTAGTACACGGCCCCGATGTTGCACACGACCTGCGCCAGCGAGATGCCGATCATCAGGGCGCCGAAGGACAGGATGTAGTCCGTGTCGCCCTTCACGACACCGTTGTCGATGATGTCGGCGTTCAGGGTGGGCAGGTAGAGGGTCGCGCAGGTCTGGAGGAACTGGAACGCCACCAGGAGGGCGATGGGTTTCTTGTAGGGCCTGAGATAGGTCCGTAGAAGTCGTATGAGCACGCTACGTCTCTCGGAGTCGGCGACAGGGGCTGGTCGGTTGCCCTTGGCCCCTATCGTCGGACACTCCACCCGCGTTACCTCAACTGATTAACCCGAAGGTCTCTCCTCTACTGGCCGGGGGTTTCGGGAAGTTAACGCCTACTGTGCTCCCTTACGGGCGAAACGCCCCCGGATGGGTCTGCTCCCGTACCGCGGTGAACTGCTGCCGCACCGCCTGACCCACGGCCAGTTCCTCGCCCGGCTCCAGCACCTGCGCCGCCGCGCCCTGCCAGGCCGGCGGGGTACGCGGATCGAGGGCACCCTGCGACACCCCGAGCGCCCAGGCCGCCTGCCGGGCCGCGCCGATCGCCGCGTAGTCCGCCGGCTGCGGTACGACGACCTGCGCGCCGAACAGCGACGGCGCCGATGCCTGCACGGCGGGCAGCTCGGCGGCCGCGCCCAGCAGGAAGATCCGGCGCACCTCCACGCCCCGCCCGCGCAGCACGTCCAGCGCGTCCGCCAGCCCGCACAGCATGCCCTCGAAGGCGGCCCGCGCCAGGTGCTCGGGCTTCATCGACTCGCGCCGCAGCCCCGCGAGGGTGCCCGCGGTGTGCGGCAGGTTCGGCGTCCGCTCGCCCTCCAGGTACGGCAGCAGCACCAGCCCGTGCGCCCCCGGAGTGGACTTCATCGCCAGGTCCGACAGGCTCTCCAGATCCGGCAGGCCGAGCAGTTCGGCGGTGCCGCGCAGGGCCCGTACGGCGTTCAGCGTGGTGACCACCGGCAGGTACATGCCGGTGGCGTCGGCGAGCGAGGTGATCATCCCGGACTGGTCGGCGAGCGCCTCCGGGTGCACGGCCATCACCGAACCGGAGGCCCCGAGCGACACCACCACGTCCCCGAGGCCCAGGCCCAGCCCGAACGCGGCGGCCATGGTCTCCCCGGTGCCGGCCGAGATCAGCAGCCCCTCCGGGGTGGTGCCGGCCGCCTCCGAGGGGCCGATCACCTCCGGCAGCACCGCCTGGTGGCCGAGCGCCAGCTCGACCAGGTCGGGGCGCCAGGCGCCGGTGGCCGCCGACCAGTACCCGGTGCCGGAGGCCCCGCCGCGGTCGGTGGTGCGCCGCAGGGGCCGGCCGAGCAGCTGCCAGACCAGCCAGTCGTGGGCCTGGAGCAGGACGGCGGTGCGCTGGGCGTTCTCCGGCTCGTTCTTCGCCAGCCAGCGCAGCTTGGTGACCGACTGGGCGGCCTGCGGCACACAGCCGACCGCCTGCGCCCAGGCCTCCCGGCCGCCGAGCGCGTCCACCAGGTCGGCGGCGGCGACCTGCGCGCGCTTGTCGCCGCCGACCAGGGCCGGGCGGACGGTGTTGCCCTGGGCGTCCAGCGGGACCAGGGCGTTCTGCTGGGCCGAGACCCCGATGGCCTGCACCCCCTCCAGCAGACCGCCGCCGGCCGCCTCGCCGAGGGAGAGCAGCCAGGCCTGCGGGTCGATGTCGCTGGGCCGGCCCTCCACCGGGTGCGGGGCGTACCCCTGTCGTAGTACGGCACCGGTGTCCGTGTCGCAGACCACGATGCGTGTGAACTCCGGTGAGCTGTCCAAGCCGGCGACTATCCCCATGCGGACGATTTTGCCGTACCGCCGCGCCCGGCTCGGCCGAGGGCACCCAAGGAGGAGGGGGTGCCCGCCGCGGCGCGGGCGCGGGCCGGGGGTCAGGTGGTGCTGGTGCCCCAGTCGTCCTCGCGGGTGCCGTGGCCGTTGCGCTCCCGCAGCGAGCGGACCCGGTGGGCCACCGACTCGGGGATGCGGTCGCCGACCGTGTGGAAGGCCTTGCCCGCGTAGACGCGGCCCTGCTGGGCGGCGGTCTCGGCGGTGTTGCGGACCGCGGGGTTCTGCGCGATCTGCCGGGCCGACTTCTTCAGCTGTTCGTAGCGCTCGCGTCCGGCCTTCGTGCCGAGTACGTAACCGAGGGCCAGTCCGGCGAGGAACGTGAGCCGGTAGCGCATGGCTGCCACCCTTCCCGTGCGTAGGTATCTGGTGCGGCGCTGGCGCCGAGGGTACCGATTGGCGGAGCACCCCCCTGCTTGCGCTAATGTATGTGTCGCAGCGAGCAACCGCCCCCTGGCGAATACCCAGGAAGGTACGTTCGATGCAATCGAGGCGATCCTCCGTAGCTCAATTGGCAGAGCAGCCGGCTGTTAACCGGCAGGTTACTGGTTCGAGTCCAGTCGGGGGAGCTTCGGTCCTCCGTAGCTCAATTGGCAGAGCAGCCGGCTGTTAACCGGCAGGTTACTGGTTCGAGTCCAGTCGGGGGAGCGCTGAACGAGGACCCCTCAGGGGTCCTTTTTCATGTCCCCGGGAACCGTCGCGCCCGCGGCGGTGTCCTCAAGGTCATGAGCGGCAGCGTGGAAGCCGACCAGCCGAGGCAGCAGATCGTATGAGCGGCTATGCTGCGGCAGACGGCGCGCACACTTGTACGCGACACGCCGCTATGGGGCGGTAGCTCAGCCGGTTAGAGCAGCGGACTCATAATCCGTCGGCCGTGGGTTCGAGTCCCACCCGCCCCACCACTCGCTACGCGGGCAGAAACGATGCGACCTGCGGCAACGAAGGAACGGCGGCCGCCACGCCGAAACGGCGGCCACCGTTCACCCTGCCGGGCCAGGATCCAGGGACCCTCCAGGGTCCCGGAGGGCGCGGCTCGGGCCCCCGGGGTAGTCCCATCTCGCTCACGCGGCCCGGGCCGACGGTCGCCGCACGCTCAGCCGGCCGAAGTGTTCCGTGCCGCCTCGCGTGCTTCGGTGAGGGCCCGCTGCCTGAGGGTGCCGCCGAACAGCTGGATCGTGGTGGCGGCCAGGACGTCGTCCCCGCCGATGGTCCGGCGGTCCCCCCTGCGGGTGGACAGGGACAGGAGGGGGTCCTTGAGGAGCGGGGGCGGGGCAGGTTCGCCCGGCGTCACCAGGTGGACCGAACCGAAACGCTTGATCCCGCCCTCGCGGACGACCATGGCCGCGTCCCGGGCGAGGTCCGTCAGGAACACGCTCGCGATTCCGTCCAGGTCGCGGACCAGCGCCGGGACGGCCCTCGCACCCCGGTTCCGCAGCAGCTTCCGCACCCCGGCCTCGAACCGGTGGGCGCCGGCCACGGCACTCGGTCTGCGCGGCCCGCGGCGCTCATGGGAAGGCACGATGGCACCCTCGGCGTCGTACAGGACACCGGTCAGACCCCGGAACGTCGGGCTGTGGTCGTACCACTTGGCCCCCACCTCGACTTCGACGTTCCGGTCGATCGCCGAGAGGAGGTCCCCGGGGACCAGCTTCTTCCGGGCTTCCTCCGCCGCCGCTCTCCTCGCGCCGTCGATGA
>NZ_BMSK01000019.1:381-170924 GCF_014649115.1 Streptomyces eurythermus | reverse complement strand
GCGTTGACGCGGCGCATGAACTCGTCGGGGATCCAGTGCGCGAGGTTGAGGTTGTGGGTGCGGCGGGCGTCCTCACCCGTGTTGTCGCGCAGCTCCAGGAACTCCTCGATGTCGGAGTGCCAGGTCTCCAGGTAGACGGCGGCGGCGCCCTTGCGGCGGCCGCCCTGGTTCACGGCGGCGACCGAGGCGTCCAGGGTCTTCAGGAACGGCACGATCCCGTTGGAGTGCCCGTTCGTCCCCCGGATCAGCGAACCCCGCGAGCGGATGCGGGAGTACGACAGGCCGATGCCGCCGGCGTGCTTCGACAGCCGGGCGACCTGGTGGTAGCGGCCGTAGATGGAGTCCAGCTCGTCCAGCGGGGAGTCCAGCAGGTAGCAGGACGACATCTGGGGGTGGCGGGTGCCGGAGTTGAACAGGGTGGGGGAGGAGGGCAGGTAGTCCAGGCGGCTCATCAGGCCGTAGAGCGAGGCGACCTCGTCCACGGAACGGGCCGTGTCGTCCTCGGCCAGGCCGCTGGCCACGCGCAGCATGAAGTGCTGGGGCGTCTCGATGACCTTGCGGGTGATCGGGTGGCGCAGCAGATAGCGGCTGTGCAGGGTGCGCAGGCCGAAGTAGCCGAAGCGGTCGTCGGCGCCGTCGGCCACGGCCGAGTCCACCAGCGCGTCCAGCCGTTCCGCGTGGATGCGGACGAACTCGGCGGTGCGGTCGGCGACCAGACCCTCCCGGTGACCGACCTTGATCGACCCGGTGAAGGAGGTCACGCCCTGGGAGGCGGCCTCGGCCCGGATCGCGAGGGTCAGCAGCCGGGCGGCCAGCTTGGAGTAGGCGGGGTCCTCGGCGATCAGGCCGGCGGCTGCCTCCGTGGCCAGCTCGCGCAGCTCCGCCTCGTCGGCCCGCGCGGACCGGCCGCGCAACGCGGCGGCGGCGACCCGCCCGGGGTCGGCGTCGGGCAGATCGGCCGTCAGCTCGGACAGGGTCCGCAGCAGCGCGGCACCGGGACCGTCGGTCTCCGGTGCGCTGACCGAAGCCGGGGCGGCTGGCGCGATGGTCACGTGGGGGTCTCCCTCGCTCGGCACGGGGCCTGGCGGAGGGCAGGGGGCAGCACGAGCGCGCGGGGGCTCTCGCGTCCACCGGCCCACTCCACGAGGCCCGGACGTCGGGCACACCGGCCGGGTGGCCGGGTGCACTGTCGGCAGGTCCTCGGACTGACGCTCGTACGCGGATACGCACAAGTACACCGTTGCGGGACAGTTCCGGATTCGCACCGGATTCCCCTGCGGCGACAGCGAGCATGAGCATACATCTTGTGTCGGGCTGTCGTGTCACCCCCAGATGTTGTGTCCCGGTGATGTCAGAGCGTCAACTCGTAAGTGAGCAGCGTGATGTCGTCCAGCTCCGGCACGGGATTCCAGTCCCGTTCCGGTGTGCGGACGAAGCCCAGTCGTTCGTAGATGCGGTGGGCGGTGTGCATGGTGCGCTGGGTGGACAGGACGACGGCCGTGCAGCCCTCCGTGGCCCTCGCGCGCTCGACACAGGCCCGGACGAGCGCCTCGCCGACGCCCCGGCCGCGGGCCGCGTGGTCCACCGCGAGCATGCGGATCTCCGCCTCGCCGGGACGGGCGATGTCTGCCATGGGGCCGCCGGATGGGACGAAGGTGACGCCGCCGAGCGGCCGGTCGTCCGCGACCGCGACGAGGACCTCGGCGGCGGCGGCGCGTTTCGCGACGTCCCTCAGCTCGCCCAGGTACTCGTCGCTCTCGCCGAAGTCCAGGAGGCCGTCTCCGAGGTAGGCACGGGCGGTGATCTCGCCGAGGACGGCGTACTCGGACGGGGCGGCGGCCCGGATGACGATGTCCATGGGTCGAGTGTGCGGGACGGGCACGGCAAGGCGCCGTGGGTTTTCCGCGGAGCGGCCCGCCGCGGCGGGCCGCTCGTCACCCGCCCGGACCGGCAACGGCGGCGGGCCGCCGACGCGTCTGCTGTCGGCGGCCCGCTGCGGATGTCGCGTGGGTCGGTGCGGATGTCGCGTGGATCAGTGGGCGCTGCCCGCGGTGGCCGGCGGAAGCTCCACCTGGACATCGGGGTCGCCGGAGTCCGCCGTGTAGTCCCCCGGCTTGGTCTCGTCGATGCCCTCGGGGGCCTTCACGGCCTTCAGGACGACCGTCAGGACCACGGTGACCAGTACGTTCAGCACGAACGCCGTCAGGCCGATGTAACCGATCTCGCCGATGCCGGGGATCTCCTTCGAGGAGCCGCCGAAGTGCTTCTGCGTAGGCGAGGCCACCCCGTACGCGGCGGCTGTGCCGTAGACCATGCCGACCGCCCAGCCGGCCAGCAGCGCCCAGCGGTGGAACCAGCGGGTGAACAGGCCCCCGACCAGGGACGGGAAGGTCTGCATGATCCAGATGCCGCCCAGCAGCTGGAAGTTGATGGCGACGGTCTTGTCCATGGTGAGGACGAAGACCAGGGCGCCGACCTTCACCAGCAGGGAGACCAGCTTGGAGACCTTGGTCTCCTCCGCGGGCGTCGCGTCCGGCTTGATGAAGTCCTTGTAGATGTTGCGGGTGAAGAGGTTGGCCGCCGCGATGGACATGATCGCCGCCGGGACCAGGGCGCCGATGCCGATCGCCGCGAACGCCACGCCCGTGAACCAGTCCGGGAACATGTCCTCGAACAACTGCGGGATGGCCAGCTGGCCGTTGGACACCTTCACCCCGGCCGCGATCGCCATGAAGCCCAGCAGCGCCAGCAGGCCCAGCATCAGGGAGTACAGCGGCAGGATCGTGGTGTTGCGGCGGATCACCTCACGGCTGCGGGACGACAGGGTCGCGGTGATCGAGTGCGGGTACATGAACAGCGCGAGCGCCGAGCCGAGCGCCAGCGTGGCGTACGTCCACTGGCCCGCCTCCGGTGGCGTGACCGCCCCGCGCGGCTTGCCGGTGGCCGGGTTGGCCTGGCCGAGCGCCTCGCCCGCCTTGGCGAAGACGTCGTCGAAGCCGCCCAGCTTGATCGGGATGTAGATGATCGCCACCGCGATGACGATGTAGATCAGCGTGTCCTTGACGAACGCGATCAGCGCGGGGGCGCGCAGGCCGGAGGAGTAGGTGTAGGCCGCCAGCACACCGAAGGCGATGAGCAGCGGCAGGTCCTTGACGAACCAGTTGGTGTCCTCGCCGCCGCCGACGCCCATCACGTCCAGCACCGCCTGGATGCCGACCAGCTGGAGCGCGATGTACGGCATCGTCGCCAGGATGCCGGTCACCGCCACCGCCAGCGACAGTCCCTTGGAACCGAACCGGCCGCGCACGAAGTCGGAGGTGGTGACGTACCCGTGGCGGTGCGAGACCGACCACAGGCGGGGCAGGAAGGTGAAGATCAGCGGGTACATCAGGATCGTGTACGGCACCGCGAAGAAGCCGGACGCGCCCGCCGCGTAGACCGCCGCCGGTACCGCGACGAAGGTGTACGCCGTGTACAGGTCACCGCCGAGCAGGAACCAGGTGATCCAGGTGCCGAAGGACCGCCCGCCCAGGCCCCATTCGTCCAGGGAGTGCTCGTTCTCGGCCCTGCGCCAGCGCGCGGCCAGGAAGCCCAGGACCGTGACGGCCAGGAAGAAGAAGATGAAGACGCCGAGCGCGACGCCGTTGACGCCGTCCTTCACCGCGCCGCACCCCCGCTCGCTGCCTTGCGGGCACGCTGGTCACGCTGCCAGAGTTTGTACGCCAGCATCGTGAGCGCGGCGGAGATCAGCACCCAGAGCATCTGGTACCAGTAGAAGAACGGGATCCCGATGAGCGTGGGGTCGACCTTGGCGTACGAGCCGACCCACAGCATCGCCACGAAGGGCGCTATGAGACACAAGGCGATGATCACCCTGACCGGTGTCACCACCGGCGGTCTCACTTCAGGCGTTTCGGACATGCCACGGCTCCGTCCCCTCGCTGATCACCTGTGCAATTGAGCAGGCAATCTAGGTGACTGTGTCATGACAGCGGAAGCCCTCGTCCGCATATCGGTACAGCGATTCGGTGAACCCGTCCAGCCGTTATCCGGCCGTTACTCCACCGGGCGCTTCAGCCGGGCGACGAACTTGTAGCGGTCCCCGCGGTACACCGAGCGCACCCACTCCACCGGCTTGCCCTCGCGGTCCAGCGAGTGGCGGGAGAGCAACAGCATCGGCAGACCCACGTCGGTGCCGAGCAGCCCGGCCTCGCGGGGCGTGGCCAGGGAGGTCTCGATGGTCTCCTCGGCCTCGGCGAGGTGGACGTCGTAGACCTCGGCGAGCGCGGTGTACAGCGAGGTGTACTTCACCAGGGAGCGCCGTAGGGCGGGGAAGCGCTTGGCCGACAGATGGGTGGTCTCGATCGCCATCGGCTCGCCGTTGGCCATGCGCAGTCGCTCGATGCGCAGCACCCGGCCGCCGGCGGTGATGTCGAGCAGCTCGGCCAGCCGGTCGTCGGCCGTGATGTACCCGATGTCCAGCAGCTGCGAGGTCGGCTCCAGGCCCTGGGCCCGCATGTCCTCGGTGTAGGAGGTGAGCTGGAGCGCCTGGGAGACCTTGGGCTTGGCCACGAAGGTGCCCTTGCCCTGGATGCGTTCGAGCCGGCCCTCCACGACCAGTTCCTGCAGGGCCTGGCGCACCGTGGTGCGGGACGTGTCGAACTCGGCGGCCAGCGTGCGCTCGGGCGGGACCGGCGTACCCGGCGCCTGCGTCTCCGTCATGTCGAGCAGGTGCTTCTTCAAGCGGTAGTACTTGGGCACGCGCGCGGTACGGGTGGTGCCTGCCTCGTTCTCCGCACTGCTGACGTCGGTGCTCATGCTCTGCCTTCCCGGCTCCGAATGCCGAAAGCGACCGACATCCCATCGGCCACGGCTCACATCGTGGCACGGGTTGCTCTGCCAGCACTCCACCCGCACGCTCCGTGATCCCCTCTGTATACCGCCGCACCCGCTGTTGGTCTAGTCCATCGGGCGGGTGAGCGGGGAGGACGCGGGGCCGGGGGCCGGCGGCCGGCGCGGGGACGCGACGTGAGCCCCGTCGGCCGGGTGCCCCCTCCCGGCCGATCGGGCGCCCCGTCCGCGCGGCGCCCCACTTGCACGGCGCCCCCTTTGCACGGCGGGCCGTCGGCGGCCTGCCGGTGTCCAAGCCTGCCGACGGTGCCGTCGGCGGGCTTCCCTAAAGGCCCTGCCACTCCGGCTTGTTGGCGTAGGTGTGGCGGAAGTAGTCGGCCAGCTTCAGCTTGGACGCGGCGGCCTCGTCGACCACCACCGTGGCGTGGCGGTGGAGCTGGAGCGCGGAGGCGGGGCAGACCGCGGCCACCGGGCCCTCGACCGTCGCGGCGACCGCGTCCGCCTTGCCCTCACCCGTCGCCAGCAGCACCAGGTGCCGGGCCTCGAGGATGGTCCCGATGCCCTGGGTGATGACGTGGTGCGGGACCTGCTCGATGTCACCGTCGAAGAAGCGGGCGTTGTCGATCCGGGTCTGCTCGGTCAGCGTCTTGATCCGGGTGCGCGAGGCGAGCGAGGAGCACGGCTCGTTGAACCCGATGTGTCCGTCGGTCCCGATGCCGAGCAGCTGGAGGTCCACCCCGCCGGCCTCGGCGAGCGCCCGGTCGTACGCCTCGCACGCCGCCTGGACGTCCCGCGCCGTGCCGTCCGGGCCCATGAACGCGTCCATCCCTATGCCCAGCGGCTCCAGCACCTCACGGCGCAGCACCGAGCGGTAGGACTCGGGGTGGTCCGAGGGCAGCCCCACATACTCGTCGAGCTGCGCGATCCGCGCCCGGGAGGCGTCCACGGCGCCGGAGCGCACCTTGGCGGTCAGCGCCTGGTAGATGGGCAGCGGGGTGGAGCCGGTGGCCACGCCGAGCAGGGCGTCGGGCTTGCGTCGCAGCAGCTGGGCCATGGCCTCGGCGATGAGCTCGCCGCCAGCCGCGGCGTCCGGAACGATGACAACTTCCACGCTGGGCCTGCCGTTCTGAAGTGGGCTCTGTGCGTCTATGTGGTTTAGACCAATCTAACAGAGCCCACGTTCGAGAGCGCGGGAAGAAGCGGGGAAGAGCCGGGAAATTCTCAGGTGAGGGAACCCCCCGTCGCGTCCAGCCAGTGACCGGTCACCCAGCGGCCGTCGTCCGAGGCGAGGAAGGCCACGACATCGGCGACGTCGGCCGGCGTCCCCACCCGTCCCAGCGCCGAGAACGCGGCGGCCTGGGCCTGGCCGTCCTCCGTGCCGTGCAGGAACTCCGCGGTGTTGTCGGTGTCGATGACGCCGGGTGCCACCGAGTTGACCGTGATCCCGCGGGGGCCCAGCAGCTTGGACAGGTCCCGGGTGAGGACGTCCAGTGCCCCCTTGGTCATGGAGTAGGCCACGAGGTTGGGCATCAGGGCGCTCCGCGCCAGGCCGGACGATATGTTCACCACGCGCCCGCCGTCGCGCAGCCGGTCCGCGCCGAGCCGGGCCAGGAAGAACGGCGCCTTCACGTTCACCGCGAACAGCCGGTCGTACTCCTTCTCCTCGATCTCCTCGAAGGGGCGCGAGGCTCCGATGCCCGCGTTGTTCACCAGGATGTCCACCCCGTCCGCATGACGGTCGAACTCCGCCCACACCCGCTCGGCGTCCCCGGGTGTGCCCAGCTCCACCCCGATCGCGAACGCGGAGCCGCCCGCCGACTCGATCGCCGCCACCGTCTCCTTGGCCGCCTCCTCATTGGTGCCGTAGTGCACCGCCACGCGGGCGCCGTCGCGCCCCAGCCGCTCGGCGATGCCCCGCCCGATGCCCCGGCTCGCACCCGTCACCAGTGCCGTCTTCCCTGTCAGCGCGCCCATGGCCGCCCTCCCGCATTTGTCTAACGGTCGCTACAAAAAAACCGTACACCACCCCGCCGACAATTTTCTAGGGGTCGCTATAAAATGGTCCGCATGGCCACCGGGCAGGACACACAGGCGAAGAGCGGCGGCGCGGGCCGGACGCGGGGCAGGCCGCGCTCCTTCGACCGCGCCACGGCACTGGAGAAGGCGCTGCTGGCCTTCTGGCAGCACGGGTACGAGGCCACCTCGGTCTCCGACCTCACCCGTGTCATGGGCATCGGCGCCCCCAGCCTGTACGCGGCCTTCGGTGACAAGCGGTCCCTCTTCGACGAGGTCGTCCGCGTCTACAGCGGCACCCACGGCGCCTTCGGCGCGCGCGCCCTGGAGGAGGAACCCACGGCCCGCGAGGGCATCGCCCGCATGCTCCGCGAGGCCGCCGCCGAGTACACCGACCGGTCCCATCCGCAGGGCTGCATGATCATCCACGCCGCCATCAACTGCACCAACCCCGAGGTCGAGGCGCTGCTGCGGGACCGGCGCAACGCCAACATCGCCGCCATCGAGTCCCGGATCCGGGCGGACATCGCGGCCGGGCTGCTGCCCGCCGGTACCGACGCCGCGGCCCTCGCCCGGCACACCGGCGCCGTGATCCAGGGCATGTCCCAGCAGGCCCGCGACGGCGCACGCCGGGAGGAACTGGAAGCGCTCGCGGAAATTGCCATGGCCATCTGGCCCCACGACTGACCCGGGCGGGCTAGGCTGCGTGGCATCGCGGGCCGGCGCCTGTCACGGCGCCGACGCCTCCGCACCATGGACACGCCGACGTGGTC
The DNA here is from genome assembly GCF_014649115.1 of Streptomyces eurythermus. Taxonomy (GTDB): domain Bacteria; phylum Actinomycetota; class Actinomycetes; order Streptomycetales; family Streptomycetaceae; genus Streptomyces; species Streptomyces eurythermus. The sequence continues at coordinate 163,287 of NZ_BMSK01000019.1, read as the reverse complement.
TAGTCCAGAATCGAACAACAACAGCCTCCGTCTTCCCCGCACAGGAAGACGGACCGAGGATCCGGTGCTCTCTGCCCTGACTGCCCGGCTCCTCGACCTTCGGCCGACCGGGACCGCACACCCCACGGCCGTTGATGCTCCGGGCTGCGGTGCCGGGAGGGTTGAGGGTCCCTTCCAGGCGCCGCGGCCCGCGGGTGTTTTTCCGGCCACCGTCAGGCCCCGGGTACGCTCGCACACGTGCCCTCCATGAACGAACTCGTACGCCAGCACACCGCCCTGGACGACTCCGACCTCGAGTGGCTCCACCTGCTGGTCTCGGAGTGGCAGCTGCTCTCCGACCTCTCCTTCGCCGACCTGGTGCTCTGGGTGCCCACCCGGGACGGCACCCGGTACGTCTCGGTCGCCCAGATGCGGCCCAACACCGGCCCGACCTCGTACCAGGACGACATGGTCGGCCACCTGGTCCCGCGCGGCCGGCGGCCGATGCTGGACGTGGCGCTGGACGAGGGCCGGATCGTGCGCGAGGGCGACCCGGAGTGGCGTGAAGAGGTCCCCGTACGGGTCGAGTCCATCCCGGTACGGCGTGAGGGCCGCGTCCTCGGTGTGATCGCCCGGAACACCAATCTGCTCACCGTGCGCACCCCGAGCCGCCTGGAGCTGACCTACCTCCAGAGCGCCTCCGACCTCGCGCAGATGATCGCCGCCGGTTCCTTCCCGTTCCCCGGCCAGCAGGTCGACATGGACGCCTCCCCGCGCGTCGGCGACGGCCTGATCCGGCTGGACGCGGACGGCATCGTCCAGTACGCCTCCCCGAACGCCCTGTCCGCCTACCACCGGCTCGGCCTCGCCGCCGACCTGGTCGGTCACCACCTCGGGCAGACCACCGCCGAACTCGCCCCCACCCGGGGCCCGGTGGACGAGGCGCTGGCCAAGGTGGCCAGCGGCTGGGCGCCCCGCGAGTTCGAGATCGAGGCGCACGACGGTGTGATCCAGTTCCGGGCGATCCCGCTCAAGCCCAAGGGCACCCGCATCGGTTCGCTGGTGCTGCTCCGGGACGTGACCGAACTGCGTCGGCGCGAGCGGGAGTTGATCACCAAGGACGCCACCATCCGGGAGATCCACCACCGGGTGAAGAACAACCTCCAGACGGTCGCGGCCCTGCTCCGGCTCCAGGCCCGGCGCATCGAGTCCGAGCGCGGCCGGGAGGCACTGGAGGAGGCGGTCCGCCGGGTCGGCTCCATCGCGATCGTGCACGAGACCCTGTCGCAGAACCTGGACGAGCGGGTCGAGTTCGACGACATCGCGGACCGGGTGCTGGCCATGGTCGCCGAGATCTCGCCGGGCAAGGTCACCGGCCGGCGCACCGGACGGTTCGGCATACTCGACGCCGAAGTGGCCACCCCGCTGTCCATGGTCCTCACCGAGATCCTGCAGAACGCCCTGGAACACGGCTTCCGCGAGGGCGACACCGGCACGGTCGAGGTCTCCGCGGTGCGCGGCGGCACCACCAAGGAGGCCCGGCTGCTGGTCACCGTCCAGGACGACGGCGTCGGCCTGCCCGAGGGTTTCGACCCGCACCGCTCGGGCAACCTCGGCCTGCAGATCGTACGGACGCTGGTGGAGGGCGAGCTGGGCGGAAGCTTCGACATGGTGCCGGCGTCCGGGCGCGGGACCCGGGTGATCCTCGACATCCCGGTGCGGGCCCAGAAGTAGGCCCCCGAAGCGGGCGCCTTCCTCGCGGCGGATCCTTGAGGGGCTGGGGCGGCAACTCCCTTGTCCTTCAAGATGTTTATGGGAGAGGTGCCGCCAAGGCGCTGCCGGAGATGCGCTCGCGCACAGCAAAAAGCCCCGGACCGCCATTGGTCCGAGGCTGATGCTCGTTGCTGCTCTGCTTTATCGCTAAGCGCTCCGGGGGAACTGCGCGCTGCGGCTCGGGGGCGGGAGATGCGTACGTGCTGTGCGCGCCGCCAAGCTCAGGCTGTCAGCAGGGGTGGATATGTCAGGCGGAGGCCTGACGGGCCCGGTTGCGGGCGGCGCGGCGCTTCATGGCGCGGCGCTCGTCCTCGCTGAGACCACCCCAGACGCCGGAGTCCTGACCGGACTCGAGCGCCCACTGCAGACACTGCTCGATCACCGGGCAGCGACGGCAGACGGCCTTGGCTTCCTCGATCTGCAGCAGCGCAGGACCGGTGTTGCCGATGGGGAAGAAGAGCTCGGGGTCTTCCTCGCGGCAAACGGCGTTGTGACGCCAGTCCATGGCTGCTACCTCTCCTTGGTATTACGTGCAGGTTGCTTGTGAATGTGAACGCTTTCACGAATCCCTCAACAAGTGAAGGGCCGACTGCCGAGTTCACACCCGGCGTGGTCCTTGGTTTGAAGAGGGGTTCCGGTGATCAGTGGAGGCCGGTGTTGCGGGCCGTCCCGATCGCCACGTAGAGACTCGCAAACCTCGGCGGCGGATACAACCCCTTCCGGGAAGTTTTTTTTGATTCCTCGGTGTCGACTAGGTCACAGCCGTACTTCCATGGGGTGGATCCTGGCCTAAACGTTCGAGTGAAAGGACTTTTGCCCGTTCCGCTCACACAATCACACGCAGTGCACGGCGTACGCCTGTGAACGTCACGCTCGTACGCAGTCCGAGGTGGTCGCCGTCCATCTGGAGGGGCAGCGGCACCTTCGAATGCAAGGTGAACTGATCCAGATCGTGCAGGGAGACCGCGTGCTTTCCGTGCGGTCCGCGCTCGGGGGACGAAGTGAGCAACTGGGTGCCATACCGGGCAACCGCGGCCGTCGAGAGACGGCTGAGACCCAGCACGTCGATGCCGGTGTCGAACGACGCCTTGGGTGACGTGTACATGGGTCGGTTGCCGAGGTACGTCCACGGGGACGTGTTCGAGACTATGGCGACGACGAGATCCTCGACGGGGTCCGCGTCGGGCCGCTCCAGCGTGATCGTGCCGTTACGGCGGTTCGGCTCGCCCAGGAACTGCCGGACCACCTGCCGGACGTAGAGCGCGTGGGTGGACTTCTTCCCTCGCTCGCGCTGCTGCTCGACCCGGCCCACCACGCCCGCGTCGAAGCCGAGCCCGGCGTTGAAGGTGAACCAGCGGGCCGGCACCGCCTCGTCCTCGGTGCCCGGCGGCCCCGACGTCAGCCCCAGGCCGACGATCCGCTCGGTGCCGTCGCGCAGCGCGTCCAGCAGCGCGCCGGTGGCCTCGACGGGATCGTTGGGCAGGCCCAGCGCCCGGGCGAAGACGTTCGTGGAACCGCCGGGGACGACGGCCAGGCCGGGGAGGTGCTCCGGGTCCGGGCCGGCGTGCAGCAGGCCGTTGACGACCTCGTTGACCGTGCCGTCGCCGCCGAGCGCCACCACCAGGTCGATGTCGTCGCTCTCCGCCGCCTGCCGGCCGAGGTCGCGGGCGTGGCCGCGGTACTCGGTGGTGACCGCCTCCAGCTTCATCTCGCTCGCCAGCGCGTGGATGAGCACATCACGTCTGCGTGCGCTTGTGGTGGTAGCCGCCGGATTGACCACGAGAAGTGCACGCATGCATGGCAGCGTACCTACTGGGGGGTATCGGGCCCAGCCCGAGGTAGGGATCCGGTAAGAGGCGGGGCGTGAGCCTGAACACGCTCCGCCGGGCGCGTCCCCGGGTACCCGGCCGTCATCGGGGCGCGACGGCTACCCTTCAGGGGTGAGCAGTCAGCAGAACCCCGCCCCCGAGACCGCCGAGACAGCCGCGACCGAGGGACCCCGCCCGCGCCGGCTGACGTACGCGGCGGTGCTGGCCGCGCTGGAGGGCGCCGCGCTGGCGGCCGGCGGCCTGTGGGTGCTCGTCCGCGGGGTCACCGGTGAACCGGACGACCGGCAGCAGGCCGTGACCCTCGGCATCACGCTGATCGTGCTCGCGCTGCTGCCGCTGCTCGCCGCGCGCGGGCTGCTGCTGCGGCGCGGCTGGAGCCGGGGCCCCGCGGTGATCACCCAGCTCATGGCGCTCCCGGTGGCCTACAGCCTGCTCCAGGCCGACAGCATGGCCATCCCGGCCGGTATCGCCCTCGCCGCGATCGCCATCGCCGCCCTGGTCCTCCTCGTCAACGGGGAGACGACCCGGGCCCTCGGCATCAAGGGACCCGGCCGGGCCGAGTAGGGCCCGGCGGGCGGAACGTACGGCGCCGGGCAGGCGCGCGTCACTCCTCCACGAGGAGCTTCTCCCGCAGCTGGGCCAGGGTGCGGGCCAGCAGCCGGGAGACGTGCATCTGGGAGATGCCGACCTCCTGCGCGATCTGCGACTGGGTCATGTTCCCGAAGAAGCGCAGCAGCAGGATCCGCTTCTCGCGCGGCGGCAGGTCCTCCAGCAGCGGCTTGAGGGACTCGCGGTACTCCACCCCCTCCAGCGCCTCGTCCTCGGCGCCCAGGGTGTCGGCGACCGCCGGCGACTCGTCGTCCGTGTCGGGGACGTCCAGGGACAGCGTGGAGTACGCGTTCGCCGACTCCAGGCCCTCCAGGACCTCCTCCTCCGAGATGGCGAGCTTCTCGGCCAGCTCGTGGACCGTCGGCGACCGGCCGTGCAGCTGGGACAGCTCGGCCGTCGCGGTGGTCAGCGAGAGCCGCAGCTCCTGGAGCCGGCGCGGCACCCGGACCGCCCAGCCCTTGTCGCGGAAGTGCCGCTTGATCTCCCCCACGACGGTCGGCGTGGCGTACGTGGAGAACTCCACCCCGCGCTCGGGGTCGAACCGGTCGACGGACTTGATCAGCCCGATCGTGGCGACCTGGGTGAGGTCGTCCAGCGGTTCGCCGCGGTTGCGGAACCGGCGCGCCAGGTGCTCCACGAGCGGCAGGTGCATGCGGACGAGCTGGTTGCGCAGTTCCGCGTACTGCGGGCTGCCCTCGGGCAGCGAGCGCAGCTCGACGAACATCGCCCGCGCCCCGCTGCGGTCCTGGACGTCGTGCTGTACGGCCTGCGCGGTCTCCGTCTCCGGCGCGTCGTCCTCGGCGTATCGCTCGTGCTCGCTCATCGTCCCGCCCGTAGCCCTTCCCCGAGCCCTGGCCCCCGCGCGGACGGCGGATGCGGCGCCGTCGCCTGCCGTCGGCGGTGTGCCCTGTCCGGCACCGTCGCCGTCGGCCCGCGCGGAGCCGTCCTCCGGGTGCGGCCTGGCCTGCTCGGGGATGCCGTCGATGCCGTCCGCCATGCGCCGGGAACCGTCCCGGGGGTCCGCCCCGGAGGTCTCGGCGTCACCCGACCAGGAGGCACCCCCGTCCCCGGTCGGCAGCTCCCGTGTGCCGCGCTCTTCGTCCCGCACCGGCCCGTCCCCGTTCCTCAGGCCGGCCCAGGGCCGACACCACGCTGTTTGTAGAGGCTGATCGAGACCGTCTTGTCCTCGTCCACGGCGGACGAGACCTTGCCCGCGAGGGCCGACAGCACGGTCCAGGCGAAGGTGTCCCGCGAGGGGGCGTGGCCGTCCGTCGTCGGCGCGGACACCGTCACTTCCAGCGAGTCGTCGACAAGGCGGAAGACACAGCTGAGCACCGAGCCGGGCACGGCTTGCTGGAGCAGGATCGCGCAGGCCTCGTCCACGGCGATGCGCAGATCCTCGATTTCGTCCAGGGTGAAGTCCAAACGAGCCGCCAGACCGGCCGTGGCCGTCCGCAGCACCGACAGGTAGGCACCCGCAGCCGGCAGCCGGACTTCCACGAAGTCCTGGTTCGCCGCGGGCTCGCCTGCGATCTGGGACACCCTCACCTCCATGGTGGTACAAGCTTTACGGGGCCGAGGGTCGCCCCCCGGGGTAACGCGTACATGGTTCAAGCGGTGACGCTATCGCGCTCCGAACGTTCCTGTCCCCGGGACCCCAACCCCCTGGCGTCACTCACAGTAAAGCTCCGGATACGCTCCGTGTCTAGGGGGTGGGCGGGCCCAAATGGGAAGAGCGCGCGCCGGATTGACGTACCCAGACGTCAGACGCTCGAACCGTCGTGCGGAAGCCGCCACAAGCAGTGTCACACGAGAACGTGGTCGGACGAGAGGTCCCGCTCGCACGAACGCGGGTCAGACGAGCACATGGTCGACGAAGCACCACCGCCAGTCCTCGCCGGGCTCGAAGGTCCGCATCACCGGGTGCCCCGTCCGCGCGTAGTGCTCCGTCGCGTGCCGTCCCGGCGAGGAGTCGCAGCAGCCGACGTGACCGCAGGTGAGGCAGAGCCGGAGCTGCACCGGGTGCGTACCGTCCCGCAGGCACTCCGGGCAGGTCGCGGCGAGCGGCGCCGGTTCCGGGTGCGGCAGCGCTTCGGAGTGCGTGCACTGTTTCATGATTGCCAGATTACGACGGGTGTGCGGACGACCGCGCGGATCAAGAGGGTGGGCGAGGACCTTGGACGTGATGCCCCTGCTGTTGCTGGTGGCGGGCAGTGCGGCGGTGGCCGCGGCGGCCCGGCGCACTCCCGCGCCGGCCCCGCTGCTGCTGGTCGCCGTGGGCCTGGCGGTCTCCTACATCCCCGGTGTGCCGTCGTACACCCTCGACCCGCACGTGGTCCTGCCGCTGCTGCTGCCCCCGCTGCTGTACACCTCGGCGAGCGACAGCTCCTACCTGGACCTGCGGGCACAACTGCGGCCGGTGGCGCTGTTGTCGGTCGGGTACGTCCTCTTCGCGACCGTCGTCGTCGGCTGGGCCGCCTATGTGATCGTCCCCGGGCTGCCGCTGCCCGCCGCGCTGGTGCTGGGCGCGGTGGTGGCCCCGCCGGACGCGGTGGCCGCCACGGCGGTCGCGCGCCGGGTCGGCCTGCCCTCCCGGATCACCACCATCCTCCAGGGCGAGTCCCTGCTGAACGACGCCACCGCGATCACCGCCTACAAGGTGGCGCTCGGCGCCGCCGTCGGCGAGGGCGCCACCTGGGCCGGCGGCATCGGCGAGTTCGCGCTCGCCGCGGTCGGCGGGGTCGGGATCGGCCTGATCCTCATGGCACCCCTGCACTGGCTGCGCACCCACCTGAACGAGCCGCTGCTGCAGAACACGCTCTCGCTGCTGATCCCGTTCGTCGCCTACGGGGTCGCCGAGCAGGCGCACGCCTCCGGGGTGCTCGCCGTCGTGGTCGTCGCCCTCTACCTCGGCCACCGCGCGTGGGAGGTCGACTTCGCCACCCGCCTCCAGGAGGAAGCGGTGTGGAAGATGGTCGCCTTCGTACTGGAGTCCGCGGTGTTCGCCCTGATCGGCCTGCAACTGCCGATCGTCCTCCAGCGGCTCGGCGAGTACGAGGGCGTCTCCGCGGTCTGGTACGCGCTCGCCGTCTTCCTGGTCGTGGTGGTGGCCCGGTTCGTCTGGGTCTACCCGGCCACCTTCCTGCCCCGGCTGCTGTCGAAGCGCATCCGCGCGCGCGAGGAGAACCCCACCTGGCGGGGCGCGATGGTCACCTCGTGGGCCGGCATGCGCGGGGTCGTCTCCCTGGCCATCGCCTTCGCCATCCCGTCGACGATGGCCGACGGCCCGCGCAACCTGATCCTCTTCCTGACCTTCACCACCGTCATCGGCACGCTCGTCGTGCAGGGCGTGACACTGCCGCCGCTGATCCGGCTGCTGCGCTTCCCCGGCCGCGACCGGCAGGCCGAGACGCTCGCCGAGGCCAACGCCCAGGCGCAGGCCTCGCGGGCCGCCGAGGCCCGGCTGGACGACCTGCTCTCCGACGAGCGCAACGCCCTGCCGCCGCCGCTCGTCGACCGGCTGCACACCGTCCTGGAGCGCCGCCGCAACGCCGTCTGGGAGCGGCTCGGCCAGGTCAACCCGGTCACCGGCGAGTCCGTGGACGACACCTACCGCCGGCTGTCCCGGGAGATGATCAGCGCCGAACGCGAGGTCTTCGTCAGGCTCCGTGACCACCGCTACATCGACGACGAGATGCTGCGCGCCCTGCTCAGGCGTCTGGACCTGGAGGAGGCGGCGGCCTTCAGGGAGGCCGGTTAGCGCTCCGGGGCGGCCGTGGGGGGCTCCGGGAACGGCCGCCCGGTGACGACGGCCGCGATCGTGCTCCCGCGCGCGAAGGCGCCCTCTTCCGCGAGGGTGACAAGTCCGTAGAGCAACTTGGCGACATAGAGACGTTCCACCGGCAGTCCGTGCCGCTGCTCGAAGTCGCGTGCGAAGGCCTCCAGCTCGGGAGCCGTACGCGCGTACCCGCCGAAGTGGAAGCGGTCGTCCAGGGACCAGACGCCGGTACGGGTGCCGAAGGCACGTTCCTGCAGGGCCTGTATGTCAGCTTCCAGGAAGCCGCCCTTCAGGACCGGTATGCCGAGCGCCCGCCCGTCGGCCCCGAGTCCGGCGGCAAGTCCGGCGAGGGTGCCACCGGTGCCGCAGGCGACCGCGACGACCTCGGCGTGGCCGCGCAGCTCGGCGCCCAGCGCCCGGCAGCCGCGCACCGCCTCGGCGTTGCTGCCGCCCTCCGGGACGACGTACGCGCCCTCGGCGCCGGCCGCGCGCAGGATCCCGGCCAGGGTCTCCGGCTCGGTCTTGCGGCGGTACGTCGCCCTGTCCACGAAGTGCAGCCGCATGCCGTCGGCCGCGCACCGGGCCAGGGACGGATTGAGCGGGCGGCCGGCCAGCTCCTGGCCGCGTACCACGCCCGTGGTGGGCAGGCCCAGCAGCCGGCCCGCGGCGGCGGTGGCCCGCAGGTGGTTGGAGTAGGCCCCGCCGAAGGTGACCAGGGGCCGGCCGCCGGCCGCCGCGACGTTCGGCACCAGCTTGCGCCACTTGTTGCCGACGAGGTGGGGGTGGATGAGGTCGTCGCGCTTGAGCAGCAGCCGGAGCCCGTGGCGTTCGAACCGGGGGTCCCGCGCCTCCTGGAGGGGCGAGGGGAGGCGCGGGGCGAGCGGTCCGGTGCTGGTCACGGCTCCATTGTCGCCCGGGGCGGGGCGTCCGGGCGGGGCCGCCGGCCGGGCGGGGACCGTGACCGGCCCGGGGCGCGGGAACCCCGTGACCGGTGGCGGCGCGGCGTGCGGAACGGTGCTACTCCTCCAGCCGTTCCCGCACCCGCTCCCTCAGGGAACGCATCGGGACACCCCGCGGATCCACCTTCCCCGGCTGCCACTCCAGGTGGCCGATGACCGACCGCTCCGTCCAGCCGTGACGGCGGCACAGGGCCGCGGCGGCCCGGACCATCGCCTCCAGCTGCTCGTCGGGCCACGGGTCCTCCCCGTCGCCGAGGTTCTCGCACTCGAAGCCGTAGAAGTGCCGGTTGCCGTCGGTGTTCGCCTCGTTGTCCGGCGGCAGCCCCTTCTCGGCGATCACCGCCCGCAGCACCTCGTCGTCGCCGAGCCCCGCGTGGTTGGCGCGGCCGTAGCCGACCAGGTGGACCCTGCCGTCCTTGGTGATCACGCCGTGGCACAGCGGGCCCGGCAGGTCCGGGTGGCCGTCGCGGCACAGGTCCACCGTCCGCTCGCTGCCCCGGGTCACCGTGTGGTGGATCATCACGCCGTGGACGGGTCCCCAGGGGCCCTTGTGATTGCGGTTGTGGTCCTGCCAGTCGCCGACCTCGACGACCGTGACGCCCTCGGCCCGGAGCGCGTCCAGGAATTCGCTCGCCGACATGGGTGGGGCCATGCCCGACTCCTTCGTGCCGTGCCCGTCCGGCCACGGAACCGGCCGGATGTCCTGCCTGCTTCTACCGAAACCGGACGTCTCGGAACACATCGTTCGTACGGTGTACGAGCCGATCCGGACAGCGCGCGGTGCCGTGCCGGCCTGGACAAAGTTCCTCCCTCTGCCCACTAATCCGATGATCCATTCCCGCTCTTTCGGGTAATGGCGCGGGCACACCCCGTGCTGGGAGGCTCGGACGTGAGACCGGTGCCCGGTGCACTGCGGCACCGGGCATACATGGGAGGGCGTTTCTTTATGTCGGTAGGTGAAGAGGTCCGTACCGATCAGAACAGGCCGCAGCAGTCCCTCGGGACGGCGGCGGCGCGGAATTTGGCCACCACCACCAAGTCCGTTCCGCAGATGCAGGAGATCAGCTCCCGCTGGCTGCTGCGCACGCTTCCCTGGGTCGACGTCCAGGGCGGCACCTACCGGGTGAACCGACGGCTGACCTACGCCGTCGGTGACGGCCGTGTCACCTTTGTGAAGACCGGTGACCAGGTGGAGGTCATCCCGAACGAACTGGGCGAACTGCCGGCCCTGCGGTCGTACGCGGACGAGGAGGTGCTGGCGGAACTGGCCCGGCGCTGCCGCCAGCGCGAAGTCGCGGCCGGTGAGGTGATCGCCGACTTCGGCCACCGGACCGACGAGGTGTACCTGCTCGCCCACGGCCGGGTGGAGAAGATCGGCACGGGTCCCTACGGCGACGACGCCGTCCTCCAGGTCCTGGCCGACGGCGCCTACTTCGGCGACCAGGCGCTGCTCGACCCGGAGGCGATCTGGGAGTACACCGTCCGCGCGGCCACCGCGACCACGGTCCTTGTGCTCAGCCGTCAGGACTTCCAGCAGGTCGTCGAGCGCTCCGACTCGCTGCGCGACCACCTGGAGCGGCTGCGCTCGATCCCCCGGCAGCGGACCAACAAGTACGGCGAGAAGGAGGTCGAGCTGGCGGCCGGCCACTCCGGCGAGCCCGACATCCCGCACACCTTCGTGGACTACGAGCCGCGGCCCCGTGAGTACGAACTGAGCATCGCCCAGACCGTACTGCGCATCCACACGCGCGTGGCCGACCTTTACAACCAGCCGATGAACCAGACCGAGCAGCAGTTGCGGCTCACGGTCGAGGCGTTGAAGGAGCGCCAGGAGCACGAGCTGGTCAACAACCCGGAGTTCGGCCTGCTCAGCAACTGCGAGTACGACCAGCGGATCCAGCCGCACGACGGCGCGCCCAGCCCGGACGACATGGACGAGCTGCTCAGCCGCCGCCGGGGCACCAAGCTCTTCCTGGCCCATCCGCGCGCGATCGCCGCGTTCGGCCGCGAGCTGAACAAGCGGGGCCTGGTCCCGGAGACCATCGACATCGGCGGCAACCGCATCCCCACCTGGCGCGGGGTGCCGATCTACCCCTGCAACAAGATCCCGGTCAGCGAGGCCCGTACGACCTCCATCATCGCCATGCGTACCGGCGAGGCCGAGCAGGGCGTCATCGGTCTGCGGCAGTCCGGCCTCCCGGACGAGATCGAGCCGAGCCTGTCCGTGCGGTTCATGGGCATCAACGAGCAGGCCATCATCAAATACCTGGTGACGGCCTACTACTCGGCCGCCGTGCTGGTGCCGGACGCGCTCGGTGTCCTGGAGAACGTCGAGATCGGCCGGTGGGGGTGACGTTTCCGCACGTAGTGGCCGTGTTCCCGGCCACCGCGTGGGGTAGGCCCTCGGGGAACGCGTCCGGGCGGTCCGGTGGCACCGGCTCGCGCGGACCTGGCGAGGGGGAGGCATGGCCGAGTACATGACGGAGACCGACGAGCGTTCCCCCGCGGTGCCGCATTCCGGCACCGCGGGGGAGCCCCGGGAGACCACCGGGACCGCCACCGGTCCGCTCGACGGGCAGGAGGCCCTGGCGCAGCTGGAGCGCACCCGGACCCTGGTCTACCCGGAGCTGCGCGCGGCCGTGGAGTCGCTGCCCGGCGCCATGCGCCGGATCGGGCTCTACCACTTCGGCTGGCAGCACGCCGACGGCACACCGGCGGCGGGCAACCCGGGCAAGGCGATCCGGCCGGCGCTCGTGCTGGCGGCGGCCGCGGCGCTCGGCGGTCCGGCGGCCCGGGCGGCCGCGGTCCGGGCTGCGGCGGCGGTCGAACTGGTCCACAACTTCACGTTGCTGCACGACGACGTGATGGACCGGGACACCACCCGCCGGCACCGGCCGACCGCCTGGACCGTGTTCGGGGACACCGACGCGATCCTCGCCGGGGACGCCCTCCAGGCGCTGGCCCTGCGGCTGCTCGCCGAGGACCCGCACCCCGCCTCCGTCCCGGCCGCGGCCCGGCTCGCGGCCTGCGTGGTGGAGCTGTGCGAGGGGCAGCACACGGACACCGATCTGGAGCAGCGCGCTCCGGACGCGGTGACGCTGGACGAGGTGCTCGCCATGGCCGAGGCCAAGACCGGCGCGCTGCTGGGCTGCGCGTGCGCGCTCGGCGCGCTGTACGCGGGAGCCGGTGCGGAGGAGGTGGCCGCCCTGGACGGCTTCGGCCGCCAGGCCGGGCTCGCCTTCCAGCTGATCGACGACGTGATCGGTATATGGGGAGACCCGCGGCACACCGGCAAGCCGGTCGGCGCGGATCTTGCCGCCCGCAAGAAGTCCCTGCCGGTGGTGGCGGCCCTCACCTCCGGCACGCCGGGGGCGTCCGAGCTGGCCGCGCTGTACGGGAAGCCGTACCTCGCCGAGGAGGCGGAGGCCGGGGAGATCGCGCGTACGGCACTGGCGGTGGAGCGGGCCGGCGGCCGGGACTGGGCGCAGGCCGAGGCGGCCGACCGCATGGCCCGGGCCATGCAGGAACTGGCCCGCGCGGTCCCCGACCCGGAGGCGGCGGGCGGTCTGCTGGCGCTCGCCGAGTACGTCACCCGGCGCAGCAGCTGAGCGCCGCCGGCGGCCGGCGGCCGGGGAGAACCCGGAGGCTACGGGTCCGTGTGGCTCCTGACCCCGCACGGCCGACGGAGGCTCCGGTCAGGGGCCCCGCACACCCCCACAGCGTGCGGGGCCGCCGCTTTCCGCCCCCGGCCTGGGCGGCGGGATGCGATGAGGGCGCCTACGCTGAGGGCATGGGCGGCGAGGAACCCGTCTGTCCCGTCTGCGGACAGCCCGTGGAAACGGTCGTCAAGCGGCACAAGACGCTGGGCGCCTGGGTGCCGGTGTGGGGCCGCGGCCCGTGCCGCAACCCCGACTGCGCGGCGTACACCGGCTCCGGCGGCCCGGAGGGCGACCGGCCGGCCACCGCCGGCACCGGCCGTCCCGCCGCGCCGGACCGGTCCACCGAGCCCGTATCCGAACCCGACCCTGGTGCTTCCCGCTCCCGTGCCCCGGGGCGGTCCGCCGGTGTGCGGAACGACGGCGGCCGAGCGCCGGAGCGGCCGGGGACGCCATAACAGGATCGGCCGGCGGCCGGTGGACGCCGTAGCGTGGGCGGATGCCGAAACCGCCGTACATCCTGCACATCACCGAACGCTCCCTGTGGGAGGCGGCGCGCGAGCGCGGTGCCTACGAGCTGTCCACCCGGGGCCGCACCCTGGAGGATGAGGGCTTCATCCACTTCTCCAGCCGCGAGCAGCTGCCGCGGGTCGCCGCCTTCCTCTACGGCGGCTACGACGGCCCGGACGAGCTGGTCGTCCTGGTCGTGGACCCGGCCCGGGTCGGGGCGCCGGTGCGCTACGAGTCCGCCGAGCCGGGCGGGGAGGAGTTCCCGCACCTGTACGGGCCCCTGCCGGCCGAGGCCGTGGTGGACGTGGAGCCCTGGGGCTGAACCGGGCCGCACCCGCCGGCCGGTGGTCAGGTGGCCGGGCGTTCGATGAAACGGAGCTGGTTGCCCGCCGGGTCCCGGAAGGCGCAGTCCCGGACCCCGTACGGCTGGTCCATCGGCTCCTGGAGGACGTCGGCGCCGGACTCCCGCACCCGCTCGTACAGCGCGTCGCAGTCGGGCGTGGTGAAGATGACCCCGCGCAACAGGCCCTTGGCGAGGAGTTCGTTGAGGGCCTGCTTGTCAGCGGGCGAGGCGTCCGGGCTCGCGTCCGGCGGCTCCAGCACGATCTCCACGTCCGGCTGGAGCGGGGAGCCCACGGTCACCCAGCGCATCCCCTCGAAGCCCACGTCGTTGCGGATCTCCATGCCCAGCACATCGCGGTAGAAGGCGATGGCCTTGTCATGGTCGTCCACCGCGAGGAAACACTGCGCGAGTTTCACGTCCATGGGCTCACCCTAGATCCACTCGGCCCCCCGCGCCTCAGTACGGGCGGCGGCGCGGCCGGGTCAGCCTGCGGGCCACGCACGGCGGGATCGCGGCGCTCTCCTCGTGGTCGCGGGCGCGGTAGGCGCTCGGCGTCTCGCCGACCAGTTCGGTGAAGCGGGAACTGAAGGAACCGAGGGAGGTACAGCCGACGGCGAGGCACACCTCGGTCACGGTGAGGTCGCCCCGGCGCAGCAGGGCCTTGGCCCGCTCGATCCGGCGGGTCATGAGATAGCCGTACGGGGTCTCGCCGAACGCCTTGCGGAAGCTGCGCTGGAAGTGGCCCGGGGACATCAGGGCGTCGCGGGCCAGCTCGGTCATGTCGAGCGGTTCGGCGTACTCCCGGTCCATGCGGTCGCGCACGCGCCGCAGTCGTCGCAGATCCTCCAGGGCGGTCATCCGCCCAGCCTGCCACAGCCGCGCCGGTGTCCACCCCGGTGAGAAAACCGCACCCGGCCCGCGGGTGCGCCGTGGTGGGCGCGGGTCCGCGGGCCGGGTGCGGTCAGGAGGAGCTCAGGCGGTCAGGCCTGCTTGGTCTCCCAAAAGATCTTGGCGATCTGCTCGATGTAGTCCAGGGCCTTCTGGCCCGTCGCCGGGTCGGTGGACGCCTTGGCGGCCGAGAGGGCCTTCAGGGTGTCGTTGACCAGCTGGTGCAGCTCCGGGTACTTCTCGAAGTGCGGCGCCTTGAAGTAGTCGCTCCACAGGACGGAGACGTGGTGCTTCGCGAGCTCCGCGCGCTGCTCCTTGATGACGGTGGCGCGAGCCTGGAAGTGGGGGTCGTCATTGCCGGCCATCTTCTCCTGGACGGCCTTCACCGACTCCGCCTCGATGCGGGCCTGGGCCGGGTCGTACACGCCGCAGGGCAGGTCGCAGTGGGCGCTGACCTTGACCTTGGGGGCAAACAGGCGGGAAAGCATGGAGCATTCCTTCCTCGTGATCGTCTTCTCAGGTGCGACATTACTCCCTGAGGAACGCGATTTCTCGGCTGCCCCCTAGGGCTTAGGACAAAAGTCCAGGGTGAGACTGAGACTGGTGGAGGAACGGACCGGGGAGGTGCCGGGGATGCCGGAACTGTCGCAGGAGACCGAGCGGGGGAGGGGGGCGGCGCCCTTCGGGCTGGCGGAGGTGACCGGCCCGTCCATGGTGCCCACGCTGCACCACGGGGACCAGCTGCTGGTGCGGTACGGGGGTGTGGTGCGGCCCGGTGACGTGGTGGTCCTGCGCCATCCCTTCCAGCAGGACCTGCTGGTGGTCAAGCGGGCGGTGGAGCGGCGCGACGGCGGCTGGTGGGTGCTCGGGGACAACCCGTACGCGGGCGGGGACAGCACGGACTACGGGGTGGTGCCCGAGGAACTGATCCTGGGCAAGGCGCTGTTGCGGTTCCGGCCGGCCGGGGCCGGTCAGCGGTCGCCGCTCGCGCTGGCGCGCTGGGCGCTCTCGGCGGTCCGGCCGCTGTTGCCCGACCGGTCGGCCTCCAGGCGTTTGCGGGCCCGGTAGGCGGCCACGTTGGCGCGGGTGGCGCAGCGGTCCGAGCAGTAGCGGCGGGAGCGGTTGGTGGAGGTGTCCAGGTAGGCGTTGCGGCACGGGGGCGCCTGGCACAGGCCGAGGCGGTCGACGCCGTACTCGGTGAGGTGGAAGGCGAGGCCCATCGCCGCGATCGCCGCGTAGCCGGCGGTGGCGTTGGAGGGGTGGTCGGCCAGGTGCATGTGCCACAGCGGCCGGCCGTCGTCGTCCCGGTGGTCGTGCCCGGAGATCTGCGGGCTGACCGGGAACTCCAGCAGCAGTGAGTTCAGCAGGTCCACGGCCAGGGTCTCGTCGCCCTGGTCGGCGGCCTCGAAGACCGCGCGCAGCCGCGCCCGGACCGAGCGGAAGCGGGTCACGTCGGCTTCCGTGGCGCGGCGGGCGGCCGACGCGTTGACGCCGAAGAGGTCGCGGACGGCCTCGACCGTGGTCAGGGTGTCCTTGCCGCGGGCCGGCTCCTCGCTGTTGACGAGACGTACGGCGTAATCCGAGTAATAGGCCAGTTCCACTTGTAGTCCTTACGCGGGCGTCTTATGGTCGGATCTGCGGTCGGGTAAGAGCCGGTCGTGCTTCCAGGGTATTACGCGAGACGAGGAGAGTCGGATCTCATGACGACGAGTACCGGAACCGACTGGGCGGCCTGGCAGGAGAGCTGGGACCGGCAGCAGGAGTGGTACATGCCGGACCGCGAGGAACGTTTCCGGATCATGCTCGACATGGTCGAGGCGCTGGTGGGCACGGCACCCCGCGTGCTCGACCTCGCCTGCGGCACCGGCAGCATCACCGCCCGGCTGCTGAGCCGCTTCCCCGACGCCACCAGCACCGGCGTCGACCTGGACCCGGCGCTGCTCGCCATCGCGCACGGCACCTTCGACGGCGACGACCGCGTCCGGCTCGTCACCGCCGACCTCAAGGACCCCGACTGGCCGGCCCGGCTGCCGTACGACTCCTACGACGCGGTGCTCACCGCGACCGCCCTGCACTGGCTGCACGCCGAACCCCTCGCGGCCCTCTACGGCCGGATCGCGGGACTGGTCCGCGACGGCGGTGTCTTCATGAACGCGGACCACATGATCGACGAGACCACGCCCCGGATCAACGAGGCCGAGCGCGCCCAGCGGCACGCCCGCATGGAACAGGCCAAGCGGGACGGCGCCCTGGACTGGGCCGACTGGTGGCAGCTGGCGGCGAAGGACCCGGTCCTCGCCGAGCCGACCGCCCGCCGCTACGAGATCTACGGCGAGCACGCGGACGGGGACATGCCCTCGGCCCAGTGGCACGCGCGCGTGCTGCGCGAGAAGGGGTTCGCCGAGGCCAGGCCGGTGTGGTGCTCCCCGTCGGACACGCTGCTGCTCGCGCTGAGGTAGGCGGGCAGGCGTGAGGGGCGGTACGGGCCACCCGTACCGCCCCTCACGCGCGGGTCACAGGACCTTGGACAGGAACGACTGCGTCCGCTCGTGCCGCGGGTTGGTCAGGACGTCCCGGGGGTGGCCGGATTCGACCACCACGCCGCCGTCCATGAAGACCAGGCTGTCGCCCACCTCGCGGGCGAAGCCCATCTCGTGGGTGACGACGACCATGGTCATGCCGGACTCGGCGAGGTCCCGCATGACGTCCAGGACGTCACCGACCAGCTCCGGGTCCAGGGCCGAGGTCGGCTCGTCGAACAGCATCAGCTTCGGCTCCATCGCCAGCGCCCGGGCGATCGCCACCCGCTGCTGCTGGCCGCCGGAGAGCTGGGAGGGGTAGTGCCCGGCCCGGTCGGCCAGGCCCACGCGCTCCAGCAGCTGCATGGCCCGCTCCCGGGCCTCGCCGCGGCTCGCGCCCTTCACCTGGACCGGCGCCTCCATGACGTTCTCCACGGCCGTCATGTGCGGGAACAGGTTGAAGCGCTGGAAGACCATGCCGATGTCGCGCCGCTTCATGGCGACCTCGCGGTCCCGCAGCTCGTACAGCTTGTCGCCCTGCTGGCGGTAGCCGACCAGCTCGCCGTCGACGTACAGCCGCCCGGCGTTGATCTTCTCCAGGTGGTTGATGCAGCGCAGGAACGTCGACTTCCCGGAGCCGGAGGGGCCGATCAGGCAGAACACCTCGCCCGGCTTCACCTCCAGGTCGATGCCCTTGAGCACCTCGACCTGGCCGAAGGACTTGTGCACGCCCTCCGCCTTGACCATGGGGACGGCGTCCCGCGGCCGGGTGTCCTGCTTCTTGCTCAGCTTGTCGGTCATGCCGTGACCTTCCTGCTGGAGAAGGTCGTCAGATTCTTCTTCACCTTCTGCCACGGGGTCGGGGGGAGGGTGCGGCTGGAGCCGCGGGCGTAGTACCGCTCCAGGTAGTACTGGCCCACGCTCAGCACCGAGGTCATGATCAGGTACCAGGCCGCGGCGAGGAAGTACATCTCCACCGGGGCGCCGGAGTTCTGGCCGATGTCCTGGGCGTAGCGGAAGAGTTCCGAGAACTGGACGGCCGCCACGAGCGAGGTCGTCTTCAGCATGTTGATCACTTCGTTGCCCGTCGGCGGCACGATCACCCGCATCGCCTGCGGGATCACCACCCGGCGCAGGGTCTTGCCGTGGCTCATGCCGAGCGCGTGGGCCGCCTCGGTCTGGCCCTCGTCCACCGCGAGCAGGCCGGCCCGGCAGATCTCGGCCATGTACGCCGCCTCGTTCAGACCCAGGCCGAGCAGCGCCGTCAGCAGCGGCGTCATGAAGCTCGACCAGTAGTCCTTGTAGATCGGCATCAGGTTGATGTACTCGAAGACCAGGCCCAGGTTGAACCAGAGGAACAGCTGGACCAGGACCGGGGTGCCGCGGAAGAACCAGATGTAGAACCAGGCGATCGCCGAGGTCACCGGGTTCTTCGACAGCCGCATCACCGCGAGGACGATGCCGCCGACGATGCCGATCAGCATCGACAGGACCGTCAGCAGGAGGGTCTTGCCGACACCGGTCATGATGCGGTCGTCGAAGAAGTAATCAGGAACGGCGTGCCAGTTGATCTTGCCCTGGGCGAACGCGTAGACGATCGCGTAGAGGACGGCGATCGCGATGACGGCGGTGACGTACCGTCCGTAGTGCCGGACCGGGATGGCCTTGATGGCCTGGGCGCCGGCCGGGGGCGTGTCCTTGGGACCCGCCGTCTTGTCGATGTCAGTCACGGGGAGTGCCTCTCGGTGGCCGCTGCTTGCAGGTCGCGGGTCACTTGCCGCCGTTGATGACGGACTGCTTGACGGCGCCGTCCTGGGCGCCCCACTTCTCGAGGATCTTCTGGTACGCGCCGTTCTTGATGAGCGCGTCCATCGCCGCCTGGAGGGCGTCCCGCAGCTGCGTCTCGTCCTTGGAGACCGCGATGCCGTACGGGGCCGCCTCGACCTGGTCGCCGACCAGCTCGAAGTCCTTGCCGCCGCCGGAGGTCTTCACCGCGTACGCGGCGACCGGGAAGTCGGCGGACACGGCGTCCACGCCGCCCGAGCGCAGCCGGGTCTGGGCCTGCTGGTTGTCGTCGAACGCCTCGATGGAGAGCTTCTTGCCCTTCGGACACTTCTTCGCCTGCTGCTTGGCCAGGTCGTCCGACGTGGTGCCGCGCTGCACGGCCAGCTTCTTGCCGCACAGGTCGTCCCAGGTCTTTATGCCCTCGGTGTCTCCCTTGCGGGTGTATATGGAGACACCGGCGGTCAGGTAGTCGACGAAGTCGACGCCCTCACCGACGTGCTTGCCGGTGTCGGGGTCGACGCCCTCCTGACGGTTCTTGTTGTCCGTCATCGCCGACATCGCGATGTCGTACCGGTCCGAACGCAGACCGGTGAGCAGCGCGTCGAAGGTGCCGTTCTGGAACTCGAACGTCACCCCGAGCTGCTTGCCCAGGGCTTCCGCCAGGTCCGGGTCCAGGCCGACCACCTTGCCGGAGGAGTCCTTGTACTCCACGGGGGCGTACGCGATGTCCGAACCGACCCGGATCTTGCCCTTGCCCCGGATGTCCTGCGGGAGCTTGTCGGCGAGCGGGGCGCTGGCGGCGGACGCGCTGCCGGAGTCCTTGTTCTTGTCCTTCGTCTGGTCACCGCAGCCGGTGAGCAGCAGGGCGCCTGCGACCGCGATCGCACCGACCGCGGCAAGACGGGAGCGCGCGGCGGTGGTACGACGGGTGGAGCTTGCGGTCATCGTGGTTCCTCCGGCGGATGGGAAGAGTTGCCGATGGGTCGACGGAAACACACACCTTCGGGTGTCGCGACCTCGTGGGTTTACGGCATCTTGCCATTCGGACTACGCCATTCAGGGGAGTCGCTATGTCAAAATCGGATAACGGGTGACCCCCGAAACGGATCAGGTCGGTACAACCTCGGTCCATAGCCGCAGGACCATCTGCGGTAATCCACTCCTCCGGCCGGAGAATCTTCGGCGTGTCTCACCATGTGGTCGGCCGGAGCCCCTCTGCGGCCTGCGCGATTTCCAGCCATTTCGGTCCGTCGGCCGCGCGTCATCCCGGCGTCGCCCGCCCGTTCCGGGATGTGACCTTGGACCTA
The DNA here is from genome assembly GCF_014649115.1 of Streptomyces eurythermus. Lineage (GTDB taxonomy): Bacteria > Actinomycetota > Actinomycetes > Streptomycetales > Streptomycetaceae > Streptomyces > Streptomyces eurythermus. Next base: position 143,352 of record NZ_BMSK01000019.1, on the reverse strand, counting down.
TTGGACTCGTCGCGGGCACCGTCCGTCCGGTAAGAAGGTTCTTTACACCCCTCATCCGGGGCTCAGGGCGCGTGTGCGGCGCGCCCGTCGCGTATGGCCTCGTACGTATCAGCAATCGGGCCGTACGCGGTGCCCGCCCACCCCTCACCAGGAGTGGTCGACCCTCAAACCATGCATACCTAAGGGGTAAGACAAAGTGGCAGCGGAGATCGTCAATCCTCGCAGCGACAACACAACGGACCAGGACGGCGGGGCCGAGCCTCTCGATTCCTTCGATCCGGCGTTCGCGCTGCACCGCGGCGGCAAGATGGCCGTGCAGGCCACCGTGCCGGTCCGCGACAAGGACGACCTTTCCCTCGCGTACACGCCCGGCGTCGCGCGCGTGTGCACCGCGATCGCGGAACAGCCGGAGCTGGTCAACGACTACACGTGGAAATCCAGTGTGGTCGCCGTCGTCACCGACGGTACGGCCGTGCTCGGGCTCGGGGACATCGGTCCCCAGGCATCCCTCCCCGTGATGGAGGGCAAGGCCATCCTGTTCAAGCAGTTCGGCGGCGTGGACGCGGTCCCGATCGCCCTCGACTGCACCGACGTCGACGACATCGTGGAGACCGTCGTCCGGCTCGCTCCCTCCTTCGGCGGAGTGAACCTGGAGGACATCTCGGCCCCCCGGTGCTTCGAGATCGAGCGCCGGCTCCAGGAACGGCTGGACATCCCGGTCTTCCACGACGACCAGCACGGCACGGCCGTCGTGACGCTCGCGGCGCTGCGCAACGCGGCGCGGCTGAGCGGACGCGAGATCGGGCAGCTGCGGGCCGTCATCTCGGGCGCCGGCGCGGCCGGTGTCGCCATCGCCAAGATGCTGGTCGAGGCCGGCATCGGGGACGTGGCGGTGACGGACCGCAAGGGCGTGGTGTCGGCCGACCGGGACGACCTGACCCCGGTCAAGCGCGAGCTGGCCGGATTCACCAACAAGGCCGGCCTCACCGGTTCGCTGGAGAACGCCCTGGCGGGTGCGGACGTCTTCATCGGCGTCTCCGGCGGTACGGTCCCGGAGGAGGCCGTGGCCTCGATGGCGGAGGGCGCCTTCGTGTTCGCGATGGCCAACCCGAACCCCGAGGTGCACCCCGACGTCGCGCACAAGTACGCGGCGGTCGTCGCCACCGGGCGCTCGGACTTCCCCAACCAGATCAACAACGTGCTGGCCTTCCCCGGCATCTTCGCCGGCGCGCTCCAGGTGCGGGCCACGCGGATCACGGAGGGGATGAAGATCGCCGCCGCCGAGGCGCTGGCCGCGGTGGTCGGTGACGACCTCGCCGCCGACTACGTGATCCCCTCGCCGTTCGACGAGCGGGTCGCCCCCGCCGTCACCGCGGCCGTCGCGGCCGCCGCGCGCGCGGAGGGCGTCGCCCGCCGGTGACCCGGCACTGAACGGCCCCGCCCGCTCGGGCGGGGCCGTTTTTTTTGTCGGCGGGCGAGTGCCTGCCTCGGGGGCCGGGCGCGGGTGGCGGTGGTCCTGTGTCGTACGGGTGCCGTTGCGCAAGAGGGCATGTGTCACAGGCGGGCCTGGTTCCGCCGGGGTGCGCCGCGCCCCTATCGTCGGCTGCATGTTCGCTGTCTACGCTGCCCGAATCGACCGCGACCAGCCGCTCACCGGCCTCGAGTTGGGGGAGCGTCCGGCTCCCGAGGCCCGTCCCGGCTGGAGCACGATCACCGTGCGCGCCGCTTCCCTCAACCACCACGACCTCTGGTCCCTGCGGGGCGTCGGCCTCCCCGAGGACCGGCTGCCGATGATCCTCGGCTGTGACGCCGCCGGTGTCGACGAGGACGGCAACGAGGTCGTCCTGCACTCCGTCATCGGCCAGAGCGGCCACGGCGTCGGCCCGCACGAGCCGCGCTCCATCCTCACCGAGCGCTACCAGGGCACCTTCGCCGAACAGGTCGCCGTACCGACCTGGAACGTGCTGCCCAAGCCGAAGGAGCTGTCCTTCGCCGAGGCCGCCTGCCTGCCGACGGCCTGGCTGACGGCGTACCGGATGCTCTTCACCAACGCCGGGGTGCGCCCCGGGGACTCGGTCCTCGTGCAGGGCGCGGGCGGCGGTGTCGCCACGGCCGCGATCGTCCTCGGCAAGGCGGCCGGACTGCGGGTCTTCGCCACCAGCCGGGACGAGGCGAAGCGGAAGCGGGCCGTGGAGCTGGGTGCCGTGGAGGCGGTGGAGCCGGGGGCCCGGCTGCCGCAGCGGGTGGACGCGGTCATCGAGACCGTGGGCGCGGCGACCTGGTCCCACTCGGTGAAGTCGCTGCGGCCCGGTGGCACGCTGGTCATCTCCGGGGCGACCAGCGGGGACCGGCCCTCGCACGCCGAGCTGACCCGGATCTTCTTCCTGGAGCTGAAGGTCGTCGGGTCCACGATGGGCACCAAGGACGAGCTGGAGGACCTGCTCTCCTTCTGCGCCGCGACCGGGGTGCGGCCCGTGATCGACGAGGAGCTTCCGCTGGACCGGGCGCGTGAGGGCTTCGAACGGCTCGCGTCCGGGGAGCAGTTCGGCAAGATCGTGCTGACCAACTCCTAGATACTCGGGGGAGTTTGGAGCCGAGGGCGGGTCCGGGGTGCCGGGCCCGCCTTTTGCGTGGCCCGATTGTCAACCAGGGTTGACGAATGGGGGGTGTCAACCTATGTTGACGGCATGAGTGAGGCAACCAATCTCGCCCAGCGTGCCGGTGACCGTGATCCACGGGTCGGGCTGCGGGCGGTGGCCGCGTTGCGCCGGCTGCTGGAGCAGTTGGAGGCGGTACAGGTGCGCAGTGCGCGCGATCAGGGCTGGTCGTGGCAGGAGATCGCCGCGGAGCTGGGTGTCAGCAGGCAGGCCGTGCACAAGAAGTACGGGAGGCGTTGATGTTCGAGCGGTTGACCAAGGACGCGCGGGCGGTGATCGAGGGCGCGGTCGCGCACGCCCGCGGCGGTGGGGCGCGGACCGTCGAAGCCGAGCATGTGCTGCTCGCGGTGCTCGACAGTGAGGGCAGCCGGGCCTCGTTCGCGCTGTCCGCCCTGGGGCTCGGGGAGTCGCGGGACGCGGTGCGCGAGGCGGTGGGGGAGGCGCGGCGTCGGGCGGGGCTGACCCGGGCCGAGGCGGACGCGCTCGCGGGGCTGGGGATCGATGTGAGGGAGGTCGTGGCCCGGGTGGAGGAGGCGCACGGGGTCGGGGCGATGGCCGGGGAGTCGGGGAGTCCGGGGTGGTGGGGCGGGGGTCGGCCCAGGTTCGGCCGGGGGGCCAGGGATGTGCTGGAGCGGGCGTTGCGGGTGGCTGTCGGGCGGGGGGAGCGGTTTGTCGGGGGTGAGCATGTGTTGTTGGCGCTCACGGTTCTGCCGGGGGTGGCGGGGGAGGTGTTGGCCGACTTCGGGGTGACGTTCGAGGGGGTGACGAGGGTTTGCCCGCCCGCCCACCCGACTCGGTCGGCTGAAAAGTGACCCTCACGGGGCTCCGCCCCGGACCCCGAAGACCTGCCCACCCACCCACCCGACTCTGTTGGCTGGAGGGCGGGGCCCCTCGGCTCGGTCGGCTGGTGGGTAGGCCCCGGGCTGGGTTGGGTGGAGGGTGGGCGTCCTGGGTTCGGTCGGTGGGGTGGGTGTCCCCAGCCCGGTTGGCTGGGCGGGTATCCCCGGCTTGGTTGGGTGGAGGCGGGCGCCCTCGGTTCCATCGGTGGGGGATTCGGCTGGGTTGGGTGGTGGGTGGGTGTCCTCGGTTCGGTTGGTGGGGATCCGTGACTGGGTTGGTGGTGGGGTGGGTGTGCCCGGCCCGGTTGGCTGGGGGCAGGCATCCCCGGCTCGGGTGGCTGGAGGTCGGCCTCCTCGGCTCCCTCGGTGGGGACTCCCGGCTCGCGTTGGTTGCGGGCCCCGCTGTGTCGGCTGTTGGGGCCGGCTTGCCGGTTCGGTTGGCTGCGGGGCGGGGCTTTCCGGCCGGTTGGCCGCGGGGCGGGGGTGGAGTGGGGCGTGGGGGCTTGCCTCCGGGGCGGGTGTTCGGGTCAGGTGTTGTGGGGGTGGAGGATCGCCGCGATGTGGGCCGCCGCCTTGGTGAGGTGGTGGCGCGTTTCCCGGAGTTGGGCCGGTGTGATGCCGTTGTCGCGGGCCGCGTCGCGGATGTCGTCCCGGAAGCGGTCCAGTAGGCGGTCCAGGTCGCGGGCCGGGTCGCCGGTGGGCGTCTCGTGGGCCCAGGTCGGTTCGTACTCGGCGGGGAAGTCCTCCGTGGCCGGGGTGTAGTGCGGCTCCGGGGACGGAGTGCTGCGGGGCGTCTCCTCCGTGGTGCGGGGGGAGTCCCGGTCCGTCCCCCAGTCCTTGCCCGTGTCCCTGGTCCAGTCCCTGGCGAAGTCCTTGCCGAAGTCGCCGAATTCCTTCGCCAGTTCGGACAGGCCCTCGCGGAGGCCGGTGGGCCAGTCGCCGCGCGTGAAGTGGGCCTGGACGCGTTCCTGGACGCGCCGGGCGACGCGCTGCACCTCTTCCTGCGCCTGGACCCGTGCCCGTGCCTGCGCCTCCTGGGCCTGGCGGCGGGCCCGCTCGGCCTCCTCGCGTGCCCGGCGGCTCTCGTCCTTCGCCCGCCGGGCCTGCTCCTTCCACTCCTGCTTGACCCGGCGCATCTCCTCCTTGGCGGCCCGCCACGCCTCCTTGTCGCCCAGGTCGCCGTACTCGCCCTGGGCGAAGTCGCCCCCGGACGCCCGCGCGCGGCGGGCCTCGGACGCGGCGGCGCGCACCTCGCGGCGCAGGTCGCCGGCCGCGCCACGCACGTCGGCCCTTATCTCGGCGGCCAGTTCCGCGACCGACTCGCGGATCTCCAGCTCCAGGTCGGCCAGTTCACCGCTGCGGGCGGCCAGTTCGGCGCGGCCCGCGTCCGTGATGGCGTATACCTTGCGGCCGCCCTCGGTGGTGTGCCGGACCAGGCCCTCCGCCTCCAGCTTGGCCAGGCGCGGGTAGACCGTGCCCGCCGAGGGGGCGTAGAGGCCCTGGAAGCGCTCTTCCAGGAGCCTGATCACCTCGTAGCCGTGGCGCGGGGCCTCGTCGAGCAGCTTGAGCAGGTACAGGCGCAGGCGGCCGTGGGCGAAGACGGGAGGCATGTCAGAGCACCTTCTTGTCGGTCGTGCCGTCGGCCGGTGCGCCGGTGGCGGCGGCGTCCTGGCCGGAGACGGAATTGTCCCCCGGCGCGGCCGGCGGGTGATCGGCCGGGTGGGGTGCCGTGCGGGTGTCCGTGGCGGTCGGGGCCTCCGGGGGCGCGCCGGGTGTCCCGGGCGCGGTGGGGGATCCGGGGGTGCCGGGGGGCGCCGGGTCGGTGACCGTGACGGTGACGGTCGTGGTGTCGTGCTCCGGCGGTCGCGACGGGCCGGCTTGCCAGGACGCGTGCTCCTCCTCGTCCCGGGGCGGCCGGCGCAGCAGGGCTATCGAGCCCGAGACCGTCGTGGCCCGCAGTCTGCCGGTGCCCGCGCCGAGCCGGCCGGTGAGCTTGTGCGTGCCCCACTGGCCGTGCACCCGCAGTCCCTCGAAGGCGTTGGACACCACACCGCTCGTGGTGTTCGCCTCCACCTCGGCGTCCGCCGGGTGCGGCAGGCGGATGGCGATCTCGCCGGAGACGCTGGTCAGGCCGACGTCCGTGGGGCCGTCCGGGTCCAGGTCGACGATCATCGAGCCGCTGGCGGTCTCGGCGCGCACGGAGGGGCCGGAGCCCGCGACGACGGTGAGGTCTCCGGAGACCGAGTGGAACGTCAGGTCCCCGGTGACGGCCTGGGCCTCCAGGCTTCCCGAGACGGTTTCCGCGCGGACCGGGCCCGATACGCCGACCAGGGTGGTGTCGCCGTTCACCCCCCTGATCACCGCGGAGCCGCGGATGCCCGAGACGACCGCGCCGGCGCCCACCACGCCCACCTCCACGCGCGTGCCGGCCGGGACCGCGAGCGAGACCACCGCGCTGCGGCGCCAGGCCTTGCGGTCGAGCCACTTGAGGAAGCCCTTCCAGGGCAGGTCCTCATAGGCCACGGTCAGCGTGGAGCCGTTCCGGGTGACCGCCAAGGGCGGGCCCGTCAGCTCCGAGACCTCGAGCCGCGCCGAGTCCTCCTCCGTGCCGACGACGTTCACCGTGCCGTTGACGATGCGCACCTGGAGATCGCGCACGGGACTGTCGAAGGTCAGCTTCTGGGGCTCGGCGACGGACCACTCGGACATGGGACCTCCTCGGCCGGGGCGCGGTCGTGACACGCCATATCGCGTCCTCTCTCAAACACGATATATCGCGGCGAGGTGAAGTCAAGACACTCTTTCGAGGGGGGCACCGGCGTGCGGGAGCCGCCTGCGCGCGGCCGCCCCGGGCCAGGGCGCGTCCGCGGCGGCATACGCTGGTGGGGAGAGTTGCCGGCTGGATGTTTACGCAGGAGACGTAGCCCCTATGTACTTCACCGACCGCGGTATCGAGGAGCTGGAGAAGCGGCGTGGCGAGGAAGAGGTCACCTTCGAGTGGCTCGCCGAGCAGTTGCGCACGTTCGTGGACCTGAACCCGGACTTCGAGGTGCCCGTGGAGCGGCTGGCCACCTGGCTCGCCCGGCTCGACGACGAGGACGACGAGTAGGGCGGCCAAGAGCGAGGCGCAGGGCCGGGCACGAGCCGGCGAAACCCCTCTGAACAGGCGAAAGGGCCCGGTGCCGAGTGAGAACTCGGTACCGGGCCCTTTTCGGGAGGCCGACGCCTCTGATGCTCCGGCTTACGCCTCGAACACCTCACGCACCAGCTGCTCCTGCTCGGCCTGGTGCCGCTTCGCCGAACCCACCGCCGGGGACGAGGAGTGCGGACGCGAGATGCGCCGCAGCCGCTCGCCGGCCGGGATGTCCGCGCCGACCGCCAGGTCCAGGTGGTCGATCAGGTTGAGCGCGATGAACGGCCAGGCACCCTGGTTCGCCGGCTCCTCCTGGGCCCAGAGGTACTTCTCGGCGTTCGGGTACTTGTTGACCTCCGCCTGGAGCTCGTCACCCGGCAGCGGGTAGAGACGCTCGATGCGGATGATCGCCGTGTCGGTGACGCCCCGCTTCTGCCGCTCGGCCTCAAGGTCGTAGTAGACCTTGCCGGCGCAGAAGACGACCTTGCGGACCGCGGCCGGGTCGACCGTGCTGTCGCCGATGACCGGGCGGAACTGGCCGCTCGTGAACTCCTCCGCCTTCGACGCGGCGGCCTTCAGGCGCAGCATCGACTTCGGGGTGAAGACGACCAGCGGCTTGTGGTGCGGGTTGTGCACCTGCCACCGCAGGAGGTGGAAGTAGTTCGACGGCAGCGTGGGCATGGCCACGGTCATGTTGTTCTGCGCGCACAGCTGGAGGAACCGCTCGGGGCGCGCGGAGGAGTGGTCCGGGCCCTGGCCCTCGTAGCCGTGCGGGAGCAGCAGGACGACGCCGGAGGTCTGGCTCCACTTCTGCTCGGCCGACGAGATGAACTCGTCGACGACCGTCTGGGCGCCGTTGACGAAGTCGCCGAACTGGGCCTCCCACATCACCAGCGCGTCCGGGCGGGCCAGCGAGTAGCCGTACTCGAAGCCCATCGCCGCGTACTCGGACAGCAGCGAGTTGTAGACGTTCAGCCGCGCCTGGTCCTCGGCGAGGTACTGCAGCGGGGTGTACTCCTCGCCGGTCTCCCGGTCGATCAGCACCGCGTGACGCTGGCCGAAGGTGCCGCGCTGGGAGTCCTGGCCGGCCAGCCGGACCGGGGTGCCCTCCAGCAGCAGGGAGCCGATGGCGAGGGTCTCGCCCATGCCCCAGTCGATCGTGCCGTCCTCCACCATCGCGGCCCGGCGCTGGAGCTGCGGGAGCAGCCGCGGGTGGACGGTGATGGTGTCCGGGATGTTGACCTGGGACTCGGCGATCCGCTTGACGACCTCGGTGGAGACCGCGGTCGGGACCGCGACCGGGAAGCCGTCCTGGGGCGCCTGGGCGTCCCCGGTGGCCGGCTGCGAGGTGGCCTCGCGGACCTCGGTGAAGACCTTCTCCAGCTGGCCCTGGTAGTCCTGGAGGGCCTGCTCGGCCTCTTCCAGGGTGATGTCGCCGCGACCGATCAGGGACTCGGTGTACAGCTTGCGCACCGAGCGCTTCTTGTCGATCAGGTCGTACATCAGCGGCTGGGTGAAGGCCGGGTTGTCCGACTCGTTGTGACCGCGGCGGCGGTAGCAGATGAGGTCGATCACCACGTCCTTGTTGAACGCCTGGCGGAACTCGAAGGCCAGACGCGCGACGCGGACCACGGCCTCCGGGTCGTCGCCGTTCACGTGGAAGATCGGGGCCTCGATCATGCGGGCCACGTCCGTCGCGTACATGGAGGAACGCGAGGACTCGGGGGCCGCGGTGAAGCCGACCTGGTTGTTGATGACGATGTGGACCGTGCCGCCGGTGCGGTAGCCGCGCAGCTGCGACATGTTCAGGGTCTCGGCCACCACGCCCTGGCCCGCGAAGGCCGCGTCGCCGTGGATCGCCACCGGCAGCACCGTGAAGTCCGTGCCGCCCTTGTTGATGATGTCCTGCTTGGCGCGGGCGACGCCCTCCAGGACCGGGTCGACGGCCTCCAGGTGGGAGGGGTTGGCGACCAGCGAGACCTTGATCTGCTCGCCGTCCAGGCCGGTGAAGGTGCCCTCGGCGCCCAGGTGGTACTTCACGTCGCCGGAGCCGTGCATCGACTTCGGGTCGAGGTTGCCCTCGAACTCGCGGAAGATCTGCGCGTACGACTTGCCGACGATGTTGGCCAGCACGTTGAGGCGGCCGCGGTGGGCCATGCCGATGACGACCTCGTCCAGGCGGGACTCGGCCGCGGAGTCGATCACCGCGTCCAGCAGCGGGATGACGGACTCGCCGCCCTCCAGGGAGAAGCGCTTCTGGCCGACGTACTTCGTCTGCAGGAAGGTTTCGAACGCCTCGGCGGCGTTCAGCCGGCGCAGGATGCGCAGCTGCTCCTCGCGCTCCATCCTGGAGTGCGGGCGCTCCACCCGGTCCTGGATCCACTTGCGCTGCTTGGGGTCCTGGATGTGCATGAACTCGATGCCGGTGGTGCGGCAGTACGAGTCGCGCAGCACGCCGAGGATGTCGCGCAGCTTCATCATCGACTTGCCGGCGAAGCCGCCGACGGCGAACTCGCGCTCCAGGTCCCACAGCGTGAGGCCGTGCTCGACGATGTCCAGGTCGGGGTGCTTGCGCTGCTTGTACTCCAGCGGGTCGGTGTCGGCCATGACGTGGCCGCGGACCCGGTAGGAGTGGATCAGCTCGAAGACGCGGGCGGCCTTGGTGACGTCGTCGTCGTGGCTGGCGTCGATGTCCTTGAGCCAGCGGACCGGCTCGTAGGGGATGCGCAGCGCCTCGAAGATGTCGTCGTAGAAGCCGTTCTCGCCGAGCAGCAGGTTGGCGACCTGGCGAAGGAACTCGCCGGAGGCGGCACCCTGGATCACCCGGTGGTCGTAGGTCGACGTGAGCGTCATGACCTTGGAGACGCCGAGCTTGTTCAGGGTGTCCTGGCTGGTGCCCTGGAACTCCGCCGGGTAGTCCATGGAGCCGACGCCCATGATCACGGACTGGCCGGGCATCAGGCGCGGCACGGAGTGGACGGTGCCGAGGCCGCCGGGGTTGGTCAGGGAGACCGTGACGCCGGAGAAGTCGTCCATCGTCAGCTTGCCGTCGCGGGCGCGGCGGACGATGTCCTCGTAGGCCTGCCAGAACTCGAAGAAGTTCAGCGTCTCGGCCTTCTTGATGGCGGCCACGACGAGCTGGCGGTCACCGTTGGGCTTGACCAGGTCGATGGCCAGGCCGAGGTTGACGTGCGCCGGCTTGATCAGGGTCGGCTTGCCGTCCTTGACGCCGTAGGACCAGTTCATCGACGGCATGGCCTTGATGGCCTGCACCATCGCGTACCCGATGATGTGCGTGAAGGAGATCTTCCCGCCGCGGGCGCGCTTGAGGTGGTTGTTGATGACGATCCGGTTGTCGAACAGCAGCTTCACCGGGACGGCGCGGACCGAGGTGGCGGTCGGCATCTCCAGCGAGGCGTCCATGTTCTTCGCCACGGCGGCGGACGGGCCGCGCAGCGTGACCAGCTCGGGGCCCTCGGGGGCCTCCTTCGCGGGTTCGGTCTTGGCCGTCGGCTGAGCGGGCGCCTGTGCGGGTTGCGCCGGCTTGGCCGGGGCGGCCTTCGCCGCGGGAGCGGCGGCAGCCGCGGGGGCCGGGGCCTGAGCGGGGGCCGCGGCGGGCTTCGGGGCCGGGGCGGCGGCCTGGGGGGCCGGGGCCGCGGGTGCCTGCGGGGCCGTGGTGGTCTCCGCGGCCCCCGTGGCCGCGGCACCCGCCGGGGCCGGGGTGGCCGGAGCCCCCGGCTTGTAATCGGCGAAGAAGTCCCACCAGGCGCGGTCTACGGAGTTCGGGTCCTGGAGGTACTGCTGATAGATCTCGTCGACGAGCCATTCGTTCGCACCGAACGCGGCTGCGGGGTTCTTCCCGGCTTGGTCGTCGGTGGAGAGACTCGATGAGTTACTGGGGGACTGTGGCGACACGGCGGCAACCGCCCTCTTCCGCTTCACAAGGTGATGGACAGCGGGAATAAAGGCTACGCCTCCCTGGCCGGGAAGGTCAGGTCGAGCATGGTCATCGTCGCGTAAGTCACATCGGAAATCTTGTTTCGGGGCTTGATATGGCGGGAAACAAGCGTGGTTCCGCAGGTGAAAGGGTGCACCGGCGGGACCCGCCGCCGCCAACGTCAGGCGGGTGCCCGGGCCTGCGCCGATCACACGTGTCCTGCCGCGCGAACCCGCCGGGGACCGTCGTGGATCTTGTGCTTCCGGTCCGGACCCTACGTCAACTCGTCAGGGAAGTCAGTCCCGGAAGAGTGACGATGATCCGGCAGCCACGCTCGGATTCGGCCACCCCGATCCGGCCGCCGTGCAGATCCACCGCCCACCGGGCGATCGCCAGCCCGAGCCCGGTCCCGCCGTCGCTGCCCGGGCCGTGCGGCCGGGTGACCGCACCCCGGTTGAACCGCTCGAACACCCGGTGCCACTCGGACCGGGGGATGCCCGGACCCTCGTCCAGGACCTCCAGCACCAGCGACTCCGGCTGGGGGCCGCGCCGCGCCTTCACGGTCACCCGGCCGTGCGGCGGGCTGTGCTTGACCGCGTTGTCGATCAGGTTGGCGACGACCTGGTGGATGCGCTCGGGGTCGGCGTGCGCGGTCAGCTCCGGCGGCGAGACGTCCAGGTGCAGATGGACGTCGGTGCGGGTGTGGCTGCCCGAGCCGGAGGCGATGCCCGCGCGCACGGAGGCGACCATGTTGGCCTCCTTCAGCACGCCCGAGAGGTACGGCCACACCTCGAACCGGCGCGCCTTCAGCGGCACCACGCCGTTGTCCAGCCGGGACAGGTCCAGCAGGGTCTCCACCAGGCGGCCGAGCCGCTCGGTCTGCTTCAGGGCCGTCCGCATGGTCTCCGGATCGGCCTCGGTGACCCCGTCGACGATGTTCTCCAGCACCGCGCGCAGCCCGGCGATCGGGGTGCGCAGCTCGTGCGAGACGTTCGCCACCAGCTCCTTGCGCTGGTTGTTCTGGGCCTCCAGCTCGTCGGCCATGACGTTGATCGTCTGGGCCAGGTCGCCGAGTTCGTCGCGCCGGTTCTCCCGCACCCGGCGCGTGTAGTCGCCCTGCGAGATGGACCGGGCCACCGTGTTCATCTCGTCCAGCGGCATGGTCAGCGAGTGCGCCACGAACTGGGTGATGAGCAGGGTGGCGATCATCGAGAAGACCGTGATGAAGCGCAGCTCCGTCTGGGTGTGCACCGCGACGAGCGACAGGCCGGTGGTGATGAGCACCGCGATGACGACCAGCGCACCCAGCTTGGTCTTGATCGAGAACGGGCGTACGCCGCCCCAGGGTTCCTCGCCGAGGCTCCCGGGGCTCCTCCGTGCGGCCTGGCGCCCGCTGCCGCTCACGGGGCCGGTGTCTCCAGCGCGTAGCCCACGCCGTGCACGGTCCGGATCCGCTCGGCACCGATCTTGCGGCGCAGCGCCTTGATGTGGCTGTCGACCGTACGGGTGCCGGAGGCGTCCGCCCAGTCCCACACCTCGGCCAGCAGCTGCTCCCGGGAGAGCACCGCGCGTGGGGTGTTCGCCAGGCACACCAGCAGGTCGAACTCGGTCGGCGTCAGATGGACGTCCTCGGACTTCACCCGCACCCGGCGCTGGGCGTGGTCGATCTCCAGCTCGCCGAGGCGCAGGATGCCGGTGCGGGGCGTGGCGGCGGCCAGCGCGGCCCGCTCCACCCGGCGCAGCAGCACGTGCACCCGGGCCGCCAGCTCACGCATGGAGAACGGCTTGGTCATGTAGTCGTCGGCGCCCACACCGAGTCCGACCAGCATGTCCGTCTCGTCGTCCCGCGCGGTCAGCATCAGCACCGGCACCGGCCGCTGCGCCTGCACCCGCCGGCACACTTCCAGCCCGTCGAAGCCGGGCAGCATGATGTCGAGGATCAGCAGGTCGGGCTGCCAGGCCTCGGCCGTGTCGACGGCGGCCGGACCGTCGGCCGCCGTCTGCACCAGAAATCCCTCGGCACGGAGCCGGGCCGCGATGGCGTCGACGATCGTGGGGTCGTCCTCGACGACCAGCACCCGGCGCTGTGCGCCCGGGGTGGTCGTCGCCGCGCCGCTCTGGGAGGTGTGTGTCTGCTCCATCGCCCGCCCCTGTTGTGTTGCTTTCCGGAATCCGTGGGGTGATCCCATGTCTGCGTCCGACGCCTGAATGATCGGCTGAATGATCCGCGTCAGGGCAGCACATTACGGGGACTCACCGCGCTGTCGCTATCCAGGTCGGACGGCGAGGTGGACGGCGTCGGGAACGCCCCGGGCAACGGGCACCTCTTCGGTACGCACCTGCTGGAACCCGGCATTCCGCAAGGTTCCTTCAAATTCCGGAGAGGGTTCGGCGGACCACACCGCGAGTACTCCACCGGGCCTCAACACCCTTGCGCAGGCCGCCAGTCCGGCCGGTGAATAGAGGCTGTCGTTGTCCTCGGTGACGGTCCAGCCGGGCCCGTTGTCGATGTCGAGGCAGAGCGCGTCGAACGTGTCGGATGTCTCATTGACGTACGCGACGAGATCGGCTCGGACGATCGTGGTGCGGGGGTCGGCGAGGGCGCCGGCGGAGATCTCGGCGAGCGGGCCGTCCCGGTGCCAGTCGATGACGGCGGGCTCGCGCTCCACCACGGTGATCCGGCCCCACCTCGGATCGGCGGCGGCGTGCGCGAGCGAGAAGCCCACGCCCAGCCCGCCGATCAGCACCGCCGGGGCCGCGCGCCCGTCCAGCGCGGCACGGGCGGCGTCGACCAGCAGCCGCTCCGAGCGGCCGTCGGAGGTGTCCATCAGGAAGCAGCCGTTGGCGATGATCTGCAGGAGCGCACCGTGCCTGCGCAGCACCACCTCGCCGTACGGGCCTTCGCGTCGATCCAGGACCACGGGAGTGTCGTACACGGCAGTCATGTCCCCCATCCTGCTCGAACAGGGCCGGGCGGTCACGGGAATTGGACAGGACGCCCACGGACGAGTGGTCCGGGGCGGGGGAGCGGGCCGGGCGGAGCGCGGACCGCCGGGGTCTTCCTGGCCGGGCGCGACCCCTGGGTGCGCCGTTGGGAGCAGCTGATCGCTCAGAGCGAACAAATCCCCGGGAACAATCGGCGACGCCGGAACATTGAGTCGGCATAGCTCAAGTTGACTGCCTAAGGGGAGATCATGGCTGCTGAGTCACCGGCGTTCACGCTGACCCTGCCCGTGCTGCCGCTCGACGACGAGGTGGTACTGCCCGGCATGGTGGTTCCGCTGGACCTGAGCGACGCCGAGGTGCGGGCCGCGGTGGAGGCCGCGCAGGCCGCCGCCCGCTCCGAACCCGGCAAGCCCAAGGTGCTGCTGGTGCCGCGGGTCGACGGCACGTACGCCAAGACCGGCGTCCTCGGCACGGTGGAGCAGGTGGGCCGGCTGGCCGACGGTGACCCCGGGGCCCTGGTCCGCGGCCGGAGCCGGGTCCGCATCGGCGCCGGCACCACCGGACCGGGCGCCGCGCTCTGGGTCGAGGGCGCCGAAGTCGAGGAGAGCGTGCCGGACCCGCTGCCGGGCCAGGTCGCCGAACTGGTCAAGGAGTACAAGGCGCTCGCCACCAGCTGGCTGCGCAAGCGCGGCGCCTGGCAGGTCGTGGACCGCGTCCAGGCCATCGACGACGTCTCCGCGCTGGCCGACAACTCGGGCTACTCGCCCTTCCTGTCCACCGAGCAGAAGGTCGAACTGCTGGAGACCGCCGACCCGGTGGCCCGCCTCCGCCTCGCCACCCAGCAGCTGCGCGACCACCTCGCCGAGCAGGAGGTGGCCGAGACCATCGCCAAGGACGTCCAGGAAGGCGTCGACAAGCAGCAGCGCGAGTTCCTGCTGCGCCGTCAGCTGGAGGCCGTCCGCAAGGAACTGCGCGAGCTGAACGGCGAGAAGGAGGGTGAGGAGTCCGACGACTACCGCGCCCGCGTGGAGGCCGCCGACCTGCCGGAGAAGGTCCGCGAGGCCGCCCTGAAGGAGGTCGACAAGCTGGAGCGCGCCTCCGACCAGTCGCCCGAGGGCTCCTGGATCCGCACCTGGTTGGACACCGTCCTGGAGATGCCGTGGAACGAGCGGACCGATGACAGCGCTTCCGCGTACGACATCCGGGCCGCCCGGGACGTGCTCGACGCCGAGCACGCGGGCCTGGAGGACGTCAAGGAACGCATCACCGAGTACCTGGCCGTGCGCAAGCGGCGCGCCGACCGGGGCCTGGGCGTCGTCGGCGGGCGGCGCGGCGGCGCGGTGCTGGCCCTCGTCGGCCCGCCCGGCGTCGGCAAGACCAGCCTCGGCGAGTCCGTCGCGCACGCCATGGGCCGCAAGTTCGTGCGGGTCGCCCTCGGCGGCGTCCGCGACGAGGCCGAGATCCGCGGCCACCGCCGTACGTACGTCGGCGCGCTGCCCGGCCGGATCGTGCGCGCGATCAAGGAGGCCGGGTCGATGAACCCGGTGGTCCTGCTGGACGAGATCGACAAGGTGGGTTCCGACTTCCGGGGCGACCCGGCCGCCGCCCTGCTCGAAGTCCTCGACCCGGCGCAGAACCACACCTTCCGCGACCACTACCTGGAGGTCGAGCTTGACCTCTCCGACGTGGTCTTCCTCGCCACCGCCAACGTCCTGGAGGCCATCCCGGAGGCCCTCGCCGACCGCATGGAGATCGTCCGCCTGGACGGCTACACCGAGGACGAGAAGGTCGTCATCGCCCGTGACCACCTGCTCCCGCGCCAGCTGGAGCGGGCCGGCCTGGACCGGGACGAGGTCACCCTGGAGGAGGGCGCCCTGCGCAAGCTGGCCGGCGAGTACACGCGCGAGGCGGGCGTGCGCACCCTGGAGCGCTCGATCGCGCGCCTGCTCCGCAAGGTCGCCGCCCAGCACGAACTGGGCGAGCGGGAGCTGCCGTTCACCGTCACCGACGGCGATCTGCGCGACCTGATCGGCCGGCCGCACCACGTGCCCGAGTCCGCCCAGGACCCGGCCGAGCGCCGTACGGCGGTGCCCGGCGTGGCGACCGGTCTCGCGGTCACCGGCGCCGGCGGCGACGTGCTCTACGTGGAGGCGTCCCTGGCCGATCCGGAGACGGGCGCGGCGGGCCTGACCCTGACCGGCCAGCTGGGTGACGTGATGAAGGAGTCGGCGCAGATCGCGCTGAGCTTCCTGCGCAGCCACGGCGCCGAACTGGAGCTGCCGGTGGCCGACCTGAAGGACCGGGGCGTGCACATCCACTTCCCGGCGGGCGCGGTGCCCAAGGACGGGCCCAGCGCGGGCATCACGATGACCACTGCCCTCGCCTCGCTGCTGTCCGGTCGGCTGGTCCGCACGGACGTGGCGATGACCGGCGAGGTCTCGCTGACCGGCCGGGTCCTGCCCATCGGCGGCGTGAAGCAGAAGCTGCTCGCCGCCCACCGCGCCGGGGTGACCACCGTGATCATCCCCAAGCGCAACGAGCCCGACCTGGACGACGTGCCGGCCGAGGTGCTGGACAAGCTCGACGTCCACACCGTCACCGATGTCCGCCAGGTCCTGGAGCTGGCGCTCGCGCCGGCCGCGAACGGCGCGGAGCCGGCGGTTCCCGTGGCGGCGTGACGGACGCCATGGGAAAGGCGAGGCCCGGGTCCCGTGAGGGAGGCCCGGGCCTCTGCCGCATCCCGGGCCGTCACACCCCGGGCCCCGCGTCCGCTCCCCGGAGCGGGCTCAGAGCACGGCCAGGGCCTGCTCCACCGGGACCTGCCCGGCCGGGTTCTGCTCCGCCCACACCGTCTTGCCGGTCCGCTCGTGCCGGGTCCCCCAGCGCTCGGCGAGCTGCGCGACCAGCAGCAGGCCCCGCCCGCCCTCGTCGAAGATCCGGGCCCGCCGCATGTGCGGGGTGCTGCCGCTGGCGTCGTACACCTCGCAGATCAGGCCGGTGCCCGGGCGCAGCAGCCGGAGCCGGACGGGCGGGCGGCCGTAGCGGATGGCGTTGGTGACCAGTTCGCTGACGATCAGCTCGGTGGTGAACGCCGCTTCCTCCAGGCCCCACGCGGACAGCTGCTCCTCCACGTACCGGCGGGCCAGGGAGACCACGGTCGGCTCGTGGTCCAGCTCCCAGCAGGCCACCCGGTCCTCGTGCAGGACCCGGGTACGGGCCAGCAGCAGGGACAGCTGGTCGTCCGGGCGGTGGCCGGCCAGCTCGGTGAGGACGCGGTCGCACACCGAGTCCAGCGACGGCGCCGGACGGTCCGGCGCGCCGTACATCCCGTCCAGGGCCCGGCCGACGGCCCGGCCGTGGGGTTCGGCCGGTCCGTTCGCGTACAGCGCCAGCAGGCTGCCCTCGGGCAGTTCCGTCTCGACCGCCTCGAAGGGCGGCCCGCCCAGTCCCAGCGGCGGCCCGGCGGGCACGTCGAGGACGCGGACGGCGCCGTCGGGGGTGACCACGGCGGGCGGCGGGTGCCCGGCCCGGGCCGCCGCGCACCGGCGCGAGACGGGGTCGTAGACGGCGTACAGGCAGGTGGTGCCGATGCCGCCGGCGGTCTCGGTGGCCGGGTCCGCGCTGCTCTCGTCGGCGGCCAGCCGCAGCACCAGGTCGTCCAGGTGGGCGAGCAGCTCGTCGGCGGGCAGGTCCACGTCGGCCAGGGTGCGCACCGCCGTGCGCAGCCGGCCCACGGTGGCCGAGGCGCGGATGCCGCGGCCCGCCGCGTCGCCCGCGACGAGCGCCACCCGCGCCCCCGACAGCGGGATCACGTCGAACCAGTCGCCGCCCGGACCGGTCCCGCTCGCGGCCGGCAGACAGCGAGTGGTGATCTCCAGGGCGGCCTGGTCGGGCAGCGGGTGCGGCAGCAGCCCGTGCCGCAGCGGCGCGGTGTCGGGCGCCGGGGCCCCGGCGCGGGCCTGTTCGATGCAGGCGGCGGCCTTGGCGGTGAACTCCTCGGCGAGCCGTACGTCCTCCGGCCCGAACCGCTCCCGCCGCCGGGTCCGGCCGAACAGGGCCACGCCGAGCGTGCCGCCCGCGCCGACCAGCGGCACCGCCAGCAGGGACCGGATGTCGGAGGCGCGCAGCCACCCGGCGCACGGGTCCAGCGCCGCCCACTCGGCGATGCCCGGTTCCGCCGTGTCGTACAGCAGCGGGCGGGCCGTCGCCAGGCAGCGGGCGGGCGGCGAGCCGGCCGGGCAGACCACCGTCTCGCCCACGCAGGTGCCACGGGTCCCCTCGCCGTCCGGGACCGCGCGCAGGGCGGCCCGGCGCAGCACGACCTGCCCCGGCTGCGGTCCGCCGGCCCCGCCGCCGGAGCGCGGGCGGTCCAGCAGGTCGACCGCCATGACGTCCGCCAGCCGGGGGACCGTGACCTTGCCGAGTTCCTGGGCGGCGAGGACCTGGTCCGCCGCCGTCGCGGCGCCCGGGCCGGTGCCGTCCGCCGGGGGCGGCGCGCCGGCGGCGTCCGGGGCGGGCCGCGACACGGACAGGCAGACGGCCCGTACCCGGCCGTCGGCGTCCTTCAGCGGGGTGAGGACGGCGGTCCGGCCGAAGTCCGGGCCGAGCCGGCCGTGCGCCTCCTGCGGCCGGCCGGACTCCAGCGCCGCCCGCATGGACCGCTCGGCCTCCTCGCTCGCGGCGCCGGGCACGATGTGGGTCAGGCGCAGCCCGCGCATGGCGGCCTCGGGCAGGGCCAGGGCGTGCTCCAGCCGGCGGTTGGCCCGCAGCAGGCGCAGGTCCGGGTCGAAGACGGCCAGCGGAAAGGGCGACTGGAGAAAGGTCCACTCCTCCAGGGGATCGCCCCGGGGCGGCTGCGGCCGGGACGTCACCGCGCTCACCACGAGCCAGTCGGTGCGCCCGGCGGGGGAGGTGCGGCGGTGGGCGAGGACGTCCAGCTCCAGGCGCCGGCCGTCCTGGTGGCGCAGCGGGACGGTGCCGTGCCAGCGGCCGCGGCCGGCCAGGGTCCGGCGGGCGCCGGTGGCGTCGGTGGCGAGCAGCGCGGCGGCGGGCCGGCCGACCACCGCCGGGGCGTCGTAGCCGAGCAGCCGCCGCGCGCCGTCGCTCCAGCCGGTCAGGATGCCCCGCTCATCGATGGTGGCCGTGGCCGTGTACGTCGCTGGTCGCTCCATCGCCGCTCATCTCGCCCTTGCTCGGCAGGCTCTCCTGACCAGCATGATCCCGGGCGGCGCGGAGCACCAACGCAGGCGCGGGCCGGGGAGGGACGCCGGGAGGAACGCGGGGCGCGGGCCGGGGAGAACGGCCCGCGCCCGGGGCGCCCGCGGGCCGGGGCCGTGCCCGCTCACGGCACGGCACGGCCTGGCGGCCCGGCCGTCGCCTCAGCCGTTGGCCAGGGCCTGTACCCGGTCCAGGGCGCCGTTGAACTTGTCGTGGTCCCCGACCGTCGGGCCGGAGGAGGTGTACTGCCACATCGTGTAGAACGACCACCCGGCCGGCAGGGTCCCCGGGTCCGCGGCGTAGCGGGCGATCCACAGCGGGTTGTTCACCGCGAAGCCGCCGTAGTCGCCGGTGCACTGGGTCCACCAGGTGGTGGCGGTGTAGATCACGGGGTACCGCCCGGTGCGCGCCTTGTAGGTGTTGATGAAGTCGGCGATCCAGCTGACCATCTGGCTCGCGGTCTTGCCGTAGCAGGCGGCGCCGTAGGGGTTCCACTCGATGTCGAGGGCGCCGGGCAGGGTCTTGCCGTCCCGTGACCAGCCGCCGCCGTGGTCGACGAAGTAGTTGGCCTGGGTGGCTCCGCTGGTGGTGTCCGGGGTGGCGAAGTGGTAGGCGCCGCGGATCATGCCCACGTTGTACGAGCCGTTGTACTGCTGGGCGAAGTACGGGTTGGTGTAGTACGTGCCTTCCGTCGCCTTCGTGTACGCCCAGCGCACGCCGCTGTTCCACAGCGTGGACCAGGCGACGTTGCCCTGGTACCCCGAGACGTCGACACCCTCGGTCTGGGTGACGTCGCCGGTGCTGGGGGTGCCGCTGCGCCCGTCGTGGGCGAGGACGCCGATGCCCATGTAGGCGGAGCCGCGGGCGGGCGTGTCCGCGGCCCGGGCGGAGGTGAGGGGGAGCGTGAGGGAGAGCGCCGCGAGCAGGGCCGTGACCAGGACGGCGAGGGGGCGCGGGCGGAGCGGGCGGGTACGACGGGTGGGACCGGGTCTGAGCACGGTCATGGCGTGCCTCCGGGATGGGGAGTGGGGGAGCGATGTGGGGATCGTGGGGGGTGACCGCCGGCCCTCTGGGCGTGGGCATGCCATTAAGGGCGTGGTAAAGAAGCTACGCACGTAGATGACGGCGTGGAAGGGGGTCCGGACGACGCCGTTGGTCTATGCCTGCGAAATACTGACGGAGCTGCGGCAATGACGACGTGTGACAGAAACTTTCAGGACTGCGAAACCGATCAGGGGTGCTGACGTGCACGAGGACAGAAACAGCGGTGGACCGGGCGCCGCCTGCCAGGTGACGCCCAGTGGTGCAGACCAGGAATTCCTGTCGCTGGAACGCGAGTTGACCGTGCTGCTGCGGCGCGCCCGGGCCAACCAGGCCGAGATGGCCCGGGAGGTCCACCCCGACCTGGAGTCCTCCGCCTACGGCCTGCTCATCCGGCTGGACGAACAGGGCGGCCGGCGGGCCACCGAACTCGCCGCCTACATCGGCGTCGGCAAGGCCACCATGTCCCGGCAGCTGCGCGCCCTCGAGGAACTGGGCCTGATCGCCCGCGAACCCGACCCGGCCGACGGCCGCGCCTGGCTGGTCACCCTCACCGAGGAGGGCAGGCGCCGCGTCGGCACCGTCCGCGAGGCCCGCCGCGCCCGCTACGTCCGCGAGCTGGCCCACTGGGACCGCCGCGAGGTCGCCGAGCTGGCCCGGCTGCTGCACGAGCTGAACGACGTCATGGCGAAATAGCGCTCACAGCCGCGCGTGCGCCGCGGCTCACCACCGCGCGTACCCCGCGGCTCACAACCGCGCGTACACCACCGTCGCGTCGTCGTGCGTCTTGCCCCGCCCGAGGAAGGCCCGCCGCTCCCGGTCCGCCGACTCCAGCTCCCGCACCCGCTCGACCAGCGACCGGGCGCCCTCCTTGGCGACCACGTCGAACAGGGCCGTCCAGTCCCCCTCGCGGAACGTCTCCGTCCACCGGGCCGCGCCGTCCGTCAGCGCGGCCAGCTCCCGCACCTCGCGCCGGGGCAGCGCACCGGTGACCGCGCGGGCCGCCACGGCCGGGTCGGCGGCGGCCGTGAAGAACCCGCCCTCCTTGTTGCGCAGGCGGGCGTCGACCAGGGCGTCCGAGACCAGCGCGGAGCGGGGGAGCCGGGCGAGCCGGTCGTCCAGCACCGGGGTCACCGTCCCGTCGGGCCCCCGCAGCAGCAGCGCCGCGTCCGACAGCACCAGGTACTCGACCTCGGCGGCGGACCAGCGGGCCAGGGCGACGGTTGCCTGGGGCGTCCGTGGGTGAGAAAGGTCACAGGTGTCCGCGTGTGCCTCGGCGGTGCGCCGGATCGCCCGCGCGAGAATCTCCGGCAGCGTCAGATCTCGGCCGGAAACGGTCAGTTCGGTCAGCGCGCCGCCCAGCCGCGCGGTGAACCAGGGCACGGAGTGCAGACAGCCCGTCCCGCCCCTCGGCGGCGTCACCCCGTCCAGGGCGATCACGCAACCTCCCTGTCCGCAGGCGGGTAGTCCGACACCGGCGAAGTCCTCGTTGGGGCGGGTCGCGTCGCCGGGTTCCGAGACGAGATCAGTACGCACCCGGTCAGTCTGCACGACCCCTTCACACGGTGCGCCCCGGACCGGCAAGCCCCCGGCAATTCCCGCGACCTCGCAGGTCAGGCGCCTGGTTTGGGCTGGAATGAGGCGCTCCGGGAAGACGTGGTGGCGAATATTGCCAAAGCCTGCCGCGCGCGTCCAACCGGCCCGCCGCGTCCGAGCCGGGCACACGCCGGAGGAACTTGCCCGCCAACTCCCCTCCGATGTTCACTCCTTCGGGTGGCGGGTCAGGTGATGCGCGACCACTGCCCACCGGCGCTGGGAGGGTCGGGAACCGTACGAACCGGGTGTACGCACCACTTGGCCCCGAAGTGACGGGGCACCACCCGGGCCCCTGGGTAGACGAGTTCGAGAATGCGAGCACCGGTGCAGAAGAAGCGGCCTCGGCGCACAGGCAGTCAGCCGG
The DNA here is from genome assembly GCF_014649115.1 of Streptomyces eurythermus. Taxonomy (GTDB): domain Bacteria; phylum Actinomycetota; class Actinomycetes; order Streptomycetales; family Streptomycetaceae; genus Streptomyces; species Streptomyces eurythermus. Next base: position 121,622 of record NZ_BMSK01000019.1, on the reverse strand, counting down.
CCCCCGCGGGGACCGTCCCGCAGACCTCCGTGGGCACCGGCCGCCCCACTCATGTGCGCACCCGGCTGATCGTCGCCGTCGCGGTGGTGGCCGCCGCCGTGGCCGGGGCCGGCGTGCCCGCGCTGCTCACCGCCTCCCAGGACGTCGGCGACTCCCAGGAACTGGTGACGCTCGCCGCCCGCACCCAGGACGCGCTGACCCTCGCCCACTCCCTGGCCGACGAACGCGACGAGGTCACCCCTTACGTCGCGGCCGGCCGCCCCCGCTCCAAGGCACCCTCCGAGGACCGCAGCGCCCGGGTGGACCGGCAGGCCGCGGAGCTGCGCGCGGACCCCGACACCCCGGCCCGCGTGCGCACCGCCCTCGACGGCATCGACAAGCTCCGCCGGGCCGCCCTCACCGGCAAGACCGACGCCCTGCGGACCCACCAGGCGTACTCGGCGGCCATCACCGAACTGCACCGGCTCGCCGAGCAACTGGCCGAGCAGCTGCCCCCGCGGGCCGGCTCCGGCGCCCACGCCCTCGCCGAACTGGACTCCGCCGTCCAGCAGTCCGCCGCCGCCCGCGGCCTGCTGCTGGCCGCGCTGAACGTCCCGTCCTCCACCCGGACGGTCATCGACCCCGTCACCGGTCTGCCCACCACCTCCGCCGGCGGCGACGACACCGACCGCCGGCAGCGCGACGCGCTCACCACCGCCGCCCAGCAGGCCCGGCTGCGCGCCGACGCGGCCCTCGCCGACTTCCGCGCCACCGCCCCCGAGGCGGCCGTCGACTCCTACGACTCCACGGTCACCGGCCCCGAGGTCAACTCGGCCGAGAAGTTCCTCACCGCGCTCACCGACCAGCCGACGCTGGCCGACAGCGAGCTGACCACGTCCGCCAAGAAGCTGGACGCGGCCCTGTCCGCCCGCGTGGACCTGATGCGCGGCGCCGAGTCCGCGCTCTACGACCACCGCACCAAGGACCTGGAGAAACTCCGGGACGACGACGTCACCGCCCTGGAGATCCGCGTCGCCGTCCTCGGCGTCCTGCTGCTGGTCGCGGTCGGCGTCGCCACCGCCATGGCGCGCAGCCTGACCCGCCCGCTGTCGGTGCTGCGCCGAGGCTCGGCCCGCCTGGCCGGGGCCGAGGACCCGGCGGCCCAGGAGCCGATCGCCTTCACCGGCCGCAACGACGAGTTCGCCCAGGTCGTCCGCTCGGTCAACGCCCTGCACGCGCACGCCGTCGCCCTGCACGAGCGGGTGGGCACCCTGGAGACCGACCGCAAGCATCTGGTGGGCCAGCGCCAGAAGATGGCCGACGCCCGCGAGGAACTGCGCGCCGAACTCGCCGACTCCGCCGCCCAGCTGGAGCGGCTGCGCACCAGCATCGGCTCCACGTTCGTCAACCTGGCGCTGCGCACCCTGGGCCTGGTCGAACGGCAGCTGGCGGTCATCGAGGGCCTGGAGGACCGCGAGCAGGACCCCGACCGGCTCGCGACCCTCTTCAAGCTGGACCACTTCGCCACGGTCATGCGCCGGCACAGCGAGAACCTGCTGGTCCTCGCCGGCACCGAGCACGTCCAGCAGCACCCCGGCCCGGTGCCGCTGGTCGACGTGGTCCGGGCGGCGGTCAGCGAGATCGAGCGCTACGAACGCGTCCGCATCGCCTCCCTGCCGCCGCACGCGCACGTGGCCGGGTTCGCCGCCGACGACCTCTCCCACCTGCTGGCCGAGCTGATGGAGAACGCCACGTCGTTCTCCCCGCCGGAGCTGCCGGTGGAGGTCTCCGGCTGGCTCCTGGAGTCGGGCGAGGTCATGCTCTCCGTCCAGGACGAGGGCATCGGCGTGGCCGAGGAGCGCCTGACCCGCCTCAACGCCCGCCTCGCCGACTTCGACCCGCAGTCCCTCTACGACCAGAACGACGCCGACGGCCTCGGCCTCGGCCTCTACGTGGTCGCGCGCCTCGCCCACCGCCACGGTGTCCGGGTCCAGCTGCGCGACCAGAAGCAGGGCGGCACCGCGGCGGTCGTGGTCCTGCCGGCGCAGATCCTCGCCGAGGCCCCGCCGGCCGCCCTGCCGCCGAAGACCGAGTCCGGCAGCACCACGGGTACGTACACCCTGCCGGGCGCCGACGCGGAGGCCAACTCCAACGTCCTGCGGGCCCGCACCAAGGACCCGCTGGTGGCCCTGGCCGAACAGGCCGTACGGGACACCCACGAGCAGGCCACCCCGCCCACCGACCCCACGGAGACCCGCCCCAAGCCGACGGAGACCCCCGCCGAGACGACGATGGAACTCCTCCTGCCGACACCGCAGGAGGAACCGGCGGAGGAACCGGGGGCGCCGGAGCAGCCCACGGCACACTCCGAGCACCCGCGGACCCGGCCCACGGCCCCGGCGGCCGCCGACGGCGAGCACGCCCCGCAGGGGCCACCCGCACGCGACGACGAAACCCGCACGGGTGCTGCGGGTGGGAACCCGGACGCCGACGGCGAAGCCGAGGCGAACGCACCGGCCGAGGCGCCAGAGGCGGACGCGCCGGAGCAGCTCACCAGCAAGGGTCTCCCCAAGCGCACACCCAAGATCACCGCCCCCGCCGCCCCGCCCCGCCAACGCAACACCCGCATCGACGCCGAAGCCCTGCGCCGCAGGCTCGGCGGCTTCCGCAGCGGCGCCGAGGCCGGCTACCGCGACGTAGAGACGGAGATCGCCGAGAAGACGGCCGGCCACCGACGGCCGGCCGGCTACGCACACGCCGAAGAAGCCACGGGGGGCACAGCCGAGGAGGCAAGCAGTTGACCGCGCCCACTACCTACGGACTGAGCAGTGAAGCCCGCAACCTGCACTGGCTGCTGACCAACCTGGTCGAGGAAGTACCCGGCATCCAGTCCGTCGCCGTGGTCTCCTCGGACGGACTGCTGCTGCTGTCGTCCGACCCGGCCCACACGGAGCAGTCCCGTGCGGCCCGCCCGGCGAAGGGCCCGCGCGGCTCCTCCGCCGATCTCGCCACCATCGTCTCCGGCATCGGCAGCCTCACCGTGGGCGCCGCCCGGCTGCTGGAGTACGGCGGGGTCAAGCACACCATGATCGCGATGGACGAGGGCAGCCTGTTCGTGATGTCGATCAGCGACGGCTCGCTGCTCGGCGTGCACGGCTCCGCCGAGTGCGACATGAGCGTGGTGGCGTACCACATGGCGCTGTTCGTGGGCCGCGCCGGGCACGTCCTGACGCCCGAACTCCGCAGCGAGCTGCGCAAATCCATGGAGGCCGAGTCGACGGGGAGCACCCGGTGAGCGGCCCCGCGAACAAGCCCGGCAAGCAGCGCCTCCCGGTACGCGGCGGCGACCGCAAACCCGCCCGCGTCCGCCCCTACTCGCTCACCGGCGGCCGTACCCGCTTCGGTCACGTCCTCCTCGTGGAGACGTTCGTGGCCGCGCTGGAGGCCCCCGAGGAGCGCAAGGAACTGACGAACGGCTCGCAGGCAGGCCGGGGCATGCCGGAGATGCTGGCCATCGTCGAGTTGTGCCGCCGTATGCGCACGGTGGCCGAGATCGCCGCGCTGCTGAAGATGCCGCTCGGTGTGGTCCGCGTCCTCCTGAGCGACCTCGCGGACCAGGGAAAGATCCGTGTGTACGGCACCGGAACCGGTCACGGCACCGGCCGGCCGGACCGCGCGCTGCTGGAAAGGGTGCTGAGTGGACTCCGCCGTCTCTGACGCCACCGCCGCCTTCGGGGGCGCTCCCCTTCTCGCCTCCCACGGCGAGCCGGACGAGGACCTGAAGTCCTGGCAGACCGACCGGACGCGGGCCCCCATCGCGACGAAGATCGTGGTGGCGGGCGGCTTCGGCGTCGGCAAGACCACCCTGGTCACCTCCGTCTCGGAGATCACGCCCCTGCAGACCGAGGCGCTGATGACCGAGGCCAGCGAGGACACCGACGACCTGTCCGCCACCCCGGGCAAGCTCACCACCACCGTGGCCATGGACTTCGGCCGCATCACGCTCGACGACGACCTGGTGCTCTACCTGTTCGGCACGCCGGGTCAGCAGCGGTTCTGGTTCATGTGGGACGACCTGGTGCGCGGCGCGATCGGCGCCGTCGTCATGGCCGACACCCGGCGTCTGAAGGACTGCTTCCCCGCGCTGGACTACTTCGAGAGCTGCGGACTGCCCTACGTCGTCGCCGTCAACCACTTCGACGGCAGCGAACGGTTCGAGCCGGAGGACGTGCGGGAGGCGCTGACCATACCCGCGCACATCCCTGTCATGATCATGGACGCGCGACGGCGGTTCTCGGTCATCGAGACCCTGCTGGCCCTCGTCGGCCACGCGCTGGACGAAACCCCCGAGTAGTCCTGATAGGAGTCCCCACCCGCATGCGGAAGATACTCGTCGTCGGAGCCGGCCAGTCCGGCCTCCAGCTCGCCCTCGGCCTGCAGTCGCACGGCTACGAGGTCACCCTGATGTCGAACCGGACCGCGGACGAGATCCGCTCCGGCCGGGTCATGTCGACGCAGTGCATGTTCCACACGGCACTCCAGCACGAGCGCGACCTGCAGTTGAACTTCTGGGAGTCCCAGGCCCCGAAGATCCAGGGACTCGGCGTCTCGGTCGCCGCGCCCGGCTCGCACGACCCGGGCCCCACCCAGCGGGCCGTCGACTGGGTGGGCAAGCTGGACGGGTACGCGCAGTCGGTCGACCAGCGCGTGAAGATGGCCGGCTGGATGGAGACCTTCGCGCAGCGCGGCGGCCAGCTGGTCATCCACGGCGCGGCCGTCGGCGACCTGGACTACTTCTCCCGCACCTACGACCTCGTGCTGGTCGCGGCCGGCAAGGGCGAGCTGGTGTCGATGTTCGCCCGCGACCCCGAGCGCTCCCCGTACGCCGAGCCGCAGCGGGCGCTGGCGGTGGCCTACGTGCACGGGCTCGGCCCGCGCCCGGAGCACCCGGAGTTCGACGCGGTCCGCTGCAACCTGGTCCCCGGGGTCGGCGAGCTGTTCGTCATGCCGACGCTGACCGTCTCCGGCCGCGCCGACATCCTGTTCTGGGAGGGCATACCCGGCGGCCCGCTCGACGTCTTCCGAGGCGTCAAGGACCCGGCGGAGCACCTCTCCCTGACCCTGGAACTCATGGAGAGGTTCACGCCCTGGGAGTACGCCCGGGCCACCAAGGTGGAACTGACCGACGCGGGCGGCACGCTGGCCGGGCGCTACGCCCCGACCGTGCGCAACCCCGTCGGCCGGCTGCCCTCGGGCGGTCTGGTCCTGGGCGTGGCCGACGTGGTCGTGGCGAACGACCCGATCACCGGGCAGGGTTCCAACTCGGCGTCCAAGTGCGCGGCGGCGTATCTGGCCTCGATCCTCGAGCGCGGCGACCAGCCCTTCGACGAGGAGTGGATGCGGGCCACCTTCGACCGCTACTGGGCCACCGCGCAGCACGTCACCAAGTGGACCAACGCCATGCTGGCGCCGCCGCCGGAGCACGTGCTGAACCTCATCGGCGCGGCCGGGTCGCTCCAGCCCGTGGCGGACCGTTTCGCCAATGGTTTCAACGACCCGGCCGACTTCGAGGACTTCTTCTTCGACCCCGACAAGGCGGCCGCCTACCTGGGATCGTTCACCGGAGCCTGATGGTTTTGTCCCCTTTTGACACCTGATGGCGGCGGGGGGACGCTGGTTCAGGTGTGCAGGGGGGACAAGCCATGGAGGAGTTTCCATGAACGGTCGACGTGTACGCCTCGCGGTTCTGGCGCCCCTGGCCGTGTCGTCGCTCGCGTTGGGGGCGGTGACCTTCTCCGCCCCCACAGCGACGGCGGCATCGCCCACCTGTAGCGTCACAGGCACCGACAATCCCAACAACCTGCTGGTCAGCGGCAGGGACTTCAGGCCGGGCAAGTCCGTGGCCGTGGAATCCGCCAACGGGTCCGAGGGCAGCGTGAGGGCGGACGCCACCGGTCGCTTCACCCTGACGGTGACCGACGCGAGCGGCACCGTCAGCGCCCAGCAGATCGGCGGCCCCGTGGTCGGGTGCGGCACGGCCGCGGAGGGGGAGCAGAAGAACGCCAAGGAGCAGTTCAACGAGGGCTTCCGGCAGGGATTCGCGGCCGTGCGGGAGAACTGCGACAGCAGGGAGCCGCAGCGGGGGTTCGCGCGCGTGGACGAGAACTTCGAGCGGGGGTTCAACGCCGGCGTGGACGCGGCGACCAGGCGGTTCTGCTAGGTCCGGCCGGGTCGTCCGGGAGCGGGACGTACGGCGCCCAGGATCGGGTGGGCGGCGATCGGTGAGACCGTGACCCGCCCGCCCGGTCGCGGCGCCTGGACGACCTTTCCGTCCCCCACGTACATCGCCACGTGCGTCGCCTCGGGGAAGTACACCACCAGGTCCCCGGGGCGCAGCCGGCGCAGCGGCACCTTGCCGAGCCGGTCCCACTGCTCCTGGCTGGTGCGCGGGACCGGGACGCCCGCCTGGGCCCAGGCCCGCGAGGTCAGCCCCGAGCAGTCGTAGGCGTCCGGGCCCGCCGCGCCCCACACGTAGGGCTTGCCGACCTGGTCCAGGGCGTAGCGGACCGCGCGCTCGGCGGGCGCGGCGGGGCCGGCGGCGGGCGGCGTCGCCGGGCGGCCGGCGGGCAGGGCGCCCGCGGTGGTGAGTTCGCGCTGGGCCTTCGCGACACCCTGTTCCTCCAGCCGGGCCACGGCCGCGAGCTGGTCGGGGGTGAGGGTGGCCAGCATGCGCTCCACGCCGGCCAGCTTCGTCCGCACGTCGTCGCGCTGCCGCTTCTGCCGGGCGGCCAGGCCGAGCTGGGTGTCCAGGGCCTTGCGGGCCGCGCGCGCCAGGGCGTCCTGGCGGCGCTCCGCGGCGGCCAGCCGGGTCACCGCGCGGGCCCGCTCGCGCGCCAGCTCGCCGATGACATGGCCCTCGTCCAGCGCGGCCTGCGGATCGGGGGCGAGCAGGAGGCGGACGTAGGGGCCGAGGCCGCCGCCGCTCTGGTACTGCTGCCGGGCCAGCCGGCCGGCGTCCAGCCGCTGGGCCCGCAGGGCGAGCCGGGCGCGGGCGAGTTCGCCGTCCAGCCGGGCCACCTCGGCGCGCTGCCGCGTCAGCTTCTCCGTGGTGGCGTTGTAGGTCTCGGTGGCCCGCTCGGTCTGCCGGTACAGCCGCTGAAGGTCCGTCAGCAGCTGGGCGACAGACGGCTGTTGTTGCTGTGCGGACACGGACGGCCGCGGATCCGGCACGGCCGCGGCGGGTACGGGCGCGAGGACGGCCTGGGCCGCGACCGCGGCCGTACCGGCCAGACGCCGGAGCACTGCTGACACGTCATCACCTCCGGGGCGAGGAGGGCGGGCTCTCCGCCGTCCGTCGCACGGTGATAATCAGACGTGTCGGCACACAATATGCGGGAAGGCTGCGCGGTTCGGCCCACCGCTTTCACTCGTTCGTGTCACCCGGCTTGCCGGATCGCGGGGCATCGGGCGGGGGAGTGGCCGGGGCGGCCGGCTTCGACCAGGGCCACCTGAGCCGTCCGCCGGTGGTGTCGTCCGGGTCGTACCGGTACTTCCAGCCCTGGACCAGCCCGAGCCGCCGGCTGTGTCCGCGTGGCTCGCGCCGGTAGACCAGCACCGTGGGCGGGCCGCCGTCCGGGTCCGGGACGGGGATGCGGTACGTCTTCGGGGGGTGCCCGGTGGGGCCGAGCAGGACGGGCAGCACCCTGCCGTCCATGGGGCCGCCCTCGAAGGGGGTGTCCTGGCTCTTCACGCGCTCGGTACCGGGGCGTCCGCGGCGAGCGTGGCGACGAGCGCCGCCGTCTGCGGGTCGCGGCCCGCGGTGACCTTGAGGACGGCCACGAACTGCTCCACCAGCCAGTCGCGCAGTTCCGCGGGCGGTGGCTGCTTGTCGTTGTCCAGCCAGATCAGGGAGGCCGCCTCCACGGCCGCGATCCACATCCGCACGGTCATGCGCAGCGGCGCGCCCGGCTCGCTGACCTCCATGTGCTGGTAGATGTGCTCGGCGGCGGACCGGCGCACCCCGTCCACGATGGAGGTGGTGCGCTTGGTCTCCACCACGCTGCCGCCCTGGAGCAGCGCGGCGAAACCGGTGTCGTGCTGGTCGACGAATTCCAGGTAGCGGTCCAGGACGCGGGACAGGCGGGACAGCGGGGACGTCTCGTCGGGCTCGTCGAAGCACTGGTTCAGCTGCTCGGCGGCCGACCCGAGCGCGGCCTCGTAGAGCTGCTGCTTGCCGCCCGGGAAGTAGCGGTACACCAGGGGACGCGAGACTCCGGCCGCCTCCGCCACGTCATCGAGGGACACGTCCTCGGGCGCGTGGTGCGCGAAGAGGGAGAGCGCGGCGGCGAGGAGCTGGGTCCGTCGCTCCTCGACGCTCAGGCGGCGGTATGCGGGGGTGGCCGACTGGGTCATGCCGGTCAGCCTAACCGCCGACGTGGGGCCGCCATGCGGCGCTCGCGGGCGGCCGGGGCGCACACGCGCCGCGTCCGCGCCCCCCGGGAGGGCCCGCGGGGCTACGCCAGGAGACCCGACGCCCTCCACAGCCGCCGCCCCACGCCCCGCAGGACACCGATGTCGTCCAGGAAATCGGTCAGGCGCTTCGCACCCGTCTGCATGACTTCCCGCCGGTGCCCGCTGGCCTTCACCTGGGCCATCGCCTCCCGCTTGTCCAGCCCCACGTTCGTGTACACCTCCGGGTTGACGAAGGCGACCGAGAACACCCGGGCGAACTCGCCGGAGGTGACCCGGGTGAACTCCTGGGACCACTTCGGGGCGGTCACCATCTGGCGCCGCAACTCCTCACGGGCGTAGCGGACGTGCCGGGCCTCCTCCACCACGTGGATCCGCGTGACGCCCCGGATCAGCGGCTGCACCCGCTCGTCCGGGAAGGTCAGCCGCTGCATCCAGTCCAGGACCTCCTCGCCGAGCAGCGTGGCGGTGAACGAACCGGGCGTCGTGGAGATGGTCTTGAACAGGCGGCCGAGGTTCTGGTGGGCCCGGCTCACCGGGTACCAGGGCGTACCGCCGTGCGTGATCAGGCGCGCGAACATCTTGGAGTGCCGGCACTCGTCCTCGATCTCGGTGAGGGCGTAGCGCACGTGCGCGCTCGTCGCCGCCTTGTCGTAGACGTGCCGGACCAGCAGCTGCATCAGGATGAGCTCGAACCAGATGCCGAGCGAGGCCAGCGCCGCGGCCTCGTGCCGGGAGAGCAGGATGCGCTGCTCCTCGCTCATCCGCCGCCACATCGGGGTGTCGTAGAGCGAGACCAGCTCCGGCGGCCAGAACCACTTGCCCTCCTCGAAGGGCGCGTCCCAGTCCAGCTCCTTGTCCGGGTCGAAGGAGTGTTTGGCGGAAGAGGCGAGCAGTCGTTCGGCCACTTGTTCCCGGTCCTTGAGCAGGCCCAGCGCGTCGCGCAGCCCCTCCAGCGCGTCCGCTTCCGTCAGGGTCGTCATGGCTCCCTCACCTCGTTACCCGGGGGTAGTCGTTTCTGCTCTTATAAGACTCCTTGTCAGTAAGGCCGTCAATCCCTTGCGCAGGACTTGTTGACCCGGCGACCGCGCGTGAGCCTGGGGAGTATGGGGACCTACGACCTGTACGCCAACGACCCCGGGGACTCCCACTGGCGGGTGCCCGCCACCGGCGCGGCCCGGTTCACCTGGGAGTACGACGACGGCCGCGACCGTCTGCTCGCCCTGTACCAGAAGGGCAAGGACAAGCAGTGGGACGGGCGCACCCGCATCGACTGGGACCTGGAGGTGGACCCGTACGACGCCCTCGGCACGCCCGAGGAGGCCATGTCCCTGTACGGCACCCGCCATTGGGACAGGCTCTCCGACCGGGACAAGGGCGAACTGCGCCGGCACTACGCCTCCTGGCAGTTCAGCCAGTTCCTGCACGGCGAGCAGGGCGCGATGATCTGCGCGGCGCGGATCGTGGAGTCGGCGCCCGACCTGGACGCCAAGTTCTACTCCGCGACCCAGACCATGGACGAGGCCCGGCACGCCGAGATATACGGCCGGTTCCTGCACGAGAAGATGGGCCTGCTGTACCCGGTCGACGACGACCTCCAGGCGCTGCTCGGCGACACCCTGCGCGACAGCCGCTGGGACATGCCCTACCTCGGCATGCAGGTACTGATCGAGGGCCTGGCGCTGGCCGCGTTCGGCATGATCCGGGACACCACCGACAAGCCGCTGCCGAAACAGATCCTGACCTACGTCATGCAGGACGAGGCCCGGCACGTGGCCTTCGGCCGGATGGCGCTGCGCGACTACTACCGGCAGCTCACCGACGCCGAACTGCGCGAGCGCGAGGAGTTCGTCATCGAAGGCTGCCACCTGATGCGCGACCGGCTGCGCGGGGTGGAGGTGCTGGAGAACTTCGGCATCCCGAGGGCCGAGGCGGAGCAGATCAGCGAACAGTCCGAGTTCCTCCGGCTGTTCCGCAAGCTGCTGTTCAGCCGCATCGTCCCGTGCGTCAGGGACATCGGCCTGTGGGGCGAACGCCTCCAGCGGGCCTACGCCGACATGGGCGTCTTCGAACTCGGCGACTCCAGCCTGGACCAGCTCATGGCCCAGGACGAGGAACTGGCCGACCGCTTGGACGCCGAACGCTTCGCCATGGAGGAGCGGGAGCGGGTGGCGGAGGTGGAGGCGACGATCGAGTCGGGCGCGACGGAGGACTGACGGGCCGCGCGACCGGCGGTGGCGGGGGTGTCGGTGCGGTGCAGTAGCGTGCTGGCGTGTCCATGCCTCCGCCGCAGCAGTCGCCGTACCCGGGTCCCTACGGGCAGCAGCCCCCGCAGGCCGCCCCCGGCCCGTACGGCTCGCCGTACCCCCAGCAGGCGCCCTACCCGCAGCAGCAGCCGTACCCGCCGCAGCCGTACCCGGGCGGGCAGCCCTACCCGCCGCAGCAGCCCTACCCCGGCTGGGGCGTGCCGCCCATGGCGCCGCCGCCCAGGAAGCGCCGGGTCGGGCTGGTGCTCGGCATCGTGGGCGGAGTCGTCACGGTCGTCGTCGCCGGTCTCGTGGTGCTCGGCATGCTGGCCGGCAGCGGCTTCCCGGCGGCGGAGCACAAGCTGGTCCTGCCGCACAGCCTGCTCGACGGCGAGTACACCCTCGCCGAGGACCTCTCCGGCACCGAGGGCAAGAAGGTCGAGGACGAGGCCGACGGCGCCTGGGACGTCAGGGACGTCCACGCCACCGTCGGCCGCTACAGCCCGCCCGGCGACGCCTCCCGCTCCATGCTGCTGGTCTCCGGCATGTACGGCAGGTTCAAGAACACCCCCGCGATCCGCCGGGGCCTGCTCAAGGGTGCCGCCGAGGCCGACGGCGTGACCATGGAGCGGCCCGCGACGGACGTCACCCCGGCCGGCGCCGCCACCCCCGTCAGCTGCCAGGTGCTCACCCAGGAGAGCGGCTCCACCACCCTGACCTACGGCGTCTGCGCCTGGGCGGACGGCAACACGGCGGCCGCCGTCGGCAAGGTCGACCTGTCCGTGCACGACCCCGGCGACGTGGACCTGGAGGAGGCCGCGCGCACCGCCCTGCGGGTCCGCTCCGAGCTGCTGCGGCCCGCCGGCTGACCGGCGCTCAGCGGCCGAGCACCGCCCGCATCACCTCCTTGGCGATCGGGGCCGCGGTGCCGCCGCCGCTGATCTCGCCCCGGTCCGCCGCCGCGTCCTCCACCACCACCGCGACCGCCACCTGCGGCTCGGGCGCGTCCTCGGACTTCGCCCAGGAGACGAACCACGCGTACGGCACCCCCGTGTTGCCGACCCCGTGCTGGGCCGTCCCGGTCTTGCCGCCGACCAGCACCCCGGGGATGGCCGCGTTGGTGCCGGTGCCCTCCTCGACCACCCCGGCCATCAGCTCCGCCAGCCGCGCCGCGGTGGCGGGCCGCATCACCTGCCGGCCGGGCCGGGCTCCGCTCCCGGACAGGGGCGCGCCGCCGTGCCGGGTGGTCCGCTCCACCAGGTACGGCGGACGCAGCACCCCGCCGTCCGCGACCGCCGCCGCGACCATCGCCATCTGCAGGGGCGTGGCCCGCGTGTTGTACTGCCCGATCGACGACAGCGCCAGCTGCGCCCGGTCCACGTGCGGGTCGAAGGTGCTGGGCGCCACGGAGAAGGGGACGCGCACCTCGGTGTCGTTGAACCCGAACGCCTGCGCCGTCGCCACCATGTCCCGCACCCCCACGTCCACGCCCAGCTTCGCGAACACCGTGTTGCACGACCACTCGAAGGCGTCCCGCACCGAGGCGTCCGCGCAGCCGTCGCCCTCGTTGGTCAGCCGGGTGGTGGTGCCGGGCAGCCGGTAGGGGTCCGGGGAGTCGGTCCGCTCGTCCAGGTCCGTCACCACGCCCGCGTCCAGCGCCGCCGCCGCGGTGACCACCTTGAACGTCGACCCCGGCGGATACGTCTGCCGCACCGCCCGGTTGAGCATCGGCTTCTCCGGATCGTGGTTGAGCCGGGCCCACGCGGACACCACCGCCTCGCTGTTGCCCGACAGCTCCGACGGGTCGTACGACGGGCTGGTCACCAGCGCCAGGATCCGCCCCGTGGCCGGTTCCACCGCGGCCACCGCGCCCTTGCGCCCGGCCAGCCCCCGGTACGCGGCCTCCTGCGCCCGCCGGTTCAGGGTCGTCACCACGTCACCGCCGCGACCGCGCGCCCGGCTCACATCGCTCCACAGCGGCAGCGGGCGCAGCAGTGGATCGGTGCCGGACAGCACCCCGTCCTCGGTGTGCTCCAGGAACGTGGTGCCGTACTTCTGGGAGGCGAAGCCGGTGACCGGGGCGTACAACGGGCCGTCCGGGTAGGAGCGTTCGTAGCGCAGCTGCTCGCCGGTGTCCACCGAGCCGGTGACCGGGCGGCCGTCGACCAGGATGTTCCCGCGCGGCTGCTGGTAACGGGCGATCGTGGCCCGCCGGTTGGCCGGGTTGCCGTCGTACTCCCGGGACTGGACCACCTGCACCCGGGCCGCGTTGGCCAGCAGCGCGGCCAGCAGCAGGGCGCAGAAGGCGCGGGCGTACCGGATGTAGCGGGCCATCGGCCGCCCGCCGTCGGGCAGCGGGCCGTACTCGCTCACGGCGCCTCCCGGCCGTCGTACTGGCTGCGGGCGGAGTCGCTCACCCGGACCAGCAGCGCCACGATCGCCCAGTTGGTGACCACCGAGGAGCCGCCCTGGGCGAGGAACGGCATCGCCATGCCGGTCAGCGGGATCAGCCCGGTCACCCCGCCCGCGATCACGAACACCTGGAGCGCCACGATCGAGGCCATCCCGACCGCGAGGAGCCGGCCGAACGGCTCGCGCAGCGCCAGCCCGGCCCGGTAGCCGCGCTCCACCAGCAGCGCGTACAGCAGCACGATCGCCGCCAGCCCGGCGAGGCCCAGCTCCTCCCCGGCCGTCGCCAGGATGAAGTCCGACTTGGTGGCGAAGCCGATCAGGATGGAGTGCCCGAGCCCCAGCCCGGTGCCCAGGATCCCGCCCGCCGCGAAGGCGAACAGCGACTGGGCGAGCTGGTTGGGGCCCTGACCGGCCTCGATGGTGGCGAACGGGTGCAGCCAGTCCTCGATCCGCCCCCCCACATGCGGCTCCAGCCGGCCCACGGCGACGGCGCCGAGCACGGCGAGCAGCAGCCCGACCGCGATCCAGCCGGTCCGCCCGGTGGCCACGTACAGCAGCACCACGAACAGCCCGAAGAACAGCAGCGAGGTCCCGAGGTCCCGCTCCAGCACCAGGACGCCGACGCTCACCAGCCAGATCGTCAGGATCGGTCCCAGCACCCGCCCGGTCGGGAACTGCAGCCGCCACAGCCGGCGCCCGGTGTACGCCAGCGCGCTGCGGTTGGCGGCCAGATAGGCGGCGAAGAACACCGCGAGCAGCACCTTCGCGAACTCGCCGGGCTGGATGGAGAACCCGGCGATCCGGATCCAGATCCGGGCCCCGTTGACCGCCGGGAACAGGATCGGCAACGCCAGCAGCACGAGGGCGGCCACCACGCACACGTACGCGTACCGCTGGAGCACCCGGTGGTCGCGCAGCACCAGCACGACCCCGATGAACAGCCCCACGCCCAGCGTGGACCACACCAGCTGGGTCGGGGCCGCCCGGTCGCCCGGTGTCTCCAGGTCCAGCCGGTAGATCAGGACCAGGCCCAGCCCGTTGAGCAGCACCCCGATGGGCAGCGGCAGCGGATCGGCGTACGGCGCCCGGATCCGCACCGCGATGTGCGCGAACAGGGCGAGCACCGCGAGCCCGGCGCCGTACCCGACGGCGCCCGGCGGCACGGTCCCGGACCGGGCCAGCCCCACCGCGCAGTAGCCGTACACGGACAGCAGGACGGCCAGCACGAGCAGGGACAGCTCGACGCCCCGGCGCCGGGGAAGGCGCACGGCGCGCACGGGAGCGGTGGCCGCGGCCAGGGTGCTTCCGGCCTTCGTCATGCCCGGAACTTACCGAAATGGCACAGTCTGGCCAGGCAGGCGCCCCGGGCGCGAAGCGCCTCAAGGGGCGCGGGGAACGGCGCGCTCAGCCACACACCACGGAAAGCCCGACAACCACCCGCGGCCCCGAGCCCTACTCGCCCCCAGGCAGCCTCAACACGGCAACCGCGCCCCCGTCGACCGCGTTGCCGAAGCCCAGCGCAGCGCCCAGCACCTCCGCCTGCCCCACCGCGATGGTCAGCCCCAGCCCGTGCCCGGTCGCCCCGCCCTCCGTGCGGAACCGCTGCGGTCCGTGCGCCACCAGGTACTCCGGATACCCGGGCCCGTGATCCCGTACGGTCACCACCGGCCCGTCCACGGTCAGCACCACCGGAGGCGCCCCGTGCCGGTGGGCGTTGGCCACCAGGTTCCCCAGCACCCGCTCCAGCCGCCGCCGGTCGGTCTCCACCCGTACGTCCCGCAGGACACGCACCTCGGTGTCGGTGCCCGAGGCCCGCACCACCCGTTCGGCCAGCGCGCCCAGCGCCTCCGTGCCCAGCTCCAGCCGCTCCCGTCCGGTGTCCAGCCGGGAGATCTCCAGCAGGTCCTCCGTCAGGGTGCGCAGCGCCGCCACCCGGTCCCGTACCAGCTCCGTCGGCCGGCCCGGCGGCAGCAGTTCGGCCGCCGCGTGCAGCCCGGTCAGCGGGGTGCGCAGCTCGTGCGCCACATCCGCCGTGAACCGCTGCTCGCTCAGCAGCTTGCCCTGCAAGGAGGCGGCCATCGAGTCCAGCGCGGCGGCCACCGCGGCCACCTCGTCCTGCGGCCGGGCCGGATCCTTCGTACGGGGATCGTTCACCCGGGCGTCCAGGTCGCCGGCGCTGATCCGGCGGGCCACCCGTGCCGTGCCGTGCAGCCGCCGGGTCACCCGGGTCACCGCGAACACCCCGACCAGCACGGTCGCCCCGATCGCCAGGGCCGACGACCACACGATCGACTCGTCCAGGCCGGCGATGGTGCGCGACTGCTGCGAGTAGTCGACCGCCACGCCCAGCGCCCGGTGACCGGCCACCGGACCGGCCGCCCACATGGCGGGCCGCCCCCGGTACGTCGCCACCATCGTGCCGCGCTGCCCGGACACCGCCAGCCCGCGCAGCGACGGGGGCAGCTCCGCGGGGTCCACCCGGGCGCCCGGCAGCAGCCGGTCCCCGGCCTCGTACGCCTCGGTGGCGTCGGCGAGCCGGGACAGCGCCAGGTCACGGGCCTGGCCCACGGTCTGGTCGGTCACCGACACGTGCACCAGCACGCCGAGCAACGCGGCCAGCGCGCAGCACATCACCGTGATGAACGCGGCGGCCCGGACCGCGAGCGCGCCGGACCAGTGCGGCAGCGTGAGCCTCATCGCGCGCCCGCGGAGGCCGAGGGGGAGGGCGTGCGCCGGCCGTGCGGGCCGTCGCCGACGTGCAGGTACTCGTCGCGGGAGAACACCATCGCGCGCTGGTCCGGGTCCCACACCCAGGTGGTGCGGTACTCGTAGCCGGAGGTGTCGGCCGGGGAGCGTTCGATCAGCGCCCGCCCGGCCAGCTCCACCCCGAGGAGCGCGTCGTTGTCGGCCAGCACCCGCACCAGCCGCCGCCCCTCGACGGTGTAGACCCGCACCGCCGTCTGGTTGGTCGGGTACAGCCGGAAGCCCAGCGTCAGATCCGCCCGGCCGTCCCCGGTCAGGTCCCGGTGGTACGGCTTGAGCAGCGGGCAGCGCTCCCGGTCGCCGCCCGGCCGGCACTGCCTCATCCGGTCCACGGTCGCGTGGTACGCCCCCTTGGGGCCGTAGTCGGCGGGGTGCGCCGTCAGCTCCGCCTCGACGACCTCCACCGGATCGACCTTCCGGATGTCGCCGCCGGGGACCGTGACGCCCTTGACGGTCTCCCGGGTCGCCACGTCGTACGGGTAGGCCGGGCTGGACGCGGGCTGGAGGTCGGGCCACAGCCGGGTGGGGCTGACGGCGGTCGTGGTCGGCCCGGCACCGCGCAGGGCGCCGGTGTCCCCGCAGGCCGTCGCCGTCGCCGACAGCAGGGCGACGGCGGCCAGGGCGAGGGCGGTACGGGCGGGTCGACGGGCCGGCATCCCTACATTCTGACCGAAGTCTGCTTTGTACTGCTTCGTGAGCTGTGGGTGACGACCCGGCGGGCGGACGCGGCGGACTACTCGGCCAGCTCCTCCAGCAGCCGTACGGTCGCCAGACCCGTCCGCAGGTACTCCACGAACAGGTCGTTGTGCAGCGCCCACGCCGAGCGCCGGGCCCGGATCAGCTGGATCGCCTGGTCGGCCGTGTCGCCCCGCTGGACCAGCGCGTGCGCGACGACCAGCCCCGAGCGGTTGTACCCGTGGAAGCAGCGCACGAGCACCCGGCGCCCGGCGTCCAGCGCGTCGTTCGCCGCCCGGGCCAGCCGGATCACCCCGGCCAGCTGCGTGCCGTCCAGCGGCCCGTCCGGTATCGGCCACACGTGGTGCTCCACGCCCGCGTCGGGACCGTACCCGGGCAGCCGCAGCAGCGACTGCACCACGTCGAACTCGTCTCGTACGACGGCGAGCTCCAGTCGCCCGGACCGGTCCCGGAATTCGTGGCCGCCCATCCACAGGCCGGGCACGATCTCGTTCCACGGGCTCTTCGGAGCCGGTACGTCGGGCTGCTTTCCGCGGGTCCGCAACGGTGCCTCCCCAACTCCCCGCACAGGGCCGCCCACCACGGTAACCGGTCTTGCCCCGGGAGCACCCCGCCTGTTCCCATGGTCGAGGGGTGATGGCATGAGCGGACTGCGCGTGGTGCCGGCCTTCCGGCACGGTCGTGAACGGCTCTACGTCTGCCGCGCGGACGGAGCCGGCGTGGCCTGGTACGACCGTGAGGCGGGCCGGGTCGACCTCCTCGCCGAGGACGAGCGGGACGCCGTCCTCGAGGCGCTGCACCCCTTCCTCACCGGCCCGGTGACCGTGGGCCCGCCCCCGGTCCCCACCCCCGCCGAACTCGCCCGGCTGACCCTGCACCCCGACGACGACCTGGCCCCCAACCGCCCCGGGGAGGCCCTGCTCGTCGCCCTGGACCGCCACCCCGGCCCCGCGCACCGGCTGCGCCCCGACCCGCGGCGGCGCGCCCTGACCGCCGAGCAGGCCGTGGGGCAGGCCCTGGACGGGCTGGAGGGCGCCGGCTGGCACACCCTGCACTCCGTCCCGCTGCCCGGCGGCGACCGCATCCACCACCTGGTGATCGGCCCCGGCGGGCTGTTCGCCGTCCACGCCCTGTACGCCCGCCGGGCCCGGGTCCGGGTCGCGGATCCGATGGTCGCCCTGGGCCGCCGCGACGCCGAGCCGCTGCTGCGCCCGCTGCGCTCCGCCGCCGACCGCGCCTCCTACGCGCTGACCGCCGAGGTCCGCCCGGTGCTGGCCCTGGTGGGCCCGGCCGAGGTGACCGTGACGGCCGAGCCGCGCGGGGTGCGGATCCTGCGCGACCCGGACCTGGCGGACCTGGCCCGGCTGGGCGGGGTGCTCAAGCCGGCCGACGTGGAGGCACTGCACGGGATGGCACGGGACCGGAACGTCTGGCTGAGGGTCTGAGGCGGGGGCGGTCATCCGGGGCGAGCGTGGGCGTGGGAGGCGTCGGTTTCGGCTCCGGGGTCCGCGTGGGGCATGGCAGCGGGGTGGCGGGGTTGGGGTTTTGCGCGGCTGGCGGTAGTGGGGTGGCGGGTTCGGGGGTCTGTGTGGCTGGCGGTAGTGGGGTGGCCGGTTCGGGGTCCGCGCGGCTCGCGGCAGTGGGGCGGTCGACTCCGGGTCCTGCGCGGGGCGGGGCAGCGGGCCGGCCGGCTTCGGGTCCCGCGTGGGTCACGGCAGCGCGGCGGCCGACTCCGGATCCAGCAGGGGCGCCATCAGGTCGCCGTGGTCCGCCAGGCGCGGCGCGATGTCGCCGGCCCGGAACTCCAGCTGCGCGGGGCTGCGGCAGTCGGCGACCTCCTGCCAGGTCACCGGCGCGGACACCAGCGGGGCCGGGCGGGCGCGCACGGTGTAGGGGGTGGCCGTGGTCTTGCGGGCCGCGTTCTGGCTCCAGTCGACGAACACCTTCCCCGGTCTGAGGCTCTTCGTCATCCGGTGCACCACCAGCCGGGGCAGCGCCCGCTCGGCCTCCACCGCCAGCGCCTTCGCGTACTCGGAGGTCCGCTCGGACGAGCTGCCGCGCACCGCCGCCAGCAGGTGCAGCCCCTTCGACCCGGCGGTCTTCGGGTACGCCTCGATCCCGTCCGCCGCGAGCCGCTCGCGCAGCCACAGGGCGACCTCGCAGCAGTGCACGATGTGCGCGGGCGGCCCCGGGTCGAGGTCGAAGACCAGCCGGTCCGCCTCCTCGGGGCGCTGCACCAGCCACTGGTGGGTGTGGAACTCGGCGACCAGGTTGGCCGCCCAGACCAGGCTCGGCAGATCCTGGACGAGCACCATCCGGGCCGGGCTGTCCGGGGAGGAGCGGGGCACCTCGGCGGTGGTGACCCACTCGGGCGTACCCGGCGGCACGTTCTTGGTGAAGAACCGCTGGCCCCCGGGACCGTCCGGGTAGCGCAGGAAGGACACCGCCCGGTCGCGCAGATGGGGCAGCAGGGCGGTGGCGGTGGTCGCGTAGTAGTGCAGCAGCTCCGCTTTGGTGAAGCCGGTCTCCGGATAGAGCACCTTCTCCAGGTTGCTGAGCGCGATCCGGCGCCCCTCCACCTCTGTGATAGGCGTCATAGGATGACAATCCCAGACAAACCGGAAAAAACGGCAATGGAAGGGTGCGGCACGTGCGATCGATATGGAACGGCGCGATCTCCTTCGGCCTGGTCAGCATCCCGATCAAGCTGGTGAACGCCACGGAGAGCCATGCGATCTCCTTCCGCCAGGTCCACACCGAGGACAACGGCCGCATCCGATACCGCAAGGTGTGCGAACTGGAGGACCGCGAGGTCAGCCAGGCCGAGATCGGCAAGGCGTACGAGGACGCCGACGGCACGATGATCCCGATCAGCGACGAGGACCTCTCCCACCTGCCCATCCCCACCGCCCGCACCATCGAGATCGTGGCCTTCGTGCCGGCCGACCGGATCGACCCGCTCCAGATGGGCGCCGCGTACTACCTCGCGGCCGGCGGGGCCCAGGCCGCCAAGCCGTACACGCTGCTGCGCGAGGCCCTCAAGCGCAGCAACAAGGTCGCCATCGCCAAGTACGCGCTGCGCGGGCGGGAGCGGCTCGGCATGCTGCGGGTGGTCGGCGACGCCATCGCCATGCACGGGCTGCTGTGGCCGGACGAGGTCCGGGCGCCGGAGGGCGTCGCGCCGGACGAGCACGTCACCATCCGCGACAAGGAACTGGACCTCGCGGACGCCCTGATGGACACCCTCGGCGAGGTCGACCTGGAGGACCTGCACGACGAGTACCGGGAGGCGCTGGAGGAGGTCATCGCCGCGAAGGCCTCCGGCGAGGCACCGCCCGAGTCCCCGGCCCCCGCCGCCGGCGGCAAGGTGCTGGACCTGATGGCCGCCCTGGAGAACAGCGTCCGGGCGGCCCGCGAGTCCCGGGGCGCGGAGGAGGAGGCGGAGGTCAGACAGCTGCGCCGGGGCGCGTCGGCGCCGAAGGAGACGGGCGCCAAGAAGTCCACGTCGACGAAGAAGACCCCGGCCGCGAAGAAGGCCGCCCCCGCCCGCAAGTCGACGTCCAAGGCGGGGGAGGGGGCGGCGAAGAAGACGACGGCGAAGAGTACGGCGACGGCGAAGAGCACGGCCGGGAAGAAGACGGCGACGAAGAAGACGGCGTCCCGGAAACGGACGGCGTGAAGGGCGCCGGGCGCACCTGCTCAGGGGCATGGGCGGTACTTGCCCAGGGGCGTCGGCCGCACCTGCTCAGGGGCGCGGGGAACCGCGCGACCGACCACGGCGCGCCTGCCGACGCGGACGGGCCCGCACTCCCACGGCGCCCGCATCGGCACGACGCCCCCCCCACGGCGATCACACCCCGTACCCCGTCCGGTAGCCCCTCGCCCGCCCCCGTCAGGCGGCGGAGGACGCCCGCTCCCGTCAGGCGGCGGAGGACGCCCGCTCCCGTCAGGCGGCGGAAGACACCCGCTCCCGCCCGAGCAGCACCACCCCGCCCCCCGCCACGGCGAGCCCCGCCAGCGTCGTGCCGAAGACCGTCGCACCCGTCGTGAGGCCGACCGCGTCGCTCAGGTATCCCGCGCTCACCGGAAGGAGCCCGGCGGGCAGGTAACCCCCGACGTTCAGCGCCGCGTTGGCCTCGGCGAGCCGCGTCCCCGGCACGGCCGAGTTCAGCAGCGACAGCCCCCCGAGCTGTCCCATCCCCTGCCCGGCCCCCGCCAGCAGCGCCGCCCCGGCCAGCGCCGCGACCGACCCGGTGTGCACGGCCAGGAGGAGCGCGGCCATGCCGAGGGCGGTGGCACCGGCGCCGCAGGCCAGCACCGTGCGCCGCCCGAGCCCCCGTACCGCGAACTGCACGCCCGTGGCGGACAGGAACATCGCGAACGCCAGCCCCCCGGAGACGATGCGGCTCCCCGTGCCGAGCAGCCCCGCGAGCAGCGACGGCCCGAGCGACAGCACGAAGGACGTGGCGGTGATGCCGGGTGCGAACACGGCGATCCCCAGGGCGAGTTGCCATCCGGCACCGCGAGGCACCCCGGGCACCCGTACCCACCCCCCGACGCCACGAGCGCCACCGCGGCCCCCGTGGGCGGCGCCCACCGGCATCCGGACCACGACCACCACGGCCGACGCCAGCAGCACCGCCTCCACCGCGAACACGGTGACCGTGGGCCCGGGCAGCGTCTCGGACAGCACCCCGGCCAGCAGCGGCCCCAGCCCCGCCCCGAACACCATCGCGCAGGAGGCGAGCAGCGCGGCGAGCCGCCGCCGGGCGGGTCCCGCCACGTCCGTCACCGCGGCCATTCCCGCCGAGACCACGGCGCCGACCGCGATACCGGTGCACAGCCGGGCCGCGATCAGCGCGCCCACGCCGCCCGCGGTCGCGAAGACCAGGCAGGCGACGAGGGCGAGGCCCAGCGCGGGCAGCAGTACCGGCTTGCGCCCGATCCGGTCGGAGACGACGCCGGAGACGAGCAGGGACCCGAGCAGTCCCGCGATGTAACAGGCGAAGACCACGGTCAGCGTGCCCTTGCTGAACCCCATCTCGCGCTGCCAGAGCACGTACAGCGGGGTGGCCGCGTTGGACAGCACGAACACCGCCGTCACGGGCCAGGCGGCGAGCCAGACCCACCGTACGGGCACCTCACCCCCGCCCATCGCATGCCGGGCACGCTCACCGGCGGTCGCCGTCGTCATGGCGCAGTCCTCCCCTGAATCCCGGTACGAGTCGAGTCGTACTTGTACGAGTGGAGTCGAACTTAGCATGCAGTACGATCGGAGTCGTACAGGAAGTCCGCGAGAGGGGAGCCGCAGTTGACCGGGCAGAGGACCGAAGCGAACCGGCCGGCCGTGGGCGTCGAGGAGCGGCCGGAGCCCCCCGGCCTCCCCGACCCGCTGCCCGAACCGGCCGCCGCCGACATCAGGCTGGAAACCGTGCTGGGCGCGCTCAGCGACCCGCTCAGGCTGCGAATCGTCCGCAAACTCCTCCTGGAGTCCGAGGAGTTCGACCACACCTGCGGCTGGTTCGGCCTGGACCGCCCCAAGTCCTCGCTGACCCACCACTTCCGGGCCCTGCGCGAGGCGGGCGTCACCCGGCAGCGCCAGTACGGCCTCGAGCGCCGCAGCCAGGTCCGGGTGGCCGACCTGAACGCCCGCTTCCCCGGCCTGCTGGACCTGGTGGCCGCCTGGACCCCGCCGGACGGCGACTGAGACGTCCCGGGATGCGGACCGCGACCCGGTCCCCGACCATGGAAGTCGTCGCCGGGGGAGGGACAGTCAGGGCCGGACCGACCTCCTGGGAGCGTGAGATGACCGGTGACAGACCCTCCGCGGCGGCCTGGCGCAACCTGGTCATGGCCACCGTCGGCTTCACCCTCACCTTCTGGGCCTGGAACCTGATCGCCCCGCTCGCCGCCGACTTCGACGAACGGCTGCACATGGGCGCCTCGGCCCAGTCCCTCCTGGTCGCGGTCCCGGTCCTCGTCGGCTCACTCGGCCGGGTCCCGGTCGGCGCGCTCACCGACCGCTACGGCGCCCGCCTGATGTTCCCGCTGACCAGCGCCCTGACGATCATCCCGGTACTGCTCCTGATCCCGGCCCGGTCGTCGTACGCCGCCCTGCTCCTGGTGGGCTTCGTCCTCGGCCTCGGCGGCACGACGTTCGCGATCGGCGTGCCGCTGGTCAACTCCTGGTTCCCGCCCGCCCACCGGGGCGCGGCCCTCGGCGTCTTCGGCATGGGCATGGGCGGGGTGGCGCTGTCCGGCTTCCTCACCCCGCGCATGTACCACCGGGGCGAGAACCTGCCGTTCCTGGTCATGGCGGTCGCCCTGGCGGTGTACGCCGTCCTGGCCGCCTTCCTGATCAACGACCGCCCCGGCCGCCGAATCCCCTCCACCCCCCTGACCACGCGCCTCACCCAGGCCGCCCGCCTCCGCGTCACCTGGGAATTGTCGGCGCTCTACGCGATCGGCTTCGGCGGCATCGTCGCGTTCGGCGTCTACCTCCCCACCTACCTGCGCACCTGGTACGGCCTCAGCCCCACCGACGCCGGCACCCGGGCGGCCGGCTTCGCCCTGGTCACGGTGGTCTTCCGCCCCCTCGGCGGCTGGCTGGCGGACCGCGTCCACCCGGCGACCGTCACGGCCTGGGCGCTGGGCCTGGTGGCGGTCCTGGCGATCATCCAGTCCTTCGACCCGGTCCTGGTCCCCACCGCCACGGTCTGCCTGCTGCTGATGGCGGCGGGCCTCGGCACGGCCAGCGGCTCGGTCTTCGCCCTGGTCTCCCGGGTCACCCCCCAGCCCCAGGTGGGCAGCGTCACCGGCATCGTCGGCGCGACAGGCGGCCTGGGCGGCTTCGTCCCACCCCTGGTCATGGGCGCCGTCTACAGCGCCAAGTCCTCGTACTCCATCGGCTACATGCTCCTGTCCGACCTGGCCCTGGCAGGCTGCGTCTACGCCTACGGCCGCATGCGCACAGCGGGCACGACCCCGGAGCCGGCCCCGTCCCGGCCGGCCGGGCAGCCCGCCCCGATCCACGACCGGGGCCACCCCTGAATCCGACCGGAAACGCACCCCCGGGGGCCCGGCGCGCGTCAGAGCTTGATGACAGCGGCGTGCGTACCGCAGAGGGTGGTGAGGTCTTCCGGGGCGGAGGTGAGCACAGTGACGGGCCCCGGGTCGGTGCGGGCGGTCGCGCCGAGCGTGGCGTCGATGGCGTGCTTGTGGCCGTGCAGGCCGGCATCGGCGAGCAGGGCGGCGGCGTGCCGTGGCGATTTCCTCGGTGACCGCTCCACGACGAGGCGGGAGAGCGTCCGTTCCAGGGCCGGGCGGTCGAACACGCGGGTGGACTGCTTCCACCAGGGTGCCGCCGACGTGATCACAGGCAGATCATCGGCGTACGCCAAGGCGAGCCAGCCGGTGACCGCGCGGTCGCGCAGCACGGCCTTGGCCAGTCCCTCGCTGTCGAGTACCAGCGTGCCGCCCGGAGCCGCAGGGGAGCGTGTCACGCCGCGTTCGCCATCGCCGGGGTCGAGCCGACCGCCGTTCACCTTGGCCGGATTGGTGGTGGCCGGCGCTGGGCTGCTTTGGTACTACGGATCAAGATCCGGGCAGTACGGCCGTAGCGGGGGAAATGGGCTGGCAGGAAGAAGTCGTCTCGGCGCTGGACGCCTGGGTGGCCCATGAGGGCGTACCGGCGCGGGAGCCACGGTGGCGCCTGCTGGGGCGGGCGGTGCGGGGCCGAAAGCCCGGCGAGTACGTCGTCGACGTCCGCGGTTCCGACATCGGGACGGATCAGCTTCAGGGCGACAGCCTGAGACTGGCCGGACCCGACGAGAGCGGTGTCGACGTCGGTCACTCCGTCCTCGACGTCTTCAAGGACGGTACCGCCTTGCGGGTGCGCGTTCCCGAGTTCGCGGACCCCGTCGACCCTCATCTGTGGATGAAACCGCAGCCCACCGGCTTCCTCGTCAAGGCGCTACGGGAGGGCATGGCCGCGCTGACCGATGCGCCGCTGGCTCACCTCATGGCTCGCGCCGAGGCCGGCACGGGGCGGCTCGCGCCGACCGGGCCGCCGCAGGGCGTCCTCCTGCCGGCGCAGGAGCGTGCTTACCGCGCGTGCACGGGTGAGGGCCTGTGGCTGGTCTGGGGGCCGCCGGGCACCGGCAAGACCACGGTCCTCAAGCGGGCCATAGGTGACCTGATCGCGCGAGGCAAGCGGGTGCTGCTGGTCTCGGCCACCAACATCGCCGTGGACAACGCCCTGTGGGGCGTGGTGAAGGAGCGGCGGCACGCAGACGGGGCTGTCGTCCGAGTGGGGCCGCCCCACCTACGAGAGGTCGCGGAGGACGAGTCCGTCTGTCTGACCCTGATGGTGCGCGAGCGGCTGGCCGAAGTTGATGCACGGCGCCGGGCGGTCGCCGCACAACTGGTCGAGGGCGGGGAGCGGGCCCGGCGGTTGGAGGAACTGGAGCGCAGCCTGACGGACTTCGATCCAGTGGCCTACGCGGCAGACCGCACGATTCTCGACGACCCCGCCCGAGCGCCCAAGGCTCTGAAGAGCGCGTGCGACGAGGCGTACCGCGACTCGCAGGCAGCAGGAGAGACGGTCACGCGGCTGGAAGAGGCATACCGGTCAGCGGTCGAAGCAGTGAAGGCGACGGAACAGGCCCAAGCCGACTGGAAGTCCCATGACGAGCACCAGGCGCACCTCGCCCGACTGCGGTCGGTGGTCACCGACCTGGAGGCGAAGGCCCTTCTGGCTGACAGCGATCGTGCGGCGGCTCAGGAACGTTTGGACGGACTTGACCAGCTGAAGGGCTTCGCGAAGCGCCGGGCCAGACGGGACAGGGAAACGGCGCGTCTCGACCTGGAGACGGCACTGGCCGAAGCCCGGGCCGCGGAGAAGAAGGCGGCTGACGCCCGGTCCCTCCTCGCGCGCCACGAGGCCGCCGTCACCGGACGACTGGCGGAGATCCGTGCGCTGATCTCTTTCAGCAAGCAGGAGATCACGCTTCGGCAGACGACGTTGCGCACGGTCGAGAACGACCTGGACAAGGCCCGGCGGACCCACAGGGCCATCGCCGCCCGCCTGGCCCACCTCGCCAGGGAACTCGGCCTCTCGCAAGCGGCAGAGGCCCGCGTCGCGGAGGCCGAAAGCCTCGGCCATCCCAGTCGCCACGCTCTGGCGACCGCCCTCAAGCCCCAAGTCGTCGCGGACCGGGAGAGCCGTCCGGCCCTGGAACGCCGTCACCGCGAACTCCAGGAGGAGTACGACAAACTCGCCCGTGACGCCCAGGGCGAGATCATCCGGGGAGCGAAGCTCGTGGCCACCACGCTCGCCCGCTTCCGCACCACCAGAGCGGTGTTCGAGGGTGAGTACGACGTAGTCCTGGTCGACGAGGCCGGAGCCGCGACCCTGCCCGAAGTCCTTCTGGCGGTGGGCAAGGCGAAGAGCACGGCCGTCCTGCTCGGAGACTTCATGCAACTCGGCCCAGTCCTGCCGAAGCTCGACGCCAGGAAACGGCCGGATGTCGCCCGCTGGATCCTGCGTGAGGTCTACGAACACTTCGGCATCGAGTCACCGGCCGCTGCCGTCAATCACCCCGGCTGTGTCGTGCTGGACGTCCAGCACCGCTTCGGCCACGACGTCATGAGTCTCGCGAACGCCCTCGCGTACGACGGCGTGCTGAAAGCCGGCCCCGGTGTCGAACAACGTGCCGCGCGGCGCACACCCGACGACGCCGAAATTGTGATCATCGACACCGACGGACTCCAGAACCTCGCCCAGGCCCACCGCACGGGCCGCCGCAAGGGCTGGTGGCCGGCCGGCGCCCTGCTGGCGCGGGCGCTGATCGACCTCCACCGTGAGGACGGCGAGGCTGCCGGAGTCGTCACGCCCTACCCGGTACAGGCGGAAGCCACCCTGGAGGCACTCCGCGACCACGAGTCGTCAGACAGCCAGATTGCCGAAGTCGGGACCGCACATCGCTTCCAGGGCCGCGAGTTCCCAGTGGTCGTCTTCGACACCGTGGAGGACGACTACGGCGACGGGCTCTGGATGTCCCAGGCAACTCGGGCCTCCGAGGCGACGACCTGGGCCCGCAACGGCGTTCGCCTCTTCAATGTCGCCGTCACCCGCGTACAGACCAGGCTGTACGTCCTCGGAAGCCGCAACCGGATCCTCGCCGCGGGCGAGCACACGGCCATGGGCAAGCTTGCCGCACTGATCCACGACCGGCGCGCCAAATGGGTCCCGGCGACCCAGCTCGTCGCCCCGGGCGGCCGGCCCGACATCCCTCTCGGTCCGTTCAGCACCCGCCTCGCGGACGTACTCTCGCGTCACGTGGAAGTCACCGACATCCACGACGAGATCTCTTTTTACGAGACGTTCGCCGACCGCCTGGCCGAGGCCCGCACCTCCCTGTGGATCTGGTCCCCCTGGACCGCGAAACGCCTGCTCAGCCTCCTCCCGGTGCTGGAGGACGCGGTACGCCGTGGAGTGCGCGTGACGGTCTTCGTCCGCGACCCCTACGACACCGGCCAGAAGAAGCAGACCCACCTGGTCAAACGGCTGCGGGCCGTGGTCCCCACCGTCGTCTGCGTCAACGTCATGCACCAGAAGATCGTCGTCATCGACGAACACACGGTTCTGCTGGGCAGCCTCAACACCCTCTCGCAGAGCCGCTCCCGCGAGGTGATGCTGACTGTCAAAGGCGGCCACTTCGCCCGCAAGATCCTCACCCATGAACGCGCGGAGGACTTCGCGAAGCCGCCGCGATGCGGTGCGTGCAAGGAAGACGAGGTGGACCTGCGGCGTCGAGGCGACGGCTCCTGGTACTGGAGGTGCTTCAACCGGGCGTGCCCGGCACGACAGGGCTCCCGGGCGTGGGAAGCACCGGTGCGCTTCGGGCCGGAGCGCCGTCGCTGAGTGGCGGCCTTGGCCGGGCGGGGGGGGGCAAGTACGTGACCGTCCGTCGCCCGTCGCAGATGCACATACGCGAAGACCCCGCCATCAGCGAACTCGCTGGCGACGGGGTCTTCAGGCACTTCCTGCGAAGTGCCCCCGGCAGGATTCGAACCTGCGCACACGGCTCCGGAGGCCGTTGCTCTATCCCCTGAGCTACGGGGGCGTGTCGGGCGCTGAGCTTCTCGCTCGCGGCGACGGGTAGAACATTAGCAGGTCTGGAGGGGTGATCAGGAACCCGGTTTCCCGCGCGGGGGCGGGCGGGTCCCCTGGAGGGGGTGGAAGTGGGGAAAACCCGGACGCGGTGGCCGGTCCGCACCTACTCTCGACTTGTGCCAGGCGCCTCGGGCCGGGTGCTTGTTGTGGACGACAACAAGGTCATCCGGCAGCTGATCAGGGTCAACCTCGAACTGGAAGGGCTAGAGGTCGTGACCGCGGCCGATGGTGCCGAGTGTCTGGATGTGGTGCATGAGGTGCGGCCCGATGTCGTGACGCTCGACGTCGTCATGCCCCGGCTGGACGGGATCCGCACCGCCGCCCGGCTCCGCGCCGATCCCCGTACGCACCACCTGCCCGTCGCCATCATCAGCGCCTGCACGCAGTACGAGGTCCAGGCCGGCCTCGACCTCGGCGTGGACGCCTTCCTCGCCAAGCCCTTCGAACCCTCCGAGCTGGTCCGGATCGTGATGGACCTCATCGAGCGCAAGACCAGTCGTGCGGCGGCCGGGGGAGAGGGGCCCGGCGTGGACGCGCACCGGGGGGACGGGCCTCCGGGGGCGGAGCCGGGTGGCGCCCATGGGCCCGGTGGCGCTGGTGGTGCCGTCGGTGCCGGTGGCGACCCAGGGGCGGCCGACCGGGAGGTGGCCGGCGAAGCCGCGGACGCGATCGACGGAATCCCCGGACACGACGGCCTCCCCGGGCACGGCGGGCTCCCCGGACACGACGGCCTGCCCAGCCATGACGGCATCCGTCCCTAGCCGGCCGGGGAAGTCGCGCGGGGCGGCACCGCGCAGCCGCGGAGACGAGTGCCCCTCCGCGAGCCATGGGAGAGATGGCCGCAGACCGGCGGAAACATGGCCGGGGGCCGTCGCGGGCATGACCGCCGGCCGTCGGAACGTGACCGCGGACCGTCGAAGGCATAACCGGCTCGCCTTCCCACCCCCCTCCTCCCCTACGCTTGTCCCGTGACCCCCGCCGACCTGTCCCGCACCGTGTTGGACGCGGTGTGCCGTGCCGTCGGTGCGGGGGAGCTGAGCGTGGCCGTGCCCGAGCGGGTCGTGGTGACCGAGCCGGGGCCCGGTGGGTGCGGGGACTTCGCCACCGCCGTCGCGCTACGGCTCGCGCACGCCGCCGGGCAGCCTCCGCGGCACGTCGCCGGGATCCTGCGGGAACGTCTCGTCGGGGCCGACGGGATCGAGGACGTCGTCGTCACCGGGCCGGGGTTCCTCAACTTCCGGCTCGCGGAGCAGGTCGATCCCGTGGCCGCGCTGGTCGCGGAGATCCGGGAGAAGGGCGCCCGGTACGGACACGGTGACGCCCTCGCCGGGCAGGTCGTCACGCTCCGGGTGCCGTACGAGGTGCGGGCCGAGACCGTCGCCGACGCCGTCGTACGGATCGTGGGGACCCAGGGCGGGCGGGCCACCGTGGAGCACGGCGAGCCCGTGAATCTGCGGCCCGTGCCCGCCCCGGAGGACCCCGCGCCGCTCGGGCCCGACGCCGCCCGGTGGGCCCTGCTCCACCCCGCCCCGCACGACCGGCCCCGGATCACCGCCGACCACCTGGTGCAGCGTGAGGCCAATCCGCTGTTCCGGGTGCGTTACGCCCACGCCCGTGTCCGCTCCCTCGGCCGCAACGCCGCCCGTCTGGGCTTCGCCGCCGAGCCCGGCCCCCCGCGCACCGGGGCCGGTGCCCTGCTGCTCACCCCCCTCGCCGACCACCCCCGCATCCTCACCGCGGCCGCCACCCACCGTGCCCCGGACCGGCTCGCCCGGCATCTCGTCACCGTCGCCGATGCCGTGCTGCCCCTGTTGCCTTCCGTGCTTCCCGTCGGCGAGGAGAAACCCTCGGCCGCCCACCGTGCCCGGCTGGCCCTCGCCGAAGCAGCCGGGACGGTGCTGGCCGGCGGCCTGTCCCTGCTCGGCATCGACGCACCCGAACATCTCTGAGGCGCGTGTGCAGATGCGTCCCGGAGAGAGACAGAGAGCCTGAGAATCACGTCATGAGCCGTTCCGCCCATCCCGCCGGGCCCCGCCACGCCGACGTCCTGCCCGAGGGCCACCACCCCGCGCCGCCCGCCGACCTCAACGCCCTGGACCGGAAGGTGTGGTCGCGGACCGTCACGCGCGGCGACGACGGCGTGGCCGAGGTCGCGGGGATCCCCGTCACCCGGCTCGCCGAGGAGTTCGGCACGCCCGCCTACATCCTGGACGAGGACGACTTCCGTACCCGCGCGCGTGCCTGGCGTACCGCGTTCGGCCCGGACGCCGACGTGTTCTACGCCGGCAAGGCCTTCCTCTCCCGGGCCGTCGTGCGGTGGCTGGACGAGGAGGGGCTGAACCTGGACGTGTGCTCCGGCGGCGAACTGGCCACCGCGCTGTCCGCCGGGATGCCCGCCGAGCGCATCGCCTTCCACGGCAACAACAAGTCCGTCGAGGAGATCCGCCGGGCCGTGGAGGCCGGTGTCGGGCGGATCGTGCTCGACTCCTTCCAGGAGATCGTCCGGGTCGCCCACACCGCCCAGTCCCTCGGCAAGCGGCAGAAGGTGCAGATCCGGATCACCGTGGGCGTCGAGGCGCACACCCACGAGTTCATCGCCACCGCCCACGAGGACCAGAAGTTCGGCATCCCGCTGGCCGGCGGGCAGGCGGCGGAGGCCGTGCGGCGGGCGCTCCAGCTCGACGGGCTGGAGCTGATCGGGATCCACTCGCACATCGGGTCGCAGATCTTCGACATGTCCGGCTTCGAGGTCGCCGCCCACCGGGTCGTCGGCCTGCTGAGGGACATCCGTGACGAGCACGGCGTGGAACTGCCCGAGATCGACCTCGGGGGCGGGCTCGGCATCGCCTACACCAGCGCCGACGACCCCCGTGAGCCGCACGAGATCGCCAAGGCGCTCACCGAGATCGTCACCCGCGAGTGCGAGGCGGCCCGGCTGCGCACGCCCCGTATCTCCGTCGAGCCGGGGCGGGCCATCGTGGGCCCCACCGCCTTCACCCTGTACGAGGTCGGCACGGTCAAGCCGCTGGACGGGCTGCGGACCTACGTCTCCGTCGACGGCGGCATGTCGGACAACATCCGCACCGCGCTGTACGACGCGGAGTACAGCGTCGCGCTCGTCTCCCGCGCCTCCGACGCCGAGCCGATGCTCGCCCGGGTCGTCGGCAAGCACTGCGAGAGCGGGGACATCGTGGTCAAGGACGCGTTCCTGCCGGCCGACCTGGCACCGGGCGACCTCGTCGCCGTGCCGGCCACCGGCGCGTACTGCCGGTCCATGGCCAGCAACTACAACCACGTCCTGCGGCCGCCCGTCGTCGCCGTACGGGACGGCGAGGCCCGGGTGATCGTCCGGCGCGAGACGGAGGAGGACCTCCTGCGTCTCGACGTCGGGTGACACCCGCCCCGAGAACGACGGGGGCCGGAAGAACGGAAGATCTGCGGTCTTCCGCCCCCGTACAAATGAAATAGATGTCTCACGATCCGGACGAAGGGTAGAAACTCCCGTCCGGTGAGTGAGACTGGTTCAATCTCAGACGGTATGAGGAAACGAGGTCGGATGATGCGTACGCGTCCGCTGAAGGTGGCGCTGCTGGGCTGTGGAGTGGTCGGCTCAGAGGTGGCGCGCATCATGACGACGCACGCCGACGACCTCGCCGCCCGGATCGGGGCCCCCGTCGAGCTCGCCGGTGTGGCCGTACGGCGTACCGGCAAGGCCCGCGAGGGCATCGACCCCGCGCTCGTCACCACCGACGCCACCGCCCTGGTCAAACGCGGGGACATCGACGTCGTCGTCGAGGTCATCGGCGGGATCGAGCCGGCCCGGACGCTCATCACCACCGCCTTCGAGCACGGCGCCTCCGTCGTCTCCGCCAACAAGGCCCTGCTCGCCCAGGACGGGGCCGCCCTGCACGCGGCGGCGGAGGCGAACGGCAAGGACCTCTACTACGAGGCCGCCGTCGCCGGTGCTATCCCGCTGATCCGGCCGCTGCGCGAGTCGCTCGCCGGCGACAAGGTCAACCGGGTGCTCGGCATCGTCAACGGCACGACCAACTTCATCCTCGACAAGATGGACTCGACCGGCGCCGGCTACCAGGAGGCCCTGGACGAGGCCACCGCCCTGGGGTACGCCGAAGCCGACCCGACCGCCGACGTCGAGGGCTTCGACGCCGCCGCCAAGGCCGCCATCCTCGCCGGCATCGCCTTCCACACGCGCGTCCGCCTGGACGACGTCTACCGCGAGGGCATGACCGAGGTCACCGCCGCCGACTTCCGCTCCGCCACGGAGATGGGCTGCACCATCAAGCTGCTCGCCATCTGCGAGCGCTCCAAGGACGGCACGTCGGTCACCGCCCGGGTGCATCCCGCCATGATCCCGCTCAGCCACCCGCTGGCCTCCGTGCGCGGCGCGTACAACGCCGTGTTCGTGGAGAGCGACGCCGCCGGGCAGCTGATGTTCTACGGCCCCGGCGCCGGCGGCTCGCCCACCGCCTCCGCCGTCCTCGGCGACCTCGTCGCCGTCTGCCGCAACCGGCTCAGCGGCGCCACCGGCCCCGGCGAGTCGGCCTACGCCGACCTGACCGTCTCCCCGATGGGCGACGTCGTCACCCGGTACCACATCAGCCTCGACGTGGCCGACAAGCCGGGCGTGCTCGCCCAGGTGGCGACCGTGTTCGCCGAGCACGGCGTCTCGATCGACACGGTTCGTCAGCAGGGCAAGGACGGCGAGGCGTCCCTCGTCGTCGTCACCCACCGCGCGTCAGACGCCGCCCTGAGCGGGACAGTCGAGGCGCTGCGCAAGCTCGACACCGTGCGCGGTGTCGCCAGCATCATGCGGGTTGAAGGAGAGTAACCAGCAATGACCCACCAGTGGCGCGGAATCATCGAGGAGTACCGGGACCGGCTGCCCGTCTCCGACACCACGCCGGTCGTGACGCTCCGTGAGGGCGGCACGCCCCTCGTGCCCGCGCAGGTGCTCTCCGAGCGCACGGGCTGCGAGGTCCACCTCAAGGTGGAGGGGGCCAACCCCACCGGGTCCTTCAAGGACCGCGGCATGACCATGGCGATCAGCAAGGCCAAGGAGGAGGGGGCGAAGGCCGTCATCTGCGCCTCCACCGGCAACACCTCCGCCTCCGCCGCCGCGTACGCGGTGCGGGCCGGCATGGTCTCGGCCGTCCTGGTGCCGCAGGGCAAGATCGCCCTCGGCAAGATGGGCCAGGCCCTCGTGCACGGCGCGAAGATCCTCCAGGTCGACGGCAACTTCGACGACTGCCTCACCCTTGCCCGCTCGCTCAGCGAGAACTACCCCGTGGCGCTGGTGAATTCGGTCAACCCGGTGCGGATCGAGGGCCAGAAGACGGCCGCCTTCGAGATCGTGGACATGCTCGGCGACGCGCCCGACATCCACGTCCTCCCGGTCGGCAACGCGGGCAACATCACGGCCTACTGGAAGGGCTACAAGGAGTACGCCGCCGACGGCGTCTCCACCCGCACCCCCCGGATGTGGGGCTTCCAGGCCTCCGGCAGCGCCCCGATCGTGCGCGGCGAGGTCGTCAAGGACCCGTCGACCATCGCCACCGCCATCCGCATCGGCAACCCCGCCTCCTGGAACCACGCGCTGGCCGCCCGGGACGAGTCCGGCGGCGCCATCGACGAGGTGACGGACCGTGAGATCCTGCGCGCCTACCGCCTGTTGGCCGCGCAGGAGGGCGTCTTCGTGGAGCCCGCCTCCGCCGCCTCGGTGGCCGGCTTGCTCAAGGCCGCCGAACAGGGCAAGGTCGACCCCGGCCAGCGCATCGTGTGCACGGTCACCGGAAACGGCCTGAAGGACCCGGACTGGGCCGTCGCCGGCGCGCCGCAGCCGGTCACCGTCCCGGTCGACGCCGCCACCGCGGCCGAGCGCCTCGGCCTCGCCTGAGCGCCCCCGAACCGGGAAATCCCTGACAAGGTGCACAGGGGGCTTACGACACGCATCGTGCGCCTCCTGTGCGCCCTATGTCGCCACAGAACCTTCCTTCGATAGGCTGTACCGAACCCGCCTACCGCATATGCCCTCGCGCAGGGCAGGCGCCGCGCCGTCTCCGCGGCCCGACGGGTCCTCGTACGTCAGTCATCGGCAGTCCACCGGGTGACCATCGAATCCATCGAGCGTCATTCGACCGTAAACGCAGCTCAAGGAGAGTCTTCGAGCGATGGCCGGTCCAGCGTTCCGCGCCGCCGCCGTCCGGGTGCGCGTTCCCGCCACCAGCGCCAACCTCGGCCCGGGCTTCGACGCCCTCGGCCTCGCGCTGGGGCTCTACGACGACGTGGTCGTCAGGGTCGCCGACTCCGGGCTGCACATCGACATCGCGGGTGAGGGCAGCGAGACCCTGCCGCGGGACGAGAGCCACCTGCTCGTCCGCTCCCTGCGGACCGCCTTCGACCTGCTGGGCGGACAGCCCCGCGGTCTGGAGATCGTCTGCGCCAACCGCATTCCGCACGGCCGGGGCCTCGGTTCCTCCTCCGCCGCCATCTGCGCCGGCATCGTGGCCGCCCGCGCCGTGACCATAGGCGGCGAGGCCCGCCTGGACGACGCCGCGCTGCTGGAACTGGCCACCGAGATCGAGGGCCACCCGGACAACGTGGCCGCGTGTCTGCTCGGCGGCTTCACGCTGTCCTGGATGGAGGCCGGCAACGCCCGCGCCATCAGGATGGAGCCGCACGATTCCATCGTTCCGGTGGTTTTCGTGCCCGGAAAGCCGGTACTGACCGAGACCGCCCGCGGCCTGCTCCCGCGCACCGTGCCGCACGTGGACGCCGCCGCCAACGCGGGCCGCGCCGCCCTGCTGGTCGAGGCCCTCACCAGGCGCCCCGAGCTGCTGCTGCCCGCCACCGAGGACCGCCTCCACCAGGAGTACCGGGCCCCGGCCATGCCCGAGAGCGCCGCGCTCGTGGAGCGGCTGCGCGCCGACGGCATCCCGGCCGTCATCTCGGGCGCCGGGCCCACCGTCATGGCCCTCGCCGACGCCGACAGCGCCGACAAGGTCTCCCACCTCGCGGGTGAGGGCTGGGCCGCCAACCGGCTGGACCTGGACGTCCAGGGAGCGAGCGTGCTGCCGCTTGCCACCTGACACACGGTTGCCGGATTTGGAGAGGGGGAATGTTTGTTGGATCCGGTAGTGTTAATCTCAAGTCTGCACCCGACCCCACCATGGCGAGGTGCCTCGTGTCCCCGTCCGGGACAGACATTCTTCCGGGAGCCTCCCGGGCCACTCCGTGTTCCGTGCGCCGTACCTGGGCAGTACGACGTATGCGGACACTGAGCGGGCCGCCGGTAGGGGTACCCCCTCTGGGGGAGCTTCGGAATCGGTGCTACCACGCCACGTGACACTGGATGCCACGGCCCGCGGAAGCGCCATCACCGCACATTTTCTTCCGCCGCTTTGGCGGACCACCGCCCCGGCACGGTTCACAGAAGACAGGACCGTAGCCGGACAGCACAACCGGTCGCCGAGCCAGACAGGCCGACGTCCGCTCCAGGGAAGGACCCTTCGTGAGCGACACCACCGATCTGATGGGCGCACGTGTCGAGGAGACCGCTGCCGCGCCCGCCACGGACGCCTCCGCGCCTGCCACCGGTGCCGGCTCCCGGCGGCGCCGCGGTACCGGCCTCGAGGGCATGGTGCTGGCCGAGCTGCAGCAGGTCGCCTCGGGCCTCGGGATCAGGGGCACCGCGCGGATGCGCAAGAGCCAGCTGATCGAGGTCATCAAGGAGGCGCAGGCCGCCGGGGGAGCCCCCGCGGCCAAGGCCGACACCGCCACCGAGACCAAGCCGAAGCGCCGGGCCACCTCCCGCGCGCGCACCGGCGAGGAGGCCGCCGAGAAGAAGGCGGCCAAGGCCGCCGAGGCCCCTGCCGAGAAGGCCGCGGCCCAGCAGCAGATCGAGATCCCGGGCCAGCCGGCCGGGGACACCGCCCGCGCGGCCGAGCGCGGGGCGGAGGACAGCGCGCCGACCGAGCGCCGGCGCCGCCGCGCCACGGCCGAGGCGGGCAGCCCGGCCCTGAACGGCGCCGAGAGTGCCGCCGCCGAGGCCCGGACCGAGTCCAAGGCCGAGACGCCCGCGTCCCAGTCCCAGCAGGGCGAGGCCAAGGGCGACGCCGGTGACGGCGAGGGCCGTGGCCGCCGGGACCGCCGCGAGCGCGGCCGGGACCGGGACCGGGACCGCCGCAACAAGGGCGACGAGCAGCAGGGCGGCCAGCAGCGTCAGCAGCAGGGCCAGCAGCAGGGCGGCCGGCAGGACAGCCGGCAGGACGACGACGACTTCGAGGGCGGCCGCCGTGGCCGTCGCGGCCGCTACCGCGACCGCCGTGGCCGTCGTGGCCGTGACGAGATCGCCGAGCCGCAGCTCGCCGAGGACGACGTCCTGATCCCGGTCGCGGGCATCCTGGACATCCTCGACAACTACGCCTTCATCCGGACCTCCGGCTACCTGCCGGGCCCGAACGACGTCTACGTCTCCCTCGCCCAGGTCCGCAAGAACGGCCTGCGCAAGGGCGACCACGTCACGGGCGCGGTGCGCCAGCCGAAGGAGGGCGAGCGCCGCGAGAAGTTCAACGCGCTGGTCCGCCTGGACTCCGTCAACGGCATGGCGCCCGAACACGGTCGCGGCCGCCCGGAGTTCAACAAGCTGACCCCGCTCTACCCGCAGGACCGGCTCCGCCTGGAGACCGACCCGGGCGTGCTGACCACCCGGATCATCGACCTGGTCTCGCCGATCGGCAAGGGCCAGCGCGGTCTGATCGTGGCCCCGCCGAAGACCGGCAAGACCATGATCATGCAGGCGATCGCCAACGCGATCACGCACAACAACCCCGAGTGCCACCTGATGGTCGTCCTCGTCGACGAGCGTCCGGAAGAGGTCACCGACATGCAGCGGTCGGTCAAGGGCGAGGTCATCTCCTCGACCTTCGACCGTCCGGCCGAGGACCACACCACGGTCGCCGAGCTGGCCATCGAGCGCGCCAAGCGACTGGTCGAGCTGGGTCACGACGTGGTCGTCCTGCTGGACTCGATCACCCGTCTGGGCCGCGCCTACAACCTGGCGGCGCCGGCCTCCGGCCGCATCCTGTCCGGTGGTGTCGACTCGACCGCGCTCTACCCGCCGAAGCGGTTCTTCGGCGCGGCGCGCAACATCGAGGACGGCGGCTCGCTGACCATCCTCGCCACCGCCCTGGTGGACACCGGGTCCCGCATGGACGAGGTGATCTTCGAGGAGTTCAAGGGCACCGGCAACATGGAGCTGAAGCTCGACCGGAAGCTCGCGGACAAGCGGATCTTCCCGGCGGTGGACGTGGACGCGTCCGGCACCCGTAAGGAGGAGATCCTGCTCGGTGCCGAGGAGCTGGCCGTCGTCTGGAAGCTCCGCCGGGTGCTGCACGCGCTGGACCAGCAGCAGGCGATCGAGCTGCTTCTCGACAAGATGAAGCAGACCAAGTCGAACATCGAGTTCCTGATGCAGATCCAGAAGACGACGCCGACGCCGGGCAACGGCGACTGAGCGTCAGGGGATCGCTGAAAAGGGCCGCCTCCCGTTCGGGGAGGCGGCCCTTTCCGCTCCCCCCGCTGCACCGGCGGCGAGATCTTCGCCACAGAGTCCGCGGCGGCCACCGGCCTCCCGGCGCACCACCGGCGGCCCCGTATCCGCAGGTGAGCGCCGTCCGCTCCGCCCGCCCGACTACGCACCGTGTCCGATTCCGCACCCGTCGGGCACTCTGTGTTGTGCAACCCTGTCCCGAGTTTCTCCGTCTGACCGGGCGGAGCGACGATGGAGCGGTGACGACCCCGCCCGACCCTGACCGCAGGGGGTACCCGACCGCCGAGACCTAGGAGCGATGTGGCCGCCGAGAGCACGCCCGCCATAACCGAGCCGGGCCCGACCGGTCCCCGCCGCCGGGGCAAGGGGCGCCGCCGCAAGGCCCCCAGCACGGCCCGCAAGGCGCTGCGCGCGACGGCCTGGACAGCGGCGGGTGTGGTCGTGCTGGGCGGCGCGGGCGCCGGGTTCGTCTACTTCAAGCTCAACGGCAACCTGCGCAGCGTCGACCTGAACCAGGCCCTCGGCACCGACCGGCCCGAGAAGGTCGACAACGGCTCCGAGAACATCCTGGTCCTCGGTTCGGACACCCGGGCCGGCACGAACAAGAAGCTCGGCGGCGGCACGGACGACGGCAGCGCCCGCTCCGACACCGCGATGATCGTCCATGTGTACGAGGGTCACAAACAGGCCAGCGTGGTCTCGATCCCCCGGGACACCCTGGTCGACCGCCCCGAGTGCACCGACACCAAGGGCACCGCCCACCCGGCCGCCACCGCCGTGATGTTCAACGAGGCGTACTCCACCGGCGGCGCGGCCTGCGCGGTCAAGACCGTCGAGTCGATCACCGGCATCCGCATGGACCACTACCTCGAGGTCGACTTCCAGGGCTTCCAGCAGCTCATCGACGACCTCGGCGGCGTGCGGATCACCACCGCCAAGCCCATCCACGACAAGCAGAGCCACCTCGACCTCGAGGCCGGTCCGCACACCCTGGACGGCGAGCAGGCCCTCGGCCTGGTCCGCACCCGGCACGGCGTGGGCGACGGCTCGGACCTGGGCCGCATCCAGCTCCAGCAGGCGTTCATCAAGGCCCTCATCGACCAGGTCAAGCACGTGGGCGTCCTCACCAACCCCAAGAAGCTCTACGACCTCGCCGACACCGCCACCAAGGCCGTCACCACCGACTCCGACCTCGGCTCGGTCAACTCCCTGATCGACTTCGCGGGCAGCCTGAAGGGCATCAGCTCCTCCCACATGAAGATGGTCACGATGCCGGTCCAGTACGACCCCGCCAACCCCAACCGGGTCCTGCTGGACACCGCCAAGGCCCAGCTGGTCTGGAACGCCCTGCGGAACGACCAGGAGATCCCGAAGGCCGCCACGGAGGGTACGGCGACGGGCGAGGCCAAGGGCGTGGTCAGCGCCCCGTAGGACGCCCCCGCGCACCCCCTGGAATAGAACGACCACACCCCCGGTTTGGGTGGATGGCACCAGTCCTGGCAGACTGGTACGTCGGCCCCGGTTCACGCCTCCGCATCCCGCGGCAGCGACCCGGCGCCCTCCCGAAACCTAGGAGACACCTTGAAGCGCGACATCCACCCCGCGTACGTCGAGACGCAGGTCAGCTGCACCTGCGGCGCGTCGTTCACCACCCGCAGCACCATCGAGTCCG
This sequence comes from Streptomyces eurythermus, assembly GCF_014649115.1. Taxonomy (GTDB): domain Bacteria; phylum Actinomycetota; class Actinomycetes; order Streptomycetales; family Streptomycetaceae; genus Streptomyces; species Streptomyces eurythermus. The sequence goes on along the minus strand of NZ_BMSK01000019.1, from coordinate 82,641 downwards.
GCACCATCCGGGCCGAGGTCTGCTCCGAGTGCCACCCGTTCTACACGGGCAAGCAGAAGATCCTCGACACCGGTGGCCGTGTGGCCCGCTTCGAGGCCCGCTTCGGCAAGGCCGCTGGCTCCAAGAAGTAGCGAGCCCCAATTCGCCGGTCCACGGCCACACCCGCTCACCGGCGGGTGTGCCCGGGACCGGCGTTTTTGGTCGCCGCCCTTCCCCTCACCGCAGTACAGGAGCCCAAGATGTTCGAGGCCGTCGAGGAACTCGTCGCCGAGCACGCCGATCTGGAGAAGAAGCTCGCCGACCCGTCGGTCCACTCCGACCAGGCGAACGCGCGCAAGCTGAACAAGCGCTACGCCGAGCTGACCCCGATCGTCGCCACGTACCGCTCCTGGAAGCAGACCGGCGACGACATCGAGACCGCCCGGGAGCTGGCCGCCGACGACCCCGACTTCGCCGCCGAGGTCAAGGACCTGGAGAAGCAGCGCGAGGAGCTCACCGAGAAGCTGCGCCTGCTGCTCGTCCCGCGCGACCCCAGCGACGACAAGGACGTCATCCTCGAGATCAAGGCGGGCGCGGGCGGCGACGAGTCGGCGCTCTTCGCCGGCGACCTGCTGCGGATGTACCTGCGCTACGCCGAGCGCGTCGGCTGGAAGACCGAGATCATCGACGCCACCGAGTCCGAGCTGGGCGGCTACAAGGACGTCCAGGTCGCGGTGAAGGCCCGCGGGCAGATCGAGCCCGGCCAGGGCGTCTGGGCCCGGCTGAAGTACGAGGGCGGAGTGCACCGCGTCCAGCGCGTCCCGGCGACCGAGTCCCAGGGCCGCATCCACACCTCGGCGGCCGGCGTGCTCGTCACCCCGGAGGCCGAGGAGGTGGACGTGGAGATCAACCCCAACGACCTCCGCATCGACGTCTACCGGTCCTCCGGCCCCGGCGGCCAGTCCGTGAACACCACCGACTCCGCCGTGCGCATCACGCACCTGCCGACCGGCGTCGTCGCCTCCTGCCAGAACGAGAAGAGCCAGCTGCAGAACAAGGAGCAGGCCCTGCGCATCCTGCGCTCCAGGCTGCTCGCCATGGCCCAGGAGGAGGCGGAGCGGGAGGCCGCCGACGCCCGCCGCAGCCAGGTCCGCACCGTCGACCGCTCCGAGAAGATCCGCACCTACAACTTCCCGGAGAACCGCATCTCGGACCACCGCGTCGGCTTCAAGGCGTACAACCTGGACCAGGTCCTGGACGGCGACCTCGACGCGGTCATCCAGGCCTGCGTCGACGCCGACTCGGCGGCGAAGCTCGCCGCCGCGTAAACCCGTACGCACGAGTACGACACGGAGGAGACGCGTGAACCTGCTGCTCGCCGAGGTGGCCCAGGCCACCCAGCGGCTGGCCGACGCCGGTGTGCCCTCGCCGCGCAACGATGCGGAGGAGCTGGCCGCGTTCGTGCACGGCGTGAAGCGCGGTCAGCTGCACTCCGTGAAGGACGCCGACTTCGACGCCCGGTACTGGGAGGTCATCGCCCGGCGCGAGCAGCGCGAGCCGCTCCAGCACATCACCGGGCGGGCCTACTTCCGCTACCTGGAGCTCCAGGTCGGGCCGGGCGTGTTCGTGCCCCGGCCGGAGACCGAGTCCGTGGTCGGCTGGGCCATAGACGCCGTACGCGCCATGGACGTCGTCGAGCCGTGCATCGTCGACCTGTGCACCGGCTCCGGCGCCATCGCGCTCGCCCTCGCCCAGGAGGTGCCGCGCTCGCGGGTGCACGCCGTGGAGCTGTCCGAGGACGCCCTGGTGTGGACCCGGAAGAACATGGCCGGCTCCCGCGTCGACCTGCGCCAGGGCGACGCGCTGACCGCCTTCCCGGACCTCGACGGGCAGGTGGACCTCGTCATCTCCAACCCGCCGTACATCCCGCTCACCGAATGGGAGTACGTCGCCCCGGAGGCCCGCGACTACGACCCGGAGCTGGCGCTGTTCTCCGGTGAGGACGGACTCGACCTCATCCGGGGCCTGGAACGCACCGCGCACCGTCTGCTGCGCCCCGGCGGCGTCGTCGTGATCGAGCACGCCGACACCCAGGGCGGCCAGGTGCCGTGGATCTTCACCGAGGAGCGGGGCTGGGCCGACGCGGCCGACCACCCCGACCTCAACAACCGGCCGCGCTTCGCCACCGCCCGCAAGGCGCTGCCGTGACCACTGAGACGACTTCCATCCCGCAGTACGTGTACGAGGAGGCCCGCTAGCCATGGCACGGCGATACGACACCAACGACGCGACCGACCGCGTGACGGGTCTGCGCGAGGCCGCGTCCGCCGTCCGCCGCGGCGAGCTGGTGGTGCTGCCGACCGACACGGTCTACGGCATCGGCGCCGACGCGTTCTCCTCGCAGGCGGTCGCCGACCTGCTCGACGCCAAGGGCCGGGGGCGCGGCATGCCCACCCCCGTCCTCATCGGCTCCCCGAACACCCTGCACGGCCTGGTCACGGACTTCTCCGAGCTGGCCTGGGAACTGGTCGACGCGTTCTGGCCGGGCGCGCTGACGCTCGTCGCCAAGCACCAGCCCTCCCTCCAGTGGGACCTCGGCGACACCCGGGGCACGGTCGCCGTGCGCATGCCGCTGCACCCGGTCGCCATCGAACTGCTCACCGACGTCGGGCCGATGGCCGTCTCCTCGGCGAACCTCACCGGCCACCCGGCGCCGGAGGACTGCGACGCCGCCCAGGACATGCTCGGCGACTCCGTCTCCGTCTACCTCGACGGCGGCCCCACCCCCGACAACGCGCCGTCGTCCATCGTGGACGTCACCCGCCGGGTGCCGGTGCTGCTGCGCGAGGGCGCGCTCTCCGCGGAGGAGCTGCGCAAGGTCGTACCCGACCTCGAGGTGGCGAATTGACGGCCCCTGGGACGGGGCGCGGCATAGGCGGCGGGAGCTGGAGCGCGGAGGAGACGACGACGTTCGGGTTCCCCCGCGACACCTTCCGCATCCTCCACGTCAGCACCGGCAATGTGTGCCGCTCGCCCATCACCGAACGGCTGACCCGCCACTTCGTCGCGGAGCGGCTCGGCGTGCTCGGCGGCGGGCTGATCGTGGAGAGCGCGGGCACCTGGGGCCACGAGGGCGCGCCCATGGAGTCCCACGCGGAGACCGTGCTGGCCGAGTTCGGCGCGGACGCCTCCGGCTTCGTCGGCCGGGAACTGCTGGACGAGCACGTGATCAGGGCCGACCTGGTGCTGACCGCCACCCGTGACCACCGCGCCCAGGTCATCTCCATGGGCCATTCGGCGGGCCTGCGCACCTTCACCCTGAAGGAGTTCACCCGCCTGGTCCGGGCGATAGATCCGGCCACCCTGCCGCCGCTGGAGGACGGCGTGGTCATGCGGGCCCGGGCGCTGGTGCGGGCCGCGGCGGCGCTGCGCGGCTGGCTGCTCGCCCCGAACGCCGAGGCGGACGAGGTGTACGACCCCTACGGCGCGCCCCTGACGTTCTTCCGCTCCATCGGCGACGAGATACGGGACGCCCTGGACCCGGTGGTGACGGCGCTGACGGGGGTTCCGGCGCGGACGTAGGGCGCGGGAGCGCCCCCTGCGGGGCGACACCGGGCGACCCCCGCGGGTCCGGCCTACATTGGACGTACGTCACCGCCGACCGCCCGGGAGCCCGCCATGTCGGTCACCCACACCCTCGAGACCGACGTCCTGCGCCGGCAGGACCCGGCGTTGGCCGAACTCCTGCTCGGCGAACTGGCACGGCAGTCGACCACCCTCCAGCTGATCGCCGCCGAGAACTTCTGCTCCCCGGCCGTCCTCGCCGCCCTCGGGTCCGCGTTCGCCAACAAGTACGCCGAGGGTTACCCCGGCGCCCGCCACCACGGCGGCTGCGAGATCGTCGACGTCGCCGAGCGCGCCGCCATGGACCGCGCCAAGGCCCTGTTCGGCGCCGAGCACGCCAACGTCCAGCCGCACTCCGGCTCCTCGGCCGTACTGGCCGCCTACGCGGCCCTGCTGTGCCCCGGCGACACCGTCCTCGCCCTCGGCCTGCCCTACGGCGGCCACCTCACCCATGGCTCGCCGGCCAACTTCTCCGGCCGCTGGTTCGACTTCGTCGGCTACGGCGTCGACGCCGAGACCGGGCTGATCGACCACGACCAGGTGCGCCACCTGGCGCGCAACCACCGGCCCAAGGCCATCGTGTGCGGCTCCATCGCCTACCCCCGCCACCCGGACTACGCCTTCTTCCGGGAGGTCGCCGACGAGGTCGGGGCCTATCTGATCGCGGACGCCGGCCATCCCATCGGGCTGGTCGCCGGGGGAGCGGCGCCCAACCCGGTGCCGTACGCGGACATCGTCTGCGCGACCACCCACAAGGTGCTGCGCGGCCCGCGCGGCGGGATGATCCTGTGCGGGGCCGAGCTGGCCCGGCGGGTGGACCGGGCCGTGTTCCCGTTCACCCAGGGCGGCGCCCAGATGCACACCATCGCCGCGAAGGCGGTCGCGTTCGGCGAGGCGGCGACACCGGAGTTCGCCGGGTACGCCCATCGGGTGGTCGCCAACGCGCGGGTGCTGGCCGGTCACCTGGCCGCGGAGGGGCTGGCCGTCACCACCGGCGGCACGGACACCCACCTGATCACCGCGGACCCGGCCCCGCTCGGCGTGGACGGCCGTAGCGCGCGGGGCCGGCTGCTCGCGGCCGGGCTGGTGCTGGACTGCTGTGTGCTGCCGCACGGCGACGGCCGCGGCCTGCGCCTGGGCACGGCGGCGGTGACCACCCAGGGCATGGGGGAGCCGGAGATGGTGCGGATCGCGGCGCTGCTGGCGGCCGTGCTGCGCGGGGAGACGGAGCCGGCCCGGGCCCGGGAGGAGGTGCGCGCGCTCACCGGCCGGTTCCCGCCGTATCCCGCCTGAACGGGGGTAGACGGGGTCCCGTACCTCCCGGTGTGGACGGGTCCGGGCCGTGGCGTACGGCACGGTGTGCAACCCTCGTCGCTACCCGGCCGTCCTCATCCATATGCATCCGTCGCTAGGGTGTGAGGCTGTGATGGCCAGCGAGACCTGTGGGGAAGCCCGTGCGTGAATACCTGCTGACGCTCTGCATCACGGCCGCGGTGACGTATCTGCTGACGGGGCCGGTACGGAAGTTCGCGATCGTGGCCGGGGCGATGCCGGAGATCCGGGCCCGGGACGTGCACCGGGAACCCACTCCGCGTCTCGGCGGCATCGCGATGTTCTTCGGACTGTGCGCGGGCCTGCTGGTCGCGGACCACCTGACGAACCTCAACGAGGTCTTCGCCAAGTCCAACGAGCCGCGGGCGCTGCTCTCCGGGGCCGCGCTGATCTGGCTGATCGGCGTCCTGGACGACAAGTTCGAGATCGACGCGCTGATCAAGCTGGGCGGCCAGATGATCGCCGCAGGCGTGATGGTCATGCAGGGTCTGACGATCCTGTGGCTGCCCATCCCGGGCGTCGGCAACGTCGCGCTGACCCAGTGGCAGGGCACGCTGCTGACGGTGGCTTTGGTGGTCATCACGATCAACGCGGTGAACTTCGTGGACGGCCTGGACGGGCTCGCGGCCGGCATGGTGTGCATCGCGGCGGGCGCGTTCTTCCTGTACGCCTACCGGATCTGGTACTCGTACGGCATCGAGGCCGCCGCCCCCGGCACGCTGTTCGCCGCCATCCTGATGGGCATGTGCCTGGGCTTCCTGCCGCACAACATGCACCCGGCGCGGATCTTCATGGGCGACTCGGGTTCGATGCTGATCGGCCTGGTGCTGTCGGCGGGCGCGATCTCGATCACCGGGCAGGTGGACCCGGACGCCCTGGCGCTGTTCACCGGTTCGGAGAAGGCGGCGGTGCACCAGACGGTGCCGGTCTACATCCCGCTGCTGCTCCCGCTGACCATCATCGCCGTACCGGCCGCCGACCTGGTGCTCGCCATCGTCCGGCGCACCTGGCGCGGCCAGTCCCCGTTCGCCGCCGACCGCGGCCATCTGCACCACCGCCTGCTGGAGATCGGCCACTCGCACAGCCGGGCCGTGCTGATCATGTACTTCTGGTCGGCGCTGATCGGCTTCGGGGCGCTGGCGTACTCGGTCAACTCGGCGTCGATGTGGATCGTCCTGGGTGTGGTCTTCCTCAGCGCGGTCGGTCTGGTCCTGCTGCTGCTCCCGCGCTTCACGCCGCGCGTGCCGCTGTGGGCCCAGCGGTTCGTCCCGCCGCGCTACCGCAGGCGCTCCGTCCCCGCGGCCGCCGCGGACTCCGACGCCCCGGAGGTCACGGAGAGCGAGGAGCGGTCCCCGGTCACGGCCGGGGTCTCCGGCGTCAACGGGGCGACCGCGATCGGCGCCCGATCGCGTTTCCTCGACCGTCGCTGATACGCCCAAGGTAAGAATCTGACTAGAGCATTGCCAACTCGTGGGGGAGCAAAGCGCCCTAATACCAGACAAGTGGGCGGCGTTTTTGCACAGACGGGCAGCTTCACTCTCATGTGTGACAGCAAGCACACCCAACAGGTAAAGACCTCATCAAATAGTTTGTGATACGGTTCACGAGAACCCCGGATAGGACCGAAGGACCTGAGTGCGACGGTCCGTAGGTGTGAGATCTCGATCACTCGGTCCGGGACTACGCTCGTCCATGACGACACCCTGCCCCCTGTGAAAGCGGAGTTGCCGCCATGCCGTCCAATGACGCCCGGATCCTGGCCCAGGCCGCAGTGCCCACGGCTGCCGTCGGTGTGATCGCCGCCGTCGTCAGCGCCGTGGTCGCCGGCGGCAAGGGGGCGATCGGGGCCGTCGTGGGGACGCTGGTGGTGATCGTCTTCATGGGGCTCGGCCTCTACGTGCTCCAGCGCACCGCCAAATCCTTTCCCCAGCTGTTCCAGATGATGGGCCTGATGCTCTACGCGGCCCAACTGCTGCTGCTGGTCATCTTCGTCGCCTTGTTCAAGAACACGACGCTGTTCAACCCCCGGGCCTTCGCCATCACGCTCGTGGTCGCCACCCTCGCGTGGATCGCCGCGCAGACGCGTGCCCACATGAAGGCCAAGATCCTCTACGTCGATCCCGATGCCTCGTCGAAGGGCGACAAGCCCGAGAAGACAGGGCATTCGTCGTGAGAGGTAGGGCCGGGATAAAGGCGCACGAGAGATGCTGCTATCGTCCGGTGCCAACTGCGGCATCGCGGGCGCGGGCATCTGAGCTGACGCCTGCTCGAACGCGAGGCGAGATGCCCCACAGCCGCCCCCACATCCGTAACACCAGTCCCGTGCCGACCCGCGGCCGTGCGCCGCGCCGACACAACGAGGTTGCCGTACCTATGCGCCACGATGAAGGAGCCCGCGGTGAGTGCTGACCCGACGCAGACGCTCGCTTTCGACACGAGCTGCCACCTGTTCGACGGGTGCGGCTTCCCGGCTCCGGGCCTGCACTCGTTCCTGTTCAAGCCGCTCTGGGGCGACGCGGACAGCAACTTGTACTTCAACAAGACGATGCTGCTGGCGCTCCTCGGTTCCATCATCATCGTGGGCTTCTTCTGGGCCGCCTTCGCCAAGCCGAAGGTCGTCCCGGGCAAGCTCCAGATGGTGGCCGAGTCCGGTTACGACTTCATCCGCCGCGGCGTCGTCTACGAGACCATCGGCAAGAAGGAAGGCGAGAAGTACGTCCCGCTGGTCGTCTCGCTGTTCTTCTTCGTCTGGATGATGAACCTCTGGTCGGTCATCCCGGTGGCGCAGTTCCCGGTGACCTCGATCATCTCGTACCCCGCCATCCTGGCCGGAATCGTCTACATCCTCTGGGTCGGGCTGACCTTCAAGCGGCACGGCTTCGTGGGCGCCTTCAAGAACTTCACCGGCTACGACAAGTCCCTCGGCGCGGTCCTCCCGCTGTCGATGACGATCGAGCTGTTCTCGAACCTCCTCGTGCGGCCCTTCACCCACGCCGTCCGACTCTTCGCGAACATGTTCGCCGGTCACACGCTGCTGCTGCTCTTCACGATCGCCAGCTGGTACATGCTGAACGGCATCGGCATCGCCTACTCCGCCGTCTCGTTCGTGATGGTCATCGTGATGACCGCCTTCGAGCTCTTCATCCAGGCTGTCCAGGCGTACGTCTTCGTACTGCTGACCTGCAGCTTCATCCAGGGCGCGCTCGCCGAGCACCACTGAGCGACCCGACCACCCACCCAGACATCCGGTGGCCAACCCCCACCGGTCATTGAAAGAGAAGGAAGAACCGGCATGTCCGCTCTCCAGACCCTTGCCGCCGGCGTCGAGATCAAGGGCAACCTCGGCTCCATCGGTTACGGCCTCGCCGCCATCGGCCCGGGCGTCGGCGTCGGCATCATCTTCGGTAACGGCACCCAGGCCCTCGCCCGCCAGCCCGAGGCGGCCGGTCTGATCCGCGCCAACCAGATCCTGGGCTTCGCCTTCTGTGAGGCGCTCGCCCTGATCGGTCTGGTCATGCCGTTCGTCTACCCGAGCGCCTGATCCGACCGTCGCCCTTTAGACGAAAGGCACTGATATGAGCCCCCTGGTTCAGCTTGCGGCTGAGGAGGCCGAGAACCCCCTCATCCCGCCGATCCCAGAGCTCGTCATCGGCCTGATCGCCTTCGTCATCGTCTTCGGCTTCCTCGCCAAGAAGCTCCTCCCGAACATCAACAAGGTTCTGGAAGAGCGCCGCGAGGCCATCGAGGGCGGTATCGAAAAGGCCGAGGCCGCGCAGACCGAGGCCCAGAGCGTCCTTGAGCAGTACAAGGCCCAGCTCGCCGAGGCCCGGCACGAGGCCGCGCGCCTGCGTCAGGAGGCGCAGGAGCAGGGTGCCGCGCTCATCGCCGAGATGCGGGCCGAAGGCCAGCGCCAGCGCGAGGAGATCGTCGCCGCCGGTCACGCGCAGATCGAGGCCGACCGCAAGGCCGCCGCGTCCGCGCTGCGCCAGGACGTCGGCCGGCTCGCCACCGAACTGGCCGGCAAGCTCGTCGGCGAGTCCCTTGAGGACCACGCCCGTCAGAGCCGTGTGATCGACCGCTTCCTCGACGAGCTCGAGGAGAAGGCCGAGGCCACGCGATGAACGGAGCGAGCCGCGAGGCACTGGCAGCCGCACGGGAGCGTCTGGACGCGCTGACGGACTCCACGTCCGTGGACGCCGCGCAGCTCGCCGACGAGCTGGCGGCCGTCACCGCGCTGCTCGACCGCGAGGCCGGCCTGCGCCGGGTCCTCACCGACCCGGCGCAGCCCGGAGAGGCGAAGGCCCAGCTGGTCCAGCGTCTGATCGGCGGCCAGGTCAGCGGCCCGACCGCCGACCTGCTGTCCGGGCTGGCCCGGTCCCGCTGGTCGCAGCCGCGCGACCTGGTGGACGCGCTGGAGGAACTGGCGGACATCGCCGACCTCACGGCCGCGGAGAAGACGGGCACGCTCGACGACGTCGAGGACGAGCTGTTCCGGTTCGGCCGGATCGTCTCCTCCAGCACCGAACTGCGCGCCGCGCTCACCGACCGCGCCGCCGGCACCTCGGCCAAGACCGAGCTGCTGCACCGGCTGCTGGGCGGACGGGCCAAGCCGGCCACCGAGCGACTGGTGACGCGCCTGGCCACCGCGCCGCGTGGACGTAGCCTGGAAGCGGGACTGGAGTCCCTGTCCAAGCTCGCCGCCGAACGCCGGAACCGCGTGGTCGCCGTCGTCACCTCGGCGGTGCCGCTGAGCGACGGGCAGAAGCAGCGCCTCGGCGCCGCCCTGACCAAGCTCTACGGCCGTCGGATGCACCTCAACCTGGACGTCGACCCCGAGGTCATCGGCGGCATCCGGGTGCAGGTCGGTGACGAGGTCATCAACGGCTCCCTCGCGGACCGGCTCGACGAGGCCGCCCGCCGCATGGCGAGCTAGCAGCAACTCGATAGACCGGTCTTTCGGCAGAGTCCGAGAGACGCAGTACGTACTTACGGCCCTGGTTGGGCCGTGCAGAGGATTCACCTCCTGTTGGGGGGAGTCCCCATCCCCCCAAAGTGAAACTTCGGGCCCAACAAGGAGAGCAGGGAACCCAGATGGCGGAGCTCACGATCCGGCCGGAGGAGATCCGGGACGCGCTGGAGAACTTCGTCCAGTCGTACAAGCCGGACGCGGCCTCGCGCGAGGAGGTCGGTACGGTCACCCTTGCCGGCGACGGCATCGCGAAGGTCGAGGGCCTGCCCTCGGCCATGGCCAACGAACTGCTGAAGTTCGAGGACGGCACCCTCGGCCTGGCGCTGAACCTGGAAGAGCGCGAGATCGGCGCCATCGTCCTCGGTGAGTTCAGCGGCATCGAGGAGGGTCAGCCGGTCACCCGTACCGGTGAGGTCCTCTCCGTCGCGGTCGGCGAGGGCTACCTCGGCCGTGTCGTCGACCCGCTCGGCAACCCGATCGACGGCCTCGGCGAGATCGAGACCGACGGCCGCCGCGCCCTCGAGCTGCAGGCCCCCACGGTCATGCAGCGCAAGTCGGTGCACGAGCCGATGGAGACGGGCTACAAGGCCGTCGACGCGATGACCCCGATCGGCCGTGGTCAGCGTCAGCTGATCATCGGTGACCGCCAGACCGGCAAGACCGCCCTGGCCGTCGACACGATCATCAACCAGCGCGACAACTGGCGCTCGGGCGACCCCAAGAAGCAGGTCCGCTGCATCTACGTCGCCATCGGCCAGAAGGGCTCCACCATCGCGTCGGTCCGCCGCGCGCTGGAGGAGAACGGCGCGCTGGAGTACACGACCATCGTCGCCGCCCCGGCGTCCGACCCGGCCGGCTTCAAGTACCTGGCGCCGTACACCGGTTCGGCCATCGGCCAGCACTGGATGTACCAGGGCAAGCACGTCCTGATCATCTTCGACGACCTGTCGAAGCAGGCCGACGCCTACCGCGCCGTGTCGCTGCTGCTGCGCCGCCCGCCGGGCCGTGAGGCCTACCCGGGTGACGTCTTCTACCTGCACTCCCGTCTGCTGGAGCGCTGCGCGAAGCTCTCCGACGACATGGGTGCGGGTTCGATGACCGGTCTGCCGATCGTCGAGACCAAGGCCAACGACGTCTCGGCGTTCATCCCGACCAACGTCATCTCCATCACCGACGGCCAGTGCTTCCTGGAGTCGGACCTGTTCAACGCCGGTCAGCGCCCCGCGCTGAACGTCGGTATCTCCGTCTCCCGAGTCGGTGGTTCCGCCCAGCACAAGGCGATGAAGCAGGTCTCCGGCCGCCTCCGCGTCGACCTCGCCCAGTTCCGTGAGCTGGAGGCCTTCGCCGCCTTCGGTTCCGACCTGGACGCCGCCTCCAAGGCCCAGCTGGAGCGCGGTCAGCGCATGGTCGAGCTGCTGAAGCAGGACCAGTACCAGCCGATGTCCACCGAGGACCAGGTCGTCTCCGTCTGGGCCGGCACCACCGGCAAGATGGACGACGTTCCGGTCGCCGACATCCGCCGCTTCGAGAAGGAGCTGCTGGAGTACCTGCACCGCAGCGAGCAGGGCCTCATGACCTCCATCCGCGAGGGCGGCAAGATGTCCGACGACACCCTCACGGCCGTCGCCGACGCGATCGCGGACTTCAAGAAGCAGTTCGAGACCTCGGACGGCAAGCTGCTCGGCGAGGACGCCCCGTCCGCCGCCAAGTGACGTAAGGAAGGGACCTGACTCATGGGAGCCCAGCTCCGGGTCTATAAGCGTCGCATCCGATCCGTCACCGCGACCAAGAAGATCACGAAGGCGATGGAGATGATCGCCGCCTCGCGCGTCGTCAAGGCGCAGCGCAAGGTGGCGGCCTCCACTCCTTACGCGACCGAGCTGACGCGCGCGGTCACGGCGGTCGGTACGGGTTCGAACACCAAGCACCCGCTCACCACCGAGGCGGACAACCCGACCCGCGCCGCGGTCCTGCTCCTCACGAGCGACCGCGGTCTGGCCGGCGCCTTCAACTCCAACGCCATCAAGGCGGCGGAGCAGCTGACCGAGCGCCTGGAGCGCGAGGGCAGGCAGGTCGACACGTACATCGTCGGCCGGCGCGGTGTCGCGCACTACAACTTCCGTGAGCGCAAGATCGCGGAGTCGTGGAGCGGCTTCACCGACGAGCCGACGTACGCGGATGCCAAGAAGGTGGCGGCGCCGCTGATCGAGGCCATCCAGAAGGACACGGCCGAGGGTGGTGTGGACGAGCTCCACATCGTCTTCACCGAGTTCGTCTCGATGATGACGCAGACGGCGCTCGACGCCCGGCTGCTGCCGCTGCGCCTCGACGAGGTCGCCGAGGAGGTCAAGCCGCAGGGCGAGATCCTCCCGCTGTACGACTTCGAGCCCTCGGCGGAGGACGTCCTCGACGCCCTGCTGCCGCGCTATGTGGAGAGCCGCGTGTACAACGCGCTGCTCCAGTCGGCCGCTTCGAAGCACGCCGCCACGCGGCGCGCGATGAAGTCGGCCACCGACAACGCGGGCGAGCTGATCAACACGCTCTCCCGTCTTGCCAACGCGGCCCGCCAGGCCGAAATCACCCAGGAAATCAGCGAGATCGTCGGTGGCGCGAGCGCCCTGGCCGACGCGACCGCGGGGAGTGACCGATAAATGACCACCACTGTTGAGACCGCGACGGCTACGGGCCGCGTCGCCCGGGTCATCGGCCCGGTCGTCGACGTGGAGTTCCCCGTCGACGCGATGCCGGAGATCTACAACGCCCTCCACGTCGAGGTCGCCGACCCGGCGAACGAGGGTCAGAAGAAGACCCTGACCCTGGAGGTCGCCCAGCACCTGGGTGACGGCCTGGTCCGCACCATCTCCATGCAGCCGACCGACGGTCTGGTCCGCCAGGCCCCGGTCGTCGACACCGGCGACGGCATCACCGTCCCGGTCGGCGACTTCACCAAGGGCAAGGTGTTCAACACCCTCGGTGAGGTGCTGAACGTCGACGAGCGGTACGAGGGCGAGCGCTGGTCCATCCACCGCAAGGCCCCGAACTTCGACGAGCTCGAGTCGAAGACCGAGATGTTCGAGACCGGTGTCAAGGTCATCGACCTGCTGACCCCGTACGTCAAGGGCGGCAAGATCGGTCTGTTCGGCGGCGCCGGCGTCGGCAAGACGGTGCTCATCCAGGAGATGATCTACCGTGTCGCCAACAACCACGACGGTGTCTCCGTGTTCGCCGGTGTCGGCGAGCGCACCCGTGAGGGCAACGACCTGATCGAGGAGATGTCCGACTCGGGCGTCATCGACAAGACCGCGCTGGTCTTCGGTCAGATGGACGAGCCCCCGGGCACCCGTCTGCGCGTCGCGCTGGCCGGCCTCACCATGGCCGAGTACTTCCGTGACGTCCAGAAGCAGGACGTGCTGTTCTTCATCGACAACATCTTCCGCTTCACGCAGGCCGGTTCCGAGGTCTCCACGCTGCTCGGCCGCATGCCGTCCGCGGTGGGTTACCAGCCGAACCTGGCCGACGAGATGGGCCTCCTCCAGGAGCGCATCACCTCGACCCGCGGTCACTCGATCACCTCGATGCAGGCGATCTACGTCCCCGCCGACGACCTGACCGACCCGGCCCCGGCGACCACCTTCGCCCACCTCGACGCGACGACGGTTCTGTCCCGTCCGATCTCCGAGAAGGGCATCTACCCGGCCGTGGACCCGCTGGACTCCACGTCCCGGATCCTGGACCCGCGCTACATCTCGCAGGACCACTACAACGCGGCCATGCGCGTGAAGACGATCCTGCAGAAGTACAAGGACCTCCAGGACATCATCGCGATCCTCGGTATCGACGAGCTGGGCGAGGAGGACAAGCTGGTCGTCCACCGCGCCCGTCGGGTGGAGCGCTTCCTGTCCCAGAACACCCACGTCGCCAAGCAGTTCACCGGCGTGGACGGCTCGGACGTGCCGCTGGACGAGTCGATCGCCGCGTTCAACGCGATCTGCGACGGCGAGTACGACCACTTCCCCGAGCAGGCCTTCTTCATGTGCGGTGGTCTCGACGACCTCAAGAAGAACGCCAAGGAGCTGGGCGTCTCCTGAGCCCCGTGCTCGACCGAGGGGGCGGGCGCGTCCCGCCCCCTCACCCACGCCCACTAGAATTGACCCCAACACCCGGCGCCCCTGCCGGGTGGTGACCCGAGGAGCCACTCTTGGCTGCTGAGCTGCACGTCGAGCTGGTCGCCGCCGACCGCCAGGTCTGGTCCGGCGAGGCCACCCTGGTCGTCGCGCGCACCACGTCCGGCGACATCGGCGTCATGCCCGGTCACCAGCCGCTGCTCGGTGTGCTGGAGTCGGGCCCGGTGACCATCCGTACGAGTGAAGGTGGAACGGTCGTCGCCGCGGTGCACGGCGGTTTCATCTCGTTCGCGGACAACAAGCTGTCCCTGCTGGCCGAGATCGCCGAGCTGTCGGACGAGATCGACGTCCAGCGCACGGAGCGGGAGCTGGAGCGGGCGAAGGCGGAGGGCGACGCCGCCGCCGAGCGCCGCGCGGACGTCCGACTGCGTGCTGCGGCGGCGCGCTGAACCAGCCGCGCGGTACGTTGACGTCACTCAGCCGCGGCCGGCCCGGAGCAATCCGGTGCCGGTCGCGGCTGAGGCAGATGTGGGTGTTTTTTCCGTTTCATTACTCAAATACAGAAGCAGTTCCACCAACTAGGAGACGAGGAGGTCGGTGCCGATGGTCCTCGCTCTGACTGTGTGCGGAATCGTGGTCGCGCTCGTGGTGGTGGGGCTGTTCCTGTTCGGGCTGCGGCGCCGGCTCATCCAGCGCTCCGGCGGGACCTTCGACTGCTCGCTGCGCTGGGACATCCCGGAGAAACCGGATACGGGCGGCAAGGGCTGGTCCTACGGCGTCGCCCGCTACAACGGCGACCGCATCGAGTGGTACCGGGTCTTCTCCTACGCCGTCCGCCCCCGCCGGGTTCTGGAGCGGGCGCAGATCGAGGTGGCCGGGCGCCGGCTGCCCGAGGGCGAGGAGGAACTGGCGCTGCTGTCCGACGCGGTGGTGCTGGCCTGTACGCATCGGGGCACCCGCCTCGAACTCGCCATGAGCGAAGACGCGCTGACCGGATTTCTCGCGTGGCTGGAAGCAGCCCCGCCCGGTCAGCGCGTCAACGTCGCTTAAGAGCTTTTCTTACGGGTCTTACAGGTTGTCGCTGATGGCGCTCACCAGTTCACCGTTGGCGGTGTCACCGGTGAAGTCCCAGAAGAACGCGCCGCCGAGACCCTGGGTGTTGGCCCAGGCCATCTTCGTCTTGATGGTGGCGGGAGTGTCGTAGGACCACCAGTTGGTGCCGCAGTGCGCGTACGCGGTGCCCGCGACGGTGCCGGTGACCGGGCAGGACGTCTTGAGGACCTTGTAGTCCTCGATGCCCTGCTCGTAGGTGCCGGCCGCCGGGCCGGTGGCCGTGCCGCCCGGGGCGTCCTGGGTGACGCCGGTCCAGCCGCGGCCGTAGAAGCCGATGCCGACGAGCAGCTTCTTGGCGGGCACGCCGATCGCCTTGAACTTGGCCATCGCGTCGGCGGTGGTGAAGCCCTCCTTCGGGATGCCGTTGTAGGAGGTCAGCGGGGAGTGCGGGGCGGTCGGGCCCTTGGCGTCCCAGGCACCGAAGAAGTCGTACGTCATCACGTTGTACCAGTCGAGGTACTGGGCGGCGCCCGCGTAGTCCGCGGCGTCGATCTTGCCGCCGGCCGAGCCGTCGGCGGTGGTCGCGGCGGTGATCAGGTAGTTCTGGCCGAACTTGGCGCGCAGCGCGGCCATCAGGTTCTTGTAGGCCGCCGGACCGCTGGTGTCACAGGTCAGACCGCAGGCGTTCGGGTACTCCCAGTCGATGTCGATGCCGTCGAAGACATCGGCCCAGCGCGGGTCCTCGACCAGGTCGTAGCAGGACTGCGCGAAGGCCGCCGGGTTCTTGGCCGCGTCACCGAAGCCGCCGGACCAGGTCCAGCCGCCGAAGGACCACAGCACCTTGATGTGCGGGTACTTGGCCTTCAGCTGGCGCAGCTGGTTGAAGTTGCCGCGCAGCGGCTGGTCCCAGGTGTCGGCGACGCCGCTGACCGAGTTCTCGGCGGTGAACGCCTTGTCGTAGTCGGCGTAGGAGTCGCCGATCGCGCACTTGCCGCCGGTGACGTTGCCGAAGGCGTAGTTGATGTGCGTGATCTTGGCCGCCGAGCCGGACGTCACCAGGTTCTTGACGTTGTAGTTGCGGCCGTAGATGCCCCACTCGGTGAAGTAGCCCATCTTCACCTTGTCGCCGGTGGGCGGCTGGGTGCTGCCGCCGGTGGTGTGGACCTTGACCGCGCCGCTGACCGGGCCGGTCTGGTCGGCGGTGTCGCGGGCCTGCACGCTGTAGGAGTAGTCGGTGCCGGCGGTCAGGCCGGTGTCCGTGTACGAGGTGGTGGTGACGGTGGAGACCTTCTTGCCGTCGCGCAGCACGTCGTAGTTCTTGATGCCCTTGTCGTCGGTGGCCGCGCTCCAGGAGAGCTTCACCGAGGTGTCGGTGACGGAGGAGGCGGTCGGGGTGCCGGGGGCGGACGGGGCGGCGTCGCCCGGCTGCGTGGAGCCGTCGCAGCTGTCGCCGTTCAGCTTGCAGTTGGACGGGGAGCCGGGGCCCGAGCCGTTGAAGCCGAAGGAGACGGAGGCGCCGGGGGCGATGGTGCCGTTCCAGCCGACGTTCTTGGCGGTCCAGTGGTCACCGGAGTTGGTGACGGTGGCGTCCCAGGCCGAGGCGACCTTGGTGCCCGAGGGGAAGTCCCACTCGATGGTCCAGGAGCTGATGCTGCTGGTGCCGGTGTTCTTGACGGTCCACTGGCCGCCGAAGCCGGAGCCCCAGTCGCTGGTCTTGGTGAAGGTGGCGGTCGCGTTGCCGGCCGCCTGGGCGGGGCTGGCGAGGCCGACCGCGCCGGCCAGGGGGAGCAGCAGGGACGCGATCCCTGCCGCGGCTCTGTGTCTGAAGCGCATGGAGCGCCTCCCTCGTCGTAGAGGTGTCAGGGGCATGACTGAGCCTTCATGCCCCACGGTGCTGCGAGAGTAGAAAGGTCTGGACCACAGGTCAATAGGTCTGGACCACTCTCGGAGCCATTCCGGCAGGCGCCCCGCTACAGTCCCAACTCCCTGGCCAGCACCGCGGCTTGCACCCGGCTGCGCAGCCCCAGCTTCGCCAGCAACCGGCTGACGTGCGTCTTCACCGTGCCCTCCGCCATGTCCAGCCGGCCGGCGATCTCCGCGTTCGACAGCCCCTCGCCGACACAGCCGAGCACCTCCCGCTCCCGCCGGGTCAGGTCCTCCAGCACCGCCGGGTCGGCCGCCGTACCCCGGCCCGGGACCGCGCCCGCGGCGAACTCGGCGATCAGCCGCCGGGTCACGGCCGGTGCCACCACCCCCTCGCCGCGCGCCACCGTCCGCACCGCCTCCAGCAGCTCCCGCGCCTCCGCGTGCTTCAGCAGGAACCCCGCCGCCCCGGCCCGCAGCGCCCCGAACACATACTCGTCCAGGTCGAACGTGGTCAGCACCAGGACGTCGGCGAGCTCCTCGGCCACGATCCGCCGGGTCGCGGACACCCCGTCCAGCACCGGCATCTGCACATCCATCAGCACCACGTCCGGCCGCAGCCGGCGGGCCAGTTCGACCGCCTGCTCCCCGTCCGCCGCCTCCCCGGCCACCTCGATGTCGGGCGCGCTGCCCAGGATCAGCACCAGCCCGGCGCGGACGGCGGACTGGTCCTCGGCGACCAGGACACGGATCATGCGGAGTCTCCTTCGGTGAGCGGAAGCGCGGCCCGTACGGCCCACAGGCCGCCTTGGGGCCCGGCCTCGAACGTGCCGCCGAGCAGCGCCGCCCGCTCCCGCATCCCGGTCAGACCGGCACCGGAGCCCGGCGCGCGGGGGGCGTCGCCCGGCTGGTACGGGCTGGTCACCCGGATGTCCAGCAGGCCGCCGTGCTGCCGCAGCACCACGCGTACGCGCCCCTCGGCCGCGTGCTTCAGGGCGTTGGTCAGCGACTCCTGCACGATCCGGTAGGCGGCCAGCTCCACGGGCGCCGGCACCTCGCCGTGCCCGGCGTCGAGCGTGACGTCCAGGCCGTTGGCCCGGGCGGTGCCGACCAGCGCGCCGAGGCCCGCCAGGGTGGGGGAGGCGGCGGGCCCCCGGTCCCCGGAGCGGTCCCGCAGGATGCCGATCAGCCGGCGCATCTCGGCCAGCCCCGCCACGCTGTTCTCCCGGATGACGGCCAGCGCCTCCCGGGAGGTCTTCGTGTCGTCCAGGGAGAGGGCCGCCGTGGAGTGGATGGCGATGGCCGACAGGTGGTTGGCGACCATGTCGTGCAACTCGCGCGCCACCCGGGCCCGTTCCGCGGTGACCGCCTGGGCCCGGTCCATCTCGGCCAGCAGCGCGGTCTGTTCGGCGCGCAGCCGGGCGGCCTCGGCGGCGTCCCGGTGACCGCGCACCAGCGCGCCGGTCGTGGCCGGGGCGAGCGCCACCACCCCGATGCCCAGCCCGATCAGCAGCCCCTGCGGATCGTGCCAGAGCCCCGCGGGGACCACTCCGCCGAGGACCGTGAGCATCCCGGCGATCCACGGGATGCGGCGGGCCGAGGCCGGGGTGCCGTACAGCACGGCCGCGTACATCAGGTCGGTGTACAGCACGACCGTGACCACGCTGCCCAGGGTCACCGTGTCCAGCACCAGCATCAGGGTGCCGAACAGCAGGCCGGTGCGCGGCCGGACGCGGCGCAGCGGTTCGCACGCGGCGGTCAGCGTCAGCGGGACCAGGGGCGCCCAGGCCGCGTGCCACAGCACCAGGTTGTCCGAGTGGTCCCGGGGGTGGATGCCGAGCGCCCACAGCAGCAGCCCGCCGAGCAGCCCGCCCACGGCGATCCACCAGTCGTCCTGGTGCGGGCGGGGGAACGTGCGGGCCATGCCCCCATCCAACACGGCCGCGGGACGCCCCGCCTGCTCCCCGGGAAGGGTGCGGGACTGCGACTTTCGCTTACGGCGCTCTCCTCAGCGCCGACGACGAAACCGCCCTTGCCCGGCCGGGACCATGGGGGAGGGAAACGAGGGGAGCGAACCGTGATCGTCGGCCTGGTCATCGCCTGCGAGGTGGCGTTCTGGGTGCTGCTGGCGGCCGGACTGGCCTTCCGGTACGCGCTGCGGATGCCGCGCACCGGACTGGCGCTGCTGCTGTGCGAGCCGCTGCTGGAGGTCGTGCTCTTCGTCGCCACGGCGATCGACCTGAAAAACGGCGCGCAGCCCGACTGGCGGCACGGACTCGCCGCGGTCTACATCGGCTTCACCGTCGGCCTCGGCCACTCCACCATCAAGTGGGTGGACGCCCGGGTGGCCCACCGCTTCGCCGGCGGCCCGCCCCCGGTGAGGCCGCCCAAGTACGGCGCCGCCCGCGCCGTCCACGAGTGGAAGGTCGCCGGCCGCTGGATCCTGGCGGCGGTCGTCGCGCTCGCCCTGCTCCAGGGGGCGGTCTGGTACGTCGGCGACGCCGACGGCACCGACTCGCTACGGATGTGGCAGGAGCGCATGCTGTGGCTGATCGGCATCAACGTGTTGGTCGCGGGCTGCTACACCCTGTTCCCGAAGCGGGCGCCGGCCGAGTAGAGGTGCTCGTGTACACCAAGGTGCGTACACTGGCGCCCATGGACGACTCCGTATCGGTGCGTGAGGCCCGGGCCCACCTCGCCAGGCTGCTGGACCAGGCCGAACAGGGAGAGCCCACGGTGATCACCCGCGGCGGGGCTCCGGTGGCCGCGATCGTGCCCATAGAGGAGTACGAGGCGCTGGAAGAGGCCGCCGATGAGCTGCTCGCCCGCAAGGCCCTGCGGACCCTGCAAGAGGAAGACGACGCGCAGCGGGCCTCGTTGGCGGACGTGCTGGCGGACATTTTCGGGCCGCCCTCGTCCTCGACGGGAGCCGCGTGAAGTACGCCTTCGAATTCACCGCTGCGGCACGACGACAGTTGCGAGCCGTCGACCAGACGACCGCGCTGCGCATCCTGCACGCGCTCAGCCGCCTGGGTGACGACCCGTACCGCGATGACGCCGATGTCAGGAAGCTGTCCGGTCACGACGGTCTGTACCGACTGCGCGTCGGCGTCTACCGGATCGCCTATCTGATCGATGACGGCAAGCTCGTCATCCTCGTCGTCGAGGTGGGCCACCGCAGGGAAATCTACCGGCGTCTTTGAGGATCACCGGCTGAGGCGGTCGTCAGCGCTCCCCGCCCGGTACCCACAGCACGTCCCCGGTTTCCTGGTTGGCGGTGCGGGCCAGGATGAACAGGAGGTCGGAGAGGCGGTTGAGGTAGGTCGCGGTGAGGGGGTTCATCGTCTCGCCGTGCGCCTCGAGGGCCGTCCAGGTGGAGCGCTCGGCCCGGCGGACGACCGTGCACGCCTGGTGCAGCAGGGCCGCGCCCGGGGTGCCGCCCGGCAGGATGAAGGAGCGCAGCTTCTCCAGCCGCTCGTTGAACCGGTCGCAGTCCGCCTCCAGCCGGTCGATGTAGAACTGCTCCACCCGCAGCGGCGGGAACCGCGGGTTCTCCACGACCGGCGTCGACAGGTCCGCGCCCACGTCGAACAGGTCGTTCTGGACGCGGGTGAGGACCGTGACGATCTCCTCCGCCAGCCCGCCCAGCGCGATGGCCGTGCCGATCACCGCGTTGGCCTCGTTGGCGTCGGCGTAGGCGGCGATCCTGAGGTCGGTCTTGGGCACCCGGCTCATGTCGCCGAGGCTGGTGGTGCCCTGGTCGCCGGTCCTGGTGTAGATACGCGTCAGATTGACCATGCGGCCAGCGTAGTTACGACCCGGCCGTCCGGAACACCCGTGTGCCCGCCGTCACGGCCAGCGCGGTGAAGCCCACGGCGACCAGGACGCCGTAGAGCATGTGCGCGCTCGTGTAGTCGCCGACGTAGGCGTCCCGGACCGCGTCCACCAGATAGCGGAACGGGACGAAGTGCGACAGCACGTCCAGCCAGGCGGGCGCCAGGGTCATCGGGAGCATCAGGCCGGACAGCAGCATCGACGGCATCGACACCGCGTTGATCAGCGGGCCGAACTCCTGCGGACTGCGCACCTTCATGCCGAGCGCGTACGACACCGAGGCCAGCGAGACGGTGAGCAGGGCCACGAAGGCGAAGCCGATCAGGACGCCGGCCAGCGGCGCGCGCAGGCCCATCACCAGTGCGGCCAGCACCAGCAGCACCGCCTGGAAGACGAACACGGTGGCGTCCCGCAGCACCCGGCCGAGCAGCAGGGCGAGCCGGCTGACCGGGGTCACCCGCATCCGCTCCACCACCCCCTGCCCCTTCTCGAGGATGACCGTGAACCCGGCGAACAGGGCGCCGAACAGGCCGAGCTGGAGCAGCAGGCCGGGGACCAGTACCTGCCAGGAGCTGCCCTGCCCGCCCAGCGGCAGATCCGTGAGCAGCGGACCGTAGAAGAGCAGGTACAGCAGGGGCGTGAGCACGCCGAAGAGCAGGGCGAAGCGGGAGCGCAGGGACTGGCGCAGATAGCGGCCGTAGACGAGGGCCGTGTCGTGGAGCAGCATCGTTTCCGGATCTCCTGTGCGGCTATACGGCGACGGGGGCGGTGTCGGCCGGGGAGGGGCCGCGGCCGGTGACCGCGAGGAAGGTGTCCTGGAGGGTGGCGTCGAGCGAGCCGCCGTAGCGGAGCTTGAGCGCGCCGGGGGTGCCCTCGGCGGCGACCGTGCCCCGGTCGACGATCACCAGGCGGTCGGCGAGGGCGTCGGCCTCGTCCAGGTAGTGGGTGGTCAGGAAGACGGTCGTGCCGTGCTCGTCGCGCAGCCGGCGGACCAGTTCCCACAGGTCGGCGCGGCTGCCGGGGTCGAGGCCGGTCGTCGGCTCGTCCAGGAAGAGCACCGTCGGGCGGTGGGTGAGCGCCATCGCGATGTCCAGGCGGCGCCGCTGGCCGCCGGAGAGTGCGCCGGTCTTGCGGTCCAGGAACCCGGTGAGGTCCAGCTCGGCGGCCAGTTCGGCGGCGCGGGCGACGGCCCGTGCCCTCGGCAGGCGGTACAGCCGGCCCTGGGTGACCAGTTCCTCCCGCACGGTGATCTGCGGGTCGACCCCGCCGGACTGGGCGACGTAGCCGATGACCCGGCGCACCCCGGCGGGATCGGCGACGAGGTCGTGGCCGGCCACGGTGGCCGCGCCGCCGGTCGGCTCCAGCAGGGTGGTGAGCATCCGCAGGGTGGTCGTCTTGCCGGCGCCGTTGGGGCCGAGGAAGCCGAGGATCTCGCCCTCGTGGACGGTGAGGTCGATGCCGCGGACGGCCTCGACGGGTCCGGATCTCGTCGGGAAGGTGCGGGCCAGGCCCGCCGTGCTGATGACTGCTGCCATGCCCTCAGAAAAACAGAGTCCCTGAAATTTTGCAACGACCCCAATTTTTCAGTGAGGCCAGTGAAGCTAGGATGAGGGCATGGCTGAGGGGCTCAGGGAGCGGAAGAAGAGGCAGACCCGGCAGTACATCTCCGATGTCGCCACGGGGCTGTTCCTGGAGCGCGGCTTCGAGGCGGTGACCGTCGCGGAGATCGCCGAGGCGGCGAACGTCTCCGTCAACACCGTCTACAACTACTTCCCCGCCAAGGAGGACCTCTTCTTCGACCGCTCGGCCGGCGTCGCCGACCGGCTCGCCCGCTGGGTCCGCGGCCGGGACGTGGGGGAGTCCGCCGCCCGTGCCGTCCTGCGCGAGCTGCGCTCGGAGGTCGAGGCCGTCTCGCCCCGGGTCGGCCTGATGGCCGGCTACGACCGCTTCATGCGAGTCATCCACGAGGCGCCGGCGCTGCGTTCGCGGCTGTGGAGCCTCCAGCAGGAGACCCACGACATCCTCGAGGCGACCCTGCGCGAGGAGACCGGCGCCGCCGCCGACGACCCGCTCCCGGATCTGATGGCCGGTCAGATCTGCTGGGTCCACCAGGCCGTCTTCGTCGCCATCGGCCGCGAGATGGTCGCCGGCCGCAAACCGGCCGAAGTATCACGAGAGGTACTCGTCCTGATGGACGACATCGAGGACCTGTTGAGCGAAAAGGTCCTCAACTACGCCGTCCGAGGCGCCGCCTGACCCCTGCCGGTGTGATGTCCGTCAATTGAGACGTGACGCGCGTTACTTACCGGTCACACGACGCCCCCGGAGCGCTATGGTCCGCCGGAGAGGCAGACGTTCAGCGCGTTCTAAGGGGAGTCGGAGTGGCACGGAAGCTTGCCGTCATCGGGGCCGGGCTCATGGGATCCGGTATCGCTCAGGTCGCCGCGCAGGCGGGCTGGGAGGTCGTGCTGCGAGACGTCACCGACGAGGCGCTGGGGCGCGGCACCGACGGCATCAGGGCCTCGTACGACAAGTTCGTGAGCAAGGGCAAGCTGGCCGCCGAGGACGCCGAGGCCGCCCTCGCGCGCATCACCCCCACCACCGACCTGGACGCCGCCGCCGACGCGGACGTCGTGGTGGAGGCCGTCTTCGAGAAGCTGGAGGTCAAGCACGAGATCTTCCGCGCGCTCGACAAGCTCGTGCGCGAGGACACCGTGCTCGCCTCCAACACCTCCGCCATCCCGATCACCAAGATCGCGGCGGCCACCGAGCACCCCGAACGGGTCGTCGGCGTCCACTTCTTCTCGCCGGTGCCGATGATGCGGCTCGTCGAGCTCGTCCGCGGCTACAAGACCAGCGACGAGACCCTCGCCACCGCCCGGGAGTTCGCCGAGTCCGTCGGCAAGACCTGCATCGTCGTCAACCGGGACGTGGCCGGCTTCGTCACCACCCGGCTGATCTCCGCCCTCGTGGTGGAGGCGACCAAGCTCTACGAGTCCGGCGTCGCCACCGCCGAGGACATCGACCTCGCCTGCAAGCTGGGCTTCGGCCACGCCATGGGCCCGCTCGCCACCGCCGACCTCACCGGCGTGGACATCCTGCTGCACGCCACGAGCAACATCTACACCGAGTCCCAGGACGAGAAGTTCGCCCCGCCGGAGCTGATGCGCCGGATGGTGGACGCCGGTGACATCGGCCGCAAGAGCGGGCAGGGCTTTTACAGGTACTGAGCCCCACGCCGCCACACAGTCCCCGGGAGGATCACTCCCGGGGGTGAAATCGGTATCGGTTCGCTTACAAGCAGCAACCGCACCGCCACCCGCACAGTCAGACGGGGCACAGCATCCGTCACCGAGGACGCCAACCGCACTCAACGGGGAGCGCATATGCACATCAGGGGCGACCACGCCGAGCTGGTCGTCGGGGGCCGCCTCGACGTCCGCAGCGCGGCGGACGCCCGTACGGCCCTGCACTCGGCCGTCGACACCGGAGTCGGCGACCTGGTGCTCGACCTGTCCGAACTGGATTCCTGGGACGCCACCGGACTCGGCGTGATCATGGGCGCCCACCGGCGGGCCGGCCGCTGCGGGCGCCGGCTGGTGCTGCGGGGCGTGCCCCCGCAGATGCAGCGCCTGCTGGTGGCCACCCGGCTGCACCGCATCCTCGCCATCGAGGGCGGCATCGGCGTGGAGTCGCTGCCCCGGGTCTGAGGCATCCGCGGGGGCGCGACGCGTACCAGGCGGGGCCCGGCCGGACCGGGCGCGACCGCCGAACCGTACGACGGGGGCAATCCTCCCGAGACCGTGACGTCTCGGACCGCGGGGCCCCCCGCCCTGTCGCCGGGACCCGGTGACGGTTTAGGGTGCGGTCGCCCGCCGTCTCGCGACCCTCGACCGAGCGGGCCCGGACCAGAAGCGACAGCGCGGTGTGCGACGAGGCCGGGAGGGCCACAACACGGGCACACGACGCTTTTGGGGAGCTTGAACCCATGGACCCGATCAACCCGGGACCCGAGGACCACGGCCAGGCGCACCACCGCCGCCCGTCCCGGGATCCCCTCGCCTCCGACCTCGCCCCGGCCACGCCCGCGCCCGCCCGCATGGAGCGGCTGGTCTGCGGCGACCTCCAGCTGACCGTCAACCCGGTCGACGGCAGCGAGATCGAGCCGTGCCCGCCGGCCGAGCGCCCCGGCAGGGCCACCAAGCGCACCGCCGTCGAGCGCGCCGAGGTCGAACTCGCCGCCCGTCCGCCCGCCCCGGCCGGTTCCGCCCCCGCCGCCCCCGAGGTGCCGGAGCGTCAGGAGGAACGCGAGCGCCTGGCCCGGCTCCTGGCCCGCGGGCGCTCCGTCCGCCTCACCGGCCCGGCCGGTTCCGGCCGCACCGCGCTGCTCGACGCGGTCGCCGAGGACTGCCGCGACCTCGCCCCCGACGGCGTGGTCCGGCTGAGCGGCTTCCGCCGGGCGTCCGGCGACCTGCTGCACGACCTGTTCCACGCCGTCCACGACGCCCCCGGCTACCGTCCCGATCCGGACGAACTCCGGGCGCTCGTGGGGGAGATCGGCGCGGTCGTCGTCGTGGACGACCTGGAGTTCGGCGGCGCCGCCCTGGACGAACTGCTCGACGCCACCCCCGAGTGCGCGTTCCTGTTCTCCGTCACGCCCGACGTCCCCGCGCCCTCGGCCGAGACGGACGTGGAGGAGGTCTTCCTCGGCGGTCTCGACCGGGCCGCCGGGCTGGCGATCCTGGAGCGGACCGCCGGCCGGGCGCTCACCGAGGAAGAGGTCAACTGGGCCGGCGACCTGTGGTTCGAGTCCGAGGGGCTGCCGCTGCGGTTCGTGCAGGCCGGTGCCCTGCTCCGGCAGCGCGACCGACTGCGGGCCAGCACCGGCGCGGTGGACGAGTACGGGGTCTTCGAGGACGTACGCCGGCCCGTCGAGCGGCCGGTGGAGCCGGGGGAGGAGGTTCCGCTGCCCTCCCTCGGCGAGGCGGCGGCACCCGCCCCGCTGCTCGCCTCCCGGCTCACCCCCTCCGCCCGGGCCGCCCTGCGCTTCGCGGTGGCCCTCGGCGGCGAGCTGCCGCACCAGGCGCACCTGCCCGCCCTGGTCGGCGACACCCACGCCGACGCGGCCCTCGGCGAGTTGGCGAGCTGCGGCCTGGTCTCCCCGGTCGGCTCCCGCTACCGGCTCGCGGCCGGTGTGCGGACCCAGCTGGAGGCCGCCGGATACGCCGACGACGCGGCCGGGCACGCCCTCACCGCCGCCCGGCACTACGCCTGGTGGGCCGGGCATCCCTCGGTCACCCCGGAACGGGTGTGCGCGGAGGCCGACGCGGTGCTGGCCGCGCTGGCCGCCGTCGTCCCGCGTGCGTCGTCCGCCGCCGCCGACGACGACGAGGGCGGCGCGGTGCGGCTGGCGCGTACGGCGGCGCCCGCCTTCGCCGCGGGACTGCACTGGAGCGCCTGGGAACGGGCCCTGCGGTCCGGCGCGGAGGCCGCCCGGCTGAGCGGAGAGGTGGCCGAACAAGCCTATTTCCACCACGAGTTGGGCATCCTCGCGCTGTGCTCCGGGCAGTTCGGCCGGGCCCGTGCGGAGCTGGAGGCGTCGAGCGGGCTGCGCGGCGCGCTCGCGGACAAGCGGGGCGCGGTGGCCGGCCGCCGGGCGCTGGCGCTGCTCGCCGACCGCGCCGGCGAGGCGCCGGGGCGGCCCGCGCCGTCGCCGGCCGCGCCGGTGCGGGAGGAGCCGGCGGAGGTACGGCCGGACGAGCCGGCGCCGGTGCCCCACGGCCCCGCGGGCGAGACCCAGGTCACCCGGCAGCTGCCCCAGCCCGTGCCCCGGCCGGTGGCCCCGCCGGTGGCGGAACCCGCGACCCGGCCCGTGGCGCGGCCCGCTGCGCGGGGCGGCGGCCTGCGGCGGCTGGCCCGGCGCAACCTGGTGGCGGCCGGCGCCGGGGCCCTGCTCGCGGCCGTGCTCGGTACGGTCGTCACGCTCGGCATGACGTCCTCCGGCAGCGCCGGCCAGGACCCGGGAGGCAAGGTCGACGCCAATCCGTCGGCGGGCCCCGAGGCGGGCGAGGAGGACTCGGGCGTGGGACCGTCGGACGGCGGCGACACCGGCGCGGTCGGCGGCCGGCCCACGGCACCGGGCCCGGACGGCACGTACGGCACGGCGGACGACCCCGCACCGCCGAGGGCCACGTACCGCCCCTCGGAGAGCGGCGAGCCGTCCCTGCCCGGCACGTCCTCCGGCTCGCCGTCGGCATCGCCAAGGCCCGGCGGGACGGGCGGCTCGTCCACGGGCGGGACGACGGGAGGCACGTCCGGCGGCTCGACCGGGAGCGGCGGCGCGGGCTCCACCGGCTCGACGGGGGGTACGCCGACGGGCGGCACCACGACCGGCGGCTCGACGGACGGCTCGGCCACGGGCGGGACGACGGGCACCGAGACGGGCGGCACCACCGGTACGACGGGGGAGACCACCGGCGGCCCGACGGACGGTTCGTCCACGGGCGGGGCGACGGGCGGCACCACCGACACGGGCGGCACCACCTCCGGCGACACCACCGGCACGACGACCTCCGGCTCCACCGGCTCCACCACGGCCTCGGCGACCTACCCGGCCCCGTCCGCGACGAACTCGGTGATCTGACCCGCCCCGCCGACGGCATCCGGCACACACCGCCGCCCCCGGCCCCCGCAGCGGGGGCCGGGGGCGGCGGTGTGCGTGGCGGGGGCGGTCAGAACAGGCGGAGTTTGTCGTCCTCGATGCCTCGGAGGGCGTCGTAGTCCAGGATGTGGCAGTTGATGCCGCGGTCGGTGGCGAGGACGCGGGCCTGGGGCTTGATCTCCTGCGCGGCGAAGACGCCGCGGACCGGCGCCAGATGCGGGTCGCGGTTGAGCAGCTCCAGGTAACGGGTGAGCTGTTCGACACCGTCGATCTCGCCCCGCCGCTTGATCTCCACCGCGACCGTCTGCCCGTCGGCGTCCCGGCACAGGATGTCCACCGGCCCGATCGCGGTCATGTACTCGCGGCGGATCAGGGTGTACCCCTCGCCCAGGGTCTCGATGCGGTCGGCGAGCAGCTCCTGGAGGTGCGCTTCCACGCCGTCCTTGATCAGGCCCGGGTCCACCCCGAGTTCGTGCGAGGAGTCGTGGAGGATCTCCTCCATCGTGATGATCAGTTTCTCGCCCGCCTTGTTGACGACGGTCCACACGCCCGCCTCCTCGCCGGTCCCCTCCTTCAGCGTGCAGGGCGGCGACATCCAGTTGAGCGGCTTGTAGGCCCGGTCGTCGGCGTGGATGGAGACGCTGCCGTCCGCCTTGACCAGGATCAGTCGCGGTGCCGAGGGCAGATGGGCGGTGAGCCGGCCGGCGTAGTCGACCGAGCATCGGGCAATGACGAGACGCATGGTCGGCAACGCTACTCGACGCGCGCCGGTGCACGCGATCCGCCCATCCTGCTCCCTGCGGATCGTCCCGATTGTCCCTGGAACCTCTTGTTCATCCCTGGCCGATAGTGAGCATGAGCCGACCGTTCCATATACGCATTCTGCTGGTGTGGTCACCGACCGTTGCCTACCGTAGGGAACGGGAGGTTGCGGCCCCTGTACCGAGCGTGTCGGAAATCGCGAACTCCCCTATCTGTCCGCCAGCCCCTGCGCTTCGGGGGTGCGAGAGGAGAACCCATGTCGCTCGACGTCTCACCGGCCCTACTCGAACAGGCCGAGCGAGGCGAGGTCGACGAAGCAGCATTCGTCGACTGCGTCCGGACCTCCCTGCCCTACGCATGGGAGATGATCAGCTCCCTGGTGGCCCAGCTGAAGGTGGACGGCGGACCCTTCGCCGACAACCAGACGCCCCCGCCGGACGAGCAGGCGCGCGGTCAGCTGCTGCGCGCGCTCGCGAGTGACGCGATACGCGGCGCGTTGCAGCGGCACTTCGGTGTGCGGCTGGCCTTCCAGAACTGCCACCGTGTGGCGGTGTTCCCGCTGGACGCCTCGGTGGACGAGAGGCTGGCCCGCTTCACGTCGGTGCGCGCCCAGCTGTTGAACCAGTCCCCGGAGCTCCGGGACTGCTGACGCGGCCGCGGCACGGCCGTGACCGAGTCGCCGGAGCCGTCGGCTTGCCGCTCCACCCCGGGGGAGGTGCACGCGTCGTCGGGGCGGCAAGCCCCCCGGCGGCCCCGCGCCGGGGACGGCCGGCGGGGCCCGGGAGAGCGGGACCGGCTGTCCGGGAGACCGGCGCGGTCCGGCGCGGTCAGCTCAGCTGGGGCAGTACCTCCGCGCCGAGCCGCCGCAGGTTCTCCTCGGTGGCCGCGAGCTGGCCCGAGCCCTCGGCCAGGAGGGCGAAGCGGGAGATCCCGGTGCGCTCCGAGGTGGCCGCGAGCCGGTCGGCGGCGAGCCGTGGGGTGCCCACCGGATGCAGCCCGCAGAGCAGTTCCGTGTAGGCGTGCGGGTCGCGCATCACGCGCTCCCGTCCGTCCACCGTCATATGGGCCCCGAGCCCCTGCCGCAGCCAGCCCGGCATCGCCTTCAGCAGGGTTTCGGCCGCGTCGCTGCGCCGGTCGGCGAGCTGGCAGACGCCGGCCGAGACATGGGCGGCGCCCGCGATCTCCTCGGCCGTCCGGCCCGCCGCGCGGGCGCAGTCCCGCCACAGGGCGACCATCTCGGCCTTCTCCTCGTCCCCGATGTGCATGCCGAGCAGCATCGGCAGCCCGCGCTCCGCGGCCAGCCGCACGCTCGCCGGCGAGGTGCAGGCCAGCACGACCTCGGGGCCGGGGCTGTCGGTCAGGGCGTCCGACGGGCGCGGTACGACGGGTACCTCGCGGAAGGAGAAGCGCTCGCCGCCGGCGGCCACCGCCGGTTCGCGCAGCCAGCGCAGCAGCAGATCGAGGGACTCCGGGAACCCGTGTTCGTACGCCTTCAGGCCCGCGCCGAACACCTCCAGGTCCACCCAGGGGCCGCCGCGCCCGACGCCCAGGGTGAACCGTCCGCCGCTGGTGACGTGGAGCAGCGCGGCCTGCTCGCCGAGGGCGACCGGGTGCGCGGTGGGCAGGACGCTGACCGCCGTGCCGACCCGGACGCGCCGGGTGCGGCCCAGCAGCAGCGCGGCCAGGGTGACCGCCGAGGGGCATGTGCCGTAGGGCACGAAGTGGTGCTCGGCCAGCCATACGGCGTCCAGCCCGGCCTGCTCGGCGACCTCCGCCGAGCGGACCGCCCGGTGCAGCGCCTCTCCCGGACCCTGACCGGGGAACTGGGCGGCCAGCACAAAAGTTCCTACGCGCATCACATTCCTGCTTCCTTGGCTCCGACCCGGAGCTCCCCCGCCCGGCATAACCGTCTGACACGTGCCAAGGACACGGTCCCGCAGGGAGATTTGCCGATTGTCTGCAGAATGGGTCGCCCAGGAGGGGGACTTGTGGGGGTTGGTTCCGTACCCGTACCCCGCTCGGCGCCGCGTAGGCTGGACGCAGCCCCTGCTTCCTGTATAGCCCCGAGAGGTGTCCCGTGTCCCCGCGTCGCAACCGACCGAAGGCAGCCGGATCGTCGGGCCGGAGCGCCGAGGACGACCCCGCGGGCCGGTACGGCGGCTGGCAGTCCACCGAGAGCTGGCAGGGCGAGGACTGGAGCGTGCGGCACGTGGCCGGGGCGAGCGCGCAGGGCAAGACCTACCGCTGCCCGGGCTGCGACCAGATGATCCCCTCCGGCGTCCCGCACGTGGTGGCCTGGCCCGAGTACGCGGGCGTCGACGACCGCCGGCACTGGCACAAGGCCTGCTGGAACGCGAAGGACCGCCGCACCACGCGGGTGCAGCGGTCCCGTAACGCGCCGAGGTTCTGAGCCGCACGGCCAGGTGCTGTCGTACGCCTCACACGTCGTACGGCTCACATGTCGTACGGCTCACACGTCCCGGCTCCGCAGCAGCGCGTACGTGCCCGCGTACACCGCCGCCGTCAGGCCCAGCATGATCCACAGCGGGTCCCAGCCGGACGGGCCGGACTCGGTCAGGGAGTTGGAGTAGAAGACGCTCAGCTGGTTCGGGATCGAGTACTCGAACAGCCAGTCGCGCAGCTTCTCCATCGACTGGGCGACCATGAACATCGCGATCACCAGCGGTGCCAGCACCACGCCGATCATGATGGTGATGGCGCCCGCGGAGTGCCGGATGACCGAGCCGATGAGCAGCGAGAGCAGGCCGAGCAGCGCGATGTAGAGGCTGATGCCGACGGTGGCCTTGAACCACTCCGAGCCGCTCGGGGTGCGGGCGCCGGCGCCCTCCAGCATGGACACCTGGACCATCGCCACGAAGGCGGACGCGACCAGGGTGAACACGAAGGCGACGGTGAAGAACACGATCGACTTGGCGGCGAGCACCCGGGCCCGGCTGGGGCACGCGGTCATCGTCGTGCGGATCATGCCCGTGCCATACTCCGAGGCCGTGGTCAGCACGCCGAGCGTGATGATGCAGATGGAGCCGAGCAGCAGGCCGAAGAAGCCGAGCGTCAGCGGGTTCTCGCCGTCCATGTCCGCGGAGCTGGAGTTGGCCGAGACCAGCGCGCCGGCGGCGAGACCGATGCCGACGACGAGCAGCACGAACACGCCGAGCGTCCACATCGTGGAGCGCACCGACCTGATCTTCGTCCACTCGGAGGCCAGCGCGTGCCCGAGATGGGTGCGCACGACCGGGATGGGCGAGGTGTAACCGGCGTACGACCCACCAGGCGCCTGCCACTCGGGCGCGGCGGCCGGGGCCTGCGGCATCGGGGGCTGGGG
This sequence comes from Streptomyces eurythermus, assembly GCF_014649115.1. Classification (GTDB taxonomy): domain Bacteria; phylum Actinomycetota; class Actinomycetes; order Streptomycetales; family Streptomycetaceae; genus Streptomyces; species Streptomyces eurythermus. The sequence continues at coordinate 51,097 of NZ_BMSK01000019.1, read as the reverse complement.
GGTGCTCATCGGGCGTCCTCGGGCTGGGTCGTCGGGGCGGGGGCGGGGGCGTCGGCCGGGCTCGTGGCGGGGGCCGTGGGAGTGGCGGCGGGCGCCTGCTGCGGCGCGGGCGGGGTCGCGGGAGCCTGCGGGGCGGCCGGCGCCTTCTTGGTCAGCAGCGTCGGCTGGTCCTGCGGCACCGGGGCGGCCGAAGGCACCGGGGCGGCCGCGGGAGCCGCCGCGCCCGGCTGAGCCGCGCCCGCCTGCGCCGGGGCCGCGGGCTGGGCCGGAGGGGCCGGCTGGGCGTACGGATTGGCCGTACCCGGCGCCGTGCCCGCGGCGCCGTACCCGTGCGCAGGGGCACCCTGGCCGTTGCCCGGTGCGCCGCCGTACGGGCCGCCCGGGGGCATCGCGAAGGGCTGGCCGCCCTGCTGCGGCGGCGGCGGGGCGTACCAGCCGGGCTGGCCCTGGCCGGGCACCGGCACGGGCGGCTGGGCGCCGGGCGGCAGCGGCTGCTGGAGGCCCGCCTTCTGGTCGGCGGTCGAGCGGTAGTCCACGGCGGCCTGGGTCATCCGCATGTACGCCTCCTCCAGGGAGGCCTGGTGCGGGGACAGCTCCCACAGCCGGACGCCCGCGTCGTGCGCGAGGTCGCTGATGCGGGGCAGCGGCAGCCCGGTCACACGCAGCGCGCCGTCCTGCTCGGGCAGTACGTGTCCGCCCGCCTCGGCGAGCGCGGCGGCGAGCTTCTCCCGCAGCTGCGGCTCGGTGTCGGGGGTGCGCACGCGCGCGAAGTCGGCGGAGTTCGCCGAGATGAAGTCCGTCACGCTCATGTCGGCGAGCAACTGCCCGCGCCCGATCACGATGAGGTGGTCGGCGGTCAGCGCCATCTCGCTCATCAGGTGGGAGGAGACGAAGACCGTACGGCCCTCCGCCGCGAGCGCCTTCATCAGGTTGCGGACCCAGAGGATGCCCTCGGGGTCGAGACCGTTGACCGGCTCGTCGAAGAGCAGCACCTGCGGGTCGCCGAGCAGCGCGGCGGCGATGCCGAGGCGCTGGCCCATGCCGAGCGAGAAGCCCTTGGAGCGCTTCTTCGCCACGTCCTGGAGGCCGACCACACCGAGCACCTCGTCCACGCGGCGGGCCGGGATGCCCGACAGCTGGGCGAGGCTCAGCAGGTGGTTGCGGGCGGACCGGCCGCCGTGCACGGCCTTGGCGTCGAGCAGCGCGCCGACCTGCCGGGGTGCGTTGGGCAGCTTGCGGTACGGATAGCCGCCGATGGTGACCGACCCGGACGTGGGGTTGTCCAGCCCGAGGATCATCCGCATCGTCGTGGACTTGCCCGAGCCGTTCGGCCCGAGGAAGCCGGTCACGGCTCCTGGCCGTACCTGGAAGGAAAGGTTGTACACGGCGGTCTTGTCGCCGTAGCGCTTGGTCAGGCCGACAGCCTCGATCATGCTCCGCACCCATCGAAAAGGTTCAGGAAGGCGGGGCACACGCCCCCGTAAGGGTTAGGAGGATATCCAGGCGCTGACGGTTCCGCCCAAGAGAGAGTAAAGCCGCAGAGCGACGCCGGCGCGCCACGCGGAACGACGGGCCCGGCCCGCCGGGCGTCCGGAGGCCGGGAGAGGCGCGCGGGCAGGCGGACACGGTGAAGGGGCGGCGGGCCCGGGCCCGCCGCCCCTTCACCGTGTCCGTCGCGCTTGACGACTACCGGGACTGCTGCGCCGGAACGCTCCGGGAGACCGGCTCGTCGTCGCTGGACGTGCCGGCCGCGGCCACCGCGGCGCCGGTCAGCGTGGCGAGCATCTCGCGGACGTTGGTCAGCTGGGCGTTGATGCTGTCGCGGCGGTTGGTGAGCGCCGCCAGCTCCCGCTCGGACTCCGAACGGATCCGGTCGGCCTTGGCGTTGGCGTCGGCCACGATGTCCTCGGCCTGCCGCTGGGCGGTCTCCACCGTCTGCCGGGCCCGGCGCTCGGCGTCGGTGCGCAGCTTCTCCGCCTCCAGGCGCAGCTGCTCGGCCCGGTGCTCGATCTCGGCGAGCCGCTTCTCCGCCTTCTGCTGGCGCGAGGCCAGGTCCCGCTCGGACTGCTCGCGCCGCTTGGCCAGGTTGGTCTCGAAGTCGGCGGCGGCCTGCGCGGCCTTGGCGCGGGTCTCCTCGAAGAGGGCCTCCGCCTCCTCCCGCTTGGACTGCGCGTCCTTCTGCGCCTCGGTACGCAGCTGGGCCGCGTCGGCCTTGGCCTTCTCGACGATCCGGACGCCCTCGTCCTCGGCCTTGGCCTTGCGCTCGGCCGCGTACGCCTCGGCGTCGTTGCGGACCTGCTGGGCCGCCGACTCGGCGAGGTCGCGGTGCTGCTCGGCCGCCCGCCGAGCCTCCTCACGCAGCTCCTTGGCCTCTTCCTCGGCCAGCCGCAGGATCTTCTCGACCCGCGCGCCGAGACCCGCGTACGACGGCTCGGCGTCGGTGATCTGGGCCTGGGCGTTCTGCGTCTCGAGGTGCAGCTCCTCGATGCGCTTCTCCAGGGCGGTGATCCGGGCGAGAGCGCTGTCACGGTCGGAGACGAGCTTGGAGATGCGTTCGTCCACCTGAGCGCGGTCGTATCCACGCCGCACAAGCTCGAAGCCGTAGGGGGAAGTGTCGCTCATGGGGTTCCTGTCGAATGAGACCGGTGAGTGAGGTGATACAAGAATCCTAGGGGCCACAGCGGTGTGTCATCGAGCGGATACGGTTTTGATCTGGAGAATGGCACCTCTTTCGGGTGGCCGGCCGGGGGGCCACTTGCCGAGAAGACGGGCAAAGCACCCAGAAGACACCACAACGCCCCCGGTCCGCTAGCTCTCTGACGACTTGCCACCTGATCGGGGGGCGCCCACGGTGGCGCCCGCCTTGACCCCGCCGTCCTTCCCGGGCGCGGGCGCCTCGAGGGACCCCAGCGCCTCCAGGACGTCCTGCACCCGGGAGATCTCGGCGTTGATGTCCTCGCGCCGGCGCATCAGGATCTCCAGCTCCCGCTTGCCCTCGTCGACGGTGCGCCGCGCCTCGCGGATCGCCTCCGCCTTCAGCTCCTCGGCCTCCTCCACCGTACGCCGGGCCTCGCGGACCGCCTCGGCCTTCAGCTCCTCGGCCTCCTTGACCAGGCGCGCCTTCTTCTGCTCGGCCTCCTTGAGCAGGCCCTCCGCCTTCTTCACCGCGGCGATCCGCACCTTGCCCGCCTCGGAGTCGGCCTCCGAGACCAGCTCCTTGGCCTTGGCCTCGGCCTTCGCCAACTGCTCCTCGGCGGCCTTGATGAGCGCGTCGCAGCGGTCGCCGGTGGACTTCATCGTCTCGGCCGCCTCGTGGCGGGCCCGCTCGTGCAGCTCCTCGATCTCGGTGGTGATCCGGCTCTGCAGCTCCTCCGCGCGCTCCCTTATCGCGGTGGCGTCCCGGCGCGCGCCGACCAGCAGCTCGTCGGCGTCCGTACGGGCCTTCTCCACCAGCGAGTTGCCCTCGATGGTCGCCTCGGCGACGATCCGCTCGGCCTCGCTGCGGGCCGCGCCCACCATCGTGTCGGCCTGCGACTCGGCGTCCGCCGTGGTCTTCAGGGCCTGCGCCTGCGCCTCGGCGAGCAGCTTGTCGGCCTCCGCCGTGGTCTCCGAGATGAGCTTGTCGACCTGCTCGGCCGCCTCCGAACGCCGCTTGTTGGCGTCCTTGCGGGCCTCGTCCAGGGTCCGCTCGGCCTCCTTCCGCGCGGAGTTGACGAGCCGTTCGGCCTCGGCCTCGGCGTCCGCCTTCGTCCGCTCGGCCTCCGCCCGAAGCCGCTCGGCGTGCGCCTGCGCGGAACCGACCGTCTCGGCGGCCTCGGCGCGCAGCCGCTCGGCCTCGCCCGTGGCGTCCCCGACCAGCTGCTCGGCGTTCGCGACGGCCTCCGCGCGCACCCGGTCCGCCTCGGCCAGCGCCTCGGTGCGTACCCGCTCCGCCTCGGCCGCGGTCTCCGTCTGGAGGAGTTCGGCTTCCTTGCGGGCCTCGGTGATGAGGGTGTCGGCCTGGGCGGCGGCGTCGGAGCGGATGCGGTTGGCGTCCTCGCGGGCGTCCGCCCGGGTACGCGCCGCCGCCTCGTTGGCCTCGGTGAGCGTCTCGGACGCCTCGGTACGGATCCGCTCCGCCTCGGCCGCGGTCTCGCTCCGCAGCCGCTCGGCCTCCGTGACCGCCTCGGTGCGTACCCGCTCCGCCTCGGCGGCGGTCTCGGTCTGGAGGAGTTCGGCTTCCTTGCGGGCCTCGGTGATGAGGGTGTCGGCCTGGGCGGCGGCGTCGGAGCGGATGCGGTTGGCGTCCTCGCGGGCGTCCGCCCGGGTACGCGCCGCCGCCTGGTCCGCCTCGGCGAGCGCGTCCGACGCCTCGGTACGCACCCGCTGCGCGTACTCGCCCGCGTCCGCGCGCAGCCGCTCGGCCTCGGCGATCGCCTCCGCCGTCGTCCGCTCGGCCAGCGCCTTCGCGGCCTCGGACTCCTCGTGCGCCTCGCGCCGGATCCGGGCGGCGTCCTCGCCGGCCCGCTCCCGCTCGGCGTAGGCGTCGGAACGGACCCGGTCCGCCTCCTCCTCGGCCTCCCGCCGGGTACGGTCCGCCGCGTGCTCGGCGGCCGAACGCAGCCCGGCGATCTCCTCCTGCGCCTGCTCGTGCAGCCCCGCGACGGAGTCCCGTACCTGCTGGGCGTGCTGCTCGGCGGCGGCGACCATCTCGCCGGCCCGCCGGTCGGCCTCCTCCACCAGCCGGGTCGCCTCGGCCTGCGCCTCCTCGACCCGCTTGCGGGCGGCGGCCAGCAGCTCCTCGCTCTGCTCCCGGGCCCGCTGCCGCTCCTGGCCGGCCTCCTCGCGGGCGGCACCGAGCAGCTCCTCGGCCTCGCGGCGGCGCCGGGCGGCCTCCTCCTGCGCGGCGGCCAGCGTCTCGGACGCCTCGGCACCCAGCCGCTCGGCGGCGGCCTGCGCCTCCGCGCGCACCCGGTCGGCGGTGTCCTGGGCCTCCGCCTTCAGCCGCTCGGCCTCCGCGGCGGCCTCCGACCGCAGCCGTACGGCGATGGCCTCGCCCTCGGCCCGGGACGCGGACGCGTCGGAGGCGGCCTCGGTACGCAGGCGCTCGGCCTCGGCCTCGGCCTGCTCCTGGAGCGCCCGGATCCGCTCGGCGGACTCCGCGCGCAGCCGCTCGGTCTCCTCGGCGGTCTCCCGGCGGACCCGGGCGGCCTCCTCGCGGGCCTCGGTCAGCGCCTGCTCGGCCGACGACAGCCGCTCCTGCGCCTCGGCCTGCAGCCGGGACAGCTCCTCGGCGGTCTCCGCCCGGCGGGCCTCGACGGCCTTCTCGGTCTCCTCGCGCAGCTCCCGCGCGGCCTTCTCGGCGCCCGTCCGGGCCGCCTCGGCCTGCTCGGCGGCCTCGGCGCGCAGCCGCTCGGCCTCCTCGCGGGCGCGCTCCAGGGCCTCCTCGGCCTGCCGGCGCAGCGCGGTGGCGCGCTCGGCGGCCTCGGCGCGGACCTTCTCGCTGTCCGCCGTCGCGGTCTGCCGCAGCTCCTCGGCGTCCGCCTTGGCCTTGCCCAGCAGCTCCTCGGCGGACCTGGCCGCCTCCTCGATCTTGGCGACGGCCTCGCGGCGGGCCTCGGCACGGATCGACTCGCCCTCGGCGACCGCGTCGGCGCGCAGCTGCTCGGCCTCGCCGCGCAGCCGGCGGGCCTCCTCCTGGAGCTCGACCGTCTTGGCCCGGTACTCCTTGGTGTCGTCCTTGGCCGCGCCCTTGAGCTGCTCGGCGATGTCGTGCGCCTCGGCACGCAGCCGGTCCGCCTCCGACTCGGCCTCCGAACGGATCCGCTCGGCCTCCTCGGCGGCGGCCCGGGTGGTCTTCCGGGCGTCCTCCGACGCCTTGTTGAGCACGTCCTCGGCGGTCTTGGCCGCCTTGGACAGCTGGGTGGCCGTCTCCTCCGCGGCGATCGTGCGGGCCTTCTCCGCGGCCTCGGCGACGATCTTCTCGGCCTCGGCGCGGGCGTCCGCGACCAGCTGCTCGGCCTCGGACCGGGTGTGCTCGGCCTCCTTGGTGGCCTCCTCGACCAGCCGGGCGACCTGCTCCTTGGCGGTGCGCGTACGCGTCTCGTTGGCGGCCTCGGCGCTCGCCAGCGCCTTGGCGGCGGCCTCCTTCGCCTCGGTGACCACCTTCTCGGCCTCGGCCTGCGCCTTGCGCAGCGCCTCCTCGGCCGCCGTCATCCGCTCCTCGGCGGCCCGGCTCAGCTCGGCGGCCTGCCGGCGGGCGGCGTCCGACTCGGTGACCGTGGCGGTGCGCAGCTGCTCGGCGTGCTCGGTGGCCTCCTGCGCCTGCGTGGAGGCCGCGTTCAGCAGCCGCTCGGCGTCCGCGCGGGCCCGGCGCAGGATCTGGTCGGCCTCGGCGCGGGCGGACTCGGCCTCGTCGCGCAGCCGCTCCCGGGCCTCCCGGGTCAGCCGCTCGGCCTCCGCGCGGGCGGCGGCCATCGCCTGCTCGGCCTCCGCGCGGGACTCCTCCAGCAGCCGGCGGGCCTGCTGCTCGGTGCGGGCGCGCAACTGCTCCGCCCACGCCACGTTCTCGTTGACGTGCGACTCGACGGTGGCGCGGCGCTCGGCCAGCTCCTGGTCGAGCTGCTGGCGCCGGGTCACCGCCTCCTGGTGCAGCTCCGCCTGGAGCCGGGCGGCCTGCTCGGCGTGCTCCTGGAGGATGCGCTGGGTCTGCGCGCGGGCCTGGCTCAGCTCGCGCTCGGCGTCCTGGCGCAGCTGCTCGGCCTGCATCTGGGCGTTGCGGAGCAACTGCTCGGCCTGGTAACCGATGTCACCGCCGTCGTAGGCGGGCCGGGTCATGAGGGTGCGGCGCGCCTCGTGCAGCTTGGCGCGCAGCACCTCGACCTGGTAGCCGAGGTCCTCGGCGTGCTGGATCGCCTTCTCCCGCTCGGTCCTCAGCCGCTTCATCTCGGCCTCGAACCGAGAGAGGTGGTCGACGTCAGCCGCCGGCTCTCGCTCCTGGCTCTCGTAGCCCCGCACTGCGCGGTCCCATCCGTCCCCTGGTCAGCTTCTCCAACGAGCTCCGTCCATCCGACGGACGGGGCCCCCGGGGAAGGGTGTCGGACAGAGGGCGGAGCACGGGCTGCTGCCCCGACGCTCGTCCCCCGAAACCCGGACCCCGGCTCGGTCCCGCCGGCAACGACGGGACCCGGTCGCCCCGGTTGACGGGACGACCGCCCCCAACCCTACCGGCCCTTATGTACGGGGGTCAGTGCTCGGGCGACTCAACAGGGGCCGAAGTGACCAGTTCTGTGAGGACGCCATGGCAGTCCTTGGGGTGCAGGAAGGTGATCCGCGAGCCCATGGAGCCGCGCCGGGGCTCGTCGTAGAGCACGCGCACGCCCTTGCCCCGGATCTCCTCGGAGTCGGCGTCCACGTCCGCGGTGCCGAAGGCGATGTGGTGGACGCCCTCCCCGTTCTTCGCGAGCCACTTGGCGACCGTGGAGTCCTCGCGGACCGGCTCCAGCAGCTGGAGGTAGGAGGCACCGCCGTCGGAGGTGCCGTTGATCCGGAGCATGGCCTCGCGCACGCCCTGCTCCTCGTTGACCTCGGTGTGGAACACCTCGAAGCCGTACGTGGCCCGGTAGAACTCGACGGTCGCGTCGAGGTCGTGGCAGGCGATCCCGATGTGGTCGATTCGCGTCAGCATGGATTCAGTGCAGCGCTCCCGGGGTGGTTACGCAACGTGCGCGCGATCACACCGACAGGCCGGTGACGACCTGTCCAACCGCTCAGTACATTCGAAGTAAACCCTCGTTCACTCCTCGGCTGTGCGCAGCTGGAAGGGGATCGCACCTCATGTCTTCTGGAACGACCAGCTCGGTGATCGTCGCGGGCGCCCGGACGCCCATGGGGCGGCTGCTGGGCTCCCTGAAGTCCTTCTCCGGAGCCGACCTCGGCGGCTTCGCGATCAAGGCCGCCCTCGACCGTGCGGGGATCGGCGGCGACCAGGTGCAGTACGTGATCATGGGGCAGGTGCTCCAGGCCGGCGCGGGCCAGATCCCGGCCCGCCAGGCCGCCGTCAAGGCCGGCATCCCGATGAACGTCCCGGCGCTCACCGTCAACAAGGTGTGCCTGTCCGGCCTCGACGCCATCGCCCTCGCCGACCAGCTGATCCGCGCCGGCGAGTTCGACATCGTCGTGGCCGGCGGCCAGGAGTCCATGACCAACGCCCCGCACCTGCTGCCGGGCTCCCGCGAGGGCTACAAGTACGGCGCGCTCGAGATGCTCGACGCGATGGCCTACGACGGCCTGACCGACCCCTGGGAGAACATCCCCATGGGCGAGTCCACCGAGAAGCACAACACCCGCCTGGGCATCAAGCGCCCCGAGCAGGACGAGATCGCCGCCCTGTCCCACCAGCGGGCCGCCGCCGCCCAGAAGAACGGCCTGTTCGAGGCCGAGATCACCCCGGTGGAGATCCCGCAGCGCAAGGGCGACCCGGTGCTGTTCAGCAAGGACGAGGGCATCCGCGCCGACACCACCGCGGAGTCCCTGGGCAAGCTGCGCCCGGCCTTCACCAAGGACGGCACGATCACCGCCGGCACCTCCTCGCAGATCTCCGACGGCGCCGCCGCCGTGGTCGTGATGAGCAAGGCCAAGGCCCAGGAGCTCGGCCTCGACTGGCTCGCCGAGATCGGCGCGCACGGCAATGTGGCCGGTCCCGACAACTCCCTTCAGTCGCAGCCGTCCAACGCCATCCGGCACGCGCTGAAGAAGGAGGGCCTGGACGTCTCCGACCTGGACCTCATCGAGATCAACGAGGCGTTCGCCGCGGTCGCCGTGCAGTCAATGAAGGACCTCGGCGTGTCCACGGAAAAGGTGAACGTCAACGGTGGCGCCATCGCGCTCGGCCACCCGATCGGCATGTCCGGCGCCCGCCTCGTGCTGCACCTGGCGCTGGAGCTCAAGCGCCGGGGCGGCGGGATCGGCGCCGCCGCGCTGTGCGGCGGCGGCGGCCAGGGCGACGCGCTCATCGTGCGGGTGCCGAAGGCCTGAGACCCCGTAGGTGACGATTCCGGTACGTCGGTGAAGTGAACGGAGCTGTGATGCAGGACGTCTCCTCTCTGGTGGCCCAGGCCAGGGAAGGCCGGCCGCGGGCCGTGGCCCGGCTGATCTCCCTGGTGGAGGGGGCGTCACCGCAGCTCAGGGAGGTCATGGCGGCACTGGCGCCGCTGACCGGCAACGCCTATGTGGTGGGCCTGACCGGCTCGCCCGGCGTCGGCAAGTCGACCTCCACCTCCGCGCTGGTCACCGCCTACCGCAAGCAGGGCAGGAGGGTCGGCGTCCTGGCCGTCGACCCGTCCTCCCCGTTCTCCGGCGGCGCCCTGCTCGGCGACCGGGTCCGGATGTCCGACCACGCCTCCGACCCCGGTGTCTACATCCGCTCGATGGCCACCCGCGGCCACCTCGGCGGGCTGGCCTGGGCCGCCCCGCAGGCCATCCGGGTGCTGGACGCGGCGGGCTGCGACGTGATCCTGGTCGAGACGGTCGGCGTCGGCCAGTCGGAGGTCGAGATCGCCTCCCAGGCCGACACCAGCGTGGTGCTGCTCGCCCCGGGCATGGGCGACGGCATCCAGGCGGCCAAGGCCGGGATCCTGGAGATCGGCGACGTGTACGTGGTCAACAAGGCCGACCGGGACGGCGCCGACGCCACCGCCCGCGAGCTGAACCACATGCTGGGGCTGGGCGAGGCCCGCGGCCCCGGCGACTGGCGCCCGCCCATCGTCAAGACGGTCGCGGCCCGCGCCGAGGGCGTCGACGAGGTGGTGGAGGCCCTGGAGAAGCACCGCGCCTGGATGGAGGAGCGGGGCGTCCTCGCCGAGCGGCGCACGGCCCGCGCGGCCCGCGAGGTGGAGACCATCGCCGTCACCGCGCTGCGCGAACGCATCGGCGACCTGCACGGCGACCGCCGGCTCGGCGCCCTCGCCGAACGCATCGTCGCCGGCGAGCTGGACCCCTACCGCGCGGCGGACGAACTGGTCGCGGGACTGACCCAGGGCTGAACCCTGGCCGGTCCGGTGATCACCCTGTACCGTGACCGGCATGCTGTTCCTCATCATGGCGTAGGGCCACACCCGGCAGGCGGGGCCGCGCAGTCGGCCACCGCGCCCTCAGGTGTCCCCTTCTTCCGCCTCTCCAGAGGAACTCCCGCGTGTCCACGCTCCCGCCGCGGCCCTCGTACGCCGCCGTCCTGCGCGTGCCCCAGGCCCGCCGCACCTTCACCGCCGCCCTGACGGGCCGTCTGTCCTACGCCACGGTCGGCCTGGCGGTACCGCTGTCCGTCACCGCCGCCACCGGCTCCTGGGCCGTCTCCGGCGTCGTACTGTCCCTGTTCGGCGCCACCACCGTCCTGCTGATGCCGCTGCGCGCCGCCCTGGTCGACCGCCACGGGCCGCGCCGCGTCCTGCTGCCCATGTCACTGCTGTACGGCGCCCTGCTGGCCCTCCTCGCCGCGCTGACCTGGCGTCCGGGCGCACCCGCGGCGGCCGTCGCCGGCACGGCCGCGCTCGCGGGCTGCTGCGCGCCGCCGCTCGGCCCGGCCATGCGCGCCCTGTGGTCCGCGCTGATGCCGGACGAGGGCATGGCCCGGCGCGCCTACAGCCTCGACGCCGTCGCCGAGGAACTGCTGTACGTCTCCGGCCCGGCGCTGGTCGGCGCGCTGCTGGGCGTCGCCCCGGCGGCCGCCGGGATCCTGCTGAGCGCGGCCCTGAACGTGGCCGGCACCTGTGCCTTCGCCACCTCCCCGGCCCTGCCCGGCCCGCGCCCCGCCGCCCGCCGGCGACCGTCCGTCCCGGTGCGGGGACTGCTGCCGGCGGTGGTGGTCGCGCTGGGCCTCGGGCTCGCCATCAGCGCCGTGGAACTGCTGGTGCTGGCCTTCGCCGAGGCACGCTCCTACGACACCGCGCTGGTCCCCTGGATCCTGGGCGCCCTGTCGGCGGGCAGCGCGCTCGGCGGACTCGCGGTCGGGGCGGTGCGCTGGCGGGCGTCCGCCCGGGCCCGGCTGTGCCGGTTCGCCGCGGCCTTCGGACTGGTGCTGGCGGCGGCGGGCCTGGCCCCCGGCCCGTGGACCCTGTCCGGTGTGCTGGCCCTCGCGGGCGCGTTCATCGCCCCGGCGCTGACGACCGCGTATCTGCTGGCCGACGAGACGGCGACGGAGGAGACCCGCATCCAGGCCGGGGCGTGGGTGAACACCGGGGTCAACGCGGGGAGTTCGGCCGGGGCCCTGGCGGCCGGCCTGCTGATCGGCCGCCTGCCGCTGCCGCTGTGCTTCGCCCTGGCGGGCGCCGCCGCCCTCGCGACGGCCGCGGCCGCCACCATCCGCACGGCGAGCCCGGGCCGTACGTCCGCGCCGACGCCGTCCCCCGCACCGGCCCCCGGCGACCACGGATGACCGAGCACACCGCCACCACCCGCCCGCCGACAGCGGCCGCCGGGCGGGCGGGGTGGAGCGGCGGCCGTGTGGCGCCTGCGACCGACCTGGTGTGATGCGCGCCGGTAGGCGTTCTCAGCCGCCGTCGCCCGTGCGGGCGCGCGGCGGACGCCGATCGGTGCTCGATGCGCGACCTCGGCTGCCGCCGGGCGGACACGGTGGAGCGGGTGGCCGGGCCAGCACCTGGCCGGACGCCCGGTGAGCGGGACCGGGCGGGCCCACGCGGGCGGGATGGTGCGGGTGGTGGTGTGAGTGCCGGCGGATGCTGAGCGATTGCTTCCTGCGCGGCCTCGGCTGCCGCCGGTCCGCGTCGGCGGCATGGCTGCGGGTGGCCGGGCCAGCACCCGGCGGATGCCCGGTGAGCGGTGCCGACCGGGCACACGCGGGCGGGTGAGCGAAACCACCGGCACCGCCCGCCCGCCGAGGGCCCCGATTCGTCCTGCTCCGCACCACCCCGCCCACACGGAGGCGGCCACTGCCGGCACCGGTGCGGGTGGCCGTGCGGATGCGTGGCGGACGCTGGGCGGTGTGCCCCGGGGTGGCCGGGGCCGTGCCCGGCGGGTGCCGGTGAGCGGTGCCGGGCGGCTCACGGGATGCCGTGAGCGGTGCCGGGTGCGCTCACGCGGGTGCCGGGTGCCGGGTGCCGGGTGGCTTGCGGGGGCGGCGGGGAGCCGGGTCGCCGCCGCCCGTGCGCGGTGGGCTCAGGGGCGTCCCCGCTGTCCCCTCAGGTGCTCGGCGACCGGCTTGAGTGCCTTGTCCAGTTCCAACAGCGCGTCCGGCGACAGCAGGTCGATGAAGTGCCGGCGCACCGATGCCACGTGATGCGGGGCGACCTTCCGCATCGTCTCCATGCCGTGGTCCGTGAGCACGGCGTACAGTCCCCGCCGGTCGGTGTCACAGTTCTCGCGGCGCACCAGGTTGGCGTTCTCCATGCGCGTGATCTGGTGCGAGAGCCGGCTCTTGGACTGAAGGGTCGCGGAGGCCAGGTCGCTCATCCGCATCCGGACGTCCTCCGACTCGGACAGGTTCACCAGGATCTCGTAGTCGTTCATTGTCAGGCCGAACGGCTGCAGATCCTTTTCGAGCTGGTACGTCAACAGCCTGTTGACCTCCAGGTGGGTGCGCCAGGCGCACTGCTCCGCATCGGTCAGCCAGCGCGTGGCCGTCTCGGTCTCCATGAATGAAGTCTACCTAAGAAGTTGAATGGCGAACTAACTTGGGTGGTGTGACGTGCGCACGCGTTCGACGTCACACTCCGCAGACTACCGCTCACAGCCCGAAGCGACGCTGGAGGTCTCCCAGCTGTCCGGGAAGGCGCGGTGGACCCGACGATTGCGGACCGTGTCCACCCGGTGTCATTCCGCCACCTCCCGGGACCCCGGGTTCGGGCGGAACCGCCCCCGTCGCCACCTCGGCCATGAGGGTCTCGGTCGACTGCAGCAGGACCGTCCCCGCGCCGGCGAACTCGAACTGGTGCTCCTCCCCGGAGACCCCGCCGAGGCCCGTCATCGCACGTAGACCGCCCAGTACACCCGTCAGGTACCCATGGTCGTAGTGATGGCACGGGGACGGGCAGTCGGCCCACCCGACGAGCGCCTGCGGGTCCACCCGGATCGGAGGTTCCACGAACACCACCGGACCGTTTGATGCGGCTACGAACTTTCCGGTTCCGATAAGGGTCAGAAATCCCGGGACGATCGACTGTTTGAGCGCGAGACTTGGCTGAAAAGCGAGCAGATTGCCCGCGCGAATGGTCAAGTTCCCGTCGTCCAGGTCGTAGGAGTTGACGTCGAACGCCCGGTCGGCCAGCAGCATCTTCCCCGAGCCCTCGGCCACGACCCAGTCGCTCGCGTGCAGTGGCGAATGAAACGACGTACGGACAAGCCGGTCGAGTCGACCGTGCCCGATGCCGTTGAACTCGATCGACCCGTAGTAGGCGATCATCTTTCCCTTCTGCAGGAACCACTGCCCGCCCTTCAGCTCCACACAGAAGGTGTACGCGTTGACGTTGTCGTCGGCGGGCAGCGTCAGCGGGTCGTGCACGACCGGTCCGGCGCCCGGGATCCCGTAGATGCTCACAGCTTCTCCTCCGACGCCTGGACGTACACCGTGCCGTTGCCGCTCAGCTCCAGCTGGAAGGCCTCGCCGGAGCCGCGGCCCACCATCTCGCGCCAGCCGAGCGCGGTGGAGAGCCTGTTGCGGAGCTCGCCGTGGTGGGCGACGTACGCCTGGGGGTCGACATGGACCGGGCGCTGCGGGGTGACCGGGACCTCGAAGACGCCGCCGTGCGCCATCACCGCCACCGAGCCGTGTCCCTGGAGCGTGGTCGTGAACAGCCCCTGCCCGGTGACCTGCCCGCGCACCAGGCCCATCACCCCGCCCTGGGCGCCCAGGAACATCGTGCCCTGCCGCAGGGTGCCCTCGAAGGCGAGCAGCCGGTCGGCCTCCACGTAGAGCGTGTCACCGGAGAGGGTGATCACATGGACGTGGTGGCCGCCGTGCCCGAAGAACACCGTGCCGCTGCCCTCGACGGTCATCAGCGGGGTCGCCTCGCCGGCCACCCTGCGCCCGATCATGGACATCAGCCCGCCCTGGCCGCCCTGGACGTTGGGCGTGAAGGACACGTCCCCGCGGTAGGCGAGCATCGCGCCGCGCTGGCTGAACAGCCGCTGCCCCGGCGCCACGGTCGCCTCCACCATCTTGGAGTTGATCTCCCGGAAGGTCATCACACGTCCCCCGCGATCGTGGTCCGCTCGCTCGGCTGCACGTACACCAGCCCGTCGCCCTCGAAGCGGATCTGGAAGGCCTCGCCGCCGCCCTCGCCGAGGAACGTGCGGAACGTCACACCGGACTGGAAGGACTGCCGGACTTGACCCTGGTGGGCGACATAGGCGCCCGGGTCGACGGTCAGCGGGTACTGCGGGGTCACCCGGAGGACGACCGCCGGGCCGTCGGAGAGGATCGCCGCCTGTCCGTGACCCTCCACGGTCGTCGTGAACAGGCCGTTGCCCTGGGAGGCGCCGCGCACCCCGGTGAACGTCGTGCCCGTGCGCAGCCCCGCGTCCGTCGCCAGCAGATTGCTCGCCTCGACGTAGAGCTTGTCCCCCTGGAGGGAGACCAGGTTGATCTCGGACGCCCGGTCCGCGAACCAGCACGTCCCGTGCCCTTTCACCTCCATCACCGTCATCTGCTCGCCGGTGAGCCGCCGGGTCACCATTCCCCGCAGCCCCTCGCCGCCGCCGCTCAGCTTCTTGAAGGCCATCTGCCCGTCGTACGCGACCATCGAGCCGTTCTTCGCCTTCACGGCATCCCCGGTCATGTCGACGGCGAGCACCTTGCTGCCCTGGAGTCGGAACATCGCCACGCTGCGAAACTAGCGGCGGCACGGGTGGACGGAACAGGGCCCACGGGTGGAAACCCACCCTGAGCCGACCCCTAGGGGCGGGGTTTGCCACAATGGGGGAACGCTTGTGCGTGCGTTCACAAACCGGGTTCCGCCGTCGGCCGGCCCGGCACGCATCGGCACGCACAAACCGGCAGTCCGTAACCGGCAGACCGTCGTCGACCCTCCCACCGAAGGTGACCCGTGGACATCAAGACCGCCACCGCCCTCCGCCGCCTCCGCCTGGTCTCGGCCCCCGAGGCCGTGTCCTTCCTGATCCTGCTCGTCTGCTCGGTGCTGAAGCGGACCACGGACTTCGACGCGGTCCCCGTGATGGGAGCGATCCACGGCGTCCTCTTCATCCTGTACGTGATCTTCTGGGCGGACGCCTGGAACCGCGCCAAGTGGCCCCTGAAGACGGCCGCCCTCTACTTCGTCCTGTCGGTGCTGCCCACCGGCGGCTTCTTCGCCGAGCGCAAGCTGCGCCGCGAGGCCGAGGACGCCGTCATCGCCGCCCGCGCCCGCAAGGAAGGAGTCGTGAACGCATGATCGTCGCCTTTTCCGTGACGCCCCTCGGCGTCGGCGAGGACGTGGGGGAGTACGTCGCGGACGCCGTGCGCGTGGTCCGCGAGTCGGGCCTGCCCCACCGCACCGACGCCATGTTCACCTCGATCGAGGGCGAGTGGGACGAGGTCATGGACGTCGTCAAGCGCGCCGTCGCCGCCGTCGAGGCCCGCGCCCCGCGCGTGTCGCTCGTCCTCAAGGCCGACATCCGCCCCGGGGTGACCGACGGGCTCACCAGCAAGGTGGAGACCGTCGAGCGGTACCTCGCCCAGTAGCGGCGCACCCTCCCGCGAGAACCCTGGTCCTCTGGGCCGGGGTTTTTCCGTCCCCGACATTTGAGCGATCGCTCAAAGCGGTGTACGTTCGGCGCCAGACGATTTGAGCAGTCGCTCAAACACCGTGCTCACGTGGGGGAACACATGGGTCTCTACATAGAGACGCACATCCGCGCCGACCTCGACGACCTGTGGGCGCGCACCCAGGACCCCGCCCGGCACCAACGCTGGGACCTGCGCTTCACCGAGATCGACTACCTCCCGCGCGCGGAAGGCGAACCGCAGCGCTTCCGCTACGCCACGCGCGTGCTGCCGTTCCTCACCGTCTCCGGCACCGGCGTCGCCGCCGGCGAGAAGGAACGCGCCGACGGCACCCGCACCTCCGCCCTGCGCTTCGCCTCCCCGCACCCCCTCTCCCTCATCGCCGAGGGCAGCGGCTACTGGCGCTACGTGCCCGACGCCCACGGCGTCCGCTTCCTCACCGGCTACGACTACCGCCCGCGCTGGGGCCTCCTCGGCGCCCTCGCCGACCGCCTGCTGTTCCGCCCCCTCATGGGCTGGGCGACCGCCTGGTCCTTCGACCGGCTCCGGCTCTGGCTGGAGCGGGGCATCACCCCGGAGCGGGCCCGCCGCAACTGGCTCGCCGAACTCACCGTCCGGGCCCTGGTCCTCGCCCTCTGCCTGACCGTGCTCGGCCACGGCTCGCCCCCCGGCCTGCCCGGCCCCTTCGCCGACGCGACGGCCTACCTGTGCCCGCTGCTGCTCGTACCCGGAGTCTTCCTCGCCCTGTTCAAAGCGCCCCTCGCCGGCACCCCGGCCGCCCGCCGCTGCCTGCGCACGCCGGCCACCCGCACCAGGGCGCCCCGCCTGCTGAAGACGCTGGAGGAACACGGATGACGAAGCGCCTCCCCGGACAAGCACCGGCGACGCCTGTGGACGAGCACCGGCCACGCCCGCGGACCGAGCGCCGTGGACACCCCCGGACACGCACCGACGACGCCCCTGGAGAAGTACCGATGACCTCGATCTTCCGGGCCGCGATGGGCCCCGCTTTCGACCGCCTCCACCCCGCGCTGCGCCGCCGCTTCTCCGTCGGCCTGGCCAGCGGCGAGGCATGCACCGGCCGGGGCGTGATGGACCGGATCTGGCACGGACCGGCGTTCGTGAAGCCGTTCCTCGCCCTGGGCGGCACCCGCAACATCCTCGTCCCGCGGGCCGGCCGGAACGTCCCCTTCGTGATCGAGAACGTGCCGTACACCGACGGCTTCGGCCGTGAGACGGTGAGCTTCGTGCGCACTTTCGACCTGCCCGGCCGGCCCCGCCGCTTCGACGCGCAGATGGTCCTCGGCCCCCGCGGCGACCGCGTCCTGGACTACCTCGGCACCCACCAGCACCTCGCCACCGACCTGCACTTCCACGCCGAACCCGACGGTTCCCTGCTCATCCGCTCCGGAACACACCGGTTCCGGGAGGGCCCGGTGGACCTACGCGTCCCCGACCTCGTCGGCGCCACCGCCGAGGTGCGCGAGTCCTACGACGACACCACCGGCCGTTTCCGTATCCGGGTGCGCGTGGTGAACCGGTACTTCGGGCCGCTCTTCGGCTACGAGGGGTCCTTCACCGCCTCGTACACCGACATCCGCGCCTGCGGCGTACGGCCCGGACTGCGTCCGGTGCGGGAGGAGGCGCGCGCATGAGCCCGGAGACCGCGAAGTCACTGGAGACCAAGACCAGACTGCTGGAGGGCGCCCTGCGTACGCTCACCGAGCAGGGCATCGCCAAGACCTCGGCCCGTACGGTGGCCGCGGCGGCCGGTGTCAACCAGGCGCTGGTCTTCTACCACTTCGGATCCGTGGACGAGCTGCTCGCCGCGGCCTGCCGGTACGGGGCGGAGAAGGCGGTGGCCCGCTACCGGGAGCGGCTCGCCGAGGTGGGCACGCTGTCCGAACTCCTGACCGTCGGCCGCGAGATCCACGAGCGTGAGCGGGCCGGGGGCCATGTCGCCCTGCTCGGCCAGCTGCTGGCCGGCGCCCCGACCCACCCCGGCCTGGGCCCGGCCACCGCAGCCGGGCTCGACCTGTGGATCACCGAGATCGAGCGGGTCCTGCGCCGCGTCCTGGCGGCGACACCGTTCGGCGAGTTCACCGACCCGGCGGGGCTGGCGCGCGCGGTCGCCGCGTCCTTCGTCGGGATCGAGCTGTACGAAGGGGTGGACGAGGCCGGGGCCGGGGCGGCGCTGGACGCGCTGGAGCAGCTGGGGGCCCTGGTCGCCGCGGTGGAGTCCCTGGGCCCGGTCGCCCAGCGCGCCGTACGGCACCAGCTGCGGCGGCGGACCCAGTAGAGCGGGGGCGCGGCGGCGGGTGCGGGCGTGTCCCGACGGTTGCCCGCGTCCCGCCGCGCCCCTTCCGTCCGAGCCGGGCGAGCCGTCCCCCTCGACACCGAGGGCGGGGCGAGGCCCAGCCGGTGGGCGAGGGCACCGGTGGTCGAGGGTTCCGCCGGCGCCGCGGGGACGGCGGCCCGGTTTCGGCCCGGCAGCCGTACCAGCGCCTCGGCGCCCCGGGCGCCCGGATCCGTCCACAGGCCCCCAGACCGCGGGCCGGATGGACCAGTGTGGACTGCCATGGGGCCTCGAAACCCGTGACCACGTCCGGCCAAGAGAAGACGTTCGGCATCAGCGCCAGGCCCTGCCCGCCGAGGTCGCGGCGTACTCGACGTGCGGCGCGAGGGCCGGCGTCCGGCCGTTCCAGGACGGCCGGGGGACCAGCTCCGGCAGCGGCCTGCCGAGCCCCACCTCGGCCAGCCGCCGCGAGGGGAAGGCCACGTCCGCCTCCAGCAGGGCCCGCAGCGGCGGCCGGTCCGGCTCCACGAGCACCCGCCACGCCCGTTCCAGGCCGTACACCGGCTCCGGCACCATCCGCGCCGGATCCGCCGGCCGGGCCGTACGCCGACTCCGGCGCACCCGGGGAGCGGGCCGGCGACCGGGCGGTGTCCTCGCGGGCCGCCTCGGGGTCGAGCCCCACCGGGGATCAGCAGCTACAAGCAGCCACAGCGGTTTCGCCCTGCGGGCGCCGGCGCGCTCGGCACCCTGTGCTGCCGCGTGCTCGCCCTGCGCGCCCGGTGGGAACGGCCGGTGACCGAAAGCCGAGACAGGGCTGACCGGCATATGACCGGCCGGTAGGGTCTGATGACGTGCCCAAGCCTCTCAGCCTTCCGTTCGACCCCATCGCCCGCGCCGACGAGCTGTGGAAGCAGCGATGGGGAAACGTGCCCTCCATGGCCGCGATCACCTCCATCATGCGGGCCCAGCAGATCCTGCTCGCGGAGGTCGACGCGGTGGTCAAGCCGTACGGGCTGACGTTCGCCCGCTACGAGGCGCTCGTGCTGCTCACCTTCTCCAAGGCCGGTGAGCTGCCGATGTCCAAGATCGGTGAGCGGCTGATGGTGCACCCCACGTCCGTGACGAACACCGTGGACCGGCTGGTGAAGTCCGGGCTGGTGGCCAAGCGTCCCAACCCCAACGACGGCCGGGGCACCCTCGCCGTCATCACCGACAAGGGCCGCGAGGTGGTCGACGCGGCCACCCGCGACCTGATGGCCATGGACTTCGGGCTCGGGGCGTACGACGCGGAGGAGTGCCGCGAGATCTTCGCGATGTTCCGTCCCCTGCGGATCGCGGCACACGACTTCACGGAGGAGTGACCCGGGACAAGATCTCCCGGAACGGGTGGTTACGCTCGACTCCATGAAAAAGAGCGTGCTGACCCGCTACCGCGTCCTCGCCTACACCACGGGCGTCCTGCTGGTGCTGCTGTGCCTGAGCATGATCGCGAAGTACGGGCTGGACATGGACGGCGCCGCCGACTTCACGCGGGTCGTCGCCATCGCCCACGGCTGGCTGTACGTCGTCTACCTGGTCTTCGCCTTCGACCTGGGCTCCAAGGCGAAGTGGCCGGTCGGCAAGCAGCTGTGGGTGCTGATCGCGGGCACGATCCCCACGGCCGCGTTCTTCGTCGAGCGCAAGATCAGCCACGAGCTCGAGGCCAAGGTCGCCGAGCAGACCCCGGCCGTCGCCGAGGCGTAGCGACACCGCCGTACGGATGCCGTGCGGCGGTCTGCCATCGACATTTACTAGGACGTCCAAGTAAATTCGAGGGTATGGACGCTCACGCCATCGAGGAAGGCCGCCGTCGCTGGCAGGCCCGTTACGACGCCGCGCGCAAGCGGGACGCGGACTTCACCACACTCTCCGGTGACCCCGTGGAACCGGTGTACGGGCCCCGGCCGGGTGACACGTACGAGGGATTCGAGCGGATCGGCTGGCCCGGGGAGTACCCCTTCACGCGCGGGCTCCATCCGACCGGCTACCGGGGGCGCACCTGGACCATCCGCCAGTTCGCCGGCTTCGGCAACGCCGAGCAGACCAACGAGCGGTACAAGATGATCCTCGCGGCGGGCGGCGGAGGGCTGTCCGTCGCCTTCGACATGCCGACGCTCATGGGGCGCGACTCCGACGACCCGCGCTCCCTCGGCGAGGTCGGGCACTGCGGGGTCGCCATCGACTCGGCCGCCGACATGGAGGTGCTGTTCAAGGACATCCCGCTGGGGGATGTGACGACCTCCATGACCATCAGCGGTCCGGCCGTGCCCGTCTTCTGCATGTACCTGGTCGCCGCCGAGCGGCAGGGTGTCGATCCGCGGGTGCTCAACGGGACCCTCCAGACGGACATCTTCAAGGAGTACATCGCGCAGAAGGAGTGGCTCTTCCAGCCGGAGCCCCATCTGCGGCTGATCGGCGACCTGATGGAGTACTGCGCGGCGGGCATCCCCGCGTACAAGCCGCTGTCGGTCTCCGGCTACCACATCCGGGAGGCCGGGGCCACGGCCGCGCAGGAGCTGGCGTACACCCTGGCCGACGGGTTCGGGTACGTCGAGCTGGGGCTCAGCCGCGGCCTGGACGTGGACGTCTTCGCACCGGGGCTGTCCTTCTTCTTCGACGCGCACGTGGACTTCTTCGAGGAGATCGCCAAGTTCCGCGCGGCCCGGCGCATCTGGGCACGGTGGATGCGGGACGTGTACGGGGCGAAGAGCGACAAGGCGCAGTGGCTCCGGTTCCACACCCAGACGGCCGGTGTGTCGCTGACCGCGCAGCAGCCGTACAACAACGTGGTGCGTACGGCCGTGGAGGCGCTGGCCGCCGTGCTCGGCGGGACGAACTCGCTGCACACCAACGCCCTGGACGAGACCCTCGCGCTGCCCAGCGAGCAGGCGGCGGAGATCGCGCTGCGCACCCAGCAGGTGCTGATGGAGGAGACCGGGGTCGCCAATGTGGCCGACCCGCTGGGCGGTTCCTGGTACGTCGAGCAGCTGACGGACCGGATCGAGGCGGACGCGGAGAAGATATTCGAGCAGATCAAGGAGCGGGGCCTGCGGGCTCACCCGGACGGGCGTCACCCGATCGGGCCCATCACCTCCGGGATTCTGCGCGGTATAGAGGACGGCTGGTTCACCGGCGAGATAGCCGAGTCCGCCTTCCGCTACCAGCAGGCGCTGGAGAAGGGCGACAAGAAGGTGGTGGGCGTCAACGTCCACACCGGGTCGGTGACCGGGGACCTGGAGATCCTGCGGGTCAGCCACGAGGTGGAGCGCGAGCAGGTCCGGGCCCTCGCCGAGCGCAAGGAGGCCCGCGACGAGACGGCCGTGCGCGCCGCCCTCGACGGCATGCTGGCGGCGGCCCGCTCCGGGGCCAACATGATCGAGTCGATGCTGGACGCCGTACGCGCCGAGGCCACCCTGGGCGAGATCTGCGGGGTGCTGCGGGACGAGTGGGGGGTCTACACCGAGCCGGCCGGCTTCTGACCGGACCGCCGACGTGCCGCCCGCCGGGAAGTGTCCCGGCGGGCGGCACGTCCATGCGGGTCTTCAGGGGGTCCGGGACGCACCCACCAGGCCCAGCAGGAGGACCCGGATGAAGCTGTGGACCCATTCCCCGTCGGCGGGTTTGCCGCTGACCAGGGTGCGGTGGACCACCGCGCCCGCGACCATGTCGAAGATCAGGTCGACCGTGCGGGCCGCCTGCTCGGGGTCCGGCTCCGGGGGGAGTTCGCCGCGGTGCTGGGCGCGGGCGCGGCCCTGGAGGACCAGGCGCATCTGCCGGTCCACGATCGAGGCGCGGATGCGTTCGCGCAGCGCGTCGTCGCGGGTGGACTCGGCGACCACCGCCATCAGCCCGCTGCGGGCCTCCGGGCGCGCGAGGATGGCCGCGAACTGCAGGACCACGCCCTCGATGTCGGCGGCGAGGCTGCCGAGGTCGGGGAGTTCCAGCTCGTCGAAGAGTTCCGCGACGGCGTCCACGACCAGCTCGTTCTTGCCGGCCCAGCGGCGGTACAGGGTCGTCTTGGCAACCCCGGCGCGCGTCGCGACGTCCGACAGGGTGAGCTTGGACCAGCCCAGCTCGACCAGAGCCTCCCGGGTCGCGGCCAGGATCGCGGTGTCCGCGGCGGCGCTGCGCGGGCGTCCGGTTCGGCTGGCGGGGGTGCGGCTCTGCATTCCCCGACCATAACCGGCGGGTCCCGGAGGGCCGTGAGGGAGATCACCGGGGTGTGGTGTCGCGCGATGCCCGCGTGGCATTACGCTACGACTCGTAGCGAAAGCTCGTGAGGGACGTACACGGGCGATGGCCACAAGGCGCGGGTGGGGACCCGGCGCCACACAATGCTTTTTCGTTCAGGCGCCGGCTCGGGGGAGGATAGACGCATGCAGCCACGGAACATGTCCATGAGCGGTGTCGTCGACCTCGCCGCGGTGAAGGCGGCCCAGGAGGCCAAGGCCAAGGCCGAGCAGGCGCGCGCCGAAGCCGCCCGGCAGGGCGGCACGGGGGCCGTCTCCCCGGCCGATCTCGTCATCGACGTCGATGAGGCAGGATTCGAGCGGGACGTCCTGCAGCGCTCCGCCGAAGTCCCCGTCGTCATCGACTTCTGGGCCGAGTGGTGTCAGCCCTGCAAGCAGCTGAGCCCGGTCCTGGAGCGGCTGGCCGTCGAGTACAACGGGCGCTTCCTCCTCGCCAAGATCGACGTCGACGCCAACCAGATGCTGATGCAGCAGTTCGGGATCCAGGGCATCCCGGCCGTCTTCGCCGTCGTCGCGGGCCAGGCCCTCCCGCTCTTCCAGGGCGCGGCCGGCGAGCAGCAGATCCGGGAGACCCTGGACCAGCTGGTGGCGGTGGCCGAGCAGCGCTTCGGGCTGACCGGTCTGACCGTCGACCCGGAGGCCGAGCCGGGCGGCGCGCCGGTGGCCGCGCCGGCCGAGGGCCCGTACGACGCGGCGCTGAACGCCGCCGCGCAGGCGCTGGACGCGGGCGACCTGGACGGCGCCGTGCGGGCGTACCAGAACGTGCTGGCCGACGATCCGGCCCACCTCGAGGCCAAGCTGGGCCTGGCGCAGGCCGAGTTGCTCCGGCGCGTGCAGGGGATGGACCCGCAGAAGGTGCGTCAGGAAGCCGCCGACAAGCCCAAGGACGCCGAGGCGCAGATCGCCGCCGCCGACCTGGACCTGGTGGGCGGTCATGTCGAGGACGCGTTCGGCCGGCTGATCGAGACCGTGCAGCGTACGGCGGGTGACGACCGGGACGCCGTACGGCGCCGGCTGCTGGAGCTGTTCGAGGTCGTGGGCCAGGAGGACCCGCGGGTCGTGGCGGCTCGCAGGGCCCTCGCGCGCGCCCTTTTCTGAGGGGCGGTACCCGGCCACGGCTTGTGATGCCGTGGTGAAAGATTCTCCGCCAAGGCGTCACGGCGGCCGCGCTTTACCAAATCTTGGTAAACGCGGCGGCTGTTACTGCGAGTAAATCGAAGCCGTTGGTCTGTCTGGATTCGTCCAGGGATCAACGGCTTTGCTCTGCCCAGCGATGCGACCGTATGTCGCGCTCCGAGACCGGTAGGTCTTCCTCCGGTTATCTCGCCGTTACTAGCCAGTAACGAACCCCCTTGTGTCCAGGCCGAGAATGCACCACGATCGGCGACGCTCGGTCCATTCCCGTACCCCGGCAGCCGGCCGGGTCACGGGGCAATCTGGGTCCCCACCGAGCGGGGCCGGCGGCAGTGGCGCCGGGTCCAGGGCAGGGGGGTCTTCGCCACCCCGGCGAAGCCTGTCCAGCAAGGTTGTGCGTGATGTGTGTCAGGCGCGACCCAGTGGTTGTCGCTCGGGGGTGATCGCCGGTGATTCGGGCGCGCAGTGCGCCGCCGAGTGCGGGCGCTCTCCTTTCCGAGGACGTAGCACTTCTCCCATCCCTGCCCGGCTGAGCCGCCGACCGAGGGCGAGTCCGGGCCAGGAGATGTACGTCCGAGAAGGAGGAAATATGGAGTCCCAGGTGCGTGGCGGGACCAGATGGAAGCGGTTCGCTGTGGTCATGGTGCCCAGCGTGGCCGCTACAGCCGCGATAGGTGTCGCCCTCGCGCAGGGCGCTCTCGCGGCTTCGTTCAGTGTGTCGGGGCAGGAATTCAAGGTCAGCGCAGGCCAGCTCGAAGGCTGGGGCTTCACCCAGTATGGCGCGGTCGACACGGGCAAGAGCCTCGACGGCAGCGAGGACCAGGCGCACCCGGTGGCGATCTCGGCGTTCAACAGGGCCGAGATCACCGACATGTGCCAGTCCGTGGTCACTCCCATCCCGTTCCTGAACAAGAAGGTCACCCTCAAGCTGACCGCGGGTGACAAGGGCAAGAAGGTCGAGGCGTCGCAGCTCTACATCGACGTCGCCAACCTCGACGCCAAAGAGGCCCTGTTCGAGGACATGGACATCGGCGTCGCGGCCGGCAGCGGCACCAAGGGCCCCAAGCCCAAGCCCGAGGAGTACAAGCAGAAGAAGGCCAGCCCCTTCGGGTTCGCGCAGCAGGCCGACAAGGCCACGCTGACCGGTGTGAAGCAGACGGCGTGGGCGACCACCGCCGGCACGTTCCAGCTGGCCAACCTTCACATGGGCCTGAGCTGGGGCAGCGGCGAGGGAATCGAGTGCTACTAGGCACACGATGACGGGTGGGGGAGCCTCTGGTTTCCCCGCCCTGCCCTCGCCCCGGCCTTCCCAGCCGCACCACATCACCAGAGCAACGCCGCACCAGGGAGCTGTTGTCTATGAGCGCCGAGACTTCTGCCGCCGTACCCGGCCAGTTCACCCGCCGGAGGCTGCAGTTCCGCGCCTGGCGGGGCACGCGTCCGTTCTGGGCCGGGCTGTTCGTCATGCTCGGCGGCTTTCTGATCCTGTACTTCCCGTACGCGCACGTGCAGCTCGGCAACCTCAGCATGACGGTCGGAACGCCCGGCGGCTCCAGTTCCCTGATCATCGGCGGACTGCTCATCGCCCTCGGGATCATCCTCTGGTTCCAGCAGCACATCCGGGTCTTCGGAGGTGTCGCGGCGATCCTGCTGGCGCTGGTGTCCATCCCGCTGTCCAACATCGGCGGCTTCATCGTCGGGTTCCTGTGCGCGCTGACCGGCGGAGCGATGGCCATCGCCTGGTCGCCGGGCGCACCCGCGCAGCCGCAGCCGACGGACGGGACCGCGGGCCAGGGCGGTTCGCCCGCCGCCGCACACCTGCCGGAGCAGCACGTGTACGGGCTGGACGACCCGAACGACCTGTCAGGAACGAACCCGGCCAACGGGGCGAACGGGAGGCACAGTGCCGGCTGACGAGGTGACTCGCGGGACCGACGTGGACGGGTCCCGCGCGAGAACCGGGCCCCGTCACGCGGCCCCCAGGAAGCCACTGTTCACCAGGTTCCACATGCCGGCCGGCAAGGCCATAGCCTCCGTGGCGATGCCCACGGCCGTGCTCATGGGCATGGGATTCACCTCCACGCTGGCCATCGCCGACAACAACGGCAACTCGTCGTCGTCCCCGTCCGCGCCGCCGTCCGCGTCGGCCAAGGACCTCACGCGTGAGGAGTACGAGGCCTGCGTCAAGGCGCTGGACGAGGAGAAAGGCAAGGAGAAGGACCCTTCCCGGTCACCGTCGCCGTCCGCCTCCGAGGGCGCGTCGGACGCGTCGTCGAAGGAGACCGCCGGGAGCGGCAAGGAGAGCGGGAGCGAGAAGACGCGGGAGAAGGGCGGTGCCTCTTCGCCGGATTCAGGTTCCGACGACAAGGCCACGCCCGAACCGACCGCGACCTCGGACTCCGCTTCCGCCGGGCCGGACGCGGGCAACTCCGGCTCGTCCGGCACGGGTTCCGACTCCTCCGGCTCGGACTCCCGTACGGCGGGCTCGGGTTCGGGCTCCGGCGCCGACACGGACACGTCGGCGAAGACCCGGGACGGGAACCTCCTGGACACCATCGGCGACGCGGTCGGTGACCTCCTCACCGGCGGCCGGGGCAACGACACCGGCACCTCCACGGAGGCATCGGACCCGGCCCCTACGGCGTCCCAGTCGCCCAAGGTCGAGGGCTCCGGCACGGACTCCGGCGGTGGCGCCGCCGGGGACACGCGCAAGACGGCCGACGACACCACCGGCACCGGTGCGAAGACCGGCGAGGGTACGACCACCGGAACCGGTACGAAGTCCGGCGAAGGCGACACCGTCAAGCCGGCCGGGGACGCCACCCCGACCCCGTCGTCCAGTCCTTCGTCCACCCCTTCGGACACCCCGTCGTCCACCCCTTCGGGCACGCCCAGCCCGTCCGGGAGCGAGTCCGCCGCCCCGGAGGACTGCCCGGTGGCCACGGACGAAGAGGGCGCCGTCGACAACACCGTGGCGGTGGCGGACGACCCCTGGTACCTGGACGCCAGCTCCCTGTACCTCAAGGGCGCCGACTACCAGGGCGTCGTGGAGGTGCGCAGGGCGAACGGCACCACGAAGAAGGTGCTGAAGTACGTCATCTCCAATGGCACCGAGATCGGTGACCTGCACCAGACGGTCAAGGACAAGCAGGCGAACAAGACCTACCACGTCCAGGCCGCCAAGGGCTCGACGTCCACCATCACCGGCGGCGACACGGTGATGTACACCGAGAGCATCTCCGGGAACCTCTTCGGGCTGCTCCCGGTGACCTTCAGCCCCGACAGCCCGCCCCCGCTGAACATCCCGCTGATCTACTTCACCCACGTCAAGGTGGTCCAGGCGGCCCAGTTCGGCGGCAATCTGCACATTCCGGGTATGCGTATGTACACGACCGACTGAGCGGTCGCACAAGCCGGTTCGGGAGCCGCACAAGGCCGAGGGCGCCCCCTGTCACAGGGGGCGCCCTCGGTGTGTCACGGGACCGCCGGGTCAGCTGCTCTGGTCGCCCAGGTGGTGGACACGGATCATGTTGGTGGTGCCGGGGACGCCGGGGGGCGAGCCGGCGGTGATGATCACGGTGTCGCCCGCGTCGAACCGGCTCAGCTTGACGACCTCCTGGTCCACCAGGTCGACCATCTCGTCCGTGGTGTTCACGAACGGCACGACGTAGGACTCGACGCCCCAGCTCAGGGTGAGCTGGTTGCGGGTCGACTCCTCCGTGGTGAAGGCGACGATCGGCTGGGTGGCCCGGTAGCGGGACAGCCGGCGCGCGGTGTCACCGGACTTGGTGAACGCGATCAGGCCCTTGCCGCCGAGGAAGTCGGCGATCTCGCAGGCCGCGCGGGCCACCGAACCGCCCTGGGTGCGCGGCTTCTTGCCCGGCACCAGCGGCTGCAGCCCCTTGGACAGCAGCTCCTGCTCGGCCGCGGTGACGATCTTCGACATGGTCTTGACCGTCTCGACCGGGTACGCGCCCACCGAGGACTCGGCCGACAGCATGACCGCGTCGGCGCCGTCCAGGATCGCGTTGGCCACGTCCGAGGCCTCGGCGCGGGTCGGCCGGGAGTTGGTGATCATCGACTCCATCATCTGGGTCGCGACGATCACCGGCTTGGCGTTGCGCCGGCACAGCTCGATCAGGCGCTTCTGCACCATGGGGACCTTTTCGAGCGGGTACTCGACGGCGAGGTCGCCACGGGCGACCATCACGGCGTCGAACGCCGCGACGACGTCCTCCATGTTCTCCACCGCCTGCGGCTTCTCCACCTTGGCGATGACGGGGACGCGGCGGCCCTCCTCGTCCATGACGCGGTGCACGTCCTGGATGTCCTTGGCGTCCCGGACGAAGGACAGCGCGACCATGTCGCAGCCCATGCGGAGGGCGAAGCGCAGGTCCTCGACGTCCTTCTCGCTCAGCGCGGGGACGTTCACGGCCGCGCCGGGCAGGTTGATGCCCTTGTGGTCGGAGACGACACCGCCCTCGATGACGATCGTCCGCACCCGCGGGCCCTCGACGTCCACGACCTTCAGCTCGACGTTGCCGTCGTTGATCAGGACCTGGTCGCCGCGCGAGACATCGCCCGGCAGCCCCTTGTACGTCGTACCGCAGATGTGCTTGTCGCCCGGCACGTCCTCGGTCGTGATGACGAACTCGTCACCGCGCTCCAGCTCGACCGGACCCTCGGCGAAGGTCTCCAGACGGATCTTCGGGCCCTGGAGGTCGGCGAGGACGCCGATGGGGCGGCCGGTCTCCTTGGACGCGGCCCGGACGCGGTCGTACCGCGCCTGGTGCTCGGCGTGGGTGCCGTGGCTGAAGTTGAAGCGGGCTACGTTCATGCCCGCCTCGATCATGGCGACGAGCATCTCGTGGGAGTCGACCGCGGGGCCGAGAGTACAGACGATTTTCGAACGGCGCATGGGGCGATCCTATCGGTTTGTTTCGCTACGGAATATTCCGTCTGGCGGAAGATACAAATGAGTGCCACACCGCTCAGGTGCTATTCACTTGTTCTTTCCGACCAGTGCGTAGGTCTGCGTCGCGATCTCCAGTTCTTCATCCGTCGGCACCACGGCGACCGCCACCCGGGCGGTGTCCGGCGAAATCAGCCGCGCCCCGCCGCCGCGCACGGCGTTGCGCTCGGGGTCGACGGCCAGGCCCAGGCTCTCCAGGCCCGTGATCGCCGCCTCCCGCACCGGTGCCGCGTTCTCCCCGACCCCGGCCGTGAAGGCCACCGCGTCCACGGTGCCGAGCACCGCGTAATAGGCGCCGATGTACTTCCTGATCCGGTGAATGTAAATGTCGAAGGCGAGCGCGGCCTCTTCGTCGCCCTCGTCGATCCGGCGGCGGATCTCCCGCATGTCGTTGTCCCCGCACAGACCGAACAGGCCGCTCCTCTTGTTGAGAAGAGTGTCGATCTCGTCCATGGACATATCGCCAACCCGGGCCAAATGGAAGATGACGGCCGGATCCAGATCACCGGACCGCGTACCCATCACCAGCCCCTCCAAGGGGGTCAGTCCCATGGAGGTGTCCACACAGCGGCCCTTCTCCACCGCGGAGGCGGAGGCGCCGTTGCCCAGGTGCAGCACGATCACGTTGACCTCGGACGGGTCCTTGCCCAGCAGCCGCGCGGTCTCGCGGGAGACGTAGGCGTGCGAGGTGCCGTGGAAGCCGTAGCGGCGGATCCGGTGGCGGTCGGCGATCTTCGGGTCGATGGCGTAGCGCGCCGCGGACTCCGGCATCGTCGTGTGGAACGCGGTGTCGAAGACGGCGACCTGGGGCAGGTCGGGGCGCAGCGCCCGGGCGGTGCGGATGCCGGTGAGGTTGGCCGGGTTGTGCAGCGGGGCGACCGGGATCAGCCGCTCGATCTCGGTGAGCACCTCGTCGTCGATGACGGTGGGCTCGGTGAAGAACATCCCGCCGTGCACCACCCGGTGCCCGATGGCGGCCAGTTCGGGGGAGTCCAGGCCGAGGCCGTCGCGGCTCAGCTCCTCGCCGACCGTCTTGAGGGCGGCCTCGTGGTCGGCGATGGGGCCGGTGTGCTCGCGGGTGCCGCCGCCGGTGAGGCAGGTGTGCTCGATCCGGGAGGTCTGCTCGCCGATCCGCTCGACCAGGCCCACCGCGAGGCGGCTGCTGTCCCGCATGTCCAGCAGCTGGTACTTCAGCGACGAGGAGCCGGAGTTGAGGACGAGGACACGGGTGGGGGAGGTCACTGCTGGGACGCCTTCTCGGTGGGGGTGGGGGTCTGGGCCTGGATCGCCGTGATGGCGACCGTGTTGACGATGTCCTGGACGAGGGCGCCGCGGGACAGGTCGTTGACCGGCTTGCGCAGGCCCTGGAGGACCGGGCCGACGGCGATCGCGCCGGCCGAGCGCTGCACGGCCTTGTAGGTGTTGTTGCCCGTATTGAGGTCCGGGAAGATCAGAACCGTCGCCTGCCCGGCCACGTCCGAGTCGGGCAGCTTGGTCGCCGCGACGGACGGCTCCACGGCCGCGTCGTACTGGATCGGGCCCTCGATCTTCAGGTCCGGCCGGCGCGAGCGGGCCAGCTCGGTGGCCTCGCGCACCTTGTCCACGTCGGCGCCGGAGCCGGAGGTGCCGGTGGAGTACGACAGCATCGCGATCCGCGGCTCCACGCCGAACCGGGCGGCGGTGGCCGCCGACTGGATGGCGATGTCCGCGAGCTGCTCGGCGTTCGGGTCCGGGTTGACCGCGCAGTCGCCGTAGACCAGCACCTTGTCGGCCAGGCACATGAAGAACACCGACGAGACGATGGAGGCGTCCGGCCGGGTCTTGATGATCTCGAAGGCGGGCCGGATGGTGGCGGCCGTGGAGTGCACCGAGCCGGAGACCATGCCGTCGGCCAGGCCCTCCTGGACCATCAGGGTGCCGAAGTAGTTCACGTCGGAGACGACGTCGTAGGCCAGCTCCACCGTGACGCCCTTGTGGGCGCGCAGGGCCGCGTACTTCTCGGCGAAGGCGTCGCGCAGCCCGGAGGTGGCCGGGTCGATCAGCTGGGTGTCGCCGAGGTCGATGCCGAGGTCCGCGGCCTTCTTGCGGATCCGGTCCTCGGGGCCGAGCAGGGTCAGGTCGCACACGCCCCGGCGCAGCAGCACCTCGGCCGCGTGCAGCACCCGCTCCTCGGTGCCCTCCGGGAGCACCACGCGGCGCTTGTCGGAGCGGGCCTGCTCCAGCAGCTTGTGCTCGAACATCATCGGGGTGACCCGGTCGCTGCTCGGTGCCGAGACCCGGCGGGCCAGCTCGGCGGTGTCGACGTGGCGCTCGAACAGGCCGAGGGCGGTCTCCGCCTTGCGCGGGGTGGCCGCGTTCAGCTTGCCCTCCAGGGAGAACAGCTGCTCGGCGGTGGGGAAGCTGTTGCCGGACACCGACAGCACCGGGGTGCCCGGGGCGAGCCGGGCGGCCAGGGTGAGGATCTCGTCGCGCGGCACCTCGTTGAGCGTCAGCAGCACACCGGCGATCGGCGGGGTGCCGGCGCTGTGCGCGGCCAGCGAGCCCACGACCAGGTCGGCCCGGTCGCCCGGGGTGACCACCAGGCAGCCCGGGGTCAGGGCGCCCAGCAGATTGGGCAGCATGGCGCCGCCGAAGACGAAGTCCATCGCGTCCCGGGCCAGGCCGGAGTCGTCGCCGAGCAGCACCCTGGCGTCCAGGGTCTGGGCGATCTGGGCGACCGTCGGCGCGGAGAGGGCGGGCTCGTCCGGGACCACGTAGCAGGGCACCGGCAGCCGGTCGGCCAGCCGCTCGGCGATCTTGTCGCGGTCCTCGCGGGCCACCCGGTTGGCGACCATGGCCAGCACGTCGCAGCCGAGCCCTTCGTAGGCGCGGTAGGCGTTGCGGGTCTCGGCCAGCACCGACTCGTCGGTCTGCTTGCGGCCGCCCACCACGGGGATGACCGAGGCGCCGAACTCGTTGGCGAGCCGGGCGTTCAGGGACAGCTCGTCCGGCAGCTGGGTGCCGGCGAAGTCGGTGCCGAGGACCAGGACCACGTCGTAGTCCCGGGCCACCAGGTGGAAGCGGTCGACGAGGGCGGAGACCAGCTCGTCCGTGCCCTGCTCGGCCTGGAGCGCGGACGCCTCCCGGTAGTCCATGCCGTAGACCGTCGCCGGGTCCTGCGCGAGGCGGTACCGGGCCCGCAGCAGCTCGAACAGCCGATCGGGTCCGTCGTGGACGAGCGGACGGAACACGCCCACCCGGTCGACCTGCCGGGTGAGGAGTTCCATGACCCCCAGCTCCACGACCTGGCGGCCGTCACCGCGGTCGATCCCGGTCACGTACACGCTGCGCGTCACGTGTCCACTCCGTTCCTCATGTCGCTTCTGTCGCCTCTTCGGCATAAAAATCGCCCACCGAGGTGAGCTGAACCCTCTTGACAATACCCCCGCTGACGGATAAGGCGCCCGTCAGGACTTCACCGCATCGGCGGACGTGAAAGAATCGTCACTGGCTCACCGGCACACGACAGCGAGCAGGAGACACAGCACGATGCGCATCGGAGTTCTCACCGCAGGCGGCGACTGCCCCGGCCTGAACGCCGTGATCCGCTCGGTCGTGCACCGGGCGGTCGCCCAGTACGGGGACGAGGTCATCGGCTTCGAGGACGGCTACCGCGGCCTGCTCGACCGCCACTACCGGCCCCTCGACCTGGACGCGGTCAGCGGCATCCTGGCCCGCGGCGGCACCATCCTCGGCTCCTCCCGCCTGGAGCGCGACCGGCTGCGCGAGGCCTGCGAGGGCGCGGCGGACATGGTCGAGGAGTTCGGCATCGACGCGCTGATCCCGATCGGCGGCGAGGGCACCCTCACCGCGGCCCGCATGCTCTCCGACGCGGGCCTGCCGGTCGTCGGCGTGCCGAAGACCATCGACAACGACATCTCCTCCACCGACCGCACCTTCGGCTTCGACACGGCCGTGGGCGTGGCCACCGAGGCGATGGACCGCCTGAAGACCACCGCCGAGTCCCACCAGCGGGTGATGGTCGTCGAGGTCATGGGCCGCCACGCCGGCTGGATCGCCCTGGAGTCCGGCATGGCCGCCGGCGCCCACGGCATCTGCCTGCCCGAGCGGCCCTTCGACCCCGCCGACCTGGTCAAGATGGTCGAGGAGCGGTTCGCCCGCGGCAAGAAGTTCGCGGTCATCTGCGTCGCCGAGGGCGCCCACCCCGCCGAGGGCACCATGGACTACGGCAAGGGCGAGATCGACCAGTACGGCCACGAGCGCTTCCAGGGCATCGGCACCGCCCTCGCCTACGAGCTGGAGCGGCGCCTCGGCAAGGAGGCCAAGCCGGTCATCCTCGGCCACGTCCAGCGCGGCGGCGTCCCCACCGCCTACGACCGCGTCCTCGCCACCCGCTTCGGCTGGCACGCCGTCGAGGCCGCGCACCGCGGCGAGTTCGGCAGGATGACCGCGCTGCGCGGCACCGACATCGTGATGGTGCCGCTCGCGGAGGCCGTCACCGAGCTGAAGACGGTGCCGAAGGACCGCATGGACGAGGCCGAGTCGGTCTTCTAGAAACGGTCGCGGCCGGTCCGGAACCGGCCGCGGTCGCCGTCCGTCAGGCGGTCCGGTCCGTCACGGACCGCCAGAACGCCTCCACGATGGCGTCCAGGAACCGCTGCCCCGGTTCGCCGGCGCTCCGGCTGCCGCCGCCCCAGCCGAGGGTGGCGGCCATGTGCCCCTGGTAGTCCTGGTGCAGTTCCTGGAGGACCGGTTCCAGGACCTCCCGGTCCAGGGGAACGAGCTTCAGCAGCGGCCGTACATACGCCTGCCAGCGGGTCGTCACCGCGCTGCGCAGCAGCTCCGCCAGCTTCGCCTCGCGGCCGGTGACGGCGACGAAGTCGGGCAGCGCCAGACGGAGGATCCGCGCGAGCGCGGCCGACTGGCGCTCGTTGCCCCGCCACACCCCGCTCTCCTCCGCCCTCAGATACGCGCGCAGGTCCATGCCGACGGCGTGGGCGACGTCCTCGGGCGCCACGGACCGGGCGATGCGATGCTCGCGCAGGGTCCGCGGCCGGCTGAGCAGCTCACCCGGCGAACACCACAACACACCCGCCAGCGCGGTGAGTTCGGGGTTTCCGGGTGAGACCGTGCCGCGCTCCCAGGCGATCACGAGATCGGCGGTGACGTACGGCAGCCCGTACGAGACGCGCATTCCGTGGGCGACGTGCTCGGGCCCCATGCCGAGCGCGGCGCGGAGCCTGCGGGCGGCCGGGGCGTCGAACGGGAGGGCCGGGGGGTTCGGTGGGGCTGAGGGTGGGCGCACCCCGCACAACGTAGGGGCGCGGAGGGGTCCTGACCACGGTCGGTTCCGCCGAGATCACGGATCGTAGGAACGTACGGGGTGATCGCCGGGCATACCCCGGCACCCGGTGTCACCCCGCGTCGCGGCATCACCCCTTCACCGCCCCGCCCAGCGCGAACCCGCCGCCCAGTCGCCGGGCCACCAGGACGTACAGCAGGATCACGGGCGTCGAGTAGAGCACGGAGAACGCGGCGAGCTGGCCGTAGGCCACCATGCCCCGGTTGCCGAAGAAGTCGTTGACGCTCACCGAGGCCGGCATCCGGTCCGGGCTGAGCAGCAGCATGAACGGGACGAAGAAGTTCCCCCACATCATCACGAACGAGAACACCGTCACCACGGCCAGCCCCGGCCCCATCAGCGGCAGCACGATCCGCACCAGCGACTGCGCGGCCGAGGCCCCGTCCGTCCAGGCCGCCTCCTCCAGCTCCCTCGGCACACTGTCCATGAAGTTCTTCATCAGCCAGATGGCGAAGGGGAGTTGGGAGGCGGCGAAGAAGAAGACGGTGCCCTGGAGGGTGTCGATCAGGTTCACCCGGACGAACAGGGCGTACACCGGCACCATGATCGCCGTGATGGGCAGGCTGGTCGCGAACAGGATGGTCAGCAGGAACGGGCGGTTCAGCCGGGAGGGGAACCGGGACAGCGGATACGCGGCGAGGGCCGCGCAGCCGACGGTCAGCGCCGTGCCGCCCCCGCACAGCAGCAGGCTGTTGAGCAGCGGTGTGTAGGTGATGTCGGGGGTGAGGACCGCGCGGAAGTTGTCCAGGGTGAGCCCGTCCGGGACCCGTACCCGCAGGCCGGCGCCCGGGTCCACGGCGGACAGCAGCACCCAGGCCAGCGGCAGCGCGAAGGCGGCGGCCACGGCGAGCAGCGCGAGGTCTGCGGCGAGCCGCCGGGTGGCGCGCCGGCGGAACGGACCCCGGCGGAACGGACCCCGACGGGAGGCGCGTCGGTGTGGGGCGCGTCGGCGGGGCATCAGACCTCCGTCCGCAGCAGCCGCAGATAGACCACGGAGAACAGGGAACCGACCAGCAGCAGGAGCAGCGCGACCGCCGTGCCGTACCCGATCATGCTGTTCTGGAACGCCTGTTCGTACATGAACAGCGGCAGGGTCTGGCTGCGGTCGCCGGGCCCGCCCCGCGTCATCACCCAGATCAGCCCGAACACCGAGAGCGTCTGGAGGGTGTTGAGCATCAGATTGGTGCCGATGGAACGGCGGATCATCGGCAGCGTGATGTGCCACAGCCGCCGCCATCCGCCGGCCCCGTCCACCTCGGCGGCCTCGGTGATCTCGGCGGGGATCTCGTCCAGCGCGGCGGAGTACACCAGCATCGAGAACGCCGTCCCGCGCCAGACGTTGGCGAAGGACACGGCGAGGATGGGCAGCGTGAACAGCCAGTTCTGGCGGGGCAGACCCAGCCAGTCCAGGACCGCGTTCAGCGTGCCCTCGCGGCGGAAGAACGCGTACAGCAGGAACCCGGCCACCACCTCCGGCAGCACCCACGCGGTGATCACCACCCCGCCGGTGAGGGTGCGGACGGGTTTCGAGGCGCGCTTCATCAGCGCGGCCAGCACGAGCCCGAGGGTGTTCTGCCCGATGAGCGAGGACAGCACCGTGAACACCAGGGTCAGCCGGACGGCGTTCAGGAAGGCGTCGTCCCGGAAGGCCCGGCGGAAGTTGGCGAGCCCGGTGAAGGAGGAGTGGGCCTGGCCGGTGAGCTGGAGGTCGGTGAAGGCGATCCAGACGCAGTAGGCGATCGGCCCGGCGAGGAAGAGCAGCAGCAGGACCAGCGCGGGAACGACCGGGAGGGCCCGGACGGCCGGGTGCCCGCGCCTCACTTGCGGACCACTCGGCCGCCGGTGACGTCCTTGACGGTGGCGTCGTAGCCGCTCGCCGCCTCCGCCACGGACAGGTCACCGGTCGTGACGCCCTCCATGGCCTCCTGGATGGCGGTCGACACCTTCGGGTACGCCGGGTACGCGGGCCGGTAGTGCGTGTGGGCCACCAGGCCGGTGAAGAACCGCAGGCCGGGCTGGGCGCCGGTGTAGGCGGGGTCGGCGGCGACGTCCTGGCGTACGGCGATGCCGGAGTTGGCGATGTACCACTTGCGGGCGTTGTCCTTCGTCTGGAGCGTCTTGACGAAGTCGAAAGCGAGGCCGGGGTTGGCGGCCTTCGCCGGGATGGCCCAGGTCCAGCCGCCGGACATGCTCACCTTGCCGGGCGCCTGGCCGTGCTGGGTGGGCATGGCGGCGAGCCCCAGTTGCCGGGACCAGTCGGGCCACACGTGCCCGGAACCCGGCTGCCAGGACTGCGGCAGCCAGGAGCCGTCGAGGGCGATGCCGAGCTTGCCCTGGGGGAGCAGTTCGCCGTTGACGGTGGTGTTGAAGTTCGGGTCGAGGGCGTCGGAGACGTCGGGGCCGAGCTTCTCCCGGTAGACGGTCTCCACGAACGTCAGCGCGTCCTTGAAGCCCCGGGACCCGACGACCCACTTGCCGGTGGTGTCGTCGTACAGCGGGTCCGAGGAGCCGTCGCCCGTGCCGTACAGGAGCATCTCGAACCCCTGCATCGTGGCCCGTTCGCCCGCCGGTTTGCCGGTGTAGACGTTGAGCGGGACGACGCCGGGGACCTTCCGCTTGATGGCGCGGGCGGCGGCCAGGACGTCCGCCCAGGTCCGCGGCTGCCAGTCCGCCGGCAGGCCCGCCTTCGCGAACACCCGCCTGTCGTACCAGAGTCCGCGGGTGTCCGTGCCGTCCGGCACCCCGTACGTCTTGCCGTCCCGGCCCTTCGCCGCCGCCTTCGCGCTGCCGATGAACTGCTTCCAGTCCGGCCACTTGGCCAGATAGGCGTCGAGCGGTCTCAAGTACCCGCTGGTGATGTCGGAGTTGATGAGGAAGGTGTCCTCGTAGACCAGGTCCGGGGCGGTGCGCGGGGAGCGCAGCATCTGCTGGAGCTTGGTGTAGTACTCCGCGTCCGGCGCCTTGATCGGCACGAACTCCACCTTCTTGCCGGGGTGTTCGCGCTCGAACTGCTTCTTGACGCCGGCCAGGTAGGTGTCCGCCACCTTGACGGAGTTGTCGGTGGACTGCTTGTACGACACCTTGACCGTGTCCGGGCCGTGACCGGAACCGCTGCCGCAGGCGGCGAGCGCGGTGACGGAGAGGGCGGCGGCGAGGAGGGCGGAGAGGGCGGCGGTGGGGCGCACGGGCATGACCTCCTGAGCGCACGTGGGGGTGGCGCGGAGATGACTGCCGTGTGAAGGTAAGAGCGCTGGTCCGGTCAGGTCAATGCGTCTGCGGGGTGATAGCGCGCGCCGGCCGGGCCGTCCCGGGCACCGCGCGGTCCGCCGTACCCGGGCGGGGGCGGCCGGGGATCGCCCCCGCGCCGTGGCCTCACCGCCCCTGCGGCACCCACCGGTACACCAGCTCCGGCCGGCCCACCTGCCCGTACAGCGGGCTCCGGGCGGCCCGGCCCGTGTCCACCAGGTGTTCCAGGTAGCGGCGGGCCGTGATGCGGGAGATGCCCACCGCCTCGGCCAGCCCGGCCGCCGTGAGCCCGTCCGGCGCCTCCCGCAGCGCGCCCGTCACCCGTTGCAGCGTCGGTGCGCTCAGGCCCTTCGGCAGGGCCGCCGGCGTGGGGGCGCGCAGGGCCGCCAGGGCCCGGTCGACCTCGTCCTGGCCGCTCGCCTCGCCCGCCGCCGCGTGGAACTCGGCGTAGCGCACCAGCCGGTCCCGGAGCGTCGCGAACGTGAACGGTTTCAGGACGTACTGGACGACGCCCAGCGAGACGCCCTCCCGCACCACCGCCAGGTCCCGCGCCGAGGTCACCGCGATCACGTCCGCGTGGTGCCCGCCCGCGCGCAGCGACCTGGCCAGCTGCAAGCCGTGCACGTCGGGCAGGTGCAGATCCAGCAGGAGCAGGTCCACCGGGGTGCGGTCCAGGATCCGCCGGGCCTCCGCGCCGGTGTGCGCCTTCCCGACCGCGACGAATCCCGGCACCCGGCCGACGTACATCACGTGGGCGTCGGCGGCCACCGGGTCGTCCTCGACGACCAGGACGCGGATGGGCTGCCGTTCGTCCGTCATCCGCCACCGCCCAGGGGTGCGCTTCCGCCACTGCGCGTGGTCGCGGGTCCGTCGGCTTGGGGCGCGTACCCGCCGCTGCCCGTAGTCGCGGACCCACCGGCGGGAGACGGATATGCGCCGCCGCCCGGGGACGCGGGTCCGTCGCCCGCGGACGTGCGTGCGCTGCCTGGTGACGCATAGCCGTCGCTGCCCGTGGTCGTTGGTTCGTCGCCTGGGGGCGCGTATCCGCCGTCGCCTGGGGGCGCGGTCCCGTTGCCCGTCGACGTGGATGCGCTGCCTGGTGACGCATAGCCGTCGCTGCCCGTGGTCGCGGACCCACCGGCGGGAGACGGACATGCGCCGCCGCCCGGGGACGCGGGTCCGTCGCCCGCGGACGTGCGTGCGCTGCCTGGTGACGCATAGCCGTCGCTGCCCGTGGTCGTTGGTTCGTCGCCTGGGGGCGCGTATCCGCCGCCGCCCAGGGGCGCGGTCCCGTTGCCCGTCGACGTGCGTGCGCTGCCTGGTGACGCGTACGCGTCGTCGCCTGTAGTCGCGGATCCGCCGCCCGGTGACGCGCCTCCGCCACCACCCAGGGGCGCGCGCAACGGCAACCGCACCTCGAACACCGCTCCGCCCTCGCCGTCCTCGCCGGATCCCGTCACCGTCAGCGTGCCCTCGTGGCGGGTCACCGCCTGCCGGGCCAGGGCCAGCCCGAGTCCCCGCCCGCCCGGCCCGGCCGGCTTGGTGGAGAACCCCCGCTGGAATACCAGGCCGGCATGCGCGGGGTCGACACCGGGGCCGGTGTCCGACACCCGCAGCACCAGCTCGGCGCCCGAAGCGTACGCCGTCACCGTCACCCGCGCCCGGACGCTGCCCTGGGCCGCGTCCACCGCGTTGTCGATCAGGTTGCCGAGGATCGTGACCAGGTCCCGCGCCGGCAGCTCGGCCGGCAGCAGGCCGTCGTCCAGGCGGCTGTCCGGGGAGACCACCAGCTCCACGCCCCGCTCGTGCGCCTGGGCGGTCTTGCCCAGCAGCAGCGCGGCCAGCACCGGCTCGCCGACCGCCGCCACCACCTGGTCGGTGAGGGCCTGGGCCAGCTCCAGCTCGGCCGTGGCGAACTCCACCGCCTCCTCGGCGCGGCCCAGTTCGATCAGCGAGACGACCGTGTGCAGCCGGTTCGCGGCCTCGTGCGCCTGCGAGCGCAGCGCCTGCGTGAAGCCGCGCTCGGAGTCCAGCTCGCCCATCAGGGACTGGAGTTCGGTGACGTCCCGGAGCGTCACGACCGTGCCCCGGCGCTCGCCCCCGGACACCGGGGAGGTGTTCACCACCAGCACCCGGGACGCGGTCAGGTGCACCTCGTCCACCCGGGGTTCGGAGGACAGCAGGGCGCCGGTGAGCGGGGCCGGCAGGCCGAGCCCGGCGACCGAGCGGCCGACCAGTTCCGCGTCCGGGGTGCCGCCGAGCCCCAGCAGTTCCCGGCCGCCGTCGTTGACCAGTGCGACGCGGTACTGGCCGTCGAGCATCAGCAGCCCTTCCCGGACCGCGTGCAGCGCCGCCTGGTGGTAGTCGTGCATCCGGCTCAGCTCGGTGGCGTTCATGCCGTGGGTGTGGCGGCGCAGCCGGGCGTTGATCACATAGGTGCCGACCGCGCCCAGCACCAGCGCCCCGCCGGCCACCCCGAGCAGCGCGGTGACCTGGTCCTGGATCCGGGCGCTGATCGTCTCGACCTTGATGCCGGCGCTCACCAGCCCGGTGATCCGGCCGCCGTCCGTGACCGGGGTCACCGCGCGGACGGACGGGCCGAGCGTGCCCGTGTAGGTCTCGGTGAAGGTACGGCCGTGCCGGGCCGGTTCGATGCTGCCGAGGAAGCGTCCGCCGATCTGCGCGCGGTCCGGGTGGGTCCAGCGGATGCCGGACGGGTCCATGATCGTCACGAAGTCGACGTTGGCGTCCCGGGTGACCTGGAGGGCGTACGGCTCCAGCCGGGCCGTCGGGTCCGGGCCGCGGATCGCCGCGCGGACCGAGGGGGCGTCGGCGACCGACCGGGCCACCGCCGTGGCCTGCCGCGCGGCGGCCTCCTCGGCCTGCCGCCGGTCGCTGACGTAGGTGAAGAGCGCGTACCCGGCCACGACCACCGCGATCAGCACGGCCTGCATGGCGAACAGCTGGCCGGCCAGGCTGCGGGGTCGGGGGAGGGCGGGCAGACGCATGTCAGCAGTGTGCCTCTCCGTCCGATCGTGAACTAAATGAACGGAAGGGTGACCGCCCTCACAGGCCGGGAGATAGTCACGGCGTTCCCAACAACGCCCGGACGTGAGCCGCACGCCGGTTGTTCGCCGACGAAGACGTCAAGGAGGGCAGTCGTGGCCGCCAGCCCCGCCGATACGGCACCTGCCGCACCCCGCGCCCAGCGGGACCGGACCCATTACCTGTACATCGCCGTCATCGCGGCGGTCGCGCTCGGCATCGCCGTGGGCCTGATCTGGCCCGACGCGGCGGTGGAGCTGAAGCCGCTGGGCACCGGCTTTGTGAACCTGATCAAGATGATGATCTCGCCGATCATCTTCTGCACGATCGTGCTCGGTATCGGTTCGGTACGGAAGGCCGCGAAGGTCGGGGCCGTCGGCGGCATCGCCCTCGGCTACTTCCTGGTGATGTCGCTCGTCGCGCTCGCCATCGGTCTCGTGGTCGGCAATGTGCTGCACCCCGGCGACGGGCTGCACCTGACCGACGCGCTCCGCAAGAGCGGGCACGCCCAGGTGGAGAGCGACGCGCTGCCGCCGGTGGACTTCGTGCTGTCGATCATCCCCAACACGTTCGTGTCCGCGTTCACCCAGGGCGAGGTGCTCCAGACGCTGCTGGTGGCGCTGCTCGCCGGGTTCGCGCTCCAGGCCATGGGCCCGGCCGGGCAGCCGGTGCTGCGCGGGATCGAGCACCTCCAGCGGCTCGTCTTCCGCATCCTGTCGATGGTGATGTGGGCGGCGCCGGTCGGCGCGTTCGGCGCGATCGCGGCCGTGGTCGGCTCCGCCGGCGTCGACGCGCTCAAGAGCCTGGCCGTGCTGATGCTCGGCTTCTACGTCACCTGCTTCCTGTTCGTCTTCCTGGTGCTCGGCGCGCTGCTGCGGATCGTCGCGGGGCTGAACGTCTTCTCGCTGTTCAAGTACCTCGCCCGCGAGTTCCTGCTGATCCTGTCCACGTCGTCGTCGGAGTCCGCGCTGCCCCGGCTGATCGCGAAGATGGAGCACCTCGGCGTCAGCCGGCCGGTGGTCGGCATCACCGTGCCGACGGGCTACTCGTTCAACCTCGACGGCACGATGATCTACATGACCATGGCGTCGCTGTACATCGCGGACGCGCTCGGGACGCCGATGTCGGTGGGCGAGCAGATTCCGCTGCTGCTGTTCCTGCTGCTGGCGTCCAAGGGCGCGGCCGGGGTCAGCGGCGCGGGCCTCGCCACGCTGGCCGGCGGCCTGCAGTCGCACAAGCCGGCCCTGGTCGACGGCGTCGGGCTGATCGTGGGCATCGACCGCTTCATGAGCGAGGCGCGGGCCCTGACGAACTTCGCGGGCAACGCGGTGGCGACGGTCCTGGTCGGGACGTGGACCAAGGAGATCGACAAGGACCGGGTGCGCCGGGTGCTGGCCGGCGAGATGCCGTTCGACGAGACCACGCTGCTGGACGAGGGGCGGTCCTCGGTGAGCGAGACCCCGTCCGTCCGTAAGGAGGGGCTGGTCAAGGCCTGAGCGCCCGCCGCCGGTCTCCGGCCGCCCGGCTCATCCGAACCGCCGCCGTTCTCCGGCCGTCCGGCCCCGCCTGAACCGGGGCCGGACGGCCGGTTCTCCGTTTCCCAGGCGCTGCTACGACACCTCGGCCACCAGTTCCATGGCCCGGGAGGCGGGCACGCCCGCCGCGGTCAGGACGGCGACCGTGGCCGAGCGGCCCGCCTGCGCCGCTGCCAGAAGGCCGTCGTTCACCGCCTCCATCAGGGCGAACAGCATCTGCTCGTGGACGTACGCCAGCGCCGGGGCGGGCAGCGGCGACTGGAACACGCCCGTGTCCAGCCCGCGCTGGAGCAGCCGTACCTTCGACTCGCGCAGGGGGGCGAGGCGGTCGCGGATGCCCTGGACGGTGACCGTCCGCTGGGCCAGCGCGATCAGCAGCCGGTAACGGTCGGCGGTCTGCCAGACCGCGAGCACCGACCGGGCCACCGCCTCCGCCGGATCCGTCACTCCCGCCCGGCCCGCCGCGTCGGCGTCCGCCAGCGCCTGCACCGCCTCGTCCACGAGCGTGCTGATCAGCGCCTCGCGGCTCGGGAAGTGGCCGTACACCGTCCGTCGTACGACGCCTGCCGCGCGGGCGATCTGGTCCATGGACGCGTCGGGATCGCGCAGCAGCTCCGCGAGGGCGACGTCGAGGATGCGGCGCCGGTTTGCGTCGGCGCGGCTGGTGTTACCCGTGGTCATGGCGGTCATTGTGCCTTCCCGACCCCCTTCGGACTGGACTTGCACAGTCCTGTGCAACGTCGTACATTGCACAGTGTTGTGCAATTGCACGTTACTGTGCAAGTCCGTCGCGTACCCCGAGGAAGGCGATCCCTGCCATGCGACTCGTCATGACCGAACCGGTCGAGAGGATGGAGCGCCCCTACGCCCGGCGATGGTGGGCGCTGCTGGTGCTCTGCCTCAGCCTGCTGATCATCGTGATGGCGAACACCGCCCTCACGGTCGCCGCGCCCGACATGACGAAGGACCTCGGGCTCTCCAGCGCCGACCTGCAGTGGGTGATCGACGGCTACACCGTGCCGTACGCGGCGCTGATGCTGCTGCTCGGCGCCATCGGCGACAAGTACAGCCGGCGCGGAGCGCTCGTCCTCGGTCTGGTGGTGTTCGGCGGCGGAGCCGTCTTCGGCTACCTCGCCGACAGCGCGGCGACCGTCATCGCGGCCCGCGCCGTGATGGGCGTCGGCGCGGCGCTGATCATGCCGGCCACGCTGTCGCTGCTCGCCGCGACCTTCCCGCGTGCCGAGCGGGCCAAGGCCATCACCCTGTGGACCGCCACCGCCGGGCTCGCCATCGCCGCCGGACCCGTGGTGGCCGGCGCCCTGCTGCGCGACCACGGCTGGTCCTCCACCTTCCTGATCAACGTGCCCGTCGCGGCCGTCGCGCTCGTCGCCGCCTTCGTCCTCGTCCCGCCGTCCAAGGCGGGCCACCACGACCGCATCGACTACGTCGGCGGCGTGCTGTCGGTGATCTGGACCGCCGCGCTCGTCTACATGATCATCGAGGGCCCGCACTTCGGCTGGGGCGCCAAGGCCGTCGGCGCGGCCGTCGTCGCCGGCGTGGGTCTGGTCGCCTTCGTGCTGTGGGAGCTGCGCCACCCGCGCCCGATCCTGGACGTGCGCCGCTTCACCGCCCGCCGGTTCGCGGGCTCCAACCTCGCCGTCGCCCTGTTCTTCCTGGCCGTCTTCGGCGCCTTCTACTACCTGACCCAGCACCTGCAGTTCGTCCTCGGCTACGACGCCCTGCAGACCGGTGTGCGCATGCTGCCGCTGGCCGGCGCGGTCTTCGTCGGCTCGGCCCTGACCGCCCTGCTCACCCCGCGCGTCGGCATGAAGTGGACCGTCGGCGCGGGCATGGCCGGCGGCACGGTCGCCCTCGCGCTGCTCACCCGGGTCGACGCGGGCTCCACGTACGGCGACTTCGTGGCGCCGCTGATCATCCTGGGCCTGGCGATAGGCCTGGCGCTCTCGCCCTGCACCGACGCCATCATGGGCGCGTTCCCGGAGTCGGAGCTGGGCGTCGGCGGCGCCGTCAACGACAC
Source organism: Streptomyces eurythermus (assembly GCF_014649115.1). GTDB lineage: Bacteria > Actinomycetota > Actinomycetes > Streptomycetales > Streptomycetaceae > Streptomyces > Streptomyces eurythermus. The sequence goes on along the minus strand of NZ_BMSK01000019.1, from coordinate 7,468 downwards.
CTCGCTGGAGCTGGGCGGCTCGCTCGGCATCGCCATCCTCGGCTCCCTGCTGGCCACCTCCTACAGCGACCACCTGTCCGACGCCACCAAGGGCAGCAAGCTCCCGGCGAGCGCCCTGGACACCGCGCAGGACTCCGTCGGCGCCGGGTACGCCGTCGCGCAGGGCATCGGCGAGAAGGCGCACCAGGCCGCCGCGCGGGCCCAGCAGGCGACCGACCCGCAGCAGGCCGCGCAGCTCAAGCAGCAGGCCGGCGAGCTGGCCTCCGGCGCCCGGCAGATGGCCGACGCGGTCGGCTCCGCCTTCTCCGACGCGGTCGCCCACACCAGCCTGGTCGGCGCGGTGATCCTGGGCGTCGGCACGGTCCTGGTGGCCGTCCTGCTGCCGCGCCACGAGGCCGCGGCCCAGGAGAAGGAGAACGCGGAGAAGGAACTCGCGGACAGCCGCACCGCCTGACCCTTCGGAGTACGAGACCGGCCGGGACCGATGTCCCGGCCGGTCTCGCGTGGAGGGACTGCCGGTGCTGGCGCAGTTCACGGCCGACGTGCGGTGAAGCGCCGTGGCCGGACACCAAAAATCCCCCGGGCAATTGCGCTCGGGGGATTTCGCTGCGTATATTCGGTGGTTCGCGACTTCCATTTCGAGAGATCGCGAAGAAGTTCAGTGACCACAGTATATGCGGGCGGGAGCAGAATTGTCAAACGCGGATCTGTCGAACAGCGAATTTCCCGACGATGAATTGCGCGGTGAGCAGGAATTCATCGACGGACTGTACGCGCGCGTGGACGTCCTGCGCGGCGAGACCGAGACCTCGGTCGCGGACGCGCTCGCCCAGGGCGACAAGCCCATGCAGGCCCGGCTGGAGCGGGACATCCTGGTCGCCGAGCGCTCGGGGCTGCTCGCCGCGCTGAACGCCGTGGACGGCTCGCTGTGCTTCGGCCGGATCGACCTGGCCGACGGCACGACACACCACATCGGCCGGATCGGGCTGCGCGAGGACGACGCCCAGCGCACCCCCGTGCTGATCGACTGGCGGGCCGACGTCGCCCGCCCCTTCTACCTGGCCACCGGCCACACCCCGATGGGCCTGCGGCGCCGCCGGCACATCACCACCGAGGGCCGGACGGTCACCTCCCTGCACGACGAGATCCTGGACCTCGGCGACGCCACCCGCACCGGCCACGAGGACCACAACGGCGACGCCGTGCTGCTGGCCGCGCTGAACTCGGCGCGCACCGGCCGGATGAGCGACATCGTGCAGACCATCCAGGCCGAGCAGGACCGGATCATCCGGGCGCCGCACCGCGGGGTGCTCGTCGTGGAGGGCGGCCCCGGCACCGGCAAGACCGCGGTGGCCCTGCACCGGGCGGCGTACCTGCTCTACGAGCACCGGGAGCTGCTGGCCCGCCGCGCGGTCCTCATCGTCGGCCCCAACCCCGCCTTCCTCGGCTACATCGGCGAGGTGCTGCCCTCCCTCGGCGAGACCGGGGTGCTGCTGGCCACGGTCGGCGAGCTGTTCCCCGGGGTGAGGGCCACCGCGGCCGACACCCCCGAGGCCGCCGCCGTCAAGGGCCGTGCCGACATGGCCGAGGTGCTGGCCGCCGTCGTCCGCGACCGGCAGGCCCTGCCGGACCCGGTGATCGCGATCGAGCACGACCGGGAGGTGCTGATGCTGGACGACGGCCTGGTGAACGTCGCCCGCGAACGCACCCGCGCCGCCAAGCTGCCGCACAACGCGGCCCGCGAGCACTTCGAGGGCTACATCCTCAACACGCTCACCGAGCTGTACGCCGAGCGCGTGGGCACCGACCCCTACGACGGCGGCAGCCTGCTCGACGCCTCCGACATCACCCAGATCCGCGACGAACTCGCCGAGAACCCCGAGGTCTGGGACGCCATCGACCGGCTGTGGCCGCGGATCACCCCGCGGCGGCTGGTCGCCGACTTCCTCGCCGAGCCCGACGGCTATCTGCCGGAGGAGGACGCCGACGCGATCCGCCGCCCGGTGACCCGCGCCTGGACCGTCGCCGACGTGCCGCTGCTGGACGAGGCGGCCGAACTCCTCGGCGAGGACGACCGGCTGGTCCGCGCCCGCGCCGAACGCGAACGCGAGACCCAGGTGGCCTACGCGCAGGGCGTGCTCGACGTGTCGTACGCCTCCCGGACCTACGAGTTCGAGGACAAGGACGACGAGGAGTCGGAGGTGCTGTCCGCGCACGACATCATCGACGCCGAGCGGTTCGCCGAACGGCAGGAGGAGGCCGACCACCGCAGCGCCGCCGAACGGGCCGCCGCCGACCGCACCTGGGCGTTCGGGCACATCATCGTGGACGAGGCGCAGGAACTGTCGCCGATGGCCTGGCGGCTGCTGATGCGGCGCAGCCCGACCCGCTCGATGACCCTGGTCGGCGACCCCGCCCAGACCGCCGAGGCGGCCGGCGTCGGCTCCTGGGCGGACATCCTCGCCCCCTATGTCGAGGACCGCTGGGAGCACACCCGGCTGGGCGTCAACTACCGCACCCCGGCCGAGATCATGGACCTGGCGGCGGCCGTGGTCCGCGCCGAGCACCCGGACTTCGAGCCGCCCAGCTCGGTCCGCTCCACCGGCGTACGGCCGTGGGTGCGGCAGGCATCCGGCGACCTGCCCGGCGCGGTCGCCGAGGCGGTCGCCGAACTCACCCCCGAGGAGGGCCGGCTGGCCGTGATCGCCCCCCGCGAGCTGCACCGCGCCCTGGCCGCGCGCCTGGACGGGATCACGGCCGGCGCGGAACCCGACCTGACCCGCACGGTGGTCCTGCTCGACCCCCGCCAGGCCAAGGGCCTGGAGTTCGACTCGGTCCTGGTGGTGGAACCCGCCGCCTACGGCACGAGCGACCTGTACGTGTCCCTGACCCGCGCCACCCAACGCCTGGGTGTCCTGCACACCGGATCGCTCCCGGCCGGGCTCACGCCGGCCGCAGCCACACCGTAGCCAGTGGGGGCAGGGTGAGGCGGAGGCTCGCGGGGCGGCCGTGGGCGCCCTGGGGGTCCGGCTTGAGGGGGTCCGGGTGGGTGACGCCGCTGCCGCCGTACCGGGTGGCGTCGGTGTTCAGGACCTCCACCCAGGCCGGGACGTCCTCCGGCACCCCGACGCGGTAGTCGGGGCGGACCACCGGCGCGAGGTGGGAGACCGCGAGCAGCGGGGTGCCGTCGGCGGCGCGGCGCAGGAACGCGAAGACGTTGTCGTCCGCCGCGTCCCCGGCGATCCACTCGAACCCCGCCGGATCGGTGTCCCGCTGCCACAGCGCCGGGGCCGCCCGGTACACCGCGTTCAGGTCCCGGACGAGGTCCCGCACGCCCCGGTGGTCCGCCGCCGCGCCGTACCCCGGATCCAGCAGCCACCAGTCCGGGCCGTGCGCCTCCGACCACTCGGTGCCCTGTGCGAACTCCTGTCCCATGAACAGCAGTTGCTTGCCGGGGTGGGCCCACATGAAGCCCAGGTACGCCCGGTGGTTGGCGCGCCGCTGCCACCAGTCGCCCGGCATCTTCGACACCAGGGACCCCTTGCCGTGCACCACTTCGTCGTGCGAGATCGGCAGGACGTAGTTCTCGCTGTAGGCGTACACCATCGAGAACGTCATCTCGTGGTGGTGGTACCTGCGGTGCACGGGGTCGTGGCTCATGTACTGGAGCGAGTCGTGCATCCAGCCCATGTTCCACTTCAGGCCGAAGCCGAGCCCGCCGAAGCCGCTCGGGCCCCGGTGGTGGGTGGGGCGGGTGACGCCGTCCCAGGCGGTGGACTCCTCGGCGATGGTGACCACGCCCGGGCAGCGCCGGTAGACGGTGGCGTTCATCTCCTGGAGGAAGGCGACCGCGTCCAGGTTCTCCCGGCCGCCGTGCTCGTTGGGCGTCCACTGCCCGGAGTCGCGTGAGTAGTCCAGGTAGAGCATGGAGGCGACGGCGTCCACCCGCAGCCCGTCGATGTGGAACTCCTCGCACCAGTACACGGCGTTCGCCACCAGGAAGTTGCGCACCTCCCGCCGGCCGAGGTCGAACTCCAGCGTGCCCCAGTCCGGATGGGCGGCCCGCTGCGGGTCCTGCGGCTCGTACAGCGGGCGCCCGTCGAAGGCGGCCAGCGCCCACTCGTCGCGCGGGAAGTGCGCCGGGACCCAGTCCATCAGCACCCCGATCCCGGCCTGGTGCAGCCGGTCCACCAGGTACTTGAAGTCGTCGGGGGTGCCGAGGCGGGCCGTCGGGGCGTAGTACCCGGTGACCTGGTAGCCCCACGAGCCGCCGAAGGGGTGCTCGGCGACCGGCATCAGCTCCACGTGCGTGAAGCCCATCTCCCGTACGTACGCGGTGAGTTCCCCGGCCAGTTCGCGGTACGTCAGCCCCGGCCGCCAGGAGGGCAGGTGCACCTCGTAGACGGAGAAGGGCGCCTCGTGCACGGGGGTGTCCGCGCGGTGCGCCAGCCACTCGGCGTCGCCCCACTCGTGGCGTGAGACGTCCACGACGGACGACGTCGCGGGCGGGACCTCGGTGCGGCGGGCCAGCGGGTCGGCGCGCAGCGTGCGCGACCCGTCCGGCCGGGTGATCTCGAACTTGTACAGCTCCCCTTCGCCGATCCCCGGCACGAACAGCTCCCAGACCCCGCTGCCGCCCAGCGAGCGCATCGGGAAAGCGGTGCCGTCCCAGAAGTTGAAGCCGCCGCAGACCCGCACGCCCCGCGCGTTCGGCGCCCACACCGCGAACCGGGTGCCGGTGACGCCCTGGTGGGTGAGGACGTGGGCGCCGAGCGCCCGCCACAGCTGCTCGTGCCGGCCCTCGCCGATCAGGTGCAGGTCCAGCTCGCCCAGGGTGGGCAGGAAGCGGTAGGGGTCCTCGGTCTCCAGGTCCGTGCCGTCGTACGTCACGAGCAGCCGGTAGGCGGGGACCGAGGCGAGCGGGAGCAGGCCGGAGAAGAAGCCGTCGCCGTCGTCGTGCAGCCGCGCGCGCAGCTCGCCGCAGTCCACGGTGACGGCCCGCGCGTACGGGCGGAAGGCGCGGAGGGCGACCCCGCCGGGGACCGGGTGGGCGCCGAGGACGGTGTGCGGATCGTGGTGGGTGCCGTACAGCAGCCGCTCACGGTCCCCGGGTTCCACGGCGGCGGGGACCGCGGAGACCACGGGGGCGGGGGCGGGCGCGGCCTCCGGCCCGGACGGCGCGGACTGCGCGGGCACCCGCGCGGACCGTGCCCGCGCCGCCTGGGTCTGCCCGGCTCGGGGTTGTCCGCCGGTGTTCCCGGTGGATGGCTTCTTGGACGTCACGAGTGAGTCTCCCGGACGAGGAACGGGTCGGTCAGGTCGGGTCGGTCAGGTCGGGTCGGACGTGGCGAGGCGGCGGATCGCCGACATCGGTACGGGGAGCCAGTCGGGCCGGTGCCGGGCCTCGTAGACGACCTCGTAGACCGCCTTGTCGGTCTCGTAGGCCCGCAGCAGCACCGGATCGGTGCGCGGATCGCGGCCGGATGCCTCCGCGTACCCGGAGCAGTAGGCCGCCCGGCAGGTGTGCGCCCAGTCCGGGGCGGGCGGGCGGACCGAGTGGGCCGCGTAGTCGAAGGAACGGAGCATGCCCGCGATGTCCCGCACCACCGGCTGCGGCATGCGCCGTTCCGCCAGCGGCCGGGCCGGCTCGCCCTCGAAGTCGATCAGCGACCAGCCGCCGGCCGGCGCCCGCAGGCACTGCCCCAGGTGCAGATCGCCGTGCACCCGCTGGGCGGTCCAGGTGCGGCCCTCGGCGGCGAGCCCGGCCAGCGCGGTGTAGGCCGAGCGCAGCCCGGGTTCGTACGGCGTCAGGGCCGGCACCGCCCGTACGGCCGCCGCCAGCCGCTCGGTCATGCCGTCCACCAGCAGCTCCAGCTGGGCGCGGCCGAGGGTGACGGTGGGCAGGGCACGGGCGAGCGCGGTGTGCACCTCGGCGGTGGCCCGGCCCAGGGCGTGCGCCTCCGCCGCGAAGTCCTCGCCCTTGGCCAGCTCGCGCAGCGCCAGCTCCCAGCCGTCGCTCGCCCCGCTGACATAGGGCTGGAGCACGGCGAGCACATACGGCTCCCCGCCCGGCTCGGCCCGCAGCCAGCCCGTCGGCGCGGGCACCCGGGGGCAGCCCTCCCGGGCCAGGGCGAGCGGCAGCTCCAGATCGGGGTTGACGCCGGGCACCACTCGGCGCAGCACCTTGAGAATAAACGTATCTCCATAAACGACGGAGGAGTTGGACTGCTCGGCGGTCATCAGCCGGGGCACGAGACCGGGCCGGATTTCCTGGCGCGTGTCCCGCTCGAAGCGCAGCACACCGATCCGGGTCCGGTGGCGCAGGGCCTCCAGGAGCAGTTCGGCGGGCCGGGGGTCGTACAGCGCGTCGTACACCGTGCAGCCGGCCAGCGGGCCCTCGGTGACGTGTCCGATCAGCGCGGGCGCCAGCCGGGGCGGCAGCGCCTCGCGGGCGCCGACGAGGAGCTGGTAGCAGTCGCCGGGGTGTGTCTCCCCGCCCGGCGCGGACGGCTGGTGGACCCGCAGCAGCAGGTGGTACAGGCCCAGCCGGCCGCCGGACGGCAGCAGTTCGGTGACGGTCACCGGGGTGAAGCCGGTGACCGGGCGCCCCTTGCCCGCGAACCAGCGCTGCCGGGGCAGCCAGGTGCGCAGCAGGGGGTCGAGCGAGGCGAGGAGTGAACCTGTGGTGCCTAAGGGGGTGACCGTTTCCGCCATGGCGTCACGTCCTTTCCCCGGGGAGTAGTCGGGGTGTTACTGAGGGGTGCCCCGGGTGGGACGGTGGAAACCGCCCCACCGGGCGCCGGGTTACGCGGCCTCGCGGCGCAGCCGGAACCAGTAGAAGCCGTGCCCCGCGAGGGTGAGCAGGTACGGCAGTTCGCCGATGGCGGGGAACCGCACCCCGCCGAACAGCTCGACGGGATGCCGCCCGCCGAACCGGCTGAGGTCCAGCTCCGTGGGCTGGGCGAAGCGGGAGAAGTTGTGCACGCACAGCACGAGGTCGTCCTCGTACTCCCGCAGGAAGGCGAGCACCGCCGGGTTGGACGACGGCAGTTCGGTGTAGGAGCCGAGTCCGAAGGCGGGGTTCTGC
>NZ_BMSK01000019.1:0-371 GCF_014649115.1 Streptomyces eurythermus | reverse complement strand
ATCTCGATCATCCGGCGGGTCCAGTGCAGCAGCGACGAGGGGGAGGACATGGACGCCTCGACGTTGGTGACCTGGTAGCCGTGGACCGGGTCCATGATCGTGGGCAGGAACAGCCGCCCGGGGTCGCAGGACGAGAAGCCGGCGTTGCGGTCGGGGGTCCACTGCATGGGGGTGCGGACGGCGTCGCGGTCGCCGAGCCAGATGTTGTCGCCCATGCCGATCTCGTCGCCGTAGTAGAGGATCGGGGAGCCGGGCAGGGACAGCAGCAGGGCGGTGAACAGCTCGATCTGGTTGCGGTCGTTGTCGAGCAGGGGGGCGAGGCGGCGGCGGATGCCGATGTTGGCGCGCATGCGGGGGTCTTTGGCGTACTC
>NZ_BMSK01000018.1:12712-218642 GCF_014649115.1 Streptomyces eurythermus | reverse complement strand
CTTCGGTCTTGCGTTTCCGACTCTATCAGATCTTTTCTCGATCCGATTTCCTCGGTGCTTTCCAGGTTCCCGCTCTCGCGTTTCCCTTTCCGGCGGTTCCGACTTTATCAGAAGTTCTGAGCCGGTTTTCCCACCCGCTCCGGGCAACCATGTCCGGCACGTGAAGTGCTGGGGTTCCCGGGTGGGCGGAGCCGTAAACGTACTGGAGCGGGGCGCCTCGATGCAAATCGAGGCGCCCCGCTCCAGGTCAGGTGCCGACGGGGCGTCAGACCTCCACGACCACGGGGAGGATCATCGGCCTGCGGCGGTAGGTGTCCGAGACCCACTTGCCGAGGGTCCGGCGGACCAGCTGCTGGAGCTGGTGGGGCTCCACCACGCCGTCCTGGGCGGACCGCTCCAGGGAGTCCGTGATCTTCGGGAGGACGTCGGCGAACGCCGAGTCCTCGATGCCGGAGCCACGGGCCTGGATGTGCGGGCCCCCGGTGATCTTGCCGGTGGAGGCGTCGATGACGACGAAGACCGAGATGATGCCCTCGTCGCCGAGGATCTTGCGGTCCTTCAGCGCCGGCTCGCCGACATCGCCGACCGACAGGCCGTCGACGTAGACGTAACCGGCCTGGACCTTGCCGGAGATCTTGGCCTTGCCCCCGACCAGGTCGACCGCCACGCCGTCCTCGGCGATGACGATCCGGTCGTGCGGGACGCCGGTCAGGGCGCCCAGCTCGGCGTTGGCCCGCAGGTGGCGCCATTCGCCGTGGACCGGCATCAGGTTTCTCGGGCGGCAGATGTTGTAGAAGTACAGCAGCTCGCCCGCGGACGCGTGGCCGGAGACATGCACCTTGGCGTTGCCCTTGTGGACGACGTTGGCGCCCCAGCGGGTCAGGCCGTTGATCACGCGGTAGACCGCGTTCTCGTTCCCCGGGATCAGCGAGGAGGCGAGGATGACCGTGTCACCCTCCACGATGCGGATCTGGTGGTCGCGGTTGGCCATGCGGGACAGGGCCGCCATCGGTTCGCCCTGGGAACCCGTGCAGACCAGGACCACCTCGTCGTCGGGCAGGTCGTCCAGCGCCCGGACGTCGACGACCAGGCCCGCCGGGACCTTCAGATAGCCGAGGTCGCGGGCGATGCCCATGTTGCGGACCATGGAGCGGCCGACGAAGGCGACCCGGCGGCCGTACTCGTGCGCCGCGTCCAGAATCTGCTGGATGCGGTGGACATGGCTGGCGAAACTCGCCACGATGATCCGCTTGCGGGCGCCGGCGAAGACCTGCCGCAGGACGTTGGAGATGTCGCGCTCGTGCGGGGTGAAGCCCGGGACCTCGGCGTTCGTGGAGTCACTGAGGAGGAGGTCGATGCCCTCTTCGCTCAGCCGTGCGAACGCGTGCAGGTCGGTGAGGCGGTTGTCCAGCGGGAGCTGGTCCATCTTGAAGTCGCCGGTGTGCACCACCATGCCGGCGGGGGTGCGGATGGCGACGGCCAGGGCGTCCGGGATGGAGTGGTTGACGGCGACGAACTCGCAGTCGAAGGGGCCGACGCGCTCCCGGTCCCCCTCCGCCACCTCCAGGGTGTACGGACGGATCCGGTGCTCCTGGAGCTTCGCCTCGATCAGGGCGAGCGTGAGCTTGGAGCCGATCAGCGGGATGTCCGGCTTCTCGCGGAGCAGGAACGGGACACCGCCGATGTGGTCCTCGTGACCGTGGGTGAGGACGATGCCCTCGATGTCGTCGAGGCGGTCCCTGATGGACGAGAAGTCCGGCAGGATCAGGTCGATTCCGGGCTGCTCCTCCTCGGGGAAGAGCACTCCGCAGTCGACGATCAGCAGGCGGCCGCCGTACTCGAACACGGTCATGTTCCGGCCGATTTCGCCGAGGCCGCCGAGCGGGGTGACCCGCAGGCCGCCTTCGGGGAGCGGCGGGGGCGGGCCCAGTTCAGGATGCGGATGACTCAAAAGACTCTCCTCAACCACACGCGCCACGTACCGGTCGGGCACGTGGCGCGCGTGACGTTCGTGCAGAAGCAGTTGTTGTGTGGGGTGCGGGCACCGGTGGCCCGCGTCTGCGGTTGTCGATTCAGTTGTGAAGCCCGTGCTGTGGTGCCAAGTCTTTATTCAGAGCTGTACCCCGCCGGCAGCAAGATCGATCTTGAGCTGGGCGATCTCCTCGGCGGAGCACTCGACCATGGGCGAGCGCAGCGGTCCGGCGGGCAGGCCCTGGAGCGCGAGGGCGGCCTTGGTGGTCATGACGCCCTGGGTGCGGAACATGCCGGTGTAGACCGGGAGCAGCTTCTGGTGGATCTCGGTGGCCTTGACGACGTCACCGGAGACGAACGCGTCCACCAGGGCGCGCAGGTCGGGGGTGACCAGGTGGCCGACGACCGAGACGAAGCCGACCGCGCCGACCGAGAGCAGCGGCAGGTTCAGCATGTCGTCGCCGGAGTACCAGGCGAGGCCGGAGCGTGCGATGGCCCAGCTGGCGCGGCCGAGGTCGCCCTTGGCGTCCTTGTTGGCGACGATCCGGGGGTGCTCCGCGAGCCGGACCAGGGTCTCGGTGTTGATCGGGACACCGCTGCGGCCGGGGATGTCGTAGAGCATGACCGGCAGGCCGGTGGCGTCGGCGACGGTCGTGAAGTGCCGGTACAGGCCCTCCTGCGGGGGCTTGTTGTAGTACGGCGTGACGACCAGCAGCCCGTGGGCGCCGACGCGCTCGGCCTCGCGGGCCAGCTCGACGCTGTGGTGGGTGTCGTTGGTCCCGACGCCGGCGACGACGTGGGCGCGGTCGCCGACGGCCTCCAGGACGGCTCGTACCAGGTCCGATTTCTCCGCGTCGCTGGTGGTCGGGGACTCGCCGGTGGTGCCGTTGACGATCAGGCCGTCGTTGCCTGCGTCCACCAGGTGGGCGGCGAGCCGCTGCGCGCCGTCGAGGTCGAGTGCGCCGTCCGCCGTGAAAGGCGTGACCATGGCGGTGAGGACCCGCCCGAAGGGGGTCTGCGGAGTCGAGGTCGGAGCCATGGGTAACACGCTACTCGGTGCGCGCTGCGGGGTCTGCTCGCGGGGTGTCGGGAAAGTCAGGACAAAGATGGAGCCCGGCACTGCCTGCTCGGGGGTTCAAGCAGTGCCGGGTCCGTTTGATCAGGCTAGATGAACTTCTCTAAATGCCGCAATACGGACACTTCGCCAGGCTGATCCGTACGCCCGTTCCCGGTGCGGGAACAAGGCTTCGTTACGGGGCCACACGTCCGTTCGCGTTGAAGGCGGCGTACGTCAACGGCATGAGCTTCGCCCACTCCGCCTCCATCTTCTCGCCGACCATCTCGATCTCCCGCTGCGGGAAGGAGGGCACCTTGGCCAGCTCGTGCTGGGTGCGCAGGCCGAGGAAGTGCATCAGGGAGCGCGCGTTGCAGGTGGCGTACATCGAGGAGTAGAGGCCGACGGGGAGGACCGAGCGGGCGACCTCGCGGGCGATGCCCTGGGCGAGCATCTCCTGGTAGGCGGCGTAGGCCTGGCGGTAGGAGTCCTCCATGGCCTGTCCGGCGAGGGCGTGCTGCTCCTCGGTCCCCTCCACGAAGACGTACTTGCCCGGCCGGCCCTCCTGGACCAGCTTGCGGCCGGTGTCGGGGACGTAGAAGACCGGCTGGAGCTCGCGGTAGCGGCCCGACTCCTCGTTGTACGACCAGCCGACGCGGTGCCGCATGAACTCGCGGAAGACGAAGATCGGGGCGCTGATGAAGAACGTCATCGAGTTGTGCTCGAACGGGCTGCCGTGCCGGTCGCGCATCAGGTAGTTGATCAGGCCCTTGGAGCGCTCGGGGTCCTTGTTCAGCTCGTCCAGGGACTGCTCCCCGATGGTCGACACACGGGCAGCGAAGAGCACGTCGGAATCCGTCGCGCTGTGCTTGACCAGTTCGACGGTGACGTCACTGCGCAGGTCGATCTTCGGCTCATCCGGGGTGCGGGTCACGGTTGGACAGGTCCTTCCCACTGCTGCTTGAGGTTCGCGCCCACTGTACGGGGGCACCCGGCCGCGAACGAAAGTGACCTTCGCTGCGATTTTTTCCGGACATGGGGCACCTTTTGTGTCACTCGAACGTCTTTACCGGTGAAGCGTGCCCATTCGATCTTCGATCCCCGAAAGGAGCGGCAGCCGCCATGTTCAGTCGGCGCGAACCCGTACCCTTCGCCTTCCTGGCCGAGGCGGACAGGTTCCGCAGCAATGTGACTCCCCCGCCCCGTCAGCGGGCCTCGTTCGGTGAGCTGGCCGGGCGCTGGCTGCTGGGCCTCACCCTCGTCGCCGGGATCGTGGGGGCCCTGATAGCCGGCATGCCGGCGCTCTCCACGCCGTCCGACGCACCGGCTCAGCAGTCCCAGGCGTCCCAGGGGCGCTGACCCTTCCGGACGCGCACGGCTGGTGGGCGCACACCCGGCCGGATAGCCTCACCGGGCACAGCCCCCGCGAGGACCGAGTGAGGACCAGCCGTGCCCCTGCCCTTTCTGACGGCCGACCGCAGCTTCGAGACGGCAGCCGAGAGCGCGCTGCCCCATGACGACCCGGACCGCTGGCGGCGCCCCTACCGGCCCGGGCCCTGGCGGGTGGGCATGGCCGCGCTGTGGCTGCTGCTCGCCTCGTTCATGCTGTTCGGCACGGTGCTCACCGCGCTGACCGGCTCGGTGCCCAGCGCGACGGCGGTGCTCGTCGTGGGCCTGCTGATCATCGCGAGCGCGCTGCGGCTGCTGCGCATGGGGGTGTGGGTGAGCCGGCGCGGGCTGCGCCGGACCGGCTTCCTGCGGACGCGGACGCTGCCGTGGGAGCGGGTGGTGTCGGTGCGGACGGTGCAGCGGCCGGTGCGCTGGCTGGGGCTGCCGCGCACGGTGCAGGGGCAGGCGCTGGCCCTCGTCCGCACGGATCTGCCGCCGGACGACACCCCGCCGCTGCTGACCACGCACACCCTGGACTTCCTGGGCCGGCCGATGGCCTTCGACCGGGCGGCGGACACGGTGGAGGCGTGGGCGGCGGAGTGCGGGCGCGGCTGACCGCCCCGAGGCTCGAAGGCCCGGGGCGGTTCGGTGGGCGGGCGCGTCGGCGCCCGCCGCCTCGGCCGGCTGCGCCTACGCGGACGTCCTCGTGCCGCGCTCCGTCGGCAGCCACCGTGACCGGCTCGTCGGCGCGACCGGCCGCCAGGCCGAGGCCGACGGCGTCCGCCCCGGCCGCCGCGCCGAGCCGGCCGGGCGGCGCAGGGCCGGTGTCAGGCCCGTACGGGCTTTCCGTCGTGCAGGGCGATGGCCCTCTGCATCGCCTTGCGGGCCCGCGGGGTGTCGCGGGCGTCGTGGTAGGCGACGGCGAGGCGGAACCAGCAGCGCCAGTCGCCGGGGGACGCCTCCGTCTCGGCCTTGCGCCTGGCGAAGACCTCGTCGGCCGAGTCACGGTCGATCCGGCCGCTGGGCAGGCGTTTCAGCTCGTCCACCGGCAGGCCGCCCTCGGCCTCCAGTTCGGCGGCCAGCTGGTTGGCCTTGCGGACGAACTCGGTGTTCTTCCACAGGAACCACAGGCCGATGACCGGCAGGATCAGCACCGCCACGCCGAAGGTGACGGTGATCAGCGAGCCGGCCTGGATGAGCATCACGCCTCGGCTGCCGACCAGGACGAAGTAGAAGACCAGGACGGCGGCCGTGACGAGGTAGGTGATCTTCGCGCGCATGACGTGTTCGGGCTCAGCTCAGGTCCAGGAAGTGTTCCAGGCCGAAGGTGAGGCCCGGAGTGGTCACCACGCGGCGGGCGCCGAGCAGGATGCCCGGCATGAAGCTGCTGTGGTGCAGCGAGTCGTGCCGGACGGTCAGGGTCTCCCCCTCGCCGCCGAGCAGCACCTCCTGGTGGGCGAGCAGGCCGCGCAGCCGTACGGCGTGCACGGGGATGCCGTCGACGCTGGCACCCCGGGCGCCGTCGAGGGCGGTGGCGGTGGCGTCCGGTGCCGGGGCCGTGCCGGCCGCCCGGCGGGCCTCGGCGATGAGCTGGGCGGTGCGCGTGGCGGTGCCGGAGGGGGCGTCCACCTTGTTCGGGTGGTGCAGCTCGACCACCTCGACCGACTCGAAGTAGGGCGCGGCGAGCTGCGCGAACCTCATCGTGAGCACGGCCCCGATGGAGAAGTTCGGCGCGATGAGCACGCCGGTCTCCGGGGACCGGTCGAGCCAGCCCTTCAGCTGCGCGAGGCGCTCGTCGGTCCAGCCGGTGGTCCCGACGACCGCGTGGATGCCGTGGCGCACGCAGAAGTCGAGATTGCCCATGACCGAGGCCGGGGTGGTCAGCTCGACCGCGACCTGGGCGCCGGTCTCGGCCAGGGTCTCCAGCTTGTCGCCCCGGCCGAGGGCGGCGACCAGTTCCATGTCCTCGGCGGCCTCGACCGCCTTGACCGCCTCGGATCCGATCCGGCCCTTGGCACCGAGGACCGCCACGCGCAGCTTGCTCATGTTCCTGCTTCCTAACCGGTGGTGTTTCAGGCGACCGCGTCGTGCAGCCGGGCGGCCTGCTTGTCCTTGAGCGGGCCGATGACCGACAGCGACGGACGCTGTCCCAGGATGTCGCGGGCGACCGAACGGACCTCGTCCGGGGTGACCGCGGCTATCTTCGCCAGCATGTCGTCCACGGACATCTGCTCGCCCCAGCACAGCTCGCTCTTGCCGATGCGGTTCATCAGCGCGCCGGTGTCCTCCAGGCCGAGGACGGTGGAGCCCCGCAGCTGGCCGATGGCGCGGGCGATCTCGTCGTCCGACAGGCCGTTCCGCGCGACCTGGTCGAGTTCGTCGCGGCAGATCCGCAGCACGTCGTGGACCTGGCTGGGCCGGCAGCCGGCGTAGACGCCGAACAGGCCGCAGTCGGCGAAGCCGGAGGTGTACGAGTACACGCTGTAGGCGAGGCCGCGCTTCTCCCGGACCTCCTGGAAGAGGCGGGAGGACATGCCGCCGCCGAGGGCGGTGTTGAGCACGCCCATGGCCCAGCGGCGGTCGTCGGAGCGGGCGAGGCCGGGCATGCCGAGGACGATGTGCGCCTGCTCGGTCTTGCGGCCGAGCAGCTCGACCTTGCCGGAGGTGCGGATCGTACGGCGGCCGTCGCGCGGGGCGATGGGCTTCGCCTCCGGGTTCTTCAGGGCGCCGGCCTTCTCGAAGGCCGCGCGGACCTGGCGGACGACCTTGGCGTGGTCGATGTTGCCCGCGCAGGCGACCACGAGGTGGGTCGGGTCGTAGTGCTTCTTGTAGAAGCGGCGGATGCGGTCGGCGGTGAGGGCGTTGACCGTGTCGACCGTACCGAGGACCGGGCGGCCGAGGGCGTTGTCGCCGAACATGGTGTGCGCGAACAGGTCGTGCACGCAGTCGCCGGGGTCGTCCTCGGTCATGGCGATCTCTTCGAGGATCGCGCCGCGTTCGACGTCGACGTCCTCCTCGAGGATCAGCGAGCCGGTCAGCATGTCGCAGACCACGTCGATGGCCAGCGGCAGGTCGGTGTCGAGCACGCGCGCGTAGTAGCACGTGTACTCCTTGGCCGTGAACGCGTTCATCTCGCCGCCGACCGCGTCGAGCGCGGCGGAGATGTCGAGCGCGCTGCGGCGGGCCGTGCCCTTGAAGAGCAGGTGCTCCAGGTAGTGGGTGGCGCCGTTCAGGGACCGGGTCTCGTCACGGGAGCCGACGTGGGCCCAGATGCCGAAGGTCGCGGAGCGGACCGAGGGCAGCGTCTCGGTGACGATGCGCAGGCCGCCCGGGAGGGTGGTCTTGCGGACCGTGCCGATGCCGCCCGCGCCCTGGATGAGGGTTTGGGTACGGGCGACGGCCCGCGCCTCCGAAGAGGGGCGGGCCGTCGCCTTGGAGCTACGGGACGTCACTGCTCGGCGTCGTCCTTCGCGTTCTCGTCGCCTTCCTCGCCCTCGATCACCGGGATGAGGGAGAGCTTGCCGCGGGAGTCGATCTCGGCGATCTCGACCTGGACCTTCTGGCCCACGCCGAGGACGTCCTCGACGTTCTCCACGCGCTTGCCGCCGGCGAGCTTGCGGATCTGCGAGATGTGCAGCAGACCGTCCTTGCCGGGCAGCAGGGAGACGAACGCGCCGAAGGTGGTCGTCTTGACGACCGTGCCCAGGTAGCGCTCGCCGACCTCGGGCATCGTCGGGTTGGCGATGCCGTTGATCGTGGCACGGGCGGCCTCCGCCGAGGGACCGTCGGCGGCACCGATGTAGATGGTGCCGTCGTCCTCGATGGTGATCTCGGCGCCCGTGTCCTCCTGGATCTGGTTGATCATCTTGCCCTTGGGGCCGATGACCTCGCCGATCTTGTCGACCGGGATCTTGACGGTGATGATCCGCGGGGCGTGCGGGCTCATCTCGTCGGGCCGGTCGATGGCCTCCATCATCACGTCGAGGATGTGGAGACGCGCGTCGCGGGCCTGCTTGAGGGCCGCGGCCAGGACGGAGGCCGGGATGCCGTCCAGCTTGGTGTCGAGCTGGAGGGCGGTGACGAACTCCTTGGTGCCGGCGACCTTGAAGTCCATGTCGCCGAAGGCGTCCTCCGCACCGAGGATGTCGGTGAGGGTGACGTAGTGCGTCTCGCCGTCGATCTCCTGGGAGATCAGGCCCATGGCGATACCGGCGACCGGGGCCTTGAGCGGCACACCGGCGTTCAGCAGCGACATGGTGGAGGCGCAGACCGAGCCCATGGACGTCGAGCCGTTGGAGCTCAGCGCCTCGGAGACCTGGCGGATCGCGTAGGGGAACTCCTCGCGGGTCGGCAGGACCGGGACGAGGGCGCGCTCGGCGAGGGCGCCGTGGCCGATCTCGCGGCGCTTGGGGGAGCCGACGCGGCCGGTCTCACCGGTGGAGTACGGCGGGAAGTTGTAGTTGTGCATGTAGCGCTTGCGGGTCACCGGGGAGAGGGTGTCCAGCTGCTGCTCCATGCGGAGCATGTTGAGGGTGGTGACGCCCAGGATCTGGGTCTCGCCACGCTCGAACACCGCGGAGCCGTGCACCCGCGGGATGGCCTCGACCTCGGCGGCCAGGGTGCGGATGTCGGTGACACCGCGGCCGTCGATGCGCTTCTTCTCCT
This sequence comes from Streptomyces eurythermus, assembly GCF_014649115.1. GTDB lineage: Bacteria > Actinomycetota > Actinomycetes > Streptomycetales > Streptomycetaceae > Streptomyces > Streptomyces eurythermus. Next base: position 209,563 of record NZ_BMSK01000018.1, on the reverse strand, counting down.
TGATCACGCGCTCGCGGACCAGCTGCTTGGTGAGCGAGCGGTACGCGGCGGAGATCTCCTTCTCGCGGCCCTCGAACTCCGGCAGGAGCTTCTCGGCGGCGAGCGCCTTGACGCGGTCCAGCTCGGACTCGCGCTCCTGCTTGCCGGCGATGGTGAGCGCCTGGGCCAGCTCGGGGCGGACGGCCGCGGTCAGGGCCTCGAACACGTCGTCCTGGTAGTCCAGGAAGATCGGGAACTCGGCGGTCGGCTTCGCGGCCTTGGCGGCGAGGTCGGCCTGGGCGCGGCACAGCACCTTGATGAAGGGCTTGGCGGCCTCCAGACCGGCGGCGACGACCTCCTCGGTCGGCGCCTCGGCGCCGCCCTCGACCAGCTTGATGGTCTTCTCGGTGGCCTCGGCCTCGACCATCATGATCGCGACATCGCCGTCCTCCAGGACACGGCCGGCGACGACCATGTCGAAGACGGCGTCCTCCAGCTCGGTGTGGGTCGGGAAGGCAACCCACTGGCCGCTGATCAGCGCGACGCGGACGCCGCCGATCGGGCCGGAGAAGGGCAGGCCGGCCAGCTGCGTGGACGCGGACGCGGCGTTGATCGCCACGACGTCGTACAGGTGGTCGGGGTTGAGGGCCATGATCGTGGCGACAACCTGGATCTCGTTGCGCAGGCCCTTCTTGAAGGACGGGCGCAGCGGGCGGTCGATGAGGCGGCAGGTGAGGATGGCGTCCTCGGAGGGCCGGCCCTCACGGCGGAAGAAGCTGCCGGGGATCTTGCCGGCGGCGTACATCCGCTCCTCGACGTCCACCGTGAGCGGGAAGAAGTCGAGCTGGTCCTTGGGGTTCTTGGAAGCGGTGGTGGCCGACAGCACCATGGTGTCGTCGTCCAGGTACGCCACGGCGGAGCCGGCGGCCTGCTTGGCCAGGCGGCCCGTCTCGAAGCGGATGGTGCGGGTGCCGAAGGGGCCGTTGTCGATGACGGCTTCGGCGTAGTGGGTCTCGTTCTCCACTAGCGTTTTCTCCTCGTCTTCGTCCTGTGCCTGCCCGTGTGGCAGGGGGACGGCGTGTGGAGAGGCGCTCCGTGCGGTGCGGGCCGGTCTTCGATCGAAGCACCCGGGGCTTCTCCCCGGGGGCCACTACCGAGGACCGGCGGCGACTGGGTGCGCTTCTCCTCGTTCTGTCTTCTACGCGGTGCGTTGTGCTACCACACTACAAAGCGTGAGTGACACTCCGCACGTTTCCACGTGTACCACCGTGGTCACCGTGTGCGCGGCTCAGCCCCGCATACGGCAAAGGGAGCGGTCCCCGAGGCGTCGGGAACCGCTCCCCTCATGGCGACTTACTTGGCGCCGCCCGCCGCACCGCGGCGGATGCCGAGGCGGTCGACCAGCGCACGGAAGCGCTGGATGTCCTTCTTCGCCAGGTACTGCAGCAGCCGGCGGCGCTGACCGACCAGGATCAGCAGGCCACGGCGGGAGTGGTGGTCGTGCTTGTGGGTCTTGAGGTGCTCCGTCAGGTCGGAGATCCGACGGGAGAGCAGAGCGACCTGGACCTCGGGGGAGCCGGTGTCACCCTCCTTGGTACCGAACTCGGCGATGATCTGCTTCTTCGTAGCGGCGTCGAGCGACACGCGTACTCCTCATGGTGTGTGAGTGGCCACCGAGTGCCCCCGGTCTACATCTCGGGGGAGCTTCCGTTACTCGGGAGGCGGGGATCCGCTGGGCGCGGCCTCCAGAACACGGACGGTTCCGGGGGTGCGTACACAAACGGCCGTCACTCAGGGTACCAGGCGATGGCGGGCGGCTTACGCCCGGCCGGCGAACGCCGTCGGCGCGGTGGCGCGCGCCACTAGGGTGAGCCCCGGGATCGTACCTACCTCGGGAAGGGGTCGCCGCAGATGGCGGAAACGGAAGCGGAGATGAAGGCGCGCAAGGAGCGCGAGCGGGACGAGCTGTACGCGCTCGACATCTCGGGCGTGGAGTGGCACTGCGCGCCGGGTACGGAGGAGCACGAGGAGCGGGTGGAGATCGCGTACCTGCCCGGTGGCGCGGTGGCGATGCGGTCCTCCCTCGACCCGGACACCGTGCTGCGCTACACGGAGGCGGAGTGGACCGCGTTCGTGCTCGGGGCGCGCGACGGGGAGTTCGATCTGAAGCCGATGGCGCACAACGGGGGCCTGGACGTGCAGTGAGCGGCACGGTGTGAGAAAGGGGCGGCACGCGCGCGTGCCGCCCCTTTCCGCGTCCTGGTCCCGTCAGCCGGTCCTCTCGGCCGATCCCGTCAGCTGGTCATGGCGCGGGCCTTGGCGTACACGTCGAAGACGGCCAGGGCGAGCGGGATCAGGGTGAGCAGGACGAAGCCCTCGCAGATCTCCAGGAAGCGGCCCCAGAAGGGGGTCAGACCGCCGCGCGGCAGGATCAGGCCGAGAGCCGTCACCAGGGCCGTGGCCAGGGCGATGGCCGCGATCAGCCAGATGGTGCGGATGTCGAGGTCGGTGCGGTCGCCGGCCAGCGCGGCGCGCATGATGTGCTGCGGCGGGTTGAGGGCGAGGCCGAGGCCGAGCAGGACCAGGCAGGTGAGGCCGGCGGCGAGCACGGGGGCGACCTGGGCGGTGTAGCGGAACATGCCGGCGCGCATCAGCATGGCGATGCCGGTGGCGAGGGCGAGCAGTTGGGCCCAGACGTCGTCGGAGAAGCCGAGCACGGCCGCGGCGCCGACGGCGAGCAGCGCACAGCCGCCGACCATGCCGACGAGGAGTTCGTGGCCGCGCCGCGCCTGTGCCTCGATGCGCTCGGTGTCCACCGGTTCCTGGGCGGCGGGCTCGTTGCCGTAGGCGGGGCGGGGGGCGCCGCCGCCGCTGGGGTTCTCGAAGCCGATCGGCAGCCGGGCGAACCGCATGGACATGCCGGGCAGGAAGGCGAGGGCGCAGACGGCGACCGGGGCGCACAGGGCGGCGGTCTCCCGGGGGGCCCAGTCGGTGAGGGTCGCGATAAAGACGGCGACCAAGGCGACCGCGGAGGCGAAGACGAAGGCGACGAAGGGGCCGTCGCCATGGGGTGAGCACAGGGCGAGGACGAGGGCGGCGACGAGGACGGCCGCGCACGCCAGCAGGAACTGGAGTCTGCCGATGCCCTCGCCGGCGCTCAGCGGCAGCAGTCCGCTGCCGGCGACGCCGATGTTGGGCAGCGCGCCGAGGCCGAGGGCGACGGCCGAGCCACGGTCGTCGTAGACGCGGGCGCGGACGGCGGAGAGCACGACCAGGAGGACGCCCGTGACGGCGGCCAGGATGCCGGCCAGGCCGTGCATGTCGTGGCGCGGGTCGGCGGTCCAGGCGACGAACGCGAGCAGCGCGGGCAGCACACCGCCGCCGGCGAGCCCGGCGGCCCGGGTGAGGTCGCCGCTCCACAGCTTGTGCTGCTTGGTGACGGAGGAGGCCACGGCCTCGGCGACGTCGTCGAAGACGGCCGGCGGCAGGGACTCGGCGAACGGGCGCAGGGTGAGCAGTTCGCCGTCGAGGATGCGCTGGGCGGCGAAGGACCGGGCGCTGTCCAGCACGGTGCCGTCGGTGCGGACGAGGTGGTAGCCGACCGGGGCGCCGGCCGCGGGGCTCTGCTGGGACAGCCGGAGGATCTCCGGGTAGAGGTCGGCGACCGGGACGTCGTCGGGCAGGGCCACGTCGATACGGCTGTCCGGCGCGACGATGGTGACCCGGCAGAAGCCGAGTCCGGTGCCGGACCCGGAAGGGGCTCCCGTCCCGGGTCCGCCGGTGGCGGCGGCCGTCATGCTCACCTGCTGCTCCCCCTCAGTGGTGGTGGTGATGCGTCTGTGTCGTGCTCAGCGGTGGTGCTGGCGCTGTGTCGTGGTCAGTGCTGGTGCTGGTACTGGTGCTGTGTCGTGCTCGGTGGTGGTGGTGCGGCTGTGTCGTGAAGGTCCCGTGCCGGTTTGCCCGGTGCGCGGCGACCCGGGTGCCGCAGGGCGGGATTCCGGGGTCTTTCCGCCTCTTCCTCGAGGAGTTCGTTCCGGTATGTCCGCCCTGCTCGGCGTGTGCTCACGCGAACATCCGGCACCCTACCGCCCACCCGCCCCGCGTGAACTCAGTAGGATCACGCGGCGGCCTGCGCTCGCCGGACACGGGGCGGCGGGCGGAAAGCCTGGGTCGGGCAAGGGAATTGGTGAGCGGTGAGCCAGATTGTCGTCAAGCGCCCCCCTAGGGCGCTTCCGTCCGAAGTGCCCACGGAAGTGGTCGTTGTCCAGCCACCGCCCGAATTGCCGCGGGGGCATCAGGAGAGCGTGCTGATGCAGCTCCTGCCCACACTGGGCATGGGTGGCTCGGTGGTCTTCTTCTTCACGAACGGCCAGCCGTTCATGAAGATCATGGGCATGATCATGATCGCCTCGACGGTGGCCATGTCCATCGCGATGGTGGTCCGCTTCCGCCGCGGCTCACAGGGCCAGCTGGCCGACATGCGCCGCGACTACCTCAGCTATCTGTCGCAGACCCGCAGGTCCGCCGTGGCAACGGCGCGCAAGCAGCGGGACGCGCAGTACTACCTGCACCCCTCCCCCGAGCAGCTGTGGGCGCTGGTCGCCGAGGGCAGCCGGGTGTGGGAGCGGCGGCCCGGCGACGAGGACTTCGCGCACGTCCGCATCGGGCTGGGCGCGCAGCCGCTGGCCACCCCGCTCATCGCCCCCGAGACGGGGCCGGTCGAGCAGCTGGAGCCGCTGACCGCGGGCGCGATGCAGCGCTTCCTCGCCGCGCACGGCACCGTAGGCGACCTGCCCATGGCGGTGTCGCTGCGCGCCTTCTACCACGTCACGGTCAGCGGCGAGGCGCAGTCCGTACGGGCCTCGGCCCGCGCCCTGGTCGGCTCGCTGGCCTCGCTGCACTCCCCGCAGGACCTGGTCATCGCGGTGGCCGCGGGCCGGGAGGCACTGGCGCACTGGGACTGGGCGAAGTGGCTGCCGCACGCCCAGGCGCCCGGCGCGGTGGACGGCGCGGGTTCCCGCCGGCTGATCGGCTCCGACCCGCGCGAGCTGGAGGACCTGCTGGCCACGCGGCTGGCCGGTCGGCCGCGTTTCCACCCCGCCGCCGCGCCGCTGCTGGACGAGCCGCACATCGTGCTCGTCCTGGACGACCTGTCCCTGCTGCCGGACTCGGTCCTCGCGAACCCGGAGGGCCTGCAGGGCGTCACGGTCCTGGAGGTGGTGCCGGGCGAGCTGACCACGGCGGGCGGTGACCTTTCCATCGTCGTCCAGCCCGGCCTGCTGCGCCTGGAGTCCGGGCACGGCGAGGTGTACGAGGGCAGCCCGGACGCACTGTCGTACGAGTCCGCCGAGGCGCTGGCCCGGCAGCTGGCGCCGCTGCGCATGGCCTCCGGCGGCGACGACGACGAGCCGCTGCTCGCCAACCTGGAGTTCACCGACCTGCTGGGCCTCGGCGACGCGGCCTCCGTCGACACCAAGCGGACCTGGCGCCCGCGCGCGCTCGCCGAACGCCTGCGGGTGCCGATCGGTCTCGGCGAGGACGGCCGGCCCGTGATGCTGGACCTGAAGGAGGCCGCGCAGGAGGGCATGGGCCCGCACGGCCTGTGCGTCGGCGCGACCGGTTCCGGCAAGTCGGAGCTGCTGCGCACCCTGGTGCTCGGTCTCGCGGTCACCCACTCCTCGGAGACGCTGAACTTCGTCCTCGCCGACTTCAAGGGCGGCGCGACCTTCGCCGGCATGGCGCAGATGCCGCACGTGGCGGCGGTCATCACCAACCTCGCGGACGACCTGACCCTGGTCGACCGCATGGGCGACTCCATCCGCGGCGAGCTGAACCGCCGTCAGGAGCTGCTGCGCGACGCGGGCAACTACGCCAACATCCACGACTACGAGAAGGCCCGCGCGGCCGGCGCCCCGCTCCAGCCGATCCCGTCCCTGGTGCTGGTGATCGACGAGTTCAGCGAGCTGCTGACCGCCAAACCGGACTTCATCGAGATGTTCGTGCAGATCGGCCGCATCGGCCGTTCGCTGGGCGTGCACCTGCTGCTGGCCTCACAGCGCCTGGAGGAGGGCCGGCTGCGCGGCCTGGAGACCTACCTGTCGTACCGGATCGGTCTGCGCACCTTCTCCGCGGCCGAGTCCCGCGCCGCGCTCGGCGTCCCCGACGCCTACGAGCTGCCGAACGTCCCCGGCTCCGGCTTCCTGAAGTACGGCACGGACGAGATGGTCCGGTTCAAGGCCGCCTACGTCTCGGGCGTGTACCGCTCCGGGGGCCGGCGGACGGACCTGTCCGGCGGGCGGCTCCCGGTGGACCGCCGCCCGGTGCTGTTCACGGCCACCGAGGTGCCGGTGCAGTACACCGCGATCCCGCAGCAGCGCACCGAGTCCGAGCCCGAGGTGGACGAGGCGCTGGCCGACACCGTCCTCGACGTGATCGTGCGCCGGCTGGAGGCGCAGGGCCCGGCGGCCCACCAGGTGTGGCTGCCGCCGCTGGAGAGCCCGCCCGCGCTGGACTCCCTGCTGCCCGGCCTGGCGGCGGTGCCGGGCCGCGGCCTGACCCAGCCGAACTACGAGGGCGCGGGCCGACTGGTGGTCCCGGCCGGCCTGGTCGACAAGCCGTACGAGCAGCGCCGCGACCGCCTCATGCTGGACTTCTCGGGCGCGGCCGGCCACATGCAGATCATCGGCGGCCCGCAGTCCGGCAAGTCCACCCTGCTGCGCACCCTGATCTGCGCCTTCGCGCTCACCCACACCCCGCACGAGGTGCAGTTCTACGGCCTCGACTTCGGTGGCGGCGGTATGGCCGCGGTGGACGGCCTGCCGCACGTCGGCGGCATCGCCTCCCGCCTGGACCCGGAGCGGGTGCGCCGTACGGTCTCCGAGGTGTACGGCGTCCTGACCCGCCGCGAGGAGTACTTCCGCACGGCCGGCATCGCCTCGATCGCCGACTACCGCGCGCGGCGCGCCCGGGGCGACATCTCGGTCACCGACCAGCCCTGGGGTGACGTGTTCCTGGTCATCGACGGCTGGGGCAACTTCCGTACGGACTACGAGGGCCTGGAGCCGGCGGTCCTGGACATCGCCGCGCGCGGCCTCGGCTACGGCATCCACCTCGTCATCACGGCGTCCCGCTCGATGGAGGTCCGCGCCAACCTCAAGGACCATCTGATGAACCGCCTGGAGCTGCGCCTGGGCGATGTCATGGACTCGGAGATCGACCGCAAGGTGGCGGCGAACGTGCCCGCGGGCGTCCCCGGCCGTGGTCTGTCCCCGCAGAAGCTGCACTTCATGGCGGCGGTGCCGCGGATCGACGGCCTCACCTCCGACACGGACCTGGCCGAGGCCACGGCCGCGCTGACCACCGAGGTCGGACGGCACTGGCAGGCGCCGGGCGCGCCCAAGGTACGGCTGCTGCCGCGCCGGCTCGACGCGGCCGAGCTGCCTCCGGGCGACCGGTTCCCGCGGCGGGGCGTAGCGTTCGCGCTGGACGAGGAGAACCTGGAGCCGGTGTTCGTGGACTTCGACCAGGACCCGTTCTTCCTGATCTTCGGCGAGAGCGAGTCCGGCAAGTCCAACCTGCTGCGGCTGCTGATCCGGCAGCTGTCGCTGCGGTACGGCGGCGACGAGGCGAAGTTCTTCGTGGTCGACAACCGCCGCGCCCTGCTGGACGTCACCCCCGCCTCCCACCTGGCGGAGTACATCCCCATGTCCAGCCAGATGGACCACCACATGGCGGCGCTGGCCGACCTGATGCAGCGCCGCACGCCGACGGCGGACGTCACGCCGCAGCAGCTGCGGGACCGCAGCTGGTGGCGGGGGCCGCAGGTGTTCGTCGTCATCGACGACTACGACCTGGTCTCCACCTCCAGCGGCAACCCGCTCAGCGGACTGACCGAGATGCTGCCGTTCGCCCGCGACGTCGGCGTCCGCTTCATCATCGCCCGCTCCTCCGCGGGCGCGGGCCGGGCCTCGTACGAGCCGTTCATGCAGCGCATGAAGGAACTCGGCGCCCAGGGCCTGATCCTGGCCGGCGACCCGGCCGAGGGCGACATCCTCGGCGGCGTCCGCCACCGCCCGATGCCACCGGGCCGCGGCGTCTTCGTCTCCCGCAAACGGGGCAAGCCGCTGGTTCAGACGGGGTTGGTGGAAGTGGAGTACTGAGGCCTCAGAAGACCGGGAGGGCATAGAGGGCGACGGCGGTCTTCACGAAGACCCGGTTGCCGTGGGCCGCGAAGGCCACGTCGTCCTTGCCCCCCTCCACCTCATAGGTCCATTCCTCGTCCGACGACTCCTTGCTCACGGTCCGCACGGTGGTGCCGTCCAGCAGCCAGACGCCCTTCCCCTGCAAGAGGATCGGATGGTCGTTGCTGCTCAGAGCCATGTTGGCGAGCCACTGTTCCTTGCCCTCGGGGAGGCCATATGCGTGCGGGAAGGCTTGATCGTCACAGAAGCTGGTGTAGAGCCGGTCGCCGTCGACGCAAGGCCTGGACCACTCGTAGTTCTCGTCGTCGTAGTAATGCCGCTCCGTGCGGGACCACAGTTTCCGGCCGTCCGAGATCCTGCGGGCCGAGAGTTCCCTGCCGTTGAGATAGACGACGCCGTCCCGGACCGCCGCGAAAAGGGCCCGGTCCCTCGCCAGGTCGCGGGCGGTCCACTCGGTACGGCCGTTCCGCGTGCTGACGGCCATGGCGTGGCCCGTGCTCGTGGTGACGACCAGCCGTCCTCTATGGGCCACGGACCGGGGAAGGAGCTTGTCGCGGAAATCCCCCGGTACGGGCACGGTCCAGCGGATCCGGGCGTCGAAGCGGCCTACGGCCCGCAGTCGCTGGTCCTTCGTCAACAGGTAGATCGCTTCCGCGTCCGCGGTCAGCAACATCTCGGTGTCGGCCCTGGCGGTCCACTTGGGCTCTCCGGTCGACGGGAGGAAGGTGTGCAGGGTGCCGTGGTCGTCGGCGGCCACGAGCAGGCGATCGGACAGCGACAGGTAGCGGCACGTCATCTGCATCGTCGGCGCGCTCCAGCGGCGCTTGCCGTCCACGACGTTGTAGGCCACCACGCCGGTGACGGGATGGCCGACTATGACGACGTCCCGTATCGGCAGCGGCGCCGGTGCCATGGCGCTGGTCGCACCGATCGTCTTCCACAAGGCTTTGGGCGACCCCCCGATGATGTAGTCACCCTCGTCGGCGGAGAGCAGACGTGCCGTCGGCGTCCGCGCAGCGGGAGGGTAAGTGAACAAGTCGTCATCGCGCTTGTCGCTTCCGCTCCCGCGAAGCAGCCACCAGCCCGCCCCGGTTCCGGCGGCCGCGAGCACGGCCCCGCCGGCGGCGACCCGGGTGAGCAGGCGCCGCCTGGAGTGACCCGCCGCCGCTCGCGTCGTCAGCAGCGGTGCGGAGAGGTCCCTTATCTCGCGCTCCCGCTCCTTGACGGCGTCCGCCACGGGTCCGCGCTTCCACACCGCCGCGGCCTTCTTCGGTCCCCGGAAGGCGGTGGCGATCTGTTCCGGAGTGGGCCGGGCGGCCGCGTCCTTGGCGAGGCAGGGTGCGATCAGCGCGTGCTGCTCGGGACTGACGCCCCGCCAGTCCGGCTCGCCGTGGACGACCGCGTACTGGACGGTGGCCACGTTCGTGCCCTGGAACGCCCGGTGCCCGGTGGCCGCGTAGACCAGGAGGGCACCGAGCGAGAAGACATCGGCCGCGGGGGTGACGCGGCGGCCCAGTACCTGCTCTGGGGCGCCGTACCCCGGTGTGACCGGGATCTGACCGGTGGTGGTCAGGGTGAGCCCGTGTTCGGGGCGGGCGATGCCGAAGTCGATGACGCGGGGGCCGGCCGAGGTGAGCACGATGTTCGGCGGCTTGAGGTCGCGATGGACGAAGCCGCTCGCGTGGATGTCGCGCAGGGTGCGGGCGATCGACACGGCCAGGGCGCGGAGCCGTGCGTCGTCCAGCGGGCCGTGCCGGTCCACGATCTGGTCCAGTGTGGGGCCGGCGAGGAATTCGGTGGCGATCCATGGCCGTCCGCCCTCCCGCTGTGCCGCCAGCACCGCCGCGACACCGGGGCTCCGGACCGCCTGCGCCGCCAGTGCCTCGCGCAGGAAGCGCTGGGCGAGGTCGGTGTCGTGGGCCATTTCCGGGCGGAGCACCTTCACGGCGGCGACCGTACCGGCGTGGTCCTGCCCGACATACACCTTGCCCATGCCGCCCTCGCCCAGCACACCGAGCAGCCGGTACGGGCCGAGGCGGATCGGGTCGCCGGTCTCCAGGGGTCTCATCGCTGATCGCTCTCTCTTCTGACCGGACGGCTCATCGCAACGGGAAAGCCGCCAGGAAACCACCGCCCTGGGCGATGACCACGTTGGAGGTCTCATGGGCGATGAAACGGTCACCGGTGGTCTCGTACGCCTGTGCCGGAGTGCGGGAGGAGAGCGCGATCGTCCAGAGCTTGGACCCGCGCTTGCTGTACGCGTAGTCGGTGCCGATCACGGGTGCGCAGTTCACGTCCGCCTCGGCGCCCCCCGCCACCCTTCTCCTCCCATCGGACACGACCGCTCGCGGGGTCGAGGGCGACCAGCCCGAGTCCCTTCTCCACCGCGTACAGGGTGCCGTCCTTCACGGCCGGTGGCCCGTAGGTGCGTCCTGGGCGCGTGGTCTTCGAGTCCCAGGCCACCTTGCCGTCGCGAAGCCTGAGAGCCCGCAGCCGGCCGGTTCCCACGTACAGGTGCTGTTCGTCGGTGGTCAGCGGCAGACGTACGCGATCCGCCCTGACGCCGTCGAGCGGGTGGTCCCAGCGGACGGCACCGTCGCGGGTGTCGCGTACGACCGCGTGCACGGTGCCGTCGTCGGCCTCCTGGAGTGCCACCAGATGGCCTCCCACCACGGCGGCGGCGAGGAAGTAGAACCGCTCGGTGCCCGGACGACGTGCGGGCAGTGGTGTGTGCCACAACGGCTTGCCGGTGCCGATGTCGACGGCGAGCAGATACCAGGTCTGCTCGGCCGAGAACGTGTTGTGGACGTACCGTCCGCGGCCGGCCGCCACATAGGCGACGCCGTCGGCGGTGCACACCAGTTGGTCCGGGAAGAGGTCCCCGTTGAAGTCGGACAGGCGGGCGAACGGCTTGTTCATCTCGCCCTTGACGAGGTCGAGGGAGGCGAGGAGCAGCGCGGGCCCGCCGGCGGAGCCGCGGTCGGCGGCGGGGTGGTCGGAGGAGACGATCGCGACGAGACGCGTACCGTCGGAGGCGATCTGCCAGGCCATGTCCAGGTACGGCACCGTCCACGCCCGGTGCCCGGTCCGCGCCACGACACCGGCCACATCACCCACCACCGTCGTCACCAGGTTCCCGAGGGGGCTCGGGTGTGACGGCATGGAGCTCTCGAAGCGGCTCTGCTCGCCGATCTGGATCTGCCACAGGGAGTCCAGCCGCCTCCTCGGCAACAGGCTGTTGCGGGGCCCGGGGGTGGGCTGGGGCCTCGCTCTTCCGGCGTCCCGGGTGAAGGCCCACGCCCCCGCGCCGGCCCCCGTCAACCCGGCTGCCGCACCCGCTCCGGTGAGGAGCAACCGCCGACGCGACCAGCCCCGTGACACCGCGGTGGGCGGCGTCTCCGGTTCCTCGGCCGGAGCCGGCAGCCGCCGGGGAGTGAGCTGCCAGACCTCGGTCGCCCGGCGCCCTATGTCGGCCAGGAGGGTGTCCGGCAGGTGGTCGGCGAACTCGCCCGTGCCGTCGTGCAAGTGGGCCGCCAGCCAGTCTGTGGTCGGCCGGCGGTAGGCGTTCTTGTCCAGGCAGCGGGCGAGGACGGGCACCAGGGCGTCAGGTACGCCGGTCAGATCGGGCTCGGTGTACCGCACCCGGTAGAGCAGGTCGGCCGCCTGGCCATGGCCGAAGGGCGGGTGCTCGGTGACCGCGAAGACGAGCAGCCCGGCGAGCGCGAACACATCCCCCGCCGCCTGGTGCTCCTGGCCGCTCGCCTGCTCCGGTGACATGTAGGCGGGGGTGCCGACCGCGACCCCCACCCGGGTGAGGCGCTCGTCGCCGGCCGCGCGGGCGATGCCGAAGTCGATGACCTTCGGGCCGTAGGCGGTGACGAGCACATTGGACGGCTTGAGGTCCCGGTGTACGACGTCGGACGCGTGCAGTTGCCCGAGCGCGCCGCACAGCGCCGCGCCGAGCGCCCGTACGGTTCGCTCGGGCAGCGGGCCGCACAGCTCCACCGCCTCGTCGAGGGGCGGTCCGAGCACGTACTCCGTGGCCAGCCACGGTGTCTCGGCCCGCACGTCCGCGTCCACGACCCCCGCGCCGTACCGCTCCCCCACGACCCGTGCCGCGTCGATCTCCAGCCGGAACCGGGTGCGGAAGGCCGGGTCGGAGGCGATGCGGGCGTGCATCGTCTTCAACGCGACGGTACGACCGCCCGCGCTGCGGGCCAGGTAGACGGTGCCCATACCGCCGCTGCCGAGGCGGGCCACGGGCCGATAGGGGCCGATCGCGCGGGGGTCGTCGTGGGTGAGTGGGGAGGGCATGGCCGTCTTCAGTCCGGGTGGGGTACGGGCGCGGTCTCGGCTGGGATCTCCGCCCTGAGCACCGTCGCCGACTGGTGTGCGAGGGCGGCGATCACGCGGCCGGGAAGCCAGCCGGGGGTACGGAGGGTGGCGGAGTCGGCGGCGGGATCGCCGGCCAACGCGCGGATGATCTCGGCCAGTTGCGGTTGGGCGCCGGGGTCGCGGGCCAGGCACCGGCCGACAACCGGGCGGAGCGCGGCCGGGAGTTCGTCGCGTTCCGGCGTCGTGTGTCCCGTGGCGGCGTAGGCGAGCGTCGCGCCGAGGGCGTACACGTCCCCCAGGGGGCGCGGGCGCCCGCCGGACGCCTGCTCCGGTGGCAGGCTGCCCGCCTCCAGGCCCGGCAGGCCGGAGCGGGGCGTGCCGTCCGGGGCGGCGGCGCGTACGGCGCCGAAGCAGGTGAGGCGCGGGCCGTCGGCGGCGAGCAGGACGGCCGCGGGTGACACGCCCGCGAAGGCCAGACCCTGTCCGTGCACGATGGCCAAGGTCTCGGCGAGGGCCACGCCCAGGACGCGTACCGTGCGCTCGGGCAGCGGACCGCCGTGTACGGCGAGGGCGGCCGGCAGCGGAAGGGCGGGCAGGTACGGGCGGACGTACCAGGGCGCCTCACCGGGTGCGGCGAGGGCCGTGGCGGGCGCGGCGCAGGGGCCGAGGAGATAACGGGAGCCCTCGGCTTCGGTGAGGAAGCGTCGGGCGTCGCCGCCGGGGTGCGGGAGGGACAGCAGGACGGTGTGCAGGCCGTCGGTGCTGCGGGCGATGTACCGCCGCTCGGGGACGGGCACCTTCGCACGGGGGTCGTCCAGGGCGGTGATCAGGGTGTAGGGGCCCACCCGCCGCCGTGCCGCGGCGGCTCTGCCCGCGCCCTCCCCGGCGCCCTGTGTGGCACGCATTCCCGTCCCGGTGTCCTTCGTCGCGCTGGTCCGTCGGGCGCGACAGGGGGTGGGCACCTCCCGTGCGTGCCCACCCCGTTGCCGTACCGTGGCGGTCCGGCTTACATGAAGTAGCTGGCGGCCTTGCGGTCGCCGCCCTGGTAGTCACCGCCGGCCGCGTGCACGACCTTGCCGATCTGGACCAGGGCCTCGTGGATGCCCTGGGCCTCGCGGTCCCAGGCGGCCTGCTGCTCGGTGTACGCGTTGTGGGCCTCGCCCTCCCACATGCTGGCGACGCCGGCGACCTTCTGCTTGATGGCCTCAAGGCCCTCTTCGAGCCGCCGCGCGTGGTTGGCCAGCTGGGTGGCGGTCTCGTCGAGGCTGCCGTAGGAAACTTCGAGCTCGCCGCTGTTGTTGACGCCCATGATTGCTCCGTTGCTGAGAAGTGGTGACCTGGCGGGGATCAGTAGCTGGACAGGGCCGAAGTCGAGCCGCCGACGCTGACGTCGATGCTCTGGACCTGCGAACGGACCTCGTCCTCCGTGCCGTCCTTGATCTTCCGGGTCGTGCTCATGGCCTCGATGAACTTGGCGAGGATGTTGCCGATCCGGACCATGCGCTCGTTGATCTCGGTCTGCTTGGCGTTGAACGCGCCGGCGCCGATGCCCTTCCAGTTGCCCTCGAGGCTGTCGATGAGGGCCTGCAGTTCCTTCAGCTGGCCCTTGATGCCCTCGAAACGGTGCAGAAGCTCCTTTTCGAGGACGATGATGTCCTTGTCACTTACCTTCTGGCGCTGCGTCGCCATTTCCATGCCTTTCTGTGTGAACTGACCTTGCCGGGCGCTGAGTCGTGTGTCGGGCGTCAGCACTGATGGCAAGCGGGTCTCTGCTCACTCGGCGAATGAGCAGGTATGCGGGAGACCGCTCAGGCGTTACGGCGTGCGCGCAGCACGGCGAAACCGGCGCCTCCGATGACCAGTACGGCGGCTACGGCGCCGATGATCACCCAGGTCTGGGTGCCACTGCCGGAATCGGTGTCCTTCGCGGCGGCGGAGGTGGGACCGCCGGAGGAACCAGCCTCCTTGCTCGGCTTATCGGACGGAGTCTTGGCCGAGGGGCTCGGGGACGCCGACAACGTGCCGTTCTCGGCGGCAAGCGGATCGACGTCGGGCGGTCCGGGGTCGATGTTCTTGTTGATCAACACCCGCCGAGGACGGACACCGCCGTAGCCGAGGTACTTGCTGGGCGTGTCCTTCGGCCAGTCACGGGCGGCCGTGTCGACGAGGGACCGCAGGACCTGGTTGGCCGTCCAGTCCGGGTGAGCCGACCAGATCAGCGCGGCGGAGGCGGAGGCGATGGCGGAGGCGGGGCTGGTGCCCCGGGTGTCGCAGTACTCGGTGAACGTACCGTCGCACCAGGAAGGGACGTGCAGGCCCGGGGCCGAGAGATCCACGTAGTTTCCGTACGTGGAGAACTTGGCGACCGTGCCGGTCTTGTCGAGGGCGGATACGCCGATGACGCCGGGGAAGTTGGCCGGGTAGGAAGGCATGTTTCCCTTGTCGCCGTCGTTACCGATGGCAGCGAAAAGCAATTTCCCCTTTGAAACCGCGTACTTAATAGCGGTGTCCGTGCCATCGTGGACGTCCCCGCCCCCGAAAGACATGTTGATGATTCTCGCATCACTGTCGGCGGCTGCCCGAATCGCTTTGGGGACGCTGGGTGTCCTGGCGATTTCCTCGCCTACCAGTCCCCCACCATCAATGCGAAAGGGAATGATTTTGGCGTCCGGAGCAAGACCCTTGATACCGCCTCCGGCTCCCGTGCCCGCGATGATCTCGGCCATGGAAGTGCCGTGCCCGTCCTTGTCATGGGTGACGTGGTAGGAAACGGACTTGGGTACTTCGTCCACGAGTACCTGCCCCTTGAGGGAGGGAGTCGCCGGATTGACCCCACTGTCGATCACAGCGACTTTCACCCCCTTACCCGTGCTGATCTTCCAGATGTCGTCAGCACCCATGAAGTCCAGGTACCACTCCTTGGACCGGATATCGACGGCGGCAGCTTCCGGAGCAAGCGTCGCCGACATCACGACAAGCGCTCCAAGCGCCGAACACACGGCGGACAGACGCCGCGCGTTGGGCCTTGTCAGGATGGCCCTCCTCGGGCCGCTTCGGCTGGTCCCTGGCTTCATGCCTGTGTACGTCCTCGCTCGCTGTTCAGTCGCTCTGCCGAGGCGCATCGCGCCGCTGCTGCGACGAGCGGTGCTGGTCCGTCGAGGCGGCTCCGCCGACGCGGCCGTTCTCACCGGCCGGAGCCTGTCGACCGCCCACCGCACCGCGGCCCAGCCCCGTGGCGCCGGGCTCGGAGCCCTTGAGCTGAGAACCGGTGGTGTTGCGCGCCGCGCCGATGACACCCTCGGGATTGCTCGCCGACCGCAGCACCGCTTGACCCGCACCGGGTTCCGGCTTGGCCGCAGGGCCGCCCACGACTCCACGCTGGCCGAAGGCGCCCTTCGCCGGTGTGGTGGAGGCCGGTTCCTCGGCGCCGACGACCATACCGCGCGGGACACGGGGATTGGCCGTGGATCCGGACGTACGGCCCGTGACGGGCTTGCCGCCCACGACACCGTTGCGCGCCGGGCCCGTGGGACCGGTCGCTCCCGGACGCGTCCCAGGGGTGCCGGTCGTCCTCGGTGTACCGCCGGTGACGGGGCGGCCTACCGGGGTGCGCCCGGACTGAACGGGCCCCCGGGCACCCGGCTGACCCGCGGGAGTCGCGCGTCCCATCGCACGAGCGGCCTGGCCCGTCGGACCCTGCGGCACCCGGCTGCCCGGTACGGAACGTCCTGCCTGACCCACCGGTCCCTGCGGAACACGACCGGTGGAGACGGTACGCCCTGACTGGCCCGCCGGCCCCTGCGGCACTCGGCCGGTTCCGGTACCCGCAGGGCCCGTACGTCCCTGCGCGGTCACCGGGGGCCGTCCGCCGGGCCCGTAGCCGGGGGTACGACCGGTCGGCGTGACCGGAGGCGCCATCGGCCCGGTGGGCAGTGGCGGCATCGGCCCGCCGCCGCTGGTCGTCGGCAGAGTGGGCGTCGGGGAGGTGGGTGACGGAGCGGTGGGTACCTGCGGGGGCAGGGTGGTCGTGGTGTTGATCTCCGTGCCGACATCGTGGCCGGAGGGCGCGCCGGGCTCGTGGACTTCCTTGAGCGGCGGAACGCTCACGTGGCCGTGGGCGGTTGTCCCGTTCGACGTGGCCGTATCAACGTAACCTTCACCGCCATCGCCCCGGATTGCAGTCCTGGGTGTCGACGCGGACGACGTCGGGCCAGAGCCGTACCCTTCCCTACCTTCGTCAGTAAAAGGCCTGGGCACTCCAAGGCCCGGAATGGGCTGGATCGGCTCCGGCTCCTTCTCCTTGCTGAGGTCTATCGCCGCGACCTTGTAGTACGAGGCCAGCCGGTTCATCTGGTTGATGGCCTCTTGCCGGTTCTTCTCGACCTTCAGCGCGGCCACGTAGTCCGGGTTGCTGTCGACCTGCTTGGCCTTGGGCAGCTCTGTGGGCAGCTTCTGCTCGGCCGCCGGGCGGGTGTCCCTGGGCGGCATGGAGCTGCGGGCGGAGGCGAGCCCCGTGGCCGCTACGGAGAGGTGGGTGCCGGCCGCTTCGGCGTATCCCGCGAGGCTGTTGGTGTAGTGGATGAGCTGCTGCGTGTACTTGTGGAAGGCCTCGGCACCCTCGCCCTCCCAGTCGACCCTGAGGTGCTGCTCCAGGTCCGACGCGGCCTTGCGGATGTCCTTGCCGGCGTCGAACAGGGACTTGCTGGTCAGCTCGAGGTGCTCCGGATTGGCATGCTCGACCAGGTCGATCATCTCGTTGAGCTTGTGACCCTCGAAGTTCGTCGATCCGACGAGGTTGACCCGGACACCGCCGAAGAACGGCATGTTCGCCAGCATGTTCTGCGCGGTCGTGATGGGCCTGACCTGCTGGCCGACCTCCTTGTCGACCTGCTGCGCAGCGGACTTGTACTCCGGTTGCTTCTTCCAGTCGTCGCTCACGTGAGGTCCGTCTTCCCCGTCGACTTGCCTTCCGCCCTCTGCTTGCCGGCGGCCTTCTGCACCTCGTCCTGGTACTGCGCGTCGAGTTCCGTACGGATCTTCCAGAACCGACGGTGGACCTCGGCCTCGGTCCCGTCATAGGTGGCATCCGCCGAGTGCGAGGCCAGCTTCAGGGCCTCGATGTGCATTCCCAGGGTCTTCGAAAGGTGAGTGAGGCGTGAGTGCACGGTCTCGTAGGCCGTGTGCAGATCGGTCGCCTCGTCGAACGGGGCATTCGTGCCTCCGAACGACGACCGGCTGAGCGTCTGCTGCGCGATCTGGGACGGACCACCTTGCCCGCCCTCGAAGTCCTTCAGCGCGCCGTCGAGCTTGTTCTTGAACTCCTGCAGCGCATCGATGCCGCGCCTCATGCCCGAGCCGCCACCGTCGCCCACCGCGACCCCTTCCCCGTTTCCCCGTTGGTAGAGCTGGACGGACCGGGCCGGCACCCGGCCGCACCACCGGTCCGTCGCGGACCACTGTAGTCACTGCCGAAATGGCGGCCAACTGAACTATGCGACGGTTCAGTTGCGAAGCTGTCCCGAAGTGACCGACTCATGAGCCACCGGATTCCGACAAGGCGGTCAATAACGACAGAAGGGTTTCGTTTTCTACGCAGAAGCTTCACACGCGCACGGCGGCCGAAGCTGTCCGAGTGGCCTGGACCGGGGCGTCGCAATCCCGGAACCACGCCCCTGAGCTGTACCCTCCGCCGAATTTTCACGTCCGACAGGTCGCACATAGCGGACATGGCGCAAATTTTCCATGGCGTTGGTTGCTAGGTTGTGCCGGCACCGGACTAACCGCGGGGGAAGGGGCCCTTCCATGGCATGGGACGAATGGGAGCAGCTCAAGGCGCAGGCTGCCCAGGGGCAGTCGGCACATATGCAGCTCAACCATGTCGACGGGGGCGGTGGTACGTACGGCCCCTATGTCATCCCCAGCAAGACCGGTGACCTCAAGGTCGGTCACAAGGACCTGGAGAAGATCGGCAGCGCCGCCCACCACCTGTACGACCAGTTGTGGGACAAGGCCCGTGTGGCGACCCCGAGCAGCGACTCCGCGGCCGGCGACCTCACCAAGCAGGGCTTCGCCCTCGGCGCCGGCCTCCAGCACGTGTCGAACCGCTGGGAAGAGCAGTTGAAGTCCCTGATGGACGCCTGCGCCCAGATCTCCAACCACATGCAGACCACCAAGGCCGTGCACGCGAACGACGAGCACTACATCCAGCGGCAGATGAGCAGCATCGACGCCCTGGACGACGGGTTCGACGAACGGGTGGGGGCGCCGGGCGAGAAGAACGACTACGGGGACGACGGCAAGGACAAGGGCAAGAAGAAGGAGTAGCGGCGTCGGGTTGTTGACGACGCAGACGATCACACCGCCGACACGCTATCCCTGGGACGAGCACCAATGGACTTCAACGCTCTCTACCACGCCAACTTCAAGCTCCTCGACGACGCCGTCAGCGACTGGTCGACACTGGTGAAGCACCTGGCGGACCTGAAGAAGGACGCCGAAGATGATCTGCACAAGGCCGCCAACGCGGCCGACTGGGCCGGTGTGAACGCCCAGGTCTCGAAGCAGTTCATCGGGAAGACGGCCGGTGAGTTCGGCGACGCCCACACGCAGGCCACCACCATCCACAAGATCCTGCTCGACACCCGGGACGAGCTGAAGACGTTCCACCAGCAGCTGACGGACGCCGTCTCGCGTGGCCAGAAGAAGAACCTGACCGTCGTCGACGCGGGCGGCGGCAAGTTCACGGTCATGGGCAACACGCGGCCCGACTGGAGCTCGGACCCGAGCGGCAACAAGAGCGCGACCAACCAGAAGGACGTCGACGACCTCCGCGACGAGATCCAGGGCATCCTCAGCAAGGCCACGGAGAGCGACAACTCTGCCAAGGACGTTCTCATGGCGATCGTCGACCAGGCCCGGATGGGGTTCTCGGACGCCAGTTACAAGGACCGGGACAGCGCGGCAGCGGCCGTCAAGGAAGCCGACGAGTTGGCGAAGCTGGCCAAGAAGAACATCGACGACCTGTCGGTGAAGGACTTCGACCGGCTCAACGCGGGACTCAAGAAGTACCACGATGACCCGCTGTTCTCGGAGCGGTTCGCGAAGGACCTCGGGCCGGACAAGACGTTGTCCTTCTGGGCCAACGTCAGTGACCCCCAGGTCGCCTGGGACATCGGCCACGACCGTCGCGACCAGTTGGGAGAGCTCCAGAAGAACCTCGGCCTCACGCTCGCCACGGCGAGCCAGAGCGACACGGCCGACATGACCGAGTGGAAGCGGCGCATGGTCGACATCGGCGACCAGGAGGTCGGTGGCAAGCGCGGCGGCCTGCTCGGGTTCCAGGTCATGAGCAACCTCATGCGCGTCGGTGATTACGACGACGACTTCATGAAGCAGTACGGCAAGAGCCTCATGGAGACAGAGCGGAAGTTCACGCATGACGGAAAGACCACGGCCTGGCAGCGGATGGGATTCAGTCCCTATCTCAACCATATGAAGGGTGACTCCGGCTTCGACCCCTTGTCGGGCTACCTCAAGGGCCTCTCGAACAACCCTGACGCCGCGACCGACTTCTTCAACGACGACTTCATCCCGAAGGACGGGGACCACAAGACCGCCGTCTCCAACTTCAAGTACCTCTTCGAGGACCGTCACTGGCCGCATGAGAGCAACAGCGACCTGAGCCGTGGCGAGAGCACGGACGGCCGCAACAATCTGGCCTCGGCCCTGGAAGCGGCCGCCACAGGACATCCTGCGGGTGAGCTACCCACCGCCGACACTCCGGCGCATACTCCGGGACAGGCCAAACTGTTCGAGAGCATCGTGTCTTCGGTCTCGGACGACAATGGACGCCTCACCGATCACGGTTACATGTCGGACAGTATCGGCCAGATCGCCTCCGAATACCTTCCGGACATCGACCGCGCGATGACCGATGTGGATCAGCATCCCGAGAAGGGTGACGCGGACGATCGGGCCGCTTGGGACCGAATTCAAAAGCTGTACCCGGTCCAAGGCTCGGAGGCCGAACTCGACCGTCGCGAAGTGACGCGCTTCCTCTTCGCCGTCGGCCAGGACCCGAAGGGATACGCGGCCGTGGAAGTAGGCCAGAAGAATTACATGGGCAAGCTGATGGAATACCACCTGAATCCCGACCTACCCGAAAGTGAACGTCCGCACCATGACCTGGAACTCACAGTGCGGGACATCGGGCGGCACTCCGGCCAAGTTTCCGGGACCTTGGCCATGGGTCGGAACGAAGCGGTCGCAGGCCCTGCCGAAGCCAAGGACAAAGACTTCGACCACTCGGTTGCCCAGTGGAAGAATTTCATCTCTGGGACGGTCGGTACCGGCGTCGGCGTGGGAACTTCCTTCATTGCGTCTCCGGCAGTGGGCGCTGGAGTCGGCGGCGCCGCTGGAACCGGAACCAGCATGATGCTTGAGGAGCTCTTCAAGGACGCCGAGGGCGACGCCAAGGAAAATGCTGGCCCCAAGATGGGGGAGAACTGGCAGTTCGGCAACGCGAACAACATGAAGTACACCAGGAAGGCCGCTTTCGACACAGCCACCGCCTACCATATCGCCAACACTGATGACGTCGCTTCCTGGGCGGAGGATTCCTCCTCCAAGGGGTTCTTGGAAGGTGGAAATTACATGCAGCAAGTTGGCCCCGAGCTCATCACGGACATCTAATGCCGACATCGAGTCGGCCGAAGAAGGTCGGGTGTAAGCGTACTGGAGTCATGGCGGGCGCGACGGTCATTACAGTGCTCGGCTTGGTGGCCGCGTGCTCGGAGCCGGCACCGAAGAAGGAATACGCCGTGCCCAAGGCCCTGTGTGGTGTGCCGGTGAACCCGGGCCTACTTTCTCCGTTCCTTCCGGCGGGTAACACGGTCAAGGTCGGGGAATCGCGTCCAGTACCCTCCAGGAAAATGTGCCGGGTGGATGTGGATGGCACATGGGCGGTGATGGCGGACCTCCAGTGGTGGGAGGATGACGTCGATGTCTCGACTGTCGTCACAGCCAACCCGGAGACCGAAAAATCGGCACAGTCGACTGACGATGACTTCTTCTATGCCAGCACAGGTGCCGTCAAGCTGGTCAAAGGATGTAAGAACCCGGTCCACGCCCGACATCTGTTGTACACCTCGATCCAGGTCAATGACTCGGATCTCGGCGACACCGCTGCCATGAAGAATTTGTCGGCCGCCTTCACCGACGCAGTGAAGCGGTCCCGCGAGTGCTCATAAGTACTCGTTTACCACTCCCGCAAGAGGACCGTGACTGCAATGGTTGACCGATCATTGCTTTCACTCGCCGGCAGCGCCATAAGTGGTGTGGGGCTTGGTTTCGGGCTCACCTACGCATACGGCGCTGCCCCATTCGAAGAGGAGGCGGCGAGATTAGGGCCTCGGCTGTCTGTAAGACTCTGGGAACCTCACCGGGTCGACTGACGCGTTGCGGAAGGTTCTGCCCGACAAGTCCTCGTACTCCTTCGACGACCAGTTCATGCACCGTCGCACCGACGACACCGACCGCACGTACGAGACGTCCTGCTTCGTCAACGGTGACGGGAAGATGCTCCTCGTGGCGACTGCCGAGATGGTGCGCTACGACAAGGCCGATGAATGGGTGCAGGACGTGGTCGCGAATGCCTCGGTGTCCTCGGACGTGACGTCGTTCCAGGCCGGTGACAAGGCGGTCGCTTCGGGGAGGATCGCCGCCATTTACGTCCCGTGCCGTGCCAAAGGCCCCCGTGAGCATCTGAGCGTCGTCGTGGAGCTCAAGCAGCGCAGTGGTGCCGGCGATGCCGAGGCACGTGAAGGGTTGGTCTCACTCGCGCGCAACGCCGCGGTGTTCGCGCACCAGCAGGCGAAGTGTGATGCGCCGGCCAAGGTGGCGGGGTGAACATGCCTCCGGCCCGGTCGGCCGTCGCGGTCGCGGGCTGTGCGTAACGTCGGTGGTCCTGTCTGGTCCGGGTCGTTGTTGGTTCGCTCTTTTGGGTGGGATGTGGGCGCGGTCTTCGTCAGCACTCGCCCTTTTCCAGGGACGTGGTGAGGCGGTAGCCCTGGTAGGTCAGGGTGCCTTCGCCGCCTGTGATGCCCGGTGGGGTGTAGTCGTCCTTCTTGGAGCGGGTGCGGGTGAGGTGGGTGCAGAAGGCGGTGTCCGTGCCGTCGGCGGTGATGGTGAAGGATGCCTTCGCGGGCGTGTTGGTCTCGGCCGGGTCCACCGTCACCCCGTAGCCGGGGGCGTCGCCGCCGCCGTGCTCGAGGACCTTGTCCTCGATCAGGGACGCGTAGCCGGGGAACGCGAGCGGGGTGCCCGAGTCGTCGGCCTGGAAGGTGTAGCCGTTCAGGTCGTCGGTCGTCTGCTGGACCGCGCTGGTGAGTTCGCCGTCGCTCCAGGAGGCGTCGTCGGAGACGCCGAAGCCCTGGACGGCCGTGTAGACGCCAATGCCCGCCAGGGTCAGGAAGAGGATTCGGGCGGCGACGAAGGCGGAGTCGGGCAGGTCGGGTGCCGACGGGTTGATGTTCGCGCGCCAGGAGCGCACCCGGTCCGACTTCACGCAGGCCATGGCCACGAGCACGGCGGACAGGACGAGGCTCAGCACGTTCATCTTGTCCAGCGTGTCCATCAGGCGCCTTCCCGGAGGGCGCGGCGCCGGCGGCGGGCGTCGCGTACCGCCACCGCTCCGCCGCTCAGGGCCGCCACCAGGACCGCCACGGCCACGGCGACGTAGGTCGCGATGCGGGCCGTGCGTTCGCGTGGGGTCTCGCCGAGGGTGAGCTTGGCGGGGGTGGGTGCCTCCGCGTGGGTGAGGCCCGCGTCGGGGTGCGGGGTCTCTATCGGGTGGTCGTCCTCGGTGAGGGCGCGGACCGGGTCCACCACGCCCCAGCCGACCAGGGGGTCGTGGCCGGCGATGGAGCGTTCGGCGGTCTGCTCGATCTGGGCCACGATCTGCCGGGGCGTCCAGTTCTGGTGCTTGGCCTTGATCAGCGCGGCCACGCCGGCCACGTAGGGCGCGGAGAAACTCGTACCGTTGTCCGGGCAGTGGCCGCCCTTCGGGACGGTGGAGATCATGTCGACGCCCGGGGCCGCCACGCCGACGAAGTCGCCGGACTGGGAGAAGGCCGCGCGTTCGTTGTTGCGGTCCGAGGCCGCCACCGCGAGGACTCCCGGGTACGACGCCGGGTACGTCTTCTTCCGGTTGCCGCCCAGGCCGTCGTTGCCCGCCGAGGCGACCACGACGATGCCGGCCGCCAGGGCCTCGTTCACCGAGCGCTGGAGGTCGGGGTCCGGGGAGGCGGCGTTGGCGGTGTCCTGGGAGATGTTGATGACGTCGGCCTTGACCCGGATCGCGTGCCGGATCGCCTGGGCGAGGGTGGTGGCCGTGCCGTTGCCGTCCGCGTCGTTCTGCTTGATCGGGATGATGGTGGCCTCGGGGGCGAGGCCGACGAAACCGGTGCCCTTCATGGGGCGGGCCGCGATGATGCCCGCCACCCGTGTGCCGTGCCCGACGGTGTCGGTCGTGCCCTTGTTGTTGCCGCGGTCGAGGGGCTGGCCCTTCTTGTCCTTGGTGGGCAGGAAGTTGGCGCCCCGGGAGGCGTCGACGGCGTGCGCGAGCTGGGGGTTGGCCGTGTCCACGCCGGTGTCGATGACAGCGACCCTGACGTTCTTGCCCTTGGACTGGGTCCACAGCTCGTCCAGGTTGACGCGTTGCAGGGCCCAGGGCGTGCCGGCGTACTTGTGGTTGGTCTTGTCGAACGTGCACTGGTCGGAGGCGGAGTCCGCCGTGGCCGCGGGTGCCGTCAGCAGGGTGGCGGTCACCGCTGCGGTCGCCGCCACGAGAGTCGTACGGGTGCGGGACGTGGACGTCATCGGCGTACCCCTCAGGAGCCCTGCGGCTGGCGGGCGGCCGCGGTCGACAGGCGGGGGCCGGTCGGCAGGAACTTGGACCAGGGCGCGGGGATGGGCGCGGGGTTCACGTCGGCGTAGCCGAGGCGGGTCTGCGCGAGCTTGGCCTCCTGCTGGAGCTGCTTGCGCTGCTTGTCGCTGACGCCGATGCCCTTGTCCACGCCGGCGCTGTCGTCGTTGGACTGGAGCGCGTAGCGCAGGCCGGTGTCGGTGACCAGGAAGACCGGGCCGGCCTTGGTCTCCCGGCCCTGGAACTGGCGGTAGAGCTGGCCGGAGCCGGCGGTGACGTAGGCGCTGGAGGAGCCGGTGGGCAGCACCGCGGGGAAGTCGGTGCCGGCCCAGGTGCTCAGGGTGGTGGCGCCGGTGTCGGGGTCGACGTGGTTGAGGATGGTGCAGACGGTGTTGCGGCTGCCGTCGGCCGTCGCCGGGTTGTTGACGGCGCTGGGCTTCTCGGTGGGCCAGGTGTGCTCGGCGGCGAACGGCTCGCCCCGGGTGATGGCGCCCGCGCTGACCTCCTGGGCGTGCCCGGCCTGGCCGAGCTTCACCAGGTCGGTGCTGGCCAGCAGCAGCTGGGCGACGAAGTCGGAGACGGGCGCGACCCGGCCGGGCAGGACGACGAAGTACTGCTCCTGGCCGTTGACGGGCGCCCGCAGCACCATGCCGACGCGGTTGGCCCGGGCGTCCAGCTGGCCGGGGGCGTTCGCGGCGGCGCCGGGTGCCCCCGTGACCGACGGGAAGCTGATCGGGTCGCCCGGGTGCAGGGTGTCGATCCACTCCTTGGTCACCCGCTGCGGGGTGCGGTCGGCGCCCACGATGGTCTGGAGCAGGAGGCTGTCGCCGGCGTCCACGGGGTAGGCCCGGCCGTGCGCGTCGATCACGTACTGCTTCTGGTCCGGCGTGGCGACGTAGAGGAGTTCGCCGCCGCGCAGCTTCTGCCGGCCGCCCCGGAGCTTGTCCCGGTCCCGTTCGGCCAGGACGAACGCGGCCTTCTGGACGGAGCCGCCGCTGCCGCTCGGGCGCTCGCACACGGCCCACTCCTTGGCCGCGCCGGCCTCCTTGCCGGAGGGCAGCCGGTCGGGGGCGTAGGGGATGCCGATGGTGACGCCGTGCGGGATCTTGCCGTTGTCGAGGACCGACTCGTCGACGGTGACCACGTCGACGTCGCTCTGGGTGTCGAGGACGAGCTTGGCCGACGCCATGTTGAGGACCGGGTGGAGCTGGACCTTGTCCTTGGTCTTCAGGACGACGTACCGGGTGGTGGACTTGCTGGCGATGATCACCTTCTGTCCGGGGGTGTCCCAGCCCTGCGGGGCCGTCGGTTTGAACATCCCCCAGGCACCGAAGGCCGCGAGCACGACCACGCCGACGATCGCGCCGGGCAGGATGGCGCGCAGCGGCCGGGGCGCTCCTTCGTCGGAGGCATCCGGTGACGACTGCACGAACGACGCGAGCATGCGGCGCTTCGCGAAGGTGTAGGCGTTGAGTTGGTCCCGCCGAGATGCCATCTGTGCCTGTTTCTCCCCGTGACTCGCCCGGAGCGCGCCCGGGGACCACGCTCCCCCGCCCTCCGTTGTCGGACCCGGCCCCTACTATGCCTGGTACGGAGCGGGTCTCGTGGAGCGGGTAGGGTACCTGGGCCCTCAAGGGCCTTGTTCAGTGGCCTGGTTCCAGCGAGTTGTGAGCAAATCGGGGGGATGCAGTGATGGCTTCCGGAACGCGGACGCGAGCGCGCGGCCGGTCGGCGGCACGAGGTCGTGCGGCCGGGTCCGGGTCCGCGCCGCGCGCCGCGTCCGCCCGGCGCGGCGCGGACCGCCAGCAGGTCACGCCCGGGCTCCGGCAACGGCCGGGCCAGGCCGGGTCGTTCCGTTTGCAACGGCTTGTGCTGGTGGAGCTGGCGGCGGCCGTGCTGCTCGTCGGCTGGGCCGTCGGCATGGCGGCCCTGGTGCCGGCGGCGGTGGTCGCGCTGGTGCTGCTCCTGCTGGCGTTCGTACGGCGGCGGGGCCGGTCCCTGCCGGAGTGGCTCGCCACCGCGCGGGAGCTGCGGGCGCGGCAGAAGCGGGCCGCGAACACCCCGATACCGCCGGGCACCGAGCCCGGACTGGTCCCGGCCGTGGAGTGCGAGCCGGCCCTGCGCACGTACTCGTACGGCGCGCGCGACCGGCGGCCGGTCGGCATCGTCGGGGACGGCACGTTCGTCACGGCCGTGCTGCAGGTGGAGGCCGACGCGACCGCGCTGCGCGCCGAGCGGAGCCGCCAGCCGCTGCCGCTGGGCCTGGTGCGGGGCGCGCTGGAGGTGGACGGCATCCGTCTGGAGTCCGCGCAGATCGTGCTGCACACGCAGCCGGCGCCCGCGCTGCACCTGCCCCAGCAGTCGGTGGCCGTCGCCAACTACGTCCCGTTGCAGGAGCAGACCGGCGCCCCGGCCGTGCGCATCACCTGGATCGCGCTGAAGCTGGATCCCGAGCTGTGCGCGGAGGCCGTGGCCGCGCGCGGCGGCGGGCTGGAGGGCGCGCAGAAGTGCGTCGTACGGGCCGCGGACCACCTGGCGAGCCGGCTCACCGGCGCCGGGTTCCGCGCCCGGGTGCTGGACGAGGAGGAGCTGGTCGCCGCCCTCGCCACCTCGGCCTGCGCCAATCCGCTGGTCACCGCGGAGGCGGGGCGCAGCGAGACCCGGGAGCGCCGCACGGAGGAGTCGGGGCGCAGCTGGCGCTGTGACAACCGGCGGCACACCACCTACTGGGTGCGGCGCTGGCCCCCGCTGGGCGGCGGCCGGGCCGAGTCCCTCCCCCAGTTCGTCGCCCGGGTCACGGCGATACCGGCCCTGGCGACCACCTTCAGTCTGACGCTCGCGCCCGGGGAGCGGCAGGAGGTGTCGCTGTGCGGGCACCTGCGGGTGACCGGGCGCAGTGACGACGAACTCGTGGCGGCGCGGCGCGCCCTGGAGACCGCCGCCCGGCAGTCCGGTGCGGGGCTGGCCCGGCTCGACCGCGAGCAGCTGCCCGGCATGCTGGCCACTCTGCCCCTCGGAGGTGCGCGGTGACGACGATTCCGACGACCGCCCCGGCGGGCCAGGCGGCGCCGGGAGCCCAGGAGCCGTCCGGGCTGCGGCGGACGGTGGACCGGCTGCGGCACGGCCTGGGCCTGATCGGGCCCCGGCACGGCCGGCACGGGCTGCCCGCGCAGCAACTGGACGCGCTCGCCCTGCCCATCGGGGACGACGGGGTGGTGGCCGGTGTCGACGCCGAGGGACAGCCGGCCGTACTGGGCATCAACCGGCCCACGCCCTACGACGTCGTTCTGATCGGCGGCCTGTGGACCGCGCAGGTACTGGCGCTGCGCTCGGCCGCCACCGGCGCCCGGGTCGCCGTGGAGACCGGCCGGCCGCAGGCCTGGATGCAGATGGTGCACGCGATGGGCGGCGGACAGAACGGCCTGTCCGTGTACGACGTCGGGCGGGTGCCGCCGCAGGGCGCCTCCGCCGGTACGCCGGTGCTGGTGGTGCGGGACTGCGGTATGCGGCCCCCGCGCGGCCGGGTGGTCTCCGGTCCCTGGCAGTCGGTGCTGACGCTGCTGCCGTATCTCAGCCCGGTCGCGCCCCGGCTGCTGCGGCAGGCACGGCTCGCCGGCATCCAGCGGGTCTCGCCGGACGAGGCGGCCGAACTCGGGCGCACGATGGGGCTGTCGAGGACCGAGGTGGAGTCGCTGCCCGCGCTGCCCGACGGGGTCACCCTGTGGTGCACCGACCGTGACCGGCAGTACGTGCTGACGCAACCCACGGACGCCGAGATCGGATTGTTGGGCACACCGCGCCGGATGGACTGAACTGCCCTTTCCCGTCCCTTTTGTTCGGGTGGCCTGGTGGACCGGTGGGACGGTTGAGGCGTCCTCGGGCGGGCACCGGCCCACCGGGCGGGCGCCGAGAGGCGGGCGGGCCTGCCGAGGTGCGGCGTCCGGTGATTAGGCTGGGAGTGGGCGCGATGGCAGGACCCGTGGGCCGGGCGTCGGTGTCCCGGGGGAGGTCCGGTGAGTCGGACCGCCCCGAACGACTACGGACGACTCGGTACGACACGACATGGTCGCCCCGGCACGGCATGAGGGTGCTCGACCACACCAGGAGGAATTGTGAGCAGCGATCGGGACGGGATGCGCGGGGGCTGGGACACACCCGGCGATGACCAGCCCGACGCGGAGGCCGTCGAGACCACCGGCGAGTTCACCATCGACTACGCTCCCCCCGCCTGGTACACGCAGAACGCCTCCGGTACGTCGGGAGGCGCGAGCGGGTTCACCGGTTCCGCGGATCCGGGCGCTCCGGCCGGCTCCGCGGTGCCGTCGTTCCCGGCGAGCCCGCCGGCCCCGGCTCCTGCTCCTGCTCCTGGTGCCACGCCGCCGGCCGCCCAGCCGACGGGCACGCCCGCGCAGGGCACTCCGTTCGCTCCGCCGCAGGGCGCTCCGTTCACCCCGCCGCAGGGGACCGCGTATCCGCCGCCCGCTCCCGCGCAGGGGCCTTCGGGCACGCCTCCGCAGGGGGCGCCTTACGCTCCTGAGGGTGCGCCGTACGCCCCCGAGGGCGCGTCGTACGCCCCGCCCGCGCAGCCCGCGCCGCCGGCCGGCAGCCCGGTTCCGATGCCGCGGCTGCCCGAGGGCTTCGAACCGCAGCAGCCGCAGCAGCCGCAGTCGGCCGGGCAGGAGGCGTCGGCCGCTCCCGCCTCGGTCGGGCCGGAGACGGACAACGGGGACCTGGAGAGCGGGGCGACCATGCGGTTCTCCGCAGCCGCCCTCAAGCGCGAGATGGCCGAGTTCGCCGAGCGCGTGGCGGCCGAGGTCAAGCCGGCCGAGGGCGCCGACGGTTCGGCCGAGGGGGCCGGTGCCGGGGATTCCGGGGACCGGACGAGCGGCGGAGGCGCGGTGGCCGGGGCCGCCGGCTCGGAGAGCGTTGCGTCGGACTCCGTCGCCTCGGATGCCGGTACGACGTCGGACGCTGGGGTGTCGTCGGACGCTGGTGCCTCGGGTGACTCCCCGTCCGAGGAGGGCGAGGCCGGTCAGGGGGACTCGGGGTCCGCCGCCGACGGTGCCGTGGCGGAGGAGGGCACGGACGACAAGCCCGCCGGGGCGACCGCCCAGGAGGGGGGCGCCGGAGAGGGCGCCGCCGACTCCGCGCGGACCGACGCCTCGGCGCCCTCGGACGCCGTACCGGCAGACGGTACGGCCCAGGACACCACCGAGCAGCAGAGCACTCCCGAGGACGGCACACCGAAGGACAGCGCCCCGGGCGACGGCACCCCGGTCGGCAGCACCGCGAGTGACGGCGCCGCGAGCGACGGTGCCCCGGGCCCCGATGCCTCGGCCACCGATGCCTCGAGTGACGCGGCCCAGCAGCCCACGGACGTCCAGTCGTCCGCCGCCCCCCAGCCCGGCGGCTACGGCTTCCCCCAGCCCCCGACACCCCCGCAGCCCGGCGGCTACGGCTTCCCGCCGCACCCGGCGCCCCAGCAGCCCGGCGTGCCCCAGCCCGGGGGTTACGGTTTCCCGCCGCCCCCGGCGAACCCGCAGCCCGGTGCCCCCCAGCCCGCCCCCGGTGCCCCGTACGCCGCCGCGCCGCCCGCTCCCCCGGCTCCGCAGGGCGCCCAGCCCGGCTGGACGCCGCCGCCCGCGCCGCAGAACGGGGTGCCTCCGCTGCCGCCCGCGTACCAGCCCGCCGCTCCGGCGCCCGCCGCCCAGTGGCCGCAGCAGCCCGGACCGATGCCGGGTCAGCAGCCGCAGCCGGCGGACGGGCAGGGCCCGGCCGGTGCGCCCGGTGCGCAGCCGCCGTTCCAGCCGCAGGCCCCGCAGCCCGCGCCCGCCGCGTGGCAGCAGCCGAACAACCCCAACCAGCCCGACACCCCCGGTCAGCCCGGGAACCAAGGCCAGCCCGGCAACCCTGACCGACCGAACCAGCCCGCCGGGCCGGCCGCCGGTCCGCAGCCGGTTCCCAACGGTCCCACCCCGCCCGGCGGCTACGGCTTCCCGCAGCCAGGTGCGCCCAACTCCCCTGCCCAGCCCGGCGGTTACGGCTTCCCCCAGCCCCCGGCACCCCAGCCGGCCCCCGGCGGCCCGACTCCGCCGAACCCCAACGGCCCCACTCCGCCCGGCGGCTACGGCTTCCCGCAGCCCGGCCCGCCCAACCCCCCGGCCCAGCCGGGCGGTTACGGCTTCCCCCAGCCGCCGCAAGGCCCGGAGTCCGGCGCGCCGCAGGCTCCGGTCGATCCGCGTTCCGGCGCGGCGTGGCCGCAGCCCGTGCAGCACGACCAGCGGCAGCCGACCAACCCCGGTGCCGCGCCGCTCGGTTACACCGCCGCCGTGGAGCTGTCCTCGGACCGGCTGCTCAACAACAAGAGGCAGAAGGCGAAGAGCGGCCGGCCCGCCGCGGGCGGCGGCCGGTTCAAGCTGGGCGGGAAGAAGGAGGAGGCCGAGCGGCAGCGGAAGCTGGAGCTGATCCGCACGCCGGTGCTGTCCTGCTACCGGATCGCGGTGATCAGCCTCAAGGGCGGTGTGGGCAAGACGACCACGACGACCGCGCTCGGCTCCACCCTGGCCACCGAGCGGCAGGACAAGATCCTGGCCATCGACGCCAACCCGGACGCGGGCACGCTCGGGCGCCGGGTGCGCCGGGAGACCGGGGCCACCATCCGTGACCTCGTCCAGGCCATCCCGTACCTGAACTCGTACATGGACATCCGGCGGTTCACCTCCCAGGCGCCCTCCGGTCTGGAGATCATCGCCAACGACGTGGACCCGGCCGTCTCGACCACGTTCAACGACGAGGACTACCGGCGGGCGATCGACGTCCTCGGCCGGCAGTACCCGGTCATCCTGACCGACTCGGGCACCGGTCTGCTGTACAGCGCCATGCGCGGGGTGCTGGACCTCGCCGACCAGCTGATCATCATCTCCACGCCCTCGGTGGACGGCGCGAGCAGTGCCAGTACGACGCTGGACTGGCTGTCCGCGCACGGGTACTCCGACCTGGTCTCCCGGTCCCTGACCGTGATCTCCGGGGTCCGCGAGACCGGCAAGATGATCAAGGTCGAGGACATCGTGGCGCACTTCGAGACCCGTACGCGCGGGGTCATCGTCGTGCCCTTCGACGAGCACCTGGCCGCCGGCGCCGAGGTCGACCTGGACATGATGCGGCCGAAGACCCGCGAGGCGTACTTCAACCTGGCCGCGATGGTCGCCGAGGACTTCACCCGGCACCAGCAGTCGCAGGGGCTGTGGACGAGCGACGGCAACCCGCCGCCGGTGGCCGCCCCGCCGATGCCGGGCCAGGCCGTGCCGGGCCAGCAGCCGTACGGCGCGGGCCAACAGCCGTACGGCGCGGGCCAGCCGCCCCAGGCCCCGGACCAGCCGTACCCGCAGGCACCGGGCCAGCCCTACCCGCAGGCCCCCGGCCAGCCGTACCCGCAGGCGCCCGGTCAGCCGTACGCCCCGGCGCAGCAGCCCTACCCGCCGCAGCAGGGCCAGCCGCAGCCGTATCCGGGCCAGCCCCAGCCGGGCGGCTACCCGCAGCCCGGACAGCCGCAGGCCCAGCCTCAGCCGTACCCGGGCCAGGGCCAGCAGCCGCCGCAGGCTCCGCCCCAGCAGTAGCGGGCAGGGCAAGTGAAAGGGCGGCCGGTGCGCATCGCACCGGCCGCCCTTTCGCGTCGTGGAACCGTCGCCGGAACCGTCGTGGATCCGTCGTGGATCCGTCCGCGGGCCGGCGGACTACCGCTCCGCCGCCACGATCTCCCGGCAGCGCTGCACGTCCACGGCCATCTGCTCCAGCAGGGCCTCCAGCGACTCGAACTTCGCCTGGCCGCGCACATAGGCGAGGAAGTCGACGGCGACGTGCAGCCCGTACAGATCAAGGCCGACGCGGTCGATGGCGTACGCCTCCACCGTGCGCTCGGTGCCGTCGAACTGCGGGTTGGTGCCCACGGAGACGGCGGCCGGCATGACCTCGCCCTGGGCGTGCAGGAAGCCCGCGTACACGCCGTCGGCGGGGATGGCGGTGTGCGGGAGCGTCTCGACGTTGGCCGTCGGGAAGCCCAGTTCCCGGCCGCGCTGGGCGCCGCGGACGACGACACCCTCCACACGGTGCGGGCGGCCCAGGATCTCGCGGGCGCCCGCGACATCGCCCTCGGCGACCAGGCGGCGGGTCAGCGTGGAGGAGAACGGCTCGCCGCCGCCCGCCTCGCCGGTGACATAGAGGTCGACGACATCCACCTCGAAGTCGTAGGTCTTGCCCTGCTCGGTGAGGAACTCGACGTTGCCGGCGGCCTTGTGGCCGAAGCGGAAGTTGGGGCCCTCCACGACCGCCTTGGCGTGCAACTTGTCCACCAGCACCTTCACCACGAAGTCGGCGGGCGACAGCTTGGAGAACTCGGTGGTGAACGGCAGGACGAGGACCGCGTCGACGCCCAGCTCGGCCATCAGCTCGGCGCGGCGGTGGTGCGGGGCGAGCAGCGGGGGGTGGCTGCCGGGGCGGACCACCTCGCTGGGGTGCGGGTCGAAGGTGACGACGACGGCGGGCACGCCCAGTTCGCGGGCGCGGTCGACGGCGTGCTTGATGATCAGCTGGTGGCCGCGGTGGACGCCGTCGTAGGAACCGATGGTGACGACGCTGCGCCCCCAGTCCTGGGGGATGTCCTCCAAGCCACGCCAGCGCTGCACTGTGACCGCTCCTCGAACCCTTGTCCGTGTCTGTCTTGACCTCGTTGTGCAGGTCTAAGGGTGCCATGCCGGGTGCTCCGCGCCAGCATCGGCATGGGGGCTGTGACGGGGCGCACGTCCGTGGTGGCGCCCGGGCGGTGGGCGTATGCCCCGTATCCGCCCAGGCCGATACGGGTTCGCTCCTCACGCGGGTACGCGCACGCCCGCCAGGTTCTCGATCATGCGGCGGGTGCCGGGGCCGGTCAGCGCGGCCCAGTCGTCCGGGGCGTCGGTCAGCCAGCGGGCCAGGCGGGCGGCGAAGCCGGGCACGTGCCGGACGAGGTCGGCCAGGCCCCGGTCGCAGCGGGCGGCGCCCTCGGGCGTGCGGACGAGGAGCAGGCCGGTGCGGTGGACCAGGTCCCGGGTCTCCTCCTCCCCCGGCCCCGTCCGGGGGTCGTCCCGGGCCACCGCCGCGCGCAGGACGGCGTCCAGGACGGCCGGGTCCCGCTCCCGGTCGAGCAGGAACTCCAGCAGCTCGCGGCGGAGCGGACGGGAGGCGGGCGTGCCGGCGCCGGCCAGGACGGTGGCGACGCAGGCCCTGAGGGGTTCCGGGCCGCCGTCGAGCAGGGCGGTGACCAGCGGCAGCAGGACGGGGCGCGCGGCGGCGCCGAGGCCGAGCCGGCGGTCGACGCGGCGGGCGAGGCGCCCGGCGGTCTCCGGGCGCAGCCGCACCGCCTCCTGGAGCAGCGCGGCGACCGGACGGGCGAGGGCCGGGGCGGTGATCTCGGTGAGGGCGCGCAGGACGGCGTCCTCGGGGGCGCGCAGCCGGGCGCGGAAGGCGTCCAGGACCGGTTCGGGGTGGGTGGCCAGGGCCGGGACGAGGGCGCCGGGCGGGATGCGCGGGTCGCCGTCGGCGAAGTGGCGCAGGGCCTCGGGCAGATGGCGGTCGCGGCTGTCCGGGTCGTGGGCCAGGACGGCGCGGGCGGCGCCGTGCAGGGCGTGGTCGGCGGGGCGGGCGAGCACGGCGAGGGCGGCGCGGCCGAGCAGCGCGCGGTCCGCCGCCGTACGGACGTGGGGGGCGGCGCGCAGTGCGTGGGTGACGGCCGCGGCCCGGCGGGCGGGGCGCTCGTCGTGCGCCCAGCGGTCCGCGGCCCGGCAGACGGCCGACGGCTCGTCCTCGGCGAGGGCGCCGAGCAGTTCCTCCGCGCGGGGGTGGGGGCAGTCCACCAGGACCTCGGTGAGGTCGTCCGGGGCGCGGTGCCGGTGGGTGTGCAGCAGCGCCTGCGCGGCCGTGGCCACGGTGGCGTGCGGGGTCGCGGGCAGCGGGCGCTCGTCGGTGAACCAGCGGGTCAGCAGGGGTTGTACGGCCTCCGGTGCGGCGGCGAGGAGTCCGGCGACGGCGTCCAGGTGGCGGGGGGCCGACGCGGACGGTGCCGGGTCGGCCGGCAGGAGGCGGCGCAGCAGGTCCAGGCGCTCGGGGGCGGTGACGGGCAGCGCGGTCCAGAAGGCGGGGCCGAACTCGGCCGGTACCGGCCGCCGTTCCTGGCGCCAGGCGGCGACCCGGTCGGCGAGCAGCCGCAGCACCTCGGTGTACGGGGTCGCGTCCGGGACCTGGAGCAGGGTACGGGCGAGCAGCCGGGCGGCCCACCAGGAGCCGGTGTCGCGGTCCAAGGCGTCGGCCAACTCGCGTAACCGCGCGCCCAGTTGCCGGCTTCCGTGCTGGCGGGCGAGGAGCAGCAGGGCTTGGACGACGGGGCCGGTACGGTGGTGCGGCACCGGGACCGGACGGTCCGCCTCGGGCCGCTCGCCGGGTGAGCGCACCAGGGCGCGCAGGGCCTCGTCGAGGTCCAGGTGCATGCCGTGCAGCCAGTCGGCCAGGTCCTCGTGGGCGAAGCGGTAGCCGCCGCCGGCCGGCACGAGGAGGCCCTCGGCGAGGACGGCGGAGGCCCAGCCGGTGCCCGCGCCGAGACGGGCCGGGGCGGGCCCCCAGGGGAACACGGCCTCGAACGACTCCCGGTCCAGTTCGCCCTGCCCCGGTCCGAGGCTGCGCCGGGCCGCCTCGTGCACCTGCCCGGCCACCCGCGCGGCGAGCCGCCGTACGGCCGTACCGCGCGGCCCGCCGGCGGCGGCGAGCCGGACCGCGACGCGCAGGCACACCAGGTCGAGGTAGGCGGCGAAGACGTCGTGGCGGTCCAGGGGCCCGGCGAGCGGGGCGGCCGGGGCGGCGGCCCGGACCTCGGACAGCAGCCGGAGGGTGAGCGGATGCCGGGCGTCCCGCTCGGCGAGGACGCCGTCCGCGATGCCGTACCGGGCGCGGGCCCGGCGCGCCTCGTCGGCGGTGAGGTCGCCGATCGGGAGGCAGGGGGGCAAGGGGGCGGCGGAAGCGGGGCCTTCTTCAGGCGCCGGCGCGTGGAGCAGGTTGTCGGGGAACGCCCGCCCCGCGCGTTCCCAGTGTTCCTCCCGGCAGGCGACCAGCAGACGGGCCCCGGTGCCGTGGAGCCAGTCGGCCGTGCCGCGGGTCCACTCGGGCAGGCGGTGGGCGAGGGCCGGGGGCATCTCCTCGGGGCCGTCGAGGAGGAGCAGCAGCGGGCGGCCGGCCCGGGCGGCGAGGCGGGCCAGGTGCTCCGGGGTGACGTCGCCCAGGTCCTCGGGGCGGACGGCCCGGGACGCGGCGACGATCCGGGCGGCGCGGGCCAGGGCGCGGCGCGCGGCGTCGGCCACCGAGCCGTCGGTGGCCGCCAGGTCGGCGCCGCGCAGCCACAGCGTGGGCGCGGGCCGCTCACCCCGGGCCCGGCGGGCGGCGAGGGCCGCGAGCTGCGTCGTACGGCCGCTGCCCGGGGCGCCGACCAGGCCGAGCACGGGCCGGTCGCCGGCGGTGAAGGCGGTCAGCTCCCGCGCGATGCCGGGACGCTCGACCGGGTCGGTGGCGCCCGGGGGGCCGTCCTGGCCCACGGAGGTCGTGGTCAGCTGGAGGATGCCGGCGAGGTTGAGGTCGGCGCCGTAGGCGGGCACGGTGGCCGCGTTGCGGGCGAGGAGCGCGGCGAGGGCGTCGTCGGCGGGCCGCAACGGGACGGCGAAGCCCGCCTCGCGCCCGGCGGCGCTCAGGGCGGTGCCGAGGACGCCGACGACCGCGCCGGTGCGGGCGTCGCACACCGGTCCCCCGGCCGCGCCGCCGCCGGGCCTGAGCGCGTCCCGGCCGGCCGTGCCGATGGCCAGCTCCAGTACGTCCTCGAGGAGGTGAGGTCCGTCCCCGGCGGAGTACGTGGCCCGGGTCGCGGCCAGTACCCGCGCCTGGCGCCAGCAGCCGGCGGCGATCCGTACGTAGGTGCCCGCGCCGATCCGGCTCCGTACGGTCAGCGGCAGCGGGTCCGCGCCGAGGCCCTCGGTGCGGATCAGGGCGAGGCCCAGGCGGGGCAGCGGGGTGACCGCGTCGGCGGTGACCGTGCGGGTGCGTTCCCCTGGCGCGTGCAGCAGCATCCGGGGGCGGCCGTCGACGGTCTCGTGGCTGGTGAGGAGGGTGCCCTCGTGGTCGGCGAGGAAGCCGAGGCCGAGGGGGCGGCCGGCCGGGTCGTGGATGCGTACGAGGACGGGGTCGGTGCCGGTGGTCCGTACGACGTCGGGCAAGGCGCCCGTACGGGCCGGTGCGCCCGATTCCGGCCGCTCGTGCCCCTCCCGCTCCCGGCGCCCGCCTTCGGTGCGCGGGCCCCGTTCCGCCATGGCCGTACCTCCCCGCCCGTCCCTGTGCCCTGACCCGACGGTAGGCACGCGAGGCACGGCGGGGCTGTTCTCGCCTGAACGCGCCCCCTTCCGCTCCCCCGGTTCGCTCCGAGCGCCCGGCCGGTCGGGTGAATAGGCGGGGGCTGCTGGAGAACCTTAGGAAGGGGGAAGAGGGGGGACCGTGGAGCGGCGGCAGGGCCCGGCCAGGGCGGGCCGCCGCTCCACGGCAGACGGCCACGGAAGACCGCCCACAGCAGACGGACCCGGCGACGGCGCCCACCGCAGACGGCCACCGCGGACGTCGGCCCCGGCAGACGCCCTACGGCGGCCTCCCCCGGGACAGCCGTTACAGCAGGCCGAGACGGGACCGACCGCTACGGCACCGGCCGCTGCGGCGTCCCGCCCCGCTCAGCCGAAGACGGCCAGGCTCTTGGCCTTGCCCCGGTGCTCTTCGACGAGCGCGAGGAAACGGCCCTCGTGGTCGAACACGCCCACCGGACCGGCGCCCGCGTACTCGTCGGGGATCTCCAGCCGGACGCCGTTGAGCAGCAGCCGGGCCCGCTTGGCGTCGACCTGCCAGCGCGGGAACGCGGCGGTGGCGGCCTCGGCGATCGGCATCACGGTCAGGTCCTGCTGGAGCTGGTCCAGCGTCTTGGCCGCGTCCAGCTTGTAGGGCCCGACGCGGGTGCGGCGCAGCGCGGTGAGGTGGCCGCCGACGCCGAGACCGGCGCCCAGGTCGCGGGCGAGGGCGCGGATGTAGGTGCCGGAGGAGCAGACCACCGACACGACCAGGTCGAGCACCGGGGTGCCGTCCTCGGCGACCGCGTCCCGGACGTCGTAGACCGCGAAGGAGGAGATGGTCACCGGCCGGGCGGGGATCTCGAACTCCTCGCCCTCACGCGCCCGCTTGTACGACCGTACGCCGTTGATCTTGATGGCGCTGACCTTGGACGGCACCTGCATGATGTCGCCGGTGAGCTTGGCGATGCCGGCGTCGATGGCGTCCCGGGTCACCTTGGAGGCGTCGGTGGACGAGGTGATCTCGCCCTCGGCGTCGTCGGTGAGGGTGGTCTGGCCCAGGCGGACGGTGCCCAGGTACTCCTTCTCGGTGAGCGCGAGGTGCCCGAGGAGCTTGGTGGCGCGCTCGACCCCGAGGACCAGGACGCCGGTCGCCATGGGGTCGAGGGTGCCGGCGTGGCCGACACGGCGGGTCTTGGCGATCCCGCGCATCTTGGCGACCACGTCGTGCGAAGTGAAGCCCGACGGCTTGTCGACGATGACGAGGCCGTCGGGCGTGGTGTGCTTCTGGGTCATTCGGTGGCGTCGCCGTCCGTGTCGGTCTCGTCGTCCGCCGGCTTGCGGTAGGGGTCGGCGCCGGCGGCGTACGTCGCGCCGGTGGCCGCCTCGCGCACCTTCTCGTCGGACTGCCGGGCCTTGTCGAGGAGGTCCTCGATGGTCCGGGCGGTGTCCGGCAGGGCGTCCGCCACGAAGGTCAGGGTGGGGGTGAACTTCACCCCGGCCGCACGGCCCACCTCGGAGCGCAGGATGCCCTTGGCGCTCTCCAGGCCGGCCGCGGCGGCCTTCCGCTCCTCGTCGTCGCCGTAGACCGTGTAGAAGACGGTCGCCTCCCGCAGGTCACCCGTGACCCGGGTGTCCGTGATGGTGACGTGCGAGCCGAGCCGCGGGTCCTTGATCCCGCGCTGCAGCTTCTGGGCCACCACCTCCCGGATGAGGTCCGCCAGCCTTTTCGCCCGCGCGTTGTCGGCCACTGGTCCGTCTCCCGTTCTTTCTTCTTGCTTGCGTTCTGTGGTCTGGTCGTCGTCAGTCGTCTTCGCCGTGGAAGCGGCGTCGGACCGACAGCAGCTCCACCTCGGGGCGGGCGGCGACCAGCCGTTCGCACCGGTCCAGTACGTCGGTGAGGTGCGCCGCGTCGCCGGAGACCAGGGCGAGGCCGATGACCGCCCGCCGGTGGAGGTTCATGTGATCCACCTCGGCCGCGCTCACGGCGTACTTCCGCTGGAGCTCGGCGACGATCGGGCGGACGACGGAGCGCTTCTCCTTCAGCGAGTGGACGTCGCCGAGGAGGAGGTCGAAGGACAGAGTCCCCACGTACATGTTCGTGCCGGGTTTACCCGCCGGTACGGGATCGATGGCCTGGAGCCACGTTACCCCGTGCCCGGCGACGGCTCGACCGGGTTTTCCGGCGCCCGGAGCCGCCGTGCCGCCCGGAAAACGGCGCGCTGGCCGGCGGGACCGAGATCCCGCCGGCCAGCTTCGGATGCCGTGGGCCGTTACGCCCGCGGCTTCTCGCGCATCTCGTACGTCGCGATGACGTCGTCGACCTTGATGTCGTTGAAGTTTCCGAGGTTGATACCACCCTCGTAGCCTTCGCGGATCTCGGTGACGTCGTCCTTGAAGCGACGCAGGCCCTCGATGGTGAGGTTCTCCGCGACCACCTTGCCGTCGCGGATGAGGCGGGCCTTGGTGTTGCGGCGCACCTCGCCGGAGCGGATGAGGACACCGGCGATGTTGCCCAGCTTGGACGACTTGAAGACCTCGCGGATCT
The DNA here is from genome assembly GCF_014649115.1 of Streptomyces eurythermus. GTDB lineage: Bacteria > Actinomycetota > Actinomycetes > Streptomycetales > Streptomycetaceae > Streptomyces > Streptomyces eurythermus. The sequence goes on along the minus strand of NZ_BMSK01000018.1, from coordinate 170,182 downwards.
CCGCCGTACCCAGCTCGACCTCTTCGTACTCCGGCTTGAGCATGCCCTTGAGGGCCGCCTCGATCTCCTCGATCGCCTGGTAGATGACCGAGTAGTACCGGACGTCCACGCCCTCGCGCTCCGCCATCTGCGCGGCACGGCCGGCCGCACGGACGTTGAAGCCGATGACGATGGCGTCGGAGCCCATCGCCAGGTCGATGTCGGACTCCGTGACCGCACCGACGCCGCGGTGCAGGACGCGGATGTCGACCTCTTCGCCGACGTCCAGCTGGAGCAGGGAGGACTCGAGGGCCTCGACGGAACCGGAAGCGTCACCCTTGATGATCAGGTTCAGCTGCTGGACCTCGCCGGCCTTGAGCACCTTGTCCAGGTCCTCCAGCGACACACGGCGCGTGCGCTTGGCGAAGGCCGCGTTGCGCTCGCGGGCGGCGCGCTTCTCGGCGATCTGACGGGCCGTACGGTCCTCGTCGACCACCAGGAAGTTGTCGCCCGCACCCGGGACGTTGGTCAGGCCGAGGACCTGGACCGGCGTCGACGGGCCGGCTTCGGCGACGTTGTTGCCGTTGTCGTCGAGCATGGCGCGGACTCGGCCGTAGGCGTCGCCGACCACCATCGTGTCGCCGACCCGCAGCGTGCCTCGCTGGACGAGGACCGTCGCCACGGCACCACGGCCGCGGTCGAGACGGGACTCGATCGAGATGCCCTGCGCGTCCTGGTTCGGGTTGGCCCGCAGGTCGAGCGAGGCGTCGGCCGTGAGGATCACGGCCTCCAGCAGCGAGTCGATGTGCAGACCCTGCTTGGCGGAGATGTCGACGAACATGGTGTCGCCGCCATACTCCTCGGCCACGAGGCCGTACTCGGTCAGCTGACCGCGCACCTTGGTCGGGTCGGCACCCTCGACGTCGATCTTGTTGACCGCGACCACGATCGGCACGTCGGCCGCCTTGGCGTGGTTGAGCGCCTCGACCGTCTGCGGCATGACGCCGTCGTTGGCCGCGACGACCAGGATCGCGATGTCGGTCGACTTCGCACCACGGGCACGCATGGCGGTGAACGCCTCGTGACCCGGGGTGTCGATGAAGGTGATCTTGCGGTCTTCCCCGTTGACCTCGGTCGCGACCTGGTAGGCACCGATGTGCTGGGTGATGCCGCCGGCCTCGCCCGCGATGACGTTCGTCTTGCGGATCGCGTCGAGCAGTCGGGTCTTACCGTGGTCGACGTGACCCATGACGGTGACGACCGGCGGGCGGACCACCAGGTCCTCCTCGTCGCCCTCGTCCTCGCCGAACTCGATGTCGAAGGACTCGAGCAGCTCGCGGTCCTCCTCCTCCGGGCTGACGATCTGAACCGCGTAGTTCATCTCGTCGGCGAGGAGCTGGAGGGTCTCGTCGGAGACGGACTGGGTCGCGGTGACCATCTCGCCGAGGTTCATCATGACCGCGACGAGGGACGCCGGGTTGGCGTTGATCTTCTCCGCGAAGTCGGTGAGCGACGCGCCGCGGGAGAGACGGATGGTCTCGCCGTTGCCGCGCGGCAGCATCACGCCGCCGACGCTCGGGGCCTGCATGGCCTCGTACTCCTGGCGCCGCTGCCGCTTCGACTTGCGGCCACGACGCGCCGGACCGCCGGGACGGCCGAAGGCGCCCTGCGTACCACCACGGCCACCGGGACCGCCGGGACGGCCGCCGAAGCCGGGACGGCCACCGCCGCCACCGCCGGGACCACCCGGACGGCCGGCGAAGCCACCGCCGCCGCCACCGGGACCGGCCGGACGGCCGGCGAAGCCGCCGCCACCACCGGGACGACCGGCGAAGCCGCCGCCGGGACGACCGCCGCCGCCACCGGGACGACCACCGGCACCGGGACCGCGACCGCCGCCACCGGGGCCGGGACGCGGGCCGGCAGCGGGACGCTGCGGCATCATGCCCGGGTTCGGCCGCGGACCGGCCGGGCCGGGACGCGGGCCGCCCTGCGGGCGGGGCATGCCGGCCGGGGACGGCCGGGGACCGCCGGGAGCCTGCGGACGCGGACCGCCGCCCTGGGCGCCGGGCGCCTGGGGACGGGGGGCGCCGCCGGGACCGCCGGGGCCGGGACGCGGGCCGCCCTGCGGGCGCGGGGCCTGCGGGCGGGCCATGCCGGCGTTGCCGCCGGACGTGAAGGGGTTGTTGCCCGGACGCGGACCGGACGGACGGGCACCCGGACGCGGGGCCTGGCCGCCGGGACGCTGACCGCCCTGGCCCGGACGGGGCGCCTGGCCCTGGCCGGAAGCGGGACGGGCACCGCCGGGCTTCGGGGCGCCGGGACGGGCGCCGCCGGGACGCGGACCCTGGGCGGCCGGGGCCTGCGGGGTCTGCGCGGCCGGAGCGGCCGGCGGAGCGGTGAACTCCGGGGCGGCCGGGGCCGGGCGCGGCGCGGGCTTGGGACCGGGCACCGGGCGCGGACCCGGAGCCGGGGCCGGCGCGGACGCCGCGGGGGCCGACGGGGCGGCCGGCTGCTGGGCAGCGGGCGCCGTCGGGGGCTTGGGAGCCGCAGCCGGCCGCGGGGCCGGGGCAGCGGGACGTGCCGCCTGCGCCGGAGAGGGCGCGGCGGGCTTGGGGGAGGCCTTGCGCGGGGCGGGCTTCGCGGACTTGCCGCTGCCACCGCCCTGGAAGGCGTCGGTCAGCTTACGTACAACCGGCGCTTCGATGGTCGAAGACGCCGAACGGACGAATTCACCGAGTTCCTGGAGCTTGGCCATGACGACCTTGCTCTCGACACCGAACTCCTTGGCGAGTTCGTATACCCGGACCTTAGCCACTTCGCTCCTTTGAGGTCCGGGTTGAAGCCGGACCGTCGCTAGTTCATGGGCGTACTCATCGCGTACTCATCGAGTGCTCATCGCAATCTCGACCTGCTTTCGACTCGCGAGGTACCAGGCCGTACGGGGTTCCGTACGGCACGTCTTACGGCGTTGCCTGCTCGGCAACTGTTGTCTGCTCGACGTATCGACGCAACGCCTTTGTGTCGAGCGGTCCCGGGACGCGCAGTGCCCGCGGGAACGCCCGGCGGCGTACCGCCTGGTCGAGACAGACCAGGGCGGGGTGCACGTAGACACCCCGGCCGGGCAGCGTACCGCGAGGATCGGGGACGCATGCGTCCTCGATTCCCACGATCCGCAGGAGGTCGTTCTTGGCCGCCCGCTCCCGGCACCCCACACAGGTGCGTTCAGGGCATGCTCGGGTGTGCGTCCGGCCAGACACAGTTAAGTCTACCTCCCCGTACCGACCTCACCCCTTTGGGGCAAGAATCGAACGGCTGTTGTCGTGATCTCAGCGTCGGGCGGCCGGGATCTATTCCCCGGCCCCGGGTCCGCCGTGCGGCTCCGGGGCTGGTCCGGGCACCCTTGGTGCGTGTCGCGGCTACGCGCCGGCCTGCTCGGTGTCTGGCCGGATATCGATCCTCCAGCCGGTGAGGCGGGCGGCGAGGCGGGCGTTCTGGCCCTCCTTGCCGATCGCCAGCGACAGCTGGTAGTCCGGCACGGTCACCCGTGCGGAGCGGGCGGCCATGTCCACGACCTCCACCTTGCTCACCCGGGCGGGTGACAGGGCGTTCGCGACCATCTCCGCCGGGTCGTCCGACCAGTCGACGATGTCGATCTTCTCGCCGTTCAGTTCGCCCATCACATTGCGCACCCGGCCGCCCATGGGGCCGATGCAGGCACCCTTGGCGTTCAGGCCCGAACGGGTGGACCGTACGGCGATCTTCGTGCGGTGACCGGCCTCACGGGCGATCGCGGCGATCTCCACCGAGCCGTCGGCGATCTCCGGCACCTCCAGGGCGAAGAGCTTCTTCACCAGGTTCGGGTGGGTGCGGGAGAGCGTCACGGACGGGCCGCGCACGCCCTTGGCCACGCGGACCACGTACGACCGCAGGCGCATGCCGTGCGGGTAGGTCTCGCCGGGCACCTGCTCCTGCACCGGCAGGATGGCCTCCAGCTTGCCGATGTCCACGAGCACGTTCTTCGGGTCGCGGCCCTGCTGGACCACGCCGGTGACGATGTCGCCCTCGCGGCCGGCGTACTCGCCGAGCGTCGCGTCGTCCTCGGCGTCGCGCAGCCGCTGCAGGATCACCTGCTTGGCGGTGGTGGCGGCGATACGGCCGAAACCGGACGGGGTGTCGTCGAACTCACGGGGCGCCTGGCCCTCGGCGAGGTCCTCGGGGTCCTCCTTCGCCCACACGGTCACATGCCCGGTCTCCCGGTTGAGCTCCACGCGCGCGTGTCGGCGGCTTCCCTCGGTGCGGTGGTAGGCGATGAGGAGGGCCGACTCGATCGCCTCGACCAGCAGGTCGAAGGAGATCTCCTTCTCCCGGACCAAACCCCGCAGGGCGCTCATGTCGATGTCCACGGCTACGCCTCCTCCTCTTCCTTCATGTCCTTCTTGCTGTCCTTGCGGTTGAACTCGACCTGCACGCGCGCCTTGGCGATCTCGGGGAAGCCGAGTCTGCGGGTGGTGGCCTTGCGGCCCTTCACCCCGGGCACCTCCACGTCGATGCCCTCGTCGTCGACGTCCAGGATCCGCGCGACCAGCTCGCCGCCCTCCGTGAGCTGGAACTTCACGAGCCGGTCGACGGCGCGCACGAAGTGCCGGTGCTCGGTGAGGAGGCGCTCCGCGCCGGGGGTTCCGACCTCCAGGTCGTACGCGCCCTCGCCCATCGCGTTCGTCTCGTCCAGCCGCGCCGAGAGCGCGCGGCTCACATCGGCGATCCGGTCCAGGTCCGCTCCGGTGTCGGAGTCGACCACGACGCGCAGCACCCGCTTGCGTCCTACGGAGTCCACGGCGATCTCTTCGAGATCCAGCCCATGGGAGGTGACGAGCGGTTCCAGCAGCTCTCGCAGCCTCTCGCTCTGGGTGGTGCTCATCCGGGTGACTCCTCGGCCGCGTGTGCTGTTGTGGGATGGGTCGCGTGTCTGGTCAAAGGGTACTGCCTCCGGCGGGGGGTGCTTCGCAGCGGAGCCCGGGGCCGCGTGCCGGTACGGCCGCGTGCCCTCGGGTGGGACCGCTGAGCCGGTGACATGCGGGGGGCGGATGCGCGGGTACCGTGATCAACGGCGGGCGCCGTTCCGCCCGTGTGTTCGTACGAGCCCCCCGAGGACGTCAGCCGTGCCGTACCCCCCGCCGTCGCGCACCCCCTCGGGGCCGCGCAGAAGAACCCTGCTGGCCTCGGCCGCCGGCGCCGCCCTGCTGGCGGGCTGCTCGGCCGGAGCGGACTCCGGCGACGACGGCCCGTCGGCCGGCGCGCGGGCACGCGCGCGTGCGGCGCGGGACAGCCGGGGGCTGCTCGCGCGCTACGACGCCGTGCTGGCCGCGCATCCCGCCCTGACGGACCGGCTGCGCCCGCTGCGGGCCCAGGTCGCGGCGCACGCGGCCGCGTTCGAGGACGGTACGAAGCCCTCGCCGGCGGTGTCGAAGTCCTCGGCCGCGCCCGCGCCCGTGCCCGCCGCCGAGAAGGACGCCGTGGCCCAGCTGGCCGCCGCCGAGCGTGCCCTGGCCGACCGGCGGGCCAAGGAGCTGCTCCAGGTGCCGGGCGAGCTGGCGCGGCTGCTGGCGTCGGTCGCGGCGGCCGGGGCCGCGCACGCGTACCTGCTGACGGAGGTGGCCAAGTGAGCGAGGAGGTACGGCAGGCCGAGGTGACCGCGCTCCAGGCGGCGCTGGCGGCGGAGCACGCGGCGATCTACGGCTACGGGGTCGTCGGCGGGCGGATCGGCGAGCGGCGCCGGGCGGAGGCGCGGGCGGCGTACGACGCCCACCGGGCGCGCCGGGACGCGCTGGTGCGCGCGGTGCGTGACCTGGGCGCCGCCCCGGTCGCCGCGAGCGCCGCGTACGAGCTTCCGTTCCCGGTCGGGGACGGGGCGGCGGCGGTGCGGCTGGCCGCGCGGCTGGAGGAGCGGCTGGCCGGGGTCTACTCGGACCTGGTGCGGGCGGCGACCGGCGCGCGGCGGGCCGACGCGGCCGGGGCGCTGCGGGAGACCGCGGTGCGGGCGGTGCGCTGGAGCGGACAGAGCGTAGCCTTCCCTGGGCTCGCCGAGCGGTCCGGTGACCGGACCGACGAGCGGACCGGCGCGGCCGGCACGACTGCGACGGCCACCGCGTCCGCCGCCTCCGCCACGGCTCCGGCGAGGCGCTGAGGCACCGGCAGGAGGCCCGTACGCCCGTCGGAGGACGGACCGGGAGCCGACAAGGACCCACAGGAAGGGAACGACTCGCGCATGGCTTGGGAAGCGCCGCCGCGCCTGGTACGGGCGCTCGGTGAGACGGCACCGGCCGGGGACGACTGGCTGGCGCGGCTGCCCGCGGCGGCCGAGGAGGCCGTCGCCCGGCGCGGGTTGACCGTGGAGCGGGTGCAGGTGCCCGGCGGGCGCAGCAGCCTGGTGATGCTGGTACGGCTGCCGGACGGCACCCCGGCCGTGCTGAAGCTCGCCCCGCCCCGGGCCCGCCCGGAGAGCGAGCGGGCCGCGCTGGCGCACTGGGCCGGGCTGGGCGCCGTACAGCTCCTGGAGGACGGCGCGCAGGACGGGGCGCTGCTGCTGGAGCGGCTGCACCCGGATGTGTCGGTGCGTTCGCTGCCGGAGGCCAAGGCGCTGCTGGAGGCGGCGGGGACGCTGCGCAGGCTGTGGGTGGAGCCGCCGGCCGGGCACGCCTTCGAGACCGTCGCCGAGCGCACCGGGCGGCAGGCGGCGGCCATGCGGGCCAGCGCCGGGGCCGACCCCGAGGTGGCCCCGCTGGTGGAGTCGGCACTGGCCGCCCGCGAGGAGCTGCTGGCCGCGCCGCCCGAGGAGCGGCTGCTGCACGGCACGTTCCGGCAGAGCAAGGTGCTGTCGGGCGAGCGGATGCCGTGGCTCGCGGTGGGCCCGGACCCCGTGGTCGGCGAGAGCGCCTTCGACCTGGCGCGGCTGGTCCGGGACCGGGTGGAGGACCTGATCGCCCAGTCGGCCGGCCCGGCCACCACCCGCCGCCGGATCAAGCGGCTCGCGGAGTCCCTGGAGGTCGACCAGGACCGCCTGCGGGGCTGGACGCTGTTCCGCGCGGTGGAGTCCGGCGTCCGGGCCCTCCGCGTCGGCCGCCCGACGGACGCGGAACTGCTGCTGGAGTTCGCGGCCTGGCTGTAGCGAGGGCCGATGGGACGTAGCCCCGGCCGGCCTGAGTGACGACGGACCGTGGCCCGACTGTCCGCAGCGGCGGCAGCCCGGAGCGACGGCCGACCGCGACGACGGCTCCCCGGAGAGGCGACCGGCCGTAGCCACCACCGACGGCGGCAACGGCTGCCCGGAGAAATGGCCGACCGTAGGACGACTGACCGTTAGCGGCGGCCGGCTGTTGCGACGACTGGCCGCAGCGGCGACGGGCCGTGGCGGCGACCGGCTGTGCGACGACCGACCGCAGCAACGACTGCCCCGAGACACGACCGACCGTGGGACGACTGGCCGCAGCGGCGGCGGGCCGTGACGGCGGCCCGCTATGGCGACTACCGACCGGAGCGGCGGCCACCGTAGGACGACTGGGCGCAGCAGCGACGGGCGATGGCTGCGGCCAACCGCAGCAACGACTGTCCCGAGACACGACCGACCGTAGGACGACTGGCCGCAGCGGCGGCGGGCCGTAGCGGCGGCGGGCCGTAGCGGCGGTCGGCCGGAGGGGCGGCTGCCCCGAGACACGGCCGGCCGGCTGCCGGCCGGTGCGGCGGCCGAGCGTGGCGACGCCCCCGGGGAAGTCCCCGAGGGCGTCGTCGGTAGGCCAGGCGACCAGCGGTGGGCCGGGGGTCAGGCCGTCAGGCGGGCGATGGCTTCCTCGACCGTGAGTTCCTCGCGTTCGCCGGTCTTGCGGTCCTTCAGTTCCAGGACGCCCTCGGCGGCGCGGCGGCCGGCGACCAGGATCTGGGGGATGCCGATCAGCTCGGAGTCGGTGAACTTCACGCCCGGGGAGACCCCGGCCCGGTCGTCCACCAGGACGCGGACGCCCGCGTCGGCGAGCTTCCCGGCGACGTCCAGCGCCAGATCGGTCTGGAGCGCCTTGCCGGCGGCGACCACGTGCACGTCGGCCGGGGCGACCTCCTTGGGCCACACCAGGCCCTTGTCGTCGGCGGTCTGCTCGGCGAGCGCGGCGACGGCGCGGGAGACGCCGATGCCGTAGGAGCCCATGGTGACGCGGACCGGCTTGCCGTTCTGGCCGAGGACGTCCAGCTTGAGGGCGTCGGCGTACTTGCGGCCCAGCTGGAAGATGTGGCCGATCTCGATGGCGCGGTCCAGCTTCAGGCCGGTGCCGCACTTCGGGCAGGGGTCGCCGTCCTGGACCACGACGACGTCCACGTACTCGTCGACCTCGAAGTCACGGCCGGCGACGACGTTCTTCGCGTGCGTGTGCTCCTTGTTGGCGCCGGTGATCCAGGCGGTGCCGGGGGCGACGCGCGGGTCGGCGATGTACTTCACCTTCTCGCCCAGGCCCTGCGGGCCGACGTAGCCGCGGACCAGCTCGGGGTGGGCGGCGAAGTCGGTCTCGGTGACCATCTCGACGGCGGCCGGGGCGAAGTGCGCCTCGACCTTGTCCAGGTCCACCTCGCGGTCGCCGGGCACGCCCACGGCGACGATCTCGCCGTCCACCTTGACCAGCAGGTTCTTCAGCGTGGCGGAGGCGGGGACGCCGAGCGTGGCGGCCAGCGTCTCGATGGTCGGGGTGTCGGGGGTGGGGATCTCCTCCAGCGCGGGCACGGCGGAGCCGTCGACCGGCGTGAGCTGGTAGGTGATCGCCTCGGTGTTGGCGGCGAAGTCACAGTTCGGGCAGTCGGCGAAGGTGTCCTCGCCGGCCTCGGCCGGGGCGAGGAACTCCTCGGACTTGGAGCCGCCCATGGCGCCGGCGGTGGCCGCGCAGATGCGGTAGTCGAGGCCGAGGCGGGCGAAGATCCGCTGGTAGGCCTCGCGGTGCAGGGCGTAGGAGGCGCCGAGGCCCTCGTCGTCCAGGTCGAAGGAGTACGAGTCCTTCATCAGGAACTCGCGGCCGCGCAGGATGCCGGCGCGGGGGCGGGCCTCGTCGCGGAACTTGGTCTGGATCTGGTACAGGATCACCGGCAGGTCCTTGTAGGACGTGCACTGGTCCTTGACCAGGAGGGTGAAGATCTCCTCGTGGGTGGGGCCGAGGAGGTAGTCGCCGCCCTTGCGGTCCTTGAGCCGGAACAGCTCCTGGCCGTACTCGTCCCAGCGGCCGGTCGCCTCGTAGGGCTCGCGCGGCAGCAGGGCGGGGAGGGTGACCTCCTGGGCGCCGATGGCGTCCATCTCCTCGCGGACGACGCGCTCGACGTTGGCGAGGACCTTCTTGCCGAGGGGCAGCCAGCTCCAGATGCCGGCCGCCGTGCGGCGGACGTAGCCGGCGCGGACGAGGAGCTTGTGGCTGAGGACCTCGGCGTCCGCCGGGTCGTCGCGCAGCGTCTTCGCCATCAACTGGGACATGCGCTGGACCGGTGCCTTGGCCATGGTTCTCGTACTCCTGCCGGGTAAAGGTGGTGGCATGGAGGTTATCCGGGCCGCCCGCACCGGCGGAAATCGGTTAACGCCGGCGCAGCGGCAGCGGGGCGCCCATCACGGCGTAGGGGCGGGGTGCGCTCGGGAAGTGCACCTGGCGGGCGAGGTCGGTGTAGCCGAGGGAGTGGTACAGGCCGCGGGCGGGGCTGTCGGTGTCGATCGCGGAGAGGATCGAGCGGGGTTCGTCGGCGGTGTCGGTGATGGTGGTGATCAGCTTCCGGCCGAGGCCGCGGTTCTGGTGGTCGGGGTGGACGTGCAGTTCGGTGATGACGAAGGAGTCGTCCAGCCAGAAGTCGTTGCCGTTCGCGCGCAGGTAGGGCTCCACGACGGTGGACCACCAGTGGGTGCGGCTGTTGGGCATGCCGTACACGAAGCCGACGAGCCGGCCGCCGGCGGTCGCGCCGTAGGCCCGGGCGCCCTGGTACTGCATGTGGCGCTGGACGATCTGCCGGCGTACGGCGACCTCCTCGGGGCCCAGGCCGAAGGCGACGGCTTGGACAGCCAACGCCTCGTCCACGTGGGCGGTGAGGTCCAGGGGGCCGATCTCTGGGTCCATGCGGGGAGCGTACAGGGCGGTCAGAAGAGCACACTCATGAAGGCGCCGACCTCTTCGAACCCCACCCGCCGGTACGTCCTTCGCGCCGCGGTGTTGAAGTCGTTGACGTAGAGGCTCGCCACGGGGGCGAAGTCGGCGAGGGCGTAGCGCAGCACGGCGGCCATGCCGGGGGCCGCCAGGCCCCTTCCCCGGTACTCGGGGGCCACCCATACGCCCTGGATCTGGCAGGCCTGCGGGGTGGCGGCGCCGATCTCCGCCTTGAACACGACCCGGCCGTGTTCGTCGACGCGGGCGAAGGAGCGGCCGGAGCCGACGAGTTCGGCGACGCGGGCCTGGTAGAGCAGGCCGCCGTCGCCGGACAGCGGGGAGACGCCGACCTCCTCGGTGAACATCGCCACGCACGCCGGCATGATCGTTTCCATCTCGTCCTTGCGGACGCGGCGGACGTAGGGGTCCGGGGCGATGTCGTCGGGCATGCGGTCGGTGACCATCAGCGGCTGGTGGGCGCGGACGTCGCGGGCCGGGCCCCAGTGCGGTTCCAGCAGCCGCCACAGCTCTGCGGTGGCCTCGGCGGGGCCGACGATGGAGGAGCAGCGGCGGCCGGCCCGGCGGGCGCGGTCGGCGAAGGCGCGCACGGCGCGCGGGGTGGCGCAGATGGGGACGAGGTTCGCGCCCGCGTAGCAGAGGGACGTGAGCATGCCGTCCTCGTACCAGCCCCACATCTCGCCGCCGAGCCGCCAGGGGTCCAGTCCTGCGACCCGGACCCTGGACGTCACGAAGGCATTGGCGACCGGCTCACGGTCGAGCACGGCGAGCGCCGCGTCCAGGTCGTTCGGTTCCAGGACCCGGGTGGTGGTCTGGGTCAACACTACGGGGCCTCACGGTGGGGTTCTGCTGGTCCCGGCACTGTACCCCGTGCGCTTGTGCGGCGCCCCGGAGCGGGGGGCCCTTTCTGCGCGGAAGCCTCCCCTCAGGTCTCCGGGATCGCACTTCCTGAAGGATTCCGGGGTCCGGGCGGCCAGGAAGCGTCCCGCCACGCTCGTTCGAACTCTTCCAGGGTGATCGAAGACGCGGTGAACTCAGGCTGACCTGCCACATCCCCGATAGCGCCTACCGGGATTTCACTCAGCCCGATCTCGGCAGACTCGTGGAATTCGTCAGATTTCAGCCTTCGGCCATCCCGGTAATGCTGCACTTTGCGCACCTCATAGCCGTCATGACCGATCTCACCGTAGATCCTTGTCGGTTCCGACTCGAAGTCGTGAAGCCAGTCGACCTTCCAATATTCCATGAGCCGGCTCTTTCCGTGACGGACGATGCGACCTGTCAGGTCGAGCGAACCGAGCGGTTCTGCCCGCGCGTGGAGGTATGGCCGAGTCCCGCCACCCAGCGGTGACGGGACTCACAGAACGTACGAGGGTCAGCCCGCGACCGACACCGACGGCTCGCCGGAGGTCACGCCGTCCTTCTCCATCTGCTCGGCCAGCTTCATGGCCTCCTCGATGAGGGTTTCCACGATCTTGGACTCGGGGACGGTCTTGATGACCTCGCCCTTGACGAAGATCTGGCCCTTGCCGTTGCCGGAGGCCACGCCGAGGTCGGCCTCGCGGGCCTCGCCGGGGCCGTTGACGACACAGCCCATGACGGCGACGCGGAGCGGGACCTCCATGCCGGTCAGACCCGCGGTGACCTCTTCGGCGAGCTTGTAGACGTCCACCTGGGCCCGGCCGCAGGACGGGCAGGAGACGATCTCCAGGCCGCGCTGGCGCAGGTTCAGGGACTCCAGGATCTGGATGCCGACCTTGATCTCCTCCACCGGCGGCGCGCTCAGCGACACGCGGATGGTGTCGCCGATGCCCTGCGACAGCAGCGCGCCGAAGGCGACCGCCGACTTGATCGTGCCCTGGAAGGCGGGGCCGGCCTCGGTCACGCCGAGGTGCAGCGGGTAGTCGCACTGCTCGGCGAGCTGGCGGTAGGCCTCGATCATGACGACCGGGTCGTTGTGCTTGACGGAGATCTTGATGTCCCGGAAGTCGTGCTCCTCGAAGAGGGACGCCTCCCACAGGGCGGACTCGACCAGCGCCTCGGGGGTCGCCTTGCCGTACTTCTGGAGCAGGCGCCGGTCCAGGGAGCCGGCGTTGACGCCGATCCGGATCGGGGTGCCGTGGTCCTTGGCGGCCTTGGCGATCTCCTTGACCTTGTCGTCGAACTGCTTGATGTTGCCGGGGTTGACGCGGACCGCGGCGCAGCCGGCCTCGATGGCGGCGAACACGTACTTGGGCTGGAAGTGGATGTCGGCGATGACCGGGATCTGCGACTTCTTCGCGATGGTCGCCAGGGCGTCCGCGTCGTCCTGCGTGGGGCACGCCACCCGCACGATCTGGCAGCCGGAGGCGGTCAGCTCGGCGATCTGCTGGAGCGTGGCACCGATGTCGGACGTACGGGTCGTGGTCATCGACTGCACCGACACCGGCGCGTCCCCGCCGACCGCCACGTTTCCGACCTGGATCTGCCGGCTCTTCCGGCGCTCGGCGAGCTTGGTCGGAACGGACGGCATGCCGAGAGAAATCGCAGTCATCTGCTGTGCAACCCCAAGTCGTGGTTCAGGATCCGGGTCCCGTGAACGGCGGGCTCCAGGGTCCGAGATTACGGCACCGGGCCGCGCGCCACACATCACACCCGTGAATCCGGCGCGCTCCCGCGCGGCCCGGAACCCCGGGGGTTCCGGGCCGCGTGAACACCGGGTGGCTAGGAGATCTTCACCGGGTTGACGACGTCCGCGATGAGCACCAGGACGGTGAAGCAGACGAAGATCCCGGCCACCACGTACGCCACCGGCATCAGCTTGGCGACGTCGAACGGCCCCGGGTCGGGGCGGCGCAGCACCCTGGCCAGGTTCCGCCTGAGGGCCTCCCACAGGGCGCCCGCGATGTGCCCGCCGTCCAGCGGGAGCAGCGGGAGCATGTTGAACAGGAACAGGGAGAGGTTGAACATCCCGAGCATCATCACGGACATCGCCACCTGCTGGGAGGCGGGGATGTCCAGGGTGGCGATGTCGCCGGTGATGCGGGCGGCGCCGACGATGCCGACCGGGGAGTCCGGTTCGCGCGGGCCGTCGCCGAAGGCGGCGTCCCACAGGGCGGGGATCTTGCCGGGCAGGGCGGCGAGGGAGTCGACGGCGTCGCCGACCCGGTCGGTCATCCAGGACACGGAGTCGTCGAAGTCCATCTTGACCACGCCGGTGGCGGCGCCGAAGCCGAGGAAGCCCGCTTCGACGTACTTGCCCTGGACGTAGCCGCCGTTGGAGTCCTTCTTGGCGACCAGGTTGGTGGCGATCCTGGCGTGCAGGGTCAGCCGCTCGCCGTCGCGCTCCACGACGATCGGCACGTCCTTGCCGGCGCTGTCCCGGATGAGGTCCGAGAGCGTGTCCCAGTCCTTGGTGGGCTTGCCGTCGAAGGAGACGATCTTGTCGCGGGTGCGGATGCCGGCGGCCTGGGCCGGGGACGGCTTGTCGGTCTTCTTGCAGGTGTCGCGGTTCTCGCTCTGGGCGATGACGCAGGGCGAGACGGAGGAGACGGTGGTGGTCTGCTGCTGGACGCCGAAGCCCATGAGCACGGAGAAGAACAGGCCGATCGCGAGGACCAGGTTCATGAAGGGCCCGGCGAACATGACGATGACCCGTTTCCACGGTTTGCGCGTGTAGAACATGCGCGTCTCGTCGCCGGGCTGGAGTTCCTCGAAGGCCGCCGAGCGGGCGTCCTCGATCATGCCGCGCCACGGGGAGGTGGAGCGGGCGGCGACCCGGCCCTGGTCGTCGGGCGGGAACATGCCGATCATGCGGATGTAGCCGCCGGCCGGGATGGCCTTGATGCCGTACTCGGTCTCGCCCTTCTTGCGTGACCAGATGGTCGGGCCGAAGCCGACCATGTACTGGGGCACGCGGATGCCGAAGAGCTTGGCCGTGGACAGGTGTCCCAGCTCGTGCCAGGCGATGGAGACGAGCAGGCCGATCACGAAGACCACTATGCCGAGGATGAACATCAAGGTCGTCATGCACGCGCCTCCGCGGTCGCCGTCGTGGCTGTGAGTTCGCGGGCCCGGGCGCGGGCCCAGGTCTCCGCTTCGAGGACGTCCGACACCGTGAGTGAGGTTCCCGTGGCCGGGGTGCCGTGCTCCTCGACCACCCGGGTGACGGTCTCCATGATCCCGTTGAAGGGCAGCGCGCCGTCCAGGAAGGCCGCGACGCACTCCTCGTTGGCCGCATTGAACACCGCCGGGGCCGTGCCCGCGAGCCGCCCCACGTGCCGGGCGAGGTTCACGGAGGGGAAGGCCTCGTTGTCCAGCGGGAAGAATTCCCAGGTGGACGCCTTGCTCCAGTCGAAGGCGGGCGCGGCGTCGGGGACGCGTTCGGGCCAGCCGAGGCCGATGGCGATGGGCCCGCGCATGTCGGGGGGCGTCGCCTGGGCGATCGTGGAGCCGTCGGTGAACTCGACCATCGAGTGGACGTACGACTGGGGGTGCACGACGACCTCGATGCGGTCGAAGGGGATGTCGTACAGCAGGTGTGCCTCGATGACCTCCAGCCCCTTGTTGACCAGCGTCGCGGAGTTCACCGTGATCACCGGGCCCATCGCCCAGGTGGGGTGGGCGAGGGCGTCCTGGACGGTGACGCCGGCCAGCTCGGCCTTGGTCCGGCCGCGGAAGGGGCCGCCGGAGGCGGTGACGACGAGCTTGCGCACATCGGCGCGGGTGCCGGCGGCGAGGGCCTGGAAGAGGGCCGCGTGCTCGGAGTCCACCGGGATGATCTGGCCGGGCTTGGCGAGCGCGGTGACCAGCGGGCCGCCGACGATCAGCGACTCCTTGTTGGCGAGCGCGAGGGTGCGGCCCGCCTCCAGGGCGGCCAGGGTCGGGGCGAGGCCGATGGAGCCGGTGATGCCGTTCAGGACGGTGTGGCAGTCGGAGGCGGCGACCTGGGCGGCCGCGTCGGGCCCGGCGAGGATCTCGGGCAGCGGCTCGGTGCCGTACGCGGCGGCGAGCGCCTCGCGCAGCGCGGGTACGACGTCCTCGCGGGCGACCGCCACGGTCCGCACCCGCAGCCGGTGGGCCTGCTCGGCGAGGAGGGCCACCCGGCCGCCGTTCGCGGACAGGGCGGTGACCCGGAAGCGGTCGGGGTTGCGCAGCACGAGGTCGATGGCCTGGGTGCCGATGGATCCGGTGGAGCCGAGGATCACCACGTCCTTGGGTCCGTCGGCGGCGACGGGGTCGTAGACGAGGTGCGGATCGGCGAGGGGTGCCGGATGGGCGGGACTGTCGGTCATCCCCCCATTGTTGCGGCAAGCGGCGGCGGGCCGGACAGTGCGTCCCCCGGGCGGGTGCGGTGGCCGGAATTCCTCCTGTGAAACCGGCATGAAGATCTTGTGATAAACACTTCGTTCCGCATGATTCACGGACGACATCCTGGGGGGATATCTCCATGCGCTCTGTGCGCCTCCGCGCCGCCCTGCCCGCGCTCGCGGGCGCGGCGCTGCTCACCGGCACCCTGCTCAGCACCCCGGCCCAGGCCGCCGGCGGTGTGAGGATCCACCACGTGTGGTTCGACAGCCCCGGCACGGACAACCGCTCCAACAAGAGCCTGAACGGCGAGTGGGTCCAGCTGAAGAACACCGGCGGCCAGGCCGTCTCGCTCAAGGGCTGGATCCTGAAGGACGCCTCCAACCACAAGTACGTCTTCCCTGACGTCAAGATCGGCGCCGGGAAGTACCTCAAGATCCACACCGGCAGCGGCACGAACACCGCCTCCGACCGGTACCAGGGGCGCCGCGCCTACGTCTGGAACAACGACAAGGACACGGCCACCCTGACCAAGGCGAGCGGCAGCAAGGTCTCCTCCTGCTCCTGGACGACGCGGGACCCGAGCGACAAGTACTGCTAACTCCCGTAGGGACGGCGGGCGTTCTCGCGCGCCGAGGGTCCGGGGGTCGCGTCGGCGATCCACGGGCCCTGCCCCGACGGATCGAGGACGCCCTCCTCCAGCCAGGTGTGGGAGCCGGCCAGGACCGCCTTGACCAGCCGCCGGTCCAGGTCGTCGGTGTTGGCCCACAGGCGCGTGAACAGTTCGTCCGCGCGGATGCGGGCCTGGCGGCAGAAGGCGTCGGCGAGCTGGTAGGCCTCGCGGCCGTGGCGGCCCTCGGCGCGCAGCCGCTCGGCGCGTACGCAGGCCGCGCTCATCGCGAACAGTTCCGCGCCGATGTCCACGACCCGGCCGAGGAAGCCCTGCTTGGACTCCATCCGGCCCTGCCAGCGGGACATGGCGTAGAAGGTGCAGCGGGCGAGCCTGCGGGAGGTGCGCTCGACATAGCGCAGGTGCCCGGACAGATCGGTGCCGTGCCGGAACTCGCCGTACGACGTGGGCAGTTGGCCGCGGCCCGTGAGGAGTTTCGGGAGCCACTTGGCGTAGAAGACGCCCGCGTTCGCGCCCGCCCTCGCCTTGTCGGCCAGGGACTTGTCGGGGTCGATGAGGTCGCCGGCGACCGACAGGTGGGCGTCCACCGCCTCCCGGGCGATCAGCAGGTGCATGATCTCCGTCGAGCCCTCGAAGATGCGGTTGATGCGCAGGTCGCGCAGGATCTGCTCGGCCGGGACCGGGCGTTCGCCGCGCGCCCGGAGCGACTCGGCCGTCTCGTAGCCGCGTCCGCCGCGGATCTGGACCAGCTCGTCGGCCATCTTCCACGCCATCTCCGAGCCGTACAGCTTGGCGAGGGCGGCCTCGATGCGGATGTCGTGGCGGTCCTCGTCGGCCATCTGGGAGGACAGGTCGAGCACGGCCTCCAGGGCGAAGGTGGTCGCCGCGATGAACGCGATCTTCGAGCCGACGGCCTCGTGCAGCGCGACCGGCTTGCCCCACTGCTCGCGCTCCGCCGCCCACTCGCGGGCGATTTTCAGACACCATTTGCCGGCGCCCGCGCACATCGCGGGCAGCGACAGCCGGCCGGTGTTCAGCGTGGTGAGCGCGATCTTCAGGCCCGCGCCCTCGGGGCCGATCCGGTTCGCCGCCGGGACCCTGACCCGGTGGAAGCGGGTGACGCCGTTCTCGATGCCGCGCAGGCCCATGAAGGCGTTGCGGTTCTCCACGGTGATGCCCTCGGAGGCGGCCTCCACCACGAACGCGGTGATGCCGCCCGGGTGCCCCTCGGACTCGGGCACCCGTGCCATGACCACCAGCAGGTCGGCGACCACGCCGTTGGTGGTCCACAGCTTCACCCCGTCCAGGACGTACTCCTCGCCCTCGGGCACGGCCGTGGTGGCCAGCCGGGCGGGGTCGGAGCCCACGTCCGGCTCGGTGAGCAGGAACGCGGAGATGTCCGTGCGGGCGCAGCGGGGCAGGAAGGCGTCCTTCTGCTCCTGGGTGCCGAACAGCTTCAGCGGCTGCGGCACGCCGATCGACTGGTGGGCGGAGAGCAGCGCGCCGACGGCGGGGCTGACGGAGCCGACCAGGGCGAGGGCCTTGTTGTAGTAGAGCTGGGTGAGGCCGAGGCCGCCGTACCGGGGGTCGATCTTCATGCCGAGGGCGCCCAGCTCCTTCAGGCCCGCCACCACTTCGTCGGGGATGCGGGCCTCGCGCTCGATGCGGGCGGGGTCGATCTCCGTCTCGCAGAAGGCGCGCAGCTTCGCCAGGAACTCCTCGCCGCGCCGGACGGACTCCTCGTCGGGCAGCGGGTGCGGGTGGATGAGGTCGAGCCGGAAGCGCCCGAGGAACAGCTCCCTGGCGAAGCTCGGCTTGTGCCAGTCCCGCTGCCGCGCGGCCTCCGCCACCCGGCGGGCCTCGCGCTCGGTGACGGTGGTGCGTGGGGTGGTGGTGGCGGACATCGAGGCTCACCTCGCCGCTGAGAAGGACGACCGGGACCGATCGGCACCGACCGGTGCTACTGGATCGTTGGTACCCGAAACGGGCGGGGCCCACCACCCGGGCGGAGCCGGCCGGGTCTAGCGTGGAGCTTCCATGACGGCCGTCCGGCGCGGAGGTTGCCGTGTCAGGGGTGCGAGTGGCTGTCGAAGCGCTTCGACAGCCTATGGACACCCCGCCTCCCTTGGCGTTAGGGTCGTTTCCACCCTCACCCACCCTGTCGGAAACGCGCAGTGTCGAAGCGCTTCACAAAGCTTGGAGAGCTGGATGGTCACCCTCGCCGAGGTCGCCCAGCACGCCGGAGTCTCGGCGAGCACGGTGAGCTATGTCCTCAGCGGCAAGCGGTCCATCTCCGCCGGCACCCGGCAGCGGGTCGAGCAGAGCATCCGGGAACTGGGCTACCACCCGAACGCGGGCGCCCGCGCCCTGGCCGGCAAACGGTCGAACATCATCGCGCTGATGATCCCGCTGCGCACCGACCTGTATGTGCCGGTGATGATGGAGATCGCCATCGCCGTGGCCACCACCGCCCGCACGCACGGCTACGACGTGCTGCTGCTCACCGGCGAGGAGGGCCCCGACGCGGTGCGCCGGGTCACCGGCAGCGGGCTCGCCGACGCGATGATCCTGATGGACGTCGAGCTGGAGGACGAGCGGCTGCCGCTGCTGCGGGGCACCGACCAGCCCTCCGTACTGATCGGGCTGCCCGCCGACACCGGCGGACTGACCTGTGTGGACCTGGACTGGAGCGCGACCGGCGCGCTGTGCGTGGAGCATCTGGCCGGGCTCGGACACCGCGACATCGCTGTCATCGGCGAGGCCCCCGCGGTCTACGAACGGCACACCGGCTTCGCCGAGCGCACCCTGGACGGGCTGCGCTCCGCGGCCCGCGAGACCGGCGTGCGGCTGCTGCACCGGCCGTGCGAGGGCGGGTACGACGCGATGGCCCTCACCCTGGCCCGGGTCTTCGACGAGCGCCCGGCGACGACCGGGTTCGTGGTGCAGAACGAGTCGGCGGTGGAGCCGCTGCTCGCGCTGCTGCGCCAGCAGGGCCGGGCGGTGCCCGAGGACGTGTCCGTGGTCGCGATCTGCCCGGACCAGGTCGCCGTGCAGGCCTCGGTGCGGCTGACCTCGGTCGCCATCCCGGCCCAGGAGATGGGCCGGCGGGCCGTGGAGCGCCTGGTGGCCAAGCTGGACGGGCGCGGCGGCGACGAGGTCGTCCTGCTCCCGCCCGGGCTGACCCGGCGGGCGAGTTCGGGGCCGGCGCCGGCCGCGTCCTGATGGCGCGGGGCCGGCCCCGGTCGGTCAGCTGCTGCTGACCGTCAGGTTGTTGGTGGTGAAGTCCAGGCCGCCGGACGCGGACGTGATCTCGTAGCCGAACTGGACGTCGCCGATGGTCTCGTCGCCGAACCAGTGCTTGGTGTCCTTGATCCACTTCAGGATCGGCAGGATGTTCACCGTGCCGGAGGCGGAGTTGGAGGTGCGGATGAAGGAGAAGACCTCGTTGGCGCCGTTGCTGCCCTTGTAGACGGTCCAGGTGTGCCCGCCCAGGGTGACATTGCCCTGCGAGGTGCCGAGCGGTCCGACGGGTCCGGTCTTGTTGACCCAGAGCATGATCTCGTAGTCGTAGTCCGTGTCCCAGATGTCGTACGACGTGTTGTACGCGCCGGACGACGGGACGGTGACGTTGTAGTTGCTGGTGAGCGAGGTCAGGGAGGTGATCGGCTTGTTGATCACCTTCTTGGCGTCGGGGTAGGACTTGATGCCGCCGGTGTTGGGGTGGTCGGCGTGCACGCCCCAGTTGGTGCCGGAGTTGGCCCAGACACACTGGCTGCCGGCGCCGGAGCCCCAGATGTTGTTGTAGAGGGTGTAGCCGTTCAGGGTGGTGTTGCCCCACTGGTCGCAGGTGCTCCAGACGGCGGCGGAGGCCGGTGCCGAGGCGAGGCCGACGGTGGCGCCGAGGGCGAGTGCGGGGGCGATCAGGGCCTTGGCGACCCTGCTGACGGTGCTCGTTGCCATGGCGTCCCTTCCATGGGTGGGGGTGGTGGGGAGAGTTCACCGCGCCCTCAGGGTGAGGACGCGGTCTTCCCCGGCGACCAGTTCGAGGGGTTCGGTGCCGGAGGAAGTCCGCAGTTCGACGCGGTGGGTGCGGCCCGGTCGTACGACCGCCCGGGCGCCGTCCGGGCCCCAGGCGAGGTCGACCTCGGCGCCGAACCGGGTGCGGATGCCGCGCAGTTCGCCGCGCGGGCAGGCGTCCGGGACGGCGGGGAGCAGGATCAGGCGGTCCGGGGTGGACTGGAGCAGCGTCTCGATGAGCACGCCGGGGAGGGTGTGCGCGGCGTCCGCGTTGTAGACGTCGCGGTGGGGGTAGTGGGCGCTCATCAGGGAGGCGTGGAAGAAGTCGCCGTCGAGGACCCGGCGCAGGGCACGCCCGGCCCGCTCCCCGTCGCCGAGCCGGGCGGCGATCAGGGCGTGGTGCAGATGGCCGTGGGCGGAGTCGTTCTCCGCGCCGCGCAGGTCCAGAGCCCGGTGGGCGGCGGCGGCCAGGCGCGGGGTGCCGTACGGGGTGATCTCCTCCAGGGGCCAGACGCCGTAGAGGTGGCTGAGGTGGCGGTGGTCGTAGGTGTCGTGGAGGCCGGGCCAGGCCCATTCGGCGAGGGCGCCGTCGGAGTTGATCCGGTGCGGGGGCAGCCGCTCGGCCAACGCCCGCCACCTCTCGGCGTGTTCGGGGTGGTAGCGGGCGGCGGTGAGCAGGGTGTGCCGGGCGGCGGAGAGGTCCATGGCCGCGTTGAGCGCTCCCCAGCTTCCGTTCGCGGGGCGGTTCTCCGGGGAGTAGGAGGGCACGATCACGAGGCGGCCGTCGGCGTCGGTGCGGGTGAGGAAGTCCTCGTAGAAGAGGGCCGCTTCGGCGAGGGCGGCGGCGGTGCGCGGATCCTGCTCGCCGCGGATCTCGTCGTGGTCGACCAGCGGTTTGAGCAGCCAGTCGGCGCCCGCGGTCCACAGGTGCAGCGGGTACTCGCGGCTGAAGTGGTACGTCAGCCCGGACTCGCCGTCGCTGTGCGAGGGCGCGACCGCGCCCCGGGTGCCGAAGACGGCGCGGGCGTTGGCCCGCCAGTGCGGCAGTTGCCGGGTGACGAAGCCGGCCAGCGCCTCGGTGACCTCGGGCAGTGCGGCGGCGGGCGCGGCGGCGGTCTGGAGGTTGAGGTTGGCGTTGGTGGTGAACGCCCCGGACCAGGCGGTGTCCCAGTCGCCGGTCCACAGTCCGGTGAGCCGGGGCGGGTGGTGGCCGCTGCTGGAGAGCAGGTGGTAGCGGCCGGCCGCGAACAGCCGTTCCAGCAGGGCCGGGCTGTGCGGGCGCGTCAGCAGCTCGGAGCCGGGCAGGGCGCGCTCGGCCGGGTCGGCGCCGAGGTCGAGGGTGACCCGGAGATAGGCGGGGCGGTGGTGGTCGAGATGGCGGGCGAGCAGGCCCTCGTAGGGGCGTTCGGTGCCGTCGAGCAGGTCCTGGAGACGCCGGGACTCGGCGATGACGTCCGCCTCGCCGGTGTGCCTCAGCACCCGGGTGAGCAGCAGCGCGGAACGGCAGCCGGTGACACGGACGCCCGGCGGGGTGAGTTCCGTCCGGCCGCCGGTGACGGCGACGAGGGTGACACCGGTGTAGGCGCGGTCGCTGTCCGGGTAGCGCACGCGCAGGCTCAGCAGGGCGCCCTCGGGGGTGAGCAGCGCGCCGTGTCCGACGCGCAGCCCGGCCGGGGCGCCGGGCAGCCGGTGGTCCAGGGTGACGGCCAGGTCGCCGGCGGAGACCTCGTGCGCGATCACGTCGTCCGCGCGGGAGACGAAGACCCGGCCGGCGGCGCCGCGGCCGGCCGCGGTCACCTCGCCGCTGGTGAAGTCGACGGCCCGGCGCACCTCCCGCCCGCCGCCCGCCGGCCGGCGCACCCGGACCTGGAAGGCGGGGTGGAAGGGCTGCACCCACTGGAGCGGGCGGCCGTCGGTGAAGCGCTCGGCGGCGGTGAGGTCGCCGGCGAGCAGCCGGTCCTGGACCCGGGGCAGGGCGGCGGCCAGCCGGGGCGGCCGGGCGTGTTCGGCGCCGTTGGGCCGGACGAGGGTGTGCTGGGTGACGATGACCCGCTCGTCGTCCGGGTCGCCGGACACAAGGGCGCCATGGTGGCCGTTGCCGCTCAGGAAGGCGTCCTCCCAGCGCGCGGCCGGGGCCGGCTCCCAGGTGCCGTGGACCGGCGTGGCGCTCATGACCGCAGCACCGCCACGCCGTAGCGGCCGAGGGTGACCGCGTCCGTGACGTCCGCGCCGCCGAGCAGCTCGCGGTGGGTGCCCGGGACCGGGACGGTGACCGGCTCCCGCCCGTGGTTCAGCAGGAACAGCAGGTCGCCCCGGCGCACCGCCTCCACTCCCCCGGGCAGCCCGTCCAGCACCGGCCGGACCCCGGCCCCGGCGGCGATGCCGGCCAGCAGGGAGCGCAGCGCGTCCGGTTCGGGCAGCGTGGACAGGTACCAGGCGCGGTCCCGGCGCAGTACGGCGGGCAGCCCGTCCAGTTCCCCGCCCCGGTAGGGCACGGTCTCGGCGGCCCCGGGCTCCGGCTCGATCTCCTCCGACCACAGCGTCCCGCGGAAGCCCTCGCAGTCGACCGTCTCCCCCTCTTGGAGCGGCCACCACTCGTGCAGGGTGCGGATGCCGAACAGCTCGCGCAGCCGGGCGTCCATGCCGCCGGGGCGGACCCGGTCGTCCTCGTCGACGACTCCGGTGAGGAAACCGCAGACGAGGGTGCCGCCCTCACGGGTGTACGCGAGGAGCTCGGCGACGGCGGAGTCGGTGAGGAGGTACAGCTGCGGGGCGACGACGAGCCGGTAGCCGGACAGGTCGTCCTCCGGGTGGGCGAAGTCGGCGGTGAGGTGGGCCTCCCACAGGGCGCGGTGCCAGGCGGTGAGCACCTCGGGGTAGTCGACCCGCGTCGACAGGCGCCCCTCGTGGTCCCCGGCCCACCAGGAGTGCCAGTCGTGCAGGATGGCCACATCGGCGGTGATCCGGGTGCCGGACACCTGGTCCGCGACCCGGGCGAGGTCGGCGCCGAGCCGCTTGACCTCCTGGAAGGTGCGCCCCTCGGGTCCGGCGTGGCCGACCATCCCGGAGTGGAACTTCTCGGCGCCCTGCCGGGACTGGCGCCACTGGAAGTAGCAGACGGCGTCGGCGCCGCGGGCGACGGCCTGGAGGGACCACAGCCGGTTCAGCCCGCGCGGCTTGGGGTGGTTCACCCCGCGCCAGTTGACCGGCCCGGCCGCCTGTTCCATCAGCATCCACGGCCCGCGCGCCTGCGACCGGGTGAGGTCCTGCACCAGCGCGCCGCGCTGCCCGCCGAGCGGGTCGCGCGGGTCGGGATACAGGTCGACGGAGACGACGTCCTCCTCGCGGGCCCAGCGCCAGCCGTCCTGCCCGGTCCACAGCGGCATGAAGTTGGTGGTCACCGGCAGGTGCGGGGTGTGCCGGCGGACGATGTCCCGTTCGGCGGTGCAGCACTCCAGGAGCATGTCGGAGGTGAACCGGCGGAAGTCCAGCGTCTGGCCGGGGTTCCTCATGTAGTGCGGGCGGCGCGGCGGCAGGATGCCGCCCCAGGTGTCGTAGCCCTGGCTCCAGAAGGCCGTGCCCCAGGCGGAGTTGAGGGCGTCCAGGGTGCCGTACTTCTCCCGCAGCCAGCGGCGGAAGGCGGCGGCGGCCTCGTCGCCGTGGTCGAAGGTGCAGTACTCGTTGTTGATGTGCCACATGGTCAGCGCCGGGTGGCCGGCGTAACGGGCGGCCAGGTCCTCGGTGATGGCGGCGGCGTAGCGGCGGTAGGTGGCGCTGGAGTGCGAGAAGTGCTGCCGCCCGCCCCACCACTCGATCCGGCCGTCGGCGTCCCGGGGCAGGGTGTCCGGGTGCAGGCGGCCCATCCAGGGCGGCGGGGAGGAGGTGGGCGTGGCGAGGACGACCCCGACGCCGTGCTCGTGCAGGAGGTCCATCAGCCGGTCCAGCCAGCCGAACTCCCGCGCGCCGGGCTCCGGTTCGAGCCGGGACCAGGAGAAGACGCCGAGCGTGACGGAGTTGACCCCGGCCTCCCGCATCAGCCGGACGTCCTCGTGCCAGGTCTGCTCCGGCCACTGCTCGGGGTTGTAGTCGCCGCCGAAGAGGATGCGGCCCCGGGTGACATCGTCGAGGGTGGGCCTCATGCGGGCTCCCCGTACTGGATGCCCCGCCCGTTCGTGCCGAGGTAGACCCGGCCGTACCGGCGCGGGTCGCCGGTGACGGTCTGCCCGGTCCAGCCCCACTGGTGGGCGTCGTCGTTGATGCGGACCCAGGTGCGGCCGCCGTCGTCGGAGCGCAGGACGGCCGCGCCGGAGCCGGTGAGCGCGCCCACGTGGTAGACGGCCGGGTAGCGGGCGCCGGGGGCGGCCTTGCCGAACCCGACGGTGTACGAGGCCCGGATCCCGTCGGCCCTGGTGAAGCTCTCCCCCGCGTCGGCGGACCGGTACAGCCCGTTCTCCTTGGCGCTCACCCACAGGTCACCCGTCCGCCCCGGCGCAACGGCCAGCTGGAACTGGCTGTCACCGGACGGCAGTCGGGAGAACCGGGCGACGAAAGTACGTCCGTGGTCGGTACTGCCGTACAGGGTCCCGGTGCCGGTGTCGTAGGCGTAGAAGACGGCCGGGTCGACGGGGTCGGCGACCGGGGTGGCGCCCTTGGGGAAGGACGGCACCTCGGTCCAGGTGCGCCCGCCGTCCGCCGAGCGGTGGGCGGGGTGCTCGGTCCCGTTCCCCTGCCCGAGGCTCCACAGCAGCACGCGGCCGTCGGCGCTGACGGCGATGGGCCCGGGGGCGTCCTCGGCGAGGGCGGGCTGGGCCGGGAACGGCGCCCAGGTGCGTCCGCCGTCGGTGGAGAAGGCGCCGTTGCCGTGGTCGCCCCAGCCGGTGCGCACGACGTACGACGGCTTCGCCGCGGCCAGCGCGAGACCGGTCGCCGTGCCGAAGACGGGGTTCGTGGCCATGCCGGGCTTCGGGGAGGCGGTCAGCCGCTCGTGGTACATGACTCCGATGTCCCCGTTGGCGCTGATCAGGTGGGCCGGGCCGGCGGGCGGCGAGATCAGCTGCCGGACCGAGGTCTCCTCCAGGCCGCGGACCCGGGGCGCCCAGTGGACGAGGTCGCGGGTGCCGTAGACGGTGGCGCCGGTGCCGTAGAGGATGTGCGCGCTGTCGTACGGGTCCACGGCGACGGCCTGGATCCACCAGCCGAACTTCGGCTTCTCCGCGCCCCAGTCGAGGTACGGCGTCTCGGACACGTCGAGGACGGCGGTGTCCTTCAGGGAGACCCAGCTGCGGCCGCCGTCGGTGCTGCGGTACAGGGTGTCGACCGCCGACCAGCGGTTGTTGGTGGACACCACGACCGTGCCCGGACGGCGGGCGGCCACGGCGACCCCGCCGTACCCGAAGGTGTCGGCGCCGCCCGGGACGACCGGGGTGACATCGCTCCAGGCACCGGTGACCGTGTCCAGCTTGTGCACACTGCCGGTGCTCTGCCCGTTCGGGCCGGGCGCGTCGGCGTACGTGACGTACAGCGCGTGGGCGCGGGGGTCGTGGGCGGCGCGTACCGGAACCCTGGCGGAGGCGCCGGCCGGCTGTCCCGGGACCGCCTCCCAGGTGGTGCCGTCGGTGGTGCGGTACAGGTTCGGGTGCGCGCTCGTGCCGTCGCCGTCGCCCCAGCCGGCGTAGAGGGTACGGCCGGCGGCGACGAGCAGGGTGACGCCTTGGCCGGTGCCGGCCGGGGTGCCCGGGAATCCGGTCTGCCGCTGCCACGTGCCGCCCCGGTCGGTGGACTTGAGCAGCCCGTCGTGGCGGGTGCCCAGCCACAGGGTGTCGCTGTCGCGGGGGTCCACGAGGAGCCGTTCGCCGGTGCCTCGGCCGTCCTCGTTGGCGCCGAGCTGTACGGGGAGGCCGGCGCGGTGCCAGGTGCGGCCGCGGTCCTCCGAGCGCAGGAGGGCTCCGTTGCCGGCCCAGGGCTGGGTGTACGTGCCGAGCGCCAGGTACAGCCGGTCGGGGTGGGCCGGGTCGACCGCCAGGGCCTCCACGCCGAGCAGGTTCCAGTCGTCCCAGCCGAGGTGGTCGGTCAGGGGGGTCCAGCGGTCGGTGTCCCGGTCCCAGCGGTAGGCGCCGCCGATGTCGGTGCGGGCGTAGGCCAGGCCGGGGGTGGCGGGGTGGAAGAGGAGACCGGTGACGAATCCGGTACCGCCGATGACGGCGGTGCGCCAGCGGTAGGCGGCGGCTCTTCCGGCTTCGGCCGCGTGTGCTCGGGCGGGCAGGGTTGCCAGTGCGGCGGCGGCTGCCGTGCCTGCGAGGACGGTTCTGCGGGTGGGCATGGGGTACCTCGGGTGGGGGTCTTGGTGGGGTGGTCCGGTACTGGTGCTGAGGTGGGGGTGGGGACGCTCACCTGCGCTGGCGGGGTGCCGCCTGCGCCCACCCGTGCCGCCCTAGCGGCACGACTGCCCGCAGACTGGGGCGGCATTGTGCGGCCGACGGAGCTGCAGTTCCCTAGGGGCGCGGGGAACTGCGCGAGCGACCCACGCGGGGCCGCAGTCGCCGACGATCCGCACCGCCCCTTTGATCAGGCGCCCCCGTCACCCCTTCACCGCTCCCGTCAGCATCCCCTTGCGGAAATGCTTCTGGACGAACGGCGAGAGGACGGCGACCGGCAGCAGGGCCAGGACCATCACGGCCATCTGGATCGCCAGCGGCGACAGTTGCCCGGTGTTGATCTGGGCCGCCAGCCCCACCGGCCGTTCCTGCTTCTGCACCAGCTGGATCATCACGTTCTGCAGCGGCATCATCTTCTGGTCGGTCAGATAGATCGACGCGTTGAACCACGCGCTCCAGTACCCGACCGCGTAGAACAGCGTGATCACCGCGAGCACGGCCCGGGACAGCGGCAGCACGATCCGCCACAGGATCCGCCAGTCCCCCGCCCCGTCGATCCGCGCGCTGTCGACGAGTTCGGGCGAGATGCCCATGAAGAACCCGCGCAGCACGAGGATGTTGAACACGCTCACCGCGCTCGGCAGGATCAGCGCCAGGTAGGTGTCGGTGAGGCCGAGCGCCTGCACCAGCAGGTACGTCGGGATGAGCCCGGCGCCGAAGAACATCGTGGCGAGCAGCGTCATCAGGATCCAGCGGTGGCCCAGCGAGTCCCGGCGGGACAGGCCGTAGGCGCACAGCACCGACACCGTCATGCTGAACAGCGTGCCGACGAGGGTCACCCCGAGGCTGACCAGCGCGGCCCGCTGCACCTGGCCGCCGCCGAGCAGTTCCTGGTAGGCGACGAACGTGATGCCCTTGGGGATCACCACGAGGCCGCCGGTGTCGTCGATGACCTTCTTCGGGGACAGGCTGGTGACGATCACGATCCACAGCGGGAAGAGCACGGCGAAGCACGCGATCCCGAGGACCAGCCCCTTCGCGGCGAGCCCGGCCCTCGCCGGCTCCTCCTCCCAGACCGGCCGGGGCGGCGCGGCCCACCGGGTCCGTTCCCGTACGCCCTCCGGCACCGGCCGGCCGACCACGGCGCTCACTTCTTGTACACCCCCTGCTCGCCCATCAGGTGGGCCGCCTTGTTCGCCACGAGGACGAGGGACAGTCCGACGACGCCCTTGATCAGGCCGGCCGCCGCCGCGTAGCTGAAGTCCTGGTTGCGGATGCCGTTCCACCACACGTAGGTGTCGAGCACCTCGGAGGCGTCGGGGCCGACCGCCTGCCGCTGGAGCAGGAACTGCTCGAAGCCGACGGTGAGGGCGTCGCCGACGCGCAGCACGAGCAGCAGGGCGATCACCGGCCGCAGCGCGGGCAGCGTGATGTGCCACATGCGGCGCCAGCGCCCGGCGCCGTCCATCGCGGCGGCCTCGTACAGGTCGTGGGGGACGGCGGCGAGGGCCGCGAGGAAGACGATGATGCCCCAGCCCGCGTCCTTCCAGACCATCTCGGCGGTCACCAGGTACTTGAAGACCGCCGGATCGGTCATGATGTCGAAGCCCGGGTGCCCGTGTTGGCGCAGGGTCTGCGCGAGGACGCCGGCGCCGCCGAAGATCTGCTGGAAGACGGTGACGACCAGCACCCAGGAGAAGAAGTGCGGCAGGTACATCACCGCCTGGGCGACGGCGCGGACCCGGGGCCGGATCACGCTGTTGACGAGCAGGGCCAGCGCGATCGGGATCGGGAAGAACAGCACCAGCTGGAGCAGGAACAGGACGAACGTGTTCTGCACGGCGTGCCAGAACCCGGCGTCCTCGAAGACCCGCCGGAACTGCTCCAGGCCGACCCAGGGGCTCTGGAAGACGGCGATGAAGCCGTTGTCGCTGAGGTAGGGGTCGTAGTCCTGGAAGGCGACGACGTTGCCGAGGATCGGGACGTAGTTGAAGACCAGGAGCAGCACCACCACGGGCAGGGTCATCAGGATCAGGGTGCGGTCGCGCCGGAACCTGGTGTGCAGGCCGTGCCCCCGGGTGCGCTCCCGCCGTCCGGCGGCGCCGCCGGACGCCACCGGTTTCCGCTTCGCCCCGGCGCCGCTGCGGGGCACCGTGCTGGTCACCGCGCCGAACCGGTGGTGTCGAGCAGCTTGCGGTACCAGTCGCGCAGGTCGTCGCCGCCCTGCTTCTTCCACTCGGAGACGGCCTGCTGCACGTCGCCGATCTTCTTCCGGCCGCGGACGACGTCGTCCTCCAGCTGCTCGAAGTCGTCGGCGAGGTTGGACCAGCGGCCGGGTTCGGTGATCGTCAGGCCGTAGAAGGAGGACTTCTTGGTGAAGGCGCCCATGCGCTGCTGCCACTCGATCATGCCCCGGGTGACCTCGGGGAAGTCGGGGTGGGCGACGTAGGCGGCGGGCTTGCCGGTGTAGTCGAAGGCGCCGAGGACCTCGTTGACGCCCTTCGTGGTCTTGGTGGGTACGCCCTTGTCGTCCAGGGTGAAGTCGGTGCCCTCGACGCCGTACTCGGCGAGCAGGCGCTCCTTCGTGCCGTAGGGGGCGGCGCAGAAGTTGGCGATGGCGAGGAAGTCCTTGATCTTCTGCTCGGACGCCTTCCTGTTGACGAAGGTGAAGATGTTGCAGGGCTGGCCCGCCCACAGCACGGGGTCGCCGCCGTCGTGGGTGAAGATGTCCATCGCGGCCATCTCGAAGTCCGGGTTCTGGGCGTGCTGTTCGGAGGTCTTGCCGAACCAGTCGGACAGGTCGTTGTTGTAGACGAGGAGCTTGCCTGCGGTGAAGCGGGTGCCGGCCGGGTTGGTGGTCTTGCCGGCCTTGTCGTCGGGGTGGACCACGCCGGCGGCGAACAGCTTGCGGGCCCATTCGAGGGCTTCGAGGTACTCCTCGGTCTCGATGCGGTTGATCAGCTTGCCGCCCTGGAGGTTCCACCACAGCGCCTTGTCGCCGCCGTTGAGGACGCCGAAGGCGTTGAACGCGGTCCACTTCATGTCGGAGCAGGCCCACACCCCGCCCTTGGCGTCGGTGGCCTCCTTCGCCCAGGCGAGGAACTCGTCGGTGCTCTTGGGGAGTTGCCAGCCGCGCTCGTCGAAGACGTCCTTGCGGTAGAAGGGCGCGATGTTGGGGACGTAGGAGCCGGGCAGCGGGATCGCGCGCAGCTGTCCGCCGAAGATGCAGCGCTGCCAGGCGTCGGTGGGGACGGCGGCGAGGTTGGGGTAGTCCTTGACCTTGTCGCCGGACAGGTAGGGGCCGAGGTCGGCGAACTTGGCGTTGACCGCGTTGGGGATCTTGCCGTTCAGGTTCCAGCCGGGGACGACCACGACGTCCGGGATGTCGCTGGAGGCGAGGATCGCGCCGAGCTTCTCGTCGTAGGTGTTGCCGTCCTGGTTCTGCCACCTGGTCCGGACGCCGATGGCCTCGTTCATGGCCTTGTAGTACGGGTTGTCGTTGTCCGGCGGGGTGCCCCACAGCGGTGCCATGACCGTCAGCTCGCCGCCGCTGCCGAGCTTCTTCGGCACGGACGTCTTGAGCCGGTCGAGGGCGATGGCCTTGGTGAAGCCGGCGGAGGAGCCGTTCTTCGCGGGGATGTCGGGGGCGACGACGCTCGATGCCACGTACGCGGGGAGGATCTTCCGGGCCGCCTTGCCGGAGGTGGTGCCTTCCTTGCGGCCCTCCTGCCCGCCGCCGCAGGCGGTGAGCAGCGGGAGTCCGCCGGCCACCGCCGCGGCGGCGACCGCGGTGGAGGCGAGGAAGCTTCTCCTGCTGGGGGCGAAGGAGGCGGCGTTCGGCGTCATTGCGTCAACCCTTCATGGCGCACCAGACACCCGGCGGCGGACCGTCGGTTGCGGTGTCTTCAGTGGATCGGCTGAGCGGAAGCGCTGGGGTGCGTGGGCAGCAGTCGAAGCGCTTCGATGTTGCTGCGAGGTTAAGTGAACACCTGGGGGCGCACAAGGGTCGATCCCAAGTTTCCTCGGATGCCCGAGGGGCCTCCGGCTCCGCGTAGCTCCTTGCACTGCCGGAGAGTTGTCGGCCCTGTTTCGGACCGGCACCTTGACACTCCGGCTCCCGCGCATTGAGCATCGAAGCGCTTCGAAAGCGTCAGCCGCTCCATGCGCAAGGGGAACCACTCGTGACCGTTGACTCGCCGTCCACACCGCCTTTCCGCGATCCGCGGCTGCCGTTCGCGAAGCGCGTCGACGACCTGCTGGGGCGGCTCACCCTGGACGAGAAGATCTCCTTCCTGCACCAGTTCGTGCCCGCCGTGGAGCGCCTCGGCATCGCCGCCTGGCGCACCGGCCAGGAGGCTCTGCACGGGGTGGCGTGGATGGGCCCGGCGACCGTGTTCCCGCAGGCCGTCGGCCTCGGTGCGACCTGGAACCCGGAGCTGGTCCGGCGGATCGGCGAGGCCGTCGGCAAGGAGGCCCGCGCGATGCGCGCCCGGGACGACCGCGTCGGCCTGAACGTCTGGTCCCCCACGGTCAACCTGCTGCGCCACCCGCTGTGGGGCCGCAACGAGGAGGGCTACGCGGAGGACCCGAAGCTGACCAGCGCCATCGCCACGGCGTACACCCGGGGCCTGCGCGGCGACCACCCCCTGTACTGGCGTACCGCGCCCGTGCTCAAGCACTGGCTGGCGCACAACAACGAGACGGACCGGGCCACTTCGTCGGCCTCCGTGCGCCCGCGAGTGCTGCACGAGTACGACCTGCGCGCCTTCCGGGAGACGGTCCGGGCGGGCGCGGTGGCCGGGGTGATGCCCGCCTACAACCTGGTCAACGGCCGCCCCAACCACGTCTCCCCGTATCTGCGCGAGCACCTGCGCACCTGGACCGACGAGGAGCTGCTGGTCTGCTCGGACGCGGGCGCGCCGTCCAACCTGGTCGACGCCGAGCACTACTTCGACACCCACGAGGAGGCCACCGCGGCGGCCCTGCTGGCCGGCGTGGACAGCTTCACCGACCACGGCACGGACGGCTCGCTGATCACCGCGCGGGTCAAGGGGGCCGTGGCACAGGGGCTGTTGACGGAGGCGGACATCGACGCCGCCGTGCGCCGCCAGCTCTCCGTCCGGTTCCGGCTCGGCGAGTTCGACCCGGACGGGGATCCGCACGCGGCCACCGGCGCGTTCGACACCCCGGAGCACCGGGCGCTCGCCCAGGAGGCCGCCGAGCAGGCGATCGTCCTGCTGAAGAACGACGGCGGCCTGTTGCCGCTGGCCCCGGACACCCGGATCGCGGTCGTCGGACCGCTCGCCGACGAGTGCAAGCTCGACTGGTACAGCGGCGGTCTCCTGCGCCGCTCCACCCCGCTGGAGGGCCTGCGGAAGCGGTTCGGGGCGCGGCGGGTGGAGTTCGCGGAGGGCGTGGACCGGATCCGGCTGCGGACGGCGGCCGGCGCGTTCCTGGCGGTGCCGGCGGCGGACGCCCCGGACCGGGCGCGCGGCGCCGAGGGCGCGCTGGACCCGGCGCGGCTGTCCGGGCGCACCGATCTGCCGCCGCTCACCACCGACGCGACCGGCAGCGAGTTCGCGCTGGTCGACTGGGGCGAGGGGGTGCTGACCCTGCGCGCCCCCGACGGCCGCTACCTCTCGGTCGCCGAGGACGGCTTCCTGCGCGCCTCCGCCGACCAGCCCGGCGGCTGGGTCGTGCAGGAGACGTTCCGTCTGGAGCCGCACGCCGGTGGTCACCTCCTCGAGCATCTGGGCACGGGCCGCCGGGTACGGGTCGCCGCCGACGGGGTGAAGGTTGCCGACGAGGGCGATGTCTTCGAGGTGGTCACGGTCGAGCGGGGCGAGGAGGCCGTGGCCCGGGTGGCGGCCGGGGCGGACGTCGTCGTGGTGGTGGCGGGCAACGACCCGCACATCAACGGCCGGGAGACGGAGGACCGTACGACCCTGCTGCTGCCCGGGCACCAGCGGCGGCTGCTGGACGCGGCCCGCGCCGCCAACCCGCGCACGGTGCTGGCGCTGGTGTCGGCGTACCCGTACGCGGTGGACACGGCCCGGCTGCCGGCCGCGCTCTGGACGGCGCACGGCGGGCAGGCGGCGGGCACGGCGCTGGCCCGGGTGCTGGCCGGTGACGTCTCTCCGGCCGGCCGGCTGCCCCAGACCTGGTACGCGGCCGACGCCGACCTGCCCGACCTGTTCGACTACGACGTGATCGGCAGCCGCCAGACCTACCTGTACTTCGAGGGCACCCCGCTGTTCCCCTTCGGCCACGGCCTGTCGTACGCGTCCTTCGCCTACGCCGGCCCGGCCGCCCGGGTGACGGCGGGCTCGGTGCTGGTGGAGTGCTCGGTCACCAACACCGGGGACCGCACGGCCGACGAGGTGGTCCAGCTCTACGGCCGGGCGGTCCAGGCGTCGGTGCCGCGCCCGCGCCGCGAGCTGCTGGCACACCGCAGGATCACGCTCGCCCCCGGCGAGACGGCCGCCGTCTCCTTCGAGGTCCCGCTGGAGGAACTGGGGTTCTGGGACGTCCGGCGGGGCGCGTGGCGGCTGGAGGAGGGCCCGTACGAACTACTGCTGGGCGCGTCCAGCGAGGATGTGCGGCTGCGGACGACCGTGCACCTCGACGGCGAGCCGCCGGCCCCGCGCGCGGTGCGCGGACACGGCCTGCCTGCCGCGGACTTCGACGAGCAGTCCGGCGCCGCGATCGTGGACCGCACGAAGACGGCGGGCGACGCGGTGACCCCGGCGCACGGCACCACGGCCGAACTGGTCTACCAGGACTGCGACTTCGGCACCGGTGTGCGCGAGGTGACCGTGCAGGTGGCGGGCCGGGGCACGGTGGAGATCTCCCTGGACGGCGGCCCGGCCCTGGCGGCGCTCACCCTGGAGTCCCCCACGGCGGACCCGTACACCTACACCACCCTCTCGGCCGGCCTCACCGCCGAGGGCGTTCACGACGTCCGCCTCGGACTGCGCGGCCCCGTCCGGCTCGCGCACGCCGGCTTCTCCGGTTGAGGGTCCGGAGAAGCCCGGCACGAGGAAGGGGCCCGGCACCGGAAGGCAGCGGCACCGGGCCCCTTCGGATCGGCGGTCCACACCCAGGCTACCTGAAAACGGTTCCCATCAACCAGAGTCCGGTACCCGGACATGCGAACGGCCGCAGCCTCCGCACAGTAGGCTGCGGCCGTTCTGTTCCTGACCTGTCCGTGGCAGGTCAGAGCGCGAGACCGGTCAGGACCAGTACGCGCTCGTAGGTGTAGTCCTCCATCGCGTACCGGACGCCTTCGCGGCCCACGCCGGACTGCTTGGCACCGCCGTACGGCATCTGGTCGGCGCGGTAGGACGGGACGTCGCCGATCACCACACCGCCGACCTCGAGGGCGCGGTGGGCACGGAAGGCGATCTGGAGGTCGTGGGTGAACACGCCCGCCTGGAGGCCGAACTTGGAGTCGTTGACCGCGGCGAACGCCTCCTCCTCGCCGTTCACCTTGCGCACGGTGAGGACGGGGCCGAAGACCTCCTCGCAGGCGATCGTGACATCCGCCGGCACGTCGGCGAGGACGGTCGGCGCGTAGGAGGCGCCGTCCCGCTTGCCGCCGGTGAGCAGGGTGGCGCCGGCCGCGACCGCCTCGTCCACCCAGGACTCCACGCGCTTGGCGGCGTCCTCGCTGACCAGCGGGCCGACATCGGTCTTGGGGTCGGACGGGTCGCCGGTGACCTGGGCCTCGACGGCGGCGACGATGCGCGGCAGCAGCCGGTCGTACACCGACGCGTCGGCGATCACCCGCTGCACCGAGATGCAGGACTGGCCGCCCTGGTAGTTGGAGAAGGTCGCGATGCGGGTCGCGGCCCAGTCCAGGTCGGCGTCGGAGGAGAAGTCGCCGAGGACGACCGCGGCGCCGTTGCCGCCCAGCTCCAGCGTGCAGTGCTTGCGCGGCACCGAGTCCATGATCGCGTAGCCGACCTTGTCGGACCCGGTGAAGGAGATGACCGGCAGGCGCTCGTCCTGGACCAGGGCGGGCATGCGGTCGTTCGGGACCGGCAGGATCGACCAGGAGCCGGCCGGCAGCTCGGTCTCGGCGAGCAGGTCACCGAGGATCAGGCCGGACAGCGGGGTGGCCGGAGCCGGCTTCAGGATGATCGGAGCGCCGGCGGCGATGGCCGGGGCGACCTTGTGGGCGCACAGGTTCAGCGGGAAGTTGAACGGCGCGATGCCGAGCACGACGCCCTTGGGGAAGCGGCGGGTGAGCGCGAGCCGGCCCTGGCCGCCGGCGTCCGTGTCGAGCCGCTGGGCCTCGCCGCCGTTGAACCGGCGGGCCTCCTCGGCGGCGAACCGGAACACCGAGACCGCGCGGCCGACCTCGCCCCGGGCCCACTTGATCGGCTTGCCGTTCTCGGCGGAGATCAGCTGGGCGATCTCCTCGGTGCGCTCGGCGAGCCGCTTGCTGACGTGGTCCAGGGCGGCGGCGCGTACGTGCGCCGGGGTGGCGGCGAACTCGTCCCGCACGGCGTACGCGGCGGCCACGGCCTCCTCGACCTGGGCCTCGCTCGGCACGCTGACCGAGGCGACGAGCCGGCCGTCCCACGGGGAGGTGACGTCGAAGCTGTCCTCGCCGGTGACCTGGCGGCCGGCGAGCCAGAAGGCATGGGTGGAAGTCATGTACGAGTCCCGGCCCTTCCGCGTTGGGGGTGTGCTTGGCTTGCGTGGTCCACGGTAGGGCGGGGGCGGCCGGGGGTCGTTTGTCCGAGTCGTAGCAGTCGGTGCGGGTGGTGCGCCGGTTTGGCGAGGTAATCGGCGCCGGGACGCCGGCCGGAGGGACTGGGCCCCCTCGGTCACTCGGTCGCCGTCGCCTTCAGCGCCAGCCACAGCTCCATGCGGACGTCGGGATCGTCCAGGCTGCGCCCGAGGATCTCCTCGACCCGCCGCATCCGGTACCGCAGGGTGTGCCGGTGGACCCCCAGATCGGCCGCGGCGGCGTCCCACTGCCCGTGCCGGGACAGCCACGCCCGCAGCGAGGCGACCAAATCCCCCCGCCCGGTGGCGTCGTGCTCGTGCAGCGCCCGCAGCAGCCCGTCGGCGAACGCCTTCACCGCGTCGTCGGCCAGCAGCGGCAGCACGGACCCGGCCGCCAGCTGCTCGTGCTCCACGAACACCCGGCCCCGCCGCCGCGCCACCGACAGCGCCTGTTCGGCCTGCTTGTACGCCGCCGACGCCGCGGTGGGCCCGGTGGGCGCGGACAGGCCCACGACCAGGCCGTCCTCGTCCGCCCGCGCCTGCTCGGGCCGCGCCCGCTCGGTCTCGCGCGCGGTCTCGCGCGCGGCGGCGTAGGCGGTGCACGCGGCCACCGCCGCGCCCTCGTCGGCGGCCAGCACCACCAGCCGCTCCCCCTCGGGCACCACCAGTACGGCCTCCCCGGCCCGGGCCGCGGCGGACTCCACGGTCTCCGCGAGCTCGTCGAGGTGCTCGCCCGCCGGACCGGACGCGGACTCGGCGACGATCATCCGGAACGGGGCGTCCAGCAGCGCGCCGTACAGGTCGCCGGCGACGGCCCGGGCGTGGTCCGGCTCCCCGGCGAGCAGCATGCGCAGCACCGCCGTGCCCACGCGCTGCTCGGCCGCGTGCAGGGAGCGGGAGCGCTCGGTGGTGAGGGTGAGCAGGGCGATGGCGGAGTGGACGGCGTACCGTTCGGCGGTGCCGAGGGCGGCGGCGGTGCCGACGGCGAGCGCGGCGCGGGGGCGGCGGCCGGTGCCGAGGCTGTGCAGCTCCACCCGGTCCTCGTGGTCCGGTCCGCCGACCACGGAGGAGGCGGGGGCGGGGCGTTCACGCAGCCGCTCCACCTCGGCGGTGAGCCGGGCGGCGCGGCGGCCGGCCCACTCCGGGGCGGCGGCGACGACGGCGCCGGAGGCGTCGTAGAGCGCCGCCCAGCCGTCGACCTGGGCGGCGAGCGCGCCGAGGACGCCCTCGGGGCCGGCGCCGAGGGCCTGCCTGGTCAGCTCCCGCTGGGCGGCGAAACCTGCCGTGACGGCGCGGTACTGGTCGGCGGCAATGGCCGCGGAGACGGCCTTGCTGATGGCGAGGAACGGGGTGCGGCGGGGCACCTCCAGCAGGGGCAGGCCCTCCTGCGCGCAGGCGTCGACGAGCGGCTCGGGCGTCTCGTCGTAGTTCACCCCGACGGCGAACCCGAGCCCGACGACGCCGGCGCCGACCAGCCGGCGCACGTAGCGCCGCATGGCCTCCCGGTCCTCCGCGTCCAGCTTGAGCGCGGTGATCAGCAGCAGCTCGCCGCCCTCCATGTAGGGCACGGGGTCGGCCAGCTCGCTGACGTGCGCCCAGCGGACGGGCACGTCGAGGTGGTCCTCGCCCGCGCGCACGGTCAGCTTGAGCGCGGAGTGGTTGACGAGCGAGGCGAGAGTCGGGGGCATGGGGCCTTCACGGTGAGGGATCCGGTGATCTTTTGGCCGCGGTGTATGAACGGCCCACCCCGATTCTGCCTCACCGTACGACCGCTCACCCCCGCAGATCGACCAGCAACGGCGGCGCGTGCTCGCCCCGCACGGTGGTCAACGACAACACCGCGTGCCCCGGCGGCACCCCATGAGCCAACTCGGACGCGGACCAGCGCTCCCGCTCCACTTGACGGACGGTGACGGCACGGGCGGTGGGCGCCTGGCCGGTGATGACCCGGCGCAGCATGTGCACGGCCTTGCCGGCCGGGGTCTCGGCGATGATCTGGCGATCGGTGACGTCCCGGGCCTCGATCCACTCCTTGCCCCACACCTCGGCGAAGTCCTGACCGTCCCAGGGGGTGAGCCCGGACAGCGCCATCCTGCAGCCCGTGGCACCGAGCAGCGGACCGCGCAGCGGCCGGGGTACGTCGTCCAGGGAGCGCAGGGTGAGCACGGTACCGGCGTTGGCGCTGCGCAGCCGCTGGATGCCGCGCACGGCCTCCGGGGTGACGACCCCCGAGGCGTCGTCGAGCAGCAGGCAGGCGAAGAGCGAGCGGTCCTCCCGCACCGTCACGGAGGCGGTGAACTGGGCGAGCACCAGCCGGGCCAGGATCCGGGAGGCGTCGGCGTGGCCACGCTGGGGCAGGTCGATGCGGACCCGGACCGGGTGGTCGAGGGACCGCAGCGAGAACGGCCGGCTCTGGCCGGAGGTGTCGAAGAAGGCGGCGAAGGCGGGCCGGTCGAGCAGGGCGATCCGGTCGGCCAGGACCGAACCGACGTCCCCCGGGTGGGCCAGCTGCCGCTCCCGGGCGTCGAGCTCCCTGAGCAGGGAGGCGTGTCCGGCGTCGGTCAGCGCCTTGCGCAGCGCGGCCAGCGGTCCGGGGGCGCCGTCGAGCAGCTGCCGCAGCTCCGGCACGGAGGGGAATCGGCCGTGGACCGCGCGGAAGGGGCCCAGCAACTGGGCGAGGACGGTGGTGGAACGGCGGCTGTCGCTGCCGGGGTGCGGGTCGGCGAGGTCACCGACGAGGGCCTCGGCGAGTATGGCGGCGGCCTCGTCGGGGTCGGTGGTTCCGCCGTAGAGATCGAGGTCGTACACGGAGTCGGGGTGGCCGATGCGTACGACGACGTCATAGGACT
The DNA here is from genome assembly GCF_014649115.1 of Streptomyces eurythermus. Lineage (GTDB taxonomy): Bacteria > Actinomycetota > Actinomycetes > Streptomycetales > Streptomycetaceae > Streptomyces > Streptomyces eurythermus. The sequence continues at coordinate 132,138 of NZ_BMSK01000018.1, read as the reverse complement.
CCGACGGGCCGAGTCCGGCGCCCGCCGCGCCGACCACCACGACGGACGCCTGGCCGGCCAGCGCCTGCAGGCACAGCGACTCGGCGAGCGGGCGCACCAGGGCGCCGGTCTTGCCGGAGCCGGCCGGGCCGACGGCGAGCAGGGAGGTGCCCAGCAGGTCCGGGCCGAGGGCGAGGCCGGCGCCGCGGTAGTGGTACGGGTTGCGCGGGTCGTCGGCCGTGGTGCCGAGCCGGACCTGGCCGGTGAGCAGGTCGTGCCGGGCGTGCCGGGCGGGCAGGTCGCGGGCGCCCGAGGGGTGCGGGCAGGCGGCGGCGCCGTCCTTCAGTACGGCACCGGTGAAGGTGGCGAGGCTGTGCCGGCCGGTCCGTACGCCCTGCCAGGCCCGGCTGAGCCGGGCGTGGTCCACGTCCCGCATGAGCCCGGCCTTCGCCTCGGCGGCAAGCCGCTCCGCAGCCTCATAGGCCCCGGCCTGCCGGAGCTGGGGCCATTCGGCAGGGTCCTGGTCGGGGGTGGGCGGGGGCGCCGTCGCGGGGGCGGTGGCACCCCAGGTGCGCGGTCCGAAACGGCGCCAGACCTCACCCCACCGGCCGAGCCGGCCGACCACCAGCAGGATGGCCAAGGCGATGACGGCGTAGTACGAGTACCAGAGGATCGCGTTGCCGACGCGGTCGTTGCTCCGGCGCCAGGAGTCCGGGGTGAACAGGTCCAGCGGCAGCACCCACCAGGTACCGAAGTAGCCGTTCCACAGCAGGGACCACACCAGCCAGCCCACGAGGAAGGCGATCAGGGCTCCGCTGAGCAGCTGCCGGGTCGGGATCTGCTCGGGCTCCTGTTGGGGCCTGGGCCGGTGCCCGAAGCGCCAGATGCCGGGCGCCGCCTCCGGACGGGGGGTCCGCAGCCAGGTCAGAAAGGGGGAGGTCTCCGGCTTCGGAGGCGCGCCGGGGGGCGCGAGGGGCGCCGGGGGCAGCCCCGGCGGCATGGGCGGCACCCCCACCCCCGCCGGCGGTGCCGCGGGTGCCTCTCGGGGTGCTGGTGGGCGCGGTACCGGTGTCGCAGGCGTTTCGCGTGCGTCCCGTGTGCCGTCGGTGTCCATGGACCCTGCCCCCTGACCAGCCGTTCCGTCCGCCATCAGCGAGCCAATCTAACGCCCCGGCAAGGGGAGTTCACCGCTTACACGGCTAAAGCGGGCCACAGCCGTCCGGGCGGGCTATGTCCACCGCGGACAAGGGGACGCGCCGACAACGCCCACATGGAGCATGCCCACCCCCCGGAACCGGTCTTAGCCTGCGAGAAAAGAAGGTATGCGTCCGTAAACGCACCGCCCGGAACCGCCCGGGACCGCCCGGTACGCAAGATCATCAGGGAGCCCCCATGACCGCACTTCCGCAGGAGCGCCGCGTCGTCACCGCCATCCCCGGCCCGAAGTCGCAGGAGCTTCAGGCCCGCCGTACCGCCGTGGTCGCCCAGGGTGTGGGTTCCACGCTGCCGGTCTTCGTCACCCGCGCCGGCGGCGGTGTCATCGAGGACGTGGACGGCAACAGCCTCATCGACTTCGGCTCCGGTATCGCCGTGACCTCCGTCGGCGCCTCCGCCGAGGCCGTGGTGCGCCGCGCGAGCGCCCAGCTCGCCGACTTCACACACACCTGTTTCATGGTCACCCCCTACGAGGGCTACGTGGCGGTCGCGGAGGCCCTCGCCGAGCTGACCCCGGGCGACCACGCCAAGAAGTCCGCGCTGTTCAACTCCGGCGCCGAGGCCGTCGAGAACGCCGTCAAGATCGCCCGCGCCTACACCAAGCGGCAGGCCGTCGTCGTGTTCGACCACGGTTACCACGGCCGGACCAACCTGACCATGGCGCTGACCGCGAAGAACATGCCGTACAAGCACGGCTTCGGTCCGTTCGCCCCCGAGGTCTACCGCGTGCCGGTGGCGTACGGCTACCGCTGGCCGACCGGCCCGGAGAACGCCGGCCCGGAGGCCGCCAAGCAGGCCATCGAGCAGATCACCAAGCAGGTCGGCCCGGACAACGTCGCCGCGATCATCATCGAGCCGGTGCTGGGCGAGGGCGGCTTCATCGAGCCCGCCAAGGGCTTCCTGCCCGCGATCCGCCAGTTCGCCGCCGACAACGGCATCGTCTTCGTCGCCGACGAGATCCAGAGCGGTTTCTGCCGGACCGGCCAGTGGTTCGCGTGCGAGGACGAGGGCATCGTCCCGGACCTGATCACGACCGCCAAGGGCATCGCCGGCGGTCTGCCGCTCGCCGCCGTGACCGGCCGCGCGGAGATCATGGACGCCGCGCACGCCGGTGGCCTCGGTGGCACCTACGGCGGCAACCCCGTCGCCTGCGCCGGCGCGCTCGGCGCGATCGAGACGATGAAGGAGCTGGACCTCAACGGCAAGGCCAAGCGCATCGAGGAGATCATGAAGGGTCGCCTCACCGCGATGGCCGAGAAGTTCGACATCATCGGCGACGTGCGCGGGCGCGGCGCGATGATCGCGATCGAGCTGGTCAAGGACCGGACCACCAAGGAGCCGAACCCGGAGGCCACCGCCGCGCTCGCCAAGGCCTGCCACGCCGAGGGCCTGCTCGTCCTGACCTGTGGCACCTACGGCAACGTGCTCCGTTTCCTGCCCCCGCTGGTCATCGGCGAGGACCTGCTGAACGAGGGTCTCGACATCATCGAGCAGGCCTTCGCGCGCATCTGACCCGCGCGTCCGGCCTCACGTCCGGCCCCACGTCCGACCTCGCGTCCGAGCGTGCGCCGGCCGAGAGGTCCGGACCTGTGGAGGTGCCTGCGGCAGGCCGTGTGAAGAACGTGTGCGGGGTGGATGAGAGGAAGGGATTCCGTCTGCCCAACCGCCCCCGCCTGCCGTAGGTTCTCTCCCGATGAGAGATACACCCCGCCCACGGGGGACCGTGGACGGATCCGGGCCGAGGCCTCCCCAGCTTCGATCCGGTCGTGCCCTCGCGCACACCTCCGGTGCCTCCCGGCTCCGGGATCTCCTCACCGATCGGACGGTCGCCGCCCCAAACCCCCCGGGGCGCGCGGCACACCGGTCCGGACGGCCGCCTCGGAACCATCCCCCCTGTTCCGGGGCGGCCGACCTCCTTCCTCCCCGCCGGATTCGACCTGCCAAGCTGGGCCCATGCTGCTCCTGGTCCTCCCGGTGGTCCTCCTCGCCCTGATCACCTGGCAGGTCGTCGCCGATGGCCCGCTGCTGCGGCCGGACGCCGAGGTGAGCCGGGCCCTGGTCCAGCCGGACAGGTTCTCCCGGTTCCTCTCCGACCTCGGCAACGTCCAGGTCGCCGTCCCGGTGCTGGCCCTCGCCCTCGCCGCCGCCCTGTGGCTCGGCCGGGTCCGGGGCGCCCCCCGCTGGTGGCTGCCGCCGCTGACCGCCGCCGTGCTGATGGCGCTGGTCCCGGCGGTCGTCGTACCGCTGAAGGAGTGGACCGACCGGCCGGGGACACCGGCGGTGCCCCCGGCGACGGGCTACTTCCCGTCCGGTCACACCGCGACGGCGGTGGTGGCCTACGGCTCGGCGGCCCTGCTCCTGCTGCCCTGGCTCCGCTCCCCCGCCGCCCGCCGCGCGCTGGCGGCCGGCTGCGGGGTCCTGGTCCTCGGGGTGTCCTACGGCCTGGTCCGGCACGGCTACCACTGGCCGCTGGACGTGCTGGCCGGCTGGTGCCTGGGCGCCGTGCCGCTGGCCCTCCTCGCCCGCGTGGTCAGCCGGAGCGGGCGCGGTCACCCGAAGCAGGCCGATCAGCCGAAGTAGGCGCGGTCAGCCGAAGTACGCGTCGAAGTTCTTCTGGAACTCCCAGTTCGCGTACCGGTCCCAGTTCACCGACCAGGTCATCAGGCCGCGCAGGGCCGGCCAGGTCCCGTGGGTGGTGTACGAGCCGCAGTTCGTCTTCTTCGTGAGGCAGTCCAGGGCCTTGGTGACCTCGGCCGGGGAGACATGGCCGTTGCCCGCGTTCGTGGACGCCGGCATGCCGATGGCGACCTGGTCGGGGCGCAGCGGCGGGAAGACGTTGTTCTGGTCGCCGGCGACCGGGAAGCCGGTCAGGAGCATGTCGGTCATGGCGATGTGGAAGTCGGCGCCGCCCATGGAGTGGTACTGGTTGTCCAGGCCCATGATCGGACCCGAGTTGTAGTCCTGGACGTGCAGCAGGGTCAGGTCGTCGCGCAGGGCGTGGATCACCGGGAGGTAGGCGCCGCAGCGCGGGTCCTGGCCGCCCCACTTGCCGGTGCCGTAGTACTGGTAGCCGTTCTGCACGAAGAACGTCTCCGGGGCCATGGTGAGGACGAACTTGGCGCCGTACTTGGCCTTCAGGGTCTTCAGCGCCGAGATCAGGTTGACGATCACGGGTGTGGTCGGGTTCTTGAAGTCCGTGTCGCCCGCGTTCAGCGACAGCGAGTGGCCCTCGAAGTCGATGTCGAGGCCGTCCAGGCCGTAGGTGTCGATGATGTTCGAGACCGAGGAGACGAAGGCGTCGCGGGCCGCGGCCGTGGTCAGCTGGACCTGGCCGTTCTGGCCGCCGATGGAGATCAGCACCTTCTTGCCGGCCGCCTGCTTGGCCTTGATCGCCGCCTTGAACTCGGCGTCGCTCTCCACGTTCGGGCACTCGGTGACCGGGCAGCGGTTGAAGCGGATGTCCCCGGAGGTGACCGAGGTGGGCTCGCCGAAGGCCAGGTCGATGACGTCCCAGCTGTCGGGGACGTCGGCGAGCCGGGTGTAGCCGGCGCCGTTGGCGAAGCTGGCGTGCAGATAGCCGACGAGGGCGTGGGCGGGCAGGTCGGACGAGCCGCCGCCCCCGCCGCCGCCCGTGCCGGGGCTGGTCGTCGCGGTGACGACCGCGGACTTCGCGGACTCGCCGGCCTCGTTGACCGCGGTCACCTGGAAGCCGTACGCCGTGGAGGCGGCGAGTCCGGAGACGGTCGCCGAAGTCCCGGTCACCGTCTGGACCTTGACGCCGTCGCGGTAGACCGCGTAACTCGTCGCGCCGGTCACCGCCGACCAGGACAGTCCGACGGAGGAGGAGGTCACGGTGGTGGTCTTGAGGCCGGCCGGGGCGGCGGGCGGCTGGGTGGTGCCGCTGCCGCCGGGACCGACGAGGGTGATGTCGTCGGCCTGGTAGGCGCCGGTGCCGTACCAGCCGTGGGTGTAGATCGTGACCTTGGTGGTGGTGGCCCCGGTGCGGAAGGTGGTGCTCAGTTTCTGCCAGTCGGGGGCGGACTGGGTCCAGGCGGAGACGTCGGTGGTGCCGGTGCCGCTCGCGCCGAGGTAGACGTAGGAGCCGCGGACGTATCCGGACAGGGTGTACTGGGCATTGGGCTGGACGGTCACCGTCTGGGAGCACTGGGCGTTGTCGCCGCCGGCCGGGGTGGCCTGGAGCGCCGAACTCCCGCTGTGCACGGGTGAGCCGACCGTCGTACCGGCGGTGCAGGTCCAGCTGGTCAGGCCGGACTCGAACCCGCCGTTGACGGCGACGTCCGCGTCGGCCGCACGGGCGGCCGACGAGAGCGCGGTGATGCCGGGCACGGCCAGGGCTACGGCCGTGAGCGCGGCGAGGACGGATCTGCGACGTCTGGTGCGTTCCACAAGGGCCTCCGGGGCCGGGGGAGTTGGAGGAGCGGAGCGCACACAATTTGGTCCAGACCAATCCCGCTGTCAAGGTGTGCGGGCGTTACCGGTCCGCATCACCGCGCCGGGCCCGCTCCGCCGCCGCCTCGTGCATCGCCAGTTCCAGCAGCGCCGGGTCGGTCAGCGTGCCGGAGCCGTCCGGCGGCACCAGCCAGCGCACGCCCCGGGCCGCCCGGCCCGGGTACGGCACGACGATCCAGGTGCCGGCCCCCGCGGTGCGGACGCCGGTGCCGACCCAGCGGGCCGCGGTGCCCGCGGGCACCAGGAACCCGAGCCGGCTGTCACCGAATCCGGCGAGCACCGGGCCGGGCCGGTCGAGCAGGCGGGTGAGCACGTCCAGGGTCGGATGGCCGAGGTCGCCCGGCAGGATCAGGACGTCCCAGGCCTTGCCGGCGGGCAGCAGGGCGACCCCGAGGGGGTTGCGCTCCCACTCCCGGCGGCAGGCCTCGGGGTCCGGTGCGACGGATGCCAGCCACGCGACGGCCGTCTTCGTCCCAGTCATCGAAAAAGCCTCCCTCTCGGTCATGGACGCGGATGCGTCGAGAGGTGAGAGGGAGGCGGCCCCGGGGCATTACGCGGGTTCGCACGGCCCCTTGGGGTGAGGTGGGTCACCTCAGCTGTCGAAGCCCAGCCCCAGCCGGTCCATCGTCCGCAGCCACAGGTTCCGCCGGCCGCCGTGCGCGTCGGCGCGGGCCAGGGACCACTTGGTGAGGGCGATGCCGGTCCAGGCGAACGGCTCCGGCGGGAACGGCAGCGGCTTCTTGCGAACCATCTCCAGCTCGGTCCGCTCGGTGCGCTCCCCGTCCAGCAGGTCCAGCATCACGTCCGCGCCGAACCGGGTGGCGCCGACCCCGAGGCCCGTGTAGCCGGCCGCGTAGGCCACCCGGCCCTGGTGGGCGGTGCCGAAGAACGCGGAGAACCGGGAGCAGGTGTCGATCGCGCCGCCCCAGGCGTGGGTGAAGCGGACGCCCTCCAGCTGCGGGAAGCAGGTGAAGAAGTGGCCGGCGAGCTTGGCGTACGTCTCGGGCCGGTCGTCGTACTCGGCGCGCACCCGGCCGCCGTAGGGGTAGATCGCGTCGTAGCCGCCCCACAGCACGCGGTTGTCGGCGGAGAGCCGGAAGTAGTGGAACTGGTTCGCCGAATCCCCCAGCCCCTGTCTGTTCTTCCAGCCGATGGACGCGAGCTGCCCGTCGGTCAGCGGCTCGGTCATCAGGGCGTAGTCGTAGACCGGGACGGTGTACGACCGCACGCGCCTGACGAGGCTGGGGAAGATGTTGGTGCCGAGCGCGACCTTGCGGGCGCGGACGGCGCCGTAGGGGGTGCGTACGGCCATCCCGGCGCCGTAGGCCCTCAGGGTGAGGGCGGGTGTGTGCTCGTACACCCGCACCCCGAGCCGGAGGCAGGCCCGCTTCAGGCCCCAGGCGAGCTTGGCCGGGTGCAGCATGGCCACGCCCCGGCGGTCCCACAGGCCCGCCTGGAAGGTGGGCGAGTTCACCTCGGCGCGCACGGCGTCGGCGTCCAGGTACTCGATGCCGTCGGCGAGGCCCTGCTCCTCGAGTTCCCGGTGCCAGTCCTTCAGCTCCCAGGCCTGGTAGGTCTCGGTGGCCACGTCGATCTCGCCGGTGCGTTCGAAGTCGCAGTCGATGCCGTGCCGGGTGATCGCGGCCTCGATCCCGTCGAGGTTGCGCCGGCCCAGCTCCTCCAGTCTGTGGATCTCGCCGGGCCAGCGGGCGAGGCCGTTGGGCAGGCCGTGTGTGAGGGAGGCGGCGCAGAAGCCGCCGTTGCGGCCGGAGGCGGCCCAGCCCACCTCGCGGCCTTCCAGCAGGACTACATCGCGCCCGGGGTCGCGCTCCTTGGCGTTCAGCGCGGTCCACAGCCCGCTGTAGCCGCCGCCGACCACCAGCAGGTCGCAGGTCTCGGCGGTGGTGAGGGCGGGCTCGGCGGCCGGCTTGCCGGGGTCTTCCAGCCAGTACGGGACCGGCTGGGCTTCGGAGAGAGAGGCGATCCAGTTGTCTTTCCCACGGCTCATGGCGCTTGGGGCCATGATTTCAACTCCCTACAGAGGATTTCCGGCGAGGCCGGTGAAAGGGCCTATGCCTTCTGCTTGTTCCGGCGGTTTCCGAGGACCATCGCGAAGAGGACGAACAGGACGGCGAGGAGGAACATGGCGGTGCCGATCACATTGATCTGCACGGGCGTTCCGCGCTGCGCCGAGCCCCATACGAACATCGGGAAGGTGACCGTCGAGCCGGCGTTGAAATTGGTGATGATGAAATCGTCGAAGGAGAGCGCGAACGACAGCAGCGCGCCCGCGGCGATTCCGGGTGCCGCGATGGGCAGGGTGACCCGCAGAAAGGTCTGCACGGGACCGGCGTACAGGTCCCGGGCGGCCTCCTCCAGACGCGGGTCCATCGACATCACGCGCGCCTTGACGGCGGTGACGACGAAACTCAGGCAGAACATGATGTGGGCGATCAGGATCGTCCAGAAGCCCAGCTGGGCGCCCATGTTGAGGAACAGGGTGAGCAGCGAGGCGGCCATGACCACCTCGGGCATGGCCATCGGCAGGAAGATCAGCGAGTTGACGGCGCCGCGCGCGCGGAAGCGGTAGCGGACCAGCGCGAAGGAGATCATCGTGCCGAGGACGGTGGCGCCGACCGTCGCCCAGACGGCGATCTGCAGGCTGAGGGAGAGCGAGCCGCACATGTCGGCGACCCCGCACGGGTCCTTCCACGCGTCCGCGGAGAACCGCTGCCATTCGTAGTTGAAGCGCCCCTTCGGTTTGTTGAAGGAGAACACCGTGACGATGATGTTCGGCAGCAGCAGATAGGCGAGCGTCAGCAGACCGGCGATGACGACGAGACGGCGCTTGAGCCAGTTCAGGAAGGGCATTTAGACCAGGTCCTCCGTCCCCGACCGGCGGATGTAGAGGGTGACCATGGCCAGGATGGCGGCCATGAGGATGAAGGAGAGCGCGGCGGCCGTCGGATAGTCCAGGACGCGCAGGAACTGCGTCTGGATGACATTGCCGATCATGCGGGTGTCGGTGGAGCCGAGGAGTTCGGCGTTGACGTAGTCGCCGGCGGCCGGGATGAAGGTCAGCAGCGTCCCGGAGACCACACCGGGCATGGACAGCGGGAAGGTGACCTTGCGGAAGGTGGTCCAGGGCCGGGCGTACAGGTCGCCGGCCGCCTCGTGCAGCCGCCCGTCGATCCGCTCCAGCGAGGTGTACAGCGGCAGGATCATGAACGGCAGGAAGTTGTACGTCAGCCCGCACACCACGGCCAGCGGGGTGGCCAGCACCCGGTCGCCGGCCGTCCAGCCGAGCCAGCCGGTCAGGTCCAGGACGTGCAGGGTGTTCAGGGCGTGCACGACCGGGCCGTTGTCGGCGAGGATCGTCTTCCAGGCCAGGGTGCGGATCAGGAAGCTGGTGAAGAACGGCGCGATCACCAGGATCATGATCAGGTTGCGCCAGCGGCCGGCGCGGAAGGCGATGAGGTACGCCAGCGGGTAGCCGAGCAGCAGGCACAGCACGGTCGCGGCGGCGGCGTAGCACACGGAGCGCAGGAACTGCGGCCAGTACGCGTTCAGCGCGTCCCAGTAGGTCGCGAAGTGCCAGGTGACCTTGTAGCCCTGCTCCAGGGAGCCCTGCTGCACGGAGGTGGAGGCCTGGTAGACCATCGGCAGCGCGAAGAAGACGATCAGCCACAGCATGCCGGGCAGCAGCAGCCAGTAGGGGGTGAACCGGCCGCGCCGGCGCGGGGGCTTCTCCTCGGGTGCGGCGGGGCCGAGCGGCGGGGGCGCCTCGGTGAGCGTGGACATCAGGCGGCGACCTCTTCCTCGGTGCCCGCGTCGATGGCCTGGGCCGCGTCCAGGGCGAAGGTGTGGGCCGGGCTCCAGTGCAGGACCACGTCGGCGCCGGGCACCAGCCGGCCGTCGCGCTCGACGTTCTGCACGTACACCGACAGGCCGGCGCAGACCGGGCTGTCGATGACGTACTGCGTGGAGACGCCGATGAAGCTGGCGTCGGCGATCTTCCCGGTGAGGCGGTTGCGGCCGGCCGGGATCTCCCCCGCGTCGTCGGCGTGCGTGAGCGAGATCTTCTCCGGGCGGATGCCGACCAGCACCTTGCCGCCGGCCGTCGTCGGGGCGGTACACCGGGCGCCGGGCAGCACCAGCTTGCCGTCGCCCGCCTTCAGCACGATGTCGTCGCCGCTGCGGGTGCCGACCTCGGCCTCGATCAGGTTGGAGGTGCCGAGGAAGTTCGCGACGAACGTGGTCCGCGGGTTCTCGTACAGGTCGGCCGGCGCGCCGAGCTGCTCGACCCGGCCGCCGTTCATCACGGCGACCGTGTCGGCCATGGTCATGGCCTCCTCCTGGTCGTGCGTGACATGGACGAAGGTGATGCCGACCTCGGTCTGGATGCGCTTGAGCTCCAGCTGCATCTGGCGGCGCAGCTTCAGGTCGAGGGCGCCGAGCGGCTCGTCCAGCAGCAGCACCCTGGGGTGGTTGATCAGGGCGCGGGCCACGGCGACCCGCTGCTGCTGGCCGCCGGAGAGCTGGTGCGGCTTCTTGCGCGCCTGCTCGCCTAGCTGGACCAGCTCCAGCATCTCCTCGACCTGCTTCTTCACGCTCTTGATGCCCCGCCGGCGCAGGCCGAAGGCGACGTTCTCGAAGATGTCGAGGTGCGGGAAGAGGGCGTAGGACTGGAAGACCGTGTTGACCGGCCGCTTGTACGGCGGCAGGTGGGTGACGTCCTGGTCGCCGAGCCGGACCGTGCCCGTGGTGGGCTCCTCCAGGCCGGCGATCATGCGCAGGGTGGTGGTCTTGCCGCAGCCGGAGGCGCCGAGCAGGGCGAAGAAGGAGCCCTCGGGCACGGTCAGGTCCAGCGGGTGTACGGCGGTGAAGGAGCCGTAGGTCTTGGAGATTCCGGAGAGGCGGACGTCGCCGCTGTTGTCTGGTGTCGTCTTCATCGTCACGCCCCTGTGAGCTTCGCGAACTTTCCTTCGTAGGCCGTCTCTTCCTTCTGGCTCAGGGAGCGGAAGGCATGGGACTTCGCCTGCATGGCCTTGTCGGGGACGATCAGCGGATTGTCCGCCGCGTCCCGGTCGATCTTCGCAAGGTAGGGCTTCACCCCGTCGACCGGTGTCACGTAGTTGATGTACGCGGCGAGCGCGGCGGCCTGCGCGGGCTCGTAGTAGAAGTCGATGAGCCGTTCGGCGTTCGTCTTGTGGCGGGCCTTGTTGGGGACGCACAGGTTGTCGGTCGACGTCACATAGCCGCTGTCGGGGATGACGAAGTCGATGTGCGGGTTGTCCGATGTGAGCTGGACGACGTCGCCCGCCCAGGCGATGCAGGCGGCGAAGTCGCCCTTGGACAGGTCGGAGGTGTAGTCGTTGCCGGTGAAGCGGCGGATCTGGCCCTTGTCGACGGCCTTCTGGAGGCGGGCGATCGCCGCGTCGTAGTCGTCGTCGGTGAACCTCGCCGGGTCCTTGCCCATGTCGAGCAGGGTCATGCCCACGCTGTCGCGCATCTCGGACAGGAAGCCGACGCGCCCCTTGAGCCTCGGGTTGTCCAGCAGGTCGGAGACCGAGCGCACCTCGATGCCGTCCAGTGCCTTCTTGTTGAAGGCGATGACGGTGGAGATGCCCTGCCAGGGGTACGAGTACGCCCGCCCGGGGTCCCAGTCCGGGTCGCGGAACTGGGCCGAGAGGTTGGTGTAGGCGTGCGGCAGGTGGGACGGGTCCAGCTTCTGCACCCAGCCGAGGCGGATCATGCGGGCGGCCAGCCAGTCGGTGAGGACGATGAGGTCCCGGCCGGTGTCCTGGCCCGCGGCGAGCTGGGGCTTGATCTTGCCGAAGAACTCGTTGTTGTCGTTGATGTCCTCGGTGTAGTCGACCGTGATCCCGGTCCGCCCGCGGAAGGTCTCCAGGGTGGGGTGGTGCTTGCCGCTGTCGTCGACGTCGAGGTACTCGGTCCAGTTGGAGAAGTTGACCACCTTCTCCGTGGCCGAGTGGTCCTGGGCGGAGGTGCCGCCCTGGTTCTTGCCCGCCGCGGGGATCCCGCAGGCGGCGAGCGTCCCGAGGCCGCCGGCCGCGAGCGCGCCGCCGGTCGCGGCCCGCAGCAGCGACCGGCGGGTCAGGGCGGCCCTGCCGCCGCGGAGGCCGCGCCGCAGGGCGGCCGCCTGGGGCGGGGTCAGGCGTTCGGGCTCGTACTGCTCCATGCGCGTGGTGCCCTTTCGGGAGGGATCGGCCTGGTCAGTGGCCTGGTCGGTCAGCGGTCCCCGAAGACGGTGCGGTGCCAGTCCTTGGCTGCCACCGCGGTGTTGTCGAACATGACGTGCTTGATCTGCGTGTACTCCTCGAAGGAGTACGCCGACATGTCCTTGCCGAAGCCCGATGCCTTGTAGCCGCCGTGCGGCATCTCGCTGATGATCGGAATGTGGTCGTTGACCCAGACGCAGCCCGCCTTGATCTCCCGGGTGGCCCGGTTCGCACGGTAGACGCCGCCCGTCCACGCGGAGGCGGCCAGGCCGTACGGCGTGTCGTTGGCCAGCCGCAGGCCCTCGTCGTCGCTGTCGAAGGGCAGCACGACGAGGACGGGGCCGAAGATCTCCGACTGGACGATCTCGCTGTCCTGGGCGGCGCCGGTGATCAGGGTGGGCCGGTAGTAGGCGCCGTCCTTCAGCTCGCCCTGGGGCGCCTCGCCGCCGGTGACCACGCGCGCGTAGCCGCGCGCCCGGTCCACGAAGGCGGCCACCCGGTCGCGCTGGGCGTGCGAGATCAGCGGCCCGAGGTCGGTGCCGGGCGCGAACGGGTCGCCGAGCCGGACGGTCTCCATCAGCGCCGCCGTCCGCTCCACGAACGCCTCGTACAGCGGACGCTGCACGTACGCGCGCGTGGCGGCCGTGCAGTCCTGGCCGCTGTTGATGAGCGCGCCCGCGACCGCGCCGTGCGCGGCGGCCTCCAGGTCGGCGTCGTCGAACACGACGAACGGCGCCTTGCCGCCCAGCTCCAGGTGCAGCCGCTTGACGGTGGCGGTGGCGATCTCGGCGACGCGCCGGCCGACGGCGGTGGACCCGGTGAAGGAGGTCATGGCCACGTCCGGGTGTCCGACCAGGTGCTCGCCGGCCTCCTTCCCGGTCCCGGTGACGATGTTGACGACCCCGGCCGGGATGCCCGCGTCCGTGGCCGCCCGCGCGAACATCAGCGAGGTCAGCGGGGTGATCTCGGCGGGCTTCAGCACGATGGTGTTGCCCGCGGCGATCGCCGGGAGGATCTTCCAGGCGGCCATCTGGAGCGGGTAGTTCCAGGGCGCGATGGACCCGACCACCCCGATGGGCTCGCGCCGGACGTACGACGTGTGGTCCCCGGAGTACTCGCCGGCGGACTGACCCTGGAGGTGCCGGGCGGCGCCCGCGAAGAAGGCGGTGTTGTCGACGGTGCCCGGCACGTCGAACTCGCGGGTGAGCTTGAGCGGCTTGCCGCACTGGAGGGACTCGGCGCGGGCGAGGTCCTCGGCGCGCTCGGCGAGCACACCGGCGAACCGGTGCAGGGCCTCCGCGCGTTCGCCCGGGGTGGCGGCGGCCCAGCCCGGGAACGCCTCGCGCGCGGCGGCGACGGCCGCGTCCACGTCGTCGGGGCCGGCCAGTTCGTAGCGGTACACCTCCCGGCCGGTGGCGGGGTCGACCACGGCGTGGTGGCGGCCCGAGGTGCCCTTGGCCGGCCGGCCGGCGATGAACTGCGCGCCGTCCGCGAACCGGTCCTGGGCGGGGAATCGTTCCGGGGTGGCGGTGCCCGGGTTGTGCATGTCGCTCTCCTCCGCCGTACGCCCCGTCCCGGGGGTGGGTGGCGTAGCTCCAGCTCGAATTGAGTGCCGATCCTGACAGAGCCATAGGGCACCAACAAGTGATTCCGTTGTTGCCTTTTGGTTACGCGACGGAATCTGTCGACCAGTTGTCGAGTCGGCGGGCAAAAGGGCGGACGCATTGTCAGTGGTGCCTGCCAGACTCGCGTGCATGGGAAAGATCGACGGGGTGGAATCCCTGATCAGGGAGGTCCGGGCGGGGACCCGGGTGGAATACCTGCACTTCTGGGGTCACCGGCCGCGGCCGGACGGGCGGATCGGCGCGAGCTGTCTGAGCCAGTGGTGGCCGTCACCGTTCGTGGTGGACGGGGTGGAGTACGCGACGGCGGAGCACTGGATGATGGCCGGCAAGGCCCGGCTGTTCGGGGACGCGGAGGCGGAGCGCCGGGTGCTGGCCGCGGCGCACCCCGCCGCCGCGAAGAAGGCCGGGCGGCTGGTCCGGGGCTTCGACGAGGAGACCTGGCAGCGCGAGCGGTTCCGGATCGTGACCGAGGGCAGCGTGCACAAGTTCGCCGCCGACGACGGCCTCCGGCGGTTCCTGCTGAACACCGGGGACCGGGTGCTGGTGGAGGCGAGCCCCGTGGACCGCGTCTGGGGCATAGGCCTCGCGGCCGACGACGAGGCGGCGTCGGACCCGCGGCGGTGGCGGGGACCGAACCTGCTGGGCTTCGCCCTGATGGAGGCGAGGGAGCGGTTGGCGGGGGCGGGGGCCTGAGGGGGCGGGCGCCGGCGGGGGGCGGCGCCCACGGGTGGCGGCGCGTGGGGTCAGCCGAACGCCGCGATGATGACGGCGAACACGATCAGTACGAGGACGACGCCCGTCGCGCCGCAGATGAGGCCGGCCAGGGCCACCCCGGGGTTCGTGGCCTCGCCCCGCTTCGCCTTCCCCCGGCCCAGCGCGCCGAAGATGATCGCCAGGACGCCCAGCACCAGGGCGAGGGGCCAGGCCAGGAAGCCGATGTCCGAGAGGATGCCGAGCACGAGGGAGGCCGTACCCATGCCGTTGCTCGGGGCCGCCTGCATACCGGGCCAGCCGTAGCCGTTGCCGCCGGGATAGGGGGCGGCGCCGTACGAGGCGTGCGCCGGGCCCGGGTAGCCGTAGGCCGGCAGGGTGCCCGGGTAGCCGTACGGCACCTGCCCGGGACCGTCGGGGGCGATGGGCGGCGGGGGCACGGGTTCCGGTCCCGCGGGCGGGGCGAAGGGGTGGGCCTGGGCCGCCGGGCCGGAGGTGGGAGGCGCGTAGGGGTTCGGGGCCGGGGCGGGACCGGAGTGGGGGAAGGGGTAAGCGGCCTGGTCCGCCGGTTCGGCGGCGGGCGGCGCGAAGGGGTTCGGGGCCGGGGCGGGACCGGAGTGGGGGAAGGGGTAGCCGGCCTGGTCCGCCGGTTCGGCGGCGGGCGGCGCGAAGGGGTTCGGGGCCGGGGCGGGCGGGGCGAAGGACTCCGGCTGAGGGGTGGGCGCGGGTGGCGCGAACGGGTTGGGCTGCGGGGCGGGGGCCGGGGCCGGGGCCGCGGGCAGGGGTGACGCGGGGGCCGGGGCCCCGGTTCCGCCGGCTGGACTGGCCCAGGGCGCGGGCGGGGCGTCGGCGAGCGTCCTGTCGGCGGAGGCGGTCGGCTCCGGTGCCGTGGGCAGCGAGGTCAGGGTCTGCTGGCCGTGGACCGGGGCGGGGGCCGGGGGCGCGTCCTGGACGGGGGTCGGGTCGGCTCCGGGTGCCTCGGATGCCGGCGTCGCGTCGGCTATGGGTGCCGCAGCCGCCGACGCCGCCCCAGCTCCGGGTGTCCCAGCCGCCGATGCCGCCTCAGCTCCGAAGGTCTGGGACGCCGCTACCTGGTCCGCTCCCGACTCCGCAGGCGCAAGTGCCCAGTCCGCCTCGGACGCCGCAGACGCCGATGCCTGGTCCGCCCGGGGTTCCATCGCGCCCGGTATCCGGTCCGCCCCGGGCCCCACCGCCCCCGGTATCCGGTCCGCAGGGGATGCCGTCGGTGCCGGTGCCGGCTCCTTGTCGAGGGAGACGGAGGGTTTGGCGTCGTCCTGGGGAGCCCGGGCTGTCGAGGCCCCCTGCCCGGAAGCCGGAGCCGGTTCCGCCGGCCCGCGGTCGGGCGCGGTGCGCTCCCCCGGCGTGGACTGCGGCGCCTCGTCGGACATGGTGAAGGGACCCCTCTCCTGGACGGTCCCGTCATGCTACGGGCCGCACGGGACACCGCCGTCCCGGGGCCTACGATGAACCCGCGCCACCGATCAGCCGATCACCGCGCCCGGGCCGCCCGCCGCGGCCCACGGGCGCCGTTCCCGGGGAGGACCCCTTGACCGACACCGCCGTACCCGCCACCGGCACCGCCGACCGCGATCTGCGCTCCTTCATCGCGGGGCTGCCCAAGGCCGAACTGCACGTCCACCACGTCGGCTCCGCCTCCCCCCGCATCGTCTCGGAGCTGGCCGCCCGCCACCCCGGTTCCAAGGTCCCCGCCGACCCCGAGGCCCTCGCCGAGTACTTCACCTTCACGGACTTCGCGCACTTCATCGAGGTCTATCTGTCGGTCGTGGACCTCATCCGCACCCCGGAGGACGTCCGGCTGCTCACCTACGAGGTGGCCCGCGACCTGGCCCGGCAGCAGGTGCGGTACGCGGAGCTGACCATCACCCCCTTCTCCTCCACCCGGCGGGGCATCGACGAGCGGGCCTTCATGGACGCGATCGAGGACGCCCGCAAGGCGGCCGAGGCGGAGTTCGGGACCGTGCTGCGCTGGTGCTTCGACATTCCCGGCGAGGCCGGTCTGGAAGCGGCCGAGGTGACGACGCGGCTGGCCACCGAGGACCGGATCCGCCCGGAGGGCCTGGTGTCGTTCGGGCTCGGCGGGCCGGAGATCGGCGTGCCCCGGCCGCAGTTCAAGCCGTACTTCGACCGGGCCATCGCCGCCGGTCTGCGCTCCGTTCCGCACGCCGGGGAGACGACCGGCCCGGAGACGGTGTGGGACGCGCTGCGCGACCTGCGCGCCGAGCGCATCGGGCACGGCACGAGTTCCGCGCGGGACCCGGAGCTGCTGGCGTACCTCGCGGAGCACCGGATCCCGCTGGAGGTCTGCCCGACCTCCAACATCGCCACCCGCGCGGTCCGCTCCCTGGAGGAGCACCCGATCAAGGAGTTCACGCGGGCCGGGGTGCTGGTGACGATCAACTCCGACGACCCGCCGATGTTCGGCACCGACCTGAACAACGAGTACGCGGTGGCCGCCCGGCTCCTGGAACTGGACGAGCGGGGCCTCGCCGCGCTCGCGAAGGACGCCGTCGAGGTCTCCTTCCTGGACGCGGCGGGCAAGGCCCGGATCGCCCGGGAGATCGACGACTACACCAGCGCCTGGCTCGCCGGCTGAGCGCCCGCGTCCCTCCGTCCCCCGCGCACACCCCACCGAGCGCGGGGGGCTCGGGCCACCACCCCCGCCCCCGGATCCCGGGCACCGCACGGCCACAATGGGGCGCATGCAGACCGTGACCGCCGTGGCCCACCGCGGCGACCCCTACCGTTTCCGTGAGAACACCCTCGCCTCGCTGCGTTCCGCGCTCGGGCAGGGCGCGGACGCCGTCGAGATCGACGTACGGCTCACCCGGGACGGCGTGCCCGTGCTGCTGCACGACGAGACGCTGCGCCGGCTGTGGGAGGTGGACCGGCCGCTGGCCGCGCTGTCCGCCGAGGAGCTGCGCGGGCTGACGGGGGGCGGGGTGCCGACGCTGGCCGAGGCGCTGGCCGCGACCGGTGACAGCCGGGTGATGGTGGACCTGTGCGGTCCGGTCGGCCGCCGTACCGTCGAGCGGACACTGGACGTGATCCGGCAAAGCGGCGCGCGGGACCGCGTCTACTACAGCGCGGGCGCCGAGGCGATGCTCGCCGTCCGGGCCGCCGACCCGGCCGCCGAGATCGCCCTGACCTGGACGACCCTGGCCCCGCCCCGCCCGGCGCTGCTCGCCGCCGTGCGCCCGCGCTGGCTCAACTACCGTTTCTCCCTGGTCGGCCGGGAGCTGGCCGCCCGGGTGCACCGCGACGGCTGTCTGCTGTCGGTGTGGACCCCGGACACCCGCCGCTCCATGAGCAGGCTGCTGGAACTGGGCGTGGACTCGATCACGACGAACCGGATCGACGTCCTGCACGCGCTGCGCTCCCGCTGACCCCGGCGAACTCCGGCGGCGGCGCGATCGCCTGCGCGTCCGCGCCCTCGCCCACCCACAGGCGGACGAGCCGCCGGACGACGGCGAGCGCGTCCTCGCCGTCCCCGCACAGGGGGACGGCGAGCGGGCGGCCGGCGAAGACCGGCGGGGTCAGCCGCCAGACGCTCTCGTGGCACAGGTCGAACGCCTTGACCACCCGGGCGGCGGGCGCGGCGACGGCGATCCGCTCGGCCGCGACCACGTCGTGCCCGGCGCGCTCCCACTGTTCCCCCAACGCCCGTGCCATGGCTCCGGTACCGAGCATTCCGATCCGCACGACTGCCTCCCGTCGCCTGTCCGCGTGGAGTATGAACTCACCTCCCTGGGACGGACGTTGCTCGGGCCGATCGACGCGTTCGGGGCGTGGGCCCTCGAGCACGGCGACGAGGTCATGGCGGCTCAGGAGCGTTACGCCGGTGACGGCCGGGAGCGGCTCCCGTAGGGGCCATCCCTGACAACTTCCGTACGCGCCCCGGTGGTTGTTCGGGGTCGCGCAAGGGTCGCGCCCCCTCCTCGGAGAGGATCCGGGCGGCGGGCCGCCGTCCGAGGATGATCAGGAAGCCGCACCCGATCCCCTCGAGGAGCCCGTCATGCGCCGCACCCGCGGTACCAGCACGTCCAGCCGTACCCGCCGCCGTACCGCCCTCGTGGCCGCCGGACTCGTCGCCGCGCTGGCCGCCGGTTCGGCCGCCGCGCCGGCGTTCGCCGCACCGGCGTCCGCGCCCCACGCGTCCGTGTCCGCGTCCGCGTCCGCGTCCGCCAAGGACACGTACGGCCCGGACGCCGAGGCCCTGGCCGCCGCGCTCGCCGGGCTGCCCGACCACGACATCACGGCCGCGCTGGTCCGGGTCGGCGGCCACGGCAGCTGGCGGGGCACGGCGGGCGTGCGGGACCTCCGCACGGGGGCGCCCGCCCTGGAGAACGCGCGGTTCCGGGCCGGTTCGGTGACGAAGGTGGTCACCGCCGCCATCGTGCTGCAACTGGCCGCGGAGGGCCGGATCGACCTCGACGGCACCGTGCAGCGGTATCTGCCGGGCCTGCTCACCGAGGACTTCGAGCCCATCACCGTACGGCAGTTGCTGAACTACACCAGCGGCCTGAAGCCGGGGGCTTCCCTCGGTGACACCGTCGAGGCGGGCTACGCGCACCGCTTCGAGACGCTGACGCCCCGGCAGGTCGTCGCGGCGTCCGTCGCCCAGGGGCCGGCGTACAGCCCGGGCACGCGGCAGACCTACGGCAACATCCACTACACCGTGCTCGGCATGCTCATCGAAAAGGTGACCGGGGACTCGTACGCCCACCAGGCGCAGGTGCGGATCTTCCGGCCGCTCGGCATGCGGCACAGCTCCTTCCCCGCCGCCGGGGACACCGGGATCCACGGGCCGTACAACCGGGGCTACGACTGGATCGACGGCAAGCTGGTCGATGTGACCGAGTGGAACATGACCGACCGTTTCGCCGCCGGTGACCTCATCTCGACCACCGCCGACCTGGAGCGGTTCCTGGTCGGGCTGTTCCGCGGCCGGGTGGTGCCCGAGCCGCAGCTGCGCGAGATGTTCACCCTGCCCGACGTGCCCGACGCGCACTACGGCGCGGCGCTGGAGCGCCTCGAGGTGAACGGTAGGGAGGTCTGGGGCAAGGGCGGCTCACGCCCGGGTTACACCGCGGCGATCGCCGCGACGAAGGACCTCTCCCGAACCCTCGTCTACTCGGCGAACTCCACGGACGCCAAGGGCGACGGCCAGCAGGCCGCCGCCCAGCGCCTCGCGTTCCCGGCGTTCAACCGCTGACGGGCGCGGCGGCCGGGGGCGCGGGCGGGGTGCCGAGCGTCTCCAGTCGCTTGATCTTCTTCCGGACGATGTGAAGCGGGACGACGCCGAGCACCCCGAAGGACATGTCGATCAGGCTCCACCAGAAGGGGATGCCGCGGACGGGTCCGCAGGCGAGGGCGAGCGGGATGATCCCGGCACAGGCGATCATCCCGAACTCGACCACCCAGATGTTGCGGACGGGGTCGCGGTACGGGCCGTAGAACGCGACCGCGATGACGAGGTGGGCGAAGGCCAGCCAGTCGGTGCCGTACAGGACGAAGGGGTACTCGGCGTCGACGGTGTCCAGGTCCTCGCGCACCCGGACGATCCACGCCATCAGGCCGGGCAGGTGTTCCGGCACGGACAGCGCGCGCAACGCGCTCTCGGTCCAGCGCAGTTCGTGCACCAGCGGGAAGGCGGTGGCCCCGCTGAGGACGAGGCACACGACGAAGAGGACCAACCAGGCGCGGATGCCCTTGAGCAGGGCGGCTCTGTCGCTCATGGCAGGAGCGTACGCCTGGAATTGAACGTGTTCAAAACTGGTCCCAGTGCAGCACCCGGTCCCGGGCGATGCGGGGAGCCGGCCGGAAGTCGGTGCCGAGGGTGTAGGCGACGGGGATCAGCGCCGCCTGCATCACGTCGTCGTACGGGATGCCGAGCACCCGGGCCGACTCCCGCTCGTCCACCAGGTTCCCGGTGGTCCAGCAGGTGCCCAGACCCCGGGCGCGGGCGGCGAGCATGAAGCTCCACACGGCCGGCAGGATGGAGCCCCAGGTGCCGGCCTGGCGCAGCACCGGGGCGTGGTCGGTACGGCCTTCCACGCACGGCACGACGAGCGCCGGGACCTCGTGCAGATGCGCGTACAGGTGCGCGGTGCCGGAGTACACCCGGTCCATCCGGGCCACGGACGCCCGCCGCACGTCCCGCTCCGGGAGCGGCTCACTGGCGCCGGGCGCGGTCACCCCGGCCCGCCACACGTCGGCCAGGGCGGCCCGGCGCTCCGGGTCGGTGACGATGACGAAGTGCCAGCGCTGCCGGTTGCGTCCGCTCGGCGCCTGGACGGCCAGGTCCACGCACTCCTCCAGCAGCCGGCGCGGCACCGGGCGGGTGAGATCGAGGCGGTGGCGGACGGCGCGGGTGGTGGACAGCAGCTGGTCGGAAGAGAGAGCGAGAGTCATGCGTTGACCCTCGCGGGCGGGCCCGGCCGGCGGCAACGCCCGGCTTTCACTGGGCGAAAACGCCGGCGGGGCGGACGGAGGGGCGGATGGCGGAGAGCGTCGCGGGGCGGGTCTTCTCGGTGCTGGACGCGTTCGTGGACGCGCCGGTCACGCTGCGCCTGACGGAGATCGCCCGCCGCACGGGGCTGCCCGTGCCGACCGCGCTGCGCATGGTGCGGGAACTGGTGGCCTGGGGCGGGCTGGAACGGGCCTCGGACGGCTCCTACCGCCTCGGCACCCGCATCCGTGCCCTCGGCGCCGCCGCCCCCTGCCCGCGCGGCCTGCTGGACACGGCCCTGCCCGCGCTGCGCGCCCTCACCGCGCACACCGGCGGGCACGCGGACGTGGTGATCCCGGCCGACGGTACGGCCCTGTGTCTGGTCACCGGCGCACGGCTGCCCCCGCACGCCACGGCCGCGGGCAAGGTCCTGCTGGCCCACGGCCTGCTCACGGCCCCGGCCGCCGCCGAGCGGCACACCCCCCGTACCCTCACCGCCCCGGGCCGGCTCGCCGCCCACCTGGCCCGGGTCCGCGCGACCGGCCTGGCCGAGGCCCACGAGGAGCACCGCCTGGGCGAACTGTCCCTCGCGGCCCCGGTGTTCCGGTCGGGCACCCCCGTGGCGGCCGTCTCCCTGACCGCCCCGACGACCGCCCGCTCCCCGCGCCTCGCCCCGGCCGTGTGCCGGACGGCGGCGACGGTGAGCCGCGCGCTGGACGGGCGGGGGTGACCGGGGCGGTCGCGGTGGGTCAGTCGAAGGCGTTGAAGAGCACTCCGCCCAGCGTGGTGAGGTGGTAGAGGCGGATCCGGCGCCACTCGTCCCGGGTCAGTGCCGAGGTGTCCACGGCGGACAGCGGTGTGGTGAGCCGCTCGCGGTCGAGCACCGTGAGTCCCGCGTCGGTGAAGGCGTGGGCCCACGGGGGCGGGATCAGGAACTCCTCGTCGTACCAGTTCCGGCGCTCCGGGGCGAACGCGATCCACGGGTGGTGGGCGTGGCACAGGACGACGGTCTCGCCCGCGCGGTCGAGGACCGAGCCGAGGTGGAAGGAGCGGGGACGGGACTGTTCCTCCACCTCGCCCACCGTGCCCCCGGCGATCCGGGCGGCCGTGTACAGGGCGGTGCGGAACGTCCGCAGATCGGTCTCGGGCAGCGGGCCGGCGTCGTCGGGACTGAGGAAACCTGTCGCTCCGCGCGGCAGCGGGAAATCCTTGGCCATGGCTTCATCCTGCACTGCCATGGCTCCGTCCCGCCCCACGTGCGCGGGCCGGCGGCTCACAGGCCCACGATGCCGTTCCAGCGGCGGGTGAACTCCGGGCGTTCCGTGGAGGTGATGTCGCGGGCGACGGCCAGGCGTTCGCGCATCACGGGGTCCGGGAATATCAGGGGGTTGGCGGCGAGGGCCGCGGTGTCCTTGTCCGGGTCGGCGGCCAGCACCTCCCGGGCGGCCGGGACCGGGCAGACGTAGTTGACCCAGGTGGCGAGCTTCGCGGCGACCTCGGGCTGGTAGTAGTAGTCGATCAGCCGCTCGGCGTTGGCCTTGTGCCGGGCCCGGTCGGGGATCATCAGGGAGTCCGACCACAGCTCGGCGCCCTCCTCGGGCACGACGAAGCGGATGTCGGGGTTGTCCGCCTGGAGCTGGATGACATCGCCGGAGTACGCCTGGCAGGCCAGTACGTCCCCGCTGACCAGGTCCTTGGTGTAGTCGTTGCCGGTGAAGCGGCGGATCTGTCCCCGGTGCACCTCGCGCTCGATCCGGTCGCACATCCGGTGGAAGTCGTCCGTGGTCCAGCGGGTGATGTCCACGCCGTCGCCCTGCATGAGCAGCGCGAACGCCTCGTCCAGGCCGGACAGCAGGGTCACCCGGCCCTTGAGGTCCGGCGCCCAGAGGTCCTTCACGTGCCGGATGTCCCGGCCGAGCTTGCGGCGGTTGTAGGCGATGCCGGTGATCCCGGACTGCCACGGCACGGTGAACCGGCGGCCCTTGTCGAAGGCGGGCGAGCGCAGCATCGGGTCCAGGTTGCGTGCCACATTGGGCTGGCGGGCGCGGTCCATCTCCTGGACCCAGCCCAGCCGGACGTACCGGGCGCACATCCAGTCGCTGATGACGATCAGGTCCCGGCCGGTGGACCGGTGGTTCATCAGCGAGGGGCTGATCTTGCCGAAGAACTCGTCGTTGTCGTTGATCTCCTCCACATAGTCGACGGAGATCCCGGTGCGCTTCCCGAACCCCTCCAGGGTGGGCCGCCGGTTCGGGTCGGCGTCGTCGGTGTCGATGTACAGCGGCCAGTTGGCCCAGGTCAGCCTCTTGTCGGCCGCGGACTCGTCGGGCGCGGAGCGGTCCGCGGGCTTGACGTACGCGGCGGGCACCCCGCACCCGGACAGCGCACCGAGCGCGGCGGTGGCACCGAGGGCGGCGAGCAGGGAACGGCGGGACGGCGCGAAGGCGCGAGAGGAAGTCTGGGGCACCCCGGAAGCATGCCGTTTCGTCGCCCGGAGCCACAATCGACGCTGCGTCGAGCCGTCCGGCGCCGGTCCGACACGTTGTCGATCACCGCGCCGGGGCCCGCCGGCTCCCCCACCCGCCGGGCCCGTTCAGCCGGTCACCCGCCCGGCCGCCCCGGTTCAGGCGCCGTCCGCTCCCCACCCGGCCGGCCCGCTCCGGGCACCGTCCGCTCCCCAGCTTCCCACCAGCCCCAGTGCCTCCTCGGCCCCGGTCCCCGGCGCCGGCAGATAGCTGACCAGCACCTGGCCGGGTTCCGGGGTGTGCAGCACCTCGAAGTCCAGGGCGAGGGCGCCGACCAGGGGATGGCGCAGGGTGTGCCGGCCGGGGCCCTTGTCCCGAACGTCCTGCCGGGCCCACAGCGTGGCGAACTCCTCGCTCTTCATGGCGAGCGTCCCGATGAGGGAGGCGAGGGCGGGGTCGTCGGGGTAGCGGCCGACGCCCATCCGCAGGAAGGCCACGGTCGCCTCCGCCTTCGCCGGCAGGCTGTCGCCGAGCAGGGCCCGGTAGCGCTCGTCGAGGAAGACCAGGTGGGCGAAGGTCCGCCGCTCGGGCGGCAGCTCGCCGAAGTCGCCGAAGACGGCGGCGGCGAGCGGGTTCCAGGCGAGCACCTGGGTGAGGTGGCCGCAGACGTAGGCGGGGCCGGGCTGGGCGTCGACCAGCCGGCGCAGGGCGGGCCGTACCGCCTCGGCGGCCGGGGCCGCGTCCGGGCGGGCCCGGTCGGGGCGAGCCAGGCCGCGCAGGTAGGCCCGCTCGTCCGCGTCCAGCCGCAGGGCGCGGCCGACGGCGTCCAGGACGCCGTCCGACACATGCGGGTTGCGGCCCTGCTCCAGCCGTACGTAGTACTCGACGCTCACTCCCGCGAGCTGAGCCAGCTCCTCGCGCCGCAGTCCGGGCACGCGCCGCGGCCCGTACGCGGTCAGGCCGACGTCGGCCGGGGTGAGCCGGGCCCGCCGGGACCTGAGGAACTGGCTCAGTTCGGTGCGTCGTTCGCCGATTGCCGTCATGTCCCCGAGTATCCCGGGTCCGGGGCGCGCGAGGGTGGTCAACTCTTTCCCCCCTCAAAGCCGTGCCTGCCGGGCCGCCGGCGGGGCGCGCAGGGTGGTGGACGTCAGCGAACAGCCAACGCGAGCAAGGACGTACGACGATGACTCTCCCCCTCCGCCCCCTCGGCTCCTCCGGTCTCGACATCTCCGTGATCGGGCTCGGCGCCTGGTCGTTCGGCGGCGACGGCTGGCGGTTCTCGTGGGGCACGCAGGATGACGCGCACTCCGTCGCGACCGTGCACAGGGCGGTCGAGCTGGGTGTCAACTGGATCGACACGGCCGCCGTGTACGGGCTCGGGCACTCGGAGGAGGTGGTCGGCAAGGCGCTGGCCGCCCTGCCGGAGGCCGACCGGCCGTATGTGTTCACCAAGGCGGGCCTGGTGTGGGACCCGGCGAACCCGTCGGCGGCGCCCCGGCGGATCATGCGGCCGGACAGCGTACGGCGTGAGGTCGAGGACTCGTTGCGCCGGCTCGGCGTGGAGGTGATCGACCTGTACCAGGTGCACTGGCCGGACACCGGCGCGGCCCTGAACTGGGACGGCACCGAGCCGCCCGGGGACGCGCGGGCCACCGCACTGGAGGAGTACTGGCAGGTGATGGCCGATCTGAAGGCCGAGGGCAAGGTGCGCGCGATCGGACTGTCCAACCACGGCCCCGAGCTGCTGGAGCGGGCGCGGCGGATCGCCCCGGTCGACGCGATCCAGCCGCCGCTGTCCCTCCTGAACCGCTCGGCCGAGCCGGAGATCGACTGGGCCGCCGGCCACGGCACCGGTGTGATCGCCTACCAGCCGCTCCACTCGGGCCTGCTCACCGGGGCCTTCACCCGGCAGCGGCTGGAGACCCTGGATCCGTCCGACTGGCGCCGCACGCACCCGGACTTCACCACGGACCTGGACGCCAACCTCCGTACGGTGGACCGGCTGCGCACGGTCGCGCGGGAGCACGGTACGACGGCGGGGGCGGTCGCGATCGCCTGGGTGCTGGCCCGCCGGGGCGTGACGGGCGCGATCGCGGGCGCCCGCAGGCCGGACCAGACGGCGGACTGGGAGCGGGCCGCGCACCTCGAACTGTCCGGTGACGAGCTGGAGTTCGTCGCCGGGGAATGAGAAGACGGCGCGGCCCCGGACGGGAAGGGGAATCCGTCCGGGGCCGCGCCGCCGGGTGCGCCGCTTACGCGTCCAGGGACGTCATCACGTGCTTGATGCGCGTGTAGTCCTCGAAGCCGTACGCGGACAGGTCCTTGCCGTAGCCGGACTTCTTGAAGCCGCCGTGGGGCATCTCGGCGACCAGCGGGATGTGGGTGTTGATCCACACGCAGCCGAAGTCGAGCCGCTTGGACATGCGCATCGCGCGGGCGTGGTCCTTGGTCCACACCGAGGACGCGAGGGCGTACTGGACGCCGTTGGCGTACTCGACGGCCTGGTCCTCGTCGGTGAAGGACTGGACGGTGATGACCGGGCCGAAGACCTCGTTCTGGACGATCTCGTCGTCCTGCTTGAGGCCGGAGACGACGGTCGGGGCGTAGAAGTAGCCCTTGTCGCCGACCCGCTGGCCGCCCGCCT
Organism: Streptomyces eurythermus; assembly: GCF_014649115.1. Classification (GTDB taxonomy): domain Bacteria; phylum Actinomycetota; class Actinomycetes; order Streptomycetales; family Streptomycetaceae; genus Streptomyces; species Streptomyces eurythermus. The sequence continues at coordinate 106,297 of NZ_BMSK01000018.1, read as the reverse complement.
CGACCTTGGCGTGGGCCGGGAGGCGGTCGATGAAGCCGGAGACCTGCTGGAGCTGGTTGGGGTTGTTCAGCGGGCCGTACAGCACGTCCTCGTCGTCCGGCTGCCCGGTCTTGGTCTCGGCCGCGGCCTTGGCGAGCGCGGCCACGAACTCGTCGTGGATGGACTCGTGGACGAGGACGCGGGTCGCGGCCGTACAGTCCTGGCCGGCGTTGAAGAAGCCCGCCACGGAGATGTCCTCGACGGCCTTGGCGATGTCGGTGTCCTCGAAGACCACGACCGGGGCCTTGCCACCCAGCTCCAGGTGGACCCGCTTGAGGTCCTTGGAGGCGGACTCGGCGACGGACATGCCGGCGCGCACGGAGCCGGTGATGGAGGCCATCGCGGGGGTGTCGTGCTCGACCATCATCCGGCCGGTGTCGCGGTCGCCGCAGATGACGTTGAAGACGCCCTTGGGCAGGACCGAGCCGATGATCTCGGCCATCAGGACCGTGGAGGCGGGGGTGGTGTCCGAGGGCTTCAGCACGACGGTGTTGCCCGCCGCGATGGCCGGGGCGAACTTCCACACGGCCATCATCATCGGGTAGTTCCACGGCGCGACCTGCGCGCAGACGCCGACCGGCTCACGGCGGATGATCGAGGTCATCCCCTCCATGTACTCGCCGGCCGAGCGGCCCTCCAGCATCCGGGCCGCGCCCGCGAAGAAGCGGATCTGGTCGACCATCGGCGGGATCTCCTCGGAGCGGGTCAGCCCGATGGGCTTGCCCGTGTTCTCCACCTCGGCCGCGATCAGTTCCTCGGCGCGCTCCTCGAACGCGTCGGCGATCTTCAGGAGGGCCTTCTGCCGCTCGGCGGGCGTGGTGTCACGCCAGGCCGGGAAGGCGCGGGCGGCGGCCTCCATGGCGGCGTCGACGTCCGCCTGCCCGGACAGCGGCGCGGTCGCGTACGCCTCGCCCGTCGCGGGGTTGACCACCTCGGTGGTCCGTCCGTCGGCGGCGTCCCGGAACTCACCGTCGATGTAGTTGCGCAGACGACGCAGCTCGGTGCTCACTGCCGGCCTCCTGATCTGGTTCTGGCTGTCCAATCGCTGAGACACCCACCCTAATCGCCGTACCCACGTTTTCAACACCCCCACCGGCATCGGATCTGCGAAATCCGCAAGGTCGCGTCTCTCAAACAACGGATTTCATCGATCGGGCCTTGCAAAACTGTCGAGACCTGGTGCACAGTGAGGTCGTGGCCAGTCGAAGCGCAGACCAGAGGGACTCGTCCCGCGAGTCCAGGAACGGCAACAGTCCCCAGCTGGACGCCGTCTCCCTCGCCATCATCCAGCAGCTCCAGGAGGACGGCCGCCGGCCGTACGCCGCGATCGGCAAGGCCGTCGGCCTGTCCGAGGCGGCCGTGCGCCAGCGCGTGCAGAAGCTGCTGGACCAGGGCGTGATGCAGATCGTCGCCGTCACGGACCCGCTGACCGTGGGCTTCCGCCGGCAGGCGATGGTCGGGATCAATGTCGAGGGCGATGTCGAGTCGATCGCGGACGCGCTGACTGACATGTCGGAAGTCGAGTACGTGGTGATGACCGCGGGCTCGTTCGACATCCTCGCCGAGATCGTCTGCGAGGACGACGACCACCTGCTGGACGTCATCAACAAACGCATCCGGGCCCTGCCCGGGGTGCGCTCCACCGAGAGCTTCGTCTACCTGAAGCTCAAGAAGCAGACCTACATGTGGGGAACCCGATAACCGTGAGGACCCGATAACCGTGAGCACCAAGGACCTCAGCCGCACCGCGTACGACCACCTGTGGATGCACTTCACCCGCATGTCCTCGTACGAGAACTCCCCCGTCCCGACCATCGTCCGGGGTGAGGGCACCTACATCTACGACGACAAGGGCAAGCGCTACCTCGACGGTCTCGCGGGTCTGTTCGTGGTCCAGGCCGGTCACGGCCGCACGGAACTCGCCGAGACCGCCGCCAAGCAGGCCCAGGAACTGGCCTTCTTCCCGGTGTGGTCCTACGCCCACCCGAAGGCCGTGGAGCTGGCCGAGCGCCTGGCCGACGAGGCCCCCGGTGACCTGAACAAGGTCTTCTTCACCACCGGCGGCGGCGAGGCCGTCGAGACCGCCTGGAAGCTCGCCAAGCAGTACTTCAAGCTGACCGGCAAGCCCACCAAGCACAAGGTCATCTCCCGCGCGGTCGCCTACCACGGCACCCCGCAGGGCGCCCTGTCCATCACCGGCCTGCCGGCCCTGAAGGCCCCCTTCGAGCCGCTGGTGCCGGGCGCGCACAAGGTGCCGAACACCAACATCTACCGCGCGCCGCTCTTCGGCGACGACCCGGTCGCCTTCGGCCGCTGGGCCGCCGACCAGATCGAGCAGCAGATCCTCTTCGAGGGCCCGGACACCGTCGCCGCGGTCTTCCTGGAGCCGGTGCAGAACGCCGGCGGCTGCTTCCCGCCGCCCCCCGGCTACTTCCAGCGGGTGCGCGAGATCTGTGACAAGTACGACGTCCTGCTGGTGTCGGACGAGGTCATCTGCGCCTTCGGCCGCCTCGGCACGACGTTCGCCTGCGACAAGTTCGGCTACGTCCCGGACATGATCACCTGCGCCAAGGGCATGACCTCGGGCTACTCCCCGATCGGCGCCTGCATCATCTCCGACCGCCTCGCCGAGCCGTTCTACAAGGGCGACAACACCTTCCTGCACGGCTACACCTTCGGCGGCCACCCGGTCTCCGCCGCGGTGGGCCTGGCCAACCTCGACCTGTTCGAGCGGGAGAACCTCAACCAGCACGTGCTGGACAACGAAGGCGCCTTCCTGCAGACCCTGCAGAAGCTGCACGACCTGCCGATCGTCGGCGACGTCCGCGGCAACGGCTTCTTCTACGGCATCGAGCTGGTGAAGGACAAGAACACCAAGGAGTCCTTCAACGACGAGGAGACCGAGCGCGTCCTGTACGGCTTCCTCTCCAAGGCGCTGTTCGACAACGGCCTGTACTGCCGTGCCGACGACCGTGGCGACCCGGTCATCCAGCTCGCCCCGCCGCTGATCTCCACCCAGGAGACCTTCGACGAGATCGAGCAGATCCTGCGGGCCACCCTCACGGAGGCGTGGACCAAGCTCTGATCATCCGACCGGATGACCGAGCCGGCCCCGGTGCCCGTCCGTTCGAGTGAGAACGGCGGCCCGGGGCCGCGTGCTGTCCGGGCTCCCGTCCGGGACCTGCCTAGCGTGCCAGTGACCGATCGGCCCAGCCTTCGTTCCCCCGGACGGGGGAACGAAGCACGGGAAAACGGATCAGAACCGAGGTGTACGCCATGGAGGCCCCACCGGACAACGACGTGCTCTGGGCACGCTCCCTGCACTTCACGCACCGCGACGGCTCCCCCGGTCTGGCCGGGATCTCGCTCGGCGTGCGCCAGGGTGAGATCCTCGCCGTCAACGGACCCCGCGGCAGCGGCAAGACCACCCTGCTGCGCTGTCTGTCCGGCCTGCTGCCGGTACGCTCCGGCGAGGTCTGGTTCAACAGCTCCCCCCTGCACACCCTCGGCCCCGCCGCCCGCGAGCGGCTGTGCCGGGAACGCTTCGGCTGGATCGACCCCGAGCCCGTCCTCGTCCCCGAGCTGAGCGTCTGGGAGAACGCCGCCCTCCCGATGATGCTGCGCGGCGCCGGCCGCCGCCGGGCCAAGGTGTCCGCGCTGGAGTGGCTGAAGCGCCTGGACGTCGGCGACCGGGCCCGCTGCCGGCCGCGCGCGCTGCGGCACGCCGAGCGCCAGCGCGTCGCCATCGCCCGCGCGCTCGCCCCCGGCCCCGAGGTCCTGTTCGCCGACGAGCCGACCGCGCCCCTGCACCACGCCGACCGCACCCAGGTGCTGCGCACCCTGGCCACGGCCGCCCGCTCGCACGGCATCACGGTCGTCCTCGCCACCCACGACCCCGACACCGCCGCCCTCGCCGACCGTACGGTGGCCCTGCTGGACGGGCGGCGCGTGCACACCGTGCACCTGCCGGACGTCCCCGACGCGGAAGGCCGGGCCGCGTGCTCGCTCTCCGTCTGACCCGCGCCGCCCGGCCCGCCGTCCAGCTGCGCCGCCTGCTGGTGGCCGCGGCCTCGGCGGGCACCGGCCTACTGCTGCTGTCCAGCCTCGGTCACGCCCTGGCCCACCCGGAGGCCGCCGACGCCGCCGCGCTGCGCCTGGCCTGGTGTGCGGCGCCGCTCGCCGCCACGGTGTACCTGGCGCTCGCGGTGGCCCGCACCGACCCCGGCACCCGGCCGCGTCCCGGCCTGTCCGCCGTAGGGCTCGGCCCGGCCCGGCTCATGGCCGTCTCGGCGCTGACCACGGCCCTGTCGTGCTCCCTGGGCTCGCTGCTGGCCCTGCTGTTCTTCCTGCATCTGCGCGGCGACCTCACCGGCCTGCCGTTCGACGGCGCGGCGGCCGGGCTCCTGGCCGCCGGCCTGCCCCTCCCGGTCCCGGCGGCCGTGACCCTGCTGACCGTGCTCCCGGTCACGGCGACGGCGGCGGTGGCCGTGGCGCTCCGGCCGCGCGATCCCCGCCCACCGGCCCGGACCGTGCGGCGGTTCGGCCGGTTCGGCGCCTTGGGCGGCCCGGCCGGCCCGGAGACCTTCGGGGCGTACGGCAGGTTCGGGATCCGGCTCCCCTCGGCGCCCGGGGACGGCCGTGGCGTGGCGGCCGGGAACAGCCGTGGTGTGGCGGCCGGCGACGGCCGCACCGCGGCGGCCGGGGAAGGGCGTACCGCGACGGCCGCGGCGGCGGCTCTCCTGGAGACGGACGGCGACCGTCCGGCGCCGGAGAGCGCACCCGAACCGCCGGTCCCGGACATCCGGGCCGGGTCCCCCGCCGGCCTGCCCTGGGGTGTCGCCCTCGTCACCGCCGGGCTGGCCGCGCAGGCCTACGCCGGCCGGTCCGCCCCCGACCTCGCCGTCCTCCTCGGCTGGCTCCTCACCGGCGTCGGCCTGGTGCTGGCCGGTCCCGGCCTCACCCACCTGTGCGGCAGGCTCCTCCAGGCCGGGCGGCCGGGTGTGCTGCGGCTGCTGGCCGGCCGGGGCCTGATGGCGGAGGCCGCCCGGATCGGCCGTCCCCTCGGTGTGGTCTGCACGGTGGCGTCGGCCGGGTGCGCCCTGACCGCGCTGTCCGGCGGCCCGGCCCCGGCCTTCGGCCCGCTGTCCGCCCTGGGCGCGCTCGTCGTCGGCGGCGCCACCCTCGGCACCCTGCTCACCTCGGCCGTGGAGGCCCGCCAGTACCGCGCGGGCACCACCGCGGCGCTGCTCCGCCTGGGCGCGCGTCCCGCCCTGCTGCGCGGGGCCGCCGCGCTGCGCGCCGCCGTCCTGCCGGCCCTGTTCGGCCCGCTCGTCCTGGTGATCGCCGCGCTGTCGGCCCTGCCCCTGAGCCGCTGAGCCGCGGCCGCTGCCCCCGGCACTCCGTCACGGAGCCCGCCCGGGCGGCGGGGCGGGGCGCGGTCCGGTTCGGCATGCGGCGGCTGGGCCCCGGCGCCGGTCTCAGCCGAACGTGGCCCGCTCCAGCCAGAACTCCAGCAGCTCCCGGTCGCCCAGCACCTCCAGACCCGGGCCGTCCAGCGGCAGCCGGCGGTAGAAGGCGAGCAGCACGGAGGTGAGCGGGCCGCGCAGGGCGACCGTGGCCTTCTCGTGCCCGCGCCGCCAGCGCACACCGTCCGGGCCCAGCTCGACGAGCCATTCGGCGTTCAGGGCCGGGTCGGCGTCGGTGGCGTGCAGGTGGAGGGAGCGGCCGGGCCCGCGCAGCTCGCGCGCCCGCTCGTCGGCCGTGTTGCGCTGCACCCACTCCACGACCTGGAACCACTCGTCCAGCGCGTCCGCCGCGACGTCCGGCGCGACCTCGTAGGGCAGTCCGGCGGCGAGCGTGGCGTCGGCGCGGTGCACGGTGATCTCGTGCGTCATCCGGCGGGCCCAGAAACCGGCGGTCGGCGCCCAGCCCCAGCTCCACACCCCGGCGTCCGGGCCGGCCTCGCGCAGCGCGCCGACGACCCGCTCCCCGGCGTCCGCGAGCCAGGCGTCCAGCGCCGCCGCGTCCCCGCGCCGCTCCGGCCCGCCGAACAGCGGGACCCGCTCGTCCGGGATGTTCTCCCGGGCCCGGCCGCGCACCAGGGCGTCCACCCAGCGCAGGGCGCCGCCCAGGTGCCGTACGAGGTCCTCCAGCGACCAGTCGGGGCAGGTCGGCACGGTCGCGGACAGGTCGGCGCCGGAGGTCACCACGGCCCTCAACCGGCCGACCTGGTGGGTGATCTCGTCGCAGTAGCGGTCATGGGTGAGTACGGACATGGCCTCACCCTAGGGCGAACGATCAGTCCAGTACGGCGATTTCCGCCGCGTCGAACTCCACGCCGACCGAGGCGCCGGGCTCGGGCGCGTCCCGCAGCGCGCAGGCCGCCTCCAGCCGCGGGCCGTCCGCCGGCTGGAGGTGGACGGCCACATGGGAGCCCTTGAACGTGCGGGCGGTCACCGTGCAGGACAGGCCCTGGTCGGCGGGAACCAGCCGGACCCCGGCCGGGCGGACCAGGACCGTACGGCCGCCCTGTGCCGAGCCGTCGGGCACCGGCAGTTTGCCCCAGGGGCTGTCGGCGGCCGTGCCGGCGACCGTCGCCGGCACCACGTTCTCGAAGCCGAGGAAGCGGGCCACGAACGCGTCGGCGGGCCGCTGCCACACCTCGACGGGCGTCCCGGACTGCGCGATCCGCCCGTCGCGCATCACCACCACCCGGTCGGCCAGCGCGAACGCCTCGCCCTGGTCGTGGGTCACGGCGAGCACGGTGGTGCCCAGCCGGCCGAACAGCTCCCGCAGTTCCACCACGAGGCGTTCGCGCAGCGAGCGGTCGAGCTGGCCGAGCGGCTCGTCCAGCATGAGCAGCCGGGGCCGGGGGGCGAGCGCCCGGGCGAGGGCCACGCGCTGCTGCTCACCGCCGGACAGGGCGGCCACGGCCCGCCGCGCGGCCCCCGGCAGACCGACCAGGTCCAGCAACCGGCCCACCTCGGCGTCCCGTTCGCGCCGGGCGACGCCGTGCATGCGCAGCCCGAAGGCCACGTTGGCGCCGACGTCCCGCTGCGGGAACAGCTGGTGGTCCTGGAACATCAGGCCGACGTCGCGCCGGTGCGCGGGCACCCCGTTCTGGTCCCGGCCGTCGAGCAGCACCCGCCCGGAGTCCAGGGGTTGCAGCCCGGCGACCACCCGGAGCAGGGTCGACTTCCCGCTGCCGCTGGGCCCGAGCACACACACCACCTCGTGCTCGGCGACCTCGAGGCCGACCCGGTCCAGGGCGGCCCGCCCGCCGAAACGCACGGTCGCGGCATCCAGGCTCAGCAGCATCTAGAACTCCCCCGTCCGGTCGGTGCGCAGCCGCTCCAGGACGAGCAGCGCGACGGCGCACACCACCATCAGAATGGTCGAAAGGGCCATCGCCTGGCCGTAGTTGAGATCGCCGGGGCGGCTGAGCAGCCGGGCCACGGCGACCGGCAGCGTGGGGTTGTCGGGCCGGGCGATGAACACGGTCGCCCCGAACTCGCCGAGCGACACGGCGAACGCGAAGCCGGCCGCGACCAGCAGCGCCCGCCGCACCAGTGGCAGGTCCACCTCCCGCCACACCCGCCAGGGCGAGGCCCCGAGCACGGCCGCGGCCTCCCTGAGGCGTACGTCCACCGCGCGCAGCACGGGCAGCATGGTGCGTACGACGAAGGGGGCGCCGACGAGGGCCTGGGCGAGCGGCACCAGGAACCAGGACTGGCGCAGGTTCAGCGGCGGTTCGTCGAGGGCGATCAGGAAGCCGAAGCCGACGGTGACGGCGGACACGCCGAGCGGCAGCATCAGCAGCGCGTCGAAGCCCCGTACCAGCCGTCCGGCGTCCCGGCGGGCCAGCGCGGCGGCGGCGAGGCCGCCGATGACGACGGCGATGGCGGTGGCGGCGACGGCGTACTGGAGCGAGGTCCACACCGCGTGCACGGGCGCCACCAGGAACGTACCGCCGTCCGCGTCGGTCAGCGCCCGGTAGTAGCCGAGGCCGGGTGCGTCGAGGGAGCGGCGGACGAGGACACCGAGCGGCAGCACCAGCAGCAGGGCGACGGTGGCGAGGACGGCGGCGAGCAGCGCCCACTGCCCGGCCCCGCGCGGCCGGCGGGCGGTGACGGAGGCGTCGACCAGGCGCAGCGCGGTCTCCCGCCGCCGTACCGTCCAGGCGTGCACGGCGAGGATCGCGCCGACGGCGGCGAACTGGACCAGGGTGAGGACGGCGGCCGTGCCCAGGTCGAAGGTCTCGGAGGTCTGCCGGTAGATCTCCACCTCGATGGTGGAGAAGGTGGGGCCGCCGAGGATCTGCACGACGCCGAAGGAGGTGAAGGTGAACAGGAACACCATCAGGGCGGCGGCGGCCACGGCGGGCCCGAGCGCCGGCAGGGTGACCCGGCGCCAGGCCGTGAGCGGCGAGGCGCCCAGCATGCGGGCGGCCTCCTCCTGCCGGGGGTCGAGCTGGGCCCACAGCCCGCCGACGGTGCGGACGACGACCGCGTAGTTGAAGAAGACGTGGGCGAGCAGGATCGCCCACACCGTGGTGTCCAGCCGTACCCCCCACAGCTCGTCCAGCAGGCCGCCCCGCCCGACCAGGGCGAGGAAGGCGCTGCCGGCGACGACGGTCGGCAGCACGAACGGCACCGTGACGACGGCCCGCAGCACGTGTCTGCCGGGGAAGTCGAGCCGGGCGAAGACATAGGCGGCGGGCAGGGCGAGCAGCAGGGTGAGCGCGGTGGAGGCGAGCGCCTGCCAGGTGGTGAACCACAGCACGTGCCGGATGTCGGGGCGGGTGACGACGTCCGCGATCCGCCCGAGCTGCCAGCTGCCGTCCGTCCTCAGCCCGCGGGTGACGATCGCGGCGACGGGCCAGGCGAAGAACAGCGCGAAGAACGCGACGGGCAGGGCCATCAGCCCGAGCCGCGCCGCGCTCCCGCGCCGGCCCCGCGCCTTGGCGGTCACTTCAGTACGAGCGACGTCCACGAGGAGACCCACTGGTCGCGGTTGGCGGCGATCTTGTCGGGGGCCAGGGTCTCGGGGTCCTTGGCGGCCGGACCGTACTCGGTGAAGTCGGCGGGCACGGCGGCGCCCTCCACGACCGGGTAGACGAACATGTTCAGCGGCATGTCCTGCTGGAACTCCCGGGTGAGCAGGAAGTCGAGGAGTGCCTTGCCGCCCTCGGGGTTCTTCGCGTTGCTCAGCAGCCCGGCGTACTCGGTCTGCCGGAAGCAGGTGCCGTCGGCCACCCCGGTCGGGGCGGTGGCGGGCCGCTTCTTGGCGTAGATCACCTCGGCGGGCGGGGAGGAGGCGTACGACACCACCAGCGGCCGGTCGCCGCCGGCCTTCCTGCCCTCGGAGGAGCCGGAGAACTCCTGGTAGTACGCCTGCTCCCAGCCGTCGACGACCTTCACGCCGTTGGCCTTGAGCTTCTTCCAGTACTCCGGCCAGCCCCGGTCGCCGAACTTCGCGGCGCTGCCGAGCAGGAAGCCGAGGCCCGGCGAGGAGGTGGCCGCGTTCTCGGTGACGAGGAGGTTCTTGTACGCGGGATCGGCGAGGTCGGCGAAGGACCGCGGCGGGGTCAGCTTGTGCGCGCTGAACCATGCCTTGTCGTAGTTGACGCAGATGTCGCCGGTGTCGACGGGCGTGACCCGGTGCTTGTCCTGGTCGACGCGGTTCTCCGGCCGGACGGAGCCGGCGCCCTTCGGCTCGTAGGGCTGGAACAGTCCGTTGTCCAGGGCGCGGGAGAGCAGGGTGTTGTCGACGCCGAAGAAGACGTCGCCCTGCGGGTTGTCCTTGGTCAGGATCGCCTTGTTGACGGCCTGCCCGGCGTCGCCGTCCTTGAGCACCCGGAGCTTGTACCCGGACCGCTTCTCGAAGTCCTTGACGACGCTCTTGGAGACGTTCCACGAGTCGTGGCTGACGAGGGTGACGGTCTTGGGGTCCGAGGACGACCCGGAGTCCGTCGCCCCGCACGCGGACAGCGCGAGCAGGCCGAGCCCCGCCGCCACGGCCACGAGGGTCTTGTTGTGCACTGGATGTCCTCCTGGGGGTTGGCCAGGAAGAGACGCGGCCCTGCCCGGACCGCCGCGCGGGCGGCCCGGGCAGGGCGCAACAGCTTGAGTGATGACCGAACTTCCTACCCAGAATGACCTGGGCGAGGTTCAGAGGGTCTGCGGCCCGGTTGCCGCACTCTCAGCGCTGTGGCGCTCCCCTGTCGGAATATGAAGATATGTGGACCTGGTCAGATTACCGCTCGGTGGCCGCGAGCTGACCACAGGCTCCGTCGATCTCCTGACCACGGGTGTCCCGGATGGTGACGGCCACACCATGGGCGGCGATGGCCTCCACGAACGCCTTCTCGTCCTCCGGCCGGGACGCCGTCCACTTCGACCCCGGAGTGGGGTTGAGCGGGATGAGGTTGACGTGCACGGGCTTGCCCTTGAGCAGCCGGCCGAGCCGGTCGCCGCGCCACGCCTGGTCGTTGATGTCCCGGATCAGCGCGTACTCGATGGACAGCCGGCGGCCCGACCTCTCGGTGTACTCGAAACCGGCGTCCAGCACCTCGCGCACCTTCCACCGCGTGTTCACGGGGACGAGGGTGTCGCGCAGCTCGTCGTCGGGGGCGTGCAGGGAGATCGCCAGCCGGCACTTGAAGCCCTCGTCGGCGAACCGGTGGATGGCCGGGACCAGGCCGACGGTGGAGACGGTGATCCCGCGCTGGGAGAGCCCGAGCCCGTCCGGGGCGGGGTCGGTGAGCGCCCGGATGGCCCCGACGACCCGGTTGTAGTTGGCGAGCGGCTCGCCCATCCCCATGAAGACGATGTTGGACAGCCGCGCGGGCCCGCCGGGCACCTCGCCGTCGCGCAGCGCCCGCATGCCGTCCACGATCTGGTGGACGATCTCCGCGGTGGACAGGTTCCGGTCCAGTCCCGCCTGCCCGGTCGCGCAGAACGGGCAGTTCATGCCGCAGCCGGCCTGCGAGCTGATGCACATGGTCACCCGGTCCGGGTAGCGCATCAGCACCGACTCCACCAGCGTGCCGTCGAACAGCCGCCACAGCGTCTTGCGGGTGGTGCCCTCGTCGGTGGACAGATGGCGGACGACGGTCATCAGCTCCGGGAACAGCGCTTCCTGCAGCTTGGCGCGCGCACCGGCGGGGATGTCGGTCCACTGCTCCGGGTCGTGCGTGTACCGCGCGAAGTAGTGCTGCGAGAGCTGCTTGGCACGGAACGGCTTCTCACCGATCCCGGCCACCGCTTCCTTGCGCTCGGCGGGCGTGAGGTCGGCGAGATGCCGCGGCGGCTTCTTGGCTCCGCGCGGCGCGACGAAAGTGAGTTCTCCGGGCTTGGGCATGGTGCATCCAGTGTCGCAGATCCATTGGAGTGGCCCGGAAAGCCCGTCCTCACCAGGTCACCGGCAGGGTCCTCGGGCCGCGGATCAGGCCCCGGCGCTGGAACTCGACCTCCTCGGGAGGCACGGCCAGCCGGAGGGCGGGGAAGCGGGCGAGGACGGCTCCGATCACGACCTCGGCCTCCATGCGGGCCATGACGGCGGCCAGGCAGTGGTGCGGGCCGTGGCCGAAGGCCAGGTGGGCGAGGTGGTCCCGGTCGAAGTCCAGGGCGTCGGGGTCGGGGAACGCGCGGGGATCGCGGTTGGCGGCCAGATAGGCGTTGTAGACCACGTCACCGGCGCGGATCAGCCGGCCGCCGACCTCGACGTCCTCGGTGGCGATCCGGGGGATGCCGACGCCGTTGCGGTGCGGGACATAGCGGAACAGCTCCTCCACGGCCCGGGGCAGCAGCTCCGGCTCGCGGCGCAGCCGGTCCAGGCGCGCGGGGTGGGTGAGCAGCGCGTACATCATAGAGGCGCTGTTGTTGCGGACCGCGTGGCCGCCGCTGACCTGGACGGCGATCGCGAGGGAGACCGCCTCGTCGTCGGTGATCTCGCCCTCGGCGGCGGCCCGCGCCAGCACCCCGGCCAGGTCCTCGCGGGGTTCCTCGCGGCGGCGCCGGAGCAGTCCGGCGATCCGCTCCCGGGTCGCCCTCGCGGCCTGCCGGGCGCGTTCCCCGGAGTCCGCGCCCGCCGACAGCAGGGCCTCGCCGGTCGCGGCCCAGTCCTGCCGGTCCTCCTCGGCCACGCCGAGGAAGTCGCGGAGGACGGCGAGCGGGAACGGGCCGTGCAGATGCTCCATGAGGTCGGCCGGGGCGCCGGCGCTCGCCATCCCGTCGAGCAGCTCGGCGGCCCTGCGCTCGGCGAGCGGACGCAGCCGCCGCATGCTCCGCCCGGTGAACGCGCGGGCGACGACCCGGCGCAACCGGGTGTGCCGGGGCGGGTCGACGTACTGCAGGCCGGCCGTCTGCGAGGCGACCGGCACTGGGCGCATGGTGGTGACCTCGCGGCCTCCGACCCGTTCCCGGGAGAAGCGCGGGTCGGAGGTGACGAACCGGACGTCCTCGTACCGGGTGACCAGCCAGGCCCAGCCCTCTCCGAACGGCAGCCGGATCCGGGCGACGGGCTCCGCACGCAACAGCTCGTCCAGAAGCGGATCGGGGTCGAGCCCGGGCAGATCGTCCACGGGCCAGAACCGCACGGGCGGGGCGGTGGCGGGGGCGGGGGCGGGAGCCGGAGGCGTGGGTGCGGCGGGCTCTGGGGGCTTGGGGACGGCGGGGGACGTCGAACCGGACGCTGGGCAGGTGGAGACGCGGGCGGGGGACACCGAGCCGGACGCCGGACACACGGAGACGGAGGCCGGGCACACGGACGCGGAGGCGGGGGCGGGGTCGAGGGGCATCGGGCACACTCCCTGCTGCGGCGCCGGGCGGCGGAGCGGCCGCCGTCCTGTGAGGAGTCTGCCGGGCGCGGCACCGGGCCGCCGATTCCTGCTGCGGCATCCGGGTACGGACCGCCCCGCGGTCACGACGCGCCGCTACGACGACGGCCCCCGCCCTGCTGCGACACAGGACGGGGGCCGGGAAGCCGTACCGCTCACACGGAGCCGGCGGAGAGCGAAGTCACGCCGAGCCGACGAAGACCACCAGCAGCAGCCACACCACCGGAGCCGTGGGCAGCAGCGAGTCCAGACGGTCCATGATGCCGCCGTGGCCGGGGAGCAAGGTGCCCATGTCCTTGATGCCCAGGTCGCGCTTGATCATGGATTCGCCGAGGTCGCCCAGCGTGGCGCTGGCCGCGACCGCGAGACCCAGCAGCAGGCCCTGCCACCAGGCTCCGCCGTCGATCAGGAACTGCATGCACAGCGCGCCCGCCACCATCGCGAACAGCACCGCGCCCAGCAGGCCCTCGCGGGTCTTGCCGGGGCTGATGCGCGGGGCGAGCTTGTGCTTGCCGAAGCGCCAGCCGACCGCGTAGGCGCCGGTGTCGCTGACGACCGTCAGCAGCAGGAAGGTCAGCACCCGCCAGGGACCGTCGTCGGCGGCGAGCAGCAGCGCGACGAACGTGGCCAGGAAGGGCACGTAGAACGCGGCGAAGACACCGGCCGTGACGTCCTTGAGGTAGCCCTCCGGCCGTTCCGTCATGCGCCAGACCAGGGTGGCCAGGGCGGTGAGGGCCATGGCCACCCACGCGCCCTCGGCACCGCGCACATAGCCGGCGACGACCATGGCCGCGCCGCCCACCGCGAGCGGCACGAGCGGCGCCCTGATCTCCTTGCGCTCCTTGAGCCTGCTGGTCAGCTCCCACAGCCCGACCACGACGGCGATCGCTATCACGCCGACGAACACGGCCTTGACGATGAACAGGGACGCGACGATCACCACACCGAGCCCGACGCCGACCCCTATGGCCGCGCTCAGGTCCCGGCCCGCGCTCTTCTTCTGCGGTGCCGGTGCCGGCGGCGGCTGCGGGACGTCGGACATGGGCTCCGGGTTCTGGGTCTCGGCCGGGAGCTCCCGGGCCTGGAACGTCTCGTCTCGGAACGGGGGGCCGCTCAGCCGAGCGGCCCCCCGGTCGTCGTCCTGGTCTCCGCCGTACGCGGGGCCGTCGGGCACGATGGGCATGGGGCGAGTCTGCTGCGCCTCAGGCGCATCGTACGCGGGACCCGCCGGGGCAGCCCCCTGGAGGGGCCCGCCCACGGTGGACCCCCAGTAGCCGGCCTGCCCCGCCGGTGGCGGCGCCCCCCAGGAAGAGTCGCTCATCAGACTTCGAGCAGCTCCGCTTCCTTGTGCTTCAGGAGCTCGTCCACCTGAGCGACGTACTTCGCCGTCAGATCGTCGAGGTCCTTCTCCGCACGGCGGCCCTCGTCCTCACCGATCTCGCCGTCCTTGACGAGCTTGTCGATGGCGTCCTTGGCCTTGCGGCGCACGGAGCGGATGGAGACCTTCGCGTCCTCGCCCTTGCCCTTGGCGACCTTGATGTACTCGCGGCGGCGCTCCTCGGTCAGCTCGGGGAACACCACCCGGATGATGTTGCCGTCGTTGCTGGGGTTGACGCCCAGGTCGGAGTCGCGGATCGCCTGCTCGATGTTGCGCAGCGCGCTCTTGTCGAACGGGGTCACGACCGCCATGCGCGGCTCCGGCACGGAGAACGAGGCCAGCTGGTTGATCGGCGTCGGGGCACCGTAGTAGTCGGCCACGATCTTGTTGAACATCGCCGGGTGCGCACGGCCGGTGCGGATCGCGGCGAAGTCCTCCTTGGCGACCACGACGGCCTTCTCCATCTTCTCCTCGGCTTCGAGGAGGGTCTCTTCGATCACCACTTGCTCCTGCGTGTCTTGAGTAAGGCCCGGCTGCGGTTCCTGGGTCGGTCGGCGGCCGGCTGCGTCGCGTCTTCTTCCTGCACGGTTCCCGACCGGCAGGACATTGTCCATCCCCCGGCCGGGGTCCGGCCCCCTCACAGGGCCGCACATCACCGGCCGGGTTGATCCCGGGTCAGTCCCGGCTGCCCTGGTCACCCACCAGCGTGCCGATCTTCTCACCCTTGACGGCGCGGGCGATATTGCCCTCCGCGAGAAGCTCGAAGACGAGGATCGGGAGCCTGTTGTCCCGGCACAGCGTGATGGCGGTGGCGTCGGCGACCTTGAGATCCCGGGTGATGACCTCGCCGTAGCCGAGCGCGTCGAACTTGACGGCGTCGGGGTTGGTCTTGGGGTCGGAGTCGTAGACCCCGTCCACGCCGTTCTTGCCCATGAGCAGCGCCTCGGCGTCGATCTCCAGGGCGCGCTGGGCGGCGGTGGTGTCGGTGGAGAAGTAGGGCATGCCCATACCGGCGCCGAAGATGACCACGCGGCCCTTCTCCAGGTGGCGCACGGCGCGCAGCGGGATGTACGGCTCGGCGACCTGGCCCATGGTGATGGCGGTCTGCACGCGGGACTGGATGCCCTCCTTCTCCAGGAAGTCCTGGAGGGCGAGGCAGTTCATCACGGTGCCGAGCATGCCCATGTAGTCGGAGCGGGCGCGGTCCATGCCGCGCTGCTGGAGTTCGGCGCCGCGGAAGAAGTTGCCGCCGCCGATGACGACCGCGATCTGGGCGCCGTCACGCACGACGGCCGCGATCTCACGGGCGATCTTGTGCACCACGTCCGGGTCGACGCCCAGGCCCCCGCCACCGGAGAAGGCCTCTCCGGACAGCTTCAGCAGAAACCGGCCGGGTACTTTGCCGTCGTCGCTCTTCTGGGCCTTGGTGGTCATGGGGGATCCCGCCTCTTTCACGTGTTGCACATACGAAGAAGGCCATTGCCGATGGGGTCGCTTTTCGCTCCCATGCGCGGCAATGGCCTCCTCGTCAGATCTGCTGCCGTCCGCCGCACGCCAGGGTGTGGCGATGGGGACGGACGACTGCGGTCGACCCTATCGGGAATTCCTCGCGGAATTCCCTTGGGGTCGCGCGTCGATCGCGGTACGGACTCAGATGCCGACCTTGATGCGCGAGAAGCGCTTCAGGGTGACACCGGCCTCGTCCAGAACCTTCTGGACCGACTTCTTGTTGTCCAGCGCGTACGGCTGGCCGAGCAGCGTGGCGTCCTTGAAGAAGCCGTTCAGACGACCCTCGACGATCTTGGCGATCGCGGCCTCGGGCTTGCCCTCGGCGCGGGTGGTCTCCTCGGCGATACGGCGCTCGGACTCGACGACGTCCGCCGGCACGTCCTCCTTGGCCAGGTACTTCGGCGCGAAGGCGGCGATGTGCTGCGCGACGCCCTTGGCGACCTCGGCGTTCGGCTTGTCGAGCTCGACCAGGACACCGATCTGCGGGGGCAGGTCGGGCATGGTGCGGTGCATGTAGGCGGTGACGTAGCCGTCGGAGAACTGCGCGAAGCGGTCCAGGACGATCTTCTCGCCGAGGTTGGCGTTGGCCTCGTCCACGAACGCCTGGACGGTCTTGCCGGGCTCGATCTCGGAGGCCAGCAGCGCCTCGATGTCGGCCGGGCTCGTCTTGGCGACGTGCTCGGCGATGGCGTTGGCCACGGCCTGGAACTTCTCGCCCTTGGCGACGAAGTCCGTCTCGCACTTCAGCTCGACCAGGACGCCGGAGGAGTTGTCGTCGGCGATGATGGAGACCACGGCGCCGTTCTCGGCGGAGCGGCCCTCGCGCTTGGCGACGCCCTTCTGGCCCTTGATGCGCAGCGCCTCGACGGCCTTCTCGACGTTGCCCTCGGCCTCGTCCAGCGCCTTCTTGCAGTCCATCATGCCGGCGCCGGTGAGCTCACGGAGCTTCTTGACGTCGGCGGCGGTGTAGTTCGCCATGAGTCTGTGAGTCTTTCTCGAAGTCTGGGAGATCCAAGGTCAGGGTGATCTGCGTTCCCCATGTAGCTGTGGGTCCGCGACGCGCCCTCGACCTACGGGTGAACAGCGGGGGCGGACTTCATGTCGCCGCCCCCGCCATCAACTCTGACGGTCAGGCCTGCTCGCCCTCGGCGGCCGGCGCCTCGGCGGCGGGGGCCTCCGCGGCGGGGGCCTCCGCGGCGGGGGCCTCGGCGGCCGGAGCCTCGGCAGCGGCGTCGGCGGCCGGAGCCTCCTCGGCCTTCTTCTCGCCCTCCAGCAGGTCGCGCTCCCACTCGGCGAGCGGCTCGCCCGCGGCCTTCTCACCCTTGTCACCGGCGGCCACGCCGGAACGGGCGATGAGGCCCTCGGCGACGGCGTCGGCGATCACACGGGTGAGCAGGGTGACGGAGCGGATCGCGTCGTCGTTGCCCGGGATCTTGTAGTCGACCTCGTCGGGGTCGCAGTTGGTGTCGAGGATCGCGACGACCGGAATGTTGAGCTTCCGGGCCTCACCAACGGCGATGTGCTCCTTCTTGGTGTCCACGATCCAGACGGCGCTGGGCACCTTCTGCATCTCGCGGATACCGCCGAGGGTCTTCTCCAGCTTGGCCTTCTCGCGGGAGAGGACCAGCAGCTCCTTCTTGGTCAGACCGGAGGCCGCGACGTCCTCGAAGTCGATCTGCTCCAGCTCCTTGAGGCGCTGCAGACGCTTGTAGACGGTCGAGAAGTTGGTGAGCATGCCGCCCAGCCAGCGCTGGTTGACGTAGGGCATGCCGACGCGGGTGGCCTGCTCGGCGATGGCCTCCTGCGCCTGCTTCTTCGTGCCGACGAACATGACCGTGCCGCCGTGGGCGACGGTCTCCTTGACGAACTCGTAGGCGCGGTCGATGTACGACAGCGACTGGAGCAGGTCGATGATGTAGATGCCGTTGCGCTCGGTGAAGATGAAGCGCTTCATCTTCGGGTTCCAGCGACGGGTCTGGTGACCGAAGTGGACGCCGCTCTCCAGCAGCTCCCGCATCGTGACGACGGCCATGGCCGTTTCTCCTTGGTGTTCTCGGTTGTGCCGCGTCCGCCGGACGGCGGTCGCGCCTGACGCCCGCGACGCGCCGTGCCGCGAAGGACCGAGGGGCGCTTGGTAGGAACCGTTGCCGGCCGCCGTACCGGGGCGTGCGAAGTCGACCCGGTGACCCGGATCGCCAGAAGAAGTGTACGGGACCGACGGAGTACCGGGTGACCGCACTGTCCACAACCGGCGAGTAGTCCACAGGCTCCGGCCCCGGTCGGCGCGGTGCGGGACGGTGTACGGCATGCGCTACGTGACCTTGTGGACGGCCCTGCCGCTGGTGCTGGCGGCGGCCCTGCTCACCCCTCTGGCCTGGGCCGACGCCCCTCCCCCGGCCCCGCCGACGGCCCCCGGGCCCCGGGTGCCGGCCCTCGCCCGCGCCTGGCCGGTCGGCACCCGTCCCCCGGTGCTGCGCGGCTGGCAGCCGCCGCCGACGGTCTACGGCCCCGGGCACCGGGGAGTGGACCTGGCGGCCCCGCCGGGCTCGCCCGTGCGCGCGGTGGCCCCCGGCCGGGTGCTGTTCGCGGGCCGGGTGGCGGGCCGGGGCGTGCTCTCGCTGGAGGTGCGGGGAACGGACCTGCGGACGACGTACGAGCCGGTACGGGCCTCGGTGGGCGCGGGCGACGAGGTGGGCGCGGGCGAGGTGGTCGGGACGCTGGAGGCGGGCGCCCACTGCGGCCCTGCGTCCTGTGTCCACTGGGGCCTGCTGCGGGGCGGGACCTATCTGGACCCGCTGTCGCTGCTGCCCCCGTGGCTGCTGAACGGGGGGCCGTCGAGGCTGCTGCCCGTCCCGCCGGCCGCCTGACCGTGGGGCGCGGGCAGCGGGTGGTGCGGGCAGGTCGGTGACGCGGCTGCCGCGCGTGCGGCCGGGCCCGGCCGGGGTCAGCCCTTGACGCCCCGCAGAGCCATGTTCACGGCGGCCTCCGTCACCACCGCGGGATCCTCGGCGGCGCCCAGCTCGATGCGCCGCACGGCCGCGTCCACCACGCCCTGCACCAGCATCGCCGCCAGCCGGGGCTGCTCGTGTCCCAGTTCCCCGAGCGCCGCCACGATCATCGCGATCAGGCCCCCGTGGGCCGCCCGGATCTTCTCCCGCGCCCCGGCGTCCAGTTCGCTCGCGGAGATGGCCACCACGGCCCGGTGCCGCCGGTCGCCGACCAGCGCGAGCTGCCGGCGCACATACGCCTCGACCTTGCCCGCGGGCGAGTCGGCCCGCTCCATCGCCGCCTCGACCTCCGCCGCCCACACCGGGAAGTCGACCGCGCACAGCTCCTCGACCACCGCGGCCCGGGAGCGGAAGTACTCGTACACGGACGACCGCGCCAGTCCCGTCCGCTCGGCCAGCGCGGGAAAGGTCAGCGCCTCCGTCCCGCCCTCGGACAGCAGGGTCCGAGCCGCGTCCAGCAGGGCGGCTCGCTGCATCGACCGGTGTTCGGCCACGGAGGCCGCTCGAATCCTTGGCACGCCGACCACTTTACGGACCCGCCCCGGCGAACGGGAGGACTCACCGGCCGAAGGCGGCCAGCTTGGCCCGCAGCTGGAGCACGGACTTGGTGTGGATCTGACTGACCCGGCTCTCGGTGACGCCGAGGACATTGCCGATCTCGGCGAGGGTGAGCCCCTCGTAGTAGTAGAGGGTGACGACGGTCTTCTCCCGCTCGGGCAGGGTGTTGATCGCCCGGGCCAGGAAGCGCCGCAGTTCCCGGTCCTCGGCCACCTCCACCGGGTTGTCGGCGGCGGTGTCCTCCAGCGTGTCCATCAGGCTGAGCCGGTCCCCGCCCTCGCCGCCGACGTGCAGCAGCTCCTCCAGGGCGACCACGTTGGCCAGCGACAGCTGGCTGAACACGGCGTGCAGTTCGTCGACCTCCATGCCCAGCTCGGCGGCGACCTCGCTCTCCGTCGGCGTCCGCCGCAGCCGCGCCTCCAGGGTGGCGTAGGCACGCTCGACGTTGCGCGCCTTCTGCCGCACCGAGCGCGGGATCCAGTCCAGCGCCCGCAGCTCGTCGATCATGGCGCCGCGGATCCGGGTGATCGCGTACGTCTCGAACTTGATCTCCCGGTCGATGTCGAACTTCTCGATCGCGTCGATCAGCCCGAACACCCCCGAGGAGACGAAGTCGGCCTGCTCCACATTGGGCGGCAGCCCGACGCTGACCCGGCCCGCCACGTACTTGACCAGCGGCGAGTAGTGCAGGATCAGTTGCTCCCGCAGCCGGTCGTCCCCCGTCGCCTTGTACGACCGCCACAGCTCGTCGAGCGTCGAGGGTGCGGGCGGTCGGGCGCTGCCACCGTCGCGGGCGGCTGGGGGGATCGCCGCCCGGTCGGACCCGGAGGTGTGCTGGGGCATTCGTCGCCTTGTGCCGTTCTGCCGTGAAGTGCCGTGATGTGCTGTGAAGTGGGAGGGAGTGGGGTCGGTGCGGAGAAGGGGGCTGACTGGGTGAGGTGTCGGTCTGATGTCGGGTTGACGCGGTCTGCGTCGCACCTTCGTGAGCGTAGCGTGACTGCGGAGTCGCGGTGTGCGAACAAGACGGCTCCACTCGTGCGCGGGGGCTCACGCCGGGCGGGTGACCGGGGGCCATGGTTCGCTCTGCGTGACCGGCCGGATGTGTCAACTCCGGGAAACCCCAAGGCTGTCGGGGGTTCCCCCGGACGGCCGAACACGGTCGGTCAGCACGGCGGGTGACCATCGCGGACCGAGATCACCGCCTGGCGTGTCAACTTCCAGCCATCGCCGTGTCGTTCGACATAGCCAAGCGCTCGGAGCTCGTACAGCCTCGCGATCGCGTCCTCCCGGGTGGTGCGCGCGCCGAGCGCGATCTCCTCCACGGGTGCGGCGCGGCCCGCGGGCAGGGCGGCGAGCACCCCGCGGGCGTGCGGGTCCAGCAGGTCGCGCGGGAGCACCGGGCCGCGCCGGACGGGTGCGAGATCGCCCATGGCGCCGACGAGTTCGATGATCTCGGCGGCGTCGGTGACCACGGTGGCCTCGCCGCGCAGCAGGTCGTGCACGCCCGCGGAGAGGGCGCTGGTGACCGGTCCGGGCACGCCCATGGTGAACCGGCCGAGGCGCTGTGCGGCCCGCGCGGTGGCCAGCGAGCCGCTGCGGCGGGCGGCCTCCACGACGACGGTGCCCCGGGTCAGCGCGGCGATGACGCGGTTGCGGAGGATGAACCGGCTGGGGGTCGGGTGATCGCCGGGTGGCAGCTCGCCGACCACCAGTCCCTGGTGGGCGATCCGGCCGATCAGCGCGGCGTGGCCGCGGGGGTAGGGCTGGTCGACACCGCAGGCCAGGACAGCGACGGTGGCGCCGCGGGCGGCGAGGGCGCCCCGGTGGGCGGCGCCGTCGATGCCGTAGGCACCGCCCGACACCACCACCCAGCCGTGCTCGGCGAGGCCGGCGGCGAGGGTGGCCGCGGTGTGGGTGCCGTACTCGGTGCAGGCGCGGGCGCCGACCACGGCGACGGAGCGCAGCGCCCACATCCGCAGGCTGGGCCGGCCGCGCACCCACAGTCCGAGGGGCCGGCCGTCACCGAGGTCGTCGAGCTGGCGGGGCCACTCGCCGTCCCCCGGGCACACGAACCGCGCCCCGGCGGCCCGGGCGAGCGCGAGATCCCGCTCCGGCTCGGCCCGCCCGGCCCGCGCGAGCAGCCCCGCCCACCGGGTGGCGGTGACCCCCGGCAGGGCCTCACCCCCACGGCGCAGCCGCCGCACCACCTCCCCCACCCCGAACTCCCGCACCCACCGCCCCGCGGCCTCGTCCCCCGGCTCGACGACCCGCGCGAGAAGGACACGGCCGAGCAGTTCGTCTCCGGGGTCCCGCGCGCCGGTCATGTGAACGCCCCGATGGCCATCGGCACCCCTCGCGGGACGCCGGTGCGCAGGTGCAGGGCCAGGGCGACATCGGTCGCGTCCGGGCGGTCGTGCCCGACGAGGTCGGCGATCGTCCAGGCGACGCGCAGCACCCGGTCGATGCCGCGGGCGGTGAGCACGCCGCGCTCCAGGCTGCGTTCGGCCTCGTCCATCGCCCCGGCGGCGGCGTGGTACCGGCTGCGCAGTTCACGGCCGGGCACTTCGCTGTTGGTGCGCCACGGCGTGCCTGCGAGGCGGGCCGCCGCCCGCTCCCGGGCCTGCCGTACCCGGTCGGCCACGGTCGCCGTGGACTCCCCCCGGGCGCCGGGCTCGGTGAGCTGGGCCCGGGTGACCGGGTCGACCTCCACCCGGAGGTCCACCCGGTCCAGCAGCGGTCCGGACAGCCGGGACTGATAGCGGCGGATCGCCGACGGCGGGCACTCGCACAGCGAGTCGCGGAGCGAGAAGCGGCCACAGGGGCAGGGGTTGGCCGCCAGGACCATCAGGAACCTCGCCGGGAACCGGACCACGCCGGCGCTGCGCGCGATCACGACGTGCCCCGACTCCAGCGGCTGTCGCAAGGCGTCCAGGGTCTGGCTGTGGAACTCGGGGGCCTCGTCCAGGAAGAGCACGCCCCGGTGGGCCAGGGACACCGCCCCGGGCCGGGCGATGCCGGGGCCGCCGCCGACGAGCGACTGCATCGTGGCCGAGTGGTGGGGCGCGCAGTAGGGAGCGACGTCGATGAGCGGCTTGCCCGGTGGCAGCAGGCCGGCGACCGAGTGCACCGCCGTGACCTCCAGTGAGTCCTCCCGGGTGAGCCGTGGAAGGACCGCGGGCAGGCGTTCGGCGAGCATGGTCTTGCCCGCGCCTGGCGGGCCCTCCAGGAACAGGTGGTGTCCGCCCGCCGCGGCCACCTCCACGGCCGTGCGGGCGGCGGTCTGCCCCACGACGTCGGCCAGGTCGTGATCGTGGTCGTGCTGTGCGGCGCCCACGCTGTGTATGCCGGTGGCCGCGCCGGTGCCCGGCACGCGCAGCCCGGCCAGCAGGGGGTCGGGCCGGCCCGGCCCGTCCGGTTCCTCCTCGGGTACGGGTTCCTCGGCGAGGACCGCGATGAGCTGGCGCAGGCTGCGGACCCCGAGCACGGACACACCGGGGACGAGTGAGGCCTCGGCGGCGGCGCACTCGGGGACGACCACCTGCTCGTATCCCGCGTCGGCCGCCGCGAGGACGGCCGGCAGGATGCCCCGGACCGGCCGCACCCGGCCGTCCAGTCCCAGCTCTCCGATCATGACGATGTCGGCGAGGACACGGGGATCGATCCGTTCGGCGGCGCCGAGCACCGCGCAGGCGACGGCCAGGTCGAAGCCCGAGCCGGCCTTGGGCACCGACGCCGGGCTGAGGCCCACGGTGAGTTTCTTGGACGGCCAGGTCGCGCCCGAGTTCACCACCGCCGCTCGTACCCGGTCGCGGCTTTCCGTCAGGCTTTTGTCCGGGAGGCCGACCAGGGCGAAGGCCGCCACTCCGGGTTCCAGGTCGGCCTGGACCTCGACGACCACGCCCTCGACGCCCACCAGGGCGACGGAGCAGGTGCGGGCGAACGCCATTCAGGCCACCCCCCGCGCGTGCTCGACGGAGGGCGCGCCCCGGCGGGGCAGGACGACGCCGACCAGGTCGATGCGGACGCCGCCCGGCGGAGCCCCTCCGTGGGCCTGGACCCAGTGTTCGGCGAGGGCCCGCAGCCTGGCCGCCTTCTCGGGGGTCACCGCGGCCATCGGATGCTCGTACGCACCGCCCCTGCGGGTCTTCACCTCGCAGATGACGAGCGCGTCCCCGTCCCGCGCCACGATGTCGATCTCGCCGGACCGTCCACTGCGCCAGTTGCGCTCCAGGATGGTCATGCCGGCCTCGGCGAGCCGCCGGGCGGCCAGGTCCTCGCCGTATTTGCCGATTGCCTCACGTGCGTTCATGTCGGCACCTCCTCCGGCGCCAACCGTCGCGCGTTCCGAGCCCCGATGTTGATCTTGGGGGACTACTCGGCGGTTGTGGAAAACTCCGTCACCCGAACGGGTGGCGTTCCATGAAGCCGCAGGTCATCAGCCGCCCGGCAGCTCCAGATCGCTCTTGTTCAGCTCCTCGATGTTCACGTCCTTGAACGTCAGGACGCGCACCTGCTTGACGAAGCGAGCCGGCCGGTACATGTCCCAGACCCAGGCGTCGGCCATGGTGACCTCGAAGAACACCTCGCCCTGAACCGAGTGCACCTGCATCTCGTAGTCGTTGGTGAGATAGAAACGCCGCTCGGTCTCGATCACGTATTTGAACAGACCGACGACATCTCGGTACTCCCGGTAGAGCTTCAGCTCCATCTCGGTCTCGTACTTTTCGAGGTCCTCGGCGCTCATGGCATGTTCCCCTTCAGCCGTGCGTCCCACCATTGTGCGCCAGTCCGACGATCCCTCAGACGATTTCCGTGTCGAGGGTCACGGGCCTGGCGGGGGGACCTTCGACGAGCAGCGTGCGCAGCAGCTCGGCGAGTCTGGTCGGATACACCGTCTCATGCGCCCGGGCCAGTTCCCCACACGTCCACCAGCGCGCTCCGGCGACGCTGCGCCGCTCCAGCTCCGTCAGTCCCGTCGCCGCGGTGGCCGTCTGGCTGGTGCGGGCCAGGTAGTACCACTCGTCCTGGTCCCAGCGGCGGCCCGCGAACGGGAACGAGCAGCGCCGCCGCCACAGCACGGGGCCCAGTTCGACCTCGGTGATGCCAGTCTCCTCCGCGAGTTCCCGCAGCGCGGCCTCCTCGCGCGTCTCGGTGCCCTCCAGTCCCCCGCCGGGCGTGAACCACCAGTCGTCGGCCGGGTCGTCCGGCTCGTGTCCGTGCAGGAGGAGGATGCGGTCCCGGGGGTCGAGCAGCACCACCCGGGCCACCTTGCGGGGGCCGCCCGCACCCTCGTACGTCCGGTCGTCCTCGTGCGTCCGGTCGTCGTCGTACGGGCCGTCGTCACCGTACGGGCGTTCGTCACCGTGCGGCTCCCCCGCAGGCCGCGTCGTCTCAGCGGGCACCGGCCGTCTCCGTACGGGTCGTGGCGGTGCGGGAGCGGCCGAGGCGGGCCGCGACCGGGCCGTAGGCGCCGCCGCCGAGGACCAGGACCGCGCCGGCCACGATCAGCACCTCGATGGTGCGCAGCGGGCCCGGCTCGGAGAGGGCGCCCAGCGTCTCGAAACCGGTGGGGCGCTTGAGCATGCCCTTCCAGGGCCAGACGATGGCGTCCACACGGGCCGAGACCGCGTCGCGGGAGACGGTGCCCCGCGCCGCCTCGGTGAGGTGGGCGGTGGAGTCCAGGGAGCCCTGGCGTTCGTCGCCGAGGAGGAAGAGCCGGCCCTCGGGGACGGTCACCGTGCCGAAGCCCTGGAGCTCGGCCAGGCTGCCCTTGGGCAGATAGGGCTCCTCGATCGGCTTGCCGTCGACGGTCAGCTTGCCGTCGGTGCAGCAGGAGACGGTGTCCCCGCCCACGGCGACCACGCGCTTGACCACCTTGGAGTCGGCGACCCAGTTCTTGTCCTCGAAGACGACCACGTCACCGCGTCGCACCTCGTCACCGTCGACCCGCTGGGCCAGCACCCGGTCGCCGATGGCGATGGTGGGCGACATGGAGCCGGTCGGGACGGTGTAGGGCCGGTAGACCAGCGCCGCCCACGCGAAGCCGCCGAGGAACATCACCAGCCCCAGCGCCACCGCCAGTCCGGACAGCCGCTGCCCGAGCCGGCCGCCGCCGGCCCGTGCCGTGCCGGTGCCGCCCGACGGGGCCGTACGCGTCATGCTCTCGCCACCCATGGACCCGCACCCTACCCGGCGGTACCGAGCGGAGGCAGCCCCTCCGCCACGACCGGGGACCAGCACAGCCGGAGCCGACCGAGCCGGCCGGCCCCGCCGAGTGTCACAGCTCGCCGGTAGACGTCCCCCCGGTCGCCGCCGTCTCGCGCTCGTTCCGCCGGCGACGGCGCCACAGCGCCACCGGCAGCACCGCCGCGGTGGCCAGGCCCTGCGGGGCCGCCGTCAGGGACGCGGCGGCGGAGGACTGCCGGTCGAGGCCGGGCTGGTCGAAGGTGTCGGGGACGGGCAGGGTGCCCCAGCGGTTGATGGGCCAGGCCTTGACGATCGCGCGGCCGACGACCTTGTCCACGGGAACCATGCCGTGGTTCTTGTCGGACTGGTTGTAGCGCGAGTCACGGGAGTTCTGGCGGTGGTCGCCCATCACCCAGATGTAGCCCTTGGGGACCTTCACCGTGAACTGGCCGCCCTGGTCGTCCACGCTGCACGGTGTGTTGCCCGGGTAGACGTACGGCTCGTCCAGCGGCTTGCCGTTGACCTTCAGCGGGCCGCTGTTCTTGCACTCGACCGTGTCGCCGCCGACTCCGATCACCCGCTTGATGAGGTCCTTCTCCTCCGCCGAGGGCATCAGGCCGATCCAGCTGAGGACCTTCTGCACCGGGTTCGGGGTCGGCGTCGGCTCGCCCGCCAGCCAGTTGTCCGGGTCGTGGAAGACGACGACCTCGCCGCGCTCGGGCTCGGAGCCGAACCACGGGGTGAGCTTGTCGACCAGGACGCGGTCACCCTGCTGGAGGGTGTTCTGCATCGAGTCGGACGGGATCGAGAACGCCTGCACCAGGAACGTCTTGATCAGCAGCGCCAGGACCAGCGCGATGCCGACCAGGATCGGCAGTTCCTTCCAGAAGGAGCGCGACTGCCTGGGCCGCCGCTCCCCCGTGACCGGTGCCGCGGTCCCGGCGCGCGGCTCGCCCTCCGGCGTGCCCTCGTCGCCGTCCGCCCGGCCCTCACCGGAGTTCATGGCGCCGTCCGGTACGGGAACGTCCTGTCCCCCGGGGTGCCCGCGGTGCTCCTCGCCGTCGTGCCCCGACCGTGCGCCAACCGCCACATCCCCCACGCCAACTCCTCACTCTGTGCCGCTGCCTGCCCCACACACTGCGCAGGCCCACCACTCCCATAACGAGCGGGAGTTCCGCAGGGGTCGCAAGCCGTGTCATTCCATTCCGATTCTCCGGGGCAACCCTATGCGACACCTGGGGAGCGGCGGCCGACCCCGACGCCGAGTCGGTGACGCTTGCGAAGGTTTTAGGTTCCGTCAGGCGCGTCCAGTGACCGACCGGCCAGCCGATGACCATGGCCCGGCCGACGACCGAGTCCACGGAGACCGTGCCGCCGTAGGGAGTGTCCTGGTGGGAGCGGGAGTCCGCGGAGTTGCCGCGGTGGTCGCCCATGACCCACAGCCGGCCCTCGGGGACGGTGATGTCGAAGGGCGTGGCGGACGGCTGGTCCCCCGGATAGAGGTAGTCGCCCTCGGTGAGCGGCACGCCGTTGACGGTGACCCGCCCCTGTGCGTCACAGCACCTCACATGGTCGCCGCCGACCCCGATGACCCGTTTGATCAGGTCCTTCTCGTTGTCGGACGGCAGCAGGCCGATGAAGCCGAGCCCTTCCTTGAGCTGTTTGAGGACGACCGGGTCGCTCTTCTTGGCGGTCTGCTCGTCCTGGAGCCAGCCGCCCGGGTCGTGGAAGACGACGACGTCCCCGCGCTCCGGTTCGGCGCCGAACCAGGGGGTGAGTTTGTCGACCAGTACCCGGTCGCCGATCCGGATCGTCTCCTCCATGGACCCGGACGGGATCACGAACGCCTGGACGAGGAAGGTCTTCAGGACGAGCGCGATGAGGACGGCGACGCCCACCAGGAGGGGGATCTCCCGGACGGCCGAGCGCCTGCGCTTGCGCTTGACCTTGCGCTGGAGTCTGCGGCGCTCCGCGCGGGTGCGGCCACCGCCGGGCGCGGAGGTGCGGCGGGCCCCGGTGGGCAGCAGATCACCGGCGGGGCCGGCGGGCACCCCGCGGCGGGGCTTGCCGCGGTTACCCATGGCCGCCCTCCGCCGGGGCGTCGGGCACGCGCGCGTAGGCGGACGGCCGGGTCAGGTGTGTCCAGTGGCGGTACGGCCACAGGATCCAGTCGGCCCGGCCGATGACGTCCCCGACGGGGATCATGCCGCCGCCGGGCGAGCCGAGGTGGTCGCGGGAGTCGCTGGAGTCGCTGCGGTGGTCACCGAGGACGAACAGCCGGCCCGGGGGGACGACGACGTCGAAGGGCACGCTGGAGGCGCTGTCCCCCGGATAGAGGAACGCGGTCTCGTCGACCGGCCGGCCGTTCACCTCGAGCCTCCCCCGCTTGTCGCAGCAGACCACATGGTCTCCCCCTACCCCGACGACCCGCTTGACGTAGTCGGCGTCCCCGAAATACCCGGTGCCGTCGAACACGATCACGTCACCGCGGCGCGGCTGGGCTCCGAAACGGTACGCGACCTTGTTCACGAGGACACGGTCCCCGATCCGCAGCCCCTGCTCCATGGATCCGCTCGGGATCTGGAACGGCTGCACCACGAAGGCGTTGAGGACCAGCAGGAACGCCAGGCCGGCGAGGAGGGTGAGGGTGATCCGGCCGCCCGGGAGCCAGTCGGCGAGCCGGGCCGCCCACGCGAAACGCGACCGGCCCTCCGCCCCCGGGGAACCGGGGTGGGAGGAGCGGTCGCGTTGCGTCGGCTGTGCTTCGGTGTCCATCGGGGCCAGATGCTATCCGGCCCCGCTGTGAACCGTCAGAGCGCTCAGTTCTCGCGCTTCTCCTTGATCTTCGCGGCCTTGCCGCGCAGCTCACGGAGGTAGTACAGCTTGGCGCGGCGCACGTCACCACGGGTGACCAGCTCGATCTTCTCGACGATCGGGGTGTGCACCGGGAAGGTGCGCTCGACGCCGACGGAGAACGAGACCTTGCGGACCGTGAAGGTCTCGCGGACACCGGAGCCCTGGCGGCGGATCACAACGCCCTTGAACTGCTGCACACGGGAGCGGTTGCCCTCGATGACGCGGACGTGGACGTTGACGGTGTCACCCGGGCGGAAGGCCGGGATGTCGCTGCGCAGCGACGCGGAGTCGACGGAGTCGAGCAGGTGAGACATTTCGTCTGCTTTCCTCGCTGATGCCACAGGTCATCAACGGAAACTAGGGGTTTCAGGAGGACTGCCGTGCGGGTCGGGGCGGGCGTCGTGTCCCCCTGTGGCAGGGGCGCTCGCCGGACGGACGCACAACAGCGGCCTATTCTTCCACGCCCTCGGCGCGGCGCCAAAATCGGCCGTACGGCTCCCCGTCCCGGTCCGGTTCCCAGCCCAGGATGGAGAGCATCTCGCGGTCCTTCTTGTCGAAGGCCTTGGGGTCGCAGCGCTCGATCAGGTCGGGCCGGTTGGCGGTCGTACGCTTCAGCGCCTCGTCGCGGCGCCAGCGGGCGATCTTCCCGTGGTGGCCGCTGAGCAGCACCTCGGGGATGTCCCGGCCGCGCCAGACGGGCGGCTTGGTGTAGACGGGGCCTTCGAGGAGGTTCGCCATCGCGCCGGGGGCGAAGGAGTCGTCGCGGTGGGACTCGGCGTTGCCGAGGACGCCGGGCAGCAGCCGGGCGACGGCCTCCGTGACGACCAGGACGGCCGCCTCGCCGCCGGCCAGGACGTAGTCGCCGATGGAGACCTCGTAGACCGGCAGGCGGGTGGCGTACTCGTCCATGACGCGCCGGTCGATGCCCTCATAGCGGGCCGGTGTGAAGATCAGCCAGGGGCGTGCGGACAGTTCGACGGCCAGTTCCTGGGTGAAGGGACGGCCGCTGGGCGTGGGCACGATCAGCGCGGGGGCGTGGGCGCCGGACTCGTAGCCGTCGGCGAGGACGGTGTCGAGGGCCTCGCCCCAGGGGTCGGTCTTCATGACCATGCCGGGGCCGCCGCCGTAGGGGGTGTCGTCCACCGTGTTGTGCCGGTCGTACGTCCAGCCGCGCAGGTCGTGCACGTGGACGTTCAGCTGCCCGCGCGCGCGTGCCTTGCCGACGAGGGAGACGTTCAGCGGTTCGAGGTACTCGGGGAAGATCGTGACGACGTCGAGCCTCATGCGTCCTCGTCCCTGGCGGAGGCGATCTCGGCGCGGTCGTCGATCAGGCCCGGCGGCGGCGTGATGACCGCGCGCTGCTCGGCCAGGTCGATCTCGGTGACGATCTCCTCCACGAACGGGATCAGCACCTCGCTGCCGTCCGGGCGCTCCACGATGAACAGGTCCTGCGAGGGCAGGTGGGAGATCTCGGTGATCCGGCCGACCTCCGTGCCGTCCTCGGTGACCACGTCCAGGTCGATCAGCTGATGGTCGTAGTACTCGTCCTCGCCTTCGGGC
The DNA here is from genome assembly GCF_014649115.1 of Streptomyces eurythermus. Lineage (GTDB taxonomy): Bacteria > Actinomycetota > Actinomycetes > Streptomycetales > Streptomycetaceae > Streptomyces > Streptomyces eurythermus. The sequence continues at coordinate 76,365 of NZ_BMSK01000018.1, read as the reverse complement.
AGTTCCTCCGGGTCCACCTCGGCGATCAGCAGGGTGTTGCGCAGGGCCTCGGCCGCGGTGCGGTCGGTGACGCCCTCGAAGCGCAGCAGGAGGCGGCCGCTGTGCACCCGCCCCGTGGCGATGGTCAGCGGTCCCGCCGAAGGGGGATCCGTGGCGAGTACGGCGCCGGGGCCGAGCCTCAGTTCCGGCTCGTCGGTACGTACCTCGACGGTGACCTCGCCCTTGATGCCATGGGCACGGCCGATCCGTGCGACTACCAGCTGCACCTGTCCAAATCTCCTGTCATACGACTGCGGGCCGGGGACGGCCCAGTGGCCCTCCCCGGCCCGAGCCGGTTGCGATGAAGCGTCAGCGGACGTCGTCCACGTCGACCAGGTCGACGCGGACACCGCGGCCGCCGATGGCGCCCACGACGGTACGCAGGGCGCGCGCGGTGCGGCCGTTGCGACCGATCACCTTGCCGAGGTCGTCCGGGTGGACCCGGACCTCCAGCACGCGTCCGCGGCGCAGGTTGCGCGAGGCGACCTGCACATCGTCAGGGTTGTCGACGATGCCCTTCACGAGGTGCTCAAGCGCCTCTTCGAGCATGCTGCTCAGGCCTCGGTCGACTCGGACTCAGCCGCGGCCTCGTCCTTCTTCTCAGCCTTCTTCTTCTGGGTGATCGCCTCACCCTTGCCCTCGTCGTCACCGCCGAGAGCCTCGAACGACGGACGGGCCGGCTTGGGCTCGGCGACGAGCAGCGGCGCGGGAGCCGGCTCGCCCTTGAACTTCTGCCAGTCGCCGGTCTTCTTCAGGATGGCGAGCACGGGCTCGGTCGGCTGCGCGCCGACACCCAGCCAGTACGCCACACGCTCGGCGTCCACCTCGATGACCGACGGGTTGTAGGTCGGGTGGTACTTGCCGATCTCCTCGATGGCCCGGCCGTCACGGCGGGTACGGGAGTCGGCGACGACGATGCGGTAGTGAGGCGAACGGATCTTGCCCAGACGCTTCAGCTTGATCTTGACTGCCACGGGAGTGGGTTCTCCTGGAATTGACGTGGTTGGGCACGGCGAGACGCCGCGTGGGGTTGCGGTACCCGAGTGCCCGATGGACGCGTCAGCCGGAGGAGAGAGGGGTCCTGTGCGGCTGTCGAGTACAGCTAGCCATTCTGCCATACCCCGCGGACCGCTTCCGGCCGAGGGTGGGTGGGCCGGGTGCGGGGCAGGGCACAGCGGCACCCGGCGTGGAGGTGAGGGCACGTCGGGTGCGCTGCCCGGTGCTGTGAGGTCGCCGCCCGCGGCCCGGCAGCCACGAGATGCCGGTATCCGCGCGCCGCGCCTACGCCGCCCCCATGACCTCCGGGATTCTGAACGGCTTGCCGCAGCCGCCGCAGACGATGGGCGCCTGGGCGAGGACCGACGGGACGACCCGGACGTTGCGCCCGCAGTCGCACACCGCCTTGACCCGGACGCCGCCGCCGGAGGAGCCGTGCCGGGCGGCCGGACCGCGGAAGGTGCGGGAGGTGTCGGCGGAGGTGGCGGCCAGGTGGGCCTTCAGCGCGCGCTGCAGCCGCTCGATGGTCGGGCGGTAGCGCCGCTTCGCCTCGGCGTTGAGCGTGACCAGGGAGAAACCGCTGCTCGGGTGCGGCTCCTCGGGGTGGTCCAGGCCCAGCTCCTCGGCGATCGCGAGGAAACGACGGTTGTGGTAGCGGCCGGCCCGGGAGGTGTCCCGGACGCCCCGGGCCGCGGCGATGCCGTGCACCGCCTCATGGAGGAGTCGTTCGAAGGAGAGTTCGTGACCACACGCGGACGACGACTCTCCGATCAGGGACTCCGGTGCGGCCAGGTCCGGCAGCTCGGGGTGGTGCCGCTGAATGTCGGCCCACGCCTGCGCCAGCTCTGCGGCGAGAACAGGTGGTGTCTGTGTCTGTGTCGTGCTCACGTAATGACAACGAGCGGGGGTGCCTCTGTGTTCCTATTCCGGGGCATCCCAAATAATTTGCACGTACCCGTCAGTTGCCGCTGATGCGTCCTGACGAGGGCGGGTGCGCTGATCTGCGGAGAAGCGGCACAGCTCCGCCCAAGCCGGTGCGTAGTCCGCGCTACGCACCGCCGGTGGGCCCGGAGGCGGCACGGGCCGTCGGCGACGGGAGCCGCATCCGGCCGTTCGCGGCCCGCCGTGCCGTCCCGGCCGGCGCCCCGCCCGCGCGACGTTACCGCGTACCGCCGCACCGCCCGCCACCGGCCCGCCCCCGCCGGCACCGGCCGCTCCCCCGTCCGCGGCCACCGTACGGCCCGCCAGGTTGCCGGAATGTGAATTCTCGCCACACCCGCGTACAGGGCCCAAGCCGGGCCCCGAAACCCCTGGACGACATCGCGGGCCCGGAGTTACCTGGCATACGTGGGAAGTGCGCGCGCACGGCACGGGGGCCACGCGACCGAATACAGGCGACGAACCGTCGGCGGATTGGGGCGCTTCTATGACATCTACGCTCGTGCGGCAGCACGTGGCTCACGCGGACCCGGCACCCCGCGTGGACTTGAGCGCACGCGCGCGTGACTGGTCCGAGATCCAGGAGCGGATGCTCGTACCGCTCTACGAAGCCGTCTACGACCGGCTCGACGTGGGCCCCGGAAGCCGGCTGCTGGGCCTGCGCTGCGGGGCCGGGCTCGCCCTGCTGCTGGCGGCCGCCCGGGGCGCCGCGGTCACCGGCGTCGACTCCGCCTTCCCGGAACGGCTGGCCCTCGCGCGCGCACGCCTGCTGCCGGACGGCCCGCCCGGCGCCGCAGGCGCGCGTACGGCCCCGCGACTCCTCGGCGAACCACCCGCCGAACCGGCCGGCGGGAGACCGTACACCCTGGTGACCGTCTTCGACCCGGGCGACGGGGACGGGCTCGGCGAGCTGCTCGCCGCCGCCCTGCCGCTGGCCGCGCGCGGCGCCGCCGTGGTGCTGGCCGGCTGGGGGCCGCCCGAGCGCTGCGCCACCTCCGCGGTGCTGCGCACGGCCGCCGGCCTCGCCGACCCGCTGCCCGGCGCCCGCGGCTGGCGGCCCGCCCGCCGCGACGATCTGGAGGAGGCCGCCGCCCGGGCCGGGCTGCGGCCCGACGGCTCCGGCCGGGTCGCCTGCCCGTTCGGCTACGCCGACCTGGACAGCGCCGTACGGGGACTGCTGTCGACCGGCCTGTTCGACGCGGCGATCGCGGCCACCGACGCCCGGCAGGTCGACAAGGAGCTGACGGAAGCCCTGCATCCGCACCGCCGCCCGGACGGCACCGTGTGGATGCCGAACGTCTTCCGCTACCTGGTCGCCCGGGTGCCCTAGCTAGATCCTGTCGTCGGTGTCCTTGACCAGGCGGGTGATCCCGGCGATGCGGTAGGCGTCCGCCTCCTCCAGCGTCTCGTTCTCCAGCAGGGCGTGCGCGAGCGCGTCCAGCTGCCCCCAGTGGTCGCGGAGCTTGCGGCGCGCCTCCTCGTAGCACTCGTCCACGATCCGCCGCATCTCCGCGTCGATCACATCGAGGGTCCCCGGGGCGGCGGCGAGGCCGTAGGCCTGCTGGGCGTCGTTCGGCAGCGCGGACACCTGCCCACCCGCTCGCTCATGCCCCAGCGCGACACCATGCCCCGGGCGATGCCGGTGACCTGCTCCAGGTCGCTCTCGGAGCCCGTGGTGATCACGCCGTAGACCACCTGCTCGGCCGCCATCCCGCCCAGCGCGCCGATGATCCGGCCGCGCAGGTACTCCTCGGTGAACGCGTACTTGTCCGAATCCGGCGTCGACAGCGTGACGCCCAGCGCCCGGCCGCGCGGCACGATCGTGATCTTGCGGACCGGGTCGGCGCCCGGTTGCAGCATCCCCAGCAGCGCGTGCCCGCTCTCGTGGTACGCGGTGCGCCGGCGCTCCTCCTCCGGCATCACCAGCGAACGCTCCGCCCCCAGCTGCACCTTCTCCAGCGCCTCCGACAGATCGGAGCGGGTCACCTGCCGCTGCCCCCGCTTGACCGCGAGCAGCGCGGCCTCGTTGGCCAGGTTCGCCAGCTCCGCGCCCGTCATGCCCGGTGTCGTACGGGCCACCTGGGCGAGGTCGACGTCCTCGGCGAGCGGGATGTCCCGGGTGTGGATGCTCAGGATGGCCTCGCGTCCGCCCCGGTCCGGCGGCGAGACCTGCACCACCCGGTCGAAGCGGCCCGGCCGGGTCAGGGCCGGGTCGAGGATGTCGGCGCGGTTGGTGGCGGCGATCACGATCACGCCCTCCGAGCCGGAGAAGCCGTCCATCTCGGTGAGGATCTGGTTCAGCGTCTGCTCGCGCTCGTCGTGGCCGCCCATCGACGCGCCTCCGCCGCGCGCCCGGCCGATGGTGTCGATCTCGTCGATGAAGATGATCGACGGCGCCACCTTGCGGGCCTCCGCGAACAGCTCCCGCACCCGGGAGGCGCCCACGCCCACGATCATCTCGATGAACTCCGAGGCCGAGGCGGAGAAGAACGGCACGCCCGCCTCGCCGGCCACCGCCCGCGCCAGCAGCGTCTTGCCGGTGCCGGGCGGGCCCGCGAGCAGCACGCCCCGGGGCATCTTGGCGCCCATCCGGCGGTAGGCGTCGGGGTTCTTCAGGAAGTCGACCACATCGTTCAGCTCGGCCTCGACCTCGTCGATGCCGGCCACGTCGGCGAACGTGGTCCGCTTCTCCCCCGGCACCAGCTCCACCGGCTTCGGCGGCGCCTTGCGGCCGAGCATCCCGCCCGCACCGCCGAGTCCCGCGCTCATCCGCCGCGCGATGAACACCCACACGGCGATCAGCAGCAGCATCGGCGCCAGCGAGATCAGCAGGTTGGCGAGAAAACTGCGGTGCTGCACGACCGGCTCGGCCGTGACGGTGACCTTGTGCCGGGTCAGGTTCGTCCACAGGTCGTCGTCCGCGAACGACGGCCGCTCGGTGTTGAACTTGGTGTACCCGCCGCCGCCGTCCGGGTTCTTCCGCTCCTTCTTGAGCTGGCCCTGGATGGAGTCGCCCTTGGCGTAGATCTTGTCGACGTTGCCCGCGTCCACCTGCCTGCTGAACTCGGTGTACGAGATCGTCGGCTCGTTCGCCTGGTCGACGTACGACAGCACCAGGTTGGCGATCAGGTACACGATCAGCGCGGTGAGGATCAGCCGCCACCAGCCGCCGCGCATCCCGCGCCCGCCGGGAGGCTGCCGCGGCGGCTCCTCCGGGGCGCCCTCGGTGCGCCAGGGCTGGTCCGGCGACCTGCGCGACGGAGCGGGGTTGCTCATACCGGGACGGTACGACACCGTCCGGGCACCGGCATGCGCAAGGGGCGTCCTTCCGGCGGAAGGACGCCCCTCGCGGCGTACGGGCCGGTCCGGGACCGGTGCCCGGTCAGCCCATGAACTTCTTGAACTCGTCCGGCAGCTCGAAGTCCTGGCCGCCCTGCTGGCCCGGCAGGCCGAACGCGCCGCCCGCCTGCGCGGCGGCCTCGCGGCGCTGGGCCTCCTCCAGCTCCTGCTGCTTGCGCTTCATCGGGTTGCCGGAGCGCTGCTTGCCCTTGGCCTTCTTCTGCTGCTTCTTCTGCCGGCCCGGGCCGCCGCCCATGCCGGGGATCCCCGGCATGCCCGGCATGCCGCCGCCCTGGGCCATGCGGGACATCATCTTGCGGGCCTCGAAGAACCGCTCGACGAGGCCCTTGACCGCGCTGACCTCGACACCGGAGCCCTTGGCGATACGGGCGCGGCGGGAGCCGTTGATGATCGTCGGGTCCTGGCGCTCGGCCGGGGTCATGGACTTGATGATCGCGGCGGTGCGGTCGACGTCCCGCTCGTCCAGGTTGGCGATCTGGTCCTTGATCTGACCCATGCCCGGGAGCATGCCGAGCAGCTTGCTGATGCTGCCCATCTTCCTGACCTGCTCCATCTGGGACAGGAAGTCGTCCAGGGTGAAGTCCTGGCCCTTCTTGGACGCCAGCTTGGAGGCCATCTTGGCGGCCTCTTCCTGGCTGAAGGTCTTCTCCGCCTGCTCGATCAGGGTGAGCAGGTCACCCATGTCGAGGATGCGGGAGGCCATCCGGTCCGGGTGGAAGGCGTCGAAGTCGTCCAGCTTCTCGCCGTTCGACGCGAACATGATCGGCTTGCCGGTGATCTGCCGGATGGACAGCGCGGCACCGCCGCGGGCGTCGCCGTCGAGCTTGGAGAGCACCACGCCGTCGAAGCCGACGCCGTCGCGGAAGGCCTCGGCGGTGTTGACGGCGTCCTGACCGATCATCGCGTCGACGACGAACAGGATCTCGTCGGGCCGGACCGCGTCCCGGATGTCCGCGGCCTGCTGCATCATCTCGGCGTCGATACCGAGACGGCCGGCGGTGTCCACGATCACGATGTCGTGGACCTTGGACTTCGCGAACTCGATGGAGTCCTTGGCGACCTTCACCGGGTCGCCGACGCCGTTGCCCGGCTCCGGCGCGTACACCGCGACACCGGCGCGCTCGGCGACGACGCTGAGCTGGTTCACGGCGTTCGGGCGCTGGAGGTCACAGGCGACCAGCAGCGGGGAGTGGCCCTGTTCCTTGAGCCACCGGCCGAGCTTGCCCGCGAGGGTGGTCTTACCGGCACCCTGGAGACCGGCCAGCATGATCACGGTGGGCGGCTGCTTGGCGAAGCGGAGGCGGCGGGTCTCGCCGCCGAGGATCTCCACCAGCTCGTCGTTGACGATCTTGATGAACTGCTGCGCCGGGTTGAGCGCCTTGGAGATCTCGACCCCGAGCGCCCGCTCCTTGACCTTCTTGACGAACGAACGGACGACAGGGAGGGCCACGTCGGCTTCGAGGAGCGCGATGCGGATCTCACGTGCCGTGGCGTCGATGTCCGCCTCGCTGAGCCTGCCCTTGCCCCGGAGGGACTTGAAGGTGGCTGAGAGACGGTCGGAGAGAGTATCGAACACGGCGGCGTCGGTCCTCAGAGTCGGAAGCTGGGTCGCCCTCAAGAGTATCTGGCTCCGCAAGCGGATCGGCCCTGGCCGGGAAGGTCACCCCCGCAACGTCTCCTCCAGTACCCGCGCCAGCGACCCCGCGTCCTCCCCGGGCAGCGGCGCGCCCGTGCCCGTCGTGACGTAGAAGGCGTCCACGGCGTTCGCGCCCAGCGTCGACACGTGCATGCTCCGCACCCGTACGCCCGCCTTCTCCAGGGCCGTGCCGATGCGGTGCAGCAGGCCGGGCGCGTCCTGGGCGCGGACCTCGATCACCGTGGCGTGGCGGGAGGCGGCCGGAGCCACGGTGACCCGGGGCGGCGGGGCGGTCCAGCCGCGCCGGCGGGGGTAGGCGGCGTCGCGTTCGGCGAGCCGGCCGGCGATGTCCAGGGTGCCGTCCAGGGCGCGGACGAGGTCGGTGCGCAGCCGGGCCGCCTGGGGCAGGGAGCCGTACTCGGCGGCGACCCGCCAGTCGAGCAGGAGGATCGTGCCGTCGTCGTCCACGTCGTCCGGCAGCCGCAGGGCGCGCAGCTCCGCCGTGCGGACGGTGAGGCGGTGCACGGCGAGGACCCCGGCGACCGCGGGCAGGACGCCCGGCTGGTCGGGTACGGCGATGAGCAGCTCGACGCCCAGGGGTTCCGGTTCGCCGGGCGGCGGCTCCGTGCCGGGCACGGGTTCGGTCTGGGCGCGCAGGGCGAGGACCGGGCCGCCGGTGCGGAAGGCCTCGATGGCGAGGCGCTCCTGCTCGGCGGTGGGCGCGGCGGGTTCGGGCTCGTCGGGGGCGGCCCCGGCGAGGACCCCGGAGACGCGCCGGACCAGGTCGGCGACGAGGTTGCCGCGCCAGGAGGACCAGGCGGCCGGGCCGGTGGCGAGGGCGTCCGCCTCGGTGAGGGCGTGCAGCAGCTCCAGGGTGCTCTGGGTGCCGACCGCGTCGGCGACGGAGCGGACGGTGGCGGGGTCGTCCAGGTCGCGGCGGGTGGCGGTCTCGATGAGCAGCAGGTGGTGGCGGACCAGCGTGGCCAGCACGGCGACGTCGGCGCGGTCGAAACCGATCCGCGCGGCGACGTCCTTGGCGATGATCTCGCCGGCCACCGAGTGGTCGCCGGGCCAGCCCTTGCCGATGTCGTGCAGCAGGGCGGCGACCAGGAGCAGGTCGGGGCGGCCGACCCGGCGGGTGAGGGCGGAGGCGCGCACGGCGGTCTCGATGAGGTGCCGGTCGACGGTCCAGATGTGGACGGCGTTGCGCTGGGGGCGGCAGCGGACCCGTTCCCAGTCGGGCAGCAGGCGGGCGATCAGGCCCTCGGCCTCCAGCGCCTCCCAGACCTCGACGGTCGGGCGGCCGGAGCCGAGCAGGGTGACCAGTTGTTCGCGGGCCTCGGCGGGCCAGGGGGTGGGCAGCGGGCGCGCGGTGGCGGCCATGCGCCGGGCGGCGTGCAGGGAGAGCGGGAGGCCGGCCTGTGCGGCGGCGGCAGCGGCGCGCAGTGGCAGGACGGGGTCGCGGTCGGGGCGGGCGGCGCGGGCGAGCACCACCTCGCCGTCCTGTTCCACGACGCCCTCGGCCAGCGGCGAGCGTTCGGCGGCCGGTCGTCCGCCGCCCAGCATCGCGCGCAGCCGGGGCCGTACGGCGCGGGCGCGCAGGACGCGGCCCACCTCGCGCCAGGTGACGTCGCCGGCGTACGCGATGACGCGGGCGGCCTCGTAGACCTGGCGCAGCAGGGTGTCGGCGTCGAGCAGGCCCAGCCCGGCGGCCACCTGGTCCTGTTCCTGGAGGGCGAGCCGGTCGGTGGCGCGGCCGGTGGCCAGGTGGAGGGCGTCGCGGACGTCGAGCAGGCGGCGGCGGGCGTCGGCCAGTCCCTCGCGCGGGGCGTCGGCGAGCCAGGAGGCGGCTACGGCGCGCAGCGCGGTGGCGTCGCGGAGGCCGCCGCGGGCCTCCTTGAGGTCGGGTTCGAGCAGGTAGCGCAGTTCGCCCTGGCGGGCGGCGCGCTCGGCGCACAGTTCGCGGAGTTCGGGCAGGCGCCTCGGGGCCTGGTTGCGCCAGTCGGTGAGGACGGCGGTGCGCAGACCGGCGGTGAGGGTGGTGTCGCCGGCCAGGTGGCGGGCGTCCAGCAGGCCGAGCTGGACCTTCAGGTCCTCGGCGGCGGTGGCGCGGGCCTCGGCGGGGGTGCGCACGGAGTGGTCGAGGGCGAGGCCGAGGTCCCAGACGGGGTACCAGATCCGGTCGGCGAGGGCGGCTACGGCGGCGGGGTCGGAGCCGTCGTGCAGCAGGACGAGGTCGAGGTCGCTGCGCGGGGACAGCTCGCCGCGGCCGTAGCCGCCGACGGCGACGAGACAGACGCCCCGGGCCGGGCCGGCGGCCGCGCCGAACAGTCCGGCGAGCCAGTCGTCGGTGAGTCCGGCGAGGGCGGAACGGCGCGGCGGCCCGGACCGCGCGTCCTCGGTGAGGAGGCGCAGCCGGGCCGCCGCGTAGCCGCCGGTCCCCGGGTCTTCTGTCCCTGTGTGCGTGTCCGTGCCCGTCACCCGGCGACTCCTCTTCCTGTCGGTGCTGGTCAGAGCGCGTCCGGACCGCGTTCGCCGGTGCGGACGCGGACGGCGGTCTCCACCGGCAGGGACCACACCTTGCCGTCCCCGATCTTGCCGGTGCGGGCGGCCTTGACGATGACCTCGATCAGCTGCTCGGCGTCGTCGTCCTCGGCCAGTACCTCCACGCGGACCTTGGGGACGAGGTCGACGGTGTACTCGGCGCCGCGGTAGACCTCGGTGTGGCCGCGCTGCCGGCCGTAGCCGCTGGCCTCGGTGACGGTGAGCCCGTGCACGCCGAAGGCCTGGAGGGCTTCCTTGATCTCGTCGAGCCGGTGGGGCTTGACGACTGCGGTGATGAGCTTCATGCGTCCACCTTCCGGGTCTGCGCGGCGGCCGGGGCAGCGGCGGCGGTACCGGCGACGCCGCCGCCCGCTCCGCTGAAGTCGTATGCGGTCTCGGCGTGCTCGGCCCGGTCGATGCCGGAGATCTCCTCGTCCTCGGGGACCCGCATGCCGAGGGTCTTGTCGAGGAGGAAGGCGAGGACGGCGGAGGCGATCAGGGAGTAGGCGAGGACCGCGAAGACGCCCGCGCACTGCTTCCACAGCTGGTCGAAGCTGTGGTCGCCGTAGAAGACGCCGGTGGCGGTGGACTGGCCCTTGCCGGTGGCGAAGAAGCCGACGAGCAGGGAGCCGAGGATGCCGCCGACCATGTGGACGCCGACGACGTCGAGGGAGTCGTCGTAGCCGAACCGGAACTTCAGGCCGACGGCCGCGGCGCAGGCGACGCCGGCGATGGCGCCGACGGCGATCGCGCCGAGCGGGGAGACCGCGCCGCCGGAGGGGGTGATGGCGACCAGGCCGGCGACCGCGCCGGAGGCGGCGCCGAGGGTGGTGCAGGCGCCGTGCCGGATCTTCTCGTAGCCGAGCCAGGCCAGCATCGCGGCGGCGGTGGCGACCTGCGTGTTGACGAACATCAGCGCGCCCACGCCGTCGTCGTTGCCGAGCCAGGAGCCGGCGTTGAAGCCGAACCAGCCGAACCAGAGCAGACCGGCGCCGAGCATGACCAGCGGGAGGCTGTGCGGGCGCATGGGGTCCCGCTTGAAGCCGACGCGCTTGCCGATGACGAGGATGACACCGAGCGCCGCCGCACCGGCGTTGATGTGGACCGCCGTACCGCCCGCGAAGTCGATCACGCCCAGCTTGAAGGCCCAGCCGTCGGAGGCCCAGACCCAGTGGGCGACGGGGATGTAGACGACGGTGGCCCACAGGGCGACGAAGAGGGCCCACGCGGAGAACTTGACCCGGTCGGCGAGGGCGCCGCTGATGAGGGCGGGGGTGAGGATGGCGAACATCAGCTGGAAGACCATGAAGACGAAGACCGGGATGGTGTAGCCGTCCCAGAGTTCGGTGAGGCCGATGTCGCTGAGGCCGATCCAGTCGGCGTTGTAGCCGATCAGGCTGTTGCCGTTGCCGAAGGCGAGGGAGAAGCCGTAGAGCACCCACAGAATGGTGACGATCCCGAGGCTGATGAAGCTCATCATCAGCATGTTCAGGGTGCTCTTGACGCGGACCATGCCTCCGTAGAAGAAGGCGAGGGCCGGGGTCATGAGCATCACCAGGGCGGAACAGATGAGCATGAAGCCTGTGTTGGCGGACGACAGTCTGGGCGCGTCCGCCGCAAGCATGATGGCTGGTGCCATCGGCGTCTCCTCGTCGATTGGTACGGCCCCGTGCGGGCGGTGCCTGAGCGGTCCGGTCGGGTGAGGGGTGGGCCGGTTGTGCGCCACGAGACTCGCGCAGCGCGGTTTCGGTGGAAGCCCCTCGTTGTTTCGCCGGGGTGACGAAGGCGCCCTGTGTGTTACGCGTCGATGAAGCGGGAGATACCGGGCCGCGCCGGTCGTTATCGTGGCGCAACCTTCCGCGGGGTGATCCCCGCGGGGGGAACGGACCGGCCGCGGCGGTCCTCTCGACGACCTGGCATGGGGGAGCCGAGTCGGGCGGTTCGCGAGGACCGGCCGCGGCCGGGGCTGGGGGGACCGGGGTCAGCCGGCCTCGGCGGCCTCCGGCAGGTCGGCGGCGAGCTTCTCGGAGAGGTCGACCACGGCGGCCAGCTCGCCGTAGTCGCGCACGGCCGTGCCGACCGTCTTGCGGATACGGGTGTTCACCCGTTCGGAACGGACCTTCTTGGCGATGTCCAGGGCCTTCGCCGCGTACTCCGTGCCGCGCTCGGGCTCGCGCTGGAGCAGGTGCACGGAGGCCATGCCGATGAGGTTGAGCGCGTACGACCGCTGATGCTCGGAGTCCTTGGCGAACAGCTCCACCGCGCGCCGCATCAGCGGTTCGGCGAGGGAGGCGTAGCTGGGGCTGCGCCCGGCGTTGTAGGCGAGGTCGCGGAAGGAGTGGGAGTTCTCCGCGTACAGCTCGGCCTCGGAGAAGAAGCGGATCCAGTCGGGGTCCGGCTCGTCCCACTCGTCGATCTCGGCGAAGGTGTCCTCGGCGAGGCGGACGGCCCGCTTGGTCTTCCCGGGCTGGCCCATGTTGGCGTAGGCGCGGGCCTCCATCGCATACAGCATGGCCTGGGTGCGCGGGCCGGCGCAGTCACGGCTGCCGTACTGGGCGAGGTGGATCAGTTCCAGGGCGTCGTCGGGCCGGCCGAGGTGGATCATCTGGCGGCTCATGCTGGACAGGATGTAGGAGCCGAGCGGCTTGTCGCCGGCCTCCTTGGCGGCGTGCAGGGCGAGCACGAAGTACTTCTGCGCGGTGGGCTGGAGGCCGACGTCGTACGACATCCAGCCGGCGAGCTGGGACAGTTCGGCGGCGACCTGGAACAGCTTGCGCGTGGTGGCCTCGGGCTGGGGTTCCTGGAGCAGGTCGGTGACCTCGTGCAGCTGGCCGACGACCGCCTTGCGGCGCAGTCCGCCGCCGCACTGGGCGTCCCACTTGCGGAACATGCGCGTGGTGGACTCCAGCAGCTCCAGCTCGGGCTGGGAGAGCCGGCCCGGCCGGCGGGAGTCGAGCACGGGGGCGGGCTCGGCGGGGGCCGGGGAGCCGGGGGTGGGCACGAGCCAGCGCTGCATGGGCTCGATCAGGGAGGGGCCGGCGGACAGGGCGAGGGAGGTGCCGAGGAAGCCGCGCCGGGCGAGCATCAGGTCGCTGCGGGAGAACTCGCCGAGCAGGGCGACCGTCTGGGCGCCGGTCCAGGGCAGGTCGACCCCGGAGGCGGCGGGCGACTGCCGGGCGGTGCGCAGGCCGAGGTCCTCGACGGAGACGACGCAGCCGAAGCGTTCGGAGAACAGCTCGGACAGGATGCGCGGGATCGGTTCCCGGGGATTCTCCCCGTCGAGCCAGCGGCGCACCCGCGAGGTGTCGGTCGAGATGTGGTTGGCGCCCAACTGGCGTGCCCTGCGGTTCACCTGCCGGGCCAGCTCGCCCTTGGACCAGCCGCTGCGCACGAACCACGAGCCGAGCAGCTCGTTGGGGCGCTTTTCAGCGCTCGTACCGCTACCGCCGTTGCCGCCCACTGGGATGCCCCCATTTCCTGAGACCACTTGTCACCTGGTGCGCCAAGCCTTATCAGAATGCCGGTAAATAACGCCTCCTGTCCGGCGATTGTCACCCTTCGAACGAGCAGGCGGCTTGCCTCCGGCATACCCGCGCGCGCATGCGCCCCCGTGAACTCGCACACTCAGAGTAATCTCGCGATCACCCTCCAACCCCGGGCGTACCGGAAACGCCACCATTCGCCACCCCTTCGAATGCGCACACGAATGGCTCCGCGCGTTGTACTTACGGGGGACGGGCGGAAGCCGGCGGAGTGATGCACCCAGGGGCGCACGGAGCGCGAAATGCCACCCAGCACGCTCCAAGGCGCCGCATTGGCCCCATCACCACGCGGGCAGGCGGAGCCGTAATGTTACGTTCCGCTTCCGTCTCGTTCCGTGTCGTAACCACCGGCGCGCAGGACCCGTTGGAGGGGGCATGGGCTTCACGATCGGCGGCATCCGCGAGATCCGCTCCGGCACGCGTCGGCGCGGGCGCCTGGCGGAGTGCACCACCGTCGCCGAGTTCACCGGACTGTGGGGCTGGGACGTGGTGCCGGGAGCACGCGCCGCCGGGGGCGCCTGTTCGTGCGGGCGGCGCGACTGCGCGGCGCCGGGCGCGCATCCGCTGGACTTCGCGCCCCCGGTCCCGGCCGGGGCCACGCTGGACGAGGTGAGCAAGGCCTGGTCCGAGTTCCCGGGCGCCTCCGTGATGCTGCCGGTCGGCCAGGCGTTCGACGTCCTGGAGGTGTCGGAGCCGGCCGGCCGCCGCGCCCTGGTCCGCCTGGAGCGGATGGGCCTGCCCCTGGGCCCGGTCACCGCCACCCCGGACGGCCGCGCCCACTTCTTCGTCGCCCCCGGCGCCGCCGCCGACCTGCCCCGGCTGCTGTACCGCCTGGGCTGGGACGACCCGGCCACGCTGGACCTGCGCGGCCTCGGCCCGGGGACGTACATCACCGCCCCGCCCTCCGACCGGGGCGGCCTGGGCCCGGTGCGCTGGCTGCGCCCGCCCGCGCTGGACTCCGCGACCCGGCCTCCGGCGGCCCGGCTGCTGCTGGGGGCGCTGGCTTATGTGGCACACCGGTCGCGGGGGTAGGAGCGGCCGGGAAGAGATCGGCGCCCGCCCCCACCGCACCGGGGGGACGGGCGCTCACGCTTCTCAGCCGGGAACGTTCCCGGGACGGCTCAGTCGCCGATCAACGCGTCCACGAACGCCTCCGGCTCGAACGGCGCGAGGTCGTCCGCGCCCTCGCCGAGCCCGACCAGCTTGACCGGCACGCCCAGCTCGCGCTGGACGGCGACCACGATGCCGCCCTTGGCCGTACCGTCCAGCTTGGTCAGCACGATGCCGGTGATGTCCACGACCTCGGCGAACACCCGGGCCTGCACCAGGCCGTTCTGGCCGGTGGTGGCGTCCAGGACGAGCAGCACCTCGTCCAGCGGCGCGTGCTTCTCCACCACACGCTTGACCTTGCCCAGCTCGTCCATGAGGCCGGTCTTGGTGTGCAGGCGGCCGGCGGTGTCGATGAGCACCACGTCGACGCCCATCTCCTTGCCTTCCTTCACCGCGTCGAAGGCGACGGAGGCGGGGTCGCCGGCCTCGGGGCCGCGCACGGTGTGGGCGCCGACGCGCTCGCCCCAGGTCTGGAGCTGGTCGGCGGCGGCGGCACGGAAGGTGTCGGCGGCGCCCAGCACGACGCTGCGGCCGTCGGCGACCAGGACCCGGGCGAGCTTGCCGGTCGTGGTGGTCTTGCCGGTGCCGTTGACGCCGACGATCATCACGATGCCGGGCTTGCGGTCCTCGGGCTCGGTCTTCACCGTGCGGTCGAGGTCGGTGCCGACCAGGTTGAGGAGTTCCTCGCGGAGCAGGCCGCGCAGTTCCTCGGGGGTGCGGGTGCCGAGCACCCTGACGCGTTCGCGCAGCCGCTCGACCAGTTCCTGGGTGGGCTGCACGCCGACGTCGGCGGTGAGCAGCGTGTCCTCGATCTCCTCCCAGGTGTCCTCGTCCAGGTGCTCGCGGGAGAGCAGGGTGAGCAGGCCCTTGCCCAGGGCGTTCTGCGAGCGGGACAGGCGGGCGCGCAGCCGGACGAGCCGGCCCGCGGTGGGCTCCGGGACCTCGATCTCGATCTCGGGAGCCTCGACGGCGGGGGGCTCCTCGACGACGACCGCGGGGCCGCCCGGGAGATCCACCTCCTCGATCGTCCGGCGCGGTTCGTCGCGCGGCGTCTCGGCCTCTTCGCCGACGTGCGGCTCGGCCGGGGGCGCGGTGATGTCGGGCGCCTTCGGGGGCGGCGGGGGCAGCGGCTTCCGGCGCCGGCTGCCCACGATCAGCCCGCCGAGCGCGCCGAGCACGACCACGGCGATGACTACAGCAAGGATGACGGTTTCCATAACCCGACCAGTATCGGCCATGGGGTCCCCGAGAACCCCGTTTGTGGCTTTCTCCGAGAGACAAAGGCCACTTAACGCGAGGACTCGGAGCAAAGTACGATGGTGGCACCTCTATCCACGCGCGTAGAGTCCCCACGTCACCTTGTCCCCCCATGTCAGGCACCTCTTCCATGAGCAAATCCGCCGAGACCGAAGGCGCTCTCGAAACCCGCGGTATCGAGCAGGTCCCCGACCACGAGCGCACCGCGCGTCCGCGGCAGCTGTTCCCCACCTGGGTCGGCGCGAACATCAGCGTCCTGCTGCTGACGATGGGCGCGAGCCTCGTCGTCGCCTACCACCTGAACTTCTGGCAGGCCCTGATCGTCGCCGTGGCCGCGCCGATCGTGTCGTACGGCCTGGTCGGCCTGATCGGCATCGCGGGCAAGCGGGGCGGTGCGCCCGGCATGGCGCTGTCGCGCGCGGTCTTCGGGCAGCGCGGCAACCTGCTGCCCGGTTCGCTGATCTGGGTCGCGCGCTGGGGCTGGGAGACGATCAACGCGGTGACCGGTGCGTACGCGATGCTCACCATCCTGGACATCCTGTTCGGCATCAAGGCGAACAACGTGCTGGACATGGTGATGCTGCTGGCGTTCGTCGTGGCGACCTTCGCGATCTCCGGGCTCGGCATCAACGCCGTGCAGAAGTGCAACAAGTACGCGACCTATTTCTTCGGCGTCTTCTCGGTGCTGGTGCTGGGCTATCTGGTGGTGGACACCGACTGGTCGAAGGTGATGGACCACAGCGCCGGTTCCACGGCCTCGGTGATCACCGGCGTCGGCATGATCGCGGCGGGCGGTGTCAGCTGGATCCCCTCGGCCCCGGACTTCACCCGCTATCTGCCGCGTACGGCGTCCTCGAAGGCGATCGTGGGGACGGCGGTGGGCGGCGCCGGTGTCGTCGTGCTGCCGATGGTGCTGATGGGCGCGGTGATGGCGGTGTCCACCCCGGACCTGGCCTCGGCCAGCGACCCGGTGTCCTTCCTGGGCGAGATCCTGCCGACGTGGATCGCGGTGCCGTACCTGTTCATCGCGCTGATCGGCATGCTGCTGATCAACTCGATGTCGATGTACTCGGCGGGCTTCACCGCGCAGACCCTCGGCATCAAGGTGCCGCGGCACTGGGCGGTCTCGGTGAACGCGGTGATCTCGCTGGTGTTCGGCGGGGTGCTGATGCTGGTGGCGACCAGCTTCATGGGCTCCTTCATCGCCTTCCTGTCGCTGCTGGCGGTCGCCTTCTCCGCGTGGGTCGGTGTGTTCGGCGCGGACATGCTGCGCCGCACCGAGTACGACGGCCGGGCCATGGCCGACACCACCCGCACCAGCGCCTACTGGTACAAGGGCGGCTTCTCCCCCGCGGCCGTGGCCGCCTGGGCGGTCGGCCTGGTGTCGGGTCTGATGTTCACCACCTCGGACTGGTTCACCGGCCCGCTGGCGACGAACAACGTGATCGGCGAGTACGGCCTCGGCTGGGTCGCCACGGTCGTGATCTCCGGCGTGCTGTACCTGGTGCTGCCGAAGCCGGCGACGGCCACCGCGCCCGCGGCCGACGAGATCGCCGGGCAGCCCGCGGCCACCGGCGTCTGACACCGGCCGGCCCCCTGGCCATCTGACGTACCGTCAGCTAACGTCCCCCTCCACCGAGCCGTACCGGAGGGGGACTTCGCATGCCCGTCACGGTCGTACGCTTCAACCTCGTCGCGCCCGGCGCCCCTCCCGACGCCCTGTCCGCCCGTTACCGGGCCGCGGTGGAGATGGCCTGCTACGCGGACGCGCACGGGATCGCCACCGTGCAGACCGAGGAGCACCACGGCGCGGAGAACAACTGGCTGCCGTCGCCGTTCGTCTTCGCGGGCGCGGTGCTCGGGGCCACCCGACGGATCGCGGTGACGGTGTCGGCGGTGATCGGCCCGCTGCACGATCCGCTGCGGCTGGCGGAGGACATCGCCGTGCTGGATCTGCTGAGCGGCGGCCGGCTGGTGACCGTGGCCGGGATCGGCTACCGGCCCGAGGAGTACGCGATGTTCGGCGTCGACTGGGGCCGGCGCGGCCGGCTCCAGGACGAGTTGCTCCGGACGCTGCTGACGGCGTGGACCGGTGAGGAGTTCGACCACCGGGGCCGCAGGGTGCGGCTCACCCCGCGCCCGTACACCCGGCCGCATCCCCTGCTGCTGGTCGGCGGCTCCTCCAGGGCCGCCGCGCGCCGGGCCGCCCGGTTCGGCCTGCCGTTCTTCCCGAGCGCGCACCTGCCGGAACTGGAGGCGTACTACAAGGAGCGGCTCGCCGAGTACGGCACCGAGGGCTGGACGATGATGCCGGCCGCCGAGACGCCGCTGCTCCATCTCGCCGAGGACCCGGACCGGGCGTGGGCCGAGTACGGCGGGCATCTGCTGCACGAGGCCCGCACCTACGCCTCCTGGCAGTCGGCCGGGATCCGCTCGGCGGTGCGGTCGGCGGCCACGACGGTGGCGGAGCTGCGCGCGGAGGGCGTGTACCGGATCCTCACCCCGGAGCAGTGTCTGGCGCAGGGCCTGGACAGCCTGGTGCTGCACCCGCTGGCGGGCGGCATGCCGGTGGAGGAGGGCTGGCGCAGCCTGCGGCTGTTCGCGGAGCGGGTCGTCCCGGCGCTGGGGGGCTGAGCCGGGGCGCCCGGGCGGCAGGAACACCGCCGCCCCCGGTCCGGGCGGGTGGCCTGGACCGGGGGCGGCGGACGGTACGAGGAGAGGGCAGCGGGGTCTTGGCCCTTCTCCCCGAGTTCGGGAAGCCTCGCTACGAGGCTCAGCCCATCTCCTCCAGGGACTTGCCCTTCGTCTCCTTGACGAACTTCAGGACGAACGGGATGGAGAGGGCGGCACAGACGGTGTAGATCACGTAGGTGCCGGAGAGGTTCCAGTCGGCCAGCGACGGGAAGCTCGCGGTGATGGCCCAGTTGGCGATCCACTGCGCGGAGGCGGCGACACCGAGGGCGGCGGCGCGGATCCGGTTCGGGAACATCTCGCCGAGGAAGACCCAGACCACCACGCCCCAGGACAGGGCGAAGAAGAGGACGAACAGGTGGGCGGCGATCAGGGCGACCCAGCCCTGGGTGCTCGGCAGCTTGCCGTCGACCAGGTCGTAGCTGAACGCCCAGGCCTCCAGCGCCAGGCCGACGACCATGCCGACCGAGCCGATGAGGGCGAGCGGCTTGCGGCCGACGCGGTCCACGAAGATCATCGCGATCACGGTGCCGACGATGTTGATGATCGAGGTGGTGAAGGAGTAGAAGAACGAGTCCGACGGGTCGACGCCGACCGACTGCCACAGCGTCGAGGAGTAGTAGAACGCGACGTTGATGCCGACGAACTGCTGGAAGACCGACAGGCCGATACCGATCCAGACGATCGGCTTGAAGAAGAAGGAGCCGCCGAGCAGGTCCTTGAAGGAGGACTTGTGCTCGCTCTTCATCGCGTGCTCGATCTCGGCGACGCGGGCGTCGAGGTCGGTCTCCTTGCCCTCGACCTCGGCGAGGATCTCCCGGGCGCGCTCACGCTTGCCGGCGGAGAGCAGGAAGCGGGGGGACTCGGGGATCGCGAAGGACAGCATGCCGTAGAGGACGGCCGGGACGACCATCACACCGAGCATGACCTGCCAGGCCTCCAGGCCCATCAGCTTGCCGCGCTGGTCGCCGCCGGCCGCGTTGAGCAGACCCCAGTTGACCAGCTGGGAGACGGCGATGCCGACGACGATCGCGGCCTGCTGGAAGGAGCCGAGCCGGCCGCGGTAGGCGGGCGGGGCGACCTCGGCGATGTAGGCCGGGCCGATCACGGAGGCCATGCCGATGGCGAAGCCGCCGATGACGCGCCAGAAGGCGAGGTCCCACAGCGCGAACGGCAGCGCGGAACCGACGGCGCTGACGGTGAACAGGACGGCGGCGATCTGCATACAGCGGATGCGGCCGATGCGGTCGGCTATGCGGCCGGCGGTGGCGGCGCCGATGGCGCAGCCGATCAGCGCGATCGCGATGACCTGGGCGAGGGCGGCGGAGCCGACGTCGTAACGGTCCCGGATGGCCTCGACGGCGCCGTTGATCACGGAGCTGTCGTAGCCGAAGAGGAAGCCGCCCATGGCGGCAGCCGCCGCGATGAAGATGACGTGCCCGAGATGTTCGGGGTGAGCCGACCTGGCTCCTGACTGAGGTGCCTGCGCTGTGCTGGTCACGGTGTAACTCCTCGGGCCACGGCAACGCTGCCGGGTGGGGGCGAGCCCTTACAGGTCTCCAGTGGCGCATACGGGCGGTCCACTCACACCTGAAGGTAAAAGCAACGTTGCAGAGACTATGCCTTCAAGTTTCGAAGTCAATAGTTCAACGACTGTGAGTTTTCAGATACGTCTGACGATCTTGCGTTCAAGAACTGAACGATCCACGAGATGATCTTGAAGGGATCCCTGGTGAACCCGGGAAAAGGGGCTAGCGCAACCGCTGGGAGATGACCTTGGAGACGCCGTCGCCCTGCATGGACACGCCGTAGAGCGCGTCGGCCACCTCCATTGTCCGCTTCTGGTGCGTGATCACGATCAGCTGCGAACTCTCCTGGAGCTCCCGCATGATCCCGATCAGCCGCTGGAGGTTGGTGTCGTCCAGCGCGGCCTCGACCTCGTCCATGACGTAGAACGGGCTCGGCCGGGCCTTGAAGATCGACACCAGCAGCGCCACCGCGGTCAGCGAGCGCTCGCCGCCCGACAGCAGGGAGAGCCGCTTGACCTTCTTGCCCGGCGGACGCGCCTCCACGTCCACGCCCGTGGTCAGCATGTTCGCCGGATCGGTCAGCACCAGCCGGCCCTCGCCGCCGGGGAACAGCCGGCCGAAGACGCCCTCGAACTCGCGGGCGGTGTCCCGGAAGGCCTCGGTGAAGACCTGCTCGACGCGCTCGTCGACCTCCTTCACCACCTGGAGCAGGTCGGCGCGGGTCTTCTTCAGGTCCTCCAGCTGCTCGCCGAGGAACTTGTGCCGCTCCTCCAGCGCGGCGAACTCCTCCAGCGCCAGCGGGTTGACCTTGCCCAGCTGCTGGTACGCCCGCTCGGCCGCCTTGAGCCGCTTCTCCTGCTCGGCGCGGTCGAAGGGACGGGGCCGGTTGCGCGGGTGCCCGGGGTCCTCGGGCAGCCGCTCGCCGTCGGCGGGGGGCGAGGGCGGCACCGGCTGGTGCGGCCCGTACTCGGCCACCAGTCCCTCCGGTTCGACACCCAGTTCCTCCAGCGCCTTCGTCTCCAGCTGCTCGATGCGCAGCCGCTTCTCGGCGCCGAGTACCTCGCCACGGTGGACCGAATCCGTCAACTTGTCGAGTTCGGCCTTGAGTTCACGGCCGGCCGCGCGGGCGGCGGCCAGCTCCCGCTCGCCCCGGGCCTTGGCGGCCTCGGCGGCGGCGCGCTCCTGCTCGGCGCGGGCGAGGGACACCTCCACATGCGCCAGCAGCTGCCGGGCGCCGGAGGCGACGGCCCCGGCCACGGCCGCCTCGTAGCGCAGCCGGGCCCGGCGCCGCTCGGCACGCGCGCGTGCCTCGCGTTCGGCGCGGGCCGCCCGGTCGAGCGCGTCGGCGCGTCCGGCGAGCCCCTTGACCCGCTCCTCGTGCGTACGGACCTGGAGGCGGGCCTCCATCTCGGTCTGCCGGGCGTTGGCCCCGTCGGCGGCGAGCCGGTCCCGGACCGAGATGTCCGGCTCCTCCTCCACCGGTGCCTCCTCGGCCACGGCCAGCCGCTCGGCCAGCTCCTCGGCCTCCTGTACGGCCGCCTCCAGCGCCTCCTGCGCGCGGGCCGCGGCCGCGGCCGACCGCTCGGCCTCGCCTGCGGCGCCGCGGGCCTGGCCGGCCAGGCGGCCGAGCTGCTGGGCGACGGCCGACTTCTCCCGGTCGGCGGCGCGGCGCCGCTCGCCGAGCTCCTCCACGAGGGTGGCGGCCCGGGTACGGCGCTCGGCCGCCGCGCGCTGCGCCTCGGCGAGCTCCCGGCAGCGGACCTCCAGCTCGGCCAGTTCGGCCGCGGCCTCGTCCACGGAGGCCTGGACCTCCAGCAGGCTGGGGGCGCCCGCGGAGCCGCCGTGCGCGATGTGGGCGCCGAGGAGGTCGCCTTCGGCGGTGACCGCGGTCAGGTCGGGGCGGGCGCGGACCAGGGTCTCGGCGTCGGCCAGGGTGTCGACCACGACGATGTCGCGCAGGACGCGGCGGACGGCGGGCATGAGGTCGGCGGGGCCGTGGACGAGGGTGGCGGCGAAGAGGGGTACGCCGGGTTGGGGGGCTGGGTCGCCGTTGTCGGGTGCGGGAGCGTCGTGGCTCGTCGCGCAGTTCCCCGCGCCCCTGTGGGGCGCTGTCCCGCCGTGGTCGAGTGCGGGTACGTCGTGGTTGCTCGCGCCGTTCCCCGCGCCCCTATGGGGCGCCGTCCCGCCGTGGACAAGTGCGGGAGCGTCGTGGTCACCCGCGCAGTTCCCCGCGCCCCTTCGGGGCGCTGTCCCACCGTGGACGGGTGCGGGTGCGTCGTGGTCGCCCGCGCCGTTGCCCGTGTCGCTTTGGGGGGCCTCTTCCGGGGCTTGGGTCAAGAGGAGGGTGGCTCGGCCGGCGTCCTGTTTGCGGAGGAGGGTCAGGGCCTCGGTCGCTGCCGCCGGGGTGGTGACGGCGAGGGCGTCGGCCGCCGTGCCGAAGGCCGCCGCCAGCGGGATCTCGTAGCCCGGGGTGATCCTCAGGAGTTCCGCCGCCGGGCCGAGGATGCCGGTGAGGCGGTCGCGCGCGCCGAGCAGTATGCCGGTGCCGTCCTTGCGGCGCAGGCCCAGCGCCAGCGCCTCGTGGCGGGCCTGGGTGGCCGCGCGGCTGCGCTCGGCGGCGGTGAGGGCGTCGCGCGCCGTGCCGAGGGCGGCCTCCGCGTCCGCCAGCTCCCGCTTCGCGGCCTCGTGCCGCTCGGCCAGGTCGGCGTCGCCCGCGTCCAGGCCGTCGACCTCCGCGCGCAGGGCCTCGTACTCCTCCTGCGCGCGCACCGCCCGTTCCCGCGCCTCGTCGCGGGCCGTGGCGAGCCGGTCGATCTCCGCCTGGGCGGAGGCGACGCGCGAGCGGGCCGCGTTGACCTGCCCGGAAAGGCGGGCAAGGCCCTCGCGGCGGTCCGCGATGGCGCGGGCGACGTCCTTCAGCCGGCGCTCCTCCACGGCCAGCTCGCGCTCCAGTTCGGCGCGGTGCGCGACCGTGTCGTCCAGCGCCCGCCGCGCCGCTTCGAGGGCGGCCTCCAGCTCGGCCTCCTGTTCCCGGACGCGGGCGGCCTCGCGTTCCAGGTCCTCGGGGTCCCGGCCGCGCCGCTCCTCGGGCGGGGCGGAGGTGGCGCTCCTGACCCGGGCGTCGGCCAGGGAGATCGTGCCGCGGACGCGTTCGGCGAGCTGGGACAGCTCGTACCAGGTCTGCTGGGCGCGCGTCAGCCGCGGGGTGAGCCGGCGGACCTCGTCCTCCAGCAGGGCCTCCTGGTGCAGGGCCTTCCTCAGCTCCCGCTCGGCGGTGTCCTTGCGTTCCTTCAGCGCCGCCTCGTCGGCGATCTCCGCCTGGAGGGCCGCACGCAGCCGCACCAGATCGTCGGCGAGCAGCCGCAGCCGGGCGTCGCGGAGGTCGGCCTGGATGACGGCGGCCCGGCGGGCCACCGCCGCCTGCCGGCCCAGGGGCTTGAGCTGGCGGCGCAGTTCGTCGGTGAGGTCCTGCACGCGCGCGAGGTTGGCCTGCATCGCGTCCAGCTTGCGGAGCGCCTTCTCCTTGCGCTTGCGGTGCTTGAGGACCCCGGCCGCCTCCTCGATGAAGGCGCGGCGGCCCATGGGATCGGCGTGCAGGACGGAGTCGAGCTGGCCCTGGCCGACGATGACGTGCATCTCACGGCCGATGCCGGAGTCGGAGAGGAGTTCCTGGATGTCCAGCAGCCGGCAGGTGTCGCCGTTGATCTGGTACTCGCTGCCGCCGTTGCGGAACATGGTCCGCGTGATGGTGACCTCGGCGTACTCGATGGGCAGGGCCCCGTCGGAGTTGTCGATGGTCAGGGACACCTCGGCGCGGCCGAGCGGTGGGCGGCCGGTGGTGCCGGCGAAGATGACGTCCTCCATCTTGCCGCCGCGCAACGACTTGGCGCCCTGTTCGCCCATGACCCAGCTGAGCGCGTCCACGACATTGGACTTGCCCGAGCCGTTCGGGCCGACGACACACGTGATCCCCGGTTCGAACCGGAGCGTGGTCGCCGAGGCGAACGACTTGAACCCGCGCAGGGTCAGGGCCTTGAGGTGCACAGCCCCTGGACTCTACCCGCCGCTCCGGCTCGGCCGACGAACCCCCGCCGCCGCGCGGTTTCGTCATTGACCACGCAGGGCACACCAGATGTTAAAGAAGGTGAAAGGATGCGGGGGTAAAGAACGAAGGGACGCCGAAGCGTCCCTTGCTACTCTGACGACTGGATCGCAGTCGTCCGATCAACTGAGCGGTTGATACGGGCAACCCGATCACTGTCTCTGCTGTTGTGGAGCTGATGCAGCGATCAGGTGAGCGCAGGCTCCGCCTGGTGTGCGTCGATGCTCTCCATGATCCTCTCCTGAGAGGCGGCAGCCGTCAGCGCTTCGTTCTCGGCCTGGATCCGTCCGAGCTCGGACTCCAGGTCCTGTACACGCTGCTGCAGCCGTCGCATCTCGGCGAGGAGTCGAGGGTCGGAGCCGCCGACGTAACCGAGAAGCGCCTTTGCCATGATGGATGGTCCTCCACAATGAGTGACCGACCGATGCGGTGTGGGTCGTGAGGGATTCGCACCCGCGGTGCTTGGCACATCCGGGTGTTGCTCTGCTGTTGTTCCATGCCAAACAGCTAAGGTGCGCGGGGCTTTCAGCGTCTCACCAAAAAGTTTGACGGTCAACACGATCACGCCCTGTATTGGGGGGCAAACCGGGGCGCACGGCCGGGAACACGGCGGTGCTGTGGCTCTCCGGGCCCCTCAGGGCGTGGCGACCAGCAGTACCTGCGGAGCCTGCCATGCCCCGCTCGCCTTGGCAACCACCAGGGCGTTTTCACTCCCGGCGGGCGCCCGCGGCGCCCGCGGCGGCCCGGCCGGAGGGCGCGGCGGGACCGGATCAGCGGATGGCGAAGCCGTCGTAACCGCCGCGCGGTGTGTCCCAGATCTCTGTCACACCGTCCACGCGCCCGGGCGTGTCGGCGCCCTGGAGCCAGTCCAGCAGCCCCTCGCAGCCCTCGCGCGACCCCTCCGCGACCACCTGGACCCGGCCGTCGGCCAAATTGAGAGCAAAACCACTCAGCCCGCCGATCTCCAGTGCCTTGGCCCGCGTGAACCAGCGGAATCCCACGCCCTGCACGTGTCCACGTACCCAGGCGACCAGTCGTACGTCCTCGCTCATGGGTGCAACCTAACCGGCCGGTGCCGTCCGGGACACGTCGCGCCCCGGCGACATCGGGTACCGTCCGGACCCGGTGAATCGTGGCTGAAACCCACTCGAAGGAGTGGAGCGGATCGGCCACACGTACGAGGAACGCGTACGAGGAAGAGGGCAACGATCATGGGACGCCACCGACGCTCCGCCGCCGGAAGCGACGACCCTCGGCACGCGCACGACCCTCGGCACGCGCACGACCCTCGGCACGCGCACGACCACCCGCCCTCCGGGGAACGCCCGGTCCCCGCGGACATCGGGCCGTACCCGGCCCCGGAGGCGTACGCCGAGGCCACCGCGAAGGCGCGGGCCTATCTGTTCGCCACGGACGACGAGCCGGCGCCGGCCGCGTCCGAGTCCGGATCCGGGACCGGCTCGGGCTCCGGGGGCGGGGACGCGGGCGGCAAGGCGCGTGGGGGCGACCGGCGCTGGTCCAAGGCCGTACGGCCGGTGCGCGCCGCTCTGCTCGGGGTGTCCGTGGCCGTGGTCCTCGGCGCGGCCGCGGTGGGCTCCGGCGCGGTGCCGGGCCTGGAGCACTACCGGCTCGGCGGTGGTACGGACACCACCGGCGGCCGGCGGCCGGGGGCCGTGGCCTCCCCCGGCAACACGGCGAGCGAGCAGGGGGGCACCTCGGGCAGCGTCGGCGCGGGTGCCACGGCGGGTTCCGGGGACGGTGGTGCCACGGCGGGTTCCGGCGACGGCGACGGCCGGCCCACCGGGTCGTCGGGCCCGTCCCCCTCCGGCGCCGCCTCCGCCTCGAAGCCGGCGCCCGCCGGCTCGGCCCCGGCGCGGACGGCCACCCGGAAGCCGTCGCCGACCACCGGAAAGCCGTCGCCGAAGGCCGCTCCCCGCAAGACGCCGGGAACCGGACGGACCGAGCCTGCCGAGCCGCCCGCACCGGCCGAACCGTCCGGCCCGGCCAAGCCGTCCGCGTCCGGCACCCCGGCCGAGCCCGCGCCCAAGCCCAAGCCCAGCAAGCCGAAGGCCACCCCGTCCCGTACGGCACCTCCTACGGCGACCCCCTCCCGTACGCCCGGGACCCCGGCCCCCGCCCCCTCCTCCCCCACGGACACCGTGGCGCGGGAGGCCGCCGTCGAGGCGGAGGTGCTGAAGCTGGTCAACGACGAGCGGGCGAAGGCCGGGCTCGGCGCGCTCGCGGCGAACTCCGCGCTGACCGGGCTGGCCGAGGCGTTCAGCGACGACATGGCCGCGCGGGGCTTCTTCGCCCACACCGACCCGGACGGCAGGTCGCCGTGGGACCGGGCGGCGCGGGCCGGGATCACCGGTCTCGGCGCGGAGAACATCGGGCGTGGGCAGGCGGACGCGGCGGCCGTGCTGGCGGCCTGGATGGACAGCCCCGAGAATCGCGCCAACATCCTGAACCCCGGCTTCACGACCTTCGGCGCGGGGGTCCACCTCGGTCCGGGCGGCCCCTGGTGGGCGCTGGAGTTCGGGAGCTGAGCCGACCGGCCCCGGGACACCCGACCGGGGACGGTCTACGCCGCCGCGCGCCCCAGGGCGAAGGTCTTCGCCGTCTGCGCCACCCGGCGGCCCAGGTGCTCGGCGGTGGCGATGTCCGCCTTGTGGACGCCCTCGGGCCCCTGGTCGTTGTTCGACTGGGCGGCGGCGCCGGCGAAGAAGCCGAGGCGGTTGAGGTCGTTCTCGGAGGCGGTGCTGCTGTTCCAGCCGGGGAGCAGGCCGAGGTTCACCCAGTGCATGCCGTGCTGGGCGGCCAGCGTCTGGAAGAACTGGAGGGTGTGCAGCTTGTCGCCGCTCTTGGACGCCGAGTTGGTGAAGCCGGCGGCCAGCTTGTCCTGCCAGGCCCGGCCGAACCAGCGCTGGGAGGTGGTTTCGGCGAAGACGTGGAAGGCGCCGGAGGCGGTGCCCATGTAGGTGGGCGAGCCGAAGACGATCGCGTCCGAGCGGTCCAGCGTCTCCCACTGGGCGTCGGTGATCTCGTCCACCTTGATCAGGTGCACCTCGGCCCCGGCGTCGGCGGCACCGGCGCGGACGGCCTCGGCGAGGACGGCGGTGTGGCCGAAGCCGGAGTGGTAGGCGATGGACACCACGGGCGTGGACATGGGGACTCCTTGGAAAAGCGGCGGAATACGGCACGGCTCGGCAAGGGAGCGGGCTCGCTTGCGGTAACCAAAGGAAAGCACTAACCAGCAGTTAGTGCAACCTGTTGGTGAGCGCTGTGTGGGCGTACCCTTGAGGTATGACGGCCATCACCCAGGACCACGACGACCTCGCGTACAACGTCTTCGCCAAGGCCTGCCCGTCGCGCGGCACGCTGGAGCACGTCACGGGCCGCTGGGGCGGGCTGACGCTCGGCGCGCTGTACGAGGGGTCGCTGCGCTTCAACGAACTGCGCCGGCGCGTCGACGGGGTGAGCGAGAAGATGCTGTCCCAGACCCTGCACGCGCTGGAGCGGGACGGCCTGGTGCACCGCGAGGCACAGCCGACGAATCCGCCGCGCGTGGACTACGAGCTGACGCCGCTGGGCCGCCGGGTCGCCGAGCGGCTGCTGGCGCTCATCCACTGTGTGGAGGGCGCGATGGACGACGTCCTCGCGGCCCGCGCGCACTACGACGAGACGCGCGGCGCCCTCTGACACCTGGGGCAGAAGTAGCTGGACCGGTTCATCCAGGGGCGGCGCCGCATGGGGGTGCCGCACCGCTTGCACGGCAGTCCCTCACGGCCGTACGCGTCCAGGGACCGGTCGAAGTAGCCGGACTCGCCGTTGACGTTGACGTACAGGCTGTCGAAGCTGGTGCCGCCGACGGCGAGGGCCGCGTTCATCACGTCGCGGACGTGGCCGAGAAGTTCCGCCGTGACGGGACGGGTGAAGTTCGCCGTCGGGCGTTCGTAGTGGACGCGGGCGCGCCACAGGGCCTCGTCCGCGTAGATGTTGCCGACGCCGCTGATCAGCGACTGGTCCAGCAGGGCCCGCTTGATGGTGGTCCGCTTGCGGCGCAGCGCCTGGTGGAAGGCCTCGTCGTCGAAGAGCGGGTCCAGCGGGTCGCGGGCGATGTGCGCGATGACGTCGGGCAGGCCGTCGGCGGTGTTGTCGTGCAGCGACAGCCCGCCGAAGGTGCGCTGGTCCACGAAGCGGAGTTCGGTGCCGAGCCGGTCGGCGAACCGGATCCGGATGCGCAGGTGCTTCTCGTCCGGCGCGTCATGGGGCTGCACCAGCAGCTGCCCGCTCATGCCGAGGTGGGCCAGGACGGACTGGCCGGTCTCCTCCAGCGGCAGCCACAGGTACTTGCCGCGCCGGCGGGGCGTGCCGATGTGGTGGCCCTTGAGCCGGTGCGCGAAGTCGTCGGGGCCGGCGAGGTGCCGGCGCACGGCACGCGGGTGCAGCACCTCGGTGTCGGCGACGGTCCGGTGGGCGACCCAGCGCTCCAGGCCCCGCCGGACGACCTCGACCTCGGGCAACTCGGGCATCGAAACCCCCGGTGGGAACCGTACGGACCGGTGGACGGTACGAGCGCCCGCGCCGGCGTGGACGGCCGGGCGGGCGCTCGGGTGCTGCTCGGGTCAGGCGGTGGCGGAGGACGCGTCGGTGTTCTTGACGGACTCCTCGGCCGCCTCGACGGCTTCGTCGGCCGTCTCGCGGACGGGTTCCTCGACCGCCTCGGCGGATGCGTCGGCCGTCTCGCGGACGGGCTCCTCGGCCGCTTCCCTGGCCGCCTTGGCGCGTTCGTCCGCGGCGGCCCGGATGGACCGCCAGGCGGACTCGGCGGCCTGCTGCTCCGCCTCCTTCTTGCTGCGGCCGGTGCCGGTGCCGTACGAGACGCCCCCGACGCGGGCGGCAGCAGTGAAGGTCTTCTCGTGGTCGGGGCCGGTCTCCGTGACCAGGTACTCGGGCACGCCGAGCCCCTCGATCGCGGTCAGCTCCTGGAGGGAGGTCTTCCAGTCCAGGCCGGCTCCGAGGTTGGAGGACTTCTCGATCAGCGGGTCGAACAGGCGGTGCACCAGTTCGGAGGCCGCGTCGAGGCCCTGGTCGAGATAGACCGCGCCGATCACCGCTTCAAGGGTGTCGGCGAGGATGGACGCCTTGTCCCGGCCGCCCGTGCCCTCTTCACCCCGGCCGAGCCGGATGAAGGCGCCCAGGTCCAGGCCGCGGCCGACCTCCGCCAGCGCACGCGAGTTGACCACCGCGGCCCGCAACTTGGCCAGCTGGCCTTCGGGCAGGTCGGGGTGGGTGCGGTACAGCGTGTCCGTGACGACGAGGCCCAGCACGGAGTCCCCGAGGAACTCCAGCCGCTCGTTCGTCGGCAGACCGCCGTTCTCGTACGCGTAGGAACGGTGGGTCAGCGCTCGCACCAGAAGGGCGGACTCGACCTGGTAGCCGAGCCGCCCTTCCAGAAGCGTGTGGGACGAGGCCTGCGGACTACCCCCGCGCTGGCGGGGACTAGCTGCTTTCGCGTCAGTCATCGGGCCTCTCACCAGCCACTCAGACTTCGAGGACCTGGCGCTTGTTGTAGGTGCCGCAAGACGGGCACGCGATGTGCTGCTGCTTGGGCTCGTGGCAGCGCTCGCACGCAACCAGGGTGGGGACCGCAGCCTTCCACTGCGACCGGCGGTGGCGCGTGTTGCTGCGCGACATCTTCCGCTTCGGAACAGCCACGGCTACTTCTCCTGCTTCTCGTCGACGCCCGCTTCGGCGCCGCTCATCTCGTCCTTCTCGCCGTCCTTCATGGTGCCGGCGAGTCCCTGCAAAGCCGCCCAACGGATGTCGACGGCGTCATGGTGGTGGTCCGGGTCGTCCGCGAGCCGCGCTCCACACTCTGAGCACAGGCCCGGGCAGTCGTCCTGGCACACCGGCTGCATCGGCAGTGCGAGCACCACCGCATCGCGCAGCAGAGGTTCGAGGTCGATCAGACCGTCCTCGATGAAGAGCCTGCCCTCGTCGTCCTCGGCGTCGTCGCCCGGTTCCGCGATCACACGGCCCCGGTCGTCGGCGTCAGGGTACGAGAACATCTCCTGGAAGTCCGCTTCGAGCTCCAGCCCGACCGGCTCCAGACACCTTACGCACTCCCCCTCGGCCGTTGCACGGGCGGTGCCTGTGACAAGCACCCCTTCCATGACCGACTCCAGGCGGAGGTCGAGTTCCACCGGGCTGCCTTCCGGCACTCCGATGACTCCCTGGATGCCGAGATCCCGGGGAGCGTCGATCTCGCGGGTCAGGCGCTGCAGCGCGCCAGGACGCCGGCCCAGCTCGTGCGTGTCGATCACGAGGGGGTTGCGGTGGTCGAGGCGGGCGTTGGGAGCCATTCCTGCTTTCGATCTGCGAACTCGAAGGGACGCGGCCCGGTGGTGTCCCGGGCAGCGGTGATCGCGGGCATGCGCGACCGAACAGCCAGGATACTGGACCTTTCGCTCAGCGCCCAATCCGGTCCCCGGCTACAGGCCCCGGCCCTGCTCGTACGCCCGCAGCTGCTCCGCGCTGATCATGCTGGTGTCGAAGAGGCTGGTCTCGTCCAGGGCGTAGCCCTGCTGGGGCTGGGACTGCTGGGGCTGGGACTGCGGCTGCTGATGCGCGGGCTGCGGCTGGTGCGGGGACTGGTGGGCCTGCTGGGGCTGGTGGGTCTGCTGGGCGCCGTAGCCCTGGTAGCCGTAGGGGTCGGTCTGTCCGTAGCCGTACGGGTCCTGGGCCGGCGGGTACTCCGGCTGCTGCGGGAAGCCCGCGTACGGGTCCGGCTGCTGGACGGGGGCGCCTTCCGCCGGGCCGTAGCCGGCGGCGGGGGCGTAGGCGGGCTGGGGATCGTAGGCGGGCCGGGCCGGGCCGGGCTGCCGCCGGGCCGCGCGGTCGTCGTCCGCGAGGGCCGCGAGGTCGGCGAGGTAGTCGGCGTCGCTGGAGTGCTGGAAGGTCGTGGTGTCGTCGGCGAGCGCGCCGAGGTCGTCGGTGGCGATCCGGCCGTGCAGCTTCTGCCGGCCCCGGCCGACGGCCTCCAGGGTCTTGGCGAGGACCGCCTCGAAGGCGCCGAGCTTGGCGTCCACGTAGGCGTCGGCGTCGCGGCGCAGGGTCTCCGGGTCGTGGCTGCGCTCGGGGGCGTCCTCGTCGGCGTAGCCCTCCTCGTCCAGACCGGGGCCGGTGCCGAGGAGCTTCTCGCGGCCCCGGCCGACCGAGCCGAGCGTCTTGGTGAGGACGACCTCGAAGTTGGCGAGCTTGGAGTCCACGTAGTCGTCGGCCTCGGCGCGGATCTCCTCGGCCTCCTTGCGGGCCTCGGCCAGGATCCGGTCGGCCTCGGCCTGGGCACGGCGGGCGATCTCGGTCCCGGCGACCAGCGAGCCGCGCTCGGCGTGCGCGCTCTCGATGATCCGCTCGGCCTCCTGCCGGGCCTGCTCGACCATCTGCTCACGGTCGCCGATCAGCTCCCGCGCCTGGGCGAGGGAACCGGGCAGCGCCTGGCGCACCTCTTCGAGCAGCGCGAGCAGCTCGGCGCGGTTGACCACGCAGGACGCCGACATGGGCATGGACCGGGCGCCGGAGACCGTGGAGACGATCTCGTCGAGCTTCTTCTGCACGTCCACCTGTGCTCGCCACTCTCTACAGCCGGTTCGGAGACGGACGGGACGACTGTAGCCCCATCAGTCCCTGGCGAGGCGCTGGTTCAGCGCCTCCAGCACCTGCGGCGGCACCAGGTGGGAGACGTCCCCGCCCCAGGCCGCGACCTCCTTGACGAGGGAGGAGGACAGGAAGCTGTAGGTGGGGTTGGTGGGCACGAACAGCGTCTCGACGCCGGTGAGGCCGTTGTTCATCTGCGCCATCTGGAGTTCGTAGTCGAAGTCGCTGACGGCGCGCAGGCCCTTGACGATGGCGGGGATGTCGCGCTGCTTGCAGAAGTCCACGAGGAGGCCGTGGAAGGACTCGACGCGGACGTTGGCGTAATCGGAGGTGACCTCGCGGATCAGCTGGATCCGCTGGTCGATCTCGAACAGGCCCTTCTTGGATTTGTTGATCATCACCGCGACGTAGACCTCGTCGTACAGACGGGAGGCTCGGGCGATGATGTCGAGATGTCCGTTGGTGATCGGGTCGAACGACCCGGGACAGACGGCGCGGCGCACTTGTGATCCCTCGCTCTCCGGTCCGGTCATCGTGCGTCTTCGCACGTAGAGGCGGCGCGACCGTACCAAAACGTTCCCTCGCCGTAGCGACGGGACCGGAGCGCCTCGAAGCCGTCCGGCCAGTGGAATTCGCCGCCTCTGGTGCTGCGCTCCACGGTGACGAGCGCTTGCTCAGCGAGCCAGCCCTCCGAGTGGAGTGTGAGCAGAATCTCGCGAAGATCGTGATCTGTGACGGCGTACGGCGGGTCGAGGAAGACCAGGTCGTACGGCTCGGCGGGGGGTGCGGTGCGGATGACTTGTTCCGCTTTGCCCGCCCTTACCTCGGCGCCGGGCAGGCCCAGGTTCCGCACGTTCTCGCGGACGATCCGCGCCGCGCGGGCGTCGGCTTCGACCAGGAGGGTGTGACTCGCGCCCCGGGAGAGGGCTTCCAGGCCCACGGCGCCCGAGCCGGCGTAGAGGTCGAGGACCCGCTCGCCGTCCAGGGGACCGCCCAGCAGGGACTGCCAGGTGGAGAAGAGACCTTCGCGGGCGCGGTCGGAGGTGGGGCGGGTGCCGGTGCCTGGGGGGACGGCGAGGCGACGTCCGCCGGCTGCGCCGGCGATCACGCGGGTCATCTTCGGTCCTTGGTCGTGGGTCGGTTCAGGTCCAGTGTGGCTCACCCCATTTCCAGGTACTGCTCCCGCTCGTCGTCCAGCAGGGCGTCCAGGGCCGTGCGCAGGCCCGGGAGGCGCTCCAGCTCCGGGTCGGCCGCCACGACCGCCGCCGCCTCCGCCCTCGCCTCCGCGATGACCTCCTCGTCCTCGATGACGGCCAGGACCCGCAGGCTGGAGCGGGCGCCGGACTGGGCCTGGCCCAGCACGTCGCCCTCGCGGCGCTGTTCGAGGTCGATGCGGGACAGCTCGAAGCCGTCGAGCGTGGCGGCGACCGCGTTCAGCCGCTGGCGGGCCGGGCTCGCCTCGGGCATCTCGGTGACCAGCAGGCACAGGCCGGGGGCGGAGCCGCGGCCGACCCGGCCGCGCAGCTGGTGGAGCTGGGAGACGCCGAAGCGGTCGGCGTCCATGATGACCATGGCCGTGGCGTTCGGGACGTTGACGCCGACCTCGATGACGGTGGTGGCCACCAGGACGTCGGTCTCGCCGGCCGCGAAGCGGCGCATCACGGCGTCCTTGTCGTCGGGGTGCATACGGCCGTGCAGGACCTCCACCCTCAGGCCCTTGAGGGGGCCGCGGCCCAGTTGCTCGGCCACGTCGAGCACGGCCAGCGGGGGCCGCTTCTCCTCGCCCTCGGCGGGCTTCTTGCCGGCCTTCTTCGGATCCTCCTCCTCGTCGCCGATGCGCGGACAGACCACGTACGCCTGGTGTCCGGTCTCGACCTCCTCGCGGACCCGCTCCCAGGCGCGGGCGAGGAAGTGGGGCTTGTCGGCGGCCGGGACGACATGGCTGGCGATCGGGGAGCGGCCGGCCGGGAGCTGGTCCAGCACGGAGGTCTCCAGGTCGCCGAAGACCGTCATGGCGACCGTGCGCGGGATGGGCGTGGCCGTCATGACGAGCAGGTGCGGGGGCTGTTTGCCCTTGCCGCGCAGGGCGTCGCGCTGCTCCACGCCGAAGCGGTGCTGTTCGTCCACCACCACCAGGCCGAGGTCGTGGAACTGCACCTTGTCCTCGATCAGGGCGTGGGTGCCGATGACGATGCCGGCCTCGCCGGTGGCCAGGTCGAGCAGGGCCCGGCGGCGGGCCGCCGTGCCCATCGAGCCGGTGAGCAGCACCACCTTGGTGGCGTGCTCGGCGCCGCCCAGCATGCCCCCCTCGGCCAGTTCGCCCATCATCTCGGTGATGGAGCGGTGGTGCTGCTGGGCGAGCACCTCGGTGGGCGCGAGCATGGCCGCCTGCCCGCCCGCGTCGACGACGGCGAGCATGGCGCGCAGGGCCACCATCGTCTTTCCCGAACCGACCTCGCCCTGGAGCAGGCGGTGCATGGGGTGGGGGGTGGCGAGGTCGTCGAAGATCTCGCGGGAGACCTTCTGCTGGCCCTCGGTGAGGGTGAAGGGCAGACGGTCGTCGAAGGCCGCGAGGAGGCCGTCCGGGCCGGCCACGCGGGGCACGGCGGGCAGGTGGGTCTCGGCGTGCCGGCGGCGGGCCAGGGCGACCTGGAGGACGAATGCCTCGTCCCACTTCAGGCGGGCGCGGGCGTCGGCGATGTCGGCCTTGGTGTGCGGCCGGTGGATCTTGAGCAGGGCCTCGGGGAGCGGGAGCAGGCCGCGGCCGGCGCGCAGGGAGTGGGGCAGCGGGTCGAGGGCCTCCTGGGCGCTGGGCAGCACCGTCTGGACCGCCTTGCCGATCTTCCAGGACTCCAGTTTGGCGGTCGCGGGGTAGATCGGGATCAGGGCGCCGGCCCAGGACTCGACGGCCTCGTCACCGTCGCCCCGCAGCAACTCGTAGGCCGGGTGGGCGAGCTGGAGGCGGCGGTTGAAGACGGAGACCTTGCCGGCGAACATCGCGCGGGTGCCCGGCAGCAGTTCCTTGTGGGGTTTGTGCACGCCGTTGCCGAAGAAGACGAGCTGGAGCCGGCCGCTGCCGTCCGTGATCGTGACCTCCAGGCGCTGGCCCTTGCCCCGGGGGGCCTTGGCCGAGGCGAAGCTGTGCAGCCGGGCGTCGGCGACCTGGGCGACCACCGTGACGTGCTCGTCCATGGGGAGGTCGGCGAGGTGGGTGAGCTGGCCGCGCTCCTCGTATCTGCGCGGGTAGTGGTGCAGCAGATCGCCGACGGTGTGCAGGCCGAGGTGCTCGGCCATCACCTTCGCGGTGGCGGCGCCGAGCACCTTCTTGAGCGGTTCTTGCAGTGCGGGCACGCCATCAATTGCACACCACGGCACTGACAATGCCGTAGACCACGCCCCGCGCCGCCCGGCCGGGATGCCGTAAACATCAGGGAAACTCCTGGTCAGGCGCGCTGATCGGGGCCTAGGATGGCGCGCTCAAGGCCATCCTTCGCGGTCACCGCCCCGCCGGGACCGCCCGACCCCGCGCCGCTCCGCACGCCCCCCGCGGCGCAGTGACGATGGATTCCCACAGCCCACAGGCACCCCGCGCACCCCAACCCCGGTCACCTCACACACCCCACCCGCCCCACACCTTCCAGGTCGGTCCGCGTGGCCTGGCGGAACCGCTCTCCCGCCACCTCTGTCCCGGCCCCGGGGTCCCTCCACGCGGGCTGCCGCGGCAGACCGCGGACGCCGTCACCGTCCAGCGGGCCGCCGAGCCGGACGCCCCGGCCCGGGTGCGGCCGCACGCGGACGGGGTGCGCACCGACGGCCGGCGGGCGGGCATCCTGGACGCACCGCGCGGCAGCGCCCCGTACGCGCGTCCGGTGCCGGACCGGCTGAACCCACTGGTGCGCAAAATCGGTTCGCTCGGCACTCCGGAGCCGATCGGCACCGCGACCGGGGCGCTGCACGGGCAGGCGCCGCCGAGGGCGCGGCGCCCGCTGCGGCCGGCCGGCCCGGCGCCGCTCGACCGGGCGTTCATCGGGCTGCTCGCACGGGCGCCCCACGGGGAGGGGGACGGACGATGAGTGAGATCACGGACATCGACGCGCTGCGGCAGGCGCTGGCGGAGAACTCCGAGCAGCCGGAGGGTCCGGCCCGCAACGCGCGCGCGGAGGAGCTGCTCGCCGAGGCGGAGCGGCTGGACGTCCCGCTCGCCGTGATCGAGGCGCTCGGACACCAGCTGAAGGTCTGCCACTACAGCTCCGAGAAGGACAAGATGTTCGTCCCGTTCGCGCGGCTGCTGCGCATGTGGGACGCACGGCCCGAGGACTTCGACGAGCACGAGACGCACGCGCTGCACTGGGCCTTCAAGTGGATGTCGGCGGGCATGCTGGACCAGCCGCACATCCCGCTCGCGTCGATCGAGAAGTGGCTCGGCGAGATGGAGCGCCGCTACCGGCTCGCCGGGCACTCCGAACGGGCCGTGCGCAGCGCCGAGTTCAGCGTGGCCGCGCACATCGGGGACATCCCGCGCGCACAGCGGGCGTACGCGGCGTGGCTGGCCGCCGACCGGGACCGGATGGCCGACTGCCCCGCCTGCGAGCTGCACGCGCGGGGCGTCTGGCAGGTCCGGTGCGGCCGGGACGCCGAGGCGCTCCGGCTGTGGCGGCCGGTGCTGGAGGGCGAGTTCGCCTGCGCGCACGAGCCGCACTCCGTGCTGGCCTCCTCGCTGGCCCCGCTGCTGCGGCTCGGCCGGGTGGACGAGGCCCGCGCACACCATCTGCGCGGTTTCCGGCTGGTGCGCCCGATGGAGAGCATGCGGGGCGCGTACGCCGACCATGTCGAGTTCTGCGCGCTGACCGGGAACGAGGCGCGCGGCCTGGAGCTGCTGGCCGGGCGGCCGGCGTACTTCACCGACAGCGGGCATCCGCGCAGCAGGCTGGACTTCCTGACCGTGGTGGCGCTGCTGATGGACCGGCTGACCGAGCGGGGGCTGGGCGGGCGGCGGGTGCCGGGGCCGGCCGGGCGGAGCTGGACCGCGCGGGAACTCGCCGCGCACGCGCGCGTGGAGGCCACGGAGCTCGCCGCGCGGTTCGACCGCCGCAACGGCACGTTCGCCGTCGGTGACCGGGTCCGGGCGCGGATGGACCAGCGCCCGCTGGTGGACCGGCTGCCGCTGGGCGTGCGCACGGCACGGCCCGCCGTGGCGCCCCCGGCCACACCCCCGGCGCCCGAGGCCACCGAGGAGCCCGGTCTGCCGGCGCTGCTCGCCGAGGCGCGGCGGCAGTCGGGGACCCTGCGTCCGCACGCGCTCCAGGCGTGGGCGGCGGTCGCCCGGGCCGCCCGGGACGGCGAACTGGAGCCGCGCGACCGC
This sequence comes from Streptomyces eurythermus, assembly GCF_014649115.1. Taxonomy (GTDB): domain Bacteria; phylum Actinomycetota; class Actinomycetes; order Streptomycetales; family Streptomycetaceae; genus Streptomyces; species Streptomyces eurythermus. The sequence continues at coordinate 39,599 of NZ_BMSK01000018.1, read as the reverse complement.
GCGGAGATCGCCGACCACGAGGCGATGGCCCGCGGCCCCGAGGGACTCCCCCTCTTCGAGCGCGCGGCACGGCTGTACGCGGAGGCGGGCGACCCCGGGGAGGCCCTGGCGGCACGCGCGCGTGCGGCGTACGTCCGCGCCCTGGCGGGCGAGGTCGAGCCGGCCCTGACCACGGTGACCCGGCTGTACGACGAGGTTCTCGCCCTGTACGCCGACGAGGGCACGGGAGTACGGCAGACGGCGTCGGTGGTGATCAGCCGGGCCCGGATCCTGATGCGCCGGGTCCACGCGGCGGCCGAGGGGGGCACCGGGGGCCTGGACCACGGGGACGCGGGTGGGCTGGACGCCGGCGGTCCCGAGGACGCCGGGGGTGCCCGAGACCCAGGGGGTGCCCGGGATGCCGGGCGGAACACCGGCGGCCCCGCCACGGGCGCCCTGGAGACCGGCGCGGACGGCGGGCAGGAGGCGGCGGACGGCTGGGGGCCGGGCCCGGACGGCGGGCGGGAGGCCGCGAGCACCCGGACGCCCGGGACGGACGGCGGGCAGGACACCGCAGACGCCCGGACCCCCGGCACGGACGACGGGCAGGGGGCGGCGGCGGAAGCCTGGATGCCCGGTGACGGTGCGGAGGACGGGGCCGGCGCGTGGGCGGGCGGTGCGGACGGCCGTGGTGCCGGCGCCGGTGTCGGTGCCGGTGTCCGTCGTTCCCGTGCGGGCCTCGGGCAGGCGGTCGCCGATGCCGAGGCGGCCGTGCGGGAGGTGCTGGCGCTCGTCGAGGGGCGCGACGAGGGCGACGTACGGCTGGCGGCACGGGCCGCCGAAGCGCGGGGGATGCTCGCCGAGCTGGCCGGGATGACCGGGGACGCGCGGCGGGCGGCGGAGCTGTTCCGCCGGTCCGCCGACGAGTACGTGGCCGCCGGGCTGCCGTGGTTCGCCGTGGAGTACGAGGTCCAGGTCGCCGCCCTCGCCCACCAGGCCGGTGATCTCACCGGGGCCGAACGCGCGCTGCGGGCGGCGCTGGAGCACGGCGGCCCGTACGTGGAGCCGGTCGGACGGGCACAGCTGCACCTCCAGCTCGCCGAGGTGCTCGGCGCCCTGGACGCTCCCGCCGAGGCCGCCGGGCACGCGCTGGAGTCCGCGTACTGGGCCGACGAGGCGGGCGAGGGCGCCACCCTGGGCGCCTGGGCCCGGCAGCAGCTGGGCGGGTTCCTGCTGCGCCGGGGCCGGTACGCCGAGGGCGCCGAGGTGCTTCGGTCCGCGCTGGCCGACCTGAGCCCCGGCACACACGGCGACGAGGCGGTGGTCCAGGCCCGCTGGTGGCTCGGGGACTGCCTGGGCGAGCTGGGCGAGCACCGGGCCGCCGCCGAGGAGTGGCTCGGGGCCGCCGAGCTGGCCCGGCACTGGCCCGAGCAGCAGGACCACGCGACGCTCGCCCACCTCGCCGCCGAGTCGCTGGGCAGCGCCGGTCTCGCCGCGGAGGCGGACCGGGCCTACGCGCGCGCGGGCGACCTGTGGCGGGCGCTCGGCAACGCCCCGTTCCTGGTCCGCTCGCTGCGCGCCCGAGCCTGGCTGGCGCTGGGCGGGGAGACCGGCGCGGCATCCGCGCGGGCGCTGATGACGGAGGCGGTGCGCGAGTGCGAGACGGCGCTGGCGGCGGCCCGGGGCGCGGACCGTACGGAGCTGGCCACGGAACTCGGCGGAACGTACCGGCAGTTCGCCGAGCTGCTGGCCCGCTCGGCGTCCGAGGAGGCCGAGGACGCGGCGATCCGGGCCGCGTTCGAGGCGGCGCTGGAGCAGATGACCCGGGCCGTGGCGGTGTTCACCACGCTCGGTGCCGCCGGGCTGCACGGCCGTACCGGCGCGGAACTGGGCGCGGGCTGGCTGGAGGCCGACCTCGGCCGTCCGGAACGGGCGGAGGCACGCGCGCGTGCGGTGCTCGCGGTCTACGAGGGCGCCGACGACGGGGACGAGACGGTCAGCGCACGGCGTGCGGAGGCGGCCCAGATGCTCCAAGCGGCACAGGAGGGACGCGAGGGACCGGAAGGACCAGGGGGACCGGGCACGGAACGGGACTGAGCCACCACCACCCGGCCCCGCGTCACTCCACGCCGATGAGCAGCAGCGCCCCCTGCCGGCCGCCGTGGTACACCACCGTGTCCACGGCCAGGTAGGACTCCCGTACCCGGGCCTCCAGGTGCGCGGCGGCGGTTTCCGGGGCCTCGTCGCCGACGACGAGGGTGACCAGCTCGCCGCCGGACTGGAGCATGCGGTCCAGGACGGTACGGGCGGTGGCGGTGACGTCCGTGCCGATCACCGCGACGTCGCCGTCGATGAGGCCGAGCACGTCCCCGGCCTGGCAGATGCCCGCCGTGGTCCAGGACCGGCGCTCGGCGACGACGACCTCGGCGTACCGGGTGGCGCCCGCCGCCGCGGTCATCTGGACCACGTCCTCGTCGAACCGGCGCCGCGGCTCGTGCACGGCGAGCGCGGCGATGCCCTGGACCGCCGAGCGGGTCGGGATCAGGGCCACCCGGATGCCCTCGGTGCGGACCTGCTCGGCCGCGGCGGCGGCCGTGTGGCGCAGCTCGGCGTCGTTGGGCAGCAGGACCACCTCGCGCGCGTGGGCCCGCCGTACCGCCTGCACCAGCTCCCCGCTGGCGGGCGGCTCCCCGGGGCGCGCGAGGACGGTGGTCGCGCCGGCCTCGCCGTACAGCCCGGCCAGCCCCTCGCCCGGTACGACGGCGACGACCGCCCGCTGGGCGGGTGCGCGGGACGGGCGTTCCCGGCCGGGGTGCGGCTCGCCGTGCCCGAAGTGCGTGATCCGGATCCGGTAGGGCCGGCCGGCCTCCACGCCGGCCTCCACGGCGGCGCCCGCGTCGTCGACGTGCACATGGACGTTCCACAGTCCGTCGCCGCCGACCACGACCAGGGAGTCCCCGAGGGCGTCGAGCCGAGCGCGCAGCCGGGCCACGGCCGCGTCGTCGGCCTCCAGCAGGTAGATCACCTCGAAGGCGGGCCCCCCGGCCTCCCCCCGGCCGTCCCCGGCCTCGTCCTGGCAGGCCGGTTCCGTGCCGCCACCGGTTGCGCACGCCCCGGCGGCCCCGGCCCCGTGACCGGCGCCCCCGGCACCATGACCAGAAGGCCCGGCAGACCCGGCAGGACCAGCAGACCCGGCGGAACCAGCAGACCCGGCGGGACCGGCTGACCGGGCGCCGGAAACACCCCCCGCCGTCTCCCGTACCGCCTCCCCCGTGACCGCCTCCACCAGCGCGGCCAGCACCGTCACCAGGCCCCGGCCGCCCGCGTCGACCACCCCGGCCCGCCGCAGCACGCCCAGCTGGTCCGGAGTCGCCGCCAGGGCCGCCCGCGCGCCCTCGTAGGCGGCGCGCGCGACCGTCCGGCAGTCGTCCCCGGCCTCCTCCGCGGCTTCGGCGGCGGCCGAGGCGACCGTCAGCACCGTGCCCTCGACGGGGTGTGCCACGGCCTGCCGGGCGGAGTCGGCGGCCCGGCGCAGGGCCAGCCGCAGCCCGGGGCCGTCGGCGCGGGAGACGGCGGAGGACTCACCGGCGGCGGACTCACCGGCCTCGGCGAGCACCTGGGCCATGCCCCGCAGCAGCTGCGCCAGGATCGTGCCGGAGTTGCCCCGGGCCCCGATCAGCGCGCCGTGGGCCATCGCGCGGGCCGCGTCGCCGAGGGACGGCTCCGCGCGGCCGGTCTCGTACCCGGCGAACACCGCCTCCACGGCCGTGGCCGCCGACTCCAGGGTCAGATACAGATTGGTCCCGGTGTCGCCGTCGGCCACCGGGTAGACGTTGATCGCGTCGATCTCCTCCCGGGCCCGGCCCAGCGCCCGGAGCGCCAGGGAGCACCAGGTACGCACCGCGAGAGCATCGAAGAATGTCTGCGGCACCTGCGCCACCTGCGCCTCCCTGACCCGGCCGTACGTCGGACGCAGCGTAGACCCCGGACCGGTGTCCTCCGGAAGCGGGCCGGGAGCGGGAGCCTGATCAGCCATGGTAGTTTCGTTGTACTGGCGCAGCCGTTGTATGCTGCTCCGGTTGCCCGATCCTGATCGGGCCATTCCCCTGGCAACGCCAATCAGATCTCAGATCCTAGGATCTTGATCCCGGCATGCCGGGATCAACCGTAAGTGCATCTGAAGTCTTTGGAGTGACCCGTGGCTGCCAACTGCGACGTCTGCGGCAAGGGGCCGGGCTTCGGCAACAACATCTCGCACTCGCACCGCCGTACGTCCCGCCGCTGGAACCCGAACATCCAGCGTGTGCGTACCGTGGTCGGCGGGACGCCGAAGCGCGTGAACGCTTGCACCTCGTGCATCAAGGCCGGCAAGGTCTCGCGCTGACGCTACAGCTGAGCGCGCGGCCACTGCCTGGTTCGCTGCACAGAGCCGGTCCACCTCACGGTGGACCGGCTTTTTGCCTTGCCCCCGTGCGGGCTCAGCCCCTGAACCGCCACCCGTGATCCACCGGCCCGATCCCGGCACCGAGGGCGAACCCGGCGGCGATCGCCCCGGTGACGTACTCCTTGGCCGCCATGACCGCCTCCGGTACGGACCTGCCCAGGGCCAGCCCGCAGGCGATCGCGGAGGCGAGGGTGCAGCCGGTGCCGTGGGTGTGCCGGTTGTCGTGCCGGGGAGCGCGCAGCAGGTGCTCCTCACAGCCGTCAGTGAGCAGGTCCACGGCGTCCCCGGGCAGATGCCCGCCCTTGATCAGCACCCAGCGCGGCCCGTAGGCCAGCACGGCGGCCGCGGCCCGGCGCAGATCCGCCTCGGACTCCACCCGTATCCCCGTGAGCTGCGCCACCTCGTCCAGGTTGGGCGTGGCCACGGTCGCCGCGGGCAGCAGCCTGGTGCGGACGGCGTCCAGCGCGGAGGCGGCGAGCAGCGCGTCACCGTGCTTGGAGACGCCCACCGGATCCACCACGGCCGGCGCGTCCGTGCCGGAGAGCAGTTCGGCGACCGTCTCGACCAGTTCGGCGGAGGCCAGCATGCCGGTCTTCACGGCCTGGACGCCGATGTCGTCCACGACGCTGCGGTACTGGGCCCGGACCGCCGCCGCGGGCAGCTCCCAGGCGCCCTGGACACCAAGGGAGTTCTGCGCGGTCACCGCGGTGAGCACGCTCATGCCGTGCACGCCGTGCGCCAGCATCGTCTTCAGGTCGGCCTGGATCCCCGCGCCGCCGCCGGAGTCGGAGCCCGCCACCGTGAGCACCCTGGGGATCATGACTCGATGTCCCCGAAGTGGTCCCAGCCGCCCTTGCTGGTCCAGGGCGCCCCGTCGACCGTCACCTGGGGCAGCGCGGAGGGGTTGAGGACCTCGCCGATGACCTTCCAGCGGGCCGGGAGCTTGACGTCCGGCGGGAAGGTGGCCACGATCGCGTGATCCTCTCCCCCGGTCAGCACCCACTGCAGCGGGTCCACGCCGACGGCCTGGCCGATGTCGTGCATCTGCGTGGGGATGTCGATCGCGCCGGAGCGGATGTCGATGCGGACCTTGCTGGCCTCGGCGATGTGCCCGAGGTCGGCGATCAGGCCGTCGCTCACGTCGCACATCGCGGTGGCGCCGAGCGAGGCGGCGGCCGGGCCCGCGTGGTACGGCGGCTCGGGGCGCCGGTGCGCCTCCACGAAGGCACGCGGGGAGCGGAAGCCGCGGGAGAGCACCGCGTACCCGGCGGCGGACCAGCCCAGCCAGCCGGTGACGGCCACCAGGTCGCCGGGCTGGGCGCCGGCCCGGGTGACGGGCTCGTGGTTGCGCAGATCACCGAGCGCGGTGATCGACACCATGATGGTGTCGCCGCGTACGACGTCCCCGCCGACCACGGAGGCGCCGGCGACCTGGCACTCGTCGCGCAGGCCGTCCATCAGCTCGGTGGGCCAGGTGACCGGCAGTTCGGCGGGGACGACCAGGCCGAGCAGCAGCGCGGTGGGGACGGCGCCCATCGCGGCGATGTCGGCGAGGTTCTGCGCGGCGGCCTTGCGGCCCACGTCGTAGGCGGTGGACCAGTCACGGCGGAAGTGCCGGCCCTCCAGCAGGATGTCGGTGCTCGCCACCACCCGGCGGTCGGGCGCGGCGACCACCGCGGCGTCGTCGCCGGGACCGACCCGGACCGCCGGCGTACTGGTGAGACGGGAGGTGAGCTCCCTGATGAGCCCGAACTCCCCGAGCTCACCAACAGTGCCCTTCATGTCCCTTGCTCCCCTTTTCTCTCCCATGCCGTGCCCGGTCGCGCGTCTTCAGTGTCCCCGATACGGTCGAGGTGTCCGTCGCCGCGGTCGCCGGGGCCCCCGACACGGCCGCGGTGACCGTCCGTACGGTCCGGGTGACCGTCAACATCCGCCATGGCCGCGCCTCACCACGCAAGCCCGCGTCCCGGAGGTCTCCCCGCGGGGCGCGGCGACGCGATACCGTGGCGTTCCTTTTCCCCACATGATCCTCGTGGCCGCCCTGGAGGTTCCGTGGTACAGGCGTACATCCTGATCCAGACGGAGGTCGGCAAGGCGTCGACCGTCGCCGAGACGATCAGCAAGCTCCCTGGAGTGATCCAGGCCGAGGACGTGACGGGTCCGTACGACGTGATCGTGCGCGCCCAGGCCGACACGGTGGACGAACTCGGCCGCATGGTGGTCGCGAAAGTCCAGCAAGTGGACGGCATCACGCGCACTCTGACCTGCCCGGTCGTGCATCTGTAGCCCCCGTCTACGCTTGGCCGGTGAACATCTTCCGTCACCGGCCCCTCGGCCTGCTCGCAGTGGCCCTGCTCGTCGCGGTCGCGGGCTGCTCCGCGACGGACGACAGCGACACCGTGGCGGTGCCCACCCCGGACGCGCGGACCGCCCCGCTCTGCCGGGACCTGGACAAGGCGCTGCCACGGAAGGTGGACGGACAGCCCCGCCGGGACCCGGAGCCCCCGTCCGCCTACACGGCGGCCTGGGGAAGCCCGGCGATCATACTGCGCTGCGGCATTCCCCGGCCGCCCAAGATGGTCGATCCGAAGGTGGCCCTCGGGCAGGATCCGGACGCGATCGGCGGCGGGGTCGACGGCGTCGACTGGCTGATGGAGAAGCAGGACGACGGGACGTGGCGGTTCACCACGTCCGAGCGCCGCGTCTATGTGCAGGTGACCCTGCCGAAGAAGCTGTCCGGGCCGGACGACAGCGCGCAGGTGCTGATGGACCTGGCGCCGGCCGTGAAGAAGGCGATCCCGGAGGGGATCGCCTCCATGCGGCACTGATCCGGTCGCGGGCTCAGCGCAGTCCGGTCGGGCGGCGCAGCGCCGCCCGCACCAGGCGGTCGATCAGCTCCGGGTAGCTCACGCCCGTCGCCTGCCACATCTGCGGGTACATCGAGATCGGCGTGAAACCGGGCATGGTGTTGATCTCGTTGATCACGAACTCGCCGTCCTCAGTGAGGAAGAAGTCCGCGCGGACCAGGCCCTCGCAGGAGGTCGCCTCGAACGCCTCGACCGCGAGCCGCCGCACCTCGGCGGTCTGCTCCTCGGTGAGCGGGGCCGGGACGACACCGGGCGTGGAGTCGATGTACTTGGCCTCGAAGTCGTAGTACGCGTGCGCGTCCGGCGGCGGGATCTCGGCCGGGACGGAGGCGCGCGGGCCGTCCTCGAACTCCAGGACGCCGCACTCGATCTCACGGCCCCGTACGGCGGCCTCGATCAGGATCTTCGGGTCGTGGCGCTGTGCCTCGGCGATGGCCTCGTCCAGGCCGGCCAGGCCGTCGACCTTGGTGATGCCGATGGAGGAGCCCGCGCGTGCCGGCTTCACGAACAGCGGCCAGCCGTGCTCGCCGGCGAAGTCGACGATCCTCTTGCGGGCGGCGGACTCGTCCCGGGCCCACTCGCGGGGGCGGATCACCAGGTACGGGCCGACCTTGAGCCCGTAGGAGGCGAGGATCCGCTTCATGTACTCCTTGTCCTGGCCGACGGCCGAGGCGAGCACGCCCGAGCCGACGTAGGGCACCCCGGACAGCTCCAGCAGGCCCTGAAGGGTGCCGTCCTCGCCGTAGGGGCCGTGCAGCACCGGGAAGACGACGTCGACCTCGCCGAGCGCCTTGGGCACGGAGCCGGGCTCGCTGTAGACGACCTCGCGGTTGGTGGGGTCGACGGGGAGCACCACGCCGCCCTCGTGCTCCTCCGCGAGGTCGGCGACCTCGGGGGTGCGGCGGTCGGCGATGGCCATCCGCTCCGGTTCGTCGGCGGTGAGCACCCAGCGGCCCTCCCGCGTGATGCCGATCGGCAGGACGTCGTACTTCGTCCGGTCGATGGCCGTGAGGACCGCGCCGGCGGTGACCATGGAGATCCCGTGTTCGGAGCTGCGCCCGCCGAACACGACGGCCACGCGCGGCTTGCGCGCCGGCTGCTCAGGGCTCTGGGGAAGGTTCTCGGTGCTCATATCGCGTTGAGCGTACCTGGAGGTAGACGACAAGTCAGCGCGCGCTCCCGGGCCGTCGCTCAGCGTCGCACGGATGGTCGCGGAGCGTCGTGGACGGCCCGGCGGGGGCGTGGGAGGGGCCGGTTTCAGCGCCGTTCGGGCTTGGCGCTGCGGGCCATCAGCTCCTTGAGCGCGGCGACCGGCGACTTGCCCTCGTGCACGATCTCCACGACCGTCTCGGTGATGGGCATGTCGACACCGTGCCGGCGGGCCAGATCCAGCACGGACTCGCAGGACTTGACGCCCTCGGCGGTCTGCTTGGTGACGGCGATGGTCTCCTGGAGGGTCATGCCCTTGCCGAGGTTGGTGCCGAAGGTGTGGTTGCGGGACAGCGGCGAGGAGCAGGTGGCCACCAGGTCGCCGAGGCCGGCGAGTCCGGAGAAGGTCAGCGGGTCGGCGCCCATCGCCAGGCCGAGCCGGGTGGTCTCGGCGAGGCCGCGGGTGATGAGCGAGCCCTTGGCGTTGTCACCGAGGCCCATGCCGTCGGCGATGCCGACCGCGAGGCCGATGACGTTCTTGACCGCGCCGGCGAGTTCGCAGCCGACCACGTCGGTGTTGGTGTACGGCCGGAAGTACGGCGTGTGGCAGGCGGCCTGGAGCCGCTGGGCGACCCGCTCGTCGGTGCAGGCCACGACGGCCAGGGCGGGCATGCGGGCGGCGATCTCGCGGGCCAGGTTGGGCCCGGTGACGACCGCGATCCGGTCGGCGCCGACCTTGGCGACGTCCTCGACGACCTCGCTCATCCGCATGGTGGAGCCGAGTTCGACGCCCTTCATCAGGGAGACGAGGACGGTGTCCGGCGCCAGCAGCGGGGACCATTCGGCGAGGTTCTCGCGCAGCGTCTGGGAGGGGATCGCGAGCACGGTGAAGTCCGCGCCGGCGAGCGCCTCGGCGGCGTCGGCGGTGGCGCGCAGGTTCTGGGGGAGTTCCACGCCGGGCAGGTAGTCGGGGTTGGTCCGGGTGGAGTTGACCGCCTCGGCCAGCCGGGGCCGGCGGGCCCACAGGGTCACGTCACAGCCGGCGTCGGCGAGCACCATGCCGAAGGCGGTGCCCCACGAACCGGTGCCCATGACGGCCGCCCGCACAGGCTTGCTCACTTGGTCTGCCCTTCCGTCTGCCTGCCCCGCGCCTGTGCCTGCGCCTGGGTGCGGCGCCGCTGCTCGATCCGCTCGCGGCGCGGGTCGTACGGCGTCTCGGGCGCCTTCTCGCCGCGGATCTCCTCCAGCAGCCGGGTGATGGCCGCCATGATGACCTCGGTGGCCTCCTTCAGCACGTCCGGGGTCATCTCCTTGCCGTAGAAACGGGAGAGGTCCACGGGCGGGCCGGCCAGGACGTGGTGCGTCTTGCGCGGGAAGAGGTTCGGCTTCTTGGCGTACGGCGGCAGCAGTTCGTTGGCGCCCCACTGGGCGACCGGGATGACCGGGCACCTGGTCTGCAGGGCGACCCGGGCGGCGCCGGTCTTGCCGGTCATGGGCCAGCCGTCGGGGTCGCGGGTGAGGGTGCCCTCGGGGTAGAAGGCGACGCACTCGCCGCGTTCGACGGCGTCGATGGCGGCCCGGAAGGCACTGAGCGCGTCGGTCGACTCGCGGTAGACGGGGATCTGTCCGGTGCCGCGCATGGCGGCGCCGACCAATCCCTTCTTGAAAAGGCCGCTCTTCGCCAGGAATCGCGGAACCCGTCCGGTGTTGTACTGATAGTGCGCGTATGCGAAGGGGTCCACGTGGGAATTGTGGTTCACCACGGTGATAAATCCGCCCTCGGCCGGAATGTGCTCCATTCCACGCCAGTCCCGCTTGATCAGAACCACCAGCGGCGGTTTGCAGATCACCGCGGCGAAGCGGTACCAGAAGCCGATTCTGCGGCGGGGCACAAGGACACCTTCCTCTAGGACTGCCACCCCGGCGGGGGTCGCACAAGTGTGGCCCCGGGCCGCCGGTCTGTCGAGAACACCGTACGCCCCGCCTCCCGGGACACCGGAGAGCCCAGGTGACAATGAACGGGACGAGGGAGGGACGGTACGCCGGTGCAGTGGACCTTGGTCATCCCGCTGAAGCCCCTGGCCCGGGCGAAGAGCAGGCTCGCGGACACCGCCGGTGACGGGGTGCGCCCGGGGCTGGCGCTGGCGTTCGCGCAGGACACGGTGGCCGCGGCGCTGGCCTGCGCGGAGGTGCCGGATGTGGCGGTCGTCACGGACGACGAGCTGGCCGGCCGGGAACTGGCGGCGCTCGGCGCGCGGATCGTCCCGGACGTCCCCGGCGGCGGTCTGAACGCCGCGCTGGCCCATGGCGCGGCGGCCGTGCGGCGGCGGCGTCCCGGTGCCGCCGTCGCGGCCCTGAACGCCGATCTGCCGGCCCTGCGCCCGGCGGAACTGTCCCGGGTGCTGGCCGCCGCCACGGAATTCCCCCGGGCTTTTCTGCCGGACGCGGCCGGGGTGGGCACGACTTTGCTGGCGGCAACCGGCGGCCGGGAATTGCGCCCGGCGTTCGGCGTGGATTCCCGCGCCCGCCACCGGGCCTCCGGCGCCGCGGAACTGGCGCCGGCGGGGGTCGATTCGGTACGGCAGGACGTGGACACCGGCGCGGACCTGCGCGCGGCCCTGGCGCTGGGGGTGGGCCGGTTCACGGCGGCGGTGGCGGCGGGGCTGCTGATCCCGGGCTCCGGGGATTCCCACTAGGCTGACGGCCATGCAGGCCACCGCATACACCTACGACCCGGAGACCCGCAGCGGACAGGTGCTCCTCGACGACGGCACCCCCGTGCCCTTCGACGCCGCCGCGTTCGACGCCGGCGGGCTGCTGCTGCTCCGCCCCGGGCAGCGGGTGCGGATCGAGACGGAGGGCGAGGGGGACGCGGCGCGGATCACCCTCGTGACCCTTCAGACCCTGTAACCGCCCTTGCACACGCCGCGGGCCGGGCTCCCCTGGGGAGTCCGGCCCGGCGCGTGAGTGCCCTGGCGGCCTTACGACGTCGCCTTGCGGGCGGTCGTCTTCTTGGCGGTGGTCTTGCGGGCCGTCGACTTCTTGGCCGGGGCCTTCTTCGCGGTGACCTTCTTCGCCGGGGCCTTCTTGGCGGTGGTCTTCTTGGCCGCGGTGGTCTTGGCGGTCGCCGTGGTCTTCTTTGCGGCGGGCGCCTTCTTCGCCGTGGTCTTCTTCGCGGCGGCCGTCGTCGTCTTCTTCGCCGGCGTCGCCTTCTTCGCCGTGGTCTTCTTCGCCGCGGCCGTCGTCGTCTTCTTGGCCGCGGCCTTCTTGCCGGCGGCCTTGGCAATGGTGGGCGGCGGGCCGGACAGGCTGCCCTTCGGCGCCTTCTTCACGGCGACCTCGCCACCGCGCGGGAGCTTCTTCGAGCCGCTCACCAGGTCCTTGAAGCCCTGACCGGCGCGGAAACGCGGCACGGAGGTCTTCTTGACCCGAACCCGCTCGCCCGTCTGAGGATTGCGGGCGTAACGGGCGGGGCGGTCCACCTTCTCGAAGGACCCGAAGCCGGTGACCGAGACCCGCTCGCCCGCGACGACCGCGCGGACGATGGCGTCCAGGACATGATCGACAGCATCGGCGGCCTGCTGGCGGCCGCCCAACTTGTCGGCAATCGCTTCTACGAGCTGCGCCTTGTTCACGTCTTCCCCTTCGGAGACATCGCCAGAACGAAAGTGTTCAAGCTTTTTCGCACGTTAGGCAGATATATACCGCAAATCAAACACGAAACGGGCTTATCACCCTTGTGCCGCAACGGACTCGGCCGTCTCGGACGGTTTCAACGGTCCTCTTCGGGGATCCGACCCGCGTCGAGATCCGCAGTGAACCGATCGAGCCGCCTTGCCGCGTCGGCGAGGTCGTGCTTGGCCGCGGCCGTAATGACCAGCAGCTTCCGGGTCAGCGCCACCCGTACGCCCTCCGGGACTTGCAGTGCGCGCACCCTTGCGTGCGCTTCCTTGAGTTGGTTCGCGACCGCCGTATAGAGCTGGAGTTGGCCGTCGTGTTCCATGCACAGATTGTGCCATCTGGGGCGAGTTGTCGCCTGCGCAGGGGGGTAACTACCGCCTCAATTGGCCTTCCAGGCACTTGCGAAGGAGCCGAACACAGCACTCACGTACCCAATCAACGCCCTTCTTAACACGGCAAGTTGAGAGAATCCGCAGGGTGCGGCCGGTGCGCCCGGGGGCAGACATGGCTGTACCCCCGATCGTGGCGACCGGGGGTACAAACGGGGTGCCGAGGTGGCCGAAATCCGACCCTGTGGGGGCCTGGCCGGCCGCCGGATCAGACCTGGAGCGTGCGCGGCTTGTAGGCGGGGCGCCCCTCCTCGTAAGCGGCGATGTCCGGCTCGTTCCGCAGCGTGATGGAGATGTCGTCCAGACCGTTCAGCAGCCGCCAGCGCGAGTTCTCGTCCAGCTCGAAGGAGGCGGTGATGCCCTCGGCGCGCACCTCACGCGCCTCGAGGTCCACCGTGACCTCGGCGGTCGGGTCCGCTTCCGTGAGCTCCCACAGGGCGTCCACGATCTTCTGGTCCAGGACCACCGTGAGCAGACCGTTCTTCAGCGAGTTGCCGCGGAAGATGTCGGCGAAACGGGCGGAGATCACGGCCTTGAAGCCGTAGTTCTGCAGCGCCCAGACGGCGTGCTCGCGCGAGGAGCCGGTGCCGAAGTCGGGGCCGGCGACCAGGACCGTGGCGCCCTGCCGCTCGGGCCGGTTGAGCACGAACTCGGGGTCCTTGCGCCAGGCCTCGAACAGCCCGTCCTCGAAGCCGTCGCGGGTGACCTTCTTGAGCCAGTGGGCGGGGATGATCTGGTCGGTGTCGACGTTGCTGCGGCGCAGCGGGACGGCCCGGCCGGTGTGGGTGGTGAAGGCTTCCATGATTCTCAGACTCCAGCGGGCGCGGGGGCGTCGGTCAGGTCGGCGGGCGAGGCCAGGTGGCCCAGGACGGCGGTCGCGGCCGCGACCTGCGGCGACACCAGGTGCGTACGGCCGCCCTTGCCCTGCCGGCCCTCGAAGTTGCGGTTGGAGGTGGAGGCGGAGCGCTCGCCCGGGGCCAGCTGGTCGGGGTTCATGCCGAGGCACATCGAGCAGCCCGCGTGCCGCCATTCGGCGCCGGCCTCCTTGAAGACCACGTCCAGGCCCTCGGAGACGGCCTGCAGACCGACCCGCGCGGAGCCGGGCACGACCAGCATCCGTACGCCGTCGGCGACTTTGCGGCCGCGCAGGATGCCGGCGGCGGCGCGCAGGTCCTCGATGCGGCCGTTGGTGCACGAGCCTACGAAGACGGTGTCCACGTCGATGGAGCGCAGCGGCTGTCCGGCCGCCAACCCCATGTATTCCAGGGCCTTTTCGGCGGCCAGGCGCTCCGAAGCGTCTTCGTACGAAGCCGGGTCGGGGACGGACGCCGAAAGCGGCGCGCCCTGGCCGGGGTTGGTGCCCCAGGTGACGAACGGCGACAGCTCGGCGGCGTCGATGACCACCTCGGCGTCGAAGACGGCGTCGTCGTCGGTGCGCAGGGTCTTCCAGTACGCCACGGCCGCGTCCCAGTCGGCGCCCTCGGGGGCGTGCGGGCGGCCCTTGAGGTACTCGAAGGTGGTCTCGTCCGGGGCGATCATGCCGGCGCGGGCACCGGCCTCGATCGACATGTTGCAGATGGTCATCCGGGCCTCCATCGAGAGCTTCTCGATGGCGGAGCCGCGGTACTCCAGGATGTAGCCCTGGCCGCCGCCGGTGCCGATCTTCGCGATGATCGCCAGGATCAGGTCCTTGGCGGTCACGCCGTCGGGCAGCTCGCCCTCGACGGTGATGGCCATGGTCTTCGGGCGGGCCATGGGCAGCGTCTGGGTGGCCAGCACGTGCTCGACCTGCGAGGTGCCGATGCCGAACGCCAGCGCGCCGAAGGCTCCGTGCGTGGAGGTGTGCGAGTCGCCGCAGACGACCGTGGTGCCGGGCTGGGTCAGGCCCAGCTGCGGGCCGACGACGTGGACGACGCCCTGCTCGACGTCGCCCAGCGGGTGCAGCCGCACACCGAACTCGGCGCAGTTCTTGCGCAGGGTCTCCAGCTGGGCGCGGGAGACCGGGTCGGCGATCGGCTTGTCGATGTCGAGGGTCGGGGTGTTGTGGTCCTCGGTCGCGATGGTGAGGTCGAGGCGGCGGACCTTCCGGCCGCTCTTGCGCAGGCCGTCGAAGGCCTGGGGGCTGGTCACCTCGTGCAGCAGGTGCAGATCGATGTAGAGGAGGTCGGGCTCGCCCTCGGCGCGCCGGACGACGTGGTCGTCCCAGACCTTCTCCGCGAGTGTCCTACCCATCGCTTTCCCTCCGGCCGGCAAGCGTCCACCGACCCAACTAGAGATCTTGAGGGGCGGTGGCTGCCCTTACCGGGCCCCTGAACGTCGTGATTTAGGGCGTCCACCGCCAGGCCCGTTGGTCCTCGGGCCGCCGTGTGGTTCCAGGGTGGCGCGTTCCACGGAAAATTGAACTTGCGTTTCACAGAGTGAGACGTGAGTATCGTTGCATGGACAACAGTAGCGGCGTCGGCGTTCTGGACAAGGCGGCCCTCGTCCTGAGCGCCCTGGAGTCCGGTCCGGCCACCCTCGCGGGTCTGGTCGGAGCGACCGGACTGGCACGACCCACGGCCCACCGCCTGGCCGTGGCCCTGGAACACCACCGCATGGTGGCACGCGACATGCAGGGCCGGTTCATCCTCGGCCCGCGCCTCGCCGAGCTCGCGGCGGCGGCGGGCGAGGACCGGCTGCTGGCCACGGCGGGCCCCGTGCTCACCCACCTCCGTGATGTCACCGGCGAGAGCGCCCAGCTCTACCGGCGCCAGGGTGACATGCGGATCTGTGTGGCCGCGGCGGAACGTCTCTCCGGCCTGCGGGACACGGTCCCGGTCGGCTCCACGCTCACCATGAAGGCGGGCTCCTCGGCGCAGATCCTGCTCGCCTGGGAGGAGCCGGAGCGGCTGCACCGGGGCCTGCAGGGCGCCCGCTTCACGGCGACGGCCCTGTCCGGCGTACGGCGGCGCGGCTGGGCCCAGTCCATCGGTGAGCGCGAGCCGGGCGTCGCGTCCGTCTCGGCGCCCGTGCGCGGGCCCTCCAACCGCGTGGTGGCCGCCGTCTCCGTCTCCGGCCCCATCGAGCGCCTGACCCGCCACCCGGGCCGCATGCACGCCCAGGCGGTCATCGACGCCGCGGCCCGCCTCTCGGAGGCCCTGCGCCGCTCGGGCTGACAGCACGGACCGCACGGGATCGCCCCGCCCTAGGAAGGCCGCCTCAACGCCGCGGCAGGTTCTTCCCGGGGGCGGGCCGATCCCTTCACTTCAAGGGGCACCCCCTGCCCCCCTGGGCGACTACACGCCCGCCCCCTCCCCCGACCGGTGGGCGAACCGGTCCCTGGCATAACGGCCCCGCTTCTCCAGCGGAACCTGACCGTGCGCGGCGGCCAGCCCGAACGCCGGCATGTCGCCGTAGACCGCCTCGTAGGACCCCTCCGGCACGACGTACGTCTCGTGCCATATCCCCACCTGCCCGCGCAGCCTCCCGGCCCGCTCCAGGCGGTTGAGCCGCGTCCACGCCTTGTGGTGGAACGCGTCCGGCGCCGTCGCGTAGGCGTACAGCTTCTCCTTCGACTCCCAGTACTGCACGACGTAGTACGTCCGCGGTGACGCCGTCAGCAGCACCTTGGTCAGCAGGCCCCGCGCGGGGTCCTTCTCCAGTTCCCGCAACATGCGGAACATCCCCAGCATCACGGGCAGCCACAGCCGCACGGCCAGGAAACGGTTGACGCGCATGCCGATCAGCAGGACGACGACCTCGCCCCGCGCGTCGGCGGTGGTACGGGACACCATGACTTCCCCCTCATTGGTGAGCGGCGCTATCCAAGGGCCGCTGCTTAGATAGTGCCGCTATCCAAGAAGGGGCGCAAGGGATGCGACTTGCCGAGCTGAGCAGACACAGCGGTGTGTCCACCGCGACGATCAAGTACTACCTGCGCGAAGGGCTGTTGCCGCCCGGCCGCCAGATCAACGCCACGACGGCCGAGTACGGCGAGGAACATCTGCGCCGGCTGCGCCTGGTGCGGGCGATGATCCAGGTGGGCCGGCTGCCGGTGTCGACCGTGCGCGAGGTCCTGGGGCACGTGGACGACGACTCCCTGGGCCGGTCCATCCGGCTGGGCGCGGCCCTGTGGGCGCTGCCGCAGGTGCCGGAGCCGGACGAGGACGACGAGTACGTCCGGGCCGCGCACCGGGAGGTCGCCGCGCTCCTGGACCGGCTGGGCTGGCAGAACGCCAAGCTGCTCACGACCATCTCCCCCGCCTACCGCTCACTGGTGGTGGCGGTGGCCGCGCTGCGCCGGCTCGGCTACGACTGGGGGGCGGAACGGCTCGCGCCGTACGCGGAGTTGATGCACCGCACGGCCGTCCTGGACCTGGACAACCTGGAGGCCCAGCCGTCGGAGGCGGAGCGGATCGAGACCGCGGTCCTCGCGGCGATCCTCAACGAGCCGCTGCTCCGGGCCCTGCACCGGCTGGCCCAGGAGGAGGAGACGGCACGGCGGTACGGCTTCGAGTGAGCCGCGGGCCGGAGATACGGCGAAGGCCCTCCACCGAGGTGGAGGGCCTTCCCTGTGCGTACCCCCGACCGGATTCGAACCGGCGCTACCGCCTTGAGAGGGCGGCGTGCTAGGCCGCTACACAACGGGGGCGTGGATCTTACAAGCGTTTGCAGTGCAACGCCGCAGATCCGAGCTGGTCTACCTGGACTCGAACCAAGACTAACTGAACCAGAATCAGTCGTGCTGCCAATTACACCATAGACCAATGATGGTTTAGACCAGTCAGTACCCCCGACCGGATTCGAACCGGCGCTACCGCCTTGAGAGGGCGGCGTGCTAGGCCGCTACACAACGGGGGCCCTAGCGATCCCGACAAGATCGAGATCAGTACCCCCGACCGGATTCGAACCGGCGCTACTGCCTTGAGAGGGCAGCGTGCTAGGCCGCTACACAACGGGGGCTTTGCAGATAAGCTCTGCGAGCTGGCCTACCTGGACTCGAACCAAGACTAACTGAACCAGAATCAGTCGTGCTGCCAATTACACCATAGGCCACTGGAACTCAAGCCCCTGTGGAGGGGATCTCGTTCTAGCTTGCTCCTCGGGGCTTCGGCCTTTCGGCCCGCGCCCCTCGGCGCAGAAAGAACATTACCCGAAGGTGGACGGGGCTCCAAAACGGGTATCGGCGCGGACGAGCGCCGGGAGTTCGGCGAGGGTCGAGATCCGGTGCGCGACGGGCTGTCCGGCGGGCCGTACGAGGACGGTTCCGCGGTCGATCCACACGGACAGCAGCCCGGCCTCGGCGGCGCCCCTGCCGTCGATCTCCGGGTGGTCGCCGACGTAGGCCACCTCGTGCGGGGGCAGCCCCAGCGCCTCGCAGGCCGCGTGGAAGGCGCCGGCCTGCGGCTTGGAGACGCCCAGCTCGGCGGCGCACAGGACGGATTCGAAGCGGTCGAGGAGGCCGAGGGTGCGCAGCTTGTGCTCCTGGACCGTGAGACTGGAGTTGGAGAGCACCGCATGCCGGTAGCCGGCCGCGAGGGCGTCCAGGACGGGCAGGACGTCCGGGAACAGGCTCCAGGCGGCCTCGTAGTGGGCCAGATAGCGCTCGAACCAGGCGTCGGCCTCGGCGTCGGTCAGGTCCCGCCCCAGGAAGACGCGGGTGCGGTCGCGTCGCTGTGTGACGAAGTCCACCTCTCCGGCGGAGAACCGGGCCCACTGGACGTCGGTGATCTCCCGCCAGCGCAGCAGGGCCCGTTCCACGCCGCCGTGCGCGCCGAGCAGCCCCTCGGCCAGCAGATGGGCCCGCATGCCCTCCCGGTCCGCGCTCGTGTAGTCGAAGAGGGTGTCGTCCACGTCCCAGACGACGGCTCTGATCGCCATGGGACCGACGGTACCGCCGGACCCCGAACCGTTCCGGAAGAACGCGGAATCCGGGCGGTCACCGAGCGTCGGCGACCAGTGACAGTGACACGCGTGAGGGGCGGCGCCCGGGGGTCCGGGGCCGCCCCTCACGTGTGGGTGGTGTCGGTTACGCGGTGAGCTTGGCCAGGGCCGCGTCGATCCTGGCCAGCGTCTTGTCCTTGCCCAGGATCTCCAGGGACTCGAAGAGGGGGAGGCCGACCGTGCGGCCGGTGACGGCCACGCGGACCGGGGCCTGGGCCTTGCCGAGCTTGAGGCCGTGCGCCTCGCCGGCGGCCAGGACGGCCTCCTTCAGGGACTCCGCCGAGGACCAGTCCGCCGCCTGGAGCTTCTCCCGGGCGGTGCGCAGGAGGGCGTCGCTGCCCTCCTTCATCGCCTTCGCCCACGACGCCTCGTCCTCGACCGGCTCCGGCAGGAACAGGAAGTCGACGTTGGCGGTGATCTCCGACAGGACCTTCAGACGGGTCTGGGCGTGCGGGGCGATCGCCTGCCACTTGGCCTCGTCGAAGTCCTCCGGCGCCCACGGCGCGAACGGGGCCTTCAGCCACGGCCGGCAGCGCTCGGCGAACTCCTTCACATCCAGCATGCGGATGTGGTCGCCGTTGATCGCCTCGCACTTCTTCAGGTCGAAGCGGGCCGGGTTGGGGTTCACATCGGAGATGTCGAAGGCCCGGACCATCTCCTCGATCGTGAAGATGTCCTGGTCCGCGGAGAGCGACCAGCCCAGCAGGGAGAGGTAGTTGAGCAGGCCCTCGGGCAGGAAGCCCTGCTCGCGGTAGAGGTTCAGCGACGACTGCGGGTCGCGCTTGGACAGCTTCTTGTTGCCCTCGCCCATCACGTACGGCAGGTGGCCGAACTCCGGGACGCGCTGGGCGACGCCCAGTTCGATCAGCGCCTTGTACAGCGCGATCTGGCGCGGGGTGGAGGAGAGCAGGTCCTCGCCGCGCAGGACGTGGGTGATCTCCATCAGCGCGTCGTCGACCGGGTTGACCAGCGTGTACAGCGGGGCGCCGTTGGCGCGCACGATGCCGTAGTCGGGCACGTTCTCCGGGGTGAAGGTCAGCTCGCCGCGGACCAGGTCGGTGAACGTGATCGCCTCGTCCGGCATCCGGAAGCGCACGATGGGCTCACGGCCCTGCGCCTGGTACTGCTCGACCTGCTCGGCGCTCAGGTCCCGGCAGTGGCCGTCGTAGCCGGAGGGCCGGCCGGCGGCGCGGGCGGCCTCGCGGCGGGTGTCCAGCTCCTCCTGGGAGCAGTAGCAGTGGTAGGCGTAGCCGCCGTCCAGGAGCTTCCGGGCGACGTCCCGGTAGATGTCCATCCGCTGCGACTGGCGGTACGGCGCGTGCGGGCCGCCGACCTCGGGGCCCTCGTCCCAGTCGAAGCCGAGCCAGCGCATCGCGTCGAGGAGCTGGTTGTAGGACTCCTCGGAGTCGCGGGCCGCGTCGGTGTCCTCGATGCGGAAGACCAGGGTGCCCTGGTGGTGCCGGGCGAAGGCCCAGTTGAACAGGGCGGTGCGCACCAGGCCCACGTGCGGGTTACCGGTGGGCGAGGGGCAGAAACGGACACGGACTGCTGACGGGGGTCCCCCCTGCTCGAGCGGAGCCGAGAGCTTGGGGGAGGATGCGCTAGCCACGCTTGACAACCTTGTTGGTGAGAGTGCCGATGCCTTCGATGGTGACGGCGACCTCGTCGCCGACGTTCAGGGGGCCGACCCCCGCGGGGGTTCCGGTGAGGATGACGTCGCCGGGGAGCAGCGTCATGGCCTCCGAGATGTTGACGACCAGGTCCTCGATCGGGTGGATCATCTCGCTCGTGCGGCCCAGCTGGCGCTGTTCGCCGTTGACGGTGAGCTGGATGGTCAGATCGTTCGCGCGGGCGAGGTCCAGGTCCGTCTCCACCCAGGGGCCGAGCGGGCAGGAGCTGTCGAAGCCCTTGGCCCGGGCCCACTGCTTCTCGCGCCGCTGCACATCACGGGCGGTGACGTCGATGGCGCAGGTGTAGCCGAGGATGACGTCCTTCACGCGCTCGCGCGGGACCTCGCGGCACATGCGGCCGATGACGACGGCCAGCTCGGCCTCGTGGTGCAGCTCCTGGGAGAACGACGGGTACCGGATCTCGTCGCCGGGGCCGATCACCGAGGTGGACGGCTTGAAGAAGGCGAAGGGTGCCTCGGGCACCTCGTTGCCCAGCTCGCGGGCGTGCTCGGCGTAGTTGCGGCCGAATGCCACGACCTTGTTGGGGAGCACCGGCGGGAGCAGCCTGACCTTGCTGAGCGGCACCTTCGTCCCGGACAGCTCGAAGTCCGCGAACGGGATGCCCTTGATGATGTCGAGGACGAGTTCGTCCTGCTTGTCGCCCTCGACCGCGCCGAAGGCTACGTTCCCGTCGATGGAGAACCTGGCGATGCGCACGGGATGCTCGCGCCCCTCACTGAGAACCGGCGTATTGACGCCCCAGGTTATCGGAGCTATAGGACGCTCACCGCTGCTGGGGGTGTCGCCGCAGGTCAGAGGCGGGTCACTGCGTACGAACGCGGCCGGGGGATCTTCGTGGATCCCTCCGGCCGCGCCCGGTGAAGCCGTCGGTCACTCGCCCGCCGGGGCCCCCGAGCCCACCGGGACGTCCATGAGGACGGTGCGCCGGGGGTTGGCGGTCTGGGCGGGGAGGTCGACGGGGTGCTCCGGCAGCTCGGGCGTGTGCAGCTCGCCGGCGTCCTTCAGGTGCGCCAGGGTCGTGCGTCGCGGGTTGGCTATCTTGCGGAACATCATCGTCGTCTTCACCGTTGTCGTCCTGTGCCCTCTGGTGGAGTGGGTTGGCAGAGTCGCCCGCCTTGTAAAGCGTCAGGCTAAACATCCGATTCCCCGACGAAGTCGCCAACTGTCCCCGAGAAGTGTGTGAGTTTGCTCACCAACTCATGGGCAAACCGGTCAATTCCGGCCGCCAATCGGTCCTAACGAAACGGACATTGGACCCCTGAAGCCATCATTCCGCTCCTGATCATGGCGACTGGGACACCTGGCACCCACCGGCAACTCGCCGATGTATGCCCGTTTTCGACCGAATATGACTCAACGGCTGGTAACCCATCCCTCACAGGTTGTCACAGAGGTCACAGCTCGGCCCGCCGCCCTTGTTGGAGATCCTGCACTGTGCTGGAATTCCACGGACCGCCGCGGGATCGAGCCGGCGCACAGGGGGCGCGACACAGCGCCGAGTGGCGGCGAGACAGGGGGAAGCCAGCGCCGGTCACTCAAGACCACCCGGGGGGCGTATTCAGGGCGCTCCCCACAACGCCGACACCGTGTCCCTCCGTTCACGCGGAGGGGCGCCTGGTCCAGAGGTTGCGACGCTAGTGCAGGGACGTTTCAAGAGGGATGGCAGCGCTTCGGCGGAGCCGGAGCCGCACGGCGGGACCGACCGCGGTTCGACGCCCCAGCACGCCCAGGGTCCGAACCCGGCCCCGGCCAAGGACGGCGGCGGACGCCCCGGCGCCCCCGCCCTGTCGGCCCCCGCGAAGACGGCTCCCTCCGGCGCCCCCACGCCGACCGTGAAGCCCGCCCCGGGCGGCTCCGTCGGCTCCGGTTCCCGGCTGCACCTGCGCAACTGGCGCATCTCCACCCGCCTGGTCTCGCTGCTCGCGCTCCCCGTGGTGGCGGCCACCTCGCTGGGCGCCCTGCGCATCAACGAGAACCTGAACGACATCCAGCAGCTCGACAACATGAAGCTGCTGACGGAGATGACCAAGCAGGCCACCGAGCTGGCCGCGGCGCTCCAGGAGGAGCGCGACCAGTCCGCCGGCCCGCTGGCGCGCGGCGGTCTGAACTCCAGCGACTACCAGATCAAGGCCTACCAGCAGAAGACCGACCGGGCCCGCGACGACTTCCTGGACGACTCCGAGAAGATCGACGCGGCGAGCAAGGACGGCAAGCTCCAGGGCGTGCGTGACGCGCTCGTCGGCCTCGCCAACCAGCTGGACGACCTGGCCAAGATCCGCCAGAAGGCGTACGGGTCGAAGCAGAACGCCTCCCAGACGGTCGAGTCGTACCACCGGCTCATCACCCAGCTGATCGGCCTCTCCCAGGACATGGCCGAGGCGTCCAGCAACCCGGAGATGATCTCCCGTACCCGCGCCCTGGCGGCCTTCTCCACCGCCAAGGAGTACGCCTCCGTACAGCGGGCCATGATCGCCGCCGCGCTGCCGGCGACCCCTTCCACCAAGGGCGACCTCTCCGAGAACGACCGCCTCTACGGCCAGTCGGCGTACGAGAGCGAGAACTCCGAGCTGGCGATCTTCCGGAAGATCTACGCCGACCAGAACGCCGAGGAGCTGCTGAAGCCGATCGACGAGGGCAACCCGACGATCGAGGCGGCCGACACCTACGCCAAGCGCTCCTTCGAGTCCCCCGACGGCCTCCAGCAGCTGCCGGCGCGCTCCTACAAGGACTGGGTGGACGACAGCTCGACCAAGATCGAGCAGATGAAGAAGATCGAGCACACGCTCCTGGAGGAGATGGAGCAGAAGGCCCGCGAGCTGAAGAGCGCCACCCAGCGTGACGCCATCATCTCCGGTGCGCTGATCCTGCTCGTGCTCGGTGTCTCGCTGGTCGGCGCGTTCGTCGTGGCCCGCTCCATGATCCGCTCGCTGCGCCGGCTCCAGGAGACCGCGACCAAGGTCGCCCAGGACCGTCTGCCCGAGCTGGTCAAGCAGCTCTCCGAGTCCGACCCGCAGGACGTGGACACCTCCGTGGAGTCGGTCGGTGTGCACTCCCGCGACGAGATCGGCCAGGTGGCCGCGGCCTTCGACGACGTGCACCGCGAGGCGGTCCGCCTCGCCGCCGAGCAGGCCCTGCTGCGGGGCAACGTCAACGCGATGTTCACCAACCTCTCGCGCCGCTCCCAGGGCCTGATCCAGCGCCAGCTGTCGCTGATCTCCGAGCTGGAGTCCCGCGAGGCCGACCCGGACCAGCTGTCCTCGCTGTTCAAGCTGGACCACCTCGCCACCCGTATGCGCCGTAACGGCGAAAACCTCCTCGTGCTCGCCGGTGAGGAGCCGGGCCGTCGCTGGACCCGCCCGGTCCCGCTGGTCGACGTGCTGCGTGCCGCCGCGTCCGAGGTGGAGCAGTACGAGCGCATCGAGCTGGCCGCCGTCCCCACCACCCAGGTCGCCGGCCGGGTCGTCAACGACCTCGTGCACCTGCTCGCCGAGCTGCTGGAGAACGCGACCTCGTTCTCCTCCCCGCAGACCAAGGTCAAGGTCACCGGTCACGCGCTGCCCGACGGCCGCGTCCTGATCGAGATCCACGACACCGGTATCGGTCTGTCCCCCGAGGACCTCGCGGCGATCAACGAGCGGCTCGCCTCGCCGCCCACCGTGGACGTGTCGGTGTCCCGCCGCATGGGTCTGTTCGTGGTCGGCCGGCTCTCGCAGCGGCACGGCATCCGCATCCAGCTGCGCCCGTCCGACTCCGGTGGTACGACCGCGCTGGTCATGCTGCCGGTGGACGTCGCCCAGGGCGACCGGAAGCCGGTTCCGGGCAAGCCCGGCGCGCCCGTGTCCTCCGGTGGTCCCGCCGCCGCGCAGGCCGCCGCCGGTGCGGCCGCGGCCAGGCGGCAGACCGGCAACGCCGGTGGCGGCCCGGCCGGTGGCGGTCTGCTCGGTGGCGGTCCCGCCCCGCGCGGCCAGGCCGGTCCCGGCCAGGGTCCGCGCGCCGCGCTGTCCAACCCGGCCCAGGGCGGCCGTCCCGGTGCGCCGGGCGGAGCCCGCGGGCCGCAGGGCGGTCCCGGTGCCGCGCCGCAGCAGGGCGGCCGGATGCCGGCCGGTTCCGGCGCGGGCGGCCGCGGCGGTCAGGCGCCCGGTGCGCCGCAGGGTCTGCAGACCGCCCACCCGAACGGTCCGCAGCAGGACCTGTTCGGCGGTGGCGGCAATGGCAGCGGCAACGGCAGCCGTGGCGGCCGTGGCCGCAAGCGGTCCGACGGCCCGGCGGACCAGGGGCGCCGCCCCCAGCTGCCGCCGCGCGGCGGCCCGCGGGCCGAACTGCCCGGCGGCGAGCCGCAGTCCCGCACCCCGGGCTGGGCCGACCAGGCCCCGCTGTCCCGTGCCTCGCTGGACACCCCGCGCGGCCACGACGAGCAGGACCCGGCGCAGACCTCGCACATGCCGCGCGTGGACGACCGGCAGGGTCCGGGCTCGACCGCGGAGATGCCCCGCGTCGACGACCGGGGTCCGGCCGCGACCGGCGAGTTCCAGCGTCCGGAGCTGCCCGGCGCGGGCAACTCCGCCCAGCAGACGGGACAGTTCGCCCGCCCGGACGACCTCCAGCAGACGGGCCGGTTCGCGCAGCCGGACAACGGGCGGCAGACCGGCGGCTACCCGCAGCCGGACAACGCCCAGCAGACGGGCCAGTTCCCGCAGCTCGACAACACGCGGCAGACGGGCCAGTTCCCGCAGCCGGACAACGGCCGGCAGACCGGCGGCTACCCGCAGCTCGACAACGGCCAACAGACTGGTCAGTACCCGCAGCTCGACAACGCCCACCACACGGGGCAGTTCGCGCGTCCGGACGCCGAGCGGCAGGCGGGGCCCTTCGACGCTCCCGGTGCCCGGCAGGACACCGGTTCGTTCGCCCGCTCCGACGTGTTCGGCGCGCCGGGCTCCGGCCGGCCGGACAACGGCGGCCGGCACACGGGCCAGTTCCCGGCGCCGCAGGCCCCGCAGGCGTACGACGGCGGTTACGACGGCGGCTCCACCGGACAGCACGCCCTTCCCGGCCGGCCGGACCCCGGCCACACCGGGCAGTTCGAGCGTCCGCGGCCGGCCGGTCACGACGACTTCGGCGCGCCGCACCCGGCCGCGCCGCAGCAGCAGCGCCCGGCCCGCACCGAGCCGGAGGCCCTGCCGCCGGCCAGTGGCCCGGGAGACGGTCGTACCCCGCTGTTCGACACGCTGGAGACCAACTGGTTCCAGCAGCAGCAGGAGAACGCGCCCGCGCCGCAGCAGCCCCAGACGCAGCCGCAGTCGCAGTCGCAGTCGCAGTCGCCCGCGTCCGCTCCGCAGCGGTCCGGGTCGAACACCGGCTCCTGGCGCACCTCGCCGAACGACGAACTCGTCCGGCAGGCCGAGCGCGTACGGCAGCCCGCCGCGGGCGGGGTCACCACCTCCGGCCTGCCGCGTCGCGTGCCCCGGGCGAACCTCGTGCCCGGCACCGCCCAGCAGCAACAGCACCAAAGCGGTCCGCAGGTCTCGCGTGCGCCCGATGACGTACGCGGCCGGCTGACCAATCTCCGTCGGGGCATCGCTCAGGGCCGTCAGGCCGGCAGCGGCCAGACCGGCAGCTTCCCGAGCCCCACTCACCAGCAGGAGCGTTAGTTGAGTCCGATGAGCCAGGCGGCACAGAACCTGAACTGGTTGATCACCAACTTCGTGGACAACACCCCCGGGGTGTCCCACACGGTGGTGGTCTCCGCCGACGGCCTTCTGCTGGCGATGTCCGAAGGCTTCCCGAGAGACCGCGCCGACCAGCTGGCGGCCGTCGCCTCCGGGCTGACCTCGCTGACGGCCGGGGCGTCCCGGATCTTCGAGGGCGGCACCGTGGCGCAGACGGTCGTGGAGATGGAACGCGGGTTCCTCTTCCTGATGTCCATCTCGGACGGGTCGTCCCTCGCGGTGCTGGCCCACCCGGAGGCGGACATCGGCCTCGTCGGCTACGAGATGGCACTGCTCGTGGACCGCGCGGGTGCGGTACTCACCCCGGACCTGCGCGCCGAACTCCAGGGCAGTCTGCTCCACTGACCGGCCCCGGCACCACCCACCTCACGAAAACACCGTCCGGCCGCCACAATCCCCCCACCGGCCCCGTCAGACGGCTTGACTGACCGACTTGCTGTCCCGCCCGGAGGATTCATGACCCCGCCCACCGCCCATCATGATCCGTACGCGGAGCCGTACGGGGACGAGGGCGACCAGCCGCTGGTGAGGCCCTACGCCATGACCGGCGGCCGGACCCGGCCCCGCTACCAGCTCGCCATAGAGGCGCTGATCAGCACCACGGCCGACCCGGCCGTGCTCATGGGGCTGCTCCCGGAGCACCAGCGCATCTGCCACCTGTGCCGCGAGGTCAAGTCGGTCGCGGAGGTGTCGGCGCTGCTGAACATGCCGCTCGGTGTGGCCCGGATCCTGGTGGCCGACCTCGCCGAGGCCGGCATGGTCGCCATTCACCAGCCTGGTGGCGACGAGAACAACGGCGGCGCTCCGGATGTGACGCTGCTCGAAAGGGTGCTCAGTGGACTTCGCAAGCTCTGACGCGGGACGGGCCACCACCTCCGCGAAGATCGTGGTGGCGGGCGGCTTCGGCGTGGGCAAGACCACGTTCGTCGGCGCCGTCTCGGAGATCAACCCGCTGCGCACAGAGGCCGTCATGACGTCCGCGTCGGCCGGCATCGACGACCTCACCCACACCGGGGACAAGACGACGACCACCGTC
>NZ_BMSK01000018.1:0-12564 GCF_014649115.1 Streptomyces eurythermus | reverse complement strand
ATGTGGGACGACCTCGTCCGCGGCGCCATCGGCGCCATCGTCCTCGTCGACACCCGCCGCCTCGCCGACTGCTTCCCCGCCGTCGACTACTTCGAGAACTCCGGGCTCCCCTTCGTCATCGCCCTCAACGGCTTCGACGGACAACAGCCCTACACCCCCGACGAAGTCCGCGAAGCACTCCAGATCGGCCCCGACACCCCCATCATCACCACCGACGCCCGCCACCGCGCCGACGCCAAGAGCGCCCTCATCACACTCGTCGAACACGCCCTGATGGCCCGCTTGAAGTAACACCCAAGTGCGACGGGCAATACGGCAGTTGTCGTAAAGGTTTCGGAGCCGGCTGTGGCCTTTGACACGGTCGGCTCCGGTGTTCATAACAGTTCGGCAGAGGAATGGCCGGGCATCACCACGCGACGCGTTCGAACGGTACCGCTGCGCGCACGAACCCCCCGCCTTTTGGCAAGGCTCGCTCTTTATGACCGTTTTATCTGGCGTTTACATTCGCTCCATCACGGGGTTCCGCTGTTTGGAATCGCGCTGGTCCACGTGCTGGAATGCCTGAACTGCCCAATGGTCCAAGACGTACCCCGTAGTGGTCTGTGGTGAACCGGGCTCTGAGAGACTGCGGCACGACGTAGGTGCCGACCGCCGAGAGGTTGTTGGTCGAGTGAGGCGAAGCAAGAACGGTCCCGAGCCGTCGGCGCGGGGCAACTTCACCCCGCCGCCGCGCGCTGCGGCGCCCACCCCCGTTCCCGGCGCGGAGCCGGCGGCGGCTCCGGCGTCCGGCGGCCGTCTCTCCCCGCGGAACTGGCGGGTGCCCACCCGGCTGAACGCGATCCTGCTCATACCCGTGATGGTCGGCCTCGTCATGGGCGGCTTCCAGGTGAAGAGCTCGATCGACACCTGGCAGGAGGCCCGTGACGCCGAGAACACCGCCCGGCTGGTGCGCGCCGCCCTCTCCTACGCCGACGCCCTGGAGAACGAGCGCGACGTCAGCGCCGAGCCGCTGCTGCTGAGCAAGAAGGACGCCGAGAGCAAGGCGGCCGTCGACAACGCCCGCAAGGCCACCGACCAGGCCGCCAAGGTGTTCGACGACGCCGCCGAGAGCGCCCCGGACAAGTCGGGCATCAAGCGCCGGCTGACGCTGTTCCACGAGGCCGAGCCCCAGCTGGCACGGCTGCGGCAGGCCGCCTTCACCTCCCGGATGACCGGCGTGAAGACCGAGGAAGGCTACGTCGAGGTCATCCACCCGCTGATGGAGTTCGCCAACGAACTCGGTCTGGGCACCGGAAACATCACCTCCTACGGCCGTACCGTCTACGCCATGTCGCTGACCAAGGCGGCACTGTCGCTGGAGCGGTCGATCGGCACGCACCTGCTGGTCAAGCCCGGCCCCGACGCCCCGAACCTGGCGTCCCAGCAGATCTCCCTGTCCTCGTACGCCTACCTGGAGCGCATCGCGCTGGAGGAGTACAAGGGTGGTGGCACCGAGGCCGACGCGCAGCGCCTGGAAGACGCCAAGGGGAAGGTCGAGGCGGACGCCGCCGCGCTGGCCCGCAAGGCCAAGGCGCAGGACCCCCAGTACGTCGCCCCGCCGTCGGACCCGACCGACATGGTCACGGCGCTGGCCACCATGAAGGACACCAGCACGCTCACCCGTGAGGGGCTGGCCGCCAAGGGCATCACCACCGACAACTGGTGGGCGGTCAACACGCTGAAGTACAAGGCCTACCGCCAGATCGAGGCGGACATGGCCGACAAGGCGGTGAACGAGGCGTCCGGCATCGCCGACGACGCCAAGACCTCCGCCCTGATCACCGGCGCCGTCGTCGTCATCGGTCTGCTGGCCGCGTTCATCCTGGCCGGCATGGTGGCCCGCCAGATGAGCCGCGCGATGCGCCGCCTGCGCAACGCCGCCTTCGGCATCGCCGAGCAGCGGCTGCCGATGCTGGTCGACCAGCTCTCCCGCACCGACCCCGGCCGGGTCGACACCCGCGTCGAGCCGATCCCGATCACCAGCAAGGACGAGATCGGCGAGGTCGCCCGCGCCTTCGACCAGGTGCACCGCGAGGCGGTCCGGCTCGCCTCCGAGCAGGCGCTGCTGCGGGGCAACATCAACGCGATCTTCACCAACCTCTCGCGCCGCAACCAGTCGCTGATCGAGGGCCAGCTGACCCTGATCACCGACCTGGAGAACAACGAGGCCGACCCCGACCAGCTGGAGAACCTCTTCAAGCTGGACCACCTGGCCACCCGTATGCGCCGCAACGGCGAGAACCTGCTGGTCCTCGCCGGCGAGGAGCCCGGCCGCCGCTGGGACCAGCCGGTGCCGCTGATCGACGTGCTGCGCGCCGCCTCCTCCGAGGTGGAGCAGTACGAGCGCATCGAGCTGTCCGGTGTGCCGGAGGCCGAGATCCACGGCCGCGCGGTCACCGACCTGGTGCACCTGCTGGCCGAGCTGCTGGAGAACGCCACCACGTTCTCCTCCCCGCAGACCAAGGTCCGCGTCACCGCGACCCGGCTGCCCGACGGCCGCGTGATGATCGAGATCCACGACAAGGGCATCGGTCTGACCGCCGAGGACTTCGCGGACATCAACCACAAGCTGGCCAACCCGCCGACCGTGGACGCCGCGATCTCCCAGCGCATGGGCCTGTTCGTGGTCGGCCGGCTGTCCGACCGGCACGGCATCCGGGTCCAGCTGCGCCCCTCGGGCGAGCAGGCCGGTACGACGTCCCTGGTCATGCTGCCGGACGCGATCACGCACGGCGGTGGCGCCGAAGCCCCGCTGGAGCGCGACGAGTTCACCGTCTCGCAGATCATCCCGGAGCAGCAGTTCCAGGGCGGGGAGCCCGGCGGACAGCAGCAGCAGCCGCTGCGCACCGCCGCCGAGCTGGGCTTCGACGACAGCCGGTACACCGGGGACGGCGACGGCGCCCGCGGGCTGGACCCCGTCGGCCGCACCCGGCTGCGCGAGGAGCGCCGCGCCGCGCTGGAGGCCCAGCAGGGCCGGCAGCACGCCGAGCCGCAGCACGAGACCGCCGGGTACCAGGACCCGTTCACCGGCGGGCAGCAGGCCTACCAGGAACAGCCGCAGCAGGCGTACCAGGAGCAGCAGCAGGCGTACGACGCGCAGCAGCCTCAGCAGAACTTCGAGGCCCCGGCGTACGAGGAGCAGCACACCGGCTCGTACGAGGAACCGCACACGGGCTCGTACCAGGAGCAGCACACCGGCTCCTACGAGGAACCGCACACCGGCTCCTACCAGGAGCAGCACACCGGCTCGTACCAGGAGCAGCACACCGGGTCGTACGAGCGGCCGTACGAGCAGGCGTACGACGAGCAGTACTACTCGCCGACCGGTGAGGTGCCGCAGCCCGAGGGCTTCTCCGCCGACGGCGGTTACCCTGAGTCCCAGGCACCGTACGCGGAGCCCGCCCAGCAGCCGTCCTACCAGGACGACTGGCCTCAGCAGGACGGTTACCAGAACGGCTATCCGGCCCAGTACGCTCCGGAAACGGAAACCCCGCGGGCCGCTGACGCGGATGAGCGGAACGGCGTAGGCTTCGACCGTCCGGGTACGGCCTCTCCCGCCGCGCACGAGCTGACCGACGCCGGGCTGCCCCGCCGTGGCGCCCCCGCGAGCGGATCCCACGGCGCCGGCTCCGCGAACTCGAACGCGAACGGCACGGCGCGCGTGCGGCAGGAAGCGGCGTCCCCGGCACCGGGGAACACCCAGGGCGCGGGCGACGGCAGCAACTGGCGGTCGGCGAACGACGAGCGGTGGCAGCAGGCCGCGCAGCTCCGGAAGCCCAAGGCAGGCGGGGTCACCGCCTCCGGTCTGCCGCGGCGGGTGCCCAAGGCCAACCTGGTCGAGGGTTCCGCCGAATCCACCCCCCAGGGAGGCCCACAGGTCTCCCGCGCCCCGGAGGACGTCCGGGGCAGGCTGAGCAACCTGCGTCGGGGCGTCCAGCGCGGGCGCAGCGCAGGCAGTGATACGAACGGCCAGGGCTTCGGTCCTGACAGCACCTACAACCAGGAGCGTTAGTGTGAGCCCGATGAGCCAGGCGGCACAGAACCTGAACTGGTTGATCACCAACTTCGTGGACAACACCCCGGGGGTGTCCCACACGGTGGTGGTCTCCGCCGACGGACTCCTTCTGGCGATGTCCGAAGGCTTCCCCCGCGACCGCGCCGACCAGCTCGCGGCCGTCGCCTCCGGTCTGACCTCGCTGACCGCCGGTGCCTCGCGCATCTTCGAGGGCGGCAACGTGAACCAGACGGTTGTGGAGATGGAGCGAGGATTCCTCTTCATCATGTCCATCTCCGACGGCTCGTCCCTCGCGGTACTGGCCCACCCGGAGGCGGACATCGGCCTCATCGGGTACGAGATGGCCCTTCTGGTGGACCGCGCGGGCACGGTTCTCACCCCGGATCTCCGCGCGGAGCTCCAGGGAAGCCTTCTCAACTAGTAATCGGACGATGCGTTTACGTGTCCCGGGGCCGTAAGGTTTCGGGACGCGGCTTCCACAGGGATGGGTGCCCCGCGCAGTTCGGAGGAGGAGAAAGTGGCAACACCCCCAGGCGATTCGTCTTCGGGCAACTGGTCGTACGGACCTGCCCAGGGCCAGCAGGACGGCTCGGCGAACCCGTACAACTTCCCCTCCGCCCCCGACCACCGCCGGCCCTACACCCCGCAGGGCCCCGGTCCCTACAACCAGCCGCCGTACGACCAGCCGCAGGCGCCGCGCATCCAGCCGGTCCAGCCGCAGCGCCGTCCCGAGCCGGCCCCGGCCACGGCGGCGAACAACCCCCTGGTGCGTCCGTACGCCATGACCGGCGGCCGGACCCGCCCGCGCTACCAGCTCGCCATCGAGGCACTGGTGCACACCACCGCCGCTCCGCACCAGATGCAGGGTCAGCTGCCCGAGCATCAGCGGATCTGCAACCTGTGCCGGGAGATCAAGTCGGTGGCCGAGATCTCGGCCCTGCTGACGATCCCCCTCGGCGTGGCCAGGATCCTCGTCGCCGACTTGGCGGAGGCGGGCCTGGTCGCCATCCATCAGCCCGGCGGCGACGAGAACGCCGGTGGCCAGCCAGACGTGACACTGCTCGAAAGGGTGCTCAGTGGACTTCGCAAGCTCTAGCGGCGGTCCTTCCCGCTCCACCACCTCCGCGAAGATCGTGGTGGCGGGCGGCTTCGGCGTGGGCAAGACCACGTTCGTCGGCGCCGTCTCGGAGATCAACCCGCTGCGCACAGAGGCCGTCATGACGTCCGCGTCGGCCGGCATCGACGACCTCACCCACACCGGGGACAAGACCACCACCACGGTGGCCATGGACTTCGGCCGCATCACCCTGGACCAGGACCTCATCCTGTACCTGTTCGGCACCCCCGGACAGGACCGCTTCTGGTTCATGTGGGACGACCTCGTCCGCGGCGCCATCGGCGCCATCGTCCTCGTCGACACCCGCCGCCTCGCCGACTGCTTCCCCGCCGTCGACTACTTCGAGAACTCCGGACTCCCCTTCGTCATCGCCCTCAACGGCTTCGACGGACAACAGCCCTACACCCCCGACGAAGTCCGCGAAGCACTCCAGATCGGCCCCGACACCCCCATCATCACCACCGACGCCCGCCACCGCGCCGACGCCAAGAGCGCCCTCATCACACTCGTCGAACACGCCCTGATGGCCCGCCTGCGGTAACTCCGCCCCCCGGGCAACCGACGCGGGCTCCTGTCGCTCTTCTCTGAGGACAGGAGCCTTTGTCGTGGTACGTAACGGTGGGTCCGGGATGCATGTGATCGAGGTCGACGGCTGGAGTGCGCTGCTGTGGGCGGCGCTGCTGCTGGTGCCGAGCGCGCTGGTGTCCTCGGCGCTGCTGTTCCCGCTGCGGGCCCGGCTGCGCAGCCCGCTGGTCCTCGGCTGGCTGACCACGTTCCTGACCGCCGTCCTGCTGCCGCTGTGGACCCCGGGCCTGCGCCTGACCTCCCTGTGGCCGGCGGTCTGCGTGGCCACGCTGTCCCTGCCGCTGGAGCCGTGGCTGCGAAAGCGGGACGAGAGGCGGCGCGAGGGGTGACAATGCCCTCGGTCCGGGTGTGTCGAGGGGGCGGGAAGTGAGCGCTGAGGCTGCGGCCGCGTTACGGCTGGGCACGACCGTGGCGAAGGCCGCGGCACAGATGTGGCTGGGCGGCAGACGCCGGGAGCAGGAACGGCGGCTGGACATGGCCGGGCTGATCCGGTTGCGGGTGTCCGGGCTGCGCTTCCAGCGGGGTGTGCACCGGCAGTTCGAGGAGATCGCGGACGCGGTGTACGACCGGCTGGCGCCGTACCTGGAACGGGAGTTCTGCGGCCTGGACGACGGTGCCCGCCAGGCCGTGCTCGACGGGGTGTGCGACACGTTCGAGGCGGCCGACCTCTCCGACGAGGCGGTGCTCACGGCGGACGTGAACCCGGCGGAGCTCGTCCGCCGGATCACCGGGACGGTACGGCCGCCCGCCGGCCTCGGCGAGTCCGAAAGCCGCCTGTACGAGCTGCTGTTCACCGAGTGCGTCGAGTACTACGTACGCATCGTGCGGGGCACGGAGATCGCCCGGGTACTGGAACGGCTCCCCGACCGTTCCCTGTTCGCGCCGGAGGGCACGGACCAAGACGGCGACTTCCGGCGCCGCTACCCGGAACTGGTCAGCACGACCCTGGACGGCCCCATCGCCAAGCGCACCAAGCTGAATCTGCCCGGCGTCAGGGTCACCATCGGCTGAGCACACCACGACCCCGCCCTCCCAAAGGAGCAGCGGGGTCATGGTCAAGCAGCGCGCGGCGCTCAGTGCCAGCTGTGCGGTGCCCGGAAGCCCGGCTCGCGCTCCAGGCGGCGCCAGCCCGCTCGGGCGCGGACTCGGTGGACGGGGGCCGGGGTCGGCTGGGACGCGGCTCGGGCGAGGAGGAGGGCCGTGATGGCGGCGACCTCCTCGGGCTCGGCGTGACCCTTTTCGACGCGGATGTCAGGAGTACTCATGGGTGTCGGTCTCCGTAAGGGTTACTGCGGCGGGTTGCCGTGCTTGCGGGAGGGCAGGTCGGCGTGCTTGGTGTGCAGCATCGCGAGCGACTTGATCAGCACCTCGCGGGTCTCGGCGGGGTCGATGACGTCGTCCACGAGGCCGCGCTCGGCCGCGTAGTACGGGTGCATCAGCTCGGCCTTGTACTCCTTGACCATCTTCTGCCGCATGGCCTCGGGGTCCTCGGCGGAGGCGATCTGCCGGCGGAAGATGACGTTGGCCGCGCCCTCCGCGCCCATCACGGCGATCTCGTTCGTCGGCCAGGCGTAGGTCAGGTCGGCGCCGATCGACTGGGAGTCCATGACGATGTAGGCACCTCCGTACGCCTTGCGCAGGATGAGCGAGATCCGCGGCACGGTCGCGTTGCAGTAGGCGTACAGCAGCTTCGCGCCGTGGCGGATGATTCCGCCGTGTTCCTGGTCGACGCCGGGGAGGAACCCGGGGACGTCCAGGAAGGTGACGATCGGGATATTGAAAGCGTCACACATCTGGACGAAGCGCGCAGCCTTTTCGCTGGCCTCGATGTCCAGGACGCCCGCGAGGACCTGGGGCTGGTTGGCGATGATGCCGACGACCTGGCCGTCCAGGCGGCCCAGGGCGCAGATGATGTTGCGGGCCCAGCGCTCGTGGACCTCGAGGTAATCGCCGTCGTCGACGATCTCCTCGATGACCTTGGTCATGTCGTACGGCCGGTTGCCGTCGGCCGGGACCAGGTCCAGCAGGACGTCGCTGCGGCGGTCGACCGGGTCGGTGGACTCGACGCGGGGCGGGTTCTCGCGGTTGTTCTGCGGGAGCAGGGAGAGGAGGTAGCGCACCTCGGCGATGCACGTCTCCTCGTCGTCGTAGGCGAAGTGGCACACACCGGAGGTCTCGGCGTGCACGTCGGCGCCGCCCAGGCCGTTCTGGGTGATCTCCTCGCCGGTGACGGCCTTGACCACGTCCGGCCCGGTGATGAACATCTGCGAGGTCTCGCGGACCATGAAGACGAAGTCCGTCAGGGCCGGGGAGTACGCGGCGCCGCCCGCGCACGGGCCGAGCATCACCGAGATCTGCGGGATGACACCGCTGGCCTTGGTGTTGCGCTGGAAGATGCCGCCGTAGCCGGCCAGGGCGGAGACGCCCTCCTGGATACGGGCGCCGGCGCCGTCGTTCAGGGAGACCAGCGGGGCACCGGCCGCGATGGCCATGTCCATGATCTTGTGGATCTTGGTGGCGTGGGCCTCGCCCAGCGCGCCGCCGAAGATCCGGAAGTCATGGGCGTAGACGAAGACCGTGCGGCCCTCCACCGTGCCCCAGCCGGTGATGACACCGTCGGTGTACGGCTTCTTCGCCTCCAGGCCGAAACCGGTCGCCCGGTGCCGGCGCAGCTGCTCGACCTCCTGGAAGGACCCGGGGTCGAGGAGCAGCTCGATCCGCTCCCGCGCCGTCAGCTTGCCCTTGGCGTGCTGCGCCTCGGTCGCCTTCTCACTCGGACCCGCCACGGCCCGCGCACGGATCTCGTGCAGCTCGGCGACCCGTCCGCGCGCGTCCGTCGGCTCGCCGGTCGGCTCACCCGTCGTCTCTTCCAAAACGGTCATGTAGCGACCTTACGAAGGACACCAAGAAAAGCGAGCCGTCGACTCTGTACAGTCTCCGGCCCGTTTTCCTGGTACGTGTGAACAGAACCACCACGCGATGCAGCCGTTCCGACTGCTCAGCGGGGCATCTCGTTGTAGGGGGACCACAAACCGATCAGCCGAGAGCCACCTCACATTCGTGGGTGGCGCATGCCATCCCCGGAGTGACAAGGACCCTCAGACGGCGGCCCGCCTCCAGCACCTCGACCCCGTCGCCGGCCCGGGTGACCGCGCGCACGGGGTGGTCCCAGACCAGTTCCAGGGGGGTTCCGGTGCGCGGTGGCTCGCTGATCCGGAGGGAGGCCGTACGGCCCCGGCGCACGACGAGCACGCTCGCGCCGGCCGAGACGGTCAGCTCCCCCACCGTACCGGGCCCCCAGAAGGTGCACGCCGTCACCCCCGGCCGGGGTACGGCGACGGCCTGGGCGGTGGTGTCGTTGGCGAGGACGGTGAGCCAGTGCCGGTCGCCGGCCCGGGCGGCGGTCTCGGCGCGGGTGGCGCCGGGCAGCAGGACGTAGGCGTAGCGGGCATCGGCCGGGTCGGTGCCGTGGTCGAGCCAGAGGGTCTGCCAGCGCCGGGTGCGCCGCTCGGGGCTGCTGGTGGTGTTGATGTCGGCCCAGGCGCCGGTGCGGTCCTCGCGCAGGGTGCGCAGTTCGCCGCCGTGGGGCAGGACCCAGCCGCCGTGGCCCTCCAGGTGGGCCCAGTTCCGGCCGCGTACGAGGGGCTGGGTGCCGTTCTCGCCCAGGTTGCGGTTGTCCACGACCGTCTCGACGGGCATGCCGTCGGCGCAGGTGATCCCGGCGCCGAGGCAGACCACGGCGTCGTCGAGGAAGAACCAGGACTTGCGGGCCTGGAGGGTGGAGCCGAGGCCCTTGAGGTGCTGACCGACGGCCGCGTAGGTGCCGTCGGTGGTGCCGCCGACCCAGCGCACGGCCGGTTTGGGTGCGCCCCACTCGCCGCCGGCCCGGTCGGGGAGGCGTCGGGTGGAGACGGTGGTGCCGGGCAGCCGGTACCAGTCGACGGTGGGCCAGTACCAGTCGGTGTACTGGTCGCCGCTGCCCCGCGGCCACCAGGAGAGCATGCCGGAGCCGGTGTGCCAGCCGCGCGGGTTCTCGCCGTTGCCGCATTCGTAGTGGGCGATGCGGTCGCTGGCCATGGCGAGGGCGGCGGTGAAGCGGGGGGTGCGGTGGACGGCGCGGTCCATGGCCGGGAAGAGCCGGTGCCCGAGGGGTTCCGGGGCGGCGGGGACGGGTGCGGCGGCGACGGTGTGCAGCCGGGCGAGATCCCCGACGCCGAACTGACGGGAGGACAGTATCGGTGACACGGTGTCCCGTTCGATCCATCCCTTGACGCGCCCGTACCACCGCTCCCGCTCCTCCGGACTCGCGCCCCCGGCGAGGAGGGCGATGGCGGCGATCAGGGCCTGGCCGTGGTAGTGGTCGCCGCGCATCACACCTTGGTCGTCGGAACGCGGCAGACCCCGGCTGATGGCACGGCCGTTGACGCAGTCCATGACCAGTCCGTCGTGGATCAGCGGAGCGTAGGCGTGCTCGACGCTGTCCAGGATGTGCTGCCGGCCGGGGTCGGTGATGTCCCACTGCGACCCCGCGAGCAACGCGAACAGCCGCCCGAGGCCGTCGAGGAGGACCTGGCCGTAGGTGCCCGAGTAGGCGACCCAGGCGTGCTGGACGAAGGAACCGTCGGCGTAGAGGCCGTCACCCTGGGTGACGTACGGGAAGACGGGCGAGAGGGCGTCGCGGGCGAGGGCGATCTTCTGCGGGCTGCGGCCGAGGATGCCGCGCAGGGCGACCGAGCGGCACAGGTCGACGCGGTTGGCGCCGGTGCTGGTGCCGGAGTAGTCGGTGAGCATCGTGTCCGGTATGAAGTGGTCGACGGCCGCGCAGGCCGCCGCGACCCGGTCCGGGCCCGCCTGCGCGTACAGCGCGGCGGTGATGTCCATCAACAGTCGGGGGCTGCCGATCTGCCACTCCCACCAGTTGCCGTAGCGGGTGGTGGCCGGGTTGTAGACGGTGGCGGTGAGGTGGTCGAGGCCGCGTAACACGTCCGTGAGCAGGCCGGGGTCGCCGGTGACACCGGTGCCGGTCTGGACGTAGGCCTGGGTCATGGTCCACAGGCGGTTGTAGCTGAAGGTGATGCCGGAGGGCGGGTCGAAGGGGTGGCCGGGCCAGAGGGAGGCGGGGCCGGGAAGCATGGCGGCCCGGAACTCTCTTGCCTTTTCCCCGAGCTGGACGAGACGGGAGGCGTACGGTTCGGCGGCCGGGTCGTAGCCGGTGCCGAGCGCGATGCCGAGCCAGCGCCCGCGCAGCGTCTCGTACGGGTCGGGGCCGGCCGCCCGTGCGCCCCACCCGGGGGTGGCGGCGAGGGCGGCGGCCAGCAGCAGTGCGCGTCGGGTCATGCGGAGGGGCCCGGTCACCGCCGTCGCCGCCCGGTCAGCAGCCGCCGCAGTTGTAGTAGAGGACGTCCCAGTGATTGCCCTCGTCGGCGTAGATGTTGCCGGAGCCGGACTTGTACTGCGGGGCGCCGTCGCCGCGCAGGCCGATGTACGTGAAGGTGTTCTTGACGTACGAGGTCACGCACGTGTTCTTGCCGTAGTCGAGCTTGTAGCCGTTCCAGTGGGAGTAGGTGCCGGAGGCGTGGCCGGTCTCGGTGCCGCCGGTGATGTTGAGGGCGCAGCCGCTGGCGCTCTTGAGGGTCTGGGCGCCCTGGGCGGTGGCGAGGTTGAGCTGCTCGAAGGATGTGCAGGTGGGGTTGTTCCGGTCGGAGCAGTTGCCGGAGGACGACCAGGTGATGCCGGACTGGCGGAACATCGAGGTGGCGGTGGCGTGGCTGATCTTGGTGACGGCGACGGCGGCGGAGGCGTCCGGGGCGGTGCCTACGACGGCGAGGCCGGGGGCGGCGACGAGGGCGAGGGTGGTCAGCAGCGAGCGGATCTTCATGGGGGGGCCTTCCTGCGATGGGCCGGGCTCTTTTCCGGGGCGGCTGTGCAGGTGGTGCAGGCCAGATCGTGCCCGAGGGACAGGGCGGTGCACCAGAGGCACGAACGGGTGACTGTGTGTGCCCACTGCGACACGGTGGGGTTTTAGTTGAACACTAAACAGATTGGGGCTATGGTCGTAGACCGAACTTAGTTCAACGTTCAACCAGGAGCACGTCATGGGCATCTTCAGCCGCAAGAACACCACCCCGTCCGCCCCCGCCGCGCCGGCCGTCGCCGGACCCGACCTGACCGCGCTGACCGGTGACTACGTCATCGACCCGGCCCACAGCACGATCGGGTTCGTCGCCCGGCACGCGATGGTCACCAACGTGAAGGGCGGCTTCGGCGACTTCACCGGCACGCTGCACCTGGACGGGGCCGAGCCGACGAAGTCCACGGCCGCGCTGGATGTCCGGGTGGAGAGCATCGACACGGGTAACGCGGACCGTGACACCCACCTGAAGTCGGCGGACTTCTTCAAGACGGACGAGTTCCCGACGATGACGTTCCGGTCCACCGGGGTGGAGGTGCTGGGCGGGGAGGAGTACCGCGTCACCGGTGAGCTGTCCCTGCTCGGTGTCACCAAGCCGCTGACCATCGACCTGGAGTTCAACGGCTTCGCCAAGGATCCGTTCGGCAACGAGCGGGTGGGTTTCACCGGCAAGGCGGAGATCCTGCGGTCCGAGTTCGGGCTGACGTGGAACGCGGCGCTGGAGACGGGTGGGGTGCTGATCTCCGACAAGGTGAAGCTGACGTTCGACGTTTCTGCGATCAAGCAGGCGTGAGGGTGTTGGGGGGCGCCGCCGTGGGTGTGGGGGCCGGTGTTCGTCAGTGGCCGTTGGGCCGCTCGCTTCTTGGTCAGTGTCGGGCTTCCGCGAGGTGAGTCAAG
>NZ_BMSK01000017.1 GCF_014649115.1 Streptomyces eurythermus | reverse complement strand
GAAGCACGGTAACGTGTGGAGGTGACCGGTACTAATAGGCCGAGGGCTTGTCCTCAGTTGCTCGCGTCCACTGTGTTGGTTCTGAAACCACGAACAGCCCCGCTGTCATGGCGGTCTGGTTGATTGTTTCATAGTGTTTCGGTGGTCATAGCGTGAGGGAAACGCCCGGTTACATTCCGAACCCGGAAGCTAAGCCTCACAGCGCCGATGGTACTGCAGGGGGGACCCTGTGGGAGAGTAGGACGCCGCCGAACAATTTTTGAGAAAGGTCGGATCCTGAACTTCGGTTCAGGGTCCGGCCTTTTTTTGCTGTGCGTAACGTGTCGTTCACGTTCCGAGCGCAGCATCCCCGGCATGGGAACCGCAGCGCTGCTCAGGGCCGCCGGAGTCGGAGTCGGTGACGAGGTCGTCGTACCGGCCTTCGGGAACGTCGAGGTCGCCGAGGCCGTGGTCCTGGCGGGCGCGCTCCCGGTGTTCGCCGACATAGACCCGGCGACCTACTGCCTCGCCCCGGGCGCGGTCGAGGCGGCCGTAACTCCCCGCACCGCGGCCGTCGTTGTCGTGCACCGCTTCGGACGGCGGGCCGACGTCGGGCGGTTGCGCGAACTCGGGCAGCGGCACGGGCTGCTGGTGCTGGAGCGGGGCGAGTCCGAGGCGCCGTACGACGAGATAGCCCGGCGCCGGCAGCGGGCTGCCTATCTCGACGCCAAACTCAAGGGCGTACGCACGCCGGACGGCGGGGACGGGCACACCTATCAGCAGTACGTCGTGCGGGTACCGGGCAACGGCCGGCCGGACCGGGACGCGTTCGCGCGGGCCCTGCGGGTCAGGGGAGTGGAGTGCAGGGTGCCGGTGAAGACGCCCGTGCACCGGCTGCCGGCCTTCCGCCGGTGCGTGTCGCTGCCGGAGACCGAGCGGGCCGCCGACGAGACGCTCGCGCTGCCCGTGGACGCCGCGCTCACCAAACGCGACATGCAGCGGACGGCCGCCGCCTGCAACGCCCTTGGCGGCCTGCTTCAGCCCGCCTTCTGAAGCGGTCCCGAACGAATTTGGGAACCAAGGCCT
The DNA here is from genome assembly GCF_014649115.1 of Streptomyces eurythermus. Classification (GTDB taxonomy): domain Bacteria; phylum Actinomycetota; class Actinomycetes; order Streptomycetales; family Streptomycetaceae; genus Streptomyces; species Streptomyces eurythermus. The sequence continues at coordinate 224,111 of NZ_BMSK01000017.1, read as the reverse complement.
GTTCGGGGTACAGTTTCTTTGTCGCCGCGAGGGAAACCTCGAAAACGACAGGCCCCTATAGCTCAGTCGGCAGAGCGTCTCCATGGTAAGGAGAAGGTCAACGGTTCGATTCCGTTTGGGGGCTCAGCCAAAAAGGCCCCACCCTTCCGGGTGGGGCCTTTTTCGTGCTTCCTCACGCCTCCTGGTGAATGCCCGGCACGCGCATCGCCAGAATCGCCATGTCGTCGGACGGGGCGTCCGAGGCGAACCGCTCGACCGCGCGCATGATGCGCGCCGCGACCGCACCCGCCGTCAGACCCGTGCACGTGGTGAGGACATCGGCGAGGCCGTCGTCGCCCAGCATGCGCGAGCCCTCACGGCGTTCGGTGACCCCGTCCGTGACGCAGAGCAGCACGTCCCCCGGGTCGAGGGTGACCGTCTCCTCGTACAGCTCCAGGTCCTCGATGACGCCCAGCAGCGGCTGCGGTTCGGCCGCGGCCGTCACCGTGCCGTCCTGACGCAGGCGCAGCGGCAGCGGATGGCCGGCGCAGACCACCTTCAGCTCGGCGCTGCCGTCCGCCCGCGTCCGCAACTCGCCGTAGAGAAGCGTCAGGAAGCGGCTGCGGTCCCCCTCGTCGAGGATCGCGGAGTTCAGGCGCTGCAACACCGCCGGGCCGGACAGGCCCTCGCGGGCCAGCAGGCGCAGGGCATGCCGGGCCAGGCCGGTGACCGCCGCCGCGTTGGGGCCCGTACCGCAGACGTCGCCGATGGCGAAGCCGTACGCGCCGTTGCCGATCGGGAAGACGTCGTAGAAGTCGCCGCCGACCTCGTTGCCCTCGCCCGCCGCGCGGTAGATGACCTCGACCTCGACGCCGTCGATCTGCGGCAGGCCCGGCGGGAGCAGGCTGCGCTGGAGGGACTGGCTGATGGCCGTGCGCTCCGAGTACAGGCGGGCGTTGTCCAGGGCGAGTGCGGCCCGGCGGCTCAGATCCTCGGCGAGCTCCAGGATCTCCTGGCGGAAGTGCTCGTCGGTGGGCTTGCCGAGGGTCAGCATGCCGATGACGCGGTTGCGGGCCACCAGCGGCAGGACCACCGTCTCCCCGCCGACCGCGGACGCCGTCGCCAGCGTCGGGCCGATACCGGAGGCGACCCGGTGCGTGGGCCCGCCCGCCAGGCCCAGGCTCCGCATGGAGCTGCGCAGGGCCGCCTGGTGGGCGACCTCGCCCGGGGCCGTCCAGACCCGGGCGCCGGGGGTCGGCACCGGGTCCGGCGGCGGGACCTTCGACAGCAACGACTTGATGCCGTCGATGAGTTCCTCGTCCTCGTGCAGGACGTAGGACAGATACGGTTCGGACGCCTGGTCGGCGATCGTGTACACCGCACACCAGGTGGCCAGGGTCGGGACGGTCATCTGGGCCATCAGGGCCAGCGTCTGGTCCCGGTCCAGGGTGCCGGCCAGCAGGTCGGAAGCCTCCACCAGGAAGCTCAGCGAGCCCCGGCGCAGCCGTTCCAGCTCGCCGAGGCGGGCCGACTCCACGGCCAGGGCGATCCGGTCGGCGGCGAACTGCAGGCGCAGCGCCTCCTCGTTGGTGTACCGGCCGGGCGCCTCGGCGGCGACGCCCAGGGAGCCGGTGAGGCGGCCCTCGACCTTCAGCGGGACGGTGACGACCGAGCGCATGCCGGTGCCGGCGAGCAGCGGTACGGCCCCGGGGACGGCGGCCAGGTCGTCGTGGACGGCGGGCATGCGGGCGGAGCCGTAGCGGCCGGGGCCCGCCTCGACCGGCACGCGCGCGAAGCGCTGGCGGGCGGAGGGCAGTCCGGTGGAGGCGCGGACCTCCAGCTCCGTCTCGTCGTCGGTGGCCAGCAGCAGGAACGCGGAGTCGCCGTCGAGCATGTCACGGGCGCGTTCCACGGTGCGCTGGAGCAGTCCGTCGAGATCGTCCGGGGCGGGGGAGCCGATGAACACCTCGAAGGGGTCGGTGCTCTGCCCGTCGGAGGAGGGGGTCTGGTCGCCGGCCGGGACGCGGGACGGCGACTGCAGGACGGCGCGTTCGTGGTCGCGGACCAGCAGGCACACGGTCGACGGTTCGCCGCCGGTGTCACGGACCCGCAGATGGGAGGCGTACACCTGGGCCACGCGGCCGTCGGCGCGGCGGATGCCGTAGGTGCCCTCCCAGCGGGAGAGCTGGAGCGCCTCGGCGATGCCGGTGCCGGTGCCCGGGGTGTGCGGCCAGGCCGCCAGGTCGGTGAGGGGTTTGCCGATGACGTCGGAGGCCGGGTAGCCGAACAGCTCCTCGGCGTCCTCGTTCCAGGCGCTGATGCCGCCCTTGCGGTCGATCTGGAGGACGGCGACGCGGACCCGGCCGTCGGCCAGCGGCAGCAGGTCGGCGGGCAGGGCGGGCCCGGCGGCGCGGGTGCCGACCGGGCGCTCGGGCAGGTCGAGCTGGAACCAGACGTTCTTGTGGGTGGGGGTGTAGTCGACGCCCCAGCGGGTGGCCAGGGCTGCGCAGAGCTGGAGGCCCCGGCCGCCCTCGCGGTCCGGGCTGCCCATGGAGACGGCGGAGCTCTGGAGGGGGACCTCGCGCTCCGGGTAGCGGTCGGAGACCTCGATGCGCGCTCCGTCCTCGGTGCGCAGGCACAGCACGTCCGCGTGCGTGCCGGCGTGGACGACGGCGTTGGTGACCAGCTCGCTGGTCAGGACGACCGCGTCGTCCACGATGTCGGCGAATCCCCAGCCCTGGAGGGTGTCGCGGACGAAGGACCGGGCGGTCGCGACGGAGCGCCCGACGGGTTCGAAACTGGCGGCCGCACGCGCGGTGATCACAGAACTCCTCGGCCGGTTGTCGGCATGCAGGGCTGTCTCGCCGGGCGGCTCGCGCCGCTGCTGCGGCATCGGCTCGCCCGTCGGCTGTGGCTCCGGGGTCTGTTCCCCGGGGATCAGTCCGGTGGTCATGATGTCCGGCCGCCCCTCCGATGCCCGCTCGTACTCGTGCCACCGCCCAGGCCGGTCGGACCGGTGCGGCTGGACAGCCGCATGCAAGGTTACTTACCTTCGCGGTCCGAGCGGATGCCGGTCTTCGGTGTTTACGCCCCCAGGGTGTGCGGACGATGTGCGAAGCTGCCGAACTGTTATGGCCGGGTTCGGCCGGGGTGAAACACTGGGCAAGCTTCTGATGAAGGTCGTTCCGGGCCGCGTGTGCCGGGCGCACGGCGGGCAGCAGCCCCTGGTGTGGCCGGATCCCGTCCGGCGGACATAAGCGGAAGCAACCGGTACGCGGACGCGATCGGTATGCCGGTGACCGGCACGCCGGGCCGAAGCGGCCGAGCACAGCAGTAACGGTCTACCCCTCCGGGAGGGACACAGTGGAGTCTGGCGCGGCGACGCGAGGCACGAAGACGCGCGCGAAAGACGGACCGTCCCTGGGCAGGAGCGGCGGCACCACGACGGTGGACACGGCCGCCCTGAACCGGCTGCTGGCGGCCCTCGTGGCGATGCGGGACGGGAACTTCCGCAAGCGGCTGACGGTCTCCGGGGACGGCGTGATGTCGGAGATCGCGGCCGTCTTCAACGAGGTGGCCGACCGGAATCTGCACCTCACCGGTGAGCTGTCCCGGGTGCGGCGCATGGTGGGGCGTGAGGGAAAACTCACGGAACGGCTGGAGACGGGCGCCTGCGAGGGCTCCTGGGCCACCGCCATCGAGCACTCCAACGCGCTGGTGGACGACCTGGTCTGGCCGGTCTCGGAGGTCAGCCGGGTGCTGACGGCGGTCGCCGAGGGGGACCTGTCGCCGCGCATGGAGCTGCGGACGCAGGCGCCGGACGGCGGTACGGGGCATCCGCTGCGCGGGGAGTTCCTGAAGGTCGGCCGGACCGTCAACAACCTGGTGGACCAGCTGTCGACGTTCACGGACGAGGTCACGCGCGTGGCCAGCGAGGTCGGCACCGAGGGCAAGCTCGGCGGGCAGGCCCGGGTGCGCGGGATGTCGGGTTCGTGGAAGGACCTCACCGAGTCCGTCAACACGATGGCGGACCGGCTGACCGCCCAGGTGCGGGACATCGCCCTGGTGACCACGGCGGTGGCCAAGGGTGATCTGTCCCGCAAGGTGACCGTGCATGTCGCGGGCGAGATGCTGGAGCTGAAGAACACCGTCAACACGATGGTGGACCAGCTTTCGGCCTTCTCCTCCGAAGTCACGCGGGTGGCCCGGGAGGTGGGCACCGAGGGCATCCTGGGCGGCCGGGCGCAGGTGCCCGGGGTGGCCGGCGTGTGGAAGGAGCTGACCGACTCCGTCAACACGATGGCGGGCAACCTGACCGCGCAGGTGCGGGGGATCTCGCAGGTGACGACGGCCGTCGCCAGCGGTGATCTGTCGCAGAAGGTGACGGTTCCGGCGCGGGGCGAGGTGGCGCGGCTCGCCGAGACGATCAACCAGATGACCGAGACGCTGCGGATCTTCGCGGACGAGGTCACCCGGGTGGCGAACGAGGTCGGCGCGGAGGGGCGGCTCGGCGGTCAGGCGAACGTGCCGGGCGCGGCCGGTACGTGGAAGGACCTGACGGACTCCGTCAACACGGTGTTCCGGAACCTGACGACGCAGGTGCGGGACATCGCGACGGTGACGACGGCGGTGGCCAACGGTGATCTGTCGCAGAAGGTCACCGTGGACGTGGCCGGCGAGATGCTGGAGCTGAAGAACACCGTCAACGGCATGGTGGACCAGCTGTCGGCGTTCGGTGCCGAGGTGACGCGGGTCGCGCGGGAGGTCGGTGTCGAGGGTGAGCTGGGCGGCCAGGCGCAGGTGCCGGGCGCGGCGGGTACGTGGAAGGACCTGACGGACTCCGTCAACACCGCGTTCCGCAACCTGACCGGTCAGGTGCGCAACATCGCCCAGGTGACGACGGCGGTGGCGAACGGTGATCTGTCGCAGAAGGTCACCGTGGACGTCTCGGGTGAGATGCTCCAGCTGAAGAACACCGTGAACACCATGGTGGACCAGCTGTCGAGCTTCGCCGACCAGGTCACGCGGATGGCCCGGGACGTGGGTACGGAGGGCCGGCTGGGCGGTCAGGCCCGGGTGGACGGCGTCTCGGGTACGTGGAAGGAGTTGACGGACTCCGTCAACTTCATGGCCGGCAACCTGACGTCGCAGGTGCGGCAGATCGCCCAGGTGACGACGGCGGTGGCGCGCGGTGATCTGTCGCAGAAGATCGACGTGGACGCGCGCGGCGAGATCCTCGAGCTGAAGAACACGATCAACACGATGGTGGACCAGCTGTCCGCCTTCGCCGACCAGGTGACCCGCGTCGCGCGGGACGTGGGTACCGAGGGGCGGCTCGGCGGTCAGGCGCAGGTGCCCGGTGTCGCCGGTGTGTGGCGGGACCTGACCGACTCCGTGAACGGCATGGCGGGCAACCTGACGGCCCAGGTGCGCAACATCGCGCAGGTCGCCACCGCCGTGGCGCGCGGTGACCTCTCCCAGAAGATCACCGTGGACGCGCGCGGGGAGATCCTGGAGCTGAAGAACACGCTGAACACGATGGTGGACCAGCTGTCGTCGTTCGCCGACCAGGTCACCCGGGTGGCCCGTGAGGTGGGTACGGAGGGCATCCTCGGCGGGCAGGCCGAGGTGCAGGGGGTCTCCGGCACCTGGAAGGACCTCACGCAGTCCGTGAACTTCATGGCGAACAACCTGACGATCCAGGTGCGCAACATCGCCGAGGTCACGACGGCGGTCGCGAAGGGTGATCTGTCGAAGAAGATCACTGTTGACGCGAAGGGCGAGATCCTCGAGCTCGTCACGACGGTCAACACCATGGTTGATCAACTCTCGAGCTTCGCCGAGCAGGTGACCCGGGTGGCCCGCGAGGTGGGCACCGAGGGCATCCTGGGCGGCCAGGCGCACGTGCCGGGGGTCACGGGCATCTGGAAGGACCTCAGCAACAACGTCAACCTGATGGCCAACAACCTGACCATGCAGGTGCGCAACATCTCGCAGGTGGCCGCGGCCGTCGCCAACGGCGATCTGACGCGGCAGGTGACGATCGAGGCGCGCGGCGAGGTGGCGCAGCTCGCCGACACCATCAACACGATGGTCAAGACGCTGAGTTCGTTCGCCGACCAGGTCACCAAGGTGGCCCGTGAGGTGGGCACGGACGGCATCCTCGGCGGTCAGGCGCATGTCCCGGGCGTGGCCGGCACCTGGAAGGACCTCACCGAGTCGGTGAACCAGATGGCGTCCAACCTGACCGGTCAGGTGCGCAACATCGCCATGGTCACCACGGCCATCGCCAAGGGTGACTTGACGAAGAAGATCGACATTGACGCCCGGGGCGAGATCCTCGAGCTGAAGACGACGATCAACACGATGGTCGACCAGCTGTCCAGTTTCGCCGAGGAGGTCACGCGCGTGGCCCGCGAGGTGGGCACGGAGGGACAGCTGGGCGGCCAGGCACGCGTGCGTGACGTGGACGGCACCTGGCGCGACCTGACCGAGTCCGTGAACGAGATGGCCGAGAACCTGACCCGGCAGGTGCGGGCCATCGCGCGCGTGGCGACCGCGGTGACCCGGGGCGACCTGAACCTGAAGATCGACGTGGACGCGGCCGGCGAGATCCAGGAGTTGCAGGACTACATCAACAAGATGATCGCCAACCTGCGCGACACCACGATCGCCAACAAGGAGCAGGACTGGCTCAAGGGCAACCTGGCCCGTATCTCCTCCCTCATGCAGGGCCGCCGGGACCTGGAGGACGTGGCCTCGCTGATCATGAGCGAGCTGACGCCGGTGGTGTCCGCGCAGCACGGCGCGTTCTTCCTGGCGATGCCGCTGATGGAGGGCAAGGGCGTCGGCAACGGCGAGGACGACTACGAGCTGCGGATGCTGGGCTCGTACGGCTACTCGATGGGCTCCATGCCGACGTCGTTCCGGCCCGGTGAGGCGCTGATCGGCACGGCCGCCCAGGAGAAGCGCACGATCCTGGTGGACAAGGCGCCCAGCGGCTATCTGAAGATCTCCTCCGGGCTCGGCGAGGCCCCGCCCGCGCAGGTGATCGTGTTGCCGGTGCTGTTCGAGGGCAAGGTGCTCGGCGTGATCGAGCTGGCGTCCTTCACGCCGTTCACGCAGATCCAGAGGGACTTCCTCAACCAGATCGCCGAGATGATCGCGACCAGCGTCAACACCATCTCGGTCAACACCAAGACCGAGAAGCTGCTCAAGCAGTCGCAGGAGCTGACCGAGCAGCTGCGGGAGCGGTCGGCCGAGCTGGAGAACCGGCAGAAGGCGCTGCAGGCCTCCAACGCCGAACTGGAGGAGAAGGCCGAGCTGCTGGCCCGGCAGAACCGGGACATCGAGGTGAAGAACACCGAGATCGAGGAGGCCCGGCAGGTCCTGGAGGAGCGCGCCGAGCAGCTCGCGGTGTCGATGCGCTACAAGAGCGAGTTCCTCGCCAACATGTCGCACGAGCTGCGCACCCCGCTCAACTCGCTGCTGATCCTGGCGAAGCTGCTCGCGGACAACGCCGAGGGCAATCTCTCGCCCAAGCAGGTGGAGTTCGCCGAGACCATCCACGGCGCGGGTTCCGACCTGCTCCAGCTGATCAACGACATCCTGGACCTGTCGAAGGTCGAGGCGGGCAAGATGGACGTCTCCCCGACCCGGATCGCGCTCGTCCAGCTCGTGGACTACGTGGAGGCCACCTTCCGGCCGCTGACCGCGGAGAAGGGCCTGGACCTGTCCGTACGGGTCTCCCCGGAGCTGCCGGCGACCCTGCACACCGACGAGCAGCGGTTGTTGCAGGTGTTGCGCAACCTGCTGTCCAACGCGGTGAAGTTCACCGACTCCGGTTCGGTGGAGCTGGTGATCCGGCCGGCCGGCGCGGATGTGCCGGACTCCATCCGGGAGCAGTTGCTGGAGGCCGGTTCGCTGGCCGATCCGGGCGGCGAGCTGATCGCGTTCTCGGTGACAGACACCGGTATCGGCATCGCGGCCAGCAAGATGCGGGTGATCTTCGAGGCGTTCAAGCAGGCGGACGGCACCACCAGCCGCAAGTACGGCGGCACCGGCCTCGGGCTGTCGATCTCGCGGGAGATCGCGCAGTTGCTCGGCGGTGAGATCCACGCGCAGAGCGAGCCCGGGCGCGGCTCGACGTTCACGCTGTACCTGCCGCTGCACATGAGCGAACTGCCCCCGCAGGGCTACCAGCAGTCCGCGCCCGCGCTGGAGGCCGGCGACCTGGTGGCCTCCGAGGCGCACCTGTCCTCGGAGCTGTCCGCGGTGGAGATCGAGACGCCGGCCGAGGTGAAGTCGTACCAGGAGACGCAGAACGGCCCCGCCGCGCTCTTCCGGCGCCGGCGGCGCTCCTTGTCCGAGGAGACGCGGCGGGCCGAGCAGTGGACGGCCGTTCCGGAGCAGGAGCAGCCCGCGCCGCCCACGGTGCGGTTCGGCGGCGAGAAGGTGCTGATCGTCGACGACGACATCCGCAACGTGTTCGCGCTCACCAGCGTCCTGGAGCAGCACGGGCTGTCGGTGCTGTACGCCGAGAACGGCCGGGAGGGCATCGAGGTCCTGGAGCAGCACGACGATGTGGCGGTGGTGCTGATGGACATCATGATGCCCGAGATGGACGGGTACGCGACGACCACGGCGATCCGGCGGATGCCGCAGTTCGCGGGTCTGCCGATCATCGCGCTCACCGCGAAGGCGATGAAGGGCGACCGGGAGAAGGCGATTCAGTCGGGCGCCTCCGACTACGTCACCAAGCCCGTCGACCCCGATCATCTGCTGTCGGTGATGAACCAGTGGATGCGGCCGGAGTGAGGCGGGCGGTGCGGCCCGGCGGGGCGCGCCCGGAAGGGCGGGGGATCCCGCGGGGCGTGCGGGGAGTTGCTGCATGATGGGGGCCGGGGACACGCGGGAATCCCGGATTCCGGGAACCATTCGGGATCCCGCCGCGTTTCCGGTACGTGCACAGTGACATCGCGGTGACAGGGTGTGGCGACAGGCGGGGTGCGGCTACGATGACCGGCACAAGGACGGGCGGCGAAAGGGAGTCGTCCCCTGGGGCGGCGCCCGGTGTACCGCCGGGGCGAGGAGGGCGGGCCATGGTGCAGAAGGCCAAGATCCTCCTGGTCGATGACCGGCCGGAGAATCTGCTGGCGCTGGAGGCGATCCTCTCGGCGCTCGATCAGACACTGGTGCGGGCATCGTCCGGGGAGGAAGCGCTCAAGGCACTGCTCACGGACGATTTCGCGGTCATCCTGCTGGATGTCCAGATGCCGGGCATGGACGGTTTCGAGACGGCCGCGCACATCAAGCGGCGGGAGCGGACGCGAGACATCCCGATCATCTTCCTCACGGCCATCAACCACGGCCCGCACCACACCTTCCGGGGCTACGCGGCGGGCGCGGTGGACTACATCTCCAAGCCGTTCGACCCGTGGGTGCTGCGCGCGAAGGTCTCGGTCTTCGTCGAGCTGTACATGAAGAACTGCCAGCTGCGGGAGCAGGCGGCGCTGCTGCGGCTGCAGTTGGAGGGCGGCGGCAAGGGCGGGGTGGCCGGCAAGGAGTCGGCCGGGCTGCTCGCCGAGCTGTCCGCGCGGCTCGCGGCCGTCGAGGAGCAGGCGGAGGCGCTGTCCAAACAGCTGGACGACGACTCCGCGGACGCGGCGGCGGTGGCGACGGCGGCCCATCTGGAGCGCAAACTCACCGGGTTGCGCCGTGCCCTGGACGCGCTGGAGCCGGGCACGGGCGGCAGCGGTGCCTCGGTGCCGTCGCAGAACTGACCGAGGCCGTTCCGCGGATGCGGATGAGTGTGCGTCAATTTCGCTCCCCGGCAGGCACGACACGAACGGGTGAAGCTGTGGGCACACGTGTCCGCCGTCGTCTCCCCCGGTAACCTCACACCCATGGCCTCACGTCCCTCCGCAGCCAAGAAGCAGCCCGCCAAGAAGGCCGCTGCTCCCGCGAAGGCTCCGGCGAAGAAGGCCGCCGCGAAGAAGGTCCCGGCCAAGAAGGCGCCCGCCAAGAAGGCCGTGGCGAAGAAGTCCCCGCCGCCGAAGCCGGTGCCCAGCCCCACCGGGGGCATCTACCGGGTGGTGCGCGCCCTCTGGCTGGGCCTCGCGCACGCCGTTGGCGCCGTCTTCCGGGGCATAGGGCAGGGCGCGAAGAACCTCGACCCGGCCCATCGCAAGGACGGCGTCGCGCTGCTGCTGCTCGGCATCGCGCTGATCGTCGCGGCGGGCACCTGGGCGGACCTGCGCGGGCCCGTCGGCGACCTGGTGGAGATCCTGGTCACCGGCGCCTTCGGCCGGCTCGACCTGCTGGTGCCGATACTGCTCGCGGTGATCGCCGTACGGTTCATCCGGCACCCGGAGAAGCCGGAGGCCAACGGACGGATCGTGATCGGCCTGTCCGCGCTCGTCGTCGGCGTGCTCGGCCAGGTCCACGTCGCCTGCGGCTCGCCCGCGCGCAGCGCCGGCATGCAGGGCATAAGGGACGCCGGCGGCCTCATCGGCTGGGCGGCGGCCACCCCGCTGACGTACGCCATGACCGAGGTGCTCGCCGTACCCCTGCTGGTGCTGCTGACGATCTTCGGGCTGCTGGTGGTGACCGCGACCCCGGTCAACGCCATCCCGCAGCGGTTGCGGCGGCTCGGCGTGGTGCTGGGCGTGCTGCACGACCACGAGGCGGACCGGTTCGCCGCCGCCGAGGAGGAGGCCTACGAGGAGCAGTGGCGGGAGGCGGCGCCCGCGCGCCCGCGCAGGCGCTCCGGCGCGCCCCGGGCGTACGACCCCGAGGGCGCGGAGGCCGCCGCCCTGGCGCAGCGCCGCGGGCGCCCCAGGCGTTCCGCCGTGCCCCAGCCGGATCCGCAGCGGCACCCGGACGCCGTGGACGTCGCCGCGGCGGCCGCCGCCGCGCTGGACGGCGCCGTGCTGCACGGCATGCCGCCCTCCCCGCTGGTCGCCGACCTCACCCAGGGGGTGAGCGCGGGCGAGCGCGAGGACACCACCCCGGTGGCCGCCCCCGCCTCCGTACCCGCGCCGGCGCCGGTGCCCGCCGCCCGCCCGAAGCGGGAGAAGCCCGAGCCCGCGGCCGTACCCGACCTCACCAAGGCCGTACCCGACCTGACCAAGAAGGCTCCCGAGGCCCCCCGTGACCTGCCCGCGCGCGCGGAGCAGCTCCAGCTGTCCGGGGACATCACCTACGCGCTGCCCTCCCTGGACCTGCTACGGCGGGGCGGCCCCGGCAAGGCGCGCAGCGCCGCCAACGACGCGGTCGTCGCCTCGCTCACCCAGGTCTTCACCGAGTTCAAGGTCGACGCGGCCGTCACCGGCTTCACCCGCGGCCCGACGGTCACCCGCTACGAGGTGGAGCTGGGCCCCGCCGTGAAGGTCGAGCGGATCACCGCGCTGACCAAGAACATCGCCTACGCGGTGGCCAGCCCGGACGTGCGGATCATCAGCCCCATCCCCGGCAAGTCCGCGGTGGGCATCGAGATCCCCAACACCGACCGGGAGATGGTCAACCTCGGCGACGTGCTGCGCCTCGCGGAGTCCGCCGAGGACGACGACCCGATGCTGGTCGCCTTCGGCAAGGACGTCGAGGGCGGGTACGTCATGCACTCGCTGGCGAAGATGCCGCACATGCTGGTCGCCGGCGCCACCGGCTCCGGCAAGTCGTCCTGCATCAACTGCCTGATCACCTCGGTGATGATGCGGGCGACCCCGGAGGACGTCCGGATGATCCTGGTCGACCCCAAGCGCGTGGAGCTGACCGCCTACGAGGGCATCCCGCACCTGATCACGCCGATCATCACCAACCCCAAGCGGGCCGCCGAGGCGCTGCAGTGGGTGGTCCGCGAGATGGACCTCAGGTATGACGACCTGGCCGCCTACGGCTACCGGCACATCGACGACTTCAACCGCGCGGTGCGCGAGGGAAAGGTCGAGCCGCCGCCGGGCAGCGAGCGCGAGCTCCAGCCGTACCCGTACCTGCTGGTGATCGTGGACGAGCTGGCCGACCTGATGATGGTCGCCCCGCGTGACGTCGAGGACGCCATCGTGCGCATCACGCAGCTCGCGCGCGCGGCCGGCATCCACCTGGTGCTCGCCACCCAGCGCCCGTCGGTCGACGTGGTCACCGGTCTGATCAAGGCCAACGTGCCCTCCCGGCTGGCGTTCGCCACCTCCTCGCTGGCCGACTCGCGGGTCATCCTCGACCAGCCGGGCGCCGAGAAGCTGATCGGCAAGGGCGACGGCCTGTTCCTGCCGATGGGCGCGAACAAGCCGACCCGTATGCAGGGCGCGTTCGTGACCGAGGAGGAGGTCGCGGACGTCGTCCGGCACTGCAAGGAGCAGATGGCGCCCGTCTTCCGGGACGACGTCACCGTGGGCTCCAAGCAGAAGAAGGAGATCGACGAGGACATCGGCGACGACCTCGACCTGCTGTGCCAGGCCGCCGAGCTGGTCGTCTCCACCCAGTTCGGGTCGACGTCCATGCTCCAGCGCAAGCTGCGCGTCGGCTTCGCCAAGGCGGGGCGGCTGATGGACCTCATGGAGTCCCGCAACATCGTCGGACCGAGCGAGGGCTCCAAGGCGCGGGACGTCCTGGTGAAGCCGGACGAGCTGGACGGTGTGCTCGCGATGATCCGCGGGGAGACCGAGGGGTGACGCGAAGGTCCGTTCGGTCCAGCCCGGTTGCGCCGGGTGGCCGAGCGGCCGTGACCCACCCGTTAGGGGGCATGGGGCAACCGTTTGGGTTTGTCGTACGTCCAGTTGAGCGAAAGGTCAGGTAAGGGCCTCGCCCAGGGGTACCTGCTTGTCCGACCATCGGCATGTCGTGCCAATCCGTTGGCGTACAAAGTCATACCGTCCGGTTGCCCCACCCTTTCGTCACCCCCCTAGACTGAGCTTCCAGCACAGGTGGCTACACGCTCGAAAGGCGCCCCCGTGTCCCTCGGCAACTCCCCTGAAGACGAGCGTCCGTTCCGAGACGAGTCCCAGGAAGCCCGACCTTCCGTGGGCCGCGCCCTGAAGCAGGCGCGGATCGCGGCCGGGCTGACCGTGGACGACGTCAGCACCGCCACTCGGGTCCGTATCGCCATCGTGCGCGCCATCGAGGCGGACGACTTCGCCCCCTGCGGCGGCGACGTGTACGCCCGTGGGCACATCCGCACGCTGGCCAGGGCGGTCCACCTCGACCCCGAGCCGCTGATCGCCCGGTACGACGCCGAGCACGGCGGCCGTCCCGCGCCCACCCCCGCCGCGCCGCTGTTCGAGGCGGAGCGGATCCGGCCCGAGCGGCGCGGCCCGAACTGGACGGCGGCGATGGTCGCCGCCATCGTCGTCGTGATCGGGTTCGTCGGGTTCACCGCGTTCAAGGGCGGCTCCTCCTCCGGCGACTCCAAGTCCCAGGTCGCCGAGGGCAGCCCGTCCAGCGCCGGTACGAGCGCCTCCGTCCCGCCGAAGAAGGACAAGCCGGCCCAGCCGACCGGCGAGCCCTCCGACAGCGCCATCGCCGCCGCCCCCCAGGACAAGGTGACCGTCCAGGTCAGCGCGCCCAACGGACGCAGCTGGATCTCCGCCAAGGACCACAACGGCCGGATGCTTTTCGACGGGCTGCTGAAGAAGGGCCAGTCGAAGACCTTCCAGGACAACTCCAAGATCAACCTCATCCTCGGCGACGCGGGCGCGATCGAGCTGTACGTCAACGGCAAGAAGATCGAGGACACCTTCCGGCCCGGCGCGGTGGAGCGCCTGACCTACACCAAGGGCGACCCCGTGGCGGGCTGACGGGCCGCCGCCCTGCGGGATGTGACGGAGTCGGCCGGGCCCGGCCAACCCCGTCGACGAGGGCTGTCGGTGAGACAAAGTAGTCTTGAGCACATGCCTGAACGCCGTACCGTCGCACTCGTCACTCTCGGCTGCGCTCGTAACGAGGTGGATTCCGAGGAGCTCGCAGGCCGTTTGGAGGCGGACGGCTGGCAGCTCGTGGACGACGCCGCGGACGCCGACGTCGCCGTGGTCAACACCTGTGGCTTCGTGGAGGCCGCGAAGAAGGACTCCGTCGACGCCCTGCTGGAGGCCAACGATCTCAAGGGCCACGGGAGAACCCAGGCCGTCGTGGCGGTGGGCTGTATGGCCGAGCGGTACGGCAAGGAGCTGGCCGAGGCGCTGCCCGAGGCCGACGGCGTGCTCGGCTTCGACGACTACACGGACATCTCCGACCGCCTGCAGACCATCCTGTCCGGCGGCATCCACGCCTCCCACACCCCGCGCGACCGGCGCAAGCTGCTGCCGATCAGCCCGGCCGAGCGACAGGAATCGGCCGCGTCCGTCGCGCTGCCCGGCCACGCCCCGGCCGACCTGCCGGAGGGCGTCGCCCCCGCCTCCGGGCCCCGCGCGCCGCTGCGCCGCCGCCTGGACGGCTCCCCGGTCGCCTCGGTCAAGGTCGCCTCGGGCTGCGACCGGCGCTGCTCCTTCTGCGCCATCCCGTCCTTCCGCGGCTCCTTCATCTCCCGCCGCCCCAGCGACGTCCTGAACGAGACCCGCTGGCTGGCCGAGCAGGGCGTGAAGGAGATCATGCTGGTCTCCGAGAACAACACCTCCTACGGCAAGGACCTGGGCGACATCCGCCTGCTGGAGTCCCTGCTGCCGGAGCTGGCCGCGGTGGACGGTATCGAGCGGGTCCGGGTGAGCTACCTCCAGCCGGCCGAGATGCGCCCCGGCCTGATCGACGTCCTGACCTCGACGCCCAAGGTCGCCCCGTACTTCGACCTGTCCTTCCAGCACTCCGCGCCGAACGTGCTGCGTGCCATGCGCCGCTTCGGTGACACCGACCGGTTCCTGGAACTGCTGGACACCATCCGGAGCAAGGCGCCCGAGGCCGGCGTGCGCTCCAACTTCATCGTCGGCTTCCCCGGCGAGACGGAGTCGGACCTGGCCGAACTGGAGCGCTTCCTGAACGGCGCCCGGCTGGACGCCATCGGCGTGTTCGGCTACTCCGACGAGGAGGGCACGGAAGCGGCGACGTACGACACCAAGCTGGATGAGGACGTCGTCGCCGAGCGCCTGGCCCACATCTCCCGGCTGGCCGAGGAGCTGGTCTCGCAGCGCGCCGAGGAGCGCGTCGGCGAGACCGTGCGGGTCCTGGTGGAGTCGGTGGACGAGGAGGAGGGCGTCTACGGCCGTGCCGCGCACCAGGCGCCGGAGACCGACGGCCAGGTGCTGCTCACGAGCGGCGAGGGCCTGAGCGTCGGACGTATGGTCGAGGCGAAGGTGGTCGGTACGGAAGGTGTCGACCTGGTGGCCGAGCCGCTGGCCGGCTCGCTCGCGTGTAGTGAGGAGGCGGGCAGATGACCGGAGTCCCGGCATCCGCCGCGGGCGGCTCCTCCGGCGCGCACCGCGCCCGGGGCACCGCCGCCGCTGCCGACGGCGCCCGGTCCGAGGTCTCCGGTTCTGCTTCAGGTCCCGCCGACGAGGGCGGCAGGGCCGCCCGTGGCGGCAAGATCACGGCTGCGGCCGTCAACCAGGCCAGTGTCTGGAACGTCGCCAATCTGCTGACCATGCTGCGGCTGCTGCTGGTGCCCGGCTTCGTGGCGCTGATGCTCGCGGACGGCGGCTACGACCCGGCCTGGCGCTCGCTGGCCTGGGCCGCCTTCGCCATCGCCATGATCACCGACCTGTTCGACGGGCATCTGGCGCGGACGTACAACCTGGTCACCGACTTCGGGAAGATCGCCGACCCCATCGCCGACAAGGCGATCATGGGGGCGGCGCTCATCTGTCTGTCGGCCCTGGGCGACCTGCCCTGGTGGGTGACGGCCGTCATCCTCGGCCGGGAACTCGGCATCACCCTGCTGCGTTTTCTGGTCATTCGCTATGGCGTGATCCCCGCCAGCCGCGGCGGCAAGCTGAAGACCCTCACCCAGGGCGTGGCCGTGGGCATGTACGTCCTCGCGCTGACGGGATGGCTGGCCACCCTGCGGTACTGGGTGATGGCCGCGGCGGTCGTCCTCACGGTCCTGACGGGCCTCGACTACGTAAGACAAGCCATTGTGCTGCGCCGGCGGGGAATCGCCGAGCGCGCGGCGGCGTTGGAGGAGAAGGACGCGTGAGCTCCCAGGCCACCGAACTGGTGCGACTACTGACCGTGAGGGGCGAGACCCTTGCCGTCGCCGAGTCGCTGACCGGTGGCCTGGTGGCGGCGGAGATCACCGGGGTACCCGGGGCGTCCCGGGTGTTCCGGGGCTCGGTCACCGCCTACGCCACCGAGCTCAAGCACGGACTGCTCGGCGTCGACGGCTCCCTGCTGGCCCAGCGAGGTGCGGTGGATCCGCAGGTCGCGGGGCAGATGGCGGCCGGAGTCCGGGCGCTTCTCGGTGCCGACTGGGGCATCGCGACCACCGGAGTGGCGGGCCCCGATCCGCAGGACGGCAAGCCTGTCGGGACGGTCTTCGTGGCCGTGTACGGACCTCTCACCGGCCGGTCCGGTTCTGCCGGTGGCGGAAAAGTCCGGGCGCTGCGGTTGAACGGCGGCCGTGCGGAAATTCGTATGGAGAGTGTACGGAGCGTACTCGCAGTGCTCCTGGAGCAGCTTGCGGGCGAACAGACTGGGAATGAGCGGGCACAGGATACGGAACGGAACGGGGGGTTTTGATGTTTGCAGCCCTGAGTGAACACGACATCGCTCCCCGCACGGCCGCGGCGCGAGGCGGTACGGTGGGGCGAGAAGGATGCGGCTACGCGGTCCGAGGAGGGAGCCACCGATGATTCTGCTCCGTCGCCTGCTGGGTGACGTGCTGCGTCGGCAGCGCCAACGCCAGGGCCGTACTCTGCGCGAAGTCTCCTCGTCCGCCCGAGTCTCACTCGGCTATCTCTCCGAGGTGGAGCGGGGGCAGAAGGAGGCTTCCTCCGAGCTGCTCGCCGCCATCTGCGACGCGCTGGACGTACGGATGTCGGAACTCATGCGGGAAGTGAGCGACGAGCTGGCGCTCGCCGAACTGGCCCAGTCCGCCCGCGCCACCGAGCCTGTGCCCACGCCGGTCCGGCCGATGCTGGGATCCGTGTCGGTGACCGGTGTGCCACCGGAACGGGTGACCATCAAGGCGCCCGCGGACGTGGTCGCGGCCTGAGGTCCGCGCGCGCGGCCTGACAACCCCTGAACGAACGAGGCCCCGGCCGGGCCGTTCCGGATCCCTCCGGACAGCCCGGCCGGGGCCTCTTGTCTGCCCATGGTGGCTTTTCTCCCGGTAGATCCCGTTTGCCGGGGTTGGGTCGTGCGGTCATCGTGGGAGGGACGTGACGGCGCCCGAGCACCGGAGGAAGCGGATGTACGTCGTGAAGAGCCCGTTGGCCGACGCGGACCTGAAGGTCGTGTCCGAGGCGCTCCAGGGCGCCCTGATGGACCTGGTGGACCTCGCGCTGACCAGTAAGCAGATCCACTGGAACATCGTCGGCCCCAGGTTCCGCTCCATCCACCTCCAGCTGGACGAGGTCGTCGCCTCCGCCCGCGCCCACTCCGACACGGTCGCCGAGCGGGCGTCGGCGCTGGGCGTACCGCCCGACGGCCGCGCCGCCACGGTGGCCTCCGGCAGCGGCATCAAGACGGCTCCGGCCGGCTGGATCAAGGACACGGACGCGGTCTCGGCCATGGTGGACGCGCTGGGCTCGGTGATCACCCGGATGCGGGAACGGGTGACCGCGACCGAGGCGCCCGACCCGGTCTCCCAGGACCTCCTCATCGCGATCACCGCGGACCTGGAGAAGCACCACTGGATGTTCCAGGCGGAGAACGCGTAGCGGGGGCGGCCCGGGCATCGCGCGGTTCCCCGGTGCCGAGTGGTCCGGTGGTGCATCGGTGAGCCCGTGGTGCGCCTCCCGCGCGGGGCGGGCGACGGTCTAGCGTCCGGCTGGAGGTGATGGCGGGCATGGCAGGACGCATAGTGCGGTGGGGGGTCGCGCTCGGGCTCGGGGCCCTGTGGTGGTGGGCCGTGCTGCGGCTGGCCGCGGGGGAGGGCTCGGGCGTGCTGGAAGCGGCCGTCGCGGCCGGCGGCTGGGGGCTGAGCCTGCTGCCCGTGCACTGCGTGCCCAAGGCGCGCGCGACCGGGGCCGTGCCGGCGGGACGCTGGCAGGCCGCCTGGCGGGCCGGGGACGTCACCAGGGCATCGTCACACCCCCGTTCGGGCGGAGTGTCCGACCCGTCGTGAATGCCGAAGCGTCCGAGGCCAGGTACAGCACCGCGTGCGCCACGTCGTCGGGCTCGCCGACCCGGCCCAGCGGTGTCATGCGGGTCATCACGGCCTCGCTGTGCGCCTGGGCCGCACGGGCCGGGCGGGCGGTCATGGGGGTGCGGATTCGGCCCGGGGCGACCGCGTCGACCCGGACGCCGTGCGGGCCCAGCCCGGTGGCCGGCGTCCTGGTCGGCTGGACCACGGCCGCCTTGGCCGCGCCGTAGCGGAGCAGCCCGGCGCCGCCGGTGTCGACCGCGCCGGAGGCCATGGTGACGATGCTGCCTCGGGTGCCGTGGGCGAACATCAGCCGCGCCGCCTCCTGGAAGGCGTACAGCACGCCCTTGAAATCGACGTTCAGCACCCGGTCCGGAGACGACGTGGAGCCGGCCGTGCCGTCGTGGTCCTCGATCGGCGCGGCGGTGCCGCCCAGGCCGTCCGCGTTCCGGTCCACGCGGTGCACTCTCGCGCCCGCCTCGGCGCGCAGCACGGCACAGGCCCGGCCGATGCCGCTGCCGGCTCCGGTGACGAAGGCGGTGCGTCCGGTGAGGTCGTACGCGCTCGGGGCCGTGACGGGGTCGGTACGAGCAGTTCTGGCGGGTCGTCAATTGTTCGGGCCGCTCAGGGTGTGCGGCTCAGGGGGTGCGAGGGCGGCGGGGGTACTTCTCCCGCCAGCGCTGCGGGGAGCCGGGTGCCGGGGCGGGACCCGGCTGGCAGGTGGGGCACCAGTAGGTGGGGCGTTCCTGGGAACCGTCGCCCTGGTCGGCCACCCGGACGGAGGTGTGACAGCGCAGGCAGGGCCGGGGCGCGCGGCCGTAGACGAACAGGTCGTGCCGGTGCACGCCGGTGGTCTGCCGGACCGGGCGGTCGCGGTTCGCCTCCAGCAGCCGCTTGGCCAGGACGGGCAGCTTCTCGGCGCGGTCGTCGGGGAGCGCGCCGACGGGCAGCCACGGGGTCACGCCGAGCAGGAAGCACAGCTCGCTCTTGTAGATGTTGCCGATCCCGGCCAGATTGCGCTGGTCCAGCAGGGCCTCGCCGAGCGGCCGGGCGGGGTCCGCCAGGAGGTTGGCCAGGGCGCGCTCGGGGTCCCAGTCCGGGCCGAGCAGGTCGGGGCCGAGGTGGCCGACGACCCGCTCCTCGTCGGCCGTGCGCAGCAGCTCCAGGACCTGGAGGCGGTAGCCGACGGCCGCGCGGTCGGCGGTGGACAGGACGGCGCGGATCTGGTGGGCCGGCCCGCCCCGCCAGCGCTCGCCCGGGTCGTACACCTTCCACGTGCCCTCCATCCGCAGATGGGTGTGCAGGGTCAGGCCGTCCTCGAAGCGGGTCAGCAGGTGCTTGCCGCGCGGGATGGTGTTCAGCACCGCGCGGCCGGCCAGGTCGACCGTCGCGTACTTGGGCACACGGAAGTCGCTGCGGGTCAGCACCTGGCCCGCGAGGGCCTCGTGCAGCCGCCGCGCGGCCTGCCAGACCGTGTCACCTTCGGGCATGCCTCAAGCCTGCCACGTGGTGTCAGGGCGTGCGGGTGCCGTCGTGGGGGCCGGGGCGGCCTCACGGTCTCAGGCGCAGGCCGCGCGGTGTCGCCACGAACCCGGCCGTCTCCAGGAGGGCGCCTACGGGGGACGTCAGGGCCTGGGCGCCGTTGATCCGCTCCACGGTGACCGTGCCGACCGAGCCCGCGCGGGCCGCCGTGGCCAGTGCCTCGGCGGCCGCGCGCAGGCGGGGGTCGTCCGTCGCGGCGGTGTCCGGGGCGGCGGGCCATGCCAGCAGCGTCTTGCCGCCGCGCTCCATGTAGAGCGTCAGCTCGCCGTCCACCAGCACCACCAGCGCACCCGCCTTCCGGCCCGGCTTGTGCCCGGCGCCGGCCGGCGGCTCCGGCCAGGGCAGCGCGGAGCCGTAGGCGTTCGCGGGGTCGGCCGCGGCGAGGACCACGGCGCGGGAGCCGGGAGCGGTGCCCGTACGGCCGTGGCCGTAGCCGCCGCGGGCGCGGTGCGGGGCCGGGCCGGGGGAGCTGCCCGGGCCGTGGGCGGGGCCGCCGCCGCGGGGGCCGCCGTAGCCGGGGGAGGCGAACGGGTCGCCGTCGGCGCCGGTGTGGTCGTCCGGCGGCCAGGTGAAGTCGCCGTCCAGTCCGGGGTGGGTGAAGCCGCCGTCGGCCGCGTCGAAGGGGCCGGGGGCGGTGGCGTGGTCGTGCGGGCCGCCGTCGGAGCGGTGGGTCCCGCCGGAGCCCCGGGCACCCGGGGCTCCCTGGGGTCCGTCGAACGGGTCCGGGAAGCCCTGCCCGGCGAAGCCGTTCGCGGTGCCTGGGAAGCCGGTCGCCGGGTCCGGGCGGCCGAAGCCGTTCGCGGTTCCCGTCGTACCGAAGCCGTTCGCCGTGCCCGGGGTGTCGAAGCCGTTCCGGCCGGCCGGGGCGGGCAGGCCCTCGGTGCGCTCGCGGGCGTTCGCCACCGCGCGCAGGCGGTCCACCGCGCCGTCCATCGCGAACTGGGCCGCGCCCAACCCCTCCACCACATAACCGCGCCGGGCCTGGCCGCTCTCCTCGAACACCGACAGCACCCGGTACACCGCGGAGAAGCCGCCCTCCACGCCCTCCGCGGCGACCGCGCCCCGGGTGACCACGCCGTGCCGGTCCAGGAGCGTACGGGCCAGCGCGTGCGCGCGCACGGTGGCGTCCGGCTCGGCCGCCGGCAGCAGCGACCAGCGGCCCGCGACGGTCGGCGGGCCGGTGCGGGAGGCGGTGCGCGCGGCGGCCGTCAGGGAGCCGTAGCGCCCGCGCGGTACGGCGCGCTTGGCGCGGTGCGCGGTCGAGCCCGCCGTACGGCCGGAGCCCAGCAGGGCACGCATCGGGGCGAGGGTGTCGTTGGTGAGCCGGCCGGACCAGGCGAGATCCCACAGGGCGTCGGCCAGCTGGGGATCGGTGACCTCCGGGTGGGTGGTGGCGCGGACCTGGTCGGCGATCTGCCGGAAGAACAGGCCGTACCCGCCGGAGAGGGCGTCCAGCACGGACTGGTGGAGCGCGGTCGGCTCCAGCGGGTGCGGTGCCGGGAGCAGCAGCGGGGCCGCGTCCGCCAGATACAGGGAGACCCAGCCGTCCTTGCCGGGCAGGGCGCCCGCACCGGCCCACACCACCTCGCCCGCGGCGGTCAGCTCGTCGAGCATCGCGGGCGTGTAACCCGCCACGCGGGAGGGGAGGACCAGCTTCTCCAGCGCGGAGGCGGGCACGGAGGCGCCCTGCATCTGCTCGATGGCCCGCACCAGGCCGTCGACCCCGCGCAGCTCGTGGCCCCTGCCGATGTGCTGCCACTGCGGCAGGAACTGGGCGAGCGCGGCGGGCGGCACCGGCTCCAGCTCGTGCCGCAGGGCCGCCAGCGAGCGGCGGCGCAACCGGCGCAGTACGGCCGCGTCGCACCACTCCTGGCCGATGCCGGCCGGATGGAACTCGCCCTGGACGACCCGGCCGGCCGCGGCCAGCCGCTGCAGCGCGCCCTCGGTGACCGCGACGCCGAGCCCGAACCGGGCCGCCGCGGTGGCCGAGGTGAACGGGCCGTGTGTACGGGCATAGCGCGCGAGGAGGTCACCCAGCGGGTCCTTGACCGGCTCGGTGAACGCTTCCGGGACACCGACCGGCAGCGCCGTGCCGAGCGCGTCGCGCAGCCGGCCCGCGTCCTCCACGGCCGCCCAGTGGTCGGCGCCCGCGATCCGCACCTTGATGGCCCGGCGCGCCCCGGCCAGCTCCCGCGCCCACTCCGGGTCCGCGCCCCGCGCCACCAGCTCCGCGTCGGTCAGCGGGCCGAGCAGCCGCAGCACGTCGGCGACGCCCTCGACGTCCTTGACCCGGCGGTCCTCGGTGAGCCACTGCAGCTCCCGCTCCAGCTCGGTCAGCACGTCGGCGTCGAGCAGCTCGCGCAGTTCCGCCTGGCCCAGCAGCTCGGCCAGCAGCCGCGAGTCCAGGGACAGCGCGGCGGCGCGGCGCTCGGCCAGCGGGGAGTCGCCCTCGTACAGGAACTGGGCGACGTACCCGAAGAGCAGGGAGCGGGCGAACGGGGACGGCTCGGGGGTGGTGACCTCGACCAGGCGCACCTTGCGGGACTCGATGTCGCCCATCAGCTCGACCAGTCCGGGCACGTCGAAGACGTCCTGGAGACATTCGCGGACGGCCTCCAGGACGATCGGGAACGAGCCGAACTCGCTCGCCACCTGGAGCAGCTGGGCGGCGCGCTGGCGCTGCTGCCACAGCGGGGTGCGCTTGCCGGGGTTGCGGCGCGGCAGCAGCAGCGCGCGGGCGGCGCACTCCCGGAACCGGGCGGCGAACAGCGCCGAGCCGCCGACCTGGTCGGTGACGATCTGGTCGACCTCGCCCTTGTCGAAGGCGACGTCCGCCGCGCCGACCGGGGCCTGCTCGCTGTCGTAGGCGGTGCCCGCCTTCGCCGGTTCCTGGTCGAGCAGGTCCAGGCCCAGCAGATCGGCGTCGGGCAGCCGCAGCACGATGCCGTCGTCGGCGTGCATGACCTGCGCGTCCATGCCGTACCGCTCGGACAGACGGGCGCCGAGGGCGAGCGCCCAGGGGGCGTGGACCTGGGCCCCGAAGGGCGAGTGCACGACGACCCGCCAGTCACCCAGCTCGTCGCGGAACCGCTCCACGACGATCGTGCGGTCGTCGGGGACGTGACCGCAGGCCTCGCGCTGTTCGCTCAGGTACGACAGCACGTTGTCCGCCGCCCACGCGTCCAGGCCGGCCGCCAGCAGCCGCAGCCGCGCGTCGTCCCGGGGCAGCGAGCCGACCTCGCGCAGGAACGCGCCGACCGCGCGGCCCAGCTCCAGGGGGCGGCCCAGCTGGTCGCCCTTCCAGAAGGGCAGCCGGCCCGGCACGCCCGGCGCGGGCGAGACCAGGACCCGGTCGCGCGTGATGTCCTCGATCCGCCAGGAACTCGTGCCCAGCGTGAAGACATCGCCCACCCGGGACTCGTAGACCATCTCCTCGTCCAGCTCGCCGACCCGGCCGCCGCCCTTCTTCGGGTCGGAACCGGCGAGGAACACCCCGAACAGACCGCGGTCCGGGATCGTGCCGCCGGAGGTGACGGCCAGGCGCTGGGCGCCGGGGCGGCCGGTGACCGTGCCGGCCACCCGGTCCCACACCACGCGCGGGCGCAGCTCCGCGAACGCGTCGGACGGATAGCGGCCCGCGAGCATGTCCAGCACCGTCGTGAACGCCGACTCCGGCAGCGAGGCGAACGGGGCCGCGCGGCGGACCACGGCCAGCAGGTCGTCGAACTGCCAGGTGTCCAGCGCCGTCATGGCCACCAGTTGCTGCGCGAGCACGTCCAGCGGGTTCGCGGGCACCTTCAGCGACTCGATGGCGCCCGAGCGCATCCGCTCGGTGACCACGGCCGCCTGGACCAGGTCGCCCCGGTACTTCGGGAAGACGACACCGGTCGAGACGGCACCGACCTGGTGGCCCGCGCGGCCCACCCGCTGGAGACCGGAGGCGACCGACGGCGGGGACTCGACCTGCACCACGAGGTCGACGGCACCCATGTCGATGCCCAGTTCCAGGCTGGAGGTGGCCACCACCGCGGGCAGCCGGCCGGCCTTCAGGTCCTCCTCGACCAGGGCGCGCTGCTCCTTGGAGACCGAGCCGTGGTGCGCGCGGGCGATCACCGGCGGCGCGCCCTGGGCCGCGCCCGAGCCGCCCATCAGCTGGGCGGGGGCGTGATGCTCGCCCAGGGGCTTGCCGGTCGCCCGTTCGTACGCGATCTCGTTGAGCCGGTTGCACAGCCGCTCCGCCAGGCGGCGGGAGTTGGCGAAGACGATCGTGGACCGGTGGGCCTGCACCAGGTCGGCGATCCGCTCCTCCACATGCGGCCAGATCGACGGCCGCTCCCCGCCCTCGCCGGCGTCGGCGGCCGGGGCGCCCCCCAGCTCGCCCATGTCCTCGACCGGGACGACCACGGAGAGGTCGAACTCCTTCCCGGACTCCGGCTGGACGATCTCCACCTTGCGGCGCGGCGACAGATACCGGGCCACCTCGTCCACCGGGCGCACGGTCGCCGACAGGCCGATCCGGCGGGCGGGCTTGGGCAGCAGCTCGTCCAGCCGCTCCAGGGAGAGCGCGAGATGCGCGCCGCGCTTGGTGCCCGCCACCGCGTGCACCTCGTCCAGGATCACCGTCTCCACGCCCGTGAGCGCGTCGCGCGTGGCCGAGGTCAGCATCAGGAACAGCGACTCGGGGGTGGTGATCAGGATGTCCGGCGGGCGGGTGGACAGGGCGCGGCGCTCGGCGGCCGGGGTGTCGCCGGAGCGGATGCCGACCCTGACCTCCGGCTCGGGCAGGCCCACCCGCACCGACTCCTGGCGGATGCCGGTCAGCGGGCTGCGCAGATTGCGCTCCACGTCGACGGCCAGGGCCTTCAGCGGGGACACGTACAACACCCGGCAGCGCTTCTTGGGGTCGGCCGGGGGCGGCGTCGACGCCAGCTGGTCCAGGGCGGCGAGGAACGCGGCCAGCGTCTTGCCCGAGCCGGTCGGGGCGACCACCAGCACGTCCGAACCCTCACGGATGGCCTGCCACGCGCCCGCCTGGGCGGCGGTGGGCGCGGAGAAGGCCCCCGTGAACCAGCCGCGGGTCGCGGGGGAGAAGCCGTCCAGGGCTCGGTGTGCGGAGCTGACCATGCGTCCATCGTGCACCCACCCACTGACAATCAGCCTGACCTGGGCAAACGGGGCGGAGGGGAGAGTGGGGTGGCGTGGGGAGAGGGTGGTGTGCGGGGCATGGGGGCCGATCAGGGGCCTGCGGCGGTCGGGCCGGGCGGGGCCGGGCGTCGTACGAGCCAGGGCCGGGGGCGTGCCGGCCAGGATCGGGCGTCGGACGGCGGGGTTCGGCGCGGTGGGGCGGGCAGGGCCGGTGGGACGGGGTGGGACCGGTGGGGTGGCGGGCCGGGCGGGACAATGGGCGTATGGCGGGTTCAAGCGAGCGGGCACGGCACTGGCGGTACCCGGAGCTGCCCGGAGTCGACCTGCTGCGGGCCCGCTACATCCGCAAGAACTTCATCCGGCACACCCACGAGAACTTCGTGATCGCGGCCATAGCCGACGGCGTCGAGGTCTTCCACCACCGTGGCTCGGACGTCTCCGCGGGCGCGGGCGCGCTCGCGCTGGTCAACCCGGACACCCCGCACACCGGCCGGGCGGGGGTGCCCGAAGGCTGGCGGTACGGCGCGCTGTACCCCTCGCCCGACGTGGTCGCCGAGATCGCCGCCGAGACCACCACCCTGCGGGGCACGCCCGGCTTCGTCAGCCCGGTCCTCGACGATCCCTACGCCGCCCGTCTGGTCCACCAGGTGCTGCGCGCCACCGACGAGGGCAACGCGCTGGCCGCCGACACGCTCCTGCGGGTCGCCGTGACCAGGCTGCTGCGGCTGAACGGCGGTGCGCTGCCCGAGCGGCGGACCCGGACGGCCGGCGCGCTGATCGCCACGCGCGCGCGTGCGGTGCTGGAAGAGCGGATGGCCCGGCCGCCGACCCTGGAGCGGCTGGCCCGGGACCTGGGGACCAGCCCGTTCGCCCTGCTGCGGGCGTTCCGCGACGCCTACGGCATGCCGCCGCACACCTGGCTGACCGACGCCCGTGTGCGCCGCGCCCGGCTGCTGCTGGACGCGGGGACGGCCCCCGCCGAGGCGGCCGTCGCCGTCGGCTTCACCGACCAGCCCCACCTCAACCGGCACTTCACCCGGATCGTCGGCGTGCCCCCGGGCGCGTACCAGCGGGAACACGCGAACCCGGGCGGGCGGGGGCGCCTGCCGGGCGAGCGCAAGAACGTACAAGACGCCGATCGGCCGTCGTCCGTACCGTCCCGGACGTGACACAGCACATAGCACTCACGGACCAGACAGCCGACGGCATGAAGAAGCCGGACGCGGCCGTCGTACGGGACGCCCTGGGGGTCGGCGTCGCGGTGGGCCTGTCCGGATTCGCCTTCGGGGTGACCTCGGCCGGCAGCGGACTCGGGCTGCTCCAAACCTGCACGCTCAGCCTCCTGGTGTTCACCGGCGCCTCGCAGTTCGCCCTCGTCGGGGCGCTGGCCGCCGGCGGCAACCCGTTCACGGCCGCGGCCGGCGCCTTCTTCCTGGGCGTGCGCAACGCCTTCTACGGGCTGCGGCTGTCGCAGTTGCTCGCCCTCCCGCGCGCGGTACGGCCGCTGGCCGCCCAGTGGGTGATCGACGAGACCACGGCGGTGACCCTGGCGCAGCCGACCCGGCGGGCCGCCCGGATCGGCTTCACGGTCACCGGGCTCAGCCTGTACGCGCTGTGGAACCTCACCACCCTGCTCGGCGCGCTGGGGGCCGAGGCGATCGGCGACACGCGCGCGTGGGGCCTGGACGCGGCGGGACCCGCGGTGTTCCTGGCCCTGCTCGCGCCGATGCTGAAGACGGCCACCGAGCGCGCCGTGGCGGGCCTCGCGGTCCTGCTGGGCCTCGGTCTGCTGCCGGTGCTGCCGGCCGGTGTGCCGGTGCTGGTGGCGGCACTGGCGGCGCCGCTCGCCCTCGTCGCCGAGTCCCGGCGCGGCGGCCGTGCCGACGGGGACGCGCCGGACGGCCCGCCGGGACCGGACGGCCGGCGCGCACCGAAGGACATGGGCGGGACGAGCGGCGCGGAGGAGGGCCGGTGAACATCTGGATCGCGATCATCGGGACCGCCGTCGGCTGTTACGCCGTCAAGCTCGCCGGACTGCTCGTCCCCGCGCACGCCGTCGAGCGGCCGTACGTGCGGCGGCTGGCCGCCCTGCTGCCGGTCGCCCTGCTCGCCGCGCTCACGGCCCAGCAGACGTTCGCCGACGGGCACGCCCTCATGCTGGACGCCCGGGCCGCGGGGCTCGGCGCCGCGGCCGTGGCACTGCTGCTGCGCGCGCCGTTCCTGCTGGTCGTGGCGGCGGCCGTGGTGGTGACGGCGGGGCTGCGGGCCATCGGCGGGTGAGCCGGCCCCGGGCCCTGCCCGTCGGGGCGGGGCGGGGCAGGGCCCGGGGCCGGTGGCTCAGCCCACGAAGCGGCCGTAGGCCCGCAGGGTGCGCAGGGCCTCGATCGTCACCGCGGGGCGGGCCTCCAGCGTGGGCGCCGGAGCCCAGTGCCGCCAGGTGACGGGCCAGCCCCCGTCCTCCTGCTGCCCGGCGGCCAGGTGGTCCAGGGAGCGCGCCATCTCGTCGTCCGTGAACCACGCGCGCGCGAGCGAGTCCGGGCTCCGGGCGAAGTCGTGCGGGAAGTGGTGCTCCCCGGGGGCGTAGCCGGCGGCGACCGGGAACGCGTCGGGACGGTCCGGGTCCAGCGCCGCGAGCCGCTGCTCCCGCACCAGGCGGCCCAGCCGGTCGGCGGCGGCCTGGGCGCGCGGACGATCGGGAGCGGAGTCCAGGAAGGCCACGGCCGCCTGGACCTCGTAGGGGTGGGACTTCTCCAGGGTCTCCACCGCCTGCCAGCAGTAGTCGGTGGCCCGGAACAGCCAGGCGTGCCACACCTCGTTGCGGTGCAGCAGCCCGACCACCGGGCCGGTGGACAGCAGCTCGCTGGGCGGGTTGTCGACGACCGTGAGGAACGGCGCCGTCGGATACCCGCGCTGGCCGGGATGGACCGCCGGCAGGGCGCCGTCCGGGGTGGAGACGGAGGTCAGATAACGGCACACGCGCTCCACCCGCTGCCCGCCGCACCGCCCGACGGCGTCCAGCACGCGCAGGGCGCGCGCGGTGTGCAACGGCTGGCTGACGGGCCCGCGCAGATCGGGCTCCAGCGCGTGCCCGTACCCGCCGTCCTCGTTGCGGTAGGCGTCCAGCGCCGTTTCCACGGCGTCCGGGCAGCCGTGCAGGAAGTGGTAGGCGAAGAGACGCTGCTCCAGCACGCGCGCGGTGAGCCACATGAACTGTTCGGCGCGGAAGAGCGGGGAGCGCGCCGGGGGCGTGGAGGGGAGTGGGGAGACTCCTGAATCTGCCATGGGTCAGACCGTAGGGCGCGAAGCGGCCTTGGCAGGCGCTCCGGGGCAGGCCCACCCCCGGGGGCGGGATACTGGAGTCATGCGGTTGACGGTCTTCTGGCAGCGAATGGCGGAACACTTCGGTCCGGGGTACGCCGAAACCTTCGCGCGCGATCACGTGATGTCCGAACTGGGCGGACGCACGGTGAACGAGGCGCTGGACGCGGGCTGGGCGGCCAAGGACGTGTGGCGCGTGGTCTGCGCGGTCATGGACGTGCCGGGCGAGAGGCGCTGACGGGCCGCCCGGGACTCCGGGTGTGCCACAGACGCCGGACCGCCTGATTTGTTGCTGATGTCGGTCGGAAAATCGACAGTACGGTTCCGATCCGTCGCGAGGACCGCGCACGGGCCCCGGTTGTCGGTGGTGTGGGTGAGACTGGGCGAGTGGCACCCACTGACGAGGAATTCCTGGCACCCACCGCCGAGGACGGCGAGCCGTCCGTCCGGCAGGCAGCACCGGCCGCGACGATCCCGCCCGGCCGGCCCCCGCTCGACGGCGCCGTCGCGCCGGGCGGACGGATGCCGCGCTGGCTGCCCCGCGCCATGGTGCTCGCGCTCGCGCTGATCGCCGCGTTCCAGTTGGGCAGCTGGGCCTTCCACCAGCTGACGGGACTGTTGATCAACATATTGATCGCGTTCTTCCTGGCCCTCGCGGTCGAGCCGGCGGTGAGCCGGATGGCGGCCCGTGGCATGCGCAGGGGGCTCGCCACCTTCCTGGTCTTCTTCGGGCTGACCATCGTCATAGCCGGGTTCGTCACCCTGCTCGGCTCGATGCTGGCCGGCCAGATCATCAAGATGATCGAGGGCTTCCCGGAGTACCTCGACTCGCTGATCAACTGGACCAACCAGACCTTCCACACCGAACTCAAGCGGGTGGACATCCAGGAGGGTCTGCTCCACTCCGACTGGCTGCGCAAATACGTGCAGAACAGCGCGGCCGGCGTCCTCGACGTGTCCGCCCAGGTGCTCGGCGGGCTCTTCCAGCTGCTCACGGTCGGCCTGTTCTCGTTCTACTTCGCCGCGGACGGCCCCCGGCTGCGGCGATCCCTGTGCTCCGTCCTGCCGCCCGCGCGCCAGGCCGAGGTGCTGCGCGCCTGGGAGATCGCCGTCGACAAGACGGGCGGCTACCTCTACTCGCGCGGTCTCATGGCGCTCATCTCCGGGATCGCGCACTACATCCTGCTGGAGGTCATGGGCGTGCCGTACGCGCCCGTGCTCGGGGTCTGGGTGGGCCTGGTCTCCCAGTTCATCCCCACCATCGGGACCTACCTCGCGGGCGCGCTGCCGATGCTGATCGCGTTCACCGTCGACCCCTGGTACGCGGTGTGGGTCCTGGGCTTCGTCGTGATCTACCAGCAGTTCGAGAACTACATGCTCCAGCCCAAACTGACCGCCAAGACCGTCGACATCCACCCGGCGGTCGCCTTCGGCTCGGTCATCGCCGGGACCGCGCTGCTGGGCGCGGTCGGCGCGCTGATCGCCATCCCGGCGGTGGCCACCCTCCAGGCGTTCCTCGGGGCGTACGTGAAGCGGTACGCCGTCACGGACGACCCCCGGGTGCACGGGCACCGCAGCAGGACACCGTCCGGTCCCGGCGCGCTCACACGCGCACGAGACCTGTGGTCCGGCCGCCGCCCCGGCGGGCGGGAACAGCCGTAGGGTCTCCTGTTTCTCATGCTGCCGGCGGACGCCGTGGCGGGCTTGAGGTGGCGGGCTTGCTCGGGGCTCGGGGACCGTGGTCTCGGGGCGGTCCGGCTCGCACTCTGCGGTGTGCCGGCGTGCTTCGCGCCGGCGCTGTGGCCCTGAGCCGGGACGGTCCGGGTCCGCTTGACACAAAAATCGAACATCCATTCTTATGGGGTCTCAGGCGAGGCTGTTGGTTGGGGTCTTTGCCCCGATATTCCGGGAAATGTCCCCTGGTTATCCACAGGCCGGGCCTGCGTCGGGGCGCATTGTCAGTGGCAGGCGTTAGCGTCTTTGACGTGAAGCGATCGACTCAAGCAAACCGGGTGGAACCCATGGCAGGAACCGACCGCGAGAAGGCGCTCGACGCCGCGCTCGCGCAGATTGAACGGCAATTCGGCAAGGGCGCGGTCATGCGCATGGGCGAGCGGTCGAAGGAGCCCATCGAGGTCATCCCGACCGGCTCGACCGCGCTCGACGTCGCCCTCGGCGTGGGTGGCCTGCCGCGCGGCCGTGTCGTGGAGATCTACGGACCGGAGTCCTCCGGCAAGACGACCCTGACCCTGCACGCCGTGGCGAACGCGCAGAAGGCAGGCGGCCAGGTCGCCTTCGTGGACGCCGAGCACGCCCTCGACCCCGAGTACGCGCGCAAGCTCGGCGTCGACATCGACAACCTGATCCTCTCCCAGCCGGACAACGGCGAGCAGGCGCTGGAGATCGTGGACATGCTGGTCCGCTCCGGCGCCCTCGACCTCATCGTCATCGACTCGGTCGCCGCGCTCGTCCCGCGCGCGGAGATCGAGGGCGAGATGGGCGACAGCCACGTCGGTCTGCAGGCCCGTCTGATGAGCCAGGCGCTGCGGAAGATCACCAGCGCGCTCAACCAGTCCAAGACCACCGCGATCTTCATCAACCAGCTCCGCGAGAAGATCGGCGTGATGTTCGGCTCCCCCGAGACCACGACCGGTGGCCGGGCGCTGAAGTTCTACGCCTCGGTGCGCATCGACATCCGCCGCATCGAGACCCTGAAGGACGGCACGGAGGCGGTCGGCAACCGCACCCGCTGCAAGGTCGTCAAGAACAAGGTCGCGCCGCCCTTCAAGCAGGCCGAGTTCGACATCCTCTACGGCCAGGGCATCAGCCGCGAGGGCGGCCTGATCGACATGGGCGTGGAGCACGGCTTCGTGCGCAAGGCCGGCGCCTGGTACACGTACGAGGGCGACCAGCTCGGCCAGGGCAAGGAGAACGCGCGCAACTTCCTCAAGGACAACCCCGACCTGGCCAACGAGATCGAGAAGAAGATCAAGGAGAAGCTGGGCGTGGGAGTCCGGCCGGAGGAGCCCGCCGCCGAGCCGGGCGCCGACGCGGCGGTCACCACCGCGGCGGGAGACGCCGCCAAGTCCGCAGCCGTCCCGGCAGCCGCCAAGGCCACCAAGCCCAAGGCCGCCGCGGCCAAGAGCTGACCCGTGACGCGCCGAACCGACTGGGCCGAGTACGAGTACGCCCTCCCCGGTGCCCCACGGGGGAGGGGCACCGGGGGCTGCCCGGACTCCGCCTCGGACGGTGACGACGGACACCTGGACGGCGACTACGGCGAGTACGGCGAGCGTGGCGGGCCCGGGGGACGCGAGCGGTACCGAGGGCGGCGGGAGGACGAGGGCCCCGACGCCTACGGAAGATCCGGTCCCTTCGACGGCACCGGCGGGTACGGGGGCGACGGTGGCCCGGACGCAGGCGACGCGGGTGGTGAGCCGTACGGGGGCGGTTCACCCCGTGGCCGGGGCCCCGGGGTAACCGGTGGCGCGCGGGGCGGGGGCCGCGGGCGTGGCCGGCGGCGCGGTTTCGGGGACGCGCCCGGTGCGGACGAAGGCTCCCCCTCCTCGGCGAGGGACGAGCGGGGGGAGTCTTCAGGGGACCCGGCTGAGCGGGCCCGGGCGATCTGCCTGCGCCTGCTCACCGGGACCCCGCGCACCCGCAAGCAGCTCGCGGACGCCCTGCGCAAACGGGAGATCCCCGAGGACGTCGCCCAGGAGGTGCTGGACCGGTTCGAGGAGGTCGGGCTCATCGACGACGGCGCCTTCGCGGACGCCTGGGTGGAGTCCCGGCACCACGGGCGGGGACTCGCCCGCCGCGCCCTCGCCCGGGAACTGCGGACCAAGGGCGTCGACTCGGCGCTGATCGAGGACGCCGTCGCCCAGCTCGACTCCGAGCAGGAGGAGGCGACCGCCCGGGAACTCGTCGCGCGCAAGCTGCGGGCCACCCGTGGCCTTGACCGTGACAAGCGGCTCCGCCGCCTCGCGGGCATGCTCGCCCGCAAGGGCTATCCCGAGGGCATGGCCCTCCGCGTCGTCCGCCAGGCGCTGGAGGAAGAGGGCGAGGACACCGAGTTCCTCGGGGACGGGAACTTCTGAGCCAGGGGACGGACCGGGCGCTCAGCGTTCAGCCGACGTGGCTGCTGGTGCCGGGGTGGGCGTGGGGGTGGGGCTAACCCCAGCTCGCCGAGGGTGGGGTGCCCCCTGCCGGGACGCCAGGTCGCCGCAGTGCTCTTCCACCCCCTGACCGGCGACTCTGTTACGCGCGCCCCGCGCACGCGACCGCCGCGTGCGCGCGTACAACAGAAGAGAGCCCGTCCCCATGATGCTGCGATACGCCCTGCGGACCGTCCGGGCCCGGAAGGCCGGTTTTCTCGGCGCCTTCCTCGCCCTGATGTGCGCGGCGGCCCTGATCACCGCGTGCGGCACCCTCCTCGACACCGGCCTGCGGGGCACCATCCGTACCGAGCGCTATGCCGCCGCCCCCGTCGTGGTCAGCGCCGACCAGCAGGTGCACCGGACCACCGTCAAGCACAAGCACGGCAAGACCAAGGTCAAGCACAAGGCGAAGCCCCTCGCCGAGCGCGCCTGGCTGCCCGGGCAACTGCGCGACAGGCTCGTCCGCGTCCCCGGCGTGGCCCGGGTCGTCCCCGAGCTCACCTTCCTCGCCCAGCCGTCGACCCCGGCCGGTACCGGCGGCCGTCCCGGCTACGGCCATGCCTGGGACTCCGCCGCGCTCACCCCGTACCGGCTGACCACGGGCCGCGCGCCCACGGCCTCCGGTGACCTCGTCATCGACGCCGATCTCGCCGCACGGGCCCGGCTCCGGCCCGGCGACCGGCTCACCGTGCAGTCCACGCGGGCCCCGCGGAGCTACCGGATCACCGGAATCGCCACCCCGGCCACCCCCGTGCGCCACCAGACCTCCCTGTTCTTCACCGCCGCCGAGGCCCGCCGGCTGGCCGCGCACCCCGGACAGGTCACCGCGTTCGGCGTGCTGCCGGACAAGGGGGCGGACCCCGAGCGGGTGCGCCGGGCCGTGGCGCGGGCGCTGCACGGCACCACGGCCCGGGTCGGCACCGGCGACGCCCGCGGGCCCGTCGAGTTCCTGGACGCGGCCGCCGCCCGCACCCGGCTGATCAGCATGGGCGGGGCGATGGGCGGCACCTCGCTGCTGGTCGCGGTGCTCGTGGTCGTCGGCACCTTCGCGCTCACCGTCCAGCAGCGCCACCGCGAACTCGCCCTGCTCCGGGCCATCGCCGCGACCTCCGGACAGATCCGTGGGCTGCTCGGCCGGGAGGCGCTGATCGTCGGCGCGGCGGCGGGCGCGGCCGGCGCACTGCTCGGGCTGCCGCTGGGCGGGTGGCTGTACTCCCGGTTCGTGGCGCTGGGCGCCGTACCCGACACGCTCGAACCGGCCGTCGGTGTCTTCCCGCCGCTCGTGGCGTTCGCCGCGACCCTGCTCGCCGCCTGGGCGGCGGCCCGGATCGCCGGTCACAGGATCGCCCGGATCCGCCCGGCCGAGGCCCTGGCCGAGGCCAGGACCGAGCGCGCCCGGCCCGCCCTCGGCCGGATCGCCGCCGGGCTGCTGCTCCTGGCCGGCGGAGTCGTCCTCGTCGTCGTCCTCGCCTCCCTGCGCACCGAGCCCGCCTCCACTCCCGTGACCTTCCTCGCCGTCGTCGTCCTGTCCACCTCCGTGGCCCTGCTCGGTCCGCTCCTGGTCAGGGCCGCCGTGCTGCTGCTCGCCGGCCCGCTCCGGCTCACCGGGCACGGCGGCCGGCTCGCCACCGCCAACCTGCGCGGGAACGCCGCCCGCATGGCCTCCGTCGTCACGCCTCTGACCCTGCTCGTCGGCATGACCTGCACCGTTCTGTTCGTCCAGGCCACGCTGGGGGACGCCGCCCGTACCCAGGTCCGCGAAGGCGTCCGGGCCGACTGGGTCGTGGCCGCCCAGGGGCCGGGCGTCCCCGGCGAGGCCGCCGAGCGGCTGCGTGCGCGGCACGACACGGTCACCGAGGTGGTCCGCACCACCGTCCGCGTCGGCCTGGACAAGTACCCCGCGCAGGGCGTCACCCCAGCGGGCCTGACCCGCACCTGGGACCCCGAGGTCACCGCCGGCTCCCTCGGCCGGCTCGGCCCCGGCACCGTCGCCGTCAGCGAAGTGGCCGCCGACCAGCAGCATCTGACGCCGGGCGGCACCCTGAAGGTCACGCTCGGCGACGGCACGCCCGCCACGCTCACCGTCGCCGCCGTCTACGCCAAGGGGCTCGGCTTCGGCGACCTCACCTTCGACCACGACCTCGTCGCCCGCCACGTCGACAACCCGCTCGCCTCCTCCGTCCTCGTCGGCACGAGACGCACACAGGGAGAACTGGCGGCCACCCTGCGTGAGTTCCCGGGCGTGCGGGTCCTCTCACCGGCCGCCGCCGATGCCCTCCAGGCCGACCGGGAGCAGACGAACGCCGAGGTCAACTACCTCGCCATGGGGCTGGTGCTGGCCTTCACCGCCATCGCCGTCGGCAACACGCTCGCCATGTCGGTCGCCGAGCGGGTACGGGAGTTCGCGCTGCTCCGCCTCGCCGGCGCGACCCGGCGGCAGGTCCTGCGCATGCTGCGCACCGAGACGCTGTCCGTGCTGTTCCTCGCCACCGCCCTCGGCAGCGGGATCGCCCTCGCCGTGCTCACCGCGTTCAGCCTCGGCATGACGGGCCGGGCCGCGCCCACGGTCACCCCGCTGCTGTACGTCGGCGTGGTCGGGTTCGCCGGCGTTCTCGCGCTGGTGGCCGGCGCCGTGCCGGGACGCATGGCGCTGCGGGTGCGGGCGGTGACGGTCGCCACGGCGAAGGAGTGACACCGGCGACCGCGGCGCGTACCGGTGAACGCGGCGCGTACCGATGTCCGCACCGGCGACCGCGCCGCGTATCCATGTCCGCACCGGCGACCGCGCCGCGTACTCACGTCCGCGGCGCCTGTCGCTGCCCTCAGGCCGTCGCCGGCTCCACCGGCAGGCCCTCCGTCCGCCACGCCTGGAAACCGCCCACCAGGTCCGTAGCCCGGTGCAGGCCCAGCTGGTGGAGGGAGGCGGCGGCGAGGCTGGAGGCGTACCCCTCGTTGCAGATCACCACGACGCGCAGGTCGTGTCCGGTGGCCTCGGGCAGACGGTGGCTGCCCTGGGGGTCGAGGCGCCACTCCAGCTCGTTGCGCTCGACCACGACGGCACCCGGGATGAGCCCGTCCCGTTCGCGCAGGGCCGCGTACCGGATGTCGACCAGCAGCGCGTCACCGGCGAGAGCCGCCTCGTGCGCCTCCCGCGCCTCGATGCGCCGGTAACCCGCGCGGACCCGCTGCAGGACCTCGTCGATGCCGGGCGGCCGTTCGCCTGCCGTTCCGGTCGCCGTCAGATGCTCGCCGGTGTCGCTCACTGCCAGTCCTCCGGGCGTTCGACCTGCTCCAGGCGCAGGACCTGGCCGCTGCGACTGTAACGACGGATGTGGGGGAGCGGTGGGTAGTAGGCGTGGACGGAGATCGCGTGTCGCTCCGTGGACTCGTTGAGGACCTCGTGCACATGGTGGCGGCCGAAGGCGCGGCCCTGTCCGGCGGGCAGCCGGCGTACGCGGTCCACGCCGTCGGTGAGTTCCAGGGTCTTCCAGCCGTCGGTGGGCAGCCGGGCGGCGAGGGAGTTCTCGGTCAGCTCGCCCGAGGCGGTGAGGAAGGCGCCGACCGAGTCGGCGTGGTCGTGCCAGCCGGTGCCGGTGCCGGGCGGCCAGCCGATCAGCCAGGCCTCGCTGCCGCCGGGCCCCTTGAGCCGTACCCAGGTGCGGCCCTCCGGGTCGAGCGGGAGGGAGGCGATCAGCTCGGCGTCGGCTGCCGTACGCCGGACGAAGTCGAGGAGGTCCGCCTGCGTGGGCGGCGTGGCGGCGGTGGACACAGAAGAGGGCAGGGAGGAGGGGACAGACACGGGCACCGTCCTGGAAGTTCGCGGAAAACGGGCGCGCGACGGCGCCCGGTGAGGAAGAGAGGCGAATTCAGCAGGACGGACGACACACGCAGCCCGCGTAGCGGACGAGGTCCATGTGGACCCTCCGCCACAGGCGCACGTAGGTGTCGGTCACGATCGGGAGTACAGCATGCCGGCCCACCCCGGTCAACCGGGTGTCACCCCGTGGACGGAGACCGGGAGCGCGGAATCGGCGCAGGCCGGAGGCGAACGCCACCCGCGCAGCGCCGGGCGCGGGTGGGGCTTGAGGACCTTGGTCCGCGCTTGGCGCGTCTGGGGACCGGGCAGCTTGGTTCGCGCTGGCGCGGTCGGGGCCGGGCAGCTTGGTTCGCGCCGGCGCGGCCCGGGTTCGGGGGCCTTCGTCCGCGCTCGCCGGGGCAGGCTTGGGGGCCTTCGTTCGCGCGCCCGCCGCGGGCCGGAATGCGAAAGCCTTGGTGTCGGCGTCCGGCGCGGGACCCGTGCACGAAGTGCCGTCAGGCCGCCCCGACGAGCGGGCGTCCGCCCCGGCGGATGGATCGGGGGCCTCGATGCCGGCGTCCGGCGCCTGTGGGGACGGGGGTCTGCCGCGAGGACCCCGCGCGTGCGGGAGCGAGCGTCTTCTACGCGGTGCGCGGCGCGCGTGGGAGTGGGCGTCTTCCGCTCCGTGCCCGGCGCGCCCAGGAAAGGACGACGCCTCTCCTGCGGCGCCCGGCGCCCCCGAACCCGGAGCCCCCGGCTTCCACGGGGCGTTCCCCGCGCGGAGTCGGGCCCGGAGCCGGATCTCTCCCGGCCCGCCCCGCGCTGAGCGTCAGCGCAGGCCCGAGCCCGCTTCCGCCGTCGCCGCCCGCTCACTCATCGGCTGCTCTTCCCGCTCCTGCGCCTGCTCCTGCTCCCGCGCCTCCTCCGCCACCGGTTCCGTCTCCGGTGCCGAGCCCCCCAACGTGGCCTCCGCCGCCGTGTACAGGTCGGCCGGGCGGACCCCGCTCAGCGCGGTGACCAGGTGGCCGTCGGGGCGTACCAGCAGCACGCTGTGCGCCGGGGCGCCCGGGTAGCTCTCGGCGACCAGCAGCTCGGCGGGGTGCGGCAGCGCGGTCACGGCCGCCGCGAGCCGGGGCATCACGCCGGCGGACACCCAGTGCTTGCGGTCCCACACCCCCGTACCCGGCGCGATCAGTACGACCAGCAGCGCGCCGCGGCCGAGCCGGTCCCGCAGCCGGACGAAGGAGCCGTCCTCCGCCGTGACCCGCACGTCGGTCACCTGGGCGCCGGGCGGGGTGCCGACGGGGATCGCCGCCTCCAGGCGCGGGGGCGTGAGCGGCGAGCCGGCGTGGTCGCCGGGCGTGCCCAGCGCACCGCGTCCCAGGTGGCCGTCGGTGAACTGCGCGTCCTGCCCGCGGGCCGCGCCCGGGACGATGCCGCGCAGTCCGCCGCCGCGCAGTACCGGCAGCGCCTGGTCGGCGGCGCGCAGCCGGGCGGCGACCACCGCGCGCCGCTCGGTCTGGTAGCTGTCCAGCAGGGCCTCGCGGGGGCCGTGGTGCCAGGCCGTGGCCAGCTTCCAGGCGAGGTTGTCGGCGTCCCGCAGGCCCTCGTCGAGCCCCTGGGTGCCGAACGCGCCGAGCAGATGCGCCGCGTCCCCCGCGAGGAAGACCCGGCCGGCGCGCCACCGGCGGGCCAGCCGGTGGTGCACGGTGTGGACACCGGTGTCGAGCAGGTCGTACGCCGGTGCGTCACTGCCCGTCCAGCCCGTGAGGGTCTCGCGGATGCGGGTGAGCACGACCTCGGGCGTGACCAGGTCCTTGCCCGGCGGCAGCAGCCAGTCCAGGCGCCAGGCGCCGTCCGGGAGGGGACGGGCGGTCACCTCCCCGGCCGAGGGTCCGGACGACTTCCACGGCGGCATCCGGTGGAGCAACGCATGGCCGTCCCACGGAAGTTCCGTCCGCAGTGCGGCCACCGCGTGCCGTTCCACCGCCGTGCGGCCGGGGAAGCGGATGTCCTGGAGCTTGCGCACGGTCGAGCGGGGGCCGTCGCAGCCGACCAGGTAACTGCCGCGCCACCAGGCCGCCTTCGGGGCGCGGGTGTGCGCGGTGACGCCGGTCCGCTCCTGTTCTACGGCGTCCAGGCGGCTGTCGGTGGCCACCTCGGCCAGCGGCTCGCCGGCGAGGGCCGCGCGCAGGGCGTTCGTCACGATGTGCTGGGCGATGTGCAGGGGGGCGGCGGGATCGTCCTCGGCGAAGGCGATCTCGGTCATCACCTGCTTGCGCCTGACGGACCGCCATCCGGCCCAGCGCACACCGTGCTCGTCGAGCGCCAGCCCGGTCAGCCGTTCCAGCAGGGCGGCCGTGTCCTCGCGCAGGACGACGGTGCGCGCCGGGCGGGGCTCGTCCTTGCCGGGACCCTCGTCCAGGACGACGACGGGCACGTTCTGACGGGTCAGCAGCAGGGCGAGCGTGAGGCCGACGGGTCCCGCTCCGATGATGATCACCGGGTCCATGGTGCGACGCCCCCTGCCCGTGACGATGCCCTGACGGAGACAAGTGAACAGGAAGGAGGAGCGGGGTGCACGATCACAAAACGTATGCAACCCATTGGCAGAGTTCGCGTCAAGCGACCGGGGGCAGTGGCGATCATGCCGCTGCCCCCGAGTGGTGCGTTCGGGTCTGACCGGCCGTCAGGCCGAGGTTCCGGTGCCCGCGTGGCCGGGGATGCCGGCCGTGTCGTCGACGCTCAGCACCGCGCCGGTCGACTTCTTGCGCCGCCGCAGCCGGCCCTCCAGCCAGCTCGCGAAGGTGGTCAGCGAGAAGTTGATGATCAGGTAGATCACGGCGACGATCGTGAAGGAGGCGATGGTGTTGGCGCCGTAGTAGGCGCTCATCGTGTTCGCGGAGGCGAGCAGTTCCGGGAAGGTGAGGACGGCACCGCCGAGCGCGGTGTCCTTCACGATGACCACCAGCTGGCTGACGATCGCGGGGAGCATCGCGGTGACCGCCTGCGGCAGCAGGATGGTCCGCATCACCTGTCCCTTGCGCAGGCCGATCGCCATGGCCGCCTCGGACTGGCCCTTCGGCAGCGAGAGGATGCCCGCGCGGACGATCTCGGCGAGGACGGACGCGTTGTACAGCACCAGGCCGGTGACGACCGCGTAGAACGGACGGTCGTCCGAGCTCACGTCGGTGTACTGGGCGAAGAGCGCCAGACCGAAGATCATCAGGACCAGGACGGGGATCGCGCGGAAGAACTCCACCACGACCGCCGCCGGCACCCGCACCCAGACGTGGTCCGACAGCCGCGCTATGCCGAGGACGGCACCCAGGGGCAGCGCGAGGAGCATCGACAGCGCCGCCGCCTCCAGCGTGTTCTGCAGACCGGGCCATATGTACGTCGAGTACGCCTCGGTACCGCCGCCGAGATAGGGCTTCCACAGCGCCCAGTCCAGCTGGTTCTTCTCGTCCAGGGCGGAGTACACCCACCACACGAGGGCCGCGAGCGCGGCGAGGAAGACCACCGTGTAGAGGATGTTGCGCCGCTTGGCGCGCGGCCCCTGGGCGTCGTACAGGACCGAAGTCATCGCTTCACCGCCACCTTCTTGCCCACCCAGCCGAGGATCAGGCCGGTCGGTAGGGTCAGGCAGCAGAAGCCGAAGGCGATGATCGCGGAGATCAGCAGCAGCTGCGCCTCCTTCTCGACCATGTCCTTCATCAGCAGTGCCGCCTCGGCGACGCCGATCGCCGCCGCCACTGTCGTGTTCTTCGTCAACGCGATGAGTACGTTGGCCAGCGGGCCGACGGCCGCGCGGAACGCCTGCGGCAGCACGACCAGGAACAGCACCTGGGTGAAGTTCAGGCCGATGGCGCGCGCGGCCTCCGCCTGGCCGACCGGCACCGTGTTGATGCCGGACCGGATCGCCTCGCACACGAAGGCCGACGTGTAGACGATCAGTCCGAGGACGGCCAGCCGGAAGTTGGCCTTGTCGACGATGTCGCCGGCACCCAGGCTGATGCCCAGGGTGTCGTGCAGGCCGAGCGAGGAGAACAGGATGATCACCGTGAGCGGGATGTTCCGCACGATGTTCACGTAGGCGGTGCCGAAGCCGCGCATCAACGGCACCGGGCCCACCCGCATGGCGGCCAGCAGGGTGCCCCAGATCAGGGAGCCCACGGCGGACAGCAAGGTCAGCTGCACCGTCGTCCAGAAGGCGCCCAGTACGTCGTAGTCGTCAAGAAAGTCGAACACGTTCTCCCGCGCTTCCGCGTGTAGGGATGCCCGGGTGCGCCGCCCTCACGGACGGCGCACCCGCCGGGCGTTGCCTCAGCTCTTGATGTCGCCGATCTTCGGGGCGGGCTCGTTCTTGTAGCCGGCCGGGCCGAGGTTCTTGTCCACGGCCTTCTGCCAGGAACCGTCGGAAACCATCGACTCGAGGGCCTTGTTGATCTTGTCCTTGAGGTCGCTGCCCTTCTTGACGCCGATGCCGTAGTTCTCGTTCGTCATCTTCAGGCCGCCGAGCTTGAACTTGCCCTTGAACTGGGACTGCGAGGCGTAGCCGGCGAGGATCGAGTCGTCCGTGGTCAGGGCGTCGATCGCCTTGTTCTGCAGACCGGTCAGGCACGCGGAGTACGTCGGGTACTTCTGGAGCTGCGCCTTGGGGGCCAGCTTCTCCTTGACGTTCTGCGCCGAGGTCGAGCCGGTGACCGAACACAGCCGCGCCTTGTTCAGGTCCTGCGCCGACTTGATGGAGGTGTCGTCCGCGCGGACCAGCACGTCCTGGTGGGCCAGCAGGTACGGGCCGGCGAAGTCGACCAGCTTCTGGCGCTCCGGGGTGATCGAGTAGGAGGCGACGATGAAGTCGACGTCACCGCGCTGGAGCATGGTCTCGCGGTCGGCGCTCTTCGACTCCTTCCACTCGATCTGGTCCTCCTTGTAGCCGAGCTTCCCGGCGACATAGGTGGCCACGTCGACGTCGAGACCCGAGTAACCCTGCGGCGTCTTCTGGCCGATGCCCGGCTGGTCGTACTTGATGCCGATGGTGATCGTCTTGCCACCGCCGGAACCCTTGTCGTCCTTGCCGCCGCCGCACGCGGTGGCGGCCACGGACAGGGCGAGGAGGACGGCCGAGGCGGCGGTGACCTTGCGGAGCTTCATCGTGAACATCCTTCTGAGTGGTGAGGAACGAGTCCCTGAGGCGCGGGCGGCGGGGGCCGTGCCGGTCAGTGGTGCAGGATCTTGGACAGGAAGTCCTTGGCCCGGTCGCTGCGCGGGTTGCTGAAGAACTGGTCGGGCGAGGATTGTTCAACGATCCGCCCGTCCGCCATGAAGACGACCCGGTTCGCGGCCGACCGCGCGAAGCCCATCTCGTGCGTGACGACGATCATCGTCATGCCCTCGCGTGCCAGCTGCTGCATGACCTCCAGGACCTCGTTGATCATCTCGGGGTCGAGCGCGGAGGTCGGCTCGTCGAACAGCATGACCTTCGGGTCCATCGCCAGCGCCCGCGCGATCGCGACCCGCTGCTGCTGGCCGCCCGACAGCTGGGCGGGGTACTTGTCGGCCTGGGTGCCCACACCGACCCGGTCCAGCAGCGACCGGGCCTTCTCCTCGGCCTTCTTCTTGTCCGCCTTGCGCACCTTGACCTGACCGAGCATCACGTTCTCGAGCACGGTCTTGTGCGCGAACAGGTTGAACGACTGGAACACCATCCCGACGTCCGCCCGCAGCCTGGCCAGCTCCCGGCCCTCGTGCGGCAGGGGCTTGCCGTCGATCGTGATCGTGCCCGAGTCGATCGTCTCCAGGCGGTTGATGGTGCGGCACAGCGTCGACTTACCGGACCCGGAGGGCCCGATGACCACGACGACCTCGCCGCGGGCGATCGTCAGGTCGATGTCCTGGAGCACGTGCAACGCGCCGAAGTGCTTGTTGACGCTCTTCAGGACGACCAGTTCGTCGGACGTGGCCACGTCTTCCTTGGCCACCGTTACTTTGGTCATCGCTCTCAGGCTCCGTCCTCCTCGGGTTTCCGAGGACAGTAGTGAGAGCCTGTGACCTGCGTCATCACATCTGAGGGAGATCTGAGCATCACGATCCGGTAGCAATCGGACACGTGTCGTAGCACTTGGGGTCCGCGCGCGTATCGGCCGGATAACGGAAGAGACGGGCAACCCGAAGCCCCTTGACTCCGTCCTCCTCCATCGGCGTCACTGCCATGGTGCACGCGCGCGTGCCAGTGATCTACAAGACCGACGGAAACCGAGACCGTACGACCGCTGAACCGGAGGGGGCCGGAATGAGACTGCTGCTCGTCGAGGACGACAACCACGTCGCCGCGGCCCTGTCCGCCGTCCTCGGGCGCCACGGCTTCCAGGTGACCCACGCGCGCAGCGGCGAGGAGGCCCTCCAGGCGCTCGTCCCCGAGGGCAACGGCTTCGGCGTCGTGCTGCTCGACCTCGGCCTGCCCGACCAGGACGGCTACGAGGTCTGCGGCAAGATCCGCAAGCGCACCAGCACCCCGGTGATCATGGTCACCGCCCGCGCCGACGTGCGCTCCCGCATCCACGGCCTCAACCTGGGCGCCGACGACTACGTGGTCAAGCCGTACGACACCGGGGAACTGCTCGCCCGGATCCACGCCGTCAGCCGCCGCACCGTCCAGGAGGACCCCGTCACCGGCGGCGAGAGCGCCCTGCTGCTCGGCCCCGTCCGGATCGAACTGCCCACCCGGCAGGTCAGCGTGGACGGCGCGGTGATCCAGCTGACCCGCAAGGAGTTCGATCTGCTCGCCCTGCTCGCGCAGCGGCCCGGCGTGGTCTTCCGGCGGGAGCAGATCATCAGCGAGGTCTGGCGCACCAGTTGGGAGGGCACCGGCCGCACCCTGGAGGTGCACGTCGCCTCCCTGCGCGCCAAACTGCGCCAGCCCGCGCTGATCGAGACCGTACGCGGCGTCGGCTACCGGCTCGTCGCCCCGGCCGCCTAGCGGGGACGGGTGCGCACACGCCTCCTCCCGCTGCTCATCGTGCTGCTGGCGGCCGTCCTGCTCGCGCTCGGCATCCCGCTCGCCGGCAGTCTGGCCGCCGCCCAGCAGCAACGGGTCGTCGTGGACCGGATGGACGACGCGGCCCGGTTCGCCGCGCTCGCCCAGTTCGTCACCGACGGGCCCGGCGGATCGCGGCGCACCACCACGGACGAGCGCCGGGCGAGTCTGCGCAGCGAACTGGAGAGCTACTACGACGTCTACGGCATACGCGCGGGCGTCTTCTACCGCAACGGTACGGAGGCGATGGCCAACGCGCCCGGCGACTGGTTCGTCCCGCGCGCGGGTGAGATACGCCGGGCGTTCGACGAGGCACTGCTCAGCCGGCGCAGCCACGACCCGCCGCAGGCCTGGCCCTGGCAGCACAGCCGGCTCGTCGTCGCCTCACCGGTGATCCGGGACGGGGACGTCGTCGCCGTCGTGGTCACCGACTCGCCCACCGAGCAGCTGCGTTCCCGGATCCTGCGCGGCTGGCTGGTCATCGGCGCCGGGGAGATCGCGGCCATGCTGCTCGCCGTCGGCGCCGCGCTCCGGCTCACCGGCTGGGTGCTCAAGCCGGTCAGGGTCCTGGACGCCACCACGCACGACATCGCCACCGGGCGGCTCAAATCCCGGGTCGCGGTGGCCGGCGGGCCGCCGGAACTCAGAAGGCTGGCCCGCTCGTTCAACGAGATGGCGGACAACGTCGAGGCGGTGCTGGAGCAGCAGCGCGCCTTCGTCGCCGACGCCTCGCACCAGTTGCGCAACCCGCTCGCGGCGCTGCTGCTGCGCATCGAACTGCTCGCCCTCGAACTCCCCGAGGGCAACGCGGAGATCGCCTCGGTCCGTACCGAGGGAAAGCGCCTCGCGCAGGTCCTGGACGATCTGCTCGACCTGGCGCTGGCCGAGCACGCCGAGGCCGACCTGGGGCTGACCGACATCGGCGCGCTGGCCGGGGAACGGGTGGCCGCCTGGGCGCCGGCCGCCCGCGCCAAGGGAGTGAGCCTGACCGGCGACTGCCCGCCCGTCACCGCCTGGGCCGACCCGATCGCCCTGTCCAGCGCCCTGGACGCGGTGATCGACAACGCCGTGAAGTTCACCCCCGAGGACGGCACGGTCGAGGTCGCCGTCTCCGCCGACGGCGACACCACCACGGTCGTCGTCACGGACACCGGGCCCGGCCTCACCGACGAGGAACTCGCGCGCGTGGGCGACCGGTTCTGGCGCAGCGGCCGGCACCAGAACGTCAAGGGCTCGGGCCTGGGCCTGTCCATCACCCGCGCCCTGCTCGCGGCGGGCGGCGGCTCGGTCGACTTCGCCCACCACGAGCCGCGCGGACTACGGGTCACCGTCAGCGTGCCACGGCACCCGCCGACCACCGAACCGACTCCGGGCGCGCGCTAGGCGCACGGCGCACGGCGAACCCACCCGGTACCGCGCACGCCGGTCGTCCGTCAGGGCTTCACCGAGCGGTAGTAGCGCCGGGCGCCCTCCTGGAGCGGCAGCGGGCCGGTGTAGATGGCGGTGCGCAGGTCGACCAGCTGGGCGGAGTGGACATGGGCGCCGATGCCGTCCCGGCTCTTGATCACCGTGCGGGTCACCCACTCGGTCAGCCGGGGATCGACGTCCGTACGGGTCATCAGCACGTTGGACACGGCGATCGTCGGCACCTCGGCCCCCCGCTGCACGTTCGGGTAGGCCGACTCGGGGAT
Organism: Streptomyces eurythermus; assembly: GCF_014649115.1. Classification (GTDB taxonomy): domain Bacteria; phylum Actinomycetota; class Actinomycetes; order Streptomycetales; family Streptomycetaceae; genus Streptomyces; species Streptomyces eurythermus. The sequence continues at coordinate 179,221 of NZ_BMSK01000017.1, read as the reverse complement.
CTTCGTGGACCGGTAGTAGCGCGCCCACTCGCCCTGGCCGTGCAGCCGGGCGACCAGGTCGTCGTTGATCGGCACGAACCGGAAGGCGCCCTTCTGCGCCAACGGGGCCAGCCCCTTCGTGGGCAGGCCGCCGGACCAGAAGAAGGCGTCGATCTTCCCCTCCCGCAGCCGCGCCGGCCCGGTGTCGATGCCGTCCCCGGCCGGGGTGATGTCCTTGCGCGGATCGATCCCGGCGGCCCGGAGCACCCGCTCGGCTATCAGCCGCACCCCCGAATCCGGCAGTCCGATCGCCACCCGCTTGTGCCGCAGGTCCGCGACATCGCTGATGTCCGAGCCCGGGGCCACGATGAGCTGCACGTAGTCGTCGTAGAGCCGGGCCACCCCGCGCAGCCGCCCGGCCCCCTTGCCCTGCCGCAGTCCGTACGCCGCCACCGCGTCGGCCGCCGCGATGGTGAAGTCAGCCCGCCCGGACGCCACCCGCTCCACGTTCTCCTGGGAACCGGCGCTGTTCAGCAGCTTCACCGTCAGCCCCGGCATGTCCTTGCCCATCTCGGTGCGCAGCCGCTCGCCGTACTCCTGGTACACCCCGCGGGGCGTACCGGTGCTGAACACGATCGTCCCGCTCGGCGGCTTCTCGCCGAGCGGCAGCAGCCACCACAACAGCAGCCCGAGGGCCACGACACCGACGGCCGCGCCGCGCAGCGCCGCGCGCCTGCCGACCCGGGGGAACGTCTTGGACATGCGGCGATCCTGCCAGCAGGGCCACGGCGGTGACCAGGGCCGGTGCCACAGCGACCGCCGCCGGGGGGCGTTGTCGGTGCCGCCCGTTAGAGTCGCCGCATGAGCACTTCGCCCGCCCGTCTCGTCCACGAGTTCCACCGCGCCTTCGGCCTCGACGTCCGCGACACCCCGACGGAGGTGGACCCCGGCCTGGCCGCCCACCGGGGCGAACTGCTCGCCGAGGAGGCCGAGGAGGTCGCCGAGGTCGCGGTCCGGGGCCCGCTGGACCGGCTCGCGCACGAGCTGGCCGACGTGGTGTACGTGGCCTACGGCACGGCCCTGGTGCACGGCATCGACCTCGACGAGGTGATCGCCGAGATCCACCGCGCCAACATGAGCAAGCTCGGCCCGGACGGACAGGTCGCCCGCCGGGCCGACGGCAAGGTCCTCAAGGGCGAGCACTACCGCGCCCCGGACGTCTCCGCCGTACTGCGCCGCCAGGGGTGGATACCGGGTGGCGACGGCGCCTGACGCGCGCGGCCGGTTACGAGGCACCGGGCCGGGCGCGCCGGTTTTCCGCCGGTGTGCGCCTGCGGGGCGAGGGAGCGCCGGACCAGGTGGGCCGGTGTCCCGTCGACGTACGCCGGCGGGTTGCGGGGAGCGTCGACCGGGGTGGGGGTTCGGTATCCCGCCGGCGCGTGCCCGCGGGGCTGGACGGTTCAGTGGTCGGTGGGCGTATGCCTGCCGGGGCTGGGTGGTTCAGCGTCCCTGTCGGCGTATGCCTGCCGGACTGGGCGGTTTGCGGTCGGTCGGCCCACGTCGCCCGAGCCGGTGGTTCAGCGTCCCCGCCGGTGTGCGCCTGCGGGGACGAGGGAGCGCTGGACCAGGTAGGCCGGTGTCCCGTCGACGTGCGCCAGCGGGTTGCGGGGAGCGTCGACCGGGGTGGGCCGGTGTCCCGCCGACGCACGCCGGCCGGAGCGGGGGTTCGGTATCCCGCCGGCGCGTGCCCGCCGGGCCGGGTGGTCCGGTGCCCCCGTCGGCGCACGCCGGCCGGGGCCGGGTGGTTCAGCGACCCCGCCCGGCGTACGTCCGCCGGGCAGGGCGCGTCCCGTCGGCGCGGGTCAGGCCCCCTTCAAGCCCGTGCCGCCCAGGCGGGTCAGCAGGGACGTGAGGCGGGCGAGGTCCGCCGGGGACCAGTCCGGGGCGGCGAAGATCTCGGCGGCCGTCTCCCGGGCCGTGGCCAGCATCTCCGTCAGCCGCCGCCGGCCCGTCCTGGTCAGCGCCGCGTACGCCACACGCGCGTCCCGGGCGTCCGGCTCCCGGGTCACCAGCCCGATCCGCTCCAGCGGAGCGAGTCCGCGCGTGACCCCGGAGGCGGTCAGCCCCAGCGCCTCGGCCAGGTCGACCCGGCGCATCCGGGCGCCGGGCGCCTGTGCCAGCCGGAGCAGCAGCGTGAAGTCGGCGAGGCTGACGCCGTGCAGCCCGCCGAGCCGCGCGTCGAAGCGCCGTACCAGCGCCGTCTGGGCCCGTACCAGCCGCAGCGCCGCGTCCAGCGCATCCTCGCTCATCGCGTCCGCCTTCCCTTGCCGACTCCTTGACTGCTCAAGTTTATGCCCGCGCTTCAGGAGCCGGTCGCCCGGGCGGCGCGGCGCTGTCGCTTGCCCAAGGGGGCCTGGGAGAGGTCCTCGGCGGTGGCCCGCAGGTGCTTGTAGCCGTAGCCGCGCTCGGTGAGCCAGGACGTGGCCGTCTCCTCGGCCCGTTCGGTCGCCCCCAGGATGTCCTCCTCCTTCTCGCCCGTGGCGGAGAAGCGGAAGACGAAGGCGGGCCGGGCGGCGATGTCGTAGGTGAGCGTTCCCTCGGGCGTGAACGCGGCGCGCAGGACGTCGTGTTCGGCGGCGCCGGCGAGGAGGGCGGCGCGCTGGGCTTCGGTGAGGCCGTCGAAGGCGCCGCGGACGGTGATGCGGAAGGTTCGTGTGGTCATCCCGCGACTGTAGGCAGGGCGGAGCGGGAAGCTCCACCCGGTTTCCGGGCGCCGTAGGGCAGAGCGGGGGCACGGACCCGGACGGCTCCAGGGCCGGCCGGTGCGGCCGTCCGGCCCGGTCGGTGGCGGGGCGAACACCGGGCGAGGTCCGGGCCGGCCGTTCACCGGGCCGGACACCGGTGCTTACCTGAACATGGCGGAACTACGGTGTGGAGGCGGGGTGGACCTCGGGGAAGCGACCGCGCCCGTGGTCGCGGTCGTAGGAGTCGTCGGGACGCTGTTGTCCGCGCTGCTGACCCAGCGCGCCGCCGACCGCGGCCGGCGGCGCGAACTGGACCGCGTCGAGCAGGTACGGGAGCGGCGCCGGCACGCCCAGGAACTGCGCGCCTGCTCCGTCGCCCTCAACGCCTCCGCCCGGCAGTACCTGGCCGCGCTCACCGACCAGGTGCACGCGCTGGGCCGGGAGGAGGAACTGCGGATCGTACGGCAGCGGCTCACCCGGGCACGCGACCAGTACCGGGACGTGTACGCCGAGGCCCAGATGCGGCTGCCGGAGCGGGTGCTCGAGCTCGTGGCCGACCTCAGCCACGACCTGGGGGCGGTGTACGGCATGGTCCGGCGCCTGGACGACGGTGTCCCGCGCGCCGGGGACTCGCCCGAGGCCGTACGGGAGGACATCGACGCGCTGTGGGGCCGGCTACGGCGGACACGGCGCGAGATGCGGACCGAACTGGGCGCCTACGGGGCGGATCCGGGGTGGTGAGGGGAGCGGCCCCTGGGGGAGCGGCGGGGTGCGGGGGCTCAGCGCTTGGCGGCCGGCGACTGGGCGTCGCGCACGGGGAGGACGGGGTCCTGGTCGGCCAGGGCACGCGGCCGCAGAACGGCGAGCAGCGGACCGGCCATCGCCGTCGTCACGACCGCCATCACGACCATCAGCGAGTACAAGCGCTCGTCCAGCACGCCCAGTTGCAGACCGGCGGTCAGAATGATCAGTTCGGTGAGGCCCCTGGTGTTCATGAGCGTGGCGAGCACCGCCGACTGGCGCGCCGTGACGCGGAAGGCCCGGGCGCTCAGGAACGCGCCGACGAATTTCCCGGTGACCGCGACGAGCAGAATGAGCGCGAAGTCCAGCCAGCCGGACCCGCCCAGGTCCGACAGGTCGACTTTCAGGCCCACGATGATGAAGAAGACCGGTTGCAACAACTGGCCGCTCACATCGCCGATCCGGTCGATGATGTCCGCGCGCAGCCGCTCGGTGGATTCCTTCGGCATCACCACGCCGAAAAGGAAAGCGCCGAAAATGAAATGCAGGCCGATCCGCTCGGTGACCGCCCCCGAGACGAGCAGCCCCGCGAGGACGACCGTCAGCACCGCCGGGGTCAGCCGGGAGCCGCCCGCGCCGACCAGCCGGCGCAGCAGCGGACGCACCACCCACACCATCACGCCGGCGTACGGCACGAGCAGCAGCAGGAGCCACTGGTCGCCGCCCCCTCCGCCGACCAGGGCCACCACGGCGGCGAGCATGCACCAGGCGAGCACGTCACCGATCGCGGCGCAGGCCAGCGCCAGCCCGCCGATCGGGGTGTGCTGCATCTTCCGGTCCGTGAGGATCCGTGCCAGCACCGGGAAGGCGGTCACCGACATCGCCGTGCCCATGAAGAGCACGAAACCCAGCCGGTTCCCCTGGGCGTGGTCGTCGGCCAGCATCAGCGCGAGCAGCGTGCCGAGTCCGAACGGCAGCACAATGCAGGAGACCGCCACGGTGACGGCCAGTCGTCCGGTGCCGCGCAGGATCTTCCGGTCCAGTTCCAGACCCACGATGAACATGAACACGGCCATGCCCACATCGGCGAGCGCGGTGAGCATCGGCCGTACCCCGGGGGGAAACAGGAATTCCGGCACGGAATGGCCCAGGAGAGTGGGGCCGAGCAGAATTCCCGCGAGCACCTCGCCGATGACGGCGGGCTGGGAGAAACGCTGTGCCACGGCGCCCAGTATCCGGGCGAGCACGATGATGAGGGCGAGGTCGCAAAAGAGCGCGAACAGCTGGTTCGTGGTCATCGGTACCTGCCTTGACGACGGGCCGCGTGTGCCGCCCGGAACTTTTGAGGTGCCGTAGACGTGCCCAGCAATGCTTCGGGGTGCGCGCCCGCCTTGTCAATGTCCCCATCCGGCTGACCGGACCAGGACGGCCGGTACCCATAGGCGAGTTGGCGCCACAACGCGGCCGTACACGTAAAAGCGCCGCCTCCCCGGGTGCGGGCCGGGGAGGCGGCGCTTGGCGCACGTCCTCAGGAGGTGCTCTGTGCCGTGACGCAACCGATCGATCCGGCGGGCAGGTTGTTGCCGGTGGAGGTGGCGGTGAAGCCGAACGTGGTACTGCCGTCGGCCGCGACGACCCGGTTGTGGTCCGCGTTGCGGACCGTCACCGTGCCGTCGGCCGCGGTGGTCTGCGTACCGTTCCACAGGCTGTTGATCTTGGTGCCGGTGCCCGGTTTCCAGGACACGGCCCAGCCGTCGAGCGGAGTGGTGCCGTGGTTCATGACCTCGACGGACGCCTGGAAGCCGCCGTTCCACGCGCTGACCACGGAGTAGGTGGCCATGCAGGAACCGGTGTGCGGATCCGTCGGGGTCGGGGTGGGCGTCGGGGTCGGGGTGGGAGTGGGCGTCGGGGTGGGCGTGGTGCCGGAGCCGCCGATGCCCGTCACCTCGCCGTGGCCGCCGTCGAAGACGACGTCGGAGCAGGAGAAGAAGTTCTCCTGGCTGTCCGAGCGGACCCACTGGATGAACAGCAGGGCGTCACCGGAGCGCCCGGCGGGCAGCTGCATGTCCCAGTAGTAGTGGCCGCCGTCGGTGCCGACCGAGCCCTGCTGGGGCGGGTTGGTGACCGTCTGGATCAGGTCGAGGTCGGCCCAGCGCAGCTGACTGGTCGGCGACCAGCCGGGCTTGGTGAGGTAGACCCGGAAGCTGCCCGGGTGCGCCGCCCAGTTGCTGTACTGCGCCTGGATCGTCGCCCCGCTGGTCAGGTGGGTGCGTGGCCAGTCCGAGCGGGCGGCGTTGTACGCGGAGAAGTCGTACGGCGACCGGTCGCCGGCGCTGCACAGGGTGCCGTCCGGGACGTAACCGGCGCCGCGGCCACCGGCGTTGGAGTCGAGCACGGCGAACCAGTTGTACAGCGAGGTCGCCCCGCTCTTGGCCACCGCGTCCTTGCAGGCGGGGTTGGTCGGGTTCATCCCGCCGGTCCCCGTGTGGCCGTCCAGGTAACACAGATAGGTACGGGAGCCGGGCAGCATCGCCACCCCGTGCGCCTTGGCGCTGCCCTGACCCAGCAGGGCCAGGCCGAGCGCGGCCAGCAGGGTCGACAAGGCCGCCACGACCGACAGGAGCCTGCCGCGTCGGGCCACGATTCTCTCCTTCCGTTGGATCGGACGGGCGGTACGCCCCGGGAGGGTGCCGTCCGGTGGGTGTCTCATGTGCGCTCCTCGGGGTGGGTGCGTGGGGGACGGGACGCGGGGGCGGGCGTCACGCGGTGGTGCAGGCGGTTCCGTTGAGGCTGAACCCGGCGGGCTTGGCGAAGGTGCCGCTGTAGGCGCCCTGGAAGCCGAAGGTCACCCGGCCGCCGGCCGCGATCTGCCCGTTGTGGGCCAGGTTCGTGGCCGTGACCGCGCCGGAGGACGGTGTGACCGTGGCGTTCCAGGCGCTGGTGACGCGCTGTCCGGAGGGCAGGGTGAAGGCGAGCCGCCAGCCGTCGACCGGGGTCGCGGAGGTGTTGGCGACGGTGACGTCGGCCGTGAAGCCGCCGGCCCAGACGCTCGTCGCGTACGTCACCTCGCAGGCGGCGGGGGTCCCGGGGCCACCCGGGCCGCTGCCGCCGGTGTTGACCGTGGAGGAGAACGAGTTCACGGCGAGCCCGGCACCGTTCTGCCAGGGCTCGAAGCCGGCCTGCACGCTCGTCAGGTACCAGCTGTTCTGCGCCAGCCCGCGGGCGACGGCCTGCCGGGCGAAGTCCATGACGTCGAAGCTCCAGCTGGTGATCGCCGACGGGGCGACGAAGGACAGCACGTCGTTGGAGCCGTTGTTGCCGGACCACACCTGCCACTGGCGCCCGGCCACGGTGGCGGTGCCGACCTGCGAGCCCACGGGCTGGATCGAGCCCACCTTATTGAACCAGACCATGATCTCGGTCCGGTTGACGCCGTCGGTACGGGGCGTCGGGTCGAGCCAGATGTCGTACGCCGCGTCGTACACCGCGTTGCTCACATAGGAGTACGAGATGCTGGTGGGCGCGCTGGAGATGGTGCCGAGCTGGGCCGGAAGGCTGGTTCCGGGCGAGCAGTTGGTGTAGTGGCAGCCGTAGAAGACGGACGGGTACGACTTCGGGGCGCCGTTCGTCGGGACCGAGCCGTCGGCCTGGGTGATCCGGAAGCCGCTGTCCGTGACGTTGATGCACTGGGTCTCGCTGGTGCCCCAGCGGTTGTTCTGGACGACGTAGCGGCCCTGGATCGTCGTCGAGCCGTACTGGTCGCAGATCGCGGTGTCGGCCCGGGCCGCCGGGGCCGTGGTGAGCAGGGCCGCCAGTGCGGCGAGCGCGGCGAGCAGCGCGCCGACCAGACCACTCGCTCCACGGACGGGGTGCGTTGACGGTCGCATGCGGGTCCTCTCGGGGACGGTCGGATGCGGGAGCGCTCCCGCGCAGATGGGAGCGCTCCCATTACCTCCGTTGGGCAGGGACTGTAGGGAGAGTTCATGTCCCTGACAAGGTGTCGCGCGGCAATGTGTCGAAGAGGTTTCGAAGGCGCAGGTGAGGTGGGGGTGTCGATAGTTTCGATGGGCGGCGACTTCTGGGAGCGCTCCCGAAAGCGGGGGTGCCGACCGGTTGCGGGGGGGGGCGGGGGTTTCCGGGCGTGGACGGGGGGCGTTCTGGCGGACTTCGTGCCGTAGATCCCGGGCGAACCGGCGTGGAGCCGCCGTAACGGCCCTGTCCAGCCGGCCCGCCCGGCGTCGGCGTCAGGCCGAGTCGCGTCGTATCAGCTCGGTGCGGAGGATGACATGGCGCCAGGCCACGGCCGGTTCCTCCAGTTCCTCCAGCAGGAGACGGACCATCGCCCGGCCGATCTCCGCCAGCGGCTGGCGGACCGTGGTCAGGCGCGGCACGGTCTGTTCGGCCAGCGGGAAGTCGTCGAAACCGATGACGGCGACGTCCTCCGGCACCCGGCGCCCCGTCGCCCGCAGTTCCCGCAGCGCGCCGGCCGCCGTGGTGTCCGACGCCGCGAGCACCGCGTCGATGTCCGGGTGCCGCTCGAGCAGCCGGGCCATGGCGCGCCGGCCGCTCTCCTCGGTGAAGTCGCCCTCGGCGATCCAGGACTCGTCGGTGCCCAGCCCGGCCGCGGCGAGCGCTTGGCGGTAGCCGCGCAGCCGGGACTGGGCGACGTACATGTCCCGCGGCCCGGTGATCGTCGCGATCGCCTTGTGGCCCGTGGCCAGCAGATGGGTGACCGCGCTGCGGGCGCCGCCGGCGTTGTCCGCGTCGACGTAGCTGACGTGCTCGTCGCCCGAGCGGCGGCCCAGCATGACGGTCGGCAGCCGGGCCTCGGCGAGCATGTCCGGCAGGGTGTCGTCGGCGCGCACCGACACCAGCAGCGCGCCGTCGACCCGGCCGCCGCGCGCGTACTCCAGGAAGCGCTTGCGTTCGGTGTCCGAGCGGACCATCGTCAGCAGCAGCTGCATCCCGGTGTCGGCCAGCGCGTCGCCGAGCGAGCCGACGATCTCCGAGAAGAAGGGCTCCGCGAACAGCCGCCAGTCCGGCTCCGTCACGACCAGCGCGACCGCGTCGGCACGCCGGCCGGCCAGGGACCGGGCCGCGAGATTGGGCACGTACCCCAGTTCGGCGATGGCTTGCTGCACGGCCTGGCGCGTCGATTCCCGCACCCCCGCCGCGTTGTTGACGACGCGGGAGACCGTGCCCCGGCCCACTCCTGCGTGGGCGGCCACCTCCTCCAGCGTCGGCGTGTCAGGGCGCCGCCTGCCCATTGACCACCTCCCCCCACGAGATCCCCGATCTTACGATTCGCGGGGCATCGCGCACACGGCTTCTTCCGACGACGACCGGTTGGCGCCCACCGCCAGGAAGGCATCCGACGGCGTCGACCGCTGCCCAGGAGCACGACGGCGCGTCCGGCGCCGCCGCGCACGCCCGGCGGTCCGGACCACCAACTCGGCGTGAACTCGCTGGTTCGGTGATGACACGGGCAATCCCCGGGCCGGAGATGGGCCGGGACCGCGGCCGGTCTCCGCGGAGGGCCGCTGGGCCGCCGGAGGCGGTGTACGGCGGAGGGCCGGCCCGGTCGTCGGACCCGGCGTCCGGCTGGTCGCCGCACGTTCGCGGGGCCGTACCCGCACCGGATCCGGGCAGTCGCCCGCGACGCCGGGGCACCGGCCGGGTACCGGCGCCGGTACCCGGAACCGGCCGCGCGGAGAGGGTGTCCCGCCGCTCCCGGGGCGCTGGCCGGAAGTCGTCACCCCAAGATCACCGGGCCCTAAGCTCGGACCCGCTGGGCGAACTCGTCGATCTTGGTGGAAGGGGCCGGAACTGGTGGAGGACAAGAGGGTTGTCATCGTGACCGGCGGAGGCTCGGGCATCGGACAGGCCACGGCCCGGCTGCTCGGCGAGGCCGGGCACCACGTGGTGGTCTCCGGCCGGCGGACCGAGCCCCTGGAGCGCCTCGCGAAGGAGACCGGCGCGCTGGCGCACCCGTCGGACATCGGGGACCCCGACGCGGTCGAGGGACTCGTCCGGGCCGCTCTGGACGCGCACGGACGGCTCGACGGAGTCGTGCTGAACGCGGGCATCGGGCGCGGCGGAGCCGTCGGCGACATGTCGCTGCGCGACTGGGACGACGTGATGCGCACCAACCTCACCGGCCCGCTGCTCCTGCTGCGCGCGGCGATCCCGCACCTGCTGGAGTCCAAGGGCGCGGTGGTCGCCGTCGCCTCGGTGTCCGCGCTGCGCAACGGCACGAGCAACGCCCCGTACGCCACCTCCAAGGCGGCCCTGCTCCAGCTGTGCCGTTCCGTCGCGGTGGACTACGGACGGCAGGGCGTACGGGCCAACACCGTGTGCCCGGGATGGGTGCGCACCGAGATGGCCGACCGGCGCATGGCCCGCTTCGCGGAGGAGGAGCGGCTGCCCGGAGGCATGGAGGACGCCTACGCGGAGGCGACCAGGCTGCTGCCCCAGGGCCGCCCCGGCGAGCCCCGCGAGGTCGCGGAGGCGATCGCCTGGCTGCTGTCCCCGGCGGCCTCCTACGTCAACGGAGCGGTGCTCACCGTGGACGGCGGGGCTACGGCCCTCGACCCCGGGACGCTCGGGTTCGACTACCGGATCACGCCACGCGGCACCACCCTCGACTGAGCCCGGCGCCCCCGAAGACGGCCGACGCCGGCACGGTGCGGCCGGCCTGGGGGCTGCGGTTCGGCAGGGTCGGGGCGGCGGCACCCCGGGTCGGCCAGGTCCGGGCGGCGGGCCCGCGGTCCGGCCGGGTTCCGCCTCCGCCACAGTGGTTCCGCCGGGTTCCGCCGTCGCCGTCAGCGAGGTTCGGCCGGGTCCAGGCGGCGGGCCCGCGGTCCGGCCGGGTCCGCCCGTCGGCACCCCGGTCCGGCCGAGTCCCGCTGCCGTCAGCGTCGGTCCTGCTCCGCCATCGCCGGCGTAGTTCCGGCGATTTTCTCCGCCGTCAACGTGCCCTCGGCTTCCGTCACCGCCCGCGTGCTCCCGCCGAGTTCGGCTGTCGTCAGCATCGGTTCCGCGCCGTCACCGCCCGCGTAGGTCCGTCGAGATCTGCCGCCGTCGACGTGCCCCCGCTTCCGCCACCGCCCGAGTGGTCCCACCGAGTCCGCCGCCCGCGTGCTCCCGTCGACCACCGCCACCGCCGGCTGCTCAGCTCCCGTCGACCGCCGCCACCGCCGGCTGCTCAGCGCCCGCCGACTTCCGCCACCGCCACCGCCGGTCCCGCCGGCTGTCACCCCGTCAGCGCGGTTCGGCGTGGCCGGTGGCCGGTGCGGGCTGTGTGTGGCAGGGCAGCGCGTCGGTCATGGTGGGCCACATGCGGGCGATTCCCAGCAGGGTCTGGGAGCTGCCGTGCGTCACCCCGGGCAGCGGGTGCGGGTCGGACGGTGGCACGCCGACGAGCACGGCACGGCGGGCCTGGCCCACGGCGCCGGCCAGCGCCGCGCAGGCGAGGCGGTCCTCCGGCACCCCGGCCCGCCGGGCGTGCCGGTGCGCCTGCTCGTAGGCGTCCGGCCGCACGTACTGCTGGAGCGTCAGCAGCGCGTCGTACGTCTCGATGGTCTGCCGGTGCGCCTGGAGCACCGGTGGGTAGCGCGGCCGGAGCACCTCCTGGAGCCGGCTGCGCCGGGGCCTGGCGAGCGCCACGTGGGGGACCGCCGTCACCAGGTCCCGCCACAGCGGCCACAGCCGCCAGGAGGTCCGCAGCGCGGCGGCCGACCGGGCCAGCGCGGTGGCGGTGGGCACCAGCAGCGACGCCGCCCGCAGGAGGCCGTGCGCCCCCATCACCATGGACAGCCAGGGCAGCACGGCCGGCGCGAGGCCGTAGAGGTGGCAGAGGTAACCGCACCAGAAGACCAGGGCGAGGACGCTGCCCACCGCGAACAGCCGCAGCGACCACACCAGGTCGCGTTCCGTCGTGCGCCGGCTGTAGCTCCAGCACACCACCAGGGCGACGGCGTCGCCGAGCAGGTGGGCGACGCTGAGGATCAGCCAGTAGGCGGTCGTCGCGGAAGCGGGCCGCTGCGCGGCCGCCGTCCCGATGGGCTGACCGGCCCCTTGCAGATCCATCACGAGCAGCGCCGCCAGGGCCGCCGTCAGCCCCGCCACCACCGAGCGGCGCAGCCGCGGGGAGCGCCGGCAGTCCACCACGAAGAGCAGGACCAGTCCCGCGCTGAGGACCCCGACCAGATTGCGCACCAGCGACACCGCGTGGACGTCGATGCCGGCGGACGTGAGCGCGGTGACGACCCCTCGCTGGAAGAGCGTGATGGCGGTGGTCGCCGTCAGCACGGTGATCCAGAGCCCCCGCAGTCGCGGCTCGCGCAGCGCCGGGCGTGCCCGCCAGGCGAGGGCGCACCACAGGGCGACGACGCCGGCGAGTCCGACCCGGGCCGCCAGCTCACTCACCGGCATCGGCGGTCACCCCCAGGAACGCGCCGAGGCGTCCCAGGGGGCCCGTCACCCGGCCGGTCTTCCCGGCGCTCTGGATGAGGCTGGCGATCATCTCGGCTTCTTGTTCCTCGGTGGTCGTGTAACTGGTTCTGGCCATCAGCCGCCTGACGAGACCGGGCGTGGGAACCTCCGGGAACCGGCCGGCCGGCTGTTCACCGTCGTCCGTGAAGCTCCGGTGGTGATCGCACAGCACATGGCCGATCTCGTGCAGGATGATGTGCTCCTGGTGCAGGGGAGCCGTCCTGGTCTCGTAGAACACGTAGTCGGCGTCCTCGGTGCCCAGCCACAGCCCGCACGCCCCGGTGGCCGCCGCCTGCTCGGGCAGCTCCCGGAGCACGAGCGGACGGCCTCTCATCTCCTCCACCCGCGCGCGGAGCTCCTCGAGGGTGAGCGACCGGTCCACCCCGAGGTCCCGCAGAATCGCGGCACACCTGCGCTGCAGCGCCGCGTACTCGCTCGTTCTCCTCACCTGACGTCACCCCCGTTCGCTGTTTCTCACCGGCCGGAACGGCTGCGGCGGCTCCCCGTCCCTGACGCGTCGGGGGCGACGGCGGACTCGCTTGGGCGTCTCACTCGCTCGGAGACCTCCTCGTCGGTGAAGTGGTCCGGTGTGCCCCCCGGGAAGGCTTTGCCGGTACGGACACGGGCCGTGTCCCGGGGGCAAGCTGCCGACCCACCTAAGCAGGTCGTCCGCCCTTTTGCACACGCCCGCCCGGGCTTTCGGACGCCCTTTGGCGGAAAACGTCTCCTGCTCTCGCGGCCTTTACGGACGTGCCCGCGGTAAACCTCTGTGACTGCCGTCACAGGGGACGGGAGCGGGTGTGTCATCGTCCCTGTCCGCCGTGCCGGGCGGCCGTGCCACCTGGGAACTCCCGGGACACCGGCCGCCCTGGACCGCCTACCCTGGAACGCATGACCAGCAGCAGCGACCGGAGCCCGGCAGTGGACGTTCCCGCCCCCAAGAGTTACGAGATCCGCACCTACGGGTGCCAGATGAACGTCCACGACTCCGAGCGATTGGCCGGGCTGCTCGAAGAGGCCGGATACGTGCGGGCCCCCGAGGGCGCGGACGGGGACGCCGACGTCGTCGTCTTCAACACCTGCGCGGTCCGGGAGAACGCCGACAACCGGCTCTACGGCAACCTCGGCCGGCTCGCGCCGAGGAAGGCCTCGCGCCCCGGCATGCAGATCGCGGTCGGCGGCTGCCTCGCGCAGAAGGACCGCGACACCATCGTGAAGAAGGCGCCCTGGGTGGACGTCGTCTTCGGCACGCACAACATCGGCAAGCTGCCCGTCCTGCTGGAGCGCGCCCGCGTCCAGGAGGAGGCGCAGGTGGAGATCGCCGAGTCCCTGGAGGCGTTCCCCTCCACGCTGCCGACCCGCCGCGAGAGTGCCTACGCGGCCTGGGTGTCGATCTCCGTCGGCTGCAACAACACGTGCACCTTCTGCATCGTCCCGGCGCTGCGCGGCAAGGAGAAGGACCGCCGTCCCGGCGACATCCTCGCCGAGATCGAGACCCTGGTCGGCGAGGGCGTCTCGGAGATCACGCTGCTCGGCCAGAACGTCAACGCCTACGGCTCCGACATCGGCGACCGCGAGGCCTTCAGCAAGCTGCTGCGCGCCTGCGGGAAGATCGAGGGCCTGGAGCGGGTCCGCTTCACCTCCCCGCACCCTCGCGACTTCACGGACGACGTGATCGCGGCCATGGCCGAGACCCCGAACGTCATGCCCCAGCTGCACATGCCGCTCCAGTCCGGCTCGGACACGGTCCTGAAGGCGATGCGCCGCTCCTACCGCCAGGAGCGGTACCTGGGGATCATCGAGAAGGTGCGGGCCGCCATCCCGCACGCCGCGATCACCACCGACATCATCGTGGGCTTCCCCGGCGAGACCGAGGAGGACTTCGAGCAGACGCTGCACGTCGTCCGCGAGGCCCGGTTCGCCCAGGCGTTCACCTTCCAGTACTCCAAGCGCCCCGGCACCCCCGCCGCGACCATGGAGAACCAGATCCCCAAGGAGGTCGTCCAGGCGCGCTACGAGCGGCTGGTCGCCCTTCAGGAGGAGATCTCCTGGGAGGAGAACAAGAAGCAGGTCGGCCGCACGCTGGAGCTGATGGTCGCCGAGGGCGAGGGCCGCAAGGACGGCGCCACCCACCGCCTCTCCGGCCGCGCCCCCGACAACCGCCTGGTCCATTTCACCAAGCCCGACCAGGAGGTCCGCCCCGGCGACGTCGTCACCGTCGAGGTCACCTACGCCGCCCCGCACCACCTCCTCGCCGAGGGCCCCGTACTCGCCGTGCGCCGTACGCGCGCGGGCGACGCCTGGGAGAAGCGCAACGCGGCGGAGAGCGCCAAGCCGGCGGGCGTGATGCTGGGCCTGCCGAAGATCGGCGTGCCCGAGCCGCTCCCGGTGGCGGCGGCCAGCGGCTGCGGCTGCGACTGACGCCCGCCGACGCAAGGGCCGTACGGGGGCCCGGGCGTCCGGAGCTATACGGGTCTCCGCGCGCCCGGAGTCGTACGGCTACCGGCCGTTCGAGGCCCTACGGGTGTCCGGGCATCCGGGCCGTACATCCTCGGTGACCGAGGGCGGCGCCCGGCCGGTCCGCGCGGGGAGTTAACCTGCCGACCATGCTTGTCGCCGCCGCAGTCTGCCCCTGCCCTCCGCTGCTCGTGCCCGAGGTCGCCGCGGGTGCCGCGCCAGAACTGGACGCCGCCCGCGCGGCCTGCTCGGACGCGCTCGGCGTGCTCGCCGCCGCCCGCCCCGACCTGCTGGTGGTCGTCGGTGCCGCCGAGCCGGGCGGGCGCGGCCCGTTCCCGCAGGGCACCCCGGGTACGTTCCGCGGGTTCGGGGTCGACGTGGACGTACGTCTGGGCACCGCCACCGGCGCCGCCCCGGAGCGCGAGCTGCCGGCCTCACTGGCCGTCGGCGCCTGGCTGCTGGAGCGGACCGGCTGGGCGGACGCCCCCGTCGAGGGGCTCGGCGTCGCCGACACGCTGGAGCCCGAGCGGTGCGCCGAGACGGGCCGGGAGCTGGCCGGCCGGGCCGGCCGGGTGGCGCTGCTGGTGATGGGCGACGCCAGCGCCTGCCGCACCCTCAAGGCGCCCGGCTACCTGGACGAGCGCGCGGCACCCTTCGACGCCGAGGCCGCACGGGCGCTCGGAACCGCCGACCTGGCGGCCCTGCGGGCGCTGGACCCCGCGCTCGCCCGTGAACTGAAGGCAGCGGGCCGCGCCCCCTGGCAGATCCTCGCCGGCGCGGCGCACGAAGCGCACCTCACCGGCGCACTGCTGTACGAGGACGCGCCGTACGGAGTGGGGTACCTGGTCGCTACCTGGTCCTGAACTTCCTCATGAAGTCGGTGGCGGTCCCTCCGGGCGGGTCGGGGTCGTCGGGTCCGGGGGCGGCGGTGTCGCCGTAGGGCCGCTCTTGTGCGCGAGGCGGTCCATGGCCTCCTTGGCCTTGCCCGTGCCCGCCTGGATCTTGTCGCTGTACTTGCCCTTGGTCCGCTCGTCGACGGCCTTGGCGGCCTTGTCGATCCCGTGCTGGACCTTGTCCCCATGCTGCCGGGCCAGGTCCGACACCTTGTCCTTGGCCGGGCCCAGCTTGGCCTTCATGTTGTCCATCAGACCCATGGTCCACCTTCCCTCGCGGGGGTTGCCCGCGGACGTCCTCGCCGACCGCGCCGTCCGCCTGCCGGGAAACCGTGCAGGGAAACCGGGCGAATATGCCCGTATTCACTCCATACGGTACTCGTACGGGCGATTCGTCGCGTCGCCCCGTACCTACCCACCTCGCCCGGTGCCGACTCCTTCGAGGCGTCTCCCGGACGTTTGCGAGACTGGTGCGGTGAGCAGTGCACCCGTCGCCCCCCGCGTCATCGCCGTCGTAGGACCCACCGCGGCCGGAAAGTCCGATCTCGGTGTCTTCCTGGCCCAGCAACTCGGCGGCGAGGTCGTCAACGCCGACTCCATGCAGCTGTACCGGGGGATGGACATCGGTACCGCCAAGCTGACGCCCGAGGAGCGCGGCGGCGTCCCGCACCACCTGCTGGACATCTGGGACGTGACGGTCGCCGCCTCGGTCGCCGAGTACCAGAAACTGGCCCGCGCGCGGATCGACGCACTGCTCGCCGAGGGCCGCTGGCCCATCCTGGTCGGCGGCTCCGGCCTCTACGTCCGGGGAGCCGTCGACAACCTGGAGTTCCCCGGCACCGACCCGGAGGTCCGGGCCCGGCTGGAGGAGGAGCTGGCACTGCGCGGCCCGGGCGCCCTGCATGCCCGGCTGGCCGCCGCCGACCCCGAGGCCGGCCGCGCGATCCTGCCGAGCAACGGCCGCCGGATCGTCCGCGCGCTGGAGGTGATCGAGATCACCGGCCAGCCCTTCACGGCCAATCTGCCGGGCCACGACTCGGTGTACGACACCGTCCAGATCGGCGTCGACGTTGCCCGTCCGGAACTGGACGACCGGATCGCGCGGCGCGTCGACCGGATGTGGGAGGCGGGCCTCGTGGACGAGGTGCGCGCACTGGAGGCGCAGGGCCTGCGCGAGGGGCGCACGGCCTCGCGCGCGCTCGGCTACCAGCAGGTCCTCGCGGCGCTGGCCGGGGAGTGCACCGAAGCGGAAGCGCGGGCCGAGACCGTGCGTGCCACCAAGCGCTTCGCGCGCCGCCAGGATGCGTGGTTCAGGCGGGATCCCCGGGTGCACTGGCTGAGTGGGGCCGCCGCGGACCGCGGGGAACTTCCGCAGCAGGCCCTGGCGTTGGTCGAACGACCGGTTACAGCCTGATCACGTCATGGCATCGGGATGCGCCGCCGGTCATCGCGGCCTGCGGCGCCGTGCCATCATCGAGCTTCGATCGACCAAGTGGAGCCTAGTTGGGAGGGCGCGTGGCGATGGAGGCCGGCCCTCGCGACACCGCACAAAGCACCGAGCCCGTCACCACGGAGAGTGACGACCCCGGCCCGGGCGCGGACCACCCGCACGAGTACCGCCCCCGGCCGAACGGCTCCTGCGCGGACGGGCCCCACGCCGACCGTCCGCACAGCGGCCCGCCCGGCCACGCCCCGGCGGACGACCACCCGGCCGGAAACCCCCTGGCGACAGACCCCGTTACCGGTGATCTCCTTCCCGGTGACCCCCTCGCCGTCGACCGTCTTGCCGCCGATCCCCTGGCGGCGGACCCCCTGGCCGCCGACCCCCTGACCGACGACCGTCTCGTCGACGACGGCCCCGACGACACCCAGGGCGGCGTCACCGCCGACGGACCGGCGCCCGAGGAGATGTACCCGGACGGCCCGGAGGTCGAGGTCGAATTGCGCCCGCAGCGCCGGCTGCGCATCTGGCAGCTGGCACCCATCGTGGGCCTCGGCGCCGTCGGCTCCCTGATGTTCGCCTTCCCGCTCGCCTTCGACTTCGGCGACAGCGGCGCGGTCATCGCCATGCTCGGCCTGCTGATCTGCTCCTGCGCCGCGGGCTGGGGCATGATGGCCGCCCGCCGGGTCGGCTACACCTGGCCGGGCCTGCCCCCGCGCGGCTCGGGCCGCCGCCCGGACTGGCGGGTCGTCCTCGGCTACGTCCTCCTGGTGGCCCTGGTGGTCGTCCTCGCCGTCTGGCGGGTCGCGAGGCTCCGCTGAGCCGCCCGGCCTGCACCGGCCCGCTGTCGGTGCCCTCCCGTACGATCGAGGAATGAGCACACGGATCGCCTTCCTCAAGGGTCACGGCACGGAGAACGACTTCGTGATCGTCCCGGACCCGGAGAACGCCCTCGACCTGTCCCCGGCCGCCGTGGCCGCGCTGTGCGACCGCCGGGCGGGCATCGGAGGCGACGGTGTGCTGCGCGTCGTACGGTCCGCGGCGCACCCGGAGGCCCGGGCGATGGCCGGCGAGGCCGAGTGGTTCATGGACTACCGCAACGGCGACGGCTCGATCGCCGAGATGTGCGGCAACGGCAGCCGTGTGTTCGCGCGCTACCTCCAGCGCGCCGGACATGTGACCGAGGGCGACCTGGCGATCGCCACGCGCGCGGGCGTGAAGAGCGTCCACATCGCGAAGAACGGTGACATCACGATCGGCATGGGCCGCGCCCGCCTCCCCGAAGGGGACGTCACGGTGACCGTCGGCGAGCGCAGCTGGCCCGCGCGCAACGTCAACATGGGCAACCCGCACGCGGTGGCCTTCGTGGCCGACCTGGCGCACGCCGGCGAGCTGTACACCGCGCCGCCGGTCAGCCCGGCGAGCGCCTACCCGGACGGCGTGAACGTCGAGTTCGTCGTCGACCGGGGCCCCCGTCACGTCGCCATGCGCGTGCACGAGCGCGGCTCCGGCGAGACCCGCTCGTGCGGCACGGGCGCGTGCGCCGTCGCCGTGGCCACCGCCCGCAGGGACGGCGCCGACCCGGCCGTCACCGGCACCCCGGCCACGTACACCGTCGACGTGCCCGGCGGACGCCTGGTCGTCACCGAGCGGCCGGACGGCGAGATCGAGATGACCGGACCCGCCGTGATCGTCGCCGAGGGCGAGATCGACGCCGAATGGCTGGCCCAGACGTTCGGCTGACCGAAAACCTAAACCTCGATTTCATCGCTCGAATGGGTGATCCGTTTCACGCTCGGCCGGAGGCGGTCGGTCGGGCGTGGCGGGCTCGGTAGCATCAAGCACCGGCACGGACGGGGGAATGCCGCCAACCCTGAGCCGCGTGTGCCCCGGGACTCCGTCCGCCGGTCCACGAGCCGGAGGTGCCCATGAGTGCGGAGGCCACGAACCCTGCGACCGCTGGTCCGGTGGCGCCCCCGGTGCCGCAGGCGCTCACCGCGTCCGCGGCACCCGCGACGCCACGCAGAAAGGCCCGGCCCCGGATCGACCTGCGCCGGCTCGGCCGCGCCGCGCTGCTCGGCTCCGCCACCCGCGACAAACTGCCCGACGCGATCGGCCACGTCGTGGAGGCGCACCGCGCCCACCACCCCGACGCCGACATCGAACCCCTGCGCCGCGCCTACGTCCTGGCCGAGTCCTCGCACCGCGGCCAGACGCGCAAGAGCGGCGAGCCGTACATCACGCACCCGCTCGCCGTGACCCTGATCCTCGCCGAACTCGGCGCGGAGACCACGACCCTGACGGCCTCCCTGCTGCACGACACCGTCGAGGACACCGACGTGACGCTCGAACAGGTGCGGGAGCAGTTCGGCGAGGAGGTGCGTTACCTGGTCGACGGCGTCACGAAACTGGAGAAGGTCGACTACGGAGCCGCCGCCGAACCGGAGACCTTCCGCAAGATGCTCGTCGCCACCGGCAACGACGTGCGCGTGATGTCGATCAAACTCGCCGACCGCCTGCACAACATGCGCACCCTCGGCGTGATGCGCCCCGAGAAACAGGCCCGGATCGCCAAGGTCACCCGTGACGTCCTCATCCCGCTCGCCGAGCGCCTCGGCGTGCAGGCCCTCAAGACCGAGCTGGAGGACCTGGTCTTCGCCGTCCTCCACCCCGAGGAGTACGCCCGCACCCGCGAGCTGATCGCCGAGAACGCCGCCCGCCCCGGCGACCCGCTCGCCGAGGTCGCCGAGGAGGCGCGCGGGGTGCTGCGCGAGGCCGACATCCCGGCCGAGGTCCTCATCCGCCCCCGGCACTTCGTCTCCGTCCACCGGGTGGCCCGCAAGCGCGGCCGGCTGCGCGGCACCGACTTCGGCCGCCTGCTGGTGCTGGTGAACGAGGACGCGGACTGCTACGCCGTCCTCGGCGAACTGCACACCTGCATGACGCCGGTGGTCTCGGAGTTCAAGGACTTCATCGCCGTACCGAAGTTCAACCTCTACCAGTCCCTGCACACCGCGGTCGCCCGCCCCGACGGGCAGATGGTCGAGGTCCTCATCCGCACCCACCAGATGCACAAGGTCGCCGAGGCCGGTGTCGTGGCCCTCGGCAACCCGTACGCGCCCGCCCCCGAGTCCGGCGCCCCGGCCAACGAGGCGTCCCCCGCCGAGGGCGAGCGCGTCGACCCCACCCGTCCCGGCTGGCTGTCCCGCCTCCTCGAGTGGCAGCGGGCCGCCCCCGACCCCGACACCTTCTGGTCCACCCTGCGCGAGGACCTCGCGCAGGACCGCGAGATCACCGTCTTCCGCCCCGACGGCGGCACGCTCGGCCTGCCCGAGGGCGCCACCTGCGTGGACGCCGCCTACGCGCAGTACGGCGAGGACGCGCACGCCTGTATCGGCGCCCGTGTCAACGGCCGGCTCGCCACCCTCAGCACGGTCCTGCGCGACGGCGACACCGTCCAGCTCCTGATGGGTCAGGACCCCGCCTCCGAGCCGTCCCGCGAATGGCTGGACCACGCCCACACACCGGCCGCCCGCATCGCCATCCAGCGCTGGCTGGCCACCCACCCCGGCGGCGGCACCGACCCGGACGACGACGCCGGCGCGACCGAACCGGACGACCGCGCCGCCGCCGCAGCGCGTGCAACTTCGGCCCGCGACGGCGAGGCCACGGCCGCCGCCCCCGCGGACGCCCCGCGCCCCCGGCGCGCCGACGTCCTCGCGGACCGGCCCGGCGCCGCCGTACGGCTCGCCGGGTGCTGTACGCCCGTACCGCCGGACGAGATCACCGGGTTCGCGGTGCGCGGGGGAGTGGTGACCGTACATCGCGTGGAGTGCGCGGCGGTGGCGCACATGAAGGGCCTGGGGCGCGCGGAGATCGGCGTGCGCTGGGGGGACACCTCCGAGTGCCGGGTCACCCTGGTCGCTGAATCGTTCGGCCGCCCCCATCTGCTCGCCGACCTCACCGAGGCCATCGCCCTCGCGGGCGCCGAGATCGTCTCCGCCACCGTCGAACCGCCCAGCCAGCAGCGGGTGCGCCACACCTACACCCTCCAGCTCCCCGACGCCTCCCGCCTCCCGGCCCTGATGCGGGCCATGCGGGACGTACCGGGGGTGTACGACGTGGGCCGGGCCCAGCACCAGGCCCCGGCCACCTGACGCCACCGCTCCGGCCTCCGGCCGCCCCGCCGCTTCCCCTGCCGGCGCCGGTCAGACCCGCATCCGTCGCCGCACGGCTTCGCCGACGACCACCCGGCCTGCCTCCCGTTCCTGGTCCTGCCGGCGCCGGTCAGGCCCGCATCTCCTGCTTTTCGGCTCTGATGACGGCAGCCCGGCCTACCTCCGGTCTCCGGGCCCGGACGGTGGCGTCCGGCCCAGGTGGTGTGCCGCCGCCTGACGACGGGTCCGGCCCATCCGCCGCACTGTCCCCCGCCCACGACCCCCTGCCCATCCGTCGCGCTGCCCCCTGCCCAGGCCCCCCGGCCCACCCATCGCACCACCCCCTGACCACGGCCCTGCCCATCCGTCGCACTGCCCCCTGCCCACGACCCCCGGCTCATCCATCGCGCCGCCCCTGACCACAGCCCTCCGCCCACCCGCCGCACCACCCCCTGACGACGGCGTCCGGCCTACCCGTTCGAGTGGGCCGGACGCGCGTCGCCGCCGTGCGGGGGGCCCGCCCTGGTAGCGGTGGTCCATGCCGCTCACCCCCCGCCTCCGCCTTCACTCCCGGTCTCAGCCCGACCCGGAAACCTCCCAGCACCCCCTCCCGACACGGCCGGAGCCCTCCCCGTACCGCCTCCCTCCCCCGGGCGAGCCCGGCACCGCCCTCCGCCGCGCCCGGCCCGGAAGGCCCCGGTACCGCAAGGCGGCCCTGCTCGCCTCCGCCGTCTCGCTCTGCCTCGTCGCCGCCGCGGCCCCGGCCGAGCCCCTCGGGGTGGGCGACCGGCTCTACCCGTACCTGGGCAACCCCGGCTACGACGTCGCCTCGTACGCCCTGGACTTCACCTACACCGCCCAGGACAAGCCGCTGGAGGCCGTGACCACCATCGACGCCAGGGCCACCGCCGACCTGGAGCGCGTCAACCTCGACTTCACCCACGGCACCGTGCACTCGGTCGAGGTCGACGGACTCCCGGCCGGGTTCACCAGCGCCGGCGAGGACCTGGTCGTCACCCCGCGCCACCCGCCGGCCGAGGGCCGCTGGTTCCGGATCACCGTGCGGCACACCAGCGACCCCGTCTACGGCAAGGACCAGCAGGGCGGCTGGGTGCGCACCGCCGACGGTCTCGCCATGGCCAACCAGGCCGACGCCGCCCACCTGGTGTTCCCGTGCAACGACCACCCGTCCGACAAGGCGATGTTCGCCTTCCGGATCACCGCGCCCAACGCCTACACGGTCGTCGCCAACGGCCTGCCCACCGGAGCCGCACGGCACGGTGACACCACCACCTGGACCTACCGCAACCGGCACCCCATGGCCACCGAACTCGCCCAGGTCTCCATCGGCCGCTCCGCCGTGGTCCGCCACGAGGGGCCGCACGGGCTGCCCCTGCGCGACGTCGTCCCCGCCACCGCCCGCGAGGCCCTCGAACCGTGGCTGGCGAAGACGCCGGACCAGATCGCCTGGATGGAGGGCAAGGTCGGCCGGTATCCCTTCGAAACCTATGGCGTGCTCATGGCACAGGCGTCCACGGGCTTCGAGCTGGAGACCCAGACCCTCTCCCTCTTCGAGAAGAGCCTGTTCACCGAGCCCGGCTACCCCGAGTGGTACCTGGAATCGATCATGGTGCACGAGCTGTCCCACCAGTGGTTCGGCGACAGCGTCACCCCGCGCGCCTGGTCCGACGTCTGGCTGAACGAGGGACACGCCACCTGGTACGAGGCGCTGTACAGCGAGGAGACCGCGAAGCGACCGCTGGAGACGCGGATGAGGGACGCGTACGGAGCCTCCGACCGCTGGCGCGCGGCCGGCGGCCCGCCCGCCCGGCCCAAGCCGCCCGCGCCCGGCCAGAAGATCGACCTGTTCCGGCCCAACGTCTACGACGGCGCCGCCCTCATCCTCTACGCCCTGCGGCAGGAGATCGGCCGGCCGGCCTTCGAGCGGCTGGAGAGGCTCTGGGTCCAGCGGCACCGCGACGCCACCGCCGGCACCGCCGACTTCGTCCGGCTGGCCTCGGCCGTCGCCGGCCGCGACCTCGACGGCTTCCTGCGGCCCTGGCTGTACGGCGAGAAGACCCCGCCGATGCCCGGCCACCCGGACTGGAAGCCGACCGCGGCACCCAAGGCGGCCGAGCCTCACCTGAGGCGATAACCCGGTGACGAGACGTGTCGTCCCGTGCGACCATCTACGGGTCGGCGCACGTACGGGACACGGGAATCTCCCGGGGTACCCGTACGTTGAACAAGGCGAGCGGCGGGGTAAGACCGCCGTACCGACGCCGCAACGGCAATCCCATCGACGTAAGGATCCAATGACCTCCTCTTCTTCCCCTTCCCAGGACACCAAGCGCCTCGCGCACGCCTATCCCGAGGGTCTTCGGGCCGATGCCCTGATGGAAGAGGACGTCGCCTGGAGCCACGAGATCGACGGAGAGCGGGACGGCGACCAGTTCGACCGCTCCGAGCGCGCGGCCCTGCGCCGCGTGGTGGGCCTGTCCACCGAGCTGGAGGACGTCACCGAGGTCGAGTACCGCCAGCTCCGTCTGGAGCGGGTCGTGCTCGTCGGCGTGTGGACCACCGGCACCGCGCAGGACGCCGAGAACTCCCTCGCGGAGCTGGCCGCCCTCGCGGAGACCGCGGGCGCGCTCGTGCTCGACGGCGTCATCCAGCGCCGCGACAAGCCCGACGCGGCCACCTACATCGGCTCCGGCAAGGCCGCCGAGCTGCGTGACATCGTCCTCGAAACGGGCGCCGACACCGTCATCTGCGACGGTGAGCTGAGCCCGGGCCAGCTGATCCAGCTGGAGGACGTGGTCAAGGTCAAGGTCATCGACCGTACGGCCCTGATCCTGGACATCTTCGCCCAGCACGCCAAGTCCCGCGAGGGCAAGGCGCAGGTCGCGCTCGCGCAGATGCAGTACATGCTGCCGCGACTGCGCGGCTGGGGTCAGTCGCTGTCCCGGCAGATGGGCGGCGGTCGCGGCGGCCTCGCCACGCGTGGCCCCGGTGAGACCAAGATCGAGACGGACCGGCGCCGGATCCGCGAGAAGATGGCGAAGATGCGCCGGGAGATCGCGGACATGAAGACCGGCCGCGAGGTCAAGCGCCAGGAGCGCCGGCGCAACAAGGTGCCGTCCGTGGCCATCGCGGGCTACACCAACGCCGGCAAGTCCTCCCTGCTCAACCGCCTCACGGGCGCCGGTGTCCTGGTCGAGAACGCCCTGTTCGCGACCCTGGACCCGACCGTCCGCCGGGCCGAGACCCCGGGCGGCCGGCTGTACACGCTGGCCGACACCGTCGGCTTCGTCCGGCACCTGCCGCACCACCTGGTCGAGGCGTTCCGCTCCACCATGGAGGAGGTCGGCGACTCCGACCTGATCCTGCACGTGGTGGACGGCTCGCACCCGACCCCGGAGGAGCAGCTCGCCGCCGTGCGCGAGGTGATCCGGGACGTCGGCGCCACCGACGTGCCCGAGATCGTCGTGATCAACAAGGCGGACGCGGCCGACCCGCTGGTGCTCCAGCGGCTGCTGCGGGTCGAGAAGCGCTCGATCGCCGTCTCGGCGCGCACCGGCCAGGGCATCGCGGAGCTGCTCGCCCTGATCGACGACGAGCTGCCCCGCCCCGCGGTCGAGGTCGTGGCGCTGGTGCCGTACACCCACGGCAAGCTGGTCGCCCGTGCGCACGCCGAGGGCGAGGTCCTCTCCGAGGAGCACACCGCGGAGGGCACCCTGCTCAAGGTCCGGGTGCACGAGGAACTGGCGGCGGACCTGGCGCCGTACACGCCGGTCTCCGCCTGACCCACGTACGAGGGATCCACGGCCGTACGAGGACCCGGGCACTGTGAGGGCCCGTCACCCCACCCGGGGTGACGGGCCCTCGTCACGCTCGACGCGGTGTCACGCTCACCGTCCGGCGAACTGCTCGCTCACCGACTCGTACACGCTCTTGGCCACCTCGCCCAGCCGGGGACCGGCCAGCCAGCCCGCGTTCACCGGGCCGATGGACGTGTTGGACACCAGCTTGGGCCGGCCGTCGGCGCCGGTCTCCACCCAGCCGCCGCCGGACGAACCACCGGTCATCGTGCAGCCGATCCGGTACATCGTCGGGTCGGACCGCTCGAGGGAGAGCCGGCCCGGCTTGTCCTGGCACTGGTACAGCAGCCCGCCGTCGTACGGCGCCGCCGCCGGGTAACCGGACGCCGTTACGCTGCCCGCGTTCGCCACGGCCGGCGCGTCGAAGTCCACCGGCAGCGCCCCGCCGACCGTCTCCTCCAGCGACTTGCCGTCACCGCCCTGCTCCGGCGTCACATGGATGACGGCGAAGTCGTACGCGGCACCGGCACCGCCCGTCTTGCCGCCCTCGCTGATCCACTGCTGCGAGGTCTTCGCCGCGTCGGCCCACCACACGCCGTACGGCGCGACCTGGGACCGGCTCGCGTTCTGCAGCGCGTCCGCCGACAGCGCCTGGTCGTTGTACGACGGCACGAAGGCGAGGTTGCGGTACCAGCCGCCCTTCTTGCCGGCGTGCACACAGTGACCGGCCGTCCAGACCAGGTTCGACTTGCCCGGGTGCGCCGGGTCCTGCACGACCGTCGCCGAGCACACCATGGTGCCCTCGGGCGAGTCGAAGAGCAGCTTGCCCGACGTGGCCGCGTTGGCGTGGTACGGCGCGTCGACTGCCCGCGCCCTCACCGGCTGCGGCGTCGGGTCCGTCACCCCCTGGTCACCGGAGATGTCGTTGTCGTCGACGCCCTGGTCCGGCTCCTCGGCCTCCCGCATCCGGTCCGGGTCCCACAGACCGCTGATGACCGGGTTGATGAAGTCGTTGGCCTCGCGCAGCCAGTCGTCCTTGTTCCAGTCCTTCCAGGCGCCGTTCTTCCACTTGTCGATGTCGATCCCGTGTTCCTTCAGCCTGCGCTTGAGGTCGTCGGGGATACGGATCTTTCCGTCCCTGGAGCCCGCCGCGCTCGCGGTGGCGCCCGGGTTGCCGTCGTCGGCACCGCCGCTGTCACAGGCGGTGGCGGTCAGCGCCAGCGCCGAGACGAGGGCGACCGCCGTCAGCGAGGCCGAGGTGCGGCGACCGCCCCTTCCTCGCCGAGCGGTGAACGACGGCCGTATGGATCGCATGGTCTTGACTCCCCCTGCTGTGAAAGGAACTCGGCGCTTCGGCCCCGGCGCCGGCGGCGAACCCATGGACGGTTCACGCCGGTTCCGCGACCTTCTGGGAACGGCATCACACACTATGCGGTCGCTGTGGGGGAGTTCTGCCGGGACGGCAACGGTTGCGTCACAGGCTGCCTGAACAGGGCCGCACCGCGCCCGGGTGCTCCACCGCGCCCACCGGTGCCGCCTGCCGTCCGCCCGCTTCCCGGAAGGGCTACGGCAAGCCTGACCTCACCTTCCGGTCAAGGATCTCCGGGCCACCCCGTAACCGGCCGAACGGTCGGCGGTTGTAGCCGGTGGAACCGGCCGTCACGCTCCGGTCCCCGAGCACCGACTCGCCCTTGACCAGCCAGGAGGACAGCGCGCCGTGGCCGTAACGGAGTCGATGGCCGGAGCCACATCCGGTGAAACACGGGGCCCGCACGAGGGGATCCTCAGACGCCAGTCGGCGCGCGAGTCCTCGGCGCGCACCTACGCCCGTGCCCTGCCCATCGTTCCCGTCCGGGCCCGGGGACTCACCATCGAGGGCGCCGACGGCCGCCGTTACCTGGACTGCCTCTCCGGCGCCGGCACCCTCGCCCTCGGCCACAACCACCCGGTCGTGCTCGAGGCGATCCGCGGGGTCCTGGACTCGGGCGCCCCGCTCTCCGTCCTCGACCTCGCGACCCCGGTCAAGGACGCCTTCGTCACCGAGCTGTTCCGCACCCTCCCGCCCGGCCTCGCCGACCGCGCCCGCGTCCAGTTCTGCGGGCCGGCCGGCACCGACGCCGTCGAGGCCGCCCTCAAACTGGTCCGGGCCGCGACCGGCCGGTCCGGCGTCCTCGCCTTCGCCGGCGCCTACCACGGCATGACCGCCGGCGCCCTGGCCGTCTCGGGCGGCGCCCCCGACGTCCAGGCGGCCCGCCTGCCCTACCCGCAGGACTATCGCTGCCCGTTCGGCATCGGCGGCCCGGCCGGCGCCGAACTCGCCGCCCGCTGGGCCGAGTCCCTCCTCGACGACCCCAAGTCCGGTGTGCCGCTGCCCGCCGGGATGATCCTCGAACCCGTCCAGGGCGAGGGCGGAGTGATCCCCGCGCCGGACGACTGGCTGCGCCGTATGCGCCGGCTCACGGCGGACCGCTCCATCCCGCTGATCGCCGACGAGATCCAGACCGGGGTCGGCCGCACGGGCGCCTTCTGGGCCGTCGACCACAGCGGCGTCACCCCCGACGTCATGGTCCTGTCCAAGGCCATCGGCGGCAGTCTCCCGCTGGCCGTGGTCGTCTACCGCGACGACCTCGACACCTGGCAACCCGGGGCCCACGCCGGGACCTTCCGCGGCAATCAGCTCGCCATGGCCGCGGGCACCGCCACCCTCGCCTACGTCCGCGAGAACGCCCTCGCCGAACGCGCCGCCACCCTCGGCTCCCGCATGCTGACCCGGCTCGCGGACTTCGGCCGTGAGCACGCGTGTGTCGGGGACGTACGGGGCCGCGGGCTGATGATCGGCATCGAACTGGTGACCCCGGATCCGGAGCGGCGTGAGCCGGGGGCGCCGGAGTGCGAGAGCGGTGGTCCGGGCGGCCCTGGTGGTGCCGGTGTCCTGCCCGGGTCCGGCGGTGGTCCGGACGGCCTTGGTGGTGCCGGTGTCCTGCCCGGGTCCGGCGGTGGTCCGGGCGCTCTCCCAGGGAGCCGCGGAGTACCCGACGCCCGTACGGCTCCCACGGCCCCCGGTAGGCCCATGGCACCCGCCGCCCGCACGCCGTACCCGCCCGCGCCCGGACTCGCCGCCGCGGTCCAGCGCGAGTGCCTCCGGCGCGGACTGATCGTCGAACTGGGCGGCAGGCACGCGTCTGTGGTCCGGCTGCTTCCGCCGCTCACGATCAGCGACGAACAGGCGGAGGCCGTACTCGACCGCCTGACCGACGCGATCACGGCGGCGGCCCGCGACCACGAGACCCGCGGTCCCGACCGGCGACGACACCCCGGCGCCGACCGGCACGCCGGCTGAAGACCGCGCGCGCCGCACCCGGCCACCGGCTCCGCCCCCCTTGCGGGCACCCGGGCCGACACCGCCGTCGGCCACACCCCACAGCCGTGCCGCACACCGTCCCGCCCGCCCGGCAACGAGCCGGGCGCCGACCGCACCAGCCCGCCGCACCCGCACCCCAGCCCCAGAGGAGCCGTCATGAACGCCACTCCCCACCCCGACGGCCGCTCCGGCGCCCCCGACGACCAGGGAGATACCGGCACCCCGCCCCCCGCCGTACCGCTCACCGACTCCGTCCCCCAGCAGAAGCGGCGGGCGGCGGACACCAGCCGACTGCCACCGCCCGGCCCCGACCCGCTGGACGACCCCGACCCGCACACCGCGGCCGAGGCCGCCGCCGTCGAGAACCTCCTGCGGTGCTGGGTCCGCGAGACCGGCCTCACCGCCCCCGCCACCGCGAGCCTCACCCTTGCGCTGCCCGCCAGCGGCACCGCCCTCATCGCACCGGTGCGGTACTGGTCCCCGACCGGCTGGCACCGCTTCGACCCGCCCCGCCTCGCCTCCGCACCCGGCACCGCGCCACCCGTCGACGCCGTGACCCTCGCGGCACTCCTGGCCAGGGAGGCCCCCACCCCACCCGGCCCCCGCGCGGGAGGCGGGGGCACCGCCAACGTCGGCCCTGGTTGCGGCGGCGCCCCCGCCTCCCCCACCCCACCCGCGGACGCCGGCGATCTCGCGGCCCGCGTCGCCGACTCCGTGCGCCGCACCGCCGAGTTCATCCGGTACCGGCGCGCACACCCCGCGGACACCCCCGACCTCTTCCTCAGCGCCGAACAGGCCCTCCTCCTCGGACACCCGCTGCATCCGGCCCCCAAGAGCCGGGAGGGTCTGACCGAGGCCGAGTCCGGCCGGTACTCACCGGAGTCGCACGGCTCCTTCCCGCTGCACTGGCTCGCGGTCGCCCCCTGTCTCCTCGCGACCGACTCGGCCTGGACCGAGCGCGGCCGGCCCGTGCCCGCCGGCCGGCTCGTCCGCGGCCTCGCCGGAACCGGCCTGCCGCTGCCCGACGGCTACACACCACTGCCCCTGCACCCCTGGCAGGCACGCGAGGTACGGCACCGCCCGGCCGTCGCCGCACTGCTCGACTCCGGGCTGCTCCGTGACCTCGGGCCCCTCGGCACTCCCTGGCACCCCACCTCCTCCGTACGGACCGTGCACCGCTCAGGCGCCCCCGCGATGCTCAAGCTCTCGCTGGCCCTGCGCATCACCAACTCCCGCCGCGAGAACCTGCGCAAGGAACTCCACCGAGGAGTCGAGGTGCACCGGCTGCTGCGCACCGGCCTCGCCGGTCAGTGGCACTCGGCCCACCCGGGCTTCGACATCGTCCGCGACCCCGCCTGGCTCGCCGTGGACGACCCGGACGGCTCGCCTGTGCCGGGACTCGACGTGGTGATCCGGCACAACCCGTTCACCCCGGCCGACGACGTCGGCTGCGTCGCCGGACTCGTGTCCCCCCGCCCCCTCGCCGTACCGTCTCCCAACACCCCGGAACGGCCCGGACCTTGGCCGGTTCGGTCACGCCTGGCCCATCTCCTCGCGCGGCTCACGGCCCGTACCGGCCGGCCCGTCGGCGCCGTGGCGGCGGAGTGGTTCCTGCGCTACCTGGAGCACGTCGTCCGCCCCGTCCTCTGGCTGGACGGCGAGGCCGGCATCGCCCTCGAGGCCCACCAGCAGAACACGCTGGTCCTGCTGGACGGCGACGGCTGGCCCATCGGCGGCCGCTACCGTGACAACCAGGGCTACTACTTCCGCGAGTCACGGCGGACCGAACTGGCCGCACGGCTGCCCGGCATCGGCGACCGCAGCGACACCTTCGTCCCGGACGACGTCGCCGACGAACGCCTCGCCTACTACCTCGCCGTCAACAACGTGTTCGGCCTGATCGGCGCCTTCGGCTCCCAGCGCCTCGCCGACGAACGCCTGCTCCTCGCGGCCTTCCGCCGCTTCCTCACCACCCTGGCCTCGGGTCCCGCCCCGCTGCGCGGCTCTCTGCCCGGCCGCCTGCTCGACTCACCCGTGCTGCGCTGCAAGGCCAACCTGCTGACCCGGCTGCACGGCCTCGACGAACTCGCCGGCCCGGTCGACACCCAGTCCGTGTACGTCACCATCGCCAACCCCCTCCATCCCTGAGCGGCGTACGCGCCCCACCCACCTCGCCCCATGACCCGCCTCGTCTCCCGAGAGGAGAGCACCGTGCCCCCGACCGACCTGACCGCCGGACCCGGTCCCGCCCCAGCCCACCCGGACAGCGCCGACCCACGGCCCGGTACGACGGGTCCCCGGCACTCCCCGTTCGGCCCGTTCGCGGCGGAGGACGACGACCCGGGCAGCGAGGACACCCTGGATCTGCGGCTGCCCGCCGAGTTCCTCGCCCTCCGCGCCGGGGCGACGAACTGCCTCCTCGGCCGGATCGCCACATGGGGCGCGGTCCCCACCCCCGTCGGCTCCTTCCGGCTGGTGCCCGTACGCGTCGACCAGGACCTGCCGCTCGTCCACCGCTGGATGAACGACCCGGCCGTCGCCGAATTCTGGGAACTCGCCGGACCCCCGCACCGCACGGAGGATCATCTACGGGCCCACCTGCACGGCGACGGGCGCTGCGTACCGTGCCTCGGCGTACTCGACGGCACCCCGATGAGCTACTGGGAGATCTACCGGGCGGACCTCGATCCACTGGCCCGCAGCTATCCGGCCCGTCCGCACGACACCGGCATCCATCTCCTCATCGGCGACGCGGCGGACCGGGGAAGAGGAGTGGGCTCCGCCCTGCTGGGAGCCGTGGCCGACCTGATCCTCGACCGGCGCCCCGCTTGCGCACGGGTGGTCGCGGAACCCGATCTTCGCAACACCCCCTCCGTCGCCGCGTTCCTGAGCGCGGGCTTCCGGTTCGCCGCCGAGATCGACCTGCCCGGCAAGCGGGCCGCCCTCATGATCCGGGAGCGGGTCCTGCGCGACGCGCTGTAGCGCCGTGTGTTCGCGCGCTCGCCCCTCAGCCGACCCGACCCCCATCCACCCTGGAGCCCCGGCCGTGATCCCGCCCCCCGTCCCCGTCGCCGCCCCCCGTTTGTCAGTGCGGGGCCGTAGGGTGGTCAGGCTATGACGAAGCCCTCCCTCTCCGAACTCCTGCATGCCGCCGTCGCCGCCGTCGGCGGCACGGAGCGCCCCGGCCAGGTGACCATGGCCGAAGCGGTCGCCGAGGCGATCGACGACGGATCCCACCTGCTGGTCCAGGCCGGCACCGGTACCGGTAAGTCGCTGGGCTATCTCGTGCCCGCGCTCGCGCACGGAGAGAGAGTGGTGGTCGCGACGGCCACGCTCGCCCTGCAACGCCAGCTGGTGGAGCGGGACCTGCCGCGCACGGTCGACGCCCTGCACCCGCTGCTGCGCCGCCGTCCGGAGTTCGCCATGCTCAAGGGCCGGTCGAACTACCTGTGCCTGCACCGCCTGCACGAGGGCATGCCACAGGACGAGGAAGAGGGCCTGTTCGACCAGTTCGAGGCCGCCGCGCCCACCAGCAAACTGGGCCAGGACCTGCTGCGGCTGCGGGACTGGGCGGACGAGACCGAGAACGGTGACCGGGACGACCTCACCCCCGGCGTCTCGGACCGCGCCTGGGCCCAGGTGTCGGTGTCCTCCCGGGAGTGCCTGGGCGCGTCGAAGTGCGCGTACGGCGCGGAGTGCTTCGCGGAGATGGCCCGTGAGCGGGCGAAGCTCGCCGAGGTCGTGGTCACCAACCACGCCCTGCTGGCCATCGACGCCATCGAGGGCGCCCCGGTGCTGCCGCAGCACGAGGTACTGATCGTGGACGAGGCACACGAACTGGTCTCCCGCGTCACCGGCGTCGCCACCGGCGAACTCACCCCCGGCCAGGTCAACCGCGCCGTGCGCCGCGCCGCCAAGCTCGTCAACGAGAAGGCCGCCGACCAGCTCCAGACCGCCGCCGAGGGCTTCGAGCGGCTCATGGAACTCGCTCTTCCCGGCCGCCTGGAGGAGATCCCGGAGGACCTCGGCTACGCCCTGATGCAGCTGCGGGACGCCGCCCGCACGGTGATCTCCGCCCTCGGCACGACCCGCGACAAGTCCGTCCAGGACGAGGACGCGGTCCGCAAGCAGGCGCTGGCCTCCGTGGAGACGGTCCACGACGTGGCGGAACGGGTCCTGAACGGCTCGGAGTGGGACGTCGTCTGGTACGAGCGGCACGACCGGTTCGGCGCCTCCCTGCGGGTCGCCCCCATGTCGGTCTCCGGACTGCTCAGGGAGAAGCTCTTCGCCGACCGGTCCGTCGTCCTCACCTCGGCGACGCTCAAGCTGGGCGGCGACTTCAACGGCGTCGGCGCCTCGCTGGGACTCGGCCCGGAGGGCACGCAGGGCGAGGACCTGCCGCAGTGGAAGGGCATCGACGTCGGCTCGCCCTTCGACTACCGCAAGCAGGGCATCCTGTACGTCGCCAGACACCTGGCGCGCCCCGCGCGTGACGGTGAGCGCGCCGACATGCTGGACGAGCTGACCGAGCTGATCCAGGCGGCCGGCGGGCGCACCCTCGGCCTGTTCTCGTCCATGCGGGCCGCCCAGCTCGCGGCGGAGGAGCTGCGCTCCCGGATCCCCGAGTTCCCGATCCTGCTCCAGGGCGAGGAGACGCTCGGCGAGCTGATCAAGAACTTCGCCGCCGACCCGAAGACCTGTCTCTTCGGCACGCTGTCGCTCTGGCAGGGCGTAGACGTCCCGGGCCCCAGCTGTCAGCTGGTGGTCATGGACAAGATCCCGTTCCCGCGCCCCGACGACCCGCTGATGAGCGCGCGCCAGAAGGCGGTCGAGGACGCGGGCGGCAACGGCTTCATGGCGGTCGCCGCCACCCACGCGGCGTTGCTCATGGCACAGGGCGCCGGCCGACTCGTCCGCGCCTCCGGGGACCGGGGCGTGGTCGCCGTACTGGACCAGCGGCTGGCGACGGCCCGCTACGGCGGTTTCCTCAAGGCGTCACTGCCGGACTTCTGGTACACCACGGACCGTAACCAGGTCCGCAAGTCGCTCGCGGCGATCGACGCGGTGGCGAAGGAGACCGAGGGGAAGTGACCGGGGCGGCCGGTCCGCGGCCACCTCATGGCAGGCGGCGCCCGGCGACGGCCTCGGGGACGGGCAGGGCCCCGGAACCGGCGCAGGGGTTCCGGGGCCCGGTCAGGGAGTGAGCCGGGTGGGGCTCGGTGTCCGCGGCGGTCAGACGCGCCGCAGTACGGCGACGACCTTGCCCAGGATGGTCGCGTCGTCGCCGGGGATCGGCTCGTAGGCCGCGTTGTGGGGGAGGAGCCAGACGTGGCCGTCCTCGCGCTTGAAGCGCTTGACGGTGGCCTCGCCGTCGAGCATGGCGGCCACGATGTCGCCGTTCTCGGCGACCGGCTGACGGCGTACGGTGACCCAGTCGCCGTCGCAGATCGCGGCCTCGATCATGGAGTCGCCGACGACCTTCAGGACGAAGAGTTCGCCGTCACCGACGAGCTGGCGGGGGAGCGGGAAGACGTCCTCGACGGACTCCTCCGCGAGGATGGGGCCGCCGGCGGCGATGCGGCCGACGAGCGGGACGTACGACGCGGCGGGCTTGCCGGCGGTGTCCGTGGGCTGCACGGTGACCGCCTGGTCCGATCCGCGGACCTCGTAGGCGCGCGGGCGGTGGGGGTCGCGGCGCAGGAAGCCCTTGCGCTCCAGTGCCATCAGCTGGTGGGCGACGGACGACGTGCTGGAGAGGCCGACGGCCTGGCCGATCTCCCGCATCGACGGCGGGTAACCGCGCCTCTGCACGGAGTCCCTGATGACCTCGATCACCCGGCGCTGCCGGTCGGTGAGTCCG
The DNA here is from genome assembly GCF_014649115.1 of Streptomyces eurythermus. Lineage (GTDB taxonomy): Bacteria > Actinomycetota > Actinomycetes > Streptomycetales > Streptomycetaceae > Streptomyces > Streptomyces eurythermus. Next base: position 145,277 of record NZ_BMSK01000017.1, on the reverse strand, counting down.
GAGCTGTCCGCCCGGATGCCTGGAGGTCGGCCCGGCAGGGAGCGCTTGTTTCCCTCGGGATTCGTGGCTTCGTTCATCGCGTGTACCGGCTCGACTCGGCCCTGGGAGCGGTCCTGGGCGGTGATGGTGGCACTGTCTGCGGTGGTGGTCACGGCGGCCCCTCTCGATGGTCTCCCTGCTGCACAACGGTAGTTGCTTTCGAAAGGTTGCGCCAAACACACGTTCGAGTGAAAAAGTGCGTTTCACCTGACGTGATCAGGTGGCCGGGTGTATAGCTGGCGCGACACTCGACGGACAAAAGCGCCCATTGTTGTACTCTTCACCGCTGGAGTCGCTCGCCTCGTGAGCGGCGTCCCCAGTCTGCCATCCGGAATATCGCGCTCCGGTATCCGGGGCCCTTTCCGTGCGGGGAGTGCCGTGTGTGCTCCCCGCGGCGCCCACCGTATCCCCGCGAGCGCGCGTGGCGCGGCCGCGCGCCCGCGTGTCCCCGCAGGTCGCCGCCGGCCTCCGGGGCGCCGTTCCGGCGCGACACGCGTGTCTGCCTTGGTGAATGAGCCAATCCCCACATGTAGTGGTTGGATGGCTACAGCAGCCCACAAGTTGTGGTCCCCCCGGTCGGAGACGGTTCTCCGATCGCCTATGCTTAGGGCTGCTTCGCGAGGCCTGTGTGTCCAGCGAGGCTGACGAGTCTGCTGTGAGGAGGGTTGGAGAACATGCACTGCCCCTTCTGCAGGCACCCCGACAGCCGCGTGGTCGACAGCCGTACGACCGACGACGGCACGTCCATCCGCAGGCGCCGCCAGTGCCCTGACTGCTCCCGTCGTTTCACGACCGTGGAGACGTGCTCGCTCATGGTGGTGAAGCGGTCCGGAGTCACCGAACCGTTCAGCCGTACCAAGGTCATCAACGGCGTGCGCAAGGCGTGCCAGGGACGGCCGGTCACCGAGGACGCGCTCGCCCAGCTCGGGCAGCGGGTCGAGGAGGCGGTGCGCGCGACCGGAAGTGCCGAGCTGACCACCCACGACGTGGGACTGGCCATACTCGGCCCCTTGCAGGAGCTGGACCTCGTCGCCTATCTGCGGTTCGCCTCCGTCTACCGGGCGTTCGACTCGCTCGATGACTTCGAGGCCGCCATCGCGGAGCTGAGGGAGGCGACGCGCCCCGCCGCGGACGAAGAAGACGCCGGCGCGGGGAGCCAGGAAGACCATCGCGGGCCGGCCGGGACCACGCAGGTTCCCGAGCCCGCGCACGCCGCCGACTGACCGGCGGACCGGGATCCGGACGGAGAACCGGGTTCCGGCCGTACGGCGGCGAACGAAGACCTGTCACGGGCGGCGGCTGAGGACGCCCGCGACGCAAGACAGAACCATGTGCCCACGGGAACAACGGGGGCATTTCAGGGCGTTTTCGCCCGTAGGGAGGCGGCATGACAGAGACGGCGAGCGGTCCGGCACGAGGTTCCCGCGCCAAGGGAGCCAAGGGCACCAAGGGACTGCGCATCGAGCGCATCCACACCACCCCCGGCGTGCACCCGTACGACGAGGTGACGTGGGAGCGCCGTGACGTCGTCATGACCAACTGGCGCGACGGCTCGGTCAACTTCGAGCAGCGTGGCGTCGAGTTCCCCGACTTCTGGTCGGTGAACGCGGTCAACATCGTCACCAGCAAGTACTTCCGTGGTGCCGTCGGCACCCCGCAGCGCGAGACCAGCCTCAGGCAGCTGATCGACCGCATCGTGAAGACGTACCGGAAGGCCGGTGAGGACCACAAGTACTTCGCTTCGCCCGCCGACGCCGAGATCTTCGAGCACGAGCTGGCGTACGCCCTCCTGCACCAGATCTTCAGCTTCAACAGCCCCGTCTGGTTCAACGTCGGCACCAAGCAGCCCCAGCAGGTCTCTGCCTGCTTCATCCTGTCCGTCGACGACTCCATGGAGTCGATCCTCGACTGGTACAAGGAAGAGGGCATGATCTTCAAGGGCGGTTCCGGCGCCGGCCTGAACCTCTCCCGGATCCGTTCCTCCAAGGAACTGCTCTCCTCCGGTGGCAACGCCTCCGGCCCGGTCTCCTTCATGCGCGGCGCCGACGCCTCGGCCGGCACCATCAAGTCCGGCGGTGCCACCCGCCGCGCCGCCAAGATGGTCGTGCTCGACGTCGACCACCCCGACATCGAGGACTTCATCGAGACCAAGGTCAAGGAAGAGGAGAAGATCCGCGTCCTGCGCGACGCGGGCTTCGACATGGACCTGGGCGGCGACGACATCACGTCCGTCCAGTACCAGAACGCCAACAACTCGGTCCGCGTGAACGACGAGTTCATGAAGGCGGTCGAGGAGGGTGACAAGTTCGGCCTGCGTGCCCGTATGACCGGTGAGGTCATCGAGGAGGTCGACGCCAAGGCGCTCTTCCGCAAGATCGCCGAGGCCGCCTGGGCCTGCGCCGACCCGGGCATCCAGTACGACGACACGATCAACAACTGGCATACCTGCCCCGAGTCCGGCCGGATCACCGCGTCGAACCCGTGCAGCGAGTACATGCACCTGGACAACACGTCCTGCAACCTGGCCTCGCTGAACCTGATGAAGTTCCTGAAGGACGACGGCAAGGGCAACCAGTCCTTCGAGACCGAGCGCTTCCAGAAGGTCGTCGAGCTGGTCATCACCGCGATGGACATCTCGATCTGCTTCGCGGACTTCCCGACCCAGAAGATCGGCGAGAACACCCGCGCCTTCCGCCAGCTCGGCATCGGCTACGCCAACCTCGGCGCCCTGCTGATGGCCACCGGCCACGCCTACGACTCCGACGGCGGCCGCGCCCTCGCCGGCGCCATCACCTCCCTGATGACGGGTACGGCCTACCGCCGCTCCGCCGAGCTGGCCGAGGTCGTCGGCACCTACGACGGCTACGCCCGCAACGCCGACGCCCACAAGCGCGTCATGAAGCAGCACTCCGACGCCAACGCCACCGCCGTGCGCATGGACGACCTGGACACCCCGGTCTGGGCCGCCGCCACGGAGGCCTGGCAGGACGTGCTGCGGCTCGGCGAGAAGAACGGTTTCCGCAACTCCCAGGCGTCCGTCCTCGCGCCGACCGGCACCATCGGTCTCGCGATGTCCTGCGACACCACCGGTGTCGAGCCCGACCTCGCGCTGGTGAAGTTCAAGAAGCTCGTCGGCGGCGGCTCGATGCAGATCGTCAACGGCACCGTCCCGCAGGCCCTGCGCCGCCTGGGCTACCAGGAGGAGCAGATCGAGGCGATCGTCGCCCACATCGCCGAGCACGGCAATGTGATCGACGCCCCCGGCCTCAAGCAGGAGCACTACGAGGTCTTCGACTGCGCCATGGGCGAGCGCGCCATCTCCCCGATGGGCCACGTCCGCATGATGGCCGCGATCCAGCCGTGGATCTCCGGCGCCATCTCCAAGACGGTCAACATGCCGGAGACGGCGACCGTCGAGGAGGTCGAGGAGATCTACTTCGAGGCCTGGAAGCTGGGCGTCAAGGCGCTCGCGATCTACCGCGACAACTGCAAGGTCGGCCAGCCGCTCTCCGCCAAGAAGAAGGACTCGGCGGACGAGAAGAAGACCGAGGAGCCCGCGGCCGCCGAGCCCAAGGTCGAGAAGGTCGTCGAGTACCGTCCGGTCCGCAAGCGCCTCCCGAAGGGACGTCCCGGCATCACCACGTCCTTCACCGTCGGCGGCGCCGAGGGTTACATGACGGCCAACTCCTACCCGGACGACGGCCTGGGCGAGGTCTTCCTGAAGATGTCCAAGCAGGGCTCCACCCTCGCGGGCATGATGGACGCCTTCTCCATCGCCGTCTCCGTCGGCCTCCAGTACGGCGTGCCCCTGGAGACGTACGTCTCGAAGTTCACCAACATGCGCTTCGAGCCGGCCGGCATGACGGACGACCCGGACGTGCGGATGGCGCAGTCGATCGTCGACTACATCTTCCGCCGCCTGGCGCTGGACTTCCTGCCCTTCGAGACCCGCTCCGCGCTCGGCATCCACTCCGCCGAGGAGCGCCAGCGGCACCTGGAGACCGGCTCCTACGAGCAGTCCATCGACGACGACGAGGTGGACGTCGAGGGCCTGGCCCAGTCGGCGCCGCGCGCCCAGGAGCTGAAGGCGGTCGCCACGCCGAAGGCCGAGTCCGAGGCGGCCAAGCCCGCCCCGAAGCAGGCCCACACCAGCGCCGAGCTGGTGGAGATGCAGCTGGGCATCCAGGCCGACGCCCCGCTGTGCTTCTCCTGCGGTACGAAGATGCAGCGGGCCGGCTCCTGCTACATCTGCGAGGGCTGCGGCTCGACCAGCGGCTGCAGCTGATGACACGCCGTTCGTGAGGTAAGGGGCGCCGGCCAATGGCCGGCGCCCCTTACACGTGGTGCGATGAGAACGTCAGGGCCGGTGCGCCCGGCCCATGACCCGGGTGAACGTCGCCGGGTCCCCGTCGAAGCCGTGCAGTCCGGGGTGGAAGGTCCACTCACCGGAGTCGTCCCGGACGAACTCGGCGAGCGCGGCGGCCGTCGCCCCGGCCACCGAGCCGAAGTCGTCCTCGGCGAGCACGGTGTAGCCCTCACGGATGCGCAGGGCGGGACTCAGCACGTCGGCGAACGTCTTGCGCCCGTACCGCTGCTGGATGGCGGCGCCCACCACCACGCGCGCGTACCGGCCGTCGAGACGGTCCAGTTCGAGCGTCATGACCTCGTCCCAGCCGAACCCCTTGCCGTCCGTGCTGTCACGGTTGAGGGTGATCGTGCCGTCCGGTGAGCGGCTGTCGAAGTGCACCAGATAGGCCGGATCCCCGTACGCGTCACCGGAGACGAAGGTCGCGGCGATGATGTCGAGATCGGTCGGTGAGTGACCCGCCGGACTGGGGTCCCACTTGAGCGCGACCTCGACCTTGCGGATTCCCTTGCTGAAGCCGGTCACCCAGGCTTCCCCCTTCCGCTGTGACTCGACCCCAACTTTCCTGCGGCCGGGGTTTGTTGTCCATCGTGCCATGTACCGGGGCGCGCACGCGCGGGCGATCTCCGCAAAGACGTGACCGACGCCACGCCCGGTGGCCGTACGATGGCGCGGTGCTGGTCAAGTGGATTCGCTGCACCGTGGTGGACCGCCGGGGTTTCGAGCGGGGGCAGCGGAAATGGGCGGGGCTTCCCGGGGAGCCGGGATTCCGGGGGCAGGGCGGGGGCTGGAGCCGGCAGCGGCCGGGGGTGGCGCACCTCTTCGCCTTCTGGGAGAGCCGTGCCTTCTACGACTCCTTCATGGCCCGCTCCCACGACCGGCTGGCCGCCGCCCAGTCCGGCACCTTCAAGGACGCCCAGGTCAAGCTGTTCGAGTACCGCTTCGATGTGAAGACCGGATTCGAGCCGCGCTTCACCGACGCCGATCTGATCCGGGTGGCCCTGTGCACGGTCCGCGAGGAGCGCGTGGAGCACTTCACGCTCATGCAGGAGAAGGTCTGGAACCCCGCCATGGCCGGCTCGCCCGGCATGATCCGCGGCATGTTCGCCGAGGCGCCCGGGCACGAGTTCCTGGTCCTGTCGATGTGGCGCTCGGCGGCCGAGCACGGCAAGTACCGCACCGAGCGCGTGGAGCGCCTCGCCCTGCGCGCCCAGACCGAGGCGGACATCGCGGCGCTCTCCGGCGACATCGTGGACCTGGAGCCGTCCTGGACGGTCTGAGACGCGTGTGCGTCCGAGGCGCGTGATGGTTTGAAAAGCAAACGCGGCCCGGCGGTGGAGCGGGCAGCGGCCCGGGACGCCGGATTCATGTGACCTACGCCGTATGGAGCCCGTACGAGTGCTCGACGCGCCGCCGTACGCTCTAGGGTTTCGTCATGGCACGACCACGGCGCATCGTCCTTGTCCGGCACGGCGAGTCAACGGGCAACGTCGACGACTCCGTGTACGAGCGCGAACCCGACCACGCCCTCGCGCTGACCGAGCGCGGCCGGCGGCAGGCGGAGGAGACCGGCGAACGGCTCCGCGAGCTGTTCGGCCGGGAGCGGGTCAGCGTGTACGTCTCCCCGTACCGCCGTACCCACGAGACGCTCCGCGCCTTCCACCTCGACCCCGGCCTGATACGCGTCCGGGAGGAGCCCCGGCTGCGCGAGCAGGACTGGGGCAACTGGCAGGACCGCGACGACGTACGCCTGCAGAAGGCGTACCGGGACGCGTACGGGCACTTCTTCTTCCGGTTCCCGCAGGGCGAGTCCGGCGCGGACGTGTACGACCGGGTCGGCGGCTTCCTGGAGAGCCTGTTCCGCAGCTTCGAGGCCCCCGACCACCCTCCGAACGTCCTCCTGGTGACCCACGGGCTCGCCATGCGGCTGTTCTGCATGCGCTGGTTCCACTGGACGGTGGCGGAATTCGAGTCGCTGGCCAATCCGGGGAACGCGGAGATGCGGATGCTCGTTCTCGGAGAGGACGGCAAGTACACACTCGACCGGCCCTTCGAACGCTGGCGCGAGCCGGTGCCGCAGTGGGTCACCGGATAAAGTGGCAGGGCGATGACCGCTGACTCCTCTTCCCCCGGGCGCCTGGAGCGCGCCCTGACGAGCCTGCGCGGACTGGCCGTGGGGGACGCGCTGGGCTCCCAGTTCTTCGTCCCCGCGCACTATCCCCTGCTCAAGCGCCGGGAGCTGCCCGCGGGCCCCTGGCAGTGGACGGACGACACCGAGATGGCCTGCTCGGTGGTCGCCGTCCTCGCCGCCCACCAGCGCATCGACCAGGACGCGCTCGCCCGCTCCTTCGCCGAGCACCACGACTTCGACCGGGGCTACGGCCCCGCGGTCAACCGGCTGCTGCGCCTGGTCCGGGAGGGTGAGGACTGGCGCCGGCTGGCCGCCGGGCTCTTCAACGGCCAGGGGTCCTGGGGCAACGGCGCGGCGATGCGGATCGCACCCCTGGGCGCGTGGTACGCGGACGATCCGGAGCAGGCGACCCACCAGGCGGAGATCTCGGCCTACACCACCCACCAGCACCGGGAGGCCGTGGTCGGCGCCATGGCCGTGGCCGCCGCGGCGGCCTTCGCCGGCTCCCCGGACGGCCCGCCCGCCCCCGAGGCCCTGCTCGACGGTGTCATCGCGCTCGTACCGAAGAGCGCGGTCGGCCAGGGGCTGCGCCGGGCCCGGGACATGCTCGACTACGACGACGCGGTCACCGTGGCGGCCGTCCTGGGCTGCGGACGCCGTACGACCGCCCATGACACCGTCCCCTTCGCCCTCTGGTCCGCCGCACGGTCCCTCGGCGAATTCACGTCGGCGTTCTGGACCACCGCCCAGGTCGGCGGGGACGTAGACACCACCTGCGCGATCGTGGGCGGGGTGCTCGCCGCGGGCAAGGCGGGGGCACCGCCCGCCGAGTGGGTCGAGCGCACCGAGGCCCTGCCGGACTGGGTGCCCACGGGCGCCTGACCGTCGGCGTCGCGACGTGAGCCCGGCGGGTCCGGCAGCGTCGCCACGTGTGCCTGGCCGGCCCGGCAGCGTCGTCATGTGAGCCTGGCTGCCAGGCACCTCGACACGTGATACAGGCTGTCCGCCGCCGCACATCGAAACTCTCCGTTTCCGGTGGGAACTCTCCGTGACCATCGCTCGTTGTCCCGGTATCCGTCGCCCGCCGTGTCCGGGGCGGGTGTCGGGCGGGGCCGCGGGCGCGAGGGGACGGAGGGGAGGAGAGATGTCATTCGGTGCGCGGGTGCTGCCGGCGGTGCCGCCGGAGCGGGGCGGGGGAGCGGCTCAGGCGCTGCTTTCCGTCGTGCTCCGGGCCCTGCTCCTGGCCTTTGCGCGTGCTCTGCCGGGCGTGGTGCGGCCGGCCGGATCTCCGCGAGGGCCGTCTGGTGCCCGGCAGGGGTCCGGCCGGCCGCGGCACCGCGCGGCGCGTCCCGGATCAGCCCAGGTGCGGGCCCGCCGTGCCCGCGAGGGAGTCGAGGTCGCTCTTGCGGACCCTCAGCACCAGCCAGGCGGTGACGAAGGCGAGCACGGCCATCGCGGCGGCCGGGATGAAGGCCGTGGAAATGCCGTGGGCGAGCACCTCGTTCCCCCACGGCGCGGGCATCTGGTGCGTCTTGGCGAACTCCGCCTTCTGCTCCGGCGAGGCGCCGGCGAGGAACCGGGGCAGCTGCTTCTTCCCCTCGTCGGTGGCGGCCGACCCGAAGACGGTCGTCAGGATGGACAGCCCGAGCGAACCGCCGACCTGCTGCATGGCGTTGAGCAGCCCGGAAGCAGCGCCCGCCTCGTGCGGGGCCACACCGGCCACGGCGGTGACGGTGGCCGTCACGAAGGTCAGGCCCATACCGAAGCCGAACACCAGCATCGGCCCCAGCACCCCGCCCGCATAGGTGCTGTCGGGCTCGATGAAGGTCTGCCAGCCCAGCCCGACCGCCACCAGCGCGGCGCCGGCCATCATGAACGGCTTGGGGCCGAGCACCGGAAGGAAGCGCTGCGACAACCCCGCGCCGATCGCGATCGCGGCCGTCACGGGAAGGAACGCGATACCGGCCCTGATGGCGCTGTAACCGAGCACGTTCTGTACGAACAGCACGATGTAGAAGAACATGCCGAACATCGCCGCGGCCAGGCTCAGCATGATCACGTAGGTGCCCCAGCGGTTCCGGTCCGCGAACATCCGCAGCGGGGTGATCGGCTCCTTCGCCCGCGCCTCGATGAAGACGAAGGCGAGCAGCAGCACCACGGAAGCGGCGAAGGACCCGATCGTGAGCCCGTCCCGCCAGCCGTCCTCCGCGGCGCGGATGAACCCGTACACCAGCGAGGCCATGCCGACCGTGGAGGTGAGCGCGCCGGCGAGGTCGAAGCGGCCCGGATGACGCTCGGACTCGTTGATGTACAGCGGCGCGAGCGCCGCGATCAGCACGCCGATCGGCACGTTGACGAACAGCACCCACCGCCAGTCGAGCCAGTCGGTGAGCATGCCGCCCGCCAGCAGGCCGATGGCACCGCCGCCCGCGGACACGGCGGCGAAAACACCGAAGGCCCGGTTGCGTTCCGGGCCTTCGGGGAAGGTGGTCGTTATCAGCGCCAGCGCCGTGGGGGACGCTATCGCGCCGCCCACACCCTGGAGGGCTCGCGCGGCCAGCAGCTGCCAGGGTTCCTGGGCCAGACCGCCCAGCAGCGAGGCGAAGGTGAACAGCAGGATGCCGGTCATGAACACCCGGCGGCGGCCGAGGATGTCACCGGCCCGCGCACCGAGCAGCAGCAGTCCGCCGAAGGTGAGCGTGTAGGCGCTGACCACCCATGTCAGATCGGTCGTGCTGAAGCTGAGCGCTTCTTGAATGTGCGGGAGCGCGATATTCACAATCGTCGCGTCGAGTACCACCATGAGCTGGCTGGCCGCGATGACGGTGAGTGCGATGCCGGGGTGCCCTCCCCGGCGGGCCGCGCCCGTTTTCTGATCGTCCGTGAGAAGCTGAGAGGTCGTCACTATGGGTCCCCCATACAGGCGTTAGTGAACGCTCGCGTTCACTGTCGCGCCCACCGTAGTGAGTCCCCGACAGTGAACGCAAGCGTTCACTTAAGCGCGCGTCGCGCCCGCGTCCCCCGTTGCAGCAGCGCGGCGTCACTGCCCCGGAATCACCGCTCACCTCGCATGCAGGAGAAACACAGATGGTTACCTCGCGCTGTACTGCCGCGGCCGCCGGAACGGCTTCCCCCCGCCGGCGCGGTGCGGTACTGGAGCGGGCGATCCTCGACGCCGCTCTGGAGCAGCTCAGCACGGTCGGCTGGAAGGGGCTGACCATGGAAGGCGTCGCGGCCGGCGCCCACACCGGCAAGGCGGCGGTCTACCGCCGCTGGCCCTCCAAGGAGGATCTGGTCGCGGACGCCCTGGTGACCGGACTGCCCCGCGTGGAGCGGGCCCCGGACCTGGGCAGCGTGCGCGAGGACCTGCTCACCCTGTGCCGGCAGGTGCGGCAGATCATGTACTCGCGGCCCGGCGCCGCTCTGCGCTCGGTCATTCACGAATGCGATCAAGTGCAGGCGGAGCGCTTCGAGGGGGTGATCCTCGGAAGTGTGGTCGAGCCGACCGTCAAGCTGGTGCGCGAGGTCATCGTCCGTGGAATAGAGCGGGGGGAGGTCAGGGAGGACGCGGCCAACGCCTATGTCTTCGACGCCATCCCGGCCATGATGATGTACCGGTCCAAGATGTGCGCCAGTGAATGGAACGACCAGGATCTCGAAGGGATGGTCGACCAGCTGATGCTTCCGCTGCTGCGGCCCTACGGTGCCTGAAGCCCCCTTCCGGCGCCCTTCGCGTCCCCCGGGCGACCGGGGTGTCGCGCGTCCGTCCCGGCGGCGTACGCTAAGGGCGCCATGCCGTACGAACCACCTACCCACACCGTCGAGCGCTCCCTGCGCGCCACGACCGGAGCGAAGGTCATTGCCGGTGTCGACGAGGTGGGGCGCGGCGCCTGGGCCGGTCCCGTCACGGTCTGCGCGGCGATCACCGGACTGCGCCGCCCGCCCGAGGGCCTGACCGACTCCAAGCTGCTCACGCTCAAGCGCCGCACGGAACTCGCCGAGATCCTGCGGTCATGGGTGACGGCCTACGCGCTGGGGCATGCTTCCCCCGAGGAGATCGACGACCTGGGGATGACGGCCGCGCTGCGGCTGGCCGCGGTCCGTGCCCTGGATGCCCTGCCGGTCCGCCCCGACGCCGTGATCCTCGACGGGAAGCACGACTACCTCGGCGCTCCCTGGAAGGTCCGCACGGTGATCAAGGGCGATCAGTCGTGTGTGGCCGTGGCGGCGGCGTCGGTGATCGCCAAGGTTCAGCGCGACAAAATGATGGCCGAACTGGGTGTCGACCATGCAGACTTCGGATTTGCGGACAACGCCGGGTATCCGTCGCCCGTGCACAAGGCCGCTCTGGCGGAGCGGGGGCCCACCCCGCACCACCGTTTGTCGTGGGCGTATCTTGATGCGTTGCCTCAGTGGCGGCACCTCAAGAAGGTCCGCAACTGGGCGGACGGAAGCGTTCCGGAAATTGAGGGTCAGCTCGGCTTCGATTTCTGACGGTTCCGATCGCACTGATGTGCCACCCGGTCATCCGCGCCGCACCAACGTTTGATAAAAATCAGCTCATGCCTCTCATTCCCGAGGAGCCTCAGATTCACGAGAGTGCCCAGGGTCCCCGCGCCACGCCGGCCAGCGGCCGCACCGCGCCGACCCCCCGCCCCGTACCCGGCCCCCGCCCCGCGGCTCCGTCCCGCCCCGGTCGTCCCGGCCCTCTGCGGCCCACGCCGCCGGCGCAGCGCACACCGCGAGACGCGGCTCCGGCCATGCCCGGTCCTTCCGGACCGGCCGCTCCCGCCGCCGCGGCGAGCCCGCAGATCCAGTTGATCCCGGCTTCGGCCGAGGGTGCGCTCGACGCCGCCGAGGAGGCGGTGGACCTGCTCCTGGACTCCGGCCGCGCCCCCGGCGACGTGCTCGTGCTCACCACCGGTGCCCAGCACCCGTGGGCCGAACACGAACTGTCCTTCGGCGAAGCGTCCTACTGGGCGCAGCACGACTCCGGTGACGACGTCTTCTACGCGGATGCCGCCGTCGCCTCCCGCGCCGCCACCCGCCCGGTGGTCGTCGTGGCCGTCAACGGAGGCCCCGCCTCCGCCGCTGCCACCGCCCTCCCGCTGGCCCACTCCCGTGCCGGTGCCCTGCTGATCGTCTGCGGCGACCCGCAGCAGATCAACTCGGTGCTGGGCGCCGGCGTCTGAGCCGCGTCGGTGCCTCGGGACACCGAGGGGCCGAAGGAGCCGCTCCGGCGGCATCCGCACGGTGCGGCTTTTGGCGTGCCCGGACCACGGTCCGCGGCCACGACGCCGCCCGGTCCGTCCCCCTGGGAAGGCCCGGGAGCGTCGGCCGACGTCGGGCCCGGGGGAGTGATCCGGGCCGCCCGGTGACGGGTGGCGACGCCTGCCGGGCCGGACACGCGCCCACGGGTGTGGCCCACACCGCCCACGGCTGTCTCCGGGGCGTACCAGGAGGCGGTCCCCGCAGGTCACCGACGTACCAGGGGCAGACCCCGCAGGTCACCCAGGGCTCTCCTCGGGGTCCGGGAGGCGAGTTTGCCGGTGCTCCTCCGGACCGCTCTGCGCGCACACCGGTTGGGCCCGGCCGTCCGTCGCACGCGGGCCGGATGCACCGTAGGAGCCTCCGGCCGGTCGCGCGAACCCTCGTACCGCCCGTGGCGCGCCGGTCAGCGAGCCGCCGCCCGGCTCAGCACCTCGGAGACCGGGCCGCCGGTGCGTGGTGCGAGCGGCGGGGCTTCCGACGTGGCGAACGGCTCCGGGGCCGAGTGCGCGTTCGGCCGGCGCCCCCCGCGCCCCTCGCCGAGCACCTGCCAGCCGTCGCGGGTCAGCGTGATGTACGCGCCGCAGCGCAGCCCGTGCAGGGTGCAGGCATCGCGCAGTCCCCACATCCAGGCGCCGTCCTCCTCGGTCCAACGCGCGTCGCCCTCACGGCAGTAGAGCAGGACGGCCGTGCGCACAGGGGTACGGCGGCGCAGGTCGTGCGGAATCACCCGGCGCAACTGGGCCAGCAGCGCGTTGCGGAACATCCAGCCGTCGGCCGGCGTCGCACGGCGCGTGAACGAGGCGCTCGCCCGCAACCGCTCGTCCGGGTCGAGCACCGCCACGACCGCCGTGAGCGGCTTCGGGTGGTGGCGGGAGTGCAGACCGCTGACGACCTCACGAGGGTTGCGCAGCAAAGGGATTCCGGCGGCGGCCCACTCCGCGGGCTCGAGCAGGCGACTGGCGGAGGCGTCGGACGCCGGCGTCGACAACGAGGCCGCCGAGGACGATGCGAATCCGAAGGTCACGTTCCTCCCTTCGGCTACGCGCCCACACTGCGGGCGAGGTCGGATTCGGGGGAGCGCGCGCCGCAGCGGAGCCCAACCGGATCACGGGTGAGTCGTGCGGGTAGCGGACCTCAATTCTTCCTGTCGAACTTGGTTGCGGCAACGAGCAATTGGCGCCGCCGAGTGTTATCTGCTAGTGCGTGGCTTATATCCCTCCTACCCAAAGGGTGGACCATCGACGCCTGCGCCCTCCGCGGTCCCGGCCGGCGGGCCGCCGCGAACGGCCGTGCGGCAGCCCGGAACAGCGGCGACGCCGCACTCACCCCTGGACCGCGAGAACCAGTGGCAATACGCCACGCGCCCCGGACTTGCGCAGCAGACGCGCTGCCATGGCCAGGGTCCAGCCCGTCTCCGTGAAGTCGTCGACCAGGAGGACCGGGCCGTCGGCCGCGGCGAGTGCCGACGCCAGGGCGGGTGGCACCGTCAACGCCCCGTCGAGCGCTTTCAGTCGCTGTGCGCTGTTGCTGCGGGACATCCGGGGCGTGTCCCCCGCGTATTCCACCGAGCCGAGCAGGGGCAGCCTGCCGACCCCGGCGATGCGGGCGCCCAGGGAGTGGATCAGTTGGGGCCGGCTGCGCGAGGCCATGGTGACCACGCCCACCGGCCGGGCCGGGGCGTCGGACGCACCGGAGGCCCAGCCGCCGGGACCACGGGCCCAGTCGGCCAGCACGCCGACCACGGCCTGCGCCACATCGTCCGGCACCGCCGCGTCGGGTGCCTGCGGTGCGAACAGGGGACGCAGCCGGTTGCCCCAGCCGATGTCCGACAGCCGTCCCAGAGCCCTCCCCTGCGCGGCCTGTTCCCCCGCCGGGATACGGCCCTTGAGATTGATGCCGATGGCCGGGAGCCCGGTCGGCCACATGCGCCGGGGCTCCACCTCCACCCCGGCGCGGCCCAGGTCGCTCCGCGCGGCGTCCAGAGCCGCCGGGGACAGGTCGGAGGTGAAGCGCGGCCCCGCGCAGTTGTCGCAGCGGCCACATGGTCTGGCGCCCTCGTCGTCCAGCTGACGCTGGAGGAATTCCATCCGGCACTCGGTCGTGGCGGCGTACTCGCGCATCGCCTGCTGCTCGGCCGCGCGCTGCCGGGCCACCCACGCGTAGCGCTCCGCGTCGTACGACCAGGGCTGTCCGGTGGCCGTCCAGCCGCCCTTGACCCGTCGCACCGCCCCGTCCACGTCGAGGACCTTCAGCATGGTCTCCAGGCGGGAACGGCGCAGCTCCACCAGCGGTTCCAGGGCGGGCAGGGACAGGGGGCCGTCCGCCCGGGCGAGCACGTCGAGGGTGCGCCGGACCAGATCTTCGGAGGGAAAGGCCAGCGAGGAGAAGTACTCCCAGATCGCCTCGTCCTCCTTGCCCGGCAGCAGCAGCACCTCGGCGTGGGCGACGCCGCGGCCGGCCCTGCCGACCTGCTGGTAGTAGGCGATGGGGGAGGAGGGCGAGCCGAGATGGACGACGAAACCGAGATCCGGCTTGTCGAAGCCCATCCCGAGCGCCGAGGTGGCCACCAGGGCCTTGACGCGGTTGGCGAGCAGGTCCTCCTCCGCCTGCTGCCGGTCGGCGTTCTCCGTCTTGCCCGTGTAGGAGGCGACGGTGTGCCCGCGCTGCCGCAGGAAGGCGGTGACCTCCTCGGCGGCGGCGACGGTGAGGGTGTAGACGATGCCGGAGCCCGGCAGGTCGTCGAGATGGTCGGCGAGCCAGGCCATCCGGTGCGCGGCATCCGGCAGCCGCAGCACACCGAGGCTCAGGCTCTCCCGGTCCAGCGGTCCGCGCAGCACCAGCGCGTCCATCGTGCCGCCCGTGCCGAGCTGCTCGGCGACGTCGGCGGTCACCCGGGCGTTGGCCGTGGCGGTGGTGGCCAGCACCGGGACGCCGGACGGCAGGTCGCCGAGCATGGTGCGCAGCCGCCGGTAGTCGGGGCGGAAGTCATGGCCCCAGTCGGAGATGCAGTGGGCCTCGTCCACCACGAGCAGACCGGTCGCGGCGGACAGCTTGGGCAGGACCTGGTCGCGGAAGTCGGGGTTGTTCAGCCGCTCCGGCGACACCAGCAGCACATCGACCTCGCCCGCCGCGATCTCGGCCTGGACGGCGTCCCACTCCTCGGTGTTGGCCGAGTTGATGGTCCGGGCGTGGATACCGGCCCGGCCCGCGGCCTCCACCTGGTTACGCATGAGCGCGAGCAACGGCGAGACGATCACCGTGGGTCCGCTTCCTGTGGCTCGCAGCAGCGAGGTCGCGACGAAGTACACCGCGGACTTGCCCCAGCCCGTGCGCTGTACGACCAGGGCCCGGCGCCGGTCGGCGACCAGCGCCTCGATCGCCCGCCACTGGTCCTCGCGCAGCCGGGCGGCGCCCGTCGCGTCCCCGACGAGCCGGGCGAGAACGGCATCGGCCTCTGCCCGGAGATCCGCGTTGCTCGTGTGTTCCATGCGTTCCATACAACAGGACCGCACCGACAACCGGGCGGGCCCGGGCCGAGTCTGTGGACAACCAGGACCACCGGATGACCTGTCGTGTCCCTGATCCGAGTTATCCACAGGCCCCTAAGCGGAATCTTGGAATCCGCGAGATCGTCGGCGCATGACGAATCACAGCGAAACCGCCGGACCCTTCGGAAACGACGACATCTCCGGGCACGACCCGTCGGCCGGACCGGCCGACCACACCACGCAGGTCACCCTGCGCACCCCCGCCGAACTGGCCGACGCCCTCCCCTACCTGCTCGGCTACCGCCCCGAGGACAGCATGGTGCTCGTCGCCCTGCACGACCGGGGAGGCTGCGGCAGGTTCGGGGGCCGGGCCCGGCTCGGCATCCCGGCGAACGAGGAGGACTGGGAGGCCGCCGCCCGGCAGCTGGCCCGCGGGCTGGTGACCGGCAGCGAGCGGCGTGGCGCCCGGCCCGAGGGCATGGTGGCCTACGTCTGCCAGGAACCGGGCCCCGGCGAGACCGGCCGGGAGGTCAAGCAACGGCTGACGAGGCTCGCCCAGCTGATGCGCACCGAGTGCGGAAGCCTGGACGTGCCCGTCGTCGAGGCCCTGTGCGTCTCGGACGGGCGTTTCTGGTCGTACTGCTGCCCGGTCAAGGGCAAGGGCTGCTGCCCCGAGGACGGCTCCCCGATGGGCCTGCCCGGCACCTCCGTACTCGCCGCGGCGGCCACCTACGCCGGCCTCCAGGTGCGCGGCACACTGAAGGAACTGCGCGCCAGGTTGCAACCCTGGGAGTCCGCCGCGGCGCTGGAACAGGAGATCGCCCTCGACGCGGCGGGCATGAGCCTGGTGCCCCGCATCCTGGACGAGACGACCCGTGAGGAGGTGGCGCAGGAGACGCTCGTCCTCGCCGAGCGGATCATCCGCCGCTTCGCCACGGCGGCACCGGTCTCCGGCACCCATCCGGCGGACGTCCGCGACGACGGCCTCCTCGATGCCGACGAGGCGGCGACCCTCATCCTCGGACTGCAGGACCGCACGACCCGCGACCGGGCCGCCGCCTGGATGGAAGGGGACGTCGCGGGCCCGGCCCTGCGGCTCTGGCGCGCCCTGGCCCGCCGCTGCGTCGGCCCCTACAGCGAGCACGCCGCCGCACCGCTGACCCTGGCGGGCTGGGTCGCCTGGTCCACGGGCGACGAACTGGAGGCGCGCGAGGCACTGGCCATGGCACTGGGCGCGGATCCCGACTACCTCTTCGCCCGCCTGCTGCATCAGGCGTGCAACGAAGGACTCGACCCGGAAGCGGTCCGCCGCTGCCTGCGCGCCCAGGACACACAGAAAACGCAGGACATCCAGCCCACAGCGGTGCGGCAACCGGGCCCGGCACCGCGGCAGGCGCCCGCCGAGAGCACGCAGAGCGTGGTCCCTGCACCCCGGACCCCGGCGGACGGCCCGGCTCCAGGGCCCCGGCCGGGCGGGCAGCGCAGGCGCCGCACGCGGAGCGCGGACGGCGACGACCACCGTCCCACGGCCCGGACCAAGGCCGACCGACGCAGGCCGGCCGGCTCCCGCCCCCGGTCGACCGCGCCCGGAGCCGCCCGGCCAGGACTTCGGGAAACGAGCACCAGGCGCACGCGTACCACCGGCCCCGGCGACACCGCGACCGGCGGTGCGCCGTCGGAGGGCGGAGGCCCGTGGACCGAGGGCGATGAATGAGCCCCCGCCGGTCCGTGCCCGGACGGGAGCCTCCCTGGCCGCGACGGCCGTGGACACCGAACCGGGCCATGCCCGCCGGTCCGGCGGTTCCCGGTGCGGTGCCGGGAGCGGCTTCCGGAGAGTCCCCTGGTCACGCCGGCCAGGGGAGGCGCACCGGCCGGGTGCCGCACTGCGGCTGCGACTCGGGCAGGCCGTCGGTGATGAGGACACTCCGCCGGTCATGAGGGACAGCCCGCTGGTCACGGGGGCCAGCGGCAGCCCGCCGCCACGGCTGCTTTCCGCGCCGACGTCTGGGTGGAGAGCCGCATCGGCGGACACCCGGCCCCCGCCCTGGCGACGGACGGCCGCCCCGTGCCCCGCCTGACCGCAGTCGTCCACTTCCCCTGCCCCGGCCTGCTCGGCGCCGGCCTGTCCGACAGGGGCCTGCTCGGCGCCGGTCGGTGGCCCGGCCCTGCTCGGAGCTGTGCGGGGCGAGGCAGACGACCGCGCGCGAGCCACCGGCCGGTGAAGGAAACGCGGCTTCGCGCGCCGCACCGGAAGGAGGCGGGACAGCCACCGCTGCGGCGGCCGAGGGAGTGTTTATCGTCAGGAAGACGACTATGATCGCGGCATGCCCTACGACCCGTCAGCCTTTCCGCCCTTCGCCGTCACCGTGGACCTGGTCGTGCTGACCGTGCGCCGCCATGCCCTGTGCGCGCTGGCGGTACGCAGGGGGGAGCCCCCCTTCCAGGGACGCTGGGCACTGCCCGGAGGCTTTGTACGGGCCGACGAGGACCTGACCCAGGCGGCGGCGCGCGAACTGGCCGAGGAGACCGGTCTTTGCGCCCACGACCCCGCCGCCCCGGCCCAGGACAACGGAGCCCACCTGGAGCAGCTCGCCACCTACGGCGACCCCGAGCGGGACCCGCGTATGCGCGTGGTCAGTGTCGCGCACCTCGCGCTCGCACCCGACCTGCCCGCACCGCGCGCCGGCGGCGACGCGAGCAACGCGCGCTGGGCCCCGGTCGAGGAACTGCTCCAGCAGGGCGGGTACGGCCGTGACGGCGAACCCGTGGCACCGCTCGCCTTCGACCACGCCCGGATCCTCGCGGACGGAGTGGAGCGCGCCCGTTCCAAGATCGAGTACTCGTCGCTGGCCACCGCCTTCTGCCCGCCCGAGTTCACGGTCGGCGAGCTTCGCCGGGTGTACGAGGCGGTGTGGGGCGTCACGCTCGACCCGCGCAACTTCCACCGCAAGGTGACCGGCACCCCCGGATTCCTCGTCCCCACCGGAGGGACGACCACGCGCCAGGGCGGACGTCCGGCCCAGCTCTTCCGCGCCGGCGGCGCCACGCTGCTCAACCCGCCGATGCTGCGCCCCGAGGTCTGAGACACGGAAAAGCGGCACGGTGATCGTCTGACCCGTACCGGCTACCGGTCTGCTTGCCGTTGATCTGCCCGTTACCGGTCTGCCGGTTGCCCGCCGGCCGTTACCGGTCTGGCCGCTGCCCGCCGGGCTCTGCGTGTCGAGTACGGGCTCCATCGAACGGCGGAAAGGGGAGGAGGCAGGTCGCACGCGCCTTTCCGCAAATCGCCTTATACCCGAAAAACCAGACATGTCGCGCTATCTTGCATCAGGTGATCGAGGCCTTCGGACTGACCAGCAATCCCCGCAAGGCGCATCCGCCCGCCGTCGACGATGTCTCCTTCGAGGCGCGTGCCGGGCAAGTCACCGCGCTCCTCGGACGCGCCGGCGCGGGGAAGACGACGACGCTCAGACTCATGCTCGAGCTGCAACAAGGGCGCGGCATCACCTACTTCAGAGGCCGCCCCCTGCACCGGATCGCCCATCCGGCGCGAGAAGTCGGCGTACTCCTCGGCGATGTGCCAGGCCATCCCGCCCGCTCGGTCCGCGGTCATCTGCGCATGCTGTGCGCGGCGTCGGGAGTTCCCGCGCGGCGAGCCGACGAGGTGCTCGAAGTGGTCGGTCTCGTCAGCCTCCGCGAGGAACGACTCAGGACACTGTCGCGCGGCATGGACCGCAGACTCGGTCTCGCCTGTGCCCTGCTGCCCGACCCGCACACGCTCGTCCTGGACGAACCCGCCGACGGCCTCTCCGCCCGGGAGGCCCAGTGGCTGCACGGCATGTTGCGGGCCCATGCCGACCAGGGCGGCACGGTGCTGTTCACCACGGCGGAGCCCAAGGAGGCGGCGCGCACCGCCGACCGGGTCGTCACCCTCGACGGCGGCAGACTCGTCGCCGACCAGGAGGCACGGGTGTTCGCCCGCACCCGGCTGCGTCGGCGAGTGGCCGTCCGCAGTCCCCATGCGGCACGCCTCGCGGCCCTGCTGACCAGGGACGCCCGCACCGCCCGCCGCTCCGTCGAAGTCGTACGGGAGGGCGGCAACCGCCTGTCGGTGTACGGCAGCACGACCGCCGACGTCGGCGAGATCGCCTTCCGCCACGGCATCCTCGTCCACCAACTCGCCGAAGAGGTGGGTGACATGGGACCGGGCGCCGGAGCCGGGGGCGACGACGGCGCGCGCCCCGCCGAACCGCGGCCGCCCGTACCGGACTCACCGCCTGCCGGCCGGAGGGCCAGGCCGGAGCAGGACCCGGCGGCGACCGGCATCTCCTACGGGGAGCGGAAATCCGCTCCGGCCGGCCGAGTGTTGGACGAACGCGGCCGCACGGCGCCGGAACCCGCCCTCGACGGCCGCCCCGTCGGATTGAGCGGTGCACCCGAAGCCCCGGCGCGCGGCGCGCGCGACGTGTCGGCGGAGCCGCGACACGCGAGGCAGTCCGGCCCACGGGAGAGCGCGAAGGCCGGCCTCGCGGCGGCGGAACCACGCTCCGCGGAGCCGGTGGCGGAGCCGCGCACCGCCTCATCTGACCGGGCGGCGGCCCAACTCCGCTCGACGGCCCCGGACCGGCCCACGCCGGAGCCGCACACACCGGCGCAGGGCCTCTCGACAGGGAACGCCACGGCGTCCGGGTACCCGGCCGGACAACGCAAGCGCACCCCGGCCGTACCGCCGACGCCGGGCACGGAACCAGCGGTGGCCGACTCGCCCCCGAACACCGAAGGGCGGTGGGGGTCCGGCCGTTCGGCCTCGCGGCGGGCGGGGAGCGCCGACAGCGGGCGGCCCCACGGCGCCGCTCAGCGAACCCAACCGGCCCGCCCCGTGACCGCCCCCAGCGCCTCACCGCGCGATGCGGCCCCGGCCGCCGCGGCGTTCCCGGCCGACGGCACGGCGCCCACTGTCACCGCCTCCGGTGCGAACGGCACGGTCGGCGAGGCGCGGGAAAGAGCCGCGCGGCAGCCGCGCCGGCCCGCCGACACAGGGGCCGGCGCCCGGAACGGCGGCAACGACGGCCGCTCGCGGACCGAGGCCACGGGCGTCACCGGGGAGGGGAGCGGCGATGGCCGCTCCGCCGGTTCGGCGGCCGGCCCGGAGAACGGGCCCGGCGCGGTCACGTCGTCCTCCGGACCGCAGACCGACGGCACGCCCGCCCCCGCGCCGACCGGCCCCGGCACTCGCCTCCTCCCGGGGGCCAGGAACCCCGGCGCCCGGAAGGGGCGGGACGGCCACGCCGGCCGTTCCCACGGTGACCGCGCCGCCGCCGTGATCTCGCCTCTCCCACCCCCCATCGCCGTCCGCCCCGCCCCGAGCCCCCTGCGTCCCCTCCGCTACGAGATCCGGCGCGCCGCCGGCATCGGCACCGGCTTCCTCACCTGCGGCGCCGTACTCGTCGTGTCCGCGCTCACCGCCGTACTCCTCGCCAGGACCGGGCACACCCCGCAGGCGCGGCTGTTCGCGGCCTGGCCGCGGGAACTGCCGCTGCCGCCCGCGGCGCTCGGATCGGGACTGCTCGGCGCGCTGGCCTTCGGGGACGAGTTCCGCCATCCCGCCCTGGCGGCCGACCGCGGCACCGTCCCCCGCCGGCTGGGGCTGCTCACCGCGAAACTGCTCGTCTCCGGAGCCACCGCGGGGCTGCTCGCCTTCCTCACCCTGGGCTGCGACGCCGAGGTGCTCTACCTCGTCTACGGACGGGAGCTGACGGAAGTTCCCGCGGACTGGCTGTCGCTGACCGCGAGTTGGTTCGGCCTGGTCGTCGGCTGTTCCTGGGCGGGGGTGCTGGCGGCCGGCGTGTTCCGGTCCACCACGGCCGGACTGGCCGCGGTCCTCGCCGTACCCGTCCTGGTCGTACCCCTCGTCCACAAGGCGCTCCAGGGCCCGGCCGTGCGCATGGCGGCGGACTTCCCGGTGCGGATGCGGGAGGTCTTTCTGCTGCAGTGGCCCTTCGGAGGGGAGCGGTACCTGCTCGCCGCCGCGCGGGTGGTCGCCCAACCGGTGGGCGGCGCACTGGCGTTGTCGCTCGCGGGTCTCCTCTGCGCGTATCTGCACACGGCGCTGCGGACCCGGCTGCGCTGACCGCCCTTCGTTCACTTCCGGTCCTGCCTTGCCCACAACTCCCCGCGGAAAGCCCATTTCTTTCCGATAAGGCGTCAATTGCGACGGGGTGAGCGATCACCCTTTCGTGTGCTTTTCACCAAAGACCTCAAGGGAGTTGGAGGCGGCGCCGACAAAGGATCCGTGAGTACCCTTGCGCACACCATGATGACCGCCGCCCGCTCCACAGACTCAGGTCTGGCCGGCCCGGGCGAACTCGACCGCTACCCCTACGCGGAAGGCCCGGTGGCCGACCGCGTCGGCACACCCGCCTGGGACGGCGGGGAACCCGAGCTGGGCCGGGTCAGCCGGCGGGCCGCGGCCAGCCGCGGACGCGGGCTGCACGGCCAACTCGTCCAGCAGCTCGGACAGATGATCGTCTCCGGCGATCTGGGTGCGGACCGACCGCTGGTTCCGGAGGAGATCGGCCAGCGCTTCGAGGTCTCCCGCACCGTCGTCCGCGAGTCGCTCCGTGTCCTGGAGGCCAAGGGCCTGGTCAGCGCCCGCCCCAACGTCGGCACGCGGGTACGCCCCGTCAGCGACTGGAACCTCCTCGACCCGGACATCATCGAGTGGCGGGCCTTCGGGCCGCAGCGCGACGACCAGCGCCGGGAGCTCAGCGAGCTGCGCTGGACGATCGAGCCGCTGGCCGCCCGCCTCGCCGCCGGACACGGGCGCGAGGAGGTGCAGCAGCGCCTGTGCGACATGGTCGAGATCATGAGCCACGCCATGGCGCAGGGCGACGCGCTCACCTACGCGCGCGCGGACACCGAGTTCCACTCGATGCTGATCCAGATCGCGGGCAACCGCATGCTGGAGCACCTCTCCGGCATCGTCTCGGCGGCGCTTCAGGTCTCCGGCGGCCCGGTCACCGCCTGTGACCGCCCTAACGAGACGTCCCTCGCCCAGCACGCGCGGATCGTCGACGCCCTCGGCACCGGCGACGGCACGGCGGCGGAGACGGCCATGCGTCAGCTGCTGACGGTCCACCCGGAGGTGGAGCGCGTGGTGCCCGCCCCGCGCGAGCACTGACCCGCGAGGGACGTGGTGCGGTCGCCGGTGTGTGACGTCCCAGTAGTGCTCGCGGCGGCGCCGGGCCCGGGTACCGGCCGCCGCCGGACCTCGCCGGACCTTCTGGAGTCCGGCGGAGTCCGGCGACGCGGCAGCCCCCGGCGGTACGGGGGCGGCCGGGTTGGCGGCTACTGGTGATCGCGTATGCACATGTCTGACCGCTTTTGACCACTTACGGGGTGTGACTCGGGCCACGCAGAATGGGCGTAACGCTCGTGGAGACAGCGCGATGACCTAAGAGGTGATAGCCGAGGAGGGAATACGGACGCCGTGCATGGCGCTGTGCATCTTCCCGGCCCCCGCCCGCGCCGTCGGCCCATCCCCAGGCCGGTGGTCGGCTCCTGTCCGCAGTGGACGGTGCCGGAAGCCGTTTTCCAACGTTCCGAGAGGTTGTTCGTGTCGGCCAGCACATCCCGTACGCTCCCGCCGGAGATCGCCGAGTCCGTCTCTGTCATGGCGCTCATTGAGCGGGGAAAGGCTGAGGGGCAGATCGCCGGCGACGATGTGCGTCGGGCCTTCG
Source organism: Streptomyces eurythermus (assembly GCF_014649115.1). Taxonomy (GTDB): domain Bacteria; phylum Actinomycetota; class Actinomycetes; order Streptomycetales; family Streptomycetaceae; genus Streptomyces; species Streptomyces eurythermus. The sequence goes on along the minus strand of NZ_BMSK01000017.1, from coordinate 122,243 downwards.
AAGCTGACCAGATTCCGGCCACTCAGTGGAAGAACGTACTGCGCAGCCTCAACCAGATTCTTGAGGAAGAGGGTGTGACGCTGATGGTCAGTGCCGCAGAGCCCAAGCGCACCCGCAAGAGCGTCGCAGCGAAGAGCCCGGCCAAGCGCACCGCCACCAGGACGGTCGCGGCGAAGACGGTGACCACCAGGAAGGCCACCGCCACCACGGCCGCCCCCGCGGCACCCACCGCCGCGGCCGCAGCCGATTCCGCCGAGGAAGCCGCAACCGCCAAGAAGGCCGCCGCCAAGAAGGCCACGGCCGCCAAGAAGGCGACCGCCAAGAAGACCGTCGCCAAGAAGACGGCCGCCAAGAAGACCACCGCCAAGAAGGACGACGTCGAGCTTCTCGACGAAGAGGTCCTCGAGGACACCAAGGTCGCCGACGAGCCCGAGGGCACCGAGAACGCGGGCTTCGTCCTGTCCGACGAGGACGAGGACGACGCGCCCGCGCAGCAGGTCGCCGCGGCCGGCGCCACCGCCGACCCGGTCAAGGACTACCTGAAGCAGATCGGCAAGGTCCCCCTGCTCAACGCCGAGCAGGAGGTCGAGCTGGCCAAGCGCATCGAGGCGGGTCTCTTCGCCGAGGACAAGCTGGCCAACTCCGACAAGCTCGCCCCGAAGCTCAAGCGCGAGCTGGAGATCATCGCCGAGGACGGCCGCCGCGCCAAGAATCACCTCCTGGAGGCCAACCTCCGTCTGGTGGTCTCCCTGGCCAAGCGCTACACCGGCCGCGGCATGCTCTTCCTGGACCTCATCCAGGAGGGCAACCTCGGTCTGATCCGCGCGGTCGAGAAGTTCGACTACACCAAGGGCTACAAGTTCTCCACGTACGCCACCTGGTGGATCCGTCAGGCGATCACCCGCGCCATGGCCGACCAGGCCCGCACCATCCGTATCCCGGTGCACATGGTCGAGGTCATCAACAAGCTCGCGCGCGTGCAGCGCCAGATGCTCCAGGACCTGGGTCGCGAGCCCACCCCGGAGGAGCTGGCCAAGGAACTCGACATGACCCCGGAGAAGGTCATCGAGGTCCAGAAGTACGGCCGCGAGCCCATCTCGCTGCACACCCCGCTGGGCGAGGACGGCGACAGCGAGTTCGGTGACCTCATCGAGGACTCCGAGGCCGTCGTGCCCGCCGACGCGGTCAGCTTCACGCTCCTGCAGGAGCAGCTGCACTCAGTGCTCGACACCCTGTCCGAGCGCGAGGCCGGCGTCGTCTCCATGCGCTTCGGCCTCACCGACGGCCAGCCGAAGACCCTCGACGAGATCGGCAAGGTCTACGGCGTGACGCGTGAGCGCATCCGTCAGATCGAGTCCAAGACCATGTCGAAGCTGCGCCACCCGTCGCGTTCCCAGGTGCTGCGCGACTACCTGGACTAGGTCGCGACAGCTCGACCAGGTCGCACAGTACGACGGCGAAGGCCCGGCTCCCCTCGTGGGAGCCGGGCCTTCGTGCTGCGCGATCCCGCTCGGTGGATCACTCTGGGTCCCCCAGGAAGACCTGAGAGTGAGGAGCATGCATGCGTCGTTCCCTTGCCCGGGCACTGGTCCGGCCGCTGGCACTGGCGGCCGCCATGGCCGCGATGCCGCTGATGGGCGCGGTCCCCGCAGCCGCCGGCGGCGTGGTCGTGGGGGGTTTCCCGATAGACGTCTCCGAGGCCCCGTGGACGGTCGCACTGGCCAGCCGTGACCTGTTCGGCGGAGCGCGGGCGGGGCAGTTTTGCGGCGCTGTGGCCATCGGGCGGACCACGGTGCTCACAGCGGCCCACTGCCTGAGCGAGGAAGCCCTCGGGGTGCCACCGAACCGGGTGCGTGACCTCAAGGTCATCGCGGGCCGCACCGACCTGCTGTCGACGGAGGGCGAGGAGATCGCCGTACGGGAGATCCGGCTCAACCCCCGGTTCGATCTCACGACCAACTCCGGGGACTTCGCGGTCGTCCTGCTCGCCCGGCCGCTGCCGCAGAGCGCGGTCATCACCATGGCCCGCGCGGGCGACCCGGCCTACCGGCCCGGTACGGAGGCACTGGTGTCCGGATGGGGCGACACGACCGGCGAGGGAGCCTATGCGCGGCGGCTGCGGGCCGCGCGCGTACGCGTGCTCTCCGATGACGTGTGCGCCAAGGCCTACCCGGGCGGCCCCGAGGGCGCCTACCGGGCCGCCACCATGCTGTGCGCTGGGGAGGTCGCCGGAGGGCCGGACGGCTGCCAGGGGGACAGCGGAGGCCCGCTGGTGGCCGCGGGACGGCTGATCGGCCTCGTGTCGTGGGGGAGCGGCTGCGGGCGCCCGGACCACCCCGGCGTCTACACGCGCGTCTCCGAGGTCGTACGAGCGCTGGAGCCCGCCACAGGGGCCCGGAAACCGCTCCTCAGCGGCTCGTAGCGCGTTTGAGCGGGTATGAGCACGGGCGGCCGCTCCTGGTGGGGAGCGGCCGCCCGATCACCGGCCTGCGCCGGGGCTGGCTCGTCGTGTGTGCGAGATTCAGCGCTCTTCTTCGGAAACGGTGCCCGGAACGGACGTCAGTCGCTCGGTCTCGTCCTGTATCTCAGCGGCGATCTTCTTGAGTTCCGGCTCGAACTTGCGACCGTGGTGGGCGCAGAAGAGCAGTTCTCCGCCGCTGAGCAGGACGACGCGCAGGTATGCCTGGGCGCCGCAGCGGTCGCAGCGATCGGCGGCCGTCAGCGGGCTCGCGGGGGTCAGAACAGTAGTCACGTCGCCTCTTCTCTAGCTCGACGAGCTGTCGTACCAGGGTCAACATCCAACCAGCCCGAAAACGTTCCCGCTCGTGGCCTTTCCGCGAAAATTTTTTCCGGGGACGGTCGTCTGCTGCCCGTTGGCGGCGAATGTGCCGTATTGCGTGTCTTGTATGCGTACGGGTTCGCGCTCTCTTGCGGTCTCGTCCTCCCGGCTGGGTTGCCGGTTGTTCATGAGGACGTGCCCGGAGCCTAAATGGTTCATGCCCCAAAGGGAACGTGATATGTGCTTCACTCCATCGAGGGATCGAACAAGCATGCGAGGCTGGACTAGTGTGAGGTGCCGACGAGGGTGGCGTTACACCGGCTCTACCAGGGCTCGGTACCCTCTGAGCGGCGACCGAAGCCGCCCCCTTACCCAGAAGGGGGCCATCTGAAATTCAGCGAGGAGCGAACCGCGTGACCGCCGAGACGTCCGTGCCGTCCACAGCGCTGCTGGCAGGAGCAGACCGCGACGGTTCCAACTACACCGCGCGGCACCTGCTCGTCCTTGAGGGCCTGGAAGCCGTGCGCAAGCGCCCCGGCATGTACATCGGCTCGACCGACAGCCGTGGTCTCATGCACTGCCTGTGGGAGATCATCGACAACTCGGTGGACGAGGCCCTCGCGGGTGTCTGCGACCGCATCGAGGTGATCCTGCACGACGACGGCTCCGTGGAGGTGCGGGACAACGGCCGCGGCATTCCCGTGGACGTCGAGCCGCGGACCGGCCTGTCCGGCGTCGAGGTCGTCATGACCAAGCTGCACGCGGGCGGCAAGTTCGGCGGCGGCTCCTACGCGGCCTCCGGCGGTCTGCACGGCGTCGGCGCCTCCGTGGTCAACGCGCTCTCCGCCCGCCTCGACGTCGAAGTGGACCGCGGTGGGCACACGCACGCCATCAGCTTCCGGCGGGGCGTGCCCGGTGCCTTCGCGGCCGACGGTGCCGAGGCGAAGTTCGAGGCCAAGAGCGGCCTGCGCAAGACCAAGAAGATCCCCAAGACGCGCACCGGCACCCGCGTGCGCTACTGGGCCGACCGCCAGATCTTCCTCAAGGACGCCAAGCTCTCCCTGGAGACCCTCCACCAGCGCGCCCGGCAGACCGCGTTCCTGGTCCCCGGCCTGACCATCGTCGTCCGCGACGAGTTCGGCCTGGGCGAGGGCGGCAGCAAGGGGGAGGAGTCCTTCCGCTTCGACGGCGGCATCAGCGAGTTCTGCGAGTACCTGGCGAACGACAGGGCGATCTGCGACGTCCTCCGCTTCTCGGGCAAGGGCACCTTCAAGGAGACCGTCCCGGTCCTGGACGAACACGGCCAGATGACCCCGACCGAGGTCACTCGCGAACTCGGCGTCGACATCGCGCTGCGCTGGGGGACCGGCTACGACACGACGGTCAGGTCGTTCGTCAACATCATCGCCACCCCCAAGGGAGGCACCCACGTCACCGGCTTCGAACAGGCCCTCACCCAGACGATGAACGACGTGCTGCGCGCCAAGAAGCTGCTGCGCGTGGCCGAGGACAACATCGTCAAGGACGACGCCCTGGAGGGCCTCACCGCCGTCGTCACGGTCCGCCTGGCCGAGCCGCAGTTCGAGGGACAGACCAAGGAGGTCCTCGGTACCTCGGCGGCCCGCCGCATCGTGAACAACGTGGTCAGCAGCGAGCTGAAGGCATTCCTGACGGCGACCAAGCGTGACGCCGCCGCCCAGGCCCGGGTCGTCATGGAGAAGGTGGTCGCCGCCGCCCGCACCCGGGTCGCGGCCCGCCAGCACAAGGACGCCCAGCGCCGGAAGACCGCCCTGGAGTCCTCGTCCCTGCCGGCCAAGCTCGCCGACTGCCGCAGCGACGACGTCGACCGCAGCGAGCTGTTCATCGTCGAGGGCGACTCCGCGCTCGGCACGGCGAAGCTGGCGCGGAACTCCGAGTTCCAGGCACTGCTGCCGATCCGCGGCAAGATCCTGAACGTGCAGCGGTCGTCGGTGACCGACATGCTCAAGAACGCCGAGTGCGGGGCGATCATCCAGGTCATAGGAGCGGGCTCCGGCCGCACCTTCGACATCGACCAGGCCCGGTACGGCAAGATCATCATGATGACCGACGCCGATGTGGACGGCTCGCACATCCGCTGCCTGCTGCTCACGCTCTTCCAGCGTTATATGCGGCCCATGGTCGAGGCCGGCCGGGTCTTCGCCGCCGTGCCGCCGCTGCACCGCATCGAGCTGATCCAGCCGAAGAAGGGCCAGGAGAAGTACGTCTACACGTACTCCGACCGCGAGCTGCGCGACAAGCTCATGGAGTTCCAGAGCAAGGGCATCCGGTACAAGGACACCATCCAGCGCTACAAGGGCCTGGGGGAGATGGACGCCGACCAGCTGGCCGAGACCACGATGGACCCGCGCCACCGCACCCTGCGCCGCATCAACCTCTCCGACCTGGAGGCCGCCGAACAGGTCTTCGACCTGCTGATGGGCAATGACGTGGCTCCCCGCAAGGAGTTCATCTCCAGCTCGGCGGCGACGCTGGACCGGTCCCGCATCGACGCGTAGCCGCCGCGCCTGGCACCGGCCGATGGGGGGAGTGGCTGGGCCGAGGATGGAAGCGGCTCGGCCGGCGGGACGGAAGCGGCTGGCCGGCCGGTGTCGGTGTCCGGTCGGCCGGAGTGGTGGGCGGGACTGTGGCCGGTAGTGGCTGGGGGTCGCCTGGGAACGCAGGGGCAGGGGCGGGGGCGGCGCGCCGGAGACCGACCGGCGAGTTCCGCGTCGGCGGACTCCGCCCGTCGAGCGCCCAGCCCCGCAGCACACGGTCGTCGAGCGTCGCCGTCGGCTTCCGCCCCGGCGGCGCCCCTTCCGCCCTGGCCGTGCCCACCTGGTCACCGCACCCCGCCCACCGCACGCCGCGCGTACGCACCGCCACCCCAGCGCACCGCGCCGCAGGGCCCCCGCTTGCTTCCGCTCTGTTGCCCGCCCCGTCCCTCCCTGCCCTGCGCCTCTATTCCTGACCCGATCCCCGACCCTCCCCACCCCTGTGACCCGGAGCGTTTCTCCACCCGTGGGTGGAGGCGGGCCGCTCCGGGGTTCCACCCGTGATCCACCCCGGGGCCGATCAGCTGACCTGCGAATTTCCGTAGCTTTGAAGGCGTCGGGAGCGCTCGCTCCGGCTCACCTTCTCGCTCACGGAGGCTTCAGATGTCCGGGCTCGTCAACGCGCTGGCGATCGTGGCCGTCGTCGCCGTCGTGATCGCCAGGCAGTTCCGTGCCCGCGCGATCGACACGGACCGGCGCTGGTGGCTGCTGCCCGTGGTCCTCATCGTGGTCGCGCTGCGCGAACCCGGCATACTCGACGCTCACCACCGCGGGGAATCCGCCGCCCTGCTCACGGCCGAACTCGTCATCGGCCTGGCCACCGGCATCGGCTGGGGCCGGACCACCCGGCTCTGGACGGCGCCGGACGGCACGGTGTGGGCCGAGAGCACCAAGGCGAGCATCGCCGTATGGACCGCGGGCATAGCCCTGCGGGCCGGTGTCTCCGCCCTCGCCGCCGCACTCGGTCTGCGCCAGGACGGTTCCGCGCTGATGCTCGGCCTCGCCGGCACGCTGCTGGTCCGCGGCGGGATCCTGGCCTGGCGGGCCCAGTCCTCCGGTCCGGCGAGGCGCCCCGCCCCGGCATACGGTGGCGACAACCCGTCGGCCTGGAAGGAGCGCGTGTGACAGAGAACGCCTGGACGCGCTGGCCGTCCCGCGAAGCGCTCGGCCCCATGGGCATCAGCCGGCCCCGGCGGCTGCTCGCCTGGACGGTCCGCCTGCTGGTGCTGTCCATGCTGCTGTGGGCCGCCTTCAGCCAGCGGCATGTCGGCCCCTGGGGAGCGCTCGCGGCAGGGGCGGGAGTGGCGCTCGCCGCACTCGTCTCCTGGGCCTTCTTCCGGATGACCTACGAGCACCGGCTGGTGCCGTCTCTCGCGCTCATGGGTGTGCTCCTCGGTATCGCGGCCACTGCCGAGGCGACGGGATTCGGAGGGCCGGCCCTCGTCATCTGGTGCGGCTGCGGAGTCAGCGCGCTGGAACGGCTGCCGCTCGGAGTGGGAGTACCCGCCGCGTCGGCGGCGCTGGCCTCATACTCCGCGTTCACCGATGACGCCTGGCTGACCACGGCCGCCACCGTGGCGGGCCTGGCCCTCGCCGGGTACGTCCTGCGGCTGGACGCGGAAGCCCGGGGCAATGCGCAGCGGCTGCTCGCCCAGGAGCGTGCCGCCCGCGCGGCCGAGGCCGAGTCCGCCGCGCTCGCCGAGCGGGCCCGTATCGCACGGGAGATCCACGACGTGCTGGCACACAGCCTGTCGGCGCAGCTAGTGCACCTGGAGGCGGCCCGGTTGCTGATCGAGAACGGCGCGGACCGGGAACGGATCCTGGAGCGCGTGGTGGCCGCCCGGGGGATGGCCCGGGACGGGCTCGCCGAGACCCGGCAGGCGCTGTCCGCGCTGCGCGGCGAGCTGACCCCGCTGGAAAACTTCCTGACCGAACTCGCCCGCACGGCCGACGGCACCGAGGTCACCGTCACGGGTGAACGCAGACCCCTGCCGGCCGAGGCGTCCCAGGCCGTGCGGCGGGTGGCACAGGAGGCGCTGACGAACGTCCGCAAGCACGCCCATGGCGCCAGAGTGGATGTCCGGCTCGACTACAGCGAACACGAAGTCACGCTGAACGTCCGGGATTCGGGCGGGCGGCCGAGCGAACTCGACGGATCCGGAGGCGGGTACGGTCTGCTGGGCATGCGTGAGCGCGCCGAACTGCTCGGCGGTTCGCTGGACGCGGGACCGGACGAAGAAGGGTTCGTGGTGACGCTGAAGGTGCCCGTATGACAGGGACGGAGGGGCAGGAGAAGATCGCGCGGGTGGTCGTCGCCGACGATCAGACCGTGGTCCGTGAGGGCATCGTGATGCTGCTGGGACTGCTGCCCGGTGTGGAGGTCGTGGGCGCCGCGGGCGACGGCGAGGAGGCCGTGCGGCTGGTCGGTGAACTCGCGCCGGACGTCGTCCTGATGGATCTGAGGATGCCGCGCTGCGACGGAGTGGAGGCCACCCGGCGGATCCGGGCGCGGTACCCCGGGACCCAGGTCGTGGTGCTCACCACCTTCTCGGACGACGAGTCGCTGTTCCCCGCGTTGCGTGCCGGTGCCCGGGGCTATCTGACCAAGGACGCGGACGGTGACGAGATCGTGCGTGCCGTGCACAGCGTGCTGTCGGGCGACGCGGGGCTGTCGCCGAGCGTCCAGAGGCGGCTGCTGGAGCGGCTGTCGCAACCGGAGCCCGAACCCGCACCAGCGGCGGGCGAGGCGCCCGACGGGCTGACCACGCGGGAGGCCGAGGTCCTGGTGCTGATCGCCGAGGGGCTCAGCAACCAGCAGATCGCTCGCAGACTGCATGTGTCGACCGCGACCGTGAAGACCCACATCAACAACCTCTTCGCCAAGGCGGGCCTCAAGGACCGGGCGCAGGCCGTGCGGTACGCCTACAGCAAGGGGCTGGCGCAGCCGCCCACCCGGTGACCAGCTCCCCTCACCGTCCTCCTCGCATGCTCCTCCTCAGCACGACCTCACCTGGGCCTCTGCCCGCATGCGAGGCTGCGAGGCTGCGCGGGACCGGGCGGCCCGCCCGCCGACTACTCGCAGGGCTACAAGTCCCTGTACAGCCGCGTGCTCAGACGTGGGTCGCCCACACATAGCGGTGTTCCGGGCGGCCCGCGTCGCCGTACTTGAGGGTCAGCCGGGCCCGGCCGGTGCGCTCCAGCAGCTTCAGATACCGCTGGGCGGTCTGCCGGCTCACCCCCGTCCGCTCGGCGATCTCCTGCGCGGAGAGCGGGCGTTCGGCGCTCAGCAAGGCCTGGCGCACCAGCTCGGCCGTCGTGGGGGAGTGTCCCTTCGGCAACTCGGGTTCCGACGGGGCGGACAGCGCGCCGAAGATCCGGTCCACCTCGGCCTGCTCCGCCTCGCCGCCGCCGTCCAGGGTGCGCCGCAGCTCGGCGTACGCCTCCAGCTTGGCCCGCAGCCCCGCGAAGGCGAATGGTTTCACCAGGTACTGCAGCGCCCCTTGCCGCATGGCGGCCTGCACGGTCGACACGTCCCGTGCCGCCGTCACCATGATCACGTCGGCCTGGTGGCCGCGCCGACGCATCTCCCGGACCACCGCGAGACCGGTGTCGTCCGGCAGGTAGTGATCCATCAGGACCAGATCGAGCCGCGGCAGGCTCTCCACCCGACGCAGCGCCTCGGCCGCACTGTGCGCCTCGCCGGCCACATGGAAACCGGGCACCTTCTCGACGTAGGCGGCGTTGACGCGGGCCACACGGGTGTCGTCGTCCACGACCAGGACCTCGATCATCACGCCTCCTCCTCGGCGACGGTGACGGCGGCGGTGACCAGGGACGTCCCCACGGACTGCTCGGAGCCCACGGGCACCGGTTCGGGCTCGGTCAATGCCTCGGGCAGCACCACGGTGAACTCCGCGCCGCCGCCGGCCGCCGGGCCCACGGTCGCGCTCCCGCCCTGCCGCTCGGCGAGCCGCCGGACCAGGGACAGCCCGATGCCCCGCTTGCCGTGCGCGGGCGGCTTCTTGGTGGACCAGCCCTCCGTGAAGATCAGCTCGCGTCGGTCCTCCGGCACTCCGGGTCCCGTGTCGCGTACCCCCAGGACGACCGTACGGCCCTCGGCGCGCAATTCGACCTCCACGCGCGCGTGCGGGGTGGCCGCGACGGCGTCGAGGGCGTTGTCCACGAGGTTGCCCACCACCGTGACCAGCCCCCGAGGATCGATCAGCCGGTCCGGGAGCCGGGTGCGCTCCGACACCCACAGCGCGACCCCGCGCTCGGCCGCCACGGTCGCCTTGCCGACCAGGAGCGCGGCCAGCAGCGGGTCCTGGATCCGCTCCGTGACCTGCTCGGCGGTGGCCCGGTGGTCCCCGACCACCTCGCCGACGAACTCCACGGCGTCGTCGTACATCTCCAGCTCCAGCAGCCCCAGCAGGGTGTGCATGCGGTTGGCGTGTTCGTGGTCCTGGGCGCGCAGCGCGTCGATCAGCCCGCGCGTGGAGTCCAGTTCCCGCCCCAGCTGCTCCAGCTCCGTGCGGTCGCGCAGGGTGGCCACGGCACCGCCGTCGCCGGTGGGCGTGCGGTTGGCGACCAGGACGCGCTGGCCGCACACGGTGAGCAGGTCGGTGCCGGTGACCCGGCCGGCCAGCACATCCGTCGTACGGCCCGCGCCGAGGGCCTCGTCCGGGGTCCGCCCGAGGGCCTCGTCGCCGATCCCCAGCAGCCGTCGTGCCTCGTCGTTGAGCAGGCGGACACGGCCGCCCCGGTCCAGCGCCACCACCCCCTCCCGGATGCCGTGCAGCATCGCCTCACGCTCGGCGAGCAGCGCGGAGATGTCGGAGAAGGCCAGGTCCCGGGTCTGCCGCTGGACCCGCCGGGAGATCAGCCAGGCGGCCAGCGCGCCCACCGCCAGGGCACCGCCGGCGTACGCGAAGAGTCCCGGGATGGCGCTGATCAGCCGCGCCCGCACACTGTCGTAGGCGATGCCGACCGAGACCGCGCCGACGACGTGGTGGCCGGCGTCGTACAGCGGCACCTTGCCGCGCGCCGAGCGGCCCAGGGTGCCCTGGTCGATCTCCATGACCTCCTTGCCGGCCAGGGCGTCGGACGGGTCGGTGGAGACGCGCCGGCCGATTTCCGAGGGCGTGGGATGCGACCAGCGCACCCAGTCGCGGTCCAGCACCACGATGTACTCGGCGTGCGTGGCCCGCCTGATCCGCTCGGCCTCCCGCTGCACGGGGCCGTTCCCGCTCGGGGCGGTGGTCCGGACGCCCTCGGCGATCTGCGGGTCCTGCGCGGTGGTCTCGGCGATGGCCAGCGCCCGCCGCATCGCCTCCTGGTCCAGCTGTTTGCTCAGCGGTGCCAGGAAAAGCCCGGTCGCGAGCACCGCGACTCCCGCGGCGATCGCCACCTGCATCAGCAGCACCTGGGAGAACATCCGCCGGGGCAGACCGAGGCGCAGACGGCGTACGGGGGGAGTGGAGCGCATACCCATGACGGTACGTGGGGCGGCCGGAAGCCCCCAGCGGGTGTGGTGTGGTTCTCTTGATCAGCTGTTGATCAACATTGACGGGGCGCGGGCCGGGTCAGCTCGCCAGCGCCGACGGCCGCAGCTCGCGCACCTCGACCACGTCCATCCGCGCGGGCGTGCCGAGCATCTCCGCGCCGCAGCTCTCCGGGCGGGGCGGCAGCGCCGCGCCCTGTGCCACGGTGACCCGCCACCGGCGGCCGTCGGTGTGGGCGACGGTGACCTCCCAGCGCGGAGCCGTGCCCTCGGTCCGTACGACGCTCAGCACTCCCGCCCGGTACTCGTCCGCGGCCGTCCGCACGGCCAGCTCCGCCGCCTGGCCGGGCCGCTCCCACGCGGAGCACCCCCGGCACCCCTCGACCAGCACACGCCCCTCCTGGGCGCCGTGCAGGGCCTCCTTCACGGTGTGGGCCCCGGCGCGGCCGTAGGCATAGCCGTACGGCAGGACGAGCACCGTGGGCGCGAACCGATGTCCACCCAGATGGGTGACTTCCCAGACGCCGCGTACCCCCGACGCGACCAGCTCCGCGGCGAGGGGGCGGCCCAGGAGGGCGCAGCAGCGGTCACGCTTGCCGTTGGTGCACACGAGGGCCAGCGGGTCACCCCGATGGGGCCGCCCGCCGAGCACCGTGCCGAAGGACCGGTGGTCGCCCGCCCCCAGCGCGGCGAAGTCCAGGTCGAGCAGGCGCCGCGGCTCGACGGTGGTGGCACCGTGCAGCCACACCCGCCCGGGAACGGTGTGCGCGGCGTACACCTGCCGCACCGGGGGCGGCCCGGGGTCGGCGTGGCGCCCGGGACGGCGGATCAGCGCGATCCGCACGCCGGTTCCGTCGGCGGCGGCCTCCAGCGCACGGCCCAGCGCGGGGTCGAGATGGCTGGACGTCAGAGCCCTGGCACCCCAGGGGCCCGGCTGTTCCAGCAGCAGCCACGTCGTCGCCGTGGCAGCCGTACCGGAAACCGGCTCGTCGAGCACGCGGGAGACGGTCGCACACCTACTCACAGAGGTGAGCCTAACCTGACTTCCCCGGCGGTGACTTGCGGGCCCGCCGTGCCCTACTCCGGGAGGGGCCGGGGCGGGCGCGGGCCGACGTAGTGCCCGCTGGGGCGCATGCGCAGCGGGCGCTCGCCGTACTCCTCCAGGGCGTGCGCGATCCAGCCCGCGGTCCGCGCGACGGCGAAGATCGTCTCGGCGGCCGTGACCGGCATGCCGCAGGACACGGTGAACACCGCGAGGGCCAGGTCGACATTGGCGTGCAGCGGGGTGTGCCGGGCGGTGGTGGCGACGATGTCACGGGCCGCGAGCAGCGCGGACTCCGCGCGCGGGATGCGCTCCAGCAGCTCGAACAGCACCCGCGCGCGGGGGTCCTCGCCGGTGTACAGCCGGTGGCCGAGACCGGGGACGCGGCGGCCCGCGCGCAGCTCTTCGGCGATCACCGGGACCGCCGTGCCCTGGTCGAGCACGTCCAGGAGCATCCGGTGCGCCAGACCGCCGGCCGCGCCGTGCAGCGGGCCCTCCAGCACGCCGAGCCCGGCCGAGACCGCCGCGTACGCGTGCGCCCGGGCCGAGGCGGCGACCCGGACCGCGAGCGTGGACGCGGCCAGGTCGTGGTCGGCCAGCAGGGCCAGCGCCGTGTCCAGCACGCGCAGGGAGGCCTCGTCGGCCGGGTGGCCGGTCAGCCGGCCCCACAGGCGGTGGGCCAGCGGACCGTCGTCCTTGTGGTCGTACCGGACCTGCGGCAGCGCGGCGACGAGGGTGGGGATGAGGGTGCGCGCCGTGTGCAGCACTGCCTCCTCGGACAGGTCGAAGCGCAGCGGGTCCTCGGCCGCCGCGGCGATCGCCGCCACCCGCAGCCGGTCGACGGCGGAGGCGTGCTCGGACAGCGCGTCCACCGCGCGGCGGGCGACCATGACGGTGGCCTCGGGCGCGGTGAACGTCGCCCCCGGCGCGGGCCGGCCGGTCCACAGCCACTCCGCGACCTCCTCGTAGGAGTGGCGGGCGGCCAGCTCGACCGCGTCGACGCCGCGGTAGTAGTACCGGTCCTGCTCGATCAGCGTGATGCGGGTGCGGACGGACAGTTCACCGCCGGTGCCCGGACTTCCGGCGGCCTCCCGGCGGTTGCGGCGGGCGAGCGCCTCGACCTCCCCGGCCTCGAAGGTGCTGACCCGGCCGCCGGGCTCGCGTCTGCTGCTGAGCAGGCCGCGGCTCACATACGCGTAGACCGTCTCGGGCTTCACACCGAGCAGCTCGGCGGTCTCCTTGGTGGTCAGCCGGCGCCCGGGGCGGTGGGGAGCGGTGTCGTGATCGCGCATGGGGGTCACCGTAGCGGCCTCTGCACATGTTGATGCCGCGTATTGATGCAGGCAACATTGACCGCACCTTGATCCCGTATTGATCGTCGGATCAATCCGGGTACGCGCGGGCGACGGGGCCGGTTCCGGGTCGCTCGTATCCTGGACCCTCCGTCCCTGCCCGTCCGCGCACCGGGCGCGAGCCGGTGCGCACTGGTACGTCTGAGAGGTCGCCCGTTGGGGAACAGCTTGGCAAGCGGCGGCAGCCCGCAGCAGATCCCGGTCGTCGTACTCGCCGGTTTCCTGGGCTCCGGGAAGACCACGCTCCTCAACCACCTGCTGCACCGCAGCGGAGGCAGCCGCATCGGGGCCATCGTCAACGACTTCGGCGCCATCGAGATCGACGCCATGGCCGTCGCCGGCGCCCTCGGCGACTCGACCGTCTCACTCGGCAACGGCTGCCTGTGCTGCGCCGTGGATGCCAGTGAACTCGATCTCTACCTGGACCGGCTCGCCGCGCCCACCGCCGGCATCGATGTGATCGTCATCGAGGCGAGCGGACTGGCCGAACCACGGGAACTCGTGCGCATGGTCCTCGCCAGCGAGCACCCGGGCATCGTCTACGGCGGTCTGGTCGAGGTCGTGGACGCCGCCGAGTTCGACGACACCCGCGCGAAGCACCCCGAGATCGACCGGCACCTCGCCCTCGCGGACCTGGTCGTCGTCAACAAGCTCGACCGCGCCGGCGACGCGGACCGGATCCTGGGGCTCGTCCGCTCGCTCACCGACCGCGCGGCCGTCGTCCCCGCTACCTACGGCCGGATCGACCCCGAGTTCCTCTTCGACTGCCGGCCCACCGAGGAGCGCGTCGGCCAGCTGTCCTTCGACGACCTGCACGACCACGACGACCCGGACCACGCCGGGCACCTGCACACCGGCTACGACAGCCTGTCCTTCACCTCCGCCGTCCCCCTGGAACCCCGGCGGCTCATGCGGTTCCTGGACAGCCGGCCCGAGGGGCTGTACCGGATCAAGGGCTACGTCGACTTCGGGCCGTACGACACCGTCAACCGCTACGCCGTGCACGCCGTCGGCCGGTTCCTGCGCTTCTACCCGGAACCCTGGGCGCCCGGCGACGAACGCCTCACCCAGCTCGTGCTGATCGGCTCCGGCATCGACGCGGACACGCTCCGCAAGGAACTGGAGGCGTGCGGGAACGACGCCCCGCACGCCGACGAGCACGGCATGTGGGGCGTCCTGCGCTACGTACAGGGACCGGACGAGGCGGACGCCGACGTGGAGGAACCGCCCGCCTAGGGCCACCGGGCGAGCCCCGGGGGCCCGCCCGGTGGCCCGGTTACAGCACCGGCCCCGCCACCACCGCCACCGTCTTCGGCAGCGAGGTGCCCGAGCCGTCCCGGCGCGGGTCCGGCTCCGGCAGCTCCGCCGGGGTGCCGTTCTTCTGCGCCGCCAGTGCCGGCGCCGGGCCCGCCCAGGCAAACGACAGGCAGTCCTCGCCCTTCAGGAACCGCTGGCAGCGCACCCCGCCGGTGGCCCGGCCCTTGCGCGGGTACTGGTCGAACGGGGTCAGCTTGGCCGTCGTCTGCACCGAGTCGTCCAGCGTGCCGCGCGAGCCCGCCACCGTGAACACCACCGCGTCGGCGGCCGGGTCGACCGCCGTGAAGGAGATCACCTTCGCGCCCTCGGCGAGCTTGATGCCCGTCATGCCGCCCGCCGGACGGCCCTGCGGGCGGACGATGGAGGCCTGGAAGCGCAGCAGTTGCGCGTCGTCCGTGATGAACACCAGGTCCTCCTCGCCGGTGCGCAGCTCCACCGCGCCGACGATCCGGTCCCCCTCCTTGAGCGTGATGACCTCCAACTCGTCCTTGTTGGACGGATAGTCGGGCACCACCCGCTTGACGACACCCTGCTCGGTGCCGAGCGCCAGACCCGGCGACGACTCGTCCAGCGTGGTCAGGCAGACCACCGTCTCGTCGTCCTCCAGGGACACGAACTCCGCCAGCGGGGCGCCGCCCGAGAGGTTCGGCGCGGTCGTCGGCTCGGGCAGCTGCGGCAGATCGACCACGTTGATCCGCAGCAGCCGGCCCGCCGAGGTCACCGCGCCGATCACCCCGCGCGCGGTCGTCCGCACGGCCGAGACGATCACGTCGTGCTTGACCCGCTTGCCGCCCGCCGCCCGCGGAAGCGGCGCGTCGGTCGCCGTACGGGCCAGCAGCCCGGTCGAGGACAGCAGCACCCGGCACGGGTCGTCGGCCACCTGGAGCGGCACGGCGACCGGAGTGGCGGCGGACTCCAGCAGGACCGTGCGCCGGTCGGTGCCGAACTTCTTCGCCACGGCGGCCAGTTCGGCCGAGACCAGCTTGCGCAGCTCCGCGTCCGACTCCAGGATCCGGGTCAGCTCCTCGATCTCCGCGGTGAGCTTGTCCTTCTCCGCCTCCAGCTCGATCCGGTCGTACCGGGTGAGCCGGCGCAGCGGCGTGTCGAGGATGTACTGCGTCTGCACCTCGCTCAGCGAGAAGCGCTCGATCAGGCGCTCCTTGGCCTGCGCCGAGTTGTCGCTGGACCGGATGATCCGGATGACCTCGTCGATGTCGACCAGCGCGGTCAGCAGGCCCTCGACCAGGTGCAGCCGGTCGCGCTTCTTGCCGCGGCGGAACTCGCTGCGCCGCCGGACCACGTCGAAGCGGTGGTCCAGGTAGACCTCCAGCAGCTCCTTCAGGCCGAGGGTGAGCGGCTGGCCGTCGACCAGGGCGACGTTGTTGATGCCGAAGGACTCCTCCATCGGGGTCAGCTTGTACAGCTGCTCCAGGATCGCCTCCGGCACGAAGCCGTTCTTGATCTCGATGACCAGACGCAGGCCGTGCTCGCGGTCGGTGAGGTCCTTGACGTCGGCGATGCCCTGGACCTTCTTCGCGTTGACCAGGTCCTTGATCTTCGCGATGACCTTCTCGGGGCCGACCGTGAACGGCAGTTCCGTGACCACCAGGCCCTTGCGGCGGGCGGTGACGTTCTCGATGGAGACCGTCGCGCGGATCTTGAAGGTGCCGCGGCCGGTCGCGTACGCGTCCCGGATGCCGTCCAGGCCGACGATCCGTCCGCCGGTGGGCAGGTCGGGGCCCGGGACGTGCTTCATCAGCGCGTCCAGGTCGGCGTTCGGGTGCCGGATCAGATGGCGGGCGGCGGCGATCACCTCGCGCAGGTTGTGCGGCGGCATGTTCGTCGCCATGCCGACCGCGATGCCCGAGGCGCCGTTGACCAGCAGGTTCGGGAAGGCGGCGGGCAGGGCCACCGGCTCCTGCTCCTGGCCGTCGTAGTTCGGCGCGAAGTCGACCGTGTCCTCGTCGATCGACTCGGTCATCAGGCCCGTCGCCTCGGCCATCCGGCACTCGGTGTACCGCATGGCGGCCGGCGGGTCGTCGTTGCCCAGCGAACCGAAGTTGCCGTGGCCGTCGACGAGCGGCACGCGCATGGAGAAGGGCTGCGCCATGCGCACCAGCGCGTCGTAGATCGACGCGTCGCCGTGCGGGTGCAGCTTGCCCATGACCTCGCCGACGACCCGCGCGCACTTCACATAGCCGCGTTCGGGGCGCAGGCCCATCTCGTTCATCTGGTACACGATCCGGCGGTGCACCGGTTTCAGGCCGTCACGGGCGTCCGGCAGGGCGCGCGAGTAGATGACCGAGTACGCGTACTCGAGGTAGGAGCCACGCATCTCGTCCACGACGTCGATGTCGAGGATCCTCTCCTCGAACGAATCGTCGGGCGGCGGGGTCTTCGTGCTGCGGCGGGCCATCGCTGCCTGGCTCCTTCTGATCTGGTCGCTCGCCTACGGGGCGCTTGGTGCTGAAGCGTTTGACGGATCTGACGCCGACCATTGTGGACCGAGGCACTGACAACCCGTGCACGGCCCGGTCCGGGCGGCCCGGGCCGGCACCGGGTAGTGGGGGCACCCCCAGCGTCGGGCAACCGTCCGGGAAGGGGTCCGACGCAGCGTACGCGATCCGCTGTCGGCGTACGTCCGCGGGAACTTCGCGAAGGCCCCGCACGCTTTGCATACAGTGGCAGGAACGGCAGCACAACCGCGGTTTCCATCAACCGCCTCCGCTCGCGAAGGGACGTACATGCCCATGGGTCACACGACCACAGCCGAGGCAGGCTCCGGGGGCCTGGCAGCGACCGAGCACCGCCTGGCCAACGGTCTGCGCGTGGTGCTCTCCGAGGACCACCTGACCCCGGTGGCGGCGGTCTGCCTCTGGTACGACGTCGGCTCCCGCCACGAAGTCAAGGGGCGTACCGGCCTCGCCCACCTCTTCGAGCACCTGATGTTCCAGGGCTCCGCGCAGGTCAAGGGCAACGGCCACTTCGAACTGGTGCAGGGCGCGGGAGGCTCGCTGAACGGCACCACGAGCTTCGAGCGCACCAACTACTTCGAGACCATGCCCGCCCACCAGCTGGAGCTGGCCCTGTGGCTGGAGGCGGACCGCATGGGCTCGCTGCTGGCCGCCCTGGACGAGGAGTCCATGGAGAACCAGCGGGACGTCGTCAAGAACGAGCGCCGCCAGCGGTACGACAACGTGCCCTACGGCACCGCCTTCGAGAAGCTGACCGCCCTCTCCTACCCGGAGGGCCACCCGTACCACCACACGCCGATCGGTTCCATGGCGGACCTGGACGCGGCCACCCTGGAGGACGCCCGCCAGTTCTTCCGCACCTACTACGCGCCGAACAACGCGGTGCTCTCCGTGGTCGGCGACATCGACCCCGAGCAGACCCTCGCCTGGATCGAGAAGTACTTCGGCTCCATCCCGTCCCACGACGGCAAGCCCGCGCCCCGCGACGGCTCCCTGCCGGAGGTCATCGGCGAGCAGAAGCGCGAGGTCGTCGTGGAGGAGGTCCCCGCGCGCGCCCTGATGGCCGCCTACCGCCTCCCGCACGACGGCACGCGCGCGTGCGACGCGGCCGACCTCGCGCTGACCATCCTCGGCGGCGGCGAGTCCTCCCGCCTGTACAACCGCCTGGTGCGCCGCGACCGTACGGCCGTCGCCGCCGGCTTCGGCCTGCTGCGTCTGGCCGGCGCGCCCTCCATGGGCTGGCTGGACGTGAAGACCTCCGGTGACGTCGAGGTGCCGGTGATCGAGACCGCCATCGACGAGGAGCTGGCCCGGTTCGCGGAGGAGGGGCCCACCCCCGAGGAGATGGAGCGCGCCCAGGCCCAGCTGGAGCGCGAGTGGCTGGACCGGCTCGGCACGGTCGCCGGCCGCGCCGACGAACTGTGCCGGTACGCCGTCCTGTTCGGCGACCCGCAGCTCGCCCTGACCGCCGTCCAGCGCGTCCTGGAGGTGACCCCGGAGGAGGTCCGGGAGGTCGCGGCGGCCCGCCTGCGGCCCGACAACCGCGCGGTCCTGGTCTACGAACCGAAGTCCCCGGAGGCCGCCCCCGACGCCGACGTCCCGGAGGACCCGGAGCAGGAAGCGACCGTAGAGGCGGGCCGCGACGAGACCGAGAACGAGGAGACGGCCAAGTGACCGAGCTCGCCACCATGGAGTTCCACCCCCAGCCGCAGCCCGGTGAGGCCAAGCCCTGGGCGTTCCCGGCCCCCGAGCGCACCGCGCTCGACAACGGCCTGACCGTGCTGCGCTGCCACCGCCCCGGCCAGCAGGTCGTCGCCGTCGAGGTGCTGCTGGACGCGCCCCTGGACGCCGAGCCGGCCGGCCTGGACGGCGTCGCCACCATCATGGCGCGGGCCTTCTCCGAGGGCACCGACCAGCACTCCGCCGAGGAGTTCGCCGCCGAGCTGGAGCGCGCGGGCGCCACCCTGGACGCGCACGCCGACCACCCCGGCGTCCGGCTCAGCCTGGAGGTCCCGGTCTCCCGCCTGGCCAAGGGCCTCGGCCTGCTCGCCGACGCGCTGCGCGCGCCCGCCTTCGCCCCGAGCGAGGTCGAGCGCCTCGTCCGCAACCGCCTGGACGAGATCCCGCACGAGCTGGCCAACCCCTCCCGCCGGGCCGCCAAGGAGCTCTCCAAGGAGCTGTTCCCGGCGGCCTCGCGCATGTCCCGGCCGCGCCAGGGCACCGAGGAGACCGTCGAGAAGATCGACGCGGCGGCCGTACGCGCCTTCTACGACCGCCATGTGCGGCCCGCCACGGCCACCCTGGTCGTCGTCGGCGACCTGACCGGCACCGACCTGGACGCGCTGCTCGGCGACACCCTGGGCGCCTGGACCGGCACCCCGGGCGAGCCGCGGCCGGTGCCGCCGGTGACCGCCGACGACACCGGGCGCGTGGTGATCGTGGACCGGCCCGGCGCCGTCCAGACGCAGTTGCTCATCGGCCGGGTCGGCCCCGACCGGCACGACCGCGTGTGGCCCGCCCAGGTGCTCGGCACCTACTGCCTCGGCGGCACCCTCACCTCCCGCCTGGACCGCGTCCTGCGCGAGGAGAAGGGCTACACCTACGGCGTGCGCTCCTTCGGGCAGGTCCTCAGGTCCGCGCCGGACGGCACGGGCGCGGCCATGCTCGCCATCAGCGGCTCCGTGGACACGCCGAACACCGGCCCGGCGCTGGACGACCTGTGGAAGGTGCTGCGCACCGTCGCGGCGGAGGGCCTGACCGACGCCGAGCGGGACGTCGCCGTGCAGAACCTCGTCGGTGTGGCGCCGCTGAAGTACGAGACCGCGGCGGCCGTCGCGAGCACGCTGGCCGACCAGGTCGAGCAGCACCTGCCCGACGACTTCCAGGCGACGCTGTACCGGCAGCTGGCCGCCACGGGCACCGTGGAGGCCACCGCGGCCGTCGTGAACGCCTTCCCGGTGGACCGCCTGGTGACCGTGCTCGTCGGCGACGCCTCCCAGATCAAGGCGCCGGTCGAGGCGCTCGGCATCGGTGAGGTGACCGTGGTGCCGGCCGAGTAGCGGCCCGGCACATACACGCGCGCGCGTGGGGCCCTGACGGCCCGTAAGCCGTCAGGGCCCCACGCTGTTCCACTCGGTCCCTCAGATGCCCGTTTTGGGGCGGAGGTTGCCTGTCTGACCTGTGGGATGCGCTACAAAACACCGGATCCGTTTGAGGATCGAAAGCGGGCCGCCGTAGCGTCA
Source organism: Streptomyces eurythermus (assembly GCF_014649115.1). Classification (GTDB taxonomy): domain Bacteria; phylum Actinomycetota; class Actinomycetes; order Streptomycetales; family Streptomycetaceae; genus Streptomyces; species Streptomyces eurythermus. The sequence goes on along the minus strand of NZ_BMSK01000017.1, from coordinate 101,964 downwards.
TCCGGGCTGTTCGTCAGGCAGTGCGCCGCACCCGCGGCACCGGACAGCCATCGCCGAGTCCCCGTACGGCGCGAGCCAGGGGAGCCGGGGACCCACCGTCCCTGGGGTGAATCGGGCGCCCGCGCGCGAGCGAGGGGGTCCGTAGGAGACCTTCCTGCTCCGAACCCGTCAGCTAACCCGGTAGGCGAGAGGGAAGGAAAGGACCAGCCACTTCATGGCGTTCATGTGCGCCACCGGGAAGCACCGCAAGCCCGGCCGGGTCAAGCGCACCACCGCTCAGGCGGCCGGCGTCGCGGCCCTGACCACCACCGGTGTCATCGGCACCCTCGCCGCCTCCCCGGCGCTCGCCGCCGACAACCCCGTGGACCAGACCGGCCTCACGCCGGTCATCGCCGCCACCGAGGACGTCGCCGAGCAGATCGACGCGCAGGCCACCGCCCAGCAGCAGGCCGCCGACCGCAAGGCGGCCGAGGAGGCCGCGGCGAAGGCCGCCGCCGAGCGGGCCGAGGAGGAGCGGGTCCGCGCCGCGCGCGAGGCCGAGCGCCGCCGGCTGAACACCTTCGTCGCCCCCATCGCGCACTCCTACGTCTCCACCGCCTACCAGGCCTCCAGCTCCCTGTGGTCCTCCGGCTCGCACACCGGCATCGACTTCCACGCGGCCAGCGGCACCACGGTGCACTCGGTGGGCGCCGGCACGGTCGTCGCCACCGGCTGGGGCGGCGCCTACGGCAACCAGGTGGTGATCCGGATGGCCGACGGCATGTACACGCAGTACGGGCACCTGTCCTCCATCGGCGTCACGGTGGGCCAGCAGGTCGAGCCGGGCCAGCAGATCGGTCTGTCCGGCGCCACGGGCAACGTCACCGGCCCGCACCTCCACTTCGAGGCGCGCACGACGCCCGACTACGGCTCGGACATCGACCCCGTCGCCTACCTCCGCGGGCACGGCGTGCACATCTGACGCCCCGCGCGTTTCCGGCGGCCCCGGCTCACCGAGCCGGGGCTTTCGCCGTTTTTCACGCCCTCCGCCGGACTCGTTGTCCAAAAAATATCCATGGATTACCACCCGCCGTCGGAAATTCCGGCCCGCTGGAATAGAGTCACGGGAAACGCGTCCAGCGTCGGCGTTTCACGGGGATTAAGGCGGAGGTCGGTCATGCGTATTCCGGCGCACTCGGTGTGCACCGCTGTCCGGGACGACATCGTCGCGGGTGTCTACGAGCGCGGCAGCCGGCTCACCGAGGAAGTCCTGGCCCGCCGCTACGGTGTCTCGCGCGTCCCCGTCCGCGAGGCGCTGCGCACGCTGGAGGCCGAGGGCTTCGTGGTGACGCGCCGGCACGCGGGCGCGTGTGTGGCCGAGCCGACCGAGCAGGAGGCCGCCGACGTGCTGGAGATGCGGACGCTGCTGGAGCCGCTGGGCGCCGCGCGGGCCGCCCAGCGGCGCACGGAGGCCCATCTGAAGGTGCTGCGCGGCCTGGTCCGGCTGGGCCAGGAGCGGGCCAGGAAGGGCAACAGCGAGGACCTGCGCTCGCTCGGCGGCTGGTTCCACGAGACGCTCGCCCAGGCCTGCGGCAGCCCGTCGCTGACCTCGATGCTGACCCAGCTGCGGCACAAGGTCGCCTGGATGTACGCGGTGGAGCCACCGGTGAGTCCGGTGGAGTCCTGGGTGGAGCACGGCGCGATCGTGGACGCGGTGGCGCGCGGGGACGGTGAACGCGCGCGGGCGCTGACGGCACTGCACGCCGAGCGCGCGGCCGGCGCGCACCGGCTGCGCTTTTCCGGCGCCGGGGAGCGTGTGAGGACTTCGCAACATGCCGTAAACATGTCGGGCCTGCGGCATTAACACGGGCACCGTATACAAAGAAGGGTTATTCGACGGCGGTGTTTTCCGCTGCCCTTTTCGCGGGCTGCCCTTTTACGGTGCCGGAAATTCACGGTCGCGGAGGTCCGGGTGGGCGCGGTCGACGGGACCGTCCTCGAGAATTCGGCCGGCCGGAATGTCGTAGGCGCCCCGGCAGAAGTGGCGCTGAAAACGCGGAAGCCGCGCCGCCCGGTGCGGACGGCGCGGCCTCCCGGTCGTGCTCAGACGGTCTCGGGCAGCTCCTCCAGGCCCTCGGAGACCAGCTTGGCCAGACGGTCCAGGGCGGCGTCGGCGCCCTCGGCGTCGGAGGCGAGGACGATCTCCTCGCCACCCTGGGCGCCCAGACCCAGGACGGCCAGCATCGAGGCCGCGTTGACGGGGTTGCCCCCGGCCTTGGCGATCGTCACCGGGACGCCTGTGGCCGTGGCGGCTCGGACGAAGAGAGAAGCGGGGCGGGCGTGGAGGCCCTCGGCCCAGCCGACGTTGACGCGGCGCTCAGCCATGTGTTGCTGCCCTTCAGTACTCAGGGTTGTCTAGACCAGTCTCCCATATCGTGAAGCGTGCCCGGAGCGTGCCCGCGGGGACCGCTCCGGCGCGACCCCGGACCGCGGCCTCGGTCCGGCGTCGCCCCCATAGACTGCCTCGCGCCGTTGTCGTACGCGACCCTTACGCTGGGGCCCATGCACACCTCGGCGGACCGGCAGGACCGGCACCACTACCCCGCCCACTGGGAGGCGGACGTGGTGCTGCGCGACGGCGGTACCGCGCGCATCAGGCCCATCACCGTCGATGACGCCGACCGCCTGGTCAGTTTCTACGAGCAGGTCTCGGACGAGTCGAAGTACTACCGCTTCTTCGCGCCGTACCCACGCCTGTCCGCCAAGGACGTCCACCGCTTCACGCACCACGACTTCGTGGACCGGGTGGGACTCGCGGCCACCATCGGCGGCGAGTTCATCGCCACCGTACGCTACGACCGCATCGGCACCGACGGCCTGCCCGCCTCCGCGCCCGCCGACGAGGCCGAGGTCGCCTTCCTGGTCCAGGACGCCCACCAGGGCCGCGGGGTCGCCTCCGCCCTCCTGGAGCACATCGCGGCCGTCGCGCGCGAGCGCGGCATCCGCCGCTTCGCCGCCGAGGTGCTCCCCGCCAACACCAAGATGATCAAGGTGTTCACGGACGCCGGCTACACCCAGAAGCGCAGCTTCGAGGACGGCGTCGTACGCCTGGAGCTGGACCTCGAACCCACCGACCGCTCCATGGCCGTGCAGCACGCCCGGGAACAGCGCGCCGAGGCCCGCTCGGTAAGGCGGCTCCTCGCGCCCGGCTCGGTCGCGGTCGTCGGCGTCGGCCGCGCATCCGGCGGGGTGGGCCGCAGCATCCTCGGCAACATCCGCGAGGCCGGCTACGCGGGCCCGCTGCACGCCGTGAACAAGGCGTTCCCCGAGGACCTCAAGGAGATCGACGGGGTGCCCGCGCACCGCTCGGTGCGCGACATCGACGGGCACGTGGACCTGGCCGTCGTCGCCGTACCGGCCGAGCAGGTGCCCGCCGTGGTCGCCGAGTGCGGCGAGCACGGCGTCCAGGGGCTGGTCGTCCTGTCCGCCGGGTACGCCGAGAGCGGCCCCGAGGGGCGCGAACGGCAGCGCGCGCTGGTCCGGGCCGCCCGCGCCCACGGCATGCGGCTCATCGGCCCCAACGCCTTCGGGATCATCAACACCGCCGACGACGTCCGGCTGAACGCCTCGCTCGCCCCCGAGCCGCCCCGCCCCGGCCGCATCGGGCTCTTCGCCCAGTCCGGCGCCATCGGCATCGCCCTGCTGTCCCGGCTGCACCGGCGCGGGGGAGGGGTGACCGGCGTCACGGGCGTCTCCACGTTCGTGTCCGCCGGCAACCGCGCCGACGTCTCCGGCAACGACGTCCTGCAGTACTGGTACGACGACCCGGACACCGACGTCGTCCTCATGTACCTGGAGTCCATCGGCAACCCCCGCAAGTTCACCCGGCTCGCCCGGCGCACCGCCGCGGCCAAGCCGCTGGTCGTCGTGCAGGGCACCGGCACCGCCCCGCAGGGGCACGCGGTACGCGCCACCCGGCTGCCGTACGCGACGGTGTCCGCGCTGCTGCGGCAGGCCGGGGTGATCCGGGTCGACACCATCACCGAGCTGGTCGACGCGGGGCTGCTGCTCGCCCGCCAGCCGCTGCCCGCGGGACCGCGCGTGGCCATCCTCGGCAACTCCGAGTCCCTCGGCGTGCTGACGTACGACCGGTGTGTGGCGGAGGGGCTGCGGCCGGCCCGGCCCGTGGACCTGACCACCGGGGCGACGGCGGAGGACTTCCACCGGGCGCTGGCCGACGCGCTGGCCGACGACACGAACGACGCCGTCGTCGTCACGGCGATCCCCGCGATCGGGGAAGGGTCGCCCGGGGACGCGGAACTGGCGGAGGCACTGCGGTCGGCCGCGGCGGCGGTGCCGGGCAAGCCGGTGCTGGTGGTCCATGTCGAGCTGGGCGGGCTGGCACAGGCACTCTCGGCCGCGACGAGCACGGCACCGGGGGCGCCGGGCGCACCGGGGGCCGCCGACAAGACGCCAGGCGCGGAGGCCGACGCCCGTCCGGCCCGCCGTGCGGAAGGCGCGCCGGGTGCGCGAGCGGAACGACCGGCCGCCGAGACAGCTGGACGAGCGTCCGCCACTCCGTCGACTCCTGCCACCGAAACCCCCCAGCCCCCGGCAACCCCCGCACCACCGGCACGACCAGTGCCCCCGGCAGCCCCCGCAACCCCCCGGACCGGCCCCCGTCTCATCCCCGCCTACCCCGCCGCCGAACGCGCGGTGCGGGCGCTCGCCGAAGCCGTGAGGTACGCGCGGTGGCGGCGGGAGGCGGCCGATCCGGGAAAGGTGCCGGAGTTCGACGACATCGACGAGAAGGGGGCCGCCCGGCTGATCGGCGAGCTGCTCGCCCGAGGCGAAGGGCTCACGATCTCCGCCGAGCAGACCTGCGAGCTGCTCGGCCGGTACGGCATCCCCGTGCGCCGGGCCCTGCCCGCGCCCGGCCCGGACGCCGCCGTGGACGCCGCCCGCGCGCTCGGCTACCCGGTGGCCCTCAAGGCGACCGCCCCGCACCTCAGGCACCGCGCCGACCTGGGCGGGGTCCGGCTGGACCTCGCGGACGAGGAACAACTGCTGCGGGCGTACGCCGAGTTGACCGAGCTGTTCGGGCCGCCGCAGGAGCTGCGGCCGGTGGTGCAGGCGATGGCGCCCCGGGGCGTGGACACCGTCGTCCGCGCGGTGATCGACCCGGCGGCCGGGGCCGTGCTGTCCTTCGGCCTGGCCGGCGCCGCCTCCCAGCTGCTCGGGGACATGGCCCACCGGCTCATCCCCGTCACGGACCGGGAGGCCACCTCGCTGGTGCGCTCCATACGCACCGCGCCGCTGCTGTTCGGCTGGCGCGGCTCCACACCCGTGGACACCCCCGCCCTGGAGGAGCTGCTGCTGCGGGTGTCCCGGCTGGTCGACGACCACCCGGAGGTGGTCGCGGTCACCCTGGAGCCGGTCGTCGTCGCCCCGCACGGCGTGAGCGTCCTCGGCGCCACGGTACGGCTCGCGCCCCCGCCCGCCCGGGACGACCTCGGCCCGCGCACGATGCCGGCCTACTGAGCGGCCCCGCCGCCGTCCGCAACCCTCCGGCCACACCCGCCCCCGGTCCGTCCGACTGGCCCGGAGTGCCCCTGCCCACGGATTAGGATGGACGCCATGGCCAAGACCAGTACGACGACCCAGGGGCTGCGCGCGGCGATCGAGCGCAGCGGCTACTACCCGGCCCTCGTGGCCGAGGCGGTGGAGGCCGCTGTGGGCGGCGAGCCCGTCCGGTCGTACCTGGTCCACCAGGAGACGACGTTCGACCAGAACGAGGTCCGCCGGCACGTCACCGTGCTGGTCCTCACCGGCAACCGCTTCATCGTCAGCCACACCGACGAGCAGGCCGCCGACAGCACCTCCCCGACGCCGTACGCCACCACCTCCACCGAGTCCGTGAAGCTCGACCGGATCTCGTCGGTCGTGGTCAGCCGGGTCGTCGCCAACCCCGAGCAGTACACGCCGGGCACGCTGCCCCGCGAGGTGGTGCTGACCATCGGCTGGGGCGCGGTCAACCGCATCGACCTGGAGCCCGCCGCCTGCGGCGACCCCAACTGCGACGCCGACCACGGCTACACGGGCAGCTCCACGGCGGACGACCTCAGCCTGCGTGTCAGCGAGGCCGGGGACGGCCCGGAGACGGTGCGCCAGGCGCTCGCCTTCGCGCAGGCCATCTCGGAGGCGACCGCGGACCTCACCCGCTGATGTCCCAGCTCTCCGCCTGGGACCACCCGGAGCCCCTCGCCCTGGACACCGCGCCGCTGCCCGAGTACGGCAGCGGCTCCCTCGCCGACCTGCTGCCCACCCTGGCCGCCGGCCTCGGCGTCCCCGGCCCGACCGCCACGATCGGCGAACTGACCCCCGCCGACCGGGTCTGCGTCTTCCTCGTCGACGGCCTGGGCTGGGAGCAGCTCGCCGCCCACCCGGACGAGGCCCCCTTCCTGACCTCGCTGCTCGGCAGCTCCCGCGGCGGCACCGGCCGCCCGCTCACCGCTGGCTACCCGGCGACCACCGCGACCTCCCTCGCCTCCGTCGGCACCGGCCTGCCGCCCGGTGCCCACGGTCTGCCCGGATACGCCGTGCGCAACCCGGCCACCGGCGAGCTGATGAACCAGCTCCGCTGGCAGCCGTACACCGAACCGGGCGCCTGGCAGCCGTACCCCACCGTCTTCCAGCTGGCCCACCAGGCCGGGGTGCACACCGCCCAGGTGACCTCGCCCGCCTTCGAGCACACCCCGCTCACCAAGGTCGCGCTCAGCGGCGGCACCTTCCACGGGCGGCTCACCGGCGAGGAGCGCATGGACCTCGCGGCCGAGCAACTGGCCGCCGGCGACCGCTCGCTGGTGTACACGTACTACGCCGAACTGGACGGCTCCGGGCACCGCTACGGCATCGCCTCCGACACCTGGCGCGGCCAGCTGATGTACGTCGACCGGCTCGCCCAGCGGCTGGCCGAGCAGCTGCCCCCGCGCAGCGCCCTGTACGTCACCGCCGACCACGGCATGGTCGACGTGCCGTTCGACGAGCGGCACCGCATCGACTTCGACGAGGACTGGGAGCTGCGGGCCGGTGTCGCGCTGCTGGGCGGCGAGGGCCGGGCCCGGCACGTGTACGCGGTGCCGGGCGCCGAGAACGACGTGCTGGCCGTGTGGCGCGAGGTGCTCGGCGAGCAGTTCTGGGTGGCCTCGCGGGACGAGGCGATCGCGGCCGGCTGGTTCGGGCGGCCCGGTGAATGCGACGAGCGCGTGTACCCGCGGATCGGGGACGTGATCGCCGCCGCGCACGACGACGTGCTGATCATCGCCTCCGAGCGGGAGCCCAAGGAGTCGGCGCTGGTCGGCAACCACGGCTCGATGACCCCGGCGGAACAGCTCGTTCCGCTGCTCGAAGTACGTTCCTGACCTGACCTTCCCCCCTCCCTTTTCACCGATTTCGCCGAAAGGTGCTCAACCCCTCATGCCCGAGCTGGTGTTCTTCTCCGGAACGATGGACTGCGGGAAGTCGACGCTGGCTCTGCAGATCGAGCACAACCGGTCCGCGCGCGGCCTGGCGGGCGTGATCTTCACCCGGAACGACCGCGCGGGCGAGGGCAAGCTGTCCTCCCGGCTGGGCCTGGTCACCGAGGCGGTGGAGGCCGAGGACGGCAAGGACCTGTACGCGTACCTCGTGGACCACCTCACCCAGGGCGGCCGGGCCGACTATGTGATCGCGGACGAGGCGCAGTTCCTGGCGCCCGAGCAGATCGACCAGCTCGCGCGCGTGGTGGACGATCTCGGCCTGGACGTCTTCGCCTTCGGCATCACCACCGACTTCCGCTCCAAGCTGTTCCCCGGCTCGCAGCGGCTGGTGGAGCTGGCCGACCGGATCGAGGTGCTCCAGGTCGAGGCGCTGTGCTGGTGCGGTGCCCGGGCCACGCACAACGCCCGCACGATAGACGGCGAGATGGTGGTCGAGGGCGCCCAGGTGGTCGTCGGCGACGTCAACCAGTCCGCGGGCGAGGTCGGCTACGAGGTGCTGTGCCGTCGGCACCACCGGCGCCGGATGACCGCCGCGACGGCCCGCGCGGCGGCCCTGTCCCCGGACGTACTGCCCGTCTCGCCCTCCTGAGGGCTCGGCCCGGCCGCTGGATCACCGGCCCCCTTGAGGGCTCAGTGCGGACCCTGGATCACCGAGAACTCGGCGCCCTCCGGGTCCGCCACCGTCGCCACCCGTCCGTGCGGCCCGTCGTACGCCGGTGCGAGGACCCGGCCGCCCAGCTCCGCCACCCGGCGCAGCGTCGCGTCGAGGTCGGCGACCTCGAAGTACGTCCGCCAGTGCGGTCCCCGGTCCGGGGGCAGGCCGTGGCCCACGCCGTGCAGCCCGGCCACCGGACGGCCGTCCAGACGCAGGGTCAGACAGTCGTCACCGGCGGAGACCACCGGCTCCTCCTCGTACGGAAAAACGCTTTTGTAGAACTTCGTGACGCTTTCCGTCTCGAAGGTGAGCAGTTCGTTCCACACGGGGGTGCCCGGCACGCCGGTCAGGGCCGTGCCGGGGTGCGCGACGCCCTCCCAGATCCCGAACACCGCCCCGGAGGGATCGGCGGCGATCGCCATCCGCCCGGCCTCGGCGGCGTCCAGCGGGCCGACGGCCACCGTGCCGCCGCACAGCCGTACCGTGTCGGCGGTCCGGTCCGCGTCGTCCGAGGCGAGGTACGGGGTCCAGGCGACCGGCAGCCGGCGGTCCGTCGGCAGCCGGCCCACGCCCGCCACCTCCCGCCCGTCGAGCAGCGCCCGCACATACGGGCCGAGCTGCTGCGGGCCGGGCCGGAACTCCCAGCCGAACAGCTCGCCGTAGAACTCCTCGGTGGCGTCCAGCCCGTGCACCATCAGGCTCACCCAGCAGGGTGTGCCGGGCAGGCGCCGCGCGTGCGGACCGGCCGGCTCCCGTGCCTCGGTCATCGATCACTCTCTCCCCGGCCCCTCGCGGTGGCCGTGTCGCTTCCGCTCCCCGGAAGGGTGTCCGCGCCGTCGGCGCGCACGCCCGTGCCGGTCCCCGCATCCTCCGGGTGCCGCGGGGCCGTACCGCGCCGCTCGCCGTACCTACGAGAGGATGCCCGATCCGCCGCCTTCCGCCGCATCCGCGATGGCCGACGGTGTCCGTCAGTGGTACACCATGTGCTCGATCCCGTACGGACCGTGATCGAGCCTGTCCGGCCGAGCAGAGTAGCCGGACCTGGACGCCGCGGCCACCCCTGGCGTATGGATGGACCCCATGACAGCCATCATCACCGCATCCGAACTCCTGCCCGCGCTCACCGGCGGCAATCCGCCCGTCCTGCTGGACGTGCGCTGGCAGCTGAGTCTGGCCAAGGCGGCCGGCGCGCCCGCCTTCGACGGCCGGGCCGAGTACGCGGCCGGACACATCCCGGGCGCGGTCTTCGTCGACCTGGACCGGGAGCTGGCCGGGGCGCCGGGCGCGGCGGGCCGGCATCCGCTGCCCGACCTCGCGGAGTTCGGTGCCGCGATGCGCCGCGCGGGCGTGTCGGCCGGCCGGCGGGTCGTCGTGTACGACGGCGGGCAGGGCTGGGCGGCGGCGCGCGCGTGGTGGCTGCTGCGCTGGACGGGTCACCCGGACGTGCGGGTCCTCGACGGCGGGTTGCCGTCCTGGCGGGGTGAGCTGTCCACCGAGGTGCCGGTCCCGGCCGAGGGCGACTTCACGCCGGCGCCGGCGGCCGGGGGGCTGCTGGACGCGGACGGGGCCGCCGGGCTGGCCCGCACGGGTGTGCTGCTGGACGCCCGCGCGGGGGAGCGGTACCGCGGTGAGGTGGAGCCGGTCGACCGGGTCGGCGGGCACATCCCGGGCGCGGTGTCGGCGCCCACGACGGAGAACGTGGGTCCCGACGGCCGTTTCCTGCCCGCGGCGGAGCTGAGGGACCGCTTCAAGGCCCTGGGGGTGTCCGGGGACACCGAGGTGGGCGTGTACTGCGGTTCGGGCGTCTCCGGCGCCCACGAGGTGCTCGCGCTGGCGGTGGCGGGCATCCCGGCGGCCCTGTACGTCGGCTCCTGGTCGGAGTGGTCCTCGGACCCGTCGCGTCCGGTGGCGGTGGGGGCGGACCCGCGGTAGCGCCAGGGCCGGAAACCGGCGAAAAGAGGGGCACGCACGCGTGCCCCTCTTTTTCCGACTGCGTCGGCTGCCTACTCCTGCTTCTTGCGGCGGGTGCCGAACACGATCTCGTCCCAGCTCGGCACGGCGGCGCGGCGGCCGGGGCGGACGCCGTCGGCCTCGGCCTGGCGGTCGGTCGCGCCGACGAGCCGGTCACGGTGGCTGCCGACGGAGCGTGGCATGAGGACGTCCGCGTAGGCGGAGCCGGCCGAGGCGGCGGGCGCCGGCGGCTCCTCGGCGGCGGGTTCGTCGCCGGGCTCCTCCGTGGAGTCCGACGGGCGCTCCGGGACGACGAGGTCGCCCCGGAAGCTCGGCACGGCCTCCAGCAGGCTGGTCAGCGAGTCGCGCTCGCCCGTGCTCTCCTCGGCCGGCTCCGGCGGTTGCGCGGACAGGCCGGGCCGCTCCCGGTCCACCCGTTCGAGCGCACGGTCCATCGAGCGTTCGCGGGGCAGCCGGGCGATCCGGGGGACGAACGGGAAGCTCGGCTCGGGCGCGGCGAGGTCGTCGGACTCACCGATCAGCGAGCGCGCCTCGTCGTCGACGGCCTGGACGAGCCGCCGGGGCGGGTCGTACGTCCAGCTCGCCGAGTGCGGTTCGCCCGCGACCCGGTAGACGAGGAGCACCTCCCAGGTGCCGTCGTCGCGGCGCCAGGAGTCCCACTGCACGGTGTCCTTGTCGGCGCCGCGCAGCAGCAGCCGTTCCTGCACGGCCTCGCCGAGCAGCGGGCCGGAGTTCTCGCCGGGGCGGCGGACGGGGGTCTTGCGGGCGCGCTCGGCCATGAAGGCGCGCTCGGCCAGCACGGGCCCCTCGAAGCGACGCACCCGGTCGACGGGGATGCCGGCGAGCTGTGCGACCTCTTCCGCGGTGGCCCCGGCTCGTATCCGGGCCTGGATGTCCCGCGGGCGCAGATGACTCTCGACCTCGATCTCGATCTGGCCGAGACGCGGCCGGTCGCCGCGCACGGCGGCGCGCAGCCGTTCGTCGATCGGAAGTGTGTACTCCGTGGAGTCGGCAGCCTTCAGCACCAGCCGTGTGCCGTCATTCGAGACGGCCACGACACGCAGTTCGGGCATGGGGACCTCCCGGGTGGTGCCTGCCGACGTCACGTGCGTCGCTGCTTCCGCTAGTCGAGTGTGGCCTGCCCGGGTGCAGCCTGCCACAACCTTGCCGAGTTGCCCGGCGTGTCGGGCGCGGGCCCGGGACCGCCGTTATGGCACGGTTACCTGTTCGCCACGCTAAGTGACCAACTCTGTCACCCTGTGCAACTAGTCCCCTCCCGGTGATCCAGCGGGGCCGCGGACCTCCTGGTGGGAGACCGGACCCAGGGCTCGCAACAGTACTCCATTCGGGCCACGTGCGTGGATTGGCGCGCTGGCCAACTTCTCGCAAGGGGTACGACTTGGCCGTTCGCAACCGGTTTTGTCGATCATGACGTGGTGAACTTCACGCAATCGCCAGAAACGGAACTAATGGTTTCGTCCATACGTCCCCTTCTCGTGCAGTCGGTCGGTCAATGTCGATCAAGTACGGGAAAGGAAGGCAAGTTCCGGGTATGCGTGAGACACCCGATACGGGGCGCAAGCGGATCGATCTGAACGTCCCCCAGGTGGCGGGCGGCGCCCTGGCGGCGGTCGTGGCGGCCAAACTGGCTTCGTATTTCGGGGTGTACGGCACGATCCTCGGCGCCGGTGTGGTCAGCGTCCTCGCCACCTGCGGCGGAACGGTCCTCCAGCACTTCTTCAAGCGGACCGGGGAACAGCTGAGGGAGAAGGCGGTGGTGGCGGCCCGGCCCCGGGAGCGGACGGTGCCGGCCCCGGGGGAGTTCACCGAGGGCACCGTCTACCGCGCGCGGGTGAAGAGCTGGCGCCGCCCGCTGGTCGCCGCCGCCCTCGTCTTCGGCGTCACGATGGCCGGTATCACGGCGTACGAACTGATCTCCGGCAACAGCTTCAGCGGCGGCAAGGGCACGACCGTGAGCGACGCCGTCACCGGCCGGAACTCCTCCGGCGCCCGCTCCGACCACACGCCGGCCCCGTCGGACACGCCCTCCCCCCGGCGCACCCCAGCGGACGGCGGTGACACGTCCCGCAGCGTGTCCCCGACGCCCGGCGGCTCCCCGGGCGGCGAGCCGGGTGACGGCTCCGGCGGGACCCCGAGCGGCACCCCGGCCACCCCGTCGGCCCCCGCCACCCCGAGCCCCACACCCAGCGCGCCCGGTGCGTCCGCCACGGCGCCTACGCCCCCAGGACCCTCCGCAGATAGTCGTTCTGGAACAGCCGGTCCGGGTCGAGACGGTTCCGCAACGCCGTGAACTCGCCGAAACGCGGATACACCCGGGAGAAGTACTCGGCGTCCCGGGTGTGCACCTTTCCCCAGTGCGGCCGCCCCTCGTGCGCGGTGAAGATGCGCTCGGCGGCCGTGAAGTACGCCTGGTACGGCGTGCCCCGGAACATGTGCACGGCGATGTAGGCGCTGTCCCGGCCGGAGGCGGTGGACAGGGTGATGTCGTCGGCCGGGGCGGTGCGCACCTCCACCGGGAAGCTGATCCGCAGCCCCGAGCGGTCGACCATGGTCCGCAGCTCGCGCAGGGTCTCCACCACGGCGGCGCGCGGGACGGCGTACTCCATCTCCACGAAGCGCACCCGGCGCGGCGAGGTGAACACCTTGTAGGGGATATCGGTGTACGTCCGCGCGGACAGGGCCCTGCTGGAGATCCGGGCGATGGCCGGGACGGCGGCCGGCGCGGCCCGGCCGGCCCACTGGGCCACCTGGAACACGCCGTTGGACAGGAACTCGTCCTCGAACCAGGCGGCCGCCTGTCCCACCGGCCGCCGGGGACCCGCGCTGCGGTTGTTGCGCTTGGTGGTGGTGTTCCCGGTGTGCGGGAACCAGTAGAACTCGAAGTGCTCGTTCTCCGCCCACAGCTGGTCGAACTCCGACAGGACCCGCTCCAGCGGCATCGGTTCCTCGCGCGCCGTGAGCAGGAAGAGGGGCTCGACGGCGAACGTGATCGCGGTGACGACGCCCAGCGCGCCGAGGCCGATCCGGGCGGCGGCGAAAACCTCGGGGTTCTCGCGCTCGGAGCAGGTGAGGACGGATCCGTCGGCCGTGACGAGTTCCAGCCCCTTGATCTGGGCGGCGATGGAGCCGGAGGTGCGGCCCGTGCCGTGGGTGCCGGTGCTGGTGGCTCCGGAGACGGTCTGCTCCATGATGTCGCCCATATTGGTGAGCGACAGACCCTCGCGCGCGAGGGCGGCATTGAGTCTCTTGAGCGGGGTGCCCGCCTCCACCGTGACCGTCATGGCTTGCCGGTCAATGGTGCGTACACCCGTCAACAGTTGAGGGCGGATCAGGACACCGTCGGTGGCGGCGATCGAGGTGAAGGAGTGCCCGGTGCCGACCGCCTTCACCTTCAGGCCGTCCTCCCGGGCCCGGCGCACCGCCGCGGCCAGTTCCTCCACCGACGCCGGCGCGACCTGCCTGACGGGCCGCGCGGTGACGTTGCCGCCCCAGTTACGCCAGGTTCCGTACGTCCCGCTCGCTGTGCTGCTCAACGGTGCCTCCCCGCCCCGCCGCCGGCCTGCGCAGCCGGCGGTACCCGAGGAAACCGACCACGACCGCGACGGCCCCGGACACGGCCGGAACCCCGTACCCGGCCCGCGCCCCGGCCGCGTCGATCGCCCAGCCGGCCGCGGACGAGCCGAGCGCGACACCGACCGCCAGGCCGGTGCTCACCCAGGTCATGCCCTCGGTGAGCCGCGCGCGAGGTACGTGCTCCTCGATGAGGGACATCGTCGTGATCATCGTCGGCGCGATGGACAGCCCCGCAACGAACAGCGCCACGGCCAGAAGCGGCAGGTTTCCGACCAGTAGGAGGGGGATCATACTCACGGCCATCGCCGCCACGCCCAGCAGCCAGCGGCGTTCCGGCGCCCCGCCGAAGCGCATCAGCCCGAAGACCACGCCGGCCACGCAGGAACCGGCCGCGTACAGCGCGAGGACGAGGCTCGCGGCGCCCTTGTGGCCGCGCTCGTCGGCGAAGGCGACGGTGACCACGTCCACCGCGCCGAAGATCGATCCGGTCGCGACGAAGGTGGCCACCAGCACCCGCAGCCCCACCGAGCGCAGCGCGCTGCCGCCGCCGTGCCGCTCGTCCGGGTGCGGCACCGGTTCGGTGGCCTGCTGGGCGGTCAGCCAGAAGACGCCGGCCGCGAGGAAACAGGCGGCCAGCAGCGGGCCCGCCTCCGGGAACCAGGCCGTGGACAGGCCGATGGAGACGATCGGCCCGAAGATGAAGCAGACCTCGTCCACCACCGACTCGAAGGAGTACGCGGTGTGGAGCTGGGGCGTGCCCCGGTACAGCGCGGCCCAGCGGGCCCGGATCATCGCGCCCAGGCTCGGCACCGAGCCGGTCCCGGCGGCGCAGACGAACAGCACCCAGTCCGGCCACCGGAGCCGGACGGCGAGCAGTAGTCCGGCCGCCGCGGTCAGGGCCACCAGGGTCGCCGGGCGCAGCACGCGGCGCTGTCCGTGGCGGTCCACCAGCCGGGAGACGCGCGGGCCGATGGCGGCGGCGGACAGCGCGAGGGTGGCCGACAGGGCGCCCGCGAGGCCGTAGCGCCCGGTGACCTGGGAGACCATCGTGACCACGCCGACGCCCATCATCGACAGCGGCATCCGGCCGAGGAATCCGGCGGCGGAGAAGGCCCTGCTGCCGGGTGCGGCGAACAAGGCTCTGTAGGGGCTGGGCACGGGGTCTCCGGAAGCGGTTCGGTAAGGCGCGAATAGTGCCGGTACAGATTACAAGTAAGGGCAACCTAAGTGAACCCGTGCCGACGGCCCGGAATGCGCCAATATGGGCCGTGCGGACAAAAAGTCGGTAGTCGTGCGGACAAAAGGCGACCAATGCTCCCGAACCCGACTCCCCGCACCGCTGTTTCCCCGCTGTCAGTGCCGGGTGGCAGGATCGACCCATGCCAGACGCGCTCGATGCCACCCCGTACGACGCCCTGCTCCTGCTCTCCTTCGGCGGCCCCGAAGGCCCGGACGACGTGGTCCCGTTCCTGGAGAACGTCACGCGCGGGCGCGGCATCCCCAAGGAACGCCTCAAGGAAGTGGGGCAGCACTACTTCCTCTTCGGCGGGGTCAGCCCCATCAACGACCAGAACCGCGCCCTGCTCCAAGCCCTGCGCGAGGACTTCGCCGCACACGGTCTGGACCTGCCCGTCTACTGGGGCAACCGCAACTGGGCGCCGTATCTGACCGACACCCTGCGGGAGATGGCCGCCGACGGCCACCGCCGCATCCTGGTCCTGGCCACCAGCGCCTACGCCTCCTACTCGGGCTGCCGCCAGTACCGCGAGAACCTCGCCGACGCGCTGGCCACCCTCCAGGCCGAGGGCGTGCAAGCGCCGGCCGTGGACAAGCTGCGGCACTACTTCAACCACCCCGGCTTCGTCGAGCCCATGATCGACGGCGTGCTGCGCGCCCTGGCCGACCTGCCCGAGGACGTCCGCGCGGGGGCCCACATCGCCTTCACCACCCACTCCATCCCGACCGCCGCCGCCGACACCTCGGGCCCCGCCGAGTCCCACGGCGACGGCGGCGCCTACGTGGCGCAGCACCTGGACGTGGCCCGGCTGATCGCCGACGCCGTCCGCGAGCGCACCGGCGTCGACCACCCCTGGCAGCTCGTCTACCAGTCCCGCTCCGGCGCCCCGCACATCCCGTGGCTGGAGCCCGACATCTGCGACCACCTCGAGGAACGGCACGCGGCCGGCGTCCCGGCCGTCGTCATGGCCCCCATCGGCTTCGTCTCCGACCACATGGAGGTCCTGTACGACCTCGACACCGAGGCGAAGGCCAAGGCCGAGGAGCTGGGCCTGCCGGTGCGCCGCTCGGCGACCGTGGGCGCCGACCCGCGATTCGCCGCCGCCGTCCGCGAGCTGATCCTGGAGCGGGCCGCCGTGGAGCGCGGCCGGGAGGTCACCCCCTGCGCCCTGGGCGCCCTCGGCCCCAGCCACGACGTCTGCCCGGTCGGCTGCTGCCCGGCCCGTGCCCCGCGCCCCGCCGCCGCGGGCGCCGACAGCCCCTACGCGTGAGGAGAGCCGTGACCGACCCCCTGCACCAGGACCTGCTGGCACTGGCCCGCGAGGCCGCCCGCCGGGCCGGCGAACTGCTGCGCGACGGCCGCCCGAGCGACCTGGCCGTGGCCAGGACGAAGTCCAGCAACGTGGACGTCGTCACCGAGATGGACATCGCGGCCGAGAAGCTGATCACCGATCTGATCTCCGGCCGGCGCCCCGACGACGGCTTCCTCGGCGAGGAGGGGGCCTCGGCCGAGGGCACGAGCGGCGTCCGCTGGGTGATCGACCCGCTGGACGGCACGGTGAACTATCTGTACGGGCTGCCGACCTGGGCGGTGTCCATCGCCGCCGAGCAGGACGGGGAGACCGTCGTCGGGGTCGTCGCGGCGCCGATGCGCGGCGAGACGTACCACGCGGTGCGCGGCGGCGGCGCGTGGGCCACGGGCGCGTGGGAGGGCGAGCGGGCGCTCGCCTGCCGGCCCGCGCCCCCGCTGGACCAGGCGCTGGTCTCCACCGGTTTCAACTACGTCGCCGAGGTCCGCGCCCACCAGGCCGGACTGGCCGCCCGGCTGATCCCGCTGGTGCGGGACATCCGGCGCGGCGGCTCGGCGGCGGTCGACCTGTGCGACGTGGCCTGCGGCCGGCTCGACGGGTACTACGAGCGGGGCCTGCACCCGTGGGACTTCGCGGCCGGGGACCTCATCGCCCGGGAGGCCGGCGCGCTGACCGGCGGACGGCCCGGAGAGCGGCCCTCACGGGAACTGACGGTCGCGGGTGCCCCGGGCGTCTTCGAACCGCTCCAGCGGCTGCTGGAGGACTTCGGGGCCTGGCACGACTGACCGGGGCGGAGACTTGGCCCGATCCGGTCCGAGGCTTGGCCCGATCGACCCGGTCCGGGACTGGGCCCGATCGACCCGGTCCGGGATTCGGCCCGATCGACTTGATCGGGGCCCGGCCCGCCGGCGGCCGCACGCGAAGGGACCCCGGCGCTGGATTCGCCGGGGTCCCTCGTCGCGCTCGGGTCGATCAGACGCGTGACGCGCCGACCTCCACACCGTGTTCGGCGGCGAGGCGTCGCAGGTCGTCGAGTTCCGCCTGCTCCACTTCGACAAGGAAGTCGTCGCCCTCGTCACGAGCCCGCGAAAGGTCGGACTCGGTCGCCCTTATGCGCTGCAGAAGTCCTGAGGTGAAAGCGTCCATGCTGCGCCCCCTCGTCCTGGGTCGTGGGTCGGTGGCACGGGGGTGTGCCGTATGGAAGGGGCGATCACGGCTCTCGCGGGTGCCCAGCGCTGCCCGGCCGGGCGGCGACGGTGCCGGACACCCACGCCCGCTCTGCGGAAGCGGAAGGCGGAGTGCCGCATGGTGCTGCGGCACATGCAGAGCGTGATCGCGGGGTGTAAAGCCGTCCTCCCCCCGCTCCCCTCCGGGGAAACCTAACCCCGGGAGAAATTCTCGTATTCCCGCCCCGCAACCCCTGTCTCTGCGGTCCCGAGAGCCGCCTTACAGCCGACTTATGGCCGAAAAGGGCAGGATGGGGCTCACACCCCAACGCACACCCCTGCCCGCACGCGCCCGCGGCGCGCCACGCGGGTGGACACAGGAAGGACAAGCGACGTGCGCGTACTCGTCGTCGAGGACGAGCAACTGCTCGCCGATGCGGTGGCCACCGGACTGCGCCGGGAGGCCATGGCCGTCGACGTCGTGTACGACGGTGCGGCCGCCCTGGAGCGCATCGGCGTCAACGACTACGACGTGGTCGTCCTCGACCGCGACCTCCCGCTCGTGCACGGCGACGACGTCTGCCGCAGGATCGTGGAGCTGGGCATGCCCACGCGCGTGCTGATGCTCACCGCCTCCGGTGACGTCAGCGACCGTGTCGAGGGCCTGGAGATCGGCGCCGACGACTATCTGCCCAAGCCGTTCGCGTTCAGCGAGCTGATCGCGCGCGTGCGGGCCCTCGGCCGCCGTACCAGCGTGCCCCTGCCGCCGGTCCTGGAGCGCGCCGGCATCAAGCTCGACCCCAACCGCCGCGAGGTCTTCCGCGACGGCAAGGAGGTCCAGCTGGCTCCCAAGGAGTTCGCGGTGCTGGAGGTGCTGATGCGCAGCGAGGGCGCGGTCGTCTCGGCGGAGCAGCTGCTGGAGAAGGCCTGGGACGAGAACACCGACCCGTTCACCAACGTGGTGCGGGTGACGGTGATGACCCTGCGCCGCAAGTTGGGCGAGCCGCCGGTCATCGTCACCGTCCCCGGCTCCGGCTACCGGATCTGATCCCGGTGGCCGCGACACCCGCGCCGCCCCAGGCGCCGCCGAAGCCCACCTGGGACCCCAGGAGGCCGCAGCCGCCCTTCCCGTGGCTGCGGCCCACGATCCGCATACGGCTGACGCTGCTGTACGGCGGCATGTTCCTGATCGCCGGCATCCTGCTGCTGTCGATCATCTATCTGCTGGCCGCGCAGGCGATCAGCACTGGCAACCAGCCGCTGTTCAAGATCGTGAGCGGTACGTCGATCCGGGTCGCCAGCGACAACTGTCCCGCGATCACCGCGATCAACACCGCCAGCCTGCCGCTGTCGGACTTCAACGAGGCGATCGCCCACTGCGTCGACCAGCAGCGCCAGGCGGCCCTGGACAACCTGCTCAGCCGGTCCCTGCTGGCCCTGCTGGGGCTGGCCGTGATCGCCTTCGCCTTCGGGTACGCGATGGCCGGCCGGGTGCTGTCCCCGCTCGGCCGGATCACCCGCACCGCCCGCCAGGTGGCCGGCTCGGACCTGTCCCGCCGCATCGAGCTGGACGGGCCCGACGACGAGCTGAAGGAGCTGGCGGACACCTTCGACGACATGCTGGAGCGGCTCCAGCGGGCCTTCACGGCGCAGCAGCGCTTCGTCGGGAACGCCTCGCACGAGCTGCGCACCCCGCTCGCGATCAACCGCACGCTCCTCGAAGTGCACCTGTCGGACCCGAACGCGCCGGTGGAGCTCCAGCAGCTCGGCAAGACGCTGCTGGCCACCAACGAGCGCAGCGAGCAGCTGGTCGAGGGGCTGCTGCTGCTGGCCCGCAGCGACAACCAGATCGTGGAGCGCAAACCGGTCGACCTGGCCGAGGTCGCCACGCAGGCCATCGACCAGGTGCACGCCGAGGCGGAGGCCAAGGGCGTGACCATCCGGGGCGAGCGCAAACCGGCGGTGGTCCAGGGCAACGGCGTCCTGCTGGAGCGGATCGCGCTGAACCTCGTGCAGAACGCGGTGCGCTACAACGTGCCCGACAAGGGCTGGGTCGAGGTGAACACCGAGGTCGAGCACGGGCAGGCGGTGCTGACGGTCTCCAACACCGGGCCGGTGGTGCCGGCGTACGAGATCGACAACCTCTTCGAGCCGTTCCGCCGGCTGCGCACCGAGCGCACGGGCAGCGACAAGGGTGTGGGCCTCGGCCTGTCCATCGTCCGGTCCGTGGCCCGGGCGCACGGCGGCCACATCCACGCCCGTCCCCGGGAGGGCGGCGGCCTGGAGATGCGTGTCACTCTGCCCATGTGACACGGAAGGACACACGCGGGTCGTGTTCGCTCTACGCGGAATTTTCCAGCCGCCGAACGGACGCTTCTCTGTGTGATCAGTCACATGGACGGATTTCCGGCCATGCACGGAGAGTGATCATGAAGCGGGCTGGAAAGCCGGGAATGTCCTGGTTTTCAAGGGCGTTGATCACGGGAAGTACACGGAGGGGCGCCTTTGAGGTGCGACATTGGGACCGTGTACGGTCCTCACCGCCATCCAAGCCGATCACTCCTGAGGGGTCGGATTGGGTGTCGATTGAGTAACAGACCTTGATGTGAGGCAAAATCTCCGCTTCAGGTCGGGCACAAGTCCGGCCTCTCACGCGTTACGTGCGCTGGAGAACACCGCAGACACCCAGAGGGGGAGAGCGATATGGCAACCGATTACGACACTCCACGCAAGACCGACGACGACGTCGACTCGGACAGTCTTGAAGAGCTGAAGGCCCGGAGGAACGACAAGTCCACCTCGGCGGTGGACGTCGACGAGTTCGAGGCCGCAGAGGGCCTGGAACTGCCCGGCGCGGACCTTTCGAACGAGGAACTGGCCGTCCGGGTCCTGCCCAAGCAGCAGGACGAGTTCACCTGCATGAGCTGCTTCCTGGTGCACCACCGCAGCCAGCTGGCCCGGGAGAAGAACGGTCAGCCGATCTGCCGCGACTGCGACTGAGGACGGGTCGGCCATGTCTGGCTCGACCCCTCCCCGGAAGCGCCGCTTCCCCCTGGGGAAAGCGGACCAAGGGCCGCTCGACGGCCCGCACGGCGCGCGTGACGACGAGCGGGGCTCACCCGGCGCGGGAGCCTCGCTCGGACCGGCGGAGGACCGGGACGGCCCCCCGGCGCCGCACCGGCACCCCGCGCCCGTCGCCCGGCGCCGGGCGACGGTGATCCGCGACAAGGCCCGGGACCTGGCCCGGGAAGGCGCCCGCAGGGGCGGCAGCCGGGCCCGTGCGGGCCTAGCCCACCTCGCGGACCGCGTCATCGACATCGCCCCGCGTATCCCCGTACGCGACCTCGCGACCCTGCGCCGCCAGTTCCCCGGCCTCGGCCCCGAGGAGCTGGCCGACAAGCTGGTGAAGGGCGCGGCGGCCGGCACCTCCACGGTCGGTGCCGGAATCGGGGCGGCGGCGATGCTGCCGGTACCCCCGGCCATGCCGACCGAACTGGCCGCGGAGATCACCGGGGTCGCCGCGATCGAGCTGAAGCTGATCGCCGAACTGCACGAGGTCTACGGCGCCCGCCCGCCCGGCGGCCTCAAGGACCGTACCGCCGCGTATCTGTCCTCCTGGTCGGGGGAGCGCGGCATCGACGTGACGAAGCCGTCGACGTACGACACGGCCCTCGGCGGCCGGATGAAGCGCGAACTGCGCCAGCGGATCATGAAGCGGATGGTCCGCAACCTGCCCAACCTGGCGCCGTTCCTGGTCGGGGCCGCGGTCGGGGCGGTGGTGAACCGCCGGGAGACCAGAAAGCTCGCCGACCGCGTCCGGGCGGACCTGCGCAAGACGGGGGTGCCCTGGGACGAGCTGCCGGAGCTGCCACCACTGGAGAAGCCGGAGAGACCGCTGGAACTGCCCGAGCTTCCCGAAGAGCCCTGACCGGGCGTCGGCCGGGTGTCCTAGGCGTGCGCCTTCCGTGCCGCGTTGATCGCCGCGGCGAGCTTCCGCGGCTCCCGCGTCGACAGGTACAGGTACGGCGTCGGGTCCTCGGGGTCGGTGACCTCCACGCGCAGCGCCGTCGGGATGTAGGCGCGCAGCAGCAGGAAGGCGCGGGTGTCCGCCTTGTACGTCCGCCAGGCGCGGGCCTCCTCGGCGTCCAGGATCTCCGTCGCGCCCAGCGCCGACACCGGCAGCCTGGCCTCGCCCGCGATCAGCGAGTCCCCCACGACCCGGATGCGCGGGGAACCGTAGGCGCTGGCCACCACGGCCGCCGCGGCCGTACCGCCGACCAGGCCGCCGAGCAGGGGCAGGGTGCCGAACGGCAGCAGGATCAGGGCGAGCGAGACGCCCACCAGGAGGCTGATCACCCACCACGAGCGGGGAGCCGTGAGACGTTCTTCGTAGGGGGTGGCGGAGAGCTGCATGAAACCTAGCTTGGCATGGGATCCGTACAGGGTGGATGCGCGGGTAAGGTCTGCGGCTGTGAGTGGTAGTTCCGCAGCTCTTCAGCCTCCCGCCGACGCGGGCAAGCCCATACGGCACCCCGACGCGCCCGCGCCCGGGGAGCTCCTCGGTGCCCATTACGAACACTGTTTCGGCTGCGGCCCCGGCCAGCCGCACGGACTGCACCTTCAGGTCCGGGCCGGCGAGGGCGTGTCGCTGACCGCCGAGTTCACCGTGCGCCCCGCCCATCAGGGCGCCCCGGGGCTCGCCCACGGCGGAGTGCTCGCCGCGGCCCTGGACGAGACCCTCGGCTCGCTGAACTGGCTGCTGCGCACCATCGCCGTGACCGGACGGCTGGAGACGGACTTCGTCCGGCCCGTGCCCGTGGGCGCCACGCTGTTCCTGGCGGCCGAGGTCACCGCCGTCGCCGGACGCAAGATCTACTCCACCGCCACCGGACGCGTCGGCGGCCCGGACGGCCCGGTCGCCGTCCGCGCCGACGCCCTCTTCATCGAGGTCAAGGTGGACCACTTCATCGACCACGGCCGCCGGGAGGAGATCCAGGCCGCCATGAACGACCCGGACCAGATCCGGCGCACCCGCGCCTTCGAGGTGAACCCGTGAGCCGTAGCCCCCTCGACGTGCTGATCCGCCGGGTGGACCCCGACGTCCCGCTCCCGGCGTACGAACACCCGGGTGACGCCGGGGCCGATCTGCGCACCACCGAGCCCTGCGAGCTGGCGCCCGGCGAGCGTGCCGTGCTGCCCACGGGAGTGTCGATCGCCCTCCCGGAGGGGTACGCGGCGTTCGTGCACCCGCGGTCCGGCCTCGCCGCCCGCTGCGGTGTCGCCCTCGTGAATGCCCCGGGGACGGTTGATGCCGGGTACCGTGGGGAGATCAAGGTGATCGTGGTGAATCTCGACCCGCGCGAGAGCGTGCGGTTCGAGCGCTTCGACCGGATTGCCCAACTGGTCGTCCAGCAGGTCGAGAGGGTCCGCTTCCAGGAGGTCGCGGAACTTCCCGGCTCGGCGCGGGCCGAGGGGGGCTTCGGGTCCACCGGCGGCCATGCCGCGGTGGGCGGCGACAGCGGCACAAGCGGTCAGGCCGCCGTAGGCGGTCCGACGGGTGGGAATCGATACGCTTCGGTCGTATCCGACCGGGAAGGACAGTGACGTGTTCGGACGTCGCAAGAAGAAGGGTGCCGCCGAGGACGCGGCCGGCGAGGCCGAGCAGGTCGTCGACAGCGTCGACACCGAGGCGGACGAGGAGGAGGCCGGACGCGAGCGCCTCCGGCTGGAGCCCGGGCCCCGGCCCGACGGGCCGTGGGACAGCAGCGAGGTGCGCGACCCGGCCGAGGGCCGCGTGGACCTCGGCGGGCTGTTCGTGCCGGGCGTCGACGGCATGGAGCTGCGGGTCGAGGTGGCCGGGGACGCCATCGTCGCCGCCACCGTCGTGCTGCGCGACAGCGCCATCCAGCTCCAGGCGTTCGCCGCGCCCAAGCGCGAGGGCATCTGGGGCGAGGTACGCGAGGAGATCGCGTCCGGCATCACCCAGCAGGGTGGCATCGTCGACGAGGTCGAGGGCCCGCTCGGCTGGGAGCTGCGCGCCCGGGTACCGGTGCAGCTGCCCGACGGCACCGGCGGTTTCCAGGTCGTCCGGTTCGTCGGCGTGGACGGCCCGCGCTGGTTCCTGCGTGGTGTGATCTCGGGGCAGGGCGCGGTGCAGCCGGAGGCCGCCGGGCTGCTGGAGCAGATCTTCCGCGACACCGTCGTGGTGCGCGGCGAGGGTCCGATGGCTCCGCGCGACCCGATCGTCCTGAAGCTGCCGAACGACGCGCAGATGGTGCCCGAGGGTGTCCAGCAGGAGGAGGGCTCGCGCTTCTCCGGCGGGATGGGGCAGTTGCAGCGGGGCCCGGAGATCACGGAAGTCCGCTGACGGCTTCAGCCGGGATACACGGGCCGTGCCTTTGAGGTGCGGCCCGTTTTTGCGGGGGCTCGCCGTTGGGGTGCCTGTCCGTTGCCGGGTGCCGGTTCGTCGTGGTTGCTCGCGCAGTTCCCCGCGCCCCTTCTCGTCAGGGTTGCGTCAAAGTTGCCCCCCGCTCGTCCCTCCGGGCCGGATCACCCCGCCGGGCGGCCGTAAGGTCGACGCTGCGCAGACTTCGGGCACGGAAAGACAATGTGGGCATGGGACGCGGCACGCTTCGGATCTACCTCGGTGCGGCACCGGGCGTGGGCAAGACCTACGCCATGCTCGCCGAGGGTCACCGCCGTACCGAGCGGGGCACGGACTGCGTGGTCGCGTTCGTGGAACACCACGGCAGGCCACGCACCGAGGTCCTGCTGCACGGCCTGGAGCAGGTGCCGCGCAGGAGGCTGGAGTACCGGGGCGCCGTCTTCGAGGAGATGGACGTGGACGCGGTGCTGCGCCGGGCCCCCGTCGTCGCCCTCGTGGACGAGCTGGCCCACACCAACGTCCCCGGCTCCCGCAACGCCAAGCGCTGGCAGGACGTGGAGGAGCTGCTGGCCGCCGGTATCGACGTCGTCTCCACCGTCAACATCCAGCACCTGGAATCACTCGGCGATGTCGTGGAGTCGATCACCGGCGTGCGCCAGCGCGAGACCGTCCCCGACGAGGTCGTCCGCCGGGCCGACCAGATCGAGCTGGTCGACATGTCCCCGCAGGCGCTGCGCCGCCGCATGGCGCACGGCAACATATACGCGCCGGACAAGGTCGACGCGGCCCTGTCCAACTACTTCCGGCCCGGCAATCTGACCGCCCTGCGCGAACTGGCGCTGCTGTGGGTGGCCGACCGGGTCGACGAGTACCTGAACGAGTACCGCAGCGAACACCGGGTCTCGGCGATATGGGGCTCCCGGGAGCGGATCGTGGTGGGCCTGACCGGCGGCCCCGAGGGACGCACCCTCATCCGCCGGGCCGCCCGGCTCGCCGAGAAGGGCGCCGGCGGTGAGGTCATGGCCGTCTACATCGCCCGCAGCGACGGGCTGACCTCGGCCTCCCCGAAGGAGCTGGCCGTCCAGCGCACGCTCGTGGAGGACCTCGGCGGAACGTTCCACCATGTGGTCGGCGACGACATACCGCCCGCGCTGCTCGACTTCGCGCGCGGGGTGAACGCCACCCAGATCGTGCTGGGCTCCTCGCGCCGCAAGGCCTGGCAGTACGTCTTCGGGCCCGGCGTCGGCGCCACGGTCGCCCGGGACTCCGGTCCCGACCTGGATGTGCACATCGTGACCCACGAGGAGGTCGCCAAGGGCCGGGGACTGCCCGTGGCCCGCGGCGGCCGGCTCGGGCGGGCCCGGATCCGGTGGGGCTGGGCGGTCGGACTGGCCGGCCCCGTCGTCCTCGCGCTCGGCCTGAACACCGCCGGCCTCGGCCTCGCCAACGACATGCTGCTGTTCCTGGCCGTCACCGTCGCCGCGGCCCTGCTCGGCGGCCTGCTGCCCGCGCTGGCCTCGGCGGCCTTCGGCTCGCTGCTGCTGAACTACTTCTACACCCCGCCGCTGCACCGGCTGACCGTCGCCGACCCCAAGAACATCGTCGCCATCGCGATCTTCTTCGGGGTCGGCATGTCGGTCGCCTCGGTGGTGGACCTCGCCGCCCGGCGCACCGACCAGGCGGCCCGGCTGCGCGCCGAGTCGGAGATCCTCTCCTTCCTCGCCGGCAACGTGCTGCGCGGCGAGACCAGCCTGGAGGAGCTGCTGGAACGGGTCCGCGAGACCTTCGCCATGGAGTCCGCCGCGCTGCTGGAGCGGGAGAGCGACGTGGCGCCCTGGACCTGCGCGGGCCGGGCCGGCTTCGGGCCGCCGCTGGAGCGCCCGGAGGACGCCGACGTGGACATGCCCGTGGGCGACCACATGGCGCTCGCGCTCACCGGCCGGGTGCTGCCCGCCGCCGACCGCCGGGTGCTGGCCGCCTTCGCCGCCCAGGCCGCCGTGGTCCTGGAGCGCCGGCGCCTCCAGGAGGAGGCCGACCAGGCCCGCGCGCTCGCCGAGGGCAACCGCATCCGCACCGCCCTGCTGGCCGCCGTCAGCCACGATCTGCGCACCCCGCTGGCCGGCATCAAGGCCGCCGTGTCCTCCCTGCGCTCCGACGACGTGGCCTGGTCCGAGGAGGACCGGGCCGAGCTGCTGAAGGGCATCGAGGAGGGCGCCGACCGGCTCGACCACCTCGTGGGCAACCTCCTCGACATGTCCCGCCTCCAGACCGGCACGGTCACGCCGCTGATCCGCGAGATCGACGTGGACGAGGTCGTGCCGATGGCCCTGGGCGGCGTGCCCGAGGACAGCGTCGACCTGGACGTGCCCGAGACACTGCCGATGGTCGCCGTGGACCCCGGGCTGCTGGAGCGGTCGGTGGCCAACCTGGTGGAGAACGCCGTCAAGTACAGTCCGCCCGGGCGGCGCGTCCTGGTGGCCGCGAGCGCCATCGCCGACCGGGTCGAGGTGCGCGTGGTGGACCGCGGGCCGGGCGTGCCGGACGAGGCCAAGGAGCGGATCTTCGAGCCCTTCCAGCGCTACGGGGACGCTCCGCGCGGCGCCGGCGTCGGGCTCGGCCTCGCGGTCGCCCGGGGCTTCGCCGAGGCCATGGGCGGCACCCTCACCGCGGAGGACACGCCGGGCGGCGGGCTCACCATGGTGCTGAGCCTGTGCGCGGCGGGACCGCGCCCCGAGCCGCTCCCCGCCGGGGAGTTCCGTACCGAACCGGAAAGGCACACCATATGACCCGGGTGCTCGTGGTCGACGACGAGCCGCAGATCGTGCGCGCCCTCGTGATCAACCTCAAGGCACGCGCGTACCAGGTGGACGCGGCCCCCGACGGCAGGACCGCCCTCGAACTCGCCGCCTCCCGCCACCCCGACGTGGTCGTCCTCGACCTCGGCCTGCCCGACATGGACGGTGTGGAGGTGATCCGGGGCCTGCGCGGCTGGACCCGGGTGCCGATCCTGGTGCTGTCCGCCCGGCACTCCTCCGACGAGAAGGTGGAGGCGCTGGACGCGGGCGCCGACGACTACGTGACCAAGCCGTTCGGCATGGACGAGCTGCTGGCCCGGCTGCGGGCCGCGGTGCGCCGGGCCGAGCCGGCCGGGCCGGGCGAGGACGACCTGACGACCGTGGAGACCGAGGGCTTCACCGTCGACCTCGCCGCGAAGAAGGTCCACCGCGACGGCAAGGACGTCCGGCTCACCCCGACCGAGTGGCACCTGCTGGAGGTGCTGGTGCGCAACACCGGCCGCCTCGTCGGCCAGAAGCAGCTGCTGCAGGAGGTGTGGGGACCGTCGTACGGCACCGAGACCAACTACCTGCGGGTGTACATGGCCCAGCTGCGGCGCAAGCTCGAGGCCGACCCGTCGCACCCGAGGCACTTCATCACGGAACCGGGGATGGGATACCGGTTCGAGAAGTGAGCCGGCGGGCGCTCTCGGCGCCCTGTCGGCCCTGCCTGCGGCCCCGGTACGCTTCACATATGACTGCTGTTCCTCGTTCCGAAAAGCCGGCCGGCCGGTTCCGGCGCATGCTCGACCGGCTCTCCTCGTCGCAGGAGGACCTGGAGTCCGAGGAGCTGCGCGAAGACGCCGAGACGGCAGGCTGCACCAAGATAGGCGACTGCCACGACCGGCAGATCGTCACCGTAACTGGTACCTTGCGCACGGTCACCCTGCGCCCGCGCGCCGGAGTCCCGGCCCTGGAGGCCGAACTCTTCGACGGCTCCGCCGCCCTGGACGTCGTGTGGCTCGGCAGGCGCTCCATCGTCGGGATCGAACCGGGGCGCAAGCTGATCGCATCGGGCCGGATCTCGATGAGCCGGGGCCGCCGGGTGCTGTTCAACCCGAAATACGAACTGCGACCCCTCGGACGGGAGTAGCCGGTGACGTCCCTCGACAAGCCGACCGAAGACACCGACCAGACTCAGCCCCAAGACGCCCGCGCGGTGACCGAGGCGGCGCTCTTCGAGGCCTTCGGCGGGGTCCGCGGCATGGTCGAGACGGTCGTGCCGGGCCTGCTCTTCGTCGCGATCTTCACGGTCAACAAGGACCTGCACCTGTCCGCGATCGCCGCGCTGGCGGTCTCCCTGGTGCTGGTCGTGGTCCGGCTGGCCATGCGGGACACGGTCAAGCACGCCTTCAGCGGTGTCTTCGGCGTGGCCTTCGGTGTCGTCTTCGCGATGTTCACCGGCAACGCCAAGGACTTCTACCTCCCCGGCATGCTCTACACGCTCGGCCTGGCCGTGGCGTACATCGTCACCGCCCTCGCCGGGGTGCCCCTGATCGGCCTCATCCTGGGCCCGGTCTTCAAGGAGAACCTGTCCTGGCGCACCCGCAACCCGGGCCGCAAGAAGGCGTACACCAAGGCGAGCTGGGCCTGGGGCCTGATCCTGCTCGCCAAGTGCGCGATCCTCTTCCCGCTGTACTGGTGGGCCGACACCACCCAGCTCGGCTGGGTCCTGGTCGCCCTGAAGATCCCGCCGTTCCTGCTCGCGGTCTGGCTGACCTGGGTCTTCCTGGCGAAGGCACCCGCGCCCATCGACGTGTTCGCGGAGATGGAGGCGCAGGAGGAGGCGCAGAAGGCCGAGAAGGAGCGCAAGGCCGCCGCCCTGGCCGCGGAGACCGGTGAGCCCGACGGGGGACGGCACCGCCGGGAGGCGTGAGCAGCCGTCGTACGACGACGAAGGGCGCCCTTGTCACCAAGGGCGCCCTTCCGTATACCCGGGCTCAGCTCTCGCGCCGCACCGACAGCAGTTCCTCCAGCTGCTCCTCCCGGGCCTGGGCGGCCACGAACAGCAGCTCGTCGCCCGGCTCCAGGGAGTCCTCCTTGGAGGGGGTCAGCACCCGCGTACCGCGGATGATCGTGACCAGGGAGGTGTCCTGCGGCCACTCCACGTCCCCCACCTGGGTGCCGGCCAGGGCCGACTCCTCGGGCAGGGTCAGCTCCACCAGGTTGGCGTCGCCGTGGCTGAAGCGCAGCAGCCGGACCAGGTCGCCGACGCTCACCGCCTCCTCGACCAGGGCGGACATCAGCCGCGGGGTGGAGACGGCCACGTCCACGCCCCAGGCCTCGTTGAACAGCCACTCGTTCTTGGGGTTGTTCACCCGGGCGACGACGCGCGGGACGCCGTACTCGGTCTTCGCCAGCAGCGAGACGACCAGGTTCACCTTGTCGTCGCCGGTCGCGGCGATCACGACGTTGCAGCGCTGGAGCGCCGCCTCGTCCAGGGAGGTGATCTCACAGGCGTCGGCGAGCAGCCACTCCGCCTGCGGGACGCGCTCGACCGAGATGGCGGTCGGCGCCTTGTCGATCAGCAGGACCTCGTGGCCGTTCTCCAGCAGCTCGCCCGCGATCGAGCGGCCGACCGCGCCGGCCCCGGCAATGGCGACCCTCATCAGTGACCGCCCTCCTCTTCCGGGCCACTGGCGAACGCCGCCTCGACCTTGTCCACGTCGTCCGTCCGCATCATCACGTGCACGAGGTCGCCCTCCTGCAGCACCGTCTGGGAGGTGGGCAGGACCGCCTCGCCCAGCCGGGTCAGGAACGCCACCCGGACGCCCGTCTCCTCCTGGAGCTTGCTGATCTTGTGGCCGACCCACTTCGGGGAGGCGTGCACCTCGGCGAGCTGCACCCCGCCGGTGGGGTCGCGCCACAGCGGCTCGGCGCCCGAGGGCAGCAGCCGGCGCAGCATCTGGTCGGCGGTCCAGCGGACCGTGGCCACGGTGGGGATGCCCAGCCGCTGGTAGACCTCGGCGCGCCGGGGGTCGTAGATACGGGCCGCCACGTTCTCCACGCCGAACATCTCGCGGGCCACGCGCGCGGAGATGATGTTGGAGTTGTCACCGCTGGAGACCGCGGCGAAGGCGCCGGCCTCCTCGATGCCCGCCTCGCGCAGGGTGTCCTGGTCGAAGCCGACGCCGGTGACCCGGCGGCCCCCGAAGCCCGGGCCCAGCCGGCGGAAGGCGGTGGGGTCCTGGTCGATCACGGCGACCGTGTGGCCCTGTTGCTCCAGGGTCTGGGCAAGAGCGGAACCCACTCTTCCGCAGCCCATGATGACGATGTGCACGACCGTCCTTCCGGTGTCCAAAAGTTACTGCTCAAGCATCAGGGTCTCAGACAGACGCCCAAAGCTACACACGGGCGCCACGCGCCCCGCACCCCCCTTCCCGTCACCGGGCGAACCGCCGGCGAGTGACACGGCGAGTGATCCTGAGCACGCCCGCGAGGTCTGGATTCCGAGGCCGCACGGGACGGACGGTGCCCCGAACAGCCCCACGGGCACGCGCGGGCGACCCCCCGGGGGCGACGACAGGCGGCGTTTGCCCCCAGGGCACGGCGGGCATACGCCACCACGGATTCCGAAGTTCCGCACGCCCCCGATTTCACTCGTGAGGCAGATACCGCCCGCCGGGTGGGCGGGTGCCCGTACGAAGGCTTACGATCCTCTCTCGTGTCCAAACTGACCGACGTGCCCAAACGGATCCTGATCGGGCGCGCACTGCGCAGTGACCGGCTGGGTGAGACCCTCCTGCCGAAGCGCATCGCACTCCCCGTCTTCGCCTCCGACCCGCTGTCCTCCGTCGCCTACGCGCCGGGGGAGGTCCTGCTGGTCCTGTCCATCGCGGGCGTGTCGGCGTACCACTTCAGCCCCTGGATCGCCGTCGCGGTCGTCGTGCTGATGTTCACCGTGGTCGCCTCCTACCGGCAGAACGTGCACGCCTATCCGAGCGGCGGCGGCGACTACGAGGTCGCCACCACCAACCTCGGCCCCCAGGCCGGGCTCACCGTGGCCAGCGCCCTGCTCGTTGACTACGTCCTGACCGTCGCCGTATCCATCTCCTCCGGCATCGAGAACCTCGGCTCCGCGGTCCCCTTCGTCGTCGAGCACAAGGTGCTCTGCGCGGTCGCCGTGATCGTGCTTCTGACGCTGATGAACCTGCGCGGCGTGAAGGAGTCCGGCAAGCTCTTCGCGATCCCGACGTACGTCTTCGTCGGCGGCGTCTTCATCATGATCCTCTGGGGCGCCTTCCGGGGCCTGGTCCTCGGCGACACCATGCGCGCCCCCACGGCCGACTACCACATCAAGGCCGAGCACCAGGGCCTCGCCGGCTTCGCGCTGATCTTCCTGCTGCTGCGCGCCTTCTCCTCCGGCTGTGCGGCCCTCACCGGCGTCGAGGCGATCTCCAACGGCGTCCCGGCCTTCCGCAAGCCCAAGTCGAAGAACGCGGCCACCACGCTCGCGATGATGGGCCTGCTCGCCGTCACCATGTTCTGCGGCATCATCGCCCTCGCGATGACGACGAAGGTCCGCATGGCCGAGACCCCGGCCACCGACCTGCTGCACCACGGCATCCCGGTCGGCCCCGACTACGTCCAGAACCCGGTCATCTCCCAGGTCGCCGAGGCGGTCTTCGGCAAGGGCAGCTTCCTGTTCATCCTGCTCGCCGCCGCCACCGCGCTGGTGCTGTTCCTGGCCGCCAACACGGCGTACAACGGCTTCCCGCTGCTCGGCTCGATCCTCGCCCAGGACCGCTACCTGCCGCGCCAGCTGCACACCCGTGGCGACCGGCTCGCCTTCTCCAACGGCATCGTGCTGCTCGCCGGCGCGGCCACGCTGCTGGTGTTCATCTACGGCGCCGACTCCACCCGTCTGATCCAGCTGTACATCGTCGGCGTGTTCGTGTCCTTCACGCTCAGCCAGACCGGCATGGTCCGGCACTGGAACCGGCACCTCGCCGCCGAGAAGGACCCGGCCAAGCGCAGCCACATGATCCGCTCCCGCGCGATCAACGCGTTCGGCGCCTTCTTCACCGGCCTGGTGCTGGTGGTCGTGCTGGTCACCAAGTTCACGCACGGCGCCTGGGTGGCCCTGCTCGGCATGTGCATCTTCTACGCGACGATGACCGCGATCCGGAAGCACTACGACCGGGTCGCCGAGGAGATCGCCGCGCCCGAGGGCCCGAGCGACGACATGGTCCGCCCCTCCCGGGTCCACTCCGTCGTCCTCATCTCCAAGATCCACCGGCCCACGCTGCGCGCCCTCGCCTACGCCAAGCTGATGCGCTCGGACACCCTGGAGGCGCTGACCGTCAACGTCGACCCGGCCGAGACCAGGGCACTGCGCGAGGAGTGGGAGCGGCGCGGGATCGACGTACCGCTGAAGGTGCTGGACTCGCCGTACCGGGAGATCACCCGCCCGGTGATCGAGTACGTCAAGAGCCTGCGCAAGGAGTCTCCGCGCGACGCGATCTCCGTGATCATCCCCGAGTACGTGGTCGGCCACTGGTACGAGCACCTGCTGCACAACCAGAGCGCCCTGCGCCTGAAGGGCCGCCTGCTCTTCACACCCGGCGTCATGGTCACCTCCGTCCCCTACCAGCTCGCCTCCTCCGAGGCCGCCCGGGCCCGCGCCCGCAAGCGCCAGGAGTGGAACGCCCCGGGCGCGGTCCGCCGGGGCCCGGCCGTGGAACGGCCCAAGGAACCGTCGGGGAAGGACTGAGGGAGGGGACCGGCGGGATATCCGGCCGGGACCGAGGGGGACGGGAAGGCCGTAGACTGGTGGGCTGTCGACCGTCGGCCGACCGCCCCCGTCCTTCTTTGTCTCTCTTCTCTTCGATCTGGAGTCACCTCACCATGCAGGCAGAACCGACCAAGTCTCCGGTGTCTCTGGTGGGTGAGGAGTACGAGGTCGAGGTCGGCCCCGTCGCCCACGGCGGCCACTGCATCGCCCGCACGTCCGAGGGCCAGGTGCTGTTCGTCCGGCACGCGCTGCCCGGCGAGCGGGTGGTCGCCCGGGTGACCGAGGGCGAGGAGGGCGCGCGTTTCCTGCGCGCGGACGCCGTACGGATCCTGGAGCCGTCCAAGGACCGCATCGAGGCTCCCTGCCCCTTCGCGGGCCCCGGCCGCTGCGGCGGCTGCGACTGGCAGCACGCCAAGCCCGGCGCCCAGCGCCGCCTCAAGGCCGACGTGATCGCCGAGCAGCTCCAGCGGCTGGCCGGCCTCACCCCGGAGGAGGCGGGCTGGGACGGCACGGTGGTCCCGGCCGAGGGCGACAAGCTGCCCGCCGGCCAGGTGCCGCAGTGGCGCACGCGGGTGCAGTACGCGGTGGACGCCGCCACGGGCAAGGCGGGCCTGCGCCGCCACCGCTCGCACGAGGTCGAGCCGATCGACCACTGCATGATCGCGGCGGCGGGCGTGAGCGAGCTGGGCATCGAGAAGCGGGACTGGACCGGCATGGAGTCGGTCGAGGCGATCGCGGCGACCGGCTCCCAGGACCGCCAGGTGGTCCTCACCCCGCGCCCCGGCGCCCGCCTGCCGCTGGTCGAGCTGGACCGGCCGGTGTCGGTCCTGCGGGTGGACGAGAAGTCCGGTGGCGTGCACCGCGTCCACGGCCGGCCCTTCGTACGCGAGCGCGCGGACGACCGTACGTACCGGGTCGGCGGCGGCGGTTTCTGGCAGGTCCACCCGAAGGCGGCGGACACGCTGGTCACGGCGGTGATGCAGGGCCTGCTGCCGCGCAAGGGTGACATGGCCCTGGACCTGTACTGCGGTGTCGGCCTCTTCGCCGGCGCCCTCGCCGACCGTCTCGGCGAGCAGGGCGCGGTTCTCGGCATCGAGTCGGGCAAGCGGGCGGTGGAGGACGCGCGGCACAACCTGGCCGACTTCCCGCGGGTCCGTATCGAGCAGGGCAAGGTCGAGTCGGTCCTGCCGCGCACCGGCATCACCGAGGTCGACCTCATCGTCCTCGACCCCCCGAGGGCGGGCGCCGGCCGCAAGACGGTCACCCACCTCTCCACCCTCGGCGCCCGCCGCATCGCCTACGTGGCCTGCGATCCCGCTGCGCTGGCCCGGGACCTGGGGTACTTCCGCGAGGGCGGCTACCGGGTACGGACGCTGCGGGCGTTCGATCTGTTTCCGATGACGCATCATGTGGAGTGTGTCGCGATCCTTGAACCGGTCGCAAAGGGTGCTTGACCTGCGGTTTTGATGGGTGTGCGTGATGTGCGCCATGGGCATAAGGCCACCCTCGGCGCGTGAACACGCCTCCGCCCTGTCCCCACAAGGACAGGGCGGAGGCGTTCGCGCGCTCAGGAAGGTTCTGTGAGCGCTTCGTCGGGCAGCGTCCAGCGTCCATCACTGTGATACGGCCAGGGGGCGTAAGAATGCCCATTCGGTGCCGGGAGACGCCCACACCCGGTGTCCACGAGGTGAGGCCCCGGACGGAAAGTCACCAAGTGGTGTTGACCGGTACGTGCATGTCCTTCAGGAACCGCTCCGCGCTTTGGTCGAACATGGAGATGTAGGCGTGAGCGGGGTCGCTGGGGCCGCCGTCGGAGGAGACGACGCCGTACTGCCGGCCCTGGAAGATCATGGCGCCGCCCGAGTCACCCTCGCGCAGGATTCCGTTCTTCAGCGAGTTGTAGACCTGATAGGCCGGACCGCCGGCCAGGTCGTAGCCCTGATCGATGATCCTGACCCGAGCCTCCTTCAGCAACTGTGAGCCGGTGCAGGTCAGGCACGTCCTCCCCCACCCCTGCACGGTGGCGTACTGGCCCGGGGCGGGTTCCACGTTCGTGTTGACGCTGATGTGATGGACATGGGGGTCACTGCTCAGATCGGATTTGAGGCTCGCGACGGCCAAGTCCCTGTGCGTGTTGACGTTGCCGATCCTGATCCGCGTGCCCTCGCCCTTGAGGGTGTGCCCGACCACGACGAAGTAGTGGTCGTAGGGCACACCCGACCTGAAGCAGTGGGCGGCTGTGAGAACCTTGATGGGGCCGACGACGCTGCCGCTGCAGCGGTAGGCCGGCCCGTCGGGTGTCGCCTCCCACACCTGGGCCATCCCGGTGCCCCACATGGCGGCGATGGTCGTCCCACCCTCGACGGCCTGAGCTGATGGGGTGGCCAGGCCGAGAGCGGCGCCCAGGGTGAGCAGCGCGGCGGTCGCGACGCGGCGTACCCGGGCTATGCGCGAGATCTTCACTCTGTTCTTCTCCGAACCCTCGTGTACGTAGTCGGTGGGCCAGGGCGTCTGCCGGGACCCCCGACGCGCACCGTCCTCGGGGGTGTGGACGGTGCGCGTCATTCCATTCAACGGACACACGCCCAGGCGGGTTCGGTGCGTGTGGGCGGCGAGTCACCCGTGCGGGTTTCACAGGTACTGCTTCTTCCGGTCGCCGTCACTGTCGCCCTGGCTTCGTGAGAGGCACCGGCGTGGGGTACGCGCCGCTCAGCCGAGGACGCCGCGGGCGGCCAGGGCGCGTTGGAGCGCGCGCATCGCGTAGAAGGTGCGCGACTTCGCCGTGCCCGGTGGAATGCCCAGGAGTTCCGACACCTGGTTCACGCTGAGACCGCGGAAGTACGTGTGGTGCAGGATCTCGCGCTGCCGCGCGGTCAGATCCCGCAGTGCTTCCCGTACCACCTGGGCGGTCAGGGCACGGTCCGCGCCGTCGCCGACCGGCACGACGGTGTCGTCCAGTTCGTGGAGAACGTCGGGGCGCGCGGCTCGTGCCCGGTGCTCGTCGATCACCAGGTTGCGCAGGACCCGGAACAGCCAGGGGCGGATGCCGTCCGCGGAGAGGGTGAGCGTGGGGCCGTGGCGCCAGGCCCTTACGGCGGTTTCCTGCACCAGGTCCTGGGCGCGGTGCAGGTCGTTTCCCAGGCCGCGGGCCGCGTAGGCCAGCAGGGCCGTCCCGTGCTCGGCGTACAGCTCGCGTACGAACTGATCGGTGCTCGCGGCAGCGCGCGGTGTGGTGGGCCCGGGGATCGTGGAGCCGACGTGCTCGGTGGTCAGGACAGACGTCTGCTGGGTGTTCATGATCTCTTCCCGTGATGGTCGGGCATCCGTTCGCGGGTGCCGGGTGAGGTCCGGACGGCTGCTTGCGGCGGTCGTCGCCGGGTGGGCCGGACGCGGCGCCGGAACCCGGTCGCTGCGAGGCGAGTGGCTCGGCGGTTGCGCCGTGATCAGCCTGGGGCAGTCCTTGCCCCACTCGCCATGTCTGCCGGGAATCCGGGACGGCTGGAACGCGAAAGGGCGTCTGACCTGCGCAGACGCAACCGTCGTGGGATGGCCGGACGGAATCCGGAACCGCTGCTTTCGCCCTGCCGGGACGGCGAAACGGGTTTTCACCCCCTCAACGGCTCACGCCTGTCGGGAGTTCGATGAGCAAAGGACGGCCATGGAATCACCAGTCGACCGATCTGCCAGGTGAGCACCGCTTCACCACATCATGAGCCCGCCGTCGAACTGGGAGAGGTGGAAACGATGCACGTGCTGGTGATCGGAGCGGGCCCGACGGGACTCGCCCTGGCAGTGATGCTGGCCCGGGACGGGAACCGTGTGACCGTGCTGGAACGGGATGCCGGGCCGCCGCCGGGCGGTGCCGAGGCCGCCTGGGAGTCGTGGCGGCGTCCCGGAGTCAGCCAGTTCCGTCACCCGCACCTCTTGCTGCCCGCGGTGTTCCGCACCCTGCGGACGGAGGTTCCCGAGGTTCTGGACGAGCTGACCGGGATGGGGCTGCGGCAGGGCAACCTGCTGGACGGTGCCCTTCGCTCCGGCATTCTGGACGAGCCCCGGCCGGGAGACGAGCGCTTCACGATGATGGACGTCCGCCGTCCCCTCTTCGAGGCCGCCCTTGACAGCGTTGCCGGCCGGACAGCCGGTGTGACCGTGCGTCGGCGTACCGCTGTCAGGGCACTGCTGGCAGGGCGTGAGCGGGTGCCGCGGCAGCCGCATGTGGTGGGAGCCGTCACGGCGGACGGGGAGGCCGTGTTCGCCGACCTCGTCGTGGACGCGGCGGGCCGCAATTCGCCGGTGGGACGCATGTTGCGTGAGCTGGGCGCACCGGGTCCCGTGGTGGAGCGGGACGAGTACGGCTTCCTCGCGTACACCCGCTACTTCCGCGCCGCACCCGGGACGGAGTCGCACGTGCCGCCGTGGCCCACCACTCACTATGAGAGTGTCTCCACCGTCTCCTGCGCCGGTGACGCCGGCGTCCGGTCGGTGTCGTTCTTCGTCTCCGGCCAGGACCGGGCCCTGCGAGCGCTGCATCGCGAGCAGACGTGGGACGCGGTGCTGCGCCTGTTCCCCGCCGAGTCTCACTGGGCCGGAGAGGGACGGCCTGTCACCGGGGTCGTCGCCATGTCGGGCATGGAGGGGCGGCATCGCCGCCTCGTCGTGAACGGGAAGCCCGTGGCCACGGGAATCGTGAGCGTCGGCGACGCCTGGGCCACTACCAATCCGCTGTTCGGTGTGGGTATCTCCTCAGGGCTGCTGCATGCCGCGCTGTTGCGTTCCCGGCTCCGCACCCAGGATGCCGACGATCCGCACAAGCTCGCTGTCCGCTTCAGCGAGGCCACCGAAGAGGTTCTGGGGCGGGCGCGCCGGCACCTCGGTGTGTGGGACCGGCACCGGCTGGCCGAGGTGGACCGGCTGACGCGCCGGTCTCCCGCGGCCTCGGCACCCGTGGACTCCGACTGGCACTTCAGGAGGACGCTGGAGACCGTGAAGCTGCGTGATCCGGACGTCTTGCGGGCGGTTGCCGCCACGGCCGCCCTGCTGGCCACACCGGCGGAGGCGTTCGGCGATCCGAGGCTGGTGGAACGGGTCCTCGCTCTCGGTCGGCCGGCCGAGCGGCCGTGGGCACCCGGGCCGTCGCGCTCGAAGCTGCTGGCCGCGGTAGGTGCCGGTTGACGTCGGGACCCGGTCCCGGGCGTCGGCGGCGACGGACCCGGGCCCGGCTGCTGACGGCGGCTTTCCAGGTGTTCGCGGTGAACGGCTACGGAAGGGTGTCGATCGCGGAGATCTGCGCCGAGGCCGGTTTCAGCCGGGGTGCCTTCTACTCCAACTTCGAGAGTGTGGACGAGCTGTTCCTGGCGCTGTACGAGGAGCGAGCGGCCGAGCTGCGCCGTCGCGTCGCCACGGTTCTTCCCCATGCGTGTACGGCGGCGCCCGGCTCGCGCGACAGGTCCCCGCTCACCGAACAGCTGTCCAGGGTGCTGCTGTCGGAGCCGGACCGGCTGCTGTTCGAGACCGATGTCCGGGCGTACGCGGCCCGTCGGCCGGCGGCGGCGCGAGTGCACCGTGCCGTGCGCCGGGAGTTGGCCGAGACCGTCCTGGACACACTGACCGTACCCTGCGGCGCGCCTCTTTCCCCCGGCTGCCGGGAGGAGGCCATCCGCTCGGTCCTGGAGGCGTACGACGCGGTGACCGCGCAGCTGGCCCTCGACGGTGATGCGGACCGGGCTCGCGAGCGCCTCGCGCAACTGCTCCTCGTCGCCACGGGCCTGACGGAATCAGCGGCGAGCCGGCCCATGGGACCACCAGCCGCACAGGGTGGGTGATCGCGCGGGTCTCAGACCGCGGGGTGCGGCCGGTCGGCCGGTGCCGGGTCCCCGTATATCTCCTGCCGCCACAGCGCGTCACACACCCGGGCAATGCCTCCCGCCAGGTGTCTGCGGTACGTACTGAACGGCAGACCGAGCCGTTCGGCGACCGACTGCTGGGTGGGCATTCCCTTGGTGAGGTACGTCCGTGACACCGCCTTGTAGTACTTCTCCCCGCCCGCTTCCGTACGCAGTGCCTCGACCGCGTCCGTCAGGATCTGCGGCAATGTGCGGTTGGTGCCCGCCGTCAGTCTGCTGCGTGTGAGCGGGTTCGCGGACCACTCCCGCGGGCGGAAGAAGCCGCGGAGCGCGTCGCGCAGCGCGGCGTCGAACTCGGGGCGGGACAGCACGGTGAACTCCGTTCCCCGCCGTGCCTGCTCGCCGTCCGCCTGAACGGCGCGGCTCCCGTCCCGGACGTGGGACAGCATCAGCCGGGTCTTCTCCTCGGCCCAGGCCCACACCGGCTGGACCCGCCAGTCGATGGCGAACAGCGTGTAGGTCAGGGCACCCACCCGTGGCCGCTCCGCGATGGGATGCAGACCGAGGCTGACCATGTACGGCGTCCAGAACGTGCCCGCCCGCACGACGACGTACATCCAAGCGACCCGGCCCTCGGTTCTCGCGGCCTCGGCCAGCGTCCGCCACTGGTGGAGGTTCTCGACGGGGGAGATCTTCGGGTACTCCGGCGACGTCACGGAGAAGCGGGCCACCGCTATGTGCTCGCCCTCACGGAGGGGCTGGGTGGCGCGCGCGTGGTTCCAGGCCGCCTCGGCCACGGGGTCGTGGAACGCCTGTGGGGCTTCGGTGAGTTGCAACCAGGCGGAGAAGCCGACCGCCTTGTTCTCACGCGTGGTGCGGCAGACCCGGAACGCTTCCGGCCCGCGTTCCAGCCACGCCCCCGCCAGGGCGGCCGATTCCTCGCCCTCGACGTCGCTCGCCAGCGATCGGATCCTGTCACGGTCGTCCGCCTCGCACGCGGTCAGCCGGACCTCGCCCGCTTCCCGCCAGCTGTTGAAGTCGGACATGTACCGGTCGTCGCGGTACAGGAAGAGGAAGGAGCGCACCGCGGACAGCGTCCCGGTCGCCGGTGAGGTGCGAATCTGCTCGAACAGGTGGCGGCCGAGCCGCCCGTGCAGTTCGGCGTAGCCGTCCGGATCGCGCCAGCGCAGATCCTCCTCCAGCGCCTGCCGGACGACGTCGTGCGGGAAGAGGCCGTCCTGCGTCGACTCGATGAAAGGCAGTTCGCGCAGCCAGGCGAACATGACCGTGGCGTCGTCGCCGAGGACGACCCGGAGCAGTGTCTCGGTGGTCATGTGAACGCGCGCGCACACCTCCAGGGCCCGGCGGTGCAACGGGGAGGGCACCTCGCCGACCAGCCGGGACAGCAGTGTCGCGACGACGTCCATGCTGGGTTTCCATTGGGTGGCGCGGGCGGGTTCCCGGACCGCCACCGCGGCTGCCAGGGCCAGGGCGAGCGGATGTCCGCCGGTGAAGGCCAGTAGCGGGGCCTGGCTGTGCCGGGGAACTCTCCAGGCGTGCAGCAGGGCGGTGGCCTCGTCGGGTGAGAGATTGCGCAGTGCCATGCGGTACAGCAGGTCGGCCCACCCGGGGTCGGAGGTCCACTCCGCCTCCGGTGCCTGCCGCCCGGCGATCACCGCCACTCCGCCATGGGGCAGTCTGGGGAGGAATTTCTCCCTCAGCCATCCCTCCAGCCCCTGACAGCGTTCGAAGGTATCGATGATCAGGACCGTGCCGTCCTCGGCGAAAGCCGCCCCGGCCTCCCTTTCGAACGCCTCCGGCGTCGGCTGAACCGTGCGGCCGTCGATGTCCAGCACGGGCCGGCCCATCGCCCGCGCCTCGGCCGCGAACCGCCGCAGCAGCATCGACTTGCCGATACCCCCGGGGCCGTGCACGAAGAGCACCGCCGGCGCCCCTTCGTCCCCGGTCAGAGCGGCGCGGAAAACGGCCAGTTCCGCTGCTCGCCCGGTGAACATCCGGTCGCGTCCGCGCTGAAGGCGGCCCGCAATGTCGTTGGGAACACTGCCGGTCACGTGGGACTCCTCCTACCGTCGCCGTCTCTCCGCACGACGACGCCTTGCTGAACGCGGGGGCACGCTCACCCGCCGGTCGGCGCACCGACGCGTGCACCATACACCGTGTAAAGCGGTTACTCATCGGTCGTAACTAGTCCGCATTTCATGGCCTTTGGTCTATTTGATCACGAGGAACGAAAAGGAAAGCACACCCGCCAGAGGAGTGTCGTTGTCGGTGATCAGGTCGCCGTCGACGACGGCGGTGTCCGATCAGCCAAGGGAACGCGGGGAGCTGCCCCAGGGTGGCCCCTGAGGCAGCTCCGCGGGTGTGTCAGCTCCCTTGCGCGGGCACCTGCTTGATGTCGTTGACTATGGCTCGCTGCGTGACGGCGCTGGTGAACAGGACGGTTCCGGGCTTGATGAGTGCTTCCGGACCGCTGGCCTTGCTCACCTGGACGGTTCGCTTGCCCAGGAAGACGTGCGTGTTCTTGTCGAAGATCCATTCCTCTCGCTGGCCGCTCTTCTCGTCCAGCCGGGCGACCGCCACGCCGTGCCGGCCGACCGCGTCGACGGCCTCGTTCACGGTGACGACGCCGGGGATCTTCGCGGCGGCCTTGAACAGCGCCTTGGTCAGCGCGGGCGGCGGGTAGCTCTCGCCGAGCAGGTCACCGATCGTGGCGAACGCCTCCTGGGCCGGTGAGTTGCCGTGCCCCTTGGTCTCCTTGTAGATCTTGGCGAGGAGCGCGTCGGGGTCGGCGGGCAGACTGGCCAGGTAGTCGTACGACGGATGGTTCAGGCCGGCGACGGGGATGTTGCCCTGCTCGTCGGGGAGACTGAGGGTCTCCCCTTCGGGACTGTCGTTGACGGCGGGGTCGATCAGCCAGCCCTTGGTTCCGTCCGGCGAGTACCACACCTGGCGCTTGTGCAGTGCGTGACTGGCGAGGCTGCTCTTGTCGTCCACGGTCTTCACGAACGTGTCGGCCGTCTTGGACTCGATGTACACGTACTGGCCCGCTTTGAGGGTCGGGTGCTCCTCCTGGGCCGCGACCAGGGTGACCTGGTCGAGCAGGCGGCTCACCCCGTCGGGGCTGGCGGTGCCGATCTGGGTGGTCAGGGCCGGACCGGTGGCGAGCCGGGCGGGTCCGTCCCCGTTGCCACCGGTCAGCGCCGTCCCGGCGATGACGGCCGCGGCCACGGTGGCGGCCAGGGCGGGCAGAGCGATCGCCGGGCGGAGCAGCTGCAGCCCGCGCGCCTTCGCGGTGCCGGGAGGGACCTGCTGCGTGCGCTGTGCCTGCTCGATTCCTGCCATCAGAAGCTCCTTGTGGTACTCGTGGCGGCCCGTTGGCAGGTCACGCGCAGTGCGGGACAGCAGCTGTGCGGCGGCTTCCTCCCAAGCGCCCGGCCTCTGCCGGGGCGTGTTCGCGCTCATCGGTTTCCTTCCTGTGCGGGCCGGACAGTGTTCATGCGGTCACCTGGTATCTGTCGGCCGGCCGCCCCGGCTTCCCGTCTGCCTCGAACTTTCTCGGATCCGTCCGTGCTTCTCGTCCGCGGCGCACGCGGAACGCGGCCGCTGACCACTGGCGGGCCGGCCACCGCGGCATCGTCGTGCTGTTCGAGCTCGGTCTTCGCGAGAGTGCGGAGTTTCCTGCGGGCCCGGGACAGCCGGGAAGCGACTGTGCCCACCGGGATCCCCAGCGCCTTCGCCGCCGCCTCGTAATCGAGCCCTTCCCCCAGACAGAGCGCGACGACCTCACGTTCCGTCCTGCGCAACGCCCCGAGCGCCCGAAGGGTCGCCGCCAGCCTGCGCTGGTCGTCGATCTGGTTCGTGACCTCGTCGGCGTGGTCCGGAACGGGCAGTACGGCCGCCGCCGTGGCCACCGCGGCCCGGCGGTATCCCCGATTGCTGCGAATTTGGTTGCGTGCGGTGTTGGTGGCGATGCCGAGCAGCCATGGCCGCAGCGAGCCGCCCTCGGCGTCGATCCTGTCTCGGAGCCGCCATGCCTCCATGAACGTGGTGGCCATGACGTCCTCGGCCGTCGACCAGTCTGCGGTCAGACGGAAAGCGTGGTTGTACACGCCACGGGCGT
This sequence comes from Streptomyces eurythermus, assembly GCF_014649115.1. Lineage (GTDB taxonomy): Bacteria > Actinomycetota > Actinomycetes > Streptomycetales > Streptomycetaceae > Streptomyces > Streptomyces eurythermus. The sequence continues at coordinate 59,578 of NZ_BMSK01000017.1, read as the reverse complement.
AACTGTCGAACAACTCGGCGAACGCGGCCGGCTCCCCAGCCCGTAGTCGGGCACGCATGTCAATGCTCACCTCTATGAGCTGTCTGCTCCCCGCTCCGACTTCCAGTGACGTGCCTCACACGCGGGGCGTCGCGTATGCCGTCCCTGCCGTCATCGACGAGGAGGGGAGCGCCTGACACGTGTCATGGGCGTGTGAGGTCCGGTGCGGTGGCGGCCTTCCGGTCAACGGCCTCGGTGCCGTTACAGGAGGATCAGCCGGCAGGCGAGGGCCAGGAACAGACAGACCGTGAGGTGCGTCCACCGGTGATGCAGGACGACGGCGGCGAACTCCCGCATGGTCGCGCTGGGCCGGAAGTAGGAGGCCGTGGGGGAGCCCAGGACGTGGGCGTCGATGCCCATGCTCCGGGCGATGATCGCGGTCCGGAAGGCGTGGAAGTCGTTGGCCACGATCGCGCAGCGGTAGCCGGTGCCGCGCTCGTCCATGAGGGCTTCCCCCGCCAGCTGGGCCTGGAAGACCGCGTACGCCCGGTCCAGTCTGCCCGCGAGCAAGGGCGGCACCCGGTCACCGCCGACCAGCCCCGACCCGAGGACGATGATGTAGTCGAGGCCGGACGGGGCGGGCAGGCGGCTGTAGACGTACCCGTACACGCCGAAACACATGTAGAGGCAGACGAAGTACGCGGTGATGAGCGCCGCGATGACGACCGCGGCGGCCACGAGGCGCAGCTCGGCCACGTACGCCACCACCGTCAGCAGCAGGAGCGACAGGAGCCCGAGACCCGCGAGGAGTGTCAAAAGGTTGCCCGGGCGACTGCCCTCCTTGCGTACCATCCGCACCCCGTTGCCGATCAGGAGGCAGCAGACCAGCAGCACGGCCAGCCCTTCCAGGGCAGGGCCGGCCAGCCAGGTGTCGTCCAGAGCGTGGTGGACGACCAGGAGCTTCCGGCCGTGGGCCACCGCTGTCAGGGTGAGGAAGACGCCGAGCAGTACGGCGTTCGCGAAGCGCCTCGCGTCGACGATGACACCGATGACGAACAGCAGCAGCGCGACGGCCGCGCATATCTCGATCAGCACCCTGGACTTCCTCGATGGGTCGGACCCGGACTCGCTCCGGCGTGGACGAGACAGCCGTCAGATGGTTGCCCAGAGCTGCTTCTCACGGCGGGAGTCGAGGATGGTGTCGAAGCTCACCGAACCGGTGTTCCAGCCGGTGAGCCGCATCTCGCTCTCGACGGGGGCGACGACGTTCCGGTTGCCGCCGTGAGAGTACAGCCCCATGAGCTGGCCGTAGTCCTCAGCGCTGCACGGGGACAGGTAGACCTCCTTGTAGGCCACGTCGGTGTTCTGGTCCAGGCACATGCCCGTGGCCACGTTCACCAGCATGGGGGCGTCCTCCATATGGCTGCTGTGGCGGTAGACCGGCATCCACTTGGCGTTGGCGTCGCACGGGCCCTGGCGGACGGTGCGGTCGGCCTGTCCGGACAGGCACCGGCCGCTGGCGACGTTCTGCAGGGTGTACTGCTGTTCCGCGTGCGCGGGCGTCGCCGCCAGCACGGTGGAGAGAGCCGCGCCGGCCAGAGCGGTTCCCAGCAGAGCGCTGAGCTTCTTTTGCACGGTGACTGATTTCCTTTCCGGGTTGCTCACCGCCTTCAACGGCGAGCCGGCGCGGTCGGTTCATCCAGGGAGCGCCTGCCGTTCTCGCGACCGCTTCGGTGAACGGCATGTCCTGGTTCACCGTTGTCCGGGATGACACAGGCACCGCCTCGTACACGCTGTTGGAGGATCATTGTGAGTTCTGTCGCCACGCCCGCCGCCGGAGTGCTCGTTCCGGTCGAGGTCCATTTCGACGAGCTCGACGCCATGAGGCTGCTGCACAACAGCCGCTACCAGGTGTTGGTCGAGCGTGCCTGGACGGCATTCTGGTACGCGCAGGGGTTCGGCGGCTCGAACGGTCTGGAGAACGACGCGTTCAACGTCGTCAAGGCCTTCACCATCACCTACGACGCCCCCCTGTCCGCGCCCGGGACCTACGCCGTCGACCTGTGGATCGACCGTCTCGGCACCACTTCGGCCACGGCCGGTTACCGGGTCTGCTCCGCCGACGGAGGGACGACGTACGCGCACGGCACCCGCACCGCCGTCCGCCTCGACCAGAGCACCTTGCTGCCCACGCCGTGGTCCGACCGCGCCCGCGACGTCGCGCGCACGATCACGGCGCCGCGGAAGGACTGAGCCGGCTCGGCAGGAGGCCGGCGCCGGCGGGTCACACGCGGGGAGGTTCAGGCGTCTCAGAACCGGACACCGCGGTTGTGCAGGGCCGACTTGAGTGCCCGCAACGCGTAATAGGTACGTGATTTGACGGTTCCCTGGGCGATTCCGAGTACCTGTGCCGTCTCGGCGACGCTGCGGCCATGGAAATACGTGTGGTGCAGGATCTGCCGTTGCTGAGGTGTCAGGTCGTTCAAGGTGTCGCGCACGACGTGACGCGTGAGGGCCCGTTCGATGCCGTCGTCGACCGGGATGACGAGTTCGTCGACGGTGCAGGCGCTGACAGGACGGACGAGGCGCGCCCGATGCTCGTCGGTCACCAGGTTGCGCACGACGGTGAACAGCCACGGCCGGACCCCGTCCTTCCCCTGTCGCGCCAGCAGGCCGGTGTGCCGCCAGGCGCGGATCGCGGCCTCCTGGAGGATGTCCTCCGCCTTGATCCAGTCTTCGCCCAGCAGCCTTGCCGCGAAGCGTCTGAGCGCGTCGCCGTGCTCGTCGTAGATCACGCGGATGAAGCGCTCGCACTCCGATTCGACGCTGGTGGCCCCCATGCCCTCTCCCCACTGACTCCCACCGCGTCCTTCGCCGGTGGCAGCGCCAGCGTCGGCGGGTCTCCTTGCCGGGGTCTTGTCGTCCTCTTGCCGGAGTGTCACCGCGTACGGGCAGGCCCTGTGTGCGGCCGTCCGCCCGCCTCCCCGCTTGCGACGATGGGCTTGGCCATCCGGTTCGGTTACTGCGGGATGAACCGGCGGTGGCCACTCCTCGTAGAAAGGGCACAGGCGCTGTAGGCCGGTCGGAGAGCCGGTGGGGTGACCGGGCCCCGGATGAACGGAAGCGATACGGCGGTGAGCAGTGCCGAGCCGGTGATGAGCAGCGTTCGGACTGTCGAGTGAGCACATGAGCGGGTGAGGGTGACACCGATGCGAGAGAGGTGTCGCCGTGGAATTTCGTTTGCTGGGTCCTCTGGAAGTGCGGCGGAACAGCGAGGTGATCGGTCTGGGACCGCCCAAGCGGCGTGCCCTGCTCCTGAGGCTGCTTCTGGAGAACGGTCGCACCGTCGGAGTCGAACGTCTCTGTGACGATCTCTGGAACGGCCGTCCTCCGCCCAGCGCCGTTTCCTCCGTCCACGCGCACATCAGCAGACTGCGCGCCGCTCTGGAACCCGGCCGTGGGCGGCGAAAGCAGCCTCAAGTGCTCCGCACCACCCCCACCGGATACGCCCTGGCCTTCCCGCCCGAGCTACTGGACTCTGTGCGTTTCGAACGGTCCGTGCGGCAGGCACAGGCGCTGGCGGACACAGGCCGCGCCGGTGAGGCCCTTCAGGAGGTCGAGCACGGGTTGGCCATGTGGCGGGGGACTCCGCTCGTCGACGCCCGCGACCACCACTTCGTGGAGGGTGAGAGCGGACGGCTCCAGGCCCTGAAGCTGTCGGCCGAGGAACTGCGAGCCGATCTGCTGCTCCAGGAAGGCCGGATCAACGAGGCGATCACGAGCGCGGAACGGCTCGTCGAACGGGATCCCCTGCGCGAGGCATCCTGGGTCGTGCTCATGCGAGCCCTGTATTTCGCGGACCGGCCCGCCGAGGCGCTGCGCCGCTATGCAGAGGTGCGTGCCCTTCTGGCCCGTGACCTGGGGCTCGATCCGGGGCCCGGTCTGCGTGAGACGCAGATGGCCGTTCTGCGGCACGACTCGGTGTCACTGCGCCCGCCGTTTCGTCATGCTCGGCTCGGCACACACGGCGTGTCTTCGGAACGGTCGGCCGACGCCCGGCCGCACCTGCCGGGCCGGGAACGCGAACTCGCCCGGCTGTCCGAGCTGTTGCGGAAGGCCGCCACCGGCCGCGCCGGCTGGGCCGTGGTGTCCGGGGAGCCGGGAGCGGGCAAGACCCGACTGGCCGAGGAGGCGGCACGGCAGGCTTCCGGCGCCGGCTGGCAGGTGCTGCGGATCCGGTGTGCCGAACACGGTTGTGCAGGCTCTCGGTTCTCCCACCGACAACTGTGGCAGCTCGGTGATCGGTTGGGAGAGCTCGCCGAGAACGTCGGCGTCGCGAGGCCCATGCTGTGTGTCGTCGAGGACGTCCACCTCGCCTCGAACGACGTACGGGACCTGCTGCTCGCCTACGCGCGGGAGCTGCCCGAGGCGCCGCTCGCGGTGGTGTTCACCGTGACGGACGAGCCTGGGCCCGCCACCGAAGGGTTCCTGGCCGAACTGGCGGGACGGGGTGCCGACGTGATGCCGCTCCCTCCTCTGACGGAGGCCGCGGTGCGCTGCGTCCTGTCCGCGACCACGAGCGGCCCCGTGCCCACGGACGCCGCACACCGACTGCACGAACTGAGCGGCGGGAATCCCTTCCTGCTGCGCCAGGTGCTCACGCATGTCCGGCACCTCGGGCCGGCACTGCACGCCGACTGGCCCTGGGCCCCCGTGCCGCCGGCCGTCCGCGGCATCGTCAGGGCCCGGCTCGCCGAACTGCCGCCTGCCGCGCGGCAGGTCGTCGAGCGGGCGGCGGTGATCGGTGACCGGCCGGACATGCGCCTGGTGGCCCGGCTGTCCCGGATGCCGCTCGAAGAGGTGTTGAGACTGGCCGACCAGGCGGTCTCGGTACGGCTGCTCGCCTGGTCCGGGGCGGACTCCCCGTACGACGGCCAGAGCTACGGCTTTCCGGCAGGAGTGCTCCGGTACGCGGTGCTCGGTGAACTGAGCCCCGCGCGCCGCCGGGCCCTGCGCGTGGACGCCACCAGGGCGCAGGCGTTGGCGACGCCGCGGGGCGGAACGGGAGAGGGCCGCTGAGCGGGCACCGAGGCGGAGTCGGCGTTCGCCTCGGCGGACCTCTCGGAACGCGGTCTGGTGATTTTCGCCGTCTGCCGCTGAGGACGACAGGCGTCCCGTCGGCGAGGGGCCGCCGACGGCAAGGCCGGGGCGCGCTACGGCTTGAGGATCGCCTCGTACGCGGCTGCCGCCAGCGCGAACTGGCCGACCGAGTTGGGGTGGGCCGCCAGGGTGTCCTCGCCCGGGTTCAAGGACTCGATCCACCGTCTGTCGCGCGGTTGGCACATGTCGTGCCCAACGGTGACCGCGTAGGTGTCGGCGAACCGCACGGCCCTGTCACCGGCCGTGGCCCGGCGCTGCAACGCCCTGTTGAGCTTCTTCGTGACGTCGCGCAGGAAGACGAAATCACCCTTGGCGAAGGGAACCCCGGCGCATCCGACGCCGCTGTCGGGGAAGAGGGCCGGGTAGCCGACCACGATCACCTTGGCGTCGGGGCTGCGCCGCCTGATGTCGGTGAGGGCGTCGCGGACCCGGCCTTCGACCGTGTTGATGCGTTCACCGAGCACGTCCCTGCCGCCGGCCGTGAAGTACTTCTCGCACGGGCTTCCGGCCGGGCCCGAGGAGGCCACGAGCGCGCAGGTGGTGAGCACGTTGGTGAAGCCGACGTCGTTTCCGCCCAACGTCAGTGTGACGAGCTTGGTGTTGGGGGTGAGGGCGTTCAACTGCGGGGGCTTGGAGCCCTGCGTGTTCCACAGGGCGGCCGTGGTGGCTCCGGTGCAGGTGACGTTCTTGAAGGTACGGCCCTTGCCCGCCGACGTGCGGGAGACGACGGCGGCGTAACCGGCGGTGGTGCGGTCGCACTCGGCGTCCGTGACGCTGGGCAGCCCGGCGCCGGAGGCGTAGGAGTCGCCGAGCGCGACGTAGTTGGGGCCGTCCGCCGTGGACGCGGCGAACGCGGAGGGGGCGGCTGCGGCGGACAGCAGCGTGGCCCCGGCCGCGGTGATCGCCGCGAGGGTCCGGTGCACGGGCAGCGGGCGGCCGGTGAAGTGCGTCATGGCGCCTCCGAGTCGTGTGGTCGATGGGGGAGCGTCCCTGGCCGGGCGGGGACGGTGCCTGTCCCGTTCGGCGTACGCCCGATGTCCGGGCCCACGACGGTCCACCCGCCGCCGGCGCTCCGTCCCCCACAACGGTGACGAGCCGGGCGGGGTTCACCGGCGGTGCCGGCCCGTCGGCGCGTGCTCCGTCACCTCACCTGGCACACGGCCGCCGTCCCGGCCGGCCGGCCCACGGCCGACCGGGGCAGGGCGTGGCCGTGCAGCAGCTCGCGAACCGACGGCATGCCGAGGGCGAGGCGCACCAGGAGGTAGCCGAACAGCCCGCCCAGGGTGTTGGCGAGCAGGTCGTTGACGTCGACGGCGCGACCGTTGTGGAAGAGCACGTACGACAGCAGCTGCGCCGTCTCGATGCCCAGGCTCGCCGACGCGCTCACCCCGATGGCCCGGGCCGTGCTGTTCACACGCGTGAGGAGTGGCAGCAGGACGCCCAGCGGCACGAACATCAGGACGTTGGGCACCGCGGTCACGTCGGCGGTGATCAGGGGCACGTAGTTGATCTGGTTCGTCCACGGCATCTGGTTGGCGTACCTGCCCCAGGTGACCTCCAGGGGGAAGACCGTGATCGACAGCACGGCCATGGCGTAGAGGCACGCGGTGGTGCGCAGCACCACGTGCCGGCCCGTCCAGCCCGGCCGCGCACGGCGGTGGCGGACGGCGGCCACACCGAGGAAGACGGCGAGGGCGGGGACCAGGACGTATGTCGCTTCGATGGTCAGGTTCACGTTCATGGATCGGCTGCTCCGGTTCCGACGGGGTATCGGCGGCAACCCTCCCGGACACGGTCACTGCGCGGATCCGGCGAAGGACAGGTCTTCCGGACGATCGCTACGACTTTCGGCAGAGGGCGGGACGAGCCGGCTGTCCTACCCTTCACCGCATGCCCTTCGATCGCCCCCTGCCGTCGGCCCTTCCGCGCGGTGCGGCCGCACTGCGGTGGCCCGCCCTGCTCCTTCTCGCGGTGGCCGCCGCGCGGCTGGACCTGCGATGGGGGACCTTCCGTCAGCCGGTCACCGGTCCGTTGCTGGGTCTGTCGGCGATGACGGCGGCAGCCGTCGTGGTCGCCCTGCCCCTCATCACGCGGCGTGGCGTGAGAACTCGGGTCATGGCCTGGTCGGGGCTGGCAGCCGCCGTGGCGTCGCTGGCCTTCACCACGGCGGTGCACCTGCGCGCGGGTCCCGGCGCGTCGACGGCGTACGGCGCCTTCGAACCGGTCGCGCTGCTGATCGTCCTGGCGTTCACGGCCCGGCGCGGTGCGGCCGCCCCCGCGGCGGTGGGCACGGTGGCGTTGATCACCGCGGTGGTGTCGCGCCCCCTCGCGGTGGAGGTCCGCGAGGGCAGCGTCGTCGTCGCCTTCGTCTTGACTCTGATCGCCGTGGCCGTGGCGGGCGCCGCGGTGACCGCCCGGCTCGTCGCGGCCGACCGGCGGCAACGGGAGTACCGCGTCCGCCTCGAACAACGTGTGCGGCTGGCCCGGGACCTCCACGACTACGTCGCCCACCACGTGACGGGCATCGTGGTCCAGGCCCAGGGGGCCGGAGCCATCGCCGGCAAGCGGCCCGACCTCGTGCCGGCCGCCCTGCGGCGCATCGAGGACACCGGCGCGGAGGCACTCGTGTCCCTGCGCCGCATGGTCGGCGCGCTCCGGGCGGACGACCCCGGAGCCCCGCTCGCCCCGCACGGAGGCATGGCCGCCGTGCGCACCCTGGTGGCCAACTTCGGGACCACCGGTGTGTCCGTGCGACTCGTCGAGGACGGGCCCACCGAGCGGCTTCCGGCGGACGTGGCCGTCATCGTCCACCGGGTGGTGATGGAAGCCCTGACCAACATCCGCAAGCACGCTCCCGCCTGCCGCACGGCGACCGTGCGGGTACAGGCAGGCCGTCGGCACGTCGCCGTCTTCGTCGACAACGACGGAGCGGCCCCGCCCACGGCCCCGCCCGGCTACGGTCTCACGGGCCTGAAGGAGAGGGTGACCAGCGCGGGAGGCAGTCTGCGCGCCGGTACCGGGAGCGACGGCACCTGGCAGGTCCGCGCGCGTCTGCCGTTGCTTCCCCCGCTGCCCCGGGCGGAGGCCGCGTGATCCGCACCATGATCGTGGACGACCAGGCCATCGTCCGCACCGGTATGGCCATGATCCTTTCCGTGGAGGACGACATCACCGTGGTGGCCGAGGCCGAGGACGGCGTGCGGGCCGTCGCCCTGGCCGCGCGCCACCGCCCCGACGTCGTCCTCATGGACATCCGCATGCCCCGCCTCGACGGACTCGACGCCCTGCGGGCCCTGACCCCGCCCGGGGCGCGTCATGTGCCGAGAGTCGTCATGGTGACCACCTTCGACGACGACGAGTACGTCACCCGGGCCCTGCGGTCCGGAGCCTGCGGCTTCATCCTCAAGGACGCCGGCCCGCGGCTCCTGGTCGAGGCGGTACGCGCGGCGGCGGCCGGCGACTCGCTCATCAGCCCTTCCATCACCGTCCGTCTGCTGGAGCGGATGATGCGGACGCTTCCCGCGCCGGACGGGGGAACAGACCTCTCACCACGCGAGCTGGATGTGGTTCGCCTGGTGGCCCAAGGGCTGACCAACGCCGAGATCGCCGGGACGCTTCGCATCACCGTGGGCACCGTGAAGACGCACCTGACCAACATCCAGGCCAAGTTGGCGACCCGCAACCGCGTGGAGATCGCCGCATGGGCGTGGCGGAACGGCTATGCCCGTCATGAGACCGGCGAATCACCGTGAGCGGACCCGGTGTCTCTAAAATGTGTAGGTGACAACTGCCCCTGGAAGCCTGGCGAACCGCCTGCGGACCGCGCGGAACAGGACGTTCGTGGGACGGTCCGGGGAACTGGACCGTTTCCGCGCCGCGCTGGAAGGTGCCCACGGCGTGGGTCCGGTCCTGTACGTCCACGGGCCGGGCGGGGTGGGCAAGTCGACGCTGCTGCGCCGGTTCGAGGACGAGGCACGCCGGTCCGGCCGCCGGATCGTCTGGGTGGACGGTCACCGGGTGACCCCGTCCCCGGCCGGTTTCCTGGCCGAGACGACCGACGCCGTCACAGGTCCAGAGGTCGTGCTGTTCATCGACGGGTTCGAGCGTTGCCAGGGACTGGAGGGCTGGCTGCGGGACCGTTTCCTGCCCGGTCTGCGCGAGGACGCCGTCGTGGTCGTGGCGGGACGGCGTCCGCCGAGCGCCGAGTGGCTGTGCGACCTGGCCTGGAGCGAGCTGCTGGAGGTGCTTCCGCTCGGGAAACTGGACCGGCCCACGGCCACCGCACTGCTGGAGCGGCGTGACGTGGCTCCGGAACGGCGGGAGGCCATCCTGGCGTTCGCGGACGGTCATCCGCTCGCGCTGAGCCTGGCCGCCTCGGTGGCACAGAACGGTACCGTGGGCAGCGCGCGGTGGGCCCCCGGCCCCGACGTGATCGCCGAGCTGCTGTCCGCGCTCGTGGGAGAGCTGCCCTCGCGTGACCACCGGCTCGCCCTGGAGACCGCCGCCCACGCGCTCACCACGACCGAGCCCCTGTTGGGCGCCGTGCTCGGGGAGGACCGGGCGGCCGAGATGTTCGCCTGGCTCCGGACGCTGCCGTTCGCCGAGTACGGACGTCAGGGTCTGTTCCTGCACGAGCTGGTGAGCGAGGCCCTGGACCAGGACTTCCGCTGGCGGGACCCGGACAGCTACGAACGCATGCACGTGCGCACCGGGCACCATCTGCTCCAGCGGGCCAGGACCGCCTCCGAGCCGGAGGCGATGACCGCGATCCGCGCGCTCACCTACCTCAAGCGGTACGGGCCGATGGAGCCGTATTTCAAGAAGATCGACCGGGAGGGGGACGCCTACGAGGACGCCCTGCGGCCGGAGGACCACGAGCAGGCGGTCCGCATGACCCTGGAGACGGAAGGCCCTCACTCCGCGGACATCGTCCGCTTCTGGCTCCAGGAGCAGCCCGAAGCCTTCCGTATGTACCGCAGCGCCCAGACGGGCGAACTCCTCGCCTTCATGTTGTGGCTGCGGCTGACCGATCCACAGGTGGGAGGCAGCCTGGACCCGGTCGTCGCACACATGTGGGCCGGTGTGGCGCAGCGGGGGCCGCTGCTGCCCGATCAGCACCTGCGGATCAGCCGGTTCATGATCTACCCGGGAGCCTACGGAGAGATATCGAGCGTCGGTCACCTGATGCAACTGCGCATCTGCGGTGACTGGATCCGGTCCCGCGGCCTCGCCTGGTCGTTCATCACCTCGCCGGACGCGCGGTTGTGGGGCCCGTTGATGGACCACCTCGGTCACGAGGAGATGTTCCGTACACCGTGGGAGCGGGGCCGTACCTTCACCACCTTCGCCTGTGACTGGCGGGTGACGCCCTTGGAGATCTGGTTCGACCGGACGCAGCCGGGGGCGCTCACCGAGGTCCCCGCCGCACCAGAGGCGCAGGGGGCGCCGGCCAAGCCCCTGACGAAGGCGGAGTTCGACGCGGCCGTACGGCAGGCGTTGCGGGATCTCCACCGGTCCGACGTCCTGCGCGGCAGCGCCCTCTTCTCCAGCCGGCTGAGCGCCCGGTTCGGCTGGGCGGCACAGCCGGACCCGGCCGAAGCCCTGCGGCAGACTTTGGTGAGCGCGGTGGGGGAGGTGCAGCGGGATGCCCGGTCGGGCAGGCAGCACCGGGCTCTGGCCGCCACTTACCTGCGCAAGGCGGCGACCACCCAGGAAGCGGCCGCGGCACGGCTCGGGCTGCCGTACAGCACGTACCGCCGCCACCTGGCCGAAGGGTACAAGCGGCTCTGCGAGGTGCTGTGGCACTGGGAACTCGGCGGAAGAGCCGGTCGGTGACGGTCGTCCGGCCGGAGCGAGACCACCGTGCTTCCCCGGTGAGGTGCCCACGAGCGGCCGGAAAAGGTCAGCGGACCGCCTGTTGCCGCCGCTTGCGGTAGTTGGCCACCTTGTGCCGGTTCCCGCACTCGGCCATGCCGCACCAGCGCCGGTTCGCGGACCGGGACAGGTCCACGAAGAGCCGGGTGCAGTCCTCGTTGAGGCACTCCCGTACGCGAGCGAAGTCGGAACCGCCGAGCAGACCCACGGCGTCCCGGGCCACCGCGCCGAGCACCTCGTCGACGCCCCCGGTACGGGTCAGCCGGCCGCCCTCGTCGAGCTGGTGCCTCGGCAGTGGCAACCGGGCCGCCTCGTTCACCTCGGCGAGCGCTTCCCGGACCTCGTCGTCCGCGGCCGGTGCCGGCGGCCACGCGCGCACCAGCGCGTACACGGCTTCTCTGAGCCGGCACGTCCGGGACAGGGCGCGGGGGTCCAGCGGGCCGGGAGCGTCGAGCAGGCCCGCCTGCCGGATCCAGCGCCGTAGGTCGTCGGGGGAACGGAGCAGCTCGATGCGCCGGCTCCGCCGCCACAGCAAGGTGCCCGCGAGGTCCAGGGACAGCCGCCCGCTGACGAAGACGAAGTCATCCACACCCTCATGGTGCCAGTCGCTCTCCGGCATCGTCGTCACCCCTCCTGCCCGCCCAGCACCCTGGCGACCCGGTCCAGGATCTCCTCCAGCACCTGCCGAGAGGTGGCGAAGTTCAGTCGCAGGAACCCGTCGGCGCCTGGGCCGAAGGGCGTTCCGCCGTCGAGCAGGACCCGGCCGTCCCTGAGCACCTTCTCCACCGGCGGTTCGGCCGGACCGAGCGGCCGGGTGTCCAGCCACGCCAGGTAGGTGGCCTCGGGCAGGTGGTGGCGGAGCAGCGGGAGCCGGTCGCGCAGCACCGCGTGGACGCGCCGGCGATTGCGGTCCAGCACGGCCAGCAGATCACGCTGCCAGGCGTCGCCCTGCTCCCACGCGGCCAGGGTGGCTGTGACACCGAGCGGTGAGACGGTGCCGTACAGGTCGGGCGGCTGCGCGTCGCGCAGCGCGATCAGGCGGTCCGGGCCGTAGTGCGTCACGGCACAGCGGATGGCCGCCAGGTTGAACGCCTTGGTCGCGGAGGTCAGGGTCACCGTGCGGCGGGCGGCGTCATCCGACAGGCTCGCGAAAGGGATGTGCCGGTGGGGGGCGTGGGCCAGCTCGGCGTGGATCTCGTCGCTGACCACGAGCAGATCGTGCCGTCGCGCGACGGCGGCGATCTCGCCGAGTTCCTCGCGCGTCAGGACCCTGCCGGTGGGGTTGTGCGGGTTGACCAGGACGAATGCCTTGCAGCCGGACCGCTTCACCGCGGTGTCCAGGGCGGCGAAGTCCATGCGCCAGCCGTCGTCCGTGTCCCGCATCGGGATGGGTACGGCACGCCGGTTCATCGTCCGCAACGTCGCGAGGAACGGAGGGTAGTTGGGAGTCTGCACCGCCACCGCGTCGCCGTCCGACGTGGCGAGGTGGAGGACGAGTTGCAGGCACTGGATGAGGTCGGTCTGTTCGCGCACGCGGTGCGCCGACGCGGCCCACCCGAACCGCTCGGCCATCCGCTTGGCGAAGGCCGTGCGCAGCGGGCTGCCGTCCGGCCAGTCCGGATACCCGAGATCGCGGCCGTCAACGGCCGCGCGCAGCGCGTCCACCACCGGCGTCGGGGTGGGGAAGTCCATGTCGGCCACCCACGCGGGCAGGACGTCCCGCTCCGGGCGGTGCCACTTCACGCTGCCGCGGGCCCGCAGCCAGTCGAGGCCGAGATCGTCGAAGCCGGGAACGTCCCGGGCCAGTGCGGCGTTCACGCGGGCTCCTCCGCCCGCAGGAGATCGCGGGTGATCTGCACCTGCCCGTGGTGCTGGGCCAGTTCCTCCAGCACGTGGAAGCGGACGCCCCGCACGCTCAGGGGACGGTCCGGACCCTCGAACTCGGCCGGAGGCGCGTTGCGCGGCGATGCGGACGGTGGCGTGGTGCGAAGGTCCGCCTCCAGACGCGCGAAGAGCGCGTCGACCTCCCTCCGCAGGCTTTGTGCGTCCCCCTTCGCCGCGAACTCGGCGGGCCGGTCGCGGTCGACGTGACGTCCCGCGACCACGTGACCCAGCCAGTACTCGGCCATACCGACGCAGTGGAACGCGATGGCGTAGGGGGAGTTGGCGCCGGGCAGGGGCGGCGCGGTGTTGCCGAGGTCGTCACCCAATTCTTCCAGCACGCCGAGCATCCCGTCGAAGGCGCGGCGAAGGAAGTACAGGTACTCGTCGTGATCGTGCACGGTGCCTCCTCATCGGTCGGAGCGACAGCTTCACCGCGACAGTGACACCTGTCAAGGAGGTGTCTTGGCATGGCTTTCTTGCCGAGAATCGGCACAAGTTGCTGACAAAGGCATGAGTTTGGACGCGTGAAGTAACTGTTCTGCATGGTGTCTCTGGGCGGGGTGCGCCGAGGCGACCGGTGACAACGCGTCCGTATCCGGCGGGTTCTGTCACAGCCGTGTGCCGGAGCCGTCGCGAACGTGCCACTGCATCGAACTGATCCGGTGGACCGTCCGTCGTGCTGATCGGACGAGGCAATCACGCAAGGGCGCCGCCCAGCGCCCGCCGACCGAGAGGACACCTCATGAACCACCGCTTCCGCGCCGCCTTCGCCGCTTCCGTCGCACTCGGTGCCGGACTGCTCCTGACGGCCTGCCAGGAGGGCTCCGGCACCACCGCCGACGCCACGGCCAAGACCACCGCCACTTCGGCGGCAACGCCCACCCCCCAGCCGGTGGCCGACGCCACCGAGACGGCCGCTTCGGGCGGTGGCCGGAAGAGCGGGTCGACCGGGGCCACGGCCGGTGCCACCCACAGCGGCGGCGGCACGAAGGCGAGCACCGGCGCGGGCCGGACGTCCGACGACGGCGCCGCCGCCGACAAGACCGGCTACGGCCAGGGCTGCGGGTCCAACGACCTGCGCTGGTCGGCCAAGTCGATGACCCAGGCGGGCGGTTACATCCAGATCAGTGTCAGCGCGAAGCCCGGTATCACCTGCGTGCTGCCCGCGGGGCTGCCGGTCGTCGCCTTCGGCTCCGGGGGCACGCAGGCTCATCCCGCGGAGCAGTCCGCGGGAAGCGAGATCACCCTCAGCGGCGGCACCACCGTCTACGCCGGCGTCAACCCCAAGACCACGAACGACGACAACGGCACCGAGTACAGCACGGTCATCGTGTCCGTCAGCGACGGTGACCCCAACCCCGTCTCGCTGCCGGTGGGGAACACCGTCGTGGACAAGCCCGTGGTGACCAACTGGCACACGAACCCGGCGGACGCCGTGCCGGCGGGCTGAGCGGGCACGACACGACCAATGCCTCGCGTGCTCGGGGTGACGGACGAGGCGTGGCCCAGGCGCTGGGCCGCCGCCCTCGTAGCAGTCCGCGGACGGCTCGCGCCGCGCGAGGACCTCGCCCTGAGCCGATCCGACTCCGCCCTGCCCGCAAGATCCGGCACAAGGCCGCCGACCGGTGGGACCCGGCGAAGCCGTACACGACCGCCGTCGACGGCGCGCATCAGCCGTCCGGGCGTTCACCTCGGCGACGTACTCAGCCGCCGCCGACAGTCGTGAACCGCCCGACCGGCCCCGGGACGCCGCCGCCACCTTCACGGTGATGAGCACCAGTGAGCACCAGTGAGCACTGGTCCGGGCACGATCTCGAGCGGACCCGGGCCACATCATGGAACCAGCCAAGACGAACGCGGCCCGGTGCACCGCCGGATGCCGCTGACTCCCCTTGTCCCAGCCGGAACATGCCTGCGTGACCGCCGCGCGGTGTCTTCCCCTGGCGTTCGTCACAACGCTTCAGGAACAGAAGGAACCTTCATGAAGCCGTACCTCTCGGGGCACTACACCCCGCACGTGGACGAGATCACCGCCTACGACCTCGTGGTCGAGGGGCAGCTGCCGCCGGAGCTGTCCGGCCGTCTGGTCCGCAACGGCCACAACCCCAAGCCCGGTGTCACTCCCACCCACTGGTTCAAGGGCAGCGGCATGGTGCACGGCATCCGCCTGCGGGACGGCCGGGCGGAGTGGTACCGCAACCGCTGGGTGCGGACGCCGGCGCTGGAGGGCGCGCCGTACATGACCGAGAACGGTCCCGACCTGACGGCGAGCACCGCGGGTACGCACGTCATCGAGCACGCCGGAAGACTGCTGGCCCTGTGCGAGTCGAACCTCCCCTTCGAGCTGACCGACGAGCTGGCGACCGTGGGGGCCTACGACTTCGACGGCAAGCTCACCAACGTCATGACGGCCCACCCCAAGCACGACCCGGTCTCGGGAGAGCTGCACTTCTTCAGTTCGTCCCCGTTCCCGCCTTATCTGACCTACCACGTCTCCTCGGAGAAGGGCGAGTTGGTGCACAGCGAGGAGGTGCCGGGTGCCACGACGGCCCTCAAGCACGACTTCGCCATCACCGAGCGGTACGTCGTCTTCGTCGAGGGAACGGTGACCTTCGACCACACGGAGACGTCCGGCATCCCGTACGCCTGGAAGGACGAACAGCCCGCCCGGATCGGCGTGATGCCCCGTGGGCGGGGCGGCGCGGCGGCGATCCGCTGGTTCGACATCGAGCCGGGATCGATGCTGCACGCCGCCAACGCCTATGAGGACACCCAGGGCAGGATCGTCCTCGAGGGCCCGACCGTGGACCGGGAGGGGTTCCGCACTTCCTGGAATTGGTGGGTCGGATCCCCGGACAGGGGGGCTGTCCCCAACTCCCGCTCGTACAACCGCCAGTGGGTGGTCGACCTGGCGGCGGGAACCGTGCGCGAGCGGATCGTGGACGACCTGGTGGTGGAGTTCCCCACGATCAACGAGGACGTCATGGGCCGCGAGCACCGCTTCCAGTACGCGATCTCGTTCCCCGACGAGCGAGGCGTCGGCAATTTCGGGGTGGTCAAGTACGACAGGGCCACCGGTGGCCGGCAGGTCCGGCACGTCGGCGACGGTCGGCTCCCCAGCGAGGCGGTCTTCGTACCGGCCGGGGGCGGCACGGCCGAGGACGACGGATACCTGCTGACGGTGGTCAGTGATCTGCACGCCGACGCCTCCAGCCTGCTGGTCCTGGACGCCTCGGACGTCCTGCGCGGCCCGGTGGCGACCGTTCACCTGCCGCGCCGGGTCGTAGCCGGTATCCACGGCTCCTGGATAGCCGACCGCGACTGACCCGGCACGCCGGGGCGCCCCTCCCTGCCCGCCCCTGCTCGCTGAGTGGTCAACCACACACGGAGTCACCATGTCCAAGTCATCAAGGTCCGCAACCGGCCCGGTCGCCGCTCTCGCGGCCTTGGCGGCAGCCCAGTTCACCGTCATGCTGGCCACCTCGATCGTGAACGTGGCGCTGCCGCAGATCCGGTCCGGCCTGGGCCTGCCGGACAATGGCACGACGTGGGTGGTCAACGCCTACGGCTTGGCCTTCGGGGCGCTGCTGCTGGCCGGCGGCCGCGTGGCGGACCTGCTGGGGAGGCGTCGCGTCCTGCTCGCAGGGGTCGCACTGTTCGGCGCGGCCTCGGTGGCGGCGGGACTGGCGGGCTCGCCAGCCGTACTGATCGCCGCTCGCGTCGCGCAGGGAACAGGCGCCGCGGCCATCGCTCCCTCGGCCCTTGCCCTGGTGATGGACCTGTTCCCCCCCGGCCCGGGCCGTGGCAGGGCCCTGGGGGTGTGGGGCGCGGTCTCGGGCGCCGGCGGAGCGGCCGGCGTCCTTCTGGGCGGCGCCCTGACACAGGCGTGGGGCTGGCCGTGGATCTTCTACGCCGTCGGGATCGGAGCGTTCGTGGTGCTGGCCGCGGCAGCGGTGTGCGTCCCGCGGCAGACGTCCGGTCCGGGCACCGGCGAGTTCGACCTGCCGGGCACCGCCGCCGTGACACTGGCCCTGACCGCGCTGGTGTGGGGGCTGACGACCGCACGCGGCTCCGGCTGGACGGACCGTGCGGTCCTGGGGTCCCTCGGCCTGGCCGCGACGCTCACGCTCGCGTTCGTTCTGATCGAGCTTCACCATCCCCACCCGCTGCTGCCGCTCCGGCTGTTCCGCACCGGTCGTGTCACCACCGGCAATGTCCTGATGGCACTGTTGGGCTCGGTGTGGATCGCCCTGTTTTTCTTCCTGCCGCTCTACCAGCAGCAGGTCCTCGGCTCCAGTCCGCTGATGACCGGTCTCGGGCAACTTCCCCTCGCCGCGTCCAACATGCTGGGCTCGACGCTGGCGCCACGTGTCGCGCGCCGTATCGGGGCGACCGCGACCGTCTCCGCCGCTCTGCTGTCCGAGGCCGCGGGGCTGCTCTGGCTGTCACGCATCAGCGCACACGGCAGCTATACCGTGGACATCCTCGGCCCGAGCGTCCTGGTGGGCCTGGGACTGAGCATCGCCTTCGTCCAGCTGACCGCCCTGTCCGTCGAGGGTGTCGCCAAGGAGGACGCCGGTCTGGCCGGCGGCCTGGTCAACACCTCCCGCCAGGTCGGCGGTGCGATCGGTCTCGCGGTCCTCGCCACTCTCGCCGGCTCCGTCACGAGTCACGCGTCGGTTCACCAGACGCTTCCGGAGGCGCTGACCGCGGGCTATCGCGTCGCCTTCGGCGTCTCCGCCGCCGTACTGACCGCGACCGCCCTGGTCGGCGTCCTGCTCATCCGGCGCCGCCCCCGGGCCTCGACCTCGATTCCCACCACGACGCCGGCTTCCGCGGTCGACGCCCGCATCCGATGACCGGTACACCACCGACCGCCCGCACACCGCGTCACACCGTCGCGGTGAACCATTCGAAGGGATATGTCTAAATGTTCTCCATTGATGAGGATGCCCCTGTCGTCGTCCGTCTGTCGACCGTGATCGACGCGCCGCTTGAGAGGGTGTGGGCTCTGCACGCCGACGTCGACTCCTGGGCGGAGTGGAACGCGGACGTGGACGAGGCGAAGCTGGACGGTCCGCTGCTGCCCGGCAACTCGTTCCGATGGAAGACCCACGGCCTTGACATCATGTCGACCGTCCAAGAGGTCGTTCCCGGAGAGCGGATCGTGTGGGGCGGCCCGGCCAACGGAATCGAGGGCGTCCACGTGTGGACCTTCGAGCGGACGGGAAGCCGGGTCACGGTCCGCACCGAGGAGTCCTGGAGCGGTGCCGTCGTCGAGACCGCCGCCGACGAGCTCGGCCAAGCCCTCCACGAGTCCCTGACCGCGTGGCTCTCGGCGCTCAAGGCGCGCGCCGAGCGGACCGGCTGACGACTACGCCGGCTGCCCGAGGCCTCCGCTCGCGTCGTCCCTCGAACCCTCCGCCCTGTCCCCCCTCTCCACAACGGTTCTTCGAACCCCTTCCTAAGGCCAGCCTCATGCGCGTCACCACTGCGGCCAAGTCCGCCATCCTGACCACTACGCTCCTCCTTGCGACTACCGGCACCGCCGCCGCCCTCACCGGCGAGGGCCTCGCCAGGACCACCGCCACCCCCCGGCACACCGCCGATGTGCACATCGACGAGAGCGCGCCGGTGATCACTCGTGACAGCGTCCTGATCCACGCGCCGCTCCACACGGTCTGGAAGGTCCAGACCGACGTAGCGAACTGGCCGTCGTGGCAGCCGGACGTGGACGTCGTGGTCAAGGACACTCCCGGTCGCCTGCGCCCAGGCTCGGTCTTCCGCTGGAGCACCGAGGGCCTGGACATCACCTCCACCGTCCAGCAGGCCGACTACGGCAAGCGCCTGGCCTGGGGCGGCCCGGCCCAGGGCATCACCGCCGTCCACGTATGGACCTTCACCCAGACCAGGAACGGCGTCCTCGTCCACACCGAGGAGTCCTGGACGGGCGCCCCCGTCCTCGCCGATCAGGCAGCCCTGCAGTCCGCGCTCGACGACTCCTTGCGCAACTGGGTCAACAACCTCAAGCACGAAGCGGAGACACAGGCGGCCGGTCGGGCATGACGGACTCCTCGCCCGGCCTCCGCCTCCCGTCCGGCGGCCTCGCGGCAGATGCGCTGGGCCAACACCATGATCAAGGTCTTGGCCCCACAGCTCCTGTCCGGTCAGGACGACCGCCTGAGGTCAGTGCTGGAAGGCCAAGAGTTTTGCGATGCCGTTGCGCTGGATCTCGGACGTGCCGGTGAGGACCCGGAACATGCGGATCTTGCGGAAGAGGTACTCGATCTCGTTGCCCTGGGTCAGGCCCTCCTTGCCGTGGATCTGTACGGCCTCGTCGAGGATGCGGAAGGCGGACTCGGCGACGAACAGCTTGCACATGAACGCCTCCGCAGGCACCTCGCGCCCCTCGTCCAGCGCCGCCAGCGCGGCGTACGTCATGGAGCGGGCGGCGTAGAAGTCGGTGGCCATGTCGGCGACCTTGTGCTGGATGGCCTGGAGCATGAGCAGGGGCTTGCCGGAGACCTGCCGGGTGCGGGTGCGGTCCAGGGCCAGCTGGAGGGCGCGGCGGGTGGCGCCGAGCACGGTCGGGCAGTGCAGCAGGCGGTTGGTGGTGACCCTGCCGAGCGCGATGCGCATGCCGTTGCCCTCCTCGCCCAGGAGGTTGGCGGCGGGAACGTGGCAGTCCTCCAGGACGATGTCGCTCTCGATGTGCTCGCCGGACATCGGTGTCGCCCCGTCCTCGACCCGGCAGCCGGGGCTGTCCAGGTCCACGAGAAAGGCGGAGAACTCCGGTTTGTCGCCCTCGTGTTCGCCGGTGCCGGCCATGCGGGCCACCACGATCGCGAAGTCGGCGAAGGGGCCGGAGGAGGAGAAGACCTTGTGTCCGGTCAGCCGGTAACCGTCGCCGTCGCGTACGGCGACGGTGCGCATGGAGCGGACGTCGGAGCCGGCGTCGGTCTCCGTGAGGGAGAAGCAGCAGGCCCGCTCGCCCCGGATGAGGGGGAGCAGGTACGTCTCCAGCTGGTGCGCGGTGGCGTGCCGGAGGATGTCGCCGGCCCGCAGGGGACCGCCCATGTCGCCGAGCACACTGTGCGCGAGGACGCGCCCGCTCGCGCCGACTTCCTCTTTCAGCGCGGCGAGTTGGGAGTAGCCGAGGTTCTGGCCGCCGTATTCCTCGGGCAGATGGATGCCGTAGAAACCGAGTTCGCGGCTGCGGCGCCAGACCGGTTCGAGGTCGGCGCGGGTGAGGCGGGTGGCCGGGGTGATGCCGTGCTCGCGTTCGTGGTCGGCGAGTTCGCCGTCGAGGTAGTCGCGCAGACGGTCCACCAGTTCGGCGGTTCGTGCGTCGGCGTAGGTGGGGCGCAGGGAAAAGGTCACCGGTAAGTCCTTGGTGAGGAAGGTCAGTTGACGCGGCGGACGGTGTCCGCCCAGAACGGCTCGCGTACCGCCTTGCGATCGAGCTTGCCGTTGCGGTTGTGGGGGAGCTCGGTGACGAAGTCGACGGAGCGCGGCTTCTTGAGGCGGTCGAGGCGGTCGGCGCAGAAGGCGATCAGGTCCTCGGCGGTGACGGTCGTGTCCGGGCGGCGTACGACGACCGCCTTCACGGCCTCGCCCCACCGCTCGTCGGGAACACCGACGACACACACCTCCTGGACGGCGGGGTGTTCGTAGAGCGCGGTCTCCACCTCGGTGCAGTAGATGTTGAAGCCGCCCGAGATGATCATGTCCTTCTTGCGGTCGACCAGGAACAGATAACCGTCCTCCCGCATCCACGCGAGGTCTCCCGTGTGCACCCAGCCGTCACGGAAGGTCTCCGCGGACAGGACGGGCTCCTTCCAGTATTCGCGCACGCAGTCGGGCCCGCGCACGATGACCTCCCCGACCTCGCGGGGCCCCAGCTCCCGTCCCGCCTCGTCCACGACGCGTATCTCGGTGTCGTAGGCGGCACGTCCGCAGGACTGGAGCAGTTCCGGGTCCTCCTTCACCGCGCGGGCGATCTCCTCGCTGCTCAGGGCCGCGACCACGCTGGTGGTCTCGCCGAGACCGTAGCCCTGGGCGACGACCGGGCCGAAGAACTCCACCGCGTCGCGCAACCGTTGAGGTGAGATGGGTGCGCCGCCGACGCGCACGCTCCTCAGGGAGGACAGGTCGTAGCGGTCGGCGCCGGGGTGGGCGAGGAGCATGTTCACCATGGCGGGCACCAGGAAGGTGGCGGTGATGCGCTCCCTCTCCACCGTCTCCAGGAAGCCCACGGGGCTCCAAGCGGGCAGGACGTACGTCGTGGAGCCGCCGAACACTCCCGCCAGCAGGCCCATCCCGGTGGCGTGGGTGATGGGGCCGCAGGCCAGGTAGCGGGTGCCGGGCCGCGGGCGGGACTCGTCGGCCATCAGCAGCTTGCGCATGTTGGCCAGGCGGTTGCCGGCCGTCTGCACCGCTGCCTTCAGCGCCCCGGTGGAGCCGGAGGTGAAGTTCAGTACGCAGGGCTGTGACCCGTCGACCTCGACGCGGAACGGAGCCTCCGCGCCCTCGGCCAGCAGGGCGTCGTACGGGACACCGTCCTCGACTCCCGTGTCCAGCGGGACGGGCAGGCAGCCGGTGCCGGCTGAGGTGATGGCGGCGAGGGCGTCCTCGCGATGGGCCGCGTCGAAGACCAGGGCGCGGACGGGGGCGTAGCGCAGGATGTGCTCGATCTCGCCGCGCCCGAGGCGGGCGTTGACCGGCGCCCGCGTCAATCCCGCCTTGTACAGAGCGAATTCGACCTCCACCAGCTCGCCGCGGTTCCACGCGAGCGAGGCTACGGCGTCACCGGGGCGCAGGCCGCGGGCGGCCAGGGCGGAAGCCAGGCGGTCGGTCGCGCGGTCGAGTTCGGTGAAGGTCCAGGAGCGGTCCCCGCAGACGAGCGCCGGTGCGTCGGGCCAGTAACGGGCGCTGCGGGACAAGTAGATGCCGAGGTTCATGAAGACCTCTCCGGGGCGTGTGTCGGGAGACGACGACAGTCAGTGGCCTTCCAGTGCCGCACTGACTGACCAATGTCATACAGACTGTTCAGTAACTGTTCGCGTGTCAAGGCTCTCCTACACTGGGCGCGCACCGAGGCGCGAGGATCGAGGAGGGCTCCATGGCCGAGGACAGACGGACCAGACGGTCGAGGCGCGCGCTGGGGTCGGCCCTGGTGGAACTCGTCCTGGAACGTGGCTTCACCGCGCTGACCGTGGAGGACATCACCGAGCGCGCGGACGTGGCCCGGGCGACCTTCTACGCCCACTTCCGGGACAAGGAGGACCTGTTCGCCCGGGTGACGGCCGACTTGCTGACGGAACTTGGCGAGCGGCTGGCCCCGGCCGTCGCCGACAGCGCGGTCGGCTTCACCGGCAAGCCCGTCTTGGAGATGCTGCGGCACGCGCGCGAGGAACGCGATCTGTACCGGATCGTGCTGCGCGGCGAGGGAGACGGCAAACCGCTGCGGATGTTCGTCGACGCCTGCGCGCGCGCCACCGCGGAGGAATTCAGGGCGCGCGCGGAGCGCAACGCCGTCAAGCCGCGCATCGATCCGGAGCTGCTCGCCCGGGTGTGGGTGGGGGAGCAGCTCGCGGTGCTGCGCTGGTGGGTCGAACAGGACGCACCGTCCCTGCCCGCCGAGGAGGTCGTACGGATGCTGCTCAACCTGGCGATGCGCGGGCGCTACTGGGCCAGCGGCTTCGAACCGCCGACCTGAGCGGCGGGACGGGCGTCACGCGGCCGGGGCCGGGGCCGGATGTCCGGGGCGGACGGGCCGTCCCGTGCCCCGATCAGCCGCTTACGCGTCGTGCGCGTCGTCGTCCGGCCGTTGCGCGCTCCGGACCGGCCGCCTCGCGCTCGGGCCCGGCCGTCGTGCGTCCCCTTCCGGCCGCCCCCCGTCCGGGTCCAGCCGTCGTGCGTCACGGTCCGGCCGGACC
Source organism: Streptomyces eurythermus (assembly GCF_014649115.1). Classification (GTDB taxonomy): domain Bacteria; phylum Actinomycetota; class Actinomycetes; order Streptomycetales; family Streptomycetaceae; genus Streptomyces; species Streptomyces eurythermus. The sequence continues at coordinate 36,743 of NZ_BMSK01000017.1, read as the reverse complement.
GTGACGAGTGAGACCAGCCCGCACACCAGCATCATCCCGCCGGAGAGCAGGAAAGCGTGGGTGTACCCGGCGGTCTGCGAGGGCGCGGAGTCCAGCAGGAGCCCGGTCAGATACGGGGCCAACAGTCCCGGCAGGGTCCCGGACGCCGCGACGATGCCGAACACCGCGCCCCGCTGGAGCGGAGGGACGACGGCCGAGGTGGTCATGTAGTGCAGCGGGAAGACGATGGCCTGACCCCCGAACGCCACGGTCAGCAGCGCGAGATGGGGACCCCGGGCGTCGACGAACGGCAGCGCGGTCATGGCCAGCGCCGCCACCGCCACCGCGATCCCCTGCGGGATGCCGTGCGACCACCGGTCCGACAGGCCCCGGCGGTGCAGCGCGTCCAGCAGCTGCGGCACCGAGAGCAGCAGCACGAGGCTGAACGCCGAGACCGCGCTGATCAGTGTGGCCGCCGTGCCCGGCGTCATGTCGAGCTGCGTGCGCAGGTACGCGGGCAGCCAGGCGTGGCTCAGCGCCAGGGCCCAGGACCCGCCGAACGCCCCGGCGATGCTGCCCAGCACCGTTCCGTTCAGCAGCAGGCGCCGGTACGGCAGCCGCCGCCCGCTCGCCTCGGCGGTCGCCCTCCCCGTCTCGCCGTACGGGCCGTCGTGCCCCGCCCGCCACCAGGCCAGCGCCCACACCAGGCTCAGTACGGCCAGGGCCAGGAATGCGGACCGCCAGCCGAAGGCGCTGATCAGGCCGGTCACGGCCGGCGCGGCCACCATCGTGCCGAGCGCCGCGCCTCCGATCTGCAGGGCCGAGGGCAGCCCCCGCCGGTCCGCCGGGAACCACTTGTACAGCGCGTGCATCGACATCGAAGCCGCCGGTCCCTCGGCCGCGCCGAGCAGCACGCGCCCGGCGACCAGTGCCGGCACCGACGCCACGAACAGCACCGGCAACTGGGCCACCGCCCACACGGCGGCCATGCCGAACAGCAGCACACGGCTGGAGACCCGGGCGGAGACGAAGCCGACGGCCAGCCCGGAGAGGCTGAACAGCAGCGAGAACGAACTGGAGACCATGCCGTAGGTGCTGTTGCTGATGCCGAGCTCGTCCATGATCGGCACGGCCGCCAGCCCCAGGACGGACTTGTCGGCGTAGTTGACCAGCATGAACGTCACGATCATCGCGGCGATCAGCCATGCGTGCCGCCGGTCCGGTTCCCCGGCGCGCGGTGAGGCCGCCGCGGCGTCCCGGCGGGATGGTGCGGACGAGGACGGTTCGGCCATGGGCGCTCCTGCGGCTCGGGAGGGAGTGGAGGTGGCACCCCCGGTGCGAGAGCGGGGATCTCCAGCTCGGACGGCGCCCGAAGACGGGGGAGGCGGGCACCGTGCGCTGTCGTAGTTATCGAACAGGTTGTACGTTAACGGCGCCATCGTTCAAGACCTCTGCGTCAACGGAGTTGAGATGACCGACACGGACGCCCGGCTGGGTGACCTGCTGTGGACCGCGGCTACACCGACCCCGGCTGGATCCGCCGTTTCACCTCGGCCGGCCGCGAACTCTCCCCGAGCCGCCGAGTGTGGCGCGGCCCCGGCCCCGCCCGGACCCTCCCCGCCGAGCCCGCCGGCCTTGACACGCTCGACCTGGGCCTCGGCGGTACGACGGCCACCCTGCCGGACCTGTTCGCGACGGCGCAGACCGACGCCTTCCTCGTCCTGCACCGAGGCGTGGTCGTCCACGAGGCGTACCCGCACGGCGGAGCGCCCCACGTCCCGCACTTCAACGCGTCGGCGGCCAAGTCCTACCTCGGCCTCTTCGCGGCGATGCTGGCGCACGAGGGGCTCCTGGACCGCTCGGCCCGGACGGACGCCTACGTCCCCGAACTCGCCGGCACCGCCTTCGGCGAGGCCTGCGTCGAGGACCTGCTGCACATGGGCACCCAGGTCAGCTATGCCGGCCGGCCCTACGACAAGGCCATCGAGGCGCAGCGTTACCATGCCGTCATAGCGCCCCGGCTGCGCCCGTTCGGCTACAGCGGCCCCGGCACCATCCGCGAGCACCTCCTGACCGCCCGCGCCACCGGGGCACCGGGAACGGAGTTCCGCTACGAGAACGGCAACGTCGAGGCACTCGCCGAAGTCCTGCGCCGCGTCACCGGCCTGAGCACCTCCGCCCTGCTCGGCGAACTGATCTGGTCCCGGATCGGCGCGGAGGAGGACGCCTACTACATCCTCGACGGCGAAGGTGTCGAGGCGGCCTGCGGCGGCTTCAGCGCCACGGCCCGTGACGTGGCCCGCCTGGGGGAGATGCTGCGCTGCGGCGGGGCGGTCGGCAGCCGCCAGGTCGTGCCGGAGGAGGTGGTCACGTCCATCACCGCCGCCGTTCCCGACGGCTATCCCCGCCGCGTCCGCTTCCCCGCCGCACCGCCGACCGAGCCGGCCACGCTGTCGTACCACGACCTGTGGTGGATCCCGAACGACCCGCACGGCTCCTACATGGCCAGCGGCATCCACGGCCAGCGGCTGTTCGTCTCACCCGGACTTGACCTCGTCGTCGTCCACTTCGGCTCCCAGGTCATCTCGCCGTCCGTGCCGGTCGTCCCGTTCGCCCGGGCGTTCCTGAGGATCGGCGCGTACCTCGCCGGCCTGGGCTGACCCCGTCCGGGAGCTTCCTGTGAACCGGGCCGCACTGATGGTGGTTATGTCTGTTATGGCCCTGTGGTGGCGGCCGGGACTCCCAGGAAACTCCCAGGATCTCTCCGGGGCCGGTCAGAGAGGGCTGACAGCGTCAGCGGCGGAACTTCTGCAAGCCCGATCCGACTGGGAGCCCTTTCCGTGGCGACATACCTCTGCAGGCTGGGCCGGTTCTCCTTCCGGAGGCGGTGGCCGGTCGCATTGCTGTGGGTGGTACTGCTCGTGGGGGCGGGGGTGCTGGCCGGACGCGCCCCCGCCGCGCCGCCGAACGACTTCTCCATGCCCGGCACCGAGGCGCAGCAGGCGTACGACCTGCTGGAGCGGGACTTCCCCGAACTGAAGGCGGACGGAGCGACCGCCCGGGTCGTGTTCCGGGCCGAGGACGGCAAGGTCACCGACCCGCAGGCGCGCCGGGCCATCGGGGAGACGGTCCGCGCCCTCGGGGACGATCCGCAGGTCGCGCGCGTCACCGACCCCTTCACCGCCCGGTCCGTGAGCAAGGACGGCTCCACCGCCTACGCCCAGGTGTCCTACGAGGTGTCCGCCTCGAAGCTCGAAGACGGCTCCCGCACCGCGCTGCGGGACACCGTGGAGCGGGCCGCCTCGCCGGAGCTGTCCGTGGAGGCGGGCGGCAACGCCGTCGAGGTCAAGGCCGCGGGTCACTCCTCGGAGGCCGTGGGGCTCGCGGTGGCCGCCGTGGTGCTCGTCCTCACATTCGGCTCGCTGCTCGCGGCCGGACTGCCGCTGCTGACGGCCGTACTCGGCGTCGGGTTCGGCGCGCTGGTCATCCGGGTGCTGGCCGGACCGCTGGGCCTCGGCTCCACGACGACCAGCCTCGCCGTGATGATCGGACTGGCCGTGGGCATCGACTACGCCCTGTTCGTGGTCTCCCGCTACCGGGCCGAACTCGCGCGCGGACGCGGCCGTGAGGAGGCGGCCGGGCACGCGGTGGGCACCGCGGGCTCGGCGGTGGTGTTCGCCGGGCTCACCGTGGTCATCGCCCTCGCCGGCCTGTCCGTGGTCGGCATCCCGCTGCTGACCCAGATGGGCCTCGCCGCGGCCGGCACGGTCGTCATCTCGGTGCTCATCGCCATCACCCTGATACCCGCCCTGCTCGGGCTCTGCGGACGCCGGATCGGGCCAGCCCGTCCACGACGGAAGGCCCGGCAGCGACCGGGAACAGGCGTGCGCTGGGCCCGGTTCGTCACCCGGCGCCCGGTCGCCGTGCTGCTCGGCGGCGTCGTGCTGCTCGGCGTGGTCGCGCTCCCGGCGGCGTCCCTGGAGATGGGCCTGCCCGGCGACGACAGCAAGCCCGTCTCGACGACCCAGCGCCGGGCCTACGACATGATCGCCGAGGGCTTCGGACCGGGCTTCAACGGCCCGCTCACCGTGGTCGTCCAGGCCGACGGCGACGGCAGCGCCGAACAGGCCGCGAAGAGCGTCGCCAGGCGGACAGGCGGCCGCGAGGACGTCACCGCCGTGGGACAGCCCCGGCTGAACGCCTCCGGTGGCACCGCCGTACTGAGCGTCGTACCGGCGGCGTCCCCGAGCAGCACGCGGACCGCCGACCTCGTGCACGCGCTGCGCGAACCGGCGCTCGCCCGGGACACCGGCGCCAGGGTGCTCGTCACCGGCACGACCGCGATGAACGTCGACGTCTCGCAGAAGCTGTCGGACGCGCTGATCCCGTACCTGGCCCTCGTGGTCGGTCTGGCGTTCGTGCTGCTCATCGCCGTCTTCCGCTCCCTGCTCGTCCCGCTCAAGGCCGCACTCGGCTTCCTGCTGTCGGTGCTGGCCGGGCTGGGCGCGGTGGTCGCGGTCTTCCAGTGGGGATGGCTGGGATCCGTCTTCGGCGTCACGGAGCCGGGGCCCGTGGTGTCGATCATGCCGATCTTCATGGTGGGTGTCGTCTTCGGCCTTGCCATGGACTACGAGGTCTTCCTGGTGACCCGGATGCGCGAGGCGTACGTGCACGGGCAGTCACCGAAGGAGTGTGTGGTCAGCGGGTTCGAGCACAGCGCACGGGTGGTGACCGCCGCCGCGGTGATCATGGTCTCGGTGTTCGCCGCCTTCCTGGGCTCCGAGGAGCAGATCCTCAAGACCATCGGGTTCGGGCTCGCCGTCGCCGTCTTCTTCGACGCGTTCGTCGTCCGTATGACGCTCGTCCCGGCGGGCCTGGAGCCTTCCTCGCTGGCTGGACCGGCTCGTACCCGACCTCGATGTGGAGGGGGAGCGGCTGGACAGCTCGCGCCAGGGCACGGCCGGGGCGGGCGACGCCGGCCCCGTCGGTGCGACCGCGGGCCATGTCTCCGGCACCTGAGTCCCTTGTCCCGCTCCGAGGAGTCCGCTCATGTCCGCACCGCCGTCCCGCCCCTCCCTCCCCGTGTGGCGTCACGCTCTCGCAGGCGCCCTCGCCGCCGTGGCCGCCCTCCTCACCATGGGCGCCACCGCCTGGGCGGCCCTCGTCCTCCTCGGCGCCGGCGCCGTGGCACCGGTTGCCCGGCTGGTGCCGGTGCTGGTGAGTCTCGCCGTCGGCGGCGGCGTCACCCTGGAGTCGGCCGCCGGGCCCGCCGAGTCCGCCGAGGGAAGCCTCGGCGGACTGTTCGGCGGGGGCGGCGGCCTGAGTCTCGGGCTGGCCGGCGAGGTGGCGCTGACTCCCCTGACGCTGACCTTCCTGGGCACGGCCGTCCTGGCGGCCGGGTTCTTCCGGCCGCTGCGCCGCCGGGCACGGCCCACCCCCGCGATGCTGTGGGCGCGGTGCGGCGGCGCACTGGCGATCACGGCGGTGGCCCTCCCGGTGTGCGCCGTCCTGGCGCGGGGCACGGCCCGGCTGCCGGAGAACGTCAAGGACAGGATCGGTGAACGGGCCGGATCCGGCCGGTTCGGCGCCGGGGCAGGCGGTGGACTCGCCTCGGGCCTGTCCTCGGTCGACTTCCGGACCGATGTCGTCACCACCGCGTTCCTCGGCTGCCTGGGAGCGGTCGCCGTCCTCGCGGTCGGCTGCCTTGCCGCCCGCCGTACGACGCTGCCCCGCCCCGTCGCCCTCGGCGGGCCGCGGCTGAAGTGGCACGCCGTCCTGTCCGCTCTGACGGGGACCGCGGCCGTGCTGTGCTGCGCCGTCCTGGCCGTCGCCGTACTCGCCGCGGCCGCGGCGCTGACCGGCCGGGAGCGGGCGGCAGAGGCCGCGGGCGCACTGCTGCTCGCCGGTCCCAACCTGATCGCCGCGCTGCTCACCACGGGGGCGGGCACCTCTTGGGAGGCGGGGGTGCGGCGGCTGCGGCCCGAGGGCGGAGGGATGGCCGGCATGCTCGGCGCGGGGGAGCAGGACGGCGCGGCCGACCGGGACCGTGTGGTGGACCTCGGACACTGGGCGGGCGCCGACGTACCGCTGTGGGTGCTCGGACTGCTGCTCACCCTGCTCCTGCTGCTGCTCGCCGGATACGTCGCCGCCGCCCGCACCCCGGCCCGCACCGTGCGGGAGGACGCCGACGCCCTCCTGGGCCGCCACGCCGACACCGCCCTGCGCATGGGCATCGCGGTCGGTGCCGCGACGTTCGTGCTCCCCTACCTCGCGCGCGGCTCACTGCGCATCGGCGTCAGCCTCATGGGAAGCGAGATGGGCGGCCTGCGCGCCGGTCTCGACACGAGCCCCCGGCTGTCCGCGCTCACCGCGTTCGTCGCGGCCGCCCTCGCCGCGTACGGCGGGAGCCGCCTCCAGGGCCGACGGGCACGGCGCCGCGAACGCCCGCGGGAGCGTCCGGTACCGCGTCCACGCGCCGCGCCCTCACGTCGGACCCGGTCCCCTGAGGCCATGTGATCTCCTGAGAAGAGCGTTGAGCGACATCCGCGCGAAGCGGCACCCGTGGCATCGGGGAAAGGCGGCGAACCACGACCATGGCGGCACTGACACCTCCCCCGCGCACCACGGGCCGCCCGGACCACCTGCTCGTCGTCGACGACGAACCCACCGTCAGGGAGCTGCTGCGCACCGCGCTGCGCTACGCCGGGTTCGACGTCGACGCAGCCGCCACCGGCCGGGAAGCCCTCGACCTGGCCGCACGGCACGCCCCCGACCTGGTCCTCCTGGACGTCATGCTCCCGGACATGGACGGCTTCGAGGTGATCCGCCGGCTGCGCGCCCAGCCCCGCTCGCCGCTGCCCGGCCGGGGTGGCGACGTGCCGGTCCTCTTCGTCACCGCACGCGAGGACCGGCAGGACCGGCTGCACGGACTGCGTCTCGGCGGCGACGACTACGTCACCAAACCCTTCGACCTGGAGGAGCTGATCGCCCGCATCCACGCCGTACTGCGCCGCACCCGGGGCGAGTCACCGGCCCGCCTCACCGTCGGCGATCTGCAGCTCGAACCCGACAGCCACCACGTCACCCGGGCGGGGCGGACCGTACGGCTGTCCCCGACCGAGTTCCGCCTCCTGCACTTCCTGGTCGCCAACGCCGGACGCACCATGTCGAAGAGCCAGATCCTGGACAGCGTGTGGGAGTACGACTTCGGCGGCGACCCCAGCATCGTCGACACCTACATCAGCTACCTGCGCCGCAAGGTCGACACCGACGGGCCCAAACTCATCCACACCGTCCGCGGCGTCGGCTACGTCATCCGCGAGCCCCGGCCGTGAGCCGCTTCCCTCCGCCCGGGGCGTGGCTCGGCCGGATGTCGCTGCGCACCCGTCTGCTGTGCCTGTCCGTCGCGCTGGTCGCCGTCGGTCTCCTCGGCACGGGACTGCTCGTCACCACGGCCCTGCGCGGCTACCTCCAGGACCGGGTCGACGACCGGCTCGTCCTGACCGGACAGATCGCCGCCCGGCTGGCACCGCCGTCCGGCGCCGGCACCCCGCCGAGCGTGCGCGCCCTCAGCGTGCTCGGCGACACGACCGTCACGTACGTGGCCGACACCGGCGCCACCCGCAGGACCTTCGACGCCAGCACCGCACCCCCGGGCGGCGGCCCCGAGCTGCCCCGCCTCGACCGTGCCACCGTCCTCGCCCACCGGGGCCGTCCCTTCACCGTCCCCGCGCGCGACGGCGAGCACGACTGGCGGGTCATCGCCCTGACCCAGCCCGCGCAGGTCTTCCCACCGGACGGCTCCGCGCTCCACGGCAGCGTCGTCGTGGCCACCTCCCTCGAAGAGGTGCACCGGACCGTCACCAAGACCCGCAACCTCTCCCTGACGGCAGGCGCGGCGCTGCTCGCGGTCCTGGGCGTCGCCGGCTGGTTCGCCGTACGCTCCGGACTGCGCCCCCTGACCCGGATCGAGGAGACCGCGACGGCGATCACCGCCGGCGACTACTCCCACCGCGTTCCGGAACTGGCCGCCCCGCACACCGAGGTGGGACGCCTGACCGCCTGCCTCAACCAGATGCTCGGCCGCATCGACACGGCCTTCCGGGCCCGCGCGGAGGCCGAGGCGAGAACCCGGCGCTTCTTCGCCGACGCCAGCCACGAACTGCGGACACCGCTCGTCGGCATCAAGGGTTACACCGACCTGTACCGCATGGGCGCCATGCCCACCCGCGAGGACGTCGACCAGACGATGAGCCGCATCGCCGAGGAATCCGCACGCCTCACCCGCCTCGTCGAGGAGATGTTCCTCCTCGCCCGCCTGGACGAGGACACCGAGGGCCCGGGTACCAACCGAGAGCCGGCTTTCGCCCTCGACCTCGCCCCCATGGACCTGCGCACCCTCGCCGCCGACGCCCTCCATGACGTCCAGGCCCTGGACGCCACGCGCCCGGTGACCCTGACCGGACCCGGCGGCGGAAAGCCCGCCACCGCTCCGGCACACGCCGACGAGGCCCGACTCCGACAGGTCGTCACCAACCTCATCGGCAACGCCGTCACCCACACCCCTCCCGGCACCCCCATCCGTATCGGCGTCGGCACCGTCGGCCGGCACGCGGTCCTGGAGGTCGCCGACCAGGGCCCCGGCCTCACCGCCACCGAACGTGCCCACGTCTTCGACCGCTTCTACCGCACCGACGACTCCCGCACCCGTGCCACCGGCGGTTCCGGCCTCGGCCTCGCCATCGCCCACGCCCTCGTCACCGCGCACGCCGGCCGCCTCACCCTCGACACCGCCCCCGGCCAGGGCTGCACCTTCCGCATCCTGCTGCCCCTGCCCGACCCGCTGGACGACCGGGCCGTGGACGCGACGACATGAGCGAAAGGGCCGACAGCCCGGAGGCGGGGTTCGGCTCGCATGCCCTCGTTCCGGTGGGCGGAGAAGTCACCCGTGGCCGGCCGCTGCCGGCCCGGCCGCGGGTGCGGACCGTTCGAAGAGCCTGACCAACGGTCCTCGTTGGCGCCGGGCGGTACCCTCACCAGTTCAGGAACTGACGTTCACACACTCGCGTCATTGTTCGTATTGGCGTGCTGAGTGAACCGCTGTGCTTGGTGGGGGTTGGGCGAGGGTGGGTCACACGATCCTGGGCCGGCTGGACGAGGTCCTGGGTTTCATAGGCATCAACTTCCCGAACGTCGACGAGGACGACTACCGCGAGATGGCGGATGCCATGCGGGACTTCGCCGATCAGTTCGAGGGGGCCCGGTTGTTCGCGGACGCGTGTGACGCCCTCGCCGAGATCATTTTCTGGATGAAGACCAAGGCCGAGGCCGAACTGGCCGTCATGGCCGGGTCGGTGGGCCTGTCGATCGGGCTCGCTCCGCAATGGCGCTCCTGATTCGACGGCGTATTGGACGGCACCATGACTGACCCGATGACCGCTCCCATCGAGGTGTACCGCCTCGTGCCGCGCTTTCACGACGACTTCCGGGGCGCGCTGCTGGAGAGCGACGAGATCATGCGCTGGGAACTGGATGAGCAAGCCACACCGCTGCCCGCGGAGCTCCCGGGTTCCTTGCAGGGGGATCCTTCGGGGACGCTGTCCGAGTTCCCTACCGCGAACCCGGCGGCCCCGATCCTGGGCGCCACTCTCTTGAAGGCCGTGCGCGACCGGTTCGCCGGGACCGGGCATTTCATTCCGGTGAACGTTCCCGGGCTGCCCGCCGGTACGTGCACGGCCTATGTCCCCACGACCGTCGCCGACTGCCTGGACGAGGCCCGGTCCTCCGCGCCCGAGCTGACCGGGAAGATCCGGCAGGCGGTATTCCACGAGGACCGGGTGCCGGTGGATGTCCCTGCGTTCCGGCTGCCCGAGAACCGCACGTACGTGTACTGGAACGCCTGGGCGGCGCGTCTGATCGAGGAGGCGGCCCCGCCGAGCTCCGTGGAGCTGCGCCTGGTGTGGTCGAGCGACCCGACGGCGACTCCCCACCGGGATCCCATGGGGTTCTAGAGTTCGGACGATGCGCTGGGAGATGGACGAGAGCGTCAATCCGCTTCCCGAGGCGTTGGACGCCGAGTGGCACGGCGATCCAGGGGGAACGGTGTCGGACTAGGACGGTGTTCGGGTGCTGAACGTGGTGCGGCGGAATTCAAGGGGAACGACGGTCAGGTCGGTTTTCTTTGACGGCGCTCACGACCCGGATCTCCCCGCCACGATCCTTGATCCACTTCTGCAACTCGGATCCTGCCAGCTGCCGGGAAGCGGAAGCGTCTTCTCCCACGACCACCACAGGTCCGAACACGGATCCCGTAGCACCCTCGAATTTCGTGTTCTCGTCCAGCTTCACCTGAAATGAGTTCTCGTCGAAGACGGCTTCGCTCAGATCGGCGGAACGGAGGTCGACGCCCAGGAGCGAAGAGCCCTGGAACAGGGTTCCTCTGCAACTCGCGCCGAACGCGTCGACGTCATAGAGCGACGCCTTGACGAGATTCGCGCCGTCGAGCCTCGCGTTTCGCAGGATCGCGTCGTCGAGGGTCACGCGGACCAGGGATGCTCCCGTCAGGTCGGCTTCGGAGAAATCGGCACCCTGGGCGTCCGAACGGTACAGTTCGGCGGCCACCAGCTTCGCCTTGGTCAGCTTCGCGTCCGTGAACCAGGATTCGGAGAAATCGCCATGGGAGAGGTCGGCCCCACTGAGGTCGAGACCCACGGCGTCCAGTCCGCCTTCTTGGGCGTCGGCCCACTCCCGCAGACGCTGAGCGGCAGTACGATCCGCAGGCATTCGAGCCGGCGCCCACGCCTTACGGGTACCAGATGACATGGTCTTCCCAGCCGTTCCTCTTGACGATGGATTTGAGGTCGTCGATCGCTGCCTGGTCGGCATTCCTGACGTCCAGGATAACAGTGCGATTCTTTGTTCTGATCTGCTCGGCGAGCTTGCTGACCCACCGTGCGTTGTTCGCCGGATCGTATGCTCCGCGGAAGGGCTGGGACTTGTCCCGTACATTGTTGAACGGTGGCCAGTCGGAGTGGACACCCTTGATGTCGTAGTGCCGGCCGGTGAGCGGTGATGCGAAATCCCCACTGTCCCTCAAAGAGGGGCGCTGGATGTCGTCGGGCAGCCGCCCCTGCTCCCGCAGGTCCAGCACAACGCGGGCTTCGTCCTTCGACGGCTCGGAAATTCCGCCGTTCTTGTCCGGATCGCGCTGTAGTCGGTCGAATTCCTCGGGGTTCCGCTGTTCCACCTCTTTCAGGTGATTCCAGTGGGCTTTCCTTTCGGCCGGCGTCATCTCCGGCAACGGTTCATTGCCGCGCGGAGTGTCGAGCTCGGCCGATCCCTTCGGACCGTTCTTGCCGCTGCCGCTGCCGCTGCCGCTGCCGCTGCCACCGGAGCCACCGGTCCCCGCGTCACGCGCTTGCCCAACGGTCTCGGCTCCGGCCTCTTCGCCTCGAGCCGAGCGGGTGCCGGTTCCCGAGTGCTCGGAAGGGATGGCGGCGCGTATGGCCGCCGCGCACTGCTTCTGCGCCACGGCTGCGGTCCGGGCCGCTTGGCGGGCCAGCTCTGCCGCGTTCTGGCGCTCGGTCTCGGCCCGTCCCGCGTACTCGCCGATCTCGACGGCCCATTGACGGACCTCGAGTGGCTGGTACTGGCTGAGCGAGGCGGCGCTCTGGCCGTTCAGGCCGCGCCCGATGCCGTTTCCGGTGAAGGGGACCGGCACCACCGAGCAGAAGCGCTGTAACGCGGCCCGGTACTGGGCATCTGCCTCGATGCCCCGGCTCAGTGCGATCCGCGACTCGAGCTTGGCCTGCTCCAGGGAGTCGGCGTAGGTGGCGAGCGCCTTGCCGCAGCTCTCATGGGCCGGCCCTAAATCGGTTGCGAGTTCCGGGAGTTGGGTGAGGACGGTGCGGAACCGTTCCGCGTAGTCGCCTTCCATCCGCAGGTCGGCGTGGTTAGCGGCGATCTTCTGGAGGCGGTCGGCCTGCTGTCGCGCGTACTCCGCCTCGCGCAGTAATCGCCGTGCCAGGGTCTGGACCTCCGCGGGATCGCCGGGGACGGGGTCGTCGGTCAGGTCCAGGACGCCCCAGTCCGCGTCCGCCATGGTCGTCCCGGCCCCCTTGTGGTCAGTGACCCGCGCCGCCGGCCAGTCGCTGGTCGAGTTCCTGGTGTCCGCGGACGACGTCGTTCAGGAAGCCGGCCATGCCTTCCAGGCCCTGGATCATGTTCTGGGCGCCGGTCGTCCACTGCTGGTACGACTCCTGGAACTTGGGTGAGGCCAGTTGGGTGCGGAACTCCCCGCCCACGAGCTGGTCGACCATGCTCTTGAGGGACTGGAGCTTCTCGGTCATGTCCGTGTGGCCGTTGAGCAGTTGCGTCGCCGCTTGCTGCACGCCGTCGTAGCCGACACTCACGTCCGTCATCGGTGATCCCTTCACGTCTGCGTGGCTCGGGCGGCCAGCAACTGGTCGAGGTCGAGCGTGCCCTCCGACAGGCCCCCGAACAGCCCGGCGGCCGTACCGACCGACTCGATCAGGTGGGTCCGGGTGGTGGTCGCGGCGTGGAGGAACTCGAGGAGGGCCTCGGCGACCGGCTGTCCGACCCCTTCGGTCCTCAGTCCGCTCAGGAACTGGTTCAGCGACAACTGGATGTCCGAGCCCGTCCGGCTCAACGCACGTGCGACCGCGTCCGCTTCCTGTGGGTCGCAGGCAAACTTTTCCGTCATCGGCTCGGATCTCCCCCGTGAGACCTCTGTGCGAATGCCTGTGCCGGCTGACCGATCTCTTGTCAGACTAGCGGTACGAGGCGTCGTTCGACAGGCGATTGCAACAGGAGCGGGGACGTGACGGGGACGGACTCCTTACCCACGGGGCACAGACTGGTCGCCGGGCGCTACCGGCTCACGCGCGTCCTCGGCCGAGGCGGCATGGGCGTCGTCTGGCAGGCCACCGACGAACTGATCGGCCGTGGCGTAGCGGTCAAGGAACTCCGCGCCCCGCACGGCCTGTCGGCGGGGGAGCGTACGGTCTTCGGCGAGCGGGCGCTGCGCGAGGCCCGGACCGCGGGGCGGATCAATCATCCCGGGGTGGTGTCCATCCACGACGTCGTGCCGGCCACGGCCGAGGACGACGCCGTTTACATCGTCATGGAATGGGTGCGGGCGCCGTCCCTCGCGGACATCCTCCGTCAGCACGGCGCCCTGTCCGAACAACGGGTCGCCGCCATAGGTGCCCGGGTGCTGGAGGCGCTGCACGCGGCCCACGCCATCGGTCTGGTGCACCGGGACGTCAAGCCCAGCAACATCCTGGTGCTGCCGGGTGACGAGGTGAAGCTGGTCGACTTCGGCATCGCCCACGCGGTCGACGACACCCGTCTGACCAGGCATGGGGTCGCCGGCTCCACCGGGCACATCGCACCGGAGCTGTTCGAGGGCGAGCCGCCGTCCCCGGCGGGCGACCTGTGGGCGCTCGGAGTGACGTTGTGTCATGCGGTTACGGGGCGGAGCCCGTTCGAGAGGGAGTCCACCGCGGCGACCATCCACGCGATCCTGTTCGACGATCCGCCTTCGCTGGACGACCGGCCTCTGATCGCCCCCGTGATCAACGGACTGCTCCAGCGGGAACCGGAACGGCGGATGAGCGGTCAGCAGGCGGCCGCGGGCCTCCGGGCCGCCACGAACCCGACGACGATGCCGGCACCGGCACCGGCACCGGCACCTGCATCGGATCCGGCCACGACCCCGGCTCCGGCCAACGCTCCGGCTCCGGCCACGACTCGGGCTCCAGCACAGGCATCGGCACAGGCACCGGCACCGGACCCGGCCGTGACACCGGACCCGGCCGTGACACCGGACCCCGGTGCCACCCGTGAACCCGCACCCCCGAGGCGGAACACCTCGTCGCGGACCACCACGGGCGCCAGGGCCGGATGGGAGGACCGGCCCACCACTCTGGGGAGAGCCCCCGGGACCCCGCGAAGATCCAGAGCGGGTACGGGCGACCCGGATGACGATCCCGCGGCCACCGGGCCCACGAGCTACCCGCTCACCCCGGTGCCGCGCATCCTGATCGTCAACGCGCTGTGCGCGGGCGGAGCGCTGGTGCTGGCCTACTTCCTGGCCTTCAGGCTCTCCGACATCTGGCAACTCAATTCTGCTGTCACGACAATCTCCACCCTCGCTCCCTTTGCCGTCATGCTGGCGTCGTTCGCGGTGATCGGTTCCGCCCGGTGGGAGCAGGTAACCCTCGGCCCGGGAAGTGTCATCCTCAGCCGCCGAAAGGGCGGCTCGTCCGGAGCGACGAACGCATGCCGGGTGGAGTGGGCACACATCGACGAAGTCGTTGTCGTCCGCAAGGGCCGGAGAACGACCGTTCACCTGCGCATGGCGGCACATACACCGGCCGACGTCCGAAGCAAGCCGCCGTTCCGCGGCTTCGCCCGTTTGAAGGGGGGAAGCCCCTTCGTCCAGACGCTCGGTGTGATCCCTGCGCGGACCGAGGAGGTGGAAGCGGCCTTCCGCGCCGCCGCGCCGCGCGAGGTGACCGTCAGATTCCCGGCGGAACCGACCCCCGAGGACAGCCGGTCCCACGGCACACGACGCATCGGTCCGCCGCTGCTGGTCCTCCTCATGGCGGGAATCCTCGTGAGCACCTACGTCTTCCACCACGACCCCGACGTCACCCGACTCACCGAGGACGACTGGGGCGGCGGGATCGAGTTCAGCCCTGACGGGCGGACCCTGGCGAGCGGTACCTCCCACGACGCCATCACTCTCTGGGACCTGACCACCCACAAGGCCGTCGCCACTCTCCGCGGCCACGAAGAGGACATCAACGCGCTCCGGTTCAACCCCTCCGGCACGCTGCTGGCCAGCGCCTCCGACGACGACACCGTCAAGGTGTGGGACATGTCCACGCACCAGGCGCGGCGGACCTTGACCATGGGCGAGGACGTCTCCGCGGTGTGGCTGACGTTCAGTCCCGACAACCAGACCCTCGCCGGTGTGACCGACGAACAGTCCATCGTGCTCTGGAACGCCCGTACGGGCCGGAGAACCGCCACCCTGACGGCCGAGGGGGACCCGTCCGATATCTCCGCGGCCGTCTTCAGCTCCGACGGCCGGACCGTCAGTGTCATGGACGACACGTTCACCGTGCACCACTGGGACGTGCGTACGGGCAGGAGCGTGAGCAAGGCGGGCAAGGACGTCGGGCGTTGGGTCAGCTTCTCGGGATCAAGCGGGACAGTGCGGGACGGTTCTGGCGCGTACGTGCGGTCCTTGTACGGCCACTCCGATCAGATCACCGGCGCTGCTTGGGGAGGGGCCGGGCGCCGTCTGTTCGCCACTTGCAGCGACGACCACACGGTACGCGTGTGGCGCACCGATTCCGGAGACACGGCGGCGAAGCTCTCCCTGAACTACGACATCGGCTACACGGCGAACGCGGTCGCATTGAGTGCGGACGGTACGACACTCGCCTACGGGAGCGGCACGCAGCTGTGGCTGTGGAGCACGGGGATCGGCTCGTGAGGCCGCACCGCGCACCACTCATGTAACGCGCACGCCCACGACGCCCCCCGGCTGGAGCGGAAGCATGATTCTCCGATTGACCGTTCAGGACGCCGACGCGGCCACGCGGCAGGACGTGGAGGTGGTGGCCGGGCCGGACAGCAGTGTGGCCTCGCTGCTCGCGGCGTTACCGGTGGCCGTCGGCGGCAGGCGGTGCTTCGTCGGGTCGGTCCGGCTGCGTCCCGGAGCCACCCTGGCCGACAGTCCGCTGATGCCGGGAGCGGTGATCAGCGTGGGCGCGCCGGGGCCGGCGTTCCGCGCCGCCTCGGGCGACGGCGTCGGTGTGCTGCGGGTGACGGCCGGGCCGGACACCGGAGTGACCGTGGCGCTGGGGCCGGGGAGCCACACGCTGGCGAGGAACTCCGCGGCGGCCGTGTGCCTGCGGGATCCGGATGTCTCGCGCCGTGAACACGCCCGGCTGGAGGTCTCACCGGACGGTGCGGTCGTCGTCGTGGACCAGGGTTCGACCAACGGGACGTTCGTCGACGGCCGCAGGATCGACGGCCGGTCGGTACTCGCCCCGGAGCAGACCCTTCAGGTGGGCTCCGACGAACTGCGCTGGACGCCTCTCGCGGCCGGAGCCCGGCGCACCACGCGCGGCGCGGACGGCCGCCTGGACTTCGACCCGGCGTTCACCCCGGCACCGGCGCTGCCCCGCACGGACGTGACGCTGCCGGTGCGGCAGGCCGAGACGGGGAACTCGACCGCCTCGACCATGGCGATGGTGGCGGCGGCCGGCACCTTCGTCCTCGGCCTGGTGACGCACCGGCAGATCCTCTTCCTTTTCGCGTTCCTGAGCCTCATCGGGTCGTGGATCATGGACAGGAGCCAGGAGAAACAGCGCAAGAGCCGCGAGGCCGAACGCGCCGCGGCCAGACAGGCCGCCCAGGAGAAGATCGACGCGCACGTCGCGGAGGAGCGCCGCGTCCGCGTGCTCCTCTCGCCCGGGCCGGCCAAGATCGCGGACATGGCCATGGGCGCCCGGCCGGGCCTGTGGTCGCGCCGGGCGGACTCGCCGCACGGACTCCTGCTGCGCGTGGGCACGGCCGACCGGGCGGCGGACAACCTCCAGCTGCGGGGGGAACCGTGGGAGGGCTTCGACCAACCGGTGCTGCGCAACGCGCCGATCACGGTGGACCTGCGGGACACCGGTGTACTCGGGCTGGTCGGCGCCCGCCGGGAGGTGGAGGCCGTGGCGGGCTGGCTGGTGACGCAGCTGGCCACCCTGCGCGGACCGAACGATCTGCGCCTCGTGGTGATCGCGGCGGACGGGCACGACGGGCTGGCGTGGACACGGTGGCTGCCACACGTGGACGCCGGGCCGGCGGCGGACATCGCGTGCGCCATCGGCAACACGCACACGACGCGCGCCGCCCGGGTGAAGGAACTGCGACAGCTCGTCGTCGCCCGTCGCGAACAGCGCGGCGACTCGCGAGCCCGGTTCGACGACGAGGTGGTGGTCGTCCTGGACGGCGCGCTGGCGCTGCGGGAACTGCCCGGCATGGACGAGGTGCTGCGGGACGGTCCGTCGGTCGGTGTCTTCGTGATCTGCGTCGACCAGTACGGGATGAACGAGTGCCGGGGACTGTGCGAGGTGACCGGGGGAACGCTCCGGCTCACCAGCAGGCCCGAGGAAGCCACCGTCACGGTCACCACGCCCCACACGCTCGACGCGGCCGCCGCCGAGCCGCTCGCCCGGGCGCTCGCGCCGATGAGGGACCGGCTGAGCAGCGGCTCGGCGGGCAACGCGATGCCCGGCCACGTCCGCTTCCTCGATCTGCTGGGCATCGGGACACCGACGGCCGACGACGTCCTCACCCTGTGGGGGCGCGGGGAGGGACCGCGCACACGGGTGGTCCTCGGCTCGGACGCCGGCGGCCAGGTGACGGTGGACCTGGCCGATCAGGGCCCGCACACCATGCTCGGCGGGGCCACCGGAGCGGGCAAGAGCATCCTGCTGCAGACCCTCGTCACCTCGCTGCTGCTCGCCAACCGGCCCGACGAACTCAACCTCGTCCTGGTGGACTTCAAGGGCGGCAGCGCCTTCCTGCCCTTCCAGCACTGCCCCCACGTGGTCTCCCTCATCCGGTCCACCGGCGAGAGTCCGGCAGACGTCTTCGACTCCGCCGCGGCGGCCCGCGTCCTGGCCTCCGTACGCGCCGAGGTCAGCCGCCGCGAGTCCCTGCTGGCACGGTACGACGGGGAGATCGACACGTACTGGAGGAGGCGCCGCACCAACCCCTCCCTGCCGCCGCTGCCGCGCCTGGTGATGGTCTTCGACGAGTTCGCCCGCGTCCTGGAGACCTCACCCGACTTCCTGAAGGAACTGGTCAACGTCGCCGCCAAGGGACGTTCCCTCGGCATGCACCTCGTGCTGGCCACCCAGTCCCTGCAGGGCAAGCTGTCGCCCGAGCTGAAGAACAACATCTCGCTGCGCATCAGCCTGCGGCAGAACGAGCCCGCCGACAGCACCGAGGTCCTCGGCGTGCCCGACGCCGCGTCGATCCCCGGCTCGCTGCGCGGACGCGGCCTGATCCTGTGCACGACCGCCGAGACACGCGTCCCGCAGGCCTTCCAGTCCGGGTACCTGGGCTCCCCGCCGCCGTCCGGGGCGGCCCGGCCCGTCACCGTACGCACCCTGAGGTGGCACCAGGCCGGGGCGCCCCGGCCTGCCGAGCACCTGACCCACGGCGATGCCCCCACCGACCAGCTGCTGGCCGTCGCCGCCATCGAGGAGGCGGCCCGGCGGGAAGGACTGGCCGCGCCGTTCCGTCCCCTGCTGCCCCCGCTGCCCGCGGACCTCACGACGGAGGAACTCGCCGGCCGTCAGTCCGCGCCGCCGCCCCCGACAGCCGTACCGTTCGGCCTGGTGGACGAGCCGGCGGAGCAGGCGCAGCCCGCGTTGTTCCTCGATCTGGCCGGCACGGACCGGCTCATGGTCGCCGGTGGTCCCCAGTCCGGCCGGACCACCTTCGCCCGCACTCTCGTCACCGGCCTTGCCACCCGGTTCCGCCCCGACCAGGCTCATCTCTACATCATCGAGCGGCACCCGGCGGGACTGGCCGACTACGCCGGACTGCCGCACTGCGGCGGCGTGTTCTCGCCCGCCGAGCCCGACCGCGTCAGACGCCTGATCACCTGGCTCGACGAGGAGGTCCAACGACGCTCCGACAGCCTCCGCCGGCAGACGGAGCGACAGCCGTACATCGTGGTCGTCATCGACGGCTGGGAGCACTTCGAGGACCACGGCGACCCCACCTTCACCGAGACCTCACTGCCGACCACGCTCCGCGGCATCGTCGCCGCCGGAGCACCCCTCGGTGTGCACGTCGTCCCGCTCGGCGGCCACGACATGCTCAGCCACAAACTCCCCACCTACTACACCCGCCGCCTGCTGCTTCCCTTCCCCAAGGAGGAGACCCGGCGGACGCACCTGTCCTCCCGGAAGACCAGCCCGCCCGTCCTGCCAGGCCGGGCGATCGACGCCGCCACCGGGCACCACGTGCAGATCTGCCGGTCCGGTCCCCTCCCCGCCGACCTGCCGTCCCGGTTCACCGGCATCGACCCCGCCCGCCTGCCGCGTCCCTTCCCCTCCTTGCCCGCCCGGATCACGCTCGACGAACTGCGCCTGCCCGAGTCCCCGCCCTCGCCGACCTGGATCCCCCTCGGCATCGGAGGCACCGGCCACAGCACGGTCGGCATCGACCTCATCGAAGGCGCCCACCTGCTGCTGTTCTCCGGCCCACCCGGCTCCGGCCGCACCACCGCCACCGCCGCGCTCGCCCACTCCCTGCGCCGAGCGGGCATCGGCGTCCTCGCCCTCGCCTCACCCCGGTCTCCGCTGCCCGCCCTGCTCCCCGACGACCCCGGAGTGCGTGTCCTCACGGGCATCTCGCACAAGGACACCGACCTCCGCGAGGCCGCCGAGGCGTTCGGTGACGGCCCCTACGCCTTGATCGTCGACGACGCGGACCAGGTCGCGGTGCTGCCCACCCAGCAGGGCTTCACCGACGCGCCCACCCTGCTCGACGACATCGCCCGGCCCTCAGCACGCGGACGCCACGCGCTCGTCCTCAGCGCCGACGCGACACCGGTCCTCACCGGTTTCCCCAGCCCTCTGGCCCGCCTGATCAACACCGTCGTGGCAACGGGACACCGACTCCTGCTCACACCGGCCGGACGCCCCGCCGCCGTGGCGCACGGCATCACGCTGGAGCCGGACCAGTACTTCACCGCACCACCCGGCCGGGGATATCTCACCTCCGGCCGGACACCGGTCCTGCTCCACCTGGCCACACCATGAAAGACGTCGGCTACCGGTGCGCGGTGAGGAACGGCAGGATGACGTCGGCCATCTCGTCGGGTACTTCCTCCGCGAGGTCGTGGCCCGCGTCGAAGACGTGTCCGGTGACGTGGTGGGCCACGTGCCGTGCCTGGGACTCGTTGCGCTCGCCGATGAAGGCGGAGCCGCCGAGGGCCAGGACCGGGATGTCCAGCTTCCGCCGTGCGGCCTGCCGGTTCTGTTCGGCGTCGGTGAGCATCGCCCGGTAGACGGCGAGCATCGCGCGGATGCCGCCGGGCATGGAGTAGCAGCGCACGTACTCCTCGATCGCGTCGGGGGTGGCGGTGTCGGGGTGGCTGCGCTCGTTCTTGATCATGTAGGTGATCAGTTCACGTTCGTGTCCGGCGATCAGCATCTCGGGGACGTCGGGCTGGAAGTAGAAGCCCAGGTGCCACAGGTGCATGCCGCTGGAGACGTTCCCGGGGGTGAGGGCGGTGTGGTCCTCGAAGCCGAAGCCGGGGAGCAGGGCCTCGGCGAAGACCAGGGCGGTGGTGTGGTCGCGGTGCCGGGCGGCGAGCTGGTAGCCGATCACCGCACCCCAGTCCTCGCCGATCACGGCGTAGGTCTCGTGTCCGAGGCGGGCCATCAGCTCGGCGATGTCGTCGCTCATCGTCGCGGAGTCGTAGCCGTCCGCGGGGCGGGCGGAGTCGCCGAGACCGCGCAGGTCGGGTACGACGACGGTGTGGTGGGGCGTCAGCTTCGGGACGAGGTGGCGCCAGTGGTAGCCGGTCTTGGGCACGCCGTGCAGCAGTACCACGGCGGGGCCGGTTCCGGCGGTCCGGTAGTGCAGGCTCGTTCCGTTGACGGCGGCACGGCCGGTGCGCAGGGGTGTTGCGGCGTGGTCGTACATCATGACGTGCTGCTTTCTGTCTCGGATGGATCGGTGGGTGCGGTAGGTGCGGCGCCGTCGGCAGGGCGGGACGGGTGTCCATTTTCTTGATCGGGTGTTACAGATTCGGGGTATGGGAAACCCCGCCGAGGGCGCCGGCCGCTCAGTCGAGCGTGGTCAGTGCCAGCTCCACGAGGGGTTCCAGGGCGGGCGCGTCCGGTGTGATCTTCGAGGAGACCAGTAGCCCGTTGAGGAAGGTGACCAGGAACGCGGCGACCGTGTGCGGGTCGTGCCGCGCAGCGATCTCGCCCCGCTCCATCGCGGCCCGCAGCACCTCGGTGAGCGCCTCCCGGGCCGCGTCCTGCATGTCGCGCACGGTGCGCCGGGTCGCCGCGTCCTGGGGCAGCCGCTCGCAGACGGCGTTGACGGCCAGGCAGCCCTGGCCGCCGTGCTCGACGGCGATGCGGATCCGCTCCGTCAGCAGCGTACGGATCGCCGCGCGGGCGTCCGCCTCCTGCTCCAGGCTGCGCAGGGCGGCCGCCGCGAGGGTGGTGCGGTAGTGCTCCAGCGCGGCCCGGTACAGGCCGTCCTTGTCGCCGAACGCCGCGTACAGGGATCCCTGTCCGATGCCCAGGTGCTGGGTGAGATCGCGTACCGAGGTCGCCTCGTAGCCGCGCGTCCAGAACAGTTCCATGGCGCGGCTCACCGCCGCTTCGGTGTCGAACTCCCGGGTCCTTGCCATGATCCCACCGTAACTTATCTGGATCGCTTGTTCAAGAAAGTGGGTCGTGGCCGCGCGGCGCGCGGTGGAACGGCCTCGCGGGCGCGCTCAGGGAGGACGCCCGGCCGGCTCCGGAGGACCGCTAGTACGCGAGCTGCCCGATGCCCCCGTCGACGCGCAGCACGGTCCCCGCGGTGTAGGCGGATTCGTCGGAGGCGAGATAGACCGCCGCCTTCGCCAACTCGGTGGCGGTTCCCAGGCGGTGGAGGGGTACGGTCTGCCGGAGTTCCTCGTAGAGGGCGGCCCGGCGCTCGGGGCCCAGGGGTGCGAAGGCGTTGGTGATCGTCGGGCCCGGGCTCAGTCCGTTGACGCGGATGCCCCGGTCCCTCAGTTCGTAGGTCAGGCCGCGGGTGTAGGAGAGCAGGCCCGCCTTGGCCGCGCCGTAGACCGTCGCGTTCTCGTGTCCGATGTACGCGGAGACCGAGCCGACGAGGATGACCGAGGATTGCTGCGAGAAGAGCGGCAGCAGGTCCCTGATCAGGAAGAACGGCGACTTGAGATTGGTCGTGACGAGTCTGTCGAACGCCTCCTCGGTCCATGCCTCGATCGGGAGATGGGTGATGTCGGCGGCGTTGCTCATCAGGATGTCGAGCTTCGGCCACTCCTCTTGGAGCCGTGCCGCGAGCGCCGCCTGGCCGGGTACGTCGCCGGCGTCACTCGCGATGGTCAGCAGCGGGCCGTCCAAGTGCCGTGCCGCCTCGTCCAGTCTTTCCCGCGACCGGCCGGTGATGGCGACGGTCGCTCCCTCGGCGAGGAATTCGCGGGCCGTGGCCAGGCCGATGCCGCTCGTTCCCCCTGTGATCAGTGCGTGCTTTCCCGCCAGACGATCCATGGTTCCGTCCCCTTCTCAGATCGCGGTGCGGCCACCGTCGGCGGCCACGATCGCGCCGGTCATGTAACTGGCCCGGTCACCGGCGAGGAAGGCGATCACGTGGGCCACCTCGGCCGGGTCGGAGGTGCGCTTGAGCGCGGTGGTCAGGCCCATGCCGCCCATGTCCGGGCCCATCGCCGCGACCACCTTCGAGGTGCGCATCGGGCCGGGGGCGACGGCGTTGACGCGCACGTTCCACTCGGCGAATTCCGCCGCCCAGGTGCGGGTCAGTGATTCGAGCGCCGCTTTGGTGGCGCCGTAGACGGCCATGCCCGGCATGCCGAGGCCGGCCGCGGTGGAGCTGACGTTGACGATGCTGCCGCCGCCGCGCGCGGCCATCTTCTCCGCGAGCAGGGCGGTGAGCAGGAACGGGGCACGCACATTGACCGCGAAGGCGGCGTCGTAGCCCGCCAGGTCCTGCCCGGTGGTCGGGGAGAACGTCATGGCGCTCGCGTTGTTGATCAGGATGTCGACGGCTCCGGCGTCCTCGGCCAGGTGCCGCGCGTCCGCCGCGTCGGACAGATCGGCGGCGACGAAACGCACCGTACCGGCGGCCGCGCCGAGGTCTGCCACGACCTGGGCGCCGCGCCGCGGATCGGTGCCGGTCAGGATCAGGTCGGCGCCGCCCTCGGCCAGCACTTTCGCCGTCGCGTGCCCGAGTCCGCCGAGCGCGCCGGATCCGGTGACGAGTGCCCTCTTGCCCGCGAATTCCATGGCCCCACCCTTCGTGCCGACCGGTGGCCGGCCGGCTTCTGTGCCCGTCCGGCCTGTCTGCCGTCCGGCTTCTGTGTCGGCCGACTGCTGCGCCGCCCGACTTTTGTGCGGCCGTTCAAGAAGTGCCGCAGGGGGAAGCTACGACTTCTTGAACGGCCAGTCAAGAAGTCGTAGTATCGACCGCATGGCACGAACCGGACGCCCCCGCGAGTTCGACAAGGAACGGACGCTGGAGCGCGCACTCGAACTGTTCTGGTCCCGGGGATACGGGGCGACATCGATCCAGGACCTGGTCGACGCGCTGGGCGTGGAGCGCGGCAGCCTCTACGGCACGTTCGGCGACAAGCGCCGCTTCTACCTCGAAGCCGTCAGGCTCTACTGGGAGGTGTACGAGCGGCACCTGACCGCCGCTCTCGACACCAGCCCGCTCCTGCCCGCCCTGCGCGAAATCCTGACCCACCCCGTGCGGCTGGACGAACTGATCTCCGACATGGGTGTGCCGCAGGGCTGCCTCGTCGGCAACACGACCGCCGAACTCGTCCCCCAGGACGGCGACGCAACGGAGGTCGTCACCCGCTCGTACCGCCGGTTCACCGACATCGTCGCCGGCGCACTCCGCCGCGCACAGGCCGCCGGAGAGGTCACGGACGCGTCCTCGCCCGAGGCCCAGGCGCAGCTCTTGCTCTACATCGTCCAGGGCCTTTCGCTCGTATCGCGGGCGGGGCTCGACAGGACGGCGGCCCTGGCGGCGATCGATACGGCACTGGACGGGCTACGGGCCTGACCGCGGCGCTCGGGGCAGTGCCTTTTCGCTCGCCCGGCGCCGGTCCTGACGGGTCGTGGGGACGGCCGGCAGCGGCTGCCGGCGCCCAGTCGGTACGTATGGAGAGGCAGGAGGCCGTCGAGGTGGTCGGTAGGCTGTGAAAAGGGAATCGGCGCAGGTGAGGCCGGCGCGCGAGGAAGATCTTCCGTCGGCGGAGCGTGCCTCCGCCGCACTCTTCTTCGAGGCCGACCGGCGCAGCAGAAGAGTGTGCGAACCGGAGATCCAGCCCCGTTCGGAAACCGCTTCGAAGCAGTGGATCGAGCGGATGAGGTATTACCTCCAGGTCGATCCGGCCGGATGCTGGGTCGCGGTCGGCGAGGACGGGGACGTCATCGGGTTCGCCATGTCGCAGAACCGGGGCGACGTCTGGTATCTGGCGACCTACGGGGTGCTGACCCGGTATCAGGGGCAGGGGGTCGGCAGACGGCTCATGGACGCCGCGCTGGCGCACGCCGACGGGCGGCCGGGACTGTTCTCGTCCACGGTGCATCCCGCGGCCACGCGCCGTTACCGGCTGGCCGGCTTCACGCTCCACCCGCAGATGCGCATGGTGGGCACCGTCGACCGCTCGACGCTGCCGGCGGTGAGCGGGCTCCGGGAGGGCCGGGCCGACGACTTCGAGTGGATGGACCGGCTCGACGAGCGGCTCCGCGGGGCGGGCCACGGCCCGGACCACGCCTGCATGCTCCGACGGTTGCGTCTCGTCGTGTCGGACGATCCCGGCCGGCCCGGTTACGTGTACATCGACGAGGAGCAGGGGAGGGGTGTCCTGCTGGCCGCGGCGGAGCCGCGGACCGCCCAGGATCTGCTCTGGGAAGCCCTGGCCGCCTCCCGCGGGGACACGCTGGTCAACTGCATCACCACCGCCAACCACTGGGCGGTGGACGTGGGGCTGGCCGCCCGGCTCGACATCGGGCAGGAGGGATATCTCGCGCTCCGGGGCATGGCGGAGCCGGCGCCCTATCTGGCCAGTGGGCACTTCCTCTGACGGCTCGAGCGTGCGCCATCCTGGGGGTGCCCGGCCGGGATCCGGTCGGACACCCCTTCGCTCTGCCGGTGCGGCAGCTCCATGTCGCCATTGGTGTCGCACGTGGCAATGGACGGCAACCTCGGCTGGGCCCTGGGCCCTGGGCCCTGGGCGCGACCGGCGAGCGAGCCTCGTATGGACGGCCGAGGTCTTGCCCGCCGCCGGAGCGGGCCGCGTGTCGCCCGGCCGGGGACGCCGCGCGGGCGGCCGGATGTGACGGCCCGCTCCGCCCCGGCACGTGGCGACGTCCCCCGGTCGCCGCGCGCCGCCCGGGTTCCGGGGGCGGGTGCGGTCGTCGTCCGGGCGGCCGATGTGCCACTCATCGCCGGACGTCTCCCGAGGACCTGCGTGCCTGGGCCGAACGCGAGGACGTCGGCTCCGTGGTCGTGAAACCGATCAGCTCCTCCCGATCGGACAACGTCCACATCTGCCCGGACGGCGAGGCGGTCGTCCGGGCCGCGCGCTCCTTCCTGTCGGCCGTGGACCTGTTCCAGCAGCCCGACACCGAGGCACTGCCCAGTCTTTCCTGCCCGGCCCCGAACAGGTGGTGGACGTCGTCTGCTGTGAGGACGAGCGCTACGTCTGCGGCGCGTCTGGGCGTACGGCAAGCGGGACACCGCCTCCGGTCGCCGCGTCCACGACCGGAACATCCTCCTCGACCCCTGCCAGGACCCCGGTCCCGAACTCGTCGAGGACGTCGGCACGGTGTTGGAGGCCACGGCCCCGGAACCAACCAGGCCCACCGTGACCACGCCGGCCTACGCCCGTCCCGACCGGTCAGGAACAGGCAGCGGCCTCTTCCACGGTCGCCCGCACCTTCAGGAACGTGTCGGCCCCCGTGATTTCCAGGAGCCTGCGGATCTGCCGCGCCGGCGCCGCCACACGAAAGTCGGTCTCGTGGTGGGTCAGGATCAGCAGGTTCAGCAGCGTCGAGTCCCCGAAGGTGATGCCGGAGGCGTCCAGGACGACCTTTTGGTGCGTCTTGGCCGCGGTGTCCAGGGCCTTCGCCAGAGGCGGGATCGTGTGCAGGTCGTAGGACCCGCACGCGCTGACGACCCAGGCGTCACGGCATGCGTACTGCACGACTGCGGCCTGATCGGGAATCCGGGTCGGTGTCCCGCCGACGCTGTCGGGGCGGTCCGGGACCGCTTCTTCCACAAACACCCTCGGCTCCTCCCGCGTCTCCCTCTACCGGGAACACGCTTCCGATAGCGCGAAAAGTATGTCATGCATTCGCTGTCAGGCAAACCAGGTCAGTAGAATGCCGCGCATGGTTGCAGTGCCTGGATCTCACACCGGTTGGACCTTCATCACCAACCACGCGCGAGTACTGGCGGCCATCGCCGACAACCCGAACATCCGGATCCGCGACATCGCCGCCCACTGCCGGCTCACCGAGCGTGCCGTCCAGCGGATCATCTCCGACCTCGAGCAGGACGGTTACCTCTCGCACACCCGCGAAGGACGTACCAACACCTACCGCGTCGAACCGGACAAGGTCCTGCGCCATCCCGCGGAGGCGGGCCTGACCGTGGCCGCACTGCTCTCCCTGCTCGTCCGGGACGAGACCGACCGCATAGGGGAACCCGGCAGCAGGCCCGCCTCCATGACCGCCGCCGGCGGCGCGAGCCAGTAGCGCGTCGTCAGGTTCCCGGACCCGAGGCCGGCCCGGGGCCGGGGAGGGGGACCACCGGACGCGTCCTGGCAGACTGGCGGCCCTGGACATCGTGCGCGGGAACAGCGTGACCGTCGCCGGAGTCCGCAAGGGCGGCCGGTCGTGCCGGCCCATGGGTTCGGCCGCGATCAGAACATGCGGCGGCTGACGGTCCCCGCCCTGGCCGAGGGCCAGTGCACCAGGCGATCCTCGGCTCGACGCCGGTCACGCCGGACGCGACCGGGCACTGCCCCCATCCCTCCGCGTCCGAGGCCATCGACCCGCCGATGCGGAAGGCGCCGTAGAAGTCGCCGCCGGCGAACGCTTCGGCTTCTCGGCAAGGTGCTCCACGGCCGCTGCGCGGGCAGCGGCCGGCCGCGTCACCGCACTGCCGTCTTCGGCACGCTGGAGCCCGGCCCCGCCACCGGGCGGGTCGCCGTCCACCTGGCCTCCGGCGGCCGTCCCCCGGTCTTCACCGTGCGGGCCGACGGCACCGCCGGTTTCCTGCCGGCCCCCGGTGGTCTCCTCGTCGGCATCCTGCCCTCCGCGCGCTTCACCGCCGCCACCACCGTGCTCGCTCCCGGCGACCTGCTCCTGGCTCTGCGCCGACGGCATCACCGAGGCCCGTACCGGCGAGGACCGCACCGCCCTGTACGGGGACGAGGCCCTGCCCGCCCGCGTCGCCGGCCATGCCGGTGAGTCCCCGTCCGCCGTGATCGAGGCCCACCACGCTCGGGCCGCCCAGGCGGTGCCGTGCGCGCCCGCCCTCCTGGGTGCCGGTTCCGCCGCCGGCGTGCGTACTCACCCCTCTTGCGCGCCCTCCGCCGCCGGCGTGCGTACTCACCCACTCCTCACCCCCCGTGTGCGCCGTCCGCCGACAGGGGCGGCTGGAAGCAGGCGGTGACGTCCTTGCCGCGGGGGCAGCGGCGGACCTGCCAGTCGTCGGCGAGGGCGTCGACCAGGAACAGCCCGCGTCCCCCGAGGGCTTGGTGATCCGTGTGGCGTTGCTCGGGCAGTCGCGGCGAGGCGTCGTGCACCGTCACGTGCAGACACCGTTCGTCCCAGGTGAGGATGAGCTGAGCGGCGCTGTGCGCGTGGACGTGGGCGTTGGTGACCAGCTCCGAGACGGCCAGCACGACCGAGTCGACCAGCGCCGGTGCCGTCCGCTCCCAGCCGAGCGCGGACACATGGGCACGCGTCCAGTCCCTGGCCTCCTTCACTCCCGCGCTGACCGGCAACGAGCGCGCCCACCCGACAGCCCTCATGGATGAGTCGTCCGTCATGGTTTCTCCTCCAGCCGCCGACGGTTTCCTGTCCCGTCTGCCCCGGTACGCGGCAACCCAACGTGAGCCGGCGGTGACGTCCTGCGCCGTCCAGCCGTCGTACGGGGCGCCGCCGTGTGGCGTGGCCGACAATCCGGTCGCCCTGGCTTGTCCGGCCCGATCGGGGGTATCCGTGGCCGGAGACTGACGTAGCGGAGGCGGTACGGGGATGGTACGGACCTTGGTGGGTGAGGGCGGCACGGCGGCCCACTCGGACGACGCTGTCCTGAGCGTCGCGGTGGCCCTGGACGGGCAGGGGCCGTCCATCGCGAGGGCCCGGCACGCGGCTGCCGGGTTCCTGGACCGGGTGCGCTCCGAGCACGGTGTCGCGGTCTCCCGGCGGGCTGTGGAGGTGACGCAGTTGGTGGTGAGCGAGCTGGTCACCAACGCGCAGAAGTACGCCGCCGGCCCGATCGTGATGGATCTGCGGATCGCGGGCGACCTGGTGGAGGTCCAGGTGTGGGACTCCGATCCCGTGCTGCCGGTGGCCCGTGCCGCCGACGTGGGCCGGGTGGGTCAGCACGGCCTGGAGATCGTCATGGCCCTCTGCCAGGGCTTCGAGGTCGCGCGGGAGCCGGTCGGCAAGCGCATCACCGCCCGCCTGGCCCTGACGGACGATCCGCAGGGCGGGCCGGGGAGCTGGTGAGGCCGTCGCGCGGGATCTCGGAGGCGCGCGGGTCCCTCGGAAGCGGTACATGACCTCATTGCCGTGGGCCGGTCCCTCGTAGGCGGCACCCGGCCTCGTTCCCTGGGCCGGTCCCTCGTAGGCGGCACCCGACCTCGTTTCCTGGGCCGGTCCGTCCTTGCCGGGGCCTGCGGGGCAAGGACGGACCGGCCCGCCGTCACTGAGTGATGTCGAGGCCGTCGATCAGGCGGCCCAGGAACCGGCTGAAGGTGGCTTCGGGGGTGAGGGGGAGCCCGGGGGCGGCGAGGGCCTCGGCGAGCTCCGGGTGGCGGCCGTCGGCGGCGACGGCGGCGAGATAGCGGGCCTCGGCCGCGGCCCTGTCCGGGGAGCGTGAGACCGCGGCCTGGGCGATCTCGTGCCCGACGTGCCCGGCCACGAACGCGGTGAGCTGGGCGAAGATCTCCAGCTTCGCCGCGCCGTCCAGCCCGGTGGGCCGCAGGACGGCGAGCGCGTGTTCCAGGAAGGCCAGCGTGTTGGGGCCCGGCACGCGCCGGGTGACCAGGGCGGCGGGCAGCCAGGGGTGACGCAGCATGTGGGCGCGCTGGAGGTGGGCGATGGCCTTCAGGTCGGCGCGCCAGTCGCCGGTGGGCGGGTCCGTGACCGTCAGTTCGCCGCTGACGTGGTCGACCATCAGCTCCAGCAGCGTCTCCTTGTCGGGGGCGTAGGTGTAGAGCGACATGACGCCGGCCCCGATCTCGGCCGCCACCCGCCGCATGGTGACCGCGTCGAGCCCTTCGGCGTCCGCGAGGGCGACGGCCGCCGCGGTGATCGCCGCACGGCTGAAGGAGGGCCTGCGCCCCTTGCGGGGCTCGGTGGGACGCAGCCAGAGCTGTTCGGGGTCGACGCCCGGGGCGCCGGACCCACCGGCATGGGGCACGGTCTCGCGTTCCTTTCCGCTGGTCGTCGAGGCGGGCTCGGGTGAGGACCATCCAAGCATCCTCTATTCTCGTACATCGTACGGAATTGAGGAGGGGAACGATGTCATCACCCACGCCCGACGCCGTGGCCGGATCGGTCTGGACGCCACCCGCCGGCCGACCGCCGCTGTCCGCAAGGATGATGAGGGCGACCTGGCGCGGCCTGCCCGCGAAACGGCACCAGGTCGGATGGGAGCCGGGGCTGGTGGTGCCCGCCGCCGACGGCAGCCCGCTGATCACCGACCACTACTTCCCGCGAGCCGAGGGCGACTTCCCCACCCTCCTGGTCCGCTCCCCGTACGGCCGGGGTCTGCCGTGGTCTCCCATGTACGGCCTGCTCTTCGCCGAACAGGGCTTTCACGTGGTCCTGCAGAGCTGCCGCGGCACCGGCGGCTCGGGCGGCACGTTCGACCTGTGGCGCAACGAGGCCGCCGACGGGCAGGCCACCGTGGCCTGGCTGCGCGAGCGCCCCTGGTTCAACGGCACCCTCGGGACCGTGGGCCCCAGTTACCTCGGCTACGTCCAGTGGGCCCTCGCCCTGGACCCGCCACCGGAACTCAAGGCCATGGTGGTGCAGGTGGGGCTGCACGACCCCTACGGCCTGTTCTACGCGGACGGCGCGCTGCGCCTGGAGAACGCCCTCGCCGTCGGCGCGGGCATGACCTACCAGCACCAGGGCATGGCACGGTTCCTGAAGGCGACCCTGCGCCTGCAACGCCGCCTGCGCGCCGTCACCACCGCGCGGCCCCTGCGCGGGGCGTACGTGTCCGCCCTCGGCGAAGTCCCCTGGCTGGACGACGTGATGACACACCCGGACGCCGATGACCCCTACTGGCACGGTGCCTCGACGGCCCGGTCGGCGGAGCGGCTCCGCGTGCCCACGGCCCTGATCACCGGATGGCACGACGCGCTGGCCGACCAGACCTTCGAGCAGTACGCCCGGCTGCGCCGGGCCGGATGCGAGACCGCTCTGCTCGTCGGCCCCTGGACCCACACCTCCGCCCTCCAGCAGGGTTGGCCCGAGGTGTTCGCGGAGAGTCTCGCGTGGCTGCGCGCCCACCTGTGCGCCGACCCGTCCGGCCTGCGTCCCACCACCGTGCGCGCGCATGTCGGCGGTGAGAACGCCTGGCGGGACCTCGACGACTGGCCGCCGGCCGCGACCGCCACCCCGTGGTACCCCGCCCCCGGCGGGCAGCTCGTCCGGCAGGCCCCGACCGGCTCGGCACCGCTGACGACGTTCCGCTACGACCCGGCCGACCCCACCCCGTCCCTCGGCGGCCCGCTGCTCTCCCGTACCGCCGGTCCCCGGGACAACAGCGGTCTGGAGGCCCGGGGCGACGTCCTGACGTTCACCGGTCCGCCGCTGACCGAGCCGGTGGACATCCTGGGCCCGGTCTCCGCGCGGCTGAGCGTCTCCACGGACACCGGGCACGCCGACGTCTTCACCCGCCTGTGCGACGTGGACGAGCGGGGCCGCTCCGTCAACGTCTGTGACGGACTGGGCCGCCTGCGGACGACCGGGGACGCGCCCTCGCGGATCACCGTGGCGATGAGCGCCACCGCCCACCGATTCCCCGCCGGACACCGCATCCGCTGGCAGATCAGCGCGGGCGCCCATCCGCGTTACGCCCGCAATCCCGGCACCGGCCGGTCACCGGTGGACGCCACCGAGTTCACACCGGTGCGCCTGACCCTTCACACGGACTCGGTGCTGACGCTTCCCCGCGCCTGAGGGCTCGTGTGACGTCTTCGGCCCCGGGCGGCGGTTGACGGACCGGGCGGCGGCTGACGGACGGGCGGCGGCTGGTGGACCGGGCAAGGGATGACGAGCCGGCCGCCATCCGGCCCGGCCCTTGGTCACCGGGACCCGTCGGCCGCCGGCGCGGGCGCGGGCGCGGCGTGGCGGAGGATCGGGTCGAGCAGGCCCGGGAAGCGCGCGCCGAGGTCGTCGGCGCGCACGCGGATCCGCCGGTGCCGGCCGTCGACGGTCATGCTGATCAGCCCCGCCTCGCGCAGGATCCGCCAGTGGTTGGACAGCGTCGACGCCGGAACGTCCAGCCCGTCGGCGAGCGCGGCACAGGTCGATTCGGGGCGGCCCTGCGCCCGCCGCACCAACTCCAGACGCACCGGATCACCGAGCGCGTGCAGGACGGGCGTGAGCGTCAGCGACTCGCGCGGAGGCTGGGGCAATGAACGCATGGTCCCATGATGCACTATTCGACAGTTCGGGATTGTCGAACTATCTTGTTCCGGTCCGCGTCAGAGGGAGGGAACGACGGTGACCCCGAACGAGAGCACGACCGCGGCGGCATCGCGCGGGGGCGCGAACACCCGGTCGAAACAAGGGGCGTTATTGGCGGTGGCGTGCCTGGGGCAGTTCATGGTGCTGCTCGACAGCACGATCGTCGGCGCCGCCCTGCCCGACATGCAGCGGCGACTACAGGTCCAGCTGAGCGGCCTCCAGTGGATCGTCGACGCCTACGTGCTGCTGGTCGCCATGCTGCTGCTGTCCGGAGGCGTCTTCGCCGACCGCTTCGGCCGCAAGCGGATGTTCCTGTCCGGAGTCGCGGTGTTCACCGCCGCGTCCGTCCTGTGCTCCGTCGCCTCCTCGCTCGGCTGGCTGATCGCCGGACGGGTGGCGCAGGGCATCGGGGCGGCGGCGCTGAGCCCCGCCTCGCTGGCCCTGATCGCCGCCGCGCACCCCGTGCCGCGCGAGCGCGTCAAGGCGATCGGGCTGTGGGCCGGGCTCAGCGGGATCGGCCTCGCCGCGGGACCCTTGGCCGGCGGCGTTCTGGTGGAGGCGTTCGGCTGGCCCGCGATCTTCCTGGTGAACGTGCCCATCGGCGCGGCCCTGCTGCTGGCCGGCCTCCGGGTCCTGGATGAATCCCGCAATCCGGACGCGCCGGCGATCGACGTGCCCGGGACGGTCCTGTCGGTGCTGGGAGTGGGGGCGCTGGCCTACGGGCTCATCGAGGGCGGGGCCCGGGGGTGGACCTCCCCGGCGATCCTGGGCGGCTTCGCCGCGGCGGCGCTGATCCTCACCGCCTTCGTCGCCGTCGAGGCCCGGGTCCCGGCGCCGATGCTGCCCCTGCGGCTGTTCCGGCAGCGACTGTTCACCGTGTCCAACACGGCCATGACCGTGGTGGGCTTCGCGCTCATGGGCTCGTCGTTCTTCTTCTCCCAGTTCTTCGTGACCGTCCAGGGCAGTTCGATCCTGCGCGCCGGTCTGCAGACCCTCCCGGCCACCCTCGCCATGGTGATCGTCAGCCCGTACGCGGGCCGGCTCGCCGCGCGGCACGGCTTCCGCGCCGTGGTCACCGCCGGCCTCGTACTGGCCGGACTGGGGCTGCTGGCGCTGGGCTTCGTACACGCGGACACCGGTTACGGGAACGTGTGGTGGCGGCTGGGGATCACCGGCGTCGGCTTCGCCCTGACCATGTCCCCCTTGACCGGCGCCGCCATCCAGGCGGTCAGCCCGCAGGAGGGCGGTCTCGCCTCGGGCGTCAGCAGCACCGCCCGGCAGATCGGCGCGCTGCTCGGCGTGGCCGTGCTCGGAGCCGTCGTCCGCACCAGGCAGTCCGCCGGCGCGTCCTTCGAAGCCGGCCTCGACACCGCCTTCACCGCGGCCGGCGCCGTCACCTTGGCCGGCGCCCTGCTGACCGGCCTGTGGCTGACGAAGCCCCCGACCACGCAAGCCCCCGCCCCGCCGACCCGCACCGGACCACCCACGGCCGGGCCACGGCCCTGATCCACCGCCCCGACGGATGCGAGGTCCGATTCCCGCCAGCGGGAGAAGCGCCCCGTCCGGCACCGTGGCCGACACGTCCCACCGTCCCCGCGAGGAACCCCATGCATCTGACCGTCGAACCGAGAGTGCTCTACTTCGGCACCCCCGTGGTCCTGCTGAGCACGTGTGACGAGGACGGCTCGGTGAATCTGGCGCCCATGTCCTCCGCCTGGTGGGTGGACCAGTCCTGCATGCTGGGCCTGGACGAGACCTCGCAGACCACGAAGAACCTGATCAGCACCCGTGAATGCGTCCTGAACCTCGCTTCGTCCGAACTCGCCGGCGCGGTCGACCGCCTGGCACTGCTCACCGGTTCGCGGGTCGTGCCCGGCCACAAACTGCGCAAGGGCTACCGGTACGAGCGCGACAAGTTCAAGGCGGCGGGACTGACCGGGACGGCTTCCGAGAAGGTGCGCCCGCCCCGGGTGGCACAGTGCCCGGTCCAGCTCGAGGCCGTCGTCGACCGCGTCCATCCGTTCGGCGAGGAGGGCTCCGGCCTCGTGGCCGTGGAGGCACGCGTGGTACGGGTCCACGTAGAGGAAAGCCTGCTGGTGCCGGGCAGCCGCCGCCACATCGACGCCGACCGCTGGGATCCCCTGATCATGAAGTTCTGCCGGTTCTACGGCAACAGCCGCACCATCCACCCGTCCCGGCTCGCCACGGCCTGGGGGATCCCCGGCGCCTGAGCACAGCCCCGCCTGGTGATCAACGGGTGGGCCGGTAATAGGCCGCCACGGGGTCGCGTGCCTCGTCGTGAAGGGCCGGACCGTCGTGCGGCACCGTCGGCCAGGCGCCCGACGGCGGGTTGAGCGCGACGAGTTGCTCGGTCGACAGCGCGTAGACGACCCGGCCGATGCCGGAGCGGAGGATGCCGCCCTCGCACATGCCGCAGGGCTGGCAGCTGGTGTACAGGGTGGTACGGGCAGCCATGTCCGGGTCGAGTTCGCGGGCCGCCCAGCGGGCCAGCTTCAGTTCCGGGTGGGCGGTGATGTCGTCGTCCCGCCGGACCGTATTGTGGGCTGCCGCGAGCACGGTGCCGTCCGGTCCGGCCAGAAGGGAACCGTACGGCGCGTCGCCCAGGGTGACCGCGCGGGCGGCGATGCCGATGGCACGCCGCAGAAGGGCCTCGTCGGCCGGGGTGATCATGATCGAGTGCTCCAGTGGGTGGCCACGAGGGTGAGGGCCCGCCATGCCGCGTCGGGCCGGCGGGTCTCTTCCGGGTCTCCGTGGTAGGGGTCGAGTACGACGGTGTCCGCGCCCAGCAGACGCAACTGGTCGAGGTCGTCGAGGATCTGCTCGAGGGTGCCGACGCCGGCGAGCCGGTCGGAGGCATCGACCGGTGCGCTGGTGACGCGCAAGGCGATGCGGGGCGCGAATCCCGGCAGCGCGTGCCGCCGCAGGACCGCGCGCATGTGGGGGAGGGTGAGCCGCAGCGGGTGCCAGGCGTCACCGAACCGCACGGCGCGCCGCAGGGCCGCCTCGCTGTGGCCGCCGACCCAGACGGGAACGTCGCCCTCCGGGCGCCCCGCGTCCCTGGCCTCCCGGAGGACGCCGAGACTTTCGTCCGTCAGCCGGCCGCGCGCGGTGAACGGCACGCCCAGCGCGGCGTATTCCTGCCGGGCCCAGCCGACGCCCACCCCGAGGACGAAGCGGCCGCCGCTCAGTCGGTGGAGGTTGGCGGCCGTGCGGGCCACCAACCGGGGGTGCCGGTACGGCAGGACGAGCACGGTCGTGCCCAGCCGCACCGTGGTGGTGAGTCCGGCCAGCCACGACAGGGTGGTGAACGGCTCGTAGAACGGCTCCGGGTACCGCTCGGCCACGTCCGGGGTGACCGCCACATGGTCCGACACCATGAGGGCGCCGAAGCCGAGGCCCTCCGCGAGCCCCGCCCATTCACGCAGGACGCCGGGGTCGGTTCCCGGGCCGAAGTTCGGTACGTTGACGCCGAGTTGCATGGTTCGACGCTATCCCGGTGATCACGGCGCACGGAACCGAAAGCTCCCTGCATAGCCGCTGCTTCTCCGTGATTTTGTTGGTACTTTCGCCGCATGGCCGGGAATCTTGATCACGTCGACTGGGCGATCATCGAACAGCTGCAACGGGAGGCCCGCATCTCCTTCAGCGAGCTGGGCCGCCGAGTGAACCTCAGCCCGTCGGCCACCACCGAACGCGTCCGCAATCTGGAGGCGTCGGGCGTCATCACGGGCTACCGCGCCGAGATCGACCTGGCCAAGGTCGGCTACCCCGTCCTCGCCGTCGTCCGCCTCAAATATCCGGGCAACCGCCACGAACCGCTGCGCGGCCTCCTCGCCGAACGCCGCGAGATCCTGGAGTGCGTGCGCACCACCGGCGACGACTGCTACACCCTGAAGGTGGCCGCGACCTCCATGGAACACCTGGAGACCCTCATGGACGAACTCGCCGGCTTCGGCAGTACCACCACCAGCGTCGTCTACAGCCACACCCTCCCTTACCGCGGCCCGACCGCCCCGAACTGACGACAACACCGGCCAGGCAGCGGGCCCAGGGCGGATCGGACTCGGCCCGCCCGTCCCTGCGGCTGACCTTGGACGCGGCGGTCCGGCGAAACATTCGGAAACGGCAGCGACTCGTGCGAGAAGTATTGACGTCGTTCACCGCTTCCCTAATTCTTCAAATGGCCGACATTGCGGCCGTTGTTCGACATTTCGAACACGCCGAATGTCATGCGCGCGCCAAGACGACCGCTTACTCAGAGCTGAGGAAGTCCCCATGCCCACAGCAAGTTTCAGCCGCAGGCATCCGTCCGCGGCGCTCGCCGCGGTGCTCGCGGCCCTGACCGCGCTGGCGGCGTTGCTCGTCGCCACCCCGGCGCAGGCGGCCAGCAGCGGCGCCCTGCGCGGTGTCGGTTCCAACCGGTGTCTCGACGTGGCGGGTGGTGTCCAGACCGACGGCACGGCCCTGCAGCTCTACGACTGCTGGGGCGGGACGAACCAGCAGTGGACGCTGACGGACGCCAAGCAGCTGACCGTGTACGGCAACAAGTGCTTGGACGTTCCGGGGCACGCCACCACCTCCGGTACCAAGGTGCAGATATGGACCTGCTCCAGCGGTGCGAACCAGCAGTGGCAGGTGAAGTCCGACGGCACGGTCGTCGGCACCGAGTCCGGGCTGTGCCTGGAGGCCGCGGGCGCCGGTACGGCCAACGGCACGGCGGTGCAGATCGGTACGTGCAACGGCGGCAGCAACCAGAAGTGGACCGGCCTCACCGGAACCCCGCCGACCGACGGCTCGTGTGCCCTTCCGTCGACGTACCGGTGGTCGTCCACGGGCGCCCTGGCGCAGCCGGCGAACGGGTGGGCCGCGCTGAAGGACTTCACCAATGTGACGTACAACGGCAAGCACCTGGTCTACGCGTCGAACGTGTCCGGGTCGTCGTACGGGTCGATGGCGTTCGCTCCCTTCACG
>NZ_BMSK01000016.1:571-257066 GCF_014649115.1 Streptomyces eurythermus | reverse complement strand
GGTGTAGACGTCGCAATCCACACCGAACCCGGAAGGCCCTCACCCGTTCAAGATCTCTCAGCCGAGACCTGGCTCACCTGTCCACAACCTCCCCGGACAGAACACCTAGGAGTTCGCCGTAGTACGGCCACCCGTACTCGGTGCAGGCCGCCGCGTGCACCCCGGCGAAGCCGCCGCCCGCCCTGGTGTACCGCTCCAGCCGCGCGCGCCCGGCCGGTGTCAGTACCTCCCCGCTGGTGGACAGGAAGATCACGGCCGCGAACCCGTCCAGCGGGCGTTCGAGGTCCTCGGGATCCTCGGTGTGGTCCACGACGAACCCCCCGGACGCCCGCACGGCGGCGACGGCGTCCGGGATGGAGTCGTGACGGTAGTCGGCGGTACGGGTGTAGAGGAGGAGACGAGGGGGCACGGCGGGTTCTCCGGGGGCGGGGTGCGGGAGACGACCGGCCCCGGGGGCCGCCGGGCCGTGCGGGCCGGGTGGTGGTGAGCGGAGCGGGAGTTGCCTGGCGATACGGGCGGGAGCCGGGCCGGGGTGGGTGGTGGGTGAACGGGAGGCGCCCGGCGACGGCGGCGCCGGAACCGCTCGGGTCCGTCGGTCAACTGCTCCCGGGGACGCTGTTGTCGGGGGCTCCGTCGCCGTTGGGCGGGAGGTCGCCGCGCTGGACCGGGGCCGTCGCCGTGCGGGGCGACGGCAGGAGCGGGACGAGTTCCCCGGGGGTGGGGCGGTGGAGGGCGTCGGCGGCCCGGCGGAGCGCGTCGGGCGCGACCTTCTCCCCGTACAGGCGCACCACTTGGCCCTTCGCGGGTGCCCGGCAGACGTGGTCCGGGGGGCAGTCGGCGGCGCTGCCCCGCTCCGCGTACAGGTGCAGGACGGAGCCGTTCTTCGCCCAGTACGCGACGGAGAAGCCGTCGTCTCCGTTCACCCCGATGGACTGCTGCGCGAGCGTGAATCCGGGTACCTCGGTGACGTAGACGAGTGCCGGCGCGATGCCCAACGCCCGCAGGCGCTCGTCCATCTCGGCCTGTCCCGGGGCGGCGGACGCCGGCTCCCGGGAACTCCCGGCAGCCGCCCGCCCGGAACCGGAGGCCGCCGGCTCGGGGCCGGAGCGCGCCTTCTCGGTGCCGCACGCGGTGAGCAGCGCGGGAAGGACGAGGAGCAACGGCAGGGCGCGTGCGGCACGGATCATGCCGCCCATGGTGCCGCACAGGCATACCGCGGGGCATCACCGGTCCCGTACCCTCTCGCGGGATGAACGCCATTCCCCCGTTGCTGGATCATCTCGTGCTCGCCACCCCCGACTT
The DNA here is from genome assembly GCF_014649115.1 of Streptomyces eurythermus. Lineage (GTDB taxonomy): Bacteria > Actinomycetota > Actinomycetes > Streptomycetales > Streptomycetaceae > Streptomyces > Streptomyces eurythermus. The sequence goes on along the minus strand of NZ_BMSK01000016.1, from coordinate 255,764 downwards.
GGGGGCAACGGTCGCCGACTTCGCGCGACGGACCGGGGTCACGCCGGTGCCCGGCGGGGCCCATCCCGGTCTCGGTACCCGCAACCATCTGGCCGGGCTCGGCGGCCGGAGCTATCTGGAGATCATCGGCCCCGACCCGGAGCAGCCGGAGCCCGCCGGGCCACGGCCGTTCGGTGTCGACCGGCTGGCCGGGCCCACCGTACTGTCCTGGGCGATCAGCCCACCCGACCTGGACGCGGCGATCACCGGCGCCCGGGCCCGGGGTGTCGACCCGGGCACCCCACGGCAGATGAGCCGCCGCACCCCGGACGGCACCGTACTGCGCTGGCGGCTGACCGACACGGAGTCCGGGGCGGTCCCGGATCCGGTGCCGTTCCTGATCGACTGGGGTGCGTCCCGGCACCCGGCCGCCTCCGGCCTGCCGGTCACCCCGCTGCTGGCGGTGTCGGCCTCGGTGCCCGACCCGGAGGCGGTGCGCGCCCGGCTGGCCGCACTGGGCACTTCGCTGGATCTCACCGTGGGACCCACCACGCTCTCCTTCACCGTGGACACCCCGAACGGGCCGGTCGTCTTCGGCTGACCTCTGGAACACCACTCCTCCCCCGAACCGGGGTCTGCGTGCGCGGTCATCGGATCCGGGGCCGTTTCACGCGAGACGGTACCGGTCAGCCGCCCTGGCCGGCGCTGCCGATCGGGCCGACCTTCACCGGGGAGCCGGAGCCGTCCGTGACGGGCAGCGTGGCGGCGCCGGGCCAGCGGAGGGAGACCGACTTCGTCTCGTCCGGCGGGGTCACCACCAGCCCCGTGATACGGACGCCGGAGCCGCCGGAGTCGTTGATCGGGTAGGTGATGCCGAAGGCCACCGACTCACCGTCCTTCAGGACGACCCGGCTCGCCGGTTCACCGGTGCGCTTCGCGGACAGCGACCCGGCGTTGGTCTTCAGGTCGACACCCGCGTACCCCGACACCGCGCAGTCCCGGCCGCCGCCGTTCGTGAACTCCACGACGACGGTTCCGCCCGGGTCGCCGTCAATGGTGTGGTCCGACGCCTTGACCTCCAGCTCGTCGGTGCGGCACTTGCCGATCATGCCCCCCTTGGCGGATCCGGCCCCGGCGGTCGTGCCCTGCCCCCCGCCCGTCTTCTTCCCGGCGGAGACCGTCGCGCCGTCCTGAGCGGAGCCGCCCGGTCCCGAATCCCCCTTCGAGGCGTCCGTTCCCGAACCACCGGTCGCGGAAGCCGAAGAAGCCGATGCGGGCGCGGCGGACGAGGTGCCCTGGCTCGTGGCGTCGCCGTCGCTCTGGCAGGCGGTGAGCGAGAGGCCCGCGACGACGGCCAGGGCTGCGACGGTGATCGTGTTGAAGCGCATGATGTCATCCTTCGTATCGGTCGGAGTGCCGGCCCGTCGATCGCGGGCGGGCTTTTCTGAGTACCAAGAGTCGTCGGACCGGTTCACCGTTTCCCCGAACTACCCGCTGGTACATCGCTGTTACAGGAGAATCCCGGGTACGGCACACGCCACCGCCGGGCGCGCTCCGTCCGCGGGACACCGCCCTCCGGCAGGAAAGGCGTGGTCCGAGCGCGGTGCGCCGCACCGCACCGGGCACTCCGCCGGCCCACCCGGCACGGTGGTTCCCACCCCCTTTCGCGACCGTTCGCAACAGCCATCTCTTGGGACGGACTCATGACCTGGCGGGCCTTGACCACAGCAGGGCTTCACACTCGAAGGCGCGCAGATCCGCTCGCGGACCGTCCGTTTTCTTCAAGACCGGCCCGTCGGGCGGTGCCTACGGTGGCCGCATGACCGTACGTATCGCCGTGATCGGCCTGGTCAGCTCCGACCTGGCCGCCTCGCTCGCCTTCTACCGCCGCCTCGGCCTGGTGTTCCCCGAGGGAGCCGAGGAACAGCCGCATGTCGAGGCCGAGTTGCCCGGCGGGCTGGTGCTCGCCCTGGACACGGAGGAGACCATCCGCTCCTTTCACCCCGGGTGGCGGGCGCCCGCCGGACCGGGACGGGTCTCGCTCGCCTTCCGGTGCGACTCCCCCGCCGAGGTCGACGCCCGGTACGAGGAGCTGGTGGCCGCCGGCCACCACGGGGAGCTGAAGCCGTGGGACGCCTTCTGGGGACAGCGCTACGCCACCGTGCACGACCCCGACGGCAACCCGGTCGACCTGTTCGCGCCGCTACCCGCCCCCGGCGAGTAGCTCCCCGAGCGGCATCCCCGCCAGCCGGCGCACCTCCCGCGCCAGATGCGGCTGGTCCGCGTAGCCCGCGCGGATCGCCGTCTCCGCGTACGGCGTCCCGGCGCGGGCCAGGGCAAGGGCCCGCCGCAGGCGCAGGATCCGGGCCAGGGTCTTCGGCCCGTACCCGAAGGCGGTCAGGCAGCGGCGGTGCAACCCGCGTTCGCCGACGCCGAGTTCGGCGGCCGTCGCCGACACCGGACGGCCCTCGTCCAGGCACTCCACCAGCCGGCGCAGCAGCGGGTCCGGGGCTTCCGCCTCCGCCGCCCGCTCCAGGGCGATGTCCTCCAGCGCTCTCGCCGGGTCGGGGGCCGCCGCGACCCGGTCGCACAGCCGCCGGACCCTCGCCGTGGGCCACAGATCCGCCAAGTCCGCCCGCCGATCCCTCAGTTCGTGGGCCGGTACGCCGAGCAGCGCGGGCGCGGTGCCGGGGAAGAAGCGGATGCCCGCCCAGGAACGGTCCGGGCCTTCCGGGGCGTAGGGGCGGGTGTCGGGACCCGCGACCAGCAGTCGGCCCGCGCTCCACAGCAGGTCCATGCAGCCGTCCGGCAGCACCGGCCGGACGGCGGTGCCGGTCGGCCCCTTCATCCACACGACCGCGCCGGTCAGCCGCGACGCCCGCTCCGTGTACACGGCGGCCAGCCTACGGGGTGGACGACACCCGCGGTGCCTGCGGTGCCCGCGGAGCCCGCGGTGCCGTCGCCGGTGCGGGGGCGCCGAACAGCGGGAGCGCGTGGCGTATGCGGAAGCGGCGGGCGTAGCCGGCGGTGATGCCGGCGGCCAGGGTCAGCAGCGCCAGGGAGACGGCGCGGTCCAGCAGCGGCACCGTGTCGGGCGGCAGGGTGGCGGCGGCGAGGGCGCCCACGCCGCCGTCGAGGAACTGCTCGGCTCCCCAGAGCAGGGTGAGCGCACGCTGCCCACGGCGGAACGGGGCACTGTTCCGCCAGAGTCCGGACCGGGCACGGACCGACTCGCCCCGGTGCATCCGCTGGCCCAGCTGGAAGGCCAGGGGTCTGCGGGTGAAAGCGGTGCCGAGTGCCCAGGCGCCGACCGCGAGGGACAGCGCCGCGTTCTTGAACAGCAGGACGCGGGGCCCACCGCCGACCAGGGACACCAGCGCGGCGGCGACGAGCAGCACCGTGAGGAACAGGTCCACCCCGTCGACACGGCGGTGCCGCACGGCTCCGGCGAGCAGGCGCAGGGCCGGCGGTGCGCCGCCGAGCAACAGGGCCGGGCCCTGATCGGCGCCGAGCGCGCGGGCCGCGTAGTAGACGAGGAGCGGCAGGAGGATGTCCACCGCGAGGGAGAGCAGAGGGCCGCGGAGGGCGCCGGGGGGCCTTGGCGGTCCGGCGCCCAGGAGTCCTTGTGGTGTGGAGCCCACGGACCCTCGTGGTCTGGGGTCAGGGGGCCGCAGGGATTTCGACGACTCGGCCGACCCGGGTGGCTGGGGTGGCTGGGGTGGTGTGGATTGCTTCGGTGGCCTGGCCGTTTCGATCGGCTCGGCGGTGCTGATCACCCCCGCTGTCCCGGTCGGCCTGCCCGTCGTACCGCGCTGGTCCCCGCATCCCGTCCGCTCCGCCATGTCCGCTGCCTCCTCGCCCGGCGCCAGAGCCGTACCGGGCGGTGCTGCGACGTGACGACGCCCGGCTGTCCTGCTGCGGCCGGACCGCTCCGGCCTGTGCAATCACGCTAGGCGCGGAGCGGGGGCGGGCGGATCGGAGCACGGGTGGAGAGACGGGTGGAGATTCACAGGACCGGCACCGGCCCTTCTCCACCGAGGGATCCAGCCCTGAGGGTGGAGACGGTCTGCCGGTGCCGGATGGCCGCGAGGTGGCCGGGCAGGGTGGAGAGGCCGCTCAGCACTCACCACTCAGGACGCACCGCACTCCTGCCGTCCCCACCGCCGTCGGCGGTGCCGCTGCCGTTGATGTTCCCTGTGCCGCTGAAGTCGCCGCTGCCGTTGACGTCGCCGTAGTCGTTGCGGCCCCCGTTCCAGTACTCCCCGCCGCCGGCACCACCGCTGCCGCCGACCCAGTACCCCCCGGCCCCGCCGAAGCCACCGCTCCCGGCGCCCCCGCCCCCGAAGCCACCGCTCCCGCCGAATCCGCCTGTGCCCCCACCGGCACCCCCGCTGCTTCCGGCACCCCCGCTGCCCGCGCCGCCCTCAGGGCCCCCACCGCTCCCGTTCTCCCCGCTTCCCTTCGCGTCACCGTTCCCGTCCCCGCTCCCGTCGCCGTTCCTCCGGTGCGCGTGATGGGGATTCCGCGCATGGCTGCGCAGGCGTGCCGTCACGTCCTCCGGAGGGAGGAAACGGGACCAGCGCTCGGGAAACTCGGAGGGCATGTCGGGGTCGTCGGGGTCGGCCTCGCGGGCCGCCGCCGCGGCGCGGGCCACGTACTCGGCGACCTGCGCCTCACGCATCCGCTCGTTGGCCTCGCGCGCGGCGGCCGTGGCCGCGGCCGGCCAGACCCGGTCGATGGCCGCGTTCACGGCCGCGCCGACGAGCACGGCGAAGGCGCCCACCCCGATCCACAGCAGGACCGCGACCGCGGCGGCGAGGGAGCCGTAGATCGTGGCGCCCTCGATGGTGTACATGAGGTAGATGCGCAGCAGGAAGCTGCCGAGGACCCACATCGCGAGGGCGACCAGCGCGCCGGGCACGTCCTCGATCCACGGGGAGCGGACCGGCACCGAGACGTGGTAGAGCGTCGTCAGGAAGGCGATGGACAGGACGATCACGACCGGCCAGTACAGAACCTGGACCACCGTCCCCGACCAGGGCACGATCCGGACCACCGCGTCCGGCCCGGCCACCATCAGCGGCAGCGCCACCGAGCCGATCAGCAGCGCCACGATGAACAGCAGGAACGCCATGATCCGGGTCTTCACGATGCCCCGGACGCCGTCGAGCCCGTACATGACGGTGATGGTGTCGATGAAGACGTTCACCGCGCGCGAGCCCGACCACAGGGCGAACAGGAAGCCTATGGAGATGACATCGGGCCGGCCGCCCTTCATCACGTCGTGCAGGATCGGCTCGGCGATCTCCTTGACGCCCTTGTCGGACAGCACCGTGCGCGACGCGTCGAGGAGGTTGGTCTCAAGGCTGTGGATGGTGTCCGCGCCCGTCCAGTCGTCGACGTAGCCGAGCAGGCCGATCAGGCTCAGCAGCAGCGGCGGCACGGACAGCAGCGTGAAGAACGCCGCCTCCGCCGCCAGGCCGAGGATGCGGTACTCCATGCAGGAGTTGACGGTGTCCTTGAGCAACAGCCAGGCGGTCCTGCGCTTGGAGACGTTCCGGTAGAGAGCTCTGGCCCGGTGGAAGCGGCCGGCCGGGCGCTCGGGGGTTTCACTTGCTGGCTGCACGACCCAAAGGTATCCGCAGCGCGGGACCGCCCTCACCTTCCGGGGCCCGCGGCCGGTTCCATGGGGTGGGCTGAGGCGGTTCCGGCCCGCCGCGCGGCTCCGGTGTGTCACTCTGGAAACCGTCACCGTCGCTCCGGAGGCCCTCACCGGCACTCCGGAATCCGCCACCGTCGCGACGGAAAAACCGTCGCCGGCACTCCGGAAACCGCCACCGTCAACTTCCGGAAGCCGTCACCATCACGCTGGAAGCCATCACCGCGGCCTTCCCGGGTAGGTTCCCCATCATGGCAGGCAACTCCACCCACACCGTGACCAACCAGCCGCCTCCGCTGGTCGGCTACGACGTCTTCACCGCCGACCGCGCCCTCGCCGAGGCCGTCGACCGGTACACCGGCGCGGATGTCCTGGACGACGTGCGCGCGGAGCTGTCCGCGCTGGGCCGGGCCGTGGGTTCGGCGCAGGTCCAGGAGTGGGCGGTGCGGGCGAACGAGCATCCGCCCCGGCTGCGCAGCCACGACCGGTACGGCCACCGGATCGACGAGGTGGAGTTCGACCCGGCCTGGCACCGGCTGCTCGGCAAGGGGGTCTCGGCCGGGCTGGCCGGCGGCGCCTGGACGCGGCCCTCCGGGCACGTGCGGCGGGCGGCCGGGTTCCTGGTGTGGACGCAGGCCGAGGCGGGCACCTGCTGTCCGCTGTCGATGACGCACGCGGCCGTGCCCGCGCTGCGCGCCGACGCGGAGCTGGCCACCGAGTGGGAGCCCCGGCTGGCGTCCACGGTCTACGATCCGCAGTTGCGGGTGCCCGGACAGAAGCCCGGGGCGCTGTTCGGGATGGGGATGACGGAGAAGCAGGGCGGCAGCGACGTCCGCGCCAACACGACCGCCGCCCGGCCGCTCGCGGAGGCGGGCACATATCTGCTGACCGGACACAAGTGGTTCTGCTCCGCGCCGATGTCGGACGCGTTCCTGGTGCTCGCGCAGGCCCCGGGCGGGCTCACCTGCTTCCTGGTGCCGCGCGTCCTGCCGGACGGCTCCCGCAACGTCTTCCTGATCCAGCGGCTGAAGGACAAGCTGGGCAACCGCTCCAACGCCTCCGCCGAGGTCGAGTTCGACGGCACCTGGGCGCGCCGGGTCGGCGAGGAGGGGCGCGGGGTGAGCGTGATCATCGGGATGGTCGCCGCGACCCGGCTGGACTGCGCGCTCGGCTCGGCGGGCCTGATGCGGCAGGCGGTGGCCCAGGCGGTGCACCACTGCGCGTACCGGTCGGCGTTCGGCGGGAAGCTGATCGACAAGCCGCTGATGCGCAACGTGCTCGCCGATCTGGCGCTGGAGTCGGAGGCGGCGACGGCGCTCGCGCTGCGGCTCGCCGCGGCCTGCGACGACGGCGGGGAGCAGGAGCGGGCGTTCCTGCGGCTGGCGGTGCCGGCCGCCAAGTACTGGATCACCAAGCGGTGTGCGCCGGTGGCCGTGGAGGCGGCCGAGTGCCTGGGCGGCAACGGGTACGTCGAGGAGTCCGGTCTGCCCCGGCTGGTACGGGAGTCGCCGCTGAACTCCATCTGGGAGGGCGCGGGGAACGTGCAGGCGCTGGACGTGCTCCGGGCGCTGCGCCGGGAGCCGGGCGCGCTGGACGCCTGCCTCACCGAGATCGGCCGGGCGCACGGCGCGGACCACCGGCTGGACCGGGCGGTGAAGGACCTGTTCACCGAACTCGCGGACCTGGAGGGCGTCGAGGGGCGGGCCCGGCGGCTGGTGGAGCGGCTCGCGCTGGTGCTCCAGGGTTCCCTTCTGGTACGGCACGCGCCGCCGGAGGTCGCCGACGCCTTCTGCGCGTCCCGCCTGGGCGGCGACCACGGCGCGTCCTTCGGCACCCTGCCGGCGGGCCTGGACCTGGAGTCGGTGGTCGAGCGGGCGCGGCCGGCCTGACCCCCGGAAACGGCCACGCCCCGCTGCCACCGGACACCGCGACACCCCGACTCCACCGGGCACCGTCACGCCCCGGCTGTCGTCGGACACGGGCACGCCCCGCTGTCACCGGAGAGCGCCCGCCCCGCTGCCACGGGAAACCGTGGGCCGCGCTGCCGCCGGGCACCGTCACATGCCGGCGACGGTCGGGCACCGTCACGCCCCGGCTGTCGTCGGCCCGGTCGCCGTCGGCAAGGGGTGGTGCTGCGCCGACACGGCACCACCCCCACCGCACGGGCTCGCTGAGCCCCCGCGGACGCACAGGCGCGTCGTGGTCAAGTCTCGGCCGCCCTCCGGTGGTTCACCAGGGTTGCAGGGGGTTGCAACTTATGGGGGCACATGCGCGGAGTCTGTGCCTCCGCCATGAGCGGAGCGGCACTATGTGAGGACAGTCGGACCGGAAACCGCCGCCCGGACGGCTTGACAAGAGTGTTCGATGCCTTTTCCGGGAGGACCGCAGTGGGGAACCCGCCGATGAATCTGGTGCGCCTGGCCGCGCGGGACGCGGCGCAGGCGGCGCGGGTGCTGAGCGAGGTGCGCGAGGCCGCGCTCGCCGGGCGACGTGCGCGGATCGCGCCCCGGCCGGTGATCGAACAGTCGTGGGACCGGGTGCTGCGCAGTGGTGTCGACCCCGAACGCGACGTCCGGTCCGGGCTGTTGCCCTCCGACGAGGTACGGCGGCGGCGGGAGGAGTCCCCGCTGCGGCAGGTCCTGCCGGTGCTCCGGGAGGGGCTTCTTTCGGTCGCGGACGTGGCGCAGCACATCATGGTCGTCGCGGACGCCGACGGCCGGGTGCTGTGGCGGGAGGGCGCCTCCCCGGTGCTGCGCAAGGCCGACGGGCTGGGGTTCGAGATCGGCGCGGACTGGCGGGAGGACGTCGTCGGCACCAACGGGGTGGGCACGCCCGCGGTGGTACGGCGGCCCGTCCAGGTGTTCGCCGCCGAGCACTTCGTACGGTCGCACACGTCCTGGACCTGTACGGGCGCGCCGATCACCGATCCGCGGGACGGCCGGCTGCTCGGTGTGGTGGATGTCAGCGGCCCGCTGGAGACGATGCACCCGGCCACCCTCGCCTGGGTGGACTCGGTGGCCAAGCTGGCCGAGGCCCGGCTGCGGGAGCTGCATCTGGCGTCGCTGGAGCGGCTGCGGGCGGTGGCGGCGCCGATGCTGGCCCGGCTGCCGGGGCGGGCGGTGGTGGTGGACCGGGACGGCTGGGCGGCGGCGGTGACCGGGATGCCGTATGTGCGGCGGGTGGCGCTGCCCAAGTCGCTGGCGCCGGGACACCGTTGGCTGCCCTCGCTGGGCGCGTGCACGGTGGAGCCCCTGGCCGGGGGGTGGCTGCTGCGGGCGGAGGACCGGCCGGCCGCCCCGGGTGCGTGCCGGATCGTGCTGGACCTCGCCGGGCGGGACCGCCGTACGGTCACGGTCACCGGCTCGTCGGGTTCCTGGTCGCGGGAGTTGAGCCCCCGTCACGCGGAACTGCTGTTCCTGCTCGCCGAATACCGCGCCGGACGCGGGGCCGCGCAGCTGGCCGGGGATCTGTTCGACGACCCCTCCCGGACGGTGACCGTACGGGCGGAGATGTCCAGGATCCGGCGGTATCTCGGGGAACTCCTACGGCATCGGCCGTATCGTTTCCGCGACGATGCGGAAGTGGAAGTCGTCCTGCCGGACAACCCGAGTGACCTGCTCCCGCAGTCGACGGCACCGGCGGTGGCACGGAAACGGAGTGCCGGCGGCGAAGGCCGTAGCGAGCGGTCCCCGGCGTAGTTCCCTCACGCTTCCCTCATGGTTCCCCACACAGTCCCCGCCTGGTCACCTCCGGTACCGGCCCTGTCCGGCCCGTTCCTGCCGTAGCATCCCGTACGGGCCGCACCACCTGTTCCTCGCGTCAATGTCCGGATCAGCAGGCGCAGTTGGCCGGTCCTCTGGAGGAGAGATGAAGCATCGCGGCAGACACCGGCGGCGCAGGCGGGGCGTGGCCCTGCGTGCCGTCCTGGCCGGGACCGCGCTGGCGCTCACCGCCGCCGCCACCGTGATCAGCACCTCCCAGGCCGGGGTCGCCGCGGACCCCGGCGCGCTCGCCCCGCTGACCTCCCCGGCGGACACCGGGCGACTGCGGCTCCAGGAGCACCTGGTGCCCGGCCGCTCGCTGGACCGGCTCGCCGCGGCGATGGGCCGCCCGGCCGGTGTGGACGCCGTGCTGCGCGACGCCGACCGCCGGCTGCGCGAGGCGGACGACTGCTCCGCCGACGACCGCGCGTCCCTGCCGGTCGCCCCGGCCGCCACCCGCGCCTACTGCTGGGACCCGGCCGACACCGCGGGCGACTGGCGGCCGGCCTCGGTGACCACCTCCGGCGACGACGACGGGGTGTGGGGCACCCACCGGGTGATCCTGGCCGGCTGGACGCACAGCGCCACGGCCGGCCGGCCCGGGGAACGGGGCCTCGCCCGGGTGGCGTTCGTGAACGCGGACGACCCCGCGCGCCTCGCCTACCGCTGGGTGCTGCCGGTGGTGCCGGTGGACGGCGGCCGTGACTACCGGGGCCTCGCCTCCGGCGTCTCGGGCATGGCCTGGTACAAGGACAAGCTGCTGGTCACCACCACGTCCGGCGGCGCCGACGCGCTCTACGTCTACGACCTCGACCGGATCCAGCGCACCACGGTCGACGCGCCCGCGATCGGCCGGGTGCCCGGCGGCTGGTCCGCCGGCGGCTACGACTACGTCCTGCCCGCGGTCGCCTCGTACCGCTTCGCCGCCGGGCGCTGCTCGGCCTCCGGGCCGCCCTGTCCCGGCGCGCTCGCCCTGGACCGCGGCACGGCACCCGACAGCCTGGTGGCCGCGGAGTGGACCGCGCCGGACGGCGACCGGCGCGCGCGGCTGTGGCGGTACGCGTTCGACACCGACCCGGCGCGCCCGGGGCTGCTCGCCACGGACGGCGCGGGGCGGGTGGACGCGGTGGAGGCGTACCGCACCCGGGCGGCCGGGATCCGGGGCGTGCTGTCGTACCGGGAGGCCGGGGCGGACCGGCCGTCCTGGTATGTGGGACGGCTGCCCGGTACGCAGGACGGGCACGGCGGGCTGTGGCGGCAGGACACCGAGCGGACCCGGGAGACCCGCTGCGGCGCGGACGCCTCGGACCGCTGCTGGGCGCGGGACGCGGGCTCCCTGTCCTACTGGAGGGGGACCGGCGAGGTGTGGTCGATGTCCGACCGCATGCTGTTCGCGCTGCCCCTGGCCGCCCTCGACCGCTCCCTGGAGTGAGCCGGCGGGGCGGGGCCGGCGAACGACACGCCACCCCGACCCGCCCTCGGGCCCCGGGCTTCCGCACCCGCCTCCGGTTCCCCGGCCCCGTCGCCGCACCCGCGTACCCGGGCGGGCACCGATCGCCCCGGCCGACGACCCCGCGCCGACCCCGGCCTCGCCCCACCACCGCGCGTCGACAGACCAGGCGGCGGGATGATTCCCTGGCCCGCATGAGCAGCGTTCCTGTCACCACGTGGTCCCTGGAGCAGACGTCCCCGGCCGACCTCCTGCCCGCCGCCGCCCCCGACGGCGAGGTCCGGATCGTCCGCGCCGAGGTGCCCTCCCCCGAGTTCAGCCGGTTCCTGTACGCCTCCGTCGGCGGCGACATCCACTGGACCGACCGGCTGGGCTGGACGTACGCGCGCTGGCAGGAGTTCCTGGATCGGCCCGGCGTGGAGACGTGGGTGGCCTACGACCGGGGCACCCCGGCCGGTTACGTGGAACTGGAGCCGCAGGACGACGGCGTGGTCGAGATCGTCTACTTCGGGCTGATCCCCGCCTTCCGCGGCCGGCGCATCGGCGGTCATCTGCTGGCCCACGGCACGGCCCGCGCCTGGGACCTGGCCGACCGGTGGCCTGGGCGGACGCCGACCAAGCGGGTGTGGCTGCACACGTGCAGCAAGGACGGCGAGCACGCGATGGACAACTACCTGCGGCGGGGATTCAAGCTGTTCGACACCAAGGTGGAGCCGGAACCGGAAGGGGTCACGCCGGGGCCGTGGCCCGGCGCATACCCCGCCTGACCTGCCGCGACAAGCCTTCCGGCGGCACATGTGAGCGACACCACCTCTGTATCACATTTCGGGACACCAATGTCCGGATGATGGACGAAGCTGGACTGTGTCCAGATCGCCGTGACACGCTTCCGTCATGTCCGGAACTGGAATTGCCTTGGTGAGTCGGCGGCACGTCGACCTCGGCCGCATGTCCAGCGCCATCTGTCCGGTGGGCTGACGCCTCCCAGCACCGCCGCACACCCCGCCCCCCTTCCTCCCGCGCAACGCCGCGCACGCCTGTCCGCGTGCGCGCGTCTGTGCAGGTCAGAGCTGATTCCCACCGGTCCCGAAGGACGTAGAACCATGGCCGCCACCCCACCGAACCCCGCCGCCTCCGCGCCCCGCCGCAAGGTGAGCCGTCACCGCGGCGAGGGCCAGTGGGCCGCCGGCCACTTCACGCCGCTCAACGGCAACGAGCAGTTCAAGAAGGACGACGACGGTCTCAATGTGCGGACACGTATTGAGACGATCTACTCCAAGCGCGGCTTCGACTCCATCGACCCGAACGACCTGCGCGGCCGGATGCGCTGGTGGGGGCTTTACACCCAGCGCAAGCCCGGGATCGACGGCGGCAAGACCGCGATCCTGGAGCCCGAGGAGCTGGACGACAGCTACTTCATGCTGCGCGTCCGCATCGACGGCGGGGCGCTGACCACGCGGCAGTTGCGGGTCATCGGCGAGATCTCGCAGGAGTTCGCGCGCGGCACCGCGGACATCACCGACCGGCAGAACGTCCAGTACCACTGGATCCGGATCGAGGACGTGCCCGAGATCTGGGACCGGCTGGAGAGCGTGGGCCTGTCCACCGTCACCGCCTGCGGTGACACCCCGCGTGTGATGATCGGCTCCCCGGTGGCGGGTATCGCCGAGGACGAGATCATCGACGCGACGCCGGCGCTGGAGGAGATGAAGCGCCGCGTCCTGAACAACAAGGCCTACTCCAACCTCCCCCGCAAGTTCAAGACGGCCATCTCGGGGTCGCCGCTGCTGGACGTGGTGCACGAGATCAACGACGTCGCGTTCGTCGGCGTACGCCACCCCGAGCACGGGCCCGGCTTCGACGTGTGGGTGGGCGGCGGTCTGTCCACCAACCCCAAGCTCGGTGTGCGGCTGGGCGCGTGGGTGCCGATCGACGAGGTGCCGGACGTCTACGAGGGCGTCATCTCGATCTTCCGTGACTACGGCTACCGGCGGCTGCGCAACCGCGCCCGGCTGAAGTTCCTCGTCGCCGACTGGGGCGCGGAGAAGTTCCGGCAGGTGCTGGAGGACGAGTACCTGAAGCGCGCGCTGGTCGACGGGCCCGCCCCGGAGCAGCCGGTACAGCAGTGGCGCGACCACATCGGTGTGCACCGGCAGAAGGACGGCCGGTTCTACGTCGGTTTCGCGCCGCGGGTCGGCCGGGTCGACGGTGCCACGCTCACCAAGGTCGCCGACCTCGCCGAGGCTCACGGCTCGGGCCGGGTCCGTACCACCGTCGAGCAGAAGATGATCATCCTCGACGTCGAGCAGGACCGGGTCGAGTCGCTGGTGGAGGGCCTGGAGGCGCTGGACCTCACCGCCCGGCCGTCCTCCTTCCGGCGCGGCACCATGGCCTGCACCGGCATCGAGTTCTGCAAGCTCGCCATCGTGGAGACCAAGCAGCGCGGCTCCCAGCTGATCGACGAACTGGAGCGCCGCCTGCCGGAGTTCGACGAACCGATCACCATCAACCTCAACGGCTGCCCGAACGCCTGCGCCCGTATCCAGGTCGCGGACATCGGTCTGAAGGGACAGCTCGTCCTGAACGACCGGGGCGAGCAGGTCGAGGGCTACCAGGTGCACCTGGGCGGCGCCCTCGGTCTGGAGGCCGGCTTCGGCCGCAAGGTGCGCGGCCTGAAGGTGACGTCCGAGGAACTGCCCGACTACATCGAGCGGGTGCTCAAGCGCTTCCAGGCCGAACGCGCGGACGGCGAACGGTTCGCGGCGTGGGCGGCGCGCGCTTCCGAGGAGGCGCTGTCGTGAGCGAGCGGGCCGCGCCCTTCTACTGCCCCTATTGCGGCGACGAGGATCTGCGTCCGAGCGGCGAGGGTCACGGCGCCTGGGAATGCGGGGCGTGCAACCGCGCATTCCAGCTGAAGTTCCTGGGTCTGCTGGCCCGGGGCGTTCAGCGAGCCGACCACGGAGGGGACGATCGGATATGACGACGACTCAGGACGAGCGGTCCACCGAGGAGTTGAAGGCGCTCGCCGAACGGGCGGGCCGTGAGCTGGAGGACGCCTCCGCGCTGGAGATCCTCCAGTGGGCGGTGGACACCTTCGGCGACGGGTTCTGCGTCACGTCCTCCATGGAGGACGCCGTGGTCGCCCACCTCGCCTCGCGCGTACGCAAGGGCGTGGACGTCGTCTTCCTGGACACCGGCTACCACTTCCCGGAGACCATCGGCACCCGGGACGCGGTGGAGGCCGTGATGGACGTCAACGTCATCACCCTCACCCCGCGCCAGACGGTCGCCGAACAGGACGCGGAGTACGGCCCGAAGCTGCACGACCGCGACCCCGACCTGTGCTGCAAACTGCGCAAGGTCAAGCCCCTCGAAGAGGGACTGGCCGGCTACCGGGCATGGGCGACGGGCCTGCGCCGCGACGAGTCCCCGACCCGGGCGAACACCCCCGTCGTCGGCTGGGACGAGAAGCGGCAGAAGGTCAAGATCTCGCCGATCGCCCGCTGGACCCAGGACGACGTGGACGCCTACATCGCCGAACACGGCGTGCTGGCCAACCCGTTGCTGATGGACGGCTACGCCTCCATCGGCTGCGCCCCGTGCACCCGCAGGGTCCTGGAGGGCGAGGACGCGCGCGCCGGCCGCTGGGCGGGGCGCGCCAAGACCGAGTGCGGGCTGCACGGATGACGAACGACCAGATCCAGGAGATGCACGTGACGACCGGAGCCACCGTCTGGCTCACGGGTCTGCCGAGCGCCGGCAAGACCACCATCGCGTACGAGCTGGCGGGCCGGCTGCGTGCCGAGGGCCACCGCGTGGAGGTGCTCGACGGCGACGAGATCCGCGAGTTCATCTCGGCCGGGCTCGGCTTTTCCCGGGAGGACCGGCACACCAACGTCCAGCGCATCGGCTTCGTCGCCGAACTGCTCGCCCGCAACGGCGTCAAGGCGCTGGTGCCGGTGATCGCGCCGTACGCGGACAGCCGGGAGGCGGTGCGCAAGCGGCACGAGGAGAACGGGACGCCGTATCTGGAGATCCATGTGGCGACCCCGGTCGAGGTGTGCAGCGTGCGCGATGTGAAGGGGCTGTACGCCAAGCAGGCCGCGGGCGAGCTGTCCGGGCTCACCGGGGTCGACGACCCGTACGAGGAGCCGGAGACGCCCGATATGCGGATCGAGTCGCAGCACCAGACGGTCCAGGAGTCCGCGGCGTCGGTGTACGCGCTGCTGAGCGAGAGGGGACTGGCATGACCACGGTCGCCAAGACGGACGGCGGCACGGAGAGCCCGTACGCCCTGTCGCACCTGGACGCGCTGGAGTCCGAGGCGGTGCACATCTTCCGCGAGGTGGCGGGCGAGTTCGAGAACCCGGTGATCCTGTTCTCCGGCGGCAAGGACTCCATCGTCATGCTGCACCTCGCGCTGAAGGCGTTCGCCCCGGCCTCGATCCCCTTCTCCCTGCTGCATGTGGACACGGGACACAACTTCCCGGAGGTCCTCGAGTACCGGGACCGTGTGGCGGCCGCACATGGGCTGCGCCTCCATGTGGCCTCCGTCCAGGACTACATCGACCGCGGTGTGCTCAAGGAACGTCCCGACGGCACCCGCAACCCGCTCCAGACGCTCCCGCTCACCGAGAAGATCCAGAGCGAGAGGTTCGACGCCGTCTTCGGCGGCGGGCGCCGCGACGAGGAGAAGGCCCGCGCCAAGGAGCGCGTCTTCTCCCTGCGCGACGAGTTCTCCCAGTGGGACCCGCGCCGCCAGCGTCCGGAGCTGTGGAACCTGTACAACGGCCGGCACGCCCCCGGCGAGCACGTCCGCGTCTTCCCGCTGTCCAACTGGACCGAGCTGGACGTGTGGCAGTACATCGCCCGCGAGGACATCGAACTGCCGCAGATCTACTACGCGCACGAACGCGAGGTGTTCCAGCGTTCCGGCATGTGGCTGACCGCCGGCGAGTGGGGCGGCCCGAAGGACGGCGAGACCGTCGAAAAGCGGCGGGTGCGCTACCGCACCGTCGGCGACATGTCCTGCACCGGCGCGGTCGACTCCGACGGCGGCACCATCGAGAAGGTCATCGCCGAGATCGCGGCGTCCCGGCTGACCGAGCGCGGTGCGACCCGCGCCGACGACAAGCTGTCCGAGGCCGCGATGGAAGACCGCAAGCGCGAGGGGTACTTCTAGGCATGAGCACGACCACGACCGAGGCGCTCTCGGCCACCACCCTGCTGCGGTTCGCCACCGCCGGCTCCGTCGACGACGGCAAGTCCACCCTCGTCGGACGGCTGCTGCACGACTCCAAGTCGGTCCTCGCCGACCAGCTGGAGGCCGTGGAGCGGGTCTCCGCGAGCCGCGGCCAGGACGGCCCGGACCTCGCCCTCCTCACCGACGGCCTGCGCGCCGAACGGGAGCAGGGCATCACCATCGACGTCGCCTACCGCTACTTCGCCACGCCCCGGCGCCGGTTCATCCTCGCCGACACCCCGGGCCATGTGCAGTACACCCGGAACATGGTCACCGGCGCCTCCACCGCCGAGCTGACCGTCATCCTGGTCGACGCCCGCAACGGCGTGGTCGAGCAGACCCGCCGGCACGCGGCCATCGCCGCCCTGCTGCGCGTCCCGCACGTCGTGCTGGCCGTGAACAAGATGGACCTCGTCGGGTACGAGGAGCGGGTCTTCGCGGGAATCGCCGAGGAGTTCACGGCGTACGCGACCGAGCTGGGCGTCCCGGAGGTCACCGCGATACCGATCTCGGCGCTGGCCGGGGACAACGTGGTGGAGCCGAGCGCGAACATGGACTGGTACGGCGGTCCCACCGTGCTGGAGCACCTGGAGACCGTGCCGGTCAGCCACGACCTGGCGCACTGCCACGCGCGGCTGCCCGTGCAGTACGTGATCCGGCCGCAGACCGCCGAGCACCCCGACTACCGGGGCTACGCGGGCCAGATCGCGGCCGGCACCTTCCGGGTCGGCGAGGAGGTCACGGTCCTGCCGTCCGGGCGGACCACCCGGATCGCCGGCATCGATCTGCTGGGCGAGCCGGTCGACGTGGCCTGGACGACGCAGTCGGTGACGGTGCTGCTCCAGGACGACATCGACGTCTCGCGCGGCGACCTGATCGTGCCGACGAAGGACGCCCCGGCCACCACGCAGGACGTGGAGGCGACCGTCTGCCATGTCGCCGACGCGCCCCTCACCGTGGGCCACCGGGTACTGCTCAAGCACGGCACCCGCACGGTCAAGGCGATCGTGAAGGACATCCCGTCCCGGCTCACGCTCGACGACCTGTCCCTGCACCCGCACCCGGGCCGGCTCGTCGCCAACGACATCGGCCGGGTGAAGATCCGTACCGCCGAGCCGCTGCCGGTCGACTCCTACGCCGACTCGCGCCGCACCGGCTCCTTCATCCTGATCGACCCCGCCGACGGCACCACGCTGACCGCGGGCATGGTCGGCGAGTCGTTCGCCGCGCCGGAGCCGGTCAAGGACGAGGCCGACAACGGCTGGGACTTCTGACATGAGGACACCCGACGTCTACTCGACGTTCGCCAAGGAGGGCGGCCGCGTCGGCAGCGGCGCCCTCGGCAGCGGACAGGGTGGAGTCGCGCGATGTGTGCGCTGACGTACGCGCACCGCTCGCGCGCCCGCTCCCCCCACCCGGCGTCGTCCCGGAAGCGACGAAGACCTCCAGCCGAACTCCCGGCCACGACCTGAGAGACCGTGACCGCCGGGCCAACGAGAGGAAACCCTCCCGTGCCTGCCATCAGCTCATCGCTCCTGCGCCGCGGCATAGCGGCCATCGCCGCTCTTCCCCTGCTCACGCTGGCCGCCTGCGGCTACGGCTCCGAGGCCAAGGACGACGGCACCGCCAAGATCGCCGCCGGCGCCGAGAAGACCGACGGGCTCGACTCCGTCAAGATCGGCTACTTCGGCAACCTGACCCACGCCACCGCCCTGGTCGGCGTGCAGAAGGGCTTCTTTCAGAAGGAGCTGGGCGCCACCACGGTCAAGCCCGCCATCTTCAACGCCGGCCCGTCCGAGATCGAGGCCCTCAACGCCGGCTCCATCGACATCGGCTGGATCGGCCCGTCCCCCGCCATCAACGGCTACACCAAGTCCAACGGCAAGAGCCTGAAGATCATCGGCGGTTCGGCCTCCGGCGGGGTGAAGCTGGTCGTCAACCCGGCGAAGATCAAGTCCCTGAAGGACGTCGAGGGCAAGAAGATCGCCACGCCCCAGCTCGGCAACACGCAGGACGTGGCGTTCCTCAACTGGGCCGCCGACCAGGGCTGGAAGGTCGACGCGCAGAGCGGCAAGGGTGATGTCACCGTCGTCCGCACGGACAACAAGATCACCCCGGACGCCTACAAGTCCGGCTCGGTCGACGGCGCGTGGGTGCCGGAGCCGACCGCGTCGAAGCTGGTCGCCGAGGGCGCCAAGGTGCTCCTGGACGAGTCGACGCTCTGGCCGGACAAGAAGTTCGTGATCACGAACATCATCGTGCGGCAGGACTTCCTGAAGAACCACCCGAAGGCGGTCGAGGCCGTCCTGAAGGCGTCGGTCGAGACCAACAAGTGGATCAACGCCCACCCGGACGAGGCGAAGGCCGCCGCGAACCAGCGGCTGGAGACGGACTCCGGCAAGGCGCTCCCGGCGAAGATCCTCGACCCGGCCTGGAAGTCCATCCAGTTCACCGACGACCCGCTGGCCGCCACCCTCGACACCGAGGCCGAGCACGCGGTCAAGGCCGGTCTGCTGGAGAAGCCGGACCTGAAGGGGATCTACGACCTCACGATCCTCAACAAGGTCCTCAAGGCCGAGGGCCGTCCCGCGGTCGACGCCGCCGGCCTCGGCACCAGCTGACGCCCCTGACCGACGCGTCCCCAGGAGGTGACGACCATGGCCACGACCCTCGCCAAGGCCGACGAGAGCGTCGAGTTCGCGGCACGCCTTGAGCACGTCTCGAAGTCCTTCGCGACCCCGGGCGGGCAGCAGCTCGTCCTGGACGACATCAGCATCGATGTCGCGCCGGGTGAGTTCGTCACCCTCCTGGGGGCCTCGGGCTGCGGCAAGTCCACGCTGCTGAACCTGGTGGCGGGCCTGGACCGGCCGAGCGCCGGCTCCATCACCACGGACGGCCGCCCCGCCCTGATGTTCCAGGAACACGCCCTGTTCCCGTGGCTGACCGCGGGCAAGAACATCGAACTTGCCCTGAAGCTGCGGGGCGTTCCCAAGCCCGAGCGGCGCGGCAAGGCCGAGGAACTGCTCGAACTGGTCCGGCTGAAGGGTGCCTACGGCAAGCGGGTGCACGAGCTGTCCGGCGGTATGCGCCAGCGGGTGGCGATGGCCCGCGCGCTGGCCCAGGAGAGCAACATGCTGCTGATGGACGAGCCGTTCGCCGCGCTCGACGCCATCACCCGGGACGTGCTGCACGACGAGCTGACCCGGATCTGGGCGGAGACCGGGCTCTCCGTCCTGTTCGTCACGCACAATGTGCGCGAGGCGGTGCGGCTCGCGCAGCGGGTGGTCCTGCTGTCCTCCCGCCCGGGCCGGATCGCGCGCGAGTGGCGCGTGGACCTCCCGCAGCCGCGCCGCATCGAGGACGCGCCCGTGGCCGAACTGTCCCTTGAGATAACCGATGTACTGCGTGGGGAGATCCGCCGCCATGGCCAGCACTGAGACGACACCGGTCCCGGACGCCGGGAGCGTCGAGGCCGGCCTGGACGCGCTGGAGACCACGGCCACGGGCCGCCCCCCGCTGCGCGAGACCCTCGTCGACAAGATCCTGCCGCCGGTCGCCGCCATCGCGGTGGTCCTGGTGGTCTGGTACATCCTGTACCCGGTCGTGGACGACCCGTCGAAGCTGCCCTCGCCGGGCGCGGTGGGCAGCGCGTTCCGGGACGCCTGGCTGCGGGGCGAGCTGCTCGGCTACATCTGGACCAGTGTCTCGCGCGGTCTGCTGGGCTTCGCGTTCGCACTGGTCATCGGCACTCCGCTGGGTCTGCTGGTGGCCCGGGTGAAGTTCGTGCGCGCGGCCATCGGCCCGATCCTGTCCGGGCTCCAGTCGCTGCCGTCGGTGGCGTGGGTGCCGCCGGCCGTGATCTGGCTGGGGCTGAACAACTCGATGATGTACGCGGTGATCCTGCTCGGCGCCGTGCCGTCCATCGCCAACGGCCTGGTGTCCGGCGTCGACCAGGTGCCGCCGCTGTTCCTGCGCGCGGGCCGCACCATGGGCGCCACGGGTGCCAAGGGCGTCTGGTACGTCACTCTGCCGGCCTCGCTGCCCGGCTATGTGGCGGGTCTGAAGCAGGGCTGGGCGTTCTCCTGGCGTTCGCTGATGGCCGCGGAGATCATCGCCCAGTTCCCCGATCTCGGCGTGGGCCTCGGCCAGTTGCTGGAGAACGGCCGTACCGCCAGCGACATGGCGATGGTGTTCGAGGCGATCCTGCTCATCCTGTTCGTCGGCATCGCCATCGACCTGCTGATCTTCAGTCCGCTGGAGCGGTGGGTGCTGCGCAGCCGCGGCCTGCTGGTGAAGAGCTGACGTCCCATGCGTACCAGGCCGGTTCTCCTCGTCATCGCCCACGGCAGCCGCGACCCGCGGCACGCGACGACCGTGCACGCCCTCGTGGAACGGGTGCGGTCGCTGCGGCCCGGGCTGCGCGTGGAGACCGGCTTCCTGGACTTCAACGTCCCGTCCGTGCACGGGGTGCTGGAGTCGCTGGCGGCCCAGGGCGTCCGGGACGTGGTCGCCCTGCCGCTGCTGCTGACCCGGGCGTTCCACGCCAAGGCCGATATCCCGGCCGTGCTGCGGGACGCCCCGGCGCGGCTGCGGATCCGGCAGGCGGAGGTGCTCGGCCCGTCGCCGCTGCTGCTGTCCGCGCTGGAACGGCGGCTGTACGAGGCGGGGCTGACGCCCGCCGACAAGCCCTCGACCGGGGTCGTGCTGGCCTCGGCGGGGTCCTCCGACCCGGAGGCGATCGCAGTGATCGCTGACATCGCGCGGGAGTGGCGGCACACCGGTTGGTGCGCCGTGCGGCCTGCGTTCGCCTCCGCATCCCTCCCCCGCACCGAGGACGCGGTGCGGGAACTGCGGCGGCTCGGCTGCGCCCGGGTCGCCGTGGCACCGTATGTGCTGGCCCCCGGCTTCCTGCCGGACCGGATCACGCGCGGCGCGGCGGACGCCGACGTGTGCGCCGAGGTGCTGGGCGCGGCACCGGAGGTCGCCCGCGTCCTGCTGGAGCGCTACGACCGGGCCCGGCGGCCGGCGCTGACGGCACTCGGCGCGTGACCGCAAGCGCGGGCTGCTGGTGACCCTGCGGCGCAGTCGTTTGCGAACGTCTCCGGCATAGAGGTGGCGGCCCGGACACCGAATGGTGTCCGGGCCGCTCTGTCCGTCGCGTGTGACGAGGTCGTCGTGTCAGGCGGCGGGGGTCGGGGAAGCGGTGGGGGCGGGGCCGCCGCCGGGTGCGCCCTCGCCGTCGTTGGTGGCGCTGGGGTCGACCGCCATCGTGATGTAGCCGATGACGCCGCGCTCGATGTGCTTCTTGTCGTAGGCGAGTTCGAGCAGACCGCCCTGTGCGCCGGTTTTCGGGTAGAGGAAGTCCTCGTCGAGGGTCACCCGTGTGATGGTGTTCGCGGAGTAGGGGGCGATGCCGGCGGTGGCCTTGACCGAGTCCTCGGAGAAGTAGAACTGCCCGGTGTGACAGGTGCGTCCGCCGGTGTAGCCGTCAGCGGTGCGGGAGCCGCCGGTGTGCACCTTGGTGTGGACGTGGACGGCGCGGCCGGCGTACCAGCCGGGGAAGACGGTCCGGAAGGTGACGAAGCCCAGGTGGTCGGTCATCTGGATGCCGCGCAGCCAGGTGAGGTCGTCGGTCGGGGTCGCGTGACCGCCCCCGCCACCCGGACCGCCCGGACCGTCCGGAGGTGCCGTCGGCGTGCCGGAGGGCGGCGGGCCGGGAGGCGTACCGCCTCCACCGCCGTTGCCGTTCTGGGTGTAGCCGGAGTAGACGCCGGACGCGTCGCAGTGCCAGATCTCGATGGCGGAGTTGCGGATGGGCTTGCAGGTCGCGCTGTCCACAACACGCAGCACGAGGAGGAGCGGGATCCCTGCGCGGTCCTCGACCAGGTTCTCCCGGAAGAGTTCGTAGTCGATGTAGTAGGGGCCCTCGATCTGCTCCGTGGTCAGCGACATGCAGGCGCTGGACGCGGAGGCGGCCGCCTTCACCGCATCGAGAGTGCCGGCGCCGGCGGTGCTCCGGTCGGCGGCGCTCGCGACAGCGCCCGCCCCACCGAGGGCAATGGCGCCGGCCGCGCCGCCCAGGACCAGCATGCGGCGGCGGGACACGAGCCGGGAGACGAGAGCGTTGTCCGGTTCTTCGGGAGAAGGCTTCGGCATGCGCAGGACAGTAGGAACGCTGACTGTGCATCTCATATGAATCAGCCTGTGAGTTTCCTATGGATCGTCCGTTCCCCGACGCGTCGGCCTCTGATCGGTAGCGGTCCGGTGAAGGCCCGCCACAGCAAGGAGGCGCTCAGGCGAGGACCGGGTGGAGTTCGGGGCGGGCTTCCCACCAGGCGCGGTAGAAGGTGTTGTCGGGGATGCTGGCGAGGTACGCGCGTCCCGCGGCCCGATAGAGCAGGGCGGCGCGCCGTTCGGTGACTGCGGCCCGGTTCCAGGCGAGTCGGATGCGGCCGGTGATCGGGTCACCGGCCAGCGGGCGCAGTACCGTGCCCTCGACGAGCGGTGAGGTGGGCTGGCACAGGGAGATGGCCCGGCCGGCGGCGATCAGTTCCCAACGCATCTTGCGGTCGGCGATCCGGTAGCGCAGTGTCGGCGTGAAGCCCGCCCGGCGGCAGGCGTCGGCCATGGCTTCCGGGCCGTCGTCGTCGTCGGTCAGCGTCGTCCAGGTCTCGCCCGCCAGATCGGCGAGTTCGATCTCCTCCTGCCCGGCCAGGGGGTGGGCGGCCGACAAGCGCACGCAGGCCGGTTCCTTCGGTATGAGGGTGCGGGCCGCCACGCCGTCGGGAAGCGGCACTTCGTAATCGGCGACCTCCCCGTACAGGATCACGTCGTACTTCCCGGCACCGAGCATGCGGGTGAGGGTGGTCGCCGAGTGCTCGGTGGTGATGTCGACCTCATGGCCGGGCAGTTCCTCCTCCAGGGGTGCGAGCAACCGGTCCACCAGGACGAGCATGATGCAGCCGAGCCGCAGCGCCGGATGCGGTGCGGCGGCTCGCGTTCCCGCGGTCAGAGCGTCCATCTCGCCGAGCACCCGGCGTGCCGCGGACAGCACGAACTCGCCCAGCGGGGTGGGCTCGACGCCGAGTCTGGTGCGCACGAACAGCTCGCCGCCCGTGGCCTGTTCGATACGCCGTAGCTGTGTCGAGAGGGCGGGCTGGGACACCCCTAGCCGAACCGCCGCACGCCCCAGGCTGCCCGCTTCCGCTATCGCGCGGACGGCACCTTCGGCCGCAGCGGCATCAAGAACGACGGCAAGGCCGCCTACTCCCGCGTCCACTACGACAACGCGTACGCCAACGCGTACTGGGACGACAGCTGCTTCTGCATGACCTACGGCGACGGCACCGGCAACACCAAGCCGCTCACCTCGCTGGACATCGCCGGCCATGAGATGACCCACGGCGTCACCTCCAACACCGCGGGCCTGAACTACAGCGGCGAGTCCGGCGGTCTCAACGAGGCGACCTCCGACATCTTCGGCACCGGTGTGGAGTTCTACGCCAACAACAGCTCCGACCCCGGTGACTACCTCATCGGCGAGAAGGTCGACCTCAAGGGCACCGGCGCCCCCCTGCGCTACATGGACAAGCCCAGCAAGGACGGCAACTCCGCGGACTCCTGGTCCTCCTCCCTCGGCAACCTCGACGTCCACTACTCCTCGGGCCCGGCCAACCACATGTTCTACCTGCTCTCCGAGGGCAGCGGCACCAAGACGATCAACGGCGTCACGTACAACAGCCCGACCTCCGACGGTGTCGCCGTCACCGGCATCGGCCGCGACGCCGCCCTGCAGATCTGGTACAAGGCGCTGACGACGTACATGGCGTCCAGCACCGACTACGCCGGCGCCCGCACCGCCGCCCTCAACGCGGCCTCCGCTCTCTACGGCGCCGACTCCGCGCAGTACGCGGCCGTCGGCAACGCCTTCGCCGGCATCAACGTCGGCAGCCACATCACCCCGCCGAGCGGCGGTGTGACGGTCACCAACCCGGGCAGCCAGTCCGCCACCGTCGGCACCGCCGTCAGCCTCCAGGTCCAGGCGTCCAGCACCAGCAGCGGCTCCCTGACCTACAGCGCCTCCGGCCTGCCGGCCGGCCTGACGATCAACGCCTCCACCGGCGTGATCTCCGGTACGCCCACCACGGCCGGGACCTACGGCACCACCGTCACGGTGAAGGACTCCACCGGCGCGACCGGTA
The DNA here is from genome assembly GCF_014649115.1 of Streptomyces eurythermus. Lineage (GTDB taxonomy): Bacteria > Actinomycetota > Actinomycetes > Streptomycetales > Streptomycetaceae > Streptomyces > Streptomyces eurythermus. The sequence goes on along the minus strand of NZ_BMSK01000016.1, from coordinate 231,472 downwards.
CCGCCTCCTTCTCCTGGACCGTCAGCACCAGCGGCGGCGGTGGCTGCGCCTCGACCCAGCTCCTGGCCAGCCCCGGCTTCGAGTCCGGTGACACCGGCTGGACCAACAGCGGCGTCATCAACAACAGCACCCTTGAGCCGGCCCGCAGCGGCTCCTGGACGGCCTGGCTCAACGGCTGGGGCACCACGCACACCGACACGCTGTCCCAGTCGGTGACGATCCCCGCGGGCTGCAAGGCCACCCTCACCTTCTACCTGCACATCGACACCGCGGAGACCGGCAGCACCGCCTACGACAAGCTGACGGTGACCGCCGGTTCGAAGACCCTCGCGACGTACTCGAACGCCAACGCGGCCTCCGGCTACGCCCAGAAGTCCTTCGACCTGTCCTCGCTGGCAGGCCAGACGGTGACCCTGAAGTTCACCGGTGTCGAGGACGCCTACCTCGCCACCGACTTCGTCGTGGACGACACCGCCCTGACGACCGGCTGAGCAAACACGAACCGCCCTGGTCCCGCACCCCTCCCCGGGTGCGGGACCGGACCATGCCTCACCCCGGCCGCCCGCACCCGGTTGCGCGGTGACTCGGCGTGGACGGTCAGAGGTCGAGGGCGTGCAGGAGGTGCCGGGTGTAGTCGAGGCTGGCGGTGCCGGCCGAGGCGGCGATGGCGATCGTCTCCAGTGCGGAGCGGATCCGGCCCCGGTTGGGCGGCAGACCGTCCTCGGCGGACTCCGCCAGCTGCTCCTGGATGGTCTCGCCGCTGCTCACCAGCCCCGGGTACTCGGCGCGCAGCGCCTCGGTGAGCCGGTCGGCGGCCTCCATCAGGGTCTCCAGGTCCGGGGTGGCGCGGTCGCCGAAGCGGGCCGGTCCGTTGACGTTGCCGAAGTTGTAAGTGCTCATGTCCTGTCCTCGCTCGCGGGCCGGAGGAGCCGTCGGGCGGCCGGGGCCGCAGACGTCATCGATGTCATGGGTGCGTGCCGCCGGCCGGTGCGGCCGTGCCGTAGGAACGGTGCCAAGGCGGGCCGACGGCGTGAACGTTGGCCTGATTTCGCCGGTACGGTGCGGCCCGGACCGCGGATTCCGGCGGCGGGCGGCGTCCGCCCCGGACGGGGCCACGGGCCCGCGAGGGCCGGAAATCGCCACCCGTCCGAGTGAGCGGTGCCCGTTGACCGTCCCCACCGGGTCCGGTGCGGAGGGGGGCCGCACGGCCGGTCGAACCGACGGGCGTACGACTGTCGCCGACGGGCGCACGGCCGGTCGCATGCGGGGGCGGGGCCGTACGCGCGGCGATGTCGCCGTCCGGGCCGCGCACGGGTGTCCGGGCGCCGGGTCACGGTGCCCTCGCGGTGGCGTGGCGACGCCGGTCATGGTCTGCCCCTCACCCTGGTTCCGCCCTTCCGGCCTTGCGTGGGCTTCACCCTAGGAACAGCCTGACGGGTTTGTCGCGCGCTTCGGTGAGCCGGACCATCGGGGGGCGGGTGTGTGGTATCGGCGGCCGCGGTCCGGCGTTCCCCTGTGACGTCGGACCGCGGCGGCGTCTGGTTCTGCGTCGGCCGCGGCTCCGATGTCACCGGCAGGCGCGCGGATGGACGGTTTCCAGCCAACTGTCCAACGGGCGTGGTGCCTTGCCGGGGCGGGCGCACGTGTACGGCCGCCGTGCCCCGTGGGGGCGGGCACGACGGCCGTGCCCGCGCCGAGGCGGGCTGCGCGAAACTCTGGCCGATGAGCGGGTGCCGGATCAACCCCTTCACGCAGCTGTTACTTGCTCAACAAGGTTTCGTCATCACAAACTGGATCTCTGCTGGTCGGAACGGACACCGGCCGGTCGGTCGGCCACCGGCTCCTACCGCTCGTGGCGCGCGGACAGTTCGGCCTCGATGAGGTCGGCCGCCCGCCGGGTGCCGCCCTCCTGGGCCATCTCCGCCTGGATCCGCTCGAGCCGGCGCGCGACCTCCGGGTCGTCCACCAGGGCGAGGGCGGTCTCGCGGAGCAGGTCTGCGGTGGCCTCCTCGGTCGCCAGTTTCCGGGCGATGCCGAGCCCTTGGAGCATGTCGGCGTTGCCGAACTGGTCGACGGCCTGCGGCACGGCGATCATGGGCGTCGCGGTGGCCAGCCCCTCCTGGCTGCCGCCGGCGCCCGCGTGGGTGACGAACAGGTCGGCCTGGCGGAGGATGGCGAGCTGCGGCACCCAGTCGTGCACCTCCACGTTGTCCGGCAGCTCCCCCAGTTCGGCGGGGGTCACCTTCCGGCCGACCTGGAGGACGAGGTGCCAGCCGGGCAGGTTCCCGAAGGCACGCACGCACTCCCGGTAGAAGGCGGGCTGCTTGGTGAACGCCGAGCCGAGCGACACGAGTACGACCTTCTCCGCGCCGGCGGGCCGCTGCCAGCCGCCTTCCTCGGCGCGGTCTCCCTGGCAGGCGCCGACGAAGGTGTACACGCCTTCGTCCACCCGGTCGGCGTGCGGCTGGAGCGCCTTCGGGATGAGCACCAGGGAGCGCGGCGGATGACTGGCGAACGTGTCCGGGTGCTCGGTGATCCCGTTCTGCCTCAGCCATGCCTCGAACCGGGCGAAGTAGGCCTGTCCGCGCTCGGTCCGCCGGGGCTCGCGCCACATCGGCTCGGCGACCTCCTCCTCGTAGCCCTTCCAGGCGACGAGGTTCGGGGAGAGGGAGATCGCCGGGACGCCCCAGCGGCGGGCGAGGACACGGGCCGGGTAGGAGGTGATGTCGTGCAGGACGAGATCGGGGATGTCGTCGGCGTAGGCCTCGGCGAGCTGCGGGAGCGCCTGGATCGCGTCGTTCAGGAACGGCTCGACGTTGTCCAGCAGGGTGCTCCCCCATGCCTCCGGGTCGGCGTCGGGGCCGGGCAGGGTGGAGCGGTAGAGGACGGGCCGGGCACCGGTGGCGGCCACCTTGTCGGCGAAGACGGGCGGAATGGCGTACGTGACCCGGTGGCCGCGGGCGACGAGTTCACGGATCACCTCCAGGCTGGGGTTCACATGGCCGTGCGCGGCGATCGAGAACATGGCGATGTGGGCGGGGGTGGTCTGGGCGGTCATGACGTCGACGGTAGGCGAGACGGTGCGTCTCGTATATTTCTTTTTCCCTGCCCGGGGTACGACGGGAAGGCGGGTCAGCGCTGGTAGCGGGCCAGCACCAGGTTGCCGTCCCGCTCCAAGCGGTGGCGCAGCTCGGCGAGGGTGCTCGCGCCGCTGTAGTACCGCTGGTAGGCCGGGGTGGCGACCTTGTCCTTCCATTCCGGGTAGCCGCGCACGGACTGGGCGGGCGCGGGGCGGAGCCGGGCCGCGAGGGCGGTGCCGGTGGCCCAGCCGTGCCGCTCGGTGTGCAGGGCCGGGTCCTTCAAGGCCTGGGTGCCGGTGGGCAGCATCCAGTCCCCGAGGGCGAGGCGCACCATGTTCCGGGGCCGCAGCAGGAAGTCGATGAAGGCGACGGCCTCCTTCTTGTGCGGGCAGTCGGCGGAGACGGACAGCGTCTGCGGGCTGACGCCCTGGGTGAGCCCGCCGGCGCCGGCCGGGGCGGGCAGCACCTGCCAGTGGAAGCCCTCGGGGGCCTGCCGCACGATCTGCTGGCGGTAGGAGAAGCCCAGCGGGACCATCGCGTACCGGCCGCCGAAGAGGCCGGGCAGGGTGTCCGCACCGCCGCTGCCGAGGGTCGAGGCGGGGGCGCTGCGGTCGACGGCGACCTGGTCGTGGATGGTGCGGGCCACGACCTCGTCCCCGGCCTCGAACCGCACGGTGACCTTGCCGTCCGCGCCCCGGTGGAAGAGCCGTCCGCCCGCCGACAGGGACAGGTTGAGCGTGGCGGACACGGGCTCCCTCAGCGGCCAGGCCACGCCGTACCGCCCGGGCCCGGTGAGCTTCTTGGCGACCTGCCGGAACTCCGCCCAGCTCCAGGGGTGTCCGGGGGTCGGTATGCGCACCTTGGCCGCGCGCAGCCGGTCGGCGTCGGCGATCAGCACCCGGGGCTCCTGGAGGAACGGCACGCCGTAGACACCGCGGCCGAAGGTGGCCGTCTCCCAGCTGCCGCGCGGGATGTCGGAGGCGAGCCGGGCGGGCAGCAGGCCGGACAGGTCGGCGAGGTAGCCGCCGTAGGCGAAGTCGGCGAGGTCGTCGGAGGCGTCGTGGATGACGTCCGGTGCCTCGCCGCCCTCGAAGGAGGTGAGCAGCTGGTCGTGCACGCTGTCCCAACTGCCCTGGACGTACTCGACCTTGACGTCCGGGTGGGTGGCGTTCCACTCCCGGACCAGCTCCTTGGTGGCGGCGACGGAGTCCGGCTGCCAGGCCAGGGACTGGAAGCGCAGGGTGACCGGGCCGTCCGCGGAGCCGCCCGGGGAGCAGCCCGCGAGGAGGAGCAGGAGCACGGCGAGTGCCAGGGTGATCCGGGTCCGCATCAGTTCTTCACCGCCCCGGTGAGCAGGCCGCTGGTGATCCGCCGCTGGACCAGTGCGAAGAAGGCCAGGGAGGGCAGGGTGGCCAGGAACGCGGCGGCGGCCAGCGGGCCGAGGTCGGCCACGCCCTCCGCGCCGATGAAGTGGGTGAGGACGACCGGGAGCGTCTGCCGGTGCGGGCTCTTGAGCAGCACCAGCGCGAAGAAGAACTCGTTCCACGCGGTGACGAACGCGAACAGGGCCGTCGCCGCGATGCCCGGCGCGAGCAGCGGCACCGTCACCGACGTCAGCGTTCTCAGCCGTCCGGCGCCGTCGACGGCCGCCGCCTCCTCCAGCTCGGCGGGGACCGCGCGGGCGTGGCCGGCGAGCATCCACAGCGCGAACGGCAGCGACCACACCACGTACACCAGCACCAGTCCGGTCAGGGAGTCGATCAGCCGCAGCCGCTTCAGCACCAGGAACAGCGGGATGATCAGCAGGACGAAGGGGAACGCCTGGCTGACCACCACCCAGCCCGTGGCCGCCCGGGCCGCCCGGGTGCGGTGCCGGGCCATGACGTAGGCCATCGGGGTGGCGATCAGTACCGTGACGGCGGCGGTGGCGAGCGCCACCGACAGGGAGTTGAGGGCGGCGTGCGCCAGCGGCTGCTCGGTGAAGGCCTGCCGGACGTTGGCCAGGGTGGGGTGGCGCGGGATCCAGGCGGGGTGCGGGCTGCCCAGCTCGCGCGGGGACTTCAGCGCGGTGGACAGCAGCCACAGCAGCGGGAAGGCGAGGAACAGCAGATAGCCGAGCAGGGCGGTGTACTGCCCGGCGCGGGCGACGCGGCGGGTCCTCGGGGCGCGCGCGGTGCTCATGCGTCCTCACCGCCGCGCAGCCGGCCGGCCAGGAACACCGCGAGCAGGACGGAGACCACGGCGACGAGCACACAGCCCATGGCCGCCGCGTAGCCGAACTGGCCGTAGCGGAAGGCTTCTTCGTAGGCGAAGAGCATGGGCAGCCGGGTCTGGCCGCCGGGTCCGCCGGCGGTGAGGACGTAGACCAGGGCGAAGGAGTTGAGGTTCCAGATCAGGTTCAGCGCGGTGATGGCGAGGGCCACCGGTCCGAGCGCGGGCCAGGTGACCGTGCGGAAGCGGCGCCAGGCGCCCGCGCCGTCGACCGCGGCCGCCTCGTGGAGTTCGCGGGGGACGTTCTGCAGTCCGGCGAGCAGGGCGACCGTGGTCTGCGGCAGGCCCGCCCAGACGCCGACGACGATCACCGCGGGCAGCGCGGTGGCCAGGCCGCTCAGCCAGTCCCGGCCGTCCCCGAGGCCGAGGTCGCGCAGGGTCTCGTTGAGGACGCCCGCGTCCGGGTTGTAGACGAGCCGCCACATGATGCCGACGACGACCTCGGGCATCGCCCAGGGCACGATCGCGAGGGCGCGGGCCAGGCCGCGCAGCCGTAAGTCCTGGTTCAGCAGCAGGGCCAGGCCGAGCGCCAGCAGGAACTGGGGCACGGTCACGCCCGCCGCCCAGACCAGGCCGATACGGAACGACTCCCAGAACAGGGTGTCGTGCAGCAGGTCCCGGAAGTTGAGGGCGCCGATCCAGCGGGTGGCGGCGGTCCGGCCGGACTGGGCGTCGGTGAAGGCCAGCAGGACGCCGTAGAGCAGCGGGCCGACGCTGAGCAGCAGGATCGGGATGAGGGCGGGCAGGACCAGGAACCAGGCGCCGCGGTCGGAGGTCCGGAGTCCGGCGCGGGGGTGTGCCCCCGCCACCGGCGTCCGCGCTTCGGCCACCTCTGTCACGGAATCAGCCCCTTTGCCTGCTCCGGTTGGCGTGTTCATGGTCGTGAAGGCCCGGTACCCCGTCAAGGGCCCGCGCACCGCCGCCGACCTGTACGGATGCGAGACTGGCCGGACGACGGACGGACACGGCACGGGAAGACGGCACGGAGGCGGGACGATGGACGAGGCACGCGCGCGGGACGTACTGGCCGCGGCGGGGGTGCTCCCGGGAGCGGCCCGGGACGCCCGGCTGGTGGCCCTCGGCGAGAACGCGGTGTTCGCCGCCGGCGACCTGGTGGTGAAGGTCGGCCGGGACGCCGAGCTGCTGCCGCGCGCCGAGCGCGAACTGGCCGTCGCCGCCTGGCTGGCCGAAGCGGGCGTGCCGGCGGTGCGGGCGGCCGAGCCGAAGCCGCTGCTGGTGGACGGCCACCCGGTGACCGTGTGGCACCGGCTGCCGGATGCCGTACGGCCCGCCGAGCCACGGGACCTGGCCGCGCTGCTGCGCATCGTGCACGCCCTCCCCGCTCCCTCGTTCGCCTTGCCGCCCCGCGATCTGCTGGGCGGTGTGGAGCGCTGGCTGCGGCTCGCGGGTGACGCGATCGACCCGGAGGACGCGGCCTATCTCCGTGCGCGCCGCGACGGCTTCGCCGCGCGGGCGGCGGCGCTGACGCCCCAGCTGCCGCCGGGGCCGATCCACGGTGACGCGCTGCCCCGCAATGTGCACGTCGGGCCGGACGGGCCGGTCCTGGTCGACCTGGAGACCTTCTCCGCCGACCTGCGCGAGCACGACCTGGTGGTCATGGCCCTCTCCCGCGACCGCTACGGGCTGCCCGCCGAGGCGTACGACTCCTTCACCGGGACCTACGGCTGGGACGTGCGCGAGTGGGACGGCTGCGGGGTGCTGCGCGGTGCCCGGGAGACGGCCAGCTGCGCGTGGGTGGCCCAGCACGCCCCGTCCAACCCGAAGGCGCTGGCCGAGTTCCGGCGGCGGGTGGCGTCCCTGCGGGACGGGGACGAGACGGTGCGGTGGTATCCGTTCTGACGGTGCCTCGCCCGGAAGGGGCGCGGGCGCCGCGACACTCCCGCGGACGGCATCGCTACGCGGGCTGGTCCTCGGTCAGCTCGCGGAGCGGCCACGCGCCGTCGACCACCGCGTCCTTCTCGCCCTTGCGCCGCAGGAACGCCTGGAAGTCCGCCGCCCATTCGGCGTACCACCGGATCTGACGCCGGTGCAGTTCGGCGGGGCCGAGGGCGGCGATCTTCGGGTGGCGGTCGGCTATCGCGGAGGCGAGCCGCGCGGCGGCGAGGGCGTCGGCGGTGGCGTCGTGGGCCGCGCCCAGGACTATGCCGTACTCGGCGCAGACCGCCTCCAGGTTCCGTTTGCCGCGGCGGTAGCGGTCGGCCCAGCGGTCGATGGTGTACGGGTCGACGACCGGGGCGGGGGCGGTGCCGAGCCGGTCGGTCAGGGACGGCAGGCCGTACCGGCGCAGTTCGGCGGAGAGCAGGGTGAGGTCGAAGGCCGCGTTGTAGGCGACGACCGGGACACCCGCCTTCCAGTACCCCACCAGGACGTCCGCGATGGCGTCGGCCACCTGGTCGGCCGGGCGGCCCTCGGCCGCCGCGCGTGCGGTGCTGATGCCGTGGACCGCGACCGCGTCGGCCGGGATCTCCACGCCCGGATCGGCCAGCCACTCCCGGCGGCCCACGGGCTCACCGGCCCTGACCTCGATCACGGCACCGGTGACGATGCGCGCCCGACGCGGATCGGTCCCGGTCGTCTCCAGGTCGAAGCCGATCAGCAGCTCCTGGTGCCAGCCCATGGGCGGCCCCCCTTCTCGGTGGTGCTTTCCCCCAGTGCCTCCACCATCGCACGCGGCACTGACAATCCACCGACGGCCTTGCGCCGCCCGGCGCCGGTGGGTCAGGACACCGGGCGCGAATCCGCCCAAGCCAGCTCGAATTCCTCGCGGTATGTCGGGAAAAGACCGGATTCTCCGACATCGTCGGACGTGACCAGCCGGCTGCCGTTGCGCAGCACCAGGACCGGCGACTCCATCCCGCGCGCCCCGCGCAGATAGGACTGCACCACCGCGACGCCGTCCGCGCCGTCGCCGTCCACCAGGTAGGCGGTGAAGCGGGGCGTCTCGTCGTACACCTGGATCTCGAACGCGCCCGGGTCGCGCAGCCGGGACCGCACCCGGCGCATGTGCAGGATGTTCATCTCCACCGAGCGGCTCAGTTCGCCCCGTTTCATCCCCAGTTCGCGCTCGCGGCGCTTGACCGAGCTGGAGGCCGGGTTGAGGAAGAGCAGCCGCACCCGGCAGCCGGACTCGGCGAGCCGGACCAGGCGGCGCCCGGAGAAGTTCTGCACCAGCAGGTTGAGGCCGATGCCGATGGCGTCGAGCCGGCGGGCGCCGCCGAAGATGTCCTCGGCCGGGAACTGGCGCAGCAGCCGCACCCGGTCGGAGTGGACCGCGACGACGTCCGCGTACCGGTCGCCGACCAGGTCCTCGACCGCGTCCACGGGCAGCCGGCGCGCCGAGGGCACGTCCCCGCCCGCGCCGAGCATCTCCAGCAGCCGGGCCGAGGCCCGCTCGGCCTGGCCGAGCACCGCCTCCGACAGGGCCCGGTTGCGGGAGACGACGTTGCGGGTCACCTCCAGCTCGTCCAGGGCGAGTTCGAGGTCCCGGCGCTCGTCGAAGTACGGCTCGAAGCACGGCCAGTGCTGCACCACCAGCTCGCGCAGCTGCGGCAGGGTGAGGAAGCTGAGGACGTTGTCGTCGGCCGGGTCGAGCAGATAGCCCTTGCGGCGGCTGACCTCGCGGACGGCGACCGCCCGCTGCACCCACTCCTGGCCGGCCGGACCGGCCGCGGCCACCACCCACTCGTCGCCGTGGACGGGTTCGTAGACCGGCCGCAGCACGGCGGCCACGACCGCGCGCAGCCGCTGTTCGACGAGGTTCAGCCAGATGTAGGCCCGGCCGGCCCGCTGGGCGCGGGTGCGCACCTCGCGCCAGGCGTCGGCGTCCCAGTCCAGCTCCGGGCCGATGGACCCCGCGTCCATCGGCCGGGCCAGGGACACCGCGCCGGGCGGGACGTCTGCGGAGTTCCCCTCGTGACCCTCGTCACCAGGAGGCAGCTCCAGCCCTCCCGAGCCCACCCGTGCACCGCCTTCCGCTCCCGGGGCTTCCCATCTCAACGATCAAGGAAGCCTACTCCGGGAGCGGTCGGCGGTGCAGCCGGATGGACAGGTCGGTTTCCCGGCCGACCGGCTCAACTACGCCATTCCCAGTGCCCGTTCTGCCATGCCAGCTTCTTGGGAGTGAGCGGATTCATAGCAGTGACGTCCCGTGGGGCGATGGAGAGGCCCTGCCAGTGCACCGGCATGGGCTGCTGGTCCTCGTCCCGCGCTATGTGGTGGAAGCCGACGTTCACCCAGACCACGGGGTGGGTGAGGGTCTGGCCGTTCACCCACTTGTCGACGGACTTCGGGTGGCCCGTCGCGCACCTGGGGTTGTCGCTGGCGAACAGCTCGCACTTGTCGTACTGGGTGACGTACAGGTCGTGCCGGGTGAAGGGGCGGCCCGGGTACTTCGTGGTGGGTCCGGGGACGAGTTCGTACGAACGGGCGTGCCCGTCCTTGTTCTTGCCGGTCGCGCTGACCATCCGCCACCAGCGGTAGGTCTTGTAGTCGCCCGCGAACTCCTTGCCCGGCCGGGTGCGGGTGGTCCTGGCGGTCGGGCCCTCCTGCCGTCCGGAGGGTGCGCTGACGGTGGAGTCGTACTGCTCGACCTTCGTCCCGGAGGAGCCGTCGAGGCCGAAGTCGAGCCGCCAGAAGACGTTGTGGCTGTGGCTGGTCGCGTAGTCCTTGGCGTCCTTGCCGATGGGCCAGCCGCGCCCGTCCTGGGCGTTGTAGTCCTCCCAGGAGAGGCTGCCGGTGGCGCCGACGTTCATGTTGACGGTGCCGTCGTCCTGGAAGCGCCACTCGGTGATGTACTCGTACCAGCCGACCTGGTTGACCGTGTACACCAGCAGGTCCTTGCCCTGCTGCTGGTAGGTCTTGTCCGACTGGACGATGTCGTGCATCCGGTAGGCGTGACCACGCGAACGGGTGGTCGTGCACAGCCCCTTGACGTTCGGGTTCCTCGGGTCGCCGTCCGGGACCTTGACGGACTTGATGGTCCCGCCGGGACACTCGCCGGGCGACAGTGTCATCAGCTCCTGGGCGAAGCCCTGGCCCGTCAGGTCGTAGTACTCGTGCTTTCCGTCGTCGTAGGGGACGTGGACCTGGGCGAGTCTGGCGCTGTTGAGGACCTTGATCGGCTTGGTCTCGCCCTTGGGCTGGTAGGAGACGTTCTCCAGGACGAGGCCGGCCTTGCTGTCGTAGCGCCAGCACATCCGCCAGGTGGTGCCGGTGGTGAGCTTCTGTTCGATCGTGTAGGCGGCGCTGCAGCCGGGGGCCGCGGCGGGGGCGGTGCGCGGCCGGGCCGCGGCGGGACCGGCGCCGGCCGTCGCGGCGGCGGCCAGCGCGGCCAGGGACACTCCGACGGCCGCGGTCTTGCGGGCGGCGCGGCCGAGGGCGCGCGGCCGGGCGCCGCCGGGCTGGTGCTGTTCGGGCATGACGGGTCGACTCCTTGCCGGGGTCACGGGTGTGCGGGCGGTCAGCCGCGGTCGAGGGCGGCGGTCTTGCGGGCGCTCAGGTCGATCACCAGGTCCCTGGTGTCGATCCACGGCCCGTTCCTGACCTTGGAGAACAGCCGTACGCACCGGTGTGTCCCGCAGGCGTCGAGGACGGCGGGCTGGGCGCCGGGCGCGGCCCGGTAGATGCCGCCGCTCAGTTCCAGCTGGTCCGGGGAGGTGAGGTCCTTGCCGGTGGCGTCCTTGTAGTCCGCCTTGAGGCCCGCGCCGAGCGGGCTCGCGATCAGGAGGCGGGCCGCCTCCGCGTTCTCGGCGCGGCTCGGCGGCGGCTGCGCGCCGCGCTGGGTGTCCGTCCGCTCGACCTTCCCGGTGCTCAGGTTGACGGTCTTGGTGACGAGCGTGTCGTTCCTGTAGTCGTAGAAGGCCACGTCGGCCCGGCGCGGCGCGTCCGGGTCGTCCGTCTCGCCGGCCTCGGGCTCGGCGAGGTCGATGCTCAGCCGCTGCGGTCCGCGCGCCCCGGTGACGTTCTCGCCCAGGGCGGACAGCCGCCCGGCCAGCGCGGCCTTCTCCACCCGGCCGAGCTCGTCTTCGGTGAGCGGATCGCGGCCCGTGCCCCGCTCCGCCTCGGCGGGCGCCCGCTCCACGACGCCGGGCGGCGCGGCGTCCGGGCCCGGCCCGGCCTGCCCCGCGGCCCGTGTGCCGCCGCCGGCCCCTCCGGACTCGCCGGCGCCCGCCGTGCCCGGCAGAGTCACCGCGACCATGGCGGCGGTCCCCGCGGCCGCGAGGGCCGCGCCGGTCAGTACTTTGCCCAGATGGCGGCGCACTTTCTCGCGCACATTTCCCCCTACTCCCCCCTTGGTCACCCGGGAGTACGTTTTCTGCCCCGCTGGTTCGGCGCATGGCGGGTACCAGAACCGCCACACGCACTGGTCACCTCACAAGAGGCCGGGTGGGCCACGGGAGGTTGCCTCACTTTCGGACAACACTCGGGGCCGACCCGGCCCTGGCGGACTGCACACCTGGGAGAGTCGTATCCATGCAGGTCTGGCCTGGAGAGGCGTATCCGCTCGGCGCCACCTATGACGGCGCCGGAACCAACTTCGCGGTCTTCACGGAGGCCGCGGACCGAGTAGAGCTGTGTCTGCTGCACGACGACGGCTCGGAGACGGCGGTGGAACTGCGCGAGAGCGACGCGTTCGTGCGGCACGCGTACCTGCCCGGGGTGATGCCGGGACAGCGGTACGGGTTCCGGGTGCACGGCCCGTACGACCCCGGGCGCGGGCTGCGCTGCAACTCGGCGAAGCTGCTGCTCGACCCGTACGCGAAGGCGGTCAGCGGGTCGGTCCGGTGGGGCGAGGAGGTGTACGGCTACCACTTCGGCGCGCCGGAGCGGCGCAACGACCTGGACTCGGCGCCGCACACCATGACGTCGGTGGTGATCAACCCGTACTTCGACTGGGGCGACGACCGCCCGCCGCGCACCGAGTACCACCACACGGTGATCTACGAGGCCCACGTCAAGGGCCTGACCATGCGTCACCCGGAGCTGCCCGAGGAACTGCGCGGCACCTACGCGGGCCTCGCCCACCCGGCGGTCATCGAGCACCTGACCAAGCTCGGGGTGACGGCGCTCGAACTGATGCCCGTCCACCAGTTCGTGAACGACCACCGGCTGGCCGACATGGGGCTGAGCAACTACTGGGGCTACAACACCATCGGCTTCTTCGCCCCGCACAACGCGTACGCCTCCTGGGGCGACCGCGGCCAGCAGGTGCTGGAGTTCAAGTCGGCGGTCCGGGCGCTGCACGAGGCCGGGATCGAGGTCATCCTGGACGTGGTCTACAACCACACCGCCGAGGGCAACCACCTGGGCCCCACGCTGTCCTTCAAGGGCATCGACAACCCCTCGTACTACCGGCTCGCCGACGATCCGCGCTACTACATGGACACCACGGGCACCGGGAACTCGCTGCTGATGCGGTCCCCGCACGTGCTCCAGCTGATCATGGACTCGCTGCGGTACTGGGTCACCGAGATGCACGTCGACGGCTTCCGCTTCGACCTCGCGGCCACCCTCGCCCGGCAGTTCCACGAGGTGGACCGGCTGTCGTCGTTCTTCGACCTGGTGCAGCAGGACCCGGTGGTCTCCCAGGTGAAGCTGATCGCCGAGCCGTGGGACGTGGGCGAGGGCGGCTACCAGGTGGGCAACTTCCCGCCGCTGTGGACCGAGTGGAACGGCAAGTACCGGGACACCGTCCGCGATCTGTGGCGGGGCGAGCCGCGCGCGCTGGCCGAGTTCGCCTCCCGGCTGACCGGCTCCTCCGACCTCTACCAGGACGACGGCCGCCGCCCGCTGGCCTCCATCAACTTCGTCACCTGCCACGACGGTTTCACCCTGCACGACCTGGTCGCGTACAACGACAAGCACAACGAGGCCAACGGCGAGGACAACCGGGACGGCGAGAGCCACAACCGGTCGTGGAACTGCGGGGTGGAGGGCGACACCGACGATCCCGGGGTGCTGCGGCTGCGCGCCCGGCAGATGCGGAACTTCATCGCCACGCTGATGCTGTCCCAGGGCGTGCCGATGATCAGTCACGGCGACGAGTTCGCGCGCACCCAGCGCGGCAACAACAACGCCTACTGCCAGGACAACGAGCTGTCGTGGATCGACTGGCCGGCGGACGACGGCGAGCTGCTGGAGTTCACGCGCGCGATGGTGTGGCTGCGCCGGGACCACCCCGTCCTGCGGCGACGCCGCTTCTTCCACGGCCGTACGGTGGAGGGCACCCACGACGAGCTGTCCGACATCGCCTGGTTCACTCCCGAGGGCGCCGAGATGACCCAGCGGGACTGGAACTCGGCGCGGGCCTCCGCGCTGACGGTGTTCCTCAACGGCAACGCCATCTCCGAGCCCGGCCCGCGCGGGGAACGCGTCACCGACGACTCCTTCCTGCTGATGTTCAACGCCTCCCCCGAGCCGCTGGACTTCGTGGTGCCGGTCGACCACGGCCGGCAGTGGCAGGTGGTGGTGGACACGGCCCGCCCGGACGGGGTGGAGCCGGGGACGGGCGACAAGGTCGCGGCCGGCGACCGCCTCACCCTGCCGGACCGCAGCCTGACGGTGCTGCAACGGCCCGCGGAGTAGGGCGCGGCCTCACCCGGGGGGGGCCGCGCGTCGGCCACGCGCGCGTGGAGCACGTCAACCGCCGCGCCGGTCCCGCGCGGCCGGTGGGGTGTCCGGCACGCGCGCGTGGAGCGCGTTCCCGGGCGCGCCCGCGTACGCGGCCGGACGCACCGTCAGGGCGAGGACGAAGGTGAGCCCGGCCGCCGCGCTCGCCACCGCGAAGGCCGCCGTGGGGCCGTGGGTCTCCGCGAGGCGTCCCGTGACGGCGACCGCCAGGGCCTGGCCGCCGACGAGGGCGCTGGTGGCCACGCCCATCGTCTCGGCCAGCCGGTACGGCGCGACCGCGCGTTCCAGGAGGCCGAAGACGGTGATCAGGTGCGGGGCGTAGGCGACGCCCAGCACGGTGACGACGGCGTACAGGCCGGGCAGGCCGCGCGTGCCGAGCAGTGGCAGGGACAGCGCGAGCGCGGCACCGGTCGCGAGCCGCCGGCGCGTCCGGGCGCCGACGCGCTCCGGTACGGCGGCCATCGCGAGCCCCGCCACCGCGCTCATCACCCCCATGGCCGCGTACACCAGCCCCGCCTGGCCCGCCTGACCGAGCCGCCCGGTGAGCGCCGTGGTCCCCGCCTGGCAGGCCCCGAACACGGCACCCTGAAGCGCCAGCGCGGCGAACAGGCCGGGCACGCCGGAAGGCATCGGGGAACGGGGAGGGCGCTTCCGGGGTGGGCCGGGGGTGGCGGGGGCGAGTGGAGGCGCGTCGGGCGGGATGGCCTCCACGCGCGCGGGCACCGGCGGCTCGGCCGGGCCGGACTCCACACGCCCACGCACCGACGGATCAGCCGCACCGGACTCCCCGCGCGCGCGTGTGAGCGCGTCGGTCGCGCCGCGTTCCGTGCGCGCGGGGCTGGGCCCTTCGGCCGGGCACGGCTCCACGTCCGCACGCGCGGCACCGTCCGCCGGGACGGCCTCCGCGGGGACGGATGAAGGCGTGTCCGCCGAAACGGCCTCCCCGCGCGCACCCGCGGGCGCGTCGGACGGCACAGCGGGCCGCACGCGCGCGTGAGCGGGTGGTTCGGGCGGGGCGGAGCGCGAAGGGCCGGGGGCCAGGGTGGCGGGACGGGCGGGGTCTTCCCCGATGGGGGTCGTCGCGTGGGACGTCGGGTGGAGGGCGAAGGCGGTGCCGCAGGTGGCCACCAGGGCCGCCGCGGCGGCCATCGCGTACGCCGGATGGGCGAGTACCGCGGCCAGGCCGACGAGCGCCGGGCCGAGGACGAACGACAGTTCGTCGAGGGTGCTCTCGAAGGACAGCGCGGCACCGACCGTCGCCTCGGAGGCACCCGAACGGCGGGCGAGCGCGACCAGGCGGGCCCGGGCCAACGGGCCCACGAGCGGCACGGTGGCGCCCGCCACGGCCCCCAGGAGCACCAGCGCGGGCCCCGGCAGCCCGGCCAGCGCACCGGCGACCAGCACGGTCACGGCGACGGCGTTGACGAGCGAGAACGCGAGCACCACCGTCCGCTGGCCGTGCCGGTCCGCGAGCCGCCCCACCAGCGGCCCGCACACCACCTCGCCGAGCGCGAGCGCGCCCCCGGTCAGACCGGCCGTGGTGAGCGAACCGTGCGTACGGGCGACCAGCAGCACGCTGCCGAACTGGATGGTCGCCGTCGGCAGCCGCCCCAGGAACGACACGCACGGCAGCAGCGGTCCCGTCAGCCCGATCACCCGCCGGTAGGCGTCCCCCGCGCGGCCCCGCCCCGGCTTTCCCGTCGTCCCCATCGCTCGAACCTGGACACGCGGGCGTGATCCGGGCACCGGCCGATGACACGAAAGACGGCGGGCGGGGTACGTAGGTTCCCATGACTCCTGCGCGTCCCGGTCCGGGGGTGCCCACGGCCACCTACCGGCTACAGCTTCAGCCCGCGTTCCCGTTCGCCGCCGCCCAAGCGGCCGTACCGTACCTGGCGTCGCTCGGCGTCTCGCATCTGCACCTGTCCCCGGTCCTGGAGGCCGTGCCGGGCTCCGCCCACGGCTACGACGTGGTGGACCACGGGCGCGTGCGCGAGGAACTGGGCGGCGAGGAGGGCCTGCGCGCGCTGGCCCGCACCGCGCGGGAGCACGGTCTCGGCCTGGTGGCGGACATCGTGCCCAACCACATGGCGATGGTCCCCCGGTACAACCGCGCCCTGTGGGAGGTGCTGCGGGACGGGCCCGAGTCGCCGTACGCGCGCTGGTTCGACATCGACTGGGCGGCGCACGGCGGCCGGGTGCTGCTGCCGGTGCTCGGCGGCCCGGTCGGCGCGGAGCTGGAACGGCTGCGGGTGGACGGCGACGTGCTGCGCTACCACGACCACGCCTTCCCGCTGCGTCCGGGCACCGAGGGACTGCCGCTGCCCGAGCTGCTGGACGCGCAGTGGTACCGCCCCGTGTGGTGGCGGCTGGCCCGTACCGAGCTGAACTACCGGCGGTTCTTCAGCATCTCGGAGCTGATCGGGCTGCGGGTGGAGGACCCCGAGGTGTTCGACGCCACCCACGCCACGATCCTGCGGCTGCTGCACGAGGGTGTGCTCGACGGGCTGCGGGTCGACCACCCCGACGGCCTCGCCGACCCCGACGGGTATGTCGCGCGGCTGCACGAGGCGACCGGCGGGCGCTGGACGGTCGTGGAGAAGATCCTCGCCGACGGCGAGCACCTGCCGGCCTCCTGGCCCGTCGCGGGCACCACGGGCTACGACGCCCTGCGGCACGTCGACGGCCTGTTCACGGACCGCACCGGGGCGTACGAACTGCTCGGCCGCTACCGGGCGTTCGCGGCCCCGCAGACGGACCGGGGCGGCAACTGGGAGGCCACGGTCCGCCGGGCCGCGTACAAGGTGCTCACCCACGAACTGGCCACGGAGACGGACCGGCTCACCCGGGTGGCCGCCCGGCTGTGCGCCGCCTCGCCCGACCTCTCGCTGCGCGACCGCGCCCCCTGGGCGCTGCGCACGGCCGTGGAGGAACTGCTGGTGCGGTTGCGGGTCTACCGGCCGTACGCCTCCGGTGACGCCTCCGCCGTGATCACCGAGGAGGCCGCCGAGGAGGCCCGGCTGGCGTTCGTGGTGCCGGAGGAGGCCGAGGCCGTCTCCGTGGTGCGCCGGCTGCTGGTCGAGCCGCCCGGCGACCCGTCGGCGCCGGACCACGCCGACCGGGTGGAGTTCCGTACCCGGTTCGCGCAGACCGCGTCGGCGCTGCGCGCCAAGTCGGTGGAGGACACCGCCTTCTACCGCTATGTGCCGCTGCTGTCGGCGACCGAGGTGGGCGGCGACCCCGGCAGCCCGGGCGTGTCCCCGGAGGAGTTCCACGCGTACTGCGCGCGCGTGCAGCGCGACCGGCCGCTCACCGGCACGGTCGTCTCCACGCACGACACCAAGCGCAGCGCGGACGTGCGCGCCGCGCTGGCCGTGCTCACCGAGTGCCCGGACCGCTGGGCGGAGCTGCTCGCCGAGGTGAGCCTGGCCGAGGAGGGCGCGCCGGACGGACAGCTGGCCTGGGCGGCCTGGCAGACGGTGTTCGGGCTGGGCCCGGCCGAGGAGGAGCGGATCCAGCAGGCGCTGCTGAAGCACGCGCGCGAGGCGGGCATGTACACCAGCTGGACGGAGCGGGAGCCGCCCTACGAGGACGCGGTGGCCGCCTTCGTCTCCGCCGGGCCGTGCGGTCCGCCCGGCGAACGGGTGGCCGCGTTGCGCAAGGCGCTGGAGCCGCATGTGCGGGCCAATGTCCTGGGCACCGCGCTGGTGCACCTGACGATGCCGGGGGTGCCGGACGTGTACCAGGGCACGGAGGGCGAGTACCGGGCGCTGGTCGACCCGGACAACCGGCGGCCGGTGGCGTTCCCGCCCGAGGCGCCCGGCGAGAAGGACGCGCTGACGGCGGCGGCGCTGCGGCTGCGCGCCCGCCGCCCGGACGCGTTCGGCGCGGACGCGTCGTACGAGCCGCTGGACGCCGAGGGTCCGGCGGCCGGCCACTGTCTGGCGTTCGCGCGCTCCGGTGAGGTGGTCACGGCGGTGACCCGGCTGTCGCTGCGGCTCGCGGAGGCGGGCGGCTGGCGCGAGACGCTGCTGCCGCTGCCGCCCGGCCGCTGGGCCGACGTGCTCGCCCCGGGCCGGGAATTCACCGGCCACGCGCGCGTGGCCGACCTGCTGGACCGGTTCCCGGTGGCCCTGCTGGAGCGTGTCGCGCAGGACTGAGGCTCCCCGCGCCAGTGGTGCGCTCACGGAACGCCGGCTCAGGACATCCGTCGTACCGGTAGTGCGCTCGTGGCACGCAGTGGGCCGGTTCCCGTCGGCTTCGCGCCCCCGCGCGCCCCGGGCGCCTGCCCCGCCGACTGCTTGACAGTTCCCCCGTCGCGTGCGGGACTGGGAGGGCGAAGCCGGGCGGACAAGTCGGGGGTGAGTCCTCTGCCGGAGCTGCGCTATCCCAGCGTTCCCGAACTGATCGCCCGCGCCCAGGCGTTGGCGGCCCGGGAACCCGGGCTGTGCGCACTGCGCCAGGTGGGTGTATCGCGCGCGGGAAGACCCCTGCACCTGCTGTCGGTGGGACACGCCGACCGTGCGGTGCTGGTCGTCGCCGGAGCCCACGCCAACGAGCCGACGGGCGGTTCCACGCTGCTGGTGCTCGCCGAACGCGTGCTCGCCCACCGTGAGTTGCGGGCCGGCACCTCCTGGCACTTCCTGCTGTGCGCGGACCCGGACGGCGCGAGCCTGCACGTGACCCCGGCGCCGCGCAGCCTGCTCGACTACCACCTCGGTTTCTACCGGCCGACGGGCGCCGAGCAGCCGGAGTGGTCGCCGTCGGTGCTGCCGCCGGACCGGCTGCCGCCCGAGACGCGGACGCTGACCGGGGTGATAGACGAGTTGCGGCCGTACCTGCAAGTGACCCTGCACGGAACCGACTTGGGCGGCAGCTGGGTGCAGCTGACCAAGGACGTGCCGGGTCTCGCCGAGCCGTTCGCCAAGTCCGCGGCGGAGCTGCACATCCCGGTGGAGACGGGGGCCTCGGACGCGGCGGGCTGGCCGGCCTCCGGTCCCGGGGTGCATGTGATGCCCGGCCCGGACAGCGGTGTGCCCTATCCGAGCATGCCGGACGACGCCCGGCACAGCACCTGGTACCACGCGCACCGGTACGGCGGTCTGACGGCCGTGGTGGAGGTGCCGATGTGGGCCAGCGACCTGGTGGACGACCCGGCCCCGCACCCGGAGCCCGAGGCGGCCCTGCGTGGTCTGGCCGCCCGGCTGCTGCGGGACGCGCGGCAGGTGGAGCGGGTCCTCGCCGAGGCGCTGCCCCGGCTGGAGGGCGTGGACGGACCGCTGCTGCGGGCCGCGCGGTGGGCGCTGGAGCTGATCCCGGGCCTGGCGGAGGACTGGGCGCACACCTCTCCGGCGGGCACCACGATGGCGTACGTCGGGAGTGTGGACGCCTTCGGGCGGCGGCTGCCGCTGCGGGCCGCGGCGATGCTGCTGCGGGTGCTGCGGGAGGCGGACGACCGGGCGGCGCCGCGCCTGGAGCGGCTGGTGGCCGCCTGGTGCGACGCCTTCGCGCAGCGGTTCCGGGCCCGCTGGGTGCCGCTGGAGCACCAGGTGGAGCACCAGTCGCGCACGGTGCTGGTGGCGGCGCGGCAGGCCCGGGAGCGGGTGGCGTGAGCCGGCGCGCCGTCCGGCCGGGAGACGCCGTCGGCCGTCGGCGCCGGACTCCCGGCCCCGGGCCCTCCGCTTTCAGTCGTCGAAGGCGAAGACGTGCCGGGTGCGCGCCCTCATGACGCACGCGCTGGTGTACGTCTCCCGGAAGCCGACCGTCCGGCCGTTCCACCGGCCGAGCGCCCGGGCGGTCACCGGGGCGTAGATCATCGGGCAGAAGACGTTCTCGGCCGGGATGCGCCCGATGTCACCGCCGGCGGCGGCGAGTTCGGCACATGCCTCGGCCGCGCGCGCGTGCGGGCCGGGCGGGTCGCAGCGCAGCAGCGTGCCGCGGGGGATGCCGGCGCGGGCGTTGCCCTTGGTGACCGTCAGGTAGAGCCAGGTGTCCGCGCGGGCTTCCCGGGTGGCCGCCCGGGCGGGGCCCGCGGTGAGGAGTGCCGCGACGGCCAGCAGGGCCGCGGCCGCCGCCTTCGCTCTGGTGAGGTGAGTCATGCCGGTTGCATCGGCACGGTGGCCCGTCCTCCCGAGGGCGTCTCACCCGATCGTGACGGCACGCGCGCGTGCCCGTTCGCCCGTTCGAAAAGGACCGGCCGGCGTCCTAGCCCACCGCGAGCCGGAACGCCATCCGGCCGAAGGCGACCTGGTCGCCCTCGCGGACCACGACCGCGCCGGTCACCCGGCGGCCGTTGACGGTGGTGCCGTTGGTGGAGCCCAGGTCCCTGAGCACCCACAGACCGCCCTGGCGGCGCAGTTCGGCGTGCACGCGGGAGACCGTCTCGTGGTTCAGGCGCAGCCCGCTCGCGGGATCGCGGCCGATGCGCAGCGGGTGGGCGTGGTCCGGGTGCGGCAGCAGCAGCTTCGGCAGCCGCTCGGCCTGCCAGGCGCGGCGCAGCCGTACGGTGAACCCGGACACGGCCTCCACGGTACCGAGGACCGCGCGGGAGAAGCGGTTCTCCTGGGGCAGGTCGGCGACGAGGACGGCGAGTTCGTCGGAGCGGCGCGCGGCGAGCGCCAGTTCCATGCGGCGGACGAACGTGTCGTGCGAGAGCCGGCCCAGGGCGACGCCGTCGCGCAGCACCCGCAGCGCCTTGTCCCGCTCCGCGTCGGACAGGCGCGCGGGGTAGGTGGAGAACTCGAAGGACGACGTCACGCTGGTGATTGTCGGGCAGTGAACTCCGGGTGTCCAGAAAACGCGGAACGGGTGCCGGTGTGCGGGTACTTCCGCGACACCAGCCCGCCGGGGGCGAATTGATGAGCCGATTGATCGTTCCAGGCGGCACGATGGGGGCCGCTGAACATCACGGTGAGCAGACGAAGGGGAACCGTCCGTGCAGTTCGAGGTGTGGGCACCGCAGGCAGACCGAGTGACGCTCCATTGCGAGGGCACCACGCGCGCGTTGGCGCGCGATCCCGCGCGCGAGGGGTGGTGGACGGGTGAGGCGGAGGCGGCGGACGGCGCGCGGTACGGGTTCGCGCTGGACGACGGGCCGGTGCTGCCCGACCCGCGTTCGCGCCGCCAGCCGGACGGCCCGGACGGGCTGAGCGCGGTCGTGGACCACGGGCGCCACGAGTGGCGCGCGCGGTGGGCGGGGCGCGGGCTGCCGGGCGCGGTGCTGTACGAGCTGCACGTGGGCACGTACACCCGCGAGGGCACCCTGGACGCCGCCGCGGGCCGGCTGGAGCACCTGGTGGAACTGGGTGTCACGCATGTGGAGTTGATGCCGCTCTGCCCCTACCCGGGGCAACACGGCTGGGGCTACGAGGGGGTGTCGCTGTGGGCGGTGCACGAGCCGTACGGCGGGCCGGAGGCGCTGAAGCGGTTCGTGGACCGGGCGCATGAACTCGGGCTGGGCGTCGTCCTGGACGTCGTCCACAACCACTTGGGCCCGTCGGGCAACTATCTGCCGCGGTTCGGGCCGTACTTCACGGACACGCACACCACTCCCTGGGGATCGGCGGTGAACCTGGACGCGCCCGGCTCGGACGAGGTGCGGGCGTTCCTCATCGGCAGCGCGCTGGCGTGGCTGCGGGACTACCGGATCGACGGGCTGAGGCTGGACGCGGTGCACGAGCTGTACGACACGCGCGCGTGCCACTTCCTGGAGGAGCTGTCGGCGGCCGTGGACGCCCTGGCCGGAGAGGTGGGCAGGCCGCTGTTCCTGATCGCCGAGTCGGACCTGAACAACCCGCGGTTCATCACCCGGCGCGCGGAGCAGGGGCTCGGGCTGCACGCCCAGTGGAACGACGACTTCCATCACGCCCTGCACACCGCGCTGACCGGCGAGGCCCAGGGCTACTACGCCGACTTCGCGCGGGAGCCGTTCGCCGCGCTCGCCAAGACGCTCACCGGCGGCTACTTCCACGACGGCACGTACTCGTCGTTCCGGGGCCGGCACCACGGGCGCCCGCTGGACCGCACGCGGGTGGCCGGGCACCGGCTGGTCGGCTACAGCCAGACCCACGACCAGGTCGGCAACCGCGCCCAGGGCGACCGGCTCGCCGCGCTGCTCTCCCCCGGCCTGCTGGCCTGCGCGGCCGCGCTGACCCTGACCGCGCCGTTCACGCCGATGCTGTTCATGGGCGAGGAGTGGGCGGCGGGCACGCCCTGGCAGTTCTTCACCGACCACACCGATCCGGAGCTGGCCGAGGCGGTACGGCGGGGCAGGCGGCGGGAGTTCGCGGCGCACGGCTGGGCCGAGGAGGACGTACCGGACCCGCAGGACCCGGCGACCCGGGAGCGGTCCTGCCTCGACTGGTCGGAGCCGGAACGCGAGCCGCACGCGCGCGTGCTGGCCTGGTACCGGCGGCTGATCGCGCTGCGCCACGCCCAGCCCGACCTCACCGGCCCCGACCTCGCCGCGACGCGGGTGGCCTACGACGCCGAGGCCCGCTGGCTGGCCCTCCGGCGCGGGGACGTACGGGTGGCGGTGAACCTCGGCAAGCAGACCGCGGCGATCCCGCTGGGCACCGGCCGGGTGGAGGTGCTGGCGGCCTGGGAGCCGGTTCCGGAGCCGGGCCCGGACGGCCTGCTGCACGTCCCCGGCGAGTCCTGCGTGGTCCTGACCCAGCCCTGAGGGGCGTGGGCCCCGCCCGCCGTCAGGGTTCCGGCTCGTTCTCCGGGAAGTCGGTGACCCGCTCCAGCAGGATCGGCTCCCAGGCGCGCCGCAGCCGGCCGCGCAGCAGGGGCGGGGAGCCGGCCGCGCGGCCCTGAAGGTGGTCGGCGAACCGGATGACGGTGTCGCAGCGGGCCAGCCACAGGCCGCGCAGGCAGGGGCGGGCGCCGTAGCCGGCGAGCGTGGCGGCGCGGACGGCCGCCGGGGAGCCGACGGCGGCGGCCAGCCCGGCGATGTCCTCGGCGGGGTCGCCGAGGGTCGCCCGCGTCCAGTCCAGGACGCCCCGCACCCGGCCGTCGGCGCTGACCACCACGTGCGCGCCGGTCAGCCCGTGGTGGGTGAGGACGGCGGCACCGGGCTGCGCGGCGAGCTGGGCCGCGTTCGCCGGGGAGAGCTGGTGCAGCCGGGCGGCGTCGAACTCGTCGGCCGCGGCGAGCTGCTCGGCCGCGTGCACGGCCATCCGGCGCAGCGCCTCCAGCGAGCGCGGCGCTGTGCGGGGCACGCCGAGCGCCTCGGCCTGGCGTACGGGCACCGCGCGCAGCCCGCCGAGCAGCCCGGCCAGATCGGCCTCACCGACGGCGGAGACGTCGTGCTCGTCGGCCGTGCCGCCGGGCACCCGGGTGTCGAGGGTGTAGGCGAGCCCGGGTGCCCAGTCGCCGTGCGCGACGCTGACCGGGACGGCGACCGGCAGCTGCGGGCGGACCAGGTCGCGCAGCCGCAGTTCCCGGCGGCGGCGCGTGGACGCCTCCCGGTCGGGTGCGAGGCGCAGCACATGGCGGTCGCCGATCCACCAGGTGTACTCCCGCCGCTGCGTCACGGGCCGCACCTCGGGTCCCCCGGTGCCGTCACGGCCCTCCTTGAGCAGCGAACGGACCAGTCTGCGGACGGTGTCCGCGGTGGGTGTCGGTGCCTGGGTCATGGGTGCGCGCGTCGCCGTTCCGGTGTCGTCGGGGTGGGGTCTCGCGGGATGCCTCAGTCCACCGTGACCATCTCACGGGTGGTGTTGTTCAGGCGCCGGCCGCCGTCCTCGGTGACCGTGACGATGTCCTCGATGCGCACCCCGAAGCGGCCGGGCAGATAGATACCGGGCTCCACGGAGAAGCACATGCCGGGCACGAGCGGCTGTTCCTCGCCCTCGATCATGTACGGCGGCTCGTGCGTGGTGACGCCGATGCCGTGCCCGGTGCGGTGGATGAAGTACGCGCCGTACCCGGCGTCGGCGATCACCGCGCGGGCGGCACGATCGACGTCCTGGCAGGCCGCGCCGGGGCGTACGGCCTGGTAGCCGGCCTCCTGGGCGGCGCGTACGACGTCGTGCACCCGGCGCTCCTCCTCGGTGGGTTCGCCGACGTGGACCGTGCGGGTGGTGTCGGAGCCGTAGCCGTCCTTCAGGCCGCCGAAGTCGAGGACGACCATGTCGCCGGGCAGGATCTCCCGGTCGCCGACCTCGTGGTGCGGGTTGGCGCCGTTGGGGCCGGAGCCGACGATGGTGAAGTCGACCTGTTCGTGCCCGAAGCGGCGCAGCAGGGCGGCGAGGTCCCGGCCGACGTCGGACTCGCGGCGGCCGGCGAAGGGAAGCTTGCGGATCTCCTCGAACGCCTGGTCGGCGGCGGCTCCCGCGGCGGCCAGGAGGTCCAGCTCGGCCTTGTCCTTCACCGCGCGCAGCATGGGCAGGGCGTCGGTGAGGGCGGCGTAGGAGGTGCCGGGCAGGGTCCGCTGGAGGCCCAGCAGGTGCATCGCCCAGGTGTTGTCGCTGATGCCGAACCGGCCGCGGTCGTCGAGGAGGCCGGCGGTGACGGCGTAGGGGTCCGTGCCGTCGGTCCAGTCGCGCAGGGTCAGCGCGGGGGCGCCGGGTGCCTGCTCGGCGTCCGGGGCCTCCAGGGTGGGCACGACGAGGACGGGGTCACGCCCGGGGGCGAGGACGAGCACGGTCAGCCGTTCGGTGATCGCGGTGGGGGTGTAGCCGGTGAGCCACACCAGGTCCGGGCCCGGGGCCACGAGCAGTCCGGCGAGGCCGGCGTCGGCCGCGGAGCGCACGGCGCGGTCCATGCGGGCCCGGTAGTCGGCGGCGGTGAAGGGCGCGGGCGTGGTACCGGTCATCCGGGCCTCCGGGCACTGCTCGGGGAAGGGGGCGCTGACGTCTCGGGCAGCATCCTGCCCGCCCGGCCGGGCCCCCGCGACCGGATCCCCGGAACGGGCGTCCCGCGATACGCGGCGAAACGGCTCGGCATGGGCCCATGATGACGCGCGGGACGGTTGGTGACCAGGGGCTTCACGAGGCGCGGTGGGGCACCGCGGCGGTCGCGCAGACGTCAGGTGACCAGTCCGGGGGTCACCGTCAACTGCTGGTACGCCCCGCTGGCGTGCCGCACGGTGAGGAGCACCGCCCTGCCGGGGCGGGACCGGCTGACGGCGCGGGCGAGGCCGGCGGCGGTGTCGACGCGGGCCGCGCCGAGCTGGAGCACGAGGTCGCCGCGGACCAGGCCGGCCGTGTAGCCGGGGCCGGGCACATGGACGGCCACCACCAGCGCGCCCGCCTTCTCGCCGTCGGCCACCTCCACGCCGAGGGTCGCGCCGGGCGGGGCGGGGGCGGCCGTGGGGGTGGCGTGGGCCGCGGGGGCGGGCGGCGGGGCCTGGCGGGACGGCCCGCCGATGCCGGTCAGCGCGGCGGCGGCGATGCCGAGGGCCATGCCGCAGAGCAGCAGTGCCGTGGCGGCGCCCAGGCCGAGCGGCAGGGTCCGCGGCCGCCGTCCGCGCCGGGGCGCGGCATGCGGGCGGCGGACGGGGCCCCGGCCGCCTTCTTCCTCGCGCCGGTTCTGTCCGGGCATCGGCTTGGGACGCAACACAGTCTGTTCCATGGTTCGCTCGCCTCCGGCTGGTGCTCTACCCGGGACGGCGGGCCGTGACGAGACACGAAAGGGTGAGACTGGCCGGAGGGTGGCGGAGGGTAGTCATGGCCGACCGTGGCCGGCTGTGGTCGACCATGGTCGACCACAGCCGGCGAGGTGGCGTTCCTGACCCTGACCGTCACCCGACCGGGCGAGGCCGGCGCCGCGCAGCCGACCGCTGGGGCCGCGTCGCTCAGCCCGTGTGCCCGTGGCCGTCGTGTGCCCCGTCGTGGGAGAACCTCAGGGCCTCGGGGGGCATGACGACGAAGGGCCGCATCATGCCCATGTCCTCGTGCTCCAGCAGATGGCAGTGGTACATGAACCGGCCGTACGCGCCGTCGAAACGGCCCATGATCCGCAGCATCTGGTTGCCCGGCACCCGGAAGACGTCCTTGTGGCCGCGCTCGTTGGGCGCGAGCGGTACCGCCGTGCCCGCGTCGTACCGGATCGGGGTGCGGGTGCCGCCGGCCGCCGGGTCGAAGCCGGAGACGTCGTAGGAGTCCCGGCCCAGCAGCTGGAAGTCGGCCAGGTGGATGTGCATCGGGTGCTCGATGGGGGCGAGGTTGAGGAAGCTCCACTGCTCGTGGCTGCCCTCGCCGATGGTGAACCCGAGGGCGTCGTTGAACGTACGCGCGGTGCGCCGGTACGTCTTCGTGGTGCCGTCGGGCCCGGTGACCTGCACGATGCCGTCGGCCGGGAGCCTGAGGCCCGCCGGACGCTCGATCTCGGTCATCTCCCAGATCTCCGGGTGCCCGCCACCGCCCTTGGTGGCGGGCGGGGTGAGCAGGATCAGGCGGTGGCCGTGCGGTATGTCGTGGGTGAGGCGGCGGAAGGAGCCGGAGAGCACCTCGGGCAGTTCGAAGGTGTCCTCCTCGCAGTCGTCCCGGACCCGGAACTGGAGCACGTCCGGATACGCCACGTCCCCGGCCGCGTCGGCCACTCCGGCGGGCTGGTCGGGGCCCTTGTTCACCAGGCGCAGGGTCCGGCCGGCCAGGGCGCGGAAGTCGATCAGCAGGTCGAACCGCTCGGCCGGCGCGGCGGTCAGGTCGGGCAGCTCCGCGTCGAAGTCGACCGGCACCGGGCGCGGCAGCAGGCCGCCGTCGCTGCCGATCTGGTGCACGATGCCGGGCACCGGCTCGCCGTCCTCGTCGATCAGGACCAGGTGGAAGATGCGCGCGTTGGAGGCGTTGACCAGCCGGAAGCGGTACCAGGCCGGGTCCACCTCGGCGTACGGCCAGATCCGTCCGTTGACCGTGGTGTACGGGCCGGTGAACGGGATGGAGACCGGCTTTCCCGTCTCCGGGTTGCGGTCCTGGACGATCAGCGTCTTGTGCAGCAGCCGGCCGTTGAGCCGGCCGTCCTCGTCGGTGTCGATGTTGCGGTCGGCGATGAGCAGCGGTACCTCCCGCTCCCCGGACGGCAGACGGAGGGCGTCCTCCTCGTCGTCCCGGACCAGGTAGGTGCCGTACAGGCCCGCCATCACGTTCCAGCGGGTGATGTTCATGGCATGGTCGTGGTACCACCACTGGACCGCCTGGTGGTCGTTCGGGTACTCCGACAGCTGGGCGTCGCCGGGGCCCACGGCGTTGTCCGTCCAGCCGTCGTTGCCGCCGCCGGTCTGCGCGCCGTGCACATGGGTCACCAGCCAGGCGGGCAGGGCGGCGACGTCCTTGTTCGGCTCGGCGCCGCCGCGGCCGGGCTCCGTGGTGGGCTGCGCCCCTTCCGCGCGCCGCCTCACCTCCACCGCCGTGACCGGGTACTCGCTCTCCTTGGGGATGCGGTTGGTCCAGGCGATGCGGACGCGCCGGCCGCGCCGCACCTCGATGGTCGGACCCGGTACCTGTCCGTCGTAGCCCCACATCAGGGTCGGCGGCAGCTGCGGGTGGAGCCGCACCCAGGCCGGGCGCGCCGTGATCTCGGTTTCGCGCAGGACGTCGTCCGTGGCGGGCCGCAGGACCGGCGGTACGGTCAACGGCGCCAGGTACGGCGTCAGTTCCCTCGTGGTCGGTGCGGGCACGCGCCCGGTGTCAGCGGCGAGCCTCTCGATCATCTCGGTCAAGGCCGAACACCCCCCGTGTTGGCGTTTGTTGTTCCCCTTGCTCCTGAAGACTCCCGAGAGGTCAGCGAAGTTCCCTGAATGCCCGGTTCCGTACGAGGAGATCCGGCGACCGTCAGCCGAGCGACAGGGCGGGCACGGCGGGCGGCCGGTCGGGCAGGAAGCCGTGGGCGCGGCGGCCCAGCCACTCGGCCTTGTACCGGTCGACGGACCGGTGCCAGTTCAGGATGCCCGCCAGCCAGTTCCGCAGGTCCAGCACATAGGCGCCCATGGCGGCCCGGGACTCCTCGGACAGCGCGAAGTCGTCGTACAGGACGGGTAGTTCGTGCGCGACGACGTGCTCGAACTGCCGCATGCGCTGGTTGATCAGGTCCTGCACGACGGTCAGCGCGGACGGATAGTCCACGCCGAAGAAGTTCTGGACCACGAGGATGGCGTTGTGGATCTCGCCCTCGTACTCGATCTCCTTCTGGTAGGAGAAGACGTCGTTGAGGAGGCAGGCGTAGTCGATGGCGGCGTTCTCCAGGGAGCGCACCGGGCCGCTGGCGTACACCTCGGCCGGGACGGCGGGGCCCTGCCCCATCCGGCACAGGCTCAGGGTGAGGTCCGAGCCGAAGGTGGCGCGCCGCATCTCCAGGTAGTCGACCGGGTCCGGGATGCGGTTCTGGAGCTGGTTGGACAGTTCCCAGACCCAGCTCTCGGTCATCGCGTCGACGGCCGACTTCAGGGTGCGCCGCTGGTCGGTGGTCATGGTGGCCGTGGTGCGCGCCCACAGGTCGATCAGCGCGCGTTCCATGGCGTTGCCGGGGACGACGGCCGCCTCGCCCTCGACCGGCATGCACTGCGAGAGCCGGGCCGTGGTGAGGCGGGCGGCGGCCAGGTCCCTGCGGTGGCCGTACACCAGCGGGTAGTAGTCGTCGCCGTAGGTTCCCCAGGCGAGCCAGTGCGCGCTCAGGTCCAGGGCCTCGGGGGTGGCGTCGGGGTCCAGGCCGGCGGAGCACAGCGCGAGGTCGTAGGCGGCCAGTTTGTCCTCGTCCCAGACGCCCTCCTGGAGGATGCCCATGCGGTGGCACCAGTCGACGAGGTGGCCGCGGGCCTGGTCCAGGTGGGGGCTGAGCTGGAGTTCGAAGGGCATGTGCAGGTCGGGGATGCGGGACGGGCCGACCTTCTGGTACGGCACGTGGGAGTAGGAGCGCAGCCGGTCCTGCGCGGCCGAGGCGAGGAGTGCGCCGATGTCGGCGGCCGAGGTGCCGAGGCCGCTCGGCACCTGCCACGGTGAGCCGGTGCGCGCGCCCTTGTTCATGTAGCGGCTGGAGCGCAGGTGCCATTCGTGGCCGCCGGACTGCCAGTCCTGGAGCCCCTTGGTGTAGGCGGCGACGGCGGCCACCTCGGCGGGGCTCAGGCCCTTCTCCAGGGCGACGGCGGGCACTTCGGTGAGCGCGGTGTGCTCGAACTGGTGCAGCCGGGAGGTGAGGACGTCGTTGACGATGTCGGCGGCCTTCTGGGTGGTGCACTTGAAGAACGTCTCCAGGACCAGCACGCCGTTGCTGTTCTCGCCCTCTTCCTCGACCTCGCGCTGGTAGGAGAACAGGTCGTTGCGCAGGTGGACGGCGTCGGAGAACGTCTCCATGAGGACGCGCAGCGGCCGGGTGCCGGCGACGGCGGCGGGCACCTCGGCGGTCGCGTACTCCACGAGCCCGGCCGACCAGGGGGCGCCGCCCACCTTCCGGCGCATCTCGATGTACTCGACGGGGTTGGCGATCCGCCCCTCGTTGATGTTGGACAGCTCCCACATGGACTCGTTGAGCAGGTGTTCGGTGGCGACGGAGAAGCGGCGCCGCCAGTCCACGGACATCGCCGGCACCGTGCGCGCCCACAGGTCCTTCAGGCCCGCCTCCACCGGGTTCTCCGGCTCGGGCACGGGTGTGCCGGGGTCGAGCGGCATGAACAGCGGCAGACGGTCCAGGTGGGCCTTGCCGGCGGCGCGGTCCTGGGTGCGCTTGAACATGTCGAGGAAGTGGTCGTCGAAGAAGAACACCCACACGTACCAGTCGGTGATCAGCGAGAGGGCGGGTCCGTCGCAGTCGGGGTGGGTGTAGGCGCACAGGAGTCCGTAGTCGTGCGCCTCCAGGTCGGCCTGGTCCCAGATCCCGGAGCCCTCCAGCATGCCCATCTCGCGCGCCCACCGGGTCGAGTGGGCGCGGGCCTCGTCCAGGTGCGGGTTGAGCCGCGCGGGGTACGGCATGTAGAAGTGCGGGAGTTCGAACGGCTGCGTCATGGCCGGGGCCCTACCCGTGTCCCCGAAACCCCATCCGCACCAAGGCACATGATCACACCATCGCGTGAACCATGGGCGAAACCGGGAACTCCTGCGGGGATTGTGGCGTTGGCCGCCTTGCCGTGCCCGCGCGCGGGGGCCACGGTAGGCGCATGACCTCCTTCGTGCTGCCCCATGAGGTGCACGGCGACGGCGCCCACAAGGTGTTCGCCGTGCACGGCTGGTTCGCCGACCGGTCCGCTTACACCCCCGTGCTGCCGGACCTCGACCGCACGTCCTTCTCCTACGCGCTGGTCGACCTGCGCGGCTACGGCGAGGCCCGGGACGTCACGGGCGCGTACACCACCGCCGAGGCCGCCGGGGACCTGGTGGAGCTGGCGGACCGGCTCGGCTGGCGGCGGTTCTCGGTGATCGGGCACTCGATGGGCGGCGCGGTGGCCCAGCGGCTGCTCGCGGTGGCCCCGGACAGGCTGCGCCGGATCGTGGGCGTCTCGCCCGTGCCCGCCTCGGGCCTGCCGCTGGCCGGAGAACAGGCGGCGCTGTTCACCGGGGCGGCGCACCGCGCGGAGAACCGGCGCGCGATCATCGACTTCACCACCGGGGGCGACCGGCCCGCCGCCTGGCTGGACCGGATGGTCGCCCGCTCGCTGGAGCGCAGCGACGCCAAGGCGTTCCGGGCCTGGCTGGACTCGTGGTCGGGCGACGACTTCAGCGCCGAGGTCGCCGGCAGCGAGGTGCCGGCGCTGGCCGTGGCCGGTGCGCTCGATCCGGCGTTGTCACCGGAGGTCATGCGGCGGACCTGGCTGTCCTGGTACCCGCGAGCACGGCTGGCGGTGCTCGCCCGCGCCGGCCACTGCGCCATGGACGAGACCCCGCTGGAACTGGTGCGCGTGGCCGAGGACTTCCTGCGGGCGGACGAGGCCGGGGAGACGGCCGGCGCGGACCGGGTCGGTCGGACGTGAGCGGTCGCGCGGCCCCGCCGGTCCCGGACGTCTTCGATCCGCGCCGGTACGCCGCCGGGGTGCCCTACGACGACTACCGCGTGCTGCGCGACCATCATCCGGTGGCCTGGCAGGAGGAGCCGGAGGTGCTGGGCTGGCCGGCCGGGCCCGGCTTCTGGGCGGTGACGAGGCACGCGGACGTCGTGCGCGTACTGAAGGACGCGGGGACGTACTCCTCGTTCGCAGGCGCCACCCAGATCCGCGACCCCGATCCGGAGGATCTGCCGTTCATCCGGCGGATGATGCTCAACCAGGATCCGCCGGCGCACGGGCGGCTGCGCAGGCTGGTGAGCCGCGCCTTCACGCCGGGTCGCGTGGAACGGTTCGCGGCCGTCGCCCGTGAGCGGGCGCGGGCGCTGCTCACGGGTGCCCTCGCGCGGGCGCGGGAGGGGGACGGCACGGTCGATCTGGTGGCCGCCGTCACCGACGAGTACGCCCTGCTGAACCTGACGGACCTGCTGGGCGTCCCGGAGAGCGACCGGGGGCTGCTGCTGGACTGGACCCGGCGGGTCATCGGCTACCAGGACCCGGACGAGGCGGCACCGCCGGTGCTGGACCAGGCGGGCAGGCCGGTCGATCCCCGGTCGCCCGCGATGCTGCGGGACATGTTCGACTACGCCGGGCGGCTCGCGGCGCACAAGCGCCGGCACCCCGCCGACGACATCATGACGACGCTCGCCCACGACGCCGGACTCGCGGACGCGGAACTGGAGATGTTCTTCTTCCTGCTCACCGTGGCGGGCAACGACACGGTGCGCGCCGCGGCCCCGGGCGGGCTGCTGGCACTGGCGGAGCATCCCGGGGTGTACGAGAGGCTGCGCGCCGAACCGGGCGGCCTGCCGTCGGCCGTCGACGAGTTGCTGCGCTGGCATCCGCCGGTGCTGACCTTCCGCCGGACGGCCGTGCGGGACACCGAGCTGGCGGGCCGCCGGATCCGGGCGGGCGACAAGGTCGTGGTGTTCCACGCCTCGGCCAACCGGGACGAGCGCGTGTTCGCCGACCCGGACCGGCTCGACCCGACGCGCTCCCCCAATCCGCATGTGTCGTTCGGGGACGGCCCCCATGTCTGTCTGGGCGCCCACTTCGCCCGGCTGCAACTGCGGCTGCTGCACGAGGAGCTGCCGCGCGTCCTGCCGGGCCCGCCGGTGCTCGCGGGACCGGCCGGACGGCTGGTGTCGAACTTCATCAACGGCGTCAAGTCACTGCCGCTGCGGCTTCTGTGACGGACCATGGGCGCGAACGGGGCCGAGGGACATGTCCGTCACCGTGTCGTGGGTGTCAGGCGGCACGGACCTCCCGTTCCAGATGGGTGGCGAGGGTGACGTAGCGGGGGCGCCGGTGCACCGGGACCAGGCCGCGGATCACCAGGTGCCACATCTCGGCGACCCTGCGCGGCAGCCGCCCGACCGGCTCCAGCGAACGGCCCGCGACCCGGGTGCCGACGAAGAAGCAGACGAGGGAGTGGGCGACCACCCCGACGTCGAGATCCCCGTGCAGATCGGCCTCCCTGACGGCCCCGTTGAATTTGCGGGTGGCGAACTCCAGCCACTC
This sequence comes from Streptomyces eurythermus, assembly GCF_014649115.1. Taxonomy (GTDB): domain Bacteria; phylum Actinomycetota; class Actinomycetes; order Streptomycetales; family Streptomycetaceae; genus Streptomyces; species Streptomyces eurythermus. Next base: position 198,979 of record NZ_BMSK01000016.1, on the reverse strand, counting down.
GGTGAACGGGTGCCGCAGCGGCGGCCGTACGGCGATGTCGGCGGTGGCGAGGCGGAGCCCGGCGCGCGGCACGGGGTCCTCCACGGCGAGCCGGGCGATCCCGAACGTGGTGCGCATCAGCGCCTCCAACGACGAGCAGCCGCGGCTCTCGACGTCGGCCACGAGCTGCCGGGCCGCCTTGGCCTGGAGCTCCAGGATCGCCTGGGCGAGGTCCTCCTTGGCCGCGAAGTGGAAGTACAGGGCGCCCTTGGTGACCTTCGCATGTGCGACGATATCGCTCAAGCTGGTGGATTCGTAGCCGTGCCGGTCGAACAGGTCGGCGGCGGCCGTGATGATGGTTGCGCGGGTCTGTTCAGCGCGTAACTGCCTCGCCATCCCCGGACCCCTCCTCGCACCTCAAAAGAACAGGACATGCGGTTTGTTTTCAACCCCCCGCATACGATAACTCACCGCAGGGGAATGGGAGTCCAGAGGTCCACGCACGCGATACGACACCTGTCAGCCGTACTACAGCGCTCGGCGGGCTCCGGGCGACGGAAGCCGCACCCTTGATCCGTCACGATACGAGGCGGACGCCCGGTCTTCAACGGGGGGCCGGGGCAGCCGCAAAACAGCAGGACCGGTCGGTGCTTTCCCGTACCTGGAAGCGAACAGCCGCCCCGCACACGGCGGTTGCCGCGCCTCGCCGCCCCGTCACGACGTCACCCCGTCACGCCATGGGTCCTTCGAACGGGTGACCTGGGAACTTCTCTGTCCCCGCCGGGAGTTCACCGGGCAGCCGGGCGGACAAGGAGTGCCGTCCGGACAGGACGAGGCGCAAGGGAGCTACGGCATGGTGTTCAAGAGGCTGCTGGGTGCGATCGGGGTCGGCGGCCCCTCCGTGGACACGGTGCTGGACGGGGGCGCGGCGCTGCCGGGCGGCGCCCTGACGGGCCGGGTGCTGCTGCGGGGCGGCGGGTCGGCCGTGGACATCGAGCACATCGGGCTGGAGCTGATCGCCCGTGTGGAGGCGGAGCACGCGGAGGGCGAGAGCGAGGGCTCGGTCGTCTTCGAGCGGTTCACCGTGGGCGGCGGCTTCCGGCTCGGCGAGGAGGAGGAGCGCGAGCTGCCGTTCAGCGTGCCGCTGCCCTGGGAGACCCCGGTGACCGAGCTGCACGGGCAGCCGCTCGGCGTCGTGCTGGGCGTGCGCACGGAGGTCGCGGTGGCGGGCGCCCGGGACAAGGGCGACCTGGACCCGCTGGCCGTCCGTCCGCTGCCCGTGCAGGAGGCGGTGCTGGAGGCCTTCGGCGGCCTGGGCTTCGGCTTCCGCTCGGCCGACCTGGAGTACGGCCACATCGGCGGTACGGGCCAGCGGCTGCCGTTCTACCAGGAGATCGAGCTGACGCCGGCCCCGCAGTACGCGCACGCGATGAACGAGCTGGAGCTGACCTTCCTCGCCTCCCCCTCCGGCGTGGAGATCGTGCTGGAGGCGGACAAGCGCGGCGGGCTGTTCTCCGCGGGGCACGACGCCCTGACCCGGTTCACGGTGCGCCACGAGGACGCGTCGGCCCTGGACTGGCAGGCCGAGGTGGACGGCTGGATCCGCCGGATGACCGAGCACCACGACGCCTACGGCAGCCACGCGGCGTACGGCCACGACAGCCACGGCTACGGCCACGCCGGCACGTCCGGGGCCGGCCACCACTCCGGCCCGGGCCTGGGCACGGCCGTGGCGGCGGGCGCGGCGGGCCTCGCCGTGGGCGTGGTCGGGGGCATGGTGGCCGCGGAGGTCGTGGACGAGATCGGGGACTTCTTCGAGGGCGAGGAGGACGACGCGGACGAGGGCTGACCTCAGCCGGCGGAGCCGCCCGTACCACCCCCGTCCTTCATCGCCCGCGCCTCGCTCTTGAGGATCCGCACGGACTTCCCGAGCGCGCGGGCGGTGTCGGGCAGCTTCCGGTAACCGAACAGCACGATGAACACGATCGCGACGACCAGCAGGTGCCAGGGCTCGATGGCGTTGCGGAACATGACGGCCCCTTCTCCGTCTCGGCCTGCGGCAACGGACAGTTGCCGCATTGCGCAACTGTACAACCCGGGTGGAGCCCGGCCGGATGCCGGTCGGCGGTGGGCGGCGCACCGGCCGCCCGGTGCGGGTCCGCGGAACTTCCCGGCCGATCGGTTAGTTTCTACAGTGCTGTAGAAATTCCGTGGGGTGCCGCGAGGGCATCCGACGGCTGTTGCGAGGAGTGGACATGGCCCTGTGGGACCGCATCAAGGAGTCGGCGTCGCAGATGCAGACCCAGTTGGTGGCGAAGAAGAACGACCTGAAGAGCGGCGCGTTCCGCGATGCGAGCATGGCGATGTGCGCGCTGGTGGCCGCCGCCGACGGGACGGTGGATCCCTCCGAGCGGCAGCGGGTGGCCCAGCTCATCGCCACGAACGAGGTGTTGCAGAACTTCCCGGCGGACGACCTGCGGCGCCGTTTCGAGGACAACCTGAACAAGCTGACGGCCGACTTCGCCTTCGGCAAGGTCAGCGTGCTCCAGGAGATCGCCAAGGCGAAGAAGAAGCCCGCGGAGGCGCGGGCCGTCATCCAGATCGGCATCGTCATCGGCGGCGCGGACGGCGACTTCGACAAGACCGAACAGGCCGTGGTGCGCGAGGCGTGCTACGCGCTGGACCTGCCGCCGCACGAGTTCGACCTCTGAGACCTCTGAGACCTCTGAGCGAAGACCGGAAACCCGTCGGCGGGTGTCCCCGGGCACGGGGACACCCGCCGACGGGCGCCCATGGGCTGCCGGCTGCCGGTGGGTCAGCCGAGCCCGGCGGACTTCAGCCAGGCCCGGGCGACGTCCAGCGGGTCCTTCTTCTCCGCCTGCACCTGGGTGTCCAGCTCCAGCAGGGTCTTGGTGTCCAGCTTCGCGGAGACCGCGTTGAGCGCGTCGACGCCCTTCTGGGGCAGCGCGCCCTTGCGGACGAGCGGCTGGACGTTCTGGAAGCCGAAGAGGTTCTTCGGGTCCCGCAGGACGACGAACTTCTCCTTGGTGATGTTCGGGTCCGTGGTGAAGACGTCCGCGACCTGGACGGCGTTCTTCTTCAGCGCCGCCAGCGTCAGCGGGCCTCCGGTGTCCAGCGCCTTGAAGGACTTGAACTCGAGGCCGTAGACGGACTTCAGGCCCTCCAGCCCCTGCTGCCGGGCCTGGAACTCCGGCGAGCCGCCGATGACCAGGTCCCCCGCGATGTCCTTCAGGTCGGCGATGGAGGACTTGTCCGTGAGGTGGTACTTCCCGGCGGTGGCCGCGTTCACCGTGACGGAGTCCTTGGACTGCGCCGGCGCCGGGTCGAGCAGGGTCAGCTGGGAGTCCAGCTTGGCGTTGATGGCGTCCTGGGTCTCCTCGAGGGTCTTCGGGGTGGCCTTCTTGTCGAGGTGGGCCAGCAGGGCGCCGTTGAACTCGGGCATCACCGTGAGGGAGCCGTTCTTGATCAGCCCGTAAGTGGTCTCGCGGCTGCCGATGTTCGGCTTGTAGGTGACCTTGATGCCCTTGGCCTTGAGGGCCTCGCCGTAGATGTCGGCGAGCAGGGTGCTCTCGGGAAAGTTGTTGGAACCGACGACCACGCTGTCGCCGTCCGCCTTGCCGCCGGTGAGGGGGTTGTCGGCCTTGTCGCTGGAGGAACAGCCCGCCAGCAGAGCCGTCGCCGCCAGGGCGACCACCGCCGCGCCTCTGCTCCCCCGGATGGACCTGCTGTCATGGGTTGTTGAAGTCACCTGTTGATCCAATCCAGCCGCTTCTCGGTCAGTCAAGTGCCATCGGCCGGAAATCGCCCGCCGGTCCGTGTTCGGTGGTGCCCACCGGGCGCCCTCCTGACGGCGGTTTCCCGGCGAGGGGCGCCGCTGCCCGTGCCCGTCGTCGCGGCGACGGCCGTCAGCCCCGGCCGCCCCGGCGTACGCCCGGTGACACCGCGAGCCGCGACACCGCCCAGAACACGGCCAGGGTCACCAGGGCGAGCCCGGCGACCAGGGTGGCGCCGCCGACGACCTTCTCGTAGTCCTTCTGGTAGAGGCCGTCGATGATGTACCGGCCGAGGCCGCCCAGGCTGACGTAGGCGGCGATGGTGGCGGTGGAGACGATCTGGACGGCCGCCGTGCGCAGCCCGCTCAGGATCAGCGGGAGCGCGACCGGCACCTCCACCTGGAACAGCACCCGCGTCTCGGGCATCCCCATGCCCCGGGCGGCGTCCACCGGGGAGGGGTCGACGGAGCGGACCGCCTCGTAGGTGGTGACCAGGATCGGCGGGACGGCGAGCACGACCAGCGGGATCATCACCGGCAGCAGTCCCAGGCCGATCCAGATGAACATCAGCACCAGCAGGCCGAAGCTGGGCAGGGCCCGCCCGGCGGTGGCAAGGAACGCCAGGGCGTTGCCGCCCCGGCCGGTGTGACCGGTGAGCAGGCCGACGGGCAGACCGATCGCGGCGGCGATCGCCAGGGCTTCCAGGCAGTACCCGATGTGCTCGGCGAACCGGGTGGGGATGCCGTCGTAGCCGTGCCAGTGGGCGCCGTCGCCGAAGAAGGCGCGCGCGAAGTCGAGGACGTTCACCGGCCGGCCCCCTTCCGCGGCATCCAGGGGGTGAGCAGGAAGCGGAGGAGGACCAGCGCGGCGTCGGCGAGCATGCCCAGCACCCCGATGGTCAGCACCGCGTTCACGGCCAGGGCGGGGCGGCCGTAGGTCTGGGCGGCGTAGAGCATGTTGCCGAGGGCGCCCTGGTTGCCGATGAGCATGCCGACGCTGACCAGGGAGATGCTGGACACGGTCGCCACCCGCAGGCCGGCGATGATGGCGGGCACCGCGAGGGGCAACTGGACCTGGAAGTACCGGCGTACGGCGCCGAATCCCATGGCCTGGGCGGCGGCCAGGGTCTCCGGCGGCACCGAGCGGACGCCGTCCACGATCGCCGGCACCAGCACCACCAGGCTGTAGAGCGCGAGCGGGATCATCACCGTGGTCTCGCTCTGGCCGAAGTAGTCGATGAGCACGACGAAGAAGGCGAGCGAGGGAATCGCGTAGAGGACCGTGGCGATGCCGAGGACGGGCGGGTAGATCCAGCGGAAGCGCACGCACAGCTGCGCCACGGGCAGCGAGACGAGCAGCCCGGCCAGCACCGGCAGCAGGGCCTCGCGCAGGTGCAGTCCGACGAGACCGAGCCAGCTCTGCCCGAGGTCGCTCGGGAGGTCGAAGAACCCGTTCATCGTCCGGCCGCCTCCCCGGCCCGCTCGGCCACCCGGCCGTGGGCGGCCCGGATCGCCTCGCCGATGACCTGCTGGGACACGACACCGACGGCGCGCCCCTCGCCGTCCACCGCGACCGCCCATCCGGTCGGCGAGAGCACGGCCCCGTCCAGCGCGGCCCGCAGCGAGTCGGTGCCGGGCACGAACGGCCGCCCGTAATCGAGGAGTTGCTCCCGGTCGACGGCACCGGCGGTGAGCCGGCCGGGCTCGCTCCAGCCGAGCGGCCTGCCGTCGGGATCGGTGACGAGGAGGTACGGGACCGCGGTGGCCCGGGCGGCGAGCGTGCCGGCGTCGGCGTCGGCCCGCACCAGCGGCGCGGTCTGCAACTCCAGATCGGCGGACGGGAAGAAGGAGAGCCGGCGGATGCCGCGGTCGGCGCCGAGGAAGTCCTCCACGAAGGCGTCGGCGGGCGCGCTGAGCAGTTCGGCGGGCGGGGCGTACTGGGCGAGCCGGCCGCCGGTGCGCAGTACGGCGACCCGGGTGCCGAGCTTGATCGCCTCGTCGATGTCGTGCGTGACGAAGACGATGGTCTTGCCCAGTTCCTCCTGGATGCGCAGGAGTTCGTCCTGGAGCTGCTTGCGGACGACCGGGTCGACGGCGGAGAACGGCTCGTCCATCAGCAGGACCGGCGGGTCGGCGGCGAGCGCGCGGGCCACGCCGACGCGCTGCTGCTGGCCGCCGGAGAGCTGGTACGGGTACCGCTTGGCAAGTGCCGTGTCGAGCCCGACCCGCTCCATCAGCTCGGCGGCACGGTCCCGGGCCTGCCGCCTGCTCCGGCCGAGCAGCCGGGGCACGGTGGCGATGTTGTCGAGGATGGTGCGGTGCGGGAAGAGACCCGCGTTCTGGATGACGTAGCCCATCGAACGGCGCAGGGTGTTGACCGGCTGCTGCCGGATGTCCTGCCCGTCGAGGAGGATGCTGCCCTCGGTGGGCTCCACCATCCGGTTGATCATCCGCAGGGTCGTCGTCTTGCCGCAGCCGGACGGCCCGACGAGGACGGTGATCGCGCGGTCCGGTATCTCCAGCGACAGCCGGTCGACTGCGACCGTGCCGTCCGGGTACCGCTTGGTGACTGCATCTATCCGTATCAAAACGCCGCGTACCCTTCGGTCCGACCGCTCTGGGCTGATGCGGGGAGAGTCTAGACCGCCAGTGTTGCGACATCTTGGCGGGAAGACGGCGGGTCGCGGCCCGGGCGGGCGGCGGCGGGCTCCGCCCGGCCCCGGCCGGCGGGACCGGGGCCGCCGCGCCGCCCTCAGCCCTCCGCGGGCGTCAGTCGCAGCGAGACGGAGTTGATGCAGTACCGCTGGTCGGTGGGGGTCGGGTAGCCCTCGCCCGCGAAGACGTGCCCCAGGTGGGAGCCGCAGCGGGCACACCGGACCTCGGTGCGGACCATGCCGTGGGAGCGGTCCTCGACCAGTTCCACGGCGTCGGAGTCCTTCGGGTCGTAGAAGGACGGCCAGCCGCAGTGCGACTCGAACTTGGTGTCGGACTCGAACAGATCCGCCCCGCACGCCCGGCAGGAGTACACGCCCTTGGTCTTGGTGTCCGTGTACTCACCGGTGAAGGCCGGTTCGGTGGCGGACTGGCGCAGCACCGCGTACTCGGCCGGGGTCAGCTCCGCGCGCCACTGCTCGTCCGGCTTCTCGACGTCGTACGCCATCAGCTCTCAGCCCCTCTTACTGCTCTTACTGCGCGAGTCGGTCCAGGATCAGCGGGCCCAGGTCGGTCACATCGCCCGCGCCCATGGTGAGAACGAGATCACCGGGCTTCGCCATTCCCGCGATCACCGCCGGGATGTCCGCCTTGTCGTGGACGGCGGTCACGTCGGCGCCGGCGGCGCGCGCGGACTCGATGATCAGCTCGCTGGTCACGCCCGGGATCGGGTCCTCGCGGGCCGGGTAGATGTCCAGCACCACCGAGGCGTCGGCGAGGGCCAGCGCCTGCCCCATCTCCTTGCCCAGCTCCTGGGTGCGGGAGAACAGGTGCGGCTGGAAGACGACGAGGATCCGGGCGTCACCGGCGGCGCCGCGCATGGCCTCCAGGTCGGCCGTCATCTCGGTCGGGTGATGGGCGTAGGAGTCGATCACCTGGACGCCGGCCGCCTCGCCCTTGAGCTGGAGGCGGCGCTTGACGCCGGTGTAGGCGGCGAGCGCGGGCGCCAGCTCGGGGGCCGGGATGCCGAGGGCGGCGCCGGCGGTGAGCGCGGCGACCGCGTTGAGCGCGTAGTGACGGCCCGGCACGGAGACGGCGAAGGTCAGCTCCTGCCCGTCCAGCACCACCGTGACCCGGCTCCTCAGGCCCTGCGGGACGATCGACAGCACGCGCACGTCGGCGTCCTCGGCCTCGCCGTAGGTCACCACCCGCACCGCGCGGTCGCGCACCCGCCGGGTCAGCTCCCGGGCGCCCTCGTGGTCGGCGGAGACGACCAGGGTGCCGCCCTCGGTGATCCGGCCCACGAAGGTCTCGAAGGACTCGTGGATCTCGTCGATGGAGGCGTAGTTGGCGTGGTGGTCCAGCTCGACGTTGAGGACGATGGCGACCTCGGGCGCGTACTTGTGGAAGCTGCGGTCCGATTCGTCCGCCTCGGCGACGAAGATCTCGCCCTCGCCGTGCAGCGCGTTGGAGCCGGGCGCGTCCAGGTCGCCGCCGATGGCGTACGACGGCTTCAGGCCCAGCTCGGTCAGGGAGACCGCCAGCATCGAGGTGGTGGTGGTCTTGCCGTGGGTGCCGGCCACGGCGATCGGCCGCAGCCCGGTCATCAGCGCGGCCAGCGCGTCGGAGCGGTGCACCACCGGGATGCCCAGCTCGGCGGCGCGGACCAGTTCCGGGTTGTCCTCGCGGATCGCCGACGACACCACGACACAGCTCGCGTCGTCGGCGAGGTGCCCGGCGGCGTGTCCGATGTGCACGGTGGCGCCCAGCGCCCGGAGCGCCTCGGCGGTCGCCGACTCCTTGGCGTCGCTGCCGGCCACCCGGGCCCCGCGCTGGGCCAGGATCTTCGCGATTCCGGACATCCCGGCGCCGCCGATGCCGATGAAGTGCGGTCGGTCCATGGCGGTAGGAAGGCCGGGTGCCATGCGTTTCTCCCCAGAGACGGTACGTGCCGGAACATGCCTAGCCTATGCGCTGGAGCACCGGTCACCCCGCAAGGGGCGCGGGGGGCGCTGGACGGCGGGCTCGGCCACGAGGGACCCGCGGCCCGCGCGCGAGGGCCCCCACGCCTACGCCTTGCTGTGGGAGAACAGCTTCAGCACCGGCACCCCCACCCTGTGCCGTGCCCGCGAGGCCCAGTCCCGGTGGAAGAACTCCTCCACGTAGTGCGGATCGGTCAGGACGATCACCTCGTCCGCGTCCACCTCGGCGACCAGCGCCTTCAGCGCGTCCAGCGGGTGGTCCTCGACCAGCCGCCCCGCCGCCTCGCTCCCCGCGGAGCGCAGCGCCTGGAGCGACACGTCGAGGGCTTGGCGCCCCACGCTCCGCGCCTCGCGGCCCTCCGGGGTCTCACCCTCCCGCACCGCCTCGTCGAGTTCGCCGAGCGCGATGTCGTCGATGGCCCGCAGCAGCCGGTCCGCCTGCTCGCCGCGCGGCTGGAGCAGCACGTGGAAGGAGACGGGCTCGTCCCCGTGCAAGGTGGTGACGAACTCCACGTCGGCGGACGTCAGGGCCTTCTCGATCATCAGAACGCTTGTGAACACCAGGCGCCTCTTCTCCTTAGAGGGCCCGGCAGGGCCCCTGCGGAAACCATCCTTCCCCGTGATCGCACGGGTACTGCCGCCTTAAGTCTGCCCGGCGGAAGCCAACCGGAACGGATGATTCCGTTGATTTCAAGGCCGACGGTAGCGCCCGAAGAGGAATCCGTCCTCCTCCAGCAGGGACACGAGTTCGAACCGGTGCGGAACGGCGACCGACGGCCCCCCGGAGATGCGCTGCGCGCCGCCCGCCGTCAGCGTCGGCGAGACGGTCAGGCACAGTTCGTCCAGCACCTCCGCGGCGATCAGCTGGCCGAGCAGCCGGGGGCCGCCCTCGGTGAGCAGCCGGGTGTGTCCGAGGCCGGCGAGGGCCTCGACCGCGCGGGCGGGCTCCACACCCATGCCCTCCCCGGCGACCAGCACCCGGGCGCCGGCCTTCTCGGCGGCGGCGACCCGGTCGGGCGCGGCGGCGGCCCCGGTGAGGATCAGCGTCGGGACCAGGGGCGAGGTGAACAGCGGCAGCGTGAAGTCCAGGTCCAGGCTCGCGCTGACGATCGCGATCGCCGGGACCGGGGCCTGTCCGGCGGCCGCGCGCGCCCCGGCGAACTCGGCACGCACCCGGGCGGGGCGGTACCCCTCCTGCCGTACCGTTTCCGCACCGACGAGCACGACGTCCGCGAGCGCCCGCAGGGTGCCGAAGATCCGCATGTCGGCGGCGCTGGAGATGGGCTTGGAGTGGCCCTCGTGCTGGGCGGCGCCGTCGAGGGAGGAGACCATGTTGGCCCGCAGCCAGGGCCGCGGGGCGCCCGGCGCGGGGTCGGGGTAGGCGTAGGCGGCGGCCAGCTCGGCGAGGTCCCACTCCCGGTCCACGGCCGCCCCCGAGGCGGCCGGTGCTCCCCCGTCGGCGCGGGCCTGGGCTGCTGTTTCTTCGGTCACAGGGAAGAGGCGTCGCATTCGTGCAGTGTGACACGGCGCTTAGCATGGATAACCGTGTCCTCCTCCAGCACCGCCCCCGGTTCCGGCCCCGTGACCGACGCGGGCCCCCTCTCCCTGTGCGCCCGCGAGCCGCACGTGCCCGCGGACCGGCTGGTCGCCGAGATGGTGCCGCCGCCGCGCTTCGACTCGGTCCGCTTCGCCACGTACATCCCGGACCCGAACCAGCCCAGCCAGACGGAGGCCGTCCGGGTCCTGGAGGGCTTCGCCGCCGGTCTGGGCGCGCCGCGGGCGTCCGGCACCGGCCGGCGCGGCCTTTTCGGATTCGGCCGGGCGAAGGCGCCCAAGGCCCCGGCCGGCCCGCGCGGGGTGTACCTGGACGGCGGCTACGGCGTCGGCAAGACCCATCTGCTGGCCTCCCTGTGGCACGCCGCCCCGGCGGAGCCGTCCCGCAAGGCGTTCGGCACCTTCGTGGAGCTGACCAACCTGGTCGGCGCGCTCGGTTTCCAGCAGACGGTGCGCACGCTGTCCGGGCACAGCCTGCTGTGCATCGACGAGTTCGAGCTGGACGACCCCGGCGACACGGTCCTGGTGTCGACGCTGCTCGGCAAGCTGGTCGAGGCGGGCGTGGCGCTCGCCGCCACCTCCAACACGCTGCCCGGCAAACTGGGCGAGGGACGCTTCGCCGCCGCCGACTTCCTGCGCGAGATCCAGGGTCTGTCGGCCCACTTCCGCACCCTGCGCATCGACGGCGAGGACTACCGCCACCGCGGCCTGCCCGAGGCACCGGCGCCCTTCTCCGACGAGGAGGTCATGAAGACGGCGTTCGCCACCGAGGGCGCCTCGCTGGACGACTTCCCGAGCCTGCTGGAGCATCTGGCCAAGGTGCACCCGAGCCGGTACGGCGCGCTGACCGACGGGGTGCGGGCGGTGTGCCTGACCGGCGTGCGGCCGGTGCCGGACCAGTCGACGGCGCTGCGGCTGGTGGTCCTCGCCGACCGGCTCTACGACCGCGAGGTGCCGGTGCTGGCCTCGGGGCTGCCGTTCGACCGGCTGTTCAGCGAGGAGATGCTGAACGGCGGCTACCGCAAGAAGTACTTCCGCGCGATATCCCGGCTCACCGCGCTGGCCCGGGACGCGAAGGGACTGGTCGGCGCCTGACCGGCGCCATCTGATAACGAATCAACTACCGCGGGTCAAGGGCTGCTTCAAGCCACTTGACCCGCGTTTTTTACGCTCTCTCAGCCCGTTAACCTCCAGTTAACCCAGCAAAGGTCTTTGCGCGGCTAAGGTGTTTCTTGACCATTCATTGACCAAGACTTGGTCTGTACTAGAAACATGAACAGGGCGGAGGGGGGCTCATGTTCCGCAGTACAGCCGTACGCGGCCTGCTCGCCGCCCTCGCCGCGGTCCTGCTCGCGCTCCAGCTGCGCGCGGGCGGCGAAAACTTCGCATCCGCGCACACGTTCGGCCAGACCCTGCTCAAGGCGGAGACCGGAATTGCTCCCTCCGCGCTCTCGGCGCGCGCCGGAGCGGACACGGTCCGCGCCCCCGGCAGCCCGGACGCTCCCGTGGGCACCCCGCACCTTCGCGACCGGCATCGCGGCCCGGCGGCCGGATGGCCCGAGGAGAGCACCCTCGACTCCGGCCGGGGGGCCTCGGAGGCCCCGTCGGTACCGCCCGAGGCAACGCGCCACTCTTCCCCGAGAGCCACCAGAGCCCATACCCCGGCAGCGCTTCAGGTCTTCCGCTGCTGAGATCCGGGCGCCTCGCGCTCTCTCCCCCCACGACCATCGTTCGAGTCCGACGCGCCGGGAAGGCGCGCCAGGAGGAACCCACACACATGCAGCCCCTCATCGACAACGCCCGTACCTTCGGACAACGCCCTGAGGAGTTCGCCAAGCTCGCCGAAGGCCAGTCCCCGCAGGTCCTGTTCATCACCTGCTCCGATTCCCGGGTCGTCCCGGCCCTGATCACGGGCGCCCGCCCCGGCGAGCTGTTCGAGCTGCGCACCGCGGGCAACATCGTCCCGCCCTACGCCTCCGAGCACCCCACCAGCGAGGCGGCCACCATCGAGTACGCCGTGGAGGTGCTGGGCGTCCGCGACATCGTGGTCTGCGGCCACTCGCACTGCGGCGCCGTCGGCGCGCTGGTGCGCGGCGACGACCTCACCGCCGTACCGGCCGTGCGCGACTGGCTGGTCTCGGCCACCCCGCGCCCGTCCGGCAAGGCCGAGGACCCTGAGGTCTCCGAGGGCGTGCAGAGCCATGTCCTCACCCAGCTGCTGCGGCTCCGTTCGTACCCCTGCGTCGAGCGGAAGCTGGCCGAGGGTGAACTGAACCTGCACGCCTGGTACTACGAGGTGCACACCGGCACGGTACGGACGCACCGCCAGCAGACCGACAGTTTCGAGGCCCTGTGAGTCCGCCGATGACCGACAACCGCACCCTCATATCCCGATTCCCGCACCTGAAGCAGGACTTCGCCGCCTCGCTCGTCGTCTTCCTGGTCGCCGTCCCGCTGTGCGTGGGCGTGTCCGTCGCCTCCGGGGCACCGGCCGAACTGGGCCTGGTGACCGGCATCGTGGGCGGCCTCGTCACCGGACTGATGCGCGGCAGCAGCCTCCAGGTGTCGGGACCGGCCGCCGGCATGACCGTGCTCGTCTACGAGGCGGTGCAGGAGTTCGGCCTGCCGGTGCTCGGCGTGATCGTGCTCGCCTCCGGCGCCATCCAGATGGCCATGGGCCTGCTGCGGCTGGGCCGTTACTTCCGTGCCATCTCCGTCTCCGTCGTGGAGGGGATGCTGGCCGGCATCGGCCTGGTGATCATCGCCGGGCAGCTCTACCCGGCGATGGCCGCCAAGGCCCCCGACTCCGGCCTGGGCAAGATCGCCGAACTGCCCGGCACGCTCGTGGACTCCTTCGGCGACACCGGCGCGCTGTCCTCCCTGGCGGTGGCCGCGGGCACCATCGCGGTGCTGCTGCTGTGGAAGCACGCCCCGGAGAAGGTCCGCACGGTGCCCGGCCCGCTCGCCGCGGTGGGGCTCGCCACGCTGGCCGTGTTCGCGCTGGACATGCCCGTGGCCACGGTCGAGGTGAAGGGCCTGCTCGGCGCCGTCCAGCCGCCGCCGCTGAGCGCCTTCGGGGAACTGGCCGGCATCGGACTGCTCGGCACGGTCGTCGCGTTCACCCTGATCGCGTCCGCCGAGTCCCTGTTCAGCGCGGCGGCCGTGGACCGGCTGCACTCCGGGCCGCGCACCGAGTACAACAAGGAGCTCATCGCCCAGGGCACCGGCAACATGGTGTGCGGGGCGCTCGGCGCGCTGCCGATGACCGCGGTGATCGTGCGCAGCGCGGCCAACGTCCAGGCGGGCGCCCGTACGAAGGCCTCCCGGGTCCTGCACGGCGTGTGGCTGCTGCTGTTCGCGGCGCTGCTGCCCGACGTGCTCGCCTACATCCCGATCCCGGCCCTCGCGGGCATCCTGATCCACGCGGGCGCCAAGCTGATACCCGTCCGGTCGCTGGGCACGCTGTGGCGCGAGCACCGGGGGGAGGCGGTGGTCCTCGCCGTCACCGCCGTCTCCATCGTCGCGGTCAGCATGTTCGAGGGCGTGCTCATCGGTCTGGCCCTGGCGGTGGTGAAGACCGCCTGGGAGGCCTCGCACGTCAGGCTGGACGTCGTGGACGAGGGCGCGGGCCCGATAGAGGCGCGCCTGACGGGCAACGCCACCTTCCTGCGGCTGCCGAAGATCCTGGACAGCCTGGAGTCGCTGCCGCAGGACCGTCCGGTCCGGCTCGACCTGTCCGGGCTGCACCATCTGGACCACGCCTGCCGGATGGCGCTGGACAGCTGGGCGGCACGGCACAGCACGGCCGGGACCGACCCGGTGAAGCTGGTCACAGCCGCCTGAGAGCCCTCCCGTGGGGCCGGGACGCCGGGACCTCTCGGCATCCCGGCCTCACGGGCCTATCGTGGCAACAACAGACAAAACCGACCTCTGGGCGAGGAGGTCACCATGGTCGCAGACCTTCTGGTGGCCGTTGCGGCGGCGGGCTCCGCCGGTGTCGTGTATCTGGCGTCGGCGGTCCGGGTGATCAAGCAGTACGAACGCGGGGTGCTGTTCCGGCTCGGCCGGGTCAGGGGGGACGTGCGGTCGCCGGGCCTGAACCTGATCATTCCCTTCGTGGACCGGCTGCAGAAGGTCAACATGCAGATCGTGACGATGCCCGTCCCGGCGCAGGAGGGCATCACCCGGGACAACGTCACGGTCCGGGTGGACGCGGTGGTCTACTTCCGGGTGGTCGACGCGGCGAGCGCCCTGGTGAAGGTCGAGGACTACAAGTTCGCGGTCTCGCAGATGGCGCAGACGTCCCTGCGGTCGATCATCGGCAAGAGCGACCTGGACGACCTGCTCTCCGACCGCGAGAAGCTCAACCAGGGCCTGGAGCTGATGATCGACAGCCCGGCGGTGGGCTGGGGCATCCAGGTCGACCGGGTGGAGATCAAGGACGTGTCCCTGCCGGACACGATGAAGCGGTCGATGGCCCGCCAGGCCGAGGCGGACCGGGAGCGCCGGGCCCGGATCATCAACGCCGACGCCGAGCTGCAGGCGTCGAAGAAGCTCGCCGAGGCCGCCCAGCAGATGGCGGAGACGCCGACCGCGCTCCAGCTGCGGCTGCTGCAGACGGTGATGGCGGTGGCGGCCGAGAAGAACTCCACGCTGGTGCTGCCGATCCCGGTGGAACTGCTGCACTTCCTGGAGCGCGGCGGCCGGCCGTCCCCGCCGGACCAGGACCAGGACCGGGCCCCGGCGCCGGGGCACACCGACGGCGGACGGGAGCGGTACGCCGACGGCACGCCACCGCTCCCGGTGCCCGGCACCGGCGGCCCGCCACAGGTCCCTGTGATCGATCCCGACGGCCCACCACAGGCCCCTGTGATCGACCCCGACGGCCCGCCACAGGCCCCCCTGACCAGCACCGACAGCACGCCGCAGGCCCCTTGACCGGCACCGGCCCTCGCCTTCTGCGCGGCCGGCCGCCGCCACGGATGTGAGGCCGAGCGGCCTGGGTACCCGGCGGGCATGCGTGAGCAGCGGAAGGTCACCGATTCGTACTGGTTGCACACCGCTCCCGGGCCCGATCACCCCGCCCTGGACGCGGATCTCGACGTGGACGTGGCCGTCGTCGGCGCGGGCATCGCCGGGCTGAGCACCGCCCACGCGCTGGCCCGGGCCGGGCGCCGGGTGGCGGTGCTGGAGGCCGGGCGGGCGGCGGCCGGGGTCACCGGCTACACCACGGCCAAGCTGACCGCCCAGCACACGCTGGTCTACGACCGGCTGCGGCGCACCCGGGGCCCGGACGGCGCCCGGCTGTACGCCCGCTCGCAGTCGGAGGCGATCGAGCACGCGGCGGAGCTGGTGGCGGAACTGGACATCGACTGCGAGTGGGAGACCCGGGACGCCTACACCTATGTCCGGGACCCCTCCCGGGTGGCCGAGGTGCGCGCGGAGGCGGACGCCGCCCGGCAGGCGGGGCTGCCGGCGTCGTTCACCACGGAGACCGGACTGCCGTTCCCGGTGGCGGGCGCGGTCCGGGTGACCGGGCAGGCGCAGTTCCACCCGGTCAAGTACCTGCGGGCGCTCACCGCCGACCTGCTGCGGCTCGGCGGCCGGGTGTACGAGCACACGCGGGTGACCGGGCTGACGGAGGGCGAGCCGTGCCGGCTGACGACCGAGGCGGGCCCCGTGGTGACCGCCCGGCACGTGGTGATCGCCACCCACTACCCGGTGTTCGACCGGGCGCTGCTGTTCGCCCGTCTCTCCCCGCGCCGGGAACTGGTCGTGGCCGGGCCGCTCGGCGACGGCCCGGATCCGGACGGCATGTACATCACCCCGGACGAGAACACCCGCTCGGTGCGCACCGCCCCCTACGGCCCGGACGGGCGACGGCTGCTCGTGGTCACCGGGGAGCACTTCACGCCCGGCACCGGCGATCCTGGGGCCGGGTTCGACCGGCTCGCCGCGTGGGCGGAGACGCACTTCCCCGGGGTGACCCTGGACCACGCCTGGGCCACCCAGGACAACGAGTCCACCGACACCGTCCCGCTGGTCGGCCCGTTCCACCCGGCCGCCCGGCACACCTACGTGGCCACCGGTTTCGGCGGCTGGGGCCTGAGCAACGGGATCATGGCGGGGCTGCTGCTCACCGCGCTGATCACCGGCCGGGACTGTCTGTGGCGGGAGCTGTACGACCCGCGCCGGCTGAAGTCGGTGGTCCGCGAGGCGCCGTCGCTGCTGAAGACGCAGGCGGAGGTGGCCCGGCACTTCGTCGGCGACCGGCTGAGGCCGCCGGGCTCGGTGGCGGACCTGGCACCCGGCGACGGCGCGCTGGTCCGCTCCGGCGGCGAGCGGCTTGCCGTGCACCGCGACGAGGAGGGCGCGCTGCACGCGGTGTCCGCCCGCTGCACCCACCTCGGCTGTCTGGTCTCCTTCAACCGCGCCGAGCGTGCCTGGGAGTGCCCCTGCCACGGTTCGCGGTTCGCGGTGGACGGCTCGGTGCTCCAGGGTCCGGCGGTGAAGCCGCTGGAGCGGCGCGAGCTGGACTGAGCGGCCCGAGCCGGCCCGGCCGACGGGAGCGGGCGCGCAGGCGCGGTGCGGGCCCGCCGGGCGGGTGAGGGCACCGCAACGCCGGACACATATAGGCATATAAACTGACATTAAGACTTATCTTCGTAGGGTGATCCCACCAGCACGTCGTCTCATCGCCCTCTGCCTCCTCGGCGCGGCGCTCACCGCCTGCGGCACCGCGAGACAGGAGCACCCCGCCTCCCCCGCCTCCGGTTCCCCCTCGTCCTCACCCTCCCGCGCACCGGTGCTCGCGCCGGGCCCCGGCGGGCTGACCCCGGTCTTCGAGCACGGCCCGCGCACCCGGGGCAAGACGGTCGCGCTCACCTTCGACGCCGACATGACCGCCGACCAGGGACCCCGCGCGGCCGCCGGCGAGCGCTTCGACAACCCGGGACTGATCCGGGCACTGCGCGAACTGAAGGTGCCGGCGACGGTCTTCATGACCGGCAGCTGGGCCGAGCAGTACCCGGCCGAGGCCCGCGACCTGGGCCGCGACCCGCGCTTCGAGGTGGCCAACCACTCCTGGAGCCACTACGCCTTCACCGCCGACTGCTACGGCCTGCCGACCGTGGACGCCGGCCGGATGCGGGCGGACGTGGAGCGGGCGTACGCCTCCCTGCGCGCGGCCGGCGTGCCGCACCCGATGCCGTACTTCCGCTTCCCCGGCGGCTGTTACGACCAGCGGGCGCTGCGCGCGCTCAGCGGGCTCGGGGTGACCGCCGTGCAGTGGGACGTGGTCAGCGGTGACGCGTTCGCCACGGACGCCGACGCGGTGGCCCGGCAGGTGCTCGACGGGGTGCGGCCGGGCTCGGTGGTGGTCCTGCACTGCACCCGCAGCGCCGCCCCGACCACCGAGCAGGTGGTGCGTACGGTCGTACCGGAGCTGCGCGGGCGCGGCTACCGGTTCGTGAAGGTCTCCGAGCTGATCGGCGGGACCGGCACCGGCCGTTGACCCACGATCGAGGGCCGCCGTCCTACGCTGAGGGCATGAACGACGAGGACTACTGCACCATCGCCGAGGCGGCCCGGCCGCCCAAGGCCGACGGGCCGCCGTACGCGGACTGTGTGCTGTGCCGGGAGCCGACCGAGTACCCGGAGTCGTACAAGGGCATCACGCTGTGCCCGGTGTGCGAGTGGCAGGAGGCCCAGCGCACCGCCTGCTCAGGGTGACCGGCGGGCGGTGAGCCAGGCCGCGGCGGCGCACGCGGCGGCCGCGAGCAGGGCCGCGCCCGCCAGCGGCAGCAGCGGCACCGGCGCCCGCCCGCTGTGCGAGCCGGTGACCAGACCGCTGACGGCGGCCCGCGCCGGGGAGCCGGACGCGACCGCCGCGAGCAGCGCGCCGAGCAGCATCGCGGGCACCGCGCGCCCGGTGGAGCGCAGCACCGGCGGGCCGGTGAGCGCGCCGACGGCCGTGCCGAGCAGGGCGCAGACGAGCGCGGTCGGCAGCCCTGCGGCCAGCGCCCGCGCCGGCGGGACGCGCACCCGGTGGCCGGTGCTCGCGGGATCGCTGATCAGCGTCACCACCACGTCGGCGGCCACGCCCAGCAGCACGGCCGCGAGCAGCGCGGTCAGCAGGCAGGCGAGGTGCGCGCGGGCGGGGCCGCGCGCGGCGGCGACACAGGCCCGGGCGGCGGGCGGCTCGCCGGTGACACAGATCCGTACCAGCCAGGCGGCCACCGGCAGCAGGGCGGCGGCAGTGTAGCCGAGCGAGTCCAGCACCGGCTGTCCGCCCCGCACGCCGACGGCCAGGAAGACGGCGTAGAGGATCACCGGGGGCAGCCAGCGCTGGGAGCGCAGCAGCAGGTCGGCCTGGTAGCGCAACAGGGCGGTCATGGGCGGCTTCCGGGGTCGGGGGCCGGGGCGCCGGCGGGTTCGACGCGCACCACGTGCCAGGGCGGGCGGGCCGTGAGCAGGGCGCGCAGTACGACGTCGGAGTGGGAGGCCGGGACGGTGAGGCGGTGACCGCCGGGAGCCGTCCGCGCCACGGCGACGGCGGCCCGTACCGCCTCCGGGGGCAGCCGCCCGTCCGGCGGGCCCTGCACGACGACGACGGTGGCCGGCCCGTCCACCGCCGGTCCGGCGCTTGCGGTACGGCTCCGCAGACCGCCGTCGGTCACGGTGTACGTGGCGTCCGCCGCCCCGGCGAGCCGGCGCGGGTCGTGGTCCACGAACACCACCGCGCCCCCGGCGGCCGTGCGCTCGGCCACCGCCCGGTCCAGCTCGGCCCGCGCCGGCCCGTCCAGCCCGGTCCACGCCTCGTCCAGCACCAGCAGCTCCGGGGCGCCGAGCAGGGCCTGGGCGACGGCGACCTTCTGGCTGCCGCCCTTGGACAGCCGCGCCATCGGGGTACCGGCGTACGGTCCCGCGCCGAACCGCTCCAGCCAGGTGTGCGCGGCGCGGGCGGCGGCCTTGCGGCCGAGGCCGTGGAGGGTGCCGAGGTGGGTCAGATAGCCGACGGCCGTGAAGGGCAGGGCGGAGGGGAACCGCTCGGGTACGTACGCCGTGCGCGGCCGGCCGGTGACGCGGCCCTCGGAGGGCGCGTCGAGCCGGGCGAGCAGCCGCAGCAGCGTGGACTTCCCGCTGCCGTTCGCCCCCTCGATCCGGACGAGGGTGCCGGGCGCGACGACGAGGTCCACCCCGCGCAGCACCCAGGGCCCGCGCACGCCGTAGCGACGGCCCACGGCGGTCAGGCACAGCTCACGGCCTTGATGCATGGAGGTCATTCTGGCCCGGCGAGCCCGGCTCCGGTCGCGGCTTCTTCGGCCGGGTCCCGCCGCCTTGACAGGACCGCGCGTTGATCGGCGCGTCGGCGGGTTCGTAGGCTGGGCTCTCGTGAGCCACGATCCCGCCCCCTCCAGTGCCCGCCCGTTCCGCGCCGGGACCGATCCCCGTGACGAGGCACCGCAGTACGTGCTGCCGCTCGTCGTACGCATCGAGCGCGGTGCCCCGCCCGCCCGGACCGACGCGCTCGAGACGGCGGCCCGGGCCGTGCTCGTCCTGCTCTCCGAGGAGCGGGCGCACGGCGACGGCGAGTGGGCCGAGGCGGTGCGGAACTGGGAGGACGCGCGGATCCGCAAGGTGGTCCGGCGGGCCCGGGGCGCCGAGTGGCGGCGTGCCGAGGCACTGCCCGGGATCACGCTGACCGGCAAGTCGGCCGAGGTCCGGGTCTTCCCGCCGGTCCCGCTGGACGGCTGGCCCAAGGACCTGGCGAAGCTCCAGGTGTCGGGCACCGAGCTGGACGACCCGGAGCCGCCCGTCGCCGCCGGTCCGGCGCAGCCGGTGCTGTGGCTGAACCCGGACCTGGAGATGTCGGCGGGCAAGGCGATGGCCCAGGCCGGGCACGGCGCCCAGCTGGCCTGGTGGGCGCTGTCCGAGGCGGAGCGCACCGCGTGGCGGGAAGCGGGCTTCCCGCTCGCCGTCCGCACCGCCGCCCCCGGCGACTGGCCCGGGCTGACCACCGCCGGCCTCCCCCTGGTCCGCGACGCCGGCTACACGGAGATCGCACCGGGCTCCTGCACGGTGGTGGCGGACCACCCGGCGCTGCGACGGCCGTCTTCGTAGGTGAGCGTCACCCGCTCCCCCGCCCGGACGTCGACGCCGCGCCACGCCGGCGTCCGAGCGGCCACGGTGCGGCCGGACCGCCGTGGACGCGCGCCCGCCGGCGGGCCGTCGCCTCGGCCGGGGAGCGGCCGACGGCCGGCCGGCAACGGGCTTCGGACCGGCGCGCGCAGCTCGGGGAACCCGCCACCGCAGGAACCGGGAGAGGGGCGGCGGACAGGGCTCCGGGGCTCTGGCACGGCCGCGATCAGGGCCCGGGACCAGGGCTCGGGCAGCCCGTCGCGTCGGGGTTCCGGGTGTGTCCGGGCGTGGTGTTCAGGTCCCCTGCCGGTCCGGTTGCCGTTCTTGCCGGCACCGGTCACGGACGTCTCGGCCGGGGCTGTCGGGGGACAGAGCCGGGTCGGGGTGGGGAACGCAGCCGGTGTCCCGCCAGATGCCGGTGCTGTGGAACCAGTGGTCGGTCGCGAGGAGGTCGAGGTCGTGGGTGCCGCGCCCGTGTGCGCGCAGGTGGGTCCGGGCCTGCTCCAGGCTGACGTTCCGGTGCGGCAGGGACAGCCCGGCCCGCCGGGCAAAGTGCCGCAGGAGGGTGCGGGCGGAGACGGGGGACGGGTGGTTGGCGTGGTAGGCGCGGCCACGCAGGGTCCGTGACGGAGCCGTGGCCGCGGCCACGGCCAGGCGTGCGAGGTCGTCGACGGTGATGACGGAGTGCAGGCTGCGCCAGCCGTCGACGGTGAACGGCAGCGCGCGGGCCAGCCGGGTGATGCCCGGGCCGACCCATCGGTCGCCCGCCCCGTGCACCAGGTGCGGGCGCAGCACGGTGCCGTCGGCGGCGAGTACGGCGTCCTCTGCCTCGGCTCGGCTGCGGGAGGCGTCGGAGACGGGGGCTCGGAGCAGTTCCTCCACGGTCGCGTCGCGGAACGGACCGCGACCGTAGACGGCGGCGGTGCTGACGTAGACGATGCGGCGCACGCCCGCGCGGGCGGCTTCCCCGACCAGGGCTCTGGTCCCGGCGGCGTTGACGGCCGCACACGCGTCGGGCGGGCCCGCGACACAGGAGGAGCAGTGCACGAGGACGTCCACGTCGGCGCAGACACGGCTGAGGGTGGCCGGATCGGTCACATCGCCCGTGACGACAGTGGCATGCGCCGGGGCGGCCGCCGGAGCGCGGTGGTGGCGCAGCAGGCGCAGTCGCGCGTCGGGGTGGGCGCGTGCGGCCCAGTGGGTCACGCGGCTGCCGATGAAGCCGCTTGCCCCGGTGATCAGGATGGTGGTCATAAGAGGCCCTCCCGGCGGTCCCGGGCGCCGTCGGGTGACCAGAGGGTGAGCGTCGCGGAGAAGGTCTCGGCACCGTCCTGGACACCACGCACGCGGACGCGCGGACCGGGCCCGGCCGAGGGGATGTCCTCCGCCTCGATGTAGCAGGGCGAGCCGAATTCGACGTATCGGGTGAAGACGCTGTCCATCGTGATCGGGACCTGCCCGCGGGAAGCTCCGCGCAGGACGTGGGCGGCCTGCCGTGCGGCCTCCAGGAGGACCATCCCGGGGACGTGGTCGACCGGGTGGTCGAAGAGGATGGGGTGGGTGGTGTCCGCGCGTAGTCGCCAGCGGCCCGGGCGGCCGGCCGCGGCGAGGACGACGTCTTGCGGGTGTTCGCGGCCGACGGCCCGCGCGGGCAGTGCCGGCGGCAGCGGCAGGGCCTTGCTCGGTGCCCCGGCACGCAGACGCCGGTAGACGGCCGGGGAGGCGCAGCCGAAGGCGGCCTCGGCCTCGGCGACGGGGTGGCCCTCGCGCAGGAGGACCACGTGGTACCGCATGCGGGACAGGTGGCCGGAGCGGTAGGCGATGTCACTGCAGGTGATCTTGAGTTCGACGTCGGCGGGGACGGCGCCGACGCGCAGGCCCTCTTCGGTGACGGAGTACGACAGGCTCCGCAACAGGAACTGGTGACCGAACGGGACCTGGTACTCGGCATGGGCGAGGAGGGCGCCGGTCTGGCGGACCGTCTCGGCCAGCAGCAGCGGGTCGAGGCGCCCTGCCACGGGTGTGAAGAAGGCGTGGGCGCGGGGCCACTGCGCGGCGACGGTGAACGAGTCGGGGCCGTCCGCCCGCCAGCCGGTGAGAAAGACCTCGGCGACCGCTGCCCGGTGGACGTACTGGCGGGGCACGGTGGCGGTCAGAGCCAGCAGATCGTCGTCGCTCAGCGGCGTCCACGTCCGCTCGGCAAGGGTGTTGCGGTCGGCTACGAGGGTTGCGCGGGCGAGGGTCGGAACAGGGTGGAGCGTCACCTTGATCTCCTCTTGACCTTTGTCCTGACAACTGTGTCCTGACAACGCGAGGGGTCCGGGCCGCAGCAGGACCGGACCTGCCGCCGGTAAAATACAGACCGATCTGTCTGTACTTCAACAGGCATCTTGGGAGTGCACAGTGGCGCAGCAGGAACGAGCGCTTCAGACCCGGCGGCAGTTGGTGGAGGCGGCGGCCTCCGTGTTCGCCGAACGGGGCTACGACGGGGCCAGCACCGGGGAGATCCTGACCCGGGCGGGATTCACGCGCGGGGCGATGTACCACCATTTCGCGTCCAAGGAGGCCATCGCCCAGGAGGTGGTGGCGGCCCAGATCGAGGCTCTGCGTCCGCCGAGGACCAGCATCCGGCTGCAGGCCGCGATCGACATCACGCTCACCTACGCACGGCTGCTGCAGACCAGCGACGTGCTGAGGGCGGCGGTCCGTCTCACGGTCGAGGAAACCTCCTTCTCGCAGAGCAGGACGGCGCCCTATCAGTGGGCCCTGGACGTCATCGAGAACGTCCTGCGCGAGGCCGATGCGAGCGGTGAGCTGCTGCCGGGCGCGCCGATCCCGGATCTCGCCCAGCTCGTCGTGGGGTCGTTCACCGGCATCCAGCTGCTGTCGAACCTGGTCAGCGGCCGTGACGACCTGCTGCACCGGGTGTCGGTGATGTGGAACGTGCTGTTGCCGGGCATCGCCGTGCCGGGTGTCCTGCGGCGGCTCGACACGCACGAGGAACGCGGTCACCTTCTGGGCGGGACACAGGGCGACGCGGACGATGTGTGACGCGCGCCGGGGGGGACTCCCCCCCCCGGCGCCCACCGGCTCGGAGCCGCGGCGGCATCGGGCGATACCGGTCGGCCGCCCGGGGATCAGGCGGCCTCCGGCTCCGCCAGCGCGCGGCCGAGCTGTCGCCACAGGCCGACGGATTCCGCGAGGCACCACCACCGCGGGTCCCGCCGGCCCAGCGCCTCCAGTCCGCCGAACACGCTGACGACCAACGTGGCCGCCAGCGCCGGGCCCGGCGCGGAGGCGGCCGTGCGCTGCTCACGCGCGATGCGCCGGCGCACCAGGCAGGTGAACTGGCTCTGCAGGGCGGCGACTTCCCGGGGATCGAGGAGCGCCAGGCCGGATCGGAGCACGACGTCCTGGCGCAGCCGCCGGAACAACTCCTCCGCGAGGCGGCACAGGGCCTCCGCGACCGGCCGCCGGTCGGCCACGAAGTGCCGCAGCAGCAGGCGCAGCGTCCCCCGCGCCTCGTCGCGCAGGGCCCGCAGCAGGTCCTGCTTGCCGGAGAAGTGATGGCTGAGGGCGCCCCGGCTGACGCCCGCCCTGCGGCAGACCCCGCTCATGCTGGCGTCGCCGGTTCGGTCCACTTCGTACGCGGCCGCCAGCACCAGGGCGCTCCGGGTGCGGTGGCCGCGAGCCTGAGTCGGCATATCGAATACGGGTCGGTCGGTTCGGAATGACGGCCGGCGGTCAGTCCGCCCCCGGAGCCGCCAGGGCCCCGCCGCGCCCCCAGAACGCGGGGTCCGTCTCCCGGATGATCACCGTGACGGCCTCCTCCGGGCAGCCGGCCCCTTGGGCGACCACCTCCGTGACCCTCTTCACGGTCGTCGCGCGGGTGTCGGCGGTGCTGCCGCGCCACCAGTCGATCGTCACCACGGGCATGGGGAGGTCCTTTCGTCTCTCGTCGCTCACTGAGGTGGCCCGCCCATAACAGGCAGACCGATCTGTTTGTTATTCTCTGAGTGCGTAGCTCTCCGCACGGCTGTCCACGCCGTGTCCGCACAGCTGGCCGGCCCGTGGTGTGTCCCGGGCGGACCGCGTGCCCATTCGATGTCGATGAGGGAGTGTTCGTGCATTCAGTCGGGATCGCGCGTAAGGATCACGCCGCC
Organism: Streptomyces eurythermus; assembly: GCF_014649115.1. GTDB lineage: Bacteria > Actinomycetota > Actinomycetes > Streptomycetales > Streptomycetaceae > Streptomyces > Streptomyces eurythermus. Next base: position 174,716 of record NZ_BMSK01000016.1, on the reverse strand, counting down.
GTACGCAGTGGCCACCGGCAGACCACGGCCCTCCGCGCTGTGGGAGGTGCCCTGCCGTCGCCCAGCGTCGAGACGGCCGGCCCGTCGTCCCTGGAGGGTGAGCTGGACGCCGTCGAGGCGGTGCTCACTCGCGCCCAGGCGGCCCTGAAGGAACAGCTCGCCCGCGCGCGCAGCCTGCGGCGCGAACTCGCGGAGATGCCCCGGCTCGCACCGGTGCCGAAGGAGCCGGGACGCGAGCTGGTGCTGAGCGCTCGTCGCGAGGTGTGGGTGGCGCTGGCCCCTCCCCCCTCGCTGGCCTGCCTGAAGGACGCCGAGGCCCAGTTCGCGGATCTGACCTCCCAGGGCGTGGCACTGCGCGCCCTGTACCCGCGCACCGTCCTCGCCGTCGACGGCGGCGCGGAGCATCTGGAACGGACGGCGGAACTCGGTGTGGAGTGCCGCGTGGTGGACATCCAGCAGGTCTTCACCGCCGTGGTCGACCAGGAGTTCGTGTTCATGGCCGCGGGCCTGCGCCCGGGCGAGGAGGGCCAGACGGTCTTCCGCGCGCCCCGGGACGTCGCCCTGCTGAGGCAGTCGTTCGAGCAGACCTGGCGCTCGGCCCGGCGGGTGCACCCCGGGTCCCGGGCGCGGCAGCGGCTGACGGCGGAGCAGCTGACGATGCTGCGACTGATGAACTCAGGTGTGAAGGACGAGAAGATCGCCCGGCTGCTGGGCGTCTCCTCCCGGACCCTGAGCCGTCTGATGGCCGGCGCGATGGAGGAACTGGAGGCCCGCAGCCGGTTCGAGGCGGGGGCGCGCGCCGCGGAGCTCGGCCTGCTGAGCTGACCCGGGCCGATCACGGCCTGGGCGGCTGTGTCGCCTCGGCTCCGGCCAGGGCCGAGGCGACGGCCTGGCGCAGAGCCTGGCGCAGATGCCAGACGAGGTTCTTCAGCTCCGTCTTGCTCGGGCTGGAGGAGAAAGCCGAATCCGCCGCCTCCAGCACCCGCAGGGCGCGGCCCACATCCAGCCCTTCGCTCTTTTCCTGCTCCGTTTCCATTCCTTTCTCTCTCCTTTCCCGCCTTGTTCCTCCGGTACAGTCTCTTTCTCTCTTGCTCCTGATCCCTCCCGGGAGCAGGAGCCCCGTCGCCGAGAAGATTTCCCACGGTGCCATCAAAGCACTCGGGAAGGTCCCGTGAATGCCTGTTGGCCAGTGCCGGACAGGCGGGCATTCGCCATTGACACCTCGCTCGACGTGCATGGACTCCTGTCGGGGAAACGCCAGGCGACTCCTCGCCACACCGTTCGGTGGACAAGCGGCACACCGACCGAACACGATTGTGACCACGCGATCGGAATTCACTCGACGAGTCGGAGGTTTCCCCGGTGAACGAGACCGTGAACGAATTGATCGAACTCGGCGAAGAAGTGGCCACGGCACTGTCCGAACACCGCCCGGTGGTCGCGCTGGAATCCACGGTCATCGCCCACGGAATGGCCTATCCGGGCAATGTGGAGACGGCCCGGGCCATCGAGCAGGCGGTTCGCTCGGCCGGCGCTGTGCCCGCCACCATCGGTATCGCGGACGGCCGCTTCGTCGTCGGGATGGACGACAAGAGGATCGAGCAGTTCGCCACCACGCGGGGTGTGCCCAAGGTCAGCAGCCGGGACATCGGACCGGTGCTCGCCGGCGGTGGTCTCGGCGCCACCACCGTCGCCTCCAGCCTGGTCGCCGCCGACCTGGCGGGCATCCCGGTGTTCTCCACCGCCGGCATCGGCGGCGTCCACCGCGGGGCGCAGACCACCTTCGACATCTCCGCCGACCTGGTGCAGTTCACCCGCAGTCGGGTCGCGGTGGTGTGCGCCGGCGCCAAGAGCATCCTCGACCTCGGGCTGACCCTGGAGTACCTGGAGACGCTCGGCGTCCCCGTCATGGGCTACCGGTGTGACGACTTCCCCGCCTTCTACTGCCGCTCCTCCGGCTTCCGCAACCCGCAGCGGATCGACGACCTCGACGCCATCGCGCGGGCCCTGCGCGCGCACTGGGCCGCGGGTCTGCCCGGCGGCGCCCTGGTCACCCACCCGATCGCCGAGGCGGACGCCCTCGACGCGCAGGCCATGGAAGAGGTCATCGAGCGGGCCCTGGCCGACGCCGACGCGGAAGGCGTCACGGGACCGGCCATCACCCCGTATCTGATGAAGGCCGTCTCGCGGGCCACCGAGGGGCGCAGCGCGGCCGCCAACCGGGCGGTGCTCATCTCCACGGCGGCCGTGGCGGGCGAACTGGCCGTCGCCTACACGCGGCAGGCCGGCGTCAAGGGAGGGGAGGACCGGTGATCCAGGCGGCCGTCTTCGACCTGGACGGAACCCTCGCCGACACCCCGGCCGCGATCGGCCGCCTGCTGACGCGGGTGTGCGCGGAGTACGGAGCGGACGTCACCGAGGCACAGGTGGCACCGACCATCGGCAAGCCGCTGGAGCCCTCCGTCGCCGCGCTGCTGGGGCGGGCGGTGGACGACCCGGTCACCACGCGGGCGGTGGCCCGCTACCGGGAGCTGTTCGACGCCGACGTCCTCAGCGCGGGACCCGCCCTGTTGTACGAGGGGGTCGCCGAGGGGCTGCGGGACCTGCGGGAGCGAGGGCTGCCGCTGGCCGTGGGCACGTCGAAGATCTCCGCCAGCGCCGAGAAGCTCCTTGCCGCCACCGGGATCCGTGAGCTGTTCGGCCCGGTCGTCGGCAACGACATGGTGCGGCGCGGCAAGCCCGACCCCGAGATGGGGCTGCGGGCCGCGAGTGAGCTGGGTGTGCCGGTCGAGCGGTGCGCCTACATCGGTGACACCGGTACTGACATGCGCATGGCTGTCAGTGCGGGGATGCTGCCGGTCGCGGTCACCTACGGCGTCGGCGCCGAGGAGGAGCTCGCCGGCGGTGGCGCGCTGATCTGCCGGTCCTTCGGCGAAGTCGTACAAACCCTGTCGGAACACGTCCCGGCCGACCCGGTCCGTGCCTGAGGCACGACGCGAGACGCCAGGAGAAAGCACAGTCATGACCACAGAAGCAACGTCGGGGAACCCGACCGGCGCGATGGCCGCCGCCCAGAGCGCTCCCGAGCCGGCCGACAACAGGATCAGCGGCCGGCAGGCATGGGCCCTGGCGGTCCTGGGCTGCGGATTGTTCCTCGCCACCCTCGACCTCTCCATCGTCTACGTGGCCCTGCCCAGCATCGGCGAGGACCTGGCGCTGCCCGAGAGCAGGCTCCAGTGGATCGTCAGCGGCTACGCCATCTTCTTCGCCGGGTTCCTCCTGGTGGGGGGACGCACCGGGGACCGCTTCGGCGCGCGCAGGGTCTTCCTCGGCGCCACCGCGCTCTTCGGAGCCAGCTCACTGGCGGCCGCGCTCACCCAGGACTTCACCACGCTCGTCGTCGCCCGCGCTCTGCAGGGCATCGGGGCCGGACTGCTCGACCCGGCCACCCTGGGACTGATCCAGCAGGTCTTCCCGCCCGGCCCCAAGCGGAACCGCGCCATGGCCGTATGGGGCGCCGTGGGAGCGATCGGCCTGGTCGGCGGTGTCGCCCTGGGCGGGCTGCTGACGACGGTGTCGTGGCAGTGGGTGTTCCTCGTGAACGTACCGATCGCCGCCGCGGTCATCGCCGCCGGTCTCTTCCTGCTGCCCGGCCGCCGCACCGACACGGCCGCGCCGACGCCGCTGAACGCGCTGAGCGGGATCCTCGGCACCGGCGCGATCCTCCTGCTCGTGCTCGGCCTGACCCGCCTCGGGGACGCGGGCTGGTCCGACCCCGCCACCCTCGTCGGCCTGGCCGGCTTCGTGGTGCTGGCCGCCCTGTGGGTGGTGCGCGAGCGGACCAGCGCCAGCCCCCTGATCGCCCGCGAACTGTGGCGCACCCGGTCGCTGATGGTGGCCTGTGCGGTGGACGCCTGCTATGTGCTCAGCATCGGTGTGGAGTTCTTCCTCGTCACGCTGTTCCTCCAGGACCAGCAGGGCTTCAGCCCCCTCGCCGCCGGGCTGGGCTTCCTGCCGCTGACGGTGACCGTGATCATCGGCAACGCCGTCACGGACCGGCTGGTCGGGCGGCACGGGCCGAGGACCATGGTGATGGGCGGGCTGCTGCTCGCCGCGATCGGCCTCGGCCTGCTCGCGGTCGGGGTGCACAGCGACAGCTACGCGATCGGTGTGCTGCCCGGGCTGCTGCTGTCCGGGCTGGGCAACGGCATCGCCTTCCCGGCCATGTTCATCGCGGCCACCTCCGAGATCCCCGGGGAGAACCAGGGCGTCGGCGCGGCGCTGGTGACCACCACGCAGAACGTCTTCCAGGCGCTCGGCCTCGCCGTCCTGGTCATCCTCCTCGGCGCGCACCCCGGCACCGGCAACTTCACGACCACCTTCGCCGCCACCGGCGCCATGGCCCTGCTCGGCACCCTGGTCGCCGCCGCCGGCCTGCGTGGCCCGCTGGCCGGCAAGGCGGACTGAGCGTCCGCCCCGCGCACAGCACCACCGCGGCCACCTGCCCCACGCACAGCACGCCCGCGTCCACCCGCTCCACCCGCTCCACAACCGCGTCCGCCCGCCGCCGCGATGCCGGTGCGGCCACCCGGCCGCACCGGGCGGAACCCCTCACCGCGGCCGCCGCGTCCGGGGGCCCGTCCTCCCTCAGGGACCCCCGGACGCGAGGCCCCCGCCCGCCGGCGCCCGCCGCCGGCCTTCCGGAAGGAGCCCGGGAAGCACCATGGAAATCCTCGCCAGCCGCATCGTCATCCGTCCCACCGACCCCGAAGCGGCCCGCCGCTTCTACCGTGACCAGCTGGAGCTGCCGGTCTACCAGGAGTTCGGCAGCGGTCCCGAACGCGGCACCGTCTTCCACCTGGGGGGCGGATTCCTCGAACTCGTCGGCCGGTCCACGACGCCGCTGACCGACCAGCCCGCCATCTGGCTCCAGGTCCGCAACCTCGCCGCGACCCGCGCCCGGCTGCTCGCCAACGGCGTCACCCCGGCCCGTGACGCGCGGGCCGAACCCTGGGGACTGTGGGAGATGCACCTCAGCGACCCCGACGGAGTGCGCATCTACGTCGTCGAGGTCCCCCAGAACCACCCCTTCCGCCACGGCGTTCCGGCCCCCGACACTCCGGCGCCCATCCCCCTCGAGGAGCAGATCGCTCGCACAGAGGCAGGCAGGTGAACATGTCGCTCTACATACGCACCTCCGCACAGCACACTCCCGGACAGCACCCGGACGGCCGGCGGGATGTACGGCCCCGCCCCGACGAGTCCTACCTGGGCACCCCCGAGCAGGCCGAACAGGTTCCCATCGGCAGCAACGTGTGCAGGATGCTCGTGCCCACCCACGCCACCGGCGGCAGACTCGGCCTGTTCTCGCTGTCGATGCCCCCGAACGGTCCGTACGCCTCTCCCCACTTCCACAAGGAGATGACCGAGCTGTTCGTGGTCCTGTCCGGTGAGGTGACCCTGACCAGGGGTGAGACACCGGTGACGGCCCGGCCCGGTACGGCACTCTACGTTCCCCCGGGCACCCCGCACGGCTTCGCGAACGTCTCCGACACACCTGCCGAGCTGCTGATCGCGTTCATGCCGGGCCGTCACCGCGAGGACTTCTTCCGCGGGCTGGCCGAGCTGCTGAACCGGGACGTCGTCCCCAGCGAGCAGGAACTGGAGGAATTCGCCGAGCGGTTCGACCAGTACCGGTACCGCTCCTGACGGGCCTGACAACCGGGGGGATATTCCATGCCGCGCCTGCACGCGCCGACGGCGTCCGGAGAACCGGCATCCGTCGAACCGGCGAACAGCAACGCGACGTTCAGCAGACTTCCGTCCCTGACCGGCATGCGGTTCATCGCCGCCCTGCTGGTCTTCGCCACACACATATCCGCCAACCGGCTCTTCGCCTCGCGGGCCACCGACGACGCTCTGGCCGCCGTGCTGGGCCGCGCCGGATGGCTCGGCGTCAGCTTCTTCTTCGTCCTCAGCGGTTTCATCCTGACCTGGTCCGCCCGCCCCGCCGACACGGTGCGAGGCTTCTGGCGCCGCCGGATCGTCAAGATCTACCCCAACCACCTGGTCACCCTCGTGGCCGCGCTGGCCCTGATGGCGGCCGTCGGGCAGACCATCAGGCCCCCGGCCACCGCGGCGAACCTGCTGCTGCTCAACACCTGGGTGCCCGTCGTCGACATCTACGACAGCCCCAACGGGCTGAGCTGGTCGCTCTGTTGCGAGCTGGCCTTCTACCTCGCGTTCCCGCTTCTGCACCGTCTCGTCGTGCGCATCCCGTCCACACGACTGTGGGCATGGACGGCCGCGGTGGGGCTCCTCGTCGTCGCCGTGCCCTTCCTGGCGCGTGCGCTGCCCACCGCACCGGTCACCCCGTGGGCTCCCGGCATCCCGTTCTGGCACTACTGGCTGGCCTACAGCCTGCCCCCGGTACGGATGCTCGAGTTCGTCCTGGGCATCCTCGTGGCCCGCACCGTCCTCACCGGCCGCTGGGCCGGCCCGGGCCCCGTGACGGCGACGCTGCTCACCCTGGCCGCCTACGGTGTGATGACCGTGACGCCGGCCGAGTTCGCCATGGCGGCCGTCCCCGCCGTACCGCTGGCCCTGCTGATCGCGGCCGTCGCCACGGCGGACGTCACGGGCGCACCGTCACCGCTGCGGTCGGCGGCCATGGTGCGGCTGGGTGAACTCTCCTTCGCCTTCTACATGGTCCACGAGCTGATCATCCGTTACGGGCTGCGGGCCCTGGGCCACCACTGGAGCACCGCCGGGGGCCTCGCCCTGACGGCTGGCCTGTTCGGCGCGTCACTGGGGTGCGCCTGGCTGCTCCACAGGTACGTGGAGGTGCCCGCGATGCGCCGCTGGGGCAGCCGGCGCCGCCCCGCGGACGTCCCGCCTCCGGCGCGGCATCCCGGCCGGGACCAGCGCCGGGACCCGGACACTCCGGTGCCGGCCCCCCGCTGACCGACGGATCCCAACCGCTGCCCTGCGCGAGAGCTTCGTATCGCGGCTCCTGCCCGCCTGCCGCGAAACCACCCCCTCACGACAAGGAACAGTCATGTCCACGACAGCCACGCGTGGTGCCGTCATCCCCGCCGGCACGCTCACCTTCACCTCCGCCGGCCAAGGAGTGACCACCGCCACCGCGGTCGGCACCCACCTCGGCGCCCGCATCGTCCGCCTGGACGTCGTCCGTATCACCGCGGGCCGCACCTGGGCACTTCCGCATGCCTCCCTGGAGGAGAACGTCATGGTGGTCTTCGCCGGCCACGGCACCGCGGCCTCGGGAGCGCACACCCGCGAGGTGACCCGGGGCGACGCCGTCTACTCCCCCACGGGCGACACCCTGGACATGACGGCGGCCGGCACGGACGTCACCGTCTACCTCTGGCGCAGCCGTCTGCTCCCCGGCCGCCGTCCCGGCGCCGCCCCGGCGCGCTTCAACCACCTGTGGAACACCGACACCCGGCTCACCGGCTTCACCGGCACGGGCCAGGCCCCCGCCTCCCGGCGCACCGCCCCCATGAACTTCCTGTTCTGGCCGGGCACCGGCAGCCCGCAGCTGTGCCTGCACTGCGGCTGCATGCAGGCCGGGGAGTACTTCAACGTCCACGTCCATCCGGACAGCGAGGAGGCCTTCATCGTCTTCGAGGGAACCGGACAGCTCCACCTGGACGGCGAGTGGATCGACGCCGCCCCCGGTGACGTGCTCTTCGCCCCGCCCGGAGTGCCGCACGGCACCCGGCACCCCGCCACCGACCCCGCCGCCCCGCGTTTCGCCACCTGCGGCGGTCCCACCCCCTTCGACCCGGTGCTCTACCAGCGCGCCGGACTGTCCACCGAGGTGAAGTGATCAGGATGTGCAGAATATTCGGCCACTTCGACAGCCAGGCCACGGTGCACGAGCTCAGGACCGTCGCGGCGCTGCAGCGCCACGGCGGCCCGGACGCCCAGTACATCACCACGGGCGACACCTGGGGCCTGGGCAACAACCGGCTCGCCATCATGGACCTCGACGGAGGCGACCAGCCCTACGTCCTCGACGGCATCGTCGTCGTCTTCAACGGCGAGATCTACAACCACAACGAACTGCGCCGCATGCTGACCGCCCGCGGCCACCGCTTCCCCGATCTGTGCGACGGATCGATCCTGCCCGCGCTGTACGCCGAGTTCGGCACGGCGTTCACCGAGCACCTCGACGGCATGTACGCCGTGGCCGTCGTCGATCTGCGCGGCGAGCCGAAACTCGTGCTCGCCACCGACGACATGGGCATGAAGCCGCTCTACTACCACTGGAACGCCGCCGAACGGCACCTGTACTTCGCCTCCGAGCTGCCCGCCCTGCTGTCCTTCCGGGCGGTCCGGGCCCGGGTCTGGGAGCCGGGCCTGGACGCCTACCTGGCGACCAAGACGCCGTTCAGCGAGCAGACCATGTTCGACGGCATCCGGGTCCTGCCTCCCGCCGCCACCGCGGAGGTCACCCGCGGCAGCGGGCTGCGCGTCCGGGTACGGGACACCTCGGTCCCGCCGGCGGACGCCGGTCCCGAGGAGGCCGCCGAGCGAGTCCGCGAGCTGCTGCGCCACGAGGTCCACCGCCTGACCCGGGCCGACGTACCCGTCTGTGCCATCACCAGCGGTGGGCTCGACTCCAGCCTGGTGACGGCCCTGGCCGCCGAACGGGTCGGGGAGCTGCACAGCTTCAACATCGCCTACCGCGGTACCTGGCCGGCCGACGAGCGGGGCTTCGCCCAGGAGGTCGCCAGCCGCCACGGCACCCGCCACCACCAGGTCGAGATAGACCCCGCGGACTTCCCGGACCTGCTGTCGGACGTGGTGTGGCACCTGGGCCAGCCGAACGCCGACCCCATCACCCTGAGCACCTACGCGCTGTTCCGGGCCGTCCACCAGGCCGGGTTCAAGGTGGCGGTCACCGGGGACGCGGCCGACGAACTCTTCGGCGGCTACGACCGGATCAAGGCCGCGTTGAAGGCCGGCGCCGGCGACGACTGGGTGCCCGCCTACGTCCGCGCGCTCGCCGCCGTCCCCCGCGAACGGCGGCTGGGGCTGTACTCCGACGACTACCGGCACTTCATCACCGCGCACGGCACCGCCGAGGACCATCTCGAGCGGGCGCTCACCTCCTCGCCGCACGACCGGCTGACGGCGATCACCGAGGTCGAGATCGGCCGCCGGCTGCCGGCCTACCACCTGCGCCGGGTCGACCACCTGTCCATGGCCTCCTCGGTCGAGGTGCGCCTGCCCTTCTGCCAGCCCGCCCTGGTGCGCTACGCCCGCTCCCTGCCCGCCGCGCTCAAGGTCGAGGGCGATCAGGTCAAGAAGGTCCTGTACGCGGCGGCCGGCGGACTGCTGCCCGACTCGGTCCTCAACCGGCCCAAGCAGCCCTTCACCCTGCCGATCACCGCCATGCTCTCCGACGGCCGGCGGCTGATGGAGTTCGCCCGGGACATGCTGGCACCGGCCCGGCTGCGCCGGCACGGCCGGCTCGACCCGGACGCGGTGCAAGCCCTCCTGCGCACACAGAGCACCACCCCGAACGACGCCTCCGCCCTGGCCGTGTGGTCCCTGCTCATCCACGAGCTGTGGCTCGACCAGTTCCACGCCGCCACTCCCCGCAACCGACACGAGGTGCTCGCATGATCGCCTATCTCGCCCAGGCCACCGGCGCGCCCACCCCCACGCTGGTTCTGGACGCCAGCCTGGTTCCTCCGGACGAACCGGACATACGCACGGTCCTCACCACCGTCCGCTCCTGGCTGGCCGCCAACGGCCACCACGACGTACTGAAGTTCGCACTCGTCACCCCCTCCGCCCACCCGCTGTTCGACCTGGACTACCGCTTCGTGCAGGGGCTGCCCGACGGCCCGGGCCACTTCGACTTCCGCGGCTCCTGCGGGCATTCGATCCTCTCCTCGGTGCTGGCCGCCGACACACTCGGCTGGCTGCCCGGACTCGCCCCCGGCAGCCGGGTCCGGGTACGGGTCCTCAACAACGGCGACCACGTGGTCTGCGAGGTGGACGAGGCCCGCCGCGACGGCGGCACCTTCACCGTCCACTTCGTCCAGGACTCCGACCGGGCACTGGAGGACCTGCTGCTGACCGGGCGTGCCCGGGACCTGCTGCTCACCCCGTCCGGCCTGCACGAGGCGTCCCTCGTGGCCACCGGCAACCCGTATGTCTTCGTCGACGCCGAGTCCCTCGGCCTCACCGGCCGGCAGGAGCTGTTCGAAGCGGGCGAGGAGACCTACGAACGGCTGCAGCAGATCCGCACCGCGGCCGCCACCACCCTGGGCTGGCCGCCCGAAAGCGTCTTCCCCAAGATCGCGGCGGTCGGATCGTACGAGCCGGGCCGCCTGGCCGTGCGGGCCATCTCCGTGCCCAGCTGGCACCCCACCCTCGCGCTGACCGGCGCGACCTGCCTCGCGGCGGCCGCCGCCATTCCCGGAACCGTCCCCGCCGGCTTGCTGGAGCGGGCCGGAGCCGGGCTGGACGACATCGTCGTCGACACCCCGCGGAGCACCACGCGGATCGCCGCCTCCCTGGGAACCACGGCCGACGCCCGCTCCGCGCTGCTGTGGGTCAGCGTCAGTGACAAACACGCCCACCTGCGCGGCCCCGCCAAGATCCCCGAACTGAGCACCTACCTCTACCAGGAGGCACCCTCATGGCAGCCCGCGAGCGCCTGACGTCCGTCCACGACCACCACGCGATCCTGCGCCGGGACTACCCCGGGCTCGACGAGGCCCTGCGCCGTGACGCGGCGACCGCCGACGTGGCCGGCCGGCTGAGCGACGACGTCCTGGCCCACCTGCGCTCCAGCGGCATCCTGGCGGCGGCGGTACCCGCGGCGTACGGCGGTCTCGGCGCCGGCGCCGCCACCACCAACGACCTCATCCGGCAGGTGGCCGCCGCCGACCCGTCCGTGGCGATCATCCTCTTCCAGCACTACGCCGTCACCGCCCGCATCAGCGAATGGGCCACCGAGGAGCAGAAGCGGCGCTTCCTGCCGCCGCTCGCCACCGGCGAGTGGATCGCGGCCTCCGCCTGGAGCGAGAGCGGTGCCGGCGCCGACAAACGCAACCTGTCCACCACCGCCGACCGCACCGCCACGGGCTGGTCCCTGAACGGGGCCAAGACCTTCACCACGGGAGCCGGCCTGGCCCAGCTCTACCTGGTACTCGCCCAGACCTCCGCCCCCGGCGGCGACGACGGCATCTACGGCAGCGACGGACAGACCTTCTTCCTCGTCGAGGCCGACCGGCCGGGGCTGATCGCCGACACCGGGATGGACCTGGTCGGAATGCGCGCGTCGGCGACCGGATTCGTCGAACTCCACGGCTGCCGGGTGCCCCTGGACAACGTCCTCGGCCCCGTGGGCCAGGCGGCCCGGATCATCGCCGGCGTACGGCAGTCCGGTGCCACTCTGGGCGCCGTCTCCGTCGGCATCGCCGAGGCCGCCTTGGATTTGGCGCTCACCCACGCGCGCCGCCGAGGCCTGGACGGGGCGCAGGCGGTCCGCCACCGCCTGGCCGATCTGGCCGCCCAGGTGGAGAGCGCCCGCGCGCTGGTCGAACGCGCCGGGCGCCGCGAGAGCTCCGACCCCGGCACCACCACCCTGCTGTCCAAGCTCCACGCCTCCCGCACGGGTGAGCAGGTCTGCCTGGAGGCACAGCGCCTTCTGGGCAGCGCCGGCTATCTGCGCGACCACCCCCTGAACCGGCTGGCCCGGGACGCCCGCGCCGTCGGCCTGATGGGCCCCACGAACGATCTGACCCGAGAGCTGGTGAGCATGCCATGGAACACCTGACCGCCTACGACCTGCTCGTCACCGACGCCCGCCTGGTCACGCCCGAGGGGGTGCGCACCGGTGCCCTCGCCGTGGCCGGCGGCCGCATCGCCCGGATCCTGTCCGCCGACGCGCCGTTGCCGCCGGCGACCCGGACGCTGGACGCCGCCGGCCGGTACGTGCTGCCCGGTGTCATCGACTCCCACGTCCACTTCCGCACCCCGGGCCTGACCCACAAGGAGACCTGGCACCACGGCAGCCGGGCCGCCGCGGCCGGCGGAGTCACCACCGTCATCGACATGCCCAACACCGAACCGCCGCTGCACAGCCTCGAACTGGCCTACGCGAAGGCGGAGATGATCTCCGGGCAGTCCCTGGTCGACTACCGGTTCCACTTCGGGGTGCGGGAGGACACCGTCGACGTGCTGCGCGACCTCACCCCGCGCGTCGCCACCTCCGTCAAGGTGTTCATGACCGGGCACCACACCGCTCCGTCGGTCATCCGTGACCCGGCCGTCCTGGACCGTATCTTCGCCGTCGCCGCCGAGCGGGACCTGCGCCTGGTCCTGCACGCGGAGGACGACGGCGTCTTCTCCCTGCTCGACACCCACCGTCCGGGGCCGGACTCCTACGACGCCTACGAACCCCACCGGCCCCGCAGCGGCGGCATCGTCGCCGTCGCCAAAGTGATCGACCTGGTCCGCCGCCACGGCACCGCGGCGCACGTCCTGCACGTCTCCTCGGCCGAGGAGAGCGACCTGCTGTCGGCCGCCCGCGCCGCGGGACTGCCCGTGACCTACGAGACCACCCCGCACCACCTCTCCTTCACCGCCTCCGACACGCGCCGGCTCGGTGCGCGCATCCGGCTGAGCCCGGCGATCCGGGAAGAACGCGACCAGGAGTGCCTGTGGCGGGCCGTCGTATCGGACCGGGTCACCACGCTGGGCAGCGACCACGCGCCGCACACCCCGCGGGAGAAGGCCCGGCCCGCCCCGGACGCGCCGCCCGGCCTGCCCGGCGTCCAGGAGTTGCTCACCGCCGTCTTCACCGGGCTGGTGCGCCGTTTCCCGGACGTCCCCCTCGACGACCACATGATGCTGCTGTCCCGGCTGTGCGCCGCCAGGCCGGCCGCGCTGTTCGGCCTGGACGAGCGCAAGGGCGCCCTGACGGAGGGCCGTGACGCCGACTTCGTCGTCTTCGACCCTTTCGCCAACTGGCTGATGTCGTCCCGCGAGGCCCACACCAAGAACGCGTGGTCGGCCTACGAGGGCTGGACCTTCACCGGCCATGTGGACATCACCGTCCGCCGCGGCTCGGTCATCTGGGACTCCCACGGCTTCGGCGACCCCGACGGCCAGTGGCTGGACGCCCGCCCGCTCAGGCTCGGGACGGCGCGCCCGGCCACCGTCTGAGGGCGGCACCCCGGCTCCGTCCCCTGTCGCAACGGAAGAGACCACGATGCCCATCGATCGCACCGTCTTCACCCACGCCATGGCCCAGGTGCCCGCCCCCGTCACCGTCGTCACCACGGTCACCCCCGAAGGACGGCGCCACGGATTCACCGCGAGCTCCTTCTGCTCCCTGTCCGCCGACCCGCCGCTGATCCTGGTCTGCCTGGCGAAGACCGCGTCCTCCCACGAGGCGTTCCTGCGTACCGCGCACTTCATGGTCAACCTGCTGGGCGCGGACCACCACGGCATCGCCCAGCGCTTCGCCACCCCCGACCGGGACAAGTTCGCCGACGGCCCGATGCTCACCAGCGAACTCGGGCTGCCCGGGCTGCCCGACGCCACCGTCCGCCTGGCCTGCGCCGTCCACTCGATCCTCGACGGCGGCGACCACAGCATCCTCATCGGGCAGGTGGAGCAGGCGGCCGTCCTCGAACAGCCACCGCTGGTCTACCACAACCGCCAGTACGCGACCCCCCGGCCACGCTCCCTGGCGGGCACCCCCTGACCACACCGGGTCCCGTCCGGGACGCCGTGGCCACCCGAACCTCAAATGTTGCTCTGAACGCCTCCGGGCGGTGGTTCGCCGGTGGGCGGTGGGGCCATATCCCCCTCACTCGACGTACGGACACAGGCCGAGGAGGGGGAGGCGTCATGCGGCTGGGGACGGGGATCGGCTGGCGGCCGGAGATCGCGGACGCCGTGGAGGCGATGGCGGGCATCGACTGGGTGGAGGTCGTGGCGGAGAACGTCTGCCCCGGCCATCTCCCCCACTCGCTGCTGCGGCTGCGCGAGCGCGGTGTGACGGTGGTCCCGCACGGCGTCTCCCTCGGCCTCGGCGGCGCGGACCGGCCCGACGCGGGGCGGCTGACGGCGCTCGCCGAGCGTGCGGAGGCCCTCGGCTCCCCGCTGGTCACCGAGCACATCGCGTTCGTCCGGGCGGGCGGCGAGCTCACCGCGTCCCCCCGGCTGGAGGCCGGTCATCTGCTGCCCGTGCCGCGTACCCGGGACGCGCTGGACGTGCTGTGCGAGAACGTCCGTATCGCCCAGGACGCGCTGCCGGTGCCGCTGGCCCTGGAGAACATCGCCGCGCTGTTCTCCTGGCCGGGCGAGGAGCTGACGGAGGGACAGTTCCTGTCCGAGCTGGTCGAACGGACCGGGGTACGGCTGCTCATCGACGTGGCCAATCTGCACACCAACCACGTCAACCGGGGCGAGGACCCCGCCGAGGCGCTGGCCGCGCTGCCGGTGGAGGCGATCGCCTACGTCCATGTCGCGGGCGGCTTCGAGCGCGACGGCGTCTGGCACGACAGCCACGCACACCCCGTCCCCCGCCCGGTGCTCGACATCCTGACCGGCCTCGCCACCCGGGTCGCACCGCCGGGAGTCCTGCTGGAGCGGGACGAGAACTTCCCCGAACCGGCGGAGCTGGTGCGGGAGTTGGCGGCCATCCGGGAGGCTGTGGCGATCGGGCGCGCTCGGGGACGCGCGGCGGAGCGCACGGCGGTGCGGGGCGCCGGCGGTGCCGGGGCGGGGGGCGTCGGGGTCCTGGCGCGGCCGGTGGCCGGGGTGCGCGAGCGGCTCGGGGTGGCGCAGACCGCCGTACTGTCGGCGCTGGTGGCGGGGACGCCGGTGCCGGAGGGGTTCGACCGCGTCCGGATGGGGGTGCAGGCGCGGGCGCTCGCGGCGAAGCGGGCGGGCGTGGTGGCGAAGGTGGCGCCGGAACTGCCGGTGATCCTGGGGGCGGGGTACCGGGAGGCGTTCCTGGAGTACGCGCGCCGGCGTCCGATGCGGGGCGGCTACCGCCAGGACGCGCTGGACTTCGCCGGCCACCTGCTGAAACTGGGCCGGCCGCAGGACGCCCGCGCCCGCCGTGACCTGCGGGAGTGGTGGCTGGACCGATCGGGCCCGGCGCCCAGGAAACGGGGGCTGCTGGGGCGGGTACTGCGGCGGCGCGGCGGCCGGTCCCACTGAGCCGGGCCCCGGGCCGCCCGGCGGTGCGGCGGCGCCTGCCCCGGCGGGGCAGCACCTCGGTACGATGCCAGCCCCGCTCCCACTCCGAGGCACCATGCGACCCCGACCCCCCGTCACCGGCCGAGGCATCTTCAGCGGTACCGGGCTCATCGTGACCGCCCTCGCGGCGACGGCCGTCGCCCTGCTGGTCCCGCTCTGGTCGTACGCCGGCCGGCCGGACACGGCGGCCGCGACGGCGCTGAGCACGCGCACGGTCACGACACCGTACGGACCGCTGTCCGACGCGGACCGTGACTTCGTCACCAAGGTCCGGCTGGCCGGGCTGTGGGAGCTGCCGGCCGGGGAGCTGGCGCTGCGCAAGGGGACGACCCCGGCCGTCCGCGCGGCGGGGCGGCATCTCGTGGACGGTCACACCGCCCTGGACACCCATGTCCGCACCGTCGCCGCCCAGCTCGGCACTCCCCTGCCCAACGAGCCGGACGAGCGGCAGAAGCGGTGGCTCGCCACCCTGGAGGCGGCCGAGGGCCAGGACTTCGACCGGCGGTTCACCGCCGTGCTGCGGCTCGCGCACGGCCGGGTGTACTCTCTCGCCGCCCAGGTCCGGGCCGGCACCCAGAACTCCCTGGTCCGCGATCTGGCCGACGACGCGGGCGCGACCGTCCTGGACCACATCAAGGCGCTGGAGGCGACGGGATACGTCGACTTCGCCGCGCTGGCCCGGGACTTGGCGGTCTCCCCCGCCCCGGTGCCGACCCCGCCGGAGGTCGGCCCCAGCGCCGCCGTGCCGGTCACGCCGGCACCGGTGCCGGTGCCCGGCGGGTCCTGACCAGCGGAGAAAACGGAACGTCACATACCGGCAACAGTGCGTCCGGATAGTGAACAGAGCATGGTGTTCACCCAGCCCCCTGACATACAAACAGCTCATGTTCTGGGTCCTTCTCCTCTTCCTGGCCTGGGCTTTCGCCGGTACGGCCTGCGCTCGCCTCTGCCTGGCGGCCGTACGCACGGACGCATCGGACACGCCGGACGCACCCGGCACGCCGACGGTCGCCGAGCGCGATCTGACGCTGTACGAGGCGGCGTTCCTCTCCGGCGGGCCCCGGCGGGTCGCCGATGTGGCCCTCGTCTCCATGGCCCGCCAGCGCCGGCTGCTGCTCGCGCACACCGGCTGGGCCACGGTCGTGGACCCGCGGGGCCGCGACGAGATCGAGCAGTCCGTCATCGGAGCCATAGGACCCGGCGGACAGTCACGGATCGCGCCGGTGCGGACGCGGGCGGCCGACGCGGAGGCCGTACGCCGCCTGGCCGACGGCCTGGTGCACGCGGGGCTCGCGGTGCCCGAGTGCTCGGGCACGGTGGCGTCCGCCGTCCGTCAGGTGCGCGCCGCCGCGCTCGCCGTGACGGCGCTCGGCATCACGGCCCTGCTGCTGCCCGGCGACACCGGGACACCGCGCCCGCTGGTGGGCGCGTGGTTCGCGCTGCCCCTCATACTGACGCTGAGCAGCCTGGCCATCGCCCGGTTCGAGGTGCACCCCTACTCGCCCTGGGCCTCCCCGGCCGGGCAGCGGCTGCTGCGCGCGCTGACCGGGCGGCCGGCCGGGGACGAGCGGTCGTTCCTCACCTCCGTCGCCGTACGCGGCATCCACGCGATCGGCGAGCCGGAGCTGCGCGCGGCCTTCACCCACCGCGACCAGCCCTTGCGCGAGTGACCGGGAGCGTCCGGGATCCGCGAGCCCGGAAGGCGCCGGGGGCGCACAGGGGGCATTGACGCCGACACCGGCCGGGCGGTCCTTGCCTTCCCCCACGGCCGTACCAAATATCCCTTGTGTTCGCGCCGGGCCGTGGCAGCCGTGCCACCGCCGCCGCGCACCGAAGGGATACGCGATGAAAGCTGCCGCCCTTTACTCGGCCGCCGGGTCCTTGCTGCTGACCACCCTGGCCGCGGCCCCGGCGGGCGGCACCCCCGGCACCCCCGGCCCTCCGCACGCCCCCCGGGTCCCGCAGGCCACGCAGGCCACGCACGTCTCGGCGGCCCCCGGCGCGGCCGAGCTGCGCGGCACCGCGGTGGCCGCGGCCCGCGCCCGGGCGGCCGGGATCGACTTCGGCCCGTGCCCGGCGGCCGAGGTGCCGGGCGCGCCGGCCGGTGTGCGGTGCGGCACGGTGAGCGTCCCGCTGGACTACGCCCACCCGGACGGCCGGCAGATCGAGCTGACCGTCAGCCGGGCCCCGGCCACCCAGAAGGACCCGCACAACAGCAAGCGCAAGGTCCCCCGGCAGGGCGCCCTGGTCTTCAACCCGGGCGGCCCCGGCGCCTCCGGCATGTACTTCCCGCTGATCGGCACGGTCGCGGGCTGGGAGCGGATCGCCGCCGGCTACGACCTGGTCGGCTACGCCCCGCGCGGGGTGGGCCGCTCGGCGCCGCTGTCCTGCGAGGACCCCGCGGGCTTCCTCGAGGCGCCCACCGAGGCGCCGGTGCACCCGACGGAGGCGTACAAGCGGGAACGCGTCGAGCGGGCGCGGGCGTACGCGCGCGGCTGCGCCCAGCGGTCCGGGAGCCGGCTGCGCCACTACACCTCGCTGAACAACGCCCGGGACCTGGACGTGCTGCGGGCCGCGCTGGGCGAGGACCGGCTGACCTTCATGGGCGCCTCGTACGGCACCTACTTCGGCGCGCTGTACGCGGCGATGTTCCCCTCCCACGTGCGGCGCATGGTGCTGGACGCGGCGGTGGACCCGGGCCCGGAGAAGATCTGGTACCGCAGCAACCTGGAGCAGTCGGCGGCGTTCGAGGACCGCTGGGCGGACTTCCGGGACTGGATCGCCCGGCACGACGACGTGTACCGGCTCGGCGCCACGTCCGCGCGGGTGCAGCGCAGTTACGACACCGCGCGCGAGCGGCTGGCCGGGAAGGCGGCGGGCGGGAAGGTGGGCCCCGGACAGCTGCACGACGCGTTCCTGACCGCCGGGTACTACGAGGACTACTGGCCGAGCCGCGCCGCGGCCCTGTCGGCCTATCTGCGCGGCGACCCGGAGCCGCTGGTCCGGCTGGCCGCGCCGCGCCCGGAGACGGCCGCCGAGGCGGAGAACGCCTCGGCCGTGTACACCGCCGTCGAGTGCAACGACGCCCCCTGGCCGACGGACTGGGCGGTGTGGGACCGCGACAACACCCGCCTCGCCCGGGTGGCGCCCTTCGAGACCTGGGACAACGCCTGGACGAACCTGCCGTGCGCCTTCTGGCCGGAGCCCCGGCAGCAGCCGCTGGACGTGCGGACCGGGCCCGGCGAGCTGCCGCCGGTGCTGATCCTGGCGGCCGAGCGGGACGCGGCGGCGCCGTACCAGGGGGCGCTGTCCATGAACCGGCGGCTGGCCGGGTCGGTGCTGGTGACGGAGCGGGACGCGGGGACCCACGGGATCGCGGGCGGGCCCAACGCCTGCGTCAACGGGCACCTGCACGCGTACCTGCTGGAGGGCCGGGTGCCGGCGCGGCACGCGTCGTGCGCACCGCGGCGGCCTCCGGCGGCTCGGCCAGAAGGCGCCTGACCTCAGGCGAGCCCCGCCACCAGGTCGCCGATGTTCTTGCGGCGGCCCGTGAAGAAGGGGACTTCCTCGCGGACGTGCATGCGGGCCTCGGAGCCGCGCAGGTGGCGCATGAGGTCGACGATGCGGTACAGCTCGTCGGCCTCGAAGGCGAGGATCCACTCGTAGTCGCCGAGGGAGAACGAGGCGACCGTGTTGGCGCGCACGTCCGGGTAGCCGCGGGCCATCTTGCCGTGGTCGGCGAGCATCCGGCGGCGGTCCTCGTCGGGCAGCAGGTACC
Organism: Streptomyces eurythermus; assembly: GCF_014649115.1. Lineage (GTDB taxonomy): Bacteria > Actinomycetota > Actinomycetes > Streptomycetales > Streptomycetaceae > Streptomyces > Streptomyces eurythermus. The sequence continues at coordinate 155,674 of NZ_BMSK01000016.1, read as the reverse complement.
AGTCGTAGGAGCGCACGAACGGGTAGACGCTGACGTAGTTCCGGGGCGTCTCGTCGGCGAGGAACGCCGGGATGTGCGAGCGGTTGAACTCCGCCGGGCGGTGCAGCGCCATGTTCGACCAGACCGGCTCCAGCGCGCGGCCCAGCCTGGTGCGGCGGAAGAGGTTGTACGCCTCCTGGAGCTGGTCGCTGGTCTCGGCGTGCCACCAGATCATGAGATCGGCGTCGGCGCGCAGACCGGAGACGTCGTAGGTGCCGCGGACCGTGACGTCCTTGGCGGCGAGCTGGTCGAACAGCTCCTGGACCTCGTCGGCGTATCCCGCGCGGTCCTCCGGCAGGGCGTCCTTCAGCTTGAAGACCGACCACAGGGTGTAGCGGATGACCTCGTTGAGGTCCTTGGCCAGCTTGCCCTTGTTCGGGATCCTGCCGGACTCGGTGATGGGGGCGTCGTCACTCATGGTCCCTATTCTCCCGCTCCGCCGTGCAGGCTCTGCACCGGGTGGGCCGTCAGCTCCCGGACGCCCCGGTCGTCGCCCGCCAGCCGGTCCACCGCGGCGCAGGCGCTCGCGACGCACGCCGGGATGCCGACGCCGTCGTACTGGGCGCCGCACACCGCGAGCCCCGGGAGCCTGGCGATGTGCTCGCGGACGCGGGCCACGCGCGCGTGGTGCCCGACGGGGTACTGGGGCAGGCCGTCGGTCCAGCGGGTGACCCTGGTCTCCAGCGGGACGGCGTCCAGGCCGGTGGCCTCCCGCAGGTCGTGCCGGGAGACCTCCACCAGGCCGGCGTCGTCCCGGTCGAGGATCTCCGTCTCGCCGTAGCGGCCCACGGAGGTGCGCAGGACCACCACGTCCGGGTCCTCCTCGGCGATCCAGCCCCACTTGTGGGAGGCGAAGGTGGACGCCTTGATGGTGCGGCCGTCGACGGGCGGCACGAGGAAGCCGCTGCCCTCGGGCAGGCGGGCGTCGGCGCGCCGGTAGGCGAGGGTGACCAGGGCCATGGAGGCGTACTCGACGGCGGCCAGCTCGGCGGCGGCCCCCGGGACCTCGGCGCGCAGCAGCCGGGCGGCGGCCGGGGCGGGTACGGCGACCACGACCGCGTCGGCGCGCAGCTCGCGCTCGCCCGCGGTGATCCGCCAGCCGTCCGGCTCCCGGCGCAGTGCGCGGGCGGGGGTGTTGGTGAGGATCTCGCCGCCGCGGGCGCGCACCGAGTCGGCGACCGCGAGCGGCAGCCGTCCGATGCCGCCGGCGATGCCCATGAAGACCGGCCCGGCCTGCTGGTGCGCGGCGGCCTTCGCCTGGATCTCGCGGACGCCCTCGGTGAGGGAGGTGTGGGCGCGGGCGGCCTCGAAGAGCTGGGGGACGGCCGAGCGCATCGAGATGCGGTAGGCGTCGCCCGCGTACACCCCGCCCAGCAGCGGCTCCACGAGACGGTCGACGACCTCGCGGCCGAGCCGGGCCGCCACGTACTCGCCGACGGCCACGTCGTCGCCAATCTCGGTGCGGGGCAGGTCGGCGTCGCGCTCGATGCGGGCCAGGCCCTCGGCGGACAGGACGCCGGAGAGCGCGGCGGCGGTGCCGGGCACGCCCATCACATGGCCCTTGGGCATGGGCCGCAGGGCGCCCCGGGTCCAGATCGAGGCGGTGGCGGTGGCCGGCGGCTGGAGCGACTCGCCGAGGCCCGCCTCGCGCGCGAGGGTCACCGCCTCCGGACGGCGGGCCAGCATGGACTCGGCGCCGAGGTCGACGCGGACGCCGGCGATCTCCCCGGGCAGCAGCTTGCCGCCGACCCGGTCGCCGGCCTCCAGCACCGTCACGCGCGCGCCGCGCCCCAGCAGCCGGTGCGCGGCGGCCAGCCCGGCGATACCGGCCCCGATGACGACGACGTGCCCCAGGCCCCTACCCGTTGTGCTCATGTCCCCCACTCTCTCAGACCCCACTGACACTCCGGCCGGGACCCGGCGTCCGGCCCGCGGGGGCCGACGGGGGCCGAACCGGCCGCGCCCCGTAGCGTGTTCCCATGAGCATCGCTGGCGGCAGGGAACGGCTGGTCGTGATCGGGGGTGACGCCGCGGGCATGTCCGCGGCGTCGCAGGCGCGGCGGCTGCGGGGGCCCGGGGAGCTGGAGATCGTGGCGTTCGAACGCGGCCACTTCACCTCCTTCTCGGCGTGCGGCATCCCGTACTGGGTGGGCGGTCAGGTTCCGGAGCGGGACCGGCTGATCGCGCGGACGGCGAAGGAGCACCGCGCGCGGGACATCGATCTGCGGATGCGCACGGAGGTCACGGAGATCGACGTGGCCGGGCAGCGGGTACACGCGCGTGACGTCGATTCCGGCGCCGAGTACTGGACGCCCTACGACAAGCTGGTCATCGCCACCGGTGCCCGGCCGGTCCGCCCGGATCTGCCCGGCGTGGACGCCCCCGGGGTGCACGGGGTGCAGACCCTCGACGACGGCCAGGCGCTGCTGGACACCCTGGCCGGCACGCGGGGCCGCAGGGCCGTGGTCGTGGGCGCCGGCTACATCGGCGTCGAGATGGCCGAGGCGCTGATCCGCCGGGGTTTCGAGGTGACGGTCGTCAACCGGGGCCGGGAGCCGATGTCGACGCTGGATCCGGACATGGGCCGACTGGTGCACCGGGCCATGGAGGGCCTCGGCATCACCATGGTCGGCGACGCCGAGGTGACCGAGGTGCTCACCGGGCGGGACGGCCGGGTACGGGCGGTGGCCACGCGGGACGCCGAGTTCCCGGCGGACGTGGTGATCCTCGGCATCGGCGTCCGTCCGGAGACCGCCCTCGCCCGGGCGGCCGGGCTGCCGCTCGGCGCCCACGGCGGGCTGCTCACCGATCTGGCGATGCGGGTGCGCGGGCAGGAGGACGTCTGGGCGGGCGGCGACTGCGTGGAGGTGCTGAACCTGGTCTCCGGACAGCAGCAGTACGTTCCGCTCGGCACCCACGCCAACAAGCACGGCCAGGTCATCGGCACCAACGCGGGCGGCGGCTACGCCACCTTCCCCGGTGTCGTCGGCACGGCCGTGAGCAAGGTGTGCGACCTGGAGATCGCCCGCACCGGCCTGCGGGAGAAGGACGCCCGCCGGGTGGGCCTGCGGTTCGAGACGGTCACCATCGAGTCGACCAGCCGCGCCGGGTACTACCCGGGGGCCGCCCCCATGACGGTGAAGATGCTCGCCGAGGCCCGTACGGGACGGCTGCTGGGCGTGCAGATCGTCGGCCGGGAGGGGGCGGGGAAGCGGGTGGACATCGCGGCGGTGGCGCTGACCGCGCGGATGACGGTGGAGGAGATGACGGCCCTGGACCTGGGGTACGCCCCGCCGTTCTCACCGGTGTGGGACCCGGTGCTGGTGGCCGCGCGGAAGGCCGCCTCGAAGGTGCGGTCGGGCTGACCGGCGGCGGACGCGCTGATAGCGGGGCCGGATCGCGGGCACTACTTGTGTGTGGTCATCCCCGTCCATGATCTGAACCCGGTGCGCCGCACCCCCTGGGTGACGTACGCGCTCATCGCCGCCAATGTGCTGGTGTTCGTCACCATGCCCGGCATGGCCGGTTCCGTGACCGGCGGCTCCAAGCTGGCCCAGCTGTGCGATCTGCAGGCGTTCCTGGACCATTACGCGGCGGTCCCCCGGGAGCTGATCCACGACCGGATGCCCCGGCTGGTGCCGACCGGGGAGGTCGGTGTGGGCCCGCAGGGGCCGGGCTGCGTGGTGGCGCCGCCCGGTTACGACAAGTCGCCGCCGCTGTCGGTGTTCACGGCGATGTTCCTGCACGGCGGCTGGCCGCACCTGCTGGGGAACATGCTGTTCCTGCTGATCTTCGGCAACAACGTCGAGGACCGGATGGGCCACATCCGGTTCTTCCTCTTCTACGTGGTGTGCGGCTACGCGGCCGGATACGGCTTCGCGCTGCTCAACGACACTTCCGCGGACCCGCTGATCGGCGCGTCCGGGGCGATCGCCGGGGTGCTCGGCGCCTATCTGGTGCTGTATCCGCGGGCCAGGGTGTGGGTGCTGGTGCCGTTCCTGGTCTTCCTGCCGCTCAGGCTGCCCGCCTGGCTGGTGCTCGGGTTCTGGTTCGGGCTCCAGGCGGTGTACTCCTCCGGACACGGGGTGTCCGGCGCGGGCACGGTGGCGTACGCGGCGCATGTGGTCGGCTTCGTGGCGGGCATGCTGCTCGCCTGGCCGCTCAAGCCCGGCACACCACCGCCGCCGGAGCCGCCCGGCCTGCTGTTCGGCAGGCGCGCACGGCCCCGTTCCGCCTGGTGAGTCAGCGCGCGGTCGCGGTGTGGACGTACTCCGTGAGCCGGGTCAGCGCGTCCGGGTCGGTGTTCGGCATGACGCCGTGGCCGAGGTTGAAGACGTGCCCCTCCAGCCCGGCGGCGGCGTCGAGCACCTCCTGGGCCTTGGCCTCGACGGTGTCCTTGTCGGTGAACAGCACGGTCGGGTCCAGGTTGCCCTGGAGGGCCTTGCCGGGGCCGACGCGGCGGGCGGCCTCGTCCAGCGGGACGCGCCAGTCGACGCCGACGACGTCCGCGCCGGCCTCGCCCAGGAGCTTCAGCAGCTCGCCGGTGCCGACGCCGAAGTGGATACGCGGGACGCCGTACCCGGCGACCGCGTCGAAGACCTTCGCGGAGGCCGGCATGACCGAGCGCCGGTAGTCCGCCGGGGCCAGCGCGCCGGCCCAGGAGTCGAAGAGCTGGACGGCGCCGGCGCCGGCCTCGATCTGCACCTTCAGGAAGGCGGCCGTGATGTCGGCGAGCCGGTCCAGCAGGTCGGCCCACAGCCCGGGGTCGCCGTACATCATCGCCTTGGCGTTCTCGTACGTGCGCGAGGGGCCGCCCTCGACCAGGTAGCTCGCGAGGGTGAAGGGCGCGCCCGCGAAGCCGATCAGCGGGGTGGCGCCCAGCTCGCGGGTGAGCATGCCGATGGCCTCGGTGACGTACGGCACGTCCTCGGGGGAGAGGTCGCGCAGCCGGGCCAGGTCGGCGCGGGTGCGGATGGGCTGCTCGACGACCGGGCCGACGCCGGGCTTGATGTCGAGGTCGATACCGATGGCCTTGAGCGGGACGACGATGTCGCTGAAGTAGATCGCCGCGTCCACGCCGTGCCGGCGCACCGGCTGGAGGGTGATCTCGGTGACCAGCTCGGGCCGCATGCAGGACTCCAGCATGGGGACGCCTTCGCGGACCTTGCGGTACTCGGGCAGGGAGCGGCCGGCCTGGCGCATGAACCACACGGGGGTGTGCGGCACGGGTTCGCGCCGGCACGCCTTGAGGAACGCGCTGTCGTACGTCGCTGCGGGCCCCTGGCCCGTGAAGGTGTCGTTCGCGGTCACGGGGCAAGTCTCGCATGACACCGGGGAGGGGTGGCGCGGGGTGTCTTGCCCTGCGCGAAGGCCCGCTTCCCCTTACTCTTCCCCGCATGGCTGCGGCTCAGGGACGACTGTCGGACGGCGCTGACGGAATGGACGACGCGGAGGACACCGCTCAGGGGCGGGGGGGCGGCGGGCTGCCGCCGGCGTTCCGGGCCGCGGTCGACGCGCTGCGCGCGGCGCGGCCGCGGCCGCAGGTCGAGGTGGAGCCGACGCCCGCCCCGCAACGGCTCGCCCCGTACGCGTACGCGCTGGAGGCGGTGGTGGTCGACGGCGAGCAGGAGCTGGCCGACGGGCGTCTGGTGCTGCTGCACGACCCGGCCGGGCACGACGCGTGGCAGGGCACGTTCCGGCTGGTGACGCTGGTGCGGGCGGAGCTGGAGCCGGAGATGGCGGCCGATCCGCTGCTGCCGGAGGTGTGCTGGTCGTGGCTGACCGGGGCGCTCCAGGCCCGCGGGCTGGCCTACGGGGAGCCGAGCGGCACGATCACGCGGGCGGGCTCGCACTACTTCGGCGGACTGGCGGAGCGGCCCGCCGCCTCGCAGATCGAGATCCGTGCCTCGTGGACGCCCCGTGAGGGCCTGGGCGGGGTGCCGGACACCGCCGCGCACCTGAGCTCCTGGTGCGATCTGCTGGCGCAGGTCGCGGGCCTGCCGCCGGCCGGTCCCGGGGACGCGTCGGTGGTGACCCTGCCGCAGCGCCGGGGCCCGCAGTCCCGCTGAGGCGCGGCGCGCATTGTCCTACCGAGGGGTCGGTACGAAACGCCGTATTGACCATCTCTTTGTCGATACGGCCACTTTCCGTACTCGAATCGCACTCGCTCGAACCGACTCGATCTTCGGTTGATCGATCGTGTGTCCGAAGCGTACGGATTGTTACTCACTAGATCGTGATCACTCCCTAAAGGCGGACGAGTTTGCTGCCGAAGACGACTGTGACCTTGAAAGCACGGTTCGTCCCGGCTTCATCCCCACAAGCCGGCCCCGTCCCCCACCCAGGAGGCCTGGTGTCCGTTCTCCTTGAGCAACCCGCAAGCCTGGTCGCCTACCGCCCGAACAAGCCGACCGCCATGGTGGTCGTGGCCGACCCGCGCGTCCGCTCCACCGTCACCCGCCATCTGTGGGCGCTCGGCGTGCGCGATGTCATCGAAGCCTCGTCCATCGCGGAGGCTCGTCCCCGCATCGGCAACCCGCGCGACATCTGCGTCGCCGACGTCCACCTCCCCGACGGCTCCGGCCTCACCCTGCTGTCCGAGACCCGGGCCGCGGGCTGGCCCAACGGACTGGCACTCTCCGCCGCCGACGACATCGGCGCGGTCCGCAACGCGCTGGCCGGCGGCGTCAAGGGCTACGTCGTCACCGGCACCCGCACCAACATCGGGCTCCCCACCCGCCCCGGCGCCGCTCCCCTCGGCGCCGCCGCCCGTATGCACCGCCGCCCCCCGGGTGCCCCGAGCCACCCGGGCGGCTACCGGGAGCTGTCCGGACGCGAGGTCGAGGTGCTGCGACTGGTCGCGGAGGGCCAGTCGAACAAGGCGATCGGCGTGTCCATGGGCCTGTCCGCCCTCACCGTCAAGAGCCACCTGGCCCGCATCGCCCGCAAGCTGGGCACCGGCGACCGGGCCGGCATGGTGGCCGTCGCCCTGCGCACCGGGATCATCCACTGAGCCCACCGGATGCTCCCTTCGGCGCAAGCCCCGTTCACTCCGGCGCAGCGGACACGGCCCGCCGCTGACCGGTTTACGCCCCTGCCGCGCCCGTCGACGGAACGTTCCGTCGACGGGCGCGGTGCGCGCACGGATACCCTTGACAGGTGACCGACGCCCAAGACACCGCAGCAGACAGCTCCCTGCGCACCACCGGAGGCACTCCTCCGGACGACGCCGGATCTTCTGTGACGGGGGCGCCGACTCCGTTGCTCGAGCCGCGCGAGGGCATTCCGCCCGTGATCGCCGACGAGGCGGGCCTGGCCCGGGTGACGGCCGCCTTCGCCGCCGGCACCGGCCCGGTCGCCGTGGACGCCGAGCGCGCCTCCGGCTACCGCTACGGCCAGCGCGCCTACCTGGTGCAGCTGCGCCGCGAGGGCGCCGGGACCGCGCTCATCGACCCCGTCGCCTGCCCCGACCTGTCCGGACTCGGCGCGGCCCTGGCCGACGCCGAGTGGGTGCTGCACGCCGCCACCCAGGACCTGCCCTGCCTGCGCGAGATAGGCATGGTCCCGGCCCGCCTGTTCGACACCGAGCTGGCCGGGCGGCTGGCCGGTTTCCCCCGGGTCGGCCTCGGCGCCATGGTCGAGGGCGTCCTCGGCTACGTCCTGGAGAAGGGCCACTCCGCCGTCGACTGGTCGACCCGCCCGCTGCCCGAGCCGTGGCTGCGCTACGCCGCGCTCGACGTCGAGCTGCTCGTCGACCTGCGGGACGCCCTGGAGAAGGAGCTGGAGAGGCAGGGCAAGCTGGAGTGGGCCCTGCAGGAGTTCGACGCGATCGCGACGGCGCCGCCGCCCGAGCCCCGCAAGGACCCCTGGCGCCGTACGTCCGGGATGCACAAGGTGCGCCGCCGCCGGCAGCTCGCCGTGGTCCGGGAGCTGTGGCAGACCCGGGACCGGATCGCCCAGCGCCGGGACGTCTCGCCGGGCAAGGTGCTGAGCGACGCGGCCATCGTGGAGGCCGCGCTGGCCCTGCCGGGCAATGTGCACGCCCTCGCCGCGCTGAACGGCTTCGGGCACCGGATGGGACGGCGGCAGCTGGAGCAGTGGCAGGCCGCGGTGGACAGCGCCAAGGCGCTGCCGGAGGCCGCGCTGCCGCAGCCCGGGCAGCCGGTGGCGGGGCCGCCGCCGCCCCGGGCGTGGGCCGACAAGGACCCCGCCGCCGCGGCCCGGCTGTCCGCCGCGCGGGCGGGGGTGTCGTCCCTTGCCGAGCGGCTCAACATGCCTCAGGAGAACGTGATCTCCCCGGACACGGTGCGCCGGATCTGCTGGGAACCGCCGAAGGTGGTGGACGCCGCTTCCGTGGAGCTCGCGCTCACGGGATACGGGGCGCGCGCGTGGCAGGTGGAGCTGGTCACGCCGGTGCTGGTGGACGCGCTGGTGACAAAGGGCGCCTAGACACCGGGCGCGTCGAGCGATCACGGCGGCCGCGGGTTCGCCGTGGCCGCTCGCGCGGTTTCCCGCGCCCTCTGGGCGAACAGGGACGTCTAAATCACGCCAAGATCTCCCGTCTCGCGTCCGGTGCTGACGCCGAGGGGTTCGACGGCTCCCCCGAAGGTGTGACGTTCACCGCTCCCCCGTACAGGGCTGTGCAGCTACGTTACCCATAAGTAGCATGGGGCTGAGCGCGCGCTCAGCGCAACGCAGCAGTGCCATCCCGCATCTGGAGGAGAGCCATCGTGCCTCGTACCGTCAGGGACGTCGTCTTCGTCGACGGCGTCCGCACCCCGTTCGGCAAGGCGGGCCCGAAGGGCATCTACCACGAGACCCGCGCCGACGACCTCGTCGTGAAGGCGATCCGGGAGCTGCTGCGCCGCAACCCCGGCCTGGACCCGAAGAAGATCGACGAGGTCGCCATCGCGGCGACCACGCAGATCGGCGACCAGGGCCTCACCCTCGGCCGCACGGCCGGCATCCTCGCGGGCCTGCCGCAGTCCGTGCCCGGCTACTCGATCGACCGCATGTGCGCCGGCGCGCTGACCGCCGTGACCACCACCGCCGGTTCGATCGCCTTCGGTGCCTACGACGCCGTCATCGCCGGCGGTGTCGAGCACATGGGCCGGCACCCGATGGGCGAGGGCGTGGACCCCAACCCGCGCTTCGTCTCCGAGAAGCTGGTCGACGAGTCCGCCCTGTTCATGGGCATGACCGCGGAGAACCTGCACGACCGGTACCCGTCGATCACCAAGCTGCGCGCCGACGAGTACGCGGTGCGCTCGCAGGAGAAGGCCGCCAAGGCGTACGCCAACGGCAAGATCCAGGCCGACCTGGTGCCGATCTCGGTGCGCCGCACCAACCCGGAGGGCGGCGAGACCGGCTGGGGCCTGGTCACCGCCGACGAGCCGATGCGCCCGGGCACCACGCTGGAGAACCTGGCGAACCTCAAGACGCCGTTCCGTGTGCACGGCCGGGTCACCGCGGGCAACGCGGCCGGTCTGAACGACGGCGCCACCGCGTCGATCATCGCGAGCGAGGACTTCGCCCGCGAGAACGGCCTGCCGGTCAAGATGCGCCTGGTGTCGTACGCCTTCGCGGGCGTCGAGCCGGAGGTCATGGGCTACGGCCCGATCCCGGCCACGGAGAAGGCCCTCGCCAAGGCGGGCCTTTCCATCTCCGACATCGGCCTGTTCGAGATCAACGAGGCCTTCGCCGTCCAGGTCCTGGCCTTCCTGGAGCACTACGGCATCGCCGACGACGACGCGCGCGTCAACCAGTACGGCGGCGCCATCGCCTTCGGCCACCCGCTGGCCTCCTCCGGCGTCCGGCTGATGACGCAGCTGGCCCGCCAGTTCGAGGAGCAGCCGCACGTCCGCTACGGCCTGACCACCATGTGCGTCGGCTTCGGCATGGGCGCGACGGTCATCTGGGAGAACCCGCACTTCGAGGGGGACAAGTGAGCACCACCGCCGAGCTTCTGAAGCAGGCCTCGGACCTGTTCCCCGACGAGGTCGTCACCAGCGCGCACGTACGCCACTTCGACCTGCCCTTCGGCGCGGGCCGGTTCGCTCTGATCACGCTGGACAACGGCCTGGACCACACCAAGCCGACCACCTTCGGCCCGGCCTCGCTGGCGAACCTGAACACCGCCGTCGACCAGGTCGAGAAGGAGGCGGCCGAGGGCGCGATCGTCGGTGTGGGCATCACCGGCAAGCCGTTCATCTTCGCCGTCGGCGCCGACCTCAAGGGCGTCGAGCTGCTGAAGGAGCACGAGCACGCCCTCGCCATCGGCAAGGGCGGCCACGAGGTCTTCAAGCGGCTGTCGAAGCTGGCCGTGCCGACCTTCGCGTACTACAACGGCGCGGCCATGGGCGGCGGCGTCGAGGTCGGTCTGCACTGCTCCTACCGGACCGTCTCCAAGGCGATCCCGGCGTTCTCGCTGCCCGAGGTCTTCCTCGGCCTGGTCCCCGGCTGGGGCGGCTGCACCCTGCTGCCGAACCTGATCGGCGCCGACAAGGCCGTCTCGGTCATCATCGAGAACTCCCTGAACCAGAACAGGCAGCTCAAGGGCCAGCAGGTCTTCGACCTCGGGATCGCCGACGCGATCTTCGAGGGCGCCGACTTCCTGGAGCAGTCCCTGATCTGGACGGCTCAGGTCCTCAAGGGCGACATCACCGTGGAGCGCCCGGCCATCGACCGCGGCGAGGCCTGGGACCAGGCCGTCGCCAAGGGCCGGTTCATCGCCGACGGCAAGGTGCACGGCGCGGCCCCGGCCGCCTACCGCGCCCTGGACATCATCGCCGCCGCCAAGAACGGCGACCTCCAGCAGGGCTTCGACGCCGAGGACCAGGCCCTCGCCGACCTGATCATGGGCGGCGAACTGCGCGCCGGCATCTACGCGTTCAACCTCGTCCAGAAGCGCGGCAAGCGTCCCGCCGGCGCCCCGGACAAGAACCTGGCCCGCCCGGTCACCAAGGTCGGTGTCGTCGGCGCCGGTCTGATGGCCTCCCAGCTCGCCCTGCTGTTCCTGCGCCGCCTGGAGGTGCCGGTCGTGCTGACCGACATCGACCAGGAGCGCGTCGACAAGGGTGTTGCCTACGTCCACGCCGAGATCGACAAGCTGCTCGGCAAGGGCCGCGTCAACCAGGACAAGGCCAACCGTCTCAAGGCGCTGGTCACCGGTGTCCTGGACAAGGCCGAGGGCTTCGCGGACGCGGACTTCGTCATCGAGGCCGTGTTCGAGGAGATCGGCGTCAAGCAGCAGGTGTTCGCGGAGGTCGAGGCGGTCGCCCCGGCGCACGCGATCCTCGCCACCAACACCTCCTCGCTGTCCGTGACGGAGATGGCGTCGAAGCTGAAGCACCCCGAGCGGGTCGTCGGCTTCCACTTCTTCAACCCGGTGGCCGTCCTGCCGCTGCTGGAGATCGTCCGCGGCGAGCAGACCGACGACGCCTCCCTGGCGACCGCGTTCGCCGTCGCCAAGAAGCTGAAGAAGACCGCGGTGCTGGTCAAGGACGCCCCGGCGTTCGTCGTGAACCGGATCCTGACCCGCTTCATGGGCGAGATCCAGAACGTCATCGACGAGGGCACCCCGGTCGAGGTCGCCGAGAAGGCCGTCGAGCCGCTCGGTCTGCCGATGTCCCCGCTGGTGCTGCTGGAGCTGGTCGGCCCCGCGATCGGCCTGCACGTCTCCGAGACGCTGCACGGCGCGTTCCCGGACCGCTTCAAGGTCTCCCCGAACCTCAAGGCGGTCGTGGAGGCGGGCAAGCGCGGCTTCTACGTCTACGACAGCGGCAAGCCGGAGCTGGACCCGGAGGTCGCCGCGCTGCTCAAGCAGGGCGACGTGGTCCTGACCGAGGAGCAGGTGCGGGCGCGGGTGCTGGACGCGGTGGCGCAGGAGATCGGGCTCATGCTCGACGAGGGCGTCGTCGCCGAGGCCCAGGACATCGACCTGTGCCTGATCACGGGCGCCGGCTGGCCCTTCCACCTGGGCGGCATCACGCCGTACCTGGACCGCGAGGGCGTCTCCGAGCGCGTGAACGGCAAGAAGTTCCTGGCCCCGGGCGTGGCGAGCGTCCCGGCGTAACCCGGTACGACGTGTGAAGCACGACGTGTGAAGGGCCCCCGCCGAAACGAGGCGGGGGCCCTTCCGCGTGCTCAGGACTGCCGCCACGCCTCCAGGGCCAGGCCCGGCTCGTCCTTGCGCCGGGTCAGCAGAAGCTGTCCCGTCGAGGGGGACAGCGTGGCCGCCACCACCCGGCCGGTCTCGTCCGTCGCGAGGGACACCAGAGCGTCCAGGGGCAGTTCGGGGCCCGACTCGGTCCACCAGGCCCCCGCCGACTCCTGCTCGGTCGGATAGGCGGCGAAGGCGACCCGGCGGCTCGCCGTCCGCTGGGCCAGCAGCGTGCAGTCGTACCCGTCCAGGTCGCAGCGGACCGCCGAGACCGGGCCGGGGCCCGCCGCGGGCAGCAGCGTGGCCGGCTTGCCGCCGGGCCGCCAGGCGCACAGGGTGTCGTCGGTGTCGGTGTAGAAGAGCGTCGTGCTCTCCGGGGAGGTGGCCAGGGCGCGCAGGGTGCCCGGACGGACCGGGGCGGGCAGGGACTCCTGGAGCACGGGCACGGCGCCCGGCGACTCCTGACGCCAGTACAGCAGGCCCTTCGGGTCGGCCGCGTACAGCTCCACCGTGCCGGACCCCGTGGTGACCGCGGCCAGTCGGTCGTGCGCCTCGCTGCCCCCCAGGTCTCGCCAGGGGCCCCAGCCGCCCTTCTCCTTCTGCCCGAGCATGCTCACGCCGCCGCCCTTGTTCCGGACGAACACATGGGCGCGGCCCTGCGCGTCGACCGTGACCGCGGGGGTGCCGGTGCGCTCGCCGGTCTTGTCCGGGTGGCCGATCGGCTGCCAGTCCAGGGCGGCCAGGTGCGGGCGGAAGTGCGTGGAGTGCACGAGTCCGGCTTCGCCCTTGACGGTGGGCCGCCAGGACACCAGATGGGCATAGCGGTCGGCGCCCTGGCCGATCGCCAGGACGGGGTGCAGTTTCTGGTCGCCGCCCATCCTGCGGGGGGCGGACCAGGGGCCGCCGGGGCCGCGCTCCGCCCGGCACAGGACGGCGTCGCCCGACAGCTGGTACACACTGAGCCGGCCGTCTCGGCCGCGAAGGAGCCAGTCGCCGTTCACCGGTTCACTTTAAGCCGCCCCGCACCGGCCACGGGGCACGGCCCCCGGCTCGGGACATGGGACCCTTGCGGTATGACCGATCCCCTCGACGCCCCGTCCTCCCCCGCCCCGCCGCTCGTCATCGTGGACGGCGCGAACGTCGTCGGATCGCGGCCCGACGGCTGGTGGAAGGACCGCAAGGGCGCGGCCGAGCGGCTGCGGGACCGGCTCGCGGGCGAGGGCCTGCCCGGGCACCCGGGGCCGGTGGAGATCGTGCTCGTGGTCGAGGGCGCGGCCCGGGGCGTGGCCTCGGTGCCGGGCGTGCGGGTGGAGTCGGCGCCGGGCAGCGGGGACGACCACGTCGTGGAGCTGGCCGCCGCCAGCCCCGGCCGCCCCCGTCTGGTGGTGACCGCCGACCGCGAGCTGCGCCGCCGGGTGACGGAACTGGGCGCGCGGGTGGCGGGGCCGCGCACGGTCCTGGGCTGAGCCGCACCGGCGGCGGCCCCGGCCGGCCACCCGGGCGGCACCGCCGCCGGGGCCCGCGCCGGCGGGAGTCCCGGCCGGCGGGACCCGTGCGCCAGGAGCCGCAGCGCCACGGCACACCCCGCGGACCGACCGCCGGGAGCCGCCCCGCCACACCACACCCCCGTCCCCGCCACAGTTCCGGGGCCAGCCACACCGACCGCGACCCCGGCCGACCACCGGCAAGCACCCCGTCGGCGGGGGGGCACGGCCGGCCGGACCCACAGCCACCCCAACGACCCGCCAGGGCCGACCGCCGGGAGCCACCCCACCACACACCACACCCCCGTACCCGCCACAGTTCCGGGATCACCCACACCAACCGCGACCCCGGCCTACCACCGGCAAGCACCCCGTCGCGGGGGGGGCACGGCCGGCTGGACCCACAACCACCCCGACGGCCCGCCGGGGCCGACCGCCGGAAGCGACACCACCACACACCACACCCCCGTACCCGCCACAGTTCCGGGTGCAGCCACACCGACCGCGACCCCGGCCGACCACCGGCAAGCACCACGCCAGCGGGGCCCACAGCCGCCCCGGCGGCCCGCGGGGGCCGGCCCGCCTCGGGTCACGTCCCGTGCCCGTTACGGTGCCGCGTCCGGCCGCGCCGTCGCGCGGGCGTACAGGACCGCGCCGTCGACGCGGGCGACCTCGGTGTAGTCGCTCGCGAGCAGGCGGCGCAGGGTGGGCAGGCGGGCGGGGGCGTACGGCTTGCCGCGGGAGTCGTCGGCGATCAGGGCGGGGGCGTGCGCGGCCAGCTCGCGGCGGAAGACGGGCCAGGCGCCGGGGACGGCGTACGCCTCGCCGACCCGGGAGCCGTCCCGGCCGCCGCTGTAGTTGGTGAGCAGCCCCGCGGTGAGGTAGCGGGTGGCGGGGGTGCGGCCGGCCAGCCAGTACGTCTCGGGGTGCATCCCCCACACCAGGACCCGGTCGCCGGGCGCCGTGCGGTGGGCGAGGGCCGCCGCCAGCCGCTCGGCGTGCGCGAGTTCGGGGCGCGGGGCGGCAAGGCCCCAGCCGACGAAGAGGGCGCAGGCGCAGCAGGAGGTGACGACGGCGGCCGGGCGCCGCTGCCCCGGGCGGGTGTGCAGCGCGGCGGTGGCCAGCAGGGCGAGCGGCGGGATCAGTTGCAGGTAGTAGTGGCCGAAGAAGTGGCAGCCGACGGCCACGGCGACGGCCGAGGAGGCGAGCCACAGCCACAGCCACGGCTCGGCCGCCCGGGCGCGGGAGCCGCGCAGGGCCCGCGCGATCGGCGGGAGCAGCCCCGCCGAGGCCGCCGCGAGGAGCGCGGTGTTGGCCAGGGCCCGGCCGAGGATGTGGAGCGCGGAGCCGGAGACGCCGGCGTAGGCGGCGGAGCCGGTCACCGTCCAGAACACGAAGCCGGCCGGGTCCGTCAGCAGCGCCGCGCCGAGCACGGGGGCGGCGAACCCGGCCGCGAGCCGGGGCAGGCCCGCCCGGACGGCACCGCGCCGGTGCAGCAGCCAGAGCACCGGCAGCAGGACGGCACCGCCGGTCTGCTTGGTCAGGAACGCGGCCGCGACGGCGGTGCCGGCCGCGCCCCAGCGCCCCCGGTCCGCGCACCACACGGCGGCGGCCGTCCAGGGCAGTATGAACACCTCGAAGCCGGCGGCCTGCGCGTCCTCCGGGTTCAGCCCCACCGACACCAGCAGATACAGCACCCCGGCGGTGCGGCCCGCCGGGTCGCCCCAGTGGCGGCGGGCCAGGGAGGCCAGCAGCACGGCGGTGAGCAGCTGGGCGAGGACGGCGAGGATCCGCAGGGGGGTCAGGGAGCCGGAGCCGCACAGCGCGAACGCGGCCTCGTACAGCCAGGGCAGCAGCGGCGGTTTGCGGTCCACCACCGTGTCGTAGAGCTGCCCGCCGTGGGCGAGCAGCCGGGCCTCGACGGCGAGGTAGCCCTCGTCGGGGTTCCACAGCGGGCGGACGAAGGAGGGGATCCGGGTGGCGCAGGCCAGCACCGTCAGCAGGGGCAGCAACCGCGTCCAGTACGCCGTCCGGGTGAGCGTGGTCCGGGCGGGGGCGAGCTGGGCGGCGAGCATGGTCAGCACGCTATCCGGACGCCTGGCGCCGGGCGCCGAAGGACATACGGGGGCGGGAGTGTCGCCCGGGTCAGGCCGGCGGGCGCGGGGTCCCGTCGGCCGGGGTGTGCCCGCGCAGGGCGAGCCGGCTGTGCGAGCGGCCGTAGAGGAAGTAGACGACGAAACCGATCAGCATCCACACCGCGAACCGCAGCCAGGTCTCCGCGGGCAGGTTCAGCATCAGCCACAGCGAGGCGAGCACCGACAGCACCGGGACCAGCGGGACCAGCGGGGTGCGGAAGGCGCGGGGCAGGTCGGGGCGGGTGCGGCGCAGGATGATCACGCTGAGCGCCACGATGGCGAAGGCGAAGAGGGTGCCGATGTTCACCAGCTCGGCCAGTTCGCTGAGGCTGGTGAAGCCCGCCACGACCGCGATGACGACGCCGAGCAGGATGGTCGACCGGTAGGGGGTGCGGAACCTCGGGTGGGTCTGGGAGAAGAACCGGGGCAGCAGCCCGTCGCGGCTCATCGCGAAGAACACCCGGGACTGGCCGAGCAGCAGGATCATGCACACGGTGGTCAGGCCGACCGCGGCGCCGAAGCTGATCAGGCCCGCGAACCAGGGGTGCCCGGTGGTCTTGAACGCGTCGGCGAGGGGCGCCTCCACGGACAGCGAGCTGTACTTCTGCATGCCGGTGACGACGATCGACACGGCGACGTACAGGGCGGTGCAGATGACCAGGGAGCCGAGGATGCCGCGCGGGACGTCGCGCTGCGGATTGCGGGTCTCCTCGGCGGCGGTGGCGACGACGTCGAAGCCGATGAAGGCGAAGAAGACCACGGAGGCGGCGGTGAAGATGCCCATGACCCCGAAGTGCGAGGGGGCCCACCCGAACATCAACTGGACCAGGGGGGCCTTGAGATTGCCGCCGGCCGCGGCGGGCTGCTCCGCGGGAATGAACGGGTCGTAGTTGGCGCCCTTGACGAAGAAGGCGCCCGCGACGATCACGACGAGGACGACGGCCACCTTGATCCCGACGACCACCGAGGTGACCCGCGCGGACACCTTCATGCCGACGACGAGGATGGCGGTGAGCAGCAGCACGAGGGCGGCGGCGAGGATGTCGAAGCCGAAGCCGGTGGCGCCGTCCCGCCCGCCGAGCGCCTCGGGCAGGTGCCAGCCCCAGTTGTCGAGCAGCGAGTGGATGTAGCCGGACCAGCCGACCGCGACCACCGCCGTGCCGAGCGCCAGCTCCAGCACCAGGTCCCAGCCGATGATCCAGGCGGGGAGTTCGCCGAGCGAGGCGTAGGAGAAGGTGTAGGCGGAGCCCGCCACCGGAACCGTGGAGGCGAACTCGGCATAGCAGAGGGCGGCGAGCGCGCAGACGGCACCGGCTATGACGAAGGACAGCGAGACCGCGGGTCCGGCGGTGTTCTTCGCCGCCGTGCCGGTGAGGACGAAGATGCCGGTGCCGATGATGACGCCGACGCCGAAGACGGTCAGGTCCAGGGCGGACAGTGACTTCTTGAGCGCGTGCTCGGGTTCCTCGGTGTCCTGGATGGACTGCTCGACGTTCTTCGTCCGGAACAGCGTGCTGCTCACGAACCCACCTCCCACGCTTGCCGGCCTCGACATGATCGAGAGGGCCGGTGGTACGGGTTTGACCCGCACAGGCAGGTTCACGCAAACAGGCCGGTTCCGCCACCGGGGGACGTGGCGGGACCGGCCTGTCGGGGGCGCTCGCTAGTCGCGCGCGGGCTCCACGGCGTCGGCCGGGCGCTCGAACCGGCCGTCGAGCTTGGCGACCAGCCCGGTGACCTGGCGGGCGATGTCCGGCGCGGTCAGCCCGATCTCGGCCATGACCTCGGCACGGGAGGCGTGGTCGAGGAAGCGCGGCGGGATGCCGAAGTCGCGCAGCGGTACGTCCACGCCCGCGTCCCTCAGGGCCTGGGCGATCGCGGAGCCGACGCCGCCGACCCGGCTGTTGTCCTCGACGGTGACGACGACCCGGTGCCGTTCGGCCAGCGGGGCCATGGCCTCGTCCACGGGCTTGACCCAGCGCGGGTCGACCACGGTGGTGGAGATGCCCTGCTTGTCGAGCAGGGCGGCGATCTCCAGGCACATCGGGGCGAGGGCGCCCACGGACACCAGCAGGACGTCCGGTCGGTCCGTGCCGGGCTCGCGCAGTACGTCCATGCCGCCGACCCGGCCCACGGCGGGCACGGCGGGACCGACTGCGCCCTTGGAGAAGCGGACCACGGTCGGCGCGTCCTCGACGGCGACGGCCTCGCGCAGCTGGGCCCGCACCTGGTCGGCGTCGCGCGGCGCGGCCAGCCGCAGCCCGGGCACCACCTGGAGGATCGACATGTCCCACATGCCGTTGTGCGAGGCGCCGTCGGTGCCGGTGATCCCGGCCCGGTCCAGCACGAAGGTCACCCCGCACTTGTGCAGGGCCACGTCCATGAGGACCTGGTCGAAGGCGCGGTTGAGGAAGGTGGCGTACACGGCGAAGACCGGGTGCAGCCCGCCGTAGGCGAGGCCCGCCGCGGAGACGGCGCCGTGCTGCTCGGCGATCCCGACGTCGTAGACCCGGTCGGGGAAGCGCTTGGCGAACTTGTCCAGGCCGACCGGCTGGAGCATGGCGGCGGTGATCGCGACGATGTCCTCGCGTTCCTCGCCGAGCCTGACCATCTCCTCGCCGAAGACCGAGGTCCAGTCGGCGCCGGAGGAGCTGATCGGCAGCCCGGTGTCCGGGTGGATCTTGCCGACGGCGTGGAAGCGGTCGGCCTCGTCCTGGAGGGCGGGCTGGTAGCCGCGGCCCTTCTCGGTGAGGCAGTGCACGATCACCGGGCCGCCGAACCGCTTGGCGCGGGCCAGCGCGGACTCCAGCGCCTCGATGTCGTGGCCGTCGATCGGGCCGAGGTACTTCAGGCCCAGGTCCTCGAACATGCCCTGCGGGGCGATGAAGTCCTTCAGCCCCTTCTTGGCGCCGTGCAGGGTCTCGTACAGCGGCTTGCCGACGACCGGGGTGCGGTCGAGGATGTCCTTGGTCCGGGCGAGGAAGCGCTCGTAGCCGTCGGTGGTGCGCAGGGTCGCCAGGTGGTTGGCGAGGCCGCCGATGGTCGGGGCGTAGGAGCGCTCGTTGTCGTTGACGACGATGACGAGCGGGCGGTCCTTGGCCTCGGCGATGTTGTTCAGCGCCTCCCAGGCCATGCCGCCGGTGAGCGCGCCGTCACCGATGACGGCGACCACGTGGTCGTCCCGCCGGCGCAGCTGGTTGGCCTTGGCGATGCCGTCGGCCCAGCCGAGCACGGTCGAGGCGTGACTGTTCTCGATGACGTCGTGCTCGGACTCGGCCTGCGCCGGGTAGCCGGACAGCCCGCCCTTCATCTTCAGCCGGGAGAAGTCCTGCCGGCCGGTGAGCAGCTTGTGCACGTAGGACTGGTGGCCGGTGTCCCACAGCACCTTGTCCTCGGGCGAGTGGAAGACCCGGTGCAGGGCGATGGTCAGCTCCACCACACCGAGGTTCGGACCGAGGTGGCCGCCGGTCTTGGAGACAGCGTCGACGAGGAAGGTACGGATCTCCTCTGCCAGCTGGTCCAGCTCCTCCAGGCTGAGCCGGTCCAGATCGCGCGGTCCCCTGATGCGGGTCAGCAGCGGCACCCGTGCCTCCTTGAACTAGAGCTGATCGAGCTGTTGCCGGGCTCGCCCGAGTCTAATGCCGGGCCCGACGGGCACCCCGAAGGGGCGCGGTCGGCCGCGGAGCCGGCCACGACGGGCCGGTACGCGGTCGTCCGCGCCCCTTGGGGCGGGCGGGCGCTAGGCGCGGCCCGCGGTCTTCTGCGTCTTGCGCGTGATGGAGTCGATCACGACGGTGGTCAGCAGAACGGCGGCGGTGATCATGTACTTCACCGGCTCCGCGATGGACTGGAGCTGGAGACCGTACTGGATGGACACGATCACCAGCACACCCAGCAGGGCGTTCCAGGTCCGGCCGCGCCCGCCGAAGAGCGAGGTGCCGCCGATGACGGCCGCGGCGATGGCGTTCATCAGCAGGTCGCCGGTGCCGGCGCTCTGGTTGGCCGAGGCGATCTTCGAGGCCAGGAACAGGCCGCCGATCGCGGCGAACCCGCCGGAGATCGCGAAGACGGAGATCCGCACCGCCGTGACGTTGATGCCCGCGCGCCGGGACGCCTCGACGCTGCCGCCGAGCGCGAAGATCTTGCGCCCGTAGGCGGTGCGCCGCAGCAGGAAGTCCGTGGCGACCAGGAACACCAGGAAGATCACCGTGGCCAGCGGCAGGCCCTTGTACTGGTTGTACATGTAGGCGGCGGCGAAGGCGACGACGGCCAGCAGCACCGTGCGCAGCACCGTGTCGCTCAGCGGCCGGGCGGGGATGCCCGCGGCCTCCCGGCGCCGGTTGCCGAGGAAGGAGGTGACGAAGAACACCGCGACCACGACCACGGCGAGCCCGTAGGCGGCGGCGATGTCGGAGAAGTAGTACGTGGTCAGCTTGGCGACCAGTCCCTCGCCGTCCAGGTTGATCGTGCCGTCCTCGCCCAGCACCTTCAGCATGAAGCCGAGCCAGAACAGCAGGCCGGCCAGTGTGACGGCGAAGGCGGGGGCGCCGAGCACCGCGAAGAAGAAGCCGTGCAGCGCGCCGATGGCGAGGCCGGCGGCGATGGCGAGGAGGACGGCGGCCCACTCGGGCCAGCCCTGGTTGACCGCGAGGACGGCCATCAGGGCGCTGGCCGCGCCGCTGACCGAGCCCACCGAGAGGTCGATCTCGCCGAGCAGCAGCACGAAGACGATGCCGACGGAGATCATGCCCGTGCCGACCATCGTGATCGTCACGTCGTTGATGTTCTGCGCGGACAGGAAGTTGGAGTTCAGCACCTGGAAGATCACGCAGATGATCGCCAGGCCCACGATGACCGGCAGGGAGCCCAGCTCGCCGGCCTTCATCTTGCGCTTGAACTCGTTCCAGTAGCCGAGCAGGCCCTCTTCCTGCACCAGCAGGCGCGGGTCGACGGCGGTGACCGCGGCCGCGGCGGCCTCGGGGTTCTCGACCGGGGTCGCGTCCTGTGCGGACGTCTTGCCGGGGTCGGTGGCGGAGGTCTTGTCGATGCTCACTGGGAAGCCTCCCCGTTCGCGCTGGACGTGCGCGCGGCACGGCGGGTCACGGCATTGTCGGTGGCGCCGGTGATGGCGGAGATGATCTCCTCCTGCGAGGTCGTCTTGACCTCGAAGACGCCGTTGTTGCGGCCGAGGCGCAGGACGGCGACCTTGTCGGCCACCGCCTTCACGTCCGCCATGTTGTGGCTGATGAGGATGACGGCGTGGCCGCGCTCGCGCAGCCGCTCGACCAGGTCGAGCACCTGGGCGGTCTGCTCGACGCCGAGGGCGGCGGTGGGCTCGTCCAGGATGACCAGCTTGGGGTCGCCGAGCATGGAACGGGCGATGGCCACGGTCTGGCGCTGACCGCCGGAGAGCGAGGCGATCGGGATGCGGACGCTGGGGATGCGGATCGACAGCGTGGTGAGCAGCTCGCGGGCGCGGCGCTCCATCTCGACCTCGTCCAGCACGCCCCACTTCCTCAGCTCACGGCCGAGGAAGAGGTTGCCGACGACATCGATGTTGTCGCACAGCGCGAGGTCCTGGTAGACCGTCGCGATGCCCAGTGCCTGGGCGTCGTGCGGCTTGCTGATCGACACGGGCTTGCCATCCCATTCGATGGCACCCTCGTCGATGGGGTGGACGCCGGCGATCGTCTTGACCAGCGTGGACTTTCCGGCGCCGTTGTCGCCGACCAGGGCGACCACCTCACCGGCGTGGATCTCGAGCTCTACGTCGGTGAGCGCCTGAACGGCACCGAACCGCTTGGAGACCCCGCGCAACGCCAGCACGGGCGTAGCGGACACGTGAACCATCTCCTTCGCCGCCTGACCCGGCGGGAGGTTGTGCAGAAGTTTGGGGGGAGGGAGTTCCGTCCGGCGCCCCGGGCCGAGCTTGCGGGGCTGTGTGAATGCGCCGGGGCGCCGGAGGAGCGAGGAGGCGGCCGGTCGTCGTCCGCGCCGCGGGCGTTCAAGGGTCGAACGCCCGGCGGCCGGGAAGGGACCGGGTGCCGCTTACTTGTTCAGGCCGAGCTTGTCGCAGGCGGCCTTGTACTTGCCGGAGCAGATCTCGTCGACGGTGTAGATGCCGTCCTTGATCACGGTGTCCTTGATGTTGTCCTGCGTGAGGGACACGACCGGGACCAGCACGGACGGGACGTCCTTGGCGCTGGCGCTGGAGACCTTGTCCTTGGCGATGGAGTCCAGGCTCTCGCCCTTGGCGAGCGCGACGGCCATCTGGGCGGCGGTCTCCGCCTCCTGCGGGTACGACTTGTACACGCTCATGTACTGGTCGCCGGTGACGATGCGCTGCACACCGGCCAGCTCGGCGTCCTGGCCGGTGACCGGGACCTTCAGGCCCGCGGCCTTCAGGGCGGTGATGATACCGCCGGCCATGCCGTCGTTGGCGGAGTAGACGCCCGCGATGTCCTTCTTGCCGACGGCGGAGATCGCCGCCTCCATCTCGGAGTTGGCGTTGTCCGGCGCCCACTCCTTGGTGTCGTACTCCTTGGCGATGGTGACCTTGCCGTCGAGGACGGAGTGCGCGCCGTCCTTGAACTGCTTGGCGTTGGGGTCGGTCACCGAGCCGTTGATCATGACGATCTTGGAGGACTTGGTGGCCTTGCCGCCCAGCGCCTTCAGCAGGGCCTCGCCCTGGGTCTTGCCGACCTGGACGTTGTCGAAGGAGGTGTAGGCGCTGATCGGGCCCTCGGCGAGGCGGTCGTAGGCGACGACCTTGATGCCCTGGTCCACGGCCTTCTTGACGGAGTTCTGGATGGCCTTGGCGTCCACCGCGTCGATGATCAGGACGTCCACCTTGTTGGTGATCATCGTGTCGACCTGCTGGGCCTGAAGGTTCGCGTCCTGGCGGGCGTTGTTGTACTCGACCTTGGCCTTGCCGTTGGTCAGCTCGCCGATCTTCTTCTCGATCAGCGGGCGGTCGAACTTCTCGTACCGCGCGGTCTTGTTCTCCGGAAGGAGCAGACCGACCGTGATGTCGTCGCCCTTCTTGACGGACGAAGCGGAGGAAGAGTCGTCGTTGCCCTTCGACTCCTTGGCGCTGCCACAGGCGGCCAGCGAGACGGCCATCGCACCGGCGGCAACGGCAACGGCGGCACGACGCATACGTGCGTTCACTTGAGAAACCTCCCTGACGAGGCCGCGTCGTTGCGGCCGAGGTGGCTGGAAGTCAACTCGGCCACACGTGCGACGTCAAGAAGTAAATCCTTAACGAGATGGCAACGGTGCCATCCGTTCTCTAAGTGAAGGCAGGCGCCGTGACCTGCAGGGCTCCGTCCAAAAGGGTGGAATCACCCATCTCGCTGAGGGCGAGGGCGAGCGCGCCGAGGACCTCGGCCCGGCCGCCAAGTGCCCCGGGGAGAACGGACAGTTGACGGGCGGCGCTGGGGATGGCGTAGCGGCCGACGGACTCCCTGATCGGCCCGAGCACCAGCTCCCCGGCCTCGGCGAGGTCGCCGCCGAGGACCACCCGGCTCGGGTTCAGCAGATTGCAGAGGTTGGCCACTCCGCTGCCGATGTGGCGGCCGACGTCGGCGATCACCCGGCGGCAGCCCGGGTCGCCGTCCCTGGCCAGCCGGACGATGCCCTCCATGGTCAGGTCGGGGCCGTGGCTGGGCTGGAGCAGCGGGAGCACATAGCGCGCCGCCGCGAAGGTCTCCAGACAGCCGCGGTTGCCGCAGCGGCAGACCGGTCCGGACTCGTCCAGGGTGATGTGCCCGATCTCGCCGGCCGTGCCGCCCGGGCCCCGGTAGATCTTGCCGTCGATCACCAGACCGGCGCCGACACCGCTGGCGACCTTGATGTAGGCCAGGTCGCGCACGCCCTTGCCGCTGCCCCAGACCAGTTCGCCGAGGGCGCCGAGGTTGGCGTCGTTGTCCACGTGCACGGGTACGCCGAGCCGCTCGCGCAGCTCCTCGGCGGGCTTGGTGCCGCCCCAGCCGGGCAGGATCGCGGTGGAGCCGAGGGTGCCGGACTCGACGTCGATCGGGCCGGGCACGCCGAGGCCGACGCCGGCCACCTTGGTCCGGTCCACGCCGGTCGCCGCGACGAGGCGGTTGACCAGCTGTTCGGCCCGGTCGAAGCCCTGGTCGGCGGAGGCGTCGACGTCCAGCGGCTCGGCCTCCTCGGCGAGCACCTGGTGGGCGAGGTTGCCGACCGCGACCCGCAGATGGGTGTGCCCGAAGTCGACCCCGATCACGATGCCGGCGTCCCCGCTCAGGCTGACGCTGCGGGCCCGCCGCCCGCCCGCCGACGTGGGGGTGACCTCGACGGTTCCGCCGTCCTTCAGTTCCCGCACGATATTGGAGACGGTGGCCGCGGACAGCCCGGTCGTCCGCGCGATCTCCGCCTGGGTGAGGGACCCGGCCAGTCGTACGGCCCGGACCACCCGCTCCAGGTTGGCCCGGTGCAGTGACGACTGCGACCCTGGAGTCTCCACGACGACCTCCTGAGCGCGGGGCCGCTTCGGCGAGGCCCCGTGTATGTCCAACTAGTGAACTCTAAGCTGAGCCGTTCGGGGCGACTCACGTCAAGAGGTTGAACCGTTTCCGGGTACCCGGGCACGGCGGCGCACACCGCCCCGGATCCGCCGGGACGGTGTGCGCACGAGCAATCACGGGGTGTGGCCCCGCCCGCCGGCCGGGGTTACTTCAGCGCCCCCGCGGTCAGTCCCTGCACCACCTGCCGCTGGAAGACGATGTACGCCGCGAGCACCGGCAGCATCGCCATGACCAGGCCCGCGAACAGACCGGACCAGTCGCCCTTGTAGCCCTGGCTGACCGCGAGCTGGACGAGTCCCTGGGTGAGCACCTTCTTGTCCGGGTCGGTGTTCAGGACCGTGGGCAGCATGTACTGGTTCCACTGGCCGAGGAAGTTGAAGATGCCCACGCTGATCAGGCCGGGCTTGGCCATGGGCAGCATGACCTGGAAGAACGTACGCGTGTGCGAAGCGCCGTCCACGAAGGCCGCCTCCGCCACCGATGTGGGCAGGGTGCGGAAGAACGCCGTGAGGAAGAACACCGTGAACGGCAGCGAGTAGGCGATGTAGACCAGGATCAGGCCGTGGATCGTGTTCAGCAGGCCCATGTTGTTCACGACGTAGAACAGCGGGACCAGCGCGAGCATGACCGGGAAGCTCATGCCGCCGACGAACAGGTAGTAGACGAAGCGGTTGCCCGGGAAGTCGAACCGGGCCAGCACATAGGCCGCCATCGAGCCGAGCACCAGGGTGCCGACGAGCGAGCCGCCGACCACCAGGACGGTGTTCAGGAAGTAGTCGCTCATATGGGCGTCGGTCCAGGCCCGGGCCCAGTTGTCGAAGTGCAGCCGGTCCGGCAGGGACCAGGGCGAGCCGAAGATGGAGCCGTCGTCCTTGAAGGAGGTCATCACCGCCCACACCAACGGCATGACCACCATGATCGCCCAGATCACGAGGACGCCGTGGGAGAAGACGTTGAGGACGGTCCCCTCCCGCTGCCGGCCGGAGGGCCGGCGCGCGGCCGGGTGCCGGTCCGTCTTGTGGACCGTGGCGCCGGACTCGGCCGGCGGCGGGGCGGGGGTCTCGGTCGTCTTCATCGGTTCAGAACTCCAGCCGCTCGCGACGGCCCAGCCGCATCACGATCGCCGCGAACGCGAGCGTGACGACCAGCAGGGCGACGCCGATGGTGGTGGCGTACGCGGCCTGACCGTCCCGGAACGCCTTCTGGTACACGTACAGGACCATCACGGTGGTCGAGTAGTCCGGTCCGCCCGGTCCGGTCGTCATGATCTGCACGACCGCGAACGACTCCGCGCCGAGGGCGAGGATGCCCAGGTAGACCCAGCCGGACTGCACGGTGTCCCACAGCAGCGGCAGGGTGACGCGGAAGAACGTGGTGGCCCGGTTCGCGCCGTCCAGCAGCGCCGCCTCGTACAGCTCGGCCGGGATCGAGGCCATGCCCGCGGAGAACAGGACCACGAAGAAGCCGACCGTGGACCACACGAGCACCGCCATCACACACCACAGGGCCAGGTCCGGATCGCCCAGCCACAGCGGCTGCACGCCGTCGAGGCCGATGCCGCGCAGCAGCGAGTTGATCGCTCCGCTGTCCGGGTTGTACGCGAAGGCGAACAGCAGCGAGACGATCGCGATCGACAGGACCTGCGGGAAGAAATAGACGATTTTGTAGAAGGCCGAGCCCCGCACCCCGGAAATGGCGGGGCCGCCCTTCCTCCGCCGGCCGCCCACATTGATCATGAAGGCGAAGAACAGCGCCAGGGCGAGCGTCACCACCGGCAGCACCAGAGCGAACAGGAGACTGTGCCGCAACGACTTCCAGAAGATGCCGTCGTCGAGCATCCTTTCGTAGTTGTCGAACCCGACCATCTTGAAATCGGGGCTGAGGCCCGTCCAGTCCGTGAACGAGTAGTAGACGGACTGGATGAACGGCCACACCACGAAGAGCGCGTACAGTCCCAGGGGCAGTGCCAGAAACCCCACGATGAACCGGTATTTGCCGTGCCGCATCGCCACTCCGGTGCTGTCAGGGTGCCGGATTACTGGTGCTTGTAGTGCTTGATGGAGGAGTCCTTGGCCGCCTCGTCGGCGAACGACTGGATCTTCTTGATCGCCTCGGCGGGGGTGAGCCGGCCGGCCATCATCTCGCCGAGGCCGGACACCCCGATCTTCTCCTTCTGCAACTGCACGTACCAGTCCTGCAGCCGGGGATTCACCACGTTGCTCCCGGCCTTCTCCAGCGCCGCCACACCCGACTTCAGGCCCGGGGTGAGGGTGATGCCGGAGGTGCCGCCGTTGAACGCGGTCAGCGACTTCACCTTGGCGGTGAAGTTCTTCGAGGACGCCTCGGAGAGCATGATGCGCAGCTGCTCCATGCCGCCCTCGGCGTTCTTCGCCTTGGCCGGGACGATGAAGGGCTCGCCGCCGGAGGCCCAGATGGTGCCGAACGGCAGCTTGTCGGAGGCGTCGAGGCCGGAGGGCGCGGAGACGGCGAGGCCGAAGTCGGGCGGGATGACGTTGGCCGATTCGTTCTCCACCCAGGAGCCGTTCGGCAGGAACAGCGCCTTGCCCTTGGCCCACGCGGTCTGCGACTGGATGTGGTCCAGGCCCGGGGTGCCCTGGAGGATGTAGCCCTTCTTGTACAGCTCGTAGTAGGCCTCGAAGCACGCCTTGACCGCGGGGTGCTTCCAGGCGTTCGGCTCCAGGTTGTCGATGGCGTCGAGCACCTCGCGCCCGCCGACCTTGCCGATCATCGGGTACAGCGAGAAGGGGATGTAGTACGGGTACTTGCCCGCGTAGGTCCAGCCCGCGATGCCCCTCTTCTTGGCCTTGGCGCACAGCGCGAGCATGTCGTCCCAGGTCTCCGGGTACGCCGCGTCCAGCGAGTCCAGGGCCTTCTGCGAGTACCAGACGCCGTAGACCGTGTAGGCGTAGTACAGGATCCAGACCGGGTCGCCGTCGAACTGGCCCATCTCCACGATGCCGGGGCGCAGTGTGTCGCGGACCTTCTTCCGGGGGTCGTCGTACGACGGCGCGTCCAGCAGCGCGGTGAGGTCGGCGAGCTGGTTCTTGCCGACGAGGACGCCCATGTCCATCTGTTCGGCGCCGGAGTTGTCGATGAGGTCCGGCGGGGTGCCCTGGTTGAAGCGGGGCTGGAGGGTGGACTGGATCTTCTGGGTGGCCGCGAACCTCACCTTGGCCTTGGGGAAGTCGTGTTCGTAGATCTTCACCGCGTCCTCGGCGTACTCCTTGCCGAAGCCGCCGTCGAAGAGGACGAATTCCAGCCCGGCGGTGTCATTGACACCGAGCGGGTTCTTGGCGGTCTTCTTGCCCTGCTCGGCTTTGTCCTGTCCGTCGCCGCCGCTGCTGGCGCAGGCGGACAGCAGGCCCATCCCCGGCGTGGCGATCAGACCGAGCGCCGCCGAGCGCTTGATCAGATCGCGGCGGCCGACACCTTCGGCACGGTGGTGCGCAGTGGATCCCATGCTCAAGTCCTCGCCTTCTCCAGGACTCAGGCGGTGAACCGGATCCTTGCCGGCACCGCTGGTCGGGTCGTGCAGGGTCGTGCGGGAAATGCCGACAGGTATAGTCCACTTGACCCCGGCGGACAAGATCGAGTGCAGGGTTCCCCATCGGTCTTTTCCGAGTTGAGACCTGCCGGAAAATATGAGCCCGCGACACGTGCCGCGCAGGAAAAATTCGCGACATTACTCCCTGAATGCCACGGTCAACACCCTTGACATCACGGGCCACTTGACCACCTACTGGTTCCTGCGCCCGCAGCTGACAACGTTGTCCGAAGGGGCGCAGGAGGGGAAATCCGTAGATGCAGCGGAGAACTCGGCACAGATGGGGTCCGGCGGCCGTCCTCACGGCCGCCTTTGTCATGGCCGTCGGCGCACAGGGCGCGGCGGTCGCCCTGCCGGCCCGGCCCGCGGTGCCCGACCGGGAGTTCGCGTCCTCGTTCGAGGCGGGCGAGCCGGCGCCGGACTGGCTGAACACCGTGGACACCGGCCCGGACGGGAGCAAGCGGGCGGCGGGCGTCGACGGCGGCTACAGCACCGGCATCCCGGGCAATGTGACCGACCATGTCACCGAGGTCCGGGCCGGCGGCGAGAACGCGGGCGCCGGCGAGGTCAAGGAGAACCTGGCCGACGGCGAGCCCGGCACCAAGTGGCTGACCTTCGAGCCGTCCGGCTGGGCGGAGTTCGACCTGGACAAGCCGGTGAGCCTGCGGACGTACGCGCTCACCTCGGCCAACGACTACGCCGAGCGCGACCCGAGGGACTGGACCCTGAAGGGCTCCGCCGACGGCACGCACTGGACGACGCTCGACACCCGCTCGGGCGAGGCCTTCTCCGAGCGGTATCTGACCAAGTCGTACGACCTGGCCGAACCGGCCGTCTACCAGCACTTCCGGCTGGAGGTGACGCGCAACAACGGCGCCCCGGACATCCTCCAGCTCGCCGATGTGCAGTTCGCCACCGGAGGCGGCGGCGGGCCGGTGCCACAGGACATGCTGACCCTGGTGGACAAGGGGCCCAGCGGCTCCCCGACCGCCAAGGCGCGGGCCGGGTTCACCGGAAAGCGGGCCCTGCGCTACGCCGGCCGGCACACCGCGGACGGCCGCGCCCACTCCTCCAACAAGGTCTTCGACGTGAACGTGCGGGTCGGCCGCGACACCGAACTGGCCTACCGGATCTTCCCGTCGATGGCCGACGGCGACCGCGACTACGACGCCACCCACGTCTCCGTCGACCTGGCCTTCACCGACGGCACCTACCTCAGCGACCTGGGCGCCCTGGACCAGCACGGCTTCCCGCTCTCCCCGCGCGGGCAGGGCGCGGCGAAGGCGCTGTACGTCAACCAGTGGAACAACGTGACCGCGCGGATCGGATCGGTGGCGGCCGGGAAGACCGTCGACCGGATCCTGGTGGCCTACGACTCCCCGGGCGGCCCGGCGAAGTTCCGCGGCTGGCTGGACGACGTGTCCCTGAAGCCGGTCGCACCGGCCAGGCCGAAGGCACACCTGGCGGACTACGCGCTGACCACCCGCGGCACCCACTCCAGCGGCAGCTTCTCGCGCGGCAACACCTTCCCGGCGACCGCCGTGCCGCACGGCTTCAACTTCTGGACGCCGGTGACCAACGCGTCCTCGCTGAGCTGGCTGTACGAGTACGCGCGCGCGAACAACGCGGACAACCTGCCGACGATCCAGGCGTTCAGCGCGAGCCATGAGCCGAGCCCGTGGATGGGCGACCGGCAGACCTTCCAGGTGATGCCGTCGGCCGCGGCCGGCACCCCGGACACCGGCCGCGAGGCACGCGCACTGGCCTTCCGGCACGAGAACGAGACCGCGCGGCCCTACTACTACGGGGTCCGGTTCGAAAACGGTCTCAAGGCCGAGATGACGCCGACCGACCACGCGGCCGTGCTGCGCTTCACCTACCCCGGCGACGACGCGAGCGTGCTGTTCGACAACGTCACCGAGCAGGCCGGGCTGACCCTCGACAAGGAGCACGGGCGGGTCACCGGCTACTCGGACGTGAAGTCGGGCCTGTCCACGGGCGCCACCCGGCTGTTCGTGTACGGCGAGTTCGACAAGCCGGTGACGGACGGCGCGGCGAGCGGGGTGAAGGGCCGTCTGCGGTTCGCCGCGGGCGCCGACCGCACCGTCACCCTGCGCCTTTCGACCTCGCTGATCGGCGTCGACCAGGCGCGGGAGAACCTGCGCCAGGAGATCCCCGAGGGCACGTCGTTCGACACCGTGAAGGCGCGCGCCCGGCACGCCTGGGACGAACTGCTCGGCAAGGTCGAGGTGGAGGGCGCGAGCGAGGACCAGCTGACCACGCTCTACTCCGGTCTGTACCGGCTGTACCTGTACCCCAACTCCGGCTTCGAGAAGGTGGACGGCGAGGACCGCTACGCCTCCCCGTTCTCCCCCATGCCGGGCCCGGACACCCCCACGCACACCGGCGCGAAGATCGTCGACGGCAAGGTGTACGTCAACAACGGCTTCTGGGACACCTACCGCACCACCTGGCCCGCCTACTCGTTCCTGACGCCCACCCGGGCCGGGGAACTGGTCGACGGGTTCGTGCAGCAGTACAAGGACGGCGGCTGGACCTCCCGCTGGTCCTCCCCGGGCTACGCGGACCTGATGACCGGCACCTCCTCGGACGTGGCCTTCGCCGACGCCTACGTCAAGGGCGTGCAGTTCGACGCGAGGGCGGCGTACGAGGCGGCCGTGAAGAACGCCACCGTCGTCCCGCCCGCGCCGGGCGTGGGCCGCAAGGGCATGGCCACCTCCCCCTTCCTCGGCTACACCCCGACCGACACCCACGAGGGTCTGTCCTGGGCGATGGAGGGCTACGTCAACGACTACGGCATCGCGAAGATGGGCGAGGCGCTGTACAGGAAGACGGGCGAGAGGCGCTATCAGGAGGAGTCGCGGTACTTCCTCGACCGCGCCCGCGACTACGTGAAGCTGTTCGACAGCGGGGCGGGCTTCTTCCAGGGCCGGGACGCCAAGGGCGGCTGGCGCGTGGACTCCGCGAAGTACGACCCGCGGGTGTGGGGCTACGACTACACCGAGACCAACGGCTGGGGCTACGCCTTCACCGTCCCGCAGGACAGCCGGGGCCTGGCCAACCTGTACGGCGGCCGGCAGGGCCTCGCCGACAAGCTCGACACCTACTTCGCCACCCCGGAGACCGCCTCCCCGGACTACGTGGGCTCCTACGGCGGTGTCATCCACGAGATGACCGAGGCCCGGGACGTCCGGATGGGCATGTACGGCCACTCCAACCAGGTCGCGCACCACGTCCTGTACATGTACGACGCGGCCGGCCAGCCGTGGAAGACGCAGGCGTACGTGCGCGAGGCGCTGTCCCGGCTGTACACCGGCAGCGAGATCGGGCAGGGCTACCACGGCGACGAGGACAACGGCGAGCAGTCCGCCTGGTACCTGTTCTCCGCGCTCGGCTTCTACCCGCTGGTGATGGGCAGCGGCGAGTACGCCATCGGCTCCCCGCTGTTCAAGAAGGCGACCGTGCACCTGGAGAACGGCCGGGACCTGGTGGTGCGGGCCCCGCGCAACAGCGCGAAGAACGTCTATGTGCAGGGGCTCAAGGTCGACGGCCGCCCTTGGACGTCGACTTCGCTCCCCCACTCGCTGCTGGCCAAGGGCGGGGTGCTGGACTTCGCCATGGGCCCGGAGCCGTCGGCCTGGGGCACGGGCGAGAACGCGGCGCCGGTCTCGATCACCCGGGGCGACCAGGTGCCCGAGCCGCGCGCGGACGTGCTGAAGGGCGCGGGGGCGCTCTTCGACGACACCTCGGCGACGAGCGCGACGCTCGCCTCCGCCGACCTGCCGGCCCGGGGCGCCGTACGGCCCGTCCGGTACACGCTGACCTCGGGGGCCGACCACACCACCGCGCCGTCCGGCTGGACCCTCCAGGGTTCCGCCGACGGCACGACGTGGCGGACCCTGGACCACCGCACCGGTGAGACGTTCGCCTGGGACCGCCAGACCCGCGCCTTCACCATCGCCGCGCCGGGCACGTACAGCCGCTACCGCCTGGTCCTGGACGGCGAGTCGACCCTGGCGGAGGTGGAGCTGCTGGCCTGAGCGCACACCGGGTACGGCGGCCGGCCCGCCGGAGGAGCATCGCGGCTCTTCCGGCGGGCCGGTGTCGCGCGGGGCGGGGGCCCCTTCGCCTGTGGGACCGGTGGCCGCGCATACTGCGAGGCAGGACCCCCTGCCACAGGAGCACCGATGACACCACGCACCCCCGCCCGCACCGCCCGGGAGGCGACGGCATGAGGCTGCTGGTCACCGGCGGAGCCGGGTTCATCGGCTCGCACTTCGTGCGCACGCTGCTCGACGGCGGCTACCCCGGCCACGAGACGTCCCGGGTGACCGTCCTCGACAAGCTCACCTACGCCGGTCACCGGGACAGCCTGCCCGCGGCGCACCCCCGGCTGGACTTCGTGCGCGGTGACATCTGCGACCGGGAGCTGCTGGACCGGATCCTGCCCGGGCACGACGCGGTGGTGCACTTCGCCGCGGAGTCGCACGTGGACCGGTCGGTCCGGTCGGCGTCGGAGTTCGTGCGCACCAACGTGGCCGGCACCCAGACGCTGCTGGACGCCTGTCTCGCGGCCGGCACCGGGCGGTTCGTCCACGTCTCCACCGACGAGGTCTACGGCTCCATAGCCGAGGGCTCCTGGACGGAGGACCACCCGCTGCTGCCCAACTCGCCCTACGCCGCCTCCAAGGCGTCCTCGGACCTGATCGTCCGCGCCTGTCACCGCACACACGGCCTGAACGTGTCGATCACCCGCTGCTCGAACAACTACGGCCCCTACCAGCACCCCGAGAAGTTGATCCCGCTGTTCGTGACCAACCTGCTGGAGGGCCTGCCGCTGCCGCTCTACGGCGACGGGCGCAACGTGCGCGAGTGGCTGCACGTCGACGACCACTGCCGGGCCGTCGCGCTGGTGCTCGACCGGGGCCGGCCGGGCGAGGTCTACAACGTCGGCGGCGGCGACGCACGCACCAACCGCGAGGTCACCGAACGGCTGCTCGCGCTGTGCGGCGCCGACTGGTCGCGGGTCCGGCACGTGCCCGACCGCAAGGGGCACGACCTGCGCTACGCCCTGGACGACAGCAAGATCCGCGAGGAGCTGGGCTACGCCCCGCGGATCCCGTTCGAGCAGGGGCTCGCCGACGTCGTCGCCTGGTACCGCGACCACCCCGGCTGGTGGAAGGCCGTCCGCTCCGCCCGGCACCCGGCGGACGGCGACGCCCGCTGAGCCTCGGGCCGTGTCAGCCGTACGGCCGCCCGCGCCGCACCGGCGCCGGATGCGGCCGCGATCACGGGGGCGGCTTGGTAGAAAGGCATGTCCGCAGCATTCGTCACCGCACCGCTCGTCACCCCGCCGCCCACCACAGGAGGTACCCCGGTGCAGGCCGTATCGTCGCCAGGGCTCACCCGTCCGGACTCCCCCGCGCCCACCCCGCCGGACGACCCGCCCGGCCCCCGGGAGCTGACGCTCGACGGCGGCGACGGAGTACGGCTGTCGGGGCTGCTCGCCGAACCCGGGGCGGGGCGGGCGCCCCGGGCCGTGGTGCTCGCCCTGCACGGCAGCGGCATGCGGGCCGGTTACTTCGACAACCGGGCGCGGCCGGGCCTGTCGCTGCTGGAGCTGGGCAGCCGGCTCGGCTGCACTGTGCTGGCGCTCGACCGGCCGGGCTACGGCGCCTCGGCCGCCGTACTGCCGGACGGACAGGATCTGGCCGGGCAGACCGCCACGCTCGGCTCTGCCCTGGCGGACTTCGCCGGACGATGGCCCGTCGGCGCCGGGTTCTTCCTGCTCGCCCACTCCGGCGGCGGCCGGCTCGCGCTGTCCACCGCGGCGGCCGACGCCCTGCCGGCCCCGCTGATCGGGCTGGACCTGTCCGGGCTGGGCAGCGCCTTCGCCGTGACGCCCGACCAGTTGCCCGGCGCCGGCGCGCCCGGGGCCTGGCGGCGGCACTGGGGGCAGCTGCGGCTGTACCCGCCGGAGGCCTTCCGGGAGGGGCAGCGGCTGGTGGCGCCGGTGCCGGCGACGGAGGCCGGCGAGACCCTGGCGTGGCCCCGGATGTACCCGGAGCTGGCGGCCCGGGTGCGGGTGCCGGTCCGCTTCACCTTCGCCGAGCAGGAACAGTGGTGGCGCACCGACGAGGAGGCCGTGCGGGCCCTGCTGGCGCCGCTCGCCGCACCGCGCGCGGTGGTGGACCGGCTGCCCGACGCCGGGCACAACATCAGCCTCGGCTGGGCCGCCCGCACCTACCACCTGCGGGCCCTGGCCTTCCTGGAGGAGTGCCTGCTGGCCCACGCGGCGGCGCCGCCCACCCGTCCGCGCGCCGACTGACGGCGGCCCCGCCCGCCGGGCCACCCGGTGCCCCCGGATCAGCCGTCGTAGGGGCGGGCGGCACGGCCCTCACGGAGCGTCAGGCCCCACCAGGCGAGCTGGTCGAGCAGCACGGAGGCGGCCTTGCCGACGCCGTCGGCGTCCTTGGGGCGGCCCTCCTCGTCGAACTGGCTCCACGCCATGTGGAAGCTGACGGTGTCGCGCAGGGTGACGGCGTGCAGCTCGGCGAAGACCTGGCGCAGCTGCTCCACGGCCCGCTGGCCGCCGGCCATGCCGCCGTAGGAGACGAAGCCGACGGGCTTGGCCCGCCACTCGCGGTACACGTAGTCGATGGCGAGCTTCAGCGAGGCCGGGTAGCCGTGGTTGTACTCGGGCGTGAGGACGACGTACCCGTCCAGTCCGCCGATGCGCTGGGCCAGGCTGAGGGTGCCCTCCCCCGGTTCGGTGGTGTCCAGGGTGAGTTTCAGCTCCGCCACGAGCGCCGGCTCGGAGAGGTCGATGACATGGACGTCCATGTCATCGCGCCGGCCGATCTCGGAGAGGAACCACTGGGCGACCTTGTCGGCGAACCGGCCGGTGCGCACGCTGCCGATGATGACGCCGATCTTGAGCGGGGCCGTGGACATGAGAGGTCTCCTCGCAAGGGTGGAAGGAATGGGAGAGCGATGAAGCGGGCGGCGCTCAGCCGATGAGCAGGACGATCTTTCCGCGGCCGTGGCCGGTCTCCAGCTCGCGGTGCGCCTCGGCGGCCCGGGCCAGCGGCAGGGTCTTGCGGATGTGCACGGTGAGCGCGCCGTCGGCGACCAGTCCGGCCAGTTCGGCGAGCCGCCGCGCCGAGCGCATGCTGCGGATCCAGCGCACGCCCAGCTCTTCGTAGTCCTCGTGGGCGAAGATGGTGCCGACCCGGTCCTTGTCCTTGACGAGTTCGGCCGCGACCCGCAGGCCCTCGACGCTCGCCGTGTCCAGGGCGGCGTCCACGCCCTCGGGCGCCGCCGCGCGGACCCGGTCGATCAGGCCCGCGCCGTAGGCGACCGGTACGGCGCCCAGCCCGCGCAGGTAGGCGTGGTTCTCCTCGCGGCCGGTGGCGATCACCTTGGCGCCCCGGGCCACCGCGAGCTGCACGGCGATGGTGCCGACCCCGCCGGCGGCGCCGTTGATCAGCACGGTCTCGCCCTCGCCGACGCCGAGGGTCTCGATCGCGGTGTGGGCGGTCTGGCCGGAGGCGGACAGGCAGCCGGCGACCTCCCAGGACAGCGCGGCGGGCTTGGGCACGATCTGGTCCGCGGGGACGACGAGGTACTCCGCGTAGGTGAGCTGGGTGCGGAAGCCCAGGACCTCGTCGCCGGCCGAGAATCCGGTGACGCCCTCGCCGAGCGCGTCCACCACGCCGGCGAAGTCGCCGCCGGTGATGTGCGGGAAGGTGACGGTGAAGCCCGGCGGGACCCAGCCGGTGCGCACCGCGCAGTCGACGGGCTGGGTACCGGCCGCCTTCACCCTCACCCGCACCTCGCCCGGTCCCGGTTCGGGCGTCGGCAGCTCCATCAGCTCCAGGACCTCGGGCCCTCCGAACGCGCGGAACGCGACAGCCTTCATCGTTCAACCCCTCCTGACGGCACGGCACTTCGGCTGATCGGCGGCCTGCGGCTCGCCGTCGCCGGCAACAGGACGAACGTAGAAGCTCAAGTCCGCTTGAGGTCAAGCGCCGACCGGGGTCACACCGGCCCCAGGGGCAACATCGGGTGTCACCGGTACCACAGAGGCCCGCGTACGCTCCGGTAGGCGCGCGCCGGTATCACCCGGACGGGCTAGGAAAGCGGGTTGACGGGGTCGGCGGTGGCGGCGGTACAGTCGGGACACGGCCGATGACAACGATGTCGCGAGACTCGGCGGTCACATCGGCCGCCCGCCCCGACCCCCCTCTCCGGGCAGGCCCCGCCCCCCTCGCCTGCCCGGCTCGCGGACCCGGTGCCCTCGGCCACCGGGTCCGCCCGGAGCGGGACGGCGAAGGGCCGCGCCCCCGGGTGCCGGGGACGCGGCCCTGTGCCGCCGAACCGCTGTGCCCTGCCGCTTACTTGCGGATCAGGTTGCGCAGCACGTACTGCATGATGCCGCCGTTGCGGTAGTAGTCGGCCTCACCGGGGGTGTCGATGCGGACGACCGCGTCGAACTCCACACCGGTGTCGGTGGTGACCTTCACCGTGCGCGGGGTGCGGCCCTCGTTCAGCTCCGTGACGCCGGAGATGGAGAAGGTCTCCTCGCCGGTCAGACCGAGGGACTCGGCGGAGGCACCCTCCGGGAACTGCAGCGGCAGGACGCCCATGCCGATGAGGTTGGAGCGGTGGATGCGCTCGTAGGACTCGGCGATGACGGCCTTCACGCCGAGCAGCGCGGTGCCCTTGGCCGCCCAGTCGCGGGACGAGCCGGAGCCGTACTCCTTGCCCGCCAGGACGACCAGCGGGATGCCGGCGGCCTGGTAGTTCTGCGAGGCGTCGTAGATGAAGGAGACCGGCCCGCCGTCCTGCGTGAAGTCCCGGGTGTAGCCGCCCTCGGTGCCCGGCGCGATCTGGTTGCGCAGGCGGATGTTGGCGAACGTGCCGCGGATCATGACCTCGTGGTTGCCCCGGCGGGAGCCGTAGGAGTTGAAGTCACGCCGCTCGACACCGTGCTCGGTGAGGTACTTGCCGGCGGGGGTGTCGGCCTTGATGGCACCGGCCGGGGAGATGTGGTCGGTGGTGACCGAGTCGCCCAGCTTGGCCAGGACGCGGGCGTCGGCGATGTCCTCGACCGGGGCCGGGTCCATGGTCATGCCCTCGAAGTACGGGGGCTTGCGGACGTAGGTGGACTCCGCGTCCCACTCGAAGGTGTCGCCGGTCGGGATCGGCAGCGACTGCCACTGGGCGTCGCCGGCGAAGACGTCGCTGTAGGACTTGGAGAACATGTCCTCGCCGATGGCGTTGGCGACGACGTCGTTCACCTCGGCCTCGGAGGGCCAGATGTCCTTCAGGTAGACCGGGTTGCCGTCCTGGTCGGTGCCCAGGGCCTCGCGGGTGATGTCCAGCTTCATGGAGCCGGCGATGGCGTAGGCGACGACCAGCGGCGGGGACGCCAGGTAGTTCATCTTGACGTCGGGGTTGATCCGGCCCTCGAAGTTGCGGTTGCCGGACAGGACCGAGGTGACGGCGAGGTCGTGGTCGTTGACGGCCTTGGAGACCTCCTCCGGCAGCGGGCCGGAGTTGCCGATGCAGGTGGTGCAGCCGTAGCCGACCAGGTTGAAGCCGAGCTTGTCCAGGTACGGCGTGAGGCCGGCCTTGTCGAAGTAGTCGGTGACGACCTTGGAGCCCGGGGCCAGGGTGGACTTCACCCACGGCTTGCGGGTCAGGCCCTTCTCGACCGCCTTCTTGGCCACCAGGGCGGCGGCGACCATGACGTACGGGTTGGAGGTGTTGGTGCAGGAGGTGATGGCCGCGACCGTCACCGCACCGTGGTCCAGCTCGTAGGTGGTGCCGTCGGGGGCGGTCACCTGGACCGGGTTGCTCGGGGCGCCGTTCGGGGCGACGGCCGGGGCGTCGGAGGCCGGGAAGGACTCCTGGCCCGCCTCGTCCACGACGTCCACGTAGTTGCGGACGTCCTGCTTGAACTGCTCGGCGGCGTTGGCCAGGACGATGCGGTCCTGCGGGCGCTTCGGGCCGGCGATGGAGGGGACGACCGTGGAGAGGTCCAGCTCAAGCTTCTCGGAGAAGTCGGGCTCGGCGGCCGGGTCCAGCCAGAGGCCCTGCTCCTTGGCGTACGCCTCGACCAGGGCGACCTGCTGCTCGGAACGGCCGGTCAGGCGCAGGTAGTTCAGGGTCTCGCCGTCGATCGGGAAGATGGCGGCGGTGGAGCCGAACTCCGGCGACATGTTGCCGATGGTGGCGCGGTTGGCCAGGGAGGTGGCGGCCACACCCTCGCCGTAGAACTCGACGAACTTGCCGACCACACCGTGCTTGCGGAGCATCTCGGTGATGGTGAGCACGAGGTCGGTGGCGGTGGTGCCGGGGCTCAGCTCGCCGGTGAGCTTGAAGCCGACGACGCGCGGGATGAGCATGGAGACCGGCTGGCCGAGCATGGCGGCCTCGGCCTCGATGCCGCCGACGCCCCAGCCGAGGACGCCGAGGCCGTTGACCATGGTGGTGTGCGAGTCGGTGCCGACCAGGGTGTCGGGGTAGGCCTTGCCGTCGCGGACCATGACGACACGGGCCAGGTGCTCGATGTTCACCTGGTGGACGATGCCGGTGCCCGGCGGGACGACCTTGAACTCGTCGAAGGCGGTCTGGCCCCAGCGCAGGAACTGGTAGCGCTCCTTGTTGCGGCCGTACTCCAGCTCGACGTTCTGCTTGAAGGCGTCGGTGGTGCCGAACTTGTCGGCGATGACGGAGTGGTCGATGACCAGCTCGGCCGGCGCCAGCGGGTTGATCTTCGCCGGGTCGCCGCCCAGCTCCTTCACGGCCTCGCGCATCGTGGCGAGGTCCACGACGCAGGGGACGCCGGTGAAGTCCTGCATGATCACGCGGGCCGGCGTGAACTGGATCTCCTGGCTGGGCTGGGCCTGGGAGTCCCAGTCGCCGAGGGCGCGGATGTGATCGGCGGTGATGTTCGCGCCGTCCTCCGTGCGGAGCAGGTTCTCCAGCAGGACCTTGAGGCTGTACGGCAGCCGGGCCGAGCCCTCCACCTTGTCCAGCCGGAAGATCTCGTACGACTCGCCGCCCACCTGCAGCGTGCTGCGGGCGTCGAAGCTGTTCGCCGACACGACAGTCTCCTTCATTGATGTGCGCGTACCACCGTCAATCGTGCCGCCACGCCGGCTTGGCCGAACCAGTAAGGTCAGGCTAAGTTAGGCATGCCTTACCAGTGTGGCGACCGCGGTGCGCCTCGGCAGATATCTCGATGTCGAGATAACACTAGTACATGGGCGCGGCTGGGTCATGTCCGCACACGCTCTCCGGCAGCGGGACCTCAGGCGCCCGCGGTGCTCCGGCCGAGCGCGGCGAGCGCGGCGTCGGCCTCGGCCTGGCGCGGGCTCCGCAGTGCCCTCAGGTCGGCGCGGGCGGCGACCAGCGTCTCCCTGGCCTCGGGGTGCCCCGCGGCACCGAGCGCCTGGCCGAGGTCGAGCCGGGCCTGTGAGGCCCAGGCCGGCATCTGCGCCGCCTCGAAGGCGGCGAGGGCCTGCCGCAGCGGTGCCTCGGCCTCCTGCCAGCGCTCCAGGGCCGCCAGATCGTTGCCGATCTGCTGCCGGGCCACCGCGTGGTACAGCGCCATCAGCTCTTCCGTCCGGCCCGGGATCCCCGCGCGGCAGATCCGCTCGCTGCGCCGGTGGATGTCCAGGGCCTCGTCCGCCCGGCCGGTCTGGCGCAGCAGGGTGCCGAGGCTGTTGAGGACCGTCAGCTCGGCCAGCCGGGCCTGCGGGGAGGGATGGGCGGCCAGCCGGCGGGCCGCGCCGCGCAGGCGCTCCCGGGCCTCTTCCGTACGGCCCAGCCGGCTGAGCGCGCCCGCGCCGTAGCCGAGCGCCCAGCCCTCCTGCAGCCCGTCCCCGCAGTCGCGGGCCGCCGCGAGCGCGGCGTCGGCGCTCGTCAGCGCGGCACGGGGGTCGTGGACGCAGAGGTTGTGGGCCCAGGCGAGGTAGTTGAGGTGAACCGCCTCCTCACGCCTGCTGCCCAGGGCGCGGGCGGAATCGGCGGAGCGCTGGAACACCTCCACCCACTGCTCCCAGTGCTGGTTGAGGTCGGAGAACCAGTGCATCGCCTCCGCCGTGTCCAGGACCTGCCGGTGCCGGCCGGCCGCGTGGGCCCGGCGCAGCGCGGCGAGCCACTGGGCCCGCTCCGCCTCCAGCCAGGCCCGTGCCTCGTCCCGGCCGGTGGGCGCCGTGTCCGGGTCGGGGTCCGCCCCCGGCGCGGTCCGTTCGTGGTCGACGTCGAAGTGCAGCGCGGCGGCGGTGGCCCGGCGCAGCATCCAGTCCGCGGTCCGGTCCAGGGCGGCGTCCCGGACCTCGGGGCCGTCCTCGGCGTCGGCCTGTTCGGCCGCGTAGAGCCTCAGCAGATCGTGGAAGCGGTACCGCTCGGCGGCGGGGTCGCTCTGCAGCAGACCGGCGTCGGTCAGTTCCTCGGCGCGGGCGACCGCCTCGTCGTGGGACAGGCCGGCCAGCAGCGCGCCGGTCTCCGGGCTGAAGTCCGCGCCGGCGGCCAGCGCGGCGCGGCGCAGCAAGGTCCGGGTGTCCGGCGGGAGCTGACGGTAGGAGAGCGCGAAGGCGGCGCGCACCCGCAGGTTTCCGGCCTGGAGGCCGTCCAGCCGCCGGCCCTCGGCGGCGAGGCGGGCGACGAGCTTGGCGAGGCGTTCGTGCGGACGGCTGAGGAGGCGCTGGCCGGCGATCCGGACGGCCAGCGGGAGGTGCCCGCACAGGTCGGCGAGGTCGCGGGCCGCCTGTGCCTCCGCCCGCACCCGGTCCGGGCCGATGATGCGGGTCAGCAGTTCCACCGCTTCCTCGCGCCGCAGCAGGGCCAGATCGGTGCGGTGCACGGACTCCAGACCCGCCAGGGCGTGACGGCTGGTGACGAGGGTCAGGGACGGGCCGGCGCCGGGCAGCAGGGGGGCGACCTGGTCCTCGTCGGCGGCGTTGTCCAGCAGCAGGAGCAGGCGCCGTTCACCGGTCAGGGACCGCCACAGGCCGGCGCGGTCGTCGGTGCCGGCCGGCAGCGCGGCGTCGGGGACCCCCAGCGCGCCCAGCAGCCGGGCCAGCGCGTCCCGGGGCGTGGTCGGTTCCGGGTCCATTCCGTGCAGGTCCAGGGCGAACTGGCCGTCGGGGAAGTGCGGGGCGAGGCGGTGCGCGGCGTGCACCGCGAACGCGGTCTTGCCCAGACCGGGCTGCCCGGCGACCACGCTGACCACCGGCCGGTCCTCGGCGGTGTCCCGCGCCAGGTCCAGCAGATGGGCGAGGGCCGGGCCGCGCGCGGTGAAGTCGCGGATGTCGCGCGGCAGGGCCAGCGGGCCGGGGCCGGCCGGTCCGGTGGCCGGCCGGGGTCGCGGACGGCCGAGGGCGGCGGCCTCCTCCAGACCCGCCGCCTCGTCGTCGTCCAGCCCCAGCGCTTCGGCCAGCGCCCGCACGGTACGGCGCTGCGGTCCCCGGGTACGCCCGCGTTCCATGTCCGCCAGCGCCCTGACACTCACCCCGGCGGCGTGCGCGAGGGCTTCCTGGCTCAGTCCGGCACGGGCCCGCAGCCGACGCAACCGCTGCCCGAAGTCCCCGCTGGGCGGCGTGCCGTGACCCTCACTGGATGGCGTGCCGTCGCGCACCGTCGATGTCCCCGTTCGTCCGGCTCGTCCGGTTGCGAGCGCCCGGCAGAAGTATGGCCGACGGTACTTCTGCCGGGGGAACCGCCTGGGCGACACAGACCGGAAGTGATCGACTGAAGGCCGACGCGGAACGGTCGGCGCTTCGGGGGCGCACACGCACCCGGCCGGCTCGGAACGGGTCGGCGCCTGCGGGGCGCACACGCTCCCGGACGGCTCCGACCACCCGCCGTCGACGGAAAAGACCGCGCACCACCGGCATCACGACTTCGCACCACCGCAGCACGACCTCGGCCGACGGCACCGCGCCGCGGCCCCGCACTCTCCAGGGGGAACCTCCATGAACACTCCGCGTCACCGCTCCGCGCTGCTCGCCGTCGCGGGCACGGCTCTCGTCCTCTCCCTCACCGCCTGCTCGAGCGACGGGGACACCACGTCCTCGGCCACTCCCGAGGCCACCGTGGCGGCGACCGTGGCGGCGTCCGAGGTGACCGCCCGGCCGGCCGGCGAAAAGGGCGCCGGCGCGTCCGGGGCGACGGGTTCGGCCGGCTCGGCGCGCTCGACGGGATCGAAGGACTCCGCGGGCTCGGCCGGCTCCAGCGGCTCTTCCGGCTCGGCCGGCACCACCGGTGAGCGGGCCTCCGACTCCGCCCCGCTGTGCACCGCGGGGAACCTCTCCGTCAGCGCCGCCACGCAGGACGGTCCGCCCTACACCCACATCGTCCTCACGGCGAAGAACACCTCCTCCCACGCCTGCCGGCTGACGGGCTTCCCGCACGTCCAGTTCCTGGAGAGCCACAAGCAGGACGTTCCGGCCGTCGCCAAGAGCAAGCCGGCCGCGCCGGTCGTGCTCACGCCGGGAGCCCCGGCCTACGCCCTGGTGAAGCTGTCGGACGGCGGAGTCGACGAGGACGTCGAGCCCGTGTCGGCGTTCTCCGTCATGCTGGAGGGCGACCCCACGGTCATCGCCGTGACCGCGCCCGGCAGCGAGGGCATCGCCGTCGACCCGGCCAAGGCGCTCACCGGCTACTGGACCCCCGAACTGCGCGAAGGCGCGGACGATTTCTGAGTCCCGGCACCGGCGCGCCCCCACCGTCGCGAGGGATACGGCACACGGCCGGCCCTCGCGGCGGAGGGTGCGCGCCTCCCACCGCACCCCCACGCGGCCCCGGCGCGGCGCCCCCGCGGCTCCGGCGGGCCTGCGTACGGGCCCCTCGCACCCGGCCCGGCGGCCTCCCGTACGGCCGACCGGCTGACGCTGCGTCACTC
Organism: Streptomyces eurythermus; assembly: GCF_014649115.1. Classification (GTDB taxonomy): domain Bacteria; phylum Actinomycetota; class Actinomycetes; order Streptomycetales; family Streptomycetaceae; genus Streptomyces; species Streptomyces eurythermus. Next base: position 112,801 of record NZ_BMSK01000016.1, on the reverse strand, counting down.
CGTCACCCGAACGGACCCCCCTGGCGAGCGCCATCTCATATCTGAGATAGCCTCAAGGTCATGTCAGACGACTACCTCGTACGCATCGGCAAGCTCATCCGTGACGCCCGGCAGCACCGGGGCTGGACGCAGACGCAGCTCGCGGAGGCGCTCGGCACCAGCCAGAGCGCGGTCAACCGCATCGAGCGCGGCAACCAGAACATCAGCCTTGAGATGATCGCCCGAATCGGTGAAGCCCTGGACAGCGAGATCGTGTCCCTGGGTTACGCGGGTCCGATGCATCTGCGCGTGGTCGGCGGTCGCCGTCTGTCCGGCGCCATCGACGTCAAGACCAGCAAGAACGCGTGTGTGGCCCTGCTGTGCGCGTCGCTGCTGAACAAGGGGCGCACGGTGCTGCGCCGGGTGGCGCGCATCGAGGAGGTGTACCGCCTTCTGGAGGTACTGAACTCCATCGGCGTGCGGACCCGCTGGATCAACGACGGCGTCGACCTGGAGATCGTCCCGCCCGCCGAGCTGGAGATGGCGGCGATCGACGCGGAGGCCGCCGTGCGCACCCGCTCGATCATCATGTTCTTCGGCCCGCTGCTGCACCGCATGGACCGCTTCAAGCTGCCGTACGCCGGCGGCTGCGACCTGGGCACGCGGACCATCGAGCCGCACATGATCGCCCTGCGCCGGTTCGGTCTGGACATCGCGGCCACCGAGGGCCAGTACCACGCGCAGGTGGACCGCTCGGTCCGCCCGGACCGGCCGATCGTGCTGACCGAGCGCGGCGACACCGTGACCGAGAACGCGCTGCTGGCCGCCGCCCGCCACGACGGCGTCACGGTCATCCGCAACGCCTCCTCCAACTACATGGTCCAGGACCTGTGCTTCTTCCTGGAGGCGCTGGGCGTGAAGGTGGAGGGCATCGGCACCACCACGCTCACCGTGCACGGAGTGCCGAACATCGACGTCGACGTCGACTACTCCCCCTCCGAGGACCCGGTCGAGGCGATGAGCCTGCTGGCCGCCGCCGTGGTCACCGAGTCGGAGCTGACGGTGCGCCGGGTCCCGATCGAGTTCCTGGAGATCGAGCTGGCGGTCCTGGAGGAGATGGGGCTCGACCACGAGCGCAGCCCCGAGTACTGCGCGGACAACGGCCGTACGCGCCTGGTCGACCTCACGGTGCACCCCTCCAAGCTGGAGGCGCCGATCGACAAGATCCACCCCATGCCGTTCCCCGGCCTGAACATCGACAACGTGCCGTTCTTCGCGGCCATCGCGGCCACGGCGCAGGGCAAGACCCTCATCCACGACTGGGTCTACGACAACCGCGCCATCTACCTGACCGACCTCAACCGCCTCGGCGGCCGGCTCCAGCTGCTGGACCCGCACCGGGTCCTGGTCGAGGGCCCGACCCGCTGGCGCGCGGCCGAGATGATGTGCCCGCCGGCCCTGCGCCCCGCGGTGGTCGTCCTGCTGGCGATGATGGCGGCGGAGGGCACGTCCGTGCTCCGCAACGTCTACGTCATCAACCGCGGTTACGAGGACCTCGCCGAGCGCCTGAACTCGATCGGGGCGCAGATCGAGATCTTCCGGGACATCTGATACGCCGGTACCGCCGCACCCCGTCCGACCTGCTGTTCAGCGGATCGGACGGGGTGCGGCGGCATCTCTGGGACTTCTCCGGGACTTTGCGCCGGCGGCGTGCTCTCCGGCCGCGCTCCGGCCCGGCCCCTCCGGACAGTCACCCGGCGCTCTCACTCCGGTGCGGCCGTCCGGGCTTCGATGTGGGCGAGTTGGGCGGTGAGGATCTCTTCGAACGCGGCACGGCGGTCCGCCGCGAGGGGGCGGACCTCGCGGGCGAAGTGGGCCAGGGCGGGGATGCGCCGACAACCAAGAGGTGGTGGACCGCGCCGATGTGGTGTTCCTCGCGGTACGCCGCCAGGACCATCACGCCGCCCTCGCCGGGCTGACACCGGACGACGGCAAGATCCTGGTCAGCCTGATCGCCGGGCTCGCCGTCGACGACCTGCGCCGAACCCTCGTCACCCGCGCCCCGGTCATCCGCGCCATCCCGCTGCCCGCCGTGCGCGAGCGCCGTTCCGTCACCGTGACGTTCCCCTCGCACCCGGCGGTGGACTCCCTCTTCGAGCGGTTGGGCGGAGCGCTCCCCGTCACGGACGAGGCGGCGTTCAACGTCTTCTCCGCACTGACCGGGACGCTCACCGCCCACTACGCCTACCTCGCCACGCTCACCTCGTGGGCCGCCGGCCACGGCATCGCCCCTGACATCGCCGACCGGTATGTGCGCGGCCTCTTCGAGAACGCCGGCCGTTCCCTGAGCGACGGGTCCCGCCCTCTGCACCGACTCGCCGCCGACCACGAGACACCCGCCGGGAACAACGAGCGCGTCCGCACCACCTGGTTCGGCCCGGCCAACTCCACGGCTCTCGAAGGGGCCTTGGACAGCCTCCTCGCCGACCTGGGGTGAAAGCTCGCCCACCGCCCCGGTACTGATCGGCGGGGTGGTGTCGCTCGCCGGTGCGGTACCCGTCGACAGCCGGCGCGCCCGCCGGCCCCACCGGTCGACCGGCTGATGCCGCCGCACCCCTTTTCCCGGCCCGCCTCACCGGGGGCCGGAAAGGGTGCGGCGGCACCTTCCCGTGGGGGGTCGACCCGGTCACCGTGTCAGGGACTTGTACACCTCGATCGTCTTCAGGGCCGCGTGGTCCCAGGTGAACTCGGTCTCCACGCGACGGCGTCCCTCCCGGCCCATGCGTGCGCGCAGGTCCCGGTCCTCGAGGAGGGTGTTGACGGCCTCCGCGAGGGCTCCGGCGAAGCGGGCCGGGTCCGCCGGCTCTCCGGACTCCGAGCGCGGGTCCCGCTCCAGCGGGACGAGCAGGCCGGTGCGTCCGTGCTCGACGACTTCCGGAATCCCTCCGACGGCCGAGGCCACCACGGCCGTGCCGCAGGCCATCGCCTCGAGATTGACGATCCCCATCGGCTCGTACACGGAGGGGCACACGAAGACCGAAGCGTGGGTGAGGAGCTGGCGCAGCGAGCGGGGGTCGAGCATCTCGTCGACGCGGACCACACCCGTGCGCGCCCGTCCGAGCTCCTCGGTGAGGGCGTCCACCTCCGCGGCTATCTCCGGGGTGTCCGGCTGGCCGCAGCACAGCACGAGCTGGGCTTCCGGGTGGAGCTCGAAGCCCGCGCGCAGAAGGTGGTGCAGGCCCTTCTGCCGGGTCACCCGGCCGACGAACAGGACGATGGGCCGGCCCGGGTCGATGCCGAGGCGGTCCAGCGCGGCGGTTCCGTGATCCGGCCGGTAGTTCTCCGCGTCGATCCCGTTGTGGATGACATGGACCCTGCCGGGGTCGACCTGCGGGTAGACCTCGCAGATGTCGTCCCGCATGGCGCTCGACACCGCGATCACCCCGGCGGCCGCTTCGACGGCGGAGCGCTCCAGCCACGCGGAGAGGGCGTAGCCGCCGCCCAGCTGCTCGGCCTTCCACGGGCGCAGCGGCTCCAGGCTGTGCATCGTCATGACGTGCGGGATGCCGTGCACCAGTGCCGCTAGGTGACCTGCCGCGTTGGCGTACCAGGTGTGGCTGTGGACCAGGTCCGCGCCGCGCGCGTCGGCCGCGATCCGTACGTCGATGCCCAGCGACCGCAGCGCGGGGTTGGCGTCCCGCAGGCTGTCCGGCACCCCGTACCCGGTGGTGTGCGGCTCGGCGACCGGGTTCCCGAACGCCCGGACCCGCACCTCCGTGAAGCGGCGCAGCGCGCGGGTGAGTTCCGCCGCGTGGACACCCGCTCCCCCGTACACCTCGGGCGGGTACTCCCGAGTCATCAGGTCGATGCGCATCGACCGCCCCCCTCCAGTGTCGTGATGTGGCAACTCAGCAGCAGGGCAGCAGGTCGTTGACGGTGACTTGCTGCTCGGTGCCCGCCGTGTCGGCCACGGCCACGCCCGCGGCACCGGACGTCACGGCCAGCAGAGCGATGATCACGAGAGAAACGAGCCTGACAAACATGACAACCCCTTCACAACCCACTGGGTGGGATTCGCTTGACACGATGAGTCAAACACTCATGACTCACTAAGTCAATTCAAGTCATGCGTCGGTATACAGCCACCCCGGCGGCGTGCTGGCTGGTCACGCGGAGGGCGGACGTTTCACCGGCCCGCAGCGACGACCAAGGCGAGGTAAAAACCCCATGTGACAGCCCGACTCGACAAGCGTCACCGACGAGACTTGACAACGGTGAGTCATGCAAGTAGGCATGAGTCAGGCAGGTCTGAGGGCCAAGGAGTGAGATGGAACAGAGCAAGGGAGCCTCGATCGGCGCTCGGATTCGCGAGTTGCGTCGACAGAAGGGGCTGCAGCAGCAGGACTTGGCGTCACCGGAGGTGTCCGCCAGTTATGTGTCCCTCATCGAATCGGGGAAGCGGTCACCGTCCGACGCGGTGTTGCGGGCGCTCGCGGAGAAGCTCTCCTGCTCCGTCGAGTACCTGCGCAGCGGACGCGCCGACTCGCAGGCGAAGGAACTGCGGCTCAAGGTCGCGTTCGCGGACATGGCCCTGCGCAACGGCGACGACGGCGAGGCCCTCCAGGCCTACAGCGAGGCGCTCGGCCACTCCTCGCAGCTGGACGCCGCGACCGTCCGCCGGGCCCGCCTCGGCCAGGCGCAGGCACTGGAGAAGCTCGGCCGCCTCGAAGCGGCCATCACCCTGCTCGACGAGCTGTACTCCGACGACGAGACGGTGCCCGGCTCGGCGGAGTGGGCGCAGCTGGCCGTGTCCCTGTGCCGGTGCTACCGGCTCGCCGGCGATCTCAAGCTGGCGATCGAACTGGGCGAGAACGCCCTGGCCCAGCTGAACGCCCTCGGCCTCGACATCACCGACGACCATCTGCAGCTCGGCTCGTCCCTCGTGGCGTGCTACACGGAGCGCGGTGACCTCACGCGGGCGCAACTGCTCGCGAACAGGTTCCTGGACAAGGCCGAGGACACCGGGCTGCGGGCCGGGCGCGGCGCGGTCTACTGGAACGCGGGACTGGTGGCCGAGTCCCGGGGACACTCGAGCGAGGCGCTCGCCCTGATCGAGCGCGCCCTGGTCCTGATGGCCGAGGGCGACAACACGCGCCACCTGGCCATGCTCAAGTACAACTGCGGCTGGATCATGCTGCTCGTCCCCGGCTCGGACACCGCCCGCGCCAAGCAGCTCATCGAAGAGGCCCACTCCGCTCTCATCGAGGTGGGCAACAACGTCGAGCGCGCGAGCTGCGAGATCGGCCTCGCCTTCGCCGAACTCCAGCTCGGGCAGGCCGATGCCGCGCTGGCGCGCGCCGACCGGGCGCTGGGGCTGCTCGGCTCGGAGCCGCGTCCGCAAGCGGTGCGCGCCCGGCTCGCCATGGCCGAGGCCACGATGCTCTCGGGCGACCGGGCCGGCGTCGCCTCGCTGCTGCGCACCGCCGAGCGCCAGGTCCGGCACCTCGAGGACGGTCGCAGCACGGCCCGTCTCTGGCGTGCCATCGCCGACCTGTGGTCCCGGTGCGAGGAGCCCGACAAGGCCACCGACGCCTACCGGACCGCGCTGTCCATGGTCGGCCTGACCCCGCTGCCCCAGGTCAGCAACTCCTTGAGCACCCAGGGGCGGTGAAGTCGCCGCGTTCCACCGGTGCCGCCCGCCCGGTGCCGTCCGGCACCGGCACGGGAGCCCTCGGCGAGAAAGGCGCGTACCACATTCCACAGGCACGGGGCGGCGTTCCGTTCCCGGCCCCACCAGCAAGGAGCCCACGCGTGATCCGTTTCTTCGCCCTCGTCGCGCCTCGTGAGGGTCTCACGCTCCAGGAGTTCCACGACCACTGGCGCCACCCGCACGGCACCATGGGCCGCCTCGTCCCGGGACTGACCAGCTACGCCCAGGCGCACAGGATCCGCGCCGAACTGCTCGACGCCGAGACGACGGAGTACCTCGCCGCCGCGACCACGGAGTACGAGGGCGTCGCGATCTCGGGGTTCGACAGCCCCGGGGAGGCGCTCGCGCTCAGCGACGAACCGCAGTTCACCGACCACGTCCAGCCCGACGAGGACCTGTGGTGCGACCGGTCCAGGCTCCGGTGGCTGAGCACCACGGAGGAGGTCCTCCAGGCCCGGGCCGGTGTGCGGGACGGCGCCGCTTACGCGGATGCCCAGTGGAACTACCTGGACTTCCCCGTGTCCGTCCAGCTCCTGCAGTTCGTCCGGCCCGAGGGGCGTCCGGACTGGGCCGGCGAGGACGACGGCGCCCTCGGCCGCCGCGTCGGGGCCCTCCGGCACACCCGCAACCGTCCCGACCGCACCGTCCACGGCGACACCCCGCCGTTCCTCGGCGCCCGCCAGCTGTGGTGGCCCACGCTCACCGACTTCACCCGGGGGGTGCGGCAGGACCCCGGCGCGTTCCGGGAACTGCTCGCCCGGGGTGGCGACAACGCCGTCACCCTCCTCGCCCGGACCGAGCGCCTGCTGCGCTGAGGCCCGGGCCGCGCGCCCGACGCGTGACAGCCGACGCCCTCTCGGCAAAGGCCCCGGGAGGGCGTCGGCGTCCTCAGATACGGCTCGCCCGGCTCGTTTCCACGCCGGGCAACCGGAGCCAGCCGCCTTGCCGGGCCCAGACGTCCAGCTCGGGATCGTCGCCCACGAGCACCGGGTGCCCGACCGACTGCAGCAACGGCAGGTCGCCGGCGTGGTTGCCGTAGGCATAGCAGTCCACGGGGCGGGCCCCGTACCGGCGCATCACGGCCCTGGCCCGTTCCGCCTGGTCGCGTCCGGCGGCCGGTGCCGTGCTGTCGCCGGTGAGGACGTCGTCCGCCGCCACGGCCTCGGCGATGGAGCGGGCGCATGCCTCGAACGCTCCGGTGACGAGGACGACATGGTGTCCGTCCTCCTTGTGCCGGCGCAGGGCCTGTCGTACGGGCTCATGGAAGAAACGTTCCTGCGCCAGTTCGGCCTCGACCCAGGAGCGTCCGGCACGCGCGAGTTCCGACGGGGTACAGCCCTCGGGGACCCCGCGCGCGGAGATCCGTAGGCCCAGCCGGCGGCAGTGGGCCACGAAGTCCGGCATGCTCCTGCCCCTGATGAGGGTTTCGTCGATGTCGAAGAAGGCCACCACGGACGCCGGCGCGGCCGCTCCCCCGGCAGGAGAGCCTTCCACCACTCCCCGGATCTCCCGGTCCGCCGTCTCCATGACCTGGAGAACCTGCCGGGCCCGGACGAGGAACAGCGCCCCGGCCTCGGTCAGTTCGACCGGTTGCCGCCCGCCGCGCCGGATCAGTTCGGTGCTGAGCGCGTGCTCCAGGTGCTTGACGTAACCGGTGATGGTGGACTGGGCGCAGTGCAGATTGCCGGCGGCCCGGGTGAAGCTGCGCTCCTTGGCCACTTCGCAGAACGCCGTGAGGTACCGCAGTTCCATGGGCTACCACACATCCGTCGGGCGGGGCCGGACAGCGCTCGCCGGGTGCCCGGTCGCCGGTGCGGTGACGTACACGCCCGTGCCCGCGGCCACCACCTGCCCGCCTTGTGCGGCCGTGACATGCACGGACGCCCCGGATCCGGCGGTGCCCGCGCAGGTCCGCGCGGCCGAGAGGACCACGGCGTCGCCCAGCTCCGCGAACGCGGTGAAGGAGATGTCCAGCGCCACCAGCCCCGGCCGGCTGCCCTCGCCCCCACGGCGGCGCAGTTCCCGGTACCCGGCCTGCCGGAACGCCTCGGCCAGCACCATGACCGGCACGTGGTCCAGGGCGCTGTCGGCGTACGCCGGGTGTGCGGGGTCGGGCCACAGCAGGGCGCGCCGCTCGTCCGGGCCGGCGGGACTCAGCAGTACGCCGTCCTGCCGGGACCGGCCCACCTCCGCCGCCGGCAGCGGTTCGTCCGACCGCCGCGCGCGGGGAACGGGGGCGGGACGGGCCGGCGTGCGCAGGGCCTCGTAGATCCGGCTGCCGACGGCGAGACAGGTGAGTGTCATGGAGGCACAGCGCCGCCCCGCGACCCGGCACACGGCGTCCAGCCGGGCCCGGGTGCGTCCGGCCGGCCGGCCGCCCTGTTCCGTCCGGCGCAGTTCGACCTCGACCTGCAGCGGTGCCGGGCCGGTGCGGAGCAGCTCCGGAACCTCGATGCGGAAGCCGAGGTCACGGACGATCAGATGGTGTCCGAGGGGCACTCCGTAGAACGCGTGCGTCGCGTGGATCATGGCCTGCCGTGTCGCTTCGGCCATGAGCAGGGGGTCGTGGTGGCCCTCGGCGTCCGGCTCGTACAGGGCGTGCCGCCGAGGCAGCCGCACACCGACGAGCACCCGCCCGTCGCTCGCGCGGACGCCGTCGGTCACCAGCGAGGAAGGGGGCGGATCGCCGGGACGTACGCCGGGTTGCCGATTTCCTGGTACCCCCACGTCACGGGCATGCTGTGCGACCGTCCTCATGAGACCCTCCCCAAGACTCCTGAGATCACAAGGGGGCCCGCGGTGCTCCCCCCGAAGGCGTATCACGCCTTGAAAACCAGCCATGCATGCGATCGGGTCGCCTCGTCGAGATCCGAGCAGCGCACGGAACGATACTGCCGGGAAAGTATGTTGCACAGCCCGGCTACCTGTGAGTCGTTCGGTGTCGGCGCAGCTCACGAGCGAGCGGAGCACGGTGGACAATCGGCCACGGATCCGATCGGGTGGTTCAGCCCGCTGAACCGCCCGGTCTCCCCGGCATCCGGCGCGGGGGTTGGTTCGGATGCCGGGGAGACCGGAGTCGGGAGGGGAAGGGCCTCGTCGCGGGGTGGGGTGCCGTCGGCTACTGTTCGCCGTCGTCGGATCGCGGCACCGACACCAGAACGACGACGCTCCGGCCGTTCGCGTGGTAGACGTCCGTCCGTTCCAGCGCGGCTTCCCGTCCCTCGGGCAGGACGTCCTGTCCCTCGCCGTACGACGTGTCCACCACGCGCGCCCATCGACGGCCCGGGATCCGGGGCAGCTCGAAGTCCAGGCCCAGGTGGAACATGTTGAGGATCACGTGCAGGTCGGGGTCGTCGCCGAAGCCGGCCAGCGTGTACGACAGGACCCGGGCCTCGGTGTCCTCCCAGCCGGGCTTGCCGAGTTCGACGCCGTGCCATTCGACGTCCGGCAGGTCGCGCGCGTTGCGCCGCCCGGTGAAGAAGGCGGCTTCGTGGAGGGCTTCGTACCTCTTGCGCAGCGCGATCATCCGCTGGAAGAAGGCGCGGACCTCCGTCTCCTTGTCCGCCTGGTCCCAGTCGAGCCAGGAGAGCTCGTTGTCCTGGCAGTAGGCGTTGTTGTTGCCGTTCTGGCTGTTGCGGAACTCGTCGCCCGCCAGGAGCATGGGCACGCCGCGGCTGAGCAGCAGGATGGCGGCGAGGTTCTTGATCTGGCGGACGCGGAGCCGGTCGATCTCCGGATCGTCGGTCGGTCCTTCCACTCCGCAGTTCCAGCTGAAGTTCTCGTGGGCGCCGTCGGCGTTGGCCTCGCCGTTGGCGTGGTTGTGCTTGTGGTCGTAGCTGACCAGGTCGTTGAGCGTGAACCCGTCGTGGCAGGTCACGAAGTTGATGCTGTTGGTCGGCAGTTCCCCGTCCTTGTGGAACAGATCGCGTGACCCGCCGATGCGGCTGGCCACGGCGCCGACGAGTCCGCCGTCCCCGCGGACGAAGCGGCGTACGTCATCGCGGAACGGCCCGTTCCACTGGGACCAGCGCTTCCCCGGGAACCTTCCGACCTGGTAGAGGCCGCCGCCGTCCCAGGGCTCGGCGATGATCTTCGTCTCGGCGAGCACGCTGGACAGTTCGATGCCCCACAGCACCGGCGGCACGTCCATCTCGTACCCCTCGGCGCCACGGGACAGCTCCGAGGCCAGGTCGAAGCGGAAGCCGTCCACATGGTGCTCGGTCACCCAGTATTCGAGGCACTCGATGATGAACTTGGCCACGGCCGGGTGATTGGCGTTGACGGCGTTGCCGCAGCCGGTGAAGTCCATGTAGTGCCGGCGGTCCTCGGGCCAGAGGTGGTAGTACACCTCGTTCGCCTGGCCGCGGAAACTGATGGTGGGCCCGTGCTCGTTGCCTTCGGACGTGTGGTTGAAGACGACGTCCAGGATCACCTCGATGCCGGCCTTGTGCAGTTCCTTGACCATGTCGCGGAACTCGGTGATGTGGGTCGCCAGATGGGGGGTGGCGCAGTAGCCGGTGTGCGGCGCGAAGAAGCCGAAGGAGTCGTAGCCCCAGTAGTTGTGCAGCCGCCGGCCGTCCGGGCCGGTGCGCAGCACCTGGCGGTCGTCGAAGTCGAAGACCGGCAGCAACTCGACGGCGGTGACGCCGAGTTCCTTCAGGTAGGGGATCTTGTCGACGACGGCGGAGAAGGTGCCCGGGTGTTCGCTGCCGGAGGTCGGGGACGCGGTCAGGCCCCGCACGTGCATCTCGTAGATGACGGTGTCGGCGAGCGGGGTGCGCAGCGGCTCGTCCCCCTCCCAGTCGTAGGAGTGGAGATCGACCACCATGCTGCGCATCGAGTAGGCGCAGTTGTCCTCGGGGCCGATGGCGTGCACCCGGTCCCAGAGTTCGTTGGTGTTGGCCCGGGCGTAGGGGTCGAGCAGCACCTTGCGGTGGTTGAACCGGGTGCCCAGTTCCCGTGTGTGGGAGGGGCCGTCCATCCGGTACGCGTACACCTGCCCCGGCTGGAGGCCCTCGACGTGGCAGTGCCAGAAGTGGAAGCTGCGGTTGCGCTGGGGGTCCAGCGTGATGACGTGGCTGGGCCGCTCGTCGGTGCAGTGGTCGAACAGCAGGAGGTCGACCGACGTCGCCCGCTCCGAGTAGACGGCGAAGTTGACGCCTGTCGCGTCCGGCGTTGCCCCCAGCGGCTGAGGTCTGCCGGGCGTGACGGCCTTGACCGTCGTGGGCGGGCACACCCGGGTGTCATCTAGGCGACTCGTGGTCATGTGGTTAGCCATTCCTGGGCGATACGGGACTGACATCTGCTGAGCGTCGGGCACACCGACGGCAGGAACGGTGGCGGTGGTCAGCCGACGGGCACCTGGTCGCGGTCGAGCGAGGCGAACAGGTCGTTCCAGTCGGTGCGCCGGGCACCCGGCTCGTTGAAGATCTCGAAGGTCAGACCGTCGGCGGACGGCAGGGCCAGCGACCGCACCGCCGCCTCGGCCACGTCCTCCCGGGAGACACTGCCCTCGCCGCGGTCGCCCTGTTCGAGCCGGACCCGTTCCTGCCCGGGGCGGACCTGGGTGAGCCAGCCGGGGCGGATGACCGTGTAGGGCAGCCCCGACTCGCGTACGGCGTCCTCGCCGGCCAGACGCCAGTCGAGCATGCCGCCCCACGCGTTGATCGGGTGGTCGTGCCGGGTGACGAAGATCTGGCTGATCAGCGTGAAGTGCGGCCGGTTGCCGTCCGCGCCCGCGGCGGCCAGGGCGTTGCAGACGCCCTGGTACATGGTGGTCTTCGGGCTGTCGGGGCCGGTGTTGGCGGTACCGGGCTCGACGCTGAAGACCACGGCCGACACATCGGCCAGCGGCGTGGTGAGCGTCCCGCAGTCGCGTACGTCACCGGGGAAGAAGACCGCGCCTTCCGGCAGGTTCTGGGCACGCAGTCCGCTGCGGCCCACCACGCGGACTCGCTCACCGCGGTCCAGGAGCTTGCGGACGATCAGGGTCCCGACACTGCCGGTACCGCCGATCACGGTGATGGGTCGGTCCATGAGTACTCCAGGTCAACTGAGGGTGGCGGGACGAAAGCCGTCGGTCAGACCCAGCGCAGGATGTCGCTGGCGCTGGTGAGGGTGGTGCCGAGCGGCAGCCCGGACAGCGCGGGCACCTCCAGGCGCGGGTAGACGCTGATCCCGGACAGGCGCGTCCCGGCCCACAGATGGGCTCCGTCCCCGATGGCCGAGTAGTCGTCCAGGCGGACGGGCTTTCGCCGGCTGGACCGGACCTGCACCATGGGGCCCAGATACGCGTCGCTGATCTGGGCGTACGGCCCCACCATCGCGGCGTCGCCGCACACCGTCCGGGACAGCCGGGCGCCCTCGTGGAGGTCCACGCCGTCGCCGATGTCCGCGTACTCCAGCTCGACGCCGGGGCCGACCTCCACGTGCCGGCCGATCCGCACGCCGGGTCCGATGACGACGCTGCCGTTCTCGATCTTCTCGGCCAGCGTCGTCCCGGTCCGGGAGTCCTTCGTGCGGAGGCTGGACTCGTGGATCCAGTAGCGGGGGTGGGTGGAGTCGGGGGCGGTCATCAGGTCGTTCATCTGCTCGTAGTCGCCGTCCAGGACGTCGATCAGGGTGTGCAGGTAGTCGGCGACGTTGCCCAGGTCGCCCAGCCTGCGGATGCGCCGGGCGGCCACCGGGTGGCCGTGGCCGACCAGCCAGGGCAGCAGGTCGGATCCCCAGTCCAGACGCTGCTGGGACATGCGCAGCAGTTCCGGGTCCCGGGCAGCCCGGCGCAGCTGGGCACAGTCGATCAGGTACATGCCGGCGTTCGTCGGGATGTACGCGTCTCCGCCGAGGGCGTCGGGGAAGATCTGCCCGATCTCGCTCAGGCCCGGCTTCTCCAGGAAGCCCTCGACCAGCCCCCTGCCGTCGGTGCGCAGCGCGCCGTACTTGCCCGCCACTTCCTCGGCGGTGCGCTCCACCGTGGCGATGGTGACCACGGCGTTGCTTTCGAGGCGCGTCGCGTTCATCTCCTCGAGAGAGAAGTCGAACACCGAGTCGATCGGCAGTACGAGGGCCTGGCCGCCGAGGTCCCACTGCTCGATGTTGTGGAGCGTGGCGGCGCCCGAGCCCACGTTGTAGCGGTCGAAGCGCGAGCGTGAGTAGCGGATCTCCACGCCGTACGCCTCGCCGTACCCCAGCACGAGCTTGATCTGGTTGCGGTTCTCCAGCCCCTGCGCGACCACGTAGAACCGGCGGATGCCCTGTTCCCGGCACGCCTTGACCACCCATTCGATGAGCGGGCGGCCCACGAAGGGGATCAGCGCCTTGCTCCTGATGTAGTCCGACGATTCGAGCGTGATCGGCTTCGCCCGCTCCCCACGCCCGCCGGCCAGGATGATCCCGACCGTCTCTTCTTCCATCCGGTGCATCCGCCGTCTCCTCCCCGCTGATTGGCGCCCAACAGCACGATGGAACAACGCCCGCACTCCTCTTGTCAAGCGTTTCATGACTCTACATGACGACCTCAATGACAGCAAACTGTGCTGTTTTCAGTAGGAAATCGGGAACCAGCCGAGTCACCGTCAGACGACTCACATGACGCTCGACTTGACAGTTGGCAATACACTGAGTCGCGTCAGAGTCCCTCCATCGGCAGATGAGGAAGAACCCCCAATGAACTACGCCGTCATCGGCACCGGCATCGTCGGACGAACCCTGGCAGCGAAGCTTTCGGACCTGGGCCACAAGGTCACCATCGGCACGCGTGACGTGCGCCGTACGCTGGAGAACACCGAGCCCGACGGCTACGGCAACGAGCCCTTCTCCGTCTGGTCGGCCGCCCACCCGGACATCGCCCTCGCCACGTTCGAGGAAGCCGCCTCCACCGCGGAGACCGTCGTCAACGCGACGGCCGGGATGTCCAGCCTCGACGCCCTGCGGGCGGCCGGCGCCGACAACCTCGCCGGCAAGCTGCTCATCGACGTGGCCAACCCGCTGGACTTCTCCCAGGGGATGCCCCCCTTCCTGAACCCCGTCGGCACGGACAGCCTCGGTGAGCAGATCCAGCGGGCCTTCCCGGACGCGCGGGTCGTCAAGACGCTGAACACCATGAACTGCTCCGTGATGGTCGAGCCCTCACTCGTGCCCGGCGACCACCACGTCTTCCTGTGCGGCAACGACGCCGACGCCAAGGAGCAGGTGTCGCGGCTGCTGCTCGCCTTCGGCTGGCCCGAGGACGCGCTGATCGACCTCGGCGACATCACCGCCTCCCGGGCCACGGAGCAGACTCTGCCGCTGTGGATCCAGCTGTGGACCAGCCTCGGCCACTGGAACTTCAACTTCCGTATCCAGCAGGCCGGCTGATCCGGACGTGCCGCAGGGGCGGTCCCGCGTGGACCGCCCCTGCGTCGTGCCACGCGCCCGCCGTCAGCCCCAGTAGGAGTCGGCGCAGGCGCTGCCGGCCCCGAAGCGGGCCTCACGGCCGGCGATCACCTTGCCGTCACGCCACGTCAGCTCGTGGATGACGTCCAGCGCCGGCTCACGGTCCGGCTCCGCGTCGCCGGCCGCCGTCTCGGTGCGCACCTGGAGCGACACCGACCCCCTGATGAGAGCGGGCCGGGCGTCGCCGGAGAACGGCCGGGGCCGCTTGCCGAGGTAACCGAGGAAGGCGTCGAGCCCCTCGTACGTACCCGCCAGCGGGCTGTCCGACGGCACCGACCAGGTCAGGTCCCGCGCCCAGTACTGTGCGATCGCCTCCTCGTCACCCGTGCCCAGTGCCGCGTACGCCGCCTCGATCTGCTGCGGCAGCGGACGGTCGGTCAGCAGCCGGTCGGAGGTGGCGATGCCGTCGCGCACATCGACCTCGGTCAGCATCGTTCCGCCCACGGCGGTGGCACCCGCCCGCAGGTCGTCCACCGTGACGTAGACGTACGGACGCACGAGGTCTCCCATGACGTCCACCAGCGCCTCGGTCATTCCGTAGGCGATCTGCGCCTGCTCGGCGCGGCTGGCGAACCCCTCCATGAGACTGACCCTGATGATGGGCATCGTTCACTCCCCCTCGACGACGCGCAGGACGACCTTGCCGCGGGAGCGGCCGGACTCGACGATCTCGTGGGCCTGGTCCGCCCGCTCCAGCGGGAGGACGTCACCGACGTGCGGCCGCAGGGCGCCGGCCTCGACCAGTGCGGTGATCGCCTCCAGGTCGGCCCGGTCGCCCTCGACCGTCAGCGAGACGGCCCGCACTCCCCTGCGCTCGGCCTCCTGGAGGGTGGCCTCGCTCGGCGGGACCGGCAGGGAGATGAGCGCGCCGCCGGGGCGCATGACCTTCACGGAGCGCAGGCCGTTGTCACCGGCCACGGTGTCGACCACGATGTCGACGTCGTGCGCGATCTCCTCGAACGACTGCTTGGTGTAGTCGATCAGCTCGTCCAGCCCGCAGCCGCGCAGGATGTCCGCCTGCGACTCCAGGCCCGTGCCGTAGATGTAGGAGGCACCGCGGGCACGCGCGATCTGCACCGCGAGGTGCCCGAGGCCGCCGCCGGCGCCGTGCACCAGGACCCGCTTGCCCGGTCCGACACCGCCCACGCTCACCAGGGACTGCCAGGCGGTCAGCGAGACGAGGGGGATGGCCGCGGCCTCCACGTGGGAGATGTTGGCCGGCTTGCGGGCGAGCTGACGCGAGTCGGCGGCGACGTACTCCGCGTACGCCTCGCCGACGCGCGGGAAGTTGACCATGCCGTACACCTCGTCACCGGGGGCGAACCGGGTGACGCCGGAACCGACGGCCTCGACCACTCCGGAGACGTCCCAGCCGATGGTGATGGGCAGCTTGCCCTGGCTGTCGGAGATCCCGCCTCCCGCACGGGTCTTGCAGTCGACGGGGTTGACGCCGGCGGCGTGCACCCGGATCAGGACCTCGGTCCACAGCGGTTCGGGGCGTTCCACCTCCTCGAGGCGGAGGACCTCGGGCCCGCCGAACTCGTGCTGGCGTATGGCGCGCATCATCGCAGGCATGTGCTGCTCCTTGACTGGTCGGAATCTGGGAAGGGGATGTGGTGCGTACGGGCCGCCGGCCCGGGCCGGCTCCGGGCGGTCAGGCGGCGGATTCGATCGCCGCCAGGACGCGTCCGGTCAGGGCCTCGGCCCGGTCCGGCGCCGGCGCCTCGACGTTGACCCGCAGGACGGGCTCGGTGTTCGAGGCCCGGAGGTTGAACCAGGCGCCGTCGTCCAGCGTGACGGTGAGTCCGTCGAGCCGGTCGATGCCGGCTCCGGACTCGGCGAACGCCTCCTCCACCGCCTTGAGGGCGAGTTCGGGACGGGACGTGCGCACGTTGATCTCGCCGGAGGACGCGTACCGGTCGTACTCCGCGAGCAGGGCCGACAGGGGCCGTCGCTCGCTGCCGAGGGCCGCCAGGACATGCAGGGCCGCGAGCATGCCCGTGTCGGCGAACCAGAAGTCGCGGAAGTAGTAGTGCCCGGAGTGCTCGCCGCCGAAGACCGCGTCGTGCTCCGCCATCAGCGCCTTGACGAAGGAGTGCCCCACCCGCGAGCGCACGGGCGTGCCACCGGCCTCCCTGATCACCTCCACGGCCGAGGTGGACGTGATCAGGTTGTGGACGACGGCCGCACCGGGCACCCGCGCGAGTTCGCGGGCGGCGATGAGGGCGATCAGCGCGGACGGGGAGACGGCCCGGCCCCGTTCGTCGACCACGAAGCAGCGGTCGGCGTCCCCGTCGAACGCGAGCCCCAGGTCGGCGCCCTCCGCCACCACGCGGGCCCGCAGGTCCGCGGTGTTGGCCGGCTTCATCGGATCGGCCTCGTGGTGCGGGAAGGTGCCGTCGAGCTCGAAGTACATGGGGATGATGTCCAGGCCCGGGTGGTCCAGCACCAGCGGGACCGTCAGGCCGGCCATGCCGTTGCCCGCGTCCACGACGACGGTCAGGGGACGTATCCGGTCCAGGCCGACCAGCGAGCGCAGATGCCGCGCGTAGTCCTCCAGCAGGTCGACCTCGCGGTAGCCGCCGCGCGGGCTGACGGACACCACGGGGGCCCCGGTCCGCAGGGCCGACCCGATGAAGTCCAGGCCGGTGTGTTCCCCGACGGGTACGGCGCCCGCCCGGCAGAACTTGATGCCGTTGTACGCGGCCGGGTTGTGGCTCGCCGTGAACATGGCCCCCGGCACACCCAGGCTGCCGGAGACGAAGTACAGGTAGTCGGTGGAGCCGAGGCCCGCGTCGATGACCTCGGCCCCGCGGTCGCGCACCCCGTCCGCGAACGCCGACACCAGCCCGGGTGAACTCTCCCGCATGTCCCGTGCGACGGCTATCGCCGGGGCATCCACGAGGTCGGCGAAGGCCGCGCCGATGCGGTAGGCGTCCGCGCCGTCCCACTCGTCCGGAACCAGACCGCGGACGTCATACGCCTTGATGATGGCTGTGTTCGTCTCACGCACGAGAGCCGTCCTTCTGGATGTCGTCGGTGTCGGTGTCGTCGTCGTTGTCGGTGTCGTCGGGCACCAGCCACACGGTGGCCAGCGGGGGCAGGGTGAGGGACGCGCGGGCCGGCTGCCCCTGGTACGGGACCGGCGCGGCGGGCACGGGAGAGTCCTCGCCGACGCCGCCGCCGCCGTACCCGAGGGCGTCGGTGTTCAGCACCACGCGCCAGGACCCGGCGCGCGGGAAGCCGACCCGGTAGTCGTGACGCACCACCGGGGAGAAGTTGCTGACGCACACCAGCTCCCGCCCCTCGGCGTCGCGGCGGACGAAGGAGAACACGTCGTCGTCCCGGGCGTCGGCGTCGATCCACGCGAAACCGGCCGGGTCGCTGTCGAGTTCCCACAGCGCGGCGGTGCCCGTGTACAGCCGGTTGGTGTCCCGCACCAGGTCCCGCACCCCACGGTGGTCGCCGGCGGCGCCCCACTCGGGTTCCAGCAGCCACCAGTCCGGCCCGCGTTCGTGGTCCCACTCGGCGCCCTGGGCGAACTCCTGGCCCATGAACAGCAGCTTCTTGCCGGGGTGGGCCCACATGAAGCCCAGGTACGCCCGGTGGTTGGCGCACCGCTGCCACCAGTCGCCCGGCATCTTCGACACCAGGGAGCCCTTGCCGTGCACCACCTCGTCGTGCGAGATGGGCAGCACGAAGTGCTCGGAGTAGGCGTAGACCATGGAGAAGGTCATCTCGCCGTGGTGGTAGGCGCGGTGCACGGGGTCGTGCGCCATGTAGGCGAGCGAGTCGTGCATCCAGCCCATGTTCCACTTGAGGTGGAAGCCCAGGCCGCCGAGGCCGTTGTCCCCGGTGCAGTGGGTCGGCCGGGTCACCCCGTTCCAGGCGGTGGACTCCTCGGCGATGGTGAGGGCGCCCGGGCAGCGGCGGGCCACGGTGGCGTTCATCTCCTGGAGGAAGGCCACCGCGTCGAGGTTCTCGTGCCCGCCGTACGCGTTGGGCGTCCAGGCGCCGGGCCCGCGCGAGTAGTCGAGGTAGAGCATGGAGGCCACCGCGTCGACCCGCAGGCCGTCGACGTGGAACTCCTCGCACCAGTACAGGGCGTTGGCGACGAGGAAGTTGCGCACCTCCGGGCGGCCGTAGTCGAACTCCAGGGTTCCCCAGTCGGGGTGCTCGGCGCGGCGCGGGTCCTCGGGTTCGTACAGCGGATGGCCGTCGAACCGGGCCAGGGACCAGTCGTCCTTGGGGAAGTGGGCCGGCACCCAGTCGAGGATCACGCCGACTCCGGCCTGGTGCAGGGTGTCGACCAGGAACTTGAAGTCGTCCGGTGGGCCCAGCGTGGGCAGCGGGGCGTAGTAGCCGGTGACCTGGTAGCCCCAGGAGCCGCCGAAGGGGTGCGCGGCCACGGGGAGCAGTTCCACGTGGGTGAAGCCCAGGTCGGTCACGTAGTCGGTCAGTTCGCGCGCCAGCTCGCGGTAGCCGAGGCCGGGGCGCCAGGACGGCAGGTGCACCTCGTAGACGGACAGGGGTGCCCGGTGCGCGGGGCGCGCCGTGCGCTCGGCCATCCACCGGTCGTCGCCCCAGCGGTAGTCCGAGGTGTGCACGATCGACGCCGTGGCGGGCGGCACCTCGGCCCGCCGGGCCAGGGGGTCCGCCTTCTCCAGGGTCCGCCCGTCGTCCGTGACGATCTCGTACTTGTACAGCGCCCCGTCACCGACGCCGGGAACGAACAGCTCCCAGACCCCCGGTCCGCGGCGGCGCATGGGGTGCCGGGTGCCGTCCCAGGCGTTGAAGTCGCCGATGACGCGGACCTCGGCGGCGCGCGGTGCCCACACGGCGAAGAACGTTCCCGTCACCGGTCCGTCGGCGGTCTCCACCCGGGACACGCGGGCCCCCAGCACACGCCACAGCTGTTCGTGCCGCCCCTCGGCGATCAGATGGAGATCCAGCTCCCCGAGCGGGGAGCCGGGCACCGGGGGGTCGACGGCGGGTGCGTCGTCGGTCTCCTGGATGAGCGAAGTCACGGGCAGGCACGTCCTGTTCTGTGAGTACGGTCCGGCTGGCGGGGGGGGTACTAGCGGGCGGCGGTCAGGCGGCGCAGGGCCGCGAGCGGGATGTGCAGCCATTCCGGCCGGTGGCGGGCCTCGTAGACGGCCTCGTAGACGGCTTTCTCGGCTTCGAAGGCCCGCAGCAGCACGGGGTGGCAGCGGGGGTCGCAGCCGCCCGCGCTCGCGTAGCCGGCGCAGAAGGCCCGGCGGTGGCGGGCCGCCCATGCCTGGGCGCGGCGGGCCTGGCGCAACCGGGCCGGCGCGGTACCGGCGGCGCCCCGGTCCTCAGGAGTGGCGAGCAGCCCGGCCAGGGCGTGCTGGGCCGCGTAGTCGAAGGACCGCAGCATGCCCGCGACGTCGCGCATCACGTGCTGGGCGGCCGTCCGCTCGCTCAGCGGCCGGTCGGGCTCGCCCTCGAAGTCGGTGATCTTCCAGCCGTCGGCGGTGTGCAGGGCCTGGCCGAGGTGCAGGTCCCCGTGACCGCGCTGCGCGGTGATCCCCCGGCCGCGTGCCGCGAAGCGCGCGTAGTCACCGTACAGTCCCCGCAACCGGTCGCTGTAGCGCTGGAGTTGGGGCACCACGACGGCCGCCTCGGCCAGTTCCCCGCACATGACGCCGGCGCGGTCCGCGACGGCCCGGGCGGAGATGCGGCCGGGCGGGAAGCACCGGGCCAGGTCGCGGTGGAGTCCGGCCACGGCGCGGCCGAGGGAGTGCGCCTCGCCCGTGAAGCCGCCGACCGCGGGCAGGGCGCGGCCGTCCCCGGTGATGTACCGCGCGGCGTGCCGGGTGGCCAGCTCCCAGCCGTCCCCGTCCGAGTCGACGAACTCAGCGAGCACGCCGAGCACCGAGGAGTCCTCCCCCGGCACCCGGGTGTGCAGCCAGCCGGCCAGCCTGGGGGTGCGGGCGGATCCGGCGGCGGTGAGGGCGCCGAGGATCTCGGTCTCCGGGTGGGGCCCGGGGCGCGGTGAGCGCAGTACCTTCAGGATCAGCCGGTCGCCGAAGGCGATGCTGGTGTTGCTCTGTTCGCCCGTCAGCAGCCGGGGAGCGAGGCCGGTGGTGGCGGGCACGGCGCCCGTGAGGGTCAGGCGCGGTCCGCCGGGGTCACCGCCGGGTCCGCCCTCCCGCAGGATCACGGCCATCAGCTCGGGGTCGGCGGTGGCGTCGTAGAGGCAGGCGTCCTCCCAGCGGCCGTGGTCGAGCCGGGCGACGGCGGCGTCCCTCAGGTGCGGTGGCAGCGTGGGACGTATGCCCAGGAGCAGCTGGTAGCGGCGCGCCTCGGCGGCCTTGTCGTGGCGGACGTCGACCAGCAGGTGCAGCAGGGTCGGCGGGCCCTCGTGCAGGACCGTCATCGCGCGGGTGCGCACACCGCGCAGGCAGCCGTCCTCGTGCGCGAACCACCGGCGGCCGGCCAGCCAGGGCCGCAGGGCCTCGAGGACCGGGTCGGGTGTCTCGGCGGCGCCGATCGCGGACAGGCAGGACTCGCAGGCGACGACCGTCATGTGTCCCTCCGCACGGACAGGATGTGCGCGGGCGCGGCAGCGGGGTCGAGGCGTACGTAGTTGTGCTGCCCCCAGGCGTAGACGTCTCCCGACAGCTCGTCCCGCACGGTGATCCGGTCGTCCCAGGCGCGGCCCAGCCGGGGCATGTCGAGGGAGACCGTGCCCTCCTGGGGGCGGTGCGGGTCGAGGTTGACCACGGTGATCACCGTGTCGTCCCCGGTGCGCTTGGAGTACGCGAGCAGCGCGTCGTTGTCCGTGTGGTGGAAGCGCAGGGTGCGCAGCTGCTGGAGGGCGGGATGGCTGCGCCGGATGGTGTTCAGCCGGGTGATCAGGGGGGCGAGGGAGCGTCCCTCGGCTTCGGCCGACTCCCAGTCGCGCGGCCGCAGTTCGTACTTCTCCGAGGCGAGGTACTCCTCGCCGCCCTCCTTCAACGGGGTGTTCTCGCACAGTTCGTAGCCGGCGTACATGCCCCAGCTCGGCGAGAGCGTCGCCGCCAGGACGGCGCGCAGCTCGAAGGCCGGGCGGCCGCCGCTCTGCAGGTGCAGCGGCAGGATGTCCGGGGTGTTCACGAACAGGTTGGGCCGCAGGTACGCGTCCGTCTCCCGGCTCAGCTCCGTGAGGTAGTCGATGATCTCGTGCTTGCCGGTGCGCCAGGTGAAGTACGTGTACGACTGGTGGAAGCCGACGCGCGCCAAGGCCCGCATCATCGCCGGGCGGGTGAACGCCTCGGCCAGGAAGAGCACATCGGGGTCGCTCTCCGCCATCCGTCCGAGCACGGCTTCCCAGAAGGAGACCGGCTTGGTGTGCGGGTTGTCCACCCGGAAGATCCGCACGCCGCGGCCGGCCCAGAAGCG
Source organism: Streptomyces eurythermus (assembly GCF_014649115.1). GTDB lineage: Bacteria > Actinomycetota > Actinomycetes > Streptomycetales > Streptomycetaceae > Streptomyces > Streptomyces eurythermus. Next base: position 91,275 of record NZ_BMSK01000016.1, on the reverse strand, counting down.
CAGCAGCCGCACGGTCTCGGCGACCAGGCCCTCGAAGTCCTGGTCGAAGTCGATGGGGTAGATGTCCTGGTACTTCTTGGGCGGGTTCTCGGCGTAGGCGATGGACCCGTCCGCCCGGTGCCGGAACCACCGCGGGTGCCGGGTCACCCACGGGTGGTCGGGGGAACACTGCAGGGCGAAGTCGAGAGCGATCTCCAGGCCCAGTTCGCGCGCCCGCTCGACGAAGGCGTCGAAGTCGGCGAACGTGCCCAGGTCCGGGTGGATGGCGTCGTGCCCGCCGTCCGGGGAGCCGATGGCCCACGGGGAGCCCACGTCGTGCGGGCCCGCTACGGCGGCATTGTCGGGGCCCTTGCGGTGGGCCGTGCCGATGGGGTGGATCGGGGGCAGGTACACCACGTCGAAGCCCATGCGCGCGATGGCCGGCAAGCGGTCCATCGCCGTGCGGAAGGTGCCGCTCACCGGTGCCGTGCCGGGGGCGGTCTTCGCCCCCTCGGACCGGGGGAAGAACTCGTACCAGGAGCCGAACAGCGCCCTGGGGCGGTCCACTTGGAGCGGCAGCGGCTCGGTGACGGTGACCAGCTCGCGCAGCGGATGACGGTCGAGGACGGCCCGCAGGCGCGGCCGGTTCATCTTCTCCAGGCGCTCCACGGCGGTGAGTTCACCGGTGAGCAGCACCTCGACGGCACGCTCCACGACGGAGCGGTCGACGCCTGCGCGGATGTTCGCCGCGGCCCGCTTGAGCAGCAGGGCGCCCTCGGTCAGGACCAGTTCGGTGTCGATGTCCGCGGGCAGTTTCACCCCGGCCTCGTGGTACCAGTCGGCGAGCGGGTCGCTCCACGCCTCCACGGTGAAGGACCACCGGCCCGGGGCGTCGGCCTCGACGGTGGCCGTCCACCGGTCGGTGCCCCGGGCGGTCTCGCGCAGCGGGGTGCGCAGCGCCGTGCGGCCGTGCGGGTCGTACAGGACGACCTGGGCACCCAGCTCGCCGTGCCCCTCGCGGAAGATGGTGGCCGCCACCTCGAACGTCTCGCCCGGCACCGCCTTGGCGGGGAAGCGCCCGCCGTCGACCCGGGGCGTGACGTCCTCGATGCAGATGCGGCCGACGCGCGGGGCGGGGCCCGCCGGCGGAAGGGGGGAGCCGGACCGGCTCGGCTTGGGCCTGCGGGCACGGCGGTGCGGGGCTTGAGTGGGCATGGCGATCCTCGGTCATGGGCCTGCCCCGGCGACTGCGGCCGGAGTCCGGGCGGGTGAGCTGGGGATGCGGTGCGGTGGTGGGACGGCTCCGGCGCGGCTGCCCCGCCTCGCGGGGCAGCCGCACCCGCCTAACTGCTCATGCTCAGCTGGCCGCACCTGGCGCAGGTCCGGCCGGCCGCGGGCTGTGCCGCGGCGGGCAGCTGGGCCGGGGTGGAGGCCGCGCTCAGCGCCTCGTGCGCGGACACATGGGGCTCGGCCGGATGCGGCGCCGCCGGCCCGGGGTGCTGCTGGTGTGCCGCCGGGGCGGGCCCGGGACGGTGCTCGGGCCGTGAACTGAGCACGTCGAGCATGTAGTAGACGATCAGCAGCGCGAAGCAGGTGAGGCTGGCCACGGCACTGACCAGTCCGATGACGGACGCGCCCAGGTACAGCAGCGGGCCCTGGGAGAAGTGCCGCTTGATCGTCGAGGCTTCCGCCGGCGTGATGAGGTGGCTGAGGTGCTGGTGGCCGCGGGAGGCGTACCACCAGATGGCGTTGAAGGGGATGCCCCCCACGGTGAGGACCAGCCCGTAGAAGATGGCGGCGGTGCGCGAACCCTGCCCGGTGGCCAGCCCCTCCGCCAGGACCGCGGCGGAGAACGGGATGAAGGCCACGCACATCAGCAGCAGCAGGTTCAGCACGAGCAGCACCCGGTCGACCCGCCGGATGTAGTAGAACATCGTGTGGTGGTTCATCCACACCACACCGATGATCAGGAAGCTGAAGACGTACGCCCCGTAGGACGGCCAGAGCCTGATCAGGCCGTGCAGCATGGATCCGTCGTGCGGGTCGGGTACGTCGATCTCCAGGACGAGAAGCGTGATCGCGATGGCGAAGACGGCATCGCTGAACAGCTCCAGCCGGGCGGTGCTGATCTCGGGGAGATCGGTGGTCGCTCCGGCGTGTTGCGCGTGGTGCTGCTGGTGGTGATGGTGCGGGGGTATGTGGTGGGCGTTCACGTTCTTTCTCCTCTGGGTGACTTACCAGGGGATGCGGCGGCGGCCTCGGTAGAAACCGCCGCTGCCACCGGAGTCGGGCCGCAGGGCGAGCCACGTCACCGTGTCCGCGCCCTCGTCCGGACTGAGCGAGGCGTGAGCTCCGCCCATGCGGGTACGCACCCATCCCGGGCAGACGGCGTTGACCTGGACATCCGGGGGAACCGCTGCCGCGACGACGAGGGTGAGGGCGTTGAGCGCGGCCTTGGCGATGCCGTAGGCGGCGGGGCCGGGCGTCGACTCCGTCATCGCGCCACCGCCGGAGGAGACGTTCACCACCCGGCCCCAGCCGCGCTCGACCATGCCCGGCACGAACGCCTGGCAGGTGCGGAACGCTCCCATCAGGTGCACTTCCAGGGCGTCGCGCAGGTCGGCTTCGCCGACCGAGAAGAACGGCATGGTGGGGTAGGTGCCGGCGTTGTTGACCAGGATGTCGATGGCGACGCCGTCCTCGGCCAGGCGCTCGGCGCAGGCCTCGACGCCGGCGGCGTCGGTGACATCGAGCTGCTCGACGCGCACGGTGTGCCCCTCCTCGGCCAGCAGCGCCGCGGCCTGCCGGCCGCGCGCCGCGTCGCGCGAGGCCAGCACGACATCCACGCCCCTGCTCGCCAACTGGCGGGCGACGGCCAGGCCGATCCCCCGGTTCGCTCCCGTGACCAGCGCCGTGCGCTGGGAGGCGCGGGCCACGGTCAGACGTCCTCCGTACCGATCAGCCAGTGCTCGCGCACCGCCATGCTGTGGATGTACCGCGTTTCGCAGAAGGCCGACAGGTCCTCCTGGAACGCCTTGAACTCGGGCGAGTCGACCGCCGCGGCGAGGGCCGTCTCGTCCTCGAAGGACAGCTGCCAGGCGGCGTCCAGGACGGGCTCGCCGATCGCGTAGCCGCCGTCGCGCACATGGCACTGCAGGTAGCGCTGCAGCCCCGGGATGTCCAGGGCCAGCCGGGCGTGGCCGGTCAGGGCGCGTTCGCGGAACTCGGCGACGGTCGTGCCGTTCTTCCGCTTGACGAGCATCACCAGTTTCACCGGGTGCGGCCGGCCGGGGCCGGGGCCCGCCTTCAGGGTGTGCGCGTCGGTGTCGAGGACGACGGTGCGCCAGAACGCGGCCCAGTTGGGCTCGTCCTTGCGCGCGCCCTCCAGGAACTCCGGGGTCTGGAGGGAGGCGATCTGCTCCTCGTCGTTGCGGAGCCAGATCTCGGCGATGCCGCTCCACATCGGGTCGTCCGGCTCGGGGCCGAGCGGGATGCGGGTGTCGACGCAGTACTTGACGATCTGCGGGATCTTGGCGGCGTAGTTGGGGCCGTGGACCTCCAGCCAGTAGCGCTGGAACTCCTCCTCGGTCATGCCGGGCTTGGGATGGGCGAAGATCAGCTGGTGGATCATGGTGTCTCCGTAGGGGTCAGGCGGCCAGCGGCGCCGTGCGGGGGGCGCGCTGGGCCAGGATGTCGATGAGCGTGCGGGCGAGCAGGTGGCAGTGGTTGCCGGTGCGCGCGGTGACCAGGTCCCCGTCGATCACCACGTCCTGGTCGACGTAGATGCCGCCCATGTTGCGCAGGTCGCCCAGCAGGTTGTTGTGCACGACGGCCCGCCGGCCGCGTACGACCTCGGGGATCGGGGCGGCCAGCCACATGCCGTGGCAGATGATCCCCTTGAGCATTCCGGGGTCGTCGAACGCGCGCTTCAGGAACCGGCTGGCCGGCGGGAGGGCCTTGGGGTCCTCCGTGAAGCGCAGCCGGTCCGCGACCATGCCCGAGGGCACGATGACGGCCGAGTACTCGCCCAGCTCGCGGTCGTCGAGGTCTTCGAAACTGCGGGTGACCTCGAAGGGGAACTGGTGCTCATGGCCGGTGAAGGTCTGCTTGTCGGCGCCCCACATCCGGGTCATGAAGTGGATCTCGGCGCCTTCCTCGGGGAAGCGCTGCTGGTAGTAGAGGATCTCCGGCTCGTAGTAGTCGCTCTCCATGAGCACGGCGATCTTGTGGCCGGTCAGTCGCACGGGCACTCCTTGTCTGGGCTTCGCGCCTGGGGCGGGCCAGGCCGCGGGGGTCAGGTGGCGCGGGCCGTGACCAGGTCCACCAGGAAGGGCCCCGGCTGGGCGAGCATGGCCTCCACGGCCGCGGGGACCTGGTCGGCCTTCTCGACCCGCATCGCGGGGACGCCCAGGGACTGGGACAGCTCCACGAACCCGATCTCCGGCTTGAGGTCGAACAGGTCCGGGAAGGCGTGCGCTTCGATGCCCTGCTCGTTCCAGTACTGCGCGATGTTGTCCTTCAGCAGTTCGTAGGAACCGTTGTTGCAGATCACGAACTTCGCGCCGATCTGGTGCCGGGCCGCGGTCCACAGCGCCTGGATCGTGTACATGCTGCCGCCGTCGCCCGTGAAGCCGATGACCTCGCGCCCGGGGTGGGCCAGCTTGGCGCCGATCGCGCCGGGGATGCCCACGCCGAGCGAGCCGCCACGGGTCTGGAACCAGTGGCCCGGGAGATTGGGCCGCAGATAGCGGAAGATGTCCGGCGACGAGGTCAGCGCCTCGTCGAACAGGATGGCGCCCTCGGGGAGCCGGCAGGCCAGTTCCCGGGCGAAGACCGAGGCCGGCATGGGCACCGCGTCGGAGCGGAGCCGGTCCTGCTCGGTCTCCCGGGCCAGCTGCTCCTCCTTGCGGCCGGCCAGCTCCCGCACCCGGGCGGCGGCCTGCTCGGTGTCGGCCGGCCCCATCAGGCCCTCCAGCACCCGGGCGAGCCCGGCGAGAGCGGGCTTGGGATGCGCGACGACGCCCAGGTCGACGGGGAAGTTCTTGGCGATCGCCCCGGTGTCGAGGTCGATGTGGACCACCTTGGCGCCGGTGGCGAACACACCGGACAGGGCCGGGTAGACCTCGGGGAGGACGTACGTACCCACGATCAGGACGGCGTCGGCCTGACTCGTGACCCGCGCGCTGTTCTCGCCGAACATGTGGCCGAGCTGGCCGGCGTAGCAGGGGTGGTCGACCGGGAGGTTCACCTCGGCCCAGTCCGCGCCCCACACCTCGGCGCCCCACAGGCGGGCGAAGGTGCCGAGCTCCTCCTGGGCGTGCGCGGTGTGCACCCCGTCGCCGGCGATGATGAGCGGCTTGCGCGCGCCGACCAGGAGCGAGGCCGCCTGGGCGAGCGTGGAGTCGCTCGGCGCGGAGGAGGTGTCGAGGTACGACGTGGGCACCACGGGTTCGTCGGTCGTACGGTCCATGACGTCCGCCGGCAGCACCACCAGGACGGGCCCGCGCGGCTCGGTCGCGGCGACCTTGAAGGCACGGCGCAGGGTGCGCAGCGTGGAGTCGGGGTCGACCACACGCGTGGCCCACTTGGTGACCGGCCGGGCCATGCCGACCAGGTCGGCGGCCATCTGCGCCTCCAGGCCCTCGTACCGCAGTCCCGCCTCGCCGGCCACCACCACGAGCGGCGCGTGACCGCGCATGGCCTGGTAGAGCAGGCCGACGGCGTTGCCGAGACCGACACCGGTGTGCAGCTGGATCAGGGCCGGCTGCTGGGTGGCCCGGGCGTACCCGTCGGCGATGCCGACGGCCACCGACTCCTGGAGCGTCAGGATGTACTCGATGTCGGGAAAGCCACGCAGTTCGTCGAGGAATCCCTGTTCGACCGTTCCCGGGTTTCCGAACATGAACTCGACACCGTCTGCCCGGAACTGTTCGAGCATGGCGACCCTGGCGGGCCGTCTGCTGGGCATGGGATACCACCTTTCGTGGGCGGGCGTGTGGGGGGCGGGCCGGCTTCCGGCAGCGGACGGGAAGGAAGCCGGCCCGCCGGTCGGGGCGGTCAGGAAGCGTGGAATCCCCACTGCCGCAGGCCCTGCTCCAGGACCTCGACGACCTTCTCCCCGGTCAGGTAGGAGTCCGGGGTGGACCGTCCGGTGATGAACGGGTAGTCCACGATGACCGAGGTCTCCTTGCCGAAGTTGCCGATGTAGGAGCCGTTCGGCGCGGTCGCGTCGCGCAGGATGTACTCCAGCGGGTACGGCGGCGGGCCGATGACGAAGTCGGTCCCCATGAAGCCGGTGCCGTCCTTGTAGTCGTACTCGATGCAGTGACCGGTGACGTGCTTGTTGCGGATGATGCTGGTGCGGTCCTCCTGGTCCCGCGCGAAGGCGAGGCAGGCGACGCCGTAGCACTCGGCGGCGATCGGCCGGTCCAGGGCGTGGAAGGCCAGGATGAGGTCGTGCACGCGCCAGTTGTTGGCGAGGTCCACGATCGGGCCGCTGCCGCCGACGATCAGCAGCGCGTCGTAGCGGTCGGCGATCTCCGCGCGCACCCGGTCGAGGCGGGAGTTGTACGCCTCGTAGGCGCGCAGGAAGCCGGGGTCGCTGCGGTAGGGGCGGTCCGGGAGCCAGGCGGACAGGTCCAGGGGGTTGTCCAGCCGGCTGGAGCCGTCCAGGGCGCGCACCTTCGCCGCCATCTCGGGGCTGGTCACCGACTTGCCCAGCGGCGGGTCGATGTAGGTGGGGTCCATGCTCGGCGGCAGGGCCTGGGCACGGCGGCCGGTGGGGGTCGCGAAGGTGATCTCGTAGCCCGCCTTCTCGAACGTCTCCAGCGGGCCTACGAGCTCCTCCCCCCAGTAGCCGTACTCGGACAGGACGATGAGGATGTGCTTGCTCATGGGTTGCCTCCGCTCCGCTCAGACCTGGTAGCGCTTGATGACGTCGTCGGCGAAGCCCACGTAGTCACGCAGTGGCCACACCTGTTCGAACTCCAGGTACTCGCGCATGGGGAGCCGGCCCAGCGCGGTCCGGTCGAGCTCCTCGGCGTCCGGCGAGTCGATGATGGCGATGACGCGCTTCTGCGCGGCGACCTTCCAGATGCCGACGCAGAAACCGGAGTCCACGGTCTCGGCCGCGTGCTCGGCCTCCGCCTGCTCGATCTCCCACAGTTCGTCGAGGGTGATGCGGCCCTCGTGGTTCCACTTCATCTGGACGTAGAAGAGCATCTGAGATCCTGTCTGTTCGGAAGGGTGCGGGACGGTTCAGCCGGCCTGCGCGGCGCGCAGCCTGGCGCAGATCGGGTGTGCGTCTCCGAAGGTGTCGACGGCCACGTCGAGGGGCGTCTTGCCGTCGTGTCCGGTCAGGTCCGTGCCGGCGCCCGCGTCGAGGAGGATGCGGGCGCAGTCCTCGTAGCCGTGCCACAGCGCGTCGTGCAGCGGGGTGTAGCCGTTGGTCGCGCCCTGGAAGTCCAGGTCGATGCCGTCCTGGGTGACCAGGAGGGCGGTGATGTCCGCGTGGCCGTTGTAGACGGCCTTGTGCAGGGGCACCGCGCCGAAGCAGGGCTCGACCGCGTTGACGTCCGCCCCGGCCTCGAGGAGGAGGCGGGCGATCTCGGTGTGTCCGTCGCGGGTGGCGACCAGCAGGGGGGTGTGCCCGTCGTTGAAGCCGCCCACCCGCGGGTACACGGTGTCCACGGTCGCGCCGTCGGCCAGCAGCTTGCGCACGCCCTCGGTGTCGCCGTCCGCGACCGCGGCCATGAGGTGCTGGTCGGCGACGGCCTCGGCGTCGGACCTGCGGCGCTCCTTCATCAGCTGCTCGGAGCGCAGCAGCAGGTCCCGGCCCTCGGTGTTGACGCCCAGCTCGTAGTCGAAGTGCTCCTGGAGCGAGAAGCCGTAGTGCGTGCGCAGTTCGAGGTTGGCGCCCTGGTCGAGGAAGTAGCCGACGAGGTCGGGGTGCTTGTACCAGAGCGCGTCCATCAGCGGGGTGTGTCCCGTGGTGGGCGCGACGGCGTCGATGAACGCGCCGGCCTCCACGAGGAGCCGGGCGACCGGGAGGCTGCCGCCCTGGACCGCCTTGTGCAGCGCGGTGGCACCGGCCCGCGAGTCGGTGGTGAAGGGGTCGGCGCCCGCGTCCAGCAGCAGCCGGACGATCGGCTCGTCACCGCGGCCGGCGGCGAGGAGCAGTGCCGTGAGGCCGGATTCGTCGTCGCGGTGGTCGACGTCCGCGCCGGCCTCGATCAGCTCGGCGGCCAGCCGGGCGTCACCGGAGCGGATCGCCTCGAGGAGCCGCTCCTCACGGTCGGCGTTGAACGCGGCGACCTCTCCGTTGGGGTCGAAGTAGACCTTCCACCGGGCGATCTTGCCGTCCTCGTCGAGGGTGATCCGGTGGGCGTCCTCGATCTCGAACCGCCGGCCGGTACGGGTGTGGGCGCCGAGGGTGTAGATCACCGCGAAGGCCGTGTCGCCCTCGGCCCGCAGGTCGCGCACTCCGTAGTCGATGACCTCGGTCGTCTCGGCGCGCACCGCGAACGCCTGGGCCACGGCCTCGGGGCCCACATGACGTCCGAGGTAGGGGATGACCTGGTTCCACTTGTCGACGGGGAGCTCGAAGACGATGTCCTTCGACAGGGTGCCGAAGACCGAGTCCATGTCGCCTCGGGCGATGGCGTCGAACCAGCCCGCCACGATCTCGTGCGTACGGCTGCTCTCCATGACGGATTGCTCCTTTGGATGGGTGGCTTGCCGGGGCCGTGGATGATCGGGCCCGGCGGCTGCGGTCAGGACTGCTCCGCGAGGGACGCCGGGGCGAGGATGAAGGCGTCCGTGGCGAGCAGGTCCGCCGTGATGCCGGGCTGGGCGTCACCCGTGATCACGAAGTGCGTCTCCAGGCCCGACTTGGCCCGCTGGAAGAGGAGTTCGTTGATGGCCGGACGGCACATCTCGGTGACGCCGCTCAGGTCGAACTCCACCTGCCTGGGCTCGTCGGCGAGGACTTCCGTCAGCGCGCGGCGGAAGCGTTCCAGCTCCGCCGCGTCGATGACACCCCGGAAGCGCATCCGTGCGGTGTCCCCGTCGGACTCGCTGCTGATGCGCAGGCGCATGTCCGCGGGAGCGATCTCGACCCGGACCCGCAGCGGACGGTCGCCCGCGGGCAGCCGTACCGTCAGGGCGTCGGCGTCGAAGTCGTGGTACGGCTCGCCCTCGACCCAGACGCGGTCCAGGGTCACGGTGCCGGGCAGCAGCAGGTCCGGGGCCACGCGCAGCACTCGCTCCGGCAGGGCGTCGGGCCGCGGCCGGAAGTGCAGGGTGATGGGTTCCTCGGTGAGCATCAGGCCCGTGTACGTGGCGGCCAGGTAGCACAGTTCCAGCGAGTGGTACCCGGACATCGAGTGGCTGCCCTTGAGCCGCTCGGTGCCGACGAGGTAGGGGATGCCGTTGGCGAGCACGTTGAAGTACACGCCGCCGTCGTCGTAGTCGAGGAAGTTGGCGTTGTAGAAGGAGGCCGCCTCCCGCGCGAGGCGACGGTGCTCCGGGTCCCCGCCGACACCGGCCAGGATCAGGTAGGCCAGGATCGCCTGCTCCTGCTGCCACCACGCCTTGCGGTCGTGCCAGACCAGCCGGTGCGTGCCGCACTCGTCGGCCTTCCGCTCGACGACGTCGTACCAGCCGCCTCGCTGGACGTCGCTGCCGACCGGGGGCATGATCTCGGCGATGCGCTCGGCGAGCCGCGCGTACTCGGGCTTGTCCGCCACCGCGCGGATACGGGTCAGGTTCCACGCGATCTTGAGGTTGTGCCCGACCACCGCGCGGTCCTGCTGCCAGCCCCAGGTCCGGTCCGGGCTCCAGTCCTCGTGGAAACGCTCCTGTACGAAGGGGCTGTCGGGCTCGTCCGGGAAGTGCCGGCAGATGGTGTCCGCGGTGTCCAGCAGCAGCTCGGCGAACGACTCGCGGCCGGTGGCGAGATAGGCGTTGATCAGGTAGGCGGGCGCGTGGTCGCCGACCGAGTTCCAGTTCTTGCGGGACCGGTTGCGGCCCAGCGAGTCGGCGCGCGGGTCCATGGTGATCGGGTCCAGATGGGAGAAGAACCCGCCCTGCTCGTCGTCGCGGAAGTAGCGGCGGAACAGCTCGATGGTCCGGTCGATGTCGGCGAGGATCTTCGGGTCGCCCGTGACGCGGTAGGTCTGGGTGGGCCCGGCCAGCGCGTAGATCTGCTCGTACATCGGGATGGCGTCGTAGTCGTCGCCGAACTCGGACGCGTAGACCTTGCGCTGGCGGCCGCTGGGGGAGATGTCGATGCCGTGGTACCAGTAGGCGATGCCCGCCCTGTCGTCGGCGACCTGCATGTGTTCGCGCAGGTAGGCGGTGCCGGATTCGGCCGCTTCGAGGAAGCGGTCCTCACCCGTGAGCAGATAGGCGGTGGCCAGCCCGTACACCAGGCGGGAGATGGTGTCGGTCTCCTGCCGGACGTCCTGCCCCGTGTCGGGAAGGTGCGTTCCGGACAGGGTGACGTGGGTGCGGAACCTGCTCCAGTCGTAGACGCCGTCGGGGAAGTGGGCGCGCAGATAGAAGTCGGCTATCTCGCGCGCCTGCTGCTGCCACCAGCCGGGCTGTTCGAAGACGTAGGAGCCGCGGTGCTCCTCGGCGAACGTGATGGAGCGGGCCTCGATCCGCTCTCCGTCCGGGTACTGGTGGAACAGCCCGTACACCAGGACGTAGCGGCCCTCGGTGAGCATGTCGCGGGTGCCGGCGCTCGTGTCATGGGGTGGGTCCCCCAGGTTGCGCACGATCTGCGAGTTCACCGAGCTGCCCAGGTGGATGGTGAAGTGCCGGTCGTCCGTGGTGCGCAGGGTGAAGCAGTCGCGAGTCGGTTCGTACGAGGTGACGTAACCGGCGATGCTGTCGGAATAAGTACGGTGGTTCTTGGCGGCTGTTGTCATCGCGGGGGTTCTCCGTTTCCGGGCATGCTGAAGCGCTGCGTGTACAGCCGGCGGGCCGACGCGGGGGCCGCGCACCGGGATCGGGGGCCGGCGCGTGGCGGGGAAACGCGCGCGCCGAGGGGCGTCGTGAAGCCATCGGCCCGGTCTACGCGGCCATCTCCAGATCCCCCTCCAGCGCGGCGAAGGCCATGTCCCAGGCGCCGGACAGATCGTCCGGCATCCAGGGGGAGACGCCGGAGCCGTTGAAGAGTTCGAAGGTCACCCCGATCGCGGACGGGGAGCAGAGGGCCTGCACACAGGCCCGCGCCAGGTCACGGCGGCAGACGTAGCCGGTCTGGTCGTCTCCCTGGGCCAGCCGGAGGCCGTGGTCGCCGGCACAGTCGTCGGTCAGCCAGCCCGGGCGGACGATCGTGTAGGGCAGTCCCGACGCCCGCACCACCTCCTCCCCCGCCCGGCGCCAGTCGAGCAGGCCGCCGTAGGCGTTCAGCGGGTGGCCCAGGTGCGTGGTGTGCACCTGGCTGACCAGCACGATGTGCGGGCGCTCACCGGAGGCGGTACTGGCGGCGACGACATGGCGAACGCCCTGGTACATCGTCGCCCGGGGGGAGTCGGGGCCTTCGTCGTCGGTACCGGGCTCCACGCAGTAGACGACGGCCGAGCAGCCGCGGAGCGGGATCCTCAGACTGGCCGGGTCCCGGACATCGGCGGTGAAGCGGGTGATGCCGTCGGCGGGCGTGTCCCGGCAGGGCCGCCGCGCCAGGGTCCGGACGCGCTCGCCGCGCCGCGCCAACTGCTCCGCGATGAGACGGCCGGTCCGGCCCGTGCCGCCGATGACGGCTACCGCGTGGTCCATCGATCCTCCCTCGTCGATCGGAGCGCACTCCAGCCACGCCCCGACTGCATGACAGTTCTAGCCCGGCCTGTCAGACACTGTCAAGCAGTAAGTCATGCAGCTGGCAGGGATCTGTCGAGTGGCCTGACAGAACCGCCGAGGGAATTCGCACTTGGCAGCGTCAGCTCAGGACTACATGCTTGACTTTATGCATGACATGCAATGACTGTCATGCATTACAACTCGGCGCGGAAAGGAAGCTGCCATGGTGACTCCGCGACTACGCGCGACCCCTCTGCCGGGCATCGGCGTCCGGTACGAGCTCCACACCAACGCGCGAGACGCGCTCTCCGTCGTGACCCACCGCGACGGCGGCCGCACACTGAACGTGCACCACGACGAGGACCCGGATTCCTGCGGCGTCTCCCTGAGGCTCGCCGCCGGCGAGGCCACCGTCCTGGCGAGCGTGCTGGTGCCGGACCACGACAGCCCCAGCCTGCTGCACGCCGGCGACTTCGGCCTGATGGCCGAGCGGATCGGCGTCGCGGGCACCTCCTACTGGAACGGCCGGGCGCTCGGCGAGACGCGTCTGCGGACCCGGACCGGCGCCTCGATCGTGGCGGTCCTGCGCAGGTCGCACGCGATCCCGTCGCCCGGCCCCCGCTTCCGGCTGCGGGGCGGTGACGTCCTCATCGTGATCGGCACACGCGACGGCGTGGACGAGGCCCACACCATCCTCGAACGGACGTGAACGGATGCACTCCACGGTCTTCCTGATCGAGTTCGGAAGCGTTGTGCTCGCCCTGGGGCTCCTCGGGCGCTTAGCCGTCCGCATGAGCTTCTCGCCCATCCCCCTCTACCTGCTCGCCGGGCTCCTCTTCGGCGCCGGCGGACTCGTCCCGCTCGCCGCCAGCGAGACCTTCATCGGAGTCGGGGCCGACATCGGCGTCGTCCTGCTCCTCCTCATGCTCGGTCTCGAGTACACCGCCGGCGACCTGGTCGGCCATCTGCGCCGGCACGCGCCCGCCGGGCTGGTCGACTTCGCGCTCAACGCCCTGCCCGGGGCCGCGGCGGCCCTCCTCCTCGGCTGGGGCCCGGTGGCCGCGCTGGTCCTCGCGGGCGTCACCTGGGCCTCGTCGTCGGGCATCGTCGCGAAGGTGCTGAGCGACCTCGGACGGCTCGGAAACCGGGAAACGCCGGTGGTGCTGAGCGTGCTCGTCCTGGAGGACCTCGCCATGGCCGTCTATCTGCCGGTCCTGACGGCCGTGCTGGCCGGGGCCGGCTGGACCGCCGGCGTGCTCGCGCTCACGGTCGCCGTCCTCGTGGTCGCCCTGGTGCTGACCCTCGCCGTCAGATGCGGCCGTTTCATCTCCCGGATCGTCTCCAGCGACGATCCGGAGAACCTGCTGCTGGTCGTCCTCGGCCTCACCCTGCTGGTGGCCGGCTTCGCGCAGCACCTCCAAGTGTCCGCGGCCGTGGGGGCGTTCCTCGTGGGCATCGCGCTGTCCGGAGAGGTCGCCCGGCACTCGCACCAGCTGATCATGCCGCTGCGCGATCTGTTCGCCGCGGTCTTCTTCGTCTTCTTCGGGCTCAGCACGGACCCCACGACGATCCCTCCCGTCCTCCTTCCCGCGCTGGTTCTGGCGGCCGTCACCACCGCCACCAAGATCGCCACCGGCTACTGGACCGCCAAGCGGGCGGGCATCGGGGAGCGCGGGCGCTGGCGTGCGGGGGGCGCGCTCGTCGCGCGCGGCGAGTTCTCCATCGTCATCGCGGGCCTGGGGGTGTCCTCCGGCGTCGCGCCGGCGCTCGGCCCCCTGGCGACGGCGTACGTTCTCCTGCTGGTCCTCATGGGCCCGCTGGCCGCGAGGTTCACGGAGCCGGTCGCGCTCTTCCTGGCGAGGCCGCGCACCGGCGCGGAGCAGCCGCCGCCACAGGCCGTACGGCAGCGCGCCCCTTCGTGACCGGTGCCCTCCGGGCGGGGCCGGGGAGGCGGCGCGGTCACGGACCGCGCCCTTTCGATCAAGATTCGTGATGTCAATTGAATCCAACTGGAAGGTTTGTTTTTATCCCTGAGGTCCCTTCACGCGTCAACATGAGGAGTTCCGGTGCGTAGACTCACCGGCGGCGCCGCAAGCCGTCTGGTCAGCGGCCCCGCGATCGACGCCACGGCCGAGCCGGGGCGAGGTGCCACGATATGGCTGCGCGGGGCTCCCTCGGAGACGGCGCCCATCGCCCGCGCCGTGGCCGACGGCCTGCGGCGGGCCGGCCGTCTCAGTGAGATCCTCGACGGCCGCGAGCTGGCGAAGGCCCTGGCCGCCGAAACCCCGTGTTCCTACCGGAACTGGGAGTCCGGGCTGCACCGGACCGGTCTCATGGCCTCTGTGCTGGCCCGCAGCGGCATCACGGTCCTGCTGGCCACCGACGACCCCGCCCGCGAGTGCCGGGCGGCCATACGGCAACGGCACGCCGCCGAGGGCAGCCCCTTCCTCGAAGTCCACGTGACCAGGTCACCTCGTACGGACTGCGAGGCCGACCTGAGCCTGTGCGTGACGGCCAGCTCCGTCGAGGAGTGCGCGGAGCGTCTTCTCCGCTCCTTGCTCGAGCGAGAGATGCCGGCTCTGAGATGACACCGTGACGTGATGTCAGGCGCTGCGGAGAACCGGACGGCTTCCGCGGGAGGCGGCATATGCCGGGAAAAAGGAGACCGACCGGTCTGCACCAGGTGCCGTCGGCGACGGTGCGGCGCCGTCGGCGGCCGACGGCCTGGAATCCCTGTCCGGGCCCGCGTCAGGGGGCGGGACCGGACAGGGACGTCGTGCCCGGCCCCGGGGGGCCGGTGGTTCAGGGTCGCCGCCGGGACCGGCGGTGGTTCAGGACTGCCGGGGACCGGGTCAGAACGTCACGTCCGAGCAGGCGTAGAACGCGTTGCCCGTGTCGGCGATGGTCCAGACGCCGAGGATGACGTGGTGGCCGCTCAGCCCGGTCGGCAGGGTGCCGCTGTGACTGAGGGTGGCCGGCGGCTGCTTGCCGCCGTAGGGGACCGTCAGGAACGGTGTGGTGTTCAGGTCGGCGCGGGTCAGGGCGTGGCCCTGGTTCCAGCCCTGCTTGGTGACGTAGTACCGGAAGTCGGTCGTCGCGTGCCGGGCCTCGAACTGCCAGCGGAAGGTGTAGCTCTGACCGCCGGTGACCTTGGTGGTGGGCCACTCCGCGCCCCTGGGGGTGCGGGCGCCGTCGAGCTGGCCGAAGCGGGTCTCGCCGCCGGAGCAGAGCTGCCCGTCGGCGGGTCCGCCCGCCGGGAAGCCCTTGGGGCCCTCGACGCTCTGCGGCTCCCACTGGATCTCGCCGCAGCCCCGCACCGTGCCGTCGGCGCAGAGCAGTTGCCTGCTGATGGGGAGGTCGGTGTAGCCGTGACCGCTGGCACCGCCGGTGGACAGTACGAAGGCGCCGGCGGTGGCGAGGCCTAATACGGCCGCGTACAACTTGCCCTTGGTGCGCATGAAGCCGCTCCTCGGAACGTATGGGGAGTTGATCGAGCCGAACCGTGCGTTGGTCTAGACCAACGCCCAGGCTATTGCGGCCGCCCAGACATGTCCATACCAATGCAGTGGTGAGGGCGCGCCGCTTGCCGTCCGGGACGGCGTCGTCCGGGACTCCGCCGGTGCTCAATGGCGGTACGCGGCCGCCGCGATCTCGATGAAGGATCGGATCAACGGGTTGGTGGGGGGCGACGAGCGGTACGTGGTGGTCGGTCCGGGGGCAACGCGGAAGGACCCGGGTCTGCCCTCGCGTACATGGTCAGGGCCCGGATCGTGCGGTACACCGGGAAGGCACGCACACCGACGCCGGGAGGGAACCGCCTTGTACGACCACGCCGACAGCCGGGCACGAAAGGGTCGGCAGGCTCCGGCGGCCGCCCGCACATCCGGGTCACGGGCGGTGGCGCCGGCCGCTTCCCTGCTCGCCCTCCAGCGCTCCGCCGGAAACGCGGCCGTGGTCCGGATGGTGCAGCGGACCGAGGAGGAGGACGCCCATCGGCACGGCGCCGGCTGCGGCCACGCCGAGGAGTCCCAGCCGGTGCAGCGTTCCGCCGTGCACGCCGTCCTGCGCAGCGGCGGCCGGCCGCTCGACGAGCGGAGCCGTACCGACATGGAGGCCCGTTTCGGCGCCGACTTCTCCGACGTGCGCGTGCACACCGACGCCGCCGCCCGGGACTCCGCGGCCCAGCTCGGCGCGGTGGCGTACACCTCGGGCAGCCATATCGTCGCCGGCCCCTCCGGCATCGACCGGCACACCCTGGCCCATGAGCTGACCCACGTCCTCCAGCAGCGCTCGGGGCCGGTGGCCGGGACCGACCGGGGGGACGGGCTGCGGGTCAGCGACCCCTCGGACCGCTTCGAGCGGGAGGCGGAGACCACCGCGCGGCGCGTGCTGAGCGGCCCCGCGAAGGCCTCCGCGCCGGAAGCGGCCTCCCCCGCCGCGGGTTCCCCGGCGGGCGGGGGTGACGTGCAGCGGATGCACCACCCGGGCAAGATCGACGCCGAGGTGGCGCGGCTCGTCGCCCAGGCGGAGCCGAGCATCGACGCTTACATCGCCGACTACGCCCAGTGGCAGACGAACCGGCTGAACTTCAAGTGGGTGATGAACAACGCCGACCTCAACGACTCCTACGAGGTGATCGAGTCGCAGGTCGGCGACCCCCAGGGGCGCTCCAAGGACGACCTGCTGCGGGAGCTGGACGGCACCATCCGCGCCGATCTGACCACCACCGCCTCGGAGACGGTCGCGAGCACCAGGACGGCGGCGGCCATCGCCAAGTACAAGCTGATCCTCGGCCGCACCACCGACACCGGCCGGTGGGCCGAGTACCAGAAGAACAAGGCCCAGGCGCCCGGCGAACTCGACCTGGACGCCCGGATGGGCCGTCGGCTGAACACCACCAAGTGGTCGGTCCCGGTCAACTACGCCTTCATGGACGGCGGTATCGAGGAGCGCGCCGTCTTCAAGATCGTCACCAGTCTGGGCCCGCGGATCGAGGGCATGCTCACCTCCGGGCAGCTCAACGCGGCCAACTTCTGGTCGGAGATCGAGCAGTTGGGGGACAGCGCCCTCTGGGACAGCGCGAAGGCGCCGGACGAAGGCGGGCCGCAGGCGATGCTGGGTCATGAGATCCTCCAGCTCATCGAGTCCGGCTACCACTTCTACGGCCGGGACAGCGGCTTCGCCCAGGGCAGCCGGCTGGTCGCCGTCCACCCCGACAGGCAGTCGGTGGACCCGAGCGACAAGCAGATCCCGCTCACCTGACCGCGCACAGGGGGGAGCGGGCCCGTTCCACGGGTCCGCTCCCCCGGCCGCATCGCGGTCGACCGGCCGCCGACAGGCGCCCCGCCCACTGAACTCCCACTAAACTTAACCGGTTTCGCTCAGATGGTTGTCTCTCTCAATTTCCCGTCCTAGCCTCGCCGCGACACCACGTCCGGCTGCGGCATTCCGGAACGGTTCGCGTATGCCTTCGCGTCCCGGCCGTACGCGCCGCCTCCTGGGGAGCAGAGATGAGAAAGAGACTGGCCACCGCGGCGGGAGCGTTGCTGGCCCTCGCCGCCTCGCTACTGGCCGCACCGTCCTCCGCGCAGGCACAGCCGCAGACACGGGCCCAGGCGGTCCCGGGGTTCCACGTCGCCGGGGGCCGGCTGGTGGACGCGAACGGCGAGGACTTCGTCCTGCGGGGCGTCAACCACGCGCACGCCTGGTACCCCACCCGGACGGCGCAGGCGCTGAAGGACATCAAGGCCCTCGGCGCCAACTCGGTGCGCGTGGTGCTCGCCACCGGTGACCGGTGGACGAGGAACGACACCGCCGACGTCGCCGCCGTGGTCGCGCAGTGCAGGCAGAACCGGCTCGTCTGCGTCCTGGAGGCCCACGACACCACCGGCTACGGCGAGCAGGCCGGAGCCACCACCCTCTCCCGCGCCGTCGACTACTGGATCGGCGTCAAGGACGCGGTACAGGGCCAGGAGAAGTACGTCATCCTGAACATCGGGAACGAGCCGTACGGCAATTCCGGCTATGCGGCGTGGACTTCCGACACCGCGGGCGCCCTCGCCCGGATGCGGGCGGCCGGATTCCGGCACACGCTCATGGTGGACGCCCCGAACTGGGGCCAGGACTGGTCCTTCACCATGCGCGACCACGCCGCCGAGGTATTCGCCGCGGATCCCGAGCGCAACACGGTGTTCTCGATCCACATGTACGGCGTGTTCAACACCGCCGACAAGGTCAGGAGTTACCTTGACCGGTTCATCTCGCAGCGGCTTCCGATCGTCGTAGGGGAATTCGGGAGCATGCACTCGGACGGCGATCCGGACGAGGACGCCATCATGTCCAGCGCGCGGCAGCTCGGTGTGGGCTACCTCGGCTGGTCCTGGAGCGGCAACGGCGGCGGTGTCGAGTACCTGGACATGGCCACCGGCTTCGACGCCGCGCACCTCACCGCCTGGGGGCAGCGCGTCTTCTCCGGCGCCGACGGCATCCGGCAGACGGCCCGGGAGTCGGGCGTCTTCGGTGACGGCGGCTCCGTTCCCGCGCCCGCGAGTTGCTCGGTCGACTACCGCCTCGGCGACTGGGGCACCTCGTTCAACGCGGACGTCACCATCCGCAACACCGGGACGACGGCCGTGAAGGGCTGGCAGCTCGCCTTCGCCTTCCCCGGGGACCAGAGGCTCGGTTCGGTCTGGAACGCCAAGGCCGTCCAGCAGGGCAGCGAGGTGAGGGCCACCCACGAGTCCTGGACCGAGATCATCCCGGCCGGCGGCTCCGTGAGCTTCGGGTTCAACGGCTCCTCCGGCACCGCCAACGGCGTGCCGGCCGCCTTCAGCCTCAACGGCGCCGCGTGCGCGAAGGGCTGACCCGGCAGACGGGCAGTCCCGGCAGCCCGGCACGCCGACGGGCCGCGTCCGCCGCGGACGCGGCCCTTCCGCACTCCGCCGGCTCACGGGCCCGCGCCCACTCCGCCGGCTCTGGACCCGGACCCAGACCATGGGCCCGGCGCCGGTCCGGCCTCGGTCTACGCCCCCGGCGCCGGTGCCGTGGAGCCGCGCGGGGTCAGGGACGGGGTCGGAACCTGGTGGCCGCCGGTGTCCACGCCGTTGACCACGTCGAAGAGCACGCGCGCCACCTCGGCACCGAAGTGGTGCACGTCGTGGCTCATGGCCGACAGGGTCGGATGGGTGATCCGGCACAGCTGGGAGTCGTCCCACGCCAGCAGCGACAGGTCGTCGGGGACGGTGAAGCCCATCTCCGCGGCGACGCCCGCCCCGGCGACCGCCATGATGTCGTTGTCGTAGACGATCGCGGTGGGCCGGTCGGCGGCGAGCAGCAGGGTGCGGGTGGCCCGGGCGCCCTCCTTCTCGTCGAACCCGGTGGCGATCTGCCGCGCCTCCTCCAGGCCCAGTTCCCGGACGGTGTCGGCGAACGCACGGGTCCGGATGGCGCTGTGTCCCAGGTCGGCCGGGCCGCCGACCCGGGCGACGCGCCGGTGGCCCAGGGCCGCCAGATAGCGGACGGCCTCGGCGACCGCCGACGCGTCGTCCGTCCACACCGCCGGGAACGGGCCGGTGAGGCGGGGGTGGCCGACGGCGACCGCCGGCATGCCGAGGCGCCGCAGGGCGGGCACCCGGGGATCGTCCTCGCGGAAGTCCACCAGGATCGCGCCGGCGATCATCCGGCCGCGCCACCACTCCTGGTGGAGCGCGATCTCCTCGTCCAGGTCCCGCACCAGCCGCAGCAGCAGCGAGCAGGACCGCTCCGCGAGGACGCCCTCGATGCCCGAGATGAAGTCCATGTAGAACGGCTCCAGGCCGAGCAGCCGGGCGGGCCTGCACAGGGCCAGCCCGACGATGTCGACCCGTTTGCTGGACAGGCTGCGCGCGGTGGCGCTGGGGGCCCAGCCCAGCTCGCGGGCCGCCGCGAAGATCCGTTCCCGGGTGGCCTCGGAGACGCCGGGCTTGTGGTTGAAGGCGAGCGAGACGGCGCCCTTGGACACCCCGGCCCGCGCCGCGACGTCCTTGATGGTGACGCGTTCCCCGGTCCCGCTCACCCGAGGTCCACGCAGAACAGGGCGGCCTCGACGGCGTCCACGGTGACCGGGCCGCAGCCCTCGACCCGGATACGTGTGCGCTCACCGGGCAGGAGGGTCTGCCGGCCGCGGTCGCAGACGGCGTCCGGGCCCAGCCGGTCGGGCTGGAGCAGAAGGTCTCTGACGAGGGTCTGGGCGCTCACCACGACGTCGACTCTATCCCCCGGTCCGGGCACGGGCTCCAGGGTGACGTCGTAGCGGGGGCGGGGGTAGGCGAAGTCCTTGTCGGGGACGGGGAAGTGCAGTGCGCGCAGCCCTTCCCCGCTCCCGGCCCCGTCCGGGCGGGGGGCCTCCTCGGCGTCCGCGACCAGGAACTCCCTGCCGGTCCGCGGGTCCGGTACGAGGTGCTCGGGGACCGGGATCCGGGCGACGGAACGGGGGTGCGCGGCCGGCTCGACCACGGCTTCGGCGAGCGTGGTGCCGTCGGCGTCGACCCGTCGCAGGGTCACCGCCGGCCGCCAGGGCGTGGCGGCCTGGTTGACCGCGGCGAGCACCAGGCCGTCGGGGTCCGGGCCCTCGGGGTCCGGGCGCAGGGTGAGCAGCCGGTCGGCGTAGACGCGGCGCAGCTCGTGGTAGAGCGGCTTGGGGCGGCCGTCGCCGTCGATGGCGGCCCAGGAGGTCACCGGCCAGCAGTCGTTGAGCTGCCAGACGACCGTGCCGGCGCACACCGGCCAGTGGGAGCGCCAGTGTTCGATGCCGGCGGCGACGGCGCGGGCCTGTACGAGCTGGGTCAGGTAGTGCCAGCGGTCGAAGTCGTCCTCGGGCAGCGGGAAGTGGCGGGCGACACCGCGGTTCAGCTTGCCGTTGCCGTCCTCGGCCTTCTGGTGGTGGAGCATGCCCGGGGAGTCGGGCGCGAGGACCTCGCCGGGCAGCGCGCGGCGCAGGGTGGCCAGGGCGGGCGGTGCCTGCCAGCCGAACTCGGCGACGAAGCGGGGCACGCTCGCCCGGTACTCGGCGTAGTCCTGGCGGTTCCACACCTCCCAGGAGTGGTGGGTGCCGTGGGCGGGGTCGTTGGGGTGGTGGTCCCAGGAGCCGGACCAGGGGCTGCCCGCGGTGTAGGGGCGGGTGGGGTCGAGTTCGGCGACGATACGGGGCAGCAGGCCCAGGTAGTAGCCCTCGCCCCAGGAGTCCCCGGCGAGCGGGCCCTCCCAGTCCCAGTCCCGGAAGCCCCACAGGTTCTCGTTGTTGCCGTTCCACAGCACCAGCGAGGGGTGCGGCATCAGCCGGACAACGTTGTCGCGCGCCTCGGCCTCGATCTCCCCGCGCAGCGGCTGTTCCTCCGGGTAGGCGGCGCAGGCGAAGAGGAAGTCCTGCCAGACCATCAGGCCCAGCTCGTCGCAGGCGTCGTAGAACGCCTCGTCCTCGTAGATGCCGCCGCCCCACACCCGGACCAGGTCGATCCCCGCGTCCGCGGCCTGGGTGAGGCGGGTGCGGTAGCGCTCGGGGGTGATCCGGGAGGGGAAGGCGTCGTCGGGGATCCAGTTGACGCCCCGCGCGAAGACCCGTACGCCGTTGACGACCAGGGTGAAGCCGGTGCCGTGGGCGTCGGCGGAGCGGTCCAGTTCGATCGTGCGGAAGCCGATCCGGCGGTGCCAGGTGTCGAGCGGGCCGCTGTCGTCGCTCAGGGTGAGTCCGAGGTCGTACAGGGGCTGTTCGCCGTATCCGCGCGGCCACCACAGGCGCGGGTCGGGGACGTCCAGGCTCAGGACCGTCTCGTCGCCGGTGAGTTCGGCCTCGGTCCGGACGTCGGCCGCCTCCGCCGTGACGCGCAGGCGCCGGTCCCGTCCCCGCTCGGTGCGCTCGACGCGCAGCCGCACCTCGACGCGGCCGGTGCCCTCGGCCACGGTGACCTGGGGCCGCACCTCGGCCAGGCGGGCGGTGGACCAGTGCTCCAGCCGGACCGGCCGCCAGATGCCCGCGGTCACCAGGGTGGGCCCCCAATCCCAGCCGAAGCCGCACGCCATCTTGCGGATGTACTGGAAGGGTTCGGGATAGACGTTGGGCCGCTCCCCCGTCACCGCGCGGACGGCCGCCGCCTCGTCGTAGGCGGAGGCGAAGCGGATCTCCAGGTCGCCGGTGCGTCCGGTGACGTCGAAGCGGTAGGTGCGGTGCATGTTGCGGGTGGTGCCGAGGGGGCGGCCCGCGAGGGTGAGGTGCGCGGCCGTGTCGAGGCCGTCGAAGACGAGGTCGGTGCGCTCGTGGCCGCTGTCGTGGCCGAGCCGGCGGACGTAGGTCCAGGCGCGGCGGCCCACCCAGGCGACGTCCGTCTCGTTGCGGGCGACGAAGGGGTCCGGAATGGCGCCGGCGGCGAGGAGATCGGTGTGGACGCAGCCGGGCACCCGGGCTTCCAGCAGCTCCTCCCCGTGGCGCAGGCTCCAGCCCTCGGTGAGCTGGGTGACGTCCTTCATGGTGCGGCTCCTATCGCCTGACTCAGGCCGGTCGACGGACAACGGCGCACAACCTAACGCGCGGACAGCGGACTGTCTATAAACCGGTCTAGCCACACAACCGTCATAAGGCGCAAGGGAATCCACAGGCCAACGGACCGCACTTCGACCAACGGTAACGATTGCGCATCACGCTGGAAATCGGAGCTTTACCGGTTCACCAGCGGCTGACATAGTGCCGACATCCCACTCACAGAGCTGAGCCGCAATCCTGGAGGAGCTGGGCACATGGGGAAGAACACGACGTTCGCGGGGCGTCGGTGGCGCGGTGGACTGCTGGCCGCCGCGGTGCTGACCGCCGCGGGATGCGGCGGCGGGGGCACGGTCTCCGGCGAGACGGCGAAGGCACCGGCCGACCCGGCCGACGCCTCGGGCACGATCAAGGTCCTCACCCACCGCACCGACCTGGTCCAGAACGGGACGATGGCCCGGTACGCCGAGGAGTTCACCAAGGTCTACCCCAAGGTGAAGGTGAAGTTCGAGGCCCTCACCGACTACGAGGGCGAGGTCAGGATCCGGATGAACACCGACGACTACGGTGACGTCCTGATGATCCCGGCCGCCGTGGCCAAGAACGACTACCCGAAGTTCTTCGCACCCCTCGGCACCGCCGCCGAACTGGGCGGCACCTACCGGTTCGGCGACAAGACCGAGGTCGGCGGCAAGGTCTACGGCATCGCCCAGTTCGGCACGGCCAACGGCTTCGTCTACAACAAGGCCGTCTGGAAGAAGGCCGGCATCACCGGCTGGCCGGCCACCCCGGGCGAGTTCCTGGCCGACCTGAAGGCCGTCGGGGCGAAGACGGACGCCCTGCCGTACTACACGAACTTCAAGGACGGCTGGCCGCTGACCGCCTGGAGCAACAGCATCGGCTCCGTCACCTGCGACGCCGAGGCGAACGACAAGCTCGCCGGCGCCGTCTCGCCCTGGCGCGAGGGCGGCGAGCTGCACACGATCGACTCCCTGCTCCACGACATCGTCAAGGACGGCCTGTCGGAGAAGGACCCCAACACCACCAACTGGGAGGCGTCCAAGGGCCTGATCGCGCGGGGCAAGGTCGCCACCATGCAGCTCGGCTCCTGGGCCATCACCCAGATGCGCGACGCGGCGAAGAAGGCCGGCGGCGACCCGGACGACATCGGCTTCATGCCCTTCCCCGTGCGGAAGGACGGCAAGTACTGCGCCGTCCTCGCCTCCGACTACCAGCAGGCCGTCAACGCCCACTCCGCGCACAAGGCGGCGGCACGCGCCTGGATCGACTGGTTCACCCAGAAGTCCGGTTACGCGGCCGCGGAAGGCGCCGTCCCGGCCCTGAAGTCCGCCGCGATGCCGGGCACGCTGAAGGACTTTGTTGACAACGATGTCACCTTCGTGGAGCGCTCCGAGGCGAAGACCGGTGAGGTCAACGCGATCGACAACGCGGCCGAGATCGGACTGAACAAGCCCGACTACCGCCAGAAGCTGGTCGACCTCGCCCGCGGCGCGCAGCACGGCAGCCTCGACGACTACTTCGCGGACCTGGACAAGCGGTGGAACGAGGCGGCGCGCACCGCCGGTTCCTGAACCGCGCCGGGTCCGCACCCGCGACGACGGAAGGCCGAGATGACCGAGACGACCCGTACGGCACCCGCCAAGGTGCCCCGCGCCACCGCAGCTCCCGGCGGGGCGCCCACGCCGGGCGGCGGCCGCCGGGGCGGCCGGGTGCTGCGCCGGCTGACCCCCTGGCTGTTCCTGGCCGTTCCCCTGGCCCTGCTGGTGACGTTCACCTATGTGCCGGTCGGGAACATGATCTACTACAGCTTCACCGACTGGGACGGCGTCAGTCCCGACCGCCGCTTCACCGGCGTCGACAACTACGAGCAGATCCTGACCCGGCCCGAGTTGTTCCGGGTGTTCTTCGTCAGCTTCTACTACCTCGCCGCCTCGGCCGTGCAGATCGTGATCGCCCTGTACTTCGCGACCGTGCTCAGCTTCGACCTGCGCTTCCGCAATCTGTTCAAGGGGATCCTGTTCTTCCCCTACCTGATCAACGGCGTGGCGATCGGCTTCGTCTTCCTGTACTTCTTCCAGGACGGCGGCACGCTCGACTCGGTGCTGTCCTGGTTCGGCGCCGGCTCCGACCACGCCTGGCTCGGCGATCCCGAGTCGGCCAACACCTCCCTGGCCGGGGTGTCCGTCTGGCGGTTCACCGGACTGAACTTCGTGCTGTTCCTCGGCGCGATCCAGTCCATCCCGGGGGAACTGTACGAGGCCGCCCAGCTCGACGGGGCCTCGCGCCGGCAGCAGTTCCGGCACATCATCGCCCCGAGCATCCGGCCGGTGGTCAGCCTGAGCGTCATCCTGGCCGTCTCCGGCTCGCTGTCGGTGTTCGAGATCCCCTACATCATGACCGGCGGCGCGACCGGCACGACGACGTTCGTCATCCAGACGGTCAAGCTCGCCTTCCAGTTCAACAAGACCGGTCTGGCCTCGGCCGCCGCCGTCGTCCTGCTCCTGATCATCCTGCTGATCACCTGGATCCAGCGCCGCCTCGTGCCCGACGAGAAGGTGGACCTCGTATGACCACGCCCCTGCCCGCCCGCCGCCGGACCGGCCCCGCGCTGACCTATCTGTCGCTGATCGTCGCCTCGCTGGTGGTGCTTGTTCCGCTCGCCGTCGTCTTCCTGACCTCGCTGAAGACCTCCGAGGAGGTCGCGGACGGCGGTGCGCTGTCGCTGCCGGGCGACTGGCTGAACTTCGGCAACTACGTGACGGCGTTCAACGAGGGCAAGATGCTGTCCGCCTTCGTCAACACGTCCGTCATCCTGCTGTTCTCCATCACCGGCACGGTGATCGTCGGGTCGATGACCGCGTACGCCATCGACCGTTTCCGCTTCCGGCTGAAGAAGCCGGTGATGGCGCTGTTCCTGATCGCCACCCTGGTGCCCGGGGTCACCACCCAGGTGGCGACCTTCCAAGTGGTCAACAGCTTCGGGCTGTTCAACACCATCTGGGCGCCCGTCCTGCTCTACATGGGCACGGACATCGTCTCGATCTACATCTTCCTGCAGTTCATCCGCGGCATCCCGGTGTCGCTGGACGAGGCGGCGCGGCTGGACGGGGCCAACTCCCTCACCATCTACTGGAAGATCATCCTTCCCCTGCTGAAACCGGCGATCGCCACGGTCGTCATCATCAAGGGGATCACCGTGTACAACGACTTCTACATCCCCTTCCTGTACATGCCGTCCGAGGACCTCGGCACCATCTCCACGGCCCTGTTCCGCTTCAAGGGCCCGTTCGGGGCGCACTGGGAGAACATCTCGGCCGGCACGATCCTCGTCATCGTGCCGACCCTCGTCGTCTTCCTGTTCCTCCAGCGCTACATCTACAACGGCTTCGCCCAAGGCGCGACCAAGTGATCCGCGTCAGGGGGGTGCGGCACCGCAGGCCGGTGAGCGAGGGCAGCTTCTGCCTGGTCCCGCCGGCTTGCCGGCTCCCGTGAGCAACCGGAGGCGTGGGCCGACCACCAGCCCGGACCGTGCCGCGCCGCGGTGCCGGTGCGCCGGCACGGCCGGGTCGTGGCCGCCCTCGGAGTGTCCGGCCCGGCGTCCCGGCGGCCGCAGGACCGGCTGCGCGAGCCGGCGATCACCGCGTCCCACCTCCTGACGACGGAGGGCATCGGCTGACCCACGGCACCCGGCGGCGCGCCGGCACGTCTACCGCGCCGGCACGTCTACCGCGCCGCCCCGGCCCGCGCGGCGGGCCGGGCGCTCGTGCGCAGCCAGGCGGTGATCCAGCCCGTCTGCATCACGGCGTCGAGGAGGTACGTCGGGCGGATGCGGCCCCGGGGCACGTAGGCGAGATCGACGGCCGGCAGGGTCAGCGCCGTGCCCAGGCCGACGCGGCGGGCATGGGCCGGCCCGCCGGGGCCGGCCGCCGCCGCCGGCTGGGCGAGGCCGGCGGAGGCCAGCAGCCCGCCCGTCGTCATCCGGAGCCACACATCGGTCTTCGGCCCGAAGACCCACTCGAAGCTGCGCAGGTGCACCAGCGGCCACAGCCCGCCCACCACGTTGAAGGCGCCGTGCGCCACCGCCACACCGCGCCCGGGCTCCCGGTCCGGCGTCCTGGCCATGTGAGCCTCCCTCCACGGGGCGGGGCGGGTACCCCGGCCGGTGCCGCTCACCCGGCCCCGAGCCTTACGGTCGTGGTGACCCGGGTGAGCGACGGCCGGCTCGGCACCGACCCGAACCCGAAGCGGACGGGCGGGTCGACCGGGGCGAGGGCGCCGAGGCCGGCGCCGTCGAGGGACGCGGTGAGCGCGCGGACCGCGCGCAGGTCCCGGGCGCCGTACCACTCGCGGCGGCCCGCCCCGGCGCTGCCCCGGGTGCGGACGCCGGGCAGCAGCAGCCGGGCCGGGCCGTCGGTGAGCGCGCTCCACGCGGGGCGGCGGGCGAGCGCGGCGGGTACGGCCCGCAGCAGCACGCCCAGCGGCCGGCGCCGCCCGGTGACGAAGCGCAGCCGCAGCGGGCCCGCGGCTACGGTCCAGACGCCGTCCGCCACGCCGACCCGCACCGGGACGACGCGTACGGTGTCGAAGACGTAGGTGCCGTCGATGAACTTCGCCGTCTCCCGTGTGGGCGCGAGCAGCAGCCGTTCGCCGTCCGGCCGCTCCAGCATCACGTCGCTGAACGGGCCGAACGGCGACCGCTGCCAGTGGCCGAGCACGACCCGGGTGCCGGAGGTCGTGCCCAGGCCCGCGATCCAGCCCTCGAAGCGGAGCGTTCGCCGGCGCCGGGGGGCTCCCCCGGACTCAGGGCGTCCGCGAGCAGGGCACCGAGACACCCATCCGCACATGCCTGACTCCGTCCGAGAAGTGCACGACGGGCTCGCCGGTGGGGGTCGGCAGACCCGCCTCGGTGGTCAGGTTCTCCTCCAGTTCCCCGACGGCGGCGCCGGCCAGCGGCCAGGGCTCGTGTTCCACGGGCGTCTCCCACAGCAGGCCCAGCCGCCGGGTGTACGCCCGCCAGCGTGAGGTCAGCCAGAGGTCCCGCTCGGTGGGCCGCTCGAGAGGGGCACCGGGGCGCGCTACCAGCCGGTACGAGGCCCGGCCCCGGCGCCTGCGGCCCAGGTAGCGGACGGTCTCCCCGCTCCGGGTGACCTCCAGGACACCGGGGTGGTACGGCGCGCCGATCGCCCGCGCCGCGAGCATGACCGGGCAGGCGACCTCCAGGGAGAGGAACCACAGCCCGTCCCGGCCGTTCGGGTGCCGGACGTAGGTCCGCAGATTGGTCTCCGCGAAGGAGGGAAGGCCGGGCAGCGCGGACGGCACGCCGGGCGGGCGTACGTCCGTCATCACGAACGGGGTGAAACCCACCCAGGCGCTGCCCTCGTACTCCTCCACCACCAACGGCTCCGGCACCAGCGCCCGCACCGCCCGGGCCGGATACGCCCAGTGGACGAACGTCTGCGTCATCCAGCCCGCACACAGCGCGGGCAGCCGCACCCGCTGTTCCGCTCCGTACGCCGCCACGCGGCCCGGGTCCCCTCGCCCGCGCGGCGGAAACAGATGGCGGGCCGGACGCGGCCGGGGCGAACAGCCCAGTGACGCGCACGAAGGGAGGAAGCCTCCGGCCGTCCGGGCGTGGGCGGTGGCCGGGCGGGGGGCGCGACCGAAACATGAGCGGTGGACCCTGGCGCTCATCTCCGGTGCGGCGACGGGGGTACCCCCCGCCCCCGAATCGTCACAGGAGTGGCCTCCATGACCTTCAACCTCCTGGAGCAGCGGGGCATCCCGCTGGACCGTCAGCTGCGCAACTGGCGTGAGCTGGACGTGCGGCCGATCGACCCCGACCGCTGTGACCCGTACACCCGGTGCCGCGTCATCACCATGAACGGCATCGAGGCGGAGGCGATCCTCTTCAGCCACCAGCTCGCCCGCAACACCGCCGACCCCGAGGTGAAGCGGCAGCTGGCCCGGACCCGCTACATCGAGGCCCAGCAGCAGAAGGTCGTCAACTGGCTGCTGCCCGGCGTGTCCTCGGTGCTGGAGACGACCATCGCCTACGAGCAGATCGCGGTGGACCTGACGGCGTGGGTGGCGCGGATGGAGCCGGATCCGTATCTGAAGCAGGCGTACGAGTTCGGGGTCTTGGAGGACTTCGACCACCTGTACCGGTACGCGAACCTGTACGAGATGATCGAGCACCGCAAGGCCGAGTCGATCGTCGACAACCTCACCGAGGTCATGCCGGGCCGGCCCACGAAGTTCCATCACCGCGACCCGTACGACAACGTCCGCGACCCCTACGACAAGGCGGCCACGAGCCCGCTGTCGAAGCTGCACGCGCTGACGGTCATGTCCGCCGAGCAGCAGACCATGAACTTCTACATGAACACCGGCCCCACTTACATGGAGCCGATCGCGCGGCAGCTCTACCAGGAGATCGGGCTGATCGAGGAGGAGCACGTCACCCACTACGAGTCCCTGGTGGACCCCGGGGAGACCTGGTGGGAGCAGCTGGTCAACCACGAGTACAACGAGTGCTACCTGTACTACTCCTTCATGGAGCAGGAGAGCGATCCCAGGGTCAAGGCGGTCTGGGAGCTGCACCTGAACATGGAGCTGGAGCACCTGCACACGGCCTGCGACCTGATGCGCCGCTACGACGGCCGGGAGCCGCAGGAGATCCTCGCGCCCGAGCTGCCGCCCGTGCTCACCTTCGAGCCGAACAAGCAGTACCTGCGGCACCTGCTCGACACCCAGATGGACCTGACCACGCTCGGCGCCGGTTATGTGCGCGAGGCGCACGAGCGGTTCGAGACGATGCAGGAGCGGATCCACGGCGGCGAGGAGCCGCCGAGCGAACGGGTCATGGCGGAGCACGACCGGATGTTCGGCCGCGAGTACCGCGTCGAGTCCGAGGGCGAGCACCCCGACCCCCGTATGCGCGAGAAGTGAGGGAGCCGACATGTCCGAACCGCACACTCCGCAGGCCGGCGACGACGGGGCGAAGGACACGGACGTGGTGGCGCTGCTGATGCGCCAGCACGGTGACATCCGGAACCTCTTCGACGAGGTCGAGGCCGCGACCGGGGACGAGCGGCGCGACGCGTTCCGGCGGCTGGTGCGGCTGCTGGCCGTGCACGAGACCGCCGAGGAGGAGGTCGTCCACCCCTTCGCCCGGCGCGCCGTGCCCGGCGGCGAGGACGTCGTCCGGGACCGGCTCGCGGAGGAACGGGCCGCCAAGGAGGCGCTGGCCGCGCTGGACGAGATGGACACCGACGACCCGCAGTTCCTGCCCCGGCTGGCGCGGCTGCGCACGGACGTCCAGGAGCACGCGCGGGCCGAGGAACGCTACGAGTTCACGCACATCCGGCGCAGCACCGACGTCACCAACCTCGCGGCCATGGCCAAGGCCGTCAAGGCCGCCGAGGCCATGGCGCCCACGCATCCGCACCCGGGGGTCGAGTCCGGGGCGAAGAACCTGGCGCTCGGGCCGGTGGCCGCGCTGATGGACCGCACCAAGGACCTGGTGCGCAGGGCCATGGGCAAGGACGGCTGACGGCCGTCCCGCCCGGGTGCGCGAGCCGGGGCCGGTCCCGTCAGGGGCCGGCCCCGGCCGTCGTTACTGCGTCCGGGGCCCGCCGATCGGGTGAACCGTGGGACGCGGGAGGCATGAGGGGCCGGAATGTGCGGTGCCGGGGCCGTTTTCCGGGGCCGCGGCGGGCTTCGTTGAGTGGCAGGGTGCCGTCCGGCTCGCCAGACTGAAAACGGCGGTTCGTGATCGAAATGGATCCGGACGGCAAGGGCCATCCATACGTCCTCAGGAGATCGAATGGTGGAACAGTCCTCCGAGGTCCCCATATCCGGGGCGGACGAAACCGCCGTCACCATGAGCGACACCGGCCCGGACAGAGCGGAGACCGAGAGAAAACTCGCGGCGGCACTGGCCGAACTCGTGGAGGCCGACCACGTTCGGGCCGACAGCCACTTCTTCACCGATCTGGGCGCCAATTCCCTGGTCATGGCCCAGTTCTGCGCACGGCTGCGGAAAATACCGGACCTGCCCTCCCCCTCCATCCGGGACATCTACCGGCACCCCACGATCCGCGGCCTGGCCGAGGCCCTCGCGCCGGCCTCGCCCGACGGCAACGCCCCGGCGGCACCCGCGCCGGCGGCGGAAACGGCGCCGGAACCGGCCGCGGTGACCCCGGTGAACCCGCTTCATCACCGGTTGTGCGGGGCGTTCCAGCTGCTGGTCTTCCTGGTCTACTCGCTCGTTTACGGATACATAGCCGCCGGCGGATACGAGTGGATCTCCGAGGCTTCCGGACCGGGCGGCGTCTATCTGCGCGCGCTGGTGTTCGGAAGCATCGCGTTCGTCGCGCTGTGCGCCTTTCCGGTGCTCGCGAAATGGATTCTCATCGGCCGGTGGAAACCGGGCGAGTTTCCCGTCTGGGGACTGGCGTACGCGCGCTTCTGGTTCGTGAAAGTGCTGCTGCACGCGAATCCGATGGTGTTCCTCGTCGGCACCCCCTTGTATGTGCTGTATCTGCGGGCCCTCGGCGCGCGGATCGGAAAAGGCGTCACGATCCTCTCCCGCTCGGTCCCGGTCTGCACCGACCTGCTGACCATCGGCGCCGGGACGCTGATCCGCAAGGACTCCTTCTTCCTGGGCTACCGGGCGCACTCCGGCCGGATCCAGACCGGCCGGGTCACGATCGGCCGGGACGCGTTCGTCGGCGAGAAGACCGTCCTGGACATCGACACCTCGCTGGGCGACGGCGCCCAGCTGGGCCACTCCTCCGCGCTGCACCGCGGCCAGGCGGTCCCGGACGGCGAGCGCTGGCACGGCTCCCCCGCGGAGCCCACCGACGTGGACCACGTACGGGTCCCGCCCGCCCGGTGCGGCACCCTGCGCCGGGCCTGGTTCGGCACCGTGACGCTGCTGCAACTGCTGTTCGTCTACCTCCCGATCGCCCTCGGCGGCGTGTACATGGTGTTCACCGGGATACCGGCGATCGGCAAGCGGCTCGATCCGCAGACGGCCGTGCTGAGCCGGCCGGAGCTGATACCCGACGCGCTGGCCGTCTCCCTCGCCCTGTTCTCCGGCTTCGTCGGCCTGGGGCTGGTCGCCCTCTACATGGTGCCCCGGCTGCTGGGCCTGGTGGTCCGGCCCGAGCGGGTCTATCCGCTGTACGGAGTGCACTACACGCTGCACCGGCTGGCCGCCCGCATCACGAACGTCAAGTTCTTCGCCTGGCTGTTCGGCGACAGCTCGTACATCGTGTACTACCTCCGCGGACTCGGCTACGACCTGTCCCGCGTGGAGCAGACCGGGTCCAACTTCGGCACCGAGGTGCAGCACGAGACGCCGTCCCTGGTCACCGTGGGCACCGGGACGATGGTGGCCGACGGTCTGTCGGTGGTGAACGCCGAGTACTCGGGTACGTCCTTCCGGCTGTCGCGGGTGACGATCGGGCCGCGCAACTTCCTGGGCAACAACATCGCCTATCCGGCGGGCGGGCGGACCGGCGAGAACTGTCTGCTCGCGACGAAGGTGCTGGTGCCGCTGGACGGCGAGGTGCGCACGAACGTCGGGCTGCTCGGCTCGCCGCCGTTCGAGATTCCCCGCTCGGTGGACCGCGACGCCCGGTTCGACCATCTGCGCACGGGCGAGGAGCTGCGCCGCCACCTCTCCGCGAAGAACCGCTACAACCTGCTGTCGATGACGTTGATGCTGTTCGCGCGCTGGCTGCACGTCTTCCTGCTGACCCTGTTCGGCCTGCTCTCCGTCGAGCTGTACGGCGTGACCGGCCATGTGGTGATCGCCCTGTACCTGGCGCTGACCCTGCTGCTGTCCACCGCGTACTACGTCCTGGTGGAGCGCTGCATGACCAGGTTCCGCGCGCTGCGGCCCCAGCTGTGCTCCATCTACGACCGGAACTTCTGGCTGCACGAACGCCTGTGGAAGGTCCCGGTCGAGTACCTGAACATCTTCAACGGAACCCCCTACAAGAGCCTCGTGTGGCGGCTGCTGGGGGTGCGCATGGGCAAGCGGGTGTTCGACGACGGCTGCTTCATGACCGAGCGGACCCTCGCCGCCGTCGGCGACGAGTGCACCCTCAACGCCGGCAGCAAGATCCAGTGCCACTCGCAGGAGGACGGCACCTTCAAGTCCGACGGCATCACGCTCGGCGCCCGCTGCACGCTCGGTGTCGCCGCCCATGTGCACTACGGCGTGACCATGGGCGAGGGCTCGGTGCTGGCCCCCGACTCCTTCCTGATGAAGGGCGAGGAGGTCCCCCCGGGCGCCCACTGGGGCGGCAACCCGGCCGTGGACATGCCGGAGCCCGGCGGCGGGCCCCTCCCGCCGGACCTGGCCGAGAAGAAGACCGACGCCGCCGCTGCCGCCACCAGGTGAGGAAGGCCATCGATGGAAACGCGTGTGGAAGCCGACCGGGACCACTGGAGCCGTGTGCTGACCGCCGGCGGCGCGACCGCCGTGCCGCGCTGGGCCGTGGAGCCGGTGCCGGGCGTGCTGGAGCAGGAGACGGCGGTACCGGAGGAGGTGACGGCCGCGGTGCGCGCCCTGGTGCGGCGCTCCGGGCTCCCGCTGAGCGCGGTGCTGCTGGCGGCGCACGCCAAGGTGCTGGCCGCGCTGTCCGGCGAGCCGGAGGTGGTGACCGGGTACACCGGCGGGGTGCGCGGCGAGCCGCTGCCGTGCCGGCTGACCGTCCCGCCGGGGTCCTGGCGGGCGCTGGTGACGGCCGCCGAGCGGGCCGAGGCGGAGCTGCTGGCGCACCGCGAGTTCCCGGTGGCCGGGCTGCGCCGGGAGCTGGGCCTGACCGAGCCGCCGTACGAGGTGGTGTTCGGCCCCGAGGGCCCCGGGAGCCCCGAAGGCGCCGGGAGCGCGGAGAGCGACGGCGAGGGTGTGCTGCACGTCCGCTGGTACGACCGGGGCGGGCGGCTGGTGCTGCGCCTGCGGTACCGCACCGACGTGCTGGACGCCGGTGCCGCCGCCCGGATCGGCGGCTACCACCTGAAGGCCCTGGCTCTGCTGGCGGCCGCCCCGGACGCCGACCACGGGCAGCAGAGCCTGCTGTCCCCCGAGGAGGTGCGCGAGCAGCTCCAGGGGCTGGCGGGGCCGCACCGGGAGCTGCCGGACGCCCGCGCGCACGAGCTGTTCGAGCGGCGGGCGCGGGAGCACCCGGACCGGGTGGCCGCCGTGCACGGCGAGCGGGAGTGGACGTACGGGGAGCTGAACGCGCGGGCCAACCGGCTGGCGCACGCGCTGCTGGAGCGCGGGCTCGGCCCGGAGGACGTGGTCGCCGTCGTCACCGAGCGCGATCTGGACTGGCTGGCGGCGACGCTGGCGGTGTTCAAGGCGGGCGGCGTCTATCTGCCCGTCGAACCGCACTTCCCGGCCGGCCGGATCGCGGCCATGCTGACCCGGGCGGACTGCCGGCTGGTGCTCACCGAGTCCGGCGGCACCGACAACCTCGACGAGGCGCTGGCCGCCGTACCGGGCACCGAGAAGCTGCCGGTGGAGACGGCGTACGCGGAGCCGCACCCCGACACCGACCCCGGGCTGCCGATCGAGCCCGGCCGGCTGGCGTACATCTACTTCACCTCCGGCTCCACGGGGGAGCCGAAGGGGGCGATGTGCGAGCACGCGGGCCTGCTCAACCACCTGTACGCCAAGATCGACGACCTGGGGATCGGCGAGGGGTCGGTGGTGGCGCAGACGGCGCCGCAGTGCTTCGACATCTCGCTGTGGCAGCTGCTGTCCGCGCTGCTGACCGGCGGGCGGACGCTGCTGGTCGGCCAGGACGTGATCACGGACGTGGAGCGGTTCGTGGACACGCTGGTGCGCGGCCGGGTCGCCGTGGCCCAGCTCGTGCCCTCCTACCTGGAGGTCGTGGTCTCGTACCTGGAGCAGCGTCCGCGCGCGCTGCCGGACCTGCGGTGCGTGTCGGTGACCGGGGAGGCGCTGAAGCGGGAGCTGACCCAGCGCTGGTTCGCGCTCCAGCCGGGGATCCGGCTGCTCAACGCCTACGGGCTGACCGAGACCTCGGACGACACCAACCACGAGGTGCTGGACGGTGTGCCGGACCGGGTGCTGCTGGGCCGCGCGGTGCACAACGTCCGCGTCTATGTCGTGGACGAGCACCTGTCGCTGGTGCCGCTGGGCGCCCCGGGGCTGATCGCGTTCTCCGGCGTGTGCGTGGGCCGGGGGTACGTGAACGATCCCGAGCGGACCCGGGAGGCGTACCGGACGGACCCGTACCGGCCCGGTGAGCGGCTGTATCTGGGCGGTGACCTGGGCCGCTGGCACCCGGGCGGCAAGCTGGAGTTCCTCGGCCGCCGGGACAACCAGGTCAAGATCCGCGGCTTCCGCATCGAGATCGGCGAGATCGAGAACACCCTGCTGCGGGTGGCCGGGGTGCGCGACGGCGCGGTGGTCGTCGCCGAGCGGGGCGGCGGGAACAGGCATCTGATCGCCTTCCACACCGGCCGGCGGATCCCGCCGGAGACGCTGCGCGAGGAACTCGCGGCGGCGCTGCCCTCCTACATGGTGCCCTCGGCCTTCCACTGGCGGGAGAGCCTTCCGCTGACCGCCAACGGCAAGACCGACCGCAAGGCGCTGACCGCGCTGGCCGAGCGCACCGATCAGGCCGAGCAGGCCCTGGGGGCCGAGGGGGCCGCCCCGCCGGACCGCGCCGCCGGGGACGGCCGGGCGCTCGGCCCGACCGAGCGGCGGCTGGCGGCGGTCTGGGCGCAGTTGCTGGGCGTGCCCGAGGAACGCATCGGCCGCACGGCCCACTTCTTCGACTCCGGCGGCACCTCCCTGACGGCCGTCAAGCTCAGCGTCGCGCTGGACCGGGCGGTGTCGCTGAAGGACATCACCCGCCATCCGGTCCTCGCCGACCTGGCCGCCGTGCTCGACGGAGCCGGCCGGTCCCGCCCGGAGCTGCTGCAAGCGCTGTCGGAGCCGGACGGCACCCCGGAGTGCGCGCTGGTGTGCTTCCCGTACGCGGGCGGCAACGCGGTCAACTACCGTCCGATGGCGGCGGCGCTGGCCGGCAGCGGCCTTGCGGTGCTCGCCGTCGACCCGCCCGGGCACGATCTGGCGGGCCGACGGGAGCCGTTCGCACCGATCTCCGAGGTGGCCGAGCGGGTCGCCGCCGAGATCACGGCGCTCGGTCCGGCCCGGGTCATGCTGTGGGGGCACTCCTCGGGCGCCGCCCCGGCCCTGGAGACGGCCCGCAGGCTCCAGGAGCGGGGGGTGCCGGTGACCCGGGTGTTCCTCGGCGCGCAGCTGCTGGGCACCGCCGCCGGGCGCGCTGCCGCCGTCGACGGACTGACCCGCAGCAGTGACGCGGAGATCGCGGCGCGGCTGGCCGCGGACAGCGGCTACACCGAGCTCGCCGAGCTGAACGAGCGGCACGCCGAGCGCATCGGCGCCGCCTACCGGCACGACTGTGTGTCCGCGCACCGCTATCTGCTGGCGGCGCTCGCCTCCCCGCCGCCGGACAGGCTGGCCGCGCCGGTGACGGTGGTCGTGGCCGCCGACGACCCGCACACGGCCGGCTACGCCGAACACCACCGGGACTGGCGGCTGCTGGCCGACCACGTCGACCTGCACGAACTGCCCGACGGGGGCCACTACTTCCCGCGCACGCGCCCGGACGGGGCGGCGCGGGCCGTCCTGACCGCGGCCGTGCCGCTGGCCTCCACCTGAGGGCCCGTCCCCCATGCGACGGGCGACCGGAAAGGAAACCGAGATGCCGTCCTCATCCCTGGCAGCACCGCTCGACGTGGAGCTGCGGCCGGACCGACCAGCGATGCTGCGCGTCGCTCCGCCGGGCGACCCCGCCGACTGGGCGGCCGAGCACCGCGAGGCGCTGCGCGCGCAGGTCACCGAGCACGGCGCGCTGCTCGTGCGCGGCCTCGGCCTGGCGGACGCCGGGCAGGTCGGTGCCGTCCTGACCCGGCTGGCGGGCGAGCCGATGACGGAGGCGGAGGCGTTCGCGCCGCGCGAGTCCGCCGGCCCGGGGCTGTACACCTCCACGCCGTGGCCGGCCAACCAGCCGATGTGCATGCACCACGAGCTGAGCTACCGGCTGCGGGTGCCCGGCCTGATGCTGTTCGCGTGCCTGACCCCGCCCGAGTCGGGCGGGGCGACCGCGGTGGCCGACGCCGAGGAGGTCCTCAAGGCGCTGCCCGCCGGCCTGGCGCGACGGTTCGAGCAGGAGGGCTGGCTGCTGACCCGCAGCTACAACGACGAGATCGGGGCTTCCCTGGAGGAGTCCTTCGGCACCGCCGACCGCGCCGCGATCGAGGCCTACTGCCGGGCCAACGCCATCGACTTCACCTGGCTCGCCGACGGTTCGCTGCGCACCCGGCAGCGCCGCGCCGCCGTCGTCCGGCACCCGCTGACGGGCCGCCGCTGCTGGTTCAACCAGATCGCCTTCCTCAACGAGTGGACGCTCGCTCCGGAGGTCCGCGAGTACCTGGTGGACGAGTACGGCCCGGAGGGTCTGCCGTTCAACACCTGCTACGGCGACGGCGGCCCGATCGGCGCGGACGTCGTCGAGCGCCTGAACGCCACGTACGAGGAGCACACCCGGCGCGAGCCCTGGCAGGCCGGTGACCTGCTGCTGGTGGACAACATCCGGACCGCGCACAGCCGGGAGCCGTTCACCGGCGAGCGGCGGATCCTCGTCGGCATGGCCGAGCCCCGGCAGGTGGCCGACGGCTCCTTCACCCCGGAGGCGAGCGGACGATGACCGACGTACTGCCCCACACCGCCCGCGCGGCCGAGTCCGGTCCGCCGTCCGTGCCGACCTTCGCCGTGATCCCCGGCGAGCAGGTGAAGAAGGCCCTGGAAGGGTCCGAGAGACAGGTGGTGGAGCTGGTCGAGGCCACCTACCGGCTGCACGGCGCCGGGGAGTCGGTGAACCCGCCGTCGTACTTCCTGCGCTTCCCCGACCGTCCCAGCTCCCGGATCATCGCGCTGCCGGCGTCCATCGGCGGGTCCGTGCGCGTGGACGGACTGAAGTGGATCTCCAGCTTCCCGGAGAACGTGGACGCCGGGCTGCCCCGGGCGTCGGCCGTGCTCATCCTCAACGACCACGACACCGGCTACCCGTTCGCCTGCCTGGAGAGTTCCATCATCAGCGCGACCCGGACCGCCGCGTCCGCCGCGCTGGCCGCCGACTGGCTCAGCCGCGAGCGGCCCCGGCCGGCCCGGGTCGGTTTCTGCGGCACCGGCCTGATCGCCCGGTACATCCACACCTTCCTGGCCCGCACCGGCTGGTCCTTCGAGGCGATCGGCGTGCACGACGTGTCCGCCGCCAGCACCGAGGGCTTCTGCGGCTATCTGCGGCAGAGCGGGGCCACCGAGCCGGTCACCGTCCACGACAGCGCGGAGGGCCTGATCCGCTCCAGCGACCTGGTGGTGTTCGCCACCGTCGCCGGCCGGCCGCACGTCACGACCCCGGCCTGGTTCGACCACAACCCGCTGGTGCTGCACATCTCGCTGCGCGACCTCGCCCCCGAGGTCCTGCTCGCCTCGGCCAACTTCGTGGACGACGTGGAGCACTGCCTGAAGGCGGACACCTCCCCGCACCTGGTCGAGCAGCGCACCGGCAACCGCGACTTCCTCAACGGCACCCTCAACGACGTGCTGCTGGGGCGGGCCGCGCCGCCGCGCGACCAGCCGGTGATCTTCTCCCCCTTCGGCCTCGGCGTCCTCGACCTGGCCGTGGGCAAGTACGTCTACGACCAGGTCGCCCGGGCGGGCCGACTCCGCCTCGTCGACGACTTCTTCCACGACCTGCGCCGGTACGGCTGAGGCCGTTTCCCCCGGCCCTGGCAACAGGAGGCCCGCCGTGCCCGTGATCTCCGCTCCCCAAGCGTTCAACGAAGGGAGCCTCTTCGTCGATCTGGAGTCGATATTCGGATACCGCCTCTACCTCAAGTGCGAGGGCTTCAATTTCGCCGGCTCCATCAAGCTGAAAGCCGCGAACGAGATGGTGGAGAGCGCCGAGCGGGACGGGAGCCTGAAGCCGGACTCCGTCCTCGTCGAGTCCTCCTCCGGCAACCTGGGCGTCGCGCTCAGCATGATCGCCGCGAGCAAGGGTTACCGGTTCCTGTGTGTGACGGACCCCCGCTGCAACCTGTCGACCAAGCTGCTGATGGAGGCCCTCGGCAGTCAGGTGCACGTGGTGACCAACCTGGACGAGAACGGCGGTTTCCTGGGCACCCGGCTGGAGTACCTGCGTGCGCTGTGCGCGTCGGACGACCGGTACGTGTGGCTGAGCCAGTACACCAACCCCGGCAACTGGCGGGCGCACTACCGCACCACCGCGCCGGAGATCGCCGGTCACTTCCCGGGCCTGGACGTGCTGTTCGTCGGGACCGGCACCGCCGGGACCCTGATGGGCTGCGCGCGCTGGTTCCGCGAGTGGCACCGGCCGGTGCGGATCGTCGCCGTGGACAGCGCGGGCTCGGTGGCGTTCGGCGGCCCGCCCGGCCGCCGGATGATCCCCGGCCTGGGCATGAGCATGCGCCCGCCGCTGCTGGACGAGTCCTATGTCGACGAGGTGATCCGGGTGGAGGAGGCGGACACCATCCGCACCTGCCACCGGCTGGCCCGGCGGGGCTTCCTGTTCGGCGGCTCCACCGGGACGGTGGTCAGCGCGGCGACGGAGTGGCTGGCCCGGCAGGACGCCCGGGAGCTGACCGCGGTGGCCATCGCCCCCGACCTCGGCGAGCGCTACCTGGACACCGTGTACCAGACCAACTGGCTCCAGGACCTGTACGGCGAGCAGCTGCTGGACTCGGCCGGACCGCCGGCCCCGGCCTGGGAGGACGGCCCGGCACCCCGGGCACCGGGCCGTCGTCACAGACCCTAGGGACTCCGGCTTCGCTCAGGTCGTCTCGGCGAGCGCGCCGGTCCGGGCCCGCCACGGGATCCGGAACGCGGTCGCCGTGACGATCAGGGCCGAGGCCGCCACCGTGGCCATGCCCAGGGTGAGGTTGGCCGCGCTCGCCACGAAGCCGATCAGGGCCGGGCCGCCCAGCAGCCCGGTGGTGCCCATCGCGGCGACCAGGGCGAGGGCGTCCGATCCGTGTCCGGCCGCCGCCACGTACACGCACGGGGTGACGGCGGCTGCGCCGAGTCCGACGCAGGCGAAGCCGAGCAGCGTGGGGACCACTCCCCCGGCGAGCAGGGCGAGGGCCAGGCCGACGGCGGCCACCGCGCTGCCGGTGCGCACCACCGCTCCGTCGCCCCAGCGGGTGCGCCAGCGGTCCGCGCACACCCGGGCCAGCAGCATCATCACCGAGACGACCGCGATGCCGAGCGGGGCAACGCTCGCCGGCGCCCGGACGACGTCCTTCAGGTAGAGCGTCGACCAGTCGTTCATCGCGCCCTCGGTGATGGTGCCGAACGCCATGGCACAGCCCATGAGCAGGGTCGTGGCGGACGGCAGCCCGCGCCGGGCCCTGGGCTTCTCGCCGTCCCCGCCGGCCGGGACCGGCTCCTGGTGCGCGAGCAGGCCCGGCCGGGCGCCTCCGAGCAGGAGCAGCAACAGCGCACCGGCGACGGCGAAGTGGGCCGGTACGGACCCGGTCAGCGCGGTGACACCGGAGGCCAGCAGGGCGGCGGCGAGCAGCCCGGCGCTGAAGGTGGCGTGCAGCTGGGACATGGCGGTGCGGTCGTACGCCTTCTCCAGCGCGGCCCCTTGCGCGTTCATGGCCACGTTGAGACAGCCGACCGCGACCCCGTCGGCGGCCACGGCGAGCAGCGCCAGCGGGTAGTCCGGTACGACGGACAGGGCGGCCAGTACGGCGATCAGGGCGACGGCGGACACCAGGGACAGCAGCCGGGAGCCGAGCCGCCGCATCAGCACGGCGACCAGCGGGAAGGAGACCGCCGCGCCCGCCCCGCAGGCCATCAGCAGCAGCCCCACCTCGCCGGCGCCGAGGCCCAGCCGGGTCTTCAGCGCGGGCAGGCGGGCGATCCAGGTGCCGTACTGGAAGCCGAGGAAGCAGAACAGCGCGGCGATCGACCACTTGGCGCGCGCGAAGGACCCGGCGGGCATCACACCGCCTCCCGGAGCGGCCGGGCCGGTGCGGTCACCGGCGCCGACATGTAGACCGCGCCCCGGCCGTACTCCGGCGGGACCGGCGCCGACGGGTGGGCGCGGTAGCCGCGGGCGCGCCAGAACGCCTCCTTGTCGCCGACGGCGACCAGCGAGACGGTGGTGAAGCCGCGCGCCCGGGCCGTCTCGGTCAGGTGGCGCATCAGCCGGGTGCCGAGCCCCCGGCGGCGCAGCGGGGCGCTGACCACGATGTCGTGCAGGTGCAGGTTGGCGGTGTCGTGGACGGCCGGTTCCGGGCTGCCCAGCGCGGGGCAGCGGAACCGGGGGTAGGGCAGGGCGAGGACGTAGCCGGCGGGCCGGCCGTCGCGTTCCAGGACGAAGCAGGTGCCGGCCGAGGCACGGGCCCGGGAGCGCAGCGCCTCCTCACCCTCGGCGAGGGAGAGGTCCGCGTACGCCTCGCTCTCCAGGGCGGCCAGCCGGGGCCAGTCGGCCTCGGTGATGCCCCTTAGACGGTCGTTCATGTCAGTGGGAGTCCTTCCGGGCCGCGTACGCACACGCACGGCAGCGGGCGGATGCCGTTGAAGCCCTGGGTCGTGTAACTGGGGGCGTAGGCGCCGGCGGAGAGGATCCACACCGGGTCGCCGGAGGCGAGGGTCCGGGGGACGGACGCCGGGTGCCGGCCGCCGCCGTAGGCGTCGTCGCCGTCGCAGGTGGGGCCCGCGACGACGGCGGGCACGTGCTCGTCGGTCTCCCGGCCGGGGAAGACCAGCGGGTGGGTCACCTGGTCCATCTCGTACAGGCCGTTGAACTTGCCCGCGCTCAGGTACAGCCAGCGGGCGGGCCGGCCGTCCGGTCCGGTCCGCTCGGTCAGCCGCACCACGTGCGCCCGGACCGCGCCGTGGTCGGCGACGAGATGCCGGCCCGGTTCCAGGACGAACCGCAGCGGGGCGGCGGCCAGGCCGTCCAGGTGCTCCATGCCCTCGCGGAGCACGGTGAGGATCTTGTCCAGCGGCGGGTCGAGCGGGGTGCCGCGCCGGTCCAGGTAACCGAGCGCGGGCAGACCGCCGCCGAGGTTGACGTGGTCGGGTACGATCCCCCGTCCGGCCAGCGCGAGCAGCGTCCCGGCGAGGGTGTCCAGGGCCTGCTGCCATGCCTCGCCGGTCATCTGCTGGGAGCCGACGTGCACGGAGAGCCCGGCCGGGACGAGACCGGCCGCGCGGGCGGCGGCCATGATCCGTACGGCGTCCTCCGGGTCGCAGCCGAACTTGCGGTTCAGGCCCCACAGGGCGCCCTGACCGCTGGTGGCCAGCCGGCAGAACACACGGGCGCCGGGGGCGTTCTCGGCGATCGCGGTGACGTCTTCGAGGCTGTCGGTGGCGAAGGTGCGGACACCCAGGCGGTGGGCTTCGGCGATGTCGTGGTCGGACTTGATGGTGTTGCCGTAGTGGACGCGGTCGGGCTGCGCCCCGGCTCGCAGGGCTTGCCGGATCTCGGCGGGGCTCGCGGTGTCGAAACCGGCGCCGCGGTCCGCCAGGCAGCGGAGGACTTCGTCCACTGGGCAGGCCTTGAGGGCGAAGCGGATATCCGTGCCGGGCAACTCGCTCAGCAGGGTGTCGTATTGGTGCTCTATGCCGGTGAGGTTGTAGCGGATGTGATCGGTTGCGTGTGGCTGGCCCCGCGGGTCCGGAGCGCTCATGTGCGGGCCGCCTCTATCAGTGACGGCCATGCCTCGGTCAGGAAGGCGAAGTCCTCCATGTCCCTTGCCGCCTGGTCCAGCAACACGTCGCGCTCTTCG
Organism: Streptomyces eurythermus; assembly: GCF_014649115.1. Classification (GTDB taxonomy): domain Bacteria; phylum Actinomycetota; class Actinomycetes; order Streptomycetales; family Streptomycetaceae; genus Streptomyces; species Streptomyces eurythermus. The sequence goes on along the minus strand of NZ_BMSK01000016.1, from coordinate 49,061 downwards.
GCGAGCCGGTCGGCGAACTGCGCGTATCTGCCGCCCAGTTTGCGGTACGCCGTGTCGACTCGGTCCAGGCGCCAGATGTTCTCGGTACGGTCCAGGGTGGTGCTCTCGCGTACGAGCCGTGCCACCCGGTCGGGGCGGACCCGGTGGCCGGCGTCGAGCAGGCCGGCGGCGCCCTCCGCGGCCATGCGGTCGTAGACGTGGTGGAAGTGGAGCATCGACAGCAGGAACTTCACGAACCGCCGCTGGTAGGCGGGAAATCCGGTGTCGGTGCGGCGTTCGGGGGTGTGGAAGTTCTCGATGTGGCGGTTGTGCAGGATGCCGGGCAGGCCCGCGTCGTGGACGAAGTGGAGGAGGAAGTAGTCGCTGCCGATGGTGTCGGCGGCGGGCGGCAGCGGGACCCGCTCGTACACCGCCCGGTCGAAGGCGATGTTGCACATGTCGACGCGCATGGGGTCGACCACGGTGAGGGTCGAGCGGTCGCCGGTGAAGGGGTCGGTGCCGGCACCCGTGAAGGACTCCTCGACCAGCGCGCGGCGGCGGTCCTCGGGCCAGTCGCCGGGTGCCCAGAGGCCGACGACGTCGTGGTAGACGGCCTCGTCCAGGCGTCGTATCTCCGCGATGTCGACGGAGAGTTCGCCGATGAAGGAGGCGCCGGCCAGGGCGACCGGGCGGTGCGCCAGGGCCGGGTCGAGGTCGGTACGGGTGACCGTCGCCGTCGCCTCGGCGGCGGGGCGGCCGAGCCAGGGCAGTTCGTGGTGGACGGGGAACACCGGCCGGCCGGCGTGGACCTGGTAGGTGCTGTCGGAGTCCCTGCGGTGCACGGAGTGGCAGCCCAGGGAGGCGGCCAGCAGGAAGGCCCGGTTGGTGCAGGCGCCGTAGGAGACGGCGGGCGGGAGCATGAGGTCGAGCAGCCGGTCCGGCTCGGGCAGTGCGGACCGGGCGATCGTCCGGCGCAGCCAGGCGCGTTGGCGTTCCTCGTCCAGGTGGTGGACGGTCACGCCCGGCTGCGGGGGAAGGGCCGCGACGGTCTCCGCGTGGGCGGCCCGGGTGCGGGCGTCGGCGGAGTCCAGGATCAGCAGCTGGACGTCGGCGCCAAAGTTCCGTACCGCGTAGGCGGCTTCCGCGTGCAGGGCGGTGAGGGTGGCGGAGCAGGCGCGGTTGGTGGGCAGGGCGAGGCAGACGCGGTTCACCGGTCGCCTTCCCCGGTGGTCCAGGAGTCGAGCCCCAGCAGCTTGCGCCCCAGGTCGTTCAGTTCGGCGGGGCCGTAGCGGAGGGCCTCCGGGGTGCGGGCGTCGCCGAGCAGGGTGGCGTTCCAGTCCGGGGTCTCCAAGGTGCGCCAGGAATGCACGCGGGAGTCGCGCAGCGCGGTGTGCTCCTCCAGGGCGGGCATCATCGACAGGTACTGGACGGCCCGGACAGCGTTGTCAGAGAGGTTGGGCGCCACTCCGTGGGCGAGCATCCCGTTGAAGATCAGCAGGTCGCCGGGCTGGAGGTCCGGGCGGACCACCGGGAACTCGGCGCGGTCGATCGCGGGGCGGACCGGGTCGCGGCCGGGCGGCTGGGCGAGCCGCCACTCCTCGAAGCGGCGGAAGAGCTCCGGCGCGCACTGGAAACCGCCGAGTTCGGGCCGGGTGTCAGTGAGCGCGATGATGCCCTGGACGCGCTGCGGCAGCACGGCGCGGGTGGAGTCGACGTCCCAGTGCAGCTCGATGTCGAAGCCCTCGTCGGTGGGTTCGATCAGGGAGCGGGAACGGGTGCGGATGTTGGGCGGGTTGAGGTTGAGCCGGTCCAGGGTGACCCACAGCTCGGGGCTGTCCCAGACGTCCACGAAGGCGTCGTAGACCCGCCGGTTCTGCCGGCTGTCCCAGATCAGCTGGTGGTGGTAGGCCTCGACGAAGCCGTAGATGTACAGGTGGCGGTCGAGTTCGGAGCGGAACTCGGGCTCCTCGTACCAGGTGTCGGGGCGGTCGGGGTCGAGTCCCTGGAACTCCCAGGCGAAGTCGAGCAGGGCCTTGGCCTCGCCGGGGGTGATGGCCTCGCGGACGACGACGTAGCCGTAGGTCTGCCAGAACGCGAAGTCTTCTTCGGACAGTACGCGCAGCGGCTCGGTCTTCTCCAGGTCGCGCAGCGGGGTCGGGGCGAGGTAGGTCTCGCCGTCGGCGCTGAAGTAGGGGCGGCCGGTGGCCGCTCGGTGGAGGTAGGGGGTGGGCTCGTGCATGTGTTCACACTCCGGGGTGATCGGGACGACAACACCTGCGGGTCGGACGTGAGACATGTGCCGGTGGCATACGTCAGGGCGTGAAAAGGCCACCGGTTCACGGGAAAGCACGGAGAGGGTGGCCGCCCGCCGGGGAGGGCGGGCGGCCGGGGGTGAGAAGGTCAGCCGGCCAGGACGGCCTCGGCGGCGGCCACTCCGCAGACGCGGGCGGCGCCGTAGGTGGCGAGGTGCAGGGCACCGCGCGGAGGGGCCTGCGGCAGGCCCATCTCGACCACGACGGTGTCGGGCCGGGCGGCGAGCAGGGTGTCGAGCGCGGCGCGCATCCAGGGGTGCCGGTGTTCGTCGCGGACGACGGCGACGATCCGGCGTCCGCCGGCCGCGGCGAGGGCGGCGGCTCCGGCGTCGTCGCCGGTGAAGGTCCCGGAGTCGCTGCCGGGCAGCAGCCGCTCCAGTTCGGCGGCGACGCCCCAGGGGGTCTCGTGGCCGACGGCGATGTTCGGTGCCGGGTTGAACCGGGCGATGTACACCGGCCCGGTGACCGGTGCGGCGGCGCCGGTGCGGGTCACGGTCAGCGCGCGGCGGGCCGCGACCAGGCCGATCTCCGGGTCGGGCGTGGTCCGCGCGGCGTCCTCGCGGTGCGCGGCGGTCCAGGCGGCCAGGTCGCGCACCCGGGCGGCGGCGTCGGCGAGCCGTTCCTCGGGCAGTTCGCCGGAGCGCACGGCCGCGACGAGCGCGTCCCGCATGCCGAGCACGGTGCCCTCGTCGCACAGTCCGCCGCCCACGCAGATGGCGTCGGCGCCGGCCGCGATGGCGAGGACCACGCCCTGGTTGAGGCCGTAGGTGGCGGAGATGGCCCGCATCTCGATGCCGTCGGTGACGATCAGGCCCTGGTAGCCGAGTTCGCCGCGCAGCAGGTCGGTGAGGATGCGCGGGGACAGGGTGCCGGGGCGGTCCGGGTCGAGGGCCGGCACCAGGATGTGGGCGCTCATGATGGCCCGGGTGCCGGCGGCGATGGCCGCGCGGAACGGGGGCAGTTCGCGCTCGTAGAGGGTGTCGGCGTCGACGTCGATGCGGGGTACGGCGTGGTGGGAGTCGACGTTGGTGTCGCCGTGGCCGGGGAAGTGCTTGGTGCAGGCGGCGACGCCGGAGGACTGAAGGCCCTCGACCCAGGCGGCGGTGTGCCGGGCGACCAGGTCGGGGCTCGTGCCGAAGGAGCGGACGCCGATGACCGGGTTGTCGGGGTTGGCGTTGACGTCGGCGGAGGGCGCCCAGTCGAAGGTGACGCCGCAGGCGGCCAGGCGGCGGCCCAGCTCGCGGGCGACGGACCGGGTCAGGCCGGGGTCGTCCACGGCGCCGAGGGCGTGGTTGCCGGGGAAGGCGGAGCCGGTGCGCACGTCGAGGCGGGTGACGTCGCCGCTCTCCTCGTCGATGGCGACGAGCAGGTCGTCCCGTCCGGCGCGCAGTTGCGCGGTGAGCGCGGTGACCTGCTCCTCGCTGACGACGTTGCGGCCGAACAGGGCGACGGAGGCCAGGCCCTCGTCGATGCGGCGGCGCACCCAGTCGGGGGCGGTGGTGCCGTCGAAGCCGGGCTGGAGCACCGCGAGGGCGTTGCGGGTGAGGGTGTCGGTGCCGGGGGCGATGATGGTCATCGGGGCGTCATCCCTTCACGGCGCCGTCGGTCAGACCGCTGACAGCCTTGCGTTGCAGGAAGATGAAGAGGATCAGGATGGGCAGCGCGAAGAGCGACGAGGCGGCCATGGTGGCGCCCCAGTCGTCGCCGAAGGCGGTCTGGAACTGCGACAGCCACAGCGGCAGGGTCTGCTTCTCGGCGGACTTGTTGAGGATCAGGACGAGCGGGAACTCGTTCCAGGCGGTGATGAAGCCGAACAGCGAGGTCGCCATCAGACCGGGCGCGAGCAGCGGGAAGATCACCTTGATGAAGGCCTGCGGGCGGGTGCACCCGTCGACCATCGCCGACTCCTCCAGTTCCTTGGGCACGGCGGCGATGTAGCCGCGCAGCGTCAGGATGGTCAGCGGCAGCACCATCATGGTGTAGAAGGCGGTGAGCGGGACCAGGCTGTCCAGCATGTCGTTGTCCCGGACGATCATGTACATGGCGATGATGAGGACTTCCCAGGGAGCCATCTGCGCCAGCATGAACGTCACGATGAGACCGCGCCGGCCCTTGAACCGCATCCGCGTCAGGGCGAAGGCCGCGAGCAGGGCGATGACGAGCGAGAACGCGACCGACAGCAGCGTGACGGTGACCGAGTTGAGGACCAGGGTCCAGAAGTTGTCGGCGTCGACGGCCGTCTTGAAATGCTCCAGGGTGGCGTCGGTCGGGAACCACACCGGGTCGTCGGCGATGATGTCACCGGTCGGCTTGAACGCCGTGGCGAACATCCAGTACACGGGGAACGCGAAGCCGACGAAGAGGACGACGGCGGTCGCGTTGGGCCAGATACGGCCGAAGAGCGAGCGCTTCACAGCTCGTCCTCCTCTTGCTTGAGCACCATGCGCAGGTAGTACGAGGTGATGACGAGCAGGACCGCGATGGTCAGGAAGGAGATCGCCGCGCCGAGCCCGAAGTGCTGGTTGCCGACACCCTCGACGAAGGCGTAGATCGGCAGGGTCTCGGTGAGGTGGTCCGGGCCGCCCTCGTTCATCGCGAAGATCTGCGGGAACGCCTTGAAGATCCAGATGACTTCGAGGAACGTCGTGGCGTACAGGAACGGCCGCAGGAAGGGCAGGGTCACGGAGGTGAAGCCCTTCCAGGTGCCGGCGCCGTCCAGGGCGGCGGCCTCGTACAGTTCCCGGGGGATCGTGGTGGTGGCGGCGTAGAGGTTGATCGCCACGAAGGGGACCGACTGCCACACCAGCAGCAGGGTGACCACGGCGAAGGTGGAGAACTGGGTCTCCAGCCAGTTGTGGTCGGCCATGGAGTGCCAGCCGAGCTTGTCCAGCACCCAGTTGACGACGCCGAAGCGCTGGGCGAACAGCCACTTGTAGACGGTGGTGGCCGCGATGACCGGCATGGCCCAGGCGAGCACCAGGCCGAACAGGAGCAACAGCCGCATCCGCTTGCCGAGCCGGGCCAGCAGCAGCCCGATCAGCGTGCCGATCACCATGATCAGCGTGACGTTGACGGCGGTGAAGACCACGGAGCGCTCGACGACCCGCCAGAACTCCCCGGCGGTCAGCACCTCCTGGTAGTTGTCGACGCCGTTCCACTCGGTGAGGTGCTGGATGAGCTGGCGCGGATTGAGGTTCTGGAACGACAGCATGCCGTTCTTGACGAGCGGCCAGCCGAGCAGCACCAGGGTGGCCGCCAGCGCGGGCAGCAGGAGCAGGTAGGGGGCGGCGGCGCGGCGCCGGGACGAGGCCCCGGAGGTGCGGTCGTCACCTCGCGGCGAGGCCGGCACCCGGGCCTTGCGGACAGCGGGCTCCCCGGCCGTGTCCGTGCCTTCGGTCTGCACTGACATGAGTTGCCATCTCTTCCGTGGCCGTACGAAACACCGTGGCCGTACCCGTGGCACGGCCAAGGCGTGGGCCGGGGGTGCCGTCTGGTGGCACCCCCGGCGCGGTGATCAGTTCTGCTGGGCCAGGCGCTTGTTGATCTCGTCCTCGACCTGCTTGGCGGCCTCCGCCGGGGACTTACCGTTCAGCACGGACGTCATGTAGGACTTGATCGGGTTCGGGTTGTTCTCCACCGCGCCCCACTCGGGGATCAGCGGGGTGGTGCCGCCGACCGCCGCGCCCGGGGCGATGGCCTCCGCGACCAGGTTGCCCTTGAGGTTGGACTCCAGCGCCTTCTTGTTCGGGATGACGCCGTTGAGCTTGGCCAGCTGGCCCTCGTACTGGTCGGACAGGGCGATCCGCAGGAACTCCTTGGCCAGCTCCTGCTTCTTGCTGCCCGCGGCGACGGCGAGGTTGGAGCCGCCGAGGAAGACGCTCTCGGGCTTGTCCGCGGTCTCGCCGGGGATGGGGAAGTAGCCGAGGTCCTTCTCGATGGCCTTGTTGGCGTTGACCGCGGTGGCGGCCTCCCAGCCCATGCCGATGAACGCGCCGGTCTTGCCCTTGGCGAACACCTCGGCCTGCTGCGGGGTGGCCTCGTCCTTGTCCTTGGGGGCCTTGGAGTAGGAGGCGTACTTCTTGTAGATCTCCATGGCCTTGGCGACCTTGGGGTCGTCCAGGTTGGAGACGTACTTGTCGCCCTGCTTCTTCACCAGGTCGGCGCCCTGGCCGATGGTCAGGCCGTCGAAGAAGTACCAGTTCTGGCCGGGCAGGTAGATCGGCTCGGCGTCGGTCTTCTTGTCGATGGTCTCCAGGTCCTTGAAGAACTCGTCCCGCGTCTTGGGGACGTCCTTGATGCCGGCCTGGGCCCAGATCTTCTTGTTGTAGATGACCACGCGGCTGGTGAAGTACCAGGGCGCGGCGTACTGCTTGCCGTCGTAGACGGAGGACTGCGAGACCGACGGCGTCCAGTCGGCGCCGATCTCCTTCTTGATGTCCTCCAGTTCGGCGAGGCCGCCGGTGGCCGCGTACGCCGGGGTCTGGGTGTTGCCGACCTCGATGACGTCCGGCGGGGTGGACTCGGAGAGGGCGGTGGTGATCTTCTGCTGGATCCCGTCCCACTTCTGGGTCTCGAACTTCACCTTGGCGCCGGTCTTCTTCTCGAAGGCGGCCGAGACGTCCTTGACCCACTGGTCCGGGGTGGAGCCGTCCATCGCCCAGACGGTGAGCGTCTGGCCCGCGTTGCCCTCGTCGCCGTCGTCCCCGCCGCACGCCGACACGGAGACCATCATGCCCGCGATCACGATCGCGGCCGCAAGCTTGCGCTTCACGCCACCCTCCTCAGGGATGCCACTAACCCCCCACGCCCTCGGCGGTGACCTGCGGTACGACGCTGTTGCACGTAGGGCTCGGGACCTGGCCACTAATGGTGTAGACCAGTACGGTGGAGCTTGGCCTAGACCTTTTGGAGTGTCAAGGGTGGTTCTGCAAGCCGGTCCCGGCCGTTACGAGAAAGTCACCGGAGCGCGTCCCTCCGCGTTCCGTCCCTTTCGCCCGGAGCGTTCAGTTGGACTAGACCATACGGGAGTTGGTCGCTATAACGGGAGCCCATCGACACAGCCGGGAAGGCAGGCATGACCACCGACGTCAGCAGCGCCCATCCGCACCCGGGGGCGCCCGGCCGCACCGCGCGCGTGCCGAAGTACTACCGGATCAAGCAGCAGCTCCTGACGATGGCCGAAGCGCTGCAACCCGGCTCCGCCATGCCCGCCGAGCGGCTGCTCGCGGTCCGGTTCGACACCTCCCGGACCACCGTGCGGCAGGCCCTTCAGGAGCTCGTCGGCGAGGGCCGGCTGAACCGGATCCAGGGCAAGGGCACCTTCGTGGCCCAGCCCAAGCTGTACCGCACCCTCCAGCTCACCTCGCACACCGAGGACATGCGGGCCCAGGGCCTCACCCCGGCCTCGCAGATGCTGGACATCGGGGAGGTGCCGGCCGACGAGCGGCTGGCGGGCCTGCTCGGCATCGGGATCGGCGAACGGGTGCTGCGCATCGAGCGGCTGCGGCTGGCCAGCGGCGACCCGATGGCGATCGAGACGACCCACCTGTCCGTACGGCGCTTCCCCGGCCTGCGCCACTCGCTGGCCACCTACCCGTCGCTGTACACGGCGCTCGCCGAGGTCTACGGCGTCCATCTGGCCGAGGCGGACGAGACCATCGAGACCGCGCTGTCCACCCCGCGCGAGGCGCAGTTGCTGGCCACCGACGTGGGGCTGCCGATGCTGCTGCTGTCCCGGCACTCGCGGGACGCGCAGGGTACCCCGGTGGAGTGGGTGCGCTCGGTCTACCGCGGCTCCCGCTACAAGTTCGTCGCCGCCCTGCGCCGGCCGGGCGGCACGGTGGTCCGACGCACGACGGCCCCGCCGGCCCTGGACGGCCCGGGAACCGGCGGGGAGCGGGCGACGGCCCTGGACGGACTGTGAACGGACGGGGACGGGCGACGGTTGTGAACCGACAGGGCGCGGGCCACGGCTGTGAACCGACGGCGAGCGGACGACGGCCGTGAACCCACAGGGAACAGGCCACGACTGTGAACCCACAGGAAGCGGACGACGGCCGTGAACCGACGGCGAGCGGACGACGGCCCGGACGAATGTCAACCGGCGGCGAGCCGGTGACAGCCCGGTCGGACCGCCGACCCTCAGGAAGCCGACGACAGCCCGGTCGGAACATCAACCCCCGCTGAGCCGGACACCGCCGCCCGGACGGACGTCATCCCGCGGGGGCTCCGCCCACAACCGCCCGGACGGACGTCATCCCGCAGGGGCTCCGACCACAACCGCCCGGACGGACCCCGAACCGGCGGAGGGGGCCTCAGCCCTGGACGAGGGTGATGTCCCGGTCCGTCTGCGCGTGGAAGACCGGCAGCGGGACGATGCCCGAGGGGCGCAGTTCCACGACGGTGGCCTGCACCCGCGCCGCCCCCGGCCGCAGCGTCTGCCCGTAGGGCTTGCCGGAGTTCTGCCAGCGGTGCTCGACACCGTCGCAGCGGGCGGAGCTGCCGCCGATGCCCTGCTGGCGGACGGTGCCCTGGCTGACCGAGGAACCGATGAACGCCGGCCCGGTGGCGCCGGTGCAGCGGTAGGTGCCGGAGAGCGTGACCGTGCCGTCGGCCGCGATCCGGCCGGTCGGGTCGACGGTGATGTACTCGCCGGGCGCGGCGGCGGCCGAAGCGGCGGTCGCGCCGAGCAGGGCCGCGGTGCCGAGGGCGGCGGCGAGGAGGGAACGGCGGACGGGCATGGAGTACCTCCCGGTGTGCAGGGGTTCGAGGTCTCCACTGGTACCGGGCGGCCGGGCCCGCGGACGTGACCGTCACCCCTACGGTGGCGCGTCCGTGCTCCTGACGGTTGCGCGGGACGCCCGCGACCGGGGTCGGGGCGGTACGGCGAACCCGGCCGGCTCCACCAGCACCCGCTCGTCCCATGGCCGGACGACCTGGACGACGGCCATCGCCGGACAGTCCCGGTCCGCCGGACGGCGCCGGATCCGGCCCGGTTCGGGGGCGTGCGCGCGGCAGGCGGCGAGGCCCGTGGCGTAGACGGTGACCCGGGCCGGGCCGGCGGGGGCGCCGCCGGCCGCGCGCAGCCGAGCTGCTGCACATCTCCCTGTTCGCCGCCGACGAGCACGTCCGGCCCGCTACCACGGGCTGCCGGTGCCGGGGAGGGCGGGCGCGCCTCCAGGACGCCGACGACCGGCCGGTGCCCGACGGCGAACCCGGCCCGCCGGCCGTGCGCGGCCCGGTCGGCTGCCCGACGAGGCCCGTGGCCAAGTGGCCGTCGCCGACACCGTGTTGCGCCCCGGCGCCCGCCCGGACCCCGGGGCGCTGCGCCCGTTCCTCACCGCGCGGCTCGCGCCCCACAAGTGCCCGCGCGAGTTCGTCCTCCTCGACGCGCAGCCCCGCACGGCCACCGGCACGGTGCGGCGGTTCCCGCCGCGCACCGCCGGTGACCAGCCGTGATGCCGACGACCTAAAATGATCAACGTGTCCGAGCAGCACGCCCCCAGGTCCCTCATCGTCACGCTCTACGGCGCGTACGGCCGCTCACTGCCCGGCCCGATGCCCGTCGCCGAGCTGATCCGACTCCTGGCCGCGGTCGGCGTGGACGCGCCCTCCGTACGCTCCTCGGTGTCCCGGCTCAAGCGGCGCGGCCTGCTGCTGCCGGCCCGCACGGAGTCCGGCGCGGCCGGATACGAACTGTCGCCCGAGGCCCGCCAGTTGCTGGACGACGGCGACCGGCGCGTCTACGCGGCCGCGCCCGCGGCGGACGAGGGCTGGGTGCTCGCGGTGTTCTCGGTCCCGGAGTCGGAGCGGCAGAAGCGGCACGTACTGCGCTCCCGGCTGGCCGGCCTGGGCTTCGGCACCACCGCGCCGGGGGTGTGGATCGCCCCGGCCCGGCTGTACGAGGAGACGGAACACACCCTGCGCCGGCTGCGGCTGGACCCCTACGTGGACTTCTTCCGCGGCGAGCACCTGGGTTTCGCGCCCACGGCCGAGGCGGTGGCCCGCTGGTGGGACCTGGCCGCGATCGCCAAGGAGCACGAGCGCTTCCTGGACGCGCACGCGCCGGTGCTGCGGGCCTGGTCCCGCCGCCCGGACACCCCGCCCGAGGAGGCGTACCGCGACTACCTCCTCGCCCTCGACTCCTGGCGCCACCTCCCCTACACCGACCCTGGCCTGCCCACCCATCTGCTGCCGCCCGACTGGCCCGGCGTCCGCTCGGCGGAGGTCTTCCGGGGCCTGCACGAACGCCTGCGGGACGCGGGGGCCCGGTTCGTGGGGCTGTGAAACCCGCTCGGCCTCCCAGCGTCGGGCGCGGCCCGGTGGCGTCGGTGCGGCCGGTGCGAGGAGAGCGCGCCGACCGCGATCACCGGGCTGCGGACCTCGTGCCGGACGCGGTCGGCGAACGTCTGGTGCGCGTCTGGTGCGAGCGCCCGGACTCCGCGCGTTCCTCCGCCACCACCTGCCCGGTGGGCACGTCGACGGCGTCGGCACCGTGCGCGGCGAAGGCGCGGACGATCTCCACGGCGCCCTCGGCGCCCGTCCCGCCGTCGGCCCGGTCGGTGGCCGGGATCCGGACGGTCATCGGCCGCTCGGTCGGCCCCACCCGCGTACGGCGTCGAGGAAAATTTGTGACGATCGTCACGATGGCGCGACAGAAACGGGGCGACCGACCGGCCCGGCGGCGGCCGTGCCCCGCCGGGCCCGTACCATGCCTGGAGTCGGACAGCAGGACAGCCTGCTCCATGAAGGACTCGCCGTGCACGAACCCCCCGCCGAATCGGCCTCCTGGCGCATCGCGCTGCCGCACACCGCGGCGGCGGTGCCCGTGGCGCGCGCCTTGGTGCGCACGGCCCTCACCGAGGTCGAGCACGTGACCGACTGCGACACGGCCGAGCTGCTGACTGCCGAGCTGGTGGCCAACGCGGTGGAGCACACCGCCGGGCGCGGCCCGATAGAGCTGGTGGTGGAGCTGCGGCCGACCGGCTGCCAGGTCGAGGTGCACGACCCGGACCCGGCGCCGCCCGGCCGGCTGACCGCGCCGGTGATCGAGGAGCCCGATGTGTGGCAGGAGGGCGGGCGCGGGCTGCTGCTGATCCGCGCCCTCAGCTCCTCCTGCGGTCACCGCCCCACCCCCTCGGGCAAGGCGGTGTGGTTCAGACTGCCTGTGGTTCCCGCTCGGCCGCGGCCGGCGTGACCTCGCCGGCCGGCGTGACCTCGCCGGCCGGGGCGGTGCCGGCCAGCGTGGAGTGCCGGCGGCCGTAGAGGACGTAGACCGCGAGGCCCGCCGCGAGGAACACGGCGAACTGGATCCAGGTGTGCCAGCCGGTCTCCCACATCAGGTACAGGCAGAAGCCGATGCCGAGCAGCGGGGCCACCGGGTACAGCGGCACCCGGAAGCTGCGGTCGAGGCCCGGTTCGCGGCGGCGCAGGGCCAGCACGGTGACGTTGACGACGGCCATGATGGCGAGGGTGCCGATGGTGCACAGGTTCATCACGGCGTCCAGCGAGGCGAAGGCCGCCGGGAGCGCGAAGACGGCGCCGACGATCAGCGTGCCGGCGACCGGCGTGGAGGTCCTCGGGCTGACCTTCTCGAAGACGCGCGGGATCAGGCCGTCCCGGGCCATCGACATCAGGATGCGGGTCTGCCCGTACATCACGGCGAGGACCACGGAGGCGATGGCGACGACCGCGCCGAAGGCGATGACACCGCCGCCGATGGCGGAGCCGGTGACCTCGTTGACGACGTAGGACAGGGCGGCGGGGCGGCCGGCGACCTGGTCGCCGCCGATGGCACCGATCGCGGCGAGCGCGACCGCGCAGTACAGCAGGGTCACGATGCCCATGCAGACCATGATCGCGACGGGGATGTGCCGGCGCGGGTTCTTCGCCTCCTCGCCGGCCGTGGTGATCGCGTCGAAGCCGATGTACGAGAAGAAGGCCGCGGTGGTGCCCGCGCCGATGCCGCCGAGGCCGGCCGGGGAGAACGGGGTGAGGTTGCCGTCCTTGAAGGCGCTGTAGCCGATGGCGCAGAAGGCGAGCAGGATCGCGAGCTTGACCGCGGCCATGGCGGCGGTCGCCCGGGCGCTCTCCCGCACCCCGCGCACCAGCAGCGCCGAGGCCATGGCGATGACGATCACGGCCGGCAGGTTGATCACGCCGCCGTCGCCGGGGCCCGCGGACAGGGCGGCCGGGAGCTGGAGGCCGGTGAGGCTGTGCAGCAGCTCGTTGACGTACTGGCTCCAGCCGACCGCGACGGCCGAGATGGAGACGCCGTACTCCAGCAGCAGGCACCAGCCGACGAGGAAGGCGGTGGACTCGCCGAGACCGGCGTAGGCGAAGGAGTACGAGGAGCCGGAGACCGGGATGGCGCCGCCCAGCTCGGCGAAGGAGAAGGCGGTGAAGACGCAGGTGAGGGCCGCGAGGACGAAGGAGACGACGACGGCCGGGCCGGCCTGGGCGACCGAGTCGGACAGTCCGACGAAGATGCCGGTGCCGACGATGGCGCCGACGCCGAAGCAGATGAGCTGGAAGAGGCCCATGGTGCGCTTCAGGCCGTGTCCCTCGCGGTCGGCGCCGGATTCGGCGACGAGCAGACGCGGGGACTTGATGCGGGGAGCGGGCATGCCGGTGGTGCTCGATTCTGGTGGTGCGGGCGGCCGTGGTGGGGCCGCGGCGACGGCCACGGAAGGGGTGGTTCCGGGCCGCCGGTCAGGATAATGCCTGGTGAGGAGGGTCAGGCAAGGGTTTCCCGGGCGAGTGTGGCCACCAGCACCGCCTTGATGGTGTGCAGCCGGTTCTCCGCCTCGTCGAAGACCACCGAGTGGGCGGACTCGAAGACCTCGTCGGTCACCTCCAGCGAGCTGAGGCCGTACGCGTCGTGGATCTGCCGCCCGACCTCGGTGCCGAGGTCGTGGAAGGCCGGCAGGCAGTGCAGGAACCGCACGTCCGGGTTGCCGGTGGCGCGCAGCACGTCCATGGTCACCGCGTACGGGGCGAGGGCCGTGATCCGCTCGGCCCACACCTCCTTGGGCTCGCCCATGGACACCCAGACGTCGGTGGCGACGAAGTCGGCGCCCCGCACCCCCTCGGCGATGTCCTCGGTGAGGGTGATCCGGGCGCCGCTGGAGCCGGCGAGCGCGCGGGCGCGGTCGAGGATCTCCTGGGCGGGCCAGTAGGACTTCGGGGCGACGATCCGTACGTCCATGCCGAGCAGGGCGCCGGTGACCAGGTAGGAGTTGCCCATGTTGAAGCGGGCGTCGCCGAGGTAGGCGAAGGCGATCTCGCCGAGCGGCTTGGCGCAGTGCTCGGTCATGGTGAGCACGTCGGCGAGCATCTGGGTGGGGTGCCAGTCGTCGGTGAGGCCGTTGTAGACGGGCACGCCGGCGTACGCGGCCAGCTCCTCGACCTTGGCCTGGCTGTCGCCCCGGTACTCGATGGCGTCGTACATCCGGCCCAGCACCCGGGCGGTGTCCCGGACGGACTCCTTGTGCCCGATCTGCGACCCGGAGGGCTCCAGGTAGGTGGTGTGGGCGCCCTGGTCGGCGGCGGCGACCTCGAACGCGCAGCGGGTGCGCGTCGAGGTCTTCTCGAAGATCAGCGCGATGTTGCGCCCGCGCAGGTACGGGGTCTCGGTCCCGGCCTTCTTGGCCGCCTTCAGCTCGGCGGCCAGCTCGACCAGGCCGCGGAACTCCGCCTCGGTGAAGTCCAGCTCCTTGAGGAAGTGGCGGCCGGCGAGGGCGGTCGGGACTGTCGCCATGGGGGCGCTCCAGGTGTACGACTACAGGGACTATGTAAGTCTATACGACACTCCACATTTCTATACAGCGTCTCGCTGCACGGGACAGCTCATGCACCGGGGGCCGCCCCGGCCCCGGCCCAGCTCGCTGCCCGGGATCTCTATCACCTCGATGCCCTGCTTGCGCAGGTGGGTGTTGGTGGTGGCGTTCCGCTCGTAGGCGACGACGACACCGGGTTCGACGGCGAGGACGTTGCAGCCGTCGTCCCACTGCTCGCGTTCGGCGGCGTGCACGTCCTGGGTGGCGGTCAGCACCCGGATCTCGCCGAGGCCGAGCGCGGCGGCGATCGCCCGGTGCATGTGCTCCGGCGGGTGGTCGGTGACCTTCAGCTCCCGTCCGCCGTCGCCCGGCTCGATGGTGTAGGAGCGGAGCATGCCGAGGCCGGCGTACTGGGTGAAGGTGTCGCCGTCGACCATGGTCATCACCGTGTCCAGGTGCATGAAGGCGCGCCGCTTGGGCATGTCGAGCGCGACGATGGTGCGCGCCGAGCCGGCCGCGAACAGCTTGTGCGCCAGCATCTCCACGGCCTGCGCGGTGGTGCGCTCGCTCATCCCGATCAGCACGGCGCCGTTGCCGAGCACCAGGACGTCACCGCCCTCGATGGTGGACGGGTAGTCCGCCTGCCCCCGGGACCACACGTGGAACGCCTCGTCGCGGAACAGCGGGTGGTGGCGGTAGATCGCCTCGAAGTGCACGGTCTCGCGCTGCCGGGCGGGCCAGCGCATGGCGTTGATGGAGACGCCGTCGTAGATCCACGCCGAGGTGTCGCGGGTGAACAGGTGGTTGGGCAGCGGGCGCAGCAGGAAGTCGTCCAGCTCCATGACGTGGAAGCGCACGGAGACCGGTTCCTCGTGGCCGGCCAGGTACTCCCGCTTGGTCATCCCGCCGACCAGGGCCTCGGCCAGCTCGCCCGGGGGCATCCGGTCGAAGGCGTCGCGCAGGTGGCCGGTGGCGAGGGGACCGTACTCCTTC
The DNA here is from genome assembly GCF_014649115.1 of Streptomyces eurythermus. Taxonomy (GTDB): domain Bacteria; phylum Actinomycetota; class Actinomycetes; order Streptomycetales; family Streptomycetaceae; genus Streptomyces; species Streptomyces eurythermus. The sequence goes on along the minus strand of NZ_BMSK01000016.1, from coordinate 34,000 downwards.
TCGTCGAAGACCCGGTCCAGGACCAGGGCGCGGGCCTCGGGGAGCGCCAGGGTCTCGGTGAGCAGGTCCCCGAAGAGGTGCACCTCGACCCCGCGGTCCCGCAGGACGTCGGCGAACCCGTCGTGCTCGGCACGCGCCCGGCGCACCCACAGCACGTCGTCGAAGAGCAGGGCGTCCTTGTTGCTGGGGGTGAGTCTCTTGAGCTCTAGGTCGGGCCGGTGCAGGATGACCCGGCGCAGCCGCCCGGCCTCGGAGTCGACATGGAATCCCATGCCTCCATCCTGACCGCCGGGACCCTCCTTCATCCCCTGCTCGCCGGTTTCCGCCGGGCGCGGCCCCGGACACGCTACGGCGCCACCGCCCCCCACGGGGCGGCAGGGCCGCCGCCCCCGCCGGCCGGGACCAGCGCCCGGCGGTGAGCAGGGCGATCGCCCGGCGGTCCCGGACTCCCCCGCCGGCGCAAGACCAGGCGGCGGCTCCGGCGCGGACACGTTCCGCACCGACGTAGCCGAAGTTCATGTGCACCCCGGCGCAGAGCACTGACAACCGTGGCAGATCTGCTTGATCAGCGCAGCGGTGAGTCGTATGTGGCGCCACGGCTTACCCGGCAAAGGGGGCCTCGCCTACTTCCAACCGTCCAGAGACACCTGGGGCCCGCCGCTGAGGTAGCGGTGGAGAGCGCTTGAGGTGGTGTCCACGAATCGCTCGGGGATGGCATCGGCGTCGACCCAGCGGACCTGGGCGTGCTTGCGTGGTTCGCGGTTCTCCGGCTCGCCGGTCCACTCGTGGGTGACGAACACGACCGTGAGGAAGCCGTTGGGTGCTTCCACGCCCCGGGCGCCGTGGATGATGTGGGCGACCTCGAGCGCTTCCGGCTTGACGGTCAGACCGGTCTCTTCGTACAGCTCGCGGACGGCCGTCTCGGTGATCGGCTCGCCGGGCTCGCTCTTGCCGACCGGAAGGTCCCACATGCCCTGGGCGAATCTGGCCTGGTCGCCGCGCTGGAGCAGGACCACGCGGTTGGTGGCCTTGTCGTGGACGATGACGGCGGCGACCAGCAGGGTCATGGATTCCAGGGCGGGCTTGAGCGCCTGGGGCTGGCCATCGGTTGTCGGCTGAGCCACGGGGGTCCCTTCCTCGGGCCGGGTTGGCAGGCATGTTGGGCGAGTGTCTCTCGGGCGCGGCGGGCGAGTGCAGTTGGAAGCCGACCCGGTAGTGGCGCTGGGCGGTGGTTGTCCAGAGTTGCCAACAATCTTGGCGGGTCAGGGAGCCGTATCGGCAGCAGACCCGGAAGTCACGTTGTGCTGTGGCCGTCGCCGGGACTGCACCCGATGGTCGGGGCAGGCCGTGTCGATCAATACGGTCCTTCGGCGTACCACCGCTGACATGATCGATGGCATGAAAATACTTGTGATTGGGGCGACCGGAACGGTCGGCAGTGCTGTCGCCGGCGCGTTAGAGGGTTCTCATCAGGTCGTGAGGGCCTCGCGCAGAGGTCCGGTGACGGTGGATCTGGAAGATCCTTCCTCTCTGGATGCGCTCTTTGACAAGGTGCCGGACCTCGACGCGGTGGTGTGCTGTGCCGCCAGTGGCCCGCTGGTGGACTTGGCGACAGCGGCGGATGACGAGATCTCTGCGGGAGTGCGGGGCAAGCTCTTGGGACAGGTTGCCCTGGCCCGGCGAGCCCTGCGTCATCTCCGGGACGGCGGCTCCGTCACGCTGACCGGAGGCACCTTCTCCGCTCCGTTGGCCGGCGGGTCGCTGGGGGCCCTCATCAACACCGGCTTGGAGGGCTTCGTCCGTAACGCGGCTGGTGAGGTGCCTCGGAATCTGCGTATCAATCTCATCAGCCCAGGGTGGATCAAGGAGACCCTGGAGAGCATGGGCATGGACTCGGCCGGCGGTACTCCCGTCGCCGAGGTGGCACGTGCGTATGTGGAGGCCGTGAAAGGCACCGCCCAGGGCCAGACCATACGTCCGTAACAGCCGGGGGATCGTGGGAGTCTCGCTGGGCGCCGACCGTGGCCCTACCCGGACCGCTGAGCGACTAGACCGGTGGAAGGGCCTGTTCGCCGGTGCGGTCCGGGGTTGACGCGAGCCACGTTGTGCACGGCGCCGCGGAAGTGTGTGCGGTACGAGGGCGATGCGCCTACAGCCGTGGGTCCACCGGCTCCGATTCCAGGGCCAGTACGCCGAACACCGCCTCGTGCACCCGCCACAGCGGCTCCCCGTCGGCCAGGCGGTCCAGGGCCTCCAGGCCGAGGGCGTACTCGCGCAGGGCCAGCGAGCGCTTGTGGTTGAGGAACCGCTGCCGCAGGCGGGCGAGGTGGTCGGGGCGGGTGTACTCCGGGCCGTAGATGATCCGCAGGTACTCCCGGCCCCGGCACTTGATGCCGGGCTGCACCAGCCGTCCGTCCCCGTCGCGCACCAGCGCGCCGAGCGGCTTGACGACCATGCCCTCGCCGCCCCGGCCGGTCATCTCCAGCCACCAGTCCACGCCCGCGCGCACCGACTCCGGGTCGCCGGTGTCGACGTACAGCCGCCGGGTGGTGTGCAGCAGCCCGGTGCCGTCGTACTCCACCAGCCGGTCGATGAGGGCGAGTTGCTCGTCGTGCGGCAGCGCGGCGAGGCTGCGGCCCTGGACCGCGAGGAGCTGGAAGGGGGCCAGCCGGACGCCGTCCAGGCCCTCGGTGGGCCAGCAGTAGCGGCGGTAGGCGGCGGTGAACGCGGCGGCGTCGGCGGCGCGTTCCCGCTGCCGGTCGAGCAGCGCTCCCACGTCGGCACCGCGCCCGGCCGCCGCCTCGAGGGCGGCGAGCGCACCCGGGAACACCGCGCCGGCGGCGGCGCCCACGGCCGCGTACTGGCCGCGCAGCAGCCCCGCGGCCTTCAGCGACCACGGCATCAGCTCCGCGTCCAACAGCAGCCAGTCGGTGCCCAGTTCATCCCACAGTCCGGCCTCGGTGACCGCCGCGCGCAGCCGGCCGAGGATCTCCTCGGTCATCCGCTCGTCGTCGAAGAACGGCCGTCCGGTACGGGTGTAGAGGGACCCGGTGGGTCCTTCCGCGCCGAACCTCCGCCGTGCCGTCTCCGCGTCCCGGCACACCAGGGCCACGGCCCGGGAGCCCATGTGCTTCTCCTCGCACACCACCCGTGCGACCCCGTCCCGCGCGTACTGCGCGAACGCCTCCTCGGGGTGCTCCAGGTAGCCGTCGATCCGCGAGGTGGCCGTCGGCGCCATGGTCGGCGGGAGGTACGGCAGCAGGCGCGGATCGATCGCGAAGCGGCTCATGACCTCCAGGGCGGCAGCCGCGTTTTCCTCGCGGACGGCCACCCGGCCCGCGTGCCGGGTCTCGACGGCCCGCCGGCCGTGCACGTCCGCCAGGTCCAGCGGGCGGCCGTCCTGCCCGCCGGGCGCGTCGGTGCGCAGCGGCCGGGCCGGCTCGTACCAGACCCGCTCGGCCGGTACGTCCACCAGCTCGCGCTCGGGCCAGCGCAGCGCGGTGAGCTTGCCGCCGAAGACGGCGCCGGTGTCCAGGCAGATGGTGTTGTTCAGCCAGGTCGCCTCGGGCACGGGGGTGTGGCCGTAGACCACGGCGGCCCGGCCCCGGTAGTCCTCCGCCCACGGGTAGCGCACCGGCAGCCCGAACTCGTCGGTCTCGCCGGTGGTGTCGCCGTACAGGGCGTGCGAGCGGACCCGGCCGGAGGTGCGGCCGTGGTACTTCTCGGGCAGACCGGCGTGGCAGACCACCAGCCGGCCGCCGTCCAGGACGTAGTGGCTGACCAGTCCGTCCAGGAACCGCCGGACCTCGGCCTTGAACTCCTCGCTCTCGCCCTCCATCTGCGCGATGGTCTCCGCGAGCCCGTGGGTGTGCTGGACCTTGCGGCCCTTGAGGTGACGGCCGTACTTGTTCTCGTGGTTGCCGGGGACGCACAGGGCGTTGCCCGAGTTCACCATCGACATCACGCGGCGCAGCACGCCGGGGCTGTCCGGGCCGCGGTCGACCAGGTCGCCGACGAACACGGCGGTACGGCCCTCGGGGTGCACGCCGTCGGTGTAGCCCAGCTTGGCGAGCAGAGCCTCCAGTTCGGCGGAGCAGCCGTGGATGTCGCCGATGATGTCGAACGGGCCGGTGAGGTGGGTGAGGTCGTTGTAGCGCTTCTCGGTGACGACGGTGGCGTGCTCGACCTCCTCGGCGCCGCGCAGCACGTGCACCTTGCGGAAGCCCTCGCGCTCCAAGTGCCTGAGCGAACGGCGCAGTTCACGGATGTGCCGCTGGATGACCCGGCGGGGCATGTCCGCCCGGTCGGCGCGGGCCGCGTTCCGCTCGGCGCACACCTCCTCCGGCACGTCCAGCACGATGGCGATGGGCAGCACGTCGTGCTGCTTCGCCAGTTCGATCAACTGCCGCCTGCTGTCCTGCTGCACGCTGGTGGCGTCCACGACGGTGCGACGGCCGGCGGCCAGCCGCTTGCCGGCGATGTAGTGCAGGACGTCGAAGGCGTCCCGGGTCGCGCTCTGGTCGTTCTCGTCGTCGGAGACCAGGCCGCGGCAGAAGTCGGAGGAGATCACCTCGGTGGGCTTGAAGTGCCTCCGGGCGAAGGTGGACTTGCCGGAACCGGAGGCGCCGACGAGCACCACGAGGGAGAGGTCGGTGACGGGCAGGACCCGCCCCTTGTGCTGTGCCTCGGTCATGCCGCCTTCGCCTCCCTCTCGGTCGTGATCGTGAATGTCGCCATCTGCGTGGGCGGGCCCACCTCGGGGTCGTCCGGGCCGACGGGCGTGAACTCCGCCTCGTAGCCGTACCGTTCAGCCACGGCCGCCGCCCAGGTGCGGAACTCCTCGCGGGTCCACTCGAAGCGGTGGTCGCCGTGCCGGACATGGCCGGCGGGCAGGCTCTCCCAGCGGACGTTGTACTCGGCGTTCGGAGTGGTCACGACGACCGTGCGGGGGCGCGCGTGCCCGAACACGGCGTACTCCAGGGCGGGCAGCCGGGGCGGGTCGACATGCTCGACGACCTCGCTGAGCACGGCGGCGTCGTAGCCGCGCAGCCGCTGGTCGGTGTAGACGAGGGAGCCCTGGACGAGCTTGACGCGCGCGGCCTGCCGTTCGCCCATGCGGTCCAGCTTCAGCCGGCGGGAGGCGATGGTGAGGGCCCGCTGCGAGACGTCGACGCCGACGATCTCGGTGAACCGGGCGTCCTTGAGCAGCGCCTGCACCAACTGGCCCTGGCCGCAGCCGAGGTCGAGCACGCGGTCGGCGCCGCAGGCGTCCAGCGCGGCGAGGACGGCCTCCCGCCGGAGCACGGCGAGCGGGGCCGGCTTCTCCTCGGTCACCCCGGTCCCGGTCCCGGCCCCGTCTATGGCCGCGTTGTCGATGCCCTCGGCCTCGGGCTCGTCCGCGACCACGTTGCCGATTGCCTCGGTCCCGGACTCGTCCGCGGCCACGTCGTCGACGCCCTCGGTCCGGGGCTCGTCCGCGACGTCGATGTCCTCGGTCCCGGGCTCGTCCGCGACCGCGTTGTCGATGTCCTCGACCTCGCTGTCGTCGGCCTCCGCGAGCCGTACCAGCTCCAGCCGTTCCCGCGCCTGGCGGGTGAGCGACCAGCGGCGCGAGAGGTAGCGGTTGGTGATCAGCTGCTGCTCCGGGTGCCCGGCCAGCCAGCCCTCGCCGGCCCGCAGCAGCTTGTCGACCTCGTCGGCGGAGACCCAGTAGTGCTTGGCGTCGTCGAGCACCGGCAGCAGGACGTACAGGTGGCGCAACGCCTCGGCGAGGGTGAGCCGTTCGGACTCCAGCAGCAGCCGGACGTACCGCGAGTCGCCCCACTCCGGGAACGCGGTGTCGAGCGGTACCGGGTCGGCGGTGACCGACCAGCCGAGCGGTGCGAAGAGCCGTCGTACGAGGTCGGGGCCGCCGCGGGCGGGCAGCGCGGGGACCTCGACGCGCAGCGGCAGCGGGGCGGCGGCCCGCTCCGGCCGGGCGCCGCACACCCCGCGCAGGGCGCTGGAGAAGACGTTGCCCAGCGCGACGGCCAGCAGCGAAGAGGCCGCGTACGGGCGGTCGTTGACGTACTGGGCGAGGGCTGCGTCGGGTGCGCCGCCGCGGCCCTTGCCCCGGCCGCGCCTGACCAGCGCGACGGGATCGATCTCCAGCAGCAGCGCGGCCGTGCAGCGTTCGTCGTCCGCCTCGGGGTAGAACACATGGGCCGTGCCGTACGAGGTGGAGAACGCCTGTGCCTTGCCGGGGTGTTTGTGCAGCAGGTACCCCAGGTCGGTGGCAGGCCGCGCGGCCGTGCCGTCGGTCGAGATCGTCAGGAACATACGGTCGAGTCTCCCCGGCGGAGGTCCGCACCCACCACCGGTTTTCGCCTCGCCCGCCGGGCTCGGGGTCACCGGCCCCGCCACCGCCCGTGAGGGTGCCCTGCCGCACCGGACAGGTGGACCCGACGTTCCGGCGCACGGCGTCCACAGGGCCGGCGTGTGATGTCCGTTACGGCCCCCCGGCCCCGGACCTGATGGAGTGAGCCCTCGTCAACTGACCACTGACACAAGCGAAAGAGGGGGAAACCCATGACCATCGACCAGGCAGTCCGGGACCGCGGACCCGGGCGGGCGGCCCGGGCCCGCAGGAGCGCCGCCGTCGCGATGACGGCCGGTGCGGTGCTGGGTGCGGGAATCCTCGCGTCCGCGCCCGCCCAGGCCGCCCAGGCCGCCCAGGCGGCGCCGACGGCATCCGCCACGGCCCGCGCCACCGTCGCGGCGGCCCCGCAGGTGTCGGCGCAGGGCGCCTACGCCATGAACCCGGCCAACGGCAAGCAGCTGTTCGGCAAGGCACCGGACGCCCGGCTGCGGACCGGCTCCACCACGAAGATCATGACGGCGCTCGTGGTGCTGTCGCAGCGGAACGTGGACCTCGGGAAGAAGGTGAAGATCAAGAAGGAGTACACCGACTACGTCATCGACCCGGTGACGCACACCCAGCGCTACTCCAGCGCGAGCCTGCTCCTCGGTGACTCGATGTCGGTGGGCGACCTGCTGTACGGCCTGATGCTGCCGTCGGGCTGCGACGCGGCCTACGCGCTGGCGGACACCTACGGCACGGGCTCCACGACGGCCCAGCGGACCAAGTCGTTCATCGCCAAGATGAACAGCAAGGCGCGCGAACTGGGCCTGAACAACACCCACTTCGACTCCTTCGACGGGGTGTCCAACGGCAAGAACTACTCCTCGCCGCGCGATCTGGCCAAACTGGCCGGGGCCGCGCTGAAGAACAAGACGTTCAAGAAGGTCGTCGGCACCAAGGTCTACGACGGCATGAAGTCGTACCGGCCCGGTGGCGGAACGCACGCCATGAAGCCCTGGAAGAACTCCAACACGCTCCTCAGCTCCTACCGGGGCGCGTTCGGCGTGAAGACCGGTTCCGGGCCGGAGGCGAAGTTCTGCCTGGTGTTCGCGGCCACGCGCGGTTCCAAGACGGTCGTGGGCACGGTTCTCGCGGCGAGCTCGCCGGACGAGCGGTTCAAGGACGCGGCGAAGATCCTGGACTACGGCTTCACGCGCTAGCGCCGGTCCTGGGCCACGGCCTCACGCGCCGGCGCCGGTCCTGGATCACGGCCTCACGCCCCGGCGTCCGTGCGGGGCCGGCCGACGGCCGGCCCCTGAGCCGTCCGGGAGCCGGGCCCCGGACCAGTGGATGCTGTGGCCGGGGCCCGGCGCCGGCGGCGGGGGCCGCTCGCCCGTGGTTACGACAGCTGGGACTGGACCTGGGAGGAGATCAGCTCCAGGTGGTCCAGGTCGTCGAGGTCGAGTACCTGGAGGTAGATCCGGCGGGAGCCGATCTCGGCGTACCGGCCGATCTTGTCGACGACCTCGGCCGGGGAGCCGGCCAGCCCGTTGGCCTTCAGTTCGTCCACCTCACGGCCGATCGCGGCGGCACGCCGGGCCACCTCCTGGTCGTCCTTGCCGACGCAGACCACGAGCGCGTTGGAGTACACCAGGTCGTCCGCGTCCCGGCCGGCCGCCGCCGCGGCGGCCCGCACCCGGCCGAACTGCCGCTCGCTGTCCTCCACCGAGGCGAACGGGATGTTGAACTCGTCGGCGTACCGCGCGGCCAGTCGCGGCGTACGGGTCGCGCCGTGGCCGCCGATCAGCACGGGGATCTTCTGCTGCGCGGGCTTGGGCAGCGCCGGCGACCCGGTGAGGTCGTAGTACGCCCCGTGGAAATCGAACGTCTTGCCGACCTCGGTCGCCCACAGCCCGGTGACGATCGCCAGCTGCTCCTCCAGCCGGGCGAACTTCTCCTTCGGGAACGGGATGCCGTACGCCTTGTGCTCCTCCTCGAACCAGCCCGCGCCGAGGCCGAGTTCGACCCGGCCGCCGGACATCTGGTCGACCTGGGCGACCTGGATGGCGAGCACGCCGGGCAGCCGGAAGGTGCCGGCCGTCATCAGCGTGCCGAGGCGGATGCGCTTGGTCTCGCGGGCCAGGCCGGCCAGCGTGATCCAGGCGTCCGTGGGGCCGGGCAGGCCGTCCACGTTGCCCATGCGCAGATAGTGGTCCGAGCGGAAGAAGGCGTCGAACCCGAGGTCCTCGGTGGCCTTGGCCACGGTGAGCAGGGTGTCATAGGTGGCCCCTTGCTGGGGCTCGGTGAAGATTCGCAGGTCCATACACCTATCCTGCACGGCGCCGCCCGCACCGGCCGCCCGGGTACCGCCCGGCGCGGCCGAGCCCGGTCGGGTGAAATGCGTCCGCCGGGCCGTGGCGCGCGAAGCCCCCGCTGATCCAGCGGGGGCTTCGAAGACACACCCGGGCTACTGAGCGGGCTGCTCGGCAGGCGGGCTCTGCTTGTTCGGTTCGGTCTGCGTGTTCGGCGCCGTCTGCTTGTTCGGCTCCGTCTGCGTGTTCGGCGGGGTCTGCTGACCCGGCTTGGTCTCCTCGCCCGGCTTCGTCTGCTCGCCAGGCTTGGTCTGCTGACCCGGCTGGGTCTCCTGACCCGGCTTCGTCTCCTCGCCAGGCTTGGTCTCCTCGCCCGGCTTGGTCTCCTCGCCCGGCTTCGTCTCCTGACCCGGCTTCGTCTCCTGACCCGGCTGGGTCTCCTGACCAGGCTTGGTCTCCTCGCCCGGCTTGGTCTCCTGACCAGGCTTGGTCTCCTGACCCGGCTTGGTCTCCTCGCCCGGCTTGGTCTCCTGACCAGGCTTGGTCTCCTGACCCGGCTTCGTCTCCTCGCCAGGCTTCGTCTCCTGACCCGGCTTCGTCTCCTCGCCAGGCTTCGTCTCCTGACCCGGCTTCGTCTCCTCGCCCGGCTTGGTCTCCTGACCAGGCTTCGTCTCCTGACCCGGCTTGGTCTCCTCGCCCGGCTGCTTCTGGCCGTTCTGCGTTCCGGTCCCCTGATTGACCGGCCCGTTGACGGTCGAATTGATGATTTGGTTGACGTTGTTGGTGATCTGCTGCTGGATCTGCGTCAAGACCGTCGTCGGCACGCCCAGGCTCCTCGCCTTGGCCTGTGCGGCAGCCACACCCTGCGCCTTCGCCTGCTGCGGGGAGGCGCCCCGCTTGATGGCGGCCTGAGCCGCGCTCGTCGCGGCCGACACGACAGCGGACGTCTGCGCTCCACCGGCCGAGCTTCCCGTGCCCGTGCCCGTGCAGGTAACGGTGCCCACACGGAAGGTCCCTGTTCCCTTGACCGCCATCGGTCCGATACGGCCGTCGGAGAAAGAGCGCGCCGTTTCCCCACCGGGTGTGACGGTGAATTTCTGGTCGGGAGCGAATCCACTGCCGGTCAGGGTTCCTCCCGCGACCCGGCACGTCGGGGTCGGGGCGGCGGAGGCCGGCCCCACCGCACCGGCGACCGCTCCGCTGACCAGCGCGGCCACCGCGGCGGCGCTCAGTACTGATTTCCCTCGCATGAAGCTCTCCTCTGCTGGCGTTTCAATTCAGCGACAGAGACTTTTCGATGGACACCAGCACGCTAACCCCGCCGCTCCGGTGACGCATCTAGAGTTGCAGGCACCGGCGAGGGGTCAGTATTATTCAGCTTTCCTTCGAGGTGACAGAATGAACACGGCTACGCTACGCGTCATTTCGGTTGCCGCAGCAATCCTTTTCTGTGCAGCCGGGGGTATGCCGACCGCTTCGGAGAGTAAGGCCGATCCGGAGAGCAAGGCCGCTGCCCCGTCGCAGCTCAAGTGCTACAGAACAATCCGCGACCCGAATTCGGTCGTGTGCTATCGAATGTCCTACAGGCCACTTCTCCAAGACGGCCGGATCACCTTCGTCCCTTTCCTCGTCCAAGTGCCGACACCCGCCGACCCTCCGCCGGCGACCATCGTCGGCGAACTCCCGCCGACCTGAGAAAGAGCGGTCGAGGTGACCTGCTAGAGTCGATCATGTGACTGCCGGGTCGGCCATGGGCCATACACGAGTGAGGCGCCCGGCCTCGGCGTGAGCGCGAGGCGGGCGAGAGGCCCGCCGTCTTCTCCGTGTCCCACTTCCCGCCGCCCCTGTGCGGCGCTCCCAGCGGATCCAGTACTCGGAGACACATCCCGTCATGCCGCATGACCAGCAGCACACCCATCAGCCCGCACCGTCGGCCGCCGTCCAGCTGAACCACACCGCCGTCTACGCCTCGGACCGCCAGTTGTCGGCCGAGTTCATCGCGGCGATCCTGGGACTCGAGGTCGGCGCGCCCTTCGGGCCGTTCCTGCCCGTGGACCTGGGCAACGGCGTCACGCTCGACTACTACGAGAAGCGTGACGAACCGATCCAGTCGCAGCACTACGCGTTCCTCGTGCCCGACGAGGAGTTCGACACCATGATCGCCCGGCTGGAGACGGTCGGTGTCACCTACTACGCCGATCCCCGCCGCACCGAGCCCGGCCGGATCAACCGTCTCTTCGGCGGTCGCGGCGCCTACTTCGACGATCCGGACGGCCACAACATGGAGATCATGACCCGCCCGTACATACGGCCGTAACCGGCGTCACGGCTCGCGCGGGGCGGCGGTCACACGCCGGACGGGCTGTCCTGGGCGTCCTCCGGCACCATCGCCGCCCGCGCCGCCAGCTTGCGCAGCATCTCCAGCACGCGGTCACGGGACTCGTCGGCCGCGTCGATCGCCTCCATGCACTGCCAGTACGTCGTCTCGTCCACGGCGGCGCTGGCCATGCCCACCAGGGATATGCCGACCTCGCCGAGCAGGCCGCCGAGGCAGAGCAGGGCCTCGCGGGCGTCGTCCAGCTCGGTGAGCTGGGCGGCGCGCAGATCGCCGGGGTCGAGTTCGGGCGGGTCCAGGACGCCGCAGCCCCGGCCCGCCAGCTCCGTCAGCCCCAGCGCCTCGCCGCGCAGTTCCGGCGGACCGGAGACCGCGAGGCGGCTCCCGATCGCCTGGGCGAGGGCCTGCGCCTGCCACACCTCCGCCATCATCTCCCCGGCGTCGGCGCCGGCCGCCAGGGCCCGCCTGCTCGCGAGGATGAGCCGTACCGCATCCATACGATGCCCCCGTCCGTCCGCCGCACCCCGTCGGCACGGCCTCCTGAACTCTCTTGTCCACTACCCAGAGTGAGGGTCATCGAGGCGAAAAGCCAGAGGAAGACGGAAATTAGTGGACAACAATTCGGATCCGTCACGCGACTTGACTGCGGAGAGTAATAACGGAACTCAGGAGTCCGCCTGTTGGTGCCCGCCTCCGGTGCCCGGAACCGGGAAGCGGTGCTCGTTGCGGTCGATCTTGGCGGCCAGCGCGGCCAGCGGATCGATGCCGAGGACCTCGCAGAACTGGAGCAGATAGGCCAGCACATCGGCGACCTCGTCGGTGACCCGGTGCGCCGTGCCCGGGTCGTCCATCACCCGGGCGGACTCCTCCGGGGTGAGCCACTGGAAGATCTCGACCAGCTCGGACGCCTCCACCGAGAGGGCGGCGACGAGGTTCTTGGGCGTGTGGTACGGCTGCCAGTTCCGCGCGGCGGCGAACTCGGCCAGTCTGCGCTGGAGGGCGGCCAGGTCGGGGTGTTCGGTCACCCGTCCAGGTGTACCACTGTGACGTCCGGGGTCCCGGCGGCCCATGAGGCGTCGTGCACCGCGGCCACGCACCGGATGTGTCCGCGCCGGCCCATCCGGGCGGCCGTCAGCAGCAGTTCCCGGCGCTGGACGGGGTCCAGGCCCCGGTCGAAGCCGTCGGCGAGGACGGTGAGGGTGCGCAGCGCGTCGGGCACCTCGCCCGGCGCGTCCATGTCGAGCACGCCCGGCCCGGTCAGCAGCACCAGGGTCAGCGCCAGGTAGCGCAGTTCGCCGTCGCCGAGCCGGGCGAGTGCGGTGCGGACGCCGTCGCCGCGGTCGAGCAGCGCCCGTACCGTGCCGCCGGCCAGCGGCTCGGCCACCAGGTCGGCCACCGGGCCGGCGCACCCCACGCGCACCGCCTCGACCAGGAGCCCGTGCCGGCGGGAGCACTCGGCGCGGGTGCGCCACAGGACGTCGGCGAGGTTGTCGCAGCCGGGCAGCAGCCGGCCGGAGCCGGTGGGTACGGGCAGGCGCATGTACTCGGGGCGCGGATCGCAGGGGAAGACGGAGCGCAGGGCGACGACCATCTGCTCGGCGGCGGCGAGCACATGGCGCTGCCCGTCGGTCTTGCCGGCCACGCGCAGCGGCAGCAGGGCGGTGCCCAGGCGGTCGTCGGGGAGCGGGGCGCGGGTCACCGGGGCGGCGCCCGCGGTGTGCCAGGCGGCCTGGACGGTACGGCGCCCGGGGTCGCGCAGCGCGGTCTGGAGCAGGACGACCCCGCGCGCGGTCAGCCGCTCCCCCACGATCCGCAGGTCCGGTTCGGCCTGTACGGCGATGTCGAGCCGGACCGGGCCCTCGGCGCCCTCGGCCGTGCACCCGATCCGGAACCCCCGGCGCCCCTCGGCGTCGGGCCGGGCCCGCTCGGGTACGCAGGCGGCCGGGTCCGCGAACGCCTCCGCGAGCGGGGCACCGCCGCCGAGCCGGGCCAGCGCCTCGAAGGCGGCCAGCGCGGTGGTCTTGCCGGCCCCGCTGGGCCCCGCGAGCAGGGTGACCGGCCCGAGCGGGAACGCGGCGCCCCGGTGCCCGGCGAAGGCGGAGAGCCGCAGCTCGGTGATCCGGGACCGGATGTCGGGCTGGGCACCGGAGAACGGGGGCACGTCGGCCGCCGGCGACTCAGCGAACACGAAGGGCACGGCCATACGCGGACCGTAGAGCCCCGCTTGGCCGCCGAACCGTTTTCCCGTCGGAACTTTCCCCCGATCGGGGGGCGGACGCGGCGCTCGGCGCCGTCACGTGCCCGCCAGTCCCGCCCCCTCCATCAGGCCGCTGACCTCCGTGCCGGGCGGGGTGAGGAGGAAGACGTTGCGGTCCACCCGATGCATCCCGCTGCCCAGGCCGAAGACGACGCCGGTGCTGAAGTCGAGGACGCGCTTCGCCACGTCCCCCTCCGCACCGGACAGGTCGAGCAGCACCGGTACCCCGGCCATCAGGGTCTCGGCCACTTCCCGGGCGTCCGCGAAGACGTTGACGCGCAGGACCACGAACCGGCGCCGGGTCTCGGTCTCGGCGTCGGGCAGCGAGCGGTGGTTCACCGCCGACGGCCAGGAGTCCCGGCCCCGCAGCGGCACGACCTGGGCGAGCCCTTCCCACTGTTCATCGGTGACGTCGTAACGGCTCACCGGCTCCCCCTGACCTGACTCGCGACCAATTGCACCCGCCAATTCTTACGCCAAGTCACCCGTTCGGCCCAACACCGACACGAAGGGCCCCTCGGCGGCCACCCCGCGCGCCCCCGGGGATGGCACGGATCACAAGCGCAAGAAGAGAAACCTCACAGGCTGTGCCGCGCCCCCGTTCGAGCGCCCTGCCCTAGCATCCGAGCCATGACGGTCCTGCCTGACGACGGGCTCTCACTGGCCGCCGAGTTCCCTGACGCGACACACGAGCAGTGGCAACGCCTGGTGGAGGGCGTACTGCGCAGGTCAGGCAGGGAATTGTCCGGCGAGGCAGCGGAGGACGCCCTGTCCACGACGCTGGAAGACGGGCTGCGCACCCGGCCCCTGTACACCGCGCGCGACGGCGCGCCCGACCCCGGCCTGCCGGGTTTCGCCCCCTTCGTGCGGGGCAGCCGCCCGGAGGGCACCGGCCCGGGCGGCTGGGACGTGCGCCAGCGGCACACGGCGCTCGGCGACGGCCCGGCGGACGCGGTGCTCGCCGACCTGGAGAACGGCGGCACCTCGCTCTGGCTGGTGCTGGACGAGGGCGGTATCCCGGTCCCGGGGCTGGCCCGCGCGCTGGACGGGGTGTACCTCGATCTGGCCCCCGTCGTGCTGGACGCCGGCCGTGACACCGTCCGGGCCGCCGAGGCCCTGCTCAGGCTGTACGCGGACAAGGACGTGGACGCCGGGGCGGTGCGCGGCAACCTGGGCGGCGACCCGCTCGGGTACGAGGCCCGTACCGGCACCGCGCCGGCCTTCGCGCCGTACGCGGAACTGGCCGTGCGCTGCGCCGAGGGGTACCCGGGGCTGCGCGCGCTGACCGTGGACGCGCTGCCGTACCACGAGGCGGGCGGCTCGGCCGCGCAGGAGCTGGGCGCCTCGCTGGCCACCGGCGTGGCCTATCTGCGGGAGCTGACCGAGGCCGGGCTCGGCGTCGAACAGGCCCTCGGTCAGCTGGAGTTCCGCTACGCGGCGACCGCCGACCAGTTCCTGACCATCGCCAAGCTGCGCGCGGCGCGCCGGCTGTGGGCGCGGGTCGCCGAGGTGTGCGGGGCGCCGGCGGCGGGCGCGCAGACGCAGCACGTGGTGACGTCGCCGGTGATGATGACCCGCCGCGACCCGTGGGTGAACATGCTGCGCACCACGGTCGCGGCGCTGGCCGCCGGGGTGGGCGGCGCGGACGCGGTGACCGTGCTGCCGTTCGACCACGCGCTGGGGCTGCCCGACGCGTTCGCGCGGCGGATCGCCCGCAACACCTCCTCCATCCTGATCGAGGAGTCCCATCTGGCCCGGGTCGTGGACCCGGCGGGCGGCTCCTGGTACGTGGAGCGGCTGACCGAGGATCTGGCCGAGGCCGCCTGGTCCTTCTTCCGGTCCATCGAGCGCGACGGCGGGCAGGCGGCCGTGCTGCGCTCCGGGCGGCTGCGCACCGATCTCGCCACCACCTGGGCGGAGCGCTCCAAGCGGCTCGCCAGGCGACGCGAACCCATCACCGGGGTCAGCGAGTTCCCGCTGCTGGCCGAGAAGCCGGTGGAGCGCCCGCCCGCGCCCGAGCCGCCCTCCGGCGGGCTGCCCCGGGTGCGCCGGGACGAGGCGTACGAGGAGCTGCGCGCCCGCTCCGACGCCCATCTGGCGCGGACCGGTGCGCGGCCCCGGATCTACCTGGCCACGATCGGCTCCCCGGCGGAGTACACCGCGCGCGCGGCCTTCGCCGCCAACCTCTTCCAGGCCGGCGGCATCGAGCCGGTCACCGAGGGCGCCTTCGCCGGCAGCGGTGCCACCGAGGCCGTGGTGTGCTCCAGCGACGCGCTCTACGCCGAACAGGCCGGGCAGGTGGCCGAGTCGCTGCGCGCGGCCGGGGCCCGGCATGTGTTCCTGGCGGGCCGGGGCGAATACCCCGGCATCGACTCGTACGTCTTCGCGGGCTGCGACGCCGTGGATGTGCTGTCCGCGACCCTCGACCGCATGGGAGTGTCCTGATGGGAATCCCCGACTTCTCCGGCATCGAGCTGGGCACCCCGGTCACGGGCGGCACCGAGGACGAGTGGCGCGCGGCGCTGCGGCGGGCCGCCGGGGACGCGGAGCCGGTGTGGGAGACCCCGGAGGGCATCGGGGTCAAGCCGTTGTACACCGGACGTGACCTGGAGGGCCTGGACTTCCTGGGCACCTACCCGGGCATCGCGCCGTATCTGCGCGGCCCGTACCCGACGATGTACGTCAACCAGCCCTGGACGATCCGGCAGTACGCGGGCTTCTCCACCGCCGAGGAGTCCAACGCGTTCTACCGGCGCAATCTGGCGGCCGGTCAGAAGGGCCTGTCGGTCGCCTTCGACCTGCCCACGCACCGGGGTTACGACAGCGACCACCCGCGGGTGACGGGTGACGTCGGCATGGCGGGCGTGGCCATCGACTCCATCTACGACATGCGGCAGCTGTTCGACGGGATCCCGCTGGACCGGATGACCGTGTCGATGACGATGAACGGCGCGGTGCTGCCGGTGCTGGCGCTGTACATCGTGGCGGCGGAGGAGCAGGGCGTACCGCCCGAGAAGCTGGCCGGGACCATTCAGAACGACATTCTGAAGGAGTTCATGGTCCGCAACACCTATATCTATCCGCCGAAGCCGTCGATGCGGATCATCTCCGACATCTTCGCGTACACCTCGCAGAAGATGCCCCGCTACAACTCCATCTCCATCTCCGGCTACCACATCCAGGAGGCGGGCGCGACGGCCGACCTGGAGCTGGCGTACACCCTCGCGGACGGTGTGGAGTACATCCGGGCGGGCCGTGAGGCGGGCCTGGACGTGGACGCGTTCGCGCCCCGGCTGTCGTTCTTCTGGGCGATCGGCATGAACTTCTTCATGGAGGTCGCCAAGCTGCGGGCGGCCCGGCTGCTGTGGGCGAAGCTGGTCAGGCAGTTCGACCCGCAGAACCCCAAGTCCCTGTCGCTGCGCACCCATTCGCAGACCTCGGGCTGGTCGCTGACCGCGCAGGACGTCTTCAACAACGTCACCCGCACCTGTGTGGAGGCGATGGCGGCCACCCAGGGCCACACCCAGTCGCTGCACACCAACGCGCTCGACGAGGCGCTGGCGCTGCCGACCGACTTCTCGGCGCGCATCGCCCGCAACACCCAGCTGTTGATCCAGCAGGAGTCGGGCACCACCCGGGTCATCGACCCGTGGGGCGGCAGCGCGTACGTGGAGCGGCTGACGTACGACCTGGCCCGCAAGGCGTGGGCGCACATCCAAGAGGTCGAGCGGGCGGGCGGCATGGCGCAGGCCATCGACGCGGGCATCCCGAAGCTGCGCGTGGAGGAGGCGGCGGCCCGCACCCAGGCCCGCATCGACTCCGGGCGGCAGCCGGTGATCGGCGTCAACAAGTACCGGGTCGACAGCGACGAGCAGATCGAGGTGCTCAAGGTCGACAACTCCTCCGTGCGCGCCCAGCAGATCGAGAAGCTGCGGCGGCTGCGCGCGGAGCGGGACGAGACCGCCTGCCGGGACGCGCTGGACGCGCTGACCCGCGCGGCCGACGGCACCGGCAACCTGCTGGAGCTGGCGGTGCGCGCGGCCCGCGCCAAGGCGACGGTCGGCGAGATCTCCGACGCCCTGGAGAAGGTGTACGGGCGGCACGCCGGGCAGATCCGTACGATCTCCGGTGTGTACCGCAACGAGGCAGGACAGTCGGCGTCGGTGGACCGCACCCGGGCCCTGGTGGAGGCGTTCGAGGAGGCCGAGGGGCGCCGGCCGCGCATCCTGGTCGCGAAGATGGGCCAGGACGGCCACGACCGCGGCCAGAAGGTGATCGCGACGGCCTTCGCCGACCTCGGTTTCGACGTGGACGTCGGCCCGCTGTTCCAGACGCCGGAGGAGGTCGCCCGGCAGGCGGTCGAGGCGGATGTGCACGTGGTCGGGGTGTCCTCACTGGCCGCCGGGCACCTCACGCTCGTACCGGCGCTGCGCGAGAAGCTCGCCGAGGAGGGCCGCGAGGACATCATGATCGTGGTCGGCGGGGTGATCCCGCCGCAGGACGTGCCGACCCTGCGGGAGATGGGCGCGGCGGAGGTGTTCCTGCCCGGCACGGTGATCCCGGACGCGGCCCACGACCTGGTCGGGCGGCTGGCGGCCGACCTCGGTCACGAGCTGTAGCGGCGATGGCAGCGATCGATCTCGACACCTATGTGAAGGGTGTGCTCGACGGCAAGCGGGCCCTGGTGGCCCGCGCCATCACGCTCGTGGAGTCCACCCGGCCACAGCACCGGGAGCTGGCGCAGCGGCTGCTCACCGAGCTGCTGCCGTACAGCGGCCGGGCGCGGCGGATCGGTGTGAGCGGGGTGCCCGGTGTCGGCAAGTCGACGTTCATCGACGCGTTCGGCACGATGCTGACCTCGCTGGGCCACCGGGTCGCGGTGCTCGCCGTCGACCCGTCCTCGACCCGCACCGGCGGCTCCATCCTGGGCGACAAGACCCGGATGGAGCGCCTGGCCGTCGACCCGGCGGCCTTCGTCCGGCCCTCCCCCAGCGCGGGCACGCTGGGCGGGGTCGCCAAGGCCACCCGGGAGTCGATGGTGGTGATGGAGGCGGCCGGCTACGACGTGATCCTGGTGGAGACCGTCGGGGTGGGCCAGTCGGAGACGGCGGTCGCCGACATGGTCGACTCCTTCCTGCTGCTCACCCTGGCCCGCACCGGTGATCAGTTGCAGGGCATCAAGAAGGGCGTCCTGGAGCTGGCCGACGTGATCGCCGTGAACAAGGCGGACGGCCCGCACGAGCGCGACGCCCGGGCCGCGGCCCGCGAACTGGCGGGCGCGCTGCGGCTGATGCACGGCAAGGACGCCTTCTGGACGCCACCGGTGCTGCATTGCAGCGCGCGGGAGTCGGCCGGTCTGGACACGGTGTGGGAGCGGCTGGAGCAGCACCGCCGGCTGCTGGAGAGCACCGGGCGGCTGGCGGCCAGGCGCCGGGACCAGCAGGTCGGCTGGGTGTGGGCGATGGTCCGGGACGAGCTGCTGGGCCGGCTGAACGCCGATCCGGCGGTCCGCGCGGCCGCCCCGGACCTGGAACGGCGGGTGCGGGAGGGCGAGTTGACGGCGACGCTGGCGGCGGAGCGGATCCTGGCCGCCTTCGAGGGCCGTACGGATCCCGCGGCCGGGAACTGACCGGGAGCGGTCCCGGGGGCACGCCTCCGGGACCACCCGGCACCTGAAGGGGTTGCGCGGGAAGCCGCGGCCGGACGAGGATCGACTTCTTGTGAGCCAACATTTCGATGTCGTTGTTCTAGGAGCGGGCCCGGGCGGCTACACCGCGGCGGTTCGCAGCGCGCAACTCGGCCTGTCCACCGCCGTGGTGGAGGAACGCTACTGGGGAGGTGTCTGCCTCAACGTCGGCTGCATCCCCTCCAAGGCACTGCTGCGCAACGCCGAGATGGTGCAGTTCGTCACGAACGAGGCCAAGGCGTACGGGATCTCCGTGGGCGACCAGGTGTCCGCGGACTACCGGGTCGCCCACGAGCGCAGCCGCAAGGTCGCCGACGGCCGGGTCAAGGGCGTCCACTATCTGATGAAGAAGAACGCCATCACCCAGTTCGAGGGGCGGGGTGTCTTCACCGACGACCACAGTCTGACGGTGACCCACCCGGACGGGCGCACGGAGGCGGTGACGTTCGGCCACTGCATCATCGCCGCGGGCGCCACGCCCCGGCTGCTGCCCGGCACCTCCCTGTCGGACCGTGTGGTCACCTACGAGAGCCAGATCCTCAGCGAGACGCTGCCGGACAGCATCGTCATCGCGGGCGCCGGTGCCATCGGTGTGGAATTCGCCTATGTGCTGCGCAGCTACGGCGTGGACGTCACCATCGTGGAGTTCCTCGACCGCATGGTCCCGCTGGAGGACGAGGAGATCTCCAAGGAGCTGGCGAAGCACTACCGCAAGCTCGGCATCGAGGTGCTGACCGGCACGGCCGTGGAGAGCATCGACGACTCGGGCCCGCGGGTCCGGGTGACCGTCGACAAGAACGGCGAGCGCCGGACCCTGGAGACCGACAAGGTGCTCCAGGCCATCGGCTTCGCGCCGAACGTACGGGGCTACGGCCTGGAGAACACCGGGGTACGCCTCACCGAGCGCGGCGCCATCGACGTCGACGGCCGGTGCCGGACCAGCGTGCCGCACATCTTCGCCATCGGTGACGTCACCGCCAAGCTGATGCTGGCGCACGCCGCCGAGTCCATGGGCGTGGTGGCCGCGGAGACCATCGCGGACGCGGAGACCATGGAGCTGGACTACACCATGATTCCGCGGGCGACCTACTGCCAGCCCCAGGTGGCCAGCTTCGGCTGGACGGAGGCGCAGGCCCGCGAGCGGGGCTTCGACGTCCAGGTGGCCAAGTTCCCCTTCACCGCCAACGGCAAGGCGCACGGCCTGGGCCACCCCGTCGGCTTCGTCAAGATCATCAGCGATGGCACGCACGGTGAGCTGCTCGGCGCCCACCTCATCGGCCCCGAGGTCACCGAACTCCTCCCGGAGCTGACCCTGGCCCAGCAGTGGGACCTGACGGTGCACGAGATCGCCCGCAACGTGCACGCGCACCCGACGCTCGGCGAGGCGGTCAAGGAGGCCGTCCACGGCCTGGCCGGCCACATGATCAACATGTAGCCCTGCCCCACCCGGCGGACGCCCCCCACACCGCGCACCACCCGGCGGGCGTCCGCCCTCCGTCCGGTCGTCTGCGGGTCCGCTGCCCGGTTCCCGCCGGAACGGCTACGAGGTCACGGCCGGTGTTCCGTCCGAGGTGAACGAGTGGCGGAAGGTGAAGGCGTGTGCCGCTGAGCCGTGTTCGTGGAGGTGTTCCAGGCGGGCGACGCCGTCCTGCCAGGTGGGTATCACGCCGTCGGAGACCCACCAGAACACGTAGTTGGGGTGCGCCGACCTCTCGAACCAGTCGTAGCGCCTGTTCAGCGCCTCGCGGTGCCGGCCGGTGTAGACGGCGTCGAAGGCGGGGCGCAGGCCGGTCCACAGGGAGAGGGTCGTGGCCAGGGCGGTGGTCTCGGCCGTACGGCCCTTGTCGTACCAGGCCGGTACGGCGAACTCACCCCACGCGCCCCAGTCCGCCTCGAAGAACTCGCCCCGGGCTCCGTCCGCCGCTTCGGCGTGCGCGAGGTATCCGGGCCGCCGGCCGATCTCCGGATAGACGGCCGCACCGGTGGCGTAGAACTCCTGCGTGGCGGGCGCGGGATCGGCGAGCGGTGACTTCAGGACGCCGAATGTGTACAGAGCAAGGTGGGGCATGCGTCTCTCCCTGGCTGGGGGTGCGTGATGCGGACCCGAATCCGGCGGACGGCTCAGCGCGGGAAACCCCCTGCGCGACCGTGATAACCGCCGAAGACCAGCCGAAGGTAGCCGCCTGCGCGACCCCTGTCGAAGTTGCGTTTTCCCCGTACAAGTGGCCCTCTCGCGCTGGTCCTTGTGGACCCTTGAGGAGCGAGGCCGACTCCGGGATCCGTCCGGAGCACGGCTGGGAGGACGACGGACAGGACGGCTCGGAAGCGCACATCGTCCGGGGCGGACCCGACGGCTATCGCGCAGTCGTCCTTTGCCGATACCGTACAGACAAGTCTGTTGGACCCGGGGTAAGGACGCGGCACCATGGCACAACAGGAACGCGGCAAGCGATCCCGGCGCGCGATCCTGGAGGCTGCCGCCCAGGTGTTCGACGAGCGCGGCTACGACGCGGCGAGCACCAACCAGATCCTGGCCCGGACCAGGCTCACCCGAGGCTCGCTCTACCACCACTTCCCCTCCAAGGAAGCGATCGCCCTGGCCGTGATCGAGGCGCACGCCGAGGCCCTGGGGTCGCCGGAGCAGCCGATCCGGGTGCAGAGCGTCATCGACCTGACCCTCCAGTTCGCCCAGGGGCTCCAGCACGACCCGGTCCTGCGCGCCGCCGTACGTCTGACGGTGGAGCAGACCTCGCTCTCCTGCCCGCCGGAGACGGCCTACGAGCAGTCGAGGACGGCCATCACCGAGCTGCTGGGCCAGGCCGCGGAGCGCGGTGAGCTGCTGCCCGGCGTCGACGTCCAGGAGGCCGCCGCGACGGTCGTCGGCTGTTTCACCGGACTCCAGATCATGTCCCATGCCTACAGCGAGCGGCAGGACCTGCTGGAGCGCATCGGCGTCTTCTGGCGTTTCATGCTGCCCGGCCTGGTGATCCCCGGCCTGATCGGCCGCCTGCGCACGACCCCGCCCCCGGCACCGGCACCGACGCCGGAAAGTTCACTGGAAGCCTGACCGACCCACCCGCCGCCCCCGCCCTCTCCTCCTCCCCGGTCCAGCCGGAATCAGACAGACCTGTCCGTTTCCGTCGGCCCCTCACCGGTGACTCGCCGACCGGCCGGAAAGCCGGTTACCTGGAAGACGTGGCACATACCGGAACGCACACCGCACACGGGCCCGGCGGCTCCCCTCCCGCCCGGCGGCCCACCAGCACGTAAGGGGTCCCCCATGCGCGGAACAGTGATCCACGCCCCCGGTGACATACGCTTCGAGACCCTCGACGCGCCGCGGATCCTCCAGCCGACCGACGCCGTGATCCGCACGGCCGTCACCTGTGTCTGCGGCTCCGACCTGTGGCCCTACCGCGGGCTGGAGCCGCTGGGCGAGCCGCACCCGATGGGCCACGAGTACATCGGGTTCGTCGAGGAGGTCGGCGGCGAGGTCACCTCGGTCGGGCCGGGCCGGTTCGTCGTCGGCTCGTTCGCCACGTCGGACAACACCTGCGCCAACTGCCGCAACGGCTGGCAGTCCAACTGTCTGAACCGTGAGTTCATGAGCACCTGCCAGGCCGAGTACGTACGCATCCCGCACGCCGACGGCACCCTGGTCGCCACCGACGGGGTGCCGGACGAGGAGTTCTGGCCTGGCCTGCTCGCCGTGTCCGACGTGATGGGCACCGGCTGGTACGCCGCGCTGGCCGCCGAGGTCCGGCCCGGGTGCACCGCCGTGGTGGTCGGTGACGGCGCCGTCGGCCTGTGCGGGGTCATCGCCGCCGGGGAGCTGGGCGCGGAGCGGATCATCGCCATGAGCCGCCACGAGCCCCGGCAGCGGCTCGCCCGGGAGTTCGGCGCCACCGACATCGTCACCGAGCGGGGCGAGGAGGGTGTCGCCCGCGTCAAGGAGATGACCGGCGGGATCGGCGCCGACTCGGTGCTGGAGTGCGTCGGTACCGCCGAGGCCATGCGGCAGGCCCTGCGCTCGGCCCGCCCCGGCGGCAACGTCGGCTTCGTCGGCCTACCGCACGAGGTGGCCGTCGACGGCCAGGAGCTGTTCTTCTCCCACGTCGGCCTGCGTGGCGGCCCGGCCCCCGTGCGCCGCTACCTGCCCGACCTGATCGACCGCGTCCTGACCGGCCGGATCAACCCGGGCAAGGTCTTCGACCTCACCCTGCCCCTGGAACAGGTCGCCGAGGGCTACCGCGCCATGGACGAGCGCCGCGCCATCAAGACCCTCCTCAGACCCTGACGCCCCGGTGAACCGGTCGGCCCCCTGCCCGCCGTTCAGGGCGTGTAGACGGTCGGGCGTGGTGCGGTGGGCATGTTGGCACCAAGGAAGAAGCTGGGGTGCGGGGGCTGGTTATAGGCCGTATTTTGCCAGGACAGGGCCGTGCGGTACTGGGTGTCGTGGAGCAGGGTGGTGATCCTGGTGCCGGTCTGGTACGGCGTCGAGTAGATCCGCAGGGCGCGGTTGTCGGCGGTGCGCCAGACGACCTCCTCGCGCCAGTCGCCGAGGATGTCCCCGGACAGCGCGGGCGTGGACTTGGTGCCGTTGTCGGAGGAGACCCCGGAGCCGGTCAGCAGCCGGGTGTCGCCGGAGGTGCCGTACTTGTCGATGTGGGTGCCGTCGAGGAGTTCGCGGACGGTGTCACCGTCCCACCAGGACAGGAAGTTGACGCTGGAGGGTTCGCGGCCGAGGGCGGCGCCGGTCGCCGAGCGCAGGGTGGTGTCGGAGGCCGACCACGCCTCGGCGCCCGGGCTGCCGGCGTAGATGTCACCGGCGACACCCCGGCCGTTGTCGGAGCCGGAGGCGGTCTGCCACAGGATCTGCCCGGTGCGGGCGTCGGCCATCCAGGAGCCCGGCTTGCCCGACTCCTCGTCGACCTTGAAGTACTCCAGGCCCGGCCGGGCGGGGTCGAGGTCGCCGAGGTGGGCCGCGTCGCCGTGGCCCATCCGGGTGGTCCACAGGCCGGCGCCGTTGTCGTCCACGGTCATCGCGCCGTAGACGATCTCGTCCTTGCCGTCGGCGTCCACGTCGGCGACGGACAGGGCGTGGTTGCCCTGACCGTCGTACCCCTTCCCGGAGTTGGTGGAGGAGTTGGTGTCGAAGGTCCAGCGGCGGGTGAACCGACCGTCGCGCCAGTCCCAGGCGGCGATGACGGTACGGGTGTAGTAGCCGCGCGCCATGATCAGGGAGGGGCGGGCGCCGTCCAGGTAGGCGGTGCCGGCGAGGAAGCGGTCGACGCGGTTGCCGTAGGAGTCGCCCCAGGAGGAGACCGTGCCGCGGGCGGGGACGTAGTCGACGGTCTGCGTCGCCTTGCCGGTCTGCCCGTTGAACATGGTCAGGTACTCCGGGCCGGACAGGATGTAGCCGCTGGAGTTGCGGTGGTCGGCGGAGGCGTCGCCGATGACGGCGCCGGTGCCGTCCCGGGTGCCGTCGGCGGTCTTCATCGCCACCTCGGCCTTGCCGTCGCCGTCGTAGTCGTACACCTGGAACTGGGTGTAGTGGGCGCCGGAGCGGATGTTGCGGCCCAGGTCGATACGCCACAGGCGGGTGCCGTCGAGCCGTATGCCGTCGACGTAGGTGTTGCCGGTGTAGCCGGACTGGGAGTTGTCCTTGGCGTTGGTCGGCTGCCACTTCAGGACCAGGTCGAGCCGGCCGTCGCCGTCGAGGTCGCCGGTGCTCGCGTCGTTGGCCTCGTAGGTGTACGCCACTCCGTCCGGGGTGGTGCCGCCGGCCGGCGGGGAGATCGGTACGTCGAGATAGCCGGGCCGGAACTGGAGGGCGTGCTCGGAGGCGGGCTGCTCGGCGCCGCCCACCACCGCGCGGACGGTGTAGTCGGCCGAGTCGGGGGCGCCGGAGTCGAAGTAGTTCGTGGAGGCGGTCACGGGCGAGGAGTTGAGCTTGGTGCCACCGCGGTAGACGTTGAACGCCACGTCGTCCGGGTCGGTGGCGAGCCAGCGCCAGGACACCAGGTTGCCGCTGCCGGTGTGGACGCTGGTCAGGCCCCGGTCGAGGCGTTCCACCTGCCGCGCGGTCGCCGCGTGCGCGGTCCCCGGCAGTCCGGCGAGCGCGGTGGCGGCCAGCGCGGCGGCGGCCAGGCCGACGGTCAGCCGGTGTCTCGTGCGCCGGGACCACCGGGGGGTGCGGGCAGGCGGGTGTGCGTCGGTCACGATGACCTCCGGGGGGTGGGGGGCGCGCGGTCGGCAAGGCGTTCACGCGGGTATGGGAACGCTCCCACGCGGTGTGAGGTTAGGGACGCGGTGATGACCGGTCAAGGATTCTGACGGAGGTCGTGTTCGGTGGTGTTCGGTTGCGTTTCTTTCGTCGGCATCCGCATCGATTTCTTCGGCGTCCTCATCGGCAGCCGGGACCCACCGGCGCGCGGTCAGGCGGACGCAACGGGTCCGGACGGCGCTTCACGGCGCACCGTGTCGCGGTACCAGCGGCCCCACGCGTCCAGTTGCTCCGTGATGGAGTCCAGCGTGCGGCCGACGTCGGTGAGGGCGTACTCGACCCGCGGCGGCACCTCCCGGTACACGGTCCGCTCCACCAGCCCGTCCGCCTCCAGCTCCCTCAGTTGGCGGGTCAGCATGCGCTGGGTGACGCCCGGCAGCGCACGCCGCAACTCGCCGAACCGGTGCGTGCCCGAGACGAGCTGTTTGAGAATGGCCAGTTTCCAACGGCCGCCGAGCAACTCCATGGCGAACTCGACCGCACAGTGCTCCGAGGCTTCCTCCACCTTGGAACGCATCCCCGACCTCCATGGGTATACAGCGTGGTACTAGGTGACACGAATGACCGTACTTGCGAACGGTGTTGGTACGTGCGGACGCTGGGACCATGACGGAGAGCAAGGCGCCCACCGCTGCCGGTCCAGCCGAAGGGCAGAAGAGTGCGGGCCGTTCGGTGAACGCC
Source organism: Streptomyces eurythermus (assembly GCF_014649115.1). Classification (GTDB taxonomy): domain Bacteria; phylum Actinomycetota; class Actinomycetes; order Streptomycetales; family Streptomycetaceae; genus Streptomyces; species Streptomyces eurythermus. The sequence goes on along the minus strand of NZ_BMSK01000016.1, from coordinate 8,103 downwards.
GAGGGGCCGGCCCGGCCGGACCTCCCCGCGCGACAGCGGTGGTCGGTCCTGGCCGTGGTGTCGGGCAGCCTCTTCCTGTGCGGCATCGACCTCACCGTCCTGCACGTGGCGGTGCCGAGCCTGAGCCGGGACCTGGAACCGGGCCCCGCCCAGTTGCTGTGGATCGTCGACGTCTACTCCCTGACGCTCGCCGCCCTCCTGGTGACCTGCGGCACTCTCGGCGATCGCGTCGGCCGGCGCCGCATGGTGCTCAGCGGCTTCCTCACCTTCGGCGTCGCCTCCGCCGCGGCCGCCTTCTCGACCTCGACCGCACAGCTCATCGCGGCCCGTGCCGCGCTCGGTGCCGGCGCGGCGATGATCATGGCGTCCACGGTGGCCATCATCCGGGTGGTCTTCCCCGACGACCGCGAGCGCGCCATCGCCCTCGGCATCTGGACCTCCGCGCACAGCGTCGGGGCCACCATCGGTCCGCTGGCGGGCGGTCTGGTCACCGGGAAATGGGGCTGGGGAGCAGTGTTCCTCATCAACGTCCCCGTCATTCTCGTCATCCTGGCCGTCGGTGCACGCGTCATCCCCGAGTCGCGCAACCCGGAACCCCGCCGCTGGGACGTGGCCGGTGCCGTGCTGTCGGTCACCGGTCTGGCGGGCGTCGTCTACGCGCTCAAGCAGGCCGGCGAACACGCCGGGCCGGACACCGTCATCGTCGTCACCGGGCTCGTCGGAGCCGCCCTGATCCTCGCCTTCGTCCGGCGGCAACGACGCATCGCCGAGCCACTGCTGGACTTCGCCCTCTTCCGCGAACGCCGTTTCAACACCGCCACGCTGTGTGTCATCGGCTGCTTCGGCAGCTATGTCGCCCTGCTGTTCTTCCTCACCCAGTGGCTCCAGCAGGTGGGCGAGTACTCGCCGCTGCGTGCCGGGCTCGCGCTGATGCCGCCGGCGGGCGCCAACGCCCTCGGCGCCGTCACGGCCCCCTGGGCGGCGAACCGGTGGGGCAACCGCTGGGCGCTGACCGGCGCGCTCTCCCTGTTCGCCGTCGCGTACGCCGCCATCGCGGCCGTCGGCGACACCGCGCACTACGGCGTCCTGCTCGTCCCGCTGCTCGCCGCGGGGTACGGCGCCGGCGTCGTCATGACCCTGGGTGCCGATTCCATCATGGGCGCCGCGCGGCCCGAGCGGTCCGGGGAGGCTGCGGCCATTCAGGAGACGTCGTTCGAACTCGGCGCGGGACTCGGTGTCGCCGTCCTGGGCAGCGTGCTGACCGCCGTGTACCGCACGGACCTGTCCCGGGTGCCGGGCCTGTCCGAAGACCAGCGGGCCCGGGCCCGGGAGTCGTTCGCCGCGGCGGAGGACGTCATGACACATGTGCCGTCCCGGACCGCCCGCGAGCTGCTGCACTCGGCACAGCATGCCTACGACCGGGGCTTCACCGTAGTGTCGGTGATCGCGGCGGCGGGCCTGGCCGCCACCGCGCTCATGGCGGCAACCTTGCTGCGCCCCCGCCGGGGCACCGGGCAGACCGGAGAACACCGAGCGACGGAGCGGGCCGGCTCGGTCATGACGAGGGAGTGATCGTCCCCACGCGCAGGTACTTCGCGAACTTTATGTGTTCGAGGGACGCGTAGTCTTCCTTGCTGCCCGGCGGCTTCGATCCGTACTCGGAGACGAAACCGAACTGCGCCGAGTTCTTGACGTCGAACGCGCCGTACTCCTGCAGTGCCTTCGCGATCACCCGCTCGTACGGTGTGAGCGAGGTGTCGGCCTCGATGTCGTACGCGCGGTCCAGCCAGATGAACTGGCCCTCACGCCAAGGGCCTTGACGCCTGCCGTCACTTCCGACCGCCGGGTAGACGTACTGGCTGTTGTTGTCCGGGCTGCCGAAGCTGAGGGCGTGGTCGATGTGCCCGGCTCTCCAGTCGGCGCGGGTGATCATTCCGGCGAGGCGGGAGAGGCCGCTGCCGGTGCCCTGGCCCTTGGCGGAGACCGACGAGCCATGGATATCGGACACCGCTCCCCATTCACAGCTCGGCTTCCCGTCCCGCACCTTGGCCAGCCAGCATTCCAGCGCACGCCCGTCCGGTGCGATCACCACCGTCCACTGGCGCTCCAGTGGCGCTTCCCAGGTCGCGTCCCAGGGAAATCCGATGCCTTCGAACGGATTGGCCCCCCATTGACCGACATGCTTGCGTGGGGTGACCGCGTAGGTCGGAGTGCCGGGGGCGGCCCGGTACACCACGGGACTGGCCTTGCCCGTGCGCAACTCCACGCGCCCCAGGGCGAGCAGATCGGTGACCATCCGCGCGGAGTCGGGTACCGGGCGGGGGTGCGGATGACGCTGGTTGAAGACATCGTCATCGGCGAAGAAGCGAGCGGAGTGGCCGGTGGAGTCCGCCGGTGGTGACTCGTGCACGAGTCGCTTCGCGAGAATGACTCCGGCGACCGCCAACGCGAGTGCGGTGGTCCCGGCGACGGCGACGAGGGGCCACCGGCGTTTCGGCGCCGGTGCGGTCGCGGAGCCGGCCTGCGCCGCCCGCCACCGCCGCTCCCATTCCGTACGGTCGCCGCCGCAGGCTTCGGCATAGGCCAACGCGACCTCGAGGGGCGGCAGGTGCCTGCCCCGCACGGCATCGGACAGGGCACCGGGCGACTGGCCCGTCCGCGCGGCCATCTGACGGTATGTCGGGTTGCCTGCCGCGTCACGCAGAGCACGTAACTCGCAAGCGAATCGCTGCGCCGAATCCTCCGGCGGATCATCCGGTCGGGGATGTGGTGCTGCGGCCATCTGCCCGCCTCCAAGCCATGCCTGTGGTATTCCACGTGTGGCGACTGGTCGGCTGGTGAGTCTAGAAGACGAGAAGATCCGGGGAACAGATCCCGTGCGTGGGCGTGCCGCGTCAGGATGGTCCGCATGGACCAGGGTTGGGCAGCCGTGGCGGGAGCCGGAGTAGGCGTCGTCGGCACCCTGTGCACCTCGTGGCTGACGTACGCGGCCGCTCGCCGGCAGACGCGTGACCAGGGTGCGGTGGAACACAGTCGCGCCCTGCGGAGCGAACGTCTGGAGGCGTACCTCGCCTTCATGAAGGCGGCGGAACCAGTCGACGGCGTGCTGCACCGGATCGCGCATCGCGACGGTCACTGGGCGCGGGGCTCCCCGCCTTCGGCCGAGGTGTTGCGCGAAGCCGTCACCGAACTCGGTACCGCGGTGGACGCCCTTTACAAGGCACAGGCACGGCTCGATCTGATGGGACCGAAATCCGTCGCGGTCGAAGCCGTGAACGTGTGGTCGGAGGTGAGGTCCCTGCGGACGTACCTCGAAGGAGTGCGTCGCGACCTGCCGGCCGGTGAGGCACCGGACGACGGCTATCGCACCGGTCTGCAGGACGCGGTCGACGCGGTGGAAGTGAGCCGGGAGCGGTTCGCCCGGCGCGCTCGCGAGGTGATAGAGACACCGCCGTGAGGGCCGTTGCCACGACCAGCGGGAGGCATGTCGTCGCGGACGGCACGCCTCCCCCACGCGTCAGCCTCCGGCCGCGTACCGCACGAACCGCGCCCAACCGTCCCGGCCGACGGCGAAGTCCGGGCGCGTGACGTCCTTGGAGTCGCGCACGTGCACGGCCTGATCCGTGACGGCAACTTCAACGCAGCTGTCGCCCTGGCTGCCGCTGTAGCTGGACTTGAACCAGGCGAGTTCCGTCGTGCTCATAGATCTCCTCGGATTTGCTCCAACAGACCCCGCGAGTACTTGGCGTTCAGGGCCTGCGAGCGCAGTGTGTCATAGCGCTGTTGCAGCAGGCTCACCTCTCTGAGGTCGGAGATAAGACGGCCGTTCTGCTGCCCCTCCGAGTAGGCGAGACGCTGACCCTTGGGAGTCTCCACGAGCTGGAGCGGCCCATCCAGGCACGCGTGCAGTCCAGCCTCCAGCGGCACGATCTGAAGCGTCACATTGCGCGGTGCGCTCAGCTCCAGCACGTGGTCGAGAAGCTCCTTCATCTGCTCGGTCTCGCCGAACCTCCGCCGGAAAACGTGTTCCTCGACAATGAAGCTGAACGGCGTCGTCGGCCGCTCGAACAGCATCCGCTGCCGCTCCATCCGCGTGGCCATGAAGTCCTGCAACTGGTCGTCCGGTGCCACGGGTACGGTGCCCTCGAACACCGCCCTCGCGTACGCAGGCGACTGCAACAACCCCGGCACCAACCGGCACTCGTACGTACTCAGACTCACCGCGATCTTCTCCAGCCTGGCCCAGCGTCGGAACCACGCCGCGAGGCCCGCCTCTCCCCGGGTCAGGTACTTCGCGGCCCTGCGGAGCGCGCCCGTGTTTCCCGACGCCTCCTCCGCCCGTTCCACGAAGGACTCGTCGGGCATGCGCCGCCCCAACTCCACCGATTCCACGGTGTGTTTGGAGAACTGGACCAACCGCGCGAACTCCTCCCTGCTCAGTCCGGCGTGTTCGCGCAGGGCCTGGACGACCGCTCCGAACGTCCGCAGACTGTCGGAGGGATCGGGCTCCCGCTCCACCTCGGGGACCGCCAGGTCGTCATCGTTCTCGCTCGCGCCGCCGTGCGTCATCCGCGGCCACCTCCAGGTGCGTACGTTCCGTGCTGCGTCCCCCGCGCTCGACAGCACCCAGAGTGACGGCAGGGATTGCGTACTGTCTACCGAAAGTGCCCGTACGCTGACACAGCGTACGGGGCGGGCCTCTGGAACAACGCCGTTCGCGCCCGCCACGGTGATCCCATGACCCCCACGACACCCCAACTCCCCAACGCCACCGTACATTCGTTCTCCCAGCTGCTGTCCTCCACCCGCCGGGGCGCGCGCCTGGCCCGGCTGCTCGCCGTAGGAGAGCTGCACGCCTGGGGGCTGTCACCCACCGTCATCGACCGCGCGGAGCAGATCGTCGCGGAACTCGCGGCCAACGCGGCCGTGCACGGGCGGGTGCGGGGGCGCAGCTTCCGGCTCGTCCTCGGCCTCGATGTCACCGCCGGGACCCTCCGCGTCGCGGTCAGCGACGCGCGCGGCGACCGGCTCCCCGCGCCCGCTACGACGGTCCGGCCGGAGGAGGCGGAGTCGGGCCGGGGCCTGCTGCTGGTGGCCGCGCTCGCCGACCGGTGGGACACGGAGCCGTACCCGCCGTCCGGGAAGACGGTGTGGGCCGAGGTGGACGTCGTACGCCCGGGCCGGCCGCCGACGAAGGGGCGGTGAACCCGCCCCGAGCTGGGTACCCGCGTGTGCACGACGGAAATACCGCACGCCACGCAGGTCTGGAAGGTGATCGCCGTGTCCCGTACGCAGCCCTACTACGAGGCAGACCGTCAGGCGCACGGATCCGAACCGGTGGGCGAGCTGGTCCAGCGGGCCTCGCAGCAGCTGACGGAGCTGGTGCGGGGCGAGATGCGGCTGGCGCAGGCGGAGATGAAGGAGAAAGGCAGGCGTTACGGCAAGGGCGGCGGACTGTTCGGCGGCGCGGGGCTGTTCGGGTTCCTGACGCTCCAGGCCCTGGTCGCCACCGTGATCGCGGCGCTGGCCGTGACGCTGCCGGTGTGGGCCGCAGCCCTGATCGTCACCGCCGTGCTCGGGGTGATCGCCGGGGTGATGGCGCTGACCGGGAAGAAACAGTTCGCCGCGGCGGCGCCGCCCGCGCCGGAGCAGGCGATCAAGAACGTGAAGGCCGATGTGGCCGAGATCAAGGAGAGTGCGCACCGATGACCCAGCCGCCCCACGACGAGCCCACCGCGTCCGGCCCGGAGGAACTGCGCGAGCAGGTCGAGCACACCCGTCAGGAGCTGGGCGAGACGGTCCAGGCGCTCGCGGCGAAGACGGACGTCAAGGCCCGCGCCAAGGAGAAGGCCGCCGAGGTGCGGCAGCAGGCGGTGGAGGTGAAGGACCAAGCCGCCGTCAAGGCCGCCGAGGTGAAGAGCCAGGCCGCCGTCAAGGCCGCCGAGGTGAAGGAACAGGCCGCCGCCAAGGCCGCGCAGGCGGGCCGGTTGTTGCAGGAGAAGGCCCCGGAGCCGGTGCTGCAGACCACCGCCCGGACCGCGCGCTGGTCCCGCGACAACCGCGTACTGCTGCTCGCCGGCGGCGCGACGACGCTGCTGCTGTGGCTGGCCTGCCGCCGCAAGAGGTAGCCGGAGGGACGCGAGAGGGGGCCGTCACCCGTGGGTGACGGCCCCCTTCCGCGTTGTGGTCACTTCCGCTTGACCGGCGGGCACGTGCCCGTTTCCTCGCCGATGGAGTTGATCTCGGCGTTGGACCGCACGTCGTCCGCGTAGTTGATCTTGTCCGTGCACTTCTTGTCGTCGGACGCGGGCTTCTGCACCGGCGGACACGTGCCGGTCTGCTCGCCGATGGAGTTGATCTCGGCGTTGGAGCGCGGGTCGCCCGCGTAGTTGATCTTGTCGGTGCACTTCACGGCGGCCTGCGCGGGCGCCCCCGACGACTTGCCCTGCGTGGTGCCGGACGTACCGGAGGTGCCGGACGACTTGCTCCCGGCGGTGTCGGGCTTGGCGGAGGTGTCCGACGACTTGCCTTCCGCGCTGCCGGACCCCGGGGTGCTCGTGGCCGTGGCCGACGAGTCGCTCGCCGAAGCGGAGGCGGACGCGGAAGCGGAAGAGGACGGCTTGGCGTCGTCGTCGTTACCGCATGCCGTCAGCGCCAGGCCGAGGGCCACGGCGGTGAGGGTCAGTGCCGAGATCTTCCGAGTGCGCATGCTGTGTCCGTCCTCTGTTGCGAGCGGTCCGGGCGACTGTTCACCCGTGTGGCCTTCTGCCCTCATTGATAGGCGGCCGGGTTGCCCGAGTTGCCTCGCGCTCGCGCTCAAGACACGTTCGTGACATTACGGGGACGGCACCGCGACGTCCCGCCCGCCCAAGGCACCCCGGCGCACCGGGTGTTCGGGGCGCGGAGCCGCCGGATACGCTGCCCTGAAGCCGTCCGGCGGATCCGTGATCAGCGAAGCCGAAGGAACATGAAGACTCTGGTCCTGCTGTTCGCCGTGTCCGCCGTGTTCGTCACGCCGACCGCCCTGATATGGCTGCTGGGACGGCGGGCGAGGATCCCCGGCCGGCTGCTGATCGGGTTCCTGGCGGCCGGGTGGCTGACCGTGCTCGCCGGAGGGGCTCTTTCGCAGCGCGCGCAGCCGACCCTGTTTCCCGACACGTCACCCTGCTACGGCACGGGTGGCACCCCTGTCTCGCGGTATTTCCCGCCCGACTCGTTCTGCCGCCACGCGGACGGGGAGTTGCGGACGGTCAACGGGCCGAACGCCAAGCTCGTGTTCTGGACTGCCGCCGGCGGCACCACGGTGATGGCGGTCGCCGCCGCCTTCGCACGGCGTCGTCGACCATGAGAGAAACCCCGGCCGCCGCACGGCCGGGGTTCCTCGAGGCGGGGGCTGACGGTCAGCGCTGGAGGGTGAGGACACCCGGGCGCCACGGCAGCTGGTCGTAAGGACCGCTCGCGGACGGGGACTTGCCCTGGTAGAGGAGCTGGAGGTTGCAGGGGTCGATGGTCATGGTCTGGTCGGGGTTGTT
>NZ_BMSK01000016.1:0-422 GCF_014649115.1 Streptomyces eurythermus | reverse complement strand
TTGGACTCGGTGGCGGCCTGCGGGGTCCAGGAACCGCTCAGGCTGGTGGCGGTGAAGGAGCGGAAGTAGCGCTGCTCGCTCGCGCCCCGGGCCTCGACGATCATGAGGTACTGGTTCTGGCCCTGGACCTTGTAGACCTGCGGCGCCTCGAACAGGTTCTTCGCGGTGTCGCTCATGACCGTGGTGTACGAGGAGCCGAAGCTGCCCGGGAAGTTCCCGATCGGCATGCTCGCCCGGTAGATCTTGCCGTTGTCACCGGCGAAGAACAGGTACATGTTCTGGTCGTCGGCGATCAGCGTCTGGTCGATCGGACCGGTACCGGAGTCGGGGAGGCTGCCGGTGAACAGCGGCTGCGGGGCGGACCAGCCGTTGGGGTTGGTCGGGTCGCTGGAGGTGCGGTAGATGAACGGCCAGGCACCCCA
>NZ_BMSK01000015.1 GCF_014649115.1 Streptomyces eurythermus | reverse complement strand
GCTGATGCGCGAGGACGTCCCGGTTGACCATGATCACCACGGGCTGGATCATCCCACCCTCGCGCGATCACCCCTCAACCGCTATCACGCACCAGCTCGTAAGAAAGATGAGGTTCCGCACCGGATGCGCCGGCGCGGAACCTCACCTTGAAGAACGGTTCACCCGCTCCGGTTCATTGCTACGGTGTGTGGCTGCTCAGCCCTTGCTCAGCGCGACCACGGCGGTTTGCGTCACCGTCACGGTCTGCCCGTAGTGAGGGTCCTGGGCCTGAGCCTGGGCCTGCACCTCGACATCGCCCTTCTGGAACGGGGTGGTTCCGGTGGGCGCGGCCGTCGCGGTCCAGGTGACCGGGGCGCCGGGCTCGCAGGCCACCTTGGTGGCGTAGGAGCCCTTGATGAGCATGCGGTGGGCGACCTGAGTGACAGTGCCGGAGACGTCCACCTGGGTCGGCTCGTTGCAGCTGACGGTGCCACCGATGGTGGCCTTGCCGTTCAGGTAGCTCGCCGTGCCCTTGAGGTCGATGGCGACGCCCAGGTCGAGCGCAGCCGGCGGCACCGGGTTGTCGATGTGGATCTCGCCGCGCAGCGCGGCGGTGCCGCCCTCACAGTGCTGCTCGTAGGTGGCGTCGAGTTTCTGCACATAGCCGTTCGGGCCGAAGACCACGTCTGCGACGGAAAACGATCCGGTCAGTGTGTTGCACCCGCGCCCGTTGCCGTCGATGGAAAGGCCGGGCTTCGCGGCTTCGTTGAACGGATAGCGGGTGGCGCCGGTGTAGTCACCGGGCGCGAGCTGTTGCCCGGCGGGAGCAGCGAGGTCGAGGTACCACCAGTCGCCGGTGGCACCGTCGACGCTGACGGAGATGTGGTTGTCGTCGCTCGAACCGTTGACGTCGAGGGTATCGCCGGCGGCCGGGGAGTAGGAGTACGACCGGCCGCCGCTGATGTAGTCGCTCGCGTCGCCGCTGAAGCTCATCGAGCCGGACGACACGGGCAGTGCCTGCGCTTCGGACCCGTGCAGCAGGCCGGTGCTCGCACCGGCGAAGGCCATAGTGAGCGCGAGCGCGGTGGCAACTCGGGTGAAGGCACGGTTGGGCACACGAAGGTTCAAGGGTCCCCCCTGAGACGTGTGGACAGAGGAATGCGAGTGGAGGCGAACTTCGAGGACACCTCCCTACACGCACTCAGCGCACGGCGGAAGCCCAGAGGGCTTTCTTTGTCGCTTGTCGATGCTGTACGACGACCACTCGCCACGGTGCAGGTTGCATCGCGACGCACCGACCATCGCCAGCCGCCGGCAGCGAGTTCCTTTCTCCGTGAGCGCTCCACACCTGGACTGCATACGGGCCACGTATCCCAGCCCGGTCTTGATCACCGTGTGGACCAGTGCAGGATGGCCGGCACATGTCCTCTGCGGAAGGCGCACTGCTCCGCGCAGCGGTGCGCGGCGGCCCAAGGAGGTCGCTCGGGGACACACGCTTTCCAAGCGTGGTGGTATTGAGTACCTCGGACGAGGCGGTTCACCTGCGTTCATCGGCGGTCGGCGGTGGGAGCGGCTACCGCCTTCGGACCCGTTTTAACGGCCGTGAACGGCGCTTACCAGGTCGCCGAACTGCTCGGCACGACCGCTCGCTTCCCTCGGCGGCTGTTCGAGGAGCGGCGCATCCGGTACGTGAAGGTCGGCCGGCATGTGCGCATCCCGGAGAGTGCGGTGGAGGAGTTCATCAGGGCCCGCACGGTGGAGCCGCTGAGGCGTCCTCGGACGCGCTACGGGCGGGCTGCCTGATGGCCAACAACAAGGGCAGGCGCCGCCGTTTCGGTGCGATCAGGCGGCTTCCCTCCGGCCGCTATCAGGCGCGGTATCCCGGACCGGACGGTGTGATGCGCCCGGCGCCCGAGACCTTCGCGACGACCGCCGACGCGGACGACTGGCTCGCGGAGAAGCAGACCGAGATCCGACGGGGAGAGTGGCGGGACCCGGAGGCCGGTGCGGTGAGCTTCCGGGCCTATGCCGACAAGTGGGTGGAGGAACGGGAACTGGCCCCGCTCACCCGGGATCTGTACCGCTACCTTCTCGACAAGTACCTGGCCGCCTTCGCCGACTCCGACCTGGACGAGATCACGGCGCCGCTCGTGCGTGAGTGGCGGGCCGAGCGGCTGCGGGTGACCGGGGCCAAGACCATGACGGCCAAGGCGTATCGCCTCCTGAAGGCCATCATGGAGACGGCCGTGGACGATGAGCTGATCACGCGCAATCCGTGCCGGATCAAGGGTGCCGGCAAGGAGAAGGCGGCCGAGCGGCGCATTGCCACCGTCGCCCAGGTCGACGCGCTCGCCGAAGCGGTCGGGATGCGGTGGCGGCTGATGGTCTACCTTGGCGCCTACGGCCCGATGCGGCCGGAAGAGCTGGCCGGCCTGCGTCGCCGGGACATCGATCTGGAGAACCTGCGGATCAGGGTCCGCCTTGCCGAACCCGAGCGGATGAACGGACGACGCGTCCGGGGCGACACGAAGTCGGAGGCTGGGACCCGGACTGTGATTCTTCCCGCGTTTCTCCGCCGGGAGCTTCGCTGGCACCTGGAGTCGTATGCCGAGCCGGGGCCGGACGGGCTGATCTTCGTGGGGGAGAAGGGCGCCCCGTTCCGCCGTAGCACCTTCGGGCGGAAGTGGCGTAAGGCACGGGAGATTGTCGGCATGCCAGAGGGCTTCCGGTTCTACGACCTCCGCCACACCGGGCACACCCTCTCCACCCGGTCCGGCGCCACCCTCAAGGACACGATGGTCCGCGCTGGGCAGTCCTCGGAGAAGGCCGCGCTGATCTACCAGCACTCCGACGAGGAGCGCCAGGAAGAGGTCGCCGCCGGCCTCGACGCCACCGTGCGGAAGGCTCGGGCGGAGGCCGCCAAGAAGGCGGCCGACAAGCGTTCTGGCACGGATCTGGCACGCGGCGACTGATCGCCGGACACAACAACAAGGCCCAGGTCTCTGACCTGGGCCTTAATCACAGAGCGGGTGACGAGAATCGAACTCGCGCTCTCAGCTTGGGAAGCGATGGCGCTTGAGCGGCTAGAAGGTTGCCGACCTGCCTTGATCCGTTGCACCAGCGCCGTTATGCGGGCTTGGGCGCACCGCTGTTGACCGTGGCTATCCGCTCTTATGGGCACGCTATGGGCACGAGCTCGCAGCGGGGTGCTGTGGAGGGGTGCGTATGGTTCGTTGCGGTGGTGCCCCTCCGGGTGCGGGATGTTGCAGACAGAGCGGATTGCTTCTGCACACTCCTGAGGCGGAGTTAGGAGTTGAGGGTCGCAGAGCCTGCAGCCGGTGTAATGATCGGCCAGTGATGAGGTGGATCGGAGCTTGCGTTGCCGCACGGCACCGGCGGCAGGCGGACGAGGCGATACGGAAGCTGCGCGAGGATGTCGAAGTGCTTGGCATCGGTCCCGTGCCAGGACCGGTGCGAGTGGCCTTGCGGCGCTACCACCAACAGCAAGTGAGGACGTGGGTGCTGTGGGCTGTCTTCGCCTACGTCTGCCTACGCGGGATCGTCGGTGCGTTTGCGGGCGATGTGGAGAGAGTGGACGAGCTCGCCGAACAGGTCCCGTACTACAGCGATGCGAAGGGTCTGGTCGGGTGGGCTATTGGTGACATAGGTGCGGGCGGGGTCGTGCTGCTGTTGGCAGCGTACCCGCTGCGGTTCGTTATGGCTTCCGCCGCTCGTATGTGCGGAGCCGGAGGCTTCACCTTCGAGCGCGTCAGCATCTGGGCCGGCCTGATTGGGCAATGCGCGGACATTGTGCGAACCTCGGGGACCCGCGATCACCACCTCAGCTCGGTGTCACTGCGTCTCCCGGTAATGCGAGTGCGAGGGGCGCGTATCGCGCGAGGGACTGTCCCCGTTTTCTCGCGGCGCAACAGGCCATTGAAGGCGCACGCGGCCGAGGTCGTGGAGGCGTTGCGGTGCGCGGAGGCTGCTTTGGACAAGGAACCCCAGAAGGCGGCGCGCGACCTCGGGCGCCTAGCGCTGACGATCAGTGAGCGGTACGCCTTGGGGCGGCTCGGAGCACTTTTGGACGAGGGCGACCTTAAGGCACCCCGCCGCATGGGCGACGCGTTGCGACTGTCTATCACAGCGGTTCTTGTCGCGGTAATCGTTATAACTTCAGCGCGGCATGGGGTTCCGGAACCGGCGGCGGTCGCTGCAGCCGTAGTGGTCGTGGCGATTCTCTACCAAAGCGCAACAGCCGGTGGAATCGCCGGTGTCGGTCTGGTTGTCATCGAGCTTATGCTGAACGCCTTTTTTCCGGGCAAGTAGCCTTTTGTCGACCAAGTGCCGGACATTCTCCACCCTGCTCTCAGGCTGAGTCCTCCTTGAGTCGGAGTCATGCCGAGCCGGTCGGCGAGGCCCGCGGAGCTGCCGGGTCTTAGACACGTCCAGAGCGAGCCGGTCCGGCCCCCGGGTCGGATTAGTGATCTACCAGCACTCCGACGAGGAGCAGCAGCGAGCTGGAGTTGCCCACTCGACGACCTGGTGGGGCTAAGGGCGCGAAGAACCACAAGGAACGGGAAGCGGACACGTCTTGGTGCGACACGTACCCGGCAGAGTGGTGCGCCGGATGACGAACTGTGGGCCGGGAGTGTTGTGGCTAATGCGGACTACGCGAACGGGGGGCAGATTATCTGGCCCGCTGCACCTCAGCGGATTCCGGCTGCTTGCTTGAAGGCGGATGTTCGTTCCTTCTCTGCGGCTGTCTTGCTGTGACCGTGCAAGGTACGACGTAGCGCCGTTGCTAGTTTGGGAGCAGGGCGGACAGCGCGGCCGAGCGCAGTGGCACTGGCGACGGTTGCCTCACGGAGTACGGGCGCAATCTCGTCGACGATGGTGCGGGGAGCGGCAGTACCGCTTTGCATGAGGAGAGCTGCGATGAGCGGGCTGACGCGTTCGACGGCGCTGGGACCTTTGGGGAGTGCTGTGAAGAGGACTTCCCAGAGTGGGCCGGGGGCGGGGCAGGCGGAAGCGATGAGGACCGCGTGCTCTTCGGCCCATTCGCGTCCTGTGATGGCGTCGTCGAGGTAGTCGCAGATCACCTGGGTGGCCTGCGGGTTTGCGGATATGAGGTCAAGGACCGTCGGAAGCGCGGTTGCGTTCGCTGTTCTCAGCGTCACGATGAGGACGTCAGTTGGTGCCTGGGCTGCATGCTCGGCGAGGGTGGGACAGCGGCCGTCTGCGGCCACCAGCAGGGCTGCCTGGCGATCGGGGCCGACTGTAGGCCAGAGGTCTGCGGCGTGTTGCCAAGGCTCGGTTTCGGGTGTGTCCAGCAGGTGCTGGGCGAGTAGGTCAGGGAGTCCGTTGCTTCGGTCGAGGTCCGGACGGGGTGCCGCCGCCAGAGCCAATGAGCGCTCGTGGTCGGGGATGCGTGTCCAGTGCTGAGCGATCCAGGTGAGCCACTGTGTTGTCACGGCCTGTTCCGCTGCGTAGTGGGCGGCAAAGCCAGCGTTCTCGGCTGGTTGCGTACTCATCCGGTTGTAGAGGTGCTGCAACACCTGGCCGAGCCGGGCTGCGCGAGTCGCGGAGTTGGCGAGCAGTGTATGGAGACAGGAGAAGAGTTCCCGGCTGAGAGCGATGTGGTGCTGGGCGAGGCGCGGCGTGAACTCGTCGACCAGGGTGATTCCCGCTTCTCGGCCCGCGTCGGTGCTCATGACGGCGGCAAGGTGTCGGCGGGCGAAAGTGCCCCGGACATCGTCGACTGTGAGGCCGGCTGTCAATGCTTTCTGACTAGTCCGAGCGGCTTCCTGGGCGGTAGGGTCGTCGGTCCTGACGTGCATGAACGCCAGGAGGGCCTCTGCGAGTGCGTTTGCTACGGCGTTGTCCGATGCTGCCGGGGCCGCGATGTTTTCGGCGATGGCGACGGCACACACTGCTGCGTCCTGCTGCTGTAGGTCGGGCAGGATCCGGGCCGCCGCTGCAGCGAGCTCACTGCTCGTGTGTGCGGTCTGGGCGAGTGTCTCGGCTACGACGGCGCTGACCTGACGGCCGCTAGGGGTGGAGTGGTCCCCGATTATCTGCAGCCATCGATGGAGAAGCTCGGCGGTCTGCTCGGAGGATGCGGTGTCCTCGTCGTCGGAGAGGAAATCTGCGGCGTGCTCTAGGAACTCGGTGGCAAGCGTCGCGCCGAAAGCGGCTTCTTCGCCCGTAGCGCTCCCCCACTCGTCGGCGGGCACCACGCGCTGGAGCAGGATCTCCACAGCGTTCACACGTAGGGAATCATTGGCGCTCGATAGCCACGTCAAAACGCCAAGCATGACGGGACGCTGCCACATGTGGTAGCTGGCTGCCGTCTCGATGACCTGGCGCGTCTCTTGCACGGTCGCACTGTCTGCTGCGCGAGTGGCCATCGCCATCAGGGCGCGGTAGGCATCCTGAGGCCACAGCGCGCGCCGTTCGGCTGACGACTCGTTGTAGTCGATGAGCCAGACTTTCAGCTCGTCAGCGCCGCCAGAAGCAGCGAGGGTGTGAAAGTACGCCTCCAGCGCGGGCCGCAGTTGCCGGCTGTGGCGGTCGGTGGGCAGAACGATCAGGGCCTGAGCCCAGGCGAAGGCGGGCTGCTCCGCTGCAGGGGTGTTCCCCGACTCCGGGGGAGGGGGCGTGCTGAGGCTGGTGTAAAGGGAAGGCAGGTGGGCGGGTGGCACAAGGTCGAGGATGCCGGCGAGGTGGTGGGCCGCGATCGGCGTGCGCATCTGCGTACGTCGACTGGCGATGCGGTCGGTCAGGTTGAGTAGAGCGCGGCCGACCAGGTCAGTACCGGAGTTGAGGTGGTTGGCGAGGCCGGGCGTGCGCGACAGGGCTTCAACTGCTGCGGCCATAGTGTTGTCGAGGTCCTGGCCGGGGCGTGCCGACTCGAGGGCGTGGGTGGCGGCGAGCAGTGCCCGTTCACGTATCTCGATCACTGTGAGGCGGTCACGCAGGGCGTCGGCGTCGCGCTGGAGGAGTTCGCGTTGGATGGCTGCGGCCTGATCGCTGCCCAGGGCGCGACTGGCGGGGGTGGAGCCCAAGGTGAGTAGTGGCATCAGGTGTTCGGGGCGGCCTGTCCGTGCCCTGGCAGCTGTGGCACGTAGATAGCGCAAGCCTGGGTGTTTTGCGGTGTCCAGACGAGGCAGTGTGTCGTCGCCGGCCTGAGCGGTGTCTAGGGTGGCGCTTGCCTCCGTCGAGTCGCTGCCGGAGCTGTTCGTTGAATCACCCGCCTTCTCGCTAACGATGTACGCGGTGAGAAGCGGGTCGACGAGCGCGCTGGCAGAGCCGAGCAGTGCGTCGTCCAGGAGGGCGAGCAGGTCGTGTTCGGCGCAGATGCCGTCGTAAAGAGCTCGGTAGTCGTGCCTCAAAACGGTGAGCCGGGCCAGGGTGATGGGGTGGCCGGTCACTTCACCAGACGCGATCCAAGCTGGTGCGCCGTTGTCCTGCTCGCGACGAATGGCGAGCCCATAGTCGGCTAGGAACGCGTTGAGCAGCCGGATGGCGTGGCGAGGGTCGCGGACGTCTGGGTGAATCAACGTTTCGAGCACGTCCCGCACTGCTGTGATGCCACCTAGGCGATGCACGAGTTGGTGAGGGGTCGGGTGGGTGAGGAGGTGCTCGATGTACTGTCTGAGGTCCGCATCGTGGTGGGCGGGCAGGACGAGGCGCACCGTGAACAGCTTGTTCAGGTATTCCTGCGCCGCCTCCTCGGTCGCCTTGCGCTCGGCGGCCCTAGTGGGCACCGAGTCGGCGTTGTGGCGGGATTGCTGGGCGGGCCGGTGGGCCAGGCCGGGACGCACGCCGACGATGGCCTCGCGGATGATGTCCTCGTCGCAGGACAGCAGGAAGACCGGTGGGTGCTTGCGGTAGGTGCCGGTGAGCAAAAGGCTCCGCACGGTGGTGAGGGCATCGAGGACCTCGCTGGCCGCCAGGCGGTCGATGTCGTCGATTGCGATGACCAGCCGACGGTCAATGGTGTCGATGACGCCGGAGAAGACCTGCTCCAAGTCGTCGGTGGACTCCGCACGCGGCGTGGTGAGCGTGATCTCGTGCCTTCTCAGCGAGGACAGCGCTCCGTCCTTTGCGGTGCCCAGAACGCACGCCACAACGGCTGCGCCTGACAGTGCGGTGGTCAGCGGACGGGCTCCGGGGGCAGCGAACCACGTCCCGACGGGCACGTCGGCCGCGACTCCGCCCAGGTGGCCGAAAGCCACGACAGCCACGCCGAGCAACCAGATCGTGGCCAGGGAAGCTAGAAGCCACCCCAGCGCTGCGCCAGCGGCCGCAGGGTAGGCGTACCAGGACTGTTTCCCTGGCTTTGCAGACATCGCTGTAGGACGCGGCGCGGTGCGCTGCCGCCCGCCATCGAGACATGCGCGCTCGGCTTGCCACTGCTCGAGGCCGATGAGGTTCTGCCGCCACGCCTCATCGAGTAGCCCGTAGAGCAGCCCTCTCGCCCGCGCGGAACCGCTGTGCCGCTCGGCGCTAAGGTGCAGGATCGCCCATTTTGGGTCGTGCTTGAGCTCTGCTGCCAGGAGGCGTACGACGGACGACTTGCCACTGCCGAATGGCCCTAGCAGTCCGATTGCCAGCGGTTGGGTTGAGCCGCGCACGATGTCGAGAAGTTCACGACTCACTGACTGGTGGTCGAAGCGGTCCTGGTCGGGTGAGGTGATCGCGCAGTCTTCGATGATCCACGGACGCTGTCGTGCCATGTCATGCCGCTCCGCTCCGAACCTGGGCTATACGGGTG
Source organism: Streptomyces eurythermus (assembly GCF_014649115.1). Lineage (GTDB taxonomy): Bacteria > Actinomycetota > Actinomycetes > Streptomycetales > Streptomycetaceae > Streptomyces > Streptomyces eurythermus. The sequence goes on along the minus strand of NZ_BMSK01000015.1, from coordinate 258,062 downwards.
AACGGATGATATGGGCCGTCACTGACAATCGGTGATGGTCCCGAGGTCGGTCACTGGTCGCCATCCGCGCGGTGCGCAGGGGGGAACGGCGGGCCAGGGCGAACGACCCGAAGCCGGCTCGCTTGGCGAGGTGGGCCAGCAGCAGCGCCTGGGGTGGTCCGAGGTCGAAGCTGAGTAAGCGCAGCGCTGCGGCCTTGCGGGCGCGGGGGCTGAGGCTGTCCGCCAGCGAGGCGATCGTGGCGAGGCCGGGGGTGAGGTAATGCCGGTCGATGCAGATGCCGAATGCGTACACGGCGGGTCCACCTTCCGGGCGTGTCTGGGGAAGTGTTCTGGCGATGAGTGGTGAGTCGTGGGCGCGCTTGCTCTGTTGCTGGCCGGGTGGTGCCGGCTCCGCCGTGGGCCTCATGGCGGCAGGGCATCAAGCGGTCTTCTCTCGGTGCACGCGTTCCTCGCGCGTCTCGATGACGTGGAGGCTTTCGGGTTCGTCCGTCTCCCACTGATTCGTCGTGCCGCCCGACACCGGACGCAGGACCCACACAGCACCCTGCTTGATGTCGGTGACGATGGCGTGGCGTCCGCCGGTGTCCTCGACCAGATCACCGACTCCTGCCCGTGCCCGGGTCACGAGGCGGCTCCCGGAGCGAGGTCTTTCCACAGCCACCAGCCCGAGGAGGCTTCGAGCTGAACGCGCCGGCGTTTCTGTCGTCCGGCGGTCTGGCGGGGTGGCGGGGACGTCGCCTCGGCGAGGAAGCCGCCCCGGTCACGGATGAGGACACCGAGCGCGGCGAACTGTGCGGCGTCGTCCGCGAGGTGGGAGATTCCGGCGACGATGATGCCGCGGACCAGGCCGGAGGACAGTGTGCTCGTGACGGCCGCCCAAGCCGGGCGGCCGTCCAACGGCACACACGGGTTGTCGTCGGACCAGGCGCCGGCCACGTGCCAGTGCCGGGCGTCGGCGTAGCGGCGTGCGCGGCGTTCGGCCTCGCGGACAGCGGCCGACTCGAACGCGCAGGAGTAGATGGCGACCGGCACGTGTCCGATGCCGCCGGGTGAGGATTTCGGCATGTGATCAGCGTGCTGCCTGCCCTGTCCGCAGGACAGGCACGGCCCGTGGCGGCGCCAGGAACTCATGACTCGATGGCCTGACACGCCCCGTGCTGCCGCGCTCTCGTCCTCCAGCAGAACTGCAACGGGACGTGGCGGTCGGACTGGTGGCGGCCGTGAGAGCTGCTACGGCCCGTGGCGGTGGCCGGTCAGCGGACGGCGAGGGGCACACCAGCCGCGCGGGCGAGCCCGCGGAGCCGCCCGACGGACACACCGGCGAGGCGAGAAATGATCACTCCGGGCAGCATCTGGTGCCGCACCCACGCCGGCGCCATGCCGCAGACTTTTTCCAGGGTGTCGGCAGCCTGGTCCCATCGGCGGCACTCCACGTGCGTCAAGGCGACGTCGAGACCGTACCGGGCCCGAGTGGCGAGGGGCACCGTGTCGTCCAGCCGGACCGTGTCCATGAGTCGCAGCGCACCGCCGGTGTCGCCGAGGGCGACGGCGATGCTCATGGCCTGCGTGCCGGCGTACAGGGGCCCGAAGGGCTGGGCATGCCGGCCACGGGCATGTTCCACACCGAGGCGGGCGGCGACCGCGTGGGCCTGGGAGAGGTACTCCCGTGCGGCGTCCGGCGAGGAGCCACCCCGGGACGCGGCCACAGCCGCGTTCGTGACGAGCTGCCCGTACACCGACAACCGGTCCGGGTCGTGCTCGGACATCTTGGGCTCGACCCGGTCGGCCTGAGCCGCGGCGAGAGCGAAACCCTGCGCGGTCCGCCCGTCGCGGAGATTCACCCACGCCGTGGTGGCGGCCAGATGGGCATCCCGCAGGTCGTCGCCAGCCTGCACGGCGATCTGCCGGCCGTAGGTGAGCGCCGCGTAGGCCAGGTCCCGTGACCCCCACACGTTCGCGGCCATCCCGGCGGTCTGGAAGACATCGGCCAGGACACCGGCCGCGGCCTCCCGCTCGTCGGCGTCCGCCAGGTCGTACCGGGCGCGAGCTTCGGGAAGCAAGGCCCCGAGCAACGCGCCGAGTTCGGTGTAGCGGCCGGCCCAGTAGGCGGCGTCAGCGCGCCGGACGACAGCACGGAGCTCTTCGACGGTGCCCGGCTCGGTGTCGGTGGGGATGCCGATGGCGGCATCGTGCGTGGCAGCGGACAGCGCCCGCAATGCCGCACGCTCGTCGCGGTCCATGGAGCGACGGGGCGCCTGCTGGCCGAGGAGCACGGCGATGTCGGTGCCGAGGGCGGAGGCGATGGACAGAAGCGACGGCAGGGAAGCGGTGCCGCCCCGTTCCAACTTCCGTACGACGCCCACGGAGACGTTGGCGGCCTCCGCCAACTGCTCCTGGGTCATGCCACCGCGCAGCGTCTTGAGCCGTTCAGCGGTGCTGTACTCGGACCATTGCATGCCAGCAGCTCCTCCCCGTTCGGCCAGGCACGGACCGTACCCACTGCTTTACGACCAGCAACAGCCATAGGCACGAGAGCGGCAGCCAGTTGGCTGGAAGTCACCGCTGGACGGAAAGCGCGGCGCTCACACTGAGCAGCCCTTCCAGTTCAGCCACTGTGGACGCTTCGTCCGTCGCGAGGACGGTGGTGATGCCCAGGGCCTCCGCCGGTGGGAGGTTCCGAGGGTGGTCGTCAACGAACACGCATGCCTGTCCAGGAAGCCCGAGGCGTTCCAGCGTCAGCTCGTAGATGGCAGGGTCGGGCTTCGCCATACCGACCTGCTCGGAGATGACGTGTACGTCGAAGAAGTCCCAAACGCCAGCGTGCTCGTACGGGTTGAACGGATCCATGCCGAAGCTGTTCGACAAGAGAGCGAGGCGGTATCCCGCGTCCTTGGCGGCACGCGCGAGTGCGGCCATACGCCCCGCCGCGGGCACCGCAGACCAGGCCCGACCCATCAGGTTCTCCGGTGCGACATGGTCACCGAGAAGGGCCGCAGTGCGCTTGTTCCACTCCTCCTGGTCGATCTCGCCGACCTCCAGCGCCGCGTACAGCCGTCGGCCCTCAGGGTCATCGTTGAGCGTGGCACGCCACGCTTCCGGGCGAAGCCCTTCAGACTCGCACCAGGCTCGGTGAACGGACCGCGGATCAGCGGTCAGCACCCCGGCGAAGTCGAGGATGAGCCCCTGCTTGGCTGGCTGATCCGTGGCACCCATGGGTTGCGGCATGCTGGTTGCTTCCTCTCCCTTGCCCTTACAAAAAGCTACCGCGCACCGACGGAGTGGATACCTGCAAGCCTTGCGCTTCGTCCGGTGTCTGTCACTCTCCCCAGCGCTGTACTCACTGCCTACGAGTACGCGACCCGAGGCACGGCGTTTGCGGTCCGCTTTCGGAACCTGGGTGTCCCGGATGATGGGCTCACCGTCCTCGATCAGGCGGCGCGGGTGGCCCGGCGCTACGGGCCGAGCCACCAGCTGCGCAGCATCGAGGGCATCCGGAAGGGCCGGCAGGGATGAGCCAGGGAGTGCCAGTGCCGCAGCACGAGCAGCGCCAAATCACCGACGAGCAGTTCCACGACGCGACGCTGATCTGGAACTACCACCAGATGGGCCATGAACAGCGGCCCTGCTCGGCGGCGATCGGCCTGGGAAGCCACGATCTCGGAGTGTCGACCACAACCGCCGGTCTCTACCGCGCCGGCCTGTTCCCGGTCGTGGTCTTCAGCGGTGGCAACAGCCCCACGACCCGTGCCCGCTTCCCACGCGGCGAAGCCGTCCACTACCGCGAGCACGCGCTGAACCTGGGCGTGCCGGACGAGGCGATCCTGGTCGAGCCGAAGGCCGCGAACACCGGGCAGAACATCACCTTCTCGCGGGAGCTGCTGGCCGAGGCCGGCATCGCGGTCGAGTCGCTGCTGCTGATCTCCAAGCCGTACATGGAGCGGCGTTCGTACGCCACCTGCCGCAAGCTCTGGCCCGAGGTGGAGGTCGTGTGCGCTTCCGAGCCGCTGGAGCTGGACGACTACATCAAGTCCATCGGTGACGAGAAGCTGGTCGTGGACATGCTGGTCGGCGATCTGCAACGGGTGATCAAGTACCCGAAGCTCGGCTTCGCCGTCGAGCAGGAGGTACCGGGGGATGTGTATGACGCCTACGAACGCCTCCTCGGCGCCGGCTTCGACAGCCGTCTCATCAGCGTCTGAACTGCTGGGTGCCGGTTTGGTGGGCGGGCACTGCGCGATCCACCAGCCGAACCTGTTCCCCTGGCTGGCCACGCAGCACTGCTGGGTTGGCCGGGTGTCCCGCCGTTTGGCTGCCTGTGACCGCGTGGCTGGTGTCGGCGGGCAGGCCGGCGGTGCGGCGTAGACGCCATACCAGCACGTCGCTGACGGACTGCGCCGTGTTGAGTTCCCGTCGTCTGGCGGCGGTGGTCAGGAGGGCTGCGGGGTCGTGGCCGGCGACCTCGGCGTCGGTGATGGTGGCGGCGAGTGCGTACCAGCCGGGTTCGCTGAGGATCTGCTCGGCCAGCTCCGGTACGGCTTTGCGCAGCATGGCCGTGTGCCGTTGGAGGAGTGGTCGGCTCAGGCGCCGGCCGCGTTGGTAGAGGGCGCCGAGGGGTTGGGCGGCTGCTGCTTGGTATGCGGCGTGCAGGTGTTCGGCCGCCTGGCGGGCGGCGGCTGCCTGCTGGGCGTGGCCCTTCTTGGCGTGCCAGTGGGTGGCGGCGGTGACGAGGAAGAACAGCATGTCGATCACCATGGCGGTGGTCGCTCCGTCCTCCCCGCGGTCGAGGGCCGGGCCGCTGCGGACGAGGTCGCGGGCGGCCCGCCGTAGTGCCTGGTCATGCCCGTGCTGCGAGCGGATGTGGGAGCGCGTGGCGCGCTCGAACGAGAGGGCGGCTTCGCGTAGTTCGCGTCGGGTGTGGGCGGCCGAGGTGGCTGCGAGCGCGTCCAGGACCTCGCCCGCGGCAGCGATGTGCGCGGCCACCGTCGCCTCTTCGTCCTGATCGATGACCAGGATCGTCTGCCAGGCCGCCGTGGCTGCTCGACGCCGTGCCGTCGCCGGGCCATTGGGCGTCGTGGTCGTGGCCTGCTCCGACGGCTCGTCGCTGTGCTGGTCCGTGGTGGGACCGGGCCAGCGTTCGCGGATGCGGGGCAGGGACAGATCGGGGGCCAGACGCGAGCCGGAGTAGAACACGGGCTCGCCGTCTTTGTTGCGGTCGAAGGGCAGGGCGACCTTGTAGCCGAGAAGGTCACCCGATGGCGCGATGCGCGTGTGGACGATCAGGCCGGCGGCGGCCAGCCGGTCGAAGAACTCCTCCTCGCCGACCGTGCCGGCCACCGCCCGCCGTACGGTCTCGCGCAGTTCCTCCCGGACGGTGCGCTCGCGGCCCTGCCGGTCGGCTTTGTGGCGTTCGGCGCTGGTGGGCCGCTGGGCGGCGGTGCCGTCGCCCTGGTTGAGGCGGCGCAGGCCAAGCTCCGCCTCCAGGGTGCGGGCCTGGGCCTGGACGCGGGCGGCGTCTCGGCCGAGGTCGGGCTTGTAGCCGTCCTCGCGGACGAGGGTGGCGACGATGTGGATGTGGTCGTCGGCATGCCGGACGGCCACCCATCGGCAGCCTGCGTCCTGGTCGGGGTCGTCGATGCCGGCGGCAGCGACCATCCGGCGGGCCACCTCGCCCCACTCCTCGTCGGTCAGGAGCCGGTCCTCGGCGGCGTTGCGGATGGACAGGTGCCACACGTGCTTTCGCGGCCGCTGGGCCGGGTCGAGGTTGACGACGGGCTGGTCCAGGAGCTGCTGGAGTTGCTTGAGGGTGGCGGAGGAGTTGCGGCCGGGGTCGGGTGCATTGTGGTCCCAGGAGGCGACCAGGTGCGGGTCGGCGTGTTCTTCGTGCTTGCCGGGCCCGTACAGGTAGGCCAGGAGGCCGATGGTGCGCTGCCCGCGCTTCTGTATCCGGGGGATCATCTGGTGTCCGAGATGGGTGCTGGGGCTGGTGGGGGCGGGGCGGCGTCCAGATGCCGGGTCAGTGTTTTTCCAGCAGTCGGTCGGTGGCTGCCTGTACGCGGCTCACGGCACGCTGGACCGCGGTGATGACCACGTCGAGTTCGGTGGGGTGAGCACCGGTGTTGAGGGCGCGGGCGATCTGGTTGAGGTTGTTGCCGACCTGCCCGAGGTGCCGGCGCGCGGCGAAGAGTTCGGTGACCAGCTCACGGTGGCCGGCGATGGCGGAGGCGGTGTTGTCGAGGTCCTGGGCGGCGGCGAGGCCGCTACGGGCGAGGAAGGCGGGCAGGCTCGTACGGGTCGCGCGAGCGGCGGCGGCGAGCTGGGTCTTCTCGTCGTCGTTCAGGCGGACGCTGCATACGTAGTCGCGCTTGTGCGCGGTCGGTTTCGGCGAGCGCTTGCGCGAGGTCTTCTTCGCGACGCGGGGCATGCGCGGTGACGGATTCTCCTCCGGCTGCGATCCGCCCTCGGTCGCTGCCTGGCGGGCCGGCACCTCCTGGTGCTGGCCCGCTCCCGCCACCCCCGGGGCGGGCTCCGGCCAGGACGCCTTCCCCGGCGGGGAAGAGTGTCTTGGCCGATAACTTGCTCCGCCTGGGGCCGGGGTGGTGGTGTCCCGGTGGGGGCTGTGGGGCGTGTCGTGGTTTGCCTGGTGCACGGAAGTCTCTCTCGGCCAGCTGAGGCATGGCCTGTCGTGTGGTGTTGTGTGGCTCTCGGGAAGGGTGGGGACGGACGGGCCAGGTAGGTGTTCTGTTCTCGGACCCGAGCCGAGAGTGGGGACCGGTCCCCACTTGACGTGCGGGAACTGGGGTATGGGTCATCGGCGGATGCCGGTCCGGAAAGTGCGGGGACCGGGGTCTCGGTCCCCGCATCAGATGAGCCCGTTGGGGACCGGTCCCCGTGCTCGGTCCCCGGTCCCTGGTCCCCGGACTCCATCCCGACGCTGACGCCGGTCCCGTCCAGGTGACGTCGGTCCCCGTCGCACTCCACTGTTCACGCAGCCATAGGCCGTGTGACCTGCTGCTTTGCCGGGACCGGCCCCCGGGACCGATGGGGGCGCTGGGGGGCCGGTCCCCGGTCCCCGATCCAATTCCGGTCCCCGATCAATTCCGGTCCCCGGTCCCCAAACTTGGTCCCCGGTCCCCAGGTTCGGTCCCCGAGTCGGGCCTCGGTCCTCAACGGGTTGTCGCTGCGTTGGTCCCCGGACGGTCCCCGCACCTTGGGGACCGGTCCCGCGCTCGGTCCCCGGTCCCCGCGCTCGGTCCCTGCCCTCGGTCCCCGCCCTCGGTCCCCGGAGTCGGTCATCTGCCCCCGGGTTCGGTCCCGGCACCGCTGCGGTCCCCGGATGAAAGCCCCTCGGAGGTCCGCCCCCTGGCCGGCGGGCCGCTGCCGGTTCAGGTGGGCCGGTGGCGTCGTCGGTCGGGGCCGTCGAGGATGACGCGTTCGGTCATCTCGGCGAGGCGGGAGGCGACGCGGTCGCCGAGGGTGGTGCGGAGTTCGGCGGTGGGGAGGTTGGTGGTGATGAGGGTGGGGAGCATGTGCTCGTACCGGTGGTTGATGAGCCGGTAGGTCAGCTCCTCGGTCCATTCGCTGGTCCTGGCCGCGCCGAGGTCGTCCAGGAGCAGTAGCGGGCTGCGTGCCAGGGTCTGCAGGTCGCGTTCGGTGTCGTGGCCGGCGCGGGGGCGCAGGCGGGCGTGGAGGTCGGCGGTGGTGGTGGCTTCCCAGCGCAGGCGGACTCCGCGGGCGAGGAGGGTGCGGATGGCGCCGTATGCCTGGTGGGTCTTGCCGGTGCCGGTGGGGCCGGCGATCAGCAGCGACGGGCCTTCCGCGATACCGGGTCCGCCGGGGCCGGGGCGGCCGGCTCGGGCGATCTCGTCGGCCCAGGCGGTGATCTGCGGGTGGCCGGCCAGGGCGCGGCGGTAGCGGGCGGGGATGCGGGCGTCGGCCAGCTCCAGGGCGGTGACCGGCTCGGCCGGGGATTCCCCGGCAGCCGCTGCGGCGGGGTCGATGCCCCGCCTGGCCAGGATGCCGTTGAGGCGGGCGGCGATGGGACCGACCTGCTGGGGTCCGCGGGTGAGGGTGGCGGTCAGAGCTGGTCTCCATAGGCGGCGGCGACATCGGCGGGGTTCGTCCACGACCTGTGGACAACCTGCCTGGCGGGGGTGGCGTTCATGGCCTCGTGCACGAGGCTCGGCAGGATGCGGGGGTGCAGGCCCTTGGCGCGGTGGAGCGTGAGGCCGGCCCGGACGTGTGCGGGGTCGATCCCCTCGTCGAGCAGCTTGCGTACCTCGCGACCGAGATGGTCCAGGACGTCCTTGGGCGGACGGTGTGCGCAAGCGGCGGTGTACTCGGCGATGAGGTGCTTGGCCGAGACGGTGTCGGGCGCGGGGGCGCTTGCGCCCCCCGAAGGGGTACTTCCTAGATCCATGTTCCTAGGTCCTAGATCCGGACCCTGAGGACTCACGGACTGCTCCGTGAGCGGGTGGTGAGCCTTCACGGAAGGCTCCGTGAAATCCTCCTGACCTGCGCCTTCGCGTACGTCTCCGGTTTTCACCGTCGTCTCCTGCTGTTGGCGGGAGCCCTCACGGAGGGGTCCGTGAGGCGGCGGTGCGGCCTCGGTGAGGCTGGCTCGTGCGGCGCCGCCGACGGTGTCGTGGTGGGGACATGCAGGGAGCCGGCTCTTGCTGGGCCGGTTGATCTTCTGGTGCTGGTGCCAGGTGACGACGTGCAGGTAACGCTTGTCGTCCGGGCCGGTGTAGCGGCAGATGAGGCCGGCGTCGGAGAGCTGGGCGAGGTCCTTCTCGACGTCGGCGGGGGTGTGGTCGGGGCGCAGGACCCACAGCTGTCCGGCGATGATCGCGGCGTGGTCGCGGTGGCGGCCCTGGTCGTCGGCCTGGGTGAGCAGGCCGAAGAAGGTGCGCTCGGCGGTCAGGGAGACGGCGGCCAGGGACTCGGAGACGAAGGCTTCGGGCTTGATGGTGCGGATTCGTGCCAAGAGCGGGGCGGTCCTCACTCGGTGGCCAGGGGGCGGGCACCCATGGCTCACCGTCGACGGGGGCGGTGGGGGCGTCAGGTGTGGGGAGTTGCCGACCGGCTGCCGCTCGGCTCGCTGAGCCGACCGCGGCCTCTCCGGGGCTGTCGTCAACATAGCCACACCCAGTGCGGACAAGTCCAGCCCCAAACGGCCAGATCTCTGACGGCAGAAAGGCAGTCGGAAAACAGGTCGGAGAGGGCGGTGGGAAAACGGTAGGGCACGATCGGCCGCTGACCAAATAGTTGCCCAGGAACCCGAGCCAGAAGGATCACATCGGCAAACCGTTGACGTCTGCGGGCGGCGAAGCTACAACACAACACCCCACGTCAGACGGGCTGTCGACGGTGCTCGACACGCGTGCTTGCGACGGGGGCGTACCCCCGTGTGCCGTGTGCGCGGGGCGCAACATAGCCGACGATCGCCGGTTAACCAAACCGGCGAGTGCACGCTACAACGGAGCCATGGCAGCACGTTCACTGGAAATCGGCCCAGCCGGAATAAGGGCCGCCCGAAACATCGAAATTCTCCGCACCGAGCGCGGCCTACCGCAGCGGGAGCTTGCCGCTCGTGTCACTGCTCTCGGCCGGCCGATGTCCAACACGATGCTGTCCCGCATCGAACGCGCCCAGCGACGCTGCGACATCGACGACCTGGTCGCCCTCGCACAGGCGCTGCACGTGCCGGTCCCGGCCCTCCTCCGCGGCCCAGCGACCGCCTGAACCCGACTTCGCCACCCCGAACCACCACGCCACCCCCCACCTCCAGAATCGCCGCGCCACCTCCGCCCCGAGTGAGGAGCCACCGCCCTTGCACCCACCCGCAATACCCCCTGCCCGCTTCCGCCTTCAGTGCGCCCCGAAGGAGGTGATCACCAATGGCTGACCGTCTGCTGACGGTGGGCGAGGCCGCCGAACAACTCGGCACGGGCGAACGGTTCGTGCGCCGCCTCATCGCCGAACGCCGCATCCGCTACGTCAAGCTCGGCCGCCCGGTCCGCATCCCGGAGAGCGCCGTCACCGAGTACATCGAGGCACGCACCGTCGAGCCGGTCCGCCGCACCCGCCTCCGGTACGGGAGGGCAGCCTGATGGCAGGACGCAGACCCCAGCGCCGACGCGAGTTCGGCACCGTACGCCGGCTCGCCTCCGGCCGGTGGCAGGCCCGTTACGTCGGCCCGGACGGGACCCGTCACAAGGCCCCCGAGACGTTCGACACCAAGACCGACGCGCAGGACTGGCTCAACCTGGTCCGCGCGGACATCGACCGCAACCGGTGGCGGAACCCGGACGCCGGCGCGGTCAACTTCGAGAAGTACGCCCTGCGGTGGCTGGAGGAACGCGGTCTGGCACCGACCACGGTCGACCGCTACAGCGGCCTGCTCCGCCTGCACATCCTGCCAACGTTCGGCGGCAAGGACCTGGACGAAGTCACCCCGCCCTCCGTCCGCGCCTGGCGTGCCGAACGGCGGAAGGAGACGGGCGCCACCACGGTCGCCAAGTCGTACCGGCTGCTGAAGGCGATCCTGCAGACCGCGGTCGACGACGACCTGCTCCCGACCAACCCGTGCCGCATCAAGGGCGCCGGCAAGGAGGAGGCCGACGAGCGCCCCACCGCGACCGTGGAGCAGGTCTTCGACCTCGCCGACGCCATGGGTCCGCGCTGGCGGCTCATGGTCCTGCTCGGCGCCTTCGCCTCCCTCCGCCCCGAGGAACTGGCCGAGCTGCGCCGCCACAGTGTCGATCTCGACGAGTGCTCCCTGCGTATCACGCACGCGTCGCCGGAGCTGACGAACGGCAGGCGGGTCACCGGCGCCCCCAAGACCCGAGCGGGCAAGCGCACCGTGTACCTGCCCGACTTCCTGCTGCCGGAGCTGCGCCGGCACCTTCGGTGGTTCGCGGAGAAGGAGCCGGACGGCCTCCTCTTCGTCGGTGAGAAGGGCGCCCCGTTCCGCCGCTCGACCTTCGGCCGCAAGTGGCGCAAGGCGAGGAAGCAGGTCGGCATGCCGGGCAACTTCCGCTTCTACGACCTGCGGCACACCGGCAACACCCTCGCCGCCGACACCGGCGCCAAGCTGAAGGACCTCATGGTCCGCGCCGGCCAGTCCTCGGAGCGCGCCCAGCTGATCTACCAGCACTCGACGGCGAAGCACCAGCGCAAGCTGGCCCAGGGCATCGACGCCGAGGTCCGGCAGCAACTGAGCGAGTCGCTCGCCGACAAGCGCACAGCGCGCGAAGGATGAGGACGCACGCACGCGGGTCCGGCCGGTTCACGCAGGGCCAGGCGCAACCTGTCCGGCTCACAGCACAGCGCTACCCGGGTGATGCCCACGGACTTCCTCGGGGTCCTTTGTCAGGAGCCGCCCGAGGTCGCCGTAAAACTGGCCTGGCAGTCTCCCGTTCAGCCACCGCCTCGTCCCCGCTGCACCGCGTGCGGAGGCCAATAGATCCCCTCACCCTGGAGGTGCCCCTGAACCCTGACATCCCGCTCGACCCCTCCGCCCCCGGCCAGATCCCGGCGGCCTGCTGGGTCGGCCCCCGCCACCTGGCCGGCGACGACGGCCGCCTCTATGACACCCTCGCCGCTATGGGCTGGACGAGCCTGACGATGGTCCGCGGCCTGCGGGAGCCGGACGAGGCACCGGAGGACCGGCAGGTTGTGCGCAGCACCGTCCTGCACCTCAGCCCCGATACCCTGCGGTGGGCCCAATGGGTCCTGGCGGACGAGCCTTTCCTGCTCGGGGACCTGCCGATCGCCTGGCACGTATCGGCCCGTGCGGACACGAGCAGTCCGCTCGCGCAGTGGTCGGCGTACTTCACCCCCGATGTCCCCGGGGAGGCCATCGCCGACTTCCTCGTCGCGCTCGACGCACGCCGGCACCCCGCAACCCCGTGCGGCGGCACCGAGCTGGTCCTTGAGGCCGTCACCGGGCACGGCTGGCTCCTCGACATCGACCAGCCGCACACGGGAGCGATGGACGCGACCTTCACCACCCACCTCAGCTACGGCACGGTGCCGCCCCTCATCCAGGACGGCGCCCCCCAGACCCTCACCCGCGACGTGGGGGAGGAGCTGGAGGGGTGGCAGGCGTGGGCCGAGCCGGTGCTCGGCGGGGGGTGCCTGTGGGCGGCATCCTTCAGCTCCGGCGTCCCCCACGACCTGGTCGCCGCCTTCGCCCGCTCGGTCAGCTCCACCGCGCCAGTCCTGCGCCGGGTGCTCCCGGAGAGCACCCGGGACCGACTCCTGCGCGCTCCGGCCATCTGACGGCCCAGCCCGATGCGGGCGGATAAACCCGAGGGCCTGTGGACCGGGGCCGTTACGCGCCCGCACTACGACATGGCCCCGGTCGCTTCCGCCCCGACCGGAATGGTGAAGCCCGGCATCCCATTGGGTGTCGGGCTTCACCATGCTCGGAAAGCGTGGACATCGCCGAGGTTGGCGCGGCAGCCGTCGGGACGTTGGACAACCGCGAGGCCGTGAGCCGGTCCGGGACCTCTGCTGGTCCAAGGGCGTTGAAGGTCCCGCCGCTGCCCCCGCTCGGTCAGACGAGGCGGAACTGTTGGTGGTTGCCGTCGCCACCCGGGGCCTGGACCAGTTCGGTGCCGCTCAGCAGCGACTCCGCACGGACGACGTGATGGCGAACGGCCTCCTCAGTGCCGACGAGTACGCCGAGTACATCGCGGAAGACTCGACTCTTCCCGGCGATCACTGGGCCCGCAGCCAGGTGGAGGGCTCCTGTCCGCGGACGGGGCGAGCGCCGGGGGCCGCCCCGGCGCCGGCCGTGGCAGTGACGCTCTCCGGGAAAAGAGAGCCCGCTCCTCCCTCTTGGACGACCTCTACTGGACGAGGCCCGGCACCAACGGCAGTCCGCGAACGGAAGCTAGGAGTGGCCCGCTCCGTCCTCGAACTCCGTTGCTGGACGAGGGCCGGCCCATCACGTGGCCCTGGACGTAGCCGCACCCGGCTTCGCGTACGCGACTTCACACGAATCCAGCCTGCTTATGGTGCGGATCACACGAAATCGATCTCACGATGCGAGATGGCCCGGCACCCCATGGCTCCCAACTGCCACGCAAGACCCCTCAGCCCGCCCCTTCACCTCGACTTAGGGCACGCGAAGGGCACGCCGCCCTCGAATTGGTCTAGACAACAAACAAACCCCAGGCCGCTGACCTGGGGTTTTTCTCTGGAGCGGGTGACGAGAATCGAACTCGCGCTCTCAGCTTGGGAAGCTGATGTTCTACCATTAAACTACACCCGCGTATGTACGGACATGGGGTTCGGAGAATCCCTTGTCCGGACGCTCGCTCACTCTACATCATCTCGGGAGCCGAGTGTTCTCAGGGCGTGGGATCCGGCTGCGAGGGGCGTGAGTTGGGGCGTACCGTGGGGGCCGGAGTGCCGCCTGGTGAGTCGTCTCTTTGATCCCGTAATGTGGCTTTTGGCGTCCGGGCAGAACGCCGGACGCGGCTCTTGGGGAAGGGACTTGAGGGACTTGATGCAACGCACCGTCGTCCGCTGCGCGGACGGGCACGTCTTCAGCACCGCTTCGTTCCCGATGCAGCAGGCCGAGCGGCTCGGCCCCGGCCGGCTCGTGCGGTGTCCGCGATGCGCCCGGCTGCGGAGCGCGGTGCCTGTCGTGTTGGAGAAGCGGTAGGCGGGAGAGCAGGACCGCACCGGCCGTAGTCGGGGCGTGACGGGGAGCGCGCGGCGCCGTCGTGATTGCGATGGTTCCGCGCGCCTTGCGTATCCTCGCTACGTGCTTCTCTCAGACAAGGACATCCGGGCCGAGATCGACGCCGGGCGGGTACGGATCGATCCCTATGACGAATCCATGGTGCAGCCGTCGAGCATCGACGTGCGGCTGGACCGGTACTTCCGGGTGTTCGAGAACCACCGCTACCCGCACATCGACCCCTCCATCGAGCAGGCGGACCTGACGCGGCTGGTGGAGCCGGACGGGGACGAGCCGTTCATCCTGCACCCCGGGGAGTTCGTGCTCGCCTCCACCTACGAGGTCATCACGCTGCCCGACGACCTCGCCTCGCGACTCGAGGGGAAGAGTTCGCTCGGGCGGCTCGGGCTGGTCACGCACTCCACCGCCGGGTTCATCGACCCCGGCTTCAGCGGGCACGTCACCCTCGAGCTGTCCAACCTCGCCACGCTCCCCATCAAGCTGTGGCCGGGCATGAAGATCGGGCAGCTGTGCATGTTCCGGCTGACCTCGCCCGCCGAGTCCCCGTACGGCAGTGAGCGCTACGGCTCGCGGTACCAGGGGCAGCGCGGGCCGACCGCCTCGCGGTCCTTCCTCAATTTCCATCGGACCCAGGTGTGAGGGCTACCACAGCATGAGCAGCGCAGACGTGCGGGAGAATCTGACCTACGAGCGGTTCGGCACCGCTGTCCGGGAGCTGGCGCAGACCATCGCCGACGACGGGTACGAGCCCGACATCGTGCTGAGCATCGCCCGGGGCGGTGTCTTCGTCGCTGGCGGGCTCGCCTACGCCCTCGACTGCAAGAACATCCACCTGGTCAACGTGGAGTTCTACACCGGTGTGGGGACCACCCTGGAGATGCCGGTCATGCTCGCCCCCGTTCCCAACGTGATCGACTTCTCCGACAAGAAGGTCCTGATCACCGACGACGTCGCCGACACCGGCAAGACGCTCAAGCTCGTCCGTGACTTCTGCCTGGACACCGTCGCCGAGGTGCGCTCCGCGGTGGTCTACGAGAAGTCCCACTCGCTCGTGAAGTGCGAGTACGTGTGGAAGCGGACCGACGACTGGATCAACTTCCCCTGGAGCGTCGAGCCGCCCGTCGTGAAGCGGTCCGGGCAGGTTCTCGACGCCTAGCCTCCGGCGCGCGGACGTAGAAGACATGGGAAAGGGGCCCCGTGCGGGGGCCCCTTTCCTGTGCGCCGGTAAACCAGCCGGTACTTAGAACGTGCCGAGCTTCACGATCGACAGCAGCGCGATCAGCTGGATCGCCGACGCGCCCAGCGCCCTCGGCCAGGGCAGGTCGTGGGAGCGGGAGACCATCAGGGTCAGCAGGGCGCCGGCGCCGATCCAGGTGGCCCAGCCGAGGATCTGGACGAAGCCGGCGTCGCCGCCGAAGAACATGGCGACGATCAGCCGGGGCGCGTCGGTGAGGGCTGTGATCAGCATGGACAGGCCCACCGTGGGCTGCCAGGCGCCGTCGCCGCCGAGCTGGCGGGCCAGGGTGTGGGTGACCGCGCCGAGGACGAACAGGCCCAGCACCATCACGACCGCCGTCACCAGCACGATCGGCACCGCGTTGGACAGGGTGGCGCTGATCGCGTCCTGGCGGGCGCCGTCGAAGCCGAAGACGGCGAGGAGGCCGTAGAGGAAGGTCACGATGAGGGCGGGGATCCACATCGTGTAGTCCCGCATGCGCAGGAACGTCTCGTTCGGGGCGAGCACGATCCCCTTCAGCAGGTCCTTCCAGTGCAGCGGCGGGCCGATCGGGGCGGCCGGCGCGGCGGCCGAGCCGGCCTGGTAGGTCGCCCCCTGGGTGTAGGTCGCGGCCTCGTCGACCGAGAACGCCTGGGTGTGGCCCGGCTGGTTCGCCGCGTAGGGGTCGTGCGTGCCGTGGCCGCCGCCCGGGTAGCCGCCGTCGCCGAAGTACTCGGGGCCGTCGTCGGCACCGCCGCCCGGGTAGCCGTAGGGCTGTCCCGGCTGTCCCTGGTGCGGGTACGGCGGCTGGGGCGCCGACGGGTAGCCGTACGAGGGGCCCGCGGGACCCGAGGGGCCCGGGCGGCCGTGCGGCGGCTGCCCGTACGCCGGTCCGCCGGGCTGCGCGGGGCCGTGCCCGTGTCCGTACGACGGTCCCTGGGGCGCCTGCTGTCCTTGGGGGGTACGGTCGTCCCTGCCCCCGCGTCCGATCCTGAATCCAGCCACGTCATCGAACGTACCTGGTCCGGCGGGCCCGCGTGACGGGGCCTGTGGCCTTCGCCCGGCTTTGCGGCCGACCTGTGACATCCCCTAAGGGACCGTCAGGCACCTCACCCTGAATTCCCTCGGGGTTCCACGCCGTTCGGCGGGGCCTGATGGTCCAGGATGGGTCCATGAGCGTAGTGAAGATCAACGTGCTGACCGTTCCCGCCGAGCAGCGGGAGGTGCTGGAGAAGCGGTTCGCCTCGCGGGCCCACGCGGTGGAGAACTCCGACGGCTTCGAGTGGTTCGAGCTGCTGCGGCCCGTGGAGGGCACCGACCAGTACCTCGTCTACACCCGCTGGCGGGACGAGGAGTCCTTCCAGGCCTGGATGGAGGGGCCGATGAAGGCCGCGCACCAGGGCGGCGGCGAGGGTGGCGGCGAAGGCGGCGAGCGTCCGAAGCCGGCCGCCTCCGGCTCGACCCTGTGGTCCTTCGACGTGGTCCAGCAGGCCGGCCCCAAGGGCGCCTGAGCCGGGCCGACAGCGGATACCGGCCCCGACGACACCTGAGCCGGATGCCCAGGACACGACGGCGCCCCCTGCCTGTGCGAAGCAGGGGGCGCCGTACGTCGGGGGGAGCGGAGCTACTTCACCGGCTCCGGCTCCGGCGCGCTCTCGGTCTCCGCGTCACCCGCCGGGTCGACCGGCGTCTTGACGGACTCCAGGAGCAGCTGGGCGACGTCGACCACCTGGATCGACTCCTTCGCCTTGCCGTCGTTCTTCTTGCCGTTCACCGAGTCGGTGAGCATGACGAGGCAGAACGGGCAGGCGGTGGAGACGATGTCCGGGTTGAGGGACAGGGCCTCGTCGACGCGCTCGTTGTTGATGCGCTTGCCGATCCGCTCCTCCATCCACATCCGGGCGCCGCCGGCGCCGCAGCAGAAGCCGCGTTCCTTGTGGCGGTGCATCTCCTCGTTCCTGAGGCCCGGGACCTTGCCGATGATCTCGCGCGGGGGCGTGTAGATCTTGTTGTGGCGGCCCAGGTAGCAGGGGTCGTGGTAGGTGATGATGCCCTCGACCGGGGTGACGGGGATCAGCTTGCCCTCGTCCACCAGGTGCTGGAGCAGCTGGGTGTGGTGGATGACCTCGTAGTCGCCGCCGAGCTGCGGGTACTCGTTGCCGATCGTGTTCAGGCAGTGCGGGCAGGTCGCGACGATCTTCTTCGCGGACTTCGGCTTCCGCGACTCCGGGGTGACCTTGCCGTCGTCGTCCAGTTCCTCGCCGAACGCCGTGTTCAGGGCCATGACGTTCTCCATGCCCAGCTCCTGGAACAACGGCTCGTTGCCCAGGCGGCGGGCGGAGTCACCGGTGCACTTCTCGTCGCCGCCCATGATCGCGAACTTCACGCCCGCGATGTGCAGCAGCTCGGCGAAGGCTTTGGTGGTCTTCTTGGCGCGGTCCTCCAGGGCACCGGCGCAGCCGACCCAGTACAGGTACTCGACCTCGGTGAGGTCCTCGATGTCCTTGCCGACGACCGGGACCTCGAAGTCGACCTCCTTGGTCCACTCCAGGCGCTGCTTCTTCGCCAGGCCCCAGGGGTTGCCCTTCTTCTCCAGGTTCTTGAGCATCGTGCCCGCCTCGGAGGGGAAGGCGCTCTCGATCATCACCTGGTAGCGGCGCATGTCCACGATGTGGTCGACGTGCTCGATGTCCACCGGGCACTGCTCGACGCAGGCGCCGCAGGTGGTGCAGGACCACAGCACGTCCGGGTCGATGACGCCGTTCTCCTCGGCGGTGCCGATCAGCGGGCGCTCGGCCTCGGCCAGCGCGGCCGCGGGCACCGAGGCGAGCTGCTCCTCGGTCGCCTTCTCCTCGCCCTCCATGGTCTTGCCGCCGCCCGCGAGCAGGTACGGCGCCTTGGCGTGCGCGTGGTCCCGCAGGGACATGATCAGCAGCTTCGGCGAGAGCGGCTTGCCGGTGTTCCAGGCGGGGCACTGCGACTGGCAGCGGCCGCACTCGGTGCAGGTGGAGAAGTCCAGCAGGCCCTTCCAGGAGAACTGCTCGACCTGGGAGACGCCGAAGACGTCGTCCTCGCCCGGGTCCTCGAAGTCGATCGGCTTGCCGCCCGAGGTCATGGGCTGGAGCGCGCCGAGCGCGGTGGAGCCGTCGGCGTTGCGCTTGAACCAGATGTTCGGGAAGGCCAGGAAGCGGTGCCAGGCCACACCCATGTCGGTCTTCAGCGAGACCGTGATCATCCAGATGAAGCTGGTCGCGATCTTCAGGCCGGCGAAGAAGTAGGTGAGGTTCTGGAGCGTGGAGAGGTCCATCTCGCGCAGCCAGGCGACGACCGGGTACGAGATGAAGAACGAGGCCTCGTAGCCGTCGACGTGGTGCTGGGCGCCTTCGAGGGCGTGCAGCATGAAGATGCAGACGCCGACGATGAGGATGACGGTCTCGACGAAGTACGCCTGGCCGAAGTTGGAGCCGGCGAAGCGGGACTTGCGGCCCGGGTCGCGCGGGTGGCTCAGCTGGCGGACCGCGATCAGCACGAGGATGCCGATCACGGTCATCGTGCCGATGAACTCGACGTAGACGTTGTACGGTGCCCAGTCGCCGAGGACCGGCAGGATCCATTCCGCCTTGAACAGCTGCCCGAACGCGTTGACGATCGTCAGCAGCAGGGTGAAGAAGCCGACGGCGACGAACCAGTGCGCCACGCCCACGATGCCCCAGCGGTTCATCCGGGTGTGGCCGAGGAACTCCCGGACCACGGTCAGGGTGCGCTGGGTGGGATCGTTGGTCCGCGTGCCGGCCGGTACCGGCTGGCCCAGCCGCATGTGGTTGTAGATCTGGAGGAGGGCGCGGCCGAACAGTGCCACGCCGACCACGATCAGGACCAGCGACACGATGATCGCGGCGAGTTGCATTGGGGCTCCTGAAGCGGCCTCGGTCGGAACGAGCTGTCTGGGCTGACGAACATTACTAAGCGGTAACTTATGCAGTCCGTCTGAGACTACCCCCATCTTCCGTCGGGATGCAGCAGAGCGCGGGGTGATCTGGATCGCCGCCAGGCAATCGGATCGTGTTATTCGTACCGAATTGATACTTTCGCCCCTACCTTAGAGCCGTGCTCTACGGGATCGCCGCCGCTACCGCCGCCCTCCTCCTGACCGCCGTGCTCGCCGCGGCGCTCCGGGCGCCCGCCCTGCGGGCCGGGATCCTCGACCGGCGCCGGCAGCGTCCCCTCCCGCTGCTCGGCGGGCTCGCCGTGGTGGCCGTCACCTGCCTGGTCGCCGGGATGGGGCAGTGGAGCCGGGTGGCCCCGCTCGGGGAGGGCGTCGGGGAACTGCTGACGGCCGCCGCCGCGATCGCCGCCCTCGGCCTGGTGGCCGACGTGTGGCGGCTGCGCGCGCGCGTGCTCGCCGCCGGGACGGCCGTGGCGGCGGTCTGGGTGGTGCCCTACGACGACACCGGTCTGCCCGGCGGGCTGCTGGCCGTCGGCTGGATCGTGCTCACCACCCTCGCCTTCCGGGGGCTCGACCACGCCGACGGGCTGGCCGGGACGGTCGGGGTGATCACCGCCTTCGGGGTGGGCGCCTGTGCCGCCGCCGAGGTGATGGACGGCCTCGCCGTACTGCTGAGCGTGGTCGCCGCCGCCCTCACCGGCTTCCTGATGCACAACTGGCATCCCGCGCGGATCGGCCTCGGCGCCTGCGGCTCGCTGTTCACCGGGTTCGTGCTGTCCTCCGCCGTCGTCTTCACGCGCGCGGGGTACGCGCTCGGGCCGAGCGCGGCGGTGGTGTTCTGCCTGGGTGCCGTCGCCGTCGCCGACGCCCTGCTCGTGGTGCTCGCCCGGACCACCGCCCGGCGCCCGCTGCTGCGGCGCGGCCCGGACCACCTCGCGCACCGGCTGCGCCGGCTCGGGCTCACCCCGCCGGGATCGGTCGTGCTGCTGGGGGCGGCCTCGTTCTCCTCGGTGCTGGTGGGGGTACTGGTGCACGCGGGGTGGACGGGGGAGGGTGCCGCGCTCTGGGTCGGCGGCGCGGTCGTCGTCGCCGTGGTCGCCCTCGTACTCCTTCGGATGCCTGTCCAGCACCCTCCTCGTACGGCGTCTACGCAGGTCAGCGGGCACTTGCGTGTAAGGAGCGGATAAGAGTTGAGTCCGTTTGACTCAGGTCTGTTGACCCCGCGGGTCTCCTCGGGCACACTTGAGCCTGTTCCACTCAAGTCAGCTGGAGGAATCAACCATGGCACGTGCGGTCGGCATCGACCTGGGCACGACTAACTCCGTCGTCAGCGTTCTGGAGGGCGGCGAGCCCACCGTCATCACCAACGCCGAGGGTGCCAGGACCACGCCGTCCGTCGTCGCCTTCGCGAAGAACGGCGAGGTGCTCGTCGGCGAGGTGGCCAAGCGCCAGGCGGTCACCAACGTCGACCGGACCATCCGGTCCGTCAAGCGCCACATGGGCACCGACTGGAAGATCGGGCTGGACGGGAAGGACTTCAACCCGCAGCAGATCTCCGCGTTCATCCTGCAGAAGCTGAAGCGGGACGCCGAGGCCTACCTGGGCGAGAAGGTCACGGACGCGGTCATCACCGTCCCGGCCTACTTCAACGACTCCGAGCGCCAGGCGACGAAGGAGGCCGGCGAGATCGCCGGTCTGAACGTCCTGCGGATCGTCAACGAGCCGACCGCCGCGGCGCTCGCCTACGGCCTCGACAAGGACGACCAGACGATCCTCGTCTTCGACCTCGGCGGCGGCACCTTCGACGTGTCGCTGCTGGAGATCGGTGACGGCGTCGTCGAGGTGAAGGCCACCAACGGCGACAACCACCTCGGTGGTGACGACTGGGACCAGCGCGTCGTCGACTACCTGGTCAAGCAGTTCCAGTCCGGCCACGGTGTGGACCTGTCCAAGGACAAGATGGCCCTCCAGCGCCTCCGTGAGGCCGCCGAGAAGGCCAAGATCGAGCTGTCCTCCTCCACCGAGACCTCGATCAACCTGCCGTACATCACGGCGTCCGCCGAGGGCCCGCTGCACCTGGACGAGAAGCTCACCCGCGCCCAGTTCCAGCAGCTGACGGCCGACCTGCTGGAGCGCTGCAAGACGCCGTTCCACAACGTCATCAAGGACGCCGGCATTTCCATCAACGAGATCGACCACGTCGTGCTCGTCGGTGGCTCCACCCGTATGCCCGCCGTCGCCGAGCTCGTCAAGGAGCTGACCGGCGGCAAGGAGGCCAACAAGGGTGTGAACCCGGACGAGGTCGTCGCCATCGGCGCCTCGCTCCAGGCCGGTGTCCTCAAGGGTGAGGTCAAGGACGTCCTGCTGCTCGACGTCACCCCGCTGTCCCTCGGCATCGAGACCAAGGGCGGCATCATGACCAAGCTGATCGAGCGCAACACCACGATCCCGACCAAGCGCTCGGAGATCTTCACCACGGCCGAGGACAACCAGCCGTCGGTGCAGATCCAGGTCTACCAGGGCGAGCGCGAGATCGCGGCGTACAACAAGAAGCTCGGCATGTTCGAGCTGACCGGTCTGCCGCCGGCGCCGCGCGGCGTCCCGCAGATCGAGGTGTCCTTCGACATCGACGCCAACGGCATCATGCACGTCACGGCGAAGGACCTCGGCACCGGCAAGGAGCAGAAGATGACCGTCACCGGCGGCTCCTCGCTCCCGAAGGACGAGGTCGACCGCATGCGCGAGGAGGCCGAGCGCTACGCGGAGGAGGACCACAAGCGCCGCGAGGCCGCCGAGACCCGCAACCAGGGCGAGCAGCTCGTCTACCAGACCGAGAAGTTCCTCAAGGACAACGAGGACAAGGTCCCCGGCGAGGTCAAGACCGAGGTGGAGTCCGCCGTCGCCGAGCTGAAGGAGAAGCTCAAGGGCGAGGACACCGCCGAGATCCGCACCGCCACCGAGAAGGTCGCGGCCGTCTCGCAGAAGCTGGGCCAGGCCCTGTACGCCGACGCCCAGGGCGCCCAGGCCGCCGGCGGCGCCACCGCCGGTGACGCCAAGGACGACGACGTCGTGGACGCCGAGATCGTGGACGACGAGCGCAAGGACGGTGCCGCGTGACGGAGGAGACCCCGGGCTTCGAGGAGAAGCCCGACGTCCCCTCCGGCGCCACCTCCGACGACGCCGAGCCGAAGGCCGCCTCCGAGGAGGGGGCGGCCCCGGCCGGGGACGGGAACGCAGAGAACGCCGGCCTGGTCGCCCAGCTGGACCAGGTGCGCACGGCGCTCGGCGAGCGCACGGCGGACCTCCAGCGCCTCCAGGCCGAGTACCAGAACTACCGCCGCCGCGTCGAGCGCGACCGGGCCGCGGTCAAGGAGATCGCCGTGGCGAACCTCCTGACCGAGCTGCTCCCGGTGCTCGACGACATCGGCCGGGCACGGGAACACGGCGAACTGGTCGGCGGCTTCAAGTCGGTGGCCGAGTCGCTGGAGACCGTCGCGGCCAAGATGGGCCTGCAGCAGTTCGGCAAGGAGGGCGAGCCCTTCGACCCGACGATCCACGAGGCCCTGATGCACAGCTACGCGCCGGACGTCACGGAGACGACCTGCGTGGCGATCCTCCAGCCGGGGTATCGCATCGGCGAGCGCACCATCCGCCCCGCGCGGGTGGCCGTGGCCGAGCCGCAGCCCGGCGCGCAGTCCGTCAAGGCGGACCAGGCGGAGGACGCCGCCGAGGAGAACACCGCGGCGGACGGCGACAAGGAGAACGGTGGCCCGGACGAGGGCTGACGTGACAACGCAGGGGAAGGAGGGACGTCGGGGATGAGCACCAAGGACTTCATCGAGAAGGACTACTACAAGGTCCTCGGCGTCCCCAAGGACGCCACCGAGGCCGAGATCAAGAAGGCGTACCGGAAGCTCGCCCGCGAGTTCCACCCGGACGCCAACAAGGGCAACACCAAGGCCGAGGAGCGGTTCAAGGAGATCTCCGAGGCGAACGACGTCCTCGGCGACCCCAAGAAGCGCAAGGAGTACGACGAGGCGCGCGCGCTGTTCGGCAACGGCGGCTTCCGCCCCGGACCGGGCGCGGCCGGCGGCTCCTTCAACTTCGACCTGGGCGACCTGTTCGGCGGCGCCGCCCAGGGCGGAGGCTTCGGCGGCGGCATCGGTGACGTCTTCGGGGGCTTGTTCAACCGGGGCGGCGCCGCGGGTCCGCGGACCCAGCCCCGGCGCGGCCAGGACGTCGAGTCCGAGGTGACGCTGAGCTTCACGGAGGCCATCGAGGGCGCCACGGTGCCGCTGCGGATGTCCTCCCAGGCGCCCTGCAAGGCCTGTTCGGGCACCGGCGACAAGAACGGCACACCGCGCGTGTGCCCGACCTGCGTCGGCACCGGGCAGGTCGCACGGGGCTCCGGCGGCGGCTTCTCGCTCACCGACCCCTGCCCCGACTGCAAGGGCCGCGGTCTGATCGCCGAGCACCCCTGCGAGGAGTGCAAGGGCAGCGGACGCGCCAAGTCGTCGCGGACGATGCAGGTCCGCATCCCCGCGGGGGTGACCGACGGCCAGCGCATCCGGCTGCGCGGCAAGGGCGCGCCCGGCGAGCGGGGCGGCCCGGCCGGCGATCTGTACGTGGTCGTGCACGTCGGGGAGCACCCGGTGTTCGGGCGCAAGGGCGACAACCTCACCGTCACCGTGCCGGTGACGTATCCCGAGGCGGCCCTCGGCGGGGAGGTGCGGGTGCCGACCCTCGGCGGCCCGCCCGTCACCCTGAAACTGCCCCCCGGCACCCCGAACGGCCGTACGATGCGGGCCCGGGGCAAGGGCGCGGTCCGCAAGGACGGCACCCGCGGCGATCTGCTGGTCACCGTGGAGGTGCGTGTTCCCAAGGACCTGTCGGGGAAGGCTCGTGACGCGCTGGAGGCGTATCGCGAGGCGACCGCGGGCGAGGACCCGCGGGCGGAGCTGTTCGAGGCCGCGAAGGGAGCTTGAGAGAGATGGATGGCCGTCGTCCCCGCCAGCGCGGGGGTTTCTCACCGTACGAACTGACCGATGAGACCCCGGTCTACGTCATCTCGGTGGCGGCCCAGCTCTCCGGACTCCACCCGCAGACGCTGCGCCAGTACGACCGTCTGGGCCTGGTCTCCCCCGACCGCACCGCCGGCCGGGGGCGGCGCTACTCGGCCCGTGACATCGAACTGCTCCGCCAGGTGCAGCAGTTGTCGCAGGACGAGGGCATCAACCTGGCCGGCATCAAGCGGATCATCGAGCTGGAGAACCAGGTCGCCGCGCTCCAGTCCCGGGTCGCGGAGCTGGAGGCGGCCCTGGACGGCGCGGCGGCGGCGATGCGCCAGCGCGAGGCCGCGGTGCACGCCTCCTACCGGCGCGACCTGGTGCCGTACCAGGAGGTCCAGCAGACCAGCGCGCTGGTGGTGTGGCGGCCCAAGCGGCAGCAACAGCAGGACTGACGGCGCGTACAGGCGCATGTGAAGAGGGGCCCGGACACCGGGCCCCTCTTCTTCTACGCTCCGGCGCCGCCGGTGGCGGGCTCGGTGCCCGGCTCCGCCGGTGCGCCCAGCTCGGTGGCGACCACCACGTCGGCCTCGCCGGTCAGCTTGTAGATGGAGTTCCCCGACGCGTCGACGGCGTCGACGAAGAAGCAGCGGTCCTCGCCGTCGGGGACCGTGGTGTACCGGTAGGAGGTGACATCGGGCGTCAGCCAGGCGACCTCGGAGGCGGCGCAGACGCTGTCCTCGCCGTCGCTGAGGAGCAGGCCCCCGTGGACGGAGTACCGCAGCAGGTCGGGCGCCGGGTTCCGGTCCCAGGTCAGCTCGAAGCCGTCGTCGGTCGGGGTGGCCTTCAGCCCGGTGACGGGCGGTGGCGGGGTGACGTCCCGGCGCGTGCCGGTCAGGGCGGCGGACCGGGCGGACTCGTTGCCCGCCGCGTCCACCGCGGTCACCTGGTAGGCGTAGGCGGTGCCCACCACGGCCGTGGCGTCCCGGTAGGACGGCTCCGCCGCGCTGCCGAGGCGGGTGTACGTGCCGTTCGCGCTCGTCGCCCGGTAGACCCGGTAGGAGGCCGCGCCGGGGACGGAACTCCAGCCAAGACCCAGCCCGTTCTCCTCGGAGGCGTCGGTGACCTCCAGGCCGGAGGGCGCGCCCGGCGCGGTGCGGTCGGCTGTGGTGACGGGCTTGTCGGCCGTTCCGGCGGACTCGTTGCCGGCCTTGTCGTAGGCGCGGACCTCGTAGTAGAAGCTCTCGCCGGTCACCGGGAGGGTGGTGTCGGTGTAGCTCGTGCCGGTGGTCGCCGCCAGCGGCACGGCCTTGAACGGGGAGCCGCTCGGCCGCCGGTAGACGCGGTAACCGGCGAGGTCCATCTCCTTGTTCTTCGACCAGCTCACCTTGGCCCGGCCGGTCACGGCGTCGTACGACACCGAGTCCCCGGACGGCACCAGGGGCTTGACCTTGTCCACATCCGGCGTGGTGCGGGGGGTGTAGGAGAAGGAGACGTCCGCGGCGCCGGTCCAGTTGACGAAGTCCACGCGGAGCGTGTGCCTGCCGGACGGGATCGTGACGTTGACGGTCTTCTTCTGGGTCGTGGAGACGTTCTTCCACAGGTCGACCTTGCGGGTGCCGTCCAGGTAGACCCGGATGCCGTCCTGGGCGGTGACCGGCAGGGCGAAGGGCCCGCCGGAGCCGAAGTCGCGGGTCACCGTCCAGCGGACGCCGAAGTTGTCCTTGGGCAGGCCGGTGGCCGGGGCGCCGGTGCCCCACTTCTCGGCCACGGCGGTGTCGCAGTCCGTCTTCTTCGGGGTGCCCGTGAAGGTGGTGTTCGCGAAGAACTGCCGCTGGTAGGTGGGGGAGGCGCAGGTCGCGGCGGCGGACGCGGTGGGGGCGACGGCGCTCAGCAGGGCGCCGGCTGCGGCGAGCACGACCGCCGTCGCGGTCGCTCGTCTGGCTGGGTTCATTCGTTCCTCTGATCGAATCGGAGTGCGGCCCGCGGCCGCCGGCGATCACGACTCATGGGGAACCGGGTTGGTTGTACGGGTCTGGCCGTCCCGTGAACTTCCTTGGAATGGAGGGCCGGTAAAGGCCCCTTGCAGGTGGTTTCGCGTGACCTTCACAGAGGCAGCTGAGCGTGGTGTTGCGCACTCGTTAAGTGATTTTTCTTGACGCCGGGTGGGCGCTCCGCGTTGTCTTTTCAGACATCTGGTCGTAGCGCAGTACCCCTCCGTACCACACCTGAAGTGAGCCCCCGAATGCGTCGTATCGCCATATCCGTGGCCGCCTCCACGATGACCCTCTCGCTCGCCGGCTGCGGCGTGCTGAACGCGTCGGAGGACGGGGCGAGCGCGAGCCCGACCAAGGGCGACGACGTCACCGTGGGCCTGCTGCTGCCGGAGAAGGCCAACACCCGCTACGACAAGTTCGACTACCCCATCATCAAGCGCAAGGTCGCCGAACTCACCAAGAACAAGGGCAAGGTCGAGTACGCCAACGCCGAGGCGAGCGCCGCCCGCCAGGTCGAGCAGCTGCGGAACATGATCGACGCCAAGGCCGACGTCATCCTGCTGGACGCGGTGGACGCGCACGCCATCGCCGGCGAGGTGCAGAAGGCCAAGGACGCGGGCATCCCGGTCATCGCCTACGACCGCCTGGCCGAGGGGCCGATCGACGCCTATGTCTCCTTCGACAACGAGCTGGTCGGCGAGGTGCAGGGCCGGACCCTGATGGAGGCACTGGGCTCGACCGCCGACATCTCCGACAAGATCGTGATGATGAACGGCTCGCCCACCGACCCCAACGCCAAGCAGTTCAAGCAGGGCGCGCTCTCCGAGCTGAACGGCAAGGTGACGATCGCCGACAGCTACGACACCACGGACTGGAAGCCGGAGAACGCCGAGGCGAACATGGCCAAGGCGATCGCCAAGCTCGGCAAGGCGAACATCGCCGGTGTGTACTCCGCCAACGACGGCATGGCGGGCGGTGTCATCAAGGCCCTGAAGGCGGCCGGCGTCACCAGTCTGCCCCCGGTCACCGGCCAGGACGCCGACCTGGACGCGGTGCAGCGGGTCGTGGCCGGCGAGCAGTACATGAGCGTCTACAAGTCCTACCCGGACGAGGCCGAGGCCGCCGCGCAGATGGCCGTCATGCGCGTCCAGGGCAAGGACATCCAGTTCGACGCCCTCACCCGGGACCGGGTGGACAGCCCCACCACCAAGGACATCCCGGCGCGGCTGCTCCAGGTGAGCGCGCTGACCAGGAGCAGCGTCAAGGACACGGTCATCGCCGACGGCATCTACTCGGCCGAGGACATCTGCACCGCCAAGTACAAGTCCGCCTGCGCGGCGATCGGGCTGAAGTGACCGGACCTGTGCGTGAACCGGTGGTGAGCCGGTCCGGTGCGTGACCGGCGGTGCCGGAGCCGCCGGTGCGCCGCCACCCCCGTCCTGATGTGATGTGAAGGCCGAGCACCACGCAAACCCGGGCGGAACGGGACCACTTGGGCGGTGCCGTCGGGGCACCCGTGTTGCGGACCCGGTCGGCGCCGCGCATAGTTGCGCTGCGGAAGTGGCAGCACACCGGGGGTGAAATGGGCGATGGCCGGGCACGGGGCGGAGGAGCATCCTCACGGTGCCGACCGGCTGTGTGAGGCCGGGGATCGGGTGTACTCCCGTGCCGTGCGCCGGGGGCGGGTGCCGCGCTCGGACGCCGAGCCCGTGCCCTGCCTGCTGGACCTGGCGCTGCTGCACCCCGATCCCGACGACATGGACTGGCTGGTGCCGACCTCCCCGCAGGAGGTCATGACCCGGCTGCTGCGCGGGGTCTACGACGAGGTCAGCGCGAGCCAGCGGCGGGTGGGCTCGGCGGTGGCCGCGTTCGAGTGGTACGCGGGCCTGGGCCGGCAGCGGGACGCCCTGGCGGCACCGGCCGAGCGCAGCGCCATCCGGGTCCTGGACGGGCTGGCCCGCATCCAGGCCGCGATGGACGAGGCGACCGAGGCCTGCACCACCGAGGTGCTCACCGTGCAGCCCGGCGGCATCCGCCGGGAGGCGGAGCTCACCGAGGGCCTGCACCGGGCGCTGGCGCTGCGCGGCCGGGGCGTGCGGATGCGCGACCTGTACACGCATGTGGCGCGGCACGGGCAGGGGCTGCTGAACTACCTGGAGCTGATGGGCGACACGGTGGAGGCCCGGACCCTGGACGAGGTCATCGACCGGCTGATCCTCTTCGACCGCACGGTGGCCTTCATCCCCGCCAACACCGACCGCACGATGGCCCTGGAACTGCGCCACCCGGCGCTGGTGGAGTATCTGGTGACGGTCTTCGAGCGGCTGTGGCGGCTGGCCATCCCGCTGACGGCGCCGCTGCCGGACACCGGCATCGAGGGGATCTCGCACCGGGAGCAGTCCATCGCCGCGCTGCTGGCGGAGGGCCACCAGGACGCGGTGATCGCCGAGCGGCTGGGCATCAGCGTGCGTACCTGCCGGGCGCACATCGCCCGGCTGTCGGAGACCCTGGGCGCGGCCAGCCGGACCCAGCTCGGTGTGCGCATCGCCCAGGTGGGCCTGGACGGCCACCGTCCGCCCCGGCCGGCCGGGGCGATGGCCGGCGCGGAGCCGGAACCCCCGGCGGGCTGAACCGGGCGGGCCGGCTCAGTGGTCGCGGTCCAGGATGCCGGACTGGGCGATGAGATAGCCGAGCTGGGCGCGGCTGCCGCTGCCGAGGGCGTGGGCCAGCTTGGCTATGTGGGCCCGGCAGGTGCGCACGTTCATGCCGAGGCGGCGGGCGATGGCCTCGTCCACATGCCCCTCGACCAGGAGCTTGGCTATGGAGTGCTGGACCTCGGTGATGCCGTCGGAGGCGGTCTCGTAGGGGGCGCCGGCGCTCAGCGGGACCGCGCGGGCCCACATGAACTCGAAGACCTTGATCAGATAGCGGACGAGCCCGGGGTGGCGCAGTTCGAGCGCGATCTCCCCGTCGTCCCGGGTGGGGATGAAGGCCACCGTCTCGTCGCAGATGATCAGCCGCTCGGCCAGTTCGTCGATCGTCCGGTACTCCACCTTGCCGTCGGCGAACTGGGCCACGTAGGCCAGCGTCTCGGGGCTGTAGCGGGCGGGGTGCTGGTAGAGGGTGCGGATGCGGCAGCCCCGCTCGATCAGCGGGCGGTCGCGCTCCAGGGCCTTGGCGAGGGTGTGTTCGAGCCGTCGGCGGCTCGGCTGGACCGTGAGCATCTCGCTCTGGCACTGGGAGGTGGCCAGATCCAGCGCCGCGTTGATCCGGTCAAGCCCTTCCAGCACGGTGATGGAGTGGGTGGTCGCCGTGGGCTGGGCACTGATGTGCATGAACGGCTCGAAGGCGTCGGCGAGTTCGATGGACTCCCGGCGGCGCTGGCTGATCTCCTGCTCGATCGGGTTGAGCCGCTGGGCCAGGGCGATCGCCGGGGGCACCGGGCGCAGCCAGTTGGGGTCGTCGGGGTCGGGGTGGAGGAGGGCGAATTCCATCAGGCAGGGCGCGGTCTCCACGTCGGCACGGGCTATGCGGCCCGTCCGGAGAGCGTTCCCGTACAGACGGCTCCCCTCCGGGCACAGGTCGGTCAGCCCGTGGGGATGTGTCCGTTTAATCTCGTTTATCGCCAAATCTCCACCCCCCAGGGTCATGAACGTGCAGGAACATGATGCATCGTTTGTGTGGCCATGACGTGCCGGAATGGGCCATCGTCGTATCCGGACGGGGGAGAGGTGACCTTCACATGAGGACGAAGCCGACTATGCATAAGACAATGCTTCGCTCGGCGCTTGTCGCCGCCTTCTCCGCCGCCTTGGCCTTCGGCGTACTGACCGGTCATGCGGGGACGAAGGATGCTGTCGCTCAGGACAGCAGTTGGCGCGTACAGGCCGCTGCTGGCGCCGGCGCCGGTGACAGCAGCTGGGTGATCGTGGCGTCCGATGTCCCGGGCGACAGCTCGTGGGTCCCCCCCGCGGACAGCAGTTGGGCCGTGGAGTCATGACAACTCCACCCGACGACCGCTCCTTCCGTCGCGAAATGGCCACCGCCTACCGGTCCGGCTGGCATTTCATCGACCTGGTCACCGCCATCCCCCACAGCGGTGATTCGCTGATGGTGACCGTGTTCGGTGAACCGGTCGTCGTCACCCGGGACGAGGACGGCGACGTGCGGGCGTACCGGTGCCTGCGCAGGCCGCGTGGCGCCCCGCAGCCGGTGCGGTGTGCCATCCGGTACGGAATGATCTTTGTGAACCTGGACCAGCGGGACCACCGGCTCTCCGAGCCGACGGACTCCGACCTGAGGACCATCTCGGCCACCCCCCGCAGTGCCTGACGCGATTCCCCCGTCGTAAAAGATCGCTCAGGCGCTTCCCCCCGCAGCGGCGTCACCGTGACCTGAACACGGTGACGCCGCTGCCGTTTGCGGGGATATATCGAGGTATGCAGACATTTCCATGCTGGCCGAAAATCGCCGTTCATCAGGCGTTGCCGAGCATCCGGGAGACCTCGATCTCGATCACCACGCGCGCCGGATTCGGCCGGGGCGCGCGCTGGTAGCGCTCGGCGTAGCGCCGCTCCGCCTCGGCCACCCGCTCCGGCTCGGTCCGCACCCGCGCCCGCCCCTCCAGCGTCGCCCAGCGCCGGCCGTCCACCTGGCACACCGCGACCCGGGCGCCCGCCTCGCCGGCCGCCGCCACGTACCGGGCCTTCGCGCTGGTCCCGCTGGTGATCACCCGGGCCAGCCGGGCCCCGGCCTCGTACGTCACCCCCACCGGGACCACGTGCGGGCTGCCGTCCGGGCGCAGCGTCGTCAGGGTGCACAGATGCCGTTCGCGCCAGAAGGCGAGGTGCGACTCGTCGGGAGCGGACGGGTCCGCGGAGTTCCTCGTCATGCGCGCAACCTAGCCCGTCGGTACTCCCGTTCGAAGCTTGAGTGGAATAGACTCAACTTTGTGTACGCTGGTTAAGTCAGCACTGGGAAGCGGTCGAGGAGGAGAACGCAGACGTGGACGCCGAGCTGACCAACAGGAGCCGGGACGCGATCAACGCCGCGAGCAATCGCGCCGTCACCGGGGGGCACCCGGACCTCACCCCCGCCCACCTGCTGCTGGCTCTGCTCCAGGGGCGGGACAACGAGAACATCACCGACCTGCTGGCCGCGGTCGACGCCGACCAGGCCGCCGTACGCTCCGGCGCCGAGCGGATCCTGGCCGGGCTGCCCAGCGTGACCGGGTCCACCGTGGCGCCGCCGCAGCCCAACCGCGAGCTGCTGGCCGTGATCGCCGACGCCGGCGAGCGGGCCAAGGAGCTGGGTGACGAGTACCTGTCCACCGAGCACCTGCTGATCGGGATCGCCGCGCAGGGCGGTGCCGCGGGCGAACTGCTCACCCGGCAGGGCGCCGACGCCAAGAAGCTGCTGGAGGCCTTCAAGAAGGCCAGGGGAGGACGCCGCGTGACCACCGCCGACCCCGAGGGCCAGTACAAGGCCCTGGAGAAGTTCGGCACCGACTTCACCGCCGCCGCCCGCGAGGGCCGGCTGGACCCGGTCATCGGACGGGACCAGGAGATCCGGCGGGTCGTCCAGGTGCTCAGCCGCCGTACGAAGAACAACCCGGTCCTCATCGGCGAGCCCGGCGTCGGCAAGACCGCCGTCGTGGAGGGGCTCGCCCAGCGGATCGTCAAGGGCGACGTGCCCGAGTCGCTGAAGGACAAGCGGCTGGTCGCGCTCGACCTCGGCGCGATGGTGGCCGGCGCCAAGTACCGCGGCGAGTTCGAGGAGCGGCTGAAGGCCGTCCTCGCCGAGATCAAGGACTCCGACGGCCAGATCATCACCTTCATCGACGAGCTGCACACCGTCGTGGGCGCCGGCGCCGGCGGCGACTCGGCCATGGACGCGGGCAACATGCTCAAGCCCATGCTCGCCCGCGGCGAGCTGCGCATGGTCGGCGCCACCACCCTGGACGAGTACCGGGAGCGGATCGAGAAGGACCCCGCGCTGGAACGCCGCTTCCAGCAGGTCCTGGTCGCCGAGCCCTCCGTCGAGGACACCATCGCCATCCTGCGCGGGCTGAAGGGCCGCTACGAGGCCCACCACAAGGTGCAGATCGCCGACAGCGCGCTGGTGTCCGCCGCGACCCTGTCCGACCGGTACATCACCTCCCGCTTCCTGCCGGACAAGGCCATCGACCTGGTGGACGAGGCCGCCTCCCGGCTGCGCATGGAGATCGACTCCTCCCCGGTGGAGATCGACGAGCTCCAGCGCGCCGTCGACCGGCTGAGGATGGAGGAGCTGGCGATCGGCAAGGAGACCGACCCGGCCTCCCGCGAACGGCTGGAGAAGCTGCGCCGCGACCTCGCCGACAAGGAGGAGGAGCTGCGCGGCCTCACCGCCCGCTGGGAGAAGGAGAAGC
Organism: Streptomyces eurythermus; assembly: GCF_014649115.1. Taxonomy (GTDB): domain Bacteria; phylum Actinomycetota; class Actinomycetes; order Streptomycetales; family Streptomycetaceae; genus Streptomyces; species Streptomyces eurythermus. The sequence continues at coordinate 225,774 of NZ_BMSK01000015.1, read as the reverse complement.
AGTCCCTCAACCGGGTCGGCGAGCTGAAGGAGAAGCTCGACGACCTGCGCGGACAGGCCGAGAGGGCCCAGCGCGACGGCGACTTCGACACCGCGGCCAAGCTGCTGTACGGCGAGATCCCGCAGCTGGAGAAGGAGCTCGAGGCCGCCTCCGCCGCCGAGGAGGAGGCCGCCCGGGACACCATGGTCAAGGAGGAGGTCGGCGCCGACGACATCGCCGACGTGGTCGCCGCCTGGACCGGCATCCCGGCCGGCCGGCTGATGGAGGGCGAGACGCAGAAGCTGCTGCGCATGGAGGAGGAGATCGGCAAGCGGCTGATCGGCCAGGGCGAGGCCGTACGCGCCGTGTCGGACGCCGTACGCCGCTCCCGGGCCGGCATCGCCGATCCCGACCGCCCCACCGGCTCCTTCCTCTTCCTCGGCCCGACCGGTGTCGGCAAGACCGAACTGGCCAAGGCGCTCGCGGACTTCCTCTTCGACGACGAGCGGGCCATGGTCCGCATCGACATGTCGGAGTACGGCGAGAAGCACAGCGTGGCCCGGCTGGTCGGCGCGCCCCCCGGCTACGTCGGCTACGAGGAGGGCGGCCAGCTCACCGAGGCCGTCCGGAGGCGCCCGTACAGCGTGGTGCTGCTGGACGAGGTGGAGAAGGCCCACCCGGAGGTCTTCGACGTCCTGCTCCAGGTGCTGGACGACGGCCGGCTCACCGACGGCCAGGGCCGCACGGTCGACTTCCGCAACACGATCCTGGTGCTCACCTCCAACCTGGGCAGCCAGTTCCTGATGGACCCGCTGACCAGCGAGGAGCAGAAGCGGGAGCAGGTGCTGGAGGTGGTGCGGGCCTCGTTCAAGCCCGAGTTCCTCAACCGGCTGGACGACCTGGTGGTCTTCTCGTCGCTGACCAAGCCCGAGCTGGAGCGGATCGCCCGGCTCCAGATCGACCGGCTCGCCCGGCGGCTGGCCGAGCGGCGGCTCACCCTGGACGTCAGCCCCGAGGCACTGGCCTGGCTCGCGGAGGAGGGCCTGGACCCGGCCTACGGCGCCCGCCCGCTGCGCCGCCTGGTGCAGAGCGCCATCGGCGACCGGCTGGCCAAGGAGATCCTGTCCGGCGAGGTCAAGGACGGCGACACGGTCCGCGTGGACCGCTTCGGCGAGGGCCTGCTGGTGGGCCCGGCCACCGGCAAGACGCTCTGACGCGCCCTTCGGCCCCGGGCCGGGGGACCCGGCCCGGGGCCGAGCGGTCTCCCCTGGCACCCCGGCCCGGAGCCGAGCGCTCTGACACGGCCCTTCAGCTCAGGGCTGAGCGGTGGGTCGGGGCTTGCCACGCCCCTCCCCGCATGGGGGAGGATGGCGGCATCCGCATGAAGGGAAAAACACGGTGAGCATCGACCCGTCCTCGATTCCGAACTTCGGGGGCCAGCCCGAACCGCAGCCCCAAGGACCGGCGGGCCCCGTCCTCCCGGATCAGGACCTGGTGAAGCAGCTTCTCGACCAGATGGAGCTGAAGTACGTCGTCGACGAGGAGGGTGACCTCGTCGCGCCGTGGGAGCAGTTCCGCACCTACTTCATGTTCCGCGGGGACGAGCCCGAACAGGCCATCTTCTCGGTGCGGACCTTCTTCGACCGCCCGCACGCCATCGAGGACAAGCCGCGGCTGCTGGAGACCGTGGACGAGTGGAACCGCCGCACCCTGTGGCCCAAGGTGTACACCCACACCCACGAGGACGGCACCGTCCGGCTGATCGGCGAGGCCCAGATGCTGATCGGCACGGGCGTCGACATCAACCACTTCGTCTCCTCCACGGTCAGCTGGGTGCGGGCCGCGATCGAGTTCGACAAGTGGCTGGTGGAGCAGCTCGGCCTGGACCCGGAGGGCGGCGAGGGCGAGACGCCCGAGGGCGACGCCGAGTAAGACGGTCCCCCGCTCCGGCCGGGGCCGTGCCCCCGGCCGGACGCTGCACCGCGCTCACATGGAGCGCAGCCGCTGCGCGGCCTCCCGCAGCACCTCCTCGCGCTTGCAGAAGGCGAACCGTACGAACGGCGCCCCCGCCTGCCGGTCGTCGTAGAAGACCGCGTTCGGGATGGCCACCACGCCCGCCCGCTCCGGCAGGGCCCGGCAGAAGGCGAAGCCGTCCTTCTCGCCGAGCGGCCGGATGTCGGTGGTGATGAAGTAGGTGCCGGCCGGGCGGAACACCTCGAACCCGGCCGCCGTGAGCCCCTCGGCGAGGATCTCCCGGCGGGCCAGCATGCCCCGGCGGAACTCCTCGTAGTAGGAGTCGGGCAGCGCGAGCGCCTCGGCGACCGCGTACTGGAAGGGGCCGGAGGCGACGTAGGTCAGGAACTGCTTGGCCGAGCGGACCGCGCGGACCAGCTCCGGCGCGGCCGTCACCCAGCCGACCTTCCAGCCCGTGAACGAATAGGTCTTGCCCGCCGAACCGATGCTCACCGTGCGCTCGCGCATCCCCGGGAACGTGGCGAGCGGCAGGTGCTCGGCGTCGTCGAAGACCAGGTGCTCGTAGACCTCGTCGGTCACCACCAGCAGGTCCCGCTCGACCGCCAGCTCGGCGACGGCGGCCAGCTCGGCGCGGGTGAGGACGGTGCCGGTCGGGTTGTGCGGGGTGTTGACCAGCAGCAGCCGGGTGCGGTCGGTGACGGCCGCGCGCAGCTCGTCCAGGTCCAGCCGGAAGCGGCCCTCGTGCGGCCGCAGGGTCACCGGCACCCGCCGGCCGCCCGCCATCGCGATGCTCGCCGCGTACGAGTCGTAGTACGGCTCCAGCGCCACCACCTCGTCCCCCGGCTCGACCAGCGCCAGCAGCGCGGCGGCGATCGCCTCCGTCGCGCCCGCCGTGACCAGCACCTCGGTGTCGGGGTCGTAGGCCAGGCCGTAGCGGCGCAGCTGGTGCGCGGCGATCGCGGTGCGCAGCTCGGGGACGCCGGGGCCCGGCGGGTACTGGTTGCCGCGCCCGTCGCGCAGCGCCCGCACGGCGGCCTCCCGGATCTCCTCGGGGCCGTCGGTGTCCGGGAAGCCCTGGCCCAGGTTGATCGACCCGGTCGCCACGGCGAGCGCCGACATCTCGGCGAAGATCGTGGTCCCGAACTCGGCGAGCCGGCGGTTGAGATGAGGGCGTGCGCTGGAGGTCATGCCCGTCATCCTGCGCTCAAGCTCTGGAGTTCCTCAACTCTGCTTTGGCCGCCGGCACGGCCGGGCAATTCCCCGGCACCGCGCGAGAGGCGGTGACAGACGAGGCGCCCACGGGGGGCCGCTTCGGGGGAACGGAAGGAGGGTGGCGCCATGATCGTGGGCATCATCCTGGCGGTGATCCTGGTGGCGTTCATCGCGCTGGGCGGGAGGCGCGGGAACCGGCGGACGAGGCCGGCGCGCGGCAGGGGCCGCGGACGCGGCGGGGCGTACCGCGGGTCGTCGTCCTCGTCGTCCTCGTCGGCATCGGTCTACGGCGGCTCGGCGTCGGACAGCTGGTGGACCGGCGGTGACTCCGGCTCGTCCGGGCACCACGGCGGGCACCACGGGGGACACGGGCACGGGGGGCACTCCTGTGGCGGGGGCTCGTCCTGCGGCGGCGGTTCGTCGTGCGGCGGGGGCTCGTCGTGCGGCGGTGGCGGGGGCGGATGCGGGGGAGGCGGCTGACACGGGGCAGCCGGCCTCCCGGAGAGAGGGGGAACCGCATCCGGGCCGCACCGCGCCGGGCGTCCGCCGGACAGAGATCCGGCAGGCGCCCGGCGTGTCTTATTCACGACCGGCGCACGCCGTAGTTGAACACGTGAGCTGTGAGCCCCCCGAGGGATGGAAACCCAATGAAGTTGGGTAAAAACCCTGTGGCGACAGCCTTGTTCATGGTTCCCTCTAAACGCCAACGCAGCCCCTCGAACGCCCCCTGACTCCGCATTCCGGCCGGGCCGGCTGGGCTGAAATTGGCTGATTTCCCCCCAATGCGTGTTAGCGGAGCCGATCCATGCTCACGACCCTGAACACCTCCTACACCGATACGCGCGCTGCCGACCTCGCCTGGGCCCTGGGCCGTGAACCGCTGCCCGCCCTGGCCACCCTCGACCTCGAACTCACCGGCGCCAGACTCCAGTTGCGGCTGCTCGGCGCCTCCCACCAGGTGCTCCTGGAGGAGGAGCGCGGCAACTGCTCGGAGACGGTCGCGTGCATCCCGGGCTCCAGCACCCCACTGCCGCTGGGCGTCGCCAAACGGGTCGGCGACTGGGAGTACGAGTTCGCCGCCCGCGTCGAGGTGCTCACCCCCGGCTCGTTCGCGGGTCGCGCCCAGGAACTGCTGGCCCTCGTCTCCGACCATCCGCACGGCCTCGCCGGAGTCTTCCCGGGCAGCCCGCACGCCTTCACCGCGATGCTGGCCCAGCGGCACGAGGGCCAGGTGCACTGGCGCACCTGGCACGCCTATCCGCAGGACGGGCAGCTGGTGGCCACCCGGACCCGGGTCGGCGAGCGGGCGCGGGTGGCCCAGCCGGACTGAGCGCCGGGTCTATGCCTTTTCCGGCGACATAAACCCGCAATGCGTCAACCGCCCCCAGATCCACACGTGTGGGTGACGAAGCGTACCCGGGATGTGACGTAACGTCGCAGCGTGATCGAACCGCACGCCCCCGCGCCCCCGGGCGCCCCGCCCTCCTGGACGAGCCCCGCACGGCTGCCCGTCCGGCCCGGCACCGGGCGGTTCCTGGTCCTCGCGTGCGTCTTCGTCTGCGCGGCCTGCGGACTTGTGTACGAACTCGAACTCGTGGCGTTCGCCTCGTACTTGATGGGTGACTCGGTCACCGAGGCGTCCGTGGTGCTGTCCGTGATGGTGTTCGCCATGGGCATCGGCTCCCTCGGCGCCAAACGGCTGCGCCGCCACGCGGCGGCCGGCTTCGTCGCGGTGGAGGCCGCCCTCGCCCTGGTCGGCGGATGCAGCGCCATGGCGCTGTACGCCGTGTTCGCCTGGACCGCCGGCTGGGGCGGGCTCTGGGCCGCCGGACCGCGCTGCCTGCTCGTCGTCTTCTCCCTGGCCATCGGCCTGCTCATCGGCGCCGAGGTGCCGCTGCTGATGGAACTGATCCAGCGCATCCGGCGGCAGGACGCGGGCGGCGCGGTGGCCGACCTGTTCGCCGCGGACTACGTCGGCGCCCTGGTCGGCGGCCTCGCCTTTCCCTTCCTGCTCCTGCCGTTCCTCGGCCAGCTGACCGGCGCGCTGCTGACCGGCACGGTCAACGTGGTCGCGGGCGGCGCCTTGGTCCTCGGCCTGTTCCGGCGCGACCTCGGCCGCCGCGCCCGCCGGCTGCTGCTGCTCACCGGGCTCGCCGTCCTCGGTGTCCTCGCCTGCGCCGCCGCCCTCGCCGGCGACTTCGAGCGGGCCGCCCGGCACGCCGTGTACGGCGGGGACGTCCGGGTGGCCGTGCGGACCGGTGTGCAGGAGATCGTCCTGGCCGGCGGCACCCACGGCCGGCCCCTCGACCTCTTCCTGGACGGCCGGCTCCGCGTCGGCGGCCGCGACGAGCGCCGCTACCACGAGGCCCTGGTCCACCCGGCGCTGTCCGGCCCGCACGCGCGCGTGCTGATCCTCGGCGGCGGCGACGCGCTGGCCGCCCGCGAGGTGCTGCGCCACCGCGACGTCCACCGCCTCGACCTCGTCGAACTGGACCCGGCCCTGGTGGAGCTGGCCCGCCACGACCCCGGTCTCGCCGCCCTCAACGCGCACGCCCTCGCCGACCCGCGCGTCCACGTCACCACCGCCGACGCGCTCGCCTGGCTGCGCGGGACGCGCGGACGGGCGTACGACGTCGTGATCGCCGACCTGCCCGATCCCGGCATCACCGCCAGCGCCAAGCTGTACTCCCAGGAGTTCTACGGCCTGGCCCGCCGGGTGCTGGCCCCGCACGGCCGCCTGGTGGTGCACGCCGGTCCCGTCGCCGCCCGGCCGCGCGCCTACTGGACCGTCGCCGCGACCCTCCGCGCGGCCGGCTTCGGCGTCTCCCCGTACCGGGTGCCGGGCCACGACAGCGGCTTCGCGGCCGGCCCCGACCGCTCGCCGGGCGCCACCCGGGCCCCGCACGACTGGGGCTTCCTGCTGGCGGCCCCCGGCCCCACCCCGCCACCCCTGCGGCTGGGCACCTGGCGGCCGGACACACTGACCCAGGCCCGGCTGACGGCGGACGCGCGCGCCGCCGACCGCACCCGGATCGACGGGCTGCGGGCCTCCACGCTGGTACGGCCCCGGTACTGAGCGCCGTCCCGGGAGGCCGGCGGCCGGCCTCCCGCCGGGCGGGCGGTGGGCGCGTGGGCCAACGGGGGGCCGGGCGCGGAGCGGTCAGCATGCCCGGGTGAGTTCCGGCCACGAGTGGGTAGGCTCCCGGACCATGGAGCACCAGGTCTTCGTCCAGGCTTCCACCGACCGGCTCGGCGCCGCCCTGACCGACCCCGCTCGCGTCGCCCGCGCCGTCCCCGGGCTGCAGCAGGACGCCGGTGCCGAACCGCTCACCGGCCGGCTGAAACTCCGGGTCGGCGGGCACTCCGTGACCTACCGGGGCACGGCCCGGGTGACCCCGCGCGCCGACGGCACGTACGGTGTCGAGGCCGACGCCACAGAGGCCCGCGGCACCGGCTCGGTCAAGCTGTCCCTGACCCTGCGCCTCACGCCCGCCGAGGACGGCTGCACGGTCACGGCCGAGGGCACGGCGACCGCGACCGGCCGGATCACGGAACTCCCGGCGGAGACGGTGACTTCGGCGACGACCAGGCTGCTGAGCCGGTTCCTGGAGTCGTTGGCGGAGGAGGAGCCGGCGGGGGAGGAGCCGTCGGCGGGCGACGAGCCGGTGCCGGACGAGTCCGCGGCGGCGGGTGAACCCCGCCCCTCCGTCTTCGACACCGAGGTCCCGCCGCCCTCCCTGGACCGCGACGCGGACGACCCGGACGGGGACGCGGACGACGGCACCGCGGAGGCCGAGGGCACCGATGGCACCGAAGACACCGGTCCCGTCCACCCCGACGAGCTCGCCGAGGACTTCGCCGCCACCGGGGAGCCGCCCGCCGAGGCCGCGCACGCGCGGCGGACGATGATCGGGCGCAGCGCCGAGGAGGTCGACCACGCCCCGCCGCGCGGCCGGTACGCCCCCGTGCCCGCCCCCCAGACCGTCGTCGGCAACCCGGCCCTGCGCTGGGCGGCGCCCGCCGCGGCCCTCGCCCTGGCCTCGGCGATCGTGGTCACCCGCGCCCTGCGCAGACGACGCTGACCGGCGCCCGCACACCCACCGCGCACCCCAGTAGTGTCGTGCCGTGAGCAACGAAGACATCACGCTGACCGCAGGCGAAGCGGAAGTGCGCGTCAGCCCCGCGAACGGCGGCCGGATCAGCGGGCTCAAGGTCGGCTCCCTGGAGCTGCTGCGGCAGGGCCCGCGCTACGGCTGCTTCCCGATGGTTCCCTGGTGCGGCCGGATCCGCGACGGCCGCTTCCTGGACGGCGGCACCGTCCGCCGGATGCCGCTCAACTCCCCGCCGCACGCCATCCACGGCACCGCGCGCGACGGCGCCTGGCGCACCGCGCGCGTTTCGGCGGACGAGGCGGTGATCACGTACGAGCTGACCGACCCCTGGCCGCACCCCGGGCGCGTCACCCAGGTCGTCGCGCTCACCGAGGACGGCCTGACCCTGACCATGTCCGTGGAGGCGTACGACGACTCCTTCCCGGCGCAGCTCGGCTGGCACCCGTGGTTCAACCGGAACATCGACGGCGCGGACGTACGGCTGGACTTCACGCCCGCCTGGCAGGAGGAGCGCGGCGCCGACCACCTGCCCACCGGCAACCGGACCGACCCCCGCCCCGGCCCCTGGGACGACTGCTTCGGCATGCCCGGCGGCGTCGACGTCACCCTCACCTGGCCGGACCGGCTGGAGCTGAAGGTGGCCTCCCGCGAGGAGTGGGTGGTGGTCTACGACGAGCAGTCCGAGGCCGTCTGCGTGGAACCGCAGACCGGCCCGCCCAACGGTCTGAACACCCTTCCGCGCCTGGTCACCCCGCTGGAGCCGCTGGAGGCGAGTACGACCTGGAGCTGGCGCCGGCTCTAAGCTGGTCGGCATGACGGACGACGTGCGCGGCGCGCTGCTGCAGCAGATCAAGGACAAGGCCGTGGTACACGGCAAGGTGACCCTCTCCTCCGGTCTGGAGGCCGACTACTACGTCGACCTGCGCCGCATCACCCTCGACGGCGAGGCCGCCCCGCTGGTCGGCCAGGTGCTGCTGGACCTGACCGCGGACCTGGAGTTCGACGCGGTCGGCGGGCTCACCATGGGCGCCGACCCGGTGGCCGCCGCCATGCTGCACGCCGCCGCCGCGCGCGGCCGTCGCCTGGACGCGTTCGTGGTCCGCAAGGCGGCCAAGGCGCACGGGCTCCAGCGGCGCGTCGAGGGCCCGGACATCGCGGGCCGCCGGGTCCTGGTGGTCGAGGACACCTCCACCACCGGCGGTTCCCCGCTGACCGCCGTCGAGGCCGTGCGGGAGGCCGGCGCGGAGGTCGTCGCCGTCGCCACGATCGTGGACCGGGCGACGGGAGCCGCAGAGAAGATCGAAGCGGGCGCTGGTGTTCCCTACCGCTTCGCCTTCTCGAAGGACGAACTGGGGCTGGACTGACGATCCGGACGTTCCGGTCTTGACCGGCGCCTGGACCATGGGGTCATGTCTGGGAAGATGGGGCCGACGATGATGTCGCCCCCCAGGTCTAGGTCAGGGCCGTAACGCAGAACCCCTACCCGCAACACAAGGAGCGGACAGATGCCCATCGCAACCCCCGAGGTCTACAACGAGATGCTCGACCGGGCGAAGGCAGGCAAGTTCGCCTACCCGGCCATCAACGTGACCTCCACGCAGACCCTGAACGCGGCGCTGCGCGGCTTCGCGGAGGCCGAGAGCGACGGCATCGTCCAGATCTCGACCGGCGGCGCGGAGTTCCTCGGCGGCCAGTACAGCAAGGACATGGTGACCGGCGCGGTCGCGCTCGCCGAGTTCGCGCACGTCATCGCCGAGAAGTACCCGGTCAACATCGCCCTGCACACGGACCACTGCCCGAAGGACAAGCTCGACGGGTACGTGCGTCCGCTGATCGCGCTGTCCAAGAAGCGCGTCGACGCCGGTCTCACCCCGCTGTTCCAGTCGCACATGTGGGACGGCTCCGCCGAGACCCTCGCCGACAACCTGGAGATCGCGCAGGAGCTGCTGGAGCAGGCTCGCGCCGCCAAGATCATCCTCGAGGTGGAGATCACCCCCACCGGCGGTGAGGAGGACGGCGTCACCCACGAGATCAACGACGAGCTGTACACCACCGTCGACGACGCCATCCGCACCGCCGAGGCCCTCGGCCTGGGCGAGAAGGGCCGCTACCTGCTGGCCGCGTCCTTCGGCAATGTGCACGGCGTGTACAAGCCGGGCAACGTCGTGCTGCGTCCCGAGCTGCTGAAGGAGCTGAACGAGGGCGTCGCCGCCCGGTTCGGCAAGGAGTCCCCGTTCGACTTCGTCTTCCACGGCGGCTCCGGCTCCACCGAGCAGGAGATCCTGACCGCGCTGGAGAACGGCGTCGTGAAGATGAACATCGACACGGACACCCAGTACGCCTTCACCCGCCCGGTCGCCGCCCACATGTTCCAGAACTACGACGGCGTCCTGAAGGTCGACGGCGAGGTCGGCAACAAGAAGGCCTACGACCCGCGTACCTGGGGCAAGCTGGCCGAGGCGAGCATGGCCGCGCGCGTCGTGCAGGCCACGCAGCACCTGCGCTCGGCGGGCAACAAGATCAAGTAAGCGGTACCCCGCGGTGGGCCCGGCGGCTGTCCTTGCCGCCGGGCCCGCTGTATACCTGGGGCATGCCCGACGTCCGGCTGGCCTCGCCCCAGGGCAGGTGGCTGCTGTTCACCACCGTCCTCGGCTCCGCCATGGCGATGCTCGACTCCACCGTCGTCAACGTCGCCCTGCCGCGCATCGGCCGCGACCTGGACACGGGCCTCGCCGCCCTCCAGTGGACCGTCAACGCCTACCTGGTCACGCTGGCCGGCCTGATCCTGCTCGGCGGCTCGCTCGGGGACCGCTACGGCCGCCGCCGCGTCTTCGTCCTCGGCGTGGTGTGGTTCGCCCTCGCCTCCCTGCTGTGCGGCCTGGCCCCGACACCCGGGGTGCTGATCGCCGCGCGGGCCCTGCAAGGCGTCGGCGGGGCCCTGCTCACGCCCGGCTCGCTCGCGCTCATCCAGGCCTCCTTCCACCCCGACGACCGGGGCCGGGCGGTGGGCCTGTGGTCCGGGTTCGGCGGGATCGGCGCGGCCGTCGGCCCGTTCCTCGGCGGCTGGCTGGTGGCCGGGCCCGGCTGGCGCTGGGTGTTCCTGCTCAACGTGCCGCTGGCGGCGCTGTGCGTGCCGGTCGCGCTGCGGCACGTCCCGGAGTCCGCCGGCGCCCGCGCCCGCGGCCGCTTCGACGTCCTCGGCGCCACCCTGGGCGCGCTGGCCCTCGCCCTGCTGACGTACGCGCTGATCGAGGCCCCGTCGGGTTCCCCGGCGGTGCTCCCGGCCGCGGTGGCGGGCCTCGCGGTGGCGGTCGCCTTCGGGTACGTGGAGCGCCGCCGCCCCGACCCGATGCTCCCGCCGGACATCTTCGCCTCCCGCCAGTTCACGGCGGTCAACCTGGTCACCCTGTGCGTGTACGCGGCCTTCGGCGGCTTCTTCTTCCTCGTCGCGCTCCAGCTCCAGGTGGTGGCCGGCTACTCGCCGCTCGCCGCCGGTACGGCCCTGCTGCCCACCACGGCCCTGATGCTGCTGTTCTCCTCCCGCTCCGGCGCCCTGGCCGACCGTACGGGCCCGCGCCTGCCGCTCACCGTGGGCCCGCTGCTGTGCGCGGCGGCGATGCTGCTGATGCCACGGGTGGGCAAGGGGGCCGACTACGCGACCGACGTGCTGCCCGCGCTGCTGGTGCTGGGCGCCGGAATGGTCACCCTGGTCGCGCCCCTGACCGCCACGGTGCTCGCCTCCGTCGACACCGCCCGGGCGGGCCTGGCCAGCGGCATCAACAACGCGGCGGCACGCGCGGCCGGACTGGTGGCGGTGGCGGCGCTGCCGCTGGTGGCGGGGATGGGGCCGGAGGCGTACCGGGTGCCCGCGGCGTTCGACGCGGCCTTCGACCGGGCGATGCTCCTGTGCGCGGGGACGCTGGTGCTGGGCGCGGTCCTCGCCTTCACCCTGGTCCGCCGCCCGGCCCCGGACTGCCCCCACCCGGAATGCCGGACCCACGGCAATGTGACGGCTCCGCCGCTGGAGGGGGGACGGCGGGAGAGGTAGGCCGGGAGGTGTGGGGACGGCCGCTTCCCGTACCCCCTGCCGCCCACTCCCCGTACGCCCCCGTGAGACACACTGAACCCATGACGATTCACCAGAACCTTCTCGGCGGCCCGCCCCCGACCCACCTCCCCGACGACCCGGAGCCCCGCGAGGCCCTCGCCGCCGGTACCGCGCCGGCGGAGGTCGCCGCCCAGCACCCCACCTCGTCCCTCGCCTGGGCCCAGCTGGCCGACGACGCGTTCGAGCGGGGCTCGGTCGTGGAGTCGTACGCCTACGCCCGTACCGGCTACCACCGCGGCCTGGACGCCCTGCGCCGCAACGGCTGGAAGGGCCACGGTCCGGTCCCGTGGGAGCACGAGCCGAACCGCGGCTTCCTGCGCGCGCTGCACGCCCTCGCCCGCGCCGCCCAGGCGATCGGCGAGCAGGAGGAGTACGAGCGCTGCTCCCAGTTCCTGAAGGACTCCTCGCCGACGGCGGCCCAGACCCTGGGCTGACCGCGGGGCGCATGTCACCGGTGTGGCCCGTCTGGCGGCAGGCGGGCCTTGCCGTCCCCCGGGGCATTGCGGAGGATGGCGGGGTGGGGACCGGGGCCCCCGTGCCGGCATCGGCAGGGGCGGACCGCTACCCGGAGTAACACAGGAGACAGCGATGTCCCAACAGGCTCACCACCCTCACCAGGCCGCTGAGCCCGAGACCCCGAATCTGGATTTCGCGGGGACGACGCCGTACGAGGACTACGTCAAGGCCGACGTCCTCACCCACCTCCAGCACACCCTCTCCGACGACCCCGGCGAAATGGTCTTCCTGGTGACCACCCAGGTCATGGAGCTGTGGTTCACCGTGATCGTGCACGAGTGGGAGACGGCCGCCCATGCGCTCCGTTCGGACGACGTACCGACCGCGCTCGCCGCGCTGAAACGTTCCGTGCGGGAGCTGGAGGCCCTGAACGCCTCCTGGAAGCCGCTCGGCCAGCTGACCCCGGCGCAGTTCAACGCCTACCGCGGCGCGCTCGGCGAGGGCTCCGGCTTCCAGTCGGCGATGTACCGGCGCCTGGAGTTCCTGCTCGGGGAGAAGTCCGCCTCCATGCTCGTACCGCACCAGGGCGTCCCGCGCGTCCACGCGGAACTGGAGAAGGCCCTGCACGAGCCCAGCCTGTACGACGAGGCGCTACGGCTCCTCGCGCGCCGCGGCCACCCGATCCCGGACTCCGTGCTGCACCGGGACGTCTCCGCCCGGTACGAGCCGTCCCAGGCCGTGGAGGCCGCCTGGGCCGCGATCTACGGGGGCGACGGGAGCGACGAACTCGCCCGGCTCGGCGAGGCGTTGACCGACGTGGCCGAGCTGGTGTGGCGCTGGCGCAACGACCACCTGGTGGCCACCCGGCGCGCGATGGGCGCCAAGCCCGGCACGGGCGGCTCCGCCGGAGTGGCCTGGCTGGAGAAGCGCGCCCGCAAGAACGTGTTCCCCGAGCTGTGGACGGCGAGGTCCCATGTCTGAGTTGGCCCTGCACGCGGAGAAGCTGGACGCGGAGGACGAACTCGCTTCCCTGCGGGACCGGTTCGTCCTCGACGACGTCGTCTACCTGGACGGCAACTCCCTGGGCGCCCTGCCCGCGCACGTCCCCGGCCGGCTGGCCGACGTGGTCCGCCGCGAGTGGGGCGAACTGCGCATCCGCTCCTGGGAGGAGAGCGGCTGGTGGACGGCGCCCGAGCGGGTCGGCGACCGGATCGCCCCGCTGGTGGGCGCGGCGCCCGGCCAGATCGTCGTGGGCGACTCGACCAGCGTCAACGTCTTCAAGGCGCTGGTCGCGGCGGTCCGCATGGCGGGCGACGACCGTGACGAACTCCTCGTGGACGCCACGACGTTCCCCACGGACGGCTACATCGCCGCCTCGGCGGCCCGGCTTACCGGCCGCACCCTGCGCCCGGTCACCCCGGCCGAGGTGCCCGGCGCGCTGTCCCGCCGTACGGCCGCGGTACTGCTCAACCACGTCGACTACCGCACCGGCCGGCTGCACGACCTGCCGGCGCTCACGGCCGCGGTCCACGCCTGCGGCGCCCTCGCGGTGTGGGACCTGTGCCACAGCGCGGGCGCGCTGCCGGTGGGCCTGGACGAGCACGGCGTGGACCTCGCGGTCGGCTGCACCTACAAGTACCTGAACGGGGGCCCGGGTTCACCGGCGTACCTGTACGTCCGCGAGGAGTTGCAGGACCGCTTCGACTCCCCGCTGCCCGGCTGGAACTCCCACGCCGAGCCGTTCGGGATGAGCCCCGACTACGCCCCGGCGCCGGGCGCCGTGCGGGGGCGGGTCGGCACGCCGGACATCCTCTCCCTGCTGGCGCTGGAGGCCGCGCTCGACGTGTGGGACGGGGTGTCCGTCACCGCCGTCCGTGCCAAGTCCCTCGCGCTGACGGACTTCTTCCTGCGGTGCGTGGCCGCGTACACCGAGCCCGGCCGGGTGGAGTGCGTGACTCCGCAGCGGCACGCGGAGCGGGGCAGCCAGATCGCCCTGCGCTGCCCGGACGCGGGCGAGGTGATGAAGCGCCTGATCGCCCGTGGTGTCGTGGGCGACTTCCGGCACCCGGACATCCTCCGCTTCGGCTTCACCCCGCTGTATGTGGGATTCCGCGAGGTGGAGCGGGCGGCGCGGGTGCTGGGGGAGGAGTTGGCCTAAGGGGTGCCGAGGGGGCGGGGTGACAGGTTCGGGGACCCGGGTGCGGGGCGCGAACCGGTTGTCCCGCTTCCCTCCCGGCGTGCGGGAAATGCCCGTGTCCCCGCACGTCACCGGCCTGGTACCGTCCCGGCCAACGGCCGTTTCCCACCTGGTCCGCCACCCCCGTTTTCGTAGCTGAGAGGTTGGAGCATGCCGGACGACGCCGCAGCAGCCCGCGCCGCCGCCGAAGAGGAGTCGGCCTTCTCGCACCCGCCGGTCGACCCCGACATCACCGCCGCGTACGGCGACCACCCCGACCAGGTGATCGACTTCTACGTCCCCCGTCCCGGCCGGGAGGCCGGCGCCCCCACTGCCCTCGCCCCGCTGGTCGTCGTCCTGCACGGCGGCGCCTGGCGAGCGCGCTACGACCGCCGCCATGTCACTCCGTTCGCGGCCTACTTGGCCCGCAGCGGGTTCGTGGTGGCCAACGTGGAGTACCGGAGGGGCGGCGAGGAAGGCGGGGGCGGTGCCGGTGGTGAGGGGGGTGCCGGCGGTGCCGGTGGTGAGGGGAGTGTGCCCCCCGCCGGGCGCTGGCCCGACACGTTCGACGATGTCGCGGCGGCCCTGGACGCCCTGCCCGCGCTGGCCGGCGAGGTGGTTCCGCAGGCGGACGCCGGCCGTACGGTGCTGACCGGGCACTCGGCGGGCGGCCACCTGGCGCTGTGGGCGGCGGCCCGGCATGTGCTCCCGGCGGACGCGCCCTGGCGTACCGACGGTCCGGCGCCGCTGCGCGGGGTCGTCGCGCTGGCGCCGATCGCGGACTTCGAGGTGGCGGAGAAGCTGGAGGTGTGCGACCACGCGACGCGGCAACTCCTGGGCGGCCAGGCGGTGTTCGCCGAGCGCAGCCGGTACGCGGATCCGGCGCGGCTGCTGCCGACGGGCATCGCCACGACGCTGGTGCAGGGCCGGGCCGATGTCGTGGTGCCGCATCAGGTGGCCGAGTCGTACGCGGAGGCGGCGGCGAAGGCGGGGGAGATGGTCGGGCTGACGCTGCTGGAGGACGTGGGCCACTTTCCGCTGATCGACCCGGCGGCGGACGCCTGCGCGGTGGTGGCGGAGGAGATCGCCCAACTGGCCTGGTGATACCCGTAGTACCTGAGAGCTACGCGCCACGACAGCTCCCTGGCGGGACGCCGGCGACACCCCCCGATCCGTAATTTCCTTCCCAGTCAAGCCCGATGGCCGGGCGACCGGAAAGGAAGCCACCATGGGGACCGGCCCGCGACCCACGACACCTCAGCAGCAGCCGACGCCGACAGGGCCCGACGGGGGTGTTCCGCGCCTGTCACGGATCCCCGCCCGCCAGGCGCGAGCGGAGGGTAAGCCCGTGACGTCGCCGCAGGCGCCGGTGGTGGGGCCGCCCAGAGGCGTTCCGCGCTTGGTGAGGATTGCCGCAGGGTTGGTGCGGGCGGAGGGCAAGCCCGCGAGGTTGCCGCAGGCGCCGGTGGTGGTGGGGGCCTACGGGGGCGTTCTGCATCCGGTGGCGGTTCCCGCAGGGGTGGCACGACCGGAAGGCAATCCGAGGGCGCTCCCGCGGTCGCCGATGGCGGACGTTGGTCACGGGGGCGACCCGCACCCGACGACGATTGCCGCACGGGTGGCCCGACCGGAAAGCAATCCCACGGCGTTCCCGCGGTCGCCGACGGCGAACGCCTCCCACGGGGGCCGCCCGCACCCGACGACGATTGCCGCGCGGGTGGTGCGGGTGGAAACCTCTCCCGCGACGCACCCGCAGTCGCCGACGGTGAACGCTCCCCACGGGGGCCACCCGCACCCGACGACGAAACCCGCACGGGTGGTGCGGGTGGGAAACACCCCCACAACGCACCCGCACGGGAACACGCACCGCAACCCCCACCCCTTCCGCCGCACCCTCCTTCGCCTCCTGCTCCCCACCCTCCTGACCGCCGCCATAGTCCTCCCCCTCGCAGGCGCGGCCCGCCCCACCATCCCCGCCCCGCCCCCCGCGACCCTCACCGCCCCCCTCACCCCCGCGACCCTCCCGTCCGCCTACGAAGCGAACCGGGAGAACGCCACCGAAGCCGCCCGCATGGCCGCCGCCCACGGCGACACCCACCGCGCCGAGGCCGACCGCGCCCTCGCCGCCCCCTCCCGCCACCTCCTCGCCTTCGACGGCCGGGGAAGCGGCCAAGCCACGGAGGTCATGGGCGACTTGGCCCACGCCCGGCACATCGCCGTACTGGTCCCCGGCTCGGACACCACCCTCGACACCTACCCCCGCTTCCACCGAGCCGCCGCGTCCCTGTACACGGCCCTCACCCACCACCCCGCCGAACGCCGGACGCCCGGAAACACCGTCGCCGTCATAGCCTGGCTCGGCTACGAGACCCCGGCCACGGTCAGCACCACCGTCACCACGACGACCCGCGCCGACGAGGCCGCCCCACGCCTCCGCGCCTTCCTCCGCGACCTGCGCACCACGGCACCCGCCGGGGCCCACCTCACCCTCCTGTGCCACTCCTACGGTTCCGTGGTCTGCGGCCGGGCCGCCCCCGGCCTCGCCGCGGACGACATCGCCCTGATCGGCAGCCCCGGCACCGGCGCCGACTCGGCCACCGCCCTGCACACCCGCGCCCGCGTCTGGGCGGCCCGCGGCACCGCCGACTGGGTGGCGCACGTCCCGCACCTCCGGGCCGGCCTGTTCGGCACCGGCACCACCGTCGGCTTCGGCACCGACCCCGTCTCCGCCGCCTTCGGCGCCCGGGTCTTCGACGCGGCCGGCGCCGGCCACAGCGGCTACTTCACCCCGGGCTCGGCCTCTCTCGCCAACCTGGCCCGGATCACCCTCGGCGAGACCTCGGAGGTGACCCGTGCCTGAGCAGACCCCCCGGGCCCACGCCCCGCGCCGCCCCTTGGACGTCCTCCGCCGACGCACCCGCGCCCTGGACGCCTTCCGTCCGCACACCCTCCGCCTGGGCGCCCGGCGTCTGGACGCCGCCACCCCCGCCTCCCGGGACCGCGCGGTCGACGCGCTGCGGGCCCTCGCGATACTCGGTGTCGTCCTCGGCCACTGGCTGGTGACCGCCCTGGTCGCACAGGACGGCGCCCTGCACACCGAGAGCCCGCTGGGCCACCAGCCCTGGCTGGCCCCGGTCTCCTGGCTGTTCCAGACCCTGGCCGTGTTCTTCCTGGTCGGCGGCCATGCGGCGACCCGCAGCCTGGCCACGGCCCAGGCCCGGGGCGACTCCTACGGTCACTGGCTGCGCGCCCGCATGGCCCGGCTGCTCCGCCCGGTCACCGCCCTGTCGGCTCTGTGGACGGTGACCGCCGCCGCCCTGCTGCTGGGCGGCACGCCCCTGGCCACTGTCCACAGCCTGGTGAAACTCGCGCTGTCCCCGCTGTGGTTCCTGCTGGTGTTCGCCGCGCTGACGGCCGCCACCCCGCTCGTCGCCCGGCTCAACCCCCTCTGGCCGCTCGCCGTCGTCCTGCACGTGGACCTGCTCCGCTTCGGTCTGCACATCGGCCCGTCCTGGCTCGGCTGGACCAACCTGGCCGCCGGCTGGCTGGTGCCCTACACCCTGGGCGCGGCCTGGGCCCGGGGCGAGCTGCGGGGCCGCCGTTCGGCCCGGGTCCTGCTGCTCGGCGGTACGGCGGCCACGGCGCTCCTCGTCGGCTGCGCGGGCTACCCGGCGTCCATGGTCGGCGTCCCCGGCGCCGCGGTCTCCAACCTCAATCCGCCGACCCTGGCGGCCGTCACATTCGGCCTGGCCCAGTGCGGTCTGGCGCTGTCGCTGCGCGACCGGCTGCGCCGGGCCGCGGCCCGCCCCCTGGTCTGGGCGGCGGTGGCCCTGGTCAACCTCTCGGCGATGACGGTCTTCCTGTGGCACCAGACGGCGATGATGGCCACCACCGCCACCGGGCTCGTGGCCGGCCGTCTGCCCGGTCTGCACACCACGCCCGACTCCCTGCTCTGGGTGGCGTACCGGCTGGCCTGGCTGCCCGTGTTCGCCGTGGCGCTGGCCCTGTGCCTGGCGGCCTTCCGCCACCGCGAGCGGGGTCCGCGCCGCACGCGCCGCGGTTCGTCCCGGGTGGTCCGCCGCCATCTGCCGCCGAGGAAGTCCCCGCACCATGCCTAAGGTTGTCCCCGTGCAGCCCGAGGACCCGACCACCACCCCCGCCGAGGGCCCTCGTACCCCGCCCCGCACCAGCGCCCGCCTGCGGGTCTGGCTGGGCGAGGCCCCCACCCGCCACTCGCCCCCGTACTCCCGCTACCGCTGGGCCCGACTGCTCACCTACTTCCTGCTCGGCTGGATCGCGCTGACCATCGCGGTGGGCGGCGGCGCCGAGGTCTCCGAGTCCTACGGCATCGCCTTCCCCGTCGCCCTCGCCACCACCGCCCTCCAGGCCGTCGCCCTCCTCCTGGCCGGCTGGCGCCCCGTCCCCGCCTGGGCGCTGTCCCTCGCCGCCGCCACCGTCACCGCCCTGCTGGCCCGCCCCCACCTGGCCGCCCTCCCGCCCGACGGCCCCGGCCCCAACTGGCCCTGGACCACGCCCACGCTGATCGCGCACATAGCGGTCTTCCTGCTGCTCGCCCTGCGCGTCCGGCCGGCCGGCGTGGTGGCCGCGGCCACCGTGACCACCGCGGTGACCTGGGTCCTACAGGCTCTGATGGGGGCGGGCCGCTACTCCGGCACCGGCACGCTGGCGGTGGCCCTGTGCGCCGTCATGGCGGTCACCGGCGGCGCCCTGCGCAGCCGCCAGCAGGCCCGTAGCGAGCTGGTGCAGCAGACGACGATCACCGTGGAGGAGCGGGCCCGCCGCACCCTGCTGGAGGAGCGCAGCCGGATCGCCCGGGAGCTGCACGACGTGGTCGCCCACCACATGTCGGTGATCTCCATCCAGGCCCAGGTCGCCCCGCACCTGGTGGAGAACCCCTCCCCGGAGCTGCTGGAGAACCTCTCCGGCATCCGCGCCAACGCGCTGGAGGCGCTGACCGAGCTGCGCCGGGTCCTCGGGGTGCTGCGGTCCGAGCACCCGGAGAACCCCGAGGACCCCTACGGCCTGGGCGCCCCCGGCACCGGAGCGGCCCCGGACGCCCCCCAGCCCACGCTGGACCGGCTCGGCGCGCTGATCGAGAACACCCGCGCGGCGGGACTGGACGTGACCGCCGAGGTCACGGGCGGGACACGGCCCTACGCACCGGGCGTGGAGCTGTCGGCGTACCGGATCGTGCAGGAGGCGCTGAGCAACGCCCTGCGGCACGCGCCCGGATCCCGGGTGCGGGTCGAGGTCGGGCATCTCCCGGACGGTCTGCGGCTGAGGGTGGACAACTCCCCGCCCCGGCACCCCGTACCGCCGTCCCCGGGCGCCGGGCACGGCCTGCTCGGCATGCGCGAGCGCGTGGCCATGCTCGGCGGCCGTCTCGTGGCGGGCGGCACCGAGGGCGGCGGCTTCAGCGTCACGGCCTTCCTCCCCGGGGACGTCCCGGACCCACCCGACCAGCGCCCGACAGGAGAACAGACCCCATGACGAGCGGTACCGGCAGCATCCGTGTCCTGATCGCCGACGACCAGCAGATGGTCCGGCAGGGCTTCACCGTGCTGCTCAACGCCCAGAGCGACATCGAGGTGATCGGGCAGGCGGTGGACGGCCGGGACGCGATCGCCCGGACCGCCGAACTGGCGCCGGACGTGGTGCTGATGGACATCCGGATGCCGGAGCTGGGCGGCATCGAGGCGACCCGCCGCATCACCGAGGACCACCCCGCCGTGAGGGTGCTGGTGCTGACGACGTTCGACCTGGACGAGTACGTGTACGACGCGCTGCGGGCGGGCGCCTCCGGCTTCCTGCTCAAGGACGCCTCCGCGGACCAGCTGGCCGAGGCGGTCCGGGTCGTGGCCGCGGGTGACGCCCTGCTGGCCCCCGGCATCACCCGGCGGCTCATCGCGGAGTTCTCCCGCCTGGACGGTGGCGGCCGGGCCCCGCTCAGACGGCGCGTCGGCGAGCTGACCGAGCGGGAGACGGAGGTGCTGGCGCTGATCGCGCAGGGCCTGTCGAACGCGGAGATCGCCGAGCGGCTGGTCGTGGCCGAGCAGACCGTGAAGACGCATGTGGGCCGGATCCTGGTGAAGCTGGGCCTGCGCGACCGCACCCAGGCCGCGGTCTACGCCTACGAGTCCGGAGTGGTCCGCCCCGGCGCCCGCTGACGGCGGGCCGGGGCGGAGGCTGGCCACGCGGGGCGGGCCGGGCTAGCGTCCGTCCATGGCAGCTGCTGCGGACCACGCCTTCGACCCCTGGGACCCGGCGTTCGTCGCCGACCCCTACCCGGCCTACGCCGAGCTGCGCGCCCGCGGCCGGGTGATCCGGTACGAACCGAGCGACCAGTGGCTGGTGCCGCACCACGCGGACGTCTCGGCGCTGCTGCGGGACCGCCGGCTCGGCCGCACCTATCTGCACCGGTTCACGCACGAGGAGTTCGGCCGTACCCCGCCGCCGCCCGAGCACGAGCCCTTCCACACCCTCAACGACCACGGAATGCTGGACCTGGAGCCGCCGGACCACACCCGGATCCGGCGCCTGGTGGCGAAGGCGTTCACCCCGCGCACGGTGGAGCGGCTGGTGCCGTATGTGCGGGGGCTGGCCGAGGAGCTGGTGGACACCCTGGTCGGCAACGGCGGCGGCGATCTGCTGACGGACCTGGCCGAACCGCTGCCGGTCGCGGTGATCGCCGAACTGCTCGGCATCCCCGAGGCGGACCGGCCACTGCTGCGGCCCTGGTCGGCGGACATCTGCGGGATGTACGAGCTGAACCCGTCCGAGGAGACGGCGGCCCGGGCGGTGCGGGCGTCGGTGGAGTTCTCCGGCTACCTGCGGGAGCTGATCGCGGCCCGCCGCGCCGAGCCCGGCGAGGACCTGGTCTCCGCCCTGATCGCGGCCCACGACGAGGGCGACCGCCTCACCGGGCAGGAACTGGTCTCCACGGTGGTGCTGCTCCTCAACGCCGGCCACGAGGCGACCGTCAACGCCACGGTGAACGGCTGGTACGCCCTGTTCCGCCACCCCGGGCAGCTCGCGGCCCTGCGCGCCGACCACGCCCTGGTGCCGTCCGCGACCGAGGAGCTGCTGCGCTACGACACACCGCTCCAGCTCTTCGAACGCTGGGTGCTGGACGACATCGAGATCGGCGGCACCACGATCCCGAGGGGCGCCGAGGTCGCCCTGCTCTTCGGCTCCGCCAACCACGACCCGGCCGTCTTCGCCGACCCCGGCCGACTCGACCTCGCCCGCGCGGAGAACCCGCACATCTCCTTCGGCGCCGGCATCCACTACTGCGTCGGCGCGCCCCTGGCCCGTATCGAGCTGGCCGCCTCCCTGACGGCCCTGCTGGAGCGGGCGCCCACGCTCACCCTCGCGGCGGAGCCGGAACGCCGCCCGAACTTCGTGATGAGGGGACTGCGGGGGCTGCGCGTGGAGCTGCGCTGAGCCGGGCGCGCCGTCCCTCGCGGGGATTCAGCGGCCGGCGGGCAGGACGAGGCTCCAGGCGCCCTCCACCACCCGCCAGGTCCGCCGGCGCACCGGCCCGGACACCGCCGAGTCCGTCCGGTAGCGGAACTCCGCCCCGGTGACGGTCACCGTGTGCCCGGAGGCCAGCAGCGGGGTCGCCTCCGCGCCCACCGACAGCGGCCGGACCTCCACCGAGGCCATCCCGGCCGCGCCCGGCGTCACCGACACCGCCTCCACCGGCTGGTCCGTGTCGACCATCGGCCGCCCGTCGACCTCCACCCGCAGCCGGGCCGCGTGCGGGGCGGGCACGGCGGACAGCCGGGCCGGGCGGACGGCGAGGGTGCGGACCAGCGAGCGGTACCAGGGCCGGCCCGAGGAGAGCGGCACCGGGGAGGCGGCGCCCGCCCGCACCGGCACCGGCGGGATGCGCAGCGCGCCCAGCACCACGCCGTCCCCGTCGTCGACCAGCAGGTCCAGCCGCCGCTCCACGCCGTCCAGGACCGCCCGCGCCGCCGCCACCGCGCCGCCGGGCACCCCGAGCGACTCGGCGAGCGCCGTGTCCCCGACCGGCACCACGGACAGCGCGCATCCGGCCAGCTCACCCCGCCGGTGCAGCAGGGTGACGGCCCGCGTCAGCGCCCGGCCGTCCCCCACCACGACCGGCCGCCGCGACCCTCTGCGGGCCAGGGCGCGGGCGAATTCCTCCGGGCCGTCCGGCAGGCACAGCTTGGCCGGCGCACCCGCGCTGAGCACGTCTTTCGCGATCCGTACGGACTCCCCGTCCGCCTGCCGTGCCGCCGGATCGATGATCACCAGCAGCTGATCGGACGTCGCGGAAGTCGCCACCTCGGTCCTGCCTCGCTTCCTCGGGTAGCATCTTTGTGCAAGAGCCCCTTGCGCTATTGCGCCAGGGGCTTCGTCTATTCCGGGGCATCCGGTCCGACGGTTGTGCGACCAACGACGGTCGCGGTGGTACGCGGCGGTGAACGTTACGCCCATGCCCCCGACCTTGGACATGCCCCGCCCGGAAGGGGTGTACGCGCGTGCCCGCACTTGTGCTGCTCGGTGCTCAGTGGGGTGACGAAGGCAAGGGAAAGGCGACGGATCTCCTCGGTGGTTCCGTCGATTACGTGGTGCGTTACCAGGGTGGCAACAACGCCGGCCACACGGTCGTCGTGGGCGACCAGAAGTACGCACTGCACCTCCTCCCTTCCGGAATCCTGTCGCCCGGCTGTACGCCGGTCATCGGCAACGGTGTCGTCGTCGACCCGTCGGTCCTGCTCTCCGAGCTGAGCGGTCTGAACGAGCGTGGCGTCGACACGTCCAAGCTCCTGATCAGCGGTAACGCGCACATCATCACGCCGTACAACGTGACCGTCGACAAGGTGACGGAACGCTTCCTCGGCAAGCGCAAGATCGGCACGACCGGCCGCGGCATCGGCCCGACCTACGCCGACAAGATCAACCGCGTGGGCATCCGGGTCCAGGACCTGTACGACGAGTCGATCCTCCAGCAGAAGGTGGAGGCGGCCCTCGACGTCAAGAACCAGATCCTGACGAAGCTGTACAACCGGCGCGCGATCGCCGCGGACCAGGTGGTCGAGGAGCTGCTGGGCTACGCCGAGCAGATCCGGCCGTACGTCGCCGACACGGTGCTGATCCTGAACCAGGCCCTGGAGGACGACAAGGTCGTGCTCTTCGAGGGCGGCCAGGGCACGCTGCTGGACATCGACCACGGCACGTACCCCTTCGTCACCTCCTCGAACCCGACCGCGGGCGGCGCCTGCACGGGCGCGGGCGTGGGCCCGACGAAGATCAGCCGGGTGATCGGCATCCTGAAGGCCTACACGACCCGTGTCGGCGCGGGCCCGTTCCCGACGGAGCTGTTCGACGAGGACGGCGAGGCGCTGCGCCGCATCGGCGGCGAGCGGGGCGTCACCACCGGCCGGGACCGCCGCTGCGGCTGGTTCGACGCGGTCATCGCCCGCTACGCCACCCGCGTCAACGGCCTGACCGACTTCTTCCTCACCAAGCTGGACGTGCTCACCGGCTGGGAGCAGATCCCGGTCTGCGTCGCCTACGAGATCGACGGCAAGCGGGTCGAGGAGCTGCCCTACTCCCAGACCGACTTCCACCACGCGAAGCCCGTCTACGAGATGCTGCCGGGCTGGTCCGAGGACATCAGCAAGGCCAAGTCCTTCTCCGACCTGCCGAAGAACGCCCAGGCGTACGTCAAGGCACTGGAGGAGATGTCCGGCGCCCCGATCTCCGCGATCGGCGTGGGCCCGGGCCGCGACGAGACGATCGAGATCAACTCGTTCCTGTAGAACGAGCACCCTCACGGGACGCCCTGCCGGTCCGGCCGGCAGGGTGTCTTTCTTTTCCCGCGCTGTTTCCGCCCGGCTCAGCTGAACACGATCATCGAGCCCTGGGCCAGGGAGCGGGTCGCCGCTGTGTGGAGGCCCAGCCAGACGTGGCGTTCGCGGGCGAAGGGGCTGGGGTCGTAGGGGGGCGGGGCCGCCGGTTCCTCCAGTTCCGTGGGGGCCGGGGGCGGGGCGGGTGCGGCCGGGGGGTTGGCCGGGTCGATGCCGATGACGGGGGCCACGTACTGGAGTTCCCGCAACAGGGTCTGGGAGGAACCCAACGGGCCGCCGCCCGCGAGGAGTTCGTCGTTGGAGAGCGGGTGCGGGAAGTCCACGGGGACGTAGGCGCCCGCGTGGTCGTAGTGCCAGACCAGGTGTGACTGCTGGGCCGTCGACTCGAACATCTCCAGCAACTGCTCGTAGTCGCCGCCCAGTTCGTCCACCGGCGTCACCGGCAGGCCGCAGACCTGGAGCAGGTAGGCCCGGCGCAGGAAGTGCAGGGCGTCGTAGTCGAAACCGGCGACGGGGGCGACGTCGCCGGACAGGCCGGGCATGTACTGGTACACCGGCACCGGCGGCAGACCGGCCTCGGCCAGCGCCTTGTCGTACTGCGCGAGTTCCTCGGCGAAGGGGTTGTCCGGGGTGTGGCACAACACGTCCACGAGTGGTACCAGCCACAGGTCACAGGCCAAAGAGGGCTCCTCGCATCGGCGGGCGCGCCGTCACGCGCGGCGGCGGGTGGTCAGGGAAGGGTAGTCGCTGCGGCCCGGGGACGCTCCCCCGTGGGGCCCGTATCGGTCGTCTACCCGCCCGCCAGGTGTTCCAGCAGCGCCAGCGAGTGCGCGCTCGCGTCGGCGACGATCGCGCGGGCCGTCTCCGCCTCCCGCCGGGCCAGCGCGTCGACCAGTTCGGTGTGCCGGTCCCAGAGCCGGCCGCGCAGCTCCGGCAGGCGCAGCAGGTACTGCACCGCGCACACCCAGGACTGCACGCGCAGCCGGTGCAGGAAGTCCCCGAGGTAGGGGTTGCCGAACAGGGCGCTCAACTCGCGCCAGAAGCGCAGGTCGTAGCCGATGAGGACGGTCAGGTCGCCGGCCGTGGCCGCCCGCTGGGCCTCCTCGCCACGGCGTCGCACGGTGGCCAGGGCCGCGCCCGTGCGGGGGTCCTCCGGCGGGGTGCGGAAGGCGGGGTGGTCGGCGGTGAGCGCCCGGAACATGCCGTCGGTGACCAGGCCGCGGGCCTCGACCATGTGCCGGTAGTCGCCGACCGAGTACTCGGGCACCCGGAAGCCGCGGTGCTGGTCGGCCTCCAGGATGCCCTGCGCGGACAGGTCGACCAGCGCCTCGCGGACCGGTGTGGCGGAGACGCCGTACTGGTCGGCTATCTCCTTGACGGTGAACGCCCGGCCCGGGCGCAGCCGTCCCGCCAGCACCTCGTCACGGAGCGCGTCCGCGATCTGCTGGCGCAGGGTGCTGCGCGTCACGGGGCCGTTGCCGGGCATGCTCCGTGCCTCTCCTCACACGTCCGGATGCGGTGCTCGTACGGACCCGCGAACGCCGCGGGTCCCTCTTCCTTACGAGCACGTCACCTTACGCGTTCGAACAGGTGTCGCGGCAGTTGTGGTCACACGGTGTGTTCGTCGGCGACGGTCAGCGCGGCGTCGAGCGCGGCCAGCCCCTCCTTCAGCTCGGCCTCGGTCGCGTTGCACGGCGGGGCGATGTGGGTGCGGTTCATGTTCACGAACGGCCACAGGCCGTGCCGCTTGGCGGCGGCGGTGAAGGCGGCCATGGGGGCGTTCGCCTCGCCGGACGCGTTGTACGGCACCAGCGGCTCGCGGGTCTCCCGGTCGCGCACCAGCTCCAGCGCCCAGAACATGCCCACGCCGCGCACCTCGCCGACGCTCGGGTGGCGGGCGGCCAGCTCGGCGAGGCCGGGGCCGACGACGCTCTCGCCGAGCCGCTTGGCGTTCTCCACGATGCCCTCCTCCGCCATCACGTTGATCGTGGCGACGGCGGCGGCGCAGGCCAGCGGGTGGCCGGAGTAGGTGAGGCCGCCGGGGTAGGGGCGCGTGCCGAAGGTCTCGGCGATCTTCCGCGAGATGGCGACACCGCCGAGGGGCACGTAACCGGAGTTCACCCCCTTGGCGAAGGTCATCAGGTCGGGGACGACACCGAACAGGTCGGCCGCGAACCACTCGCCGGTCCGGCCGAAGCCGGCCATGACCTCGTCCAGGATGAAGACGATCCCGTACTTGTCGCACAGCTCGCGCACGCCGGCCAGGTAGCCGGGCGGCGGCATCATGATCCCGGCGGTGCCCGGGATGCTCTCCAGGATGATCGCGGCGATGGTCGCCGGGCCCTCGAAGGCGATCGTCGTCTCCAGGTGCTCCAGCGCCCGGGCGCACTCCTGCTCCTCGGTCTCGGAGTAGAAGCGGGAGCGGTAGAGGAACGGCGCCCAGAACCGGGCGACCCCGTTCGAGCCGCTGTCGTTCGCCCAGCGGCGCGGGTCACCGGTGATGTTCACCGCCTGCTGGGTGCCGCCGTGGTACGAGCGGTACGCCGAGAGGACCTTCGGGCGGCCGGTGTGCAGCCGGGCCATGCGCACCGCGTGCTCCACGGCGTCCGCGCCGCCGTTGGTGAAGAAGATCTTGTCCAGGTCGCCGGGGGTCCGCTCGGCGATCAGCCGGGCCGCCTCCGAGCGGGCCTCGACGGCGAACGCGGGCGCGAAGGTGGTCAGCTTCGCGGCCTGCTCCTGGATCGCCGCGACGACCTTGGGGTGCTGGTAGCCGATGTTGGTGAAGACGAGCCCGCTGGTGAAGTCCAGGTAGCGCGTGCCGTCGTAGTCCCAGAAGTACGACCCCTCGGCGCCGGCGACGGCGAGCGGGTCGATGAGGTCCTGCGCGGACCAGGAGTGGAAGACGTGCGCGCGGTCGGCGGCCTTCACTGCGGCGCCGGCTTCGGGGCTGGGCTGAGGGGTCATGCCGGTGAGGGTAAATGTCCGCGATGCGGAAGGCATATCGGCGTCTTGTTCCGTGGACGGGGGGAATCCGCGACAGGTTGTCGACGGGCGGGGACATAGGGGGTGGGTGGCGCGTTTGCGGCGGTGCCCGCAGTGGCCGGTTCCCGGTGCCCGTCGGGCCCTGTTACGGAACCGTGGAATCCGTACCGGACCCGGTGCCGTACCGGCGCACTATTGTCGGGCGGTGCAGACCTATGGGGGGAAGGCGGCGCGGGGATGGAGAAGCTGGGGCCGGGGGATCCGCCGGCGATCGGGGCGTACCGGCTGCTGGCACGGCTCGGCGCGGGCGGCATGGGGCAGGTGTACCTGGCCCGGTCGGAGCGGGGCCGGACCGTCGCCGTGAAGCTGGTCCGCGCGGAACTGGCCGAGCGGGAGGAGTTCCGGGCGCGGTTCCGGCAGGAGGTGCACGCCGCGCGCCGGGTCGGCGGGTACTGGACCGCGCCGGTGCTGGACGCGGACACCGAGGCCGCCGTGCCCTGGGTGGCGACCGGGTACGTGGCCGGGCCGAGCCTGCAACAGGTCGTCGGGCACGACCACGGGGCGCTGCCCGAGCGGTCGGTACGGATCCTGGCGGCGGGTCTCGCGCAGGCGCTGGCGGACATCCACGCGGCCGGGCTCGTGCACCGCGACCTCAAGCCGTCCAACGTGCTGGTCACCATCGACGGGCCGCGCGTGATCGACTTCGGGATCGCGCGGGCGCTGGAGACGGCGGCGCCGGGCGAGGAGGGGCTGACCCGCACCGGGGCGCTGGTCGGCTCGCCCGGGTTCATGGCGCCCGAGCAGGTGCGCGGGGACCGGATCACGCCCGCGTGCGACGTGTTCTGCCTCGGCTCGGTGCTCGCCTACGCGGCCACCGGTTCGCTGCCCTTCGGGACCGCCGACAGCGGGGTCCACGCGCTGATGTTCCGCATCGCCCAGGAGGAGCCGGACCTGACCGGGGTGCCCGAGGGGATCGCCGACCTCGTACGGGACTGCCTGCGCAAGGACCCGGCGGGCCGGCCCTCGCCGGCGGAGATCCTGGAGCGCACCGGGATGGAGGACACGGTGACCGGGGGCCGCTCCCGCGATCCCTGGCTGCCCGGTGCCCTGGTGGCCCAGCTCGGCCGGCACGCCGTACGGCTGCTGGAGGCGGAGCATCCGGAGGACGGCGGGGGAGCACCGACGGCGGGGACGGCCGCGCACGCGAACGGAACCGCAGCCGGGACGCCGGCGGGCGCCGACGCGCTCGGGGGGCCGGGTACGTCCCACGGGTCCGCGGTGCCGCAGGGGTCCGGTGCGTCGCACGGGTCCTCCGGTGCCTCGCAGCAGTCCGGGACGCACGGGTCCTATGGGTCCCACGGCACCGGTGTCCCACGTGGGTCCGGCGCGTCCCACGGGGCCGGAGTGTCCTTCATGGCGGCCAACGGGTCCCCCGAGCACGCCCCTGTCTCCGACGGCGGAGCCCCCGCGCCCGTCGACCACCTGCCCGGCGCCCTGCCCCCCCACGTTCCGCCGCCGCCCACCGCACCCCCGGCACCGCACGGCTTCGGCCCGGCGTACGGCACCCCGCCACCGGAGTCGTACCAGCAGCCGCAGCCACACCCCACCGGCTACGGCTATCCGCAGCAGGCCGGCACCGGTACCGGCGGCTGGGGCGGGGTGCGGCAGCCGTACGGCCCGTATGCCGGCGGGCCCGGGTCCACACCGCCGTACGGTCCCTCGGACCCCGGCGCGGCGGAGGAGCCGGAGCGGCGCAGCGGCCGGTCCACCGCGCTGCTCGTCGTCATCGCGCTGGTCGTGGCGGTCGGCGCGGGCGGCTCGGTGTACGCGCTGATGAAGAACGGCGGCACCGACGAGAAGGCCGGCGGCACGACCGGTACGGCCCCCGCCCACCGTTCCGCGCCCCCGGACGGCTCGGCGGCGCCCCCCACCTCCGCCGCGCCCGCCCCGACCGCCTCCAAGACATCGGCCGCCGGGGCGATACCCGACGCCTACCTGGGCACCTGGCGTGCCGCCATCAGCAGCGAGAGCGGCACGGGCACCCGCGAACTGACCATCCGGCAGGGCGAGGTGGGGGACACCGTGCTGACCCTGGTCGCGGACGGGCCGACCGAGGGCGGCGGGTCGTACCACTGTGTCTTCGAGGCCGAGCTGACCGGAGCATCCGGCGGGGACGGGCCGCTGGAGATCGGGCCGTCCACCGTCACCACCGGGGAACCGGCCTCCTCCTGCACCCCGGGCGAGGCCACCGAGGTCACCCTGCTGCCGGACGGCAGGCTCGAGCGGACCAAGGCGAGCGGCGGGGAGAGCCTGACGTACAGCAAGGAGTGACCGTCAGCGGGGTTCCGGGGGGCGCTGCCTCGGCATGTTCGGGCGGCTTCCGTTCGCCGGGGGCAGCGGGAAACGCGCCCCGCCCGCGGCGCCCGCCTCCTGCCGGGGCACCGTGGCCGACGCCGTCTGGATGCCCAGGGGAGCCGGGCCCGTGCGGAACTGCACCATCCAGTCGGTGGTCTCCGTGCGCACCAGCTCCGCGATGTCCTCGCAGAAGCGCCGCAGCACCGTCAGGCACCGTTCGGCCGCCTCGCTCGCCGTGCCCTCCGCCGGGCCCAGCACCTCCCGCACGCTCTCCGACGCCCAGTCGAACTGGAGGACCTGGAGCCGCCGCTGGACCGCCTGGGCCGTGGCCACGTCCCGCATCCAGCCGGACGTGCACCCGAAGAACCGGTCGACGCCGACGCCGGCGCCCGCGAGCAGCAGTGCCAGACAGCCCCAGGGCGCCACCCCGGCGGCCACCCCGGTGAGGTCCAGCAGCGGCAGCGCCGCCCCGGCCACCGCCCCGGCCGCCGCCGTGATCCGCAGCGCGCGCGCCCCGCGCCGCTTCCAGAGCCGGTCCCGCAGATACCAGTCGGCCGTCTCCATCCCCCGGCGCTCCACCCACCGGTACAGCTCGTCCAGCCGCTCGGCCGGTTCGCCCCAGTCCCCGAGCGGAAACGTCCGCCCGGTCAGATCGCCCGGCCGCAGCCCGGCCGCGCCCTCGCCCCGCCCGTCCTGAGGCGGACCCTCGGGCTGCATCTCCGGCTGACCCACCCGGCACTCCCTACTGATCACGACCGGTCGCGTTGCGTGACATTCCATGCCGACGCGCGGCCACCTTCCTACCGCCCAACGGATGACGGAGAGGGAGGTTTCCCCGTTTTTCCGCCCGGAAGAGGGCCTTGATCAGGTATAGGACAGCGGCCTTTCTCACCCGAAAGAGTGGCAGGGCAGGGACCGCGTGGACCACGTAGGCTCATTGACGACTGAGAAAAACGTCGGAGACGACGACGCGGAAGACGGCGAGGAGCTGATCGTGATCCCCGGTGGGCAGCCCAACATGCAGCAGTTGCTCCAGCAGGCCCAGAAGATGCAGCAGGACCTGGCGCGCGCGCAGGAGGAACTGGCGAACACCGAGGTCGACGGGCAGGCGGGCGGCGGCCTGGTGAAGGCCACCGTCACCGGCGCCGGCGAGCTGCGCGCGCTGAGGATCGATCCGAAGGCGGTGGACCCGGAGGACACCGAGACCCTCGCCGACCTGATCGTGGCGGCCGTCCAGGCGGCCAACCAGAACGCGCAGACGCTCCAGCAGCAGAAGCTCGGCCCGCTGGCCCAGGGGCTGGGCGGCGGCAGCGGCATCCCGGGCCTGCCGTTCTGACCCGCTTCCCGCCACCGCCTTCCGGGCGGAGGAGGAAGCCGACTACCGTACGTACCGAAAGGTCTCCAGGAAGGGCAGTCCGTTGTACGAAGGCGTGGTCCAGGACCTCATCGACGAACTGGGGCGGCTGCCCGGCGTCGGTCCCAAGAGCGCGCAGCGGATCGCCTTCCACATCCTCCAGGCGGAGCCGGCCGACGTGAAGCGGCTCGCGCACGCCCTGATGGAGGTCAAGGCGAAGGTCCGCTTCTGCGCGACCTGCGGCAACGTGGCGCAGGAGGAGCTGTGCGGCATCTGCCGCGACCCGCGCCGCGACCCCGCCGTCATCTGTGTGGTGGAGGAGCCCAAGGACGTCGTCGCGATCGAGCGCACCCGCGAGTTCCGGGGCCGCTACCACGTACTCGGCGGCGCGATCAGCCCCATCGAGGGCGTCGGACCCGACGACCTGCGTATACGGGAACTTCTCGCGCGGTTGGCCGATGGGACGGTCACGGAGCTGATCCTGGCGACGGACCCGAATCTGGAAGGCGAGGCGACGGCCACGTACCTCGCCCGCATGATCAAGCCCATGGGCCTGAAGGTCACCCGCCTGGCCAGCGGCCTCCCGGTGGGTGGCGACCT
Source organism: Streptomyces eurythermus (assembly GCF_014649115.1). GTDB lineage: Bacteria > Actinomycetota > Actinomycetes > Streptomycetales > Streptomycetaceae > Streptomyces > Streptomyces eurythermus. Next base: position 194,606 of record NZ_BMSK01000015.1, on the reverse strand, counting down.
GGAGTACGCGGACGAGGTGACCCTCGGCCGCGCCTTCGAGGGGAGACGATTGCTGGATGTCTGACGCCACGCTGCATGCCACGACGCAGAACCCGGACGACTTCGCGGTGCAGATCGCGGACCAGGTGGAGAGCTTCCTGGTGGCCGTCACGGAGGTGGCCAGGGGCGACGAGCCGGGCTCGGCGGTCCCCTTCCTCCTCCTGGAGGTCTCCCAGCTGCTGCTCGCCGGCGGCCGGCTGGGCGCCCACGAGGACTTCGTCCCCGACGAGCGCTACGAGCCCGACCCGGGCCCCGAGCCGGACGTGGACGGGCTGCGCGAGAACTTCGCCCGGCTGCTGGACCCGGTCGACGTCTACTCGGAGGTCTTCGACCCGTACGAGCCCCGCAAGGCGCCCGTGCCGGCCCGGATCTCCGACGACCTCGCCGACATCATCACCGACCTCAGGCACGGCATGGCCCACTACCGCGCGGGCCGCGCCACCGAGGCGCTGTGGTGGTGGCAGTTCTCGTACTTCTCCAACTGGGGGGCGACGGCCTCGGCGGTGCTGCGCGCCCTGCAGTCCGTCCTCATCCACGTCCGGCTGAACCAGCCGCTGGAGGAGCTGGACGGCCTGGACACCGACCAGGCCGACATCGGCGACGAGACGCTGGAGTTCGAGGCCGGCCGGGTCATGGCCGAGGAGATCGGCGCGCCGCTGGGCATCCGCCCGGCGAAGTAGCGGTCCGGGCGGCCGGCTGTGAGCCGGGGCACTTTCGGAGTGGCGCGCGGCCCGCTGGGCAGGGTCGGACCTGGGCGGACGATGTCTCACCATGCGGGAGCAGGTGGGTGGAATTCGGACGCTCGATAGACTGAGCCGACATAAACGAACCGAGCGAGGAGCGCACGTGGGCCTTGTCGTGCAGAAGTACGGAGGCTCCTCCGTAGCCGATGCCGAGGGCATCAAGCGCGTCGCCAAGCGGATCGTGGAAGCGAAGAAGAACGGCAACCAGGTTGTCGTCGTCGTTTCCGCGATGGGCGACACGACGGACGAGCTGATCGATCTCGCCGAGCAGGTGTCTCCGATGCCTGCGGGGCGGGAGTTCGACATGCTGCTGACCGCCGGAGAGCGGATCTCCATGGCCCTGCTGGCGATGGCGATCAAAAACCTGGGCCACGAGGCCCAGTCGTTCACGGGCAGCCAGGCGGGCGTGATCACCGACTCGGTCCACAACAAAGCCCGGATCATCGACGTCACGCCGGGCCGGATCCGCACCGCGCTGGACGAGGGCAACATCGCGATCGTCGCCGGCTTCCAGGGCGTCAGCCAGGACAAGAAGGACATCACCACGCTGGGGCGCGGCGGGTCCGACACGACGGCCGTGGCGCTCGCCGCCGCGCTGGACGCCGAGGTCTGCGAGATCTACACCGACGTCGACGGCGTGTTCACCGCCGACCCGCGGGTGGTGAAGAAGGCCCGGAAGATCGACTGGATCTCCTTCGAGGACATGCTGGAGCTGGCCTCGTCCGGTTCCAAGGTGCTGCTCCACCGCTGTGTGGAGTACGCCCGCCGTTACAACATCCCGATCCATGTCCGGTCCTCGTTCAGCGGACTGCAGGGCACATGGGTCAGCAGTGAGCCGATTGGGGACAAGAAGGTGGAGCAGGCCATCATCTCCGGTGTCGCGCACGACACCTCCGAGGCCAAGATCACGGTCGTCGGTGTGCCGGACAAGCCGGGTGAGGCCGCCGCGATCTTCCGGACCATCGCCGATGCCGAGGTCAACATCGACATGGTCGTGCAGAACGTGTCCGCCGCCTCCACCGGGCTGACGGACATCTCCTTCACCCTGCCGAAGACCGAGGGCCGCAAGGCCATCGACGCGCTGGAGAAGAACCGTCCCGGCATCGGCTTCGACTCGCTGCGCTACGACGACCAGATCGGCAAGATCTCCCTGGTCGGCGCCGGTATGAAGACCAACCCGGGCGTCACCGCCGCGTTCTTCGAGGCGCTGAGCGACGCGGGCGTGAACATCGAGCTGATCTCGACCTCCGAGATCCGCATCTCGGTCGTCACGCGCGCCGACGACGTGCCCGAGGCCGTACGCGCCGTGCACACCGCCTTCGGGCTCGACTCCGACTCCGACGAGGCCGTCGTCTACGGAGGCACCGGCCGATGAGCCGGAGCACGGCCCGATGAGCCGGGGTCCGGCCCGATGACCGGCAGGCCGACGCTCGCGGTCGTGGGAGCGACCGGGGCCGTCGGCACGGTCATGCTCCGGATCCTGTCCGAGCGCGCGGACATCTGGGGCGAGATCCGGCTGATCGCCTCCGCGCGCTCGGCCGGCCGCAAGCTGACCGTGCGCGGGGCTCAGGTCGAGGTGACGGCCCTGTCGGAGGACGCCTTCGACGGGGTCGACATCGCGCTGTTCGGCGTGCCCGGGGAGGTCGCCGCCGCCTGGGCGCCGGTCGCCGCCGCGCGCGGCGCGGTCGTCGTCGACGGCACCGGTGCCTTCCGGGCCGAGGCGGACGTGCCGCTCGTGGTGCCCGAGGTCAATCCGCACGCGCTGCGCTCCCGCCCGCGCGGGATCGTCGCGAGCCCCGGCAGCGCCACCCTGACGATGATCGTCGCCCTGGGCGCGCTGCACGCCGAGTACGGCCTGCGCGAGCTGGTGGTGTCGTCGTACGAGGCGGCGAGCGGGGCCGGGCGGGCCGGGGTGGACACCCTGCGGGCCCAGCTGGCCCTGGTGGCCGGGACCGAGCTGGGCACACAGCCGGGGGACCTCAGGCGGGCCGTCGGGGACGCCACCGGGCCGTTCCCGGAGCCGGTCGCGCTGAACGTCGTGCCGTGGGCCGGGCCGCCGCGGGCGGACGGCTGGTCGGCGCGGGAGCTGGCGGTGCGCGAGGAGACCCGCAAGGTCCTCGGCCTGGCCGCGCTGCCGGTCGCCGTGACCTGCGTGCAGGTGCCGGTGGTCACCACGCACTCGCTGACCGTGCACGCCCGCTTCCAGCGCGAGGTCGCGGTCGACGGCGCCCGGGAGATCCTCGCGACCGCGCCCGGCGTGGTGCTGTGCGACGACCCGGCCGCCGGCGAGTTCCCCACCCCGGCCGACGTGGTGGGCACCGATCCGACCTGGGTCGGGCGGCTGCGCCGGGCCCTGGACGATCCGGCCGCGCTGGAGTTCTTCGTGTGCGGCGACAACCTGCGCAAGGGCGCCGCCCTGAACTGTGTGCAGATCGCGGAGCTGCTCGCCGGGCCGGCCGGCGGGGAACCGGCCGGGGCGGGCCTGCCCGGTATGACGGGCTTGTAGGAGCCGCGTAAGAAGTGTGGCCGGGAGCATGGTCCAATTCCCTTGAACCGTCCCTCTTGGCAGCAGAGGATTTCTCTCCCCGCCTTCCGCAACCGTACGGAGGGCGGGGAGCGTCTTTGCGGTCACCCTTGCGGGGCCTGGGGGCGTGATGATCCTGGCGTGGGGACGCCGTGATCGGGGCGTGGGGACGCCCGTTCAAATGGGACATAAGGGAAGAGCGGGACGCATGACGGCACTTGAGGCACGGCCGGTTGTCGCACATGTGACGCCCGGCACGTACAACCCCCGAGGGGGGAGACGTGTCCAACTGGCGTGGCAGAGGTACTCGAACTCAGTGTGGCCCCCGGCGGCGCGGCCCTGCGGCCGCGTCCGGCGCTCCGGCCCCGCACGTCCGGCGGCATGCCGGTGATCGCGCCCATGCCCGCAGCGCGGCCCGCCCGCATACCCAGTCAGCGTGACGGCGCCGAGGAGACTCCGGGCGCCGCGACGGCAGAGGCCGCCGGGACCACCGTCGACCACCTCACCGAGACCTACCGGGCGCACTACCGCTCCCTGCTGGGTCTCGCCGCGCTCCTCCTCGACGACACCGCCTCCTGCGAGGACGTCGTCCAGGAGGCGTTCATCCGCGTCCACTCGGCCCGCAGACGCGTCCGCGACCCCGAGAAGACCCTCGCCTATCTGCGGCAGACGGTCGTCAACCTCTCCCGGTCCACGCTGCGCCGCCGCATCCTCGGCCTGAAGCTGCTCTCCAAGCCGATGCCCGACATGGCGAGCGCGGAGGAGGGCGCCTACGACCAGCTGGAGCGCCGGGACCTCATCAAGGCGATGAAGGGCCTCCAGCGCCGCCAGCGCGAGGTGCTCGTGCTGCGGTACTTCGCGGACATGACAGAGGCCCAGGTCGCCGAGACGCTCGGCATATCCCTCGGCTCGGTGAAGGCGTACGGCTCGCGGGGCATCGCCGCGCTGCGGGTGGCCATGAGGACACCGGCATGAGCGGCCGCGCCGAAGGGGGCGACCCCCATGAACGTCACGAGCCCTACGCCTGGCACGAGCCGACACACCGCGACGGGCAACCGCACACGCCAACGCACGCTGGGAACGGAACTGTGAACCACGGCCCCGACGGCACGGGCCCCGAGCGGCCCGGCCCGGTCACCGACGCACCGGACGGCCTCGACGGACCCGACGCGGACGAGCCGGACCTGCGCCGCCTGCTGCACTCGGCGGTGGAGGACATCGAGCCGCGCGGGAACACCCTGGAGCACCTGCGCCGGGCGATCCCCGCCCGCCGCGCCCGCAAGCGCCAGGCGGCGGTCGGCATGGCGGCGGCGGCCCTGTTCATCGGCACCGCGATCCCCGCCCTGGTGCACGTCTCGAACTCCGGCGGCTCCGACCCCAACACCGCCATGGCCGGCCAGACCTCCCAGGCCCAGGGCGGCACCGGCCAGGGCAAGGACAAGGGCACCGTCGGCAAGGACGGCGAGAAGGACACCGGGAGCGCGAAGGCCGAGCCCGGCAAGGAGCCGGACAAGGGTGCCGGGAAGGACCCGAAGGACGGCCACCACGCAGGCTCCCCCGGTGGCACCGGGCCCTCGGCCAGCGCGGCCGCCGGCATCCCGGCGTGCTCGCCGGGCCGGCTGGGCTCCGCGAGCGGCACCGTGAACGCCCCCGACTCCGCGGGCGTGGTCTCCGGCACCTTCCGCGTCGTCAACGTCTCCGGCACGGCCTGTACGGTGTCCGGCCCGGGCAGCGTCACCACCGCGGCCCAGGGCGCGGCGGACCCGGCCAAGGTCGTCGCCGTACGGCACACCGCGGGGGATCAGGCGGCCACGGCCCTGCCCGACCCCTCCCTGGAGGTCGCCTCGCTGGTCCTCCAGCCCGGAGCGGCCTACGAGGAGAGGTTCGCCTTCGTCCCCTCCGAGACCTGCCCCGTCACCGGCGGCGAGGGCACCGACGGCGGCTCCGGCACGGGCGGTCCCTCACCGGACCCGTCGCCCACCCAGGAGGCGGGCGCCACCGGCAGCCCGACCGACACCGGAACCGGGTCGCCCGGCGTCACGGCGCAGCTGGTCACCGAGGGCGGCACGGCCGACGGCAGCGTCGCGGTCACCCACACGGCGCAGGACGGCGCACCGTCGGCGATCGCGGTGGTACCGGGGGCGTGCGCGGGGACGGTGTACTACACGGGGCTGCTGGCGGGTCAGTAGGGCTGGCGGCAGGTGCCGGTTCCAGTCAGCCGCTCGGGACCGGCGCCCGCTCCGCGTCCTCCGGGACCAGGCCCAGCGCCGCGTCCCGCTGGAACTCCAGCTCCCGCCGCAGCAGCCGGAACCACATGAACACCACGAACCCGGCGAACACGAACCACTCGCCGGTGTAGCCGAGGTTCTGGAACGCCTTCAGGTCCAGCCCCGTACCGCTCGGCGCGCTCGCGGGCACGGCCTTCATCCCGGCGTCGGCCTTGTCCAGCGTCACCCACGCGTCGTACAGCCGGTACGGCACCAGGTTGACCAGCGACGCCGAGCTGATCGCCGCCGTCTGCCCGGCCGGCAGCCCGCCCTGCGCGGCGACCCCGTTGTCCCCCGGGGTCTCGGACGCCTGGAGCGCGCCGGTGACGGTGACCTCGCCGGCGGGCGGGGCGGGGGCCTTCGCGGGGTCCGCCGTGCCCGGCAGCCAGCCCCGGACCACGGGCAGTGCCTTGCCGGAGTCGGTGCGCAGCAGGGTGAGGACGTAGAAGCCGCGCTTGCCGTCCAGCTCCCGGCCGGGCACCAGCAACTGCTTGCCGTAGTGCCCGCCGGCCGTGACCCGCCGGCCCGAGGTGCTCTTGTCGACAGGGAGCATGGCGTCCAGCGGGCGCGCGGCCTCGGTCCGGTCGGACGTGGCCTGCTCGGTCGCGGCGCGGTGGTCCTGCACCCGCCCCTCGAACCGGCTCAGCTGCCACGACCCCATGAAGACGCAGAACGGGATGGCGAGCAGCACGAAGACGTTGATGCCCCACCAGCGGGGTGTCAGCAGAAACCGGTACACGCCCTCCACGGTACGGCGCCCGACCCGGTGCCCCGGCCCCGGGTCAGCTCTTGCTCGCCTTCAGGGAGTAGATCAGCGGGACGCGCGGATGGCCCGCGGGGAAGCGGTGGTAGCCGTCGCGGACCTCGAAGTTCGCGAAGCGCGGGAAGAGCGAGACGTCGTGCTCGTGCAGGAACTCCACGCGCAGCCCGGTGGCGGCGAGCGCGGAGACGACGTCCCCGAGGGTGTGCTGCCACTCCACGCTGCGGTTGTGGACGGTGGCGGCGTCCTGGTCGGCGTAGGTGCCCGGTTCGTTCCACACCTGCGCGTCGCGGGTGAAGTAGTCCCGCACGATCCGGGTGCCGGTCTCGTCGTCCAGGGACTCGGTGAGCGGGTGGAACTCGGCGAGGTACAGGAAGCCGCCGGGCGCGACGAGTGAGGCCGCCGTCTCCGCCCAGCGCCGGATGTCCGGCAGCCAGCACAGGGCACCGAGCCCGGTGTAGACGATGTCGTACGACGGCTCGGGCACGGCGCCGGGCGCGTCGTACACGTCGCCGGCGACGAAGGCCGCCCGCTCGGGACCGTAGCCGAGGTCGGCCGCGAGGGCGCGGGCCGCCTCCACCGCGGGCACGGAGAAGTCCAGGCCGACGACGCGGGCGGCGCCCCGGTGGGCCCAGGAGAGGGTGTCGGTGCCGATGTGGCACTGGAGGTGCAGGAGTGTCCTGCCGGTGACGTCGCCGACCTCCGCCGTCTCGAAGTCGCGCAGGTCGTCGCGGCGGGTGCGGAAACCGGCGAGGTCGTAGAAGGGACTGGCGACGTGGAGGGGCACGCGCTCGTCCCACATGGCGCGGTTGTCCTCGCGCCAGCCTTCCGGGATACGGCCTTCGGGGATGTGGCCTTCGGGGATGTGGCCTTCGGGGTCGGACGGGGTGGGACCTTCGGTGCCGGATCCGTCGGATATGGGCGAGGAGGCGGCGGAAATGCTCATGCGCGGAAGTTATCCACAGGCTGCGCACACCCGCCACCCAATTGTTGGCGCGGCCAGGCAGTATGGGCGCATGACTGGGGCCATGAGTGAGAGCAGGACGCCGGACACACCGGACATGCCGGACTGGGAGCGGCGTTTCAGGGCGCCGCGGGTCTCGCTGCCCGACTGGGCGGAGGACGCGCCGGACCGCGCCCTGTTCGTGTCGAACGCGACGGGGACGTACGAGCTGTACGCGTGGGACCGCGCGACGGGCGAGCGGCGGCAGGTGACGGACCGGCCGAACGGCACGACGGACGGCGTGCTCTCCCCGGACGGCGCGTGGATCTGGTGGTTCGACGACAAGGACGGCGACGAGTTCGGCATCTGGCGCCGCCAGCCCTTCACGGGCGGCCCGGACGAGCCGGCCGTGCCCGGCCTGGCCCCGTCCTACCCGGCCGGTCTGGCCCTGTCCCGCGACGGCCGCACGGCGGTCGTGGGCCGCTCCACGGACGACGACGGCACGACGATCCACCTGGCGCGCGAGGGCGCGGAGACGGTGGAGATCTACCGGCACCGCGAGTCCGCGGGCGTCGGCGACCTCTCGTACGACGGCTCGCTGATCGCGATCGAGCACACCGAGCACGGCGACGCCATGCACGCCGCCCTGCGGGTGCTGCGCCCGGACGGCACGACGGTCGCCGAGCTGGACGACACCAAGGGCGGTGTCGAGGAGCTGGGCCTGGAGGTGCTGGGCTTCGCGCCGGTCGACGGCGACACCCGGCTGCTCATCGGCCATCAGCGCCGGGGCCGTTGGGAACCGATGGTGTGGGACGTGGCGACGGGCGAGGAGACGGACCTGGCGCTGGACCTGCCGGGCGATCTCGGCGCCGAGTGGTACCCGGACGGCTCGGCCCTGCTCGTCGTGCACGGCTTCGAGGCCCGCAGCGAGCTGTTCCGGTACGACCTGACGGCCCGCGAGCTGACCCGCATCCCGACCCCGCCCGGCACGGTCTCCGGCGCGACGGCCCGCCCCGACGGCAGCGTGGAGTACCTGTGGTCGTCGGCCGCCGAGCCCCCGGCGGTGCGGTCCACGGCCGGCGGTGTGGTGCTGGACTCCCCGGGCATGGCGTGCCCGCCGTCGGTGCCGGTGGAGGACGTGTGGGTGGAAGGGCCCGGCGGCCGCATCCACGCCCTCGTCCAGAAGCCGGCGGGCGCCACGGGCCCCCTCCCCACCGTCTTCGACCTGCACGGCGGCCCGACCTGGCACGACAGCGACTCCTTCGCGGCGGGCCCGGCGGCCTGGGTCGACCACGGCTACGCGGTGGTCCGCGTCAACTACCGCGGCTCCACGGGCTACGGCCGCGCCTGGACCGACGCGCTCAAGCACCGGGTGGGCCTGATCGAGCTGGAGGACGTGGCCGCGGTCCGGGAGTGGGCGGTCTCCTCGGGTCTCGCCGACCCCGCGCGCCTGATCCTCACCGGCGCGTCCTGGGGCGGCTACCTCACCCTGCTCGGCATCGGCACCCAGCCGGACGCCTGGGCGCTGGGCATCGCGGTGGTGCCGGTCGCGGACTACGTCACGGCGTACCACGACGAGATGGAGTCCCTGAAGGCCATGGACCGCACGCTGCTGGGCGGCACCCCCGAGGAGGTCCCGGACCGCTTCGCCGCGTCCTCCCCGCTCACCTACGTCGACCAGGTCAAGGCCCCGGTCCACATCTCGGCGGGCGTCAACGACCCCCGCTGCCCGATCCGCCAGATCGACAACTACGTCAAGAGACTCGAAGCCCGCGGCGCGACCCACGAGGTCTACCGCTACGACGCGGGCCACGGCTCCCTGGTGGTCGACGAACGCATCAAGCAGGTGAGACTGGAACTGGACTTCGCGGCCCGGCACTTGCCGGCCTGACGGGCCGAGGCCGGCCTACCGGGCCGGGTTTGCCGGCACGGGCGTGGAGGAACGTCACGCCGACGCCCGCCGGATGTCACTCACGTCCGGCGGGAGACCGCTGGGTGCTTTCGTACGCGGAAGCGGAGCATCGTGACGGCGCCCGACCGGGTGGTGCCGAAGGGTTCCAGGTCGATCCTGCCGAGGGTCGGGGGCGAGAAGCGGACGCCGTCGCCGAGCAGCACCGGCAGGACATACACCAGGATCTCGTCGACGAGCCCGCGCCGCAGGCACTGGGCGGCCACGTCGGCACCGAGGATCTCCAGGTTCTTGCCGCCCGCGGCGCCGCGTGCCGTGGCAACGGCTTCCTCAATGTCACAGGTGAGGAACGTGACGGTGGGGTCCGGCTCCTCGGGAGGCTCATGGGTGAGGACGAACTGTGCTCCCCCGTCGTAGACGGTGTCCTGGTCGGCCATACGCTTGGCCACCTCGTACGTACCCCGGCCGACGAGCATGGCGCCCGTGGCCGCCATGACCTCCGGGAACGCGTCCGCGGTCAGGTACTCGAAGATCCAGTCCATCGCGTGGCCAGGACCGGCGATGAACCCGTCCAGCGACATCGCCCTGTTCACGACCACTTTGCCGGTACCGGTGCCCACATCACTCATGCGCCTTGTCCAAGAATCCTGGAGGCCGGGGGCCGAATCATAGTCCGGCCGACGGGAAGGCGACGGCAGATCCCGCCCTGATCACCACGACCAGCCGCGAGAAGCCCGCCGAGTCACCCTGGGGTGAAGGCGGGCGAGTTCGACTCTTGACGGTGTTCCCCGTCGACTGGAGGCCACCAGCACTGGTCTTGGCGTTTTGGACACATCAGAGCAGAACAAGGTGGCACCGGGGTTCGTCCCCGGACGAACCCCGGACTGCTGACTCGCTGTGCGTCTCGCGCATCTTCGGCAGGACGCCGGTCTCACCGAGAGGGAACTGTCCGCCTGGTGTGGCTGGCACCCCGCGAAGACCACCCGTATCGAGAAGGCGGAAGTACAGCCGACCGACGCGGACATCCGAGCCTGGTGCACGGCTTGTGGTGCTGCCGACCAAGCGGACGATCTGATCGCCACGGCAGTCAGCGGAGTTCCGCCAAGCCCCTCCGGGTCGCCGCCACGACCACGCGGTCGCCCTTCTGCAGTACGTGATCGGAGGAGGTGTCCGGGTGGCCCAGGCGGGCCAGGGCGCGCCAGGAGCCGGTGTGGAAGGCCTCGCGCAGGGTGCGGCCCTCCAGTTGAGGGTGGCCGTCGACGTCGACCGCGGCGAAGAGCAGTACCCGCCGTTCCACCGCGATCGCGCCCAGGACCTGCCGGCCGAGCATCGCCCCGGCGAACGCGGGCGCGGCCAGATGGGTGACGCTGCGGCTGCGGGTCAGGGCGTTCGGGTGGGCGGCGCGCAGGGTGCGGTAGACGGCGGTGGCGAAGTCGTCGTCGTACAGCCGCAGCACCACGCGGAGGTCCGGGCGGACCGTGCGGGCGTAGAGCACGGCCTCCAGGTTGGTGGTGTCGGCGCTGGTCACCGCGAGCAGCGTGCGCGCCCGGTGGATCTGGGCCGCCTCCAGGACGCCCTCCTGGGTGACGTCCCCGAGGACCACCGGCACCCGCAGCCGGCGGGCGGTGGCCAGGCCGCGCGCGTCGGGGTCGGACTCGACGCACACCACGGGGACGTTCAGCTCACGCAGCCGGGTCAGTACCCGGGTGCCGATCTTGCCGAGGCCCAGCAGCACCACGTGACCGCTCAGCCCGCGGGGCGGCCGGCGCAGGGTGGAGGCGGTGCGGAAGGTGCCGAGCGCCTCCAGCGCGGCGGCCAGCAGCACCGGCAGCAGGAGCAGTCCGACGAGCGCGGACAGGAGTTGGAGGACCTGACGGCCGAGGGGCTCCTTGAACGCCGGGTCGTCGATGGCGAACAGGTCCAGGAGGGTGATGTAGCAGGCGCGCAGCGGATCGATGCCGGTGACCAGCCACAGGGTGACGGCCAGGGCGATCACGCAGCCGACCAGTCCGGCCAGCGACCAGCGCAGCCGCCGGGAGAAGAGCGAGGCGAGCGGCATGACGCCGGTCAGCCGGCGGGCGGGCGTGGCGGACTCCGCGTCCGTGGGGGAGGAGACGTGTTCCAGCACCACGGCCTGCCGGCCGGCGGCCCGCCGTACCTCCTCGTCGCCGGGGAGCAGGAGGGGTGGCTGATCGCCGCCGGACAGCAGGGCGAGGGTGGACAGCCCGGCCCCGTCCTCCCCGGACAGCGGGCGTTCCACGGCCCGCAGCAGCAGGCCCTCGGTCTGTACGACCCTGCTGGTGCCGGTGACGGCGGTGGCCGCGAGCACGGGCGCGGCGGTGTCGGCGTCCGACAGCACGGTCGTGGAGGCGTCGAGACCGGCGCCCGGGCCGGCCGTCTCGTCCCCGGCGGCCAACGCGGCCGCCTGGTCGAGGAGTTCCTCGATGTGCTGGCCCAGCCGCCGGTTGTAGAGCCTGAGGACCAGCCGCAGCCGGGGGTTGAGCCGGCGGGCGGTCAGCGCGGCGCGGATGTTGGTCTCGTCGTCGTCGTACACGAGGGCCAGCGCGGCGGCCCGCGCCACCCCGGCCTCCGCCAGCACCGCCTCGGTCGGCTCGGCGGCCGCCAACACCCCCTCGGCGTCCGTACGTTGGCCGGCCGCCGGGACGGTGGGCTGCCCGGTCGGGCCCGCCCGGCCGACCGTCCCCACCGCGGCGCTGACCATCCGGTCGAACAGCGCCGCCGACGCGGCCCGGGCCCGGCCGACCACCGGGGGCCGCGCGGTGCGCCGGTCCGGCGGTACGACGAGGGTGACCTGTTCGTCGTAGACCCCGCGCAACTCGGCGGCCAGCCGGTGCGCGAGCCCGTCGTCACCGCACACCACCATGTGCGCTTGCGGGACCCCCGGTCCCCCCTGATACGGAACGCTCGCCACGAGGGAAAGAGTGTCCGAAGCCGGGGCCCGGTTCCAGGCGGCTAGCGGGCCTCGGCCGCCGCCGCCTCGAAGTCGAAGCGGGCCAGGTCGCGCAGCCACGACTCCGCGTTGCCGTCCGAGGGGGCGCGCCAGTCGCCGCGCGGGGAGAGCGAGCCGCCGGCCGAGACCTTGGGCCCGTTCGGCATCGCCGAGCGCTTGAACTGCGAGAAGGCGAAGAAGCGGCGGCAGAACACCTCCAGCCAGTGCCGGATCTCGGCCAGGTCGTATGCCACCCGCTTGGCCTCGGGGAAGCCGGGCGGCCAGGCGCCGGCCTGAGGGTCGTGCCAGGCGTGCCAGGCCAGGAAGGCGACCTTCGAGGGCCGGAAGCCGTAGCGCAGCACCTGGAAGAGGGTGAAGTCGTGCAGCGCGTACGGGCCGATCTTGGACTCGGTGGACTGCATCTCCTCGCCCGGCACCAGCTCGGGGCTGATCTCGGTGTCCAGGATCGCGGACAGCACCTTGCCGGTCTCGTCGTCGAACTGGTCGCTGGCGATGACCCAGCGGATCAGGTGCTGGATGAAGGTCTTCGGCACCCCGGAGTTGACGTTGTAGTGGCTCATCTGGTCGCCGACGCCGTACGTGGACCAGCCGAGCGCCAGCTCGGAGAGGTCGCCGGTGCCGAGCACGATGCCGCCGCGCTGGTTGGCCAGCCGGAACAGGTAGTCGGTGCGCAGGCCCGCCTGGACGTTCTCGAAGGTGACGTCGTAGACCGGCTCGCCGGCGGCGAAGGGGTGGCCGATCTCCTTCAGCATCAGCCGGGCGGTCGGCGTGATGTCCAGCTCGGCGGCGGTGACGCCGAGGGCGCGCATCAGCTTGTGCGCGTTGTCCTTGGTGTGGTCGCTGGTGGCGAAGCCGGGCAGGGTGAAGGCCAGGATGTCGCTGCGGGGTCGGCCCGCGCGGTCCATCGCCCGGGCGGCGACGATCAGCGCGTGCGTGGAGTCCAGGCCGCCGGAGACGCCGATGACGACCTTGGGGCCGCCGATGGCCGCGAGTCGCTGCTGGAGCCCGGCGACCTGGATGTTGTACGCCTCGTAGCAGTCCAGGGCGAGCCGGTCGGGGTCGGCGGGCACGAACGGGAACCGCTCGACGCGGCGGCGCAGCCCGAGGTCGGTGCGCGGCGGGTCCAGCTCGAAGGAGACGGTCCGGAAGTCCCCGGTGCGCGCGGCGTGGGCCCGGCGGTTGTCGTCGAAGGTGCCCATCCGGTGGCGTTCCTGCCGCAGCAGGTCGAGATCGACGTCGGCGACGGTGCACTGGTCGCCGAGCGGGAAGCGGTCGGACTCGGCGAGCAGCACCCCGTTCTCGTAGATCATGGTCTGTCCGTCCCAGGACAGGTCGGTGGTGGACTCGCCGAGGCCGGCCGCCGCGTAGACGTAGGCGGCCAGGCAGCGGGAGGACGCCGAGCGGCACAGCAGCGCGCGGTCCTCGGCCCGGCCGACGGTGATGGGGCTGCCGGAGAGGTTGACCAGCACGGTGGCCCCGGCGAGGGCGGCCTCCGCGCTGGGCGGCACCGGCACCCACATGTCCTCGCAGATCTCGGTGTGCAGCACCAGCCCGGGTACGTCCTCGGCGGCGAACAGCAGGTCCACGCCGAACGGCACCTCGGCGCCGGCGACGACGATGGTGCCGCCCCGCTCGTCGTGGCCGTCGGCGATCTGCCGGCGTTCGTAGAACTCGCGGTAGTTCGGCGGGTACGACTTCGGTACGACGCCGAGGACGCGGCCCCGGTGGACGATCACCGCGCAGTTGTAGATCCGGTGGCGGTGGCGCAGCGGGGCGCCGACGACCAGGACGGGCAGCAGGTCGGCCGAGCCGGCGACGAGCGTGTGGAGCGCCGCCTCGACCTGGTCGAGCAGCGCGTCCTGGAGGAGCAGGTCCTCGATGGAGTAGCCGGTCAGGCCCAGCTCGGGGAAGACGGCGACGGCGACGCCCTCGTCCGCGCACCGGCGGGCCTGGCGCAGGACCGCCTCGGCGTTGGCGTGCGGGTCGGCGATGACGGTGTGGCCCGTGCACGCGGCGATGCGCGCGAAGCCGTGGCTGTACAGCGACCAGAAGTTCAACGGGGCTTCCTTCATGATTCAACAGACCGCACTGACGAAGCGAATCTCCTCCTGAGGGAAGCCTAGATCCCGGCCGCCCGGAGCCCGGGACCCGGCCACGTACTCGGGCACGTATGCGCACGCGGCTGAGTACGTGCGCTCTGTGCGCGGGCGGCGCGCGGCGCGAGGGTGGAGGTATGCGAAAAGGAGCAGGCAAACCCACGCGCGACGCCCTCAGGGTGCTGCCGGTCCTCGCGCCCGCCGTGGTCGCGCCCCTGGCGTGGGCCGGCTGGCTGGGCTGGGACCAGCAGCGGGACGTCCACGCCGACGGCACGACGACCGGCCCGTACCAGGCCTGGCAGGTGATCGGACTGGTCCTGACCCAGCTGGCGCCGGTGTACTGGGCCACCGCCCGCCGCCACCCCCTCGCCGCCGTCCTCGGCACCTCGGCCGGCCTGACCGCCGCCGCGTACTACGACTGGTCCGACGACGCCAGCGGCCTGTTCGTGATCGGCGTGGGCCTGGTGACCCTCGGCAGCCTCGCCGCGACCGCCGCGGCGACGGCGGCGATCACCTTTGTACGACGCGCCCTCAACGGAGACGGCGAGCCACCCAGGGCCGGGCACCTGTCGTAGGCGGGCTGCCGACGGTACGGAAAAAAGACGCCGGGGCGGACGGCCGGGATCGGTACGCTGGGGCGCATGGTGACTGGTCCGGTTCGTGTGCGTTTCGCTCCTTCTCCGACCGGCATGTTCCATGTCGGCGGGGCGCGGTCCGCTCTCTACAACTGGGCGGTGGCGCGACAGTCCGGCGGCCGGTTCGTGCTGCGGATCGAGGACACCGACGCGGCCCGGAACAAGCCGGAGTGGATCGACGGCATCATCAGCGCGCTGGCGGCGATCGGCATCCACGACGAGGACCCGGTGTTCGAGGGGCCGTACTTCCAGTCGCACAACGCCGGCCGGCACCGGGAGGCGGCCGAGGGGCTGTTCGCGGCGGGGCGGGCGTACTACTGCGACTGCACCCGGGAGCAGTTGAAGGAGCGCACGGGGTCGGAGCACCTCGGGTACGACGGGTTCTGCCGGGAGCGGGGGCTCGGGTACGCGGCCGGGCGGGCGCTGCGGTTCCGGACGCCGGACGAGGGGGAGACCGTCGTCGCCGACCTGGTGCGCGGCGAGCCGGCGTTCCCGAACAGCGCGATCGAGGACTTCGTGATCGCCCGCGGTGACGGCTCCCCGGTCTTCCTGCTCGCCAACGTCGTGGACGACCTGGACGAGGGCATCACGCAGGTCGTCCGGGGCGAGGAGCACCTGTCGAACACGCCGAAGCAGCAGCTGCTGTGGGAGGCGCTCGGTGCCGAGCCGCCCGTGTGGGCGCATCTGCCGGTGATCGTGAACGAGAAACGGCAGAAGCTGTCCAAGCGCCGGGACAAGGTCGCGCTGGAGGACTACCTCGCCGAGGGCTTCCTGCCCGAGGCGATGGTGAACTACCTGATGCTGCTCGGCTGGGGCCCGGGCGGCGACCGGGAGATCATGCCGTACGAGGAGCTGGAGCGGCTCTTCCGGATCGAGGACGTGAACACCGCACCGGCCTTCTTCGACGTGAAGAAGCTGACGGCCTTCAACGGCGAGTACCTCCGTGCCCTGGCGCCCGCGCAGTTCGCCGCGGCCTGTGTGCCGTGGCTCGTCGCCCCGTACGCCCCGTGGCGGCCGGAGGCGTTCGACAAGGACGTCTTCGAGGCGGCGGCCCCGCTGGCCCGGACCCGGCTGACGCGGCTCTCCGAGATCACCGGCTACGTGGACTTCCTGTTCCTGGACGAGCCGGTCGAGGACGAGGCGTCGTGGCACAAGGCGATGAAGGAGGGGGCCGCGGACATCCTCACGGACGTCCGCGCCGGACTGGCCGGCGTCGCCGGCTGGAGGGCGGAGGAGCTGAAGGGCGTCCTGCTCGCCGTGGGGGAGAGGCACGGGCTGAAGCTGGGCAAGGCCCAGGCCCCGGTCCGGGTCGCGGTCACCGGGCGCACGGTCGGGCTGCCGCTGTTCGAGTCCCTGGAACTGCTCGGCAGGGAGCGGACGCTGGCCCGGCTGGACACCGCGATCCGGCGCCTGGCGGGGCGGGGCGCGCCGCGGTAGGGCGGGGTCAGTCCTGCTCGCCGAGTTCGGCGAGGCGGGCGCGCAGGCGGGCGTTCTCCTGTTCCAGGGCGTCCATGCGGGCGCGGACGGGGCGGAGGGCGGTCTCCAGCTCCTCCTCGGTGTAGCGCGGGGTGATGTGCTGGTGGCAGTTCCAGTTGAAGCCCTCGACCTCGACGATCATCAGGCGCTCCACCTTGCCGTCGGTGCGCGGCTCGTCGAGCCGTTCGGTGAGCGCGGGGTCCTCGTCGAGCCCCTGGGTGCGGGCCCGGCCCAGCAGTTTCAGACGGGCCTGCCGGGCGTAGTCCATGAAGAACAGCGCGACCCGGCCGTCGGTCCGCAGGTTCCCGGTGGTGATGTACTGCCGGTTGCCGCGCACCTCCGCCCAGGCCAGCCGCCGCTCGTCCAGGACGTGTACGAAGCCGGCGGGGCCGCCGCGGAACTGGATGTAGGGCCAGCCGGTCTCGCCCGTGCTGGCCAGGTAGAACCCGTCCCGGGTGGTGAGGAACGCGGCCTCGTCGGGGCCGAGTTCGTCCGGCCCGGTGTCGGGCTGGGCGAGGGCGCGCACCCCTAACAGGCCGCTGCCCTGCTCCTCCTGGACGCGGCGCACGCTGTCCGTGTAGGCGAGGTGTGCGAACCGTCCCATCTAGCGCTCCCCCTCCCCGTCGTTTGTGGCCGCGCCCGCTCGCGCGGCCGGCGTGGCACCCAGGACGGAGGCGAGCAGGCCGGGGAAGCGCCGCTCCAGCTCCTCGCCGCGGATCCGGCTGACCCGGGTGTTGCCCCGCAGATGCGTCTCTACGAGGCCGCTCTCGCGCAGGGTGCGCAGATGGTGGGAGACGGTGGAGCGCCCGACCGGCAGCTCCAGCGCGCCGCAGGGCGCCTCGCCGACGGTGTCGAGCAGCCGCACGATCTGCAGCCGTACCGGGTCCGCGAGGGCTTGCAGCACGGTGCCGATCTCCACCGTGGCGAGGTCCGGCTGCGGCAGCCGGGTCTCCTCCGTCGTTCGCATCCTGCCTCCAGGCTCTTCCCGCCTCGCGCGGCCCGGCGGCACCGGTGCGGGGGAGGCGAGGTCGCGCGACTATGGCGATGTCGCTCGACATCTACGATACACATCGAACCTCTATTACGATCGACATCGACATACTTGACGTCCATCGAAACTCAGGTGCTTCCATGACCCCTCCCGCCGCACAGCAGGGGCGCGCCTGGCGGACCCACGCCTGTGTGCTCGCACTCGGCACGTTCGCCGTCGGCACCGACGCCTTCGTCATCGCCGGTCTGCTCCCCGACATCAGTGACTCCCTCGACATCTCCGTGGGCGCGGCGGGCCAGCTCGTCAGCGTCTTCTCGCTGGCCTACGCCCTGCTCTCCCCGGTGCTCGCCGCGTTCACCGCCCGCTGGTCACGCCGTACGGTGCTGATCACGGGGCTCGGCGTGTTCGCCGTCGGCAACGTGGTGACCGCCCTCGCCCCCGACTACGCGCTGGTCCTGGCGGCCCGGGTGATCGCCGCGGCCGGCGCCGCGATGTTCACCCCGAACGCGGGCGCGACCGCGGCGACCCTGGCCGGACCCGAGCACCGGGGCCGGGCGATCGCCATCGTCACCGTGGGGCTGACCGCCTCGCTCGCGCTGGGCGCGCCGCTCGGCACCGTCATCGGGGAGGCGCTGGGCTGGCAGGCCACCATGTGGTTCGTCACCGCGCTCGCCCTGGTCGTGGCCCCGGTCATCGCCCTGCGGCTGCCCGACGTCACCCTCGGCGGCCCGACCCAGCTGCGGCGGCGCCTCGCCCCGCTCGCCGACCGCAAGGTCGCCGGGGTGCTGGCCGGCACGCTGGTCGCGTTCATCGGCATCTACCTGCCCTACACCTACATCAGCGCCGTCTTCGAGCCCGCCACCGGCGGGGACGGCGGCAAGGTGGCCGTACTGCTGCTGGTCTTCGGCCTGGCGGGGACGGCCGGCAACCTCACCGCGGGCCGGCTCGCCGACCGCAAGGGGCCGCGCACGGTGGTCATCGGCGCGACGCTGCTGCTCACGGTGGTGTTCGCGGTCATGGCCGGCGTCCGCTCCTCCTACCCGGCGGCCGTCGCGCTGACGGCGGTGTGCGGCATCGCCTCCTGGTCGGTGACCGCGCCGCAGCAGCAGCGCGTCATGGCGCTGGCCAGCCCCGGCAGCGAACCCCTGGCGGTCTCCCTCAACGCCGCCGTGATGTACCTGGCGATCTCGCTGTCCAGCGCGCTGGGCGCCGGGATCCTCGGCGCGACGGGTGCCGTGTGGATCGCCTGGGCGGGCGCCGCTTTCGCCGTGGCCGCGGCGCTGGTCACGGCCGCCGCCGCCCGCAGCGAGCGGGCCGGCGCCGGGACCGGGGAGCCGGAGCCGGCCGGGGCCCAGGGGGTGTCCGCCGGTTAGCGGCATCCGGTGCCGCCGGCGGTGGATCAGCGGCGCGAGCTGCGGTCTTACGTCGGAAGACCTAGAACTAAACAGGCGTTGATATTTCTCCGGGGCGGGCGTAGCGTCGTCAACGCCCCTCGCTGGAGAGGGAGTCGGCGAGTGCCCCGGCCGTGCGCAGGTACGACACGCCCTGCGCGACCCCCGTCGGCCGGGGCTCCCGCCCCCTTTCCGCGCACGTGTACCGACGAAAGGCTGAGGGATGATCCTGGTGACCGGTGCGACCGGCAACGTCGGCCGGAACCTGGTGCGCGAACTGCTGGACGCGGGAGCGCGGGTACGCGCGCTCACCCGTGACCCGCGGCGCGCCGGCCTGCCGGACGGAGTCGACGTGGTCCGGGGCGACCTGACCGACGCCGAGTCCCTCGCCTCCGCGCTGCGCGGAGTGGAGCGGGCGTTCCTCTTCCCCGTGCACGGCCGGCTGGGCGCGTTCCTGGACGCCGCGACGCGGGCGGGGCTGAAGCAGGTGGTGCTGCTGTCCTCGCAGTCGGTGGTGGACGAACACCTCGGCCGGGAGCGGATGGGCAGGCTCAACGCGGCCGACGAGCAGGCCGTCATCGCCTCCGGTGTGCCGTGGACGTTCCTGCGCCCCGGCCCGTTCATGGTCAACGACCTGCCGTGGGCGTGGGGCGTCAAGGCGGAGGGCGTGGTCCGCGCGGCATACGGCGACGCCGCCACCGCACCCGTCGACGAGCGGGACATCGCCGCCGTGGCCGCCCGCGCCCTGCTGGACGACGACCACGTGGCGCAGGCGTACGAGCTGACCGGCCCCCAGTCGCTGACCCAGGTTGAGCGCGTACGCATCCTCGGCGAGGTGCTCGGCAGGGAGCTGCGCTTCGAGGAACTGTCGCCCGAGGCGGCCCGGGAGCGGATGACCCGGCACCTGGAGGCCGAGACGGTCGACTCCCTGCTGCGCATGTTCGCCCGTCAGTCGGGTACGACGGTGCCGGTGTCCACGGCGGTGCGGGACGTCACCGGCCGCCCGGCGCACACCTACGCCGAGTGGGCGGCCCACCACGCCGGTGACTTCAGGTGACCGGAAGCCGTCCGCAGGCAGGCGCGGAACCGGAGCGCAAGGGCGAGCGCACGCGCCGGCGGATCATGGAGGCCGCGCGCCGCAAGTTCGCCGAGGTGGGCTACGAACGCGCCACGATCCGGGCCATCGCCGCCGAGGCGGGAGTCGACAAGGCGTCCGTCATCCAGTACTTCGGCACCAAGCAGGAACTCTTCCGTGAGGCGGTCCGCTGGCACGTCCCGATCGAGGAGCTGACGACCCCGGACCCGGCCCGCACGGTCGACAACTACCTCCGCGCCATGCTGAGCAGCTGGGCGGCCGACCCGGACAGCCCCATGGCGGTGCTGCTGCGCACCAGCATGACCAGCGAGGAGGCCGCGGAGCTGCTGCGCCGGCATGTGACCAAGGAGACCGTCGAGCGGGTGGCGGCGAACGTCGACGCCCCGGACGCGCGGCTGCGCGCCGCGCTGTCCGGGGCGATGATGTTCGGCATCGCGACCCAGCGGTACCTGCTGCGCATGCCCGACCTGGCCGAGGCCGACCTGGACGACGTACTGCGCCTGGCGGCACCGCTGTTCCGCACCCTGATCGCCCCCGGCTCGGAGCCGGAGCGCGGCTCGGAGCCGGGGGCGGTGCCGGGGTCAGAACCCGGGACGGATCCGGAGGCGGTGCCCGGGCCCGGGTCCTGACCGCGATCGGCCGTCAGCCGAGGGCCTCGGACCGGTCGGCGACGATGGCGATGAGTTCGTCCAGGTCGTACTGGGCACGCCGGGGGCTGCCGTAGCGGGTGATCTTGCCGCGGCTGGCCCACTTGCGGATGGTGGCCTCCGTCACCCCGGCCGCGAGCGCGGCGAGTTCCGTGGGCACGAAGCGCCGCCGTGGCGTACGGCTCATCGGGCGGCCTCCTCGCGGACACCGGCCCGGTCGGCCTGGACACCGGCCCGGTCACCGTCGTGGCGCCGGGTGACGCGCTCGCCGCGCGAGGCGGTCCGCCGCATGCGGTGCGCGACCAGCAGCCACTGCTGCGGCGGCAGCGCGTGCCCGGCGTCGCACGACACCTGTCCCGGCGTCGCGTCGTCCCCGTCGTGCACCACGGCGCGCAGTGTGCCCGCGCAGCCGGACCGCAGGCAGCGCCCCAGGTCGACGCGGTGGGCGGGGCCGGGGCCCGCGATCCGGCGGGCGGACCTCGCGAGCGCGGCGATCTCCTCGGCGAAGTCACCGGCCGCCGGATGCGCGGCCAGCCATCCGGAATGGCGGATGAGGAAGGACACGAGGGGAGGAATCCCCTCCTGGGACGGGCCGGCCGTGCCGCACTCGTCCACCACCAGGCGCGCCCAGGAGCCGAGCGTGTTCTGCGTTTCCGTCCGTATCGCCATGGCTTTCTCGTTGAGAGAAATTCCGGTGGCGCGGCTTCCGGTGACACGCTGGCGCAGGCTGTACGGGGTATGCGCTAACATTCGCCCGCATTCTTCGTAAAGCTCCGCGAGGGTACGCAGAGTTGGGATCAGCGCGTCCGCGCTGGGTTGTTCCTCCGACGTTTCTGACAATGGCAGAGCTTGGCGCATTCCGTTTCCCCGTTTTTTGAACTGGAATTGCTGTTTGTCGGACCCGTCGTTGGGTCGTGGCTGGCCGGCCATGGTCCTGGCCGGGCGCGGATGCCTGCTGCGGCGCAGGACGGCGCCGCGCGGCGGAATGGCGCGACGCGCGCGCTGAATGATGGTTTCGAATGTGCCGGATACGTGCGGTGAAATCGCGGTTTATCAGTGTGTACTGCCCCCGTGCAACCGAATGAATTCAGGCCTGTGGGCCCCCGGCTCGCAGTCACAGTCTGCGTAGGCGGCCAAGGCTTCGTCAAGCAAAGAAAGGGGAAAGTGGAGCCCGGCGATCATTTCTCGCGGGGCGGGAAAACGGGGGATGGATGTCCGGGGTTGTGCCTTACACCCCATGTATGCGACGGCGTTTTCCCCGGAAGGGTGCACCTTTTTGTGCAGTATGTTCGCAGGTGTCCGTAAATCCGGCTTGTTCCTTGTTCGGGGGGCCGGGCCGGCCCTCGCCCGACCGCTGCTGTTGACGGATTGTCACCAAGCCGTCTGGTTAGGATGGCCGGGATCGTGCGTGGTGGAGAGACGGGGGTCGCCATGGACATGCACGCGGTTTCGGCCGAAGGACGGACCGGTGAGCGCGTCCGTGCGGGCGGCACCACGCACGCGGAGCGCGTGTTCCGGGTCCAGCAGGCGTTCCTCAAGCTGCGCGGCCGGACGCACGGCCCCGGAGCGCTGGCCGAGGCGGCCGGACTCGACGACTCCGCCGTCCACCGCATCCTGCAATCCGGCATCTACGAGGGCGTCTTCGACCGCGTCGGCCGCGGGATGTACCAACTCGGCACCACCGCCGCCCTAGTGGGCATGCAGGCCATGGCGCACACCCTCGACCGCCACACCGCCCGGTCGATCCTGCTCAGGCTGCGCGCCGCCACCGGGGGCGGGCTCGCCTTCCTCTACACGCTCGCCCCGTTCGGCGGCGCCCAGCGGCAGTGCGTCGACATGGCCGTCGGGGACTCCGACCTCTCCGAACTCGGCATGACACCCCGCGAGGTGCTGACCGTCACCCGCTCGCTGCGCGTCGGCGCGTCGGGCCGCGCCATCCTCGCGTACCTCCCGCGCCCCATCCAGGAACGGATAGCCGCCGAGCCCGCCGTGGCCGAGGCGGGCCCCGGTGTGCTGGTGGACAACGACGCGCTGTGGGACTCGCTGCGCGACATACGCGACCAGGGCTACGCCATCGGCCTGGAGGAGTGCATCGCCGGCTGGAACTCCTGCGCCGCCCCCGTGATGTGGGACGGCTGGGTCTTCGGCGCGGTCCTCGTGCTCCTGCCGGACTCCGCGCACGTCCACCCGGACGTGATCGACGCGACGACCACCGCCGCGACCCAGCTCAGCCTGTCGCTGGGCCCGCACCACCGCGTCATGTGAACGAGCCGTTCCCGCCGGCTCCCGTGAACAAGCCGCCCTTGCACGGCGATTGACATCCTCCGACCGACCTGTCACGCTGATCGGGCGGCACACGTGTGCCCTCAGGTCGGTGTTCGCTCCGCCTCGCGCCAGTCGCCGGGGCGTACAGAGCCACCTCGCCGACGCTTCACCCGGCCTCACCCTCACCTTCCCTCTCGTCTGTCGCCTCCGCCCGCCCGGAACCACGTACCCCGGCGGGCGGCGACATGACATGCCCTCAGCCACCTCACCGGCGTCTCCCCGTCCCGGGACGTACGCAACAGGAAAGGAGGCGCGGATGGACGCTGCCCTCGTCGACGTTCCCGTGGTCATCGTGGGAGCAGGCCCCACGGGGCTGATGCTCGCCGGTGAACTGCGCCTCGCCGGAGTCGAGACCGTCGTCATCGACCGCCTTCCCCGGCCCAGCGGAGAGTCCCGCGGGCTCGGTTTCACCCCTCGCACCATGGAGGTCTTCGACCAGCGCGGACTGCTGCCCCGCTTCGGCGAGATCGTCACCAGCAGGCTCGGCCACTTCGGCGGCGCCCCCGTCGACTTCGGCGTCCTCGACGGCGCCCACTTCAGCGTCAAGGACGTACCCCAGCACCGTACGGAGGCGGTGCTCGGGGCATGGCTCGCCGAGCTCGGCGTCCAGGTGCGGCGCGGCCGCGAACTCGTCGCCCTCACGGCCGGCGAGGACGGCGTACGCGTCGGCATCGAGGGCCCCGACGGCCCCGAACGGCTGCGCGCCGGCTACCTGGTGGGCTGCGACGGGGGCCGCAGCACGGTCCGCAGGCTCGCCGGGTTCGACTTCCCCGGCACCGCCGCCACCATGGAGATGTACCTCGCCGACATCACCGACTGCGAGGTGCGGCCCCGCCCCATCGGCGAGTCCGTGCCCGGCGGCATGGCCATGTCGGTGCCCATCGGCGACGGCATCCACCGCATCATCGTCTGCGAGCGCGACAACCCCCCGCGCGAACGCACCGGACCGCCGCCCTTCGCCGAGGTCGCCGCCGCCTGGCAGCGCCTGACCCACCAGGACATCAGCGGCGCCACCCCGGTGTGGATCAGCGCCTTCGGCAACGCCGCCCGCCAGGTCACCGAGTACCGCCGCGGACGCGTCCTGCTGGCCGGCGACGCGGCGCACATCCACCTGCCCGCCGGCGGCCAGGGCATGAACACCGGCATCCAGGACGCCGTCAACCTGGGCTGGAAGCTCGCCGCCGTCGTACGCGGCACGGCCCCCGAGGCGCTGCTCGACACCTACCACGCCGAGCGCCATCCGGTCGGCCGCCGGCTGCTGACCAACACCCAGGCCCAGGGCCTGCTCTACCTCAGCGGCAGCGAGATGCAGCCGCTGCGCGACGTGCTCGCCGAGCTGATCGCGTACGAGGACGTCAGCCGCCACCTCGCCGGAATGATCAGCGGCCTGGACATCCGCTACGACGTCGGCGCGACCGGCCACCCGCTGCCCGGCCGCCGCATGCCGCACCTGGAACTCGTGACCGCCGACGGCGGCAAGACCAGCACCACCGCCCTGCTGCACAGCGCGCGCGGCCTGCTGCTCGACCTCGCCGACGACCCCGGGACCCGGCGCGTCGCCGCCGGCTGGGCGGACCGCGTGGACACCGTCACCGCGACCCCGCACGGCACCGCCCAGGACCGGCCGCCGCACGGCGCCACCGCCGTACTGGTGCGCCCCGACGGCCATGTGGCCTGGGCCGCGCCCGGCGGTCCCGGGGCGCTGACCGCCGCGCTGGAGCGCTGGTTCGGCCCGTCCCGCTGACGACCGGGCCCGCTGCGTCACCACCCCATCTCTTGCGTCACCCGCCCGAGCAACTCCGGCCGCGCCCGGCCGTGTCCGGTCGCGAACCGTCGTGAGGAGACACCCACCATGAAGCACAGCACGTTGATCGTGGCCCGGATGGAGCCGCACGCCAGTGACGACGTCGCGGCCCTCTTCGGCGCCTTCGACGACACCGAGATGCCCCACCGCATGGGCACCCGCCGCCGTCAGCTGTTCAAGTACCGGGGCCTGTACTTCCACCTCCAGGACTTCGACACCGACAACGGCGGCGAGCTCATCGAGGAGGCCAAGACCGACCCGCGCTTCATCCGGATCAGCGAGGACCTCAAGCCGTTCATCGAGGCGTACGACCCGCAGACGTGGCGCTCGCCCAAGGACGCGATGGCCACGCGCTTCTACCACTGGGAGGCCTCCGCATGACGCCCCGGCGCGTCGTCATCACCGGCATCGGCGTGCTCGCGCCGGGCGGCATCGGCGTGAAGAACTTCTGGAGCCTGCTGAGCGAGGGCCGCACCGCGACCCGCGGCATCACCTTCTTCGACCCCGCCCAGTTCCGCTCGCGGGTCGCCGCCGAGATCGACTTCGATCCGGAGGAACACGGGCTGAACCCGCAGGAGACACGGCGCATGGACCGCGCCGCCCAGCTCGCCGTCGTCGCCACCCGCGAGGCGGTCGCCGACAGCGGCATCGAGCTGACCGGCATCGACCCGTACCGCGTCGGGGTCACCGTGGGCAGCGCCGTCGGCGCGACCATGGGGCTGGACCAGGAGTACCGGGTCGTCAGCAACGGCGGCCTGCTCGACCTGGTCGACCACACGTACGCGGTCCCGCACCTGTACAACCACATGGTCCCCAGCTCCTTCGCCGCCGAGGTCGCCTGGCAGGTGGGCGCGGAGGGCCCCAGCACGGTGGTCTCCACCGGCTGCACCTCCGGCCTGGACTCGGTCGGCCACGCGGTGGAGCTGATCCGCGAGGGCTCGGCGGACGTCATGATCGCCGGTTCCTCGGACGCGCCGATCTCGCCCATCACCATGGCGTGCTTCGACGCGATCAAGGCGACGACCCCGCGCAACGACGACCCCGGGCACGCCTCCCGCCCCTTCGACGGCACCCGCAACGGCTTCGTGCTCGGCGAGGGCTCCGCCTTCTTCGTACTGGAGGAGCTGGAGAGCGCCCGCGCGCGCGGCGCCCACGTCTACGCCGAGATCGCCGGCTACGCCACCCGCTCCAACGCGTACCACATGACCGGGCTGCGCCCCGACGGCGCCGAGATGGCCGAGGCCATCCGCGTCGCGCTCGACGAGGCCCGGATCAACGGCGACGAGATCGACTACATCAACGCGCACGGCTCCGGCACCAAGCAGAACGACCGGCACGAGACGGCCGCGTTCAAGAGGAGCCTCGGCGACCACGCGTACCGCACCCCGGTCTCCTCCATCAAGTCGATGGTGGGCCACTCGCTGGGCGCGATCGGCTCCATCGAGATCGCCGCGTCCGCCCTGGCCATGGAGCACGGCGTCGTGCCCCCGACGGCCAACCTGCACACCCCCGACCCCGAGTGCGACCTGGACTACGTGCCGCTCACCGCCCGCGAGCACCGCACGGACACCGTCCTGACGGTCGGCAGCGGATTCGGCGGATTCCAGAGCGCCATGGTGCTCGCCCGGCCCGAGAGGAGCGTGGCATGACCGGCACGGCCACGAAGGTGGTGGTCACCGGACTGGGCGTCGCGGCCCCCAACGGCCTGGGCACCCAGGACTACTGGGCGGCGACCCGGACCGGCAAGGGCGGCATCGGCCGCGTCACCCGCTTCGACCCCTCGCAGTACCCCTCCCGGCTGGCCGGCGAGGTCCCCGGCTTCGAGGCCCGCGACCACCTGCCCAGCCGGTTGCTGCCGCAGACCGACCACATGACGCGGCTCGCGCTCGTGGCCGCCGACTGGGCGCTCGCCGACGCCGGGGTGAAGCCGCAGGAGCTGCCCGAGTTCGACATGGGCGTGGTCACCGCCAGCTCCTCGGGCGGCTTCGAGTTCGGCCAGCGCGAACTCCAGGCGCTGTGGAGCAAGGGCGGCCAGCACGTCAGCGCCTACCAGTCCTTCGCCTGGTTCTACGCGGTCAACTCCGGCCAGATCTCGATCCGCAACGGCATGAAGGGGCCCAGCGGCGTCGTCGTCAGCGAGCAGGCGGGCGGACTCGACGCGCTCGCACAGGCCCGCCGGCAGATCCGCAAGGGCACCCGGCTGATCGTCTCCGGCGGCATGGACGCGTCCGTGTGCACCTGGGGCTGGGTCGCCCAGCTGGCCGGCAAGCGGCTGAGCACCAGCGACGACCCCGAGCGCGCCTACCTGCCGTTCGACGCCGAGGCGCGCGGGCACGTCCCGGGCGAGGGCGGCGCGATCCTCATCCTGGAGAACGCCGAGGCCGCCCGGTCCCGGGGCGCCCGGACCTACGGCGAGATCGCGGGCTACGGCTCCACGTTCGACCCCAAGCCGGGCAGCGGCCGTCCGCCGGGCCTGCGCAAGGCGATCGAGCTGGCCCTCGCGGACGCGGGCGCGACCCCGGACGAGGTGGACGTGGTGTTCGCCGACGCCGCCGCCGTCCCGGAGCTGGACCGTATCGAGGCCGAGGCGCTCACCGCCGTCTTCGGTGCCCGCGGCGTCCCGGTCACCGCGCCCAAGACCATGACCGGCCGCCTGTACTCCGGCGCTGCCCCGCTGGACGTGGCCACCGCGCTGCTCGCCATCGAGGAAGGGCTGATCCCGCCCACCACGAACGTCGAGCCGGCCGACGGCTACGACCTGGACCTGGTCACCGGCGAGGCCCGCCCGGCCGAGGTGCGCACGGCACTCGTCCTGGCCCGCGGCTTCAACGGGTTCAACTCCGCGCTCGTGGTCCGCGCCACCCCCTGACGATCCCGCGGCGGCGCCGTCCCGCTTGTCCAGGCAAGCGCGGGCGCCGTCCCGCTCGTACACGGAAGAAGGAAATCCCCATGGCCACTCAGGAATTCACCGTCGACGACCTCAAGCGCATCCTCCTCGAAGGCGCCGGCGCCGACGAGAGCGTCGACCTCGACAGCGCCGACTTCCTCGACTCCGAGTTCGAGGCGCTGGGCTACGAGTCCCTGGCGCTGCTGGAGACCGGCGGCCGCATCGAGCGCGAGTTCGGCATCACGCTGGACGACACCGCGCTGACCGACGCCACCACCCCGCGCGCCCTCATCGAGGTCGTCAACGCGCACATCGGTCAGCCCACCGCGGTCTGACCCGGGCGCCGTCGCCCCACACCGGTCGCGAACGACCCTCGCGGCCCCGCCGCCGGACCGGCCGGGAAGCACCCCCGGTCCGGCGGCGGCCCTTTTTCCGCATCGAGATCCGCAGGAGGAAACAATGGCGCAGGACAAGCGGGTCGCCCTGGTGACCGGGGCGACCAGCGGCATCGGTCTGGCCGTGGCCCGGCTGCTGGCCGAGCAGGGGCACCGCGTGTTCCTGGGCGCGCGCAGCGCCGAGAACGTGGCCGCGACCGTGAAGGAACTGCAGAGCGCCGGCCTGGAGGCGGACGGCGCCACGCTGGACGTCCGCTCCGACGCCGGCGCCCACGCCTTCGTGCAGGCCGCCGTCGACCGGTTCGGCACGGTGGACGTGCTGGTGAACAACGCCGGCCGCAGCGGCGGCGGAGTGACCGCCGACATCACCGACGAGCTGTGGCACGACGTGATCGACACCAACCTCAACAGCGTGTTCCGGCTGACCCGCGAGGTGCTCAACACCGGCGGCCTCAGGCACAAGAGCTGGGGCCGCATCATCAACATCGCCTCCACCGCGGGCAAGCAGGGTGTCGTCCTGGGCGCCCCGTACTCGGCGTCCAAGCACGGCGTGGTCGGCTTCACCAAGGCCCTCGGCAACGAGCTGGCCCCGACCGGCATCACCGTCAACGCGGTCTGCCCGGGCTACGTCGAGACGCCGATGGCCCAGCGGGTGCGCCAGGGCTACGCCGCCGCCTACGACACCACCGAGGACGCGATCCTGGAGAAGTTCCAGTCCAAGATCCCGCTCGGCCGCTACTCCACCCCCGAGGAGGTCGCCGGGCTGGTCGGCTATCTGGCCTCCGACACCGCCGCCTCCATCACCGCCCAGGCGCTCAACGTCTGCGGCGGCCTCGGCAACTTCTGATCCCCCGCCTTCCAAGGAGCTACCGCGATGACCACCCGTGAGGTCGAGCACGAGATCACCATCGCCGCCCCGGCCGAGGCGGTGTACCGGCTGCTGGCCGACGTGGAGAACTGGCCGCGCATCTTCCCGCCCACCATCTTCGCCGACCGCCTGGAGGGCGGGGAGACCGAGGAGCGGATCCGGATCTGGGCCACCGCCAACGGCGAGGCCAAGAACTGGACCTCCCGCCGCACCCTGGACCCGCGGGGCCTTGTGATCACCTTCCGCCAGGAGGTCTCCGCCCCGCCGGTCGCGGCCATGGGCGGCACCTGGATCATCGAGCCGGCCGGCGAGTCCGCGGCCCGGGTGCGGCTGCTGCACGACTACCGCGCCGTCGACGACGACCCGGCCGGCCTGGCCTGGATCGACGAGGCCGTCGACCGCAACTCCCGCAGCGAGCTGGCCGCGCTGAAGACCAACGTGGAGTTCGCGCACGCCGCGCGGGAGATCACCTTCTCCTTCGAGGACACCGTCCGCATCGCCGGGTCGGCCAAGGACGTCTACGACTTCATCAACGACGCCCACCTGTGGTCCGAGCGGCTGCCGCACGTGGCCAGCGTGCGCTGCGAGGAGGAGTACCCGGGCCTGCAGACCCTGGAGATGGACACCCGGGCCAAGGACGGCTCGACCCACACCACCAAGTCGTACCGGGTCTGCTTCCCGCACCGGAAGATCGCCTACAAGCAGGTCACACTGCCCGCGCTGATGAACCTGCACACCGGCTACTGGACGTTCACCGAGGACGCGGACGGAGTGTCGGCCTCCTCCCAGCACACCGTCGTCCTCAACACCGACAACATCACGCGGATCCTCGGCCCCGACGCCGGGATCCCCGAGGCCCGCGCCTATGTGCAGGGCGCGCTGAGCACCAACAGCCGCGCCACCCTCGGCCACGCCAAGGACTACGCCGAGGCACGGCGGAACCATGCGGACTGACGTCCTCGTCGTCGGCGCGGGCCCGGTCGGGCTGATGCTCGCCGGTGAACTGCGCCTCGGCGGCGCCGAGGTGGTCGTGCTGGAACGGCTGCCCCGGCCGGCCACCGAGTCCCGCGCGACGACCCTGCACGCCCGCACCATGGAGATCTTCGCCGCCCGCGGCCTGCTCGAGGCGCTCGGCACCCCGCCGAACGACGTGATGGGCCACTTCGGCGGCGTCCCGCTGGACCTCACCCTGCCCACGCCGTACCCCGGCCAGTGGAAGGTCCCGCAGACCCGCACCGAGGAACTGCTCCAGGCCCGGGCGCTCTCCCTCGGCGCCACCGTCCGCCGCGGCCACGAACTGCGCGCGCTGACCGTCACGGACACCGGTGCCGAGGCCGAGGCCACCGGCCCCGACGGCCGGCCCCTCCGGGTGAGCGCCCGCTATGTCGTCGGCTGCGACGGCGAGCGCAGCACCGTACGGGAGCTGACCGGGGCCGACTTCCCCGGACAGGACGCCGGCCGCGAGCTGATCCGCGCCGACGTCGCCGGCATCGACATCCCCGACCGGCGCTTCCAGCGGCTTCAGCGGGGCCTGGCCATCGCCGCCCGCCGGCCCGACGGCGTCACCCGGGTGATGGTGCACGAGTTCGGCCGTGCGGCCCGGCCGCGCACCGGCGCCCCCGCCTTCGCCGAGGTCGTCGACGTGTGGAAGCGCGTGACCGGCGAGGACATCAGCGGCGGCACCCCTTTGTGGGTCAACGCCTTCGGCGACGCCTCCCGGCAGGTGGCGCGCTACCGCGACGGCCGCGTGCTGTTCGCCGGGGACGCCGCGCACGTGCAGATGCCCGTGGGCGGACAGGCCCTCAACCTCGGTCTCCAGGACGCGGTCAACCTCGGCTGGAAGCTCGCCGCCGAGATCCGGGGCGGGGCCCCGGACGGCCTGCTGGACACGTACCACTCCGAGCGGCACGCCGTCGGCGAGCGGGTGCTGAGCACCATCCGCGCCCAGTCGACGTTCCTGCTCGGCGGCCCGGACGTCGAGGCGCTGCGCGAGGTCTTCCGCGAGCTGATCGACCCCGCGCACACCCGCCACACCCGCGCCCACCTGGCCGGCCTGATCAGCGGCCTGGACATCCGGTACGACGTCGGCCCGGGCGACCATCCGCTGCTGGGCGCCCGCATGCCCTACGGCGAGCTGGACCAGGCCCCCGACGCGGCCTGCCGCAAGGCGCGCGGGGTGCTGCTGGACCTCGCCCCCGGCAGCCCGTCCGCGGCGGAGGCGCGCGCCGCCGCCGCCGGCTGGGCGGACCGGGTGGACGTCGTCACGGCCGGGTTCCGTACGGCCGACGGCCCGTCCGCTCTCTCGGGGGCGCGTGCGGTCCTGGTGCGTCCCGACGGCCACGTGGTCTGGACCGACTCCGGCGCGGGGCGGCCGGACACGGCCCTGCGCCGCTGGTTCGGCGCACCGGTGTCTTGAGTTCGAGGGAGTGACCGACATGTCGAAGTCCGCACCGCGATCCCCGGCGGACCCCCGCCCGGCGACCGGCCCCGAGGTCCTGGTCGTCGGCGCGGGCCCCACCGGCCTGCTGCTGGCGGGAGACCTCGCCGCCGCCGGCACCCGGGTCACCGTCCTGGAGAAGCGCGGCCGGAAACTCAGCAATCTGACCCGCTCGTTCACCGTGCACGCACGCACCCTGGAACAGCTCCAGGCGCGCGGCGTCGCCGAGGACATCATCGCCACCGGCACCAAGCTGCCCACCCTGCCGCTCTTCGGCGACCTGGACATCCACTTCGCGCACCTGCGCACCCGCTACCCGTACGTGCTGATCACCCCGCAGTTTTACGTGGAACAAGCGCTGGAGCGGCGGGCCGTCTCCCTCGGCGTGGAGTTCCGCCACGACACCGAGGTGACCGGGCTGCGCCAGGACGCGCACGGGGTCGAGCTGGACGCCATCACCGCCGACGGCAGCCGGGAGACCCACCGCGCGGCCTACGCGGTCGGCACCGACGGGGTACACAGCACCGTACGGCGGCTGCTGGACATCCCCTTCCCCGGCGACTCCGTGCTGCGCTCGGTGATCCTCGCCGACGTGCTGATGAAGGAGGCGCCCGCCGACCTGCTCACGGTGGACGCCAACGAGCACGGGTTCGCCTTCGTCGCCCCCTTCGGCGACGGCTACTACCGCGTGCTCGCCTGGAACCGGCACACCGACAGCTCGGCGGACGAGTCCGTGGACTTCGAGGAGCTGCGCCGGCTGTGCCGGGCCATTCTCGGCCGGGACTTCGGCATGTACGAGCCGCGCTGGGTCTCGCGCTTCCACAGCGACGAGCGCCAGGCCACCCGGTACCGCGAGGGCCGCTTCTTCCTGGCCGGCGACGCCGCGCACGTCCACTCGCCGGCCGGCGGCATGGGCATGAACACCGGCCTGCAGGACGCGATGAACCTCGCCTGGAAGCTGGCGGCGGCGGTGCGCGGCCACGGTGATGATGCCCTGCTCGACACCTACGAGGCGGAGACGCACCCGGTCGGCGAGGAGGTGCTGCGCACGTCGGGCTCCCTGGTCCGCGCGGCCATCCGGCAGAGCGGACGCACCCGGCTCGCCCAGCGGGCGATGGTCTGGTTCGCCGGACACCTGGGCCCGCTCGGCGAGGCGCTGGGCCGCCGGGAGGGCCTGGCCGTCTCCGGTACCGGTATCACCTACGGGCGGCAGCGCGGCGACCACCGGCTCGTGGGCCGGTTCTTCCACGGGCGGCTGACCGGCGGACGGCTCGACGGCGCCCTGGGCACCGGCCGCTTCGTGCTGCTCAGCCCCGACGAGGCCGTGCGCACGGCGGTGGCGGACTGGTCCGACCGCGTCGTGACCGCCCCCGCGGACGTCCGCACGACGCTGCTCATCCGGCCGGACGGGTACGTCGCCTGGGCGGCCGACGGCCCCGGCCCGGCGGCGGTCCGCGACGCCCTGGACCGCTGGGCGGGCCCGGCGGAACCCCGGATCCGGCTTGCGTACGCGGGCTGAGGAACGCTGGGCGGTACCGGTACCGGTACCGGTACCGGACGCCGTACCGGAAACGCTCCCGGTACCGGACGGCCGGCGCGTGGACCTGTGGCTGCTGCGCTGCCCCGAACCGGGCGCCCCGACCGGCCTCCTCGCCGGCCAAGGCGTACCCGACGTACTCGATGTACGCGACGTACTCGACGCGGCGGAGCGGAAGCGCGCGGCCACCCTGCGCCGGCCCGCCGACCGGGCCCTCTACGTCGCCTCGCACCTCGCCCTGCGCACCCTGCTCGGCGCCTACCTGTGCGTTCCCGCGCGGGAGGTGGTCCTCGTCCGCGAGCCGTGCCCGGGGTGCGGCGGCCCGCACGGCCGTCCCGCGGTCCCGGGCACACCGCCCCCGCTGCACTTCTCCCTCTCGCACAGCCACGGCCTGGCCCTGATCGGGGTGGCATCGGTCCCCGTCGGCGTCGACGTGCAGCGGGTGCCGGGTCCCGGCACCGTCGACGCCTGCGCCCCCTTACTGCACCCGGCCGAACGCGCGGAACTGGACCGGCTGCCGCCCGGCGCGCGCCCCGGCGCGTTCGCCCAGCTGTGGGCGCGCAAGGAGGCGTACCTCAAGGGCATCGGCACCGGTCTGAGCCGCCCCGCGTCCGCCGACTACCTCGGCGCCGACACCCGGTCCCGGCCGCACGGCTGGACGGTCACCGACCTGCCCCGCGCCGACGCCCACACCGCGGCGGTCGCGGTCCTCGGCACGGCGCCCCCGGCCGTACGCCGGCTGCCCGTGCGCCTCACCTCACCGCACCGACTGACGTCCATGCACCAGGCCGCCAACGACCACGAGCCCACCGACCAGTTGGCAGGGCAACCGGAGGGTACCCATGAGGAAACAGCTTGACGAGCTGCTCGACATCAAGGAGTCGGCCCGGGGCGGCCCGGATCCGGACGCGACGCGGCGCCAGCACGACAAGGGCAAGCTCACCGCCCGCGAACGCATCGAGCTGCTGCTCGACAAGGACTCCTTCCAGGAGATCGAGCAGCTGCGCCGGCACCGCGCGACCGGCTTCGGCCTGGAGGCGAAGAAGCCGTACACCGACGGCGTGATCACCGGCTGGGGAACGGTCCACGGCCGGACCGTCTTCGTCTACGCGCACGACTTCCGCATCTTCGGCGGCGCGCTCGGCGAGGCCCACGCCCAGAAGATCCACAAGCTGATGGACATGGCGATCGCGGCCGGCGCGCCGCTGGTGTCGCTCAACGACGGCGCCGGCGCCCGCATCCAGGAGGGCGTCACCGCGCTCGCCGGCTACGGCGGCATCTTCCAGCGCAACACCCGCGCCTCCGGTGTCATCCCGCAGATCAGCGTCATGCTCGGCCCGTGCGCGGGCGGCGCCGCCTACAGCCCGGCGCTGACGGACTTCGTCTTCATGGTGCGCGGCACCTCGCAGATGTTCATCACCGGCCCCGACGTGGTGCGCGCGGTGACCGGCGAGGAGATCGGCCAGGAAGGGCTGGGCGGCGCGGACGTCCACTCCCGGACCTCGGGCGTCGCGCACTTCGCGTACGACGACGAGGAGACCTGCCTGGAGGAGGTCCGCTTCCTGCTGTCGATGCTGCCCGCCAACAACCGCGAGAGCGCCCCGGCCGTGCCCTGCGACGACCCGGCGGACCGGCGCGGCCAGGCCCTGTACGACCTGGTGCCGGCCGACGGCAACCGGCCGTACGACATGCGGGCCGTCATCGAGGAGATCGTCGACGACGGCACCCACCTGGAGGTCCACGAACGCTGGGCCACCAACGTCATCTGCACGCTGGCCCGCCTCGACGGCAAGGTGGTCGGCATCGTCGCCAACCAGCCGCAGTCCCTGGCGGGCGTGCTGGACATCGCCGCGTCCGAGAAGGCCGCGAGCTTCGTGCAGACCTGCGACTCCTTCAACATCCCCCTCGTGACCCTGCTGGACGTGCCCGGCTTCCTGCCCGGCGTGGACCAGGAGCACAACGGCATCATCCGGCACGGCGCCAAGCTGCTGTACGCGTACTGCAACGCGACCGTGCCCCGGATCTCCCTGGTGCTGCGCAAGGCCTACGGCGGCGCCTACATCGTCATGGACTCCCGCTCCATCGGCGCCGACCTGGCGCTGGCCTGGCCCACCAACGAGATCGCGGTGATGGGCGCGGAGGGCGCGGCGGGCGTCATCTTCCGCCGGGACATCAATGCCGCCGACGACCCCGAGGCCGTACGCCGGCAGCGCGTCGAGGAGTACAAGGCCGAGCTGATGCACCCCTACTACGCCGCCGAGCGCGGCCTGGTGGACGACGTGATCGACCCGGCCGACACCCGCGAGGTCCTGATCCGCGGCCTGGCGATGCTGCGCACCAAGCACGCCGACCTGCCGATGCGCAAGCACGGCAACCCGCCCCAGTGACATCGGCAACGGAGGTCCTGTGTCCATGAGCACCGCTGAGCCCCTCTTCCGGATCGTCCGGGGACAGGTCGACGCCGAGGAACTCGCCGCCCTGACGGCCGTACTCACCGCGCTCGCGCAGCGGGCGGGCACCGCGGCGGAACCGGCCGCCCCGCGTCCGGCGGCCGCGCGCTGGTTCCGGCTGGAGCGCAACGCCGGGTTCCTGGCCTCGCACAGCTGGCAGACCGCCTCGTAGCCGGCCCGTCCGGCACGCACGTACCACCGCGGACCACGACAGAACCACGGAGCAGCACGTGTTCTCTCCCCACGCGCCCCACGAGGTGGCGGCACCGCGCGCCCGCCTTCGCACCCGCCCCGACCCCACCGGACGGGCCCGTTCCGGTGTCCTCCCGGACCACCGCGTACGGCCGCGCGCCACCATCGGCCACCGGCGGACTCCCGCCCCGGCGCACCCGACACCGACGCGGGGTCACCGGATGGGCGGCATCGCCGCGGGCTCCGGGGTGGTACGGATGGGGAGCGGGTGGCAGTCGATGTTGGCGCCGGTGCGGTGCGCCGGGGAAGGGATCTCGAAATGAGTCTGCGCAAGGTGCTCATCGCCAACCGTGGCGAAATCGCTGTCCGCGTGGCCCGGGCCTGCCGGGACGCCGGGATCGCGAGCGTGGCCGTCTACGCCGACCCGGACCGCGACGCTCTGCACGTACGGGCCGCCGACGAGGCGTTCGCGCTGGGGGGTGACACCCCGGCCACCAGTTACCTGGACATCGAGAAGGTGCTGCTGGCCGCCAAGCAGTCCGGTGCGGACGCGATCCACCCGGGTTACGGCTTCCTGTCCGAGAACGCCGAGTTCGCCCAGGCGGTCCTGGACGCGGGCCTGATCTGGATCGGCCCGCCGCCGCAGGCCATCCGCGACCTCGGTGACAAGGTCGCCGCCCGGCACATCGCCCAGCGCGCCGGCGCCCCGCTGGTCGCCGGCACCCCGGACCCGGTCTCGGGTGCGGAGGAGGTCGTGGCCTTCGCGGAGGAGCACGGTCTGCCGATCGCGATCAAGGCCGCGTTCGGTGGCGGCGGGCGCGGTCTGAAGGTCGCCCGCACCCTCGAAGAGGTCCCGGAGCTGTACGAGTCCGCCGTGCGCGAGGCGGTCGCCGCGTTCGGCCGCGGCGAGTGCTTCGTGGAGCGGTATCTGGACCGGCCGCGGCATGTGGAGACGCAGTGCCTGGCCGACAAGCACGGCAACGTCGTCGTGGTCTCCACCCGCGACTGCTCCCTGCAGCGCCGCCACCAGAAGCTGGTGGAGGAGGCGCCCGCACCGTTCCTCTCCGACGCTCAGATGGCGGAGCTGTACCGGGCGTCGAAGGCCATCCTGAAGGAGGCCGGGTACGAGGGCGCGGGCACGTGTGAGTTCCTGGTGGGGCAGGACGGCACGATCTCCTTCCTGGAGGTCAACACCCGTCTCCAGGTCGAGCACCCGGTCACCGAGGAGGTCGCCGGCATCGACCTGGTCCGCGAGATGTTCCGCATCGCCGACGGCGAGGAACTCGGCTACGACGATCCGGTGCTGCGCGGTCACTCCTTCGAGTTCCGTATCAACGGCGAGGACCCGGGCCGTAACTTCCTGCCCGCGCCCGGCACCGTCACCACCTTCGAAGCCCCCTCCGGCCCCGGTGTCCGTCTGGACGCGGGTGTGGAGGCCGGCAGTGTCATCGGCCCGGCGTGGGACTCCCTGCTGGCCAAGCTGATCGTCACCGGCCGCACCCGCAAGGAGGCCCTCCAGCGGGCCGCCCGCGCCCTGGAGGAGTTCCGCGTGGAGGGCATGGCCACCGCCATCCCCTTCCACCGCAAGGTCGTCACCGACCCCGCCTTCGCCCCCGAACTCACCGGCTCCAGCGATCCGTTCACGGTCCACACCCGCTGGATCGAGACCGAGTTCGTCAACGACATCAAGCCCTTCACCGCCCCGGCCGACGCCGAGGCCGACGAGGACGCGGCGCGTGAGACGGTCGTGGTCGAGGTCGGCGGCAAGCGCCTGGAGGTCTCCCTGCCCTCCAGCCTGGGCATGAGCCTGGCCCGCACGGGCCTCGCGGCCGGGGCCAAGCCCAAGCGGCGCGCGGCGAAGAAGTCCGGGCCCGTCGCCTCCGGCGACACCCTGGCCTCCCCGATGCAGGGCACCGTCGTCAAGATCGCCGTCGAGGAGGGCCAGGAGGTCAAGGAAGGCGACCTGGTCGTCGTCCTGGAGGCCATGAAGATGGAACAGCCCCTCAACGCCCACAAGGCGGGCACCGTCAAGGGCCTGACCGCCGAGGTCGGCGCCTCCCTCACCTCCGGCGCCGCCATCTGCGAGATCACCGGCTGACGGGACCGAGGCCGGGGCGAGGGGAGCGGTCAGGTGCGGACCGCTCCCTCCAGGTCGATCAGGAGCGTGCGCAGATCGTCGTTGAGCCGCCGCTGGGTGTCGAGGTCGAGGGCGGACAGCACCCGCGCCTCCGTCTCCGTCTTGGTGGCGAAGACCTCGAGCGCCCGCTGCTCCCCTTCGTCCGTGAGGCAGACCAGTACCTGGCGGCGATCGCCGGCGTCGACCTCCCGGCGCACCCACCCCTTCTTCTCCAGGGCGGCCACGCGCTTGGTGACGGCGCCGGTGGTCAGCTGCATGATGTCCTGGAGTGAACCGGCGGTCACCTGGTGGGGCGGCCCGACCCGGCGCAGGGAGGCGAGCAGTTCGATCTCCCAGGGTTCGATGCCGAAGACGGCCAGTTCGCGGCGGAGCCGGGTCTCCAGATGGTGGGCGACGCGCTGAATCCGCTGGCAGAGTTCCTTGGACGTCAGGTCGGGCGCCGTGGAGACCTGCGCGACCTGCTTCATGATCACGTCGACGCGATCGACGGCTTGCTGGCGATCACCCATGGGTCTACCCTAGCTGCTGGCCATTACCTTCCTGGTCGTTTAATTACCAGGAAGCGACGCAGTCGAATAGAGGTGCCTTGCCGATGACTCGTAGCGTCTCCGCATCCGGCCCGCTTCAGGGCAGGATCGCGCTGGTGACAGGCGGTAGCCGGGGGATCGGGGCCGCGACGGCCACCACTCTCGCCGGGCTCGGGGCCGACGTCGTGCTCACGTACCGAAGCTCGCTGGACGAGGCCGAGGCCGTGGCGGCCGCGTGCGAGGAAAAAGGTGTAAAGGCCACGGTGCTCAGGGCCGACCTGGACGCGGCCGACGGCGCCGAGGAACTGGTCACCGCCGTGCGGGAACGGGTGGACCACCTCGACGTGGTCGTCAGCAACGCCTGCGCCTCGTACCCGCGCGTGCCGCTGGCCGGCATGGACCCGACCGCGCTCGGCGACAAGGTCCGCAACGACGTCGTCCTGCTGCACCGGCTCACCACCGCCTTCGTACCCGCGATGCGGGAGCGGGGGTACGGGCGGCTCGTGGTCGTCTCCAGCGGCTCGTCCTGGGGCCCGACCGCGCCCGGCCTCGCCGCGCACGGCGTCACGAAGGCCGCGCTGGAGGGCTACGTCCGGTACGCGGCCGACGAGTTCGGCGCCGGTGGCGTGACCGTCAACGGCCTCGCCCTGGGCTTCGTCCTCACCGACGCCTCCTCGGTGGTTCCGCAGCCGGCGCGCGACGCGCTGGCCAACGCCACGCCGGCCGGGCGGCTCGGCACCCCGCAGGACATCGCCGACGCCGTGTCCCTGCTGGCACGCCCCGAGTCGGAGTGGATCAACGGGGCGACCCTCCCTGTGACCGGCGGCCTCAACTACCCGCTGAACCTGTCCCGCGTCCGCGGCCACTGACACCGGCGGCTTCCGGGACTTCCGCGACTTCGGCGGCTTCTGAGGCTTCGGCGGCGCGGGGCGGGTGTCCGTTCGCGGGGCGCGCGGTGGGCGTTCGCGGGGGCGGGGAGGGAGCGTACGTACTTCCGCCCCGCGCTCCCGCCCGCGCGCCCCTCCCACTCGCGCGCCGTGCAAGCCCGTACGTGCGTGACACCTCCGCGCCGCGTGCCCTGGGCGCGCGCCTCCCCCCACCCCCACCCGTCAAGCCCGTACCGCACCGGAATCCGTGATGCAGCGACCCTCCTCAGAAGCCGCGGCGCAGGCCGTGCCCCCCACCTCCGACTCCGGCGGATCCGGTCCCCGGGACTTACGGCGCCCCGGCCCGGCCGGTGACCGGCCACCCGCCCGCTGGGCGCACCGGCCGGTGATCGCCTTCCGGGTCGTCTCCGTGCTGTTCACCGTCAACACCCTCGTCCAGGCCGCGCTGGCCGGTCTGTTCGTCAACGGCGACGTGGGCCTGCTCACCGCCCACGACGTCAACGCGCACGTTCTTACGATGATGCTCGTGGCGGAGACGGTCGCCGCCACCGTCGCCTGGAGGGCGCGGGCGAACCGGGTGTGGCCCACGGTCCTCGGCGCCGTCCTCCTCGTGCTGATCGTCGTCCAGCAGATCGCCGGGTACGCGCGCGACCTGCTGCTGCACATCCCGCTCGGTGTCGCCCTGTTCGGCGGCGCGTGCACGATGACGGTCTGGGCGTTCACCCTCACCCTGCCCGTCCGGACGCTCAAGGCGCTGCACCGATGACCGCGCCCGTCCCTGCCCCCGTACCCGCTGCCTCACGCCGCGGCTTCCTGCGCCTGGCGGCGGGCGGCGCCGGCGCGGTCGCGCTCGGCGGGCTGGCCGGCTGCGGCACGGACCGCCCCTCGACCGGCGTCCTCCTCGCCAGCGACCCCGAGGTGGAACTGCCGCGCCCGTTCACACTGCCGCTGACCGTGCCCGCCGTGGCCGAGCCCACCCACGGCACACACGGCACGGACGTGTACGAGGTGACCCAGCGGCGCGCCTCCGTGGAGATCCTGCCCGGCACCCGCACCGAGATCTGGTCGTACGACGGCACCTTCCCCGGCCCGACCTTCCGCGCCCGCTCCGGCCGCCCGGTCCGGCTCCGGATGACCAACACCCTGCCCACGCCGACCGCGACCCATCTGCACGGCGGCGTCACCCCGCCCGGCTCCGACGGCTACCCCACCGACCTGCTGCACCCGGCGGGGCACCGCGAGGACCCCGCGCACCCCATGCGGGGGACGGCGGGCACGCACGGCGGCACGATGGCCGGGGGCGAGTCCGTCACCGGCACGCGCACGTACACGTACCCGCTCCGGCAGCGAGCCGCCACCCTTTGGTACCACGACCACCGCATGGACTTCAGCGGCCCGCAGGTCTGGCGCGGGCTCGCCGGGTTCTTCCTCGTGGACGACGACGAGGAGGACGCGCTGCCGCTGCCGAAGGGCGACCGCGACATCCCGCTGATGCTCTGCGACCGCTCCTTCGACGCCGACGGCGCCTTCCGCTACCCGTCGCTCGACCCCACCCTCACCCGCACCCCCGGCGTCCGGTCCGGCTACATGGACGGCGTGCTCGGCGACGTACAACTGGTCAACGGCCGCCCCTGGCCGTATCTGGAAGTGAGCGCGGCCCGCTACCGGCTGCGGCTGCTGAACGCCGCCAACGCGCGCCGCTACCGGCTGGCGCTCACCACCTCCGACGGCCGCCGTCTGCCCTTCGTCCAGGTCGGCAGCGACCAGGGGCTGCTGGGCCGCCCGCAGACCCTCCCCACGCTCACCATGGCCCCGGCCGAGCGCTACGACGTCGTCCTCGACCTCTCCGCCTGCGCGCCGGACACCACCGTCACCCTCGTCAACACCCTGGCGGACGGAGCCATGCGCGACGTCATGCGGTTCCACGTCACCGGCCGGGGGAGGGGCCGCGACGACAGCGTGATCCCCACCCGCCTGTCACGGCCGGAGACGCTGCGCGCCGAGCAGGCCGTGACCACGCGTCATTTCGACTTCCGGCTCGGCCGGGACGACATGTGGACCGTCAACGGCCACCCCTTCGACCCGGCGCGCACCTGGGCGACACCCCGCCTGGGCACCGTCGAGCGATGGCGGCTGACCAGCGACTTCCACCACCCCGTCCATCTGCACCTGGCGCACTTCCAGGTGCTGTCACGGGCCGGCGGGGCCCCCGACGCGGGCGACCGCGGCTGGAAGGACACGGTCGACCTGCGCCCGTACGAGGTCGTGGAGATCCTCGCGCGGTTCGACGGATACCGGGGGCGCTACATGCTCCACTGCCACAACCTCGAACACGAGGACATGGCGATGATGGCCAATTTCCGCGTGGTGTAAGGAAAAACGATCCGAGAGGACGTACACGATGCCGAAGAAGCAGAGCACCACCGGCGCACCGGCCGCGCGCCGTGCCGTGGGCGTGGCCCTGGCCGCCGGGTTCCTGACGCTGGCCGTGGCCGCACCACAGCCCGCGCTCGCCCTGACCGCCGAACCCCCCACGTCCGCTACGGCCACGACCGCGCCCTCCCCGGTGGGCACCTGGTCGGTGACGACCCAGGAGTCCGACCACCCGGCCTCGACGGGCACCCTCTTCTTCCACGCCGACCACACCCTGCGGCTGGAAGCGCACCCCGGCCCCGACGGCAAGCCGGTGTTCATCGGCACCGGCGAGTGGCGCAGCGGCTACGGCGGCACGCTCCACTACGAGTTCACCCATCCGCTGCCGGGCACGCGCACCGGAACGGCGTACGTCGCACTGGACGGCGTCCTCACCTCGCCGACCGCCTTCTCCGCCTGCGGCCTGACCAAGCGCGTCTACGACGACGGCGGGACCGAGACGGTGACCATCGTCATGACGGGCACCAAGACCGCCTGACGGGCACCGCGCGGGGAGGCCGAGGGGCGCCGGAGCCGCTCGGCGCCCCTCGGACCACGGAAGCCGGCGTCGGCGGGACGCGATACCGGCGGCGCCGGCCAGGGAGGAGCCGGGCGCTGTTCACGCCGTCCATCGAAGCCGTCCCGCACACCCCGGGCAAGCCGGAACCGGAACCCCTGACGTGACCCTGACGCGCGCCTACGACTCTCCGAGGCTCGGCCGGGCCGCGGGGAAACGGCTTCGGGGCGGCGCACGCCGGCGTGGTGCCGGACGTACACCGCCCCGGAGCGGGACGCGTCAGCGGGGACGGCCGTTACTTCGGTTCGCGGGCGAAGAGCGAGGTGGACCAGACGTAGCCGAGCACCGCCAGTCCGACGCACCAGGCGACGGCCAGCCATCCGTTGTGGCCGATCTCGGTGCCGAGCAGCAGTCCGCGCAGGGTCTCGATGGCCGGGGTGAACGGCTGGTACTCGGCGATCGGCCGGAACCAGCCCGGCATCGCGTCGACCGGCACGAACGCGCTGGACAGCAGCGGCAGCACCATCAGCGGCAGGGCGTTGTTGCTGGCCGCCTCGGCGTTCGGGCTGGACAGGCCCATGCCGACCGCGATCCAGGTGAGCGCCACGGAGACGAGCGCGAGCAGCCCGACGGCCAGGAGCCAGTCCAGGGCGGTGGCGTCCGTGGCCCGGAACCCGATGGCC
This sequence comes from Streptomyces eurythermus, assembly GCF_014649115.1. GTDB lineage: Bacteria > Actinomycetota > Actinomycetes > Streptomycetales > Streptomycetaceae > Streptomyces > Streptomyces eurythermus. Next base: position 152,060 of record NZ_BMSK01000015.1, on the reverse strand, counting down.
ACCGCGACGGCCCCCACGAGCAGCACGCTCATCACGCACTGGAGCACGCTGCCGACGACGTGCCCGACGAGCACCGACCCGCGGTGGATCGCCATCGTACGGAAGCGGGCGACGATGCCCTCGGTCATGTCGGTGGCCACGGAGACCGCGCTGCCGATCGTGGTGCTGCCGATGGTCATCAGCAGGATGCCCGGGACGAGATAGGCGAGGTACGCGGAGCGGTCCGTCCCGCCGTTGCCGATGCCCGCGCTCATCACGTCACCGAAGATGTAGACGAACAGCAGCAGCAGGACGACCGGCGAGAGCAGCAGGTTCAGCGTCATCGACGGGTAGCGGCGGGCGTGCAGCAGATTGCGGCGCAGCATCGTCGAGGAGTCGCGCACGGCGAGGGAGAGGGAGCTCATCGGACATCCTCCGTGGAGAGGGCCGGCTGCTCGGCGCCGGCGGTGAGGGCGAAGAACACGTCGTCGAGGTCGGGGGTGTGCACGGTCAGCTCGTCCGCCTCGATGCCGGTGGCCTCCAGCCAGTCGAGCAGGGAGCGCAGTTCGCGCTGGCTGCCGTCGCTGGGGACGCGCAGCGCCAGCGACTCGTCGTCCGGTGCGGCCTCGCGCAGCGCGGAGGCGGCGGACCGGTACGCGGACGGGTCGGTGAAGCGGAGCCGCACATGTCCGCCGGGGACGAGGCGCTTGAGCTGGTCGGCGGTGCCCTCGGCGGCGATCCGCCCGCCGTTGAGCACGGCGATGCGGTCGGCGAGCTGGTCGGCCTCCTCCAGATACTGCGTGGTGAGGAAGACGGTGACGCCGTCCGCGACCAGCTCGCGGACGATCTGCCACATGGTGTGCCGGGAGCGCGGGTCGAGGCCGGTGGTCGGCTCGTCGAGGAAGATGATCCGCGGGGCGCCGACGAGGGTCATGGCGATGTCCAGACGGCGCTTCATGCCGCCGGAGTAGCTCTGGGCGGGCTTCTTGGCGGCCTCGGCCAGCCCGAACCGCTCCAGCAGCTCGGCGGCGACCCGCCGCCCCTCGCGCTTGGGCAGATGGTGCAGATCCGCCATGAGGAGCATGTTCTCCTCGCCGGTGATCAGCCCGTCGACGGCGGAGAACTGCCCGGTGACCCCGATCGCGGCGCGTACGGCCTGGGGTGCGGTGGCGAGATCGTGGCCCGCGACGCGGGCCTGCCCGCCGTCGGCGGTGACGAGCGTGGAGAGGATCTTCACGGTGGTGGTCTTGCCGGCGCCGTTCGGTCCGAGCAGCGCGAACACGGAGCCGGCGGGGATGTGCAGATCGATGCCGTCCAGGACGGTCTTGTCGCCGTAGGACTTGCGGAGCCCGACGGCGGAGATGGCGGCGGCCGACCGCTCCGTTTTGGTCGTGGACATGACAGGCATGGGGATGGAGCCCTCCCGTTCGAGCCGAGGAAGTAGAAGGAAGTGGAGCCGGCGGAGGAAGCTGAAGAAGCGGGGGAAGCGGAGGGAGCGGGCGGGGAGGCCGGCGGGCTCGTGGCCCGGTGCTCAGCCCCGGGCGCGGCGGATGTCGATGTTGCCGTAGCGGGTGCGGGCGCGGACCTGGACGGTGTCCTCGGTGGTGTCCGGGGCGCCGGAGGCGGTGAGAGTGTTGCGCACCTGCCCGGCACCGGAGCTGACGTCGAGCCAGGCGGCCGTGCCCTCGCGGATGCCGAGGTCGATGGCGCCGTAGGAGGTCTCCAGCTGGACGGTGCCGCGGGCCACGTCCCCCACGCGCACGGTGCCGTGGGCGGTGGTGGCGGTGACCGAGTCCTCGGCGCGCCGCACCTCGATGTCACCGTTGGCGTTGCTCACCCGCAGCGCGCCGGTCGCGACGTCGACGCTCGTGCCGCCGTGCGAGTTCTTCAGCACGGCCGGGCCGTCGAGGAGGCCGACGCGCAGACTGCCGGTGCTGGTGCTGATCTCGGCCCGGCCCTCGACCCGCTCCACGGTGATCGAGCCGTGCGAGGCCGTCAGCTCCAGCGGGCCGGTCGCGTCCAGGCGGACATCGCCGGACGAGGTCTTCACCCGCACCTCACCGAGCCGGCCCTCGCCCAGCACCTGGGTCCAGGCCCCGGTCATGTCGACGCGGGAGCCGGCGGGCAGCTCGACCGTCACGTCCACGACGCCGGTGCGGCCGAACAGGTTGGACTTGGGCGTCCGGATGGTCAGCGCGCCACTCGCGCAGGAGACCTCGGTCTGGTCGGCCGTCCGTACGTCCAGGTCCTTCTTCGGGTTGCGGGGCCGCACCTCCACCACGGTGTCGAGGCGGTCGCTCGCGGTGAACTGGATGGAACCGGCGTCCACCCGTGCGGTGACCGAGATCGGTTCGGGAGTGTCGAAAGAAGGCATGGCTGTCCCGTCCTCGTGAGTCTTGGGAACGTCCCCGCAGGTGGGACGTGGTGTGGGTGAAGTGGAGCGGGCGGGGTGCGGCTAGCGCACCCAGCCCGTGAAGCGCTGTCCGACGGTCTGGCTCTTCTCCGGCGTACGCGGCCGGGAGCCGCCGTCGACCGCGGCCGACACGGCCCGTACCAGCCAGGCGTTGACCGAGAGCCCCTCGCGGTTCGCGGCCTCCTCGGCCCGGGCCTTGAGCTGGGCGGGCAGCCGCAGATTGACGCGGGCGGTCCCGCCCTCGTCCCCCTCGGCCGGCGCCTTGAAGGCCTCGACGGGCGCGGCCGCCTCCGCGGGGCCCCCGGCTTCGACGGCCGGCAACGCCACCACGAACTCCGGGTCGAGCCCGCGCAGCCGCACGTCCACCGACCCCGGGGCGAGCTCCCGGGTGACTTCGTCCATGGCGGCGGACAGCACGTTCAGCATGGTCAGCCGAGCCGCCGACTCCAGCGGAGCGGTCAGCCTCTCGGCCAGCTCCCGGGCATCCTCCCCGCCGGCTTCAGCGGCCACCGCGAGTTCGCGGCGGAGGGTTTCGACATAGGGCGTGAGGTCCATGACGCCATAATGGCACCATCGTGATGCCATACGCAACCCCATGGCGCCATGGATGGCACCGCGAGTGCTGCGTCCTCCAGATATCCCCAGGTCAGAGGTGGTGTGAGGTGGCTCAGAAGCCCTATCGACCGGCGTCAAAGCACCCTACGGAACCGGAGATCACCCACCACCCGGCACCACCCGGCACCACAGTGACACCACTTGGCACCACGATGGCGCCTGGTGCGGGGTGGGGGCGCCGACACCGCGAGGAGCCCCGGCCGACGCGCGGCGGGGGCTCCTGAAGACGGTGATCGGGCGGCGGGTCAGCGTCGCAGGGTGAGCACGGCGGGCCGCCAGGGCAGCTCGTTGTAGGGCATGCCCGGGGTGACGGAGGCGGGGGAGAGGCCCTGGTAGAGGAACTGGAGGTTGCAGGGATCGATGGTCATGGTCTGGTCGGGGTTGTCGCGGACCAGGTCGCCGTGGCTGATGTCGTTGGTCCAGGTGGCACCGCTGTTGGCCTTGCCCGCGAAGGGGTTGCTCTCGGTGGCGGCCTGCGGGGTCCACGACCCGCCGAGGCTGGTGGCGGTGAAGGAGCGGAAGTAGCGCCCGTTCGCCCCCATGGCCTCGACGATCATGAGGTACTGGTTCTGGCCCTTGACCTTGTACACCTGGACCGCCTCGAACAGGTTGGCCGTCGTGTCGCTCATGACCGTGGTGTAGGAGGAGCCGAAGTTGCCCGGGAAGTTCCCGATCGGCATGCTCGCCCGGTAGATCTTTCCATTGTCACCGGCGAAGAACAGGTACATGTTCTGGTCGTCGGCGATCAGCGTCTGGTCGAGCGGTGCCCCGTCGGGGATGCTGCCGGTGAACAGCGGCTGCGGAGCGGACCAGCCGTTGGGGTTGGTCGGGTCGCTCGACGTGCGGTAGATGAAGGGCGAGGCCCCCCACTGGGAGGCCAGCACCCAGATGTTCTTGGGCGCGAAGTAGAACAGCGTGGGCGCCACCGCGGACTGGCTCATCCCGGTCTGGCCGGCCGAGGCCATGTCCGACCAGTTCGTGAAGGGGCTGAACGCCATGGAGCCGTACGACGTCCCGCCCGACACGTTCGAGCCGTAGACCAGGTGCTTTCCGTTGTACGTCACCGTGCTGAAGTCCTTCAGCGAGGTCCACCCGTAGGCCGGCTGGGCCAGGGCACCGGTCGACGTCCACCGGTAGGCCGACGGAAGCGCGCACGTGTCGCCGCCCGGCGCGGTCAGGCCGGTCCACTTCTGGCTGCCGCCGCCGTTGCACGTGCCGATCTGCACCGCGGTGCCGTTGGCCGTGGCGCCGCCCGCGGTCTCCAGGCACAGCCCGGACTCCGTACCGACGACCGTGCCGTCGGCGTTCACCCGCCACCGCTGGTTCGCACCGCCGTTGCAGGCCCAGATCACCGGCCGCGTACCGGCCGTGGTGGCGTGGCCCGGAACGTCCAGGCACTTGGTGCCGTACACGGTCAGCTCATTGTTGTCCGTCAGCGTCCACTGCTGGTTGGCCCCGCCGTGACAGTCCCAGATCAGCAGGTTCGTGCCGTCGGACTGGCCGGCGTTCGGCACATCGAGACACCGGCCGGAACCGACACCGCGCAAGGTGCCACTGGTGGCCGCCTGGGCCGGGCCGGCGCCGAGCAGCGCCGCCAAGGAGGCCAGGACCGCGATCGCGGCGGCGAACATCGCGGACAGACGCCTGCGGCTGAACTTTCCTAAGTGCATGGGGACCTCGTCATCCTTGAGCCGGCGATTCCGGCGCGTTCGTGATACCGAACAAAGGTCGAAGTGCCGAGCAACCTGGATGATGGGAGACCCGCCGAACAGCGTCAATACTTCTCGCCGAATTCCCGAGCCGAGACCACTCCCGACGCGCCCGGCTACATGTCCGCCCGAAGCTCTTCGACGACCCGCTCGGCCATGCGCCGAGCAGGCTCCGATCGAGGATCACCGGGATGGGCGTACGGCCCGAGGATTTTCGAGCAGACGAACAATGTCATCAGCTTGCCGTCCCGCGTCCCGAGGTCTCGCCGCCGCTCGTGCCGCACACGATCCGCCAGACCCGGAACGGCAAGCGAACTCGCCCACAACGAGGCCGAGTCCAGCCCCTGCGGAGCGTCCCCCCAGTCCTCCCAGTCGAAGAGACTGAACACCGGGGCCGTGACGTTGGCCCAGTTCAGGTCGGCGTGTGCCGGCACCCAACGCCGGACGGCCGTATCGAAACCGCCGGAGAAGACGGCCTGGACGCACCGGGTGACCATCGCCTGGGTGATGCTCTCGCCATCGGGCGTGGCGACCCGCCCCGTCCGCTGCGCCGCCAGCGCGTCCAGAGAGGCGTTCAACCCGCCCCACCACTCGTCCGGAAGCCCGGGATCCTCACTCAGAACGGCGTTCCCGACAGGATCCCCCGGCAGGAGATCACTCTCATCGGCCCGCCACATCACCGCCTCGTCCGAGTCCCGCCACACCACGCATCCCCGCCATACCGGCTGGACGACGCCATGAAGGCGAGCGGCACACTCCGCACCGTTCCACCCTTGACCGGCGATCTTGCCGAGCGGCCGCCGCTCGATACGCACCCAGGTATCGCGATCCGTCCGGGCCCCCACAGTCCGGCGCTTGCGCACCACCGTATCCCCGAGAAACCGCACCCCCAGCCACCGGGCAACACGATCCAAAACCCCACCAACAGGCTGCACCCGTAGGTCGACAGCCTGACTTGCAGAGACCGGGAGCGGCATGCACGCGACCGTAGCAGCGGGGCGACGAGAGCCGGCCCAACACGGGCCGGCCGGGAGAAGCCGGCCAGGCGCCGAAATCCTGTCCCGGATCTCTCCCTACCTGGGTCGCTCTGGCTCTGGCCGTCTTGCAGGGCCTCGGCCTCGTTTCCGTCATCAGCCGACTGCGCCGATCCGATTCGCCGGTGCGTTTGAAGGCGTATCTCGACCTGCTGGACGCCGTTGGCTCCCTGCTGCTCTTCGGCGGCCCGCTGCTGACTCTCGTGGTCGCGAAATCGTGGTTCTGACTCACCTTCGTAGGCTTCGCCCTCATGACCGTCGTCTACGCCGTGAAGGGAGCCCACCGGCTTCGCACTCGTCGGCGTCGCTCGGCCTGATCCACACCATGCCCTGAGTCTTGCCGGAGGTTTTAGGGAGCTGGCTTTGGACTGACGGCCGGCATCTTGGATGACCCTGTCCGAACCTCAGCCGACGAACGACAGCCACGACGGCGGGGGTGTCGGCCGGCCAACGCCTCTACGAAGCGAACGTGAAGTCGATGCAGGCACACATGGCCCAGAACACGACTTCCTCTCTACGAAGGCACGCTGGCGAGCCAGACGGCCACACCACCGTGATGCGAGCAGGTGCCCCTACGGTGCGCGGAGTAGCTGTACGTACCGTCGTTGCACTGGGCGGTGGCGCCGGCAGGCGCCTGCTGCGAACCACCCGAGGACGAAGAGGAACTCGAGACGTCTCCTGATGAGTCGGAGCCGCCAGTCGATGTGCTTGAGCCGCTGCTGGAAGAGTCGGCACCGTCGTCGTCCCCGGTGCCGGCGACGGTTGAGGAAGTGTCGTCGCTGTAGTCGTCTCCCGTGCCCGAGACAGCGGAGGAATCGTTTTCTCCGTAGTCATCGCCGCTGCCAGCAGACTCTGTAGGGTCGTCGCAGCTTTCGCCCTCGCTGGACTTGACGGTGTCGAACGTGAGCGTGTCATCGGTGCTCATCGTTGCGTCGGCCGCGGGTGTCTGTGCGCAGACCGTCCAGTTGCGGTCCCAGAGCTGCATTCGGCCCTGGCCGGTGGCGTCCGTTGAGTCAAGGTGGACGATGCCGTCGGCTTGCGCGGCGTCCTGGGCTTCCTGGAGCCCCATGCCGACGAAGTCCTCGACTCTAACGGTCTTCGCCTTGCCGTCGTACACGGATGACGAGGACGATGAGGTCGACGAGGAGTCGTTGTCGTCGTTGAGCAGGGCACTGCATCCGCCGACCAGGAGAAGCGCGGCCAGCATGATGCCGCAACCAAGTCTGACGTTCTTCTTGTCCTCAGCCGTCGGCTGAGGTCTCTGGTTTTGTGCCACGTACTGATCCCCTTGCTACTACCTGCTGCGCGCTCCCCTGCGCGCATAGCCCTGCCCTCGGCCGTGAACCGGTGCCCGCTTGTAGCGGGGAACAGGTGCCTGTCAGGGCGATGACACTAACCGGGTACCGCCGAGTAGATGACCGTTCAAGGAAAAAGAGGGACGAAGAGTGGCTGAGTTGGAACGGTGACGGACAAGAACTGCTCCGGGCGCCAGCCGCTGCCCACGACAGCGCTCGACCCTGCCGAACAGACGCGCAAACAGCATGGGCAGGCCGTCAGCCACGGCCCGCACGCAGTAGCCGGTCCATTGATCAACGCTCCCGCTCATCAGCGAGGAAGCCGTGTCGTACGGGTCGGCTACGTTGCAGAGATGACTGACACGGATTCCCTTGGGAGTCAGTCCAGCCACAACTCACCACCATCGGCGGTCGTGACCTGCGGCGGTCTTACCGATCAACGTTCCGACCTGCCGCGTGCCTTCCGGGGGGCTGGCGCGCTGTTCTTCGCCCCGTGCTCTCGCCCACTGCTGCTGCGGTAAGTCCTCTCCGCACCTCGACCTCCATGACTGGAAGGGAGGGGTGGCCAATCAGGAGGAACCCACCCCGCGAAGTAGCGTCGGCTGCCAGGCTCGGGGGCGTGAAATATGTCGTGACGGTAGATGCCCGCCTCCCCGAGGGAGTCCCGGAGTTGGACCCGCTTCAGCGCGTCGGTGCTGTCGCGCTCATCGAGGACGGCTTCGACTCGGTCGAGGCCATCGAGGGCCCTGACGGTGTCGAGGTCGGTCTGCTCGACAGCATTGTGGCCGTTCACTCAGAGGGAGCGCTCCTGAAGGTCGTCGTGGACGCCCCGGCGTTGGAAATGGCCGAGAGTGCTGTGCGTTCCATCGTGGAGGAACTGCTGGAGCGGTCCGAATTGCTGGCCGACTGGACGATTGACCGATGCGAGGTCGCATTGCATCCCAAGCTCGCCCTGGAGAGCCTCGACGCCGCAGACGGCCCCGATGTTCCGCCGTCCGATCCGGCTGCGCGCAAGGCCAGGCACGGCGAGCACCCTGCGGCCGGGAGTGGCGAGGACGAGTACGACGCGGAGGCGAAGGCTGAGGAGGTGCGCCAGCACATGCTGGCGTTGGCCGGCGAACTGCGCTCGTTTTCCCCGGTGATGTTCGGTGTGCCGGATGAGGAGGAGAACGAGGAGGCGGAAGAGGGCGAGGGCGGCTTCTCCGTATCGCCCGAGGACGCCCGGCTGGCCGCCGGCGCGCTGGTGTGGGCGACCGACGTCTTGGTGGACCAGCTCTTCCAGGACGTGCAGACGCTGGCGGAAGAGGACACCACCGCCGCGGAGTGTGACGGGCACCTATGGCACCTGGAGGACCTTCCCGCGCGGTATGCGCTCCAATACGACAGCCTGTTCGCCCGCCGCTTCCTGGTGACGGTGGTCGCCATGACCACACACTTCACGGACGGCAGCTTCCAGCGCTTGAGCTGTGTCGCCGAGGAACTCGCCCTGAAGCTTCTGCTGAACGAGACCCACGTGACCTTGGAGACCTTCGGGCTGCTCGACGACGGTGTTTCCGCCGCGTTGGAAGTGTTCGCCAACAACGTCTACGAGGACATGGACCACGAGTGGCTCTACGACGCCTCCATGGATGGGATCGATGAAAGTCCCATCGGCGAGGTCCTCCGAGTGGCGCCCATGGGATTCAAGGCGTGGTTCTCCCCGTTCAACAGGGGCAGGTACGTCCACCCGTATGCGGCGGACGAACCGGAAGCCGCCGTGTCGTAGATCCGGATTCGCGAGCGTGCAGCTTTGAGGAGCCTTGTCCGACCTGCGGGTCGCGGCAGGTGCCGGATCCATCTGGGAGAAGCCGACCAACATCTTCTCCCGGATTTCTCCCAAACGGTCCCCGGAAACCACTCAGGGGCCCGACCCGCTAAGCGGATCAGGCCCCTGACCTGGTACTACGGCGTCGGGGTGGCGGGATTTGAACCCACGACCTCTTCGTCCCGAACGAAGCGCGCTGCCAAGCTGCGCTACACCCCGGTGTCGCTGCTTCTCGCGGCGACGTCGTTTACTTTAGCCCACTGGGGGCTGTAGACGAAATCCGGTTCAGAGGCGGTGCCGGGTCGGGGACGGGCGGGTGTGGTCCAGGGCCACCAGGAGGACCGACAGGGCGTAGATCCCGAGGCCCAGGAGGAGGGCGTTCGCGAGGGTGCCGCGGTAGCCGTGGGCCGTCGTGTCCAGGAAGGGATAGAGGTGCCGGGACGGGTCGGACGGGGGGAGGAGCGCGGCCCGGATGAAGGTGAAGACCAGATAGGCCAGGGGGTACAGGAGCCAGGCCGCGGTCTGGCGGAGGCGCAGGCGGGGCGCGGGGGTGAGCAGGAGCCAGTCCAGTACGGCCGCCGCCGGGACCAGTACGTGGAGTACCTGGAGTGCCGTCCACTGGGCGTGCCAGCGTTCCGGGGCCGTCGTCGCGCCGGTCATGGAGAACGGCGGCGTCGTGTGGGCCAGGAGCAGGTGGTAGACGAGGGCGCTGGTCACGACGTAGAGGAGCGCGGCGCCGGTCACCGCCGACGGGAGCGGGCGGCGGGCCCGCCAGGCCCTCGTCGCCGACAGGAACGTGATCACGGCCAGCAGCGCGGTGGCCTGGACGCTGAAGTGGCTCAGCATGCGGCCCGGGCTGCCCAGCAGCAGCTCCAGCGCGACCCCTCCCGCCGCCGTCGCGGCGATCAGCAGACGGAACACCGCGGCCGCCGGGCGGCGCACCGGGGCCACCACCGCCGTGGCCGGGACCGGGGCGGGCAGCAGGACGGGCGGGCCCGGGACCGCGGGCAGGTCCGGGATGTCCCTGGGTATCGGGGCGGTCATGCCCTCACGCTAGGAGCGGGGGAGGGGGGCGGCCAGGCGGATTGGGCCGGGTGGGTTACGGAACGACGGCCGGCATCCCGGCCCTCCGTCCCCCCGGCCTTCCGTCATCCCGGCCTTCCGTCATCCCGGCCTTCCGTCACCGTGCGTCGGCCGAGCGGAGTGCCGGGTTCCCCCTCCGGCCCGTCACCCCTTCTTCTCCACCAGCGTCAGCAACGTCGCCTCCGGCGGGCACGCGAAGCGGACCGGGGTGTAGCGGTTGGTGCCGCAGCCGGCCGAGACGTGGAGGTAGGACGTACGGCCCTCCACGGTGTGCGTGGACAGGCCCTTGACGCGGTCCGTGTCCAGGTCGCAGTTGGTGACCAGGGCGCCGTAGAAGGGGATGCACAACTGGCCGCCGTGGGTGTGGCCGGCCAGGATCAGGGGGTAGTCGTCCGCCGTGAACGCGTCCAGCACCCGCAGGTACGGCGCGTGGACCACGCCCATCGAGAAGTCGTACGCCCCCGAGGGGCCGCCGGCCACCCGGGCGTAGCGGTCCCGCTTGATGTGCGGGTCGTCCAGGCCGGTCAGCTCGATGGAGACGCCCTCGACCTTCAGCACACCCCGCGTGTTGGTCAGGTTCAGCCAGCCCGCCGCGTCGAAGCCGTCCCGCAGGTCCTCCCACGGGTTGTGGACCGCGCCCACCGCCGGCGCGTTGCCGTTCAGCCCGTGGCGTCCGCTCGCCTTCTCCAGCAGGTAGCGGGCCGGGTTGCGCAGCTTGGGGCCGTAGTAGTCGTTGGAACCGAAGACGTACGCGCCCGGGAACTCCATCAGCGGGCCCAGCGCGTCCAGCACCTCCGGGACGCCCTCGGGGTCGGACAGGTTGTCCCCGGTGTTGATCACGAAGTCGGGGCGCAGTCCGGCCAGCGACTGCAGCCAGCGCTGCTTCTTGCGCTGGCCGCCGACCATGTGGATGTCGGAGACCTGGAGCACACGCAGCGGGCGCATGCCCGGGGGCAGGACGGGGACGGTGACCCGTCGGAGGCGGAAGGAACGGGCCTCGAAGCCCGCCGCATAGACCAGGCCGGCGGTGCCGGCCGCCACGATTCCCAAGGGGATTCCGTATCGCGCGCGCATCTGTCCATCGTGTCAGACGGGTTGGGCGCGCCGAGACCGGCCGTCACCGGTCGAGCGGACGCCGGCGGATATGACGCCGGCGGTTATATAGGGGCGGGCACGGGTGACCGCGCGCCCGTGGCCGTGCCCGCCGCTAAATGGGCGGGCACGGGGGGCCGCGTACCTGCGACAATCGGGCCATGACCACCACGCTCAAGTCGAAGCTGCAGGACGACCTCAACGCCGCGATCAAGGGGCGCGACGAGCTCCGCTCCTCGACGCTCCGGCTGACCCTCGCCGCGATCACCAAGGAGGAGGTCGCAGGCAAGGAGAAGCGGGAGCTGTCCGACGACGAGGTCCTCAAGGTGATCACCCGCGAGGCGAAGAAGCGCCGTGAGGCGGCGGAGGCCTTCGCGCAGGGCGGCCGTGCCGAGCAGGCCGAGCGGGAGAAGGCGGAGGGCGAGGTGCTCGCCGACTACCTGCCCAAGCAGCTGTCCGACGAGGAGCTGGACGCGATCGTCGTCCAGGCGGTGGCCGAGGCGAAGGCGGCCGGTGCCGAGGGGCCGCGGGCCATGGGCGCCGTCATGAAGATCGTGAACCCGAAGGTGGCCGGTCAGGCCGAGGGCGGCCGGGTCGCCGCCGCGGTGAAGAAGCACCTCCAGGGCTGAGCCCCCGGGCCGGCCTCCTGGGCCGGCCCTTTCCTGGGCCGGACTTCCGGGCAAGCCTGCTGGGCTGGTCTCCTCTCAGGCTGACACCCAGGACGCCGACCTCCTCCAGCGCCGGCCTCCCGAGCCGGCCCCTGGCTGACACCGCCCCAGCCCACCCTCCTCGCGCCGTCGCCACCGGCCCCGGCAGGCGCGCCCCGCCCCCGGCGCCCGGCCTCCGTTCCCCGTCCCTACCACGGGGTCTCTACGGCCTCGCCGCAACGGCAACGTCTCTACGACGCGCCCCGGCATCGTCGCTACGACGTCTCCACGACCACGGGGCCGCACCCCTCCCCAGAGGTGCGGCCCCGCTCATCCGGCTCCGAACATGATCGGCCGGCCCGTCCTAATGCCGCCGGCCCCCGTGACCGTTCCCGCCGTTTCCACCGTTTCCGCCGGTCCCGCCGCCCCCCTGCCCCTGGATGAGGTTCTCCGGGAGGGAGAACGTCGGCGTCGGGAACGAGCCGCCGAGGGCGCCCGCGGTGGGGCCGCCGTCAGCGGTGCCGCCGTTCGTCAGGCCGCCGAGCAGTCCCCCGGTCACCCGCCCCCTCGTGTCCCCGTTGTGGTCGTCCGTCTCCCCCCGGTCGCCTTTTTTCTGGTCGTCCTCGTCGTGGCTGTCGTCGGGAAGGTCGACCAGATGGAAGTCGGGGGCGGGCCTGCCCTCCAGCGCGCCGGACATCATGTCGCGCCAGATCGGACCCGGGACCTCGCCGCCGTAGACCTTGTCGTGCGGGACGCCGCCGATGGTGATGTTGGTCATCTTGCGCTTGTGCTGCGGGTCGCCGACCCAGACCGCGCCCGCCATGTTCGGGGTGTAGCCGACGAACCAGGCCGCGAAGCGCTCGTCCGTCGTACCCGTCTTGCCCGCGCTCGGGCGGCTGCCGAGACCGGCCTCCTGGCCCGTGCCGTCCTCGACCACGCCCTTGAGGAGCGTGCTGATCGTGTCCGCGGTGTTCTCCGACATCGCCCGTGAGCAGGTCGACTTCGGCACCGGAAGGGACTTCTGCCGGCTGCCGGCCTTCTGGGTGACCGACTCGATGGCGACCGGGGTGCAGTACGTGCCGCGCGAGGCGAAGGCGGCGTACGCGCTCGCCATCGTCAGCGGGGACATCTCCTGGGTGCCGAGCGCGATGGAGGGCGCCTGGACGATCTTGCGGCCGTCCGCGCGCGCCACGCCCATCTTCTTGGCCATGTCGACGACCGGGCAGATGCCGATGTCGCTGATCAGCTGCACGTAATAGGTGTTGACCGACTTCGCGGTGGCCTCCGCCATGCCGTACGGGCCGCGCTCGGAGTCGTCCTCGTTCTTCAGCTTCTCCGGCCGCCTCGGGTCGTTGCGCCACACCTTGCCGTCGCACGCGGTCACCGGGCTCGGGTACGCCATCTCGTACGGCGACGAGTACTCCTGCGCCGGGGACTTGCCGCCCTCGACGGCCGCCGCGGCGACGATCGGCTTGAACGTGGAACCGGGCTGGTAGCCGGCGCCGCCGCCCATGTCCTGGTCCACGGAGAGGTTGATCGTCGTCTCGCCGTTGTTGACGTTGACGCCGTACGGGCGGGACTGGCCCATGGCGAGGATCTTGCCGGTGCCGGGTTCGACGATGGTCGCGGCGGTCGCCACGGCGTCGCTGCGGTAGACGTGGTCCTTGACGGAGTCCTGCACGGACTCCTGCGCCTGCGGGTCGAGCGTCGTACGGACCGTCAGGCCGCCCCGGTTCCAGAGCTTGGCCCGCGCCTCCTTGGTCTTTCCGAACACCGGGTCGGTGAGGATGACCTGGCGGACGTAGTCACAGAAGAAGCCGGCGCCCTTGACCGCGGTGATGCAGCCGTTCTTGGGGCGGCTGGTGTGCAGGCCGAGCGGTGCGCGCTTCGCCTGGTCGGCCTCCTGCTGGGAGATGTCGCCCAGCTCCGCCATCCGCTGGAGCACGATGTTGCGCCGCTTGGTGGCCTCCGCCTCGTCGTTGACCGGGTCGTACCGGCTCGGGGACTGCACGATGCCGGCCAGCAGCGCCGACTCCTGGAGGCTGAGGTCCTTCGCGTGCTTGGAGAAGTAACGCTGGGAGGCGGCCTCGACGCCGTAGGCCTGCTCGCCGAAGAACGTGATGTTCAGATAGTTCTCGAGGATCTTCTTCTTGCCGAGCTTGTCCTCGATCTGGATGGCGTACTTCAGCTCGCGGATCTTGCGGCCCAGGGTCTGCTGGGTGGCCTCGGCGACCTTCGTCGGGTCGTCGCCGGCCTCCTCGATGAAGTAGTTCTTCACCAGCTGCTGGGTGAGCGTGGAGGCGCCCTGGGCGACGCCGCCCTCCTGCGCGTTCTTGTTCAGGGCGCGCAGCACGCCCTTGAGGTCGACGGCGCCGTGCTTGTAGAAGCGCGAGTCCTCGATCGCGACGATCGCCTTCTGCATGTACGGCGAGATGTCCTTGAGGTCCACCACCGTGCGGTCGCGGGAGTAGACGGTCGCGATCTGCTTGCCCTGGCTGTCCAGGATGGTGGTGCGCTGGCTCAGCTGGGGGCTCTTCAAGTCGGCCGGGATCTCGTCGAAGCCCTTGACCGAGCCCTTGGCCGCGAGGCCCAGCGCTCCGGCCGCGGGCAGCGCGATGCCCGCCATGACGGCTCCGGCGAGCACACTGACACCGAGGAACTTGGCGGCCTGCTGCATGGGCGACAGACCACCGCCCGAGCGCTTCTTTGGCATGGAGGCAGCCTAATCCGTACTGTTGAGCGTTCCGAGGGAGCGACCGCTTCTCGGGATGTTCCGAGTGCCGATCGTGACGTGGCCCCGAGGGCTCGCCGGGGGCGCCGGCCTCCGTCAGGGCCCCGCAGAGAGGGGATGTCCGCGTTCCCATTCGCCGGACACGCGCACAGGCATTGGCCTAAGCTGCTCTCGACTGTCACAACCGTGCGGTCACCCATTCCTACGTGCGGCTACCCCGAATCGTTCCGGACACGGCCGGGAATTCCCGGGAAGCGGCCCTGTTTCCCCGCCGGGGACGGGCCTGAGCCCCGCCCCGAGTGCCGTCCGGTGCCCGGTGTCGCCCACCGCGACTGCCCCGGTTTGCCGGAATGATCACGCATGTCGCCAGCTCACTCCCGTGGGTGATCTGCCGCTTACCCATAGTCCGTTCGGGCCATTCAAGATTGGGCCCGAAGGGGGTGTTGCACTGTCCCCACCTTCCGTAACGTCCTCAACTGGCGGCGGTGAATATGCCGCTGCCGCCGTGGGGGAGCCTCGATTCGGGAGAGGACGGCGCCGGTATGGGCTGGGTAACCGACTGGAGTGCGCAGGCCGCCTGCCGCACTACCGATCCGGATGAACTGTTCGTTCAGGGAGCAGCGCAGAACAGGGCCAAGGCGGTGTGCACCGGATGCCCGGTGCGCACCGAGTGCCTGGCCGACGCGCTGGACAACCGCGTGGAGTTCGGCGTGTGGGGAGGCATGACGGAGCGTGAGCGCCGTGCGCTGCTGCGCAGGCGGCCCACCGTGACCTCCTGGCGCAGACTCCTGGAAACCGCCCGCTCGGAGTACGAGCGGGGAGCGGGGATCGTATCCCTCGACAACGACGAGGTGTACGAGAACTATGCCGCGGTGAGCTGAGGGCTTCCCCGCTCAGGCTGACCCCGTCACCACGTCACCACGTCAAGGCCAGGGTCGGCGTGCGCGGTGCCCATTACGGCCGGTTGTACGGCGGGTGTACTGCTGTGCGGTGGCGTCCGTGGCCGCGAGCGCGCCATCGAGCGCCCCTGTGCGCCTGTGCGTCCCCACGCGCCGGTATGCGCCGTACGCGTACCTGTTCACGCGTCGAAAGACGTGACGTAACCCGTAGTGCGGTGCCTATATGTGCTCCGTCCGTTCGGGCCGTTGGGCCGCCAGCCGGTCTCCGATGTCGCGCAGGCCCGCGAGGTCGTGGACATCACCGGGCAGCGCGGGTACCTCGACCATCGCCACCTCGGGGTGCCGGGCGGTGAAGCGGTCGCGTGTGCGCCGCTCGCGGGCGAGCAGCCGCATGCGCTCGGCGTGCAACCTCAGCAGGCCCGCGGTGAGCCGGTCGACCGAGCGCTCCGTGTCGGCGGGGGAGCCTTCCTCGGGAGCAGGGGCTGCGGTCTCCGGTGCGGAAGATTGTGAACTGCCTTGCGTGTCGGGAGAGTTACGAAGTCCAGCTTTCCCGTCCCCCTGATCCACAATGCGGGAGTCCTCAAGATTTTCCGCGGCCGCGAGCGCCCGCTCGGCCGACAGCCGGCCGGCACCGCTGTCATGGACGCGGTTCAGCACCAGCCCCACCAGCGGCATGCTCTCCGCGGCCAGCCGCTCCACGAAGTACGCGGCCTCGCGCAGCGCGTCCCGCTCCGGGGCCGCCACCACCAGGAACGCCGTACCGGGCGCCTGGAGAAGCTTGTAGGTGGCGTCCGCGCGGGTGCGGAAGCCGCCGAACGTGGTGTCCATCGCGGCCACGAACGTCTGCACGTCCTTCAGCAGCTGACCGCCCAGCAGCTTGCCGAGCGTGCCCGTCATCATCGACATGCCGACGTTGAGGAAGGCCATCCCGGCCCGGCCGCCGAGCTTCGCCGGAGCGGTCAGCAGACGGATGAGCCGGCCGTCCAGGAAGGAGCCGAGCCGCTTGGGGGCGTCCAGGAAGTCCAGTGCCGAGCGGGAGGGCGGGGTGTCGACCACGATCAGGTCCCACTCGTCCCGTGCCCGCAGCTGGCCCAGCTTCTCCATCGCCATGTACTCCTGCGTGCCCGCGAAGCCCGCCGAGAGCGACTGGTAGAAGGGGTTCGCCAGGATCGCGGCGGCCCGCGCCGGGTCCGCGTGCGCCTCCACGACCTCGTCGAAGGTGCGCTTCATGTCGAGCATCATGGCGTGCAGCTCGCCGTCGCCCTCGGTGCCCTTCACCCGGCGGGGCACGTTGTCGAGGGAGTCGATCCCCATCGACTGGGCCAGCCGCTTGGCCGGGTCGATGGTCAGCACGACCACCTTCCGGCCCCGCTCGGCGGCCCTGAGCCCGAGCGCCGCCGCGGTCGTCGTCTTGCCGACCCCGCCCGAGCCGCAGCACACCACGATCCGGGTCCTGGGGTCGTCCAGCAGCGGGTCCACGTCCAGCACGCGCGCGGAAGAAAGGCGGCGGGCCTGCTCGGGCTCCTGTGCCGTCTCGGATGCCTCGGCCGGGTCCGGACTCATGACAACCCCTGCTTCCGCAGCTCGGTGGCGAGTTCGTAGAGGCCCGCCAGGTCCATGCCCTCGGCGAGCAGCGGCAGTTCGTGCAGCGGCAGGCCCAGCTCGGTGAGGACCGCGCGCTGCTCCTGCTCCAGCGTGTACCGCTCGGCGTACTCCGCGGCCTGCTCCAGCAGCGGGTCCACCAGTTTCTCGGCGTTCCCGCCGCGCCGGGCCCCGCCCAGGCCGGCCGCCGAGAGCGCCTGTGCGACGGAGGAACGCTCCACGGTCCGTACGAGTTCCAGGTCGTCCTCGTCCAACACCTGCGGCCGGACCATGTTCACGATGACCCGGCCCACCGGCAGCCGGGCGGCGCGGAGTTCGGCGAGGCCGTCGGCGGTCTCCTGGACCGGCATCTCCTCCAGGAGCGTCACCAGGTGCACCGCCGTCTCCGGCGACTTCAGCACCCGCATCACGGCCTGCGCCTGATTGTGTATCGGTCCGATCTTCGCCAGGCCCGCCACCTCGTCGTTCACGTTCAGGAAGCGGGTGACACGGCCGGTCGGCGGGGCGTCCATGACCACGTAGTCGTACGCGAACCGTCCCGAGCGGTCCTTGCGGCGCACCGCCTCGCACGCCTTGCCGGTCAGCAGGACGTCCCTCAGGCCGGGCGCGATGGTGGTGGCGAAGTCGATCGCGCCGAGCTTCTTCAGGGCCCGGCCCGCGCCCCCGAGCTTGTAGAACATCTGGAGGTAGTCCAAGAGGGCCAGTTCGGGGTCGATGGCGAGGGCGTACACCTCCCCGCCGCCCGGAGCGACCGCGATCTTCCGCTCTTCATAGGGCAACGCCTCCGTCTCGAAGAGTTGTGCGATGCCCTGCCGGCCCTCGACCTCCACGAGAAGCGTCCGCTTCCCCTCGGTCGCGAGGGCCAGCGCGAGTGCGGCGGCGACCGTCGTCTTTCCGGTCCCGCCCTTGCCGCTGACGACCTGGAGCCTGCTCACGTCTTCGAGACTAACCAGTCCGGCCGACGGTCACGCGCGAGGCTGTGGATAACGCAGGTCACCGTCCCCGTGGCCACAGCGGCTACAGTCGGCCCATGACCAAGTGGGAATACGCAACCGTGCCGCTGCTCGTCCATGCCACGAAGCAGATTCTGGACAACTGGGGCGAGGACGGCTGGGAACTCGTCCAGGTCGTGCCCGGGCCGAACCCGGAGCAGCTGGTGGCCTACCTGAAGCGGGAGAAGCAGGCGTGAGCGCGGTCGAGGCCAGGCTGGCCGAGCTGGGCCTGACCCTGCCGGAGGTGGTACCGCCGCTGGCCTCCTACCAGCCGGCCGTGCGGTCCGGGGCGTACGTGTACACCGCCGGGCAGCTGCCGATGGTGGAGGGCAAGCTGCCGGTCACCGGCAAGGTGGGCGCCGAGGTCACGCCGGAGGAGGCCAAGGAGCTGGCCCGCGTCTGCGCGCTGAACGCGCTGGCCGCCGTGAAGTCCGTCGTCGGCGACCTGGACAGCGTCGCGCGCGTGGTGAAGGTCGTCGGCTTCGTCGCCTCGGCGTCCGACTTCACCGGGCAGCCCGGTGTCGTCAACGGCGCCAGCGAACTGCTCGGCGAGGTCCTGGGCGAGAAGGGCGTGCACGCCCGCAGCGCGGTCGGCGTCGCGGTGCTGCCGCTGGACGCGCCGGTCGAGGTCGAGATCCAGGTGGAGCTGGCGCAGTAGACCGCCGTCCTCCCCGCCGGCCCCGGGCACCTCTCGAACAATCGCCCGGCACGGGATAGCCTCCGGCCATGGCGAACGGTCAGTGGTATCCCCCGGAGTGGCCGGACCGCATCCGCGCGCTCGCGGACGGCTCGCTCACCCCGGTGGCCCCCAGGCGCGCGGCCACGGTGCTGCTCCTCAAGGACACCCCGGACGGCCCCGTCGTCCACATGCTGCGCAGACGCGCCTCCATGGCCTTCGCCGGAGGCGCGTACGCGTATCCCGGAGGCGGTGTCGACCCACGCGACGACGACCGCCAGATCCGCTGGGCGGGCCCCACGCGCGCGTGGTGGGCGGATCGGCTCGGCGTCGACGCCGCGGCCGCCCAGGCGATCGTGTGCGCGGCCGTACGGGAGACCTACGAGGAGGCCGGCGTGCTGCTCGCCGGTCCCGACCCGGACTCGGTCGTCGGCGACACCACGGGGGACGACTGGGAGGCCGACCGCGCCGCCCTGGTCGCGCGTGAGCTGTCCTTCGCGGAGTTCCTCGACCGGCGCGGGCTGGTGCTGCGCTCGGACCTGCTGGGTGCCTGGGCCCGCTGGATCACCCCGGAGTTCGAGGCCCGCCGCTACGACACGTGGTTCTTCGTGGCCGCCCTCCCCGACGGGCAGCGCACCCGCAACGCCTCCACGGAGGCCGACCGCACGGTGTGGATCCGCCCCGCCGAGGCCGCCGCCGGGTACGACAAGGGCGAGCTGCTGATGATGCCGCCCACCATCGCCACCCTGCGCCGGCTGCTTCCCTACGGCACCGCCGCCGAGGCACTGGCCGCCGCGCCCGCGCGCGAGATGACGCCGGTACTGGCGACCGCCCGCCTCCAGGGCGACGAGATCATCCTCTCCTGGCCGGGGCACGAGGAGTTCACCAAGCACGTCCCGACGACCGCCGAGCCGACGGGGCCGACGGCTGCGGAACCTACGGGGCCGGGGACATCCGTAGCGCCTACGACTCCTACGACAGCGCCTACGACTCCTACGACGTCCGAGGCGCCAGCGGCACCGACGACGACGTCTGCGGTGTCCGGGAAGCCCGAGGGATCCGCGGCGCCCGGGGCTTCTGCGGGCGGTTCTGCGGGCGGTCCGGTGGGTGGTTCGGTGGGCGGCCCGGTGCGTGGTCCGGCGGACGCCCCTGCTGGTACCCGCCCGGCCACGCCCACGATCACCGCCTCGGCCTCCTCCTCGACCACCGCCTTGTCCACCCCCTCGACCACCGGTGGAGGTTCCGCATGACCGACGCGAGCGCGCTGCCGGGCCAGCCCCGGGGCGGAGCGCTGTCCGGGCCGGCCACCGCACGGGCGGTCAACGTCCTCGCGCCCAACGCCTCCGCGATGACCCTGGACGGCACCAACACCTGGATCGTCGCCGAGCCCGACTCCGACCTGGCCGTGGTGATCGACCCCGGCCCGCTCGACGACGGCCACCTGCGCAACGTCGTGGACACGGCGGAGAAGGCCGGCAGACGCATAGCCCTGACCCTGCTGACCCACGGTCACCCCGACCACGCGGAGGGCGCCGCCCGGTTCGCCGAGCTGACCGGCACGCGCGTGCGCGCGCTGGACCCGGCCCTGCGGCTCGGCGACGAGGGGCTGGCCGCCGGGGACGTGGTCACCGTCGGCGGCCTGGAGCTGCGGGTCGTACCCACCCCCGGGCACACCGCGGACTCGCTGTCCTTCCATCTCCCGGCCGACCGGGCGGTGCTGACCGGCGACACCGTCCTCGGGCGCGGTACGACGGTCGTGGCCCACCCGGACGGCAGGCTCGGGGACTATCTGGACTCCCTGCGGCGGCTTCGGTCCCTGACGGTGGACGACGGCGTGCACACCGTCCTGCCGGGCCACGGGCCAGTCCTGGAAGACGCCCAGGGCGCCGTGGAGTTCTACCTCGCCCACCGCGCCCACCGGCTCGCCCAGGTGGAGACCGCGGTCGAGGACGGCCACCGCACCCCGGCCGAGGTCGTCGCCCACGTCTACGCCGACGTGGACCGCTCGCTGTGGCCGGCCGCGGAACTGTCGGTCCGGGCCCAGCTGGACTACCTCAGCGAGCACGGGCTGATCTAGCCCCGGGCAGGGCACGACAACGGGGCCCGGCTCGTGCGAGCGGGGCCCCGGGGGCGTACGGCCGAGGCCGGCGTCAGCGCGACCGCTTGGCCAGCCGCTCCACGTCCAGCAGGATCACGGCGCGCGCCTCCAGGCGGAGCCAGCCGCGCTGGGCGAAGTCGGCGAGGGCCTTGTTCACGGTCTCGCGGGAGGCGCCGACCAGCTGGGCCAGCTCCTCCTGGGTCAGGTCGTGGACGACGTGGATGCCCTCCTCGGACTGCACGCCGAAGCGGCGCGAGAGGTCCAGCAGGGCACGGGCGACCCGGCCGGGGACGTCGGAGAAGACCAGGTCGGACATGGCGTCGTTGGTCTTGCGCAGCCGGCGGGCGACGGCCCGCAGCAGGGCGCCGGCCACCTCGGGGCGGGCGTTCAGCCAGGGCTGGAGGTCACCGTGGCCGAGACCGAGCAGCTTGACCTCGGTCAGCGCGGTCGCGGTGGCGGTGCGGGGGCCCGGGTCGAACAGCGACAGCTCGCCGATGAGCTCGCCGGGGCCGACGACGGCGAGCATGTTCTCCCGGCCGTCGGGGGAAGTGCGGTGCAGCTTGACCTTGCCTTCGGTGACGACGTACAGCCGGTCCCCGGGGTCGCCCTCGTGGAACAGGGAATCGCCGCGTGCGAGGGTCACCTCACTCATGGAGGCGCGAAGCTCCGCGGCCTGCTCGTCGTCGAGAGCCGCGAAGAGCGGGTTGCGCCGCAGAACGTCGTCCACGAGTTCTCTCCTTGTCGACCTGCTCAGGGGATCTTGCTCCCCCGTGTGCCAGGGGACCGTGTTCCCCATTTTGCCGGACGGTCCAAACAGTGTGATCTGTCACAAGGATGCCGCACCCGTCTCCCGGGGTAAGCGTCAGGGGTCCGATCGGGGGCCGCTTCGCCGGGTCCGGGGCGGATGTCGGTGCCGGGCTTTAGGCTGGCCGGGTGTCCAAATCGCCGGTGACAGCACAGGACAAGGGGGCTGGGCGGGTGGTTGTACGTCGCGATTCCGCTGTGGGCGAACGCGCGCCCGATGGAAGTAGTAAAACGGGCAAATCGGCTAAAAAGGCTGTCGGTGCGGAGGGGGAGACCTCGCCCGCGAAGAAGGCGGCGGAGAAGGCCACGAAGAAGGTCACGAAGCGGGCCGAGAAGCCCGCCGAGAAGCCCGCCGGGAAGCCCGCCGGGAAGAAGGCGGCACCCGCGGCCAAGAAGACGGCGGCCGCGAAGAAGGCCGCGCCTTCCAAGACCGCCGCCACCAGGAACACGCCCGCCAAGAAGACCGCCCCGGCCGGAAGAACCACCTCCGCCGGGAAAGCCGCGGTCGCCAGGAAGGTGAAGCCGGCCGACGTGGTCCTCCCCGCCGAAGCCGCCGTCGAGAAGGCCGCGCCCGTCAAGAAGATCGCCGTCCGGCCGCCGGGCGGCGAGTCCCCCACCGCCCTGGTCCGCCGTGCCCGCCGCATCAACCGCGAGCTGGCCGAGGTGTACCCCTACGCGCACCCCGAGCTGGACTTCGAGAACCCCTTCCAGCTGCTGGTCGCCACCGTGCTGTCCGCCCAGACCACCGACCTGCGCGTCAACCAGACCACCCCGGCGCTCTTCGCCCGGTACCCCACCCCCGAGGACCTCGCCGCCGCCAACCCGGAGGAGGTCGAGGAGATCCTGCGCCCCTGCGGCTTCTTCCGGGCCAAGACGAGGTCGGTCATAGGGCTCTCCAAGTCGCTCGTCGAGAACTTCGGCGGCGAGGTGCCCGGACGGCTGGAGGACCTGGTCACGCTGCCCGGCGTGGGCCGCAAGACGGCCTTCGTCGTCCTCGGCAACGCCTACGGCCACCCCGGGATCACCGTGGACACCCACTTCCAGCGGCTCGTGCGGCGCTGGCAGTGGACCGACGAGACCGACCCCGGCAAGATCGAGGCCGCCGTCGGCGCGCTCTTCCCGAAGAGCGAGTGGACCGACCTGTCCCACCACGTCATCTGGCACGGCCGGCGCATCTGCCACGCCCGTAAGCCCGCCTGCGGCGCCTGCCCCATCGCCCCGCTGTGCCCCGCGTACGGCGAGGGCGAGACCGACCCGGAGAAGGCGAAGAAGCTGCTCAAGTACGAGAAGGGCGGCTTCCCGGGCCAGCGTCTGAACCCCCCGCGGGCCTATCTCGACGCCGGCGGCAAACCGGCGCCGCCCCTGGGGGCCGCGTGACGGAACGATCTCGGTGCCCTCGGGCGTTGGAGAGGGCAGGACGACGGGGGTGGCGATGACGAGGACGAGCGGAACGCAGGACGGCCCGCTGACGCTCAGCGGCGCGGGGCTGCCGGACTGGCTGGCGCCGGTCCTGCGCGTCGCGGAGACGGTCGAGCCGACGCAGCTGAGCCGCTTCCTGCCGCCGGAGAACGGCTCGGGACGGCAGTCGGCCGTGCTGATCCTGTTCGGCGAGGGCGAGCGCGGCCCGGAGCTGCTGCTCATGGAGCGCGCGGGCTCCCTGCGCTCGCACCCCGGCCAGCCGTCCTTCCCGGGCGGCGCGCTGGATCCGGAGGACGGCGATCCGCAGGGCGACGGTCCGCTGCGGGCAGCGCTGCGCGAGGCGCGGGAGGAGACCGGGCTGGATCCGGCGGGCGTGCAGCTCTTCGGCGTGCTGCCCCGGCTGTACATCCCGGTCAGCCGTTTCGTCGTCACGCCCGTGCTGGGCTGGTGGCGCGAGCCCAGCCCGGTCGGCGTGGTCGACCCGAACGAGACGGCCCGGGTCTTCACCGTGCCCGTGGCGGATCTCACCGACCCCGCCAACCGCGCCACCGCCGTCCACCCCAGCGGCCACAGCGGCCCGGCGTTCCTGGTCGAATCAGCCCTGGTGTGGGGCTTCACGGCCGGGGTGATCGACCGCCTGCTGCACTTCGCGGGCTGGGAGCGCCCCTGGGACCGGGGAAAGCAGGTCCCGCTCGACTGGCGCGCGTGACAGGGTGATCCCCGTGCTGAATCCCCGGGGGGCGGCCCCGGGGCCCGGCCGAGCTGCTGGGAGCGGAGTGAGTAGGCGAGGCCTGAAGCAGTGAACGTGCTGGACATCCTGTTGCTCGTCGCGGCCGTGTGGTTCGCGGTGGTGGGTTACCGCCAGGGCTTCGTCGTCGGCATCCTGTCGGTGACCGGGTTCCTCGGCGGCGGTCTGCTCGCCGTGTACACGCTGCCCGTGATCTGGGACGCCACGACCGGCAAGGAGGAGGTCGGCACCACCGCCGCCGTCGTGGCCGTGGTCGTCGTGATCGTCTGCGCCTCCGTGGGCCAGGCCCTGACCACCCACCTGGGCAACAAGCTGCGCCGGCACATCACCTGGTCCCCGGCCCGCGCCCTGGACGCCACCGGCGGCGCCCTGGTCAACGTCGTCGCGATGCTCCTGGTGGCCTGGCTGATCGGGTCCGCCCTGGCCGGCACGACCCTGCCCACGCTCGGCAAGGAGGTCCGGGGCTCCAAGGTGCTGCTCGGCGTCTCCCGGGCGCTGCCCGAGCAGGCCGACACCTGGTTCGCGGACTTCTCCTCGGTGCTCGCGCAGAACGGCTTCCCGCAGGTCTTCAGCCCGTTCGCCGACGAGCCGATCAAGGACGTGCGGCCGCCCGACCCGGCCCTCGCGGGCAGCCCGGTCGCCCAGCGCGCCCGGAACTCCATCGTCAAGGTCACCGGCACCGCCCAGAGCTGCGGCAAGGTCCTGGAGGGCACCGGCTTCGTGTTCGCCGACCGGCGCGTGATGACCAACGCGCACGTGGTCGGCGGCGTCGACGAGCCGAGGGTGCAGATAGGCGGCGAGGGCCGCAAGTACGACGCCCGGGTGGTGCTGTACGACTGGGAGCGCGACATCGCCGTACTCGACGTGCCCGACCTGCGGGCGACCGCGCTGCGGTTCACCCGTGAGGACGCGTCCGGAGGGGACGGCGCGATCGTCGCGGGCTTCCCGGAGAACGGCGCGTACGACGTGCGCGCCGCGCGCGTGCGCGGGCGCATCACGGCCAGCGGCGCGGACATCTACCACCGCGGCACGGTGCGCCGCGATGTCTACTCCCTGTACGCCGTCGTCCGGCAGGGCAACTCCGGCGGCCCGCTGCTCACCCCGGACGGGGAGGTGTACGGCGTGGTGTTCGCCAAGTCACTCGACGACGCGGACACGGGGTACGCGCTGACGGCGGATGAGATCCGGGCCGACATCGAGCGGGGTCGTACGGCGAACGAGCAGGTGGGCACGGACAGCTGCGCCCTGTAGGGCGGCGCGGTGGCGGTCAGCCCCGCGGATGACGCAGACGCACCGAGACCCAGCGGGCCCGGCGGCGCAGGATGCGCGGGATCCCCACCCTGGGGTCGCCCACCGCGAGTTGCGGCGTGACCCGCTGGGGTGTGCCCGGACCCGTGGCCGAGCGGCGGTTGCGGGGTGCGTCACTGATGTCGTGCGTCCAGCCCATACCCCGACGTGTGCCCCCGCCCGAAGGTCGATAACCGCCCGCGCGCCCCCTAATTGGCCTATGCGCAAGGCATGTGGCGGTTGGGGGGACACGGGCGGGGAACCGGATGCCGAACGCACCGGAATCCGCCCCGGACGGTCACCGGTCCGGCTCGGGATCCTTCAGCCAGTTGACCAGTTCCGCGGAGAAAGCGGCCGGGTCCTCCTCGTGCGGGAAGTGGCCGAGACCGTCGAACAGGCGCCAGCGGTACGGGGCTTCGACGTACTCCCCGGAACCGGCCGCGCTGCGGGTCCGGGTCACCGGGTCCAGCGAGCCGTGCAGATGCAGCGTCGGCACCCGTACGGGCCGCTTCATCCTGCGGTAGAACTGCACGCCGTCGGGGCGGGCCAGGGAGCGCACCAGCCAGCGGTACGGCTCGATGGAGCAGTGCGCCGTGGAGGGGATGCACATGGCCCGCTGGTACGTCTCCACGGCCGTGTCCTCCGGCGGCTGCGGCCCGGACCAGTCCCGGATCAGCCGGCCCACCAGCGCGCCGCCGTCGGCGGTCAGTTGGCGCTCGGGCAGCCACGGCCGCTGGAATCCCCAGATGTAGGAGTTGGCGGCCGTCTGCCGGGCGTCCCGCAGCATCGCCGCGCGCCAGCGCCGCGGGTGCGGCATGGACACCACCGCCAGGCGCCGGACGAGCTTGGGCCGCATGGCCGCCGCCGTCCACGCCAGATAGCCGCCGAGGTCGTGGCCGACCAGTGCGGCGTCCGGTTCGCCGAGCGAGCGGATCACCCCGGTGACGTCGAGCGCCAGGTTGGCGGGGTCGTACCCGCGGGGCGTGCGGTCGCTGCCGCCGACGCCCCGCAGGTCCATCGCCACCGCCCGGTAGCCCGCGTCGGCGAGCGCGGTCAGCTGGTGCCGCCACGTCCACCAGAACTGCGGGAAACCGTGCAGGAGCAGCACCAGGGGACCGTCGCCCAGCTCCGCGATGTGGAAGCGGGCGCCGTTGGCGGCGACATCCCGGTGCGTGACCCGTGTCCCGTCCGGGAGGTCGATCCGCACGGGCGAGGGGGCGGCTGGGTCCGTCATGACGACGAGCGTGCCACAGCCTCGATGGCGGCGGGAGCCGGTTCGCCGGGCAGCTCCGGACGCGGGTGCGGCTTGGCGTTCTGCAGGACGCCCGCCGACTCCTTCATCGAGGCGGCCACCTTCTGCGGGCCCTTGCCCTTCTTGGCCTTCTTCGCGAACACCACGCCGATGAGCCCGAGCAGACCGGCCACCAGCACATTGGCCGCGAAGGACAGCACGAAGCAGATCGCCAGGTTCCAGTGGCTCCAGGTGCGGATGCCGTACGCCAGGGCGAAGTTGAGCATCGGCAGGGAGAACACCAGGACCGCGCCCGCCATCGAGAAGGCGCCGCCGCTCACCGCGCCGCGCTTCACGTCCTGCTTGAGCTGGGCTTTGGCCAGCGCGATCTCGTCGTGCACCAGCGCCGACAATTCGGTCGTCGCCGAGGCGAACAGCTGGCCGATACTGCGTTCGGCGCCGACCGGGCTGCCGTCGGGTGCGCTCATCGCGTTCTCCCTCAGAGGTCTCGTGCCGCACATGTGCTGTGGGGACGGCCGTGGTGCTCGTACGGCCGTCCGGGTAGCCGTCGCGCGCGTGCGGCCGTCTTGTTTTGTACCGTCTCGTCAGATCATGCCGGACGGTCGCCCTCCTCGCCTGCCCCGCCCGGCACTTCCGCAAGCCCGCGGCGTGCCTCGGCGGCCAGCCGCCGGTGTTCGGCGGCCTTGCGCTCGTGGATCTCGGCCATCCGGAGGTGGTACGCCGGGTCGCCCTGTTCGTAGACGTCCGGGATGCCGTCGAGGTCCTCGTCGCGCTCCTCTTCCTCACACAGCCTGCGGTACCGGTTGTTGCGCAGCTTCAGCAGCATCGTCGCGCACACCGCCGCGATCAGCGATCCGATGAGGACGGCCGCCTTCACCTCGCCGGTCAGTACGGTGTCGCTCCCGAAGGCCAGCTCGCCGATCAGCAGCGACACCGTGAAGCCGATCCCGGCGAGCGAGGACATCGCGAAGACGTCGGCCCACGCCAGCTCCTCGCTGAGCCGCGCCCGGGTGAAGCGGACGGTCAGCCAGGTGCCGCCGAAGATCCCGATCGTCTTGCCCACGACCAGGCCGAGGACGACACCGAGCGTCTCGGGCCTCGCGAACACGTCCCCGAGCGCACCGCCGGATATCGACACACCGGCGCTGAACAGGGCGAACAGCGGTACGGCGAGCCCGGCCGACAGGGGCCGCACCAGATGCTCGATGTGCTCGCCCGGCGAGTGCTGCTCACCCTCCCGGGTGGTGCAGCGCAGCATCAGGCCCATCGCCACGCCGGCGATGGTGGCGTGCACGCCGCTGTTGTACATCAGCGCCCAGATGACGAGGGCGAGCGGTACGTACACGTACCAGCCGCGTACGCCCTTGCGCAGCAGCAGCCAGAAGACGGCGAGCCCGGCGGCGGCCCCGCCGAGGGCGGCGAGGTTCAGCCGGTCGGTGAAGAAGATCGCGATGATCAGTATCGCGAAGAGGTCGTCGACGACCGCCAGGGTGAGCAGGAAGGCGCGCAGGGCGCTGGGCAGGGAGGTGCCGATGACCGCGAGCACGGCGAGCGCGAAGGCGATGTCGGTGGCGGTGGGCACGGCCCAGCCCTGGAGGGAGCCGTTCCCGGCGAGGTTGGTGAGGGCGTAGACGAGCGCGGGTGCGGCCATCCCGCACAGGGCCGCCGCCACGGGCAGCACGGCCGCCTTCGGGTCGCGCAGGTCCCCGGCGACCAGCTCGCGCTTGAGTTCGATGCCGGCGACGAAGAAGAACAGCGCGAGCAGTCCGTCGGCGGCCCAGTGGGCGACGGACAGGTGCAGGCCCAGCGCGCCGGGGCCGAGGTGGAAGTGGCTGACCGTCTCGTAGCTGTGGTGCAGGCCGGGGATGTTCGCCCAGAGCAGCGCGGCCACGGCGGCCAGGAGCAGCAGGACACCGCCGACGGTCTCGGTGCGCAGCGCGTCCGCGATGAAGGTCCGCTCGGGCAGGGACAGGCGGCCGAGGGCCTTGCGGACGGTGGTGGGGGTGCGGGGCGCGGTCACGGGAGACCTCCGGAGGCAGGCAGGCGGAATCACATGCCGACCAGACTTCCCGGCGCACCTGAGGTGTCACATGCTGCGACTTTCCTTAGTTTACCTAAAGTAGCGCGCGCCGGTCCGATGATCTTCACCGTAGCCGTCCCCGGGACACCCGGCACGTTCACCGGCCGAGTGCCCCGCAGGACGTCGTTCGACTCCTCCCGGTCCGCTCAGTCCTCGCTGGACGTGGCGGGCAGCTTGGCCTGGATCAGGTCCATGACGGTGCTGTCGGTCAGGGTGGTCACGTCACCGAGCTGGCGGTTCTCGGCGACATCCCGCAGCAGGCGGCGCATGATCTTGCCGGAGCGGGTCTTCGGCAGCTCGGCCACCGGCAGGATCCGCTTGGGCTTGGCGATCGGGCCGAGGGTGGCGCCGACGTGGTTGCGCAGCTCGCCGATGAGCGTCTCGGTCTCCGACGCCGAGCCGCGCAGGATGACGAAGGCGACGATGGCCTGGCCGGTGGTCTCGTCCGCGGCGCCCACGACGGCGGCCTCGGCGACCGCCGGGTGCGAGACCAGAGCCGACTCCACCTCGGTGGTGGAGATGTTGTGCCCGGAGACGAGCATCACGTCGTCCACCCGGCCCAGCAGCCAGATGTCACCGTCCTGGTCCTTCTTCGCGCCGTCGCCGGCGAAGTACTTGCCTTCGAAGCGGGACCAGTAGGTGTCGATGAACCGCTGGTCGTCGCCCCAGATGGTGCGCAGCATCGACGGCCACGGCTCGGTCAGCACCAGGTAGCCACCGCCGCCGTCGGGCACCTCGTTCGCCTCGTCGTCGACGACCGTCGCGCTGATGCCGGGCAGCGGGCGCTGCGCCGAACCGGGCTTGGCCTCGGTGACGCCGGGCAGCGGCGAGATCATCATCGCGCCGGTCTCGGTCTGCCACCAGGTGTCCACCACGGGCGTGCGGTCGGCGCCGATGTGCTTGCGGTACCAGATCCACGCCTCGGGGTTGATGGGCTCGCCCACCGAGCCGAGGACCCGCAGGGAGGACAGGTCGTACTTGGCGGGGATGTCGTCGCCCCACTTCATGAACGTCCGGATCGCGGTCGGCGCGGTGTAGAGGATCGTGACCTTGTACTTCTGCACGATCTCCCAGAACCGGCCCTGGTGCGGGGTGTCCGGCGTGCCCTCGTACATCACCTGGGTCGCGCCGTTGGCCAGCGGGCCGTACACGATGTACGAGTGGCCGGTCACCCAGCCGACGTCGGCCGTGCACCAGTAGACGTCCGTCTCCGGCTTGAGGTCGAAGACCGCCCAGTGGGTGTAGGCCGCCTGGGTGAGGTAGCCGCCGGAGGTGTGCAGGATGCCCTTCGGCTTACCCGTCGTACCGGAGGTGTAGAGGATGAACAACGGGTGCTCCGCCTCGAACGCCTCCGGGGTGTGCTCGGCGGACTGCCGGCCCACCACGTCGTGCCACCACAGGTCCCGGCCCTCGGTCCAGGCGACCTCCTGGCCGGTACGGCGCACCACCAGCACATGCTCGACCTGGTCGGCCTTGCCGAGCGCCTCGTCCACGGCCGGCTTGAGCGCGGACGGCTTGCCGCGCCGGTAGCCGCCGTCGGCGGTGATGACGACCTTGGCGTCCGCGTCCTGGATGCGGGTCGCGAGCGCGTCCGCCGAGAAGCCGCCGAAGACGACCGAGTGGGCCGCGCCGATCCGGGCCGAGGCCAGCATCGCGATCGCGGTCTCCGGGATCATCGGCATGTAGATGGCGACCCGGTCACCCTTGCGCACGCCGAGCTCCAGCAGGGCGTTGGCGGCCTTGGAGACCTCGTCCTTCAGCTCCGCGTAGGTGATCGCGCGGCTGTCCCCGGGCTCGCCCTCGAAGTGGATGGCGACGCGGTTGCCGTGACCGGCCTCCACATGGCGGTCCACGCAGTTGTAGGCGACGTTCAGCTCGCCGTCCTTGAACCACTGCGCGAACGGCGGGTTGGACCAGTCCAGCGTCTCCGTCGGTTCCTTGGCCCAGGTCAGCCGGCGGGCCTGCTCGGCCCAGAAGCCGAGCCTGTCAGCCTTGGCCTGCTCATACGCCTCCGCGGTGACATTGGCGTGTGCGGCCAGGTCGGCGGGGGGCGCGAACCTGCGTTCTTCCTTCAGCAGGTTGGCCAGGCTCTCATTGCTCACGACATCTCCCATTCCAAGGGTGTCCGTTGTGTCCCAGGCCACAGCTCATCAGACCCGGGGGGCCGATGACAAGGGTCGCCGGGAAAATTGGTTTAGACCTGTCGGAGGGCCGTTGTCTGTCACCTCCGGTCTCTGGGGCGCCAGTTGGCCGGGTCGTGTCCGGCCATGCGGATTCAGTAAAGGAATCGTAATGCCACGTAAAGGTATGGAATAGCTTTTCGGCGTAAATGGAGGAAAGGATCCCCTCTGAGGGTGAATTAATCATTTGATCGGCTTGTCATCCTCATCCCTTCTCGACCCCATGCGACCTTGGCCGCGCCGCCGGGACAACCCCGGCACATCACCAGAAACGGCCCAAGTCAGCGTGCGTCTGAGAGAAGGAAGAAGGTGGGCGGAACATGGCCGCCACCCAGAGGATCGCCGTCGGTGCCATGGTCGCCGCGGCCTGTGCGGCGTCACTCGCCGGCTGCGCGGGAGACGCCACCGCCGTCAAACCCGGGGCGCCCGGCCCGGAGCAGGGCGCCCCGGCGCCGGGCAGCGTGTTCCGGCCGATCGGCGACGGATCCACCGTGTACACCGGGGCCCAGCCGCATCTGCCCACACCGGAGCGGCTGAGCCCTGGTCAGAAGCCCCCGCAGTTCGTCGTGTTCTCCTGGGACGGCGCGGGCGAGGACAGCCAGAAACTGTTCTCGCACTTCCGTGAGGTCGCCAAGGAGAACAACGCGACCATGACGTACTTCCTCAGCGGGGTGTACCTGCTGCCGGAGGAGAAACGCGACCTCTACAAGCCGCCGCAGCACTCCCCGGGCCGCTCCGACATCGGGTTCAACGACGAGCGGGGCATCGCCGACACCCTCGAGCAACTGCGGCTGGCCTGGCTGGAGGGCAACGAGATCGGCACCCACTTCAACGGCCATTTCTGCGGGCCGGACGGCGGGGTGGGCACCTGGTCGGTGGACGAGTGGAAGAGCGAGATCGCCCAGGCCAGAAGTTTTGTGAAGTCCTGGCGGTCCAATACCGGCATGCGGGCGGAGGAGCCGCTGCCCTTCGATTACGACAAGGAGCTGATCGGCGCCCGCACCCCCTGCCTGGAGGGGCGGAAGAACTTCGTGAAGGCCGCCCGCGACCTCGGCTTCCGCTACGACTCCAGCGGAGTCAACGACCAGGTCTGGCCCAAGAAGAAGGAGGGGTTGTGGGACCTGTCGATGCAGCTGGTGCCCTTCCCCGGCCACACCTATGAGCAGCTGACCATGGACTACAACTTCATGGTCGGCCAGTCCGGCACCGAGACCCAGGGTGATCCCGACAAGTTCGACTACTGGGGCGACCAGATGCGCGACGGCCTCCTCAAGGGCTTCTACCGCGCCTACGACGGCAACCGCGCGCCTCTGGTCATCGGCAACCACTTCGAGTCCTGGAACGGCGGCACCTATATGCGCGCCGTGGAAGAGGTGGTGAAGGAGGTGTGCACCAAGCCCGAGGTGCGCTGCGTCTCCTTCCGGCAGCTGGTCGACTGGCTCGACGCCCAGGACCCGCGGACGCTGGCGCGGCTGCGCTCCCTGGAGGTCGGCGAGGCGCCCCGGCAGGGCTGGGCGTCCTTCCTGTCCGGCAGCCCGGCCCCGGCGCCCAAGGGAGTACCCGGGGCGCCGGCGGACCAGCGGTAGGTGTCAGGCGGGGGTCGCCACACTCTCGCCGAGCACGAAGCCGGGGTCGACCTGCGCCGCCAGGTCGGCCCCGGTGCGCTCGTTCCCCCAGGACTCGGCGTTCTTCAGGTGGAAGTGCACCATCTGACGGGTGTAGCGCTCCCAGTCGCGCCGCTCGTAGGTGGCGTCCACGGCGGCCCGGAGGGTCTCCAGCGCACGGGCGTTGGGCTCCTCCAGGAGGTCGAACCGGGGCGGGCGGCCCTTCTCCATGGCGCGCACCCAGTCCGAGCGCCCGACCGTCACGAGCAGGTCGTCCCCGACCTCCTCGCGCAGGAAGTCGATGTCGTCCGGCTCCTGGATCTTGTTGCCGACGACCTTCAGGGCCACGCCGAAGTCCCGGGCGTACTCCTTGTACTGGCGGTAGACGGAGACGCCCTTCCGGGTCGGCTCGGCGACGAGGAACGTCATGTCGAAGCGGGTGAACATGCCGGAGGCGAAGGAGTCCGAACCGGCCGTCATGTCGACCACCACGTACTCGTCGGGGCCGTCGACGAGGTGGTTCAGATACAGCTCCACCGCTCCCGTCTTGGAGTGGTAGCAGGAGACCCCCAGGTCGGCGTCCGTGAAGGGGCCGGTGACCATCAGCCGGACGGCGCCGCCGTCGAGTTCCACCGGACGCGCGCAGGCGTCGTAGACCGGGTTGGGCTCGCGCACCCGGACCAGCCGCGATCCCTCGCCGGGTGGGGTCGTCTTGATCATTGTCGCGGCCGAGGCGATGCGCGGGTTGGTGCCGCGCAGGTAGTCCTTGATCAGCGGGAGCCGTTCGCCCATGGCGGGCAGTGCCGCCGCCTCGTCCTCGCCGAGGCCGAGGGCGGGGCCGAGGTGCTGGTTGATGTCCGCGTCGATGGCGACCACCGGAGCGCCGGCGGCGGTGAGATGGCGGATGAAGAGGGAGGAGAGCGTCGTCTTGCCGCTCCCGCCCTTCCCGACGAAAGCAATTTTCATGTTCACCAAGAGTAGCCGGATGATAGCTGTAGGTGTCACGCTGACGTGAAGAAGACCACTCCTTCGTGGGGCGGGCCGCCAGGGTGCGTACTGTCGTACCCATGAGTACGACAGGCGCTACCGCCGACCCGCTCTCCGCCCTGGGCTCGCTGCCCGGTGTGGCCGAATCCGTGGAGTCCGTACGCAAGGCCGTGGACCGGGTCTACGGCCACCGTGTCATGCGGCGCCGCAGCAACGAGATCACCTCCGAGGCCGCCCTGCGCGGCGCCCGTGGCTCGGCGGCGCTGTCCGGTGCGGACTGGGCCCTGGAGGAGGTCCGGCGGCGCAGCGACTTCGGCGTCGACGCGGAGGCCCGCGTGATGGGCGCGGCCCTGCGGCTCACCGCCGAGGCGGGGCAGTTGCTGTCCATCTGGCGCCAGTCGCCGCTGCGGGTGCTGGCCCGGCTGCACCTGGTGGCCGCGGCCGACGGCGCCGAGCGGGTGGGCAGGCCGCGACAGGCCGGCGAGCCGGTGGACGAGCCGTTGATCGAACTGCCGCTGCCCGACGCCGGGGAGGTCTCCGGCCGGCTGGAGGGGCTGGCGGACCTGATCATCGCCGGTACCTCGGCCCCGGCCCTGGTGACGGCCGCCGTCGTGCACGGCGAGCTGCTGGCGCTGCGCCCCTTCGTGTCGCACAACGGCCTGGTCGCGCGCGCGGCCGAGCGGATCGTGCTGATCGGCAGCGGTCTGGACCCGAAGGCCGTCTGCCCGGCCGAGGTCGGCCACGCCGAACTGGGCCGCGCCTCCTATCTGGCCGCGTTGGAGGGCTATGTCTCCGGCACGCCCGAGGGCATGGCGGCGTGGATCGCCCACTGCGGACGGGCGGTGGAGCTGGGCGTGCGCGAGTCGACGGCGGTCTGCGAGGCGCTCCAGCGCGGCGCGGCCTGAGCGAAGAAGCCGGACAGAGAGATGCGGCGGTACGAATTCTCGTACCGCCGCTGGCATGCTCACCGGGTTACCAAGCGTCCTCGATATGTCGCCCATCAGGCCGGGGTGCTTTGCCCGTCCTGGTGCGGCTGGCCCGTAATCGACGGGTCGACGTCGCGTGGGTGCCCGGTGTTCATGCGAGGTCCGTGGGCCAAGTGCGTAGACAGGGAATCCTCCCGGATGTCCTTTTGGT
The DNA here is from genome assembly GCF_014649115.1 of Streptomyces eurythermus. Taxonomy (GTDB): domain Bacteria; phylum Actinomycetota; class Actinomycetes; order Streptomycetales; family Streptomycetaceae; genus Streptomyces; species Streptomyces eurythermus. Next base: position 117,893 of record NZ_BMSK01000015.1, on the reverse strand, counting down.
CTCGCGGGCCTACGTTCTTTGTACCGCGAGCCGGGAGGAAGCGGAACCCCTGCCCGCACTTCTTTACTTTCACCGCCGAACAGGGTGAAACGGGCGCGGTTCAGGCCGTGGCACGGCGTCGGCTGGCGTACCAGACGAGCCCGGCGGTCGCCGCCGCCGCTCCTATGGCCGCCGCCGCGACCAGCGCGGGCCGGGGCGGTACCGAGAACGCCGGCAGCCGCTTCTTGAGCGGGACCGGGCGGCGGAACTCCAGGACCGGCCAGCCGTGCGCGAGGGCCTCGCGGCGCAGCGCGCGGTCCGGGTTCACGGCGTGCGGGTGCCCGACGGCGCGCAGCATCGGCAGGTCGGTCGCCGAGTCGCTGTAGGCGTAGCAGCGGTCGAGGTCGTAGCCCTCGGACGCGGCCAGTTCCCGGATGGCCTCGGCCTTGGTCGGGCCGTAGGCGTAGTACTCCACCTCTCCGGTGAAGCAGCCGTCCTCGCCCACGACCATGCGGGTGGCGACCACCCGGTCCGCCCCCAGCAGTTCGCCGATCGGCTCGACCACCTCCGCGCCCGAGGTGGACACGATCACCACGTCCCGGCCGGCCGCGTGGTGCTCCTCGATGAGGGAGGCGGCCTCGTCGTAGATGATCGGGTCGATCAGGTCGTGCAGGGTCTCGGCCACGATCTCCCGTACCTGCTGGACGTTCCAGCCGCGGCACAGCGCGGAGAGATACTCGCGCATCCGCTCCATCTGATCGTGGTCCAGACCGCCGGCCAGGAAGACGAACTGGGCATATGCGGTACGCAAGGCGGCCCTGCGGTTGATCAGGCCGCCTTGGTAGAAGGACTTGCTGAAGGTGAGCGTGCTCGACTTCGCAATGACCGTCTTGTCCAGGTCAAAGAAGGCCGCGGCGCGGGGCAAGGAGTGGTTTTCCACACCCCTGAGCATAGGGGCCCTCCATTCGGCGTAAGGTGGGGCGCGTGGGTTTGCCTGAGAGGGCTCTCGGGTACACCATGGAAGTCACGGATCGTTCGCGACCGTGCTAACCCGGTCCGACTCCTCCCCCCCCGAGTCGGCCGTGGGGACGACCCCCGCTCTCCCCCCCGGCGGGGGTCGTCGCATGTCCGGGCGGGTTTTCTCGCTCTTCCCCGTTCTTCACGCGGCCGTACGGCCGGCGTCACGCCGCCGTTGCCGCGCTTTCGGCATGCCCATGATCGGCTACGGGGAGTAATCATCGGACTGCTCTGTGGAAGTCGCCTGCGGATCGGTGCAGGGGTCACCGGTATGGGTGACGAAGTTATTCACAGGGCCTGCGTTGTCCACAGTTTTCCACCAAGATCCACATTATTTCGCGGCTCGCGCCACCGTGTTTCCAGGGCGCTCCGGGCCGCGGCGAGTTCTTGGCCGGTTCCGATTGCCCGCAGCGCGTATGGCCGGTTTCCGCCGGCCGTTCACAGGGAGGCCGCTCGCGGTTCTCCGCACCTTTGGGAATCGCGTGGCCGAGGAAGCCGTGCGGCCCGCACAGCGAAGGGGGAAACACCCGTGACCGGAACCGTCACCCACGACCCGCCAGCCGGCCCCGCGGGCCGGCCCGGACAGCCGCTCATCATCACCGAGGACGCCGTCCTCCTGGACGATCTGCTGCGCCTGTGCGCGGCGGCGGGCGCCACCCCGGAGGTCCGCCACGACGTGCCGGATTCCGGCGACGGCTGGACGGCGGCCCCGCTCGTGCTCGTCGGCGACGACGCCGCCCGCCGGGTGAGCGGGGCCGTGCGCCGGCCCGGCGTGGTGCTGGTCGGCCGCGACCAGGACGACTCCGACGTGTGGAAACGGGCCGTCCTGATCGGCGCCGACCACGTCCTGATGCTCCCCGACGGCGAGGCCTGGCTGGTCGACCGCATCGCCGACGTCGCCGAGGGCATCGGCCGTCCGGCCCTCACCGTCGGAGTGATCGGCGGCCGGGGCGGCGCCGGGGCGTCCACACTCGCCTGCGCGCTCGCCGTCACCTCCGCGCGCGAGGGACTGCGCACCCTCCTGGTCGACGCCGATCCGCTCGGCGGCGGACTCGACGTGCTCCTCGGCGGCGAGGGCGCCGACGGGTTGCGCTGGCCCGCCTTCGCCGCCTCCCGTGGCCGGGTCGGCGGCGGCGCCCTGGAGGAGTCGCTGCCCGAACTGCACTCCCTGCGCGTGCTCAGCTGGGACCGCGGGGACTGCGTCGCCGTGCCCCCGCCCGCGGTGCGGGCGGTGCTGGCGGCCGCCCGGCGGCGCGGCGGCACGGTCGTGGTCGACCTGCCCCGCCGTCTCGACGACGGGGTGGCCGAAGCCCTCGCCCAACTGGATCTGGTCCTCCTCGTCGTCCCGGCCGAACTGCGGGCGGTCGCCGCGGCCGGCCGGGTCGCCTCCGCCGTCGGCATGGTCGTCCGCGATCTCCGCGTGGCGGTCCGCGGACCCTACGCACCCGGGCTGGACGACCACGAGGTGGCCCGGCTGCTCGGCCTGCCACTGGCCGGCCAACTGCCCGTCGAACCGGTGCTGCTCCGCCCACAGGCGAGCGCCAAGGCCCCCGGCGCGACCGGGCGCGGCCCGCTCGCCCGGTTCTGTGCGCACTTCTGGGAGCGCGTGCTGGTCGAGTCGGGAGGCACCCGATGAGCCTGCCCGGACTCGACCGGGCCGACGGCGCGGCCCTGCTCGACGGTGTCCGCCGCTGGCTCGCCGAGAGCGGTGCCGAACCCACTCCCGCGCGCGTGGCCCAGGCGCTGCGCGAACAGGGCCGGGTGCTCGGCGACGCCGAGGTGCTCGGCGCGGCCGAACGCCTGCGGTCCGAACTCGTGGGCAGCGGCCCCCTGGAGCCTCTGCTCGCCGACCCGGACGTCACCGACGTGCTGGTCTCCGCCCCCGACCGGGTGTGGGTGGACCGCGGTGGCGGCCTGGAGCTGACCACGGTCACCTTCCCCGACGCGGCGGCCGTACGGCGTCTCGCGCAGCGCCTGGCCGCGGTGGCCGGCCGCCGGCTGGACGACGCCCGGCCCTGGGCGGACGCCCGGCTGCCCGACGGCACCCGGCTGCACGCGGTACTGCCCCCGGTCGCCGTCGGCTGCACCTGCCTCGCCCTGCGCGTGGTCCGGCCCCGGGCGTTCACCGTCGGGGAACTCGTCTCGGCGGGCACGGTGCCGCCCGGCGGCGACCGGATCCTAAAAGCCCTGATCGAGGCCCGGCTCTCGTTCCTCGTCAGCGGCGGCACCGGCTGCGGCAAGACCACCCTGCTCAGCGCCCTGCTGGGGCTGGTCGGACCGGGCGAGCGGATCGTGCTCGCCGAGGACTCGGCCGAGCTCAGGCCGGACCATCCGCACGTGGTCCGGCTGGAGACCCGGCCCGCCAACCAGGAGGGGGCCGGCCTGGTCACCCTCGAGGACCTCGTACGGCAGGCGCTGCGGATGCGGCCGGACCGGCTGGTCGTCGGCGAGGTGCGCGGCGCGGAGGTCGTGCATCTGCTCGCGGCCCTCAACACCGGTCACGGCGGCTGCTGCACGGTCCACGCCAACGCCGCCGCCGACGTACCGGCCCGGCTGGAGGCCCTGGCCACGGCCGCCGGGTTGGACCGGGCCGCGCTGCACAGCCAGCTGGCGGCCGCCCTCTCGGTGGTGGTGCACCTCGTGCGGGACCGGTCCGGGCGGCGCCGGATCGACGAGGTCCACGTCCTGGAGCGGGACCCCACCGGGCTGGTGCGGACGGTACCGGCCCTGCGCTGGGGCGAGCGGGCGTTCGTCCGGGAGCGGGGGTGGGGGCGGTTGCGGGAGTTGCTGGGGCCCTATGCGGAGGCCGAGGGCGAGTGAGGGGCGGCGGAGAAGACCACCGGGGGCGGATGGGGCCCGGGGTGAAGGAGGTCGCGCCCGGTGAGGGCGGGGCACGGACGCGACCCGGGAGGGGCGTGCTCCGAGGACGGGCGGGGTCCGTCAGGAGGCCGTGCCGGAAGCGAAGGGAGAGGCGATGGAAGTGATCGGCCGGATGGCGATGGAAGTGATCGGTGAGTTGTCGACAGGGGCCGCGGTGCTCTGCCTCGGCGCGTTGGCCTGGCTGCTGGGCGGCCGGCACTACGGGGTCCGGCGGGCCCGGCTGCTGCTGGCCGGTGGCCCGGTGGTGGCGACCGGACCGCCCGCCTGGCAGCGGGCCGTCATGGACCTGGGGGGATGGCGCGGCCGGTGGGGTGCCGAGTGGGCGGCCCTCGCCGCCGGGCTGGTGATCGCCCTGTGGGGCGCCTCGGTGATCCCGGTCGTCGCGGGGGCGGCCGGAGTGCCGGTGCTGCGCCGGGTGCGGCTGGCCCGGCAGGCCCGGGATGCCCGGGAGCGGCGGGCCGACGCGGTGATCGCCCTGTGCGGGGTGCTCGCCGGGGAGGTCCGGGCCGGACGGCAGCCGGGAGCGGCGCTGTTGCGCGCCGCGCGGGAATCCGCCGGGCTCGGTGACGCCCAGGCCGCGGTGGTGGCGGCGGCGCGGTTCGGCGGAGACGTGCCGGGCGCGCTCGCCGCGGCGGCCCGGCAGCCGGGTGCCGAGGGGCTGCTCGGACTCGCCGCGTGCTGGCGGGTGGCCGTGGACCAGGGCGCCGGACTCGCCGCGGGCCTGGACCGGCTGGACGGTGCCCTGCGCGCCGAGCGGGACGGCCGGGCCGACCTGCGCGCCCAGTTGGCGGGCGCCCGGGCCACCGCGGTGCTGCTCGCCGTGCTGCCCGTCCTCGGACTGCTGCTCGGCACGGCCATGGGCGCGGACCCCCTGCGGGTACTGCTGCACACCGGGGCGGGCCTGGGCTGCCTGACCGCCGGGGCGGTGTTCGAGGCGGCCGGGATGTGGTGGGCGACGCGGATCGTACGAGGGGCGGAGGCGGTGTGAGGGCGATTCGGCGGGCTGGGGGAAAGCGGCCGGTCCGCGGGGCCGGGCGGGCCGGGCGGTCCGGGACGCGCGGGATGCGAAAGGGGTGGGCCGGGTGAGCGGGGACGTCTTCCACAGGCTGGGGACGGCCGGGGTCGCCGTGCTGGTCCTCGGCTGGGGAGCCCGGCGGCTGGAACTGGCGCGTCGGCGGCGCCGGGCACGGCGCCGGGTGGCCGGGCTGCTGGGGCGCGAGGTGTCGTCGGGACGGGCGGGAGCGGTGCCGTTCGCGATGCCGCGCGGCGTACGGCGGTTGCTGGCACCGGCCGGTGCGGCGTGCGGGGCGTGGGTGCTGGTCGGCGGGGCCGCCGGAGCGGCGCTGGGGCTGGGCGTCGGTGTCGCGCTCTGGCGGTGGCGGGACCGGCAGGCGGCGGCCGCGCGGCCCGAGGCGGTCGACACCGCAGGGGCCGCGCGCCGGCTCCCGCTCGCGGCCGACCTGCTGGCCGCCTGCATCGCCGCCGGCGCCGCCCCGGTGCTCGCCGCCCAGGCCGTGGGAGAGGCCCTCGGCGGGTCCGTCGGGCAGGCGTTGGCGCGCGGCGCCGCGGAGGTCCGGCTCGGCGGCGCGCCGGCGGACGCCTGGCGGAGCCTCGCCCTTCTGCCCGGCGCCGGTGCCCTGGCGCGACTGCTGGAACGGGCCGACGACTCCGGGCTCGCCGCGGCCGGTCCGGTCGCCCGTCTCGCGTCGGACGCGCGCGCGGAGTGGGCCCGTACCGCGACGGCCCGGGCACGGCGGGCGGCCGTCCTCATCTCCGCGCCGGTCGGACTGTGCTTCCTGCCCGCGTTCGTCGCGGTCGGGGTGGTGCCCGTCGTGGTCGGTCTGGCCGGCGGGGTGACGGGAGGGAGGTGAGAGCGAGGCGAACGAGAGCGGACGAGAAGAAAGCCGTCAGGCAAGCACGCAGAACGACTACAGACCCGAAACCTTACGGGGGTTGAGATGTTCGGAAAGATCAGGAAAGCGGCGGCGAGGCTGCGCGGGACATGCCGGCAGGACACCGGAATGGTGACGTCCGAGTACGCGATGGGAATCATCGCGGCCGTCGGGTTCGCGGTGCTGCTCTACCAGGTGGTCACCAGCGGCCAGGTCCAGGCGGAGCTCCAGGCCATCGTGAAGAAGGCCCTCAGTGCCCGGATGTGAGGAAGGAGGAGAGCGGGGCGGGGACCACGGGTTCGTGACCGTGGAGGCGGCCATGGCGCTGTCCGTGCTGGTGGCGTTCACGATGGCGCTGGTCTCGGGGCTGCTCATGGTGGCGGCGCGGATCGAGTGCGTGGACGCGGCCCGCGCGGGCGCCCGGGCCGCCGCCCGGCAGGACCCGCCCGACGCGGTGGTGCGGGTGACGCGGGAAACCGCTCCGCGAGGTGCGCGGGTGGCCGTCGCACGCGAGGGCGACCGGGTCCGGGTCACGGTGGTGGCCCGGCCCCCGCTCCTGAGCGGGCTGCCCATCGAACTGCACGAGGAGGCGGTGGCACTCGCCGAGGACACCGTGCGCACGGGGGAGGCGGGCCGGTGAAGCGCGGGTACCAGCCGCCCGGCGAACGGCGGCCCGCCGACGGTGTACGGGAAGACACGAGGGCGCCCCGGGGCGGGCGCGGCCGGCCGGGCCGGTGGGCCTGCGCGGAGGCGGAGCGGGCGGTGTCCCGGTGGCCGTGGTTCGGCCTGGGGCGTCGTGCGCTGGTGCCGGGCCGCGTGCGCTCGGGCGTGGCACGGCGGTGCGGGGCCGACCGGGGGTCGGCCACCGTATGGAGCCTCGGGGCGATGGCCTTGCTGTGCGCGGTGTTCGGCGCGGTGCTCTTCTACGGGCAGGCCGTCGCCGTACGGCACCGGGCGGCCGGCGGCGCGGATCTGGCGGCGCTCGCGGCGGCGGACCACTGGGCCGAGGGCGGCACGGCGGCCTGTGCCCGCGCCGGGCGGCTGGCGGCGGTCCAAGGGGTACGGCTGGTGCGGTGCGCGATCGTGGGCGACACCTCGGATGTGACGGCGGCCGTGGGGAGAGGGCCGTTCGCGGCGGAGGTCAGGTCGAGAGCGGGCCCGCCGGGGCCTGTGCCGCCGGGGATCCCGGACGGGTTCCGGGCCGTGCCGCCTCCCGAGCCGGGCTTGCCGGGACGGGTGTCGCCCGGCACCCCGGACGGACTCCGGAGCGGACCGCCCGCTGATCCCGGACCGCCGGGGCGCGTGGCGCCTGGCATCCCGGCCGTTCCGTCTGCCGAATCGGGAGCGCCGTGGCCTGTGCCGCCCGGGGTCCCGGACGGACTCCAGGCCGTACCGCCCGCCGAACCGAGAGCGCGCCCCGACCCGCCAAGCCCCTGACCAGCCCCCCGTGCCCCCAGCCCTTGGCCAGCCGGCCCCCGTCCCCCATCACCTAACCAGCGCATGCCCCGTCCGCCGGCTCCTCCACAGCTCCCCGCAGCAGCACCGTGAGAAGCCGTACCGCGCCCCTCTTGTGCAGGGGGTCGTTGCCGTTGCCGCACTTGGGGGACTGGATGCAGGACGGGCAGCCGGCCTCGCACTCGCAGGAGGCGATGGCCTCGCGGGTGGCGGACAGCCAGGTGCGGGCGGTGTGGAAGGCGCGCTCGGCGAAGCCCGCGCCGCCGGGGTGACCGTCGTAGACGAAGACCGTGGGCAGGAGGGTGTCGGGGTGCAGCGGCACGGACACCCCGCCGATGTCCCAGCGGTCGCAGGTCGCGAAGAGGGGCAGCATGCCGATGGAGGCGTGCTCGGCGGCGTGCAGGGAGCCGCCGAGGATCTCCGGGGTGATCCGGGCCTCGTCCAGCTGGTCCTCGGTGACCGTCCACCACACCGCGCGGGTGCGCAGCGTACGAGGAGGGAGGTCGAGTTTCGTCTCGCCCAGCACCTCGCCGGTGATGAGGCGCCGGCGCAGATAGGAGACCACCTGGTTCGTGACCTCCACCGAGCCGAAGCACAGGCGGCCGGAGCCCCACGGGATCTCGGTGTCCGTCTCCAGGATGGAGATCGACGTGGTGTCGCGGGCGACGGTCGAGTACGGCGGGTCGGCCTGCTCGACCAGGGCGACGGAGTCCTCCAGGTCCAGGGAGCGCACCAGGTAGGTGCGGCCCTGGTGCAGGTGGACGGCGCCCTCGTGGACCGTGGAGTGCGCGGCGCCCGCGTCGACCGTGCCGAGCAGCCGGCCCGTGCCGCACTCCACGATCTGCACCGGGCGCCCCCCGGCGCCGCGGATGTCGGTGAGGTCGGCGGCCCGCTCCCGGCGGGTCCAGTGCCAGGCCCGGGTGCGGCGGCGCAGCAGCTTCGCGGCCTCCAGCTGCGGCAGCACGTCCGCGCAGCCGGGGCCGAAGAGCTCCAGGTCCTCCTCGGTCAGCGGCAGCTCCGCGGCGGCGGCGCACAGGTGCGGGGCGAGGACGTAGGGGTTGTCGGGGTCGAGGACCGTCGATTCCACCGGTTGGTCGAACAGGGCCTCGGGGTGATGGACGAGGAAGGTGTCCAGCGGGTCGTCGCGGGCGACGAGGACCGCGAGGGCGCCCTGGCCGGAGCGGCCCGCGCGGCCTGCCTGCTGCCACAGGGACGCGCGCGTGCCCGGGTAGCCGGCGATCACCACCGCGTCCAGGCCGGAGACGTCCACGCCCAGCTCCAGGGCCGTCGTCGCGGCGAGGCCGAGGAGTTCGCCGGAGTGCAGAGCGCGTTCCAGGGCGCGGCGTTCTTCGGGGAGGTAGCCGCCGCGGTAGGCCGCGACACGCCGGACCAGGGAGCGGTCGACCTCGGCGAGCCGCTCCTGGGCGATGACCGAGATCAGCTCGGCGCCGCGCCGGGAGCGGACGAAGGCGACCGAGCGCACGCCCTGCACGGTCAGGTCGGTCAGCAGATCGGCGGTCTCGGCGGTGGCGGTACGCCGTACGGGGGCGCCCTTCTCGCCCTGCAACTCGGTGAGCGGGGGCTCCCAGAGGGCGAAGACCAGCTCCCCGCGCGGGGAGGCGTCGTCGGCGACCTCCACCACCGGCAGGCCGGTCAGCCGGCGGGCGGAGGCCGCGGGCTCGGCGGAGGTCGCCGAGGCCAGCAGGAACACGGGAGAGGAGCCGTAGCGGGCGCACAGCCGGCGCAGCCGGCGCAGCACCTGGGCGACGTGCGAGCCGAACACGCCGCGGTAGGTGTGGCACTCGTCGATGACGACGTACCGGAGCGACTTCAGGAAGGAGGACCAGCGCGGGTGGGAGGGAAGTATCCCGCGGTGCAGCATGTCCGGGTTGGTGAGGACGTAGTTGGCGTACTGGCGGATCCACTCCCGTTCCTCGAACGGGGTGTCGCCGTCGTACACGGCCGGGCGTACCGAGGTGCCGAGAGGTTGTGAAAGTTCCTTCACCGACCGGCACTGGTCCGCCGCGAGCGCCTTGGTGGGCGCCAGGTACAGGGCGGTGGTGCCGCGCCCGTTCGGGGCCTCCGCCCCGTCCAGGAGGGTGGACAGGACGGGTACGAGATAGGCGAGGGACTTGCCGGAGGCGGTGCCGGTGGCGACGACCACCGAGTCGCCGTCGAGGGCGTGCTCGGCCGCCTGTGCCTGGTGTGCCCAGGGATGCTCGATACCGCACGCCTGGACGGCCGCGATCACTTCGGGGCGAATCCGGTCAGGCCAGACGGCATGGCGGCCCGCACGCGGGGGCAAGTGCTCCGTATGAGTGATGCGCGCAGCCCGGCTCGGCCCGGAGGCGAGCCGGTCCAGGACCGCGCCCGGAGACGGTCGGCACGCCGGGTCCACCGGGGTTCGATCGGATCGGTGATTCTTGGCCATCGGCACCGAGTGTGTCACTGGTGTGACGGACAATGGAGTCAAGGCGTCGTGCACGCCTGCCGGTAAGTGATTGAATGCCATCGCGGCTGGCGAAGCGTCCCGGGGGCCGCAAGCCGAGGTGCCCGAGGGACAAACGCTCGATAGCAAGGTGCTGGAGGATCCGTGGACCTGTCCCTGTCGACCGAGACCGTCGGCGATCGTACGGTCGTCCGAGTCGGTGGCGAAATCGACGTGTATACCGCGCCCAAGCTGCGCGAGCAGCTGGTCGAGCTGGTGAATGACGGGAGTTTCCACCTCGTCGTCGACATGGAGGGCGTGGACTTCCTCGACTCCACCGGGCTCGGCGTGCTGGTCGGCGGCCTGAAGCGGGTGCGTGCCCATGAGGGCTCGCTGCGCCTGGTCTGCAACCAGGAGCGCATTCTCAAGATCTTCCGTATCACCGGCCTCACCAAGGTGTTCCCGATCCACACCACGGTCGAGGAAGCGGTGGCGGCCACCGACTGATCGGCCGCAGGCCGATCCCAGGACCGTTCGCCGGCGCCGGGCTCCTGCCGGGGCCCGGTCGTCGGCCGGTCCCGTTCTGGGCCGCGCCCGACGACGCGGATGACGCAGACCAGACGCTGCGGACAGGGCGGCCCGGGGTAGAGAAGGAACACCAGGGGGTGCGGTCGCCCGGCGGCGGCCCCGTCCCCGACCGCACGCCCGTAGTCGCGAGGGGGATGCATGGCCACCGTCGAACTCCGCTTCAGCGCGCTGCCCGAACACGTCCGGACCGCCCGGCTGGTGGCGGCAGCGGTGGCGCGCAGGGCGGGAGTGGACGAGGCCGTCCTGGACGAGGTGCGCCTGGCCGTGGGGGAGGCGTGCTCCCGCGCGGTCGGACTGCACCAGAGCAGTGGTGTCACGGCACCGGTGAAGGTGGCGCTGACCGAAGAGGAGAAACAGTTCTCCATCGAGGTCGGCGACGAGGCGCCGCACGCCGTCGCGGGCGGCGACACGCCCGGCACCGCGCAGGACGGCGAGTCCGAGGTCGAGGAGGACGAGATGGGTCTGGCGGTCATCAGCGGCCTCGTCGACGACGTGGAGGTCACCACCGGACCGAACGGCGGACTGATCCGCATGACCTGGCCGACCACACCGCCGGCCACGACGCTCGTCTGACCGACGGCGTAGCCGCACCCGCGAGGGCCCTGCTCAGCAGGGCCCTCGTCGTATTTTCGGGGCGCCGGGGAATTCGTGAAGGAATTCACGATCAATAGCCCGATAATTTGATCAAGCGCCAATGCGGCCGTCAATGCCCTGAGGGCATTACTTCTTTCGGGTTCCATGTCGTTCTCTCGATCTTTTGCTGAAGAGCGAGAGCAGGCCGAATCCGTTTACCGTCCCCTGTTTAGATCACTCTGCGGTACCTACAATCCGTCCACATCTTGAGCTCAGCCCAAGCGTCAAGGAGGACGAATGGCGGGGCTTTCTACCCCTCATCTGGGTCATCCCACTTCTCTCGCAGCAGCGGTTCTGACCGACGACAATCGGATCATCGTCGCCGTTATCGCGGCCGTCGCCCTGGCCGCGCTGGTGGTCGCGGGGATCCTGGTCCGGCAGGTACTCGCGGCGGGCGAGGGAACCGACAGCATGAAACGGATCGCCGAGGCGGTCCAGGAAGGCGCCAAGGCCTATCTCGCCCGGCAGCTGCGCACGCTCGGCGTATTCGCCGTCGTCGTGTTCTTCCTGCTCATGCTGCTGCCCGCGGACGACTGGAATCAGCGGGCCGGCCGCTCGGTGTTCTTCCTGATCGGAGCGGCGTTCTCGGCGGCCACCGGCTATATCGGCATGTGGCTCGCCGTGCGCAGCAACGTGCGGGTCGCCGCGGCGGCCCGGGAAGCGACTCCCGCGGAAGGCGAACCCCGAAAGGATCTCACCACCGTCTCGCACACCGCGATGAAGATCGCATTTCGCACGGGCGGCGTCGTCGGCATGTTCACGGTGGGGCTCGGCCTGCTGGGCGCCTCCTGCGTGGTGCTGGTGTACGCCGCCGACGCGCCGAAGGTGCTGGAGGGCTTCGGCCTCGGCGCCGCCCTGATCGCCATGTTCATGCGGGTGGGCGGCGGCATCTTCACCAAGGCCGCCGACGTCGGCGCCGACCTGGTCGGCAAGGTCGAGCAGGGCATTCCGGAGGACGACCCGCGCAATGCCGCGACCATCGCCGACAACGTGGGCGACAACGTCGGCGACTGCGCGGGCATGGCGGCCGACCTCTTCGAGTCGTACGCCGTGACCCTGGTGGCCGCACTGATCCTCGGCAAGACCGCCTTCGGCGACTTCGGACTGGCCTTCCCGCTGCTGGTGCCCGCCATCGGTGTGATCACGGCGATGATCGGCATCTTCGCGGTCGCCCCGCGCCGCGCCGACCGCAGCGGCATGAGCGCGATCAACCGCGGCTTCTTCATCTCCGCGGTGATCTCGCTGGCGCTGGTCGCGGTGGCCGTCTACGTCTACCTGCCGGGAAGCTACGCCGCCCTGGACGGCGTCACCGACGCGGCGATCAAGGGCAAGGACGGCGACCCGCGCGTCTTGGCGCTGGTCGCGGTCGCCATCGGCATCCTGCTCGCCGCCGTCATCCAGCAGCTGACCGGCTACTTCACCGAGACCAACCGCCGCCCGGTGCGGGACATCGGCAAGACCTCCCTGACCGGGCCGGCCACCGTCGTCCTGTCCGGCATCTCGGTGGGTCTGGAATCGGCCGTGTACACCGCGCTGCTCATCGGGCTCGGCGTGTACGGCGCGTTCCTGCTCGGCGGTACGTCGATCATGCTGGCGCTGTTCGCGGTGGCCCTGGCCGGCACCGGCCTGCTCACCACGGTCGGTGTGATCGTCGCCATGGACACCTTCGGGCCGGTCTCCGACAACGCGCAGGGCATCGCCGAGATGTCCGGCGACGTCGAGGGCGCGGGCGCGCAGGTGCTCACCAACCTGGACGCGGTCGGCAACACCACCAAGGCCATCACCAAGGGCATCGCCATCGCCACCGCCGTCCTGGCCGCGTCGGCGCTGTTCGGGTCGTACCGCGACGCGATCACCACCAACGTGCAGGACGTCGGCGCCAAGCTGACCGGGCCCGGCTCACCGCTGAGCCTGTCGCTGGACATCTCGCAGCCCAACAACCTGGTCGGACTGGTCGCGGGCGCCGCGGTCGTCTTCCTGTTCTCCGGGCTGGCCATCAACGCCGTGTCGCGCTCGGCCGGTGCGGTGGTGTTCGAAGTGCGGCGGCAGTTCCGCGAGAAGCCCGGGATCATGGACTTCACCGAGAAGCCCGAGTACGGCAAGGTCGTCGACATCTGTACCAAGGACGCCCTGCGCGAGCTGACCACGCCCGGTCTGCTCGCCGTCATGGCGCCGATCTTCATCGGGTTCACGCTCGGTGTCGGCGCGCTCGGCTCCTACCTCGCCGGTGCCATCGGCGCGGGCACGCTGATGGCGGTGTTCCTCGCCAACTCCGGCGGCGCCTGGGACAACGCCAAGAAGCTGGTGGAGGACGGCCACCACGGCGGGAAGGGCAGCGAGGCACACGCGGCCACGGTGATCGGGGACACGGTCGGCGACCCCTTCAAGGACACCGCCGGACCCGCGATCAACCCGCTGCTGAAGGTCATGAACCTGGTCTCGCTGCTCATCGCACCGGCCGTGATCAAGTTCTCCTACGGCGACGACAAGAACCTCGGCGTGCGGATCGGGATCGCGGTCCTCGCCCTGCTGGTGATCGTCGTGGCCGTGTACGTCTCCAAGCGGCGCGGCATCGCCGTCGGTGACGAGGACAACGCCGAGCGGGTCACCAACTCGCCCGACGCGGCGGTGGTCTCCTAGCCCGGATCGGCAGGACCCGGGTGACGGACGGGCGGACGGCGCGTGCTGACGCGCCGCCCGCCCGTCCTGCCGTGTGGGCCCGGCCACGTCGTGAGCCTTCTCTCTCATGGCACAAAAGGTCATAAAAGCTGACCGATCTCTTGCCCGGTAGCGGGGGCGAGGCCGTCCGCCGTGTAGATTCCGGGGGCCGAGAGCCATGGAAGGGACCAATCCGGTGAACAAGAAGCTCGCGGCCGCACTGTCCAGCGGTGCGGTACTGGCAGTCGCGGTGACGGGGTGTGGCGGCGGCGGCGACAAGGGGCCCGACCCCAAGCTGGTGTCCTGGGCCAAGACGGTGTGCGACGCCGTGCCCGCACAGAGCGCCAAGATCAAGTCGGCCAACGCGTCGATCGCGTCCATCGCCACGGACGGCAACCTTCCGCCCAAGGACGCCCAGAAGACGTACGTCGAGGCCTTCCAGAACCTCGCCGACGGCTACAAGGCCCTCGCGGGCGCCCTCGACAGCGCCGGCGCGCCCCCCGGCATCGACGGCGGAGCCAAGCTCCAGAAGGACGCCGCCGAGAACCTGGCCGGCCTGTCCACGTCGTACACCGAGCTGAAGAAGACGGTCGAGGGGCTCGACACCAAGGACCAGGGCAAGTTCGCCAAGGGCCTCAAGACGGTCGCCGGGCAGACCAAGGAGGTCGGCAAGCAGGGCGACGACGGCACGGAGGCGCTGAAGCGGCTGGAGCAGGGCGAGGTCAAGGAGGCCATGGCCGAGCAGCCCAGCTGCAAGGTCGCCGCGTCCGCCGCGGCACAGTCCACGGCCCCGGCGACGACCGGCTGACGTCGGCGAACGGCCCGCGCGGAGTCCGCCCCGGCGGGCCGTCGCGGGCCACAATGGGGGCGTGACTGACACCGGACCCGCTTCCCTGCCCGCCGCCGACCGGCCCGACATCGCCGCGCGCCTGAGGGACGCGCTGCTGGCCGCCTCCTTCACCGCCGACGGACTGCTCGACCTGCTCGGCGCGCCCGCGTACGCGGCCCTGGCCCGCAGCGAGACCGTGCCCGCCCTGCGGGCGACCCGTGGCGACACGCCGCTGGAGACGCTCGTACGACTGTTCCTGCTCCAGCAGCCGGTGCCGCACGCGCGCGTGGCGGCCGTGCTGCCGGTCCAGGAGGCGCTGGAGGCCGGCTGGCTGCGGCGCGTGGGCGGCGACGAGGTGGCCGCGACCGTGGACGTGCGGCCCTATGGCGGTCCCGGCGGCGAGGACTGGTTCATCGTCTCCGACCTCGGCTGCGCGGTCGGCGGGGCCGGCGGCATCGGGCAGCACGAGGAGGGCGTCGTCCTGGGCGTGGGCGGCGCCTCCACCACCCTCGCGGGCATCACCGTGCGCACTCCCGTCGCCTCCGCCCTGGACCTCGGCACCGGCTCCGGCATCCAGGCGCTGCACGCCGCCCAGCACGCCACGCGCGTGACGGCGACCGATCTCAATCCCCGCGCGCTGCACATCACGGCGCTCACGCTGGCGCTGTCCGGGGCGCCCGCCGCCGATCTGCGCGAGGGCTCGCTCTTCGAGCCGGTCCGCGACGACGAGACGTTCGACCTGATCGTCTCCAACCCGCCGTTCGTGATCTCCCCGGGCGCCCGGCTGACGTACCGGGACGGTGGCATGGGCGGGGACGATCTGTGCCGCTCGCTCGTCCAGCAGGCGGGGGAACGGCTGACCGAGGGCGGGTTCGCGCAGTTCCTCGCGAACTGGCAGCACGTGGCGGGGGAGGACTGGCAGGACAGACTCAGGTCGTGGGTGCCGCGCGGCTGTGATGCCTGGATCGTGCAGCGCGAGGTGCAGGACGTCACACAGTACGCCGAGCTGTGGCTGAGGGACGCCGGAGACCACCGCGGGGACCCGGCGGAGTACCAGGCGCGCTACGACGCCTGGCTCGACGAGTTCGAGGCGCGGAAGGTCAAGGCGGTCGGCTTCGGCTGGATCACCCTGCGCAAGACCGGCTCCGCCGAGCCCGTCGTCACCGTGGAGGAGTGGCCGCACCCGGTCGAGCAGCCGCTCGGGGAGGCGGTCCGGGCGCACTTCGACCGGCTCGACTATCTCCGGGGCCACGATGACGCGGCGTTGCTGGACAGCCGCTTCAGGCTCGCCCCCGAAGTGGTCCAGGAGCAGGTCGGGCTGCCCGGCGCCGAGGACCCCGAGCATGTCGTGCTGCGCCAGCACCGCGGGATGCGGCGGGCGACGAAGGTGGACACGGTCGGCGCCGGGTTCGCGGGCGTGTGCGACGGCACGCTGAGCGCGGGCCGCATCCTGGACGCGATCGCCCAGCTCGTCGGCGAGGACCCGGTACTGCTCCGCGACCGCACCCCCGCCCAGATCCGGCTGCTGGTGGAGCAGGGCTTCCTGGAGCCGGCGGCGGACTGAGCGACCACGCGCACCGGTCGTACACCCTCCCACCCGCTCCGGGGCCCGGAAAGGGTCCCGGAGCCGCGAGGCGCACCGGTCTTCGGAAAACGGCCGGAAAAATATGGCCGGGGATTCCGGAGGGTGTCTATCCGCTCGCATGTTCGATTGCGCGTCGGCCTTCCGTTCACCCCCGTGTCGCCCGTCCGTTCCCCGTGCGTGCCACTCTCCCCACGCCGGGTGGAGCCGGCGGCCGAAAAGGGGTGGGCGGGCGATGGAGAGTGGGCCGGCGATCTTCGCTGGAGCGGTGTTCGCCCTGTTCGGAGCCGGTCTGCTGGCGTGGACCGGGACGCGGCTGTGGCGCCGGGAACCGGTGGGTCTCGGTGTGAGCCGGATCGCATCCGGCGCCCTCGCGGGCATGGCCGGAGCCGTCGCCCTGGCCCTGGGCGGGTACTGCCTGACCCGGCTCTGAGGCCATGGAACGCCGCTCCGGCGGGTAAGGGGAGCGTTACGCTCCGGACAGGGGTACTGGAGCGGCCGGGCGGTCCGGGCGGCAGGAATGCCGGTAGTCGGGTTACCGTTCGAGTGGCCGTTGTGGGCTTTTCCCGTTTGACACGGGGGCGGGATGTAGCGTCACACTCCGCAGCGTCACACGAGCCAGCAGTACGCCGCGACCCCGGGACCAAGGCCTGGGGAGGCCCCAGCGTCGACCGGAGAGAAGAGCGAAGTTGTCCCCGACCAGCGAGACCGCACACGGCGGTCGCCGACTCGTCATCGTCGAGTCGCCTGCCAAGGCGAAGACGATCAAGGGCTACCTCGGCCCCGGTTACATCGTCGAGGCGAGCGTCGGGCACATCCGCGACCTTCCCAACGGTGCCGCCGAGGTGCCCGAGAAGTACACCGGTGAGGTCCGCCGCCTCGGTGTGGACGTAGAACACGACTTCCAGCCGATCTATGTCGTCAACGCGGACAAGAAGGCCCAGGTAAAGAAGCTCAAGGACCTGCTGAAGGAATCCGACGAGCTGTTCCTCGCCACCGATGAGGACCGGGAGGGCGAGGCGATCGCCTGGCACCTCCAGGAGGTCCTGAAGCCGAAGATCCCGGTCAAGCGGATGGTGTTCCACGAGATCACCAAGGACGCGATCCGCGCGGCCGTCGCCAACCCGCGCCAGCTCAACCAGAAGCTGGTCGACGCCCAGGAGACCCGCCGCATCCTCGACCGCCTCTACGGCTACGAGGTCTCCCCGGTGCTGTGGAAGAAGGTCATGCCCCGGCTGTCGGCCGGCCGCGTGCAGTCCGTCGCGACGCGACTCGTCGTGGAGCGGGAACGCGAGCGCATCGCCTTCCGTTCCGCCGAGTACTGGGACCTGACGGGCACCTTCGGCACCGGCCGCGCCGGAGACCCGTCGGACCCGTCGTCGCTGGTCGCGCGCCTTCAGACCGTCGACGGCAGGCGGGTCGCGCAGGGCCGCGACTTCGACTCCGTGGGACAGCTCAAGAGCGCGGGCATCCTCCACCTCGACGAGGCGACCGCCCGCGGCCTCGCCGCCGCCCTGGAGAACGCCAGCTTCTCCGTGCGCTCCGTCGAGTCCAAGCCGTACCGCCGCTCGCCGTACGCCCCGTTCCGTACGACGACGCTCCAGCAGGAGGCCAGCCGCAAGCTCGGCTTCGGCGCCAAGGCGACGATGCAGATCGCGCAGAAGCTGTACGAGAACGGCTTCATCACGTACATGCGTACGGACTCCACGACCCTGAGCGACACCGCGATCTCCGCGGCCCGCGCCCAGGTCACGCAGCTGTACGGCGCCGACTACCTGCCGCCGCAGCCGCGCACGTACGCCGCCAAGGTCAAGAACGCGCAGGAGGCCCACGAGGCCATCCGTCCGTCGGGTGATCGTTTCCGCACGCCCGCGGAGACCGGCCTGACCGGCGACCAGTTCAGGCTCTACGAACTGATCTGGAAGCGGACCGTCGCCTCCCAGATGAAGGACGCGACCGGGAACAGCGTCACGGTGAAGATCGGCGGCACGTCCGCCGACGGCCGGGACGTCGAGTTCAGCGCGTCCGGCAAGACGATCACCTTCCACGGCTTCCTGAAGGCCTACGTCGAGGGCGCCGACGACCCGAACGCCGAGCTCGACGACCGCGAGCGCCGGCTGCCGCAGGTCGCCGAGGGCGACGCGCTGTCCGCCGAGCGGATCACGGCCGACGGCCACGCCACCAAGCCCCCGGCCCGCTATACCGAGGCCAGCCTGGTCAAGGAGCTGGAAGAGCGCGAGATCGGCCGCCCGTCCACGTACGCGTCGATCATCGGCACGATCCTGGACCGCGGCTACGTCTTCAAGAAGGGCACGGCCCTGGTGCCGTCCTTCCTGTCCTTCGCCGTGGTCAACCTGCTGGAGAAGCACTTCGGCCGGCTCGTCGACTACGACTTCACGGCCAAGATGGAGGACGACCTCGACCGGATCGCCGCCGGTGAGGCGCAGGCCGTGCCGTGGCTGAAGCGCTTCTACTTCGGCGAGGGCCGTGGCGGCGTCGGCAGCGCGGCCGAGGCGGGCAACGGCGACGGCGACCACCTCGGCGGCCTCAAGGAGCTGGTGACCGACCTGGGCGCGATCGACGCCCGCGAGGTCTCCTCGTTCCCGGTGGGCAACGGCATCGTGCTCCGCGTCGGCCGCTACGGGCCGTACATCGAGCGCGGCGAGAAGGACACCGAGGAGCACCAGCGCGCCGACATCCCGGACGACCTGGCGCCGGACGAGCTGACCGTCGAGCTGGCCGAGGAACTGCTGGCCAAGCCGAGCGGCGACTTCGAGCTGGGCACCGACCCGGAGACGGGCCACCAGATCGTCGCCAAGGCCGGCCGCTACGGCCCGTACGTCACGGAGGTGCTGCCCGAGGGCACCCCCAAGACCGGCAAGAACGCGGTCAAGCCGCGGACGGCCTCGCTGTTCAAGTCCATGTCGCTCGACACGGTGACGCTCGAGGACGCGCTGAAGCTGATGTCGCTGCCGCGTGTGGTCGGCACGGACGCCGACGGCGTGGAGATCACCGCGCAGAACGGCCGCTACGGCCCCTACCTGAAGAAGGGCACGGACTCGCGTTCGCTGCAGTCCGAGGACCAGATCTTCACGATCACGCTGGAAGAGGCCCAGGCGATCTACGCCCAGCCGAAGCAGCGGGGGCGGGCCGCCGCCAAGCCGCCGCTGAAGGAGCTGGGCGAGGACCCGGTCTCCGGAAAGCCGGTCGTGGTCAAGGACGGCCGCTTCGGTCCGTACGTCACCGACGGCGAGACCAACGCGACCCTGCGCTCCGGCGACAGCGTCGAGACGATCACTCCTGAGCGTGGTTTCGAGCTGCTCGCCGAGAAGAGGGCGAAGGCACCGGCCAAGAAGACCGCGAAGAAGGCGGCGGCCAAGAAGACCGCTCCGGCGAAGAAGACCGCCGCCAAGAAGACGGCCGCCAAGAAGACGACGGCCGCCGCGAAGAAGACGACCGCCAAGAAGACGGCCGCGAAGAAGACCACGGCGTCCAAGGCGTCGGGTTCCGGCGCGGAGGACTGACAGCGGATTCGGGGGCGGCGGCGGGCTGAGGCCTCCGGGGCCTCCCGGGCAGGGGGTGTCCGCGCCTTTGGCCTCGGCTGCCGCTTCCCCGCTTCGCACTCGGCTTCGCGAAACGAACGCCCGCCCCGGTGCCCGCGCGGTGCCGGGGCGGGCGTACGTCCGGACACGCGAGGTGTGGTGTCAGCGGCTGCGGATAGGCTGAACGCATGACGCGAGCCGAGCAGCCAACGGCCCATTCCACAGCCCCGGACGACGCCCTGGTCGCGGACTCCCGCGAGCGCGCCGTCCGCTCCCTGCTGCGCCGACCGCAGCTGAGGCGCCTGTGGAGCGCGCAGCTGGTGAGCGGTGTCGGCGACACCCTGTCCCTCCTCGTCCTCGTCGTGCTGGTCCTCCAGGCGTCGGTCGCCGAGGGCGCCCTCGGCGGTGGCTACCGAGGCGTGGCGTTCGCAGTGGCGACGGTCTTCGCCGCGCGCATCCTCGCCACGCTGGTCTTCGGCGCCGTCCTCCTCGGCCCGCTGACCTCGCTCACCTCCGAGGAGGGCCCGCTCGACCGCCGCTGGACCATGGTCGGCGCCGACGGCCTGCGCGCCGCGCTGCTGATCGTCGCGCCCCTGTGGATCGACTGGGTCCCGGGTGACGCGCTCACCGTCCTGCTGGTCACCGCCTTCGTCACCGGCGTCGCCGAGCGGCTGTGGACGGTGTGCCGGGAGAGCGCCGCCCCCGCCCTGCTGCCGGCCCCGCCCCCGGAGGGCGCGACCGTGCGGCCGCTGCCGGACCACCTGGACGCCCTGCGCCGCCTGACCCTGCGCACCACCTTCCTCGCGGTCCCGCCGGCCGCCGCGGCCCTGATCGTCGCCGCCCTGCTGAACAACCTGCTGGGCACGGGCGTGGCCTGGTTCGACCAGCACCAGGCGGCCCTCGGGTCGTATGTCGCGGCGGGCCTGTTCGCCGCCTCCCTGTCCGTGCTGACGTCCTTGGAGGTGCCCGGCACGCGCACCCCGCGCGCGCGGTCCCCGCTGGAGGGCCTGCGCCGGCCGCGCACCGGCACCGGTGTCGACAAGGGCCGTACGGGCGTCGCCCCGCTGCTGGTCCTGGCCTGTGCCGGGGTCGCCGGCGCGATCGCCGCGGCCGTCTCGGTGTGCGTGCTGCACGCCCGGGACCTGGGCGGCGGCCCGGTCCTCTACGGCCTGCTGGTGCTCGGCCTGACCGGCGGTGTCGCCGTCGGCATCAAGACCGCCCCCGCGCTGCTGCCGTCCCTGTCCCGCCGCCGCCTGCTGGCCCTGGCGATCGCCGTCACCGGCATCGCGCTGCTGGCCGCCGGGCTGGTCCCGGACGTCACCACGGTCCTGCTGATCGTCACGCTGGCCGGTGCCGCCGCGGGCGTCGCCGCGAACACCGGGCACACCCTGCTCGACCAGGAGACCGAGGACTACCGCCGGGTCCGCACCACCGAGCACCTGCACGCCGTGGTCCGCGTCTTCATAGCGCTCGGCGTCCTGATCGCGCCGCTGTTCGCGGCGCTGATCGGCCCGCACCGGCTGGAGAACGGCAAGTTCGTCTTCGCGCACGGCGGCGCCGCCTTCACGCTCATGCTCGTCGGCGCGCTGCTGCTGCCGGTGGCCGCGCTGGTGCTCGCCAAGGTCGACGACCGCTCCGGCGTGCCGCTGCGCCAGGACCTGAGGGACGCGCTGCTCGGCGGCGACGACCCGGTCACGGCACCGGCGGCCAGCGGCTTCTTCATCGCCCTGGAGGGTGGCGACGGCGCCGGCAAGTCCACCCAGGCCGAGGCCCTCGCCGAGTGGATCCGCGCCAAGGGCCACGAGGTCGTGGTCACCCGCGAGCCCGGCGCCACCCCGGTCGGCAAGCGGCTGCGCTCCATCCTGCTGGACGTGTCCTCGGCGGGGCTGTCGCACCGCGCGGAGGCGCTGCTGTACGCCGCCGACCGCGCCGAGCACGTCGACACCGTCGTACGGCCCGCCCTGGAGCGCGGCGCGGTGGTCATCTCGGACCGTTACATCGACTCCTCCGTCGCCTACCAGGGCGCCGGCCGGGACCTGTCCCCGACCGAGATCGCCCGCATCAACCGCTGGGCCACCAACGGCCTGGTCCCGCACCTCACCGTCCTGCTGGACGTCTCCCCGGAGACCGCCCGCGAGCGGTTCACCGAGGCACCGGACCGGCTGGAGTCGGAGCCGGCGGAGTTCCACGCGCGCGTGCGGGCCGGTTTCCTCACACTGGCCGCGTCCGACCCCGGCCGCTACCTGGTGGTGGACGCCGGACAGGAGCCCGAGGCCGTCACCACCGTGATCCGGCACCGGCTGGACACCGTGCTGCCGCTGTCCGAGGCCGAGATCAAGGCCCAGGAGGAAGCCCGGCGCAAGGCCGAGGAGGAGGCCCGCCGCAAGGCCGAGGAGGAGGCCGCCCGCAAGGCCGAGGAAGAGCGTCTGGAGCGCGAGCGCCAGGAGCAGCTCGCCCGGTTGCGCGCCGAGGAGGAGGAGCGCAAGCGGCGCGAGCTGGAAGAGGCGCAGCGGCGCGAGGCCGAGCGGCAGGCGGAGGAGGCCCGGCAGCGGGCCGAGGAGGCGCGCCGTCGCGCGGAGGAGGAGCGGCAGCGGCTGCTCGCCGAGGAGAAGGCGCGCGCGGAGGCGGAGGCCCGCCGCAAGGCCGAGGAGGAGCAGCGCCGCAAGCAGGCCGAGGAGGAGGCCCGGCTGCGCGCCGAGGAAGAGGCCCGGCAGGCCCGGTTGCGCGCCGAGGAGGAGGCCCGGCAGGCGAAGCTGCGTGCCGAGGAGGAGGCGCGGCGTCTGGAGGCGCAGCGCAAGGCCGAGGAGGCGCTGCTGCGTGCCGAGGAGGCCCGGCGGCAGGCCGCCGAGGCCGCGGCGGCGGCCGACGCGGCGGCCCGCAGGCCCAGCGCGCCGCTTCCCGCGGCCCCGGGCGTGGCTCCGGACGACGCCACGGTCGCCACGCCGGTGGTGGCCCCGGGCACGGCCCGCGGCGCCGAGGGCGTCGAGCAGGCCGAGGAGACCGTCCCGACACCGGCGGTGTCGCCGGACGCGCGGACGGGGCAGACACCGGGTGCGTCGGGCATGACTGGCTCGACGGGTACGACGGGTACGACGGGACGGCGTACGGAAGGACCGGCCACGGACGACACGACGGTGCTGCGACCGGTGCGCGAGGAGCGCGGCCGGCCCGCCGACGGCCCCCGGGACGCCTACCCCGACTCCGAGGTGACCGCCGAGCTGCCGCAGCCGCCGGCGCCGACCGGGCCGGGGGAGGAGACGGCGGTGCTGCCGCCGGTGGCCCCGGGTGCGGCGGACGAGACGGCCGTGCTGCCGCCGGTGACCCCGGGTGCGGCCGACGAGACGGCCGTGCTGCCGCCCGTACGGAGTGACGACCCGGCGGACCGGGTACCGCCCGGCTACTTCCGCGACGAGCGCCCCGCGGCGAGCCCCGACGGTTCCGAGGCACGCACGCGCGAGATGCCCCAGCTCGACGCCGACGGCACGCCCCGCCGCCCGCGCCCAGACTGGGCCGAGGAGACCCCGCTGGACGACCTGCCGTCGCTGGCCGACGAACTGCTCGGCTCGTACGACGAGGGGGAGTACGGCGAGCGGCAGTACGGCGACGGGGGCGAGAGCGAGGAGCAGGGCGGCCGGGGCCGGGGCAGGGGCCGGGGTCGACGGGGCTGACCAGGCGGCCGGACCTTCGGCCGGTGTCCCGTCGCCGCTGCCCCCGGCAGGGGCCGCGTAGCCGTCGGTCGGCGGCTCGTGGCCGTCGGTCGGCAGCCCGTCGTCCTCGGGTGGCGGCCCGTTGTCAGTGCCCACCCGCACAATGGATTCCGGAACGCGGAATGTGACGGAAGGGCGGCGTGACCCATGACCGTGTGGGACGACCTCGTCGGGCAGGAGAAGGTGAGCGCGGTGCTCGATGCGGCCGCGCGGGACGCCGACGCCCTCGTCACGGCGGTCTCGGCGGAGCAGCCGCTGCCCGAGGCGTCGAAGATGACCCACGCCTGGCTGTTCACGGGCCCGCCCGGCGCGGGCCGGAACCAGGCGGCCAGGGCCTTCGCCGCGGCCCTGCAGTGCGTGAGCCCCGACCGCGCGCTCGGCGGCGCCCCCGGCTGCGGCTTCTGCGACGGCTGTCACACGGCGCTGCTCGGCACCCACGCGGACGTCACGACGGTCGCCGCGGTCGGTGCCGAGATCCTGGTCAAGGACATGCGGGACACGGTCCGCAAGTCGTTCACCGCCCCGGCGAACGGCCGCTGGCAGATCATCCTGGTCGAGGACGCCGAGCGGCTGAACGAGAAGTCGGCCAACGCCGTCCTGAAGGCCGTGGAGGAGCCCGCCCCGCGCACGGTCTGGCTGCTGTGCGCCCCCTCCATCGAGGACGTCCTGCCCACCATCCGCTCCCGCTGCCGCCACCTGAACCTGCGCACGCCGTCCGTCGACGCGGTCGCCGACATGCTCGTACGGCGCGACGGCATCGAGCCGGAGGTCGCCGCGTCCGTCGCCCGCGCCACCCAGGGCCATGTCGACCGGGCCCGCCGGCTGGCCACCGACCCGGCGGCCCGCGAGCGCCGCGCCGCCGTGCTGCGGCTGCCGTTGCGGCTGGACGAGGTGGGTGCCTGCCTCAAGGCCGCCCAGGAGCTGGTCGACGCGGCGGCGGAGGACGCCAAGCAGCTCGCCGAGGAGATGGACGGCAAGGAGACCGAGGAGCTGAAGGCGGCCCTCGGCGCGGCCCAGGGCGGCCGGCTGCCGCGCGGGACGGCGGGGGTGATGAAGGACCTGGAGGACATGCAGAAGCGCCGCAGAACCCGCACGCAGCGCGACAGCCTGGACGTGGCCCTCGGCGACCTCACCGCCTTCTACCGAGATGTCCTCGCCCTCCAGCTCGGCACGCGCGTGGCGATCGCCAACGCCGACGCCGGGGACGCCCTGGAGCGGCTGGCGAACGGCAGCACCCCCGAGTCCACGCTCCGCCGCATCGAGGCGATCTCCGCGTGCCGCGAGGCCCTGGACCGCAATGTGGCCCCGCTGCTGGCGGTGGAGGCGATGACGATGGCACTGCGGGCGGGCTGAGACGGTGAGACCGGGGCTGATGCGCTCAGGGGCGTGCGGCCAGGGGGAGCGTCAACCGGTTCCGGGAACAGGGCGCGTGTCCCCCGTAGGAGGCACAATGTCCACGCACCGCACCTGATCCATCGCGGAGCGTTACGCTCGCCTGATGCGAACCAGGCCATCTCCCCGTACCCGCGGTCCCCGCCGCGCCCACCGGATCCGAGGCACCCGCCCCCGGGCGACGGCCCGGCTCACCGCCACACTCCTCGGGGCCGCCGCACTGCTGGTGTCCGCCTGCTCCCCGGGGAACCCGGCGGCGCCGTCCGGCGGAACGGTGCAGGCGGCCCTCGCCGCGCTGCCGCGTACGACGCCGGCGGCGCTGACGCCGTACTACGGCCAGCGGCTGCGCTGGCGCGAGTGCGGCGTCCCCGGATTCGAGTGCGCGACGATGAAGGCCCCGCTGGACTACGCGAGCCCCGACGCGGGCACCGTCCGGCTCGCCGTCGCCCGCAAGAAGGCCACCGGTACGGCAGGACGGCTGGGCTCGTTGCTGGTCAACCCGGGGGGCCCGGGCGGCTCGGCGGTGGACTACCTCCAGCAGTACGCGGCCCTCGGCTACCCGGCGCGGATCCGCGCCCGCTACGACATGGTGGCGATGGACCCGAGGGGCGTCGCCCGCAGCGAGCCGGTGAAGTGCCTCGACGGGCGGCAGATGGACGCGTACACGCAGACGGACCTGACGCCCGACGATCAGCGGGAGCGGGACGCGCTGGTCGCGGCGGACCGGAGGTTCGCGGAGAGCTGCGGGGCCCACTCGGCGCGGCTGCTGCGGCATGTCTCCACGGTGGAGGCGGCCCGGGACATGGACATCCTGCGGTCGGTGCTCGGGGACCGGAGGCTGAACTACGTAGGGGCGTCGTACGGCACGTTCCTCGGGGCGACGTACGCGGGGCTGTTCCCCGAGCGGGTCGGCCGGATGGTGCTGGACGGCGCGATGGACCCGTCCCTGGACGCCCGCAGGATGAACCTGGACCAGACGGCGGGCTTCGAGACGGCGTTCCAGGCGTTCGCGAGGGACTGCGTACGGCGGTCCGACTGCCCGCTCGGCGGCAAGGGCGCGACGCCCGCGCGGGTCGGCGACCGCCTGCGGGCGTTCTTCCGCGAGCTGGACGCCCGCCCGTTGCCGTCGGGTGACGCGGACGGCCGCCGGCTGGGGGAGTCGCTCGCCACGACCGGGGTGATCGCGTCGATGTACGACGAGGGGACCTGGGGGCAGTTGCGCGAGGCGCTCACCTCGGCGATCAAGGAGCACAACGGCGCGGGCCTGCTCTCCCTCGCGGACACCTACTACGAGCGGGACGGCGACGGCCACTACAGCAACCTGATGATGGCCAACGCGGCCGTGAACTGCCTGGACCTGCCGTCGGCGTTCTCGGGCCCCGAGGAGGTCGAGAAGGCGCTGCCCGCGTTCGAGAAGGCGTCCCCGGTCTTCGGGCCGGGCCTGGCCTGGGCGTCGCTGAACTGCGCGTACTGGCCGGTGCGGGCCACGGGGGAGCCGCACCGCATCGAGGCGAAGGGGGCGGCGCCGATCGTGGTGGTCGGCACGGTCCGCGACCCGGCGACGCCCTACCGCTGGGCCCGGTCCCTGGCCGGGCAGCTCTCCTCGGCCCGCCTGCTGACCTACGCCGGCGACGGCCACACGGCGTACGGGCGGGGCAGCGGCTGCATCGACACGGCGATCGACACCTACCTCCTCCGAGGCACCCCGCCACCCCCCGGAAAGCGCTGCTCCTGACCCCTCCCACCCACCCCGGAATCCCCCGCTCCGGGGTGGGTGCGAAGCACCCCCGGAAACTGTGTAGACTTACCGACGTTGCCGCTCGCACCATGGTGCGAGCAGCGCGCCGCTTTAGCTCAGATGGCCAGAGCAACGCACTCGTAATGCGTAGGTCTCGGGTTCGAATCCCGAAAGCGGCTCCATCGCGAAGACCACCTGGGAACGTTCCTGGGTGGTCTTTCGTCGTTCAGTGGATGCGGCGTCGGCGGCGGGCGCGGGCCGCTCGGGTGACGACGGCAGGCACACCGAGACGGTTCCGGATCGCGGGGTGCGGCGGGAGGGCGCCGGCGTACGTGGAACGAATGGGCGCCGACGCGGGACGCGCGTTCTCGCAGGAGAGGCGGGACGGGGCCCCGGTCGTTCACCTCCGCCGGCCGGGGCCCTTGTCGTCCCCGGATCCAGCCTGCGGCGACACTCCCCCGAGTTACGCGACATACGCGCGCGCCGTCGAGCCAGATCCGATGGAATGATCACATCAGGATTCGCCAACGGATCGCTAACATGTGGCCAACGGTTCGTCAGAGGGCCGCTGAACGGTTGGCTTGAACTCGCCCTTCAGGCGCGGGAACAGCCCCTCGAACGAGGGAGGTTCCGCAGGCCGTTTGGTGGGCAGGAAGTGGCGGGAAACCGTTGTGGACAGGGCGGGTTTCCGCCAGACATCGGCGGGCAGGCGCCCGCTGCGGAGTGCGGTCGGCCCGGCCGCGCGGGAAGGCTGTGGAGCGGCGTGATGCGGCGGTGCGAGCTGCGCTTCGGACTGCTGGGACCGCCGGTTCTCTACGACCGACCGTCGTACGGAGTCTCGTACGAGCCCTCGTCCGGGGTCTCGGGTGATGTCTCGTCCGGGGGTGATGTTCCCGACCGTCATGTCCGGTCCATCGGCAGTCCGAAGGTCCGTGCCCTGCTCGCCGCGTTGCTGCTGGAGCCCGGCCGGGTCGTCTCCGTCGAGGTGCTGAAGGACGCGCTGTGGGGCGGCGCGCCGCCCGTCTCCGCGCGGGCGTCCCTGCACAACCACGTCACCCGGCTGCGCCGACTCCTGGACGACCCCGAGCGGCTCAGGGCCGTACCGCCGGGCTATGTGCTGCGCGTCGACCACGGCGAACTCGACGTGCACGTCTTCGACGCCCGGGCCGCCGAGGCCCGGGCCGCGCACGTCCGGCGGGACTGGCCGGGCGTGCTGCGGGCCTGCGCCGGCGCGCTCGCGCTGTGGCGCGGCACCCCGCTCAGCGGGCTCCCCGCCGACATCGGCGGCTACGCCTTCGTGCAGCGCCTGGAGCAGGCCCGGCTGCTCCTGCTGGAGTGGCGGTACGACGCCGAACTCGCCCTCGGCGGCACCCGCTTGGCCGCCCTCGTGCCCGAGCTGACGGCCCTGGCCGCCGAGCATCCGCTGCGCGAGGCGTACCACCGCCAGCTGATGCTCGCCCTGCACCGCACCGGGCGCCAGGCCGAGGCCCTCGCCGTCCACCGCGACCTGCGCGCCCGTCTGGTGGAGGAACTCGGTATCGAACCCGGTCCGGCGGTCCGCGAGGCGCATGTCGAGGTGCTGCGCGACCGTCGCGGGCAGGCACGTGCTGACTCCCGGTCAGAGCCCTGGCCGGGGCAGGAGTCGCGTGATGACGACGCCGGCCCGGCCGCTGCCGGGAGTGCCGCCACCGACGACGGCACCGGCTCCGGCAGTACCGGTAACGACGGTGCCGGCCTCGCGAGCGCGGTCGACGGACCCGGCACCGCCTCGGCTTCCGGCGCCTTCCCCGCAACCCCGGCCCCCGGGACCGCCACCCCTGGTCCCACGGCCTCAGGTTCCCCGCAGACCCCGCGTCCGGCCCAGCTGCCCGCGCCGCCGGCCCACTTCACCGGGCGGACGGACGTACGGCGCGAGTTGCGCCAGGCGCTCACCGGGCCACCCGCCTCCGTCCCCGCCGTCGCGGTGATCAGCGGCATGGCCGGGGTCGGCAAAAGCGCTCTGGCCCTGCACGTGGCCCATGAACTGCGGGAGCTCTTCACCGACGGTCAGCTCTACGTCAATCTGCACGGCGCCACCCCCGGCATGACCCCGCTCACCGCCACCCAGGCACTGGCCGCGCTGCTGCGCGACCTCGGCGTGGGCCCCCGGAACATCCCCGAACACCCCGACGCCGCCGCCGCGCTGCTCCGCTCGCTGCTCGCCCCCGCCCGCCTCCTGCTGGTGCTGGACGACGCGGCGAACGCGGCCCAGGTCCGGCCACTGCTGCCGGCCGGGCCCGGCTGCGCGGTGATCGTCACCAGCCGTTCGCCGCTCACCGCCCTCGACGGCGCCCGGCGCTTCCCGCTCGCCCCGCTGACCGGCGAGGACAGCGCGGCCCTGCTGCGCGCGGTCAGCGGGCGCGCGGGGCTGGACGCGGGCCATCCGCTGGTCGAGCTGACCGGCCGGCTCCCGCTGGCGCTGCGCGTGGTCGCCGCCCGGCTCGCCGCCCGCCGCGCCCTCACCCCGGACGTCCTGGCCGGTCAGCTGGCCGACACCGGCAGCCGGCTGCACCACCTGGAGTACGACGATCTGAGCGTCCGACGCTCCCTGGCCGTCGCCCACGACGCGCTCGCCGCCGCCGAGCGCGAGGCCGACCGGGACGCCGCCCTCGCCCTGCGCCGTATCGGCGCGCTGGACCTGCCGACGTACGGTGCCTCGCTGCTCGCCCGTCTCACCGGCACCGACGAGCGGCGCGCCGAGGCCGCCCTGGACCGTCTGGTCGACGTGGCCCTGCTGGAGGAGACGGCGTACGGCCGTTACGCACCCCACGACCTGGTCCGCGACTTCGCCCGCGAACTGGCGGACGCGGACGCGCGGACGAGCCGTGCGGAGGCCGTCACCGGGGACGTGGAGCCGGGGCCGGACGAGCCCGGCACCACCTCCCTCCACGCCTGCGCCGATCTCGTCGCCCTGCGCTGGTACGCCGCCGTGTCCGAACGGGTGCTGGAGGCGATCGTGGAGCCGGGCATCGACCAGGACGACCGGCGGCGGCCGACCGCGGCGCAGCCGCCCGAGCACGCCACGGACGTGGCCGCGCTCGCGTCCTTCGAGTCGGCCGAGGAGGCGTTCGGCTGGGGCGAGACGGAGCTGGAGAACATCGTCGCGCTGGTGGCACGGAACGCGGACACCGACGATCCGCGCACGGCCGGGCACCTCTCGGTGCTCACGCGGCTGATCTCCCCGTACGTGCAGCGCAGCGGCCGGGTCGCCGAGATGGAGGTGCTGGGTCGGGCCGGGCTCGCGGCGGCGCGGCGGCTGGGGGACCCGGCGGCCGAGGGGTACGCGCTGTGCGACCTCGCCGCGCTGCACTTCCTGACGGGCCGGCAGAACGACTCCCTCGCCCTCACCGACCAGGCCCTGGAGATCTGGGGGCGGCTGGGCATGGTCTCCCGGATCCGGCGCTGTCTGAACAACCGGGGGCTGCTGCTGGAGGGGCTCGGGCGGTTCGCGGAGTCGGGGGAGGCGCTGCGGCGGAGCCTCGCCTACTCGCGGCTGCTGAACGACCCCTACGGCGAGGCCGTCACCCGCAGCCACCTCGGCAACCTCTACGAGCACACCGACCCGCGTGCCGCCATCGAGCAGCACCGGCGCTCGCTGGCGATCGGGGAGAGGATCGGCGCGGTCATCGTGCGGCACTCGGCGCACTGCAACATCGGCTACGCCCATCTCACCCTCGGCGAACCGGAGTCCGCCGCCCGGCACTTCGAGGAGAGCCTGCGCATCCTGGGCGTCCACGGCGACTGGCACGGCGAGGCCCAGACCCGGCTCGGTCTGGTCCGCGCACTGCGGCAGCTGGGGCGGACCGAGCGGGCTGCCGAGGAGTGCGCCGAGCTGCTGCGCCGGGCCGACGCCCGCGCCGACCGCTACATGGGCGGGCTGGCCCTGCACCAGCACGGGCTGCTGCTGCGCGAGCGGGGGCTGCGGATGGAGGCGTACGACGCCTGGCGCGCGGCACACACGGCACTGGACGGCACGGACGAGCAGGCAGTCCTGGCGGAGCTGCGGGACCTGTTGGGCGACGGTTCCGGCGCGTCCGACGCCACCGACCCTGCTGACGCCACCGACCCTGCTGACGCCGCTGACCCCACTTGCGCCACTGACGCCGCCGGCGTCGCTGTCCGAGCGGGGCCGTCGGGCGGTGGTCCGGGCGTGGTCGGCGGACGGGGTGGTGCGCAGGACGGCGGGGGACTTGGCGCTTCCGGCGAACCGGATCCGCCCGGCGAAGACCCGGAGGCCGGCTGAACGGGACCTCCCGAGCGCCCGCCCGACCGCCCACCCAGCGGTCCGATGCACCCGCACCCGCCAACTGACCCCAGCCCTCCGCCGACGCCTCGCCTTCCGGGCGACCCCCGCCTTCCGGTGGACCTCGGCCGTCCGCCGGACTCCGGCCGTCCGCTGAGTTCCGGCCACCGGCCGACCTCCCAGCGGCCACCGATCCCCGCCCGCCCGCCGCACCCCACTCCCTCACTTGGCATCGGCATAGCACTCCACCACCGCCGTCGTGAACGGGAACCGCACCGGGGTGTCGCCGAAGGTCAGCCGGCCGGCCAGGGCGGCGGAGTCGCGGATGGCCCGGACGACCGCCTCGGCCTCCTCCGCGGGGCAGTGCACGATCACCTCGTCGTGCTGGAAGAAGACCAGCTCGGCCGCCATGTCCCACAGCGCCCGGCGCAGCGCGGCGAGCAGCAGCAGGGCCCAGTCGGCGGCGCTGCCCTGGACGACGAAGTTGCGCGCGAAGCGGCCCCGCGCGCGGGAATCGGCCGAGGCGTATCCGGGGACCCAGCCGGACTGGCCCTCGTTCTCCTCCTCGCCGCCCGGGATGCCCGCCTCCTCCGCCGTGTCCTCGCCCGAACCGGCGGCCGGCGGGCAGGTACGGCCCAGCCACGTGCGCACCAGCCGGCCCTCCTCGCCCGCGCGGGCGGCCTCGTCGACATAGGCGACGGCCTTCGGGAAGCGGCGGCGGAGCGCGGCGAGGTTCTTCAGGCCGTCGCCGGAGGTCTGGCCGTAGACCGCGCCGAGCACGGCGAGTTTGGCCTGCTCGCGGTCGCCGGAGAAGGCGCGGTCGGAGACGGACTGGTAGAGGTCGCTGTCGCGGCCGGCCACCTCCATCAGACCGGGGTCGCGGGAGATCGCGGCCAGTACGCGCGGCTCCATCTGGTCGGCGTCGGCCACCACCAGCCGCCAGCCGGGGTCGGCGACGACGGCCCGCCGGATCACCTTGGGGATCTGCAGGCCGCCCCCGCCGTTGGTCACCCAGCGGCCGGTGACCGTGCCGCCGGCGAGGAACTCGGGGCGGAAGCGGCCGTCGCGCACCCAGTCCTGGAGCCAGGACCAGCCGTGTGCCACCCAGATGCGGTACAGCTTCTTGTACTCCAGCAGGGGAGCGACGGCCGGGTGGTCGACGGACCGGATCTCCCAGCGGCGGGTGGACTTCACCTTGATCCCGGCCTGCGCGAAGGCTTTGACCACATCGGCGGGCAGGTCCGGCCGCACCCGGCGGCCGAAGGCCGCGGACACCTCGTCGGCCAGCTCGGCGAGGCGGCGCGGCTCGCCACCGCCCGCGTACCGCTCGCCGAGCAGTTCGTGCAGCAGGGCGCGGTGCACCTCGGCGCTCCACGGCAGGCCGGAGCGGTTCATCTCGGCGGCCACCAGCATCCCGGCCGACTCGGCGGCGGTCAGCAGCCGCATCCGGTCGGGATGGGCGGCCTTCTGGTGGCGGTGCTGCTGCTCGGCGTAGACCGCGAGCAGGTCGGGCAGGGGCAGATGGTCGCCGGCGGGTTCGAACAGCGGGGACTGGGCGCCCGGTTCGGCCGCGCGCTGCGGCGGATCGGGCGGGACGGGGCCGCCGCGGAGGCGGGCCAGGGCGGCGGCGGCCGAGCGTGGCTCGCCGTACCGGCCCTCGTGGCCCAGCAGGAGTGTCTCGGCGTCCTCGATGTCGTAGCACCGCTCCACTCGCACCCCCGTGGCGAGCAGACGCGGATAGACCTCGGCGGTCGACCGCCACACCCAGCGCGTCACCTCCGGGCGGCTCCGCACCGCCCCGGCGAGATCGCTCTCCCGCCGCACCGGTCCGGCGGGCAGCCCGTCCGGGCCGAGGGGGGCGACGTCCACGCCTCCGTCCTCGGCCGGTGCGAGCGCCCACCGGTCCGTCATGTCCGCGAGTGTGGCAGGTGGGTCTGACAATCGGCCGTGACCTCGGGCGGGACCTGGGCCGTGAGCTGGGGTGGAACCTGTGGATCTACTCCTGCGAGCCGCCCGGCCCGGGGGTGTTCTCCAGCAGCAGCGCCAGCATCTTGCGCAGCTCCTCCTCGGTGGCCGGCTTGGTGACGCCGAGGCCGCTGAGGACGCCCTGGCCGTTCTCGTGCTCCAGCAGGGCCAGCAGGATGTGCTCGGTGCCGATGTAGTTGTGACCGAGACGGAGGGCCTCGCGGAAGGTCAGTTCCAGGACCTTCTTGGCGTCCGGGGCGTAGGGGACGAGGTCGGGAACGTCGTCGGCGGCCGGCGGCAGCGCGGCGGTCGCGGCCTGGCGTACGGCGTCCAGGAGCACGCCCTGCGCGGTGATCGCCTTCGCGGCCAGGCTCTCGGGCTCGGACAGCAGGCCGAGGACCAGGTGCTCGGGGCGGACCTCGGTGTTGCGGGCGGCCAGCGCCTCGTTGTGCGCGGCCATGACCACGTTCCGCGCGCGCTGGGTGTAGCGGCTGAAGCCCTGGCTGGGGTCGAGATCGGCGGACTCCTTGGGCACGAACCGCTTCTGTGCCGCCTGCCGGGTCACGCCCATGCTGCGGCCGATCTCGGTCCAGGACGCGCCCGAGCGGCGGGCCTGGTCGACGAAGTGCCCGATCAGATGGTCCGCCACGTCACCGAGGTGGTCGGCGGCGATCACCGCGTCCTCGAGCTGGTCGAGGGGTTCGGGATGGACCTTCTTGATGGCCTCGATGAGGTCGTCGAGGCGCACGGAAGCCGTGAAGTTCGGGTTGGTCGCCATAGTGTCAACCGTAGGTTGCACCTCTAGGGGTGTCAACCAATGGTTGTCAGTTGGTTCGGTCGGCCATGCTCGGCACCGGCCCGCGCGCGGGGGTGGAATTCCGGAGGGTGAGACAGTGGCGCGGGCGAGTCCCGCCCGCCCGGTTGGGGGCATCGGGTGTGTGGGTGCCGTACGGACGCGGCGTCCGTAGGGCCTCGCGGGTGTGCTGGGGGCCGCCGCCCCGAGCCGACCCGGGATCCGCCTCCGTCAGAGTTTTCCACAGGCTGTGGACGGACGCCGCCGCTTGTCGGTGGCGCGTGGCACGATCGGGTCTGTGACCAGTACTGCCAGCACCGTCGAGCGGGCCTTCCGGGCCGCTCTCTACGACGACACCGACACCGGGCTCGACACGGGTGCCTCCGTGCTCGCCGCCGATCCGGGGGCCGACGCCGAACTCGGGCGGCGCGGTGAGGAGTTCGTGGCGGCGGCCTGGAGACGCGGCTGGCAGCCCGCCGACGTCGTACGACTGGTGCGGCGCGAGCTGGACGACCCGCACGTCCACCTGGCCGCCGCGCTGATCCGGGCGCAGGCCGGGCGGGACCGTCCGCGCGGGCGCCGCTGGGCCGACCAGCTGGCCGCGCTGCCCACCGGCCCCGACCGCGCCACGGACCGCTTCTCGTACGCCACCACCGTCCTGGAGCTGTACCGCCTGCTGCTGCGCCTGCCCGCCCTGGAGCCGCTGGACGACGAGTCCCGGCGCGCTCCCGGCCCGGCCGCCTCCCGCATGCTCACCCGCATCCGCGCGCTGCTCGCCAAGGCCGAGGCCACCGGTTATCCGGAGGAGGCGGAGGCGCTCAGCGCCAAGGCGCAGGAGCTGATGGCCCGGCACAGCGTCGACGAGGCACTGCTCGCCGCCGAGGCACCCGCGCCGGACGCGCCCGGCGCCTGCCGGATCGGGGTCGAGCCGCCGTACGAACAGGCCAAGGCCGTCCTGCTGGACGCGGTGGCCACGGCCAACCACTGCCGCGCGGTGTGGAACGAACCGCTCGGCTTCTCCACGGTCGTCGGCTTCGAGGCGGACCTGGAGGCCGTCGAGCTGCTCTACACCTCACTGCTGGTGCAGGCCACGCATGCCATGACCAGGGCCGAGGCGGCCCAGCGGGCCGGCGGGCGCAAGCGGACCAAGACCTTCCGGCAGTCGTTCCTCGCGGCCTACGCGCACCGCGTGGGCGACCGGCTCGCGGCTGCCGCCGAGACCCAGGTGTCCCAGGACCTGCTGCCGGTGCTGGCCACGCGCGCGATAGCCGTCACCGGCCGGCTGGAGCACATGTTCCCGGAGACCACGACGACCCGGCTGCGGGGTGTCAGCGACGCGGCGGGCTGGACCGAGGGCGCCCGCGCGGCGGACCAGGCCCAGGTCAGGGCCCGTCCGCGGCTGGAGTGAGCCCCCGTGCCGGAGTGCGCCTCACCGGTCCTGAGTCTCAGTCGCCGACCTGCTGGAAGGCGCTCACCGAGGCGTCCGGACCGCTCCCGTCGGCCTTCCCGGCGACCGGGCCGTACTTCCAGGGGAAGCTCCGGCCGGTGTCCGTACCGGGCAGGGTGATCTTCACGGTCTTCGCCGCGAGGGTGTTCTCGGCGCCGTCCTTGCCGCGTACGTAAGTGAGGGAGAAGGACGCGGAGTCCCCCTTGGCCAGCTTCAGCTTCTGGGCCTTCGCGCCCTTGAGCGTGGGCACGGTGACGTCGCTGCCGCCGCCGCTCAGCACGACGCCCGGGAAGTGGTCCAGGGTGCAGGGCGCGCTCTGGTTGGTGAGGCTGACCGGGATCTCGCCGGTGTCCCCGGCGGCCGGAGCGACGCTCGCCGAGCCGATCTGCACG
This sequence comes from Streptomyces eurythermus, assembly GCF_014649115.1. Taxonomy (GTDB): domain Bacteria; phylum Actinomycetota; class Actinomycetes; order Streptomycetales; family Streptomycetaceae; genus Streptomyces; species Streptomyces eurythermus. The sequence continues at coordinate 82,694 of NZ_BMSK01000015.1, read as the reverse complement.
GAGACCCCGCCGATCTCGCAGGCCGAGTCGGCGTTATTGCCGCTCTTCCCGCCACCGTCGTCGCAGGCGGTCAGCAGCAGGGTGGCGGCGAGAGCGGTGACGGTGAGCGGAATGGCGCGCATGGCGGGTCCCTGTCCTGGTGGTGACGGTGCCCTTGCATCATGGCGCCTGCCCCCGAGCCCCGTACGCCCGCCCCTCCGCAACCCGGCCCCCGGACCCTCGAACCCCGCGCGGCCGGGCTCCCCTTCAGGGATCGCACGCCACCCTCCCGGACGACCAGCGACCCGGACCGGTCCCGTGGTCGCCAGGCGGCGGCTCGGGATCCGGCCCGGTCGCCCGGTGCTCGCCAGGCGGCCCGCGGCCCGGCTTGGTTGCGCGGTGGTCACCAGGCGGCGGCCTGGAATCCGGCCCGGTCGCCTGATGCTCGCCAGGGTGGCTCGCGCCCGGCCTGGTTGCTCGGCGGTCGCCAGGGCGGCGTGCGATCCGGCCTGGTCGCCTGATGCTCGCCAAGACGGCCCGGGATCCGGCCCGGCCCCCCAGCGGTGACCAGCACAGCCCGCGACTCGGCCCGCTCACCCGGCGGTCACCAGCACAGCCCGCGATCCGGCCTGGTTGCCCGGCGGTGACCAGGCCGGCCCGCGATCCGGCCTGGTTGCCCGGCGGTGACCAGGCCGGCCCGCGATCCGGCCTGGTTGCCCGGCGGTGACCAGGCCGGCCCGCGATCCGGCCCGCTCACCCGGCGGTGACCAGGCCGGCCCGCGATCCGGCCCGCTCACCCGGCGGTGACCAGGCCGGCCCGCGATCCGGCCCGCTCACCCGATGGTGACCAGCACAGTCGCGACCCGGCCCGCTCACCCGGCGGCCACCAGCACAGCCCCCGACCCGGCCCGGCCCCCAGCCGTCACCGGCACAGTCGCGACCCGGCCCGCTCACCCGGCCGTCACCAGCACAGCCCCGATCCGGCCCGGGCACCCAACGGTCACCCGGCCGCCCCGCACCCCGACCCGGTCACCCGTCCCGGAGCGGTGCGGGCCGTCACCAGGACGACTTGCGGACCCCGGGCAGGAAGCCCTGGTGTGCCAGTGTTCGCAGGTTCACCCGGGACAGTCCGAAGGCGCGCAGGTGGCCGCGCGGGCGGCCGTCGATCCCGTCGCGGTTGCGGACGCGCGTGGCGCCGGCGTCCCTCGGCTGTGCGCGCAGTTCCCGCTGGGCGGCGAGCCGTTCGGTCTCGGGCGTGGAAGGCCGGCGGATGATCTCCTTCAGCTCGGCGCGGCGCTCGGCGTACCGGGCGACGATCTCCCTGCGCCGTTCATTCTTCGCGATCTTGCTCTTCTTCGCCATCAGACCCGTACCCCCCGGGCGCGGATGCGGGCGACGGCCGCCTCCACACCGATCGCGTCCACCGTCTTGACCGCCTTCGCGCTCAGCCGCAGCCGGACGTACCGGCCCTCGCCGGGCAGCCAGTAGCGCTTGGTCTGGATGTTGGGGTCGAAGCGGCGGGAGGTGCGCCGGTGTGAGTGGGAGACGCGGTTGCCGAAGCCCGGCCGGGCCCCGGTGAGCATGCAGTGGGCGGACATGGTGACGTAGCTCTCCTCGCAGCGAGTCAGCAAATGGAATTCATTTTCAGTAAGGTAGCAGCATGCCACGCAACGAGCTGCGCCCGGTCATCAAGCTCCGGTCCACCGCCGGGACCGGCTACACCTACGTGACCCGCAAGAACCGCCGCAACGACCCGGACCGCCTGACGCTGCGCAAGTACGACCCCGTCGCCGGCCGGCACGTCGATTTCCGAGAGGAGCGCTGAACCACCGTCATGCGCAAGGGAATCCACCCCGCCTACGGACCGGTCGTCTTCCGCGACCGCGCCGCCGGGCACGCCTTCCTCACCCGGTCGACCATGACGAGCGACAAGACGGTGGAGTGGGAGGACGGCAACACCTACCCGGTCGTGGACGTCGAGATCTCGAACGTCAGCCACCCCTTCTACACCGGCACCGCGCGCGTGCTGGACACCGCCGGACGCGTCGAGCGCTTCGAGCGCCGGTTCGGGAAGCGGGGCGGGAAGTGAGCCTGGCCGTGGCCGTCGTCGGCGGGCTGCACGCCGCGGCCCGCACGGCGGCCGTCGACCGGCTGCTCGCCGACGTACCCGGGAGCGTCGTCCTGCACCACGACCTCTCCACGGCCCCCGCCGGCCGGGTCGCGCGCACCGTCCGGGACCGCGACGGCATCGTGTCGCGCGGCGAGACGCCCCTGGTCAACGACTGTGCCTGCTGCGCGCTGCGCGAGGACCTGGTGCCCGAACTGCGGCGGCTGGCCGACGCGGCGAGCACCCGGCTGGCGATCGTCGAGCTGTGGGACTCCGTCGAGCCGAAGGCGATGGCCGAGGTGATCGCCTCCGGCGGCCTGACCGTCACGTCCGTGATCACGGCCGTGGACCCGGCGCTGGTGCTGCCGTACCTGGGCAACGGCGACGACCTCGCCGAGGCCGGACTCGCCGCGGCGGCCACCGACCGGCGCACGGTCGCCGACACCTTCGCCCGGCAGCTGGAGTACGCGCCCGTGCTCGCCGTGACCGACTCCCCGGAGGCCGACGACGAGGACATGGAGCTGCTGGCGCAGCTGCATCCGACGGCCCGCCGGGTGCCGATCGGCGCGGGTGCCGGGGACGGTGAGCCTTCGGCGCGACCGCGTTCGGCGGTCCGGCCGGTGCCGGGCGGCGCGGACGCCGGGGTCCAGGGTCCGCTCGCCCGGGCCGCCCTCGCCGGCTTCGACGTGGAGGCCGCCGCCGCTGCCCAGCACCCGGCCTGCGCGCTGCTGCCCCAGGAGGCCGACGACCACGGCGTCTCCACCCTGGTCTGGCACCGCCGCCGGCCCTTCCACCCGGAGCGGCTGTACGCGGCGCTGGAGGACCTGACCTGCGCCGCCGCCCGCAGCCGGGGCCGGTTCTGGCTCGCCGACAAGCCGGACGCGCTGCTGCACTGGGACGCGGCGGGCGGGGCGCTGTGCGTGGAGAGCGCGGGGCCCTGGCTCGCCGCGCTGCCCGACGCGGCCTGGGAACTGGTGCCGCCGGTGCGCCGCGCCGCCGCCGCGCTGGACTGGCACCCCGAGCACGGCGACCGCTGCAACCACCTGGTGTTCACCTCGCCCGGCCTCGACCGCGAGGGACTGACCAGGCTGCTGGAGTCCTGCCTGCTCACCGACGCCGAGTACGCCGCCGGGCGGGACTCCTGGCGCCGGCTCCCGCCCGCCTTCGACACCCTGCTGGAGGTCTGATGCCCCGCAAGAGCGACCGCTCCTCCGTCCGCGACCGCCCCAACCCCCTGGACGAGGCCGGCGTCACCTACATCGACTACAAGGACACCGACCTGCTGCGGAAGTTCATCTCCGACCGGGGCAAGATCCGCAGCCGCCGCGTCACCCGGGTCACCGTCCGCCAGCAGCGGCTGCTCGCGCGGGCCGTCAAGAACGCCCGCGAGATGGCGCTGCTGCCGTACGCCGGCCGCTGAGCCCCCACGCCCAGGCAGGCGCCGCCCTACGCTCCCCCGTAGGACGGCGCCTGCCTCTTGCCGTATCCACCGGTGCCGGCGGCGGCCCGCCCCGGAGCGCTACGCCGACCGGTACCGGATGATCTCCGTCACGTGTCCCGGCGCCCGCGTCCCGCTGTCGTAGCCGCGGTTCGGCGGGTCTACGCCACCGAACGGAGGCCGTCCCTCCGGTGGGCGGACGCCGTTCCGGCCAGTCCGCCGGGCCGATCGGTCGCCGGACAGGGGAACATGAGCGGTGCGGTACGCGTCTCTTCCCGTGCGGGGCGAGGCATGTCCTGCCTGCTCCGGGGCAGACGCCGGAGCGGCTCTGGTAAAGCACACGTCAAAGGTGTAATCACGGCAACACCGCTCGTGCACGTGCATCTGCTCATGCATCTGCACGTGAACAGAGTTATGATCCGGGTCAGTTGACCACAGCACCTATGGCCACACCAGCCAGTGCACCACCGGGGAGCGACCTGTGGACCGCGACGTTGACGGCGTGTACGGGGGGTACGACGTGTACAACGGCATGGCTGCCACGCAGCTGGACGGAGTGGCCTGGCAGAAGAGCAGGCACAGCAACTCGCAGGGTTCCTGCGTGGAATTCGCGCGGCTGCCGGGCGGCGATGTCGCCGTGCGCAACTCGCGCTTCCCGGACGGGCCGGCGCTCGTCTACACCCGCGCGGAGATCGAGGCCATGCTCCTCGGGGTCAAGGACGGCGAGTTCGACCACCTGATCGCGAGCTGACGCCCGGTTCGTCGGCACGCACGCCCCACGCGACGACCGGCGAGCGCACCCACGTGACAACCGGAACGCACGCCCACGCGGCAACAGCGCGCGTACGCACCGGCGAGCCGCGGGTGTACGCGCGTAGAAACCGTGCGTGCGCCCGCGCCGTACGGGATCAGCCCGCCCGGTGCATCCGGAACAGCGCCCAGACCACCTTGCCCTCGAGGGTGCCCGCGAGCGGGTGCCAGCCCCAGCTGTCGGCGAAGGAGTCGACGAGGAAGAGGCCGCGGCCCGACTCGGCCGAGAAGTCGTCCGAGTTCCTGGGGGCCGGCGTCTCGTGGCTCGGGTCGCGCACCGCGCACACCAGCCGCTCGCTCCAGCGCATCAGGTGCAGCCGCACGGACGGGAGGCCGTCGGTGGGACAGGGGTCCCCCGGCACCGCGTGGCGCAGGGCGTTGGTGACGAGTTCGGAGACGACGAGGCACACATCGTCGAAGCGGTCGCCGACGTCCCACCGGCCCAGGGTGTCGCGGGTGAAGCGCCGGGCCTCGCGCACCGCCTCGTAACGGGCGGGGAGGGCGCAGGAGGCGGCATCGGACACGGCCGCGGGATCCAGCGGCGGAAGGCCCTGCCGTAACGGCTTGAGCATGGTCGATCCATTCGTCCCCATGCGAGGCACTCCCGGGAATTCGCGGTCGTTGCGATGCAGCGGTGGCGCGGCACCCATGGTTTCGGAAGCGCAGAGCAGATGCAAGGGCAGATGCACGTGCACGCGGCCGAAATGGCACATCCCGTACCGCTTCTTGGCCATTTTTTCCGCCGACTTCGTCCGGGAAGTCGCCAGAGGTCCGGACCTCTGGCCCGGTCCGGTCAGGGTGGAAACGGCCGAGCTCTTTCCGTTTGCGTAACCGGGCGAGTACTGCTCGGAGTGTTTTAGTGGCAGACTTCGGCCCCTGGGAGACGGTTGGGGAGGCTGGCGAAAGTGAGCGCGGGAGAGCCCGGATCGGTGGTGCGGCGGATGCTGCTCGGCTCGCAACTCAGGCGACTGCGGGAAGCGCGGGGGATCACGCGCGAGGCGGCGGGATACTCGATCCGCGCCTCCGAGTCGAAGATCAGCCGGATGGAGCTGGGCCGGGTGAGCTTCAAGACCAGAGACGTCGAGGACCTGCTGACGCTCTACGGCATCACCGACGAAGCGGAGCGCGAGTCGCTGCTGTCCCTCGCCCGGGAGGCCAACGTGGCGGGCTGGTGGCACAGTTACACCGACGTCCTGCCCAGCTGGTTCCCCACCTATGTGGGCCTGGAGGGCGCCGCCTCGCTGATCCGGGTCTACGAGGTGCAGTTCGTGCACGGCCTGCTCCAGACCGAGGAGTACGCCCGCGAGGTGGTCCGGCGCGGCATGAAGGGCGCGAGCGCCGCCGACATCGAGCGCCGGGTCGCCCTGCGCCTGGAGCGGCAGCGGCACCTGCTCTCCGACAACGCCCCGGAGCTGCACATCGTCCTGGACGAGGCCGCCCTGCGCCGCCCCTACGGCGACCGGGACGTGATGCGCGGCCAGCTCCAGCACCTGATCGACATCTCCGGGCGGCCCAACGTACGGCTCCAGGTCATGCCGTTCAGCTTCGGCGGGCACTCCGGGGAGAGCGGCGCCTTCACCATCCTCAGCTTCCCCGAGTCCGACCTGTCCGACGTGGTCTACCTGGAGCAGCTGACCAGCGCCCTCTACCTGGACAAGCGCGAGGACGTCGCCCAGTACGAGCAGGCCCTGAAGGAGCTCCAGCAGGACAGCCCCGGCCCCGACGAGAGCCGGGATCTGCTCCGCGGCCTCCTGCAACTCTCCTGACCCGACAGGGCTCTCAACTCGCGGTACCCACCAGTACGATGACGTCCTGTCAGACACGGCGTAGATCTGGTGTCCGCTAGCGATTGAGGGATCACATGTCGTCCTACTTCAGCGACCTGGCCCGGCAGTACATCGACGGCGAGTGGCGCCCGGGCACGGGCTCCTGGGACGTCATCGACTTCGACCCCTACAACGACGAGAAGCTGGCCTCGATCACCGTGGCCACCGTCGAGGAGGTGGACCTGGCCTACCGGGCGGCCGCCCGTGCCCAGAAGGAGTGGGCGGAGACCAACCCCTACGCCCGGCGGGCCGTGTTCGAGCGCGCGTTGCGGCTGGTGGAGGACCGCGAGCAGGAGATAACCGACCTGATCATCGCGGAACTGGGCGGCACGCGCGTGAAGGCCGCCTTCGAACTCCACCTCGCCAAGGAGTTCCTGCGCGAGTCGGTCCACCTCGCGCTGCGCCCCGAGGGCAGGATCCTGCCCTCGCCGGTCGACGGCAAGGAGAACCGCGTCTACCGGGTGCCGGTCGGCGTCGTCGGTGTGATCAGCCCGTTCAACTTCCCCTTCCTGCTGTCGCTGAAGTCGGTCGCCCCGGCCCTCGCGCTCGGCAACGGCGTGGTGCTCAAGCCGCACCAGAACACCCCGATCGCCGGCGGCACCCTGATCGCGAAGATCTTCGAGGACGCCGGGCTGCCCGGGGGCCTGCTGAACGTCCTGGTGACCGACATCGCCGAGATCGGTGACGCGTTCCTCGAGCACCCCGTCCCGAAGGTGATCTCCTTCACCGGCTCCGACAAGGTCGGCCGGCACGTCGCCACCGTCTGCGCCAAGCACTTCAAGCGCTCGGTCCTCGAACTCGGCGGCAACAGCGCGCTGGTGGTGCTGGACGACGCCGACATCGACTACGCGGTGGACGCGGCGGTCTTCAGCCGGTTCGTGCACCAGGGCCAGGTCTGCATGGCCGCCAACCGGGTCCTGGTGGACCGCTCCGTCCACGAGGAGTTCACCGAGAAGTTCGTCGCCAAGGTCAGGAGCCTGAAGGTCGGCGACCCGCGTGACCCGCAGACCGTGATCGGCCCGGTGATCAACTCCGCGCAGGCCGCCGCGATCTCCGGCACCGTCGAGCAGGCGCTCGCCGAGGGCGCCACCGCCCTGGTGCACGGCGGCACGACCGACAACCTGGTCGAGCCGAGCGTGCTGACCGGCGTGCCGGCCGAGTCCCCGCTGCTCCAGCAGGAGGTGTTCGGCCCGGTCGTCTTCCTCATCCCGTTCGACGGCGAGGAGGACGCGGTGCGGATCGTCAACGGCTCGCCGTACGGGCTGAGCGGCGCCGTCCACACCGGGGACATCGAGCGCGGTGTGGCCTTCGCCAAGCGGATCGACACCGGCATGTTCCACGTGAACGACGGCACCGTCCACGACGAGCCGATCGTGCCCTTCGGCGGGGAGAAGCACTCCGGCGTCGGCCGCCTCAACGGCGAGACCACGTTGGAGGCGTTCACCACCGTCAAGTGGATCTCGATCCAGCACGGCCGCAGCGGATTCCCGTTCTAGCCGCGTCACCTTTCCCGCCCAGGGGCCATTGCGGTCAGGATCTGACCGCAATGGCCCCTAGCGTCTTTCCCGTCGGGGCGGACGCCCCGGCGGACGGCCAGACGAGAGGCGGCGGGCCATGGTCATGCACGTGCCGGCGGAGGACAAGGGCGACGAGCGGGGAGCGCTGCTCGCGTTCATCGAGGAACAGCGCGGCGGGATCCGCAGGGCGCTGCTCGGACTGTCCGAGGAGCAGGCCCGCAGCCGCCCGAGCGCGAGCGAGCTGTCCCTGGGCGGCCTGCTCAAGCACGTCGTCGAGGTGGAGCAGGGCTGGGTGGCCCGGGCCAGGCAGGAGCCGCCCGCCGTACAGCGGGACGCGTCGAACTGGCACGAGACGTTCCGGCTGACCGACGACGAGACGGTCGCCGCGCAGCTGGCGTACTGGGAGCGGGTGGCCGGCGAGACCGAGGAGCTGATCCGCTCCGCGCCCAGCCTGGACGACACCTTCCCGCTGCCGCCCGACCCGTGGTTCCCCCCGGAGGGCCGCGTCTCGCTGCGCTGGCTGTGCCTGCACCTGATCCGTGAGACGGCCCGGCACGCCGGCCACGCCGACATCATCCGCGAGTCGCTGGACGGCAGGACCGCGTTCGAGCTGGTGGCCCAGGCACAGGGCGGCTCCCCGGCCTGATCGCGGGTCCTAACCTGGTCCCCATGTCAGCGATCCGTCTCCTCGTGCTGGGCGCGGTCCGTCAGCACGGCCGGGCCCACGGCTACCAGGTGCGCAACGACCTGGAGTACTGGGGCGCACACGAGTGGTCCAACGCCAAGCCCGGCTCGGTCTACCACGCCCTGAAACAGATGGCCCGGCAGGGACTGCTGCACGCGCACGAGACGGCGCCGTCCACGGCCGGCGGGCCGCCGCGCACCGAGTACGAGATCACCGGCCGCGGCGAGGAGGAGTTCTTCCGGCTGCTGCGCGAGTCCCTGGTCTCCTACGACCAGAAGCCCGACGTCCGGTCGGCGGCCATCGGCTTCCTGGTCGAGCTGCCCCGTGCCGAGGCCCTGGAACTGCTGCGGGAGCGGATCCGCCGGATCGGGCGGTGGCGGGACTCCGTCACCGGGGACTACCTCCCCGAGGGCGGCCCGCAGCAGCTCGGTCACATCGGCGAGATCATGCGCCTGTGGATCCACACGGCCGACTCCGACGCGGCCTGGACCCAGGGCCTGATCGACCGCCTGGAGGCGGGCGCGTACACCTTCGCGGGGGAGGGCGAGCGTTTCGTCGGCGTCCTCGCCGAGGGGCAGCGGAACCCGTACGCGACGGGGGAGCGGCACCCGGAGGACGACCGCTGAGCGGTCCCGGCCCGGTGGCCACCCGCGACCGGCTTGCACCTCACGCGACGTGAGGCAGCAGGGTGGAGGGCGTACCGACCGAAGGAGCGGAAGAAGTGAGCCACCCCGTGGGACAGGACCGCGTGGGACACGACCACCCCCTGGGACACGACAGGCCCGTGGGGCAGGACCGGCCCGCGGGAGAGGACCGGTCACCGGACCGGGTCTACTCCGTGGGGCAGGTCGCCGGGTTCGCCGGGATCACGGTGCGCACCCTGCACCACTACGACGAGATCGGACTGCTCGTGCCCGGCGCGCGCACCCACGCCGGGCACCGGCGTTACACCGACGCCGATCTCGACCGGCTCCAGCAGATCCTGTTCTACCGGGAGCTCGGCTTCCCGCTCGACGAGGTCGCGGCCCTGCTCGACGACCCGGACACGGACCCGCGCGCGCACCTGCGCCGCCAGCACGAGTTGCTGACCGCCCGGATCGAGAAGCTCCAGAAGATGGCCGCGGCCGTGGAGCACGCCATGGAGGCACGCAAGATGGGCGTCAACCTGACACCGGAGGAGAAGTTCGAGGTCTTCGGCGACTTCGACCCGGACGCGCACGCGGACGAGGTGGAGCGGCGCTGGGGCCACACCGAGGCCTACCGGCAGTCGCAGCGCCGGACCGCCGGCTACACCAAGGAGGACTGGAAGCGGATCAACGCCGAGCTGGACGCGATCCACGGCCGGATGGCCGGCCTGCTCGCCGAGGGCGTGCCCGCGGACTCGGAGCGGGCCATGGAGGTCGCCGAGGAGCACCGCCGGTTCATCACGGGCGCGTACTACGACTGCGGGCCCGAGCTGCACGCGTGCCTGGGCGAGATGTACGTCACCGACGAGCGGTTCACCGCCACGTACGAGGCCATCCGTCCCGGTCTGGCCCGTTACATGCGGGACGCGATCGTGGCGAACACGGCCCGGCACGGCGCGTCCTGAGCGTTCCCGGCCCGGGAGCGCACGGGGTTCGCTCCCGGGTCGGAACCCCGCGAGTCCCCTGAGTCACAGCTTCCTCAGGGGCCTCGCACAGGGCATCCTGGAGCCACCGGTGGAACCTGGGGCGGTCACATCGCGTTGATAGCTTTGTGCGGCCGCACTTGGACGCCGTAGCCGCCCTCACCCCTTCAGGAGCCCGGACCCGTGATGACACTCGCCCTAGGCCCGAGCTGGCTCGATCCCAACTACCTGCTCGACACCTACAGCATCTGGGGCCTGCTGCTCATCGTCTTCGCCGAGTCCGGCCTGCTCATCGGCTTCTTCCTGCCGGGTGACTCGCTGCTGTTCACCTGCGGCCTGCTGATCACCTCCGGCGACCTGGACTTCCCGCTGTGGGGGGCGATCGCCCTGATCTGCCTCGCCGCGATCCTGGGCGACCAGGCGGGCTACATGTTCGGCAAGAAGGTCGGGCCGTCCCTGTTCAACCGCCCGGACTCCCGCCTGTTCAAGCAGGAGAACGTCACCAAGGCGCACGAGTTCTTCGAGAAGTACGGCCCGAAGTCCCTGGTCCTGGCCCGCTTCGTGCCGGTCGTGCGCACGTTCACGCCGATCATCGCGGGCGTCAGCGGCATGCGGTACCGCTCGTTCCTGATCTTCAATGTCATCGGTGGCGTCCTGTGGGGGGCCGGCGTCACCCTGCTCGGCTCCTGGCTCGGCAACATCGAGTTCGTCAAGACCAACATCGAGGCGATCCTCATCCTGATCGTCCTCGTGTCGGTGATCCCGATCGCGATCGAGTTCCTCCGGGCGCGGGGCAAGGAGAAGAAGGCCGCCCAGGCCGGCCCGCGGCCCCAGCCGGTGCCGGCGCAGCAGCCCGCCTACCAGCAGCCCCAGCCGTCGTACGGGCAGCAGCCCCCGGTCATGGACGACGCCACGGCCCAGCTGCGGCGCGTCGAACCGGAGCAGCCGCACTACGAGGAGCAGCGGTACGAGCAGCCCGGGTACCAGCAGCAGCCGCAGCAGCAGGACTGGAACCGGCAGCAGGGCTACGACCAGTACTACGACGGGCAGCAGCAGTACCAGCAGCCGTACGACCCGCAGCAGTACCCGCATCAGCAGGACTGGGACCAGCGGCAGGGCTACGACCAGCACCAGGGCTACGGGCAGCAGCAGGGCTACGGGCAGCAGCAGGGCCACGACCAGCAGCGGTACGACGAGAACGGCTACCCGTACGACCAGCGCCGCCAGTAGCTCCCCGGGGCCCCGGGCGTACGGCGCTCAGAATCCCCTGGTGCGCTTCGCCGCCCGGCGCTTCCCGGCGGAGCCGATGCGCAGGAACAGCCGGGAGATCTCCGACCCCAGGTTCACCCCGATGGCGATGGCCATGGCCAGCGACACGGCCTTGGCCAGCGACACCAGCCCCTTGTCCACGTCGTTCTGGGCTATGGACAGCAGCCCGAAGTAGGTCGCGGAACCGGGCAGCAGCGGCCCGATCGCGGCCGTGGTGTACGGCAGGGCGGAGGCGAACCGGTACCGGGCGAGCAGCTGCCCGAACAGGCCCACCAGGCCCGCCGCGACCGCCGTGGAGGCCACCGGTGAGATGTCGCCGGCGTAGCGCATCGCGCCGTACACCGACCAGGCGACGCCTCCGTTCAGGGTCACCCAGAGCACGGTGGAACGTTCCTGCTGGAGCAGGACGGCGAAGGTCAGGGACAGCAGCATCGAGGCCGCGATCTGGAGCAGCGGCTGCTCCGAGACCCGCAGCGCGGCCTCCGGGTCCAGCTCGCCGCCGATCTTCACGCCGAAGTACAGGACGGTCAGCACCCCGGTGACGATGCCGACGAAGAAGTACATGACCTCCAGCAGCCGCGCGGAGGCGGTGATGTAGAAGCCCGTCAGCCCGTCCTGCACCCCCGCGACCAGTGCCCGCCCCGGCAGCAGCGCGAACAGCCCACCGGTGATCACCGCGGAGCCCTGCACGTCGACATGGGCCAGGGTCAGCGCCACCCCGATCGCCGCGGGCGGCATCGCGGCCACCGTGAACTGGTAGAACTCCGGCAGCCCGCGCCCCGCGCACAGCCACGCCAGCCGGTCGCCGAGCATCGCGCCGACGGCCGCCGCGAGGAACACGACCGGGTCGCCCCGGCCCGCCACCAGCAGGGAGGCCGCACCGGCCAGCAGCCCGCCGGCCAGGGTCAGCACCCAGCCGGGGTAGGGGTGCCGGTTGCGGCGGATCTCCGCCAGGCGCCGGTAGGCCTCCTCCAGGGAGACCTCGGTCTCCGGGTCGCTGAGGTCGTCCACGAGATGGAAGACGGCCGCCAGCCGGGTGTAGTCGGTGCCCCGCCGCCGGACCGTCCTGGACGCCGTCACCGGGTCCTCCACCAGCGACGGCTGGTGCGAGATCGACAGCAGGGTGAAGGTGACGTTCGGCTCGCACCGGTCCAGGCCGTAGGACCGGCACACCGCGAACATCGCGGCCTCCACGTCCTCCGCGCCCTCACCGCCGGCCAGCAGCAGCTCGCCGATGCGCAGGGACAGGTCCAGCACACGCGGGACGGCCGGGCCGCCCTCCTCCTCGCGCTGCACCGGCTCCGGGGCCGGCCGCTCGGTCACCGGCATGCGCAGCATCGTGCGCATCCGGTCCTGCCAGGGCGCGTCCTTGATCAGGCTGACCAGCGGCACCCCGGTCGCGGGTGTGAACGCGGCCGGCGCCTCCTTCGCGCTGTAGGTGCGCGGTGGCGTGAACGCCGAGCCCTCCGGCTCGGCACCGGGCGGCTGCGGCGTCTGCAGCCCCTCCGGCACCGCGAACTCGGAGGTCGTCTCGCTCTCGCCGCCGGTCTTCGGGACATCGAGACCCTGGGGGATGGCGAACTCGGAGGTGATCTCCGGGTCGTACCGTGCCTCGTCCGACCGGGGCTTGCGGTCCTCCGTCTCCGTCACTTCGCACCGCTCCCTGCACCACACCTCGCGTAGCCCTCAGTATGCGCACACGTACCCCGAAGGGGCGCAGGCGTGCACACACGCGAACGGGCCGCACGCCTGCGCGTGCGGCCCGTCCACCGAGCGGGGTCAGTGACCGCCCTGCTCCTTGAAGCGCTTGTACGACCGCTCGATCTCCGCCTCGGCGTCCGTCCGGCCCACCCAGTTGGCGCCCTCGACCGACTTGCCGGGCTCCAGGTCCTTGTACACCTCGAAGAAGTGCTGGATCTCCAGGCGGTCGAACTCCGACACGTGGTGGATGTCACGCAGGTGCTCCACACGCGGGTCGGTGGCCGGAACGCACAGCAGCTTGTCGTCGCCGCCCGCCTCGTCCGTCATCCGGAACATGCCGATCGCACGGCAGCGGATCAGGCAGCCCGGGAAGGTCGGCTCGTCCAGGATGACCAGCGCGTCCAGCGGGTCGCCGTCCTCGCCGAGGGTGTTCTCGACAAAGCCGTAGTCGGTCGGGTAGGCGGTCGAGGTGAAGAGACGACGGTCCAGGCGGATCCGGCCGGTCTCGTGGTCCACCTCGTACTTGTTCCGCGAACCCTTCGGGATCTCGATCGTGACGTCGAACTCCACCGGTGGCTCCTCCATGATCAGCACATAGTTCTGGTGGTTAAGTGTCCCTCACGCAGGTGTGTGATCGCGAAAGGGGCTGGTGGTCGTGCCGGAGCTGGGGCCTTGGCGAGCCGCGGGACCGCGGGTGGCGCGGCTCGCGAACGCCGTCCGACCGAGTCTCACGCGCGCCGTGACGGCCGTGAAGCCGCAGCTCGCGCGGCTGTCGCGGGCCGTGCGGACCGGCCCTGTGCACCTCCCCCGTCTCCCCCGTCCGCGCACCGTCCGGACCTGGCAGTACACCGCTGGCGCCGCCACCGCCGGCCTGGCGCTGGCCGCCGGTGCGGTGACCGTGGCCGGACCTTGGGACGCCTCGGGTCAGCGTACGGCCGAGCGGGACCGCGCCGCCGCCCTGGAGCGGACGGGTGGCGCAGATCACGGCCGCCCGGGTACGGCGGCCCGGCCCGCGCCGAGCGCCGGACCCGTCCTGACCGGCCTGGGCGGCGTCACGGGCGCCGTGGGCACCAGACGGTCCGCGCCGGACGCGCGGGCCGTCTCCGACGCCCTGAAGCCCTTCCTGGACGCCCCCGAACTCGGCGACAGCCACACGGCGGCCGTCGTCGACGTCACGACCGGCGAACGCCTGTACGACGCCGACGGCGGCAAGGCCCTCGTCCCCGCCTCCACCACCAAGATCGCCACCGCCGTCGCCGCCCTGTCCGCCCTCGGCCCGGACCACCGCCTCACCACCCGCACCGCCCTGGAACCGGACACCCGGGAACTCGTCCTGGTCGGCGGCGGCGACCCCACCCTCACCGCGCGCGCCCGCAGCGGCGGCTGGGCGAGCCTGCGGACGCTGGCCGCGGACACCGCGAAGGCCCTGCGCGAGCGCGGCATCAGCAAGATCACCCTGTCCTACGACACCACCCTGTTCACCGGCCCCGCCCTGCACCCCATCGGCGTCAACGACAACCTCGCGCCGGTCAGCGCCCTGACCGCCGACGAGGGCCGCACCGACGACTCCACCAGCGGCCCGGTGATCCGCGTGGGCGACCCGGCGGCGGACGCGGCGGCCCGGTTCGCCGGCTTCCTGAAGGAGGCCGGCATCACGACCACGCCCCCCGGCCCCTCCAAGGCCGGCACGCGCGCGCAGACCCTCGCCCGGGTCTCCTCGCCCCCGCTGTCCGCCCTGGTCGAGCGGATGCTGACCAACAGCGACAACGACATCGCGGAGGCCCTGGCCCGGCACACGGCCCTGGCCGGCGGGCGTCCGGCGAGCTTCGCCGGCGGCGCCGAGGCCATCGCCACGCAGCTGCGGGGGCTGGGCCTGCCGATGGCGGGCGCCGTCTTCCGCGACGGCAGCGGCCTGGACCGCGCCGACCGGCTCACCGCCGACCTGCTGACCGGCCTCCTGGTCCGGGCGGCCGACCCGGACCGCCCCGGCCTGCGCCCGGTCCTCACCGGCCTGCCGGTGGCCGGTTTCACCGGCACCCTGAGCAATCGTTTCGCCGACGGCGCGTCCGGCGTCGTACGCGCCAAGACCGGCACCCTGACCGGCGTGAACACCCTCGCCGGCACGGTCGTGGACGACACCGGCCACCTGCTGGCCTTCGCCTTCCTGGCCTCCGGCACCACCGACGCCACCCAGGCCCAGTCGACCCTGGACGAGGCGGCGACGGCACTGGCGAGGTGACCGGCGCCGTTCGCCCCGGGCTCGCCGCACCACCGGGTGCCGGGGCAACCCCCTCGGCCCCCGCCGGCCCGCCACGGCCTGCCCCAAGCGGCAACGAGCACGTACGGTTGACAACATGACTGGCTTCGGTGGCACCGCATCTCCCGGGATGGTCGACTGGAACCTCGCGGTGGCGACCGCGACACGGCTCGTACGGCCCGGCCCCGACGTCAGCCGTGACGAGGCCAGGGCCGTCGTCGCGGAGCTGCGCCGGCACGCGAAGGCCTCGGAGGAACACGTCCGGGGCTTCACCCGCATGGGCACGGAGGAGACGCACGACACCCCCGTCCTCGTGGTCGACCGCCCCGGCTGGGTCCGCGCCAACGTCGCGGGCTTCCGGGAGATCCTCAAACCGCTGCTCGAGAAGATGCAGGAACGGCGCGGCGGCGGCCCGGGCGGCGCGGTCCTGGGCGCCGTCGGCGGCAAGGTCACCGGCGTGGAGCTGGGCATGCTCCTGTCGTTCCTGTCCTCCCGGGTCCTCGGCCAGTACGAGACCTTCGCCCCCGCCGGCCGCGATCTGCCGGCCGGCCAGAACGGCGGCGGCCGGCTGCTGCTGGTGGCGCCCAACATCGTCCACGTGGAGCGCGAACTCGACGTCGAGCCGCACGACTTCCGGCTGTGGGTGTGCCTGCACGAGGAGACCCACCGCACCCAGTTCACGGCCGTGCCCTGGCTGCGCGACCACCTCGAGGGCGAGATCCAGTCGTTCCTCGCGGAGACCGACGTCGACCCGATGACCTTCCTGGAGCGCATCCGGGACGCCGCCCAGTCCCTGGCCGGCGGCCGTCCCGAGGGCGAGGAGGAGGACGGCGGGCGCTCCTTCGTGGAGCTGGTGCAGACCCCGGCCCAGCGGGAGATCCTCGGCCGGCTCACCGCCGTGATGTCGCTGCTGGAGGGCCACGCCGACTACGTCATGGACGGCGTCGGGCCCAGCGTCGTGCCGACCGTCGCCGAGATCCGCGAGAAGTTCCAGCAGCGCCGCGCCAAGGGCGCCTCCCGCCTGGACGCGGCCCTGCGCAAGCTGCTGGGGCTGGATGCCAAACTGAGGCAGTACCGCGACGGCGAACGGTTCGTGCGAGCGGTCGTGGAACAGGTGGGCACCGACGGCTTCAACCGCGTGTGGACCTCGCCCAACACCCTTCCCACCAAGGCGGAGATCGCCAAACCGGCGGACTGGGTCGCGCGGGTGCACGGCAGGGCCGAGGGGTGAACCACGGGGCGGAGTCGTGAAGCGGATCCGGCCGACGGCAGGCGACCGCCCCTCCAATCACCCGTCCGAGGGACCGTATGCCATGCGTAGGCGTGCGATGCTCGGGGAACGCCCCGGTTCTGTCACCATCTACACACTCTGAGTGACCGTCCCGGGCACACCCCCCGGAAAACTTCATGAAGGGAACCGGACATGGGTCCCCATCCTGCGGTCGCGGCGATACGCCTGGCGGTCCGCCGCGTCCTCCACGACATCCTGAACGACCAGACCTCCCGCGCCCCCGCGGGCCGGACGGCCGAGCGGCTCCCCTCCCCGCTCGTCCTCGTCGCGTGCTCCGGCGGCGCCGACTCCATGGCCCTCGCCTCCGCCCTCGCCTTCGAGGCCCCCAAGCTCGGCGTCCGCGCCGGCGGGGTCACCGTCGACCACGGCCTCCAGCCCGGCTCCGACCTCCGCGCCGAGGAGGTCGTCGTGCGGCTGCGCGAGCTGCGCCTCGACCCGGTCGAGTCCGTCGCGGTGACCGTAGGCCGCGAGGGCGGCCCCGAGGCCGCCGCCCGGGACGCCCGCTACGCCGCCCTGGACGCCGCCGCCGAACGCCACGGCGCCACCGCGATCCTGCTCGGCCACACCCGCGACGACCAGGCCGAAACCGTCCTGCTCGGGCTCGCCCGCGGCTCCGGCATCCGCTCCCTGTCCGGCATGGCCGCGGTCTCGGGGGCCGGCGGCCGTTACCGGCGGCCCTTCCTGCACCTGGACCGCCAGACCGCCCGCAAGGCCTGCATGGTCCAGTCCCTGCCGGTCTGGGACGACCCGCACAACGCCGACCCCGCCTACACCCGCTCCCGGCTGAGGCACGAGGGACTGCCCGCCCTGGAGAAGGCCCTCGGCAAGGGCGTGGTGGAGGCGCTGGCCCGCACCGCCCAGCTCTCCCGCGACGACGCCGACGCCCTGGACACCTGGGCCAGGCAGGCCGAGGCCTCCGTACGGGACGCGGCCGGCCTGCTGGAGTGCGCCAAGCTGTACGCCCTGCCGCCCGCCGTGCGCCGCCGGATCCTGCGCCGCGCGGCCATCGAGGCCGGAGCGCCGGCCGGTGCGCTGTTCGCCCGCCACATCGAGGAAGTCGACCGCCTGATCACCGGCTGGCGCGGCCAGGGAGCCATCAATCTCCCGGGCAGGGTCGTCGCCCAGCGGCAGGGTGGCAGACTGGTGATTCGGCAAGGCTGACGACCGGCCCCCACGGAGTGCCCGCATCCGGTGCCCTCCGGCGGGCCGGGCGGCCCCCGGGGCCGTACACGCGGCCGTAGCCGGTGGCCGCACACGCGGCCGTAAGTGCGGGACGACCGAAAGTGATGCGGGTGGACGCGAAAGACATGGGTGCCGACCTCCAGCGGGTGCTCATCACCAAGGAAGAGATCGACGCGAAGCTGGCCGAGCTGGCCGCGAAGATCGACGCGGAGTACGCGGGCAAGGACCTGCTCATCGTCGGCGTCCTCAAGGGCGCGGTGATGGTCATGGCGGACCTCGCCCGGGCGCTGTCCACCCCCGTCACGATGGACTGGATGGCCGTGTCCTCCTACGGCGCGGGCACCCAGTCCTCCGGTGTGGTCCGCATCCTCAAGGACCTCGACACCGACATCAAGGGCCGGCACGTCCTGATCGTCGAGGACATCATCGACTCCGGCCTGACCCTGTCCTGGCTGATCAACAACCTCGGCTCGCGCGAGCCCGCCTCCCTGAAGGTGTGCACGCTGCTGCGCAAGCCGGACGCCGCCAAGGTCGCCATCGACGTCGAGTGGGTCGGCTTCGACATCCCGAACGAGTTCGTCGTCGGCTACGGCCTCGACTACGCCGAGAAGTACCGCAACCTGCCGTTCGTGGGTACGCTCGCGCCTCACGTCTACGGCGGCTGAGCCACTCGGCCCAAGCCCTGTAGGACGATCGGGAACCCCAGCGGGTTCCGCGCCGTTGAAGCAAGCGGAGACGGGTTTTCCCAGCCGTCGAATCGGCTCCGTGCGGCTTCGGGCAACAATGCTGGGGTACCGTCAGAAGAACTGTCTTATCAAACTCACTATGGCAGGAGGGACGGGGCGGCACCGCTCCGTATGGATGGACGTGAAGCGATACTTCCGTGGGCCGGTCATGTGGATCGTGCTGGCCGTCCTTGCCGTGGTCGTGTTGATGCAGGTCGTCGGCTCGTCCGGCGGCTACAAGACGGTGGACACCGGCCAGGTCGTGGCGGCGATCAACGCGAACAAGGTCGAGTCGGCCAAGCTCACCACCGGTGACGATCAGAGCATCAAGGTCACGCTGAAGGACGGCTACAAGGTCGAGGGCAGCTCGAAGATCCAGGCGAGCTACATCGGCGACCAGGGTGTGCAGCTCGCCGGCACGCTGCAGACCAAGTACCAGGAAAAGCAGATCACGGACGGCTACACGGTCTCGCCGTCCAAGCAGAACCCGTTCGTCGGCGTCCTGCTGTCCCTGCTCCCCTTCGTCCTGATCGTGGTCGTCTTCCTGTTCCTGATGAATCAGATGCAGGGCGGCGGCTCCCGGGTCATGAACTTCGGCAAGTCCAAGGCGAAGCTCATCACCAAGGACACCCCGAAGACGACCTTCTCCGACGTCGCCGGCTGTGACGAGGCCGTCGAGGAGCTCCAGGAGATCAAGGAGTTCCTCCAGGAGCCGGCCAAGTTCCAGGCCGTCGGCGCCAAGATCCCCAAGGGCGTGCTGCTCTACGGCCGCCCGGGTACCGGCAAGACCCTGCTCGCGCGCGCCGTCGCCGGCGAGGCGGGCGTCCCGTTCTACTCGATCTCCGGTTCCGACTTCGTCGAGATGTTCGTCGGTGTCGGTGCCTCCCGGGTGCGTGACCTGTTCGAGCAGGCCAAGGCGAACGCCCCGGCGATCGTCTTCGTGGACGAGATCGACGCGGTCGGCCGCCACCGCGGCGCCGGCCTCGGCGGCGGTCACGACGAGCGCGAGCAGACCCTGAACCAGCTGCTGGTCGAGATGGACGGCTTCGACGTCAAGGGCGGCGTCATCCTGATCGCCGCCACCAACCGGCCGGACATCCTCGACCCGGCGCTGCTGCGCCCGGGCCGCTTCGACCGGCAGATCGCGGTCGACCCGCCGGACCTCCAGGGCCGTCTGGAGATCCTCAAGGTCCACCAGAAGGGCAAGCCGGTCGCGCCCGACGTCGACCTGTCCGCCGTGGCCCGCCGCACCCCGGGCATGACCGGCGCCGACCTCGCCAACGTGCTGAACGAGGCCGCGCTGCTCACCGCCCGCGGCGACCAGAAGCTGATCGACAACAAGGCGCTGGACGAGGCGATCGACCGCGTGGTCGCGGGTCCGCAGAAGCGGACCCGGATCATGTCGGACAAGGAGAAGAAGATCACCGCGTACCACGAGGGCGGTCACGCCCTGGTCGCGGCGGCCTCGCCGAACTCCGACCCGGTCCACAAGATCACGATCCTGTCCCGCGGCCGTGCCCTCGGTTACACGATGGTCCTGCCCGACGAGGACAAGTACTCGACCACCCGCAACGAGATGCTCGACCAGCTCGCCTACATGCTGGGCGGCCGGGCGGCCGAGGAACTGGTCTTCCACGACCCGACCACCGGTGCCGCGAACGACATCGAGAAGGCCACCAACCTGGCCCGCGCGATGGTCACGCAGTACGGCATGACCGAGCGTCTCGGCGCGATCAAGTTCGGCGGCGACAACAGCGAGCCGTTCCTGGGCCGTGAGATGGCCCACCAGCGGGACTACTCGGAAGAGGTCGCCGCGCTGGTCGACGAAGAGGTCAAGAAGCTCATCGAGACCGCGCACAACGAGGCATGGGAGATCCTGGTCGAGAACCGCGACGTGCTCGACAACCTCGTTCTCCAGCTGCTGGAGAAGGAGACCCTGGGCAAGGAGGAGATCGCCGAGATCTTCGCCCCCATCGTCAAGCGCCCGCCGCGGCCCGCCTGGACCGGCTCCTCGCGCCGCACCCCGTCCACCCGCCCGCCGGTGCTCTCCCCGAAGGAGCTGGCACTGACCAACGGCGCGAACGGCGCGACGGCGTCGATCAGCACCGCGAAGTCGACGGCGGCGGAGTCCGCCCCGGTGACGGACCAGTCCCCGGAGGACCGCTCCGAGGGCTGACCGGCCCGCGGAGACACGGCCCGGAATGAATGCCGCGACCCTCAGGTTCTAGCCTGGGGGTCGCGGCATTTCGCATGTCCGCAGTTTCGGCAAGGCGAGACACACGCGCGTCATGGCGCGGGAACGAGGAACCAGATGACCGACCCGGTGACGCTGGACGGCGAGGGCCGCATCGGCGAGTTCGACGAGAAGCGCGCCGAGAACGCCGTGCGGGAACTGCTGCTCGCGGTCGGGGAGGACCCGGACCGCGAGGGGCTCAGGGAGACGCCGGCCCGGGTCGCGCGAGCCTACCGGGAGATCTTCGCCGGCCTGTGGCAGCGGCCGGAGGACGTGCTGACGACGACGTTCGACCTCGGGCACGACGAGATGGTCCTCGTGAAGGACATCGAGGTGTACTCGACCTGCGAGCACCACCTGGTGCCGTTCCGGGGCGTCGCCCACGTCGGCTACATCCCGTCCGAGACCGGCAAGATCACCGGGCTGTCCAAGCTGGCCCGGCTCGTCGACGTCTACGCCCGCCGGCCGCAGGTGCAGGAGCGCCTGACCACGCAGATCGCGGACTCCCTGATGCAGATCCTGGAGCCGCGGGGCGTCATCGTCGTCGTCGAGTGCGAGCACATGTGCATGTCGATGCGCGGCATCCGCAAGCCGGGCGCGAAGACCATAACGTCCGCCGTGCGCGGTCAGCTGCGCGATGTCGCCACGCGCAACGAGGCCATGAGCCTCATCATGGCGCGCTGAGCCGCCCGCCGGGCGCGGCGGGCGGTCAGGCCGCCGGCTGCGCCCCGGGAGGGTTCTGGTCGTCGTCCTCGGGGAGCCGGCACACTCGCTCCAGGAACAGGGCGGCCGCTATCACACCGAAGCCCGCCAGGGCCGAGAACCCGGCGTAGATCGCCTGGTCGCGGCGGGCCGGGAAGTCCAGCAGCTCCAGCAGGAAGACGCCCGTGCCGCCGTACATGCCGGCGACGAGGGCCGCGACCAGGGCGCTGGCCTGGCCGAAGACGACCGCCCGGGCGGCCATCAGCGGATCGACGCCCTTGGCGCCGGGCCGGCGCTCGCGCTGGGCCTTCAGCCGGGCGCGCAGCGAGAGCGCCGTGGAGAGCAGCACCACCGCGATCAGCGCGAGGACCACGGGCGCGGCCAGGGGGACGCTCGGAAGGGTCCCGGTCGAGTTCCAGAGGCGGGCGCCCGCCCAGGACAGGACGCCGGCCACGACGAACACGCCCGCCAGCACCCTGATGCGCAGCTCTCTCACGGTGTCCCTTCAGTTGTTCCCCCGGACCGTCCCGGACGGTGGTCGTTCTTCGGTCTCGACCCGTCTCGACCTTAACGACTACTCGGGCAGCCGGAGTTCCAGGTCCTCCCGGTGCGCCACACCCTCACGGGTGATCGTGGACAGCAGTTCGGCGACCGTGCCACGGCCGGGGAGCTGGGCCTGGGGGTCCACGTCGTGCCAGGGCGCCAGCACGAAGGCGCGCTCGTGGGCGCGCGGATGGGGCAGGGTGAGCCGCGGGTCGTCCGAGGTGACGTCGGCGTACGCGACGATGTCGACGTCCAGCGTGCGCGGGCCCCAGCGCTCGTCCCGGACGCGGTGGAAGGCCTCTTCGACGGCGTGCGCCCGCTCCAGCAGGGAGGCGGGGGGCAGGGTCGTCTTCAGCACCACGACCGCGTTGAAGTACGACGGCTGGCTGCCGGGCTCCACGCCCCACGGCTCGGTCTCGTACACCGGCGAGACGGCCTTCACCCGCACGCCCGGGGTGTCCTCCAGGGCGTCCACGGCCCCCTGGAGGGTCTCCAGGCGGTTGCCGAGGTTGGAGCCGAGGGAGATCACGGCCCACTGGGGGTTGTGCAGGGTGGTGTCGGCGGCGTCCACCTTCTCGACGACCGAGGCGGGTACCGGCTGGACGGTCGGGTCGCTGTGACCCTGGCGGAAAGGTCGGGTCATACTCGGCTCCGGGTGATGGTGACGGTCACGTCGTCGAAGGGGACGGTGATCGGCGCGTCCGGCTTGTGGACGCACACCTCGACCTCCTGGACCCCTTCGTGCTTCAGGCAGGTCCGGGCGATCCGCTCGGCGAGGGTCTCGATGAGGTTCACCGGCTCGCCCTCGACCACGGCCACGACCTCCTCGGCCACGATGCCGTAGTGCACGGTCTTCGTCAGGTCGTCGTCGGCCGCGGCCGGCCGGGTGTCCAGACCGAGGACGAGGTCCACGATGAAGGTCTGGCCGTCCTCGCGCTCCTTGGGGAACACCCCGTGGTACCCACGGGCCTTGAGGCCGCGCAGCGCGACACGATCCACGCGAATCACTCCTGCAATCGTCGGGAAGGACCGGCCCGTGCCGCGTGCGGGCGGCACGCCGGTCTCAGACGAATCTACCTGCGGGCACCGACAGGGCCCGGCCGCGGGGGCGCGGGGGCGGGCCGGAACCCGCAGGGTTCACCGCGGGTTTCCCCTGGGGAACCCGGCCCTGTCACGGGCCGGTAGCCGCTTCTACCCGGGCGTAGGTGATTCCAACCACGTGTCCGTCTCCCGGACGGCCCGCCGCCGGGAGACGGGCGGGGCAGCCGGTCAGGCGAGGGGGCCGTCGTCCGGGTTCAGGCCGTTCGCACCGGTGTCGTCGTCGTCCTCGGCGGTCTCGGCCAGGACGGGGGAGGCGTGGTGCGACCACAGCTTCCAGCCCGAGGGGGTGCGCCGGAACACGTTCGTGGCGACGACGAGCTGGCCGAGCAGCGGCCCCAGCTCCGCGCCCTCCTCCGGTGCGGGTCCGCCGCTGAGGATGTTCTCGGTGCAGGTCACCAGCGCGGTGTCACCGGTCACGGAGACGTGCACATCGGTGAGGAAGAACTGGATGTAGTCGGTGTTGGCCATGATCAGGGCGTACGACCTGAGGACCTCGCCGCGGCCGGTCAGCACCGGCCAGCCGGGGTGCACGCAGGAGATCACGCCGGTGTCCGCGGGGTCGTGGTACGTCTCGTCCACGCCCAGTTCCGCGGGCGTCAGCCAGAGCGCGGAGACCTCTTCGAAGTCGCCGCGTTCCAGTGCCTCGTAGAAGGCGGTGTTGGCGGCTTCCACCTGCTCGACGTCGGTGTGGGGGGCGCTCACCGGGCTCCTTCCGGCCCGCGCTCGCCGTCCGCGCCGGGCGTGCGCTTTGTGCCGCGCGCCTCCTCCACGGCCCGGGCGACCCGTACCGCGTCCGCCGTGGCGCGTACCTCGTGGACGCGCACCGCCCACGCGCCGGCGTGCGCGGCGAGCGCGGAGACGGCGGCCGTGGCCGCGTCCCGCTCCCGGGCCGGCGGGGGCGGCCCCTGCGGCCCGGCCAGCACCCGGCCGAGGAACCGCTTGCGGGAGGCGGCGACCAGCAGCGGGTGCCCGAGGGCGCGCAGCCGGTCCAGGTGGGCGAGGAGGGCGAGGTCGTGCTCGGCCTCCTTGGAGAAGCCCAGGCCCGGGTCGACGACGACACGGTCCGGGGCGACGCCGCCGGCCAGCACGGCCTCCACGCGCGCGTGCAGCTCCTGGACGACTTCGGCGACCACGTCCGCGTAGACGCCCTTGACGTTGCCGCCCTGGAGGAAGCCGCGCCAGTGCATGACGACGAAGGGGGCGCCCGCGGCGGCCACCACCGGGATCATCGCGGGATCGGCCAGGCCGCCGCTGACGTCGTTGACGAGGGCGGCGCCGGCCGCGAGGGACTGTTCGGCGACGGAGGCGCGCATGGTGTCGACGGAGACGACGACCCCCTCGGAGGCCAGGCCGCGCACCACGGGCACCACCCGGCGCAGCTCCTCGGCCTCGTCCACGCGGGTGGCGCCGGGCCGGGTGGACTCGCCGCCCACGTCGACCAGGTCCGCGCCCTGGGCGACCAGGTCCAGGCCGTGCTTGACGGCGACGGTGGTGTCGAACCAGCGGCCGCCGTCGGAGAAGGAGTCGGGGGTGACGTTCACGACCCCCATGACCGCGCACCGGTCCCATGCCGGAAGGCCGGCCACCCGGCCGCGCCCGCTGATGCTGTTCATACGTTCAGCGTAGGCCCAGGCCGGTGCCGGGAACGCGCGGCGGCCCCCTCGGCGAGGGGGCCGGCCGGCGGGCCGTGGCGTCCGGGGCGCGGGACTCAGGCGGCCCGGACGTCCCGCTCGCCCACGTGCCCGCACGGGCGTCCGGGCGCGGGGCGGCGCCGGCGCAGGAAGCGCGGCAGCGGCACGGCGAGGTCGACGAAGCCCTCGGCCTGCATGGCGGCGAAGCCGATGCGGGGCAGGTCGGCGGGGGCCCGGTAGACCACGAACCGCGGCTCCCAGCGCGGCTGGAACTTGGCGTTGAACTTGTACAGCGACTCGATCTGGAACCAGCGCGAGAGGAACACCAGCAGCCCGCGCCAGGCGCGCAGCACCGGACCGGCGCCGATCTTCTCCCCGCGCGCGAGGGCGGAGCGGAACATCGCGAAGTTCAGCGAGACCCGGCTGATGCCGAACTTGGGGGCGGCCTGGAGGGCGGCGACGATCAGCAGCTCGTTCATGCCCGGGTCGGCGGCGCGGTCGCGGCGCATCAGGTCCAGCGACACGCCGTCCTTGCCCCACGGCACGAAGTGCAGGATCGCCTTCAGGTCGCCGTACTCGCCCGGCTCGTCGTCCTGCTTGTGCGCGGTGGCGATCAGGCAGTCGCCGTCGGAGGGGTCGCCGATGCGGCCGAGCGCCATGGAGAAGCCGCGCTCGGTGTCCGTGCCGCGCCAGTCCTCCGCCGCCCGGCGGGTCCGCTCCAGCTCGGCCTCGCCGAGGTCACGGATGCGCCGCACCCGGGTTTCGTAGCCGGCCCGCTCGATGCGCTTGACCATCTGGCGCACATTGCGCATCGCGCGTCCGGCGAGCGAGAAATCCGCCACGTCCACCACCGCCTCGTCGCCCAGTTCCAGGGCGTCCAGGCCGGTCTCGCGGGTCCACACCTCGCCGCCGGTCTCCGAGCAGCCCATGACGGCGGGCGTCCAGGAGTGGGCCCGGGCCTCGTCCATGAAGCGCTCGATGGCGCCCGGCCAGGCCTCGACGTCCCCGATGGGGTCGCCGCTGGCGAGCATCACCCCGGAGACGACCCGGTAGGTGACCGCGGCCTTGCCGCTCGGCGAGAACACCACCGCCTTGTCGCGGCGCAGCGCGAAGTGGCCGAGCGAGTCGCGCCCGCCGTGCCTGGCCAGCAGGGCGCGCAGCTTCTCCTCGTCCTCCTCGGTGAGGCGGGCGGCCGGGTGCTCCGGGCGGAAGGCCAGGTAGATGGTGGTCACCGCGGTGATCCAGCCGAGCGCGCCGAGGGAGAAGGCGACCGTCCAGGACGTGTTGCCCTGGTAGTCGACCGGGCCCTCGAAGCCGAACAGGCCGTAGATGACGTGCGTCAGCCGGTCGGCCAGGCTCGGGTCGCCGATCGTCCGGCCCGGGTGGACGCTGACGATGACGAGCCCGAGGAGGACCGAACCGGCGCTCATCAGCACGAAGTTGGCGAGGGCGCGCCACCGGCTGCGCGGATCGGGCAGGGCGGCGAACTGGTCCCGGTGGCGCAGCAGCGGCACCAGCAGGGCGACCGCGATGAGGGCGCCGACCAGCGAGTGCCGGTACGCGAACTGTGCCGCCGCGCCCGCCGGGAGCAGCGCCACCGCGGCCCGCCAGGCCCGGCGCTTGCGCCGCTTGAGTCCGTGCGCGAGCAGCAGCAACAGCACGCCCGCGCTGAGCGAGAGCGCCGCCGCGAACGGCCCGAACGAGCCGGGCAGGACCTCGGCCAGGGCGTGCATACGGCTGTGCCGGAAGCGCGGGAAGACACCCGCGGCGATGTCCAGGAGGCCCACGAGCGTGGCCGCCCGGCCGACCAGAACGGGAACGGCCTCGGGGCGCGGACCGCGCAGCAGGCGCCGCCCGCGGCTGGATCGGCCCGGAACCCCGCCCGACACTTCCCCATCTATCCTGACAGACATCGCATCCCGTAGTTCAGCGAGAGACCTTGAATCCGGTGCCATCGGGGCATCCGGCGACATTGCGCCCTCTAGGACGGTGTCTGGAGGAGGGAGGTTCACTCCCCTCCGGAAAGTCGGGTCAAAGGCCAAGGAAAGCCCCGGGCAAGCGCGCGCACCAGGCGTGGGTACGGCACGGGCGGAAAGCGCGGACAGGAAACAGCCCATGGGTCTCACGAGCAACAAAGTGCTGTGGCTGGCGATAGTGATCGCCGCCGTGCTGTTCATCGGCACGGTGTGGCTGTGGCCGCGCCTGGCCCGGCAGCACTGGCGGTCCGTCAGCGGGCGGGTCGGTCTGCTGCTGGCCACCCAGGTGGCGCTCTTCGCCTCCGTCGGGCTCGCCGCCAACCAGGCCTTCGGCTTCTACGCCAGCTGGGCCGACCTGTTCGGCACGGAGACCGGGCAGGGCGTGGTGGTCGACCACTCGGCGCACGGCGGCGACGGCGGCCCGCTCCAGGTGGTCTCCACCTCCGAGGTGCCCGGCGTGCGCTCCTCCCGGCCGGAGCGGGGCGGGCAGATCCAGAAGGTGGACATCGTCGGCCGTACGACGCACATCGCGACACCGGCGTACGTGTACCTGCCGCCGGAGTACTTCCAGCCGCAGTACCGCACGCGCACGTTCCCGACGACCGTCGTGCTGACCGGCTACCCGGGCACCGCGCGGTCGCTGGTGGACAAGCTGAACTACCCGAGCACCGCGCAGCGGCTGGCCAAGGACGGGCGCGTGCAGCCGATGATCCTGGTGATGCTGCGGCCGACCGTGGCGCCGCCGCGCGACACCGAGTGCGTGGACATCCCGGGCGGGCCGCGGACGGAGACGTTCTTCGCCAAGGATCTGCCGGACGCCGTCCTCGGTCACTACCGGGCCGGCAAGCGGCCGGGCGGCTGGGGCATCGTCGGCGACTCCACCGGCGGCTACTGCGCGCTCAAGCTCGCCATGCACCACCCGCGCGTGTACGCGGCCGGCGCGGGCCTGTCGCCGTACTACAAGGCGCCGATCGACCCCACCACCGGCGACCTCTTCCACGGCGACGCCAAGCTGCGCGACCGCGCCGACCTGTTCTGGCTGCTGCGGCACGAGCCCGCGCCGGACACCTCGCTGCTCGTCACCAGCAGCAAGGCCGGCGAGCACAACTACAAGTCCACGATGGACTTCATCCAGCGGGTGCGGGCCACCGACCGGACCCGGATCTCGTCGATCATCCTCGACAGCGGCGGTCACAACTTCAACACCTGGCGGCGCGAGATCCCGCCGACGCTCCAGTGGATCAGCGGACGGCTGGCCGACCACTGAACCGGCGTACCGTCTGACGCCTCGTGAGGCCCCTGGTGTGGCCGTGTTTTTACGGGCCGGGGCCCACGATCCACCTACGCGCGGTAAGTTTCTGGCCATGCCACGTGGACGCCACCGCCATTCCTCCCCTCTGCACCGGCTGTTGCCTCCCTCGGCGATCGCCGGCGTCTCCGTCGTCTGCGCGTCGGCTCCCTGGGTGTTCTCCGAGGCCACGGTGTTGCGCGCGCTGGCCGCCGCGGCAGCGGCGACAGCGGTCGTCGGCGCGTTCGTGATGCGCCGCTGGGACGTGCAGGCGGGCCGGCGGGTCGCCGAGCTGACGCGCGCGCGTGCCGGTGACGAGTGGCGCTTCGAGGAACGGGTCGCCGAACTGGAGACCGACCTGGAGGAGTCCCGCGAACTGCGCGCGAAGCTGGAGCAGCGGCTGCGCGCCAAGCGCGCCGAGCTGGCCGGCCTGCGCAACGAGCACGCGGCCCTGCTGCGCCGGTACGCCACCGCCGAGACCGAGCGGGCCAGCGCCCTGGAGGGCCGCCGGCTGCTGGAACTCGAAGCGACGGTGCCGGAGCCGGCCCCCGCGCGCCCGACGGCCCCCGCGCTGCCGCCCGCCCGCGACGGCGAGCCCTCCCGCTCCGCCGAGGCCGCCCCGGCGGCACCCGCGGTGTTCTCCCCCGAGGGCGCCCGGCTGTACCGGCGGGCCCTCACGGCACTGGCCCGCTTCGAACGGCGCACTCCGGGCGAACCCGGGGACGGGCCGGAGGACCGGCGGGACACGGCCGCCGAGACCGCTTCGGAGGGGGATGAGCCCGGGGCGAACGAGACCGGGTCGAGAGGGGCCGTGACCCGGGAGACCGGGGCCGGGGAGGCCGTGACCGGGGAGGCCGTGACCGGGGAGGCCGGGGCGGCGGGGCCCTTGGCCGGGGAGCCCGCGGTGGTGGAACCCGGGGCGGGGACGCCTGGTGCGGCGACGCCGGTGGGCGGCTCGGCGCGGGTCCCCGGGCAGGGGGCTTCCGCCGGTGGTGAAGTTACGGCCGGGGCCGTTCCGGTCGTGGGGTCCGCTTCCGCTTCGGGGTCCGTGCCCGTTTCAGGGTCCGCTTCCGTTTCAGAGTCCGCTTCCGTTTCGGGGTCTGCTCCCGCTCCGGTCGCCGGATCCGTTCCCGCTCCGGTCGCCGGGGCCGTGTCCGGGGCTGCTTCCGCTTCCGGGGTGCCCTCCGTGGCCGTCGGTCCCGTCCCCGAGGCCCCGGCCCCCGCCTCCGGCGCCCTGGCCGCTCCCGACTCCCGGCCCGCTCCCGCCGACCCGGCGCAGGGCGCCCCGGACCGTCCGCGCGGCGCCGTTGACGCCGTGCCGCCGGCCGGCGGCGGGCCCGTGATGCCGTCCGCCGGGAACCTCGGTGTGCCGCCCGCCGTGGCCGTCGTGCCGGCCGCGCCCGCGCGGCGGCCGGTGACCGAGGGCGGGTTCGACTTCTTCGGCACGCAGAAGGGCAACCCGAAGGCCGCGCTGGACTCCGTGCAGAACGAGGACCTGGCCGACGTCGTGGGCCCCGAGGCGCTCGCCGTGCACAAGGCCGAGGCCGAGGCCGGGTTCAAGCCCGCCGACGAGCGGTCCCGGGGGGTCGGTCAGATCATCGACCTGACGGCGCACGACGAGACCGAGCAGATCGACGTCCAGGGGCTGCGCAGCGCGGCCTCCTGAGCCACCGACGACAGCACCGCGACGGGCCCGGCCTCCCCTGAGGAAGCCGGGCCCGAGGCATGTCGGCCGCGGATCCCGTGTCGGCCGGCCCGCCGGTCCCGTGTCGGTCAGCGCGCCGTCATCCAGCGGTCCGGCGGGGCGTCCCTGCGGCCCGTACGGGATCTCTCCGCCTGCTCGGCGAGGAGGCGCCCGGCCTCCCCGGCGTCGCGCAGCCGGGCCGTGACGGTCTTGCCGGCGCCGGTGTCCACGTGTACGTCGGCGAGCCCCCAGCGCCGCTCCCAGGGCCCCTGGGTGAGCCGTACGCTCTGCACCTTGGCGTGCGGCACGAGCGAGAGCCGGCGGCACAGCAGGCCGCTGCGGGCGGCGAACACCGGGCCGGTGACCGCGAGCCGGTGCCCGCGCCACCACACCGGCACGCACCAGCGGGCCCGGCGCGGTACGGGGGACAGCCCGGCCGGCACCGACGCCCCGGGCAGCACGCGCGCGAGGACCGCCTCGGCGACCGCGCGCGGGGCGACCGGCACCAGTACGGAGTTGTCGGATCCGGCCACATCGAGTTCGACCCGGACCCAGCCGCGCCACCGCCACAGCAGCGGTTCCACGATCCGTACCGTCTGCACCCGGCCGGGCGGCACCGTCTCATGGGCGCGGTCCAGCAGCCCGCGGTCGATGCGGAGCCCGTCCGGCGACTCGCTCACCGTCCAGTCGAACTCGGTGACGAACCGGCCCACGCTGCTCGCCCCGGCCGTGCCGAGCAGCGGCAGGGCGGTGACGAGGACCGTCCACACGTTCTCCGTGAAGAGCCACAGCAGGGTGGGGACGACCAGCGCGGCGCACAGCGAGCCCCAGGTGGCGCCCGTCAGCACCAGGGAGCGCGCCAGCTCGCGCGGGGGCACGCGCAGCAGGACGTGCGCCGGTGCCTCGCCGACCTCGCGCGCCGTCTCGGGCGCGAAACCGGCCGCGCGCGCGAGCAGCTCCGCGCGCAGGGCGCGCGCCTCGCGCTCGCTCAGAAAGGCCAGTTCGTCCTTGTCGTCGGTGCCTACGACGTCGATGCGCAGCTTGGCGACGCCCGCCACGCGCGCGAGGAGCGGTCGGGAGACGTCCACGGCCTGGACGCGTTCCAGCCGGATGTGCGCGGTGCGCCGGAACAGCAGTCCGGTGCGTATGCGCAGCTCGGTGTCGGTGACCGCGTAGTGCGTGAACCACCAGGACAGGAAGCCGTAGAGGCCGGCCGCCGGCACCAGTACCGCGATACCCAGCAGGAGCATGGTGTCCGTGAGCCGTGCGAGCTGCTCCTGCGCGGCGTTCGGGTCGTGCACCGCCCAGCCGGCCAGCACCGCGAGCGGCGCCCACGCCCGGCGCAGGGGCGTGACCGGGTGCAGCCGGCGCTCGATGACGGGCGCCCGACCGGGTACGCCGACATCCGCGCGCTCGCCCCGCTCCGGCACACCGGCGTCCGCGCGCTCGCCCCGCCCGGGTGTGCCGTCGCCCGTGCCCTCGGCCCGCCCGGGTATGCCGTCGCCCGGGCCCTCGGCCCGCTCCCGGGACGTCACAGGCCCGCCGATCGTGCCTCGCCCAGCTCGGTGAGCCGGTCGCGCAGCCGTTCCGCCTCGGCCGGGTCGAGGCCGGGGATGGTCGCGTCGGTCGCGGCGGCGGCCGTGTGCAGCTGTACGGTGGCCAGCCCGAAGCGCCGCTCCAGGGGCCCGGAGGTCACCTCCACCAGCTGCATCCGCCCGTACGGCACCACCGTCTCCTCGCGCCACAGGACACCGCGGCTGATCAGCAGGTCGTCGGCTCGCTCGGCGTACCGCCAGGAGCGCCAGTTGCGCTCCAGCAGCCGCCAGCATGTGGCGGCGCACACCAGTGGCAGCAGCGCGCACGCGGCCCACGCCGGTCCCGCGAAGAGTCCCGGCAGCAGCCCGGCCGCCACCGCGAACACCCCCGCCCACACCGCCAGCAGCAGCCGCCGCACCCGCAGCAGCCCCGGCTCCAGCCGCCGCCACACCGGCTGGTCCGCCGGCGCTCCGGTCCCGTCCAGGCTCCCCGTTTCCATGCGCCCAGCCTACGTAGGGGAAACTGGGCCCATGACTCCTACGACGGAGACCACGGTCGGCATCGGCGGTGCGGCGGAGAGCACCGACATGGTGCTCAACATCGGGCCCCAGCACCCGTCCACGCACGGCGTGCTGCGGCTCAGGCTCGTGCTGGACGGCGAGCGCATCGTGCGCGCGGAGCCGGTGATCGGGTACATGCACCGGGGCGCCGAGAAGCTCTTCGAGGCGCGCGACTACCGGCAGATCATCGTGCTCGCCAACCGCCACGACTGGCTGTCGGCGTTCTCCAACGAGCTGGGCGTGGTCCTCGCCGTGGAGCGGATGCTCGGCATGGAGGTCCCCGAGCGGGCCGTGTGGACGCGCACCCTGCTCGCCGAGCTGAACCGAGTGCTGAACCACCTGATGTTCCTCGGCTCCTACCCGCTGGAGCTGGGCGGGATCACGCCGGTGTTCTACGCCTTCCGGGAGCGCGAGGTGCTCCAGAACGTCATGGAGGAGGTCTCCGGCGGGCGCATGCACTACATGTTCAACCGCGTCGGCGGCCTCAAGGAGGACCTGCCGGCGGGCTGGACGGCACGCGCGCGTGCGGCCGTCGCAGCGGTGCGCTCGCGCATGGACGTCTTCGACGACCTGGTGCTCGGCAACGAGATCTTCCGGGGGCGCACGCGCGGGGTGGGGGAGCTCGCCCCCGAGGCGGTGCACGCCTACGGCGTGAGCGGGCCCATCGCGCGCGCCTCGGGCGTCGACTTCGACCTGCGCCGCGACGAGCCGTACCTGGCCTACGGCGATCTCCAGGACGTGCTGAAGGTGGTGACCCGCGCCGAGGGCGACTGCCTCGCCCGCTTCGAGGTGCTGCTGGCGCAGACCCACAACGCCCTGGACCTCGCCGACGCCTGCCTGGACCGGCTCGCCCAGCTGCCGCCCGGGCCGATCAACCAGCGGCTGCCGAAGGTGCTGAAGGCGCCCGAGGGGCACACGTACGCGTGGACCGAGAACCCGCTCGGCATCAACGGCTACTACCTGGTGAGCAAGGGCGAGAAGACCCCGTACCGGCTGAAGCTGCGCTCGGCCTCGTACAACAACATCCAGGCGCTGACCGAGCTGCTGCCGGGAACGCTGGTGGCGGACATGGTCGCGATCCTGGGCTCGATGTTCTTCGTGGTCGGCGACATCGACAAGTAGGCCGCGACGGGCCCGCCCCGGGGCCTACGCGTCCGCTTCCAGGGGGTTCGGGATGCCGGCCGGCTGGAGCAGCCAGCGGAAGTCGCCGAGGCCGCCCGCCGCCGTGAGTTCGGCGGCCTCCCCGGCGCTCGCGAGGGCGCGTACGTAGCCGGCGGGGTCCGT
The DNA here is from genome assembly GCF_014649115.1 of Streptomyces eurythermus. Lineage (GTDB taxonomy): Bacteria > Actinomycetota > Actinomycetes > Streptomycetales > Streptomycetaceae > Streptomyces > Streptomyces eurythermus. The sequence goes on along the minus strand of NZ_BMSK01000015.1, from coordinate 49,760 downwards.
GGAGGCCAGCGTGAGCGGGGGGCGTGCGCCGGTGATGCCCAGGGCGCGCAAGGCAGCGCGTTGCGTGAGCAGGCGCGGGCGGGGTAGTTCGCGCGCTGTTCCGGGAGTTCCGTGCGCCGTTTCGGCGGACGCCTGTGCCGGAGCCGACGGCGGGTGCGGCGGGTACGGCCTGTCCGCCGGGCGCGGCGGGCCCGGTGCCGCCGCGCACGCGTCCAGCGCGACGTGCGCCGTGATGTCGCACGAGCCGTCCGGCACGGGCGCCGTCTCGCGTCCCTCCCGGAAGCCGGTGAGCGTCCCGAAGGGCGGGCGCGTGTCCACGGTGTGCGCGTAGTCCACGGCCACCGCGAGCCCCCGCGCCAGCCGCGCCACGGCCGACGCCCAGGCCTCGTCCCGGGGCAGCCCGATCTCCGCCCGCAGTCCCTCCTCGGCCGGCAGCGGCCACCAGCGCGCGAGCCAGTCGGCCGCCGCCCCCGTCACCGGCTCCCCGAGCCGCTCGGAGCCGTCCCGCGCGACGAGCACCAGCCGGGGCACGCCGGCCGCGTCCACCTCCACGACGTCCACGGGGACGTTGTCCAGCCACTCGTTGGCGAACAGCAGCCCGGTGACCTCCTCCGGGACCTCGTCGCGCCAGAGGATCCGTTCGTCCAGGCCGGCCGGACGGCCGGCGATCTCGACGGCGTAAGCGCGCGTGCGCGCGGCCACCTCGGCCGGCAGCGCGGCGAGGACCCCGCGGGCCAGCTCGCCCCGCCCGGCGGCCATGTCGACGAAGTCCAGCACGGCGGGCCGGCCGAGCGCCGCGTCGACCCGGCACAGCAGCCGGGCCACGGCCCGCGCGAACAGCGGGGAGGCGTGTACGGAGGTGCGGAAGTGACCGGCCGGCCCTTCCGGGCGCCGGTAGAAGCCGCCCGGCCCGTACAGCGCCGCCCCGGCCGCCGCGCGCCAGCCGCGCGGGCCCGGGGCCCCGGCAGGTGCCCCCGTCGTCTCATCCGTCACGGAGCCAGACTAGGCGCACAGGTGAACACGGCATCCACCTTGCGGAGTACGCGCGCCGGGCGCGGATCGGCCCTCCGGTTGACCCCTACACGCACTCGGTTTCCCTACGCTGGGTTACGTGCAGCGCCTCTATGACTTCCTCCGTCGCCACCCGACCTGGGTCGACACCTTCTGGGCCGTCGTCCTGTTCGGGATGTCCGGGGTGGGCGAGGTCAACATGGACGGCTCGCCGCATCACCACGGGTCGCTGCCCGCCGGTCTGGCCGTCTCCGCCGTCCTGTGCGTGGTCGTGGCGCTGCGCCGCCGGCTCCCGGAGCCGATGCTGCTGGTCGCCCTGGTGACCGGGCTGGCCCAGCTGGTCCTGGACGTCGAGACGACCGTCGCCGACTTCGCCATGCTGGTGATCACCTACACGGTCGCGACGGTCGGGGCGCGCTGGGCCTCCCGGCTCGCGCTCGCCGTCAGCCTCTGCGCGGCGGCCGCGGCCCAGATCCGCTGGCCGCAGGAGCAGGCCAGTTTCGCCGGGCAGGTCGCCATCGTGGTCTTCCAGACGGTGCCCTTCGCCCTCGCCTGGGTGCTCGGTGACTCCATGCGCACCCGGCGCGCCTACTTCGCCCAGCTGGAGGAGCGCGCGGCCCGCCTGGAGAAGGAGCGCGAGGCACAGGCGAAGGTCGCGGTCGCCGCCGAGCGCGCCCGGATCGCGCGCGAGCTGCACGACGTGGTCGCGCACAACGTGTCGGTGATGGTGGTGCAGGCCGACGGCGCCAACTACGTGATGGACACCGCGCCCGACCAGGCGAAGAAGGCCCTGGAGACGATCTCCTCCACCGGTCGCCAGGCCCTGGCCGAGATGCGCCGCCTGCTGGGCGTGCTGCGCACCGGCGAGCACCAGGAGACCGGGGAGTACGTCCCGCAGCCCGACGTCGAGCAGATCGACGACCTCATCGAGCAGTGCCGCAGCTCCGGCCTGCCGGTCGACTTCAAGGTCGAGGGCACTCCGCGCCCGCTGCCCAGCGGGGTGGAGCTGACGGCGTACCGGATCGTGCAGGAGGCGCTCACCAACACCCGCAAGCACGGCGGGCCGGGCGCGGGCGCGAGCGTACGGCTGGTCTACTTCGACGACGGTCTGGGCCTGCTGGTCGAGGACGACGGCAAGGGCGCCCCGCACGAGCTGTACGAGGAGGGCGGCGCCGACGGCCGGGGACACGGCCTGATCGGCATGCGTGAGCGCGTCGGCGTGGTCGGCGGCACGCTGGACGCGGGACCGCGCCCCGGCGGAGGATTCCGCATCAGCGCCCTGCTGCCGCTCAAGCCGGCGCACTGACCCCGTCGCGCGCCCCCGCGCGCCCCACCGCACCACCAATACGGCAACCGAGAAGACACGGAAGAGGGCCCATGACGATCCGCGTGATGCTCGTCGACGACCAGGTGCTGCTGCGCACCGGGTTCCGGATGGTGCTCGCCGCCCAGCCGGACATGGACGTCGTCGCGGAGGCGGGCGACGGCGTGGAGGCCCTCCAGGTGCTGCGGTCCACCGCCGTCGACGTGATCCTGATGGACGTCCGGATGCCGAAGCTGGACGGCGTGGAGGCCACCCGGCGGATCTGCTCCGAGCCCGACCCGCCGAAGGTGCTCATCCTGACCACGTTCGACCTGGACGAGTACGCCTTCTCCGGGCTCAAGGCGGGCGCCTCCGGCTTCATGCTCAAGGACGTGCCGCCCGGCGACCTGCTGGCCGCGATCCGCGCCGTGCACAGCGGTGACGCGGTCGTCGCGCCCTCCACCACCCGGCGGCTGCTGGACCGCTTCGCGCCGATGCTGCCCGCCACCGGCAAGGAGCCCCGGCACAAGGAGCTGGAACGGCTCACGGAGCGCGAGCGCGAGGTCATGGTGCTGGTCGCGCAGGGCCTGTCCAACGGCGAGATCGCGGCCCGGCTGGTGCTGAGCGAGGCGACGGTGAAGACCCACGTGGGCCGCATCCTGACCAAGCTCGGCCTCAGGGACCGGGTACAGGTGGTCGTCCTGGCGTACGAGACGGGACTCGTGCGCGCGGGCGGCCACGGCTGACGGCAACGACCGGCTCCGGCCGGCGGCTCAGCGCAGGACGCCCTCGATGAAGTCGCTGCCCAGCCGGGCCACCGCGGTCAGGTCCAGCTGGTGCTGGACGTACCGGCCGCGACGGCAGTCGGTGATCAGGCCCGCCTTCTTCAGCACCGACAGGTGCCGGGATATCTCGGGCGCGGTCATGCCGTGCGCCTCGGCCAGCTCGCTGGTGGTGTGCGGGGAGCGCGCCAGGTGCCGGCACAGCCGCATCCGCACCGGGTGCGCCAGCGCGTCCAGCCGGCGCGTGAGCTGCTCCACGGACGGGGCCTGCGGCCGGGGACCGCTCGCCGGATAGGTGATCGTCGGCTGCCAGCCGTACCGGTGCAGGACCATCACGTGCGGCCAGCCGAGGCTGGTCGGCACCAGCACCAGGCCGCCGTCGCCGGTGGCGGTGCGGCCCACCGCCAGCTTGTCGACCGTGATCACCCGGCCCTCCTCGTCCAGCGAGACCGCCCCGGACAGGGAGGCGAGGGCTTCCCCGAGCCCCTTGCGCCGCAGCAGCTCGGTCTTGTGCCGGGCGTCCGCGGCCAGCTGGGGCTGGATACGGGCCCAGGTGTCGGCGAAGAACGCGTCGTCGCAGTCGAGCATCAGCTGCCGGAACCAGGCGCGCACGGCCGGCGGATCCGACAGCAGACGGCGGGTGAACCGCTCCTGCACGGACCCGCGCGCGGCGGCCAGCTCCAGGGAGCGCCGGCGCAGCTCCGGGTCGTCCAGCGGACCGGTCTCCTGGACGTCGTAGCGCAACAGGCAGGTGAACTCCAGCGCCGCGTGGACGAACTGCTCGTCCGTCAGTTTGTCGAGCAGGTCCAGCTCTTCGGCGAGCGTGGCCCCGGGCATGGCGCGCCCGCCCGGGATGCCGGCGAACGGCGCGAAGACGTCCGAGAACGTCGAACGCCACAGGAAGTCCGCCTCGCACAGCCGGTCGGCCAGGCAGGGCTCCAGCCGGGAGGAGACGGCGGTCGCCCAGCCCCGCAGGTCGGGATGGTGGCCGGGCTCGCTCAGCGCGTGCAGCGCCATCCCCAACTCCGCCAGCGGAGACGGTACGACGGTGATCCGCTCCAGGGGCAGTCCGGTGATGTCGATGGTCACGCTCATGCACCCATCGTGCACCCGCCCACTGACAACGCCCCCGTCGATTGACGGCTGCCGTCAATCGACGGGACAACCGCACGGGACGGACAGCAGGCTGAAGGCACCGGGGCAGCCGCGGAGCCCGATCAGTCACCCGATCAGCCAACGTCCCGAGAAGGCGATCCGCCATGAGCATCACGCAGCAGTATCTCCTCGACAGCTACCGCGCCCGCCTGCACGGCGAGCCCGAACCGCCCGCGCCGGGCCTGCACGACCTGGCCGCGCTGCGTGAGGTGCGGGAGTACCGGCACTTCAGCGCCGTCGTCGCCGAGCGCCCGGCCCGGGGCAGGCTGCGGTACGCCCTGCGCCGCTGGCTGAGCCCGAGAGCGCTGTGACGGCCCGCGCGGTCCGCGATCGCGGCGGCCGTGCCCTCGGAGAACGTGCCACCGGCGGCCGCGTCGCCGTCCGCCGCCGTGATGCCGTGGTGCGCCACGGCTCCGGCACGCGGGTGCCGTAGCGTTCCCGGCCCCCGCCTGCGGTCCCTTCCGCGCGCCGGTCAGGCGCCGGGCAGCCGGCGGACGAAGTCGGCGACGGCCGCCCGTACGTCGTCCGCCGTCCACTCCAGGCCCTGCGCGCGCACCGAGACCTCGGTGAACGCCAGCCCCGGGCCGCCCCGGTCCCAGGCGTCGGCGAAGAGGAACGTGCCCGTCTCCTCGGCCTGGGACACGGCGGCCTCCATCAGGACGTCGGCGTCGTACGGCAGCCAGACCCGGAACTCGTTGGTGTGCGGCTCCTCGGGGTGCACGCGGGCCCACGGCACCCCGGCCGCCGCGAGCCCCTCGCGCAGCGCGGCGGCGACCACGCGCGCGTGCCGCACGTACTCCGGCAGCCGGTGCAGCTCGCGCTCCAGCCCGACGAGCGCGGACAGCACGGTGGGGAACTGCTGGTAGACCGTGCCGCCGTACCGGTGCCGCCAGGTCCTGGCCTCCTCCACCAGCGTCCGCGGGCCGGCCAGCGCGGCCCCGCCGAAGCCGTCGAGGGACTTGTAGAACGACACGTAGACGCTGTCGGCCAGGCCCGCGATCTCCGCCAGGGACCGGCCGAAGTGGAGCGTGCACTCCCACAGGCGCGCGCCGTCGAAGTGCACCACCGCGTCCCGCTCCCGCGCGGCCTCGACGACCTCGGTCAGCTCCTCCCAGGTGGGCAGCACGAAACCGGCGTCCCTGAGGGGCAGTTCCAGCATCAGCGTCCCGAAGGGCTCGGGGAAGTCGCGTATCTCGGCCGCCGTGGGCAGCCGGGGCTCCCCGGTCACACGTACCGGCCGCAACCCGCTGACCTGGCTGAACGCATGCCGTTCGTGCACCTCGGGGTGGGCCAGGGCGTGCAGGGCCACCGTGGGACTCCCGGTGCGGCCCGCCCAGCAGCGCAAGGCCACCTGCTGGGCCATCGTGCCGGTCGGGAAGAACGCGGCGGCCTCCGTGCCGAGCAGGGCCGCGACCCGCTGCTCCAGGTCCTCCACGATCCCGTCGCCGTAGATGTCCGCGAAACGGTCGAGGTCGTACACCTCGGACGCCGCCTCCAGGACCGCCAGCCGCTCGCGGACCGTGCGCCGGAAGCCCGGCCGCCACAGCACCCGTTCCGCCTTGGCGAAGGCGGCCCGGCGCCGCTCCCGCATCCGCTCGGCCGCCGTGGGCTCCGCGCCCGCCCGCCGGTCGTCGTCCTCGTGCCCGTCCGGTACCACCGCATCAGTCATGGACGGATCATGCCGCCCCACGCGCGCGCGGGCAGTCGGTTTTCCGTGCCGGAGCGTGTGGACAAACCCACAGCCTGTGGACAACCGGCCGCCGCCCCACCCGATAGCGTTAACATGACGAGAAATCGTCCGGTACCCAGAGCGGACTGGAACGGGAAGGCCGCCGTCGCGTGAGTACAGTCCACCAGCCAGACCTCAAGGACCGCCCCGCGCGGCTCACCGTCGGTGTCGTCGGCGCCGGCCGCGTGGGCCCCGCGCTGGCCGCGTCCCTCCAGCTCGCCGGGCACCGCCCGGTGGCCGTCTCCGGAGTCTCCGACGCCTCCCGCAGGCGCGCCGAGGCCATGCTCCCGGACGTCCCCCTGGTGCCGCCCGCCGAGGTCCTCCAGCGCGCGGACCTGGTGCTGCTCACCGTCCCCGACGACGCCCTGCCCGGGCTGGTCGCCGGCCTCGCCGAGACCGGCGCGGTACGGCCGGGCCAGCTGCTGGTGCACACCTCCGGCCGGTACGGCGCGAAGGTCCTGGACCCCGCCCTGCGCGCGGGCGCGCTGCCGCTGGCCCTGCACCCGGCGATGACCTTCACCGGCACCCCCGTGGACGTGCAGCGCCTGGCGGGCTGCTCCTTCGGCGTCACCGCGCCCGAGGAGCTGCGGCTGGCCGCCGAGGCCCTGGTGATCGAGATGGGCGGCGAGCCGGAGTGGATCAGCGAGGAGAACCGCCCGCTGTACCACGCGGCCCTCGCCCTCGGCTCCAACCACCTGGTGACCCTGGTCGCGCAGGCCATGGAGCTGCTGCGCACGGCCGGCGTCGGCGCGCCCGACCGGATGCTCGGCCCGCTGCTCGGCGCCTCCCTGGACAACGCGCTGCGCTCCGGCGACGCCGCCCTGACCGGCCCGGTCGCGCGCGGGGACGCCGGCACGGTCGCCGCGCACATCACCGAGCTGCGCAAGCACGCCCCGCAGACCGTGGCCGGCTATCTCGCCATGGCCCGCGCGACCGCCGACCGCGCGCTGGCGGCCGGCCTGCTGAAGGCGGAACTCGCCGAGGACCTCCTGGGGGTACTCGCCGACGGGGGCCGACCGGACCAGGGAGACGAGGGCACGACCGGCACCGAGGGGAACGACCGATGACCACCGCCCTGCTGAGCACCGCCGAAGAGCTGCACGCGCGCGTGCGCCACGGCCGCCGCGCCGTCGTGATGACCATGGGCGCCCTGCACGAGGGCCACGCGACCCTGATCCGCTCCGCGCGCCAGATCGCGGGCCCGGACGGCGAGGTCGTCGTCACCGTCTTCGTCAACCCGCTCCAGTTCGGCGCGGGCGAGGACCTGGACCGCTACCCGCGCACCCTGGACGCCGACCTGGAACTCGCCGGGCGGGCCGGCGCCGACGCCGTGTTCGCGCCCTCCGTTGACGAGGTGTACCCCGGCGGCGAGCCCCAGGTGCGGGTCTCCGCCGGGCCCATGGGAGAGCGCCTGGAGGGTGCCTCGCGGCCCGGCCACTTCGACGGCATGCTCACCGTCGTCGCCAAGCTGCTGCACCTCACCCGCCCCGACATCGCCCTGTTCGGGCAGAAGGACGCCCAGCAGCTGGCCCTGATCCGGCGCATGGTGCGGGACCTGAACTTCGGCGTCGGGATCGTCGCCGTGCCGACCGTGCGCGAGGAGGACGGGCTCGCCCTGTCCAGCCGCAACCGCTACCTGTCGCCGGACGAGCGCCGGACCGCGCTCGCGCTGTCCCGCGCGCTGTTCGCCGGCCGGGACCGGCACGCGGCGCAGGAGGCGCTGCGCGCGCGGGCCCGGGAAGTGCCCTCCACGCACGCGCGTGCCGAGGCGTTGAGCGCCATAGGCGAGTCCCGCGCGGCGGCCGACGCGCACGCCGTGGCCACCGCCGCGCCCGGCGGCCCGGCGGCCGTGCGCGCCGCCGCCCGCCAGGTGCTGGACGAGGCCGCCCGCCTCGACCCGCCGCTGCGGCTGGACTACCTGGCGCTGGTCGACCCCGCCGACTTCACCGAGATCGGCGACGACTTCACCGGCGAGGCCGTCCTCGCCGTCGCCGCCCGGGTCGGCGCGACCCGGCTGATCGACAACATTCCCCTCACCTTCGGAGCCGCCTCGTGACCAGCACAGGCATACGACTGCACGCGCCCGCCCCCGGCTGGGCCATCTCCGCGGACGTGGTCGTCGTCGGCTCCGGGGTGGCCGGCCTGACCGCGGCCCTGCGCTGCCAGGCCGCCGGACTGACCACCGTCGTGGTCACCAAGGCCCGGCTGGACGACGGCTCCACGCGCTGGGCGCAGGGCGGCATCGCGGCCGCCCTCGGCGAGGGCGACACACCCGAACAGCACCTCGAGGACACCCTCGTGGCCGGCGCGGGCCTGTGCGACGAGGAGGCCGTACGGATCCTCGTCACCGAGGGCCCCGACGCGGTCCGGCGGCTGATCTCCACCGGCGCCCACTTCGACACCGACGACGAGGGCGACATCCACCTCACCCGCGAGGGCGGCCACCACCGGCGCCGCATCGCGCACGCCGGCGGTGACGCCACCGGCGCGGAGGTCTCCCGCGCCCTGGTGGCGGCGGTACGCGCGCGCGGGCTGCACACCATCGAGAACGCGCTGGTCCTGGACCTGCTGACGGACGCCGACGGCCGTACGGCCGGTGTCACCCTGCACGTGATGGGCGAGGGCCAGCACGACGGCGTGGGCGCCGTGCACGCCCCCGCGGTGGTCCTCGCGACCGGCGGCATGGGCCAGGTGTACTCCGCGACCACCAACCCGTCGGTGTCGACCGGCGACGGTGTGGCGCTGGCGCTGCGCGCGGGCGCCGAGGTCTCCGACCTGGAGTTCGTGCAGTTCCACCCGACGGTGCTGTTCCTCGGCGCGGACGCCGAGGGCCAGCAGCCGCTGGTCTCCGAGGCGGTGCGCGGCGAGGGCGCCCACCTGGTCGACGGCGACGGTGTGCGCTTCATGCTGGGCCGGCACGAACTGGCCGAGCTGGCACCCCGCGACATCGTCGCCAAGGGCATCCTGCGGCGGATGCTGGAGCAGGACGCCGAGCACATGTACCTGGACGCCCGGCACTTCGGCGCCCAGATGTGGGAGCAGCGCTTCCCGACCATCCTGGCCGCCTGCCGCGCGCACGGCATCGACCCGGTCACCGAGCCCATCCCGATCGCCCCGGCCGCGCACTACGCCTCCGGAGGCGTGCGTACCGACGCCCACGGCCGCACCACCGTGCCCGGCCTGTACGCGTGCGGCGAGGTGGCCTGCACCGGCGTGCACGGCGCCAACCGGCTCGCCTCCAACTCCCTGCTCGAAGGGCTCGTCTACGCCGAGCGGATCGCCGCCGACATCGCCGCCGAGCGGGCGGCCGACGGCCTCCACGCGCGCGTGCCCGCGCCGGTCCCGCAGCCGGACCAGCCGGCCCACCCGCTGCTCGCCGCCGAGACCCGCTTCGCCATCCAGCGGATCATGACCGAGGGCGCGGGCGTGCTGCGCTCCGAGGCGTCCCTCGCCCGGGCCGCCGACCAGCTCCAGCGGCTGCACGCCGAGGCCCGGGAGGCGCTGGAGGAGAACGGCAAGACCGCCGAGCCCGGCGTGGACACCTGGGAGGCCACCAACCTCCTGTGCGTGGCCCGGGCCCTGGTCGCCGCCGCCCGGCTGCGCGAGGAGACCCGCGGCTGCCACTGGCGCGAGGACCGCGCCGACCGCGACGACGCCCACTGGCGGCGCCACATCGTCGTACGGCTCAACCCCGACCGGTCGCTGGCCGTACGCACCACCGACACCGCAGACTTCCCCCCGACCCGGCAGACCCAGCGCCCCCAGGAGCAGTGACAGACGTGAGCACCGACGACCTTCCTCTCGCCCCGACCGGCGGCTGCGGCGACGGCTGCGGCTGCGGCGCCGAGGGGGATGAGGAGTACCTGGAGTGCGGGCTGGACCCCGCGCTCGCCGAGCTGCTGGCCGCCGCCGGGCTCGACCCCGTCGAGGTCGAGGACATCGCCACCGTCGCCATCCAGGAGGACCTGGCCGGCGGCGTGGACGTGACCACGGTCTCGACCATCCCCGAGGACGCGGTGGCCACCGGCGACTTCACCGCGCGCGAGGCGGGCGTCGTGGCCGGCCTCCGGGTCGCCGAGGCCGTGCTCTCCGTGGTCTGCACGGACGAGTTCGAGGTCGAGCGGCACGTCGAGGACGGCGACCGCGTCGAGGCCGGGCAGAAGCTGCTGTCGGTCACCACGCGCACCCGTGACCTGCTCACCGCCGAGCGCAGCGCCCTGAACCTGCTGTGCCGGCTGTCCGGCATCGCGACCGCCACGCGCGCATGGGCGGACGCGCTGGAGGGCACCAAGGCGCGCGTGCGCGACACCCGCAAGACGACCCCGGGCCTGCGCGCGCTGGAGAAGTTCGCCGTCCGCTGCGGCGGCGGCGTCAACCACCGCATGTCGCTGTCCGACGCGGCCCTGGTGAAGGACAACCACGTGGTCGCCGCCGGCGGCGTCGCACAGGCATTCAAGGCCGTACGGGAGGCATTCCCGGACGTGCCGATCGAGGTCGAGGTCGACACCCTGCACCAGCTGCGCGAGGTGGTGGACGCGGGCGCCGACCTGATCCTGCTGGACAACTTCACGCCCGGCGAGTGCGAGGAGGCCGTCGGCATCGTCGGCGGCCGGGCGCTGCTGGAGGCCTCCGGCCGGCTGACGCTCGCGAACGCGCGCGCGTACGCCGACACGGGCGTGGACTTCCTGGCCGTCGGCGCGCTCACCCACTCCTCGCCGATCCTGGACATCGGCCTGGATCTGCGCGAAGCGGAGTAACGCCCATGCTGCTCACCATCGACGTCGGCAACACGCACACCGTCCTCGGCCTGTTCGACGGCGAGGACATCGTCGAGCACTGGCGCATCTCCACGGACGCGCGCCGCACGGCGGACGAGCTCGCGGTGCTGCTCCAGGGCCTGATGGGCATGCACCCGCTGCTCGGCGAGGAACTGGGCGACGGCATCGACGGCATCGCGATCTGCGCGACCGTGCCGTCGGTGCTGCACGAACTGCGCGAGGTCACCCGGCGGTACTACGGCGACGTACCCGCCGTCCTGGTCGAGCCGGGCGTGAAGACGGGCGTGCCGATCCTCACCGACAACCCCAAGGAGGTCGGCGCCGACCGGATCATCAACGCCGTCGCGGCCGTCGAGCTGTACGGCGGACCGGCGATCGTCGTCGACTTCGGCACGGCGACCACGTTCGACGCGGTCTCCGCGCGCGGGGAGTACGTCGGCGGGGTGATCGCGCCCGGCATCGAGATCTCCGTGGAGGCGCTGGGCGTCAAGGGCGCGCAGCTGCGGAAGATCGAGGTGGCCCGGCCGCGCAGCGTGATCGGCAAGAACACGGTCGAGGCCATGCAGGCGGGCATCGTGTACGGGTTCGCCGGCCAGGTCGACGGGGTGGTGGACCGGATGGCCCGGGAGCTGGCCGACGACCCGGACGACGTGACGGTGATCGCCACGGGCGGGCTCGCGCCGATGGTGCTGGGGGAGTCCTCGGTGATCGACGAGCACCAGCCGTGGCTGACGCTGATCGGGCTGCGCCTGGTCTACGAGCGGAACGTCTCCCGGCTCTAGCGGAACGTCTCCCGGCTCTGAGGAGGCGCCGGCGCCCCCGCGCGGGCGCCGGCCCGCCCCCCGGGGCACCCGGCGGTCTCGCCGGTGGCCCCGGACGGGGGAACCGCGCAACGACACGCGACCAAGAAACATCCCTTTCTGTCGCTTTTGTCCGATTAGCGATAGCGTCGCCGCATGCCCACGCCATACGGATCCCGCGGCGGCATGGCGTTCGGCGCGGAGGAGCTGCGTGTGCTCCGCCGTGCCCTCGCCCTCGCCCTCCACCCCGGCCACGCCTCCGCCGAGGACGTGCAGGACTGCCTCCGGCTCGCCGAATCGCTGGACGAGGCGCTGAGCGAGGGCGCCAGGCTGCGTGCCTTCCTGGTGGCCGACCTGGGCCGGTACCGGGCCGCTCTGCCGGGTACGGCCGCCGGCTATCTCACCCTGCTGGAGGAGGCCCTCGGGGCCGGGCACCGCCCGACGCCGGACGATCTCGCCGCGCTGCGGGCGCTGCGCGGGAACCGGGTGGCGGCGGCGCTGCTGGACCGCTGCCAGGCGCTGGCCGAGCAGGACGTACGGGCACGGTTCGCCCAGGGCGCGCGCAGGGTGCCGGCGCCCGCCGTGCCGCCCGCGCGGACGCGTCTGCTGGCCCTCGCGGGCGGTGCGGGGGAGTTTGGGGCACGACGGGAGGACGGGGCGGCCGAGGAGCCGCCGGCGCCTCCGGCGGAGCGGCCGGGCCCGGAACCGGGGAAGGGGAAGCCGGGGGAGCCGAAGCGGCCCATTCCCACGCCGGGGGAGGTCTTCCCGCGGCGCAAGCCGACACCGCCGGCCGAGCCGCGGCAGCTGGCCGCGGTCTGACCCGGCCTCCGGCCGGGCTCGTCGTTCCCACCGGCACCACCTGTGCGCTTTCACGGCCGGGTGCGGGTGGCGCTGTCGTGGGCCTGCCGCCGCCGGCGGCCGCGGGGTGTCGGTGGGGGCTTGGTGGGGGGTGGGGGGTGTCGGGGTGATCGGGACACGTGGTGGGGGGTTCGCGCACCCCGCCCCTTTCGCCCGTTCCCCCGTGGCTACTCTGGGGGCATGGACTACGTCTCCGCGCTCGTGCCCCCGGTCGTCATGGCCGTGTTCTTCATCGGTGTGGTCAGGGTGATCGTGAAGACCCAGGGTGGGGCCGCCAAGGCCAAGGAGGACGCGGCCGTCGACGCCGCGCTCGCCCGTACCGAGGGCGCGCCCGAGAGCCCCGCCGCCGGCGCCTGAGCAAAATCCCGGCCGGACGGAACTCCGGCTGGGCCCCGCCCCCGGCAACGGGCCCGCGACGCGGAGAGCCCGGCCGTGGGTTCCGTCCGCGCCGGCCGCCCGCGTACCGCCGGCCGTACCGGCGTGCCCACCGTCACCGGCCCCACTCTTTCCGGCCGCATGCCCTTTTTGGTCGGGTTTGTGGCCATAGCGCACGTCCGGCACGCCATTGGGCGGATCTCCCACTATTGTTCTGAGCTGTGCCTCGCCCATTGGGAGAACTCGAAGACGCGGTCATGACGCGGGTGTGGAAGTGGAACCGCCCGGTGACCGTTCGAGAAGTCCTGGAAGACCTCCAGCGGGAACGGTCGATCGCGTACACCACCGTGATGACCGTTTTGGACAATCTCCATCAGAAGGGCTGGGTGCGCCGTGAGGCGGAAGGCCGGGCCTATCGATATGAGGCCGTGTCGACACGCGCCGCGTACGCCGCGGCCCTGATGAACGACGCCTGGTCCCAGAGCGACAACCCGGCCGCCGCTCTCGTCGCCTTCTTCGGCATGATGAGCGAGGAACAGCGCCAGGCCCTCAGAGACGCCGTACGCATCGTCCAGGGCCCGGAAGAAACCCGGGAAGCACCCGAAGCCCGGCAACCGGAAGCCGCCGAAGCCCGGCAAGAGGAGAACCCCGGCTCGGCAGAGGACGCCGACGGGCGATAGCGTCCGCTCATGTCAGCAGAGCGTCCCGAAGTCTCCGCAAAAGCCATCACCGTCCGGCGGGCCCGGACCAGCGATGTCCCGGCCGTGCGCCGCCTCCTCGACGCCTACGTCCGCGGCCGCATCCTGCTCGACAAAGCGACCGTCACGCTTTACGAGGACATCCAGGAGTTCTGGGTCGCCGAACGCGATGACAACGCCGAGGTGGTCGGCTGCGGCGCGCTGCACGTCATGTGGGAGGACCTGGCGGAAGTACGGACTCTGGCGGTGAAGCCCGGCCTCAAGGGCGCCGGCGTGGGTCATCAGTTGCTGGAGAAGTTGCTGGAGACCGCACGCTGGCTCGGCGTTCGCCGGGTTTTCTGCCTGACCTTCGAAGTGGACTTCTTCGGGAAGCACGGCTTCGTGGAGATCGGCGAGACGCCGGTCGACACCGATGTCTACGCGGAGCTGTTGCGTTCCTATGACGAGGGCGTCGCGGAGTTCCTCGGTCTCGAACGAGTGAAGCCGAACACCTTGGGCAACAGCCGGATGCTTCTGCATCTGTGATCGTCAATGCCCTGGTGCCCTATGTCCGAAACGCGCATGTTTCCGGGCGGGACCGGGGTGCGGAGTCGCCGCCGAGGGTTTGTGTTTTTCCGGCAAAAGCGGTTTGCTTTCCGACGTACTGCAGTACTGCATATAACAGGGGCGGCGAAACGGCGGACGCCGCACACCCCCTGGTCCTCAACGTTATCGATGAAAGGAAATGCGGTGGCACAGAAGGTTCAGGTCCTTCTTGTCGACGACCTCGACGGCGGCGAGGCGGACGAGACCGTGACGTTCGCGCTGGACGGCAAGACGTACGAGATCGATCTCACGACCGCCAACGCGGACAAGCTGCGCGGTCTTCTGGAGCCCTATGTGAAGGGCGGACGCCGTACCGGTGGCCGTGCTTCCGGCGGGCGTGGAAAGGCGCGTGCCGCTTCCGGCGGCAACCAGGACACCGCGGCCATCCGCGCCTGGGCGAAGGAGAATGGTTACGAGGTCAACGACCGCGGCCGTGTTCCCGCGTCGATCCGTGAGGCCTACGAGAAGGCCAACGGCTGATCCCGTCGGTCGGCGGGGCGCCCGGCGCACCCGCGTCGCAGCCGGACCCGGTGACAGTGCGCTGCCACCGTGTCCACCAGCCGCACCAGATCGGGGGCGCTCCCCTCGCGCCCCACGGCCGGCGCGGCCGTCGTACCCGGCATGCCCGGCATGGCCGGCAGCGAGGCCTCGACGTCCTCGCGTCCCGGCCCGGGGGGCCGCAGCCACACAGCGGCCCCCTGCGCTGACGCCGCCCGCCCGGACGCGGCCCACGCGGGGCCGGCCGGCGCCGGAGCCTCCAGCGTGCCGCCGGGCCCCAGGGCCCGCAGGTCCAGGGACACCGGGCCCCACTCCAGCCACTCCAGCAGTCCCGGCAGCTCCTCCGCGCCGCCCGGCGCCACCAGCAGCTCCATGCGGTCGCCCCGGAGGATCACCGGGGAACCCGGCGCGAGATGCCGGAGCGCTTGTGCGCCCGCCTCGGCCGGCACCTCCAGCACGTCGAACCGCACCCCCGTGACCAGCCGCAACGGCCGTCCGGGCACGGTCGGCCAGCCCAGTTCGCTCTCGTACCAGTGCCGGGCCCCGGCGTCCGGGCCGACGCCGACGCCGGGCCCGCCGGCCGCCGGCGCGTCCGGGACGACGGGCTGACGGGGGAGGGGAATCGCGGGTGTCACGGGGACCGGTCCAGCCATGCCAGGTGCAACCGCCGCAGTGGCATTCGGGTTACGCTGGGTGCCCCAGTGGCTGCGCTCAGTGCCGGAGGGGGAGGCGTGTGGGGGGCCGGGGAGGCGCAAGGTTGTTCGCCCATAGCGGAGGGAACCGGTGCGCGCGGCATGGAGTGTCAGTCCCTGCGGGTAAGACATCCCTAGTGGGAGGGGGCGACACGCAGGACAGGCCGTCTCACGTTCGCCAACGGCGTACTGGCGAGTGGGGTAACTGCCTGGCCTGCGGGAACATCGTCTCGCACCATCGGGTTGGAGCAGATGTCGGCGCACACGGTCAGGAGGCCATCGACGGTGTCGGCAGTTGGAATGAGCGGTCCCCGCTTGCGGGACTAAGCTGCGGAAGGACAGGGAGGGGAAGTTCCCCCCACTGCCTGACCGCTCTGAGGAGCGATTAACGATGTTCGAGAGGTTCACCGACCGCGCGCGGCGGGTTGTCGTCCTGGCTCAGGAAGAAGCCCGGATGCTCAACCACAACTACATCGGCACCGAGCACATCCTCCTGGGTCTCATCCACGAGGGCGAAGGTGTCGCCGCTAAGGCCCTGGAGAGCCTCGGCATTTCGCTTGAGGCGGTCCGCCAGCAGGTGGAGGAGATCATCGGTCAGGGCCAGCAGGCCCCGTCCGGCCACATTCCCTTCACCCCCCGTGCCAAGAAGGTCCTGGAGCTGTCGCTCCGCGAGGCCCTTCAGCTGGGCCACAACTACATCGGCACGGAGCACATCCTGCTCGGCCTGATCCGCGAGGGCGAGGGCGTCGCCGCCCAGGTCCTGGTCAAGCTGGGCGCAGACCTCAACCGGGTGCGGCAGCAGGTCATCCAGCTGCTCTCCGGTTACCAGGGCAAGGAGACCGCCACCGCGGGCGGCCCGGCCGAGGGCACCCCCTCGACCTCTCTCGTCCTGGACCAGTTCGGCCGGAACCTCACCCAGGCCGCTCGTGAGTCCAAGCTCGACCCGGTCATCGGGCGCGAGAAGGAGATCGAGCGGGTCATGCAGGTGCTGTCCCGCCGTACGAAGAACAACCCGGTCCTGATCGGTGAGCCCGGCGTCGGCAAGACCGCCGTCGTCGAGGGCCTCGCCCAGGCCATCGTCAAGGGCGAGGTGCCCGAGACCCTCAAGGACAAGCACCTCTACACGCTGGACCTCGGCGCCCTGGTCGCCGGCTCCCGCTACCGCGGTGACTTCGAGGAGCGCCTGAAGAAGGTCCTCAAGGAGATCCGCACCCGCGGAGACATCATCCTGTTCATCGACGAGCTGCACACGCTGGTCGGTGCGGGTGCCGCCGAGGGCGCCATCGACGCCGCGAGCATCCTCAAGCCGATGCTGGCCCGCGGCGAGCTCCAGACCATCGGTGCGACCACGCTGGACGAGTACCGCAAGCACCTGGAGAAGGACGCGGCCCTGGAGCGCCGCTTCCAGCCCATCCAGGTCGCCGAGCCGTCCCTGCCGCACACGATCGAGATCCTCAAGGGCCTGCGCGACCGGTACGAGGCGCACCACCGCGTCTCCATCACCGACGAGGCCCTGGTCCAGGCGGCCACCCTGGCCGACCGCTACATCTCGGACCGCTTCCTGCCGGACAAGGCGATCGACCTGATCGACGAGGCCGGTTCCCGGATGCGTATCCGCCGGATGACCGCTCCGCCGGACCTGCGCGAGTTCGACGAGAAGATCGCCGCCGTCCGCCGGGACAAGGAGTCCGCGATCGACTCGCAGGACTTCGAGAAGGCCGCCTCCCTGCGCGACAAGGAGAAGCAGCTCCTGGCCGCCAAGGCGAAGCGGGAGAAGGAGTGGAAGGCCGGCGACATGGACGTCGTCGCCGAGGTCGACGGCGAGCTGATCGCCGAGGTCCTCGCCACGGCCACCGGCATCCCGGTCTTCAAGCTGACCGAGGAGGAGTCCAGCCGCCTGCTCCGCATGGAGGAGGAGCTGCACAAGCGGGTCATCGGCCAGAACGACGCCGTCAAGGCGCTGTCGAAGGCGATCCGCCGTACGCGCGCGGGCCTGAAGGACCCGAAGCGTCCGGGTGGTTCGTTCATCTTCGCCGGCCCGTCCGGTGTCGGTAAGACCGAGCTGTCCAAGGCGCTCGCCGAGTTCCTCTTCGGTGACGAGGACGCGCTGATCTCCCTCGACATGTCGGAGTTCAGCGAGAAGCACACGGTCTCGCGCCTCTTCGGTTCGCCCCCCGGCTACGTGGGCTACGAGGAGGGCGGCCAGCTGACGGAGAAGGTCCGCCGCAAGCCGTTCTCGGTCGTCCTGTTCGACGAGGTCGAGAAGGCCCACCCGGACATCTTCAACTCGCTGCTGCAGATCCTGGAGGACGGCCGTCTGACCGACTCCCAGGGCCGGGTCGTGGACTTCAAGAACACGGTCATCATCATGACGACCAACCTCGGCACCCGGGACATCTCCAAGGGCTTCAACCTCGGCTTCGCCGCCGCGGGTGACACGAAGACCAACTACGAGCGCATGAAGAACAAGGTGTCGGACGAGCTGAAGCAGCACTTCCGTCCCGAGTTCCTCAACCGCGTCGACGACGTGGTCGTCTTCCCGCAGCTCACGCAGGAGGACATCCTGCGGATCGTCGACCTCATGGTCGGCAAGGTGGACGAGCGCCTGAAGGACCGGGACATGGGCATCGAACTGTCCCAGTCCGCCAAGGAGCTGCTGTCCAAGAAGGGTTACGACCCGGTGCTGGGCGCCCGGCCGCTGCGCCGCACGATCCAGCGCGAGATCGAGGACACGCTCTCGGAGAAGATCCTCTTCGGCGAGCTGCGTCCCGGTCACATCGTGGTCGTGGACACCGAGGGCGAGGGCGACGCCGCCACCTTCACCTTCCGCGGTGAGGAGAAGTCGGCCCTGCCGGACGTCCCGCCGATCGAGCAGGCCGCGGGTGGGGCTGGTCCCAACCTGAGCAAGGACGCGTAAGCCTCCGGCGGTTCAGCCGGGAGAAGGGGCCGGTGCCTTCGGGCGCCGGCCCCTTCAGCGTTGTTCGAGGGTCACTTCGGCGTGGGGGAAGAGGGGCTCGACGTGGAAGAGCGGGTCGCCGGGGAGGGCCACCACGCTGACCGAGCGCAGGCCCGGGAGCCTGGATGCCAGTACGGACAGCCCCTCCGCGCCGAATGCCGAGGAAACCCGCAAGCTCCGGATGCCGGGAAGTTCCGGTACGAGGTGCAAGCTCCAGCGGGGGCTCCACTCCAGGTGGAGCCGGACGAGCCCGGGCAGTTCGGCGACCCGGCTCCAGTCGTCGGCCGTCAGCTCCGTGGTCAGCAGGCCGAGACTCAGCGTGCGCAGCTCCGTCCACTGCTCCAGCCCGCGCAGCCCTGTGTTGTCGAGGCTGCGCTCGCCGAGGTGGAGGAACCTCAGCGGAGCGTCGACGGGCAGGGTGAGGCGCAGGTCGGTGCCCGGCAACGGCTGGCTCACGGCGAGCCTGGTGAGGGACCGCAAGGCCCGCAGTCCGGACGGGTCCGTGATGCCGGCGCAGTCGAACTGCGCGAGCGGCAGTCCGGCGAGGCGGGCCACACCGTGGGCCTCGGGACAGCCGAAAACCGACAGAGCGCGCAGGGAACGGAACCGCGTCAGGGCGCCCAGATCAACGGGATGCGGATTGGCCGACAGGGTGAGTGCCCGCACCGCCTCGGGGCCCGGCACCGTGGCGATGATGTCCTCGATCAAGTGCTCGCCCCGGAAGTGCAGGCGCTGCCAGGGACGCATCCGGGCCAGCGTCGCGCGCTGTTCGGCCGACTCGCAGGTCAGGATGAGGTCCGTACGCTCCAGATGGTCCAGGACCTCTGTCGCGTAGACACCGGCGTCGAAACGCGACCATGTCCCCACCAGTTGCCGTCGCACATCCAGGTCCGGATGGTCCCGGAACCGTCGCAGCACCGCCAGGGCCCCCTCCGGTTCCTCCTCGCCGAGGAGTGAGGCGGTGACCGCGACCCCGTGGGCCTCCTCGTCCGTGAGGTCCTCCGGGCCCGGCAGCAACTCCAGTACCAGCGGGCCCGCTTCCGCCAGATTCTTCGCGTCCTCCGTCGTCCGGGGCGGGATCAGTGCGCTCGCCCGTTCCTCGACCTCCGCGCGGACGCCCGGGTCCAGGGCCGTCGCGTGTTCCAGGCAGGCCAGGGCCAGCAGGGTCAGGCGTGGGGTGTCGCGGGCCAGCAACTGCCTCAGCACCGACGCCCGTTCACGTGGTCTCGCGTGGGCCACCGCCATGCGGATGACGTCCTCCCACTGGGTGTCGTCGGCACGGCTGACGAGGACGTCCAGGTGGCCCTCCTCCACCGCGTAGCGCGCGCCCAGGTAGTCCTGGAAGGTGCGGTGGACGAAGTGGACGACGCCCTCCGCCGGCTGTCGCAGCAGGCCGCTGCGCAGGAGCAGCGCCCGCAGTACCGTCGTCGCGTCCCCGGACGCCGACGCGATCGTGGGCAGACAGCGCTCCACGATTCCCTCGGCCGTATCGAGGTCCATCTCCGTGCGGCCGCTCAGCACCAGCGCGTACGCCAGCCGCTGGAGCAGCTCCAGCTGGGCCTCCTCGCCCGGCTCGGCGCCCATGCCCCGCTCCCGGTCCCGGCGGGCGAGGAGCATGGTGAGGGCGGCGTCGTACAACTCCTTGCGGCCGGTGGGGAGATATCCCCGCCGCTCGCGGTGCAGGGCACAGATGAGGCCGCACATCAGGGGGTTGGTGGCCAGCCGGGCCAAGTCGCGCTTGGTGCGCAGGGAGTCCAGGAGCGGCTGTTCGTACTCCGGAGCCCGCGCGGCCTCGTGCCAGCGGCGCACGAACGTGGCCACCTCGGCGCGGCGCATCGGGGCCAGGGTCAGTTCCCGGAAGCCCTCGTCGGCGAGCCAGTCGGGGCGTACGGCGGTCGGGCGGGAGGTCAGGAGGACGGCGTTGCCGGGGTAGGCCGCGAGCAGGGAGCGCAGCCAGTCACGGGTGCGGTGGCGGTCGGCGGCCGGGATCTCGTCCAGGCCGTCGACCAGGATCAGGCCCCGGCCCGCGGCCAGGACGCGCTCGGCCCAGCCCTGGGGCGGGGTCAGCGGGCAGCCCACCGCCGCCAGGAAGCCGTCCGGCGCGGGCAGCGGGCCGGTGCGGATCAGGGTGCGCAGCGGCAGGACGTACGGGATCCGGCCGGCGTCACGGGCCGCGGTGACCGCCAGCCACTGCACCAGCGTCGTCTTGCCGGAGCCGGCGTCCCCGCGCAGCAGCACCCGGGAGCCGGCGGACAGCGCCTCCTCGGCGGGCAGCCGGCCGGGCGCGACAAGCGGGTGCCCATGGGGTTCGAGGCCGGACGGCCGCTCGTCCTCGGTGGTCGCCTCCAGGCTCAGATAGGCGACTTCGAGCGGCCAGCGGTCGGGTGAGTCGCGCAGGTCGATGCCGTAGATGGTGATGTGGTCGTGGCGGTCGGCGAGGTAGGGGAGGTAGCGGCGTTCGAAGGCCGCGTCGCGGGCGTCGGGGCGCGGGGTGCGGGCGATCAGCTCGTCCACTTTCGCTATGAGCTCCGCCTGCGCACGGCTCTGCTCGACCAGGGTGCGGGCTACGAAGGTCGACCGCCGGGTGAAGAACTCCAGGATGTGCAGGCAGGCCCACTCGGTGGCGGAGTCGAGGAAGGCGTGGGCGTCGGCGGACAGGCCGTCCGGCGGCGGGGCGTGGCGCGGCAGCAGCCGGGCGAGTTCCGCGCTGCCCAGCCGTACGGCCTGTACGTCGTCCATCTCCAGGTCGCCGAGGGCGAGCAGGCGGCGGGCGAGCGCGTCGGCGACCGCCGTCCGTTCGTCGGCGGGGAACGGGGGCTCGCCCGGTGACTCCACCGCCTGGGTCACGATCCGTTCGGCGAGCCGGTGGACCTCCTTCTCGCCCAGCGTCCGCTTCTCGCCCCGGAACGACACCAGTGCCGACAGCCGTACCGGCCGGTCGACCAGGCCCGCGCCCGGGCCGTCCTGGACGAACAGCTTCCGCACCAGCGGGCCGATCAAGCCGGAGACCAGCTTGCCGCCCAGTACGACCGGCTCCATCCGTCACCCCCGTGTGCGTACCGCGTACGGAGGGAGCCTAGCCAAGGGCGCGCGGCGAGGGTTACGACAACTGGCCGTCGTAGTCGGGCAGCTTGAAGGTCTTCTCGGCATGGCCGCCGGAGAGGTCGGTGGCGTTGTTGCCGATGTTGGCGATGATCGTGTAGCCGGCGTTCTCGATGCCCACGCGCTGGGCGGTCTTGTAGGCGGCGACGTCCTTGAAGAGGTCGGTCAGGCCGCGGACGTACAGGCCGGAGACCTCGTAGCCGTCGTGTTCGAGGTTGTACTCGGTGGGCCAGTACAGGACGCCGGGGCGGGCGGTGACGAAGAAGAGGGAGACGCCGTGCTCCTGGGCGTAGCGGGCGGCGTCCAGGACGGGCCGGTTGGCGGGCTGGGGGTAGCTGAAGCCGAAGTCGGTCTCCAGCGTGGTGTTGTCTATGTCGAAGACGATCGCCTGCTTCTCGCCGGGCCGGGCGGCGGCGATGCGCTGCTTCAGGTAGGGCAGGGCCTGGTCCATGACGGCCTGGCAGTCCTTCTGCCAGGTGGCGTAGTCGACCTTCGCGGCGGTGGCGGTGGCGCTGGCCACGGAGCGGGCCGGGGTCGTCGGCGTGCCGTCCGCCGCCTGTACGGCCGGGGCGGTCTGTACGGCCAGGGCGGCCAGCGCGGCCACGGAGACGGCGGTCACGGAGCTGCGGCGCGCCCAGGGGCGTCTGGTCATCGGTGGGGGTCCTCTCACGTCCGGACGCGCGTCCGTACGCGTCCTGAAGGTCAGGGGCATGATCTGAGCCGAGGGTGGCGCGAGAGGAACCGTAGGGTTACCGGACGGTAGGGGGATAGAGGTCTGCGTCACAATTCCGGGTCCGCCCGTTTATCCGGCCGGTGATGTGCCGCACAGGACGTAAGTCACCTACTAAGGCGCACGGTAGATGGAAATAGGCGGATAAAACGGACTTTTATTGCGGAAGTCGCGGCGGGGGGCGGAGAGAAGTCCGACGTCAGGCGTGGTGCCTGCCGGATGGGAAAAGCGCAGGAATCGCCGTTTTGGTAGGGCATCTACTACTCACCGCCGTAGATGGGCCCTTTGTCAGGCTTCGGGGTGCTCGGTTACCAAGTAATGGCCGCTTCGGTGGATGTCCTCGTGGACGTCCGCGCACTGGGTGGCCGACCAGTCCCCGAACTCACGAGGTCACGATGTTCCGACGCTTCACGTCCCGCTCCGCCCGTACGTCCTCGCTCCGCACCCGCGTGGCCGTCCTGGCCGCCGGTTTCGGCGCCACGGCCGTGCTGGGCTCCGGGGTCGCGAGCGCCGCCACCGCGTCCGCCACGTCCTGGGTCGACCCGGTGAAGCACTACACGCTCTCCGCCGGTTACATGCAGGCCGGCAGCCACTGGGTCGCCAAGCACAGCGGCCAGGACTTCGCCGTGCCGACCGGCACCGAGGTCGTCGCCGCGCACGGCGGCACCGTCGTCAAGGCCGGCCCCAACGGCGCCGGCGACGGCCCGGCGTACGGCAACGCCATCGTCATCAAGCACGGCAACGGCACCTACTCGCAGTACGCGCACCTGTCCCGCATCGACGTGCGGATCGGCCAGGTCGTGGCGACCGGCCAGCACATCGCGCTGTCCGGCTCCACCGGCAACTCCACCGGTCCCCACCTGCACTTCGAGATCCGTACCACCCCGAACTACGGCTCCGCCGTCAACCCGGCCGCCTTCCTGCGCGCCCACGGCGTGACGGTCTGACCCGGGCCCCGTCGCTGGGCGACGGGACCTAGTCCCCCTTGTGGCGGGCGTGTTCGTGCGCCTGCCGGATCATGTCCAGGGCGACTTCGAGAACGGCCTCGCGCCTCTTCTCGGAGTCGTCTTCGACGTCCTGGAGCACGAACATCCCGGCGTGCAGCGTGAACATCGCGCTGACCGAGCGGACCTGGTCCACCAGCTCCGCCTCGGGGTTGATGAGGATGTCCCGCAGTCCGCGCATCCGGTCCTTGAAGGTGTCGCCGATGCGCAGCTCACGGACCGTCGCCTGGTTCTCCTGCATGAAGCGGAAGAGCGGTTCCGCGCCCGCGAGCGCCTCGCTGTAGCGGCGGATGATCTCCTCTTTGGTCTCCAGGGTGCCCGGCTGCCGTCTGCCCCACTCGATCAGGTCCTCGATCGGCTTCGTCAGGTCCTCGAAGAGGCTGACGATGATCTCTTCCTTCGTCTTGAAGTGGTAGTACAGCGCCGCCTTGGTGACATCGAGGCGCTCGGCGATCTCCCGCAGGGAGGTCTTCTCGTAGCCCTGCTCCGCGAAGAGTTCGAGGGCAACGTCCTGGATGCGCTGGCGGGTGTTGCCGCGGCGCTGCTGCTTGGTGCCGTCCATGGTGCCGCCCATCCTCGTACTCCTCGGGCCCCCACGGAAACTTACTTGACGCCCGGCTAGTAATCCCTCTACCGTCCCAGTGTACTGAGAACTAGCCGGGCGGCAAGTAAGTATCGCCCCGGGGGGAAACGGAAAGACGATGGCGGACACGGTAGAAGGCGCTATAGCGGGCAAACGCCCCCGAAGTGTGCGAGTGGTGCTGCTCGCGCTCATGATCGCGATGATGCTCGCGATGCTCGACAACATGATCGTCGGCACGGCGATGCCCACGATCGTGGGTGACCTGGGCGGTCTGGAGCACCTCTCCTGGGTCGTCACCGGCTACACCCTCGCCACCGCGGCCTCCACGCCGGTCTGGGGCAAGGTCGGCGACATGTACGGGCGCAAGGGCGCCTTCCTCGGCTCCATCGTGATCTTCCTCATCGGCTCGGCGCTGAGCGGCATGGCCCAGGACATGGGCCAGCTGATCGGCTTCCGTGCCGTGCAGGGGCTCGGCGCCGGCGGCCTCATGGTCGGCGTCATGGCGATCATCGGCGACCTGGTGCCGCCCCGGGAGCGGGGCAAGTACCAGGGCATGATGGCCGGCGTCATGGCGCTGGCCATGATCGGCGGCCCGCTGGTCGGCGGCACCATCACCGACAACTGGGGCTGGCGCTGGGCCTTCTACATCAACCTGCCGCTGGGCGCGGTCGCCCTCGCGCTGGTCACCGTCGTGCTCCAGCTGCCGAAGAAGCGGTCCAAGGCGGGCATCGACTACCTGGGCGTCATCCTGCTGACCGTCGGCATCACCGCGATCGTGCTGGTCACCACCTGGGGCGGCACCGAGTACGCCTGGACCTCCGCGCGGATCATGGAGCTGACCGGCATCGGCGTGGCCGCGCTGATCGGGTTCGTGTTCTGGCAGACCAAGGCCGCCGAGCCGGTGGTGCCGCTGCACATCTTCAAGAGCCGCAACTTCACCCTGATGGCCGTCATCGGCTTCATCACCGGCTTCGTGATGTTCGGCGCCACCCTCTTCCTGCCGCTGTACCAGCAGGCCGTGCAGGGCGCGTCCGCGACCAACTCCGGTCTGCTGCTCCTGCCGATGCTCGGCGCGATGCTCCTGACCTCGATGGTCGCCGGACGGATCACCACCAACAGCGGCCGGTACAAGATGTTCCCGATCGCCGGCGGCGCCCTGATGATCGTCGGCCTGTACCTGCTGTCGACGATGGACACCGGCACGAGCCGGTTCACCTCCGGTGTCTACATGGCCGTGGTCGGCGCGGGCATGGGCTGCCTGATGCAGATCACCATGCTGGTCGCGCAGAACAGCGTGCAGATGAAGGACATGGGCGTGGCCTCGTCCTCGGCCACCCTGTTCCGCACGCTCGGCTCCTCCTTCGGCGTCGCCATCATGGGCGCCCTGTTCAACCACCGCGTCCAGGACGTCATGGCCGAGCGGGCCGGCGCGGTCGGCGCGAAGATGACCGCCAAGTCGGCGCAGCTGGACGCGGACAGCCTGGCCAAGCTGCCGGCGGCGGCCCGCGAGGCATACCAGCACGCGGTGTCCTCCGGAACGCACTCGGCGTTCCTGCTCGGCGCCGTGGTCGCGGTGCCGGTGCTGATCGCGGCCCTGTTCGTCAAGGAGGTGCCGCTGAAGGGCGGTCCGAAGGCGGCCGGCGAGAGCGCGGAGGCGGCACCGCAGCCGATGGTGGAGGCCGTCTGATCCTCCCGGCCCGGAAGGCTCCGGCGGGCGCGTGTCCGCCCGAGCCGCCCCGGCCTCCCCGGTCTCCGAGGCCCCCGGTCTTGGCGGCCCCGGTCCCGAAGGCCCCGGTGCGTGTCCGCCACCGGGGCCTTCGGCCGTCTTCAAGGGGCCCTCGAGCGTCTCCCGGCCGCTCATGGCCGTCCCTCGGCGCATTCCGCCGTCTCCCAGGTGCTCTCCATCGTCCCCCGGGGCGTTTGTGCTGGTCGGTGCCGCTCTGACCGCGATGTCAGACCCTCGTGCCACCATCGGGCCATGGACAGAATCCGCCAGCTGCGCCTGGCCAAGGACGCCATGGACCGGGACTGGGCCGACCCCGCGCTCGACCTGGACGCGGTGGCGGCCCACGCCGGGTACTCGCGGTATCACTTCCTGCGCGCCTTCAAGGAGACCTACGGCGAGACACCCGGCCAGTACCTGACCCACCGGCGGATCGAGCGGGCCGAGGAGCTGCTGCGCACCGCCGGCCTCACCGTGACCGAGATCTGCACCCTGGTCGGCTTCAGCAGCCTCGGCACCTTCTCCGCCCGCTTCAAGGCGCGTACGGGCCTCACCCCGAGCGAGTACCGCGGCAAGCACGTGGGCCGGGGCGCCGCCCTCATACCCGGCTGCTACGCCATGCTCTGGGCCGGCGGCTTCAACACCGCAACATCGAAGAAGCGCCCCGCCCCCGGCCCCGCCTACGGTGACGAGCGGGAACAGCAGCCTCGCGACAGGAGAGCGGAGCCATGATCAAGGGCTTGGCCATCAGCACCGTATGGACCACCGACCAGCAGCGCACGAAGGCGTTCTTCACCGAGAAGCTGGACTTCGAGGTGCGCACCGAACTCGCCCTGGGCGACATGCGCTGGATCACCGTCGGCGCCAAGGACCAGCCTGGCGTCGAGCTGGCGCTGATGAGCCTGGACGGCCCGGGCCTGGACCCCGAGTCCGCCGAGGCGATGAAGAAGCTGGTCGCCAAGGGCGCGCTGGGAGCGGACGCCTTCCACACGGACGACTGCCGGGGGGACTACGAGAGGTTCCGGGCGCGGGGAGTGGAGTTCGTCCAGGAGCCGAAGGAGCGGCCGTACGGCATCGAGGCGATCTTCCGCGACGACAACGGCAACTGGTACTCGCTGACCGAGCGCGGCGCGGAGCTCGACTTCTCCAAGGACTTCGGGTGACCGAGGCCCCCCGGGGTGCTGGTCAGCGCAGTGTGTAGCCGCCGTCGGGGTACAGCGTCGAGCCGGTGGTGAAGCCGTTGGTGAACAGGAACACCACGGCCTGCGCGATCTCGTCCTCCGTGCCGGGCCGGTGCAGCAGCGTGTCCCTGCGGTACCGCGCGAACGCGGCCTCCCGGTCCGCGGCGGGACGGCCCGCCCACAGGTTGCCGTCGACGGTGCCGGGCGAGACGACGTTGACCCGGACCGGTGCCAGCTCGACCGCCAGGCCGCGCCCCAGCCCCTCGATCGCGGCGTTGCAGGCCGCGTAGGCGGGCGCGGGCGCCGGCGGGCGGGCACCGGCCGCGCCGGACATCAGGACCACCGAGCCGTCGGCGGCCAGCTTCGGCGCGGCGTGCCGGACGGCGTGGTACTGGCCCCAGAACTTGGAGACGAACGGGCTCTCGGCGTCCTCGTCGCTCAGGCCCAGCATCGGGCCCACCCGGTAGGAGGCGGCGGAGGTGAACAGGTGGTCCACCCGCTCCAGCGGCGCGAAGAAGGCGGCTAGCGAAGCCCGGTCGGTGATGTCCACGGCCCGCCAGGAGGCCGCCGGTCCCAGCTCCCGCGCGGCGGAGGCCAGCCGGGCCGGTGTCCGCCCGCCGAGCACCACCCGGGCACCCGCCGCCACGACCTGGTGCGCCACCCGCAGCCCGATGCCCGAACCCCCGCCGATCAGGACCACCGTGCGCCCCCGCAGCGCCGGGGTGTCCGGCACGGGGGCGGGGGAGGGGGTGCGGCTGCTCATCGGCGCTCCGTACGGTCCGTGGGCGGACAGGGTCGACCGTGATCAACTGGCCTGCTCCCAGCGGTATTCCGGGCCCCCGAGTCTCTAACCCGTCCCTGACACCGGAAGCACCGGATAGCTGCCCGTGTTGGTCGGGGCGTGCTCCGGCAGCCACAGGACGGCCACCGCGCCCTCCGCGGGCTGGTCGGCGGGCGTGCCGACGGGGCGTACGTTGCGGAAGGTCAGCCGGGCGCCGAGGACCCGCGCCTGGCCGGCCGCGATGGTCAGCCCCAGCCCGTGGCCCTGCCCGGCGCGGTCCTTGCTGCCGGTGCGGAACCGGCTCGGCCCCTCGGCCAGCAGTTCCTCGGGGAAGCCGGGGCCGTGATCGCGGACCCGGATGACCCGGCCCTCCACGCTGACCTCGACCGGTGGCCGGCCGTGCCGGGCCGCGTTGGCGAGCAGGTTGAACAGCACCCGCTCCAGCCGCCGCGGATCGGTGGTGACCTCCGACTCGTGCACCACCCGTACGGCGACGTCCGGGTCCTTGGCCGCCACCCGGCGCGCCACGAACTCGCCCAGCATGATGTCCTGGAGTTCCGCCCGCTCCGAGGCGCTGTCCAGCCGGGCCACCTCCAGCACGTCCTCGACCAGCGTGCGCATCGCCTTGGCCCGGTCCAGGACCAGCTCCGTGGGCCGGCCGGGCGGCAGCAGCTCGGCCGCCGTCAGCAGTCCGGTCACCGGGGTGCGCAGCTCGTGCGCGATGTCGGCCGTGACCCGCCGCTCGGCCTCCAGCCGCTGCCGCAGCGCGTCCGCCATGGCGTCCACCGCGCGCGCCAGATCGTCGGTCTCGTCCCGTACGACCCCGCCGATGGCCTCCCGCACCCGTACGTCGGTCTCGCCCTTGGCGACCCGGTTCGCCGCCGCCGCGGCCTTCCGCAGCCGGCGCGACAGCTGGCCGCCGATCAGCACGCCGAGCGCGCTGCCGCCGAGCACCACCGCGACCGAGCCGATGACCAGGGCCTGGTCCAGGTCCCTGAGCATGTCGACGCTGCGGTCGGGCAGGTGCATGTGCACGGACAGCACATGCCCGCCCTTGACCGGCACGGCCGCCCAGATGTCCGGGTCCTCGCCGTGCCGGGAGACGTCGCTGGCCCGCCGGCTGCGCCCGACGCTCTCGCGCAGCGCGTCCGGCAGCTCGGGGTCGTCCACCTTCACGTAGGGGAAGACCGGTCCCCGGTTCAGCTCGTAGTTGCGCTGGGCCAGCACCAGGCGGTCGTTGGCCAGCTCGCGCGCGTTGTCCAGCATCGAGACCCGGGCCGCGTTGTGCACGACCAGACTGAGCACGACCGCCACCAGACCGGCCACCAGCGCGATCGCCGCGCTCAGCTTCCATCTGAGCCCCGTGCGCAGTCCCGCGCGCTCCATGCGCCGCACCGGGTTCCGCAGGATCCCCCGCATACCGCCCCGCTCAGGCCTTCAGCTTGTAGCCGAAGCCGCGGACCGTCTCGATCCGGTCCTGGCCGATCTTCTGCCGCAGCCGCTGGACATGCACGTCCACGACCCGGGTGTCCCCGCCCCAGCCGTAGTCCCACACGCGTTCCAGCAGCTTGTCGCGGGAGAGCACGGTGCCCGGCGCGGAGGAGAACTCCAGCAGCAGCCGCATCTCGGTCGGGGTGAGCGCCACCGGCCGCCCGGCCCGACGTACCTCCATGCCGTCGGTGTCGATCTCCAGGTCCCCGAAGGCCAGCGTGCCGGTGACCGCGTTCCCGGACTCCTGCGCCCGCTCCCCGCCGGCGTGCCCGAAGCGGCGCAGCACGGCGCGGATCCGGGCGACCAGCACGGCACCGTCGAACGGCTTGGTCACGTAGTCGTCGGCGCCCGCCTCCAGGCCGAGGACGACGTCGATGGAGTCGGCGCGCGCCGACAGCATGATCACCGGCACGGTGGACTCGTCCCGGATCCGCCGGCACAGGCTGACCCCGTCCAGGCCCGGCACCATGACGTCCAGCAGGGCGATGTCGGGACGGTTCGCCCGGAACGCCTCCAGGCCCGACAGGCCGTCGGGCATCGCGGTGACCGCGAAGCCGTCCCGCTCCAGGGCGAGCTGGGTGGCCTCGCGGATGACGTCGTCGTCCTCGACGAACAGGACGTGGGTCTGGTCTGCCATCCCGGTGCTCTCAGTCCTCGTGGTGTGCGTGTGGGGGATCAGGTGGCCGGCACGGGCCGCGGGGACCCGTCGGCGGACTTGCCGTACTCGTTGCGGGTGGGCTTGCCCGGGACGAACCGCCCGGCCTTCCAGGTGTAGGGGGTCACGACGTCCCCGGACGGGCTGGAGATCGGGTCGTCCTGCTCGTAATACTGCCTGGTCACCGACAGGGTGCCGCGGTCGATCTCCGCGTAGACCGGGGATTCCTCGCTCTTGAAGACGTTCTTGAACACGCCGTTGTCGTCCCGGTACACGTACGAGCCGATGCCGACCCAGTCCGCGCAGGTCATCACGTTGATGACGACGTCGTCCACCGGGGCGTCGGTGAGATCGCCGTACGAGACGTCCACCTGGTAGTCGTCGCCGTCGCACGGCTTCAGCTCCCGCTTGACCGCCGGTGACACTTGGGGGTCGCGTTTGAGCAGCGCCACGGCGTCCACCCGCCGGAACTTGCCGAAGGCGCTCGCGGAGGGGGAGGCGCCGGCCACCGCCGCGGCCGAGGCGTGCGCCGGGCCCTCGTCCCGGGCGCCGGTGCCCCCGCTGCCGCAGGCTGCGAGGAAAAGGGCGAGGGCGGCGAGCGCGGACCCCACCGCGATCACCGCCTGTGAACTCCTTCGGACCCCTTCGGGTCCGGCCCCGGTCAGGCCGCGCAACGCTCCCGCTCCTCACGCTCCAGCGCGCGTGCGTCCAGATCGCGGGCCTCCAGCTCCTCCCGGAGCCGGGCGAGCGCCCGGTGCAGCGTGCTCTTGACCGTACCGGCCGACATGCCGAGGGCCGCGGCCGTCTCCTCTGTGGACATCTGCTCCCAGTGTCGCAGCACCACGACACTGCGCTGCTTCGGTGCGAGCACCTTCAAGACGTCCATCAGCAGGGCCCGGTCGGCGTGCTGCTCGGTGGAGTCGTCCACGGAGGCGTCCGGCAGCTGCTCGGTCGGCACCTCTTCCAGCTTGCGCGCCCGCCACCACTCGGTCCGCGTGTTGATCATGACCCGGCGCAGATAGGCGTCGGCGAGCCGCTTGTCGGCTATGCCCTCCCAGCGGCCGTACGTCCGCACCAGCGCGGTCTGCAGCAGGTCCTGGGCGTCGACCGGGTCCGGTACCAGCCGGCGGGCGCTGCGCAGCAGCGCGTCCTGCCGGGTGCGGACGTACTCCTCGAATTCGAGCACCTCGCCCTGCGCCATGATCAACCGCCTCCGTTCCCCGTCGCGCCTCCGGCTCGTGCCGGAAGTCCCGCTGTTCCCGCGCCCGGTGGTCCGCCGGGCACGGAGAAGAAGCTACGGAGCGGTTGTCACGGGGCTGTGCGGACCAGCCTGCGGCCGGCAATCGGCTGTCCGTCGGTTGTGTAACGGAAGCCGCGACGGGGAAGAGCACGCGGGAGTTACGTCCCGTTATGGGAGGCTTTGCCGCCTCTGATCCTTCGTAACGGACCCCGTGGGACTGTGACCTGGCCGTGCGTCAGCCCAGCGGCAGCCGGTACAGACCGCCGGGCAGCGGCTCCACCAGACCGTCCGCGACCAGCCCGTCCAGCGCGCGGGCCCGCTGCACCGGCTCGTGCCACACCCGGTCCAGCACCGCCTGCGGCACCGGCGCGTGCGCCTCCCGCAGCACGGCCAGCAGCTTGCCGCGCACCTGCCGGTCCGTGCCGGCGTACGTCTGCCCGCGCCGCGGCGGCCCGGAGTGCTCCGGCTTGCCCGCCAGCCGCCAGGCGCACTGCCCGGCGATCGGGCACCGCCCGCACCCCTCGTTCTTCGCCGTGCACACCAGCGCGCCCAGCTCCATGGAGGCGGCGGCCCAGCGCGCGGCGGTCCGCTCGTCCTCGGGCAGCAGCTCCCGCGCCAGGCGCCGCTCGGCGGCCGTGGTCGCGTTCGGCGGGTACTGCACCCCGGTCACCGCCCGCGCGATCACCCGCCGCACATTGGTGTCCAGCACCGCGTGCCGCTGCCCGTACGCGAACGAGGCGACGGCCGCCGCCGTGTACTCGCCGATCCCGGGCAGCGCCAGCAGCTGCGCGTGGTCCGTCGGCACGTCCCCGCCGTGCCGCTCCGTTATGGCGACCGCGGCGCCGTGCAGCCGCAGGGCCCGGCGCGGGTAGCCGAGCCGGCCCCAGGCGCGCACCGCCTCGCCCGGAGCCTCCTTCGCCAGGTCGGCGGGGCGCGGCCAGCGGGCCAGCCATTCCTCGTAGACGGGCAGGACCCGGTTCACCGGGGTTTGCTGGAGCATGAACTCGCTGACCATCACGCCCCACGGGCCCGCCTCCGGGCGGCGCCAGGGGAGGTCACGGGCATGGGCGTCGAACCAGGCGATCACGGGGGCGTGGAGCTTCTCAGTCATGGCCCTTCGATCCTGCCACGGGTGGCCGGGAGTCGTGCGTGAGGGCGCGGTCACCGAGCGTGGCGAAATATGAAGAACCGTGTCGCCCAACGCAGTTACCGGAATGATGATCCGGAAAAGTTGGTTTCGGCACGGCGGGTGACGCGAGCAAGCGCGGCGATCTCTCGTACAGTTTGCGCGTGGGATCTCTGCGCAATCCGGTCGGGCCGCTTCCCTCCTCCATCTACTGGCGTCGGAGGGTCGTACTGCTGTCCGTGGTCGCCCTGTTGGCGCTCGTGATCACGTTGATCGTCACCACCGGCGGCGGGGGCGGCAAGAAGAACACCTCCGGGTCCGACGGCAAGAACCCCACGCACGTCATCACCCCAGGACCGAGCCAGTCCGGCCCCGCGATCAGCCAACACCCGGGCGGGCGCGACGAGTCGGGCGGCGACGGCACCGGCGGCGGCGCGGACTCCGGGGGCTCCGGCGGCGGCGCGACGGGGTCGGGCGGGGGTTCCGGCGGTTCGTCCGGCGCCGGTGGCTCCTCCGGCTCGGCCGGCTCCTCCGGCACGGGCCCGGGTTCCGGTGCCCCCGTCGCCGCGGGCGACGCGCTCCCCGGATCCTCCACGCTGCCCGACTGCCCGTCCACGGCGGTGGAGTTGGGCCTGCGCAGCGTGCGCAACTCCTACTCGCCGGACCAGACCCCGACCTTCGAACTCACCGCGAAGAACGGCTCGTCGGCGGACTGCAAAGTCGATCTCGGCCCGAGCCACGCGGTGTTGACGATCACCCCGGCGGACGGCGACGACGCCTTCTGGTCCTCGGACGACTGCCCCAAGGGCCCGGGCAGCCTGGCCTTCCGGGTACCGGCCGGCCAGAGCGTCACCTACACCGTCAAGTGGGACCGCAAGCCGAGCGCCGCCCACTGCGGCACCCCGTCCGGCGACCCGGCCAAGCCCGGCACCTACCTGCTGGAGGCCAAGATCCCCGGCCACGCCAAGCTCCAGGCGTCGTTCGTACTGTCGGCGGACTGAGAGCGCGCCCCGTAGGGGCGCGGGCCGTATCAATATGCGGCTTCGCCGCGGGGTGCGAGAAACCACAACGCACCCGCAGCCGCCGTACGACACAAGGGCCCGAGCTCTTTCGCGCCCGGCCGAACCCTCAGACGTACCGCTCCAGGATCGACGACTCCGCCAGCCGCGACAGCCCCTCCCGTACGCTGCGCGCCCGCGCCTCGCCCACGCCGTCCACGGTCTGCAGGTCGTCCACGCTCGCGGCCAGCAGCTTCTGCAGGCCCCCGAAGTGCTCCACCAGCCGGTCGATGATCGCGCCCGGCAGCCGTGGCACCTTCGCCAGCAGCCGGAAGCCGCGCGGCGAGACCGCCGAGTCCAGCGACTCGGGCGACGCGGTGTAGCCCAGCGCACGCGCCACCGTGCCCAGTTCCAGCAGCTCCGCGTGGGTCAGCGCGTCCAGCTCGGCCAGCGCCTCCTCGACCGTGCGGGACCGCTTCGCCGTCGGCTCGGGCACATAGTCGCGGACGACCAGTTCGCGGTCCGGCTCGACACCCGCGATCAGCTCCTCCAGCTGGAGCGCGAGAAGCCGGCCGTCGGTGCCCAGCTCGACCACGTACTCGGCGATCTCGGTGGCGATCCGGCGGACCATCTCCAGCCGCTGCGCGACCGCCGAGACGTCCCGGACCGTCACCAGGTCCTCGATCTCCAGCGCCGACAGGGTGCCCGCGACCTCGTCCAGCCGCAGCTTGTACCGCTCCAGCGTCGCCAGCGCCTGGTTCGCGCGGGACAGGATCGCCGCCGAGTCCTCCAGGACGCGCCGCTGACCGTCCACGTACAGGGCGATCAGCCGCATCGACTGGGAGACCGAGACCACAGGGAAGCCGACCTGCTTGCTCACCCGGTCCGCCGTGCGGTGCCGTGTGCCCGTCTCCTCCGTGGGGATCGTCGGGTCCGGCACCAGCTGGACGCCCGCGCGCAGGATCTTCGACAGGTCCGACGACAGCACGATGCCGCCGTCCAACTTGCACAGCTCCCGCAGCCGGGTGGCCGTGAACTCGACGTCCAGCACGAACCCGCCCGTGCACATCGCCTCGACCGTCTTGTCCGAGCCGAGGACGATGAGACCGCCGGTGTTGCCGCGCAGAACCCGTTCCAGGCCGTCGCGCAGGGGCGTGCCCGGCGCCACGGCGCTCAGCGAGGCGCGCATCAGACCGTCGGAACCGGCACTCCCACCGGACTTGCCGGGAGCCGCTGCCCGGTCGTTGGCTGCCACTGCACTCCTCCGGTCGCAGGTTCTGACGCGCCCCCGTACCCGCACTCGGTTCGTACGGACGGGCGAGACCAGGGCAAAGTCTACCGGCGCTCCTCCGCCTCCCGTGGGGCCTCTCGGCGACGGGAGCGCGGCAGAACCCGCAGCGCGTCCCCTATGTCGGCGACCTCCAGCACCTTCATGCCGGGCGGCACCTTCCCCGGGTCGGACGGCACGAGGGCGTGCGTGAAGCCCAGCCGGTGCGCCTCGGCGAGCCTGCGCTGCACCCCCGTGACCCGTCTGACCTCGCCGGCCAGGCCCACCTCGCCGATGGCCACCAGGTTCTTCGGCAGCGGGGTGTCGCTGGCGGCGGAGGCCAGGGCGAGCGCGACGGCGAGGTCGGCGGCGGGCTCCGACAGCTTCACCCCGCCGACCGTCGCGGAGTAGATGTCCCGCTTGCCGAGCGCGCTGATCCGGCCGCGCTGCTCCAGGACGGCGAGCATCATCGACACCCGCGAGGTCTCCAGGCCGGACGTCGTACGCCGGGGGGAGGGGATCTGCGAGTCCACGGTCAGCGCCTGCACCTCGGCCACCAGCGGGCGGCGGCCCTCCAGGGTGACGGTCAGGCAGGTGCCCGGCACCGGCTCGGCGCGGCGGGTCAGGAACAGGCCGCTGGGATCGGCGAGGCCCGTGATGCCCTCGTCGTGCAGCTCGAAGCAGCCGACCTCGTCCGTCGCCCCGTACCGGTTCTTCACGCCCCGCACCAGGCGCAGGCGCGCGTGCCGGTCGCCCTCGAAGTGCAGGACGACGTCCACCAGGTGTTCCAGGAGGCGGGGACCGGCGATCGCGCCGTCCTTGGTGACGTGGCCCACCAGCAGCGTGGACATGCCGCGCTCCTTGGAGGCGCGGATCAGGGCGCCGGCCACCTCCCGGACCTGTGCCATGCCGCCGGGCGCGCCGTCGATCTCGGGCGAGGCGACCGTCTGCACCGAGTCGAGGATCAGCAGGGACGGCTTGACCTCGTCCAGGTGGCCGAGGACGGCGGCCAGGTCGGTCTCCGCGGCCAGGTACAGATGGTCGTCCAGGGCGCCGATGCGGTCGGCGCGCAGCCGCACCTGGCTCGCGGACTCCTCGCCGGTGACATAGAGGGTGCGGTGCTCGGCGCTCGCCGACTTGGCGGCCACGTCCAGCAGCAGGGTGGACTTGCCGACGCCCGGCTCGCCCGCGAGCAGGACCACCGCGCCCGGCACGAGACCGCCGCCGAGCACCCGGTCCAGCTCGGGCACGCCGGTGGTACGGGCGGTGGCCTGCCGGCCGTCGACCTGGCCGATGGGCAGCGCGGAGGTGCTCACCCGGCCCGGCGCCGTCGTGCGGACCGCGGGCGCGCCGTACTCCTCGACCGTGCCCCACGCCTGGCATTCGGGGCAGCGGCCGAGCCACTTGGCCGTCTGCCAGCCGCACTCCGTGCAGCGGTACGACGGACGGTCCTTGGTGGTCTTGGTACGGGCAGCCATGCGCAAACCGTAGCCCGCGGCACTGACAACGCGGCGCGAGCGACCGCTTCCCGGCCACCGCATACCGGGTCCGGCCGTGGAACAAAGCCTTCCTGTCCCCTTATGAGGGATCGTTTCACCCGTATGGATTAAAACTGCTCAAGGTTCCGGAACGGGCACTCCACTGACGCCTACGGTCGCACGGGTGATGAGCAGCAGCCCGGAGACCACCACCCGCACGACGGGGGCGCGCCAGGCGCACAGCGAGGCGTGTGACGCACGACGAGAGGCCCGTGAGGCTGGAGAAGCGCGCGAGGCCCATGAGGCTCGACAAGCACACGAGGCACGTGAGTCCCTTGAGGCGCGTGAAGTCCGTGAGGCGCGCGACCGCGCCGCCGCGCGTGCCATCGCCCAGCGCACGCCGGCTCGCTACGAACCGTATCTGGACGGCCTGTTCACCTACTGTCTGTCGGTGCTGTGCGACCACGACGCGGCCACCGCCGCCCTCGCCGACGCCCTCACGGTGGCCGAGCGGCGCGGCCACCGCCTCCCCGACTCCGCCGACGACCTCAGAGCCTGGCTGTACGCCCTGTCCCGCTGGGCGTGCCTGCGCAAACTGGCCGAGCCGAAGCCGAAACGCCAGGGGGCGCACGCGGCGGGACGGTCCGGAGCGGAGAGGGGCGCGGGGAGAGGGGCCGGAGCCGGGGCCGGGGCCGGTGTCGGCAGGAGCGGCGGAAGAAACGTCGGCAGAGGGGTGGGGAAAGGGCCCGGGAACGGCGTTCCGGAGGCGGCGGCTCCCGCGCCGGAGGCCGAGGAGCGGCGGCGCCGCGAACTCGCCCTGCTGGCCTGGCCGGAGGCGGCCGGTACCACCCCCGAGCAGCGCGAGGCCCTGGAACTCGCCGTCCGCCACCACCTCACCGCCCACGAGGTCGCCGCCGTCCTCGGCATGCAGCCGCCCGCCGCGCGCGACCTGCTCGCCTCCGCCGCCTGCGAGGTCGAGCGCACCCGCGCGGCCCTGGCCGTCGTGGAGGCGGGCGGCTGCCCCGGCGTGGCCCACCTCACCGGCGACGGCCGGCTGGTCCTGGGCACCGCCCTGCGCCGCGAGCTGGTCCGGCACGTGGACGACTGTCCGCGCTGCCGTCGTACCGCCGAGCGCGCCGTTCCCGGCCGCTGGCCCGGCGCCATGGTCACCCCCGCCGAACTGCCCGTCCTCCAGGCCCCGCGCACGGCCCTCCACATGGCGCTCGCGCACCAGCCACGCGCGCGTGGCGCGGCCGTACCCCGTTTCGACCGGCGCGGCTTCCCGATGGGACCCAAGGACCGGGCGGCCCGCCGGGAGCGGATGCGGGCGCGGGCCGTCACGACGACGGTGGTCGCCACGGTCGTCGCCGCGCCGGTCCTGGCGCTGTGGGCCGCGTACCGGGGCGGGCCGGCCGGGGAGGGCGACGGGCCGTCCGCGACCGCGCGCGAGGCACAGGGCCCCGACGCGCTCGGCGACGGCCCGGCCGGGACCTACGAGAACGCCGGGAACGCCAGGGCCAAGGCGGGCCCGCGCCTGCGCGGTGACGGCAAGGCGGATGTCTCCGTGCAGGTCGTCAGCGTCGGCGGAACGGGGCGCGGGGACGCGGCACGGCTGACGGTCGGCGCGGCGAACGAAGGCGACACCACGCTGATCACCCTCACGGCGTCCCCGGGGTCGTCCGACATCCGCTGGTCGGTCTCCACGTCGGCCCCGTGGCTGTACTTCAGCCGGTCCTCGGGGACCCTCGCCCCCGGCCGGGCGCTGACGATCAAGGTGTACGTCGACCACCTGCGCGAACCGTCCGGCCCCTGGCACGCGCGCGTGGCGGTGGCCCCGGCGGGCGCGGTGGTCTCCATCGACGGCTACGGCACGGCACCGTCGCGCCCGGCCCCGCGCCCGTCGTCCGCACCGCCCTCTCCGGCTCCGTCCACGCCGGCCACCACCGCGCCGGAGAGTTCCTCTCCGCCCCCGGACCCGACCCCGCCCCCGTCGAGCCCGCCCCCGTCCACCCCGGAAAC
This sequence comes from Streptomyces eurythermus, assembly GCF_014649115.1. GTDB lineage: Bacteria > Actinomycetota > Actinomycetes > Streptomycetales > Streptomycetaceae > Streptomyces > Streptomyces eurythermus. Next base: position 12,162 of record NZ_BMSK01000015.1, on the reverse strand, counting down.
CCCGGCCCCGACCCCGCCCGAAACGCAGACGCCGAGCCCTACGGGCAGTTAGGGGGCGTGGGACAGCGGCTCACCCGGCCCGCGTGATCAACCCACCCGGCCCGCGGGACGGCCCCCAGGGTCAGCCCACCGGGTCCGCGGGATGCGGTGCCACCAGGGGCAGCTGGGAGGCCAGGCGCTGCTCGCACAGTTCCACCAGGCGGTCGTAGCCGGCCTTGCCCATCAGTTCCGTCAGTTCGGCGCGGTAGGAGACGTAGACCGGTTCGCCCGCACCGTGGGCCGAGGTCGCCGAGGTGCACCACCAGTGCAGGTCGTGGCCGCCAGGGCCCCAGCCCCGGCGGTCGTACTCGCCGATGGACACTTGCAGCACGCGCGTGTCGTCCGGGCGGTCGATCCAGTCGTAGGTCCGCCGGATCGGCAGCTGCCAGCACACGTCCGGCTTGGTCTCCAGCGGCTCCCGGCCCTCCTTGAGGGCCAGGATGTGCAGCGAGCAGCCCGCGCCGCCCGCGAACCCCGGCCGGTTCTGGAAGATGCAGGAGCCCTGGAACGGCCGCGTCTGCCGGGAGCCCTCCTCGTCCTCGGAGATCCAGCCGCCGCGCGTGCCCTCGTCGTGGTGCTGCCAGATCTCCGGGGTGAGCCGCGCCACGTGCTCGGCGACCCGCTTCTCGTCGTCCTCGTCGGAGAAATGCGCACCCAGCGAGCAGCACCCGTCGTCGGCGCGGCCCGCCTGGATGCCCTGGCAGCCGCTGCCGAAGATGCAGTTCCAGCGGGAGGTCAGCCAGGTCAGATCGCACCGGAAGACCTGTTCCTCGTCCGCCGGGTCCGGGAACTCCACCCAGGCGCGGGCGAAGTCGAGACCCTTCTCGTCGCTCACCCTCGCCTCCTCGGGAGCCATGACGGACTTGCGCTTCTTGTCCGTCTTGTCGACCTTGCCAGCCTTGTCGTGCTTGGCCTTTTTCGTCTTTGGCACCCGTCCAGGGTAAGTGGCCGGGGACCACCGGGGACACCGATGACAGCCACTCTGGCAGTAGCGTTCCGTACATGAGACTCGGTGTCCTGGATGTGGGTTCGAACACGGTGCATCTGCTGGTGGTGGACGCCCACCCCGGCGCGCGCCCGCTGCCCGCGCACTCCCACAAGGTCGAACTCCGGCTCGCCCAGCTCCTCGACGACAGCGGTGCCATAGGCGACGACGGCATAGAGAAACTGATCGACGTCGTACAGGACGCGCTCCAGGCCGCCGAGGACAAGGGCGTCGAGGACCTGCTGCCGTTCGCGACCTCCGCCGTCCGCGAGGCCGGCAACGCCGACGACGTCCTGGGGCGCGTGGCCGACAAGACCGGCGTACGGCTCCAGGTCCTCAGCGGCGCCGAGGAGGCCCGGCTCACCTTCCTCGCCGTACGCCGCTGGTTCGGCTGGTCCGCCGGAAAGCTGCTGGTCCTCGACATCGGCGGCGGCTCCCTGGAGATCGCCTACGGCATGGACGAGGAGCCGGACGCGGCGGTCTCCCTGCCGCTCGGCGCCGGCCGCCTCACCGCCGGCTGGCTGCCCGGCGACCCGCCCGCCCCGGAGGACGTCCGCGCCCTGCGCCGCCACGTCCGCACCGAGATCGCCCGCACCGTCGGCGAGTTCGCCCGCTTCGGCGCCCCCGACCACGTGGTGGCCACCTCCAAGACCTTCAAGCAGCTCGCCCGCATCGCCGGCGCCGCCCGCAGCACCGACGGCCTTTACGTCCAGCGGGAACTCAAACGCCAGTCCCTGGAGGCGTGGGTCCCGAAACTCGCGGGCATGACCGCCGCCCAGCGCGCCGGACTCCCCGGGGTGTCGGAGGGCAGGGCCGGCCAGCTGCTCGCGGGCGCCCTGGTGGCCGAGGGCGCGATGGACCTCTTCGGCGTGGAGAAACTGGAGATCTGCCCCTGGGCCCTGCGCGAGGGCGTGATCCTGCGGCGCCTCGACCACATGGGCTCCGCCTAGCGCACCCGCACCGGAGCGAACGCATCCCACCGCACAAACGCCCCCGCACCCACGCAAATGGCGAACGTCACAACGGTGAACAGGCACACAGCGCCCGGGCCTTCCCACGCCGTAAGGTGACGAGCGTGGCTGAACCAACGGACGTGCGCATCGCGCTCTCGACCGCCTCCGTCTACCCGGAGTCCACGGCGACGGCCTTCGAGATCGCCGCGCGCCTCGGTTACGACGGTGTCGAGGTCATGGTGTGGACCGACCCGGTGAGCCAGGACATCGAGGCGCTGCGCCGCCTGTCGGACTACCACGGCGTCCCCATCCTGGCCGTCCACGCCCCCTGCCTGCTGATCACCCAGCGGGTGTGGACCACCGACCCCTGGACGAAGCTGCGCCGGGCCCGGGCGGCGGCGGAGAAGCTCGGCGCCTCCACCGTCGTCGTCCACCCGCCGTTCCGCTGGCAGCGGCAGTACGCCCGGGGCTTCGTCGAGGGCATCTGGCGGATGGCGGACGAGACGGACGTGCGGTTCGCCGTCGAGAACATGTACCCCTGGCGCTACCGCGACCGCGAGATGCTCGCCTACGCCCCCGACTGGGACGTCACCCACAACGACTACCGGCACTTCACGATCGACCTCAGCCACACGGCGACGGCCCGCACCGACGCCCTGGACATGGTCGACCGCATGGGCGACCGGCTCGGGCACGTCCACCTCGCCGACGGCCGCGGCTCGGCCAAGGACGAGCACCTGGTGCCCGGCCGTGGTACCCAGCCCTGCGCCGAGCTGCTGGAACGCCTGGTGCGCACCGGCTTCGACGGCCATGTGGTGATCGAGGTCAACACCCGGCGCGCGATGTCCGGCGCCGAGCGCGAGGCCGACCTCGCCGAGGCCCTGGCCTTCACCCGCGCCCACCTGAGCGCGGCAGCCGTACGGGTGCCCCGACGATGACCCCGACCCGCCCCCCGGCCACGGACGGCACCGCCCCCCGGCCCGCCGCCCGCCGCCGGGGCCGCCCCCCGCGCACCGAGTCCGCAGGCACCCGGGACCGTATCCTCGCCGCCGCCCGCGAGGAGTTCTCCGCGCGCGGGTACGAGAAGACGTCCGTACGCGGCATCGCCAAGGCCGCCGGGGTGGACTCCGCGCTGGTGCACCACTACTTCGGCACCAAGGAGCAGGTCTTCGAGGCGGCCATCGAGGTCGCCTTCGCGCCCGCGCTGGCCGCGCCCGACGCGGTCGCCGAGGGCCCGGCGGACGGGGTCGGCGAGCGGCTGACCCGGTTCGTGCTCGGTATCTGGGAGGACCCCGCCACCCGGGCCCCGCTGCTGGCGATCGTGCGCTCGGCCGTCGACAACGACACGGCCGCCGCCGTCCTGCGCCGTCTGGTCGCCGCCCAGCTGATGCGCCGCATCGCCGCCCGGCTCCGGCTGCCGGACGCGGAGCTGCGCGCCGAACTGGCCGCCGCCCAGCTGGTGGGCTGTGCCATGCTGCGGTACGTGATCAGGCTGGAGCCGCTGGCGTCGGCGGACCTGGAGCAGATCATCGCCCGCGTCGCACCCGTCGTACAGATCCATCTGACGGCCCCCTGAGAAGCCGCCCGGCGGGAGTCGTCCGGGGCCTCCAAATGGAACAGACGTCCCGGTATTCGGACACCTTGTCCCGCCAGCTGGATGAGCGGCGTACGCTCGACAACAGGCACACCCGTCTGAAGGAGCGAGCGACGATGCCCGAGCTGAGGTCCCGCACAGTCACCCACGGCCGCAACATGGCGGGCGCCCGCGCCCTTATGCGCGCCTCCGGTGTACCCGGTGCGGACATCGGCCGGAAGCCGATCATCGCCGTCGCGAACTCCTTCACCGAGTTCGTGCCCGGCCACACCCACCTCCAGCCGGTCGGCCGGATCGTCAGCGAGGCGATCAAGGAAGCCGGCGGCATCCCGCGCGAGTTCAACACGATCGCGGTCGACGACGGCATCGCCATGGGCCACGGCGGCATGCTGTACTCCCTGCCCTCCCGCGACCTGATCGCGGACTCGGTCGAGTACATGGTCGAGGCCCACTGCGCCGACGCCCTGGTCTGCATCTCCAACTGCGACAAGATCACCCCGGGCATGCTGATGGCGGCCCTGCGCCTGAACATCCCGACGGTGTTCGTCTCCGGCGGCCCCATGGAGTCCGGCCGCGCCACCCTGGTCGACGGCACGGTCCGCACGCTCGACCTGGTCGACGCGATCTCCGACGCCGTCAACGACAAGGTCTCCGACGAGGACATCCTCCGCATCGAGGAGAACGCCTGCCCGACCTGCGGCAGCTGTTCCGGCATGTTCACCGCCAACTCGATGAACTGCCTGACCGAGGCCATCGGCCTGTCCCTGCCCGGCAACGGCTCGGTCCTCGCCACCCACACCGCCCGCCGCGCCCTGTACGAGAACGCGGCCCGCACGGTCATGGACCTCACCCGCCGCTACTACGAGCAGGACGACGACACCGTCCTGCCCCGCAACATCGCCACCTTCCAGGCCTTCGAGAACGCCATGGCCCTGGACATCGCGATGGGCGGCTCCACCAACACGATCCTGCACCTGCTGGCCGCCGCCCAGGAGGCGGGCGTCCCGTTCGGCCTGCACGAGATCGACGCCGTCTCCCGCCGCGTGCCCTGCCTGGCGAAGGTCGCCCCGAACGTCGCCAAGGACCGCACGTACTACATGGAGGACGTGCACCGCGCCGGCGGCATCCCGGCCCTGCTGGGCGAGCTGCACCGGGCCGGCCTGCTCAACGAGGACGTGCACGCCGTGCACAGCCCGTCCCTGGCCGACTGGCTGAAGACCTGGGACATCCGCGGCGGCTCCCCCTCCTCCGAGGCGGTCGAGCTGTGGCACGCGGCGCCCGGCTGCGTCCGCTCCGCCGAGGCCTTCTCCCAGTCCGAGCGCTGGGAGGCCCTGGACGAGGACGCCGAGAACGGCTGCATCCGCTCCGTGGAGCACGCGTACTCCAAGGACGGCGGCCTGGCCGTGCTGCGCGGCAACCTCGCGGTCGACGGCTGCGTGGTGAAGACGGCCGGCGTGGACGAGTCGATCTGGACCTTCGAGGGCCCGGCGGTCGTCTGCGAGTCCCAGGAGGAGGCCGTCCAGCGGATCCTCACCCAGGAGGTCAAGGACGGCGACGTCGTCGTCATCCGCTACGAGGGCCCCAAGGGCGGCCCCGGCATGCAGGAGATGCTGTACCCGACCTCGTACCTGAAGGGCCGCGGCCTGGGCAAGACCTGCGCCCTGATCACCGACGGCCGCTTCTCCGGCGGCACCTCGGGCCTGTCCATCGGCCACGCCTCCCCCGAGGCGGCCTCCGGTGGCACCATCGCCCTGGTCCAGGACGGCGACCGCATCCGCATCGACATCCCGAACCGCACGATCGAGCTGCTGGTCGACGACGCCGAGCTGGCCCGCCGTGAACAGGCCCTGAACGGCGTCTACGCCCCGAAGAACCGCGACCGCAAGGTCTCCGCCGCCCTGCGCGCCTACGCCGCGATGGCCACGAGCGCCGACAAGGGCGCGGTGCGCGACGTGTCCCGCCTCGGCTGACCGCTGACCGACAAGGGCCGCCTCCACCGGGAGGCGGCCCTTTCGCCGTCCGTCACGGCCTCACCAGGCGCCCGGCGCCCGGCCGTCCACGGTGAACACCGTGCCGTCCGGCGCGGTCGCGCAGACCCGGGTGCCGACCGGCACCGGAGCGGGCGGTGTGCCCATGACCCGCGCCGAGTCGGCGCCCAGCCGCGCGGGCGTCTGCCCCACCAGCCGCCCCTTCGCCGCGTCCACGGCGAGCAGCCGGCCGTCGCCCGCGGTCAGATACACCCGCCCGTCCCGCGCGACCGGCAGCGAACCACGGCTCACCGACGTCTCCAGATGCCACAGCCGCCTGCCCGCCGCCACGTCCACGGCGTCCAGGGAACCGCCGGTGGCCAGCACATAGACGACGTCCCCGCGCACGGTGGCGTGCGCGCCGTCGAGCACGGCGGGCAGCGCGACCCGCCGGGTGGCGCCGGTCGCGGGGGTGTAGCGGACGACCTCCCGGGCGCCGTAGCCGCTGTCCATCGCCAGGAAGAACACCGACCCGTCGGCCGCCCGCGCGGCGACCGGCTTGAGCCAGCCGCGCAGCCGCACGTCCCACCGCACCCGGCCGCTCGCCGGATCCACGGCGGTCACCCGGGTGTGCCCGCCGTCGGCGGACGTACGCGTCGCATAGGCCGAGGGGCCGCCGGGGAACGCGACGAAGGACGGCGCGCCCTGCCCGGGCACGGCCCCGTGCCAGCGGGTACGGCCGGTCGCGCCGTCCACGCCGGTGACCGTGCCGTCGGCAGCGGTGAGCAGGGCCGTGTCACCGGCGTACCGCACCGTCGTGCCCACGGGCAGCCGGCGCCGCCACACCTCCTCGCCCGTGTCCGGGTCCAGCCCGGCGAGCCGGGAGCCGCCGTCGGTGTACGGCTGCACCAGGCCGCCGGCCACGACCGGCGGACCGCTCGTGGCCCGGGTGTCCACCGCCTGCCGCCACAGCAGCCGGCCGTCGGCCGCGCCGAGCGCGTACACGACGCCCGGCCGCGCGCAGAACAGCTTCCCGGCGTCGTACGAACACTGCGGCATGCCCTCGCCGCCGACCGCCGGGCGGGCCGCCCAGCCGCCGGAAGCCGCCGTCAGGGCCGGCGCGACCGGGGGAGGCTGATCGTTTCGCCCGGTCGCCCACACCGCGGCGAGCCCTCCGGCCAGCGCCAGCCCGAGCACCCCGGCCACCAGCGCCGCCGTCCGCCCGCGGCCGAGCCGCCACCCCGGGCGCCGCCCGGCACCGGCGGCCACCGGCTCCGACACCCGATCGCGACCGGGCCGCCATTTCAGGCGCCGCCGGGGACGCGGGGACCCGGACACCGGTGCGGGAGCGTCCCCGCCCGTCCGCTGCGCCGGTATGAACGCCTGGGTGTCGTACGAGGCCGCCACCGAGCGCAGCTCCCGCATCAGCTCGTCCGGCGTGGGCCGGTCCTCGGGCTCCTTGGCCAGACACCGCCGCACCAGCGACGCGAGCCCCAGCGGCACACCGGTCAGATCGGGCTCGTCGTGCACGACCTGGTAGGCGACGATGTAGGGACTGTCGGAGTCGAACGGGCCGCGCCCCGTGGCCGCGTGCACGATCACCGAGCCCAGCGCGAAGACATCGGCGGCCGGCCCGACCTCGCGGGGCCGCCGGAACTGCTCCGGCGCCATGAACGGCGGGGTGCCGATCAGCTTTCCCGTCTCGGTGCGCAGCTCGCTGTCCTTGGGCCGGGAGATCCCGAAGTCGATGACCTTCGGCCCGTCCTCGGCGAGCAGCACGTTGCCGGGCTTCAGATCCCGGTGCACCACCCCGACCCGGTGGATGTCGCGCAGCGCCTCGGCCAGCCCCGCCATCAGCCGGCGCAACTGCTCCGGAGTCATGGGGCCGTTCCGCTTCACGTGTTCCGACAGGGTCGGCCCGGGGATGTACAGGGTGGCCATCCAGGGCCGCTCGGCCTCCGGATCGGCATCGACGACGGGCGCGGTGAAGGCACCGCTGACCCGGCGGGCGGCGGCCACCTCCTGCCGGAAACGGCCCCTGAACTCCGGATCCCGGGCGAACTCCGCGTGCACGACCTTCACCGCGAGCTTCATGCCCGAGGTGCTCCGGGCGAGATGGACCACCCCCATGCCGCCGGAGCCCAGACAGGACTCCAGTTGGTAGTGGCCGGCATATTCCGGAAGCTCCGCTTCCGCGTTCGCCCCGGCATTGCGCTGTGGCGCCATGGACCACCCCCGTGCTGTTCGTCCGCGCGCGCGACGCACGGAGCCTAGTCGATGACTCGTACAGGACAGAGGCGGCTTGCTAGCGTCTGCGCCGAGCCGCGCACACCTTTCGCGCCGGCTCTCACCGAGTACGCGAACAACGGGGGAGGACCACTTTCATGTCTGTCGACACACAAGAGGCCGGGGGCGTGGACGAGGGCCGGGCCGGCCTGACCACGCAGGCGGCCGCGGCCGTACGCACCTACGCCGTCGCCCCGGGCGTCCGGCTGAACGTCCGCAGCGGCCCGGGCACCCAGTACAACCTGGTCCGCGTGCTCCCGGAGGGCGTCCGCCTGCCGATCTACTGCCAGACCCCCGGCACCACGGTCTCCGGCCCCTACGGCACGACCAGCATCTGGGACCTCATCGACAACGGCGAGTACGTCTCGGACGCCTACGTCCACACCGGCAGCGACGGCTACATCGCCCCCCGCTGCGGCTGACGGCACGCACCGGGCCGGGGCCCCGGCCGGGAGACCGTCCACGGCCGGGGCGATAATCGTGCCGTGAGCGACGAAACCGGCACCCCGGACAGCGCGGCGGCCCCCACCGGCGACCCGGAGCGGGACGGCGGCCCCCGCCCCGAGCCCCTGCGCTTCTTCGGCACCTCCTGGGTCGGCCACGACAACGGCTACGCGGCCCGCCGCGCCGGCGTCGCCGTCGGCTCCCTCGCCGCCGCGGCCGTCTCCTGCCTGGTGCTCCGCCTCGCCTACGAAGGCATCCGGATCGCCGACACCGGCCCCTTCGTGAGCGTCCTCATCGTGGTGATGTTCGCGATCTGCAGCGCCTTCGCCTTCCGCAACACCTGGGAGGGCTTCGGCAAGCGGCACGACCCGCAGCGCCAGGCCTCCCTGCGCGGAATGCTCGCCATCGGCTTCGTCGGCTCCCTCCTCGCCTACTTCGTCCGCTCCCTCGTCGAGGCACCGGGCGAGAAACTGCACCGCGAGGAGTACGAGAAGGCCCGCGAGGCCCACGCCCGCCGCACCACCCGCCGCACCGGCAACCCCTCCCGCAAGAAGCGCCGCCGCTGAACCGCCGCGCGGGGTTCCCGCACCTCACCGGGATGCCGTAGACCTGAGCACATGACAGCCCCGCCGCCCGCCGACCCGCACGCCGCCCGCGCCGCCTCCTTCAACGCCGTCGCCGCCCGGTACGCCGCGAACCGGCCCTCCTATCCGCCCGCCCTCCTCGACGCCGTCGAGGAACTGGCCGGCCGCCCCCTGTCCGGCGCCAGGACCGTGGACGTCGGCGCGGGCACCGGGATCGCCAGCACCCTGCTGCACGCCCGCGGCGCCGACGTCCTCGCCGTCGAACCCGGAGCGGGCATGGCCGCCGAGTTCCGCCGCGCCCTGCCGCACATCCCGCTCGTCCGGGGCGACGGCAACGCCCTGCCCGTGGCCGACGCCGGCGCCGACCTGATCACCTACGCCCAGGCCTGGCACTGGACCGACCCGGCGCGCTCGGTGCCGGAGGCGCTCCGCGTCCTGCGCCCGGGCGGCGCGCTGGCCCTGTGGTGGAACACCAACGCCCAGGACGTCGACTGGATCGCCGAGGCCGGCGGCCGGGCCGCCCGCTTCCTCGGCATCGACGTCGCCGCCGAGCAGCGCAAGGCCGGCGAACGCGTCGAACAGGCCGACCCCAGCGGACGCCTGGACTTCACCCGCCGCACGATCCGCTGGAGCCGCCGGGTACCGATCGACACCCACCTCGCCAATGTCGCCACCCACTCCGCCCTCCTCGTCATCCCCGAGGAGCGGACGGCCGCCTTCCTGGAACAGGAGCGCGGCCACCTCCTGGAGGTCTTCCCGGACGGCATGGTCGAGGAGACCTACGACGTCCTCCTCGTCGTCGCCCGCACCCCCTGACCGCCGTTCCGCCCACCGGACAACCGGCCCGCACGGCGCACCCCGGTGCCAGACTGATCCGCATGAGCCAGAAAGTCGCAGTCCTCGGCACCGGCAAGATCGGCGAAGCCCTGCTCAGCGGAATGATCCGGGCCGGCTGGGCCCCCGCCGACCTCCTGGTCACCGCCCGCCGCCCCGAACGCGCCGAAGAACTCCGCGCCCGACACGGCGTCAACCCGGTCACCAACAGCGAGGCCGCCAAGACCGCCGACACCCTGATCCTCACGGTCAAGCCGCAGGACATGGGCACCCTCCTGGACGAACTCGCCCCGCACCTGCCCGCCGACCGCCTGGTCATCAGCGGAGCCGCCGGGATCCCCACCTCCTTCTTCGAGGAGCGCCTGGCGCCGGGCACCCCCGTCGTCCGGGTCATGACCAACACGCCCGCCCTCGTGGACGAGGCCATGTCGGTCATCTCCGCCGGCAGCCACGCCACCGAGCAGCACCTCGCGCACGCCGAGGAGATCTTCGGCGGTGTCGGCAAGACCCTGCGCGTCCCCGAGTCCCAGCAGGACGCCTGCACCGCGCTGTCCGGCTCCGGCCCGGCCTACTTCTTCTACCTGGTCGAAGCCATGACCGACGCCGGCATCCTGCTCGGCCTGCCCCGCGACAAGGCCCACGAGCTCATCGTCCAGTCCGCGATCGGCGCCGCCGTGATGCTCCGCGACAGCGGCGAGCACCCCGTCAAGCTCCGGGAGAACGTCACCTCCCCGGCCGGCACCACCATCAACGCCATCCGCGAGCTGGAGAACCACGGCGTACGAGCCGCGCTCATCGCCGCCCTCGAAGCCGCCCGCGACCGCAGCCGCGAACTCGCCTCCGGCAAGAAGGACTGACGGCCCCCGGCCCCCGCGGGCGGCGGCCACCGCCGCCCGCGAGAACCTGCTTCGCGAGAACCTGTCTACGGAGCGGCGCTCAGCGAGGGCTCCGCCACGGGCGGCAGCAGCCCGATCGCCCGGTAGGCCGTATCGACCGTCGGCCGGGCCAGCTCCCGCGCCTTCCGCGCGCCATCGCGCAGCACCCCCTCCACATACGCCGGATCGGCGCACAGCTCCCGGTGCCGGTCCCGCACCGGCCGCAGCACCTCCACCACGGCCTCCGCGGTGTCCTTCTTCAAGGAGCCGTACGAGTCGTAACCGGCCGCCAGCGACTCGGGGCTCCCGCCCGTGCACGCCGCGAGGATGTCCAGCAGGTTCGCGAGGCCCGGCCGCGCCGCCCGGTCGTGGACGACCTCCCGCCCGCTGTCCGTCACGGCCCGCAGCACCTTCTTGTGCACCACGTCCGGCTCGTCCAGCAGATAGACGACCCCGGCCCCCGACTCGTCCGACTTCCCCATCTTCCGCGTCGGGTCCTGGAGGTTCATCACCCGCGCGGCCACCGGCGGCAGCGTCGTGCGCGGCACCACGAACGTGTGCCCGTAGCGCTGGTTGAACCGCACCGCCACGTCCCGGGCCAGCTCCACGTGCTGCGTCTGGTCCTCGCCGACCGGCACCTCGTCCGCGCCGTACGCCAGGATGTCCGCCGCCATCAGCACCGGGTACGTCAGCAGCGACAGCCGCAGGCTCCCGCCGCGCTCCCGCTGTTTCGCGGCCTTCTCCTTGTACTGGATCATCCGCCGCATCTCGCCGTCGGTCGCCACGCACTCCAGCAGGTACGACAGCCGGGTGTGCTCGTCCACGTGGCTCTGCAGGAAGAGGGTGCACACCTCGGGATCGAGCCCGGCCGCCAGCAGCAGCGTCGCCGTCTGCCGGCTGAGCCTGCGCAACCGCGCGGGGTCGTGGTCCACGGTCAGCGCGTGCAGGTCCACCACGCAGAACAGCGAATCGGCCCGGTGCTGGTCCACCTCGGCCCAGCGCCGCATGGCCCCCAGGTAGTTGCCGAGGGTCAGGTGCCCGGTCGGCTGGATCCCGCTGAAAACCCGGGTCATGTCCACTCCACCTTCTGGTCGGGACCGCCGCCCCTGCGGCCGGCCCCCTCAGACCCGGAGGGAGAGACGAGAACGGCCGCCGAAGCGGCGGCCGTCGAGTGCATACGTGAGTACGGCCGCCGTCAGGCGGCCCACCAGAGCTGGGTACACGTACGCGTCATCACGTCGTCCACAGTACGCCTCAGGGGTGCTCCACGGCAGTGGGTTGACACGCCCCCCGCCGATCCGTAGTGTTCTCCGAGTTGTCCGACGTGAGCGCCGACTCCGGTCGGTCCCCGGACAGCCATTCCGCAAGCACCACCCACTCATCGACGCTCCGGCGCCGACTGCTTTGGTGTGCGTATTTGCGAAATGAGGAATCCGCGTTCGAAAGGACGCCGGCCCCGATTAGCTCGGGAGCCAGGAATCCGCTAAAGTCTCACTCGTCGGAACGGCCCAACAGCCGCGAAGACAAACCCCGCTGACCGGGGATCAGACGCCGAAAGGATCTGATAGAGTCGGAACCGCCGGAAAGGGAAACGCGAGAGC
>NZ_BMSK01000014.1:293147-293855 GCF_014649115.1 Streptomyces eurythermus | reverse complement strand
ACTGTGCGGATGACATGCTCGACCCAGTACTGAGGCTGGGACCACTCGTCCTCGACCGGGCGGCCGGTGACCGAGGAGACCGCCGCGAGCTGCGGGGCGTGGAACGTCAGGCCCTCCACGACGGTGCGGAAGTCCTCCAGCATCGGCTCCATCAACGGCGAGTGGAACGCATGACTCACCTCCAACCGCTTCGTCCGCCGGCCCGGCAACCCCTCGACCACCGCCAAGACCTCGGCTTCGACGCCGGAAACGACCAGCGATGTCGGCGAGTTGACCGCCGCGATGCCCACACCGGCCGTCAACAGCGGCACGACCTCGTCCTCCGCCGCCTCGACCGCGACCATCACCCCACCCGCGGGCAGGGCGTCCATCAACCCCGCACGGGCACGCACCAGCCGGCACGCATCCACCAGATCCAGCACACCCGCCACATGAGCCGCCGCGATCTCACCCACCGAATGCCCCACCACAACACCCGGACTCACACCCCACGACGACAACAGACGGAACTGCGCCACCTGCAACGCGAACAACGCCGGCTGCGCCAACCCCGTACGACCCAAACCCTCACCCGAAACAACCGCCTCCTCCACCGGCACACCAAGCTGCCCACACACCTCGTCGAAGGCAGCACGGAACACCGGGAACGCCTCATACAACTCCCGGCCCATCCCCACCCGCTGACCACCCTGACCCGCGAACAGCACA
>NZ_BMSK01000014.1:289360-293137 GCF_014649115.1 Streptomyces eurythermus | reverse complement strand
GACCCACTCGCCACCACCGGCACAGCGGAGACGAGTTCCTCCCGGTCCCCGCCGATCAGCACCGCCCGATGCGCGAACACCGACCGCGATGTCACCAGCGACCAACCCACATCCACCGGATCACCGGTCAACGAAGCCGCCTGGTCCAGCCGCGCCCGCAACGCCTCCTCCGACCGCGCCGACACCACCCACGGCACCACCGGCATCCCCACCCGACCACCAGCAACCTCAGCCGGAACCGGATCGCCCTCCTCCACGATCACATGCGCGTTCGTCCCACTCGCGCCGAAGGCCGACACGCCGGCTCGCCGCGGCCGCTCCCCCGCGGTCCAGTCCCGGGCCTGCGAAAGCAGCTCCACCGCCCCCGCGTCCCAGTCCACATGTGAGGTCGGCTCATCCAGGTGCAACGACCGCGGCAGCACACCATGCCGCATCGCCATCACCATCTTGATCACGCCCGCCACACCGGCGGCCGCCTGGGTGTGCCCGATGTTCGACTTCACCGAGCCCAGCCACAACGGCCGCTCAGCCGGGCGTCCCTGCCCGTACGTCGCCAGCAGCGCCTGCGCCTCGATCGGGTCCCCCAGCCTGGTCCCCGTCCCGTGCGCCTCCACCGCGTCGACCTCGCGCGCAGCCAGACCCGCCGACGCCAACGCCGCACGGATCACCCGCTCCTGCGACGGACCGTTCGGCGCCGTCAACCCATTACTCGCACCGTCCTGGTTCACCGCACTGCCCCGCACCACCGCGAGCACCTGATGCCCATGACGCCGGGCATCCGAAAGACGCTCCACGAGCAGCACACCCACACCCTCGGACCACCCCGTCCCGTCCGCGTCGGCCGAGAAGGATTTGCACCGCCCGTCCGGCGCCAGGCCGCGCTGGCGGGAGAACTCCACGAAGGTGCCGGGGGACGACATCACCGTCACCCCGCCCACGACGCCCAGCGAGCACTCCCCGTTGCGCAGCGCCTGCGCCGCCAGGTGCAGGGCCACCAGCGAGGAAGAGCACGCCGTGTCCACCGTCAGCGTCGGACCGGTGAACCCGAAGGTGTAGGCGATCCGGCCCGCCAGGACGCTGGCCGCGTTGCCGGTCATGAGGTACCCGTCGACGCCGGCCGGAACGCGCGTCATCGTGGTGGCGTAGTCCTGGCCGTTGCCGCCGATGAACACCCCGGTCCGGCTGTCTCGCAGGGCCGTGGGGTCGAGGCCAGCCTGCTCGAAGGCCTCCCAGGCGGTCTCGAGCAGCAACCGCTGCTGCGGGTCCATGCCGAGCGCCTCGCGCGGCGAGATGCCGAAGAAGCCCGCGTCGAACCAGGGTGCCTCGTGGAGGAAGCCGCCTTCCGCCGTGTAGCTCTTGCCCGACGCGGTGGCGTCCGGGTCGTACAGGTCCTCCAGGTTCCAGCCGCGGTCGGTGGGGAACGGCGAGATCACGTCGAGGCCGTCGGCGACGATCCGCCACAGGTCGTCCGGCGAGCCGACCCCGCCGGGGAAGCGGCAGGCCATGCCGACGATCGCCATCGGCTCGTCACTGACGGCGGCCGCGACCGGCGCGAGTTCCTCGCCCGCGCCGAACAGTTCGGCGGCGAGGTGCTCCGCGATGGCCTCCACGGTGGGACGGTCGAAGGCGAGCGAGACGGAAAGCCGCAGGCCGGTGCGCGCGTTCAGCCGGTTGCGCAGGTCGACGGCGGTGAGCGAGGTCAGACCGAGTTCGGTGAAGGCACGGGCGGTCTCCAGCGACCCGGGGTCCGGATAGCCCAGGACGCCGGCCACCTCGGTGCGGACGAGTCCGAGGAGCGCCTGCCGGCGGTCCGCCTCGCTCAGGCCGATCAGTCGCTCGCGCAGCGCCCGGGCGTCTGCACCGAGGAGGGACCTGACCTCGGGCAGCTCCGCCACGAGCCGGTGGGGACGCGCCACGGTGGGCGACGAGACCACCTGCGACCAGTCCACGTCGGCGACGATGGCCTGCTCCCGGCCAGCGCTGACCAGCCGCAGGGCGTCGCTCAGGGAGAGCGGACGGAAGCCGAGCGCCCCCTGCCCGCTCTCGTCCGGCCCGATCGCGACCGTCGTCCCGGGCAGGCCGAGCGACCGGCGGTGCTGGATCACCGCCTCGGCGGCGACCTGGGTCACGCTGGGCGCCGGAGCACCGCCGATGACGCCGACTGCGGAGGAGAGGACCAGCAGCGGCCTGTCGCCGGCCCATTCGTGCAGCTCCCAGAGCCGTTCCCGCCGCGCGGTGACCAGGCTCTGCCACTGGTTCGCGGCCAGCGGATCCGTCTCCCAGCGGTCCTCGTCGAGGAACACCACGGTGCTGTCGGCGAGTTCCGCACGGCTGGTGCCGTTCCACGGCAGCACCTCGACGCGCGCCGGCACCTCCGTCGCCTCTGCGACCTCGCCGACCAGCACGACCCGGTCGGCCCCCGCGCCGAACAGCCAGTCGGCGAGCGCGCCCGTCCGGGCCCCGAGGTCACCGACGACCGCGACCGTGCCGCTCAGGTTCACCGCGCTGCCGCCGGGCCGAGCGCTCCGCAACCGCCGGGTCAGGAGCCGCCCGGACCGCACGGCCACCTGGTCGTCACCGTCCCGGCCCGCGGCCAGCAGGTCCCACAGCCGTGCCCAGTCCGGCTCGCCCGGCTCGGTGGGCAGGTCCACCACACCGCCCCAGCTGTCGGCCTGCTCCCAGGCGAGTACCCGGGCGACCGCCCACGGGCCGATGCCGTCCGGATCCACCTGCTCGTCGGCCGTCACGGCCACCGCGCCGTGGGTCAGGACCCACACCGGGACCGTCTCCAGCGCTCGTACCACGTCCACCAGGGCACCTACCTGCGGACCGAGCAGGGAGACCGCACCGGCGAGCGGCCGGTCCCCGACCGCCTCGCGCAGCCGGTCGACGGCGGCGGGCCCGTCGAGCGGGCCGACCTCCACGCGGACGACCTCCTCGGCAGCGGCCTCGATACGACGCGCGGCCGTCGCCAGGACGTCGTCCCGATCGTGTGCGTCCGACGCGAGGACCAGCCAGGTCCCGGGCAGCGCGCCCCGACGCGGCAGCTCGAGCTGCTGCCAACCCACCTCGTAGAGCCAGGAGTCCTGGGGGGAGGGCGTGGTGGCCCTGGTGGTCGGGGCGGGCTCCAGCCAGTAACGCTCACGCTGGAACGGGTAAGTGGGCAGAGCCACGCGCCGGGGCTCATAGGGGGCGAACAGAGCGGGCCAGTCCACGTCCGCGCCGTGGACGAAACCATGCGCCAGCGCGGTCACGGCCTGCCGGTACTCGCCACGATCCTTACGCAACACCGGCACCGCGTTCTCCGTCAGCCCCGACAGGACACCGTCCGGGCCCAGTTCGATCCAGGCACCCGCATCGGCAACACTGACCGCGTCGGCGAAACGGACCGTGCGGATGACATGCTCGACCCAGTACTGAGGCTGCGACCACTCCTCCTCCACCGGGCGGCCGGTGACCGACGAGACCGCCGCGAGCTGCGGGGCGTGGAACGTCAGACCCTCCACGACGGTGCGGAAGTCCTCCAGCATCGGCTCCATCAACGGCGAGTGGAACGCATGACTCACCTCCAACCGCTTCGTCCGCCGCCCCGGCAACCCCTCGACCACCGCCAAAACCTCGGCCTCGACACCGGAAACCACCAGCGACGTCGGCGAGTTGACCGCCGCGATGCCCACACCGGCCGTCAACAGCGGCACGACCTCGTCCTCCGCCGCCTCCACGGCGACCATCACCCCGCCTGCGGGCAGGGCATCCATCAGCCCTGCACGGGCACGT
>NZ_BMSK01000014.1:0-289350 GCF_014649115.1 Streptomyces eurythermus | reverse complement strand
CACGCATCCACCAGATCCAGCACACCCGCCACATGAGCCGCCGCGATCTCACCCACCGAATGCCCCACCACAACACCCGGACTCACACCCCACGACGACAACAGTCGGAACTGCGCCACCTGCAACGCGAACAACGCCGGCTGCGCCAACCCCGTACGACCCAAACCCTCACCCGAAACAACCGCCTCCTCCACCGGCACACCCAGCCCGGCACACACCTCGTCGAAGGCAGCACGGAACACCGGGAACGCCTCATACAACTCCCGGCCCATCCCCACCCGCTGACCACCCTGACCCGCGAACAACAACCCCACACCACGAGCAGACCCACTCGCCACCACCGGCACAGCGGAGACGAGTTCCTCCCGGTCCCCGCCGATCAGCACCGCCCGATGCGCGAACACCGACCGCGATGTCACCAGCGACCAGCCCACATCCACCGGATCACCAACGAGCGACGCCGCCTGCTCCAGCCGCGCCCGCAACGCCTCCTCCGACCGCGCCGACACCACCCACGGCACCACCGGCATCCCCACCCGGCCACCAACAACCTCAGTTACCGGAGCGGGATCACCCTCCTCCACGATCACATGCGCGTTCGTCCCGCTGATCCCGAACGACGACACACCCGCCCGCCGAGGCCGCTCCCCCACAGACCACTCCCGGGCCTGCGAAAGCAACTCCACCGCCCCCGCGTCCCAGTCCACATGCGAGGTCGGCTCATCCAGATGCAACGACCGCGGCAGCACACCATGCCGCATCGCCATCACCATCTTGATGACACCCGCCATCCCCGCCGCGTGCTGGGTGTGCCCGATGTTCGACTTGATCGAGCCCAGCCACAACGGCCGCTCAGCCGGCCGACCCTGCCCGTACGTCGCCAGCAGCGCCTGCGCCTCGATCGGATCCCCCAGCCTGGTCCCCGTCCCGTGCGCCTCCACCGCGTCGACCTCGTGCGCAGCCAGCCCCGCCGACGCCAACGCCGCACGGATCACCCGCTCCTGCGACGGACCGTTCGGCGCCGTCAACCCATTGCTCGCACCGTCCTGATTGACCGCACTGCCCCGCACCACCGCGAGCACCTGATGCCCATGACGCCGGGCATCCGAAAGACGCTCCAGCACCAGAACACCCGCACCCTCCGACCACCCCGCACCGTCCGCATCGGCCGAGAACGACTTGCACCGCCCGTCCGGCGACCCCACCCGCTGCCGCGAGAACTCCACGAAGGTGCGGGGGGTGGCCATGATGGTGACCCCGGCCGCCAGGGCAAGGGGGCACTCGTCCTTGCGCAGCGCCTGCGCCGCGAGGTGCAGGGCAACCAGCGAGGACGAGCACGCCGTGTCCACCGTCAGCGCCGGCCCGGTGAACCCGAAGGTGTAGGAGACCCGGCCGGACAGCACGCTGGGTGCGCCGCCGGTGAGCACCAGGCCTTCGACCTCGGCGGGGGTCTCCTCGATGGTGGGGCCGTACTCGTGGCTGCTGGAGCCGACGAAGACGCCGGTGCGGCTGCCGTGCAGCGGGGCCGGGTCGATGCCCGCGTGCTCGAAGGCCTCCCAGGCGGTCTCGAGCAGCAACCGCTGCTGCGGGTCCATCGACAGCGCCTCGCGTGGCGAGATGCCGAAGAAGCCCGGATCGAACTGGCCCGCGCCGTGGACGAATCCGCCCTCCCGGGTGTAGCTGTGGCCGACGGCCTCCGGGTCCGGGTCGTACAGCCGGTCGAGGTCCCAGCCGCGGTCGGTCGGCAGTCCGCCGATGGCGTCGACGCCGTCGGCGACGATCCGCCACAGGTCGTCGGGCGAGGCGACCCCGCCGGGGAAGCGGCAGGCCATGCCGACGATGGCGATGGGTTCGTTCGCCTTGCGCTGCGCCTCGTCGAGTTGCCGCCGCACGTCGCGCGCGTCGGCGATCGAACGCTTGAGGTATTCGCGGAGCTTGGATTCGTCGGACACGCGAGGTCACTCCCCTGGTGTGGTCAGGTTCGGCGGTGCGAGGGAACAGCGGCGGGCCGTGCGGGTCGTCGGGGCTACGGCCGCTCCCGGTCGACCAGCGCGAACAGCTCGTCGTCGGTGGCCGTGTCGAGATCGGGGTCGGGCTCCCCGTCCGCCACGGGATCCGGGCCGGCCGCCGTGGGCGCCGCCACGGCGTCGAGCAGTTCGCGCAGCCGGTCGGCGATCCGCTGCCGTGCTGTCTCGTCGCCGAGGAGGTCCGGCAGGTGGTCGCCGACCGCCCGCAGGCCGGCCAGGACGGGCTCCTCCTCGGGGTCCGGCAGATCGAGCCTGTCGAGGAGGTGGTCGGCGACCAGTGCGGGGCTCGGGTGGTCGAAGACCATGGTCGCCGGGATCCGCAGCCCGCTCAGGGCGGCCAGCCGGTTGCGCAGTTCGACGGCGGTGAGCGAGTCCATGCCGAGTTCCTTGAAGGCGCGGGCATCGCGCACCACGGCCGGGTCGGTGTGGCCGAGCACCGCGGCGACCTGCGCGGTGACCAGGTCGAGCAGGGTGCTCCGCCGTTCCGTGGCCGAGAGCCGGGAGAGCCGGGCGACCAGGGACTCCGCTCCGCCGTCGCCGGTGGCCGCGGCGCGGCGGACCACCGTGGTGCGCACCAGGTCCCGCAGCGGTGCGGGGACGGCCGCGGGTTCGGCGCGCAGCGCGCGGGTGTCGAGCCGGGCGGGAACCACGACGGGTTCGCCGGTGGACAGCGCGGCGTCGAACAGGGCGAGCCCCTCCGCCGAGCCCATCGGCACCAGCCCGCTGCGGGCCATCCGGGCCCGGTCCGCCTCGGCGAGGTGTCCGGTCATCCCGCTGGCCTGCTCCCACAGGCCCCAGGCCAGTGAGGTGGCGGCCTGTCCCCGTGCCGCGCGGTGACGGCTGAGCGCGTCGAGGAAGGTGTTGGCGGCGGCGTAGTTGGCCTGTCCCGGCGCGCCGTTGACGCCGGCGACGGAGGAGTAGAGGACGAACGCGGCCAGGTCGAGGTCGCGGGTGAGCTCGTGCAGGTGCCAGGCCGCGTCGATCTTCGGGCGCAGCACCCGGTCGACCTGTTCGGCGGTGAGCGCGGTGAGCACGCCGTCGTCGAGGACGCCGGCCGCGTGGACGACGGCGGTGAGCGGGTGCGCGGCCGGGATGCCGTCCAGTACGCCGGCCAGGGCCGCGCGGTCGGCGATGTCGGCGCCGGCCACGGTGACCCGCGCCCCGGCCGCGGTGAGTTCGGCGACCAGTTCGCCGGCCCCCGGCGCCGCCGAGCCGCTGCGGCTGACCAGGAGCAGGTGCCGCATGCCGTGGTGGTGAACGAGGTGCCGGGCGAGCAGGGTGCCGAGCAGGCCGGTGGCGCCGGTGATCAGGACGGTACCCTCGGGGTCGAGCGCGGGGGTCATGGTCAGCACGTTCTTGCCGACGTGCCGGGCCTCGCGCAGGTGCCGGAAGGCGTCCTTGGCGCGGCGCACGTCCCAGGCCCGGACCGGGGAGAGGGTGAGCGCACCGGTCCGGAACAGTTCCAGGACCTCGCGCAGCATCTGTCCGATCCGTTCCGGCCCGGCGTCGACCAGGTCGTACGCCCGGTAGGCGACTCCGGCGTGGTCGCGCGCCACGTCGTCGGCGGCGCGGATGTCGGTCTTGCCCATCTCGACGAAGCGGCCGCCCGGCACGGTGAGCCGCAGCGAGGCGTCGACGTACTCGCGGGCCAGCGAGTTGAGCACCACGTCCACACCGCGTCCGTCGGTGGCGGTGCGGATCCGCTCCTCGAAGTCGAGGGAGCGGGAGGAGGCGCGGTGGGCCTCGTCGAGGCCGAGGTCGCGGAGCACCGCCTGCTTGGCCGGGCTGGTGGTGCCGTAGACCTCCGCGCCCAGGTGGCGGGCGAGTTGGACGGCGGCCATGCCGACGCCGCCGGTGGCCGCGTGGATCAGCACCCTCTCGCCGGCCTTGAGCCCGGCGAGGTCGACCAGCCCGTAGTAGGCGGTCAGGTGGACCACCGGGACGGACGCGGCTTCGGCGAAGGTCCAGCCCTCGGGCATCGGGGCGATCATGCGCCGGTCGGCGACGGCCACCGGGCCGAAGGCATGGAAGAACATTCCCAGCACGCGGTCCCCGGGAGCGAACTCGGTGACGCCGGGGCCGACTTCGGTGACGATGCCGGCGCCCTCGCTGCCGAGGACGATCTGCCCCGGGTACATGCCGAGGGTCATCAGCACGTCCCGGAAGTTCAGCCCGCCGGCGCGCACCGCGACGCGTACCTGACCGGCCTCCAGCGGGCGGTCGGCGGCGTCGCCGGGCACCAGCGTCAGGCTGTCCAGGGTGCCGGCCTCGGGGATCTCCAGCCGCCAGGCGGGTGCGTCCGGGACGGGCAGAGCGGGCCTGCTCGCGGCCGGGACGAGCCGGGGCACGAACAGCTCGGCACCGCGCAGCACCAGCTGCGGTTCACCGGAGGCCAGCGCGGCCGGCAGCAGCCGGGCGGCGGCCTCGCCGTCCAGGTCGATCAGCCGGAACCGGCCGGGGTTCTCCGTCTGCGCGCTCGCCAGCAGGCCCCAGACGCCCGACTGGGCCAGGTCGGCGGCGAGAGCGTCGGCGGTCACCACCACCAGCTCCGTCGCCTCCAGCCGCTCGTCGGCGAGCCAGTCCCGGAGCAGCTCCAGGGTGCGGTGCACGGTCCGGCGGGCGCGGTCGGCCGGGTCCGGGCCGTCGGGTACGGCCACCGGGGCCAGCACGACGGCCGGGCGGTGGTCGGCCGCGGCCACGGCGGCCGGGTCGGGGTGGGTCACGGGCGGCTCCAGCTCCGCGGGCCACCAGGCGGGCAGGTCGCCGAGGACGGCCCAGTCGCCCGCCTGCGGCTCCTCCGGACCGGGCCGCAGCGGGACCAGCTCCACGAGGTGCAGCGCGTCGGGGCCGCCCGCGGCGGCGGCCAGCGCCTCCCGGGCGGCGGGCCGCAGCACCAGGGAGTCGACCGTGAGCACCGGGGCGCCGGTGCCGTCGGCGACCGCCACGGCGACCGCGTCGGGCCCGGCCGGGCTGAGCCGCACCCGGATCCGGGTGGCCCCGGAGGCGTGTACGCGCACGCCGCGCCAGGCGAACGGCAGCCCGCCCTCGCGGTCCTCGGCGAGCAGCAGGGGGTGCAGGCCGCTGTCGAAGAGCCCCGGGTGCACCAGGTGGCCGTCGGCGTCCGCCGCGTCCAGCCCGGCCTCCGCGTAGAGCTCGGCGCCGTGCCGCCACAGCCGGGTCAGGCCCTGGAAGCTCGGCCCGTACCGGAAGCCGTCGGCGGCGAGCCGCTCGTACGCTCCGTCGAGGTCGACCTCCACGGCGCCGGCCGGCGGCCAGGCGCGCAGCTCGACCGGGGCACCGCCGGCCGCGCCGAGCACGGCCTCGACGTGGTCGCTCCACGGCGGGGCGGCGGCGTCGGTCTCCGGGCGGGAGTGGACGGTGACCTGGCGGCGGCCCTCCTCGTCGGCCGGCGAGACCACGGCCCGGACCAGCACACCGCCGTGTTCCGGGACGACCAGTGGCGCGGTGATGGTCACCTCCTCCAGGCAGGGCGCGCCGGCCCGGTCGCCGATCGTGGTGAGCAGCTCGGCGAAGGCGGTGCCGGGCAGCAGGACGCGGTCGAAGACGGTGTGGTCGGCCAGCCAGGGCACGGTGGTCCGGGACAGGCGGCCGGTCAGCACCAGTGAGCCGTCCGGCAGGTCGACGGCGGCCCCGATCAGCGGGTGGCCGGTGCCGGCCAGGCCGGCGGCCGAGACGTCGGTGTCGGGGCCGGCCGGGTCGAGCCAGTACCGTTCCCGCTGGAACGGGTAGGTCGGCAGCTCGACCGCGGGGCCCCCGGCGCCCTCGAAGCAGCGGGTCCAGTCCACCGGGACGCCGTGGACGAAGAGTTCGGCGGCGGAGGTGAGGAACTGGTCGAGCCCGCCGCGTCGGCGGCGCAGCGAGCCGGTCACCACGACGCCGGCCCGGTCGGCGTGCTCGGCCCGGTCGCGGATGCCGACGGTGAGCACCGGGTGCGGGCTGCACTCGACGAAGACGCCGTGTCCCGTCGCCAGCAGCTCGCCGACCACGTCGTCGAGGCGCACGGTGCGGCGCAGGTTCTCGTACCAGTACTCGGCGTCCATCGCGGCGGTGTCGTGCGGCCGTCCGGCCACGGTGGACCACATCGGCACGTCGCCGGAGACGGGGGTGAGGTCGCGCAGCTCGGCCAGCAGCCGTTCGCGGAGCGGTTCGACCTGGGCGGAGTGCGAGGCGTAGTCCACGGGGATGCGGCGCACCTCGACACCGGCGGCGACCAGTTCGGCCTCGAAGCCGTCCAGCTCCTCGCTCCAGCCGGAGACCACGGTGGCCCGCGGACCGTTCACCGCCGCCACCGAGAGCCGGCCGTCCCAGCCGTCCAGGGCCTCCGCCACCTCGTCGGCGGGCAGCGGGACCGACAGCATGCCGCCGGTGCCCGCCAGTCCGGTCAGCGCCCGGCTGCGCAGGACGACGATCCGCGCGGCGTCCGCGAGGGAGAGCCCGCCGGCCACGTGCGCGGCCGCGATCTCGCCCTGGGAGTGCCCCAGCACGGCGGCCGGGGTCACGCCCAGGGAGCGCCACAGCGCCGCCAGCGAGACCATCACCGCGAACAGCGCGGGCTGCACCACGTCGACCCGCTCCAGGGACGGCGCGTCCTCGTTCCCGGCCACGGCGTCCAGCACCGACCAGCCGGTGAGTTCGCCGATGACCCGGTCGCAGGCGCGCATGGACTCGGCGAACACCGGTGCGGTGTCGAGCAGTTCGGCGGCCATGCCGAGCCACTGGGAGCCCTGGCCGGGGAAGACGAAGACCACGTCACCGGGCTGGTCGCCGCGCTCGCCGGCCACCGCCAGGCGGTCCGGCTCCCCGGCGGCCAGGGCCCGTAGCCGGGCCCGCAGCTCGTCGGGCGTCCCGCCGATCACGACCGCGCGGTGTTCGAAGAGCGAACGGGTGCCGAGCAGCGAGCTGCCGACCCGGGCCGGCTCGTCCGCCGGCCACTCGGCGAGCCGGGCGGCCTGTTCGCGAAGGGCGGCGGCGCTGCGGGCGGAGAGCACCCAGGGCACCACGGCCGGCGGCGTACGGTCGGCCGCCTCGGTTGCCCCGGCCGGTTCCCCGTCCGGGGCCTGCTCGATGATCACGTGGGCGTTGGTGCCGCTGATACCGAAGGCCGAGACGGCGGCCCGCCGGATGCCGTCCTCGTGCCACGGACGGCTGTCGGCGAGCAGCTCGACCGCTCCCGAGGTCCAGTCCACGTGCGGGGACGGCCGGTCGGCGTGCAGGCTCCGGGGCAGTACTCCGTCGCGCAGCGCCATGACCATCTTGATCACCCCGGCGACGCCGGCGGCGGCCTGGGTGTGGCCGAGGTTGGACTTCACCGAGCCGAGGTACAGCGGCCGGTCGGCCGGGCGGTCCTGCCCGTAGGTGGCGAGGAGGGCCTCGGCCTCGATCGGGTCGCCGAGCCTGGTGCCGGTGCCGTGCGCCTCGACCACGTCCACGTCCCGGGTGGCGAGGCCGGCGTTGGCCAGCGCCTGGCGGATCACCCGCTGCTGGGACGGACCGTTGGGTGCGGTCAGGCCGTTCGAGGCACCGTCCTGGTTGACGGCGCTGCCGCGCACCACCGCCAGCACCCGGTGGCCGTTGCGCCGGGCGTCCGACAGCCGTTCCAGGACGAGCACCCCGACGCCCTCGGACCAGCCGGTGCCGTCCGCCCCGGCCGAGAACGGCTTGCACCGCCCGTCGGGTGCCAGGCCGCGCTGGCGGGCGAACTCCACGAAGGTGCCGGGCGTCGACATCACGGTGACGCCACCGGCCAGCGCCAGCGAGCACTCCCCCGCCCGTAGCGCCTGGGTGGCCAGGTGCACCGCCACCAGCGAGGAGGAGCAGGCGGTGTCGACGGTGATCGCCGGCCCGGTCAGGCCGAAGGTGTAGGACAGCCGCCCGGAGAGCACGCTGCCGGTGTTGCCGGTCAGCAGGATGCCCTCCAGGTCCTCGGGCATCCGGTCCACGCTCGGCGCGTAGTCGTGGTACATCTGCCCGGCGAAGACGCCGGTGCGGCTGCCGCGCAGCGCGGCCGGGTCGATCCCGGCGCGCTCCAGCGACTCCCACGCGGTCTCCAGCAGGAGCCGCTGCTGCGGGTCCATGCCCAGCGCCTCGCGCGGCGAGATCCCGAAGAAGCCGGCGTCGAACTCGGCGGCTCCGTGCAGGAATCCGCCGCCGGTGGTGTAGGTGTGTCCGGTCCGGTCGGGGTCCGGGTCGTGGAGGTCGGCGGGCCAGCCGCGGTCCTCCGGGAAGCCGGAGATCACGTCGCGGCCCTCGACCACCATCCGCCACAGCTCCTCCGGGGAGTCCACCTCGCCCGGGTAGCGGCAGGCCATGCCGACGATGGCGATCGGCTCGTCCGGCCGGACCGGTGCCGTCGGTGCCGACGCGGCGGCGTCCGTGCGCTCCCCGCCCAGCCGGGCCAGCAGGTGGTCGGCCACCTGCCGGGGCGTCGGGTAGTCGAAGACCAGGGTGGTCGGCAGCTTCGTACCGATCGCGGTGGACAGTCCGTTGCGCAGTTCGACGGCGGTCAGCGAGTCGAGGCCGAGGCTCTGGAAGGTGCGTTCCACGTCGAGCGCTTCGGGGTCGGCGTGGCCGAGCACGCCGGCCGTGACGTCCCGGACCAGCCTGACCAGCGCGGCCTCCCGGTCCGCGGCCGACAGGGTGGCGGGCAGGGCCGCGGTGGACGCCGGGCCGCCGGCGGCGGTCCGCCGTCCCGGGGCTCCGGTCCGCACCAGTCCGCGCAGCAGTGGCGGTACCTCGCCGGCCGGTACGGCGGCCGCGTCGAAGCGCATCGGTACGACCAGCGCCCGGTCCTGGCGCACCGCCAGGTCGAACAGGCCCACCCCGGTGTCGTGCGGCAACGGCAGCACGCCGGTACGGGCCATCCGGGCGAAGTCGGCGCCGCTCAGGGACTCGGCCATGCCGCCGGCGGGCGCCCACAGGCCCCAGGCGAGCGAGGTGGCCGGCAGGCCCTCCCGGGTCCGTCGCACGGCCAGGGCGTCCAGGAAGGCGTTGGCGGCCGCGTAGTTGGCCTGCCCCGCGGCACCGATCTGGGCCGAGATCGACGAGTAGAGCACGAAGGCGGTCAGCGCCAGTTCCCGGGTCGCCTCGTGCAGCGCCCAGGCGGCGTCGACCTTGGGCCGCAGCACCGCGTCGAGCCGTTCCCCGGTCAGGGCGGTCACGGTGCCGTCGTCCAGCACACCGGCGGCGTGTACGACGGCGGTGAGCGGGTGCTCGGGCGGCAGGTCGGCCAGGACCTCCGCCAGCGCCTCGCGGTCGGCGGCGTCGCAGGCCACGACGGTGGCCTCGGCCCCTGCCTCGGCCAGCTCCGTCCGCAGCAGGGCCGCCGACGGCGCGGCGGGGCCGCTGCGGCTGAGCACCAGCAGCCGCCGCACGCCGTGGACCCGCACCAGGTGCCGGGCGAGGGCGGCGCCCAGCTCACCGGTGCCGCCGGTGAGCAGCACCGTCCCCTCCGGGCCGAAGGCCTGCTCCGGCGCGTCGGGCGCGGGCGCGAGCCGGGCCAGCCGCGGGGCGAGCACGGCGCCGTCGCGCAGCGCGAGCTCCGGCTCCGCCGAGTCCGGCACCACGGCCGGGTCGGGTGGGCCGTCCACGGCGACGATCCGGAACCGGCCCGGGTGCTCGGTGGCCGCCGACCTCAGCAGCCCGCGCACCCCGGCCGCCGTCACGTCGCCCTCGTCGAGCAGGAAGACCAGGCAGGCGTCGGCGAACCGCTCGTCGGCCAGCCAGCCCTGCACCAGGCGCAGTGCGTTCCCGGTCAGCTCGTGGGTCGCGGCGACGACGTCGGCGCCGCCGGCGGGCACCGCCACCACGGTGAGCGGACGGACCGGGCCGGTCAGCTCCGCCGGATCGCCGTCCCAGGGCAGCGCGGCCCACTCCCCCGGATCCGCCAGGGGGGCCTCGACGGGCACCCAGTCGATGTGGAAGAGGTGGTCGGCGGCGGGGTCGGCGACAGCGCTCGCCGCACGCCAGGTCAGCGCCTCGACGGTGACCACCGGACGGCCCTCGGTGTCGGCGAGCCGCAGGGCGACCAGGTCCGGGCCGATCGGGGTGATCCGCACCCGCAGCCGGTCGGCGCCGGTCGCGTGGACCTCCACGCCCTGCCAGGCGAACGGCAGTACGCCCGGCCCGTCCTGGCGCACCGCGCCCGGCAGCCAGGGGTGCAGCGCCGCGTCGAGCAGCGCGGGGTGGACGACGAACGGGTCGTCCGTGCGGCGCACCGGGAGCTCGACCTCGGCGCAGATCTCCTCGCCGGCCTGCCAGAGGCGGCGCAGGCCGCGGAAGGCCGGGCCGTAGGCGTAACCGTGCTCGGCGAGGCGGCCGTAGACGTCCGTCGCGTCGATCTCGACGGCGCCGTGCGGGGGCCACGCGGCGGCAGCCGCGCCGGGGGCGTCCGGGGCCTCGGACGGCGTCGCGGAGGCGCGGCCGAGCACACCGCTGGCGTTCCGTGTCCAGGCGTCCTCGACGGTGCTGCTGCCGCCGCCGGTGCGCGAGTCGACGGCGACGTCCCGGCGCCCGGCGGCGTCGGCGGCCGAGACCGTCACCCGCACCACTGCCACACCGTGCTCGGACAGGACCAGTGGCGAGGTCACCGCCAGGTCCTCGACCCTGGGCGCCCCCGCCCGGTCACCGGCGGCGACCACCAGCTCCACGAACGCGGCACCGGGCAGCAACAGACCGCCGGGGACGACATGGTCGGCGAGCCAGGGGTGGGTGGACAGGGCGATCCGGCCGGTCAACACCAGCCCCCCGTCCGGAAGTTCGACAGCAGCAGCGAGCAATGGGTGCCCCGCCTCGGACAGACCCGCCGAAGAGACATCACCAGCGGAGACCGGCTCCAGCCAGTAACGCTCACGCTGGAACGGGTAAGTCGGCAGGGCAACGCGCCGGGGCTCATAGGGGGCGAACAGAGCGGGCCAGTCCACCTCCACGCCGTGGACGAAGCCATGCGCCAGCGCGGTCACGGCCTGCCGGTACTCACCACGATCCTTACGCAACACCGGCACCGCGTTCTCCGCCAGCCCCGACAGGACACCATCCGGGCCCAGTTCGATCCAGGCACCCGCATCGGCAACACTGACCGCGTCGGCAAAGCGCACTGTGCGGATGACATGCTCGACCCAGTACCGCGGCTGCGACCACTCCTCCTCGACCGGGCGGCCGGTGACCGACGACACCGCCGCGAGCTGCGGAGCGTGGAACGTCAGACCCTCCACGACGGTGCGGAAGTCCTCCAGCATCGGCTCCATCAACGGCGAGTGGAACGCATGACTCACCTCCAGCCGCTTCGTGCGCCGCCCCGGCAACCCCTCGACTACGGCCAGCACTTCGGCTTCGAGGCCGGAAACGACCAGCGATGTCGGCGAGTTGACAGCCGCGATGCCCACACCGGCCGTCAGCAGCGGCACGACCTCGTCCTCCGCCGCCTCCACGGCGACCATCACCCCGCCTGCGGGCAGGGCATCCATCAGCCCCGCGCGGGCACGCACCAGCCGGCACGCATCCACCAGATCCAGCACACCCGCCACATGAGCCGCCGCGATCTCACCCACCGAATGCCCCACCACAACACCCGGGCTCACACCCCACGACGACAACAGACGGAACTGCGCCACCTGCAACGCGAACAACGCCGGCTGCGCCAACCCCGTACGACCCAAACCCTCACCCGAGACCACGGCCTGCTCCACCGGCACACCAAGCTGCGCACACACCTCGTCGAAGGCAGCACGGAACACCGGGAACGCCTCGTACAACTCCCGGCCCATCCCCACCCGCTGACCACCCTGACCCGCGAACAGCAACCCCACACCACGAGCAGACCCACTCGCCACCACCGGCGCAGCGGAGATGAGTTCTTCCCGGTCCGCGCCGAGCAGTACCGCCCGGTGCGCGAACACCGACCGGGACGTGACCAGCGACCAGCCCACGTCCTCCGGATCACCGGTGAACGACGCCGCCTGGTCCAGCCGTGCCCGCAACGCCTCCTCCGACCGCGCCGACACCACCCACGGCACCACCGGCATCCCCACCCGGCCACCAGCAAGCTCAGTTACTGGAGCGGGATCGCCCTCCTCCACGATCACATGCGCGTTCGTCCCGCTGATCCCGAACGACGACACACCCGCCCGCCTCGGCCGCTCCCCCACAGACCACTCCCGGGCCTGCGAGAGCAACTCCACCGCCCCCGCGTCCCAGTCCACATGCGAGGTCGGCTCACCCAGATGCAACGACCGCGGCAGCACACCATGCCGCATCGCCATCACCATCTTGATCACGCCCGCCACACCGGCGGCCGCCTGGGTGTGCCCGATGTTCGACTTCACCGAGCCGAGGTAGAGCGGACCGGTCGAGCGGTCAGCTCCGTATGTCGCCAGCAGGGCTTCCGCCTCGATCGGGTCCCCGAGCCTGGTCCCCGTGCCGTGCGCCTCCACCGCGTCGACCTCGTGCGCAGCCAGACCCGCCGACGCCAACGCCGCCCTAATCACCCGCTCCTGCGACGGACCGTTCGGCGCCGTCAACCCATTGCTCGCACCGTCCTGATTGACCGCACTGCCGCGCACCACCGCGAGCACCTGATGCCCATGGCGCCGGGCATCCGAAAGACGCTCCACGAGCAGCACACCGACACCCTCGGACCAGCCCGTCCCGTCCGCGTCGGCCGAGAACGGCTTGCACCGCCCGTCCGGCGCCAGCCCGCCCTGGCGGGAGAACTCCACGAACATCCCGGGCGAGGACATCACCGTCACCCCGCCCACGACGCCCAGCGAGCACTCCCCGTTGCGCAGCGCCTGCGCCGCCAGGTGCAGGGCCACCAATGAGGACGAGCACGCCGTGTCCACCGTCAGCGCCGGGCCGGTGAACCCGAAGGCGTACGCGATCCGGCCGGACATCACGCTCGGCGAACCGCCGGTCAGCAGGAAGCCGTTGAGGCTGTCGGGTGCCGCGTGCCGGCGCGGGCCGTACTCCTCGGCGGTGGCGCCGACGTAGACGCCGGTCCGGCTGCCGCGCAGCGACTGCGGGTCGATGCCCGCGTGCTCGAAGGCCTCCCAGGTGGTCTCGAGCAGCAGCCGCTGCTGCGGGTCCATGCCGAGCGCCTCGCGCGGCGAGATGCCGAAGAAGTCCGCGTCGAACCAGGCGGCGGTGGGCAGGAACCCGCCGTGCCGGACCGGGCCGGGTGCCCATCCCCGGTCGGTCGGGAAGGCGGAGACGGCGTCGCGCTCGTCCGCGATCAGGTCCCACAGTTCCTCCGGTGATCCGGCCCCGCCGGGGAACCGGCAGCCGATGCCGACGATCGCGATCGGGTCGTCGTCCGACGCCCCCTGAACCGCCGTCCCGTGAACCGCTGCTGCCGGAGCCTTCGCACCTGCCTCCCCGGATGCCTCCGCCATTCCGAGCGAGCGGTACAGGTGCTCGGCGAGTCGGCGCGGTGTCGGGTGGTCGAAGACGAGGCCCGCGCGCAGCGGGATCCCGGTCCGGGTGACGAGCGCGTCGCGCAGTTCGACCGCGGTCACCGAGGTGAGGCCGAGGTCACGGAAGGTGCTGTCGGCGTCGAGCTGCGCGACGTCGGTGTCGAGGAGCCGGGCGAGGGTCCGGTTCACCAGTTCGGTGACGGCCGCCTCGGGGTCGGGCAGTTCGGCCAGCTGCCGCCGGAGCGCGTCGGCGCGGCTGGGCTCGTGCGCGGGTCCGTCGGCGCGCGGGACGCCGAGCCAGTGCCGCTCACGCTGGAACGCGTATGTGGGCAGCGGGATCCGGCGGGCACCGGTGCCCTCGAACAGCCGCGGCCAGTCGACCTCGACGCCGTGCGCGTAGAGCCGGCCGAGAGCGGTCAGCAGCTGGACGGGCTCGGCGCGTCCGGCCCGGAGCGTGGCCACCGCCGGCACGTCGAGCCGGGTGTCGGCGATCGCGCCGGTCAGAGCGGCGTCGGGGCCGACCTCCAGGAGGACGGTCGCGTCGGCGGCGCGGACCGCGTCCGCGAACCGGACCGGCCGGCGCACGTTGCGCACCCAGTAGTCCGGCGAGGCGATCTCCTCCGCGGTGAGCGGCAGGCCGGTGACGGTGGAGACCATCGGCACGCGCGGCGGGTGGAACGGCAGTTCCGCCACGATCCGCCGGAACTCCGGCAACATCGGGTCCATCTGCGGCGAGTGGAAGGCGTGGCTGACGGTGAGCCGCTTCACCCGCCGACCGCGGGTGCGCAGCTCTTCGGCGATCTCCGTGACGACCGTGGCGTCGCCGGAGAGCACCACCGAGGTCGGACCGTTGACGGCGGCGACGTCGGCGAGACCGGCGGACGGGGCACGCTCGCCGAGCATGGTGCGGACCTCGTCCTCCGAGGCCTCGACGGCGGCCATCGCCGCGTCGTCCGCCGGCAACGCCTGCATCAGGCCGGCGCGGGCCGCCACCAGCGCGCAGGCGTCGGGCAGTTCGAGTGCGCCGGCCAGGTGGGCGGCCGCGACCTCGCCGACGGAGTGGCCGATCACCACGTCGGGGCGGATGCCCCAGGACTCCAGCAGCCGGGCCAGGGCGACCTCGACGGCGAACAGGGCGGGCTGGGTCCGGCCGGTCCGGTCGAGCCCCTCACCCGAGTCGATCGTCTCGGCGAGCGAGCCGCCGAGCAGCGGGTCCAGGTGGCGGCAGACCTCCGTGAAGGCGCGCGCGAACTCCGGGTACGCGGCGCGCAGTTCGCGCCCCATCGCGACGCGCTGCGCGCCCTGGCCGGTGAAGACCAGGCCGAGCCGCGGCCGCTGTTCGGCGGGCGTTCCGGACGCGGCCACGTCGCGCAGGGCGGCGAACAGCTCGTCGGCGTCCGTGCCGACGACGACCGTGCGGTAGGCGTGGGCGGCGCGGGTGGTGACCAGCGAGTGGCCGATGTCCACCGGGTCCGCTCCGGTCAGTGCGCCGAGCCGCTGCGCCTGGGCGCGCAGCGCGGCCGGGGTGTGGCCGCTCAGAACCCAGGGCACGGCGGGCATCGCCGCGGTGGGGCCGGGCGGCTCGACCGGGGTGTGCCCTTCGGCCAGCACCAGGTGGCAGTTGGTGCCGCCCATCCCGAAGGAGCTGACGCCGGCCACCAGGGTCCGGTCGGGGCGGGGCCAGGCGCGCAGCTCGGTCGCCACGTCCAGCCGCAGGTCCGCGAGCGGGATCCGTGGGTTGGGCAGTTCGTGGTGCAGGGTGGCCGGGATCTCGCGGTGGCGCAGCGCGAGGACCGTCTTGACCAGACCGGCGATCCCGGCGGCCCCTTCGAGGTGGCCGATGTTGGTCTTCACCGAGCCGACCACGAGCGGGGGTTCGTCCGCCGAGCGGCCGGCGAGTCCGGCACCGAGCGCGGCGGCCTCGACGGGGTCGCCGACGGGGGTGCCGGTGCCGTGCAGTTCGACGTACTGGAGGTCGGCGGGGCCGATGCCGGCGGCCCGGTGGGCGGCGGCGAGCACGGCCTGCTGGGCGGCGGCACTGGGGGTGGTCGGGTTGTCCTCGCCGCCGTGGTTGACCGCCCCGCCGAGGATGGTCGCCAGTACGGTGTCGCCGTCGGCGAGCGCCGCGGCCAGCGGCTTCAGCAGGACGGCGGCGGCGCCCTCGCCGCGGACGAAGCCGTTGGCCCGGGCGTCGAAGGTGCGGCAGATCCCGTCGGGCGACAGTCCGCCCCAGGCGGCGAGCAGTTCCTCGTTCTCGGGGCCGAGCAGCAGGTTGACGCCGGCCGCGACGGCGAGTTCGGACTCGCCGCGCCGCAGGCTCTCGCAGGCCAGGTGGACGGCGACCAGGGAGGAGGACTGGCCGGTGTCCACGACCAGGCTGGGGCCGCCCGCGCCGAGGAAGTGGGAGAGCCGGTTGGCGATGAGGCTGCGGTGGACCCCGACGGCGGTGTGCCGGTTGTAGCCGTCGGGGCCGGTCCGGCGGCTCAACTCGCCGTACTCGTCCCAGATCGCTCCGACGAAGACGCCGAGCCGGCCGGTCTGCGACGGGCGGACACCGGCGTTCTCCAGTGCCTCCCAGCCGACTTCGAGGACGAGCCGCTGCTGCGGGTCGGTCGCGTCGGCCTCCTGCGCGGTCATCCCGAAGAACGCGGCGTCGAACCGGTCGACCTGGTCGAGGTAGCCGCCCCGGGCACGGCCGGCCGCCGTCCCCGCCCGGTCGGCGGGCGCCTCGGTGACGGCGTCGGTACCGGTGCGCAGCAGGTTCCAGAACTCCTCGACGCCGTCCGCGCCGGGGAAACGGCAGGACAGTCCGATGACGGCGATCGCGCCGTCCGTTGCTTCGAAATCACCAACGGAGCCGGTCATGGCTCTCCCATCGTCGATTTGTTCGGGACAATGGCCGCGCAAGGACGATCAGATTTCGATGCTAGACAAGTGGCCGTACCGGCGGCTGCCCCGTACGGTCCCTACCGCGCCCCCGAAGAACCCCTACCGGAAGGGGTCCGCATTTCGCCAGGGGGCGCAGATTCCGCCATTCCCGGGATTGTCCGCAGGACTGGGAAAACGAATGCGCCCGGTCCTGGAAAGGACCGGGCGCATTCGCTCCGCAGGATCGCGGTGTGTTTCTCCGGCGGCCACCGCGCCGCCCGACGGGTTACGGGACCAGGATCACCTTGCCGGTGGTGACGCGCTCCTCGAAGGCCCGGTGGGCCTCGGCGGCCTCGGCCAGCGGGAACACCGGCCCGAGGACCGGCTTGATGGTGCCGGCCGCGGCGAGCTCGAAGGCGGTCTTGCGCAGCCGGAACCCGTACTCGGGCTGGACGAAGACGCGCGGGCCGAAGCCGGTGACACTGACGCCGCGCACGTAGACCTGTTCCGGGTCGAACTGCGGGACCTTGCCACTGGCGGTGCCGAAGACGACCATCCGGCCGAAGGCCATCGCCAGCAGGTCGAAGGCGGCCTGGGAGACCTCGCCGCCGACCGAGTCGAGGACGACCTGGACGCCGGCCGGGGCGACCTCGCGAACGCGCTGCGCCCAGTCGGCCTCGGTGTAGTCGAAGGCGTGGTCCGCGCCGAGCTCGCGGGCGAGAGCCAGCTTCTTCTCGCCGCGCGCCAGGGCGATCACCTCGGCACCCGCGTTCTTGGCCAGCTGCACCAGCAGGCTGCCGACGCCGCCGGCCGCGGCCTCGACCAGCACGATATCCTTCGGCTGGATGTCGGCGACCTCGGCGACGCCGACCGCCACGACGCCCTGTCCGTACAGGGCCAGCGCCTCGTGCTCGGAGAGTCCCTCCGGGAGGGCCTGGGCCACGGCGACGGGCAGGACGGCCAGCTCGGAGTAGCCGCCGGCGGTCGGGGAGACACCGACCACCTTCCGGCCGACCCACTCGTCGCCCACGCCCTCGCCGACCTTGACCACGGTGCCGGCGACCTCGAAGCCGAGGGCGTGCGGCAGCGGCGGGTCCGGGAACCAGGCGAACTGCTCCATCACGCCGCCCCGGATCTGGATCTCGGCGTAGCTGATGCCCGCCGCGCTCACCTGGACCAGCAGCTGGCCCTCGCCCGGCTCCGGGTCCGGGACGTCGTCGACCTTGAGGACCTCCGGCGGCCCGTAGTCGTGGAACCGAACAGAACGCATGTGCGCATCTCCTTGCCTCTGCAAGCCTGGTCTCACCATATCCGGACCGCTGGTCCTCTTGGCTGCGATAGCGTAGCCCTCGATCACCGCACGATGTCAAGGGAGCCCAAGTGACCGTCAGGGAGCGCGCGGACGCCGCGCACAACCGGCGCAAGATCCTCGTCACCGCTCAGCGACTGTTCCAGGACAGCGGCGTCGACCACGTGTCCATGGACGACATCGCCCAGGCGGCGGGCGTCGGCAAGGGCACCCTCTTCCGGCGCTTCGGCAACCGCGAGGGGCTGATCGGGGCGCTGTTCCAGCAGCTCACGGAGGACTGGCAGCAGGAGGCCCTGGACCAGCTGGCCGACCCCGGGGAGGACCCGCGCGAGCGGGTCCTGGGCTTCGTCGCCAGCCTGTTCGACGACATCGTGGTCCCCGGCCGCCCACTGCTGCGGGCGCTGGAACGCGACTCCGGCGGCTCGCACGCCAACCTGGAGCGCTACCTGCTCTGGCAGGGCCTGCTCGCCCGGGCCATCGCGGAGGCCCGTCCGGACACCGACGCCGACTTCCTGGCCCACACGGTCCTGGGCGTGCTCCGCGCCGACTTCGTCGACCTGCTGGTCGGCACCGGCATGAGCATCGACGCCGTGCGCACCGGTGTGCTGACGCTGACCGCCTCGGTCCTCACCGCCGCGCCCGAGCCCGGCTGACCCGCACCCTCCGAGTCCGGCGGCGCCGAGCGGTGCCTGAGCCGGCCGGCCCGAGCGGCCCGGCCGGAGCCGTCACCAGGCCGGCGGGAAGGCGTCCACCACCTGGCCGGATACGTGCCGCGACTCCTCGGAGAGCAGGAACCGGGCGAGCGGAAGGTTGTCACGCACCTGCGGCAGCGCCGGGTATGGTTCCTGCCGCCCGAGCGCCGACGCCTTGCGGTCGAGGAAGTCCCGGGACAGCGCCGTCTCCGCGACGATGCCCAGCGCGTTGGCCCGCACGCCCGTCCCGGTCAGCTCCTTGGCGAGCGTGCGCACATAGTGCTCCAGCGCGGCCTTGGCCGACGCGTAGGCGCCGAGCATCTCCACCGGGAACCGCGCGCTGTGCGAGCCGAGGGCCAGCACGCTGCCCCGCCCGGCTTCGCGCATCGCCGGCACGGCGTGCCGCAGGCAGCGGACGAACCCGAAGAAGGTCGCGTCGAAGACCCGGGCCAGCTCGTCCGGCCCGACCTCCCAGCCGTACCCCACCGCCGACGCGTCGCCCGCGCTGTAGACCAGGCCGTACGGCGCCGGCGACACGCTCGCCGCGTACCCGAAGAAGTCCGCGACGCTCCGCTCGTCGGCCACGTCGACCTGCCGGTAGAGCACTCCGCCGCCGGACTCCCGGGCACTGCGGGCGCCCGCGACCACCGTCCGCCCGGCGGCCGCGAGGTCCTCGGCCAGCGCGGCGCCGAAGCCGCTGCTCGCCCCGATGATGACGACTGCGGATTCTTCCACTGACACTCCCGGGATTCTGCCGTGGTATCCCACCGGCCATTTCCGTCGCGCACGGTAGGCATCGATTCTGACCCGCCCGACCGGGTCACAACCACCGGAACGGCCGGAACAGGGGTTCTTTAGGGGGGCCCGCCGTCCGCGCGCCCGATTACGCTGTCGTCCCGCCCACCCTCGACGGGTCGACGCCCGCGGCCTTCCCCCCATTTCCGCAATTCGCGCCCACAAACCCCTGAGAGAAGGTTTCCGTGATATTCGACGACCTCTATCTGGACGGCATCGCCGCCTGCATTCCGGACCGCGTCACCCTTGACGAGGCGGTCGAGCGGGGGCTCTGCGAAGCGGAGGACGTGGCGGGGACGGACTGGCTCTCGGTCGCCCTCGCCGGAGACGTCGCCGCGCCCGACATGGCGGTCCAGGCCGGGCGGGAGGCGCTGGAGATGTCCCGTCACCCCGCCTCCGACTTCGCCGTCCTGATGCACGCCACCTGCACCTACCAGGGCCCCGACATCTGGTCCTCCTCGCACTACGTGCAGCGGCACACCATCGGCGGCTCCGCGCCCTCCGTCGAGATCCGCCAGGGATGCGCCGGCATGGTGGCCTCCCTGGAACTGGCCGGCTGCTTCCTCGCCGCCGCCCCGGACCGCCCCGCCGCCCTGATCACCTCCGCGGACAACTGGACCCACCCGCTGATCGCCCGCTGGCGGGGCACCCAGTGGGCCCTGTTCGGGGACGCCGCCACGGCACTCGTCCTCTCCCGCCGGCAGGGCTTCGCCCGGCTGGTGAACGTCTGCTCCTCCTCGCTGCCCGAACTGGAGGAGATCAACCGCGGCGGGGAGCCCCTCCACCCGGCGGGGCCCACGATCGGGCACCAGGTCGTCCTGCCCGAGCGGATCCTGGCCCTCCAGGGCGATCAGAGCGAGATGGCCAAGGCGATCGGCCGGGCCGAGAGCGAGCTCATCCACCGCGCCCTGGACGAGGCCGGGCTGAAGCCCCGGGACATCACCCGGGTCGCCCACCAGTCGGCGGGAAGCCGCAGCATCGTCGAACACATCCTGGAACCCTTCGACGGGGAACTGGCCCTGGGCACCTGGGAGTTCGGCCGCCGCCTCGGCCACACCGGCGCCAGCGACCAGGTCGCCGCGCTGCATCACCTGCTCACCGGGCGCGAGGTCCGCCCCGGCGACCACGTCATGCTTCTGGGCACGGGCGTCGGCATGGCCTTCTCCTGCGCGATCGTGCAGATCCTGGACGACCTCCCGGCCCGGGCGTAGCGCCCGGCCGGTGCGCGGGCCGTCCGAGGACAACCAGGGCGGCCCGCTCACCCGGAACCCGGGTCAGCCCAGCTTCCGGCGCAGGTCACCGCGCCCGCCGACCCGCAACTTCCGGTAGATCCGGGTCAGGTGCTGCTCCACCGTGCTGACCGTGATCGACAGGGTGCGGGCGATCCGCTGATTGGTCTCGCCCTGCGCGGCCAGCAGGGCGACCCGCTGCTCGGACGGGCTGAGTTCGTCCAGGGCGGCCGCGTAGCGGTCGGTCACCTTGTACCGGACGACCCGGTACGGGACGGCGCCCGGCAGGTCACCCCACTGGAGCAGCCGCAGCCGGGAGAACAGGCCGGGGCGTCCGGCGCTCTCCTGGAGGATCCCGAACAGCTCCTCCCGTTGCTCCCGCCGGCTCCTGGCCCCCGGCCGGCCGAAGACCTGGACCATGTCGGCGGCGGGCGCGGCCGGCCCGGCCAGGTGGGAGTCGACCATGGTGAGCGCCGCGTCGTGGTCGCCGAGGCTCAGGTATGCCGCGGCGGCGGCGAGCCGCCACGGGTACAGGTCCGCGTGCAGGCCCCAGGAGGCCAGCAGCCGTCCGCAGCTCATGAAGTCGGCCAGCGCGGAGCGGTGTTCACCGTCGGCCAGGTGGTGGTGGCCGCGGGCGTAGAGGTAGCCGAGGCAATGCCGGGTCTCGTAGATCGGCGCGGGCACCGGGCGCCGCGCCCAGCCGCGGGCAGCGCCGAGCTCCCCGAGGTCGGTGTAGCCGGCGATCAGACAGGCCAGCGGTCCGCCGATCCAGGCACCGCGCCGCTCCGGCGGCGCCGTCTCCAGCGCCGCCTCGGCCCGCGCCAGGGCGACCAGCACGTCGCCCCGGTGCAGGGACGCCTCCGCCCGTACCGCCAGCAGCCGGGCCGACCAGCTCTCGGTGGTCAGCCGCGACGCCTGCGGCAGCGCCCCGTCGCACCAGGAGATCGCGGCCTCCAGGTGGTTGCCGTGCACCAGGGCGGTGACGGCGGCCACCACGGCGGAGGCCGTCTCGGCGCTGAACGGGCAGGAGGCGAGGGCCGACCCGGCGTCGTCCGGCGGGTCCGGCAGGCCGGGGTCGCCGAGCAGGCAACCGGCCAGCGCCCAGGCGGCCCGGTGCCGCACGGCGTCCCGGTTGCGGTCGCCGATCGCGTCGAGGACCGCCACCCGCTCCGGTTCGCCGGCCTCCGCGCGCAGCAGGCTCGGGAACTCGCAGGCGATCAGCAGCCGGTCGGCGGCCACCGCCACCCGGCTCCGCCCGTCCGGCGCCGCCGCTCTTCGGTCCAGCGCGGCCAGTGCCTCCTTCGCCTGCCAGAGCAGGTCCGGCACCACGGCCGTTCGTTCGACGACAGTCATCGGTGGCAAGCCCTCCACTATCACATGACGAATGGTCAGTTCTGGTCCGGAGGTTCCGCCCATGGGGGCGGCGCGGGCCGGCGGGCGCGACACGGTGGCGGCGCGCGGGCGGCCGCGACCGGACGCGGGCACCGGACACCGGTGGATCTCACCGGCGCGACCCGCTGATCGGGACAAGGCGAACCGCCCGGTCCCTGGTGCGGGCATGGGGAGAGATGAAAAGGGAAAGGGAGAAAGGGCCGAGGGGCGGCCGGAGCCGTGCCAGAGCGTGTCTGACGATTCCCGCCGGGCGCGCGGCGCGGATCCGACGCGAACCGCCGGACACGCCCTAGCGGGGGCGGCGGTCTGTCACACCGGCACGCGGGCGGACCGAGGGGGGGACACCCGGGCGTCGGCCCTCCGGTGTCTCGCGGCTCCGCCCAGTCTCCTCGACCCGCTCATGCGACCCCCGTCACTCGTCCACAACTGCTACATGGTCATCATCACCGATGGCGTCCTCCGTCCGTCCTCGAACCATCCTCGGGCCGTCCCGGCCGGATCGTCTCCCGGCCATGGGCCGTCGCGCCCCTCGCGGGCGGCAGGAACAGGGCGCCACCCGGAGGCGTTCGGCCTGGTGTCCGACGGTTCGTCAGGAACCTTTGACCGGGGACCAATTGCCCGAGCGGGATGTCACCCGGCGGGGTAACATCGCGCCTTCAACGTGAGACCAGCCCGGAGGTGGCTGCCCGCGACACACGGGGAGGCTGCGTGAGGTTCCGAATACTCGGACCGCTGGAGGTACGTGCGAACCATCGGAAGGTGCTGCCGGCCGGCGTCCGGCAACACCTCGTACTGGCCCTCCTGCTCCTGAAGTCCAACCAGAACGTCCCGCTGAGCGAGCTCGTCGACGCCGTCTGGGACGACCCGCCCCGGACGGCCGAGAAGCAGATCCGCAACGCCGTCTCACTGCTGCGCGGCCGGCTCAGATCCGCCGGGATCGTCAACCTCCCGGCGGCGGTCGGCGCCAACGGCTACCGGTTGGAGCTGCCGGACGACCATCTGGACCTGACGGTCTTCATCAACACGCTGGCCACCGCTCGCCGCCGGGCCGCCGAAGGGCGGCCGGACGAGGCGATCGCCGAGTTCCGTGCCAGCCTCGGCCTGTGGCGCGGCCCGGCCCTGGCCGGCCTCAACACGAGCGCGCTCCAGCCGTACACCTCACGACTGGAGGAACAGCGGCTGACCGCCCTGGAGGACTGCCTCGACCTCGAACTCGCCCAGGGCAAGCACCAGTCCGTGGTCCCCGAACTGATCGACTGGCTCGGCGCCCACCCCCTGCGCGAGCGCCTGGCCGGCCAGCTCATGCTGGCGCTGTACCTCTCCGGCCGCCAGTCGCAGGCACTGGCCGTGTACGAGTCGACCCGGCAGCGGCTCGCCGACGCCCTCGGTCTCGAACCCGTCCCGGAGCTGCGCGAGCTGCGACAGCGCATCCTCACCAACGACGGCACGCTGGGCCGCCCCCGGACGTTCGCGCTCGCCCCGCGCGCCCCGCACAGCCTGCCCAAGGACATCAGTCACTTCACCGGCCGGGAGCGGGAGTTGCGCACCCTGATCGACGAGGTGACGGCAGGCCGCCGGCGGTCGGAGCCCCACGACGTGGTGCTGGCCGCGATCGACGGCATGCCCGGGGTCGGCAAGACCTCGCTCGCCGTCCACCTGGCGCACCGGATGACCGAGCGCTACCCCGACGCCCAGCTCTACCTGGACCTGCACGCCCACAGCCGGGACCACGCTCCCCTGGACCCCAACACGGCGCTGGAGAAGCTGCTGCGCTCGGTCGACGTCACCGGCACCGACCTGCCCGAGGACGTGGAGGAGCGGGCCGCGTTATGGCGCACCAGCCTGGCCGGCCTGCGGGCCGTCCTCGTCCTGGACAACGCGGCCAGCACCGCCCAGATCCGGCCGCTGCTGCCGGGCACCACCGACTGCCTGACCCTGGTCACCAGCCGCGACCGGCTGACCGACCTGGACGCCACCGCCGTGCTGTCCCTGGAACCGCTGGCCCCGGCCGGCGCGCGCCGGCTGCTGACCCGGATCCTCGGCGAGCGGCGGGTGGCCGTCGAACCCAAGAGCGTCGGCGAACTGCTGCGGCTGTGCGGCAACCTGCCGCTGGCCATCCAGATCGCGGCGGCCCGGCTGCGCCACCGGCCGGCCTGGACCATCGCCCATCTGACCGCACAGCTGCGCGGCCCCCGGTGCGGGCTGACCGAGCTCAGGACCGCGGAGACCAGTCTCGCGGCCGTGTTCCACCTCTCCTACCGCAAGCTCGACCCCAGCCACCAGCACCTGTTCCGGCTGCTGGGCGTCATACCGGGCACCGAGTTCGACGCGGACGCCGCGGCCGCGGTCGCCGGGATCCCCCGTCCGGCCGCGGACCGCCTGATGGAGCGGCTGCTCGACGCGCACCTGCTGGAACAGCCGTCCGAGGAGCGCTTCCGGCTGCACCCCCTGCTCCAGGCCTACGCCGTCCACTTGGCCGCCGCCGAGGTCCCCGGGGCCGAGTGGGAGGAGGCGCTGACCCGTCTTCTGGACCACTACCGGCACACCGCCGCCGCGGCGATGGACCTCCTCGCCCCGCACTGGCGTTCCGACCTCGCGCCGTTCACTCCGCCGGGCCAGGTGCTCGCGCCCCCGGGCGGCCACGAGCGGGCCGCGGAGTGGCTGGAGGCGGAGTGGCCGACCCTGCTGACCGCCGCGGAGGCGGCGCAGCGCTCCCGGCCCGGGCACAGCGCCGACATCTTCCGGATCCTGCGCCACTTCCTGCACCTGCGCGGCCAGCACACCGAGGCCCTGTCGCTGCACACCGGCGCCGTCGAGCTGGCCCGCGAGACCGCCGACCGGGAGCTGGAGAGCCTGGCCCGCTACGGCCTGGGGGTGGCCAACCAGCGGCTCGGCCGGTACGAGACCGCCCTCACCCACTTCCGGCAGGCGCTCGACGTCGCGCGTGACGTCGGCGACCACGTGACCCACGGCCGGTCACTCAGCAACATCGGGCTGGTGCTGCACCGGCTCGGCCACTACGAGAGCGCGCTCACCCATTTCGGCCAAGCCCTCGCGCTGGCCCGCGACACCGGCACCCCCGCGGCCGAGTGTCACGCCCTGTCGGGCCTGGGGCTGGTCCACGAACGCCTGGGCAGATACCGCACCGCCCTCACCCATCTGGGCCAGGCCCTGGCCATCGCCCAGCGCATCGACGACCGTGACATCCAGGGCTACGTGCTGGGCAACCTCGGCCGGGTGCAGGGGAGTTCCGGCCAGTACCAGCAGGCCGTCGAGAGCCTGCGACGGGCGCTGGCCACCGCCCGGGACACCGGCTCGCGGGACCTGGAGGGCCATGCCCTGTGCGGTCTGGCCGTGGTCCACGAGCGCCTCGGGGACTGCCAGGCCGCCCTGGTCCATCTGCGGCCGGCGCTCCAGCTCGCCCGCGACACCGGCACCCGCGACCTCGAAGGGCAGGCCCTGTGCGGTCTGGCGGTCGTCCACGAGCGCCTCGGCGACCACGACACCGCCCTCGCCCACGCACACCTGGCCCTCGAACTCGCCCGCGACACCGGCACCCGCGACCTGGAGGGTCACGCCCTGTGCGCCCTCGGCGCGGTCCGCGCCCGCCTCGGCGACCACGACCTCGCCCTCACCCACCTGCAGTTGGCCCTCGAACTCGCCCGCGACACCGGCACCCGGGACCTCGAAGGGCAGGCGCTCAACAGCCTCGGCGAGCTGTCCCTCGCCCGCGGATGTCCGGCCGAGGCGGCGGAGCTGCACGGCAGGGCGCTGCTCATCGCCCAGGAGATCGGAAGCCACTACCGGCAGGACCAGGCGCGCCGCGGCCTCGACGCGGTGCGCCACGCGCTCGGCTGCCCGGACGCCGCGTAGCGGCACGGGCGCCCCGGCGAACGCGTCCGGTCATCGGACCGGGGCGCCCCGGCCGGCGGCCTCCCGCCGAGGCCACCGGCCGGGGCACCCGGACACTAGCTGGAGCTGACCGACAGGTTGTGGTGGAAGATGTTGCGCGGGTCCCAGGTGGCCTTGATCTGCTGCAACTTGGCGTAGTTGCCCTTGTAGTAGATGGTCGACCAGGGCACCCCCGAGGTGTTCCAGAGCGGGTCCGCGAGGTCCGGGTCGGGCCAGTTGACGTAGTTCCCGTCGGTGACGGTGTTGGGCACCGGCACCCCACCGGTGCTCGTGTAGACGTCCCGGTACAGCTGGCGGATCCATTGCAGCTGCTGGTCGTCCGCCGTGGCGTCGGCCCAGTAGTTGGAGAAGGAGGCGAGCATCACCGAGTCCCGGTGCGGCACCGCGTTCGCCGTCGTGGAGAGGGCGTTGACCTGGCCGCCGAAGGAGAACAGGCCCATCAGGCCACCCGAGTAGGAGTAGGCCGAGTTGGTCATGTACTGGTAGATGACGCCCAGCTGGGTCGAGGTGAAGCCCTTCTTGTGGAAGGCGCCCTTGGTCTTCGAGCGCAGCTGGAGGGAGGGTATGCCGAAGACGTCGCCGACCTCGCCGGCGCTGGTGGTCGTGGTGTAGAGCCACGGCAGGGTGCCGGTCGTGGTGTTCGACGGGGCCGGCGTGACGTTCTGGGTCATCGCGGCCGCGAAGGAGGTCAGCAGCTGCTGGTTGCCGGCGACCGTCGGGTCGACCTGGGAGCGGACGACCACCCCGCCCTTGCCCTGGCGGACCGCGATGAGCGAGGCCCACAGCTGGTTGGCGGCGGCGCCGGGGGCGCTGTTCTGCTCGTGCCAGGTGCCGAAGTTGGTGGCGATCCTGGTGAAGGCCGTCTGGTCGAGCTGGGACCAGTCCCAGTACAGCGTGTTGATCATGATCCCGCCCGGGGTGGGCGGCAGCAAGGTGGTCGGGTCGGTGCCGGTGGCGCCCGGCGAGCGCAGCCAGAACCGGGTGACGATGCCGAAGTTGCCGCCGCCGCCACCGGCGCACGCCCACCAGAGGTCCCGGTTGGGATCGGACGCCGATTTGGTCGCGATCACCGCCTTCGCCGTGCCGCTGGAGTCCACCACGACCACCTCGACCGCCACCAGGTTGTCGGCGACGAGACCGTACTGGCGGGAGAGCACCCCGTAGCCGCCGCCGGTGATGTGGCCGCCGACGCCCACGGGCGGGCAGGAGCCGCCGGGTATGGTCACGCCCCAACCGAGGTCGAGGGTCCGGTAGACCTGCGACAGGATCGCACCGCCCTGGATGACGAAGGCGTTCATGGCGCTGTCGAAGGACACCGACCGCATCTCGGACAGGTCGATGACCACCTTGACGTCCGGGTCGTCGACGAAGTCCTCCAGGCAGTGCCCGCCGCCGCGCACGGTGACGCGCTTGCCGGCGGCGACCGCCTCGTTGACGGCCTGCACCACCTGGGCCGTGCTGCCGACCAGTCGCACGTAGTCGGGGTTGCCGGTGAACCGGCGGTTGTAGCCGCGCACCAGCAGGTCCTGGTAGCGCCGGTCCGTGGACTTCACGGTGACCGGCCCGAAGGACGACTGCGCCGTCCCGTCCGTGGCGTCCGCGGCGGCCGCCCGGGCCGGCGTGCCCTCGCCGCCCACGACGACTCCCGTCGCGGCGGCACCGAGCCCGGCCAGAGTAAAGCGCCTACGAGTCAACTCGGCCATGAAAATCCCCCTTGTTCCACCAACATTGCGGACGGCCCCGGACGACGGTTGTGCGAATGCCGCTCCCGCGTGTGGCCAGAATCATGCCGTTGCCACACACCCCGTCAACCAGCCCCCTAAAAATCCCCTATTTCGCGACTTGGCCGAGCGGATCCGGGAGTTCCTCTGTTTAGCTGCCGAAACGATGTCTCCGCACGTCACACGAGAGTTAGATTGACATGTCCACCTACGTCATAACCGTGCTGGCCAATGTGCACGAAGGCCGCGAGAACGATTTCCACGCCTGGTACGAGAACAAGCACATCCCGGAAATCCTCGAAGTCCCGGGAGTCGTTTCCATCAGGCGCATGACCCTCAACGAGAACCAGATCGCCGCCGACGAAAGTCATTCCCAGGACCACTACAGCTTCCTCACCC
Source organism: Streptomyces eurythermus (assembly GCF_014649115.1). Lineage (GTDB taxonomy): Bacteria > Actinomycetota > Actinomycetes > Streptomycetales > Streptomycetaceae > Streptomyces > Streptomyces eurythermus. Next base: position 261,580 of record NZ_BMSK01000014.1, on the reverse strand, counting down.
TCATCGAGATCGAGACCGAGGACTTCCCGACCACCCTCGCCGGCATCAGCGAACTCGACGGCACCGAGGCCGCCGACTTCCTGATCCCGGGCCAGGTACTCGCCTCGCTGTATCGCGACCCGAAGCTCTACACCAGGCGGTGACCATCCCGCCGTTCCTTTGACAGGCCATCGATCCGGGCTCCGGAAACGGAGTTCAACGGGCCGCGACCGCCACCGGCGGTCGCGGCCCGCCGTATTCCACGCCATCCGGACGCACATCCAGGAACACATCGTTCCGGCCACTTTGATGGGGCTCGTAATATCGGCAGAACGGCCACCGAGGCACCGATATATACCAGTTCACACCGGTTCGCCAACCGGACCGGATGGTCCGGTTCTGGCTCGTTCCTGTTCCCCTGTCATGGCCCGGACATCATCTGGCACTTAGCATTCTTCGCAGGCGGTGCACCCTGCCCTATCGAACAACTCCTGACCCGATGAATTCCCGGCGAGAGGAGATACTTCGGTGTCGCTCAAGTTACTGCTCGTCAACGCGCCCAATCCCACCGAGAACGCGAACGCCTCGAACTACGCGTGTTATCCCCACATCGGCATCGTGCAACTGGCGACCGCCGTCCGGGCCGCCTATGGCGACCAGGTCACCGTCCGCGTCGTCGACGGCGGGATCAGCAGCACCGCCCACGTCCAGCAGGCCGTCCGGGACTTCGAGCCCGACCTGGTCGGCATCAGCGCGCTCACCCCCACCTACGGGGAGGCCCTGCGGATCGCCGAGACGGCGAAGCGGGCCGGCGCCCAGGTCGTCCTCGGCGACGACCACCCCGGCTTCTTCCCCCGGCTCATCCTGGAGAACCGGCCCGCCGTCGACTACGTCATCGCCAACGATGTCGGCGAGGTACCGTTCGTCGAGTTCGTCGGCGCCCTGCTCAAGGGCGAGCCGCTGTCCGCCGTCTCCTCGCTCGGCTACCGCGACGACAACGGCTCCGTCGTCGTCAACCCCTCCCCCACGTACGCGCTCCGGCAGCAGAACACCATCCCCGACCTGGAGTTCATCCGCCCGGAGCTGCCCGTCTACGCGGAGAACTACCGCGCCCAGTTCGGCCACCTCCACGACCACGTGGTCACGCCGATCACCGTCAACAACGCCCGCGGCTGCGAGAACGGCCACAAGCGCTGCACCTACTGCAGCATCGCCGACCTCAGGGTCAACACCGGTGAGCCCAGCGGCTTCTGGAAGGCCGTCGACACCTACTACCGCGACTTCGGCGTCAACCTCTTCTTCGAGGTGTACGACAGTTTCACGGCCAGCCCGCGCTACGTGGACGCGCTGATCGAGGCCACCCCGCCGCACCTGCGCCGGCTGATCGACAACGGTGAGATCGAGGTGATGGTCTACGCCCGGGCGCTGGGCCTCACCAAGCGCAACAACGTCGACAAGTGCCGCCGGCTCGGCGTGACGCGGGTCAACATCGGCCTGGACGCGGCCGACCCCGAGATGCTGGAGGCCCAGCGCAAGAACAAGACCACCGGTGAGACCAACCTCGAAGCGATCCGGATGCTCAACAAGGCCGGCATCTCCGTCCACGCCTCCTACATCGCCGGCGCGCCCGGCGAACGCCCGGAGACGCTCGACCGGACGATCGACGGCATCCGGCAGATGCTCGGCGAGGTCGAACTGTCCTCCGTCGAGTTCTCCCGGTTCATCCCCCTGCCGAACAGCCCCGCCTGGGACCTGCTGGTCGACTACCGCAACCCGTCGTTCTTCAAGAACAGTGCGGACATCGACGCCTACCTGTCCGGCCTGCACCTGAGCGTCGGGCCCGAGCTGCGGGCCGAACTCTTCGAGCGCTTCGGCGACCAGGACCTGCTCGACATCGAGGAACTGGCCGCGGTGTGGGCCGAGCACTTCACCCACATCACCGAGGAGCACGCCCTGGAGCGCATAGCGGAGGTGGACCGGCTGGTCTCCGCGCACAATGTCCGAACCGGCAACAACGTCGGCTGACACCGTCCCACACCGGTCCGGCCGCGGCGGGCGCGCGCCCGCCGCGGCCGGACCGGGCACCACCGCCCAGGAAGGAGCGCCGCATGCTGGGTGTCACCAATCTGCCCACCTACACCCTGGGGGCCCTGCTCATCATCCTGCTGCCAGGACCGAGTTCGCTCTACACGCTCTCGGTCGCGAGCCGCCGGGGAGTGCGGACCGGCTACCGGGCGGCCGCCGGCATGTTCATCGGTGAGGGCCTGCTGATGCTCCTCACCTCGGCCGGGATAGCCTCCCTCCTGAAGGCCAATCAAGTGGTCTTCTCCGTGGTCAAGTTCGCCGGAGCCGGGTATCTGGTCTGGATCGCCATCGGGATGATCCGCGCCGCCGTGGCCGTGTGGCGCGACCGAGCCACCGAACGGCCCGCTCCCGACAGCGAGCCCGCCAAGGCCGAGCACCCGTTCCGCCGCTCGCTGCTGATCACCCTGCTCAACCCCAAGGCGATCCTGTTCTTCCTCTCCTTCTTCGTCCAGTTCGTGGACCCCTCCTCCCCTCATCCCGCCCTCTCGTTCGGCCTGCTCGCCCTCGTCTACCAGGCGATCAGCATCACCTACATCTCCGTCCTGATCTTCGGCGGCACCTACCTGGCCGCCCAGTTCCGCCGCCACCGGCGCCTCTCCGCCGGCCTGACCGTCGGCTCCGGCGCCCTCTTCCTCGGCTTCGCCGCCAAACTCGCCACCGCGGGCAGCTGACGCGGCAACCAGGACCGACACCGGAACCCGGTCGGCAGGCGCGCCCTCTCGGCAGGCCGGCCGGAGGAGCCCGGACACCCCGAGCGCCGCCCACCCGGCCTCCTGCGCCGATCCCGCCTCCCGCGGTCACTACGCCCGCTGCCGGGCCCCGGTGAGCCACCCGGCGGCCGGCCCGTCCGTACCCGTGCGGGGGATGCCCGGATTGAGCCTGGGCACCAGGTGTCATGTCCTTGAGACGGTGCCGTACGACGGAACGGCCGCGCGGCACCGTCGACCGATGAACGTTCAACGAGAACGGAGCGGGCGATGCGTGAGATCCTCGCGGCGCTGGACCGGTGGTACGCCGCCCGGCTGCCGTTCGGGCTGGCCACGGTGGTCGAGGTCAGCCGCAGCGCGCCCCGCGGACCCGGCGCCGCCATGGCGGTCGGCCCGGACGGCGAGGTCGTCGGCAGTGTGTCCGGCGGCTGTGTGGAGGGCGCCGTGTTCGAGCTGGCGCAGGAGGCCGCCGAGAGCGGTACGGCCCGGCTGGAGACGTTCGGGTACAGCGACGAGGACGCGTTCGCGGTCGGACTGACCTGCGGCGGTGAGATCACCGTGCTGGTCCGGCAGGTGACCTGGGCCCGGGATCCGGCGTTCGGCGCGGTCGCCGCGTCCGTCGCCGGCGGCGAGCCGGTCACCGTGGCGACCGTGGTCGACGGGCCGGCACCGCGCGGGGCCACCCTCGCGGTGTGGCCGCGGACGGCCGCGGGCGGCCTCGGCACCCGGGGGCTGGACGCGGCCGTCGCCGCCGACGCGCGCGGCGAACTCGCCCTCGGCGAGACGGGCCTCAGGCACTACGGGCCGCACGGGGAGCGGCGCGAGGACACCGTGACCGTGTTCGTGCAGTCCTTCGCGCCGCCGCCGCGCATGCTGGTGTTCGGCGCCATCGACTACGCCGCCGCCGTGGCCCGGATCGGGGACTTCCTCGGCTACCGGGTGACCGTGTGCGACGCCCGCCCGGTGTTCGCCACGCCCCGCCGGTTCCCCGAGGGCGTGGAGGTGGTCGTGGACTGGCCGCACCGGTATCTGCGCGACACCCGCACCGACGCCCGGACGGTGATCTGCGTCCTGACCCACGACCCCAAGTTCGACGTGCCGGTGCTGCGGGAGGCGCTGCGGCGCCCGGCGGCGTACATCGGGGCGATGGGCAGCCGGCGCACCCACGACGACCGGCTGCGCCGCCTGGCCGAGACCGGCCTCTCCGACGCGGAACTGGCCCGCCTGCGCTCCCCCATCGGACTGGACCTCGGCGCCCGGACACCGCAGGAGGTCGCGGTGTCGGTGGCGGCGGAGATCGTGGCGCTGCGCTGGGGCGGCACCGGCGCGCCCCTCAGCCGCACGAGCGGGGCGATCCATCCGCGGGCGGCGGGCTGACGGCCGCGCGGCGGCCGCTACTCGGGGTCCCCGGCCACCCTCGCGTGCAGGTGCTGGTCGTGCCAGCCGTCGGCGTGCAGGAGGGCGCTGCGCTGCGTGCCCTCGTAGCGGAAACCGGCGCGCTCCGCGACCCGGCAGGACGCGGGGTTGGCCGTGGAGTGGCACAGGCGCAGGCGGTGCAGGCCCAGGTCGTCCAGGGCCCACCGGGTGAGCCGGCGGACCGCCGCGACGGCGAGCCCGGCGCCACGGGCGCGGGGCAGCAGCCAGTAGACGAGTTCGGCGCCGCCGCCCGCCAGGTCCACGTCGTTGAGCCCGACGAGTCCGGCCGCCTGGCCGTCCGGCCGGGCGAGGGCCCACACCGCGCCGGTCTCGGCCCGCCACCGTTCGTGCATACGGGCGATCCGGGCGCGGGCCTGCGCGGCATCGGCCACGGTGAACAGGTTCCACCGCCGGATGCCGGGATCCTGCCCGGCGGCGAGCAGCGCCTCGGCGTCCTCCGGCCGCCAGGGCCGCAGCCGGAGACCGTCCGGCAGGGCCAGCACGGGCTGCGCGCGGCCGGCCATGCGGCCCGCCGGTACGACGTCGGGTATGCCGGCGTCCGCCCGGCCCGCGAGCACGGCACCGGGCGCGCCGGCGTCCGCCCGACCGTCGGGTACGACGTCGGGTATGCCGTCGCTGGAGATCATTCCGGCATCCTCGCACAGGCCGGGGCGAGGTGACCGCTACGGGGGATCTCCCCTTGTGCCGGAACGCGGTTCACGGGCGGCGCCGGCTGAACGGCGAGCAGCGGATGGTTCACAGCGCTCCGCGGGCGGACGTCTTGCACGTCGTGGCCACCCGGGCACGCCACTGGATACTGGGCTTCTGAGGTCCCACGCACGCGAGCGCGGGCGAGCGGGTAACGGCGGCTCTCGCTTCCGCCGCTTGGACTGCGGTCTGCGTAGTAAGAGGTCCCTTGCGGGCGGGGACGCTGCGGCAGACGATCATCCATTGGCGGCGGTCGGGCCCGTGTCAGCAAGCACCGTTGCGCTACTGGCCCCGCGGCAGGCGGTGCAGGGTCACATCCGTGAGCGATCCGTCGGTCACCGTCGCGGTGAGGTAGGTGCAGTGGGGCTGGCCGCGGCGGTCGGTCGGGGAGCCGGGGTTGAGCAGACGCAGGCCGCCGGGGGCGGTGGTGTCCCAGGGGATGTGGCTGTGCCCGAAGACCAGGACGTCCAGGTCCGGGAAGCGGGCCGCGCACCGGGCCTCGCGGCCTGGGGCGGGGCCGGTCTCGTGGACCACGCCGAAGCGCAGGCCGCCCAGTTCGGCACGGGCCACCTCGGGCAGCCGGGCGCGCAGCTCGGGGCCGTCGTTGTTGCCGTACACACCGATCAGCCGGCGGCTGCGGCTCTCCAGGAGGTCCAGGGTGGCGGTGTCGACCCAGTCCCCGGCGTGGAACACGACGTCGGCGTGCGGGAGTTCGGCGAGCAGCTGCTCCGGGAGCCGCTTGGCCCGCTTGGGAAGGTGGGTGTCGGACATCAGCAGGAGGCGCACGCCGTCAGCCTAGTGCCGCGACGGCGCCGGCGGGGTCAGGGGCTGTCCGCGCGCCGGGGGCGGGGCAGGGACGGCGGAGTCGGGGAGGGCGAGGGCCGCCCGCACCCGACAGTGAGCGTTTTCTACCATCCCTCACAGTCGGCCACTCACAATCCGGAGCAATGGATTCCGTAACCGTCCGAAACCTTGCCGTTGCCCGGAGGCCACCCTATTCTCGCGGCGCGGAAAGCGCTTTCCCGCGTTCGGCTGAGTACGGCACCACCAGAATCCGAGCCGCGTCCGGCGGCGAACGACCGAGTGGGAGACGACGATGAGACGACCAGTCGCCATGCGACTGTACGCGGCCCTGGCCACGCTGGGTGTGGCCGCCGCGACCGGGATGGTCGTGGCGATCCCCGAGCGGGCGTCGGCCGCCGTCGGAGGCGCGACGGGATACGCGACACAGAACGGCGGGACCACCGGCGGCGCGGGCGGGCAGACCGTGCGGGCCACCACCGGGACCGCGATCCACGCGGCCCTGTGCTCCCGGGCGAGCAGCAGCACCCCGATCACCATCCAGGTCGAGGGCACCATCAACCACGCCAACACCAGCAAGGTGTCCGGCGGCAGCTGCAACACCGCCGACGGCGTCATCGAGCTGAAGCAGGTCAGCAACGTGACCATCGTCGGGGTCGGCGGCGGGGCCGTCTTCGACCAGCTGGGCATCCACATCCGCGAGTCCCGCAACATCGTCGTCCAGAACGTGACGGTGAGGAACGTGAAGAAGTCCGGCTCCCCCACGTCCAACGGAGGTGACGCCATCGGCATGGAGAGCGACGTCCGCAACGTCTGGGTCGACCACGTGACACTGGAGGCCTCGGGCGGGGAGGACGAGGGCTTCGACGGGCTCTTCGACATGAAGGACGGCACCCAGTACGTCACCCTGTCGTACAGCATCCTGCGCGACTCGGGTCGGGGCGGTCTCATCGGGTCGAGCGAGAGCGACCTGTCGAACAGCTACATCACGTTCCACCACAACCTGTACGAGAACATCGACTCGCGCGCTCCGCTGCTGCGCGGCGGCACGGCCCACATGTACGACAACCACTACGTGCGCCTGAACAAGTCCGGGATCAACTCCCGGGCCGGCGCCCGCGCCAGGGTGGAGAACAACTACTTCGAGGACTCCAAGGACGTCCTGGGCACCTTCTACACCGACGAGCTCGGCTACTGGCAGGTCGCCGGCAACACCTTCGACAACGTGACCTGGTCCAGCCCGGGCACCGACAACCACCCGGCCGGCCCGAATCCGCAGTCCACCACCACCGTCAGCATTCCCTACGCCTACACGCTCGACGCCGCAGGTTGCGTGCCGGCCATCGTGAGCCAGACGGCGGGCGCCGGCAAGGGGCTGCGCGTCTCCGACGGCACCTGCACACCGCAGACACCGACACCCACACCGACGCCCACGCCGACCCCGACCCCCACGGCGACGCAGCCCGGTGGGACCAACCTCAGCATCGGAGCGGGCTCCGACGGCTCCGGCAAGGCCGACGGCACGAGCTACGGCAACGTGCGCGACGGTGACCTGAACACCTACTGGTCGCCGGCCGGCACGACCGGATCGATCTCCATCAAGTGGGGCTCGCCCACCGCCATCTCCTCGGTCGTCATCCGGGAGACGGCGGGGGCCGCGGGCCGCATCGGCTCCTGGCGCGTCCTCAACGGCGACACCGGCGCGCTGCTCACCTCCGGCAACGGTGCGGGCGTCATCCCCCTCCCCCGGACGACGCTCTCCAAGGTCACCTTCCAGATCACCGGCGCGAGCGGCACCCCGCAGGTCGCCGAGTTCGAGACGTACGCCGGGTAGGGCCGCGCACCGGCGTTCGCCGACTCCCCGGTCGCCGCGGTGCCCCGACGCCCAGGGGCGGCCGGGGCGTACGGCTACTGGCCGGCGGGCGCCGGTACGAGGCCGTCCGCGACCAGACCCGCGAGGACCGCCTCACCGAGGGCGCGGACGGCGGACAGGGGGCGGACCATGACGGTGAACTCCTTGATCCGGCCGTCGTCGTCGAAGTGCAGCAGGTCGACGCCGTGGATCTCCCTGCCGCCCGCCGTGGCCCGGAAGAGCAGCACCGCGGAGGCGGCGGACGTGTCGTCGGCGCTGGTCCGCGCGGTGCCGGTGTAGTGGCCGAGGTAGCGGAAGTCCTCGAACGTGCGCAGCAGGACCTTGAAGAGGCCCCGCACCATCGGCTTGCCCTCGAAGGGGGTGAACTTCACCGGGCTGTAGAAGCGGATGTCGTCGGCGAACAGGTCGTCCAGCGCCGCGAGGTCACGGCGGTTCACGGCAGCACGGAAACGGTCGGCAGTGGTCACGGCTTCCTCACCCTCATAGTCATGAATGTGACTAGTCATTTTCATGACTATCATGGTCCGAGCATTCGTGACAGAGGCAGGCGAGGAGACGGCCCGATGGCACTACGGCACGCCGTGCTGGCGGCACTGCTCGACGGGGAACTCAGCGGCTACCAGCTGGCCAAGGCGTTCGACCTCGGCGTGGCGAACTTCTGGTACGCCCAGCCGCAGCAGCTCTACGCCGAGCTGACCCGGCTGGAGAAGGACGGGCTGATCGCGGGCCGCGAGGTGGTCCAGCGGTCCCGGCCCACCAAACGCCTGTTCCGGGTGACCGAGGCCGGGCTGGCGGAACTGGGAGAGTTCACGGCCTCCTCCGCGAAGCCCTCCTTCATCCGTGACGACCTGCTGGTCAAGGTCCAGGCCGCCGACCACGTCGACCCCGAGGCCCTGATCGCGCAGCTCTCCGAACGCGCCGCCTTCGCCCAGGCCAAGATCGAGCTCTTCGGCAAGCTGCTGCGCGGCGTGCGCGGTGACCGTACGGAGGAGGAGTTCCTGCGCCACGGCGACCGCGTCGGCCCCTATCTGACGTGCCTGCGCGGCCTCGCCTTCGAACAGGGCAACCGTGACTGGTGCGAGCGCACCATCGCGGTCCTGCGGGAGAGGCTGCAGGCCCATGCCCGGCACTGACGTGACGTACCGGCGCTACGTGGCCCTGGGCGACAGCCAGACCGAGGGCCTCGGCGACGGAGACGACACCGTCGGCCTGCGCGGCTTCGCCGACCGGCTCGCCGAACACCTCGCACGCCACAATCCCGGCCTCGGGTACGCCAATCTCGCCGTACGGGGCCGCCTCGCCGCGCGGATCCACGCCGAACAGCTCGCGCCCGCCCTGGCCCTCCGCCCCGACCTGGCCACCGTCGTCGCCGGCGTCAACGACCTCCTCCGCCCCCGCTTCGACGCCGACCACGTCGCCGGCCACTTGGAGGCCATGTTCGCCGCCCTCACCGCCCAGGGCGCCCGCGTCGCCACGCTCACCTTTCCCGACCTCGCCCGGATCACGCCCCTCGCCCGTCCCCTCACGCCACGCGTCACCGCCCTCAACCGGCGCATCCGCGAGGCCGCCCGCCGCCATGGCGTCGCCGTCGCCGAAACCGGCCACCACCCCGTCGTCGCCGACCCCCGTCTGTGGAGCCACGACCGGCTCCACGCCGGTCCTCTCGGCCACCAGCGCATCGCGGACGCCCTCGCCGACGCCCTCGGCCTGCCCGGCGCCGACGACACCTGGACGCGCCCCCTGGCCGGGCCGGCGACACCCGCGCCGGCCGGCCTGCGCGCGGCCGCCGGCGAACTCCGATGGGCCGCCGCCTTCCTCGGCCCCTGGCTCGGCCGGCGCCTGCGCGGCCGTTCCTCCGGCGACGGCCACACCGCCAAACACCCACTCCTCACCCCCGTGGGCGCCACGACCACACGGTGAGGAGGTCCTGGGCAGGGGTGTTCCCCGCCCCTGCCGTCAGGAGGGGCGCTCCTGCCCGTGCCGCGCGTCCTCCTCGTACGTGATGCCGTGCCGGCCGGCGATCCGGTTCAGCCGGGCCGGGTCGAGCCGGCCGTCGGCCATGAGGCGGGGGCCCGCCTCGACCATGTCCTCGACGAAGCACTCCCAGCCGCCCGGTGACGAGATCTGCAGCACGCGCGGCGGGCCGTCCGCGCCGGGGCGCAGGGCGTGGGGTATGCCGCGGGGCAGCAGCGTGAACCCGCCCGGGCCGAGCGTGTGGGTGCGGTCCCCGATGGTCACCAGCAACTCGCCCTCCAGTACGTAGACGCTCTCGTCCGCGAGGTGGTGGGTGTGGCGGGGAATCGGCCGGTCGAGGACGACTTCGAGCAGCGAGAAGCGGCCTTCGGTGTCGGCGGTCGTGGCCTTGACGGCGTAGGCGGGCGGCAGGGGCACGCGGCCCGGCCGTGCCTCGCCTGCATCCAGCAGCAGGAAACGGTCGTACGCCATGAGGTGTTCGTTCCTCTCCTCGGGAATCAGGGGTTGTCGGGGGGCTCAGCGGGGCTGCCGGACCCCGCGTCGCCACAGGGCGGTCACGTTTTCCAGGGCCGACACGTCCCGCGTCGGGTCGCCGTCGACAAGGAGCAGGTCCGCGCGCAGACCCGGCGCGACGCGGCCCCGGTCGGCCAGGCCGAACCGGTCCGCCACCGCGCTCGTGGCCGCGGCCAGCGCCTCCTCGGCACGCAGGCCGCCCGCCCCGGTGAGCAGGGCCAGCTCGCGGTGCAGGCCCGAGCCGTGGGCCGGCGCGAACGGGGTGGCGTCGGTTCCGGCGAGCAGCGGGACACCGGCCCGGTGCAGGGCCCGCAGCGCCCCGACTGCGTTGGCGTAGTGGCCCGGGTGCGCGCAGCCGGCGGTGTCGGGCTGTCCTGCGTCGATCGCTTCGAAGTAGGCGAGCGTGGTCACGACGAACACGCCCTGCTCGCGCACGCGGCGGGCGAGCCGGCGGGACGCCGGGTCCTCGGGCGGGACATCGGCCCACACATGGGCGAGGCCATCGACACCCGCGTCCAGCGCGATGGCCGCCTCGGAGGCGGTGATCGCGTGGGCGACGACCCGCAGCCCGGCGTCGTGCGCCGCCGCGGTGAGGGCGGCGGCGGCCTTGAAAGTCATGGCGGGCAGGTCGGTGCCGTGCACCGTGCCGTCGTCGATGACGATCTTCAGGAAGTCGGAGCCCTCGGCGAGCCGGGCCGCCACGAACCCCGGGGCCCGCGCCGGGTCGGTGACGGTGTCGATCTCCGTCACGTCGTCCGGATCGAGCACCGTACCGGTCAGTGCCGCGATCAGCTGCGTCGGGTGCCCGCCCGGCGCGGTCGCGATCGTGCCCGCGCTGCGCAGGTCGGCCACGTCGTCCCGGTCGGCCGCGAGCCGCCGGTGCCGGGCCAGTGGGCGCGGCAGGCAGAACATGTCGATCTCGGTGGTGACCCCGTACCGCAGGGCCTCGGCGAGACTGCCGTCGAACACATGGGTGTGCGCGTCGATCAGCCCCGGCAGCAGTGTCCCGCCCCGCCCGTCGACCTCGGCGTCGGCCCGGCCGCCCGCCTCGGTGCCGACCGCGGCGACGATCCCGTCCTCCACGACCACATCGGTGATCCCCCGGATGTGTTCGCCGTCGAACAGCCGGGCGCCGTGGATCCGCGTACGCATGGTGAAGCCTCCCTCTGGTCGTCGCGGAGGCCCTTCCTCCCCGACGGCACCACAGAGCGGACTCCCACCGGCCGCTGTGACATCGGCGCCCGTGTCCGTGGTGTGGCTCACACCCGGCCGCGTCCGTGTCACACTCGCGACGCGACGGACCTCTTCGGTCGGAAAACAGTCCGGGGCACAGGAGGAGCAGATGACCCCCACACCGCCGGGGTGTCCGGCCGAGGACACCGTCACCGAGCAGTTCCTCGACCACCGCGAGCTGCTGTTCTCGGTGGTCTACAACATGCTGGGCAGCGTCGCCGACACCGAGGACACGCTCCAGGAGGTGTGGCTGGCCTGGGCCGCCCGCCACCGCGGCCCCGGCGCCGAGCCCGTCGACAACGCCCGCGCCTACCTCACACGTGTCGCGGTCAACCAGGCCCTCGCCCGCCGCGCCCGTCTGAGCCGCCGCCGGGAGACATATGTGGGCCCGTGGCTGCCCGAGCCGCTGCTGGTCGGGCGGGACGACGCGTCCGAGGGCGCCGAACGCGCCGAGGCGCTGTCGATGGCAGTCCTCGTCGTTCTCGAGACGCTGTCGCCGTTGGAGCGCGCCGTGTTCGTGCTGCACGAGGTGTTCGGCTTCGCCCACCCGGAGATCGCGCGGATCCTGGACCGCTCGCCCACCGCGGTGCGCCAGCTAGCTACCCGCGCCCGACGTCACGTCCAGGCCCGCCGCCCGCGTCACCGGCCCCCTCGGGAGCAGCACGCCCGGGTCACCGAACGCTTCGCCGAAGCCGCCCTGGGCGGGGACCTGCGGGCTCGCCTCGAAGTCCTCGCCCCCGATGTGACGCTGTGGACCGACGGCGGCGGCAAGGGCCCGGCGGTCAGCCTCCGGCCGGTGCACGGCCGCGACCGGGTCGCCGCCGTGTTCACGGCGGTCGCCCGTGCCCTGCCGCCCGAAGGCGTCGACGTCCGGTACCGGCTGGTGGCCGGTGACCCGGGGGCCCTCGTCTTCTCCGGCGGGAGCCCGCTCGCCGTCGTGGTGGTGGACCTCGCCCCGGACGGAGAGCACATCGCCGGCGTCTTCTCGGTCACCAACCCCGACAAGCTCACCGGCATCCCCGCTCCCCGCGCGTGACGGCCTGTGCCCAGGCGGCTAGGCGGCTCGCCCCGTCAGGCGGCGCAGGCCGCGGGTGGTGCCGAGCAGGGCAGCGCCGGCGCCGAGGGCGGTGGCCGCGGGGTGCCGGAGCAGGGTCTCCTGCCAGGAGCGGCCGTGCGCGCTGTCGTCGAAGGCGCCGTGCGCGCCCTGGTCGTCGGCGGGTGTGCGGTCGACCGGTTCGAAGAGGTTGTCCAGGTGGGCCGGCGGGACGCTGTCGGTCTGCTGGGAGTCGAAGCCGGTGCGGGCCAGATAGCGGTCGAGCAGCGCCGGGACGAGCCGGTTGGCCCAGATGGTGGCGACGGTGGAGGCGCCGACGTAGTACTGCTTGCGGCGCGGGTGGTCGGCCGCGTACAGCACGCCCCGGGCGGCCACCTCGGGCTGGTAGATCGGCGGGACCGGCATGGGGTGCTTGGCCAGCCGGGAGCGGACCCACTCGAACTGCGGGGTGTTGACGGCGGGCATCTGGGCGACGGTGATGTGCACGCCGCTGCCGCGGTGCAGCAGTTCGGTGCGCACGGAGGAGGTGAAGCCGTTGATGGCGTGCTTGGCCCCGCAGTACGCCGACTGGAGCGGGATGGACCGTTCCCCGAGCGCGGAGCCGACCTGCACGATCGTGCCCCGGTCGCGGGGCAGCATGCGCTTCAGGGCGGTGCGGGTGCCGTTGACGAAGCCGAGGTAGGTGACCTCGGTGACCCGCTTGAACTCCTCGGCGGTGATCTCCTCGAACGGCGCGAACACCGTGGCGAACGCGCAGTTGATCCAGACGTCGACCGGTCCGAACGCCTGCTCCGCGGCGTCGGCCGCCGCCTCCAGCTGCGCCGGGTCGGCCGCGTCCGCGGCGTGGACCAGGGGCCGTCCGCCGAGCGCCGCGACCTCGTCGGCAGCCGCCTGGAGGCCGCCCTCGCCGCGCGCGACCAGGACGACGTCGGCGCCGCGCCGGGCGTACAGGCGGGCGGTGGCGCGGCCGATGCCGGCGCTGGCGCCGGTGATGACGACGGTGGGGGGCATGGTCCTTCTCCTCTTCCAGCACGATGTCCGGCACGGTGTCCGGCGTGGTGTAGGGCGCGGTGTACGGCCTGGTGTCCTGCGCCTTCGTTTCACTCCGTCCGGTACGGCGCCGCCCTGTCTTCGGCGAGCGTGAGGCCGAGCCCGGGGGCCCCGTCGGCGCCCGGGGTGACGCTGCCGCCGGCCGGGTCGAGGACGCCGTCGAACAGCAGGCGCTCGATGCGGACGTGGTCGTGGAACCACTCCAGATGGCGGAGGTTGGGCACGGCGGCGGCAGCGTGGGCGTGGGCGTGCGGCGCGCAGTGTCCGGAGATGTCGGTCCCGCGCGCGTGGGCGAGCGCGGCGACGCGCAGCCAGACGGTGATGCCGCCGCACCGGGTGACGTCGGCCTGGAGGCAGTCGACGGCTCCGGCGGCCAGCATGTGCTCGAAGTACGGCAGGGTGTAGCCGTATTCGCCGGCGGCGACGTCGAGCGGGATCCGGTCGCGGAGGCCGGCGAGGACGGTGAGGTGGTCGGAGGAGACGGGTTCCTCGAACCAGGTGACCCCCTGGTCGGCGAGCGCCCCCGCGATCCGTACCGCCTGGCCTCCGGTGTAGCCGCCGTTGGCGTCCACGTACAGCTCGGCCGTGTCGCCGATGGCCGCCCGCGCTCGGGTGACGCGTTCCAGGTCGCGGTCCTGCCGGGTGCCCCACGACTCCCCGATCTTGATCTTGACGCGGGGGATGCCCTGTTCCTCGGCCCAGCCGCGCAGCTGGCGTTCCTGCCGGCCGGCGTCGTAGGTGGTGAAGCCGCCGCTGCCGTAGACCGGCACATCGGTGCGGGCGGCGCCCAGCAGGTGGACGAGGGGCAGGCCGAGCAGGCGGGCCTTGAGGTCCCACAGGGCGATGTCGGCGGCGGCGATCGCCTGGGCGGCGAGGCCGGGCAGCCCGGCGTTGCGCACGGCCCGGCACATCAGTTCGTTGGCGCGCGGCACGTCGTACGCGGACAGGCCGGTGACGGTGCCGGCGAGCAGTTCGCGGACGAGGTGGGCGGTGGCGGCGGGCGCGTAGGTGTAGCCGAGCCCGGTGGTGGTGCCGGAGCGGGCGGTGACCAGGACGAGGGTCGTCTTGTCCCAGGCGAGGGTGCCGTCCGCCTCGGGGGCGTCGGTGGGCACGGTGTAGACGGCGGTCTCGACCGTGTCGACGGCCGGCTGGTCGTTCATGCTCACCTCCCGGGCCGGCGCAGTCCGCTCACCGCGGCGGCGGTGCCCGCGGCGAGGGCGGCCACCAGGGCGGCGGTCGCCCAGCCGGCCGCACGGGACGGCTCGGCGGGGCGGACGGCCAGCCGTTCGGGCCGGTCGCTGGGCAGGTTGCCGTCGAGGGCGAACGCCAGGGCCTCGGCGAGGTGCAGGGCGCGGCGGCCGGTCGCGCCCTGTTCGATCTGGGTGCGGCAGCTGAAGCCGTCGGCGATGACCAGGCTGTCCGGGGCGGCGGCGCGTACGGCGGGCAGGACGCCCAGTTCGCCGACGGCCATCGACACCTCGTGGTGGCCGCGTTCGAAGCCGAAGTTGCCGGCCAGGCCGCAGCAGCCCTCGTCGAGCACCTCGGCGTCGAGGTGGGCGCGGCGCATCAGTTCGCGGTCGGCGTCGAACTTCATGACGGCGTGCTGGTGGCAGTGGGTCTGCACAGTGGCGTGCCGGGCCAGTCGCGGCGGCCGCCAGTCGTCGGGGGCGTGGTGGACGAGGTGTTCGGCGAAGGTGCGCACCTGCCCGGCCAGCCGCTGGACGTCCTGGTCGCCGGGCATCAGCTCCGGGGCGTCGGTGCGGAAGACGGCCGTGCAGGAGGGTTCCAGGCCGATGACGGGCGTACCGGCCTCCAGGTAGGGCCGCAGCACGCCGAGGGTCCGGGTCAGCACCTTCTTGGCGGTGGCGAGCTGGCCGGTGGAGATCCAGGTCAGTCCGCAGCAGACGGGTTCGGTGGGGACGGCGACGTGGAAGCCGGCGTCCTCCAGGACGCGGACGGCGGACCGGGCGATGGCGGGGTGGAAGTAGGTGCTGAAGGTGTCCGGCCACAGGACGACCGTGCGCGGGTCGGCCGGGTCCGGCTCGGGGCGGTCGCGGGAGCGCCACCACTGGACGAAGGACTCCTCGGCGAACACCGGTGCCGCGCGGGCCGGGTCGACGCCGGCGAGCCGCTTGCCGAGGCCGGCCAGGCCGGGGGCGTGCAGCGCGGAGTTCACCAGCCGGGGCGCGGTGCGGCTGAGCCGGGCCCACAGCGGGAGCCAGCCCATGGAGTAGTGGGCCATGGGGCGTTTGCGGCCCGCGTAGTGGTGGGAGAGGAACTCGGCCTTGAGGGTGGCCATGTCGACGCCGGTCGGGCAGTCCGACTTGCAGCCCTTGCAGGCCAGGCAGAGGTCGAGCGCGTCGTGGACCGCGGTGGAGCGCCAGCCGTCCTCGATCACGGAGTCCGGGTGCCCGCCGAGCATCTCGAACAGCAGCCGGGCCCGGCCGCGGGTGGAGTGCTCCTCCTCCATGGTGGCCCGGTAGGAGGGGCACATGACGCCGCCGGTGTGGCCGCGGCAGTTGCCGATGCCGACGCAGCGCATCACGGCGCGCTTGAAGGAGTGTTCGTCCTCGGGGAAGCCGAAGTGGGTGGCCGGGGTGGCGGGCCGCCAGGCGGGGCCGAGCCGCAGTTGTCCGTCGACCGGGTTCGGGTGGACGACCTTGCCGGGGTTCATCCGGTTGCCGGGGTCGAAGAGCGCCTTCAGCTCGCCGAACGCGGTCATGAGCCGCTCGCCGAACATCCGGGTGAGCAGTTCGCCCCGGGACTGGCCGTCCCCGTGCTCGCCGGACAGGGAGCCGCCGTAGGAGGCGACGAGGTCGGCGGCGCGCTCCGTGAACCGCCGGAAGACGGCCACGCCGTCGGCGGTACGCAGGTCGAAGGGGATGCGGGTGTGCACACAGCCCTGCCCGAAGTGGCCGTACAGGGACGGGTGGTCGTAGTCGGACTCGGCGAACAGGCCCTTCAGGTCGCGCAGATAGTCGCCGAGCCGTTCGGGCGGTACGGCGGAGTCCTCCCAGCCCTCCCAGGTCTCGCGGTCGTCCGGCGGGCGGGCGGTCACGCCGAGCCCGGCCTCGCGGGCCTTGAGCATCTTCTGCTCGCGTTCGGGGTCGTCGGAGAAGGCGACGTTCCGGTCCTTCTCGTCGCGGCCGAGGGCGTGCAGCAGCGCGTGCGCCTGTTCGTCGACGTCCTCCTGGCTGTCGCCGCTGTACTGCACCATCAGCCAGCTGTCGCCCTCGGGCAGCACGGCGAGCGAGTCCAGATAGGCGCCCTCCGCGCGCATCAGCTGGGCCATCCGGTCGTCCAGGGCCTCCAGTTGGGTGGGGTTGCAGTGCTCCAGCAGGCGGGGTACGTCGTCGGCGGCGGCGCAGATGTCGTCGTAGCCGAGGACGAGCAGGGACTGGTACGCCGGCACGGGGACGAGGTCGAGTTCGGCGCGCAGGACGGTCACCAGGGTGCCCTCGCTGCCGACGAGCGCCTTGGCCACGTCGAAGCCGTTCTCGGGCAGCAGGGAGTCCAGGTTGTAGCCGGAGACGCGGCGCGGGATCTTCGGGTAGCCGCGGCGGATGTCGGCGAGGTACTCGGTGGCGATGCGGTCCAGGCCGGCGTAGATCCCGGCGAGCCGGCCGCCGCCGGCGATGATCCGCTCCCGCTCGTCGGGCGGGGTGGGGCCGACCCAGGCGCGCTGCCCGTCGTAGGTGAGGATCTCCAGCCGGCGGACGTTGTCGACGGTCTTGCCGTAGGCCTGGGCGGAGGCGCCGCAGGAGTTGTTGCCGATCATGCCGCCGAGCGCGCAGTGGCTGTGGGTGGACGGCTTGGGGCCGAACTGGAGCTTGTGGCGGGCGAGTTGCCGGTTGAGTTCGTCCAGGACGATGCCGGGTTCCACCACGCAGGTGCGCCGTTCGGGGTCGACGGAGAGCACGCCGGTGCAGTACTTGCTCCAGTCGATCACCACGGCGGTGTTGGTCGTCTGCCCGGCGAGGCTGGTGCCGCCGCCCCGGGAGAGGACGGGGGCGTCGAAGCGCGCGCACACCGACACCGCGCGGGCGCCCGCCTCCACGGTGCGGGGCACGACGACACCGATCGGGGGCTGCCGGTAGTTGGAACCGTCCGTGGCGTAGGCGCCGCGGCTGCCCGCGTCGAAGCGGACTTCGCCGTCCACCTCGGCGTGGAGAGCCGCCTCCAGGCCGGACCTGTCCGCAGGGGTCATCAGCGCTCCTTGGGTTCACCGACGTGCTGGCCTGTCCGAGGTCCGGCGAGTACCCCCGCAAACAGTCAGCCAAAACTGAACAGTCTCAACTGGACAGCCAAGGCTGTCGGTCATAGCCTGGCGCGTATGGCCGACATCTCCGACTCCTCCGCCCGCGCCGCCCGCGATCTGCGCGTGGTCTTCAGCAGGCTGCGGCGCCGCATCCGCGAGGTCGCGCAGGACACCGACCTCAGTCCCTCGCAGGAGTCGGCGCTCACCCTCGTCGGCAAGCACGGCGCGGCCACGGCCAGCGCCCTCGCCGCCGCCGAGGGCGTGCGCCCGCAGTCCATGGCCGTCACGCTGGCCGCGCTGGAGCGGCACGGGCTGATCCGCCGGGCCCCCGACCCCGACGACGGCCGCCGCCAGCTGGTCACCCTGACCGACACCGGCCGGGCCCGCGTCGAGGGCAACCGGCAGCTGCGCGAGGAATGGCTGGCCCGCGCCTTCCAGGACCGTTACACCGAGGAGGAGCGGCGGACGGTCCTCGCGGCGCTGGAGCTGCTGGAGCGGCTGTCCGCGCCGTGACCCGGGGCGCACGGCACCGACCGGTGTGCCGTCCGGTCACGCACTGTCCCGGCCGCGATGCCCCCGGCCGGCCGTCTCCTCGGCCGGTTCATCCCCGTAACACCCGAAAGGCCTGACCGACCCATGTCGCTCACCACGCTCGACCCCCGTACCGCCCTCGTCGCGATCGACCTGCAGAACGGCATCGTGGCCATGCCCACCCAGCCCCGCCCGGGCCCCGAGGTGGTCTCCCGCACCGCGGAACTCGCCGACGCCTTCCGCTCGCACGGACTGCCCGTGGTCCTGGTCCGGGTGTCCTTCGCCGCCGACGGCGCGGACGCCGTGCCCGGCCGCACCGAACGCCAGGCGCGCGGGCTCGCCCTCGCCGAGGGCTGGGACGAAATCGTGGACGAGCTGTCCGGCCACCCCGGCGACATCCGTGTCACCAAGCACAACTGGAGCGCCTTCCACGGCACCGACCTGGACGTCCAGCTGCGCCGCCGGGGCATCACGCAGATCGTGCTGACCGGCATCGCGACCAGCATCGGCGTGGAGTCCACCGCGCGCGACGCCTACGCGCACGGCTATCACGTCACCCTCGCCACGGACGCCATGGCCGACGCCGACGGCGAGGCGCACGCCAACAGCGTGCGGCGGATCTTCCCGCGGCTCGGCGAGACCGGCACCACCGCCGAGATAACGGAGCTGCTGGCGAAGACCCGCGGCTGACCTCCGGTCGCTTACGGGACAGGGGCCGTCAGTCCTCGCCGCGCACGATGGTGTCCTCGGTGTCCGGGTCCGGCCGCCGCCCGGTGGCGCGGTCCAGGACCGCGGGGAGGCACGTGCGCACTCCCCGGTCCCGGCGTCGGCGGGCCCGGGCCCAGCCGGTCTCCGCGTAGGGCAGGGCCGGTTCCGTTTCCGCGTGCGCGGTCATGTCGTTCCTCGTCCTTCCGTGTCCCGCCCGTGGCGGGAACTGTCGCCGGGACCGCCGCGGGCCCGGCGGAGTGATCCGTGTCCGGGTGCCCGGCCGGGGCCCCGGGCGTCCGCCCCGCGGGCCGGTCCCGCCGGGGAGCCGCCGGGCGGTTCCGGCACCGTGCGCCGGGCCGTGCCCGTGCCGGCTCAGGTCCGGCCGCCACCGCCACCGCCGAAGGACCCGCTCGACCCAGGCGTCCAACGGGGACGGCTCTGGTCGGCGGCACGCTTGGTGCCGACGTTGCCGAGCTGGTGCGGGGTGAGGCGTTCGCTCCCGTCGGCGGCCCGGGGCACCTCGTCGGGCTCCCGGACCTCGCGGGTCTCGTGCACCGGTCCGCCCGGCGGCATCTTGGGCTGCTCGTCCGGGCGCGGCGGCGCGGGCTCCCGCTCACGCACCTTGGCACCCAGCCGGAAGGCCCAGATGATTCCCGCGACGAGGGCCACTCCGGCGATCAGGATCAGGACGTATCCGAAAGCCTGCGCGCCCGTGGCCGCTTGGTACATGGCAGTGTTCATGGACGCCGGGTACCCGGGGCCGGGCGGCGGATGCCTGGTCCGGCGGCCCTACGGCGCTCCGTCCTGCTCGTCGGCCGCCGCGCGTTCCACCTCCGCCTCGACCTCGGCCCGGGGCCGGCCCGTCTCCCGGGCGTACTCGCTCACCGCCGTCTGCACATCGCGGGCGAGGTCACGCCAGGCGCGCAGGGCGGTCTCGTAGGTGCCCGCCTGGACGCCGGTCAGCCGCTGCTCGGCCGGCGGCCCGTAGGCCTCCCGCAGCTCCTGGACCTGGGCCTGGGCGGCGTCGGCCGCGCGCTGCTTCGCGACCAGTTCTTCGAAGGTGTGCGACACGCCAACCGACCTTAGGCAGCTTCGGCGCTCTCGCCCAGAGCGACCTGCCGGAAGTGGCCGCAGCCGCACCCGAGTGGCGGGTCAGCCACCGGTCACCAGCTCCGCCCACACCTGTTTGCCGCCACTGACCGGCACCGTGCCCCAGGCCGCCGACACGGCCTCCACCAGCAGGATCCCCCGGCCCCCGGTGGCCTCCCAGCCGATGCCGGCCGGTTTCACGGGGCTGCGCGGGGAGCAGTCGGTGACGGCGAGCCGCAGCCGGTGATTGGCCAGGTTGAGGTCGAGCCGGACCTGGCCGCCGGTGTGCACGAGGGCGTTGGTGACCAGTTCGGAGACCACCAGCAGGGCCGCGTCGACGGTGTCCCGGGGCAGCTGCCAGGCGCGCAGGGTGCGCCGGGTGAAGCGGCGGGCGTGCCGGGCCGCCTCCGGCACCCGCCACACCGTCCAGCTCTCCCGCAGCGGGCGTACGGCCATGCCGTCGTAGCGCATCAGCAACAGGGCCACGTCGTCGTCGCGCTGGGCGCCGGTGAGCAGGGCGTCGGCGACCAGGCCCAGGTGGCCGGGGTCGGCGGCGGCCAGCTCGCGGGCCAGCCGGTCCATGCCGGTGTCCAGGTCGAGGCCGGGCGACTCCACCAGGCCGTCGGTGGTCAGCGCGATCACCGTACCGGGCAGCAGGCGCAGCGGGGTCATCGGGTACTCGGCACGGTCGAGCACACCGAGCGGCGGGCCGCCCTCGCACCGCACGATCTCGGCGGTGCCGTCCGGGTGGCGCAGCACCGGATGCGGGTGGCCGGCGCGTACGCACCAGGCGGTGCCCTGTTCCATGTCGACGTCGACGTAGCCGCAGGTGGCGAAGAGGCCGGTCTCCATGTCCAGCAGCAGCCGGTTGGCGTGCGCGACGACCACGTCCGGGGGGTGGCCCTCGACGGCGTAGGCGCGCAGCGCGGTGCGCATCTGGCCCATCAGGGTGGCGGCGCCCGCGTTGTGGCCCTGGACGTCGCCGATGACGAGGGCCACGTGGTGGTCGGCGAGCGGGATCACGTCGTACCAGTCGCCGCCGACCTCCAGGCCGGCCGTGGTGGGCAGATAGCGGGCGACGGCGGTCCCGCCCGGCAGCCGGGGCAGCCGGCGGGGCAGCAGGGTGCGCTGGAGCATGCCGACGAGTTCGTGCTCGGCGTCGAAGGCGTGGGCACGCAGCAGGGCCTGACCGGTCAGCGCGGCGCACGCGGTGAGCAGGGCGCGTTCGTCGGGCGGGAAGTGGTGCGGGCGGTCCCAGCCGATCAGACAGGCGCCGGCCATCCGGCTGCCGGCGGGCAGCGGCAGTACGGCGAGGCCGCCGGGGCCGACCTCGCCGAGGGCGGGCTCCAGCGCCGAGCCGGCGGGCCAGATCCGGGCGCGGCCCGCGCGCAGCGCGGAGGCCAGGGTGGGCATGGCCCGCACCGGGGCGTCGGGCCACTCGGTGCGCCATTCGCTGCGCCAGACCTCGGGCCAGGCCTCCGGTTCGGGCGGGTCGAGGACGGTGACGACCAGCCGGTCGTTCTCCAGCTCGGCCAGGGCGATCCGGTCGGCCTGGAGGGGTTTGCGCAGGGCGGCGACGACGGCCCGGCCGACGTCCTTGACGGTGCCGGCGGTGGCCAGGGAGGCGGCCAGCCGCTGTACGCGGGCGACGTCGGTGCGGTCGGAACGCAGGGTGGAGGCGTCGACGACGGTGCCGACGAGCCGGGCGGGGCAGTCCTCCCCACGGGGCAGCAGCCGGCCGCGCAGCCGCAGCCAGCGGGGCGGGCCGGCGGGCTGCAGGATGCGGAACTCCAGTTCGCGTTCGCCGATGGTCATGTGGTCGGCCTCGACCACGGACATGAGCGCGGGCAGGTCCTCGGGGACCGTGCGGGCGAGCAGGGTCTCCACCCGGCCGTCGAAGGAGTCCGGGGCGATCCCGAACAGCCGCAGGAGCTCCGCGCCGGCCTCCATCCGGCCGGTGTCCATGGCCAGGCTGAACGCGTCGGCGGCGAGCTCGCCGGTGTCGGCGGCGACGGCCGGGGCGGGTACGGGGATCGCGCGGGCGATCAGCTCCAGGCAGGCGCGGTCATCGGCACCGAAGCCGCCGGGGCGTTCCCCGACGACCAGCAGACAGCCACCACCCGGCGAACCGAGCGGCAGAACGGCGAGGGCGAGGCCGGGGGGTGGGGTGGGGCCGGTGAGGTCGGGGGGTGGGGCGGCCCCGGCGGGGGTGGGGGGTGGGGTGGCTGCGGCAGGGGCGGGAGGCGGGGCCGAAGCGGAAGGGGCGGAGGGTGGGGCGGGCCCGGCGGGGGCAGCGGGCGGGGTGGTCCCGCCGGGGGTGGAAGGCGGGGCCTCGGCAGAGTCGGACGGCGGGGCGGCTCCGGCAGGAGCAGGAGGCGGGGTGTCCCTGGCGGGGTCAGCGGGCGGGGTGGCCCTGGCAGGAACGGGAGGCGGTGCGGCTCCGGGAAGCCCGGGGGCAGGGGCGGGAGATGGGGTGGCACCGGCCGAGTCCGACGGCGGGGTGGCCCCGGCAGGAGCAGGGGGCGAGGTGACCCCGGCAGAGTCGCACGGCGGGGCAGCTCCGGAGGGAGCGGGAGGCGGGGCGGCCCCAGCAGGGCCGGAAGCCGAAGCGGCTCCGGGGAGCCCGGGGGCAAGGGCGGGAGACGGGGTGGCACCAGCCGAGTCCGACGGCGGGGTGGCACCAGCAGGAGCAGGGGGCGAGGTGACCCCGGCAGAGTCGCACGGCGGGGCAGCTCCGGAGGGAGCGGGAGGCGGAGCGGCTCCCGCGAGGCCGGGGACGGAAGCGGGAGGCGGAGTGTCCCTGGCGGGGGCAGCGGGCGGGGTGGCACCAGCCGAGTCGGACGGCGGGGCGGCTCCGGCAGACGCGGGAGGCGGGGCGGCCCCAGCAGGGGCGGAAGGCGGAGCGGCTCCGGAGAGACCGGGGGCAGAGGCGGAAGGCGGGGCGGCACCGGCCGAGGCCGACGGCGGGGTGGCCTCGGCAGGAGCGGGAGCCGGGTTGGTTTCGGTGGGGTCGGGAGGTGGTGGGGTGGGGGTGAGCCAGCGGGGTCGGCCGGTGCGGTGGGCCTCGGCGACCGGGGAGGTGCCGGACGTCGGGTAGCCGTCCGGCAGCCCGTACAGGGTGCGGGGCAGTCCCGCCGACTCGGCGAGGCGCAGCAGCGCGGGATCGTCGCCGGGTACGTACACACCGGCGAAGGAGGCCCCGGCGAAGACCAGTGCCTGTTCCAGGATGCGGCGGAGCCGGTCGGGATCGGCCGGGGACGCCTTCAGCGAGGCGAGGGCGGCTTCGGCGCGCTGCGGCGCCGTTCCCGCTGCGCCGATCGCGGCGCCCTGTCTCACCACCTCGCCATTACAGCGCGGGTCGACGGCCCGCGCAGCCCCTGTGCGCGGGCCCGGTCTCCCCCCTCGTCCGGCCGCCGCCGCTTCCCGCCCGGCCGCTCGGACCGGCTCCGCCCGGATCACCGGGAACGGCCCGGACGGAGACGTGCGGTCGGGTACGGCTCCCGCGGCGGATCAGGACGTCTGCGGAGCCTCCCGCTGGAACCTCGCGTAGAGGTACGCGGTGTCCTGGCTGCCCTCGGGAACGTCGAAGTTGGGCTTCGACTCCTTTTGCCCCGGCTTTCTGAAGCCGGTGATCTCCACGCTGTACTTGTTTCCGTCGATGAACACCGTTTCGGGCTCGTGGATCGCTTCCCATTGGACCGTGTCGTTCGGGTGCGAACTCTGGTTGGACGTCTCGTCGTGACGTAAATTGACCGTGAAGTCGTGGTTGAGGTTCCCGTTCTCGAAGTGCACCCGGATCGCGAGGTACACCCAGAACTGCGACTGTCCCGAAAGGAAGATCGGGTAGTTGTGGTGCGTGAACTCGCCTATCGGGAATTCCCGGCCACCCAGGTTCGCCTCCATTTCATAGTCCAGGAAGTCATAGCCACTCAGAGCACCGCCGGGCGTGGCGGGCTGCCCCCACCTGATCTGACTGGTGTTCACACCCGTCAGACCGGGAAGGTCCACACTGGCCCCCGTGAACACGCCGGTGGTCTTGATGAGCCCCATTGCGGGATTCCCCTTCCCCTGGGCTGCGCAGAAAAAATTTCCTGCCGTTTCGTTCCCGGGTTTCCGGGAACAGGTCGACGCCACTCTATGAGACGGAGACCGGGGTGACGAAACGAGAAAACAGGACAAACGGAAATCCGCTCATCCCGGGTCCTTGGTCGGGATGACGAACAGCTTGGTGACCGAGCCGTCGTCGCCGACGACATCCCGGACGTGGCGGAAGCCGAGGCGGCGGCACATGGCCAGGCTGGCGGTGTTCCCGGCGCCCACCATGCCGTACGCCTCGGTGAGTCCCAGGTTGTCGGCGGCGTGCCGGAGCAGGCCGCGGACCACCTCCCCGCCCAGGCCGCGCCCCCAGTACGCGGGGACGAGCGCGGTGACGAGTTCGTGGCCGTCGACGTTGCCGGTCGGCTTGACCTCGGCGTGGCCGACGTAGCGGCCCTCCAGCCACAGGCCCCACACGTCGAACCGGCGCTGGGGATAGACGTCGGTGAGGATGGCCCGGAACAGCTCGCGGATCTGCGGTTCGGGCACGAGGTCCTGCCCCATCCAGCGGCACACCTCCTCGTCGCGCAGCAGGGCGACGAAGACGTCCTCGTGTTCGGGCCGGTAGGGGAGGAAGTCCAGGCGCTCGGTGCGCAGGACGGGGGTCTCGGGTGTCATGGCGGGCTCCTCGGGAGTGATGCGGTGCGGCGGGGCCGAGGGCGGTGGGGCGCCGGTACGCGGCTTGTGCGTGTGTGGCGGCTTGTGTGTGTGGGGGGGTGACCGGGCCGGGCCGGCATGGGGCCGGCCCGGCGGGTCCTTGGCGGTACGGCGGTCAGGCGCCGGCGTTCTCCATGCGCTCGCGCAGGCTCTTGGGCCGCATGTCGGTCCAGACCTCATCGACGTAGGCGGAGCACTCGGCCTCGGTGCCCTCCTTGCCGACGGGCTGCCAGCCGGCGGGCACCTCGATGTCGACGGGCCACAGGGAGTACTGCTCCTCGTCGTTGCGCAGCACCTGGTAGCGGGTGTTCTCGTCCATGTCGTCTTCCTTCGGTCGTCCGGTGTGCGGATGGGTGTGCGGTGGCCGGGGACGGGTGGGTGGTGAGCGGGGGCCGTGGGGGGCGCGCCGGCGGTGGGTCGTCACCGGCCTCCCCTGGCGTGCCGGGCGAGGTGGCGCAGGGCGGTGGCGAACTCCTCGGCCACCCGGCGCACGGTCGCGGTGTCGTGGACGCCGGGCCGGTGGTGCCAGGTGAAGGCGAGCCGGCCGTGCTGGACGGCGCCGACCACCTCCAGCGGGTGGGAGCCGGGGTCCCGGGGGTCGTGGTCCTGTCCGAAGGAGCCGTGTTCGGCGCGGACCAGGCCGCCGTCCGCCGTGTCGGGGCGGGCGTCCCACTGGCCGAGGTAGTTGAACACCACCTGGCTGTGCGCGGTGCCGCCGAGGCGTTCGCGGACCTCGGGCGGGCCGAAGGTGCGCAGCGCGCCGAAGCCGATGCCGTTGCCGGGGACCGCGCGCAGCTGGCGGCGCACCGACTTCACCAGCGACCGCCAGTCCCGGTCCGGGCCGAGGTCGCCGGGGTCGGGCACCTGGAGGGCCACGGGGTGGACGGTGGTGAACCAGCCGACGGTGCGGGTCAGGTCGACCCCGTCGAGCAGGTCCTCGCGGCCGTGCCCCTCCAGGTCCAGGCGGACCCGGTCCCGTCCCGTCCAGCGGGCCAGGGCGAGGGCGAGGGCGGCGAGCAGGACGTCGTTGACGCGGGTGCGGTAGGCGGTGGGGGCGGACCGCAGCAGGGCGGTGGTGTCCTCTTCGCCGAGTTCCACGTCCACCGTGGCGGCCGGTCCGGCGCCGGCGGCCGGGGCCGGGGGCTCCTCGGTGTTCACCGCCTGTTCCCAGTAGGGCAGTTCGTGGTCGAGGCCGCCCTCGGCGACGTGTGCGGCGAGCTTCCGGGACCACTCGCGGAAGCTGGTGCTCCGCTCCCCCAGGGTGACCTGGCCGCCGTGGCGGGCCTGCCGGTAGGCGGTCTCCAGGTCGTCGCGCAGGATGCGCCAGGAGACGGCGTCCACGACCAGGTGGTGGGCGACGAGGAGGAGGAAGGCGGGCCGGTCGGCGGCGCCGGTGAACAGGGCCGCGCGCAGGTGCGGGCCGTGGGCCAGGTCGAAGCTCGCGTGGAGTTCGTCGGCGGCCTTGGCCATGGCCGCGTCGGCGTCGTCGGCGGACAGGCCCGTCAGGTCGTACCGGGTCAAAATGTCCTGTCCGGTGGTGGGCGGCGGGTTGAACTGCCGCCAGCCGCCGGGCTCTTGGGTGAACGTCATGCGCAGGGCGTCGTGGTGTTCCAGCAGCGCGTCCAGTGCGGCGCCCAGGGCGCGCGGGTCGGGGGTGCCGTCGAGTTCCAGCAGTGCCGACTGGTTGAAGTGGTGGTGGGCGGCGCGCGGGGTGGTGAGGAACCAGTGCTGGATCGGGGTGAGCGGCACCTCGCCGGTGACCGGGCCGTCGGCGGACCGCCGGGGCGCGGCGCGGACGACGGTGGCGAGGTCGGCGACGGTCTGGTGGGTGAACAGGTCCCGGGTGGCCACGTGCAGTCCGTCGCGGCGCAGCCGGGAGACGACCTGCATGCTCAGGATGGAGTCGCCGCCGAGCGCGAAGAAGTTGTCGTCGGCGCCGACTTCCCCGATGCCGAGCACATCGGCCCAGATCCGGGCGATCCGGCGTTCGGTGTCGGTGCGCGGCGCGGTGCGCGGTCCGTCCGCCGCCTGGGCGGGACCGGGGGCGGGCAGCGCGCGGCGGTCGGTCTTGCCGTTCGGGGTGAGCGGCAGCCGCTCCAGCGGGACGAAGACCGACGGCACCATGTGCGGGGGCAGCGACCCGGCCAGGTCCAGCCGCAGTTCACCGACGGGCAGGGCGGTGCCGGACGGCTCGGCGGGGACGACGTAGGCGACGAGCCGGGCCGGTACCCCGGCCCGGTCCGCGCGGACGACGACGGCCGCGTCCCGGACCAGGGGGCTGCGGCGCAGCGCGCTCTCGATCTCGCCGGGTTCGATGCGGTAGCCGCGCAGCTTGACCTGGTCGTCGGCGCGTCCGGCGAACCGCAGCCGGCCGTCGGCGGTCCACCGCACCAGGTCCCCGGTGCGGTACATCCGCTCCCCCGGCGCCCCGGACGGGTCGGGCAGGAAGCGCTGGGCGGTGAGTCCCGGCCGGCCCAGATAGCCGCGGGCCAGGCCGGGCCCGGAGACGTACAGCTCGCCGGTCACGCCGGGCGGTACGGGGCGCAGCGCGGCGTCGAGCACCTGGACCCGGGTGGTGCCGGCGGGGCGGCCGATGGACGGGGTGCCGGTGCCGGGGGTGAGCGGGCCGGTCCAGGTGGCGACCACGGTGGCCTCGGTGGGGCCGTAGGAGTTGATCATCCGGCGGCCGGGTGCCCAGGTGTCGACCAGGTCGGCGGGGCATGCCTCGGCGCCCACGATGAGGGTGCGCAGGCGGGGCAGGGCGGCGGCGGTCTCGGGCGGTACGGTGGCCAGCGCGGCCGGCGGGATCAGGGTGTGGGTGATCTCCCGTCCGGCGAGCACCTCGGCGAGCCGCTCCCCGACCAGTGGTCCTTCCTCGCCGGTGACCAGCGCGGCCCCGCCGAGCAGGGAGACGCACAGTTCCAGCACGGAGGCGTCGAAGCTCGGGGAGGCGAACTGCAGGACCCGGTCTCCGGGGCCCGCCGCGTACTGTTCCGCGGCCGCCGCGGCGAAGGAGGCGAGGCCCCGGTGGGTGACCACGACGCCCTTGGGGGTGCCGGTGGAGCCGGAGGTGTAGATGACGTACGCGGGGTGGGCGGGGGTGAGCGCGGTGGTGCGGTCGGCGTCCGTGGGCGCCGTGTCCGGTCCGTCGGCGTTCCACACCTCGGCGGGGTCGCCGAGGACCAGGTGGGCGCCCGCGTCCCGGATCATGAACTCCCTTCTGGGGGCCGGGTAGTCGGGGTCGACGGGCAGGAAGGCGCCGCCGGCCTTGGCGACGGCGAGCTGGGCCACCACGGTCGACGCCGAGCGGGGCAGCGCCAGGGCCACCACGCGCTCCGGTCCGACGCCGTCGGCGATGAGCCGGTGGGCCAGCCGGTTGGCCGCCCGGTCGACCTCGGCGTAGGTCAGTTCCCGGTCGCCGTCGATCAGCGCCACGGCGTCCGGGGTGCGGACCGCCTGCCGTTCGAACAGGGCGGGCAGGGTGGACTCGGGCACCGGGCGGAAGGAGCCCCGGCCGCGCGCCGTCAGGGTCTGCAGCTCCTCGTCGGAGGCCAGCGGGAGGGCGCCGAGCGGGCGGTCGGGGTCCTCGGCCACGGCGCGCAGCAGGGTGGTGAGCTGGGCGGCCATCCGTTCGGCGGTGGCCGCGTCGAACAGGTCGGTGTTGTAGGTGAGCAGGCCGTGCAGGGCGCCGGTGCCGGTCTCGGCGAACTCCACGGTGAGGTCGAACGCGGCCTGTTCCGACTCCGGTTCGACGTCGGTGACGTCCAGGCCGGGCAGGTCGAGGTCGGCGGCCGGGGTGTTCTGGAGGACGACCATGACCTGGAAGAGCGGGCTGCGGCTGGTGTCCCGTTCGGGCTGGACGGCGTCCACGACCCGTTCGAACGGCACGTCCTGGTGGGCGAAGGCGTCGCGGACGGTCTGCCGTACGTCGGTGAGGAACGCGGAGAACGGCCGTGCGGCCTCGGCGCGGGAGCGCAGCACCAGGGTGTTGACGAAGAATCCGACCAGGTTCTGGGTCTCGGGCCGGTCGCGGCCGGAGGTGACGGTGCCGACGGCGATGTCCTCGGCGCCGGAGAGCCGGGCGAGGTAGGCCTGGGCGGCGGCGACGAGCGTGGTGAACAGGGTGGTGCCGTGGTCCCGGGCGAGCCGGGTGAGCCGGGTGACGGCCGGGGCGGGCACGGTCAGCCGGGTGGTCGCGCCCGAGCTGGTGCGTACCGGCGGGCGGGGCCGGTCGGTGGGCAGTTCCAGCGGTGTGGTGCCGGCCAAGCGCTCCTTCCAGTGGGCGAGGTGCTCGTCGGCGTCGCTGTCGGCGGTGGTGCGCTGCCAGTGCGCGTAGTCGGCGTACTGCACCGGCAGCGGCGGCAACTCCGTTTGGCTTACCCCGAGTCGGGCTCGGTAGTGGTGGGCGAGGTCGCCGAGCAGGACGGCGGTGGACCAGCCGTCGGTGACGATGTGGTGCAGGGCGAGGGAGAGGACGTGGTCCTGCTCGCCGAGCCGGATCAGGCCGGCCCTCAGCAGCGGGCCCTCGCGCAGGTCGAAGGGGCGGGCGCGGTCCTCGGCGAGCAGCCGCCGCAGCTCCGGCTCCCGCAGGGAGTCGGCGACCTGGGAGAGGTCGCGGACGGGCAGCGGCATCTCCCGGGGCGGGTGGACGATCTGGACGCCGCGCCCGTCGACGCTGTCGAAGGTGGTGCGCAGGGACTCGTGCCGGGCCACCACGGCGTCGAGGGCCGCGCGGAGCGCTCCGGTGTCCAGGGTGCCGCGCAGCCTGAGGGCGAGCGCGGTGACGTACTCGGTGCCGCCGGGCTCGAACTCCTGGAGGAACCACAGGCGTTGCTGGGCGTGGGACATCGGGGCGACGGCGCCGCGGCCGGCCGGGGCCGGCGCCGGACGGCCGGAGCCGCGCCGGGTGCCGAGGAGGCGGGCCAGGGCGGCCGGGGTGGGGTGGGTGAACACCGCGCGCGGGGTGACGTCGGTGTCGAATGCCTCGGCGAGGCGGGAGGCGAGCCGGATGCTCAGGATCGAGTCGCCGCCGAGCTGGAAGAAGTCGTCCTCCACACCGGGCGGTTCGCTGCCCAGCACCTCCGCGAAGACGGCGGCGGTGCGCCGTTCGTCCTCGGTGCGGGGCTCGGTCCGGGCGCGCCCCGAAAGGGCCTCGGGCGCGGGCAGGGCGGCCCGGTCGACCTTGCCGTTGCGGCTGAGCGGGAGGGCGGGCAGCGGGACCACGGCGGTGGGCACGAGGTAGTCGGGCAGGGTGCGGGCGGCGAAGGCCCGCAGTTCCTCGGCGTTCCGGCCGGCCTCTCCGACGACGTAGGCCACGAGCCGTTTGGCGCCCGGCCGGTCCTCGCGGGCCAGGACGGCGACGTCCGTCACGCCCGGGTGGGCGGCGAGCGCGGCCTCGGCCTCGCCGGGCTCGACCCGGAAGCCGCGGATCTTGACCTGGTCGTCGGCCCGGCCCAGGAACTCCACGGTGCCGTCCGGGCGCCGCCGGGCCAGGTCGCCCGTGCGGTACATGCGGGTGCCGGGCGGGCCGAAGGGGTCGGCGAGGAAGCGGGCGGCGCTCTCTCCGGGACGGCCCAGATAGCCGCGGGCGACACCCTCTCCGGCCAGGTACAGCTCGCCGGGGCAGCCCGGCGGTACGGGGCGCAGCCGGGCGTCGAGGAGGTGTGCCCGCATGTCGTCGAGCGGCCGGCCGATGGGAACGGTGTCCGGCACGGCCGCCGGGTCGGTGAGGGCGAAGGAGGTCGCGAAGGTGGTGGTCTCGGTGGGGCCGTAGCCGTCCACGACGGTCAGTCCGGGGCAGGCGGCCAGCACCCGGCGCACGGCCGGGGCGGGGACGACGTCGCCGCCGGTCCACACCTGGGTCAGGCCCCGGAAGCAGTCGGGGGCGTCCTGGGCGAGCAGCCGGAACAGTCCGGCGGTCAGCCACAGCGCGGTGAGCCCGCCGTCGGCGGCGAGCCGGCGCAGCAGGGCCGCGTCCACGCTCTCGCCGGGTGCCACGACCACGCGGCCGCCGTTGAGCAGGGGCGCCCACACCTCGAAGGTGGCCGCGTCGAACGCCACCGGCGAGTGCAGCAGCACGCGGTCGCACACCCCGCCGGCGAACCGGCTGTCGGTGCCGAGCGCCGCCACGTCCCGGTGCCGTACCGCGACGGCCTTGGGCAGCCCGGTGGAGCCGGAGGTGAACATCACGTAGGCCAGCCGGTCGGGGTCGGCGGGCGGCAGCGGCCGCCCCACGGTGTCGCGCGCGGGCCGGCCGGGGCCGGGGGCCGGGGTGCGCTCGGACCGGGCGGGCTCGTCGGCCGGGATGCGCTCCGCGCCCGGCGTGCTCGGCGCCGGCCGGCCGGGGTGGGCCTTCCGCGCGCCCCGCGCGAGGGCACCGGGCGTCTCGCCTTCCGTGCCCCGCCGGGGCCGGCCGGGGAGGGTGTCCCCCGCTTCACCCGCGAGGGTGCCTCGTGCCGCTTCCGCTCCGGTGTCGTACGCCGGTCGGGCGGTGTCGGCGGGCGGCACCCGGTCTCCCGTGGCGTCGGGGCGCGTGGCGGTCACGTCCGCTGCCGTGAGGCGGGTGGTCGCGCCCGCCTGGGCCAGTAGGGTGCGGCGGCGTTCCTCGGGGGCGCGGGTGTCGACGGGGACGTAGGCGCCGCCGGCCAGCAGGACCGAGAGCTGGGCGACGACGAGTTCGGCGGAGCGGTCCATCAGCAGGGCCACCCGGTCCTCGGGCGCCAGCCCGCCGGCCAGCAACCGGCCGGCCAACGCCGCCGCCCACTCGTGCAGTTCGCGGTAGGTCAGCTCGCGGTCTCCGTCGTGGACCGCGACCGCGTCCGGGGTGCGGCGGGCCTGCTCGGCGAACAGGTCCACGGGGCTGCGCGGGCCGGCCGGGCGGGCGGTGGTGTTCCAGGCGGCCAGCAGCTCGCGGTCGGCCGGGGTGAGCGGGTCCAGCGCGGCCAGGTCGGTGTCGCAGCCGTCGGCGAGGGTGGTGAGCAGGGCGGCCAGCCGGCCGGCGGCGCGCTCGGCGGTGCCGGCGTCGAACAGCGCGGGGTCGTAGGCCAGCTCGAAGCCGAGTCGTTCGTCCAGGTGGGCGCGCAGGCACCAGGCGAAGGTGGTGGCGTCGTCGGCGCGCACCTCCTCGACCCGGACACCGGTGCGGGCGGTCGCCGACTCGTCCACGGGGTAGTTCTCGAACACCACCATGCTGTCGAACAGCGGTTCCCCGGGCGGGACTTCGCTGACGGCCTGGATGCGGGACAGGGCGAGGAAGTCGAAGCGGCGGGCGTCGCTCTGCCGTTCCTGGAGGTCGCGCAGCCACGGCAGCACCGGCCCGGCGGGGACCCGGACCCGGGTCGGCACGGTGTTGACGAACATGCCGATCATGCCCTCGACTCCGGGCAGTTCGGCCGGGCGGCCGGAGACGGTGGTGCCGAAGACCACGTCGTCCCGGCCGCCGGAGCGGGCCAGCAACAGCGCCCAGGCGCCCTCCACCACGGTGTTGACGGTGAGCCCGGCGCGGGCGGCGCTCTCCCTCAGGCGCCGGGAGAGCTCCGGGTCCAGCTCGTGGCGGACGGCGGCGGCGGAGCGGGCCCGGTGGGCCTCGGCGGGCGTGCGGTCGTACGGCAGCGGGGTGCGGGCGGTGAACCCGGCGAGCGCGTCGGCCCAGTGCCTTTCGGCGGCCGTCTCGTCCTGTGCGCGCAGCCAGTGCAGGAAGTCCGCGAAGGGCCGCCGTGCCGGGGGTGCCTCCTCCGGGCCGCCGGTGAGGGCCGCGTAGCGTGCGCAGACCTCGGTGAGCAGCTGTCCGGTGCTCCAGCCGTCGAGGACGATGTGGTGGGTGGACCACAGCAGCAGCACCTCGTCGCCGGGCAGGGCGGCCAGGGTGAGCCGGGTGAGCGGCGCGCTGGTGAGGTCCAGGCCGGCCGCGCGGTCCTCGGCGAGCAGCCGTTCGGTGGCCTCGGCGCGTTCGGCGGGGGTCAGGGTGCGCCAGTCGAGGTGGGTGACGGGCAGTTCGGCGTGGCGGTGGACCACCTGGACGGGGTGGGGCAGGCCGTGCCAGTGGACGCTGGTGCGCAGCGCCGGGGTGCGGTCGGCGACCTGCTGCCAGGCGGCGGCGAAGGCGCCCGGGTCGGCCACCCCGGACAGCCGTACGGCGGTGCGGTCGAAGTAGGCGTGCTCGGTGTCGACGAGGCCGTGGAAGAGCATGCCGGACTGGAGCGGGGTGAGCGGCAGGACGTCCTCGATGTGCCGGCCGGTGCCGACGAGCCGGTCCAGCTGTTCCTGGCCGAGGCCGGCGAGGGGGAAGTCGGAGGGGGTACGTCCGCCGGCCGCGGGGTCCGCGCAGTGCGCCACGATCTCGCGCAGGGCGGTGAGGGTGTCCTCGGCGAGCCGGCGGACGGTGGCCTCGTCGTAGACGGCCGCCGGGTAGGTCCAGCCGAGTTCGAGGCGGCCGTGCTGGACGACACCGGTGATGTCCAGCAGGTAGGGGCGGGGTTCGTCCGGGTCGGTGTCGCGTCCCGCCGGGGGCAGGGCGGCGCGGAACAGCCCGTCGGTGCCGTCGGTGTCCCACTGGCCGTGGTAGTTGAAGCCGACCTGGGGGGCCGGGGCGTCGGCGAGGGGGCTGCCGGGCAGCAGGTGGCGCAGGGCGCCGTGGCTCAGGCCGTGCAGCGGGACCGCGCGCAGTTGTTCCTTGACCGAGCGGAGGGTGTCGTGCCAGCCCGCGTCCGGGGCGACGCGCAGCGCGAGCGGGTACTCCGCGGTGAACCAGCCGACGGTCCGGGACAGGTCCACGTCCTCGAACAGCTCCTCCCGGCCGTGGCCCTCGACGCCGAGCAGGACGGTGTCGCGTCCGCACCAGCGGGCCAGGGTGCGGCCGAGGGCGCTGAGCAGGACGTCGTTGACCTGGGTGCGGTAGGTCTCCGGGACCCGGCGCAGCAGGGCGTCGGTGGCCGGCTGGTCCAGGGTGACGGTGAGGGTGGCGGCGGTGCCGTGGGTGTTGGGTCCGGGGTGTCCGGCGGGCAGTTCGGCGGGGGCCTCGCCGGTGCGGGTCCAGTACGGCAGGTCGGCGTCCAGGGCGCCGGAGCGGGTGTGCCGCTCCAGGCGGGCGGCCCAGTGGCCGTAGGGGGTGCCGGTGGCGGGCGGGTCGGCGGGCCGGCCGGCCGCCGCCGCCCGGTGGGCGGCCTCCAGGTCGGCGAGCAGGATGCGCCAGGACACTCCGTCGATCACCAAGTGGTGTGCGGTGATGACGAGTTGTCCCGGTCGCCGCGGGCCGCGGTCGAGGAACAGGACGCGGACGACCCGCCCGGCCGTGGGGTCGAGGGCGGCCTGCGCCTCCTCGGTGAGCCGCTGGGCCTCGCGTTCCAGCGCCGGGTCGTCCAGCGCGGCCACGTCGTGCCGGGTGAACACGCCGTCCGGTGCCGCGGGCAGCGCCTCCTGGCGCCAGCCGTCGGGGGTGTGCCGGAACCGGGTGCGCAGGGCCGCGTGCCGGCGGACCACGGCCTCGGTGGCCTGCTCCAGCGCCGGGGAGCGGGTGCCGGCGACGAGTTCCAGGCGCTGGGTCATGGTGAACCGCAGCGGCCGGGCGGGGTCGCGGCCGTCCAGGTACCAGTGCTGGATCGGGGTCAGCGGCGCCTCGCCGGTCTCCTCGACGGCCGAGTGCGGCGCGGACTCCTTGGCGCACAGGGCGAGTTCGGCGACGGTCTGGTGCCGGAAGACGTCCTTGGTGGTGAGGGCGAGTCCGGCCTGCCGGGCGCGGGAGACGATCTGGATGCTCAGGATGGAGTCGCCGCCGAGGGTGAAGAAGTTGTCGCGGGCGCCGACGCGTTCGACGCCGAGCACCTCGGCCCAGATCGCGGCCAGGCGTTCCTCGGTGCCGGGCCGGGGGGCGACGTAGGGGGTGGTGCCGTCGGGCCGCGCGGGCGGGGCGGGCAGGGCGCGCCGGTCGGTCTTGCCGCTGGTGGTGCGCGGGATCCGGGCGAGCGGGACGAACGCGGCGGGCACCATGTGGTCGGGCAGGGTGCGGCGCAGCGCGAGGCGCAGGGCGTCGGCGGACGGGGCGCGGCCGCCGGCGGGCACCACATAGCCGACGAGCATGAGCCGGCCGGCGTGCTCCCGGGCGGCCACCGCGGCGTCGGCGACGTCGGGGTGGTCCAGCAGGGCGGCCTCCACCTCGCCGGGTTCGATGCGGAACCCGCGGATCTTGACCTGTTCGTCCGCCCGGCCGAGGAACTCCAGCAGCCCGTCCCGGTCCCAGCGGGCCCGGTCCCCGGTGCGGTACATCCGCTCCCCCGGCGCGCCGAACGGGTCGGCGAGGAAGCGGGCGGCGGTGAGGCCGGGCCGGCCCAGGTAGCCGCGGGCCACCTGCGCCCCGGCCAGGTACAGCTCGCCGGGCACACCGGGCGGCACCGGGCTGAGGGCGCCGTCGAGGACGTAGGCGCGCAGGCCGCCGCCGGGGCGGCCGATGACCGGGTGGTCGGGGCGGTCCTCGGTGCGGGCGTAGACGGCGTCGACGGTGCACTCGGTGGGCCCGTACATGTTGTACACGGCCACGCCCAGCTCCTCCTCGGCGCGGGCGAGTTCGCGCCACAGCGCCGGGGTGACTGCCTCGCCGCCGACGAGCAGCAGGCGCGGATGGTGGCGGCCGGGGGCGAGCAGTCCGGCGGCGGTGAGTTCGCGCAGGAACGAAGGGGTGACGTTGACCAGGTCCAGGCGGTGCTCGGCGACCTGGGCGCAGAACGCCCGCGGGTCGAGGCGGACGTCCTCGTCTATGAGGTGCACCTCGTGGCCGAGGGCGAGGAGCAGGGGCCCCTCCCAGGAGGTGTCGAAGGAGAAGGAGGCGCTGAGGGCGGCCCGCAGCCGGCGCCCGTCCGTGGTGTGCGGGGCGAGCAGCCCCTCGCGGTGGTCGTGGCAGAGGTTGACCAGCTGCCGGTGTTCGACGGCGACGCCCTTGGGGCGGCCGGTGGAGCCGGAGGTGTAGACGAGGTAGGCGGTGTGCCGGGGCAGCAGGGGCCGGACGCGGTCGGCGTCGGTCGGGTCGTGGTCGGGCATCCGGTCCCAGGGCACTTCGCCGAGGCCGGTCAGCAGGGTGTGCGGGCGGGCGTCGGCGAGCAGCAGGTCCTGCCTCTGTTGCGGCAGTTCGGGGTCCAGGCAGAGCAGGGTGGCGCCCGCCTTGAGGACCGCGAGCAGGGCGACCATCAGGTCGGTGGTGCGCGGCAGGCGTACGGCGATCACGTCCTCGGGGCCGGCGCCCCGGGCGATGAGGTGGTGGGCGAGCCGGTTGGCGCGCCGGTTGAGCGTGGCGAAGCCGAGGGTGGTGTCGCGGGCGGCGAGGGCGGTGTGGTGGGGGGTGCGGGCGGCCTGGGCCTCGAAGAGGGCGGGGAAGGTGGTGTCCGGCGCGGGCAGCGGGGCGCCCCGGCCGTGGCGGAGCACCTGGCGCCGTTCGTCGCCGGTCATCAGGGGCAGCCGGCCCACCTGCCGCCCGGGGTCCTCGGCGGCGGCCTCCAGCAGGACGCGCAGCCGGGCGGCGAGGCGTTCGGCGGTGCCGGCGTCGAACAGGCCGGTGCTGTACTCCAGATGGCCGGTGAGGCCGTCGTCGGTCTCCACGAAGTCGAAGGCGAGGTCGAAGGTGGCGGTGCGGACCGGCGGGGTGACCGGTTCCACCGTCAGGCCGGGCAGCCGGGGCGGGGCGGCGTCGAGGTTGTGCAGGGCGACCATGACCTGGAACAGCGGCGTGCGGCTGGTGTCCCGCTCGGGCTGGACGGCGTCCACGACGCGTTCGAAGGGCACCTCCTGGTGGGCGGATGCCTCCAGGACGGTGGTGCGCACCTCGGCCAGCAGTTCCCGGAAGGACAGGCCGGGGCGGACCTGGGCGCGCAGCACCAGGGTGTTGACGAACATGCCTACCACGTCGTGCAGTTCGGGCCGGTCCCGGCCGGCGGTGACGGTGCCGACGGTGATGTCCTCCTGGCCCGCCCAGCGGGCGAGCAGGACCTGGCAGGCCGTCACCAGGGTCATGTAGAGGGTGGCGTCGGCTTCCCGGCCGCGCTCGCGCAGCCGCTCGGTGAGGGCGGCGGGCAGGGTGAACGTCAGCAGGGCGCCGTCCCGGGTGCGGACGGCGGGGCGGGGCCGGTCGGTGGGCAGCTCCAGCGGGACCACGCCGTCCAGGGCCTCGCGCCAGTAGGCGAGGCCGGACTCCGCCCGCTCGGTCCGGGCGCGCTGCCAGGCGGCGTGGTCGGCGTAGCGGACGGGCAGGCCGGGCAGGTCGGGGCGGCGGCCCTCCAGGGCCGCCGTGTACAGCTCGCCGAGGTCCCGGGCGAGCACACCGCCGGACCAGCCGTCGGTGACGATGTGGTGGACGGCGAGCACGAGGACGTGCTCGTCGGCGGCGAGCCGGGCCAGTCGGGCCCGCAGCAGCGGCCCGGCGGTGAGGTCGAAGGGGGTGGCGGCCTCGCGGTCCAGCAGGGCGTCCAGCGCCGCGCCGTCCGCGAGGTCGTCCACCGGGAGGTCGACGGGCCGTGGCGGGTGCACGAACTGCCGTGCCTGCCCGTCGTGTTCGGCGAACGTGGTGCGCAGTGCCTCGTGCCGGGCGACCAGGCCGTCCAGCGCGGTGCCGAGCGCGCCGGTGTCCAGGGCGCCGCGCAGGCGCAGCACGGACAGGGTGGTGTACGCGGTGCCGCCCGGCTCGAACCGGTCGAGGAACCACAGGCGTTGCTGGGCGTACGACAAGGGGGCCGGGGTGTCCGGGGCGGTGGCCGGGATGGCGTCGGCGGCCGGCGGGGTGCCGGCGGCGGCCCCGGTCAGGGGCTCGCCCAGCTCGGCGGCGAGGCCGGACAGCGTGGAGTGGGTGAACAGCAGCCGGGGCGAGATGTCGGTGCCGAAGGCGGCGCGCAGCCGGGAGGTGACGCGCACGGCGAGGATGGAGTCGCCGCCGAGGGCGAAGAAGTCGTCGTCGGCGCCGACCTCGTCGGTGTCCAGGACGTCCGTCCAGGCGGCGGCGACCAGCCGTTCGGCGGGGGTGCGCGGCGGGGTCCGGCCGGCGTCGGCGGCGAAGCCGTCGGGGCCGGGTGCGGGCAGGGCGCGCCGGTCGAGCTTGCCGTTGGCGGTGAGCGGCAGCGCGGCCAGCGGCACATAGGCGGCCGGCACCATGTGCGCGGGCAGCAACCCCGCGAGGTGGGCGCGGAGTTCGGCGGCGGAGGGGGGCGGTACGGCGCGGTCGCCGGTGCCGGTGCCGACGACGTGGGCGACGAGCCGGCGGGTGCCGGCGGCGTCCTCGTACACGCCGACGGTGGCCGCGCCGACGCCCGGGTGGCGGTGCAGGGCGGCCTCGATCTCGCCGGGCTCGATGCGGTAGCCGCGGATCTTCACCTGCTGGTCGGCACGGCCCAGGTACTCCAGGGTGCCGTCGGCTCGCCAGCGGGCCCGGTCACCGGTGCGGTACATGCGGGTGCCGGGGCGGCCGAACGGGTCGGCGGGGAAACGGGTCGCGGTGAGACCGGGGCGGTTCAGATAGCCGCGGGCC
The DNA here is from genome assembly GCF_014649115.1 of Streptomyces eurythermus. Taxonomy (GTDB): domain Bacteria; phylum Actinomycetota; class Actinomycetes; order Streptomycetales; family Streptomycetaceae; genus Streptomyces; species Streptomyces eurythermus. The sequence continues at coordinate 223,351 of NZ_BMSK01000014.1, read as the reverse complement.
AGGCCCTCGCCGGCGACGTAGAGTTCGCCGACGGCGCCGGGCGGTACCGGTTCCAGGCGGCCGTCGAGGACGTAGAGCCTGAGGTCGGGGATGCCGGTGCCGATGGGGCTCGCGGTGCCGGCGAGGGCCGCCCGGGCGTCCAGCGGCGCGTAGGTGACGTGCACGGTGGTCTCGGTGATGCCGTACATGTTCACCAGGCGGGGCGCGGTGTCCGGGTGGCGGGCGTACCAGTCGGCGAGCCGGGCGACGTCCAGCGCCTCGCCGCCGAACACCACCGTGCGCAGCGCCAGCCTCCGGCTGACCTCGGGGAGTTCGGCGTCGGCGCGGATCAGCGGGTAGAAGGCGGACGGGGTCTGGTTGAGGACGGTGACGCGTTCGTCGGCGAGCAGGCGCAGGAAGTCCTCCGGGGAGCGGGCGGTGTCCTCGGGGACGATCACGAGCCGGCCGCCGTGCAGCAGCGGGCCCCACAGCTCCCACACCGAGAAGTCGAAGGCGTAGGAGTGGAACAGCGTCCACACGTCGTCGGGGCCGAAGCCGAACCAGATCCGGGTGCGGGTGAACAGCCGGACGACGTTGGCGTGCGGGACGACGACGCCCTTGGGGCGGCCGGTGGAGCCGGAGGTGTAGATGGCGTAGGCGGGGCTCTCGGGCAGCGCGCGGCGGGGCGGGCCGGCGGCCGGGCGGCGGGCGAGGTCGGCGCGCACCTGCGGGTCGTCCAGCGCCACCCGGGGGACGCCGGTGTCGGCCAGGGTCCGCCCGGTGGTGACGAGCGTCACCGGCCGGGCGTCGTCCAGCAGGTTCCGGACGCGCTCGGCGGGCAGGGCGGGGTCGATGGGCAGGTAGGCGGCGCCGGTCTTCAGGACGGCGAGGACGGCCACGACGAGGTCGGTGGAGCGGGGCAGGGCGAGGGCGACGAACGTCTCGGGTCCGGCGCCGAGTTCGGCGAGCCGGTGCGCGAGCCGGCCGGAACGCGCGTCCAGGGTGGCGTAGTCGAGCCGTTCGCCGCCGCAAGAGACGGCCTCGGCGTCGGGGGTGCGGGCGGCCTGGGCGGTGAACAGGGCGTCCAGGGTGCCGGCGGGCCGGCCCTCGGCGGTGCCGTTCCAGTCCGTGAGCATCCGGTGCCGCTCCTCGGCCGTGGTCCAGGCGAGGGAGCGTACGGGCCGGTCCGGGTCGTCGGCCAGCTCGGTGAGCAGCAGGCACAGCCGGCCGGCGAGGGAGCGTACGGTCGCGGCGTCGAACAGCTCGGGGTCGTAACCGAGGTCGAAGCCGAACCGCTCGCCCTGGTAGGCGCGCAGCACCAGCGGGTAGTTGGTGGCGTCGCGGGCCGAGACGTCGGCCAGGCGGATGCCGGTGGCGGCGGAACGCGCCTGGTCGAAGGGGTAGTTCTCGAAGGCGACCAGGCTGTCGAACAGCGGGCTGCCGGCGGGTACGTCGCTCAGCGCGGTCAGTTCGGCGAGGGACACGTCGGCGAACCGCCGGGCCTCGGCCTGCTCTTCCTGGAGCCGCCGGAGCCAGTCGGCCGCGGTGCCCGTGTCGTCCACGCGGACGCGGGCGGGCAGGGTGTTGATGAACATGCCCACCATGGACTCGGCGCCGGGCAGGTCGTCGGGGCGTCCGGAGACGGTGGTGCCGAACAGCACGTCCGGCTCGGCGGCGTAGCGGGACAGCAGCAGTGCCCAGGCGCCTTGGACGACGGTGCCGAGGGTGAGCCCGGCGGCGCGGGCGGTGCGGGCGAGGCGCGCGGAGACCTCGTCGGACAGGGCGGCGGTGTGCACGTGGCCGGAGCGGGTCTCGTGGCCGGGGCGGCGGACGCGGTCGGCGGGCAGCGGGGTGGGGGTGGCGAACCCGGCGAGGACGGTCCGCCAGTGCGCGCGGGCTGCCTCGGTGTCCCGGTCGGCCAGCCAGCGTACGTAGTCGCCGAACGGCCGCCGCGCCGGGGGCCGTGGCGCGGTGCCGGCGGTGAGGGCCGCGTACTCCTCGAACACGTCGGTGAGCACCTGGGCGAGGCTCCAGCCGTCCAGGATCAGATGGTGGGAGGTCCACAGCAGGCGCAGCCGGGCGTCGGGCAGCCGGATCAGGGTGAGCCGCGTCAGCGGTGCCGTGCCGAGGTCCAGTCCGCGCGCGAGGTCGTCGGCGCGCAGCCGCTCCAGCCGTCCGGCCCGCTCCCGCTCGTCCAGCTCCCGCCAGTCCAACTGCTCGATCGGAAGAGCTACTTGGCGGTGAACAACCTGGAGCGGCACGGGCACGCCCTCCCACACCACCGAGGTGCGCAGGGCCGGGGTGCGGTCGGTCACCCGCTGCCAGGCCAGGGCGAGGGCGTCGGGGTCGGGGACGCCGTCCAGCAGGAGGGCGGCCTGGTCCACGTACACGTCGTCCGGTCCGCCGACCAGCCGGTGGAAGAGCATGCCCTCCTGGAGCGGGGTGAGCGGCAGCAGGTCCTCCACGTCCCGCCCGTCGCCCACGAGGCGGTCCACTCCGGCCTGGTCCAGGCGGGCCAGCGGGAAGTCGGAGGGGGTGCGGCCGCCCGCGCCGGGCCGGGCGCAGTGCTCGGCGATGCCGGCGAGCGCGGCCACCATGGCGTCGGCCAGCCGCCGTACGGTGCCGGTGTGGTGCACCTGGTCGCTGTAGTGCCAGGTGATCTCCAGCTCGCCGCCGGCGACCAGGGCGGACACGTCCAGGAGGTGGTCCAGGGGCGCGCCGGGGTCCATGTCGGCGCCGGGTACGTCGGCGACGGGCGCGAAGTCGCCCGCGGCGGGCGCCTCCCACTGGCCGTGGTAGGTGAAGCACACCTGGGGCAGCGGGAGTTCGCCGAGCGCCCGGGCCTCGGGCCGGGGTGAGCCGAGGTGGCCGAGGGCCTGGTAGCCGAGACCGCGCTGGGGCACGGCCCGCAGCCGTTCCTTGACGGCCTTGAGGGTGGTCCCCCAGTCGTCGGGGCCCGCCGGGGTGAGGGTGACCGGGTACTGGGTGGTGAACCAGCCGACCGTGCGGGCCAGGTCGGCGCCCGCGGCCAGGTCCTCCTCGCGGCCGTGGCCCTCCAGGGCGACGGTCACCCGGTCGGTGCCCGTCCAGTCGGCCAGCACCCGGCCCAGCGCGCTCAGCAGCACGTCGTTGACCTGGGTGCGGTAGACGCCCGGCACCTTGCGCAGCAGGGCCTCGGTGGTGGCCCGGCCCACCCGGGTACGGACCGTGCGCACGGATCCGGCGAGCGGGGTGCCGGGCAGGTCGACGGGGAGCGGGGTGGGCGGCTCGGCGGTCTCCCGTGTCCAGTAGGGCAGGTCGTCGTCCAGGCCGCCGGTCCGGACCCGGTCGGCGAGGGCGTGCGCCCAGGCGGTGAACGGGGTGTGTTCGGGCTCCAGTCGCGGTTCCTGGCCCGCGGCGGCCTGCCGGTAGGCGGTTTCCAGGTCGGCGAGCAGGATCCGCCAGGAGACGCTGTCGACGGCCAAGTGGTGTGCGGCGAGGAAGAGTTGCGGGCGTCCCGGGCCGGTGAGCAGGGCGGCGCGCAGCAGGGTGCCGGTGGCCGGGTCCAGCGCGGCGCGGGCGGCGCGGGCCGCCTCGGCGGGCGGGGTGCCGGGGGCGCAGCGGGTCAGCAGGCCGCCGGCCGGGCCGGTGCCGGGGTGCTGCCGCCAGGTGTCCCCGGTGCGGGTGAAGCGGGTGCGCAGGGCGGGGTGGTGGGCGACCACCGCGTCCAGTGCCCGTTCCAGTGCCCGTGTGTCGAGGTCGTGGGGCAGGTCGAGCAGCATCGACATGCCGAAGTGGCGCAGCGGCCCGTGCGTGGCGAAGAACCACTCCTGGACCGGGGTGAGCGGGGCGGGCCCGTCCTCCCGCGGGCGCCGGGGCGCGGGTACGGCGGCGGTGCGGCGGGGCGCGGCGGCGGCCAGGTCGGCGACCGTCTGATGCCGGAAGACGTCCTGGGAGCCGATGTCGAGCCCGGCGGCGCGGGCCCGGGAGACGGCCTGGATGCTGAGGATGGAGTCGCCGCCCAGCTCGAAGAAGTTGTCGGTGACGCCCACCCGGTCCACCCCGAGCACCTCGGCCCAGATACCGGCGAGGAGTTCCTCCTCCGGGGTGCGCGGTGCGGTGAACTCCCGTTCCTCCACGACGTGTTCGGGGGCGGGGAGGGCGCGGCGGTCCAGCTTGCCGCTGGTGGTCAGCGGCAGCGCCTCCAGCGGGGTGAAGGAGGACGGCACCAGCGCCTCGGGCAGCACCCGGCGCAGGGCCGCCCGCAGATCGGCGGGGGCGGGCCGGGGCGCGCCGGGCGCGGGGACGACGTAGGCGGCCAGGCGGGTGTGGCCGTGCGGGTCGGGCACGGCGACGACCGCGGCGGCGGCGATGCCGTCGAGGGCGAGCAGGGCGGCCTCGATCTCGCCGGGCTCGACACGGTGGCCGCGCACCTTGACCTGGTCGTCGGCGCGGCCGAGGTAGTCGAGGCGGCCGTCGGCGGTCCAGCGGGCCAGGTCACCGGTGCGGTACATCCGCTCCCCCGGCGCCCCGAACGGGTCGGCGAGGAAGCGGGCCGCGGTCAGCCCCGGCCGGCCGGTGTAGCCCCGGGCGAGCTGGGGGCCCGCCAGGTACAGCTCGCCGCCGACGCCGGGCGGCACCGGCCGGAGCCGGGCGTCCAGCACATACGCCCGCAGTCCGGGCAGCGGGCGGCCCACCAGCGGACGGTCGCGGCCGTCGATGCGGCAGGACAGCGCGTCGACCGTGCACTCGGTGGGGCCGTAGAAGTTGTACGCGGTCACGTCCGGGTGGGCGGCCAGCTCCCGCCACAGCGCGGGCCCGGCCGGCTCGCCGCCGAGCATGAGGACGCGGGGCCGGTGCCGGGGGTCGGTGAGCAGCCCGGCGGGCAGCAGTTGACGCAGGTAGGAGGGGGTGAGGTCGAGGAAGTCGATCCGGTGCTCGACCACGTACTCGACCAGGGCGGCCGGGTCCATCCGGGTGTCCTCGTCCACCAGGTGCAGCGGGTGGCCGTCGGCCAGCAGCAGCACGCCTTCGAGGGAGGTGTCGAAGGAGAAGGACGCGGTGAGCGCGACCCGCAGCGGTCCGCCGCCCGCCTCGGCGACGAAGCCGGACCGGTGCGCGGCCAGCAGATGGGCCGCCGCGCGGTGGGACACGGCGACGCCCTTGGGGCGGCCGGTGGAGCCGGAGGTGTGGATGACGTACGCGGTGTGCTCCGGATCCAGCGGGGCGCGCCGGTCGGCGTCGGTGGGATCGGTGTCCGGGGCGGTCGCGGGTACGGCGCGCAGCGCGGCCTCGTCCAGGACCAGGGCCGGGCGGACGTCGTCCAGCAGGAACCGGACGCGTTCCTCGGGCAGCGCCGGCTCCAGCGGCAGATAGCCGGCGCCGGCCTTCCACACGGCGAGGATCGCGGTGATCATGTCGGCGGTGCGCGGCAGCCGCAGCGCGACCAGCCGTTCGGGGCCGGCGCCGAGCGCGATGAGGTGGTGGGCGAGCCGGTTGGCGCGGGCGTTGAGCGTGCCGTAGTCCAGCCGTTCGCCGCCCGCGACGAGGGCGAGGGCGTCCGGGGTGCGGGCCGCGCGGCGCTGGAAGAGCTCCGGGTGGGTGGCCTCGGGCAGGGGTTGCCGGGGGCCGGCGCTCCAGTCGCGCAGGATCTGCCGCAGCTCCGCCCCGGACAGCAGGGGCAGGCTGTCCAGCGGGCGGTCCGGTGCCTCGGCCGCGCCCTGGAGCAGGCGCAGCAGCTGTCCGGCCAGCCGTTCGGCGGTGTCGGCGTCGAACAGGTCGGTGCGGTACTCCAGCAGTCCGGTCAGGCCGGCGCCGTCCGGCACGAACTCGATGCTCAGGTCGAAGGTGGCCGCCTGCCGGGGCACGGTGACCGGGGTGGCGGCGAGGCCGTGCGGGGCGGTCGCGGCGGGCGGGGCGGGGTGCAGCAGCACCATCACGTCGAACAGCGGGTTGCGGCCCGCCTCGCGGGGCGCGCCGACCGCCTCCACGATCCGTTCGAACGGCGTGTCGCCGTGGGCGAAGGCGTCGCTCACCGTGCCGGCGGCCCTCGTCAGCAGGTCGCGGAAGGATCCGGAGGTGTCCACCGGGGTTCGCAGCACGACGGTGTTGACGAAGAAGCCGACGGTCCGTTCGAGGTCGGTGCGGGGCCGGCCGGGGGTGAGGGAGCCCACGGCGATGTCGTCCTGCCCGGACCAGCGGGCCAGCAGCGCCTGGACGGCGGCGACCAGCGCGGTGTGCAGGGTGCCGTGCCGCTCGGCCGCGAGGTCGCGCAGGCGCGCGGTCAGGGGGGCCGGGACGGTGAAGGTGTGCACGGCGCCCTCGCCCGCCTCCTCGCCGCGCCGCGGCCGGTCCAGGGGCAGCTCGGGCGCCACCGTCCCGGTCAGCTTCTCCTTCCAGTGGGCGAGTTCGCGCTCCAGGCGGGGACCGGAGAGCTGGGCGCGCTGCCAGACGGCGAAGTCCGGGTACTGCGTCGGCACCGGGGGCAGCCCGGGGGCCTTGCCGCGCGCCAAGGCGTCGTAGGCGGTGCACAGTTCGTCCAGCACCACGCCCATCGACCAGCCGTCGGTGACGATGTGATGCGCCGTCAGCATCAGGACGTGCGCGGTCGCCGACTCGCGCAGCAGCAGGGCGCGCAGCAGCGGACCGTGCCGCAGGTCGAAGGGGCGGGAGTACTCCGCCAGCAGGTCCGCGTCGAGGTCGTCGGTGTCCCGGACCGGGAGCGGCACCGGGCCCGCCGGGTGGACGCGCTGCGCCGGGCGGCCGTCGGTCTCCTCGAAGGTGGTGCGCAGGGCCTCGTGCCGGGCCACGACGGTGGCGAGGGCCGTGCGCAGCGCCTCGTGGTCCGCCGCGCCGGTGAAGCGGACCGCGACCGCGCTGTTGTAGCGGGCGTCGCCGGGCCGCAGCCGGTCCAGGAACCACAGGCGCTGCTGGGCGAACGACAGCGGCAGCGGGCGGTCCCGGTCGGCGCGCGGGATGCCCCGCCGGGTGGCCTGCGCGCCGTCGGCGGCCCGGCCGGCCAAGCGGCGTCGCAGCGCTTCCCGCATCTCCTGGGGCAGCGCCTCGGCACGGTCCCGCCGGGACGGTCCGGAGGGACGGGCGGCGCCTGCGGAGGAGTCGGCGGAGCCGGAGGGGTGGGAAGGGGTCGAAGACGTCATGGTCGTCGGATCCTCACCGTTCGTCGTGGTCGGGGCCGCCGTACGCGGCGTCTTCGTCGTCGGGTCCGCCGTGGGCGGGGTCTGGTGCGTCTCCGCCGTACGCGGCCGCTTCCAGTTCGCTCAGCACCTGTTCCTCCACGAGTTCCGCCAGGGCGGCGACCGTGCGGGAGACCAGGACGTCGCGGGGGGTGAGCGTGACGCCGAACGCGTCGTTGGCGCGGGAGGCGATGAGCAGGGCGCGCAGGGAGTCGCCGCCGAGCAGGAAGTAGTCGTCCTCGGCGCCCACGGCCGTCTGGAGGGCCTCCTCCCAGAGCTCGGCCAGCGCCTCCTCGGTGGGCGTGCGCGGCGCCACGTACTCCGGGCGTTCCCGCTCCTCCCCGGCCGGCGCCGGGGCGGGCAGCGCGGTCCGGTCGGTCTTGCCGTTCTCGGTGAGCGGGAAGCGGTCCAGCAGCACGAACGCCGACGGCACCATGTACCCCGGCAGCGAGCGGGCGGCCTGCTCGCGCAGTGCGGCGGCGGTGGGCGGTTCGGCGCCGGGGGCCGTGAGCAGGTGGGCGACCAGGCGCGGCAGGCCCGGTTCGTCCTCGCGTACGGTCACCACGGCGTCCAGCACGCCCGGATGGCGTACCAGGACCGCCTCGACCTCGCCCGCCTCGATGCGGTGGCCGCGCAGTTTCAGCTGGTGGTCGGTGCGGCCGAGGTAGTGCAGTTCGCCGGCGCCGTCGCGGCGCACCAGGTCGCCGGTGCGGTACATGCGGGTGCCGGGCGGCCCGAACGGGTCGGCACGGAACCGGGCGGCGGTCAGTCCGGGCCGGCCGAGGTAGCCGCGGGCCAGCGCCGGTCCGCTCAGCCACAGTTCGCCGGGTACGCCGTCGGGGACCGGCCGCAGCCGGGCGTCGAGGACGTAGGCGCCGGTGGCGGGCAGCGGGCGGCCGATGGGCGGCGCGCTGCCGTCGGGCTCCAGCGGGGCGGACCAGGTGGCGACGACGGTGGCCTCGGTGGGGCCGTAGGAGTTGACCATGCGGTGGTGCGGGGCCCAGCGGGCGACGAGTTCCGCGCCGCACGCGTCGGCGCCGACGATCAGGGTCTTCAGGTCCGGCAGGGTGCCGGGGGTGTCGGCGGGCAGGGTGGCGAGCGCGGCCGGCGGCAGCAGGGTGTGCGTGACGCGTTCGGCGCGCAGTACGCCGGCGAGTTCGGCGCCGAGCAGCGGGCCGGGCCGGGGTACGACGAGCCGGGCGCCGTGCGGCAGGGACATGCACAGCTCCAGCACGGAGGCGTCGAAGCTGGGCGTGGCGAAGGCCAGTACCCGGTCCCCGGCGGCGACTTGGTAGTGGGCGGCCTCGGCGGCGCTGAACGCGGCGAGGCCCCGGTGGGTGACGACGACGCCCTTGGGGGTGCCGGTGGAGCCGGAGGTGTAGATGACGTAGGCCGGGTCGTCCGGGTCGAGCGGGCGCCTCCGGTCGGCGTCGGTGGGCCGGTGTCCGGGGGTGTCGTCCGGGGGTGCGGCGAGCAGGGCGGCGATCTCCTTGGCGTCCAGGGTGAGGGCGGGGGCGGCGTCGCGCAGCATCAGGGCGATCCGCTCCTCGGGGTAGGCGGGGTCCACCGGCAGGAACGCGGCGCCGGACTTGGCCACCGCGAGCTGGGCCAGCACCATGTCCGCCGAGCGGGGCAGCAGCAGCGCGACGAGGTCGCCGGGGCCGGCGCCGCGGGCGATGAGCCGGTGCGCCAGCCGGTTGGCCCGCGCCTCGGTCTCGGCGAAGGTGAGGAGCGTGCCGGGCGCGTCGAGCGCGGGCGCGGCGGGCCACCGGTCGACGGCGGCTTCCACGAGGGCGGGCAGGGTGGCGGCGGGCACCGGGCCGAGCGCGGGCCGGGACGGGCCGCGCAGCAGCCGTTCGCGGTACGCGGGCGGGAGCACGTCCAGGTCGTCCAGGCGTGCGGTGTCGTCCGGGGCGGCCAGCGCCCACAGGGTGTGCAGGAGCTGTTCCGCCATCGAGTCGGCGGTCGCCCGCCCGAAGTACCGGGGGTCGTAGCCGAGTTCGACGGTGAGCCGGTCGCCGGGCGAGACGACCACGGTGAGCGGGTAGTTGGTGGCCTCCCGGGCGTCCAGGTCGCGCAGCGCGAGCCCGTGTGCGCCCGCGGTCGTGTCTCCGACCGGATAGTTCTCGAATACCACCAGGCTGTCGAACAGCGCTGTTTCCGGCGGGAGTTGGGTGTAGGAGTGCAGCTCGCTCAGGGGCAGGTGGTCGTGGCGGCGGTCCTCGGCCCGCGCCTCCTGGAGGGCGCGCAGCCAGGTGTCGGGGCGGGCGGTGCCGTCGACCTCGGTGCGGGCGGGCAGCGTGGTGATGAACAGGCCGGTGATGGTGTCGGCGCCGGGCAGTCCGGCGGGCCGCCCGGAGACGGTGGTGCCGAAGCAGACCTCCCGTTCCCCGCTCCACCGCGCCAGCAGCAGCGCCCAGGCACCCTGTACCAGGGTGTTGAGGGTGAGGCGGTGCCGGCGGGCGAACTCGTGCAGGCGCTGTGTCTGCCCCGGGTCGAGCCGCCGGGACAGCCAGGTGCCGGAGCGGGCGGTGGTGCCCGGGGCGGGCCGCCGGTCGTACGGCAGCGGGGTGGGGGCGCCGAGCCCGGCCAGGGCGTGGCGCCAGTGTTCCTCGGCGGCGGCGGTGTCCCGGGCGGCGAGCCAGGCGGCGTAGTCCGCGAACGGCCGGCGCTCGGGCAGCCGGGGCCGTTCGCCCCGGGTCAGGGCGGCGTGCGCGGCCATGACGTCGGACAGGACGTGGAAGACGCTCCATCCGTCCAGCAGGACGTGGTGGAAGGTCCACACCACCCGGACCGCGTCCGGGCCGAGCCGGACCAAGGCGAGCCGCAGCAGCGGGGCCCGGTCCAGGGCGAGGCCCCGGGCCCGCTCGTCGGCGAGCAGCCGCTCCAGCTCCGCCGCGTGCCGCTCGGCCGGCAGCGTGCTCCAGTCGTGCTCGGTGACCGGCAGGGTCACGTGCCGGTGGACGACCTGGAGGGGCACCGGTACGCCGCGCAGGGCGACGGAGGTGCGCAGGACGGGGGTGCGGTCGACCACGTGCCGCCAGGCCGCGGCCAGCGTCGCGGGGTCGTGCGCGCCGTCGGCCACGAAGGTGATCTGCTCGACGTAGAGGCCGTGTTCGGCCTCGTCCAGGCCGTGCATCACCATGCCGGTCTGGGTGGGGGTGAGCGGGTAGACGTCGGTGACGCCGGCTCCGTCGCCGACGAGCCGGTCCACGGCCGCCTGGTCCAGCGGGGCGAGCGGGAAGTCCGAGGGGGTGCGGCCGCCCGCGCCGGGTTCGGCGCAGTGCCGGATGATCGCGCGGAGTTCCTCCGCCAGTTCGGCCGCCAGCCGGGCGACGGTCTCCCGCCGGTGCCGGCCGCGCGAGTACGACCAGGTGAACCGGAGTCGGTCCTCGGTGACCTGGCCGAGGATGTCGAGGAGGTGCGGCCGGTTCGCGGAGCGGTCCATGCCGCCGGTGAGGCCGCCGTGGGGCGCGTGCAGCAGTCCGCCGGGGGCGGGGGCCGCGTCCGGCCGGCCCAGGTAGTTGAAGCAGACCGGCGGCAGGGCGGGCAGGTCACGGCCGACGGCGGGGCGCAGGTGACGCAGCGCGCCGTAGCCGAGTCCGCCGTGCGGTACGGCCCGCAGGTTCTCCTTGACGGACTTCAGCGTGGTGCCGGGGCCGGCGTCCCGGGGCACGTCCAGGGCGACCGGGTACATCGCGGTGAACCAGCCGGTGGTGCGGGCCAGGTCGGTGTCCTCGAACAGCTGCTCGCGGCCGTGGCTCTCCAGGGTCACCGCCACCCGGTCCCGGCCGGTCCAGCGGGCCAGGACCCGGCCCAGCGCGGTGAGCAGCACGTCGTTGACGCGGGTGCGGTACGCCTCGGGCACCTCCTGGAGCAGCCGGCGGGTCTCCTCGGCGTCGAGTCCCACGGTCACGCTGTCCTCGTCGGCGACGGTGTTCGGGCCGCCGGGGTGGTCGACGGGCAGCGTGGCGTCGGTGTCCGTTCCCTGCCAGTGAGGGAGTTCGGCGTCGAAGCCGCCCGCCTCGGTGTGTGCGGCGAGCCGTCGTGCCCAGTCCCGGAACGCGGTGCTCTTCGGGGCGAGGGCGGGGCGTCCGCCGTCCCGCAGCGCGCGGTAGGCGGTGTCCAGGTCCTCCAGGATCAGCCGCCAGGAGACGGCGTCCACGACCAGGTGGTGGGCGGCCAGCAACAGCACCGGACGCGTTCCGTCGACCGGCCGGCACAGCGCGGCCCGCAGCAGCGGCCCGCCGGCCAGGTCGAACCCGGCGCCGAGGGTCACGGCCACCGCTGCCGGGTCCGCCCCGTGGTGCACCTCCAGATGCGGGGCCCGGTCGCCGGGCGGGGTGCCGTACTGCCGCCAACTGCCGTCCGGCGCCTGCTCGTAGCGCATGCGCAGCGCGTCGTGGTGCTCCAGTACGACGGCCAGGGCGGACCGCAGCAGCGTCTCGTCGGGGTCGGCGGCCAGCTCGTGGGCGACCGTCTGGCTGAAGTGGGCGGGGTCGCCGGTGAGGGTGGACAGCAGCCAGTGCTGGACGGGGGTGAGCGGGGCGTCGCCGGTCACCGGGCCCTGCTCGGCGGAGACGGCGGTGACCGGCAACCGCTCGGCCACGGCGGCCAGTTCGGCGAGGGTCTGGTGGGTGAACAGGTGCCGGGGGGTCAGCGCGAGACCGGCCCGGCGGGCGGCGGACACGATGCGGATACCGAGGACGGAGTCGCCGCCGAGCGTGAAGTAGTTGTCGTCCGCGCCGACTTCGGGCACGCCCAGCACCTCGGTCCAGATCGCGGCGAGGATCCGTTCGGCCTCGGTACGCGGCGGCCGCCCGGCCGTGCCGGTGGCCGGCGCGGCCCACTCGGGCACGGGCAACGCCCTCCGGTCGAGCTTGCCGGTGGCCCCCAGCGGCAGCCGCTCCAGCGGGACGACGAGGGCGGGGACGAGGTGGTCGGGCAGACTGCGGGCGAGGAAGGCCCGCAGCTCGGCGGAGTCGGGGACGACCACGCCGGGCCCCTCCGCACCGGCGGACATCGCCGACACCGGAACCCCGGAACCGCCGGAACCCGGCACAGCGGCCGCACCCGGCACCCCGGAGTCGTCCGGCGCGGCCGGCGTACGTGGCACCACGTAGCCCACGAGGCGGCGGTGGCCGGCGTGTTCGATCACTCGGGCCGCCGCCGCGGCCACGGCCGGGTGGCGGGCCAGCGCGGCCTCCACCTCACCGAGTTCGATGCGGAAGCCGCGCACCTTGACCTGGTCGTCGCCGCGGCCGAGGTAGACGAGGTCGCCGTCGGCCGTCCAGCGGACCCGGTCGCCGGTGCGGTACATGCGGCTGCCCGGCGGGCCGAACGGGTCGGGCAGGAAGCGGGCGGCGGTCAGGCCGGGGCGGCCGAGGTAGCCGCGGGCGACACCGGTCCCGGCGAGGAACAGCTCGCCGGGGACGCCGACGGGCACCGGGCGCAGCCGTTCGTCCAGGACGTGGGCGCGGGCGCCGCCGAGCGGCCGCCCGATCGGCGGGTCCCGGTCGGGGTCGGCGGGGTCGCAGGTGAAGGCGGTGGCGTAGACGGTGGCCTCGGTGGGGCCGTAGATGTTGCGCACCTCGCTGCCGGGGATGGCGTCGCGGACCCGGCGCACGGTCCGGGCGGGCAGTCCCTCCCCCGCCAGGACGACGGTGTCGGCGGTGATCCGTACGGCGTCCTCGGCGAGCAGCCGGTCCAGGGCCGAGGGCACCGCGCTGAGCAGTCCGGCCCGCCAGGGCCCGGGGCGCTCGGCGAGGGCCAGCAGATCGCGGACGATCTCCACGCAGCCGCCGGACAGCAGCGGCGCGAAGATCTCGAAGACGGACACGTCGAAGTTGAGCGAGGTGGAGGCCACCACGTGGTGCAGTCCCCGCCCGGTGAACTCGGCCGCCGCCCAGTCGGTGAGGGCGAGCACGGAGGCGTGGCTGACGACGACGCCCTTGGGGCGGCCGGTGGAGCCGGAGGTGTGGATGACGTACGCCGGGTGGCCGGGCAGCAGGGTGCCGTGCCGTTCGTCGTCGCCGACCGGGGTGTCCGGTGCCCCGGGTTCCAGGTCATCGAGCAGGATCCGGGTGAAGGGGCCCTCGGGGAGCCGGCCGGCGGTCTCGGGCGCGGTGATCACGGCGTCGGGCCGTACGTCCTCGAAGAGGAACGCGACGCGTTCGGCCGGGTACTGGGGGTCGACGGGCAGATAGCCGGCGCCGCTCTTGAGCACGGCGAGGAGCGCGGTCACCAGGTCGGCGGTGCGGGGCAGGCAGAGGGCGACGAAGCGTTCGGGGCCGGCGCCGGCGGCGATGAGCCGCCGGGCGAGCCGGTCGGAGCGGGCGTCGAGCTCGCGGTAGGTGAGTACCTGGTCGCCGTGGCGGACGGCCGGGGCGCCGGGGGTGCGCTCGGCCTGCCGGCGGAACGCGTCGGGCAGGGTGCCCCGGGGTGCCTCGGCCGTCCGTCCGCCGAACCGGGCCACCAGCGCGCGCTCCTCGGCCGGGTCCAGCAGCGGCAGGTCGGCCAGGCGGCGGTCGAGACCGCCGGCCATGCCGGTGAGCAGGGTGCGCAGGCTCTCGCCGAGCGCGGTGACCGTGGCGGTGTCGAAGGCGGCCGGGTCGTGGTCCAGGTTCACGGTGAGGGTGTCGCCGGGCGCGACGACCACGCTGAGCGGGTAGTTGGTCGGCTCCAAATCCCGTTCCGGTTCCATGGTGAGGCCGTGCCGGGCCGGCGCGTCCGGGTCGAAGGGGTAGTTCTCGAAGACCACGAGGGAGTCGAACAGGCTGGTGCCGCCCGGCAGTTCGCTCCAGGACTGGATCTGGGCCAGCGAGACGAAGTCGTGGCGGCGGGCCTCGGACTGGGCGGTCTGGATCTCGCGCAGCCACTCGGGCAGCGGGCGGGAGCCGTCGACACGGACCCGGGTGGGCAGGGTGTTGATGAACAGGCCCACCATCGAGGTGACGCCGGGCAGTTCGGCGGGCCGGCCGGAGACGGTGGTGCCGAACACCACGTCGGTGCCGCCGCCGTAGCGGGACAGCAGCAGCGCCCAGGCGCCCTGGAGCACGGTGTTGAGGGTGAGCCCGTGGTGCTGGGCGGTCTCCCGCAGCCGGGCGGAGAGGTCCGGGCCGAGGGTCATGCGCACGGAGCCGGAGGAGGAGGTGCGGTGGGCCTCGGCGGGCCGCCGGTCGCGGGGCAGTTCGGTGGGTGCCTGGAAGCCCGCGAGGGTGGCGCGCCAGTACCGCTCGGCCTTGCCGGTGTCGCGCCCGGCGAGCCAGCGCAGATAGTCGGCGAAGGGCTTGCGCTCGGGGGTGTGCGGGCGGCGCCCGGAGGTCAGGGCGGCGTACCGCTCGCACACCTCCTCGAAGACCTGGGCGGCGCTCCAGCCGTCGAGCAGGACGTGGTGGAAGGTCCACACCAGGCGGACCCGGTCCGGGCCCAGCCGGATCAGGGTCAGTCGCATGAGGGGCGCGGCGGCGAGGTCGATCCCCCGCTCGCGGTCCTCGGCGAGCAGCCGGTCCAGTTCGGGTGCGCGGCGCTCCTCGGGCCATGCGGACCAGTCGTGGTGGGTGACGGGCACGGTGGCCCGGTGCCGGACGACCTGGAGCGGTTCGGGGGTCTCCTGCCAGACCAGACCGGTGCGCAGCACGGGGTTGGCGTCGGCGGTGTGCTGCCAGGCTTCGGCGAGCGCGTGCGGGTCGGTGACGCCGGCCAGCACGAGCTGGACCTGGTTGACGTAGGTGCGGCCGGCGGGGTCGAGCAGGCTGTGGAAGAGCATGCCCTCCTGCATCGGCGTGAGCGGGTAGATGTCCTGCACGTCCCGGCCGTCGCCGGCGATGCGGTCCACGGCGGCCTGGTCGAGCCGGGCCAGCGGGAAGTCCGACGGGGTGCGGCCGCCGGCGTCGGGGCGGGCGCAGTGGGCGACGATGCCGCCGAGCGCGTCCAGCATGCCCTCGGCGAGGGCGGTGACGGTCTCCTCGCGGTGGCGTCCGCCGCTGTAGTGCCAGGTGATCTCCAGCCGGTCGTCCTCGACGCGGGCCACGACGTCCAGCAGGTGCGGCCGCTCGGTGTCCGGTGCCTCCGCGCCGCCCAGGCCGCCGGGCACCGACCGGACCAGGGCGGCGTCGTCGGCGGACCAGTCGAAGCGGCCCAGGTAGTTGAAGCTGATGCCGGGTTCGGGGGCGGTGGTGAGCCGTGGGTCGCGGGCGAGGTGGCGCAGCACGCCGTAGCCGAGTCCCCGGTCGGGTACGGCCCGCAGCTGTTCCTTCACCGACTTCAGGGCGGTGCCCCAGTCCCCCGCCGGGACGGTCAGGGCGACCGGGTGGAGCGCGGTGAACCAGCCGACCGTGCGGGACAGGTCGACGTCCTCGGCCCACCGGTCCTCGCGGCCGTGTCCCTCCAGGCCGACGGCGACGGTGGCGCGTTCCGTCCAGTCGGCGAGGACCCGGCCCAGCGCGGTGAGCAGGACGTCGTCCACGCGGGTGCGGTAGACGCCGGGCACCCGGCGCAGCAGGGCGTCGGTGCGCTCGCGGTCGAGCCGTACGGTGACCTCGCGGAGGTCGGCCATGGTGTTGCCGCCGGCCGAGTCGACGGGCAGGGGTTCGGCGCACGCGCGGGCGGTCCGCTCCCAGTGGGGCAGCTGTCCGGTGAGGTCCCTCTCGCGCAGCCGGCGGACCCACTCGGCCGCGGACGTGGTGCGGGCGGGCAGCCGTACGGGCTCGCCGGCGGCGGCCTGCCGGTAGGCGGTCTCCAGGTCCTCCAGCAGGATCCGCCAGGAGACGCCGTCGACCACCAGGTGGTGGGCGACGAGCAGCAGCCGGGCGGGCCCGGTACCGTCGGCGGTGAACAGGCGGGCGACGAACAACGGGCCTGTCTCCAGGTCGAGTCGCGCGTGGGTCGCCGCCGTGACGCCTTCCTCGTCCCGCGGGTCGTGGACCCGGAGCAGTTCGGGGGCGGGGCCGTCGTGGGCGGTGATGTCCTGGTGCCAGGCGCCGTCGCCCTCGCGGCGGAACCGGGCGCGCAGGGCGTCGTGGCGGGTCCACAGCGCGGTGAGGGCGCGGCGCAGGGCGTCCTCGTCCACGGGGCCGGGTGTCTCGATCACGACGGACTGGTTGAAGAAGGCGGGGTGCGCGGGCCGGGCGTCCAGGAACCAGTGCTGGATCGGGGTGAGGCCGGCCGGTCCGGCGACCGGTGCGGTGCCGGCGACGGCGGGCGCGGCTCCGCCGCCCGCGGCGGCCAGTGCGGCCACCGTGGGGTGCCGGAACAGATCGCGGGGGGTGAGGGCGAGTCCGGCGGCACGGGCCCGGGAGACCACCTGGATGCTGAGGATGGAGTCGCCGCCCAGCATGAAGAAGTTGTCGTCCACGCCGACGCGTTCGACGCCGAGCAGTTCGGCCCAGATCCCGGCGAGGGTCCGTTCGGTGTCGGTGCGCGGTTCGCGGTGGGTCCGTTCGGCGCCCGCCGCCCAGTCGGGGGCGGGCAGCCGCCGCCGGTCGACCTTGCCGTTGGCCGTCAGCGGCAGCTCGGGCACGGTGACGAACGCGGCGGGCAGCATGTAGTCGGGCAGTCCGGCCGCCAGGTGGGCGCGCAGCCCGGCGGCGGAGGGCACATCGGCGCCTTCGGCCGGTACGAGGTGGGCGGCGAGCCGTTTGCGTCCGGCGTCTTCGTAAAGGGAGACGACGGCCTCGGCGACGGCGGGGTGGGCGGTGAGGCGGGCCTCGATCTCGGCGGGTTCGACCCGGAAGCCGCGGATCTTGATCTGGTCGTCCGCGCGGCCGACGAAGTGCAGTTCGCCGTCGGCGCTCCAGCGCACGAGGTCGCCGGTGCGGTACATCCGGGTGCCGGGCGGCCCGTAGGGGTCGGCGACATAGCGGGCGGCGGTCGCGCCGGGCCGGCCCGCGTAGCCCCGGGCGAGGCCCGCGCCCGCGATGTACAACTCGCCCGGGATGCCGGGCGGTTGGGGCTGGAGCGAGGCGTCCAGGACGTAGACGCGGGTGTTGTCCAGGGGGCGGCCGATGGGCAGGACGGCGGGCAGCGGGTCGCCGGAGCGGAAGACGCGGCGGGTGGCGAAGGTGGTGGTCTCGGTGGGGCCGTAGCCGTCCACGACGGTCAGATCGGGGCAGGCGTCCAGGACCCGGCGGACGACCGCGCCGGGCACGGCCTCGCCGCCGGTCCACACCTCGCGGGCGCCGCGCAGGCAGCCGGGGTCCTCCTGGGCGAGCAGCCGGAACAGGCCGGCGGTCAGCCACAGGCAGGTCACCCCCCGCTCGGTGATGGCGCGGCGGACCTGGGCGGCGTCGAGGCCGGCGGGCGGGGCGAGGACGGCCGTGCCGCCGCGCAGCAGCGGCACCCACACCTCGTAGGTGGCGGCGTCGAAGGCGTGCGGCGAGTGCACGAGGACCCGGTCGTGCCCGGCGAAGGCCCGGTCCAGGGCGAGCGCGGCGACGTCCCGCTGCCGCACCGCGACCCCCTTGGGGGTGCCGGTGGAGCCCGAAGTGAACATCAGGTAATGGACGTTGTCGGGGTGGACGGTGTGCGCCGGGCCGGCGTCGGGTGCGCCGGAAGTGTCGTCCACCCGCAGGACCCCGCCCGCGGGCAGCAGTTCACGGGCCGTACGCTCCCGGCCGGCGTCGGTGAGCAGCAGGTCCGCGCCCGCCTCGGCGAGCATCCGGCGCAGCCGTTCGGCCGGGGCCCTGCCGTCCAGCGGCACGTACACGCCGCCGGTGCGGACGAGGGCCAGCTGGGCGACGATCAGTTCCGCCGACCGGTCCATGAGCACACCGACCGGGCGCTCCGGCCGTACCCCGAGTCCGGCCAGGCGGGCCGCCAGCTCGCCCGCTCTGGCGTCCAGTTCGCGGTAGGTGAGGCGGGTGTCCCCGGCGTCCAGGGCCACGGCGTCCGGAGTGCGGCGCACCTGCGCGGCGAAGAGGGCGGCGACGGTGGTGTCGGGCAGGTCGGTGGCGGTGTCGTTCCAGGCGCTCAGCACCTGCGCGCGGCGGTCCGGGGCGAGCAGCGGCAGCCGGGCTGGCGGGCGGTGGGCACCGGCGGGCAGGTGGGTGAGCAGGACGGTCAGGTACTCGGCCATGCGCTCGGCCGTCGCGGTGTCGAACAGCCCGGGGTCGTAGCCGAGCCGCAGCGTCAGCTCCGGGCCCGGGTAGGCGGTCAGGCTCAGCGGGTAGTTGGTGGTCTCGACGCCTTCCAGGCCGCTGAGGCGCAGCCCGTGGGCGGCGGCGAGGTCGTCGTCGACCGGGTAGTTCTCGAAGACCACGATGCTGTCGAACAGACCGGCCCGCTCGGGGAGTTCGGTGAACGTCTTCAGCCGGGTGAGCGGCAGGTGGTCGAATCGGCGGTCCTCGCTCTGGTCGTGCTGGAGGGCGCGCAGCCAGTCCAGCAGGGTGCCGTGGCCGGGGACGGTGACCCGGGTGGGCAGGGTGGTGATGAACAGACCGGTCATGGTGTCGGCGCCGGGCAGCTCGGGCGGCCGTCCGGCGACGGTGGTGCCGAACACCGCCTCGTCCCGGCCCGCCTGCCGGGCCAGCAGCAACGCCCAGGCGCCCTGGACCAGGGTGTTGAGGGTGAGGCCGGAGGTCCGGGCCAGCTCCTTCAGCGCCCGGGTGGCGGCCGGGGGCAGCGCACGGCGCACGGCGTGGGTGGACTCGGCGCGGTGGGCCTCGCGCGGCTCGCGATCGTAGGGCAGCGGGGTGGCCTCGGCCAGCCCGGACAGGCGGCGGCGCCAGTGCCGTTCGGCCGGGGCGGGGTCGCGGCGCCGCAGCCAGGCCACGTAGTCCCGGTACGGCGGGCGGTGCGGGAGGGTGTCGGGGGCGGCCCCGGCGTGGTGGGCGAAGACGTCCGAGAGGACCTGGAACAGGCTCCAGCCGTCCAGCAGCAGATGGTGGAAGGTCCACACCACACGCACGGCGGTCCCGGACAGGCGGGCCAGGAGCAGGCGTTGGAGCGGGGCCCGCCCGAGGTCGATGCCCTCGGCGCGGTCCCGGGCGAGCACGTCGTCCAGGCGGGCGCGGCGCTCGTCCTCGGACAGGTCGCGCCAGTCCAGGTGGGTGACCGGCAGGTCCGCGTGGCGCGCCGCCACCAGCAGCGGCTCGGGCACGTCCTGCCAGACGACCCGGGAGCGCAGCGTCTCGGTGCGGTCGGTCACGTGCTGCCAGGCGGCGGCGAGGGCACCCGGGTCGGGCACGCCGTCCAGGACGAACGTCAGCTGCTGGAGGTAGACACCGCGGTCGTCCTGGGACAGGCCGTGGAAGAGCATGCCCGCCTGGGTGGGGGTGAGCGGGTACACGTCCGCCACCGCCGCCGGGTCCGGGCCGGTGATCCGGTCGACGGCGGCCTGGTCGAGCCGGGCCAGCGGGAAGTCGGACGGGGTACGGCCGGCGGCACCCGGGCGGGCGGCGTACCGGGCCAGGTCGGCGAGCGCGGCGGCGTACCGCCCGGCGAGGTCCGCGACCTCTTCCTCGCGCTGCGGCCCGTCGGCGTAGAACCAGGTGAACTCCAGCTGTCCGTCCACGAGTTGCCCGACGACCTCCAGGGCGTGCGGGCGGGCGGCGGCCGGGTCGGCGTCCAGCTCCAGCGGGCGTACGGTGCCCCGGTAGAGGCCGTCGGGGTCCTGCGGCAGCTCCATGCGGCCCAGGTAGTTGAAGCTGATCCGCGCGTCGGCGGCGGGCGGCGCCGCTCCGGGACCGGCGAGCCGGCGCAGGACGTCGTACCCCAGGCCGTGCCGGGGTACGGCGCGCAGCTGCTCCTTGACCCGCTTCAGTACGGTGTCCCAGCCGGCGTCCTCCGGGACGGCGAGCGCGACGGGGTACCGGGTGGTGAACCAGCCGGCCGTGCGGCTGATGTCCAGCTCGGGGAAGAGGTCCTCGCGGCCGTGTCCCTCGACGTCGACCAGCACCCGGTCCCGGCCGCTCCAGCCGCACAGGGCCCGGCCGAGGGCGCCGAGCAGGACGTCGTTGGCCCGGGTGCGGTAGGTGTCGGGCAGGGTGCGCAGCAGCGCCGAGGTGTCCTCGGGACTCAACCGCACGGTGAGCGCGCGCTGTTGGGCGTAGGTGCCGGCCGGTCCGGTCGGCAGCGCGGGGGCGGGCTCGGACAGGGCCCGGGCCCAGTACGCGCGTTCGTCGTCGAAGCCGCCGTCCGCCGCGTGGGCGGCCAGCCGGTGGGCCCACCGGCGCAGCGGCGAGGACTTGGCGGGCAGCGCGGCGGCGCCGTCGCGGCCGGCGCGGCGGGCCCGGTAGGCGCGGTCCAGGTCCTCCAGCAGCAGCCGCCAGGAGACGCCGTCGACCACCAGGTGGTGGACGGCGAGGTGCAGCACCGGGGGCCGGCCGGCGCCGGTGTCGTGCAGCACGGCCCGCAGCAGCGGTCCCCGGGCGAGGTCGAAGGGGCCGAAGTGGGGGGTGTCGGTCTCCGGTCCGGTGTGGCGGGCCAGACGGAGGCGGGGCGCCCGCTCCTCCACCGCCCAGGCGGGCCGGCCGTCCGGGCCGTCGGGGGTGAAGCGGGAGCGCAGGGCGTCGTGGTGGGCGACCAGGTCGTTCAGCGCGTCCTCGAGCGCCGTCGGGTCCAGGTCCTCGGGCAGCCGGACGGACAGCGCCTGGGCGAAGTGGCCGGCGCGTTCGGCGGCGGTGTCGAACAGCCAGTGCTGGATGGGGGTCAGGGGGGCGGTGCCGGTGGCCGCCTCCGGTGCGGGGGCGGCCGCGCGCGGGCCGCCGGCGGCGTCCGCGCGGCGGGCCAGGGCGGCCACCGTCTGGTGCTGGTAGACGTCCCGGGAGGTCAGCGGCAGGCCCTCCTGCCGGGCCCGGGCCACCACCTGGATGCTGAGGATCGAGTCGCCGCCGAGTTCGAAGAAGTTGTCGTCGACGCCGATCCGCTCCGCCCGCAGCACCTCCGCCCAGATCGCGGCGAGCGCGCGCTCGGTGGGCGTGCGGGGCGCCACATGCCGTACCGCGCGCACGGCGGGCCCGGGGTCGGGGAGCCGGCCGCGGTCGAGCTTGCCGTTCGGGCTGAGCGGCAGGGCGTCCAGCACGACGACGGCCGAGGGGACCATGTAGTCGGGCAGCGTACGGCCCAGTTCCCGGCGTACGGCCTCGGGTTCGGTCCGCTGACCGGCGGCCGGGACGACGTAGCCGACCAGGCGCCGGTGGCCGTCGCGGTCCGTGGCGGCGACGGCGGCGGCCTCGGCCACGCCGGCGCAGCCGCGCAGCGCCTCCTCCACCTCGCCCAGCTCGATGCGGAAGCCGCGCACCTTGACCTGCTGGTCGGTCCGGCCGACGTACTCCAGCGTGCCGTCGGCGCGGCGGCGCACCAGGTCACCGGTGCGGTACATGCGCTCCCCCGGCGCGCCGAACGGATCGGCGACGAACCGGGTGGCGGTCAGTCCGGGACGGTTCAGGTAGCCGCGGGCCAGCCCGCCGCCCCCGAGGTACAACTCGCCGGTGACGCCGACGGGTTGGGGCCGCAGGGCGCCGTCCAGGACATAGGCCCGGGTGAGCGCCACCGGGGCGCCGATGGGCGGGGCCTGCCCGGGCAGCCGGTCCCCGGCGAACCAGGCGGTGGCGTACACGGTGGCCTCGGTGGGGCCGTAGATGTTGGCGATGCGGCAGCCGGGCAGGGCGGCGCGCAGCTCGTGCAGCGTCTGGGCGGGCAGGGCCTCGCCGGCGAGGACGACGGTCCCGGCGGTCACGGGTGCGGTGCCGCCCGCGATCAGCCGGGAGACGACGGACGGCACCCCGCTGAGCAGCCCGGCCCGCCGTGGTCCGGTGCCGTCGGCGAGGGCCGGCAGGTCGGCGACCACCTCGACGGTGCCGCCGGCCGTGAGGGGGCAGAGCAGTTCGAAGACGGAGACGTCGAAGTTGAGGGAGGTCGCGGCGATCACATGGTCCAGCCCCTCGGCGCCGAACCGCTCCCCCGCCCACCGGGCCAGCGCCGTGACGGTGCGGTGGGTGACCACCACTCCCTTGGGGCGGCCGGTGGAGCCGGAGGTGTAGATGACGTACGCGGGGTGGTCCGGCAGCAGCGGGCGGAGCCGGTCGGCGTCGGTGAGGGGCGTGTCGGGCACCGCCGGGCCGGTGGCGTCCTCCAGGAACAGCGGGTCGCAGTCCGGGGGCAGGGCGGCGGCGGTCTCCCGGGTGGCGACGACGAGGGCGGGCCGGGCGTCGGCGAGCATGAGCCGGACCCGCTCGGCGGGGTAGCCGGGATCGACGGGGAGGTAGGCGGCGCCCGCGGTGAGCACCGCCCACAGCACGGGCACGAGGTCGGCGGTGCGCGGCAGGCACAGGGCGACCAGGGTCTCCGGGCCCGCGCCGCGTGCGACGAGCCGCCGGGCCAGCCGGTTGGCACGCCGGGCCACCTCGGCGTACGCCAGCCGGTCCGGTCCGCAGATCACCGCCGTACGGCCGGGGGTGCGGGCCGCCTGGCCGTGCAGCAGCTCGGGCAGCGTGGCGTGCCCGCTCTCCCGGAGCCGGCGGGCGGGCGGGTTCCAGCTGTCCACCAGGGTGCGCTGCTCCGCGGCGGAGAGCATGGGCAGTTCGGCCAGGGTGCGGCCCGGGCCGTCCGCCATGCCCTCCAGCAGGCGGTGCAGATGGGCGGTCATCCGGGCCACGGTCGCCGCGTCGAACAGGTCCGTGTTGAACTCGACGGTCAGGACCGAGCCGCCGTCCGGGTCCGGGGTGAACTCCAGGACCAGGTCGAAGCGGGCGCCCGGGCGGGGCAGCGGGTGCTCGGCCAGACGCAGTCCCCCGGCGAGCGGCGGCACGGGCAGCGGGCTCTGCTGTACGACGAGCGCCTGGACCAGCGGGGTGCGGCTGGGGTCGCGGGGCGGGGCGAGTTCCTCCACCACCCGGTCGAAGGGCACGCCGTCGTGGGCGAAGGCGTCCAGCACGGTCGTCCGCATGCTCTCCACGAACCGGTCCACGGTGGCCCGCTCGTCCACCTCCCCGCGCAGCACCACGGTGTTGGCGAAGAACCCGGGCACGTCCTCCAGGTCCCGCCGGCCGCGCCCGGTGGTGACGGTGCCGAACGCGATGTCCCGCTGTCCGGAGTAGCGGGAGAACAGCAGCGCGGACGCGCCGGCGAACAGGGTGAACAGCGTGGTGCCGCGGCCGGCGGCCAGCCGGTGCAGCCGGGTCACCAACTCGGCGGGCAGCTCGTGCCGGTGGGCCGCGCCGACGGTGGTGCGCACGGCGGGACGGGGCCGGTCCGTGGGCAGCTCCAGCTGCTGAAGTCCCGCCAAGTGCCGCTTCCAGTAGGCGAGATCGGTGGTGTCCGCGTCACCGGCCCGCTGCCGCCGCTCCCACAGCGCGAAGTCCGGGTACTGCACGGCGGGTTCGGGCAGTCCGGCGGGCTCGCCGGTGGTCTCGGCGTGGTAGAGGGCGGCGAGTTCGCGGGTGAGGACGCCGACCGACCAGCCGTCGGTGACGATGTGGTGCTGCGCCAGGAGCAGTACGTGCTCCTCGGCGCCCAGCCGGACGAGCAGGGCCCGGGTGAGCGGGCCCGCCGCCAGGTCGAAGGGCCGCTCCAGCTCCTCGGTGAGCAGCGCCTCCACGGCCTCCTCGGCGTCCGGCGCGCCGGAGAGGTCGGCCGTCCGCAGCGGCAGCTCCGGCTGCGGCGCGACCCGCTGGACGCCCTGCCCGTCGGCGGTGGCGAAGGTGGTGCGCAGGGAGGCGTGGCGGGCCGCGAGCCGGTGCAGGGAGCGGCGCAGCGCGTCCGGGTCCAGGGCGCCGCGCAGCCGCAGGGCCACGCCGGTGTTGTACTCGGTGCCGCCGTCGGAGAGATCGTCCAGGTACCACAGCCGCCGCTGCGCGCTGGACATGGGCAGGGCGCCTTCGGCCGGGGCCGGCGGGATCGGCTCCGGGGCCACGGTGGCCGACGGGTCGGCGAGCAGCGGGGCGAGGGCGGCGACGGTCCGCGCGGTGAACACGTCCCGCAGGGTCAGCCGGACCCCCAGCTCGTCCCGGACCCGGGCGAGCACCCGCGCGGCGAGCAGGGACTCGCCCCCGAGGTCGAAGAAGTCGTCGGTCACCCCGACCGCGTCGACACCCAGCACCTCGGCCCAGATCGCGGCGAGCACCCGCTCCCCCTCCGACCGGGGCGCCACCCGCCCGCCCACGACCGCCCGTTCCGGCGCGGGCAACGCCCGCCGGTCGATCTTGTGCTGCGGGGTCAGCGGCATCCGCTCCAGCACCACGACAACGGCGGGCACCATGTGCGCGGGCAACAGACGGCCTACGGCGGCACGGAGGGAGACGGGATCGAGCGACTGGGCGGGGTTGGCCGGGGCGGCGGCCGGCGGTGCGGGGTTACGGGGCTCGGCGGAGTCGGTCGGGGCGGCGGAAGCAACCGGCCCGGCGCCACCGGTCGGGGCAACGGAGCTGGACTGCCCGGCGAAATCGCGAGGCTCAGCGGATTCTGGCAGGGCGGCGGAATTGACCGGCTCGGCGGAGTCGGCCCGTTCGGTGGCGTCGGCCGGGGTGGAAGAGGTGGCCCGCTCGGCGGGATCGCGGGGCTCGGCGGCGTCGGACAAGGCGGCGGAGGCAGCCTGCTCGGCGGAGTCGGCCGACCCGGCGCCGCCGGTCCGGCCAGCGGAGTCGGCGGGCTCGGCGCCGCCGGTCGGGGCGGGGGACTCGGCGGACTCGGCGCCCCCGGTCAAGGCGGGGGACTCGGCGGACTCGTGGGGCTCGCCGGAGTCGGACAGGTCGGCCGAGTCGCCCAGCCCTGCGGCGCCGGCCGGGGCGACGGCATCGCGGGACTCGGCAACGTCTGTCGGCTCGGCGCCGGCCACGGCTGCGGAGTCGGCCGACCCGGCGCCACCGGTCCGGCCAACGGAATCGGCGGACTCGGCGCCGCCGGTCGGGGCGGTGGAGTTGGCCCGCCCGGCGGAATCGCGGGGCTCACCGGAGTCAGCCAGGACCGCAGAGTCGGCCCGCTCGGCGACCTCAGCCGGAGCGGCGGCATCACGCGACTCGGCGGCGGCGGTCACGGCGGCCGAGTCGACCGGCTCGGCAACGCCGGCCGGACCGGCGGCATCACGCGACTCGCCGGAGTCGGACAGGACGGCCGGGTCGGCCGGCGCGGCGTCGGTCGGGGTGGTGGGTGCCGGCTGTCCCGCCGGGGTGACGTAGGCGACGAGGCGCTGGTGGCCCGGGTCGTCCTCGCGGACCACGACCACCGCCTCGCCGACCGCCCCACCGCCCGCGCGCCGCAGGGCCGCCTCGATCTCGCCGGGCTCGATGCGGAAGCCGCGGATCTTCACCTGCCGGTCCAGCCGGCCCAGGAACTCCAGTTCCCCGTCGGCGGTCCAGCGCGCCCGGTCCCCGGTGCGGTACAGCCGCGCGCCGGGCGTGCCGAAGGGGTCGGCGACGAAGCGCGCGGCGGTCAGGCCCGGCCGGCCCAGGTACCCCCGGGCCACCGCGTCACCGCCGACGAACAGCTCCCCGTCCGCACCGGGCGGCACGGGCCGCATCGCGGCGTCCAGGACGTACACCCGCGTGTGCGGCAGGGCACCGCCGATCGTCGGGGTGCCCCGGCCGGCGGTGAGCGGCCCGGTCCAGGTGGCGACGATCGTGGCCTCGGTCGGACCATAGGAGTTGATCATGCGGCGGCCGGGCGCCCAGCGGTCCACGAGCCCCGCCGGGCATGCCTCGGCGCCCACGATCAGCGTGCGCAGGTGGCGCGCGGTGCCCTGCGCGGGGTCGGGCAGGGTGGCCAGCGCGGCGGGCGGGATCAGGGCGTGGGTGATGCGGTACTCGTCCAGGACCGCCGCGAGTTCGTCGCCGAGCCACGGCCCGTGCGGCGGTACGACCAGCGTGGCGCCGCACAGGACGGACACGCACAGCTCCAGCACCGAGGCGTCGAAGCTCGGCGAGGAGAACTGGAGCACCCGGTCGCCGGGGCCCACCGCGTACCGTTCGGCGGCGGCCGAGGTGAAGCCGCCGAGGCCGCGATGGGTGACCGTGACGCCCTTGGGGGTGCCGGTGGAGCCGGAGGTGTAGATGACGTACGCCGCGTGGCCGGCGTCGGCGTCGGCCCGCCGGCCGGTGTCGTCCTCGGCGGCCGGCGGCTCGCCCGTCTCCAGCAGTTCGCCGACCCGGCGCGGATCGTCGAGGGTGACGGCGGGCCCGGCGTCGGCGAGCATCAGCGCCCGGCGCTCGGCGGGGTAGGCGGGGTCCACCGGCAGGAAGGCGGCGCCCGCCCGCGCGACGGCCAGCTCGGCCGCGATCAGCTCCATGGAGCGCGGCAGGACCAGGGCCACCACCCGGTCCGGCCCGGCCCCCCGCCGTACCAGGTGCGCGGCCAGCCGCTCGGCACGGGCGGCCAGTTCCCGGTAGGTCCAGGTCCGCCGCCCGTCGGTGAGGGCCGGTGCGTCCGGAGTGCGGGCCACCCAGGCGGTGAACAGCTCGCCGAGCGTCGGGTGCGCCGGTGCCGCGCCGCGCTCCGGCAGGCCGGCGGCGGGGCCGGCCTGCGGCAGGGAGGACGCCGGAGCGGGCTTGTCGTGCAGGTCCGTCATGGGTGAAGTCCTTCGGAGAGCGGGGCGATACGGCGCGGGGCGGCCCCGGTGGGCCCCGGGGCGGGGGAAGGGCGCGGGTCACCGCGCGTACGTGACGGGGCGGCAATGCGGGGCGGGCGGCGCTGATCGGTGTCCGGGAGCGGTGACCGGTGCCTGGCGGCCGGAACCGGCGCCTGGCGGCCTGAAGCGATGCCTGGTCTCCGACGACGGACGAACCCGGCGCACCGGACCGCACCGAACCGCACCACACCGCACCACACCGCACCACACCGCACCGGCGGCCAGGACCACGGCCGGAGCCGAGCCCCCGGGCCCACGGCAGCCGCCGGTTCCCCGCCGGCCGTACCCGCGAAACCGGCCACACCAGCGCAACCGAAGCGAGAAGCGAACGGGAACCGGAACCGGGACTCGGAACCGCGACCAGGACTCGGCACCGCGACCAGCACGGCATCAGCCCCCGGAGCCGGACTGGAACCGGCACGGCTCAGGCACCGGGTGAGACCGGCACCGGAACCGCTGCCGGCGGTGCCCCGCCTCAGCCGTCGTCGGTCCGGCGGGCCGTGCGTCCGGAGATCTGCACCCGGTCGACCAGGCCGGTGGCCGGATCGCGGTGGAAGCGTCCTCCGGGTTCGAGCCGCCCGCTGGCCGGATCGCGCAGATCGCAGGACAGGTCGGCGTAACAGACCAGCGGGAGGGGCAGGTCCCCGTCCACGGAGAGGGCCGGCGCGCCGTCGGGACCGGGCGCGACCCGGTAGGTCGTGGTGCCGTTGCGGTACGTGCCCACGCAGCCGGGCAGGTCGACGGGCCGCCCCCGGTCCACGGTGTGCGGGCCGGCCGGCACCGGGATGCCGGTGATCCGGGTCACCTCCTCGGCGAGGTCGCGCCACAGCGCGGTCGCGGACGCGGAGTTGCCGGTGAAGGCGACCACGACCCCGCTCTCCGGGTCCGCCCGCAGATGGCAGGACGTGCCCTGGGCGTTGCCGTCGTGGCCGCCCCAGATCCGGTCGTCCCGCCGGTACAGGGCCAGTCCGGGGCCCCAGCCGTCGGCCAGCGTGCCGGGGCGGGCGGCGCTCTCGGGCCGGCGCATCTCCTTGGCGACGGCGGGCGGCAGCAGGTCCGAGCGGCCGGTGAGCGCGTTGCCGAACGCGACCAGGTCCAGGGCGCTCGCGAGCAGCGCGCCGGCCGGTGCCTCCAGCGGTGCCAGGTTCTGCCGGGCCGGACGGGCCTGCCCGGTCGCGGTGTTGACGGCGTGCCCGGCGGCCACGGGGCGGGCGGGCGCGGTGTCACCGGTGAACACGGGTCGGATGCCGAGGGGTTCGAGGAGCAGCGCCCGGACCGCCTCGGGCCACGGCATGCCGGTGACCGTCTCCACCAGCCGTCCGGCGGCGACGTAGCCGGCGTTGGAGTAGGAGAAGTCGGTGCCGGGCGCGAACAGCAGGTCGCGGTCGGTGCAGACGGCCGCGAGATAGCGGGCGGCGGTGGTCGTGGCGGCGGTGTCCGAATCGGGCCCGGTGGGCAACCCGCCGGTGTGCGCGAGAAGGTGACGTATCGTCACCTGGGGTATCCCGGCCAGTTCGGGGAGCTGGCCGGCGGCGGGTTCGTCCAGGTCGAGGTCGCCGTCGTCGGCCAGGAGCAGGACGAGCGCGGCGGTGAAGGGTTTGGTGAGCGAGCCCAGCGGGACGGCGGTGCCCGCGGCGAAGGGGCCGCCGGTCGTGACGTCGGCCGTGCCGGTGTGTACGGCGATCACGTCCGTGCCGGTGTCCAGGGCCAGTTGGGCTCCGGGCACCCGGTGGGTCCGGGCGAGGGAGTCGAGACGGTCCTGCAACTCCCGGTGCGGTTCCCGCGACTCCCGGGGCGAGGGGGACGGTGTCCGGGAGGCGGCCGGAGCGGCGGGGATGGTGTACGGCATGAGAAGGGGACTCCGTTGGATGGGTCTGTGGTGCGGGCGTGCCGGTCCGGCCCGTGACGAGCGGTACGGGGGCCGGCCGGAGGGCGCTGCACGCGCCGGGACTAGGGTCTGCCGACCTCGACGGGCAGCTGTCGTACGCCGACGATGACGGCCGGGTTCTGGTAGGCGATGTCCTCGTAGGAGGGGATCACCAGCATGCGGAATCGTTCATGCAACATACGCAGGGCGATCCGTGCCTCCAGCCGGGCCAGTGGTGCGCCGAAACAGAAGTGGATGCCGTGCCCGAAGGTGAGATGGGGATTGGGACTCCGGGTCACGTCGAAGACGTCGGGCGCGGCGAACCGGGCGGGGTCCCGGTTGGCGGCGCCCAGATGGGCCATCAGCAGGGTGTCCGCCGGGAGTTCGTGGCCGCCGAGGACCACGGGGCGGGTGACCCGGCGGCCCAGCTCCGGGAAGGGCGGCAGCCAGCGCAGCACCTCCTCGACGGCGGCCGGGATGCGCGCGGGGTCGGCGCGCAGCGCGGCGTGCGTGCCGGGGTGGCGGTCGAAGGCGACGACGGCGTTGCCGAGCAGCGCGGTGGTGGTGATGTGCCCGGCGACCAGCAGCAGCGCCACGAAGCCGACCATCTCCTCGTCCCGCAGGCGCACGCCGTCCACCTCGGCGGCGATGAGTCTGCTGGTGAGGTCGTCGCCGGGGTCGGCGCGGCGGGCGCGGATGTGCTCCAGCATGTAGCCGTTCATCTCGCGCACCGTGGGGGCGATGGCTTCCAGCGCCCGCTCCAGGTCGGCCATGTCGGGCGCCTCGCCGAGCTGGTCGCCGCCGAACAGCACGCCCGCCCACTCCTGGAAGAGCCGGTGTTCGCCGGCCGGGATGCCGAGCAGTTCGGCGATGACGATGATCGGCAGCGGGTAGGCCAGCGCCTCGACCAGGTCGAACCGGTCGCGGTCGGCGACGGCGTCCAGCAGCCGGGCGCAGACGGCCTCGATACGGGGCCCGAGTCCCTGCACGACCCGGGGGGTGAACGCCTGGCTCACCAGGGCACGGAGTCTGCGGTGGGCGGGCGGGTCCATGCCGACGAAGTTGCCCTGCCGGAAGGTCTCGAAGTCGGGCTGGGTGGGGGTGAGGGCGGACAGGTCCGAGGAGTACGTCGCCGGGTCGGCGAGCACGGTGGCGACCGACTGGTGGTCCAGCACCTGCCAGACGCCCTGTGTCGCGTCGTACCGCACCGGCCCGGCCTCGCGTAAGCCCCGCCAGCGGTCGGGCAACTCCTCCAACAGGAGGCGGTCGCCCGTCGGTTGCTTGCTGATCACCTTGTCTCCTTGCTAGCGGGTGGCGCGTGCGGGCACGCGGGAGTCACACACCGAGGCTCCTCGGGACCCCGGGCGCCCGGGGCGCGAGCGGTTCCGGACACGGCTGTGCCGACGTTTTCCGGACATCGGACCGGAGGCAGCGCGCGGCCCGCGCGGCCTTGGTGGTGCGCGGCGAGTCGGTCAGTCGCCGTCCGTCCGACGCCGGAGCGGGCCCCTGGCCCTCAACACGTGCAATACAGGAGGCGGAACGTGCGATACAGGACGCGGCGACCGCGCGGCCGGCCACGGCCCCGCGGCGAGCCCGGTCGTGTGGCGCGCCAACCCGACATAACCCCATCCCCTCGGCGATACCTCCCGCGCAGCGATCGCGCGGGACCCTCCCGGCTCCTGTACGACAGCGGGCCCCCAGCCCGGCCGTTCGAAACGAGGTGCGAGATGACGCGTTCTCGGCGCCCGCCCTCCCGTGGGGAGCGGATGCCACCCCGTGATGGGCATGGTGCACACCCCGGGACACCTTCGTTTCGAGGGAACTCGGCCACAGTCTTCACGGTGCGTCACGCGCAAGCAACCCCCTGAAGTTGAACGGAGAGTACTGTGCCGATGCTTTTGCGTCATCATCGGGCCACTCGCCGGGGCCCCTGACGCGCGTGGAGACGGCGGCCTGATCGTCGCCCCCGCGTGTGCCCCGGCGGCTCACCGGCAAACCGGGCGCGGGGAAAAAGATGCCAGAGGGACGCCTGTGGAGCCGCTGCCCGCTCCCCCGGCCTCCCGGACGGTGCCCTACCGCCCGGTACGACGGGTTGGCCGAACCTCGCCTGATCTGTGGTGACGATTCGGCCACCGGACACGCTGGACCCGCCGCGCGGACGACGACGCGACACGCCGTGGGCGACTTGGCCCCGCCGGCCCCGCATCCGGCCCGCCCCGCACCCCGTCGCCCCGGCACCGGACCGCTGCGGGATCCGGAATCCACCGCCCCTCTCGCATGTCTGTGATTTCGGCCATCGTGGCGTGCCAGGGGGGGCGCACAGAAGCCATCCGCACACCACACGCGCACCGCACGCCCAACCGTGCGCCCCGCACGTCGAAACACCGACTGGGCGCGCCGCCCGCGAAACCCCGATCGCGCGCGCCGCCCGCCGACCGGCACCGTGCGCCCCGCCCGACGGGCGCGCCACGACGAGCCACGCCCGGCCGAGCCGGCCCCCTCGACAGCGACCGGCCGAGCCCCCTCCCCCGCACCCCCCGCGCGGGGCGGCAACCGGACGGGGGACACGGAGCACCGCGCGGCGCGGCGGGGGCGCCGGGACCGTTTCGCCGTGCGCCGGGCGCCGCCCCGAGGGAGTCTTGTGCCCTGGACACGGCACGCGGCCGGAGGAGGTGGTCGGCGTGTCCGACGGGCCGGGGCCGGAGCCGGCGCCGACGGCCGACGGGGGGACGGCCGCCCAGCCGGTGCTGTCGCTCGCCCTGGTGTCGATGATGCACGAGGTCCACGCGCACTCCGGTGCGGTGTACCTGCTCCGCCCCGACGAACCGGTCCTGGAGATGGCGGTGCACGCGGGCATGCCCCGGGCGTTCGCGGCGCCGTGGGAGCGGGTGGGGCTGAGCGCCCCGCTGCCGGTGGTGGACGCGGTGTGCGGACGGCGCCTGGTGTGGGTGGGCGGCGAGGAGGAGATGGCCCGCTGCTACCCGCGCATCGCGGTGGTGCTGCCGTATCCGTTCGCGCTGGCCGCGCTGCCCGTGGCGACGGAGCGGCAGGTGTACGGGGCGGTGTTCGTGACCTGGCCCGGCGGGCATCCGCCGGAGCTGACCGACGCCGAGCGCGACCGTCTGTGGGCGGCCTGCGAGCGGCTGGCGCTGCGGCTGGAACGGTCGGCGGCGTGGCCCGGGGCGCACGGCCCGGGGGAGGACACACAGGCGTCCTCGGTGGCCGGGGCCGCGACGGTGGCGGAGACGCTGGGCTCGGTCGAGGCGGTCCGGCTGGTGTCCCGGCTGCCGTACGGGCTGATGTCACTGGATCTGCACGGCCGGATCGGCTTCGTGAACCCGGCCGCCGCCGAACTGCTCGGCCGGCCGGCCGGCGAGCTGCTCGGCACTCCGCTGTGGGCGTCGGTGCCCTGGCTGAACGACCCGATGTACGAGGACCGCTACCGGGCGGCGCTGCTCAGCCAGCAGATGGCGTCGTTCGTGGCGCTGCGCCCGCCCGGGGACTGGCTGTGGTTCCGGCTGTACCCGAGCACCACCGGGCTGAGTGTGCGCGTCAGCCGGGCCCACTCGGTGACGGACGCCCCGCACGGGGCCCGGCAGGCCGCCCCGGGCCCGTCCCGGCTGATGACGATCTCCCAGGTACTGGGCCTGGCGGGCGCGCTGACCGAGGCGGTGGGGGTGCGGGACGTGGTGCAGCTGGTCTGGGACGAGGTGGCCCCCGCCGTCGGCAGCCAGGCGATGGCCATCCTCGGTTCCGAGGGCGGGCGGATGC
Organism: Streptomyces eurythermus; assembly: GCF_014649115.1. Taxonomy (GTDB): domain Bacteria; phylum Actinomycetota; class Actinomycetes; order Streptomycetales; family Streptomycetaceae; genus Streptomyces; species Streptomyces eurythermus. The sequence continues at coordinate 191,004 of NZ_BMSK01000014.1, read as the reverse complement.
GGGTGCTCGGGCACCGCGGCTACCGGGACCCGCACATCGTGGAGCGGTTCGAGGGGCTGCCGCTGGCCGAGCGGACCCCGGGCACACAGGCGCTCAGCACCGGCGTGCCGGCGTTCTTCGACTCACGGGCGCAGCTGGAGCGGCTGTATCCGAGCCGGCACGAGACCCCGGACGGCTTCGCGGCCTGGGCGTATCTGCCGCTGATCGCCTCCGGCCGGCCGGTGGGCACGTGTGTGCTGGCGTACGCCGAGCCGCATGTGTTCCCCGCCGACGAGCGGGCGGTGCTGACCTCGCTCGGCGGGCTGATCGCGCAGGCCCTGGAGCGGGCCCGGCTCTACGACGCGAAGCACAGCCTGGCGCACGGTCTCCAGCAGGCGCTGCTGCCGCACTCGCTGGCGCCGCTGCCCGGCATCGAGGCGGCGGCCCGCTATCTGCCCGCCACGCACGGCATGGAGATCGGCGGCGACTTCTACGACCTGGTGCCGGCCCGGCCGCTGCCGGCGGCGGTGATCGGGGACGTCCAGGGGCACAATGTGACCGCGGCGGGCCTGATGGGACAGATCCGCACCGGCGTACGGGCGTACACCACGGTGGGGCAGGCACCGCACGAGGTGATCAGCAGCACCAACCGGCTGCTGATCGATCTCGGCGCCGAGCTGTTCGCCAGCTGTCTGTATCTGCGGCTGGACCCGGCGCACGGGCGGGCCGTGATGGCGCGGGCGGGCCATCCGCCGCCGCTGCTGCGCCGGCCGGACGGGAAGGTACGGGTGCTGGACCTGGCCGGGGGCCCGCTGCTGGGCATCGACGCCTCGGCCGTGTATCCCACGACCGAGGTGTCCCTGGCCCCCGGCTCGGTCCTCGTCCTGTACACCGACGGGCTGGTGGAGTCTCGCGGCGTCGACATCGAGGACGCGCTGGCGGACCTCGGCGGGCTGCTCGCGGACGTGGGCGACCAGCCGCTGGAGAGCCTGGCGGACGAGGTGGTCCGGCACAGCGTGGCGGCTCGGGAACGGGTGGACGACGTGGCGGTCCTGTTGCTCCGGGCCCGCGCCGACGGCTGAACGCCCGGCCGCCCATCGGCGGGACCGGCACCGGACGACGGCACTCGGCCCACTGGTCAGGGTCCGCGCTCCGACGGTCCGGGTCCGGCCCTCCCGCCGGAGGGCCGGACCGCTCCCCGCCGGCTGGAACCGAGGGGGGCCGGCCGGGGAGTCTCGAGGGGCGCCGGTCCGCTCAGCGCGTACCGGTGAGGGCCGGCGATCCGTCGTCCGCCGCGCCGGAACGGGACCCGTCGGAGGGCGCCGACGGGTCACCGTCCCCGCCGACCGGGTCGCCACCGGCACCCGGGCCGGCCTCGTCACCGGAACCGGAAGGGGAATCAGCACCGGAAGCGGAACCGGAACCGCCGCCGGACCGCTCGCCCGCGCCCGCCCGGTCGTCCTCCCCTCCGCCCGCTCCGCCGCCCAGGGTCGCCCCGGTGGCCCGGAGTGCGGTGGTGACCGGCTGGAAGAATGTCTCGCCGCCGCCGGTGCAGTCGCCGCTGCCGCCGGAGGTGAGGCCGAGGGCACCGCCGTCCTGGGTGAACAGGGGGCCGCCGCTGTCGCCGGGCTCGGCGCACACGTCCGTCTGGATCAGGCCGGTGACGGTGTCCACGCCGCCGGGGTCGGTCTCGCTCTGGAAGTTGACGGTGGCGTCCAGCCCGGTCACCCGGCCGTCGTGCAGCCCGGTGGTGGAGCCCATCCGGAACACGGTCTGGCCGACGGTGGCCTCGGCGGCCCGGTTGATGGGCACGGTCCGGCCGTCGCCGGCGTCGACCTCGCTGGGCGCCCGGGTGCCCGGGTCGTCGTACGTGACGAGGGAGAAGTCGCCCTCGCCGGGGAAGGTCGCCCGGTCGACGGTGGCTGTCGGCTCGCCGTTCTGCGTGTCGGACCACTTCTCGGCGGCGACCCCGCAGTGACCGGCCGTCAGGAAGGCGGGCCTGCCGTCGGCGGCGGTGACGTTGAAGCCGAGGGAGCAGCGCACGCTGCCGCCCTGGGACCGGGAGAAGACGGCGTCGCCGCCCGAGGCGAACGTCTTGAACGTGCCGGCGGACTTCTTCAGGGTCGCCATGCCGGGGCCGAGCCCGCGCACGGCGGACCGGAGCCGGTCCCACCGGGCGCCCGTCACCGTGGAGTCGGCGGTGACGAGGATCTTGTCGGTGCGCGGGTCGACGGCCCAGGAGGTGCCCGGGACCGCGGCCTCGGCCCTCAGCGTCCGGGCGGCGGCCCTGAGTTCGGCGGCGCTGTTGGCCACCTGCCGGACGACCGCGCCGGCCTTCTCCGCCCGGACGACGACGTCGTCGCCGCCGCCGGACACGTTGACGACGAGCTGCTGCCGGCCGTTGTCGTACCAGGAGCCGGCGAAGGCGTCGCCGAGGAGTTCGCGCAACCGGGCGTCGAGGTCCGGCGCGTCCGTGGCCCGCAGGGTCCTCGCGGTGCCGGTGGCGCCCGGCGCCCGGCCGTCGTCCCCCGCGTCCTGCGAGGCGTTCGCGTGGGGCAGCAGAAAGGCCGCCGCGCCGAGTGCCGCGACCGCACCCACCGCCATCGCGGCCTTGCGCCGGGGCATTCGCTTGTGACTCAACCTTCTCGACCTCCTGGGAGGGGGAGCCCGCCGCTCGCGGGCCGTGCGGACCGGGGTGGGTGTCGCGGCGCCTGGACGGCCGTAGGTACGCGGCGGCGGCGCGGTGTGTTCAATTCCGGTTCCGTCCGGCCGTGGTGGGGCGGTGAACCGGCCACGCTCCGTGTGTCACGGCGGGCGGGCGGGAACAATCGCCCCCATGACGATGACCACCGCCGAGGCCGACGAGATCCTCTCCGCACGTTTCGCCCCGTGGGTCCGCGAACTCGGGCTGGCCGTCGAGGCGGTGGGCGAGGACCGGGCCGTGCTGCGGCTGCCCTGGTCGGACCGGCGGGCCCGGGAGGGCGGCGGGCTGTCGGGGCAGGCTCTGATGGCCGCGGCCGACACGGCGACCGTCATCGCGGTCTCGGCCGCCCGGGGCGGGTTCGTGCCGATGACGACCGTGCAGCAGTCGACGTCGTTCCAGCGGGCGGTGACCGGCGCGGACGTCCTGATCGAGGCGGTCCTGACGAAGCTCGGCCGCCGGACGGCCTTCGCGGACGTGACGCTGACCGACGCCGCCTCGGGCAGCCTCGCGGCCCGCGCGAGCACGGTCTACGCGCTTCTGGGCTGACGTCCCCGGTCACCGGCCGACAACCCCTGATCGGCTACTGTCAGCTACCGATCGGTAACGATCAGCTGACAGCGTGAACCGGAATCCCCCCTTCAGGGAATCTGCACATCCATTACCCAGGCACCTCACCGGCCCCCGAGCTTCTGCACAACCGCAGACCCCGCGGCACGCCTTTGGCGAGGAGTGCCGGATTCGCGTTCCGGCCCGCAAGGAGCCCGTCGCGACGATGCCGTGTGCCATGTGAAGGAGTCGCCGACATGACGTGCGCACGCCTGCACGGATGAACCCCGTCGGGCGCCAAATTCCCAGGTGAGAGCCCTGGTTGATTGGAAGCGCGCCCCGCGTGCGTGCTTTGATCCATCGCACCGCAGAGGTCCGGCGGGCCCCCGGAACAGGGGGTCCGGCGCCCGCGGTCGCGGCCGTCCGTCTGTCCCCAGAGGGGGCCGCTCCCCCCTTGTGAAGTCATCCATACGAAGGGAAGTTCCATCATGAACTCCACCCCCCAGGTCGAGACCGTCGAGATCTCGGACGCCGAGCTGGACAACGTCTCCGGCGGTCTGTCCGTGAACACCCTCAACAGCACCCTGGGCACCGTGAACGAGATCGCCCCCGGCGTGACCGGTCTGGTCAACACGGTCGTCGGCACCGTCGAGGGTGTCACCGGCCTGAACACCGCCCCGATCAACGGCCTGGTCGCCGGTCTCTGATCGCACCCCCGGTGTCACCCGAAGTCCCGGAGCCGTCCCTCGGCTCCGGGACTCTCGGACGTTGGGCACCGAACGCGTCACCCATGCGTCTTACCCACAGGTGAGGGAAGTTCCGTGCAGTTCCGCCAACAGGCCCTCGCCAAGCTCCAGTCGCCGGAGGAGCTGGACCTTCCGGTGCGGCTGGCCCGTCCGCAGGGCTGGCTGGCGCTCGGCGTCACCGTCGTCGTCATGGCCGCGGCCACCGTGTGGGCGGTGACCGGCTCGGTCGCCTCCACGGTGAGCGCGCCCGCCATCCTCACCCACGGACAGGGCAGTTATCTGCTCCAGAGCCCGGTGGCCGGGCAGGTGACGGCCGTCCTCGCCCGGCAGGGCGAACGGCTCCCCGCGAACGCGCCCGTGCTCAAGGTCCGTACGGAACAAGGCGAGACGGTGGTGCGGACGGTCGCCGCCGGCCGTGTCACCACGCTCGCCGCGTCCATCGGGCAGATCATCCAGACCGGCACCGACGTCGCCGCCGTCGAGAAGGTCGCCCACGCCTCCGACCCGCTGTACGCGACCGTGTACGTGCCCGCCGAGAACGCCGCCGCCATCCCGGCGCACGCCTCCGTCGACCTGACCGTCTCCTCGGTCCCGGCACAGCGGTACGGCGTGCTGCGCGGCACGGTGAAGTCGGTGGACCGCACCGCGCAGTCCGCCCAGACGATCGCCGCGTTCCTCGGCGACAGCCAGCTCGGCGAGCAGTTCACCCGCAAGGGCCCCCCGGTCGCCGTCCTGGTGGAACTCGCCGACTCGCCCGCCACCAAGAGCGGTTACCGCTGGTCCAACGCCGGCGGGCCGCCGTTCCGGCTGGAGTCCATGACCCTCGCCACCGGCTCCGTCCACCTCGCCGACCAGCATCCCGTCGATTGGCTGCTCCCGTGACCACCGCCCAGGAAACCCGCGGCCGCAGACGGGCGGCCCCCGCCAAGCGTCCGGCCCCCAAGTCCCGTACCGGCAAGGTCCGTACGCCCACCGTGTTGCAGATGGAGGCCGTCGAGTGCGGCGCCGCCTCCCTCGCGATGGTCCTCGCCCACTACGGCCGGCACGTCCCGCTGGAGGAGCTGCGCATCGCCTGCGGTGTCTCCCGCGACGGCTCCCGCGCCTCCAACCTGCTGAAGGCGGCCCGCGGTTACGGCCTGACCGCCAAGGGCATGCAGATGGACCTGGCCGCCCTCGCCGAGGTGCGGGCCCCGGCCATCCTCTTCTGGGAGTTCAACCACTACGTCGTCTACGACGGCATGGGCCGCCGCCTCGGCCGGCGCGGGGTGTACGTCAACGACCCCGCCAAGGGCCGCCGTTTCGTGCCCATGGAGGAGTTCGACGGCAGTTTCACCGGGGTCGTGCTGGTGCTGGAGCCCGGCGAGGGCTTCACCCGGGGCGGGCGCCGCTCCGGGGTGCTCGGCGCGATGCCGGCCCGGCTGCGCGGCACCGCCGGCACCCTCCCGGCGGCGGTGCTGGCCAGCCTGCTGCTGGTCGCGGTCGGCGCGGCCGTGCCCGCGCTCAGCCGCACCTACATCGACACGTTCCTCATCGGCGGGCAGACCTCCCTGCTGGGGGTGCTGTTCACCTCCATGGCCGCCTGTGTGCTGCTCACGCTGGTGCTGACCTGGCTCCAGCAGGCCAACCTGCTGCACGGCCGGATCATCTCCTCCACCCTCTCCAGCGCCCGGTTCCTGCGCCATCTGCTGCGGCTGCCGGTGACGTTCTTCGCCCAGCGCTCCCCCGCCGACCTGGTGCAGCGGCTGCAGTCCAACGACCAGGTCGCCGAGACCCTGGCCCGCGACCTCGCGGCGGCCGGCGTGGACGCGATCGTGGTCGTGCTGTACGCGGTCCTGCTGTACACCTACGACCCGCAGCTGACGTTCGTCGGCATCGCCGTGGCGCTGCTGAACGTGGTGGCCATGCGGCTCGTCGTACGGCTGCGCGCCACCCGCACGGCGAAGCTGCGCGCGGACACCGCACGGCTCACCAACACCTCGTACACCGGCCTTCAGCTGATCGAGACGCTGAAGGCGACCGGCGGCGAGGACGGCTACTTCCGCAAGTGGGCCGGGCAGCACGCCACCACGCTGGAGGAGCAGCAGCGGCTCGGTGTGCCGAGCGCCTGGCTGGGCGTGGTCGCGCCGACGCTCGCCACCTTCAACAGCGCGCTCATCCTCTGGATCGGCGGGCTGCGCGCGGTGGAGGGGCACATCTCGGTCGGGCTGCTGGTCGCCTTCCAGGCGCTGGTCGCCCGCTTCACCGCGCCGCTGACCCGGCTCAACGGCGTGGCGGGCCGCATCCAGGACTTCGCGGCCGACGTCGCCCGGCTGAAGGACGTGGAGAACTTCCGGACCGACCCGCTCTACGCCCGCCCGGGCGGCGACTCGGCCCGGCGGCTGCACGGCCATGTGGAGCTGGAGAACATCACCTTCGGCTACAGCCCGCTGGACCAGCCGCTGCTGACCGGCTTCGACCTGACCGTCGGCCCCGGGCAGCAGGTCGCGCTGGTCGGCGGTTCGGGCAGCGGCAAGTCCACGGTCTCCCGGCTGATCTCGGGCCTGTACACACCCTGGGACGGGGTGATCCGCATCGACGGCCGCCGGCTGGAGGACATCCCGCGCGGCGCGCTCGCCGCCTCCGTCTCCTTCGTGGACCAGGACGTCTTCCTGTTCGAGGGCTCGGTCCGCGACAACGTGGCCCTGTGGGACCCGTCCATCCCCGACGAGGCGGTGGTGGAGGCGCTGAAGGACGCGGCGCTGTACGACGTGGTGATGCGCCGGCCCGGCGGCATCCACAGCCGGGTCGAGCAGGACGGCCGCAACTTCTCCGGCGGGCAGCGCCAGCGCCTGGAGATCGCGCGGGCGCTGGTGCGCCGGCCGAGCATCCTGGTGCTGGACGAGGTGACCAGCGCGCTGGACGCGGAGACCGAGCTGGTGGTGATGGACAACCTGCGCCGGCGCGGCTGTGCCTGTGTGGTGATCGCGCACCGGCTGAGCACGGTCCGCGACAGCGACGAGATCGTCGTCCTGGAGCACGGCACGGTCGTGGAACGCGGGCGGCACGAGGAGCTGGTGGCGCGCGGCGGCGCGTACGCGGCGCTGGTCAGGGAGCGGTGAGATGACATCCGTGCAGGAAGGCGACCTCGTCCTCGGGGCGCTGGGCTCGCTGGGCACCCGGCTGGACTGCGCCGGCCTCGGCCGCCTGGACCTGGAGGGTCCGCAGGTGCTGTGGCTGGTCGCGGCCGGCGCGCTGGACCTGTTCGCGGTGGACGCCGCCGAGCAGGGCCACTGGCACCACCTGGGCCGGCTGGAGGCGGGCACACTGCTGCTCGGCCCGGTCACCGGCCCCCGGCACACCCTGGTGGCCCGCCCGGTCCGGGACTGTGTGGTGCACCGCGTCGGGCTGCGCGAGCTGTACCAGCCGGCCGGCACCCAGACCTGGTCCTACGACGAGTACGGCACCCCGCAGTACGTGCCGCCCGCCTCCAGCCCGCTGGAGTACGCGGTGGCGCTCGGCGTCGGCCGGGGTCTGTCCGTCCTCTTCCAGGCGCCGCTGGCGGACGAGCGCGCCGCCGCGCCCGCCGACGACGACGTGTTCTGGATGCAGGTGCCGCCGGGCAGTGTGCAGTACGGCTCGCTGTACGGCGCCGAGGCCGCGGCCGATCTGCTGATGGACCCGGCGCTGTGGCAGAGCATGGTGGACCAGCAGTACCGGCTGCTGACCGCGCTGGACCGGTGGATCGAGCAGCTGGAGCAGGCTCACGAGACGCGTACGGCCGCCGGGATCAGGGCCGGTGAGGCGGTGCGCGCGCAGGCCGACCGGACGCTGCTGGCCGCGATCGGCAAGCGCTCGGCCCGCCACCCGACGGCCGCCGACGCGGACGCCACCTACGCGGCCTGCAAGCTGGTCGCCGGGGCGGCCGGGATCGCGCTCGCCGAGCCCGCGCAGAGCGGCACCGCGAACGAGCGGCTGGATCCGGTGGAGCGGATCGCGCTGGCCTCCCGGGTGCGCACCCGCACGGTGCGCCTGGAGGGGCGTTGGTGGCGGGAGAACGCGGGCCCGCTGGTCGGCCACCGGGCGCTGTCCGGGGCCCCGGTGGCGCTGCTGTGGCGGCGCGGCGGCTATGTCGCCGTGCATCCGGGCACCGGCCGCGAGACACCGGTCGGGAAGGACAACGCCGGGGAGTTCGAGCCGCGCGCGGTGATGTTCTACCGGCCGCTGCCCGACAAGCCGCTCTCCCCGCTCGGGCTGCTGCGGTTCAGCCTCCGCGGGACCCGCGGCGACCTGCTGAACCTGCTGCTCGCGGGCCTGGTGACGGTGGCCATCGGCGCGCTGGTGCCGATCGCGACCGGCAAGGTGCTCGGCGAGTACGTGCCGAGGGCCGAGGAGGGCCTGATCGTCCGGGTGTGCCTGGCGGTGATGGTGAGCGGGGTGGTCGCGGCGGCGTTCACGCTGCTGGAGAATTTGTCCATCCTGCGCCTGGAGGGCCGTATCGAGGCGGCGCTGCAACCGGCCGTGTGGGACAGGCTGCTGCGGCTGCCCACCCGGTTCTTCACCCGGCGTTCGACCGGCGAGCTGGCCAGTGCGGCGATGGGCATCAGCGCGATCCGCCGGCTGCTGGCGGGCGTCGGACCGGTCGTCGCCCAGTCGGTGACGGTCGGCGCGATGAACCTGGGGCTGCTGCTGTGGTACAGCGTGCCGATGGCGCTCGCGGCGGTCGGGATGCTGCTCGTCGTCGCGGTGGTGTTCGCGGGGCTCGGGCTGTGGCAGGTGCGCTGGCAGCGACGCCTGGTGGTGCTCGGCAACAAGCTCAACAACCAGGCGTTCCAGACCCTGCGCGGGCTGCCCAAGCTGCGGGTGGCGGCGGCCGAGAACTACGCCTACGCGGCCTGGGCCCGCGAGTTCGCGCGCGGCCGGGAACTCCAGCAGAAGGTGGGCCGGATCAAGAACCTGACCACGGTCCTGGGCGCGGTCTACCTCCCCGTCTGCACCCTGCTGATGTTCATGCTGCTGGCGGGCCCGGCCGAGGGCGCGATGTCGGCGGCGGACTTCCTGACCTTCAACACGTCGGTGACCATGCTGCTGACCTCGGTCACCCAGCTGACCGGCGCGTTCGTGTCGTCGGTGGCGGCGCTGCCGCTGTTCGAGGAGATCAAGCCGGTGCTGGAGGCCCGGCCCGAGGTCCGGGCGGCGAGCACCCGTCCGGGTCCGCTGTCGGGCGCGCTGGAGGCCCGCCGGCTGTCCTTCCGGTACGCCGACGACGGTCCGCTGGTCCTGGACGACGTGTCCTTCGCCGTACGGCCGGGCGAGTTCGTCGCGGTCGTCGGCCCGAGCGGCTGCGGCAAGTCCACGCTGCTGCGCCTGCTCATCGGCTTCGACCGGCCGGTCTCCGGCAGCGTCCTGTACGACGGGCAGGACCTGGCGGCGCTGGACCAGTCGGCGGTGCGCCGCCAGTGCGGGGTCGTCCTCCAGCACGCGCAGCCGTTCTCCGGCTCGATCATGGACGTCATCTGCGGCGCGGAGCCGTACACGCCGGAGGAGGTGATGGCGGCGGCCGAGCTGGCGGGCCTCGCGGAGGACATCCAGCGGATGCCGATGGGGCTGCACACCATCGTCGCGTCGGGCGGCGCGATCTCCGGCGGGCAGCGGCAGCGGCTGATGATCGCCCAGGCGCTGATCCGGCGTCCGCGGATCCTGTTCCTCGACGAGGCGACCAGCGCCCTGGACAACGACACCCAGCGCGTCGTCATCGACAGCACCCGCAAGCTCAACGCCACCCGGATCGTGATCGCCCACCGGCTGTCGACCGTCCTGGACGCCGACCGGGTGATCGTGATGGAGGAGGGCAGGATCGTCCAGCAGGGCCCCCCGTCCGAACTCCTCGCGGACGCCGGCGGCCGCCTGCACGAACTGGTCCGCCGGCAGCTCGCCTGAGACTCGGCCGACGCGGTCCGGAAGTGGTGCGATCGAAGATCCGACCGGATCCGGGTCAGGACTCCTCCCGCTCCTCGGTCCCGTCCGTCCACTCCGGCTCGTGGTGGGAGGGCATCCAGTGGTGTTCGGTGAACCAGCGGCCGAACAGGGCGCCGCCGTAGATGACGAAACCGACGCCGATCAGCCAGGACTCCACGACGAGGACGGTGCCGACGGCGCCGTAGCTGAGGGCGTTGGTGACGATGAGCGGGGTGAACACCAGGTAGGAGAAGGCGCGCAGGCCGATCAGGCCGATGACGGTGGCCACCGCGCCCGGCAGCAGCGCCCGCCAGCGGATCTGGCCGCCCAGCAGGAAGCGCTGTCCCCACCAGAAGAACAGCGCGCCGCTCACCGTGGACAGGGTGATCCGCTGCCCGCCGTGCAGCGTCGTCTTCGTCGCCGCCTCCTGGTAGAGGTACGCGGTCAGCACCACCAGCCAGGTCGCCTGCCGCCACACCCGGTGCCAGGGGCCGGACGCCAGGCCCCAGATCCTCTCGTAGGCGTTCTGCACGCTGCCGCCGAAGGCCACGCCGAAGACGGCGAGCAGGACCGCGCTGAGGGCGCTGGTGGTGCCGATGACCTTGCGGGGCGGGCTGATGACGTCGGTGACCGCGTGCGCGGACCGGCCGGACAGGCCCATGCCGTCGGTCAGCCAGGAGGCGAAGCCGCCGCGCACCAGGGGGGCGGCCGCGGCGACCACGATCAGCAGCGGCGCCAGCGTCACCAGGGCCAGGGTGGCGAACCCCATGGCCCGGTGCATCAGCTCCAGCTCCCGCCCGTGCTCGAACAGGGCCCGGACCCGCAGCCACTGCCACGCGCGGTGCAGGCCGCGCCGCAACCGCCTCACGGCTCCTCCCGTGCTCGCCGCCGACCCGCCGTCCTGCCGATGTCTCCAGCCTGGCACGTGCCGGGCGGCTCGCAGCCGCAGCGCGGGCACCGGCACGGCGGGGCGGTGCGCACGGGTGACCCGGCCCACCGGCGGGCGGTTTGGGCGCCGCCCCGGCGGAGAGACGTCCACCCGTGCGGAGCACCCACCACGAGGCGCCGGACGGCCGGCGGCGGACCCTGATCCTCAGCGCGAGCATGGGGGCCGGTCACGACACCGTGGCCGCCGAACTCGTGCGCCGGGCGGAGGTCCGCGGCGAGCGGGCCGAGGTGGTGGACGTGCTGCGGCTGCTGCCGTACGGCCTGGGCAGCGGGCTGCGCCGCGGCTACCAGGCGTCGGTACGCCACCTGCCCTGGGTGTACGCCGGGATCTACGGCGCGTTCCTGCGCGAGGGGCCCGGCCCGCGGCCCGGCGGGGTGCCGCTGGCCCGGCTCGCCGGGGACCGGCTGACGGACCTGGTGGACCGGCTGCGCCCCGACGTGGTGGTGTCCGTCTTCCATCTGGCCGCGCAGCTCACCGGGCATCTGCGGGCCCGGGGGACGCTGCGGGTGCCCAGCGCCGTGTTCCTGCTGGACTTCGCGGTGCACCGGCAGTGGCTGCACCCGGGCAACGACCGGTATCTGTGCCTGACGGACACGGCCGCGGCGCGGGTGCGCCGGGCGCTTCACACGTCCGTGGTCACCACCGGGCCGGTGGTCGCCCCCGCCTTCCGCGGGCCGGCCCCCGGGGCGGCCCGGTGGCGGGAGCGGTTCGCCGCGCGGGCGCCCGGCCGGCCCCCGGTCCTGCTGTCCGCCGGCGCCTGGGGCGCGGCGTCGCGGCCGGCCGCCACCGCCCGGCTGCTGGCGGAGGCCGGCCGGCTGCCGGTGGTGCTGTGCGGCCGCAACGAGCGGCTGTACGCCCGGATGTCCCGGGAGCCGGCCGCGCTGGCCCTGGGCTGGGTCGACGACATGCCGGGGCTGCTGGCGGCGGGTCACGCCCTGGTGGACAACGCGGCCGGCCAGACGGCCGTACAGGCGCTCGCGGCGGGCCTGCCGGTGGTCGCCCACCGCCCGCTGCCCGGCCACGGCGCGGAGGGCGTCCGCCGGATGGCCGACCTCGGCCTGTGCGCCCTCGCCCCCGACGGCCCCGCGCTCCTGAGGGCCCTGGACGGCCTCGGGGAGGGCACCCCGGAACGCGCCGCCCGGGTGGCCCGGGGGCGCGCACTGTTCCGGGGGGACGCGCTGGAGAGCCTGGGGGAGCTGTGAGGCGCAGGGTGCCGCGCACACCCGCGGCACCCTGCCGGGCGGCCGGGCACCCGCCATGTCTCCCGCACACTCACCGCAACCGCACCACGGCACGCGCACGGTCACTCCCGGAGCGCGCCCTCCGGCACGGCCGGCCGGGGTGCGGCCGGGGCCGGGGCCGTGCCGTGTTCGTGGAGGGGGCCCACCGTCAGGCCGGCCTCCCGGCAGTCCCGCACGATGACCGGGAGGGCGGCGAGCGTGGCGTGCCAGCAGCCGGGGGCCGAGTACCGGTCGGCGTCGTGCAGCAGCACGGTGCCGCCGCCGCGCAGGTCCGCGGCGACCCGGGCCCGGACGGACCCCGGTGTGGCGTCGGCCGTCCAGTCCCTGCCCCACGCCGACCACAGCACCGTGCGCAGCCCGGCCCGCCGGGCGGCCCGCCAGCGGCCGGTGGTGAGGATGCCGTACGGCGGGCGGTACCAGCGCGGGCGCCGCCCGGTGAGGTCGTGGACGACGCGCACGGCCCGGGCCACCTCCTCGGCGTCGCGGGCGAAGGAGGGCCGCCAGGGCCGGTCGTGGCGCCAGCCGTGCACCCCCAGCTCGTGCCCGCGCCGCACGGTCTCGCGGACCAGTCCGGGATGGCGCGCCGCGTGCTCGCCGACCACGAAGAAGGTGGCCCGCGCCTCGAGGCGGTCCAGGGCGTCGAGGAAACGCGGGGTCGACTCCGGATCGGGTCCGTCGTCGAAGGTGAGCGCGATGTGCCGGACGTGGCCGGTGCCGGCGAGACCGGGGAAAAGCAGCGGCCGCAGCCCGGGCAGCCAGCTCGCCGCCGGGACGATGTGGGCCGCGGCGGCGCCGGCCGGCAGCAGGGCGGCGGCCGTCCGCCAGGAGCGTCCGGACACGGGGAACATCGGTGGACCTACCTCCTCGGTGTGCGGGGAAGAGCGGTGGTGGGGCCGGGGCGCGCCGCCGCGTCGCCGGTGTCCCACGCCCCGCCGACGGACGGGGCGCGGGCGAGGCCGATGCTGCCCGCGCCGATCAGGGCGACGCCGGCCGCCTCCGGCAGCATGCGCAGGCCCAGCTGGATCGTCTCGGCGAACAGCACCCAGCCGAGGATGACGCTGCCGAGCGCGTCCCCGAGGGTGAGGGCGGGCTGGGAGGCCGTCAGGGGCCCGGCGCCGAGCGCGCCCTGGAGGAGCACGAAGGCGACCAGTCCGGCGGCCCCCGTCGCGTACGGCGACCAGTGCCCGAACATCGCCGCGGGCCCGTCCGCCAGCCTGCCCACGGCCTCCTTCATCAGCGCGGCCGTGGTGGCGAAGCACAGCGCCGAGGCCAGGCCGAGCAGCATGGCCCGGCAGGCGCCCCGGACCGGGCGGGCGGCCAGCCACAGCAGGGCGACGGCGGCGAGCACTCCGCCGCCGCCCAGCAGCCAGGCCCCGGGCCGCGCGGTCTCCCGCCCGGCGGTCGGCGCGGCGGCCAGCAGGAACAGGGCCAGCCCGCCGGCCAGGGCGATGAACGCCAGCCAGGTCCGGGTGTCGGGGCGGCGCCGGAAGACGACGCTGCCGACGGCCAGGGTGAACAGCAGCTCGGCGGCGAGCAGGGGCTGGACCAGGGACAGGCTGCCGGTGGCCAGTGCCCCGGCCTGCAGCAGGCCGGACAGCAGCAGCATGCCGGCCCCGGCCAGCCAGCTGCGGCGCCGCAGCAGTTGGGGGATCCGGCGCAGGATGGAGGGCCCCGGCTCGCCGCCCTGGTCCGTCTCCTGTACGGCGGCCCGGCGCTGGAGCACCGAGGCGGACGCGTTGGCCAGGGCCGCGAGCAGGGCGAGCAGCACCGTGACCGCGGTCATGGCCGCTCACCCGAAGCGGGCGGCGAGCCGCCGGTAGAGTCCGGGCGCGGCACCGCGCACCAGGACGGGCAGCCGTAGCCAGCCGGGGACGTACACCTCGTCCCTGCCGTGCCGTACGGCGGCGCAGACCGCGTCCGCGACCCGTTCGGCGGGCACCGGCCGGGGCCAGGACCGGGTGTAGGGGTTGCCCCGCCGGTCGAAGAAGGGGGTATCGACCACGCCGGGGACGACATGGCTGACGCCGACCCCGGTGCCGCGCAGTTCGTAGCGCAGGGAGTCGGCGAAGGTGCCGAGGGCGGCCTTGGCCGCGGAGTAGACGGCCTCCCCGCGTACGCCCACGCTGCCGGCCAGGGACCCGATGAGCACGACGCGGCCCGAACCGGCGGCGACCATGGGGGGAAGCAGGGCGCGCACCAGGCGGACGGTGGCCAGCAGGTCGACGCCCACGACCTCGTCGATGCGTGCGGCGGGCATTCCGGTGAAGTCTCCGGCCCAGCCGACACCGGCGCCCGCCACCAGCAGGTCGAGCCGTCCGAGGTGGTCCAGGGCGAGGTCGGCGAGTCTGCGGTCGGCGCCGGGCCGGGAGAGGTCCCCGGGCAGCGCGACCGCGCCGGACTGGGCGGCCACCTGCTCCAGTCGGGTGATGTCGCGGCCGTTCAGTGCCAGCCGCCAGCCGCCCTGGGCGGCCAGCCGGCGGGCCACGGCCGCGCCGATGCCCGAGGAGGCGCCCGTCACCAGGGCGGCACCGCCCCGGCCGGGCCGGCCGCCGGGCGGCGGGGCCGCACGCTGCTCGTGGGCCGGGGCCGGGGCCGGCCGGGTGCCGTTCGACGGTCCTGCGGGAGACGGGGCATGGGACATGTGACGACCTCACTGCGACGGCGTAGGGGCTCGCGAACCGTGGGGGCCGAACCCTCGGGGTGTATCCAGGGCGCCACACCCTGAAACACCGCGCACGGCGAGCACCGTCCCGGCCGCCCGGGCGGAGGCTCCCCGGACCCGGAGCCGGCCGTCGCACGCGGCTGCCGGACGCTTGGGACGGCGCCGCCGGGTAACTCGCAGGGGAGATCACCCACATCGGCGGAAAGGAGAGGTCATGCCGGGCGGGAACGGCCACGACGACCATGAAGACCGGCAGGAGTCGGCCCTGGAGGAGGTGCTCCGGGAGGTCGAGCAGGCCGAGAAGCGCGACGAGGACAAGGCCTCGGGCCAGGCCGGGGACGCCATCACCCCGAACACCGGGGCCCAGGAGCAGGCGGACGGGGAGTGAGCCGGCCGGGCGGGGCGCCGCGGGGGTGCTCACGGGCGGACCGGGCGCGCGGCGCGCGGTGAGCCGCCCGGCCGGGGCACGGACCACACCGTGGGCCGACGGGCCGGGCCGTTGACCGGCATGCCGGTGACCGGCCGGGCCGTTGGCCGGCATGCCGGTGACGAGCCATGCCGCCGGCCGGCGAACCACGTCACGAGCCGTGCCGTGCCGCCGGCCGGCGGACCGGATGCCGGGCCGTGTCGTTGATCGACGGCGGGCCGGGTACCCGGGCTCCATGAATCACCACCCGCGAGAACCCCGGCTCCCCCGCCCCCGAGGCCCCCTGTCCGCCGCGCTGACCGCGAACCTGCGCGGCGCGGGCCCGCTCCCCCGCCCCGCCGACGCCGGGGCCGCGGACCCGTACGGTGACGACCTCCAGCTCGCCCTGTACGTGTGCTACGAGCTGCACTACCGCGGTTTCGCCGGGGTGCCCGCGGAGCGCGAGTGGGACCCGGAGCTGCTGCGGGTGCGGGCCGCGCTGGAGGGCCGTTTCCTGGACGCGCTGCGCGCCGACACCCCGGTCCACGACAGCCTGGACGACGCGCTCGGCGCCCTGCTGGTCGAACCGGCCGAGGGGACGGGGGTCGCCGGTTTCCTGCACAAGGAGGGCGAGCTGTGGCAGCTGCGCGAGTACGCGGCGCTGCGCTCGCTGTACCACCTGAAGGAGGCCGACCCGCACGCCTGGGTGCTGCCGCGGCTGTGGGGCCGGGCGAAGGCGGCGATGGCCGCGGTGGAGTACGACGAGTTCGGCGGCGGCCGGGCCGACCGGGTGCACGCGCGGCTGTTCGCCGACCTGATGACGGACCTGGGCCTGGACACCGCCTACGGCCGCCATCTGGACGCGGCCCCGGCCGAGATGCTGGCCCTGGTCAATCTGATGTCCCTGTTCGGCCTGCACCGGGGGCTGCGCGGCGCGCTGGTGGGCCACTTCGCCGAGGTGGAGATCACCTCCTCGCCCGCCTCCCGCCGGCTCGCCGAGGCGATGCGCCGCACCGGGGCCGGCCCGGCCGCGGAGTTCTTCTACGACGAACACGTGGAGGCCGACGCGGTGCACGAGCAGGTGGTCCGGCACGAGGTGATCGGCGGGCTGCTCGCCGAGGAGCCGGAGCTGGCGCCGGACATCGCCTTCGGGATCGACGCGACCGAGTATCTCGAGGTCCGGCTGGCCCGGCGGCTGCTGACCGACTGGCGGGCGGGCCGGTCGTGCCTGCGGATCCCTCTGGGACCGACGGGACAGCGGGAGCCGGAGCGACGGTTTTCCCATACATCCTGAGATGAGGGGCATTCGGGTTACGTGAACCTTTTGCTGCTTCCGGGCGTGTACGCCCCCCAGGACGACACGGAGATGCTGGCGGAGGTCCTGCGCGAGGAGGCCCCGCCGCCGGGTGCGCGTGTGCTGGACGTGGGCACCGGGAGCGGGGCCCTGGCGCTGGCGGCGGCCCGGCAGGGCGCCGAGGTGACCGCGGTGGACGTGTCCCGGCAGGCGGTGTGGACGGCCCGGCTGAACGCCTGGCTGAGCCGGCTGCCGGTGCGCATCCGCCGCGGCAACCTCTTCGCCCCGGTCCGGGGCCGCGCCTACGACATGATCCTGGCGAACCCGCCCTATGTGCCGGCACCGGAGGACGGGCGCGGGCCGCGCGGCCGGGCCCGGGCCTGGGACGCGGGGGGCGACGGGCGGCTCCTGCTGGACCGGATCTGCCGCGACGCCCCGGCGCTGCTGCGCCCCGGCGGGCTGCTGCTGCTCGTGCACTCGGCGCTGAGCGGCCCCGACCGCACCCTGGAACTGCTGCGGGAGGCGGGCCTTAAGGCCGAGGTGGTCCGGCGCCGCCGGGTGCCCTTCGGCCCGGTGCTGCGCTCCCGGGAGGACTGGCTGCGCCGGCGCGGGCTGCTCGGGCCGGCCGACGACAAGGAAGAGCTGGTGGTCATCCGTGCCGAACGACCCTGCTGACAGCGCGCCGCGCGAACCCGGCGCCTCCGCCGCGCCCGCCCGGCGGGTCACCGTGCAACGGCGCGGGCCCCTCCTGATGGAAGGGCCCGTGGAAGTCGCACTGGAGGACGGGACCACGGTCCGCTCGGACCGGTTCCGCGTCGCTCTGTGTACCTGTCGGCGCAGTCGCCGCTACCCCTGGTGCGACACGAGTCACCGGCGCAGGGCCGACCCGCCGCGTTGAAACCGTACGTTTTTCGCCGCTCCCCGGACGGCCCCCCACGGACCGGCCGGGGAGCGGCTGTGTTGCCCGGAGCCGGCGGGCGGCCCCACTCCGCCCGCCTGCCCCGGTTACGAGATCGCAGGTTCCCCGCCCCAGGGGCCGCACTCCCCAGTTGCGGGCCTGATCCGGCGTTCACGGGGTCCCGTGCGATCCCGGTCCTAGAACGCGAAGAGGCTGCCGCCCACGGCATCCCTCATGCACGCGTTGTCGAACGTGCGCTCGTAGGAGAGGCGCTGGCCCTGCCAGACACCCTGGAGCGTGACCACGACCGGGGCGTACTCCTTGGTACACATCACGCCGTCGGCGGGCTTGAGGGCGTCGAGGTCGCCGTCGAGGCCGCGCAGTTCGGCGCAGGCCTCGGCCGGGGCCGGATGGGTGCCGGAGGCCGTGGGCGCGCAGCTCAGGGTGACGGCGCGCTCCGGAGTGGCCGTGGCCGCGTCGTTGCCGTGGCCGGTGGTGAGCACCAGGGCCGAGGGGGCGTAGAGCGACGACGGGGCGGCGCCCGGTGCAGCGACGGCGGCCCCGGTCAGGGGTCCGCAAACGGCGGCGGCGGTGAGGCCGAGGGCCGCTGCCCAGCGCGCGGTGTTCCGCATTGTGTGCATCCTTCCGCTCGAACAGTCGGGTTGCCGGCTCCAGCCCGGTCGGGTGCCGGAGCGGCGTGCGCCACTCTGCCGAGTCCACCGCCGAAACTCACATCGAACCCATGGGTTTCAGTAACCTTTCGTGTTGAATCAGTGGCGTGAAGTCACGGAATTCGAACGCCGGGACCCCGTAACAGAGCGGTTCCCCCGTTCCGGGACGGGCCGGATGGCCGAAAAACAGCGCGTCGTTAATCGTCCTGAAACATTCCGGCTTCGCCCGCCCCGAGCCCCTTCATGACTCCCCGTGTTCATGAAGTGATCACCACGTGGACGGTTCCTGTCCGGCCGCGGCGCCGGACCGCGTGGCCCCGTGCGCCCCGTGTGAAACGGGCGCACGCACCGGCCGGCCGCGCACGCTCCCGGAGGGCACGGTCCGGTGGTGGACTGGGGTCCGGTCCTCCCCGAGAGGCCCCGCTCCGGCCGGCGGCTCCGGCGACTTCCTCCACCGGCCGGGGCGGGGTCAGATCTGCCAGGAGCGGAGCCGGTCGGCGGCGCCGTAGACGTCGGTCTTGCCGGAGATGAGGTCCCGCGCGAGGTCGACGAGCGCGCCGTAGGGCGGGTCGATGCCGGCGCCGCTGACGAACATGTAGGCGACGGCGGTGGCGCAGGCGAAGCGGGCGTTGGCCGCGGGTAGCGGCTTGAGCACGGCGAGGGTGTGCAGCAGGGCGGCGGCCCGCCAGGCGGCGTCGGAGTCGACGCCGAGCCGGGGCGGGTCCACCCGGT
This sequence comes from Streptomyces eurythermus, assembly GCF_014649115.1. Taxonomy (GTDB): domain Bacteria; phylum Actinomycetota; class Actinomycetes; order Streptomycetales; family Streptomycetaceae; genus Streptomyces; species Streptomyces eurythermus. The sequence goes on along the minus strand of NZ_BMSK01000014.1, from coordinate 172,242 downwards.
GCCGGGCGACGGCCGCGACCAGCGCCGAGAAGTCGTCCACGGCGGGCTGGTCGGGCAGGACCTCTTCGTGCCGCTGGAGCAGCCAGGGAACGTCGATGTGGATGACGGAGGGCATCGGTCAGGCGGCCTCGCCCCTGCCGGGGCGCTCGTCGTCGGGGAAGGCCGCCGCGAACTCCTCGGCGTGGCCGGCGAAGAAGCGGCGGAAGGCCTCCGCGCCCTCCTGGAGAGCGCGGTGCCGGGCGATGTCGGCGGCGGCGGCCTCGCGCACCAGCGCCTTCATCGACGTACCGCGCTCCTTGGCGATCTGACGCAGGTCCTCTAGTTCCCGTTCGCTGAACTCCACGTTGAGAGCTGGCATGACCTCACGGTACCGCGCGGGTACTTACGGGTAAATACGCCCAGGTGGGACGCCATGCGTCGCGGTACCGGAGGTCCCGCGCGCGCCCCCTCACACATCCAGTCGGCTGATGCGCACCGCTCCCTGAGGCCGGCCCGGGCGGGCGCTGGTGAGGGTCAGGCGCAGCCGGGAGCCGCGGACCGGGTCGAAGGTGATGACGGTGGGGCTGTCGGAGGCGGTGGCCCACTGAGTCCTCGCCCCGGTCACCGGGACGTAGGCGTGCCCGTTCCACACCGCGACCTCGGCCCGCGCGGGCGGGGTGTGGCCCGCGTCGGCCGTGAAGGAGACGGCCACCCGGTCGAAGGTGCGGGCGCGCCCGAAGTCGACCGACACCCAGTCCTTCGCCCGGGCTCCGTCGAACGCGGGCAGCAGTGCGGTGGCCTGCTTGACGAAGGCGTTGGACCAGCCGGTGCCCGGATCGCCGTCCAGCATCGCGGCGGGCGGGGTGTCCGGGCGGCCGGAGTAGCTCGCGTCCGCGTACGGGTGGGCGGGCGGCGCAGGGTGGTCGGGGCGGAACACCGCGGGCGCCGTGGTCGCGGCGTGGCCGGCCGGGGTGGTGTGCAGGCGGACGGTGCCCGGGCGCAGGCCGGCCACCCGGGCGGTGACCTCGAGGGTGCCGGGCCGCGCGCCGGACCGGACGATGGCGAGCGCCTTGCCGTGGAAGGCGGTGCGGGTGCTCGCCTGGTAGCGCTCGGCGCTCTCCTGACGGCCGTTGTCGACGCCGGCCAGGGAGCCGCCCGAGACGTCGAAGGCGATGAGGTGGGCGGCGTCGGGCACGACGACCCCGTGCGCGTCGGTGATCTCGGCGGTGACGAAGGCGAGCGAACGGCCGTCGGCGGGGAGGGACGTGCGGTCGGCGGTGAGGCGTACGGCGTGCGGGGCGCCGGCCGTGCGCAGGACGTCGCCGGCGACGACCTTGCCGTCCCGCCGGGCCACCGCCCTCAGCTCGCCCGGCCGGTACGGCACCTTCCAGGTCAGGTGGAGTTTGCCGGCGCTGCCGTTGGGGCTGGTGTAACTGCCCGGGTAGGGGCCGTCGGTGAAGGTCTTGTCGTCGCCGGTGGGCTCGGTGGTCTCCAGGTAGGTGCGGCCGTCGGTGGTCTTCTTGACGTCGAACTCCCTCACGCCGAGGGACTTTCCGTCGAGGAACAGCTCGACCGTGGGCACGTTGGCGTACGCCCACACCTCGACGGTGTCGCCCTCCTCGTGGTTCCAGGTCATCGGCAGCAGGTGGACCATCGGCTCGGTCGTCCACTGGCTGCGGAACAGGTGGTACATGTCCTTGGGGAAGCCGGCCGTGTCGACGGCGCCGAAGAAGGACGCCTTCACCGGGAACACGTCGTACGGGGTCGGTTCGCCGATGTAGTCGATGCCGGACCACAGGAACTGGCCCGCGAACCACTTCCGGTCCCGGTCCTTCTTGTGCCCGTACTCGCCGCTCATCGTCCAGGAGGCGAGGTTGTTGTCGTAGGAGGAGACCTCCCGCCTGCCGGGGGTGTGGTTCTCGCCGGTGTTGAGGTGCTCCGGCTCCTGGTAGGCGCCCCGGGTGGAGGTCTCCGAGGAGGACTCGGACTCGAAGAGGAACAGGTGCGGGTAGGCGGCGTGCAGGGCGTCCACCGACTTGGCCGTGTTGTAGTTGAGGCCGAGGCCGTCGAGCTTGGCGAGCATCAGGTCGGCCGCCGAGCCCTTGGCGGGCGGCCGCCGGTACTTGTCGGAGCCGATGACGAGCGGCCGGGTGCCGTCGGCGGCCTTGATCGCGCCGATGATCCGGTCCGCCATGGCCAGGCCCGCGGTGGAGGTGGAGTCGGGGATCTCGTTGCCGATGGACCACAGCAGCACGGCCGGTGAGTTGCGGGCGGCCAGGACCATCTCGGTGGCGTCCTTCTCGCACCACTCGTCGAAGAACCGGCCGTAGTCGTAGCGCGTCTTGCCGGTGCGCCAGCAGTCGAAGGCCTCCACCAGCATCACGATGCCCAGTTCCTCGCAGACCCGGATCAGCTCCGGCGCGGGCGGGTTGTGCGAGGTGCGCAGGGCGTTGACGCCCATCGACTTCATGATCCGCAGCTGTCTGCGGACGGCGTCGGCGCTGATCGCGGCGCCGAGGGCGCCCTGGTCGTGGTGGAGGTCGACGCCCTTGATCTTGGCGGGGATGCCGTTGAGGGAGAAGCCCTCGTCGGGGTCGAAGCGGAAGGTACGGATACCGAAGGGGGTGCGGTAGGTGTCGGTGGTGCGGCCGGCCACGCGCAGCTCGGTGTGCAGGGTGTAGCGGTGCCCCGGGGTCGCGAAGTCCCACAACAGCGGGTCCTGGACGGTCAGTTCGTGGGTCGCGGCGGCCTCCCCCGCGGCGGCGACGGCGACCGTACCGTCCGTACGGGCCACGGTCCGGCCGTCGGGGCCGGTGATCCGGGACCTGATCTCCACGTCGGCGGCGGTGCCGGAGTCGTTGCGCACGGTCGTGCGCACCCGGACCAGCGCCCGGCCGGCCGAGACCTCCGGGGTGGTGACGTACGTCCCCCAGCGGGCGACGTGCACCGGCTCGGTGATCACCAGGCGGGCCTCGCGGTAGATGCCACTGCCGGAGTACCAGCGGCTGCTGGGCAGCTGGTTGCGCACCCGGACCGCGAGCACGTCGGGCGTGCTGCCGTCGGTGTGCACGAGATCGGTGAGGTCGAGGGCGAAGCCGGTGTAGCCGTAGGGGTGGCGGCCCGCCTCGGTGCCGTTGCAGTAGACGTGGGCATCCATGTAGACGCCGTCGAACTCCACCGAGATCCGCCGGCCGGCGCAGGAGCGCGGGAGGGTGAAGGCGAGCCGGTACCACCCGAGGCCGCCCGGGAGGAAGCCGGTGCCGCCGGTGGTGTTGTGCTCGGTGGTGGGGGTCTGCTCGATGCTCCAGTCGTGCGGTACGGCGACCTCGCGCCAGGCCGAGTCGTCGTGGTCCGGGCCGGCGGTCCGCGCCGGGTCGCCGGCCGGGTCGGTGGCGCCGACCGGGTCGGCCAGGTGGAACCGCCAGCCGTCCCGCAGCGGCACGGTGTGGCGTCCGCCGGCGCCGGACGCCTCGGCGGCGAGGGCGGCCGGGGCCGCCGCGAGGGCCGGGAGCGTTCCGGCCGCGGGTGCTGCCGCGGCTGTGACCAGGACCGACCTGCGCGTGACCGTCATAGCGGCTCTCCCCCATCGGGACTCGTCATGGACTCGTCATGACGGAGGGCTCCCGTCATGGCTCAGGGCTCAGGGCTCAGGGCTCAGGGCTCATCAGGAATCAGAACTACTCACAATTGATCGTGAACAAACAGATTCTGACGTCCCGCTCCACACGATCGTCAAGAGTGCGGACGTGCACGGCTGCCTCCGGCCCTGAACAGTCCGGATTTACCCCTGACCGGCCCCTGACCGTGTTCGACCGGTCGGCCGACCGGCCCCGGCGCCGCCGCTCACCGAGGGGCGTCACGCACTACGCTGGAACGCGAGTGGTGCCACCTGTTCACTGAGAGTGTGTGCGCTTGGGAGCGGCGACGATGAGCCGGGTCTATCCGTTCGACGACACGGGCACGGCACGGGCTGTCATCGGCGACGACGGCACCCTGACGGAGTGGAACGAGGGAGCCGTCCGCCTGCTCGGCCACCCGGCGGACGCCGTCATCGGCCGCCCCGCCGCCGACCTGCTGGCCGACGGCGCCCCCGCCCCGGCCGCGCCCCCCGGCCCACGCTGGGAGGGCACGCTCGGCCTGCGCCACCGCGACGGCCGTACCGTCCGCGTGTGGCTGCTCGCCCACCACCGTCCGCCGCACGACGGCGGGCCGGGCGACTGGCTCGTGGTCACCCCGCTCGCCGGCACCGAACCGCCCGCCGCCGACGACCCGCTCGCCGAGGCGGGCCTGATCCAGTCGCCCTGCGCGATCGCCGTGTACGACGACCGGCTGCGGCTGCGCCGGATGAACGAGGCGATGGCCGCCGTCGTCGGCCTGCCCGAGGAGCGGGTACGGGGGCTGCGGATCGCGGAGATCGGCGGCAAACCGCAGAGCGAGGAGCTGGAACGGGACCTGCTCAGGGTGCTGACCTCGGGCCGGCCGCTGGACGTGCAGACCTTCCTGCGCACCGGCGGCGAGGACCGGGCGCACGCCTGGCTGGCCCGGATGGCGCCGGTGCGGGACCGGGCGGGCCGGGTGCGGGGCGTGTCCATGGCCGCGCACGACATCACCGACAACCACCGTGCCCGGCAGCGGCTCCAGCTGGTCAACGAGGCCAGCGTGCGCATCGGGACCACGCTGGACGTCACCCGTACCGCCCAGGAGCTGGCGGACGTGTGCGTGCCCGCGCTCGCCGACTTCGTCACCATCGACCTGCTCGATCCGCAGGAGGGCTGCGCCGAGGCCCCGGCCCGCATCACCGCGCCGGTGCGGCTGCGCCGGATCGCCCAGCAGTCGGTGCTGCCCGGCGTACCGGAGACGCAGACCGGCCCCGGGCAGACGGAGCAGTACCCGGAGGCATCCCCGCAGGCGGACGCGCTGACCACGGGCCGCACCGTCGCCGTCCCGCCGGCCCCCGGCGCCGTCGACCGGGTACCGGCCCGGCCCGGCGCGGGCGGCACACCGGCGCGGGAGTCCGGCGTCCACTGCGCGCTGTCGGTGCCGATCCAGGCGCGCGGACTGACCCTGGGGGTCGCGGTGCTGTCCCGGCACCGGCGTCCGGAGGCGTTCACCCCGGACGACGTGCTGCTGGCCGAGGAGATCACCGCGCGGGCCGCCGTCTGCATCGACAACGCCCGCCGCTACTCACGCGAGCGGGAGACGGCGCTCGCGCTCCAGCGCAGCCTGCTGCCCCGCTCGCTGCCGCACACGGCCGCGCTGGAGGCCTGCTCCCGGTATCTGCCGGCCGCGCGCGCCGGGGTGGGCGGGGACTGGTTCGACGTGATCCCGCTGTCCGGGATGCGGGTCGCGATGGTCGTCGGGGACGTGGTCGGGCACGGCATCCGGGCCTCGGCCACCATGGGCCGGCTGCGCACCGCCGTGCGCACCCTGGCGGACATCGACCTGGCCCCGGACGAGCTGCTGACCCACCTGGACGACCTGGTGCTGCGGCTCTCGGACGAGTCCGGGACCGCGAGCGCCGGCGAGGCGGGCAGCCCCGGGGAACTCGGCGCCACCTGCCTGTACGCGGTCTACGACCCGGTGTCCCGGCGCTGCGCCCTGGCCCGCGCCGGGCACCCGCCGCCCGTGGTGCTGGAGCCGGGCGGCGCGCCCCGCGCGCTGGACCTGCCCGCCGGTCCCCCGCTGGGCCTGGGCGGGCTGCCGTTCGAGTCCGCCGAGGTGGAGCTGCCCGAGGGCACGGTCCTCGCGCTGTACACGGACGGGCTGGTGTGGTCCCGGGAGCGGGACCCGGAGACCAGCCGGGAGATGCTCCACGCGGCGCTCGGGGCGTACGCCGGCTCCCTGGACGAGACCTGCGACCGTGTCCTGCACACCCTGCTCCCCTACGGCGGCGCGCCCGACGACGTGGCCCTGCTGCTCGCCCGTACCCGGGGCCTGCCCGCCTCGCAGGTGGCGACCTGGGACATCCCCGCCGACCCGGCGCTGGTCGCGCCGATCCGCAAGCAGGTCGTGGAGCAGCTGTCCGACTGGTCGCTGAGCGAGGCGACGTTCACGACCGAGCTGGTGGTCAGCGAGCTGGTCACCAACGCCATCCGGTACGGCTCCCATCCCATCCGGCTCCGGCTGATCCATGACGCGAACACGCTGACCTGCGAGGTCTTCGACGCCAGCCACACCGCCCCGCATCTGCGCCGGGCCAAGGTGTTCGACGAGGGCGGCCGGGGCCTGCTGCTGGTCGCCCAGCTCACCCAGCGCTGGGGCAGCCGGCACACGGCGGAGGGCAAGACGATCTGGGCCGAGCTGCCGCTGTTCGAGCAGGACCGGTAGCCGCCGGGTCAGGCCGAGGCCGTCAGCCAGGGCCGTACCCGCCTGCGGGCCTCGTGCAGGCGGGACTTGAGGGTGCCGAGCGGGATGCCGGCGCGTTCGGCCGCCTCGGCGTAGTCGAGCTGGCAGATGTCCCGGTACACCAGCGGCGCGACCAGCTGCGGGTGTTCCCGCTCCAGCCGGTCCAGGGCCTCCAGCAGATCCACCCGCGAGCCGGCGATGACGCTGGTGGTGCGCGGATCGACGGCATGGGCGGGCTCGATGACGGCGGGCTGCTCGGCGGCCCGCCGTTTCAGCTCGCGGTACTTCTGCCGGCAGCAGTTGGCGACGACGGTGTACAGCCAGGTGCCGAAGCGGCTGCGGCCCTCGAACCCAGTGATGTGCCGGGCCACTTGGAGCAGCACGTCCTGGGCGGCCTCCTCGGCGTCCTCCCGGCAGGGCAGGAAGCGCCCGCAGCGGCGCACGGTCTCGGGCCGGATCTCGGTCAGCAGCAGCTCCAGGGCCGCGCCGTCGCCGGCGGCGGCGCGCCGGGCCAGTTCCTCGGTCGATGCCCCCTCCGGCACGGCCGGCCCCCTTCACGTCGGTCCCGGGCCAGGCATGATAGCCATATGCAGCCCCCGGAGCGGATCGGCCGCCACCGTCTCGAACGGCCGCTGGGCAGCGGCGCGTTCGCGCTGGTGTGGCTCGCCCACGACCCCGAGCTCCAGGCGCCGGTGGCGGTGAAGGTCCTCGCGGAGAACTGGGCGCACCGGCTCGATGTCCGCGAACGCTTCCTGGCCGAGGCGAGATTGCTGCGCCGGGCCGGTTCCAGCCGGGTGGTGCAGGTCTACGACATCGGTGAACTGCCGGACGGAAGACCGTACTTCGTGATGGAGTACGCCGGTGGCGGGAGCCTGGCCGAGCTGTCGGCGGGCGGGGCGCTGCCGGTGCCGGAGGCGCTGGCGCTGACCGCCGAGGCCGCGCGCGGGGCCGCCGAGCTGCACGAGGCGGGCATCGTGCACCGTGACATCAAGCCGGCCAATGTGCTGCTGCACACCGCCCGGGACGGCTCCCGGCGGGTGCTGCTGGCCGACCTGGGCCTGGCCAAGAGCCTCGCCCAGGCATCGGTGCTGACGCTGGCGGCGGGTTCGGCGGGGTACCGGCCGCCGGAGCAGGCCGAACCGGGGACGGGCATCGACGAGCGGGCGGACGTCTACAGCCTGGGCGCGGTCGGCTACGAGCTGCTCACCGGGACCGTACCGGGCCCGCCGGGGAAGGTGGTGCCGCCCCGGCGGCTGCGGCCGGAGCTGGGCGAGGACGTGGAACGGGCGCTGCTGCGCGCGCTGGAGCCGGACCGGGCGCGGCGCTGGCCGGGCGCCCTGGCGTTCGCGCGGGAGCTGGACCGGCTGGCCGCGCGGCCCCCGGCGCCGCCCGCCCGGCGGCTGGACCGGCTGCGCGCCCGGCTCGGCCCGGTGACCCTGGCCCTCGCCGCGGTCCTCGCCGCCGGCGCCGCGGCGGTCACGGTGACCGTGGCGGCGCACCGGGACGGCGGCGGGCCGGAGCGGGTGCGGATCACGGACGCCGGCGGGCGGGTGACGCTCACGGTGCCCGCCGGCTGGGGCCGCGAGCTGCGCGGCTCCGGCTGGGACCCGCGGGTGCTCGGGCTGGCGGCGGGGCGCGAGCCGGGCCTGGTGGTGGCCGACGACCTGTCCCGCTGGCCCGACCTGACGGCGCCCGTGGACGGGGCGTTCGTCGGTGTCAGCCCGCGTGGCGGCGTCACCGCCGGGGTCGAGGCGCTCAGCCACCCCGGCTGCCGCTACCGGGGCGCCCGCGGCTTCACCGACGCCCGCTGGCACGGGCTGGTCCGCTCCTGGAGCGGCTGCCCGGACGGCGGCTCGGTCACCGAGTCCGCGCTGGCCCCGGCGGGCGGTGCCGGCCGGCCGCAGGTCTATGTGCAGATACGCCAACGGGGTGACGGCGACGCGACCGACGGCGTACTGCGTTCGCTGCGGGTGGCCTGAACGGCGCCTGCCGAGGGGCGAATCGGGGAAAAGAACCCGCGTGCCCCGAACTTTTCCGGCGGTCCGCGCATCGGACGGGGAGAAACGGCGCACCCGGCGCCCCAGGCACGCACCCCGGTCGCGTGCCACGACCCTTCAGGAGTGTTGAGCGACATGGTGCACACCCCCCGTCCCGCGCGGCGCGGGGCCCTGCTCGTGAGCACGGCCGCCGTGCTGGGCCTGCTGGCCGGCTGCGGCAACGGCAGCGGCGAGGACGTCCGCAGCGAACCGCCGGCCAGTTCCGCCGGTACGGCCGCCCCCGCGCGGGAGACCCCGAGCCCCTCGGCGTCCGCCCCGGCCGCCTCCTCCGCCCCCGTCTCCTCCGCCCCCGCCCGCACCGCCTCGCCGGCCCCGCCGGGGACGACGGCGCCTTCGGGCGGCACGACGGCCGCGCCCGCGACGCCCGCGGGCGGCTCCCGCTGCCACACCTCCGAGTTGCGGGCCTCGGTGGGCCGCAACGACCCGGGTGCCGGCCAGGAGAACTTCCCGCTGGTGCTCACCAACACCTCGGGCCGCACCTGCACCCTGCGCGGCTATCCGGGCGCGGCCTTCGTCAACGCCTCCGGCGGTCAGCTCGGCGCCGATCCCCGGCGGACACCGGGCACCCCGGTCACCGTCACGGTCCGGCCGGGGCAGAGCGCCTGGGCGGGGCTGACCTTCTCCAACCCCGAGGTCAGCGGGGCGCGGTCGGCCGCACCGGCCGCGCTGCTGGTCACCCCGCCGGACGAACGGGACCCGCTGCGGGCGGCCTGGCCGGGCGGCCCGGTCCCGGTCTCCGGCACCGCCTCGTCCGTCCGGCTGACGGTGCTGAGCCCGGGTACGGGCCCCTGACCGCACCCCGGCCGAGTCCCTGACCGGACCCTCACCGAGCCCCTGAGCGGTCCTTGGCCTCCGGTCTGTTTTCATGGGCGGGCAACTCCGTGATCACTTCGGAAGGACTCGCCCTGAACACCCCGCTCGCCGCGGCCCTGTCCGCCGCTCTGCTGGTCGCCGTGCTGGCCTGGGCCGTCGTACGGCCCTTCGGGTGGCCGGAGGCGGTCATGGCCGTCCCCGCCGCCGGAATCGCGGTGGCCACCGGCGCCCTCTCCCTCGGGCACGCCCGCGCCGAGGCCGAACGGCTCGGCCCGGTGGTCGGCTTCCTGGCGGCGGTGCTGGTGATCGCCCACTTCTGCGACGTGGAAGGGCTGTTCCAGGCGTGCGGGGCCTGGATGGCCCGGTGGGCGGCCGGCCGTCCGGTGCGGCTGCTGTCCGCCGTGTTCGCGCTGGCGTCGGCGATCACCGCCGTGCTCAGCCTGGACGCGACGATCGTGCTTCTCACCCCGGTGGTGTTCGCCACGGCCGCGCGCACCGGCGTACGGCCCAAACCGCATGTGTACGCCTGCACGCACCTGTCGAACACGGCCTCGCTGCTGCTGCCGGTGTCCAATCTGACGAACCTGCTGGCGTTCGCGGCGAGCGGGCTGAGCTTCACCCGGTTCGCGGCGCTGATGGCCCTGCCGTGGCTGGCCGCGATCGGTGTCGAGTACCTGGTGTTCCGGCGGTTCTTCGCCCGCGACCTCGCCGCGGCGGCCCCGGCGGACCGGGCCGCCGGCGCCCCGCCACGACTGCCGCTGTTCGCGCTGGTGACCGTGGGCTGCACGCTGGCCGGGTTCGTGGTGGCGTCGCTGTTCGGCGTCGAGCCGGCCTGGGTGGCGGCCGGGGGCGCGCTGGTGCTGGCCGGGCGGGCGCTGGCGCGGCGCCGGGCGACCCCGCTGACGGTCCTGCGGGCGGCGTCCCCTGCCTTCCTGGCGTTCGTCCTGGCGCTGGGCGTGGTGGTGCGGGCGGTGGTCGACAACGGGCTCGCGGACGTGCTGGGGCATGTCATGCCGGACGGCACCGGGCTCGCCGCGCTGCTCGCCACCGCCGCGCTGGCCGCGCTGCTGGCCAACCTGATCAACAACCTGCCGGCGGTGCTGGTCCTGCTGCCGCTGGCGGCCCCGGCCGGGCCCGGCGTGGTCCTCGCGGTGCTGCTCGGGGTGAACATCGGCCCGAACCTCACCTACGCCGGATCGCTGGCCACCCTGCTGTGGCGGCGGATCGTGCACCAGCACGAGCACGACGTGAACCTCGGGGAGTTCACCCGGCTCGGTCTGCTCGCCGTGCCGTCGTCCCTCGCGGTCGCGGTCGTGGCACTGTGGGGATCGTTGCTGGTTCTGTGAGCGGTGGGCGGGTGTCGTCCCGTAGCGCACACGGCGGCGGGAGGTTCGGCGGATGCGGGTGATCGCCTGGCTGGTGGAGGGCACCTGGCCGGCCTGTGTGGACGCGGTGCGCGCGCACGCGCCGGAGGCCGCCGAGGTGGTGCTGCTCCATGTGAGCGGACCCGAGGTGCCGGCGGTGGCGCACGGGGCCTTCGACGGGCTGCTCGGCCGCGGCCACCGGCCGGGGCACCGCCCGGCCGAGGGCTGGGAGCGGGATCCGGGGGACCGGCTGGAGGCGCTCGGCGACACCTCGGCGTCCGCGCTGCTGGACGCGGCGGCCCGTCGGCTGGGCCGGCCCTGTGTGCGCGAGGAGCGGTCGGGCCGGGCCGAGCGGGAGGTGGTGGCCGCCGCCGAGGGGGCGGGGCTGCTGGTGCTGGCGCGGGACGGGGACCGGTCCCGGCTCGGGCCGAAGAGCCTCGGCCCCGCCGTCCGGTTCGCCGTCGACCACGCGCCCTGCCCGGTCCTGCTGGTGTGGCCGGAACCGGCCCCCGGTCTGACCACGATTCCGCCACCGCCACCGCACCACCAGCCGTGATCCCGCGGCACGGCAGGAACGTCCGTCACAGGACGGCGGGCTCGTACCGGACAGCCGCGCGGACCGGTCGGTGACGGCACGGCCACCCGCTCCGCCCGCGCGCCGCGGCGCTGTCCGTCACGGCCGCCCGGCCCGGTGTGCCCGCCGGCCCGGCCCGGCGGTCAGTGGCCGCTGACCGCGCGCGGGGTGTACGGCCGCTGGAGCTCCTCGATCTCCTCGGCGGTCAGCTCCAGTTCGACGGCGGCCACCGCGTCCTCTAGGTGCCGCGGCTTGGCGGCGCCGACGATCGGCGCCGTCACGGTGTCCTGGTGCAGCAGCCAGGCGAGGGCCACCTGGGCGCGCGGCACGCCCCGGCCGGCCGCGATCCGGGTGACCGCCTCGACGATCGCGCGGTCACTCTCCAGGTACAGCCGGCTGCCGAAGTCGTCGGTGGCGCTGCGTCCGGTGACGGTGCCCCAGTCGCGGGTGAGCCGGCCCCGGGCGAGCGGGCTCCACGGCAGCACCCCGACGCCCTGGTCCGCGCACAGGGGCAGCATCTCCCGCTCCTCCTCGCGGTAGAGCAGGTTGTAGTGGTTCTGCATGGAGACGAACTTGGTCCAGCCGTGCCGCTCGGCGGTGTACTGCGCCTTGGCGAACTCCCACGCGTACATCGAACTGGCGCCGAGGTAGCGGACCTTGCCCGCCTTGACCAGGTCGTGCAGCGCCTCCATCGTCTCCTCGACGGGGGTGGCGTGGTCGTAGCGGTGGATCTGGTAGAGGTCGACGTAGTCGGTGCCGAGGCGGCGCAGGCTGTGGTCGATCTCGGTCATGATGGCCTTGCGGGACAGCCCGGCGCCGTTGGGGCCCGGCCGCATCCGGCCGTGCACCTTCGTGGCCAGCACGATCTCGTCACGGCGGGCGAAGTCCCGCAGGGCCTTGCCGACGATCTCCTCGCTGGTGCCGTCGGAGTAGACGTTCGCGGTGTCGAAGAAGTTGACGCCCGCCTCGAGCGCCTGCCGGATCAGCGGCCGGGACGCCTCCTCGTCGAGCGTCCACTCGTGCGTGCCGCGGTCCGGCACCCCGTACGTCATACAGCCCAGACAGATCCGCGACACGTCCAGGCCCGTCGAACCGAGCTTCACGTACTGCATCGTTACTGCTCCTGCCGTCGAGACGATGATCACCGGCGAGCCTACGACGTGGCCGGGGAAGCGAACTTGACGACGGGAGCGTACGGACGATTTGATCCTGGACGTGCCGCGCCGCCCGGCGTGGGCAGGATGGAGCGGACTTGCCCCCCATGGGTGATCCCCGCGTCCGGAGGCCGCGTACGGCCCTGGGCGCCTTGGCAGCGGCCCTGGTCGTCGCGGTGTCGGCACTGGCCGGCTGCGCCTCCGGCGACCGGGACGAGGACGGTTCCGGCAGGCCCGCCGCGGTGCGGCTGCCCCCGAAGGGTGCCGGCTTCGACTACCAGATCGGCGGCGCCTACCCGCCGCCCAAGGGCGTGCGCGTGGTCAGCCGCGACCGGTCCGACTCCCCCGCCCCGGGCCTGTACAACATCTGCTACGTCAACGCGTTCCAGGCCCAGCCGGCCGAGCGCTCCTCCTGGCCGGCCGATCTGCTGCTCCGTGACGGGCGCGGCAGGCTCGTCATCGACGAGGACTGGGACGAGCCGCTGCTGGACATCCGCACCCCGGCCAAGCGGGAGCGGATCGCGAAGCGGGTGAACGGCTGGATCGACGGCTGCGCGGACAAGGGCTTCGACGCCGTCGAGCCCGACAACTACGACAGCTACACCCGCTCCGGCAAACTGCTGACCACGGCCGACGCGACCGCGTTCATGGCCCTGCTGTCCCGGCACGCGCACGCCCGGCACCTGGCCATCGCGCAGAAGAACACCGCCGAACTGGCCGCGCGGCGCGAGCGGGCCGGACTGGACTTCGCGGTGGCGGAGGAGTGCGGCCAGTACGACGAGTGCGGGGTGTACGCCAAGGCGTTCGACGACCGGGTGGTGGACATCGAGTACACCGACCGCGGTCTGGACGCGGCCCTCGCCCGCTGGGGCGGCCGGCTGAGCATCGTCCGCCGGGACCGTGACGTGTCCACCCCGGGCAGCGCGGCCTACGTCCGCGCGGTGCGGTAGGGAAACCGCCACGGCGGTACGGCGGGGCCGGGGCCGCGCCGTACCGTCGTACCCGTCAGGCGGAGCGCTCCCGTACGGTGATGGCGCTGACCGGGCAGGCGCGGGCGGCCTCCCGGGCCATCGGGTCGGTGACGCCGTTCTCCTGGCCTGGCAGCAGGGTGCTGTAGCCGTCGTCGTCCTGGATGAAGACGCCCGGTGCCGCCAGCGCGCACTGCCCGGCGCCGATACAGACGTCCTGGTCGATGTCGATGTCCATGTGCATGAGCGAAGCCTCTTACCAGGTAACGGGGAGTTCCAGCATCCCCTGGACCGTGTCGCCCGGTTTGAAGGGGATCTCCTCGGCCGGGGCGGCAAGACGCAGCCCGGGCAGCCGGGTGAACAGGCTACCGAGGGCGATCTCCAGTTCCGCGCGGGCCAGGTTCTGGCCCAGGCACTGGTGGATACCGAAGCCGAACGCCACGTGGTGCCGGTCGGCGCGGTGGAAGTCCAGGTCGTCGGGGTCTTCGTAGACGGCCGTGTCCCGGTTGATGACCGAGGTGGAGAAGAGGACGCCCTCACCGGCCCGGATGGTGATGCCGTCGATCTCGATGTCCTCCAGCGCCAGCCGTTGCAGCCCCTCGGCGATGGACAGCATCCGCAGCAGTTCCTCGACGACGGCGGGCAGCAGTGACGGGTCGGCGCGCAGCTCGGCCAGCCGTTCAGGGTGCTGGAGCAGGGTGTAGGTGCCCAGGGAGATCATGTTGGCGGTCGTCTCGTGCCCGGCGACCAGCAGGATGACGGCGAGCGACACCAGGACGCTCCGGTCCAGCTCGCCCGCGCGGAGCCGGTTGTGGACCAGGTCGTCCAGAATGCCGTCGCCCGGCTCGGCCTCCTTGGCCTTGGCGTCGATCAGGTCGCCGAGGTACGCCTCCAGCCGGTCCCGGGCGTCCGTGGTGTCCGCGCCGGTCGGGCCGCGCAGCAGCCGGCGGGACTGTTCCTCGAAGAACTCGTGGTCGGCGTAGGGCACGCCGAGCAGTTCGCAGATGACCATGGACGGCACGGGCAGCGCGAAGGCGGACACGAGGTCGGCGACCGGCCCCCGGGCGATCATGGCGTCCAGCAGTTCGTCGACGATCCGCTGGATCCAGGGGCGCTGTGCGGTGGCGCGTTTGAGGGTGAACGACGGGATGAGCAGCCGGCGCTGCCGGTGGTGTTCGGGGTCGTCCAGCCCGAGCAGGGCCAGCGTGCGGTCGCGGCCGGCCGCGAAGCGGGGGGTGGGCACGGGGAAGCCGTCGCGGCGGCGGTCGGTGGACAGCCGGGGGTCGGCGAGCAGGGCGCGGGCGGTGGCCTGGGCGGTGACCAGCCAGACCTCGCGGCCGTCGTAGAGGGTGACGCGGGACAGGGGTCGCCCGTCGCGCAGCGGGTCGTATCCGGTGGGGGGATGGTAGGGACAGGTGCGGTCCTGGGGGAATGCGACGGTTTCGGCCTGGGCAGCCGGGCCGGTGATGTCCGTCAGTTCCGTCATGGAAAGACCTCGCAGACGAGTGAGGTGCGTCGTGCCGATCTTCATTAGATGCCCCAGGCATCTATAGGTCGACGGGAAGTTCGGCCACTTCGGCGGCCTTCGCCATCTGGCCGAAGTACCCCGCCTCCGGGAGCGAGAACCAGCCACCCCTCAGGCCGGTCCCGCGCGGCAGCCGCCCGACGACGAAACACGGCGTGGCGGCGCGGCCGGCGGACATGGGCAACCGCCCCGTGCGGTAAGGATGTTTCCGGCGGCCACGGTTGTTGACGGCCGTGGCGGACGACCGCCGGACGGATGAAAGGAATCGGAGCCCATGCCTCTTGAGGGCGAGTACGAGCCCAGCCCGGAACAGTGGGTGCGCGAGCAGGTCGAGTTGTACGAGAGTTCGGGCGGGACGAAGGGGACGACGCTGCTCGACACCGGGCTGCCGGTGATCGTGCTGACCACCCGGGGCGCGAAGAGCGGCAAGCTCCGCAAGACACCGCTGATGCGGGTGGAGCACGACGGCCGGTACGCGGTGGTCGCCTCCGTCGGCGGTGCGCCCAAGCACCCGGTCTGGTACTTCAACGTCAAGGCCGACCCGCACGTCGAGCTGCAGGACGGCCCGGTGAAGCGGGACATGCGGGCCCGTGAGATCACCGGGGCGGAGAAGGCCGACTGGTGGGAGCGGGCCGTGGCCGCGTTCCCGCCGTACGCCGACTACCAGAAGAAGACCTCCCGGGAGATCCCCGTCTTCGTGCTGGAACCGCTCGACGAGGACTCCCCGGGCCAGAGCTGATTTCCGGCCGCCGACCGCTGCGTTTCAGAAAAATCTGTTCTGGGCGCGTGTGAAGCGGTCCGGCGCCGGGCACTCCTTCGTCAGGCCCCGCCGCGTTCCCCCGTCGCGGCGGGGCTTTCCGCTGCCCCGTCCGCGGACCCGTCCGTGACGTCGAGAAAGATCTGGCCGACGTCCGGGAACGTCCGGGCCAGGGACCGCTTGATACGGTCGGCGACCTCCTCGACGCGCTCGCTGTCCAGGCCCGGCACCAGGTCGATACGGGCCGCGACCAGGGTGGAGTCAAGGCCCAGCTTCATGGTGAACAGCGCCTCCACGCTGTCGATCTCCGGCTGTGCCCGCAGCAGCGCCCCGATCCGGCCGCTCAGCTCCGGGTCGGCGGCCTCCCCGATCAGCTGGTCCCGGGCGTCGCGGCCGAGCCGGTAGGCGACGTAGACCAGCAGCACCCCGATGGCCAGCGAGGCGGACGCCTCCCAGGCGGCCTGCCCGGTCACCATGTGCAGGGCCATGCCCACCAGGGCGAGGGTCACGCCGAGGACCGCCGTGCCGTCCTCGGCCACCACCGTGCGCAGCGCGGGGTCGCGCAGCCCGCCGCCCTGCCGGCGCACCTGGTGCACGGCCCGCAGCAGCGAGCCGCCCTCGGCGACCAGCGCCACGCCCAGCACGATCAGGCCCGCCACATAGCCGCTGAACTCCTCCTCGGCGCCGCCGCGCAGCGCCTCGATGCCCTGGAAGAACGAGAAGCAGCCGCCCATGACGAAGATGCCCACGGCGGCGAGCAGGGACCAGAAGAAGCGTTCCTTGCCGTAGCCGAACGGGTGCCGGGTGTCGGCCGGTCGGCGGCTGCGGCTCAGGGCGGCCAGCAGGAAGACCTCGTTGAGGCTGTCGGCGACCGAGTGCGCGGCCTCCGACAGCAGCGCGGGCGAGCCGGCCAGCACACCACCGGCCGCCTTGGCGACGGCGATCACCAGATTGGCCGCGAGCGCGACGAGAACGGTGACCCTGGTGGACCGGTCACCCTCGGCACCGGCCGGGGAGCCGGGGCCACGAGGGGTATCGGGGCCGGCGTGGGGGTCGGGGCCGGGGCCGGCGCCTGTGTGGCCGCCGGTGTCGGAGGCGCTGTGTCCACCGGCGCCGGATTCGATGTGTTCACCGGCGCCGGTGCGGCCGCCGGTTCCGTCGCGGCGGTGCGGCGGGCCACCGTGTCCGGCGTGGGCCCCTGGCGCGCCCGGAGGGGCGCCGTGGGCCGGCCGGTGGGTGTCGCTGCCGTCCGTACGCGCGGCTGTCTCCCGGTTCGAGGATGTTCCGCTCACCTATCGCCGCTTGCCCCCGACCGTGCGCATCACACCGTGCGCTCCGCGCCAAACGGGGAACGCGTGGTCCAGGAGCAACCGGCCGGCGAGCGAGGAGGAGACATGGGCGGCGACGGCAACAGCGCCTACGGGCACCGGACGTTCACCAGGTCCCGGAGCCACTTCGACGACCGCATCACCGCCGACGGCCGGGACGGCTGGCCGGTGCGGGCCGGCCGTTACCGGCTGGTGGTCTCGCGTGCCTGTCCGTGGGCGAGCCGCGCGGTGATCTCGCGCCGGCTGCTGGGCCTGGAGGACGCGCTGTCGCTGGCGGTCGCCGACCCGGTCCAGGACGACCGCAGCTGGCGGTTCACCCTGGACCCGGACGGCCGGGACCCGGTGCTCGGCATCCGGTTCCTGAGCGAGGCATACGACCGGCGGGAGACCGGCTGCCCGGGCGGCGTCAGCGTGCCCGCGATCGTGGACGTCCCCAGCGGGCGGCTGGTCACCAACGACTATCAGCGCATCACCCTGGACCTGGCCACCGAGTGGACCGCCCTGCACCGCCCCGGCGCGCCGGACCTGTACCCGGCCGCCCGGCGCGCGGAGATCGACGAGGTGATGGCCGAGGTGTACGAGGACGTGAACAACGGGGTCTACCGGGCCGGGTTCGCCACCCGGCAGCGGGAGTACGAGGAGGCGTGCGCGGCCGTCTTCCGGCGGCTGGAAGTGATCGGCGAGCGGCTGTCCCGGCAGCGTTATCTGGTCGGTGACACCCTTACGGAAGCGGACATCCGGCTGTTCACCACCCTCGTCCGGTTCGACGCCGTCTACCACGGCCACTTCAAGTGCAACCGCTGGAAGCTGGCGGAGCACCCGGTGCTGTGGGCGTATGCCCGTGACCTGTTCCAGACGCCGGGTTTCGGAGACACGGTCGATTTCGACCACATCAAGCGGCACTACTACCAGGTGCACACCGGCATCAACCCCACCGGGATCGTGCCGCTCGGCCCGGACCTCGGCGGCTGGCTGACCGAGCACCACCGGGCGGAGCTGGGCGGCCGGCCGTTCGGTGACGGCACGCCGCCGGGGCCGGTGCCGCCGGGCGAACGGGTGGCCCCGCGGGGGCGGCCCGCATGAGGGCCTCCCGACGAGGAAGGAGTCACACATGGCCAAGAAGGACAAGCACAAGAAGAAGAAGCTCCCGATCGTCTACCAGCCGTTCGGTTTCGCGCTCAGCTGGGCGGGCGGCGCGCTGGCCGGGCTGGCGTTCCGCAAGGCGTGGAAGGCGATCCGGCACGAGGACGACGCGCCCGACGCGCTGGACCCGGACCGCGGCTGGGGCGAGATCCTGCTGGCGGCGGCGGTCCAGGGGGCGATCTTCGCGGTGGTGCGCAGCGCCGTGGACCGCACCGGCGCCAAGGCCATCGCCCGCTCGACGGGCGTGTGGCCGACGACGGACAAGGGCGGCCGGGACTGACCACGGCCGGCAGCCAGGGCTGAGCGACGCCGGCCCGGGGCGGGGCCGGGGCCGACCGGCGCCCGGCCACCGCACCGGGATTCAGCCGGCGGCCAGCCACCGCCCGTCGCGCATCAGGTCGCGGCCGTGCGGTTCGTCCTCCTCCCGCCAGGCCTGGACCCGCTGGGGAACGACCCTGAAGTACAGGTAGCGGTCGGCCAGCCGGCGCGGGTCGAAGCCGGTCTTGCCGGCGAACACCTCGGCGTCCTCCTCGGGGAGGTCCTCGGGGGTCACCGCCTGGGCGATGCCCTCGATCAGGACGACGTCCCGGGCGGATCCGACACCGAGCCGGGCCCTGCCGGTGGCCACCAGGCCGCGGCCGGCGGGGCTGTCGGCCGCGGTGGCGATCAGCAGCGAGGTGCCGTCCCACACGAACGACAGCGGCACGAGATGGGGCGCCGCGCCGTCGGGAGCGGCGGTGGCGACCCAGGTGTCGACGTCGTGCTCCAACCGGTGGAGGACGTCCTTCCGGCACTGCTCGACGGAACGGGCGGGGGGCGGGGTCATGGCGTACGGCCTCCTCTTTTCGCCGGTCGTTCCCGTTCAGTGTGGTCATGAGCCCCCGGCGCCCGCACGGCGTCGGTCCGGGCGCGCGGGTCAGCGACTCTGCCGGAAGGTGCGGCGGTAGGCCTGGGGAGACACCCCGATCGCCGCGTGCAGGTGCTGGCGCAGCGAGGCGCCGGTGGCGAAGCCGACCTCGGCGGCGATCCGGTCCACCGGCAGGTCGCCGGCCTCCAGCAGGTGCCGGGCGCGGGCCACCCGCTGCTGGATCAGCCAGCGGCCGGGGCTGAGGCCGACCTCGTCGTTGAAGCGGCGGACGAAGGTGCGCAGGCTCATCCGGGCGTGGCCGGCGAGGTCGGCGAGGGTGAGCGGCCGGTCCAGCCGTTCCAGTGCCCAGGCGCGGGTCGCGGCCGTGCTCGCGGCTCCGCTCTCGGGGACCGGCCGCTCGATGTACTGGGCCTGGCCGCCGTCACGGAAGGGGGGCACGACACAGCGGCGGGCGACGGCGTTCGCCAGTCCGCTGCCGTGGTCGGTGCGGACGATGTGCAGACAGATGTCGACGCCGGAGGCCGCGCCGGCGGAGGTGAGCATGCGGCCGTCGGCGACGAACAGGACGTCGGGGTCGAGATCCACTTTCGGGTAGCGGCGGCGGAAGGCGTCGGCCAGCTGCCAGTGGGTGGTGGCCCGGCGGCCGTCGAGCAGACCCGCCTCGGCGAGGACGAAGGCGGCTGTGCAGATGGACACGACGCGGGCGTCCGGCCGGATCCGGGCGAGCGCGGCGGCGAGGTCGCCGGACAGCTCGGCGGGGATGTCGGCGGGCGGCACCGAGGTGATGATCACCGTGTCGGCGGTGTCCAGGATGTCGGGGCCGTGCGCCACGCCGATGGTGAAGTCGGCGCCGGAGCGCACCGGCCGGCCGTCGACCGTGCAGGTGCGCACCTCGTAGCGGCCGTCGGCGGCACCGAGGATGCGGCTGGGAATGCCCAGCTCGAAGGGGTAGGCGCCGTCGAGGGCGAGGACGGCGACCTGCTGCGGGCGGTCGACGCGCGGACGCGGGGCGGGCATGGCATGATCCTATCGGAGATTGGCATTCATGCCATTTCCCGGCCGGGCGGACCCCGGCAGGCTGGTGATCATGAACGATGCGAACACGATGCGTGTCATCAGCCAGGACGTCCTCGGCGGTCCCGGGGTGCTGAGGGAAGCGCGGGTCGAACGGCCGAGGCCGCGGGCCAACGAGGTGCTGGTACGGGTCCGGGCGGCCGGGGTGAACCCGGCCGACTGGAAGCTGCGGGCCGTCGGCGGGCACCTGGGCGAGCCGCCGTTCGTCCTCGGCTGGGACGTCTCCGGGGAGATCGCCGAGACCGGGTTCGGCGTGGCCGCATTCCGGCCCGGTGACGAGGTCTTCGGCATGCTGCCCTTCCCCTTCGGCCACGGCTCGCACGCCGAGTACGTCATCGCCCCGGCCCGGGCCCTGGTGCACAAGCCGGCCGGCCTGGACCATGTGCGGGCGGGCGCACTGCCGCTCGTGTCACTGACGGCCTGGCAGGCGCTGACCGAGCACGCGGACGTGCGGCCCGGACAGCGGGTGCTGATCCACGCGGCGGCCGGCGGGGTCGGTCACATGGCCGTGCAGATCGCCAAGGCGCGCGGGGCGTACGTGATCGGCACGGCGAGCGCGGGCAAGCACGGATTCCTGCGGGAGATCGGCGTGGACGAGCCGGTCGACTACCGGTCCACCGATGTCACCCGGGCGGTGCGGGACGTGGACGTCGTCCTGGACACGCTCGGCGGTGACAACGCGGTGCGGTCGCTGCGGATGGTGCGGCCGGGCGGAGTGGTGGTCTCGATCCTGCCGCCGGCCTCGGACGACTTCCGGGCCGAGGCCGGCCGGCTGGGCGTGCGGGCGGTGTGGATGCTGGTGGACGCCGACCGGACCGGCATGCGGGCGATCGCGGAACTGGCGGGGTCCGGGCGGCTGACGCCGGCGATCGCCGGAACGTTCCCGCTGGCCGAGGCCGCCAAGGCGCACGAGCTGGGCGAGACCGGCCGGACGACGGGGAAGCTGGTGCTGCTGGCGGACTGAGCGAGCCCCGGCGACACGCCGCAAACTCGAAGACATATGTCAATCGAACATGCTCAAATTCCTTCCAACAACGGTAACTTGACGGTCGGAAAGCGACGTCGGTGTGCGGGTGGGAGGTGGTGCCGAGGTGCGACACGAACCTGTATCCCTCACCCGGCAGCTGGGCGTGTACGCCTACCGCGGGCACACGGTGCTGGAGTTCCGGGGCGAGATCGACCTCGTCGCCGCGGAGGAGATCGCCCCGTTCCTCGACCGGGTCACCGGCCGGACCGGTGTGCGGGCCGTGCTCGATCTGCGGCCGGTGGAGTTCTTCGACTGCTCGGGCCTGCGGCTGCTGTACCGGGCGCGCTCCCGGGTGCTCGAGCGCGGCGGACAGCTGCGCCTGGTGTGCACGCACCCGCTGACGCTGCGGGTCATCCGGGTCACCGGCCTGGCCCGGCTGCTGCCCCCGCAACCGGGCCTGGACGCCGCCCTGGACCGCCCGGCCGGGTCGCCGTGAGCAGGCCGTAGGGCACGGTACGTCCCCGGCGGCGGGCCTACGGCGGCTCAGGACCCGAGAACCCCCGGCAGGGCCAGCGCCCCCAGCACGGTCGTGCCCACCAGCAGCCAGGCCACGTAGTCGCCGACGTGTCCGGACTGCAGGCGTCTGAGCGGCGCGGCCCAGCCGGGCGCGGAGGTCCAGTCCGGGCGAATGACGGCGAGACCGGCCAGCGCCACGGCCAGCACGGCGGAGGCCACCCCCAGCAGTACGCCGTGCGCGGTCCAGTGCGCGGCGGCGTGCGCCCCGCCCGGGCCGGCCCGGGCGACGGAGCGGGCGACCAGCGTGCCGAAGCCGGGGACCACGCCCACCGCGAGGGCGGCGGCGAGCAGCACGGCGGGCACGGTCGTCATGGTGTCCGGGATCCGGCTCAGCAGACCGGTGGTCTCGGGCTCCTCGTCCGAGCCGCTCGTCTCGTACTCCGCGTCCCGGGGGCGCGGCCCGAGGCCGAGGAAGACCCGGGCGGTGACCCGCAGCACCGCGCCCGCGGTGATCGCGGAGGCGGCCACGTACACCACCGTGAGCGGGCCGCCGACCGCCTCCTCGGTGACCGCCTTGCCGAGCGCCGTGCCGAACGGCGGCAGCCCGGCCAGGCCCAGGGCGCCGACGGCGCACATCACCCCGGTCGCGCGCAGCGGCCGGCCCCGGCCGTGCAGGGAGTGTTCGTCGACACTGCCGAACCGGTCCAGCAGGGCGCCCGCGCAGGCGAACAGCGCGGCCTTCACCCCGGCGTGCCCGAGGAGGTACAGGGCGACGCCGCCGTCGGCCTCGGGCGTGAGCACGCCGAGGCCGACGAGGAACAGTCCGGTGTGCGCAACGGTGGAGTAGGCGAGGAGCCGTTTGATGTGCCGCTGGTACCAGCACATGACGGCGCCGGTCACGGCGGTGAGGGCGCCGAGGGCCACCAGTGCCCGGGTCAGGTCGGCGGCGGGGATGCCCCCGGGGCCGGCGAAGACGGTGCCGTACACCCGCCACACGCCGTAGGCGCCGAGTTCGACCATGACGCCGGACAGCAGCATGCAGACCGGGGTGGGGGCGACGGCGTGCGCGTCGGGCAGCCAGAAGTGGAAGGGCACTGCGGCCGCCTTGACCAGCAGTCCGGTGAGCACCAGCACGAAGGAGGCCAGGACCAGCGCGTCCGGTCCGCCGGGTCCGGTCGCGTCGAGGCCGTGGCCGATCCGCGCCATGGCCAGTTCGCCGGTACGGGCGTAGAGCAGGGCGATGCCCAGCAACAGCGCGTACGCGCCGAGGGAGTTGACGATGCCGAAGGTGAGGGCGCCCTGGACGGCCTTGGCCTCGTCGATGCGGTAACCGGTCAGGGCGTACGCCACCACACTCATCAGCTCGAAGAACACAAACGCGTTGAACAGGTCGCCGGCGAGGGCGAATCCGCACATGGCGCCCTGGAAGACCAGCATCAGCGCGGTGAACGCGCCGGTGTGGCCGTGCGGGGGCGCGTCGAAGTAGCGCCAGGAGTAGGCGAGGGCGGCGAGGGTGAGCAGTGAGGCCAGCGTGGCCATGCCGAGGGCCGGGCCGTCCCCGACGACGAGGATGCCGACGCTCTCCCGCCCGGCGGGCGGCCAGGCGCCGACCCATTCGGTCATCGTCGGCGCGGAGTCGAGGAGCAGGACGAGGGTGAGGGCGGCGGTGCCTCCGGAGACCACGAACCCGGCGATCTCGACGGCGATCCGGGGCAGCCGGCGGCCGGTGGCCACCAGCAGGGCGGCGCCGAGCAGCGGGAGGGCGACGGGCAGCGGGAGCAGATGGCGCATCAGCCGCGCAGCTCCCGCAGTTCGTCGGGGTCGACCGTGCCGTGCCGCTTGGCGATCTGCAGCACGAGGGCGAGCAGCAGCGCGGTGACGGTGGCGCCCACGACGATGTCGGTGAGGGTGAGGGCCTGCACCACCGGGTCGACCACCGGGCGGGAGCCGGGCCGGATGTCGGAGAAGACGGGCGCGGTGCCGCCGTCGCGGTAGCCGACGGCGAGCAGCAGGACGTAGGTGGCGGACTGGCAGACCGCGAGACAGCCCACGGCGTGGATGAGGTTGCGGCTGGTGGCGAGGCCGTAGCAGCCGGTCAGGAAGAGGTAGGCGGCCACCAGGTACGGCAGGACGTGCATCACGGTGTGCGCCTTTCCGGTTCGTCCGCGGTGTTCAACTGCCGTGCTCCTCCTCGATCTCGACGGCCTGGTCCAGGAAGTGGGCGAGCAGTACGACGGCCGCGCTCGCCACCTCCATGCCGATGGCCGCGTTCAGCAGCGGGACGGTGCCGCCGGAGGACAGCGTGTCGAACGTGCCGTACGGCAGCAGCGTGTTGGCCAGGAAGGCGGTGCCGGCCAGGACCGGGGCGAGACCCAGGACCAGGTAGGCGCTGACGGCGAGCGCGTCGGTGGTCTCGTAGAGGCCGAGCGGGCGGACGCGTTCCAGCGCGCCGTAGTCGGCGCCGAGGTAGAGCAGGTGCAGGGCGGTCGCGGCGACGACCCCGCCCTGGAAGCCGCCGCCGGGGCTGAGCTGGCCGTGGGCGATGACGTAGAGGCCGGTGACCAGGGCGACGGGCAGCACGAGCAGGGCGTAGCGGCGGACCGGGCGGGCCACCTCGGCGGGTTCGGGCGGGGCGCGGTGCTCGTCGCGGGCCTGGCGCAGCAGCACCACGCAGCCGAGGACGGCGGCGAACAGGATGCTCATCTCGCCGAGGGTGTCGTAGGCGCGCTGGTCGAAGTTGACGGAGGCGACGGTGTTGGCGGTGTGCCGCAGGAGGGAGGCGTGGACGGCCCGGTCGCCGTACGGGTGGCGGTCGCCGCCGAAGTCGGGCAGGTCGAGGCAGGCGGCGACGAGCAGGACGGCGAGCCCTGCGCCGCCCACGGCCAGCAACCACAGCCGCAGCCGGTTCACTTCGGCCCCCTCTCCGCACACCCCCGCAGCCGGTTCACTCGGTCTCCTTCTTCGCGCGGCCCCGCCGTCTGACCTTGCGCACCGACAGCATGATCAGCAGTGGGGTGAGGGCCGAGCCGACGGCGAGCTGGGACAGGCCGACGTCCGGGGCCTGGAGCACGGTGAACAGCGCGGCCAGCAGCACGCCCATGAAGGACAGCACCAGCGCCTGGCGGGCGGGGTCGCGCTGGGCCACGGCCGCGGTGGCGGAGGCGGCGACGAGCAGCAGGGCGACGACGATCAGCACGTCAGCCACCCCGCACCCCCCGGAACCCGCCGGCCAGCGCCCGGGAGGCGATGACGTTGCCGCCGATCAGCAGGGCGCCGGTCACCAGCAGTTTCACCAGGGCGCGGCCGGGGCCGACGGCCACGCACAGCGCGGTCACGACGACCGTGCCGGCTCCCGCGGCCGTCCAGGTCAGCCCCCAGGCGCCCGGGCGGCCGTCGGACAGGTCGCCGGAGAGCAGCCGGGCGAAGACCAGCGTGCCGACCGGGCCGAGCAGGGCGAGCAGCAGGGCGAGGTCGACGTAGGCGGGGCGGCCGTAGCCCTGGGAGAGGAGCAGCAGGGCCGGGCAGACGGCGGAGGTGGTCATGTTCTGGGCGATCACCCGGCGGGCCGGCGGGCCGGTGGTCACGCCCCACAGCGCGGCGGTCCCGCCCGCACCGAGCAGGACGGCCGCCGCGAGGTTCCAGCCGTTCACCGCCAGGTCACCGCCCGTCGGCCGGCCCGGGCCAGCACCGCGCCCACGGCGGCACAGCCCGCCCCGACGATGCGCTCGAGGGTGTCGACGGTCGTGATCAGCACCAGCCACAGCAGCGCCAGCGCCGCCCACCAGGCCAGGAGTTCACCGGCGGCCAGGAGGACCGCGCGGGGGGCCGTACGGCGGTTCATGCGGCACCTCCTCGGTGCGTCGCGCAGGGGTTCGCGGCGATATGCCCGGAATGCCACTAGGGGCATCCAAGCACCGCGGGACCCGCGCGGGAGCGGCGGCACGCGGGTCCGCACCCGGAGTGCCCCGGAGGCGTGAACGGAAACCCGGGCGGGTCCGACCGGGCAACCGGCGTGCCGGGCCGGGAAGTTGCCGCCGGGCGGTCGAGGGGCCCGTACGGCCCGGCGTCGACACCTGGTCCGTACCAGAGTATTGACGGCCCCTTATCTCACCCCTTAAATCAAGACACGCATCCCCGCGGGACCCGCGGGATCCCCCACGATGACCCCCACGAGAAAGGGAGAGCCATGGCCTCCCCACGCCTGCTCCGCAGATGTCTCCTCGCCGCCCTGTCCGCGGCGCTGATCGGTTCCGCCGCCGTCGGTCCGGCGCGCGCCGAGAGCACCGCCCCGGCGGCCGCGGCCGTCACCACCTTCTCCGACACCTTCGACGGGCCCGCGGGCGCGGCGGTCGACGGCTCCAAGTGGACGCTGGAGACCGGTGACAACGTCAACAACCACGAGCGGCAGTACTACACCTCGGGCACGAAGAACGCGGCCCTGGACGGTCAGGGCCATCTGGTGATCACGGCCCGCAAGGAGAACCCGGCCGGCTACCAGTGCTGGTACGGCAGCTGCCAGTACACCTCGGCCCGGCTGAACACCGCCGGCAAGTTCACCGCCCAGTACGGCCATGTCGAGGCCCGCATGAAGATCCCGCGCGGGCAGGGCATGTGGCCGGCGTTCTGGATGCTCGGCACCCCGGTCAACTGGCCGGACTCGGGCGAAATCGACGTGATGGAGAACGTCGGCTTCGAACCGTCGACCGTGCACGGCACCATCCACGGCCCCGG
This sequence comes from Streptomyces eurythermus, assembly GCF_014649115.1. Taxonomy (GTDB): domain Bacteria; phylum Actinomycetota; class Actinomycetes; order Streptomycetales; family Streptomycetaceae; genus Streptomyces; species Streptomyces eurythermus. The sequence continues at coordinate 146,079 of NZ_BMSK01000014.1, read as the reverse complement.
CTACTCCGGCTCGGGCGGCATAGGCGCCGGCTACACCCTGCCGAACGGGCAGGCCTTCGCGGACGCCTTCCACACCTTCGCCGTCGACTGGGCGCCCGACTCGATCACCTGGTCGGTGGACGGGAACGTCTACCAGCGCCGCACGCCCGCCGATCTGGGCGGCAGGACCTGGGTGTTCAACAAGCCGTTCTTCCTGATCCTCAACCTCGCGGTCGGCGGCTACTGGCCCGGCGACCCGGACGGCTCCACGCAGTTCCCGCAGACGCTGGTGGTGGACTCGGTGTCGGTGACGACGAGCGACAGCGCCGCCGGGGTGCCGATCCGGGGCCTGGCGGGCAAGTGTGTGGACGTGGCCGGCGCGAACTCCGCGAACGGCACCCCGGTCCAGCTCTACGACTGCAACGGCACGAACGCGCAGGCGTGGACCGTCGGCTCGGACGGCACACTGCGGGCGCTCGGCAAGTGCCTGGACGTCAGCGGCGGCGGCACCGCCGACGGTACGCCCGTCCAGCTGTGGGACTGCAACGGCAGCCCCGCCCAGAAGTGGGCCCTGCCGGCGGCCCGCGACATCGTCAACCCGCAGGCGAACAAGTGCCTCGACGTCGCCGGGAACAACTCGGCCAACGGGACGCGGCTGCAGATCTGGACCTGCACGGGCGGCGCCAACCAGAAGTGGACGGTCGGCTGAGCGGTCCGCTCAGCGCGGCCGCCAGGTGTACTTGTCCCCGCCCACGAACCGGATCACGTCCGGATCGTCGAGATCATGAATGGTGATGCCGTAGGAGGCCGCCGCCTCCAGGACGTCGGTGACGTTCCTGGCCTCACCGACCACCTGACCATCGATCTCCATGATCCGGAACGGCGGCTCACCCGGCTTGCCCGGGCACACGCCGAGGACCAGGATCCGCGGGTGGGATATGTGGGGAGCTGCTTGTTCGGTCATGAATAGAGCCTAGAACGCTCGGCGGGCCGACGGGCGGTCCACGGCGGCCGGCCACGGGACCGTGAGCGTCCGCCGCGGGCGGCCACTCACGGTCGGCGCCAGTCGTCGCTGGTCAGATGGGATCCGGCCTGCGGGCCCATGCGCAGCATGCCGCCGTCGACGCTCCAGGAGGCGCCGGTGACGTACGAGGCGTCGGGGCTCGCCAGGAACGCGATCACGGCGGCGACCTCGCGGGCGTCGCCGGGCCGGCCGAGCGGCACGCCGGGCCGACGCACGGTGTGCACGTCAATGTCCTCCTGGCCGGTCATCGGGGTGGCGATCTCACCGGGCGCGACCGCGTTCACCGTGATGCCGTGCTCGGCCAGCTCCAGGGCCATCACCTGGGTGAGCAGGCCGAGCCCGCCCTTGGCCGCGCAGTACGGGGCCGCGCCGACCCGGGGCTGGTGCTCGTGCACCGAGGTGACGTTGACGATCCGGCCGCCGTCACCCTGCTCGATCATCCGGCGCGCGGCCCGCTGGCCCAGCAGGAAGGGGCCGACGAGGTCGACGTCCAGGACCCGGCGCACATCGTCCAGCGTGAGGTCCAGGTACGGCGTCATCGTGCCCGTACCGGCGTTGTTGACCAGGACGTCGATCCGGCCCAGCTCCGCGCACAGCTCGTCCACGGTGTCGGCGGCCTCGGGCAGCCGGGTCAGGTCGAGCCGGGTCACGACGGCGCGACGGCCGTGGGCACGGACCTGCTCGGCCGTCTCCTCGGCGCCCTTGTCGTCGGTGTGCCAGGTGATCCCGACGTCCAGGCCCGCCTCGGCCAGGCGTACGGCGGTGGCGCGGCCGATGCCGGAGTCCGCGCCGGTGACGATGGCCGCTCGGGGCATGACCGGCCTCCTCTCGGTGAGTGTGGGCATGGCAGTACCCGGGGGCGGGGTGCGCAAACGGTGTGCGCCGTGCGGGCCGGGGTGCGGGTGGTGCGGGACGGCGCGCGCGGTTCCCCGCGCCCCTGCCGGGCGCCGGTGTGAACCTTGAGTGCATGGAACCCGTCGCCGCTCTCGACCGGATCGCGTTTCTGCTGGAACGGGCGCTCGCGCCCACCTACCGGGTACGGGCCTTCCGTACCGCCGCCCGGGCGCTGGCCGCGCTGCCCGGGGACGAGGTGACCGAGCGGGCCGCCGCCGGGACGCTGGAGTCGCTGAAGGGGGTCGGGCCGAAGACCGCGCAGGTGGTGCGGGAGGCGCTGGCCGGTGAGGTGCCCGGTTATCTGCGCCGGCTGGAGGAGGAGGCCGGGGCGCCTGTCGAGGGGCCGGGGGCCGGGCTGCGGGCGCTGCTCCGCGGGGACTGCCACACCCACTCGGACTGGTCCGACGGGGGCAGCCCGATCGAGGAGATGGGGCGGACGGCCGCCGGGCTGGGCCACGAGTGGGTGGCGCTCACCGATCACTCGCCCCGGCTCACCGTGGCCCGGGGCCTGTCGGCCGAGCGGCTGCGGGAGCAGTTGGCGGTGGTGGCGGAGCTGAACGCGCGCTGGGCGCCGTTCCGGCTGCTCACCGGCATCGAGTGCGACATCCTGGAGGACGGCTCGCTGGACCAGGAGCCCGAGCTGCTGGAGCGGCTCGACGTGGTCGTGGTCTCGGTGCACTCCAAGCTGCGGATGGACGCCCGGTCCATGACCCGCCGCATGGTGACCGCCGTACGCGATCCGCACGCCGACGTCCTCGGGCACTGCACCGGGCGCCTGGTGACCGGCCGGGGGCGCCCGGAGTCGGAGTTCGACGCGGACGAGGTGTTCGCCGCGTGCGCCGAGGCGGGGACGGCGGTGGAGATCAACAGCCGCCCGGAGCGGCTGGACCCGCCGCGGCGGCTGCTGCGCCGGGCGGTCGAGGCGGGGGTGCTGTTCGCCGTCGACACCGACGCGCACGCCCCCGGCCAGCTGGACTGGCAGATCCTCGGCTGCGCCCGGGCCGAGGAGTGCGGGGTGCCGCCCGAGCGGGTGGTGACCACCTGGCCGGCCGAGGACCTGCTGACCTGGACCCACGAGGGCCGCCTGCCGGCACGGGCGGCGGGCTCCTGACCCGGGTCGGCCGACACGACGGGTGCCTGTCACCCGCCCGGCGGGGTGCCCCTCCCGGCCCGTGCGACGGGGCCCCGGCCCACACGACGGGGCCCGGCCCACACGACGGGTTTCCGGTCCGCGCGACGGGGTCCCCGCCCGCGTGACGGGTTCCCGACCCGCCCCGGCGTGGTACCCGTTCCCGGAGCGAGCGCCAGGAAAGGATCCCCGCATGGAACGAGCCGCCGTCTTCGACGTGGACGGAACCCTTGTCGACACCAACCACCTCCATGTCGTCACCTGGTGGGAGGCGTTCCGCCAGGCGGGGCACGAGGTACCCATGCACGCCGTGCACCGTGCCGTCGGCCTGGGCTCCACGGACCTGATCGCCCACCTGCTCGGCGACGGCCGCGACCGGGACCAGGACAGCGAGCTGAGCGCCGCGCACACGGCGCTGTACGGCCAGTACTTCGACCGGCTGCCCGCCCTGCCGGGCGCCGCGGAGCTGCTGCGGCGGCTGCGCGGGGATGGCTGGGCGGTGGTCCTGGCCACGTCGGCGAGCGGCGCCGAGCTGGGCGCGCTGCGCCGGGCGATCGACGCGGACGACGCCATCACGGCCACGGCCAGTTCCGATGACGTCCAGGAGGGCAAGCCGGCCCCCGAGCCGGTGGAGCACGCCCTGGAGCTGGCCGGAGTCCCGGCCTCCCGGGCGGTGTTCGTCGGGGACACGGTGTGGGACATGCGGGCGGGCAGCAAGGCCGGGGTGCGCTGTGTGGGGGTGCTGTGCGGCGGGATTCCCCGCGCGGATCTGGAGGAGGCCGGGGCGGAGGCGGTGTACGCCGACCCCGCCGACCTGCTGGCACGGCTGGCCGGGAGCCCGCTGGCGTGAGCCGTGACGCAGGTCACGGGGGTGAACGGAACACCCCAGTGTGGTTGCCCGTTGAACAAGCCGTGGGTGTGGACGGGACAGTGTCCCCGGGCCTCACCATTCGCCCACAGGGACGATCGTTCGGCTGAAGCCCTGTGGAGCCCTTCGCCGCGAGGCGACCGCCGTCCGCTCCCACCACCGACCGCCCCGGCCGTGATTCCCCCGTCACGGCCGGGGCGTTTCCATGACGGCGGCCGGTTCCAGGCTCCTCTCGGCGCCAGCCGTGGGCGCGGTTCCCTGAAGGAACCGGCGGTGCCCAGCCGGCGCGGCGACGCGGTCAGGCCGACGAGCCGGGGCCGGGCGGAAGGTGGACGGTCATGATCAGATGGCAGGTCCCGGTGCCCGCGCCCCGGTAGGTGTGGGGGACGTCCCCGTCGAAGGCGGCGGTCTGGCCGGCTTCCACGGAGTGCTCGGTGCCGTCCACGATCAGCGTCATCCGGCCGGACGTGACGCTGACGGTCTCCACGACGCCGGCCTGGTGGGGGTGGCTCGGGTACTCCTCGCCCGGCTCCAGCGTCCAGCGCCAGACCTCGGCCGGGGCCGGCCCCGAAGTGGTCAGCATGAGCCGGGCCTCACTCCCCCGCGGTCCGGTCCACAGCGGGGCCAGATCACCGGCGGCCACGACGCGTACACGTCCTTCGGCGCGGCCCTCCAGCAGGGCGGAGACGGAGACGCCGAGGGTGTCGGCCAGCCGTACCAGGGTGGCGAAGTTCGGATTTCCCTGGGCCTTCTCCAGCGCGACCAGGGCACCCTTGCTGACCTGGGCCCGCCGGCCGAGTTCGTCCAGCGACAGACCCGCACGGGTACGGGCCGCCCGGACGTTGCGCGCGAGCGTCCGCAGGGCCGCCTCGGTCTCTGCCATCCGATCACTTCCTCAATGGGGCACTGCACTGCACCGCTCGGTCGTTCGATTGACACGCTCCGGTCGGTACGTTGTACGGTTCAGTCGTTCCATTGATAGTAAGGGATCTCTCGTGAATGCTCTGCTCCCGGTCGGTCCGCGGATCACGCTCCGTGCGGCCGCCGGGCCTGCCGAGGGCGTCGGCGCGTCCCTGCGCGACGGAGCCGCCCGGGCCCGCCGCAGGGCCCCGGGCCGCCGTAGGACCAGCCGAACCGCCGTGAGGTCCCGCCCTCCCTGCCCGCCCACCGCCCACCGCCCCTCACCCGCCACCCGCCCCCCCCCTTCCCGCAGGGAGAAGCGCATGTTCATCCAGCCCTGGGACGCCGCCCTGGACGACGCCGAATGGCAGCACTGGATCGCCGAGGGCCACGACTTCGGCCAACTCTGTGTCAACGGCCCGCCCGGCCTGCCGCCCGTCGTCGTCCCCACCCACTTCGCCCCCGGCGACGGCCGTCTGCTGATCCACCTCGCCCGCCCCAACCCGGTCTGGAAGGCGATCGAGCACGACCCGAACGTCACCTTCACCGTCGTCGGCGACTACGCCTTCATCCCCGGCCCCTGGCGCGCCAGGCCGGACATCCCGCCCACGGACGGCGTCCCCACCAGCTACTACGCCGCCGTCCAGTTCACCTGCCGGGCCCACATCATCGACGACCCCGAGGCCAAAGCCGATCTGCTGCGCCGCCAGATGGCACACTTCCAACCCGACGGCGACCACGCCCCGATCGACCCCGACGAGCCCCCGTACGGCCGGATGCTCCCCGGCATCCGCGGCCTGCGCCTGGACGTCGTCGACGTACGGGCCAAGTTCAAGTACGACGACCACAAGCCCGTCGAGCACCGCACAGCCGTCGCCGACCGCCTCACCCGCCGCGGCCAGGGCCTCGACATACCCACCGCCCGACAGCAACTGCACCGGCTGGACCGCGTAGGCACCTGGACCCCCTGACCCGGACCCTGCGCCACCGCAGCACTCACACCCGCACCCGCGTACTCGCACTCGCACTCGCACTCGCACTCGCACTCGCACGAAACAGGTTCTCGCCCATGACCGCCTTCCGCATCAGCCCCGCCGTCGCGGACGCCTTCCCCGACACGCTCATCGCCTTGGTCGCCGTCACCGGTCTGCGCGGCCACGAGCCCTGGCCCGCCACCGTCACGGCCGTCGAGGACCTGGAACGGCAACTCGCCGCCGGCACCTGGCAGCCGGCCGACGAGACGGACCCGCGCATCGAGGCGTGGCACACCGCCTACCGCTCCTTCGGCACCAACCCCCGTCGCGTCCGTCCCAGCGTCGACGCGCTCGGCCGCCGCATGGCCAAGAAGGGCAGCCTGCCGCGGATCAACCCGGCCGTCGACTCCTACAACGCCGTCTCCGTCCGCCACGGCCTGCCCGCCGGCGCCTTCGACCTCGACCACGTCACCGGTGACGTCGACATCCGCCACGCCGAAGGGGCCGAGGAGTTCACCCCGCTCGGCGAACCCGACACGGTCGAGACACCGAAGCCCGGCGAGATCATCTACGCCGACACCACCGGCGTGCTGACCCGCCACTGGAACCACCGCGATGCCCACCGCACCCGCGTCACCGAGGACTCGACACGCGTCGCCTTCGTCCTGGAAACGCTCCAGGCCACCCGCGACGGCCACCTCCTCAAGACCGCGGCGGACGAACTCCAGGACCTGCTCGCCCCCCACAGCGACCGGACGACGGTCCACTACCTCAGCCCCGCGGACCCCCGCATCGACACCTGACCGGGGCCGCATTCCGGAATGCGTTCCGCTGAACCGGCCTTGGAACGCATTCCGGAACCACTCACCGGCCGGAGCCCCCATCGGCCGCTCGCCTAAAGGGCGGCGAACTCGACCGTGTCGCCGTCTCCGTCGAGGTTGAATCCGAATTTCTCGGCGACCAGTGTGGTGCCGTCGCTGAAGTAGAGCGTGACGCGGGCGACGTCGATGGTCCAGTTGTCGTTGCCGTTCGTCTTGATCCACATGCGGACCCGGAAGCCGTAGCAGTCCGACTTGCCCGTGCCCGGCGCCTCCACCACGAGCGGGACGATGTGATGGGAATCGTCGTTGTACGTGGTCATGTCCTTGCCGGAGCTGTCCGCGTTGTTGATCGAGGCCAGCAGCGACTTCTCGTCACTCGTCTTGACGGTGATGTAGATACCGGTGTCGTGGTCCTTGTTGTCACCGTCACCGGTGAGCGTGAAAAGCTCGGCACGACTCAAGGTCGGCCCCACGCAATACCCTTCGCCTCCGCCGTTGCACGCCGCGGCCACCGGCTGATCGGCGACGGCGACGTCCTGGTCCGGGCCGTCCCTTTCCACACTGGCCATATTTCCCCCTGCGAGTCTGCCGCGAATTCGGTCACTCGTGATGTACCCTCGCCGACTTCCCCCAACAGTCCCGACGACGAAGAAAGGATTCCGCCGAAATAGGTCATATTTACTGACCGCAAGCGGTGATCGAAGCCGATCAGTGCGACGCCCGTATTTCCGGAGCGGTCGTCGGGCCGCTCCGCTACGGTGCGGCCATGGCGAACTTTGTGCTGGTTGCAGGGGCGCGGCTCGGATCGTGGGCGTGGGACGATATGGTGCCGCATCTGCGTGCGGCCGGCCATGGCGTCCACCCGCTGACACTGTCCGGTCTCACTGAGAAGCAAGGCGTGCAGGCTGGGCAGCAGACCCATGTCCAGGACATCGTTGATGAGGTCGAGCGCCAGGACCTGCGTGAAGTCGTTCTGGTAGGTCACAGCTACTCGGGTGTCCCAAGCGGTCAGGCCGCCGAGCGGATCGGCGATCGGCTGCTGCACATGGTGTTCCTCGACTCCAGTGTGCCGACCGATGGTGAACCGTTCGTCTCGGCCTGGCCGGATGGCGGAGCGATGGTAAGGGCATCGCTCGCCGAGAACGGGGGATTCTGGCCGGTCGCGCTCGCAGCCCACTTCCAGGGCCACGGTCTCACCGACGCGCAGATCGCACGGATTGTGAGCGGTTCAACGCCGCATCCCGGTGCCACGCTGACTGAACCCGCCGTACTGGAAGGGCCGCTTGGCGACCTCCCGGCGACCTACATCAAGTGCACGCTCGGTGACCCCGAGCCGAGCGACGACGTAGCCCAGTTGCTGACCGGTGGGCGCTGGCGGCTTATCGAGATGGAAACCGGCCACTGGCCGATGTTCTCCCAGCCACGCGAACTGGCGCAGGTCCTCCTCGGCATAGCCGGGACGTGACCGCAGATCCACGCTTGTGGGCTGGCAGGCACCCTGTACGCCATCCAGATATCGGTGGTGGTTTCCAGCCGGACAGCTGACTCCGTACGCACACGAAAGCCGCCGCCCGGTGCACCGGGCGGCGGCTGTTCGCGGTTCGGGGCGCTTACTCGATGACGTTCAGCAGCAGGTTCGGGGAGCCCGGACCCGGCTTGCCGACGACGCCCTTGGACGCGCCGTCCGTCAGGGCCTTGGCGACCGCGTCGGGCTTGGCATCCGGGTGGCCGGCCAGGTACACGGCCGCGGCGCCCGCGACGTGCGCAGAAGCCGGGGACGTGCCGGACGTGGTGGCCTCGCCGCCGCCCCTCTTGGCACTCGCGATGTCCACGCCGGGGGCGTAGAGGTCGAGGACCTTGCCGTAGCTGGAGAACTTGGCCTGCGCGTCGCTCTTGTCCGTGGCGCCGACCGTCAGCGCCTCCTTGACCCGTGCAGGCGAGGAGTTCCCTGCGTCCGCACTTTCGTTTCCGGCCGAGACCGTGTAGGTGATGCCCTTGGCGATGGAGTTGCGGACGGCGGTGTCCATCGTGTCGCTGGCGGGGGTCCTCAGCGACAAGTTGGCCACGGACGGGCCGCTGGCGTTCCGGGTCACCCAATCGATGCCCGCGATGATGGTCGCGATGTTGGTGATGCCTTGGTCGTTCATGACACGGACCGCGACAATATTGGCCTTCTTCGCCACGCCGTATTTCTCGCCCGCGACAGTGGAGGCGACGTTCGTGCCGTGGCCGTGACCGTCGGTCGCGTCGTCGTCGTTGTCGATGACGTCCGCGCCGGACTTGGCGCGGCCACCGAAGTCGGGGTTCTTCATGTCCACACCGGTGTCGATGACGTACACGGTGACGCCCTCACCGGCCTTGTCCGGGTACTTGTACTTCTGGTCCAGTTTCAGCTTGGGGGTGTCGATCCGGTCCAGGCCCCAGGAGGGGGGGTTGTCCTGCTCACCGGCGGGGTATGCCTTCTGGTTGGCGACGACCTTGTCCACGGCCGGGTCGGCGGCCAGCTCCCTGGCCTCCTGCGCGGACATGGCCGCCGAGTAGCCGTTCAGCACCGCGGTGTAGGTCTGCTGCACCTTGCCGCCGTGGTCCGCGATGACGGACTTGCCCTTGGCCCGGTCCGTCTTCACGTTCACGGCGGACTTCTTCATCGTGACGATGTAGCTGCCCTTGATGACATCGGCGGAGTTCGCGCCGATGACCTTGCCCTCGGCCTCGGTCGGGGTCGCGTTCGCCGGGAGGGCGGTCGCGGTGCCGATCGCGGCGGCGGCCACCGCTGCCGATATCCCGACAGCAACTCTCATGCGCTTCAATGCCATAGCGAATTTTCTCCTCTAAGCGGGGGTGGGTGGGGGGAGGCATCAGTCATCCCGACAACCTCCGCCCCGGCGAAGGACGGCGGTTGCGGTTCAGGTGGTGGTACCGGTTCTCCTGGTAGCGCTACGCGACCGAAGTCACTCGACGACGTTCAGCAGCAGGTTCGGGGAGCCCGGACCCGGCTTGCCGACGACGCCCTTGGACGCGCCGTCCGTCAGGGCCTTGGCGACCGCGTCGGGCTTGGCGTCCGGGTGGCCGGCCAGGTACACGGCCGCGACGCCCGCGACGTGCGGGGCGGCCATGGACGTGCCGGACATGGTGGCCTCGCCACCGTGCAGGCCCGCACCCACGATGCCCGAGCCGGGGGCGTAGAGGTCGAGCACCTTGCCGTAGTTGGAGTACCCGGCCTGCGCGTCGGTGTTGTTCGTGGCGCCGACGGTCAGGGCCTCCGTGACACGTTGGGGCGACCATTTACCCGCGTCCATCCAGAAATTACCGGCGGCTACCGTGAAGGTGATGCCCTTGGCGATGGTGTTGCGGACGGCGGTGTCCAGCGCCTCGTGGGCGTTGAATATGGACGACAGGTTGACCACGGACGGACCGCTGGCGTTCTTCACCACCCAGTCGAGGCCCGCGATGACGTTTTCCGCGGTGCCGTGGCCACCGTTGTCGAAGACGCGGACCCCGACGATGTCGGCCTTCTTCGCCACGCCGTACTTCTCGCCCGCGACAGTGGAGGCGACGTGCGTGCCGTGGCCGTGACCGTCGGTCGCGTCGTCGTCCCCGTCGACGACGTCCGTGCCGGACTTGGCGCGCCCGCCGAAGTCCGGGTGCGTCGCCTCCACACCGGTGTCCACGACGTACACGGTGACGCCCTCACCGGCCTTGTCCGGGTACTTGTACTTCTGGTCCAGTTTCAGCTCGGGGGTGTCGATCCGGTCCAGGCCCCAGGAGGGCGGGTTGTCCTGCTCACCGGTGAGGCGGCCCTTCTCGTTGGCGAAGACCTTGTCCACGGCCGGGTCCGCGGCCAGCTCCCTGGCCTCGCCCTCGGACATGGCCGCCGAGTAGCCGTTCAGCACCTCGGTGAAGGTCTTCCGCACCTTTCCGCCGTGGTCCGCGATGACGGACTTGCCTTCGGCCTGGTCCGTCTTCACGTTCACGGCGGACTTCTTCATCGTGACGATGTAGCTGCCCTTGATGGCATCGGCGGAGTTCGCGCCGATGACCTTGCCCTCGGTCTCGGTCGGGGTCGCGTTCGCCGGAAGGGCGGCCACGGTGCCGATCGCGGCTGCTGCCACCGCTGCCGATATCCCGCCAGCGATCAGTCTGTGCTTCCGTGCCATAGCGAATCTTCTCCTCTTTCCAGGTGCTTCTGTGGGGGGTGTGTGCCATGAGGCGCAGCACGTTGACGCGTCTGGGACAAGAGCCGTCCAGACCTCGCAACACGCTTTTCGCCTGTGACGTCCGGCAGTTCGGGCTTGCCAAGCGGTCATGCGAACTCGCTTGCAGGAAAGCCGGTTTGTCGGCGAGGACGGCCGCCACTGTGTTCGGTGGGGCGGGTTCGGCTGCGGCCGGAACGGTGAAGGTGGAGGGGACACCGCGGACGACGAGCAAAGCGCCAGCGACTTTGGCGTCTCTGCCGAATCTCATGGTGTTCCTCTCCTTCGTGGTCCCACGGCGTGCACGTGGCTGAGGTTCCGTCGCCGTGACATCGCAAGTGGACACACGGGATGGTCGATTGGCGGAGAGGCTACCGATCGTCCGAGCCCCTGTGGACCGCTCGCGACGGTGGGCCGTATTCAGCCGTATTCACCATGCTGAGCTGCGGGAGCATGTCCGCGGAGGGCCGTGCAGGTCCTCGAAGGCTTCGGTGACGTGCGACTCCGGCACTCAGAGTGCGGAACGTGATCTTCTGTCCGGTCTGTGATCGCTCGATGGTGTGATGTTGGGGTATAGCGGCCGGTCAGAGGTTCGGGGTTCACTGGGTTGTGGCATGAGCATGCGCAAGCCGTACGCGAGTGACGTTTCCGGCGAGCAGTGGGCCCTGGTCGAGCCCGTGATCACAGCCTGGAAGGCCGCGCATCCGTCGGTCAGTGGCCACCAGGGCGGATACGAGATGCGGGAGATCGTGAACGCGATCTTGTACCAGAACCGCAGTGGCTGCCAGTGGGGGCTGTTGCCCCACGACCTGCCGCCCGCCAGCGCGGTGAAGTACTACTTCTACAAGTGGCGCGATGACGGCACCGACCAGACCATCCACGATCTGATCCGATGGCAACTGCGGGAGAAGAACCGGCGGTTACTGAGGTGGAACTCGTGATGTCGCTGGGTTGCTCAGGTGGGTCTGATGGCCAGGCCGGTCTCAGTGAGGCAGCCGTCTATGAGGTCGCTGCGGTAAAGGGTGTTGCACAAGGCTCTGAACTGGGCATCTCTTCTGTATGGCCGGGGTCTTACGCGCTGAGCGGATGTGGGTGGAGACGTTCACGGGACTGCGGATGACGCAGTTTTCGGGTCTGCTGAAGGTAGTGCGAGAGCGGGGTGGCAACGGCACGCTGCGGGGCCGGTCGTGGTCGCTGCCGCTGGCGGAACGGGTGCTGATGGTCGCGGTGTACTACCGCACGAACCTGACCATGCGTCAACTGGGCTCGCTGTTCGGCGTCTCCTCCTCCACGGCCTGCCGGGTCATCCAGCGGCTGGGACCCTTGCTCGCACTCGAGCCCGCCTCCCGTTCGGCCGAGGCGGCGGACCGGTTGTGGATCGTGGACGGCACCCTGGTCCCGGTCCGAGACCGGAACGTCGGCTCATCGTCACGCAACTACCGGTTCTCCGCGAACGTGCAGGTCATCGTCGATGCCGACACCCGATTGGTGATCGCCGCAGCACGGCCGGTGCCGGGCACCACCGCGGACGCGCACGCCTGGCGGGCCTCCGGGCTGAGCGGCCACTGCCAGGACGTGACCGTCCTGGGCGATGGCGCCTACCTCAACTGCGGGATGGTCGTGCCGCACCGCAAACGCCCGCACCGCCCTCTTCTGCCGGGCGAGGAAGAGGACAGCGCCGCCCATCGCAAGGTGCGTGCACGGGTGGAGCATGTGATCGGCCGGATGAAGAACTACAAGATCCTCCGCGACTGCCGGCAGCGCGGCGATGGGCTCCACCACGCGGTCCAGGCCGTCGCCCACATGCACAACCTCGCCCTTGCATCATGACCAGAAGACCGCCAGCACCGGCCCTGACCTGCCCAAACACGGCCTTGTGCAACACCCTTTAAAGGGTGTCCCGTATCGGCGGTGCGGTGCCCACGGGTCGAGTGGCGAGTGAGGGTGGGCTCATACGCCCTCGTCGTACCCCTGTGCGCCCGAACATCCCCCGGAAGGGGGGTTCGAGGACTGTCTTGGATGGGGGGCATGCGACCCGGGTAGGCAGGGGACCGGCCTGCCCCGTGATCAACAGGAGAAAACGTGTCCGGATACATCACCGTCCCTCCGAGCCGTCAGGCCAGGGCGCGCCTGGGCGAAATCCCCGGCGCGGGGGATGTCCAGTACGAGCCGCAGAGCGTCGAAGCCCCCAAGGGGAGCCTCCTCCCGAACGGGGACGGCGCGCGCTTCCCGGAGCTCAACGACGACTCCCTTTTTGCGGACTGCTTCTTCACCGTGCCCGCGGGGGTGCAGGAGATCGGGTTCACCTGGACGCTCACCGCTCCCCACCGCACTACGACGTGGGAGTACATCGCCATCACCGCCGACAACACCGTGCTCACGACGTTCGACTCCCACAACACGACGCCGCCATATGTGGTGGAGCACATCGTTCCACTGGGCGGCCTCACTGGCAGGCACACCATCCTCGGACGATGGAATATCGGGGACACCCCGAACGCCTTCTACTCGGCCGTCGACCTGCTCATCGAATCCTCCTGAGCCCTGCGCTCGTCGCATCGCCCTGCTGCTCGCGACTCCGATCGAGTTCGAATCATCTGGTGAGGGCCAGGTTGTGCAGGCGGGCGATGCCGAGCATGGCTTGGTGAACTCTGTTGCCCTTGAGCCGGCAGTCTCGCAGGATCTTCCAGTTCTTCAGCCGTGACAGGGCGTGTTCCACGCGTGCTCGTGCACGGCGGTGGACGGCGTTCTCCGCTTCCTGTCGCGGGCTGCGGTGACTCTGGCCTCGGCTTCTGCGGTGTGGAATGAGGAGCCCGGTGCCTTGGTAGCCGCCGTCGGCGATCGTAAGGACTCCGTGGCAGGCCCGGTCGACGCCGGACTCCGTGAACGCCCGGCAGTCATTTCGGCTGCCGGGTAGCGGGAGTCCGATCGCCACGGCCAGGCGACTGTTTGCGTCGATAACGACCTGCAGGTTGGTCGAGTACCGGTAGTTCTTGCTGGACGCCGCCACGCTGCGATCACGGGTCGGCATCAGGGTGCCGTCGACGATGTAGACGGTACCCTCGCGCGGTCGGCGCGCAGGCGAGCTGGCCAGCAACGGTGTGAGATGGTCCAAAATGCGACCGGCAGCGGACTTCGAGTCCCTTCTTGATGGGCCTGATCAGTGCGGTCATACGTGCTTTGGTGCTCGCCCTAACGCTCCAGCACTTCCCATCACTTGTAGTTCTCCTACATGATCACCGGTGGTGTACGGGCTTCCATAGGGCAGAACAGTCCCTATCCCGAAGTACCGACTCGGTTGTCCCCGGCCTGCTGGTCCTCGTGCCGACGTGGCAGGCCGGGGCAGGCTACGCGGTGGTGGGGCCGGCTGTTGCGCCGGTATCGGTGTTCTGTTCCCCGGGAGTTGGTGGGGTGGCCGTGTTCTCGGGTGCGTTGGCGGCCGGGGTGTGGGGGCCGGGGGCGGTGCGGTCGTCGAGGGTGATGGTGACCGGTTCGCCGTCAGGGGCGAGGGTGGTCAGGCTGTTCTCGATCCGTTCGTACAAGGTGGCGGCGAGCTCTTGGTCACCGTCGCCGCTGTCGGCGGTGTGCTTGATGGCGTGGAGGCTGATCAACAGGGCGATCAGGGAGCGGCCGGACAGCGCGGCGCGGATCCGCTCGTCACCTTCGTCGGTGACGTGTGGCGGCACGCGGAAGTGCGGGTGCCGTCCGGCGTGGGCGGTCAGAAACTCCCAGATGTCACGGTGGCACAGCAGGGAGGCGGCGGAGACGCGGGCGGCCGTCTTGAGAAGGGTGCTGTGCTCCGCGCTCACCTCGACGGTCGTGGTTTCGGAGCCGGGGCCGGGCCGGGTCCGCAGCTCCTCCACGGCGCCGCGCAGGTCGGCGATCTCCTGCTGGAGTGAGGCGAGACCGGAGCGGGCTTCCTCCAGCGCGGTGCCGAGTTCCTGCTTGATCTCCCCGGCTGCCACATGCAGCGGGTCCGGGCCGTCGTGCTGGTCGTCGGCCGGGTTCTCGTCGGCGGTGCCGGCCGGGGCGGTGAGCGCGGCGAGCACTGGGGCGAGTTCCTCGCTGAGGACCTCGCGGACAGCCCGGCGGACCGCGTCGGCCGTCAGCGCCGGGCTGGGAGGGGGGCACGGGTCGACGGTGCGCTGCGCCGGGATCACGCTGTGGAGGGCGGCCTCTTCCGGCAGTACGTCGGACTCTGTGATGGTGCTGACAGGTGCCGTCGCGGGGCTGGTGCGGTCCCGTTCGGTGCCGGGTGCCTCGTGCAGCGTAGAGCCAGGGGCAGGGGCCGGCGGGTCGGCGGGCTGTGGCGGCGGCGCGGGTGGCGTGAGGTCCGCGAGCGCGGTGCGGACGTCCTGCAGTCCGGTGCGCAGTTGGGCGACGATGTCGTGGACGGCGCTGTTGAGCGATTCCCCGTTGGCGTTCAGCTTGTTGTAGACGTCGCGGAAGTTCGCGCGCATCCGGCCGAGTTCGTCGACGACCTCCTTCGTCGTCCTGTCCTGGGCGGCCTGGCCGGCCGACTCCAGCTTCTCCACGCTCTTGTCGAGCGCGTCCCGGATGTTCTTGTCCGTGTGCATGACGGCCGTGTGAAGCATGGTCAGGCTGTTGGTGAGATCCGGGTTCGGCTGGTTGGCCATCTTCCCCCATTTCATTGCGGTACGTAGCTGATCGAGCACGCTTTGTATGCTGCCCCGACTGAAGCGTCCGGCGAGGGAAGATCCGGTTAACTGGCTTAAGATCATCGGTTGTTCGGGCTGGAACCGGTTGGGTGGTGTACGCGCCGATATGCGCCCGAGACTCAGACGGTGTTGATCCGCCAGGCGATCATTCCGGTTGCCCGGGCATGTGATGGACACAGCGGGGGTTGGCGTCGGCGGTGGTACCTCTCGTCGTGGCCGCGGTCACCGGCGCGGGGACCGCGCTCGGCACGGAGACGGCGCAGATGGTATCCGGCCTGGTCAGGGAAACGTCTGGGAGGCTCGGAGCAGGGCCGGGCGGCACTGACGGGGCTGGACCGGGCCCCCGGCGACTCGGCAGCGGCGGACCGGCTCCACGCCGCGCTGCGGGACGCTCTCGACGCGGACCCGGCGTTCGCACGACGGCTGTTCTCCCTGTTCGAGGCGCCACCGCCTCCCCAGCGGCCGCCGGCGCCTCCCAGGAGCGTGGTCATCGGCGACGGCAACCGGTTACGTGGCAGCAGCAACTCCCTCGGTCCGCTGACGATTTCGACCACCCGCGGCGGTCCGGGCCCTGGTGGCGTTGGTCGCGCTGGTGCTCGCGATCGTGGCGCTCGCCGTGTACGGCGGCGTGCGAGCGATCGGCGTGGACGACTCGTCCGGCCCCGGGGAAGCGGCACGGCGTCGCAACAGGACGCCGGCGGCGCGGGCGCTTCCGCGGACGGCGCGGACAACTCGCTCGCCGGCGGGCGGCTCCGCCCGGTGCTCAAGAACCGTGACGTGGTGAAGTCGGTCCTTCCCGGGCTGGACGCGGTGCCCGGCGGCTGGACCCAGGAATCCGCTCCGAAGGTGCTCGAAGCCGGCGCAGCGCAGTGCCGGACCGATCCGCCTAGCGTGTCGTTCCGCGGCGAAGCCGAGTACAAGGACCCGTCGACGGACAACGTCGCCGAATTCGAGGTGTACGCGCTCTCCAGCGTCAGTGCCGCGCGATCGGCCTGCCAGTCGACAAGAAAGGACACCCCGCCCTCGATGGCGCTGCCGGCTCTGGGGGACGAGAGCCACGCCTTCGGCAGACAAGACGGCTCCTCCGGCAAGACGGTGATATCCGTGGTCAGGTTCGGCAGCGTCGTGGTCGGTGTCACCTACCGCATCGAGGCGGTGGACTGGACGCAGGCGTACGGCGGCGACCATCTCGAGATCCTGACACGCATGCTGGTCGATCGAGCCCGGCAGGCGTGCGAGGGCCGGGCCCCTACCGCCCGGGCGGTTCTGTGACCGCGGGCGCTGCCGAGAGCGGGGGGGGAGTTCAGCCGCGCCACTCCACCATGAGCAGCGTCGCGTCGTCCGTGGTGTGTCCGCCGCGCGCCCGCTTGAGGGTGTGGGACAGGGAGCGTGTCACCGCCCGGATGCCGCGGCCGGTCGCCTCCAACCGGTTCACATGGTCGATCAACTGGTTCTCGCCGAACTCCTCCCCTCCCCTGACGTGCTCCTCGATCAGCCCGTCGGTGAAACAGAGCACCCGGTCCCCGCGCTCCAGCCGCAGCCCGCTGACCGGTGGCTCCGGACCGCCCAGGCCGACCGGGAGGGTCGTCGGGGCGACCAGGCGCCGTACGACGCGGTGGTCGCGGACGAGGATCGGCGGCGGGTGGCCGGCGTTGACCCACCGCATCCACCCGGTCGTGGTGTCCAGCTGGATCATCTGCGCGGTGACGAAGTGTTCGGGGCCGAACTGCTGCGCGACGGCGCGGTCCATGAAGGCGTAGCTCGCCGACAGTCCGATGCCGAGGCGGCGGGCGTGGCGGTAGGCGCCGATGGCGACGGTGGCCAGGGTGGCCGCGTTCAGTCCGTGCCCCACCGCGTCGATCATGACCACGTGGAGGATGTCTCCGTTGAGCGCGTAGTCGAAGCTGTCGCCGGCCACGTCGTAGGCGGGTTCCAGGATCCCGGCCACGGCGACCCGGGGCATGATCATCGCCAGCGGCGGCAGCAGGGACCACTGGATCTCCGCGGCGACGCTCATCGGTTCGCGGCGCCGGACGCCGAAGAACAGGTCGGAATAGCCGTGCTTGGTCACCAGCAGGTCGGCCACGAGTCCGGAGATCCTCAGCAGCAGGCGCCGGACGTCGTCGTCGATGCCGTCGAGCGTCACCGACATGACCCCCACCTGGTCGCCGCCGTCCAGCAGCGGCAGGTGGATCCGTACGCCGTCGGCCCCGAGCAGTTCCACGGGGACCGCGTCGAGGAAGCAGCGGCCGGCCGCGGAGTCGTCGATCACCTGCGGTTCCCCCTGGGTGAGGCCCTCGCCGGTCAGGGGTACGAGGAGCAGTTGGCCGTAGTCCTGCAGCAGCACCTGCGGACGCCTGCCGCCCAGTCGCGCCACCACGGCGGTGACCAGCGGCGCGATGAGATCGGGAGGAAGCTCGTGCGCGCGGTCGAGAACCTCTCCCAGCAGCGCTTCCCCGAAGCTCTCGGAGCGGTCCGGGCGCCGTTCGGGCGTCATCCGTTCTCCCGCCATGATCCGCGGAGTGGTGTCCTGCCCCGAGTCCGTGTCCTCCTCACCGGCGGCGAGGCCGGTGAGGAGCACCAGGCGGCTCGCGGCTGCCCGCGTCCGTCACTCGCCGGGAACGGCGCCGCCGTGGTCGTGCGCCCGAAAAGCTCTCGGTAAGGCCAGCGTACTCCCGGCCGTGCCGGGCGACAGGCCGCCGGTGCCGGGGAGGGATCCACGGCCGGCCGGCCCGGTGGTCACTTCTGTGCGCAGATCCTGGGTGCCGTGGTGTTCAGGCCGAGCAGGCGGAAGTAGTTCTCGCCGAGCGCGATGCCGCGGAAGGCTCTGTCGCCGAGGGCCTTGTTGATGCGGCTGGTCACTTCGAGCTCTTCCTTGTACACGGCGTAGCTCTTGTCGCTCGACGCGACGAAGTCGGTGCCGGGGATGGCGCGGGTGGGGAAGGCGTCGAGGAGGCCGGCGTACATCCGGCGGACTCCCGGCTTGCTGAAGTACTGGTCCTCCAGGACGCGCCAGCTCAGGTCGAGGGTGAGTCGGGGATAGCGGGTGAGCAGGCCGCGGACGATGGCGATGTGTTCGGCCGGGTCCATGGTGGACAGTTCCTTGGACAGGCCCATGTGCGCCCAGACGATCTTGTTGCGGGGGTAGCGGTCGAGTGCCTTGCGGAACAGGTTCAGGTATTTGGTGGGTTCGGCGTCGGTGCCGAGGTCGGCGTGCAGGGTGACCGGGATGCCGCGCTTCTCGAACTCCTTCATCATCGGTGCCCACCCGTCGATGTCGCCGCTGCTCGCGGGCTCGTGGTGGTTGGGCAGCAGGGCGCCCTTGACGAGGTTGAGTTCGCCGGCCCAGCGGAAGAGCCCTGGGTACTCCCGGTCGTACAGGTCGAGGGTCTCGGGGATCGTCTCGGGGTGGGCGAGGTCGAAGGAGGTCATCGACAGGGTGATGCGCGGGTCGGAGGGCTTGTCGTCCAGGTAGTTCTCGGCGTTGACGATGTCGTTCCTGACGCTGGGCAGCACGGGGGTGCCGGGGCAGTCGAGGTAGTACGTGCAGGAGGAGCCGGCGGGCAGTTTCTGGCCGATGCCGAACGCGTTGACGTAGTGGACGCCGCTCTTGCGCAGGTAGGCGTTGAGCTCTTCGAAGGGGATGGCCTTGCCGCCGAAGGGGCGGTAGTGGAGGTGGCTGTCGACGACCGAGGTGTAGGGCCGGGTGGCGCGGTCGAAGCACGAGGCGTGGGCGAGGGCCTGGCCGGCGCCGGCCGGGGAGAGGGCGACGGCCGCCGCGGCCAGGGCGGTGGCCGGGATGACGATCCGCTTGCGGAAGGGGGTAGGCATGCTGCGCTCCCACGGAGTCTGACCGCGTGGGGCCCGTGACGAGCCGCGACGCGGGCCGGGCCCGTCCCGCGCGTCGAGCTGTCCTGACCGGTGCCCTCGGGATATCCCCACCCCCGATCCGCCGGGAGCCTCCATGTCCCGTGACGGCCGTGCTCCGTAGCGTCGAGTCGTCGGCTGGGAAAGATCGTGAGAGGACGGACCATGAGGCTGCGCGGCGGCAAGCGGCGGAAGGCGGACGACCGGCTGGAGCCCCAGGGCACACCCGGTCTCGCCGTCGAACTGCGCGGGGTACGGCGGGAGTACGGCCGCGGCTCCCGTACCGTGCGCGCCCTCGCCGGCATCGATCTCGCCCTGCCCCGCGGCACGTTCACCGCCGTCATGGGCCCGTCCGGGTCCGGCAAGTCCACCTTCCTGCAGTGCGCGGCCGGTCTCGACCGGCCGACCGCCGGCTCCGTGCGGCTGGGCGGTACGGAGATCACGGGCATGCGCGAGAACCAGCTCACCGAATTGCGGCGCAGCCGCCTCGGTTTCGTGTTCCAGGCCTTCAATCTGCTGCCCTCCCTCACCGTGGAGCAGAACGTGCTGCTCCCGATGCGCCTGGCCGGTCAGCGCCAGGACCGTCGGCGGGCGGCGGCGATGCTCGGGCGGGTCGGCCTCGCCGACAAGGCCGGGCGCCGGCCCGGCGAGTTGTCCGGCGGCCAGCAGCAGCGCGTGGCCGTCGCCCGTGCCCTGATCACCGACCCGGACGTGGTGTTCGCCGACGAGCCCACCGGCGCCCTGGACACCGGGACCGCCGCCGAGGTCCTCGGCCTGCTCCGGCAGGCGGTGGACACCCTGGGGGCGACCGTCGTCATGGTCACCCACGATCCGGCCGCCGCCGCCTGGGCCGACCGCGTGCTGTTCCTCGCCGACGGTGTCTTCGCCAGCGGTCTCGACCGCGGCACGGCGGAGCAGATCGCGGCGCGCATGGCCGCCCTCACCTCCCGTACGGGCACGGTGGCGGTGGCCGCCGCGTGAGGACCCTCGCCCCCAACGGCCTCGCCCGCGCGGCCGTACGCTTCAAGCCCGCCTCGTTCGCCGGCACCTTCGTGGCGCTGATGATGGCGTCGCTGATCGTCTCCGCCTGCGGCATCCTCCTGGAGACCGGCATCCGCGCCTCGGTCCCGCCCGCGCGGTACGCGAAGGCGCCGGTCGTCGCGGCGGCCGACCAGTACGCCCACTTCGTCATGGGCAGCGGGGACGGCCGCTCCGAGGAGTCGGTCCCGCTGCCGGACACCGCCCGTGTGGACACCGCGCTGGCCGGGCGGGCGGCCCGCGTGCCCGGTGTCCGGGCGGCCGTGGCGGACTTCACGTTCCCCGTGCGCCAGGGCGGCCGCTCGTTCACGGGGCATGGCTGGGGATCGCACGCCTTCACCGGAACCGCGCTCCGCTCCGGGACCGCGCCCCGTGCCGGGGAGGTCGTCCTCGACGCCGCCGCCGCACGGGCCGCGCGGGCCGGGGTGGGCGACACCGTCGTGCTGGAAACCGCCGCCGGACGCGCCCGCTTCCGCGTCTCCGGACTGGCGCAGGCCGGGCCCGGCGACCGGGCCGGGGGTCCCGTGGGCTGGTTCGCCGACGCCCGGTCCCCCGCGCTCGCCGGGCATCCCGGCAAGGCCGACGCCATCGCCGTACTGGCCGACGACGGGACGGACACCGGTGCCCTCGCCGCCGGTGTGCGCAAGGCGCTCGCCGGGTCCGGCGCCGGGGTGCACACCGGTGACGACCGCGGCGCCGTGGAGAACCACGGGCTCGGGTACGCGAAGGAAACGCTCACCGGGCTCGGCGGTTCCTTCGGCGGGGTCGCCGCCATGGTCGCCGTCTTCACCGCCGCCGGCACGGTGGCCCTGTCGGTCGCCCAGCGCGCCCGGGAGTTCGCGCTGCTGCGTGCCATCGGCGCCACGCCGCGGCAGATCCGGCGGGCGGTCGCCGCCGAGGGGCTGCTCGTCGCGCCCGTCGCCGGGCTCGCCGGCTGCCTGCCCGGGATCGGGCTCGCACACTGGTGGTTCGGGCAGTTGGAGGACCGCGGGGCCATCCCGGAACCCGTGCGCCTGCACGTGTCGTGGATCCCGTTCGTCGTCGCCGTCGGCACGGGGCTGCTGACCGCGCTCGCCGCCGGCTGGGCGGCCGGACGCCGGCCCGCGAGGATCAAGCCGGGGCAGGCACTCACCGAGGCCTCGCTGGAACGGCGGCGTCCGGGCGTGATCCGTACCACGCTGGGTCTGGGCGCGCTGGCCGGCGGCGGGTTCCTCACCGTGCTCGCCGCCCGTTCGGCCGGGGACGACGCGGCCAACGCCGCCCTCGGTGTCGTCATGCTGTTCATGCTGGCGGTGGCGTTGCTCGGCCCGCTGGTGGCGCGGCTGTGCGCGGCCCTGTCCGGGCTGTTGCTGCGCGGTCTGGGCGCCGCGGCCTCGCTCGCCGTCGCCAACTCCCGTACGAACGCCCGCCGGCTGGCCTCGGCGCTCACCCCGATCGTGCTGGCCATGGCCTTCGCCTCGACGCTCACCTTCCTGCACACGAGCGAAAGCCACGTCGCCGCCGGGCAGTTGCGCGCCGGCATCATCGCGGACCACGTCGTCACCCACCCCGCCGGGCTGTCCCCCGGTTCCGTCGGGCGCGCCGCCCGCGTGCCCGGCGTCCGGGCGGCCGTGGGCCTGCTGGACACCCAGGTGCTGGTGCCCGTGGGGTCGGGCGGCGACCGCTGGTTGCAGGACGCGGCGGCCCAGGGTGTCTCCGGCTCCGGCGCCCGGCTGGCCGAGGTGCAGGACCTCGATGTGCGTGACGGCGGCCTGGACCGGATCGGCGGGGGCCGGATCGCCGTCGACACCACGCTGGCCGCGTCGGCCGGGGTCGCGGTCGGCGACAGGCTGCCGCTGTACCTCCCGGACGGCACCCGGGCGCGCCCCGAGGTCGTCGCCGTCTACGGCCGCGGGCTCGGCCTGCCGGCCGTGACCATGGACCGCGCGTCGCTGGCCGCGCACGTCTCCTCGGGCTTCGACAGCACGCTGCTGGTACGCGGCGGAGACGCGCGGGACCTCGCCCCGCTGGGCGAGGTCGCCGACGGGTCCGGTTACGCGGCCGGGCGGAGCGCCGGTCGCGAGCTGAACGCCTGGGCCAACTACACGATGGCCGCGGTCCTGGGCGGCTTCGCCGCCGTGGCCGCCGTCAACACCCTGGTGATGACCGTCCTCGACCGCCGTCGGGAACTCGGCGTGCTCCGTCTCGTCGGCGCCACCCGGCGCCAGGTGATGGGCATGCTGCGCTGGGAGGGGCTGCTGGTGGCGGGGGCCGGTGTGGTCCTCGGCACGGCCATCGCCGCGGCCACCCTGATACCGATGACGCGCGGCCTGACCGGCGAGGACCCGTACGTGCCCCCGCTGGTGTACGCGGCCTTCGCCGGGGGCGCGGTGGGGCTCGGCATGCTGGCGGTGACGCTCCCGGCGCGGGCGGCGCTACGGCGCTGAGCGGGCGCTCCGGGACAGCGTGTACGGACCGGTCCCGGCCGCCTGCTCCCCCCTACTCCTCGGTGACGATGCGTTCGACGGCCGCCGCCACCAGCTGGTCGCGCTCCGCCTCCGTGAAGACGTCCGGCAGGGTGAGCTGCTCGACGATCAGCCAGTTGAGCGTCAGTACGAGGAGCTTGACCGCCGTGGCGTCGCCGGGGAAGCCGGACGCCTCGTGATAGGCGACGTTGGCGTCCAGGTCGGCCCGGACCCGCTCGGTGAGGACCTCGCGGAGTCCGGGGCGGCGGGTGGCCTCGAGGCGCAGTTCGAGCAGCGCGAGGTAGCCGGTGCGGAACGCGGCCACGCGGCCGACGAGTTCCCGCATCAGCTCCGCGTAGGTCTCCCGGTCGCGGCCGACCGTCCGCAGACGGGTGAGCGTGGCCTCGTCGGGCCGGAGCCGCTCGTAGACCCGGGCCCCGGCCTGGGTGAGCAGGTCGTCGCGGTCGGCGAAGTAGTTGGAGGCGGTGCCGACGGGCACGGCGGCC
The DNA here is from genome assembly GCF_014649115.1 of Streptomyces eurythermus. Lineage (GTDB taxonomy): Bacteria > Actinomycetota > Actinomycetes > Streptomycetales > Streptomycetaceae > Streptomyces > Streptomyces eurythermus. The sequence goes on along the minus strand of NZ_BMSK01000014.1, from coordinate 122,763 downwards.
TTTGTGTCCACCGCCCGGAACGTCAGGCCCCGCGCGCCGTCCCTGGCCAGCACCTCGATCGCCGCGTCCACGAGGGCGGCCCGCCGCTCGTCGTTCCGTCTCACCATTGACACCACTCCAGCTGTAGTACTACGGTCAAACCACTTCAGACAGAGTACTACGTGGGGAGGTACCAGCTTGCGCAAGCTCGTGTACTACGTCGCCGTCACGCTCGACGGCCGCATCGCCGGCCCCGGCGGCGAGTACGACTTCTTCCCGGCCGGCGACGAACAGCAGGCCACCGCCTACTCCGGCTGGGCCAACACCCTGTATCCCGAGACGGTCCCGACGGCCCACCGCGCCGCCGTCGGCCTGGGCGACGCGCCCAACCGGCACTTCGACACCGTCGTCATGGGCCTCGGCGCCTACCGCCCCGCGCTCGACGCGGGGATCACCAGCCCGTACGCGCACCTGCGCCAGTACGTGGTCTCCAGCACCCTCGCCCCGGACACCGACCCGGCCGTCACCGTCGTCCCGGGCGACCCGCTCGGCCTGGTCCGCGCGCTCAAGCGGGAGGAGGGCAGCGGGCTGGACATCTGGCTGTGCGGCGGCGGAAAGCTCGCGGGGGCCCTGCTGCCCGAGATCGACGAACTGGTGATCAAGAACTACCCGGTGGTTGCCGGCGCCGGGATCCCCGCCTTCGACGGCGCGTTCGACCCCACCGTCTTCGAGGTCGCCGAGCGCACCGCCTTCCCCAACGGCGTCACCCTCACCCGCCTCACCAGCCGCTAGCGACACGCGACAGGAGCCGTTTCCCCGGGAGTGCTGTGGGTACGCTGACGTTTCAGGTTTCGCATTCCCGTCGGACATCGGTCTCACAGCGCTGGCGGTTGGGACACAGGAGGCCGGGCGCGATGGCCATGAATCACGGCAAGACACAGTCCCCCGGGGCCACGGACGCCGGCTCCGCGTGCGGCGCGCCGTGCTGGGTCAGCCTGACCAGTCACGGTCTCGAGGCGTCACAGCGGTTCTACGGGGCCGTGCTCGGCTGGCAGTGGCGCCCGGCCGGGGCGGGCGACCACTTCCGCATCGCGCTGGCGGACTCGGCACCGGTCGCCGGGATCGCCGTACTGCCCGCCCTGCGGCAGACGGGGGTGGCCTGGACGCCGTACTTCGCCGTCCCGGACGCCGACCAGGCCGCGGCGCGGGCCCGGGAGCGGGGCGGCACGGCGGGCGTCGGCCCGCTGCGGCTGCCGCCCGGGCGGGTGGCACTCCTCTCCGACCGGCACGGGGCCACCTTCGGCATCTGGGAGGGGGAGCTGTTCGGCCGCTGGGAGCCCCGGCGGCGTGCGGCACCGGCCTTCATCACCCTGCACACCCGCGACGCCTTCGACGCCGCCATGTTCTACGGCGGCGTCCTCGACTGGGCCTCGGACCGCCCCGGCAGCTGTGAGGTCGAGTACGAGGCCGACGAGGTGCTGCTGCGCAGCCAGGGCCACGTCGTCGCACGCATCGAGTCGGGCGAGTCGGACACCGCCCCCGACCCCTCGGTACGGCCGCACTGGCAGGTCACCTTCCTGGTGGACGATGTGCCGGAGTGCGCGCGGGCCGCGCTGCGGCACGGCGGAGGCGTCCTGGAGGAGAGCGAGCACGAGGCCGTCCTGCGCGATCCCGACGGCGCCCGGTTCACCGTGATCTCGGCGGCCGGGCCGCGACCCGCAGGCTGAGCGGGCGGCGGCCCGCCGCGCTCGGGGAGCCTCACGGCTCGCCGGGTGCCCCCGCCGTGGTGTCCCGGGGCCGCTCGGGGGCGTCCCTGCCCAGCGGTGGCGCGGCGTGGCGGTCGGTGCGGTGCCGCTCGCGGGTCGTGGCGAGCCGCTGCCGGGGCGTCCCGGCCGGGCCGGGCGGCACGGGGACGGGCCGGCGGGCGGTGAGCCGGCCCACCCAGCGACGGCCGCAGAGCGGGCAGGGCGGAGCGCCCTGGGGCTCGTAGGGGGACGGCACGGCGTCTCCGTCGCGGGTGAAGTACTCCCATTCGTCGCCGTTCTCGTCGCGGTAGTACTGCACGTCGTAATCGGCGCTCCACGTGTGCCAGCAGTGGCCGCAGGTGAATTCGACGCGCTCGACAGCCAGTTCGGTGATCATCGGCCTACCTCCTTCCGGCCCGGGCCCGCCTCCACAGCTACCGCCCTCCGCAAAAGCTTGTAAAGAGGTGGAAACCGGGATTTCTTGACAAGCTGGCGTGGGGACTTTATCCAGACTCTCAGTGACGTGTGTCCGCTCCGGGGTCTGGGACACGGAGGGAGGAGAGGGCCATGGCACGCGCGGTAGGAATCGACCTCGGCACGACGAACTCGGTGGTCTCGGTCCTGGAGGGCGGCGAGCCCACCGTCATCACCAACACGGAGGGCGCCCGCACCACCCCGTCGGTCGTGGCGTTCGCCAAGAACGGCGAGGTGCTCGTCGGCGAGGTCGCCAAGCGGCAGGCCGTCACGAACGTGGAGCGCACCGTGCGCTCGGTCAAGCGGCACATGGGTGACGCGCAGTGGAGGTTCCCCGCGACCGGGAGCGTGGACGGCAAGCGGTACACGGCGCAGGAGATCTCCGCGCGGGTGCTGCAGAAGCTGAAGCGGGACGCGGAGGCGTACCTCGGCGAGGACGTCACGGACGCGGTGATCACCGTACCGGCGTACTTCAACGACTCCCAGCGCACCGCGACCAAGGAGGCCGGGGAGATCGCCGGGCTGAAGGTGCTGCGGATCATCAACGAGCCCACGTCGGCCGCCCTGGCCTACGGGCTGGACAAGGAGAACGACCAGACGGTCCTCGTCTTCGACCTCGGCGGCGGCACCTTCGACGTGTCGCTCCTGGAGATCGGCGACGGCGTGGTCGAGGTCAAGGCCACCAACGGCGACACCCTTCTGGGCGGCGACGACTGGGACCAGCGGATCGTCGACCACCTGGTCCAGCAGTTCAAGAACCACTACGGCGTCGACCTGGCCAAGGACAAGATGGCCGTGCAGCGGCTGCGGGAGGCGGCGGAGCGGGCGAAGATCGAGCTGTCGTCGTCCTCGGAGACGACGATCAACCTGCCCTACATCACCGCGTCCGCCGAAGGCCCGCTGCACCTGGACGAGAAACTCACCCGCGCCCAGTTCGAACAGCTGACCAGCGATCTCCTGGAGCGGTGCAAGGGCCCGTTCCACAACGCGGTCAAGGACGCCGGGATCAAGGTGTCCGACATCGACCACGTCATCCTGGTCGGCGGCTCCACGCGGATGCCGGCGGTGACCGGCCTGGTGCGGGAGCTGACCGGCAAGGACCCGCACAAGGGCGTCAACCCGGACGAGGTCGTGGCCGTCGGCGCGGCCCTGCAGGCCGGTGTCCTCAAGGGCGAGGTCAAGGACGTCCTGCTGCTCGACGTCACCCCGCTGTCCCTCGGCATCGAGACCAAGGGCGGCATCATGACCAAGCTGATCGAGCGCAACACCACGATCCCGACCAAGCGCTCGGAGATCTTCACCACGGCCGAGGACAACCAGCCGTCGGTGCAGATCCAGGTCTTCCAGGGCGAGCGCGAGATCGCGGCGTACAACAAGAGGCTCGGCATGTTCGAGCTGACCGGTCTGCCGCCGGCGCCGCGCGGCGTCCCGCAGATCGAGGTGTCCTTCGACATCGACGCCAACGGCATCATGCACGTCACGGCGAAGGACCTCGGCACCGGCAGGGAGCAGAAGATGACCGTCACCGGCGGCTCCTCGCTCGCGAAGGACGACATCGACCGCATGATGCGGGAGGCGGAGCAGCACGCCGAGGAGGACCGGCACCGGCGCGAGACCGCCGAGACCCGCAACCGTGCCGAGCAGGTCGCCTATCAGACCGAGAAGCTGCTGAGCGACAACGCCGACAAGATCCCCGCCGACATCAGGGGTGAGGTCGACACGGCTCTGGCGGAGCTGAAGCAGGCGCTGAAGGCGGAGCAGGCGGACACCGCGGTCCTGCGGCAGGCCACGGACAAGGTCACCGCCGCCGCCCAGAAGGTGGGCACCGCCATGTACGCCCAGGCGCAGCAGGCACAGGGCGCGCAGGCGGCCGGCGGGGGTGCGGACGACGGCGCGTCCGGTGCGGGCGGGCCGGACGAGGACGTGGTGGACGCCGAGATCGTCGACGAGGACAAGCGGCAGGACGGTGCCGGATGAGCGGTCCGAGCGGCACCGGCCGCCGTGGCAGGCCCTCGCTGTCGGTCGTCGGGGACACCCGGCGGCGGGATCCGGGAAACAGCCTGGAACCCCGCCGCCGTGGCGATGTCGAGCCCGCCCGCCCGCCGGCCCCGGCCGGCGACGAGGCCGCCGTGCTGCGCGCGCGGCTGCGCGAGTGCACGGCGGACCTGCGGCGCGTGAAGGCCGAGTACGACACCTACCGCGGACGGGTCGGCCGCGACCGTCTGGCGGTCCGCGAGATAGCGGTGGCCAATGTGCTCACCGGTCTCCTGCCCGTCCTCGACGCCATCGACCAGGCCCGCGGGCAGGGCGAGGTCACGGGTGGCTTCCGGCGGGTGGCCGAGGTCCTGGAGCGCGAGCTCGCGGCCCTGGGGCTGCGGTCGTTCGGCACGGCGGGCGAGCCGTTCGACCCGGCCGTGCACGAGGCCGTCTCCTGCACGTTCACCGCCGCCGTCCGGCAGCCCACCTGTGCCGTCGTCCTCCGCCCCGGCTACCGGGTCGGCGAGCAGCTGCTGCGGCCGGCCCAGGTGGAGGTGGCGGAACCCGTCCGGATATGAAGCCGCTTGCCGTGCGGAAGGAGTTGTCGCCGTGCTGTCCGCCGTCGTGATCCCCGCGATACTGCTCGCCGTCGTGCTCGCGCCCGGCGTGTACGAGGAATGGAAGGCCTACGTCCGGCAGACGCGGCTGCCGCTGCCCCCGGCCCGGCGCCCCGTACGCACCCGGCTGGTCCACGGCCCGCGGTTCGCGTCCTGGCGGAGGTGGTGGGGCCGTCGGTGACCGCGCGTCACGAGGGTGGCCGGGCGGGGACCCGGCCGGTGCGGCGCCGGCGCCACTCCTGGTAGCGGCGGGCGGCGAGGCCGTAGCAGCGGTGTCCACGGCGCAGCCGGCGCCGTTGGGCCGGGCCCGCCCGGCGTGATGTGCCTTCTCCCCATCCGGCGCCTGCACGCTCCCGAGGTGCCGCGGCGGTGTGTCCTACGCGGGTTCCAGGCCGTCGAGGAAGCCGAGCAGTACGTCGGCCTCCGCGCGGAGCCGGGCGGCCCGGTCCGCGTGGGCCGGTGCCGTCAACCGCGCGGCGGCATCGAGCCGTTCGCCGGCTTCGGCACGGACGACGTCGATCACGTCGCGCTCGCTCAGCTCGCGCCGCGCGGCTTCGGTGGTGCCGGCGCCGACCGGTGACTGTTCGAGGGCGACGCCACGGAGTCGGTCCTCGCTCACGGGCACCGCCTCGGCGTTGTCCAGTGCGGCCAGGGTCGACCGCAGGGCGCTCACGGCGGCCTTGTCACGGGCACGCATGGCTTCCGGCAGTGCCTGACGCATACGAAGACGTAGAGACATGCGGTGACCTTATGCCCGCGCTCCCCCGCCCTCAACGGGATAAACCCTCACCGCGCCGTAGGGCACCGGCGGAGCCGCCGGCGCGCCGCGTGTGCGCGCCGGGGGTCCGGGTACCCGGGCGCTCGTCACAGCCCGGCCGTGCCGACGAGAGGAGCCGAAGGTGAGCAGCTCAGCGGGCAGCAGGGTGGTCGTGACCGGCGCCACCGGCAATGTCGGGACCAGCGTGGTGCGCCTGCTCTCCGAGGACCCCGAGGTGGAGTCGGTGCGCGGGCTGGCCCGGCGGACGCCGCAGTGGTCGCCGCCGAAGACGGAGTGGTCCGCCGTGGACCTCGGTTCGGACCAGGAGGACCTCGCCGAGCGGTTCGAGGGCGCGGACGCCGTGATCCACCTCGCCTGGGCGTTCCAGCCGACGCACGACCCGGCCCGGACCTGGCGGACCAATGTGCTGGGCGGTATCCGGGTGTTCGAGGCGGTCGCGGCGGCCCGGGTGCCCGTGCTGGTGCACGCCTCCTCCGTCGGCGCGTACTCGCCGGGACCGAAGGACCACGCGGTGGACGAGTCCTGGCCGACCCACGGCTGGCCGGACGCGGCGTACTGCCGGGAGAAGGCCTATCTGGAGCGCACGCTGGACGTGTTCGAGCGCGACCACCCCGAGGTGCGGGTGGTGCGCATGCGCCCGGCGTTCCTGTTCAAGTGGCAGTCGGCGAGCGAGCAGCGGCGGATCTTCGGCGGGCGGTTCCTGCCCGGTCCGCTGGCCCGGCCGGAGCTGCTGCCGTTCCTGCCGGACATCCCCGGGCTGCGGGTACAGGCGCTGCACACCGACGACGCGGCCGAGGCCTACCGGCTCGCGGTGCGTTCGGACAACGCCCGGGGCCCCTTCAATCTGGCCGCCGATCCCCCGCTGGACGCCGCCGTCCTGGCCGGGCTGCTCGGCTCCCGGCCGGTCCGGCTTCCGCGTACGGCGGCCCGCTCGGCGATCGCCGCCGCCTGGGGGCTGCACCTGCTGCCCGCGTCCCCGCACCTGTTCGACGCCGTACTGCGGCTGCCGCTGATGGACTGCGCGCGGGCCCACACCGAACTGGGCTGGCGTCCCCGGCGTACGGCGACCGAGGTGATCCAGGAGTTCCTGGAGGGCCTGCGGCAGGGCGGCGGGATGGAGACCGAGCCGATGCGGGGACGCAAGGTCGGCTGAACGGGCCCTGACGGGCCCCACGGAGGAGCGGAGAGACACCATGGCAGTACGGGAACCCGGGTCCGGCGGCGAGGAGCGGCCGGTGCCCAGGGACATGCCCGACCAGCAGGTCGGCGCCGGGGAGGACCGGTGGGACGTCACCGCCCCGGGGCGGTCTGCCGAGGACGGGCGGGGCGAGGACGGCGAGGACACCGCGCCGGACACGGACGAGGCCGGCACCGGCCCGCGTGGCGCGCCCCGGACGGGCACGGTGCACCCGGAGCACCCCGGCCCGGACGAGTCACCGGCGTAGGACCGCGTGGGGGGCGCCTGTCGGTTCCGTGCCGGACCGCACGCGCCCCCCGGGTCGCGTCCGGGATCAGTGCGGCGCCCTCTCCTGGAGGGCCGTGTGCCAGGTGGGGAGCGGGGTCCGGCCGGCCGGTTCCGGGCGGCGGCCGCCGCTGGCGAAGAAGTCGGCCAGGGGGAGGATCGCGGCGCCGACGGTCACCGCGTCCGGGCCGAGCCGGCCGAGGTCGATGGTCACCTGGTCGCCCGGATGACGCAGGGCGTAGGTGGCCGCGTGCCGGCGGACGGCGGGCAGGAAGCGGGTGCCCAGCTGGAGGCCCGCCCAGCCGCCGATCAGGATGCGCTCGGGCTGGAAGAGGTTGATCAGGTCGGACAGGCCGGCGCCGAGGTACTCGGCGGTCTCCTCCAGGACGGCCAGCGCGACCGGGTCCGGCGCGGTGCCCTCGGGCGGGTACGCGGCGGCGAGCATCGCGGTGAGCGCGGTCTCCTCGTCCGTGTCCTCGGGCGGGCGGCCGCCCTCCTCGCGCCAGCGGGCGAGCAGCGACTCGGCGCCGGCGTACGCCTCCAGGCAGCCGGGGGCACCGCAGCGGCAGCGCCGGCCGCGCACCCGTACCGTCAGGTGGCCCCATTCCACGGCCCGCCCGTGCTCCACCTCGGGCGTGACCAGGCAGGCGCCGACGCCGGAGCCGAACAGCACGACCACGGCGTTGCGGGCGCCGCGCCCGGCGCCGAACCACATCTCGGCCTGGCCGAGGGTCTTGGCGCCGTTGTCGATGAGGTACGGCACCCCGTCGGGGAGCGGGGAGGCGGAGCGCAGCAGCCGCTCCAGCGGGACGGCGTCCCAGCCGATGGTCTGCCCGTGGACGACGGCGCCCTGGTCCGGGGTGTGTTCGACGATGCCCGGGACGCCGACGCCGACGCCCAGCAGCCGGTCGGGGGCGGCCTGTTCGGCGGTGAGGACCTCGGCGACGCCGTCGCGGATGTGACCGGCGATGACGTCCACGTCGTAGCCCTGCGGGGTCAACGGACGTTCCACCCGGGCCAGTTCGGTCAGCGCCAGGTCGAACAGCTCGACGCGGACGCGGGTTTCGCCGACGTCGACGCCGATCATCTGTCCGCTGCGAGGGGCGACGCGCAGCAGGGTGCGGGGCCGGCCGCCGTCGGAGTCGACGCTGCCGGCCTCCTCCACCAGGCCGTCCGCGATCAGGTCCGCGACCACGTTGCTGACCGAGCCGGAGCTGAGTCCGGTGGCCGGGCCCAGCTCGAACCGGCTGAGCGGGCCGTCGAAGTACAGTCGCTGGAGCACCGCCGTGCGGTTGCCCCGCCTCAGGTCGCGTACCGTGCGTCCGTTGCGCCCCGCCATGTGGCTCCCTTCACGAACCGTCCCCGACCTGCAACATACTCCTTCGGGCAGCGGTGCGCGACATTACCCCACGCCTTAGTTCATGCTGTGAGCTAAGCGGAACGCGTGCTGTCGTCCAGCAGGCCCGGAGGGACGGAGGGACGGGCGGGCGGACCCCCGCCCCTTCCGGCACCCGCCGGAATCGCCCACCGTGCCCCTCCCCCACGCCCGGGCTCAGCCGGCCGCGTACACGTCCTCCACGTAACGTCCGTCCGCCACCAGCGCGTCGAGCCAGCGCTCGGCCCGCTCGGCGTCGGCGTCCGGGGTGTGTTCCCGGTACAGGGTACGGAACGCCTCGCGGACGCCGGGTGCCATGCGGGCGCCGTCGCCGCACACGTACACCCGCGCCCCGGCGCTCAGCAGCCGCCACACCTCGTCGGCCTCGGCGGCGATGCGGTGCTGGACGAAGGCGGCCCCGTTCACGGGGGCGGCGCTGAAGGCCGGCCGCAGCGCGATGGCACCGGCCCGCTCGGCGGCCCGCAGCTCGTCGGCGTGCAGGAAGTCGGCGTCGGGCGCGTCGCAGCCGAAGTACAGCAGGGCGGGCGGGAGTTCGGCGCCCGAGCGGAGGGCGGCCAGCCGGTCGGCGACGGCGCCCCGGAACGGCGCGAGACCGGTGCCGGCGGCGACCATCACCACCGGCGCCGAGCCGTCGACGCGGAACGCCTCACGGCAGGGCTGGACCCGGGCGTACACGGTGTCGCCGGGCCGCAGCGAGGCGAGGTGGCCGGAACCGGTGCCCCGGTAGCGGCCCCTGCCGGAGCGTGCCGGGGCGTCGAGCACGGACACCATGAGGTCGGCGTGGCGGGCGTCGGCCGCGGGCGCGGAGGAGATGGAGTAGTGGCGGGGGCGCAGCGGGGTGAGCAGGTCGAGCAGGGCCGGCCAGTCGAGGGCGCCGCGCAGCGCGGGGTGGTCCTCGGCCAGCTCCAGCAGGGTGCGCGGGTCGTCGCCGGGCAGGGCGGCGAGGGCGGCGCGCTCGGGCGGGCAGGGGTTGGCCTCGGCGAGCAGGGCCCGCTGCCGGTCGGTCGGTCGTTCCTGCAACTCCACGTGGTGGGTGAGGAGTTCGCGTACCGTCAGCGGCCGGTCGACAGCAAGGCCGTCTCGGCGCGGGCGGGTGGCCCGGATGTCCAGGACGGCGTCGGCGTCGAGACCGAACGCGGCGACCGCCCGGTCCACCAGCTCCGGCGCGTTGGCGGGCAGCACGGTCAGGTGGTCGGCGGTGCGGTAGGTGACGCCCTCGGGCAGGGCGATGCGCAGGAACCGCTTGGTGCGGGGGTGGCCGGGCGCGGTGAGGTCGTGGGCCTCGGTGACGGTCATCGGGACCAGGCCGTGGCGTTCGGCGAGGGCGTCCAGCGGGCCGCCGGTCAGGGTGCGTACCGCGTAGGCGTGGGCGGGCTCCTCCGGGGTGCCGGTCCCGGCGTCCGGGTCGCCGTACTGGATGAGCAGCGCGGTGCGCAGGCGGTCCGTGAACTCCCGTACGGCGCCGGTGAGATCGCCGGAGGCGTCGGCGGCGGCGCGCTCGGTGAGCCGGGTGGCGCCGAGTTCGGCGAGGCGGGCGTCGACGCGGGTGGGGACCTGCTGGTAGGTGGCGGCCCAGTTGCGGTCGCCGACGCCGAGGACGGCGTAGGTCACGCCGGTCAGGTCGGGGGTGCCGTCGAGCCAGGCGGTGAAGGCGGTGGCGTCGTCGGTGGGGCGGCCGTTGTAGGAGGCGGCGGTGATGATCACGGGCCGGTCGGCGGGCAGGCCGTCCGCGTAGGCGTCCAGCGCGGCGACCTCGGTGGCGCAGCCGACGGCGGCGGCCTCGTCGGCGAGCCGGGCGGCGAAGTCACGGCAGGTGCCGTAGTTGCTGCCGTGCAGGAACAGGGCGCGGGTGCCGGGGCGGACCCGGGCCGGGAGCGTGTCCGGGGCCGGGGTGTCCTGGACGGGCGCGGGGGCGGTACCGGGCAGCGGGGCGTGCGCGCGGTCGGCGGCGGTGCGCGGGGTGAGCGTGAGGGTGAAGCCCTCGGGCTTGAGGGTGAGGGTCTCCTTCACGGTGAGCCGGTAGCCGGTGTGGTCGTGCAGCCGGTAGCGGTGGACCAGCAGGGCGAGCAGCATGGTCGCCTCGTGCAGCGCGAACTGCCGTCCGATGCAGGCGCGTTCGCCGGTGCCGAACGGCTTGTAGGCGTGCACCGGGCGGGCCGCCTCGGCCTCGGGGGTGAACCGCTCGGGGTCGAACAGCTCGGGGTTGTCGCCCCACACGGTCTGGCGGTGCAGCATCGGCGCGAGCACGGTGACGGCCTGCCCGGCGCGCAGCGGGAGCCGGCCGCCGAGCAGGGTGTCCTCGCGGGCGTGCCGGCTGAACGCGGCGGCCGTCGGCCACAGCCGCAGCGCCTCGTTCAGGACCTGGCGGGTGTAGGTGAGCCGGCCGATGTCGTCGTACGTCGGCTCGGGGTCGGGGGCGCCGCCCCACAGCGCGTCGGCCTCGCGCTGGACGAGCCGGAGCACGGCGGGGTGCTTGGCGAGGTAGTACAGGGCGAAGGACATGGCGCCGGAGGTGGTCTCGTGGCCGGCGATCAGGAAGGTGATGACCTGGTTGCGGATGTTGGCCGGGTCCAGGGTGGTGCCGTCGGCGGGGTGCGGGGCGCTGAGCATCAGCCCGAGCAGGTCCTGCGCGCCGCTCTGGTCGGTGCCGGTGCGGGCGGCGATGACGTCGTCCACGACCCGGGCGAGGTAGTCGGCGTCGGCCCGGAAGGCGGCGTCGGCGGCCGTGTGGTCCCCGTCGGGGGTGCGGGCCAGGCGGGTCATGCTCCACTCCAGGCAGCGGACCATCGACTCCACGAAGGGGTGCGGTTCGGCGCGCTCGAAGGAGCCGAAGTCGTAGTCGAATCCGGCCAGTCCGATGGTGTCGAGGGTCATGCGGGTCATGTCGTCGGGCACGTCGACGGGCCGGCCGTCCCGGGCCGCCCGGTCCCAGGAGTCGATGAGGCGGCGGGCCACCTTCAGCATCACCGGGTGGTAGGTGCGCATCGAGCCGAGCGCGAAGGCGGGCATCAGGATGTCGTGCGCCTTGGCCCAGTTGGGCTCGTCGTTGTACGCGGTGAACAGGCCGTCGGCAGCGAACTCGCGGACGTTCTCCAGGGCGGGTCCGACGTGCTTGGCGAACCGCTCCTCGTCGGCGAGGTCAGCGACCAGGTCCGTGTCGGCGACGAACAGCGCGTCCCGGCCGTGCAGCCGGCGCACCAGGACCGGTCCGTGCTCCCGCATCAGCTCCATCACCTGCTGGATGGGGGTCCGGCCGGGGCCGGTGGCGGTGATGTCGACGACGGGGACGCCGGGCAGGGTGGCGGCGGGCTCGGGGTGCAGTGCGGTGGGGGGCATGCGCGACAACTGCCTTTCGCGGGAACGGACTCCTGCGTTCCAGGGTGGTCGACGGACGGGCCGGGCCGGCGCCACGGCACTACACGATCGTGTAGGGGAAAGTCGGCGACGGCCCTTGCGCCGCCCGCGCACCCGTCGCCTGCCGCCCGCGGCAGGGTACGGCTGATCGCCGCGCGGCCGGGAAGGCCGCGCCCGCCGAGGCCCCGAGTTGCCGCTGACCTGCCTCTTCCTCTTTGATGGGCGGGCGGCCGGCGGACCGGGAGGTGCGATGGAGGCGGGACGGGCCGACGCGGTGACCTGGCGCAATCGCGCGCTGCTGGTGTTCGACCGGGTGTCGGTGCCGGTGGCCGTGTGCGATGTGTACGGCCAGGTGGTGCTGGCGAACCCCGCGATGGCCACGGAGTGCGGTACCACCCCGGGCCGGCTGCGCGGCCGGCAGGTGCTGGAGCTGTTCCGGCCGCAGGAGGCCGGCCAGGTGGAGCGGATCGCCGAGGCGCTGCGGCTGCGGCACCGTTCCCGCTACCAGGTGTCGGTGTGCTGGCGGGCGCCCGGCGGGGCGGAGCGGTACGGGGAACTGACCGCGGATCCGGTGAGCGACAGCGCGCAGGAGACACCGGCGCTGCTGGTGATGCTGCGGGTGCTGGGCGAGCGCACCGCGCCCGGGTCCGAGCCGGCGCCGACCACGGAGGTGGAGCGGCAGGTGCTGGCGCTGCTGGCCGGCGGGGCCACCACCGCCCGCGCCGCCCGTGAGCTGGGTCTCAGCAGGGACGGTGTCACGTATCACCTGCGGCGGCTGTCGGCGCGCTGGGGCGCCGCCAACCGTACCGAACTGGTCGCCCGCGCCTACGCCTTGGGCGTGCTGCTGCCCGGGGTCTGGCCCCCGAGGGCGCGGGCGGAGGAGTCCGAGTAGCCCCTGCGGAAAACCATTAGCACACTCCATTGGGGCTAAATACGATAGCTGTCCGCCTAGGACCCCTAGGCAGCGTGTCGTCGCATCCGGAAGGACCCCCCATGAGACCGCTCACCGAGCAGGACATCCGCGCCTCCTTCGTCAACTGCTCCAAGGGCGAGGCCAAGCGTCTGGCCGTGCCGCGCGATCTCGGGGAACGCCCCTGGGACGATCTGGACTTCCTCGGCTGGCGCGATCCCGGCGCGCCCGACCGCAGCTATCTGGTCACCGAGCGCGACGGCCGTCTCACCGGTGTGGCCCTGCGCTACCCGTCCTCGCAGCGCAGTTTCCTGCACCGCAGCCTGTGCTCGGTGTGCCTGACCACGCATCCCGGCGGCGGGGTGTCGCTGATGACCGCGCGCAAGGCGGGCGCGGCCGGCCGGGAGGGGAACTCGGTCGGGCTGTACATGTGCACCGACCTGGCGTGTTCGCTGTATGTGCGAGGCAGGAAGGTGCCGGAGTCCGGGGTGCGGTTCGAGGAGAGCCTGACCCTGGAGGAACAGATCGCCCGGACCCGGGACAACCTCTTCGCCTTCCTGGACAAGCTGTATGTCTGAGCCCTTCCCGGACAAGCCGTACATCTGAGGGCCGTCCGGCCCACGCCGTGGCGGGCGTGGCCGGAAACAGACCGCGAACGGCCACGTTCGACCTGCCCGGGTAACGGGAACAGGCCAAAGGATGATCAACGTACGGAAGTGGAGCCCGGACCTGCGGCAGGTACTGAGGCGTCGCCGGGACCCGGCGGTCGTCCAGACGCTGCGGTCGGCCGCGGCCGCGTCGGTCGCCTATGTCATCGCGCTCCGGCTGAGCCCGGAGCCGGCCCCGCTCACCGCGCCGCTGACCGCGCTGCTGGTCGTCCAGGTGACGTTCTACGCCACGCTGACCAACGGCATCCGCCGGGTGAACTCGGTGGTCGCCGGTGTGCTGGTCGCCATCGCGTTCAGTGTGCTGGTGGGGCTGACCTGGTGGAGCCTGGCGCTGCTCATCGTGGCCTCGCTGGGCGTGGGCCGGCTGGTACGGGTGGACGAGTACACGGCCGAGGTGGCGATCAGCGCCATGCTGGTGCTCGGCGCCACGGTCGGGTACACCGCGTGGGCCCGGATCGTGGAGACGCTGATCGGCGCGGCCGTCGGCACCGCCTGCAATCTGCTGCTGCCACCGCCCGTGTGGGTGGACGAGGCGGGCCGGTCCATCGAGGGCCTGGCCCGGCGGGTGCGGCAGCTGATGCTGCGGATGGGCGAGGAGGCCGCGGGCCGGGTCCCCTGGCAGCGGGCGGCCGAGCGGCTGCACGAGGCACGCCGGCTGGACCACGACATCACGGGGGTGGACGCGGCGCTGCGGCAGGCGGAGGACAGTCTGCGGCTCAATCCGCGGGTGAAGGAGGGGCTGCTGCACCGGGTGGTGCTGCGCACCGGTCTGGACACGCTGGAGATCTGCACGGTGGTGCTGCGGGTGCTGGCCCGCTCGTTCACCGACCTGGCGAAGGCCCGTGGCGCGCAGGACCTGTTCCCGCCCCGGGTGGGGGCGACCGTGGAGCAACTGCTGTCGGAGATCGCCGACGCGGTGGTCAGCTTCGCGGTGCTGGTGACCACGCATCTGAGCGAGGACGCCGAGTCGGCCGAGGCCCGGCTGTCGGCCGAGCTGCACACGGCGGCCGGCACCCGGGACCGGCTGGCGGAGCTGCTCCGGGAGGAGATCGCCAAGGACTGGACGGACTGGCAGCTGCTGGGTGCCGTGCTGACCGAGACGACCAGGATCATCGACGAGCTGAACACCGAGCACCGCACCCGGCGCCTGCTGGAGGAGCTGGACCGGGTCTCCCGCGAGCACCGGGCCAAGCTGCCCCGGCTGGCCCGGCTGCGCGACTGGCTCGGCGTCCAGGAGGAGCTGTGGCGCAATCGCGCGGGCCTCGGCAGCCGTTCCCGGTGAGGTGCGCCGGGGCCGCACGGGTTGCCCCTGGCGGCGGGTGCGGGCCAAGGTGTCCTGTCAGGAGCGGGCCGGCCGACGACCTGAGGTGGGGCATGGAGACGCAGTCACGGACGTCCGCGGGCAGCCGGGAGAGCGGCGGCGGGTGGACCAGGCGCCGGTTCGTCGGGGCCGTGGCCGGCACGGCCGCGGTCACCGCGTGCACGGGCCGGGCGACCCCGGCGGCGGACGTCCGGGCGACGCGGGGTGCGCCGGAACCCGCCGCGCCGTCCCGGGGTGCGTCGGGGCCGCGCCCGCTGTACATCGGCACCTACACCTCCGTGGCGGGCGGCGGCACCGGCATCGGCATCGCGTCGTACGACCCCCGGACGGGCCGGATCACCGGGGAGGGCACGCTGACCGGGGTGTCCGACCCGTCGTATCTGGCCGTGCACCCGGACGGCCGGACACTGTACGCGGTGGCCGAGCGGCAGGACGGCGCGGTGACGGCCGTGCGCCTGGCCGACCGGCGGGTCCTCGGCACCCGGAGCACCGGCGGCGCGGGTCCCTGCCATCTGTCGGTGCATCCCACCGGCCGCTGGCTGCTGAGCGCCGACTACGGCTCGGGCAGCGTCGCGGTGCACCCGATCGACGCCTCGGGGGCCCTGGGCGAGCGCACCGACCGGGTCACGCACACCTCGCCGCCGCCCGGTCCCGGCCAACAGGGGCCGCACGCGCACCAGTTCGTCACCAGTCCCGACGGACGGCACGTGCTCGCCGTGGACCTGGGCACCGACACCGTCTACACCTACCGCCTGGATCCGGTGCGGGGCACGCTCGCGGAGGCCGCCCGGGCGCAGACCCGGCCCGGCGCGGGCCCGCGCCATCTGGCCTTCCATCCCGGCGGCCGGTACGCCTACCTGGCCAACGAGCTGGACGACACGGTGGCCGTGTGCGCCTACGACCCGCGCTCCGGGCGGCTGAGCGTCGGCGCGCCGCAGCCTACGGGCTCGGACGGCGGCACCAACTATCCGGCGCAGCTGCTGGTGACGGCGGACGGCCGGTTCGCGTTCCTGGCCAACCGGGGCCACAACAGCCTCGCCCGGTACGCCGTGGAATCGGCCGGGGCCCGGCTGCGGCTGCTGGGGACGGTGCCGGTGGGCGGGGACTTCCCGCGGCAGATCGCGTTCTCCCCGGACGGCCGGCTGCTGTTCGCGGCGAACCAGCGTTCCGGCACGGTCACCGTCTTCCACGTCGACGCGGGCAGTGGGCGGCTGAGCCCGGCCGGCGAGCCGTTCGCGTCACCCGTCGCCGTCTGCGCGCTGCCGCTGTAGCGCCCGGGGGCAGCCCGTGGCGGCGGCCTGGGCCAGCAGGGCGTGCACGCGCTCGGTGAGCTGGGGGACGTCGTCGGCGGGCGCGTGGAAGGGCAGTCGTACATCACCGTGGGCGCGGGTGCGTTCGATGCGCAGGGTCAGTCCGTGCCGGTCGACGGCGAGCGGGACCACCCGGGTCGCGGCGTGCAGGCTCTCCGGCCGCACCAGGCGGCTGAGCCGCTCGACGGCGTCCGGGTGGGCGTCGGCGAGGTGGGTGAGCAGCCGTGCCTCGGCCCCGGCGAGGGGGTCGGGCCGGGCGGCGGCGAACTCGTCGAGGTCGACGACGACGGGCCCGGATGCCTGCCGGAGCACGACGCGGGTGGGGCTGAAGAGCAGGGTGCCCTCGGAGGGGGCGAGCCGGCCGGAGAGCCAGAGCCGGGCCCGGATCCGGTGGCACACCGGTACGGGGGCGACGTCGGCGAACTCCAGCAGGGCGGAGGGCTCCTGGCGGGGGGCGCACAGGGACGCGGCGAACAGGCCGCTGTCGTCGGGGACCGTCAGCCGCACCCGGCCGTCCTCGGTGACGGTGTGCGCTCCGGCGTACTCCTCGCGGACGCCGTCCGCGGTCACCGCGCACGACCACGCGAGGGACAGCACCGAGCGCGCCCGTTCCGCCGCGCCGGGGGCGGCCGTCCAGTCCTGCGTGTCACCCATCCCAGACCTCCTTAGGTAAGCCTTGCCTAACCTATCGGAGTTCGGGGCGCGCGCCAACCGCGCCGCACCGGCGGACGGAGCCGGTCCGGGTCACGCGAGGACGCCCAGCAGCGCGCGGGCGCACAGGTCGCGCACCCGCTCACGGCCCAACTCGCCCTTCCCGCCGAGCCATTCCAGACACACGGCGGTGGTGAAGGCGAGCCAGCCGCGCACCGCCAGGCACATCTCGGGGGCGTTCTCGACGACCGGCCCGAACTCGGGGTCGGCGGCGAACGCGGCCAGGATCTGCCGCTCCTGCGCGGCCAGCGCCCGCCGGTAGACGCGGCGCACGGCGGGGTCGCCGGCCGCGGCGGCGCGATGGAAGGCGCGGAAGCCGTGTGCGTGGGCCTCGACATAGCCGAGATAGGCGTCGAGGCCGGCGGTCAGCTGCTCGCGCACCGGCACCCCGGGCACGGCCGCCGTCATCCGCAGCATCCGCTCGCTCTCGCGCTCCACGACCGCGGCGAAGAACTCCCGCTTGGTGGGGAAGTAGTGATACAGCAGCCCCCGCGACACCCCGGCGATCTCGGCGACCCGCTCCACCCACACATCGTCGTAGGCGCTCTCGGAGAACAGCTTCGCGCCGACCGACAGCAACTGCTCACGGCGCTCTTCGGTACTGAGCCGGCGCCGGGCGCGCTCCCCCTCGTTCGCGGGCATGGCGTCACTCTACTTGACGCCGGTTCTCATACGGCACCACACTGAAACGCGTTATTGAACCCACGTCCAACACGTGCGGGGGCGGCGTCAACCATCCGCTGGATCAAGGGGGATCAGGCATGGCGGAGACGACGAAGACCAGGGGGAACCGGCCGCCGAAGGGCTTCCGGAGCGCCGAGCGGGGCTGGCCCGAGCTACATCGCATACCGCACCCGCCGCGCCGGCTGCCGCTGCTCGGCGATGTGCTCGGCATCGACCGGCACCGCCCGCTCCAGGACTCCCTGCGGCACGCCCGCGAGCTGGGCCCGATCTTCCGGCGGCGGGTCTTCGGCAACGAGTTCGTGCTCGTGTGGGGGGCCCGGCTGGTCGCCGACCTCGCCGACGAGACACGGTTCGCCAAGCACGTCGGGCTGGGCGTCGCCAACCTGCGGCCGGTGGCCGGGGACGGCCTGTTCACCGCCTACAACCACGAGCCCAACTGGCAGCTGGCGCACGACGTCCTGGCGCCCGGGTTCAGCCGGGAGGCCATGGAGGGCTACCACGGCATGATGCTGTCCGTGGCCGGCCGGCTCACCGACCACTGGGACCGGCGGCTGGCGGCCGGGCACACGGTGGACGTGCCCGGCGACATGACCCGGCTGACCCTGGAGACCATCGCGCGCACCGGCTTCGGACACGACTTCGGCTCCTTCGAACGCGACCGGCCGCACCCCTTCGTCACCGCGATGGTCGGCACCCTCGGCTACGCCCAGCGCCTCAACACCGTCCCCGTCCCGCTGGCCCCGCTGCTGCTGCGCGGCGCGACCCGGCGCAACGCGGCCGACATGGCCTGCCTGAACCGCACGGTGGACGAACTGGTCGCGGCCCGGCGCCGGTCCGGGCCCGGCGAGGGGGACCTGCTGGACCGCATGCTGGCCACCGCGCACCCGGTGACCGGGGAACGGCTGTCCGCGCAGAACGTCCGCAAGCAGGTCATCACGTTCCTGGTGGCGGGCCACGAGACCACCTCGGGCGCGCTCTCCTTCGCCCTGTACTACCTCGCCCGGCACCCGGAGATCGCCGCGCGGGCCCGGGCCGAGGTGGACCGCGTCTGGGGCGACACCCCGCACCCCCGCTACGACCAGGTCGCCCGGCTGCGCTACGTCCGCCGGGTGCTGGACGAGTCGCTCAGGCTGTGGCCGACCGCGCCCGCCTTCGCCCGGGAGGCCCGCGAGGACACCGTCCTGGCCGGGGAGCACCCGATGCGCCGGGGCGCGTGGGCCCTGGTGCTGACGCCGATGCTGCACCGCGCGCCGGAGGTGTGGGGCCCGGACCCCGAGCGGTTCGACCCGGACCGCTTCACCCCGGCGGCCGTACGCGCCCGTCCGCCGCACACCTTCAAGCCGTTCGGCACCGGGGCCCGGGCCTGCATCGGACGGCAATTCGCCCTGCACGAGGCGACCCTGGTCCTCGGTCTGCTGCTGCGCCGCTACGAGCTGCACGCCGACCCCGGCTACCGCCTGACCGTCACCGAACGCCTGACCCTGATGCCGGAGGGGCTGCGGCTACGGCTGGAGCGACGGCACCGGCCCCCCGGAGGAACCCCGCAGACGGTCCCCCTGGGCCAGGACGAACCCGCCACCGCCCGGCGGCAGCACCCGGCCGAACCCCGTTCAGCGAGCCGCTGTCCAGTGCGCGGGGCGGGTGACTGACGCCGGCAGACGCGTACCGGCGCCGCCCCGCGCGGAGTTGACCTGCGGCTGGGTGAGGAAGAAGGCCCCGGTCAGGTCCGCGTCGGTGAGATCGGCGTCCCGCAGGTCCGCGCCGATCAGATCCGCCTCGCGCAGGTCGGCCCCGGTGAGGTCGGCGGCGATGAGGCAGGCACCGCGCAGGCTCGCCCCGCGCAGATCGGCGCCCCTGAGCCGGGCGCCGATCAGGTCCGCGCCCCGCCGGTCCTTGCCCTTCGCCTTCCCCTTGCCCTTGCCCTTGCCGGTGGCGCCCGCCCGGACCAGCTCGCTGGTGCGCAGCAGGAGCACGTTCACCTCCTGCCGGTGCGCGGCCACGTCGAGCGCGGCCAGCTCCTCAGGACCCTGCCGGGTGAGCCGCTCGGTGTGTTCCAGGGCCCCGCGCAGCTCGGGGTGGACGGGCGCGGCGGCGGGCAGTCCCAGCGCCTCCGTCAGGTAGCACAGCAGCTCGTGCAGCTGCCGGACGACCGGGAACACGTCGAACATGCGGCGCGCGTGCTCCTTCGGCGCGCCGCGCCAGTCCCGTCCGCCGAAGGTGACCTGGGACACCTTCTGCCCGGCGCCGAAGCAGTCGTAGACCGTGCAGCCGGTGAAGCCCTGCTGCCGCAGGCGGGCGTGGATGCCGCAGCGGTGGTCGTCCCGGAGGTTCGAGCAGGGGGTGCCCGCGGGCTTGTCCGCCGCGAAGTCGGCGGAGCGGGCGAAGGGCAGGGCGACGCAGCACAGTCCGAAGCACTGTGCGCAGTCGCCCCGCAGGTCGGCGGGGTCGGTTGTCTTCTCCGGCATGGGGACCAGCCTACTGACCTGCGAAAGCTCCCTGTCCGTCGCGTCGCCCGGCCACCCCTTCGACGGCGGCCCGCACCCGGTCCGCGCCGTCCTCCAGGGCCATGTGACGGGCGGCCCGCGCGGCGGCGGCCGCGTACGCCTGCCGGCTCGTCACCTCGGTGAGCGCCGCGGCGAGCCGCTCCGCGGTGAGGCCGCGCAGCGGGACCGGGGCCGCGGCGGCACCGAGCGAGGCGAGCCTGGCGGCCCAGAACGGCTGGTCGGCCGCGGTGGGCACGGCGACGGAGGGCACGGCGGCGCGCAGCGTGGCGGCGGTGGTGCCCGCCCCGGCGTGGTGGACGACGGCGGCCAGCCTCGGGAACAGCAGGGCGTGCGGCACCTCGCCGACGGTGAACAGGTCGTCCCCGTCGGCGGCGAGCCGGGCCGCGCCCGACTGCAGGATGCCGCGCAGCCCCGCCCGGCGCAGCGCCGCCACGGCGATCTCGCTCAGCCGCTCGCCCTGCCCGGCGGCCATGCTGCCGAAGCCGACGAGGACCGGCCGGGGCCCGGCCCGCAGGAAGTCCTCCAGCTCGGCGGGCAGCCGTTCGCCGGTGCCCACGTGGGGCCAGAAGGTGCCGGCGACCTCCAGGCCGGGCCGCCAGTCGGCGGGCCGGGGGACGAGGGCCGTACTGAAGCCGTGCAGCACCGGCCAGTGCGCCCGTTCCATGCGGCGGCGCATCGCGCCGGCGGTGAGCGGGGGCAGCCCGAGCCGCCGGCGCAGCTCGGCGACCGCCGGTGCGTAGATCCGGTCGGTCATGCGCAGCGCGAACCGGCCGGCCGCCCGGTTGCCGGCCCGGCCCAGCGACCGGGCGCCCGTGACCACGGGCGGGAAGTCGCCGGTGGGCGCGGTCGGCTGGAGGTACAGGCCGAGGCTGGGCAGGCCGGCGGCCTCGGCGAGATGCCAGCCGAGCGGGGCGGTGGTGGCCGACAGCAGGAGCAGGTCCGTGTCGTCGGTGACCGCGTCGGCGAACCCCCGGCCGAGTTCCGTGACGAAGGCGGCGGCCGTGCGCATGAGGTCCCGCCGGCTCCCGGCCCCGCCGTGCGCCCCTGGGTCGGCGGTCAGCGGCCGGAATCCCAGCCCGGCACCGCGGGCGAGGCCGGCGAAGCCGTCGGTGGCGGCCAGCGTCACCTGGTGTCCGGCGCGGGCCAGCGCGGCGCCCACGCCGGTGTAGGGGGCGACGTCGCCGCGCGACCCGGCCGTGGCGATCAGGATTCTCATGGCTGCTCCTCGGGATCCGGGCCGGCGGCTTCGCGGCGGGCGGCGTTGGCGTGGATCGCCTTGCTCACGTACGCGGCGAGGCCGGGCCGTTGCTGTGACGGCGGGACGAGGAGGGCGAAGGCGCGCGGGTCGGCGGCCAGGTCGTCGGCGACGCGCCGGTGCGTGTCCGGCGGGCAGGGGGTGAACCAGCGGGTCAGATGGCGGCGGTGTTCCTCGGCGAGGTCCATGGCCCGCTCGCCGTCGGCGGGTTCGCCGGCGTCGAAGGCGGCGAGCAGGCTGGTCCGCCAGGCGGCGGCCTCGGCCATCAGCCGCCGCCAGTCCTCCTTGCCGTGGCCGGCCGCCCGTGCCATCGCCTCCCGGTACGCGGCCGAGTCCCGCCACTTCAGCTGTGCCTCGGTGGCGTAGCTGAGGTCGAAGGAGATCTCCCCGAAGACCTCGAAGCGTTCCTCGGGGCTGAGCCGTACCCCGGTGCGCTGCACTTCGATGGCCTGCTCGGCCACCTCCGCGAGCCGTTCCAGCCGGGCGATCTCCTCGCGCAGCCGGCGCTGCCGCTCACGGAGGTGGCCGAGCGCGTCGGCGTGCGGGTCGCGCAGGATGACGGCGATCTCCTCGAGCGGGAAGCCCAGTTCCCGGTAGAAGAGGATCTGCTGGAGCCGGGCCAGGTCGGCGTCGCCGTAGCGGCGGTAGCCCGCGGGGCTGCGCTCGCCGGGCGAGAGCAGCCCTGTCCTGTCGTAGTGGTGCAGCGTCCGCACGGTCACCCCGGCGAACGCCGCGACCTGGCCCACCGTGTAGCCCATGTGCCCGCCCTTTCGTCCGGTCACAGGCTGCGGCCTGACGTAAGGGGAGGGTCAAGCCGGTCCGGGCCGCCCGTCATACCTCGTCGCGGACCAGGGACAGCAGCCGGTCCAGGACCCGGGGTGCCGTGCGCAGGCCGTCGTGCTCGTACTCGTTGGTGACCCAGGGGCGCAGGCCGCGGATCGCGGCGGCGGTCTCAAGGGAGTGGGTGGCGTCGACGAACATGTCGTCGTGGTAGACGGCCGCGGCAACGGGGACCTCGTTGGCGGCGAGGCGGGCCGGGTCGTACAGCGGGCGCCAGTCGGTGCGGGCGGCGAGCAGGCCGGCGGTCTCGCGCAGGGGCCGCAGGGCGGGGTCGGTCTCGAACATCCAGGGGTGGACGGTCTCGCCGGTGAAGAGCACCGGGCCGTCCCCGGCGAGTGCCTTGGCCGCGTCGAACTGCGGGAACTCGGCGCGGACGCGTTCGGCGGCCCAGGCCGTGGGGCGGTCGTCCTGGCCGTAGATGGACTCGTGGACGAGGGCGTAGAGCGGGTGGGCGGCGTACGACAGCAGGGTCTGCGCCTGTTCCCGGAAGGCGTCGGACAGCTCGTGGCCGGAGGGTGTGCGCACGAAGGCGTCCTCCAGCAGCAGGTGCAGCCGGTGGCTGCCGTCGGTCGTGCCGAGCATCAGGCCGAGGGACTGGAATGCCTCCACGGTGAAGCGGTAGCCGTTCGGCAGGACCACCTCGTGGGTGAGGAGGTGGTCGGCGATCCGGCGGGCCCGCCGCACGTCCTCGGGGTAACGGTCGTAGTGGGCGGCGACCTTGCGCTCGATGCGCGGGTAGGCGGCCCGGTAGACGTCGTCGGCGTGGGCGTGCAGGGAGGGCAGGCCGCCGGTGATCAGCGCGGTGTGCACGCCCTCGGGGGCGAGGGAGAGGTACGACACCGTGCAGAAGCCGCCGTAGCTCTGGCCGAGCACGGTCCAGGG
This sequence comes from Streptomyces eurythermus, assembly GCF_014649115.1. Taxonomy (GTDB): domain Bacteria; phylum Actinomycetota; class Actinomycetes; order Streptomycetales; family Streptomycetaceae; genus Streptomyces; species Streptomyces eurythermus. The sequence goes on along the minus strand of NZ_BMSK01000014.1, from coordinate 99,896 downwards.
GGCGCCGCCGGTGAGGCGGGGGCGGATGGCCTCGCAGTCGCGGACGATGGAGTCGGCGCGGAAGTGGGTGAGGTAGTCGGCCTGGGCGGCGGGGCCGCCGCGCAGCGGGAGCGTCTGCCGGGTGGCGGGGGTGGAGCGGCCGGTGCCGCGCTGGTCGAGCAGCAGGACGCGGTACTCCTCCAGGGCCCGGTCGAGCCAGGACTGACGCCCGACGAACCGGTTCGCCCCGAAGCCGGGGCCACCCGTGAGATACACCAGCCAGGGCAGGTCCTGCCCGGCCTTGCCGCTCGCCACCGCCTCGCGGGCGTACAGCTCGATGGTCTCGCCCCCGGGATCGGCATGGTCGAGGGGCACGGTGAAGTGGTGGTCGGTGAGGACCACACCGGGCTGGCGGTAGCTGAGGCTCAACGGGTCTCCCGGGACGAGTGGTACGGACGCGACCCAGTTCAGCACATGGGCGCGCGCGGGCCGCACCCCGGGATCACGGTGCGGTCGCCGGGCGGGCGGTCAGCGCGCGACCAGGCTGGAGCGGCGCACCACCAGCTCCGGCTGGAGCACCACCCGGCGGTGCTCGTGGGGCCGCTCGCCCCGCTCGGTCTCCTCCAGCAGCAGTTCGGCGGCGAGGGCGCCCAGGGTGACGGCGGGCTGGCGTACGGAGGTGAGCGGGACGGCCGCCGCGGCGGCGAACTCGATGTCGTCGTAGCCGACGATCGCCAGGTCGTCGGGGACGGTGACGCCCGCCGCGTACATGGCCTGGAGCAGGCCGAGGGCGAGCAGGTCGTTGGCGCAGAAGACGGCGGTGGGACGGTCGGCGAGGCCGAGCAGACGGGCGCCCGCGTCCCGGCCCGCGGCCACGTCGAGGCGTTCGGTGGGCAGTTCGCGCAGCGCCTCGGGACCGAGTCCGGCCTCGGCGAGGGCGGACAGCGCGCCGGTGCGCCGGTCGCGGACCTGGTTGAGCCCGCCCGGCCCGCTGACGTAGGCGATGGAGCGGTGCCCGGCGTCCACCAGGTGGCGCACCGCGAGCGCGCCGCCCGCGACGTCGTCCACCGACACCGAGCACTCGGTGGTGCCCTCGGCGACCCGGTCGACCAGCACGAACGGGATGCCGTGCCGGCGGAAGGCGGCGATGTTGCGGCCGGTGGCGTCGGCCGGGGTGAGCAGCACTCCCCGCACCCGCTGTTCGGCGAAGAGCGAGAGGTACTCGGCCTCCTCGGCCGCGTCCTGGGCGCTGTTGCACACCATCACGCCCAGCCCGGCGTCCCGGGCGGCCCGTTCGGCGCCGCGGGCCACGTCCACGAAGAACGGGTTGCCCATGTCGAGCACGAGCAGCCCCATGATCCGGCTGCGGCCCGCCCGCAGCTGGCGCGCCGACTCGCTGCGGACGTAACCGAGCCGGTCGATCGCGGACAGCACCCGGGCCCGGGTCTCGCCGGCGACGGTGTCCGGGCGGTTGATGACATTGGACACCGTGCCCACCGACACTCCGGCGGCGCGGGCGACGTCCTTGATACCCACCGACTGGGCCATCGGGCTTCGGACCTCCAGGGGACGGGATGCGGCGGGACGAGCCTCACATTACCGTCACGCCGGCAGGGCGAAGTCGGCCACGTACAGCGGCGAGGGCGTCGTACCGGCGGACTTCTCCTGGTACATGAACGACAGCACGTCGTCCGCCCGGATGCGGGTCTCGTCCACCACGACCTCGCCGAACGCGTTCAGCCCGGCGCCGTCGAACAGCAGCGCCCAGTCGGTGTACCCACTGCCCGCGGAGGCGGCGGCGATCCGGCCGTAGGGCAGCACGGCGTAGGCGTTGTCATGGCGGTCCAGGACCAGCCTGGTGCGCTGGCTGGAGCGGAGCGGGACGGGGATCTCGGTCTTCAGCCAGGTGCCGGAGCCGGTCTTGCGCAGATGGTGGGCGCGGGCGTGGGCGGCGCGGGCCGCGGCGTAGCCGCCGGCCGGCGGGCCGAGGCGGACGGGGAGGTGGCTGACGATCGCGTGCGGCCGGCCGGCCGAGTCGGCGCACTGGCTCTCCTGGTTCATCAGGCAGTGGTCCGGGCCCAGCGGGTCGACGACCAGGCCGGCGTCGGTGACGCGGACCCGGTCCGGCCCGCCGGTGGTGCCCACCACGGCGCCCGCGTCGTTGCGCCAGGTCCGGCCGCGGTCGTCGGATGTGACGTAGCCGGTGTCGTGGTTGGTCAGTCCGCCGCCGTCGGCGAGGACGGCCGGGTCCCGCTCCCGCCAGGTGAACAGGACGTGCAGCCGGCCGCGCCGGTCGTAGTCGAGGCCGTGCAGGTACATGTTGCGGGCGGTGCTGGAGCCGTGCGCGCTGGTGTACGTGCCGGTGGCGCCGGACCACTCCCCCAGCGCGGTCCACCGGCAACCGTCGTACTCCGCGAGGGCGTTGCGGCCGTTGCCGGAGACGCCGGACCGGTAGGCCAACTGGAGCCGGCCCTCGGGGGTGGTGAGGAACTGCGGATAGGTGAAGCGCCCGGTGAGCGGCAGACCGTCCAGGGTGGTCTGTACGGGTCCGAAGGCGGACGGGCCCCAGGCGGTGCCGGAGGGGTCGTCCAGGAGTCCGGCGACGGACTTGATGTAGTGGAAGCCGTCGCTGTGGGAGTCGAGGTTCAGGTGCAGGCGGCCGTCCGCCGGGGAGACGCCCACGCAGATGACGTTGTGGGAGTCGTCGGCCTTCAGCCGGTGGGGCAGGGTGACGGCCGACCACGTGGTGGTGCCGAGCCCGCGGCGGGCCACGACCGCCTCGCGGCTCGCCGTGTACCAGACGGCGTACTGGTGACCGCCGTGGGTCAACAGGCCGTGCTTCTGGAAGGAGTTGGTGTTGACCAGACCGTCGTAGGAGACGAAGTACAGGGCGCGGGCGTCCAGCCGGGTGCGGGCCGGACCGGTCAGCGAGGGTCTCATCCGCGTGACTCCCGGGTCAGGCGAGGTGGAACACCTCGGCGAGCGGCCGCATGGCCTCGTCGGGCCGGGCGCCGTCCGGCGACTCGAAGAAGGGTGCCATCTCCCGCTGCCAGCGGGCGTTGACCTCCGTGGCGGCCATCCGCGCCCGGGCGGCGGCGAAGTCCTCGGTCTCCAGATAGCCGACGAGCAGGCCGTCCTCACGCAGGAACAGCGAGTAGTTGTGCCAGCCGGCCGCCTTCAGGGCGTCGAGCATCTCCGGCCAGACGGCCGCGTGCCGCGCCCGGTACTCCTCGAGCCGGTCCGCCCTGACCTTCAGCAGGAAGCACACGCGCCGCATGAACAGCCCCCGTTCTCTCGGAAGTGGTACCGGTCGATGGTGCGGGCGTCGAACACGGTCGGCTCGCCCAGGTCGATCACGCGGTTGTCGCCCAGGGTGTACGTCGTCCCGCCGGGCCGGAAGGTCTCGCCCCGCCTGCCGCTGATCTGTCCGGAGGCCGGCGCGACGGCGGTGCGGGCCGCGAGCGCGCCGAGCCTGGCCGGGTCCCACAGCGCGAAGGCCTCGACGGTTCCGTTCTCGACGTACCTGAAGCCGGTGGGAGACGAACAGCATGGCGGCGCCCTGCTCGCGCGGGGTGCGCACGACGCCGAAGAGCCGGGCGACCTCGCTGCCGGTGAGCGCGGCGGTCGGCTCCTCCGTGATCAGGACCCGGACGTCGGGGGAGAGTGCCTTGGCGATCTCTCCCGACTGCTGGCCGGCGATGGACAGTCCGCGCGCGGGCCGCTCGGGGTCGAGGGCGACACCGAGCCGCCGCATCAGCGCGGCCGTCGCCTCGCGGGCGGCCTTGTGGTCGGTCCGGCCGGGGGAACGTGTGGGTCCGCGGCCCATGAAGACGTTTCCGGCGATCGACAGGTCCGGGAACAGGGTGGGTTCCTGGCGGATGACGGCGATGCCGGCGGCCCGGGCGTCGCAGGGGCCGGGGGAGACGACGGGCGCGCCGTCGAGCAGCACCTGTCCGGTGTCCGGGCGGTGCACCCCGGCGAGGGTCTTGATCAGCGTCGACCGGCCCGCGCCGTTCTCGCCGGCCAGGGCGTGCACCTCACCGGGCCGCAGCTCCAGGGAGACGTCCCGCAGGGCGCGTACGGCGCCGAAGGACTTGGGGACGCCCTTCGGCACCGGGACCGGTCCCGGGTCGGGCGGTCGGGTCATGGGGGCTCCTCGACGACACTGGCGTGGGGGCCGTCGGGGCGCCCGCGATGTCGTGAAAGGTTTCAAGTGGATTGCCGGGACCGTAGGCACCGTGACCATGTCACGTCAATGGGTCCGGATCGAAAAACCTTCGACTGGTAGGGCGTGTGGCGAGGTTGCCGCGGCCGGGTTCGCCCGGAGTGCTTGACACCCCTGGTGGCGGCCCCTAGCTTGCCGTTCTGAATCGTTTCATATGCTCGGTCCGTCGTCCGCCCGCCATCCACAGGAGACCTGAAGTGACCGACCTCGCCGCGGTGAAGGCCGCGCTCAAGACCCAGGCCGTCGAGACGCCGTCGTGGGCGTACGGGAACTCGGGCACCCGGTTCAAGGTGTTCGCGCAGGCCGGGGTGCCGCGCTCGCCGTGGGAGAAGCTCCAGGACGCGGCGCGGGTGCACGAGTTCACCGGGGTCGCGCCGTCGGTCGCCCTGCACATCCCCTGGGACACCGTGGAGGACTACGCCGCGCTCGCGAAGTACGCCGAGGAGCGGGGGGTGCGGCTGGGCACGATCAACTCCAACACCTTCCAGGACGACGCCTACAAGCTGGGCAGCATCTGTCACCCGGACGCGGCGGTACGGCGCAAGGCCGTGGCCCACCTGCTGCGCTGCGTCGACATCATGGACGCGACCGGGTCCCGCGATCTGAAGCTGTGGTTCGCGGACGGCACCAACTACCCCGGGCAGGACGATGTGCGCGCCCGCCAGGACCGGCTGGCCGAGGGGCTGGCCGAGGTGTACGCGCGGCTCGGTGAGGGGCAGCGGATGCTGCTGGAGTACAAGCTCTTCGAGCCGGCGTTCTACACCACGGACGTGCCGGACTGGGGGACCGCCTACGCGCACTGCCTCAGACTCGGCGACAAGGCGCGGGTGGTGGTGGACACCGGGCACCACGCGCCCGGCACCAACATCGAGTTCATCGTCGCCACGCTGCTGCGGGAGGGCAAGCTCGGCGGGTTCGACTTCAACTCGCGGTTCTACGCCGACGACGACCTGATGGCGGGGGCGGCGGATCCCTTCCAGCTGTTCCGGATCATGTACGAGGTGGTGCGCGGCGGGGGATTCACCTCCGAGGTCGCGTTCATGCTCGACCAGTGCCACAACATCGAGCCGAAGATCCCGGCGATCATCCGCTCCGTGATGAACGTCCAGGAGGCCACGGCCAAGGCGCTGCTGGTCGACAGGGACGCGTTGGCCGAGGCGCAGGCTTCGGGGGACGTGCTCGGGGCCAACGCCGTGCTGATGGACGCGTACGGCACGGATGTGCGGCCGTTGCTCCGGGAGATCCGGGAGGAGATGGGGGTGGACCCCGACCCGATGGCCGCGTACGCCCGGTCCGGGTGGGCCGAGAAGATCGTCGCCGAGCGGGTCGGCGGGGAGCAGGCCGGCTGGGGGGCGTGAGCGTCTGCCGGGTTGCTGTTCCGTCGCGGGGTGCGGGCCGTCTTCGGCCGGTCGCGCAGTTCCCCGCGCCCCTTCGTAGCGTCCCCTCTCCTGGAAAGAACTGATAGCCATGACCACCCACCCCTCGGTCGACGCTCTCCTCTCCCGCTGCCACCGCCTCGGCTCCGACCCCCGCAACACCAACTACGCCGGCGGCAACGCCTCCGCCAAGGGCACCGCCACCGATCCCGTGACCGGGGGTGAGGTGGAGCTGATGTGGGTCAAGGGGTCCGGGGGCGACCTCGGCACGCTCACCGGGGCCGGGCTGGCCGTGCTGCGGCTGGACCGGTTGCGGGCCCTGGCGGAGGTGTACCCCGGGGTGGAGCGCGAGGACGAGATGGTCGGGGCCTTCGACTACTGCCTGCACGGCAGGGGCGGGGCCGCGCCCTCCATCGACACCGCCATGCACGCCCTGGTGGACGCCGCGCACGTGGACCATCTGCACCCGGACTCCGGTATCGCGCTCGCCTGCGCGGCCGACGGGGAGAAGCTGACCGCCGAGTGTTTCGGGGACCGCGTGGTGTGGGTGCCGTGGCGGCGGCCCGGCTTCCAGCTCGGGCTGGACATCGCCGCGATCAAGCGGGCGAACCCGCGGGCCGTCGGCTGCGTCCTCGGCGGGCACGGCATCACCGCCTGGGGCGAGACGTCCGAGGAGTGCGAGCGCAACTCGCTGTACATCATCAGGACCGCCGAGGCGTTCCTCGCCGACAGGGGCAGGGCGGAGCCGTTCGGGCCGGTCGTCGCGGGGTACGAGGCGCTGCCCGATGCGGAGCGACGGGAGCGGGCCGCCGCGCTCGCGCCGTACGTCCGGGGCCTCGCCTCACAGGACCGGCCGCAGGTGGGGCACTTCGACGACTCCGACGTGGTCCTGGACTTCCTGGCCCGCGCCGGGCACCCCCGGCTGGCCGCCCTCGGCACCTCCTGCCCGGACCACTTCCTGCGCACCAAGGTACGGCCGCTCGTGCTGGACCTGCCGCCCACGGCGCCGCCGGCGGACGCCGTCGCCCGGCTGAAGGAACTGCACGCCGCCTACCGGGAGGAGTACGCCGCCTACTACCGGCGGCACGCCCGGCCCGGCTCCCCCGCCATGCGCGGCGCCGACCCGGCCGTCGTGCTGGTCCCGGGGGTCGGCATGTTCAGCTTCGGCAAGGACAAGCAGACCGCCCGGGTGGCCGGCGAGTTCTACGTCAACGCGATCAACGTGATGCGGGGCGCCGAGGCGGTCTCGTCGTACGCGCCGATCGAGGAAGCGGAGAAGTTCCGCATCGAGTACTGGGCGCTGGAGGAGGCCAAGCTCCGGCGGATGCCCGCGCCCAAGCCGCTCGCCACCCGTGTCGCGCTGGTCACGGGGGCGGGCAGCGGGATCGGCAGGGCCATCGCGCACCGGCTGGCCGCCGAGGGGGCGTGTGTCGTCGTCGCCGACCTGAACGCCGAGGGCGCGGCGCGGGTCGCCGAGGAACTGGGCGGTCCGGACAAGGCCGTCGCCGTCACCGTGGACGTCACCTCCGAGGAGCAGATCACCGCCGCGTTCCGGTCGGCGGTGCTCGCGTTCGGCGGGGTCGACCTGGTCGTCAACAACGCCGGGATCTCCGTGTCCAAGCCGCTGCTGGAGACCACCGCCCGGGACTGGGACCTCCAGCACGACATCATGGCCCGCGGCTCGTTCCTGGTGTCCCGGGAGGCGGCCCGGGTGATGACGGCCCAGGGACTCGGTGGCGATCTCGTGTACATCGTCTCCAAGAACGGCGTCTTCGCCGGGCCGAACAACATCGCCTACTCCGCCACCAAGGCCGACCAGGCCCACCAGGTGCGGCTGCTCGCGGCCGAGTTGGGCGAGCACGGCATCCGTGTGAACGGGGTCAACCCGGACGGTGTGGTGCGCGGCTCCGGCATCTTCGCCGGGGGCTGGGGCGCGCAGCGGGCCGCCGTGTACGGGGTGCCGGAGGAGAAGCTGGGCGAGTTCTACGCGCGGCGGACCCTGCTCAAGCGCGAGGTGCTGCCCGAGCACGTGGCGAACGCGGTGTTCGCGCTGACCGGCGGGGACCTCACGCACACCACCGGGCTGCACATCCCGGTCGACGCGGGTGTGGCGGCCGCGTTCCTGCGATGAGCGCGGGCGTGAAGGCGTACGCGGCCGTCGACCTGGGCGCGTCCAGCGGGCGGGTCATGGTGGGCCGGGTGGGCCCGGACTCGGTGGAGCTGACCGAGGCGCACCGGTTCCCGAACCGGCCGCTGCGGCTCCCGGAGGGGCTGCGCTGGGACATCCTCGCGCTCTACGGCGGTGTCCTGGACGGGCTGCGGGCGGCGGGCGCCCGCAGCGGTGGCCGGCTCGCCTCGGCCGGCATCGACAGCTGGGCCGTCGACTACGGCCTGCTGGACGGCGAGGGGGCGCTGCTCGGCAACCCGGTCCACTATCGCGACGCCCGCACCGAGGGGGTCGCGGAGAAGGTGTGGGCGACCGTGCCGGCGGCGGAGCTGTACGCGGCGACCGGCATCCAGTACGCGCCGTTCAACACGCTGTACCAGCTCACGGCGGACCGCTCGACCGCCAGGTTCGCGCTCGCGGCACGGGTGTTGCTCGTCCCGGACCTGCTGACGTACTGGCTCACCGGCGAGCAGGGCACCGAGCTGACCAACGCCTCCACCACCCAGCTCGTCGACCCCCGGACCCGGACCTGGGCGCACGGGGTCGCCGGCCGGCTGGGCATCGACCTCGCCCTGTTCCCGCCGCTGCGGCAGCCGGGCGATCCGGCCGGGGCGCTGCGGCCCGAGGTGCTGGCGGAGACCGGGCTGCGCGGCCCGGTGCCGGTGACGGCGGTCGGCTCGCACGACACCGCGTCGGCGGTGGTGGCGGTCCCGGCGACGGGTGAGCGGTTCGCCTACATCTGCACCGGCACCTGGTCCCTGGCCGGCCTGGAACTGTCCGCGCCGGTGCTGACCGAGGAGAGCCGGGCGGCGAACTTCACCAACGAGCTGGGGCTGGACGGCACGGTCCGCTATCTGCGCAACATCATGGGACTGTGGCTGCTCCAGGAGTGCGTACGGACCTGGGGGGAGCCGGACTTGGGACTGCTGCTGCGGCAGGCGGCGGCCGTGCCGACGCTGCGTTCGGTGGTGGACGCCGGGGACGCGGCGTTCCTCGCGCCGGGCCGGATGCCGGAGCGGATCGCGGAAGCGTGCCGGGCGTCGGGGCAGCCGGTGCCGGTGACCCCGGCCGAGGTGACCCGGTGCATCCTGGACTCGCTGGCCCTCGCCCACCGGCGGGCGGTGCTGGACGCGGCCCGGCTGGCCGACCATCCGGTGGACGTGGTGTACCTCGTCGGCGGCGGCACCCGCAACGCGCTGCTGTGCCAGCTGACGGCCGACGCCTGCGGGCTGCCGGTCGTCGCGGGCGCGACCGAGGCGGCGGCCCTGGGCAATGTGCTGGTGCAGGCCCGCGCGCACGGACTCGCCGGTGACCTGCCCGCGCTGCGCCGGCTGCTCACCCGCACCCAGCCGCTCACCCGGTACTCGCCCCGGGGTGACACCGGCCGCTGGCGGGCGGCCGAGGCACGGCTCGCCGCCCGGTGAGCCGTGTCCCGGCCGGTGGCGGGCGGCCGGAACGCGGCTCGGTGAGCCGCGCTCTCCCCGCGGCCGTACGCCGCCGACTACCCTGCAATCGTCCGATGATCCTTCTCTCCCCGTCCGACCACCGACACCGAGGAGCCGCGATGCGTGTCGCCCTGTTCCTGACCTGTGTCAACGACACGCTGTATCCGGACACCGGCCGGGCCGTGGTGAAGCTGCTGACCAGACTGGGTGTCGACGTCGACTTCCCGATGGACCAGACCTGCTGCGGGCAGGCGCACTACAACACCGGCTACCGGCATGAGGCCGAGCCGCTGGCCCGGCATTTCTCCGATGTCTTCCGCGACTACGAGGCGATCGTGACCCCGTCCGGCTCGTGCGGGGCGATGGTGCGGGAGCTGTATCCGCGACTCGGCGAACGGGCCCGGGCCGAGGGGCGCGGGGACGGTCTCGCCCGGGCGCTGGCGCCGGTGGTGCCGAAGACGTACGAGCTGACGGAGTTCCTGGTGGATGTGCTCGGCGTGACGGACGTGGGCGCCTACTACCCGCACAAGGTCACCTACCACCCCACCTGTCACGGGCTGCGCGGACTCGGCCTCGGGGACCGGCCGCGCCGGCTGCTGAAGGCGGTGCAGGGGCTGGAACTGGCCGAACTGCCGGGCGCCGCGGAGTGCTGCGGGTTCGGCGGGACGTTCGCGGTGAAGAACGCCGCGGTGTCGGCGGCGATGGGCGTGGACAAGGTGCGCGACGCGGAGGCGACGGGCGCCGAGGTGCTGTGCGCGGCCGACAACTCCTGCCTGATGCACATCGGCGGCACGATGAGCCGGCTGGGCAGCGGCATGCGGCCGGTGCACATCGCGGAGATCCTGGCGAGCACGGAGGAGGAACCGGCGGTATGAGCGCCACGTTCGTCGGCATGCCCGCGTTTCCGGAGGCCGCGCGGGAGGCCGTCCGCAACCCCACCCTGCGCGGCAACCTGCGCCACGCCACGCACACCATCCGCGCCAAACGGGCCCGGGCCGTCGGCGAGTTGTCCGACTGGGCGGGGCTGCGCGAGGCGGGCCGCCGGATCAAGGACCACACCCTGCGCCATCTCGACCGGTACCTGGAGCAGTTGGAGGAGTCGGTCACCGCGGCCGGCGGTACGGTGCACTGGGCGGCCGACGCCGAGGAGGCCAACCGGATCGTCACCGAACTGGTCCGGGCCACCGGCGAGTCGGAGGTCGTCAAGGTCAAGTCGATGGCCACCCAGGAGATCGAGCTGAACGAGGCCCTCGCGGCGGCGGGCATCCGCGCCTACGAGACCGATCTCGCCGAGCTGATCGTGCAGTTGGGCAAGGACCGCCCCTCGCACATCCTCGTCCCCGCCATCCACCGCAACCGGGGCGAGATCCGGGACATCTTCGCGCGGGAGATGCGCGAGTGGGGCCGGCCGGCGCCCGAGGACCTGACGGACACGCCCGCCGACCTGGCCGAGGCGGCCCGGCTGCACCTGCGGGAGAAGTTCCTGCGGGCGAAGGTCGGCATCTCCGGCGCCAACTTCATGGTCGCCGAGACCGGCACGCTCGTGGTCGTCGAGTCCGAGGGCAACGGCCGGATGTGTCTGACCCTGCCCGAGACGCTGATCTCGGTCGTCGGCATCGAGAAGATCGTGCCCACCTGGCGGGACCTGGAGGTCTTCCTGCAGACCCTGCCCCGCTCCTCGACCGCCGAGCGCATGAACCCGTACACCAGCATGTGGACCGGCACCACGGACGAGGACGGCCCGCGCGCCTTCCACCTGGTGCTGCTCGACAACGGTCGCACCGACACCCTCGCCGACACCGTGGGCCGCCAGGCGCTGCGCTGCATCCGCTGCTCGGCCTGCCTGAACGTGTGCCCGGTGTACGAGCGGGCGGGCGGGCACGCCTACGGCTCGGTGTACCCGGGCCCCATCGGCGCCATCCTCAGCCCCCAGCTGCGGGGCACGGGAAGCGAGATCGACGCCTCCCTGCCGTACGCCTCGTCGCTGTGCGGGGCCTGCTACGAGGTGTGCCCGGTGGCCATCGACATCCCCGAGGTGCTGGTGCACCTGCGGGAGCGGGTGGTGGAAGGCGGTCCGGCCGTGCGCCGGGGCAACAAGGTGCTGCTGAAGCCGGCGAAGGGGCACGCGGCCGAGCGGGCGGCGATGCGGGCGGCGCGCTGGGCGTTCGCCCACCCCGGCGCCCTGCGCGCGGGCCAGCGGCTGGCCTCCCGGACGCGCCGGCTGCATCCGCGCACCCTGCCGGGTCCGGGCCGGGCGTGGAGCGGCGCGCGGGATCTGCCGGCCGTGCCCCCGGAGCCCTTCCGGGACTGGTGGCAGCGCACCCGCGGCGGAAAGGACGGCGACAGGTGAACAGCAGGGAACGGATCCTGGGCCGGGTGCGGCGGGCCCTCGCGGACGTGACCCCGGACGAGCGGCCGTACGAGCAGGCCGTGCCCCGGGACTACCTGCGCGCGCACGGGGAGCGGACCGCCGGGGAGACGGTGGACCTGCTGGCGGAGAACCTCGCGGACTACCGGGCGATCGTGCACCGCACGGACGCCGAGGAGCTGCCGACGCTCGTCATGCGGCTGCTCGCCGCGCACGGCTCCCGGGAGGTGCTGGTCCCGCCGGGGTTGCCCGAGGAGTGGCTGGCCGCCACGGACGCGGTACGGGTCCCCGACGCACCGGCGGACACGGCCGGGCGGCTGGACCGGGTGGACAGCGTGGTCACCGGCTGCGCCGTGGCGATCGCGGAGACCGGCACCCTCGTGCTCGACGGCTCCCCGGACCAGGGCCGGCGCCGCGTCTCGCTGATCCCGGACCACCACATCTGCGTCGTCCGCGTCCCGGACCAGGTCGTCTCCTCCGTCCCGCAGGCCCTCGAACGCCTCGACCCGGCCCGCCCGTTGACCTGGATCTCGGGGCCGTCGGCCACCAGCGACATCGAACTGGACCGGGTGGAGGGCGTGCACGGCCCCCGCACGCTGGAGGTGATCCTGTTCGGCTGACCGCCGGGCACGCGGGGTCCGCCGGTCGGGGCACGACGGGATGAGGGGGCGGGCCGGCTGCCGTAGCGTGGGGGAATGATCCGGTTCGAGCAGGTCACCAAGCGGTATCCGGACGGTACGACGGCCGTGGACGACCTCTCCTTCGAGGTCGCCGAGGGCGAACTGGTGACGCTCGTCGGGCCGTCCGGGTGCGGCAAGACGACGACCATGATGATGGTGAACCGGCTCATCGAGCCGACCTCCGGCCGGATCCTCGTCGGCGGCCGGGACATCGCCGGCGTCGACCCGGTGCGGCTGCGCCGCCGCATCGGGTACGTCATCCAGCAGGTGGGCCTCTTCCCGCACCGCACCGTCCTGGACAACACCGCGACCGTGCCCGCGCTGCTCGGCTGGAAGCGGGCGCGCGCCCGGGCCCGGGCGGCCGAGCTGCTGGACCTGGTGGGCCTGGACCCGAAGACGTACGGGCCGCGCTATCCCCACCAGCTGTCCGGCGGGCAGCGGCAGCGGGTCGGGGTGGCCCGCGCGCTGGCCGCCGACCCGCCGGTGCTGCTGATGGACGAGCCGTTCGGCGCGGTCGACCCGGTGGTGCGCGAGCAGTTGCAGGACGAGTTCCTGCGCATGCAGGCCGAGGTGCGCAAGACGGTGCTGCTGGTCACGCACGACATCGAGGAGGCCGTCCGGCTCGGTGACCGCATCGCCGTGTACGGGCAGGGCCGCGTCGAGCAGTTCGACACGCCCGGCGCGGTCCTCGGGGCGCCCGCCACGCCGTACGTCGCCTCCTTCGTGGGCGCCGACCGGGGGCTGAAGCGGCTGTCGGTCACCGCGATCGAGCCGGACGACCTGGAGCAGCCGCCGGTGGCCCGCCCGGAGGAGTCCGCCGCGCGGGCCCGGGAGCGGCTGCTCGGTCAGGGCGCCCGGTGGGCGGTGGTCCTGGACGCGGACGGTGATCTGCGCGGCTGGGCCGGCGTCGGGGAGCTGGCGGCGGGCGGCACGGTCGGGGACCGGGCCCACCGGATGACCGCCTGGGTGCCGGTCGGGGCGCCGCTGAAGCAGGCGTTCGGGGTGATGCTCCAGCACGACGCCGGGTGGGTGGCCGTGCTGGACGGGGCGCGGTTCCTCGGCGTGCTGACCCCGGCGAAGCTGCACGAGGCGCTGCGCCGCTCGGTGGACGCGGACGCGCGCGGGGTGACGCGGGGGCAGGTGCCGTTCGACTCGGTGGCGGACGCCTGAGGCGGCCTACCCGGTCAGCCCCTTCTCCTGGAGGTAGGCGCGGGCCACGTCGGCGGGCAGCCGGCGCGCGGCGTCGACCTGCCGGTTCATGGCGGCGAGGTCGGCGGTGGTCAGGACGGCGTCGAGCCGTCCCAGAGCCTTCGCCACCCGTGCGCCGCCCGCGCGGGCGCGGTTGACGACCGGGACGACGTGGTCGGCGTTCTGCAGCCGCTTGTCGTCGGCGAGCAGGACCAGGCCGAAGGAGTCGAGGGTGGCGTCGGTGGTGGTGGTCAGCACCATCTGGTCCCGGCCCTGCTGCACGGCCCGTTTGGCCTGGGTGGTGCCGACGCCCTTGGGATCGATCCCGGTGATGTGGATGCCGTACACCTTGCGCAGGCCCGGGGCGCAGTACGGCCGCCGTACGCACTCGTCGCCCGCCGCGAGCCGTACCGGCAGTTTCCTGGCGCCGAGGTCGCCGAGGGTCTTCAGGCGGTGCCGGCGGGCGTAGGCGGCACTCACCGCGAAGGCGTTCTGGTCGACGGCCCGGCCCGGCGCGAGGACGGTCAGGCCCCGGGGCGTGGCGAGGGCGCGCAGGGCCTTCATCGTGGCGCCGAGGTCGGGCGAGCCGACCGGGGCCGCGTCGGCGCCGTGCGTCTTGGCGTTCAGCCAGTCGGCGAAGGTGGCCGCGTACTCGGGTACGACGTCGATCCGGCCGGATTCCAGGGCCGGTTCGTACAGTTCCCGGTTGGCGACCGTGAGGATGGAGGTCCGGTATCCGGCGTCGCCGAGCAGCCGGGCGTACAGCTGGGCGAGCAGGTCGCTCTCGGTGAAACCGGCCGATCCGATGGTCAGCCGGCCGCTGTCACCGGGCGCGGCGGTGACCTGGCCGCGGTCCTCCAGGGCGGGGCCGGCGGCACAGGCGCCGAGCAGGAGAAGGGCGAGGAGGGCGAGGGCGGGTGTCCTGGGGTTTCTCATGGCCCACCGCCCCTGGCCCGGGCCGGCGCCAGCCGCTCGGCGAGTTCGAAGACGGCCTCCACCACGAGGGCGAAGGCGGCGACGAGGAACGCGCCCGCGACCACCTGGGGGGTGCTGGCCAGGTTGAAACCGGCCGTGATGATCCGTCCGAGGCCGCCGCCGCCCGCGAGCGCGGCGATGGTGGCGGTGGCGACGAGCTGCACCGCGGCGATCCGGACCCCGTTCAGCAGCAGGGGGAGCGAAAGGGGCAGTTCCACGTGGAACAGCAACTGGCGGCCGGTCATCCCCATGCCCCGGGCGGCCTGGACGACACCGCGGTCGACCTCGCGCACGCCGACGTAGGCGTTGGTGAGCAGCGGCGGTACGGCGAACAGCACCAGGGCGACCACGGTGGGGCCGTCGCCCCAGCGTCCGACGGGGGTGAGCAGCAGCAGGACCAGGACGGCGAAGGTGGGAACGGCCCGGCCCGCGTTGGCGAGGTTCACGGCGAGCGCGCCGCCCTTGCCGAGGTGGCCGAGGACCAGCGCGACGGGCAGGGCGATCGCACAGCTCAGCAGGAGGCAGACGGCGGTGAGCAGCAGGTGCTGGAGCAGCCGGTGCCGGATGCCGTCCTCGCCCGGCCAGTGCGCGGGGTCGGTGAGCCAGTCCCAGGCGGCGGCGAGGGTGCTCATGCGCGGGCCGTCCTGGTCCAGGGGGTGATCAGCCGCTGCACGGCCAGCAGGAGCAGGTCCGCGGCGACGGCGATCAGCACACACAGCACGGACGCGGTGAGCACCTGGGCCTTGAAGTAACTGTTCATGCCCGCGTAGATGAGGTTGCCGAGCCCGCCGTAGCCGACGATCGCGCCGACCGTGGCCAGGGAGACCGCCGAGACGGTGGCGATGCGCAGGCCCGCCATCGCGGCGGGCAGGGCGAGCGGCAGTTCCACGGCGAGGAGCAGGCGGACGGGGCCGTAGCCGAGGCCGCGCGCTGCCTGCCGGGTCTCCTCGGGGACGGCGCGCAGGCCCGCGAGGATGTTCCGGACGAGCACGGTGAGCGAGTACAGCGCCAGCCCGGCGACGACGAGGGCGGCGGACAGGCCGTACAGGGGCAGGAGGAGGGAGTACATGGCCAGCGACGGGATGGTGTACAGGATCGTGGTCACGGCCAGCACCGGGCCGGCCGCCCAGCCCCAGCGCCGGGCCAGCACCGCGAGCGGCACCGCGACGACCAGGCCGGTCAGCACCGACACAGAGGTGAGCTGGAGATGCTGGACGACCGCGTCGAGCAGGATCTGCCGACGGGTGCTCAGATAGACCCCGCAGATCCACTCGTTGCGCGCCAGGCAGTCGTCGGGGAGCGGTGTCACGGGTCCATTGCAGCGGGCGGGGACGGGCGGTGCGCGTCGGCGTGGGCCGGATGGGGGGGTGGTGGGCCCCGCCGCCCGGTGGTCAGCCGGCCAGGTCCGCCGTCAGGCGTCGCACGGTGGCGCGGAACTCCTCGTCCTCGTGGATGAGCTGGGTCTGCAGGCCCGAGCCGATGACGCGGCGGTCCCCCTCGGCGAGCAGCCGTATCCGCTCGCGCAGGGCCGGGGTGAACGCGGCGGGGCCGAGGGCGGCGAGGGCCTCGACCGCGGCACACGCGGGGTTGCGGGACGCACCGGGCGCGACGGCCGCGAGGACGCGGTCGGCCAGCTCGGTGAGCGGGACTCCGGCGGGGCGGTCGCTGCCCGGGTACACGGCCGCCAGCGCCCGCGCGGCGGCCGCGGCCGTGCGTGCCCGGTCGAGCATGGCCAGCAGGTGGGGGACGGCGGGGCGGGCGGCGGGCCCGAGGAGCGCGGCGGCCCCGGCCGCGAGGTCGGCGATCCGGTCGCCCCACGGTTCGGCCGCCCGGCCCAGTCCCTCCAGGACCATCGGCAGGACCCGCTCGGCGTCGCCGGTCAGGTGCCATACCGCGGTGGCCGCCGCCAGCCCCGCCCGGATCGCCGGGTCACCGGTCCGGGTGCCGGCCGGTTCGGCCAGCAGGTCCAGGAGGCGGGGCAGCAGCGGGCGGGCCCGCTCGCCGAGCGCGGCGGCGGCCTGGGCGCACCGTTCACGTGCGTCGCCCGGCTCTCCCAGCCCGGTCTCCAGGACATCGAGCAGCGGGCCGGCGTCGCCCGTGAGGGTGTGCAGCGCGGTCGCGGCAGCCTCGCGGTTCGTCCGGGAGCCGGCCCCGGCGCAGGCCCGCAGGGCGGCGACCGCGGCGGCGTCCGTCCCGTCGGTCACGGCGGCGAGCGCCCGGCTCACCGCGACCGGGTGCCGGGGCAGCGCGGCGACCAGCTCGGGTGTCGCGGCGCGGGCGGCGGGCCCCCAGCCGGCCAGGAGGCCGGCCAGCCACACCGGTTCGTTCACGGCCACCAGTCCGCCCGCCGTCAGCGGCCGGCGCTCGCCCGGTGCCGGGCTCCCCGCGGTCACGGCGGCCAGCCGCGCCCGGACCGCGTCCAGCAGCGCCGGCGTGCACGGCAGCGGGGCCGGAGGGTGCCGCAGGGTCCGCTGGAAGGCGGCGCGCAGGGCGTCCGGCCGGTCCGCGAGCCACCGCGCGAGGAGGTCCGCCGCCTCGGGCGTGCCCAGGGACACCAGGGCCGCGAGGGCGTGGTCGGCCGGTTCTCCGGTGCCCTCGGCGAGACGGACCAGGGCCGGGACCGCGTCCGGGGCGGGCTCGGACCAGTCGCGCAGCGCGGTGATGACGGTGCCGGCGATGGCCGGGAAGTCCAGCAGGGGCAGCATCGCGGGCAGCAGGCGCCCCGGCGCGCTACGCGAGCGCAGGGCGAGCGCCTCGGCCGCCCAGGTCGCCTCGGTGACCGCCGGGCCGGAATCCGCCCCGGCGCGTACGGCCGCCACCGCGCGGTCCAGCGCGGAGACGACGACCTCGGCCGCCGCGGCCGCCTCCCCGCGCTCGTACAGGGCGACGACGAGGTCCCGCAGCGGCTCGCGCTCCCACTGGCTGCCCTCGCTGTGCCGCTCCAGCGGTGCCAGTGCCGCGACCGCGGCGGCCGAGGCGGCGTCCCACGGGAGGCCGGCCTCCACCCCGGCCAGGACCGCCGCCACCCGCACCGGCGCGGGCTCGGCCGGGCCCAGGCCCGCCGCGCACAGCTCCCCGGCCGCGTCCGGGTCGACCAGGACGCACGCGGTCAGCACGTCCGCGCGGACCACGGGATCGGTCTCCGCCGCCCAGCGCCGCCCGAGCGCCGTCCGGGCGGCCGGGCCCGCGTCCGGTCCGCACTGGGCCACCGTCCAGGCCGCGCACTGCCGGACCTCGGCGGTGCCGTCCGAGAGCAGGGGCAGCAGCAGGGGCAGTTGCGCCACGACGGCGGCGCGCGCCGCGCCCGGCCGGTCCAGGGCGCGCTCGTCCGCGCTGTCCGCGATGACGCCCAGCACGGCGAGCAGGTCGGCGGTGCGCACCCCCGCCGCCGCCAGGCGGGCCAGGAAGGCGACGGCCGGCACGGTGGCCGGGTACACCGTGCCCTGGTGGACGAGGCTGTCCCACACCGCCTGCTCCGCCTCCGCCGCGGCCTCCTCGTCCCCGGCGGCCAGGGCGCGCAGCGTCCCGGGGACGTCGGCGGCGGGCCCGTACGCGTGGTGCAGTTCCGGCCAGGCGATGCGGTCGAGACCGGCGAAGACGGAGGCGAGATCCATGCGGCGGATCCTGTCACACGGGTCCGACAGTCCCGGTCGGGCCGGGGGCGTACGCCCCCGGTGAAGGTGGTGGCGGGCGGGCCGGTGACCGTCGGCGGGACCGGTCGGCGCCGACGGCAGGACCGTGGCGCGAGAGCTGAACAAGCGCTTAGATAGGGCCAAGGAACGTTTCCCTGGGGCGTGTTTCCAGGGCTTCTGCTGCTCCCGACCCGCCGGAGGGCCCGTTGTTCACGTCCGTCGACGACGTCTCCGTCCGCCTCGCCGAGGCCGGCTACCTCGCCTCGCCCGCTGTCGCCACCACCGTGTTCCTCGCCGCCCGGCTGGGCAAGCCGCTGCTGGTGGAGGGGCCCGCCGGGGTCGGCAAGACGGAACTGGCCAAGGCCGTCGCCCAGGTGGCCGGCGCCCGGCTGGTGCGGCTCCAGTGCTACGAGGGCGTGGACGAGTCCCGGGCACTGTACGAGTGGAACCACGCCAAGCAGCTGCTGCGCATCAGCGCGGGCCGCGACGAGAGCTGGGACGAGACCCGTACCGACATCTTCAGCGAGGAGTTCCTGCTCCCCCGCCCGCTGCTGACCGCCATCCGCGGTGACGAGCCGACGGTGCTGCTCATCGACGAGACCGACAAGGCCGACGTCGAGATGGAGGGACTGCTGCTGGAGGTGCTCAGCGACTTCCAGATCACGGTCCCCGAACTGGGCACGGTCACCGCCACCCGCCGCCCGTTCGTGGTCCTCACCTCCAACGCCGGCCGGGAACTCTCCGAGGCGCTGCGCCGCCGCTGCCTGTTCCTGCACATCGGGTTCCCGGAGGAGGAACTCGAGCGGCGGATCGTACGGCTGAAGGTGCCGGGCCTCGGTGCCGCGCTGACCGAGTCGGTGGTGCGGGTGGCCGGGGCGCTGCGCGCGATGGACCTGCGCAAGGCGCCCTCCGTCGCCGAGACCGTCGACTGGGCGCGCACCCTGCTGGCCCTGGGCGCGGACACCCTGGCCGAGAGCGTCGTACGGGACACCCTCGGGGTGATCCTCAAGCACCAGGACGACATCCAGAAGGCGGCAGCCAAGCTGGACTTGGACGCGCTGTGACCGCCGTGGCCGACCGGATCACCGGCCTGGTCGGGGCGCTGCGCGCGCACGGGGTGCGGATCGGCACCGGGGAGACCGTGGACGCGGCGCGGGCGGTGGCGGCGCTGGGGCTGGCGGACCGGGAGCTGCTGCGCGAGGGGCTGGCCGCGACCCTGCTGCACGGTCCGGGCCAACGGGCCCTGTTCGACTCGGTCTTCGACCTGTACTTCCCGCGCGGTGTCGGCGGTCCGCGGAGCGCTTCCGGGGACCGGGACGATCTGCGCGACCGGCTCGCCGGGGCGCTGGCCGCCGACGACCGGGCGCTGCTGGCCCGGCTGGCGGCCGAGGCGGTCGACGGGCTGGGCGGGTACGGGAGTTCACCCGGCTCGGACGGCTGGTCGGCGTACCAGACCCTGGACCGGCTGCGTCCGCAGACCCTGCTGGCCCGGGTACGGGCCGACATCCGGGGCCAGGGCGGGAACGGCACGGGCGGGAACGGCACGGGCGGGGCGGACTTCGCGGACCGGCTGCTGGACGACGAGATCCGGCGCCGCATCGAGGAGTTCCGGCGGATGGTCGGGGCGGAGGCGCGGCGCCGGGTGGCGGAGCGGCGCGGGCGCGACGAGATCGCCCGGCGGGGCGTCCGCCCGACCGCCGACCGGGTCGACTTCCTGTACGCCGGCCGGGACCAGCTCGCCGAACTGCGCAGGACCGTCCAGCCGCTCGCGCGCAAGCTGGCCACCCGGCTGGCCGCGCGCCGCCGCCGGGCCGCACGCGGCACGATCGACCTGCGCCGCACCCTGCGCTCGTCGCTGTCCACGGGCGGGGTGCCGATGCGGCCGGTGCTGCGCCGGCGCCGCCCGGTCCGCCCCGAACTGGTGCTGCTGTGCGATGTGTCCGGCTCGGTGTCCGGGTTCTCCGACTTCACCATGCTCCTCGTCCAGGCGCTGCACGAGGAGTTCACCAAGGTCCGTGTGTTCGCCTTCGTCAACCGGCTGGACGAGGTCACCGGTCTGCTCGACCACGGCCGCGCCGACCCGGACGGGCTGGGCGCCCGCATCCGGGCCGAGGCCACGCTCACCGGCTGGCACGGCAGCAGCGACTACGGCATGGCGCTGGGCGAGTTCGCCGAACGGTACGGCGGCGCGGTCGGCCCGCGTACCACGGTGTTCGTCCTCGGTGACGCCCGGACGAACATGAGCGACCCGAACCTCCCCGCCGTACGGGATATCGCCCGGCGGGCCCGGCGCGTCCACTGGCTGAACCCCGAGCCGCGCGACCGCTGGGGCACCGGCGACTCGGCGGCGCCCGCGTACGCCGGCCTGGTGGAGATGCACGAGTGCCGCACGGCCCGGCAACTCGGCGCGCTGATCGCCCGGTTGCTGCCGGTGTGAGACGAGCCCGGGGCGCGCCCGCCGACGTGGGTGACGACGGGCCGCCCCCCGTGATCGACTGGGCTCGGCGCGCCCTCCCCGCCCGCCGACATCGAGCACCGAGCACCGAGGACATCGCGATGAGCCAGCACCCGCCCGTGCCGCTGGGCACCTTCCCCACCCCCGTCGAACCGGCGCCCCGGCTGGCCGTCGCGCTCGGGCTGGAGCCGGACGACCTGTGGGTGAAGCGGGACGACCTGACCGGACCGGGCGGCGGCGGGAACAAGGTCCGCAAACTGGAGTGGACGGTCGGCGCGGCCCTCGCCGAGGGCGCGGACACCCTCGTCACGACCGGTGCCCCGCAGAGCAACCACGCCCGGCTGACCGCCGCCGCGGGCGCCCGGCTGGGGCTCGACGTCGTCCTCGTCCTGCGCGGCTCCCCGGGCGGCTCACGCTCCGGAAACCTCGCCCTGGACGGGCTGTTCGGGGCGCGGCTCGCCTGGGCCGGCGAGGTGGACCGGGCCGCGCTGGACGCGACGGCCGAGGAGGTCTGCGCGCGGCTGCGGACCGCCGGCGCCCGTCCGGCGCTGATCCCGTTCGGCGGCTCCAGCACCCTGTCGGCCAGGGGCTACGCGGACTGCGGGGCGGAACTGCGCGAGCAGGTGCCCCGGCTGCGCACGGTGGTGGTCGCGCTCGGTTCGGGCGGCACCATGGCGGGGCTGGTCGCGGCCCTGGGCAGGGGCTCGGTGCTCGGTGTCGACGTGGGCGCGCTGGCCGACCCGGCCGCCGCGGTGGCCGAGTTCGCCGCACCGCTCACGCACGAGGAGGTCGTGCCGGAGGGGCTGCGGGTGCGCCGGGACCAGGTGGGCGCCGGGTACGCGGCCCTGACCGGCCCGGTGACGGAGGCGCTCCGGCTCGCCGCCCGCACCGAGGGGCTGGTCCTGGACCCGACCTACACGGGCCGGGCCCTGGCGGGCCTCCGCGCGGCCGTCCGGGACGGTGACATCCGCCCGGGTGAGAAGACGGTCTTCCTGCACACCGGCGGCCTGCCGGGCCTCTTCGGCCATCCGGCGGCGGTGGCCTTCGCGGAGGAGGGGGCGGCGGCCTTCTAGGCGTGACGGTCAGGTCTTCCGCTCCTTCGCGTACTCGATTTCTTCCGCTCCTCCGCGTACTCGGTTCTTCTACTCCTTCGCGTACTCGTTCGCCATGGTGCCCGCGAAGTCGTGGACGACGACCTGCTCGTCGCCGACCACCCAGGCGTCGTGGCCGGGCGGGCACACGAAGACGTCTCCCGGTCCGACCTCGCCCTCACCGCCGTCGTCCATGCGGATGTGCAGCCGCCCGCGCACCACGTATCCGTTGTGGTGGACCATGCAGCTCCCGGTTCCCGCGATCGGTGCCACGGACTCCGACCAGCGCCAGCCCGGCTCGAACGTGCCCACCGCGAAGTCGAGCCCGGTCAGGTGCAGCGCTTCGAGGTGGCCGCGGGGGAAGTCACGCCGTTCGTCCGGCTTGTCGACCGTCTTCACTTCCAGCATGACGGTGTCCTCCCTTCCGGCCGCTCACCGCGGCCGGGGCCGGCCCCGTCCCCCGGCGGCCTCGGACGGCACCGGCGCTGCGGCGGCGGCCGTACCCCATCCCACCATCGTCGGCCCGGCGTCCTCTCCCCGCCAACCACGGGTGCCGCCCGACGGCGGGCTACCCATCGCGCGCCGCCCGCAGCAGGAACGTACGGACGCGGGTCACGTCGGGGTTGTCGTAGACGCCGGGGCGCTGGACGAGGAAGCCGGTGTTGATCGGCGGGTCCTCCGGTTCCAGCAGCGCCACGAGCGCGCCGGACTCCAGCAGGTCCTGGCACAGGTACCGGGGCAGCACGCCGAACCCGGCGCCCGCGGCGACGGCGGCGAGCACCCCGCGCAGGTCGGGCACGGTCACGGCGGCGGTACGGGTGAGGCGCCGGCCGAAGACGTGCCGCCAGTAGCGGCGGGTGATCGGCAGGTCCTCGGCGTAGGTGACGAGCGGGACATCGTGCAGGAGGGCGGGGTCGAAGGAACGGCCCGGGTCTCCGGCAGGCGGCTCCGGACCGGCGGAGCTCTCGGCCCGCGGCCCGTCGTCCGCTCCCCTGTCTTCCGGATCCTCCTCACCGGTGTCCCGGGCGTGCCGCGGTTCCCTCAGCCGGTCGGCCCACACCGGGGCGGTGACCAGGACGAACTCCTCGTCGGTGAGCGGCACGGCGTGCAGGGTCCGGCCGCGTGGACGGGTGGTGGCGATCACCAGGTCGTGGCGGCCGGCGCGCAGTTCGTCCAGCAGGGGATCGGTCAGCCCGGTCGACACCCGCAGCCGTACGCCGTCGGCGACCAGCGGCGCCAGGGCCGGCAGCACGGTGGTGCACAGCAGTTCCGCCGGGCCGGCCAGATGGACGGGCTCGGCCCTGCTCCCGGCCGCCGGGGCGGGACCCGCGACGGCGGCCAGCTCGTCCAGCGGCGCGGCGACGCGGGCGGCCAGCCCGTCGGCCACCGGGGTCGGTGTGACGCCGCGCGGCAGCCGCTCGAACAGCTCCCGGCCGGTCTGCCGCTCCAGCGCCCGCATCTGCGTCGTCACCGTCGGCTGCGACAGCCCGAGCAGCCGGGCGGCGCCGGTGAAGGAGCCGGTCCGGTACACCGCGAGAAAGGTGCGCAGCAGGTTGAGGTCGAGGGAAGCGGTCTCCACGGCTCCGAGTATGGCCGCGGCCCCTCCCCGGCATCCATAGGAAAACCAATGCCGGCCATACGGTCCTTCATTGGATGCCTATGGGTGTGCCGGTCTACGTTCGCAGTAGCAGACCCCAGTTCCCTGGGATCCCGGCTTTCTGGAGAGAACCACCATGTCGAAGATCCTTTTCGTGCTGACCGGCGCCGACCACTGGACGCTCGCCGACGGCACCGCGCATCCGACCGGCTTCTGGGCCGAGGAGGCCGTGGTCCCCTACCGCGCCCTCAAGGCCGCCGGCCACGAGATCGTCGTCGCCACGCCGGGCGGTGTCGTGCCGCCGGTCGACCGGGCCAGCCTGTCCGCCGAGGTCAACGGCGGCCAGGAGAAGGCCGGTGAACTCGCCCGCGCCCTGGAGGAGATGACCGAGCTGCGGACGCCGGCGAAGCTCGCGGAGGTGGACCTCGACGACTTCGCGGCCGTCTTCTACCCGGGCGGTCACGGCCCCATGGAGGACCTGGCGGTGAACGCCGGGTCGGGCCGGCTGCTGATCGGGGCGTTGGACTCCGGCAAGCCGCTGGCCGTGGTGTGCCACGGGCCGGCCGCGCTGCTCGCCGCGGTCCGGCCGGACGGTACCAACGCCTTCGCCGGCTACCGCGCGGCGGCCTTCACCAACGAGGAGGAGGTGCAGGGCGGGCTGGCCGGGCAGGCCAGGTGGCTGCTCCAGGACCGGCTGACCGAGGCGGGCGTCGACGTGCGCGCGGGCGAGCCGTGGGCGCCGCACGTGGTGGTGGACCGCAATCTGGTCACCGGCCAGAACCCGGCGTCCTCGGCTCCGGTCGCGGAGGAACTGCTGAAGCTGCTGGGCTGAGACGCCCGGGCCGGCCGGCGGTGGGTGGCGCGCGAGCGCGGCGGAGAATTTCGTCGGCCGCGACCCGCAACCTCGCCCGGGGTCGGACGTCTGTCGGGGTGGAGGCCTCCACTTCGACCAGATGTCCGACCCTAGCGACCGAAGGAACACATGTCCGCACACCGTGCCCCACGCCAGCACCGTACGCACCGGCTGCGCGCCGCCCTGGGGGTCTCCGCCGTAGGCGCCGCCCTGACCGTCGCCGGCGCGATGACCGCGCAGGCGGCCCAGGACAGCGCGCCCGCCAAGGCCGACCGCTCGTCCGCGGCCCCGGCCCCGGAGGACGCCCACGTGTCCACCCCGGCCCCGGCCCCGGAGGACCACCAGGCGTCCACCCCGGCCCCGGTCCCGCCGACCCATACGGCGACCCCGTCCCCGGCCCCGGTCCCGCCGACCCACACCGCGACCCCGTCCCCGGTGCCGTCGCCGGTTCGGACGGGTACCCCCGCCCCGGTGCCGCCGCCGACGGGTACGGCGACCCCCGCGCCGGCCCCGGCCACGGCCGTCCCCTCCCCCGTTCCCGCCCCGGCCCGCCCGGCGCCCGTCCCGCACCACCACGCCACACCGGCACCGGTTCCGGTTCCGCAGCAGCACTGAGGCAGGTCCGGTACGGGGGGAGCCGTCGCGCGGCGGCTCCCCCCGCACCGGGACCCGGCACCGGGAGACCCATGACGACAGCGACACCACCGGCCACGGCCCTGCCCTGGGAACGCGCCGGCACCCCGAAGCCCTCCGCGTCCTGGCCGCGGCGGCTCACCCACCTGCTCCGCGCCCGCGTCCTCGCCCGGACCCCCGCGGATACGTCACCGGCCGCGCCCCGCACCGGCGCTCCGGCCGGCGCCGTCGCGGCCGGAACCCCGCCGGGCATCGAGGAGTTGTACCACCACCGCAGGCTGTCCCTGGTGCGCCTGGCGGTGCTGCTGGTGGACGACCTGCCCACCGCCGAGGACGTCGTGCAGGACGCGTTCACCGCGCTGTTCCGGCGGCACGGCCACCGGCTCGCCGCGCTGGACGACCCGGAGGCGTATCTGCGGACCAGCGTCGTCAACGGGGCCCGCTCGGTGCTGCGCCGCCGCAGGACCGTACGGGCGCACGTTCCCGCGCCGGAGGGGCACGCGCCCGCCCCTGAGGAGGATGTGCTGCTGCACGAGGACCACCGGGAGGTGCTGGCGGCGCTGCGCACGCTGACCCGGCGGCAGCGGGAGGTGCTGGTGCTGCGGTACTGGTCGCATCTGACCGAGGCCGAGATCGCGGCGGCGCTCGGACTGTCGCGCGGTGCCGTCAAGTCCACGGCCAGCAGGGCGCTGGACGCTCTGGGCCGGCGTCTGGAGGGGCTGCGATGAACGAGTACGGTACGAGGAGCGGGGCGGCGCCCGTCGAGGAGCGCCTGCGGGCCGCCCTGGCCGCGCGGGCGCACGCCGTCGGTCCGGCCGACCTGCGGCCCCTGTCACCGCCCGCCGCGCCGGTGCGGTCGCGGCGCACGCGGGTGCGCCGGATGGTGGTGGGCGGGATGACCCTGGCCGCCGTCGCCGCGCTGGTCTTCCTCACGCTCGCGCTCTTCACGACGCGCGACGGGCACCCGGCCCCGGCCCCTCCGGCCCGCTCACCGCACCCGCGGACCGCGACCCCGTCCCCGGCGCCGAGCCCCGCGACCCCGAGCCCGGCCCCCTCGACACCCACACCGAGGGCGGCGCATCCCTGAGCGGTGAGCGCCTGACACCCGCCACGCGCGCCGGTGTCACCGCGCCCGGGGTGCCACACCTCCAGCACCCGTTTCAGGGCGGTGAGTCGAGACCGTACGGCGTCACCGGGAGCGCACTCTCAGCCCGTGTTCTCCCGGATGCGGGCCAGCAGAGCCCGCAGTTGCTCGCGTTCGGCCGCGTCCAGCGTCGCCGTGGCCTCGGCGAGGGCGAGACGGTCGGTCTCCTCCGCCTCGCGGTGGCAGCGCAACCCGTCCTCGGTGAGCCGCAGCAGGAACGCGCGCCGGTCCGTGGGGTGCCGTACCCGCTCCACCAGGCCGTCGCGTTCCAGGCTGTCCACGATCGTGGTGGTGGTACGGGCGGCGATCCCGGCCATCTCGCCGAGGTCCCGCATCCGCAGCGGCTCCGGCGCCCTGGCCAGCATGCGCAGGGCGCGCAGCCGGGCCACCGAGGCGCCCTTCTCCCGCAGCCGGGCCTCCACGAACTGCCGTAGCCGGTTGGTCGTCTCGTACAGCTCGTCGATGAGGATGTCGCTGCTGCCGTGCACTGCCATGGTGCCCAGTCTCCCCTGTCCCGCGCGGCCGGGGCCATCGAGCCCTGCCCGCTGACCGCCCGTCAAGCGCTGCTCTGCCGTCGGCGGCCCGTCACCCCGTCGCGCACCGCGCACTCCGAAAGCCATGTACTGAGCAACAACATAGTGCGTATGCTCAGCATATGCCTCGTCGTCCCTCCGTGCCGTTCGCCCTGCCCTCGCTCAGTCAGCGTCTGGTCGTCCCCGTCGTCTGCGTCAGCGTGACGTTCATCGCGATCGTCGACGGAGCGATCACCACCGTGGCCCTGCCCTCGATCGCCCGTCAGTTCCATCTGACGACCGCCGCGCTGGACGGCGTGGTCGTCGCCTACCCGGTCTGCCTGGCCATGGCCATCCCCGCTTCCGCCTGGCTGGTCGAGCGGTTCGGCGGCAAACGCGTGCTGCTGGCCGCCCTGGCCGGCTTCCTCGGCTCCTCGCTGCTGTGCGGGGCGGCGGCCGGGCTCGGTCAGCTGGTCGCCTACCGCGCGGTGCAGGGGCTGTCGGCCGGCGTCCTCTTCCCGGCCTCCGCCGCGCTGCTGTTCGGCACCTTCACCCCCGCCGAACAGGTGCGCGTCTCCCGCTACATGATCATTCCGCAGCAGATCGCCCCGGCCGCGGCCCCCGTCCTGGGCGGGCTGCTGGTGGACCACCTGTCCTGGCGGTGGGTGTTCTACGTCAACCTGCCCGTGGGGCTCCCGGCCGTGCTGTTCGGCGCGCTGTTCCTGGCCGGCGACCGCGGCGGCCGGCCCGGCCGGTTCGACCTGCCCGGCCTGCTGCTGAGCGCGGGGGCCCTGGGCACCGTGATGTTCGGCGTCTGCGAGGGGCCCAACCGCGGCTGGTCCTCCCCCGCCGTCGTCGTCTGCCTGGTCCTGGGCGCCGTGCTGCTGGCCGCCGCCGTCGCCGTCGAACTGCGCACGGCCCACCCCCTGCTGCGGCTGCGCCTGTTCACCGACCGGCTCTTCCGCGACACCAACCTGATCAACCTGGTCGGTCTGATACCCATCATGGGCGCCCTGTACCTGGGGCCCCTGTTTCTCCAGCAGGCCCAGGGCCGTACGGCGCTGGAGTCGGGCCTGACCACCTTCCCCGAGGCGTTCGGCGTCCTGCTGACCGTGCAGATCACCGGCGCGCTGTACGCCCGGGTCGGTCCGCGCCTGATCGTCGGCCTGGGACTGGCCGGGGTCAGCGCGACCCTGGTGCTGCTCGCCGGCTGCGACGCCGGCACCGGCCTGTGGACGGTCCGCGGCTACATGTTCCTGTTCGGAGCCGCGATCGGCTGCTTCTTCATCCCTACGACGGTCGCCTCGCTGGCCACCATCGACCGGGCCGATCTGGCCCAGGCCACCATGCTGAACACCGTCGTACGCCAGACCGGTGGCGCGCTCGCGCCGGCGGCGGTGACCACGGCCCTCGTGCTCGGCACCCCGTCGGGCGCCGCCGCGGCCCCGCCCGTCGCCGCGTACCAGCACGCCTTCCTCGCCCTTGCCGCGATCGCCGCGGCCACGGCGGTCTTCACCTTCACGATGCCCGACGGCCCCGCCCGCGCCGCCGCCCGCGCCGCCGCCGCCGCGCCCGGCCGGCCCGCCCTCCTCAGGCGCCGACGGGACCGGGTCGACGCCTGAGCCCGCCGGGCCTGCGCCCGCGGACCGACGCCGAATCCGCGTGTCCGATGCCCGCGGATCCGACGCCGGCCCCGCGTGGCCGGCGCCCGCGACCCGCCCGCGCCGCCCGCGTCTGTCGTGCGAAGCCCGTCGGCCTCCCGCATATTGGGGAAGTGACTCTGCCAGGGACGAGGCGGCGCCTCGGAGCCGTACGGCCATGGGAGCCGCACGAGCCACCGAGGCCCGGTCGGCCGTACCCCCGCCGGCCCTGCTCCGGCCGGCCGTACGCCGGTCGGCGGCGCCTCCTTGGCGTGGCCGTCGGGGTCGCCGGCGGACGCGCCCGGCCGCGTGCGAGGAGCGCGCCCGGCCGGACACCCACGAGCGCGCCCGGCGGCGCACAAAGGAGGCTGTGATGTCGTTCCAGGAACCGACCGTGCTCGAATGCCCCTTCGACTTCGCTGAGGCGCTGGAGTTCGACCCGGAGCTGGACGCGCTGGCGCGGCGCGGCCCGGTCAGCCGGATCCGGCTGCCCTACGGCGAGGCCGAGGCATGGCTCGTGACCAGCTTCGCCGGCGTGCGTCAGGTGACGTGCGATCCCCGGTTCAGCCGGGCGGCGATCGTCGGGCGCGACTACCCGAGGATGACGCCCGAGCCCATCGTGTCACCGGAGTCCATCAACGTGACGGACCCGCCGCACGCCACCCGGCTGCGGCACGTGGCGGCCCAGGCGTTCACCCGGGACCGGGTGGCGGCCATGCGGCCGGCGGTGGACCGGGTGGTGGCCGGCCTGCTCACGGAGATGGCCGAGGCGGGCCCGCCCGCCGACCTGGTGACCCATCTGTCGGTGCCGCTGCCCCACCTGACGATCTGCGAGCTGCTCGCCGTACCCGAGGCCGACCGTGACGAGCTGCGGGACCGCACCATGCGGCTGCTGGCCACCTCCGCCGACGCCCGGCAGACCGCGGCCGAGGCCAAGGCGTCCCTGCGGGCGTACTTCGCCGGGCTGGTCCCTGAGCGGCGGCGGGCGCCGGGTGAGGACCTGCTCAGCACGCTGGCCACGGCCCCGGTGCCGGAGGGTGAGGAGCCGCTGAGCGACGACGAGCTGGCGGTGCTGGCCGTGACGCTCATCCTCAGCGGCAACGACACCGCGACCTGCCAGATCAGCGACATCGCCTACGTGCTGCTGACCCATCCCGAGCAGCGTGCCGCGCTCGCCCGCGACCCCGGCCGGTTCCCCGGCGCGCTGGAGGAGCTGCTGCGGTTCATCCCGTTCCGCAAGGGCGTGGGCATCCCCCGGATCGCCCTGGAGGACACGGAGATCGAGGGCACCCGCATCAGCGCCGGCGACTACGTCCACGTGTCGTACCTGGCGGCCAACCGGGACCCCGCCGTCTTCCCCGACCCGCACCGGCTGGACCTGGAGCGGCCGGTGCGCCCGCACATGACGTTCGGCTGGGGCGGACACCACTGCCTGGCCGCACCGCTCGCCCGGGCGGAGCTGGACAGCGCGGTCTCCGGCCTGCTGACCCGCTTCCCCACGCTGCGTCTCGCGGTGGCCCCCGACGAGATCGAGTGGGACACCGGCACGATCCGCCGCTTCCCGGTGCGGCTGCCGGTCACCTGGTGAGGCCCCTCCCTTCCCTCTGAGACCGCGCCTCCCTCTGTGAGGCACGTCACCGGCCTTGGTTGTCACACGGCGGTGCCCGCCGGCATCTCGTGGGTGTGACGGGGCCGAGGGGCGAACAGGCGGGAGCGGGCATGAGCGAGCGCGACACGGGCGCGGGTACGGGTGCGGGTACGGCGGAACCCCCGGTGTCGCGCGTGGACGTGGCCACCGGGGCGTTCGTCGCCCACCGCAACCTGCTGTTCACCGTCGCCTACGAGATCCTCGGCTCGGCCGCCGACGCCGAGGACGTCCTCCAGGAGACCTGGCTGCGCTGGGCGGACGTCGATCCGGGAACCGTGCGCAACCCGCGGGCGTACCTGGTCCGGATCACCACCCGCCAGGCACTGGCCCGGCTGCGGACGCTCGCCCGGCGCAAGGAGTCCTACGTCGGTCCCTGGCTGCCCGAACCGCTGCTGACCGCGCCCGACGTGGCGGAGGACGTCGAACTGGCCGACAGCGTCTCGATGGCGATGCTGCTGGTGCTGGAGACGCTCACCCCCACCGAACGGGCGGTGTTCGTGCTCCGCGAGGTGTTCGGGGTGGAGTACGAGGAGATAGCCGGGGCCGTCGGCAAGAGCCTGGCCGCGGTCCGGCAGATCACCCACCGGGCCCGCGCCCATGTCGCCGCCCGCCGGCCGCGCGGTCTCCGCCGCCGAGACGCAGGCCGTGCTGGAGGCGTTCCGGCAGGCCGTCGACACGGGCGACCTGCGCGGGCTGCTCGGCATCCTGGCGCCTGACGTCGTCTTCCTGGGTGACGGCGGGGGGATCGCCCAGGCCGCGCCGGAGCCGGTCGTGGGCGCCGAGCGGGTCGCCCCGCTGGCCGCCGGGTTGCGCAGGTTCGGCGCGGCGGCGCTCCGGCCGGCCCTGGTCAACGGCTGCCCGGCGCTGGTCCTCCGGCTCGACGGCAGGGTGGACACCGTCCTCGCCCTGCGCATCGCCGACGGCCGTGTCACCGGCCTGTACGCCGTGCGCAACCCCGAGAAGCTGGCCCGTATGGACCAGGAGGTCACCCTGCGCCGCTGAGTCCGCCCCCGGCCGCGCGGTCGTACGGGCGTACACGGTCGTATGGGCTTGCACGGTCGCGCGGGCGTACGTGGTCGCGCGGGCGTACGTGGTCGTGCGGGCGTACGTGGTCGTGCGGGCGTACGTGGTCGTGCGGCCGCCCCCTACCGGCACCGGAGGGGGCGGCCGGGGTCAGCGCTCGGTCCTCGGCCGGAAGCGCCGGTACAGCACGGTTCCGCCCGCCAGCGACGCCAGGCCCGCGACGGCGGCCGTCCAGGTGCCGTCCGTTCCGGTGCGGGCCAGGGTGCCGGGCGGGCGCTGCCGTACGACGCTGGACGACGGGTGGGGCGCCGGGCGGGTCGGGGTCGCGTGGTGCGGCGGCTGGTGCGGCTGGTGGCGCGCCGGCGGTGTGTGCCGGGTGGGCGGCTGCGGCGCGGGCGGTGTGGACCGGCCGGGGGTGTCGGGGCGGGTGCCGGAGGTGTTCACGGACTGGTTCCCGAAGACCGGGTTGAGCACCCCCACCACGTCCACGGTGTTGCCGCTGACGTTCACCGGCAGATCGGCCGGGAGCTGGAGGCCGTTGCCGGAGATCACCCCGGGCGAGCCCTGCTCCTTGCCCACGGCCGTGGCCCCGCCCGATGTCGCGGCGCCTTCCTTGCCCCCGGTGCGGTCACCCTGGTTGGCGCAGCGGTTGCCCATGGCGGGGTTGAGCAGTCCCACCACGTCCACCGTGTTCCCGCACGCGTTCACCGGAACGTGCACCGGCAACTGGATGCCGTTGCCGGAGATCAGCCCGGGCGAGCCGCCCGCGTACCCGCCCGCGGCGGAGTCGGCGTGCGCCGGCCCGGCCACTGCCATCGCGCCCGAGGCGGCGGCGACGGCGATGACACTGTTTCGGGTAACCCGTTTCATCGGTTCCCTGTCCTTCCAGATACGGTCGCGGGCACTTGCCCGCACCCGGTGAAACGCGGGTGAAAGCGCGCAAGTTATGGCTTATCAATCATTCGCCGGGTACCGGATACGAACGCGCGCGCCCGGCGGGCGTCCCCGGCCCGTCGGAAGTCGGCCGTTCCACCGGGCCGCGCAGTTGGCCGAGCCCGAGGCAGCGGTGGCGTCCGGGAACTGATAGCTGTCGTGAGGGCACCTCAGCCGGAACCGATCCACCCGAATCGACCGAGACGAGGAGCGATGGCAACGACCGTACGCGACACCAGGAGCGACACCGCGCCCGCCAGTCTGCGCCTGCCCGGCATCCTGCTGGGAGTGGGGCTCGGCGGATTCGTCGACGGGATCCTGCTGCACCAGCTCCTTCGGTGGCACCACATGCTGACCAGCACCGACCACGACCGCATCGGGGTGAAGTACTACGACCCGAAGAGCGTCTCCGGGCTGGAGATGAACACCGTGTGGGACGGCGTCTTCCACACCGTGTGCTGGCTGGCCGTCCTGTCCGGGCTCGCCGTGCTGTACGCCCGGGTGACCACCGGCCGGCGGCGGGTGTGGGCCTCGCGGGTGCTGTGGGGCTGGATCCTGGCCGGCTGGGGCCTGTTCAACCTGGTGGAGGGTCTGCTGGACCACCAGATCCTGGGCATCCACCATGTGCGCGGCGGTTCGTACCAGGTGTGGTGGGACGTGGCCTTCCTGGTCCTCGGGGCGCTGCTGGTGGCCGGCGGTCTGCTGCTCCGGCGGGGCGGCCGCTCCTTCGACCCGGCGGCGCCGGGCGCGGTCGGTGCGGGACGCCTCGACTGATGGACCACCACCACACCTCCCACCCGGCGGGCGGTGGCGCGCTGGGCGTCGTCCTGCCGGTCCTGGCCCTGCTGGTGTGCGCGGGCGGCTATCCGCTGCTGGTCCTCCGGGCGCGCCGGCGCAACCCGGTGCGGGCCTGGAGTCGCTGGCGCACCGCCGCGTTCTGCGCCGGCGTGGTGCTGCTGGCGGCGGCGCTGCTGCCGCCGGTCGCGCCCTTCGCGCACCGGGACTTCCGCGGTCATATGGTCCAGCACCTGCTCATCGGGATGTACGCGCCGCTCGCCCTGGTGCTCGGCGCCCCGGTCACCCTCGTGCTGCGCGCCGTTTCCGCGCCCCGCGCGCGCCGGCTGAGCGCGGTGCTGCACAGTGCCCCGGCGCGCCTGCTGAGCCGCCCGCCGGTGGCCGTACTGCTGTCGGTCGGCAGCCTTCCGGTGCTGTACTTCACCCCGCTGTACGACACCGCCATGGCCCACCCGGCCGGGCACTGGCTGGTGCACGCGCACTTCCTGCTGTCGGGGTGCCTGTTCGCGCACGCCGTCGCCGGTCCCGACCCCGCCCCGGCCCGGCCCGGCGTGCCCGCCCGGCTGGTCTGGCTGGGCTGCGCGATCGCCGTGCACGCGGTCGCCGCGCAACTGATGTACGGCGGCTTCGGGGTGGCCGTCCACGCTCCCGCGTCCGAGGTCCGGGGCGGCGCGGAGATCATGTACTACGGCGGTGACATCGCCGAACTGCTGCTGGCGGCGGCGCTGGTCGCCACCTGGCGCCCCGGGCACCGCCCGTTCGCGCGGCCGCGTCCCGGCCGCCGCCCGTTCGCGCGGCCCGTCTCCCTCAGGCCGCGGGCGCGACCGTCCGGGTGACCACCCGGTGGTTCCCGGCCCCGGGCGCGACCCGCCGGTTGACCACCCGGTGGCTCCTGACCGGCCGCCGGGTACGCCGGAGGCCCCGGCCCTCGAACGGACCCGCGGTCACATCGTGTGAGCCATGGATGCCTCCGGTTCACAAAGGGGTGGCCGCGCGCAGGATCAGGACCAGGGTGACGGCCGAGTTCGCCGACGACATCGCGGAGGCCAGCGCCCCGGCGGCGGCGCCCCAGGCGGCCAGGCCGACCGCGGTGAACGCCGACGGCCAGGTGCGGGCCGCCGGTGCGGGCGCCAGCAGCGCGGCCACCCGGCGCGGCACGGGTCCGGGCGCGGCGAGCGCGGCCAGGGTGGGCGCCGGGGTGCGCGGGGACAGCAGCGCCGCCTTGCCGATGGCACGGGCGACCGTGCGCCGGTCGCCCACCGCGCGGGCCGCCTCCTCGTCCGCCCACCGCTCGGCCGTGTAGACGACGGCGGTGCGCAGCGGGCGCAGGAACGGGTTGGCGCGGGCGGCCAGGTGCGCGGCGAGCAGATGACGGTGGTGACGGGCGGTCAGATGGGCGCGTTCGTGCGCGAACAGGGCGCGCCGCTCGGCCGGGGCGAGCCCGTCCAGCAGGGCCGTGCTGGCCACGATCCGGCCCCGGCCGCCGGGCAGCGCGTACGCGTACGGCGTGCTGTCGGGCAGGACGGCCACCGTGGGGCCCGGCACTCCGGCCAGGGCCCGGCGGGCGCGGCGGGTGACCCGGCGGTGCCGCCACAGGGTACGGGCGCAGGCGGCGGCGACCACGGCGAGCGCCGGTATCGCGGCCCGGCCGGCCACCTCGTCGTGCGGGACGGCGGCCCGCACCTCGGGGTCGGACCAGCCGTCGGGCAGCGGGTTTCCGGGCAGTTGCGCGGTGCCGACCACCATGAGCAGGGCCAGGCACAGCGTGCTGCACACGGCCATGACCACGGCGACCACGGTCAGCAGCCGGGTGGCGGTGCGCGGGTGCAGCCGGTTCTCGGCGAGCCGGGCGACCGGCCACGCGGACAGCGGCAGCACCAGCGGCAGGAAGACGAAGACCCCCATCGGCGCTCAGTCCTCCGGGCGGCCGGCGTCCGGGGCCGGGATGTCGAGCAGGGCCCGCAGCACCTGTTCGTCGCCGGGCGGCAGGGCGGTGACGAAGCTGGCCAGGACCGCCTCGCGGTCCCGCTCGCCGTCCAGCAGACGGCGCATGCGCAGGGCGGCGAGCCGGGCGACGTCGGCCGTCGGCGTCCACAGGAAGGACCGGCCGTGCCGCTCGCGGGAGACGACGTCCTTGGCGAGCAGCCGGGTCAGGATGGTGACGACCGTGGTGTAGGCGAGGTCGCCGCCGAGGCGCCGCTGCACCCAGGCGGCGCTGACCGGCCCGTCCGCCTCGCGCAGCACGCCGAGCACCTGGCCTTCCAGTTCGCCCTGGCCGCGCCGCCGGGCCCGGCCGTCCTGCCCTGTCATCTCCGGTCCCCTCCCCCGTCTCCCACTGCTCTCTCACCGACCCGTCCCACGCTACTTCACGCCACTGACAGTGCCCCGGCCGCGCGGCCCGCGCACCGACAGTGCCCCGGCCCCGCGCGGCCCGCGCCGGGTGCGCGCCGGTGCCCGGGGGTGCCACCGGGTGCGGGGCCGGGCGTGGCATGCTGACGCGATGGC
This sequence comes from Streptomyces eurythermus, assembly GCF_014649115.1. Classification (GTDB taxonomy): domain Bacteria; phylum Actinomycetota; class Actinomycetes; order Streptomycetales; family Streptomycetaceae; genus Streptomyces; species Streptomyces eurythermus. The sequence goes on along the minus strand of NZ_BMSK01000014.1, from coordinate 65,032 downwards.
ACCCCGTGATGACACACCGCTCGCCGAGCGGGTCGAGGAACTCCTCGCCGCCGGCGGTCCCTTGCCCATCGTCGCGGCCGGCCGGCCGGTGCTGCGGCGCGGCACCGAGCCGTACGACGGTCAGCTCGGCCCCGCGCTGCTGGCCCGGTTCGTCGAGGCGCTGCGCGCCACCATGCGCGCGGCGCCCGGTGTGGGCCTGGCCGCCCCGCAGGTCGGCATCCCGCTCCGGATCGCGGTCATCGAGGACCCGGCACCGGTGCCGCCGGAGGTGGCGGCGGCCCGGGGCCGGGTCCCGCAGCCGTTCCGGGTGCTGGTCAACCCGGTGTACGAGCCGGTGGGCACCGCCCGGGCCGCGTTCTTCGAGGGCTGTCTGAGCGTGCCGGGCTGGCAGGCTGTGGTGGCCCGGCACGCCGAGGTGCGGCTGCGCGGCGAGGACGAGCACGGCCGCCCGCTGGACGAGGTGTTCACCGGCTGGCCGGCCCGGATCGTCCAGCACGAGACGGACCACCTCGACGGCACGCTGTACCTGGACCGCGCGGAGCCGCGCTCGCTGTCGACGAACGAGGCGGTGGCGTCCCTGTGGTCCCAGCCGACCCCGCACCCGGCGGCCGAGGCCCTGGGCTTCCGGCTGCCGTAGTCGCCGCGGTCAGTTGTCCCGGTACGCCTCCAGGAGCCGCAGCCAGACCTCGCTCAGGGTCGGGTAGGACGGGACCGCGTGCCACAGGCGGCCGACCGGGACCCGGCCGGTGATCGCGATGGTGGCCGAGTGGATCAGCTCGCCGACGCCGGGGCCGACGAAGGTGACTCCGCGCAGGATCTCGTCCTCCAGGTCGACGACCATGCGGGCGCGGCCCCGGTAGCCGTCGCCGTACAGGCCGGCGCCCGCCACGGAGGAGAACTCGACGTCCACGGCGCGCACCCGGTGCCCGGCCTGCTCGGCCTCGGCGAGGGAGAGGCCGACGGCGGCGGCCTCGGGGTCGGTGAAGACGACCTGGGGTACGGCGTGGTGGTCGGCCGTCGCGGCGTGGGCGCCCCAGGGCTCCTCCAGGAGGGTGTCGCCGGCGGCGCGGGCGGCGATCGCGGCGCCGGCGATGCGGGCCTGGTACTTGCCCTGGTGGGTGAGGAGGGCGCGGTGGTTGACGTCGCCGACCGCGTACAGCCAGTCGGTGCCGGTGACGCGGAGGCTGTCGTCGGTGTCCAACCAGGAGCCGGGTTCCAGGCCGACGCTCTCCAGGCCGAGGTCGTCGGTGCGCGGGGCGCGTCCGGTGGCGAAGAGGATCTCGTCGGCCTCGATCCGGTCGCCGGCGGAGGTGACCGCCACGACGGTGCCGTTCTCGCGGCGGACGGACTCCACGGAGGTGCCGGTGCGGATGTCGGCGCCCGCCTCGGTGAGGGCCTCGGCGACCAGTTCCCCGGCGAACGGCTCCATCCGGTTCAGCAGGCCCTTGCCGCGGACCAGCAGGGTGACCCGGGAGCCGAGGGCCTGCCAGGCGGTGGCCATCTCGGTGGCGACGACCCCGCCGCCGACGACGATGAGCCGCCCGGGGGCCGCCTTGGCGCTGGTGGCCTCGCGGCTGGTCCAGGGCCTGACGTCGGCGAGGCCGGGCAGGTCGGGCAGTTGGGCGCGGGTTCCGGTGGCGACGGCGACGGCGTGCCGGGCGGTGAGCGTGGTCAGGGTGCCGTCGGGGCCGGTGACGGTGACCGTGCGCGGACCGGCGAGCCGGCCGTGGCCGCGGTACAGGTCGGCGCCGGTGCCCGCGAGCCAGTCGGCCTGCCCGTCGTCCTGCCAGTGGGAGGTGTACTCGTCGCGGCGGGCCAGCACGGCCGGGGTGTCGAGCGGGCCCCGCGCGGCCTCGGCGAGGCCGGGCAGGCGGCGGGCGTCGGCCTGGGCGATGACCGGCCTGAGCAGGGCCTTGCTGGGCATGCAGGCCCAGTACGAGCACTCGCCGCCGAGCAGTTCGCTCTCCACGACGGCGGTGGTCAGCCCGGCTGCCCGGGTCCGGTCGGCGATGTTCTCGCCCACCGGTCCCGCCCCGATCACCACGACGTCGTACGTGTTCGATTCCGTTTCCGTCATGGGGTCAGTCTGGTGGGTGGTGTGCGCCACGGCCACATGGGTACGCGCGCGGAACAGCGGCGTGCACGGATGGAATAGGCGGCCCGGCGGCCGTGTTTGCGCCGTCGGCACACCCCACACCAGGAAGAGGGAATCACGCCATGACCAGCACCGTGGAACTGACCAAGGAGAACTTCGACGAGACGGTCTCCGGGAACGAGTTCGTTCTGATCGACTTCTGGGCGTCCTGGTGCGGGCCGTGCCGGTCGTTCGCGCCCGTGTACGAGAAGGCGGCCGAGGACAACCCCGATCTGGTGTTCGGCAAGGTGGACACCGAGGCGCAGCCGGAGCTGGCCGCGGCGTTCGAGATCCAGTCGATCCCGACGCTGATGATCGTCCGTGACCAGGTCGCGGTCTACGCCCAGCCGGGCGCCCTGCCCGCGCCGGCCCTCGAGGACCTGATCAAGCAGGCCCGGGCGCTGGACATGGACGAGGTCCGCAAGAGCGTCGCCGCCCAGCAGGGCCAGGCCCCACAGTAGGACGCCCTGGTGCGGGCGCGGGTCAGCCGAACTCGCGCCCGCACGACGAAGGCCCCGCGGCCGCCATCCCAGCGATACCGCACCGGTCTCCGGTGTCAGGCCGCCGCTCTGATGAGGAATTCCTGGTCCGCTGCCTTGCTACAGGGTTCCACCGTCGCGTCGGCTCCGGTCTCGGTGGAGTCGTCGCGGAGGCCCACGCAGCGCTGAGTGCCCTCGAGGCGCAGGCGGTAGCGGGCGTCGGTCGTGGCGGCGGGCTCGATGCGGAAGTGCTGGTAGGCGCGAGTGGCGTCACAGCTCTTCCACGGCCACGGTTCCAGCAGGTCCTTGCCGGGTCCCTCGCGCCGCGCGGTCAGACAGCCCCGCCCGTGCTGAGGGTGCTGCCACTCGATGAAGTACGACGTGTTCGACGCGGTGGGTTTGACCGGTCTGAGGTACGTGTGCGGCGGTCTGGCCTCCTCGCAGGGGAGTTGTGCCGCGACGGCGTTCAGGTATTCGCCCCGGGTGTCCCGGCCCTCGGTCAGACACAGCCCGGGGGTGCGGGCCGGACGGATCTCCGCGAAGCCCCGCAGCTCCCGGGCCGCCGCGTCCGCGTGGGGCGGGACGGTCGGTGAGGAAGCAGGAGCAGCCCCGAACGCCATCGAGAGCGTCCACAGGGCGACGGCGACCAGACTCGTCGTGATCTCCCCGGCCAGGACCCACGACCGGGCCCGCCGGGTCAGCCCTCCGGGCCACAGGGCTGTCACCCATGAGCGGGTCCGCCGGGCCCCGGCAACGATGCCGGGACCCTGGTCGGGGGCGGGCTCGGACGGCCGTGCACTCGCCCCTTCCTCGGCCCGTCGCCTGGCCTCCAGCCAGGCCTCGACGTCCGTTTCGTGCGCACCGCAGGCCCGGACGAACGCCGCCACGGTCCCGGGGGCCGGCAGACGTATGCCCCGGAGCATGTCACTGACCGTGCTGCGGGCCAGGAGCTCTCCCCGCGCACGGGCCCGTTCCTCCAACTCGCGCAGGGTGAGACCGGACCGCTGCTTGAGTTCGCGCAGCAGATCAACGAGGTCCGCGGCGTCCCTCACTCCCTGCACGTCGAGCTTTCCCACGTCGTCCGTGCTCACGTCCACATGTTCTTGGGTCCGGCCCGACCCAACAAAAGCAGATCCGGACAAACAGGGAAAGGAACGGGACATCTCCCCGCATGCGCGACGCCGTCGTCGGCGTCAGCATGCCCCCCACTCTCCCTGACGGGGACCGGGACTGGTCCGGCATGCACGAACTTGTTCGTTACGAACATGTTCGTTATGGTCGTGCCATGACCGCTGCCCCCCGCTCCCGCCGGGAGCGTCCCGCCAAGCCCGCCCTGACCCGGGAGGGCATCGTGGCCGCCGCCGTCGCCATCCTGCGCGCCGAAGGGCTGCGCAAGGTGACGATGCGCCGGCTCGCGCAGGAACTCGACACCGGCCCCGCCTCGCTCTACGTGTACGTCCGCAACACCGACGAGCTGCACGCGGCCGTCCTGGACGAGCTGCTCGGCACGGTCGGCCCGGCGCCGGCCGAGGGCAGCTGGCGCGAGCGGCTGGAGCGGGTGCTCACCCGCTACACCGCGATGCTCCTGGAACATCCGTCCCTGGCCCGGTCGGCGCTGACCGCGCGGCCGAGCGGCCCGCACTATCTGCGCCTGATCGAGACCCTGCTCGGCCTGCTGCGGGAGGGCGGGATCCCCCGCGCCCAGGCGGCCTGGGGCGTGGACCTGCTGCTCCAGCACGCCACCGCGACCGCCGCCGAGCACGCCGGGGAGGAGTCCCCGGCCGCCTGGGAGGCGGCGGCCCGGGCCCTGCGCGAGGCGCCCGCCGCCACCCATCCGCACATCGCCGCCGACGCCGGGGCACTGCTGTCCGGCACGCCCGAGGCCCGCTTGTCGTGGGCCTTCCAGACCCTGATCACCGGCATCGAGCGGACCGCCGTACCGACCGAAGGCCAGGAGGCACCATGACCACCGCACCCCTCCCCCACCACCCCGTCGCCGTAGTCGGCGCGGGCCTCGGCGGGCTCACCCTCGCCCGCGTACTGCACGTGCACGGCATCGAAGCCGCGCTGTTCGACCTGGACGCGTCACCGGACGCCCGGACCCAGGGCGGCATGCTCGACATCCACGACGACACCGGCCAGGAGGCGCTGCGGGCCGCCGGCCTGCACGAGCGGTTCCTGGCCCGCGTCCACGCCGGCGGCCAGGCCGTCCGGGTCCTCGCACAGGACGGCACCGTCCGGCTCGCGCAACCCGACGACGGCACGGGCGGGCGCCCCGAGACGGACCGGGGCGACCTGCGCGAACTGCTGCTCGGATCGCTGCCCGCGGGCAGCGTCCGGTGGGGCACCAAGGTCGTCGGCGCCCGCCCGCTGGACGGCGGACGGCACCGCGTGACGCTCGCGGACGGCTCCGGGTTCACCACCGACGTACTGGTCGGCGCGGACGGCGCCTGGTCCCGGATCCGGTCCCTGGTCTCCGCCGCCCGGCCCGCGTACACGGGCGTGTCGTTCGTGGAGGCGGACCTGCGGGCGGCGGACCGGCGCCACCCGGTGAGCGCGGAGGTGGTGGGCGACGGGATGCTCTTCGCGCTGGGCCCCGGCCGCGGGTTCCTCGCGCACCGCGAACCCGACGGCAGCCTGCACGTGTACACCGCCGTGGTCGCGCCGGAGGACTGGCTGGACGGCATCGACTTCACCGACACGGAGGCGGCGAAGGCGGCCGTGCTCAAGGAGTTCGACGGCTGGGACGAGCGGCTGCGGGCGCTGGTCGCCGACGCGGACGGGGCGCTGGTGCCCCGCCGGATCCATGCGCTGCCGGTGGGGCACCGCTGGGACCGGGTGCCCGGGGTGACCCTGCTCGGGGACGCCGCCCATCTGATGTCCCCGTTCGCGGGCGAGGGCGCGAACCTGGCCCTGCTCGACGGTGCCGAACTCGGCCTGGCCCTGGCCGCGCACCCCGGGGACACGGAGGCCGCGCTGGCCGCGTACGAGGCCCGGATGTTCCCGCGCGCCGAGGCGTCGGCGGCGGAGTCCGCGCGCGGCCAGGAGCTGCTGTTCGCCGCCGACGCTCCACGGGGGCTGGTGGCGATGTTCACCGGCCAGGGGGACTGACCGGCGGACCGGCCGGCCCGGTCTCCCTCACGGGATCAGTCCGGCGGGTCCGTGCGGGTCACCCGGGCGACCAGGTCGAGCCAGGCGGCCTCCAGGCGCTCCATGGGCATCTCGCACTGCCGGGTGAGGTGATGGATCAGCGCGGGGTCCAGCGAGGCGAGCAGCGTGTGGGCGAGCAGGTCGCAGTCGCCGCCGGGCACGGTCTGCCGGAGCAGCATCGTGAGGTGGGCGCGCAGCGCCCCGGCCGCCGGGTGGACGAACCGGCGGGTCGGCTCGGGCTGGGCGGCCAGTTGCAGATCCAGCTGTTCGGCCGTGCGGTACAGCACCGCCACGCCGAACGCCCGCAGTCGCTCCAGGGGCGGCGCGCCGGGGCCCAGCGGCGGGGGCCCGCTCAGGAAGTCGGCCTGGAGCCGGCGGGCCGAGTGGTCGAGGAGGGCCATCAGCAGCCCGGTGCGGTCGCCGAAGCGGCGGAAGACGGTGCCCTTGCCCACGTCGGCCGCCGCGGCGACCGCCTCCATGGTGACCCCGGCCACCCCGTGCTCCGCGATCAGCCGGGCGGCGGCCTCCAGGAGCCGGGCCCGGTTGCGGGCGGCGTCGGCGCGCAGGCCCGGCTCGCCGGGAGCCGTGCCGACCTCCAGCAGGGAGGGGGTCTCGAAGGGCTCATGAGGCTTCGGGAAGGGCGGCAGAGCGCTGGACATGACGACAGCGTAAAGCATCGGGAACAAAACTGGACCGCGGTCCGTTTGAGGTGGTACACACTTAAACGGACTTCGGTCCGGATCGTCACAGCGATGTTTCAGCCCCTTGGAGTTCCCATGTCTGTTCGCATCCTCGCGCTCGTCGGCAGCCTTCGCGCCGGTTCGCACAACCGCCAGCTCGCCGAGGCCGCCGTGAAGCTCGCGCCGGAGGGCGCCGAGGTCGAGCTCTTCGAGGGCCTGGCCGAGGTCCCGTTCTACAACGAGGACATCGACGTGGAGGGCAGCGTGCCGGCCGCCGCCGTCAAGCTGCGCGAGGCCGCCCAGGCCGCCGACGCCTTCCTGCTGTTCTCCCCCGAGTACAACGGCACCATCCCGGCCGTGCTGAAGAACGCCATCGACTGGCTGTCCCGCCCGTACGGCGCCGGCGCCTTCGGCGGCAAGCCCGTCGCCGTGGTCGGCACCGCCTTCGGCCAGTACGGCGGCGTGTGGGCCCAGGACGACACCCGCAAGGCCGTGGGCATCGCCGGCGGCAAGGTGATAGAGGACATCAAGCTGTCCATCCCGGGTTCCGTCACCCGCTTCGCCGAGACCCACCCGTCCGACGACGCCGAGGTCGCCGCCCAGCTGACCGAGGTCGTGGCCCGCCTGCACGGCAACGTGGGCTCCGCCGCCTGAGCCGTCCGCGCACCCGGGGGGCCGGAGCCGGCACGGCTTCGGCCCCCTCCTCTTTCCCCGGCTAGACGCGGCTCGACGTCGCGGTGTCCGCGGACAGCCGCTGGGCGAGGTAGACCGGGATCACCGACAGCAGGACCAGTACCGCCGCCACGACGTTCACCACCGGTGCCTGCCGCGGCCGGGCCATGTTGTCGTAGATCCACAGCGGGAGGGTCTGGACGCCCGGCCCCGCGGTGAACGTGGTGACCACGATCTCGTCGAAGGACAGCGCGAAGGCGAGCAGGGCACCCGCGAGCAGCGCGGAACGCACGAGCGGGAACGTGACGTCCACGAAGGCCCTCAGGCCGCTCGCGCCGAGGTCCTGCGCCGCCTCCTCGTACGAACCGGACGTACGGCGCAGCCGGGCCACCACGTTGTTGAAGATGACGACGACACAGAACGTGGCGTGCCCGACGATCACGGTGAACAGCCCGAGGCCCACCCCGAGCGGCTGAAGCACCGTGCCGAAGGCCGAGTTGAGCGCGATGCCCGTGACGATGCCGGGCAGCGCGATCGGCAGGACCACCAGGAAGGTCACCGTGTCCCGGCCGAAGAAGCGGTACCGGGCCACCGCGAAGGCCAGGAGCGTGCCCAGCACCAGCGCGATGGCGGTGGCCCCGAGCCCCGCCTTCACCGAGACCCACAGCGCCTGCCGGACACCGGGATTGTGCGCCGCCGCCGACCACCAGCGTCCGGTCAGTCCGGGCGGTGGCCAGCCCGCGCTGCGGTCGGGGTTCAGGGAGTTGAGCAGGACCAGCACCAGCGGGACGTAGATCACCGCGAAGCCGAGCCCGGCGGCGGTCCGCAGGGCGATCCGCGCGGTGCGGCCGAGACGCATGGTGCTCCTTCCTACAGGTTGTCGAGGGCACCGGTACGGCGGATCGCCAGCAGGTACAGGACGATCACGGCGACGGGCACGGTGCCGAGCGCGGCGGCCATGGGCAGGTCGAGGTCGATGTGGGAGTACACGAGGTTGCCGATGAGCTGGGTCTTGCCGCCGACGATCTGCACGGTGATGTAGTCGCCGAGGCTGAGCGAGAAGGTGAAGACGGAACCGGCGGCGGCGGACGGGAGCACCAGGGGCAGCACGACCGAGCGGAAGGTGCGGCCGGGCCGCGCCCCGAGGTCGGCGGACGCGTCGAGCAGCCCGTCCGGGACCTGTTCGAGCGCGGTGTGCAGCGGCAGGATCATGTACGGCAGCCACAGGTACGTCAGGGTGAGCACCGTGGCGGGCAGCCCGTAGCCGGGGCCGCGCAGTCCGAACGGGGCGAGCATCCAGTCGGCGAGCCCGCCCTCGGACAGGATCAGCCGCCAGGCGTACACCTTGACGAGGTAACTCGCCCACAGCGGCGTGAGGATCGCCGCCACCAGCAGCGGACGCCGGCGCGGCGGGGCCACCCGGGCGGTGTAGAAGGCGACCGGGAAGGCGAGCACCGCGCACAGGACGGTCACCGCGAGGGCCACCACGACGCTGCGCAGCACCACTTGGCGATGGACGGGGGTGGTCAGCAGCGCGTGGAAGTTGTCCGTCGACCAGACCTTCACCACCTGGGAGGTGAAGGAGTCGGTCGTCCAGAACGCGGAGACGAACAGGACCGTCAGCGAGCCGAGGTAGAGGACGGTGAGCCAGAGCAGCGGGGCGGTGAGCAGGAGGGTCAGCCGCAGCCGGGGCCGGCGGCGCAGGATCGCGGCGAGCCGCCGGCCGGGGTACCGTCCGGCTTCGGTCCGCACGGCTCAGCCCTTGATCTCGGTCCAGGCGCGGACCCACTCGGCGTACGGTACGCAGGTCACGTCCCGGCGGCCGTCCAGGCACTGTTCGATGGGCGTGTTCCAGAAGGCGATCTTCTGCCAGTAGTCCTCGTCGGCGGCGTGGTAGACCGCGCAGAAGTTCTTGTCGGTGGTCTCGGCGCAGGCCCGGGAGTTGGCCGGTGCCTCGCCGAAGTACTCGGCGACCTGGGCGTTGACCTTGGGTGAGACGATCCAGTCCAGCCATTTGTAGGCGCAGTTGGGGTGTTTTGCCTTACTGGAGACCATCCAGGTGTCCGACCAGCCGGTCGAACCCTCCTTGGGTACGAGCGCCTTGACCTTCGCGCCCTCGGAGGCGGCGAGGTTGGCGATCACCTGCCAGGTGGTGCCGACCACCGAGTCACCGCTCTTGAAGGCGGAGACCTCCTTCAGGTAGTCGCTCCAGTACTCGCCGACGTACTCGTTCTGCCGCTTCAGCAGCGCCACGGCCGCGTCGAACTGCTTGCGGTCCAGCGCGTACGGGTTCTTGATCCCCAACTCCGGCCGGCGGGCCTTGAGATACAGGGCCGCGTCGGCGATGTAGATCGGCGAGTCGTACGCGGTGACGTGCCCCTTGTGCCGGGCGGCGTCGTCGAAGACGGCCGACCAGGAGGTGGGCGCCGGTGTCACCTTCGCGGTGTCGTACATCAGCAGGTTGGCGCCCCGGCCGTGCGGGATCCCGTACATCCGGCCGTCCACGGAGTTCCAGGCGCCGTGCTTCAGCCCCTCGAAGACGTCCTTGTAGTTGGGGACCAGGCCGGTGTTGACGGGGGCCGCGTCTCCGGAGGCGATCAGGCGCAGGGAGGCGTCACCGGAGGCGGAGACGGCGTCGTACGCGCCGGTCTTCATCAGCTTGACCATCTCGTCGGAGCTGGCGGCGACCTTGGAACGGACCTGGCATCCCGTCCGCTTCTCGAAGCCGCTGACCCAGTCGGCGCCCGGATCGTTGGAGCCGTCCTCCACATAGCCGGCCCACGCGATCAGGTTGACCCGCCCCTCGGTGCGGCCCAGCTCCGCCGGGGCCTTCAGGGCGGGCGGGTGGAGGCCGGTGGCGGACGAGCCGCCGGACCCGGAGGAGCCACAGGCGGTGGTGAGCAGCAGCGCGGCGGCGCAGAAGGCCGCGGCGCGCGGGGTACGGATGAGACGCACGGCGTTCTCCAGGAGTGGGGGGATCAGGAAGGGAGCCGGACGGCGTGCCGGCGGTGCCAGCGGAGGCGGACCCGGCTGCCGCGGTAGGCGGCGACGTCCGCCGAGGAGGTCTCCAGGTTCTGCTGGAGCGCGGTGAGCCGGCCGCCGCCGTCGAGGTCGACCACGAAGCGGGTGGCGTCCCCGAGGTAGACGACCTCGGCCACGGTGCCGGTGGCGGTGGCGTGTTCCGGCTCGTCCGGTCCGGCGGACTCCCTCAGGACGCGGATCTTCTCCGGGCGGATGCTGTAGGTGCCCGGGGAGCCGGCGATCCGGTGGGCCGTCTCGCCGTCGAGGAGGTTGGAAACGCCGACGAAGGAGGCGACGAACGCGGTCGCCGGACGCTCGTAGATCTCCGCGGGCGTGCCGGTCTGGGCGATCCGGCCCCGGTCGACGACGGCGATCCGGTCGCTCATGGTCAGGGCCTCCTGCTGGTCGTGGGTGACGAGGACGAAGGTGATGCCCACCTCCCGCTGAAGCGCCTTGAGTTCGACCTGCATCTGCTGACGCAGCCTCAGGTCGAGGGCGCCGAGCGGTTCGTCCAGCAGGAGCACGCGGGGGCGGCCGACGAGCGCGCGGGCCAGTGCGACGCGCTGGCGCTGTCCGCCGGAGAGCCGGTCGGGCCGCCGCCGTCCGTACCCTTCGAGGCGGACCTCGGCGAGCGCCTCGCGGGCGCGGGCCAGCCGTTCGGCCTTCGGCACCTTGCGCACCCGCAGCCCGTAGGCGACGTTCTGCTCGACCGTCATGTGCGGGAAGAGCGCGTAGTCCTGGAAGACGGTGTGCACGTCCCTCTCGTACGGGGCGAGGTCCGTGACCTCCTGTCCCGCGAGTTCGATCCGGCCCTGGTCGGGCGTCTCGAACCCGGCGATCAGCCTCAGGAGGGTCGTCTTCCCGGAGCCGGACGGGCCGAGCAACGAGAAGAATTCGCCGTCCCGTATCTCCAGGTCGACGCCGGCGACGGCGGCCGTCTCGCCGAACGACTTCCGAAGTCCCTGCAGCCGGATCGCAATTCCCTCCATACAGGAACCTTTCTGGCGCCATCGACGTTGACCGCAAACCTATGAACTCATAGGTCACGTCTCAAGAGGGCGTTAGGGTAAATCTTCAGTCAACGAGCGAGGTGGTGACGTGAGCCGGCCCGAGACAGACGGCGGCGCCCGCCGGGCCGTCTTCAGCCCGGTGGACACCCGGGCCCGCGTCGACGCGGTCGTCCGCCGCATCGGCGACGCCATAGAGCTGGGTCTCCTCGCCGACGGCGAGCAACTGCCGGGCGAGAGCGAACTGGCCGGACAGCTGGGCGTGTCCACGGTCACCCTGCGCGAGGCGCTCATGGCCTTGCGGCAGCGGGGGCTGGTCACCACCCGGCGGGGCCGCGGCGGCGGCAGTTTCGTCGCGCTGCCCGACGTCCCGGCCGACGACCGGCTCAAGGACCGGCTGCACGACTGGAGTACCGAGGAACTGCGCGACCTCGGGGACCACTGGGCCGCCCTGTCCGGCGCCGCCGCCCGGCTCGCCGCCGAGCGCACCGGACCCGCCGACCTGGAGCCGCTGCGCCGTACGGCACGGGAGTTGGCGCGGGCCACGGACGCGGCGGCGCGCGGCCGGCTGTACGGCCGCTTCCATGTCGAACTCGCCGCCGCCGCGCAGTCCGCGCGGCTCACCCGCGAACAGGTCGCCCTGCAGAGCGAGGTGGGCGCGCTGCCCTGTCTGGTCCTCGCCGAGGACGCATATCGTGAAGAAGTTGCGGACCGGCACCGCCGGGTCGTCGCCGCGGTGCAGGATGGGGCCGACGAAACGGCCGGCGCGCTGGCCGAGCGGTGCGTCAGGGAGTCGGCGGCGCGGCTCGTCGCCGTACGCCTCACCCTCTGACCGCGCCGCGTGAGGTTCCCGCCGGCTGGAGGACACCATGGGCGTCAGGTCCGGGCTCGCCGCCGTCGCCACGGAACCGGAGAGACGGGTCGCCGCGCAGGTGGGCGGTGCGCTGGGGGCCGTGTTCGAGACGGTCGCCGCCACCCGCGCCGAGACGACGGCCCTGCTGCGCCGGGTGGCCGCCGAGGGGCGCCGGCCGGTCAGCCGCGACCTCGCCGCCCTGCGCCCCGGACTGCACGCGCGGCTGGCCCGGGACGCGATCGTCTCCGGTGCCGGTTTCGTCGCGACCCCCGGGCTGCTGGCCGACGCGCCGGCCTGGCTGGAGTGGTGGCAGTCCGGCGCGGACGGTGTCGTACGGCCGCTGCTGCTCGATCTCGACCCCGGCCGGTCGGCCTACTCCGACTACACGCACTGGGACTGGTTCGCGCTGCCCCGCGACACCGGGCGCCGGGCCGTGGCCGGACCGTACGTGGACTACCTCTGTTCCGCCGAGTACAGCCTCACCGTGTCCGAACCGGTGGGTGTCCAGGGGCGGTTCGCCGGGGTGGCGGCGGCCGACGTGTATCTGCGGCACTTCGAGGCGGCCGTGCTCCCGCTGCTGCGCGGCCTGCCCCGCCCGGCCCATCTGGTGAACGCCCACGGCCGGGTCGCCGCCTCCGCCGACGCCGCCCACCTGGCCGGTTCCCTCACCCGGGGCCCGGACTTCGGCGAACTGCTCGACACCGCCCGCCCCGGCACCCACGACGGACTGCGCCTCATCCCGTGCCGGGGTGTGCCCCTGGTCCTGGTCGTGGCGTGAGCCTGTCGTCCACGGTCCGGCGTCGAACGCGATCCGGGCCTGCCAACGCCCTACTCACCGCCTGAGTGTCGGCTCCCGGTCGCGGAGAGGGCGCGCAGATCGTCGAAGGCCCGGACGAGATGGGCGTCCAGGTTCTGTGCGGGGTCGTCGATCCAGGCCTGGGCCGCTTGGTGGAAGGCGGCCCAGCCGGTGTGGGCCGCCAGGCCGGCCAGCCGGCCGGGGACTCCGCGCTGCCGCAGGGCCTCCGCCAGGGCCTCGGTGAGCGAGGCGGCCTTGGCCAGGTCGCGTTCGCGCAGGGCCGGCGTCACCGCGATGATCTTCAGCCGGGGTTCGGAGAACGGGCGGTTGTCCTCCAGGATCCGTCCGGCTCTCCGGAAGGCGCGGAGCAGGACGTCGAGCGGTCGCAGGCCGTCGGGGGCGTCGGCGACCTCCCGCGTCAGCGCGGCACGGAGGTCGGCCTCACCGTCGAAGAGCACCTCGCGCTTGTCGGGGAAGTGCCGGAAGAAGGTGCGCTCGTTGACTCCTGCCCGGGCGGCGATCTCGGCCGTGGTGGTCTGGTCGAACCCCCGCTCCTGGTACAGCTCCAGGGCCGCCTGCTGAAGGCGGCGGCGCGCTTCTGCTCCGCTCCGTGGCATGCCTCGAGGATACCTGAAACGCCAGTGACTGACGCTTCTTGACGCCAGTCACTGGCGCTACGTAGGGTCCGGCCGTACGTAGTGTCAGTCACTGGCGTCAAACGGGAGGGTGTCATGCATGTCTTCGTCACCGGGGGTACCGGCCAGACCGGCCCGGCAGTCGTCGCCGAGCTCGTGGCGGCCGGCCACTCGGTCACCGGTCTGGCACGCTCGGACGCCGCCGCGGCCCGGCTGGAGTCACTGGGGGCCACACCGCACCGAGGCTCCCTGGACGACCTCGACAGCCTGAGCGCCGGCGCCGCGGCCGCCGACGCCGTCCTGCACATGGCCTACGGCGGCGACTTCTCCGACCTCGACGCCATGACGCGGCGCGACCGGACCGCGATCGAGGCACTCGGCAGGCCGTTGGAACACTCGGGCAAGCCGCTCGTCGTCACCTCGGGCACGCTGGTCATGCCCGCCGGCCGGGAGACCACCGAGCGGGACGAGCCCGACCCGGCCGGGATCGCCGCCTTCCGCATCGCGGGCGAGCGAGCGGGCCTGGGGTTCGCCGCGCGAGGAGTGCGCGCGAGCGTGGTCCGCCTCGCTCCCACCGTCCACGGTCCCGAGGACCACGGCTTCATCCCCATGCTCATCGCCACCGCCCGGAAGACGGGCGTGTCGGCCTACATCGGCGACGGCACCAACCGGTGGCCCGCCGTACACCGGCTCGACGCGGCGGTGCTGTTCCGCCTCGCGCTGGAGAAGGCACCCGCGGGCAGCGTGCTGCACGGAGTGGCCGAAAGCGGCGTCACCCTGAAGAGCATCGCGGAGACGATCGCCCGGAGACTGTCCCTGCCCACGGCCTCCCTGACGCCCACCGAAGCCGCCACCCACTTCGTGAGCCCGTTCATGGCCACCGCCTACGGCTTCGACGGCCCCGTCTCCAGCACTCACACACGGAAGCTCCTCGCCTGGTCCCCCACCCACCCGACACTGCTCGAGGACTTGGAGCACGGCGATTACCTGACCGGGCCGACGCCCTGAGCCTTTTTACCGATCCACCAGGGCGTGCGGGTCTCACACGGACATCACCGACTCGTCGGCGACTGGACGTCGCGCCGGCGGGCGGTCGAAGAGCATCACCACGTTGCCATGGAAACGCTGGACGGCTTCGTCGACGCTGCGGATGAATCCTGTCTCGGCGTTGCCGCGGCCGCTGCCCATACTCTTGAACAAAGAGAGGCGGAACCCGGTGATCCGGGCATCGTCGGCCTTGGGCAGCAGGTCCGCCGGCTCGGGGCGCAACCGCTCCAGTGTGCCTCGCGGGCCACCCGTCTCACCGTCGACCAGTGTCTCGATGTGCAGGTCGGCCGGTGCCTCGGCCAACCGCCGGACGAGCCTCTTGACCCAGGCCAGGGGATATCCCTGGGCAGGGGCGGGGATGTCCGTGGAGACCCGGAGCCTGCCAGTCCGCAGATCCGCCCCGACCGACAGCACACCGGACGTGCCGTCGATACGAAGTTCCGCCTGAAGCCGCCCTTCGACGCAAAGCCGGTCTGCCCGGGCCTGGCGCAGTTCGCGCGGGTCCCCGCCACGCTTGCCCCGTTGTACCGGCAGCACCTTGCGCCCGAGTTCGCCGCCAAGTCCGAGGCACACCTGTCGGATGAGCCGTTCCCAGCTCTCCACGACTTCCAGCGCTTTTGGATCGCCCTGGCTCAGAGTCTCGTCGTCGATGCCGTTGCGCACCGGCACCCAGGCGGGTCCCATGTTCTGAAACCCGTGACAGCCGGAATTCTCGTGCTGGAGGTAATGCAGCAGCTCATGGAGCAGCCAGGCGTGCGCCGCGTTGCCGACGCCCTCGTGACGGATCAACACCTGGGCTTGGTAGGCGACTTCCGCCCAGGAAAGGTGCCAGAGGGCCACCTTGTGCTTACGGCGTCCATCGGTCTTGACGTCCACCAGAGGACTACCCTCCAGGGCTACGTCGTTGGACAGCGTGATCACGGCCTCGTAACCCCGCCGCCCGGCGATGTCCATATACGCCTGCACCTGGTCGCTCTTGAGCGCATTACCGTTGGTCTTCGTCTCGATCAACGCAGTCCAGAGCTTGCCTGCCCGCTCGACGCGGACGACACCGTCCGGGCGCCGAGGTGTGTCGCCGTACGGCAGAGAGACCTCGACGAACGTCTCCATACGGCCCGCCGGCGCTCCGAACCCGGCCATGAGTCTTCTGCCGAACTCCGGCACCTGGGCCATCACCGACAGCAGAACCGAGGTGGCGCGGGCCTCCCGGTCCCGGTCGCTCTTGAGTGCCGAGACCGGGAACAACCTCGATTCCCTCCAGGATTCGTTCTCGGCGAGAGACTTCTTCGCCTTCACCGCTTTGGGGAGCGTGATCTTCCTCTTGGCTGTACGGGGGCGCGGCGTCCGGCCGGGCCCTTGGGTCGCTCCCGCCGACCGCCGGGGGGAGGGAACGGCGGGCAGGGCCGACTCGGGAACCGGCTGAGCGGTGACGGCTCGCACCGTCACGCCCTCCTCCTCGGTCGGACCGTCGTCCAGCACGGACTCCGTCGCCGCGTCGTCATCGATGTCGACGCCGAAATCCCTCGCCAGACCGGCCAGTCCTTCGGCGTACCCCTGGCCAACGGCACGGAACTTCCATACGCCGTCCCGGCGGTACAGCTCGCCGAAGATGACCGCGCTCACCGATTGCGCGTCGTCGATGGCGAACCGAAGGATGCCCTCGCCGGCCGCGTCGGACAGAGTGACTCCGAGATCCTCCAGCTCACCGAAGCGGGCGCCACCGTACCGGCTCGCGGCGACGACCATCCTGTCGACGTTCTCCGGTACCGCCGTCAAGTCGAACCCGATCCGGTCCTCATCGCCCCGTTCCGCCGGGACCTTGCCGAGCAACTGCACGCTGCCGTCCGGGGCCACCGGGTTGTTGTAGAAGTAGAAGTCGGCGTCGCTGCGCACCTTGCCGTCCGGTCCCAGCAGCAGGACCGATACGTCAGCGTCTCCTTCACCGCCCGGACTGGCCCAGCGGAGACTGACGATCACCGAACCGACGTTCTCACTCAGAGCCGAAAGCGTCGCGTTCGAGCCCTTCAACATCTCCTGCACCAACAATCCCCCCAGACTGCCTCGTTCACCCAGGCGCACGCCATCCGCCCCCATCGCACCACTCGGTGTGATGTGACCCACAGGCGACGACTGTAACCTCCGGACATCAGCGCCAAGGCCGAAACGGTGGGACGTGGTGCGACGAGGCCGGAGGGGGCTTGGGTGGGTTATGAGTTGCAGGCGGTGATCGCTGGGGACGGGTTGCTGCGCGGGGTGGCACGGGACGTCGCGGGGGCTCGGGTGGTGGGTCTTCGGCAGGGGTTGTCGTTGGTGCCGATGACGGACGAGCTGGTGGACGCCGTCGCGGGCGGCGGTGGTGCGGAGGCTCTGGGGTTCCGGCGGCTGTCGGCGGGCTTCGAGAGGATGCTCGCCGGGTGGTCCGTCGCGGGTCCCCTCGCGTATGTCGAGGCCGAGTACTTCGGCGGTGTGGGTGAGGAGCGTGCCGTCGTGTGGGCGGACGGAAGGTTGGCGCTGGGGCCGCTGGACGCGCCGGTGAAGAGGTGGTTCTCGCGGCCGGCCGGTCCTGTCTCGCAGGCTCTGCGGCGGCTCGGCGCGCGCAGGGGGCTCGGCGGGGACGAATTCGGCGCCGTGGGACTGGACCGGCACCGGTGGACCGACGACTGGGCGGCTTCCGGAGCCGGTTGAGGCTGTTCCCTCGGCTTTGTGCCGATGCGCCGGCTCGGCCCGCCGTTTCCTGGTTCGGCGACGGCTGGCGGCGGAACGGGCGCGCCCGCCGCGTCAGGACGCGTTCCGGCCTGTTCTGCCGGTCAGGGCACGTTCGGGCGGTCCTGCCGGTCAGGGCACGTTCGGGCGGTGCTGCCGGTCAGGACGCCGACAGGGCTATGCCCAGGGTGATCAGGGTGGCGGTCTTCAGGATCTCCAGTGCCACGTACCACAGGTGGCTGCGTGAGCGGGGCAGGTCCTCGCCCGCGAGGACCCGGTCCGACCTGCGGTTGAGGACGGGGCGGACGGCGGCGAGCTGGACGGCGAGGAGTGCCGCCACCGCCGCGGTCAGCGCGATGATCCCGGTCGGTGCGCCGCCCACCGCGACCGTGACGATCACGACGGCCGCCAGGACGGTCTCCACGCCGTTCAGCGCCCGGAACACCAGCCGGCCGATGCCCAGCCCGACGGGGATCGTGACACCCGGGGCGCGGAACTTCAGCGGCGCCTCGAGGAAGGAGATCGCCAGCACCATCCCGAGCCAGACGAAGGTGACCGCGCCGGCGGTGGCGGCGGAGGTGGTGTTCATGGGGGTTACGGGCCTTTCTCCGCCGGGGCGGCGGCTTCCGCGCGTGGCTCAGGAGGCTCGGGCCGCCGACGCGCCGGCCAAGTGGGCGACGCAGGAGTCCGGTTCGGCGAACGGCTCCAGCGCGGTGGCCGTCAGCGGCGCTTCCATCCGGTCCAACGCCCCCTGGATCAGACCCAGATGGAGCGAGCACACCAACCCGCCCTGTTCCTCGGCGAGTTCCAGGAAGGGGCAGTGCCGCAGCCGGATCCGTTCCGGGGGCCGGCCGGGCTCGCCGGCGCCTTCGGCCCGCGGTGCGAAGCCCAGGCCGTCCAGCAGGGCGAGCAGCCGTGCCGTCGACCGTTCGGGCGTCGGTGTCTCGTCCGGCGCGGGCGGGTCCGCCAGATAGCGGCCCCAGGTCCGGCCCGTCTCCCGGGCCTCCGCGCGCGCCTCGGCCGGGTCGGCGGCGGTCCACCGGCTGAGCAGCATGCGGGCCAGCAGCCGGTAGTCGCGCGGGCCGCCCCGGCCCATGCCGGGGCGCGCGGTGTAGACGGTACGGGGCCGGCCGGGCCCGGAGGGCTCCTCGGTCCGGCGCTCCACGAGCCCGTCGGCCACCAGGGCGTCCAGGTGGAACCGCACGCTGTTGGGGTGGAGTCCCATCCGCTCGGCGGCCTCGGCGACCCCGAGCGGCGCGGGCGCCGCGCGCAGTACGTCCAGCAGCGCTCGGCGGCGCGGACTCTCCCGCGTGCTCACGTCCGGACACCCCATCTCCACCGCGGCCGGTTTTCACGAATCCTACATGGATTAATTGTAGAGTGGCCGGGAGTGCGAGCGGGGGATCGTGAGAGCCGAGGGGAACACCAGATGACATCGCCGTCCGCGACCGACACCGGACCGGCCGCCCGCCCGGCGACCCGGCCGCGCGTCCTGTGCGAGACCCGCGCGCTGGCCGAGGCACCGCCGGTGCCCGCCGGGGTGCTGTGGAAGCTGGCCGAGAGCGGGCGCCAACTCGACGCGAACGTGGTCCGGCTGGCCCCGGGCGGCCGGGTACCGGCCCACACCGAGACACAGCTGGACGTACTGGTCCTGGTCGTCGCCGGGGACGGTCTGCTCGGCGACGGCTCCCCGGCCCCGGGGCAGCCGCTCGCCGAGGGCGCCCTGGTCTGGCTGCCGCACGGCTCCGCGCGCAGCATCACCGCCGGCCCGGCCGGGCTGACGTACCTGACCGTGCACAACCGGCGCCCCGGCATGCGGATCGGCTCGCGCCCCGATGCGGCCACGGCGTGACACCCGGGGTGGCCGGGCCGCCCGCACTGACCGTTAGGGTGCCCGCGTGAGTACGTTCACCGATGCGAGCACCCCCGGCCGCCATGACCCGTACGCCACCACCGAGGCCGACCCGCGCGAGGTCGGCCGGGTGCGCACCGAGTACTCCCCGGCCCACGACGGCGACCCCGACCCCGGGGAGATCGTGTGGACCTGGGTGCCGTACGAGGAGAACGACGGCCGGGGCAAGGACCGCCCGGTGCTGGTCGTGGCCCGGGAGGCGGCGGGCACGTTCCTCGCGCTGCAACTGTCCAGCAGGCGGCACGACGGGGACCGGGAGTGGGTGGCCATCGGCGGCGGCCCGTGGGACCGCTCCGGCCGCGACTCCTGGGTGGACGTCGACCGGGTGCTGCGGCTGCACGAGCGGGGCATGCGCCGGGAGGCCTGCGCGCTGGACCGGATGCGCTTCAACCTGGTCCGACAGCGACTGCACGAGCGCTACGGCTGGACCTGACGGCAGGACCGCCGCCCTTCACGCTGCCCGCGCCTCGGGAAACGCCCGTACGAACGCCTCCCGCACCACCGCCTTCGGGGTCCGGTCCAGCACGCCGAACACCACGTGGTCGAACGTGTACGCGAACCGGCCCCCGGGGCCCAGGGCCGCCCGGAAGGCGCCCGCGACCCGCGCCGGGTCGTTCTGGAAGACACCGCAGCCCCAGGCGCCGAGCACCAGCCGCCGGTAGCCATGGGCCGCGGCCGTCTCCAGCACGCGTTCCGCCCGTACCGCCAGCGCGCCCGGCAGTTCGGCGGCCCGCTCCGGCGCCGTACGCCGGATCACGCCCGCGTTGGGGGCGGCGGCCGTCAGGAACCCCACGGGATACGGCTCGGCGAGCAGCCGGCCCCGGTCGTCGCGGAAGACGGGGACGCCCGGGGAGTGGATCACCCGGTCGGTGTAGAACGGGTCACGGTCGGCCCGGTGGTGGTCGTAGAAGCCGCGGGCCGTCAGCAGGCAGGTGTGCAGCGCGGAGGCGCGGCACAGGGCCTCCTCCTGGGCCTGCGCGCCGTTGAGGTAGCCGCCGCCCGGGTTGCGGGCCGAGGCGAAGTTCAGTACGGCCACGGGGGCGTCGGCCAGTCGGCGGGCCGCCTCCAGACTGCTCTCCCCGGTGACCTCGAACCGCGTGCCGCCCTCGGGCCCCGCGCCCGAAGGCGCCGCTCCCGAAGGTCCGACCTCCGAAGGCCCCGCCCCCGACAGCCCAGTCCCCGTAAGCCCCGGCGCCAGAGCCTCTGACGACGAAGCCCCCGGCACCGGCACCGGTTCGGGACCGAAGATCCGGGTGCCCGCCCGCGCGGCCTCGACCGCCTCGGCGATCGGCACCTCCCGGCCGTCCGGCGTCCGGTACCCGCCCGCGGCCACGATCCGCTGTGTCTCCGCGGCGATCCCGCGCAGGCGCGCGCTCACGGCGCCACCCCCGTGGGCGCCGCGACCGCGCCCCGCGCGGTCTCCCCCGTCGTGCTCATGCAGGCATCCTGGGTGATGCTGGTATGCGGCGCAACGGAATTGCGGTCGAGCCCGGAATGTCCGCATCCGCACTCTTGTGCGCGCCCGCCGAAGGGTCTTGGCTGGGATGAGTGCCCGCTCGGCCCGCGCCATGGGCCGATGGCATGCTGGAGCCTCAGGAGGATCCCGACATGTCCGACATACAGAGCGACGGCGGTGACTGTACCGAGCACCGCACCGCCGTCACCGAGGCCGAGGCGGAGGCCCTGATCCGGGGCATCTGCTTCAAGACCGGACCGCCCCGCGCCCTCGGTGTCGAACTGGAGTGGCTCGTCCACTCCCTGGAGCTGCCACAGCTCCCGGTCACACCCGAACAACTCGAAGCGGCCTACGCCACGGTGCGGACCCTGCCCCTGGCCTCGGCGCTCACCGTCGAACCCGGCGGCCAGCTGGAGCTGAGCTCGCCGCCCGCCGCCTCCCTGATGGAGTGCGTCGACACCGTGTCCGCCGACCTGGACGCCGTACGGGCCGCTCTGGCCGGGCACGGCCTCGGTCTCACCGGCCTCGGCCACGATCCCCGGCACCCGCCCCGCAGGTTCCTGCGCGCGCCCCGCTACGACGCCATGGAGACCTGCCTGGACCGCACCGGTCCGGCCGGCCGGCGCATGATGTGCTCCTCCGCCTCCGTCCAGGTGTGTGTGGACGCGGGCCAGGAGGAGCCGGGCCCGCTGGGGCACACCCGGCGCTGGTGGCTGGCGCACCAGTTGGGCGCGGTGCTGGTGGCCGCGTTCGCCAACTCCCCGCTGGCCGGCCTGCGGCGCACCGGCTGGCGGTCCACCCGTCAGCTGATGTGGATGGAGATAGGGCCCGGCCGGGCCGGCGCTCCCCCGCTGGACGGCGAGCCACGGGCCGCCTGGGCCCGGCACGCGCTGGACGCGCCGGTGATGTGCGTCCGCCGGGACAGCGGCCCCTGGGAGGTTCCCGAGGGGCTCACCTTCCGGGAGTGGACCCGTTCCCGGTCGCCCCGGCCACCCACCCGGGCGGACCTCGACTACCACCTGAGCACCCTGTTCCCGCCGGTCCGGCCGCGCGGCCATCTGGAGCTGCGGATGATCGACGCGCAGCCCGGCACGGACGGCTGGCTCGTGCCGCTCGCGGTGACGGCCGCGCTGTTCGACGACCCGGGGGCCGCCGAGACCGCCTACCGGACCGTGAAGCCGCTGGCCGAACGGGCCCTGGACCGGCCCGCCCCGCACAATCCGCTGTGGGCCGACGCGGCCCGGCACGCCGTCGCCGATCCGGAGCTGCGCGAGGCCGCCGACGGCTGCTTCGCGGCGGCCCTGGAGGCGCTGCCCCGGCTCGGCGCCACGACGCGGGTCATCGACGCCGTGGCCGGGTTCCGCGACCGCCATGTCGCCCGGGGCCGCTGCCCGGCCGACGACCTGCTGGACGAAGGACCACCCGGGGGCACCCGCGCCCACGGGAGGAAGGACATCCGCACATGACCGCCCCGGAGACCGGCACCACGACCACCGAGACGGACACCGAGGCGCTGCGCGAGCGGGCGCTGGCCTGCCTCACCACCGCCCGTGCCCGCACCACGCTGCTGACCACCTGTGTCGACGAACCCGACCTGACCGCCCAGCACTCCCCGCTGATGTCCCCGCTGGTGTGGGATCTCGCGCACATCGGCAACCAGGAGGAGCTGTGGCTGCTGCGGGCGGTCGGCGGCCGGGAGGCGATGCGGCCGGAGATAGACAGTCTGTACGACGCCTTCGAGCACCCGCGCGCCGAGCGCCCCTCGCTGCCGTTGCTGCCACCCGCCGAGGCCCGCCGGTACGCGGCCGAGGTGCGCGGCCGGGCGCTGGACCTGCTGGCGTCGGCGGACTTCCACGGCACCCGCCTCACCGAGGCCGGTTTCGCCTTCGGCATGGTCGCCCAGCACGAACAGCAGCACGACGAGACCATGCTGATCACCCATCAGCTCAGGAAGGGCTCGCAGGCGCTGACCGCGCCCGACCCGGACCCGGCGCCGCCGTTCACCGGGCCGGCCGAAGTCCTCGTACCCGGCGGCCCGTTCACCATGGGCACCTCCGCCGAGCCCTGGGCGCTGGACAACGAACGCCCGGCCCACCCCCGGGAAGTGGCCCCGTTCTGGATCGACACCGTCCCGGTGACGAACGCCGCCTACCAGGCGTTCATCGAGGACGGCGGCTACACCACCGGGCGCTGGTGGGACCCGCGGGGGTGGGCGCACATCCGGCGGCACGGCATCACCGCCCCGCTGTTCTGGCAACGGGACGGCGACCGGTGGCTGCGGCGCCGGTTCGGGATCACGGAACCGGTGCCGCCGGACGAGCCGGTGCTGCACGTGTGCTGGTACGAGGCGGACGCCTACGCCCGCTGGGCCGGACGCCGGCTGCCCACCGAGGCGGAGTGGGAGAAGGCGGCCCGCCACGACCCGGTCACCGGCCGCTCCCGGCGCTACCCGTGGGGCGACGCCGACCCCGGGCCCGAGCACGCCAACCTCGGCCAGCGGCATCTGCGGCCCGCCCCCGCCGGCAGCTACCCGGCCGGCCAGTCGCCGCTGGGCGTACGGCAGTTGATCGGTGATGTGTGGGAGTGGACGGCGAGCGACTTCCTGCCGTACCCGGGGTTCCGGGCGTTCCCGTACAAGGAGTACTCCGAGGTGTTCTTCGGCTCCGACCACAAGGTGCTGCGCGGCGGCTCCTTCGCCGTGGACCCGGTGGCCTGCCGGGGCACGTTCCGCAACTGGGACTACCCCGTGCGCCGGCAGATCTTCTCCGGGTTCCGCACCGCCCGTTCGGAGGCCGTCTGATGTGCCGTCACCTCGCTTACCTGGGGCCCGAGGAGCCGCTCGGCCGGCTGCTCGTGGAGCCCCCGCACGGCCTGTACCGGCAGTCGTGGGCGCCGCGCCGGCAGCGGTACGGGACCGTCAACGCCGACGGGTTCGGGGTCGGCTGGTACGCGCCCGGGGATCCGGAGCCGGCCCGCTACCGGCGGGCCGGGCCGATCTGGGCCGACCTGTCCTTCGCCGACCTGGCCCGGGTGGTGCGCTCGGGCGCCGTCCTCGCCGCGGTGCGGGACGCGACGCTGGCGGGGGCGGACGCCGAGGCCGCGGCGGCACCGTTCGCGGCCGGGCGGTGGCTGTTCAGCCACAACGGGCTGATCGCGGGCTGGCCGGACGCGGCGGCACCGCTGGTGTCCGCGCTGCCCCCGGTCGAGCTGCTGTCGCTCCAGGCCCGCACCGACTCCGCGTTCGTCTGGGCGCTGGTCCTGCACCGGCTGCGGGCCGGACAGCCGCCGCGGCGGGCGCTGGGCGAAGCGGTGCGCGAACTGGCCCGGGCGGCCCCGGCGTCCCGGCTGAACCTGCTGCTGACCGACGGGGACACGATCACCGCGACCGCCTGGGGCGACTCGCTGTGGTACCGCGCGGAGCCCGGCCGGAGCACGGTCGTCGCCTCCGAGCCGTACGACGACGATCCGCTCTGGCGGGAGGTCCCCGACCGCACCGTGCTGACCGCGAGCCGCGCCGACGTGCGCCTCGCCCCGCTGGAGGATCCGGCGGCCGTACCCTCGAAGGAGCCCTGCACTTGAGCCCCTTGCACATCACCCGCACCCTCCCCGAGGACGCGACGGAGGCCGCGCTGCGCGCCGACGTCCTCAGCGGCCTCACCGCCACCCCCAAGCGGCTGCCGCCCAAGTGGTTCTACGACGCCCGCGGCAGCGAGCTGTTCGAGCGGATCACCGAGCTGCCCGAGTACTACCCGACGCGCGCCGAACGGGAGATCCTCGCCACCCGGTCCGGGGAGATCGCCGCCGCGAGCGGTGCCCGCTCCCTGGTCGAACTGGGCTCGGGCTCCTCGGAGAAGACCCGCCACCTCATCGACGCGCTGCCCGCTCTCGCCGCGTACGTGCCGGTCGACGTGAGCGAGAGCGCGCTCACGCAGGCCGGGCGGGCGCTCGTCGAGGAGCGTCCCGGTCTCCATGTGCACGCGCTGATCGCCGACTTCACCGCCCCGCTCACCCTGCCCGCGACGCCGGGGCCCCGGCTGGTGGCCTTCCTCGGCGGGACGATCGGCAATCTGCTGCCCGCCGAACGCGCCCGGTTCCTGGCCGCCGTCCGCGCGCTGCTCGCCCCGGGCGACGGGCTGCTGCTCGGCACGGACCTGGTCAAGGACGAGCGGGTGCTGGTCCGGGCGTACGACGACGCGGCCGGGGTGACGGCCGCGTTCAACCGGAACGTGCTGGCCGTGATCAACCGTGAACTGGGCGCCGACTTCGACCCGGAGGCGTTCGAGCACGTCGCCCTGTGGGACGCCGGACAAGAGTGGATCGAGATGCGGCTGCGCTCCCGTACCGCCCAGACCGTGAAGGTGCCCGCCCTCGACCTCGCCGTGGACTTCGCGGCGGGCGAGGAGCTGCGTACCGAGGTGTCGGCCAAGTTCCGCAAGGAGGGGGTGACCGCCGAACTCGCCGCCGCCGGACTGGAGCTGACGCACTGGTGGACGGACGCGCCGGGCCGCTTCGCGCTGTCGCTGAGCGTGGTGCGGTGAGCGGGGCGAGCCGGGTCCGGCGGCTCAGCCGATGTCGGGGGCGAGCGCCTCGGTGATCCTCCGGGAGGCGCGGCGGGCCTCGGCCGCCGGGTCCCCGCCCTGGAGCACCCGGGTCATGTACTCCTTGATCGGGTTGTCGGCCTCGACGTCGGCCCACTGAGGTGTGGTGGGGGTCGCCCGGCCGTGGGCCGCGCCCGCGGCCATGGCGGCGACCCCCTCCGCGCCGGCGACCGCGCCGGCCAGCGTGGTCTTGTTGGGCACGTAGTTCATGGTGCGGGCCAGCTCGGTGTCCCACTTGGTGCCGGTGAGCGCGCCGACGACGGTGGTCGCGGCGAACTGGTCGTCGGTGTTGCGCGGGACGACCAGGTCGGAGCCGCCGGTGAAGACGGTGCCGGGCCGGCCGGCGGTGGGGCCGGGCACGGGGAAGAAGCCGAGCTTGTCCTTCAGGTCCGGGTTCTGCCGGACGATCGACTGGGCGAGCCCGGGTACGGCGATGATCTGCGCGACCTTGCCGCCGGCGAACACCCCGGCCTGCGGCGGGTGTTCCTCGTCGGCGTCCACGGGTCCCGCGCCGAGCGCCTGGAGCCGCCGGTAGAAGTCCATGCCGCGCAGCGCGGCCGGGCTGTCCAGGGTGCCCCGCCACTCGTGGTCCTTCTCCTCGGCGAGTTCGCCGCCCTCGTCCCAGATGAACCCGGAGAGCGTGTACCAGTCCTGGCCCGCGAGGTAAATGCCCTGGTTTCCGCCGGTGTTGAGCTTCTCGGTGGCGGTGAGCCATTCGTCGCGGGTCCCCGGCGGGCGGGTGATGCCGGCCTGCCGGAACAGGTCCTTGCGGTAGATGACGACCCGGTTGGCCGCGTACCAGGGGATGCCGTACTGCTTGTTGCCGTCCTTGCCGGGCTGGGCGAGGCCGGGCAGCCAGGTGTCCTTGCCCCAGTCCCGCATCGACTCCAGCGTGAGGTCCGCCAGCCGGCCGCCGTCGGCGTACAGCGGCACCTGGGTGTTGCCGACCTCGATGACGTCCGGTCCGTCACCGGAGGACTCCTTGAGCGCGCCGCGGACCTTCTCCACGATGCCGGTCCATTCCTGGATGCGGATGTCGAGGCGCAGATCGTCGTGGGTGCGCTCGAAGTCCTCGGTGAACCGCCGCAGGAACTCCTTGGAGGCGCTGTCCTTCATCAGCCACACGGTGACGGTCTTCCGCTCCTGGTGGTCGCCGGGGAGCATCCCGCAGGCGCTGACGAGGGAGCCGGTGACACAGATGAGGGCGAGCAGACGACGTCTCACGAAGGGTCCTGTTCTGTCTGGCAGGTGGTGCCGCGGGGTGCTGGGACAGGGTGGGGGGCCCGACGTGGGGGGACGAGCGCGGAGGCTCGTACGGGTGTGCTGGATTTTGGTATGTACCAATGCGGAGGTCAAGCGCTACCCGGCGGTACGCCCGCGACGCCATGCGGAGCGGGCGCGGATAGTGCACGGTGGAGTACGGCCTGACATGTAAGGAGCACCCGCATGACGAACCACACCTACCGGGTCACCGAGATCGTCGGCACCTCGCACGAGGGGGTGGACCAGGCCATCCGCAACGGCATCGCCCGCGCCGACCAGACGCTGCGCAACCTGGACTGGTTCGAGGTGACCCAGGTCCGCGGCCAGATCGAGAACGGCCGGATCGAGCACTACCAGGTGGGTCTGAAGGTCGGCTTCCGCATCGAGGACAGCGCCTGAGCCGTCCCGGCGCGCGTCAGGTGCGGCCCTCCCGCTCCTGCGCCTCCTCGACCGCGGCCGACTTCCTCGCCCAGCGCGCCCGTACGACGGTGAACCCGGCGCGTTCGGCGTCGTCGCACACCAGCTCGTCGTCGTCCACGAGGACCCGGACCTCACGGTCCCGGGCGAGCCGGCGCAGGATCTCCAGCTTGGTGCGGCGGGCCGGTCTGCGGTCGGCGTCGCGCCGCATGAACACCCGCCCCTCGGGCAGTCCGTGCGCCGCGAGCCAGTCCAGTGTGTCTCGGCGGTACCGCTCGGGCCGGCCGGTGAGATAGACGACCTCGCAGCCGCGGGCGCTCTCCACGGCCAGCGCCACGCCCTCGGCGAGCGGCGGGTCCGCGGGCGCGGCGGCGAAGAACGCGGCCCAGTCCCGCGGCCGGCGCTCCAGGAAGTGCTGACGGTGGGCGGTGTCGGCCAGCGTGTTGTCGAGGTCGAACACCGCGATCGGCGGCCTGTCGCGGTCGGTCACACGGTCACCCTAGCCAGTCGCCGTTCCCCGCGCGCCCGCACGGACATCCGGGAATCCCGCGCGCGTCCCGGCGTTGAACACTGCGTGAGCAGCACAGTGATCAGCCGCACCCGGTTCTCCGTCCTCGACCGCTCGCGCACCCGCGAGGGCCGTCCGCCCGGCGAGGCGCTGCGGGACACCGTCGCGCTGGCCCGGGAGGCGGAGGCGCTCGGTTACCACCGGTTCTGGGTGTCCGAGCACCACGGCGTGCCCGGGGTCGCCGGGTCGGCGCCGACCGTGCTCGCCGCCGCGGTCGCCGCCGCCACCCGCACCGTCCGGGTGGGCACCGGCGGGGTCATGCTGCCCAACCACCGGTCCCTGGTCGTCGCCGAGCAGTTCGGGGTGCTGGAGGCGCTGTTCCCGGGGCGCATCGACATGGGGCTCGGCCGCTCGGTCGGCTTCACGGACGGGGTGCGCAAGGCGCTGGGCCGGGACAAGGGCGACGCCGAGGACTTCGCGGCCCAGCTCGCGGAGCTGCTGGAGTGGTTCACGGGCGGCTCGCCGACCGGGGTGCGGGCCCGGCCCGCCGAGGGCCTGACCGTGCCGCCGTTCGTGCTGGCCCTGGGCGAGGGCGCGCGGACAGCGGCCCGCGCGGGCCTGCCCATGGTCATCGGCGATCTGCGGGGCCGGGAGAAGATGCTGCGCGGCATCGACCAGTACCGCTCCCTGTTCCGCCCGTCCCGCTGGGCGGCCGAGCCGTACGTGGTGATCTCCGGCACGGTCGCGGTCGCCGGCACCGAGGCCGAGGCGCGCCGGCTGCTGGTCCCCGAGGCCTGGTCGCTGGCGTACTCCCGCACCCACGGCACCTTCCCGCCGCTCGCCCCCGCCGAGTCAGTGGAGGCGCGGACGATGACGGCGAAGGAGCGGGACCTGTACGAGTCCGCGCTCGCCGGGCACATCGCGGGCACCCCGGAGCAGGTCGCGCACGAGCTGGAGAGGGTGCTGAAGGAGACGGGCGCCGAGGAGGTGCTCGTGACGACCAGCACCTACGACCGTACGGGGCTGCTGGACTCCTTCCGGCGGCTGGCCGCGCTGTTCGCGCCGGGCCGGTGAGCCCCGGTCCCCGAGATGCGGTTCCGGCGCGGGCCGGTGACCCTGGGAGGGCAAGCCTGTCAGCGACGAGGAGACTGCCATGTCCATGCTGGACAAGCTCAAGCAGATGATCAAGGGCCACGAGAGCACGGCCGACAAGGGCATCGACAAGGGCGGCGACTACTTGGACCAGCGCACCGGCGGCAAGTACCAGTCGCAGGTCGACACCGGGCAGGACAAGCTGAGGGACGAGTTCGGCACCCGGCCGCAGGACCCCGGCAACCCTCCGCGGTAGCGGCGCGCGGGGGCGGATAGAGTTCCCCCGATGCACACCCCTCACGACCCTTACGTCCGCGTCCGCGGCGCCCGCGAGCACAACCTCAAGGGCGTGGACGTGGACATCCCCCGGGACGTGCTGGCCGTGTTCACCGGGGTCTCCGGCTCGGGCAAGTCCTCGCTGGCGTTCGGCACCGTCTACGCCGAGGCCCAGCGGCGCTACTTCGAGTCGGTCGCGCCCTACGCGCGCCGGCTGATCCACCAGGTCGGGGCCCCGAAGGTCGGTGAGATCACCGGGCTGCCGCCCGCGGTCTCGCTCCAGCAGCGCCGCTCGGCCCCGACCTCGCGCTCCTCGGTGGGCACGGTCACCCATCTCTCCAACTCGCTGCGGATGCTGTTCTCGCGGGCCGGCAGCTATCCCCCGGGCGCGGAGCGGCTGGATTCGGACGCGTTCTCGCCGAACACGGCCGCCGGGGCCTGCCCGCGCTGCCACGGCCTCGGGGAGGTCCACGACACCACCGAGGAGTTGCTGGTCCCGGATCCCTCGCTGTCCATCCGCGAGGGGGCGATCGCGGCCTGGCCGGGGGCCTGGCAGGGCAAGAACCTGCGGGACATCCTGGACACGCTCGGCCACGACGTGGACCGGCCCTGGCGCGAGCTGCCCGCCGAAGAGCGCCACTGGATCCTGTTCACCGACGAGCAGCCGGTCGTCACCGTCCACCCGGTGCGCGACGCCGACCGCATCCAACGGCCCTACCAGGGCACCTATATGAGCGCGCGCCGGTATGTGCTCAAGACGTTCTCCGACACCAAGTCGGCCACCCTGCGGGCGAAGGCGGAGCGGTTCCTGACCAGCACCCCCTGCCCGGACTGCGGCGGCAGCCGGCTGCGGCCGGAGGCGCTCGCGGTGACCTACGCCGGCCGGACCATCGCCGAACTCGCCGCGCTGCCGCTGACCGGCCTCGCGGGGCTGCCCGACGGCGACGACGAGACGGCGCGCGTCCTCACGGCGGACCTGAAGTCCCGGATCGCGCCGGTGGTCGAGCTGGGCCTCGGCTACCTCAGCCTGGACCGGGCCGCCCCCACACTGTCCCCGGGCGAACTGCAACGGCTGCGGCTGGCCACCCAGTTGCGCTCCGGACTGTTCGGCGTGGTGTACGTGCTGGACGAGCCGTCCGCCGGACTGCACCCGGCGGACACCGAGGCGCTGCTCACCGTGCTGGAGCGGCTCAAGGCGGCCGGTAACTCGGTGTTCGTGGTGGAACACCATCTGGACGTGGTGCGCGGCGCCGACTGGGTGGTCGACGTGGGTCCCGGAGCGGGCGAGCACGGCGGCCGGGTGCTGTACAGCGGGCCGCCGGCCGAACTGGCCTCGGTGGCCGGGTCGGCGACGGCCGCGTACCTCTTCGACGAGTCGCCCGGTCCGGCGCGGAAGGTCCGCGAGCCGCGCGGCTGGCTGACGGTGGGGCCGGTGACCCGGCACAATCTGCGCGCGGTCACGGCCCGGTTCCCGCTCGGCGTGTTCACCGCGGTCACCGGTGTCTCCGGTTCGGGGAAGTCCACGCTCGTCGGGGAGTTGACGGAGGAACTGCCGGGGGTGGGCCGGCTGGTGCGGGTCGACCAGAAGCCCATCGGGCGCACCCCGCGCTCCAACCTGGCCACCTACACGGGCCTGTTCGACGTCGTACGGAAGGTGTTCGCCGGCACCGAGGAGGCGCGGGCGCGCGGGTACGGCGTCGGCCGGTTCTCCTTCAACGTGCCCGGAGGGCGCTGCGAGACCTGCCAGGGCGAGGGGTTCGTCAGCGTGGAGCTGCTGTTCCTGCCGAGCGCCTACGCGCCCTGCCCGGACTGCGCGGGCGCCCGCTACAACCCCGGGACGCTCGAGGTGTCGTACCGGGGGCGGACCATCGCCGAGGTGCTGGACCTGACCGTGGAGGCCGCGGCGGAGTTCTTCGCGGACACCCCGGCCGCGGCCCGGAGCCTGCGCACCCTGCTCGACGTGGGCCTGGGCTATCTGCGGCTCGGGCAGCCCGCGACCGAGCTGTCCGGCGGGGAGGCGCAGCGGATCAAGCTGGCGAGCGAACTCCAGCGGGGGCGCCGGGGCCACACCCTGTACCTGCTGGACGAGCCGACGACCGGACTGCACCCGGCCGATGTGGAGGTGCTGACGGACCGGCTGCACGGGCTGGTCGACGCCGGGCACACGGTCGTCGTGGTCGAGCACGACATGACGGTGGTCGCGGACGCCGACTGGGTGATCGACCTCGGCCCGGGCGGCGGCGACCAGGGCGGCCGCATCGTGGCGGAAGGCCCGCCGGAGGAGGTGTCCCGGGCCCGGGGCAGCGCGACGGCGCCCTATCTGGCGCGGGTCATGCCCTGATCGCCCGGGACGGCACCGCTCGCGCCCCGGTCATGCCCTGAGGACCGGGCGGCGCGCCCGGATGTCGCCGAGCGGGCGCGCCTGGGCGCCGGCGACCAGGGCCGCGTGGGTCCAGGCCGGCTCGGAGGCGGGCGGCTGGGCGGCGCGGGCCAGGGTGCGGCGGTCGGGGTGGGTGCCCGGCCGGATCAGCGGGCGTATCTCCACCTCGGCGACCAGACCGCGGGTCCGGGCCACCCTCCACAGGGAGGCCAGCAGGGTGTCCTCGCCGACGAAGGCCGCCGCCGTGCCGGGGCCGCCGTCCGGCCGCCGGTAGCGCAGCCCGACCGGTTGCACCGGTACGCCCGCGTCGAGCGCGGCCTGGAAGACGGCCCGGCGGAAGCGGCCCTGGGCGCGTCCGCACCAGGTGCTGCCCTCGGGGAAGGCGGTCACGGCGCCGCCCGCGCGCAGGGTGCCGGCGATCCGGGCCACCGTGCCGGGCAGGGCGCGCAGCCGGTCCCGTTCGAGGAACAGGGCCCCGCCGCGCGCGGCGAGCGCGCCCGCCAGGGGCCACCGCCGCACCTCGGCCTTGGCGAGCATCCGGGCCGGGCGGACGGCGGCGAGCAGCGGGATGTCCAGCCAGGAGACGTGGTTGGCGACGAGCAGCAGCCCGCCGTCCGGCGGGGCGGGGCCGGTGACCCGTACCCGGACCCCGGCGGCCCGCACGAGCAGCCGGCACCACCGCCGGACCCACGCGGCCGGGACCCGCCCCCCGAACGGGGACAGCGCGATCCCGGCCAGCACCAGGGCCGCGAGCGCGGTCAGCCGCAGCACGGCCCGGGGGACGGACGCGGTGGCCCGGACGGGCTCCACGCAGGCGGCCGGGGTGCACGGCGCGGTGGGCAGCCAGCCGCTCATCAGGCCGGGACGAGGGAGAGGAAGTGGCGCAGGTAGCGCGGGTCGACCCGGCGCATGGACAGCAGGACGTAGAGGTCGGCCACCCCGAAGCCGGGGTCGTGCGCGGGCTCCCCGCACACCCAGGCGCCGAGCCGGAGGTAGCCGCGCAGCAGGGCGGGCAGCTCGGTGCGGGCGGCCGGGGCGTGCGCGGGCGCCGTCCACGGCAGCAGCGGCCGGACCCGGAACTCCTCGGGTGCCAGGTGCCGTTCGCGCACCCGCTGCCAGGTGCCGGCGGCGAGGGCGCCGCCGTCGGCGAGCGGTACGGAGCAGCAGCCGGCCAGCCACTCGTGGCCCCGGTCGGTCATGTAGCGGGCTATGCCGGCCCAGATCAGGCCGATGACGGCGCCGTCGCGGTGGTCGGGGTGGACGCAGGAGCGGCCGACCTCGACCAGCCGCGGCCGGATGGCGTCGAGCGCGGTGAGGTCGAACTCGCCGTCGGAGTAGAGCCGGCCGGCGACGGCGGCCCGCTCCGGCGGCAGCAGCCGGTAGGTGCCGACGATCTGCCCGGTCGCCTCCTCGCGGACGAGGAGGTGGTCGCAGTAGGCGTCGAAGGCGTCGATGTCGTGCCCGGGTTCCGGGGTGGCCAGCAGGGCTCCCATCTCCCCGGCGAAGACGTCGTGCCGCAGCCGCTGCGCGGCACGCACGTCGGCCTCGTCGTGGGCGAGGGTGACGGTGTAGCGGGCGGGGGCCGCGGGCTGCGGGGGACGGTCGAGGGTGGGAACGCCGGTCATGGCTTACTCCTGGGCACGGGCCGGGTCGGCAGGGGCGGCGGGCCCGGTGTGCGCGGCCCTCCGCTCCTGTTCTTCCGATGCCGGTTGGCGTGCGCGTGACCGGTGCCGGGAGCGCGGATGTGGGGCCGGTGAACGCCCCGGTCACCCGTCCTGGGTGACGCAGCCGGCGAGCAGCCGCCCGGCCTCGTCCGGATCCAGCACCCGTTCCAGGACGAGGTCGCCCCTCATGTGCGGGAAGAAGCGGCCGGCGGGCCAGCTCCGCTCGTACGGCGGCGGGTCCAGGACGAGCAGCCGTACGCCGTCCACGACGGGGATGTCCGAGGGGGTGCCCTCGTTCCACACCCAGTCGCCGGAGGGGGTGACGAGGTTGAAGGAGCCGGTGGTGTCCACCTGTCCGGGCCGGTCCCGGCAGACGGCGGCCTCCTCGGCGGACGGGGCCCGGCCGGGCAGGTGGCCACCGCCTATGAGGACGTCGGCGAGCAGGGTGTGCAGCTGGAAGTTGTCGCCGATGCCGGTCATGCGCAGGGCGTAGCCGGTGCCGGTGGGGCGGTGCAGGACGACGAGGGGTTCGTCGAGGACGAGCAGGGCGTAGGCCAGGCACTTGAAGTCGTGCCCGGAGTCCTCCTCGACCGAGCGCAGGGTCCGGAAGAGGCGGGTGCGGGTGCCGGCGTCGAGCGCGGTGCGGACGGCGGCGTGGTTGAGCATGGCGACGGCGGCCATCTCCCAGTGGTGCAGGGTGAGCCAGGCGACGGCCTGGTCGGGGTCCACCCGGTCGAGGAGGTCCTCCGGCGGCTCCTCGGCCTGCGGGTCGGGGAAGTCGCCGCCGCCGGTGGCCGCCCAGCGGTCGCAGAACGCGCGGGCGTCGTCGAGGGCCCCGGCGAGGCCGGCGAGGACGTGGGGTGCGCAGGCGGTGGGGTCGGCGCCGCGTTCGACGCACGCGCCGACGAGCACGGCGACGGTGGCGCGGGGGTACGGCGGCATCTCGTCGAGGACCGCCGCCAGCCGTGGCCCGGCCTCCTGGAACTCCTGGTCGTCCGCCTCGCGGAAGTACCGGTGCAGGTCCTGGTAGTACTGCTGCGAGCGGTCCGCGTCCTGCGCGCGGACGGCGGTCTCGAAACCGGCCACGGCATCACTGAACGGTGCCGTCCGCTTGTTCCCGAAGATCATGGCGGCAGGCTACAGGGGGGCCGGAACACCAGACGGGGCCGGGTGAGCACCTCCCCGGCCCCGCCCGCCCGCCTGATGTCGGCGAACGTATCTTCAGGCGGCGGCTACCTCTTGCCGGCCTTCCGGGTGGCCCGCAGCCACTCCTTGTTCATGCTGGTGATGGACATCAGCGGGATGCCCTTGGGGCAGGCCGTGGCGCACTCGCCGGTGAGCGTGCAGCCGCCGAAGCCCTCCGCGTCCATCTGGGCCACCATGTCCAGCACCCGGGTCTCCCGCTCGGGCGCGCCCTGGGGCAGCACGTTGAGGTGGTTGACCTTGGCGGAGGTGAACAGCATCGCCGCGCCGTTGGGGCACGCGGCCACGCAGGCCCCGCAGCCGATGCACTCGGCGTGCTCGAAGGCGAAGTCGGCGTCGGCCTTGGGCACCGGGGTGGCGTGGGCCTCCGGCGCGGAACCGGTGGGGGCGGTGATGTAGCCGCCGGCCTGGATGATCCGGTCGAACGCCGACCGGTCCACCACCAGGTCCTTGATCACCGGGAACGCGGACGCCCGCCACGGCTCGATGTCGATGGTGTCGCCGTCCTTGAAGGACCGCATGTGCAGCTGGCAGGTGGTGGTGCGCTCCGGCCCGTGCGCGTCGCCGTTGATGACGAGGCTGCACGCGCCGCAGATGCCCTCGCGGCAGTCGTGGTCGAAGGCGACGGGCTCCTCACCGGACAGGATGAGCTGTTCGTTGAGGACGTCCAGCATCTCCAGGAAGGACATGTCGGGCGAGATGTCGTCCACCTCGTAGGTGGACATCGCTCCTTCGGCGCCGGCGTTCTTCTGCCGCCAGACGCGCAGGGTGAGCTTCATGCGTAGCTCCGCTGGGTGGGGTGGACGTACTCGAAGACCAGGTCTTCCTTGTGCAGGACGGGGGCCTCGCCGGTGCCGGTGAACTCCCAGGCGGCGGCGTAGGAGAACTCCTCGTCCTTGCGGGCGGCCTCGCCGTCGGGGGTCTGGGACTCCTCGCGGAAGTGGCCGCCGCAGGACTCGGTGCGGTGCAGCGCGTCGAG
This sequence comes from Streptomyces eurythermus, assembly GCF_014649115.1. Lineage (GTDB taxonomy): Bacteria > Actinomycetota > Actinomycetes > Streptomycetales > Streptomycetaceae > Streptomyces > Streptomyces eurythermus. The sequence continues at coordinate 30,107 of NZ_BMSK01000014.1, read as the reverse complement.
GCACATCAGCTCGGCGAGCTCCAGGTAGTCGACGACGCGGTTGGCCTTCTCCAGCGACTGGTTGAACTCCTCGCCGGTGCCGGGGACCTTGATGCGGCGCCAGAACTCCTCGCGGATCTGCGGGATGCGTTCCAGGGCCTTGCGCAGCCCGGCGTCGGAGCGCGCCATGCCGCAGAACTCCCACATCAGCTCGCCGAGTTCGCGGTGGAAGGAGTCCGGGGTGCGGTCGCCGTCCACCGCCAGCAGCAGGTTGATCCGGTCCTCGGTCTCGGCCAGCACCTCCTGGACGGCGGGGTGTCGGTCGGTGACCGGGTCCTGGTGGGGGTTGCGGGCGAGGTAGTCGTTGATGGTGGCCGGCAGCACGAAGTAGCCGTCGGCCAGGCCCTGCATCAGGGCTGAGGCGCCGAGCCGGTTGGCGCCGTGGTCGGAGAAGTTGGCCTCGCCGATCGCGAACAGGCCGGGGATGGTGGTCTGCAGGTCGTAGTCGACCCACAGGCCGCCCATCGTGTAGTGCACGGCCGGGTAGATGCGCATCGGCACCTCGTACGGATCCTCGTCGGTGATCCGCTGGTACATGTCGAAGAGGTTGCCGTACTTGGCCTCGACGGCCTTTCGGCCCATGCGCTTGATGGCGTCGGCGAAGTCCAGGTAGACGCCCTGGCCGCCGGGGCCCACTCCCCTGCCCTCGTCGCAGACGTTCTTCGCGGCGCGGGAGGCGATGTCCCGGGGCACCAGGTTGCCGAAGGACGGGTAGATCCGTTCGAGGTAGTAGTCGCGCTCGTCCTCGGGGATCCGGTGCGGCGGGCGGGTGTCGCCCTTGGCCTTGGGCACCCAGATCCGGCCGTCGTTGCGCAGCGACTCGCTCATCAGGGTCAGCTTGGACTGGTGGTCGCCGGTGCGCGGGATGCAGGTCGGGTGGATCTGGGTGAAGCAGGGGTTGGCGAAGTAGGCGCCGCGCCGGTGCGCCCGCCAGATGGCGGTCGCGTTGGAGTTCATGGCGTTGGTCGACAGGTAGAAGACGTTGCCGTAGCCGCCGGAGGCGAGGACGACGGCGTCCGCGAAGTACGTGTCGATCTTTCCGGTGATCAGGTCGCGGGCCACGATGCCGCGCGCCCGGCCGTCGACGACGATCAGGTCCAGCATCTCGGTGCGCGGGTGCATCTCCACGTTCCCGGCGGCGATCTGCCGGGACAGCGCCTGGTAGGCGCCGAGCAGGAGCTGCTGGCCCGTCTGGCCGCGGGCGTAGAAGGTGCGGGAGACCTGGACACCGCCGAAGGAGCGGGTGTCGAGCAGGCCGCCGTACTCGCGGGCGAACGGCACACCCTGGGCCACGCACTGGTCGATGATCTCCACGGAGATCTGGGCGAGCCGGTGCACGTTGGACTCGCGGGCGCGGAAGTCGCCGCCCTTGACGGTGTCGTAGAACAGGCGGTGGATGGAGTCGCCGTCGTTGCGGTAGTTCTTCGCCGCGTTGATGCCGCCCTGCGCGGCGATGGAGTGGGCGCGGCGCGGGGAGTCCTGGTAGCAGAACTGGACGACGTGGTAGCCCTGTTCGGCGAGGGTGGCGCCGGCCGAGCCGCCCGCGAGGCCGGTGCCGACCACGATCACCGTGTGCTTGCGCCGGTTGGCCGGGTTGACCAGCTTGGCCTCGAACCGGCGCTTGTCCCAGCGCTCGTGGATCGGGCCGGACGGGGCCTTGGGGTCGGTGACCGGGGCGCCGGTCGCGTAGTCGGTGTACGTCATGGGTCAGCTCACCACTCCGGTCATGACGCCCACGGGTACGGCGACGAAGCCGGCCGTGAGCAGCAGCGCGAGGACGTTGGCGACGGTCTTCAGGGCGCGGTCGCGGGCGCGGCTGCCGACGCCGAGGGTCTGGGCGGCGCTCCAGAAGCCGTGCCGGATGTGCAGGCCGAGCGCGAGCATCGCGACGATGTAGATGACGTTGCCGTACCAGGTGGAGAAGGTGTCCACGACGTTCTGGTACGGGTGTCCCTCCTGGAAGCCGCCGGAGTGCACGGTGCCGGTGGTCAGGTCGAGGACGTGCCAGACGATGAACAGCCCGAGGATGACCCCGCCCCAGCGCATGGTGCGCGTCGCGTAGCTCGCCCGCGGCTTGCTGTGGACGTACTTGGTGGGGCGGGCCTTGAGGTCGCGGCGGCTGAGCTGGTAGGCGGACGTGGCATGGGCGACCACGGCGACGACGAGGACGACCCGGATCAGCCAGAGCGTCCACTCGTAGTGCATGAAGGGTTCGCCGACGGTGCGCAGCCAGTGCCCGTAGTGGTTGAACTCGTCCGGGCCGAAGAAGATCTTCAGGTTGCCGATGACGTGGGCGACCAGGTACAGCAGCATGATCACGCCGCTGACGGCCATGACCGTCTTCTTGCCGACGGAGCTGTCCCACACGGTACGCGCCATGGACGGCCGTCGGTCCGTCCGCGTTGCCAGAGCCATGGCACAGAACGCTAGGGCCGAAGGTCCCGATCGGTCCAAGACATGGTGTAGCTTGTTTCCATAGGCTGAGGCTATGCTGGCTGGGTGCAGTTCCAGCAGCTCCAGTACTTCGTGGCCGTCGCCGAGACCCGGCACTTCACCCGGGCCGCCGAACGGGTCCACGTGGCCCAGCCGTCGCTGTCCCAGCAGATCAGGGCGCTGGAGCGGGAGCTGGGCGCGGATCTGTTCCTGCGCGCGCGGGGCAACATCACGCTCACCGACGCCGGCGAGGCGCTGCTGCCGCTGGCCCGGCGGATCCTGGCCGACGCGGACACCGCCCGGCACGAGGTGCAGGAGCTGGTGCAGCTGCGGCGGGGGCGGGTGCGGCTGGGGGCGACCCCGAGTCTGTGCACCGGACTGCTGCCTGATGTGCTGCGCGCCTTCCACGACCGGTACCCGGGCATCCGGCTGCTGATCGAGGAGGGCGGCTCGCACGACCTGGTGCGGGAGCTGGCGCGCGGTGCGCTCGACCTGGCGCTGGTCGTGCTGCCGCTGCCGACGCCGGCGCCCGCGCTGACCACGGTGGAGCTGCTGCGCGAGGACCTGGTGGTGGTGTCCTCGCCGGAGGCGCCGGCACCCGGCCGGGGCGCGCGGGTGATCCGTATCGCCGACCTGGCGGGCGAGCGGCTGGTGATGTTCCGGCACGGGTACGACCTGCGGGAGCTGACCGTGGCCGCGTGCCGGGCGGAGGGCTTCGAGCCGGACTTCGCGGTGGAGGGCGGCGAGATGGACGCGGTGCTGGGGTTCGTCCGGGCCGGGCTGGGGGTGGCGGTGGTGCCGCGCATGGTCGCCACCCGGGCCGGGCGCGGGCTGCGGGTCACCCCGCTGGCCCGGCCCGGACTGCACCGTACGATCGCGCTCGCCCACCGCAGCGACGTGGCCCCGCCGCGGGCGGCGCGCGAGTTGCAGCGGATGCTGCTGGAGCGCTGAGCCGCGGACTCAGCCGAGGACGGCGGGCTTGAGCACCTCCTCGCACCAGCGGCGGAAGCCGGTCGGCGCGGTGCCGGGGGTGACGGGCACGCCGGCGCCGTAGAAGTCCTGCTCGTCGAGGGCACGCATCATGTCGGCCAGGCCCTGGGCCGCGGCCTCGGTGGCGCCGTGCCCGAGGAGCGCCGCCTTCTGCTCCTCGGCGCCGACCCGGCGGAAGCGGACCGGCCGGTCCAGCACCTCCGACACCACCCGGGCCATCCCCTCGGGCGTCAGGTCGTCGGGGCCCGCCAGCGGTACGTCGGCCTGGCCGGTCCAGGTGCCGTCGAGCAGCAGCCGGGCCGCCGTGGCGGCGATGTCCCGGGTGGCGCAGGTGCGCAGCACCCGGTCGCCGGGCACGGCCATGGCCAGCTCACCGCCGTCGCGCAGCGCGGCGGCCTGGGCGAGCAGGTTCTCCATCAGGTACGGCGGGCACAGCGCCCGGTGGTGCACGCCGGTGGCGCGGACCTCGTCGTCGGCGGCCAGCGAGGCCGAGATCTGCCCGGCGCGCTCGGCCACCCCGCGGCCCAGGGTGGAGACGGCGACGACCCGCTCGACGCCCTGCGTCGCGATCGCGTCCACGAGCGGCCGGGTGAAGGCGCGGAAGTGGCCTTCGACGCTGTCGGCGGTGAGTGACGGCGGCACCAGCCAGAACACCCGGTCGGCGCCCGCGCACGCCTTGGCCATGACGTCGGGGTCGGCGTGCGAGCCGGTGACGGCCTCCACGCGGGCGCGTACCCGTGCGGACAGGCGGGCGGGGTCGCGGACGACGACGCGCACCGCTCCCGCCGCGTCCCCGGCGTCGAGGAGGGCGGCGAGGACCTGGCCGCCGATCTGTCCGGTCGGGGTGGTGACGAGGATCATGAGGGCTCCGGAAAGGTGTGCTCGATGTGCGGAAGAAGACGTGCCCGAGCCTGCCCGCGGGGTCCCGGGAACTGAAGGACCGGCCGGCTCAGGGTTGTTACCCTCAGGGCAATACCGAGCGGAGGGGGTGCGGGGTGGACTCCCGCCTGTTGCACTACTTCGTCACCGTGGCCGAGGAACTCAACTTCGCCCGCGCCGCCGAGCGGCTGGGCATCTCCCCGCCGCCGCTGTCCCGGGCGATCCGCCGGCTGGAGGACGAGCTGGGGGTGCCCCTGTTCGACCGGACCACGCACCGCGTCGCGCTGACCGAGGCGGGTGAGGTGCTGCTGCCGGAGGCGCGGTTCGCGCTGGACGCCCTCCAGGCGGCCGGGCGGCGGGCGCGGCGCGCGGCCGGGCCGGACCGGAAGCTGGTCCTGGCGGTCAAGGCCGACGGCGACGCGGGGCTGCTGGAGCCCCTCCTGGAGCACTACGCCGCCCGGCCCGGCGCCCTGCCGGTGACGGTCCGGCTGTGCGCGTGGCGGGAACAGCCCCGGCTGCTGCGGCGCGGGGAGGCGGACGCGGCGCTGCTGCACGAGCCGTTCGACCGCACCGGCCTGGACAGCGAGACCCTGCTCGAGGAGGGCCGGGTCGCCGCCCTCGGCCCGGCCCACCCGCTGGCCGGCCGGGACCGGATCGCCCTCGCCGACCTGGGCCTGCGGCCCGGCGGACTGCACCGGTTCCTCGAAGAGACGCGCGGCGTGGGCCGGGACCTCGCCCAGCTGCTCACGCTCGTCGCGCTGGGCGACACGGTGGCCGTGCTGCCGGCCTCCGTCGCCGGCCGCTATCCGCGCCCCGGGGTCGTCTACCGGCCCGTCACGGACGCGCCGCCCTCGCTCCTGGCGATCGCCTGGCCGCAGCAGTCCCGCTCCCTGGCCACGGCGGCGCTGGTCCGCTCGGCCACCACCGTGGCCGCGACGGCGCGCGGCACGGGGGCCGGCGCCACGGTGCCCGCGGATGCGACCGCCCGCACCCTCCCGTCCACGGGCGAGCGGCGGACCGGCGCGACCGCCGCCGGCGGACCGGCCGCCCAGCCGCTCCCGGGCGCCCATGCCTGACCGGCCGGCCCGGCGGCCCACAGCGGTCCGCGCACCCGCGAGGAGAAGCCCGCCGGCCGGTGTCGACCGCCCGGCACCCGTGCCGCGGTCCGCGCACGCGCGAGGAGGAGCCCGGCAGGGCGCTCCCGGGAGTCCCGTCGCGCGTGGCCGGGAGCGGGACGACGGGACGGCCACCGGGACCGGTCCGCCCGGCCGCTCCCGGCCACGCGCGGCGCGCGCGATGCCGCCGCGGTCATACGAGTTGCCGGCGGCATCGCGCCCGGGGCCGCGGGAGATCCCCGCGCCGCGCGGGGCGCGAGGTGGGGAAAGGACCGGTGGACCGCGGGAGTCCCGGCGCCGGTCAGCCCGTCGCGTCCACCAGGGTCAGGTCGTGGAGCCGCTCCGGTGGGCCGGGGCGGGCGTAGTACCAGCCCTGGGCCGTGTCGCAGCCCAGTATGCGCAGCTGCTCGGCCTGGGCGCCGGTCTCCACGCCCTCGACGGTGACCGCCAGGTCGAGGCTGTGGGCGAGGGAGACGATGCCCTCCACGATCTTCAGGTCGACGGGGTCGGCGGGGAACCGCTGCATGCCCTGGGTGAAGGAGCGGTCGAGCTTGAGGATGCTGACCGGCAGCCGGCGCAGGTTGGCGAGGTTGGAGTATCCGGTGCCGAAGTCGTCCAGGGCGATGTCGACGCCCATCTCGGCGAGCCGGCGCAGCGGTTTGAGGAGGTCGTCGTCGGCGCCGATGAGCGCGGACTCGGTGACCTCCAGGCACAGCGCGTCCGGGGCGACGCCCGCGCGTTCGAGGATGTCGACGGTGTCCTGCACCAGCCCCGGGTGACCGAGCTGGCAGGGCGAGAGGTTGACGTTGATCCGCAGCGGGCCGGCCTGCCCGCCGTGCCGTTCGCGCCAGGCGCGGGCCTGCCGGATCGACTCCTCCAGCACCCAGCGGCCGAGCGGCACGATCAGGCCGGTGTGCTCGGCGAGCGGGATGAACCGGTCCGGGCCGAGCACCCCGTGCTGCGGGTGCAGCCAGCGCACCAGGGCCTCGGCACCGCGCACACTGCCGTCGCCGAGGTGCACCAGGGGCTGGTACTCGATGAAGAACTCGCCGCGTTCCAGGGCGGTCGGCAGGGCCGTGGTCAGGCCGTGCCGGGTGATGGCGCGGGCGTCGGCCTCGGGGTCGGCGAGTTCCGCGCGGTTGCCGCCCGCCGACTTCGCCCGGTACATGGTGATGTCGGCGCTGCGCAGCACCTCGGCGGCGGTACGCTCGCCGGCCGGTCCCTCCACGATGCCCAGGCTGCCGCGGACCAGCAGATCACGGCCGTCGATGCTGATGGGGGTCACGAGCGCGTTCATGATGCGCTCGGCGAGTTCGTCGACCCCGCGCTCGGTGCCGGGGCCGGTGGTCAGGGCCACGAACTCGTCGCCGCCGAGCCGGGCGACCATCTCGCCGGGCGCGGTCGCGCAGGACTGGAGCCGGTCGGCGACCTCCACCAGCAGCCGGTCTCCGGCCGCGTGCCCGAGGCTGTCGTTGATGGTCTTGAAGCCGTCCAGGTCCAGGTAGCACAGGCCGAACCGCTGGCCCTCGCCCGCGTTCAGGGCCTTCTCCAGCCGCTCGAAGAACAGCGTCCGGTTGGGCAGGCCGGTCAGGGCGTCGTGGGTGGCCTCGTAGCGCAGCCGCAGATTGAGCAGCCGGCGCTCGGTGGTGTCCTCCATGAGGGCGAGCTGGTACTGCGGGCTGCCGTCTGCGTCCCGCAGCAGCGAGACGGTCAGGTTGGTCCACAGGACCGTTCCGTCGGGCCGGTTGAACGCCTTCTCCACGTGGTAGTGCTCGCGCTCGCCACGCACCAGCTCCTCGTACAGCCGCCGGATCTGCGGGGCGTCCTCGGGGTGCACCCAGTCCTGCACGCGCCGGCCGCGCAGGGTCTGCTCGGACAGGCCGAACATGCGCAGCAGCGCCTCGTTGACCTGGAGGACGTTGCCGCGGAGGTCGGCGATGCCGATCCCTATGGCGGCGCCCTCGAAGACCGCGCGGAAGCGGGCCTCGCTGGCGTGCAGCGCCTGGGCGACCACGCCCTGTGCCCGCAACGCGGCCTGGGCGATGGCCTCCTGCTCGGCACGGGTGCGCTCGCGCAGCGCCTGGGCGTAGCCGGCGGCCATCGCGTGCTGCAACCGTGAGGAACGCAGCCGCAGTTCGTCCTGGGGGCCGTCCTCGCCGCAGTACAGCACCAGGTAGGCGTCGACGCAGTCCAGGGTGCGGGCCAGCGCCTCGGGGTCGGTGCAGTGCGCGTCGACCAGGGCGGCCCCGACGGCCTTCGCCGCGTCCGCGTCGAAGTTGCGGGCGCGCAGCAGTTCGCTCAACCGGCGGGCGAGCGGCAGGAGTACCTCCGCGAACTCGGCGCGGGTCAGCGAGGTGGAGGTCACCGGGTAGACCGCCCGGCTCCAGATGGTCGTCAGGCGGAGCAGTCTGTCCTCCAGCCCGTCCGGTTCCGCGCTCACGCCGAACGCCCCACGCCGGCGAATCCGGCAAAGGCGTACGGATCCTCGTCCTCAGGTGCCGAGTCCGGGCGCCAGTGCGGCATCTGCACCAGTCCGGGTTCCACCATGTCGTACCCCTCGAAGAACCGCGCGACCTCGTCGCGCGAGCGCATGATCAGCGGGTTGCGAATGTCCTTGTATACGTCCACCGCTCCCTCGGCCCGCTCGGCGGACAGCGGGATTCCCTCGTACGAGGCATGGGTGAGGATCAGCAGGCTGCCGGGCGCGAGCGCCTCCCGCAGCTCGGCCACCGCACCGTACGGGTCGTCCGCGTCGTCCACGAAGTGCAGTATGGCAACGAGCAGCAGCGCCACCGGACGCTTCAGGTCGATGAGCCTCTCCAGCCGGGGGCTGGTCAGGATCTCCTGGGGCTTGAGGAGGTCGGCGGCGATCACGTCCGCGTCGTCGTTGTCCGCGAGCACGGCCTCGCTGTGCGCGACGGCCACCGGGTCGTGGTCGACGTAGACCACCCGGGCGCCCGGTACGGCGGCTTGGGCCACCTCGTGGACGTTGCCGAACGTGGGGATGCCGGAGCCGATGTCGAGGAACTGGGTGATGCCCTCGCCGGCCGCGAACCGCACCGCGCGGCGCATGAACGCCCGGTTGGCCTGCATGACCTTCGGCAGGCCCGGCATGAACTCCATGGCCCGGCGCGCCGCCTCCCGGTCCACCTCGAAGTTGTGCGAACCGCCCAGGTAGTAGTCGTAGATCCGCGAGACGCTCGGCACCGAGATGTCGATGCTGCGTGGGGCCCAGGCAGGACGCTCCATAGATGTCTCCAAAGCGTGGACAGGTGTAGGCGATCCGGTGTTCGAGCTGAGGCTACTGATCGCCCGCCAAAGGAGCGACCCGAAACGGAAATTGACCATCCGTTCCCGGTCACTGCCTGCGGCAAGTGCCCGTACGACCCCGGTCCGTGACCATGTGACGGCCTCGCGGCTCCCGGCGCGCACAACGATCCGCCCCCTCCGTGCGGTACGGAGGGGGCGGAGCTTCGGCCGCGCGCCGGGCCGGGGCGGGTGGTCGGCCCTGGGGAGGTGATCTATTCGCCCGGCGCGCGGACCGGCTTTCCGTCGGGCGAGACGGCGAACCAAGTGCCGCCCACGCCCTGGCCGTTGGTGTCACCCGGCGCCTTGTCGCCGGAGAAGGTGTAGACGGGCCAGCAGTCGACGGTCATCTGCCGGGTCCCGTCGGCGCGGGTGAAGGGCATGAGGCCCTTCTTCTTCACGCCCACGGTGTCGTCGGCGGCGACCGGAGCGACGGCCGGCCACTTCTCCAGGCAGGCCCCGGCGCAGTTCGAGACGGACTTCGGCCAGGCCTTGTCCTTCATGAAGCGGTAGACGGTCATGCCCTCGCGGTCCACGACGATCTCCCCGAGTTCCGGGTCCTTGCGGACGGACAGGCCGGGCATCCCGGACGGCTCGGCCTTCTTGCCGGTCGGGGCGAGCGCGAACCAGGTGCCGCCCACTCCCTGGCCGTTCACGTCACCGGCGTTGACGTCCTTGGCGTAGCGGTACGCGGGCCAACCGCCGATGGTGAGCTGCCTGGAGCCGTCGGCGCGGGTGACCTCGCCGAGCAGCGCCCGGTCGACGCCGGCGCCGGCGGTGGCGTCGTCGGCGGGGACCGGCGGCCAGGTGGTGGCGCAGTCGCCGGAGCAGTTGGACTTCGGCGGGTCGGCGGTGTCCTTGTCGAACCGGTAGAGGGTGAGGCCGGAGCCGTCGGTCAGCACCTTGCCGAGTTCGGGGTTGCCCGCCACGGTGAGCTTGCCCGCGGGGGTGACCGGGGCCGTGGAGTCCTGGGTGCCGTCGGCGCCGTAGCCGTTGCCCGCGCCGATCGCGGTGCTGCCGCCCGGGTTCGCGTCGTCGCCCGCCGCGACCGTCGCCCCGGCGTTCCGCGCCGCCGACGCGGGAGTGGTGCTGTTGTCCTGACCGCACGCCGTCGTCAGCGCCAGCACCGTGGCGGCCGTGGCCACCAGTGAGGCGGTCCGCCAGGAGGTCTTCATCGTCAACTCCCCATCGTCACCTGGATACCGCGACGCCTGCCGCGCCGCCGCACGGCCATGGGTACGCGGGGACGGGGCCGCCGTGTTCAACGGCGGGCGGAATTTCCCTCCCCGGCCTCGGTGGGGTGCGGTGCCCGGCCGGCGGCGCGGTCGGCATATGCGGCTGTTCCGTCCGTCAAACCTCCGGTGGGTCGATCTCCCTCTTTCGGAGCAATCTCGGGCCGCTGTGGGGTAATGCGGTCCCCCGCACCTGATGATCAGCGTCGTGCATGGACCCGAAGTGACCCGATGCGCACCCACCGCACGGGTGCTGGCCCTGCTGACACTGACCTGGGCCCTGGTGGGCTGGCCGGCCGGCACCGCGTCGGCCGACGCCTGCGCGTACGCCTCGACGGGCCCGGACGGCACGGTGGCGGTCGCCCACGCCGGCGGGCACCACCGGCCCCACCCGCCTGGCCACCACCACCGGCCCCACCCACCGGGCGGCCACCACTGGCCCGACCCGCCCTGCCCGAAACCGCCGCCCCCGCCCCCGTGCCCGCCCGAGCCGACACCCACGCCCACTCCCCCGCCGAAGCCCACACCGCCCCCGTCGCCGACGCCGACCCCGCCACCACCCACTCCGACGCCCACACCCGAACCCACCCCGACACCCACCCCCACACCACGGCCACCCACCCGGCCCGCCCCGGCGCCCCCGGCACCCCGGCCCACGCCCACCCCCGTCACCCGTACCCCCGCGCCCGCCCCGGTCCCCGATCCCCCGCCGAAGCCCACGCCCACGCCCACCCCGCGGCCCTCCGCGTCCCCCGTGAGCTACCCGGTGTACCACCCGCACGCCGTCCGCCGTCCGGCGCGCCGGCACACCACTCCCGTCACCTACGTCCTGCTCATCACCGTCCCGGCGATCGTGGCCGTCGCCGCCCTGCGCCCGCGCTGACGCGCCGGCCCTCACTCCTGGAGGCACCAGTTGTCGGATTGGCTTGTTCTCGTCCTCGCGATGGCGGGGGCCTGTGCCGTGGTGGTCGTCATCACACTGGTGCGGCAGCGGACGGCCTCCGAGGACGAGGATCCCAGCGAGACCCCCGACGTCATCGAGTACATGACGATGTGGATCGGCGTCATCTACGCCATCGTCCTGGGCCTGGCCATCGCGGGCGTGTGGGAGGCCCGCAGCGCCGCGCAGGACCATGTGCAGGCGGAGGCGCAGGCACTGCACGAGATCTCGGAGCGGGTGCGCGTGTACCCGCCGGAGGTCCGGGACCGGGTCCGCGCGGACGTGGACGCCTACGTCGGGTACGTCGTCCACACGGAGTGGCGGCGGATGGCGGTCGAGCAGCAGGTCACCGACCGCGGCGGCGAACTGCTGGGCCGCGTCCGGGCGGACGTCACCGACTACCGGCCGGGGAACGACTTCGAGGCGCAGGCCTACCAGCCGCTGCTGGACCAGATGGCCGCCGCCGACCAGGCGCGCAACGCGCGCGCCGACGCCACCGGGGTCACCATGCCGCCGGTCGTGTGGTGGGGTCTGATCACCGGCGGGCTGATCACCATCGGCATGGTGTTCGCGCTCCAGATCCGGCGCACCGGACGGGAGTTGGCGCTGGCCGGGCTGTTCTCCGCGACCATCGCCTTCATGCTGTTCCTCATCTGGGACTTCGACGCGCCGTACAGCCGCGGCATCGCGGTGACCGCGGAGCCGTTCCTCACCATGTTCCCGGGCGCCGGCGGCTGACTTCCGGCCACGACGGGCCCGCGCCCCCGCTTCCCCGCGCGACGCGGAGCCGGGGCGGAGGCCCGTCGTCCTGTGGGTACCCGGCGCGGAGACGGTCCCGCCGGCCCCGGCGACCTCCGTGGCGCACCGTGGGCTCAGGCCCCCTTCGCGTGCCGGCGGCGCATCCAGAAGGCGCCCCCGCCGACCAGCGCCGTGGCCACCAGACCGCCGCCGATGGCCATGTCGGTGGGCGTCGCGCCGCTGGTCCGGCTGCCGCCGAGGCCGCCGTTGACACCGCCGAGCACGGTGAAGGCGTCCCGGCGGGTCAGGGTGCGGCCGTCGCAGCGGACGGTGACGTCGTACCGGCCTCGGCGGGCGGCGCGGTCGACGAAGGCGACGCCCCGCGCGGTGTCGTCGCGGAACGACTCCAGCCGGATGGTGCCGAAGGCCTCGGAGCTCGCGGTGCCGCCCCGGCAGCCGTTCACGATGATGGTGAGGCGGCCCCCGGCCGGCAGCGCGTCGGGCGTGACGAAGATGTCGTCGCGCGAGTTGCCGAAGCCGTCGTCACGGCCCTCGCCGCCGTTCCCGCGCCCGAAGTCGCCTCCCCGGTCGCCGAAGCCCTCGCCGCCACGGCCGTTGCCCTCGCCCCCGCGTCCGTTGCCCCCGCCTTCCCCGCCACGGCCGTTGCCCTCGCCTCCGCGCCCATTTCCCTCTCCCCCGCGCCCGTTCCCCTCGCCGCCGCGCCCGTTGCCCTCGCCGCCACGGCCGTTCCCCTCGCCCCCACGGCCGTTGCCGTTGCCGTTGAAGTTCCCGTTTCCGTTGCCGTTGAAGTTGCCGTTCCCGTTCCCGTTGAAATGGCCGTTGCCGTTGACGTTGCCGTTCCCGGGGAAGACGCCGTTGCCGTTGAAGGTGCCGATGTTGCCGGTGCCGGGGACGATGACTGTGGTGTCGGTGCCGCTCGGCCCGCCCCCGTTGCCCATGCCGTCCGCGACGGCCACGGGGACGGCGAGCCCGAGGACGGCGACCGTGGTGCACGCCGCCGCCAGGGCACGTTGGTTGCGCATGTGTTCCTCCGCGGGAGGTCACCGGGTCCCGTCCCCGGTGGATCGGCGAGAAGCACCTCCCGGGACGACCCTCGGGCGCGCGGAACACGCCCGCATGTCGAGAATGGTCCGTCCTGGTGAGCCGACACACCGGCGTATCACCACACAATCGGATATTGCCGCAGGTCACGGACCGTCAGAAAATTCCTGTGAACGGCAACTCGGATGGCTCACCGAGCGTGCGGCCGGCCACCCGTTCGCCGATCGCCCCGTCGCCCGCCGCCCGCGCGGGACTTAGCGTTTTCCCATGCGCGATGGACGTGGCGCGACCGCGTCGAGAGGGGATGGCGAATGTCTGCGTCCAAGCTGGCCTTGCTTGCCGAAGAGGAGGAGCGACGGAAGAGGCGCGCCCCGTGGGGCGTGATAGCGCTGGTGCTGCTGACCGGTCTGGCCCTCATCCGCAACGGCTCCGGCGAGTTCGACGCCGGACCGCCGCAGCCCGCCTCCGCGGCGGCCCCGGACGCACACGCCACCCTCGGCGCCTTCGCGCCCGCGCCCGCCGCGCTGCCGTTCTCCCCCGTACGACGGGTGCGGATCCCGGCGATCCGGGTGGACGCGCCCGTCGTACAGGTCGGGCTGGACCCGGAGGGCTGGGTCGCCGCACCGCCGCCGGAGAACCCCGGCCAGGCCGGCTGGTTCACCGGCGCGGTCTCTCCCGGGGAGAAGGGCACCGCGGTCATCGTCGGCCATGTCGACAACAAGCAGGGCCCCGCGGTGTTCTACGGCCTCGGGGCGGTGCGGAAGGGCAACCAGGTCGAGGTCCTGCGCCAGGACGGCAAGACCGCCGTGTTCGAGGTCTACGGCGTCGAGGTGTTCGCGAAGAACGCCTTCCCCGGTGACCGCGTCTACGGCTCCAAGGGCACCCCGGAACTGCGGGTCATCACCTGCGGGGGCGGCTTCTCGAAGCAGAACGGCTACGACGGCAACGTCGTCGTCTTCGCCCGCCTGGCCGCGGTCGTCTGAACCGGGGTGAGGACCGGGGAGCCCTCACACCCGTCGGCGCGGCACGGTGAGCTGATAGCCGGAGTCGAGCAGATGGGGCAGCCATTCGCGGATCGCGCGGACGGTCTGCGAACGGTCGCCCCCGGCGTCGTGGGAGAGCACCACGACGCCGGGGGCGGCGCCGCTCTCCACCTGGTCGACGATGGTGTCGGTGCCGGGCTCCATCCAGTCGGTGGTGTCCACGGTCCAGGCCATCGGCTCCATGCCCAGCTCGGCGCCGAGCTGGAACGTGGCCCGGTTCCAGGCGCCGTAGGGCGCGCGGAACCACTGGGGGCGGTCGCCGTAGGTGTCCTCGATGATGTCGCTGGTGCGCTCCATCTCGGAGCGGATCTCCTTGCGGCCCAGGGTCGTCAGCAGCGGGTGGGTCCAGGTGTGGTTGCCGACGACATGGCCCTCCTCGGCCATTCGGGCCAGCAGTTCCCTGTTGTCCACGACGCACTCCCCGCAGACGAAGAACATGGCCCGGACCTGGTGCCGGGCGAGGGTGTCGAGGATGTGCGGGGTGTAGTCCGGGTGGGGGCCGTCGTCGAAGGTCAGCACCATGCGCCGGCCGCGTCCGTCGATCCGCAGGATGGGTTCGTCGCGCACCTTGAGCTTTCGGGGCGGGGTGCGCGGTGGTCCGTATCCGGTGAGCGGCTGGAGCCGGAAGGCGGAGGGCCCCAGGGCCGGGCGGGCCTGGGGGCCGGGTGCGGGTGCGGGGGCGGGGGCCGCGGCGGCCCGGACGGTCTCCTCGCCGTCGCTCGCCAGGACGGCTCCCGCGGTGCCCGCCGAACCTAGCGCGGCGACACCGGCGAGGAGCATCCGGCGCCGCGTGAACAACTGATCCTTCTGCATGACCCATCAGTCGCCCGGCCGGACTCCGCCGCACCGCAACGCCGTCGGTGCGGCGCGGTAATGCACCCGGACAGCGGAGCGGACGGACGCTTCCGCAGCAACCCGGTCCCCCGCCCGCACGCTTCCGCGGCGGCCTCCCCCACACGTTTCCGCGGCGGCGGGCCCCGGACCTGCGGGGGAAGCGTGGATTCCGCTAGCCTCGGGGCGTGACGGAACAGCACGAACAGCCCGCGCACACGTTCGAGCGGGGCACGGACGGCCCGAAGGTCATCGTCGTCGGTGTGGACGGCTCGGACTCCTCGCTGCGCGCCGCCGCGTACGCCGGCGGCCTGGCCCGGCGCCAGCACGCACTGCTGGCCGTGGTGTACGTGCAGCCGGTCCTAGCGGCGGGCGCGGCCCTCGGGGCGCCGGTGGCCGACACGACCGACGAGATCGCCGAGGACCTGATCACGCAGATCCGGGAGGCGGCCGAGCGGGTCAAGGGGATATTCGAGGTGCGCTGGGAGTTCCACACCTTCCGCGGCGACCCCTACAGCGGGCTGGTGAAGGCGGCGGACGAACTGAAGGCGGACGCGGTGGTGGTGGGCGCGTCGGAGCAGGCCGGCCACCGGATCATCGGTTCGGTGGCGGTCCGCCTGGTGAAGGCGGGCCGCTGGCCGGTGACGGTGGTGCCGTAGGCCACCGGCGGCGGCGCTCCGGCCCGCACCGGCGGGCGCGAGGGACGGACCCGGCGGCGCGCGAGGGGGCGGACCCGGCGGGCGCGAGGGACGGACCCGGCCGGTACCCGGACGGCTCCCCGGGCCGTGCGTGGCGTCTTCCCTGGGCGGCGGTGCTGAGACATCATGATCCGCCGTCAGCCGTTGCCGTGGGCGAAGAGGTGAGACGCATGGGCAGGCTCCGCGCGGGCCAGGGAATTCTCCGCCGCAAACCCATCGAGCACATCGAGGAGACCGAGGTCGGCGAGGGCACCCGGCTGGAGAGGTCGCTGGGGCTGTGGCAGCTCACCGCGATCGGGGTGGGCGGCATCATCGGCGCGGGCGTGTTCACACTGGCCGGCACGGTGGCCAACGGCACGGCCGGGCCCGCGGTGCTGGTGTCCTTCCTCATCGCCGGTGTGGCGAGCGCCTGCGCGGCACTGTCGTACGCCGAGTTCGCCGGGATGATCCCGAAGGCGGGGTCGGCCTACACCTACGGGTACGCGGTGCTCGGCGAGTTCGCGGGCTGGTTCATCGGCTGGGACCTGCTGCTGGAGTACACGGCGATCGTGTCCGTGGTGGCCATCGGCATCTCCGGCTACTTCGGCTTCCTGGTCAAGGAGATGGGCGCCGATCTGCCGCGGTGGATGCTGGGCGCGCCCGGCACCGGCGGCGGGCACCGGGTCGATCTGTTCGCGGCCGTGCTGTGCCTGCTCATCGCCTGGCTGCTGACCCTGGGCATCCGCAGCGCGGCCCGGTTCGAGACGTTCGTGGTCGCCCTGAAGGTGCTGGTGGTGCTGCTGGTGATCGGGGTGGGCGTGTTCCACATCGACACCGGGAACTACCACCCGTTCTTCCCGTACGGGCTCGGCGGGGCGTTCACGGGCGCGGCCACGGTGTTCTTCGCGGTGTTCGGCTACGACGCGATGTCGACGGCGGCCGAGGAGTCCAGGGACGCCCAGCGGCACATGCCGAAGGCGATCATCTACTCGCTGATCATCTCGATGGTGCTGTACGTGGCGGCCTGTCTGGTGCTGACGGGCATGCAGAACTACAAGGAGATCGACAAGGAGAGCGGCTTCTCCACGGCGTTCAAGTCGGTGGGCCTGCGCGAGCTGGCGGACGTGATCGCGGTCGGGGCGATCATCGGCATCCTCACGGTGATGTTCACGTTCATGCTGGGCGTGACCCGTGTGTGGTACTCGATGTCCCGGGACGGCCTGCTGCCCACGTGGTTCGCCAAGACACACCCGAGGCGGCATGTGCCGACCCGGGTGACCTGGATCGTCGGGGCGGCGTCCGCGGCCATCGCCGGGTTCGTCCCGATCGCCGAGGCGGCCGAGCTGACCAACATCGGCATCCTGCTGGCGTTCGTGGTGGTGTGCGCGGCGGTGATCGTGCTGCGCTACCGGCAGCCGGACCTGCCGCGCACCTTCCGCACGCCGGGGATGCCGGTCGTGCCCGCGCTGGGGGTGCTCTTCTCCGTCTGGCTGATCACGTTCCTGCAGTGGCAGACCTGGGTGCGGTTCGCGATCTGGTTCGCGCTCGGCTGTGTCGTCTACTTCGGCTACTCCTACCGGCGTTCGGTGCTGGCCACCAGGCGGCCCGGCGACTGATCACTCGGCCATGACCAGGCCGTCCTGCCCCGCCCCCCGGCTGAGGACCACGTCCCGGATCCGGTCGCGGGCCCCTTCCAGTTCGGCGCCCTGGGCGATGGCCCGGCCCAGCTCGACCACCCGCCCGGCGTCGAGGTCGTACAGCTGGGGGACGAACTCGGCCCGCACCACCCGCCAGGGCCCGCCCGGCCGGTCCGGCGGGGCGAAGGTGAAGCGGCCGAGCGTGGACTCGTTGCCGCGCGGGTCCTGGGCGCCTTGCTGGTCGCGGAGCGGCCCGGCGATCTGGTCGCCCAGTCCGTAGACCACCCAGGTCCCGTTGACCTTCTCGTACGCCTGGGGGACGTGGGCGGAGGTGCCGAGGATCAGGTCGATGTCCGGGTGGCCGTCCGTGGCCGAGGCGGTGAGGCGTCCGGCGAGGGTGAGCTGGAGCCGGTCGGGTGCGTCCTGGCCCTCGGTGCCCCAGTCCAGGGAGACCACGACCACGTCGGCGCCGCCCCGCCGGGCGGCGCGGGCGTCGGCGATGATCCGGTCAGGGTCGATCAGGTTGACCGCCCAGGGCTGGTCGTCCGGCGGCGGGTGGCCGGTGGCGGAGGTGTACGACAGGTGGGCGACCCGGGCGCCGCCGGCCCGGTGGAGCACGACCGAGCGGGCCTCGGTCTCGCTGCGGGCGGTCCCGGTGTGCCGCAGCCCGGCCCGGTCCAGGGCGTCCAGGGTGCGTCCGACGCCGGCGGCGCCGTCGTCCAGGGCGTGGGCGGAGGCGGTGGAGCAGCCGTCGTAGCCGGTGGCGGCGAGGTCCTCGGCGAGCCGCGGCGGGGCGGTGAGCGGGGGCCCGCCGGTGGGGTCGCCCTCGGGGCCGTAGCCGGTGGCGAGGTGACACAGCGCCAGGTCGGCGCCCGAGACGACCGGTTGGACGGCGGAGAGCATGGGGCGGAAGTCGTGGCCGTCGCCGCCGGCGTCGTAGGCGGCCCGTTCGAGGACGGTGGCGTGCGGCAGGATGTCCCCGGAGGCGACCAGGGTGAAGGGGCCGGCCGCGGCGGGCGCCGGGGGTGCCGCGTGTCCCGGTGTGCCGGGTTCCCGGTACTGGTTCCGGCAGGCCGCCCCGGCCGCGAGGACGGCGGTCAGGACCAGCGCCACCTGCTTGGTGCGTCCGATCATCAACTCACCCCAGAGTCGTCGTGTGGACAGACGAAGCCGTGACGGGCATATGGGTATGAATCTGATGCGTCGGATAAACAGCCCGGCTGGGGTCGTTAGCCCGTCCGGTCTCCCGGGCACCGCCCCGCCGGTGTCCCGGGCACCGCCCGGCCGACCGTTCGCCGACGCGATCGACCGTCCGTCGCACAACCCGGTCCGCCCCCTGTCCGCCGGGCTCGGCCTGCGCTGCCATACGGCCATGACGGCCGGAACCTCACTCACCCACGGGACGACGACCGCCGAGCACGAGCTGGCCGCGCTCCAGCGCGAGCACGGCGGTCCGCTGTTCGCCCTGCTGCTCAGGCTGTGCGACGGAGACCGCCAGCGCGCCGAGGACCTCGTCCAGGAGACCCTGGTGCGTGCCTGGCAGCATCCGGAGGCGCTGCACGCCGACGACTTCGACTCGGTGCGGCCCTGGCTGCTGACCGTGGCCCGGCGCCTGGCGATCGACGCCCGCCGGGCGCGGCGGGCCCGGCCGCCCGAGACCGGCGACGAGGTCCCCGAGAACGCGCGGGTGACCGCCGATCACGCCGAGCGGGCCGCGGCGATGCTCGATGTCCGGGAGGCTGTGAAGACACTCACTCCCGCCCACCGTGACGTGCTCGTACTCGTGTATTTCCGTGGGGCCAGTGTGGCGGAAGCGGCCGAGGCCCTGGGGATCCCACCGGGTACCGTGAAGTCCCGCGCGTACTACGCGCTGCGCGCCCTGCGCGGGGTCCTCCCGGGTTACGCGGCCGACCTGCGGTGAAACCGGAAGGCTGGTCAAACCTCGGTAAAGCGCCTTGCTGTGGCCGCCGTTCGGGCATGGGCTGTCCTCATCCGCGTTCCGGACGGGGGTCCGGGCCCGGGGTTCGGGCGACGCGTACGCACCGGAGGAAGGGCAGGAAGGGATGCTGCACAGAGGTCACGAGAGCACGGACGGCGCCGGCGGCGGTGAACTCGCCGTCCCGATGGCCTGGTTGTACGCCGAGTACATCGCCGACGAGCTGCTGCGCACCGGCGATCTGATGCCGCCGACGTCCTTCGAGTTCCGGGCCGGCCGGGACGCGCTGGCGCTGACCGTCTTCCTGTCCGACACCGACGGGGAGCTGTCCGGCATCCGGGTGATCTCCCAGCTGGAGAACTGGATGGCGCTGACCGCCTACGACCAGCCGTGGCGGGACTGGGTGCGGGCGCGCATGGCCGAGCGGACCGAGCGGGCGGCCGGCACGGGCGCTCCCTGCCCGGATCTGGCGCTGGCCGCCGACGCCTGGCGCTGGCTGGAGGAGACCGAGCTGCTCGCGCCGGACCTGGACGCGGTGCCGGGCGGCGGCCCGGTGTTCGGGGAGGACGACGGGCCGAAGGTGTGGACACCGGCCTGGCGGCTGGGGCTGCCGCTCGGGCACCTCGCGATCCACCTCTTCTGAGTCCTCCGCCCGTCTCTTTCGCGCCCTCCGCGTCGCGCACGGGACCGGGGGCCGGGCCGCCGCGCCTTCCTCGGTCACGATTGTGTGCGTGCCTTGAGCGATCCGGTGGTCCGCCGCGTACGGGTGGGGGCAAGGAGCAGCCCCGCCCGCACCCATCGGCACGAGGATTCGGCATGAGGTCCCTGGAACGGCATCGCGACGCCGGCGCGTACGCGCTCGGCGTGCTGGACGAGGCGGAGGCCTTCCGCTTCGAGGACCACCTCATGGAGTGCCCCCGGTGCGCGGCCTACGTGACCGGGTTCGGGCCGACCACCCGGCAGCTGATGCTCTACCGCCGGGCCACTCCGCCGTTCGTGCACCCCGTGGCCCAGCCCGGGCCCCGGCTGCTGGACCGGCTGCTCGGCGAGCTGGCGCACCTGCGCCGGGTGCGCCGCCGGCGGCTCGGGTACGGGCTGGCCGCCTCGGTGGTGCTGGCCGTGGCCGGTCCGGGGATCGTGGCGTTCGCCGGACATCCGGAGCCGCCGGACGCGCGGGCCACCCGGGTCGCCTCGGCCACCGATCCGCGTACCGGGGTGTGGGCGCGGGTCACCTCGGCGGACGAGGAGTGGGGCGGCGAGCTGCGCGTGGAGGTCGCCGGCGGCGCCGGGCCGCCGCGCGTCTGCCGGCTGGTCGCGGTCGGCCGGGACGGCACCGAACAGGTCGTCGCCGGCTGGACCGGCCCGGACGCGGGCGGTAGGCCGACGACCGCGCTGGGGGCCACGGCGCTGCGCCCGGACCGGATCGCCCGCTACGAGGTCCGCACGGCGGAGGGGAAGGTGCTGGTCACGGTCCAGGGGCGGTGACGGGGCGCACCGCCGGCCTCACTTCAGCAGCCGGGACAGCCTGCGGTCGGCCAGCGGCTTGCCGCCCGTCTGGCAGGTCGGGCAGTACTGGAGCGAGGAGTCGCTGAAGGAGACCTCGCGGATGGTGTCGCCGCACACCGGGCAGGGTTCACCGGTGCGGCCGTGGACGCGCAGACCGCCCTTCTTCTCCGCCTTCAGCCGGCCCGCCGCCATCCCCCGGGCCCGCTCGACCGCCTCGCCGAGCGTGCCGCGCAGCGCCGCGTAGAGCCGGTGGGTCTCCTCCGGGGTGAGGGAGGCCGCGAGCTTGAACGGGGACATCCGCGCGGCGTGCAGGATCTCGTCGCTGTAGGCGTTGCCGACGCCCGCGATCAGCGACTGGTCGCGCAGGGCGCCCTTCAGCTGCCGCCGTTCGCCCTGGAGCAGGGCGGCGAAGCGGTCCTCGGTGAAGTCCTCGGCGAGCGGGTCCGGGCCGAGGCGGGCGATGCCCGGCACCTCGGCGGGGTCGCGGACCACGTACACGGCGAGGCGTTTCTGGGTGCCGGCCTCGGTCAGGTCGAAGCCCTCGCCGCTCTCCAGCGCCACGCGCAGCGCCAGCGGGCCCTTGCCGGGCCTGGGCGGGCCGTCCGGCAGCCGGTCCCGCCACTGGAGCCAGCCCGCCCGGGCCAGGTGGACGACCAGGTGGAGTCCGCCGTCCGTCTCGATGTCCAGGAACTTGCCGTGCCGGCGCACGGCCGTCACCTCGGCGCCCTCGACCGCGCCGGGCGGCGGGTCGTACGTCTTGAGCACGCTGACGGCGACCGGCAGCAGCCGCGCCACCCGGCGGCCGGCCAGGTGTTCGGTGAGGAAGTCCGTCAGCGCTTCCACCTCGGGCAGTTCGGGCATACGTACAGGGTGCCATCCGGCACCGACAACGCCACGCCGCCGCCGGACGCGGTCGCTACGGCAGCCGGAACTCGCACCACACCGCCTTGCCGGAGCCCCGCGCCTGGACGCCCCAGGCGTCGGCGAGCCGCTCCACCAGGAGCAGGCCGCGGCCGAACACACCGCTCTCGCCCGCATCGCGGCGCCGCGGCAGGGCGCTGGAGCAGTCCTCGACCTCGATGCGCAGCCGGCGCTCGGAGCCCTCCAGCACCCGTACGGTGACGATCGCGGAGCCCCCGGTGTGCAGCAGGGCGTTGGTGATCAGCTCGTCGGCCACCAGCTCGATCTCGTCGGCCGGTGCGCGGGCGCCCCAGGTCCCGGCGGCGGCGCGGATCAGGTGCCGGGCCTGGGCGAGGGCCTCCGGATCGCCGGCCGCCACGTGCTGCCGG
This sequence comes from Streptomyces eurythermus, assembly GCF_014649115.1. Taxonomy (GTDB): domain Bacteria; phylum Actinomycetota; class Actinomycetes; order Streptomycetales; family Streptomycetaceae; genus Streptomyces; species Streptomyces eurythermus. The sequence continues at coordinate 8,454 of NZ_BMSK01000014.1, read as the reverse complement.
AGCCGGCGGCCGGGCCGGGCGGCCCGCGGGGTGCGGCGGCGCAGCAGGAGCAGTGCCACGTCGTCTTCGCCGCCACGCTCCTCGGCCGCCTGGATCAGCCGGTCGGCGAGGGCCTCCACCTCGGCGGGCCCCTCGCACACGAGCCCCATGAGGCCGGACATGCCGTCGTCCAGATCGGTGCCGGGCAGCTCCACCAGTCCGTCGGTGCACAGCAGCAGCGTGCTGCCGGGGTCGAGCTCCACGGTGGCGACGGGGTACTCCAGCCGCCCGAACTCGGCGGACAGGCCGAGCGGCAGCCCGCCCTCGACGGGGACGCGGGCGCAGCGGCCGTCGCGGTGGCGCAGCAGCGGGTCGATGTGCCCGGCGCGGACCATCTGCACGACCCCGGTGGTCAGGTCGGTCTCGGCGTACAGGCAGGTGGCGAACCGGTCGGTGTCGAGTTCGTGCAGGAAGACGGAGGCCCGGGCCATCACGGTGGCCGGGGTGTGGCCCTCGGCGGCGTAGGCGCGCAGCACGATCCGCAGCTGGCCCATGACGGCGGCGGCGTGTGTGTCGTGGCCCTGGACGTCCCCGATGACCGCGCCGACCCGGCCTCCCCCCGAGGGGGTGTCCCCGGGCAGCGGGATCAGGTCGTACCAGTCGCCGCCGATGTCCCGGCCCAGGGCGGCCGAGCGGTAGCGCACCGCGATGTCGGCGCCGCGCACGCTGGGGATGGAGCGGGGCAGCATGGCCTGCTGGAGGCCCTGGGCGAGGTCCTTCTCCTGCTCGAAGAGCATGGCCCGCATCAGGCTCTGCGCGATGCTGCTGCCGAGGGCGACGAGGACGGCGCGTTCCTCGGCGGAGAAGCCGCGCCGGTCGTCGTAGAGCAGGCCCATCGCGCCGATCGGGCGGGCCTGGGCGATCAGCGGGAGATAGGCGGCCGAGGTGATGCGCAGGCCGGTGAGGTGCGGCCACAGGATGGGGTAGTGCGCGGCGAACTCCTCCGGTGACTCGATGAACCGGGGGCTGAGGGTGCGGACGACCTCGCTCATCGGGTACGGCTCGTCGATCCGGGTGACCCGGGTGCCGGGGACGAAGCTGCCCGCGGGGCCCTCGGCCACCAGCCGGATCCGGCCGGCCTCCACCAGGCCCATCACCAGGCTGGTCGCGCCCAGGTGGCGGACGCCGTGGGTGTCCTTGAGCACGTCGATGACGTCCTGGACGCTGCGGGCGTGGGCGAGGGCGGCGGAGATGACCTGGACGACGCCGGTCTGCTGCCGGAACGCCTCGTCCTGGGCGGCCCGGAGGCTGCGTGCCGTGCTGTCGGCGAGTTCCTCGGTGGCGTCGCGGAGGATGCCGACGACGCGGTGCGGGCGGCCGGAGTCGTCGCGGCGCAGGCGGCCCCGGGTGTGGGTCCAGCGCATGGTGCCGTCGCGGCAGCGGATGCGGAAGTAGGCGCTGTAGTGGTCGCTGCCGTCCTTGATCGCCCGGGCGACGGTCGCGTCGAGCCGGGCGGCCTCCGGCGGGGGCACCCGGAGAGCGTTCAGGGTGTCCAGGCGCCCGTCGTACTCCTCGGGCGGCAGGTCGAGCACCTCGAGGGCCTGGGCGTCCAGGTGGAACAGACCGGCGTCCAGGTCCCAGTCGAAGCTGCCCATGCCGTTGAGCGCGAGGACCGGGTCCGGGCGGACGGGCCGGTCCCCCGGGAGTGACAGGGCGCTCGCACCCCGATCGGCCATGGGGCCACCTTGCCAGGATCCGGCTGATTCTTCGACTCGCCGGCCGGGCCGCGGGCGAGAGGGGCCCACGTTCAGGCGCCGCCGGCCGCGGGGCGACCCGGGGTTCCGGCCCCGCCGGGGACGCCGGACACGGACCCACCGGGCACATCGGACACCCCGGCCGTGCTGGGCGTCCCGGGAGCGCGGGCGGCGGACGGGGCCGTGGGCGTCCGGGCCGGGGCCGCCGGGGTGGGCGGGGCCGTCCGTGCCGGGTTCCCGCGGGGCGTTGGGGACGGGCTGGCGGTGGCCTGGGCGGGCGGGGGGACGACGCGGTCCCGGCGCACGTCTTGGCCGGTCCGGCGTTCGGTCCAGGTGCGGTGCCCGGAGTCGACGAGGGTGAGGCTCGTGACGGCCCGGGGCGCCGGGCTGACCACGATCACCTTGTTCGGCCGGTACCCGGGCCACGGTGTGCCCCGCGCGCTGGCCCCGCCGCGGGTCGGCGCGGGCGGTGCGAGCGGGTTGCCGCAGGCGCAGCGCACCCGGGGCAGGCCCCGGTCGTCCACCAGGACGGCGGTGCCCGCCTGGAGCACGGCCTGGTAGTCGTCCGCCCGGCGGCCTTGGTAGGCGTGGTTGGTGACGCGGGTGTCGGCGCCGAGCACGACCGGGGTCAGGCCGCGCAGATAGGCGGGGAGCGCCGCCCGCCGGACCCCGACGACACCGGCGAAGGCGTCGGCCCTGGCCGGGTCCGCGGCCAGGTAGCGGATGTGCCGCTCGACATCGCAGCGGGCGACGCGCGGGGTGCCCCGGTACAGGCCGGGGGTCGCCCCCGACACGGTGCGGGCCGCGCGCAGGGGCGCCGCCAGCTCACCGGCGGACATCTTGGCGCCGATCCGGGGGGACTCGGAGGCGGCGGGGCCGGTCGCCGCGGAGTCGGTGAAGGGCCCGGGCCCCCGTTCCCCGACGGCCTGGAGGAAGACGAGATCGCCCACCCGGGTCTGCTTGACACCGGCCCCCGCGCAGCCGGCGGCCAGCAGCGCCACCGACAGCACGCAGGCCGTGACCAGGGTTCGGGTGGGTATCCGCACCGCACACTCCACATCACTATGGGTGATTACGCCCTATTGTTGGCATCGCCCAGGTTTGGCTGGCAACTCGGGGAACGCCGCGCCGGGAGTGGCGACGGCGACGCCGTACGGAAGGGCGCGCACAGCCGTGGACTGGTTCACCGCACCCGACTACTGGCTGAGCCGGCTGGTCCTCCAGCGGGCTCTGGCCGCCCTGTACCTGGTCGGGTTCCTGACGGCGGCCCTGCAGTTCCGGGCCCTGCTGGGCGAGCGCGGCATGCTGCCCGTCCCCCGCTTCACGGCCCGGGTGCCCTTCCGGCGCGCGCCCAGCCTGTTCCAGCTGCACTACTCCGACCGCTTCTTCGCGGGGTGTGCCTGGGCGGGCTGCGCGGTGTCGGCGGCGCTGCTGGCCGGGGCGGACTCGGCGCTGCCGCTGTGGGCGGGGATCGTGCTGTGGCTGGTGCCGTGGGCGCTGTACCTGTCGATCGTCAACGTGGGCCAGACGTGGTACGCGTTCGGCTGGGAGTCGCTGCTGCTGGAGACCGGTTTCCTGGCCGCGTTCCTCGGCAACGACGAGGTGGCGCCGCCGGTCGTCGTGCTGTTCCTGCTGCGCTGGATCCTGTTCCGGGTGGAGTTCGGCGCGGGGCTGATCAAGCTGCGCGGCGACGCCTGCTGGCGGAAGCTGACCTGTCTGGACTACCACCACGAGACCCAGCCGATGCCGGGCCCGCTGAGCTGGTTCTTCCACCGTCTGCCCCGGCCGCTGCACCGGGTGGAGGTGGCCGCCAACCACGTCACCCAGCTGGTCGTGCCCTTCCTGCTGTTCACCCCGCAGCCCATCGCCTCGGCCGCCGCCGCCCTGATGATCCTCACCCAGCTGTGGCTGGTGCTCTCGGGGAACTTCTCCTGGCTGAACTGGATCACCATCGTGCTCGCCCTGTCCGCGCTGCGGCTGCCGGCGACGGCGCCGTCGGTGCCCGCGGCGCCGCTGTGGTACGAGGCGCTGGTGCTCGCGGTCGGCGCGCTGCTGGTCTTCCTCAGCCACCGCCCCGTGCTGAACATGATCTCCCGCCGCCAGGTGATGAACCGCTCCTTCGACCCGCTGCACCTGGTGAACACCTACGGCGCGTTCGGCAGCGTCAGCCGGATCCGCTACGAGGTGGTGATCGAGGGCACGCTGGACGAGCGGCCGCACCCGGACTCGGACTGGCGGGAGTACGACTTCAAGGGCAAGCCCGGTGATCCCCGGCGCTGGCCGCGTCAGTTCGCCCCGTACCATCTGCGCCTGGACTGGCTGATGTGGTTCGCCGCGCTGTCGCCCGCGTACGCCGGTGAGTGGTTCGGCGGCCTGGTGGAACGCCTGCTGGAGAACGACCGGGACACCCTGGGGCTGCTGCGCCGCTCCCCGTTCCCGCCGGACACCCCGCCCCGCTATGTCCGGGCCCGGCTGTTCCGCTACCGGTACACCGACTGGCGGGAGCTGCGGGAGACGGGGGCGTGCTGGGAGCGGACCTACGTGCGGGAGTATCTGCCGCCGACGCGGCTGGCGTAGCCGGCTCGGAGGGCGTGGGCGACGGTCACGGTGGCCCCTTCCCCGCCGGCAGGCCGTCGTCGCGCAGCTCCTGCCAGAAGGCGTCCGGCACAGGCGTGGTGAACTGCTCGGCGCAGTCGTGGACTTCGGCCGCCGAGCGGGCGCCGGCCAGGACACTCGCCACGGCCGGGTGCGCGGCGCAGAAGGCCAGGGCGGCGGCGCGCAGGGTGGTGCCGTGCCGCTCGGCCGCCGCCTTCAGCCGCAGGGCGCGGTCCAGCAACCGGCGTGGGGCGCGGGTGTAGTCGTACGTCGCCCCGGGCTCCGGCGCGGCCAGCAGGCCGGAGTTGAAGGCGCCGCCGACGACCACCGACACCCCGCGCCGCTGCGCCTCGGGCAGCAGCGCGTCGGCCGCGCTCTGGTCGAGCAGGGTGTACCGGCCGGCGCACAGCACCACGTCCACGTCGGTGTCGCGGACGAACCGGGTGAGCATCCCGGCCTGGTTCATGCCGGCGCCGATCGCGCCCACCACGCCCTCCGCGCGCAGCCGTTCCAGGGCCGGATAGCCCTCGCGGAAGGCCTGTTCGGCGTGGTCGTCGGGGTCGTGGAGGTAGACGACGTCGACCCGGTCGAGGCCGAGGCGGTCCAGGCTCGCCTCCAGGGTGCGGCGGACGCCGTCGGCGCTGAAGTCCCAGACGCGCCGGTGGGTCGCGGGGACGGCGTAGCCGTGGGCGCGGTCGTCGCCGGTGCCGTCGGCCGGCTCCAGGCGGCGGCCGACCTTGGTGGAGAGGGTGTAGCTCGCGCGGTCGAAGGAGCGCAGGGCCGCGCCCAGGCGCCGTTCGGACAGGCCGAGGCCGTAGTGCGGGGCGGTGTCGAAGTAGCGGATGCCGCGTTCCCAGGCGGCCTGGACCGCCGCGTGCGCCTGCTCGTCGCTCACCGGGGTGTAGAGGTTGCCGAGTGCGGCGGCGCCGAAGCCGAGCGGGGTGACCTGGACGCCGGTGCGGCCGAGGGCGGTCACGGGTGGGCCGCCGGCCGCGGCCGAAGGCCCTGCATGCCGCCGTCGACGGCGAGCGCGGTGCCGGTGGTGGCACCGGCGAGGGGGCCCGCCAAGTAGGCGATGGCGGCGGCCACTTCGGCGGCGGAGACCAGCCGTCCGGTGGGCTGGCGGGCCTCCAGCGCGGCGCGTTCGGCGGCCGGGTCGGGGGCCGCGTCCAGCAGCCGGCCGATCCACGGGGTGTCCACCGTACCGGGGTTGACGCAGTTGACGCGGATGCCCTCGCGGACGTGGTCGGCGGCCATGGCGAGGGTCAGCGAGTACACGGCGCCCTTGGTCGCGCTGTACAGGGCGCGCTGCGGCAGGCCCGCGGTGGCCGCGATGGAGCAGGTGTTGACGATCGCGGCGTGGGCGGAGCGGCGCAGGTGCGGAAGGCAGGCGCGGGCGGTGCGGACCATGCCGAGGACGTTGACGTCGAAGACGTGCCGCCACTCGGCGTCGGTGTTGTCCTCGACGGTGCCCTGGGCGCCGATGCCCGCGTTGTTGACCAGGATGTCCAGGCCGCCCAGCGCGTCGGCGGCCTCCTGTACGGCGGCGCGCACCGAGGCGTCGTCGGTGACGTCGGCGCGCCATGCCCGCATTGGTCCGGGCACGCGGTCGGGGTCCAGGTCGAGTACGGCGACCTGGGCGCCGCGCTCGGCGAGGAGCTCGGCGGTGGCCCGGCCGATGCCGGACGCGCCCCCGGTGACCAGGGCCTTCAGGCCCGTGAAATCGCTCATGCCGACTGTCCCTTCCGGCCGTCGGGACCGGCGGACCAGTAGGTGCCGCCGGGAAAGGTGTAGTGCGCGAGGGCTTCCGGGCGCAGGGCCGCGGAGAAGCCGGGCGCGGTGGGTGCCGTGTAGTGGCCCGCGCGGAGCACCACCGGGTCGAGGAAGTGCTCGTGCAGGTGGTCGACGTATTCGATGACCCGGTCCTCGGTGCTGCCGGAGACGGCCACGTAGTCGAACATCGCCAGGTGCTGGACAAGTTCGCACAGGCCGACGCCGCCGGCGTGCGGGCAGACGGGGACGCGGAACTTGGCGGCGAGCAGCAGGACGGCGAGGTTCTCGTTGACGCCGCCGACGCGGGCCGCGTCGAGCTGCACGATGTCGAGCGCGCCGGCCTGGAGGAGCTGTTTGAAGACGATCCGGTTCTGGGCGTGTTCGCCGGTGGCGACCTTGACCGGTGCCACGGCCCGGCGGATCGCCGCGTGGCCGAGGATGTCGTCGGGGCTGGTGGGCTCCTCGATCCAGTACGGGTCGAACCCGGCGAGCGCCCTGGTCCAGGAGACCGCCTCGTCCACGTTCCAGCGCTGGTTGGCGTCGAGGGCCAGGCGGATGTCCGGTCCGACGGCCGCGCGGGCCACCCGGCAGCGGCGCACGTCGTCCGCGAGGTCGGCGCCGACCTTCAGCTTGATCTGCCGGAAGCCGTCGGCCACCGCCTGGCGGGCGAGCCGGGCGAGCTTGTCGTCGTCGTAGCCGAGCCAGCCGGGCGAGGTGGTGTAGGCGGGGTAACCGGCCTCCAGCAGGTGGGCCGTGCGCCGGCCGGCGCCCTCCCTGCCCCGGCGCAGCAGTGTCAGCGCCTCGTCGGGGGTGAGCGCGTCCGTCAGATAGCGGAAGTCGATCTGGCGCACCAGCCACTCGGGCTCGGCCTCGGCGAGCAGCCGCCACAGGGGCCGGCCGGCGCGCTTGGCGGCGAGGTCCCAGACGGCGTTGACCACGGCGCCGATCGCCATGTGCAGCACGCCCTTCTCGGGGCCGAGCCAGCGCAGTTGGCTGTCGCCGGTCAGGTCCCGGTACAGCGTGCCCGGGTCGGCGCACAGCTCCTCGACGGACCGGCCGACCACATGGTGACGCAGCGCGTGGATCGCGGCGACCTGGACCTCGTTGCCGCGTCCGATGGTGAACGCGAAGCCGTGTCCCTCCGGTCCGTCCTCGGCGTCGGTGCGCAGCACGAGGTAGGCGGCCGAGTAGTCGGGGTCCGGGTTCATCGCGTCGGAGCCGTCGAGTCCGCGCGAGGTGGGGAACCGGATGTCGTAGGTGTCGACCGCGGTGATGCGGACGGGCGTCGGGGACACGGGGGGCCTTTCGGTCCGGGTGGTGATCGAGCGCGGCCGGCCGAGCGGGGTGCGGGCGTTCGGGGTCCGGGAGGCGGGCTGGGGTCCGGGAGGCGGGTTCGGGATCCGGGAGGCGGGGGTACGCCGCATACTTATCAGACCACTGAGCCGCTACGACAGCCTAGTGCACCGAATACCGCCGCCTGTCACTCAAAGTGGTCGGACCACCCGCCTGGCTAGACTGCCACGCACCCGGTGACTGGAGGAGTGGCGTGGACGATGCGGCCCCGCGCAAGGGCACGGTGACCCAGCGCGCCGTCGAGGAGATCAAGGCGATGATCGCCGAGGGCCGGCTGGAACCGGGCCAGCGGCTGCCGACCGAACGGGACCTCGCCGTACAGCTGGGCATGTCCCGCAGCTCGACGCGGGAGGCCATCCGCGCGCTGACGGTCATGGGGGTGCTGGACGCGCGGCACGGCTCGGGCATCTACGTCGGCGCGCTGGAGGCCGGCGACCTGCTGGAGACCTTCGGGGTGGTCGCGGACCTGTCCCGGGGGCCGCGCCTGGTGGAGCTGCTGGAGGTGCGCCGGGTCCTGGAGTCCGCGGCGGCCGCGCTGGCCGCCGCGCGCATCACCGACGAACGACTGGCAGCCGTGGAAGCCCACTTGGCGGCGATGAACGCCACCGACGACCCGGAGGAGATCCTCTCCCACGACCTCGCCTTCCACCGCGAGATCGCGTCCGCCGCGGGCAACGCGACGATGGCCGCCATCCTGGACGGCCTGTCCTCGCGCACCTTCCGCGCCCGCGTCCGGCGCGGCCGCCAGGAACAGGACGCCATCGCCCGCACCCGCCGCGAACACGCCGCCATCCACCGCGCCCTCGCGGCCCGCGACCCGGAGGCCGCACGAGCGGCGGCAGCGGCCCACGTGGGCGAGGTGGAGGAGTGGCTGCGGGGCCGGGTCGAGGGCTAGCTGTACTGACCCGTGAGGTTGGGGACGCGGCTGGCGGGTGGTTGCCCTTTCAGCGCGGTGTGTCCGCGGTGGTGATTGTAGGTGTGCAGCCACTGCGGGAACGCT
>NZ_BMSK01000013.1 GCF_014649115.1 Streptomyces eurythermus | reverse complement strand
CGCTTCCTCGCCACCCGCGGTGTCTTCCGCGAGGACGACGACGGCGCCTTCCACATCACCCCCGCCGCCCAGGTGCTGCGCTCCGACGTCCCCTACTCCGTCCGCAGCGCGGCACTGCTCTTCACCGACGAGATGTACTGGAAGTCGGCGGAACGGCTGGAGGACACGGTCCGCGAGGGCACCACGGTCTTCGACGACATCTTCGGCGTACCCGTCTTCGACCGGGTCGACGGCGACGGCGCACCGGCGGTGCTGTTCTCCGAGGCACTGGACAGCCTGTCCATGACCGAGCAGACCGCGATCGCCGACAGCTACGCCTTCCCGCCCGCCGGAACCGTGGTGGACCTCGCGGGCGGCACCGGAGGTTTCCTGCGCACGGTACTGGCCAGGAATCCCAAGCTGCGCGGGGTTCTGTTCGAACGGGCGCCGGTACTCGCCCGGCACCGGCTGGACGATCCCGCGATCGCGGGCCGCTGGGAGACCGTGGCGGGCGACTTCTACGAGTCGGTGCCCGCCGGCGCGGACGTCTACGTCCTGAAGCGGATCGTGCACGACAAGTCCCGGGCCGACTGCCTGCGCATCCTGCGCAACTGCCGGAAGGCCATGGGCGAGGGCTCCCGGCTGCTGATCGTCGACGCCGTGGTGCCGGACAAGGACGTGCCGCCGGGGATCGTGCTCTCCGACGTCCTGATGCTGACGGTGTTCGAGGGCAAGGAGCGGACGAAGGACGAATTCGCGTCACTTCTCGGCGAGGCGGGACTGAACCTGTTGCGCATCCATCCGACTCCCGCGAGCCTGTCGATCATCGAAGCCGGCACCGGCTGACATCTACCGCGGGAGGCACCAAGATGACCGCCCAGCCCCGGATCGCCGTAGAGCGAGGGCACGTGGAGCCCGGATACGCCCACTACGACGACCTGGACCTGATGGGATTCGTCCACAACTGCCGTTACCCGGTGATGGTGGAGCGGGCACTGACCGGCTTCTGGTCGCGCAACGGCTTCACCTACGCCGAAGGCAAGTACAGCCAGCCGGACATCTTCCTGGCCGTCGCCGAGTTCACCATCCGCTACCGGGCGCCGATCCGCGGCACCGTCCCGTACGCGGTGCACTTCTGGATCAGCAAACTGGCCGAGACGAGCGTGGTCTACGACTTCCGGGTGCTGTCGGAGGACGGGCGGACGGTGCACGCGGAAGGACACCGGGTGCACATACGCATCGACACGGAGACGTTCCGGCCGACTCCGTGGACCCCCACCTTCCGCGAGGTGGCCGGGAAACTGCTCTAGCACCCGGCACGACGGTACGAGCACATGTACCCGCACGAACGCACGACCGCACGACGGCCCCGGGACTCCTCCCGGGGCCGTCGTCTTGTGTCCGCCCGGGCCCCGGGGGCCACGCTCACGCGTCGTCAGACGGCGGTCAGCACCCCGTCAGCGGGCCCGGACAGACTGACGGGCGACCCGATCGATGGAGGCTGCGATGTCCGAGGAACACCCGACGATCGCCTATCCGGTGGTCCGCACCGACCCCACCCGGCCGCCCGAGGAGTACGAGCGGCTGCGGCGCGAGCGGCCCGTGTGCCCCATCACCCTGGCGACCGGCGACCCGGCGTACCTGGTCACGCGCTACGACGACGTACGCACCGTCCTCGCGGACCGCCGGTTCAGCCGGGCACTGATGCTGGAACCCGACGCCCCCCGCTTCCAGGCCGCCGCCCCCTCCCCGGACGTGATCCTGAACATGGACCCGCCCCGCCACACCCGGGTCCGCAAGTTCGCCTCCCAGGCCTTCACCCCGCGCCGGGTCGACGAGCTGCGCCCCCGGATGGAAGCGATCGTCGGCGAGGTGCTGGACGAGATGGCGGCCGGCCCCCGGCCGGCCGACCTGAACGAGGCGTTCGGCCGCCCGATCCCGCTGCGCATCGTCTGCGAGATGCTCGGTGTGCCCCTCGAGGACCAGGAGCGGTTCGTCGGCTGGACCGAGCGGATGATGTCGCTGCGGGACTACCCGCCCGAGGAGGTGCGCGCGGCCTACATGGACATGCGCGCCTACTTCTCGGACCTCGTGGACCGCAAGCGCGCCGATCCCCGGGATGACCTGCTCAGCGCCCTGACCACCCTCTCCGACGACGAAGGCCCGCTCACGCAGGCCGAGTTGGTGGGCCTGGGCACCGCGCTGCTGGTCGCCGGGCACGACACCAGCATCACCGTCTTCGCCAGTTCCGTGCTGACCCTGCTGCGCCACCCGGAGCAACTGGCTCAGCTGCGCAAGGACCCCTCCCTGTGGCGGCCGGCGGTCGAGGAGCTGCTGCGTCTGGACAACCCCGGCGGTGTGATCTCACCCCGCCGTGCCTCCACCGACATCCGGCTCGGCGACACCGTCATCCCGGCGGGCGCCGCGGTGATGCAGCACATCGGCTCGGCGTGCCGTGACGAGTCGGTGTTCCGGGACCCGGAGCGTTTCGACCTCCACCGGACCGAGTCCACCCAGCTGTTCTTCGGCCACGGACCGCACTTCTGCATCGGGGCGCCCCTGGCCCGGGCCGAGATGGAGATCGGGCTGCGCATGCTCTTCGAACGCTTCCCGGACCTCGAACTCGCGGTCGACCCGCGGTCCCTGAAGTGGCGGGACTTCGCGGCGCTCGGCGGCTACACGGAGTTCCCGGTCACATGGGGATGACCGACGCCGCCGGGCAGCCGTCGTCACCGGCCGCGGACGGCACGGTGGCACAGACCGGCGGCACCGCCGGGCCCGGAAGCACGGACGAGCCCGTGACCCGCGTCCGGGCCCCGTTCGTGGCCGGTCTCGCGCTCGCCTCGCTGGGGCTGTGGACCGCCCTCTACACACCCGTACAAGTGCTGCTGGCCCGGCAGTTGGAGGCGATCGACCCCGGCGGCAAGGAGACGGCCCTCGCCCTGGTCACCGGGATCGGGGCCCTCGTCGGCCTGGTGGCCACACCGCTGGCCGGCGCGCTGTCGGACCGTACCGCCTCCCGGTTCGGCCGCCGCCGCCCCTGGCTGGCGGGCGGCGCGCTGTGTGCCGCCGCGGGTCTCGCCCTGCTGTCGCGGCAAGGGAGCGTCGCCTCGGTGGCCGGTGCCTGGTGCCTCGCCCAGCTGGGGCTCGGCGCCGTGCTGGCCGGTCTCGTCGCCGTGCTCCCCGACCAGGTCCCGGTGTCCCAACGCGCCAGGGTGAGCGCCTGGATGGGGGCCGCCCAGCCGGTGTCGGTGCTACTGGGCACCGTCCTGGTCACCAGGGCGGTGACGGGCACGGCCGCCGGTTACGCGGTGCCCGCGCTCGCCGTCGTCACCGGTGCCGCCCTGTTCCTCGCCCTCGTCAAGGACGCCCCGCCGGGACACCGGCCGGCACCGTCCGGCGGCCCGCGTCACCTCCTGCGGGGCACCTGGGGGTCGTTGCGCCGCCACCCGGACTTCGCGCTGGCCTGGGTCACCCGCTTCCTGATCCAGTCCGGCAACGCGATCGGCACGCTGTACCTGCTGTACTTCCTGCGCGACGAGATCCGCTACGAGCAGCGGTTCCCCGGCCGCAGCGCCGAACAGGGCCTGACGGTGCTGGTGTCGCTGTACGCGCTGGGCATCGTGGGCGCCGCCTTCGCCGGCGCGGCCTACTCCGACCGGCACGGCCGCCGGCGCACCCCGATCGTGGTGGCCGGCACGGTGATCGCCGCCGCGGCGCTGCTGCTCGCGGTGTGGCCGAGCTGGCCGGCCGCCCTGGCCGCGGCTCCCCTGATGGGACTCGGTTACGGCGTCTACGTCTCCGTCGACCAGGCCCTGGTCACCGACGTACTGCCGAGCTCGGGCGACCGGGGCAGGGACCTCGGGGTCACCAACATCGCCAACGTACTGCCGCATGTGCTGGGCCCGCTCCTGGCGGCGGCCCTGGTGAGCGCCCCGGGCGGCTACCGGTCGCTGTTCACGGTCACCGCCGTCCTGACGCTCGCCGGCGTGCTGCTGGTCCGCCGCATCCGCGGCGTGCGCTGAGCCACGGCCGGGCCCCGGGCCCGGCGGCCCGCGCCACCCCCACTCAGTGAACCTCCTCAGCGAAGAAGGACCTGATGACCGACGAGTTGTACATCGCCGGCTGCGCCGCGTGGCTGCCGCCGCCCGTTTCGGCGGCCGACGCGGTGGCATCGGGAGCGTTCCCGGCGGCCGAGGCCCGCAGGACCGGCATGGAGTCGGTCACGGTCGCCTCCGAGGAGGACTCGGCACCGGCGATGGCCGCGCGCGCCGCGCGAACCGCTCTCGGCCGCGCCGGACGCTCCTCCGCCGAGGTGGGACTGCTGCTCCACGCCACGCTCTACGACCAGGGCCACGACCTGTGGGGCACGGCCTCGTACGTCCAGGCGCTGGCGCTCGGCACCGGGCAGCCGGCCTGCCCCGCCGTCGAGATCCGCCAGGTGTCCAACGGCGGAATGGCCTCCATGGCGCTCGCCCGGGCGTTCCTGTCCTCGTCCGAGGCGTCCCGCGCGGCCCTGCTCACGGCGGGCGACGTCTTCTGCCCGCCCGCCTTCGACCGGTGGCGCGCCGATCCGGGAACGGTCTACGCCGACGGCGGCGCGGCCCTCGTCCTGGCCCGGGACGGTGGCTTCGCGCGCGTGCGCAGCCTGGTGACCGTCTCCGATCCGGGCCTGGAACGCATGCACCGCGGGGACCACCCGTTCCGGCCGCCCGCCGACGGGCGGGTACGGAAGGTGAACCTGGAGGAGTGCAAGGAGCAGTACCTGGACCGGCACGGCATGCGGGCCACCGTGGACCGGGCCGCGCGGGGACAGCGGTCCGCCGTGGAGGAGGCACTGGCCGGCGCCAAGGCCGAACTCCGCGACATCGCCCGGTTCGTACTGCCCCACCTCGGGCGGCGCCGGCTGGAGTCGGCCTACTTCCGGCCCTTCGGGATCGCCCCGGAGCACACGACCTGGCCGTGGAGCCGGACCGTGGGGCACCTCGGGGCCGGTGACCAGTTCGCGGGCCTGGCGCGGCTGATCGAGCGACGCGAGGTGCGGCCCGGCGACCTGGTCCTGCTGCTCGGCGTCGGCGCGGGGTTCACCTGGTCCGCCGCCGTGGTGGAGATCCTGGAACTCCCGGACTGGCACAAGTGACACTCCAGGCGGCCCGGTCCCTTTACGTGTCGGCGACGGCCGTGGGCCGGGCGGGCCGCGGGGAGGGCCGGTCGGCGACCGGCACGGCCGCGCCGTGCTGACGCACCGCCAGGGCGACACGGACCGCTCCGGCCCACACCAGGGCGGAACCGCACAGATGCAGGACGACCGCAACCGAGGGCAAGGAGGCCAGCGACTGGAACACCCCGACGGCCCCCTGCGCCACGAAGACGGCCAGGAACACACCGGTACGCCCGCGGGCCGGGGAACCGCCGGGCAGAGCGGCGAACAGCAGACCGCCCACGACGAGGCACCCCGCGGCGATCACACCGTGCACCACGGTGACGCCCGCCCAGTCGAACGGCATCCGGCGCACGTCGGAGGAGTCGCCCGCGTGCGGTCCGGAACCGGTGACCGCGGTCCCCACGACGAGCAGCACGGCCGTCCCCGCCAGCAGGAGCCGGCTCAAGGTGACGGCACGCCGCGGCGGAACCGCCGGCGCGGACACCTCGTGATCCAGCTGCCGCACGCGTACCCAGGTGACTGTCGCCGTGGCCAGCAACAGCGCGGCGGCGAGGAAGTGGGCGGCGACGATGTACGGGCTGAGCCGCAGCCACACCGTGACACCGCCGACGACGGCGTTGAGCACGACCACCCAGAACTGGGCCCACGCCCCGCGCAGCACCGGGCGCGAGGGCTCACGCTGCAGCCGTGCGGCGATGATGAGCCAGCCGACCACCGCGCACAGGGCACCGGTCAGCAGCCTGTTGCCGAATTCGATCGCCCCGTGCACACCCATCTCGGCCGTGGGCGCCAGGCTCCGGCCGGTGCACGAGGGCCACTCCGGGCAGCCCAGCCCCGACCCCGTGACCCGTACGACACCCCCGGTGACGATGATCGACACGGCGGCCACCACCGACGCCACCGCGGCCATGCGCAGACTGCGCGGCCCCCAGGTCTGGTGACGGGCTAACCAGGACAGCGGTGTCCGCACGGTGACTCCTAGCTGACGATGTGCCGTATACCTTCCGACACCCTAGCCGGGCCTCCGAGAGGACGGTCCGTCACCATGACGCCTCCGCGCGACCTGCCCCCGCTCAGGTGCGCAGAGCGGCGGCCCGGTGTTGCGCGGGCGTGATGCCCCGGCGCCGCTTGAAGGCGACGCTGAGCGCGAAGGCGCTGGAGTACCCGACCCTGCGCGCGACGGAGTCGACCGTGGCACCGGTGTCCCGCAGCAGGTCGGCGGCGAGGGCGACACGCCACGTGGCCAGATAGGTCATGGGAGGTTCCCCGACATGGCGGGCGAAGCGGCGGGCCAGCCCGGACCGGGAGGAGCCCACCCGGGAGGCGAGGGACGCCACGGTCCACGGGTGGGCGGGGTGGTCGTGCATCAGCCGCAGCGCGCTCGCGACGACGGAGTCGTCCGTGGCGCGGTACCAGGCGGGGGCGTGGTTCCGGGGACGGTCGAACCAGGCACGCAGAGTCGAGACGAGCAGCAGGTCCAGCAGGCGGTCCAGGACGGCCTGCTGGCCGGGTTCGTCCCGCCGCAGCTCCTGCGACACGAGGGTGAGCAGCGCACGGTCGCTGTCCCGTTCCGGTACGACGAGGACGTCCGGGAGGGCGTCCAGGAGGCGGTCGCAGATGCCGGACCGGCCCTCGTAGGCGCCGCTGATCAGAAGGGCCGGGCCCGCCTCGCCGGCACCGCAGGTCCGTGGGGCGGGGACCGGCCCGCCACCGGCGACGGCGCGGGCGGTCCGCGCACAGTAGTCGGCGCTGGTGATGACCTGCCGGGGCGGCGACGCGAGGTCCTCGCTGACGGTGTACGGGTCGGGACCGCGCAGGACGGCGGTGTCACCGGGGCCGACCTCGATCGGCTCGCCACCGGAGGGAGTGATCCAGACCTCGCCGCCGAGCGCCACGACCAGGGTCAGCCGGGCGCCGCTCGCGAAACGCAGGGACCACCGTGGGCTCATGACGGTCCGGGTGAACACGGCTCCGCGTGCCCGCACCCCGTCCAGCAGATCCGCCAGCGTGTCCACCCGCCCAAT
The DNA here is from genome assembly GCF_014649115.1 of Streptomyces eurythermus. GTDB lineage: Bacteria > Actinomycetota > Actinomycetes > Streptomycetales > Streptomycetaceae > Streptomyces > Streptomyces eurythermus. The sequence goes on along the minus strand of NZ_BMSK01000013.1, from coordinate 293,875 downwards.
GTAGACGCTCGGACATGGATATGGGTGTCTCGACCATGGTCCGGCTCGGCGGAGCGGGATGGGGTGGCCATATGACTGAGCACCCGATTCTGATGACCGGCGGCACGGGGAAGGTCGGCGTACGCGCCGTGGCCCGACTCCGCGCGAAGGGCGTGCCGGTGCGCGTGGGATCGCGTTCCGGCGAACCCCGTTTCGACTGGACGGACCGGACCACCTGGGACGCCGCTCTCGACGGCGTGAGGAAGGTCTTCATCGTGCCGCACGACGGCGAGCTGCTGACCCGGCCGTTCGTCGAGCGCGCCAAGGAGCTGGGGGTCGAACGGGTCGTCCTGCTGTCCGGCCGCGGAGTCGGTGTGCCCGGCTACGCCGGCGAGGACAGCATCGCGGGCAGGACGCACATCGACGGCGAGGACGCCGTGCGCACCTGCGGGCTGGAGTGGACGGTCGTGCGGCCGGCGTGGTTCGCGCAGAACTTCAGCGAGGGCTTCTTCCGGGACGCGATCATGGCCGGCGAACTCCGGCTGCCCGCCGGCAACGGCGCGGCGAGCTTCGTGGACGCCGAGGACATCGCCGCGGTCGCGGTCGCCGCGCTCACCGAGGACACGCACGCGGGCAAGACCTATGAACTGTCCGGGCCCGGCGCGGTGACCATCGGCGAGGCGGTGCGCCTCATCTCCGAGGCCACCGGCCGTACGGTGCGCTACGTGCCCCTCTCACCGGAGGACTTCGTCGCCGAACTGGTCGCCGAGGGCTGGCCCAGGGCCGACGCGGAGGACTTCGCCGACGCAGTCGGCCCGATCCGGCGCGGCATGGACAGCCACCTGTCCGACGGCGTGCGGACCGCGCTGGGCCGCGAGCCGCGCTCCTTCGCCCGCTTCGTCGCCGACGCCACCGCCGCAGGGGCGTGGCGCGACTGACCTGACGGCCGGCCGATGCCGGTCGGCACCGGCAGGCAGGGAAAGGGACGATGACCCGGCCGGTCACGCGAGGCGTCGATGTACAGATCGGCGAAGAAGGGGGCCGCGCCATGCTGCGAGGTCAAGTAGGCATGCTGGGTGGCAAGGTCAACTGACTTTGCTCTCCTATGCCTTGGAGACACCGCGGGCTACGATGCGGCACTTCGGTACATGGCCGCGTCGGGGACGGGGGTTGTGGAGCGATGAGGCGGGCCGGAGTCGTGCGTACGGTGGTGGGGCTGGGCGTCGCCGTTTCGGTGATCGCGGGAACCGCCTCCTGTTCCGACGACAAGGGGGGCCAGAGCACGGCGTCTCAGGAGCGCTCCGAGGAGACCACGCACGCTTCGCCCACCCCCGCACACTCCTCGCCCGCTCCGGCCGACCCCCTGCTCGACGCCGGCGTCCCCACGGGCGACGGGCTCAGCGCGGCGCTGCCGGAGAAGGGGGAACTGCCCGCCGGGTGGGTCAGGTCCGGGGAGGATTCCGTCGGTTGGCGGGACGCGGCCGACGCCGTCATGGAGGGCGAGGACGCGACCGCGTGCGGCGCCACAGGGCTGCAGGCCGCGGAACTCAACGGCTCCGACCACGGGGTGATCTCCAGCGTCGGGAACGAGGACAAGGGCGACGGCGCCCACTTCTCCCTCAAGGTCCTGATGGACTCGGACAACCTGGGTGCCGAGCTCACCGGACCGGACCGCGTCGAACTCGTGACGGAGAACATGACGCGGGCGCGGGACTTCTGGTCGTGTTTCTCCCCCGAGGAGTCCGGTATCGGCGACGACAGCCTGAGCTACGACACGGACCGCTTCGCGAGCGTCCACATGCGGGTCGGCCCGGTGGAGGTCTTCGTCCACACGCCCCGCTCGGGCGACAGCCCGTCGGCGGAGGACTGGGCGCGCGTACTGGAGCAGCGCATCCGCTCCGTGCTCGCGGGCCGGGCCCCGACCGCGCGCATCCCGGTGAAGTAGCCCCCGGATCACTTCAGCAGAAGGCGGTCGGCTTGCGGGGCGGCGGGACGGCGCGCAGCAGCTCCCACAGCGGGCGTGAGCCGGCCGCCCAGACTCCGAGGGTATGGCGGTCGACCACGTGGAGGCGTTGCTGCTTGGCGAAGTCGAACGCGGGTGCGGTGACGCGTCCGTTGGTGACGATGACCGCGACGTCGGCGCCGTGGACCTGGCGGGCCGTGCCGTTGAGCACCTGGAGGTCCGGCGTGCCCACGGCGGAGCCGGCGAGGCCGTCGCGCCGGTGCTTGCACTGGATCACCCAGCGCCTGCCGTAGGGGTCGGTGGCCTTGACGTCGGCGCCCAGGTCACCGCCGCCCCCGACGCGGACCGCGTCCTGGCAGCCGTCGCGGCGCATCAGGTCGCGTACCGCGTACTCGAACCGGGTGTGGTGCAGGGCGTCCAGCTGGGCGAGCCCGTAGCGCAGCCCTTGCGCGCGGACCGCTTCCCACCGCGCCCTCTGCCGCCTGTGGTACAGCCGGCCGCCGGCGGCCGACACCGCGAGCCCACCGGCGACGGCCAGGATCCACCAGTGGGCGAGCAGCCAGTTGACGACGGTCACCGCCAGGGCGACGGCGAGGACGGCGGCCACGAGCAGGCCGATCAGCCGGTCCTCGGCGCGCTGCCGCCTCCGGCCCGGCCTGCGGGAGCGCCGCCGGGCCGGCGGGCGCCCGGCCGTCGCCGCCCGGACTTTGCGTGTGCGGGGACTCACCGGCCGGCCTGCGTGACGCCGCTCGCGAGCTCGTCGAGGACGCTGAGGATGCCCTGACCCGCCGGAGTCGGCGCGATCAGGACGCCCAGCGCCAGGACGATGACGACGGTCGTCTTCTCGTCGTTCCGGCTGCGGGCCTCGGTACGCCGCCGCAGCCGGAAGAACACGATGACCGCGAGCAGCACCGCCACGTTGATGGTCAGCAACCGTCCAGACCTCCCCACCGACCGCACCACCGCACGGGACGGCGGAACGCCGTCCCGGCGTTCTTGTGTAGCGGCGTCCCGGTGACGTTGTCGGCCGGTTGCCGACGAATGGCACAAAGCCATCGGACCTGGCCGAATACCGTGCAATGGATCAGTCGGGGACGCGTCGCCGTTCAGAACGTGACGAGGGCTTCCACCGCGTACGCGTACGCGACCGCGTCCGCCGAGGCCGGCGGCAGGGGCCGCCCGTCCCGCTGAACGGATCCGGCCCGGCCTTCCGGTCAGCGGAAGGCGCCCTGTTCACAGGCCCGTGCCCGCAGCACCCTGGAAAACCCACGGAGCCCGCTCCGGCCTTCCGGAGTGATGGCGTCCGAAACCCGTGAATCCCGCAAAGGACAGGACGATGACGACGACGTCATTCGCGCGCAACCAGTGGTACGTGGCCGCCTACGGCAGCGAGATCGGGAGGGAGCTGTTCACCCGGACCGTCTGCGGCGAGTCGATCCTTTTCTGGCGTACGGAAGCAGGCGAGGTCACCGCCATGGCCGACCGCTGCGTACACCGCCGTTTCCCGCTCTCGGAGAAGCCGAGCCGGCTGGACGGCGACACGGTCGTCTGCGGCTATCACGGTTTCACCTACGGAGCCGACGGCGTGTGCGTGCGGGTGCCGGGCCAGAAGCGTGTGCCGCGCACCGCCCGGCTCGCCTCCTATCCCGTCAAGGAGCAGGACTCCTTCGTGTGGGTGTGGATCGGCGACAAGGACAAGGCCGACGAGACTCTCATCCCCCGCGCCCCGTGGCTGGACTCGCCCGACTACACGACCATCCGCGGTATGGAACCACTGGCGGCCCGTTACGGCCTCCTCGTCGACAACCTGCTCGACCTGTCCCACGAGACGTATCTGCACGGCGGCTACATCGGCACCCCCGAGGTCGCCGAGACCCCCATCACCACCGAGGTCGACGACAAGGCGGGCGTCGTCTACGTCAGCCGCCACATGGCCGACGCCGAATGCCCGCCGTTCTACGCCAGGTCCACCGGCATCGACGGCCGCATCACGCGCTGGCAGGACAGCGAGTACCACGCCCCCTGCCTGTACCTGCTGCACTCCCGCATCGCCCCCGTCGGCACACCCGACCCGGCTGCGGACGGCAGCGACCCGGGCGCCTTCCACGTCGAGGTCGTCTACGCCATCACGCCCGAGACCGAGACCAGCACCCACGACTTCTGGGCCGTGGCCCGGGACTTCGCCCTGGACGACCAGGCGGTCACCGACTTCCTCCACGAGAACAACCGCACCGTCGTCCTCCAGGACGTCGTCGCCCTGAACAAGCTGGAGCAGGTCGTCGCCTCCGAGCCGGCGGGGACGCAGGAGCTCAGCATCAACATCGACACCGGTGGCCTGGCCGCCCGCCGCATCCTCGAGCGGCTCGTCGAGGCCGGCGCGACCGGGTCCGCGGCGGCCGTCCGATGAGCCCGCGGCCCACGACCATGCTCGACGGGGACACGGTTCACCGGGTCGTGTGGATCCCCGGTACGGACCGGCTGGGCGGCTGGTGCTGGTGCGGCGAGTCCCGGGAGTCCGAGGACCCGGTGGAGTTGTGGGAGTGGCTGCTCGCCCACCCCGCCGGGCACCCGGGACCAGGGCCCGCCCCCGCCCCGGCCCCTGTGCCCGCCCCCGGCCACCTCGTGGGCGCCTGACCCGGCGTTTTCGCGAACTCCCGTACTCGCGTACTCAAGGACCCCTGATGCCCGTGAACACCACCGCACTCGAAACCGGACTCGACCTCGTCGTGGTCCGCCGCACGGACGAGGCCGACGGTGTGGTCTCGCTCGACCTGCGGCGGGCCGACGACGCCCCGCTGCCCGCCTGGACGCCCGGCGCGCACATCGACCTCGTGCTCGCCCCGGATCTCGTACGGCAGTACTCGCTGTGCTCCTCGCCGGAGGACACCCGCGTATGGCGTGTCGCCGTCCTGCGGGAGAAGGAAGGCCGCGGCGGTTCCCTCCACGTGCACGAGGGGCTGTCCGAGGGCGATCCGGTCCGGGTGCGCGGCCCGCGCAACCACTTCCCCCTGGAGGGCGCCGAGAAGTACCTCTTCATCGCCGGCGGCATCGGCATCACCCCGATCCTCCCGATGCTGGAACGGGCCGAACGGCAGGGCAACGCGTGGGAGTTGGCCTACGGAGGGCGGACGCTCGCCTCGATGGCCTTCCGTGACGCGCTTGTCGCGCGGTACGGGGAGCGGGTGCGCATCCGGCCCGAGGACGTGTACGGGCTCCTCGACCTCGACGCGCTCCTGGGGACACCGCGCCCGGGCACGCTCGTCTACTGCTGCGGACCCGAACCGCTGCTGAAGGCCGTCGAGGAGCGGTGCGCCGACTGGCCGGCCGGCACCCTCCACGTGGAGCGGTTCACGCCGAGGGAGCCCCAAGCGCCGCTGTGGGACGGGGCGTTCGAGGTCGAGCTGGCGCAGACCGGCGTCACGGTGAGCGTCCCGCCGGACAAGTCCGTGCTGCAGGCGGTCGAGGAGGCCGGGGTGCGGGTCCTCTCCTCCTGTCGCGAGGGTACGTGCGGCACCTGCGAGACGACCGTGCTCGAAGGCACGGTCGACCACCGTGACTCCCTCCTCACCCCCGCCGAACAGGAGGCGCACGACACGATGATGATCTGCGTCTCCCGGGCGGCGTGCCCGAGGCTCCTCCTGGATCTTTGACGGCCGGCGTTGTCATGACCGTCACCCCGCATCCCCGCCAGAGTATTGACGGCCGTTAAGACTCTGCCTAGCTTTTCGGTGACGTGCCTGAGTCCGCCGGGGAGCAGCGCGCACCTGGACAAGGAGGTCCGCATGCGGAGCCGAGCCCCGACCGACAGCGGTTCGGTGACGGCCAGGGCCCTGCGGGTGCTGGAGGCCTTCGCTCCCGACCGGTCCGTCCTGCGGCTCGCCGAGATCTCCCGCCACACCGGCCTGCCCCTCACCACCACCCACCGGCTGGTGAAGGAACTGGCCGGCTGGGGCGCGCTCGAACGCGAGGCGGACGGCGGCTACCGCATCGGGCTGCGGCTGTGGGAGATCGCCTCGCTCGCCCCGCGGGGCCTGGGCCTGCGCGAGGCCGCCCTGCCGTACCTCTCCGACCTCGCGCACATCACCCGCGAGAACGTGCAGCTCGCCGTCCGCGAGGAGCTGTCCGTCGTGTACGTGGAGCGCCTCGCCGGGCGTGACGCGGTCCGGGTCCTCACCCGCGTCGGCGGGCGATTCGACCTCGCGCCGACGGGTGTCGGCCTCGTCCTGCTCGCCCACGCTCCCCGGGAAGTCCAGGAACGGGTGCTCGCCCAGCCGTTCGCGCGGCACACGGAGAAGACCCTGTGCGCGCCGGACGAGGTGCGTCGCGCTCTCGCCGAAGTGCGCCGTACCGGGGTCGCGATCAGCGACCGGCAGGTGACGATGGATGCCGTGTCGGTCGCCGCCCCCGTGTGCGGGCCGGACGACACCGCCGTCGCGGCCGTCTCGGTCGTCGCCCACGCCGACGCCGTGAACCCGCACGCCCTCGTGCCGCTGGTGCAGGTCGCGGCGCGCGGCATCTCACGCTCCCTCGGGGCACGCCTCAAGTCCTCGGTCGCGTGACGGACACGGGCGGATCGTCCCGCTCGATGTTCCGAACACCGAAGTTCCGTGGCCAGCCGATGTATCCGTTATGGAACGACTGGAACAAATTCGTGGTATTCCGAAGTCGTCATGTCGGAGAAGCCTTCGCGCGGCCGCCCCGGGCGGCGGTGTCCACGGCCTGGTGGACGGCGCGGGCCACGCGCGCGCCCCACAGGGAGCGGGGGCCGGCGAACGCATGGACCTCGGCGCCCGCGCGAGGGGACCGGGCGGCCACGCACACGGCGTCCGTGGGGGTGCCCGAGCAGTCGTAGCCCGCCCCCAGCAGCGCCTGCACCTTGGCCTCGGTGGCGGTCGCCACGGCGTTGACCAGCGCCGCGTCGGTCAGCGCCACCGGTAGCGCGACGAGGATGTTGATCGTGCCGGGCCGTGCCGCCACGGCCGTGCCCTCCGCCGGGGAGGCGGCCCAGCCGCGTACCCCGAGCCCGGCGGTGGCGACCGCCTCCACATCGCCGTCGGACGCGTGCCCGTACGCCCGGACATCGGCGGCGGTCATCAGACCGACCCCCGGCCCGTCGGCTCCCGCGGCGCGGGCCAGCTCGGCGAGGTGGCGGTCCGGGTCGGTGCGCCGGTAGCCGTGGGACACCTGCGCGTTGAGCACCCAGGAACGTTCCCCGATCCCTCCGCCGAGCACCGCGCTGCTGATCATCCGCCAGCCGGCGCCCGCCCGCCACAGCAGGCTGTGCAGCCGCTCGTCGTCCTCGGCGCGGGCGTACTGCCGTACCCGCAACAACCCGGTCGCGGGGCGGGGCGGGGGAATGACGGCGGACATCGGACGAGTACTCCTTGCGCGGCGGGGACCGGTTGATCGTACGCCGCCCCCTCCGGCCCCGCGCCGAACCGCAACCCGGGGTGACGCCGCCGGCGCGGACGAGGGCTCCGCCGTGCTGCCGCCACGAGGCCGGCCTCCGGGCAGCCTTCCGTTTTGCCCCGGTTCGTCGGTGCGGGGGCGGGGAACCCCGGACAGTGGCTCGCCGGCCGGGGCAGAGAGGACCGAGCGCGTATGACGGTGCAGCGTGACAACCGCGGTGAGAGCCGGGACCTGGAGATCAATCCGATCTTCAGCCGGGAACCCGTCCGAGTGCCCCGGTACGCGATGCCGGACCACGGGATGGAACCGGACACCGCCTACCAGGTGGTCCACGACGAGCTGATGCTCGACGGCAACGCCCGGCAGAACCTGGCGACGTTCGTGTCCACCTGGGCCGAGCCCCAGGCCCGGCTGCTGATGGCGGAGTGCGCCGAGAAGAACATGATCGACAAGGACGAGTACCCGCAGACCGCGGAACTCGAGAACCGGTGCGTCCACATGCTCGCCCGGCTCTGGCACGCCGAGGACCCGCGCCGTGCGACGGGCTGCTCGACCACCGGTTCGAGCGAGGCGGCGATGCTGGGCGGACTCGCACTCAAACGGCGCTGGCAGCACAAGCGGCGCGCCGAGGGCAGGCCCGCCGACCGGCCCAACCTGGTGATGGGCATCAACGTGCAGATCTGCTGGGAGAAGTTCGCCGACTACTTCGAGGTCGAACCGCGCTACGTCCCGATGGAGGGCGACCGCTACCACCTCACGCCGGACAAGGCGGTCGAGCTGTGCGACGAGAACACCATCGGTGTCGTCGCCGTGCTCGGCTCCACCTTCGACGGCAGCTACGAACCCGTCTCCGGCATCGCCGCGGCCCTGGACGACCTGGAAAGCCGTACCGGACTCGACATCCCCGTCCACGTCGACGGCGCGTCCGGAGGGATGATCGCGCCCTTTCTCGACCCGGACCTCACCTGGGACTTCCGGCTGCCCCGCGTCGCCTCCATCAACACCTCCGGCCACAAGTACGGCCTGGTCATGCCCGGCGTCGGCTGGGCGCTGTGGCGCGACAGGGACGCCCTCCCCGACGACCTCGTCTTCCACGTCAACTACCTCGGCGGCGACATGCCGACCTTCGCGCTCAACTTCTCCCGGCCCGGCGCCCAGGTCGTCGCCCAGTACTACAACTTCCTGCGCCTAGGTTTCCACGGCTACCGGCGGGTCCAGCGAACCTGCCGCGACGTCGCCACCCGGCTGGCCGCCGGGATCGCCGCGCTGGGCCCGTTCGAGCTGATCACCGACGGCGGCGAACTCCCCGTCTTCGCCTTCCGGACCCGCGACGGAACCGACACCTTCAGCGTCTTCGACGTCTCCGCCGCACTGCGCGAACGCGGCTGGCTGGTGCCCGCCTACACCTTCCCCGAGCACCGCACCGATCTGGCCGTCCTGCGCGTCGTGGTCCGCAACGGCTTCAGCCACGACCTGGCCGACCTGCTCCTGGAGGACCTGCGCCGCGCACTGCCCCGCCTGCGCAAGCAGCACGAGCCGCACCGCGACGCCGACGACGCGGGCGGCTTCGCCCACGGAGCGGAGACCAAGAACCCGCGGCGCCCGGGCCGCCACTGATCACGCACCACCGCCGGTCACCCCGTCGGCCGCCCGGCGAGCGAGGAGGACGACCATGTGCCGCCTGTTCGGCCTCAGCAGCGCGCCACAACGCACCCACGCGACGTTCTGGCTGCTGGACGCCCCCGACAGTCTCAGTCGGCAGAGCCGCCACGACCCCGACGGCACCGGCCTCGGCTACTTCGCGGCGGACGGCACCCCACGCGTGGACAAGGCGCCGATCGCCGCGTACGAGGACCGGGCCTTCGCCGAGGAGGCCCGCCAGGTCGAGTCGGCCACCTTCGTCGCCCACGTGCGCTACGCCTCCACCGGCAGCCTGGACACCCGCAACACCCACCCCTTCGCACAGGACGGACGGCTGTTCGCGCACAACGGGGTCATCGAGGGCCTCGGCCGGCTCGACGACCACCTGGGCGAGGACCGGTCACTGGTCGGCGGCGACACGGACTCCGAACGCTTCTTCGCCCTGATCACCCGCGAGACCAGGCAGAACGGCGGCGACCCCGGCGCCGGCATCCGGCACGCCGCCCGGTGGATCGCCCGGCACCTGCCCGTCTACGCCCTCAACCTCGTCCTCGTCACCCCCGGCCGGCTGTGGGCCCTGCGCTACCCCGACACCCACGAGCTGTACGTCCTGGAGCGCCCGGCGGGCGGACAGCACGGCGCCCGGCACCTGGACCACAGCGGCAGCCACGGCCGTATGCGCGTCCGCTCCTCGACCCTGGCCGACCACCCGGCCGTGATCATCGCCAGCGAACGCATGGACGACCACCCCGGCTGGCGCCTTATGGAACCGGGCGAGCTGCTCCACGCCGGAACCGGTCCGCACACCACCCGCGAGGTGATCCTGCCGGAGCCCCCGGCACACCGGCTGACCCTGGCGGATCTACGTCCCGACGCCGCGGCTTCCCAGCAGGCGCCGTGACCCGCTCGGCGATCCGGCCCGGGACCGCTGTTCCGTACGCTGGCTCCATGCGTATGCGCCCCACCTTGAGCTGGACGCCCACCGAGGACCCGCTGCCGGGCAGCACGGACCTGGAACCGGTCGTGGAGGCGCTGAGCACCGGCGGTGTGCTGGTGCTCAGCGGCGCGGGCATCTCCACGGAGTCGGGCATCCCCGACTACCGGGGCGAGGGCGGCAGCCTGAGCCGGCACACCCCGATGACCTACCAGGAATTCACCGCGAGCGCGCGGGCCCGGCGCCGGTACTGGGCGCGCAGTCACCTCGGCTGGCGCACCTTCGGGCGCGCCGAGCCCAACGCCGGGCACCGGGCCGTGGCCGCGTTCGGGCGGCACGGCCTGCTCTCCGGGGTGATCACCCAGAACGTCGACGGCCTGCACCAGGCCGCCGGCAGCGAGGATGTCGTGGAACTGCACGGCGGTCTGGACCGGGTCGTCTGTCTGTCCTGCGGCGCCCGCAGCGCGCGCCGGGAACTCGCCCGGAGGCTGGAAGAGGCCAACGCGGGCTTCGCGCCGGTGGCCGCCGGCATCAACCCGGACGGCGACGCCGATCTCACCGACGAACAGGTCGGGGACTTCCGCGTGCTGCCCTGCGCGCTCTGCGGCGGCGTTCTCAAGCCGGACGTGGTGTTCTTCGGCGAGGCGGTGCCGCCGCGGCGGGTCGAGCACTGTCGCGAACTGGTCCGGGAGGCGACCTCCGTGCTGGTCCTGGGCTCGTCGCTGACGGTGATGTCCGGGCTCCGGTTCGTCCGCCAGGCGGCCCAGGAGGGGAAGCCGGTGCTGATCGTGAACAGGGATCCGACCCGTGGCGACCGGCACGCGGTCACCCGGGTCGGGCTTCCTCTGGGAACGTCTCTCACCACCGTGGCCGGCCGGCTGGGCCTTCCCGCCGACGGCGGGAAGGCGGCCCGCGTGAGACCGTGACGCCTCATGGCGCGGCGCGGACCGGCCCGCGGTCGGTGTCAACGGGTCAGGCGTGACGGTGCGAGTGGGAGTGCCGGCTGCCGGTGAAGAGGCGGTAGAGGGCGAGCAGGATCAGGGAGCCGACGATGGCGGCGATCCAGGTGGAGAGCTCGAAGAACCCGTCGACGGAGTCGACGCCGAACACCACCTTCCCGAGCCAGCCACCGAGCAGACCGCCGGCCACACCGATGAGCATGGTGACGATGATGCCGCCGGGGTCCTTGCCCGGCATGAGGGCCTTGGCGATGGCGCCGGCGAGCAGGCCGAGGATGATCCACGCGATGATGCCCATGGTGGCCTCCGTTTCAACGTTCGTCGGGTAAAGCCTGTTAGCTCATCGTGTGTACCGTCTGCGCTCGCACAAACGTCCCTTTTTGAACGCGGTGAGGGAGAGACTCACGACGGCCGGGCCACACCGGCACAAGTCGGGCCGCTCAGGCGCCTTCCGCCTTGGACAGTGCGTTGCTGATGAGGCGGGTGGCGAACTCGCGGTCGTCGGTGAGGCGGTTGATGTGCTCGGCGAGCAGGAACGCGGTGGCCTCCAGGGGGTTCATCTCCTCCTTGGTCCACTTGCCGTACTGCTTGCGCCACAGGCTGGGGCTCAGGCCCATGCCCGCCGAGACGACCAGGCCGGCCATGGTGGGGATGGCCTCCGGGCGGATGCTCTTGGGCATCATGCGCATCGAGGCCACCAGGCTCGGCACCACGTACTCGATGACGTCCTTGTCGTGATCCTCGTACGCCATCCGCAGCCAGGTCATGAACATGTAGATGATCGTGCAGGCGCCGTCCAGCAGGTCGTGCGCCCCTCTCGGGCCCAGGGACGCGGTGAACTGGTCGATCAACTGCTGCTGTTCGGGGTCGATCGCGGTCCCGCCGTCGTAGATGGACTTGAGCCGGGAGTCGATCACCATGAGCGCTCCGCTCACATCGCCGGCGGGCGCGTACCGGGGGTCGCAGACCGATGCCAAAGGGTCCCTCCTTATGTGACCGCGGCACACAGCGCGGCATGTGCGTACCGTAGACGCCTGATCACTCAGCGTCCGGAGAATGTCGGGGGAGGACCCGATGGAGGGGCCGCGGTCCGGCCGGCCTCACCCGTTCGGGTGGGACCCCGCCGTTCGGGTGGCGACGGGGTTCACAGCAGGTCTTCGCGGAGTACCGGCCTGGTGCGCGGCAGGTTTTCGCGGGGCACCGGCCGGCCGGGAGCCGCGTCCCGGGGGCCTCCGGCCGGTCGGCCCGCGAGCAGTGGCTCCACGCGGGACAGGGTCTCCCGGACGTTCTCCTCGGTGATCACCCGGCGCGCCTCCCGCGGCGTCAGCCAGCGCAGCGGCGCCTGCGGGTTCTCCGGGTGGACCGCCTCGGGGGTCCGGGTGGCCAGGACGAAGCGGATGTCGGCGTGTTCGTGCGCCTCCTCCCGGGTGTTGGCCGGCACCGGCACGATCACCAGGTGCCGCACCTCGGCGTCCGGCCAGGGCGTGAGATCGGTCAGTCCCGTCTCCTCCCGTCCCTCCCGCAGGGCGATGGCGAGCGGGTCGGACTCCTCGGGGTCGGCGTGCCCGCCGACCAGCAGCCAGGTCCCGTGGCGCTGGTGCCAGCGCAGCAGGACCCGGCCGCTGTCCTGGTGCACGATCAGCGCGGACCCGGTGACGTGCAGCGGAGTCGACCGCCGCCACGGGTCGCCCGACGCGACGAGGGCGCGCACCCGCTCCACGTCCGCGCGTTCGGCGGTGCTCTTCGGCTCGTAGCGGGCAAGGAGATCGAGGACTGCGTGAGGGGCTGTGGCCATGCGCGGAATCCTAGTGACGGGGCGCGAGCCGGGCCGGGCGGCCGGCCCGGACCCGGTCGAAGGTGGGCCGGGCGAGCCTGCGGGTCGTGAACAGGGTGGCGACCGGGGTCTGTCGTCCCAGCCCCCTGCCGTTCGGCGAGCGCGGCGGTGGCGATGGTACGGCCGTTCGCGATGCCCGGCGGATGGTCCTCTCCGGCCGACTCGTCCCGCGCGGCGAGCAGGGGACTGGTCCTCCAGGGAGTCTGCGCCGCCCCGGAGGAGCGGGCCGGCGCCGTCGAGGTCGTGGAGACCCCGATCCGCAAACTGATCCGCGACCACCCCGCGTGCATGCCACCGCGCCGGGACACACCCGTTGACCGCTCCAACAGCTGTCGATAGCCTCCCCGGGAATCATTCGAACCTCCGAGCGAAACTTTCGTTCCACGCGGTAGGTGCGGGTCATCCCGGAAAGGACTCGATGTGCCGAGCGCGCCCGAGAGCGGCATCAGCCTCAGCAACCCCGTGATCCCGGGATTCCACCCCGATCCGAGCGTCTGCCGGGCCGGGGAGGACTACTACCTGGCCTGCTCCAGCTTCGAGTACTACCCCGGCATCCCCGTCTTCCACAGCCGCGACCTGGTGCACTGGACCCAGATCGGCAACGCCCTGGACCGGCCGGAGCAACTGCGGCTGCCGCCCGGCGCCCCCTCCTCCGGCGGCCTCTACGCCCCCACGCTGCGCCACCACGACGGCCGCTTCTGGCTGATCGTGACCAACGTCAGCGGCGACGGGAACCTCCTGTTCACCGCCACCGACGCGGCCGGTCCCTGGTCCGATCCGGTCCGGCTGCCCGGGGTGCGGGGCATCGACCCCGACCTGGCCTGGGACGACGAGGGCACCTGCTGGTGCACCGTGGCGGGAGTCAGCCAGGTCCGCATCGACCCGCACACGGGGGAGACCCTCGGCGAGCCGCGGCGCGTGTGGTCCGGCACGCCCGGCGCCAAGGCCCCCGAGGCGCCGCACCTGTACCACATCGGCGAGTACTGGTACCTGCTCATCGCCGAAGGCGGCACCGAGCGGTGCCACGCCGTCTCGGTCGCCCGTGGCCGCGCCCCCGACGGCCCCTTCGAGCCGTGCCCGGCCAACCCCGTCCTGACCCATCGCGGCACCGACCACCCCATCCAGAACACCGGCCACGGCGACCTGGTGCAGGGGCCCGACGGTTCGTGGTGGATGGTGTTCCTCGGGGTCCGGCCGCACGGCGGGACCCCCGGCTGGCACGTGCTGGGCCGGGAGACGTTCCTGGCCCCGGTGACCTGGGCCGACGGCTGGCCGGTCGTCGGCGAGGTGACGACCTCCCCGGCCCCGCCGCCGTGGCCGCTCCGGCGGCCCGCCGCCGCGCCGGTCCGGGACGACTTCGAAGGCGGCGGCCTCGCCCCGGGCTGGATCTCGCCGCGCTTCCGCCACGAGGAGGACTGCACCACCAAGGAACGCGCCGGCTGGCTAACCCTGCGCGCCCGCGGGGCCTCGCTGGACGACAGCGACGTCACCTTCGCCGGCCGACGCCAGCAGCACCCGGCCTGCCGCGCGCGGACCCTGGTCGACCCGGCCGGGGGCAGCGGCGGCCTGGCCGTCCGCCTGGACGAGCGGCACCACTACGAGATCGAGGCCACGGCGGACGAGGTGCGGGTGATCGCCCGGATCGGCCCGCTGCGGTCCGTGGTGGCCTCCCGCCCGTCGGCCGGCGGCCCGGTGGTGCTCGGCGTCGAGACGACCCCCGCGTGGGAGGTCACCGACCCGCGGGAGGGTCCCGACACCGTAGCGCTCGGCGTGCGGGAAGCGGACGGCACGTTCACCGAACTCGCCAGGCTCGACGGCCGGTACCTGTCCACCGAGGTCGCCGGCGGCTTCACCGGCCGTGTGATCGGCCTGTACGCCTCCACCGGGACCGTCCACTTCGACTGGTTCGACTACGAGCCCTACGAGGACTGACGCGGGGCGGGCGGGGTCGCACCCCTGGGCCGGGGCCGGGGCCGGGGCTCCGGGCCGGCCGGTCGCGCCCGGGAATACCCGCCGTCCCGCGCCGGTTCGGGCAGTCGTTGGTTGAGATATCAATCAACGGGCCGCTCAGTACCCGAGGGAGGACTGATGAGCGACACCTTCCACGACTACCCGGCGACGGGCGGAGTCGCGCCGGACCGCTGGGCGAGCGCCCTGCACCTGTTCGACAACGGCCCCGGCGTCCCGCACGAGGAGACCACCGCCGAGCGCTGGGAACGCGCCCGGCTGCTGTTCGACGCCAAGGACTACGCCGGGGCGGCCAGGCTGCTCACCGCCGTGGTCGAGGAGGCCCCCGAGCAGACCGGGCCCCGGCTGCTGCTCGCCCGCGCCTACTACCACTCGGCACAGCTGCGGCGGGCCGAGGAGCAGCTGCGGCGGATCATCGACCGGGATCCGGTGGAGCACTACGCCCACCTGATGCTGGGCCGCACCCTGGAGCGGCAGGGCCGT
Organism: Streptomyces eurythermus; assembly: GCF_014649115.1. GTDB lineage: Bacteria > Actinomycetota > Actinomycetes > Streptomycetales > Streptomycetaceae > Streptomyces > Streptomyces eurythermus. The sequence goes on along the minus strand of NZ_BMSK01000013.1, from coordinate 278,705 downwards.
CACGAGGAGGCCACGCCCTGGCTGCGCATGGCCGGTGCCTTCGTGGGCGAGCTGCCCGCCGACGACTGACGGGCGCCCCCCCGGGGCCGAGGTGGGGCGGTGTGCGGTGCGGTGCCGGGGGCGACGGTGCGGGTGGGCGGCGCGTCGCCCACCCACCGGCTCCGGGCCGCCTCGCACCGCGCTGCTCGCCCTGCTGCGGCCTGCGGCCCCGGAGTACGAATCCGCGCTACCGCCCTTCAGACCGACGGCTCCCTCAGGAGCCGAGCGCGGTGATCGCGGCCGGGCCGTGGCCCGCGGCGAGCAGAGGGGCGCGGATGTCGGCGTCGAGGTCGGGCAGATAACCGAGCAGGACATCGGCCGGGCCCTCGATCCGCAACCGGCCCAGCGCGGCGGGCAGCAGCAGGCTCTCCGCCCGGGCCAGCCGCTCCCGTCCCCCCGGGGTGGTCACGGTGACCGGCGCCCCCGCGTTGCTCAGGACCATCGCCGTGGAGAAGGCGTGCACCAGCGGTGCCGCGGTCCCGGCCCGCCACCGCTCCAGCGCGAAATAGCGCCCGGCGCACAGCACGGTTCGCTCCACACCGTCGTCCACCGGCACGCTCAGACCGGAGCGGAAGTCGGGGCGCGGCTCGGGCCGCCACTCCTCCAGGAGCCGTTCGACGGCGGCGTGCCACTCCCGGTCGGGGATCGGGGCGCCGTCCTCCATCCGGTGGCGCATGGCGTGCTGCTGGATGTCGGAGGTCTGCTCGATCTCGTAGACGAGCGTGCCCGGGCCGAAACTGTGCAGGGTGCCGCCGGGGACGTAGAGGGTCTGCCCGGCGCGTACCGGCAGGCGGCGCAGGACGGCGTCGAAGTCCTGCGCCAGCAGCGCCCGGTGCAGCCGGTCGCGGTCGACCCCGCGCCGGACGCCGGCCAGGGCGGTGGCCCCGGGCGCCGCTTCCAGGACGTGCCACGCCTCGGTCTTGCCATTGGGTTCGCCCTCGACACGGCGGGCGGTCTCGTCGTCGGCGTGCAGATGGACCGGGAGCGGACCGGTGGCGTCGATGAACTTCGTCAGCACGGGGAAGCGTTCGCCGTACGGACCGCGCCCGAGCAGGCCCTCGGGGTGCTCCCGCACCAGATCGCGCAGGGCGCGCCCGGCCAGCGGACCGGCGGTCACCACCGCGCCCTCGCCGTCCACGTCGCTGACCTCCCAGGTCTCGGCGACCGGGCCGTCCGGCAGTCCGGCGCGGCCCCACCGGTCGGCCAGCACACGCCCGCCGAAGACGTGCTGCTTGACGGGCGTGGTCAGGCGCAACGGGTACCAGTCCATGGGCTGCGCCTCCCGCGTTCGCTCGGGCGTTCTTCGGTCCGGGGGTTCTCCGCTGCGGGGGTTCCCGCCGCCCCTGGGCGCAAACCGGGGCGAAGCGCCGGTGAACGCCCGTCTCCGTGGTCCTCCGCGCACCGCCGTCGTAGCGGTCTCCGGCCCGTCGCCGTGGCCGTCCCCGCACCGCCGTCGTAGCGGCCTTCAGCCTGCCGTCGTAGCGGTCTCCGGCCTGTTGCCGGGGGCGCCCCCGGCGCGCCGTCGTGGCCGGTTCAGGCCCCCCTCGCAGCTCTCCCCAGCCCATAGCTACAGCCACCCCCGGCCCCCGCCATAGCCACCCCCCAGCCCGCCGCCGTGGCCGTCCCCGGCGGTGTGGCGCATCGTGGAGGGGGCTGGTGATCCGCGGGGAGGACGTCGTCTTCTCCGAACCGCGGGGCGAGCCGGCCGCACCGGCGGTGACCGGTGGTACCGGTGGCGCGGCCGAGGGAAGGAGCGCGTTTCGATGGGACGACAGAAGCCGCGCCCGGAGCGGGCCGAGCCTCTGCCGGGCGCCGCGGCCGACCCCAGCGGGCTGCTGGACCTGCTGGGCGTCGCCGCGGTGCTGCTGGAGGCCGACGGCAAGATCGACATGTGGAGCCCCCAGGCCGAGGAACTGTTCGGTTACACCCGCGGCGAGGCGGTCGGGCAGTACGCGGCGCCGCTGCTCCTCCACCCCGAGCACCAGGACGCGGCGGTCACCCTGTTCGCCGACGTGATGGAGACCGGCCGGCGCTGGGCGGGGGCCTTCCCCGTCCGGCACAAGGACGGCAGCACCCGGATGGTCGAGTTCCGCAACGTCCGGCTGACGGACAGCCTCGGGGACCACTACGCCCTCGGGCTGGCGGTCGACCGAGTCGCCCTGCGGCAGATGGAACACAAGCTGGCCCTGTCCGACCGGCTGGTCAGCCAGGCGCCGATCGGGCTGGCCGTCATGGACACCGAGCTGCGCTACCTGGCCGTCAACCCCGCCCTCGCGGCCATGCACGGCGTCCCCGAGGCCGACCACGTCGGCCGCTCGTTCCGCGAGATCCTCTCCGGCCCGGACTTCGAGCGCGCCGAGGCCGTCATGCGGCGGGTCCTGGAGACCGGCACCCCCGTGGTGGAGGAGCAGGTGGTGGGCCGTACGGCCGCCGACCGGGAGCAGAACCACGCCTGGGCGGTGTCCGTGTACCGGCTGGAGGACCACCGCGGCCGGGTCCTCGGCATCGCCAACGTGGTGGTCGACGTCACCGACCGGTACCGGGCGGCACGCAAGGCCGACCAGGCCCAGCGGCGGCTGCGGCTGATCGTCGACGGCTCGGCCCGGATCGGCACCACCCTGGAGGTGGAACGCACCGCGCGGGAACTGGCCGACGTGCTGGTGCCGGGCCTCGCCGACATGGTGACGGTGGACCTCCTCGACTCGGTCCTGCAGACCGGCCGTACCGCCCTCGGCGACGGACCCGCGCTGTTCCGCGTCGTGGCGGTGAAGACCGCCTACCCCACCGACGCCGGCCGGGCCATGGTGCCGCCCGGCCGCCTCACCACCTACCACGCCGAACACCCCGCGTCGCACTGCATCCGCAGCCGCCGCCCCCTGCTGATCACCCACCTGGGCGGGGGCGAGCACTCCCGCATCGCCGCCGACTCCGAGGCCGCCGCCCTGCTCGCCCGGGCCGGCGTCCACACCGACATGACCGTCCCGCTCATCGCCCGCGGGAAGATCATCGGGGTCATGGGCCTGGCCCGGGCCCGGAACCCGCTGCCCTTCGACGAGGACGACCTCACCCTCGCCTGCGAGCTGGCCTCCTCCGCCGCGCTGAGCATCGACAACGCCGTGCTGCACCAGCACATCCGCAGTGCCGTCGAGACCCTCCAGCGCAGCCTCCTGCCGCAGCCCCCGCCCCGGCGCCCCGGCCTGGAGATCGCCGTCCGCTACCGTCCCGCCCAGGCCCGTGACGAGGTCGGCGGCGACTGGTACGACGTGATCCCGCTCGACGGCGACCGCACGGCGCTCGCGGTGGGCGACGTCATGGGCAGCGGCATCCAGGCCGCCACCGCCATGGGCCGGCTGCGCACCGCGACCGCCACCCTGGCCGACCTCGACCTCGACCCGGCCCGGATCCTCACCCACCTCGACAAGATCACCCGCGAGCTGGACCCGTACATCGCCACCTGCGTGTACGCGGTCTACGACCCCCACCGGGCCCGGCTGCACGTGGCGTCCGCCGGCCATCTGCCCCCGGCCCTGGTGCGCACCGGCGAGCAGCCGCGGCTGCTGGACCTGCCCACCGGCACGCCGCTCGGGGTGGGCGGCGTGCCCTTCGAGAGCACCACCGTCGAGCTGAAGCCCGGCGACCGCCTCGTGCTCTACACCGACGGGCTGGTGGAGACCCGTGACGACCCCATCGACGAGCGCCTGGAGGCCCTGCTGCGTCTCCTGGCACCGTCGGACCAGTCCACGGAGGAGACCTGCGACCGGCTCCTGCGCCTGCTGCGGCACCCGGCCGACCACGACGACGTGGCCCTTCTCATCGCCTGCGCGCAACCCCTCGCGCCCGCCTGAGCACCCCGGCGCCGCCCGGCCGGAAAGCCGTCAGGCGCCCGGACCGTCCTCGGCGCCCCGGCCGGGGGGACGGCCCGGCAGGGTGAGGACGGCCAGGACGGCGCAGACGGCCACGGCGGCGAAGAAACAGAAACCCCAGGGATGGCCGATCCCGGCGGTCACCAGGGCGCCCGTGACCGACGGGCCGACGAGGGAACCGGCGCGTCCGATGCCGGACGCCGAGCCGAGGGCGGTGCCCCGGACGGCGGCCGGGTAGAAGTGGGTGACGTACGCGTAGACGAGCACCTGCGCGGAGAAGACGAACACGCCGGTGAGGAAGACGACCGTGCCGAGCAGCAGGTCGCTGTCCATCCTGACGCCGAGGCAGGCCAGCAGGACCGCCGAGCCGGCGAACCAGCCCAGCGTGGTCGGTTTGATGCCGCGCCGGTCGGCCACGAAGCCGCCCAGCACCAGCCCGGCCACCCCGCCGGCGTTGAGCACCAGCAGCTGGGTCACGGCCGTCGGCACGGGATACCCGGCGTCGTTCATCAGCTTGGGCAGCCAGGTGTTCAGGCCGTACACCAGCAGCAGCCCCATGAACGAGGCCACCCAGACCCCGATGCCCGCACGCAGGTACGGCGGTCTGAGCAGCTCGGCGAAGGGCACCCGCGGGGACCCGGACGCCGCCCTGGCGCGCAGGAACGCCGCCGACTCCGGCAGCAGGAACCACTGGACGGCCGCGACGGCCAGCCCGGCGGCGCCGAGGACGTAGAAGAGCACCTGCCAGTCGCCGCTCACCCAGAGCGCCAGCAGCGAGGTGATCACGGCACCGGTGTGGTAGCCGGTCATGGTCAGCGTGCCGGCGCGCGCCCGCCGCTCGGCAGGCAGCCGCTCGGCCGTCATCGTCAGCGACACGGGCATGCACGCGCCGAGGCCCACCCCGGCCGCGAGGCGCAGCGCGGCGAACACCGCCACCGAACCGGACGACGGCACCAGCAGGGTGAACACGGAGAACTCCACCACCGAGGCGATGAGCAGCGGCCGCCGGCCGAGCCGGTCCGCCAGCGGGCCGGCCAGCAGCGCGCCGACGGCCACGCCGACGAGCGACAGCGTGGCGATGGTGGTGGCGTCCCCCGCCGTCATGCCGAGGTGACGGGTCTTCAGCAGGGTCGGGATGATGGCGCCGAGGACGACGAGGTCGTAGCCCTCCAGCAGGACGGTGGTCCAGCACAGGATCACCGTCCGGACGGCGCGCCCGGCGCCGCCGGCTTCCGCCGAGGTGCCGGACGCGCCGGACGAGGCGACTGACATGGCGACGTACCCCCTGAGCGGCTGCGGGACGGGTGGGCGGGACCGGACCGGCGGCGGGCGGCTAGGCGGGCGTGGTGAGCGCGGTGTCGACCTGGAGCAGGCGGGGCCCGTCGACCGGTTCGGACAGCGCGGCCCGCAGCTCCGCCACGCCGCCGATCTGCCGGGCGGGCACCCCGTAGCCCTCGGCGATACGGGTGAAGTCCAGGCCGGGGATGTCCAGTCCCGGCGCGTCCGGCACCCCGAGCAGCTCCCCGAACCAGCGCAGGGCCCCGTACGTCCCGTTGCGCAGCAGCACCACGGTGAGGGGGACGTGGAGCCGGGCGGCCGTCCACAGGGCGGTGATGCCGTAGTTCGCCGAGCCGTCCCCGATCACGCCCACGACCGGCCGGCCGGGCCGGGCCAGGGCCACGCCGACCGCACCGGGCAGCCCGAAGCCGAGGCCGCCGGCCGCCGGGAAGTAGTACGAGCCCGGGCGGCGCAGATCCATCTGACGCCACCAGGAGGAGTTGGTCGAGGTCGACTCCACGACGTACGCCGTGTCGGCGGGCTGTTCCTCCCGCAGGGCCGCGAAGACCTCCTCCGGATGCAGGCGAGGCCCCTCCGTACCGGCCGGCGCCGGCACGGGCCGATAGTCGCCCACGGGCGGGCCCGGCGCGCCGAGCGCGGTCAGCAGCAGGCCGGTCACCGCGGCGGGGTCGGCGACCAGCGCCTCGCCGACCGGGGCCCGCGCGGCGGCGGACACGTCCTCGGTGACCTGGATCAGCCGGGTCCCCTCCGGCAGGTACCGGCCGGGCAGGTGCTCGTGGTACCGGAACACCGGGGCGCCGAGGACCAGGACGAGATCGTGGCCGGTCAGGGCCCGGCAGACGGGCTCGATGCCGGCGGGCAGCACACCGCGGAACAGCGGATGGCGGTTGGGGAACGGCAGCCGGAAGACCGAGGGCGCCGCCCACACCGGGCCGCCGAGCCGCTCGGCCAGCCGTACCGTGTCGTGGAAGAGCCCGTCCGTGTCGATGTCACCGCCCAGCACCAGGGCGGGCCGCCGGGCCGCGGCCACCGCCTCGGCCAGCCGGCGCCCCTGCTCCGCGCCGGGCGCCCCGGCCCGCTCGACCCGGCGCTCCAGCACGGCCGGCGCGTTCTCGTCCGCCTCGGCCGTCCAGTCGTCGTACGGCACGGACAGGAAGGCCGGCCCGCGCCGTAACCGCGCCTCGAAGACGGCCTGGGCGAGCGCGCGCGGCACATCCCGGGCGCACGCCGGCTCGGCGGCCCAGCGGACGAGCGGCCGCATCAGGGCCGGGGCGTCGACGTTGGTGAGGTAGGCCTCCGGCCCGATCGCCGGCCGTACCTGCTGACCGGCCAGGACGACCAGCGGGGTGCGGGAGGCCACCGCGTTCGTCAGCGCGCCCAGCGCGTTGCCGGACCCCGCGGCCGAGTGCAGGCTGACCAGCGCCGGACGGCCCGACGCCTGCGCGTAGCCGTCGGCCATGCCCACGACCGCGCCCTCGTGCAGACCCAGCACGTAGCGGAACCCGTCGGGGAGCCCGGCGAGGAAGGGCAGTTCGTTGGAGCCCGGGTTGCCGAAGATGGTGGTGAGCCCCTGGCGCTCCAGGAACTCGTGGGCGATGCGGCGCACGGACGGCACGGGCGGCCCCTTCCGGACGGGCGGTCCCTTTCGAGGCGAGGCGCCACACGATGACCGGCACATGGTGCCGTGCCACATGGTGCCGCGCCACATGATGACGCGGCACACAGTAGGGAGCGCGCGCCCCGGCCGCCATACGCCGGTCGCCCCTGGTTTCCGGCGCGTTCCCCGCGCGCCTACCCGGCGGGCTCCAGGACGACCGGCAGCTCCGCCAGGCCGCGGAAGGCGGGGAAGGGCACTTCCAGCCACCGTGGCCCGGCGGCCGGGTCGGCCAGGGCCATCCGGGGGAAGCGGTCGAACAGCAGCGTCAGGGCCAGCTGGGTCTCCAGCCGGGCCAGCGGGGCGCCCAGGCAGTAGTGGCTGCCGTGCCCGAAGCCGAGGTGGGCGTCCTGCGCGTTGCCGGGCCGCCGCATGTCCAGTGTGTCGGGGGAGTCGAACTTGGCCGGGTCGCGGTTGGCCGAACTGAGCGCGATCTGGACCAGGGCGCCCTTGGGGATCAGGGTTCCGCCGTACTCCACGTCCTCGGTGGCGTAGCGGAACGTCGCGGTCTCCACCGAGCCGTCGTAGCGCACCAGTTCCTCGACCGCCGCGCGGATCAGCTCCGGGTTCTCCCGTACGGCGTTCCACTGTTCGGGGTGGCGCAGCAGGTGGTACACGGCGTTGCCGATGAGGTACGCGGTCGTCTTGTGGCCCGCGAACATCAACAGGAAGGCCGTGGAGACCAGTTCGTTCTGGGTGAGCGAGCCGTCAGCGCCGTCCCGCACCGCGATGAGCGCGCTCAGCAGGTCGTCGCCCGGTCGGTTCCGCTTCGCGTCGATCAGCTCGGTGAAGTAGCCGTGCAGGTCCTCCTCCGCCTGCTGCTGGGCCCGCTTGAACTCCTCGCCGAAACCGGTCTGCGCCACCGTGGTGGACAACCGCTGCATCCGCGACCGGTCCTCGGCGGGCACACCGAGCAGATCACAGATCACGGTGATCGGCAACGGGAACGCGAACGCGGGCAGCAGGTCGACGGGCTCCCCAGGCGGGCACGCGTCGAGCAGCTCGCGGACGATCTGCTCGATGCGCGGCCGCAGCGCCTGCACCCGCCGCGGGGTGAAAGCCGAGTTGACCAGCCTGCGCAGCCGGGTGTGCTTGGGCGCGTCCGAGTTGAGCATGTTGTCGTCCAGCGCGATGGACGAGTCCCCGAAGATCCTCCGGTAGGCGTCCATGGCCCCGTACATGTCCTTGCTCAGACGCGGGTCCGACAGCGCGGCCCGCGCGTCCTCGTACCGGGTGATCAGATACGTCTCGTTGCCGTGCGGCGGTCTCATGGGGCACACCGGCGCCTCGGCGCGCAGCCGGGCGTACACGGCGTGGGGGTCGCGGCGGAACTCGGGGGTGCACCGCTCGGCAGCGGCGACGGCCTCCTGCGTGGTGGTCACGGACGGCTCCTGAGGTCGAAGAGAGCTTGGGCGTTTCCGCCGAGGATGAGCTGCTGGGACGCCTTGTCGAGCGGCAGCTTCTCGACCATGTGGACGAAGTCCTCCAGCGGCGCGGCCATCGGCGGCGAGTCGGTGCCGAACAGCATCCGTTCCGGCCCCAGCACCTCCGCGTTCAGGCTCAGGTGCGCCGCGCTGAACGGACTGGTGTCGACGTACATGCGCCGCAGGGCGGCGGCGGGGTCGGGGGACGGGGTGAGGCCGGGGGCCGGGGCGGGCCCGGACGCCGGGGGAGCGGCGGGTGCTTGGCGCGTGCCGGATGCGGCGGACGCGGTGGGCGCGGTGGGCGCGTGCGCGGAACCGGGGGCACCGGCCGCACCGGGGGCCTTGGGCTTCCCGGGCCGGCCGGCGGCGGGCGCGCCCCCGGCCCAGTGCCGGGGGCGCGCCGCGGTCTGCAGGCGCTCGGGCAGCAGCGCCAGCGCGCCGCCGCCGGTCGCGCCGATCAGCCGCAGACCGGGGTACTTGTCCAGCCACCCGGCGAACGCGATCATCGCCATGCCCAGGGTGACGTCGCCGAAGCGGCCGATCTGCTCCACGAAGGGCGTCTGTTCGACCCGTTCGGTGCCGGCCGGCTCCGCCGGGGCGTGCACCAGGACCGGCACCCCCGCCTCCGCGGCCAGCGCGAAGAACGGGTCCGCGCGCGGCGAGCCGAGCAGCTCGCCGTGGACGCTGGAGGTGGTGATCAGGCCGACGAACGCGGGGTCCGCCAGGGTCTCCCGCACCCCTTCCAGGTGATCGTCGTCCCCGAACGGGTTGGCGTACACATAGCCGCGCAACTGGTCCGGGAACCGGCGGATCAGGTCCGACATCCACGCGTGGAAGGCGCGCAGCCGGTCACGTGGCTGCGCGTAGTTGTCCACGCCCGGCACCCGCGCCATCGCCCCGGCCCCGACGGGGCTGCCGATGATGGTCAGGTCGATGCCGGCCTCGGCGCGGGCGGCGAGCATGCCGTCGACGTCGGTCAGGGCCGGGGGCATGGGGAAGCGTTCGGCGGCTTCCGGTGGGGATAGGTGCCCGTGGATGTCGATGATCACGTGTCGGTTCCCGGTTTCGGTCTCAGTGCGCGGGTGATCGCGGCACAGTCCTGGTCGCCCAGCCCTTGCTCGGTGGCGCGGACGTGGGTCTCCGCCGCGGCGGTCGCCAGCGGCAGGCTCAGGCCGGCGGCTGCCGCCTGCTTGGTAGCGAGCATGAGGTCTTTCGCCATCAGCCGCAGCCGGAAGTCCGGCTCGTCGAAGCGGCCCGCCGCCAGCCGCCGGGACTTGAACGCCATGACCGGCGAGGCGAAACCGCTGCCCGCGACGGTCTTCAGGACCAGCTGCCGGTCCAGCCCGGAGGCCTCCGCCAGTTCGGTGGCCTCGGCCAGCGCCTGCACCTCGATGCCCATCAGCAGGTTGAGGAGCAGTTTCATCCGCATGCCGGAACCGAGTGCGCCCAGATGGACGACGTCCTTGCCCAGCGCCCGCAGCAGCGGACCGGCGGCATCGAACGCCTCCTTCGTGCCGCCGACGAACAACCGCAGCTCGCCGTCGCGGGCGTGGTCGCGGTTGCCGAGCATGCCCACGTCCAGCGTCGCGGGCAGGTCCCCGGCGATCTGGACGATCTCCTCGGGGGCGACGGTGCTGGCGCACAGCAGCGTGCCCGGGTAGGGGCCGTGGGCCAGCACGCCGTCCGGCCCGCGCAGCACGGTGCCGAGGGCCTGGCCGTCGGCCACGACGCAGATGGCGGCGCTCGTGCCCGCGACCGCCTCGGCGGGGTGGGCGGCGACGTGCGCGCCGGCCTGGGCGAGCGGCGCGGTCCGCTCCGGGGTACGGTTCCAGACCCGGACCGGTATGCCCTGGTCGAGCAGGCGGTGGGCCAGCCCGGCGCCCATCGCGCCGAGGCCGAGCACGGCGACGGGGCCGTGGGTGGTGCGCGTCACGACCGCACCCCCCGCGTCTCCTTGATGACCCGGTAGCGCAGCGACTGCCGCTGGTCGACGAACTCGCGCAGCGGCGCGACCAGTTCACGGTGCTCCTCGCTCTGCTGCCAGGCGAAGAACTGCTCGGCCGACTCCCACTCGCTGGTGATCACCCACTGACGGGAGTCGTCGGCGGGCCGGCCGAGCCTTTCCACGATGTGGCCGGGGGTGCCGGCCACCGACTTCCGGAGCTGCTCGTACAGGTCCAGAAAGCCTTGTTCGCGGCCTTCGATGACGCGGACCGCGAAGACGACGCCCAGCTTGTCGGCCGATCGGCCCTGGTGGTTGGTGCCCATGTCTCCTCCTGGGTGAGATCCGGTGGGACACGACACCCACGGACTCATGTCGCCCGTACGGCCGCAACTCCGAACGGGGGAGGCCCCAGTGGGCACAAGGGGTGCACGCTGCGTCATTAGTCGTTTCGGGTGAGTCGGGGCCCGGCCGGGGGCCCGGGCGCGGGGCTGCCGGGGACGGGTCCGGACGGGGCGCGGCGCGTGCCCCTTTCGAGTGGCCACGGTTTCGATCGGCTCCCCGCGCGCGGCCCGGCGGAAATCCGGGTGCGAGGGTGCCGCCGGTCGTGTCAGGCTCCGCCGGTGGACCGTGAGGAGATCTCCAGGCGCGCTCACGCGGATCATCCGATAGCCGCGCCGCTCGACGACGACGCGGTGCGCGGGCTGCTGGAACGGGCCCTGCCGCACGGCGGCGGACGCGTGCTCGACCTCGGCTGCGGCGGCGGCGAATGGCTGCTGCGGGCCCTGACCGCGCGTCCCGGACTGCGTGCCGAGGGCGTCGACCTCTCCGAGCGCGCGCTGGCGGACGCCCGCCGGGCCGCGCGCCGGCTCGGCGTCGAGGACCGCCTGGTCCTCCACCGGCAGGACGCCGCCCGGTTCACCGCCCCGCACTCCTTCGACCTGGTGCTGTGCGTGGGGGCCACGCACGCGTTCGGCGGCCTGCTCCCGGCCCTGGCGGCGGCCCGCGGGCACCTCGCGCCCGGCGGACGGGTCCTGGCCGGCGAGGGGTACTGGGACCGCGAGCCCTCCGCCGAGGCCGCCGCGCTCCTCGGTGACCTGGACGACCTGCCGACCACGCTGGACCGGGTCGCCGCGGACGGCTGGACACCGGTCCACGGGCACATCAGCACCCGCCGGGAACTGGACGACTACGAGTGGGCGTGGACGGGGACGCTCGCCTCCTGGGCGCTGGACCACCCCGGCCACCCGGACAGCGCCGAGGCGCTCGCGACGGCCACGGCCCACCGCGACGAGTGGCTGCGCGTCTACCGGGACGTCTTCGGCTTCGTCTGCCTCGTGCTGCGGCCGACGGCGGACTGAACGCCGGGGCCGTCGCGGACACGGGTATCCCGCAGGGGACGCCCGCGACGCCTCGTCGGCGCGACAGAGGGGGGGGCTGCCGCCACCCCGGCGGGCACGGCACTGAGAAGATCGTCCGTGACCGTGGGTGCACCCGACCGGAAGGAAGCGACGAGATCATGCGTGTCATCGTGGCCGGTGGCCTGATGGAGGTGTCCGGATGACCGGCAGCGCGCGGACCGCCGCGCCCGGCACCGCCGAACCCGTCCTGCTGCGCACGGAGGGACGGGCCGCGTACCTCACGCTCAACCGGCCCGAGGCGCTCAACGCCCTGAACCATGCCATGGTCCGCCGGATCGACGAGGCCCTGACCGCCTGGGAACGCGACCCGGCCGTGGAGACCGTCGTCATCACCGGCGCGGGGGAGCGCGGCCTGTGCGCGGGCGGCGACATCCGCGCCGTCCACGACGACGCCCGCGACGGCGACGGCACCGCCTCCGCCGCGTTCTGGCGCGACGAGTACCGCCTCAACGCCCGCATCGCCCGCTACCCCAAGCCGTACGTCGCCGTCATGGACGGCATCGTCATGGGCGGCGGCGTCGGTGTCTCCGCGCACGGCGACGTCCGCGTCGTCACGGAACGCTCGCGGATCGCCATGCCCGAGACCGGCATCGGTTTCGTCCCCGACGTCGGCGGCACCCACCTGCTCGGCCGCGCCCCCGGCGAACTGGGCACCCACCTCGCGCTGACGGGCACGCGGATCGGCGCCGGGGACGCCCTGCTCTGCGGACTCGCCGACCACTACCTGCCGTACGAGGCCGTCCCCGCCTTCCTGGCGGACCTCGCCGCCCGCCCCGTGGCCGACGCCCTGGCGCGCCACGAACAGCGGCCGCCGCACGGGACGTTGACCGACCAGCGCGCCTGGATCGACGCCTGCTACACCGCCGGCACCGTCGAGGAGATCGTCGCGCGGCTGTTCGCCCACGGCGGCCCGGAGGCGAAGGAGGCGGCCGAGACCCTGCTCGCCAAGTCGCCCACCTCGCTCAAGGTCACCCTGGCCGCGATCCGCCGCGCCCGGCGCCTCGGCTCGCTGGAGCGGGTCCTCGACCAGGAGTACCGCGTCTCCTGCGCCGCCCTGGACAGCCCCGACCTGGTCGAGGGCGTCCGGGCGCAGATCATCGACAAGGACCGCCGTCCGCGCTGGTCCCCCGCGACCCTCGCCGAGGTCACCGACGCCGACGTGGAACGCTTCTTCGCCCCGCTGGGCGACAAGGAGTTGGGACTCGGCGACGACGCGGCCGCAGCCGGCCCGCGCTGAACACACCGGCGAGCCGACCACACCCGGCGGGCGAACGTTCGGACGCGGCCCGCCCGGTCCACCCGCGGCGGTGCGCGGAACCGGCGGAACCGGCGACGCCGTGGGGCTGTCGTCTCCGCGCCAGGGCGGGCGGCGGTGGCCACCACCGACTCCCGCCGACGCGAGCGCACTTCGGCCGCACCGACAAGAAAGGCCGCGTCGTCAGCGGCCGTCGGTGACCGTATCGCCGCCGTCCGGGGAGTACGGCCGAGCGGCTCGGACCCGGAGGAACACGAAGAGGCGCGCGTGCCGCCGGACCGGGGCTCGTGCGGCCGGGGCCGCCGGACGCAGGCTCGCCGCACCGGTGTGGCCGGGTACTTCCCCACCTGGCACCGGCTCCGGATGTGACCATGGACCCGGTCCCGGCGGCGGAGCCGGCCGGGGTCGCCGAGAGGTACCCGGACGCCGTGGAGGAAGCCGTGCCGCCCAGTCTGCTCGCCGTGTTCGCCCACCCCGACGACGAGGCGCTCCTCGCCGGCGGAATCCTCGCCCGGTACGCCGCCGAGGGCGCCCGTACGGCCGTCGTCACGGCGACCTGGGCGCCCGGCAGCCCGCGCGCCGGTGAACTCGCCGATTCCCTCGCGGCCCTCGGCGTCCCCGGACCGCCGCGCCTGCTCGGCTACGCCGACCACCGGGTCCCCGACTCCGCCCCCGGCCGGCCGCGCTGGTGCGACGCCCCGGTGGACGAGGCCGTCGGACGGCTGGTCGCCCACATCCGGGAGGTCCGGCCCGGCATCGTCCTCACCCATGACGCCTACGGGCAGCTGACCGGCCACCCCGACCACCGGCACACCCACCGGACGACCCTGCTCGCGGTGACCGCCGCCGGGCTGGGGCGGCTCTACCCCGAGGCGGGCGAGCCCTGGCGGCCCGGCGCCCTGTACCTGGCGACCCACCCCCACTCGGCCGTGACCGATCTGGGTGAACTCCTGGACGGCGTGGGCAAGTCCGTGCTGAGCGTGCCCGACTCGCACGTCACCGACACCGTGGACGTACGGCCGTGGCGGGAGCGGAAGTGGGCGGCGATCCAGGCCCACCGCAGCGAGGTGGCGCGGGACCGGGCGCTGCCCGGGCTCCTCGCCCGTCTCCCCCAGGAGACCCGCGACCGCCTCCTGGGCACCGAGTACTATACCCGCGTCGGCCTCACCGACGGCGCCTACCTGGTGTGACGGCCTGATCCTCGGCCGGACGGGCGGCTCACCCGCCGACGAGGGCGGTGAAGCGGGCGGCGTCGATGTTGCCGCCGGAGGCGATGACGCCGATCCGCCGCGGGAGGCGGTCGACGCGCCCGGCCAGCAGCGCGGCCAGCGGCGTGGCACCGCTCGGTTCCAGGACGATCCTCAGGCGCTCGAAGGCGAACCGCATCGCGGTGACGATCTCGGCGTCGGTGACCAGGGCGATGGCGTCGACCAGGCGCTGGTTGACGGGGAAGGTGAGTTCGCCGGGAGTGGCCAGCGCCTGCCCGTCGGCGATGGTGCGGGGCACCGGGACGGTGACGCGCGCGCCGGCCGCCAGGGAACGCCTGGTGTCGTCGCCCGCCTCCGGCTCGACGCCGACCACCCGGATGCCGGGATGCAGCGCGGTGGCGGCGGTGGCGCTGCCGGCGATGAGGCCGCCGCCTCCCACCGGCACCACCAGCGCGTCCAACGGGCCGGTCTCCTCCAGCAGTTCGAGGGCGGCGGTGCCCTGGCCGGCCATGACGTGCGGGTGGTCGTACGGCGGGATCAGGGCCAGACCGCGGTCCTCGGCCAGGGCGTGGCCGAGCGCGGTGCGGTCCTCGGTGTAGCGGTCGTAGGTGACGATCTCCGCCCCGTACCCGGCCGTCGCCTCCCGCTTGGAGCGGGGAGCGTCCTCGGGCATCAGGATGACCGCACTGGTGCCCAGTTCGCGAGCGGCCAGCGCGGTGGCCTGGGCGTGGTTGCCGGAGGAGTAGGCCGCGACGCCCTTCGCCAGCTGCTCCGGGGGGAGTTGGGCGACGGCGTTGTAGGCGCCGCGGAACTTGAAGGCGCCGATCCGCTGGAAGTTCTCGGCCTTGATGAACACCTCCGCCCCGACAAGGGAGTTCAGGGTGCGGGAGGTGAGGACGGGGGTGCGGTGGGCGACGCCCTCGAGGCGGGCGGCGGCCTCGCGGACGTCGGCGAGCGTGAGGGGCGGTGCGGCGGCCATGGACTGGTCCTTCGGGTGACGGGACGGGGAAGGGGGGAGCGGGGCGGTCACCAGCCGGAGACGCGCGGCCAGTACGCCTCGATCGCGGGGGACGCCGATGTGCCGCGGCCGCTGTCGACGACGTGGTAGCCGTGGTGCTGGGCGGCGGTGGCGCAGGCGTGGTTGGGCAGGACGCGCAGCCGGGTGCCGATGGGCAGCTCGGGCAGGGCCGCGCCGTCCCGGGCGGTGAGGGTGCCGTGCTCCTGACTGGCGGCGGTCATGACCAGGCCCGGGATCAGGGGGCCGGACAGGTCGGTGACCAGACCGTAGCCCTGGTCCCGCGGCTGGCCGGCGGTGCCGCGGTCGCGGGACAGGGCCATCCAGCCGCCGTCGGTGACGATCCACCCGTACTCCGGGCGGTGCCCGATGACGGTGACCACCACCGACAGGGCGATGTCGGCCGGCGCGCAGACGCCGAGACCGGCCATCACCAGGTCGAAGAAGACGTAGTTCCCGGCGCGCAGTTCGGTGACCCCGGTGAGGTCGTCGGCGGCGTGCGCGGTGGGGGTGGAGCCCACGCTGACGGTGCGCACGGGCAGGCCGGCCGCGCGCAGCCGCCGCGCCGCCGTGACCACCGCGTCGCGTTCGTTCCGCGCCGCCGCGCGCCGCTCCTCGGCGGTGAAGGCGGAGTACGACTCGCCCGCGTGGGTCAGCACGCCGTCCAGGCAGCCCGCGTCGTGCAGGACACGGCCGATCCCGGTGAGTCCCAGCGCGTCGGGCCTGAGGCCGCCGCGGTGGCCGTCGCAGTCGATCTCGATCAGCGCGGGCAGGGCGAGGCCGGTCTCCCGGGCCGCCGCGGCGACGAACTCCGCCTGCTCGCTGCTGTCCAGCAGGACGCGCAGGGTGACACCGCGCCGCACCAGGGCGGTCACGCGCGGGAGTTTGCGCGGTTCGATGCCGACGGCGTAGGTGAGGTCGCGGTAGCCCGCGTCGGCGAACGCCCCGGCCTCGGCGAGGGTGGAGACGGTGACCGGGCCGGGCGCGCCGTCGTGCAGGAGGGCGGCGGCGTCCAGGCTCTTGGCCGTCTTCACATGCGGGCGCAGGCCGACCCCGAGGCGGTCCGCCCGGGCCCGCAGACGGGCGATGTTGCGCCGTGCCCGGTGCGCGTCCACCACGGCGAACGGCGTGTCGGGATCGGCCAGCGTCCGCACGGCGGCCGGGGAGAAGGCGGTGCTCATGGGCGGGTGACCCCTCACTTCGCGTAGTTGTAGACCGTCGCCCGGGACACGCCGAGCAGGTCCGCGATGGTCTGCGCGGCGTCGCGCGAGTCGAAGTAGCCGTCGCGCTGCAACTGCCGTACGAGCGCCTTCTTCTCCTCCCGGCTCAGCGAGCGCGGGGTGGCGGCACGCTCGGCGGCGCGGGCCTCCACCACCTCGCGCAGCTCCCGCGCGGTGCGGTCGCGCAGGGTCTCCAGGGGACGCTCGCGGTGCTCGGAGTCCGTCGCCACGAGGTTGGACAGGGCGAGGGTGACGGGGGAGAGCACGGACACGTCGAGATTCAGGCACAGGGCGGCGACGTA
Organism: Streptomyces eurythermus; assembly: GCF_014649115.1. GTDB lineage: Bacteria > Actinomycetota > Actinomycetes > Streptomycetales > Streptomycetaceae > Streptomyces > Streptomyces eurythermus. The sequence goes on along the minus strand of NZ_BMSK01000013.1, from coordinate 262,063 downwards.
CTCGCCCGCCGCGTTCTTGATGCCGATGGACGTGCTCTTGGCCGGGCGGCCGTCGGGGAACCGGTTCGGGTAGTTCTGCACGACGCCCGGGTAGTCCGGGTCGGCGATGCGGGCCAGGCCCAACTCCGTGGCGGAATCGCCGACCTGACGGCCCGACAGGTTGTTCTCGATGGCGCGGATCGCGTGCTCCGGGTCGCGCAGGTCGTGCAGCACGACCTCGCACAGGCCGGGGAACATACGGCCCAGCGCGACCGCGATCTTCTCCGCCTCCCTCAGGAGGTGCTCATCCGCTTCCTTCAGGAGGTGCTCGTCCGCGCCGTCCTCGCCCGTGGCGTCCACCCGGTGGTCCATGGGCCTCCCCGCTCGCCTCGACATGCGGTCTACTTCTGGACGGAGAGTCTAAGTTGCCTGGTGTCCGCTGTCCAGGGGATCCCGATCGCATCGCCGCCGGGCGTCAACTACCCTCCGTACCGGCAGCTTTCGCACACGGTACGTACCGTCGAGGGGGACGCATGGCAGACCGGTCCAGTGCGGGGCCATCGAAGTGGCTGCGCCGCTTCCACGAGCCGGGCCCGGGCGTGCCGCGGCTGCTGTGCCTGCCGCACGCCGGCGGCTCCGCGAGCTTCTACTTCCCCGTCTCCAAGGCGCTGTCGCCCGCGGTGGACGTGCGGGTGGCGCAGTACCCCGGCCGCCAGGACCGCGCCGGGGAACCCTTCGCGCACTCCGTGCGGGAACTCGCCCAGGGGGTGTTCGACGCGCTGGACGAGCGGGACCGGACGCCGCTGGCACTGTTCGGGCACAGCATGGGCGCGCTGGTCGGCTTCGAACTGGCCCGGCTGCTGGAGAACGCCGGCCGGCCCCCCGCGGTGGTCTTCCTCTCCGGCCGCGCGGGCCCGTCCGCCCAGCGGACCGAAAGCCTCCACCCGGACGACGACGCGCGGCTCATCGAGGACGTCGTCCGGCTCGACGGCACCGACGCGGCCGTCTTCCAGGACGAGGAACTGCGCCGGCTGATCCTGCCCGTGCTGCGGGCCGACTACCGCGTCGTGGACACCTACCGGCCCACCCCCGGACCGCGGCTGGGCTGCCCCCTCGTCGTCCTGACGGGCGACGCCGACCCCAGGGTCACCCCCGACGAGGCCCGCGCCTGGGCCCGGGAGACCGACGGCCCGTTCGAGTGCCACGTCCACCCCGGGGGCCACTTCTACCTGGTCGCGCGGCAGCAGGACGTCCTGGCCGGGATCGAGACCGCGCTACGGCGGTTCGCGCCCGGCGCCGGGGCGGCCCTCTGAACGCGCCGGGCGCATGCGACGGGCGGCACCGGTCGAGACGGTGCCGCCCGGCGGGAGGGTGTCAGCCCAGGATCTTGGCGGACTCGATGACCACCGGCTCGGTGGGGACGTCCTGGTGGCCCTGGCGGCTGCCCGTCTTCACGCCCTTGATGGCGTCGACGACGTCCTGGCCCTCGGTGACCCGGCCGAACACGGCGTAGCCCCAGCCGTTCGGGCTCTTCGAGGTGTGGTTCAGGAACGCGTTGTCCGAAACGTTGATGAAGAACTGGGCCGTCGCGGAGTGCGGGTCGTTCGTCCGCGCCATCGCCACGGTGTAGTTGTCGTTCTTCAGGCCGTTGTCGGCCTCGTTCTGGATCGGCGCCAGGGTGGACTTCTGCTTCATGTCCGGCGTGAAGCCACCGCCCTGGATCATGAAGTTGTTGATGACCCGGTGGAAAATCGTGCCGTCGTAGTGGCCGCTGCGCACATACGCCAGGAAGTTCTCGACCGTCTTGGGCGCCTCGGCGTCGTTCAGCTCCAGCACGATCCGGCCGGCGCTGGTGTTCAGCTCGACTGTCGACATTGAAAAAATCTCCTCATTCCGGTGGGACTCGCCCACGCTACAGGTACGGCCCGGCCGGCCGTTCTCCGGTGCGACCGGCGTGCTGCCGATCGACAGCCCGAGCGCACCATGGAATATACGACCACAGGGCAGGCGCACGGTGCTGCGGCGCCCCGGGTCCCGAACGGCCATCCGGGTCAAGGCGAGGCCCCCGGCCGGCCCTGTGGACCTTCTCTCCGGTACGGCCCCGGCCTGCCGGGTCCGGTCGCGGCACCGCGCCTTCGGCGGGCGTCAGGACGGCCGGTGCGCGTCGCCGGGGGCTGGGGGCAGCGCCAGATGGGCGAGGTCGCCCGGCGGCGGCGTGGTCACCGGCCACAGCGGGGCGGCCTCCCCGTCGGCGAGCGCGGCCGGGGCGTCGGTGAGGTTCATCCGCTCCCGCAGCCGGCCGTAGAAGTCCATCGGACCGAGCCGGACCGCCTTCAGCCGGCGCGGAGCGGCGTACACCCCGATCCAGTCCCCGGGGCCGAGCACCCCCCGCAACTGGCCGTCGATGCTGACCGCGGCCCGCCCCGACCCCTCGAGCACCCGCAGCGCGACGGGCTCGTCCGGCGCGGCCACCACCGACCGGTTGAACACCATGTGCGGCGCGACCGGCGTGAACACCAGGCCCTCCGCGCGGGGCGAGACCACCGGGCCGCCCGCGGCGAAGCTGTACGCCGTGGACCCCGTGGGCGTGGCCACCAGCAGCGCGTCCGCCGAGTACGAGGCCAGCAGCCGGCCCGCCAGATAGACCCCGACCGACACCTGCCGGTCCCGGGAGAGCTTCTCCAGGACCACGTCGTTCAGCGCCGTCACGTCCAGGGCGACCCCCCAGTCCCCGCCCGCCTCGCACTCGGTGCGTACAGGTGGCGGGGGCAGCAAGGGCCCGCGCCCGTAATCCAGCAGCGCCTCCATCTGCGCGGGTACCTCCAGCCGGCAGGACGCGCGCAGGGTGAGCAGCATCCGGTGCTCCACGTGGATCCGGCCCTCCCGTACGGCGTCCAGCGCGGCCCGGACCGCGGGGGCGGGCACCTCGGTCAGGAAGCCGACCCGGCCCAGGTCGACACCAAGCACCAGGGCGTCGTTCTCGGCCGCCAGCCGGGCACCGCGCAGGAACGTGCCGTCGCCGCCCAGGGTGACGATGAGGTCGGGATCGCCCGCGCTGTCCAGCTCCTCACGGGCACTGTGCCGCGCGCCCGCCCGCCACACGTCGATGTCCGCGCAGCCCACCCCGTGCCCGGCGCACCACGCGCGCACCTCGCGCGCGGCGGCCACCGCCTCGGCGCGCCCGCCGTGCACGACCAGGCCGACACGGTTCACCGTCATACCCGTACACCTGCCTCCCAGCCGGTTTCCTGCCCGGCGCCATCCTCGCCGCGCACGGCACCGACCCGGCGCGTGCCACGCCGCCGGGCGGCACTGTCGTCCGGGGCGCGGCGGGCGGAGGTCCACTGCCTGCGGGACGTGGCGGGCGGAGGGTCACCGTCTCCGGGGTGTGCTGTGCGGAGGGCCACCCTCTGCGGGGATGTGCCCTGCGGAGGGGGCGTCGTCCCGGGGCGAGCCGTGGCGAGGGTCGCCGTCGCAGGGGCAGGCCGTGCGGTGAGCCGCCGCCGGGTGCCCGCCGCGGCTCTCACCCCCGGTCGTCGTCCGCCGCGAGGAACGGCTCCAGCACGGCCAGCAGCGCCTCCGGGCGGTCCAGCGGGATGATGTGGCCGCAGTCCGGGATGACATGGCCGGTCAACCGTTCGGCGTACGGCCGCAGTTGCCGTTCCAGCGACCGGCCCACCGGGTGGGCGCCGAGGGTGAGCGCGGGCACGGTGAGACGCGCCCCGGACACCGCCTCCCGGATCTGCCGGGCACCGGCGGGCAGCGCCCGGTAGGGACCGAACGCCGCGCGCAGCGCCTCGGTGCCGGTGTAGGCGCGGACGAACTCGGCGCGGACGTCCGGCCGTACGCCCCGGCCCAGCGTGCCGCGCCGGAGGAACCAGTCGACGTACGCCTCCTCGTGCCCCGCCAGCACCGACTCGGCCAGTCCCGGCGCCGCGTGGAACCCGAACCACCACGGCGGTCCGGCCGCGAGGAACTCCTCGGCGCCCGGCAGGTCACCCAGCAGGGACTCCATCAGCACCAGCCGCCGTACCAGGCCGGGCCGCCGCATGGCCAGCAGGAACGCGGGCGGGGTGCCGAGGTCGATGCCGACCACGGCGGCCGGTCCCGCGCCGAGCGCCTCCAGCAGGCCCGCGGCGTCGGCGGCGAGGGTTCCGGCGTCGTAGCCGTCCGCCGGCCGGTCGCTGTCGCCGAACCCGCGCAGGTCCGGCGCGATCACCCGGTACCGGCGGGCCAGCGGCCCGATGACGTCGGTCCACAGCCGCCAGGTGTGCGGGAAGCCGTGCAGCAGCAGCACGGCCGGACCCGCGCCGGCCGTGGCGACGTTGAGTACGGTCCCGTCGACGGTGACCCGGCGCAGCCGCACACCGGGCAGGGAGGTGACAGTCATGAGCGAATCCCCTGAAAGCTGCTTGAGGTAACAAACAGTGACAAGGAGACGCTAGGTAACTAGGCTCGGGGGCAACAGACCGCACTTTCCCGTCAGTTGGTGAGCTTCAGGTGACTTCCCAGGCCAAGGACGCGCCCGCCGCGCGCGGTGACCTGTTCGACCCCGCGTGCCCGACCCGCCGGCTGCTCGACCGGATCGGTACGAAATGGACGTCGATGGCGGTGAAGGTGCTGGCCCAGGCCGCACCGGGAGAGGTGCGCTTCGCCGAACTGCTGCGCCGGATGCCGGGCGTCTCGCAGAAGATGCTCTCGGCGACCCTGCGGAGCCTGGTCCGCGACGGCCTGGCCGAACGCCGGGTGGAGCCCTGCGTACCGCCCGCCGTGCACTACCGGCTCACCCCGCTCGGCCTGTCGCTCGACACCGTGCTCGCCGCCGTACGGGACTGGGCCGAGGAGCACATGGCCGAGGTCGACCGGGCCAACTCGCTGAACGACCGGCAGGAGCAGTGAGTCACGACGCTCCGGTCCGTCCGGTGTGATCTCCCTCCTTGCGGCCGCCGCACCACCCTGTGAACCTCCCCTCGAACGATTCTCCGAAGAACTTTCCTGCGAAGAACCGTTATCGGCACCGCGCCGGACGGTCTCCCAGGTGACGCACAGCATCGTTCGGCGCCGAGGACAGGGAAGCTTTGATGAGGACACAGCACACGGTGGACACGGCGGCACTGGTCGACGCCGCCCGAGCGGGAGACCCGGCGGCCCAGGACGCCCTGGTCGGCGCGTACCTCCCGCTGGTCTACAACATCGTGGGGCGGGCCCTGAACGGTTCGGTCGACGTGGACGACGTGGTCCAGGAGACCATGCTCCGGGCCCTCGGCTCGCTCGGCGACCTGCGCTCCCCGGAGAACTTCCGCTCCTGGCTCGTGGCCATAGCGATGAACCGGGTCCGCGCGCACTGGCGGGACCGCCAACTCGCCCCCGGCACCGTGGAGGAGGCCGCCGGCGTGGCCGACCCCGGCGCCGACTTCGTCGACCTGACCATCGTCCGGCTCCAGTTGTCCGGCCAGCGCCAGGAGACCGCGCGCGCCACCCGCTGGCTGGAGCCGGAGGACCGCGAGGTGCTCTCGCTGTGGTGGCTGGAGTGCGCCGGCGAACTGACCCGTGCCGAGGTCGCCACGGCCCTCGGGGTGTCACCGCAGCACACGGCGGTCCGGGTGCAGCGGATGAAGGCGCGCCTGGAGTCGGCCCGTGTGGTGGTCCGGGCGCTCGACACCCGGCCCGCCTGCGCGGAACTGGGTGGCGTGCTGGCCTCCTGGGACGGGGTGCCCTCCGCCCTGTGGCGCAAGCGGATAGCCCGGCACGCCCGCGAGTGCGCGCGCTGCGGCGGCCTGTGGAGCGGTCTGCTCCCGGCTGAGGGGCTGCTCGCCGGGCTCGCGCTCGTCGCGGTGTCCTCGGCGCTGACGGCGGCGACACGGTCAGCCGTGGCGGCCGGCCTCCACCCGACCGCGTACGCCGGCCCCGCCGCGCCGGACACGGGGGTCACCGGGCCGGATGCCGCCCCTGTCGGGACCGGGCGGGCGGGCGACGGCCTTTCGGACTCCCGGACCGAGCAGGCCGGCGACGGCCTTCCGCACCGCCGGAGCGAGCAGGCGGGCCCCGTCGGTGTGCGGGCCTCCCGGCGTCGTACGACCGCCCGCGGTGAGGCCCGGCGACGGCGGCGGATCCGGCGCCGGGCCGTCGGCGGGGCCGTGGTGGCGGCCTGCGTGGCGGGCGGCGGCCTGTGGTACTTCGGCACCGGCTCCGGGCCGGAGACCAAGGAGGCGACCGCCGCACCGACCGCCGACGCCGTCGTGGCGGACCTGTCCGCACCCAGCCCCGTACGGACCTCGGCACGGCCCTCGGCCTCCCCGTCGCCGTCGCCCTCGCGGTCGAAGAAGCCGAGCCCCGCCAAGAGCCCCCGCCCGGCACGCACGACCGGCACACCGAAGGCCCAGCCGCCGGCGCCCGCGTCCGCCACGCCCAGCCCCTCCCGGACGACCCCGCAGGCGCGTCCGGCGCCCGCCGGCACCGTGGCCCAGGTGGTCGCGCTGGTGAACAAGGAGCGGGCGGCCGCCGGATGCGGCCCGGTCACCGAGGACCCGCAACTGGAACGGGCCGCCCAGGGACACTCCGACGACATGGCCGCGCGCGGCTTCTTCGACCACACGAACCCGGACGGCGCCGGCCCCGGCGAGCGCGTCACCGCCGCGGGCTACCGCTGGTCCACCTACGGCGAGAACATCGCCCGGGGCCAGCAGACCCCGCGGGCGGTGATGGACTCCTGGATGCACAGCCCCGGCCACCGCGCCAACATCCTCAACTGCTCGTTCAAGAACATCGGCGTGGGCGTTCACAAGGGCTCGGGCGGCCCTTGGTGGACCCAGAACTTCGGCGCGAAACTCTGAACGGCCGACAACTCCGGGTGCGGGCACGCGCGTTCAGGGCCGACGCCCCGCGGGACCCGGCCGGCGGGCGGCGCCGCCGGCCGGCCCGGCTCAGCGGGCCGTGCCGAAGTCCTGCGTCCAGTAGCTGCCGGGCTGCGCCAGACCGACGCCGATCTCCTGGAATCCGCAGTCGAGGATGTTGGCCCGGTGGCCGGGGCTGGCCATCCAGCCCGCCATGACCTGCTCCGCCGTGGTGTAGCCGTAGGCGACGTTCTCGCCGTAGCTGCTCCAGGTGTAGCCGGCCTGCGTGATGCGCAGGCCCGGGTCCGAGCCGTCCGATCCGGTGTGCGACATGTTCTGGTGGGCGGCCATGTCCGCGCTGTGCTCCTGCGCGGCCTTGGTGAGCGCCGGGTCGAGGGTCAGCGGCTGGCAACCGACCTTGTTCCGCTCGGCGTTCACCAGCCGCAGGATCTCGGCGGCGACTCCGGACGCCGGGGCGGCGGGCGCCGGGGTGGTGGGCGCGGCGGTCGTCGGGGCGGTGGAGGTCGCGGGGAGCGTGGGGGTCGTGACGGTGGCCTCGGGGGTGCCGGGCGCGGCGGTGGGTCGGGGCCGCTGGGTGATGGGCCGGGCCACCACCGGACGCGTCTTGGGCCGTACGGCCGGACGCGCGTGCGCGGTCCGCGCCTCGGCCGGGGACGTGACCGGCGCGGACGACGACGGCGTGGACGTGACCGGCGTGGATGACGACGGAGCGGACGGGGGCGGCGTGGTGGTGACCGGCTCCGTGGTGCGCGGCGCGGTGGTCTGCCCGGCGGCCGCGTCCACTCCGTTGCGGTGGTGATGCCTGTGAAGGTGCTGTCCCTGCGTCACGGGCGTGCTCGTCGCGTCGGCCCGCGGCCGCTGGTCCGTGCCGTACGGCCAGTCGGTACAGGCCAGGGCGACGGATGGCACGCCCACGGCGCCGACGGCGACGGCGGTGATGACTATGCGCCGGTAGTGCTTGGTCTTGCGGTGCTGTCCCATACGTCAACCTCACTCGGTGATCGCGGAGCGCCCATTCTTGGGACGGCTTCACGCGGGACGCAAAGAGACCGACTACTACCTCACCTCGTAGCCGCTTCCGGGCCTTGCCAGCCATGCCGGGAGATGCAGAAGATTGCGACCGCGACGTTTGCACGGTGTTGTCGGTCCCTCAGGAACCCGGCGTGGACGAGGGATACGGCGAGCTGCCCGCGGGCTGTCCCGGCATTGAGCCGGCCCTGCCTCACGCCCCTGGCAAGACGGACAAATCCCATATGTCGTGGGAGTGGCATCTACTATCCGGCACCCTTAGTCGCCGACAGCCCTGTGACGGTTGTCACCTCCGGCCGCGACGCTGTCCTTCCTCCGGCCGGGTCGCTGTTCTTAAAGACGGGGAAACCGCGGGGCAACACGGCGGCACGAACCTTCCCTGCAACCGGCCCGGCGCGTCCGGGCGCAGCGCAGGACGAGGGGAGCGCCGTGACGGACATCGTCGACAGCCAAGCGCCACCGGCCCAGCCCGGCAGCCGTACGTACAACGGCTGGACGCGGAACGACACGCTGGAGGACTACTCGCTGCGCTACGCGCCCAAGTCCTTCCGCCGCTGGACGCCGTACGTCGTCGCCACCACCGCCCTCGGCGGCATCGCCTACCTCGCGGACTTCGCCATCGGCGGCTCGATCGCCGTCGCGCACGGCTTCTCCAGCGCCCTGGTGGCGATCCTGACCGCCGCGGTGGTCATCTTCCTGACCGGTGTTCCCATCGCGTACTACTCGGCGAAGTACTCCATCGACATGGACCTGCTGACCCGGGGCGCGGGATTCGGATACCTCGGGTCGACGCTCACCTCGGTGATCTACGCGAGCTTCACCTTCATCTTCTTCGCCCTCGAAGGCTCCATCATGGCGCAGGCGCTGGAACTCGGCCTGCACATCCCGCTCGCCATCGGGTACGTCGTCTGCTCACTGGTCATCCTTCCGCTGGTGGTCTACGGCATGACCGCGCTGTCGAAGATGCAGGTGTGGACGCAGCCGGTCTGGCTGGTGCTGATGGTCGCCCCGTTCGTGTCCATCGCGATCCAGGACCCGGGGAAGTTCTCGGAGTTCACCCACTTCGCGGGCAACTCACCCACGGGCTCTACCCTCAGTGCGCTCGGGGTAGGGGCGGGCGCGGGCGTCGCGCTGTCGCTCATCGCGCAGATCGGCGAGCAGGTCGACTATCTGCGGTTCATGCCGGACAAGACCCAGCGGAACGGCAGGCGTTGGTGGACCGCCGTGCTGGGTGCCGGACCGGGCTGGGTGGTCCTCGGGGCGCTGAAGCAGATCGGGGGCGCCTTCCTGGCCTTCTGCGTCGCCGGCGGCGCGGGACTCGGCAAGGCCGACGAGCCGATCCGGCAGTACGTCCACGGGTTCGGCACGTTCGCGGCGCCGGTCGCCCTGGGCCTGGCGACCTTCTTCGTCATCCTCTCCCAGATAAAGATCAACTCGACCAACGCGTACTCCGGTTCGCTGTCCTGGTCGAACTTCTTCTCCCGTCTGACACACCGTCACCCGGGCCGCGTCGTCTACATCTTCCTCAATGTCGGCATAGCGCTCGCGTTGATGGAGGGCGGGGTCTTCGGCTTCCTCAACACCGTGCTCGGCTTCTACTCCAACGTGGCCATCGCCTGGATCGGCGCGGTCGTCGCCGACCTGATCGTCAACAAGCCGCTCGGGCTCAGTCCGTCGTACATCGAGTTCAAACGGGCCCATCTGCACCACTTCAACCCGGTGGGCTTCGGCTCGATGCTGATCGCCTCCGCAGTCTCCATCGCCGCCTACTTCGAGGCGTTCGGCGCCTATGGCAAGGCGTTCTCACCGTTCATCGCGCTGTTCCTCGCCATGGCGCTCTCACCGCTGTTCGCGGTGCTCACCAAGGGCCGCTACTACCTCGCCCGCCCCGACCTCCTGGACGAGCCGCTGCTCGGCGCGGACGGGCTGCCCTCGGCCGCCGTACTGACCTGCTCGGTCTGCGCGACCGGCTTCGAACGCCCCGACATGGCCGGCTGCCCCTTCCACCAGGGCCCGGTCTGTTCGCTGTGCTGCAGCCTGGAGAAGGACTGCCACGACTCCTGCAAGCGCGGAGCCGGCGCCCCGGGGCCGGTCGCCCTCGGCCTGCCCACCGTCCGGCGGTGACCGAGTGACCGGACGCCCTGCTCGTCACGTGACCCCGTGACGGCGTGCGCGGCGGCCGGGCCCGGACGGCCGGCCGTCGCGCACCGTGTTCCGGCACCGCCGGGCCGTGCGCCGTCACTCGTTCCGGAAGACGGCCTTGCTGACCTCGGCGGGGTTCTCGAACTTCTTCTTCCCGAGGTGGGAGATCCGCTCCGTGATCTCCTTCGGCGCGTGGTTCTTCTCGGCCGCCTTCCGAAGGTCGTCGGTACCGGCCGGGTACTCCACGCCGTGCAGCGCTTTCTGCAGGTCAGGTGGGGTGATGCCCGCCATGGTTCCTCCTGGCAGTGAGTCGGTGATCGACCGGCGCGAAGGGAGCGCCGGGACTGCTCAGGTACCCATCCCACGGAAGCGGATTCAAAGATTCCGGTTGGTGGTGGGCCGAGCCGCGCGCGGGTACCCGACGGTTCCGGAAGCAGGTACGGGACCGCGGATGAGAGGACCCGATGAGCGAGAACACCCCATCGCAGGCCGAGGGCGAGCGCGAGACGGACGCCCCGGACACGGAGCAGCCGGCCCGCACCACCCCCTCCCAGGCGGAGGGGGAGAACACCGCCGAGGAGACCCCGGACGAGGAGGACGACGCGTAGGGAGGCGTCATGAGCACGGCACACACCAGCGTCCCGGAGGTGCTGGACGCCCTGAAGGACGTGACCTACCCGGCCGGCAAGGAGCAGCTGATCTCGGCCGCCCGGCAGGCCGGAGCCACGGAGGAGGTCGTCAAGGCCCTGCGTGGCATGCCCGCCGAGGAATACACCGGCCGCGCCGAGGTCGCGAGGTCGGTCCGGGTGGACCCGGACTCCGATCTCGGACTCGACGCCGGCCAACGGGCCGGACAGGCGCGGCGCGGCGGCAAGCCGGGCCTCTCCCAGCACCTGCGGGAAGAGCCCAAGACACCCATCCACGAGGAGTTCGACCGCTGAACCGGCCCGGGGACGGCTGTACGGGACGTGCGGCGGCCGTCCTCAGCGGATCGGGTCCGCGGTCGTCCTCAGCCCAGCAGGCCCGCGGCCGTTCCCGGCGGAGCGGGCCCGCGGCCGTTCTCAGCGGAGCAGGCTCGCGGCCGTTCTCGGCCGAGCGGGCCCGCGGCGTCCTCATCTGGGCAGGATCGCGGCCGTCCCCAGCAGAGCGGCCTGCGGCCGTTCTCAGCCGCGCAGGCCCGCGAGGAAGCCGGCCAAGGCCCCGGCGACCGCCTCCGGAGCCTCCAGTGGCAGCAGGTGCCCGCCCGGAACGGTGGTCAGCGTGGCGTGCGGAACGCAGGGCAGCAGGCACGCGCGCAGTACGGCGGGCGGCTCCACCCTGTCCTGCCTGCCCGCCAGCACGGCCACCGGGACCTCGATGCGCCGGGCCGCCTCGGTGATGTCCTGGGCGATGCCCCGCAGCGGCCACTCCGTGCGGGCCCCGGCGGACGCCGCCAGGCTGTCCCGTACGACCGCCTCCCGCGCCGGCCCGGGCAGCGGCCCGGCCGTCAGGACCCGGTCCACGGCGTGGCCGACGGACTCGGGCGAGTCGTAGGCGTGGGACAGGGCCTCCCGGTATGCCTCCGTGACGGCCGCCGGCGGCCGTGGGGGAGCGGGCGCGACCAGGAACACGCCGGCCAGCCCCGCCGGACGCCGGGCCGCGACCAGCTGGGCGACCTTGCCGCCCATCGAGTGGCCCACGAGGACGAACGGGCCCGTGACGCACTCCTCGGCCACCCGCGCGAGATCGTCGGCGAGCCGCTCCAGGTCGTACGGTCCCGGCAGCTCCCGCGAGGTGCCCCAGCCGCGCTGATCGAACCGGACCGTCTGCCCGGGCGGCAGCCGCCGGACCACCGCGTCCCACGTGGCGGCGGAACCGCCCCAGTAGTGCGCGAACACCAGCGCGGGCCCGCCGCCCCCGCCCCCGGTCCGGACCGTCACCGATCCGCCCGCGACGGCCACGGCCCTTGTACTTTCCGGCATTTCCACGTCTCCTCCGTATCGCGGCAGGCGTCGGCGCTCCGGTGGCACACGCGCCGGGTCATGCCGTGCACCCGCCTCCGGGCACGGGAGAAACGCTAGGCCGGTGGCAGACTCCGTCTTCGTGAAAAGAGACCGACCCCTTGTGGAAAACGGACACCCCGCCGTGCGGCAACTGCGCTACCTCCCGCCGGTCGGAGCCGCCTACGGCGTGGAGGTCCTCAGCTTCGCCGGGCTGCGCGAGACCGACACCGAACGACGACGCACCCGGCTCCAACGCCCCGACTTCCACGTCCTCGCCCTGATCACCGAGGGAAGCGGCGCGCACGAAGCGGACTTCCGCCACCACGAACTGCGCGAGGGCAGCGTCGTGTGGATCAGGCCCGGCACGGTGCACCGCTGGAGCGACGTCGAGCGCCTCGACGGCCCCCTGATCCTCTTCCAGCCCGGCTTCCTGCCCGACCCCGCGCTCGAAGCCCGCGAGGCCACCTCATCCACCTGCTGGCGCCTGCCGCCCGAGATCCTCCGGCTCGCGGTGCCGGCCGCCGGCCACCTCGGTGACGAGTACCGGGCGGCGGTGCGCCGCCCGCGCCTGGCCTCCTCCGCGGTGCTCTCCCATCTGCTGGCGGCCCTGCTCCTGCGCGTCCTGCCCGGGACATCCGCACCGCCCGCCCCCGGCGCGCCCGTCAGCCGGCACCTCGAGGTGTTCCACGCCTACCGGGCCGAGGTCGAGGAACACTTCCCCCACCGGCACCGCGTGGCCGACTACGCGCGGGCACTCGGCTACGACGTGCGGACCCTGACCCGCGCCACCCGCGCCGCCACCGGACACGGCGCCAAGGCCTTCCTCGACCAGCGCATCCTGCTCGAAGCGAAACGGCTGCTCGCCCACAGCGGGCTGCCGGCCGGCACCTGCGCACACCGCCTCGGCTTCCCCGACGCCGGCAACTTCACCACCTTCTTCCGACGCCAGACCGGCCTCGCCCCCACCGCCTGGGCAGCGGCACTCCACCAGGAACCTTGACCGCTCTCCGCGCCGCGACCTAGCGTGACGCACACATCAGGGCAGGCAGGGCAGGAGGCTCGGTGACGGCCCATCCGCACGACGCCCCGGACGGGGCGTCCGCCGGCCACCCCCTGCGGGTGGAGACGCGCGGCCTCGACGTGATCGAGGACGCGGAACGCAAGGGCACCCCGCGCACCCTGTTCTGGCCCTGGTTCGGGGCCAACGTCTCCGTCCTCGGCCTCGGCTACGGCGCGTTCGCGTTCGGCTTCGGCATCTCCTTCCCGCAGGCCCTCGCCGCCGGCGCGCTCGGCATCGTCGTGTCGTTCCTGCTGTGCGGCTTCGTCGCGGTCGCCGGCAAGCGCGGCTCGGCCCCGACCATGGTGCTCAGCAGGGCCGCGTACGGCGTGCGCGGCAACCGGCTGCCGGCCGTCGTCTCCTGGATGCTCACCGTCGGCTGGGAGACCGTCCTCACCGCGCTCGCGACGATGGCCACCGCCACCGTCCTCGGCGCCCTCGGCTGGGGCGGCGGCACCGGCACCAAGGCCGCCGCCCTGATGGTGGTGGCCGCGCTGACCGTCGCCGGCGGAGTCCTGGGCTTCGACCTGATCATGCGGCTGCAGACCTGGATCACCCTGGTCACGGGCGTCCTCACGATCGTCTACGTCGTTCTCGTCGCCGACCGGATCCACTGGAGCGCGGTCGACGCCCTCCCGGCCGGTTCCGCCCAGCGGTTCATCGGCGCGCTGGTGTTCATGATGACCGGCTTCGGCCTCGGCTGGGTCAACGCCGCCGCCGACTACTCCCGCTATCTGCCCCGGGACTCCTCCAGCCGGGGAGTCATCGGCTGGACCACGTTCGGCGCCTGTCTGGCCCCGCTGGTGCTGCTGGTCTTCGGCCTGCTGCTGGCCGGGTCCGCCCCGGAGCTGAACCGGGCGATCGCGGCCGACCCGATCGGGGCGCTGGCCACCCTCCTGCCGGCCTGGTTCCTGGTGCCGTTCGCCGTGGTCGCCGTCCTCGGCCTGGTCGGCGGCGCCGTCCTCGACATCTACTCCTCCGGCCTGGCCCTCCTCTCGGCCGGTCTGCGGGCACCCCGCTACCTGGCCGCCCTCCTCGACGGCGTTCTGATGATCGCCGGCTCGGTCTACATCGTGTTCTACGCCGACAACTTCCTCGGCCAGTTCATGGGTTTCCTCACCACACTCGGCGTGCCCATCGCGGCCTGGGCCGGCGTCATGCTCGCCGATCTGGCGCTGCGCCGCCGCGACTACGACGAAGCCGACCTGTACCGCCCGCACGGCCGCTACGGCGACGTACCCCTCCTCCCGCTGTGCGTCACCGTCGCCGCCACCGCCGTCGGCTGGGGCCTGGTCACCAACACCGCCGCGCACTGGCTGACCTGGCAGGGCTATCTACTGACGCCGCTCGGCCTCGGCGGCCGCACCGGCCCCTGGGCGTACGCCAACCTGGGCGTCCTCGTCGCCCTGGTCCTCGCCTTCCTCGGCACGCTGTCGACGACCAGGACCCGGATACGGCACCAGGAGGCGGGGGCAGCCGGCCCGGCCCGCGAGGAACTCCCACGCCCGTGAGCCCCGGGCCTTGCCGACGACTCCCCCCGACGGAGACGGCCCGTGCCCGGTGCTCGGCCCACACACATCCCACGACCCGCGACCCATGTGCGGGCAATCCATGTGCCGGGGATCCACATGTGCCGCGTACGCATGCCCCGCACCCCACCGGGTACGCGAGGCGGGAGCACGCCCGGGGCGCCGAGCCGTCCCGGCAGCCCGTACGACCGTCGAACCTGGGGACCAGCCATGGAGACACCCGCACACGCCGACCCGCCGACGCCGGCCCAGCAGGCGCTGGACGCGCTGACCGTGAACGCCGAGGACCAGGCCGCCCTGGACACCCTCGCCCACAGTGACGTACTCGTCCCGGTGCCGGACGACGCGCTGGACGGAGAGGGCGCCGACGCCACGACGGTGGCGCTGCCCGTCCTGGAACAGCCCGGTGGCGACGCGGTCGTCCCGGTGTTCACCACGGAGGGCGAGATGGCCGATCTGCTGCCCTTCGTCTCGCGCTACCGTCTGATCCCGCTCGGCGCGCTCGCCGCGCAGTGGCCCGACGAGAACCTGTCCCTCGCCATCGACGGCAGCTCCTCCCACGCCCTGACGCTCACGTCACAGGGAGTCCGCACGCTGCTGGCCCGCTGAGCGACGAACCCGCCGACCCGCGGACCACCTCCCGCGGTCGCCGCCGGGCACCGCCCCGGCGGCGACCGCGGCGGTACTCGACCGGTCCTCCGGCAGGGCCGGTCGCTCTAGAGTTCCTGCCCGGTCAGCATGCGCCGCAGTACCGCCCGCTGAAGCGGGAGCACCTCGGCGTGCAGGATGCGGCCCTTGGGGGTGAGGGCGACCCACACCCCGCGTCGGTCCTCCGCGCACACCGAGCGTTCCACCAGGCCGTCCTTCTCCAGCCGGCCGATCAGCCGGGACAGCGCGCTCTGGCTGAGGTGCACGCGGCCGACCAGGTTCTGCACCCGGCACTGCTCGCCCTGCTCGGGCGGCTCGGTGGCCAGCAGGTCCAGCACCTCGAAGTCGCTGGCGCCCAGCCCGTACGGGTGCAGGACGCGGTCGATCTCGCACATCGTGCGCGCGTGCACGGCGAGGATGTCCCGCCAGCGTTCCTCCAGCCGGGTCTCGGCCGTCTTGACTGCCATAACCGCACGGTAGCACCGCCACGACCACTCGTTGAGCGTGCAACTAGTCCGGGGGGTGCTCCCGACTCAGACCGACGGGTCCTGGAGCAGCCCCAGGTGGTTGCCGTCGGGGTCCTTCACGAAGGCGATCAGCCGGCCGCCGCCGACGTCCTGCGCGTCCTGGAGCAGCTCGGCACCCGCCGCCAGCAGCGCCGCGAGCCGCTCCCGCAGATCCGTCACATGCCAGTACGGCACCGGCCCGGTCATGCCCTTGGCGTGCCCGCTGGGGTCCAGCCCGACGTCCTGGCCGGCGGCCTTGTAGCCCACGTAGTACGGCTCGTCCGCGTACGGCTCCACGCCCAGCAGCGCGCCGAACAGGGCCTTGGCGCGGTCCAGGTCCTTCACCGGGTAGATGATCGTCTGCAGGCCTGCGGCCATGATGCTCACTCCTTCGCACAGTGGTGCCCGGCTTCACGGGGCCGGGGCACCGACGGTTTCCTCGTCGGTGCCCCCACGCTAGGACGGGCGAGCCCACGACGGCTTCTCCGATCCTGACCGGTTGCCGTGTTCACTCGTTGCGCAGCACCTCGGCGACGGTGAGCCGGACCGCCCGGCGCAGACTCGGCGGCGGCTTCCGGGTGCGTGCCCGGATACCCCTGGACCGGCCGTGACGCCGGACGGGTCCGAGCGGGCGCCGCGTGTCCTGATCGCCGACGACCAGACGCTGATCCGGACCGGCTTCCGGCTGATCCTCACCGCCCGGGGCATCGAGGTGGCGGGCGAGGCCGCCGACGGGGCCGAGGCGGTCGCCGCCGTCCGTGAACTCGAGCCGGACGTCGTCCTCATGGACATCCGCATGCCGGTCATGGACGGCCTGGAGGCCACCCGGCGCATCCTGGCCGAGGCACCCGGCTGCCGGGTGCTCATGCTGACCACCTTCGACCTGGACCGGTATGTGTACACCGCCCTGTCCCTCGGGGCCGGCGGCTTCCTGCTCAAGGACGTCACCCCGGAGCACCTGGCGGCGGCCGTCCGGCTCGTCGGTACCGGTGACGCCCTGCTGGCCCCGCAGATCACCCGGCGCCTGGTGGAGCGGTACGCGGCCGAGGCCGACCGGACGGCCACGGCCGTCCCCGCCGATCTGGCCGCGCTCACCCCGCGCGAGCGGGAGGTGCTCAGCCTGATGGGCCGGGGCCTGTCCAACACGGAGATCGCCACCGAACTGACCCTCAGCGAGGCCACGGTCAAGTCCCACGTGGCCCGTGTCTTCGCCAAACTCGGCCTGCGCGACCGCGCCCAGGCGGTGGTCATCGCGTACGAGACGGGCCTGGTGAGACCGGGCACACGGTGACGAGCGCCCCGTAGGGGCGGGACGGGGCGGGGTCAGGTGTGCCTCGGAGGCGGGACGGCCTCCGAGGCACGGTGCTCATGACGGCCGGGCCGCCGGCGAAGGGGTCACGGTACGAGCTTCAGCAGGCGGTTGGGCGAGCCCGAGCCGGCGCTGGTGACCTTGCCTGTCGTCGCCCCGTTCACCAGGGCCGTGGCGACCTGGGCCGGTGTGGCGGAGGTGTGGCCGGCCAGGTAGACCGCCGCGGCTCCGGCGACGTGCGGGGTCGCCATGGAGGTGCCGGAGATCGTGTTGGTCGCGGTGTCGCCGGTGTTCCAGCCGGCCGTGATGGAGGATCCCGGGGCGAAGACGTCCAGCACGGAGCCGTAGTTGGAGTAGCTCGCCCGGGCGTCGGTGCTGGTCGTCGCGCCGACGGTGATAGCCTCGGCGACCCGGGCCGGGGAGTACGAGGAGGCGTTGGCGTTGCTGTTGCCGGCGGCCACCGCGTACGTCACGCCGCTCGCGATGGAGTTGCGCACGGCCGCGTCCAGCGTGGCGGAGGCACCGCCGCCGAGCGACAGGTTGGCGACGGAGGGGCCGGAGTGGTTCCGGGTCACCCAGTCGATGCCGGCGATGACTCCGGCGGTGGTCCCGGATCCGTTGTTGTCCAGTACCCGCACGGCGACGATCTTCGCCTTCTTGGCCACGCCGTAGGTGGAGCCGGCGATGGTGGTGGCCACATGGGTCCCGTGGCCGTTGCCGTCCGCGGCGTCGGTGTCACCGTCGACGGCGTCGTAACCGTAGGAGGCACGGCCGCTGATCTGCTGGTGCGTGATGCGTACGCCGGTGTCGATGACGTAGGCGGTCACACCGCTGCCGGCGCTGTCCGGGTAGGTGTAGGTGCCGGACAGGGGCAGGGAGGTCTGGTCGATGCGGTCGAGGCCCCACGGCGCGCTGGACTGCGTGGTGTCGGTGACGCCGACCCGCTGGTTCTGCTCGACGGCGGCCACCGCCGGGTCGGCGGCCAGGCGCTCGGCCTCCGTCGTGGAGAGGGTGGCGGTGTAGCCGTTCAGCGCGCTGCCGAACGTCCTGGTCACGCTGCCGCCGTACTCCTTGACCAGATTCCTGCCCGTGATCGAGGAGGCCTTGAATCCGGCGTCCTTCCGGAGCGTCACGATGTAACTGTCCCGGACCGCCGTGGGCGAGCCGGCACCGATCACCTTGCCCACGGCGGGAGCGGCCTGGGCGGGGACGGCGGCGAGGCCGCCGGCCAAGGTGGTCGCCGCGATCGCGGCGGTCGCGACGAACCGTATTCTCTTGCTCCGCAGTTGTGCCATTACGAGGGATTCCTCCTCTTGGCGGCGCGCGCACGGGTGGGGCGCGCGTCTGTGGGGGCGGGTGCGCGTGATCGCGCACCCCTGCCGAGACGGGGGCGTGGCGTCCCGCTCGGGCCGTGATCAAGAGTCGCCGACAACAGGCGCCGCTCACAAGGCAGTTGACGAACCATCAACATACTTGCCATGCTCACGACATAACCATCGGGTGTGGCAGGGAGGGGTCGAGCACGCTCTTCCCGGTTGCCGCCCTGCTCACTCGAACGCGGACGCCGCCTCGCGGAGCGCGGTGGCCACCGCTTCCGGGGAGTCGGGGCCCGGCGGTCCGGGCCGGTACGTCACCGACCTCAGCCGCCCGGTGAAACGGAACGTGCGGTGGCGTTCGTACAGGGGCCAGGAGACGGGCGACTTGCGGTCGACGCCGATGCTGATGCCCTGGAAGGGGGCCATGCCGATGAGCTGGTGCACGCTGTCGGACACGGCCCGTTCGGTCCCGTCGACGACCAGCGTGAACCGCCAGCGCAGGCCCTCCTCGGCGGTGGCGCTCAGCAGGACGTGGTGCGCACCCGTCGCCAGGGGACCGGCGTCCGTCTCGTGCAGGACGCCATACTCGTTGTAGGCGAGGCGCAGCCGTCCTTCCTCGACGTACAGGCTGTAGCCGCCGCCCTGGTCGCCGTGGGAGACGAGGACGCCTTCGCCGGTCTCGTCGAGCAGGACCTCGATGTCGAAGGACCGCAGGGAGATCAGCCGGGAGGAGCGGTAGCGCTCCAGTTCCGGCGTGCCGGGCAGCAGGGTGAGCGGCCGGGCGAGCCCTTGTTCGGCGGGGTTGCGGCGGGCGAGGGCCCCACTGCCGTCCGGCAGCGGGAAGACGCCGTTGCGCCAGGCCGCCTCCTCCCAGGCCGCCGACAGTTCCTTGACGAGGTCCGGGCGCTCGGCGGCGAGGTCGTGGATCTCGGTGGGGTCGGTGCGGATGTCGTACAGCGCCCATTCGGAGTCGTCGTAAGGCGTGCCGGGCCGGTGCAGCGTGACGAGTTTGTGGCCGTCGCGGTAGTGGCTGCGGTTGCCGCTCATCTCGCAGTACTGCTCGTGGTGGGTGGAGTCGTGGGCGGCGTCGGACAGGACGGGGGCGAAGCTCGTGCCGTCCGGTTCCTGGAGGGTGAGGCCGCGCCGGGTGTCCGGGCGTCGCAGTCCGGCCAGTTCCAGGAGAGTGGGTGCGATGTCGGTGACGTACTGGTACTGCGGGCGCAGGCCCGGTGCGAGCCGTCCTTCCCGGGCCCCGTCGGGCCAGGACAGCAGGAACGGGACGCGTACGCCGCCGGCGTAGGTGTGGCCCTTGTAGAGGCGGAACGGCGTGTTGGAGGCCATGCCCCAGCCTCGCGGGTAGTGGACGAGGCTGCGGGGGCCGCCGATCAGCTCCGGGTCGCGGTCGACGTCGGGCGTCCAGTCGTCCGGCAGCCCCGGGTGGTGGACGAAGCGGCTGAAGTAGGAGCGGGTGCCCTCGGCGCCGCCCTCTCCGGTCCCACCGTTGTCGGAGGTGAAGACGATGATGGTGTTGTCGAGTTCCCCGAGCGCGTCGAGAGTGTCGGTGAGGCGGCCGAGGTTCTGGTCGATGTTGTCGACGAGCGCCGCGTACACCTCCATGTAACGGGCGTAGAGCCGGCGCTGCTCCTCGGTGAGGTCTTCCCAGGCCGGTACGTCGAGGCCGGCCTCGCTGTTGCGGGCGGGCAGTTCCGTGCCGGGCGGGAAGAGGCCGGCGGCCTTCTGGGCGGCGAAGCGCCGTTCGCGCAACGCGTCCCAGCCGTCGTCGTAGCGTCCGCGGTGGCGGTCGATGTCCTCGGCCTTGGCCTGGAGCGGCCCGTGGACGGCGTTGTGGGCGAGGTACAGGAGGAAGGGCTTGTCCTGGTCGTGGGCGCGCAGTGACTTGACCATGGCGATCGCCTGGTCCGTGATGTCGTCGGTGTAGTAGTAGTCGTCGGGGAACTCGTCGATGTCGAGCGGGCTGTTGTCCCGGACGAGTTGGTGCGGGTGGAAGAGGCTGGTCAAGCCCTCCAGTACGCCGTAGTACTGGTCGAAGCCCTTCTGGAGGGGCCAGCCGGCGCGGTCGTTCGCCGCGTTGGACGCGGAGTCGCGCACCAGGTGCCACTTGCCGACGGCGTAGGTGGCGTATCCGGCGTCGTGGAGCAGTTCGGCGAGGGTGGGGATGTCGTCGGCGATCTGCATGCCGTATCCGGGGAAGCCCGGGTCGGAGTTGGCGACCATGGCGTAGCCGACGCGGTGCGGGTTGAGGCCCGTGAGCAGCGCCGCTCGTGCCGGGGAGCACAGCGGCATGGTGTGGTAGTTGGTCAGCCGTACTCCGCCGTCGGCGAGGCGGTCGAGGACGGGCGTGGGGATCTCCGAGCCGAACGGGCCTATGTCGCTGTACCCCATGTCGTCGACGAGGACGACGACGATGTTCGGTGCCTTCCCGGTGCGGGCGGGTGCGGGCCAGGCCGGTTCGGACTCGGCGAAGGTCCGGCCGACGTGGCCGGGGAAACCCTCGTACGGGTCGCGTCGGGTGGCGCTGCTCATGCGGGGACCTCCGCGTCGTCGGCGGTGCTGTCGGTGTGGGGGGCCGGGAAGAGGCGTGCCAGTTCTCCGGCCAGCTCGGTGAGTTGTGCGCGGCCCGGCCGGCCGGTGAACGCGGCGATGTGCAGGAGGGTGCCGCCGCCGCGCAGGGTGAGCAGCTCGGTGTCGAGCAGTCCCGGCACGATGCGGCGCACGGCGTCGGCCGCCGCCGGTTCGGCCAGCAGCCGGGCGAGCGGGGTGCGCAGGTTCAGGATGCCCTCGGGGAACTCGTCGGCGCGGGCGGCCGGTTCGCGCGCGGCATCCGCCCGCTCGCGTTGTGCCGCCACCAGCAGGTGCCCCTCGTCGACGGAGTCCGGCTCGTGCGGAAGACCGAGGCGTTCGTACTGGTCGCGCGGGGCGTCATTGGCGCGCAACTGCTCGACCAGGAGCCGGATCATGCGCAGTTCGACGGCGCCGTCCACGATCGGCCGTTCCTGGTGCGGGTCGGTCGCGAGGTCGAAGAGCAGGGTGCCGAACCGCTGCGGGCCGAGGAGCGCCGGCGCGGGCGCGGGGACCCGGACGGTCCGCACCCCTTTGGTGAAGGAGAAGGGTTCCGCGAGGGAGATGCCGGCGAGTTCCTGCGGGGTGAAGCGGCCGCGGATGCGGGTGGGCATCAGGGTGTGCTCGTTGAGGGGCAGGTTGGTGTCGTCGTGGCAGGCGCGCATGTAGACGTAGCGGCCGTCGGTGATGTTCACATGGCCGCCGAACATGCCGAACAGGGCGGAGGTCCGGCCGGTACCGGCGCCGACCGTCCCGTCCGTCCCGCCCAGGGGACGCCCCTGCATGTCGGGCGTGCGGTCGACGCCGAAGTACTCCAGCAGGGTCGGTGCGATGTCGATGGTCTGGACGAGGGTGGCGTCGTGGGTGCCGGCGCGGTCCGGGCGGCGCGGGTCGTGCACGAAGAGCGGGGTGTGGACCAGCTCCTCGTACCAGGGCTGGACCACCTTCGCCCACCAGCCCTTCTCACCCAGCAGGAAGCCGTGGTCGGTGCAGACGATCAGCAGGGTGTCGTCCCACAGGCCGTGGGTGTCCATGGCGTCCAGGACCCGGCCGAGCGAGTGGTCGCACATGGACAGCAGCGCCGCGTACTCGTAGCGGGCGTGCTCGACCTGTTCCGGTGTCTCGGTGACCCGGTTGTAGTCGGGCCAGTCGAAGTGGGGGCCGTCGTAGTCGTGGGGGTAGAGGTCCTTGTAGTGGGCCTGGGTGAAGAAGGGCTCGTGCGGGTCGAACGTCTCGATCTGCAGGAACCAGTCGTCCTCGGCGTGGTTGACGCTCAGGAACTCCAGTCCCGCGTCGAAGGTGAGGGTCTGCGGCTGCTCGGCCTCGCTGCCGAGGTACTGCCGGTTGACCCAGTCCTGGCGCCACAGCTCGCCCCGGCCGGCGCGCAGGTCCTCGGGCGGGCGCGGGTCGGCGACGTGGCCCTTCCACGGGTCGCCCTCCTGGCCGCGGAAGAACTCCCAGGTGCTGTAGCGGCCGTGGTAGGTGGCGCCGCCGTCTTCCCAGTAGTGCTGGTGGTCGCTGACCAGGTGGGTGTGGACGCCGTTCTGTTTCAGCAGTTCGGGCATGGAGTCGTCGAACGGTTCGAGCGGGCCCCAGCCGCGGTGCAGGAAGTTGTGGCGGCCGGTGTGCAGTTCGCGGCGGGCGGGCATGCAGGGCATCGAGCCGGCGTAGCAGGTGTCGTAGGTGACGGTGCGGGCGGCGAGGCGGGCGAAGTTCGGGGCGTGGACCCACTCGGGCCCACCGTAGGGCGGCAGCATGTGCCGGTTGAGGCTGTCGAACATCACCATGACGGCCTTCACGGGCTGGTACGTCCTTCCGGTGCGGCCGGCTCCGTGTCGCGGGCGCAGCGGAAGCCGCCGTGGCCGGTGGAGGAGTCGGGGGTGTTGTGGGAGCGGGCGGCGACCCGGTAGCGGTTGCAGTAGGAGGCGTGGCAGAGGTAGGAGCCGCCGCGGATGACCCGTTCGCCGGTGCCGTGGGTGTCCTGGACCCACTCCCACACGTTGCCGGAGGTGTTGTACAGGCCGAACCCGTTGGGTTCGTAGGCGGTGACGGGCATGGTGCCGGTGCTGCCGCCGGGCCGGTCGGAGCGGTGGGGAAAGTGTCCTCGCCAGGTGTTGCACATTTCCCGCCCGCCCGGCGTGAAGTCGTTCCCCCACGGATAGCGGGCGCCTTGCAGGCCGCCGCGCGCGGCGTACTCCCACTCGTCCTCCGTGGGCAGCCGCAGCCCCGCCCAGGCGCAGTACGCCAGGGCGTCGTGGTGGGAGACGTGCACCACCGGGTGGTCGGCGCGGCCGTCGAGGTCGGAGCCGGGGCCCTCGGGGGCGTGCCAGGACGCTCCCGTGACGCCGAGCCACCAGGGTGCTCCCGGGACACGGCCGAGGACGTGGCGCTCGGCGGCGGGGTGGAGCAGGAGATGGAAGACGTACGACGACCCGAAGCGCTCGGCGTCGGTGCGGTGGCCGGTGGCCTCGACGAAGGCCGCGTACTGGGCGTTGGTGACGGCGGTGGCGTCGATGGCGAACGGTGCGACGCTCACTTCGCGGACCGGGCCCTCGCGGTCGGCGTGGTAGCCCTCGCCGAAGGCGTCGCCGCGCAGGAAGGTGCCGCCGGGCAGCTCCACCAGGGCGGGGTGCGCGGCGCGGCGCGCCCGCGGCAGAGGAAGCAGCCCGGTGAACGGTCCCGCTCCGCCGCCGCAAGGGCGGCCGGGGGCGCAGCAGCCACTCACGCGGGCACCTGCGTGGAGCGGGGCTCGCGGTGGCGCGCCGGCGGGACGGGGTCGGGGGCGGCGGCGAGCAGGGCGCGGGTGTAGGGGTCGGCCGGGTTCTCGCACACCTCGTCGGCGCTGCCGGTCTCCACTATGCGCCCCCGGTGCATGACGGCGATGCGGTGACTGACCTGCCGTACCACGGCGAGGTCGTGGGCGATGAAGACGAGGGAGAGCCCGAGATCGCGTTGCAGGTCGGTGAGCAGGCCCACGATCTGGGCCTGGACGGAGACGTCGAGCGCGGAGACGGGCTCGTCGCAGATGAGGACGGACGGTTCGGGGGCGAGGGCGCGCGCGATGCCGATGCGCTGGCGCTGGCCGCCGGAGAAGGACCGCGGGCGGCGGTCGGCCGCGGACGGGTCGAGTCCGACGAGCAGCAGGAGTTCCTCGACCCGCTGTGCGCGCCGGCTCCGGTCGCCGATGCCGAAGGCGTGCAGCGGCTCGGCGATGATCTGGCCGGCGGTCATGCGGGGGTTGAGGGAGGCGTACGGGTCCTGGAAGACCATCTGGATGCGGCGCCGTACGGTGTGCAGTTCGCGGCGGGAGGGGCGGCTGATGTCCACGCCGTCCAGGCGCAGGGTGCCCGAGTCGCTCGGGTGCGCGTGGGCGAGCACGCGGGCGAGGGTGGACTTGCCGGAGCCGGATTCGCCGACGATGCCGAGGGTCTCGCCGGCGGCCAGGGTCAGGGAGACGTCGTCCAGCGCGGTCAGCGGACGGCCGCGCAGACCGCGGCCCCGGTAGGTCTTGCGCAGTCCCACGGCCTCCAGGACCACGGCGCCGGGGCGGGGCCGGTCGATCCGGGCGGGCGGGGGCGCGGCGGGCAGCGGCGCGGACCGGCTCGTCGCGGGTGGGCAGGCCACCCGTACCGTGCCCTCTCCGGACGCGGCCCGCGTCGTGAGGGTGACCAGCGGTGGGGTGACGGTGCGGCAGCGGTCTTCGGTGAAGGCGCAGCGGTCGGCGAAGGCGCAGCCGTCGGTGAGGACCGAGAGGTCGGGCGGGGCACCGGGGATGCCGGCCAGGCGCGTGCCGGACGGTGCGGAGAGGCGGGGCACCGCGGCGAGCAGGCCGGCGGTGTAGGGGTGCCGCGGGCGGGTGAGGACCTCGGCGGTGGGACCGTCCTCG
This sequence comes from Streptomyces eurythermus, assembly GCF_014649115.1. GTDB lineage: Bacteria > Actinomycetota > Actinomycetes > Streptomycetales > Streptomycetaceae > Streptomyces > Streptomyces eurythermus. The sequence goes on along the minus strand of NZ_BMSK01000013.1, from coordinate 237,246 downwards.
ACGACGGTGCCGCCGTACATCACGAGGACCCGTTCGCAGGCGCGGGCCACGACGCCCATGTTGTGGGTGATGAGGACCAGGGCGGTGCCGGTGCGGCGGTTGAGGTCGCCGAGCAGGGTGAGGATCTGGTCCTGGACGGTGGCGTCGAGGGCGGTGGTGGGCTCGTCGGCGACCAGGACGTCCGGTTCGCCTGCCAGGGCCATGGCGATCAGGATGCGCTGGCGCTGCCCGCCGGAGAAGCGGTGCGGATGGTCGTCCAGGCGGCGTTCCGGATCCGGGATGCCGACCAGGTCGAGGAGTTCCACGGCTCGGGCGAGGCGGGCCGCCTTGTCGCGGCCGCCGTGGGCGCGCAGCACCTCGTCCAGGTGGGCGCCCGCGGTGAGTACCGGGTTCAGGGCCGTCATCGGGTCCTGGAAGACCATGCCGATGCGGGCGCCCCGGACCCGCCGGAGCTCGGCCTCGTCGGCGGCCGCGAGGTCCTGTCCGTCCAGCAGGACGGAGCCGCGGGCGACGCGGCCGGTGCCGGGCAGCATCCGCAGCAGGGCGAGGGCGGTGGTGGACTTGCCGGAGCCGGACTCCCCGACGACGGCCAGGGTCTCGCCCCGGTCCAGGGTGAAGGACACGTCCCGCACGGCGCGGGTGAGAGTGCCGTCGGGTGCGGTGAACTCGACGTCCAGGCCGCGTACTTCGAGCAGCGCGGAGGCGGTCATCGGCGTATCTCCCGGTTCAGTGCCTCGGCGATCAGGGACAGGCCGAGGACGAGCGCGGTCACGGTGATCAGAGGGCCGGCGGCGAAGTGCGGCGCGTCGGCGAGGTAGGGCATCGACTGGCTCAGCACGGCGCCCAGGGTGGGCTGCGGGGGGCGGACACCGACGCCGAGGAAGCTCATCGCGCCCTCGATGAAGACCGCGACGGTCAGCGAGACGGCGATCTGCACGACGAGCGGGTCCACGGCGTTGGGCAGGATGTGCCGGGTCAGGACACGGGCCGGGGAGGCGCCGCCGACCCGGGCGGCCGTGGCGTACTCGCGTTCCCGCTCGACCAGGATGCCGGTGCGCAGAAGCCGTCCGAAGGCGGGGATCTCGGCGAGGGCGATGACCAGGACGACGGGCAGGCGGCCGGGGCCGAGGATGGCGGTGACGGCGAGGGCGAGGATCAGCCCGGGGAAGGCGAGGACGAGGTCGAAGGCCCGCTGGACGGCGGTGTCCACGGCCGGGTGGGTCGCGGCGAGCAGCGCGAACAGGCAGCCCAGAAGCGCCCCGAGGGGCACCGCGAGGGCGATGATGCCCAGGTCGGCGCGGATGCCGTAGACCAGGCGGGCGAGCAGGTCGCGGCCGAGGTCGTCGGTGCCCAGGAGGTGCCCCGGGGTGCCGGGGGCCGCCAGGGACAGGTCGGACTGGTCGGTCGGACTGTGCCCGGCGAGCAGCGGGGCGAGGACCCCGGCGAGCACGACGGGCAGGACCAGGGCGAGGCCGACGCGGCCCCTGGCGGAGGCCAGCGCGGCCCGGTAGGGGTGGCGCGGGCTCCTGCGGGCGGGTTTCCCGGGGGCCGGGAGGGTGATGGCGGTCATGGGGTCACTCCCACCTGATCCGGGGGTCGAGCCAGGCATGGACGAGATCGGTGATCAACTGGACGAGGACGAAGACGGTCACCAGGAGCAGCAGCAGGTCCTGGACGACCGGGTAGTCCCGGCGGGTGAGGCCCTGTTCGGCGAGCTGGCCGAGGCCGGGCCAGGCGAAGATGGCCTCGACGAGCACGGCGCCGCCCAGCAGGTGGCCGGTCTGCATGCCGAGCAGGGTGACGACGGGCGGGAGCGCGTTGGGCAGGGCGTGGCGCCACAGCAGCCGGCGCGGATGGACGCCCGCCGCGGTGGCCGTGCGCACGTAGTCCTCGGCGAGGGCGCGCTCGATGCCGTCCTTCAGGTAGCGGCCGAGGATCGCGGCGCTGGGCAGCGCCAGGCACAGCGCGGGCAGCAGCAGGTACTGCACGCCCAGGTCGGGGGCGGTCAGGACGGAGACCCGGCCGCCGGACGGCAGGACCTTCAGCACCACCGCGAACAGCAGCACGAGAAGGACGCCGGTGACGAACGGCGGCACGGCCAGCGCCCCGGTCGTCAGGACCCGGACCGTGGCGCGTACCCAGCCGCGGCGTGCGGTGGCACCGAGCACCCCGAACGCGGTGCCGAGGACGACGACGAACAGCAGGGCGCCCAGGGTGAGTTCGACCGTCGCACCGAGGCCGTCGCCGATGAGGTCGGCGGTCTGGCCGCCGATTGCGTACGAGGGGCCGAGGTCGCCGGTGAGGAGGCCGCCGATCCAGTGGACGTACTGGAGGGGCAGGGGTTCGTCCAGGCCGAGGCGGTCCCGGATGGCGGCGACGGTCTCGGGACCGGCGTCCGGTCCGGCGAGGGAGGTCGCGGGATCACCCGGCACCAGGCGGAGGATCGAGAAGATCACGAAGGAGGCGACGAGGAGGACGAGGAGGGCGGACGGGAGCCGCCGCAGCAGTCGGATGCCCATGCTCAGGCCGCCAGGTAGGCGTTGTCGAGGTTGAGGTAGGCGAACTTGTTGAGCGTGACGCCGTGCAGGTCCTTGGCGGCGACCTGGACGTTGCCGCGGATGACGAGGTCGATGATGAACGCCTCGTCGAGGAGGATGTCGGAGATCTCGCGGTGCAGCGCGTTCGCCGCGGCGCCTGTGGCGGGACTCGTCCACGCCTCGCGGACGACCCGGGTGTACTTCGCCGACCGGTATTTCGAGGTGTTCTTGGCCTCGTTGAAGGGATAGGCGCTGACCGCGAGGGTCGACGGCTGGACCTGGGCGAACCCGTGGCTCATCGTCCACAGCGCGGGCATCTTCTGGGAGATGAGGTCCTTCTGCGCCGTGGCCGGGTCGGTGGGCCGGAGGGTCACGTGGACGCCCACCTGCTTCAGGTCGTACTGGAGGGACTCGGCGACGGCGGTGTCCCCGGGCAGACCGAGGTGCAGCAGGGGAAGGTCGAGGCGGGTGTGTCCGGCGGACCGCAGCAGTTCGCGCGCCTTCGCGGGGTCGTGCCCGTAGTGGGTGCGGCCGGCCTCGGTGAAGGCGGGCGACGACTTCGGCCAGGGGGCCGCCGAGGCGAGTCCGTAGCCGCCGAGGGTCTGCTTCAGGATGCGGTCGCGGTCGACGGCGAGGGCGAGGGCCTGCCGGACGGTGCGGTCGTCGAGCGGGGCGACCGTGGTGTTGACGCCGAGGTACTGGGCTCCGCCGCCCGTGTCGTACTCGGTGACGGTGAGGCCGGGACTGCTCTTGACGACGGCGAGGTTCCTGCCCGGAACCTGGAACGTGAGCTGCGACTGACCCGTGCGCAAGGAGGAGACGAGGGCGTCGGCCTGCGGGATCACGCGGAACTCGACGGCGTCGAGGTAGGGGCGGCCCGGCTGCCAGTAGGCGTCGTTGCGGGTGAAGCTCAGTCCGGAGCCCGGGCTCCACTTGGTCAGCCGGAACGGCCCGGTGCCGTTGAGCCTGGTTCCCTTCAGCGCCTCCTCGACGGAGTTCCGATCAGTGATGATCATGAACTCGAAGAGGTCGAAGAGATTGTTGACGCGGTGGGCCAGCTTGAGCACCAGCCTGTGGTCGCCCTGCTTCTCGAAACCGGTGATCACGCCCGCCGTCGCCCTCAACTGGGCCGCCCTGGCGGGGTTCTGGAGGTTCTTCACGGCGAAGATGACATCGTCGGCGGTGAACGGCCGGCCGTCGTGGAAGGTCACACCGGAGCGCAGTTCGAGGGTGATGCTGCGGCCGTCCTCCGCGTAGTGCCAGGAGGTCGCCAGTTCGGGCCGCGGTGTCAGCTCGTCGTCGTAGCGGGTCAGCGTGTTGTAGACGAGGCGGTGCTGGAGGGACTGGCCGCTCTGGGCGAACAGGAGGCTGGGGGTGAAGTCGCTGTTGATGGCGACGCTCACCGTGCCGCCCCGCCTCGGCTCGGCGGCGCCCCCCTTCTCTGCGGACTCCGACGCGGAGACGGCCGAGCGGCAGCCCGCCAGTCCCAGCCCGAGGAGCAGGGTGCCACCGCCGGCGGCACGCAGGGCGGTCCGCCGGGAGGGTGGGGCGGCCGGGGAAGGGTACGACTCGGTCATCGGATGCCTGCCTGTGACGATTCGAGGGACGATGAGGTGACGACGGGACGCGGAGAACGGCGCCGCGCGCCCGACGTCGCGGGCCATTACTTCCGCTGCGATCGGAATTCATGGCCGCGAGGCCGTGCAAGCGGCTGACGGTTCGGCGCGAGAGCGCGCACGTCCTCGCTGTCAGCGCGGAGCCGCGTTGTCGGCGCGTATCGGCGTGGTCAGCGTTTGTCGGCGCGTATCAAGAGGGAGATGCGTGGGCGAGGCGGAGGCATCGGTGGAGAGACCTGGTCCGCTCGCGGGCGAGGTGATCAGACGAGAACGGCACAGACCGCGCTGGCCTGTCGACACAAGTCGACATGCCTGCGGGAGACGAGGCGCTTGTCCGGATGCACGCCAGCAATATGACAGTGGCGTCGTCCGGCGGTCAACGGCGCTGTCCGTTCAGTGAGACGGTGTCAGTCCTTCCGCTTCGCCCCCCGCCCGCTCTTCCATCGTCCTCAGCGGGGCCCTGAACAGCGGATTCAGCAGGACGGTGCCGGCCGCGACGGGCAGCGTGGCCGGGCCCGCGTGGGGGCTGACAATGCGCTCCGGGTCGTCGCAGACGGACGAGAGATCGACGGCGGCGCCCCGGATCTCCTCCAGGTACTCGGCGTTTAGGACGCTGGCGTGCTCGGTGACGACCACCAGGTCCGGGTTGACGACGTCGAGCAGGAGGGCGACCGCCCTGCCCACCGCCCGGGCCCGTTCCCGCAGCAGCCGGTCCGCGCGCCGGTCACCGGCCGCCGCCGCGTCCACGACCAGGAAGATGTCGGGTTCCGGCACGATTCCCCGGCGCGCCGCGGTCGCCGCGACGGCGGTGTTCGACGCGGTCGCCTCCAGACAACCCGAACGGCCGCACGGGCACGGGGCGGTGGAGTCGGGCACGGGCAGGTGCGCGACGTCGCCCGCCGCCGAACCCGGCCCTTGGTGCACCACGCCCGCGATGCCCAGGGCCGCGTCCACGACGTTGCCGACGAAGAGGTGGACGAGACTGCGCCGTGCGGCCGGCCTGCCGAACAGGATCTCCGACTGGGCGATGGCACGCGCGTGGTTGTCGATCCGCACGGGCACACCGCCCAGGCCCTCGGCGAGTTCCCCGGCTAGCGGGCGGCGCCGCCACCCGAGCGCCTCGTGCCGGACGACCGATCCCCGCACCGGGTCGATCCAGCCGCCCAGCGCCGCGCCGACTCCCAGCAGGGGCCGCGGGCCGACGTGTTCGGCGAGGAAGGCGCGCAGCTCGGCGGTGATGGTGGCCGGTAGCAGCTCCCGGTCCAGTCCGTCGTGTCGGACCAAGCGCCGGGCGATCACCCTGCCCCGCAGATCGACCAAGCCCAGCGTCGACGCGGGCACGCCCAGGTGCACGCCGCCGGCCACCGGCCCGCCGACCGCACCGAGGTGCAGGTCCATCGGGATCTGCGGGCGTCCTACCCCCCGGCCCTCGACGAGGTCGGGCAGTTCGCGCAGCAGCCCCGCGCGTGTCAAGTCGGTGGCCTGCCGGGACACGGCGGCCGGGCTGAGTCCCGAGAGCCGGGCGACGGCGCTGCGGGCGACCGGGCCGTGATCGAGGACCGTGCGCAGCACGAGAGCCGCGTTCGCCTCGCGCCGGCCGTCGCCGACCATTCTGTGCGGGTGGGGGGTGGACGTCATCGTTGCCTCTCCACGTTGCGGGGACATGAAATCCCGAAGCCGATCACGGGCCGTCCCGCGGAGCGGGTGCCAAGGCGCCGGTCCCTGCCGTTCGGCGCCTCAACTCTCCTGGTCAGAACGGGTTTCCGGGCCGACGGCCAGATGCCGTGCAGGGGGAATTGAAGCACCCCGGGACAGGGTCCGGGGCTCGGTCCCCGTCCTTGACGAGCCTCGCGGGGCCCTGCCAGTCTCCGGGACATGCTCACCTCGGCCGCTTGCCAGTCGCGGCTCGGCACCGCCGCCCCGGCGCTCTGTCCGGGCCTTTGCCGGGCTGCCGCCGGCGCCTGAACCGAGCGTCCCGCGCCGCGGGTTCGCGCCGCCGCCACCGTCGTCATGGCAACCGCGCGCCCCCGATCCTCACGTCGTCCGGCATCCGCCTCGGCCGCGCGGTTTCCGGGCCCGGTCCCTGCCTCACCTCAATTACTTCCCCTCAGGAATTAACCCCACACAAGCCGAGTGCGTTGCTTGTGTCCACGGAAGGAAGCACACATGACCACCACAGCCCCGGCCCCCGCCGTCACCGTGCAGAAGGTCGGCGGCCGCCTCGGCGCGGTCCTCACCGGCGTCCGTCTCGGCGGCGACCTGCCCGCGGACACCGTGGCGCAGATCCGCGCGGCCCTGCTCGAGCACAAGGTCGTCTTCTTCCGCGGCCAGGACCACCTGGACGAGGAGCAGCACGAGGCCTTCGGCCGTCTGCTCGGCACGCCGGTCGCCCACCCGACCGTTCCCTCCGCCGACGGCCGCTACTCCTTCCCGATCGACTCCGACCACGGCGGCCGCGCCAACCAGTGGCACAGCGACGTGACCTTCGTCCCCGCGTACCCGGCCTTCTCCATCCTGCGCGCCCTGGTCGTGCCCCCGTACGGCGGCAACACCCTGTGGGCCAACACCGCGACCGCGTACGCCGGGCTGCCTCAGCCGCTGCGCCGCCTCGCCGACGAACTGCGCGCCGTGCACTCCAACGACTACGACTACGCCGCGCTGCGCCCCGACGCGCTGCCCGAGCAGTTGGCCCGGTTCCGCGAGGTGTTCACCTCGACGAAGTTCCTCACGGAGCATCCCGTCGTGCGCGTCCACCCGGAGACCGGGGAGCGGGTCCTGCTGCTCGGCAACTTCGTCCAGCGCATCAAGGGGCTGACCGCGCCGGACTCGCGTGCCCTGTTCCAGCTCTTCCAGTCCCACGTCGAGCGGCCCGAGAACACCGTCCGCTGGCAGTGGCAGGCCGGCGACGTCGCCATCTGGGACAACCGGGCGACGCAGCACTACGGGGTGGACGACTCCGACGACCACGAGCGCAAACTGCGCCGGGTCACCATCGACGGTGACGTCCCGGTCGGCGTCGACGGCCGGTCCTCCGTGCTGCTGTCCCCGGAGTCGGTGCCGGACCCGGCGTTCGGCGTCGCGTCGGGTGCGTCGAGCACGTCGGACGCGTCGGGCGTCCCGACCGCGGGGGCCGCCACCGCATGACCGTGCCCGTCGTCCCCACGTGATCGTGGTCCTCACCGGCCGGCAGCGCTGGGACACCACGGGCGCGCACGGCAACCGGGCGGGGGGGGCTCCCGGGTTCGACCGGCTGGCCCGCGAGGGCACGCTCGTCGAGCACGCGACCACCCCCGACCCGGTGTGTGCGCCGGCCCTGGTGGAGGGGGCCAGCCCGGAGATCGCACCGGCCCCGCCCGTCCCGCAGCGCAGCCCCGGCACCCTGCCCCGCTCGGTGCCGTGGGAGGGGGGATACGGTGCGGCCACCAGCGGCTCTGACGCCGACGCCGCGGCGACGCCGGCCCGTCGTACAGTCCGCTTCCGGGCTCCGGCGGCCCCCGGCGCTCCGCCACCCGCATCCGTCCTCGGGGCGAGCCTGTCCCATCGCCCGCCCCGTGGCCCGGCGCACCGCCGCCTGCCGCGGCAGCGCGGGATCCGACGGTCATGGCCGCACGAGGCGGGGGGGCACGGCAACGGCCCGGGCGTCTTCCGCGATGTCCGACGCCTTGGTCAGGACCTCTAAGCGGACTCGCGCCGCACCAGTTCCGTGGGCAGGATCACCGCCGCCGGATCCTCACCGCCCAGCTGGGCGAGCAGCACCCGCACCATCTCGTTGCTGATCCGGTCCCACGGCTGCCGGATGGTGGTGAGCGCCGGAGTGGCGGCGGTCGCCGCCGGGGAGTCGTCGAAACCGCCTACGGCGATGTCCTCCGGCACCCGCTTCCCGGCCCGGTGCAGCGCCGCCAGCACGCCCTGCGCCATCAGATCGGAGGCGACGAACACGGCGTCCATGTCCGGCGCCCGCTCCAGCAGCCGCTCCGCGCCCGCCTCACCGCTCGCACGGCTGTAGTCGCCGGAGACGACGAGCCGCTCGTCGGCCGGCAGGCCCGCCTCGGCGAGCACCTCCCGGTACCCGGCGAGCCGCTCCACACCACCCGGGGTGTCCGGCGGACCGGTGACCACACCGATCCGGCGCCGCCCCAGCGACAGCAGGTGCCGCACCATGTCCCGGGCGCCGTCCCGGTCGTCGGCGGCGACGTAACTCACCTTCGAGCCGAGGCCGATCGGCTTGCCGCAGGCGACCAGCGGCACCCCCGCCGCGCGCAGCTCCTCGGCGACCGGGTCGCCGGAGTGGCTGGAGACCAGCAGCACCCCGTCGACGTGCCCGGCGGTGATGTACCGCGTGATCCGGCGCCGTTCGTCCCGCGTGCCCGCCAGCATCAGCAGCAGCGGGATGTCGTGCGCGGCCAGCGCCTGGGTGCAGCCGCGCAGCAGGACGTTGAAGTTCGGGTCCTCGAAGAACCGCTCCTGCGGCTCGGTCAGCAGGAAGCCGACCGAGTCCGAACGCCCCGTTATCAGCGAACGGGCGTGCCGGTTCACGACGTACCCGGTCTTGCGGATCGCGGCGTTGACCGCCTCCTGGGCGGCGGGGCTCACATAGTGCCCGCCGTTGAGCACCCGCGAGACGGTGCCGCGCGAGACCCCGGCCTCGCGCGCCACGTCGTGGATCGTCGGTGCCCTGCGCCGGCCCCCCGTATTGCTCATGGTCATGACTTTACGGCCCCGGACAGCAGATCCAGGCTCCAGAACCGCTGGATGACCAGGAACAGCGCGATCAGCGGAAGCACCGCGAGGAACGCGCCGGTGATCACCAGCGTGTACAGCGCGGGTGTGTTCGCCCCCTGCTCCAGCAGCGTGTAAAGGCCCAGCGTCAGCGGGAACTTCTCGTCGTCGCTGAGCATGATGTACGGCAGCAGGAAGTTGTTCCAGACCGCGACGAACTGGAACAGGAACACCGTCACCATGCCGGGGATCATCATCGGCAGCGCGATCCGGGTGAAGATCCGCCACTCGCTCGCCCCGTCCATCCGCCCGGCCTCCACCACGTCGGCCGGCACGGCGGCGGACGCGTAGATCCGGGCCAGGTAGACCCCGTACGGGGAGAGGATCTGCGGCAGCAGCACGGACAGGTAGGAGTCCGTGAGGTCGGCCTTCGCCAGCAGCAGGTACTGCGGGATCGCGAGGATCACCGGCGGCATCAGCACGCCCGCGAGCAGCACGTTGAACATCGTCTCGCGGCCCCGGAAGCGGTACGTGGCGAGCGCGTAGCCGCTGAACGCCGACACTGCGGTGGACAGCAGGGCGCCCAGACCGGCGTACAGCGCGGAGTTGCCCATCCAGGTCCAGTAGACCCCGCCCCGGTAGGCGTCGAGATCCCTGATGTTGTCGGCGAAACCGGTGCCGGGCAGGAAGGTGAACGTGGAGAACAGCTCGTGCCCGGACTTGGTGGACGCGATCACCACCCAGGCGACCGGCAGCAGCGTGTAGACCGCGCCGAGCAGCAGCGTGAGCGTCGGCACCAGCGCGATCCGGCGCCGCAGCGGAGGGCGCCGCGCCGTACCCGGAGTGGTGCCGGCGGCCGGGGCCGCATCGTGGACGGCAAGAGCACTCATCGCGCCCCTCCTTGACTGGCTTCCCGCTTGTCGCGGCGGTTGGAGGCCCGCAGGAACCCGAACGACAGCAGCAGCGTGACCACGGCGATCAGCGTCGCCTCGGCCGCCGCCGAGTACATGTCGTTGCGGCCGAAGGCGTCCTGGTACACCTTCATCAGCGGACTCCAGGTCGTGTTGACCGAGTTGGTGAGCGGCTTCAGGGTGGTCGGCTCGTTGAACACCTGGAGCGTCGCGATGATCGAGAAGAAGAAGGTCAGCACCAGCGAGGGCGCCACCATCGGGATCTTGATCCGCAGCGCGATCTGCAGCGGGGTGGCGCCGTCCAGCCGCGCCGCCTCGTACACCTCGGCCGGGATCGACCTGAGCGAGGTGTAGATGACGATCATGTTGAAGCCGGTGCCGCCCCAGACCGCGATGTTCGACAGGGCGAGATAGAGCGGACCGCCGTCCAGCAGGTCCGGCTGCGGCAGACCCAGCTTGTCGAGCACGAAGTAGAACGGGCTGACGTCCGGCAGGTACAGAAAGCCCCACAGCAGCGCGGCCACCACACCGGGGATGGCGTACGGCAGGAAGATCGCGAGCCGGGTGAACGGGGCGAGCCGCACCTTTTCGGAGTCCAGCATCAGCGCGAACAGCAGGGCGAGGCCGAGCATCACCGGGACGACGATGCAGCCGTAGCCGAGCACGCGCAGCGCGCCGTGCAGCAGCTCGCTGTCCTGGAGGGCAGCGCGGTAGTTCTCGAAGCCGGCCCAGACCTCCCGCCGGGCGCCCGAGCCCAGGCCGAGCCCGGAGACGTGCACCTTGCGGAAGCTGAGCCACACCGCGTAGCCGATGGGCAGCGCGAAGAAGAGGGCGAACAGGACCGTGGCGGGGAGGAGGAAGGTGTAGGGGGCCGCCTTGACCCCGTACCCCCTCCGGCTGGTCGGGCTGCTCACCGGGAGACCCCGAAGCCCTGCTTCTTCATGTCGGCGACCGTGTCGTCCTGCATCTTCCTCAGGGCGGCGGTGAAGTCCGACTTGTTCTTGGCGGCGGCGCCGAAGGCGTCCTTGAAGGACGTGTAGGCGACGTTCACGTTCGGGCCCCAGGAGGCGGGCGCGGTGGTCTTCGCTATGCCAGCGGCCTTGGTGTAGAAGTCCGGCTGGTTGGAGAAGTACGCCGGCGGGTTGGAGAAGGCGCCGCTGAGCTGGGCGGAGGTGGACGCCGGGTAGATGCCGCCCTCCTTGGCCAGCGCGTTCAGGGCGTCGTGGTCGGTGTTCAGCCAGACCGCGAACTTCGCGGCGGCCTCCTTGTGCGCGGAGTCGGTGGTGACGGCCGTGGAGGAGCCGCCCCAGCTGCCGGTGACGTCCTTGTCCGCCGACCACTGGGGGAGCGGGGCCATGGCCCACTTGCCCTTGGTGTCCGGTGCCGCCGTGGTCAGCGTGCCGGGCGCCCACACGGCGCTCACCCAGGCGATCTGCTTGCCCGTGTTCAACGCCTTGTTCCAGGACGGGGTGTACATCGGCTGGTTGTCGATGGCGCCCTCCTCGACCAGGCCGCCCCAGAACTCGGCGACCTTCCGGGTGGCCGCGTCGTCGATGCCGACCTTCCACTTGTCGCCGGAGGTGCTCCACCACTTGGCGCCGGCCTGCTGGGCGAGGCCCGCGAAGAGACCGGAGTCGTTGGCGGAGAAGGTGGTCAGGTCCTTGTCGGGGGCCTTCTTCTTCAGCTGCCGGGCGGTCTCGGCGAACTGCTCCCAGGTGGTGGGGACCTTGAGGCCGTACTGCTTGAAGAGGTCCTCGCGGTAGTAGAACATCATCGGGCCGATGTCCTGCGGCACCGCGTAGACGGCCTCGGTGCCGAGCGTGGTCTGCTGCCAGACACCCTCGGCGAACTTGTCCTTGACGTCGTCGACGTCCTCGGACACATCGGCCAGGGCGTCGTTGCTGACCAGGGTCGGCAGCGCCTGGTACTCGGCCTGCACCAGGTCGGGGGCCTTCTTCGCCTTGTGCGCGGTGAGGATCTTGGTGACCAGCGTGTCGCCGGACGCCTGCTTCTTCACCGTGACGGTGATCTGCTCCTTCTTCCCCGGCCCCTTGTTCCACAGGTCGACGACCTTGTCCATGCCGGGTGTCCAGGTCCAGTACGTCAGCGACACGGGACCCGACTCGGCCTTGCTGTCGTCCCCGGACCCACAGGCGGCGAGGGCGGTGGCGCCGAGCGACACGGCGACGGCGGTTGTCACGAGGCGACGGCGCTTCGTGTGCGGCATGGTTTCTCCCCTGACCCGGGTCCCCGCCCGCTGCGGGGCCCCGTCATGCAGTTGTGTGCACGCTCACATGACGCGGACGCCCGCCTGCCGGGAGCCCCTGCCATGCTTCTGTGAGCGTTCACAGTAGAGAAACATCCCGGACACTTGTCAATGGTTGTTGCTGTGCGGTTATGTTGGGCCCGCACCGCAGCGGCTGTGTGTGCACGTTCCCATCTGATCGATTTTCCGGGAGAGATCCATGCCGGACACCGCCCCCAGGGGTCTAACGCGGCTCGCCTTCGGCGGGGACTACAACCCCGAGCAGTGGCCGGAATCCGTCTGGCTGGAGGACATCCGGCTGATGCGGGAGGCCGGCGTGACGATGGTGAGCGTCGGCATCTTCTCCTGGGCCCTGCTGGAACCGGCGCCGGGGGAGTACGACTTCGGCTGGCTCGACCGGATCCTCGGCCTGCTGCACGAGGGCGGCATCCGCGTCGACCTCGGCACGCCCACGGTGGTGCCGCCCGTCTGGTTCTACCGGGCCCACCCGGAGGCCCTGCCGGTCACCGCCGACGGCGTGCGCTACGAATTCGGCTCCCGCGGCGCGATCTGCCACAGCAACGCCGACTACCGCGCCGCCGCCGCGAACATCACCACCCGGCTCGCCGAGCGCTACGGCGACCATCCCGCGCTCGCGATGTGGCACGTCCACAACGAGTACGGCGTCCCTGTCTCCGCCTGTTACTGCGACTCCTGCGCGGCCCGTTTCCGCCGCTGGCTCGCGGACACCTACGGCGGCGTGGACGCGGTCAACGAGGCCTGGGGAACAGCCTTCTGGGGCCAGCGCTACACGGACCTCGCGCAGATCAACCCGCCCCGCGCCACCCCGACCGCCGGCAACCCGGGCCAGGCCCTGGACTACAAGCGGTTCGCCGACGCCCTGATCCGGGAGAACTTCCGGGCCGAGCGCGACATCCTGCACCGCCTGTCTCCCGGCGTCCCGGTCACCACCAACTTCATGACCGCCCTCAGCCAGTGCGACTCCATGGACTACTGGGCCTGGGGCCGCGAGGTCGACCTGGTCACCAACGACCACTACCTGATCACCGACGGCCGCCGCACCCACGTCAACCTCGCGATGGCCGCCGACCTCACCCGCTCGGTCGCCGGCGGCGCCCCCTGGCTGCTGCTGGAGCACTCCACCTCGGGCGTCAACTGGCAGCCCCGCAACCCCGCCAAGGCGCCCGGGCAGATGGCCCGCAACTCCCTCGCCCATGTCGCCCGCGGCTCCGAGGGCGCGATGTTCTTCCAGTGGCGCCAGTCCCGGCGCGGCGCCGAGAAGTTCCACTCCGCGATGGTCCCGCACGGCGGCACCGACACCCGTGTCTGGCGCGAGGTCGTCGAACTCGGCGCGTCGGTGGACGCGTTGAGCGGCATCCGGGGCACCCGCACCGAGGCCGACGTGGCCATGCTGTGGGACTGGCAGTCCTGGTGGGCGCAGGGCCTCGACTGGCGGCCCAGCGAGGACCACGACGCGCGCGAGCGTGCCGACTCCTTCTACGAGGCCCTCTACGACCGCCACCTCACCGTCGACTTCGCCCACCCGGAAGCCGACCTGTCCGCCTACCCCCTGGTCGTGGTGCCGGCCCTGTACCTGATGACCGAGGCCGCCGGGCGCAACGTCCGCGGTTACGTCGAGAACGGCGGCACGCTCGTGGTGTCGTACTTCTCCGGGATCGTGGACGAACACGACGCCGTCCACGAGGGCGCCTGCCCGGGCGTGCTGCGCGATGTCCTCGGACTGACCGTGGAGGAGTTCTCGCCGCTGCTGAAGGACCAGCGGGTCCGGCTGACCGGCCCGGACGGGCCCGGGCCGACCGGTGACGTGTGGACGGAGTTCGTCGTCCCGCGCGGCGCCGAGACCGTGTGGCGGTACGCCGACGGGCTCACCGCGGGCCACCCGGCCGTCACCCGGCACCGGCTCGGCCGGGGCACCGCCTGGTACGTGTCCACCCGTCTCGACACCCAGGGCCTGGACGCGCTCCTCGCCCGGGCGGCCGACGACGCCGGTCTCGCCCCGCGCGCCGAACTGCCCCGCGACGTCGAGGTCGTGCGCCGCGGCGGCGAGTCGGGCACCTTCCTGTTCGTCATCAACCACACCGCCGGCGACACCAAGGTGCCGCTGGACTCGCCCGGCACCGAGCTGCTGACGGGCGAACGCGCCGCGGGCCGCCTGGCGGTCCCGGCGGGAGCCGTCCGGGTCGTGCGACTCGACGGCTGAGCCGACTCCCCTCCGCCCGCGTGAGCCGTGGGAGCCGCGGGCGGAGGGGGCCTCCTCCGGCCCACCGCGGGAGGAGCCTCTCCCCAGTTACGTCGAAGGGACGACGGACGATGAAGTTCCATCCCAGACGCACCATCACCGCCCTGCTGCCGCCGCTCGCGGCCGGGCTCGCCCTCACCGCCCTGCCCGCCCAGACCGCCCAGGCCGCGAGCACGCTGACCAACGGCGGCTTCGAGTCCGACGGCACGGGCGCGGCCGTGCCCGCCGGCTGGTCGGAGTACGGCGACGCCGGCGCCTCCTACACCGAGGCCGGCGGCCACGCCGGGAGCTACCGCCTCAGCCACTACTCGGCCTCCGCCTACAAGGTGGAGACCTACCAGTACCTGTCCGGGCTGGCCAACGGGAACTACAAGCTGACCGCGTGGGTGCGGTCCAGCGGCGGACAGAAGGCCGCGTACATAGCGCTCAAGAACTGCGGGGGTTCCGAACAGCGCACCGATCTGCCGGTCTCGTCCAGTGGATGGATCCGGATCGTCACGCCGGTCAATGTGACCAACAACCAGTGCACCATCAGCGTCAACAGTGACGCGAACGCGGGCAACTGGATCAATGTTGACGATCTGACCTTCGCACCCGGCGCCACGAGCACCTCCATCCATGGCGCCGACATCTCCTCCCTCGCCAAGAGCGAGGCCAAGGGCGGCGTCTACCGGACGAGTTCGGGCACCGCCGGCGACGCCCTGCCCATCCTCAGGTCGTACGGCATGAACTACGCGCGCCTGAAGGTGTGGGTGAACCCCGCCGACGGCTTCAACGACAAGGCGCACGTCCTGGCGATGGCCAAACGGGTCAAGGCGCAGGGCATGAAGCTGCTGGTCGACTTCCACTACTCGGACACCTGGGCCGACCCGGGCGCCCAGAAGAAGCCGGCCGCGTGGTCGGGCCACACATACAGTCAACTGAAGACCGACGTGTACAACCACACGTACGACGTGTTGAACGCCTTGAAGGCTCAAGGCACCACCGCCGACATGGTCCAGGTGGGCAATGAGATCAATGGCGGCATGCTGTGGTCCGAGGGGTCGACGGACAACTGGACCCAGCTCGCCGGGTTGATCAACTCCGGCTACAGCGCCGTCAAGGCGGTCAACCCGTCCACCTCCGTCGCGCTGCACCTCGCCAAGGGCGGGGACAAGGCCGGCACCGAGTGGTGGTTCGACAACGCGGTGGCCAACGGCGTCAAGTTCGACGTGATCGGCCTGTCGTACTACGGCTACTGGCACGGTGCGCTCTCCGACTTCCAGACCACCCTGGACGACGCGGCCGTCCGCTACGGCAAGCCGGTGTTCGTCGCCGAGACGGCCTACCCCTTCCGTCTCGACAGTGACGACGCGCTCACCAACCAGATCGACACCACCGGCGAACTCGTCCCCGGCTACCCGGCGACCGTGGCCGGCCAGACCAAGTGGCTGAACGACGTGGCGAGCATCGTGGAGGCCGTCCCGGACGGCCGCGGTCTCGGCGTCTTCTACTGGGAGGCCACCTGGACCGCCGTCCCCGGCAACGGCTGGGACCCGGCGGACGCCGGCTCCGGCAACGGCTGGGAGAACCAGGCCCTCTTCGGCTACGACGACAAGGCGCTCTCCTCCATGACGTGGTTCAGCCACCGCTGAGCCGTCGGCACGGGGCCCGGCCGCGGCACCGCGACCGGGCCCCCGCCACGGGCCTGGGGCGTTATGCCTCTCCCCGGGAACGGGGCCGTTCCTTACCGGACAACGGACGCCGAGTCCCGGACGCGGCGGCGTCGCCCGGGCCACAGTGGGAACACTGCGTACGAGGAGGCCGGGGACGGGAGGCGGACGGATGACGGTGACTTCCCCGGGGACTCCCACGGGCCGGATCCG
Source organism: Streptomyces eurythermus (assembly GCF_014649115.1). Taxonomy (GTDB): domain Bacteria; phylum Actinomycetota; class Actinomycetes; order Streptomycetales; family Streptomycetaceae; genus Streptomyces; species Streptomyces eurythermus. Next base: position 221,072 of record NZ_BMSK01000013.1, on the reverse strand, counting down.
GGGGACCATCCTGGAGTGGCTCAAGGACCCGGCGGCCCACTTCCCGGCCGGGCGCCGCCGCGATCTCGCCGCCACGGGCGTCACCGCGCGGGCCGTCGCCGCCAAGCTGGGCCTGCCCCCGCGGACCGTCCGCGCCCACCTGGACTTCCTCGCCCGCCTCGGCATGCTGCGCACCCGCCGGATCCGCTGCCGCACCCACTACCGGCGCGACGAGATCCGCATCGCCGAGGTGACCAGGATCTTCGAGAAGGGCTGGTGACGTGTTCTCATCGTCCCGGACGGTCGTCGGCGGGCGTGAGGCGACGCCCGTGAACCGACCCGCGGAACTCGTGTCCCTGCACTACGTCTCCCTGGGCGCGCGCGGCCCCGAGGACGTCGTCCCCGACCCGCACGGGCGGGTGCTGACCGGAGTGGCCGACGGGCGCATCCTCCGCGTCCACCACCTCGGCGACCCGCGCACGGCCCGCACCGAGGTGCTGGCCCGCACCGGCGGCCGCCCCCTCGGGCTGGAGCTCCTCCCGGACGGCGACGTGGTGGTCTGCGACGCCGAACGCGGCCTGCTGCGGGTGGGCACGGACGACGGCACCGTCCGGGTTCTCGCGGACTCGGTGGCGGGGGAGCGGCTCCGCTTCTGCAGCAACGCCGTCGCCCTGCCCGACGGCACCCTGTACTTCACCGTCTCCAGCCGCCGCCACCCCCTGGACCGGTGGATCGGCGACATCGTCGAGCACACCGGCACCGGACGCCTGCTTCGGCTGCCCCCCGAGGGCGGCGAGCCCGAGGTCCTGCTGGAGGGGCTGCGCTTCGCCAACGGCCTCGCCGTCGCGGCCGACGGCTCCTCCCTGGTGCTCGCCGAGACCGGCGCCTGCCGCCTGGTCCGCTACCGGCTCACCGGCCCCCGCGCCGGTCACGCGGAGCCCTTCGCCGACCTGCCCGGCATGCCGGACAACCTCTGGCGCGAGGGTCCCGGCGGCCCGGTCTGGGTCGCCCTGGCCAGTCCCCGGGTCCCCCCGCTGGACCTGCTGCACCGCGCTTCGCCGGCCGTCCGCCGCGCCGCCGCCCGGGCGGCCGTACACCTGCCGTACCGCCCGAGCGGGACCGCCGGCGTCGTGGCCGTGGACGACGCGGGGCGCGTCGTCCACCACCTCGCCCGCCACCGGTCCGGTTTCCGCATGGTCACCAGCGTCTGCGTCACCGGTGACCACCTGGTGCTGGGCAGCCTGTGGGAGCCCGGGGTGGCGGTCTGCGCCCGGCCCGCCGCCCGCTGACCCGGCGGTACGCTGGGTTCCGGCCTTGATCGCCCGACGGGGGCAGGGCCGAAAGAGGAGACGTACCGATGACAGCCCCGCAGACGCGGACCCGTCGCGTCCGCCCCGCCCCACCCCGGCGGTCCGAATGGCGTGCGCAGGCGCCCGTCGTCGCGGTCGTGGCGGCCGGCGGCGCGCTCGGCGCGACGGCCCGCTACGCCCTCACGCTCGCCTGGCCCACACCCCCCGGCGGCTTCCCCTGGGCGACCTTCTGGACCAATGTCTCCGGCTGCGCCGCCATGGGCGTCCTCATGGTGCTCGTCACCGACGTGTGGGCCGCCCACCGCCTGCTGCGGCCGTTCCTCGGCACCGGCGTGCTCGGCGGCTACACCACCTTCTCCACCTACGCGGTCGACATCCGCGGGCTCGCCGACGCCGGCCGCCCCGGCCCGGCGCTCGCCTATCTGGCCGCGACGCTGTGCGCCGCCCTCGCCGCGGTGTGGCTGGCCTCGGCCGCCGCCCGCCGGGTCTTCGTCGGAAGACAGCGATGACCCGCGAGACAGCGATGAGCCGGAAGACAGCGATGACCCGCGAGACACCCATGAGGCGGGGAGGCAGCCACGAGCCGGGTGGCGGCGATGAGCCGGCAGACGGCGTGGAGTCCGGAGGCAGCCATGAGCCCGGAGACAGGCACGAGACCCCGGAGGCGGCGGTGAGCGCGGAGGCGGCGATGATCCCCCGCACCGGCCGCGCCCTGCGGCTGACCGTCTACGTCGGCGAGAACGCCACCTGGCACCACCGGCCCCTCTACTCCGAGATTGTGCACCGCGCGCACGCCGCCGGACTCGCCGGCGCCAGCGTCTTCCGGGGCATCGAGGGGTACGGCGCCTCCTCCCGCATCCACACCTCCCGGCTGCTGTCCCTGAGCGAGGACCTGCCGGTCGCGGTGGTCGTGGTGGACACCGAGGAGCGGATCCGGGCCTTCCTGCCCCGGCTCGGCGAGCTGGCCGGCCGGGGCCTGGTGACCCTGGACGCGTGCGAGGTCGTCCGGTGGACAGGGGCCTGCGACGGCCCGGAGGAAACGGACCCGGAGGGTAAGAAGTCGTTGTGAACTGGCTGCTGGTCGTCGTGGGCGCCATGGTCGGCGCGCCCCTGCGCTACCTCACCGACCGCGCCGTGCAGGCCCGGCACGACTCGCTCTTCCCGTGGGGCACCTTCGTGGTGAACGTCGTCGGCTGCCTGGTCCTCGGCCTGGTCACGGGCGCCGCCTCCGCCGGGGCCGCCGGCCCCCACCTGCGGCTTCTGCTGGGTACCGGGCTGTGCGGCGCGCTGACGACGTACTCGACCTTCTCCTACGAGACCCTCCGGCTGTCCGAGGCCGGCTCCGGACTCTACGCCGCCGGGAACGTCGTGGCGAGTGTGGCGGCGGGGCTCGCCGCGGCTTTCACCGGAGTCTCACTCGCCGGGCTCCTGTGGGCCTGAGCGTGTGCCGCGCGGCCCGGACCAGTGAGTACTGTCTACGGCACTGTCGACCCACTCTTCCCCAGAACTGGATCCCATGAGCGCCATCTCCGTCGGTCAGGCCGTCGTCCTCGGAGTAGTCGAGGGGGTGACCGAGTTCCTCCCGGTGTCCTCCACCGGACACCTCAAGATCGCCGAGGGGCTCATGGACATCCCCGTCGACGACTCGTCCGTCGTGGGGTTCTCCGCCGTCATCCAGGTCGGTGCCATCGCCGCCGTGCTCGTGTACTTCTTCAAGGACATCCGGCGCATCGTCACCGCCTGGTTCCGCGGTCTGGCCGACCGCGAGGAGCGTTACCACCACGACTACAAGTTCGCCTGGTGGGTGATCGCCGCCACCGTCCCGATCGTGGTGGTGGGCCTCGCCGCCAAGCCGCTGATCGACGGCCCGCTCGCCTCCCTGTGGGTGGTCGCCGGCTCGCTGATCCTCGGCTCCGGCGTGATGTGGGCCGCCGACCAGATGGGCCGGCACAAGCGCGGCGAGGACGACACCTCCTTCAAGGACGCGATGTGGGTCGGCTGCTCGCAGATCCTCGCCCTGCTCTTCCCGGGCTTCTCGCGCTCCGGCGCCACCATGTCCACGGCGCTCATCCTGGATCTGGACCGCGTCGCCGCCACCCGGCTGTCCTTCTTCCTCGGCATCCCGGCCCTGACCGGCGCCGGCCTGTACGAGCTGAAGGACGCCCTCGGCGCGGGGGTCGGGGCGGCCCCGCTCGCCGTCGGCACGGTGGTGTCGTTCGTGGTCGCCTACGCCTCCATCGCCTGGCTGCTGAAGTTCGTCGCCAAGCACTCCTTCAACGCCTTCGTGATCTACCGGATCGTCGTCGGCGTGCTCCTGCTCGGCCTGCTCGCCACCGGCACGCTCGGCGGCTGAACCGCCGCCGCTGTTCACCCACGGGGTGCGGATGCCTGCATTCAGGCGCCGCACCCCGTGAATCTTTTCTTACCGGACGCCTTGACAGTGTCTGCCCGCAGCCCGCAGGATCGCTCCCGTGAACCTGTCAGACAGCCAGACAGGTGGTCTCGTCCCCCGGCGCGTCAGCGCGATGGAAGCGGTACTCGACCACCTTCGCGGCGCCATCGAGAGCGGCCGGTACGCCATCGGCGACAAGCTCCCCTCCGAAGCCGAGCTGTGCCGCACCCTCGAGGTGTCCCGGCCCGTGCTCCGCGAAGCGCTGCGCGCGCTGCAGACCATGGGCCTGACGGTCTCCCGCACCGGCAAGGGCACCTTCGTGATCGCGAACACCGTCGAGGACCCCACCTTCGGCGACTACGCGGCCAGCGACCTGCTGGAGGTGCGCCGCCACATCGAGATCCCGGTCGCCGGTTACGCGGCCGTGCGCCGCACCCCGGAGAACCTGGACCACCTGGCCCATCTGCTCGACCGCATGGAGCGGGAGACGGACACCACCGCCTGGGTCGCGATGGACACCCTCTTCCACCTCGCCGTGGCCGAGGCCGCCCAGAACCCGGTCTTCCGCCGGGTCATCGAGGAGATCCGCGACGCACTGGCGCGTCAGTCGGCCTTCCTCAACGAGCTGGGCGGGCGCCGCGAGCAGTCCAACCGCGAGCACCGGGCGATCGTCGAGGCGCTGGTCGACGGCAGCGAACACGACGCCGTGCAGGCCATGAGCCACCACCTGGACCGCGTCGAGACGACCCTCACCGACATCGTCCGCCCCCAGCGGACGCATCCCCTCACGGAAGAAGGCGGAGCCGAGGCGTGAGCGAACAGCACCTCAAAGACGAGACGCGCCCCTCGACCGGCCATGTCGACGCCGGGGACGCCGGCTACAGCAAGGGCCTGAAGCACCGGCACGTCAACATGATCGCCATCGGCGGTGCCATCGGCACCGGCCTCTTCCTCGGCGCGGGCGGCCGGCTCGCCGACGCCGGGCCCTCCCTCTTCATCGCGTACGCCGTCTGCGGCCTCTTCGCCTTCCTGGTCGTCCGCGCCCTCGGCGAACTCGTGCTCTACCGCCCGTCCTCCGGCGCCTTCGTCTCGTACGCCCGGGAGTTCCTGGGCGAGAAGGGCGCCTACACCGCGGGCTGGATGTACTTCCTCAACTGGGCGACGACCGGTATCGCCGACATCACGGCGGTCGCCACCTACACCCACTACTGGGGGATGTTCTCCGACATCCCGCAATGGTTGATCGCATTGATCGCCCTCGCGGTCGTGTTGACCGTCAATCTGATATCGGTCAAGATTTTCGGCGAACTGGAGTTCTGGTTCGCGATCGTCAAGGTCGGCGCGCTCCTCGTGTTCATGTGCATCGGCATCTACCTGCTGGTCACCCAGCACCCGGTCGACGGCCACCACCCCGGCCCGGCCCTGATCACCGGCAACGGCGGCATCTTCCCGCACGGCCTGCTGCCCATGCTGCTGATCATCCAGGGTGTCGTCTTCGCCTACGCCTCCGTCGAGCTGGTCGGCGTCGCCGCCGGCGAGACCGAGAACCCCGAGAAGATCATGCCGAAGGCGATCAACTCGATCATGTGGCGAGTGGGCGTGTTCTACGTCGGCTCGGTCGTCCTGCTGTCGATGCTCCTGCCGTGGAACAAGTACTCCGCAGGCCAGAGCCCCTTCGTCACGGTCCTGTCGAACATCGGCGTCCCGGCGGCCGGCGGCGTGATGAACCTGGTCGTCCTGACGGCGGCCCTGTCGTCGCTGAACTCCGGCCTCTACTCCACCGGCCGCATCCTGCGCTCCATGGCGATGAGCGGCTCCGCCCCCGCCTTCACCTCCCGGATGAGCCGCAGCCAGGTCCCCTACGGCGGCATCCTGCTCACCAGCGGGATCTGCGTCCTCGGCGTCGGCCTGAACTACGTGGTCCCCGCCGAGGCGTTCGAGATCGTCCTGAACTTCGCGGCGATCGGCATCCTCGCCACCTGGGCCATGATCATGGTCTGTCACCTGCTCTTCTGGCGGAAGACCCGGCAGGGCGACCTGACCCGGCCGGCCTACCGGCTGCCGGGCTCCCCCTGGACCGAACTCGTGACGCTGGCGTTCCTCGCCTCCGTCGTGGTCCTCATGTACGCCGACGGCGGCGCCGGACGCACCACCGTGCTCTGTCTGCCGCTGATCGTCGCGGCGCTGGTCGCGGGCTGGTACGCCGTCCGCGCCCGCGTCAGCCGCACCTCCACCGGCGCCGGCGCGTGACCCGCGTCCCGGACGGCCCCGACCCCTTGATACAGGCAGTGATGTACAGCAGTTCCCCCGCCGACGCCCCCTTCGTCCGCGAACCCCTCCACGCCCCCGTCGCCCACCTCGTCCGCGGCGGGGTCGTCGAGGGCATCCACTACGGATCCGTCGTCGTCCTCGACGCCGACGGCCGGGTGCGCTTCCAGCTCGGCGACATCGAGGCGGCCTTCTACCCGCGCTCGGCCCTCAAGCCCGTCCAGGCCGTGGCCATGCTGCGGGCCGGGCTGCCGCTCGACGGCGAACTGCTGTCGCTGGCCGCCGCCAGCCACTCCGGCGAGGAGCGGCACCTGGCCGGCACCCGGCGCATCCTGGAACTCGCCGGCCTCGCCGAGGACGACCTGCGCAACGTGCCCGACATGCCGTTCGACCCGGTCGTCCGGGACGCCTGGGTGCGCGAGGGCCGCATGCCCTCGCGGCTCGCCCAGAACTGCTCCGGCAAGCACGCCGCCATGCTGTGGACGGCCAAGCTCAACGGCTGGTCCCTGGACGACTACCTGGACCCGGAGCACCCGCTCCAGCGGAAGATCGCCGCCACCGTCGAGGACCTGACCGGCCAGCGGGCCGCCCGCGTCACCGTGGACGGCTGCGGCGCCCCGCTGTTCGCCATCTCCCTGCACGGCCTCGCCCGCGCCCTCGCCCGGATCACCACGGCCGCCCCCGGCACCCCCGAGGCCCGGGTCGCCGACGCCATGCGCGAGCACGCCGAGATGGCCTCCGGCTCCGGCCGGGACGTCGCCGCGCTCATGCGGGCCGTGCCCGGACTGCTCGCCAAGGACGGCTTCGAGGGCGTCCAGGTCGCGGCGCTGCCCGACGGCAGGGCCGTCGCCGTGAAGATCGCGGACGGGGCGAACCGCGCGCGGATCCCCGTCGCCGCGGCGGCGCTCGCCCGCGCCGGCGTCGATCCCGCGCTGCTCACCGAGTTCGCGGGGGAGCCGCTGCTCGGCGGCGGCGAGCCGGTGGGGAGCGTGCGGCCCGTGCGCGCCCTCGACCCCGCCCCGGCCACCGCCCGCGCTTAGTACCGCCGGATTCCGCACCCCAGAAAGAGGCCCGCACCCTCATGACCGCCGCCACCCGCCGCGAGCACGACCTGCTTGGCGACCGTGACGTTCCCGCCGACGCGTACTGGGGCATCCACACCCTGCGCGCGACGGAGAACTTCCCCATCACCGGCACCCCGATCTCCGCCTACCCGCACCTGATCGACGCCCTGGCCGCCGTCAAGGAGGCCGCCGCCCTCGCCAACGAGGAACTCGGTCTGCTGGCGCCCGGGAAGGCCGCCGCGATCGTCGCCGCCTGCCGCGAGATCCGCGCCGGGAGGCTGCACGACCAGTTCGTGGTGGACGTCGTCCAGGGCGGCGCCGGCACGTCCACCAACATGAACGCCAACGAGGTCGTGGCCAACCGCGCGCTGGAACTGCTCGGCCACAGCAAGGGGCAGTACACACATCTGCATCCCAACGAGGATGTCAACCTGAGCCAGTCAACCAATGACGTCTACCCGACCGCTGTCAAGGTAGCGACGGTCTTCGCGGTACGTGGACTGCTCAAGGCGATGTCCGTACTCCAGGACGCCTTCGCCCGCAAGGCCGTCGAGTTCCGTGACGTGCTCAAGATGGGCCGTACACAGTTGCAGGACGCGGTACCCATGACGCTGGGTCAGGAGTTCTCCGCGTTCGCCGTCATGATCGAGGAGGACCGCAGCCGTCTCGCCGAGGCCGTCGAGCTGATCCACGAGATCAACCTCGGCGCCACGGCCATCGGCACCGGTCTCAACGCACCCGCCGGGTACGCCGAGGCCGCCCGCCGCCATCTGTCCGCCATCACCGGCCTTCCGCTGGTCACCGCCGCCAACCTGGTCGAGGCCACCCAGGACTGCGGCGCCTTCGTCCAGATGTCCGGCGTCCTGAAGCGGATCGCGGTCAAGCTCTCCAAGAGCTGCAACGACCTGCGCCTGCTGTCCTCCGGTCCGCGCGCGGGCCTCGGCGAGATCAACCTGCCGCCGGTGCAGGCCGGGTCGTCGATCATGCCGGGCAAGGTCAACCCGGTCATCCCCGAGGTGGTCAACCAGGTCGCGTTCGAGGTGATCGGCAACGACGTCGCGATCACCATGGCCGCCGAGGCCGGACAGCTCCAGCTCAACGCCTTCGAGCCGATCATCCTGCACTCCCTGTCGAAGTCGATCACGCACCTGGAGAGCGCCTGCCGCACGCTGGCCGAGCGCTGTGTCTCCGGCATCACCGCCAACACCGAGCGGCTGCGCGCGACCGTGGAGAACTCCATCGGCCTGGTCACCGCGCTCAATCCGCACATCGGCTACACGGCCGCGACCGACATCGCCAAGGAGGCCCTCGCCACCGGCCGCGGCGTGGCCGAACTGGTGCTGGAGAAGGGCCTGCTGCCGGCCGGCCGGCTGGCCGAGCTGCTGCGCCCGGAGATCGTCGCGGGCAGCGGCGCACCAGCCGCCTGACCTGCGGCAAGGCCACCTCGACAAGCTCCGGGAACCGGCCGGGAGGCACAATGGTGATCATGACAACGACGTCGTCCGCCACCTTCCTGCCGGTCCTGGAGCGCATCGCCGAGGAGATCAGCCACACGCCCGGGCGCGGCCGCCCCGCCGACTACATCCCGGCCCTCGCGGCCCGCGACCCGCGCAGCTTCGGCATGGCCGTCGCCGAGCCGGACGGCACGGTGTACGGGGTGGGGGACTGGCGGGAGCCGTTCTCCGCGCAGTCGATCACCAAGGTCTTCACGCTCGCCCTGGACCTGGCCCGCGAGGGCGACGAGCTCTGGGAGCACGTGGGCCGCGAACCCTCCGGCAACCCGTTCAACTCGCTGGTCCAGCTGGAGTACGAGAACGGCATCCCGCGCAACCCGTTCATCAACGCGGGCGCCCTCGTCGTCACCGACCGGCTGCAGACCCGTACCGGGGACGCGGCCGGCGAGCTGCTGGACTTCCTGCGCGCCGAGAGCGGCAACCCCGCCCTCGACTTCGACACGGAGGTGGCCGCCTCCGAGACCGCGCACGGCGACCGCAACGCCGCCCTCGCCCACTTCATGGCGTCCTACGGCAACATCGACAACGACATACCGGTCCTGCTCGACCAGTACTTCCGGCAGTGCTCCATCGCCGCCTCCTGCGCCGACCTGGCCCTCGCCACCGGTTTCCTCGCCCGGCACGGCATCCGCGCCGACGGCAGCCGGCTGCTCAGCCGCAGCCAGGCCAAGCAGGTCAACGCGATCATGCTGACCTGCGGCACGTACGACGCGGCCGGCAACTTCGCCTACCGGGTGGGCCTGCCCGGCAAGAGCGGGGTCGGCGGCGGCATCATCGCCGTCGTCCCCGGCCGCTGCACGCTGTGCGTATGGAGCCCGGGCCTGGACGAACGCGGCAACTCGGTCGCCGGCGTCGCGGCCCTGGACCGCTTCACCACGCTCACGGGCCTGTCGATCTTCTGAACCCGGGGAACGTCTCCGGCACCTGCGGGACGCACCCGCCGCCGACGGCCCCGCCCCGTCCCCTGCCGGTCACGCATCCGCTCCCGCCCGGCAGGACCGGCGTCGCCCACCGGCCACCCGGCGTTGCCACGCTGCCCCGGTGTTGGCCATGGCATTCCCCGTCGAACTCCGCCACTGCCAGGCCCTGGGCCTGGCCGGCACCGCCTTCCTCGCGCTCGGCGGCGAGACGGCCGGCGCCCTGCCGGTCCGGGAGCTGTGGGCGCCCGCCTCGGTGCACGCGGCCCTCGGCCTGGTCGGGGTGTACTTCGGCATCGTCCTGCTGACGGCGGCCTGGCTGTTCCTGGGCCGACTGGTACGCGGCCCGCGTCCGCCCACCCCGCGCGCCCTGCTGCTCGTCCTGGCCCTCTGGGCGGCCCCACTGCTGCTCGCACCCCCGCTGTTCAGCAGGGACGTCTACAGCTACCTCGCGCAGGGCGCCATGGCCGACGCCCACATGGACGTCTACGCCCACGGCCCGGACCGGCTCGGCGGCCCGCTCGCCGAGGAGGTCGCCCCGATGTGGCGGCACACCGCCGCCCCCTACGGCCCCGCTTTCCTGGCCCTGGCCTCCGCGCTGTCCGGGCTGACCCACGGCGAGATCCCCGCCGGCCTGCTCGGCATGCGCCTGGCCGCGCTGGCCGGCGTGGCGCTCATGGCGGTGGCGCTGCCCCGGCTCGCCCGGCACAGCGGCGCCGACCCGGCCGCCGCGCTCTGGCTCGGCGCGCTCAACCCGCTGGTGCTGCTCCACCTGGTCGCGGGCGCCCACAACGACGCCCTGATGCTCGGCCTGCTCGGGCTCGGCCTGGTCGCCGCGCACGGCCCCCGGCCCGCCGCCGGCGCCGCCGGCGCCGTCCTCGTCACCCTCGCCGCCCTGGTGAAGGTACCGGCGGCGCTCGGCCTGCCGGTCGTCGTCGCCCTGCGGATCCGCTCCGGGGACCGCCCGCTGCCGGCCGTCCTGACCACGGCGGCGGCCTCGGCCGCGACCACGGTCGCCGCGACGGCCCTGGCCGGCACCGGCTACGGCTGGATCGGCGCCCTGGGCACCCCGGTCTCCCCGCACAACTGGGCGCTGACCAGCCTGCTCGGCCGGGCGACCGGCGCCCTGCTGACCCGCCTCGACAGCGGACTGGCACCGCTGGCCGTCCCCGCCTGGCACCTGCTCGGGCTCGCGGCCGCCGCCGTCGCCGTGCTGCTGACCGCGCGCAGACTGCGCGCCCGGCCGGTGTACGCGCTCGGCCTGTCCCTGCTCGCGGTCGCGGTGCTCGGCCCGGCGATCCGGCCCTGGTACGCGCTGTGGGGCCTGTTCCTCGTGGCCGCCGCCGCGCCCGGCACCCCGGTACGGCACCGGTCGGCCGTCCTGGCCGGGGTGCTCGCCCTCGCCGTGCTGCCCGGCGGCGGGCCCGCCGACCCGGGGCAGCTGGTGCTGGCGGTCTCCGGCGGGGTCCTCGGTGTCGTCGTCCTGTGGCAGGCCCTCCTGGCCGCCCAGGCCCCGGTCCCGGGACGCCCGGCATGACGGGCCCGAGCCGATCCGGGGGAACGCGCGTACGACCGGAACACTCGGGGCCGCGCACGGACGGGGGCCGGCTGCTGCTGGTCCTGCTGCTGGTGGCGGCCGTCACCGCGTTCACGGCGACCGTGCCGCTGCTGCGGGGCTTCTTCGACCTGCGCGTGTACTACGGCACCGTGCACACCTGGGCGCACCACGGCGGCCGGATCTACGACTACCGGGTGCCGGGCACGGTGTACGGCTTCACCTATCCGCCGTTCGCCGCCGTGGCCATGCTGCCGCTGGCCCTGCTCGGCCGGACCGCGGCGGTCGTCGTGTCCCTGCTGGTGAACCTGGCCGCGCTCGCGGCGGTGCTGTGGGTGCTGGCCGGGCCCGGCCGGCGGCGCCGCGGCTGGTACCGGTGGGCGCTGTGCCTGTGCCTGCTGGCCCTGTTCGAGCCGTTGCGGGACACCTTCAGCTTCGGCCAGGTGAACCTGGTGCTGCTGGCCCTCGTCCTCGCCGACTGCCTGCTGCTGACGACCGGCCGGGGCCGCTGGGCGGGCGCCGGGACCGGGCTGGCCGCCGCGGTGAAGCTGACGCCCGTCCTGTTCATCGGGCTGCTGCTGCTCGCCGGGCGGCGCCGGGCGGCGGCCGTCGCGACGGCGGTCGCCGCCGGTGCGACCGCGCTGGCCGCCTGGGCCGACCCGGCGGCCTCCCGGTTCTACTGGACCGAGGCGCTGTGGGACACCGGCCGGGTGGGGCGGCTCGACTATGTGTCGAACCAGTCGCTGCAAGGGGTGCTGGCCCGCCTCGGCGAGACCGGCCGCCCACTGTGGGCGTCGGCGGTCCTGCTGACCCTGTGCGTCTGGGCGTGGCGGGCGCGCCGGGCGGCCGCGGCCGGCGACTGGCCGGCGGCGTTCGCCCTCACCGGCATCACGGCCTGCCTGGTCAGCCCGATCACCTGGGTGCACCATCTGGTGTGGCTGCTGCCGTCCTTCGCGGTCCTGGTCCGCGCCGGGCGTCCGCGGATCGCGGCCGCCCTGTACGCGGTGCTGTGCACCAGCGTGGTCTGGCTGTGGGCCGGTGACGCCTCGGGCCTCGACGGGTTCCTCGGCGCCAACGCCTACGTCTGGGTCTCGCTGGGTCTGCTGCTCGGCCTGCCGGCGGGTCAGCCGCGGGCCGTCCGGCCGCCCTTGGCCCGCAGCGCCAGCGCCACGGCCCCCGCGCCGAGCCCGGTGAGTCCCGCCACGACGGCGGCGGGGGACCAGTCCGAGTCGTCGTCCGAGGCCGGCGCCCCGGCCGCCGCCACCGGCGCGGCCGACGGCTCCGTGCGGGAGGGCGGGCGCAGTCCGTCCAGCGAGCCCACCGGGTCCACCTGTCCGGCCGCCGCGAAGCCCCAGTCGAGCAGCGCGCGGGCCTCCTCGTACACGGTCAACCCGCCGTCGGCCTGAGGGTTGAGGACACTCACCACGAGGGTGTGCCCGTCGCGGCGCGCCGCGGCCACGAGCGTGTTGCCCGCGTTGCTGGTGTAGCCGTTCTTGATCCCGATCAGCCCGGGGTACGGCGCCACGCCGTCCTCGCCGGTCAGCAGCCGGTTGGTGTTCTCGATGGGGTACGACGAGCCGTCACCGGGGAAGTCGGCCTCGGCGGTGCCGCAGTACCGGGCGAAGTCGGGGTCGCGCAGGCCCGCCCGGCCGAACACCGCGAGGTCGAAGGCGGAGGACACCTGGCCGGGGGCGTCGTAGCCGTCCGGGGAGACGACATGGGTGTCCAGCGCGCCGAGCGAGCGGGCCTTGTCCTGCATCCGGGCGGCGGTGGCCTCCCAGCCGCCGCCGAGCCGGGCGAGGACGTGCACGGCGTCGTTCCCGGAGCTGAGGAACACCCCCCGCCACAGGTCGGCCACCCGGTAGGTGTGCCCCTCCTCGACGCCGACCAGGCTGCTGCCCTCGCCGACGTCGGCCAGTTCGTCGTAGTCCACGGTGTGCTGGAGCCCGCCGGGGAGCGTGGGCAGGACGGTGAGCGCGAACAGGGTCTTCAGGGTGCTGGCGGGGGGCAGTTCGCGGTGGGCGTCGTGCGCGGCCAGCACCTCGCCGCTGCCCGCGTCGGCGATGAGCCAGGAGAGCGCCGAGACGTCGGGCAGCTCGGGGGCGTCCCGGTGCGGCCGGACCTGGGTGCCGGACCTGTACAGCAGGGACGGCCCGGGCATCACCGCCGGGGGGCGGGGCGGGGCGGGTTCCCCGGCCGGGGGTCCGGCGGCGGCAGCGGCCGGTGTGAGCACCAGCAGGCCCGCCACACAGAGGGAGCAGGCCGACACTGCCGCGCGATACGAGAATCCGGTGATCATACGATCAACCTACGAACAGGGTGCGGGTCCCTCACCCCGCCGGGGCCGTTCGGGGCGCCGGGCAACCCGGATGCCGCACCCGGGGCGCCCGGGGCCGGGGTCAGCCGGCCGGGAGGGTGGGCCGGATCTGCCGCAGGAACGCGGCGTTGTCCGGGGTGGCACGCAGCCGTTCGAGCAGGGTCTCCACGGCGGACGGGCCGCCCTCCCGGGAGCGCAGGGCCCGGCGCAGTCCGCGTACGGCGGTCAACTCGGCCGGGGTGAGCAGCAGTTCCTCGCGGCGGGTGCCGCTGGCGTCGATGTCCACGGCCGGGAAGACCCGCCGGGCGGCCAGCTCCCGGTCCAGGCGCAGCTCCATGTTGCCGGTGCTCTTCAGCTCCTCGAAGAAGTACCCGTCGGCCCGGGAGCCGGTGTCCACCAGCGCCGAGGCGAGGATGGTCAGGGAGCCGCCCTCCTCGGCCTGGCGCGCGGCGCCGAAGAACCGCTTGGGGCCGATCAGCGCGCCCGCGTCGACGCCGCCGCTCAGGGTGCGGCCGCCGACGGCGGAGGCGTTGTTGTACGCGCGGCACAGCCGGGTCAGCGAGTCCAGCAGCACGACGACGTCCTCACCGGCCTCGACCAGCCGTTTCGCCCGTTCCACGACCAGTTCGGCGAGGGCGATGTGGTCCTTGGGCGAGCGGTCGAAGGTGGAGGCGTACACCTCGCCGCGCACCGAGCGGCGCATCTCGGTGACCTCCTCGGGCCGCTCGTCGAGCAGCAGGACGATCAGCCGGCACTCGGGGTGGTTGCCGGCCACGGCGGCGGCGAGCTGCTGGAGCAGCACGGTCTTGCCGCTCTTGGGCGGTGCCACGATGAGGCCGCGCTGCCCCTTGCCGACCGGCGCGAGCAGATCGGCGAGGCGCCCGGTCAGTCCGGCGCCGGGGTGTTCCAGGCGCAGGCGACGGTGCGGATGGAGCGGGGTGAGCTCGTGGAAGCGGCGGCGCGCGCGGGGTTCCCCGGGGGCGCGTCCGTTGACGCGCGCGATCTCGGTCAGGGTCCGCCGGTCGCCCCGGACACCCTCGATCAGATCGCCCTTGCGCAGTCCGTGGCGGCGCACGAGGGCTGGTGCGACCTGCGGGTCGGCGGGGGAGGGCAGCAGGCTCGCGGCCCTGAGATGTCCCTTCCCGTGCGCGTCGATGTCCAGGACGCCGGTGACGAGCGGGGCGGCCGGTGCCTGCGGGGCCTCGGAAGGGGGTGCGAGTGTGGTGGTCATGCGGGTGTCCTTTCGCGGACGGAACAGGGAGGAGGAGCGGGGTGAGGCCGCGAGCGGGAGGCGTCTGCGACTGCCTCCGGGCGGCGGAGACGGTGCCTCGGGCGCGGCGGAGAAGGCCCGTCACGAGGCGGTACCGGGAAGCTGACGCGCCGGGGACCGGGGAATCCGGGACAGCGGCGAACCGATCAACTGAGAAGGAGAGACTGGCACCGGCGGCCACTGTGGGCGTGCACGAGTGCTGATAGCACGCTACCACTGGATGGGGTGCTGCGTCCGTGACTCGGACAACAAACCACCGGATCGTGGCATTCCCGCAGGGCCGGAGGCGCCCGCCGGGCCCGCCGACCGCACCACGCAACGGCGAGCGTCCGGCGGGAAGTTGCCGACGACCGGTGCGGACACCCGATCATCGTGCCGGGCCCGTCACCCCGGCCGGTCGCTCGTGGGGGTGGTGATCCGGCGTGGAGCGGACCGTCGCCGCGGGCGGTGCGGCACAGTGAGCGCGTGCCTCGCCGACTTCTTCCGCTGGTGGTCGCCGCTCTGGTGAGCGTCGCCGGCTGCACCACCGTCAACCCCGCCCCCCAGCCCGGAGCCGCCGGCTCCCGGCGCGCCCTCCCGCCGGACGCCGAGACGAGACCGTCGCTCCTGCGGTCCCCGGTGAGCGAGCCGGCCGCCGGGGCGGCGCTCGTGCGCACCGGCGACAGGCACCCCGACCGGCCGGGCCCGGCGGCCCGGACCCGAGGGCCCGCGTCCGGCGGTGGTCCGGCGCCCGCCGCGCCCCGGACCACCCCCGCCGCACCGGCCCCTCAGCCGCGCGCGAAGCGCCGCCCGCCCGTGCGGCACCAGGCCCCCCGGCCCCGTACGGTCTCCCGCCCGCCCGCCGCCGTGATGCGCGCCCTGTGCCGCAGGGCGGACGGCGTGGCGGCCCCCGAGATCGTCCGCCTCTGCCGCGAGACCTACGGCTGAGCCGGACCGGCCGTGGGCGGGGCCCGGCATGAACTCCGAAGCACGCGGCTCCGCCGTGCTCGGCCCAGGGCGGCACCGGGGTCTGCGACGGCGGTCCGCCGTGGCGCCGTAGGCTGCCGGCATGTGCGGTCCCGAGTGCCCAGCGCTCCGCGAACTCGCCGTACAGGACCCGTCGTCGGTCAAACGCGGATACGGCATGCTCGCACCGGAGTTCGATCCCACCTCCGACCACGTGCTGGACGCCGCGGCCGAGGCGCTCGCGCCGCTCGGACCGTTCGCGGACGGGCTCGGCCTGTGCCGCGGCACCGGCGCCGGGACACGGCCGCTCGCCCGGCCGTGCCGCCTCAGCGTCACCGGGGTCGGCTTCGGCGCCGGCATGCTCGACTTCGCCCTGCGGCGGATGCCGCCCGGGTCGCCTGGGTGCGCGGCGGCGCCCGGGCCCTGCCGTTCACCGACGCCTTCGGTCCCGCGACCGGCGTCGGGGTCGTCCGGCCCGGCCTGCTCCCGCCATCCGGACCTCCCGCACCGCCAGGGCCGGCAGTACGGGAGGCGGCTTGCTCCCGAAGGCCGCCCAGCGCGAGACGCGTGGCGCGAAGTCCGTGCCGCCCGGCGCCGATCGGACGAGCGGCGGCCCCGGCGTCTGTGGCTGGGGAATGCCGGACCGCGGCCGCCCGACGGTTTCCGGCCGTGCCGGGGATCGCCGGAGGGGGGCGCGCCCTTGAGCCGGTCCTTCCCCCGGCCCGCGCGCCCCCGCCGTCAGTCGCCCATCGCGTACCGGACCGTCGGGCCGGCCGTCCAGCCGCCGTCCACCGCGAGTTCGGCGCCCGTGACGTAGGCCGCCGCGTCCGACAGCAGGAAGACCACCGCGCCCGCGACCTCCGCCGCCTCGCCGACCCGCCCCATGGGGGTGTTCGGGTAGTTGCCCGGGCCCCGCTCGATGCCGACCGAGGCGGTCATCGGGGTGTAGGTCATGCCGGGGTGGACGGAATTGACGCGGATCCCGGCCGTTCCCAGCTCCACCGCGCCGATCTTGGTCAGTCCCCGCACCGCCCACTTGGACGCGCCGTAGCCGGCGGTCAGCGCCAGGCCCATCAGGCCGGCGGCCGACGAGATGTTGACGATGGAGCCGCCGCCGTTCTCCTTCATCACCGGGATGACGGCCTTCATGCCGATGAAGACGCCGGTGAGATTGATGTCGACGACCTTGCGGAAGCCCTCCACCGACTCCGCTTCCAGCAACGCCCCGGTGGCTATGCCGGCGTTGTTCACCAGCCCGTGCACGGCGCCGAATTCCGCCACCGCGTAGGCCACCACCCGCTCCCAGTCCTCCTCGGACGTCACGTCGTGCGCGAGGAATCGCGCCGCCCGCTCCCCGAGCGCGGAGGCCGTCGCCCTGCCCTCCTCCTCCCGTACGTCGGTGAGGACGACCCGCGCGCCGGCCGCGACGGCCTGCCGGGCCGCCTCCGCGCCCAGGCCGCGGGCCGCGCCGGTGATGATGACGGTCTTGCCGGACAGATCGTTCGTCATGGTTCCTCCGTGCCGTGCGCCGCCGCTGGGAACGCGGGGCGGTGTTGTCGGTACACAGGGTCGAGGTGGTCATGCCCGCGCGTGAACGGCCGGGCCGTCACAGAAGCATCCGCTCGCGGAGCCCGTCCACGGTGCGGGAGTCCAGGCCGAGGCCGTCGGTGAAGTGGGCGCGCAGGCAGCCGTAGCCCTTCCTGACCTCGGCCGGCGCGGCGTCCAGGTACTCCGCGCGTACTTCCCGGAGCGGGATCAGCGGATCCGGGTTCTCCATCATCCCGGCCGCCTTGATCCCCTCGCGGGTCCTCGCGTCCGCGGCGGCCCGGAAGGTGTTCGACGCCAGGTAGTCCTCGCGTGCCGTGGCCTCCGGCACGCCGAGGGCCAGCAGGACGAGGTAGGCCGCCCAGCCCGTGCGGTCCTTGCCGGACGTGCAGTGGTAGAGGAGCGGGAGGCCGTCGCCGCTCGCGAGGGCGCGCAGGACCTCGGCGAACCGCGCGCGGTTGCCGGCGACGGTGACGAAGGCGCGGTAGACCCCGGTCAGGAACTCGGCTGCCTTGCCGTCACCGAGCAGCTGCCGCTGTCTGACCGGGTCCGCGCACGAGAGGGCGTCCTTCGTGTAGGCGTACAGCCCGGAGTCGGTGATGCTGTGGGAGGTGGAGCCGAGGCCCGGGCAGAGGATGTCCGCGCCGTCGGAGTCGACCTCCAGGGGGATCCGGTAGTCGAGGACCGTGCGCAGGCCGAGGCCGTCGAGGGTCACCAGGTCGTCTGGGGTGAGCCTGTTCGGCGCGTCGGAGCGGTAGACCCGGCCGTAACCGACCTGCCGGCCGCTCCGCGTGGGACAGCCGCCCAGGTCACGGAGGTTGGCCGCGCCCCGGAGCGGAAAGTGGCGGATGGTGGTCGGCGAGGCGGACGCGACCGGGGGAGCGGCGGTGACGGCCGTGCCGGTGGTGACGGCCACGGCCGCCGCGGCGCCGAGGAAGGTGCGTCTGGGGACGTCCATGGGAACTCCGCTACAGGAACAAGTGGACAGGGGGCGACGGGACTTCGGGGCAGGGCCCCGCGTGGGCGTACGTCAGGAGGCGGCCGGTCCCTCGCCGTCGCTGTCACCGCGGCCGGACGCCGCGGCTCCGCGCCGTACGCTCGCCGCCGTGCGCCGCACCATGGCCGCGAGCTTCGGGAAGCGCATGTGGTCGAGCGGGCCGCTGACCGACACGGCGGCGAGCGCCGCGGTGTCGCCCGCCCCGATGACCGGCGCGGCGACGCAGCCGACGCCCGGCATGGTCTCCTCGTGGCCGTAGGCGACACCACGCTCCCGGATGTCGGCGAGCTCGGCCCGGAAGCGGTGCGGGGCGAGCTCCACCTCGCAGCACGCGGCGGGGGAGTGGGCCATGAGCGCCTTCCCCACCACGGTCCGGTGGGCCTGCGGCCGTCCGTTCACCAGTGACCGCGAGGGGATGCCGGAGCGGCCGCCGACCTGGACGAGGTAGACGACCTTCCCCTCGTCGAGGACCGCGAGTTGCGCGGCCAGCCCGGTCCAGGCGTGCAGCTGGTGGAGGTGGCCCACCGCGGCGGCCCGGACCCGGTCCTGGTGGTACATCACGGAACCGAGCTCCATGATCCGCATGCCGAGCCGGTAGTCGTTGTCGTCCCGGCGCAGGAAACGGACTTCCACGAGCTGCTCGAGGATGCGGTGCGCGGAGGAACGAGGCAGTCCCGTGCGCCGTACCACCTGCGACAGCGTCAGACCGTCCGCCTGCTCCAGGACGTCGAAGATGGACACCACCCGGTCGATCATCGACACGGGGGAGTGCGTCCGCTCCGCCGCGGAAGGTAACGCGGAGGACGACGCGGGCGGCGGCGCGGAAGGCCGCGGACAGGGCGCCGGAGAGGGCACGGAAGGGGACATGGGACTCCTCGGCGATACCGGCGAGACACATGTGTCTCGTACGTCGGGGCCCTATGTGTAACTCAAGTCACGCACCCGGCGCCAGTGTCAAACGTTTCGGCCGACCGGTGCGGACGGTCCCGCCGCCGCGGGTGTCCCGCTCAGCGGGAGCCCCTCTGGTGAGCCGCGCGGCACCGGCCAAGACTCTGGCGCACCGGCATCCGAGCCGGCGCCGCGGCTGACGGCCGGCCGACGGCGCGGAGTCTGGAGAGGACGTCCCATGAGTGCGCCCAGCACCACGGAGCACCAGGTCAGAACCATCGAGGCGGGCAGCCCCCCGGAGCGTTTCGCGCGGGGCTGGCACTGCCTGGGCCTCGCCGAGTCGTTCAAGGACGGTGCGCCCCACGAGATCGAGGCGTTCGGCACCAAGCTCGTGGTCTTCCAGGCCCAGGACACCGGGCGGCTGCACGTCCTGGACGCCTACTGCCCGCACATGGGCGGAAACCTGGCGCGCGGCACGGTCAAGGGCGACACGGTCGTCTGCCCCTTCCACGGCTGGCTGTGGAAGGGCGACGGGAGGTGCGCCGGCATTCCGTACGCCCACCGGGTCCCGCCCCGCGCCAGAACGCGGGCCTGGACCACGCTGGAGGAGAACAAGCAGCTCTTCGTCTGGTACGACCCCGAGGGCGCGCCCCCGCCGGAGGGCGTCACGATCCCGCGCATCGAGGGCGCGTTCAGCGACGAGTGGAGCGACTGGACCTGGCACTCGCTGCGCATCGACGGCTCCCACTGCCGCGAGATCGTCGACAACGTCGTGGACATGGCGCACTTCTTCTACGTCCACAACTCCTTCCCGACGTACTTCAAGAACGTCTTCGAGGGACACATCGCCACCCAGTACCAGGCGACCGCGCCGCGCGGTGACATGACCGCCGCCGAGACGGTCTCCGCCCAGGGCGACACCCGGTCGGTGGCCTCGTACCACGGACCGTCGTACATGGTCGTGTACCTGGACATGGACGTGGACGGCACGACCGTCGAAACAGCGATGATCAACTGTCACTACCCGGTCAGCGCCGATTCCTTCGTCCTGATGTACGGGGCGCTGGTGAAGAAGCTCCCCGGCATGACGGACGAGATGGCGGCCGAGTCGGCGGCCATGGCCGCGCAGGGCCTGGCGGCCGGGTTCGAGCAGGACATCGAGATCTGGAAGAACAAGACCAGGATCGACAACCCGCTGCTCTGTGACCAGGACGGGCCGGTGTACCAGCTCCGCCGCTGGTACGAGCAGTTCTACGTGGACGTCGCCGATGTGCGGCCGGAGATGACGGACCGGTTCGAGTTCGAGATCGACACCGAGCGGGCCGTCAAGGTGTGGCAGGCCGAGGTCGACGCGAACCTCGCCCGGCGGGCGCGAGCCGCGCGGGGTGAGGCGTGAGCATGCGGCCGGTGACCTGCGAGGAGTGCGGCACCGGGGTCCTCGTGGAGAAGCGCAGCCTTCCGCACACCAGCGTCCAGTGGACCGGGCCGACCGACCGCTGCCCGCAACTGGCCGGAGGCGGCGCGCGGATCGAGGGGTGCACCCGGCTGCGCGCGTCCATCGAGCGGGAGGTGCGCGAGGGAAGGCTGACGGTTGCCCATGACGACTGAACAGCCCCGGGCCCGGGGCCGGGACCACGGGCAGACCGTGACGGCGGCGATGACGGTGACGGTCCAGCGGGTGGTCCGGGAGACCGCGGACGCGGTGAGCCTGGTGCTCCGGCCCGAGGCCGGCCGCCGACTGGCGCCCCTGCCCGGCCAGTTCCTGACCGTGCGGGTGCCGGGCGGACACGCCCGCTGCTACTCCTTCTCCCGTACCGGGCCCGAGCCGGCGATCACCGTCAAACGCGTCCCCGGAGGGATCGGCTCCAACTGGCTGTGCGACACGGCCACGGCGGGGACGCGGCTGACCGTGCTGCCGCCCGCCGGGTCCTTCACACCGTCCTCCCCGGACGCCGACCTGCTGCTTCTCGCGGCGGGCAGCGGCATCACCCCCCTCCTCCCCATGGCCCGGTCGGCACTGGAGCAGGGCACGGGCCGGGTCGTGCTCCTCTACGCCAACCGGGACCCCGGCTCCGTCATCTTCCGCGACGAACTGCGCCGGCTCGCCGCCGCCCACCCCGCGCGCCTGCTCGTCCACCACCTCCTGTCGTCCGTCCAGGGCCGGCCGCGTACGGAGCAACTCGCCCAGCTCGTCGCCCCGTACGCCGGGCGCGAGGCGTTCCTCTGCGGCCCCGAGGGCTTCATGGCCGCCGCGGACGACGCCCTGCGCGCCCAGGGGGCCGTGCGCGGGCGGGTGCGCCGCGAGGTGTTCGTCTCGCTCTCCGGCGACGTCTTCGCCGAGGCACCCGCGCCGCCGCCCACGGCCGGGACGGCCGGGTCCGCCCCGGCTCCCTCCGGCAGCGGCGTGGACCTGGTCGTCGACATCGACGAGCGGTCCCACGCCCTGACCTGGTCCGCCGGGACCACCCTCCTCGACACCCTGCTCGCCGCCGGGGTGGAAGCCCCCTTCTCCTGCCGTGAGGGCTCGTGCGGCGCCTGCGCCTGCCGCGTCGTACGCGGAGAGGTGGACCACGGCACGGGCGGAGTACTGACACCGGAGGACCGGGCGGAGGGCTACGTCCTGGCCTGCCGGGCCCGGCCCGCGGACGGCCGGTCGCCCGTCCACGTCAGCTACGACTGACCACCCTCCTGGCCCGCCGTCCTCCTGCCCCTCCGTCTGCTTGGGAGACCCCTTCCGTGCCCCGTCTGTCCGTCCTGGACACCACCTTCGTCCCCGTCGGCTCCACCGTCGCCGAAGCCCTGGCCGGGAGCGTCGCTCTCGCCCGGCTCGCCGAGCGGCTCGGCCTCGCGCGCATGTGGGTGACCGAGCACCACAGCCACCCGACGCTGGCCGCCGCCACCCCGGCGGTCCTGATCGCCCACCTCGCCGCGCACACCGAGGCGATACGCCTCGGGTCCGGCGGGGTCCTGCTGCCCCACCACGCCCCGCTGACCGTCGCCGAGCAGTTCGCGCTGCTCGCCGCGCTCCACCCGGGCCGGATCGACCTCGGCGTGGGACGCGGGGCGGGCACCGACCCGGCCACCTCCCACGCCCTGCGCCGCTCGGACACCCCGGACTTCGCCGGCCAGGTCGGGGAGCTCGCCGCGTTCCTCGGCACCGACGCGTGGCCGTCGGCGCACCCGTACCGTCAGGTCCGTACCGTTCCCGACGCGGTGCCCGCCCCGCCGCTGTGGATCCTCGGCTCCAGCCCGTACGGCGCGCGCCTCGCCGCCGAACGCGGACTGCCGTTCGCCTTCGCCCACCACTTCGGCGGTGACACCGCCGCCGCGATCCGCCTCTACCGGGACCGCTTCCGGCCGTCCGCCGTACTCGCCGAGCCCTACGCCGTCATCAGCCTGACCGCGATGGCCGCGGAGACGGAAGCCGAGGCGCGGTACCACGCCGCGTCCCAGGAACTGGCCCAGCTGAAGATCTCGCGCGGTCTGCCGGACGCCCTGCTGCCGGCCGATCAGGCCCACGCGCTGCTCGGCGGCGCGACCACCCCCTTCGGCGCCAGGTCCGCGGTCGGCGAGCCGCACGCGGTCGCCGAGGAGCTGGAGCGGCTCGCCGAGTCCACCGGCGCGGACGAACTGATGATCGTCACCTGCGTCCACGACCAGGAGGCACGGCTGCGCTCCTACGAGCTGATCGCCGAAGCCGTGCGCACCTGACCCGGAAGACAGGCCCTGGCCGGGCCATCCCCCGGCCGGTCCCGCCCGGCCCCCTTCCGCCGGGACCGGCCCGCCTTCGAGGAGGAGTCCCTCATGAACACACCCCGTCAGACCCCCGCCCGGTTCGCCCGTGGCTGGCACTGCCTGGGCCTCGCCCGGCAGTTCACGGACGGCCGGCCGCACGAGATCGAGGCGTTCGGCACGAAACTGGCCGTCTTCCGGGGCCGGGACGACGGACGTCTGCATGTCCTGGACGCGTACTGCCGGCACATGGGCGGCAATCTCGCCCACGGCACCGTCAAGGGCGACACCCTCGCCTGCCCCTTCCACGACTGGCGGTGGGGCGGCGACGGCAAGTGCGCCGCGATCCCCTACGCGCAGCGGGTCCCGCTGCGCGCCAGGACCCGCGCGTGGACCACGCTGGAGGAGAACGGGCAGCTCTTCGTCTGGCACGACCCGGAGGGGAACCCTCCCGGTCCCGGCGTGACCATCCCGCGCATGGACTGGATCGACGACGAGCCGTCCGACGGCCCCGAGGCGTCCGAGTGGTCGGACTGGACCTGGGACAGCGTCCTGGTCGAAGGCGCGCACTGCCGTGAACTCGTCGACAACATCGTCGACATGGCGCACTTCTTCTATGTGCACCACTCGGTGCCGACCCGGTTCACCAACGTCTTCGAGGGCCATGTCGCCGCGATGTACGTGGAGAGCACCCCGCGCCGGGACTCCGGCATGGAGCTGATCGGCGCCGATCTGAGTCTGCGCTCGGACGCCGCGTACTACGGCCCCTCCTACATGATCGACCGCATCTGGCAGCCCCTGGGCGACGGCACGGAGGCGGAGACCGTCCTCGTCAACTGCCACTACCCGGTCACCGCCGACAGCTTCGTGCTGATGTACGGCGTCAGGGTCCGCAGGCTCCCGGGTACGACCGCCCGGCAGGCCGAGGACATGGCTGCCCGGACCGCCCGGGGCATGCGGGTGGCCTTCGACCAGGACATCGAGATCTGGCGGCACAAGACGCGCGTCGACAGCCCGCTGCTGTCCGACGGCGACGGGCCCGTCTACCAACTCCGCCGCTGGTACGAGCAGTTCTACGTGGACGCCGCCGAGGTCCGGCCGGAGATGACGGACCGGTTCGAGTTCGAGGTGGACACCCGGCGCGCCGGTGAGGCGTGGGAGCGGGAGATGGCCGCCAACCTCGCCCGGACCGGCACGCCCGGCACTCCCTGAGCACCCCCGGAACCGCCTCCCCACGCTCCGCACGCCCCCGACCGCCCTGGAAAGGAACCCGCATGTCCCCACTGATCGAGGAATCCGCCCTGCGCGATGCGGCGTCGGCCTTCGGCACCGGCGTGGCGGTCGTCACCGCCCAGGGCCCGGACGGCCCGGCGGGCATGGCCGTGCAGTCCTTCGCCTCGCTCTCGCTGGACCCGCCGTACATCACCTTCTCCCCGGCCCGTACCTCCCGCAGCTGGCCGCTGATCCGCGCGGCGGGCCGGCTGGCGGTGAACGTGCTCGCGGCCGACCAGTGCGATCTGTCCAGGTGCTTCGCCACCAGCGGAGGGGACAAGTTCGCGGGGGTCGCGTGGCGGCCGGGCCACAACGGCGCGCCGGTCCTGGAGGGCGTCCTCGCCTGTTTCGAGGCGGACATCGCGGAGGAACTCCCCGGTGGCGACCACACGATCGTGATCGGCCGGGTCACCCGGGCGCGGTCCCTGCGCGACGCCGATCCCCTCCTCTACTTCCGCCGGACGTACCGACGGCTCACCCCCGCCTGAGCAGCCCCCGCCCCGCTGCGCCCACCTCCCGAAGAAGAAAGCAGGAACGTGAAGTTCTCCATGATCTTCGAGGCCCAGATGGCCGATCCCACCCCGGAACACGAGCGCCAGGTCCTCCACGACTGCGTGGAACAGGCCGTGTTCGCCGAGGAGATGGGCTTCGACCGGATCTGGGCCGTCGAGCACCACGCGCTGAAGTGGTACGCGCACATGAGCGCCTCCGAGATCTTCCTCACCTGGGTCGCCGCCCGCACCTCCCGGATCCGTATCGGCCACGGCGTGGTCACCATGCCCTTCGGCTACCAGCATCCGGTACGGGTGGCCGAGCGCGCCGCCATGCTCGACGTGCTCTCCGGCGGCCGGGTCGACATCGGCTCCGGGCGCGGCGCCACACGGCAGGAGATGTCCATGTACGGCGTCCGGCCGGAGGACACCCGTCCGCAGATGGAGGAGGCCCTGCGCATTTTCGCGAGCGCCTGGCGCGAGGAGCGGTTCGAGTGGCACGGCTCGCTCGACATCGGCCCCGGCGCGATCCTGCCCAGACCGGTGCAGGCCCCGCACCCTCCCCTGTTCATGGCCTGCTCCAAGGACGAATCCCTGCGCCTGGCCGCCGAGTTGGGGATCGGGGCGCTGGTCCTCGGTTTCGCCGGTGCGGACAACATCCGGCACCTGCGCGCGATCTACGACGACGCCATCGCGGGGCGCTCCGGCGAGAGGCTGGTCTCCACCGAGGTCAACGACCACTTCTCCGCGCTGTGCCCGACGATCGTGCTGGACGACGCCGAGCGGGCCCGCCGGATCGGCATGCGCGGCCAGCGCTACTTCGCCGAGTCCATCACCCACTGGTACGGCGACGGCCCCGTGCCCGACCAGCGCCCGGACGCCGGCGATGACGCCGCCGCCCTGGAGCGGGGCCGCGAGCGCCTGGTCGCCAAGCTCCACGAGGCGGAGATCCCGGTCACGCCCAGCGACACCGGCACCTACAACGCCGACCACGCCTACGGCTCCGCCGAGGACGCCATCGCCTACGTCGAGGAGTTGCGCCGGATCGGCGTGGACGAGGTGATGTGCCTGATCCAGATGGGCACCGTTCCGCAGGAGGCGTGCATGGAGACCATCCGCCAGTGGGGCGAGAAGGTCATTCCCCACTTCCGCGCGGCGGGGGGCGAGTGACCGCCATGACGGACAAGCCCCTGCTGTTCAACGCGTTCACCATGAACTGCGTCTCCTTCATCAACCACGGCCTGTGGCGGCATCCGGCGACCCGGCAGACCGACTACACCGACCTGGACACCTGGATCGAGCTGGCCCGCATGCTGGAACGCGGCCGCTTCGACACGCTGTTCTTCGCCGATGTCATCGGCACGTACGACGTCTACCGGGGCGGCCTCGACACCGCGGTCCGTGAGGCCACCCAGTTCCCCAACAACGATCCGTCCGTCCTCATACCGGCGCTCGCCCACGCCACCGAACACCTGGGCTTCGCCTTCACCGGCTCCGTACTCCAGGAGCATCCCTTCACCTTCGCCCGCAAGGTGTCGACGCTCGACCACCTCACCAAGGGGCGGGTCGCCTGGAACGTCGTCACCTCCTTCCAGTCCTCCGCCGGCCGCAACTTCGGCTTCGAGGAGCAGGTGCCGCACGACGAGCGCTATGTGTGGGCCGACGAGTACATGGAGGTCGTCTACAAGCTGTGGGAGGGCAGCTGGGAGGACGGAGCGGTCCTGTGCGACAAGGAGAACGGCGTCTACGCCGATCCCGCCAGGGTCCACCCGGTCGACCACGCCGGAGTCCGCTACCGCGTCGCGGGACCGCACCTGTGCGAGCCCTCGCCGCTGCGCACCCCGGTGCTCTTCCAGGCCGGCTCCTCGGAGGCCGGCCGCTCCTTCGCGGCCCGGCACGCCGAGGGCACCTTCATCCTCGCCCCCAACCCGCTGGCGGCCCGGACCAACATCGAGGACGTACGGGCCAGGGCGGTCGCCGCCGGCCGCCGGGCCGACGACATCGCGTTCTTCCAGGGGCTGTCGTTCGTCGTGGGCAGCACGGAGGAGGAGGCCAGGCGCAAGAACGACGAGATCGACGACCACATCAGCGTCGAGGGTCTGCTGACCCACATGAGCGGCAACATCGGGGTGGACCTGAGCGCCATCGACCCGGAGAAGCCGCTGAGCGAGCTGCGCACGGAGGTCGCGCACGGTGCCGTACGGGGCCTGATCGAAGGCGCTCCCGACCAGACGCAGACGTTCGCCGACCTGGCCCGGCTGATCACCACCACCCGCGTCGTGGGCACCCCCGAGCAGATCGCCGACGAGCTGGAGACCTGGGCCGCCGCCGGAGTCGACGGCTTCAACATCACCTATGTGATCACCCCCGGTACCTTCGAGGACTTCATCGACCACGCGGTGCCCGTGCTCCAGCAGCGCGGACTCATGCGCCGCGAGTACGAGCCGGGGACCCTCCGCGAGAAGCTGCGTCCCGGATCGGGGCCCCGGCTCCCGGCGCGGCACCCCGCGGCCTCGTACCGCCGCACAAAAAACAGAGAGAATTTCTCCGTTTAGCTCTATGACTCCGCGAAGAGGAGAGATATTCTCCGTTTGTAGGTCGCGGTTCCGTGTGCGGGGCCGAGTCGAGAGGGGTGGGGTGAGCGTGATGGCGGACGATGTCGCCGGTGCGGTGCGGACCCGGGAGGCGAAGGCCGTACGGCGGGCCGATCAGGCCCGTAACAGGGAGCGCATCGTCGCCGCCGCGCGCGAGGTCTTCGCGGTCCGGGGGACGGGCGCCCCGATGGACCTGATCACCCGCACGGCGGGGGTCGGCAGCGCCACGCTCTACCGCCACTTCCCCGACCGGGACACCCTGGTGCACGGCGTCTGTCTCGATGTCGCCGACCGGATCTCCGAGCGGGGCCGAGCCGCCCTCGACGAGGAGGCCGACCCCTTCGAGGCGCTGCGCCGCTTCGCCGTCGGCGCGGTGGAGGAGGGCATCGGCGCGCTGTGTCTGATGCTCCCCGACCACCTGTGGGTGGACGACGCCGAACTGCACGCGGCGCGGCGGCGCGTCGACGCGGTGGCCGAGGAGCTGGTCCGGCGGGCGCAGCGGGCCGGCCGTATGCGGCGCGATGTCGGGGTCGGCGATGTGATGGTGGCTCTCAGTCAGCTCGCCCGGCCGCTCCCCGAGGGCGTCGGCGCCGACATCGAGCGCCTCACGGAGCGTCATGTCCGGCTCTTCCTGGCCGGCCTCGAACTCCCGGGCGGCGATGGGCTGCCGGACGGCGGGCTCGGGCGGCCGGGTGCCGAACTGCCGGGCCGCCCGGCGACCCTGGAGGACCTCCGCCGCTGAAACCGGGTCCCCTGAGCGCCGTGTGACGCGGCGCTCCACCGTGAAGTCGTACGCATCCCGCCCCGGGCCGCCGGCCCGGCGGATGCGTCAACCTGTCATGCCCATGTCATGCGCGGCCGGCTTCTGACGTCGGCCGTTCCTCTCGTGAAGAGCCGAGGTAGCACAGCCATGTCCGAAACGACGGCATCGCCCGTCACCCCCACCACCCCCGACCCACGGCGCTGGAAGGCCCTCGCGTTCATCGCGATGGCGCAGCTCCTGGTCAACCTGGACACCACCATCGTCAATATCGCCCTGCCCTCGGCCCAGGCCGACCTGGGCATCTCCGACGGCAACCGGCAGTGGATCGTCACCGCCTACGCCCTCACCTTCGGCGGTCTGCTGCTGCTCGGCGGCCGGATCGCCGACCTGTGGGGCCGCCGCCGCACCTTCCTCACCGGCCTGATCGGCTTCGCCGCCGCCTCCGTCCTCGGCGGCGCCGCCGGCGACCAGATCTTGCTGTTCGCCGCACGCGCGATCCAGGGCGCCTTCGGCGCACTGCTCGCACCGGCCGCCCTCTCCCTCCTCGCGGTCCTCTTCACCGACCACCAGGAACGCGGCAAGGCGTTCGGCCTCTACGCCGCCATCTCCGGCAGCGGCGCCGCCATCGGCCTCCTCCTCGGCGGCGTCCTCACCGAGTACCTCGACTGGCGCTGGACGCTGTACGTCCTGGCCCCCTTCGCGCTCCTCGCCGCCGCCGGCGCGGCGGCCGTCGTCCGCGAACCGGCCGGCGCCCGCAACCGCTCCCCGCTCGACCTCCCCGGCGCCGTGCTCTCCACCCTCGGCCTCGCCGGCCTGGTCTACGGCGTCACCCGCGCCGAGTCCCACGGCTGGAGCGACACCACCACCATCGCCCTGCTGGCCGGCGCCGTGGTCGTCCTCGTCCTCTTCGTCGTCCTCCAGGCGAAGGTGAAGGCCCCGCTCCTCCCGCTGCGCGTCGTCACCGACCGCAACCGCGGCGGCGCCTTCCTCTCCCTGGGCCTGGCCATCATCGGCCTGTTCGGCCTGTTCCTCTTCCTCACCTACTACTTGCAGGTCGTCAAGGGCTACTCGGCCGTCCTGACCGGCGTCGCCTTCCTGCCCCTGACGGTGGGCCTGATGGCCGGCTCCACCCAGATCGGCGCCCGCCTGCTGCCCCGCGTACCGCCCCGCCTGATCATGGGCCCCGGCTTCCTCCTCGCCGCCCTCGGGCTGCTGCTGCTCACCCAGCTCGAAACGGACAGCTCCTACGCCCTGTTCGTCCTGCCCGGACAGCTCCTCTTCGGACTGGGCCTCGGTACCGCCATGATCCCCGCCATCTCCCTGGCCACCATCGGCGTACGGCCGGGCGACGCCGGTGTCGCCTCGGCCATGGTGAACACCGCCCAGCAGATCGGCGGCGCCATCGGCACCGCCCTGCTCAACACCATCGCCGCCGGTGTCACCGCCGCCTACGTCGACGCCCACGCCGGGGAGGGGGTCCTGTCCGCCGGCATGGTGGACGGCTTCACCACCGCCTTCCGGTGGTCGGTCGGCATCCTGCTCGTCGCGGCCGTCGTGGTCCTCGCCGCGGTCGACGCCCGTGCCCCCGGCGGCCCGGAGGCCGGCCCGCAGGACG
The DNA here is from genome assembly GCF_014649115.1 of Streptomyces eurythermus. Lineage (GTDB taxonomy): Bacteria > Actinomycetota > Actinomycetes > Streptomycetales > Streptomycetaceae > Streptomyces > Streptomyces eurythermus. The sequence goes on along the minus strand of NZ_BMSK01000013.1, from coordinate 191,644 downwards.
CGGAGCCGTCCTCCCCGCCCCCGTCCGGGACGGCGGAACCGGCGCGGCAGGTCTGACGCCCACGCCGCCGGAGCTGTCGGCTCCGGTCCGTCGAGGGGGCCGTGCCGCCCGAGGGGGGGCGTCGCCCGGCGGTCGGTAACGCCTGTCGCCTCCGCCGGCCGCTCCCCGCCGTTCCCCACCCGACGGGGCGGCGGGGCGCTCGGGCCTCGTCCGACGGCCGCGGCGCAGCTAACCCCCCGTCCGCCCCGCCCACCGCTTGGAGCCCCACCCATGACGACCGCCCTGTCCGTCCTCGACCCCACCATCATCCCCAGCGGTCTCACGGCCGCGGACACCCTCGCCGCGAGCGTCGCTCTCGCCCGGCACGCCGAGGAACTCGGCTACCGGCGGCTGTGGGTGACGGAGCATCACAACCACCCCGGACTCGCCATGGGGACCCCGCCCGTCCTGATGGCACACCTGGCCGCGCGGACGAACCGGCTGCGCATCGGCTCCGGCGGCGTCATGCTGCCCAACCACGCCCCGCTGGCGGTGGCCGAACAGTTCGCCCTGCTCGCCGCGCTCCATCCCGGCCGGATCGACCTCGGCGTGGGGCGCGGGCCGGGCACCGATCCGGCCGCCGCCCGCGCGCTCCGCCGCGCCGACGCGCACGACTTCCCGCAGGCGGTGGCGGAGTTGCAGGCGTTCCTCGGCGGACGGCAGTGGCCGCCGGGGCACCCGTACGGCACCATCCGCACGGTGCCCGAACCGGTCACGCCCCCGCCCCTGTGGGTCCTCGGATCGAGCACGTACGGCGCGCGCCTGGCCGCCGCCGCGGGGCTTCCCTTCGCCTTCGCCCACCACTTCGGCGGAGGCGACGCGGAGCACACCCTCCGGCTGTACCGCGACACCTTCCGCCCCTCGAAGGCGCTGGACCGGCCTCGTACCCTCATCACCGTGACCGTGGTCGCCGCCGACACCGATACGGAGGCCCGCCGCCACGCCGCCTCCCAGGAACTCGTCCAGCTGCGGATCGCCCGGGGCCTGCCGGACGCGCTGCTGCCCGCCGGCGAGGCGGTGGCCCGACTCGGTGGCGCCGCCACCCCGTTCGGCGCCTCGGCCGTCGTCGGCGACCCGTTCACGGTCCGGGAGGAGCTGGGCCGGCTGATGAAGTCGACCGGTGCCGACGAACTGATGGTGAACACCTGCGTCCACGACCAGCGGGCCCGCCTGCGCTCCTACGCGCTCGTGGCCGAGGTCATGGCCGCCGGCTGAGGATCCGGCCGCCGCCGAGCCGCCCCGTCGACGTAGAGGGACGTGACGGACCGCGCGGCGTCGTCCAACTCCTCGCCGATGAACTGCGGGTACAGCAGGGCGCCCTGGATCAGGGCGCCGTGCAGCGCGCCGAGCCGCTCCGCCGGGAGGTCGCACCGCAGTACGCCCTCGCGCTGGCCACGCGCGGCCAGCTCCGACAGGGGGCGGGCGACGGCCAGTTCGCGCCGCGTCGGCTCGCTCGCCGGCCCGGGCAGACCGATCACCCAGTACTCGCGTCCTACCGCGAGCAGCGCACGGGTCGCGGCCAGGACGGCGTCCCGGACGGGCGCACCGGAGAGGTCCGCCCGGCGCAGGGCCCGTACGCATTCGTCCGCCGCGAACTGGGTCAGCTCCGCGAACAGCGCCTCCCGGTCGGCGAAATGGCGGTACAGCGTGGCCCGGCCGACACCGGCGGTCCGCGCGATCTCGGCCATGCCCACGCCGCGCCCGTGCGTGCGCAACGCGTGTGCCGCGCCCCGCAGGATGGTCCGGTGCACGTACCCCTCGCCCGGGGAACCGTCATCACCGGCCGGGCCACTCACGGGAGCGGGCACGGCGACGGGGGTACTGCGCGCTGCCCTGTCACTCATCGCGGCAGCGTAACCGCGCGGTTCCCGGAGCGGGACCGCACCCCCCCGCAGGAGGCGTGCGGTCCCGACGGCCCGCGGTTTCAGGTGCCCGGCGGCGCGGTGCCGTCGATGCCGAGCCGCTCCCGCAGCCAGGCCACGGCGCGCTCCTGCGCGGCGGCTGCCTCGGGCAGCTCGCCGGCGAAGTCGATGAAGCCGTGGAACATCCCCCGGGCGCAGTGGATCTCGGCCCGGTCGAGCCGGGCCGCGTAGGCCTGCCCCTCGTCCCGCAGCGGATCGCACTCCGCCTCCACCAGCAGCGCGGGGGGAAGCCCGCCGGTGTCCTCCGCGAGCGCGGGCGCGACCTCCGCGGTGGGCTCGGCGCCGCCGAGGTACTGCTCCCAGTACCAGCGCATCGCCGCGGCGGTGAGGAAGTGGCCCTCGCCGAAGTCCCGCATCGACGCCGAGTCCGTACGCGGGTCGAGCGCGGGGTAGATGAGCAGCTGGGCGGCGGGCCGGGAGCCGCCCCGGTCGCGCGCCGTCAGACAGACCGACGCGGCGAGGCCGCCTCCCGAGCTGTCGCCCGCCACGGCGACGCGCGCGGGGTCGCAGCCGAGGGACGCGGCATGGCGCACGGCCCAGTCGAACGCGGCGTAGGCGTCCCGGACCGCCGCCGGGGCCGGATGCTCGGGGGCCAGCCGGTAGTCGACGGAGACGACCACGGCGCCGGTTCCGGCCGCCAGCAGACGGCAGAGCCCGTCGTGGCTGTCGAGCCCGCACAGCACGAATCCTCCGCCGTGGAAGAACAGGACGAGCGGGAGCGAAGGGACCGGCCCGGCCTGCGCCCGGCCGTGCCCCGGCCCGTACGGACGGTAGATCCGTACGGGCAGGGGCGGGGCTCCCGCCGGGCCGGGGATCGTCCGGTCGGTGACCGACGCGAGCGCGGGCAGCCCGGCGGGCGGCCGGGCCATGGCGCGCCGCACGGCGGCGACGTCCGTGCCGGGGCCGAGCGCGGGGAAGCCGGCGGTGAGGGCGTCGGCGAGGGCGCGGGCCGCCGGGGTGAGGACGGCCGGGGCCGAGGCCGCTGGGGACGGGGTCGGGGGCGGGGTGTTCACTGCGCCGCCAGTCCGCCGTCGACCGCGAACTCCGCGCCCGTCACATAGGCGGAGGCGTCGGACGCGAGGAAGAGCACCAGGCCGGTGACGTCGTCGGGCGTACCGATCCGCCGCGCGGGGATGTGCGGCCACTCCTTTCGGGTGGCGTCGCCGTCACCGGTCACCGTGGCGATCATCGGGGTGTCGATCACGCCGGGGTGGACCGAGTTGACGCGGATGCCCTCGGCGGCCACGTCGAGCGCGACCGACTTGGTCAATCCGCGCAACCCGAACTTCGTGGCCCCGTACGCGCCGTGCCCCGGAATGCCCTTCAAACCGGCGGTGGAGGAGATGTTGACGATCGACCCGCCGCCCACGGCACGCATGGCGGGCAGCACGGCCCGGATACCGAGGAACGGACCGAGCAGATTCACCGCGAACAGCGCGCGGAACTCTTCCTCGGACTGCTCTGCCACGTGCGCCGTGCTCCACAGCGCCGCGTTGTTGACCAGGACATCCAGCCGGCCGAGGCGTTCTCGGGCGTACGCCACCACGCGCGCCCAGTCCTCGGCCGAGGAGACGTCGTGGCGTACGAAGAGCGCGGCGTCCGTACGCCCCGGCCCGCGGCGGATCGCCTCGGCCTCGGCCGCACCTCCCCGCTCGTCCACATCCGTCAGCACCACCGACGCGCCGGCGGCGGCGAGCGTACGCGCGTGCCTCGCCCCCTGGCCGCGCGCGGCACCGGTGACCAGGGCCACCCGCCCGGTCAGATCGAAAGCGCCCGGGGGCGTCGCGCCCACGGGCAGGGTGTCTTCGGGTATCGAGAGCTCCACCGGATCTCCTCGGGGTTCCTCGGGTTCGACGTTCCTCGGGTTCGACGGGACGGCCGCGCCGCGCGTCGCGACGGGTGCCCGGGGCCCCGGCGATCCGGGGCGGAGCCTTCCTAACAGTGCTCGGCGGGCGGCGGGCCGGGAATTCCGCTCAGCGGGACGAGGACTGCCCCCGGCGACGCCCCGTCCGTACCGTCACGCCATGACGGCGAGTGGAGAGGCGGCTGACATGACGGAAGCGGAGCACGGCACACCAGGCGAGCGGGGCGGGCGCGGAGTCCTCCCGAGCGCCGCCGGCGGCGGGAAGGCCGGGACGACGGCCGAGTACGACGTGGTGGTGGCCGGATCGGGCGCCGCCGGTTTCGCCGCCGCCCTCACCGCACGACTGCGCGGCCTGAGCGTCCTGGTGCTGGAGAAGACCGGCCACTACGGCGGCACCACCGCGCTCTCGGGCGGAGCCATATGGGTGCCCGGCAACTTCCACCTCACCGCCGCCGGCCTCGGCGACAGCCGGGCGCACGCACGCGCGTACCTCGACGCGACCGTGGGCGACCGCGTTCCGGCGGAGCGCAAGGAGGCGTACCTGGAGCACGGGCCGCGCATGGTGCGGGAGTTCCACGTCCGCACCCACGTCCGCTTCGTCCACATCGACGGATACAGCGACTACTACCCGGAACGCCCCGGCGGCTTCGCCCGCGGCCGGTCGATCGAGCCCGAGGTCTTCGACCTGCGCCGGCTCCCGGCCGCCGAGCGCCGCCGGATGCGCCGCGCCCATCTGCCCACCTACGGCCTCACCATCACCTCCTACGACTTCCGCCACCTGAACATGGCGGCCCGGACCTGGGCCGGCCGGCGCGTCTCGGCCAAGGTGGGCCTGCGCGCCGTACGGGACCTGGCCCTCGGCCGAAAGCCGGTCGCCCTGGGAGAGGCACTGGTGGCCCGGCTCCGCCTCTCCCTGGCCCGGCTCGGCGGTCACCTCTGGCTCGACGCGCCGCTGGACGAGCTGCTGTACGACGAGGGCGCCGGCCGCGTCACGGGGGTACGGACCTACCGTGCGGGACGCCCGGTCGAGGTGCGTGCGCGCCGGGGCGTGGTCCTCGCCTCCGGCGGCTTCTCCAGGAACCAGACGCTGCGGGACCGCCACCTGCCCGCGCCCACCTCGGCCGACTGGACCGCCTCCCCGCAGGGGCAGGACGGTGACGCGCTGCGCGAGGGACTGCGGCTCGGCGCGGCCGTCGACCTGATGGACAAGGTGTGGGGAGCGCCCTCCGTCGTCCCGCCCGGTTCCGGTGCCCCCTTCTTCCTGGTCGCCGAGCGCGCCATCCCCGGCATGATCATCGTGGACGGCCGGGGCGACCGCTTCGTCAACGAGGCCGCCCCGTACCACGAGTTCGTGGACACGATGTACGCCCATCGCGAGGCGACGGGCGCCGAGACGGCTCCGTCCTGGCTCGTCATCGACGCCCGGTCCCGCGCCCGCTACCCCTTCATGGGACTGCTCCCCGGGCAGCCCTTCCCGCGTCCGATGCTCACGAGCGGCCTCGTGAAGAAGGCGGGCACCCTGCGGGAACTGGCCGGTCTCACCGGTCTCGACGCCGACCGTCTCACCCGTACCGTCGAGCGCTTCAACACCGGCGCCCAGGAGGGCAAGGACCCCGACTTCGGCCGAGGTGAGAGCGCGTACGACAACTACTACGGCGACCCCACCCTCCCCAACCCCAACCTGGCCGCCCTGGACAAGCCCCCCTACTACGCGGTCCCCGTCCTCCCCGGCGACCTCGGCACCAAGGGCGGCCTCGTGACGGACGCCCGCGCCCGTGTGCTGCGCGAGGACGGCACCGCCATCGGGGGCCTCTACGCCGCGGGCAACGCCGCCGCGTCCGTCATGGGCGAGACCTACCCGGGCCCGGGCGCCACCATCGGCCCCGCGATGACGTTCGCCTACATCGCCGTCAACGATCTCGCCTCAGGGCGGTGAGCCACGCCGAGCACGGCGTGCCGCACCCGGCGGTCACACCGCGGCCGGCAGCGTGAACTCGTAGACCAGCGCGTCCTGTTCGGCGTGCACCACCAGGTCCGTGATCTCCAGCGGGCGCGCGTACTGGTCGTGCACGCGCCGGGTCACCCGGACCGAGGCGGCCTGCGAGACCTGGCTGATGGAATCCCGGTGGTGCAGGCACAGTCCCGCCTTGCGCATCCAGTCGTAGGCCCGCCGCAACTGCGCGGGCGTGGCGCCGTCGGCCCGGTCCCGGTAGCGCGCCAGCTCCGCCACCTCGGCCAGGACCACGGCTGAGAACGATGTCACCGCCGTCCGCAGCGACCGGCCGTCCGGTGTGACCGACCGGTAGCGGTGCACCAGCGTCGGCCGGTGCGGGGCCAGGCCCAGTTCCCGCGCGTGCTCCGGCGGCGGCACCTCCCAGGTCACCGTGGCCTCGTCCAGGGCACAGGGGTCCGCCGGGCGGGCGCCCACCGGGAAGGCGAGCGAGTCGGGCGACTCCACCGGCCGGCCGGGCAGCATGGCGTGGCTGCCCCGCCGGTCGGTGGCGACCACACCACTGCGGCGCAGCACCTCCAGCGCCTGGCGGACGGTCTCCCGGCTGACCCCGAAGTGCGCCGCCAAGTGCCGTTCGCCCGGCAGCCGTTCGCCGGGCGGAATCGTGCCGTCGCGCAGCTCGCCGAGTAACAGCGCCGCTATGCGTCCGTACAGGGGGCGGCCGTCGACGGGCGGGGGATCGTTCGGGGTGGTGCGGGCCATGCCGCGCCCTCCTGTCGGTGACAAGACGTAGTCGTCCGGGTTCATTGCGCGACCACAATTAGCATTGGTCTAAACCACGAGGGAAGGGCGGCCGGTGGTTTCGACCGAAATCCACCCGCCCCGCCACGGCGGTCACCGGGCGCCGTGACGCGCGCTCACAGGGCGCGGTACAGGGCGTCGACCAGCGCCGTCTTCCGTGGATCATCGGCGAGGCGGTGCCCCATGCGGTTCATGACGTAGCCCAGCGACACCGCGGCCTCCGGGTCGGCGAGCCCGCAGGAGCCGCCGAAGCCGTCATGGCCGAAAGCCCGCGGGTTCGGGCCGTACAGCCCCTGCGGGCCGCTCAGCCACAGGCCGAGCCCGATCTCGGTCTCCCCCTCCAAGGCCGCGCCGAGCACCAGGTCGCGGCCGGGTCCCTCGCTCTCCCGCACCCGCTCCGCGGCCCGCGGTGACAGGAACCGCCGGCCGCCGAACGCGCCGCGCCCGGCGAAGACGCCGTACAGCGCCGCCACCGCCCGCGCGGTGCCGTGCCCGTTGGCCGCGGGGATCTCCGCCGCCCGCCAGCCGGCGCTGTTCGCCTGTGCGGGCCCGGTGGCCGGATTGGCCAGAGCGGCCCGCGCGACCGGCGTCAACGCGCCGAAGGCGGCGGCCTGTTCGGCGGCCGGCCGGGCCGGCGCGAGCACCAGTTCGGCAGCCCGGCCGGCCTCCCGCGCCGGCAGGCCCACCGTGAAGCCGACCCCCAGCGGCCCGGCCAGCTCCCGCTCCAGGAAGGCCCCCGGCCGCAGCCCCGAGACCCGCCGTATCACCTCCCCGACCAGGAAGCCGTACGTCAGCGCGTGGTACCCGGACCGGGTCCCCGGCTCCCACCAGGGTGCCTCGGCGGCGAGCCGGCCGGTGGTCGACTCCCAGTCGTACAACTGCTGGAGGGTGTGGGGTTCGCGCAGTCCGGGCAGTCCGGCGCGGTGCGACAGAAGGTGCCGTACGAGCACCTTCCCCTTGCCCTCGGCGGCGAATTCGGGCCAGTACGCGGCCACCGGCGCGTCCAGGTCGAGCAGCCCCCGGTCGGCCAGCAGGTGGGCGCACAGGGCCACGACCCCCTTGGTGGTCGACCATACGTTGACCACGGTGTCCCGCTCCCAGGGCCGGGTCAGCGCCGGGTTCGCCCACCCGCCCCAGAGGTCCACGACCGTCCGCCCGGCGACGGTGACCGCCACCGCGGCGCCCAGTTCCCCACGCGCGCGGAAGTTCTCCTCGAAGGCATCCCGTACCGCGGCGAACCGCGGCTCGCAGTGGCCGTGGATCAGCGGGGTCGTCGGCGGTGTCTCCTGCGTGGACATAGGGCCTCCGTCGTCGCCGGGAACCCGGGTCCGCGCGGCCGCGGCCCGGGGGGGCTCCGAACGTACCGACTGCCCGGTCTGCGGGGAAGGGGGAATCCGGGCCGCCCTGCCCGCCGGCCGCGCTCAGGCGTACGAGCGCAGCCAGCGCACCCGCGCCGCCTCGTGGAACGGGCCGCCGCCCTCGTGGTCGTTGAAGTCGTACACGTCGATGGTCTTGTCCTCGTGCCCCCAGGCGTTGAACGCCGCGAACACCGTCGACGGCGGGCACGTCTGGTCCTCCAGGGCCGCCGAGAACAGGGCGGGCGCCCGGCCCCGGGCCGCGAAGTGCACCCCGTCGAAATAGGACAGCGTGCGCCGCACCTCCGCGGCGCGCCCGCGGTGCGTCTTGAGGAAGAGGCCGATCTCCCGGTACGGGTGACGGTCCGTCAGCGTCACCGCGCGCGGGAAGTCGCACAGGAACGGCACGTTCGGGGCGACCGCGACCAGGTCGGGCACCAGGCCGCCGACGGCGATCGACAGGCCGCCGCCCTGGCTGTCGCCGAGCACCACGGTCCGCGTCGCGTCGGTCAGCGGGTGCGAGCGGGCCGCCTCCACCGCGCGCACGGCGTCGGTGATCACCCGGCGGTAGTAGTAGTTCTCGGGCGCGTCGATGCCCCGGGTCATGTAGCCGGGGTGGGCCGGGGCCGAGCCCACCGGGTCCGCGGTGTCGCCTCCGCCGCCCCAGGTGCTGCCCTGCCCGCGGGTGTCCATCAGGAAGTGCGCCCGGCCCGTCGACGCCCAGAGCAGGCTCTCGTGCGGCAGGCCGCGCCCGCCGCCGTAGCCGAGGAACTCCACCACCAGCGGCAGCGGTTCGGTGGCCCCGGCGGGCAGCCGCAGCCAGCCCTTGACGGGGTGGCCGCCGAACCCGGCGAACGTCACGTCGTAGACCTCGACCGTGGTCAGACCGGTCTCCACCGGCTCGAACCGCGCGTCCAGGTCGTGCTCGCGGGCCTGCTGGAGCGTCTTCTCCCAGAAGGCGTCGAAATCCTCCGGCTCGGTGGACTCGCTGCGGTACGCGCGGAGTTCGTCCAGGGGGAGATCGAACAGGGCCATCGACAACCGCCTTTGCGAAGGAAGGGTATGCGGTCTCACGGTACGTGGGTGATCGGATCTTTGGCCAGGGATCCAGGGGCGCGCAGGCCCTTTCGCGTCGCACCGCCGAGGGGGCAAGGGGCCAGGTCCCGGGTTGAGTAAGCGCTTGTTCCCAGGGGTGCGCAGGAACACGACGGGCTTCCAGAGATCGGATCACCCGCCGGTCACATGCGTGGCTGGGTCCACCTCGGCCCCGTCCGCTCCCACTCCCGCTCCCACTCGGCGAGCCGGTGGCGCAGGGCGATCCGGCGCTGGATCAGCCGGCCGAGGTACACCGCCGTCGCCGTGCCGCCCGCCGCGCACAGCCCCACGGTCACGGCGTGCTGCCACACCGCCACCTCGCCCGGCGGCGGTGCCACGCTGCGGCCCCGGGAGTCGAACCACACCGAGACCGGCTCCCCGGCGCGGGCCCCGGCGGGCACCTGGGCCCATGCCGTCCGGACGCCCTTGCCCGGCTCGGTCCAGCGGATCTGGGCGCGGTAGGCCTGCCGGCGGTCGCCCTGCGGCGCGGACGGCCGCTCGGCCGGGTCGCCCACCACGACGGCGCGCACCTCGTGGCGCTCGGCCCGCTGTGCCGCGGCGAGTGCCCGGGCCCGGTCATGGGCGTGCAGGCCGGCGAACACCCCGACCAGGGGGGCGGCCACGCACAGCAGGACGGTGACCAGCAGCACCGTCCACGCCTCCACGACGTCCGACCGGCGCCGCAGCGGATTGCGCCGCCAGCGCCAGCCACGCACCCGGGTACGCATGTCCACCTCCTCGCCACCGCAGGCGCCGCCGAGCCGGCGGGGCCGGATGCCCGGCCCACCGCCCGCGCCGCTCACGCGCACGAACGCCCACACCCGTCTCGTACCCCGTTCGGCGCACCTCGCGCACGCCGCGAACCGCGAGTTCTGGCCCATATGGCGCACTGCGGACACCACGCGCCCCACGATCGCGCGCCGAGCGCCGCCGCGCGACCCGGGCGCCGGGTACTGCGGTACGGTTCGGGCGCCGGGTGCGGTGTTGCGATCCGGGCGCCGGGTGCTGCTGCCGCACCCCGGCAGGTCGTCGTATCGCCGTGGCCCGGGCGGCCGGGTGCCGCGGCCGCCCGCCCGGGCAGGTTGGCGTACCGCCGAGCGGCCTGGGCGCCGGACACCGTGGCCGCACGCCCCGGCACGTCGTCGTACCGCCGCGTGGCCCGGGCGCCGGGGGCCGCGCGCCGCTCCAGGAGGCGCGCGCTCCCGTCGGACGCGTTGCCCGGCTCGGACGCGCTGCTCGGCGGAGGGCCCAGTCGCTCGCCGGCGGTCCGCGTGCTCGGCGGGCGTGCCGCTCGGCGGACGGTAGCGGTGCTCAGCCTGGGGTCCCCCCCCCGCGTGCCGCTCCCGGGCCGACGAGCGGAGCCGTTTCGACATGGAGACCCGGTACGCCCCAGCGTGCCGCTCCCGGGCTCCGGTGGCCGTCGTCAGCCGAAGCGCTCGATGCGGATGCGGTCCACCGGCTGGCCCGCCGCGATCAGCAGCCGGGAAGCGTGCTCGGCGAAGGCGTTGGATCCGCACACATAGGCTTCCCACCCACCCTCGGGCCGGTCGGCCAGGAGCGGCGCCACATGTGCGGCCGCCATACGTCCCACCGGCACCCCGGGCGGGGCGCTGCGGGTGAACACGGGGGTCGTCTCCGGGCCCAGCTCGGACGCGTAGATGAGCTGCTCGGGGCTGCGCGCCGACACCAGCATCCGCAGCGGGACGGTGAGGCCGCGCGCCCGGTGGTGCCGGACCATCGACATCAGCGGTACGACCCCGGAGCCGGCCCCGAGCAGCAGCGCGGGCCGGTCGCCCGGCCAGGCGAAGAAGCCGCTGAGCGGGCCGCGCACCTCCACGGTGTCCCCGGGCCGGGCCACGGTGTGGAACCAGCCGGAGACCTCGCCGTCCGGCACCCGGTCCAGGGTCAGTTCGATGTGCCCGGACGGGTCCGGCGCCGACGCGATCGAGTAGTGGCGCTGCGCGGCGTAGCCGTCCGGGGCGGTCAGCCGCAGCATCAGGTGCTGGCCCGGCAGATGCCCCGCCCACCCCGGCACCGCCAGGCGGAACGTGGCCGCGCGCGGTGTCTCGCGGCGGATCTCCGTCAGCGTGGCGGTCTGCCAGCGCGACGCCGTCTGGCCGCCCACGGCGATCCGCCCGGGCACCGCGAACCGTGTCACGGGAGTCGTCGTCTCAGTCACCGGAGTACCGCTGCTCCTCCCACGGGTTGCCTCGCGCGTGGTAGCCGTTGCGCTCCCAGAAGCCTGGCTCGTCGTGGTCGAGGAGCGTGATGCCCGCGATCCACTTGGCGCTCTTCCAGAAGTACAGGTGCGGTACCACGAGCCGCGCCGGGCCGCCGTGCTCGGGCGGCAGCGGCGCGCCGTCGTACTCCCAGACGATCCAGGCCCGCCCGCCGGTGAGGTCGGCGAGCGGCAGGTTGGTGGTGTAGCCGGTGTGGGAGTAGGCGAGGGCATGTGTGGCGGACCCATGTGGCCGGGCCACACTGAGGAAGGCGTCCAGCGAGACGCCGCCGAACCGCACGCCGAACTTCGACCAGCCGGTCACACAGTGGATGTCGCCCTCGTACGCCGACGCCGGCAACGCGTGTGCGGCGTCCCAGTCCCAGGTGTGCGGGTGTTCGACCAGGCCGTCCACGCGGAAGGACCAGTCGGCGGGCGAGAGGTCCGGGGTGACCTCGGCGGACAGGACGGGCCAGTCCTCGCGCGCGTCGTACTGCCCGGGGGGCAGCCCGGGGTTGTGGACGCGCGGGCGGCCCGTGAAGCCTCGCGTGACGTTCATGGTTCAACCGTACGCTGTCGTTCCGGGTGCTCCGTTCCTGGCCGGCGCCCCATCGTTGCGGCTGTATGAACTCTGCCGGGGCCCGGGAATACCGCCCCCCGCGCCGTTGCTTGCCGATCGGTGCCGGCCCCGGTGGGCCGGTGACACACGCAGCGACCGGCCGAGAGAAGCGAGGAACCGAGGATGCCCCAGGCGTATGTGTCCGACACCGTGATCGAGGGGGCCGCGTGAGCGTCGTGAGCAGCCCGGACGCCGGCCCCGGCCGGACCGCCGACGGCGACCCGCATGTCCTCGACAACCCGGCCCTCGCCTCCCTGACCGGGCCGCACGCCCGGTTCGCCGAGCGGCGCGGCCGGGTGCTGCGCTACCCCGTCGACGTCTCGCCGTGGCTCGCGCTGCCGGACGACCCGGACGAGCGGGACTGGGCGGACCTGGCCGCGCTGGCCGGCCCCGGCGCCGAGGTCCCGCTGCCCGGCTTCCGCGGCCGGCTCCCGGCGGGGTGGGAGGTCACCTTCCGGCTGGAGGGCGTACAGCTGGTGGACGACGGACTGGCCGCCGCGCCGGATGCCGAGGCGGTGCGGCTGGGACCGGCGGACGTGCCGGAGATGCTGGACCTGGTGGCGCGCACCCAGCCCGGCCCGTTCCTGCCGCGCACCGTGGAACTCGGCACCTACCTCGGCATCCGCCGCGACGGAGCGCTGGTCGCCATGGCGGGGGAGCGGCTGCACCCGCCGGGCTGGACCGAGATCAGCGCGGTCTGCACCGACCCCGCCTTCCGCGGCCAGGGCCTGGCCACCCGGCTGATCCTCGCGGTGGCGCACGGCATCCGGGAGCGCGGGGAGACGCCGTTCCTGCACACCAGCGCCCGGAACACGAACGCCATCCGGCTGTACGAGTCCCTCGGCTTCCGGCTGCGCCGCCGCACGACGTTCCTGGAGGCACGGGTACCGCAGGACCAGCCGGACGACCGCGCGGCGGTACCGGTGCCTTAGGGCGCACGTGGGTGCGGGTGTTCACCGCTCTGGTGGCTCAGCGCCGACGCGGAGGAAGACGTCAGCCGGGCCGTGTTCGCGGACTCCGCCATCGAGCGCGCTCACCAGCACGCTGCCGGGGCCCGCAAAAAGGGGCCCCGGCCGGCGAGCCGGATGGTCACGCCATCGGCCGGTGCCGGCCGCTGGTGTCCGTCCTCACCGCCGGTCAGGCAGGAGCCAGCGGGCTGGTCGCCCGTTCGGCGCCGGGGCTGACGCCGCACGTACGGCCATGGGGACGGCGTCCCGGCCCGGGCCGGGACGCCGTGGTGCCACCGCCGGGTGTCCAGCCCGCCATGTCATGGGGCTGCTGCGACCGCGTAGCGATGGGGGCCTTCGCACGGATCAGTTGACGCACCCCGTCACGATGACCGGACTGCCCGCGCAGTTGGTGGGGATGTTCTCCTTGATGGTCGATCGGACGACCGTGAACTGGGTGAGAGTGAACACACCACCGGGGGCCACTGTGGAGGCGTTGCCCCGGACCGTGCTGTGATCAAGCGTCACAGTCCCGCCGTTGTTGTAGATGCCGCCGCCTTGCGACGTGCCGGAACCGTTGGCGCTGTTGCGCTCCACGGTGCTGTCCTTGAGTACGAGCGTGGAAGGCCCGCTCGCGTTGTAGATGCCGCCGCCCCGGCCGTTCACGCCCCCGATGACGTTGCCGCTGACCTCGGTACTCGTCAGCTTCAGCGTGGCGCCGTTGAAGATGCCTCCGCCCCTGGTTCCCGCGCTGGTGTTGTCACGGATCTTGCTGTCGACGAACTCGATCGTGCCGAGGTCGATGTCGACGGCTCCCCCGTCGAGGCCGGCGGTGTTGCCGGTGGCGGTGGTCCGCTTGAACACGGAGGCACCGAAGTCGTGATCGATCGCGCCACCGAACTGCCTCGCGTGGTTGCGCGTGAACTCGGTGCCGTCGGCACGCACCGTGCCGTCGGCCTGAAGACCTCCGCCGCTGTCCGCGTTGTTGAACTTGAACCAGCCGCGCGTGATGACGCCCGTGGCTCCCTGAAGGACGGCCACCCCGCCACCTCGGACCGCCGCGGTGTTGCCGAGAAGCGTGACATCCTCGAGGTTCAGCTTGCCCCCGTTCTCGACCAGAATGCCCCCGCCGTCCCCTGGGGAGTCGCCGCCCCGGACCGTGACGTCGTCGAGGCGGAGATCACCGCCGGAGGCGACGTGAAAGATCCGGAACGCACCGGCTGACACCGAATCGCGGACGATGGTGGCGCCGTGGCCGTGGATGGTGAGTCGCTTACGGATGACCGGCAGCCCGTCAGCGCCCGCATAGGCGGCAGTCAGGTGGTAGGTGCAGTGCCGGGCGAGGTTCAGTGTGTCCCCTGCCGTCGCCTTCGCGATCGCGTTGATCAGGGCAGAGGTGCTGCAACCCACCGTGGCCTGGGCCGTGGCAACGGCCGGTGCGGCGGGCAAGCCGGTGACGGCCAGGGCCGAGACCGCGGCGGCCACGCCGTACAGAGTGCGTCTCATGACTCTCCTTGAGATGCCGGGCCGCCTTGCCGAGGCCAGGGGCAGCACCGTCACGTTTCCGACACAGGAAGCAATCCCGCAGGTCGCGCCCACGAAGGCACGGCGCGAACACATGTCACTCGGTCACGGTGCGAGGTTCGGCCGTACAGTCGATCCCCTGTCCTCCCACGTGGTCGAAGGCACGCGCGCAGCGACGGCTGGGGACACCGCGAGACGCACATCAGCGGCCGGCCTCTCGGGCGGTGCCGCAGGGCCACGCGCGCACCGACCGCGCCTGATCAGCGGATCTGTGCGCGCACCGGTCCGGTGGGGACGTCGGGTGCGGCGCACAAGGAGCGTGGGAGTGCCGGGCACCGTTGGGTGGTGCGACGCCGGCTGCGGCGGCCGAGTGGGCGGTACCACCACTCGTTGCCCACCTGCGGCTTTTTCCCTGACCTGCGGAGTCGGCGCGGGTGGCGTCGGCTAGCCGGAGAAGGGGTCCTCAAGTGCCGGGACGCACGGGGACAGCAACGGTTCCGTGTGCTCCGTGACCGTGCCCCGAACGAGCCTGAACACGCGGAACTCGTTCTCGTGCCCTTGGTCTTCGTCGTCGCGGACGTGCAGCAGCCCGTAGGAACCGGGGGCGAGCGCCGCCACCTCTTGGAACAGCCCCACCACATCGGGTGGCGAGCGGTGGTTGGAATGGCCTCCGAGGTGGATGAACGGCTCGCCGTTCATCCACCTCAGGTCGAGGAGATAGGGGCTGGCCATGCGGGTGACGCGCAGCCGGAGTTCATCGACGATCCGCCGAAGCCGGGCATCGTCCTCGTCGTCGGTCGCTGACTCCCTGACCGTGACCCAGCCGTGGTACTCGAACACGCCACGATCCTAACGGCCGGGGCGGGGACGCGGGTTCGGGCCGTCGGGCCCCTACGGGACGAGTCCGAGCAGGAGTTCGCTCAGTTCCGCCGGCATGGTGATCACGCAGTCGTGTCCGGTCGGGAGGTGCCACAACAGACCCACTGGCGTGGGGAGTTCGGCGGGTGGCGGAACACGCCGGCCGCTCTCCGACCGCACGGCCAGGCCGATCGGCCGCCGGTACCACGTCGACGGCGGTCTCAGCGTGCTCCGGCAGACGACCAGCCCGGCGTAGCCATGTCCCACGAGGACCACCTCACTCAGGTCCTCCGCCCGGGGCTCAGGAGCTGCCGTGCAGCGGGCCGATCCGGTGCAGGATCCCGTCGTGTTCTCCGCCGGGGAACCACGAGGCGTGAAACAGAGGCTCCCTGTGGGTGTGCGCGCCGTACCACCGCGCGAGCTGCTCGCAGGCCTCGGTGCCGGCCGTGTTCCCGGGTGGGACCGCGGCCTCGACGAAGCGCGCCCCTTTGGCGACCTCCCGCTCCGCGGCGGCCCGGAGGAGATGGGTACCGAGGGCCGGGGCGCCGTGGTGCGGGCCGGCTTCGGTGTGCAGGACGAAGTAGGTGTCCAGTGCGTCCGGACGCCTGTATCCGATGAGGAAGCCGAGCACGTCCCGGCCCGTGGCCGCGACGAGTGAGGTGTCGGCGAAGTCCCGGAACCAGCGCGCGTAGTAGTGCGGGCCGGGGGAGTCGGAGCGGGGCGTCTTCCGGGCCAGCCGCCAGGCCGGCAGCGCGTCCCGTGGCGTGGGGGCGCGGTAGGCGACGAGGCCGCGCGTGCCGGTGACACGGGCCATGGATCAGGGGGCTTCCGCGTCGATGTCCAGCTCGACCTGGTCCACGAAGACACGTGTCTCCGTCTCGGGGTCGGCGTCCAGGGGGAGGTCGACGACCACGGATGCCGAGCGTCCGCTCGAGTCGTTCAGGTCTCCGAGCACGGCACCGCGCGACAGGCCGACCATGATCGAGGCACATCGCGCCGGAGCGTCCGCGTCGGTCGCGGACACGGTCGGCCAGTAGCCGTCGTCCGCGGTCCACGACACCGTCTGCGCGGCGGACCGCACATCCGCGAGCCGGCCCGCACGGTGGTCGACGAAGCGCTGCACGGCTCGCCGGGTGGGTTCCGGGTACCGCGGCTCGATGCCGAGCGCGAGGTCGACCATGGCCGGTTCGATGGGCCGGCCGGTGGCGAGGTGCCACAGCATGGTGATCGCGTCACCGGGCAGCCGCGCGGCGATCTCCATCAGCACCGGCCGGCCCTCGCTGAGCCGGAACTCGGCGTGGGTGATGCCGCTGCCGAACCGCAGAGTCTTCAGGATGGCGGTGTTCGCCGCGATGAGGGCTTCCGCGTCGGACGACGGGATCCTCGCGGGGCTGGTGTGCCCGATCTCCGTGAAGTACCGGCTGCCGTCCTCGTTGGTGAGCTTGGCGGTGACACCGCTCCAGACCACCTCGCCGTGGTGGACCAGGGCCTCGACCGAGAACTCCGGTCCGGTGACGAGTTCTTCCACCAGGATCGTCTCGTCCGGCTCGTAGGCGGCCAGGGCGGCCCGCAGCTCCGCGTCGTCCGCGACCTTGACGACACCCGAGCTGAACATCCGGCCCGCCGGCTTGACGACACACGGGTATACCTCGGACCTCGCGGTGTCCCGCGCGTGCGGCGCGAAGGCGCGCCACGCCGGCCCGTGGTCGCCCAGGACCACGCGCTGCATGACCTTGTCCCGGCACACCCGTGCCGCCCAGGAGCCGGGGCCCGGCAGGCCCAGGGCCTCCGCCAGCGCGCCCGCCGGGTCGACGAACACCTCGCCACTGCAGAGCACGCCGCGCACGTCGAAATCGGTGATCCAGTCCTGCACGGAAGCCCACACACCGTCGACGGCCGGGCTCGGCAGCCGGCGGACGGCCGCGATCCGGGACAGCGGGTGCGTGGGGTCCTCGATGTGCGCGTTCAGACGGGCCAGATCGGTCGTGGGCCCGACGATGACCAGCGGCGTCAGCCCGCGCCCCGCGATGTCGGTGATCAGGCGGTGCTGCCGGGCCAGGGCCGCCAGGTCGCTCATGACGATCAGGGCGGGCGGTCGCTCGGTCTGACGGTTCAACACAGTCCCTCCAGGGGAACGTCGTTCGATGCGGATGTGTGTCACGGCGGCCGGGGTGGGCATGCGGGCGTGACGCGGCGTCCGGTGCGTGCCGGGTGCGCGAGGATGGAGCCGGAAGGCGGGGCTCAGTCGGCCTGGTCGTCGTGGCGCCGGTCCGCCGGGCCGGGGTGTGACACCTCGAGAGCCGGCCCCTGGGACGGTGTTCCGTCCGTCTGTGGTGTGGTCGTCGCTCGCCGGGTCAGCCGGGAGCCGATGCCCCACTGCGCCGCCGCCGCTGCCACGGTGACGACCAGGCAGGCGATCCACAGCGGGGTCGATCCCCAGGTGCCGATCACCCAGCCGCCGAAGAGCGGTGCCACCACCGCCGATCCCGTCCAGGCGACCTGGAACAGTCCTTGGTAGCGGCCGCGCATGTGTTCCGGCGAGACGCGCGCCACCACGGCGAAACTGGTCGGGGTGTTGCCGATCTCGCCCAGGGTCCACACCACGATGGACGCACCGTAGAACCAGGCCGAGTGGCCGAACAGCAGGACCGAGTAGCCCACCCCGATGAGCGCCGACGAACCGGCCAGCGCCCATGACTCGGGAAAGCGCTTGTAGAGCCGGGTGAGCGGCAGCTGCACCGCGGCGATCAGGATTCCGTTGAGCGCGGCGACCTGACCGAACGTGCTCGGCGAGAAGCCGTCCTGGCCCATGGCGATCGGCAGACCGCTCTCGTTCTGCATGAGGATGGTGAGCACCAGGAACTCGGCGGCGACGAACGCCACGAAGGAGCGGTCGCGCAGGACACTCCCGAACCCCTCGCCGCCCGGGGTGCCGGCCGGCGCGGTGACCGGACCTCGTCCCGGGACCCGGGCCGCGATCAGCAGCGCGCCGATCAGGAAGGTGGCGCCGTTGAGCCAGAACAGGGCGGTGTACCCGGTGACGGAGACCAGGCCTACGGAGAGCATCGCCACCGAGTAACCGATGTTGATCGCCCAGAAGTTGAGCGAGTAGGCCCTGGCGTGGTCCTGGGGCGGGATCACCTCGGCGATGAGCGCGTTGTGCGCCGGACGCGTCGCGTTGTTGACCACACCGACCGCGAAGGCCGCCGGCACCAGGGCCGCGGGCGAACGCGTGTAGGCGAGGACGATCATTCCCACGGCGGTGGCGATCTGCGCGCCGACCAGCGTCGGCTTGTGACCGAGGCGATCGGCGAGGATGCCGCCGAACGGCCCGGCCACCAGGGAGCCGAAGCCGATGACCGCCACCACCGTGCCGGCGAACGCGGCGCTGCGGTGCAGCTCATCGGTGATGTAGAACGCCAGCAGAGGCATGACGAAGCCGCAGGCCCGGTTGACCAGTTGCGCGGTCCACAGCCACCAGAAGCCGGACGGCAGGCCGCCGAATGTGGCGACGGCCGATGACCGTGCCCGTGCCAGTGGGCTGAATCGCATGCGTTCCCTCCGTCGTGACGCTGTTGGTTCCCCTCAGGGACATGCGGTTCCCGTGGTGGTGGTGGGGAACGTCGCGGCGCGTTCGTACCGGCGCCGGAAGCCCTCGTGCTGCTCGGTGCACCGGCGCGAGGGGGACACGAGTCGCCGGGTGTGATGTCCCGGGTCCGGCCCGTCCGGCCGCAGTGATCATCAGTGGGCCGGGACGGGCATGTCAAGACCGGTTACCCATCGTCGGGTACTGATTCCGATAGTCGGACGGGCTCTGAGCGACGGAATTCGAAGTTTTACTCTGTCTCTACTGTCGTTTACCGCATCTCCCGCTTGACATGTGCGCGCAGCGCCAGCAAGATCGCTACGTCGGCAGCCGCGACCGGCGATGTCCTGCGAGCGCAACCACGATGACCGTGTCGTCGAAGGGACGCCAGGAACCGCCCGGTCGCCGATGGCGCACCGCGTTCCCCGTTCGGACGATCTCCGGGCTTGCGGAGACGGATGCCGACCGCCTCCGCCCGATCGTCGGGAACGCGGCACCAGCGCGTCCGGCCGGCCTCTACGGCACGACCAGGGCACGGTCATGAGCGGTACGCGCAGTGGACCCCGGCACGTCGTCGGCGGATGGATTCCCCCAGCCCGATCGCCTGAGGCGATGCGCAGGCAGGAGTACGTGTCGTGACAGCAACGGGCTGTGGCCCGAGGACAAGGGGCGATGCCGGATGAACTCACTCACCTACAAGCCGCGTCGGGTCGAGGCGCTGCCACCCGTGGAGGTGTCCGGCCGCGTCCTGAAGGCCTACGCCATGTTCGCGGACGGCCCGGGAACCTGCCCGGACCTCCCGGAACCGGAGTGGCTGCGGCGGCACGCCGCCTCGGTGCTGACCGAGCCCCCGCAGGAGGGGGACCACCCGGTCGGCTTCCTGATCCTGCATCACGGTCTCGAAGGCAGCTATCTGCTGGTGAGCCAGTGGTACGACGCCGACATGCTCAAGCACTGGGTTCGTGGCGCGGTGACCGGTGCCGACGGCGACACGACGTTCGCTCCGCTCGCCCAGCGCGATCTGATCGCCTGCGTCTGGGAGCTGGAGGTCATCAGGTTCGAGCGGGACGCCTGGGTCACCACCGTGATGACCAAGGGCCGGCTCGACAACGACGCCGTCGACGCGTATCTCGGCACGACTTTCTCTGGATGGATATGACCCACGACATCACGGTGCGAACCGTCGAACCGGGCGACCTGGACGCCCTGCTGGAGCTGTGCCGGGAACACGCCGCGTACGAGAACGCGGCCTTCCGTGACAACGGCCAGGTGCGGCGCTGGAGTTCGGCATTCTTCTCGGACCCGCCGGCGCTGTACGGATGGCTCGCCACCGTCGACGGGGAACCGTGCGGCTTCATGACCGCCACCACCGACTTCGCCACGTGGAGCGCCGAGCGGTTCGCCTACATGGACTGCCTCTACCTCCGCGAGCCGTACCGCCGGATGGGTATCGGCCGGCTGTTCCTCGAGCGGTTGCGGGAGTTCTCCGCCGACCAGGGGTGCGGCTGGGCCGAGTGGCAGACGCCACCGGACAACGAACCCGGCATCGGCTTCTACCGGCGTATGGGCGCCGACGCCAGGCCCAAGATCCGCTTCCACTACGACATGGGGGTGTAGGCGTCTCATGACGACGAACTCCGTACCGACGGCCGCCCGCGTCGCGCTGCCGCCGTGGTCGACCGACCCCGCCGACCGGACAGGTCCGGCTCCCGCGCTCGGCGACCTCGTCCGCGCGGCGGCGAGCAACTGGCCCGACCGCCCGGCCCTCCACGACGGACGCCTCGGCCTCACCTTCGCCGAGCTGGAACAGCGGGCCCGGTCGCTCGCCGCGTGGCTGGCCCGGCAGGGCGTGCGCGCCGGTGACCGAGTGGTGGTCCTCGCCGAGAAGTCCGCCCTCATGCCCGTCCTGGCCATCGGGATCTGGAAGTGCGGCGCCGTCTACGTCCCGCTCGACGCCACCCAGCCCGCCCCGCGGCTGCGCCGCCTGCTCGACCGGCTGCGGCCCGCTGCCGTGCTCGCGCCGGACGACCGCGAGCCCGCGCTGGACGGTGTCCGCTGGGCGGGTCGCACGCGGGTGGACGAGATCCTGTCGCGACCGGCTCCCGAGTGGCCGACCGTGGCGCACCGGCCCGAGGACACGGCGTACATCATCTTCACGTCGGGGTCCACCGGAGAGCCCAAGGGCGTGCAGATCAGCACCGCCAACCTCGTCGCGTACTTCGGCAACCACAACGAGGTGCTGCGGTTCACGCCCGACTCCCGGGGATTCAGCCTGTCCCCCTTCCACTTCGACGTGTCGATCGAGGACACCCTGCTGCCGCTCTCCCTGGGCGCCTTCGTCTACCAGTTCCGCGGTGTGCACGCCGGTGCCGTCATGCGCGCGGTCATCGCCCGCGAGCGGATCACCCACCTGATCGCGGTGTCCACGCTGCTCACCATGATCACGGAGGGCGGATGCCAGGTCACCAGGGAGAACTTCCCGTGCCTGGAGATGGTGATGACGGGCGCGGAGGTGTGCGACCCCGGCGTCATCAACGTCTGGAAGGACAACCTTCCCGAGGTACGCGTCATCAATGTCTACGGCCCGACCGAGGCGACGATCGTCTGCGTCGCCCACGAGATCGAGCGGACCGAACCGGAACGGGTGAACGCCTACCCCATCGGCCGGCCGTTGCGCGGCGTGGCCGCCCGCATCGTCGAGAACGGCTCCGAGGTCCACGAACCGGACCGCGTCGGCGAGTTGTGGATCGGCGGCGAGCAGGTGATGCTCGGCTACTTCGACCAGCCGGAGGAGACCGCGCGCCGCGTGGTCGAGGTGGACGGCGTCCGCTACTACCGCACGGGCGACCTGTGCAGCTATGACGAGGACGGCGACATCGTCTTCCGCGGCCGTGACGACGACGAGGTGAAGCTGGCGGGCCGCCGGATCCACCTCGGAGAGATCCGGCAGACCGCGCTGAGCTGTCCGGGCGTCGAGCGGGCGGCCGTGGCGCTGGTGCCCAGCCACGGCCACGACGTGATCGCGCTCGTCGTGATGGCGGCGGACCGCTCGGTCATGGCCGACGTGGAGAAGCGGCTCACCGATCTGCTGCCCGCGTACATGCGCCCGGCCCTCCTCGCCTGGTCACCCGAGCTCACGGTGTCCTCGACCGGCAAGACGGACGAGAAGGCGCTGATGCGGCGGCTCGCCGAGGCGGCCGGGAAGGCGAACGCCACCCATTTCGTCTTCACGCCCGCCGGGGACGTCGCACCCATGGACCGGCCCGCGCATGTCTGACCTCCGAGTACCTTCCCTGAACGCCGAGTTCGGCCGCCTGGCCGTCGCCCGCAGACTGGCCGGCGCCCCCGTGTCCACGGACTCACCGGCCCAGGGCCGGATCAACGCGGAGCGCTGGATCTCCCGCTTCGGCAGCGCCCCCGAGCCGTCGGACGGTGCGGCGGTCGAGGCGCGTGACCACTCGGTGATCATCCGGCCGCGGCAGGAGGCGGCGGACAGCCCGTGGGTCATGTACGTCCACGGCGGCGGGATGGTCTACTACTCCACGGCCGTCTTCAGACCCTTCCTGCGCACCCTGGCCGAGGACCTCCGGGCCCCTGTCGAGGCGTTCGACTACCTGAAGGCCCCGGAGCACACCGCCGAGGAGTCGGTGCGGGAACTCGCCGAGCAGGTCGCGGAACGCTGCCGGGACCTGGTGGGACGTCGCCTCGTACTCGCCGGCGACAGCGTCGGGGGCCTCCTCGCGCTCTACCTCGCCCTGCGGGTCCTGCCCGAGGTGTTCTCGCGCGTCGTACTGATCTATCCCGTCCTCGACCTGCACACGGAACGCGACTCCTACCGGCAGTTCGGCGAGGGCCACTTCCTGGACCGGGACAGCATGCGGCTGTTCAAGTCGGTGCTGGCCCCCTTCTGCTCGCAGGCCGGCTTCGACCCGATGGCCCTGCCGCCGGACGACATCGCCCGCCTGCCGGCCTGCTCGGTCGTCACGGCCGGCTGCGACGTGCTCCGGGACGAAGGACTCGCCTGGGTGGAGCGGATGACCGATCGCCGGGCCGACGTACGCCATCGGCACTTCCCGGATCTCCCGCACGACTTCTGCCTGTACGCCGGGAAGCTGACGTCGGCCAGGACCGCCGTGGCGGAGATCGCGCGGACCGCGTTTCCTTCGGACGAGGAGAGTTGAGCGTGACGCACGAACGTGGGGCGGTGCTTCTGCCGCCCTGGGCGGCCGATCCCGCCGACAGGACGGACACACCGCCGGCGCTCGGCGATCTGCTGGTGGCCGCGGCGCACAGGTGGCCGGACCGTACCGCCATCGACGACGGCGCCGACAGCTACACCTTCGCCCAGCTCGAGCGGGGCGCCCGGGCGATCGCGTCCCGCCTGACCCGCCGGGGAGTCGGTGCGGGGGACCGGGTGGTCGTCCTCGCGCGCAAGCGTGCCGTCATGCCCATGGCGGCCGTCGCGGTCTGGAAGTGCGGCGCCGTCTACGTCCCCCTCGACGCGGCGGAGCCGGAGGAACGGCTGCGCGAACTGCTCGGACGGTTGCGCCCGGCGGCCGTGATCACGCTGGACGACCGCGACCCCGGGGTCCCCGGTGCGTACCGGCTCGACGAGGAGCGACTGGCCGGGATGCTGTCGGAACCGGCGTCCGCTCATGCCACCGTCGCGCACCGGCCCGAGGCGGCCGCGTACATCGTCTTCGCCTCCGGTGCGACAGGCGAGCCGCAGGGCGCCGAGATCAGTGTCGCCGGTCTGACGGCCCACTTCGCCGGGCAGAACGAGGTGCTCGGGTTCACCGCCGAGTCCCGGGTGCTGAGTCTGACCTCGTTCCACTTCGACGTGTCGCTCGATGACACCCTGCTCCCGCTGTCGGTGGGCGCCTTCGTCCACCAGTTCCGCGGCCTCGCCGCCGGCGCCGTCATACGGTCGGTGATCGCCCGCCGGCGGATCACGCATCTGATCGCGGTCACGCTGCTGCTGACCCTGATCACCGGTGACGGGAGGCAGATCACCGCGGCGAAACTGCCCAGCCTCGAAGTGGTCATGACGGGGGCACAGGTCTGCGACACGGAGGTGCTGCGCGTGTGGACCCGGGCGCTCCCCGGAGTTCGCATGGTGCACGCGTTCGGCCCGCCCGAGGCGACGATCTTCAGTCTCACTCACGAGATCGGGCCCGAGGACGCGGAGCGCATGACCACGTGTCCCGTCGGCCGGCCGCTGCGCGGCACACAGGTGAAGATCATGCGGGACGGGCTCGAACTGGACCGTCCGGGCGTGCCGGGCGAGCTGTGGGTGGGCGGCGCCCAGGTGATGCGCGGCTACTTCGACCAGCCCGAGGAGACGGCCCGGCTGGTCGTCGACCTGGACGGGACGCGGTACTTCCGGACCGGGGACATCTGCAGCTACGACAGCGACGGCAACGTCGTACTGCACCGGCACGAGGACCGGCGGGTCACCTGGCTGGCCGGCCGTCGCACCCACCTGAACGAGATCACCCGGGCCGCCCGGCGGGTGCCCGGCGTCGAACGGGCCACGGCGGCCGTGGTCCGGCGCGGCGGGCGCGACGTGGTCGCCCTGGCCGTCGTCTCACCGGAGCGACGGGTGATCACCGAGGTGACGGAACGGTTGCGCGGCATCCTGCCCGAGCCTCTGCGGCCGGCCCTGATGGCCTGGTCGCCCGCGGTGTCAGCCGCAGCGGACGCGGAGCCGGACGAGCGGCTGCTGATCCAGCGGCTGACGACGGCGGCCCAGCGGTCCGAGTCCCCCTGTTTCGCACTGTCGGCCGAAGGCGCCGTCGAGACCATTGATGAGGTGGAGTCATGCCGGTAGCGGCAAAGGAAAAGGTGGCCGAATACCTGGAGGAGGCACTGGGCAAGCCGGTGGACCTGTCCCCGCTTCCCGACGACACCGCCCTCAACACCCTGGGCCTGGACTCCCTGCTGGTCATCAACGTCCTGGTCACGCTGTTGGAGGACTGCGGTGTCGACCTGGGCGAGCACGCCGACTCGCTGGTCACGCCGAGCACCCTCGGCGACCTGTACGCCATCGCGGACCGGTTCACGGCAGCCGAGGAGGCACCCGCGGCCGTGAGCGCCGAACCCGGCCGGTACACCGACCAGTTGGCCTACTACCAGGCCAAGCTCGCCTACGAAATGGACTCCGCGGACCTCAAGGCGGCCCTGGAGGACGGCCAGGACCTGGTGGTCGTCGACGGCCGCGGCACCGAGGCATACGAGGCCGAGCACATTCCCGGCGCGATCAGCATCCCGCACCGCTCGATCTCCCGCGAGTCGCTGACCGTCCTCTCCAAGGCGCCGCTGTACGTGGCCTACTGCGACGGCATCGGGTGCAACGCGTCCACCAAGACGGCCATCAAGCTGGCGACCGAGGGCTTCCGGGTCAAGGAGCTGACCGGCGGCCTGGACTGGTGGAAGCGCGACGGCCACCCCACCGAGGGACTGAAGGCCCAGGGCCACGTCCACCGCGCCGACTGCGGGTGCGCCGGCTAGGCGCCGCCGGCACCGCAGACGTCCGTACGCCCTGCGGCCCCGCAGAGAAGCAGCCCGAGCAGAGCCCGAGCAGAGAGAGAGTGGTCGACCCGTGAGCACTCAGAAGTACGACGTGCGGTCGGTGGACGTCGCGGTGGTGGGCGGCAGTCTCGCCGGCTGCGCCACCGCGATCCGCTTCAGCCGGATGGGACACCGGGTCGCGGTCTTCGAGAAGAAGGCCGTGACCGAGGACTCCTACAAGAGGCTGTGCACCCACTTCGTCCAGCCGCACGCGGTGCCGCTCCTGGACGGGCTCGGCCTCGCACACCTGCGCGAACCCGGCTGGTCCGTGGCGACCAAGGCCGTCTTCGTGACCCCGGGAGGCGTGGTCGAGACACCGGGAGGCTACGACCCCGGGCAACCGGACTCGTACGCGCTGAACCTGGAACGCCGGGTGCTGGACCCCGCCGTGCGGGAGGCCGCGCGGAAGCAGGGCGTGCAGTACCTGGAAGGCACCGGCGTGGAGAGCCTGGAGGAGGACGCGTCCGGCTGGACCCTGGACACCCGGGGCGCCGACGGCCCCCGGCGGTACCGGGCCCGGCTGGTGGTCGCCGCGGACGGACGCCGTTCACGGCTGGCCGGCCTGCTCGGCAATCCCACCGAGAGCCGGCCCAACGAGCGCGCGGTGCTCTTCGGCTACTTCACCGGCATCGAGGCCCCGGAGGGAAACCGCTCGGTCTTCGTCATGAACGACCGGGACCTGGCCTGCACCTACCCCCTGGTCGGCGGCCGGACGGAACTCGTCCTCTTCGCGGAGAAGTCGCGGGTCGACAACTGGCGCGGCGAGGAACGCCTCGAGCGGTTCCTGGAGTACTTCGACGGCCTGGAGGCAACCCCGTCCATGGCCGGCGCGGTCCCCGAGTCGCCCCTGCTCGGCTACACCGACTACCCGAGCCAGATCCGCCGGCCGGTCCTGGGCTCCGTACCGTTCGTCGGCGACGCGGCCCTCTCGCTGGACGCCATGAGCGGCGTCGGCTGCGGATTCGCCCTGCAGTCGGCCGATCTGCTGGCGCGCTCGTTCGCCGGCCGGTCACTGGACGAAGCGGGTCTGCGCGCGGGTCTCGCCGACTACCGGGAGAGGTTCGAGAGCACCATCCTTCCGCACGCCGACGGAATCTGCGGCGACTCCCTCGTCGGCAAGGACGAGGCGACACGGCAGCGCATGTTCACCACGATCTGCCGGAGCCCCGAACTGAGCCAGAAGTACCTGGCCCTGACCGGCCGCATGGTGCAGCCGGCCGAATTCCAGCAGGCCTTCATGCGGGGGCTGATGTCACAGCGCGCGGGCGCCGCACGGAAGTAGCCGCCGCCCGGTCCCCGCGGGCACCGGGCCGCCATCACGACACGCCACGAACGAGGGGAGCACGACGACCGATGCCACGCGTCGCGTTCACGACTTTCGCCATCCTGAAGAAGCCGTACGGACATCCCGAGGTCCAGGAGTTCGACGACCGGACGCCGCCGACCTTCGAGCAGGCGGAGCGCAGCCCGGGATTCATCGCCCGGGCGAAGGAGGACCCCGGCCAGAGCCACCTCACCAACTTCGAACGGGACTGGGGGGAGTGGGGCAGGTTCGACGTTCCGCGCTTCTACACGGGCGGCCGGACCGACGAGACCGACAGCCGGGCCTCCACCCTGTCGCTGTGGACCGACCTGGACTCGGTCTTCTCCTTCGTCTACACCGGACTGCACCGCTCCACCCTGAGCAAACGGCACGAGTGGTTCCTGAAGCCCGAGTGGCCCAGCTACGCGGCGTGGTGGGTCTCCGACGACACCATCCCCACCTGGTCGGACGCCTGCGAGCGGCTGGAGCACCTGCACGACCACGGCCCGTCACCCGTCGCCTTCACCTTCCGCCGGCCCTTCACCGCGGACGGCACCCCCACGCGACTGAGCGGCATGGCCGAGCGACGGCCGGCCGGCGTCTGACACCGGATCACCCCACCCGTTTCCCAGACCACCAAGGGACACCCTTTTGATTACGCGTGCCTTCGACCGGTCGGCGATGAGCTGGTCCTACGAGATGCACCTCCAGCCCATGCTGTCCGCGAACGACATCGAGGGGCTGCCGTTCGGCTCCGTCTTCGGCAGCGTCCCCCCGCACACCGTCTCCAAGCGACACGCCCACCAGGACGGCGAGATGTTCATCGTCCTGGCCGGAAAGGCCGTCGTCGTGCTCGGGGACGAGGAGCGTGAGCTGGGGCCGGGCGAGGTCGTCCACCTGTCCCCGTTCGGCTTCCACGAGATCCGCAACGAGTCCGGCGAACCGTTCGACATCGTCTCGATCTACTGGGAGCACATACCCAGCGCCGTCGCCGCCCTCGAACAGCTGCCCCCGCGCAGCCGGCTCGCCGAGCGGACGCTGGTGTTCTGCCCTCCGCCCACCCCCAACGGCGGCCTGCACCTGGGCCACCTCGCGGGCCCGTACGTCCGGGCCGACATGCTGGTGCGCGCGCTGCGCAGCATGGGCCGCGACGCCCGGTACGTCACCGGCACCGACGACCACCAGTCCTACGTGGCCGCCGCCGCACGCCTGCGCGGCACACGGCCGGCCGAGGTGGCCCGGGCCGAAGGCGACGCCATCGTCGCGACCCTCCGCTCGGCCGGCGTCGGCGTCGACCGGCTCACGCGCCCGGCCACGGACCCCGGACACGCGGGCCGTGTCCGGGAGTTGTTCTCCCGGCTGGCCGCCTCGCCCGCGGTCAAGGAGGAGACGCGCGAGACGGCGTACTGCCCGAGCTGTGACCTGTCGTTGCACCAGGCGTTCGCGCGGGGGCACTGCGCGCACTGCGGCGCGGCCAGCGACGGGGAGATCTGCGAGGCCTGCGGCAGGCCCGGCGAGGCCCGGGAACTCATCGACCCCGTGTGCCGCATCTGCGGCACGCCGGCCGTGACCCGCCCGGAGCCGGCCCTCTGGCTGGACCTCGACGCCTACGCGGACCGGCTGCGGGACCACCTGCGCGACCGCTTCACCGCACCCGACCTCCAGGCCCTGGTCGAGCGGCTGCTGGACGAGGGCCTGCCCCCGTACCGGCTGGGCCGCACCGGCACCTGGGGGGTCGCCCTGGAGGACGGCCAGGCCCTCGACGCCTGGGCGGACCTCGCGCTCACCTTCCTCGACGCGGCCCGCACCGAGGCCGAGCGGCACGGCCCGGCGATGATCACCCTCTTCCTCGGCTACGACAACAGCTTCTACTACGCCGTCCTGCTGCCGGTCCTCGCCTTCGCCACCGGCCTGGAGGAGTTCCTGCCCGCCGCGTTCGTCACCAACCAGTTCCTGCACCTGGGGGAGGCGAAGTTCTCCACCAGCCGGGGCCACGCGGTCTGGGCCGCCGACGCCCTCGCCGCGGCCGGACCCGACGCCGTACGCCTCGCCCTGCTGCGCGAGGCCCCGGAAGGGCGCGTGACCCGCATCACCCCGGAGCGCGCCGGCCGGCTCACCCAGGACCCGCTGTACCGCGCCGCCCAGGACTGGCTGGACGGCTTCGCGGCCCTGACCGGCCGGAGCGACGGCCGGGTGCCCGGCACGGGCGCCTGGACGGACGCGCACCGCGAGTTCTACCGGTACCTCAACCTGGCCACCCGCCAGCTCGACGGCCTGCTGCTGCCGGAGTCGTTCAGCGCCCGCGGCTACGTCGCCCAGCTGGAGTCCTTCGTGACCCGCTGCGCCGAGTTCCGGGCGACGGAGGAGGCGGTGCGGGGGGTGGCGTCACTGGCCGAGGAAGCCCGCACCAGCCTGGCGCTCGAGTACCTCGCGGCCAAGGTGTTCGCCGCGCTGGCCTGGCCGGTCATGCCCGAGCTGGCCCAGCGGACCTGGGACTGGCTGGGCCTGCCCGCACAGCCGGTGCGCGAGGCCGACTGGACCTTCCTGCCCGCCGGCTCCCGGGTCGTGCCGGGCGCGCCGGGTACCACGGCGGCCGCCGCGACCGGGCGATCGTGAGCCAGGAGGGCACGCCGGTCCACCGGCGTGACGCGGAGGTGCCCCCGCGCGCGGATGTCGTGGTGGTGGGCGCCGGGATCACCGGCGCCGCCGTCGCCCACCAGCTGGCACGCCGGGGTGCGCGTGTCGTCGTGCTCGACAGGGCGGCACGGCCCGGCGCCGGTGCCACCGGCCACTCCGGCGGCATGGTGCGCGCCTACGACGAGGACCCGGCGATCGCCGCGCTGGCACTGCCGAGCCTGGCCGCCTACCGGGATCCCGGACGCTGGGCCTCGGGGCGGGCCCCGCTGCACGCGGTCGGCGCGGTCACGGTGGCGGACCCGGCGCGGGGCCCCGCCCTGCGGGAGGCCGCCGCGCGGATCAACGCCGCCCTGCGCGCCTCGGCGCACGTGGTGAGCGGCGTGGCCGAGGCCGCGGGGATCCACCTGGCCGACGGCATCGCCCTGGTCGAGCCGGAGGCCGGCTGGGTGGCACCGGCGGAGGTCACCGACGACTGGCTGCGGCAGGCGGTCGCCGACGGCGCCGCCGTCCACCGCGCGGTACGGGTACGTGCCGTGGAGGACCACGGCGGCCGCCCCGCGGTGGTGACCGACGCGGGAGTCATACGCGCCGGGGCGGTCGTCTCGGCGGTCGGGCCCTGGGCCGCCGACCCGGTACCGGGACTGCGGCCGGCCACGACCGTGCGCACCCGGTCGATCCAGGTGAGCATCGTCGAACGCCGGCCGCCCGCGCCGCCGCACGCGACCTTCGTCGACCTGCGCACCGGCCGGTACGCGAAGCCGGCCGGTGCGGACCGGACGCTCATCGGCATGCCGCACCTCGTCTGGGACTGCCCGCTCGACGCACCGCCGGACCCCGCGCACGCACAGGCCACCGTGTCCGCGCTCACCCCGCACCTGCCGTGGCTCCCGGAGGCACGCCACGTCACGACGATCCGCGCCGCGGACGCCTACGGCCCCGCGCCCGCCGGAGGTGCGGCCTCCGGTCTGCTGGACGGCACAGGCGTGCCGCACGTGTGGTCGGTGCGCGCCTGGAACGGCGGCGGCGTCAAGACGGCGCCCGAGGCCGGCCGCCTCGTCGCCGCCGCGGTGGCCGCCGGCACCCTTCCGCCGGCCGTCTGACACCGCCTGCCCGGCCGCGTCGTCCACCCACTCGTACTCGCTTCCCATCAAGGGGGAACAGTGACCCACTGCCATGACGTGATAGGCATCGGATTCGGCCCGGCCAACCTGGCCCTGGCCATCGCCCTCGAGGAAGAGGGCCACGACGTCGACGCACGCTTCCTGGAGAGCCGGCCGGGCCCGTCCTGGCAGAGCGCCATGATGCTCGACGGGTCGGACATCCAGAACCACCCGGTGCGCGACCTGGTCTCGTTGCGCAACCCGCGCAGCCGCTACAGCTTCATCAACTACCTCTTCGAGAACGACCGGTTGCTGGACCATCTCAACCTCCCGATGGAGTTCCCGCTGCGCAAGGAGTACGCGCGGTACGTCACCTGGGCCGCCGGCCACTTCGGCGGGCTCGTGGACTACGGGGTGCGCGTCACCGGCGTCGCCCTCGGCCGCGACGCGGCCGGCGAGCGGCACTACGTCGTCACCACGTCCGAGGGCGAGACCCTGCACGCGCGCACTCTCGTGATCGGCACCGGGCGCGCTCCTTTCGTCCCGGAACCGTTCGACTCCGTGGATTCCCCCCGCGTCTTCCACCTGACGCGTTACCTTCCGGCCCTGCGGCAGCTGGAGGAGCTCTACGGGGCAGGCCGGGAACCGCGCGCGGTGACGGTCGTCGGCGGCAGCCAGAGCGCGGTCGAGCTCACCCTCGACCTGGCCCGGCGCTTCCCCCGCACCGAAGTCACCACTCTGGTACGGTCTCTGACGCTCCGTGAGAAGGACTGCAGCCCGTTCAGCGAGGAGGGGTACTTCCCCGGCTTCACGGACTACTACTACCGCGCCTCCCGTGAACGCAAGGCCGCCATCGACTCGTTCATGCGCCTCACCAACTATTCGGCCGCCGACGGCGACGTGCTGCGCGAGCTGTACCGGCTGATCTACGAGCAGCGCCTGGACGGCGACCAGCGGGTGTTCGTCAGGGGCAGCCGCCAGGTCCGCGCCCTCGACGTGCGCGAGGACGGTGTCCGGCTCGGCGTGGAGGAGCTCAACACAGGGGAATCCGAGGAACTCGACGCGGACTTCGTCGTCCTGGCCACCGGGTTCCGTGACCTCGGGCCCGCCCCCCACCAGGAGCGCGTGCCCGCCCTCATGACCGGAATCGCCGGCGACTTCGCCTTCGACGACCACGGGTACCTGGACGTCGGCCCGGAGTACGACGTGCGGCCGACGGCGGCCGGCACTCCCGCGCTGTTCCTCAACGGCCTGTGCGAGTCCAGTCACGGCATCGGCGACGCGGGCTCCTTCAGCCTGCTGTCGCTCAGGGCCAAGGTCATCGCGGACGGCCTCAGGAAGCGTCTCCCGTAATGGAGACGGACATCGGCGCTCCGCCCGCCCGGGGCCGGACGTCCGCGGCAAGCGGCGGCGGGACCGCGCGCGGTGCGCCATGGACCATCGCCGGGCAGGTCTGCCGCGGTGTCCTCGGCGCCGGAATGCTGGTCATGCCTCCCGTCGTCGCCGCCCTGGCGCGCGACCACAGCCTGCTCGTCTGGTGCGCCCATCTGCTGCTCGGCGGCTGTGTCAGTCTCATGCTGGCCGCGCTGGTGCGCACCCGGGTCGGCCCGATGCCGTTGGCGGGCACCGTCGGCGCGTTGCTGGGCACATGGGCGGAACGGGCGGTGGACGCCGCCTTCGCCGTCGCTTTCACGGCCGGGCAGGCGGCGATCGCCTGGTTCACCGCGATGTGCCTGCTCGCGGCCGCCGACGGCGCTCCGCCGCGCCCCGGGGCAGCCGGTCTGCCGCTCGCTCTGGGAATCCTCGTGGTGGCCGTGGCGGCCGCGCTCAGCCCGCTGACGTTCCCGGCCGCGGTGCTCCGCGTGCGCCCCTGGGCCGCCGGGACCGTGGCCCTGGGCTGCGTCCTGTGGGGCGGTCCGGGCATTCCGGAGCAAGGCGCGCACTCGGCGCTGGCCCCGCCGGGGCTCTCGCCCCACGGGGCCGAGTGGCTGGCGCTGGCGGCGCTGTTCTTCGCCGGCGTCGGCTGGGAGGCGGTGACCGGCGTGGTCCCGGCGACCGCGTCCGGAGCGCGCGGCACCGCCCTCGGAGTGTGCCTGGGGATCGCCGGGGTGGCCGCCGTCCACCTGGGGCTCGCCGCGGTCCAGCGGTACGCCGGCGCGGTGCCGGCCGCGCCGGGAGCGTCTGCGGCACCGCTTCGCTGGACGCTCGCCGTGGCGACGGCCGCCGTCCTGACGTCCTACTGCGTCACCAATGTGCGCACGGCCGCCCGGATCGCCTCGCGGCTGTACCCCGGCGGGCGGCGTACCACCGGACGAGGCCCCGCCCGGGCCCTCGTCGCCGCCGTGGGCGCGGCGTGCTGCGCCTTCGCCCGGGCCGGAGCCGGGGACGGCGCCGTGCCGCTCCTGCTGCTCGGGCCGGCAGCGGCCGCCGTCATCGGTTACGCCCTCGGTGCCGCCGCAGCGGTGCGCCGGGGCGGGCCGGTCCTGCGGTGCGCCGGGGTGGCGGTCCTGCTGGTGCTCGGGGGCGTGTCGGCCCTCACGGTGCGCTCGCTCGTCAGCGCCTGAGCCGCGTCCCCGCTCCGTACCCCCGCCTGCCCGGCCGTGCCCCAACCCCCTCTTCTTCCCGTTGCTCACCGAGGAGACCCCGCATGATCGCCTCCACCATCGAATCCGAAGTACGCAGTTACTGCCGGAACTGGCCCGTGGTCTTCACCCATGGGCGCGGCAGCCGGATGTCCGACCGCGACGGCCGGACCTACCTGGACTTCTTCGCGGGTGCGAGCGCCCTGAACTACGGGCACAACCACCCCGTGCTCAAGCGCGCGCTGCTGGACTACCTCGAGCGGGACGGTGTCACCCACAGCCTGGACATGCTGACCGACGCCAAGGAGGACTTCCTCACGCAGTTCGGGGCCCGGGTGCTCGAGCCGCGCGGCCTCGACTACCGGGTGCAGTTCCCCGGTCCGACCGGCACCAACAGTGTGGAGGCCGCGCTGAAACTGGCCCGCAAGGTGACCGGGCGCCAGACCGTCGTCGCCTTCACCGGGGGCTTCCACGGCATGTCGCTGGGGTCTCTGGCCGTCACCGGGAACGCCACGAAGCGCGCGGGTGCCGGTGTTCCGCTCGGACACACCTGGCGCGTCCCTTACGACGGCTTCGACGGCGGCCGGGTGTGCGGGCTGCGGCTGCTGGACAGCATGCTGGCCGACAGCAGCAGCGGCATGGATCTGCCGGCCGCCGTCATCGTGGAGACCGTGCAGGGCGAGGGCGGCGTGAACCCGGCGCGCCTCACCTGGCTCGCCGACCTCGCGGAGCTGTGCGCCCGTCGCGAAGTCCTGCTGATCGTCGACGACATCCAGATGGGGTGCGGCCGCACCGGGCCGTTCTTCAGCTTCGAAGCCGCGGGCATCACCCCGGACATCGTGTGCCTGTCGAAATCCATCAGCGGATACGGTCTGCCGATGGCGCTCACCCTCTTCCGCACCGAGTTGGACGTCTGGCAGCCGGGGGAGCACAACGGCACGTTCCGCGGCAACAACCCGGCTTTCGTGACAGCGGCTGCCGCCCTCCGGGAGTTCTGGGCGGACAGCACTCTGGAGAAGCGGACCACGGCCCGGGAGTGCCTGCTCCAGGAGTCGCTGGGCGAACTCGCCCGGCGGCACCCGGACCAGGTGGCGGCCTCACGGGGGCGCGGCCTGGTGTGGGGGCTGTCCTTCCGGGAGCCGGGCATGGCCAGGAGGGCCGCCGCCGAGGCCTTCGCCCGCGGACTGCTGGTGGAGACGGCGGGCTCCCGCGACGAGGTGGTGAAGGTCATGCCCCCCTTGACCGTCACGGACGGGGAACTGGCCGAGGGACTGTCGGTGCTCCGGGAGGCCGTGGCCTCGGCCGTCGGCGGCCGACGGGCGCACGCCGTGGGCGCGCGCTGAGCGTACGAGACGTCGTCAGTGCACCGCCTCACTCCCCGTCCGTGCCCGCCGGCCCCGCGTTGTACCGCTCCAGGTACGCCGCGAACCGCACGAGGTCCTCCTCCGGCCACTCGGCGAGCCGTTCCCGGAAGGCGGCCCGGCGGCTGCGGGTGACCTGGGCCAGGATCTCCCGGCCGGCCTCCGTCAGGTGCAGCACCTGGACCCGGTGGTCCTCCGGGTCCAGCCGGCGCTCGATCAGCGCGGCCCGCTCCAGCGCGGCCACCTGCCGGCTCACCGTGGACTTGTCCAGCGCGTAGTGGGCCGCCAGGTCGGTCGCCCGGCAGCCGTCGCGTTCCTCCAGGTGTCCGAGCAGGGTGTACGACACCAGGGACAGCTCGGGGTGCATACGGCCCGCCGAGGCGCGGGCCCGGCGGGCGAAGATGGTCATCTCGCGCTGGATCGTCTCGACGGCCGACTCCGCTGCGCTCACGGGAAGTACCTCCTCCGGGGTTTCTAGTTGTATAGTACAACTTGAAGTGAAAGTTGTATAAGCCAACCTTTGGAGGTCGCGCGCGATGAGGTCACCGGCACTGCGCCATGTGCTCACGCACCTGATCACCCCGCTGCTGATGTGCGTAGGCATGGGGCTCGCCTACATGGGGGCGTTCGTCACCCCCGAGCCGCACCATCTGCCGGTCGCCGTCGTCGGCACCACCCCGCAGGCCAAGGTCTTCGCGCAGACGGTCAAGGACACCGCCGGTGAGAAGCTCGACGTGCGCACGGTGGCCACCCGCGCCGACGCCGTCGAGCTGCTCGAGTCCCGCGATGTCACCGGCGCCTACGTGCCGAGCGCCAAGGCGCCCGAGCTGCTGGTGGCGAGCGCCGCCTCCGACATGGGCGCCATGGCCGTCGAGAAGGTCTTCACCCCGGTCGCCGCCGGACAGGGCCTGCCGCTGAAGATCACCGACGTGGCCCGGCCGGTCGCCGACGACCCCACCGGGCAGGGCCTGTTCTTCCTGATGATCGCCGTCAGCATCGGCTCCTACGCCTCGGTCGCCGCCCTCGGCGCCGCCGGTGCCGCCCTCGCGATGCGCGTCCGCGCGCTGCTCGCCGTCGGTGTCTCCGCGGTGGTCAGCTGCGTCGGAGCGCTGCTCGCCGGGCCGGTGTTCCACCTCGCCCACCACGACCTCGCCGGTGTGTGGGGCATGGCCTGGCTGTACTCGGCGGGCATCCTGCTGATCGGCGTCGGCCTGCACACCTTCCTGAAGCGGTGGACCAC
The DNA here is from genome assembly GCF_014649115.1 of Streptomyces eurythermus. Taxonomy (GTDB): domain Bacteria; phylum Actinomycetota; class Actinomycetes; order Streptomycetales; family Streptomycetaceae; genus Streptomyces; species Streptomyces eurythermus. The sequence goes on along the minus strand of NZ_BMSK01000013.1, from coordinate 156,072 downwards.
GCTGACCATGATGGTGCTGTTCGTGATGCTGAACTTCACCAGCTCCGGCGGGCTGTTCCGGCCCGAGCTGCAGAACGGGTTCTTCGGCACCCTGCACGCCTTCTGGAACGGCGCCGGCTTCGTCGAGGGCGTCCGCAGCCTGCTGTACTTCGGCGACGACGGCCTCGGCCGCACGGTGTGGACCCTGGTGGTCTGGCTGCTGGCCGGCGTCCTGGTGACCGCGGCGGCCGCCCTGTACGAGGGCGCCGGCCGCACCCGCCGGGAAGCCGCCCAGGCCCAGGCCGGTGCCGAGGCCGGTGCCGTGTCCGCCGGGACCGAGACCGGGCGGACGGGCCCGCGGCACGCCAAGGACGAGGCCGCACGGGAGGCCGAGCGGGAGGCCGAGGAAGAGGCCGAGGAGTCGGTCGGCGTCTGAACTCGCCGGGGCGGAAGGCCCGTCGGGCCGTGGGGTATGGTGGCCGTCCGGCCGCGGGGACCCGCGGCCCCGAGGACGAGGAGGTGAGACCCATTACCGCTGTGTCGGCTGGGGTGCTCTCTCCTCGTGACGGCGCGGTACGCCGGCAGCGGTGACCGCGGGAGCGCCCTGAAGTCTCGCGCTCCCGAAAGGCTTTCCGCTTCCATGCCCGTACCCACCCCCATGACCCCTCCCGCCGTCGTCTCGGCGCTGCGCGCCGCCGGGTGCGTCTTCGCCGAGGACGAGGCCGAGTTGATCCTCGCCACCGCCCGCACCCCCGAGGAGGCGGCCGGCATGGTGGACCGGCGCGCCGCCGGGCTTCCCCTCGAACAGGTCCTCGGCTGGGCCCGGTTCCGCGGACTGCGCATCGCCGTGGAACCCGGGGTGTTCGTCCCCCGCCGCCGTACCGAGTTCCTGGCCGGCCAGGCGCTGGCCGCCGCGCCGGACGCGACCGTCGTCGTGGACCTGTGCTGCGGTTCCGGCGCGCTCGGCGCGGCCCTCGCCCACGCCCTGCCCGGCGCCGAGGTGCACGCCGCCGACATCGACCCGGCCGCCGTACGCTGTGCCCGCCGCAACCTCGCCCCCTTCGGCGGCCGGGCCCACCAGGGGGACCTGTACGACGCCCTGCCGCCCGGCCTGCGCGGCCGGGTGGCCCTGCTGACGGCCAACGTGCCCTACGTCCCCACCGCCGAGGTGCCCCTGCTCCCGGCGGAGGCCCGCGACCACGAACCGCTGATCGCGCTGGACGGCGGCGCCGACGGACTCGATGTGCTGCGCCGGGTCGCCGCCGGGGCGTCCGAGTGGCTCGCCCCCGGCGGGGGCCTGCTCACCGAGACCAGCGAACGCCAGGCCCCCGCCGCCGTACGCGCCTTCACCGAGGCGGGCCTGACGACCCGTCTGGCCGTCGACGAGGACCTGTACGCGCATGTGGTCATCGGCGTACGTCCCGCACCGGCGCGGTGACCGGCCCCGCCCGCCCGCTACCCCAGCTCCTGTGCCCGGGCGATGAGCAGCGCCACGTCGTCGTGGTTGTCCGGGTGGCGCAGCGTGCGCAGGAGGTGGTCGCAGGTCTCCTCCAGCGGGCGGGCGGGTTCGTCCAGCAGCGACAGCAGCAGGGCCAGCCGCTCGTCCAGCGAGTGGGAGCGGGTCTCCACCAGCCCGTCGGTGTAGAAGACCAGCTCGTCACCGGGCTCGAAGCCGACCGTGACGGTGGAGAAGCCGACCCCGCCCACCCCGAGCGGCACCCCGGTGGGCAGGTCGAGCAGCTCCGGCGGGCTGCCGGGCCGTACCCGGGCCGGCGGCAGATGGCCGGCGTTGGCGATCCGGCACTGGCGCAGATGCGGGTCGTACACGGCGTACACGCAGGTCGCGATGGAGTGGTCCAGGGCCGAGGTCGTCTTGTCCAGGTGCTCCAGCAGCCGGGCCGGGTCGAGGTCGAGCGCGGCCAGGGTGGTGGTCGCGGTGCGCAGCCGGCCCATCGTGGCGGCGGCGCTGACCCCGCTGCCCATCACATCGCCCACGACGAGCGCGGTCTTGCCGCCCTCCAGCGGGATGACGTCGAACCAGTCGCCGCCCACCTCGCTGGTGGCCCCGGCCGGCTGGTAGCGGGAGGCCACCTCCAGAGCGGTGGTGACGGGCGGGTGGCTGGGCAGCAGGCTGCGCTGGAGGGTGAGCGCGGTGTTGCGGGCGTTCTGGTACCAGCGCGCGTTGTCGATCTGCACGGCCGCGCGGGCCGCCAGCTCCCGCGCCAGCAGCACGTCGTCCTCGTCGAAGGGCGCCGGGTTGCGGGTGCGTTTGAGGTCCAGCGCGCCCAGCACCTCGCCGCGCGCGATCAGCGGCACCGCGAGGTACGAGTGCAGGCCCGCCCGGCCGAGCAGCACGGCCGCCTCCGCGGAGCGGGCGATCAGCGGCAGGTCCGCGTCCTTCACCCGCGGCACCAGCACCGCCTCGCCGGTGCGCACGCACTCGGTGACCAGCCGGTCCGGCCCGTACCGGGCGATCTGGCCGGGCGGGTCCGCGGCCCGGACCGCGTCGCTGCCCTCCGCCGGGCGCACGGCCAGCGCCCTGATCACCGCGGACTCCGAGGGCCCGAGCGCGCTGGGCCGGCCCTCGACCACCGCGTCCAGCAGGTCCACCGCCGCCACGTCCGCCAGCTCCGGCACCGCGACCTCGGCCAGCTCGCAGGCGGTGCGCTCCAGCTCCAGCGTGGTGCCGATCCGGGCCGAGGCGTCCGCGATCACCGCGAGCCGGCGGCGCGCGGTCTCCGCCTCGACCGAGGCCCGGTGCTGTTCGGTGATGTCGACCAGCGAGACGGCCACTCCGAGCACATGGCCCAGGGTGTCCTCCAGCCGGTACAGCGAGTGCGACCAGGTGTGGTCCTCGTCCGGGTCGGCCGGGGTGCGGCCGACCAGCGTGTCGTCGATCAGCGGCACACCGGTCTCCAGCACCCGCCGGGCCGCGGCCTCCAGGTCGCCCGCGTTCAGCAGCGGCACCACCTCCCGCAGCGTCCGGCCCACGTGCTCGGCGGCCGGCACCCCGTTGATGCGCTCCAGGGCGGGGTTGACGGAGACGAACCGCAGCTCGGTGTCCAGGACGCCGTAGCCGATCGGGGACTGCTTCACCATCCGCTCGGACAGCGCCACGTCCTGTTCCAGCCGCCGTACGGTCGACTGGTCGGCGGCCAGCCCGAGCGCGTAGACGTCCCCGCGGTCGTCCAGCAGCCGCATGTTGCGGAACTCCACCAGACGGGTGCTGCCGTCCTTGTGCCGGACCGGGAAGCCGCCCGCCCAGCTCTGCCCGGTGCGCATCACGTCGGCGAACAGCCTGCCCACCAGCCGGCTGTGCTCCTCGTGCACCATCAGCCGGGCGGCGTACTGGCCGAGGGCCTCCTCGGCGGTGTACCCGAACAGTTCCTCCGCCTGCGGACTCCACAGCACGATCCGGCCGTCCGTGTCCAGCACCACCGACGCCACGCCCAGGACGTCCAGCAGGCCGCCCGGGGGAACCGGCCCGCGCGCGGGCTCGCCGTTCTCCGTCGCCGGAGCCTCGGCCGCACTCATGCCACGCACCGCCTTCGCCCGTCCGCACGGCACGCCGTGCCTCGTGCCGACTGACCTCGTTCTACCGCGCTCACACCCGACTCTCCGCCACCGTCGCCGTTCTCCCTCCACCATCTCTCACCACGGCGGCGGACGTCCGCCGGAGCCGTCGCGCCGGTGGTGCGCCCGGCTCGGGACCCCCGCCGCGACCGTACCGCGCGGTCCCGGGGGCCGTGAGAGTTCACGCACATGGTGCGTGATTGGTCTGTACATGACGATGACGCCACGCCAGACTGTCCGCCGTCCGAGTGCCCCGTCGCCCGCCCGAGGAGCCGGCCATGCCCGCGTCCGCCCGGCAACGCTGTCACACCGTCCTCGCCGGACTGGTCACCCTCGTCACCGCCGCCGTCGTGTCCCTCGCCGCGCCCGCGCCCGCCTCGGCGGCCGGCACCTGGACCGAGACCGGCTCCGACCGCGCCGACCCGCTGACCGAGAGCCAGGGGCTGACCTCGGTGGAGGTCCCGGCGAACAGCCCGAACCGCTACACCGGCGCCGGCACCGTCCCGGTCGGCCTCGCCGCGCGCGGCTGGAACCACGTCGGCGACCCCGACGCCTCCTACGACGGCTTCTACATCGAGCCCTACCAGCGGGACTCCGGCAACTCGAAGATGTTCCGGGTGCAGGGGCCCGGCGGCGCGTGGTCGGAATACGTCCACACACTGGGCCCGGGCGAGGCGCTGAACAACTCCTGGGCCGCCGTCTCGCCCGACGGCCGGTGGATGCTCTCCGGCGAGTGGGGCACCATGACCCGCCTGCTGGTCTTCCCGACCCCGGGCGTCAACCCCGCCACCTCGCCCTCGGCGGACCTCCCGCAGGTCGCCACCGTCCGCCTGGACCACGCCGTCCGCGACGTCCAGGGCTGCGACTTCACCGGCCCCACCACCCTGCTGTGCTCCTCCGACGACCCCGAGGGCAGCCTCTTCGGCCTCACCAAGCCGCTGCTCCAGGTCGACCTCTCCGCCCCGCCGGACGGGACCGCCGACGTCACCGGGCATGTCACGGCGGTGCGCCAGTTGCCGTTGCGCAGTTCCTGCCAGGGCTCCTTCGAGGCGGAGGGCATCGACTACGACCGCCGCAGCGGCGTCCTGCGCGTGATCGTCGTATCGCCCGGTTTCTGCGTGCTGACGGACAGCAAGACGTACAAGTTCACCCGCGGCTGAGGTGTGCGCGACGGCGCGTGGTGCTTTCCTGGGGGTGGACGCGGTTCGGCGGGGTACCCCGTTCCACCGCAGCGCGGCCACGAAAGGAGCGATCATGGCAGACACGGAGCGGTCGCATCCGGAAACCGTCACGGTGGAGATCAGCGGATCGAAGGAGGACGCCCGCCTGGTGTTCGAGGCGCTCAGGTCCTGCTTCGCCTCCGACCGGGGCGCGGACGAGGAGCCCCAGCAGCTCCACGAGACCCGGCCGATGGTCTGGCTCGGCACCTACGACGTCGCCGAGACCCGGGGTTCCGGCTGCCCGCCGGTGCAGCTCGGGCAGCCGGTCCAGGCGGACGTCCAGGGCGGCTACTGGGCCGTCGACCGGTTCCGCACCACCCTGGACTCGATGTTCACCGTGAAGGAGACCTGTACGGCCTCCGGTGACCAGGAGCGGGACCTGCATCTGCGCCTGGAGAGCCGCTGAGTCACCGCGGCGACGCCCCGGCCGGTCGTCCCCGACCGGCCGGGGCGTACTGCGCCTGCCCGTACCCGAAGGACCAGTCGGCGTCGCCGTTCTCGGTCAGGGTGACCAGCACATTGCGCGGCTCGGTCCCGGTCCGCTCGTGCACCAGCTCGGCGATCCGCCGGTACACCGCCCGCTTGCGGCCGGCGTCCCGCCCGGCCCGCAGGGTGATCGCCACGAAGACCACCGAGTCGTCCCGCGGCACGCCCGGGTAGTCGCCGTGGCGCAGGGTGCTGCCGACGCCGTCGTGGCCGGTCAGCACCTGGAAGCGGTCCTCCGGGGGAATCCCCAGCGTCTCCACGAGGGCGTCCTGCACGGCCTGGCCGAGGGCGTCGAGGCGGGCGGGGTCGGTGCCGAGCGTGTCTATGCGGACGAAGGGCATGGCGGCGTCCTTTCGGGCGGCGGATCGGTCACAACTGACTGTACATACTAGTAGTTACACAGGCGACCGATTGTGCAACTAGTTGCACAAAGCCTCGGGCTTCCTCTACAACAAGAGGCGACGACACCGCGCACGGAGGGCCCGATGAGCCGTTACCCGCACCTGATGACCCCGCTCGACCTGGGCTTCACCACCCTGCCCAACCGCGTACTGATGGGCTCCATGCACGTCGGCCTGGAGGAGGCCGAGCGCGGCTTCGAGCGGATGGCGGCGTTCTACGCGGCCCGCGCGCGCGGCGGCGTGGGCCTCATCGTCACCGGCGGCATCGCCCCCAACGACGAGGGCCGGCCGTACGAGGGCGGGGCCAAGCTCACCACCGACGCGGAGGCCGAGCGGCACCGGGTGGTCACCGGGGCCGTGCACCGCGAGGGCGGCCGGATCGCCCTGCAGATCCTGCACTTCGGCCGGTACGCCTACCACCGCGACCTCGTCGCGCCCAGCCCCCTCCAGGCGCCCATCAGCCCCTTCGTGCCCCGCGAGCTGACCGACGCCGACGTCGAGCGCACCATCGACGACTACGCCCGCACCGCCCGCCTCGCCCGGCAGGCCGGCTACGACGGCGTCGAGATCATGGGCTCCGAGGGCTACCTGATCAACGAGTTCACCGCCGCGCAGACCAACCACCGCACCGACCGCTGGGGCGGCTCGTACGAGAACCGGATGCGCTTCCCCGTCGAGATCGTCAAGCGGGTCCGCGAGGCCGTCGGCGAGGACTTCATCGTCATCTACCGGCTGTCCATGCTGGACCTGGTCCCGGGCGGCTCCTCGCTGGCGGAGGTGATCACCCTCGGCAAGGCGGTGGAGGCCGCCGGCGCGACGATCATCAACACCGGCATCGGCTGGCACGAGGCGCGCATCCCCACCATCGCCACCTCCGTGCCGCGCGGCGCCTACACCTGGGTCACCAAGAAGCTCATGGGCGAGGTGTCCGTCCCGCTGGTCACCACCAACCGCATCAACACCCCGGAACTCGCCGAGGAACTGCTCGCCGACGGCTGCGCCGACATGGTGTCCCTGGCCCGCCCGATGCTCGCCGACCCCGACTTCGTCGCCAAGGCCGCCGCCGGCACCCCCGAGGCCATCAACACCTGCATCGGCTGCAACCAGGCCTGCCTCGACCACACCTTCAGCGGGCAGATCACCTCCTGCCTGGTCAATCCGCGCGCCTGCCACGAGACCGAGCTGGTCCTCGCGCCGACCCGGCTGAAGAAGCGCGTCGCCGTGGTCGGCGCCGGCCCGGCCGGCCTCGCCTGCGCGGTCTCCGCCGCCGAACGCGGCCACGCCGTCACCCTGTTCGACGCGGCGGGCGAGATCGGCGGACAGCTCAACGTCGCCCGCAAGGTGCCCGGCAAGCAGGAGTTCGACGAGACGCTGCGCTACTTCCGCCACCAGCTCGACGCGCACGGTGTCGACGTCCGTCTGGACACCTGGGTGGAGGCCGCCGACCTGGACGGCTACGACGAGGTCGTGGTCGCCACCGGCGTCACCCCGCGCACCCCGGACATCCCCGGCATCGACCACCCCCGCGTCCTCGGCTACCTCGACGTGCTCCAGGGCGCCCCCGTCGGCGACCGCGTCGCCGTCCTCGGCGCCGGCGGCATCGGCTTCGACGTCGCCGAGTACCTCACCGACGGCGGCGACAAGGCGAGCGAGGACCCGCGGACCTACTTCCGGCACTGGGGCGTCGACATGGACTACCGGGCGCCCGGCGGCCTCACCGCCCCCGAGCGGCCCGCCCCGCCCCGCCAGGTGCACCTGCTCCAGCGCAAGACCAGCAAGGTCGGCGCCGGCCTCGGCAAGACCACCGGCTGGATCCACCGCACCGAGCTGAAGCACCGGGGCGTGACCATGGTGCCGGGCGTGCGCTACGACCGGATCGACGACGCCGGCCTGCACATCACCGTCGGCGAGGAGAGCACCGTCCTAGAGGTCGACACGGTCGTGCTGTGCACCGGCCAGGAACCGCGCCGCGGCCTGTACGAGGCGCTGATCGCCGCCGGCCGCAGCGCCCACCTCATCGGCGGCGCCGACGTCGCCGCGGAGCTGGACGCCAAGCGGGCGATCAAGCAGGGCACGGAGCTGGCGGCGACCCTGTAGGGCCCGGGGACCTCCCTCCCTAGGATGAGCCCATGTCACTCCCGCACGCGATCCTCACCGCCCTGCTGGAAAAGCCGTCGTCGGGACTGGAACTGACCCGCCGGTTCGACAAGTCGATCGGCTACTTCTGGTCCGCGACGCACCAGCAGATCTATCGCGAGCTGGGGAGGCTGGAGGCCGAGGGGCTCATCCGCGCGCTGCCGGCCGAGCAGCCGGCCCGCGGGCAGAAGAAGAGCTACGAGGTGCTGCCCGCGGGCCGGGCCGAACTGGCCCGCTGGACCGCCGCCGCGCAGGACCCGAAGCCGCAGCGGGACGTGCTGCTGCTGCGGCTGCGCGCGGCCGCCGTGGTGGGCACCGCGGGCCTGGAGGCCGACCTGCGCCGCCACCTGGAGCTGCACCGGCGGCAGCTCGCCGAGTACCGGGAGATCGAGAAGCGGGACTTCCCGCCCGGCCGGGACGCCCCGCAGGACCGGCTGCGCCACCTGGTCCTGCGGGCCGGGATCGATCTGGAGACCTTCTGGACCCAGTGGCTCACCCACGCCCTGGCGGAGTTCGCCGAACTGCCGGACACCGACTGAAGGGGGACTCAGAGCCGGTACGGCCGGGAGCGGCGGCGCAGGACCCAGCCGGTGGCGACGACGCCGGCGCCGACCAGGGCCGCGCCGGCGCCGAGGGTCAGGGTGCCGTAGTCGCGGGCGGCGCCGCCGAGGCCGCCCATCACGCCCCGGGACGGGGCCGGGCTGGTGGTCGCCGAGATCGTCGGCCGGGTCTGGACGGGCGCCGGCTGGGTCCGGGCGGGCGCGGGCCCGGTCGGGACCACCGGTGCGGGCCTGGTCGGCACGGCCGAACCGGAGACGATCACCGACTGGCTGCCCGCGGTGGTGCCACTGGAGCAGAGCACGACCACGGTGTAGGTCCCCGGGCTGACCCCCGTCCAGGCCGCGGACTGGCTGACCGACGTGCCGGCCAGGGCCACCTGCCGGCCCTGGGAGAAGTTGGCCTGACGGCTGGTGAGCAGGGCCGCGGTGCCCCAGCTGCCGTTGACCTGGGTGCACGCGCTGGTGACCACCGACACCGTGGAGCCGATGGTGCTGACCGAGATGCCCGACACCGCCGCGGACGGCCCGGCGAGCGCGGCCGGGAGCGCGGCGGCGGCCGCCAGGGTCAGGCCGGAGCGGAGCAGGAGTCGCGAGTTGTCCATGGACGGGCCTCCGGCGGCACGGTCGGCGGTACGTCCCATGCGCCGCCGGGGGTCGGGAAGCGCCCGTGCTGCCTCAACCGCAGCCAACGCCCCGCCGGACACGGCCGCACCCGGAGCGGCCCGATCAGGTGACGGCGGCCCGCGCGGGGCCCTGATGCGCCCTCAGCGGCCCGTGGTCACCGTCCGCTCCGCCGACCAGCCGCCCCAGGTGCCGTCGGGCAGCCGGGCCCGCAGCCGTACCCGGTGTTCCTCCCCGGCGGCGGCGCCCGCGTAGAAGCTGTGGTGTGCCCGGCCGCGCGGGGGAGTGCCGCCCCAGACCAGCGAGGTGGCCGCGGCGCCGTCCAGACCGATCTGGTACTCGGTGATCACACCGTCCACGCGTGGCGGATCCCAGGCGAGGTCGATGTAGTAGGCGCCGTCGGCACGGTGGGTGGCGGCGGTGAACCCGGCGGGCGCGGTCGCCCGGCCGTCGTCGCCGCCCGGCGTGGACAGGCGGACCGGCGGGCCGGCGGGGGAGAGGTTGTCGGCCGCGTCCCGGGCGCGCACCGTGAAGACATAACGGGTGCCGGGACGCAGGCCCGTGACGACGGTGGCGGTCTGGTTCCCGCCGACACTGTGGATCTTCACACCGCCCTGGTAGACGTCGTACGACGACACCCCCCGGTCGTCCCGGGACGCGCCCCAGGACAGCTGGACGGCACGGCTGCCCACGGCCCGCCCGGTGGCCGTCCCCGGCCGGGCCGGAGCCGAGCGGTCCGCCGCCGTCACGGCCGGCGTCCGCGCCCGGACCTCCCGGCTCGGCGGACCCAGCCGGCCCGCGGTGTCCCGGGCCCGCACGGTGAAGGCATACAGGGTGGACGGCCTGAGCCTGGTGACGTCCACCATGTGCTGCGCGCCCGGTACTTCGGCCACTTTTGTGGTGTCCCGATATACCTCGTAGGTGCGGACCTCGGCGTCGGCGGGGGCCGCGTTCCACATCACGTGCACGCTCGTGGCGCTGCCCGCCGCGGCGGTGATCCCGACGGGAGCGCCGGGTGTCCGGCCGTCGTCGTCCGCCCGGTTCCAGCCACAGGAGGCGACCAGCAGCACGGCCCCGCAGACCAGCACGGGCGGAAAGGGAACGCGTCGCACGGCACTGCCCTCCCCGGACGGCCTAGGCATCACGTAAAGGTCCGGACCAATAGTGGCCCGGCCGGCGGAGCGCAGCAAGGGGGCCGCGTTGGTGACCATCCCCCGCGGTTACGTATGCTGAGGCTCCCTACGGCTGAACCGCCCCCGAGAACAGGGAAGTTCACGCCTGTGGCGCGGACACGCTGTCGTCGCCGATCCCGCGCCGGCGCGGGTGGCCGGGGGATCCGGGACGGTACCCGCTCCGGATCCCCGGCCCCTGTTGTCCCCCTCTCACCGCCCCGGCGACACAGCAGGGCCATCCCCTGACAGGGTGTCAGCGACGTGCTCCATCCGGCCCCTTCGCGGCGCACCCCGTGGCCGCGGACCCCAGGTCACAGCACAGTGGGGTCGGCGTCCGGGGCCGCGGCACCACGGGCCGGACATCCGCCTCTGTTCCCGACGAGAGGGTTCCCCATCGTGCGTGTCCCGTCCCTGACGCTGGCCGCGGCCGGCGCCGCCCTGATCGCTCCGGCACTGCCCGCGCCGGCCACCGCCGTCCCGCCCGCCGAACGGGTCGCGGCCCGTGACGAGAACGCGGTCCGCGAGGGGAGCGCGACACACGGTGGCGGCCTGGCCGGCGTCGCCCGGGGCGAGGGCGCGGCCCGCGACGGGAACACGGCGCCCAGCCGGGGAGCGGACCGTGCCGGGGGACCGGGCCGTGCCGAGAGGTCGGCGCGCGACGAGCGGACGCGCGGCGGCGAGGACGCGGTCACCGCCGCCCGCCTCCTCGCCCGGGCCGGCAGGTGCACCCGGGTCTCCCGGGGCCGGTACCGCACCGACGCGGGCCGCCCCGCGACCATTCCCGTCTGCGGCACCCGGGACGCCGTCTTCTGGAAGGCCGACCTGGACATCGACTGCGACGGCCGCCCCACCGCCCGCTGCAACCGCCGTACCGACCCGGTGTTCGCCCCCGCCACCTCGGTCCTGGGATCCGACGGCCGCCGGCTGAACGCCGAGACCCTGCCGTACATCGTCGTCCCGGCGCCCAGCCGCCGCTGGGACCACCGGGCCTCCGGGGTGCGCGGAGGCTCGGTCGCCGCCGTCGTCTACGGGGACCGGGTACGGTACGCCGTCGTCGGCGACACCGGCCCGCGCGACCTCATCGGCGAGGCCTCCTACGCCACCGCGCGCGCCCTCGGCATCCCGCCCGACCCCCGCTCCGGCGGGGTGTCCTCCGGCGTCACCTACATCGTCTTCCGCGACTCCCGGATCACCGCCGTGGAAAACCGCGCGGCGGCGGCAGCAGAGGGCGAGCGCCTGGCCCGACGCTTCCTCGCCCGACGCTGACCCGCCCCCGGCGCAAGCCCCGCCGCACGTCTCCGCGCCCGCCGCAGCCGCCTTGCAGCGGCGGCCACGCGGCCGGTCTCCGTCGGCCGGTGGCCGTCGCTCGGGCCGGGCCTCGCCTCCGGCGACCGTGTCCGCCGCCGTGTCCGGTCAGCGCGGGTCCCCCGCTTCCGGCGGCCGTCGCTCGGGCCGGCTCCCGCCTCCGGCGACCCGCAACCGGTGCCGGGCCCGGTCGGTGGTGCGGGTCTCCGCCTTTCGGTGGTCGTCGCTCGGGCCGGGCCCGTGCCTCCGGTGACCTTTCACCGGTTCCGGGCCCCGGCAGCCTTGCCGGTCCCGGCTCCGGTGAGCTTTGCTCCCGCCGGGCCCTGCCTTCCGGTGGCGGCCACTTGGCCGGTCTCCGCCTTTCGGTGGTCGTCGCTCGGGCCGGGCCCGTGCTTCCGGTGACCTTTCACCGGTTCCGGGCTCCGGCAGCCTTGCCGGTCGCGGCTCGGGCGAGCTTTGCTCCCGCCGGGCCCTGCCTTCCGGTGGCGGCCACTTGGCCGGTCTCCGCCTTTCGGTGGTCGTCGCTCGGGCCGGGCCCGTGCCTCCGGTGACCCTTCACCGGCTCCGGGCCCCGGCAGCCTTGCCGGTCCCGGCTCCGGTGAGCTTTGCTCCCGCCGGGCCCCGCCGTGCAACGCCCCGCACCCTCGCCGGCCTGTCACCCCTGCCGGGTGCTCTCACACCTTCCGGTAGCTGTACGCCTCCGCCGCCGCGGCCTCCACGGCGTCCAGGTCGGCGCCCGCGGCGGCGGTGACCACCGCGGCCACCGCGCCCTCGACGAACGGCGCGTCCACCAGGCGGGTGCCCTCCGGCAGTTCGTCACCCTCGGCGAGCAGCGCCTTCACCGTCAGTACCGCGCTGCCCAGGTCGGTGAGTACCGCCACCCCGGCCCCCCGGTCCACGGAGGCCGCCGCCGCGGAGATCAGCTCGGCGCTGGTGCCGAGCCCGCCGCCCTCGGTGCCGCCCGCCGGGGCCACCGGTATCCCGGCCGCCCCGCCCGCCAGGCCCTTCGCCAGCTCGGCGACGGACTCGGCCACCTGGGCGCTGTGCGACACCAGCACGATCCCGACCGGCCTGTCCTCACTCACCGTCCGCCTCCGTCGCCTCCGCGGTCTCGGCCAGCGCGGCGATCAGCAGCGCCGACGAGGTCGCCCCCGGGTCCTGGTGACCGATGCTGCGCTCGCCCAGATAACTCGCCCGGCCCTTGCGGGCCCGCAGCGGTATGGTGGCCGCCGCCCCCTCCTCCGCGGCGGCCCGCGCGGCGGCGAAGCCCGTGCCGAGCGCGTCCACGGCCGGTATCAGGGCGTCGATCATGGTCTTGTCGCCGGGTGCCGCCCCGCCGAGCGCCATCACCCCTTCCACGCCCGCGCGCAGCGCCGCCGCCAGCTCCTCCTCGCCGACCTCGGCGGCATCACCGAGCGCCTTGCCCGCCCGGCGCAGCAGGGTGCCGTACAACGGCCCGGACGCACCCCCGACCGTCGAGATCAACTGCCGTCCGGCGAGTATCAGGACACCGCCCGGGGTGTTCGGTGTCTCCTTCTCCAGGGCCGTCGCCACGGCCGTGAACCCGCGCCGCAGATTGCTGCCGTGGTCGGCGTCCCCGATGGCCGAGTCGAGGGCGGTGAGCCGCTCGGCCTCCCGGCCGACGGACGCGGCCGCCGTCGTCATCCAACGGCGGAAGAAATCGGCGTCGAGCACTGGATCTCCTTGTGTGACAGGGCCGTCGACCATGCGGCCGGGGTGGTGGTGCGGGCACATCACGCGCTCACATGCCCCAGCGCAGGGCCGGTGTCTTCACCGGTGCGTCCCACAGCCGCAACAGCTCCTCGTCCACCTGACACAGCGTCACCGAGGCGCCCGCCATGTCCAGCGAGGTGACGTAGTTGCCGACGAGGGTGCGGGCCACGGCGACACCGCGTTCGCGCAACACCCGCTGCACCTCGGCGTTGAAGCCGTACAGCTCCAGCAGCGGGGTCGCGCCCATGCCGTTGACCAGCACCAGGACGGGAGCGCGCGGCGGCAGGTCCTCCAGGATGACGTCGACCGCGAAGTCGGCGATCTCCCCGGAGGTCATCATCGGCCGCCGCTCCCGGCCCGGCTCGCCGTGGATGCCGATGCCCAACTCCAGCTCACCGTCCGGCAGATCGAACGTGGGGCTGCCCTTCGCCGGGGTCGTACAGGCGCTGAGCGCCACGCCGAAGCTGCGGGAGTTGTCGTTGACCCGGCGGCCGACGGCCTCCACGTGCTCCAGCGGCTGCCCCTCGGCCGCGGCGGCACCCGCGATCTTCTCCACGAACAGCGTCGCGCCCGTACCCCGCCGGCCGGCCGTGTAGAGGCTGTCGGTGACCGCGACGTCGTCGTCGACGAGCACCTTGGCGACCTGGATGCCCTCGTCCTCGGCCAGCTCGGCCGCCATGTCGAAGTTCAGCACGTCACCGGTGTAGTTCTTCACGATGAACAGGACGCCCGCGCCGCTGTCCACGGCCGCCGCGGCGCGCGCCATCTGGTCCGGTACGGGCGACGTGAAGATTTCTCCGGGGCACGCGGCGGCGAGCATGCCCGGGCCGACGAAGCCGCCGTGCAGCGGCTCGTGCCCGGAGCCGCCGCCCGAGACGAGCGCGACCTGCCCGGGCACGGGGGCGTCCCGGCGGACGATCACCCGCTTCTCCACGTCCACGTTCAGTTCGGGATGCGCGGCGGCCAGACCGCGCAACGCGTCCGCCACGACCGTCTCCGGTACGTTGATCAGCATCCTCATAGGTGTCTCCTCGCGAACCTGGCCCTCGACTGCCGTGACGGGGCGTCAGGTGCCGACGGTCACCCGGTGGAGACAGCCGTTCGTCCCGTCTATGGGCAGTATCTGCCCTGCGGCAGCCGAGGTCACGTGCGATCGCCCGGCTTTACGGTCCGTAGCGGACTGTCGACCAAGGGGAACAGCACTCTACCGGCACACCAGGACCGCACCGGCCCCGCTTCTGCGGCAACTGCCCTGCCGAGCCGCGCCCGTTGGCCGTAGGGGAGTGGCACCGGGGGAGATCGTCACCGGTCGTACGGCGCTCCCGGCCTCCGGGACCGCATCGGCCGCCGCGTCCGGGGAACCCGGTGGCACGGAGCCCCGCAGGCCGCCGACCGAGGAGGTGCCGTCGCCGTGGACGAGTGGAAGATGTGGGAGCACGACGGGGTACGACTGTCCGCGCGCGAGCGCCTGGCGCTGGCGCGGATCGAGGCGGGCCTCAGGCAGGACCGGCGGTTCGCCCGCCGGATGGGCGAGGCGCGGTACGGCGTCTGGCTGCCGGTGGCGGTGCTGCTGCTGGCGGTCGCGTCGGTGTTCGTCGCCGTCATGGGCATCCGCACCTCCGACCCCGCGCTGCTGTGGTGCTTCGCGCTGCTGTGGCCGGTCACCCTCCTCCAGGCGTTCCGGCTGCTGTGCCGAGCCGCCCGCCCGCGCCCCCGGCGACCCCACCGCCGGCCCCGGCCCACGCCGCCCACGCCGTGGGTCTGAGCCCCATGCCTCCGCAGCGCCTCCGTAGCCGTGTACGCACACGGCATGCCACGCGCCGCCCGGGTCTCGTGTCCCGGGCGGCGCGTCAGGGCCGTCAGCTCTCCTTGCCCCGCCCCGACAGCGCGTCCCGCAGCCGGTCGATCAGGCCCACTCCCGGTGCCAGCAGCTTGTCGGCCGGGGGAGTGTCCGGCGCCGAGGGGTGCGGGCGGGTCGGCGCCGTCTGCTTGGCCCGGCGGACCTTGTCGCCCAGCTCCATCAGCGCGTCCTGGGGACAGGCCGCCTCCAGCCGCGGGAACAGGTTCTGTTCCTCGTCGGTCACATGGGAGCGGATCTCGCTCATCAGCTGCGTCATCAACGTGTCGAACCGGGGGTCGTCCGCCTGGCAGCCCTCCAGGTCCTTCATGATCTGCTCGGCCTTGGCGTGGTCCTCGATCTCCTTGTCCGCCAGCGCGTCACCGCCGGCCACGTGCTCGCGGACCGCCGGGTAGAGATAGGCCTCCTCGGCGACCGAGTGCCGGACCAGCTCGATCGTGGCCTGGTCGCAGAGGTTCTTGCGTTCCGGCGAGCCGGGCGGCAGCGCCTCGAAACGGCCGAAGATCTCCTCCACCTCACGGTGGTCGGTGGTCAGCTCCTGGATGACGTTTCCGCCGTGACCCATGGTCGTTACCTCCTGCGTGAGACGCGGCGGCCCGGAAGGGGCCGTGCCGTCGCCGCGCCGAGTGCCCCGGACACCGCGCGTTACACGGACCGCCACACCCGGTCAGCGCGCCGAGTACCGGGCGGCGGCCGACCGGCCCGCCCCGGACAGCGCCCACGCCCACCAGTGGTCCAGCGCCGAGCGGGTCAGCGCGTCCCCCGCCACCAGCGCCGGCCAGCCCACGGCACGCGCCTGCGCCGTGACCTTGGCCCCGCCCGCCACCGGGTCGACCGCGATCACCGGGGTACCGGCCCGCAGCGCCAGGACCAGACCGTGCAGCCGGGTGGTGACCACCACGTCGCAGCGGGCGACGAGGGCGAGGAACTGTTCGGCGGTGGCGCACAGCCGCCAGTCGTCCACGGCCAGCCGGGTCTCGGCCGGCACCCGCGTACAGTCCTGGTCGGCCAGCCAGGACGTGATCGTGTCGTTGACCTCCGCGTGCCGCCGCCGCGCGCCGTACTCGCCCTGCCCCGAGGACAGCACCACCGCGGCCACCGGCGGCAGCGGGCCCACCGGGGCGTTCGCCGCGAGGTCATGGCGGGCCGGGGCCGCGGTGCCGTCCCGGGCGACGATCGTGTGGAAACCGGTGGCCGCCGGGTCCGCGGGGTCGACCACCGAGACCCCGGCCGCCAGTCGTGTGCAGGACCTGAACCTTGCATGCAGGGCGGCGACTTGGGGTCCGTGCACCGGACCGCACACGAACAGCAGCGTGCCGTAGGCGTCCGGGTCGGCCGTCTCCAGGGACAGCGCCCCGGGCCGGAACCCGGGGCTCCATGCCGTGTCGTGGGGGATGCCGGCCCCGGTCAGCGCCGCCGACATGTGCCGCTGGGCGAGTACGTCCCCGGCCGTCGCCTCCCCGTCCCGGAAGCTGAACCAGCCGGTGAGCAGCAGCTTCCCCGGAGGCCGGCCGGGTGCGCGCAGGGTGCGCAGCACGGCTGCCGGGACGTCGTCGTGCATGGAGGTCTCCAGCGTGGTAACGAGGCGCCTGAGTCGCGCGAGTACCCCTGATTCCGGAGAATAAGAATCCAACGCGTGAATCCAACTGGCAGGGGAACCCAGCTGCCAGTGCCGTCCAGCCAGCGGCGGCTCAGCAGGGCGGTCCCGGACGTCTCCGGGGCCCGGGCCCTGTCCTCTTCCTCCCCGACGGGCCGGTGACGCCGGGCCCGGTGACGCGGCACGCGCCGAACACCCGTACACAGCCCGGCCGTAGACGGACGGCGCCGTCCACAGCGTGCTTCCGGCCGCGGACGACGTGGACGAAGGACGACGAAGGAGAAGCCCCCATGACTGGTGCCACACCGTTCTCCTGGCGGCGCGCCCTCGTGACCGGCGGTGCCGGCTTCCTCGGCTCCCACCTGTGCGAGCGGCTGCTGGATTCGGGCGTCGAAGTCGACTGCGCCGACAACCTGGTCTGCGGGCGGCGCGAGAACATCGCGCACCTGGAGGCGCGGCCCGGCTTCCGGTATGTGTACTGCGACGTCAGCGCGGCCGACTGCGCCGAACGCCTCCCGGGCCCGTACGACCTGGTCCTGCACTTCGCCTGCCCCGCCTCACCCGCCGACTACCTCCGCCTGCCGCTGGAGACCCTGGAGGTCGGCAGCACCGGCACCCGCAACGCGCTGGCCGTCGCCGAACGCGACGGCGCCCGGTTCCTGCTCGCCTCCACCTCCGAGGTGTACGGCGACCCCCAGGTCCACCCGCAGCACGAGGGCTACTGGGGCAACGTCAACCCCATAGGGCCGCGCAGCGTGTACGACGAGTCCAAACGGTTCGCCGAGGCCCTGGTCACCGCGCACACCGGCACCCGGGGCACGAACGCCGGCATCGTGCGGCTGTTCAACACCTACGGGCCGCGGATGCGCGCCCACGACGGCCGGGCCGTGCCCACCTTCATCTGCCAGGCCCTGGCCGGCGAACCCCTCACCGTGACCGGCGACGGCAGCCAGACCCGCTCCCTGTGCTACGTCGACGACACCGTGGACGGCATCCTGCGGGTCGCCGCGAGCAGGTCCGTACGGCCGGTGAACATCGGCGGCAGCGACGAGATCACCGTCGCCGACCTGGCCCGCCGGGTGGTCGCCCTCACCGGCTCCCGCTCCCCGATCGCCTTCATCGACCGGCCCGTGGACGACCCCGGCCGGCGCCGCCCCGACACCACCCTCGCGCGCGAGTTGCTCGGCTGGTCGCCGCAGGTCCCCTGGGAGGAGGGGCTGAAGCAGACCATCGCCTACTTCGCCGCCCTGCCCCCGCAGCCGGTGGCGCCCGCGCAGGACCCGGCCCCGCAGTCCTGACCCCCGCCCCTCCCCGGCCCTGGAGACAGCGCATGCACGTCCTAGGAATCAACGCACTCTTCCACGACCCCGCCGCCGCCCTGATCACCGACGGCCACGTCGTGGCGGCGGCGGAGGAGGAGCGGTTCTCCCGCCGCAAGCACGGCAAGCGGCCCGTGCCCTTCTCCGCCTGGGAGCTGCCCGAGCAGTCCGCCCGCTGGTGCCTGGAGCAGGCCGGCCTCACCCCGTCCGACCTGGACGCCGTCGCCTACTCCTACGACCCCGTCCTCGCCCGCCCCGCCGAGGAGATGGGCCTGCACGACCCCTGGGACCACCTGCGCCAGGAGTACGCCCGGCAGGCCCCCGGCTTCCTCGCCGAGGCACTGCCCGGACTCGACCCGGCCAAGGTGCGGTTCGTCCCGCACCACGTGGCGCACGCCGCGTCCGCCGGGGCCGTCTCCCCGTACCCCGACTGCGCCGTGCTCGTCCTGGACGGCCGCGGCGAGTGCGGCTCCCACCTGGCCGGCCGGTACACCAACCGCGAGCTGACCGTCCTCGCCACCCAGCAACTGCCCGACTCCCTCGGCCTGTTCTACGAGGACCTCACCCAGCACCTCGGATTCCTGCGCAGCAGCGACGAGTTCAAGGTCATGGCGCTCGCCTCCTACGGCACCCCGCGCTTCGCCGCCCGGCTGCGCGAGTACGTCCACGCCGACGACCAGGGCGGCTTCCGCGCCCGCCCGGTGCCCTGGGCCGACCTCGTCCCGCCCCGCCCGGCCGGCGGCGCCTGGCACCAGGACCACGCCGACCTCGCCGCCAGCGCCCAGCTCTGCCTGGAGGAGGCCATGCTGGCGCTCGCCCGCCACCTGCGCGAACGCACCGGCGAGGACGCCCTCACCCTGGCCGGCGGGGTCGCGCTGAACTGCGTCGCCAACACCCGGCTGTGGCGCGAGAGCGGCTTCACCCACATCTGGGTGCAGCCCGCCGCGGGCGACGCCGGCACCGCGCTCGGCGCCGCCGCGCACCTCGCCGGGCAGAAGGACACCCTGGAGCCGATGGAGACGGCCGCCCTGGGCCGCGGCTGGAGCGACGCCGAACTGCGGGCCTGGCTGGAGCGGGCCGCCGTACCCTACGAGGAACCCGCCGACATCGCCGAGACGGCAGCCGAGGCACTGGCCGCCGACGGGATCGTCGCCTGGTTCCAGGGCCGCAGCGAGTACGGGCCGCGCGCACTCGGACACCGCTCCCTGCTCGCCCACCCCGGCAAGGCCGAGAACCTGGAGCGGCTCAACGCGGTCAAGGGCCGCGAGGAGTTCCGGCCCGTCGCCCCCATGGTGCTCGCCGAACGCGCCGCCGAGATCTTCGACGGGCCGCTGCCCAGCCCGCACATGCTGTTCGTGCACGATGTCGCCGCCGACTGGAAGGCCCGCATCCCGGCCGTGGTGCACGTCGACGGCACCGCCCGCATCCAGACCGTCGACCGCGCCCGGGAACCCCTGGTGGCCCGGATGATCGACGGCTTCGAACGGCGCACCGGGCTGCCGGTCGTCGTCAACACCAGCCTCAACACCGCCGGACGGCCCATGGTGGACGACCCCCGGGACGCCCTGGAGTGCTTCGGCTCCGCCCCCGTGGACCTGCTGGTCCTCGGCCCGTTCGCGATCCGCCGGGGAAAGGCGTTCGCATGACCGACGCGCCCGCCTACACCGTCGTCGTCCCCACCATCGGCCGGCCCTGCCTCGCCGAGTGCCTGCGCGCGCTCGCCGAGGGCACCACCGAGCACACCCCGCACGAGGTGGTCGTGGTGGACGACCGGCCCGCGCCCGAGGGCGGCCTGCCGCTGGAGACCGCCGGACAGCTCCTGGACCGGGTACGCACCCTGCGCACCGGCGGCAAGGGCCCGGCCGCCGCCCGCAACGCCGGCTGGCGCACCGTCCGCACCCCCTGGACCGTGTTCCTGGACGACGACGTGCAAGTGCTGCCGGACTGGTCCCGGCACCTCGCCGAGGACCTGCGCGCGGCCGGCCCCGACACCGGCGGCGTCCAGGGGCGGCTGCGCGTCCCGCTCCCCGCGGACCGCCGGCCCACCGACTGGGAACGCACCACCAAGGGCCTGGAGAACGCCGCCTGGGCCACCGCCGACATGGCCTACCGCACCGAGGCGCTCAAGCGGACCGGCGGCTTCGACGAACGCTTCCCGCGCGCCTTCCGCGAGGACGCCGACCTCGCCCTGCGCGTCCAGCGGGCCGGCTGGAACCTCGCCCGGGGCACCCGGATCACCCGGCACCCCGTCCGCCCCGCCCACTGGTGGGCCTCGCTGCCCGCCCAGCGCGGCAACGCCGACGACGCCCTGATGAACCGGCTGCACGGACGGGACTGGTGGGCCCGCGCCCAGGCACCCCGCGGCCGGCTGCCCCGCCATGTGGCGGTCACCGGCGCGGCCCTCGCCGCCACCGCCTGCGCGCTGGCCGGGCGGCGCCGCACCGCCACCGCCTGCGCGGCCCTGTGGACCCTCGGCACCGCCGAGTTCGCCCTGGCCCGGATCCTGCCCGGCCCGCGCACCGCCCGGGAGATCGCCGGGATGCTCGGCACCAGCGTGCTCATACCGCCGCTCGCCGTGCGGCACTGGCTGCGCGGCGTCGTCCGGCACCGCAACGCCCGGCCGCTCGGGGGTGCCGGATGACCACCGTGTCCGCGATCCTGTTCGACCGCGACGGCACCCTCGTCGCGGACGTGCCCTACAACGGCGACCCGGAACGGGTCCGGCCGCTGCCCGGCGCGCGGGAGGCCGTCGCGCTGGCCCGCTCCCACGGCCTGGCCACCGCGGTGGTCAGCAACCAGTCCGGCATCGGCCGCGGACTGCTCACCACCGAGCAGGTCCGGCGGGTCAACGAGCGCGCCGACACGCTGCTGGGCGGCCTCGACCTCTGGCTGTTCTGCCCGCACACCCCCGAGGACGGCTGCCCCTGCCGCAAGCCCCGCCCCGGCCTGGTCCGCGCCGCCGCCGTCCGGCTCGGCGTCCCGCCCGCCGCCTGCCTGGTCGTCGGCGACATCGCCGCCGACGTGCTGGCCGCCCGCGCCGCCGGCGCCCGGGGCGTGCTCGTGCCGGGCGCGGCCACCGCGCCCGAGGAGACCCGGCGGTTCGCCGCCCACACCGCCCCCGACGTGCTCACCGCCGTCCGGGGCGCCCTCGGCGTCGCGGCGGGGAGGACACCGGCATGAAGTCCCTCGTCGTCCGCCTCGACAGCTTCGGTGACGTCCTCCTCGCCGGGCCCGCCGTCCGCGCCGTCGCCGCCCACAGCACCCGGGTCACCCTGCTGTGCGGCCCGCGCGGCGCGGACGCCGCCCGGCTGCTGCCCGGCGTGGACGAGGTCCTGGTGTGGGAGGCGCCCTGGGAGGGCTTCGACCCGCCCCCGGTGTGCCCCGCCGACATCGACGCCCTCCTCGGACGGCTGCGCGCCGGCGCCCACGACAGCGCGCTTGTCCTCACCTCCTTCCACCAGAGCCCGCTGCCCACCGCCCTGCTGCTGCGGCTCGCCGGCATCGGCCGGATCGGCGCCGACAGCACCGACCACCCCGGCCGCCTCCTCGACGTACGCCACCGGCGGCTGCCCGGCCGGCACGAGGCCGAGGCCGCGCTCGACACCGCCGCCGCCATGGGCTTCACCCCGCCCCCGAACGACGACGGACGGCTGCGCGTCCTGCCGCCCCCGGACACCGGCGGCCTGACCGGCTACGGCCCCTACGTCGTCCTGCACCCCGGCGCCAGCGCCCCCGCCCGTGCCTGGAGCCCGCGCCGCTGCGCCGAGGCGGTCACCCTGCTCGCCGACGCCGGACACCGCGTCGTCGTCACCGGCGGCCCCGGCGAACGGGACCTCACCCGGCGGGTCAGCGGCGACGCGGCCGTGGACCTCGGCGGCCGGACCTCCCCGCGCACCCTCGCCGGGGTGCTGCGCCTGGCCGACGTCGTGATCAGCGCCAACACCGGCCCCGCCCACCTCGCCGCCGCCGTCGGCACCCCGGTCGTCTCCCTGTTCGCGCCCGTCGTACCCGCCGAACGCTGGGCGCCCTACGGCGTCCCCGTCATCCTGCTCGGCGACCAGTCGGCGCCCTGCGCGGACACCCGGGCCCTGACCTGCCCGGTGCCCGGCCATCCCTGCCTGGACGAGGTCACAGGCCAGGACGTGGTGCGCGCGGTCCACAAGCTCATCCAGGAGCGGCCCTCATGAACATCCTCGTCTGGCACGTGCACGGATCCTGGCTCACCGCCTTCGTGCAGGGCCCGCACACCTACCTCGTCCCGGTCACCGAGGACCGCGGACCCGACGGCCTGGGCCGCGCGAAGACCTGGGACTGGCCCGGGACCGTCCAAGAACTCACCCCGGCCGGACTCCGGGACGCCGACATCGACCTGATGGTCCTTCAGCGGCCGCACGAACCCGAGCTGGCCCTGCGCTGGACCGGCCGCCGGCCCGGCCTGGACGTCCCCGCCGTCTACGTCGAGCACAACAGCCCCGACGCCGCCCCCGAACGCCAACGCCACCCGCTGGCCGGGCAGTCGGCCGTCCCGGTCGTGCACGTCACCCACTTCAACCGGCTGATGTGGGACAACGGCCGGGCCCCCACCGAGGTCGTCGAGCACGGCATCATCGACCCCGGCCCGCTGTGGACCGGCACCGAACGGCGCGCCGCCGTCGTCGTCAACGAACCGGTGCGCAGGGGCCGTACCACCGGCACCGACCTGCTGCCCCGGTTCGCCCGCTGCGCCCCCCTGGACGTCTTCGGCATGCGCACCGAGGGCCTCGCCGACCACCTCGGCCTGCCGCCCGGGCGCTGCCGCACCCGGGACCTGCCCCAGCACGAGCTGCACCGGGAGATGGCCCGGTGCCGCCTGTACCTGCACCCCGTGCGCTGGACCTCGCTCGGCCTGTCCCTGCTGGAGGCCATGTTCCTCGGCATGCCCGTGGTCGCCCTCGACACCACCGAGGTCCGCGAGGCCGTCCCCGAGGGCGCCGGAGTGGTCTCGAACCGACTCGACGTTCTGGAGGACGCCGTACGGGCCTTCCTCGCCGACCCCGAGCACGCCCGCGCGACCGGCGCGGCGGCCCGGGCCGCCGCCCGCGCCCGCTACGGAGAGCGGCGCTTCCTGGACGACTGGGAGCGCCTGATCAAGGAGGTCACCCGATGAGCCGCATTCCGCACTCGGCCGGGCGCGTCGCCATGGTCTCCGAGCATGCCAGCCCCCTGGCCGCGCTCGGCGGGCCGGACGCGGGCGGCCAGAACGTGTACGTGGCGCAGGTCGCCCGGCAGCTCGCCAGGAAGGGATACCGGGTCACCGTGTACACCCGGCGGGACTCGGTGGGGCTGCCGGACCGGGTGACGCTCATCGACGGCGTCCAGGTGGTGCACGTGCCCGCCGGGCCGCCCGCCCCCGTCCCCAAGGACGAACTCCTGCCCCACATGCACGAGTTCGGGAACTTCCTGGCCCGGCAGTGGGCCGAGCAGCCGCCCCACGTGGTGCACGCCCACTTCTGGATGTCCGGCCTGGCCGCCCTGGCCGGCGCCCGCGACCTGAACATCCCCGTCGTGCAGACCTACCACGCGCTGGGCACCGTCAAGAAGCGCTACCAGGGCGCCGCCGACACCAGCCCCCCGCAGCGCCTCGCCGTCGAGGAGGCCATCGGCCACGAGTGCGCCCGGATCATCGCCACGTGCAGCGACGAGGTGGCCGAACTGAAGGCCATGGGCCTGCCCGAGGACCGGATCAGCGTCGTGCCCTGCGGCGTCGACCCCGAACAGTTCACCCCGGTCGCCCACACCCGCCCGCCCGGCGCCCGCAAACGGCTGCTGGCCGTCGGCCGGCTGGTGCCCCGCAAGGGCTTCGACCGCGCCATCCGCGCCCTGGCCGGCGTCCCGGACGCCGAACTCCTCATCGCCGGCGGCCCCGAGGCCGACCTGCTGCGCACCGAACCCGAGGCCGCCCGCCTGTACGGCATCGCCCGCGAGTACGGCGTCCTGGACCGGGTCACCCTGCTCGGCGGGGTCGGCCGGGCCCGCATGCCCCGCCTGATGTCCAGCGCCGACCTGGTGCTGTCCCTGCCCCGCTACGAGCCCTTCGGCATCGTCCCGCTGGAGGCCATGGCCTGCGCCACTCCCGTCGTCGCCACCGCCGTCGGCGGCCAGCTCGACACGGTCGTGGACGGCACCACCGGCCTGCTCGTCCCGGCCGACGAGGACCACGACCTCGGCGCGGCCCTGCGCGCCCTGCTCGCCGACCCCGGCCGGCTCGCCCGCTACGGAGCCGCCGGCCGCGCCCGCGTCCTCGCCCACTACACCTGGGACCGGGTCGCCGACGGCGTGGCCGGGGTGTACGGCGCCGTGTCCCCGATCCGCTCGCTCTCGGGAGTCGTCCGATGAACACCGCCACCGGCACCACGCACTGCGACGACCTCGCCAAGGCCCTGGAGGCGTTCCGCGACCACGCCCCCCTCATCGAGCGCTGGGGCACCGAACTCGCCCGGCGGCTCTGCTCGGGAGCCCGGCTCCTCGTCGCCGGCAACGGCGGCAGCGCCGCCCAGGCCCAGCACCTCACCGCCGAACTCGTCGGCCGCTACCGCGACGACCGCCCGCCGTTCTCCGCGCTCGCCCTGCACGCCGACACCTCCTCCACCACCGCGATCGCCAACGACTACGGCGTCCAGGAGGTGTTCGCCCGGCAGACCGCCGCCCACGGCCGCCCCGGAGACGTGCTCCTGCTGCTGTCCACCAGCGGCGCCAGCGCCAACCTGCTGTCCGCCGCCGAACGCGCCCACCGGCTCGGCATGACCGTCTGGGCGCTGACCGGGCGGTCCCCCAACCCGCTGCAACTCGGCGCGGACGAATCCCTGTGCGTCGACGCCCCCGTGGCCGCCACCGTCCAGGAACTCCACCTGGTCGCCGTGCACATGCTCTGCGAGACCTTCGACCGGGCGGTGGAGAACGGCGAGGCCGGGCGGGTGGCCGCCGACGGCACACCGGGTGCCGACGGCAAACCGGGGGTGGTCGGGCGGCTCGTCGGCCGGGCCCGCACCGTCGGCCGGACCACGCCCGGCGCACCCGTCGCCCCGCGGAAGGGGCAGGCATGACCGACGTCCCCACGCCCCTGGTCGTCGTCGGCGACGCCCTGCTCGACCACGACCTGTGCGGCCGGGCCGAACGGCTCGCCCCGGACGCGCCGGTGCCCGTCGTGCACGGCACCCGGCGCAGCTCCCGCCCCGGCGGCGCGGCCCTCGCCGCCTGCCTCGCGGCGGCCGACGGACGCCCCGTCACCCTGGTCACCCCCCTCGGCACCGACCCCGCCAGCGACACCCTGCGCGAGCTGCTGGCCGGCCGGGTCCGGCTGGTCGAGATCCCCCTGGACGGCACCCTGAGCAGCAAGACCCGCGTCCTGGCCGGAGACCGGCCGCTGCTGCGTCTGGACGACGGCGAGGGCCGCGCCCGCGAGGCCACCGGGCAGGCGGTCACGGCGGTGGCGGAGGCCGGGGGAGTCCTCGTCGCCGACTACGGCCGGGGCACCGCCGACGTCCTGCGGGACGCCCTGGCCCACACGGCGGCCCCCGTCGTCTGGGACCCCCATGTGCGCGGCCGGCCCCCCGTGCCCGGCGTCCGCCTCGTCACCCCCTCCGCCCAGGAGGCCCGCGCCTTCGCCCGGCGGCTGGCCGGGGACGACGAGGAGACGGCCGGCGACACGGCCGGACTGCGCACCGCCGCCCGGGACGCCCGCGCCCTGGTCCGGGCCTGGCGGGCCCAGGCCGTCGCGGTCACCCTCGGCGACCGCGGCGCCCTGCTCTCGCACGGCGAGACCCCGCTGCTGGTGCCGACCCCGGGCACCGCCACCGGTGACCCGTGCGGCGCCGGCGACCGGTTCGCCGCCGCCGCGGCCGGACTGCTCGCCGACGGCGCCCTCACCGAGGCCGCCGTCCAGGCCGCCGTGCACGCCGCCACCCGCTACGTCGCCGAGGGCGGCGCCCGCGCCGTCGCCACCCCGGATCGGCCGGAGACCCCCGCCGAGTCCCCTACCGACGGCGACACCACCGCCGACGCCGTACGCACCGCCGGCCGGGTCCGGGCTGCGGGCGGCACCGTCGTCGCCGCGGGCGGCTGCTTCGACCTGCTGCACGCCGGGCACGTCGCCCTGCTCCAGGCCGCCCGCCGGGCCGGCGACTGCCTGATCGTCTGCCTCAACTCCGACGACTCCGTCCGCCGCCGCAAGGGCGACGGCCGGCCCCTGGTGCCGGCCGCCGACCGGGTACGGGTGCTGCGCGCCCTGGAGTGCGTGGACGCCGTCGCCGTCTTCGACGAGGACACCCCCGAACGCATCCTCGGCGAACTCCGCCCGCACATCTGGGCCAAGGGCGGCGACTACGCGCGGACCCGGCTGCCCGAACAGCCCCTGGTGGAGAGCTGGGGCGGACAGGTCCTGCTGCTGCCCTACCTCGACGGCCGCTCCACCACCGTCCTCGCCCGCCGGGCGGCCCTGACCCCCACGGCGGGAGACCACCCGTGAGCCCCACGGCGGGAGACCACCCGTGAGCCCCACGGCGGGAGACCACCGCACCCGCCTTCCGCGCCCGGGAGAGGCCCACCGCGCGCCCGCCTTCCGTGCCCGGCGGAGGCGCACCTCGCGCCCGCGGCCGCCGCGCGTGCCCCACCCGGCGGCCGGGCCCCGGCACCCCCCGAGCGCCGGCCCTCGCCCGGCCGTCCGGGAACGCGGGTGCGCCCGGCCCGTGCCGCCGCACCGTCCCGGGGTACTCGCCGCCCAGCCCGCGTTCCCGCCCCCGACCCGAAAGGCCGCCCGATGACCGGTACCCGCCCTCCCCCCACCGCGGGCCGGACCGCCCCCGCGCCACCCTTCCGTCCTCACCCCCAAGGACCACCCGGTGACCACTGAGCAGACCCCGCGCGTCCTGGTCCTGCGTGCGCTGGGCCTGGGTGACCTGCTGGCCGGTGTGCCCGCGCTGCGCGGGATCCGCCGGGCCTTTCCCGGGCACCAGGTCGTCCTCGCCCAGCCACCGGGCCTGACCGAACTCGCCCTGGCCACCGGGGCGGTCGACACCGTGTTCCCGGCCGAGGCGCCGGGCCGCGCGGTGCCGGACCTGAGCCACTGGCCGGGACCGCCCCCCGAAGTCGCCGTGGACCTGCACGGCAACGGACCCGAGAGCCGCGACGCCCTGGCCGCCCTGCGCCCGCGCCGGCTGCTCGCCCACGCCTGCCCGGACGGCCCGCCCTGGCCGGCCCACGTCAACGAACGCGACCGCTGGTGCGCCTTCCTGCGCGGCTACGGCATCCCCGCCGACCCCCGCGACCTGCGGCTGCCCCGGCCGGCCACACCGTCCCCGGCCCCCGGTGCGGTCGTCGTGCACCCGGGCGCCGCCTCCGGCTCCCGCCGCTGGCCGCCGGAGCGGTTCGCCGCCGTCGTACGCTGCCTGCGCGCCGCCGGGCACCGTGTGGTCCTCACCGGCGGCCCCGGCGAGGAGACACTGGTCCACGAGGTCGCCGAACGCAGCGGCCGGCCCGGCACCGACGTGCTCACCGGCGGTCTGCCGCCCGGCAGGCTGTCCGCCCTCGTCGCCGGCGCCTCCCTGCTGCTCAGCGGCGACACCGGCCTCGCCCATCTCGCGGTGGCCCACGGCACCCGCTCCGTCACCCTGTTCGGCCCCGTCTCCCCCCGCCTGTGGGGGCCGCCCCCCGGCCCGGACCATCTCGCCCTGTGGAAACCCGGCCCGCCCGGCGACCCGCACGGCCACGCCCCCGACGCCCGCCTGCTGCGCATCGGCACCGGCGAGGTCGCCGCGGCCTGCCTGACCCTCCTCCGGGACGCCCGCACCCGGCACCGGCCCAGCGGCCCGGAGGTGGCACATGCCCGCTGAGCACATGCCTGCCCGGGCCTGCCGGCCTGCCGTGCTGCCGTACGGGAGGCGGCACGCGTGTGCCGGCCCAGCGGCCCGGAGACAGCGTATGTCCGCTGAGCACATGCCTGCCCGGGCCTGCCGGCCTGCCGTGCTGCCGGACGGTAGGTGGCACATGTGCGCTGGTCCGCCCGCCCGGAGGTGGCGTATGTCCGCCGAGCACATGCCTGCCGGGGCCTGCGGGTCTGCCGGGCTGCCGTGCGGTAGGTGGCACATGTGTGCCGGCCCACCGGCCCGGAGGCGGCAGATGTCCGCCGAGCACACCCCGGCTCGTACCCGTCTCCGTCGGCCAGCCGGCTTGCCGGGCGGGAGGTGGCGCATGTCCGCCGAGCACACCCCCGTTCGCACCTGCCGACCCACCGGGCAGGAGGTGGCGCATGTCCACTGAGCACGCTCCCGCCCGCACCCGCCGGCCCACCGCCCCGGGCGACCCGCGGATCACCGTCGCCGTCATCACCCGGGACCGCGCCGCCAGCCTGCTGCGCACCCTGGACGCCCTGGCCGCACTGCCGGAACGGCCGCCGGTCGTGGTCGTCGACAACTCCCGCGACGACACCACCCGCCGGGCCGTCGCCGGCCATCCCGCGCTCACCCGCCTGCTGCGCCCGGCCGGCAACACCGGCGCCCTCGGCCGCAACCTGGCCGCCCGCCACGCCCGCACCCCCTACGTCGCCTTCAGCGACGACGACTCCTGGTGGGAGCCCGGCAGCCTGACCCGCGCCGCCGACCTCCTCGACCGGCACCCGCGCCTCGGTCTGCTCGCCGCCCGCACCCTGGTCGGCGACGAGGCCGCCGAGGACCCGCTCAACGCCGTACTCGCCGCCTCCCCCCTGCCGCCCGAGCCGGACCTGCCGGGCCGCCCGGTGCTCGGCTTCCTCGGCTGCGCCTGCGTGGTCCGCAAGGAAGCCTTCCTCGGCGTCGGCGGCTACCACCCGCTGCTCTTCTTCGGCGGCGAGGAGACCCTGCTCGCCTACGACCTGGCCGCCGCCGGCTGGGGCGTCGCCTACGAACCCACCCTGTGCGCCCGCCACCACCCCGGGGAGCACACCCGCGCCGGCCGCTCCGCCCTCGTCCGGCGCAACCACGTCCTCACCACCTGCCTGCGCCGCCCCTGGCCGGTCGCGCTGCGCGCCGGCACCGGCCTGGCGCTGGCCGCCGCGACCGGCCGGCCCGGCGCGCCCCGCGCCCTGAAGGAGGCCGTCGTCCGGCTCCCGGCCGCGCTCGCCCGCCGCCGTACCCTGCCCCCGCACGTCGAGCACGCCGCCCGCCTGCTCGACCGGGGGGCGACCGGATACTCCCGGGAAGGCACCGCACCATGACCACCCGGACCGGCCCCGACGACCGTACGACCGTCGTCGTGATCACCCACAACCGCCGCGAGGAACTGCTGCGCACCCTCGGCCTGCTGCGCCGGCTCCCCGAGCGGCCGCCCGTGATCGTCACCGACAACGCCTCCACCGACGGCACCGCCGACGCGGTCGCCCGGGACTTCCCCGAGATGACCCTGCTGCGCCCCGGCCGCAACCTCGGCGCCATCGGCCGCAATCTGGCCGTCCAGCGGGTGCGCACGCCCTACGTCGCCTTCTGCGACGACGACACCTGGTGGGCGCCGGGCAGCCTGCGCCGGGCCGCCGACCTGCTGGACCCCCGGCCCAGGCTGGCCGCCGTCACCGCCCGGATCCTGGTCGAACCGGGCGGTACCGAGGACCCGGTCGTGCCCGAGCTGCGCGACTCCCCGCTGACCGGCCCCGACTGGCTGCCCGGTCCCGCGCTCGGCTCCTTCCTGGCCGCCGCCACCGTGCTGCGCACCGAGGCATTCCGGGCCGCCGGCGGCTTCCACCCCGGCCTGTGGCTCGGCGGCGAGGAGGAACTGCTCGCCTGCGACCTCCAGCGCCAGGGCTGGTGGCTCGCCTACGCCGGGGAACTCACCGTCCACCACCACGCCTCCCGGCTGCGCGACAGCACCGCCCGCCGCGTCCTCGGCCTGCGCAACACCCTGTGGTTCACCTGGCTGCGCCGCCCCCTGCTGCCGGCGCTGCGCCGTACCGGGCACCTGATCCGGACCGTGCCCCGGGACGCCGCCTCCGCCCGCGCCTTCGCCCACGCCACCGCCGGACTGCCGTGGGTGCTGCGCCAGCGCGATCCCGTACCGCCGGACCTGGAACGCCGGATCGCCACGCTGGAACGCGCCCGCCGGGACTCACCCGCCCGACGGTACGTGGGCTGACCGGCCGGCGCCACGACACGCCCGGGCACGTCGTTGCGTCCGGCAGCCGGGTGCGGGCACAGTGAACCCCCGGTCAAGAAGCGGCCGGCCGATCCTTCCTCCCCTCCTGCCCAGGAAGCCGTCCGCCCATGGAAATCGGTCAGCCCTCCCCGGCCAGGTTCCGCCCCGGCGGCCCGGCCCCGCTGCTGCTGCGCACCGAGCGCGGGCACCGCACCGGCCTCGGCGCGGTCAGCGTCCTGAAGGCCCGCGGCACGGTCGACGCCGACAACGCCGGACGCCTGTCCGCCGCACTCGCCGCGCACCTCGCCGACGCCGAGCGGGCCGGAGAACACCCCCTGCTCGACCTGACCGAGGCCCACCTCGCCTGCGCCGCCGCGCTGCGCGCCCTGGCCAACGCCGGCCGCGCGCTGCACGTCGTACAGCCCCGCCCGCACGTCCGGGAGACCCTGGCCGCGGCCGGCCTGCCGGGCATCCGCACCCACGCCGACCTGACCACCGCCCTGCGCGCCCTGGACTCCGTCGAAACGCCGCATACGGAACCCGGCACGGTGTCCACGGCCCCCCGGCCGGCCCGCCGATAACCCGAACGGCCGCACACGGACCACGAACCGACCAGCACGGCTCCGGGGCCGGGGCGGGGGGTGCCGGGGGCCTGCTGCGCATCCGGGGTTCGCCCGCGGGGACGCCGGGGCCGGAGGGCGGCTCAACGGCCCGTCCGGGCGGACAGCGGTGCCGCCGGGCGCGGTTCAGGGTTCGTGCGGGTGGATGCCCGTGGTGCCGGGGGCGGCTCAGTACCCCGTACGGGCTGACCCTGTGACGCGGGGCGTTTCAGTGGTCCGTGTGGGCGGGTTCTGTGTCGCCGGGCGCGGTTCAGGGTTCGTGCGGGCGGAAGCCCGTGGTGCCGGGGGCGGCTCAGCGCTCCGTACGGGCGGACCTGTGACGCCCGGCGTGGCTCAGCGCCCCGTACGCGCGGATCCCGTACCGCCCGCCGGCCGCGGCCCCGGAGGCCATCGCGCGGAACCGGGCAGCCCGGCCCGGCGGCCGTGCGACCCGCCGGTCGCCGTCCCCTGCCCGCCGTCCCCGCCCGGCGCGGTGGATGGCGCGTCCGGCCGCCCGGGCCTACCGTGCGAGGTGAGCCGGGGCCGCGAAGAGGCCGGGCGAGACCTCTGTGACGTCCTGTCTGGGTGATGCGATGAAACCTTCCTCCGGCCGGCCGGCCGCACCCGCTCGCCTCGTCATCGAGTCCTCCGTGGTCGAGGGGCTGCCCGCCGAGGGAGCCCTGCTGCTGCGCATGGCCGGCAGCCTGGACGCGCACGGCGCCGAGCTCTGGTCGGAGGAACTGCGCGGCCACCTGCAACAGGCCGACCGCGCCGGACTGCGCCCCGTGCTCGACATGGCCCACGTCCAGCTCGGTGGTGCCGCCGTGCTGCGCGCCCTCAGCGAGACGACCCGGACGCGCGCCGGCCGCCCGGACCTGATCATCGTCCGCGCCCGCCCCGGGGTGCGCGAGGCGGTGCACCTGGCCCGCCTGACCGGCGTACGGCTCTACGCCACCCTGGACGAGGCGCTGCGCGAGCTGGCCCGCGCAACCTCCCGGGTGGAGGAGCTGCCCGCCTGGCGGTCCCAGATCGCCGACCCGGTCCGGCCCTCGTACGAGGACCTGTACCAGGAGGTCCGCGCGCTGCGCGCCCGGGTGCGCACCGCCCCGGTGATCGGCATGGCGCAGGGCGTGCTCATGGTCCGCTACGGCCTGCCGGACTCCGGCGCCGCCTTCCGGGTGCTGCGCGACGCCTCGCAGCGGTTCAACGTGCCGCTGCGCGTCCTGGTGTCGGCCGTGGTGGTGGCCCGCGCCCCGGCCGGCGAGGTGTGGTTCCCCGGCCGCCGCCCCCTGCCCGTGCCGCAGCTGCGGGTCCTGGCCCGCGGCGGCCGAGACCCCCGCTACCGCCGGCAGATGATCGACGCCGTCCTGCACGAGGCGCTGGCCATCGGCCGGGCACCCGCCGGATCCGTGCAGCTCGTGGACCCGGCGGTGAACGCCCTGGCGCTGGAGACCCACCACGGCTGCGCGGAGCCGGTCCTCGACCACCTGGTGCGCGGCCGGGGTGAGGGCACCGCCGACGCGGCGGCCCGCACCCGGGGCCGCCAGGTGAGCGTGCCCGACGTGGCCACGGACCCGCTGCTCGACGACGACTGCCGGCGCGCCCTGCTGGCCGGCGGTGCCCGTGCCCTGCACAGCGTTCCGGTGCTCTCCTCGGCCGGTTCGTGCACGGGCGTGATCAGCCTGTACTGGACCGACGCAGGCCACCGGCCCACCGCCGCGCACGCCGAGGCGCTCGCCCTGCTGGCCGCGGACACCTCGGCCTGGCTGAGCTGGTACCACCGCTCGGTGCTCCTGGACGCCCTGGAACACCTCCACCGGGCCCTGACACACACCGCGCGGTGACCCGGTGCGTCCCGGTGTGCGTCACCGGCCCGGGCCTGGGAACCCGGACCGGGCACGTACCCGTACCACCCGGAGGGAGGCCGGCGCATGTCCAATCCGCAGCAGCCCGAACAGCGGCGCAGTGACAAGGGAGGCGCCACCCCGCAGGACAGCGGCAAGCTGAAGGCCCGCCAGCAGGCCGAGCGCGCCTCGGGCGCCCGCCCGCACGGCTCGGACAAGGGCGGCAAGGGCGGGGGAGAGGGCGGCGGAGTGCCTCCGGCACAACAGCCGGATCACCCCTGATCGCACGGTCCACGCAGGCCGCCGCACACGCACGGCACGGCCCGCGTCGGCCGCTCGGCGCCCCCGGGATGCCTCCGCGTCCCGGGGGCGTCCGGCGGTCCGGCGCGGGCCGTTTCGACGGTGCGCGCGGCGGTGAGGGCGTAGGAGCGGTCAGGGCGTACGAGTGGACGGTGACGGTGTGGGCGGTGCCGGTATGCGGCTCAGTGGGCCCCCAGTCCGCCCCCGCCGAACGAGCCGCTGGAGCCCTTGCTCCAGCGCGGGCGCTCCTTGGACGCGCTCGGCCGGCTGTCCATGTTGGACAGGTCGTACGGGGTGAGCGGGCGTTCGCCCTTGGAGATCCGGGGTATCTCCGCGGACTCCCTGTTCTGCCGGACCTCGCGCACCGGTCCGCCCGGCGGCATCTTGGGCTGTTCCTCGGGGCGCGGGCGCGGGGATTCGCGGTAGCGGACGCGGGAGGTCATCCAGAAGCCGCCGCCGAGCAGTGCGAGCACGGCCACGGCCACGAGGAACAGTACGAGGCTCATGAGGCCACTAGGCGCGGCCAGCTGCATCGATGCGATGTTCATAGAACAGGGATACCCATCCCATAACGGTGCAAATCCGGACACTGCGGGTCAGTGATGGTGAGGGCGGGGGTGAGGTGGGGGTGCGCGCGAACGATGGCCGACCGCGCGCCCCCGGGCAGTGGTTTGTGCCCGCCCGCCCCGGCTACCCGGCCGACGTGACATCGCCGACTTCCCAGCAGCTGTACCGGTTCCTCGAGGACCGTTTCACCTGTGCCCAGGCGTGCACCGAGTGCGCCCGGGCCTGTGCCGTGCGCGCGAGCCTGGTCGACCCGGACGGGAGCGAGGACCAGGAGCGCGTGCGCCGGCTGGGCATCATGTGCGCCGAGGCGTGCGACGCCACCTGCCGGGTGCTGAGCGAGGAGAACCAGCAGGACGAGGAGGGCATCCGGGCCCGGGTGGACTGGTGCCGCTCGGTCTGCCTGGAATGCGCCCGGGCCTTCGACGGGCATCCCGGCGCCGAGTCGGCCGCGGCCAGCTGCCGGGCCTGCGCCGACGCCTGCGCGGACTTCCTGGAACTGCTCGGCTGAGCACCGTACCCCGACCGGCCGCGGGCCCGTGGGTGAAATCCCCGGGCCCCGCCATTCCCAATTTCTGGAACACGTTCTACGGTGTGCGCCGTCAGGACCGCCCTTGGGGAGCCTGGAGGCGCCGTGCACCTCGACCACACGCCCGAGCAGCAGCGGCTGCGCACCGAACTGCGGGCCTACTTCGCCGAGCTGGTCCCGGACAACGCCTACGCCCGGTACACCGACCCGGCCGAGCAGAAGCGGTTCTACCGCGCCACCATCCGCCGGCTCGGCGCGGACGGATGGCTCGGCGTCGGCTGGCCCGAGGAGTACGGCGGGCGCGGGATGACGGCGATGGAGCAGTTCGTCTTCTTCGACGAGGCCGCGCAGGCCGGCGTGCCGCTGCCGCTGATGGCGCTGAACACGGTCGGACCGACGATCATGCGGTACGGCACCGACGAGCAGAAGGCGTACTTCCTGCCCCGCGTCCTCTCCGGCGAGATCGACTTCGCGATCGGCTACAGCGAGCCCGGCGCCGGTACCGACCTGGCGTCGCTGAGGACCAGGGCCGTACGCGAGGGAGACGAGTACGTCGTCAACGGGCAGAAGATCTGGACGACGAACGGCGACACCGCGGACTGGGTGTGGCTGGCCGTGCGCACCGACCCCGGGGCGCCGCCGCACAAAGGCATCACCATGCTGCTGGTGCCGACGTCCGACCCCGGCTACTCCTGCACCCTGATCCGCACCCTCGCCTCCCACGACACCACCGCGAGCCACTACGAGAACGTCCGCGTCCCCGTCTCCCGCCGCGTCGGCGCGGAGAACGAGGGCTGGCGGCTGATCACCAACCAGCTCAACCACGAACGCGTCACCCTCGCCGCGCACGGCACCATGGCGATCCGCGCGCTGCACGACGTACGGCGCTGGGCGCGGCAGACCAAGCTCGCCGACGGCCGCCGGGTCGCCGACCTGCCCTGGGTGCGCCGGCTGCTCGCGCGCACCCACAGCCGGCTCGACGCGCTCAAACTCCTCAACTGGCAGATGGTCACGGCCGTCCAGGACGGCACCCTCACCCCGCAGGACGCCTCCGCGGTCAAGGTCTACGGCTCCGAGGCCCGCCGGGACGCCTACGCCTGGCTCATGGAGATCCTCGCCGCGGCCGGCCCCCTGAAGGAGGGCTCGGCCGGCGCCGTCCTCCACGGCGAACTGGAACGCGGCTACCGCTCCGCGGTCATCTTCACCTTCGGCGGCGGCACCAACGAAATCCAACGCGAGATCATCTCCTGGCTGGGCCTGGGAATGCCGAGGGTGCGGCGTTAGACCCGGGCCGGCACCGGAGGCGTTCGAGGCCGACGGAACCCGGAATTCGTCGTTGATGTGTTCGACGCGCCCATCCCCGCGGAGGACCTGGGAGAATGAGGCGACAGTCCGCGCTGTGCGGCTCCGGGCGGCGCGGACCACCGGAAACGTTCCAGCGGTGGCGCCGACGGACCGACGAGAGGGGACGTGCGATGGCCGTGGCCACGCCCGCGGGCACGGGCGATCCCGGGCTGTTCACGCCCGGCTCGGTGACCTGGCAGATGCACGGCGACCCCATGATGTGGGTCGCGGGGGTGCGGGCGCTGTATCTCCAGGCGCTGCATCCGCGGGCGGTGCGGGGGGTGACGCAGAACTCCGACTTCCGGCGGGACGCCTGGGGGCGGCTGCGGCGGACCGCGAACTTCGTGGGGACGACGACGTACGGCACCACCGAGGCCGCCGAGCGGGCCGGGGCCCGGGTGCGCGGGATCCACGCCAGGCTGACGGCGACCGACCCGGACACCGGCGAACGGTACGGCCTCGACGAGCCCGCGCTGCTGCTGTGGGTGCACTGCGCGGAGATCGACTCCTATCTGCACGTCCTGCGCCGCTCGGGCTTCCCGCTCACCGACGCCCAGGCCGACCGGTACGTGGCCGAACACCGGGCCGGCGCCCGCCTGGTGGGGCTCGACCCGGAGACGGTACCGGCGAGCCGCGCCCAACTCGCCGCCTACTTCGGGAAGGTACGGCCGGAACTCGCCGCCGGCCCGGAAGCCCGCGAGGTGGACGACTTCCTGCGCCGCCCGCCGGCCCACCCGCTCCTGGTCCCGGCGCGGGAGGTGCTGTGGCGGTGGGTGGCACACCTGGCATACGCGTCCCTGCCCGCGTACGCCCACGAGCTGTACGGCAGGCCCGCCCCCGCGCCCGCCGCCGTCACCCGGAGTCTGCGCGCCACGGGCGCCGTGCTGCGCGCGATACCCGCCCGTGTGCGCTGGCAGCTCCCCCCGAAGCACATCCTGCGCGCCATGGCCCGCCTCGGCCCCGACGCCCGTCCGGCCCCGGAGAAGCTCGGGCCCTGACCGGCCGGTGGCCTTGGAGCCGGGCCGGGCCGGTGGCCTCCGGTCCTGACCGGCCCGGGGTGCGGTCCCCGGCGAACTCCGGCCGTGATCGGCCTCCGGCCGCCGGCCGGACCGGATCATGTCCGGTACCGGAGGCGGGCCGGCCGTGAGCCGCCCGGCGGCATCCGGGCGGGGGCCGGCTCTGGCCCTCGTGGATCAGCGCGTGCTACGAAGGACCATGTCCGCGAACGAGCCGACCCGCGCGTATGACGCCGTGATCGTCGGCGGTGGCCACAACGGCCTGGTCGCCGCCGCCTACCTGGCCCGGGCCGGCCGCTCCGTGCTGGTGCTGGAACGGCTGGACCACACCGGCGGCGCCGCCGTCTCCACCCGCCCGTTCGCCGGTGTCGACGCCCGGCTGTCCCGGTACTCCTACCTGGTCAGCCTGCTGCCACAAAAGATCGTGCGCGATCTCGGGCTGGACTTCCGCGTCCGCCCGCGCACCATCTCCTCGTACACCCCGGTACAGCGGGCGGGCCGGCCCACGGGCCTGCTCGTCGGCGGGGGCGAGCAGCGCACCCGGGAGGCGTTCGCCCGGCTGACCGGCGGCGACCGCGAGTACACCGCCTGGCGGCGGTTCTACGGCATGACGGGCCACGTCGCCCGGCGCGTCTTCCCCACGCTCACCGAACCGCTGCCCGGCCGTGAGGAGTTGCGCCGCCGCGTCGACGACGAGGCCGCCTGGCGGGCCCTGTTCGAGGAGCCGGTCGGCGTCGCCATCGAGGAGACGTTCACCGACGACCTGGTCCGCGGCATCGTCCTCACCGACGCCCTCATCGGCACCTTCGCCGACGCCCACGACCCCACCCTGGTCCAGAACCGCTGCTTCCTCTACCACGTCATCGGCGGCGGCACCGGCGCCTGGGACGTGCCCGTCGGCGGCATGGGCGCGCTCACCGACGCGCTGGGCGCGGCGGCCCGCTCGGCGGGGGCGCGCATCGCCACCGGGCACGAGGCGGTCCGGATCGACACCGACGGACACACCGCCGAGATCACCTACCGCACGGCCGACGGCGAGGGCACCGCCGCCGCCCGGTACGTCCTGGTGGGCGCCGCCCCGCACCAACTCGCCGCGCTCACCGGCGACCCGGCGCCCGAGCCCGCCGAGGGCGCCCAGCTCAAGGTGAACATGCTGCTCACCCGGCTGCCCCGGCTGCGCGACCCCGACGCCGACCCCCGCGAGGCGTTCGCCGGCACCTTCCACATCGCCGAGGGCTACCGGCAACTGGCCACCGCCCACGCCGAGGCCGCCGCCGGCCGGCTCCCGGCCACCCCGCCGTCGGAGATCTACTGCCACTCCCTGACCGACCCCACCGTCCTCGGCCCCCGTCTCGCCGAGCGCGGCTGCCACACGCTCACCCTGTTCGGACTGCACGCCCCGGCCCGGCTGTTCGACCGGGACAACGACGCCGCCCGCGAGGAACTGCTGGCGGCCACCCTCGCCCAGCTCGACACCCATCTCGCCGAGCCGCTCGCCGACTGCCTGGCCACCGACGCCGACGGCCGCCCCTGCATCGAGGCGAAGACCCCGCTGGACCTGGAACGGGACCTCCGGCTGCCCGGCGGCCACATCTTCCACCGGGCCCTGTCCTGGCCCTACGCCGAGGAGGGGACGGGCCGTTGGGGTGTGGAGACCCGGCACGCGAACGTCCTGCTGTGCGGGGCGGGCGCGGTGCGCGGCGGCGGGGTGAGCGGGGTGCCGGGGCACAACGCGGCGATGGCGGTACTGGAACGCGACCGCCCCGCCCCGCTCAGTCGGCCGAACGCTGCCAGCCCGCCGCCCTGATCCGCGCCGCGTCCGCCGGGCGCGCCCCGTCGAACAGCACCGCCCCGCCCGCCTCGACGCGCAGCGCGTCCACGTAAGCGCCCCGGCCGACGTACCGCGCGTCGGTGCCGTACCGCCAGCGCAGCCCCAGGCCGGGGCCGGCCGGCAGCCGAGCCGTCACCCGGTGCCAGACGCGGCCCGACCAGCCGGAGACCGCGCCCGCCGGGTGCTCCTCGGGGCCGGCGCCGGGCCGGGCGGTGGTGAAGGGAACCGGCTGCCAGGTGGCGCCGCCGTCCGCGGTGCACTCCAGCACCAGCTGGTCGGCGCCGGGTTCGGTGTCCCACCACAGGGCGCAGCGCAGCCGGGCCGCGCCCGCGGAGGTGTCCAGCGCTGGCAGCGTGAGCGTGGCGGCCGCGGCGTTCGCCATGCCCGAGAACCACGCCGTACGGCCCCGGGCCGGACGGACCGGCACCGCGCGGGCGAGCCGGTTGCCGGCCGCCACCCGGGGCGCGGAACCGGAGCGCCAGGTGCGCACCGGGTGCACGGAGTTGCCGAGCACGACCAGGAACGAGTCGGTCGTCGGGTCCAGCACGAGCGAGGTGCCGGTGAAGCCGGTGTGGCCGGCCGTGCGCGGAGTGGCCATCGCCCCCATGTACCAGTGCTGGTACAGCTCGAAGCCGAGGCCGTGCGCGTCGCCGGGGAAGGCCGTGTTGAAGTCGGTGAACATCAGCTCCACCGACTCCGGCCGCAGGATCCGGCTCCGGCCGTAGCGGCCGCCGTTGAGCAGGGTCCGGCCGAGGACCGCCAGGTCCCAGGCGCGGGAGAACACCCCGGCGTGGCCCGCGACACCGCCCAGGCTGTAGGCGTTCTCGTCGTGCACCTCCCCCCACACCAGCCCGCGGTCCAGCCCGGACCAGGGCTTGCGGGCGTCCTCCGTGGCCGCGATCCGCGGCTTCCAGGAGGCGGGCGGGCGGTAGCGGGTGCCGTCCAGGCCGAGCGGACCGGTGACCTCCTCGTGCAGCAGCGTGTCCAGCGGGCGGCCGGTGACCGTCTCCAGGACCAGCCCCAGCGTGATCATGTTCAGGTCCGAGTACAGGTACGCCGAACCCGGCGGGGTGAGGAGTGCCTCGTCCCAGATGAGCCGGAGCCTGTCCTCGTGGGACGGCGCCGCGTACAGCGGCAGCCACGCCCGCAGACCGGAGGTGTGCGTGAGGATGTGACGGATCGTCACCCGCTGCTTGCCCGCGCGGCCGAAGTCCGGCAGATACGAGGCGACCGTGCCCTCCAGGTCCAGCGGGCCCCGCTCGATCTGCTGCACGGCGAGGAGCGAGGTGAACAGCTTGGAGACCGAGGCCAGGTCGAACACGGTGTCCCGGGTCATCGGCAGCTGCCGGTCCGGCGGCAACTCCATGCCGGTGTCGGTCTTCTCGTCGTACGCGGAATAGCGCACCGCCATGCCGATCGGCTCGTGCAGGGCCACCGTGCCACCGCGCCCGGCGAGCAGGACGGCGCCCGCGTACCACGGGTGCCGGGGGGAGGGGGCGAGGAACGCCTCCGCGTCCGCGACGAGTTGCCGCAGCTGTTCGGGGAGCAGCCCGGCGCGCTCGGGCGAGCCGTACCGCAGGATGGTGCGACGGCCGGACGCGGCGGGCGCGGCGGCGGCCGGGCCCGCCGGGAACGCGCCGAGGGCCAGGGCGCCGCCCGCGGCCAGGGAGCCCACGACGAGCCGCCGGCGGGTCGGCCCGCCCGCTCTTCCGTCTGCCAGGTCGTCCGTCATCGTCCGCGGCCTCCCGCCTGAAAGTATCTTTCCGGACCCGTCCCGCACCGTGAAACTTTCCTGTCGGGCGAGGGGCGTGTCAACGGGGCGCGAGGCCCTCCCAATGATCTGACGGTGTATCAGGAAAGGTCTTCCGTCCTCCGGCCGGCTGCGCCATCCTGCGCCCATGCAGACGGAGCTGAGCAGGAAACTGGGAATCGAGCACGCCGCCTTCGGCTTCACGCCGTTCCCCGCCGTCGCCGCGGCCATCAGCCGGGCCGGCGGCTTCGGCGTGCTCGGCGCGGTCCGCTACACCGCCCCCGACGACCTCGAACGCGACCTCGACTGGCTCGACGCGCACGCCGACGGCCGCCCCTACGGGCTGGATGTGGTCATGCCCGCCAAGAAGGTCGAGGGGGTCACGGAGGCCGACGTCGAGGCGATGATCCCCGAGGCGCACCGGCGGTTCGTGCGCGACACCCTCGCCGCGCACGGCGTGCCCGGACTGGCCGAGGGCGAGGCCTCCGGGTGGCGCATCACCGGCTGGATGGAACAGGTCGCCCGCACCCAGCTCGCCGTCGCCTTCGACTACCCGATCCGGCTGCTGGCCAGCGCCCTCGGCCCCCCGCCCGCCGATGTCATCGCGCGCGCCCACGACCGGGACCTCCTGGTCGCCGCCCTCGCCGGCAGTGCCCGGCACGCCGTGAAGCACCGGGACGCGGGCATCGACATCGTCGTGGCCCAGGGCTACGAGGCCGGCGGGCACACCGGCGAGATCGCCACCATGGTCCTCACCCCCGAGGTCGTCGACGCCGTCGACCCGCTGCCCGTCCTGGCCGCCGGAGGCATCGGCAGCGGCCCCCAGGTGGCGGCGGCACTCACCCTCGGCGCCCAAGGTGTGTGGCTGGGCTCCATATGGCTGACCACCACAGAAGCCGACCTCCATTCGCCTGCCCTGACCCGCAAGCTGCTCGCCGCCGGGTCCGGGGACACCGTCCGCTCCCGCGCCCTGACCGGAAAACCCGCACGCCAGCTGCGCACCGCGTGGACCGACGCCTGGGACGACCCGACCGGGCCCGGCGCGCTGCCGATGCCGTTGCAGGGGCTGCTGGTGGCCGAGGCGGTCTCCCGCATCCAGAAGTACGAGGTCGAACCGCTGCTCGGCACCCCCGTCGGCCAGATCGTCGGCCGGATGACCTCCGAACGCTCGGTCCAGGCCGTCTTCGACGACCTCACCCGCGGCTTCGAACAGGCCGTGGACCGTCTGTGCCGCATCGCCGAAAGGAGCGGCCGGTGAGCACACCCCCCGCCGGTTTCTGGGCCCAGGCCGCCCAGGACCCCGACCGCACCGCCCTGATCGCGCCGGACGGCGAGGCGTGGACCGCCGGCCGGCTGGGCGCCGCCGCCAACCGCCTGGTCCACGGCCTGCGCGCGGCCGGCCTGCGGCGCGGGGACGCCTTCGCCGTCGTCCTGCCCAACGGCCCCGAGTTCCTCACCGCCTACCTCGCCGCCACCCAGGCCGGCCTCTACCTCGTGCCGGTCAACCACCACTTCGTGGGCCCGGAGATCGCCTGGATCGTCGCCGACTCCGGCGCCAAGGTGCTCCTCGCCCACGAGCGGTTCGCCGGCCCGGCGCGCCGGGCGGCCGACGAGGCGGGGCTCCCGGCGAGCCACCGGTACGCCGTCGGCACGGCCGAGGGCTTCCGGCCGTACGCCCGCCTCCTCGCCGGACAGCCCGCGTCGGCACCCGCGGACCGGGAACTGGGCTGGGTCATGAACTACACCTCGGGCACCACCGGCCGTCCCCGCGGCATCCGCCGCCCGCTGCCCGGCAAGCGCCCCGAGGAGGCCCACCTCGGCGGCTTCCTCGGCATCTTCGGCATCCGGCCCCACGACGGCAACGTGCACCTCGTCTGCTCGCCGCTCTACCACACCGCCGTCCTCCAGTTCGCCGGCGCGTCCCTGCACCTCGGCCACCGCCTCGTACTGATGGACAAGTGGACGCCCGAGGAGATGCTCCGCCTCATCGACACACACAAATGCACCCACACCCATATGGTCCCGACCCAGTTCCACCGGCTGCTGGCCCTCCCCGACGACGTCAGGGCCCGCTACGACGTCTCGTCCCTGCGGCACGCCATCCACGGGGCCGCGCCCTGCCCCGACCATGTGAAACGCGCGATGATCGAATGGTGGGGCCCCTGTGTGGAGGAGTACTACGCCGCGAGCGAGGGCGGTGGGGCCTTCGCCACCGCGGAGGACTGGCTGAAGAAGCCCGGCACCGTCGGCAAGGCCTGGTCCATCAGCGAACTCGCCGTCTTCGACGAGAACGGCGAGCGGCTGCCGCCCGGACGGCTCGGTACCGTCTACATGAAGATGAACACCGGCGGCTTCTCGTACCACAAGGACGAGACCAAGACGAGGAAGAACCGCATCGGGGACTTCTTCACCGTCGGCGACCTCGGCTACCTGGACGAGGACGGCTACCTCTTCCTCCGCGACCGCAAGATCGACCTGATCATCTCCGGCGGGGTCAACATCTACCCGGCCGAGATCGAGTCCGTGCTCCTCGGCCACCCCGCCGTCGCCGACGCCGCCGTCTTCGGCATCCCGCACGACGACTGGGGCGAGGAGGTCAAGGCCGTGGTCGAACCGGCCCCGGGCCACGAGCCCGGCCCCCGGCTCGCCGCCACGATACTGGACCACTGCGCCGGACGGCTCGCCCCCTACAAGCGGCCCAGGACCGTCGACTTCACCGCCGAGATGCCCCGCGACCCCAACGGCAAGCTGTACAAACGGCGGCTTCGGGAGCCCTACTGGGAGGGACGCACACGCCCGATGTGACATCACTATGGGCTCGCCACATGTGCGCCGCAACCATGTGCCGGACGGTTCGGCACTCCCGGGTGCTTGACCCGCCCCGGGCGGCATGCCGAGGATCCTGAGGCATGACGCAGGGACAGAGCAGCACGGTCGACGGGATGCTGCGGCGCAGCGCCCGGCGCACCCCGGCGCGAGTCGCCGTCGAGTACGGCGACCGGGTGTGGACGTACGAGGAACTGGACGACGCCGTCTCCCGCGCGGCCTCGCTGCTGCTCGCCCAGGGCCGCACGCCCGGCGACCGGGTCGCCGCCTACGGCCACAACTCCGACGCCTATCTGATCGCCTTCCTCGCCTGCGCCCGCGCGGGCCTGGTCCATGTGCCGGTCAACCACAACCTCACCGGCGACGACCTGGCGTATGTCCTCGGCCAGTCCGGCAGCGCGCTCGTCCTCGCCGACCCCGGTCTCACCGGGCGGCTGCCGGACGGCACGCGGACGCTGCCGCTGCGCGACACCGGCGACTCGCTGCTCGCCCTGCTCCCCGGGGCACCGCCGTACGACGGCCCGGAACCCCGCACCGAGGACCTGGTGCAGCTGCTCTACACCTCCGGCACCACCGCCCTGCCCAAGGGCGCGATGATGACCCACCGGGCCCTGGTGCACGCCTACCTGAGCGCCATCACGGCCCTCGACCTCGGGGCCGGCGACCGGCCCGTGCACGCGCTGCCGCTGTACCACTCGGCGCAGACGCATGTGTTCCTGCTGCCGTACCTGGCGGTCGGCACGACGAACCTCATCCTGGACGCGCCCGACGGGGACCGGCTGTTCGACCTGATCGAGACCGGCCGCGTGGACAGCCTGTTCGCCCCGCCGACCGTCTGGATCGGCCTCGCGGGCCGCCCGGACTTCGCGACCCGGGACCTGTCCGGGCTGCGCAAGGCCTACTACGGCGCGTCGGTCATGCCCGTCCCGGTGCTGCGGCGCCTGGGCGCACGGCTGCCGCACCTCGCCTTCTACAACTGCTTCGGCCAGAGCGAGATCGGCCCGCTGGCCACCGTCCTCGGCCCCGAGGAGCACGACGCGCGGCCGGACTCCTGCGGACGTCCCGTCCTGTTCGTCGACGCCCGGGTGGTCGACGCGGACGGCGAGGACGTCCCCGCGGGGGTCCCGGGCGAGATCGTCTACCGCTCCCC
Source organism: Streptomyces eurythermus (assembly GCF_014649115.1). Classification (GTDB taxonomy): domain Bacteria; phylum Actinomycetota; class Actinomycetes; order Streptomycetales; family Streptomycetaceae; genus Streptomyces; species Streptomyces eurythermus. The sequence goes on along the minus strand of NZ_BMSK01000013.1, from coordinate 112,226 downwards.
GCAGTTGTGCGACGGTTACTGGGAGCGGCCCGAGGAGACCGCCGAGGCCTTCCGCGGCGGCTGGTTCCACTCCGGGGACCTCGCGGTGCGGGACGCCGAGGGCTACCTCACCATCGTGGACCGGGTGAAGGACGTCATCAACTCCGGTGGCGTACTGGTGGCTTCACGCCAGGTCGAGGACGTGCTCTACACCCACGAGGCGGTCGCCGAGGCCGCCGTGATCGGCCTGCCCGACGAACGGTGGATCGAGGCCGTCACCGCGGTCGTCGTCCCGCGCGCCGAGGTGACGGAGGAGCAGCTCATCGCCCATGTGAAGGAGAGGATCGCCCCGTTCAAGGCGCCCAAACGAGTGCTGTTCGTCCCCGAGCTGCCACGCAACGCCAGCGGCAAGATCCTCAAACGCGAACTGCGCGACCGCTTCGGCGCATCGCGGGACTACGGGCGAGGATGAGATGAACAGCGGGCAGCGCGGCCGGGATCGGGCGGTCAGCGGTCGATGGCCCGCCATGTGTCTCACCCTCACCCGGGCCGAGAGCACCGAGGACGTACTCGTCGGTTACGGAGCGGACGTCGCCGGCACGCGCATGCTCGACCTGGCGGCGGCGCTCGACGCCTTCCCCGCCGGCCGCCGGGTCACCGGTGCGATGTCCTGGGCCGCCTCTCCGAGGGGACCGAGACCGTGTACGTGTTCAGCGGCCGGGACGGCATGCGAAACGTCGGCGGACGGCAGGACGGCCGGCAGAGCGAACGCTTCGAACCGGGTGCGGCGCACAGCCTCACGGGTGACGGCCCGTACGAGCTCTTCCCTCTGGTCCAGGCCGCCCTCACGGCACCGGGCTCTTCTGGTTCCCGTACACAGGCCGCGGCCGCCCCTCCGGGGCGTCCTGCCCCCTCTCCGGCTGCCGGGCTCTGCCTCGGCCGCCCGCTCGGGCCGGACAGAAGGGACCAGGGCAACGGCTGACCGACTGTTCCCCCGGCGGGTGGACGTCCGGCCCCCGTGCGGTCGTGCACCCGGTTCACGGCCCGGCGTCCGGCCGGGCCGTGAACCGGGTGCACAGGTCGAGGGCGCGGTGGCGCCGAGCCGGGTTGCCGTGAGGCGCGGCCGACTCTGCTCGCCCCCGGTGGAAACCGCCTACCCGTCACCCCCGGACCGCAGGTCCACGATCCGGCGGATCTTGCCCACCGACCGCTCCAGCGACTCCGGTTCCACGATCTCCGCCCGGACCGACACCCCGATGCCGTCCTTGACCGCCGCGACGATGGACCGGGCCGCCGCCTGACGCACCTCCGGCGGCGCGTCCGGGCGCGCCTCGGCCCGGACGGTCAGGGCGTCGAGGCGGCCCTCCCGGGTCAGGCGCAGCTGGAAGTGCGGCGCCACCCCGGGCGTGCGCAGCACGATCTCCTCGATCTGCGTAGGGAAGAGATTCACCCCGCGCAGGATCACCATGTCGTCGCTGCGCCCGGTGATCTTCTCCATCCGCCGGAACACCCGGGCCGTGCCGGGCAGCAGCCTGGTCAGGTCCCGCGTCCGGTACCGGACGACCGGCATGGCCTCCTTGGTCAGCGAGGTGAACACCAGCTCACCCCGCTCGCCCTCCGGCAGCACCTCGCCCGTGACCGGATCCACGATCTCCGGGTAGAAGTGGTCCTCCCACACATGGAGCCCGTCCTTGGTCTCCACGCACTCCTGGGCGACGCCGGGGCCGATCACCTCGGACAGCCCGTAGATGTCGACGGCGTCGATCGCGAACCGCTCCTCGATCTCCCGCCGCATCGGCTCGGTCCACGGCTCAGCCCCGAAGACACCCACCCGCAGCGAGGTGCCGCGCGGCTCCACGCCCTGCCGCTCGAACTCGTCCAGCAGCGTGAGCATGTAGGAGGGGGTCACCATGATGACGGACGGTTCCAGGTCCAGGATCAGCCGCACCTGCCGGGCCGTCATGCCGCCGGACGCGGGGACGACCGTACAGCCCAGGCGCTCGGCACCATAGTGGGCGCCCAGACCGCCGGTGAACAGCCCATAGCCGTAGGCCACATGGACGACATCGCCGGGTCGGCCGCCGGCCGCCCGGAGGGACCGCGCCACCAGGTCGGCCCACACGGAGAGGTCACGGTCGGTGTAGCCGACCACCGTGGGCTGTCCCGTGGTGCCGCTGGAGGCGTGCAGCCGGCGGATCCGCTCCCGGGGGACGGCGAACATGCCGTACGGGTAGTTCGCCCGGAGGTCGGCCTTCGTCGTGAAGGGGAAACGGGAGAGGTCGGCGAGCGTACGGCAGTCTTCCGGGCGGACGCCCGCCTTGTCGAAGGACTCCCGGTAGAACGGCACGTGCTCGTACGCGTGCCGCAGCGAGGCACGCAGCCGTTCCAGCTGGAGCGCCCGCAGCTCCTCGGTCCCGAGCCGTTCGCCCGCGTCGAGCGGATCCGCAGCATCCGTCATCGGAAACGTTCTCCCTGCCCACCGTACATTCCGGACGACCGATCATTCGGTCGTCGCTGCTGGGGCAAGTAATTCAGGCCACCGGGCCTCCGGGCAAGGGGTCTGCGGAATTTTCCCGGCGGCGGACGGACGCCGGGCGGACGCCGGACGGCCCCGGCGGACCTTTCCCGCCGACCGGCCCGGTGCCGACCGAGACGGAGCGGTGTCCACGGGCACGGCCCGGTGCCGACTGAAACGGTCCGGTGCCTGCCGGTGCGGCCCCGCCGGTCACGGCCGCTCGACCGCCGTGGCCACCTCCCGGGCCCACCGGTAGTCGGCCTTGCCGCTCGGGGAGCGCCGGATGGTGTCCGTGATCACCAGCCGGCGTGGCACCTTGTACCCGGCCAGGCGGGTGCGGCAGTGGCGCTGGATGTCGGCCAGCGAGGGCCGCGGCGCGCCGGCGCGCAGCTGGACCACGGCGGCCACGTGATTGCCCCAGTGGGCGTCCGGCACACCGGCCACCAGCGCGTCGTACACATCCGGATGCGCCTTGAGCGCCTGCTCCACCTCCTCCGGGTACACCTTCTCGCCGCCGGTGTTGATGCACTGGGAGCCCCGGCCCAGCACGGTGACCACGCCGTCCGCGCCGACGGTCGCCATGTCGCCCAGCAGCACCCAGCGCTGCCCGTCCCGTTCGAAGAACGTCTCCGCCGTCGTCACCGGGTCGTTGTAGTAGCCGAGCGGCACGTGCCCGCACTGTGCGACCCGGCCCGTCGCACCGGCCGCGACCGGCTCCCGCGTCACCGGATCCACCACCCGGGTACGGGAGTTGACCCGGATGCGAAAACCCCGTCCGGGCCCCGCGTCCTCGGTGGCGGTGCCGTTGAAGCCGGACTCGGAGGAGCCGAAGTTGTTCAGCAGCAGGGTGTTCGGCAGCAGTTCGCGGAACTGCCGGCGGACCGTCTCCGACAGGATCGCGCCCGAGGAGGAGACACTGAACAGGGACGAGCAGTCCGTGCCCTTCAGCGGCCCGGCGAGCGCGTCGAGCAGTGGTCGCAGCATCGCGTCGCCGACCAGCGACATGCTGGTGACCCGCTCGCGCTGCACGGTCCGCAGTACCTCCTCGGGGGCGAACCTGCGGTGCAGCACCACGCGTTGGCCGAAGTCGAACCCGATGAACGCGGTGAGCGTCGACGTGCCGTGCATCAGCGGGGGAGTGGGGAAGAAGGTGATCCCGGCACCGCCCGCGGCGACCCGCTCGGCCAGTTCCTCCGGTGCCCTCACCGGCTCCCCGGTCGGCGCCCCGCCGCCCAGTCCGGCGAAGAACAGGTCCTCCTGACGCCACATCACCCCCTTGGGCATACCCGTGGTGCCGCCGGTGTAGATGATGAACAGGTCGTCACCGGAGCGGGCCGGGAAGCCGCGCCCGGGCCACCCGGACGCCTCGGCCCGGGCGAACGGCACCGCCCCCGGCACCCCGCCCGTCCCTTCCCCCACCCGCAGCAGATGCCGCAGCCGCGGCGTCCGCGGCAGCACCCCCGCCACCCGGTCCTCGAACTCCGCGTCGAAGACCAGCGCGACCAGGTCCGCGTCCCGGTAGAGGTACTCCAACTCCTCCTCTACGTAGCGGTAGTTGACGTTCACGGGCACGATCCTGGCCTTCAGGCAGGCCAGCACCGTCTGCAGGTACTCGACCCCGTTGTACAGGTGGAGGCCGAGGTGCTCCCCGGGGCGTACACCGCTGTCGGCCAGATGGTGCGCGACGCGGTTGGCGGCGGCGTCCAGCTCGGCGTACGTCAGTCTGCGCCCGGCGCCCGTACCGGGGTGGTCGAGGAAGACCAGCGCCTCGCGGTCCGGCACCGCGTCGACGACCGACTCGAACAGATCGGCAAGGTTGTACTCCACCGCTCCTCCTGACCCCGGGCGCCCGTGCCCGGCATCCGCCGGCTCGCCGGTCATCAGAGCAAAGGACGGCGCAACTGTGAAGGCTCGGCACCAAAGAATCTGACTGCATGTCAGAAAACCCTTGAAGTGCCTTCCCGCCTACTGCAACCTGTTCTCGTTCTGACCGAGGGGAGTTGGCCCATGACCGGTACCGAACACCTCACCGTGCGGCGCGAGGGCGCCACACTGGTGCTCACGCTCAACCGGCCCGACGCCCGCAACGCGCTGTCCCTCGCGATGCTCGTCGGCCTGTACGACGGCTGGCTTGAGGCCGACGCCGACGACGCGGTCCGCTCCATCGTGCTCACCGGGGCCCGGGGCGTCTTCTGCGCCGGGATGGACCTGAAGGCGCTGGCCGGGAACGGCATGGCCGGACAGCAGTACCGCGACCGGCTCGAGGCCGACCCCGACCTGCACTGGAAGGCGATGCTGCGCCACCACCGCCCGCGCAAACCGGTGATCGCCGCTGTCGAGGGCCACTGTGTCGCGGGCGGTACCGAGATCCTCCAGGGCACCGACATCCGGGTGGCCGGCGAGTCCGCGACCTTCGGGCTGTTCGAGGTACGCCGCGGCCTGTTCCCCATCGGCGGCTCCACCGTCCGCCTCCAGCGCCAGATCCCGCGCACCCACGCCCTGGAGATGCTGCTCACCGGACGCCCCTACACCGCCCGGGAAGCCGCCGGCATCGGTCTGATCGGCCATGTCGTGCCCGACGGCACCGCCCTCGCCAAGGCCCTGGAGATCGCCGAGCGGATCAATGCCTGCGCCCCGCTCGCCGTGGAGGCCGTCAAGGCGTCCGTGTACGAGACCGCGGACATGACCGAGGCCGACGGGCTCGCCGCCGAACTCGCCCGCGGCTGGCCCGTCTTCGGCACCGCCGACGCCAAGGAGGGCGCCCGCGCCTTCGCCGAGAAACGGCCCCCCCTCTACAAACGCGCCTGACCCGAGGAGCCCCCCATGCCCGAAGCCCTCTCCGCGCCGCTCGTCGTGGAGTTCCCGTTCACCCGCTCCCTCGGCCCCGTCCAGAGCGCCTTCCTCACCGGCCTGCGCGAACGCGTCGTCCTCGGCGTACGCACCACCGACGGCCGCACCCTCGTCCCGCCCGTCGAGTACGACCCCGCCACCGCCGCCGAACTGCGCGACCTGGTGGAGGTCGCCCCCACCGGCACCGTCACCACCTGGGCCTGGAACCACGCCCCCCGCCGCGGCCAGCCCCTCACCACCCCCTTCGCCTGGGTCCTGGTCCGGCTCGACGGCGCCGACACCGCCCTGCTGCACGCCCTGGACGCCCCCGGCCCCGACGCCGTCCGCACCGGCATGCGGGTGCGCGTCCGCTGGGCGGCCGAACGCACCGGAGCCATCACCGACATCGCCTGCTTCGAGCCCCACGACGGCGGACCCGCGCGACCGGGCGGCCACACCGGCGCCTTCGCACACCCGCTCACCGGCATCGTCACCCCCGCCCGCCTCGACTACACCTACTCGCCCGGCCGTGCCCAGTCCGCCTACATCAACGCCCTCTCCGCCCGGCGCATCGTCGGCGAACGCTGCCCCTCCTGCCGCAAGGTGTACGTGCCGCCCAGGGGTGCCTGCCCCACATGTGGCGTCGCCACAGGGGAACAGGTCGACGTGGGTCCCCGGGGCACGGTCACCACCTTCTGCATCGTCAACATCAAAGCGAAGAACCTCGACATCGAGGTGCCGTACGTCTACGCCCACATCGCCCTGGACGGCGCCGACCTCGCCCTGCACGCCCGGATCGGCGGCATCCCCTACGACCGGGTCCGCATGGGACTGCGGGTGGAGCCCGTGTGGACCGAGGGGGCCCGCCACCCCGACCACTACCGGCCCAGCGGCGAACCCGACGCCCCCTACGAGACGTACAAGGAGCTGCTGTGACCAGCCGCCACGCGCCCGGCCCCCGGGACATCGCCGTCGTCGCCTTCGCCCAGACCGGCCACCGGCGCTCCACCGAGGACTCCTCCGAGGTCGAGATGCTGATGCCGGTCCTGCACGAGGTCCTGGCCCGGACCGGCCTGAAGACCGCCGACATCGGCTTCACCTGCTCCGGCTCCAGCGACTACCTGGCCGGCCGCGCCTTCTCCTTCACCCTCGCCCTCGACGGCGTCGGCGCCTGGCCGCCCATCTCCGAGTCGCATGTCGAGATGGACGGAGCCTGGGCGCTGTACGAGGCATGGACCAAACTCCTCACCGGGGACGCCGACACCGCGCTCGTCTACTCCTACGGCAAGTGCTCACCCGGCTCGGTACGGGACGTCCTCACCCGCCAGCTCGACCCCTACTACGTCGCCCCCCTGTGGCCCGACTCCATAGCCCTCGCCGCCCTCCAGGCCCAGGCACTCATGGACGCCGGACACACCGACGAAGCCGCGCTCGCCGCCGTCGGCGCCCGCAGCAGGGCCGACGCCGCCGCCAACCCGCACGCCCAGCTCAAGGGCCGCATCCCGCACGGCGACTACGTCGTACGGCCGCTGCGCACCGGCGACTGCCCGCCCGTCGGCGACGGCGCCGCCGCCGTGCTCCTCGCGGCCGGGGAGCGGGCCCGCGACCTGTGCGAACGGCCCGCCTGGATCCGGGGCATCGACCACCGGGTCGAGGCCCACTCCCTCGGTGTACGCGACCTCACCGACTCGCCCTCCACCCGGCTCGCCGCCGAGCGGGCGGGCGCCTTCGAACGGCCCGTCGACACCGCCGAGCTGCACGCCCCCTTCAGCTCCCAGGAGGTGGTCCTGCGCCGGGCCCTGCGCCTGGACGACAGCGTGCGCGTCAACCCCTCCGGCGGCGCCCTCGCCGCCAACCCGGTCATGGCCGCCGGACTCGTCCGCATCGGCGAGGCCGCCGCCCGCGTCCACCGGGGCGAGTCCGACCGGGCCCTCGCCCACGCCACCTCAGGCCCCTGCCTCCAGCAGAACCTGGTCGCCGTACTCGAAGGGGATCCACGATGAGCAAGGAGCCCGTGGCCGTCACCGGGATCGGCCAGACCAGACACGTCGCCGCCCGCCGGGACGTCTCGATCGCCGGACTCGTCCGCGAGGCCGCCACGCGCGCCCTCCAGGACGCCGAGCAGACCTGGGCCGACATCGACGCCGTCGTCATCGGCAAGGCACCCGACTTCTTCGAGGGCGTGATGATGCCCGAGCTGTACCTCGCCGACGCCCTCGGCGCGGTCGGCAAACCCCTGCTGCGCGTGCACACCGCCGGCTCCGTCGGCGGGTCCACCGCGCTCGTCGCTGCGAACCTGATCGCCGCCCGCGTCCACCGCACGGTCCTCACCCTCGCCTTCGAAAAACAGTCCGAGTCCAACGCCATGTGGGGCCTGTCCCTGCCCATCCCCTTCCAGCAGCCGCTGCTCGCCGGAGCCGGCGGCTTCTTCGCCCCGCATGTGCGCGCCTACATGCGGCGCAGCGGCGCCCCCGACACCATCGGCGCCCTCGTCGCCTACAAAGACCGCCGCAACGCCCTGAAGAACCCCTACGCCCACCTCCACGAACACGACATCACCCTGGAAAAGGTGGTGGCGTCACCCATGTTGTGGGACCCCATCCGCTACTCCGAGACCTGCCCGTCCTCCGACGGCGCCTGCGCCATGGTCCTCACCGACCGGGCCGGAGCCGCCCGCGCGCCCCGGCCGCCCGCCTGGCTGCACGGCGGCGCCATGCGCAGCGAACCCACCCTCTTCGCAGGCAAGGACTTCGTCTCCCCGCGGGCCGGCCGGGACTGCGCCGCCGACGTCTACCGGCAGGCCGGGATCACCGACCCGCGCCGTGACATCGACGCCGTCGAGATGTACGTGCCGTTCTCCTGGTACGAGCCCATGTGGCTGGAGAACCTCGGCTTCGCCGCGGCGGGTGAGGGCTGGAAACTCACCGAGGCCGGGGTGACGGCGCTCGACGGTGACCTGCCCGTCAACATGTCCGGCGGCGTGCTCAGCGCCAACCCCATCGGCGCCTCCGGCATGATCCGTTTCGCCGAGGCCGCCCTCCAGGTGCGCGGCCGGGCCGGTGACCACCAGGTGGACGGGGCCCGCCGGGCGCTCGGACACGCCTACGGCGGCGGCTCGCAGTTCTTCGCCATGTGGCTCGTCGGCTCCGAGCCCCCCGACTCCTGACGGCCCCGGCCGGACACCACCGGGGCCGCACCGCCGCGAAGATCGCCCTCGCGCGCCCTGTGCGCCGTAGCGACCGGTCGCTAGGCTGGCCCGCGGATGACGAACCGGGAGGAGCACGGACGTGGCCGAGAGCACCACCCAGCACAAGCCGCTCGCGGGCTGGGACAAGCCGGAGCTGGACCTCAGCAAGGCAGAGTGGCAGTCCAGCAGCCGAGGGCTGGGCGATGTCCAGATCGCCTTCGTCGAGGGCTTCATCGCGATGCGCAACAGCGACCGGCCGGAGAGCCCGTCCCTGATCTTCACCCCCGCGGAATGGGGCGCCTTCGTCTCCGGCGCCCGCGAAGGAGAGTTCGATCTCACCTGAACCGGGGGTGTCACCCCCGGATTTCCGGACACGCGACCGGTAGCACCCCCGCCGGGGCCGGACCTGAGCCAGGCTGGCCCCAGCAAAGGGGAACGACGTGTTCCGGAGGTGAGAAGGATGAACGCCACGCCGGTCATCGCCGCGGTCGACGGTTCCGCCGACAGCCTGCGCGCCCTGGACTGGGCCCTGGACGCCGCCCGCCGCCGCGCGGCACCGCTGCGTGTGGTGCACGTACGGCAGTACGCGGCCTGGGGCCAGGCGGGCGTACTGGTCGCCGGACCGCCCGACACCGAGGACGACCCGGTGCTCGACGAGGTGCGCACCCGGCTCGGGGACCACACCGGGGCACCGGCCGTGGAGTACGTCGCCCTGGAGGGCGTACCCGGTGCCGTCCTGCCGCAACTCGGCGACGACGCCCAGCTGTTGGTGCTCGGCTCGCGGGGCCGCGGCGGCTTCGCCAGCCTGCTGCTCGGCTCCAACGGCCTCGCCGCCGCCCGGGACGCCCGGTGCCCCGTGGTCGTCGTGCCCCCACCGGGCCGCGAGGTGCACGGGGAGGGCCACGCCGAGGCCGGGCCCCGGGTGGTCGTCGGACTGCACGCCGACAGCCCCGACGAGGACGTCCTCGCCTTCGCCTTCGCCGAGGCCGCCCGGCGCCACGCCCGGCTCCAGGTGATCGCCGCCTACCCGTGGCCGGCGCAGACCTGGTCCGCGCCCGGCCAGCCGGTGCCGCCGCCGGCCGACCAGGACGCCGTGGCGGCCGAGACCCGCACCCTCGCCGACGGCTTCCTCGCCCCGCACCGCGAGCGCCACCCCGAAGTCCGCGCCGCCGCCGAGGCGCTGCCCGGCGACGCGGCCGGCCACCTGGTCGCCGCCTCCAAGGACGCCGAACTCGTGGTCGTCGGCCGGCACCGGCGACGGCTGCTCGCCCCGGCCCGCATGATGGGCTCGGTGACCCAGGCCGTACTGCTGCACGCGGCAAGCCCCGTCACGGTGGTACCACCGGCCCCGCACCAGGAATGAGACCAGGGGAGGCGGCCTAGCAGGCCGCACCGCGCTCCGCAATCCCCCCGGAGCCGACCGGCGCTCAGCCGGTTGTGGGGTGCGACGCCATGGTGTCCGGGCACACCCGCGCCTACGGTTCCGCCACCCCCGCCGCTTCCGGCGCCGCCCGCGCCGGAGCGGCCGGGGTCCGTGTGTCCGCCGAAGGAGCCGCCATGCCCCTGCCCCCGTTGCGCGCGACCCCCGCAGCGCGCCCCCGCATCCGGCCGCTGTCCCGCTTCCTGCCCCGCCTGCTCGCCGTCCTCGCCGTCGTCCTCGGCACCGCGCTCGCCGCCCCCGCCCCCCAGGCCCGCGCCGCCGTCACCCTCACCAGAGTGGGCGACTTCGGGTCCAACCCGGGCGCCCTCACCATGTACGTGTACCGGCCCGCCACCCTGCCGGCCCACCCCGCGGTGGTGGTGGCCCTGCACGGCTGCACCCAGAACGCCCAGCTCTACGCCGACAACTCCGGACTGCCCCGGCTCGCCGACGAGGACGGCTTCCTGCTGGTGCTCGCCGAGACCGGCACCGCCAACAACGTGAGCAAGTGCTTCAACTGGTTCCAGTCCGGCGACAACCGGCGCGGCCAGGGAGAGGCCCTGTCCGTCCGGCAGATGGTCGGCCACGCCGTCACCGCCTACGGCGCCGACCCGGGCCGCGTCTACGTCACCGGTCTGTCCGCCGGCGGCGCCATGACCGCCGTCATGCTCGCCACCTACCCCGATGTCTTCTCCGCGGGCGCGGTCGTCGCCGGCCTGCCCTACGACTGCACCAAGGACAGCAGCCCCTACCTCTGCATGAACCCCGGCGTCGACCGGAGCCCCGCCGACTGGGCCCGGCGGGTGCGGGACGCCTACCCGTCGTACACCGGGCCCTGGCCGCGTACGGCCATCTGGTACGGCGACCAGGACACCACCGTCGTACCGCGCAACGCCACCGAACTGCGCGACCAGTGGACCGCCCTGCACGGCCTGTCCCAGACGCCCGCCCGGACCACGGTCATCGGGCCGGACGCCACCCGGCAGGACCAGTACCTGGCCGCCGACGGCACCGTGGCCGTCGAGGTCGACCGGGTCCCCGGCATCGGCCACGGCACCCCGGTCGACCCCGGTACCGGCGCCGAGCAGTGCGGCGGCACCGGCGCCCCGTACTTCCTCGACTCGATCTGCTCCAGCCGCTGGATCGCCCGGTTCTTCGGCCTGGACACCACCGGACCCGGTGACCCGGACCCGGGCGGCCCCGGCCCGGGCGACCCCGGCTCCGCCGCCTGCTGGACGGCGAGCAACTACACCCACGTCCAGGCGGGACGGGCCACCACCAGCGGCGGCTCCACCTACGCCGTCGGCTCCGGCCAGAACATGGGTCTGTACAACACGTTCGTCACCCACACCCTGAAGGAATCACCCACGGGCTACTTCACCCTCGCCGACAGCGGATGCCCCTGACGTCGGCGGTCACATGCGCCGCCATGGTGGCCGACACCGCCGAACGGGCCGCCATCATGGCGGCCCCGCACATGTCCCGAACCCCCACACCGCCTCTAGCCTCCAGCGCGTCCCCAACCCGCCGGAGGAGCGTATGTTTCCGCACCGAAGAGAACACCGCGCCCGACGCACCCCGCTCGGCGCCCTGTCGCTCGCGACCGTCTGCGCGCTCCTGGCCCTCCCGGTCACCCCGGCCGGCGCCACGACCGCCGGCCCCGGAAACCCGGACGCCCACTGCGCCGGACGCGCCCTGCCGCGCGTACCCGGCGCCGCCCGTCAGCGGGCCGACTGCCTCGACGAGCTGACCACCGCCGGAACCGTCGCCTCCGGCCACACCGACCCGGCCGACTACGCGGGCCTCACCCCCAAGGACCTGCCCACCCCCACGGGCGTCCCCGGCATCCAGATCGACGGCTACTTCCCGGACACCTCCACCACCAACACCAACCACGGCTGGCACCACGACTCCCAGTTCGTGATCCGGCTGCCCGACCACTGGAACGGCGGCCTGGTCGTCGCGGGCACCCCCGGCAACCGCGAGCAGTACGCCGGCGACCGGGCCATCGCCGACTGGGTCCTCGCCCGCGGCTACGCCTACGCCGCCACCGACAAGGGCAACACCGGCACGGCCTTCTTCCGCGACGGCCGCCGGCCCGGCGACGCCATCGCCGAATGGAACACCCGCCTCACCCAGCTCACCCGGGCCGCCCGCACCGTCGTCACCCGGCGCTACCACCGGCCCCCGGCCCGCACCCTCGCCACCGGCCTGTCCAACGGCGGCTACCTGGTGCGCTGGCAGCTGGAGCACCACCCCGAGCTGTACGACGGCGGGGTCGACTGGGAGGGCACCCTGTGGCGTGCCGACGGCCCCAACCCGCTCACGTTCCTGCCGGCCGCCCTGCGCCACTACCCCGACCACGCCGCCGGCGGACCCCGGGCCGCCGAGGCCACGGCGGCGATGCACCGGGCCGGCTACCCGGCCGGCTCCGAGTTCCTGTGGCCGTACCACCACCAGGTCTACTGGGACCTCACCCAGCGCCTCTACCGCGAGGAACTCGACCCCGGCTACGACGGCGACACCGAGGCGGGCACCCCGTACTGCGCCTCCGGCACCCCCGGCTGCGACGCCGACTACGCCTACCCGGCCCGCCCCGCCGCCGTCCACCGGGCGGTCGCCCGCATCGCCCTGACCGGCCGCATCGGCAAACCCCTGATCACCCTCCAGGGCACCCTCGACGTGCTGCTCCCCATCAGCCAGGACTCCGACGTCTACGCCCGCATGGTCCGCGCGGCCGGCCGCGGCTCCCTGCTGCGCTACTACCGCATCGAGGACGGCACCCACACCGACGCCCTGGCCGACACCTTCCCGGACCGGCTGCGCCCGATGGTGCCCTGCCATCGTGCCGCGTTCACCGCCCTGGAACGCTGGATCGCCGGAGCGGGCCGTCCCCCGGCGGACCACACGGTCGTCCGCCCGCCCGGCGCGACCCCCGCTACCCTGCTCACCAGCTGCCCGCTGGGATAGCCCGTCTCCCGGGCGCCCACAGGTCACCTGGCGGGGCACGGACACGTACCATGGCCGCATGTCGTTCCTCCGCCGCCGCAGCGCGACCCCCGCCGGACCCGACTTCGACGTGCTGGCCATGGACCCGGGCGACTGGCCGGGCAATCTCGGCGCGGGCCTGCTGCCCGCCCCCGACGGCACCTGCCAGGGTGTCTTCCTGCGCTACGACCTGTTCGGCGGACGCGGCCCCGCCATGATCATCGGCAATCTCCCGGAGGGCTCCCCGGCCCGTGACGTCGACGAGGATGAGATCCCCTTCGAGGTGGGGCAACTGCTGCTGGCGCTGGAGAACGACGAGGAGGTCACCGTCGTCGGCACCGAGGACACCCCGGTGCTCCAGGGCGACAACCTCCTCATCGTGCGGCGGCTGAAGCTCTCCGAGAGCCGGATCTCCTGCGTCCAGTTCGACCGCAGCGACGGCGTGCTGGTGACCATCGCCGCCTGGGACCGGCCCATCACCGACGACCTGTACGCCCTGCTGAAGCCGCTCCCGGCGGAACTGTTCCAGCAGGGCTGAGGTCTCACCGGCCCGCTCGGCCGGCCGCGGCACCGTCCTCGACCGTCACGTCCGCGGCCCGGACGAAGGCGACCCGGTGGCCGTACTGGATCTCGTAGTACCGGTCCTCGCCCACCACCACCCGGTGCGCGTCGGGGGTGAAGGTGACCGCGTAGTAGTACTCGCCCGGCATCTCGTCACCGACCACATAGCGCTGCCCGGCCGGGACCGTGTAGGGCAGCGGCACCACCGACTGGGCGGGGACGCCCGCCGGATAAGCCGCCTTCTCCGGATAGGCACGGCCGTACACCGGGACACTCGCCAGGCCCGCGCGCGGGGTCACCACCAGGCCCCTCGCGGGTACTGCCGTCCGCTCTCCGGCCGGGTCGCGGAACCATGCCTTCTGCCCGAGGTACCAGATGGCCGTCCAGTCGCCCCAGCGGCCGGCCACCGCGTACTGCTGGCCGGTGGAGACCCGCGAGGACAGGTCGTTCACCCCGTCGGTCGGGTCCGTCCTCAGCCCGATGTCCCTGACCAGCGGCGCGCTCTCGTCGTGGTCCGTGTACAGCCGCACCTCGCCCGAGCCGTGCGCCGGGCACGGCCGGCCCTTGGCGGTGCAGCCGGTGTACACGGGCTGGTTCGCGTCGTAGTCCGGCAGCACCGTCAGCACGCCCGAGTGCGGTCCGGCCGTGCGCCCCAGTGGCCGGCCCAGCAGCCGGAAGTAGTGCCGCCAGTCCCAGTACGGGCCCGGGTCCGTGTGCATACCGGGGACGGTGGAGGCGGTCGGCCCGGGAACGTTGTCGTGGCCCAGGATGTGCTGCCGGTCCAGCGGGATGCCGTACGTCCTGGCCAGGTACCGCACCAGCCGCGCCGAGGAACGGTACATCTCCTCCGTGTACCAGGCGTCCGGAGCGGCCAGGAAACCCTCGTGCTCGATGCCGATCGACCGGGCGTTGACATCCCAGTTGCCCGCGTGCCAGGCCACGTCCTTCGCCTTCACATGCTGGGCGATCAACCCATCGGTCGAGCGAATCGTGTAGTTCCACGACACATACGTGGGGTCCTGGATCAGGTTCATGACCCCTTCCCAGGCGCCCTCCGTGTCATGGATGACGATGTACTTGATCTGCTGGGAGGCCGCGCGGTCGCCGAGGTCGTGGTTGCCGTAGTCGTTGTCCCCGAACTCCTCGTACGGCGCCGGGACCGAGACGCACGAGACCGACCGGGGACACTCGGTGCCGTCCGCCGGCAGCGTGCGCAGGCCCGCCCGCCGCAGCCACCCGGTGTCGGGGGCCGGCCCGGGCCGGGCGGCCAGCGTCACCCGCTGGCCGTCGTCCGTGACCCGCTCCTCGCCGGTGCGCAGCACCTCGTACACGTCGTCGGCGTACGCGGCGGCGGTCGCCGTGTCGTCGGCGCCGGAGAACCGGGCCACCGCGCCGTACCAGTCGGCCGGGTCGGCGCTCGCCGGCCCGCCCAGCTCCTTCTGCGCGGCGGCGAGCAGCGCGGCCCCGCCGGCCACGTTCGCCGCCGGGTCCGAGCGCAGCCGCGCGGCCGGGATTCCGCTCAGTTCCGCGGCCTTCGGCAGGGTCCGCAGCCGGGCCGGCACCGCCGAGGGCACCGGAGCCCCGGCAGCGGGGTGTGACGCCGCGGGGCGCAGTGCGGTACGGGCGGTGTCGCCGCGGGGGTCCTCCGCGCCCCCGGCGAAGTGCTCCCCGGAGAAGCGTTCCGGGGCGGACCGCGCGGCGGTGGCGAGCGCGGCACGCGCATCGGTGAGGTGCATCGGGCCGTAGCCGCCCGACACACTGGGCGCACCGCCGTGGCTGTCCCAGCGGGACTGGAGGTAGGAGACGGCCAGCAGCACGCTCTGCGGCACGTGGTAGTCGGCCGCCGCGGCGGCGAACGCCTGCTGCAGACGGCGCGCGGAGGAGTCCGGGGCGGGATGGGCGGGGGCCGCGCCGAGCAGGGACAGCAGCAGGGCCGCGGAGGCGAGCGGGACGGCGGTCCGCAGCGGGCGTCCGGGGCGGGCCGGTGCCGGGGGAGCGGTGGCGTGTCTTCGCAAGGCGGCCTCCAGTGAAGGGCGGGGCGTGCGGCGCCGGGTGGATCAGTCGTACCGGTTCACCGACGACCCGTCAATGACGCCGTCAGAAAGGCGACTTCCCACGTCACGGAGGACCCGGATGACGCCTCCGTGCGACATCCCGTGAGTCCTCCTGAGCCCTGCCGAGTGACCGAGGCCGTCCATCACACCCAGGACGGCGTCCCGTTGTGACCGCCTGACAGTTCGTGAACAAACCCCCACCTGCGCAGCGGCGTCCGGCACGCACGCCCGCGGGTCGCGATCACTCCGTCATGGGCAGGCACTCGGCGAGCAGGCCGACGACGTCCCGCCAAGCCCGCGCCGCGTGCCGAGGGTGAAAGCCGACCCCAGGACGCACGATGTGGTCGACCGTCGGGTGATGGAAGGCGTGCAAGGCGCCGCCGTAGACCACGAGGCGCCAGTCGACTCCCGCAGCCTGCATCTCGGCGGTGAACGCGTCCCGTTGCGCGGGCGGCATGATCGGGTCTTCCGAACCGACCCCGGCCCACACCGGACAGTGAATGCGCGCCGTCTCGCCCGGCCGGCCCGTGGTCAGCCCGTTGACCGTGGCGATCGCGCGCAGGTCGACGCCGTCACGCCCGAGTTCCAGCGCGATCGCGCCCCCGGTGCCGTAGCCGACGGCGGCGATCCGGTCCGGGTCGGTCCGCGGCTCGGCGCGGAGCACGTCGAGCGCCGCGTGGCCGATGCCTCGCATCCGGTCGGGGTCGGCGAGCAGCGGCATGCAACGGGCCAGCATCTCCTCGGGGTCGCCCAGATAGCGCCCGCCGTGGAGGTCGAAGGCCAGGGCCACGTATCCCAGCTCGGCGAGCGCGTCGGCCCGGCGGCGCTCGACATCGCTGAGCCCCACCCCCTCGGGCCCGACCAGGACCGCGGGCCGCCGGTCCGTACCGGCCGGGAGCGCGAGGTGCCCGATCATCGTCAGGCCGTCGGCCGCGTATTCGATCGTGCGCGTGGTAACCGTCGTCATGAGCCTGGACTGTAGTGATCGCCGAGCCCGGCCGGACCGGTGTTCTGCCGCCGGCAGAAGGCAGGCTGCAGGTCGCCGTCCACTCGTGTGGAGGGGCAGGGATGAAGTGGCGGAACGCCCGCACCGTTTCGGCCTACGAGCGGACCGTCGGCCGTGCCCGGCGGAGGCTGATGCCCAGTTCCCAGCGGATCCGGACCGGCGAGTCGTCAGGACGGCACGGCGGGGCAGCGGGTGCCCCGGGCGGGGACCGTCAGGTCGGTGAGGTAGCTGTCCACGGCGTTCTCCATACACGGGCCGCTGGTGACGCTGCCGTGGCCGTGGCCCTCGTAGGTGAGGAGCACACCTCTGCGGCCGAGCTGCCGGGCCACCGAGACCGCCCACGGGTAGCCGGTGGCGGGGTCGTGCAGCGCGTTGGACACCAGGACCGGCGGGGCACCGTGTACGTCCAGGCGGTGCTGCGGGTTGGCGGCCGGCGCGCCGAGACACGCCGCTGCCATGTGGATCGGCAGCAGGTAAGGCAGGTCAGGCGCCGTCGTGTTCATCAGGGCGACCAGCGAGGCGTACTCCTCGTAGTCGCGCACCGGAAGGTGCCAGTCCGAGCAGAAGACCGGGGTGGCCGGGGGCAGTGGCGCGATCGAGGTGGGTGATGCCGGGAGCGGCTCGCTCGCCTCCATCCTCGCGATCGTCGTGGCCAGACCCGCGTAGTCGGCCTTGTAGAACTGCTGGAACGCGATCTTGTTGACCAGGTCCGAAGACGACAGCGAGGTGCCCGGTTTCTCCGGGTGCGCCAGCTCGCCGCGCCCGGCCCGTGCCAACAGGCCCTGCCAGACGGCTCGGACGTCGCGGCCGTGCAGCGCGCAGTCTGCGGCACCGTCGCACCACTTCACGAACTCCTGGAAGGAATCCTCTGCCGCGGCCGCCTCGGACCGCAGGAAGTCACGGGTGGCCCGCACGCTGTGGTCCATGACGCTCTCCAGCACCATCGCGCGCACCCGGCGCGGGTAGGTCTCGGCGTACTGCGCCCCGAGCAGCGTGCCGTACGAGCTGCCGTGGAAGGTCAGTGCGCGTTCGCCGAGGGCGGCCCGGAGGGCGTCCACGTCCCGGACCGTCTGACCGGTGTCAAGGTGGTCGAACACCGGTCCCGTACGCGCCCGGCAGTCGGCACGGAGCCGCCTGTTGTACGCCATGGTGGCGTCGAAGTCGGCCTGGCTCTTCAGCTCCGGTGACGGCCGCTCGGCAAGCAGGGCGCCGGAGCAGGTCACCGGGTTGCTGCCGCCCACGCCGCGCGGGTCGAAGCCGACGATGTCGAACCTGCGGCGGACCTCGGGGCTGAACCGGCTGATACGGCCCACCACCATCTCCACACCCGAGTCGCCCGGTCCGCCGGGGCCGAACACCATCGCGCCGACGCGTGCGCCGGGGTCGGTGGCCTTGCGGCGGGCCACGGCCAGGTCGAGCCTCGGCCCGCCCGGGTGCGCCCAGTCGACCGGCACCGAAAGGGTGGCGCACTCGGCTCCCGGCTTCTCCGGGGCATCGCACGGTGCCCACCGCAGGGTCCCGCTGGCAGACGGCGACGCGTGGACCGCGGGAGCGGCGGCGAGAGGGGTGAGGACGGCCGTGCCGGCTGCCACGACCATGGCCGTGCCTCGCGCGGCAATGCGCCGCAGTGCGGATCTGCCCCTTGACGGCATGGGGTCTCCTTGTGAAGAGAGCGGGTGTGTCAGACGCGCGGACCCGGCCGGGCACCGTCGTCACGTTATGCGCTCTGTCCACCATGCGGAGTCCCTGTCAGGGGCTTCTCCGGGTCCGCTCCGGGATCGCTCAGGGGCGTTCGGGGCCCCAGGACGAAAAAGCTCCGGGCCGAGTCAGGGAAGGGGCTCTGCCGCAATCGCGGTCGGCCGGTCGTCCCGTCGGCCGACGCCGACCTCGACAAAAGTCCTCACTCGGCGCGAAGGGTCGCGGTGCGCCGTCGCTGGAGGCGCACCGCGAGCTGTCCTTCCGTCGTCAGCGGGTGCCGACCGCCGCGCGCACCGCCCTGCGGGCCATCTGGCAGTCGTCGTGCAACCGGCGCAGCAGCAGCCGCTGTTCCTCGCCGGACGGCACGGCACCGGGCGGCGTCGTGCCGGGGGGCACCGGCGCCGACTCCTGCATCGAACGCTGCACCGCCGTCTCGTACGTGCGGATCTCACGGGTCAGCAGCAGCATCAGGTTCACCAGGAAGGCGTCCCGGGAGGCCGGGCCCGCCGACTGGGCGAGCTGGCTGATGTGACGCCGGGCCACCGGAGCGGAGTCCCCGAGGACCAGCCACAGCGTCGCCAGGTCGTACCCGGGCAGGTACCAGCCCGCGTGCTCCCAGTCCACCAGCACCGGACCGGCCGGGGACAGCAGGATGTTCGACAGCAGGGCGTCGCCGTGACAGAACTGGAGCATGCCCTGCCGGCCCACCTCGTGGGCGATGCCGTGCAGCAGCTTCTGCAGGTCGCCGAGGTCCCGGTCGGTGAGCAGGCCCAACTCGTGGTACCGGGAGATCCGGGCCGCGTAGTCCAGCGGCATGTCGAAGGTGCCCGCCGGGGGCCGCCAGGCGTTCACCCGGCAGATCGCGCCGAGCGCCGCCCGGATGTCCGCGCGTGGCGGTGCCTCCATCGGATGCCGCTGGAACGCCACCGGACGGCCCGGCAGCCGTTCGATCACCAGCGTGCAGTTGTCCGGGTCCGCCGCGATCAGCCTCGGCACCCGCACCGGCGGCCGGTGCCGGACGAACGAGCGGTATGCGGCTATTTCCTGACGGCTCCGCTCCGCCCACGCCGGCGAGTGGTCGAGCAGACACTTGGCGACCGCCGTACCGCGCCCTGTCGTCCCGACCAGAAGGACCGACCGTCCGCCCTGCCGCAGCACCTGCACCGGGACGAACTCGGGGCAGATCCGCTGCACCGAGGCGAGTGCGGTCCGCAGCCGCGCGCCCTGCGGGCCGGACAGGTCCAGCCGCCCGCTGAGCGGCTGGGTCCCGGGCCGGCCAGGGACCCGCCGCGGCCGGCCCACCCCCGGTACCGGGACGCCGGGACGCGCCACCGGGTCCAGGTACGGCCCGCCACCCGCGGGACGGGTGCGCAGCGGCCGGGCCGGGGCGGACACGGAGGACGATGCTGCGTACATGGGAAAGACAGATCCCTTCGTGTGCCTGCTGTGCCTGCCTGTACGTCCGCACCCCGAACCCGTGCTCGCGGGTGCGTGCCCCGTGAGCGTGGTTTCGGGAGCGTACGCCCACCCGACCCGGCCCTCCGGGCACACCCTGGGGAATGTGCCCGGCATGTGCGACCGGATGGCCGTCACCGGGAGGTGGCGGACCAGGTCGGGGTGGCGCGTTCCTACCTGACACCCGATGAGTGGTGGCACACCATCTGGCGCACCCTGGCGAACCGTGGCGAATAGTCGCCCGGCAACCCGCACCCGGCTACTGTCAACTCAGCCGAGAACCTGGGGGCTTGACGTGAGCGGACGACCCAACACCCGCCTTGCGGACCTGTTCGGCCTGGCCGGCTGGTCGAAGGGCGAACTCGCGAGACTGGTCAACCGGCAGGCGGCGGCCATGGGCCACCCCCAGCTGGCGACCGACACCTCCCGGGTGCGGCGGTGGATCGACATGGGAGAGATCCCGCGCGATCCCGTGCCGCGGGTGCTGGCGGCCCTGTTCACCGAGCGTCTCGGCCGTGTCGTGACCATCGAGGACCTCGGTCTGGTACGGCAGGGGCGTGCGGGGAAACGGCAGGGCGACGGGATCGAGGAACACCCCGACGGCCTGCCCTGGCCGCCCGAGCGGACCGCCGCGGTCCTCACCGAATTCACGGGAATGGACCTCATGCTCAACCGACGCGGCTTGGTGGGCGCGGGTGCCGCGCTCGCCACGGGATCCACACTCAGCGGTGCCATGTACGAATGGCTGCACACCGATCCGGCCCTCAGGGCCGATGCCCCTGTTCTCGACGACCCTTTGCACGTCGACCCGGCCGGGTTCGACCGGTACGAGGCCGCTCCCGTCGGATCCCAGGAGATCGAGGCGCTGGAGCGCTCGGTCGAGGTGTTCCGGGCCTGGGACGCGGCCCGCGGCGGCGGCCTCCAGCGCAAGGCGGTGGTGGGCCAGCTCAACGAGGTGGGCGGCATGCTCGCCTACCACCATCCCGCCCACCTCCAGCGGCGCCTGTGGGGCGTCGCCGCCAACCTGGCCGTCCTCGCGGGCTGGATGTCGCACGACGTCGGCCTGGAACCCACGGCGCAGAAGTACTTCGTGATCGCCGCCCACGCCGCCCGGGAGGGAGGTGACCGGCCGCGCGCGGGCGAGGCGCTGTCCCGGGCGGCCCGGCAGATGGTGCACCTCGGCCGCCCGGACGAGGCCCTGGACCTGATGAAGCTGGCCCAGTCCGGCGCCGGGGACCGTCTCCAGCCGCGTACGAAGGCGATGTTCCACACCATCGAGGCCTGGGCGCAGGCGGCGATGGGCAAGGGGCAGGCGATGCGCCGCACGCTCGGCCGGGCGGAGGACCTGTTCGTCAGCGACCGGCAGGACGCGGCGACACCGGACTGGATGCAGACCTTCAAGGACGAGGACCTGTACGGCATGCAGGCGCTCGCCTACCGCACCCTGGCGGAGTTCGACCCGAACGCGGCCGGGCCCGCCCAGCACTACGCGCAGAAGGCCCTCGCCCTGCGGGTGGACGGACGGGAGCGGTCGAAGATCTTCGACCATCTCTCCATGGCGTCGGCCTGCTTCATCGCCGACGACCCCGAGCAGGCCGACCGCTACGCGCGACTGGCCCTGATGGCGATGGGCTCCAACTCCTCGCGCCGCACCTGGGACCGGCTGCGGCAGATGTACCGGCTGACCGCGCAGTACGCCGGCTATCCCGGGATCCAGGAACTGCGTGAGGAGATCAGAACCGCCCTGCCCAAGCAGCAGACCAAGAAGGACGGTGCCGGCGCGCAGGTGTAGGGGACCTGCGCGCCGCCCGGCCCGAGGGGCCGGTGGTCGTCATGGGGTGACCCTGGCGGCGAGCACGCACGCGTCGTCCTCGCGTCCGGGGCCGCCGAACTCCTCGACGACCGTGCGCACACAGTCCCGTGCGGTCCGCGCGGGGCCGAACCGGGGGGCGAGACCGAGCAACCGGTCCACGGTCGCCGTCCCGTCGTGTTCCGGCAGCAGTGCGCCGGTGTGCAGCAGGAGCAGATCGCCCGGACGCAGGGTGACGGCGCACTCTTCGTAGCGGGTGCCCGAGGAGGTGCCGAGGGGGGCGCCGTCCGGGGCGTCCAGCGGGCGCCCCGCCCCGTCGCGGTACAGCAGCGGGGCGGGGTGTCCGGCGCGCGCCCACAGGAGGGTGCGGGTCGAGGGCAGGTAGCGGCAGCAGACGGCGCTGCCGAGGGCGGGCTGCGCGGCGGTGCCGAGCAACCGGTTCAGCAGGGTGAGGAGCCGGCCGGGCCGGGTGCCGGCCATCGCCATACCGCGTACGGCACCGAGCAGCATCGCCACGCCGGAGGCGGCGGCCACGTCCTGTCCGGTGAGGCCGCCCACGGTGAGCTGGGTCTGGCCGTCGGCCAGTTCCAGCGCGTCGTGCCAGTCCGCGCCGATCAGGGTGGCGGTCGCGGCGGGGAGGCGCTGGGCGGCCAGGTCCAGGGCCGCCGGCCCCTGGTCCGGCAGCCGCAGGGAGCCGTGCCAGGGCGGCAGCACGGTTTCCTGCCACTCGCCCGCGATCGGGCGCTCGGTCTGCTCCCGCCGGCGGTTCCGGTGCAGCGAGTCACGGGTCTCGGACACCGTCCGCTGGCTGCGGCGCAGTTCGCTGACGTCGCGCAGCACGGCCCACATGGAGGTCGTGCCGCCGTCGGCGCCGAGCACGGGTTCGCCCATCATGTGCACGGTCCGTACGGTGCCGTCGGGCCGTACGACGCGGAACTCGCCGTCGATCGGCTTGGCGTCGACCAGGCAGGACGTGACCATCTCGGTGAGTTTCGGCCGGTCCTCCGGCAGGACCAGACCGGGCAGCTCGTCCAGGGTGAGGGCGGGGTCGGCCGGGTCGAGGCCGAGGATCCGGTACAGCTCCGCGGACCAGGTGGCCTGGTCCGTCAGCAGGTTCCACTCGGCGCTGCCGACGCGGGCGAGCAGCGAGCCGTCCGGGGCGGTGGGCGGCGGTGCGGGCCGGGCGGGACCGGGCGGCGGGCCGTCCCGGAGCTGGGCCAAGTGGGCGTCGATGTCGTTGAGTTGGCGCAGGGCGAGGTCGTACAGGGCGCGCTGCCAGCGTTCCTCGGGGTCCGCACCGTCGCCGCGGGTGTCACGCCGTACGGCGTCCACGTCGCCCTTGAGCCGCCGCGTCTGCCTTATCAGCGCCTCGACCGACCCACGGCCGGGCGGCTGGGCGGCTGGGCGGTCCGCGGAGACAGGGGACGGCATGACGCACTCCGGAATGGGGGGACGGTACGGCGGGCGAAGGCGGGGACCGTTACGACTCTCGCACAGCCCGCGACCGCCTGTAAGGGATTTGGCAACACACGTTACGGTGGTGCCTCAGGCATATGCCAGAGTCCTTCAGGAGGGATCCATGGGGACGAAAGGCGTACCCGTCGCGGTGCCCAAGTCGTAGGAATCGTACGTGTGTTGGGCGAGGCGAGCGGTCTGGGCCCGGCGTTCGGGCGGACGTTCGACACTGCTGTGTTCAAGCGAGTGGCGGAGCGGCCGGTACCCGCCGAACTCTGACCGGAATTGACGGCATGCGACCGGCCCGCAGGGACTCCTTATGAGCATGGAGACCACCGTCGCACAGCTCGCCCACGCCCGTCTCGTCGCCGCCGGGGACCATGAGGTCCCGGTGCCCGCCACGCTGCGCTACACCGCGGACGACCCGCTCGCGGTGTACCTGGACTTCCCCGCCGAGGCCGCCCTGCACGGCGAGGAGGTCACCTGGACCTTCGCGCGCTCCCTGCTCGACGAGGGGCTCGGGGCCCCGGCCGGCCAGGGGGACGTGCGGATATGGCCCTACGGCCGCACCGGGACCGTCCTGGAACTCCACTCGCCGCACGGCATGGCCCTGCTGCTCTTCCCGGCCCCGGCGCTGCGCGGCTTCCTGCGGCGCACGTACGAGGTGGTGGCGGGCGGTGCGGAGGACGTGACGGGGGTGGTGGAACGGGGGCTGAGCGCGCTGTTCGGCGGTGTGTGAGCCGGCGCGGCG
Organism: Streptomyces eurythermus; assembly: GCF_014649115.1. Taxonomy (GTDB): domain Bacteria; phylum Actinomycetota; class Actinomycetes; order Streptomycetales; family Streptomycetaceae; genus Streptomyces; species Streptomyces eurythermus. The sequence continues at coordinate 88,518 of NZ_BMSK01000013.1, read as the reverse complement.
GGACCTCGGCCGCGCCGGTCGGGGTGTCAGCCGCCGGGCCGGGCGTACAGCGCCGGGCGGGGGGCCGGTTCGACGGTCACCCGGGCACCGGTCTCCAGGGACCGTACGCCCGCCTCGGCGACCACGGACGCCGCGTACCCGTCCCAGGCGCTCGGACCGGTGACCTCGCCGCGCCGGGTGGCGTCCACCCAGGCCTGCACCTCGCGGTCGTAGGCGTCGGCGAAGCGGACGAGATAGTCCCGCGCCACCTCCTCGCGGGCGCCGTCCCGGGTGGTGACCACCATGGTGTGCGCCTCGCCGATCCGCGCGCTGCCCGCCTCGCACACCGCCTCGCAGCGCACCTGGTAGCCGAAACCGCAGTTGACGAAGACCTCGACGTCCACCAGGGCCCCCGACTCGGTCTCGAACAGCACGAACTGCGGGTCGGACAGGCCCTCGGGCGCGCGCGAGGAAGGCGTGGGCCGCAGCACGGTGACCGCCGTCAGTTCCTGCCCGAGCAGCCAGCGGGCCGCGTCGATCTCGTGCGACACCGAGCTGTTGATCAGCATGGCGCTGGTGAAGCCGTCGGGTGAGGAGACGTTGCGGTGGGTGCAGTGCAGCATCAGGGGCCGGCCCAGACCGCCGCCGTCCAGCAGCGCCTTCAGCCGCCGGTACTCGACGTCGTAGCGGCGCATGAAGCCGATCTGCGCCAGCCGGCGGCCGAGCGCGGCCTCGGCCTCCATGACCCGCAGGGCGCCGGTGGAGTCCGGCACCATGGGCTTCTCGCACAGCACCGGCAGCCGGCGGGCGAAGGCGGCGAGCAGGGCCTCCTCGTGCGCGGGACCGGGGGACGCGATCAGGACGGCCGCCACCCCGGGCGCGTCCAGCGCGGCCAGCGGGTCGGTGTGCACGGTGACCCCGGTCAGACCGGCCACCGCCGCCTCGGCCCGGGCGAGGTCGGGATCGGCGACGGCCGCGACCCTGGCGCCGCTCACCACGCGATCGAGGCGCTGTATGTGGTCCGCGCCCATGTGCCCGGCACCCAGTACGGCCACGCCCAGCAACTCACCCATGCGCACGCTCCCTCACGCCGACGATCACGCCGTAGCGTACGCGGGAGGGCTGAGGGCTGAGGTCTGGTCAGCGGGCGGGGAGCGGGAAAGCCGGGGGTGCCGGTGCCGGTGCCGGAGGGCAGGGGGCCTCCCGGCTCAGTACCGCAGCACCCCGGCGATGCCGTCCGCGTCGCCCAGCGTGCCGTCCGGGACGAAGCGCACGTCGGCCCCGGTCTCCAGGCACCGCTCGACGATCTCGTCCACGATGTCGTCGCGGGCGTCCAGGTCGCCGGGCCGGGCCGGTTCCAGGTGGTCGCCGGTCTCGCGGACGGTCGTACGGTAGTTCTCCTCCACGGCGAGCAGCCGGACGCGGCCGTCACGGGCGCTCTGCCACAGCTCGTCCACCCCGGCGGCGTAGGCCCGGCGCCCGCGCGCCGAGGTGAGCTCCCGCATGACGGACGCGGCGTTCTTGCGGGACTCCTCCTCCAGGACCGGCCGGATGGCCTGCCACACCGCCTCCGGACCGGCGTGGGCGAGTCCGCCCCGCGGTATCGGCACGGCGTGGCGCGCGACGGTGCCGGCCTCCTCCATCAGGGACAGCGCCGCCTGCTCGCCGGTGATGTACAGCGACCGGGGCGCCGCGCGCAGGACCCTGCTCATGGCGGTGTCCGCCTCGCGCAGGAACCGGCGCGTGCCCTCGTCGCGGAAGGTGCTCGGCTGGTCGCCGATCCGCATGAGCCGCTCGGCGTCGAAGTTCTCCCGGGCGCGCGTCAGCGGGAAGCCGCCCCAGTGCTCCTCCACGACGCGGCCGGCCCCGCCGTTCCACAGCGTGACGCGGTCGGCGGAGAGCGACAGCACCCAGAAGGGCCGCTCGGCGGCGTGGGCCGACACCAGGTTGCGGGTCAGGAAGGTGTCCGACAGCACCACCCGCTCGGGTACGGGCCGGGCCAGGGACCACACCTGGTGCTCACCCGGCGCGGCGAAGATCACCAGGCCGTCCTCGGGGTGTGAAAGATCGACCTCGGACAGGGCCCGGTCGAGTTGCGCCTCGACATCCGCGCGGCGCTCACGGGTGACGGCGGGGTCGGACTCCAGCCGCCGGCGCGCCTCGGTCAGCGCGTTGCGCAGCCGGACCTGGTCCTGGCCGTTCCCGCGTTGCCGGCGGTGCGTCGGGGTCAGCACGGAGACCGCCGGATAGGGGCGCGGGCGGCGCAGTTCGGCGAGGGTCGCGGGACTCAGTGCGTGCTCCATGACAGCACGATAGGGCGGAATCACCATTACGGCATTCGGGGTAATCAGGACCTTCGCGGCGGCCCCGTCCGTGCCCGCGCCTCACCGCCGCGCGCCCTCCGGGGTCTGTCCGCCGGGTTTCTGATCGCGAAGACGTAACACGCCGTTTACTTGAGGAAGTTTTTGCCTGTGGCCGGTTCCTGTCGGTCGGTCTGCGAGAACGCGCGGATCCGTCGATTTTGCTGAGGCAAAACGCGGCCGAAACCGTGGATCCGGATACCCGTCCCGTGTTTCCGGCACGTTGACTCGGCCGGACGTCTGACGGACGCTCGATATAGATGCTCGATACAACTGGTTTGCCCGGCCGGCCTCCCGTTCCCGAGGAAAACGCAGGTGAGCGGGGGCCCGTCGGCGGCCGGAGGCAGGAGGTAGCGCATGTGCGGCATCACCGGATGGGTCTCCTTCGACCGTGATCTGACCACCGAGGCCGCCGCCTTGGAGGCGATGACCGAGACGATGGCCTGCCGGGGCCCGGACGACCGCGGCACCTGGAGCGAGGGGCCCGCCGCCCTGGGGCACCGCCGGCTCGCCATCATCGACCTGCCCGGCGGCCGTCAGCCGATGTCGGTGCCCACTCCCGAGGGCACCGTGGCCATGGTCTACTCCGGCGAGGCGTACAACTTCACCGAACTGCGCCGGGAGCTCACCGACCGTGGCCACCGGTTCACCACCGACTCCGACACCGAGGTGGTGCTGCACGGCTATCTGGAGTGGGGCGACGCGGTCGCCGAACGGCTCAACGGCATGTACGCGTTCGCCGTCTGGGACGGCCGGCACGACAAGCTGGTGATGATCCGCGACCGCATGGGCATCAAGCCCTTCTACTACTACCGGACCCCCGACGGCGTTCTGTTCGGCTCCGAGCCCAAGGCGATCCTCGCCAACCCGCTGGCCCGGGCCCGCGTCACCCTGGACGGCCTGCGCGAGCTGTTCGTCATGATCAAGACGCCGGGACACGCCGTCTGGGACGGCATGGCCGAGGTGGAACCCGGCACCGTCGTCACCGTCGACCGCTCGGGCCTGTCCACCCGCGTGTACTGGCGCCTGGAGACCCGCCCGCACACCGACGACCGTGACACCACGATCGCCACCGTGCGCTCGCTCCTCGACGACATCGTGCGCCGCCAGCTGGTCGCCGACGTGCCGCGCTGCACCCTGCTCTCCGGCGGACTCGACTCCTCGGCCATGACCGCGCTCGCCGCCCGGCAGCTCGCCGTCCACGGCGAGAAGGTGCGCAGCTTCGCCGTCGACTTCGCCGGACAGACCGACAACTTCGTGGCCGACGAGCTGCGCGGCACGCCCGACACGCCCTTCGTGCACGACGTGGCCCGGCTCGCCGGCACCGAGCACCAGGACATCGTGCTCGACTCCGACGCCCTCTCCGACCCCGCTGTGCGCGAGCGGGTGATCCGGGCCCGCGATCTGCCGTCCGGCCTCGGCGACATGGACAGTTCGCTGCTGCTGCTCTTCCGCGCGATCCGGGAGAAGTCCACGGTGGCCCTGTCCGGCGAGTCCGCCGACGAGGTCTTCGGCGGCTATCTGCAGTTCTTCGACGAGGAGGCGCGCCGCGCCGACACCTTCCCGTGGCTGGCCACCATGAACCGCCACTTCGGGGAGGACGCCGATGTGGTGCGTGCCGATATAGCCAAGTCCCTGGACCTCGAAGGCTATGTGGCCGACGGCTACCGCTCGGCCGTCGCCGGCATCGACCGGCTGGACGGCGAGAGCGACTTCGAGTACCGCATGCGGCGGATGAGCCATCTGCACCTGACCCGCTTCGTACGCATGCTGCTCGACCGCAAGGACCGCATGAGCATGGCCGTCGGCCTGGAGGTCCGGGTGCCGTTCTGCGACCACCGGCTGGTCGAGTACGTCTACAACACGCCCTGGGCGCTGAAGTCCTTCGACGGCCGGGAGAAGAGCCTGCTCCGGGAGGCGACGGCGGATGTCCTGCCGAAGTCCGTGTACGACCGGGTCAAGAGCCCGTACCCGTCCACCCAGGACCCCGGGTACGCCCGCGCGCTCCAGAACCAGGTCAAGGAGCTGCTGGCCCGGCCCTCCCACCCCGTGTTCGACCTGCTCGACCGGGACCGGGTGCGGGCGGCCTCCGAACGCGACACACCGGTCAGCACCCAGGCCGCCCGGCGCGGACTGGAACGCACCCTGGACCTGGCCGGGTGGCTGGACCTGTACTCGCCGGAGCTGGTGCTCGGCTGAGCCGGTGCCCGGTGCCCGGTGCCCGGTGCCCGGTGGGAGGGGGCGGATCGCGTGCGGCGGGGTCCTGGCCCGGTGCTCAGTCCAGCCCGATGATCCGGTCCGCGGCCCGGGCCGTCGGCTGCCACCAGGTGGTCACCGGCTCCCAGACCAGCACCTGCCGGCCGGTGCCGAGCTCCCAGGGCTGGAAGGACCGGCCCCAGTGCGCGGCCGACGCCGCCACCGTGACCGAGTCCGCCCGGCGGGCCTCGGGGTCCGCCGGGTCGCCGATGGTCCGCACGGCGGCGTAGGCGGTGCCGCCCGCCGCCAGCCGGTAACCGCCGGTGCCGCCCTCGGGCACCGGCAGCGCGGCCCCGTCCAGGTCGCCGAAGGTCACCGTGGGCACGCGGTCGACGACACAGGCGCGGGCGGTGCGGTTGGTGACGCTGACCCGCAGCACGGTCGGGTGGCCGGTGGCGGCCTTCGCCCGCAGCGTCAGTGCCCGCGCGGCGCAGTGGTCGGCCCGCTCCTGGCCGGCGGCGGCCTGGCTGGGCGGCGCGGTCAGCAGCAGGGCCGTCGCGGCGGCCGAGACGGCGGTGGATACGGCGATGGCGGCGCGGATGGGCATTGGGGTGTCCCCCTGTCGTGGTCGGGAGCGGGACGCTGCGCCCGCGCTCGCGGAACTGGACGACGGCCCCGGGCCGCACGCCGTAGGCGATCGGCGGCCGGAACCCGCCTGCCCTGTGTGACGGCCGGCGCGGCCGGGAGGTTGCCCCGGTCCGCGGCCCTCACCCGGTCGTGTCACGTCCGGCACCGGCGGCGGGCCCCCGGCCGTCAGCCGGCGTCCTCCGGGCCGACGGCCGCGGGGGAGTCCGCCGGACAGGAGCCGTTGGCCGGCAGGGTGCCGTAGAGCAGGAAGTCGTTGACCGTGTGGTGCACGCACATGGAAGAGGAGTACCCGGTGTGGCCCTCACCCTTGTTGTCCAGCACCACCGCCGAGGGGCCCAGCCGGCGGGCGGTCTCCACGGTCCACCGGTACGGCGTCGCCGGGTCACCGCGCGTGCCCACGAGCAGCATCTTCGCCGTGTGCACGTCCTTGACCCGCTCGCGGATGAAGTCGGTGCCCTTGGGCCGGCCGTAACACAGCAGCAGCTGGGTGAGCCGGTAGCGGCCGAAGACCGGTGAGGCGTGGTCGTACGCGGCCCGGAGCGTGCTCAGCTCCTCGGTGAGCCGCGCCGCGTCGGGCCGGTCGGGGTCGTCCGCGCAGTTGATCGCCATCAGCGCGGCCGGCAGGTTGTCCACGGGGACGTCGGCGATGTCCACCAGCCCGCCGTCCTCGCGACGCCGGGCAGGGGACGCGTCCGCGCGGTCGGTGCGCTCGCGGTCGTGGGAGGCACCGATGCGGTCCGTGCGGTCGAGCTCCCGGGGCAGGCCGGTGCGCTCCGTGCCGTAGCCGGCGCGGGGAAGGCCGACGCCGCTCGGGGAGAAGCCGAGGAGCCGACGGGTGTCGCCGTCCTCCACCAGGGACGCCAGCGCGCGCTCCAGCGGGGGCCATGCCCGCTTGCTGTACAGGCCCTGCGCCAGGGCACCCACCAGATCCTGTCCGGTGAACGAGGCGCCGGACTCCGTGGGCACGGGGTCTTGGTCGAGCGAGCGCACCAGCCGCAGCACCTCGTCCCCGGCCCGGCGCCGGTCCTGCCCGAACGGACAGCCGACGTCCGTCGTACACCAGTCCAGGAAGTCGTCCAGTGCCTGCTGCTGCCCCTCGGCGCCCGCCAGGCCCTGCTCGGCCGTCGACTCGGTCAGCGTGTCCACGCCGTCCAGGGCGAGCCGGCCGACCCGGTCCGGGAACTGCGCCGCGTACACCGCGCCGAGCCGGGAGCCGTAGGAGAAGCCGAGGTAGTTGAGCTTCTTGTCGCCGAGCGCCTGGCGGATGACGTCCAGGTCGCGCGAGGCGTTCACGGTGCCGATGTGGGGCAGCACCGGACCGGAGTTGCGGGCGCACTCCTCGGCCACCTGCCGCAACTGCTGGAGCAGCGCCTTCGGCTGCCCGGCCCCCGGGTCCTGTTTGGGCACCGCGGGGACCGTGACGCCGCCCTCGCCGCAGCTGACGGGGGAGGAGCGGCCGACGCCGCGCGGGTCGAAGGTGACCACGTCGTAGCCGTCGGTGAGATCCATGAACTCTCTTCCCTCGGCGGCCAGTCCGGGGACGCCGGCGCCGCCCGGGCCGCCGAAGTTCAGCACCACCGAACCGTGGGACGGACCCGTCGCGCGGTAGCGGGCCAGCGCGAGCTCGAGGGTGCCCGCGCCCGGCCTCGCGTAGTCGAGCGGGACGGTGACCTCGGCGCACTCGAGGTCCTCGGGCATGTCCGGGCCCGGGCAGGCGGCCCAGGCGACCCGCTGCTGGTAGAAGCGGGTCAGGTCGGGCTGCGGCCGGCCGGCGGCGGCCGCGGGCAGCCCGGACCCGAGCAGCGCCAGGGCGAGCACCGAGGCGCCCGCGCAGCGCCGCACGAAGGGCCGTGTGGACAGCATGGCCAGCATCGATCGCCTCCCGGGGCACGCCCGCCACGGGCCGGGGGGCGGCGCCCTCGGATCACCATAAGCGGCCCCCTCCCGGCCCGCCTCCCGGCGAGCGGGACGGCACCCGCCGTCGTATCCTGCGCACCCTCCGTGCCCGTTGGTGATCATTCGATGGCTTTGCGCGCGGTTCGACAACAGTGCCGCTCGATGGGGTGAAAGACCGATAAGCCATAACCCGGATGGTTCACCGGCGTTTTAGGTGGTGCGGGTGAGTGCCCGCGCGATGTCCGGAAGGCAGGGAACCCATGAGACGCGCTACCCGAAACGGTGTGATCGCCGTCGCCGCCGCATCCGGTGCGATGGCCGTGGCGTTCCCGGTGTCCGCCGCCTTCGCGGCCGACGGGGCCGGTACCCGGGGCACGGCGGCCGGCTCGCCCGGACTGATCTCCGGCAACGGCGTCCAGCTCCCCGTGGACGTGCCGGTGAACGTCTGCGGCAACACGGTCGACATCGTGGGGCTGCTCAACCCGGCCGCGGGCAACGCCTGCGCGAACACCGGCAAGGCGCGGGCCGACGGCGCCGGACACGGCGGGGCGCCGTCCCGGCCCGGCGGGGCGTCCGCCCACGGCGCGACCACGAACTCGCCCGGCGTGGTCTCGGGCAACGGCATCCAGCTCCCCGTCGACCTGCCGGTGAACATCACCGGCAACAGCGTCGATGTGGTCGGCGTCGGCAACCCGGTCTTCGGCAACCAGTCGGTCAACGGCCCCGGTGACACCCACCGACCGGCCCCGCACACCCCTGCCCGGCACACCCCGGCCCCGAAGCCCCGGGCCCCTCAGCCGCAGCCCCCCACCCGGACCCACCCCACCCCGCACGCTCCGCGCCCGGCCGTGTCCGCACTGGCCCACACCGGAGCGGACGCCACCGCCCCCGCGGCGGCCGGCAGCGCCGCGCTCATCGCCGCGGGCGCCCTCCTCTACCGCCGCTTCCGCCCGGCCCGCCACCACTGACCCACCGCCCCGACACGGACCGGACCCGGGACGCCCGGGGCGCGGCGGCAAGTCCCGGGCCGGCTACGGCACCGGGACGCGACCTCCGCTCCGGGCACCACCTCCCGCGCCGACGGCGCGGCGACGCCCCATGACAGCGACCCCCAGCCGGACGGGCCCGTACGCACACACCCCAACGGCGCCGGAGCCCCGGGCCGGACGGGCCCCAGGTCGGACGGGCCCCGGCCCGGGTGAGCCCCGGCCCGCGCGAACCCCGGCCCGGACGGGCACTCAGGTGCGCGCCGACCGATCTCCCCGTGGCGCGGCCCGCGTTGATCCGGAAGGATGCTGCGGGCGGCCGGCCGAGGGCCGTGCCGTACGACAACAGCCCGACCCCGACGGATACGGAGCGCACCGATGACCTCTGCGGCCCCCCAGGACCTCGTCGTCACCCAGGCCACCCTCGCCGACTGGCCGGTGATCAGCGGGTGGGCGGCGGCGGAGGGCTGGAACCCCGGACTGTCCGACGGCCCCGCCTTCTTCGCCCAGGACCCCGAGGGGTTCTTCCTCGGCCGGATCGACGGGGAGCCGGTCTCCGCCGTCTCCGTGGTCAACCACGGACCCGACTACTCCTTCCTCGGCTGCTATCTGGTCCGCCCCGGCCTGCGCGGCCGGGGACACGGCCTGACCACCTGGAAGACCGCGCTGGCGCACGCCGGGAACCGTACGATCGGCCTGGACGGGGTGGTCGCCCAGCAGGACAACTACCGCCAGTCCGGCTTCCGGCTCGCCCACCGCACCATCCGGTTCAGCGGCCCCGCTCCCGAGGCCGAGCCGCCCGCCGGCGTCCGCCCGGCCGGCCCCGCCGACCTCGCCGCGATCACCGCCTACGACAGCGCCTGCCACCCCGCCGACCGCCCCCGGTTCCTCGCCGAGTGGCTCACCACACCCGGCCACCGCGCCGTCGTCCGCGACAACGGCGGGCACCTGACCGGCTACGGCGTGATCCGCCCCGGCCGGGACACGCTGCGCATCGGCCCCCTCTTCGCCGACACCGCCGCCGACGCCCGGGCCCTGTTCGCCGCCCTCACCGCCGACGTGGCCGGCCGGGAGGTCGCGATCGACGTGCCCGAGCCGAACGCGGCGGGCGTCGCCCTCGCCGAACAGGCGGGACTGCGGCCCTCGTTCGAGACCGCCCGCATGTACACCGGCTCGGTGCGCGCACACGCCCAGGAACGGGTGTTCGGCGTCACCACGCTCGAACTCGGCTGATCCCTCAGCCGAGTCGGGTCCGCCCGGAGTGGAAGCGCCGGTGCAGCTCCCGTACCTCGTCCAGCAGCTCCGGCACCGGTCCCGCCACGGCCACCCCGGGCGCGATGTCCCGCACCGGCAGGGTCCGTACGGGCGGAGCGGGCACGCCCAACTCGGCCAGGATGCCGGACAGTTGCACGGACGAGACGATGTACACGATCCGGCCGAGCCCGACCCAGGCGTGCGCCGCCGCGCACATCGGGCAGTGCTCGCCGGAGGTGTAGACGGTCGCCTTCGCCCGCTCCTCGGGCGTCAGACGCGCGGCCGACCAGCGGGCCAGCTCGAACTCGGGATGCCGGGTGTGGTCCCCGCCCGCCACCCGGTTGCGGTCCTCCGCCAGCACGGTCCCGTCCCCGGCCACCAGGACCGACCCGAAGGGCTCGTCACCGGCGTCCAGCGCCTCCTCGGCCAGCTCGACACAGCGGCGCAGATACCGCAGCTCATCGTCCCGGACCATCGGTTCACCTCCGTACGTCATGATCTCCGGCCGGGCACGTTACGGCCACCGCACCCGGCCGGGCCGACGGCTTTGCCTCCAGGGCAACCGAGCGCCGCCCGGCCGGGAAGGCGTGGCGCCGCCCCAGCGCGACCGTGCCGAGCGCCAGCAGCACCGGCGGGAGCGCGGTCCACGGCAGTGCCCCCGCGCCCAGCGCGTCCAGTGCCAGGCCGCCGGTGAGCGAACCGGCCGCGATCCCCGCGTTGTACACCGTGGTCTGCAACGAGGTCGCCAGATCGGCCTCGCCGGGTCCGGCGGCGTCGACCAGCGCGGTCTGGATCAGCGTCGGCGCCCCGCCGAAGGCCACGCCCCACAGCGCGACCGCGCCCAACAGCAACGCGTGCGCCCGGCCGGCCGGCCCCAGCGCCAGCAGCACGGCCGCGACCAGCGCCAGCGCCCCGAGCAGAGCGGCCCGGGGACGGCGGTCGGCCAGCACCCCGGTGAGCCAGATCCCCGCCACCGTGGCCGCCCCGAACACCGCGAGCAGGACGCCCGTACGGCCGTACCCGGCATGCGCGGCGAACGGGCCGATGTATGTGTACATCACCTGGTGTCCCAGCAGCAGGAAGAACGTCACGCACAGCACCGGGCGGATCCCGGGGCGGAGGGCGACCCGGACCAGGGGCACGCGCGCGTGCGGCGGCTCGCCGGGGAAACCGGGCACCCGCAGCCGTACCCAGCCCGCGAGCAGCACCGCGAGCACGGCCAGGACGGCGAACGCGGCCCGCCAGCCCACCGCGCCGGCCAGCGCGGTACCGGCGGGCACGCCGAGCGCCAGGGCCAGGGTGATCCCGGCGAGGACCACCGCGATGGCCCGGCCGCGCCGCTCGGCGGGCACCATGCGGGCCGCGTAACCGGCCAGCATCGCCCACAGCGTGCCGCCCATCGCCCCGGCCAGCAGCCGGGCCGCGACGGTGAGCGGGTACGACGACGACAGCGCCACCACCGTGTTGCTCAGGGCGAACCCCAGCAGCGCACCGCACAGCACCGGCCGCCGGGGCAGTCCGCGCAGCGCCGCGGTGACCGGGACCGCGGCGACGAAGGAGGCCGCGGCATACGCGGTGACGAGGAAGCCGATCCGGGACCCGGCGACCCCGAGCGGGGGCGCCATGGCGGGCAGCAGGCCGGCCGGGAGGAGTTCGGTCAGTACGGCGGTGAACGCGGCCGAGGACAGGGCGAGCAGCCCGGACCACGGCAGGCGACCGCCCTTGACCTGGGAGGACGGGGTCATGCGACCATGGTGGAAGCTTCACATCAGTGTGAAGGTCAAGCGCGGAACCCGGGAGGCGCGATGCGCATCGGTGAGCTGTCCCGGCGCACGGGCGTCGCCACCCGGCTGCTGCGCTACTACGAGGAACAGGACCTGCTGCACCCCGACCGCGCCGGCAACGGCTACCGCAGCTACCCGGAGTCCGCGGTCGCGCGGGTGCGGCAGATCCGGGGCCTGCTGGACTCCGGGCTGACCACCGAGATGATCCGCGCGATCCTGCCGTACCTGTGCGGACCCGGCCGTCTGGTGCCGTCCCCCGGGAACGTGCCGCCCGGGACGGCCGCCCTGCTCCAGGAGCACATCGACCGCATCCAGGCCCGCATCGACTGCCTGGCCCGCAACCGCGACCGGCTCGCCGCCTACCTGGCGTCGGTACGGCCGGACGGCGGCTGAACCTCCCGGCGCGGCCGGCGCGTCGCGTCGTCCATGCGCCTCCGGTGGTGATCCGGCGCGCTCCCGTCGGCACCGGAACCCTCTGTTCACCCGCCCGGATCGCCATGTACATTTCAGCCAACCGACGCGCGGAGGACACCCCAAGCCGGTTCTACGCGCGCAGACTCGGCGCCCGCACCGCCTCTCCCCAGCCCTTCACGGAGGTTCGACGGATGCTCGGACGGAAAAGATCCCGCCGCGGCGGCACCACCGCCCTGGCCGGCGCGGCGCTGCTGCTGGCCTCGGTCGCCGTACAGACCGGCACCGGCACCCCCGCCCACGCGGCGGACACCCACCGCGTCCTGTTCGACAACGCCCATGCCGAGACGGCCGGCAACGCCGACTGGATCATCTCCACCAGCCAGCCCGACCCGCTCGGCCAGGACGCCTCCCCGTCCGCCGAGACCGACTGGACCGGGGCCCTGTCCTCCTGGGGCGTCGCACTGCAGAAGACCGGTGGCTACAGCCTGAAGACCCTGCCGCCGGGCTCGAGCCTCGGCTACGGCGGCACCTCCGCCACCGATCTGTCGAACTTCGACACGCTGGTCCTGCCCGAACCCAACACCCCTCTCACCAGCGCCGAAAAAACGGCGATCATGAACTTCGTCAAGAACGGCGGCGGACTGTTCATGATCTCCGACCACACCGGAGCCGACCGCGACAACGACGGCTACGACGCGGTCGAGATCTTCAACGACCTGATGACGAACAACGGCGTCGACTCCACCGACCCGTTCGGCTTCTCCGTCGACTCGCTGAGCATCGGCTCCGACCACCCGGCCGCGATCGGTGACAGCACCGACCCGGTGCTGCACGGCTCCTTCGGCACCGTCACCAAGAGCCTGATCGCCAGCGGTACGACCGCCACCCTCAAGCCCGCCGACAACCCCGGCGTCAAGGGCCTGCTCTACCGCACCGGTTACTCCGGGAACACCGGCGCCTTCTTCGCCACCAGCACCTTCGGCAGCGGCCGGGTGGCCTTCTGGGGCGACAGCTCCCCGGCCGACGACGGCACCGGCCAGTCCGGCAACACCCTCTACGACGGCTGGAACGACACCACCGCCACCAACGCCGCCCTCGCGCTCAACGCCACCGCATGGCTGTCCGGCGCGAGCGGCACGGGCACCGGCGGCGGCTCGACGACCTGCGCCGCCGCCCAGCTCCTCGGCAACAACGGCTTCGAGTCCGGCAGCACCGTCTGGACCACGACCAGCGGCGTCATCACCAACTCCACCAGCAGGGCGGCCCGTTCGGGTTCGTACTACGCCTGGCTCGACGGCAACGGCACCGCCACCACCGACACCCTCGCCCAGTCGGTGACCCTCCCGTCCGGCTGCGCGGCCAGGCTGACCTTCCAACTCCACGTGGACACCGCCGAGACCACCACCAGCACGGCCTACGACACCCTCAAGGTCCAGCTCCTGAACGGCTCCGGCACCGTGCTGCGCACCCTGGCGACGTACTCCAACCTCGACGCCGCCACCGGCTACACCCAGCGCGCCTTCGACCTCGGCGGCTACGCCGGGCAGACCGTCACCCTGAAGTTCACCGGCACCGAGGGCTCCAAGTACCAGACCTCGTTCGTCGTGGACGACACCGCGCTCGACGTGAGCTGAACCGGGCCGGGGCGGCGGCGCGGGCCGTCGTGCGGCTCCGCCCCGCCCCGTCAGCCCGCCGGGACCGTCGTCTCCGGTGTGTTCCAGCCGGAGACGCGCACGGCCGGTGCCGACCCGCGCAGGTCCGCCGTCCGGTAGGTGGCGGTCAGCGTCACCGACTCGCCCGGCCACAGGCTCACCTGGTTGTCCGACCAGCGCACCGGCAGCACCGGCCTGCCCTCCGCGCCCATCACGTCGACGTCCGTCAGCAGCGCCGGAGTCGTCCCGCTCCCGTGGTGGCGCAGGGTCACCGTCGTGGTCGACACCCCGTCCGACGCGCGGGTGACCGCCTCCGCCGACACCGGCACCCGGGCCATCGAGGCCAGCCCGGTCAGGTCGGCGTACTCCGTCGTCGGGGTGTAGTACCAGGTGGTGCCGTCCCAGTCGAGGGTGTCGGGCCGGGTGGAGAGCCAGTACACGTTCCGGCTCACCTCCTTGCCGGCCGCGTCCGTCAGCACCAGCCGCAGCAGCTGGGTGCGCGCCGGCCCGTCCACCGCCGGCGGCAGCGTGAGCGCGGTGGCATGCGCGCCGCCGCCGTTCACCGCCACCGCGCCGGCGCTCTGGTCGAAGCGGCGCGTGCCGTCGGGATCGAACAGCGTGGCCCGCGCGGTGAGCCCCCGGACCGCAGCGGTGCGGTTGTTCACCACCACGACGGAGCGGTCGTCGTAGGAGAACTGCACGTGCAGCGGCTCGTTGGCCTTCTTCGCGCCGAAGTAGGCGCCGTTCTGGTCGAGGTAACGGTCCGTCAGCTGCCAGTGCAGCGAGGGCCAGCCGCTGTTGAACATCCAGTGCACGACACCGGTGGCGGGCCGGTCGCTGTCGGTCGCGTTGCGCCGGTACGACTCGAACTGGGCGCGCACGGTTTCGTACTGGGCCAGCTGGGCCTTGCGTACATAGTCGGCGAGGCCCGTGGGAGGGCCGTAGCGGCCGGTGAGCGCCTCGTCGTAGATCTTGAGCGTGCCGAAGGTGACGGACGGCGAACGGTGGTACTGCCGGGCTTCCGGGTCCTTCCAGAGGGTGTCCAGTTCGGCCGGTGTCATCATCCGGCGCAGCGTGTCCAGGGTGGGGATGCTCGGGCCCGCGCTGGTCTCGGAGTTGAAGCCGGTGGCCCCGCCCTCCCGCTTGGCGTACCAGTAGCCGGGCGGCACCCAGTCGTAGGGGCCCGTCATCTTCATGCCCGAGTCACCGAGCCGCGGGGAGGAGGTGGCGGACGCGGCGGGGACCACGGGGACGGGCCAGTCGGCCGCTTCCAGCGCGTCCAGGTAGCCCTTCTCGATCGTGGCGTCCGGCGCGGCGTCGCTGCCGATCAGGAACGACAGCACGCTCGGGTGGCCGCGCAGCCGGGCGGCCTCGGCGGCCATGGACGCCCGCGCCACGGTGTGGTCCGCTGCGGACCACGGCTCGCCCGAGCCGTTGGGATTGACGTCGCCCTCCCACTTGTCGCAGCACTCCCAGCCCGGCAGGGCGAGCACGCCGTAGCGGTCGGCGAGGTCGAAGAACTCGTCGGGCTCCAGGTGGCCTTCCAGGCGGATGGTGTTCAGGCCCAGGTCGAGGGCGTACTTCAGACGGTCCTCGGTATAGGCGCGGTCCCAGCGCAGGAACTCGTCCGGGGACCAGCCGCCGCCCCTGATCAGAAGGGGACGGCCGTTGACGCGGTACTGGCGGGCGCCGTCGGCGTTCAGCGGGGCCCGCACGTCCCGGATGCCGAAGCTCTCGTGCGCGGTGTCCGACGGTGTGCCGGCCACGGTGGCGGTGAGGTCCAGGTCGTACAGCGGCTGCCCGCCCATGCCGGCCGGCCACCATACCTTGGGGCGGGTGAGGCGCAGACCGGGGACGTCGGCGGGGGAGAAGGACAGCGCCTTCGACTCGTGCGCGCCGAGCGTCACCGTCCGGGCGAACCGGATGCCGCCGACCCTGCCGGTGACCTCCGTGGTGACCGCGGAGCCCGTGTCGTTGCGGACCTGGGCCCTGACCGTCAGGTCGGCGGTGGCGAGCGAGGGCACGGCCAGCCTCGTGACCACGTGCGCGTCGCGCAGCGCGACCGGGCCTTCCCGGCGGACCAGGACGTCCCGGACCAGGCCCATGTTCCGGTCGGGCGGCGGCTGGAGCCAGTCGAGCCAGCCCATGGTCAGGTCCCGGTTCGGGTCGTTGGGCCGCACCCGGAAGGCGACCGTGTTCGTGCCCGGCCGGACCAGCGAGGTGATGTCCAGCTCATGGCGGGTGTAGGCGCCGGTGATCCGGGAGGCCGGCGCCACCAGCCGGCCGTTCACATAGACGTCGGCCGCCGAGACGACGCCGCTGAAGTCCAGGAAGGTGCGCCGCTCGGTGTCCTCGACCGTGAAGTCCGAGCGGTACCACCACGGCACGTCGAAGTCGGCCCGCGGGATCTGCCGTTGGTTGGTGGAGCGGAACGGGTCGGGGTACACGCCGTTCGCCAGCAGCGCGGCCAGCACGGTGGAGCGGGGACCGGCCGGATACCAGTTTCGCGCCGGATAGCCGGGGGAGGACACGGCCGCCGCCGAGTCGCCCACCTTCGCGGCGGACTGGATGGCGAAGCGGGACAGCGGGGTGCTGGTGCCCGCGGCGGAGGGGACGGGGGTGAGCCGCTCCGGCCGGTGGGGCTCGGTCGCCTCCCCGCGGCCGGCCCAGGCGCCGGTGGTCAGGGCGCCGCCGAGGGCGAGCAGCGCCGCGGCGGCCAGGGGGAGCCGGCGGGTGTGGCGAGGGAACACGGCGGTCTCCAGCCTCGTAAAGTTAGGAAACTTTACTAACCTGGGTCACGCTAGGTCGCGCCCCGGACACTGTCAACGAGCCTCGCGGAGACCGGCACGGGACGCCGCCGGCTTGGGCAGGATCGTTTCGCCGTCGTGAGTCTGACGGTAGATCAGCCGCTGCCGGGTGCGTCGGATGCCCGCCGTGTCAGGAGGCCCCATTGTCCGGTAGCCCGCCACCCACGGGTGGTTTCGTCCGCCGCGTCGGCCTGTTCCAGGCCACGGCGATCAACATGAGCCAGATGTGCGGCATCGGCCCGTTCGTCACCATCCCGCTGATGGTCGCCGCGTTCGGCGGCCCGCAGGCGGTCACCGGGTTCCTCGCGGGCGCGGTCCTGGCCCTGTGCGACGGGCTCGTCTGGGCCGAACTGGGTGCCGCCCTGCCCGGCTCCGGCGGCAGCTACGTCTATCTGCGCCAGGCCTTCCGGCACCGCACCGGGCGTCTGATGCCGTTTCTGTTCGTGTGGACGGCCATGCTGTTCATCCCGCTGATCATGTCCACGGGCGTGGTCGGCTTCGTCCAGTACCTCGGCTATCTCGCCCCCGGCCTCGGGCGGACGGCCGGCGACCTGACCGGCCTCGGCGTCATCGCCCTCGTGGTGCTCCTGCTCTGGCGCGGCATCGAGCACATCGCCCGGATCACGGCCGTCCTGTGGACCGTGATGATCGCCTCCGTGCTGCTGGTCATCATCGCCGCGGCCACTCACTTCAGCCCACATATGGCCTTCACCTACCCACAGGGCGCGTTCAATGTGATGAGCGACCACTACTGGCCCGGGTTCGCCGCGGGCCTGACCATCGGCATCTACGACTACCTCGGCTACAACACCACCGCCTACATGGGCGCCGAGATCAAGGACCCCGGCCGGACCCTCCCGCGCTCCGTGCTCTTCTCGATCCTCGGTGTCATGGCGATCTACCTGCTGCTCCAGATCGGCACGCTCGGCGTGGTCGACTGGCACCGGATGACCGACCCGCACGACATCGCCTCCACTTCGGTGGCCTCCGCGGTGCTGGAGGACACCTGGGGCAGGGCGGCGGCGGACACCGTGACCGCGCTGATCCTCGTCACCGCGTTCGCCTCCGTCTTCACCGGCCTGCTCGGCGGCTCCCGGGTGCCCTACGACGCCGCCCGCGACCGGGTCTTCTTCCGCGCCTACGGCAAGCTGCACCCCAGGCACCGGTTCCCGGTGTCCGGCCTCGCCACCATGGGCGTGATCACCGCCGTCGGCTTCCTGGTCGGCCGCCACACCGACCTCGCCACCCTGATCCAGCTGCTCACCACGGTGATGGTGATCGTGCAGGCGCTGGCCCAGATCGTGGCGCTGACGGTCCTGCGCCGACGCCGCCCGGACCTGCACCGCCCCTACCGCATGTGGCTGTACCCGCTGCCGAGCGTCCTCGCCTTCACCGGCTGGTGCGTGATCTACGGCTACGCCGACCACAACTCCCCGGGCCGCCACCCCGTCGAGTGGTCCCTGGTCTGGCTGGCCCTCGGCTGCGTGGCCTTCCTGGGGTGGGCGCGGCACGAGAGGGTCTGGCCGTTCGGCCCGAAGGAGACCGGCGAGGACATCGGCGAGACCCGCAACGCCCTTGAGATGAGCTAGAGTTACGGACACCACCTCCCCGGCCGGACCACGATCCGCCGGGGACGCTCTCGTTCATGACCCAGAACACGAACGAGAACACGGCCGGGAGCACCGCCGAGAACATGGCCGCGGACCTCGCCGTCCGCCCCGCGACCCCCGACGACCGGCCCGCCGTGGAGCGGCTGTGGCTGATGTTCCGCCACGATCTGTCCGAGTTCCAGGGCAGCCTGCCCGCCGCCGACGGCGGCTTCCGGAGCGAGTGGGTGACCTCCGCCTTCACCGGGCCCGGCTGGGCGCCGTACCTGCTGACGTACGGCGACCGCCTCGCCGGGCTGGCGTTCGTCCGCGGGCTCGACGGCCCGGTACGCGTGCTGAACAGCTTCTTCGTGGTGCGCGGTGCCCGGCGCCGGGGCGTCGGGCTGCGGGCCGCGCGCGAGGTGCTCACCCGGCACCCCGGGCCGTGGGAGATCGCCTACCAGCAGGACAACCCGGCCGCGGCGCGCTTCTGGGCCAGGGTCGCCACGGAACTCGCCGGCGACGCCTGGACCCGCGAGCCGCGCCCGGTGCCGGGCCGGCCGGAGCTGCCGCCGGACGTGTGGATCTCCTTCACCGTGCCGGCCCTGCCCGACGCGGACCTTTGACAGCGGACGATCACCTCGACAGCTTGAGCGACCATGACCGAGCAACCCTGCTTCGTGTACGTCACCTACATCGCGAGCACTCCCGAGAAGCTCTGGGAGGCGCTCACCGACGCCGATCTGACGGCCGTCTACTGGGGGCACCGGAACGTCTCCGACTGGCGGCCCGGTTCCCGCTGGGAGCATGTGCGCGCCGACGGCTCCGGCGTCGCCGACGTGGTCGGCCGGGTGGTGGAGAGCGAGCCGCCGGCCCGGCTGGTGACCACCTGGGCCGAGCCCGGTGAGGAGGGCCGCGAGGACCGGCACTCCAGGGTCACCTACGAGATCCGGCCGTACGAGGACATCGTCCGGCTGACCGTCACGCACGACGACCTGGCCGACGAGGGCGAGCGTTCCGCCGTCGCGTCCGGCTGGCCGGCCGTGCTGTCCAACCTCAAGTCGCTGCTGGAGACCGGCCGGCCCCTGCCACAGGAGCCGTGGCGGGTGCCGGCCGGCTGACCGGGGACAAGGGGAGGCCGGTCCGTCCGGCGGACCGGCCTCGATGTTCTTCTTCGTTTCCGATGTTCCCGTCTCCTTTCCTCGGTCTTCTCTTCCGTGGTCCGGGGGCCCGCGTGCTACGGCCTGGGAGTGCTCTTCGCGGCCGTGCCGGCGCACACCAGGCCGAGGACGAGGGCCAGGGCTCCGATGACGATGTTGTTGACGATGACGCCCGTGTCCGGGCGGCTGCCCACGATCCACGGGGCGATGATCATCCAGATGCCCATGGCACACATGGCCCAGCTCAGGCCGTACATGCGCTCGGGCGCCCGGGTGAATCCCAGGGCCAGCAGGCCGATCGCAATGCCCACGATCAGATTGTGGGTGACGAGGGCGGGCTGGCTCGCCGTGTAGTGCAGGATCCACGGGGACGCGGCACAGTACAGGCCGAGCAGGAACACCGGCCCGTCCACGAGCGCCACATCACGACCACCGAGTACGCGGGCGTAGCGGTCCCGCATCTCGGAGACATCGGGGTGGCTCGAGATGTCACCCCTGTGCAAGTCGGCCATGACTCGTCTCCTTCGACTTCGCAGGCCGGACCGGGTCCGGTCCGGTGCGGGGCTAGTGCGCCATATGGACCATTTTGCCCTTACTTCCAGCTTATGTGTAGAGGGTGAGCAGGATGGGCGATGGCCGGCACGTCGCCGCCCGACGTGCCGAGGGTGAGCCGGCGACCGTGGTGAGGGATCCGAAGCCGGACGCCTTCCTCGTGGTGGCCGGGGGCGGGAGGTGGGAGGCGGGGCCTGAGAGCCGGCCGTCGGCACCCGGCCGCCGCGCGCCTCCCGTGCGGCGGCTGTGGAACCCAGGGGTCCGCGATGCGAGAACGGCCGTGATCTCCTTGACGGTCGTCGCAGGCTGCTGCCACGATCGATGGCATGACCACGCGACTGGATCTCACGCGGCGACGCCATGTCGATCTCGCACGCGTCTCCAGCGCCTCCTGTCGCGCCGCGGGCTGATCCGCCCTCCTCTTCCCTCTCCTCCGGGCGTCCGGCGCGACTGAACCCCCTCCGTCCTTCACCGGATTCGGTGTGCCCGGCGTCCCGTCGAGCGATTCCGCGACAGGGGTTCCGCGTGCCCGCTCCGGCTCGGGACGCGGTGCTCCCGACCGTCTTCTCCCGGGCGTCCCACTCGCGTACGGCCGTCCGGCGCACCCCAGAATCGAGACACCCATGGCCACCGTCCTGTCCGTCTCCGGAAGCCCCTCCGCCTCCTCGCGCACCAGCCTCCTGCTGCGCCACCTGGACCAGCGGCTCATCGCCCAGGGCCACGAGGTGATCCCGCTCGATGTCCGCACCATCCCGGCAAAGGCCCTGCTCGGCGCGGACTTCCGGCACCCCGCCATCGTCGAGGCCGCGGAGCTGTTCGCCCGCGCCGACGGCGTCGTGGTCGGCACGCCCGTCTACAAGGCGTCGTACTCCGGCGTCCTCAAGGCGCTCCTGGACCTGCTCCCGCAGTTCGCGCTCACCGGCAAAACCGTGCTCCCGCTGGCCACCGGCGGCTCCACCGCGCATGTTCTCGCCATCGACTACGCCCTGCGGCCGGTGCTGAACTCCATGGGTGCCGCCCACATAGTCCAGGGCTGGTTCACCCTCGACAAGGACATCACCGTGCGGGAGGACGGCTCCGTGGCCGTCGCACCGGCCACCGCCGAGGCCCTGGGGCACGTGGTGGACCAGTTCGCCGCCGCCCTGGACCGCACGCCCGTACTGGCGGCGGCGACCGCGAGCTGATCGGCCCGCCCACCCCACGGACACAAGCGATCGGAGACCTCCGTGTCCCTCACCTTCCACTGGTTCCTGCCCACCAACGGCGACAGCCGTGATGTCGTCGGCGGCGGTCACGGCAGCCCGGCGACCGTGTCCGGCCGGGACCGGCCCCCGACGGTCGCCTATCTGAGCCAGATCGCGCGCGCCGCGGAGGAGTTGGGCTTCGTGGCCGCGCTCACCCCGACCGGCGCCTGGTGCGAGGACGCGTGGCTGACCACCGCCATGGTCAGCCAGCACACCGAACGGCTGAAGTTCCTCGTGGCCTTCCGGCCCGGCTTCGTCTCCCCGACGCTCGCCGCGCAGATGGCGGCCACGTTCCAGCGGCAGACCGGGGGACGGCTGCTGCTCAACGTCGTCACCGGCGGGGAGAGCCGGGAACAGCGGGCCTACGGCGATTTCCTCGACAAGGACGCCAGGTACCGCCGTACCGGCGAATTCCTGCACGTGGTACGGGAATTGTGGGAGGGCAAGAGCGTCGACCTGGACGGGGAGCACCTGCGGGTCGAGGAGGCGCGGCTCAGCCGGGTGCCCGACCCGGTGCCCGAGGTGTACTTCGGCGGCTCCTCACCGGCCGCCGGCGAGGTCGCGGCCCGCTACGCCGATGTGTACCTCACCTGGGGCGAGCCGCCCGCGCAGGTCGCCGAGAAGATCGCCTGGATCCGCGGGCTCGCCGCCGCGCACGGCCGTACCCCGCGCTTCGGCATCCGGTTGCACGTCATCACGCGGGACACGGCGGCGCAGGCATGGGCGGAGGCGGACCGGCTGCTCGACGGCTTCGACCCGGAGACCGTACGGGCCGTGCAGGAGGGGCTCGGCCGCAGCGAGTCGGAGGGGCAGCGGCGCATGCTCGCGCTGCACGGCGGCAGCCGGGACGGCCTGGAGATCCACCCCAACCTGTGGGCCGGGATCGGGCTGGTGCGGGGCGGCGCGGGGACGGCGCTGGTCGGCAGTCACGAGGAGGTGGCCGAGCGCATCAAGGAGTACCACGCCCTCGGCATCGACGAGTTCGTCCTCTCCGGCTATCCGCACCTGGAGGAGGCGTACTGGTTCGGCGAGGGCGTGCTGCCCCGGCTCGCCGCGCAGGGACTGTGGACCCACCCCGACGGGCGGGCACCTGCCGCTGCCCAGGAGGTACCGGTCGCCGGCTGACCCGGCGGAGCGCGTTCCGGCGGGCAGGCTCAGGTGTCCGCCGGCGCCCCGCTCAAGGCCCGCAGATGTGCCGCGCGTGACTCGGCGGTCTGGCCCTGTACCAGCAGGAACAGCCCCTCCCGGGCGAGGCGTTGGGCGCGGGCGGTCACGGCCATCGCGCGGCCGCCGCCGGCCACCACCGCCGCCGTGGTGGCCGTACGCAGCAGCTCGTGGGCGTCCGCGCGCACCGCCAGCCGTTCCCCCACCCACGCGTCCACCGTCCTCGCCTCCGCCTCCGACTCCGCCCCGCTGGCGCGCATCGCCGTGGCCGGACGCCCCGTCCACCCCTTGGGCGGCGGCTCGTCCGCCAGCTCGTACGCCCTGCGGCGGATCCCGGCGAGGCGGGCGCGGAGCGGGGCGGCCGTGCCCGTGTCCAGCAGGGAGAGCGCGGTCTGTGTCACGCCGAAGACCGCCGGGCTGGTGTGCAGCGTCCTGACCCGGTCGCCGGCGGCCCAGCGGTCGTACGGCGTGCGCAGGGCCACCGCCTCCGCGGGCAGCCACAGTCCGTCCAGCTCCAGCGACACCGTGCGCGCGGCGGTGAGGGCGGCCAGCCGCATCGGCTCCGAGGCCCGCAGCCCCGGCTGCTCCCGGGCCTCGGCGAAGGCGAACAGGGCCTCGCCGGAGTCGGTGACCCCGGCCAGCAGCATCACGTCGTTCAGACCCCAGCCGGTGTACCAGGGCACCGTCCCGTCGAACCGCCAGCCGCCGCGCTCCGGCCGGACCCGTACCGGGCGGCGCGGATACGACCGCAGCTGCGCGTACGCCACCCCGGACAGCAGCTCCCCGCGGGACAAGGGGCCCAACAGCCTTTCCCGTGCCGGGTGTTCGCTGCGCGCCAGGGTCTGCACCGGCGTGTGGTGCTGGGTCTGCACGAACCAGGTCGCACCGCACGCCCCGGCCAGGATCTCCGCGACCTCCCGCGCCACGGCGGGCGGCACCCCCGCGCCCCCGTGGTCCGCCGGCGCGGTCACCCCGAGCAGGCCCGACCGCTTCACCGCCTCGATGTGCCCCGGGGGCACCCCCTCCTGGTCGACCCGCTCGGCCTCGGGGGCGAGCAGGTCCTCGGCGAGGCGGCGGGCGCGGACGACGAGCGGATGCGCGGTGAGATCCATGCGGGAGATTCTTCCGGGCCATCGGGCGGTATGACCGCGAGCCCCGCCCGCGGCGCCGGGCGTCGTCGACGCGGGAGGACTGGCGTGACCCTCGTCACTCCACCGGCCCCGCCGGAATGAACTTGAGGACATGAAAGGTTGCTAAATGCATCCGACTGTTCCCATGTGATCCATCCGAGGCACCGTGAACCACTCCCTGCCCGAGCGGCCCGCCGACGTCGTGGCCCGGCTGCGCGCCACCTTCGCCACCGGCCGTACGAAGTCCGTCGACTGGCGTACCGACCAGCTGCGCCGGATGCGCGCCCTGCTCACGGAACGCGGCGCCGACCTCGCCGCCGCCCTCCGCGCCGACCTCGGCAAGAGCGACACCGAGGCCTATCGCACCGAGATCGACTTCACCGTCCGCGAGATCGACCACACACTGGAGCGCCTGGCGGACTGGCTGCGCCCCGAGCCCGCGCCCGTCCCGCCGCACCTGGGCGCCGACGCCACGGCCTGGACGCAGTACGACCCGCTCGGCGTCGTCCTCGTCATCGCGCCCTGGAACTACCCGGCGCAGCTCCTGCTCGCGCCCATGGTCGGCGCGCTGGCCTCCGGCAACGCGGTCGTCGCCAAGCCGAGCGAGCTGGCCCCGGCCACCTCCGCCGCGCTGGCCGAGCTGATCCCCGCCTACCTGGACCCGGACGCGGTCGCGGTGGTCGAGGGCGGTGTCCCGGAGACCACGGCCCTGCTGGCCGAGCGCTTCGACCACATCTTCTACACCGGCAACGGCACCGTCGGCCGTATCGTCATGCGGGCCGCCGCCGAGCACCTCACCCCGGTCACCCTCGAACTGGGCGGAAAGTCCCCGGTGTTCGTGGACCGCGGCACCGACCTGGAGGTGGTCGCGGACCGGCTCGCCCGCGGCAAGTTCCTCAACGCGGGCCAGACCTGCGTCGCCCCCGACTACGTCCTGACCGACCCGGAGACCGCACCGGCCCTGGAGGCCGCGCTGGTCCGCGCGGTCGAGAGGCTGTTCGGCACCGATCCGGCGCGCTCGCCGGAGTACGGCCGGATCGTCAACGAACGGCACTTCGACCGGCTGTCCGGCCTGCTCGGCTCCGGCCGGGTCGCCGTCGGCGGTGTCGGAGACCGGGCGACGAAGTACCTCGCGCCGACCGTCCTCGCCGATGTCGACCCCGCCTCGCCCGTCATGCGGGAGGAGATCTTCGGTCCGATCCTGCCGATCGTCACCGTGTCCGGCCTGGACGAGGCCATCGGGTTCATCAACGACCGCGACAAGCCCCTGGCCCTGTACGTCTTCAGCGAGTCGGACGAGACCCGGGCGCGCGTCGCCGCCGAGACCTCCTCGGGCGGCCTCGGACACGGCCTGCCCGTCGCCCATCTCACCGTCTCCGACCTGCCGTTCGGCGGGGTGGGGGAGAGCGGCATGGGCAACTACCACGGCCGCTACTCCATCGAGACGTTCAGCCACCGCAAGGCCGTCCTGGCGAAGCCGCTGAGCTGACCGCCCGCACGCCTCTCGGGCCCGGCCGCGCGACCTCTCGGGCCTGGCCGTGCACGCCCCTCGGGCCCGGCCGTGCGTGCGGCCGGGCCCGACTGGCCTGCGCCGGACGGAAGTTCACCGTCCCGGTCGTACGTGATCGACTGGTCTAAACCCTTGACTGGTACATACCAAAGCGGTTGAGTGTGCCCAACCCCCCACCACGGCCGCTCCCGACTCCGGCGGGCGCGGCCGTGCCGTACAAAGGAGTTGGTCCGTGTCGAAACACCGCATCGCCGCGCTCCTGGCCTCGCTCGCGATCGGCGGCTCCGCCCTGGCGTTCCAGGCGTCCCCGGCCTCCGCCGCCGGTTTCGTGGTGAGCGAGTCGCAGTTCAACCAGATGTTCCCGAACCGGAATTCCTTCTACACCTACAGCGGTCTGACCGCCGCGCTCGGCGCCTACCCCGCCTTCGCGAACACCGGCAGCGACACCGTGCGGAAGCAGGAGGCCGCCGCCTTCCTCGCCAACGTCAGCCACGAGACCGGCGGACTGGTGTACGTCGTCGAACAGAACACCGCCAACTACCCGCACTACTGCGACCAGAGCCGCCCCTACGGCTGCCCGGCGGGCCAGGCGGCGTACTACGGGCGCGGCCCCATCCAGCTGTCCTGGAACTTCAACTACAAGGCCGCCGGCGACGCGCTCGGCATCGACCTGCTCAACAACCCCAACCTGGTGCAGAACAACGCGTCCGTCGCCTGGAAGACCGGCCTGTGGTACTGGAACACACAGTCCGGGCCCGGCACCATGACCCCGCACAACGCCATGGTGAACGGCGCCGGCTTCGGCCAGACCATCCGCAGCATCAACGGCTCCCTGGAGTGCGACGGCAAGAACCCCGCACAGGTGCAGAGCCGGGTCTCCGCCTACCAGCGCTTCGCCCAGATCCTCGGGGTCGCGCCGGGAGCCAACCTGTACTGCTGACGTGGCGCGGGCGCCGTGTGCGAGACTCCGCCGATGACCACGGAAACGATCACCGCGGACGCCTCCGGCACCTTCGGGCTGGGTGATCTGCCCGTCCGCCGCATCGGCTTCGGCACCATGCGGCTGACGGGCAGCGCCGCCTTCCACCACGGCACCCCGAGCGACCGGGAACGGTCGCTGGCGGTGCTGCGCAAGGCCGTCGAACTCGGGGTGAACCACATCGACACGGCGGCCTTCTACTTCTCCTCGCTGCGTTCCGCCAACGAACTCGTCAACACCGCGCTGTCCCCGTACCCCGACGACCTCGTCATCGCCACCGAGGTCGGCCCCTACCGCGACTACCACGGCGCGTGGGGCACCTCCGCCCGCCCCGACGAGCTGCGCGGCCATGTCGAGGAGAACCTGCGCCAGCTCGGACGGGACCATCTCGACCTCGTCCACCTGCGCCGGATGCGCCAGGACTCCATCGCCGAACACTTCGGCGCCCTCGCCGAGTTGCGCACGGCGGGACTGATCCGGCACCTCGGGATCTCCGCCGTGGAACCCCGGCACCTCACCGAGGCGCTGCGGATCGCCCCGGTGGTCTCCGTCCAGAACCGGTACGCCCTGGACCGGCCCGACCCGGTCGGCGACGAGCTGCTGCGGCTGTGCGGCGAGCACGGCATCGCCTTCGTCCCGTTCTACGCCGTGGCCGGAGAGGCCGGAGAACGCGGTGCGACGGCCGTGCACGACGACGCGGTGCTCTCCGTGGCCCGTGCCCACGACGCGACTCCCGCGCAGGTCCGCATCGCCTGGACGCTGCACCAGGGCCCGCACGTACTCGCCATCCCCGGCACCGGCAACCCCGGCCACCTGACCGAGAACGTCGCCGCCGGAGCGCTGCGGCTCACCGCCGCCGAGCTGACCAGCCTCGACCAGGTCCGCGGACAGGCGACCTGACGGGCGTGGGCAGGGCTGGACAAGGCGCGGGGACGAGGCGGTCCGGCCGGCCGGCTCTGGTGGGCGAGCCGGGCGGCCCGGTGGGTGGGCGTCCGGCCGTACCGCCCGGGTCGGGTGGACACCGGCCCGCCCCGACCTGACCGAGGAGGAGCGGCGTGCCCTGCCCGCGGCGGCCGTGCCGGAACGGATCTGTCCGGGAGTGACCGGCCCGTCCTACCAGATCGCCTCGACCCACTCGGGGTGGTCGATGAACGGGTTCCGGTTCTTCTGATAGGTGTCGTAGATGACCTGGTTGCGGCGCTCCTCGAAGGTGTCCGGCGGGTCCTCGTCGTTCCACTGCTTGAGCACCGACAGCCGGCCCATGCAGGGGTTGCTGCCGTTGCTGACGCTGTCGTTGCCCTCCAGGTCGGCCCAGCCGTCGCCGCCCTCGTAGCGGACGATCATGTAGAAGATCATGCGCGCCACGTCGCCCTTGACGGCGTCGCGCGGCTCGAAGGAGTTGGAATCGGTGAGGCTGCCACCGGAGTTGGTGAAGCCGCTGCCGCCGTTGTCGAAGTCCTTGTTGCCCCGGACACCGTTGACCTGGACGTCCTCCGGACGGATGTGGTGCAGGTCGGTGCCCGGACCGGTGGAGGTCGTCAGGTCGCCGTGCGAGATGGCCCACACGTGCTCGCGGTTCCAGTCGCCGACGTCACCGCCGTTGAGCGTCTTGCTGCGGGAGATGCCCGAGTACAGCAGCTTGACGTTGTTGCTGTTGGCCGGGTCCTGGTCGGTGACCTTCAGCGCCTCCCAGAGCGCCGAGTAGGACAGCTTGGTCTGGCTGCTGATGATGGTGTGCAGCGAGGACTTGAGGCTGGTGCCCGTCTTGCCCACGGCGTTCTTGTAGTACGTCGAGTCGTACGCCGTCGTGGTGGCCGCGGCGGGGGTCGCGGTGAGGGCGGGGGAGGTGAGGCCGACCAGGACGGCGGCCGTGGCGAATGCCACTGACTTCCAGCGGGCGGTGCGTATCGCCGGCATGTGGGGTCCCATCTACGCGGGTTGAACGGGGGCGGCATCCGGGAGAGTGGCATGGACATGCAGTCAAATGGGTGACGGGTGAATGTCGGTTGGATGACGGGAGTGGGCAACCGCGGAAGATTGCGGCGGCCGGGAACATCGCGTCCTTTCCGGGGTAGACGACGATCACAACCGGAGCCGGTCACGGAAGGAGACGAGCCGTGCGGAAGGGCGAACAGATCACGGGTGCGGCGCGCGAGAAGCTCGCGCGGGAGATGAAGGAGCAGTACGAGGCCGGCAGGTCCATACGGGCCATCGCCGAGGCATACGGCCGGTCGTACGGATTCGTCCACCGCGTCCTCACCGAGACGGACGTCTCCCTGCGCGGCCGGGGCGGGGAGCAACCGCAGCGGCGCCTCGGCACGGCCGCCCACTCAGGCCGGTAGCACGGCTACCACAACCTGTCGAACGTCACCGGATGGCGTGTGGTCGTCAACAACCAGACCGGCGGGGCGGGTTTCCAGGAATGCCTGGGCTACAACGGCACGAACTGCTCGGCCGTGTACCGCGCGACGGGTGAGTCCGCCGCGATCGACTGCACGCCGATCAACCCCGTCGTCCTCGTGAGGCGACCAACGCCGGATCCCGGGGTGGGGCCCTCCCCACCCCGCACAGGCCCGCTGGCCGGATGGATCACTTCCCGCTGATCGCGCAGGCTGGACACATCGCACATGTTCGTCCGATCGGAGAATCAGTGTTCAGCTCGAAGTCCTCGCGCCGTACGGTGGCGCGCACCGCCGCGGTGGTCCTGGCGGGAGCGGCGTGTGCCGCCGTGATGACCGGCAACGCCGAAGCCATCGTCAACGGGAAGGATTCCACGCAGCGTTACCCGTTCATGGTGTCGATCCCGGTGACGGGTGCGGACGACCCTGATTTCAAGGGTGTCTGCGGGGGATCGTTGATCGACTCGAAGTGGGTGCTCACAGCTGCCCACTGCGTGGACACGAGGCTCGTCACCCTGGACGGCACCGTCCGGATCGGCAGTGAGTGGAAGGACTCCGGGGGCACGGTCCGCTCCGTCGCGCAGAAGGTGTCCCACCCGGGCTACCGGAACGGCGAGGGCGTCGGCCCCAACCGCGACGACGTCGCTCTGATCCGCCTGGACCGCCCGGTCGCCGAGAAGCCCCTCCGCGTCGCCGACGACCCGGGGCGGCCCGGCGCCCCGACCCGGGTCTTGGGTTTCGGCACCATCGACGACGCGCCCGACCCCGCCAAGTGGGTCTTCCCCGACCGACTCCAGGAACTCGACACGCGCAGGGGTGCGGTCTCCGAGTGCGCTCCGGGCTACGCGGACAGCACCCGCTTGTGCACGATCAGCCAGGTGCCCGAGGCCATGGCGTGCAACGGTGACTCGGGCGGCCCCCAGCTCCGGCAGGGCCGCAAGGGGCGCTGGGAACTCATCGGTGTCACCTCGGGCCCCGGCGCCCCGGGCGTGCGCTGCAGCGAGGGCCCGGGGCTCTACACCAGCGCGCCCGCCTACACGGGCTGGATCCATGAGGTGATAGGCCACAACGGCTGATTCGGGATGCCGACCCGGTGGTGGCGCCGGTACGCACTGGTCGTAGCCGCATCGAGCACCATGACATCTGGGGAAAGAATGACTGGGTCTCCGGCAAGCCGGGCGTCTTCTACTCGTACTGGGGCGCTCATCGTGCTCGCCGTTCTCGCGCCGGCCGGATGCTCACCGGCGCATGAGGGGGGTCGGGCAGCTGCTGGAAACGCGCTGGCGACCGACGGGGCTCAGTCAAGCGGCACCGTGGGCAACGAGCACACCCGGGTGGGGGAGATCTGGTACTTCGCTCTCCCCGTGCCGTACAACACCTCGTCGAAGCCCATCGAGATCAAGGGTGTCGCGGTCGAGCACATCCCCTCCGGCATCAGGGTTCTTGAGTATGGTGCCTATGATCTGAACGACACCGAGGGCCTTCCGCTTCTCGCCAAAGAAGGCGAGTCGTACACGCCCGAATTCGCGAAACTGAAGAATTATGTCAAGCATCCTGTAAAGGTTGCGGCCGGAAAAGAAAGCAACGTTTTCTACCTGGCCAAGATGGAGATCACTGCACCGCCGAAAGATACAGTTCGAGAGTGCCGCTTCGCATATGAGCAGGGCGGCCGGGCGTATACGCAGACACTGGACTGCGAACTTGACCTCAAGGTTTCCGAGCAGGGCTCGCAAGGCAGTTGATCCCGGTGGCCGTCCGGGCTCTCGCTTGCCGCTCTGTCTCGCCCGTTCCCGGCCGGCCGCCGGCGATTTCCACCACCGGCTGGTGCTGCCGTGCGAGGCCCTGTCGGCCGTTTCCGAAAGGCTGTGACGTCCGCGCGCCGGCGGCCGGATTCACACGATCCAGGCGCCCTCCCGCATCAGATGCCGGCCGCGCAGCTCGCGTTCCTCGTGCCACGCCTGCACCGCGACCGGCCGCACCTGGAAGAACTCGTACGCCGGGCTGTCCGTGCGCGGATCCCAGCCCGTCTTCGCCGTGAACGCGTGAGCCGCCGCCTCCGGCACCTCCCCGGCGCCGAAGGCCCGTACCTCACCGTCGACCAGCACGACGTCCCGGGTGTGACCGAGGGCGAGCCGGGTGCGGCCGCCGTCGCGCAGATTGCGGCCGGTGGGGTTGGTGCCGCGTGTGCACAGCCAGAACGACTCCTCGTGCCAGACGAACCACAGCGGTACGAGACACGGCACACCGTGCGCGTCCGCCGTCGCCACCCAGATGTCGGTCTCCCGCTCCAGCCGTGCCAGCAGGTCGCTCTTGCGCCGGGCCGGGGTGCGGACCCGTTCGTCGATCGTCATGCCCGGTGACGCTACCGGGCCCCGCCCACCGGCGCCTGAGGCCCGGGTCCGTGCGCACCTCCGACTCCGGGCGTAGGTCCACGGCCCCGCACGTCCCCGACGCCGTGGTCCACCTGTCCCGGCGGGGGACGGCACCCCGCTGACCACGACGCGTGGACGGCCTTGCGGACTGCCCCACGAAGCCCATGCGCGTCACAGCCGCAGGTGAAGGCCCTGTTCTCCGCAAGCTAGGGCGAAGTGACAAGTGGCGCGGTGCGCGGCGTCGAGCGCGGTGAGATCCGGGCCGAGCGAGGGGTGTGAGCCCCGGCCGGACGTCGTCCGGCCGGGGACCGTCAGAATGGCAGGCCGGCGAAGAAGTCGTCGTCGTCGAGTTCGAGGCCGTTGTTGGCCTTGGCGGGCGCCTTCTCCGCGTTCTTCGCCCGCAGTCGCGCGTGCTCTCGGAGGCGGTCCACGCCTTTCGTCACTTCTTTCTCCCACAGCCTCTTCATCGTCGCGCTCGTGGCGGCGTCGATGAACGTGATCGCCCGGGTGGCGGCCAGGAACTGGCCGAAGCCCTGCTTCTTCACCACGACGTTGGGGATGCCCCCGGCGTCGCCGGTCCCGCCCGCCGCGCCCTCGTACTTGACGTTGGGGTTGGGCATGAACGCGTTGGGCTTGGCCGTCACGGGGGTGCTGAAGTACGCGTAGTTCTCCAGGAAACCCAACAGCTCGGGAGTGATCGGGATCTCGACCACGCGCGCGTACCCGGGACCCAGGTCGGGCACCTCCCGCACCGGGGGTTCACCGGCGAATCTCCGCTCGACCTCGATCTCGACCGCCTTGGCCCAGGCGCTCTCCCGGGAAAGGATGAACGCGTCCTCCACGGAGAAGACGATCTCACCGCGTTCGTGGCCCTTGGTGTCGAACAGGGCCTCGACCGCCTTGCCGACGTCCTGTTCCTTCGCCGCGATCCGGTAGTTGGCCTCCTCCGCCCGACTCACCCGGCGGACGAGATGTCTGCCCCGCAGGCGCTGGAGATCGTCGTGCAGCTTCCTGGCCATCTCGGCCGTGTACTGGTCCGGGTTCAGCAGCTCTTCCGGGCCGACCGACGGCGGTGCGGCATACGGGTCGTCGGAACGCTGCTGCGACCGCTCGAAGTCGGTCATCCTGGCCAGGGCCTTCTCCTCGGCGCTGACGAGGCCGGCGAATCCGGGCAGTACTCGGGCGAGGGTCCGCAGCGGCTCGGGGGCGACCTCCATCGGCCAGCCCATGATCTGGCCGTACAGCCTGCGCGCGGTGCGGGCCAGTTCCCGGTCCGACCCCATCGGCTGCCTTTTGGCGTCGATCAGATCTTTCAGCTGCTGCAACGTCGTGGCCAGGTGGGAACCTTCGGCGGCATCGGACAACTTCTTCCCCAGGCCGGTGACCACGCTCGCGATCCGGGCGCGCTGTTCGCCGACGAGCCGGTGGATGTCCCGGTACTCCAGCGCGTCATAGGCCAGAGTGTTCGGCCAGTCGGACTCCGTCGCCGGTTCGGGGTCCGGTTCCAGGCCGTGACTCACCGGCCGGCCGAACATGGCCACCGGCTCCGCGTAGCCGCGGGCCCACTGGACGCCCGAGCTGATCCGGCCGTTGAGGGCCGCGATGAGCCCCGAGCGCTTGGCCTCGGGCAGGCCGCTCGCGTTCACCAGCCGCTCGATCGTCGCCGGGGGCAGCCGCTTGTCCAGGTCGACGAGGGACTCGGCGAACCTCTCCGGCGGCACGCCGGCATAGGGCGAGCCGCTGCTGTGCGGCCCGGTGGACATGCTGTCGATCGTCTGGGTGACGTCCGTGGATTCCATGAAGTCACCCGGCTTCTTGGGTGCGCCCTGGGCGCTGACGTACATGGCTCCGCCCAGGTCCTGGCGGTACAGGTCGGCGCCGATCTTCATCCAGTTGGGCGGTTTGCGCAGGTCGAAGATGGCAAGCACCACGTCCAGGCCGACGAACGGCAGGAAGTCCGCCATGGAGGCGATCTTCGCCGCGTCCGGCCGGTCCTCATCCACCGTCCGGAAGTCGGTGACCTGGGCCAGGGTCCACTCCGCCGCCGTCTCGTCGCCGGTCGCCACCCAGGCGAACTCGGCCGGGAGCACCTTGGCCCCGGCCGCCTGGTAGATCTTGCCGGTCAGCATCTCGGCCAGCATGATCTCCTCGGCCGGCAGGGAGTTGCTCTTCTTGGCCTGCTTGGCTCCTGCGGCCGAGCTCTCGGCGGCGTCGTCGGGCTCCGGCACCGTGATCGGTCCCGGAACCCCGGCGGGCGTCCGCGGCGTCCGGCCCCGTGGCTGGCTGAATTTGAAGACCTTGTCGACCCCGTCCACCCGGACGTGCCACGGACTGCTGGATCCGCCCTTGAGCTCGGTGACGAACCGGAAGTCCTCGGGAGCGTAGGTCCGCAGGTTCCCGGCGCCCGAGCTCGACCGGGCCTGGCCGGGCGCCTGCGCCTGGTTCTCGCCCGGCGTCCCGGCGATGGTGGACTGCTCTCCTGAAGCGTGGGCCGGCTGCTCGGTCCCCAAGGCATCGTCGGCCGAGTCGTACTTCACCCGCTGCACGGAAAACGGCTGGGTGGTGGCGACCGTGCTCGCCCCGGGCCCCGACGGCCGCTGTCCGCCCGGCGCCGGTCCACGCAGTGCCCGCGAGGCGGTGGCTTCCGCCTCGCGTTCGAAGCGGTCGGACGGGTCGGAGACCTTCAGGCCCGCACCGTTGTCGGTCCCTGCCACACGGCCCCGGCGCTGCTGTATCACGTGCGTCAGCTCGTGTGCGAGGGTGTGCTTGTCGGCGCCGCCGTCGCCGATGACGACATGGCTGCCGGAGGTGTAGGCGCGGGCGCCTACCTCCGCCGCCGAGGCTCGCGCGGCCGCGTCCGTGTGGATGCGGACATCCGAGAAGTCCGTGCCGAGCCGGGTTTCCATGTCCTCGCGTGTGTCGTCGTCGAGGGGACGGCCCGGAGTGCGCAGGACGTCGTGGACGGTGGAGCGCTGTACCGGGTGCGCTGTCCGCCGGTGGTCGCGGTCGGCGTCATGCCGGTGCTCTTCCTGGACTCCTGGGTGTCCGGCCTGGAGGAGCATCTGAACGACTGCCGCGTTGCCGACGCTGCTCTGCAACGTGAGGAGGCCTGGGAGCGGCGGCCGGCTCGCCGTCCGGGGAGGACGGTCCGGTTCCCTGCCCTTGTGTTCCCGTGCCGGCCCGGCCTGGGCTTCGGAGCGCATGCGGCCTCTCCCTTTCACAGGCGAACGACTTCGCAGGCGAACGACTCCCCTCTGGATATCCGAGGCGCGGGCGGTCGCGCCAGGCACCTGAGGGCAGAGTGGGGGCAACGGCGCCGCCTTGGCGGCGTCATCGTGATCCCGCGGCACGCTTCGTCCGCGTCACAGCCGCGGATGAAGCGTGCCGGCCCGTTCTTCTTGCCGGTGGTGATGACGAGCCTGGCGGCGATCGGAGGCGCGTGCGCGGCGGCGGATGTGGCCGGCCCGGCGCCGGGGGCCCGCGACCGTAGCAGCGCGATCCAGGCGGCGCGCCGGGCTCGCGTACGGCGGGGCGGGCCCGTCGAGCGCCTCGGCGGGCCGGGGCACCAGGCGGATGCGGGCGGTGGGGTACGGGGCGGCGACCGCCCCGGAGTGACGCGCGTAGAAATCGGACTGGCGTCCACCTAGTTTTACGTATAACCTCACCGGCTAACCACTCCCCGCCGGAAGGTAGCCATGCGCCGCGTCGCCCTGGTCACCCTCGTCGTCCACGACTACGACGAGGCGATCCGCTACTACACCGAGGCCCTGGGTTTCCGCCTCGCCGAGGACAGCCCGCGGCCCGACGGCTCGCGCTGGGTCGTCGTCGAGCCCGGCGGTGAGGGGCCCGGCACCGGGCTGCTGCTGGCCCGCGCCAAGGACGCCGGCCAGAGCGTCCGGGTCGGCGACCAGACCGGCGGACGCGTGGGCTTCTTCCTGCACACCGACGACTTCGCCCGCGACCACGCCCGGATGACCGCCGCCGGCGTGACCTTCCTGGAGGAGCCGCGCCACGAGCCGTACGGCACGGTCGCCGTCTTCCAGGACCTGTACGGCAACCGCTGGGACCTGCTCCAGCCCGCCGCCCACTGACCCGACCCACAGCACCAGCCGAGGAAACGACACGCCCATGACCGCGTCCCGCATCGACACCGAGACCCTCCGCCGGCTTCCCAAGGCCGTCCTGCACGACCACCTCGACGGCGGCCTGCGCCCCGCCACCGTGGTGGAACTCGCCGCCGCGGTCGGCCACACCCTGCCCACCACCGACCCCGACGAGCTGGCCGCCTGGTACGTCGAGGCCGCCAACTCCGGCGACCTGGTCCGCTACATCGCCACCTTCGAGCACACCCTCGCCGTCATGCAGACCCGCGAGGGCCTGCTGCGCACCGCCGAGGAGTACGTCCTCGACCTCGCCGCCGACGGAGTCGTCTACGCGGAGGTCCGCTACGCCCCCGAGCTGATGCTCAAGGGCGGTCTCACCCTGCCCGAGGTCGTCGAGGCCGTCCAGGAGGGCCTGGCCGCCGGCATGGCGAAGGCCGCGGCGGCCGGCACCCCCGTCCGGGTCGGCACCCTGCTGTGCGGGATGCGCATGTTCGACCGGGTCCGCGAGGCCGCCGGACTGGCCGTCGCCTACCGGGACGCCGGTGTCGTCGGCTTCGACATCGCCGGCGCCGAGGACGGCTTCCCGCCCGCCGACCACCTCGACGCCTTCGCGTACCTGCGCTCCGAGAGCATGCCCTTCACCATCCACGCCGGCGAGGCGTACGGCCTGCCCAGCATCCACCAGGCGCTCCAGGTGTGCGGCGCCCAGCGCATCGGCCACGGAGTGCGCCTGACCGAGGACATCGTGGACGGCAAGCTCGGCCGGCTCGCCTCCTGGGTGCGCGACCGCCGGATCGCCCTGGAGATGTGCCCCACCTCCAACCTCCAGACCGGCTGCGCCACCTCCATCGCCGAGCACCCCATCACCGCCCTGAAGGACCTGGGCTTCCGGGTCACCCTGAACACCGACAACCGTCTGGTGTCGGGGACGACGATGACCCGTGAGATGTCCCTGCTGGTGGAGCAGGCCGGCTGGACGGTGGAGGACCTGCGCACGGTCACCGTGAACGCCCTCAAGAGCGCGTTCGTCCCGTTCGACGAGCGCACGGCCCTGATCGAGGACGTGGTCCTGCCGGGTTACGCCGCCGCGCTCTGAACCAGCCCCCTGAGATAGGCGGCCTGTCCGACGTGCTGGAGATCGTCGGACAGGACGCTCACCAGGCGCACGCCCAGGCTGACCGGGGGATCCCAGCGCTCGTCCACGATGCGTTCCAGGTCCTTGGCGGCCAGGGTGCGCAGCACTCCGAGGGTCTGCTCGTGGACGGCGTCGTAGTACCCGGTGAGCAGGCCGGCCGACTCCACCCGCACCTTCGCGACCTGGGCCGGGGTGTGCCCGTAGCCCGTGTCGTGCCGGGGCAGGCCGAGCCCGAACCGCTTCTGCCAGTCCTGGGCGAGCCACACCTGGTCGAGGTCGAAGGCGTCGGCGATGTGATCGTCCTGCACCCGGGTGAGGTGCCAGACCAGCCAGGCGAT
Organism: Streptomyces eurythermus; assembly: GCF_014649115.1. Lineage (GTDB taxonomy): Bacteria > Actinomycetota > Actinomycetes > Streptomycetales > Streptomycetaceae > Streptomyces > Streptomyces eurythermus. The sequence goes on along the minus strand of NZ_BMSK01000013.1, from coordinate 52,870 downwards.
GGTGTTGGCGTCGGGGGCCGGGCGGTGGTGCAGCTCGTCGGGACCGAGGCCGTCGAGTACGGCGTGGACTTCTTCCCGGATACGGCCGTAGCCGTCGATGAGGATGTCCTTGGCATGCATACCGACCACCATCGCAAACCGGCGCCGCTCCCGCGCCCGGAACGCGGTGGCCGGTGCGTCAGGTTCCCGTCTCGAGCAGGGTGACCAGTGCCCGGGCGGCCGGGCTCGTGGCCCGCTCCGGCGGCAACAGGGCCACCGTCTCGTACCGCGTCTCGCCCGTGCCCTTCAGCGGCAGCGCCGTGAGCGCCGGCCGCTTGTGCCGGAAGTGCCGGGGCACGACCGCGATCCCCAGGTTCTCGTCCACCAGGTCCAGCAGACTGTGCACGTCGTTGACCTCCAGCGCGACCGTGCGCCGGACCCCGGCCGCGGCGAACGCGGCGTCGGTGGTGCGGCGCGGACCCCAGTCCGGGTGGAAGTCCACGAACACCTCACCGGTGAGGTCGCCCGGGCCGAGCACGGCCGGCGCGGCGGCGAGCCGGTGGTCGGGATGGCACAGCACCGTCATCGGCTCGTCGGCCAGCGACACCGAGCGCAGCTGGTCGCTGTCGGCCCGGGTGCGATAGGCGAAGGCCAGGTCCAGCCGCCCGGCCGCGACCTCCTCCGCCAGCTCGCCCGAACCGGCCTGCCGCAGCCGGATCTCCACATCGGGGTGCCGGCCCCGGAAGGCCGCCAGCAGCTCGGCCACCCGCACCCCGGCGATGCACTGCTCGGTGCCGAGGGCGAGCGTGCCGCGCAGCACCCCCTGCACCGCCGCCACCGCGTCGTGCGCCGCCCGTACCTGGGCCAGGATCCGCTCGGCCTCCACCAGCAGGGCCCGCCCCGCCTCCGTCAGCGTCACCCGGCGCGTGGTCCGCACGAACAGCGGCGCCCGCAACTCCCGCTCCAGCGCCCGGATGGACGCCGACAGGCCCGACTGGGACACCATCAGGCGTTCGGCGGCCCGGGTGAAATGCCTGTCCTCGGCGACCGCCACGAAGTGCTGGAGATGGCGCAGTTCCATGATTGAGCAGCCTAGCCGCTGAATCTCATCGGATTCTTCTGTTGGACCGCTGCCCACCGCCCGGGCAACAGTGGAACCGGTAGATCCTGTGCCCACCCCTCATGGAGTCGCGTTGTACACCGCACACCCCGACCGCTACGCCGACATGCCCTACCGGCGCACCGGACGCAGCGGCCTGAAGCTCCCCGCCCTGTCCCTCGGCCTGTGGCACAACTTCGGCCCCGACCGGCCGGTGGAGACCCAGCGGGCCATCCTGCGCCGCGCCTTCGACCTCGGCATCACGCACTTCGACCTGGCGAACAACTACGGCCCGCCGCCCGGCGCCGCCGAGTCCGCCTTCGGCGCGGCCCTGAAGGACGACTTCGCCCGCTACCGCGACGAGCTGGTGATCTCCACCAAGGCCGGCTACCTGATGTGGCCCGGCCCGTACGGCGAGTGGGGCTCGCGCAAGTACCTGCTCGGCTCGCTCGACCAGAGCCTGAAGCGGATGGGCCTGGACTACGTCGACATCTTCTACTCGCACCGCCCCGACCCGGACACTCCGCTGGAGGAGACGATGGGCGCCCTGCACTCGGCGGTGCAGCAGGGCAAGGCCCTCTACGTCGGCGTCTCCAACTACTCCGCCGAGCAGACCCGCGAGGCCGCCCGCATCCTCGCCGGCCTCGGCACCCCGCTCCTCATCCACCAGCCGCGCTACTCGATGCTCGACCGGCGCCCCGAGGACGAGGGCCTGCTCGACGCCCTGGACGAACTCCAGGTCGGCTCCATCGTCTACTCCCCGTTGGAGCAGGGCTTGCTCACCGGCCGCTACCTCGACGGCATCCCCGAGGACTCCCGGGCCGCGAGCGACAGCCCGTTCCTGAACTCGGACGCGGTGACCGAGGACCTGGTCGCCCGGCTGCGCGCGCTGGACGAGCTGGCCAAGTCCCGCGGCCAGACGCTGGCCCAGCTGGCGCTGGCGTGGGTGCTGCGCGGCGGCCGGGTGACGTCCGCGCTGGTCGGCGCGAGCAGCGCCCGCCAGGTCGAGGACAGCGTCGCGGCCGTCCGGAACCTGGAGTTCGACCCCGAGGAGCTGGCGCGGATCGACGCCATCGTCAAGCCCTGACGGCCTGACCCACCGGCACCGCACGAGTCCGGCCGCCCGCCCCGGCGGCACCGCACGGACCGGGACGCCCGCCCCACCGAACCGTACGAGCCCGGCCGCCCGCCCCGGCGGCCGGGCTCGCCGTGTACGCCGGCCCTCTCAGGCCGCGGGCAGCACACCGGACCACGACGCTGCCGCACCGCTGGATTCCGGTCAGAGCGGGTGCGGAATATACCGGGAGACTGGCCGGAAAACATGGTGACAGTGGTTCAGCAGTGAACATACTCGACTGTGCGGGCTTCACTTCCAGCGAGGCCCCGATCACGCACCGCACACGAGCCGCAGCGAAAGCGAGGCCGGCCCGCAGGCGGACGACGCGACGGGGGAGTGCGCATGCACGACGAGTTCCTGTGCCATGTCACCGCGTACGGCACCTGCGGCGGACAGCGCATCGGGGTACCGCTCGGCACCTACCGGGCCCCCACGCTCGCGCTCGCCCTGTGGTGGCTGCGCGACCGGGCGAGCTGGATCGCCGACCGGCTCGACCCCCGCCCGGAGGCCGCGTACTTCCCGCCCGGCGCGCTGGTCCCCGTCGCGGACACCGTGCCCGACGTACCGGCCGTCCTGCGCGCGTGGTGCGGCGACCCGGACCGGCAGGAACTGGTCGCCGACGAGCTGGCCGCGGGCCGGCTGGTGCGGATCGCGACCGGCGACGACACCACCGAGTACGAACTGCTCGCGGAGTCCGTCGACGCGGTGCGCATGCAGCGGACCATACCGGCGCTGATCGTCCCCGTCGCCTGACCTCCGGGTCGCCGGGTGCCCCGTCGAGGGCCCCGCCGTGAGCGGTGCCCCTGTGCGCGGTCGGCGAACGCGCCGGAGGGACTGCGGGGCCGGGCACGGGGTACCAGGACTGGAGCGACGGCGACCGGCCGCACCGGGCCCTTTTCGAGAGAGAACAGCATGACCGAGCACCTGGGCGGGGAAGTGATACCGACTGGCTTCGACGTACCCGTGGAGCCGCTGCGGCGCGCGGCACACTACACCGGCGCACCCGGCTGCATCGCCGAGGCACGCGCCTTCGCCGACCGGTTCCTCGAGCAGCTGCGGACCGAGTGGTGCGCCGACGTCGACGACCGGGCCGGCGGCGAGCTGCTGCTGGTGGTGAGCGAACTGGTCACCAACGCCGACCAGCACAGCAACGGCCCCTACATCCTGGAGCTGGAGGGCACGGACAGCTCGGTCGTGGTGTCCGTGTACGACAGCAGCACGGCTCTGCCCCGCCGTTTCCCGAAGAACCCCGAGCGCGTCGGGCGGCACGGACTGGAGATCGTGCACGCGCTGGCCACCGAGGTCACCGTGGAACGCGTTCCCGTGGGCAAGCGGGTACGGGCCGTCTTTCCTTTGAGCCGCTGAGCCCGTGTGACCCGTGTGAGCGGGCCGGTGTCACTACGTGGCCCGTCGGTCCCGGCCGCACCTGATCCGGCCGGGACCCTGACTCGGTCCCCGGACGTCAGGCGCAGCCCAGTTCGCCGAGCATCCCCTGGCGCAGCCGGGTGATGATCCGCTTGATCAGCCGGGAGACGTGCATCTGGGAGCACCCCAGCCGCTCCCCGATCTCGGCCTGGGTGGCCTCCTCCACGAACCGCAGATGGATGATCTGCCGGTCGCGTTCGCTCAGCTCCGCCATCAGCGGGGCCAGCGCGTGGAAGTCCTCGACGAGCCGCAGCCCCTCCTCCTCCACGCCGATGAAGTCGGCGAGCACCGCCTCGCCGTCCTCGGGGCCGTCACCGGTGAGCGCGGCGTCCAGGGAGGCGGAGTTGTAGCCGTTCGAGGCCAGCTGGGCCTCGACCACCTCCTTCTCGGGCAGGTTCATCAGCGTGGCCAGCTCCGCGACCGTCGGGTCCCGGTCCAGCCGGCTGGACAGCTCCTCGCGCGCCTTGGCCAGCTCCACCCGCAGCTCCTGGAGCCGGCGCGGCACATGGACGGCCCAGGTGGTGTCCCGGAAGAACCGCTTGATCTCGCCGACGATGTACGGCAGCGCGAACGACGTGAACTCCACCTCGCGCGACAGCTCGAACCGGTCGATGGCCTTGATCAGGCCGATCACGCCGGTCTGGACGATGTCCTCCATGTCGTCGCCACGGCCCCGGAACCGTCCGGCCGCGAACCGCACGAGCGACATGTTCATCTCGATGAGTGTGTTGCGCGCGTATTGGTACTCGTGCGTTCCCTCTTCCAGCTCCGCCAGACGGCGGAAGAACTGGCGGGACAGCTCCCGAGCGTCGCGCGGCGCGACGGACGCCGGGTCCGTGATGCCAGGCAGTGACCCCTCGGCCGTTCTGTCCTGCTCGGTCTGCTCGACGACCTCGGCTTCCGACCGGATCCCGGCGGCGGTGTTCATTGCCTCTCCCACGAAAGTCACGGTTCGACGTCTCCCTGTACGGCCTCCGGGCCGGCACCCGGTGGGGCCGGCTCCAGTGTGCAGGCAGCGTCTCCAGCGAGTACCCGCTGCGCGGCGGGTCATGCCTGCTCGCGGAGCCGCTCACGGCGCGGGTACCCATGGTGACGCATCGCATGCCCCCGCCGCGCCGCAGTGGCGCGAAACAGCCGGTCGGGCGTGGTCCGGCCCGGGATTTCCCTCAGGGCGCAACTCCGGTCCTTGCCCCGGACGGCATCACTCCTAGGCTGACGGGATGAGCAACCCGGTGAGCGACGAAGCCCGAGTGATCCCCCTGCGACCGGCCCCGGCCCGCCCTCGGGCGCCTCGGACCGAGCCCGCCCCCAGGGAGCCCCTGTGGCGTGATCTGGTCGGCGAGGTGCTGCGCAGCGAGCGGCGGGAGCAGGAACGCACCCTGAAGGAGGTGGCCGACGCGGCCCGGATCTCACTGCCGTATCTGTCGGAGATCGAGCGGGGCCGCAAGGAGGCGTCGTCCGAGGTCCTCGCGGCCGCCGCGCACGCCCTCGGCCTGAGCCTCGGCGACCTGCTGGCGCGGGCGCACGGCGAGCTGTCCCGCCGTACGGCCGGCCACCACCGGGCGGCGGCCCCGCGGCCCGGCTCGTACCGCGGTCTCTGCCTCGCCGCCTGAGCCCGGCACCGGGCGTACCGGGGCCCTGCCCGGCCGGCCGGGCCCCGGTGGCCGGAATCTTTCACCTGTTCGAATGAACCGGTGGCCGGGCCGATGAGTTCCGCGGCGTGGCACGGTCTGCCTCCATGACCGTGTTCCCCGACGTTCCCCGTCCCGTTCCACGCCCCGGGAGGCGCTCATGACCGCCGACGCGTTCACCACCTGTCTCTGGTTCGACGGCAAGGCGGAGGAGGCCGCGCACTTCTACGTGTCCGTGTTCAAGAACTCCGCCGTCGAGCGTGTCGTGCGGTGGCCCGAGTCCGGGCCCGGCCCGGCCGGTTCCGTGCTGTCCGTGGAGTTCACGGCCAACGGCCAGAGGTTCGTCGCGCTCGACGCCGGCCCCGAGTTCACGTTCGACGAGGCCGTCTCCTTCCAGATCCTCTGCGCCGACCAGCAGGAGATCGACCACTACTGGACGAAGCTGACCGAGGGCGGCGGCGAGGGCGGCCCCTGCGGCTGGCGCAAGGACCGGTACGGCCTGTCCTGGCAGGTCGTCTACGCCCCGCTGCCCGACATGATCGCCGACCCGGACCCGGAGCGGGCCGGACGCGCCCTGCGCGCCATGATGGGCATGGGCAAGCTGGACGCGGCCGGGCTGGAACGGGCGTACGCGGGGGAGTAGCGGCCGCCCGGCGCCCGTCACGGGTCCCGGCTCGGCGCGCGGGCCGGACCCCCGATGGCTAGCGTGAACAAACGGGGACACATCACTCCAGGAGGGCCGTCGGCATGGCCGTACAACCCGAAGGAACGCCCTGTTGGGCCGACGCGATGTTCAGCGACGTCGAGGGAGCCAAGCGGTTCTACGGCGATGTCCTCGGCTGGACCTTCGGCGAGTCCTCGTCGGAGTACGGCAACTACACCCAGGCCTACGCCGACGGCAAGGCCGTGGCCGCCGTCGTCCCGCCCATGCCCGGCCAGGAGGGCCAGTCGCAGTGGTGCCTGTACTTCGCCTCGCCGGACGCCGCGGCCACCGCCCGCAGGATCCGGGAGGCCGGCGGCGAGGTGCTGCTGGAACCGATGCGGGTCGGCGACTTCGGCACGATGTGCCTGGCTCGTGAGCCCAGCGGCGCCGTGTTCGGCGTGTGGCAGGCCGGCGCCCACGAGGGCTTCGAGGCGACGGCCACGCCCGGCGCCTACTGCTGGGCCGAGGTCTTCACCAGGGAGCCGGAGCAGGCGGACGCCTTCCTCGCCTCCGTCTTCCCCTACCGGATGAAGGAGATCGAGGACGACGCGGTGGACTACCGGATGTTCGACATCGGCGAGGACACCGTCCTCGGCCGGATGCGGATGACCGAGGACTTCCCGCCCGAGGTGCCCTCGTACATCAACGTCTACTTCGCCGTCGACGACTGCGACGCGGCCGTCGCGCGTGCCGTCGAACTCGGCGGCATCCTCCGCTTCGGGCCGATGAGCAGCCCCTTCGGACGGTTCGCGGCGCTCAGCGACCCGCAGGGCGCCGACTTCTCGGTGATCGACATCACCACCACCGAGGGACAGATGCCCGCGATCAGGGACGTCTGACCGGCCCCGGCACGGCCCCGCCCGCGGCCATGGCATCATCGAGCGCATGCGTGAACGTGTGGTGGCCGCGTGCGACGGGGCTTCGAAGGGAAACCCCGGACCGGCCGGATGGGCGTGGGTGGTCTCGGACGGCGACGAGCGGACCCCCGCCCGCTGGGCGGCGGGCCCGCTCGGCCGGGCCACCAACAACGTCGCGGAACTGACGGCGCTGGAGCGGCTGCTCACGGCCGTCGACCCGGATGTGCCGCTGGAGATCCGGATGGACTCCCAGTACGCGATGAAGGCCGTCACCACCTGGCTGCCCGGCTGGAAGCGCAACGGCTGGAAGACCGCCGCCGGCAAGCCCGTCGCCAACCAGGACCTGGTGGTCCGCATCGACGAACTCCTCGGCGGCCGGTCCGTCGAGTTCCGCTACGTGCCCGCCCACCAGGTCGACGGCGACCCGCTGAACGACTTCGCCGACCGCGCGGCCAGCCAGGCGGCGTCCGTCCAGGAGTCCGCCGGCAGCGAACTGGGCTCCCCGGAGCCCCCGCCGTCGCCCGACACCCCGGCGGCGGCCGGGGCGCCGCGCCGGAAGGCACCCCGCCGCGCCGGCGCCGGCGCGTCCTCGTCCTCGTCGTCCTCCCGGACCATCAAGGCCAAGTTCCCCGGCCGCTGCCTGTGCGGCCGGTCCTACGCGGCCGGCGAGAAGATCGCCAAGAACGCGCAGGGCTGGGGCCACCCGGAGTGCCGTACCGCCGAGGCCTGATCAGGCGTCGAACGTGTAGTACGCGGTGTGGTCCAGCAGATCCGCCGGGCGCACGGTGTTCCACGGCTTCATGGTCTCGTTCAGGTCCACCACGTCCGGCGTGCCGCCCGTCGGCACATACGCGGAGTCCGGGTGCCGCCGCTGCCACTCGGCCCACAGCTTGTCGACGTAGGCGTGGTGCAGCCAGAACACCGGGTCGTTGGGGGAGACCCCGGTGGCCATCTGCCCGCCGACCCACACATGGACCCTGTTGTGCAGATTGACCCCGCGCCAGCCCTCCAGGTGGTTGCGGAAGCCCTCCGAGGCGCTGTTGTACGGCGGCAGGTCGTAGGACGATATCGTCAGCACCGACTCCACCTCGGCGCGCGTGGGCAGTTCGGCCACGCTGGTGCCGAGCGAGCGGCGCAGGAACGTCCGGCTGTCGACGCGCACGTTGATCGGCCAGTTGCCCGTGGACGCGGCGAACGGCCCGTCCATCACCCGGCCGTCGGTGCTGCGCCCGGTGCCGCCGAGGAAGTCCGGCGCCCACAGCGAGGCCCGCACGGTGCGGTCGGTGCTCCAGTCCCAGTACGGCAGTGTGACGGAGGAGTCGACGGACTGCAGCGCCTGCTCGAAGTCGAGCAGGAATCTGCGGTGCCAGGGCAGGAACGAGGGGGAGCGGTGGCCCGTCCGCTCCCCGCTGTCGGTGTCCGACATGATGAACTCGTTGTGCGTGCGGACGAACTCGTCGTAGCGCCCGCTGCGCTTGAGTTCGAGGACGGCGGCGACGAACCTGCGCTTCTCGTCGGCGGTCAGGGTGGCCTGGTTCTTGCGTACGGTCATGGTGCGCGGTGCTCCGAAGTCCTTGCTGGGGTGGTCAGTTGGCGGGGAACGGCAGCAGCGGGGCGCCCTGCAGCTCGTCCACCGCGGCACGGGCGGCGGCGCGCGGGGTGGGCACCGGGTCGTAGTGGCTGACGACGCTGATCCAGCTGCCGTCGGCGTTGCGCATCACGTGCAGCCGCACGCCGTCGATGAACACCTCGTATCCGCCGCCGTGTTCGTGGTGGTGTGCGCCGCCGGCCGCCGGACGGCCCTGTATCCGGCGGCCCTTGTAGACCTCGTCGAAGGACTCGGGCGCGGCGGGCTCGTGGTGGCCGGCGGCCGACGCGGCGGGGGCGGCGAAGGTGACGGCCGCCGAGGCGGTCGCGGCGACGGCGGCTGCCGCGGTGAGCGCGCGGCGCCGGGTGATCTCGGGCATGCGTGTCCTCCGGAAGAGTGAAGATTTGGTGACGACGCATGCCTATCGACAGCACCCGGAGCGGAAGAAATCCGCCGGAACCGGTTGGCTGCGATCCGGACAATTAACCACATGTCATACAGAGTTCAACAAAGATGATCTTGCTGGGGCAGTGCTCCGATCCGCACCGGAACGGGGAATTCCTTGCTGGAGCGCCCCGGTTTTCCTTGATCCTTTCCGGCGGCGGTCCCGCCGAGTGGCGCGGCTCACCACTCCAGACTGACGCGATCATGTGACGCCACCCTGCTACTCTCCGGTGCCGTTCGGATGCGAGCGGTCACTGACAGGGGTGTGCGTGTGAAGGTCGTCTGCGTCGGAGGCGGGCCCGCCGGCCTCTGCCTCGCCCTCCTGCTCAAGCGGCAGGACCCGGCCCACGACATCACCGTCCACGAACGCGACCCCGAGGGCTCCACCTACGGCTGGGGCGTGACGTACTGGCGCGGCCTGCTCGACCGGCTCCGCGCCTACGACCCCGAGACCGCCCACGCCGTCGAGGCACACTCCGTCCGGTGGACGGACGGCGTCGCCCACGTCGGCGACCTGACCACCCGGCACCACGGCGACGAGGGCTTCGGCATCGGACGGCACCGGCTGCTCGGGCTGCTCGCCGCCCGGGCCCGCGCCCTCGGCGTCCGCCTGGAGTACGGGAGCACGCAGACCCGGCCGCCCGCCGACGCCGACCTCGTCGTCGCGGCCGACGGCGTCCACAGCGCCCTGCGCACCCGCCGCGCCGAGCACTTCGGCACCCACGTCACCCCGGGCCGCAACCCCTACCTCTGGCTCGGCACCACCAAGGTCTTCGACGCCTTCACCTTCGCCTTCACCGAGACCGCGCACGGCTGGATCTGGGCCTACGGCTACGGCTACAGCGGCGACCACAGCACCTGCGTCGTCGAGTGCTCCCCGAAGACCCTCACCGGACTCGGGCTGGACCGCACCGGCCCCGGCGAGGGCCTCCCCCTGCTGGAGAAGCTCTTCGCCCGCGTCCTGGACGGCCACCCCCTCGTCGCCCGCCCCGGCGCCTCCTGGACGACCTTCCGCACCCTCACCAACCGCACCTGGCACGACGGCAACGTGGTCCTGCTCGGCGACGCCGCCCACACCACCCACTACTCCATCGGCGCCGGCACCACCCTCGCCCTGGAGGACGCCATGTGCCTGGCCGACGCCCTGCGCGCGCACCCCCTGCCCGAGGCCCTCGCCGTCTACGAGCGCCGGCGCCGGACCGCGCTGCTGTCCGCGCAGAGCGCCGCCCGCCACAGCGCCCGCTGGTACGAGGACCTGCCCCGCTACATCCACCTGCCCCCGCACCGGATGTTCGCCCTGCTCGGCCAGCGCCACTCACCCCTGCTGCCGTACGTCCCGCCGCAGCTGTACTACGGGCTGGACAAGGCGGCCGGACGGCTGGAGCCGCTGCGCAGGTTCAAGCGCTGGCTCGGCCCCCGCGCCGCCCGCGCCCTGCAGGCCCGCACCGAGCGCCCCCGCTGACCGCCTCCCCACGGCCCCCTCCCCACGCGGAGCCCGCGCACACCGACAAGGAGCCACCATGGCCGTACCCGCCCGGTTCGACCACACCTCGACCGGCTACAGCCTCCAGCGCGCCTACTGGCTGGCCCGCGCCGCCGAGCTGGCCTACAAGGACGAGGCCGCCATCGAGGAACAGGCCGCCCGGTGGGGCTTCGAGGAGGTCCGCCACCACCACACCCGCTTCACCCCGCCGTTCCCGCTCCAGGACACCCAGGCGTACACGATGGCGAGCGACCGGATGATCATCACCGCCTTCCGCGGCACCGAACCCACGCAGATCAAGGACTGGCTCTCCGACGCCACCACCCCGCCGCTGCCCGGCCCCGGCGGCACCGGCTACGTCCACCACGGCTTCGCCCAGGCCCTGGACTCCGTCCACCCGGCCGTCCACGACGCGCTCGCCGAGCTGCGCACCGATGGGCAGGCCGTCTACTTCACCGGACACAGCCTCGGCGGCGCCCTCGCGATGCTGGCCGGCGCGCGGCTGTACCTGGAGGAGCCGTACCTGGCCGCCGACGGCGTCTACACCTACGGCCAGCCCCGCACCTGCGACCGGCTGCTGGCGGAGGCCTTCCACCAGGGCTTCGGCGGCCGGATGTACCGCTTCGTCAACAACAACGACATCGTTCCGCAGCTCCCGCCGGAGCCGGTCTACACCCACGTCAGGGCGCTGCGCTACTTCGACTCCAAGGGCAGGCTGCACGAGACCATGCCGCTGCTGTCGGCGCTGGGCGACCGGGCCCGGGACCTGACCGCGGACCCCTTCGCACCCGCCGCCGACGGTGTCCGCGACCACCTCATGCGCCACTACCTCGCCGCCCTGGAACACAACCTGGCCTGAGCCGCCCGGCGGGGCGACCGGGGGATCGGGTACCGGTGTACCGGGCCGGTGCCCGGCGGCGCGACCGCGCGGGATCCGGCGACACTACCGGCATGGATCTGCTGTCCCTGCGCTATTTCCAGACCGTCGCCCGGCACCAGCACATCAGCCGGGCCGCCGAGGAACTACGGGTCGCCCAGCCGTCGGTGAGCCGGACCATCCTCCGGCTCGAAACCGAACTCGGCGCCCCGCTGTTCGACCGCCAGGGCCGCCGCATACGGCTCAACGACCACGGTGCCGCCTTCCTGGCCCGGGTCGACCGCGCGCTGGCGGAACTCGACGACGCGCGGCGGGAGTTGGCCGACGCCGCCGGGCCCGGCCCCGGACGTGTCGCCGTGGCCGCCGAGACCCTGCTCCAGCTGTCCGGCGTGCTGTCCGCCTTCCGCGCGCTGCGGCCCGGGGTGCGGGTGCGCCTGTTCCAGGCCCCGGCGGACGCCATGCACCGGCATCTTCGCGCGGGCGAGGTGGACTTCGCCATCGCCTCCCAGCCGCTCGCCGGACCCGGGCTGTCCACGCTGCGACTGGCCCGCGAAGAGGTGCTGTTGGCCGTACCCACCGGGCACCCCCTGGCCGGCCGGGGAAGCGTCGCGGTGGCCGAGCTGGCCGGCGAGGACTTCGTCAGCACCCGCGCCGGCCACTGGCAACGGGCCCTGCTGGAGCGGCTGTTCGCCCGCGAGGGCCTCACCCCGAGGGTGGTCTGCGAGGGGGACGAGGCGGCCGCCACCCCCGAGCTGGTCGGCGCCGGACTCGGCCTCTGCCTGCTGCCGGCCGTCGCCCGGCGGGCCATCGGCGAGGACGGACCGGTGGCCTGGCTGCGGCTGGACGCCCCGGACTGCCACCGCACGCTGACCCTGGTGTGGCGGCAGAACGCCTATCTCTCGCCCGCCGCACGGGACTTCCGCCGGCTGGCCCGGGAACGGCTCATGCCCCTCGCGTCATGAACACATGGCCGAACCGGTCGTGGAAGGCATGAGCGCCTCCCCGTTAGCGTCGCACCGTGCCCACCGCTCCGGACGAGGGAGATCAGCGATGAGCGAGCAACACGCCCCCGCGCAGGCCGGGTTCCGCAGCTACGCGGAGGCCGTCCTCGACGCGCTGTCCGCCCGGCCGGCACGGGCGGTGGTCACCACCGCCGAGGGACGGGTGGTCGGCGCCGGCGAGTTCAGGGACCAGGTGCACCGGCTCGCCTGGGAACTCGCCGGGCGCGGGGTCGGCCGCGGGACCACGGTCACCCTGCTCACCGGCAACACCGTCGAGGCCCTCGTGGCCCGCTACGCCGCCAACCTGACCGGCGCCCGCGTGGTCGTCCTCTACGAGGGCATGAGCCCGCCGGTCATGGCGCGGGTGATGGCGAGCGTGGACTGCTCCCTGCTGCTGGCGGACGACCGGCAGCGCGAGGCGGCCCGGCGGCTGTCCCGGATTCCCGGCACCCCCGAACTCCTCTGGCTGGGGCCGGACGGTGACGCGGAGGACCTGCTCGCCGCGGCGGCCCGGCGCCCGGCCCGGCCGATGGGCGGCCGGGTGGGACCCGACGACGACTGGTGCGTCCGGCACACCGGCGGAACCACCGGCATTCCCAAGGGCATCCGCATGACCCACGGCGCCTACCGGCTGAGCATGGACCAGGGTCTCGCGGTCGCCGGTGACCCGCCCCGCTTCCTGGCCTGCACCGCCCTCGCCCATCTCGCCGGGATCTTCGCCGATCTGGCGCTGTACCAGGGCGGCTCGGTGGTGCTGCGGCACGGCTTCGAACCCGGGGACGTGCTGGCCACGATCCAGCGCGAACGCGTCACCCACACCTGGCTGCTGCCGCCCCTGCTCCACCGGCTGCTGGACCACCCCGACCTGCCCCGCACCGATCTGTCCACGCTGCGCCGGATCAGCTACGGCGGCACGCCCGCCTCACCGGCCCGGATGCGGCAGGCCGCCCGGGTCCTCGGGCCGGTGCTGCACGGCATGTACGGGCAGGCCGAGACGCAGCTCATCACCCAGACGGGCCCCGAGGAGCAGGAGGTGACCGGCCGCGGCGGCCAGCTGACGGTCGGCCGGGCCCTGCCCGGCGTGGAGATCGCGATCCGGGACGCCGACGGCGCCACCCTGCCGCCCGGGGAGTGGGGCGAGGTGCGGGTGCGCTCGCCGTATGTGATGGGCGGCTACTGGAAGCAGCCGGAGCTGACCGCCGAGGTGCTGCGGGACGGCTGGGTGCACACCGGCGACGTCGGCTACCTCGACGAGGACGGCTACCTCTACCTGGTGGACCGGATCAAGGAGAAGATCGTGGTCGTCGGCGGCCATGTCTACCCGGCGGAGCTGGAGGAACTGCTGCTGAGCCACCCCGCCGTCGGCCGGTGCGCGGTGTTCGGCAGCCGGGACGACGACGCGGTGGAACACGTCCACGCCGCCGTGGTGCCCGCCGCGGGGCAGCGGCCCACGCTGGAGGAGATCCGGGACTTCGTCACCGCCCGCAAGGGGCGCCTCTACGCCCCCGAGACCCTGCACCTGGTGCCGGACATCCCGCTGACGGCGGCGGGCAAACCGGACAAGCGGCAGCTGCGTACCCTGCTGACCGGCTGAACGGGCCTGCCAGGTGCACGGGACGCCGTACCGGATGCCAGACTGAGGCCATGGACGAACGTGTGATCGGCAGGTCGGGTCAGTGGGCATCGGTGGTCGGGCTCGGCACATGGCAGCTGGGCGCCGACTGGGGCGACGTGGACGACAAGGTGGCCCTGTCCGTCCTCGAGGCGGCGGCCGAGGCCGGGGTGACCTTCTTCGACACCGCGGACGTGTACGGCGACGGGCGCAGCGAACAGACCATCGCCTCCTTCCTGCGCGGCCGGCCCGACCTGCACGTCCTCGTGGCCACCAAGATGGGCCGCCGGGTGGAGCAGATCCCGCAGAACTACGTCCTGGACAACTTCCGCGCCTGGAACGACCGTTCGCGCCGCAACCTCGGTGTCGACCGCATCGACCTGGTGCAGCTGCACTGCCCGCCCACCCCGGTCTACTCCTCCGACGAGGTGTTCGACGCCCTGGACACCCTGGTGGCGGAGGAGCGCGTCGCCGCCTACGGGGTGAGCGTGGAGACCTGCGAGCAGGCGCTCACCGCGATCGCCCGGCCGGGCGTGGCCAGTGTGCAGATCATCCTCAACCCGTTCCGCATGAAGCCGCTGCACGAGGTGGTGCCCGCCGCCCGCGAGGCCGGCGTCGGCATCATCGCGCGGGTGCCGCTCGCCTCCGGGCTGCTGTCCGGGAAGTACACCAAGGACACGGTGTTCGCGGCCGACGACCACCGCACCTACAACCGGCACGGCGAGGCGTTCGACCAGGGCGAGACCTTCTCCGGGGTCGACTACGCCACCGGTGTGGAGGCCGCCGCCGAGTTCGCCGCGCTGGCCCCCGAGGGGTACACCCCGGCCCAGCTCGCGCTGCGCTGGATCATCGAGCAGGAGGGTGTCACCACCGTGATCCCCGGCGCCCGCAACCCGGAGCAGGCCCGTGCCAACGCCGCCGCGGCCAAGCTGCCGCCGCTGCCGCCGCAGACCCTCACCGCGATCCGCGACTTGTACGACCGCCGGATCAAGGACCAGGTCGAACACCGCTGGTAGCGGCTTCGTCCGTTTGGCGAACGGACGGACGGTTACACGGCACCGCATGACGCGTGATGGGCGGCGCAGAGGGCGCGACGAGACCGAGGAGGAGCGGGCCGACCGGATGTGGGGCGAACTCATCCAAGAGGTCCGCGTCGCACAGACGGGCGTACAGATCCTGTTCGGCTTCCTGCTGACCGTGGTCTTCCAGCCGAAGTACGGCCGCCTGGCCGACACCGACCAGGCGATCTACATCGTGACCGTCGTCATGGGCGCCTGCGCCACCGGCGCCCTCATCGGACCGGTGTCCCTGCACCGCCTGGTCTCCGGCCACCGCGTCAAACCGCGGGCGGTACGGCTGGCCTCCCGGATGACCCTGGTCGGCCTCGCCCTCCTGCTCGCCACGATGACCTCGTCCCTCCTCCTGATCCTCCGCGTGGCCACCCACGACGGCTATGTGCCCTACCTGGTGACGGCCGTCGTGGCCTGGTACGTCCTGTGCTGGTACGCCCTGCCCCTGTGGGCCCGCAACCGACGGAGCACGGGCGGTTCCGAGGACTAGCCGCGGGCGGTCGCGGGGGTTCGCAAGGTGCGTAGTTGGCGGTCGTGGAGGCGGCTCAGCAGGGTCAGGGACAGCAGGGCGCCGGTCAGGGCGCAGAACATGTCCCACTGGGTGTCCCAGACGTCGCCCTGGGTCGCGAGGAAGGCGTCCGCGTCGTGGCCGCCGATCTCGGCCGCCAGCCACTCCAGCAGTTCGAAGCAGGCGCTGAAGGCCATGCAGGCGCACACGGCGAGCGGTGCCAGCCAGCGGCTGCCGCGCAACGGTGAGGTGCGGGACAGCAGTTCGCGGACCAGCACGGCGGGGACGAAGCCCTGCACGAGGTGCCCGAAACGGTCGTACGGGTTGCGGTTCAGGCCGAAGGTGTCGCGCACCCAGTCGCCCAGCGGCACCTGCGCGTACGTGTAGTGCCCGCCGACCGCCAGGACCAGCGCGTGCGCGGTGAGCAGCCCGCACAGCAGCCCGGTCAGCGGGAAGCGCCGCCAGGCCAGCACCACCAGCGGCAGCCCCACGAGCGCCCACACCGTCTCCAGGAACCAGGTGGTGCGGTCGTGCGCGCCGATCGCCGACACGGCCAGCGCCGTGGCCACCACGCCGGCGAAGACGGCGGGCGGCACACGGCGCGGCGCCCGGAGCGGGGCGGGATGCACTGCGGTCACGGCGGGGGCTCCTTGCCTGAGGCGTTGTAGAGCCCCCATGGTGGTGCCGGGCCGGGCCCGCGGGCATGAGTACGGCTACTCAGCCCCGGAGAGGATCTCCGCCAGCAGCTCGTCCACGTCGACCCGCTCCCGGCCCGGCGGCACGACCTGGTGCGTCTCGCGCAGAAAGGCCGCCACCGCGGGTGCCCACGCCAGCACCACCGCCCGGTGCCGGCTGCCGTCCGGCCGGCTGTCCCCGAGGAACTCCAGCCGCAGCTCGTGGCACGGCCCGCTGCCCTGCGGCCGCAGCCGTACATCGCCCATGCCGACCGGACCGGCCAGGCCCGCGGAGAGCATCTCCCGGTCCAGCCGCCAGCAGGCCAGCACCCGTCCGTCGTGGGCGAAGGCGGCGGTGACGGCGAACGGGTCGTCGGCGGCGTAGCCGAGATGGGCCAGCACCGGACACCGCCCGGTGCCGGGCGCGAGAAGCTGCACCACCAGGGTCTTGTGCACGAACGGGTTCACGCGGGGCCTCCGGCAGACGATCGGCGTAGAGACACCTAGTACCCCGGCACCGCCCAGAATGCTCACCCGTGTGGCTGATTCCCGCGCCGCACCGCTGGACGGCCCGTCAGCCGAACGCCTCCCGCAGCGCCGGCAGCAGGGTCTTCGCCGACCAGTCCAGGAACTCCCGCTGAGCGTCACCACCGATCTGCACCAGCGCGATCTCCCCGAACCCGGCCTCCGCGTACGGCCGTACGGCCTCCACGAAGGCCTCCGGGTCGTCACCGCACGGGATGGAGGAGGCCACGTCGTCCTCGGTGACGAACTGCGTCGCCGCCTCGAACGAGTCGGGGTGCGGCAGTTCGGCGTTCACCTTCCAGCCCAGGCCGAACCAGCGGAACTGGGAGTGGGCGCGCTTGACCGCCGTGTCCCGGTCGGGGTCGTAGCTCACCGGCAGCTGGCCCACCCGGGGCTTGCCGCTGCCGCCGTGCCGGTCGAAGGCCTCCAGCAGGCCCGCCTTCGGCTCGGTCGCGATCACCAGATCGGCCAGGTGCCCGGCCAGTTCGCAGGACTGTTCGCCGGAGACGGCGATGCCGATCGGCGGCGCCTGCTCCGGGAGATCCCACAGCCGGGCCGACTCCACGTCGTAGTGCTGCCCGTGGTGGGT
This sequence comes from Streptomyces eurythermus, assembly GCF_014649115.1. Lineage (GTDB taxonomy): Bacteria > Actinomycetota > Actinomycetes > Streptomycetales > Streptomycetaceae > Streptomyces > Streptomyces eurythermus. The sequence continues at coordinate 35,688 of NZ_BMSK01000013.1, read as the reverse complement.
GACATGGCCGCCCTCGAACAGCGCGCGGATGATCCCCACGGCCTCCTCCAGCATCTCGTGGCGGACGTCCACCGGGGGCCAGCCGCCGCCCACGACATGCTCGTTCAGGTTCTCGCCGGCGCCGAGGCCGAGCCGGAACCTGCCCTCCGACAGCAACTGCACGGTCGCCGCCTTCTGCGCCACGACCGCCGGGTGGTAGCGCAGGATGGGACAGGTGACGTAGGTCATCAGTGGGATCCGCGAGGTGGCCTGCGCGGCGGCGCCCAGCACGCTCCACGCGTACGAGGAGTGCCCCTGCGCGCGCAGCCACGGGAAGTAGTGGTCCGAGATCACCGAGAAGTCGAACCCCGCCTCCTCGGCCCCCACCACGTGCTCCACCAGGTCCCGGGGACCTGCCTGCTCGGTCATCATCGTGTATCCGATTTGCACCATATCCAGCGAGTCCCCGGCTCGGCGTCCGGAAAACGGCCCACGGCGCGGGTCGTCCCCGCGGCACCCGGAACGGGGTCAGGGAGCGCGCGTTCGCGTACGGGCGGTAGCCGGCCGACAGCGTGGGGTGGGGGAGGCGGAGGCGGTCGGCGTGGATCTCCGGCGGCCGCTCACAGCAGCCCGAACCGGTTGGCCCAGCCCATGATTTCCGACGGGGTGGTGTTGCCGCCGCACACCACGAGCCCGATCCGGGCGCCGTCACCGACCCGCTCCACCACCTGCCGGGCCGCGGGCAGCAGACAGCCCGCCGCCGGCTCGGCCCACACCTTGGCGTGGTCGGCGAGATCCAGACAGCCGCGCACCGCGTCCCGGTCCGGCACCACCAGGACCTCCTCGACGAGGGCCGAGACATGGTCGTACGTCAGCCGTGACACCGAGGGCGCGCTCAACGTGGTGACCAGGGACGACAACGGCACCCGCACCGGACCGCCCGCCCGGAGCGCGCCGGACATCGCCTCCGCGCCGCCGGTCTCCACGCCCCACACCCGTACCCCCGGCCGCCGCGCGCGCAGGGCCGCCGCGACCCCGGCGATCAGACCGCCGCCGCCCACGCTGACGACGACATCGGTCAGCTCCCCGGCGTCCTCGGCCAGCTCCAGCCCCACGGTGCCCTGTCCGGCGATCACGGCCGGGTCGTCGAACGGGTGGACCAGGGTCAGCCCCTCGTCCCGCAACCGCGTCACCAGGTCGAAGGCGCTGTCCATGCCGTCGGTCAGGCGCACCGACGCCCCGGCCTCCTCGACGAGCGCGAGGGAGCGGGCGGGCGCGGTGCGCGGCATGACGACGGTCGCCTTCACATCGAGGGCCGCCGCCATCACCGCGAGCGCGATCCCGTGGTTGCCGCCGCTGACCGCGACCACGCCCGCCGCCCGCTCGGCCGCGCTCAGCGACAGCAGCTTCGCCGTGGCCCCGCGCGCCTTGAACGAGCCGGTGCGCTGGAGCAGTTCGAGCTTGGCCGTGACGGGGGCGCCGAGCAGGGCGGTGAGCCCCGGGCTCGGCACCGTCGGCGTGCGGACGACGTGGCCGGCGATGTGCCGGGCGGCGGCTTCGATGTCCGCCAGGCCGATCAGGGTGCTGTCCGAGATGTCGTTCAAGGCGCTTCATCCTTCCGGCACGGGTCGGGAGCCGTACCGCTCGCACCTTGACCCGCCGGGAGGGCGGCGGTCAACGCCGTTCCGGATCATGGCCGCCTCCGGCGTCCCGGTGCCGGCGGACTCAGTGCTGCTGGCTCTTCTGGGGCGTCAGCTCGCTCGGGCGGACCACCACGAACCCCTCGCCCTGGAACATCAGCTGCACGGCCTCGCCGGAACCGCCGCGCAGCATCGAGCCGATGGACTGCGAACGGTGCAGCGAGGTCCGCAGATGCGTGGTCCAGCCCACCACCGCGTCCGTGTCGACGTACACCGGCGCCTGTTCGGACACGGGGATGACCAGCGGGTTGCCCTCGCAGACCAGACCGAGCCGGCCCTGCCCGGTGAACACGCTGTTGAACAGGCCGCCGCCGGTGATGCCCGACCCCTTCACCGTCTTGATCTCGTACGACAGCGACGCGTCGAAACACAGCACGTTGCGGCCGTTGACGGTGAACTGGTCACCGGGCTCGACGTCGACGATGAAGCAGTTCTGCGCCTCGTGCGCGAACCATGCCTCGCCCTGTCCGCGCACCGCCATCAGGGGCAGTCCCTCACCGGTCACCGCACGCTTGAGCATGCCGCCGACGCCCTGCCCCTTGCGCTCGAACACCAAGTCGCCGCGGTAGGCGACCATCGCGCCCTGCCGGGCGTACATCTCGCCGTTCACCGCGTACTTGACGCACTTGGCGTTCTCGACGGACATTCCCGGCGCCACGGCCGGCTGCACCACGTGCTGACTGGAAAAGAGATCACCCTTCATGCAGGGCATGGTGTCCCGGACGGCCTGGTTCCGCCAAGATCACCGTGCGTGTCGGTCGGGCCACCCGCCGGTCACTTCCCGCAGAACGCCGACTCCAGCGCCCCGGCCAGGGTGTTGAGCACCTTGGCGTTGTTCGAGGTGTTGGCCATGGCCGTGAGGGTCCGCCCGCCGTCCTTCGTGCCGAACGCGTAGGTGTAGTAGCCCTGCACCGCCCCCGTGTGCCCGTACACCGACACCCCGCAGGACAGATCGCGCCGCCGCAGCCCGAGGCCGTACGCCGTCGTGCTGTTCACCTTGGTGAACCGCTCCATGTCGGCGAGCCGCGCGGCGGACAGCAGCCTGCCCTTGAGCAGCGCGCCGTAGAAGACGTCGAGGTCCCGGGCGCTGGAGATGACCGCCCCGGCGCTCTGCGCCCAGGACACGGTCTGGGCGGTCGCGTCGACCAGCGGGGCGCCCGCGCGGTCCGGGGTCAGATATCCGCGGGTGTGCCGGCCGGGGATCGCGGTGTCCGGGTGGACGTAGAAGGTGTCGGTCAGCTTCAGCGGCTTGACGATCCGGTTCCGGTAGGCGGTTCGCACCGGCTGCCCGGTGAGCTTCTCGACGAGCAGCCCGGCGACGACGAAGTTGGTGTTGGAGTAGGAGTAGGCGGCGCCGGGCGCGTTGGTGCGGGGCTTCTTCAGGGAGAGGGCGACCAACTGCCGGTAGGTGAAGACCTTTTTACGGACGGCCTCGAAGCCGGAGACGCTCGCGGCGAACATGTCGTCGCTGTAGTCGTACAGCCCGCTGCGGTGGCTCAGCAGATGGCGCACGGTGATCCGGTCGTCCGGCAGCAGGCCCGGCAGATAGCGGTTGACCGGCGCGTCCAGCGCGAGCCGGTGTTCGTCGACGAGCTGGAGCAGCACCACCGTCGTGAAGGTCTTGGTGACGCTGCCGATCCGGAACCGGTCACCGGTGCTGATGGCCCGTCCGGTGACGCGGTCGGCGACACCGCGGGTGACCCGGTAGGTCCGTCCGTGGTCGTCGATCCGGGCCAGCGCCCCCGGCGCCCCCTGGGCCACCACCGAGCGCAACACCGCGGCCAGGCCCGCGGTGTCGGGCGCCGGCAGCGCCGCCGCGGCCGGGCCGCGCGGCGCCGTCGCCGGAGTTGCCGCCGCCAGCCGTGCCGCCGCCGTCGCCGCCTGCCGTGCCGACGTCACCGCTGCTTGCCGTCCCACCGTCGCGGGAGTTGCCGCCGCCTGCCGTGCCGCCGTCGCCGGTGCGTCCGGCGTCCCGGTCGCCGCCCGCGCCGGGACCGCGAGCAGCGACAGCGCGACCGCGCCGAGTACCCCTGCCCGCCCCACAGTTGCCGAGACCATCCCTACCCACTTCCGTCCGGTCGGTTCCTGATGCGATATCGGTCACATTCCGCCCTGGGAACCTAGGCGACAAGAACCCCGTCTCCCCAGTCGACACACGAGGGGTCATGTTGTGATCACTCTGTGGCTCCCATGTGTAAAGGATTGCCATAGAGGTTCACGAAGTGGATCATTCCGGCTTTACGTGCGCATGACTGATCGGCAAGGGTTACCCCCGGGGCCAGACCAGCCCCCGTGGCGCGCAACCGCGCCATGTCTCAAGGCGGTTGACGACCTCGGCCGCCTGCGTACGAAGGAACCCTGATCAGATTGCGTAGACCGCACATACGCACCGTGGCGGTGGCCGTCGCGGTGGCGACGGCTGCCACCGGCCTGGCCGGTACGGCCTTCGCGGGTCCCGGCACGGGGGAGCGGCACGCCACCGCCTCGGCCTCCTCGAACGCCGCGGTGGTGGTGGAGGCCGCGCGCACCGCGGCCTTCGCGCACGCCTCGGCGACCGGCGTCTCCAAGGGCGACGAACTGCACGCCCAGGACGTCATGCTCGACCCCGAGGGCGCGCGGCACGTCCGCTTCGCCCGCACCCACGACGGCCTGCCGGTGCTCGGCGGCGACCTCGTCGTCCACCTCGACGGCAAGCTCGGCTACACCGGCGTGACCCGCGCGGCCGGCCACCCGGTCGAACCCGCCGCCGCCAAGGCCAGGCTGACGGCCGCCCAGGCCGCCGCCACGGCCGCCCGGGCCGCGAAGGGCGACGCGAGCGGCGCCCGGCTCGTGGTGGACGCCCGGGCCGGCGCCTCCGCGCTGGCCTACCAGGTCACCGTCACCGACCAGGACACCGCCCGCACGGTCGTCGTCGACGCGGTCACCGGCAAGGTGCGCAGCAACACGCCCACCCGGGACGAGTTCCTGTCGCCGAAGCTGCTCGACGCCCTGCGCGAGCGCGGCGAGACCCTCGACCCGGCCACCGGCACCGCTTCCGCGGCGGCCGCCTCCGGCCTGGCCGGCTCGGGCGCCACCGGCGCCACGAGCTACCCGTCGGCCGCCAAGGGAACCGGCAAGACCCTCTTCGTGGGCACCGTCGGCCTCACCACGACGCAGACCTCGCGCGGTCACTACCAGCTCAAGGACCCCAGCCGGTACGGCACCGAGACCCGGGACGCCAAGGGCTCGTACACCGAGAAGTTCGGCTCCGGCGCCAAGTTCACCAACACGACCAACGTGTGGGGCAACGGCGCGACCAGCAGCCGGGTCACGGTCGCCGCCGACGCCCAGTACGGCGTCACCAAGACGCTGGACTTCTACAAGTCCACGTTCCAGCGCAAGGGCATCCGCAACAACAGCAAGGCCGCCCAGGCGATGGTCCACTGGGGCAAGAAGGTCGCCAACGCCTTCTGGGACCCCACCTGCAACTGCATGCTGTACGGCGACGGCGACGGCCAGATGTTCAAGAAGCCGCTCGTCGTCCTCGACGTCACGGGTCACGAGCTGACCCACGGCGTGGTGGAGGCGACCGCCAACCTCCAGCCGACCTTCGTCGACGCCGACGGCAACCAGTACGGCGAGCCGGGCTCGCTGAACGAGTCGCTCGCGGACATCTTCGGCTCGAACGTCGAGTTCTACGCCAAGAACGCGAAGGACACCCCGGACTACCTGGTCGGCGAGAAGCTGGGCCTCGCGCAGAAGTTCCTGCGCCGCCTGGACCGCCCGTCGCTGGACAAGCTCGAGGGCACCGTCGACTACTGGTCGCCGAAGCTCTACGACATGGAGGTGCACGCCGGTTCCGGTGTCTCCTCGCACGCCTACTACCTGCTCGCCGAGGGCAGCGGCAAGAAGAAGATCGGCGACGTCACGTACAACTCGCCGACCTACGGCAACCTCCAGGTCAAGGGCATCGGCCGGGCCAAGGCGACCGCCATCTACTACCGGGCGCTCACCCGCTACATGGTCTCCAGCACCGACTTCCACCAGGCGCGCACCGCGACGCTGAAGGCGGCCAAGGACCTGTACGGCGCGAACAGCACCGAGTACAAGACGGTCGACAAGTCCTGGGCCGCGGTGAACGTCACCGCCGCCAACACCCCGCGCGCCCGCCACTGACGGACGGCACGGGAACCCCAGCACCACCGGATGCCCCGCCCCGCGCGGGGCATCCGCCCGTCCGCACCCGTGTCAGCGCAGGTTCCGCGCCCAGTCGTCGGGCACCCGCCCCGCCGGACCCGGCACCGGCTGGCCGGCCGGCCGGCTCTCCGGGGGAGCGAGGACGGGCCCGGAGGTGTACAGCTCCTCGGTGGCGTAGTTCCAGAACCAGCCCTCGCCCGGCTCGAAACTGCGGATCACCGGGTGCCCGGTCGCCCGGAAGTGGGCGGTGGCGTGCCGGGACGGGGAGTCGTCGCAGCAGCCGATGTGCCCGCACAGCGCGCAACGGCGCAGATGGAACCACCAGCCGCCCGCCTCCTCGCACTCCACGCAGCCCGGCCCGCTCGGCGGCACGGCCGGGTCGATTCCCCTTACTCCCTCGGCGTCGTTCATACCGGCTCCTCCTCGGGCGGTTCGGCGGTCAGCGGCAGCAGCACCTGGAAGCGGGTGTCGCCGGGCACCGACTCCACCCGCAGGCTGCCGTGGTGCTTGTTGACGACGATCCGCCAGGAGATGTCCAGTCCCAGCCCGGTGCCCTCGCCGACCGGCTTGGTGGTGAAGAAGGGGTCGAAGATCCGGTCCTTGATCTCCGGCGGGATTCCGGGCCCGGTGTCCCGGAACTCCACCAGCAGCCGCTCGTGGTCGCGTGCCGTCCGCACGGTCAGGGTGCCCTGTCCGCCAGCGCCGTTCATCGCGGACACCGCGTTGTCGACGAGGTTGGTCCACACCTGGTTCAGCTCCGCCGGATAGGCGGGCACCGGCGGCAGCGCGCGGTCGTAGTCCTTGACGACCTCGATGCCCGGCCCCAGCTTCCCGGACAGCATCAGCAGCGTGCTGTCGAGGAGTTCGTGCACGTCCACCACCCGGTACGGCGCCCGGTCCAGCTGCGCGTACTGCTTGGCCGCGTCGACCAGGTGCGAGATGCGGGCGGTGGAGTCCTCGATCTCGTTCATCAACAACTCGGTCTCCACGGTGTAGTTGAGCCAGCCCACCGCGTTCGGCAGGATCTCCTCGCCCACCGCCGCCGCGACCCGCTCCAGCCAGTCCACGTCGAGTCCGGCCTGCACGAAGGCGGGCGCCAGCTGCCAGCCGTGGCCGATGCCGTGCTCCTCCAGCCAGTCGGTGAGCGCGTCCTCCCGGTCGGACGCCTCCAGCGGGCTGAGCGCCGGCGCCTTGGCCACCCGCTCCGCGGTCCGCTCCTGGATCTCCACCAGGCTCGCCAGCACCTCCCGGGAGAAGGGGCCCCCGGCGATCAGGCCGAGTTTGTGCCGCATCTTCGCGACCCGCTCGCGCAGCGTGGCCGTCGCCCGGACCGCTGCCGCCGCCGGGTTGTTCAGCTCGTGCGTGAGCCCGGCCGACAACGAGCCCAGCGCCAGCAGCCGTTCCCGCTGGCCGATCACCGCCTGGAGGTTCTTCGAGCCGAAGAACAGGCCCTCCAGCAGGTGCACGGCCATCGGGAACCACTCGCGCATCACGTCCGCGAAGGTGTCCGCCGGCAGCACGAAGAACCGCGTCGGCTCGGTGACCCGCATCGAGTTGCGGTACACCTGCCGCACCCGGTCGCCGAGATAGGCCTGCATCGCGCCCGCGTACACCCCGCGCTGCGAGGTCCGGGTGACCTCCACCTCGTCGGCGCCGACCCGCCGGGACAGCACCACCGTGCCCTCGATCATCACGAAGAAGCAGGTGGCGGGGTCGCCCTCGGTGTACACCGGGCCGGGCTCGAACAGCTCCACCCGGCCCGCCGCGCACAGCCGGCCGAGCTGCTCGGGGCTCAGCTTCTCGAAGAGGAACAGGGAGCCGATCTCCCTGGGGCTGCACGGCAGGGCCCGCCCGCTCACGACTGCTCCAGATACCGGTGGACGAGCATCACGGCCATGGCTCCCTCTCCGACGGCGGACGCGACCCGCTTGGCGGACTCGGCGCGCGCGTCCCCGGCGACGAACACGCCGGGCACGCTGGTCTCCAGGTGGTACGGCGGCCGGTCCAGCTCCCAGCCGGCCGGCGGCCGTCCGTCGGCGGTCAGATCGGGCCCGGCCAGGATGAACCCGCGCTCGTCGCGCAGCACCGTCTCGCCCAGCCAGTCGGTCAGTGGGGCGGCGCCGATGAACACGAACACCCAGCGGGTGCCGACCCGTTCACGCTCGCCGGTCACCGTGTGGCGCAGCGTCAGCTCTTCCAGCCGGCCGGTGCCGTGCGCCTCGTCGACCACCGTGTGGCAGCGCACCGAGATGTTCGGGGCGTCCTCGATCTGCTGGATCAGGTAGTGCGACATCGACGCCGACAGATCAGGACCGCGCACCAGCAGCGTCACCGACTTGGCGAACCGGGACAGGTACATCGCCGCCTGGCCCGCCGAGTTGGCGCCGCCGACGATGTACACGTCCTGCCCCTCGCAGGAGGCGGCCTCGGTCAGCGCCGAGCCGTAGAACACCCCGCACCCGGTCAGGTCCGCGCAGCCCGCGGCCGGCAGCTGCCGGTACTGCACCCCGGTCGCCAGGATCACGCTGTGCGCGGCGATCGCCGAGCCGTCCGCGAACCGTACGATCCGGGCGGCGCCGTTCGCCTCGAGTCCTGTGACCTCGCGGGCGGTCAGCAGCTCGGCGCCGAACTTGGCGGCCTGCCGCCGCGCCCGGTCGGTGAGCTGGGCGCCGGAGACCCCGTCGGGGAAGCCGAGGTAGTTCTCGATCCGGGAGCTCTGCCCGGCCTGCCCGCCGGTCGCCGACCGCTCCACCAGCACCGTCCTCAGGCCCTCGGAGGCGCCGTACACGGCCGCGCCGAGCCCGGCCGGGCCGCCGCCGATCACCACCAGGTCGTAGAAGTCGGCCGCCGGTGTCGTCGCGAGCCCCACCCGCGCCGCCAGCTCGGGCGCCTCGGGCTCCACCAGGGCCGTGCCGTCCGGGGTCACCACCAGCGGCAGCCGCTGCCCGTCCTGCCCGGCGGCGGCCAGCAGCCGCCGCCCCTCCGGCTCCTCCACCGAGTACCAGCGGTACGGCACCTGGTTGCGGGCCAGGAACTCGCGCACCGCCGAGGACCGCGCCGACCAGCGGTGCCCGACGACCTTGGTGCTGGGCACCGGCTTGTACGCGCTGGAGCGCCAGGCCTGGAGGAGGTCGTCGAGGACCGGGTAGAGCTTCTCCTCGGGCGGGTCCCAGGGCTTGAGGAGATAGTGGTCGAGGTCGACGACGTTGATGGCGTCGATCGCCGCGTGCGTGTCCGCGTACGCGGTCAGCAGCACCCGGCGCGCGCCCGGGTACACGTCCAGGGCCTGTTCCAGGAACTCGATGCCGTTCATCCGGGGCATGCGGTAGTCGGCCAGGATCACCGCCACCAGGTCCCCGCGCAGCTTCAGCTCGCGCAGCGCGGCGAGCGCGGACTCGCCGGACTCGGCGCGCACGACGCGGTACGACCCGCCGTAGCGCCGCCTGAGGTCGCGGGCGACGGCACGGGAGACCCCCGGGTCGTCGTCCACGGTCAGGATGACGGTCCGCGCGGTCTCGGCGGCCTGTGCCATACGACTCCCCACCCATGTCACCGGTACCAGGCCATCGTATGTTCGATCGCCCCGGGCCGCTCCGGTGACCGGGGCCGGGAGCGGGCACCATGATCATGAGCACACGACGACAGGCTCGTGCGCGCGGGACGACGAGGAGGCCCACGGATGACACGCCCGATCACGGCAGGGGTGGACGGTACACAGGAGAGTCTGGCCGCACTGGACTGGGCGGCCAGGGAGGCCGTGCGCCGGGGCCTGCCGCTGCGCGTGGTGCACGCCTGGCGGTACGCCGAGGCGCTGGCCGCGGCCGACCGGGACACCCAGCACGGGTGGGTCGCGCAGGGCGTGGAGGACGCCGTGCGCTCCGTCGCGGAGCGGCACCCGGGGCTCGCGGTGACCACCGACGTGGTGGAGGGCGGGGCCGCGGACGCACTGGCCGGGGCCGCGGCCGGGGCCGAGATGCTGGTGCTCGGCTCGCGCGGGCACGGGCCCGTCGTCGGGTTCCTGCTCGGCTCGGTGGGTCAGCAGGTGATCGCCGAGGCCGCCCGGCCCGTGGTGCTGGTGCGGGCCGGGGACGAACCGGCGGCGGAGGCGGCCGGCCGGGACGTGGTGGTCGGCCAGCAGGGCGGCCCCGAGGACAGCGCGGCGGCGCTGCGGTTCGCGTTCGAGGCGGCGGCGGCCCGGGGCGCCGCCGTGCGGGTCGTCCGGGCCTGGACCCTGCCGCCGGTCTTCGCCTACAGCCCGGGTTCGCTGCGGCTGCTGGACGAGGCGGGCGGGCTCGAACCGTACGAGAAGCAGGCGCTGGCCGACGCCGTGCGGCCCTGGCGGGAGCGGTTCCCCGAGGTGCCCGTCGCCGAGCACGTCGAGATGGGCAGCGCCGGGCAGGTGCTGCTGGCGGCGGCGGAGCGGGCCCAGCTGATGGTCGTCGGCCGCCGGGCGCGCCGTACGGCCGTCGGCGCCCGGATCGGCTCGGTGGCGCACGGGGTGCTGCACCACGCCGGCTGCCCGGTGGCCGTCGTCCCGCACGACTGACCTACTCGGGCTCGGCCGGCTCCAGCGTGGCGCGGGCCCGGGGCAGGACGTTCTCGATGTAGTCCTTCACGGCGGTGTCCAGCCCGATGTCGTGCTGGGCGCGCTCGGACAGGTACCAGCGGTGTTCGAGCAGCTGGTGGTAGATCTCCGCGGGGTCCATCGTGCCGCGCAGCTCCGGGGGCACGGCGCGCACGGTGGGCCGGAACACATCGCGGACCCAGCGGTGGGCCAGTACTTCCGGGCGGGCCGCGAGGGGATCGTCCGGGGCGTAGTCGTCCTGGGTGGCCATCCAGCTCTCCAGGTCGCTCAGCAGCCGCCGCGCCTGGTTCTCCTCGGTGTCCAGGCCGGTCAGCCGCAGCAGCTGCCGCTGGTGGTGGCCGGCGTCCACGACCTTCGGCACGAAGGTGACCGTGTCGCCGTTGGAGGAGTGCTCGATCTGCATCTCGGCCACGTCGAAACCGAGGTCGTTCAGCCGGCGGATCCGGCGCTCGATGTAGTGGTACTTGCCCGCCGGGTACACCGAGGTGCGGGTCAGCTCCCGCCACAGCCCCTGGTAGCGGGTGCAGATCTCGTGGCCGAACTCCACCGGGTCCACCGACGGGTGCAGCGCGCCGGACGCCTCCAGGTCCAGCAGCTCGCCGCTGATGTTCACGCGGGCGAGGTCCAGGTCGTAGTCCCGCTGCCCGGGGCTGAGCCGCGGGTGCAGCTCGCCGGTCTCGGCGTCGACCAGATAGGCCGCGTAGGCGCCCGCGTCGCGCCGGAACAGGGTGTTGGACAGCGAACAGTCGCCCCAGGCGAACCCGGCCAGGTGGAGGCGGACCAGCAGCACGGCGAGGGCGTCCATCAGCCGGTGCATGGTCGCCGGGCGCATGGTCGTCTCGAACATCGACCGGTACGGCATCGAGCCGCGCAGATGCCGGGTGATCAGGACCGGCTCCAGCGGGGCGCCCGAGCGGTCGGTGCGGCCGGTGACCACGGCGAGCGCGTCGACGGCCGGGATGCCGAGCCGGTCCAGGTCGCGCAGCAGCCCGTACTCGCGCACCGCGGGCCGCTCGGCCAGCTCCTTGACGGCGATCACCTCGTCACCGGCGTGCGCGTAGCGCACCACGTGGCGGGAGATGCCGCGCGGGAGCGGCACGAGGTATTCCTCGGGCCACTCCTCCAGCGGGGTGTCCCAGGGCAGGGCGAGCAGGAGCGCGGGGTGCTCCGGGTTCGTGGCGCTGATCTGCAAGGACATGACACGAACCCTAAGGCCCCGCACGGGTGTTCCAGGAGGCCGCTGCCGCCGGTGACGCGGGAGGCCGCGTCCCGGGTGCGCCGGGAGCCCGGCCCCGGGTGCGTCCGGAAGCCCACCCCGGGGGCGTTCCAGGGGCGCGCTCCCGGGGCTCCGGGGCGCGCTCCCGCCGGCGTTCCGGGGCCGCCCGCTCGCGCGGCTTTTCCAGGAGGCCCGCTCGCGCGGGTTCCCAGGGGGTCCGCTCGCGCTGTTCTACGAGGCCCGTTCCCGGGCCCGCTCGGCCGCCGCGCGCACCGGGCCCCGGTGCACAGGTCCGTGGCCCGGCAGCAGGACGTCCCCGTCGAGCGCGCCGATCAGGTCCAGGGAGGCCACGACCCGGGCGCGTTCATGGTGGAAGAAGTCGGGCAGGATCTGCGGGCCCTTGATCCGCGAGGTGGCGTGCCCGCTGACCAGCGCGTCCCCGGAGATGACGATGCCCGCTCCGGGCAGGTGGTAGACGCAGTGGCCGTCGGTGTGTCCGGGCGTGTGCACGGGCACGGGGCGGCCGGGCAGGTCCAGCGGGGCTCCGTCGGCCGCCGGGAACGGCTCGGGCGCGGTGACCGGGTGCTGCTCGGTGCCGCCGGCCTTGATGACGTGCACCGCCCAGGGCACGACCCCGGGCCGCCAGGCGTTGCGTATGACGTCGCCGATGGTGGCCTGCTGGAGGAAGTCCCGCCGCGCGTGCGGCACTTCGGCCGGGTGCAGGTACACCGGTGTGCCGTGGGCCGCGCGCAGGTACTCGGCCGAGCCCAGGTGGTCGTTGTGCGCGTGAGTGATCAGCACGGCGGCGACCGCCTCCGGGGAGGCGCCCACCTCCGCGAGCGATTCCAGCAGGGCCGGGCGGTCCCCCGGATAGCCGGTGTCCACGAGGGTGACGGCGTCGCCCTCCTTGAGGATCACCCAGTTGACGTTGTTGCCGTGCACCAGGTAAGTGCCGTCGGCGACTTGGTGTACCTCTGCCCGCATGTTCTCCCCGAGCCCCTGTGATCGTTGGTGGAAGGACAGCCAATCAGACGGGCCGCCTCCCCGCGCAAGGGCGGCACCGGCCGGTCACCGTACGCCGTGCGGCCGGAACTGGACGCTGATGCGCGGTCCGGCGGCCCGGCCGGTCTTGGGCACGCAGTGCTCCCAGGTGCGCTGGCAGGAGCCGCCCATCACGATCAGGTCGCCGTGCCCGAGCGGCCGGCGCACCGTCGGGCCGCCACCGCCCGCCGGGCGCAGCAGCAGGTCGCGGGGCGCGCCGACGGAGAGGATCGCGACCATGGTGTCCTCGCGGGCGCCCCGTCCGATGCGGTCCCCGTGCCAGGCCACGCTGTCCCGGCCGTCCCGGTAGAAGCACAGCCCGGCGGTCGTGAACGGCTCGCCCAGCTCCTCGGCGTAGTGCCGGGAGAGCGTGGCGCGGGCCTCGTCCAGCACGGGGTGGGGGAGCGGGTCCCCCTCGCCGTAGTGGGCCAGCAGCCGGGGTACGGCGACCACGTTGTCGTACATCTTCCGGCGCTCCGCCCGCCACGGCACCTCGGCCGCGAGCCGTTCGAACAGCGCGTCGGCCCCGCTCAGCCAGCCCGGCAGGACGTCGATCCAGGCCCCCGCGCCCAGCCCGGTCCGGCGCAGCCCGTCCAACGGGCCGAGCCGCAGCTCGTCGGTCTGGTCGAACAGGGAGCCCTGGAGGTGCGTGGCCATGGGGCCAGCCTACTCCGTAATCGAAACTCTGTTCCATTCGGTCACCGGCGACGTTCGAGCCCTTTCGATACATGGATGTATTCGATACATTCGCGTATCGAACGAGAGGACGGTCGGATGGAACCGGCGGAACCATCACCCGCGCGCGTCACCCGGCGCCGGGCGCACACCCGGGCCCGGCTGCTCGACGCCGCGTTCGCCGTGTTCGCGGCGAAGGGATTCGGGCGGGTCACCATCGAGGAGGTCTGCGAGGCGGCCGGATTCAGCCGGGGCGCCTTCTACTCCAACTTCGCCACCCTGGACGAGCTGTTCTTCGCCCTCTACCGGGAGCGCGCGGACCTGATCGCCGGCCAGGTCGCCGACGCGCTCGCCCAGGACGGTCCGGACCTGGACGTGCCCGCCTCCGTGGACCGGGTCACCGAGGTGCTGCTGCTCGACGTGGACTGGCTGCTGGTGAAGACCGACTTCCTGGTGCACGCCGCCCGGGACCCGGCCGTCGCCCGCGCCCTGCTCGACCACCGGGCCCGGCTCCGCGCGGCCGTCGCCGACCGGCTCGCCCGGGCCCGGGGGCACACCGCGCTGCCCGCGGTCCTCGGCGACGCGGACGCCGCCGCGCGCGCCGTGGTCGCCGCCTACGACGGCGTCACCACCCAGCTGCTGCTGGACCGGGACGTCGAGGCCGCCCGGGTCTGGCTGGCACGGCTGCTCACCGCGCTGCTGACGGACGGCAGCCGCGTCCCGTCGTAGCCCCGGAACGAGCCCGCCGACGAGCACCCCCGAGGCCCGCCGGCCTCAGCCCCCGAGCCCCGCCGAAAGAGCCCCCAGGTCCCCCACGAGTAGGTCCCCGACGAGCACCCCCGAGGAAAGGACACACACCATGGACGCCGACGTCATCGTCGTCGGAGCGGGCCTCGCCGGGCTCGTCGCCGCGCACGAACTCACCAGCCGGGGCCGCCGGGTGGCCCTGGTCGACCAGGAGAACGCCGCCAATCTCGGCGGCCAGGCGTTCTGGTCCCTCGGCGGGCTCTTCCTCGTCGACTCGCCCGAGCAGCGCCGCCTCGGCATCAAGGACTCCTTCGGCCTCGCCTGGAGCGACTGGCAGGGCAGCGCGCGCTTCGACCGGCTCGCGGACGAGGACTCCTGGGCGGTGCGCTGGGCCCGCGCGTACGTCGAGTGGGCGGCGGGGGAGAAGCGGTCCTGGCTCGCCGGGCACGGCATCGAGCTGCTGCCCACCGTCGGCTGGGCCGAGCGCGGCGACCTGCGGGCCGACGGGCACGGCAACTCCGTGCCCCGCTTCCACATCGCCTGGGGCACCGGCACCGGCGTGGTCGAGCCCTTCGTCCGCTCCGCCCGGCAGGCCGCCCGGGACGGACTGCTGACCTTCCACCACCGGCACCGGGTGGACGAACTGGTCGTCGAGGGAGGCACGGCGCGCGGGGTGCGCGGCACCCTCCTCACCCCCGACGACTCCCCGCGCGGCGTCGCCTCCGGCCGCGACCGCGCCGGCGACTTCGAACTGACCGCCCAGGCCGTCGTCGTGACCACCGGCGGCATCGGCGCGGACCACGACATCGTCCGCCGGTACTGGCCCGAGCGGCTCGGCACGCCCCCCGCCCGGATGGTCACCGGCGTCCCGGCCTACGTCGACGGCCGCATGCTCGACATCAGTGCCGAGGCCGGGGTACGGCTCGTCAACCGCGACCGCATGTGGCACTACACCGAGGGCCTGCGCAACTGGGACCCGATCTGGCCCGGCCACGGCATCCGCATCCTGCCCGGCCCGTCGTCCATCTGGCTCGACGCCCTCGGCCGCCGGCTGCCCGACCCCTGCCTGCCCGGCTACGACACGCTCGGCACCCTGAAGTACCTGCGCACCACCGAGGACATCGCCGGCTACGACCACTCCTGGTTCATCCTCACCCGGAAGATCATCGAGAAGGAGTTCGCGCTCTCCGGCTCCGAGCAGAACCCCGACATCACCGCCAAGGACCGCAAGGCCGTGCTGCGCGACCGGCTGCTCGGCAAGGGCGCCCCGGCGCCCGTGCGCGCCTTCCTGGACAAGGGCGAGGACTTCGTCACCGCGGACGGCCTGGAACGGCTGGTGGAGAAGATGAACGGCCTGACCGGCGAGCGGCTGCTGGACGCCGCCGAGGTGCGCCGCCAGATCGAGGCCCGGGACGCGCAGATCGCCAACCCCTACAGCAAGGACGCCCAGGTCCAGGGCATCCGCAATGCCCGCCGCTACATCGGCGACCGGCTCGGCCGGGTCGCCGCCCCGCACCGCATCCTCGATCCGGCCGCGGGCCCCCTCATCGGCGTCCGGCTGCACGTGCTGACCCGCAAGACCCTCGGCGGCATCCAGACCGACCTGGACTCCCGGGCCCTCGGCACCGACGGCGCCCCCGTCGAAGGACTGTACGCGGCGGGCGAGGTCGCCGGGTTCGGCGGCGGCGGGGTGCACGGCTACAACGCCCTGGAGGGCACCTTCCTCGGCGGCTGCCTGTTCTCAGGCCGGGCGGCGGGCCGGCACGCGGCCCGGCACACGGGCTGACCCCCGGCCTCGCGCCGGGGCCGCCCGTCAGCCCTTGAGCAGCTCCAGCAGGACCCGCGCGTGGCTCTCCTCCGGCCGCTTCGACGCCGTCAGCAGGGTCACGTGCCCCTTTCGGGCCGACGCGCGCAGGCCGTCGAGCAGACCGGCGGCCTCCGGCGCGTCCAGCTCCGCCTCGTAGCGGCGGCGGAACTCCTCGTACGACCCCTCGCCCGCGTGGTACCACTCGCGCAGCTCCGCCGACGGCGTCAGCCCCTTCGGCCACTCGTCCACGTGCGCCTCGTCCTTGGCGAGGCCCCGCGGCCACAGCCGGTCCACCAGCACGCGCAGACCGTCGTCGGGCTCGGGCGGTTCGTAGATCCGGCGCAGGCGCACGCTCACGGCACGGGGCTCCTTCCGGGGCGGGGACGGTGCCGCGAGCGTACTGCGCACCGCGCCGCCCACCGGGCGGCGACGCGGCACCACCGCCCAGTTCGTCACGCCGGCCGAGCGGACCCCGGGCAAGCGGCTGAAGGGGCTGTCCCAGACCTGGCTGTACGCGCCGGGCAAGCCGGACGGCGCCTGAGAGCCGGACCGGCACCGGTTCCGCACCCCCTGCGAGAGCCGGACCGGCACCGGCTCCGCCACCCCTGCGAGCTTCGGGCGGCGCGCCCCGGGGACGTGGCGGAACGCCGACGTCCGATTTCCGGAGCCCGGCCGGGGTACTCCGGTCGCGTCGCGTACGCGCAGCACAGGGAGGTCAAGCCATGAGCGCAGCGGACGACCTGCCGGTCGTGACCACGCTCGCCGACGCGGCGGGTCTGGTGCGACGCCACCAGGGCCTGTACGTGCGGTGGTCCAAGGGGCCCGGCACCGATCTCCACAAGGTGTCCAGCACCGACGAGCTGACCGGCGTGCCCATGCCCGGGCTGTCCGCCAATCCGCTCGACGTCGAGGAGTGGTGGAACGGCCGGTCGGTCGAGCTGTGGGTGGCCCGTCGGCTCTACGACTACGCGCACCTGCCGCACGACAAGGGGCCCGGTGTGCGGCCCTGGGTCCTCAGAGGCCGGGAGACCGGCCGGGGCCCCGACAACGAGCCGCTCGTGGCCGACGTCGAGCCGCTGTGCTGGATCGCCGAGAACGTGATCGAGGCGGCCCGGGACGAGGTGACCCGCCAGGAGCGGGAGTGGGGGACCCTGCGCCGCAAGGGCAGCTGAGCCGCGCGGCGGGGTCCCGCGGCGGGAAGGCCGCGGGCGCCCCCGGACACCGCCGGGTACCGGCCGGGCCGGGGGTCAGCCGGAGCGGGGCCGGGAGCGTGCCCGGCGCCGGTGCAGCGCCCGGCGCTCCAGCTCCGTGGTGCCGCCCCAGACGCCGATGGTCTGGCTCGTGTCCAGCGCCCAGTCCAGGCACTGCTCGCGGACCGGGCAGCGCCCGCACACCGCCTTCGCCCGCTCGGTCTGGACCTGCGCCGGGCCGGTGGTCCCGACGGGGAAGAAGAGATCGGGATCCTCGTGGCGGCAGGCGGCATGGTCGCGCCAGTTTTCCATCGGAAATCTCCTGGATCGGTGGAAGTCGTCCGTGCCTGTCGTAAGCGTTCTCGCGTCCGGGTCACCGGTCGGGAGAACGTGAAACGGCACAACCGCCGGACGATCCGGGGAAGATGGCCTGCCGGGGCCTGGACACCGGCCGCGCGTCCGGCCGTTGGCGGCCGACCGGCGGGGCGGCGGGGGCGGACGGGGCCCGACGGACGCCACGGGTCGCCCCCCGCCGGGCAGTTCGGACGGCCTCCGGCGGACGTGACCGGCCGCTTGCGCCGGGCAGTTCGGAGGCCCCCCGCGGACCTGGCCGGCGGCCTCCGCCGGGCAGTTCGGACGACTCCCGGGGGACGTGACCGGCCGCCCCCGTCGGGCAGTTCGGACGCCCCCGGGGGACGTGACTGGCCGCTCCTGCCGGGCAGTTCGGAGGACCCCCGGCGGACGTGACCGGCCGCCTCCGACGGGCAGTTCGGACGACCTCCGGCGGACCTGGCCGGCCGCCTCCGACGGGCAGTTCGGACGACTCCCGGCGGACCTGGCCGGAAGCCTCCGCCAGGCGGTTCGGACGGCTCCCGGCGCCTCTCAGTGGCGCAGCGCCCGCGCCGCCGCGGCCGTCACCGCGTCGGCCAGGGCAGCCAGCGCGGGGGAGTCGAGTTTCCACTGCTGCCAGTAGAGGGCGATGTCCACGTGCTCGCCCGGGACGAGCACGGTCAGCCGGCCGCGCTCCAGCAGCGGCCCGGCCTGGGCCTCCGGGAGCATGCCCCAGCCCAGCCCCGCGGCGACCGCGTCGAGGAACCCCTCCGAGGTGGGCACCTGATGCCGGAACGGGCCCGCCGAGGCATGGCCGAGCCGGCGGGCGAAGCCGTCCTGGAAGTCGTCCTTGCGGTCGAAGACCACCACGGGCGCCCCGGCCAGTGCCTGTGCCGGCGGCCGCCCCGCCAGCCGGTCCGCGACGAACTCCGGCGCGGCCACCGGCAGATACCGCATCCGGCCCAGCGGGCGGACCGCGCAGCCGGGGACCGGGTCGGGCAAGGAGGTCACCGCCGCCATCACCAGGCCCTCGCGCAGCAGCGCCGCCGTGTGGTCCTCGTCCTCCCGGTGCAGTTCGAAGCAGACGTCCGCGACCCGGGTCAGGACCGGCAGGAACCAGGTCGCCAGCGAGTCCGCGTTCACCGCGACCGACACCCGGGTCGGCTCCCCGGTGCCGTCCAGCCCCAGCTCGCCCCAGGCGTCCCGCTCCAGCCGGGCGAGCTGCCGGGCGAACCGCACCAGCACCGCGCCGGACTCCGTGGGCCGCACCGGTCTGGTGCGCTGGAGCAGCACCCGGCCGGTGCGCTGTTCCAGCGCCTTGACCCGCTGACTGACCGCCGACGGTGTCACATGCAGCGCGGCGGCGGCCGCGTCGAAGGTGCCCTCGTCCACCACGGCCAGCAGGGTCCGCACCTGTTCCAGGGGAAGCTCTGTCATCACACGTACTAATGGTACGTAAAAATCATTAGCTGTACTTGAGACCGCGCTGTCCCTAGCGTCTTCGGCATGAACCACGCCCTGACCGCCGCTGCCGCCGGATTCGGCACCGGCCTCTCCCTGATCGTCGCCATCGGCGCCCAGAACGCCTTCGTCCTGCGGCAGGGGGTGCGCCGGCACGCCGTCCTCACCGTGGTCGGCATCTGCGCCCTGTCCGACGCGGCGCTCATCGCGCTCGGCGTCGGCGGGGTCGGCGCGGTGGTCGTGGCCTGGCCCGGCGCGCTCCGCGCGGTCGGCGTCGTCGGCGGCCTGTTCCTGCTGTGCTACGGCGTCCTCGCCGCCCGCCGGGTGCTCAGGCCGGGCGCCGGGCTCACCACGGAGGGCGAGACGGCCGGCTCCCGGCGCCGGGCCGTGCTCACCTGCCTGGTGATGACCTGGCTGAATCCGCACGTCTATCTGGACACCGTGTTCCTGCTCGGCTCGCTGGCCGCCGACCGGGGCCCGCTGCGCTGGACGTTCGGGCTCGGCGCCGCGCTCGCCAGCCTGTGCTGGTTCACCGCCCTCGGCTTCGGCGCCCGGCTGCTCGGCCGGTACCTGGCCCGGCCCGGTGCCTGGCGGGTGCTCGACGGGCTGGTCGCCGCCACCATGCTGGTGCTCGGCGTGAGCCTGGTCGCCGGGGCCTGACCGGAACCCGTTCGACGTCCACACCGGAACCCGTTCGATGTCCGCCGGTTGCCGCTGAGATAGTTAGCCTCTCGAAGCGAAAAGATGTAACGAGCAACCAGGACACCCGTGGACACCAGCGAGAGCAGCAGCACCGAGACCACGACCGGCGCGCCGGCGGCCGGGGAACCGCCCCGGCGCGGCTGGCGCCGCTGGGCGATGGACACCCGCCCCCTGCGCATCCCCGCCTACCGGCGGCTGTGGTCGTCGACCATCGTCACCTCCGTCGGCAGCCAGCTGACCGCCGTCGCCGTACCCAAGCAGATCTACGACATCACCGACTCCTCGGCCTGGGTCGGCTACGCGAGCCTGGCCGGGCTGGTGCCCATGGTCGCCTTCGCGCTGTGGGGCGGGGCGGTCGCCGACGCCGTCGACCGGCGCAAGCTGCTGCTGGTGACCAACACCGGCATCGCGGTGACCTCGCTGCTGTTCTGGGCGCAGGCCGTCACCGGCCTGGACTCGGTCCCCGTGCTCATGGTGCTGCTCGCGCTGCAACAGGCGTTCTTCGGGCTCAACGCGCCCGCCCGCAGCGCCTCCATAGCCCGGCTGGTCCCGGCCGAGCAACTGCCGGCCGCGAACGCGCTCGGCTCGACCGTGATGCAGACCGCGCTGGTGGCCGGCCCGCTGCTCGCCGGCGCGCTGATACCGGTCCTCGGGCTGCCGGAGCTGTATCTGATCGACGCGCTCGCGCTGTGCGTGACCGTGTGGGCCGTCTTCCGGCTGCCCGCCCTGCCGCCGCTCGGCGGGAGCGGCACCCGCCGGGCCGGGCTGCGGGAGATCGCCGACGGGTTCCGGTACATCTCCCGGCACAAGGTGCTGCTGCTGTCCTTCCTCGCCGACATCGTCGCCATGGTGTTCGGCATGCCCCGCGCCCTCTTCCCGCAGCTGTCCGCGGAGACCTACGGCTCCTACGGCGAGGGCCTGGCGCTCGGTGTGCTGTTCGCCGGCATCCCGGTCGGCGCGGTGCTCGGCGGCCTGTTCTCCGGCGCGTTCTCGCGGGCCCGCCGGCACGGCTGGATGGTCACCGGTGCGGTCGTCGGCTGGGGTGTGGCCATCGCCGGGTTCGGGCTGAGCGGCAACCTGTGGGTCGCGCTGGTCTTCCTCGCCTTGGCAGGGGTCGCCGACATGGTCTCGATGGTGTTCCGCGGCGCCATCCTGCTGTCGGCCGCGACCGACGAGATGCGCGGCCGGATGCAGGGGGTGTTCACGGTGGTCGTCGCGGGCGGGCCGAGGCTGGCCGACGTCCTGCACGGCACCGCCGGAGCCGCCTTCGGCCCGCGGGCCGCCGTCGCGGGCGGCGGTGCCCTGGTCGTGGTGGCGATGCTGACCCTGGCCGGCGCCGTCCCGGCGCTGCGCCGCTACCGCGTCTGACGCCAGGGCCTAGACGCCAGGGCCTAGAGGGGGCCGACCCGCCGTCGCATCGTGTACTGCTCCATCAGTTTTCCGCGGGTCGTCTCCAGCCGGTGGGCGAGGATCTCGGCCACCGTCCGCACCACCGACAGCCCGAGCAGCGGGTCCTCCACGCACAGCGCGAGCACCGACGGCCCGTCGAACTGGTAGGCCCGTACGTCGGTGAAGGCCACCGCGCCGAAGTCCCACTCGTACGGCGGGAACAGCCAGGACCAGCCGAGCAGGTCGCCCGCGCCGAGCGTGGCCACGGTCACCCGTTGCCGGGGGGTGACCTGGGTGTCCAGGTGGACCGCGCCCGAGCGGATCACCCAGAACCGGTCGGCCGTGCCGCCCGCCTCGAAGATGCGGCTGTCCTCCGGGAAGGAGACCTCCTCGGCCACCTCCATCAGGCGCTCGCGCTGCGCCTGGGGGAGGGCGGTGAGCAGTTTGATCGCTTTGGTCATGGCGCGGGGCTCCTCGCCGGCGGCGGTTGCGGTGCGGGTGCTGTGCTCAACCCCATTTCAGCCGCTGCCGCCGCCCCGGGCACCTCGAGGCGGGACGCCCGCCGTCCCCCGGCCGCACGAGGGCAGGAAAAAGCCCTGGCTGGACGGGGGAAACCAGCCAGGGCCGTATGTGGTGACACAAGGAGGAGCACAGCGCGGTCCCGCGCGGCTCCCGCATCACGTATGGATGAACGATAAACCATTTACCGGGCCTCCCCATAGCCCATATCGGGTCAGGTGACCTGTTTCACTCCGTCCGCCCGTACGGGATCCCCGCCCGGGCTGACGATCTCCTCCAGCACCCGCAGCACCGCCTCGAAGGCCCGCGCCCGGTCGGCCGCCTCCGCGGCGCCCTCCGGATCCTTCGCCGCCAGGCTCCGGGCCCGCTCCCGCCATGCCTCCTCCTGCGCCGCCGCGTGCTCCCGGCCGCGCCGGATGCGGCGCAACAACTCATCCGCGTCCACGACATCCGTCATGTCCGGCGGGTACCCGCGAGCCGCCGGGTGATGACACCCGTACCGAGCGTTCCCGGCCCGGAACGCGCCCCGGCCCGCGTTCCGCTTGCGCGATGCGGTCGGCGAAGTTCCGCTCACGGCGGTGTTTGCCCGCCGGGCGAGGGGGCAGGCGGAATCTCGTGCTTCGGACCGGAGGCGCGCGCCCAGCGGGGAAGAGACCCGCTGCCTGGGCCCCTCCCGCCGGGCCCGGCGGCGAACCCGCGGCGAAACCCTGACACCACCGTTCGGGCCAGAACCCGGAACCCCTGTTTCCGGAGGTGCCCTGCAACACGTTCAGGAGCGATTCCGCATGCTGACCGACATGTCGACAAGCCGTCCCGGCACGACCGCCCCCGCCGCCGGCGGGACGTCCGCCCGCCGCAACCACGACGACGCCCCCGACACCGCGGCGCTGTTCGCCCGGCTGGCGGAGCTGGAGGACGGCCCCGAGCGGGACGCCGTGCGCGACGAACTCGTCACCGCCTGGCTGCCCATGGCCCACCGGATCGCCGGGCGGTTCCGTGACCGCGGCGAATCCGTGGAGGACCTGCGCCAGGTGGCCGCGCTCGGACTGGTGAAGGCCATCGACCGGTTCGACCCGTCCCGCGGCGCCTTCGAGAGCTACGCCGTGCCGACGATCACGGGAGAGGTCAAGCGGCACTTCCGCGACCGGATGTGGGCCCTGCGGGTGCCCCGCCGGGTCCAGGAGCTGCGCAACCGGGTCCGGGTGGCCCGGCGGGAACTCACCCAGAACCCCGGCAGCCCCGAACCCACCGTCGCCGACATCGCCGCCCACACCGGGCTCACCGAGGAGGAGGTCGCCGCCGGCATGGAGGCGCTGGAGAGCTTCAGCACCCTCTCCCTGGACGCCGAGCTGTCCGCCGGCGACGACGGCTACAGCCTCGCCGACACCCTCGGCGAGACGGACACCTCCTACGACGTCGTCGTGGACCGGGAGGCCGCGAAGGAGGGGCTGCGCCGGCTGCCCGAGCGCGAGCGGGCCATCCTCTACATGCGCTTCTTCGAGGACATGACACAGAGCCGCATCGCCGACCGGCTCGGCATCTCGCAGATGCACGTCTCCCGGCTGATCAGCCGCAGCTGCGCCCGCATCCGCGAGGAGGCGCTCGGCACCCGCCGGCCCGGTCCGGCCCGGCGGTAGCGGCTCATCGGGCCGGCCCCCCGGTCACGCCGAGCGGACGCGCCAGGCCGGAGACCGCCTCGTCCAGCCGCTGCAGATGGCGCAGGACCCGGTCGGTCACCCGGCCGTAGCGCGGGGTGCGCAGGGTTCCCGGCTCCAGCATCGACGCGATGCTGGGGCCGCTCTCGATCTCCACGGCGGCCCGCGGGTCCGCGACATGCGCCGCGATCGCCTCGATGTTGTGCACGATCCGCCCGCACGCCCCGCGCAGCCGTGGATCGGCCGCGATCGAGGGATGCGTCGGCAGCAGCTCCGCCGTCGCCGCGAGGGACCGCCCGTGGTACGCGCAGGTCTCCAGCAGCGCCACCACGTACCGCACGGAGTCCCGGCGCGAGCGCAGCGGCGTGATCGGGTGGGTGAGCGGCTGGGTGGCCGCCCTCAGGTCCGCCAGCGCCTGGTCCAGTTCCCGCGCCCGCTCCACCAGATCGCCGCCCGTCCCGCCGCTCAGCTGGTCGACGGCGCCCCGCGTGACATCGGCGAGCCGGTCCAGGACCGCCACCAGCAGCTCGTTGGTACGGCGGTCGGTGTGCACCGGCAGCACCACCGCCGCGGCGAACACCCCGCAGGCCGCGCCCAGCGCCGTCTCCTCGATCCGCAGCACCAGCACTTCCGCGCTGTAGGTGTTCAGCAGCGTGTACAGCAGCCCCAGCATCGCGGTGACGAAGAACGACATCAGGGTGTACGACAGCGGCGCGCTGTAGAACATCGCGAAGATGAACACCAGCACCAGGGCGAACGCCGTCCAGGTGTGGTGCCCGACCAGCCCGGCGAGCCCGATGCCCGCCACCACGCCGAGCACCGTGCCCAGCAGCCGCCGGTAGCCCTTCACCAGGATCTCACCGGTGGAGGCGGTGTTCAGGAAGACGATCCAGCAGGTCAGCACCGCCCAGTACCAGCGCTGGCTGGACAGCAGCTCACCGCCGGCGATGGCCAGCGAGGAGCCGACGGCCACCTGGAGGGCGGCCCGGGTGGTGGGCCGGCGCAGCCCGGTCGGCTCCGCCTCCGGCTCCTGCTCCTCGCTGATCTCGATCGCGGCGTCCTCCGCGTCCAGCTCCTCGCGCGAGCGGGTGGTCGCCGGGGTGTCGGCGGACTCGTCCTGCGGGCCGTCCAGGGCCAGCCGCAGACCGAGCGAGGCGCGGGCCGCCTCGCCGAGTCCCCGGAAGACGTCCTGCACGGCCGGGGACGCCTCGGGCAGATTCTCCTCCTCGCGATAGCCGAGCAGCCGGTTGCGCACCTGGGCGAGCGCGGTCCCCGACGCCTCTCCGGCCGGCCGCAGCATCAGCACCCGCAGCGCCCGCAGGTCCCGGCGCAGCGCGGAAGCCGCCCCGTCCCGCACCGGCGACTCGACCCCCGAGGGCACCGGGGCGCCAGGCAGATGCAGGGTGAGGGTGTCGGTCCGCTCGGCGCTGCGCGCGGTGAGCAGCAGCAGCCCCAGCCGCTCGGCCGCGATCTCCGCGTCCGCGACCCGGCGCTGGAGCAGCCGGGCCACCGCCGGGTCCGAGGTGCCGTCCTCCAGCCGGCCCTGGATCATCAGTGCCGTCTCGTGCAGCCGGGCGGTGCGGGTGCGCAGCTCCTCCAGCACCTTCTCCACCTCCTCGGGCCCGGCGTCCGGCAGCTTCGCCTGACTGGCGATCAGCTGGGCGAGCCGGGCACGGAAGGCCCGCCGCAGCCGGTCCAGGGTGCCCGCCGGGGTCTGCGGCAGCAGCACGAACCGGGCGGTGGCGCTGCCCGCGAACGCCACGCCGATGACGCCGTACAGCGCGGGCAGCGTGCCGGGCGTGGCCTGCACGAACAGCGACAGGAAGTAGATCTGGAACCCGATCAGCCCGAGCGCCGTGCCGCGGTCGCCGAACCGGCGTCCGTAGACGGCGCTGAAGATCAGGGCGACGAAGAACAGATCGCCGGCGACGACGTGCTGGTTGAGCAGCGCGCCCAGCGACACCGAGGCCAGCGCCACCGGCAGGCCGAGCGCGAGCGTGCCAGCCTGCCGGGCGGGCTGCTTCTCCCGGATGGCGAAGGTGGCGACCATCGCGGCCATGGCCCCGGCGACCAGACGGGGCACCGGGACGCCGATCGCGGCCAGGACGGCGAGCGTGAGGGCGATGGCGGTGACCGTGCGCAGTCCCGCCGTCAGCCGGAGCAGTCCGGGGTCCGACGCCGCGAGCCGGTCCCACAGCCGTACCCGTCCCGACCGTCCCGCTGCCCTCACTTAGCCGCGCTCTCTCCCGTGCCAGCCATCGATTCCATGATCCAGCATCGCACGCGCGTCCGGACTACCTGCCCTCGGCCAGGGTGGCGGCCACGAGGGCGTTCGCGTGCCCGTGGCCGAGCCCGTGCGCCGACTTCAGCCAGCCGACCAGCTCCATGTGCCGGGTCAGCGGCGAGGACCGGATCAGCTCCTGCCACTCGCCGACCGGGCGGCCGTACTTCTTCTCGATCGAGGGGAAGTAGCTCGCCGGGCCCTTGACGGTCTTCTCGGTCATGGTGGTGCGTCCCTCCGTGGAGTGTTCGTGATCACCTGGTAGACGGCCGGGCCCGGGCGGACTCATCGGCGGTCACGGGTGATCACGGTCACATCAGGACGGTTCGACGGCCGCGCCCTCCACCCGGGCCCGCACCTGTTCCGGTGTCAGATACGCGTCGGTGAACTCGAAGTCCTTCAGCCGGGCGGGCTTGCGGGCCTGGAAGCCGGTGCGCACGAAGTCGTCGCCCGCGACCGCGTTCAGCAGCCAGTTGGTCATCACCCGGGTCTTGGCGACGTTGGTGCGCAGCGCCGACCAGTGGTAGCCGCGGGCCACCGCCTGGGCGGGCACCCCGCGCAGCTCCACACCGAGCGGCTTGGACACCGCGTCCTTGCCGCCGAGGTCGACGACCAGACCGAGGTCCTTGTGCTCGTAGGGCCGCATCGGCTGTCCGCGCAGCGTCGCGATGACGTTGTCGGCGACCACCTTGCCCTGCCGCATGGCGTGCTGGGCGGTGGGCGGGCAGACCGCGCCCTCCTGGCCCTTGGCCAGGTCCGGCACGGCCGCCGAGTCGCCGAGCGCGAACACCCCGTCGTGGCCCGGCAGGCACATCTCGGCGGTCACCGCCAGCCGCCCCTTGACCGTCTCCGCGCCGAGCGTGGCGATCAGCGGGCTGGCGACCACCCCGGCCGTCCAGATCAGGGTGTGCGTCGGCACCACCCGGCCGTCGGTGAAGGTGACCTCCTCGGCGCCGGCCTTGTCGATCGACACCCCGAGCGAGACCTCGATACCGCGCCGCCCGAGGATCTCCTGCGCGCTGCGGCCCAGCTTCTCGCCCAGCTCCGGCATCAGCTTGGGCGCGATGTCGATCAGGTGCCAGCGGATCAGGCCCGGGTCCAGGCGCGGGTAGCGCTGCACGGCGGCGTGCGTGAGGCGCTGGAGGCAGGCCGCGGTCTCCGTGCCCGCGTAGCCGCCGCCGACCACCACGAACTGCAGCCGCGCGGCCCGTTCGGCCGGATTGTCGCTGGCGTCCGCCAGATCCAGCTGGGAGATGACGTGGTCGCGGATGTAGGCGGCCTCGGCGAGCGTCTTCATCCCGAAGGCGTGCTCGGTCAGGCCCGGGATGTCGAAGGTGCGGGTCACACTGCCCGGGGCCAGCACGATGTAGTCGTAGGGCTCGTTGACGATCTTGTCGGTGATGGTGCGCACGACGCACACCTTGGACCTCAGGTCCACCCCGATCGCGCCGCCCGGGATGATCCGGGTGCGGTACTTCTTGCTGCGGCGCAGCGACAGGGCGATCGACTGCGGCGTGAGCACGCCGGAGGCGACCTGGGGCAGCAGAGGCAGGTACAGCTGGTAGGAGAACGGCGTCACCAGTGTGACGTCGGCCTCGTCCGGGGCGAGTTTCCGTTCCAGGCGGCGGATGCACTCGACTCCGGCGAAGCCTGCGCCCACCACCAGGATCCTGGGTCGTGTCACGGTGTTCATCCCTTTCTGCGGCTCCGGGCGGTCCGGCTCGACGCTGTTCGCATGCCCGGGATCGCCGTGCGCCAATTCCGATCCCACCGCGCCCGCGGGCACCCCGCCAGCCGGGTGCGGCAGGCAGACGAACGCGTGGGGGGCGGCCTCGCCCCCGCTGCCCGGTGGAGTAACCGGTGCGGGCCCGCCTACACGTCGTACGGCCGTCCGCCGTCCCCGGCGTCACCAGGGCAGGAACGCGTGGATGTCCTTGCCGCTGTCGTGCACGACGACGCTGACCTGGCTGCACAGCGTGTGCACCAGGTGCCAGCCGATCCCGCCGCCACCGGTGCGCGGATGGAAGGGCCGCGGCTCCGGGCGGGCCTGGTTGGTGTCCCGCATCGTCACGTGCACCCCGTCGAAGGTGCGGCGCATCCGCAGGTCGAACGGGCCCGGCGCGTACTGGATGGCGTTCGCGGCCAGTTCGGTCACCACCAGCAGGATGTCGTCCCAGTACTCCTGGGCGCCCGGCGGCGCCTCACGGGAGAGGGCGCGCAGGAACTGCTCCGCGGCGAGCCGCGCTCCCGTGACATTGCGCAGTTCGCCGGGAAAGGAGAACGTACGCTCGTACCTCTCCTCCGACGGTGGTGTGTCGTCCCAACGCGGCTCCGTCGCCATCTCGCTTCCCCGGCCCCGACCGGCCCCGCCGGTCCGGGCGGTCGTCGTCAACTGATCTCTTCGCTGCGCTGCGGGTTCCCCCTCCCGCGCGGACTATCCGTCTGCCCTCCCCGCCCCGGGAGCGCGACCTCCTCAGCGGAACACGTCGTCCGGCTCGTCCCACTCGGCCGGCCCCCGCACCACCGGCCGCGGCCGGGACCGGGCCGCGTACATCGCCTCGATCTCGGCGGCGTAGTGCCGTACCACGGCGTCCCGGCGCGGCTTCAGGGACGGCGTGAGCAACCCGGCGACCGCCGCGAACGGTTCCGGTAGGACACGGTAGACCCTGATGGACTCCGCGCGGGACACCGCACTGTTGGCGCAGGCCACCGCCCGCGCGATCTCCTCCCGCAGCGCGTTCTCCTCCCGGGCCTCCCGGGCCCGCGCGTCCCCGGGCAGCGCGAGCGCGGTCCGCCAGTGCGCGAGGAAGTCCGGGTCCAGGGTGATCAGGGCGCCGACGCAGGGCCGGCCGTCGCCGATCACCACCGCCTCGTGCACGAGAGGATGCGCGCGCAGCCGCTCCTCCAGCAGGGCCGGCGCCACGGTCTTTCCCCCGCTGGTGACGATGACGTCCTTCTTGCGCCCGGTGATCGTCAGATAGCCGTCGGCGTCCAGCCGCCCGAGGTCCCCGGTGGCCAGCCAGCCGTCCCGCAGCGCCGCCCGGGTCGCCTGCTCGTCGCCGGTGTAGCCCTGGAACACGGAGGGCCCGCGGACCAGGATCTCCCCGTCGTCGGCCACCCGGATCCCGGTGCCCGGCAGCGCGGTGCCCACCGTCCCCGCCTTCTCCCGGCCCAGCGGCTGCATGGTGATCGCGCCGGCGGTCTCGGTGAGTCCGTAGCCGTCGTGCACGAACACGCCGATGCCCTCGTAGAACAGGCCCAGTTCGCGGCCGAGCGGGGAACCGCCGGAGGCGCCGCGCACCACCCGGCCGCCGAGCGCCGCCCGCAGCCCCCGGTACACCGTCCGCTCGTACAGGGCGTGTTGCAGTCTCAGCTCCAGCCCCGGACCCGGCCCGGCACCGAGCCGCCGGCGCTCCTCGGCCGCGGCGAACTCCCGCGCCGTGCGCGCGGCCCGCTCGAACAGCGCGCCCCGGCCCGCCTGCCGGGCGGTGTGCAGGAAGGTCTTGTAGAGCCGCTCGAACACCGACGGCACGCCGTACAGGTACGTCGGCCGGAACGTGCGCAGTGCCGACGCCGGCGCCGCCCCGGTCACCTCCGGCTCGTGCGCCAGCAGCACCCCGCCGCGCACACACGTCAGCATGATCATCAGGCCGTACACATGGGAGAACGGCAGGAAGGCCAGCACGGACGGCCGCTGCCCCGGGGGCGCGGCGGTGTGCGCCCAGCCGGCCAGCAGGGTGTCGCACGGGTAGGCCAGACCGCGGTGGCTGAGCGCGCAGCCCATCGGCCGGCCCGAGGTGCCGGAGGTGTGCACGACGGCCGCCGTGGCGTCCGGCAGCACGAGCCGGCGCAGCGACTCCACGGTGGTGTACGGCACCGCCGTGCCGTCCGCGACCAGATCGGCGAGGGCGCCCGCGTCCAGCTGCCAGACGTACCGCAGCCGGGGCAGCCGGGCGCACACCGTGCCGACGGTCATGGCGCCCTGCTCGTCCTCCACCATGACGGCGACACAGCCCGTCTCCCGCAGGATCCACTCGACCTGGTCGCGCGAGGAGGCCGGGTGGACGGGCACCAGCTCGGCGCCGACGGCCCACAGCGCGTGGGCCAGCACCGTCCACTCGTGCCGGGTCCGGGCCATCAGGGCCACCCGGTGGCCGGGCGAGATCCCGGCGGCGACCAGACCCCTGGCCACGGCCACCACCTCGTCGCGCAGCCCGGCCGCCGTCACCGTGAGCCAGCCGCCGGCGGTCTCCGCCCGGCGCGCCAGCACCGGCAGCGCGGGATCGCGTTCCGCCGCGGCGAAGACGCTGTCGGCGAGGCCGCCGGTGAGCGGCGGGGCGGCGGCCGGGGCGGGGGCGACGTTCCGCATGCGCTGCTCCCGGGGTACGGAGGGTCACTCCGCCGAACGGCTCGGTGTCGGCGGTGCTCGAATGTAGCTCAGGGGGCAGCGTTCGGTGACCGGATCGGAGAAGTCGTGATCGGCTGATGATGTGGGCGTGTCCGGGGGACTCGGGGGACATGAGTCATGTGAACCCCGATCCGGAGCCCGAGCGCAGCACCGGGCTGGAACCCGGCGGCTCGGTCCCGCCCGGCGAGACCCCGCCCGCCGAGAGCAGCATGCCCGAGGCCGGACCCCAGGAGACGCACAATCCGCCGAAGGGCTGGGGGAAGGCGCCGCTGACCGTGATCCTGGTCCTGACGATCGTGGTCGCGGCGCTCTTCCTGGCCATCGCGCTGAGCCTGATCCTGTGACCGCCGCCGGGCGGGACGCTCAGCCCTGGGTGCGCCGCACGCACTCGGTGACGACGCCCCGCAGGCTGCCGGTGCGCTCCAGCAGCCGGCGCTGTTCCCGCGCGCCGTTGCCGCGGCGCAGCAGTTCCTCCATGCCCCGGGCGGCGCGGTCGGCGTCGCCGTTGGCCTTGAGCGCGTCGCCGGTGTGCTCCAGTAGGGACTCCAGCACCCGCGCGGCGGGCCGGGGGCGCAGTGTGACCGGGTCGAGCAGGTTCTCCTCCAGGCCGAACCGGGCGGCCTGCCAGTCGGCCAGCCGGATCAGGCTCACCCCGGTGTCGGGCACCGGCCGGCCGGCCCGCCACTCGGCCGCGGCCGTGTCCACCAGGGCGCGGACCAGCGTCGCGATCAGGACGGCGGTCTCCGCGCACAGGCACACGTCCGCGACCCGCACCTCCACCGTCGGGTAGCGGGCGGACAGCCGCGCGTCGAAGTAGACCATGCCCTCGTCCAGCACGACCCCCGTGTCCACCATGTCGGTCACCCGCCGGTGGTAGCGCTCGGGGGTGCCGAACGGCTCGGTCGGCCCGGCCGACGGCCAGCGGTTCCACACCCGGCTGCGATAGCTGGCGTAGTCGGTGTTGCGGCCCTGCCAGAACGGGGAGTTGGCGCTCATCGCCCGCAGCACCGGAAGCCATGGGCGGAGCCGGTCCAGGACGGCGACGCCCTCCTCGTCCGAGGCCACGGAAACATGCACGTGGCAGCCGCAGGTGAGCTGGTCCCAGGTCGGTATCCCGTACCGCTCGGCCAGCCACTGATAGCGCCCGTTCACACTGAGCGAGGGGCTGACCGGCAGCGGCGAGGTGGCCAGCGCGGCGACCCCGCAGCCGATCTCCCCGGCGTGCCGGCCCGCCTCCTTGCGACAGCGCACGATCTCGTCCCCGAGCAAGGCCATGTCCGACTGCGGATGCGTGGCGAACTCCAGCATCTGCCCGAACAGCTCCTTCTCGAAGACCTGCTGTCCGGGATCGTCCTGGGCGGCGCGGGCGAGGACGGCCGCCGCCAGCGCCTTCGGGTCGCCGCTGTCCGGATCGACCAGGAGGAGTTCCTCCTCCACTCCAACGGTGCGCACGTGGTGCCGCCCTTCCATGTCGTGCCGCGAGGGGCAGTCGGGTTCTGTACGACCCCGAATGCCCCTCGAACGGCCACCGACACCTGCGCGGCGCCTCAGCCCTCCGGCACCAGCCACACCGTGGCCAGCGGCGGCAGCGTCAGGGTGAGGAACCCGTCCTCGGCCTTGACCGGCCCCCCGGCGCCGACACCGCCGCCGCCGTAGCGCACCTCGTCGGTGTTCAGCTCCTCCCGCCACACCGCGGCGCCGTCGGGCACCCACAGGCGGTAGTCGTGCCGGACGACCGGGGAGAAGTTCGACACGGCCAGCAGCGGGCCGCCGTCCGCGGCGAACCGCAGGAACGCCAGCACGTTGTCGTCCGCCGCGTCGCACAGCACCCACCGGAAGCCGCCCGGGTCGGTGTCCCGCTGCCACAGCGCCGGCGTCGCCCGGTACACCGCGTTCAGATCCCGGACCAGCGACTGCACGCCCCGGTGGTCGCCCGCCGAGTGGTAGTCGTCACCGAGCAGCCACCACTCCGGCCCGTGCGCCTCCGACCACTCCGCCCCCTGCGCGAACTCCTGCCCCATGAACAACAGCTGTTTGCCGGGATGGGCCCACATGAACCCCAGATAGGCGCGGTGATTGGCGCGCCGCTGCCACCAGTCGCCGGGCATCTTCGACACCAGCGCCCGCTTGCCGTGCACCACCTCGTCGTGCGAGATCGGCAGCACGTAGTTCTCGCTGTAGGCGTACACCATCGAGAAGGTGATCTCGTTGTGGTGGTACTTGCGGTGCACCGGCTCCTTCTGGATGTACTCCAGTGAGTCGTGCATCCAGCCCATGTTCCACTTCAGCCCGAAACCCAGCCCGCCGCCGTCGGTCGGCCGGGTCACCCCGTCCCAGGCGGTGGACTCCTCGGCGATGGTCACCACCCCGGGACAGCGCCGGTACACGGTGGCGTTCATCTCCTGGAGGAAGGCCACCGCGTCCAGGTCCTCCCGGCCGCCGAACACGTTCGGCTCCCACTGCCCGGAGTCGCGTGAGTAGTCCAGGTAGAGCATGGAGGCGACGGCGTCCACCCGCAGCCCGTCGATGTGGAACTCCTCGCACCAGTAGACGGCGTTGGCGACCAGGAAGTTGCGCACCTCGGTCCGGCCGTAGTCGAACTCGTACGTCCCCCAGTCCGGGTGCTCGGCACGGGAGGCGTTCCCGGGCTCGTACAGCGGGTCCCCGTCGAACCGGGCCAGCGCCCAGTCGTCCTTCGGGAAGTGCGCCGGCACCCAGTCCATGATCACACCGAGCCCGGCCCGGTGACAGGCGTCCACGAAGTAGCGGAAGTCGTCCGGGGAACCCAGCCGGGGCGTCGGCGCGTAGTACGACGTGACCTGGTACCCCCACGAGCCGCTGAACGGATGCCCGGCCACCGGCATCAGCTCGATGTGCGTGAAACCCATCTCCCGCGCGTACGCGGGCAGTTCCTCCGCGAGCTGCCGGTAGCCGGCACCGGGCCGCCAGGACGGCAGATGCACCTCGTACACCGAGAACGGCGCCTGGTGCACGGGGGTGTCACCCCGGTGCGCCATCCACTCGGCGTCGCCCCAGGCGTAGTGCGAGGCCGTCACCACCGACGCGGTGTCCGGCGGGACCTCCGTGCACCGCGCCATCGGGTCGGCCTTCAGGAACCGGTGGCCGTACCGGGAGGTGATCTCGAACTTGTACCGGGTGCCCTCGCCGATCCCCGGCAGGAACAGCTCCCACACCCCGGACGCGCCGAGCGAGCGCATCGGGTACTGCGTGCCGTCCCAGTAGGTGAAGTCCCCGGCCACCCGCACCCCCCGGGCGTTGGGCGCCCACACCGTGAACCGGGTGCCGGCCACGCCCTGGTGGACCATCGGCTCCGCCCCGAGCGCCCGCCACAGCTGCTCGTGCCTGCCCTCCCGGATCAGATGCAGGTCCAGCTCGCCCAGCGCGGGCAGGAAGCGGTACGGATCGTGCACCTCCCGCTCCCCGTCGTCGTACGCCACCAGCAGGGTGTACGACGGGACGTCCGGGCAGGGCAGCACGCCGGCGAACAGCCCGTCGCCCTCCGAGCGCAGCTCGGTACGGTCACCGCCGGCCAGGACGCTCACCGCGCGGGCGTTCGGACGCAGCGCCCGCACCAGCGTGCCGCCCGGGACCGGGTGCGCGCCCAGCAGGGCGTGCGGATCGTGGTGCGTCCCGGCCAGCAGCCGGCCGCGGTCGGCCGGGTCCAGGGGGGCGGCCACGGGCGGCACGGGGCCCGCGGCCTCGGGACGCGTGGTGTCGCGCAGTGCCATGCGTCAGCCTCCCCACACGGCGAGCCGCTTGATCGCCGCCATCGGTACCGGCAGCCAGTCCGGCCGGTGTCTCGCCTCGTACAGCACCTCGTACACCGCCCTGTCCGTCTCGTGCGCGCGCAGCAGCGCGTGCTTCTTGCGTGGATCCCAGCCCGCGCGGGCCGCGTAGCCCGCGCAGAACGCCTCCCGGCAGCGGCGCGCCCACTCGGGTCGCCAGGGGCGGCGCTGCCGGGCCGCGTAGTCGAAGGAGCGCAGCATCCCGGCGACGTCCCGCACCGGGGACTGCGGGGTGCGCCGCTCGGCCAGCGGACGGGACGGCTCGCCCTCGAAGTCGATGACGAACCAGTCGCGGCCGGCCCGCAGCACCTGTCCCAGGTGCAGGTCGCCGTGGACCCGCTGGGCGGGCGGCCCGGTGTCGCAGGTGGCCAGCGCCGCGAACGCGGCCCGCAGACCGGGCACGAAGGGCAGCAGCCCGGGCACGGCGTGCGCGGCGGCGTCCAGCCGCGCGCGCATCGCCTCGGCCGTACGGCCGTTCTCGCCCGGCCCGGCCGGCGGGAAGGCCTCGGCCAGCGCCAGGTGCACCTCGGCCATGGCCCGGCCCAGCGCGCGGGCCTCGGCGGTGAAGTCGTCGCCCGCCGCGAGCGCGCCCAGCGCCAGCGACCAGCCGTCGGTGGCGTCCGGCAGGAACGGCTGGAGCACCCCGAGGGTGGCCGGGCGCGGATCGGCCGTGGTGAACCAGGCCACCGGCGCCGGCACCCGGGCGCAGCCGAGGGCGGCCAGCGCCGCCGGCACCTCCAGGTCCGGGTTGACGCCCGGCTGGATCCGGCGGAACAGCTTCAGGATGTACGCGTCGCCGTACACGATCGAGGAGTTGGACTGCTCGGCGTCCAGCAGCCGCGGCGGCAGTCCGCCGGGCACCCGGGCGGCCGGGTCCGCCTCGAACCGCAGCGGGCCCACCGTCCCGGGGTGCCGCAGCCGCTCCAGCAGCAGATGGGCCGAGCGCGGGTCGTGCAGCGCGTCGTACACCGCCAGGCCGGCCAGCGGTCCGTCCACGGCCCGCCCGATGAACGCCCGTTCCAGGCGCGGCGCGAGGTGCGGGCGCAGCCCCAGCAGCAGCTGGTAGCAGTCCCCGGGCGGGGGTGTGCCGCCGGGGGTGGGCACCGGCACGTGCGAGGCGTGCACCAGCAGGTGCAGACAGCCCGGGAACAGCTCGGTCACGGACAGCGCCGACAGCTCGGTGACGGGCCGGTCCTTGCCCGCGAACCAGCGTTGCCTCGGCAGCCATTCGCGCAGCAGCCCGCCGAGCGAGTCCAGCGGCCCGTCGAGCCCGGTCGCGGTACGCGGTCGGGGGGTGATGGTCTTCGGCATGGTGACGCGTCCTTTCCTCGGCGCCGGACGGGTCAGCGGCGGCGGCCGATGCGGGATGCGACTCGGGTGAGCCGGAACCAGTAGAAACCGTGGCCCTGCAAGGTGAGCAGGTAGGGCAGTTCGCCGATGGCGGGGAAGCGCACCCCGCCGATCAGCTCGACGGGGTGCCGTCCGTCGTAGGCCCGCAGGTCGAGTTCGGTGGGCTGGGCGAAGCGGGAGAAGTTGTTCACACACAGCACCAGGTCGTCGCCGTGTTCGCGCAGGAACGCCAGCACCGCCGGGTTGGAGGACGTCAGTTCTGTGAACGACCCCAGTCCGAAGGCGGGGTTCTGTTTGCGGATCTCGATCATCCGGCGGGTCCAGTGCAGCAGCGACGAGGGGGAGGACATGGACGCCTCGACGTTGGTGACCTGGTAGCCGTGGACCGGGTCCATGATCGTGGGAAGGAACAGCCGCCCGGGGTCGCACGTCGAGAAGCCGGCGTTGCGGTCGGGGGTCCACTGCATGGGGGTGCGGACGGCGTCGCGGTCGCCGAGCCAGATGTTGTCGCCCATGCCGATCTCGTCGCCGTAGTAGAGGATCGGGGAGCCGGGCAGGGACAGCAGTAGGGCGGTGAACAGCTCGATCTGGTTGCGGTCGTTGTCGAGCAGGGGGGCGAGGCGGCGGCGGATGCCGATGTTGGCGCGCATGCGGGGGTCTTTGGCGTACTC
>NZ_BMSK01000012.1 GCF_014649115.1 Streptomyces eurythermus | reverse complement strand
TCCCGCAGTGGCTGCACACCTACAATCACCACCGCGGACACACCGCGCTGAAAGGGCAACCACCCGCCAGCCGCGTCCCCAACCTCACGGGTCAGTACACCTAGCCCGCCGGCTGCCGCGGCCGCCTACGGCACGTGCCGGCGGGCCCGCAGGGCCAGGCTCAACGCCAGTACCGTCTGCGGGTCGTCCAGGTCGGTGCCCAGCAACTCGCCGATGCGGGCCAGGCGGTTGTACAGCGTCTGACGGTTGAGGTGCAGCTCGCGGGCCGTCTCCGCCTTGCGGCCCGCGTGCGCGAGATACGTCTCCAGCGTCGGCAGCAGCGGCGGCCGGGAGCGCCGGTCGTGCTCGCGCAGCGGGCCGATCGCCCGGTCCACGAAGGCCGCGAGATCCGGGTGGTCGCGCAGCCGCCACAGCAGCAGGTCGATGTCCAGGCGCCGGGCGTCGTACCACGGCTGGTCGGACAGGCCCTGGGCCGCCGTCGCCGTCTCCGCCGCGTGCCGCAGCCCCGCCGAGGCCGCCGCCCAGCCGCCGGCCACCCCGACCACCACCACCGGCGGCGGCGAGCCCGGCCGCCGCATCCCGGCCCGCTCCACCCCGGCCCGCAGCGCCGCCGCGACCCGGTCCGCGACCGCCGTCCGCTCCGCCTCCGCGCGCAGCCCCAGCAGCACCAGGACCCGGCCCTCCACCGGCCGCACGCCCAGCAGCACCGGCACCCCCACCGCGGCCAGTTCCTCGGAGACCGCCCGGGCCAGCACCGCCCAGCCGCCGCCGGGCGAGAGGGTGTCCCCGATCCGCATCACCACCGGCAGCAGCGGGCTGTCGCCCGGCTTGAAGCCGAGCACCCGGGCCTGCGCCGGGGCGTCCTCCGCCGCGATCCGGCCCTCGGCGAGATCGGTGAGGAAGTCCCCGCGCCCGCGCGCCGCCAGCTCCTCCTCCTGCCGGGCCTGCATCAGCACCACGGCCAGGATGCCCGCGGCCCGCTCGGCGGCGATCCGGTGCACCGGGGCCGGCGTCGCGCGGACCGGCAGCAGGACCAGCCGGGCGCGCACCGAGCCCGCCGTGCCGGGGCCGCCGCCGGGCACGTCCACCAGCACCGTGCCGGCCGGCGGCGGGACCTCCTTGTGCGGGCCGCGCAGCCCCTCCCACACCTGGAGCGGGTCGGCGCCCTCCGGCCCGGCCCCGGCGGCGTACAGCAGCCGGCCGTCCGCCGTCTCCAGGAACACCGGGTTGCCGCTGAAGTCGGCCAGGATGCACAGCACCTGCGGTATCCCGCCGCCGCCCAGCAGCGCCTCGGTGCAGCGCCGGTGCACCTCCTCGGCGCGCTGGAGCAGCGCGTAGTGGCCGTTGACGATCTCGGTGTGGATCTCCTCGGTCACCGTCACGAACGGCACCTCGCGGTGCAGCTGGACCAGCGGCAGACCGGCCGCCCGGGCCGTGTCCACCAGCGCCGCCGGCAGCCGGCCGAAGCGCGGGCCCAGCTCCACCACCAGGGCGGCGATGCCCCGCTCGGCCAGGGTCCGTACGAACGCCCGCTGCTCGGCGGGCCGGGTGCCCAGGCCGTAGCCCGTGGTGAGCAGCAGCTCGCCGCCCTTGAGCAGCGAGGCGATGTTCGGGACCTCGCCCGCGTGCACCCAGCGCACGGTGCGACCGAGCCGGTCGGCGCCCGCCAGGATCTCCGGCAGTCCGCTGCGCAGTCCGGGCAGCTCCAGCGCCCGCTGCACGGTGATGCCGGCGCCCTGGGTGTCGAGTCGGTGGTCCGTACGGCTGTCCATGCAGCGGACGCTACCCGCGCGCGCGTTTCGGTGACATCTCCGCGGGATCACGGCGGCGGTCACCGGGCCCGCGCGAGCGACACTGCGTCGCCCCGGGCCCGCGATTACCCGACCGCCTGTCTGTTGTGGTGTGCGTCACTACCCCGGCACACTGTCGCAACCGTACAAGAACCGCCGTTTGACCTTCGGATTTCGTTGCGCGAGCACCACATGAGGGGCGGGAATGACAGAGAAACCCACGCGAGAGGTACAGCGCCTCAAGGCGGATTCCGTAGGGCTGGTGGGCGTGGTGTTCATGGCGGTGGCCACCGCCGCACCGATCACCGCGATGACCGGCAACCTGCCGATCGCCGTCGGCTTCGGCAACGGCACCGGGGCGCCGGCCGGCTATCTCTTCGCGACGCTGGTGCTGGCGGTCTTCTCCGTCGGCTATGTCGCCATGGCCCGCCGCATCACCGCGGCCGGCGCGTTCTACGGCTACATCTCGCACGGCCTCGGGCGCATCGCGGGCATGGCCTCCGGCATGCTCGCCGTGCTCGCCTACGTGGTCTTCGAGGCGTCCATCGTCGGCGTCTTCTCCTACTTCGCCCGGACCACCGTCCGCGACCAGCTCGGCGCCGACCTGCCGTGGGCCGGCTACGCGGCCGCGATGCTGCTGGTGACGGCCGTGCTGTCGTACTTCGACATCAATCTGACCGCCAAGGCGCTCGGCGTGCTGCTCGTCGCCGAGATCGCGGTGCTCTTCGCGGTCGCCACCGCCGTACTGCTGCGCGGCGGCGGCCCGGACGGCATCCCCGTCGCGCCGGTCAACCCCAAGAACGCCTTCACCGGCGCCTCCGCGGGCCTCGGCCTGTTCTTCGCGTTCTGGTCCTGGGTCGGCTTCGAGTCGACGGCGATGTACGGAGAGGAGTCCCGCGACCCCAAGCGCGTCATCCCGCGCGCGACACTGATCTCGGTCATCGGCGTCGGCCTGTTCTACATCTACGTCTCCTGGATGACCATCGCCGGCAACGGCCTCGACGGCGCGGTACGGGTCTCGGCCGGCGCGTCCCCCCTCGACCTGTTCTTCGACCCGGCGCGCGGCTTCATCGGGGCCTGGGCGGTGGACGCCTTCCAGTGGCTGCTGATCACCGGCTCCTTCGCCTGCGGCATGGCCTTCCACCAGTGCGCGGCCCGCTATCTGTACGCCATCGGCCGCGAGGGCTTCCTGCACCCCGCGCTGGGCCGCACCCACCCGCGTCACGGGTCGCCGTACCTCGCCTCCTTCACCCAGTCCGTCATCGCCGTCGTCATCGTCGGCGCGTTCTGGGCGACCGGGCAGGACCCGTACATCCACCTGTACACGCTGCTGGCGATCCTCGGCACGATGGCGATCCTCATCGTGCAGACGCTGTGCTCCTTCGCCGTCATCGGCTACTTCCGCCGCAACCACCCCGAGGACCGGCACTGGTTCCGCACCCTGACCGCGCCGCTGCTCGGCGGCCTCGGCATGACCGCCGTCGTGGTGCTGCTGGTGGTCAACATGGACACCGCGGCCGGTACGGCGGCCGGCTCGCTCTTCTTCGAGGCCATCCCGTGGATCGTCGGGCTGGTCTTCTTCGGCGGCCTCGGGCTCGGCCTGTATCTGCGGGCCCGCCGGCCGGAACGGTACGAGGTCATCGGCCGGATCGTCCTGGAGGACGCGGCCGAGCGCACGGACGACGACGTCGAGCAAGCCCCCGCCAACGCCTGAGGAGGCACCGTGTCCCGAACACGGCTCATGCACGTCCTTCGCTCCCTCACCGCCGACCACGCCGCCGCCGAGCGGCTCGGTCTGCCCGTCGCCGAGGCACGGGCCGTGCGCCGGCGCTCCGTCCTCAAGGGCGCCGCCGGCACGGCCGCGGTGGCGGCTGCCGCGACGGCCGCCGCGACCGTCCCGGTACCGGCCGCCGCCGCGTCCGCGCCCCGCGTCGCCGTCGTCGGCGCGGGGATCGCCGGGCTGACCGCGGCCCTCACCCTGCGCGACGCGGGATACGCCTGCACCCTCTACGAGGCCCACCCCTCCCGCGTCGGCGGGAGGATGTACACCCAGCGCGACCACTGGGCCTGGGGGCAGACCTCGGAGATCGGCGGCGAGCTGATCGACACCGGCCACAAGAAGATGCTGGAGCTGTGCCGCCGCTTCTCCCTGCCGGTCGAGGACTTCGCCGGAGGCGGTCCCCGGGGCGCCGAGGAGGTCCTCTGGTTCGACGGCGCGTACTACCCG
The DNA here is from genome assembly GCF_014649115.1 of Streptomyces eurythermus. GTDB lineage: Bacteria > Actinomycetota > Actinomycetes > Streptomycetales > Streptomycetaceae > Streptomyces > Streptomyces eurythermus. Next base: position 322,461 of record NZ_BMSK01000012.1, on the reverse strand, counting down.
CGCGACCGGGCCGACGAGGACTTCAAGGCCGTCTACCAGGCCCTGCGCGCGGATCTCCAGGCCGCCGGCGAGGTCACCTGGGACCGGACCACCCCGGCCGGCACCGCCCTGGACAACCTGTCCCTGTACGAGTGGATCGAGACACGGGTGCCGGGCGGCCACGCCTCCCCGCTCGGCCGCTTCCTCGACGTCGCCTATGCCGTCGAGTACGGCGCCGACACCGCCGATCAGTCCTCGCTCGCCCTCGTCCTGCTCATGGGCTACCAGCCCAACCCGGGCCACTTCAACATCTGGGGCCTGTCGGACGAGCGGTACCACATCGTCGGCGGCAACGACCGCCTCCCGCACGCCATCGCCGGCTCCCTGCCGGACGGAACCATCCGCCACGGCTGGTCCCTCCAGGCGGTGCGGGCCGGCGCCGACGGCACCCAGACCCTCACCTTCGCCGAGGCGGGCAGCACCCGGACGGTCACCGCCGACCACACCATCCTGTGCGTACCCCTGCCGGTCCTGAAGCGGCTGGACCTCAGCGGAGCCGGCTTCGACCCGCGCATGACCAGCCTGCTGCGCGATGCCCGCATGGGCTGGTGCACCAAGCTCAACATGCAGTTCACCAGCCGCCCCTGGCGCGGCACCGGCCCCTGGCCCGGGGTGTCCGCGGGCGACTGCTTCACCGACCTCGCCGTGCAGCAGACCTGGGACACCACCAAGGTCCAGCCCGGCACCGGCGGCATCCTCATCCAGTACGGCGGCGGCAGCCGCGCCGGGTCCCTGACCCCGGCGGGACCCTTCTCGTACGAGAGCGACCCCTACGTCAAGGACCTCGCCACCCGCTGTCTGAAGGACATCGACGCCTTCTTCCCCGGCACGCCGGCCGCCTGGACCGGGCGCGCCCAGCTGTCGGCCTGGCACCTCAACCCCTATGCGCTGGGCGCCTATTCGTACTGGCCGGTGGGATACCTCCACCGGTACGCGGGCTACGAGGGCACGGCCCAGGGCCGCATCCACCTCGCCGGCGAGCACTGCTCCTACGACTTCCAGGGCTTCATGGAGGGCGGCGCGCGGGAGGGCGAGCGGGCGGCGCGGGAGGTGCTCGCCGCCCTGGGCTGACCGGGGGCCTCACACGGGCCGGATGTTGTGGTTGCAGCGGAAGACGTTGTCGGGGTCGTAGCGCCGCTTCACCTTCTCCAGCCGCAGGACGTTCCCGGCGCCCAGCCCCGCCCGGACCCACTGCGGGCCCTCGTCGCCGATCAGGTTCAGGCACACGGCCCCGGTGCTCCACGGGGCCAGGGCGGCGCATGCCTGACGGACCCAGCGCGGCGCCCGCCCGTCGTCCGCCGGGTCCGCCCAGAGGGCGCACGGGTGCGCGGTCCACGGGGCGTCCCGCCAGGCCACCGGGTGGCCGCGCGGCCCGGCGGCGACCGCCCCGCCCTGAGGGAACAGCAGATACCGGGAGCCGGTCGCCGCCGGCATGCCCTCCCCGCCCGCGCAGAAGGCGTCCACCGTCTGTGGGGGCAGCCCGGCCAGACACCGGGCCGACCGGTGGTGGCGCAGCCCGGGCGGGGTGTCGAGCAGACGCTGTGCCGCCGTGTACGGCAGGTCGCCGGCCGGCCCCGCCTCGTGCGGCAGCGCGCGCAGCGGCCCGGCGAGGTCGCGCAGCCCGTCCGCGCCGCCGGCGTAGGTCAGCACGGCCGCGCACCGCGGCCCGCCCGCCGGCCCGGCCAGGTACAGCACCGCGCCGCCCAGCTCGTCCGGCGCGGTCCGGAAGACCTCCCGGAAGGCGCGGACCACCTCCGCCCCGTACCCGGGCGGATACCTGAGCAGGGCGAGGGAGAAACGCGGCAGCTCGTGCAGCCGCAGGGTGAGCGCGGTGGCGACTCCGAAGTTGCCGCCCCCGCCGTGCAGCGCCCAGAACAGCTCGGGGTGCTCGTCGGCGCTCGCGCGCACCCGCTCGGCGCCGGCGGTCACCAGCTCCACGCCGAGGAGGCTGTCGACGGCCGGCCCGAAGAGGCGGTCCAGCCAGCCGGTGCCGCCGCCGAGGACGTGGCCGGCCACACCGGTGGTGCGGGCCCGCGCGCCGGTGGTCGCCAGCCCGTACGGCAGGGCCGCCCGGTCCAGGTCGCCCGTGGTGGCACCGCCCTCGACCCGGGCCGCCCCGGCCACCGGGTCGACGGTCACCCGGCGCATCCGGCTCAGGTCCACCAGCAGCGCGCCATCGGTCGCCGCGGTACCGGCCGCGCCGTGGCCGCCGCCGCGCACCGCGACGCGCAGGTCCAGCTCCCGGCCGAAGCGGACGGCCCGCACCACGTCGGCCGCGTCCGCGCACCGGGCGATCACCGCGGGCCGCAGGTCGGCCCGCGCGTCGAAGACGGCGCGGGCCGCGTCGTAGCCGGGGTCCCAGGGGGCGAACACCTCGCCGGCCAGATCCTCACGGAGGGCGGCGAGCGCCGAGTGCGCCGTGGAGAAAGCCACGCTGTCAGCCTAGACCCGCGCGCCCCCGAAGGGGCGCGGGGAACCGCGCGACCAGCCACGACGGACCCGCAGCGGGCCTACGGCCCTTACCCTCCGTATGCGCCGGACGCGGTCAGCCGCAGCGCCGTGTCGATCAGCGGCACGTGGCTGAACGCCTGCGGGAAGTTCCCCACCTGCCGCTTCAGCCGCGGGTCCCATTCCTCGGCGAGCAGGCCGAGGTCGTTGCGCAGCGCGAGGAGCTTCTCGAACAGCTTGCGGGCCTCGTCCACCCGGCCGATCATCGCCAGGTCGTCCGCCATCCAGAACGAGCAGGCCAGGAAGGCGCCCTCGTCGCCGGGCAGGCCGTCGACGCCCGCGTCATCGCCCTCGGTGGGGTAGCGCAGGATGAACCCGTCCGGGGTGGACAGCTCGCGCTGGATCGCCTCGATGGTGCCGATCACCCGCTTGTCGTCCGGCGGCAGGAAGCCCATCTGCGGGATCAGCAGCAGCGAGGCGTCCAGCTCCTTGGAGCCGTAGGACTGGGTGAAGGTGTTGCGCTCCTTGTCGTAGCCCTTCTCGCACACGTCCCGGTGGATGTCGTCGCGCAGCTCGCGCCAGCGCTCCAGCGGGCCGTCCGCGTCCCCGGACTCGATCAGCTTGATGGTGCGGTCCACCGCGACCCAGGCCATCACCTTGGAGTGCACGAAGTGCCGGCGCGGGCCGCGCACCTCCCAGATGCCCTCGTCCGGCTCCTGCCAGTGGTCCTCCAGGTAGCGGATCAGCTTCAGCTGGAGCAGGGAGGCGTAGTCGTTGCGGGCCAGACCGGTCATGTGGCCCAGGTGCAGGGCCTCGGTGACCTCGCCGTACACGTCCAGCTGGAGCTGGTGCGCGGCGCCGTTGCCGACCCGGACCGGGGCGGACTTCTCATAGCCCGGCAGCCAGTCCAGCTCGGCCTCGCCCAGCTCCCGCTCGCCGGCGATGCCGTACATGATCTGGAGGTTCTCCGGGTCGCCGGCGACCGCCCGCAGCAGCCACTCGCGCCAGGCGCGGGCCTCCTCGCGGTAGCCGGTGCGCAGCAGCGAGGACAGGGTGATCGCCGCGTCCCGCAGCCAGGTGTAGCGGTAGTCCCAGTTGCGCACGCCCCCGATGTCCTCGGGCAGGGAGGTCGTCGGGGCGGCGACGATGCCGCCGGTGGGCGCGTACGTCAGCGCCTTCAGGGTGATCAGCGAACGGATCACCGCCTCGCGGTAGGGCCCGTGGTACGTACAGTGCTCGACCCACTCGCGCCAGAAGTCCTCCGTGGCCTCCAGCGAGGCCTCCGGCTCCGGCAGCGGCGGCGGCTCCTTGTGCGAGGGCTGCCAGGAGATGGTGAAGGCGATGCGGTCGCCCGGGGCCACGGTGAAGTCGGCGTAGGTCGTCAGCGCCTTGCCGTAGGTCTCGGTCTCCGTGTCGAACCACACCGAGTCGGGTCCGGCGACGGCCACCGTGCGGCCCTCCTGCTTGTGCACCCACGGCACCACCCGGCCGTAGGAGAACCGCATCCGCAGCGCGGAGCGCATCGGCACCCGGCCGGTGACGCCCTCCACGATCCGGATCAGCTGGGGGGCGCCGTCACGCGGGGGCATGAAATCGGTCACGCGTACGGTGCCGCGCGGGGTGTCCCACTCGGATTCCAGGATCAGCGAGTCGCCGCGGTAGCCGCGCCGGGCGGCCGTGGGCGGCTTGGCGTCGGCCGCGTGCGCCGGGCCGAGCCGCCAGAAGCCGTGCTCCTCGGTGCCCAGCAGGCCGGCGAAGACGGCATGTGAGTCGAAGCGGGGCAGGCACAGCCAGTCCACCGTGCCGTCCCGGCAGACCAGTGCGGCGGTCTGCATGTCTCCGATGAGTGCGTAGTCTTCGATGCGCCCGGCCACGTGCAACTCCAGTCGAACGGCCACGTCACACCCCCGCGCAGGGGGCTGTCGCTAGTGCGGTCAAGGGTCGTTGTTGTGTGTCGTTGAGCGGTGAAGCAAAGCAGCCCGCCGAGCCCTGAGGCAACACGACAGTCCTTGCTCAACGAACTGCCGCGCTCTCGTTGTTCCGGGTTGGTGCAGGCGGGGGTGTGCCGTCGTTACCGGGCGGGCTCGGCAGTGAGTGTCCGAGCAGGATACGACGCATGCAGGTGATCCGGGGGCCGCTCCGGGCAACCCGTATGGGCCGAACGAGTGAGCGCCGGGTGAGAGCCGTGTGCCCGGGCCGGTGCGAAAGTTGCGCGAGTGACACCGGTGGTCTCCTGCTGTGCCCGGGCGGGCGCGGAGCGTGGCCGGAAGCCATCTCGCTCAGGCGCTGATACGCTGGTAGCCCGTGGACCGGTGGGAGAAAACCCCCCGAACCGCAGCGACGGCACCCCCGGAACTCTCCGGGACGGAAGCCGCACCGCATCACCGCCAGCGACCACGGGAGTCCCCTCTTGGCCATGCCGCCCAAATCCACGACGACCAAGCACATCTTCGTCACCGGGGGTGTCGCCTCCTCGCTCGGCAAGGGTCTGACCGCCTCCAGCCTGGGCATGCTGCTCAAGGCCCGCGGCCTGCGTGTCGTGATGCAGAAGCTCGACCCGTACCTGAACGTCGACCCGGGCACGATGAACCCCTTCCAGCACGGTGAGGTGTTCGTCACCAACGACGGCGCCGAGACCGACCTGGACATCGGCCACTACGAGCGCTTCCTCGACCGCGACCTGGACGGCACCGCCAACGTCACCACCGGCCAGGTGTACTCCACGGTGATCGCCAAGGAGCGGCGCGGCGAGTACCTGGGCGACACCGTGCAGGTCATCCCGCACATCACCAACGAGATCAAGCACCGCATCCGGCGCATGGCCACCGACGAGGTCGACGTGGTCATCACCGAGGTCGGCGGCACGGTCGGCGACATCGAGTCGCTGCCGTTCCTGGAGACCGTCCGCCAGGTCCGCCACGAGGTCGGCCGGGACAACGTCTTCGTGGTGCACATCTCGCTGCTGCCCTACATCGGCCCCTCCGGCGAGCTGAAGACCAAGCCCACCCAGCACTCGGTGGCCGCGCTGCGCAACATCGGCATCCAGCCCGACGCGATCGTGCTGCGCTGCGACCGGGAGGTCCCCACCGCGATCAAGCGGAAGATCTCCCTGATGTGCGACGTGGACGAGGCCGCCGTGGTCGCCTGCCCCGACGCCCGCTCGATCTACGACATCCCCAAGGTCGTGCACACCGAGGGCCTCGACGCCTACGTGGTGCGCAAGCTCGACCTGCCGTTCCGCGACGTGGACTGGACGACCTGGGACGACCTGCTCGACCGCGTCCACAACCCCGAGCACGAGGTCACCCTCGCCCTGGTCGGCAAGTACATCGACCTGCCCGACGCCTATCTGTCGGTCACCGAGGCGCTGCGCGCGGGCGGCTTCGCCAACCGCGCCCGGGTGAAGATCAAGTGGGTCACCTCCGACGACTGCAAGACCCCGGCCGGGGCCAAGGCCCAGCTGGCGGGCGTGGACGGCATCTGCATCCCCGGCGGCTTCGGCGACCGCGGTGTGCTGGGCAAGGTCGGCGCGATCCGCTACGCCCGGGAGAACAAGATCCCGCTGCTCGGCCTGTGCCTCGGCCTGCAGTGCATCGTGATCGAGGCCGCCCGCAACCTGGCCGACATCCCCGACGCCAACTCCACCGAGTTCGACCCGGCCACCGCCCACCCGGTGATCTCCACCATGGCCGAGCAGATGGACATCGTCGCCGGCGAGGGCGACATGGGCGGCACGATGCGGCTCGGCATGTACCCGGCCAAGCTCGCCGAGGGCTCCATCGTCCGCGAGGTCTACGACGGCAAGGAGTACGTCGAGGAGCGCCACCGCCACCGCTACGAGGTCAACAACGCCTACCGCGCGGAACTGGAGAAGAAGGCCGGCATCGTCTTCTCCGGCACCTCCCCCGACGGCAAGCTCGTGGAGTACGTGGAGTACCCGCGGGACGTCCACCCGTACCTGGTCGCCACCCAGGCCCACCCGGAGCTGCGCTCCCGGCCGACCCGTCCGCACCCGCTGTTCGCCGGTCTGGTGAAGGCGGCCGTCGAGCGGAAGAACTCCAAGTAACACGCCGGTTGTACGGTGGCCGGGGTGCGTACCTTCACAGGAGGTGGGCACCCCGGTTTCACTGTGTGTACGCGGAAGGACAGGGCATGACGATCAAGGACACCCGCGAGGAGTGGGAGATCCGGGGCACGGAGACCCCCTTCACGGGCAACAAGACCTCCGTGCGCACCGACGAGGTGGTCATGCCCGACGGCTCGGTGGTCCGCCGGGACTACCAGGTCCACCCCGGCTCGGTCGCCGTCCTCGCCCTGGACGAGGAGGACCGGGTCCTGCTGATCAACCAGTACCGCCACCCCGTGCGGCACAAGCTGTGGGAGATCCCGGCCGGCCTGCTGGACGTGCCCGGCGAGAACCCGCTGCACGCCGCCCAGCGGGAGCTGTACGAGGAGGCGCACGTCAAGGCCGAGGACTGGCGGGTGCTGACCGACGTGTACACCACCCCCGGCGGCTGCGACGAGGCCGTGCGGATCTTCCTCGCCCGCGAGCTGTCCGAGGCCGACGGGGAGCGCTTCGCGGCGGAGCACGAGGAGACCGACATGGAGCACGCGCGCGTGCCGGTCGATGAACTCGTGCGCCGGATCCTGGCCGGTGACGTCCACAACAACTGCCTCGTGGTCGGTGTGCTCGCCCTGGTCGCCGCCCGCGGCGGGGACGGGCTGGACGCCCTGCGTCCGGCCGACGCGCCCTGGCCCGCGCGCCCCTTCGAGAGCTGACCGGACCCGTCCGGACCACTGGTGTGACCATCGCCTGATCCGATCGGGCGATGCGTTCGCCGCGCTCCTCCGGGTACGTCGCAGAGCGTGAACTAGGCTCTGCAAACGCCCGGACCGGAAGACACCGGCGGGCTTGCGCGTGCGGTGGGACGGGAGTGTGGCCCGTGACGGAACAGGCGGTGGACCCAGACGGTGCGGAGCTGTCCGCGCACCCGGCCCCGAAGGACCGTTTCCTGGGCCGGGTCCGCGAGCTGAAGGAACTGCGCGCCGACATCGAGCGGGCCGGCCTGGACACCCTCTCCGGGCGCAAGGCGCCCCGCGCGCGCGTCCTGCTCATCGCCGGCCGGCCCGGTTCCGGCCGCACCAGCCTCGCCGAGGAACTCGTCCGCCGGGTCGCCGGCCGTTACCCGGGCGGGGTGCTGCGGGCCCGGCTCAGCGAGCCCGACGGCACCCCGGTGCCCGTCGAGCGGGCGGCCCGAGCCCTGCTGGAGGCGCTGGAGCTGCCCGCCCCCGCCGGAGCCGCCGAGGACGACCTCGCCGCGGCCCTGCGGGGAGCCCTGGCCGGCCGCAGGGCGGTGCTGCTGCTGGACGACGCGGCCGGCGCCGACCAGGTCGACGCCCTCCTGCCCGAGGCCCCGGACTGCCTGGTGGTCGCCGTCTCCCGGGGCCCGCTCACCGGCATCGCCGACGTCCGCCCCTGCACGCTGGGCGGCCTCGACACCAAGTCCGCGGTGGACCTGCTCACCGGCTACGCGGGCGCCGTCCGCGTCACCGTCGACCCGCGCGCCGCGGAGAGCCTGGTGGAGGCCTGCCAGGGCCACCCGGCCGCCCTGGTGCTGGCCGGCGGCTGGCTCGCGGCGCGCCCCATGGCCACCGTCTCCGACCTGGCCAAGCGGCTGCACGCGGCCACCGAGGAGGGCCCGGACGGTGCCGAGGCGACCCCGCTGTCCCGCGTCTTCCGGCTCGTCCACGACCAGCTGCCCGGGCCGGCCGCCCGGCTGCTGCGGCTGCTCTGCCTCGCCCCGGCCGGCCTCGCCGACCCGCACACCGCCTCGGCCCTGGCCGGCTGCTCGGTCGACGCCGCCCGTGCCACCCTGGACGACCTCACCGCCCTCGGCCTGCTGCGCGCGGTGGACTCCCCGCTGCCCCAGTACGAGGTCCCCGGCCGGCTGCACCCGCTGCTGCGCGCCCTGGCCGAGGCCCAGGAGCGGCCCGCCGAGCTCCAGCTGGCCCGGGCCCGGATGCTGGAGCGGACCGTACGGCTGCTCCAGTCCTGCCGGGCGATCACCGAGACGGACAGCCCGCAGGCCCGGGAGAAGCTGAACGGCATGCCGCCCGCGCTGCGCTTCCCGAACCCGCGGGCCGCCGCCGAATGGCTGCGCATCCGGCGGCCCGCGCTGCTGGCGTCGGTGCGCCTGGCGGTGGCCGACGGCGAGCTGGACACCCTCGCCCGCCGGCTGATGTCCCAGCTGGTGCGGGCCATGGCGGCCCATGTCGGCACCCAGGCCGCCGCCGCGGACCTGTACGGGGTGCACAGCCTGGTGCTGGACGTCGCCGAGCGGCGCGGGCTGCCCCGCGAGAAGGCGGCGGCCCTGCTGAACCTGGGCGACCTGGACGCGCAGACCGGCCGCACCCGGGAGGCGCTGGCCCGCTACCGGGCCGCGCTGGACGCCGGACGGGAGGCGAACGACCCGTACGCCACCGGCCGCGCGATGGAATCCGTAGGCGGCGCCCACCAGGAGCTGGGCGATCACGACCGGGCCGCCGACTGGTTCGGCCGGGCGCTGGCCGAGCGGCTGGCCCGCGGCGAGGTTCCGGAGGCCGCCCGGCTGTACGGCAGGATCGCCACCGCCCACACCTACGCCGGCCGCTACGGCGAGGCGCTGCGCAACTGGCGGGCCGCCCTGGCCGGCTACCGCAGGAGCGGCGACATCGCCGCCAGCGCACGGGCGTTGAGCGAGATCGCCCGGGTGCAGGAGTACGCGGGACGGCCCGAGGAGTCGCTGCGCACCTGCCAGGAGGCCGTCGAGTGGGCCCGGCGGGCCGAGGACACCCGGCTCCAGGCCGCGGTGCAGCTGCGGCTGGCCGACACCCTGGACCGCCTCGGCGACCCGGCGGCGGCCCGGCTGCACCGGGCGGCCGCGGAGCGCATGCTGGCCGAGGAGCGGCCGGAGGACGATGCAAGGCCGGAACAAGACGCTAACGCCTGCGAAATCCGCACCGCATCCAGCGAAGATTGATGCAATGAAAGGCTAGACAGCCGGAACACCTTCATTAGACTGGCTCTGCCGCACACTCTCCTGCGGTGTCTCCCGGTATGCCCCCGCATGTCTGGGTACGTCTTTATTGCACCCCCATACCCTCTGAGCCAAGGACCGTGATCGACGTGAAGGTCGGCATCCCCCGCGAGGTCAAGAACAACGAGTTCCGGGTGGCCATCACCCCCGCCGGTGTGCACGAGCTGGTGCGCAACGGCCACCAGGTCGTCGTCGAGCGGGGCGCCGGCCTCGGCTCCTCGATCACGGACGAGGAGTACGTCTCCGCCGGTGCCGCCATCCTGGACACCGCGGACGAGGTCTGGGCGAGCGCCGACCTGCTGCTGAAGGTCAAGGAGCCGATCGCGGAGGAGTACCACCGCCTCCGCAAGGACCAGACCCTCTTCACCTACCTGCACCTGGCCGCGTCCAAGGAGTGCACCGACGCGCTGCTGGCCTCCGGCACCACGGCCATCGCCTACGAGACCGTCGAGCTGCCGAACCGCGCGCTGCCGCTGCTCGCCCCGATGTCCGAGGTCGCGGGCCGGCTGGCCCCGCAGGTCGGCGCCTACCACCTGATGCGCGCGGCCGGCGGCCGCGGCGTGCTGCCGGGCGGCGTCCCGGGCGTGACCCCGGCCAAGGCCGTCGTCATCGGCGGCGGTGTCTCCGGCTGGAACGCCGCCCAGATCGCCATCGGCATGGGCTTCGACGTGACCCTGCTCGACCGCGACATCAACAAGCTGCGCGAGGCCGACAAGATCTTCGGCACGAAGGTCAAGGCCGTCATGTCCAACTCCTTCGAGCTGGAGAAGGCCGTCCTCGACGCCGACCTCGTCATCGGCGCGGTCCTCATCCCGGGCGCCAAGGCCCCGAAGCTGGTCACCAACGAGATGGTGTCCCGGATGAAGCCCGGAAGTGTCCTTGTCGACATCGCGATCGACCAGGGCGGCTGCTTCGAGGACTCCCGCCCCACCACGCACGCCGAGCCCACCTTCAAGGTGCACAACTCGGTCTTCTACTGCGTCGCCAACATGCCGGGCGGTGTGCCCAACACCTCCACCAACGCGCTCACCAACGCGACGCTGCCGTACATCGTCTCGCTGGCCAACAACGGCTGGGTGGAGGCGCTGCGCCGCGACGCCGCGCTCGCCAAGGGCCTCAACACCCATGACGGCAAGGTGGTTTACAAGGAGGTCGCGGAGGCCCACGGCCTGCCCCACGTCGAGCTGGAGTCGCTGCTCGGCTGACCTGCCTCAGCAGGTCGCGACCGGGTGAGTCGTCAAGTCACCACCCGCCAAAAGGCGATTCGTCAACACGACTCGTCAATCACACACGCCCGGCCGGACCTTGCCCGACAAGGTCCGGCCGGATGTGTGTATGGTCACTTTGCGGCTCTCGGTCAACTCGCCTCGAACGTAACGCTTCGACCGATTCGTACACCCGGGAAACCTGCTGTGCGACGGCCGTACGCCCTTGACAGCGACATGTTTCATTGCCGACACATCCTGCCGGGTCCGGCGGATTGTGTTGCTGCGGACCGCCGACACGCCATAGAGTCGCCAACCGTCGGCATGGTGCCACGCTGACCTTGTCTAGAAGTTTCCTGGTCACCAAGGAGGTAAGACGACTTGTGAATGAGTCGACATTTTCTCCCGGGGGTGGTCAACCAGGAATGCCGGTCCGGGGCCAGGGCCCCGCGGGATTCGAGGCTGTCGGCTCCGTAGCTGTGCGCACCTTCGCAGCCCACCAGAGTTCCGGTCCTCGGACGGCCGGGACAGCACACCAGAGCATGGATGGCCATCACGTGAACGCCATGGCCGGCGACGGAAGTGGCGCGCCCCACAACCACTTCGCCGACTACGACGAACTGCCCGAGGGGCACTTCTACGACCCCGACGCCGAGTACGAGCCCGATCCGGAGTACGCGGCCACGCTCGCGCCCGACGCGGCCCGTCAGCGCCGTGAGCGCATCGGCCCGACCGGACGCCCGCTGCCCTACTTCCCGATCCCGGGCCCGCTGACCGACCACGGCCCCGCGAAGATCATCGCGATGTGCAACCAGAAGGGCGGCGTCGGCAAGACGACGTCGACCATCAACCTGGGCGCCGCGCTCGCGGAGTACGGCCGGCGCGTGCTGCTCGTGGACTTCGACCCGCAGGGCGCGCTGTCGGTGGGTCTCGGGGTGAACCCGATGGAGCTCGACCTCACCGTCTACAACCTGCTCATGGAGCGGGGCATGTCCGCGGACGAGGTCCTGCTGAAGACCGCGGTCCCCAACATGGACCTGCTGCCCTCCAACATCGACCTGTCGGCCGCCGAGGTCCAGCTGGTCTCCGAGGTCGCGCGCGAGTCCACGCTCCAGCGGGCCCTGAAGCCGCTGCTGCCCGACTACGACTACATCGTGATCGACTGCCAGCCCTCGCTCGGCCTGCTCACCGTCAACGCCCTGACGGCCGCGCACAAGGTGATCGTGCCGCTGGAGTGCGAGTTCTTCGCGCTGCGCGGTGTGGCCCTGCTGACCGAGACCATCGAGAAGGTCCAGGAGCGGCTCAACCCCGAGCTGGAGCTCGACGGCATCCTCGCCACGATGTACGACTCGCGCACCGTCCACAGCCGCGAGGTGCTGGCCCGCGTGGTCGAGGCCTTCGACGACCACGTGTACCACACGGTCATCGGCCGCACGGTCCGCTTCCCGGAGACCACGGTCGCCGGTGAGCCGATCACCACGTACGCCTCCAACTCCGTCGGTGCCGCCGCCTACCGCCAGCTCGCCAGGGAGGTGCTCGCCCGGTGTCACGCCGAGTGAGTCTGCCCGGGGCCGACGAACTCTTCCGTACGACAGGAGGGATGGCGCTCCAGCCGTCCACTCCCCGGCGCGCGGCGGGCGGTGAGGCCCGGGTGCCGGCTCCCGCCGGGGAGAGCGACGAGACGGCCGCCGGGGAGGACGTACCGCCGTCGGTACCCGTCCGGGGCGGCGACGGAGAGGGCGCGGAGCACATGGCGGCGGACGCCGAGCCCGCCGGGACCGGCGAGTCCCGCAGCCGCCCGGTGCGCCGCCAGGCGGCGCAGGAGGGTCCGGCCGCCGCACAGCCCCGCAAGCGCGGCCGCTCGGCGACCCGGCGGCCCAGCGGGCGCGAGCGGCACGACGAGAAGATCACCGTCTACGTCTCGGCCGAGGAACTGATGGACCTGGAGCACGCCCGTCTGGTGCTCCGCGGCGAACACGGGCTCGCGGTGGACCGCGGGCGGATCGTCCGCGAGGCGGTGGCCGTGGTCCTGGCCGACCTGGAGTCCCGCGGGGACGCGAGCATCCTCGTACGCCGGCTGCGCGGGCGGTAACGATAGCCTGCGGGGGCTATGACCTGGAACGAAGCCCCTGCCCCCGGCGCACCGGCCGGCCGTCGGCGCGCGCTGGGGCGGGGACCGGGCGCCGGGCCGGCCGAGCCGGTCGCCGTACCCGCCGAGCCCGCCGAGCCCGTCGAGCCGCCCGTCGAAGGGGAGCCGCCGGAGCACGGGCATGCCGAGCCCGAGCCCGCCTCGCCGGAACCCGGGCAGACCGAGCCGGAGTCCGGGGCGGCTGTGCCCGAGTCCGCTTCCGACGGTGTCTTCAAGGTCCGCCTCGCCAACTTCGAGGGCCCCTTCGACCTGCTGCTCCAGCTGATCTCCCGGCACAAGCTGGACGTCACCGAGGTCGCCCTGTCCAAGGTCACCGACGAGTTCATGGCGCACATCCGGGCCATGGGACCGGACTGGGACCTGGACCAGACCACGGAGTTCCTCGTCGTCGCGGCCACCCTGCTCGACCTCAAGGCCGCCCGGCTGCTGCCCGCCGCCGAGGTGGAGGACGAGGCCGACCTGGCGCTGCTGGAGGCCCGGGACCTGCTGTTCGCGCGGCTGCTGCAGTACCGCGCCTACAAGCGGATCGCCGACATCTTCAACGAGCGGCTCGACGAGGAGGCCCGGCGGTACCCCCGTACCGTCGGCCTGGAGCCCGGGCACGCCGAACTGCTGCCCGAGGTCGTCATCAGCATCGGCCCGGAGGGCTTCGCGAAGCTCGCCGTCAAGGCCATGCAGCCCCGGCCCAGGCCGCGGGTCTACGTCGACCACATCCACGCCCCGCTGGTCAGCGTGCGGGAGCAGGCCCGGATCGTGGTGGCGCGGCTGCGCGAGCTGGGCGAGGTCGGCTTCCGGGAGCTCACCGAGGACGCCGGGGACACCCTCACCGTCGTGGCCCGGTTCCTGGCGCTGCTGGAGCTGTACCGGGAGAAGGCCGTCGCGCTGGAGCAGGAGACCGCGCTGGGGGAGCTGACCGTGCGCTGGACCGGCGGGGAGACGGATCCGGCGCCGCTGGTCACCGACGAGTTCGACCGCCCGCCGAAGCGGCCCGAGGAGGAGAGGAAGGCATGAGCGAGCCCGCCGGTCTCGATCTGAAGCCCGCCCTGGAGGCGATGCTGATGGTCGTGGACGAGCCCGCGACCGAGGAGCACCTGGCGCGGCTGCTGGAGCGGCCCCGGCGGCAGGTCGCGGACGCCCTGCGCGAGCTGGCCGACGAGTACACCGCGCAGGGCCGCGGCTTCGAGCTGCGGTTCGTCGCGGGCGGCTGGCGCTTCTACACCCGCGCCGCCTACGCGCCCGCCGTCGAGCGGCTGGTCCTGGACGGCCAGACCGCCCGCCTCACCCAGGCGGCGCTGGAGACCCTGGCGGTGGTCGCCTACCGCCAGCCGGTCAGCCGCAGCCGGGTCTCCGCCGTGCGCGGGGTGAACTGCGACGGCGTGATGCGCACCCTGCTCCAGCGCGGTCTGGTCGAGGAGGCGGGCACGGAACCCGAAACAGGTGCGATCCTGTACAGGACGACGAACTACTTCCTGGAGCGGATGGGCCTGCGCGGCCTGGACGAGCTTCCGGAGCTCGCGCCCTTCCTCCCCGAGGCGGAGGCGATCGAGGCCGAGACCCAGGAGGGGGTCCCGTCGTTCGACCCGGACGCGCCCGACGCGCCCGGCGGTCAGGACGCAGACGACTAAGACGGAAACCTTGATGCGAAGCAGCGGCAGCGGCAAGAGCGGCGGGCGCGGTAACTACCGCGGTGCCGGCAACGACAGGGACCAGAAGCAGGGGCAGGGCCGGCCCCGCAAGCCCCGCCCCGAGGAGCGCCGCTACGACGTGGGCCCCGGGGCCACCAAGGACGGCCCCAAGGCGGGTCGTGGCGGTGCCGCGCGCGGCGGCGCCAAGGGCGGCCCGAAGCGGCCCCAGCCGGGCGGCCGTACGGCCCCGGCACGCTCGCGCGAGTACGAGACGCGGGTGGAGGAGCGCAACCGGGAGCGGTACGCGGGCAAGAAGGACATCAAGCTGCCCAAGACCTTCCCGGGCGCCGAGCAGGAGGGCGAGCGGCTGCAGAAGGTCCTCGCGCGCGCCGGCTACGGCTCCCGGCGGGCCTGCGAGGAGCTGATCGACCAGGCCAGGGTCGAGGTGAACGGCGAGATCGTCACCGAGCAGGGCAAGCGGGTCGACCCGGAGAAGGACGAGGTCAAGGTCGACGGCCTGACCGTGGCGACCCAGTCGTACCAGTTCTTCTCGCTGAACAAGCCCGCGGGCGTGGTCTCCACCATGGAGGACCCCGAGGGCCGGCAGTGCCTCGGTGACTACGTCACCAACCGCGAGACCCGGCTCTTCCACGTCGGCCGGCTGGACACCGAGACCGAGGGCGTCATCCTGCTCACCAACCACGGCGAGCTGGCGCACCGCCTCACCCACCCGCGGTACGGCGTGAAGAAGACCTACCTCGCGGCCATCGTCGGCCCGATCCCGCGCGACCTGGGCAAGCGGCTGAAGGACGGCATCCAGCTGGAGGACGGCTACGCCCGCGCCGACCACTTCCGCGTGGTCGAGCAGAC
This sequence comes from Streptomyces eurythermus, assembly GCF_014649115.1. Taxonomy (GTDB): domain Bacteria; phylum Actinomycetota; class Actinomycetes; order Streptomycetales; family Streptomycetaceae; genus Streptomyces; species Streptomyces eurythermus. The sequence goes on along the minus strand of NZ_BMSK01000012.1, from coordinate 307,049 downwards.
CGGCAAGAACTACCTGGTCGAGGTCACCCTGCACGAGGGCCGCAAGCACATCGTGCGCCGCATGCTGGCGGAGGCCGGCTTCCCGGTGGAGCGGCTGGTGCGCACCGCCTTCGGCCCGATCACCCTCGGCGACCAGAAGTCGGGCTGGCTGCGCCGCCTGTCGAACACCGAGGTCGGCATGCTGATGAAGGAAGTCGATCTCTAGAGGCGCCTTGCGCTTGATCACCATCCCCCTTTATTGTCACGGTGACGATAAAGGGGGATGATCGCATGCCGAAGCAGCCGGCGACCGGAGCACTGCTCGGACTCGCCCTCGGGGACGCCCTCGGCTACCCGACCGAGTTCAAGACCGTGCCGATGATCGAGTCGGCCTTCGGGCCCTGGCGCGGGCTGGAGCTGCCGCGGCGCGCGCTCGTCTCCGACGACACGCAGATGACCCTCGCCGTCGGCCGCGCCCTGCGGACCGCCCTGGATGTCGGCGACCTGACGCCGAAGGGGCTCGAGGAGCCCCTGCGCGAGGAGTTCGTCGACTGGTACCGGTCGCCGGAGAACAACCGCGCCCCCGGCGCCACCTGCCTGCGGGCCTGCGAACTGCTCACCGGCCGGGAGCGGGCCTGGCAGGACGCCAGTCAGACCGGCTCCAAGGGCTGCGGCGCCAACATGCGGGTCGCCCCGATCGGCCTCGCCCCCGCCCTGAGCGGTGAACAGCGCGCCGGCGCCGCCCAGTTGCAGGCCGCGCTCACCCACGGCCACCCCACCGCGCTGGCCGCCTCCGACCTCACCGCCCACGCCGTCCACCTGCTCGCCGAGGGCACCGACCCCGCCGGACTCGTCGGGCGACTGCGCTCGTACGCCCTGGAACGCCGCACGTTCTACGACCACATCTGGCTCGGCGACCTGTGGACCCGCGCCCAGGACCCCGGCCCCGAGCACTTCATCGCGCGCGGCTGGGACGAGTGCCTGGACGTCCTCGACCGGCTCCAGCGGGCCGTGCGGACCGTCTCCCCGGAGACCGACCCCTGCCTGGCCACCGGCGAGGGCTGGATCGCCGAGGAGGCCCTCGCCACCGGGCTGCTGTGCTTCCTGCTCTTCCCCGACGAGCCCGTCACCGCCCTGCGCCGGGCCGCCTGCACCGCCGGCGACTCCGACTCCGTCGCCTGCCTCACCGGCGCCTTCGCGGGCGCCTGGCTGGGCGTCGGAGCCTGGCCCGCCGACTGGACGGAACGGATCGAGTACCGAGGCGACCTGTCGGCCCTGGGCACGCTCTGGGACGCTTAGGCCCATGCTCGACGATCTCGACATGGACCTGGCTCCGGTGATCGCGGAACAGCCCGACCCCCTGCTGTTCGCCACCGTCTCCGGAGCCCACCTGTACGGCTTCCCCTCGCAGGACTCCGACGTGGACCTCAGAGGCGTCCACCTGCTCCCCGCCGCCGACCTCGTCGGCCTCGGCGAACCGGAGGAGACCCGCTCGCGCACCTGGGTCCGCTACGGCGTCGAGCTGGACCTCGTCACCCACGACCTGCGCAAGTTCGCCCGCCTGATGCTCCGCCGCAACGGCTATGTGCTGGAGCAGCTGCTCTCCCCGCTGGTCGCGCACACCGGCGAGGCCCACCGGGAGCTGACCGCGCTCGTCCCCGGCGTCCTCACCAGCCACCACGCCCACCACTACCGCGGGTTCGCCGCGACCCAGTGGCGGCTGTTCGAGAAGACCGGCGAACTCAAGCCGCTGCTCTACACCTTCCGGGTGCTGCTCACCGGCATCCACCTCATGCGCAGCGGCGAGGTCCAGGCACACCTGCCCACGCTCCTGGAACTGGCGGGCGGGCCCGGCTATCTCCCCGAGCTGATCGCCGCCAAGCGGGAGCGGGAGAACGCCCGCGCCGACGTCGACCGGGACCGCGTGGCGACGGACGTCGAACGGCTGCACACCGCGCTGGACGAGGCGCAGGCCGGCTCAGCGCTGCCCGACACCGCCACCGCCCACGACGCCCTGCACGACCTCGTGGTCCGGCTCCGCCTGGAGGGCTGAGGCCCGGCGCACCCGGTACAGGAAGGCGGCCACGCTCGCCCGGTCCGGCTCGGCCGGCAGCGGACTGCCCCGCAGGGCCTCCTCCGCCTCGCCCGCCAGCCGGGCCAGCCACGCCTCCGCCCGCGCCCACGGCACCTCCCCGCGCCTGACCGCCAGCAGGGGCTCGCGCAGCTCGCCCACGTCGATCCGCAGCTCGCCGGTGCGCAGCAGGTCCCGGGCGGCCGTCAGCAGGCGCAGCAGGTGCATCGCGTGCTTCCAGCGCGGGGCGCCCGTGGCGCGCACGTCGGCGTCCAGCCGCTTGCGCTGGCCGAGGGCGTACCGGGTGAAGGTGTCGTGGACCTGCCGGGACAGGAAGGCGCCGCGCAGGGACAGCAGCTCGCGGCCGGTGTCGTCCACGTGCTCCACCAGCGGGGAGTGCAGGCACTCCAGGATGTTCGGGTTGCCGCGCAGTGCCAGCTCGCAGAACCGCTCCAGCTCCCAGGAGAAGCGCTCCTCGCCCGGCCCCTCCACATGCGTCGGCGGCTTGTCGAACCGCCAGAACAGCGGGGTCGGGGCGAGGAACACCCCGCGCCGGTCGGTGTCGCTGGCGTCCGTCGCCAGGCCGAAGGCGCGGGAGCCCATGACACAGGCGTAGACGGTGTGGTCGCGTACCAGGTCCTGCGGCTGCATGCCCGGAGCGTACGCGGGCGGCTCAGGTCAGGTAGACCGAATTTCCGCGCACCGTCACCGGCTCCTCGGCCAGCGGCCTGCTCGCCGGGCCGGCCGCCACCGAGCCGTCGGTGATGCGGAACCGGCTGCTGTGACACGGGCACACGATGGTGCCGTCCGTGACCTGGCTCACCGTGCAGCCCTGGTGGGTGCAGACCGCCGAGAACGCCTTGAAGCGGCCCTTCTCCGGCTGGGTGACCACGATCTTCCGGTCCTCGAAGACCTTGCCGCCGCCCTCGGGGATGTCCTCGGTGCGGGCCAGCGGACGCCCGGCCGGGGAGGCCTCGCGCGCGGCGGGGGACGTCTCCCCGGCGCCGCCCTCGGCGGCGGGGGAGGGCGGGGACGCCGGAGCCGTGGGCGGTTGCGGTGCCGTGGCGGCGCCGCTGTCCGCGCCGCACCCCACGCAGCCCAGGGCGAGCGCGCCGGCGCCCGTGGCGAGAACCGTGCGCCGTGTCGCTGGCTGGGGCATGTCAGACCTCCGTACAGACGTGCAAATCCATGGATAACGGACGTTCCGCATCGTCTCAGTGCGCGGTCGGCGCACGCCCGTACCGCGCGGCTGACTACGCTGGACGGACCAAGAACGAAACACGCACGTCAGCGAGGAGCAGCGCCGTGGCGGTACGAGCGGTCCGGGGAGCCGTCCAACTGGAACGGGACGACGCCGGTCACATGGCGGAGCAGGTCGGCGCGCTGCTCACCGCCGTCCTCGAACGCAACGGGCTGACCGCCGACGACCTGATCAGCATCTGGTTCACGGCCACCCCCGACCTGCACAGCGACTTCCCCGCCGTCGCCGCCCGCCGGCTCGGCCTCGTCGACGTCCCCCTGATCTGCGCCCAGGAACTCGACATCGAGGGCGCCATGCCCCGGGTCGTACGGATCCTCGCGCACATCGAGTCGGACCGGCCCCGCGCCGACATCACCCACGTCTACCTCGGCGCCGCCGCGGCCCTGCGCAAGGACATCGCCCAGTGAGAACCGCTCTCGTCATCGGAACCGGCCTGATCGGCACCTCCGCCGCCCTGGCCCTGGCCCGGCGCGGCGTCGCCGTCCACCTCGCCGACCACGACCCCGGACAGGCCCGCACGGCCGCCGCGCTCGGCGCCGGCACCGACGAGGCGCCCGACGGCCCGGTCGACCTGGCGATCGTCGCCGCCCCGCCCGCCCATGTCGCCAAGGTGCTCGCCGACGCCATGCGCCGCGGCCTGGCCCGCGGCTACCTGGACGTCGCCAGCGTCAAGGGCGGACCGCGCCGCGAACTCGAGGCGCTCGGCCTGGACCTCACCTCCTACCTCGGCACCCACCCGATGTCCGGCCGGGAGAAGTCCGGCCCGCTGGCCGCCACCGCCGACCTCTTCGAGGGCCGCCCCTGGGTGCTCACCCCCACCCGGGACACCGACACCGAGGTGCTGAACCTCGCCCTGGAACTGGTCTCGCACTGCCGGGCCGTCCCGGTCGTCATGGACGCCGACGCCCACGACCGCGCCGTGGCCCTCGTCTCCCACATGCCCCACCTGGTCTCCAGCATGGTCGCCGCGCGCCTGGAGCACGCCGAGGAGTCCGCCGTACGGCTGTGCGGGCAGGGCATCCGGGACGTGACCCGGATCGCCGCCTCCGACCCGCGCATGTGGATCGACATCCTGTCCGCCAACCCGGGCCCGGTCGCCGACCTGCTCTCCGAGGTCGCCGCCGACCTGACGGAGACGGTCCGGGCGCTGCGCGATCTGGAGTCCGCCGACGAGACCCGGCGCGGCGAGGGCAGCGCGGGCATCGAGAAGCTGCTGCGCCGCGGGAACGCCGGCCAGGTGCGGGTACCCGGCAAGCACGGGTCCGCGCCGCGGGCCTACGAGACCGTGGTCGTCCTCATCGACGACCAGCCCGGCCAGCTCGCCCGGATCTTCGCGGACGCCGGCCGGGCCGGGGTCAACATCGAGGACGTGCGCATCGAGCACGCCACCGGACAGCAGGCCGGTCTGGTACAGCTCATGGTCGAGCCGCAGGCCCAGGCGGCGCTGAGGGAGGCACTGCGGGAGCGGGGCTGGGCGCTGCGCCAGTAGCGCCCGCGCGGCGCGGCCCGCCCGCCGCACGGGGGTCGCGCGGTCCGGACGTCCGTGCGCCGCCGGGCCCCGCCGCCCGCGTACGTCCGGACGAGTGACCCGCACCCAGTAACCTTGTGCGGGGCGCTCTCGCTCCCCGCACCCCGCCCGCACCGCACCAGGAAGGTGTCCCCCCGTGGAAAACGGCGCCGCCCCGACCGCCAGGCCCGTGATCGTCGCGATCGACGGTCCCTCCGGCACGGGCAAGTCGAGCACGTCGAAGGCCGTCGCCGCGCAGCTCGGTCTCAGCTACCTGGACACCGGCGCCCAGTACCGGGCGATCACCTGGTGGATGGTGACCAACGGCATCGACCTGGAGGACCCGACCGCCATCGCCGCCGTCGCCGGCAAGCCGGAGATCGTCTCCGGCACCGACCCGGCCGCCCCGACCATCACGGTCGACGGCGTCGACGTGTCCGGCCCGATCCGCACCCAGGAGGTCACCTCCAAGGTCAGCGCGGTCAGCGCGGTGCCCGAGGTGCGCACCCGGATCACCGAGCTCCAGCGCTCGCTGGCCGCCGCCGCGGAGCACGGCATCGTCGTGGAGGGCCGGGACATCGGGACGACCGTCCTGCCGGACGCCGACCTCAAGATCTTCCTCACCGCCTCCCCGGAGGCCCGCGCGGCGCGCCGCAGCGGCGAGCTGAAGGGCGCCGACGTCCACGCCACCCGCGAGGCCCTGATCAAGCGGGACGCGGCCGACTCCAGCCGCAAGACCTCGCCGCTCGCCAAGGCCGACGACGCCGTCGAGGTGGACACCACCGAGCTGTCCCTCGCCCAGGTCATCGAGTGCGTCGTCACCCTGGTCGAGGAGAAGCGGGCCGGGAAGTGACGCTCGCGCCGGTGCCCTCGGAGCGGGGCGCGGAGGTCGGCCGCCGCATCGGCGTCGGGCTGATGTACGGCCTGTGGCGGCCGCGGGTGCTCGGCGCCTGGAAGGTGCCGGCCGGCGGCCCGGTCATTTTCGCCGTGAACCACTCCCACAACATCGACGGACCGATGGTGATGGGCGTGGCACCCCGCCCCACGCACTTCCTGATCAAGAAGGAGGCCTTCGTCGGCCCGCTGGACCCCTTCCTGACCGGCATCGGCCAGCTGAAGGTGGACCGCGCCACGGCCGACCGGGGCGCGATCTCCCAGGCCCTCGGCGTGCTGGCGGACGGGGGAGTGCTGGGCATCTTCCCGGAGGGCACCCGGGGCGAGGGCGACTTCGCCGCGCTGCGCGCCGGGCTCGCCTACTTCGCGGTCCGCAGCGGGGCGCCGATCGTCCCCGTGGCCGTCCTGGGAAGCGCCGAGCGTCCCGGCCGGTTGATAAAGGCACTGCCCCCGCTGCGCTCCCGCGTCGACGTGGTCTTCGGAGACCCCTTCGACGCGGGTGACGGCAGCGGCCGGCGGACGCGCGCGGCGCTGGACGCGGCGACCGAGCGGATCCGGAAACAGCTCACCAGCCACCTGGAAAACGCCAGGCGCCTGACCGGGCGCTAGGCGACACTTGAGTAGTGGATCAGCCCCCGAGGGCCGGTCCACCGATCACCACCAATGAACGACGAGGTACGGACTTCATGAACGACGACATCCAGCCCGACGGCTCGGCCGAGCACGAGTACGAGCACGGGGCTCTCGGCGACGCCGAGTACGCGGAGTTCATGGAGCTCGCCGCGGAAGAGGGCTTCGACATCGAGGACGTCGAGGGCGCCATCGAGGCGGCGGGCCACGGTCCGCTGCCCGTGCTCGCCGTCGTCGGCCGCCCCAATGTCGGCAAGTCGACTCTGGTGAACCGGATGATCGGCCGCCGCGAGGCGGTCGTGGAGGACCGGCCGGGCGTCACCCGCGACCGCGTCACCTACGAGGCCGAGTGGGCCGGGCGCCGCTTCAAGGTCGTCGACACCGGCGGCTGGGAGCAGGACGTCCTCGGCATCGACGCCTCCGTGGCGGCCCAGGCCGAGTACGCGATCGAGGCGGCCGACGCGGTCGTCTTCGTCGTGGACGCCAAGGTCGGCGCGACCGACACCGACGAGGCGGTCGTCCGGCTGCTGCGCAAGGCCGGCAAGCCGGTCGTGCTGTGCGCCAACAAGGTCGACGGCCCGAGCGGCGAGGCCGACGCCGCCTATCTGTGGAACCTCGGCCTCGGCGAGCCGCACCCGGTCTCGGCGCTGCACGGCCGCGGCACCGGCGACATGCTCGACGCCGTCCTGGAGGTGCTGCCGGACGCGCCCGAGCAGTCCTTCGGCACCGCGATCGGCGGCCCCCGCCGGATCGCCCTGATCGGCCGCCCGAACGTCGGCAAGTCCTCGCTGCTGAACAAGGTCGCCGGCGAGGAGCGCGTCGTCGTCAACGAGCTGGCGGGCACCACCCGCGACCCGGTGGACGAGATCATCGAACTCGGCGGCAAGACCTGGAAGTTCGTGGACACCGCCGGTATCCGCAAGCGGGTCCACCTCCAGCAGGGCGCCGACTACTACGCCTCCCTGCGCACGGCGGCCGCGGTGGAGAAGGCGGAGGTCGCGGTCATCCTGCTCGACGCCTCCGAGAACATCTCCGTCCAGGACCAGCGGATCGTCACCATGGCCGTCGAGGCGGGCCGCGCGATCGTCCTGGCCTTCAACAAGTGGGACACCCTCGACGAGGAGCGCCGCTACTACCTGGAGCGGGAGATCGAGACCGAGCTGGGCCAGGTCGCCTGGGCGCCCCGGGTGAACGTCTCGGCGCGCACCGGCCGGCACATGGAGAAGCTGGTCCCGGCGATCGAGACCGCCCTCGCGGGCTGGGAGACCCGGGTTCCCACCGGCCGTCTGAACGCCTTCCTCGGCGAGCTGGTCTCGGCCCACCCGCACCCGATCCGGGGCGGCAAGCAGCCGCGCATCCTGTTCGGCACCCAGGCCGGCACCAAGCCGCCGCGGTTCGTGCTGTTCGCCTCCGGCTTCATCGAGGCGGGCTACCGGCGCTTCATCGAGCGCCGGCTGCGCGAGGAGTTCGGCTTCGAGGGCACCCCGATCCACATCTCGGTGCGGGTGCGCGAGAAGCGCGGCGCGAAGAAGAAGTAACAGCGGTACGACACGACGGGCGGCCCCTGGTTCTCCAGGGGCCGCCCGTCGTGTGCGGGGGAGGTCACGCGCCGCGGCGCTGCCCCGGTGGCAGGGCGGCGGCCGGGACGTACGGCGCCCCGGAGTCCTGCTGCCGGCCGAGCGTGCCGACCCGCTGCCACTGCGACTGCTGCCGGGCGCTGTAGGCCCCCGCGCTGTAGGCGCTGTAGGAGCTGCTGAACGTCCCCGCCCGGTGGCCGCCGTATCTGCTGCTGCCGTCCGGGAAGTCCCCGAAGGCGCTGAACCTCAGCTCCTCCTCACCGCTGCGGTCCCCGGGCAGCGTGCGGAAGGTCTTGACCCACTCCGCGTAGAGCGTGTCGTAGATCGGCGTGGCCGACGGTCCACCGGAAGGCTCCTGCGCCGCCCGGGCGGGCGGCACGGAGGAGAAGGACCGACGGGGCGGTGTGTCGTATGCGTGCACGTATGTCCAAACGACCGGAGCCCCGAAGGGATGCGGTCGTACAACTCCCCAGGGAGCGGGGCCCGTCCGGCGGGCGGACCTCAGGTACCGGCGAGAGGCAGTGCCGCGGCGACCAGCTTCCCCTGCGCGGCGGCCCTGTCGAGGGCCTCCCGCAGCAGGTCCTCCCGCGGCTGCCGGCCGATGGACCCCACCGGAGCCGCGAACATCAGCACCTGCTGGTGCTTGTTGGCGGCGGCCCGCCAGCCGTCGGTCACCTGGAGCGGCTGGTGCGCCTGCCACCAGGCCACCGGCCGGCCGCCGTCGCCGCCCGGCTGGAGCACCGCGTGCAGCCGGCCCACGGCCAGCAGCACGGACCAGCCGTGCAGCACCTCGGGGACGGCGGTCAGCTCGGGCACCGGCGCGAAGCCCTGCTCGACGAGCAGCTGGAGGAATTCGTCGTCGGGCCCGTCCGTGCCCGGCCGGACGATCGCGGAGGTGGGCTCGACCACGAGCGCGGGGTGCAACTCGCCGTCGACCAGGATCAGTCCGCTGGTCACGCCGAGCACCGCCTGCTCGGGCACGGACCGCTGCGGCTCGCCGTCGGCCGGCGCGTCGTCGACGACGCCGATGGACCGGACGGCGCCCCGCAACTGCTCCTCCGTGACCTGTACGACCTGCGAGGGCAGGCAGCCGGCGTGGGCGAAGGCGAGGACGGCGGTCTCGTCGCCGACGAACAGTACGGTGCTGGTGCGCTCCTGCTCGGAGTCGCCCGGGGTGCGACAGGACGTGCAGTCGTAACTGCCCGGGGCGTTCTCTCCGGCGAGCAGCCGTTCGGCTTCTTCGTCGCCGATCTCGGCGCGTACGGCGTCACTGACGTCGAGCATGCGCGGCACGGGTGGCTCCCTCGGGATGCGGTGCTGGTGTCGGCCGGTTGGCTCCCGGCCGATGAGCCCCGGGGTTGCGGGCTCATGAAGAAGACAACGGGCGTCCTGTGGTGGGAGTCACGCCCCGGGGAGGACTGGTTCGCGCCTTGCCCCGCACGGGGTCACCTTGGGTGCGGAAGGCGACACACTCCGTCAAGTTCATGTATGACGAAGGCACTTGAAGAGGTGAGGTGGCTCACAGGCCGCCGGGGGAGGGTGGTGGGAATATCGGCAAATCGCCGCATGTAGTGGGTGGCCGGAAATCGCCGCTACCTCCGGTAACCGGCAACTGGCCTGGCACGACGGTGAGTTGGTTGATTCCGGCCGCCGGTCCTCCCTAGATTCCTCCGCCGTGTGCAACGAGCACCGCTCGGGTACGTCCGCCGGCCGGCGTCAGGCAGAGCACGATCGCCGACACCGGCCACGGCGGACGGGGCGGGCGCGAGGGACCCCGGTCGTGCGGGGTGCCGGCGCGTTCCGCCCGGGGGAGCCCGGGTCCGTGGAGAGGGAACCATATGTCCGAGTGTGCCGATACCACCCGCCACCCCGCCCGTTCCGAGGGCACCCGCAAGGGCCGCACCGCGGCCACTCTCGCGGGAGCCGCCCTGCTGGCCCCCCTGGGCCTGCTGGCCGCGACCGGCAACGCCGACGCGGCGGACAACGGTGTGTGGGACCGCATCGCCCGGTGCGAGAGCGGCGGCAACTGGCACATCAACACCGGCAACGGCTACTACGGCGGGCTCCAGTTCTCCGCCGGCACCTGGCGCGCGTACGGCGGCACCGCCTACGCCCCGACGGCCGACCAGGCCTCCAGAAGCGCGCAGATCGCCGTCGCCACCCGGGTCCAGCAGGCCCAGGGCTGGGGCGCCTGGCCGGTCTGCTCCGCCCGGGCCGGAGCCTCCGGCACGGCCCCCGCCACCGCCCGCACCGGCTCCGCGGGCACGGCGGCGCACAGCGGCGGCGCGACGACGAAGTCCGCCCCCGCCAGGCCCGCCCCCACCCGGTCCGCCCCGGCGAAGGCGCCGGAGCGCCCGGCGGCCGGCACCGGCCGCAGCGCCTCCCGCGGTGACTACACGGTCCGCGAGGGCGACACCCTGAGCACCATCGCCGCCCGGCACGGAACCACCTGGCAGCGGGTCTACGCCGCCAACCGGGCCGTCATCGGCGACGACCCCGACGTGATCGTGCCCGGTCAGCGCCTCTCGCTCTGAGCGCCGGACACGGTGAGACGTACGGCCGCCGCCCCAGCCGGGGCAGGCGGCCGTCCGCGTCCGGCGCCCGGCCTCACGAGGACCGTGCCTGATGCCCCTTCGGCTCCGGCTGCGGGGCCTGGCCCGCGTACTCCGGGTGGTGCAGGTCGAAGGCGGGGGACTCGCTGCGGACGCGGGGCAGGGTGACGAAGTTGTGCCGGGGCGGCGGGCAGGAGGTCGCCCACTCCAGCGAGCGGCCGTAGCCCCAGGGGTCGTCGGTGTCGACCTTCTCGCCGCGCGTGGCGGTCTTCCAGACGTTGTACAGGAACGGCAGCGTGGACAGGCCGAGCAGGAAGGAGCCGATCGATGAGACCGTGTTCAGCGCGGTGAAGCCGTCGGACGCCAGATAGTCGGCGTACCGGCGGGGCATGCCCTCGGCGCCCAGCCAGTGCTGCACCAGGAAGGTGGTGTGGAAGCCGGTGAAGAGCGTCCAGAACTGGATCTTCCCGAGCCGCTCGTCCAGCATCCTGCCGGTGAACTTCGGCCACCAGAAGAAGAAGCCGCCGAAGACCGCGAAGACGACCGTGCCGAAGACGACGTAGTGGAAGTGGGCGACGACGAAGTACGAGTCCGTGACGTGGAAGTCCAGCGGCGGCGAGGCCAGGATCACCCCCGTCAGACCGCCGAGCAGGAACGTCACCAGAAAGCCCGTCGCCCACAGCATCGGCGTCTCGAAGGACAGCGAGCCCTTGATCATCGTGCCGGTCCAGTTGAAGAACTTCACGCCCGTCGGCACCGCGATCAGGAACGACATCAGCGAGAAGTACGGCAGCAGCACCGCGCCGGTGGCGAACATGTGGTGCGCCCACACCACCATCGACAGCCCGGTGATCGCCATCGTGGCGCCGACCAGCGTCAGATAGCCGAAGACCGGCTTGCGGCTGAACACCGGGATGATCTCCGTGATGATCCCGAAGAACGGCAGCGCGATGATGTAGACCTCGGGGTGCCCGAAGAACCAGAACAGGTGCTGCCACAGCAGCGCCCCGCCGTTCGCCGCCTGGAACACCTGCGAGCCGAACCGCCGGTCCGACTCCAGCACCAGCAGCGCCGCCGCCAGCACCGGGAACGCCATCAGGATCAGGATCGACGTGAACAGCGTGTTCCACGTGAAGATCGGCATCCGGAACATCGTCATGCCCGGCGCCCGCATCCCGATGATCGTGGCGGTGAAGTTGACCGCGCCCAGGATCGTCCCGAAACCGGACAGCGCCAGGCCCATGATCCACAGGTCCGGGCCGACGCCGGGGGAGTGGTGGGCGTCGTTGAGCGGGGCGTAGGCGAACCAGCCGAAGGCGGCCGGCCCGTCCGGCACCACCAGCGAGCCCAGCACGATCAGCCCGCCGAACGCGAACAGCCAGTACGACAGCATGTTCAGCCGGGGGAAGGCCACGTCCGGGGCGCCGATCTGCAACGGCATCAGCTCGTTGGCGAAGCCCGCGAAGCTCGGGGTGGCGAACAGCAGCAGCATGATCGTGCCGTGCAGCGTGAACAGCTGGTTGAACTGGTTGTTGTCCATCAGCTGAAGCCCCGGCCGGGCGAGTTCGGCGCGCATCAGCAGGGCCATCACCCCGCCGGCCAGGAAGAAGCCGAACGCCGTGATCAGATACAGATGACCGATCTTCTTGTGGTCGGTGGTGGAGAGCCAGTCCACCACCACCCGGCCGGCCCGGTGGCGTCCCGCCGCACGTGCCGTCACCCCTGCGGTCTCGGTCCCCATCGCTCGCCCCTTCGCATCGTCGCGCCCCGGCCCGCCCGCCGGTCGTCCCCGGCCCACGGGCGGGTACCCGCGAGCGGACGCCGAGGCCCGCCGGGCCGTGCGCCGGGGCGGGGCGCGGCCGGCGGTCGCGCCGGATCCGTGAATTTCCCATATGGCGTCAGATGCCGTGGTACCGCACCGGATTGCGCGGGGAATCGCGCCCGGGTCCGCCCCGATCCCCACTGCGGCACTTTCCGCCGGGGAATTCGAAGGCACCGTCCGACACGCGTGAATTCTGTTCGATTACCCCGGTAAGCCGAACGGAAACCCCCCACACGTGTGACGGACTTCGGACAAAACCCGGGCCCGGAAGCCGTGACGGAGATGTGACCGGGGGCGGCCGCTTCTCCTGCCCGGCCGGACCCGGCTAGCGTGGCCGTATGGCACCGATTCCCACTCCGCCAGCGGAGCCCCAGGACAATCCGGACGGGTACGTCGGCCTGGACGCCGCCCACGCCGAACGGCTCGCCCGGCGGCGCGGCTGGACCACGGTACGGTCGCTGCCGCCGGGTGCGATCATCACCATGGAGTACCGGACCGGACGGCTGAATTTCGAGGTACGGGACGGCCGGGTGAGCCGGGCCTGGAGGGGGTGACCCGGCGCCGGTACGGCGAAGGCCCCGCTCCCGTCGCGGGAGCGGGGCCTTCGCCGTGGGCGCGGGGGAGGTGGTGCGTACCGGACCCCGTCGCCCGACTCTCCGTCAGCCGCCCGTCAGGGGGCGGGCAGGCTGGCTCGCGCCGCGCGGCAGGCGGTCGGCGCCCGGCGGGCGCCGGCTGCCCGCCGGGGTGACCGGGGTACGCTCCGACCGGGTGGTGTGCGGCCCCGGTGCCAGGTGCGCGAGGCCCCGGGAGGCGCGGGTCGGGGAGACCGGTTCGCGGGCCGGGGCCGGCTGCTCCGCCGGGGTGCCGAGCGGCCGGAGCGCGAGCGGCGTGACCGGGACGGCCGGCTCGGGCCGGCCGCGGCGGGCGCGCCAGCGGTCGCGCAGGTCGAACAGCCACAGTTCGGCCCTGGCGATCAGCGGCTCGAACCAGGGCAGGGCGAGCAGGATCAGCAGGCCGGCGGCCCAGCCCAGCAGCACGTCGCTCAGCCAGTGCGTACCGAGGTAGACGGTGGTGAGGCCGACGCCGAGCGAGGTGACCGCGGAGAGGGCCGACAGCCAGCGGCGCGCTCTCGGGGTGGAGGCCAGATAGGCCAGGATGCCCCAGGTGACGACCGCGTTGGCGGTGTGGCCGCTGGGAAATATATCGCCGCCCAGGCCCATCTCGTTCGAGCCGATCGTGGTGGCGTAGTGCGGGCCGAGCCGTCCCATGCCGATCTTGGCGGCGCCGACGGTGGCGTTCAGCAGCAGCAGCGAGGTGGCGAGGGTGAGCAGCGGGCGCAGGGTGTGCTGCCGCCAGGAGCGCCAGCCGAGCCAGGCCGCGACCATCACGGCGGTGGGGCCGCGCTGGCCCAGCACCACGTAGTAGTCGAGGAACGCGTGGATCTCCGGCCACTGCTGGTACGGCCGGAAGAACATGACCTGCCAGTCCAGCCGGACGAGCCAGGAGGTGGTCACGACGGCCCACACGATCGCCAGGTAGAAGGCCAGGGTCGCGGAGAACAGCACGACCCGGTGCCGGCTCATCCGCGGCATATCGATGTGGGCCGGTCGTTCCGGCTCCCGGTCCAGTCTGGCGAACACCCGGTCCAGACGCCGGGTGAGGTTTCGTTCGGTACGCACCCAATCGACGTTACAGCGAGTGAGCGGTGTTCCCGGTCGAAACTGCGGCTTTGTGATGACGATGTGATGTGGGAAACCTCTCAAGGGCGGCCAGAATTCCCGCGATTCCGCAATCCGGGGAGTCCGATCGGGCCAATTCCTTTGATCACGCCGGGTGTTGTTTATATGGCGCTTATGAATGCGTTAACCCGGTCCTGGTGTGGAATTCTCCCGGACGTCATCGGGCCGTCGGAGTGGATCACGGCGGCCCGGAGCCGTTCAGCCAGAACGCCCCGTAGACCGCCGCGACGCCCGCCAGACCGGCCGTGACCAGGGCCGCGACCGGGGTGCGCCGCCGGGCCAGGGCGCGGGCGAGCGGCAGCAGCAGGGGGAAGGCGGGCATCAGCAGCCGTGGCTTGGAACCGAAGTAGCTCGACGCGCACAGGGCGAGGGCGAGGACGACGCCCGTGTAGACCAGCAGCGCGGCCGGCTGGCGCCGGCGCACACAGGTGACGTACAGCCAGATCAGCAGGGCCACGCCGGCGATCAGGCCGAGGCCGGCGAGGGCGGACGGAAAGGACGTGAACCGGGCGGCCACGAAGCGGGCGAAGGCGTAGCCGCCGTCGAAGCCGTTGCGCCATCCGGCCTGGACGTCCAGATAGCCGAGCGGGCCCGCGCCGGTGCGCCGGCCGACCCACAGGACGTACCCGGCGGCCCCGAGCGGGGCGAGCAGCATGCCGAGCGCGCGACGCCGGGCGGGGGCGCCGGGCGCGGACGAGCCGACCTGCGTGTCGGCCGGCGCGTCGGGGTGGTGGCCGTCGGGGCCGTGTGCGCCGGGGGCGCGTGTGCGGGGGTGCGCGCCCGGCGCGTGCCGCGTGCCGCGCTCTCGCACGAACGAGATCACGCCCGCCGTCCACACCGCGGCGACCACCGCCATCCCCACCGGCCGGGTCAGCCCCGCCAGGGCCGCGAGCACACCCGCGCCCACCCACCGCCCGGTCAGCACCGCGTAGAGGGACCAGGCCGCCAGCGCCGTGAACAGCGACTCGCTGTACGCCATCGACTGCACGATCCCGACCGGCAGCACCGCCCACAGCAGCACCGCGCACAAGCCGGTCCGGGGGCCGTACAGCCGGTCCGCCACGGCGAAGATCCCGGCCGCGGCGACGAGCGAGGCCAGCAGGCTCACCACGAACCCGGCGTCCGCGTACGACAGCGGGGCGACGGCGTGCAGCAGCCGCTCCAGCCAGGGCAGCAGCGGGAAGAACGCCAGGTTGGAGTGGACGTCCCCGTTCGGCAGCCGCACCTCGTAGCCGTAGCCCAGGTCGGCGACCCGCGTGTACCACAGCGAGTCCCAGCGCGCGGTCAGCAGCGTGTAGGCGCTCTTGCCGCGCGCCGCGCTCCACGCCGCCAGCACCGCCAGCCCCAGGGCGCGGACCGCCGCGTAGCCCAGCAGGGCCGGGACCGCCCGGCGCAGGAGAGGGGCGCGGGCCGGGACCACGCGCGTTTCAAGATCGCTCACGGGCTCGATTATCGACCGCGCCGCGCACCGGACCGGTCGCCGGGTCACGGTCAAGGGGCGGTGACGTGCGGTACGCCACACGGGTTGCCTCACGCGTGTGAGAGGTCCGCCACGTGACGGCGGGGCCGGCTCGCGTACGCTGACGAGTCACTCGCGTGGGTTCGCGCGGGCCGGAGAAACCGCTCGCTCCGGCCGTACGACGGTCAGTCCCCACCCCGTCGGTCCGCCCCGCGCGAGGGATCATCTGGGAGGTACGTACATGTCCGGGACGACCACGGCTGCCGTAGGGCGGCATCGTCGGGCGGCCGGGGCCGGTGCCGACCGGTGGGTCGTCCTCGTCGTCCTGTGCGTGAGCCTGCTGCTCGTCGCCCTCGACGCCACCGTGCTGCACGTCGCGGTCCCCGCCGTCACCGAGGACCTCCGGCCCGGCGCCGTGGAACTGCTGTGGATCGTCGACGTCTATCCGCTGGTCTGCGCCTCGCTGCTGATCCTCTTCGGCACTCTGGGGGACCGGGTCGGCCGCAGACGGGTGCTGCTGCTCGGCTACGGCCTCTTCGGCGTCGCCTCCGCTCTGGCCGCGTTCGCCTGGAGCGCGCCGATGCTCGTCCTCGCCCGTGCGCTGCTCGGCGCCGGCGGCGCGATGATCATGCCGGCGACCCTGTCGATCCTCCGGCAGGTCTTCCCCGACCGGCGCGAGCGGGCCCTCGCCATCGGCGTCTGGAGCGCGGTGGCGGCGGTCGGCGCGGCGGTCGGACCGCTGCTCGGCGGGTTCCTGCTGGAGCACTTCTGGTGGGGTTCGGTCTTCCTCGTCAACATCCCGTTGATGCTGGTCAGTCTTCCGGTGGGCCGGATGCTGCTGCCGGAGTCGCGGGGCACGGACGGCGGCCCCTGGGACGTGACCGGCGCGCTGCTCGCGGCGGGCGGGCTCTTCGGCGCCGTCCTCGGGGTGAAGCGGCTCGGCGGCGGGGAGGCGGTGGCGAGCCCGGTCACCGTGCTGCCCCTGCTGGCCGGCGCGGCCCTCCTCTTCCTCTTCGTACGGCGCCAGCGGCGGCACCCGCATCCGCTGGTCGAGCTGCGGATGTTCGCCAGGCCCGCGTTCGGCACCTCGGTGGGCTGCATCGTGCTGGCCATGCTCGCGCTGGTCGGCCTGGAGCTGGTCGCCGCGCAGTACCTGCAACTGGTGCTCGGACTGTCCCCGCTGCAGACCGGCCTGCGGCTGCTGCCGCTGACCGTCGCGGCGATGGCGGCGGGCCTGGCGGGCGCCCGCGTGCTGCGCCGCTTCGGGCCGCGCCGGATGGTGTGCGCCGGGTTCTGCCTGACGGCCGCCGCGGTGCTGACCCTGACCGCGATGGGCGGCGCCGACGACCCGCCGCTGCTGCTGGCCGGGTTCGTGCTGCTGGGCTTCGGCCTGGAGACCACCCTCTTCGGCGCCTACGAGTCGATGCTCAGCGAGGCCCCGGCCGGCCAGGCCGGCGGCGCGGCGGCGATCGGCGAGACCTCGTACCAGCTCGGCGCGGGGATCGGCATCGCGCTGCTGGGCAGCGTCATGAACGCGGCCTACGCCCCGGGGCTCCGCTCGGTGCCCGGCGTGCCCCGGCCCGCGGCGGACGCGGCGGGCCACTCGCTCGGCGAGGCCTACGAGGTGGCCGGGCGGCTCGGCGGGGGCACCGGGGCGGCGCTGCGCCGGGCGGCGCGCGACTCCTTCGTGCACGGGCTGCATGTGACGCTGCTGGTGAGCGCGGGGCTGTTGCTGCTGGGCGCGGTGCTGGCGCTGCGGCTGCCGTGGGTCATGCAGTGCGGCGAGGAACCGGACGGCGCGGAGGTGGACCTCCCGGCACCCCGGGAGGCGGAACCGACCCCCGGCAAACCCCGCGTCACCGCCTGACCCCGGCTCCGCGGGGAGACGCGGGAGACGGTGCCGGTCCGCTCGGTCATGCGGGAGACGGTGTCGCCTCCCCGGGGGGCGCCGGACTCGTGCGGATCCGCCTGGAGGGGTGGGAGACGGTGCCGGTCCGCTCGGTCATGCGGGGGATGGTGCCGATCCTCTCGGGGGCGCCGGACTCGTGCGGATCCGCCTGGAGGGGTGGGAGACGGTGCCGGTCCGCTCGGTCATGCGGGGGATGGTGCCGATCCTCTCGGGCGCGCCGGACTCGCGCGGATCCGCCTGGAGGGGTGGGCGATGGTGGCGGTGCGCTCGGTCATGCGGGAGACGGTGCCGCCCCCCGGGCGCGCCGGACTCGCGCCGATCCGCCCGGAGGCGCCGGAAACCGCACTGATCCTCTCGGGCGCGTGGGGAGATCGCGTCGATCCGCCTGGACGTGCGGGAGCCTGTGCCCGTCCGTCCGCCCCTCCGCCCGCCCGTCCGCCCGTCCGCGCGGGAGACCGTACCGATCCGTTCGGACGCGCGGCCACCGCGCCGATCCGCCTGGGGCGCGGGCGCACCGGAAACCGCACCGATCCGGCTGAGGCACGGGCCACCGTGCCGGCCCGCTCGGCAAGCGCGCGCGACACCGTGCCGGTCCGCTCGGCAAGCGCGCGCGACACCGTGCCGGTCCGCTCTGGACGTAGGGGACGCTCCGCCGTAACGTCGGCCGGAGAGCTGTAACTAGCGCTGCTAGTTTTGTCGCGTTTCCGTCCCGGAGGGTGCCCCATGTCCGCGTCCGCGAAGCTGCCCCCGTTCGATGCCGCCGACCCGCTCGGCATCGACGATCTGCTGGAACCGGAGGACCTGGCGATCCGGGACACGGTCCGCGACTGGGCGGCCGACCGCGTCCTGCCGTACGTCGCCGACTGGTACGAGAAGGGCGAGCTGCCCGGCATCCGGGACCTCGCCCGCGAACTGGGCGCGCTCGGCGCCCTCGGCATGTCGCTCACCGGGTACGGCTGCGCGGGGGCCAGCGCCGTGCAGTACGGCCTGGCCTGCCTGGAGCTGGAGGCGGCCGACTCGGGCATCCGGTCGCTGGTCTCCGTGCAGGGCTCCCTGGCGATGTACGCCATCCACCGGTTCGGCAGCGAGGAGCAGAAGCGGCAGTGGCTGCCGCGCATGGCGGCCGGCGAGGTGATCGGCTGCTTCGGGCTGACCGAGCCCGACCACGGCTCCGACCCCGCCTCGATGCGCACCCACGCCAAGCGCGACGGCGACGACTGGGTCCTCAGCGGCCGCAAGATGTGGATCACCAACGGCTCGGTCGCCGGGGTGGCCGTGGTCTGGGCGCAGACCGAGGAGGGCATCCGCGGCTTCGTCGTGCCCACCGACAGCCCCGGCTTCTCGGCGCCGGAGATCAAGCACAAGTGGTCCCTGCGCGCCTCCGTCACCAGCGAACTGGTCCTGGACGGCGTACGGCTGCCCGGCAGCGCCGTGCTGCCGGAGGTGACCGGGCTGCGCGGACCGCTCAGCTGTCTCTCGCACGCCCGCTACGGCATCGTGTGGGGCGCGATGGGCGCCGCGCGCAGCAGTTTCGAGGCGGCCCTGGACTACGCGAGGTCACGGGAGCAGTTCGGGCGGCCCATCGGCGGCTTCCAGCTCACCCAGGCCAAGCTCGCCGACATGGCCGTGGAGCTGCACAAGGGGATTCTGCTCGCCCACCATCTGGGGCGGCGGATGGACGCCGGGCGGCTGCGTCCGGAACAGGTCAGCTTCGGGAAACTCAACAACGTCCGCGAGGCCATCGAGATCTGCCGTACGGCGCGGACGATCCTCGGTGCCAACGGGATCTCCCTGGAGTACCCGGTGATGCGGCACGCGACCAATCTGGAGTCGGTGCTCACCTACGAGGGCACCGTCGAGATGCACCAGCTGGTGCTGGGCAAGGCGCTCACCGGGCTGGACGCCTTCCGGTGAGCCCCCTGGCAGGGCGGGGCCGGTGAGCGGCCCTGCCTCAGCTCTGGTTGAAGAAGCCGTCGGAGCGGTGCGCGGACGCCTCGCCGCTGATGATCTCCGTGTCGGCCGGGGTGAGCAGGAACACGCGGTTGGACACGCGGTCGATCGAGCCCCGCAGCCCGAAGATGAGCCCGGCCGCGAAGTCCACGACCCGCTTGGCGTCGCCGGGCTCCATGTTGGTGAGGTTCATGATGACCGGGACTCCGTCCCGGAACAGCTCGCCGATGGCGCGGGCGTCCCGGAAGCTGTCCGGGGTCACCGTGCCGATCCGGCGGCCCTTCTCCTCGGCGGTGTCCGTGGCCACCCGCACGCGCGGGTCGGTGACCCAGGCGTCCCCGGACTCGGTGCCCTCGGAGTAGTCGTCGTCGTAGTAGCGCTCGTCATCGTTGTCGTCGACGAGGCCGAGCCATGCACTCGCCTTGCGTACCGATCCCATGGACGCCTCCTCTCACAGCGGTCTTTCTTGCTTTCCGCATCCCTATGGTCATCCATGATGCGGACGGCGCGCCAAGTGGATAGACGCCGCGCGGGGGGTTTGTGACGGTACTGGTGCACAGCCGATCCGTCGAGAGTCCTTGTGCCCCAAGGGTCCTGAGTCATACCGCTGCTGACTGAGAGTGAAATATGATTGTTCTCGGCGGACGGGTGAGAAGAGGTGCGTCCGGGTGATCCTGACAGGCGCTCAGACGGGCCCCGGCGGTCGCCGGGGCCCGTCTGGCCGTCAGTTCCTCTGTGGGATCGCGCTGTTCAGTTGCTCTGTTCCGGCGGGCTGATACGGGACTCCTTGATCGCCGAGCCGGTCGTCCCCCACTTCTTGAGAATCCGCTCGTAGGAGCCGTCGGAGAGCAGCTTGTTGACGGCCGCCTGGAAGGCCGGCGCCAGCTTCGAGCCCTTCTTGAAGGCGAAGCCGACGTCCAGGCGGTGGTACTCGTTGAGGAACTTCAGGCCCCCCTGATGGGCGACGGCGTAGCGCAGGCCGTTGATCGTGGACATCACCACATCGCTGCGGCCCTGCTGGAGCGAGGACCACACCGCGCTCGGCTCGCCGTACGTCTGCACCCGGTACTCCTTCTTGCCCGCGTCGGAGCACACGTGCTTGCTCCGCTCCAGCGTGGCCTCGAAGGTGGTGCCGGCGCCCGTCGCCACGTTCAGGCCGCACAGCTGCTTCAGGTCGGTGATCTTCGTCAGCTCGCTGTCCTTGCGGGCGGCGAAGCCCTGCCCGTCGTTGACGTAGGTGACGAAGTCCACGCTCTTGCGGCGCTCGTCGGTGACGCCGAAGTTGCTGGCGCCGAAGTCGTACTTGCCGCTGTCCAGGGCGGGCAGGATCGCGTCGAAGCTCGCCTGCTCCACCTTCAGCTTGATGCCGAGCACCCGGGCCACCGCCTGGGTGAAGTCGACGTCCTGGCCGGTCAGGGTCTTTCCGTCGCCCAGGTAGGCGGTGCCGGGCGGGGTGCCGCCGACGCTGACCGCGACGGTCAGGTTCGTGGTGCCGGCGGGCAGCAGCCTCGCCGCGGCCGGGTCCTTCCGGATGGCGGAGACGACGTCGGTGGTGGGTATCCCGGCGTTCTTGGCCGCCACTCCCGAGGCGTCCGTGCCGTCCGCGCCGCCGGAGCCCGAACCGCAGGCGGTGAGCAGCAGGGCGGCCGATGTGATGGCGGTAAAGGGCATGACATACCGAAAAATGGGCGTACGCATCGGTCAGCGGTCTCCTGGGAGCAGACGGGTATGCGAAAAACGCGAGGGGAGGGGGGCGCGTGTGAAGGCGGGGGAAGCAAGAGAACGCGAGGAGGCCCGCCGGACCGGCGGGCGCGCGCAGGGGGTCAGCTCAACAGGAACAGGACCACACGCGACCGAAGTCGATGTGGGAGCGGGTGACCAGCCACTGCTGTGGATGCATGGGCCAAGTGGAACAGGCATCCGGTTCCGCGTCAACTGACTTGAGATGTACGGCTCACAGTATGGACAACCTTGACAGCGGACCGAAACGGCCCCGTACTCTCGGCATACGGCCCTGCTGAGGGGCTCGGCCGTGATCGCGCCGCGCGGCGCGCCCGTGTGAAGGCATCACCTTCGTTCCGACGATTCACGCGTCACGGAGCCTTCGCATGTCATCCGACACCCTCGCCCAGACCCCCGCCACGGCCAAGACACCCGAACCCGCCGACGCCCCGCGGATCGTCCCGCGCCGCCGCTTCGGCCAGTGGGCGGCGGCCGTCGCCGTCCTCGTGCTGCTCGGGTTCGCCGTCAACTCCGTCCTGAGCAACAAGGCGTTCCAATGGGACGTCGTCGCCGAGTACTTCACCTCCGACGCCATCCTGCGCGGACTGTGGCTCACCCTGTGGCTGACCGCCGTGGTGATGACCCTCGGCTTCGCCCTCGGCACCCTGCTCGCCGCGTTCCGGCTGTCCGCCAACCCCGTGCTGCGGGCGGTCGCCTGGGGCTACGTATGGCTGTTCCGGTCCATCCCGATCCTGGTGCAGCTGCTGCTGTGGTTCAACATCGGGGCGCTGTACCCGCAGGTCTTCGGCGTGAAGACCGTCAACCTGCTCAGCCCGGTCGCCGTCGCGATCGTCGGCCTCACCCTGCACGAGGCCGCCTACGCCGCCGAGGTCGTGCGCGGCGGCATCCTCTCCGTCGACCGCGGACAGATCGAGGCCGCCCAGGCGCTCGGCCTGAGCCCCGGCCGGCGCTGGTGGCGGATCGTGCTGCCGCAGGCGATGCGCTCCATCGTGCCGCCCGCCGCCAACATGCTGATCGGCACCCTCAAGGGCACCTCGATCGTCAGCATCATCGCCGTCAACGACCTGCTGTTCTCCGCCCAGTTGGTCTACCACCGCACCTACCAGGTGATCCCGCTGCTGATGGTCGCCACCCTCTGGTACGCCGTGGTCACCTCGCTGCTCGGCATCGGCCAGTACTACGTCGAGAAACGCTACGCGCGCGGCACGGAGCGGACCCGATGAGGCAGCAGCTGGTGATCGTCGGGGCCGGGCCGCGGGGGACCGGCGTCCTCGAACGCCTCGCCGCCAACGCGCCCGCCCTGTACGCGGGCGAGGGCCTGGACATCCACCTGGTCGACCCCCACCCGCCGGGCGGCGGACGCATATGGCGCCAGGAACAGTCCCCGCTGCTGTGGATGAACTCGCACGCCGAGGACGTCACCATGTTCACCGACGACACGGTGGCCATGGACGGCCCGGTACGCCCCGGCCCCACCCTGCACGAGTGGGCCGGGCTCGACGGCCGCGTCTTCCCCGACCGGCGGGTCCAGGGCCGCTATCTGCGCTGGGTCTACGACCGGGCCAGGGCCGCCCTGCCGCCGAACGTCACCGTCCACCACCACCCCCGGCGCGCCCTCAGGATCAGCGGGCCCCGCGACGGCCGCCAGCAGGTGTGGCTCGACGGCCGCCCGGAACCGCTCCCGGCCGACCTGGTGATCCTCGCCCTCGGCCACCTGGACGCCGAACTCGACGACGAGCAGGCCGCGCTGGCCGCCTACGCCCGCGAGCACGGCCTGGTGCACCTGCCGCCCGACTTCACCGCCGACAGCGACCTGTCCGCGCTGCGGCCCGGCGAACCCGTCCTCGTCCGCGGCTTCGGACTGGCCTTCGTCGACCTGATGGTGCTGCTCACCGAGGGCCGCGGCGGACGGTACGAGGGGGAGACGTATCTGCCCTCGGGGCGGGAGCCGGTGCTCTACGTCGGCTCCCGGCGCGGAGTGCCGTACCACTCCAAGATCGGCTACGACCTCGCCGGCGACCGGCCGCCGCTGCCCCGCTTCCTCGGCCCCGCCGAGGTGGACGCCCTGCTGGCCCGCCCCGGCGGCCCGGACTTCCGGCGCGATGTGTGGCCGCTGGTCGAGAAGGAGCTGGGCTTCGCCCACTACCACCGGCTGTTCACCGCCCACCCCGGGCGTACGGCCATGGCCTGGCGGGACTTCGAGGAGAAGTACGCGGCGGCCGACGGCCCCGACGGGCTGCGGGCACTGGTCGCCGCCGCCGTGCCCGACCCCGCCGATCGGCTCGACCTGGCCGCGCTCGACCACCCGTTGGACGGCGTGCGGTACGCCTCGCACGACGCCTTCCAGAACGGGCTGCGGGACTACATCGAGGCGGACCTGCGCCGCCGTCACGACCCCGCCCACAGCCCCGACCTGGCCGTCTTCCTCGGGCTGCTCTCCGTCTACGGGCAACTGGTGCGGCTCGGCGACATCGGGCCCTGGTGGCACGGGTTCTTCAGCTACCTGGCGTCCGGGCCGCCCGGACCCCGGCTGCGGCAGATGCTCGCGCTGTCCCGGGCCGGGCTGCTCCGGTTCGTCGGGGCCGGCATGACCGTCACCGCCGAGGACGGGGTGTTCCGGGCCGCCAGCCCCACCGTGCCGGGCTTCGCCGTCACCGCCCGGGCCCTGGTGGAGGCCCGGCTGCCCGAGCCCGCCGTCGGCCGGACCCGTGACGGCCTGCTGCGCGCGCTGCGCGCCGACGGCGCCGCCGAGACCCCCGAAGGACTGCTCCGGGTCGACCCCGGCGACGGCCGGATCCTGGACACCGCCGGGCGCCCGCACCCCCGGCGGTTCGCGCTCGGCCCGTACACCGACGTCCGCGCCCCCGGCGCGTTCACCCGGCCGCGCACCGGCGGCCCCGCGTTCCGGCAGAACGACGCGACCGCCCGGGCGGTGCTGTTCTTCCTCAATTCACCGGCGGCCCCCGAAGCGGCCCCACAAGCAAAGGAACTCGCGCGATGAGCGTCATGGTCGACATCCGGTCGGTGTACAAGAGCTTCGGCTCGCTCGACGTGCTCAAGGGCATCGACCTGAAGGTGCGCACCGGTGAGGTCACCGTCGTGCTCGGCCCCTCCGGCTCGGGCAAGTCCACCCTGCTGCGCACCATCAACCACCTGGAGAAGGTGGACCGGGGTGAGATCAGCGTGGACGGCGCGCTGATGGGCTACCGGCGCTCCGGGAACAAGCTGCACGAACTGCCCGAGCGCGAGGTGCTGCGGCAGCGCACCCGGATCGGGTTCGTCTTCCAGAACTTCAACCTCTTCCCCCACCTCACCGTCCTGGAGAACGTCACCGAGGCGCCGGTGTCCGCGCTGAAGCGGCCCCGGAAGGCGGCGGAGGAGACCGCGCACCGGCTGCTGGAGCGGGTCGGGCTCGCGGACAAGGCCGGCGCCTATCCACGCCAGCTGTCCGGCGGGCAGCAGCAGCGGGTGGCCATCGCGCGGGCGCTCGCGCTGGAGCCGAGACTGCTGCTGTTCGACGAGCCGACGTCCGCGCTCGACCCCGAGCTGGTGGGGGAGGTGCTGGACGTCATCCGGGACCTGGCGGCACAGGGCACCACGATGATCGTCGTCACCCACGAGATCGCCTTCGCCCGCGAGGTCGCCGACACGGTGGTGTTCATGGCCGACGGCCGGATCGTGGAACAGGGAACCCCGGAGCAGGTGCTGGGCGCGCCGCGCGAGGAGCGGACCCGGACGTTCCTGGCGAAGGTGCTGTGAGGGTGGAACGGCACGTGACGGGGAGGGGGCCGGCATGAGGGGGCTGGTGCATCTCGCGGCCGCGCTCGACCTGCCGGGGGTGTTCGACGCCGGGGCGTTCACCGCTCTGGCGCGGCTCGCCGAGCGCGGCGGGCTGGACTTCGTGACGCTGGACGACTCCTTCGCCCGGCCCGGCCCCGACGCGCTCGGTGTGCTGTGCCGGGTGGCGCCCGCGACCCGGCGGATCGGACTGGTGCCGACGGTCACCACCACCCACACCGAGCCCTTCCGGGTGCAGGCCGCCGTGGCCACCCTGGACTGGGTCGGCCGGGGCCGGGCCGGCTGGCGGATCGACGTGTCCGTCACCGAGGACGAGGCCCGGCTGTTCGGCCGCCGGCCCACGGCACCCGCCGACGCCCTGTGGCGGGAGGCGGACGAGGTCGCCGACGTGGCCGCGCGGCTGTGGGACAGCTGGGAGGACGGCGCCGAGATCCGGGACGTGGCCGACGGCCGCTTCCTCGACGGGGACCGGGTGCACCGCGTCGACTTCACCGGCACCGGCTTCTCGGTCCGGGGGCCCTCGACCGTGCCCCGGCCGCCGCAGGGCCACCCGGTCCGCGTGGTCGACGCCACCGACGCCCACGCCTGCGCGGTCGCCGCCCGCCACGCCGACGTCGCCTTGGTCCGGGCGGCCTCACCCGCCCAGGCCGCGGGCGTACGGGACCGGCTGCGGGAGCAGGCGCGGGCCTTCGGACGGAACCCGGACACACTGCGGGTGCTGGTGAGCCTGCTGGTGGACCTCGGCGACGGCGAGCATGCCGCCGAACCGGGTCATGGGGGTGGCGGGCCGCGCCCCACCGTGCACGGGCCGCTGTACCGGGGCGGCCCCGTCGACCTCGCGGAGCTGGTGGCCTCCTGGCACGCCGAGGGCGTCACCGACGGCTTCCACTTCGTCCCCGTCGAACCGCGCCGGGATCTGGAGCGGCTGGTCAACGGCACGGTGGCGCTGCTCCAGCACCGCGGCCTGTTCCGCACCTTCTACCCGGGCAGCACCCTGCGCGAGCACCTGGGCCTGGCACGGCCCGCCAACCGGTACGCCGTGTCCGGGGCGCCGGCGGTGTCCCGGAGAGCGTCATGACCGTACGGCAGCTGCACCTGGCGGCCACGCCGCCGGGCGCGGGCCGGCCCGACGCGGGCGCCGACGACCCGGCCGGCCTGGGGCCCGACGCGGTGTGGGCCGGTACGCGCGCCGGATCCCGGATCGCGTTCGCCGCCTACGAACGGCTCGCCGGCACCGCCGAGCGCGGCCTGTTCGACTTCCTGCTGCTGGACGAGGAGCCGCCGCTGCCCGAGCACCGGGGGCGGCCGCACGAGCCGGCCCCGGCCGGCGGACCGGAGCCGGTCGCCGTACTGAACGCGCTCGCCGGGGTCACCACCCGGCTCGGCCTCGCCGCCACCGTGAACGCCGCCTGCGCCCAGCCCTACGAACTCGCCCGCGGGCTGGCCACCCTGGACCACTTGAGCGCGGGCCGGGCGGGCTGGCGGGTGGCGGCCTCGGCGGATCCCCGCACCGGCGCCGACCACCGCTTCGCCGGCCACCCGGACCCGTACGGCCGGGCCGCCGAACTCGTCCTGGCCGCACGGAGGTTATGGGACTCCGTGACCCCCGAGGGGGTGCCCCGGCCGTTCGCCCACCGGGGCCGCCACTTCGACATCGCGGGCGAGTTCGGGCTGCCCCGCTCGCCCCAGGGCCACCCCGTGGTGATCCGGTCCGGGGACTCCGAGCGGGCCCGGGAGCCGGCCGCGGCCTGGGCCGACGTGCTCCTCGTCCGGCACGCCCCGCCGGAGCAGGCCCGCGCCCGCTACACCGACGTCAAACGGCGGCTCGCGGCGTACGGCCGCGCCCCCGGGGACCTGAAGGTGATGTCCCGGATCACCGTCGTCCTCGGGGACACCGAGGCCGAGGCGCGGGAGCGGGCCGCCGGGATCAGACGGCTGCTGATCACCCCGCGCCACGCGCTGTGCGCGGTGGAGCGGATCTGGGGGACGGACCTGTCCGGACACGACCCCGACGGCCCGCTGCCCCGGACCGAGCCCCGCGCCCGGGACCGCCGTACGCGCGCGCTCGCCGCGCGCTGGCGCGCCCTGGCCGAGGACAAGGGGCTCTCCCTGCGGGAGACCGTGATCGAGGCGAGCGGCCGGCAGTCCTTCGTCGGCACGCCCGGCACGGTCGCCGCCGAACTGCACCGGTACGCCGAGGAGGGGGCCGCCGACGGCTTCCTGCTGGCCCCGCAGCTCCCGGACGGGCTGGAGGAGTTCGTGGACCGGGTGGTGCCGCTGCTCCAGGAGCGCTCCGCGTTCCGCACGGAATACGGGGGCGGCACGCTCCGCTCCCATCTCGGGGTGCCGGGTGGGACGACGGATGACGACGGATGACACGAGGAAAGGAACCGATGAGATGACGACGGACGCGTCCGACGCCTGGAAGCAGTGGCACGAGGAGCGGGTGGAGAGCGTCTCGGCGCCCTACGGCCCGCTCGCGCTGACCGCGACGCACTGGATCGAGGACTATCCGGATGGTCGACTTCCGGACATTCCCGGGAAGTGGGTGGCGGAGCCGGACGGAGTAGTGCTCACCGCCGCCGAGGCCGACGGCCTGACCGTGGCCGGCCGGCCCTTCGCGGGCGAGACCCGGCTGACCGCCGACAGCGGCCCGGAGGCCGCGGCGCGGGTCGCGCTGGGGGAGAAGCGGCTGGTCGTCCTGGTGCGCGAGGGCGTGTGGGGAGTACGGGTGTACGACCCCGCCTCCGCCGCCCGGCGGGCCTTCCGGGACATCGAGGCCGACCCCTACGACCCCCGCTGGTCGGTGCCGGGCCGGTTCACGCCGTACGACTCCACCCGCACCATCCGGCTCGGCAACGCCGACGGCCGCGAGCGCGGCTTCGACCTCGCCGGTGAGCTGGCCTTCACGCTGGCCGGCCGGGAGCGGACGCTGAAGGTCGCGCGGCGGGCGGACGGCGGCCTGTGGGCGGTGTTCGCCGACGCCACCAGCGGCGACACCAGCTTCCGGTTCCGCTTCCTGTTCCCGGCGGCGCCGGACGCCGAGGGGCGCGTGACCGTCGACTTCAACCGCGCACAGCTCCCGCCGTGCGCCTTCGCCGCCCACTTCATCTGCCCCCTGCCGGCCCCCGGCAACACGCTGGACGTGGCGGTGGAGGCGGGGGAGCGCCGGCTGGGCTGACCGCGGTGCGCCGGCCGGTCCCGCCCGGGGGTGCGGGGCCGGTCCGGTGGCGTCTCGGGGGCGTTCGGGTGGTTCCGGGGCGACGGCCGAAAGGCACCCTTGTGCCGACCGGCCGTTCGGCCGAATACTCCACCCCAGCGCTTGTCAGGGGCATGTACATCGCAACCCGGTCGGGCTCCTGGCTGCGCCTCACGGGCCCCGACCCCACGCGGGCCCCCGACTTCCCTTGGAGGGAACGAAAAGTGAGGATCAAGCGCACCACTCCCCGCGGCACCGCGAGACGGATCCAGCTGACGGCCGTGGCCGCGGGCTTCCTCGCCGCGGCGGCGTTCGCCGCCCCCACCGCGAACGCCAGCGACGTCCACACCTTCAGCTCCGCCCAGCTCACCCGGGCGAGCGACTCCGTGCTCAAGGCCGACGTCCCCGGCACGGCCTGGGCGGTGGACGCCAAGACCAACCGTGTCGTCGTCACCGTCGACAGCACGGTGTCCCAGGCCGAGATCGCCAAGATCAGGAAGCAGGCCGGGGCGGGCGCGGACGCCCTGGTGATCAAGCACACGCCGGGCAAGTTCAACAAGCTGATCTCCGGCGGTGACGCCATATACGCGAGCAGCTGGCGCTGCTCGCTGGGCTTCAACGTCCAGGACTCCAGCGGCAACTACTACTTCCTCACCGCCGGGCACTGCACCGACGGCGCGGGCACCTGGTGGTCGAACTCCTCGCACACCACCACGCTCGGCACCACGGCCGGGTCCAGCTTCCCCGGCAACGACTACGGCCTGGTGCGCTACACCAACAGCTCGGTGACCAAGTCGGGCGCCGTGGGCAGCCAGGACATCACCAGCGCGGCCACGCCGTCGGTGGGCACGACCGTCTACCGGCGCGGCTCCACGACCGGTACGCACAGCGGCCGGGTCACCGCGCTCAACGCCACGGTCAACTACGGCGGCGGCGACATCGTCTCCGGCCTGATCCAGACCACCGTGTGCGCCGAGCCCGGCGACTCCGGCGGCCCGCTGTACGGCGGCACCACCGCCTACGGCCTGACCTCCGGCGGCAGCGGCGACTGCACCTCCGGCGGTACGACGTTCTTCCAGCCGGTCACCGAGGCGCTGAGCGCCTACGGGGTGCACGTCTTCTGACGCCCTCCCCGTACCGGCCCGGCCCCCGCACACCCCCGGTGTGCGGGGGCCTCGTCGTCTGGTCGCGGGGCGTTTGCGCAGGTCGGAGGCGGTCGAACGGGTGTCGTACACGTGTTCGGGAATGGAGGTATGGTGGGGAGAGCAGTAGGGAACTGATGTTCGAGAGTCGTTTCGGGGCTCACGTGTGCGGGAGGTGGGTGTGCCGGGCTTCGCGCATCTGCACACCGTCTCCGGGTTCTCCCTGAGGTACGGGGCGTCCCACCCGGAGCGGCTGGCCGAGCGCGCCGCGGAGCGGGGCATGGACGCCCTCGCCCTGACCGACCGCGACACCCTCGCCGGTGCCGTGCGCTTCGCCAAGGCCTGCGCCGGGGCGGGCGTCCGCCCGCTGTTCGGGGTGGACCTGGCGGTGGCGCCGAGGGAGCCCGGGCGCCGTGACAAGCGCCGCAGCCCGGTGCGCGGCGGCGCCTTCGTGGACGAGTCGGACCCCCGGGTGACCTTCCTCGCCGCGGACGGCGCCCGCGGCTGGGCCGGCCTGTGCCGGCTCGTCACCGCGGCGCACGCGGGCGGCGGCACCCCGCTGCTGCCGTGGGCCGGCCACCAGGGCGAGGGGCTGGTGGTGCTGCTCGGACCGGACTCGGACGTGGGACGGGCGCTCGCCGCCGGCCGGCCCGACCGGGCGGCGACCCTGCTGGCCCCGTGGCGCGAGGTGTACGGCGACGCGCTGCGCCTGGAGGCCGTCTGGCACGGCCGTACCGGCACCGGCACCGGCTCGCTGCGGCTGGCGGCCCGTACCGTCGGGTTCGCCGCCGAGCAGGGGGTGCGGCCGGTGCTCGGCAACGCCGTCCGGTACGCCGACCCCGGGCAGGGGCCGGTGGCCGACGTGCTGGACGCGGCCCGGCGCCTGGTGCCCATCGACCCCCGCGGGGAACTGGACTCCGGCGAGGCCTGGCTGAAGGACGCCCCGGCCATGCTGGACGCCGCCGAACGGATCGTGGAGGCCGCCGGATTCCGGCGGGGCGCCGCCCACCGGCTGCTGGAGCAGACCCTGGCCACCGCCGCCGAGTGCCGGGTCGACCCCGAGGACGACCTGGGTCTGGGCAGCGTGCACTTCCCCGAGCCGCACCTCGTCGGCGCCGGCCGGCGCACCGCCCAGCGGGCGCTCGCCTCGCGGGCGGCGGCGGGCATGCTGCGGCTCGGCTACGGCGGGCGGCGCGCGTACTGGGAGCGCGTGCACCACGAGCTGGACATCATCGCCCACCACGGCTTCGCCTCCTACTTCCTGACGGTCGCCCAGGTGGTCGACGACGTCCGTGCGATGGGCATCCGGGTGGCCGCCCGCGGGTCCGGGGCCGGCTCGCTCGTCAACCACCTGCTCGGGATCGCGCACGCCGACCCGGTCGAGCACGGGCTGCTGATGGAACGCTTCCTGTCCAAGGAGCGGGTGGTGCTGCCGGACATCGACATCGACGTGGAGTCCGCGCGGCGGCTGGAGGTGTACCGGGCCGTCATCGGCCGGTTCGGCGGCGAGCGGGTCGCGACCGTCGCCATGCCGGAGACCTACCGGGTCCGGCACGCCATCCGGGACGTGGGCGCCGCGCTGTCCATGGACCCGGCCGAGACCGACCGGATCGCCAAGTCCTTCCCGCACATCCGGGCCCGCGACGCCCGCGCGGCCCTGGCGGAACTGCCCGAACTGCGGCGGCTCGCCGGGGAGAAGGAGAAGTACGGCAGGCTGTGGGAGCTGGTCGAGGCGCTCGACGCGCTGCCGCGCGGGGTCGCCATGCACCCGTGCGGGGTGCTGCTGTCCGACGCCTCCCTGCTCGCCCGTACGCCGGTGGTGCCGACCAGCGGCGAGGGGCTGCCCATGGCGCAGTTCGACAAGGAGGACGTGGAGGACCTCGGGCTGCTCAAACTGGACGTCCTGGGGGTGCGGATGCAGTCGGCGATGGCGCACGCGGTCGCCGAGGTGGAGCGGGCGACCGGGGAGCGGATCGACCTGGACGCGGTGGAGCCGGGCGACCCGGAGACCTACCGGCTGATCCGGTCCGCCGAGACGCTCGGCTGCTTCCAGATCGAGTCGCCCGGCCAGCGGGACCTGGTGGGGCGGCTCCAGCCGAGCACCTTCCACGACCTGGTCGTGGACATCTCGCTGTTCCGGCCCGGCCCCGTCGCCGCCGACATGGTGCGACCCTTCATCGAGGCGCGGCACGGACGGGCGCCGGTGCGCTGTCCGCACCCGGACCTGGAGGAGCCGCTGAAGGGGACGTACGGGGTCGTCGTCTTCCACGAGCAGGTCATCGACATCGTCGCCATCATGACCGGCTGCGGGCGGGGCGAGGCCGACCGGGTGCGGCGCGGGCTGTCCGACCCCGAGTCGCAGGGGCGGATCCGGGTGTGGTTCGCCCAGCGGGCGGCGGCCCGGGGGTACGACGCGGAGACGATCGGGCGCACCTGGGAGATCGTGGAGGCCTTCGGGTCGTACGGCTTCTGCAAGGCGCACGCCGTCGCCTTCGCCGTGCCCACCTACCAGTCGGCGTGGCTGAAGGCCCATCACCCGGCCGCCTTCTACGCGGGACTGCTCACCCACGACCCGGGGATGTACCCGAAGCGGCTGCTGCTGGCCGACGCCCGGCGGCGCGGGGTGCCGATCCTGCCGCTGGACGTGAACGTCTCCGGGGCCGCCCATCGGATCGAACTGGTGTCCGAGTCGAAGGAGTGGGGGCTGCGGCTGGCGCTCCGCGACGTCCACGGCATCAGCGAGGCCGAGGCGCGGCGGATCGCGGACGGACAGCCGTACTCCTCGCTGGTGGACTTCTGGGAGCGGGCCCGGCCGAGCCGCCCGCTGGCCCAGCGGCTCGCCCAGGTGGGCGCGCTGGACGCCTTCGGTGCCAACCGGCGCGATCTGCAACTGCACCTGTCCGAGCTGCACCGGGGCGCCCGGGGCGGCGGCGGTGGCCAGCTCCCCCTGGCCGGCGGCCGGAAGACCGCGCCGGCCGGGCTGCCGGACCTGACCCCGGCGGAGAAGCTCAGCGCCGAGCTGGGCGTGCTGTCCATGGACGCCTCGCGCAATCTCATGGACGACCACCGGGAGTTCCTCGCGGAGCTGGGCGTGGTCTCCGCGCGTCGGCTGCGCACGGCCCGGCACGGGGAGACCGTGCTGGTCGCGGGCGCCAAGGCGGCCACCCAGACCCCGCCGATCCGCTCCGGCAAGCGGGTCATCTTCTCCACCCTGGACGACGGCACGGGTCTGGTGGACCTGGCCTTCTTCGACGACTCCCACGACGCCTGCGCCCACACCGTCTTCCACTCCTGGCTGCTGCTGGTGCGCGGGGTGGTGCAGCGGCGCGGCCCGCGCAGCCTCAGCGTGGTCGGCTCCGCCGCCTGGAACCTCGCCGACCTGGTGGAGGTGCGGCGCGCGGAGGGGCTCGACGGGGTCGCGGCCCGGCTGGCCGCGCCGTCCGGCGCGGACGGGACACCGGCGAAGGACGACGGCGGTCCGCTCCGGGCCCGGGTCGCCGGATCCGAGGGACCGCCCGCGCCGGCCGGCTCCGCGGCCCGCGACCCGATGGCGGACCGGACGATCCGCATGCCCACGGGGTACGAGATGCACCCCTGGGCCGATCTGCGGCCCGCGGGCGAGGACGCCGCGCGGGCCCCCGCGGCGGTACGGAAGTTGTGGCACCAGAGTCCGGGGAGTGCGGGATGACCATCCTCTGCGTACGTTTCCAGCTGCCGCCGATGTACGAGGCGGCCCTGCCGGGGCTGCTCGGGCTGCTGGAGGAGTTCACCCCGGTGGTGGAGGCGCTGCCGCCGGACGGCGCGCTGGCCGATCTGCGCGGCGCCGAGCGGTACTTCGGGCGCGACGCGGTGCGGCTGGCCTCGGTGATCCGGGTACGGGCCCTCGCCCGGTACGGCGTCGACTGCGCGATCGGCGCCGGGCCGGGCCCGATGCTGGCCCGGGTGGCGCTGCGCGAGGCCCGGCCCGGGATGACCCGCGCGGTCCCGGCGGACGCCGTCGCCGAGTTCCTCGCCGGCAAGCCCGTCACCGCGCTGCCCGGCGTCGGCGCGGCGACCGCCCGCACCCTGGACGAGTACGGCCTGGACACCCTCGGCCGGGTCGCCGCCGCGCCGCTGTCCACGCTCCAGCGGCTGATCGGGGCGCGGGCGGGCCGGGAACTGCGGGAGAAGGCGAGCGGCATCGACCGCGGCCGGGTCGTCCCGAACGCCGTCTCGCGCCCACTGGTGACGGAACGGACCTTCTCCCTCGACGAGTTGGACCCCGACCGGCACCGCAGGGCGCTGCTGTCGGCCACCGAGGAGATCGGTGCCCGGCTGCGCGCGGTGGAGAAGGTCTGCCGCACCCTGACCCTCACCGTCCGCTACGCCGACCGGTCCGCCACCACCCGCAGCCGCGCCCTGAGGGAGCCGACCGCGCACTCGGCGGCCCTGACGAGGACGGCCTACGGCATGTACGAGGCGCTGGGCCTGCAACGCGCCCGGGTCCGCGCGCTCGCCCTGCGCGCCGAGGACCTGACCCCCGCCGACCGGGCCGCCCACCAGCTCACCTTCGACCCGGTGGACGACAAGACCCGCCGCCTCGAGGAAACAGCGGACCGGGCCCGGGCGAAGTTCGGCCCCCGCGCGGTGTTCCCGGGCACCTTGGCGGCGTGACTCCGGCCCGCCGCGCGCTCCTGGCCGGTTAGCACCGCAAGTTTTTACTGACGCGTAACTTCACAGTTGGACTACTCGACCGTAACTTGACGAGTGAACAGCATCCCGTGATCCGGATCACAGGGTCAGGCCGTGCACCTCCCTTTGAGCCGCAAGGAGATCACACGATGCTGCCCTGGAAGCGAGTGCTCAGACCGCTCGCCGCGCTTCTGCTCGCCGTCGCCGCCGTCGTCGTACCCGCCACCGCCGCCGGTGCCTCCGGCACCGCCGCGACCAGCAGCGGCTGGAACGACTACGCGTGCAAGCCGTCCGCCGCCCACCCCCGGCCCGTCGTCCTCGTCCACGGCACCTTCGGCAACTCGGTCGACAACTGGCTCGGCCTCGCCCCGTACCTCACGAGCCGCGGGTACTGCGTCTACTCCCTCGACTACGGCCAGCTCCCCGGGGTGCCCCTCTTCCACGGTCTCGGACCCATCGACAAGTCGGCCGGGCAGCTGTCCGCCTTCGTCGACAAGGTGCTCGCCGCGACCGGAGCGGCCGAGGCCGACCTGGTCGGCCACTCCCAGGGCGGCATGATGCCCCGCTACTACCTGAAGTTCCTCGGCGGAGCGGCCAAGGTGCACTCCCTCGTCGGCATCGCCCCCGACAACCACGGCACCGACCTGGACGGCCTCACCAACCTGCTGCCGTACTTCCCCGGCGCCGAGGACCTGCTCGACGCCGCCACCCCCGGCCTCGCCGACCAGATCGTCGGCTCCGGCTTCCTCACCAAGCTCAACGCGGGCGGCGACACCGTCCCCGGCGTGCGCTACACCGTCATCGCCACCAGGTACGACGAGGTGGTCACCCCCTGGCGCACCCAGTACCTGAACGGTTCGGACGTCCGCAACGTCCTGCTCCAGGACCTCTGCCCGCTCGACCTGTCCGAACACCTCGCGATCGGCCTGTTCGACCGGATCGCCTTCCACGAGGTGGCCAACGCCCTCGACCCGGCCCACGCCACCCCCACCACCTGCGCCTCGGCCCTCACCTGAGCCGCCGCCGGGGCCTGTCCGGCCTGAGCCGCCGGACAGGCCCCGGAGCCTCACCGGCACCGGCCGCCGCCCGCCGGGGCCGGGTCGGTGGCCTTGCGGCTGCTGGGCATGCGGAACTCCTCCGAACGGTCCGTGGGTGATCCGAAGCTAGCCCCGCGACAGCGCCGGAACGCCCGTCGGGAGCTTGGGGAGGAGATCCTTATGGTCCGCTTAAGGAAGTGCTCAGGCTCAGCTCAGACAGATAGCGTGCGCCGCATGATCGACAAGAGCCACAGCGGCACGGAAGGCAACGGCCGCCCGGAGGGCCACGACGGCGGGGAACAGGTCCGGCCGGCCGGACCGCGGGACGTACCCGCCGTGCGGGCGGTCACGGACGCGGCGTACCACCACTACATCGAGCGCATCGGCGTCGTGCCCCAGCCCATGGAGGCCGACCACGCGGCGGACGTGGCCGCCGGCAAGGTGTTCGTCACCGGCGAGCCCGTCGTCGGGCTGGTGGTGGTCGAGGCGTTCGCCGGCCATCTCTTCCTGGACAGCATCGCCGTCCACCCCCGCGTCCACGGCACCGGCGTCGGACGCCGCCTGCTGCGCTTCGTCGACGCACACGCGCGTGCACTCGGGCTGGGCGAGATCAGGCTCTATACGAACGCGATGATGTGGGAGAACCAGAAGATCTATCCGCGCTACGGCTACGAGGTCGTGGCCCGCCGGGTCGACGGCCCCTACGACCGCGTCCACTACCGCAAGCTGCTGGGCTGAGCCGCCCTCGGGTCAGGCGTCGGGCCACCAGGTGCGCGCGATGTCCTTGCGCACCTCCGGTCGTCCCGCCGGAGTCTCTTCCGCCTCCTCGGACATCCGGCGGCTGTCCGTCCGCTTCAGGGGCTTCTTCTGCACGGTCATGCGGCGCATCGCTGCCTCCTTCGTGGCTACCGGGTTCCGTGTTGTCACGGAGGTAGACGTTTTCCGGGAGATTTCCTCATCGGTGCCGTTTTGTCAGTGGTGGCTGTCACGTCCGTACTGTCAGTGGCGTGTGTCACCCTCTGGGCATGAAGAGCGAGAACACGCACAGGGGTGCTGGTGCCCCGGAAGCGGACTGGGATGCGCTGGCCGCCGGTTTCGACGACGAACCGGATCACGGACTGCGCGACCCCGAGGTGCGCGCGGCCTGGGCGGACCGGCTGCGCGCCTGGCTCCCCGGCCACCCCGCCGACCTCCTCGACCTCGGCTGCGGCACCGGCAGCCTCTCGCTCCTCGCCGCCGAGCAGGGGCACCGGGTGACGGCCGTCGACCGGTCCCCGGCGATGGTCGAGCGGGCCCGCGCCAAGCTCGCCGGGCACACCGCCGAGATCCTGCGCGGGGACGCGGCGGCCCCGCCGGTGGGGGAGCGGCGCTTCGACGCGGTCCTGGTCCGCCATGTGCTGTGGGCCCTGCCGGACCCCGCCGGGGCGCTGCGGCACTGGAAGGACCTGCTGCGCCCCACGGGCCGGATCGTGCTGGTCGAGGGCGTGTGGGGAACCCTCACCCCGGTCGGCATACCCGCGCGGCGGCTCACCGCCCTGCTGGAGCCGCTCACCCGGCGCGTGCGCGTGGAGCGACTGTCCGGGCACCGTGCGCTGTGGGGCAAGGAGGTGGACGACGAGCGGTA
The DNA here is from genome assembly GCF_014649115.1 of Streptomyces eurythermus. Lineage (GTDB taxonomy): Bacteria > Actinomycetota > Actinomycetes > Streptomycetales > Streptomycetaceae > Streptomyces > Streptomyces eurythermus. The sequence goes on along the minus strand of NZ_BMSK01000012.1, from coordinate 270,485 downwards.
CGCGGTGGTGGCCACCGTGTGACCTCCCGCCCGTCCGCTCGGCCGGGTTCGCGGACATGCTCAGCCGAGTTCACGGATATAACGCACCTCGCGCGCGCAGAACGCGTACCCGAGCCACTCGTTGATCGCGATCATGGGGCCGTTCCCGGTGTCGTTGCCCGTGAACGCCTCGGTGAGACCGGCGGCACGGGCCCGGCGCAGGGAGTGGATCTTGGCGAGCTTGGCCAGGCCACGGCCGCGGTGGGCGCGGATGGTACCGGTCATCGCCGTCGAGTAACGGGTGCCGCCGTCGGTGTAGGCCACGGTGAAGGCGACCGGCCGGCCGTCGGCACAGACCACCGTGGTCAGCTCCCGGTTCAGCAGCGGATGGTGCCAGACCTCCTCGACCCACGCGTCGTAGTCCGTGAACTCGGTGTCCACATCGCCCGGTTCGTCGAGCACCGTCTCCGCGTCCAGCTCGAACAGCGGCCGGGGATCGGCCGTGAAGTCGGCGGCCGTGCGCAGCTCCACTCCCGACGGGGTGTCAGGGAGCGGCGGCAGGGCGCCGTGCGCCAGGTCGAGCCGGAGGAAGTGGGCGCTGCGGCCCGGCCGGTAGCCGTGCCGCTCGGCGAAGGCCCGGTTGGCCGGCTCGTCCAGGGCCCAGGCCAGCAGCCGGGTCGCGCCCAGCTCCGCCAGGTACTCCTCGGCGACCCGCGCCAGCAGCCGCCCGGCCCCGCGCCCGGTCCGGTCCGGGCGGACGTAGATGTTCAGCGCGCCCTGGCCCGGCTCGGGGCTGTCGTGGACCAGATGGACCTGCGCCGTGCCGATGATCTCGCCGTCCTCCTCCGCGACGAGCGGCCGGAAACGAGCGGCGGGGTGGACATGGGCGGCCGTGTGCCGCACCGAGTCCGGGGTGAACAGGATGTACGGCAGCGCGAGGCGGCGCACCCGGGCGAAGCCCTTCGCGTCGGCCGGGACGTCGGGGCGCAGGTCACGCACGAGGACTGTCATGGAACCGCACCGTACGAGGCCGGGCCGCCGGACTGCCTCCTATTTTCCGGCGGGTGCGGGACAATCGGCCCCGTGAGCCTGAAGATCCGCATCGATGACAGCGCGCCCCCGTACGAGCAGGTACGGGCGCAGATCTCCGAGCAGGCGCGGTCCGGGGCGCTCCCGGTCGGGTACCGGCTGCCCACCGTGCGGGGGCTGGCCGAGTCACTGGGGCTCGCGGTGAACACGGTGGCCAAGGCGTACCGGGCGCTGGAGGGCGACGGGGTGATCGAGACGCGGGGGCGCAACGGCACGTTCGTGGCCGCCGCCGGGTCGGCCGCGGAGCGGGAGGCATCCTCGGCCGCCCAGGCGTACGCCGAGCGGGTCCGGCGGCTCGGCCTCGGCCGGGACGAGGCACTGGCCGCCGTACGGGACGCCCTGCGGGCGGCTTACGGGGAGGACTGAGGAGGGGCCCGCCTCGCTGCTTCGCCGTTTCGCCGTTCTGCCGGGGTGGCCGAGCGCCGTGGCGGTGTGTGACCGCTACTGTCCGGCTCTCGCCGGCTCCGGTGTTCTCGTCACCGTCAACCCGGCCCGGCGCGCGGCCCTGGCGAAGACCACCGCGTCCTGGACCGCCGCGCCGCCCGGGTCGTTGTTGAAGTACGCGTACACGTCCAGGTCGTCGGCCCAGGTCGTCGCGATGCGGTCCACCCAGGTCTCCAGGCTGCGCCGGCCGTAGCGCGGCCAGGGCCGGGCGCGGCCCTGGTGGAAGCGGACGTAGCCCCAGCCGGCGGTGCGCCACAGCGGACCGGCCGGGCGGGCCAGGACGTCCGCCCAGCACAGCGCCGCGCCCCGGGCCACCAGCACCTCGCGCACCTCGCCGGTCCACCAGGAGTCGTGCCGGGGTTCGACCGCCACCCTGGTACCGGGCGGGAAACAGGCCAGGCAGGCGTCCAGCAGGGCCGGGTCGGCGCGCAGGGTGGGCGGGAGCTGGAGGAGGACGGGGCCCAGGCGGTCGCCGAGCCCCGCCGCGTGCGTCAGCAGCCGGTGCACCGGCTCCCCGGGGTCCTTCAGCCGCTTGACGTGGGTGAGGAACCGGCTGGCCTTGACCGCGACCACGAAGTCCGGCGGCACCCGCTCCCGCCAGTCGGCGAAGGTGTCGTACGACGGCAGCCGGTAGAAGGCGTTGTTGATCTCCACGGTCGCGAACAGCCGGGTGTACTCCTCCAGCCACCGCCGCGCCGGCACCCCGGCCGGATAGACGAGGCCCCGCCAGTCCTTGTACTGCCACCCCGACGTGCCGACATACAGGGTCATACCCCCATGAAAGCACCCGCCGTGACCGTACTCACCCGGGCGGTGCTCACAGGTACAGCCCCGCGTCCGCTCCCTCCCGGGCCCCCGGCACCGACGTCGGCGCGGTGCCCCGGCGCAGCGCGTACAGCTCGGCCAGGGTCGCGCCCTCCCGGCCGACGCCCTGCTCGGTGCCGAGCCAGTCCACCGCCTCCCGGCGGGTCAGCGGGCCCACCTCGATCCGGGCCAGACAGCGGCCGGGGCGGACCACGGCCGGGTGCAGCCGCTCCAGGTCCTCGTTGGTGGTGACGCCGACCAGCACGTTGCGGCCCTGGCCGAGCAGGCCGTCGGTGAGGTTCAGCAGCCGGGACAGGGCCTGGCCCGCGGTGTGCCGGGCCTCGCCGCGGATCAGTTCGTCGCAGTCCTCCAGCAGCAGCAGGCGCCAGCGGCCCTTGCCCGCGCCGTCGTCCTCGCCGATCGCGATGTCCATCAGATAGCCGACGTCGGAGAAGAGCCGCTCGGGGTCCAGGACGCAGTCGACCTGGCACCAGTCCCGCCAGGAGCGGGCCAGCGTGCGCAGCGCGGAGGTCTTGCCGGTGCCCGGCGGGCCGTGGAGCAGCAGCAGCCGGCCGGCGATGTCGTCGGGCGTCGTTCGCATCAGCCGGTCCATGGCATCCGCCACCGGTGCCGTGTAGTTGGCCCGGACCTCCTCCCAGGTGCCCGCGGCGATCTGCCGGGTGGTGCGGTGCGGGCCGCGCCGCGGGGAGACGTACCAGAACCCCATCGTCACGTTCTCCGGCTGTGGTTCCGGCTCGTCGGCCGCGCCGTCGGTGGCCTGGTCGAGGACCCGCTTGGCCAGGTCGGCGCTGGTCGCGGTGACCGTCACGTCCGCGCCCCGGTTCCACCGGGAGACCAGCAGGGTCCAGCCGTCCCCCTCGGCGAGGGTCGCGCTGCGGTCGTCGTCGCGGGCCACCCGCAGCACTCGGGCGCCCTCCGGCAGCAGGGTCGCTCCGGAGCGGACGCGGTCGATGTTCACCGCGTGCGAGTACGGTTGCTCGCCCGTCGCGAAGCGGCCGAGGAACAGCGCGTCGACGACGTCGGACGGGGAGTCGGAATCGTCGACGTGGAGCCGGATCGGCAGGGCGTCGTGTGGGTTCGCGGACATGTCCGCCATGATCCGGCACGGATGCCCCGCCCGCACGGCATTTCCGGCCCAACGCTCCGCGAAAACAGCCCGGACCGTCTTTCCGGGAGCCCGGACCGTCTTTGCGGGGCCCGGGCCGCCTTCGCGGAGGTCCGGCCCGCCTTCCGGAGGCCGAACCGTCTTTCCGGAGGCCCGACCGACCTCAACCGGGGCCCACCTCCTCCACGGGCCCGACCGACCGTCGGAGGTCCGGACCCGGCCCCGCTCCGGAGCGCCGACCGCCCGTCGGGGCCGGCCTTGCCCCCGGAGCCCGGCCCTGCCTCCGGACCCCCAGCCCGCCACCGGCGCCCCACCCCTCCGCCGGAGCGTCAGTCGTACCGGCCCCTCCCGGAACAGCGCCCCCGTACCAGCGCGACCAGCAGGACCAGCAGGCTGAACCCGGTCACCACGACCACCCCGCCCCCGGCCGACCAGCGGTGCGCGGCCAGCATGCACTGGGCGACCAGCAGGTCGACGGCGATCGCGCCCGCGAGGGCGGTGACCGCGCGGCCGAGCGGATCCGGGCCGCGCAGCGCCGCGGCGAGCGCCCCGGCCGGCGCCGCGAGCAGGAAGAACAGCGTGCACGGGGCGCGCAGGGGTGAGCCGGAGTCGATCAGCGCGAGCAGCGCGCCGGCCGTCGCGACGGCGGCCGCGGCCCCGGCGAGCAGCGGTGCCGGGCCCCTCCCCGGCCCCGGCCGGGTGCCGTCGGTGTCCGTCCCGGTGCCGTCCGACGAAGGTGGCTTGATACGTATGTTCTGCATTGGCGACTTTGCCCCCCGACGCGCCTGATGCCGGGTTTCAATGTGGCGCAGCCGCCGACAGGGCGTCAAGACGACGGCACGGTCGGACCGGACGTTCCCCGAAGCGTGCCGACGGCAGTCCCCCGCGCCCCCCAGGGAGTTGACCGAGTGTCAACAGACGTGGCCCGCACGCGCAATACACAAGCGGTGAATGTCTCGGGTCGACTTTGTTGAGACCACAAAAGTTTTGGCATGGACACTTCCTGTCAACACGCGTAGCTGCTACCAACGTTGAGGCAGAGATCCTGCTAAAGGGAGGTTCCATGAGACGTTCCCGACTTACCGGACTCGTTACCTCGCTCCTCCTCGCCGCCGGCCTCGGTCTCACCGGGGCCGCCTCGGCGCAGGCGTCCTCGACGGCCGCGGCCGGCGGCTACGTGGCCCTCGGCGACTCCTACTCCTCCGGAGTGGGCGCCGACAGCTACATCAGCACCAGCGGCAGCTGCAAGCGCAGCACCAAGGCGTACCCGTACCTGTGGAACGCCGCCCACAGCCCCTCGTCGTTCGCCTTCAACGCCTGCTCGGGCGCCACGACGGACGACGTGCGCGCGAACCAGCTCGGCTCCCTCGACTCCTCCACCTCGCTGGTGTCCGTCACGGCCGGCGGCAACGACGCGGGCTTCGCCGACGTCATGACGACATGTGTGCTCCAGTCCGACAGCACCTGTCTCTCCCGGATCAACACCGCCAAGGCGTACGTCGCCAACACGCTCCCCGGCAAGCTGGACACCCTCTACAACGCGATCCGGGCCAAGGCCCCGTCCGCCCGGGTGGTCGTCATCGGCTACCCCCGCTTCTACCTGCTCGGCCAGTCCTGCCTCGGCCTCTCCGAGACCAAGCGGGCGGCCATCAACGACGCCGCCGACTACATCGACACCACCATCAAGGCCCGCGCCACCGCCCACAGCTTCGTCTTCGGCGACGTCCGCACCACCTTCACCGGCCACGAGATCTGCTCCGGCTCCTCCTGGCTGCACAGCGTCGACTGGCTCGACATCGGCGAGTCGTACCACCCGACCGCGGCCGGCCACTCCGGCGGCTACCTGCCGGTGCTCACCAACAACGCGTGACCCGGACGGGCTCGCCCCGCCGGGTGAACTTCCGGGCGCGTCCCGGGAGTCCGGTCAGGGCGAGCCCGAAGGCGAGGCCGGCACCGAGGCCTGGGGAGAGGAAGAGGGACCGCCCGACGGGGTCTTCGACGCTGTCCGCGCGCAGTCCACGGAGAACGGCACCGCGTTCGAGGCGGTGTTCTCCGGGTCACGCACCTTCACCACGACCTGGTCCCCGGCCGCCGGCCCGCCCCGGTACACCGTGAGCGTCACCCGCGCCTGCCGCGTCTTCCCGCCGCCCGCCGGGAACGACAGCGTGCGCCACCCGGGATCCGACACGGACCCGCGCGTCGTCACCCACCGGTACTCCACCCGCGCGGGCAGCCGCCCCACCGTGAACGTCGCCGTGAAGACGGGCGCCCGGGCGCCCGGCGGCGGACAGGACCCGGAGTACTCCGTGCCCGCCCCGGCCACCGTGACCCGCACCGACTGCTCCGGCCGCTCGGACGCATCCTTCCCGCCTCCGGCACCCTTGCCACCGGGCAGACCCGGTGGGCGGCGAGGTGAGATCGCCCACGTTCCGTCCGCCGCGGACGCCCGCGCGGGGAGCGGCGCGGACGAACGAGGGGCCGGGGCTCCGGAGTGATCGCTTCCGCCTTCGCGCGGGGGGCCGTCGTCACCCTCGGCGGACCCGGCACCCCGCCGGGTGGGCGACACGCCCTTGATCGCGGAAGTCCTCGCCACCGCCGCGACGTCACTCGCCGTGACCACCGTGCCTGACGGCGGCTCAACGCGCCCCGCCGGACGGCCGCTTGTCCAACTCACCCTGGAATCGGTCGGATTCGGAGAGTAGTCAAAGGGGGATGGTCAACCCCCGTACAGGGATGGTGAATCCTGTGGCCGAGATACCCGGGTGCCCCAGTGGGGCGATAGGGTTAGCCTGCCCGGGCCGGGTGACTCGTACGGGTGGGGAGTGACATGGAACAGATAACAATGCGCAGCAGGGCGAGGGTCCCTGCGATCACCTGCGGGAGCAGCGCGAGCAGTTCGCGCCTGGACCGCCATCTGTCGGTGCTGGCGGGACCCGCCATACCGCAGCGGGAGACGGTCGAGGCGACTTCGCTGATGCGTGAGCTGACGGCACGCGGCTCCGTGCACACGCGCAGCGACCGGGGTGCGCGGGTGCGCCGGGTGTCCCTCTTCGCGCCGCTGCGCCGGCTGCGCCGTTCGCTGTTCGGCGGTCACTGACCGCACCGCAGGGCCCCGGCCTCCGAGCGGGGGCGCCGCGCTCAGACCACCACACCGTCCCGGCGCAGCGCTGCGATCTCGTCGTCCGTCATCCCCACGGCACGCAGCAGCGCTCCGGTGTGCTGCCCGAGCGCGGGCACCTCACCCATCCGTGCCTCGCCCCCGCCCGGCAGCGTGATGGGCGGCAGCAGCGCCTTCAGCGGCCCGGCCGGTGTTCCCACCTGACGCCACCGCTCCCGGGCCGCCAGCTGCGGATGCTCCGCCAGCTCGCGCACGTCCCGCAGCCGGGCGCAGGCGATGCCCGCCCGCTCCAGCCGGGCCAGCGCCTCCTCGGTGTCCAGCGCCCGCAGCGCCGCCGCCACCAGCGCGTCGGTCCGCTCCCGGTGCGCCACCCGGGCGGCGTTCGTCGCGTACGCCTCCTCCGTGCCCAGCTCCGGGCGGCCCATGACCTGTTCGGCCAGCCGCCGCCACTCCCGGTCGTTCTGCACCGACAGCAGCACCCGGCCGCCGTCCGCCGTCGGATAGGCGTCGTACGGCGCGATCACCGCGTGCGCCAGCCCGGTGCGGGCGGGCGGCTCGCCCCCGTGCATCGTGTGGTGCAGCGGATGCCCCAGCCACTCGGCGAGCGCCTCCAGCATGGACACCTCCACCGGCCCGCCCCGCCCGGTCGTGCCGCGGCGCACCAGCGCGGCCAGCACGCCGGAGAACGCGTACATGGCCGCCGCGATGTCCGCCGCCGGGATGCCCGCCTTCACCGGCTGCTCCGGTGTCCCCGTCACTGACACCAGCCCCGCCTCGCACTGCACGAGCATGTCGTAGGCCCGCTTGTCCGCGTACGGTCCCGAGCCGCCGTAGCCCGAGATGTCCACGGCGATCAGCCGCGGGTGGGCGGCGCACAGCGTGGCCGCGTCCAGGCCGAGCCGGGCCGCCGCGCCGTGCGCCAGGTTCTGCACGAACACGTCCGCGTCCGCGACCAGCCGCCGTGCGACGGCCAGTCCGCGCGGGTCCTTCAGATCCAGCGCGAGGGACTCCTTGCCGCGGTTGCACCACACGAAGTGCGAGGCCAGACCGCCGGCCGCCGTGTCGTAGCCACGCGCGAAGTCGCCGCCGTCGACCCGCTCCACCTTGATGACCCGGGCACCCAGGTCGGCGAGCTGCCGGGTCGCGAAGGGCGCGGACACGGCCTGTTCGACGGCGACGACGGTGATGCCCTCCAAGGGGAGCGGGAGTTGATCCATGGGGTGGATGATCTCCCCTGACCGGCGGCCTTGTCAGCAGTGCGGGCTCACTCGGCCCGCGCGTACCGGCGCACCGCGAGCGGCAGGAACACGCCGGTGAGCAGCAGGCACCAGGCCAGCGAACCGGCCACCGGGTGGGCCACCGGCCAGGCGGCGCCCTCGGGAACGGGCGCGTTGCCGGACAGGTCCCGCACGGCGGTGGTGACCGCGCTGATCGGGTTCCACTCGGCGAGCGTCCGCAGCCAGCCCGGCAGGTGGTCCGTCGGGATGTACGCGTTGGACAGCAGCGGCAGCACGAAGGACGCGGAGCCGAGCTGTCCGGCCGCCTCCTCGCTGCGGCTGAGCAGCCCGAGGAGGATCCCGGCGCAGGTGCAGGCGAACCGGAAGAACAGCAGCAGCGCCACCGCCCCGGCCGCCCCGGCCGCCGACCCCTCGATACGCCAGCCCACCGCGAGCCCGGTCAGCAGCAGCGGCACCGTTCCGGCCGCCGTGACGACGAGGTCCGCGACGGCCTGCCCGACCGGTGCGGCGGCCCGGCTCACCGGCATCGTGCGCAGCCGGTCCGACACCCCCCGGTGGGTGTCCTGGGCCGCCTGGAACATGCCGGTCATCAGCCCGCCGGCGGCGGTCGCGACGAGCAGCCCGGGCACCAGGAAGGAGCGGTACTCGCGGCCGGACACGGTCAGCGCGCTGCCGAACACGTAGCCGAAGAACAGCAGCATGTTGACCGGCATGAGCTGGGTCAGCACCGCCAGCCCCGGGTTGTTGCGGACCCGGCGCAGGTGCCGGCCCGCCATCGCCAGCCCGTCGTGCGCGAGCGCGCTCACGCGGCCGCCTCCTCGGCCTCGGCCGACTCCCCGGTGAGCCGCAGGAAGACGTCGTCCAGGGTGGGCGGCCGGATGCCCGCGTCCAGCAACGGCACGCCGGCCGCGTCCAGTTCGCGCACCAGCCGGGGCAGGGTGAGCGTCGGGTCGGTGGTGACCGCGCCGACGGCGCCCCGCTCATGGTCGAGCACGGGCTCCCGGCCGGTCAGCCGGTCGAGCACGGCCGCCGCCCGGGTGAGCGCCCCGGCGCCTGCGACCACCGCCTCCGCGTACGACCCGACGACCGCCTTGAGCGCGGCGGGCGAGCCGGTGTGCGCCACCCGCCCCCGGTCCACCAGGGCGATGTCGTCGGCGAGCCGGTCGGCCTCCTCCAGGTACTGCGTGGTCAGCAGCACGGTCGTGCCCTCCGCCTTCAGCTCCCGTACCGCCTGCCAGATCCGGGCGCGGCCGGCCGGGTCGAGGCCGGTGGTCGGCTCGTCCAGGAACAGCACGTCGGGACGGCGCACCAGGCTCACCGCCAGGTCCAGTCGCCGCCGCATGCCGCCGGAGTACGCCGATGCCCTGCGGTCCGCCGCCTCCGCCAGGCCGAAGCGCTCCAGCAGCTCGTCGGCGCGGGCGGCCGGCCCGCGCACCCGGTGCAGCCGGGCGAACAGCCGCAGGTTCTCCCGGCCGGTGAGGTCGCCGTCGACCGAGGCGTACTGCCCGGTGACCCCGATGCGGCGCCGCACGGCCGCCGCCTCCCGCACCAGGTCGTGCCCGGCGATCCGGGCCGAGCCCCCGTCCGGGCGCAGCAGTGTGGTCAGCAGCCGCACCGCCGTCGTCTTCCCGGCCCCGTTCGGGCCCAGCAGTCCGCAGACCGTGCCCTCGGCGACGGCCAGATCCAGCCCGCGCAGGGCCCGCACAGCGCCGAAGCGCTTCTCCAGACCTTCACTAAGTACAGCGTACGTAGTAGCCATGCCCGGACCATACCGCACTACGTACGCCGTACGTAACTAGGATGGTGTGCGAGGTGATCGATCGATGGCAGTCCGAGGGGCCGTACCCGAGGTGATCTGGGCGCGCCCCCAGCGCACCGGCCGGGGCCCGCGACCGGCGTACACGCGTGACGACATCGCCGCCGCGGCCGTCCGGATCGCCGACGCGCAAGGTCTCGACGCGGTGTCGATGCGGCACGTCGCCGCCGAACTGGGCTGCGGCACCATGTCGCTCTACAACTACGTCCCCCGCAAGGAGGACCTGTACGAGCTGATGGTGGACGCGGTCGGCGGCGAGCACGAGTTGTGGGAGCCGAGCGGCGACTGGCGGACCGACATGCGCCGGGTGGCCCGGCAGACCCGCGAGCTGATGCGCCGCCACCCGTGGCTGCCGCGCCTGATGTCCCCCGCCTACGGCTTCAGTCCGAACGCCCTGCGCTACCTGGAGCACTGCCTGGCCTGCCTGGACCCGCTCCAGGAGCGGTACGGCACCAAGCTGGAGCTGATCGCGATGCTGAACGGCATGGTCACGGCCTACGTCCGCAACGAACTCGACACCGCCGAGCGGGTGCGCGCCCTGCCGTGGTCGGAGGACGAGGAGAACGCGGTCCGCATCGCCTACCTGGGCGGCCGGCTCGCCACCGGAGCGTACCCGCGCATGGCGGCGGCGTTCACCGAGGACGCCGGTCCGATCGATCTGGAGGCGGTCTTCGAACGGGCGGTGGAGCGGGTCATCGACGCGTTCGCGCCGCGCCGGTAGCCGTCGTGGACGAGGAACGCGCCCGGCGCCAGCTCGGCCTGATCGCGCGGGTGCTCCGGGCGGCCCGGGACGCCGGGATCCCGCTGTGGCTGCGCGGCGGCTGGGCGATGGACTTCTTCCTCGGCGAGGTCACCCGGGACCACGGGGACATCGACTGGTTCGCCTGGGCGCGGGACGCCCCGGCCCTCGCCGGCCTCCTCACCCGGCTCGGCCACACACCGGTGCCGGGTCCGCCCGCGGACCTCCAGCTCGACTTCGTCGAGGACGGCCTGGACAGCAGCTTCACCCTGATCGACCGGGACACGGAAGGCCGGGTGACCGTGGCGGGCGGGCCCTGGGCCGGCACCCCCTGGCCGGACGGCCTGCTCGGGACCGAACCCGGCCGGATCGGCGCGCTCCGGGCGCCCATCGTCGCACCGCACGCCCAGATCGAGATCAAGCGCATGATGCCCGTCTGGGACCCGTCCCGGCCCCGCCGGGCCAAGGACGCCGAGGACATCGCCCGCCTGGAGGCCGCCCTGCGCCCTCGTACGGTGGGCTAGAGCAGCGCGAACTGACCCTCCGGGCCCTCCTCCTGGTGGTCCAGTACCGACGCGGGGCGCCGGGCGGGTTCCGGGACCGGCAGTACGCCCGCGCGCCGCAGCTCGTCCGCCGTCACCGCCGACTCCGGCCGCAACCGGGCGCGCGGGGCCCGCAGTTCGGTCAGCAGCGCGAGGACCGTGATCAGCTCCAGCAGTTCCGAGGTCCAGCTCTGCGGCCAGGCCGCCGGGCGGATCGCGGCGAGCGTGCCCGGCTCGGCCGGCGCGGTACGGGCCGCGAACCAGGACTCCAGCACCCGGGCCCCGGCCACCTCGAACTCCCACGCCCCGGCCGGGACGGGGGAGATCCGGCCCTCGTCCAGGTACAGGGCCTCCTCGTCCGGGTCGTACCGCAGGGTCCCCGGACGGCCCGGCAGCGGCGCCCGGACGTACGGCCGCCGGCCACCGGGCAGTCGGGGCCGCTCCCCGTCCCGGCACATCAGCCACAGCATCCGGCGGCCCAGCTCCACCCCGGCCGCCCACAGGTCGCCGTCGTCGGTGAGCGGCACGGTCAGGTCCGGGCGGACCGCCGCCACGATCCAGGCCAGCACGTCCGCCGCCGAGGGGCGTGCGCCCAGGCGGACGGCCAGCAGGTCCGACAGGCCCGGGGCCAGGTTCGGTTCGGCGCCGCCCGGGCGGCGGTACAGCGGGCGGATCCGGCCGGTGCGCAGCGTGGGCAGCAGCGGGGTCGCCAGCAGCGGCAGGTCCGCGTCACCCGTCTGGGCCGTGAACACCTGCCGCGCGTCCGCCACCCGCCACAGCTCCGGGCGGGCCGTGTCGATCAGCCGGTGGTCCGGGATCAGCCACCGCTCGTCGAACGGCGCGGCCAGCACCCGCACCGGCTCCGCACAGGGACCCTCGGCCCGGGCGAGCCGTCCGGTACCGGTGGACTGACCGGGCAACTGGCCCACGGCCGAGGTGAGCGCACGCGCCCGGGTCGGCTCGAACAGGGCCTCCCGGTCCGGCCCCTCGGCCCGCAGCAGCGCCTCCCAGCGGGCCCGCAGCGACGCCGGGTCGGGCGCCGTCGGCCAGTGCCGGCCCGGCCGCATCGGTGCGACGGACCACGGCATGAGGTCCGCCAGAAGCGGAGCGTCGTCGTGCGTCACGGTGGGCATCGTACGGCCTCGTCCGCCCCCGGCTCAGGTGGCGTCGAGAGTGACCGTGAACGAGAACCGGTCCCCCCGGTAGTGGATGACGGCCACGTCCAGCACCCGCCCCTCGCTGTCGTACGTCACCCCCGTGTAGTGCAGGATCGGGCTGAGCAACGGCACATCGAGCAGCCGCGCGGTCTCCGGATCGGCGAGCCGCGCCTGCACCGTGTCGGTGATCCGGCTGATGTCGGCCTTCACCACGTCCCGCAGCACCTTGGTCATCGGCCAGCGCACCAGGTCGTCCGGGTCGATCCGCTCGGCCAGGTCGGGCCGGATGTGGTTGACGGCGTGGTTGGTCGGCTCCCCGGTCTTCTCGTCGCCGCGCAGCCGGTGGTACACCGCCACCTCCGCGAGGTCCGGGAAGTACTCGGCGAGCGCGGCCGGCACCGGCACCCGCCCGTGCTCCAGCAGCTCGGTCGTCATCCCGGACTGCTGCGCCACGATGGCGTCCACCGAGCCCAGCAGCCGCACCGGCGCCCCGCGCCGCACCCCGGGCTCGATGAACGTGCCGCGCCGCCGGTGCCGGCTGATCAGCCCCTCGTCCTCCAGTTCCTTCAGCGCCTGGCGCATGGTCAGCACGCTCACGCCGTAGTGCTCCGCCAGCCGTTCCTCGGTGGGCAGCCGCAGCGGGTCCTCGGGGGAGCGGCCCAGTATCGAGGCGCGCAGCGACTGCGACACCTGGTACCACAGCGGCAGCTTGCGGTTCAGGACGATGGAGTCCGGGGCGAAGGAGGTCACCCCGCTATCCGTACCCGGCGGGCAACCTCCCGCGCAACGGCGGCCGTCACCCCCGGAAGTGCCGCTGAAGTCCCTGCCACACATCGTCGTAGCGCTGCTGGAGGTGGTCCGCGCCGGCCGCGTGCGGGGTGAGGGTCACCGGCCAGCGGGTCTCGAACATGAAGGCCAGCCCGTCGTCGATCTTGTGCGGGCGCAGCTCGGCCGCGCTCGCCCGGTCGAACGTCTCCCGGTCCGGGCCGTGCGCCGACATCATGTTGTGCAGCGAGCCGCCGCCGGGCACGAAACCCTCCGCCTTGGCGTCGTAGGCCCCCTCGATCAGGCCCATGTACTCGCTCATCACGTTCCGGTGGAAGTACGGCGGCCGGAAGGTGTCCTCGCCCACCAGCCAGCGCGGCGCGAAGACCACGAAGTCCACGCCGGCCAGGCCCGGGGTGTCCGACGGGGAGGTCAGCACCGTGAAGATCGACGGGTCCGGGTGGTCGTAGGAGATGGTGCCGATCACATTGAACCGGCGCAGGTCATAGACGTACGGCACATGGTTGCCGTGCCAGGCGACCACATCCAGGGGGCTGTGGTCGTACGTTGCCGTCCACAGGTTGCCGCAGAACTTGTTCACCACCTCCACCGGGCCCTCGACGTCCTCGTACGCGGCGACCGGCGCCTGGAAGTCCCGGGGATTGGCGAGGCCGTTGGCGCCGATGGGACCGAGGTCGGGCAGCCGGAACGGCGCCCCGTAGTTCTCGCACACATAACCGCGCGCGGAATCGTCCAGCAGCTCCACACGGAAGCGCACCCCACGGGGGATCAGCGCCACATGGGCCGGTTCCACACGCAGCCGGCCGAACTCGGTGTGCAGCAGCAGCCCGCCGCGCTCCGGCACGATCAGCAGTTCCCCGTCGGCGTCGGAGAAGACGCGCTCCATCGAGGAGTTGGCGTGGTACAGGTGCACGGCCATGCCCGTGCGCTGGGTCGCGTCGCCGTTGCCGCCCAGCGTCCACAGCCCGCCGAGGAAGTCGGTGCCGGCCGGGGGCTCGGGCAGCGGGTTCCAGCGCAGCCGGTTGGGGTCGGGCACCGTCTCGGTGAAGGGGGCCGTGCGCAGCGCGCCGTTGCCGGTGCGGGTGAACGGCGGGTGGGCGGCCGAGGGGCGGATGCGGTACAGCCACGAGCGCCGGTTGTGCGCGCGCGGCTCGGTGAACGCCGTACCGCTCAGCTGCTCGGCGTACAGGCCGAGCGGTGCGCGCTGTGGCGAGTTGCGGCCCTCGGGCAGGGCGCCCGGCACCGCCTCCGAGGCGTGCTCATTGCCGAACCCGGTCAGATACGACAGCCCCTCGGCGGCCTTCCGTGCGTCCCCGCTCATGATCGCTCCTCGCGCGCTCCCGATTCCTATGCAACACCGTAGGAATCGGCGAAGGTCCGCGCAAGAGGGTTCCCGGTCCTCCCTCCGAGGTAGGGCGCGAACCAGACCTGAGGCGGATCCCGGGTGCCGGGGCGCTGTTCTACGCTCCGGATCATGTCGTGGAAGAAGTGGACGCGCGGGCGGCTCACCGCGCTCGTGGTGTGCGTCCTGCTGCCGTGGGGAGCGGCGGCCTGCGCAACCGGTGAGGCGCACGAGGGCACGGTCTCGCCCTCGCCTGTGGGATCCGTGCTGGACAGCACCGACGAGACGGGCCGCAACCTGCGCGAGGTGCCCGAGAAGAACGCGCCCGCCGTCGCCGTCGAGGTCACCCCGGACTCGGCCGGCGGCTGGGACGTCCGGCTGAGGCTGCGTCACTTCCGCTGTTCCGCGCCCGGCACCCGGCCGGCCGCCGCCCTCGGGCGCGGGCTCGTCCAGCTCTACGTCGACGGCCGCCCGGTCGCCCGGCTGCACACCCCCGCCCACCACCTGGCCGCCGACCGCATCCCGCACGGCACCCACCAGATCACGGCCCGCCTGTACGCCGACGACGGCACGGTGTGGGCGGTGCACGGCAAGCCGATCGAAAGCACCGCCGACATCACGGTCTCCGACGCGGAGACGCGCACGCACCGCCCCCCGAACGGCACCACGCCGGCCACGCCGGGCGCGTGAGCCCGGCGGAGTGGCGGGGGGGGGGGCGTGAGTCGCGGACGAGGACGGCGGCCGGCCGGCAGGGGAGTGCCGGTTGCTCTGGTGGGCCGGGCCCGGTCGGCGCGGCGGTCCCGTGGGTTCGGCGGGTAGTCCGGTCGGCTCGGTGGGTGGGCCTGGTGGTGCGGGGCGCTTGTCGGTGTGGGGGTGAGGGAGGGGCCGGTCGGCGGGGGAGCGGCTGGGTCGGTGGGTGGTCCGGTTGGTTGGTGGGGGTGTGTCGGTTGCTCCCCGGGCCCGTCGGCGTGGTGGTTCGGTGGATGGGGTGGGGTGGATGTCTGGGGCGGTGGTGGCGGTTCCGGTCGGCTCGGTAGGTGGGCCTGGCGGTGCGGGGTCGTTGTCGGTGTGGGGGTGAGGGACGGGCCGGTCGGCGGGGGAGAGGCCGGGTCCGCGGGTGGTCGGGCGGCCGGGTCGGGGGAGCGGCGGTCCGGTGGCCGGGGTGGGCCGGACGGCGGGGGGGCGGGGGCGTGGCCGGGTCGGCGGAGCGGCACCGGGCGGTCCGGCGGGGGAGTGGCGGTGGTCCCGGTGGGCCTGATCCGGCTCGCGTGGGCCGGTCCGGCGGGTGTGTGGGCGGCTCTACGGTCGGCTGCCGTGCGCGGTCGCCGTGCCCGTGGTGCGCGGTCGGCGTGTCCGGTGACGTATCCGGCACGCGTGCGCCCGCGTCGGCGGATGAGTGCCGGGCGGCTCCTCTCCGTACTCTGAGGAAGGTTTACCTAACTCCGGCGGAAAGGCATCATGAAGCCCGTGCCCCACGCGACCTCGCTTCGTCGCGCGCCCGTCCAGCGGCGCAGCGCCGAGCGGCTCACCCGGATCCTCGACGCCTGCGCCGGTCTCCTCGACGAGGTCGGCTACGACGCCCTGAGCACCCGCGCCGTCGCCCAGCGCGCCGGCGTCCCCATCGGCTCGGTCTACCGGTTCTTCGGCAACAAGCGGGAGATGGCCGACGCCCTCGCCCAGCGCAACCTGGAGCGGTACGTCGAGCGTGTCACCGAGCGGCTGGACCGGGCCCGCGCGGGGGACTGGCGGGCCGCCATGGACGCCGTCCTCGACGAGTACCTCGCCATGAAGCGCACCGCGCCCGGCTTCTCGCTGGTCGACTTCGGCAACCAGATCCCGGTCGGCTGCCGCCACGACGAGCCCAACACCCGCGTCTCCGACCGGCTCACCGAGCTGCTCGCGGGCTACCTCGGCCGCACCCCGGACACGGATCTGCGACGGGTCTTCCTGGTCGCCGTGGAGAGCGCCGACACCCTCGTGCAACTCGCCTTCCGGATCGACCCGGAGGGGGACGAGGCGGTCATCGCCGAGACCAGGGAGCTGCTGCGGGCCTACCTGGGCCGCGTACTCGACTGAACCGTCCCGCCTCTGACCTGGACTTTTGCGCTTATTGCTCACACGTCAACATCTTGTTAACGCCGGTTGAACGGACCTAACGTCATCGCACCGCCGACCCCCAGGTGGGATGTTCAAGGGCGAACGTTAGGTATCCATTTCATGCTGACCATCCTCGGCTTCGCCATGATCGCGACCTTCCTGGTCCTGATCATGCTGAAGAAGATGTCGCCGATCGCGGCGCTCGTGCTCATCCCCGCGCTGTTCTGCGTGTTCGTGGGCAAGGGCGGCAAACTCGGTGACTACGTCATCGACGGCGTCACCAGCCTCGCCCCCACCGCGGCGATGCTCATGTTCGCGATCGTCTACTTCGGTGTGATGATCGACGTCGGCCTCTTCGACCCGGTCGTCCGGGGCATCCTGAAGTTCTGCAAGGCCGACCCGCTGCGGATCGTGGTCGGCACGGCGGTCCTCGCCGCGATCGTCTCCCTGGACGGCGACGGCTCCACCACCTTCATGATCACCGTCTCGGCGATGTACCCGCTCTACAAGCGGCTGAAGATGTCCCTGGTCGTGATGACCGGCGTCGCCGCCATGGCCAACGGCGTGATGAACACGCTCCCCTGGGGCGGCCCCACCGCCCGCGCCGCCACCGCGCTGAAGGTGGACGCGAGCGACATCTTCGTACCGATGATCCCGGCCCTCGCCATGGGCCTGCTGTTCGTCCTCGTCCTCGCCTACGTCCTCGGCCGCCGCGAGCGCCGGCGGCTCGGCGTGCTCACGCTGGACGAAGTGCTGGTGGAGGAGACCGAGACGGTGCTGGTCGGCGCCGCCTCCGGCGCGAAGGCCGGCGGTTCCGGCGCCGGCGCGGACCTGCCCGCGGACCCCGCCGGGGACGGCTTCCAGGGCCTGGACCCGGCCCGCCCCACCCTGCGCCCGAAGCTGTACTGGTTCAACGCGCTGCTCACGGTCGTCCTGCTCACCGCCATGATCATGGAGTGGCTGCCGATCCCGGTGCTGTTCCTGCTCGGCGCCGCCCTCGCGCTGACCGTCAACTTCCCGCACATGCCGGACCAGAAGGCCCGGATCGCCGCGCACGCGGAGAACGTCCTCAACGTCTCCGGCATGGTGTTCGCCGCCGCCGTGTTCACCGGCGTCCTCCAGGGCACCGGCATGGTCGACCACATGGCGAAGTGGCTGGTCGGCAACATCCCCGACGGCATGGGCCCGCACATGGCCCTCGTCACCGGCGTGCTGAGCATCCCGCTCACCTACTTCATGTCCAACGACGGCTTCTACTTCGGCGTCCTGCCGGTGCTCGCCGAGGCGGGCCACGCGCACGGCGTCTCCTCGCTGGAGATCGCCCGCGCCTCGATCGCCGGCCAGCCGCTGCACATGTCGAGCCCGCTCGTCCCGGCCGTCTACGTCCTGGTCGGCATGGCCAAGGTGGAGTTCGGCGACCACACCCGGTTCGTGGTGAAGTGGGCCGCGCTCACCTCCCTGGTGGTGCTCGGCTCGGCGCTCCTGTTCGGCATCGTCTGATCACCCCGGGAAGGACCGCACCCATGGCGCCCGGTGGGAACCGCGGCTGGCTGCTCCGCCTCGTCATCGCCTTCGGCTTCGCCCAGGGGGCGGTGTCGATGGCCCGCCCCGCCGTCTCCTACCGGGCCCTGGCGCTGGGCGCCGACGAACGGGCGGTCGGCGTCATCGCCGGTGTCTACGCGCTGCTGCCGCTGTTCGCCGCCGTACCGCTCGGCCGCCGCACCGACCACGGCCGCTGCGCACCCCTGCTGCCCGCGGGCGTGGTCCTCATCGCGGGCGGCTGCGCCCTGAGCGGACTGGCCGGCTCCCTGTGGGCGATGGCCCTGTGGAGCGGGGTCATGGGCCTCGGCCACCTGTGCTTCGTGATCGGCGCCCAGTCGCTGGTGGCCCGCCAGTCCGCGCCGCACGAACAGGACCGTGACTTCGGCCACTTCACCATCGGCGCCTCCCTCGGCCAGCTCGTCGGCCCGCTCGCCGCGGGCGCCCTCGTCGGCGGCCCCGGCCTGGCGCACAGCAGCGCGCTGGCCCTCGTCACGGCGGGCGCGGGCGCCGCCGTCGCGTTCACCGCGCTGTGGCGGATCGAGGACCGTACGGCCGGCCCGGCGCGCCCGCCGGGCGGCGGACGGGTGCCGGTCGCGGGCATCCTGCGCGCCCGGGGCGTGCCCGCGGGCATGCTGATCAGCCTGTCGGTGCTGTCCGCGACCGACATCCTCACCGCCTACCTGCCGGTGGTCGGCGAGCACCGGGGCATCGCCCCCGCGGTGATCGGCGTCCTGCTCGCCCTGCGGGCCGGTGCCACCATCGCCTGCCGGCTGGTCCTGACCCCGCTGCTGCGGCTGCTCGGCAGGCCCGCGCTGCTCACCGGGACCTGTCTGCTGGCGGCCCTGCTGTGCGCGGGGGTCGCGCTGCCGGTGCCGGTGTGGGCGCTCGGCGTGATGCTCACGCTCCTCGGCTTCTGCCTGGGCGTGGGCCAGCCGCTGTCGATGACGACGGTGGTGCGGGCGGCGCCCGAGGAGGCCCGCTCCACCGCGCTCGCCCTGCGGCTGACCGGCAACCGGCTGGGCCAGGTGGCCGCCCCGGCCGCCGCGGGCCTGGTCGCCGGGCTGGCGGGGGTGGCGGCGCCGTTCCTGATGCTGGGCGGGCTGCTGCTGGCCTCCGCCGGAGTGGCGCTGCGCTCCTCCGGGCGGCCCCGGGAGGGGGCCGGACGGGTGGCGGGAGAGCGGCGCGAGGGCCCGGGACTGCGCCGCACGGGCGATATCCGAGGGCGCGCCCGGCGCCGTTGCCGGGAGCCGCGCGGGTCGTGAGGCAGTGTCCAGGCGAAAGAGCGATTTGTATGAAAATCGTCTGAACCCGGAGGATTGCGCATGCCCACCCTGACACTCCCCCGTGCAGCCGGCTCCCGCGCGGGCGCCACCGTCGTCCTCACCGCCCTCGCCGCGGCGGGCGCGTCGTGGGTGGCGGCGCCGAACGCGGCGGCCCAGGGGGAGAACGGCGACATCAGGATCCACAATGCCCGCTCCACCAACCCCCCGTCGTTCATCGGCTCGGCCAAGGACGACCCGGTGGTCTGCAAGTTCTTCTTGGAGGCCGTCAACTTCGACACCCTGACCAGCATCGCGTACACGATCACGCCCCAGCCCCCGCTGCCCACCGCCGCCACCGTGACGGGCATCATCCAGCTGGCCGGCGGCGCCGGGCACACCGACCCGCTGGGGCTGGCCGACGGACAGTACAAGATCAGCTGGACGGTGGGGGCGCCCCCGGCCCTGAAGGAGAAGGTCTTCCGCGTCAACTGCCACGACGGCAAGGTGGAGGGCGCGCCCGGCGGCCAGATCGAGGACCACCAGCAGCACGACGGGGAGCACCAGGACAACGGGTCCTGGGGCCAGAGCGACCACGACGGCCCGAAGGGCGGTGTGCACGCGGGCGGCGGCGGCCTCATCGACACGGCCGCCGCGTACTCCCCGGTGGCCGCCGCGGCGGCCGTGGGCCTGGTCGCCGTCAGCGCCGCCGTGTACGTCCGGCTGATCCGCCGCCGCCCCCATGGCGCCGCGTAGACGGCGCAGGCCCTGGTACCGGACCCGCGCCTACCGCCTCGCGCGAACGGCCGTGCTGGTGACCGTCCTGGTGGCGGTCGGCTCGCGCTGCGGGGGACATGACGGACCGGCCACGGCCGGCCGGGCGGGCGGCGCGGACGAGGCGGCGGCCCCGCCCGCGCCGCCCGCCCCGCCGCCCCGCCCGCTGCCCCGGTCCCGGCCGACCGCCTTCCGCGTGCCCTCCCTGGGGATCGACGCCCCGATCGTCCCGCTCCGCCTTGACGCCCACCGGGAGCTGGAGACGCCGCCGGTGGATCAGCCCCGGCTGGTCGGCTGGTACGAGGGCGGGCCCACGCCGGGCGAGGCGGGCACCGCGGTCGCCGTCGGCCACCGCGACACCCGCAGCGGACCCGCGGTGTTCGCCGGGCTCGCCTCGGTCGAACCCGGCAAGGCCGTCGAGGTGCGGCGGGCGGACGGACGTACCGCCGTCTACTCCGTGGACCGGGTGAAGGTCTACGACAAGGCCGGCTTCCCCGACCGGGAGGTCTACGGCGCGACCGGGCGCCCGGAGCTGAGGATCATGACCTGCGGCGGCCTGTTCAGCCGGCGCACCGGCTACACCAGCAACGTGGTGGTCTTCGCCCATCTGACCGCGGCGAAGTGACCGGCGAACCGGCAACCAGTGAAGCGGCATCCGGTCGACCGGCGTCCAGCCGGGCGGCGGCCCGGTCGTGCGGCGGACTCGGCTCCGCGCCGGCCGGGCCGTCCGCGATGATGTCCCGGGGGCCCATGGCCCGGGAATGTCTGGCGCGGCAAAACTATCACCGCTAGTTTGTGTGCCGGACGACGTGCACCCGCCGGGAGGACACAGCATGAAGGCACATGACGCCCTGTACATCGACGGCGCCTGGCGCCCCGCCGCGAGCGGCGACGTGATCGAGGTCGTCAACCCCGCCGACGAGCAGGTCATCGGCAAGGTCCCGGCGGGCGGCGCGCTAGACGTCGACACCGCCGTACGGGCCGCGCGCGCCGCCCTGCCCGGCTGGGCCGCCACACCCCCGGCCGAACGCGCCGCCCGCCTCGCAGCCCTGCACCGCGCCCTGGACGGGCGCAAGGACGAGATCGCCGCGACGGTCACCGCCGAGCTGGGCTCACCGCCGAAGTTCTCCGAGGCCGTGCACGCGGCGGTGCCCCTCGCGGTCGCCGCCTCCTTCGCCGAACTGGCCGCGCGGCACTCCTTCGAGGAGAAGGTCGGCAACTCCACGGTCCTGCACGAGCCCATCGGCGTGGTCGGCGCGATCACCCCCTGGAACTACCCGCTCCACCAGATCGTCGCCAAGGTCGCCCCCGCCCTCGCCGCCGGCTGCACGGTCGTCCTCAAACCCGCCGAGGACACCCCGCTCGTCGCCCAGCTGTTCGCCGAGGCGGTGCACGAGGCGGGCGTGCCCGCGGGCGTGTTCAACCTGGTCACCGGCCTCGGCCCGGTCGCCGGGCAGGCCCTCGCCGAGCACCCCGGCGTCGACCTGGTCTCCTTCACCGGCTCCACCGCGGTCGGCCGGCAGATCGGCGCGGTGGCCGGCGCGGCCGTGAAGAAGGTCGCCCTGGAACTCGGCGGCAAGTCCGCCAACGTCATCCTGCCGAGCGCCGACCTCGCCCGCGCCGTGAACGTCGGCGTCGCCAACGTGATGTCCAACTCCGGCCAGACGTGCAGCGCCTGGACCCGCATGCTGGTCCACCGCGACCAGTACGCCGAGGCCGTCGAACTGGCCGCCACCGCCGCCGCCAAGTACGGCGACCGGATCGGCCCGGTGGTCAGCGCCAAGCAGCAGGCCCGGGTGCGCGGTTACATCGAGAAGGGCGTCGCCGAGGGCGCCCGGCTGGTCGCCGGCGGCCCCGAGGCCCCGCGCGAGCGCGGCTACTTCGTCAGCCCGACTGTCTTCGCCGACGTCACCCCGGAGATGACGATCGCCCAGGAGGAGATCTTCGGCCCGGTCCTGACGATCCTGCGCTACGAGGACGAGGAGGACGCCCTGCGCATCGCCAACGGCACGGTGTACGGCCTCGCGGGCGCCGTCTGGGCCGCCGAGGAGGCCGAGGCGGTGGCCTTCGCACGCCGCATGGACACCGGCCAGGTCGACATCAACGGCGGCCGGTTCAACCCCCTCGCGCCCTTCGGCGGTTACAAACAGTCCGGCGTCGGCCGGGAACTCGGCAGCCACGGACTCGCCGAGTACCTGCAGACCAAGTCCCTCCAGTTCTGAGGAGTCCGCGACCATGGCCGTACGAGCCGCCGTCCTGCCCGCCGTCGGGGCCCCGCTGGAGATCACCGGCATCGAGCTGCCCGACCCCGGTCCCGGACAGGTCCGGGTCCGCCTCGCCGCCGCCGGCGTCTGCCACTCCGACCTGTCCCTGTCCAACGGCACCATGCGGGTGCCGGTCCCGGCCGTCCTCGGTCACGAGGGCGCCGGCACGGTGATCGCCGTCGGCGAGGGCGTCACCCATGTCGCGCCCGGCAGCCCCGTGGTCCTCAACTGGGCGCCTTCCTGCGGCAGTTGCCATGCCTGCACGCTCGGCGAGGTCTGGCTGTGCGCCAACGCGCTCAGCGGCTCCGCCGACGTCTACGCCCGCACCGCCGACGGCACCGAGCTGCACCCCGGCCTGAACGTGGCCGCGTTCGCCGAGGAGACGGTGGTCTCCGCGTCCTGTGTGCTGCCGGTGCCGGACGGGGTGGACCCCGTCGACGCCGCCCTCCTGGGCTGCGCGGTGCTCACCGGCTACGGCGCCGTCCACTACTCGGCGGGGGTCCGGCCCGGCGAGACCGTCGCCGTGTTCGGCGTCGGCGGAGTGGGCCTCGCCGCGATCCAGTCGGCCCGGATCGCGGGCGCGTCCCGGATCGTCGCCGTCGACGTCTCGCCCGCGAAGGAGGCACTGGCCCGCGCGGCCGGCGCCACCGACTACGTCCTGGCCTCCGACACCACGCCCCGCGAGATCCGCGCCCTCACCGGCAAGCAGGGCGTCGACGTGGCCGTGGAGTGCGTGGGCCGCGCGGTCTCCATCCGCGCGGCCTGGGAGTCCACCCGCCGGGGCGGCCGGACCACGGTCGTCGGCATCGGCGGCAAGGACCAGCAGGTCACCTTCAACGCCCTGGAACTCTTCCACTGGGGCCGCACCCTGTCGGGCTGCGTCTACGGCAACACCGACCCGTCCCGTGACGTGCCGATCCTCGCGGACCACGTCAGGCAGGGCCGCCTCGACCTCTCCACCCTGGTCACCGACCGCATCACCCTGGAGGACATCCCGGCGGCCTTCGACAACATGCTCGCGGGGAAGGGGGGCCGGGCGGTGGTGGTGTTCTGACGCCGGTCCTCACCGCAGCGCACCGAGCGGGATGCCGAGCAGGTCGGACATGACCTGCTCGCCCGCGGCGGTGATCCGCACCGCCCGCCCGCTGCCCACCCGCACACACCACCCCGCCTCCAGCGCCCGCCGGCACAGCGCCGCCCCCGCGGCCCCCGCGAGGTGCGGCCGGCGTTCGGTCCAGTCCAGGCACGCGCGGGCCAGCGGGCGGCGGCCGGAGAGGTCGAGCGGGATGCCGGCCGCGCCGAACCACTCCAGCCCCGCGTCGGTCAGCGCGAACCCGGTGTCCTGCCGCAGCAGCCCCCGCCCGGTCAGCGCGTCGGTGACCGTGATGCCCAGCCGCCCGGCGAGATGGTCGTAACAGGTGCGCCCCCGGGCCATGGCGGCCCCGGCGCTCGCCTCGCGCAGCCCCCGGGGCGGGCGCCGCGCCCCGGCCGGGGACACCTGGGCGGCCAGGTCCTCCACCAGCTGGGCCACCCGCGGGCCGGCCAGCCGTACGTACCGGTGCCGTCCCTGCCGCTCCTCGGCGAGCAGTCCGCCGGCCACCAGCCGGTGCAGGTGCTCGGTCAGCGTGGAAGGGGCCACCCCGGCGTGCCGGGCCAGCTCACCGGCCGTCCACGCCCGCCCGTCCAGCAGTGCCAGCAGGCACGCGGCCCGCGTCCGGTCGGCGATCAGCCCGGCCAGCGCGGCGAGGCCGGCGGCCCGGGAGTCCTCGGTGCTCATCCCCCCAGCATGGGACACCGGTACTTCGGTGGTCGCCGAAGCGTCACACCCGTACCCGCTCGTACTGCTGCGCCAGCCCGTCCAGCAGTGCGCCGAGCCCCGCCTCGAAGGCCCGCTCGTCGATCTTCTCCTGCTGCTCGGCGAGCAGATGGGCCTGCCCGAGGTGGGGGTAGTCGGCCGGGTCGTAGGCGCTCGCGTCGTCCACGAAGCCGCCGGCGAACGACCCGAGCGCCGAGCCCATGATGAAGTACCGCATCAGCGCGCCGATGGAGGTCGCCTGGGCCGGCGGCCAGCCCGCGTCGACCATCGCGCCGTAGACCGCGTCGGCCAGCCGCAGCGCGGCCGGGCGGCGGCCGGGGCCCCGGGCGAGGACCGGGACGATGTTCGGGTGGTCGCGCAGGGCGGCCCGGTAGGAGACGGCCCAGTCGTGCAGCGCGGTCCGCCAGTCCCGGCCGTCCTCGAACATCGACAGGTCGACCTGCGCGCTCACCCAGTCCGCGACGGCCTCCAGGATCTCGTCCTTGGTGCGGAAGTGGTTGTAGAGCGAGGGCCCGCTCACCCCCAGCTCGGCGGCCAGGCGCCGGGTGGAGACGGCCGCCAGGCCCTCCCGGTCCACGAGGTCCCGGGCCGTCTCGACGATCCGGTCGGGGCTGAGGAGGGGCTTGCGCGGTCGGGCCATGGCGCACATAGTAGGGCTGCGAGCCGGAAACTAGCAGTGCTAATTTAAATGTACGGCTTTCAAGATTCGATCGACTGACGCGTTCGGTGTGGGGTGATCTCGTGGTGGACCTGGGGCTCAGCGAGGAGCAGGCGGCCGTACGGCAGCTCGCCCGGGACTTCGTGGAGCGCGAGATCGCCCCCCACGTGGTCGCCTGGGACCGCGCCGAGGAGGTGGACCGGGGCATCGTCAAGAAGCTCGGCGACGTCGGCTTCCTGGGCCTGACCATCGACGAGGAGTACGGCGGCTCGGGCGGCGACCACCTCGCGTACTGCCTGGTCACCGAGGAGCTGGGGCGCGGCGACTCCTCCGTGCGCGGCATCGTGTCCGTCTCCCTCGGACTCGTCGCCAAGACGATCGCCGCCTGGGGCAGCGAGGAGCAGAAGCGGCGCTGGCTGCCCGGGCTCACCGCGGGCGAGTACGTCGGCTGCTTCGGCCTCACCGAGCCCGGCACCGGCTCCGACGCCGGCAGCCTCACCACCCGCGCGGTGCGCGACGGCGACGAGTACGTGCTCAACGGCACCAAGATGTTCATCACCAACGGCACCTGGGCGGACGTCGTCCTGCTCTTCGCCCGCTCCACCGACGCCCCCGGCCACAAGGGCGTGTCCGCCTTCCTGATCCCCACCGACACGCCCGGCCTGACCCGCCGCACCATCCACGGCAAGCTGGGCCTGCGCGGCCAGGCCACCGCCGAACTGGTCCTCCAGGACGTGCGGGTGCCCGCATCCGCCATGGTCGGCGCGGAGGGCAAGGGCTTCAACGTCGCCATGTCCGCGCTCGCCAAGGGCCGGATGTCGGTGGCCGCCGGCTGTGTCGGGATAGCCCAGGCCGCACTGGACGCGGCCGTGGCCTACGCGGGGGAGCGCGAGCAGTTCGGTACCCCCATCGCCCACCACCAGCTGGTGCAGGAACTGCTCAGCGACATCGCCGTGGACGTCGACGCGGCCCGGCTGCTGACCTGGCGGGTCGCCGATCTGATCGACCGCGGCGAGCCGTTCGCCGTGGAGTCCTCCAAGGCCAAGCTGTTCGCCTCCGAGGCCGCTGTCCGCGCCGCGAACAACGCCCTCCAGGTCTTCGGCGGCTACGGCTACATCGACGAGTACCCGGTCGGCAAGCTCCTGCGCGACGCCCGCGTGATGACGCTCTACGAGGGCACCAGCCAGATCCAGAAGCTGCTCATCGGACGCGCCCTGACCGGCGTCTCGGCGTTCTGAGTCCCCGCCCGAACGCTCCCCCCGAAAGGCCACGCTAAGCGCCCGCTCACCGTCGGCGGTATGGTGGTGCTCCTGTCACCGAGAGGGGCGAGCGAGCGATGAGTACGGCGGAGGAGACGACCGGCGGCGAAGTGGAGCCGTGGGAAGAGGTCACCCCGGACGCGGCCCGGCGGCTGCTCGTCGCCGCCGTGGAGGCCTTCGCCGAGCGCGGCTACCACGCCACGACGACCCGGGACATCGCGGGCCGGGCCGGCATGAGCCCGGCCGCGCTGTACATCCACTACAAGACCAAGGAAGAGCTGCTCCACCGGATCAGCCGGATCGGCCACGACAAGGCCCTCGGCATCCTGCGCACCGCCGCCCGCCGCGAGGGCACCGCCAAGGAGCGGCTGGCCGACGCGGTCAGCTCCTTCGTCCGCTGGCACGCGGGACGGCGCACCACCGCGCGGGTCGTGCAGTACGAGCTGGACGCCCTCGGCCCCGACGCCCGCGCGGAGATCGTCGCGCTGCGCCGCCAGGTGGACGCCGAGGTGCGCCGGATCATCGAGGACGGCGTGGCCGCCGGCGAGTTCGACGTCCTGGACGTGCGGGGCACCACGCTCGCCGTGCTGTCGCTGTGCATCGACGTGGCCCGCTGGTTCAACGTGGACGGCCCGCGCACCCCCGAGGAGGTCGGCGCGCTCTACGCCGACCTCGTCCTGCGGATGGTCGGGGCCCGCTGAGTCCCGCGGACTCCCGGCGGGCTGCAGGCGGTACGGGCCTACAGGTGGTACGCGCCTACAGGTAGTACCGCGACACCGATTCCGCGACGCACACCGGCTTGTCGCCGCCCTCGCGCTCCACGGTGAACGCGACCGTCACCTGCACACCGCCGGTGACGTCCTCGACGCCGGTGATCTTCGCGGTGGCGCGCAGCCGGGAGCCCACGGGGACGGGGGAGGGGAAGCGGACCTTGTTCGTCCCGTAGTTGACGCCCATCTTCACGCCCTCCACCCGGATGAGCTGCGGCCCGAAGAGAGGCAGCAGCGACAGGGTGAGATAGCCGTGCGCGATGGTCGTCCCGAACGGCCCGGCGGCGGCCTTCTCCGGGTCGACGTGGATCCACTGGTGGTCGCCGGTCGCCTCGGCGAACAGGTCGATCCGCTTCTGGTCGACCTCCAGCCAGTCGGTGTACCCCAGCTGCTCGCCCACGGCCGCCCTCAGCTCGTCGGGGGAGGTGAAGGTCCTCGGTTCTGCCATGTTCCCGGCCTCTCGCTCGCATCTCTAAGCAACTGCTTAGCATGGTCGGGTGGCGGGGCGATGTCAACGGACGCGGGGCCGGTGGGGCCGGGGGTCTCTGTAATCTCTGAGGGGTGCCCCAGATTCCCGAGAAGATCCACGAGCTGACCGTCGGCCAGTTGTCCGCGCGCAGCGGAGCCGCGGTGTCCGCCCTGCACTTCTACGAGACCAAAGGCCTGATCTCCAGCCGGCGCACCTCCGGCAACCAGCGCCGGTACAGCCGCGACACCCTGCGCCGGGTCGCCTTCATCCGCGCGGCCCAGCGCGTCGGCATCCCCCTCGCCACGATCCGCGAGGCCCTGGCGGAACTGCCGGAGGGGCGCACGCCGACCAGGGAGGACTGGGCGCGGCTGTCGGAGATGTGGCGCTCGGAACTGGAGGAGCGCATCCAGCAGTTGAACCGGCTGCGCGATCAGCTCACCGACTGCATCGGGTGCGGCTGCCTGTCCCTGAAGACCTGTGCCCTGTCCAACCCGGACGACGTCTTCGGCGACCGCCTGACGGGCTCCCGGCTGATGGCGGAACGCCGCTGACGTGCCGTCCGCGGTCCGGGCGGCGGGCCCGCCCGCGTACTCCGTGCCCCTGGAAGGCCGAGTACGCCGGGCCGAGCCTGCGCCGCCCGCCGGGCCGTAGCGGTCCACGGTGGGCCGGACGCCCCCCGGGGACGCGGCGCGCGGGCGGACACCGTCTCGCGTCCGTCGGCGTACTCCGGCACCCGCCCGATGCCGTACGGCCCCGCGTACAGCCGGGACACGAGCGGCAGTTCGCCCTCCGGCACGTCCTCGGGGTGCGCGCCGTCCGGCGTCCCGGCCGAGGCGGACGGGACCGTGCGCCGGCCGGACCCGGCGGTGTCGCCGTCGCCCCTGGGCCGACGTGCCCGGCTCAGGGCGCGTGCCGTGTCCGGGCGGCCTCGGCCCTCGCCTGCGCTACCAGCCGGGCGTTGGACCCGGCCCGCCGGCCGTCCGGCAGCAGCAGGGTGTCCTCCAGGCCGATCCGGGTGGCCAGGCCCCGCCGGAGCGCGAGCCGCAGCACCGGCCAGGTGCCGCCCTCCTCGCCGTGCAGCAGCACCGGGCGGCCGTGCGCCGTCCCCAGCTCCGCCAGCAGCGCCCGTGCCGACGCCTCGGCGGTCGCCGGATCCGGGTCGGTCACCTCGGCCAGCACCCGCAGCACCCGGGGCCCGAGCGGCGAGGCCGCGAACCGGCGGGCCCCCTCGG
Source organism: Streptomyces eurythermus (assembly GCF_014649115.1). Lineage (GTDB taxonomy): Bacteria > Actinomycetota > Actinomycetes > Streptomycetales > Streptomycetaceae > Streptomyces > Streptomyces eurythermus. Next base: position 242,165 of record NZ_BMSK01000012.1, on the reverse strand, counting down.
TGCCGGACCACAGGCCCGCCTCCACGCCCACGCCCCGGGCGAGGAGTTCCGCCGCGACCTCCTCGGCGCCCGGCTCGTGCCAGTTGACCGAGGCGAAGTCGGGCAGCACCGCCCAGGAGCGCACCCGGTCGAGCCGGGCCGCCGGGTCGGGCTCCGCCCAGGCACCGGTGGTCACCCCGACCGGCACCGCCACCCGCGCCCGTATCGCCTCCAGCGCCGGGCCGACGACGCGCGCGGACAGGCTCTCGCGCCCGCACGGTGTCCTGGGATGGACATGCACCGAGGCGGCACCGGCCGCCACGGCCTCGGCAGCGGAGCGGGCCAGTTCCCCGGGGGACACCGGGACACCCGCGCCGTCGGCGGCCGACCGGCTTCCGTTGAGACACGCCTGCACCATGCCTCGATGATGCAGACCGTCACCGACAACGGCCGAAGGACGCTTCCCGCCGCGCGGGCGTACCTTCCCCGGAAGGGGTGCGGCATCCCCTGCGCACCCTCCGCACACCGCCGCGACCGGTGGTCAGGCCGGTGTCAGCTGGCGGTCCCGGCCCGCGTGCCGGAGGGCCACGGGGCTGAGCACGGGGCGCGGGACCAGGATGCCGCAGCCCGTGCAGACCGGGCCGGACGACGGCTCGTGGTCCAGGCCGTACTTCCAGACCAGCCGCTCCCCGCCGCACACCGGGCACGACGTGCCCGGCTCCCGTTCCAGCGCGGCGATCAGCCGGCGCAGCACCTCCGCCAGCGGCGCCCGGGGATGCACCCGTGGGTCGTCGCACCAGGCGACCCCGAACCCGCCCCAGGTCAGCCGGTGCCAGTCGTCCACGCTGCCCGGCCGGCGCAGTCCGTCGTGCTTCTCCCGCTTGCGCCGCTCGGTGAAGTCCGTCTCATAGGCGAGCCAGACGTCACGGGCCTCCTCCAACTCCTCGAGCGCGGCCACCAGCCGCGCCGGATCGGGCGAGCGGTCCTCGGGGCCGAACCCCGCCCGGGAGCACAGATGGTCCCAGGTCGCCCGATGCCCGTAAGGGGCGAACTTCTCCAGGCACTTGCGCAGCGAGTACCGCCGCAGTGCCAGATCGCAGTCCGGGTCGCGTACCTGTCTCGCCAGACTCCGGAAACCGGCCATCGCCCTGCACCTCCGTCACACCTGTACCTGCACCGCGGTCACTTCGGCGTCGTCGCACGGACGTCGCCGAATAGACGTATCGACAGGCGATTCGGCTCCATCTCTTCTCCGGTTCTCCTTGCGGACTCCAGAAAGTGACGCATGTTCACCTTTAAACGTGGGGATAACCGGCGGTAACGTTCGGCCACCCCAGTCGCTAGGAGCCGCCATGCCACGGCGAACCCCACGTACCGCCCCTGACAGACTGAGAACGTTCCGCCGACTCCCCGGGTTCCTGAAGACGGCGTCCATATGCGTCCTCGTCGCCGGTCTCCTCACACCCCTCACACAGACCGCGGCGGCGGCGACCGACGCGACGGCCCCCAACGACTACTGCGGCAGCCGGTGTTCGGACATCCTGCCGCCCGGCGAGAACGGCAACGCCACCCTCGCGCAGATCCTGCTCAACCAGGCCTTCGGCACCCAGCCCGCGCACGCCGAGGACCAGCTCGGCCCGTACGCCAACCTGGCCACCGGCTACAAGACGCTGACCGACGCCACCGTCAACACCTTCTTCAACGACGCCTCCTTCGGCGTCCCCGCCGACCAGGTCGCCTCCACCGAGAAACCGGCCGGCCGCACCGACGTCACCATCGTCCGCGACAAGAAGACCGGCGTGCCGCACATCACGGGCACCACCCGCTACGGCACCGAGTTCGGCGCCGGATACGCGGCGGCCCAGGACCGGCTCTGGCTGATGGACGTCTTCCGGCACGTCGGACGCGGCCAGCTCACCGGCTTCGCGGGCGGCGCGCCCAGCAACCAGGGCCTGGAGCAGCAGTTCTACCGCAACGCGCCCTACACCGAGGCCGACCTCCAGGCGCAGATCGACAACGCCGTGGCGCACAACGGCGCCCGCGGCCAGCAGGCCCTCGCCGACGTCAAGGCCTACCTCGACGGCATCAACGCCTACATCGACGCCTCCGACAGCGGCCGTTACTTCCCCGGCGAGTACGTCCTGACCGGGCACAAGGACTCCATCACCAACGCCGGCACCATAGACCGCTTCAAGGTCACCGACCTGGTGGCGCTGGCCTCCGTCATCGGCTCCCTGTTCGGCTCCGGCGGCGGCGGGGAGGTCGACAACGCGCTGTCCCTGCTGGCCGCCCAGGACAGGTACGGCGTGGCGGAGGGCACGAAGGTCTGGGAGTCCTTCCGCCAGCGCAACGACCCCGAGGCCGTCCTCACCCTGCACAACGGCGAGAGCTTCCCCTACGGCGCCAGGCCCGCCGACCCCCAGGGGGCGGCCCTGCCCGACGCCGGCTCGGTGACCCCCGAACCGCTCGTGTACGACCGCACCGGCAGCGCCGCCACCGCGGGCGCCGCGAAGACCTCGGCCACCGCGGCCGGGACCGCGCTCGGCTCCGCCCGGCGCGGCATGTCCAACGCCCTCGTGGTGAGCGGCAAGCACACCGCGAGCGGCCACCCGATCGCCGTCTTCGGGCCGCAGACCGGCTACTTCGCCCCGCAACTGCTGCTGCTCCAGGAGATCCAGGGCCCCGGCATCAGCGCCCGCGGCGCCTCCTTCGCCGGCCTGAGCATGTACGTCGAGCTGGGCCGCGGCCAGGACTACGCGTGGAGCGCCACCACCTCCGGCCAGGACATCATCGACACCTACGCGGTCGAACTGTGCCAGGACGACTACCACTACCTCTTCCACGGCACCTGCACCGCGATGGAGAAGGTCGAGCAGAAGAACGCCTGGAAGCCGACCGTGGCCGACGGCACCGCCGCGGGGTCGTACACCATGCGCGTCTGGCGCACCGAGTACGGACCGGTGGCCTACCGGGCGAGAGTCGGCGGCAAGAAGGTCGCCTACACCACCCTGCGCTCCTCCTACCTGCACGAGGCCGACTCCATCATCGGCTTCCAGATGCTGAACGACCCCGACTACGTCAAGGGCCCGCAGGACTTCCAGAACGCGGCCCGGCACATCAACTACACCTTCAACTGGTTCTACGCCGACTCCCAGCACACCGCGTACTACAACAGCGGCGACAACCCGGTCCGGGCGGCCGGGGTCGACGCCGACCTCCCGGTGTGGGCGGCCCCCGCCTACGAGTGGCGGGGCTGGGACCCGGCCGGGAACACCGCCGACTACACCCCCGCCTCCGCCCACCCGAACTCCGTCGACCAGGACTACTACATCTCCTGGAACAACAAGCAGGCGGCGGACTACGCCGCCGCGCCCTGGGGCGAGGGCCCGGTGCACCGCGGCAACCTGCTGGACGACCGGGTGAAGAGGCTCGTCGCGGCCGGCGGGGTGACCCGGGCCAAGCTGACCCAGGCCATGGCCGACGCGGGCCTCGCCGACCTGCGCGCCGAGGACGTGCTGCCCAGGCTGCTGAAGGTGGTCACCTCCCAGCCGGTGACCGACCCCACGGCCGCGGCGGCGGTGGCCAAGCTCCAGGCGTGGGTGACCGCGGGCGCCAAGCGCGCCGAGACCTCCGCCGGTTCGAAGACCTATGCCGACGCGGACGCGATCCGCATCCTGGACGCCTGGTGGCCGCTGCTGGTCAAGGCCGAGTTCGAACCCGGCCTCGGCACCGGCCTGTACACCGCCCTCACCCGCAACCTGCCCGTCGACGAGGCCCCCTCCGCCGGACACGGCCCGACCGGCTCACACGCCGGCAGCGCCTTCCAGTACGGCTGGTGGTCCTACGTCGACAAGGACATCCGGGCGGTGCTCGGGGAGCCCGTACGAGGCCCGCTGGCCCGCACGTACTGCGGTGACGGCAGCCTCACCGCCTGCCGGGACCAGCTGATCGGCACCCTGAAGCAGGCGGCCGCACTGACCGCCGCCCAGGTCTACCCCGGCGACGACCAGTGCGCGGCGGGCGACCAGTGGTGCGCCGACTCCATCGTCCAGCGCGCCCTGGGCGGCATCAAGCACGGCCGGATCGGCTGGCAGAACCGTCCGACCTACCAGCAGGTCGTGGAGTTCACCTCGCACCGCTGAACCGGTCCGGGACGCCGGGGCGGCGGGTCAGGCGATACGGCCCGCCGCCAGGACCAGCCGCGCCAGTTCGGGGTGCACGATGTCGCTGTGCGCCCCGATCGGCGCGCCCCCGCGCCGCACCACGGCCGCCGCGTCCACGTTCACACAGCCCGACGCCGGCAGCCCGCCGCCGAGCGCCGCCGCCAGGTCCAGCCGGGCGGTGCCCGGCACCGCCTGCACCCCGTCGTGCCCCAGGGCGCCCCAGCGCGGCCCCAGCACGGCCGCGATCTCGTTCCCCGCGCAGGAGCGGTCGTCCCCGGCGAGCCGTGAGGCCAGCGGATAGAACGTGCCGAGAGCCGTGTCGAAGCGCGAGTGGCAGCACACCAGGGGACCGTCGACGCGCCGCTGGGCGTCCTTGAGCGCCCCAGACCGGTCCGCCGCGTGCGGCAGCCGGGCCGAGAACGCGTAGTGCGAGAACGCCCCTTGCAGCAGGGTCACCGACTTCACCGAGCGCACCGGCTCCGGCAGCCCGCGCAGCGCGAACGCCACCAGCCGGCCGCCGAAGCTGTGCCCCACCAGATGCACCCGCACCCCGGGCGCCGCCTTCGCCAACCGCCCGAGCAGCGGCCCGAGTCCGTGCTCGCCGACCGTCCCGGCCCGACGCTTCATCTGGTAGTACGTCACCTGCCTCAGCAGTTCCTTCGCGCCGTCCCACGGGTTCGGCAGGCCGAACCCGGCCGCTTCGGCGGCCGGCCGCAGCGCTGCCAGGGCCTCGGCGAACTGCTCGCAGGCGGCCACCGGGTCCCCGGTGAACACGGCCGGTTCGCCGTCCTCGTCGGTGTCGGCCACCGCCCGCCGGCCCTCGGGCTCCAGCAGCAGCCGTACCAGCCGCCCGAACTCGGCCGGCCCCTCGGTGCCGGCCGGCCGCTCGTCCAGCAGCCGGGCCAGCCGGTCCAGCACGGTCGCCCGGCCCGGGAAGGTCTCCAGCAGCGCGCGCCGGGTGTCCTTGTCCAGCGCCGGGCGGGGCGCCGCCCGGACCTCCTCGGCCGCCACGGACCTCAGGAAGTCGGGGATCGGCTCGTCGCTGAACCGCATCGACGGCCAGATCACCCCGACGTACCCGATCCGGGCCTTCGGCGCCAGCTCCGGGACGGGGGCGAGGAAACGCCGGTACAGCGCGGTCGCGGCCGAACGGTCGTTGTTCCAGCCGTGCGCGAGGACGACCAGGTCACGCACGCCGCGCTCGGTGACCTGCGCCAGCAGCCGGTCCCGTTCGGGGCCGTCCACGTCCCCGTCCGCGTCGAAGGTCAGCTCCCAGTAAGGGGTCACGCTCCCTGCGGCATCCGCCATGCCCGGCTCCCTCGTCCCCCGAAAGACGCGCTACTTGTACAGGAGATACCCCTTTCGCACCCGCCGGAACGCGGCCAGCTCCTCCTGCCAGGCGCCCGTCACCTCGTCGGTGTCCGCGCCCGCGTCGATCATCGTGCGCACCCGGTCCGAACCGGTGAGCCTGTCGATCCAGTGGTCGGACCGCCACGCGAACCCGTCCCACACCTTCCGCGCCGTCACCAGCAGCGCGATCCCGGTGCGCACCGGGTCGAAGGCGGCCCGGTCGGTCACATGGACCTGCACCCCGCCCACGGTCTTCCCCTGGAACTTGGAGAACGTGGGCGCGAAGTACGCCTCCCGGAACCGCACGCCCGGCAGCCCCAGCCCGTTCACGGCGGCGGCCCAGCGCCCGTCCACGCCCTCGGCGCCGAGGAGTTCGAAGGGCCGGGTCGTGCCGCGCCCCTCGGAGAGGTTGGTGCCCTCGAACAGACAGGTCCCCGAGTACACCAATGCCGTGTCGGGCGTGGGCATGTTGGGGCTCGGCGGCACCCAGGGAAGGCCCGAGGCGTCGTAGAACGCGGTCCGCCTCCAGCCCGACATGCGTACGGTCTCCAGCTCGACCGGCGTGCTCAGGAACTCCCCGTTGAACAGGCCGGCCAGCTCCGCGACCGTCATGCCGTGCGCCTGCGCGACCGGCTTGCGGCCGACGAAGCTGGCGAACTCCTCGCGCAGCACCGGGCCTTCGGCGGCGCGGCCGGTCACCGGGTTGGGGCGGTCCAGCACGACGAAACGCTTCCCGGCGAGCGCCGCCGCCTCCATGCAGTCGTACAGGGTCCAGATGTAGGTGTAGAAGCGGGCGCCGACGTCCTGGATGTCGAAGACGACCGTGTCCACGCCGGACGCGGTGAAGACGTCGGCGAGCGGCCGGCCGCTCTTCAGGTACGTGTCGTACACCGGCAGCCCGGTCGCCGGGTCGTCGTAGCGCCCCTCGGAGCCGCCGGCCTGGGCGGTGCCGCGGAAGCCGTGTTCCGGGCCGAAGACCGCCGTCAGCTCGACCCGGGGGTCGCGGTGCATCACGTCGACGATGTGCTCGGTGGCCCGGGTGACGCCGGTGGGGTTGGTGACGACGCCGGCCTTCTGGCCGGCGAGGGGCGCGTAGTCGTGGGCGGCGAGGTTCTCGAAGCCGGTGAGGAGCGGCTCGCGGTGGTGGTGGGGCATCGGAGTCGCCGCCAGTGCGGTCGAGGCGAGCAGGTTTCTTCGGGACAGGTCCATGAGTCCTCCAGTCCCCTAGAGGTTGGTGCAGCGGCCCCTTCCTTTACACATACCGACTGGTTAGTCTGACGCTCGCTGGGCCGAGTCGCGTCGTGTCGTGTCGAAGGAGACCGAGGGTGGAAGCCGTGCGGGATGCGGGAGTGGTCGTCACCGGAGCGGGCGGAGGGATCGGGGCCGCGCTGGCCCGCCGGTTCGCCGCCGAGGGGGCCCGGGTCGTGGTGAACGACCTGGACGCCGGCAAGGCGGAGGCGGTGGCCGAGGAGATCGGCGGGACCGCCGTACCCGGCGACGCCTCCCGCGTCGTCGAAGCGGCGCGCGACGCCCTCGGCGGCACGGTGGACGTCTACTGCGCCAACGCCGGGGTCGCCTTCGAGGACGGCGACCTCACCACCCTGGACGAGCGCACCTGGGAGACGTCCTGGGACGTCAACCTGATGGCCCACGTCCGCGCCGCCCACGCGCTGCTGCCCGGCTGGCTCCAGCGGGGCGCGGGGCGGTTCGTCTCCACCGTCTCCGCCGCCGGACTGCTCACCATGATCGGCGCGCCCTCCTACAGCGTGACCAAGCACAGCGCCTACGCCTTCGCCGAGTGGCTGTCCCTGACCTACCGCCACCGGGGCGTCAAGGTGCACGCCATCTGCCCGCAGGGCGTCCGCACCGACATGCTGGCCGCCACCGGCAGCGCCGGCGACCTGGTGCTGCGGCCCACCGCGATCGAGCCCGAGGCCGTGGCCGACGCCCTGCTGAAGGGCATCGAGGAGGACCGCTTCCTGATCCTGCCGCACCCCGAGGTCGCCGGCTTCTACCAGGCGCGGGCCGGCGAGCCCGAGCGCTGGCTCGCCACCATGAACCGCGTCCAGCAGAAGTGGGAGGCCGCCCGGTGACCGCCCCCCGCTACGCCGACCGCCCCTGGCTCGCCCTGCTGACCGACGCCCAGCGCGCCCCGCTCGACCCCGCCGACTCCCTGGCGCACGCCCTGCGCACCGCCGTCGCCGAACACCCCGACCGCGCCTTCCTCACCTACTTCGACACCCGGCTGAGCTACCGGGAGACCGACGAGCTGACCGACTCCGTCGCCGCCCACCTCGCCGGGCGCGGACTCCGGCGCGGCGACCGGGTGGCCGTCCTGCTGCAGAACTCCCCGCACTTCGTGCTGGCCGTGCTCGGCGCCTGGAAGGCGGGCGCGACCGTCGTCCCGGTCAACCCCATGTACAAGTCGCGGGAGGTGGCGCACGTCCTGCGGGACGGCGAGGCGACCGCGCTGATCTGCTCCGACCGGGCCTGGGAGACGTACCTGCGGCAGACCGCCGCCGACTCCCCGGTGCGGATCGTGCTCACTGCCTGCGAGCGGGACTTCCAGACCCGCGACGACCCCCGTGTGCTGGCCTTCGAGCGGCTGCCCCAGGCCCCGGACGCCGACGACCTGACCGCCGTCGCCCGGCAGGGCGGCCGGCCCCCCGAGGGCCGGCTGCCGCGCCCGGAGGACATCGCGCTGATCAGCTACACCTCGGGCACCAGCGGCGCCCCCAAGGGCGCCACCAACACCCACGCCAACATCATGCACAACGCCGAGCGGCAGAGCACCGGACTCGACCTGCCCGAGGCGCCCGTGTACTACGCGCTCGCCCCGCTGTTCCACATCACCGGCATGGTCTGCCAGTTCGGCGCCTGCCTGAACAGCGCGGGCACCCTGGTGCTCACGTACCGCTTCGAGCCCGGTGTCGCCCTGGACGCCTTCGCCGAGCACCGCCCGCACTACACCGTCGGCCCCTCCACCGCCTACATGGCGCTCGCCGCCCACCCCGGCGTCACCCGCGACCACTTCACCTCCTTCGTGAAGCTCTCCTCCGGCGGCGCGCCCGTACCGCCCGCCCTGGTGGAGCGGTTCCGCGAGCGCTTCGGGCCGTACATCCGGGTCGGCTACGGCCTCACCGAGTGCACCGCCCCCTGCGCCTCCGTCCCGCCCCACCTGGAAGCACCCGTGGACCCGGTCTCCGGCACCCTGTCCGTCGGCCTGCCCGGCGCCGACACGGTCGTGCGCATCCTGGACGAGCGGGGCGCGGAGGTGCCCTTCGGGGAGCACGGGGAGATCGCCGTACGCGGACCGCAGGTGGTGCCCGGCTACTGGCGGCGGCCCGACGCCACCGCCGAGACCTTCCCGGACGGCGAGCTGCGCACCGGCGACATCGGGTTCATGGACGAGCAGGGCTGGCTGTACGTCGTGGACCGCAAGAAGGACATGATCAACGCGTCCGGCTTCAAGGTGTGGCCGCGCGAGGTCGAGGACGTCCTCTACACGCACCCGGCGGTGCGCGAGGCGGCCGTCGTCGGGGTGCCCGACGGGTACCGGGGCGAGACCGTCAAGGCCTATATCAGCCTCCGTCCCGGCGCCGAGGCGGCCCCCGGTGAACTGGCCGCGTACTGCAAGGAGAGACTGGCCGCGTACAAGTACCCGCGTCAGGTGGAGATCCTGCCCGAGTTGCCCAAGACGGCGAGTGGGAAGATCCTCCGTCGGGAACTGCGTTCCCGGAACACCGACTGAACACCACGGAAAGGCAGGTGGCGGCAGTGCCCAGGACCACGGACGGAGACGGCACGCCCGTTCCGCAGCGGCTGCTGGCCGCCGCCACCCGGCTCTTCGCCGAGCAGGGCTACGACCGCACCTCCGTGCAGGAGATCGTGGAGGCGGCCGGCGTCACCAAGGGCGCGCTGTACCACTACTTCGGTTCCAAGGACGACCTGCTGCACGAGGTGTACGCGCGTGTGCTGCGCCTCCAGCAGGAGCGGCTGGACATGTACGCGAACGCCGACGAGCCGGTGGCCGAGCGGCTCAGGGACGCGGCGGCCGACGTGGTCGTCACCACCATCGAGAACCTCGACGACGCGTCGATCTTCTTCCGGTCCATGCACCACCTCAGCCCGGAGAAGAACAAGCAGGTCCGCGCCGAGCGCCGGCGCTACCACGAACGCTTCCGCGCGCTGGTGGAGGAGGGCCAGAAGGAGGGCGTCTTCTCCACGGCGACCCCGGCCGACCTGGTGGTGGACTACCACTTCGGCTCCGTCCACCACCTGTCGACGTGGTACCGCCCCGACGGCCCGCTGACCCCCCAGCAGGTCGCCGACCACCTCGCCGACCTCCTGCTGCGCGCCCTGCGCCCCTGATCCCGGGGCGCCCGGTGCCTAGTCGATGATCTCCTTGAAGAACAGCACCGCCGAGGCGGCCGTGCCGGCGCCCGCGCTCACCGCGACCGGCCAGGCGCTGCCGGCCAGCGCCGCCAGCACGCTCGCCCCGGCGCCGGCCAGCCCGGCCAGCAGGAACACGATGGCGGCGCGCTGGGTCAGCAGCGGCCCGCCCCCGCCGGGCCGCCCGGGACCGGGCCGGGACACCGGGCCGCTCCTCACCGGTCTTCGCCGGCCGGGACCGGCTCCGGCTCCGGTACGCCGTCCCGGTCCGTCAGCAGCCACGGATCCTGCGCGGGCCGCACGAGCGTGAACTCCACCCGGCCGGCCGCGTCCGTCCGGACCCCGTGCACGGCCGGCTCGGGCAGGCTGTTGTAGTGGAACGGCGTGGAGAAGTAGTACGCGCCGGTGTCCGGCACCGCCACCAGATCGCCCGGCCGCAGCGGCGGCAGCGCCCGGTCGCGGGCCAGCAGATCGCCGGCGAAGCAGGCCGGGCCGGCGATGTCCTGCCGCACCGGCCGCGCCCGCAGCGCGGCCCCGTCCGGGCCGTACGCCTCGATCCGCAGCGGCCAGGCGTCGGGGCTGAACACCGTCCGGGTGGCGACCTGCACCCCGGCGTGCGTCACGGCGATCGGCCGGCCCCCGGCGCTCTTGGTGTACTCGACGTACGCCGCCAGGAACCCGTTCTTCGCCAGCACCGAGCGGCCGAACTCGGTGACGACCCGGTACCGGCCCTCGAACAGTCCCGGGGCGTGGGCCCGCAGCTGTCCGACGTAGTCGGCGAACGTCGGCGTGACCTCGTCGTCGGCGAAGTTCACCGGAAGCCCGCCGCCGATGTCGATGCCCTCCACCCGGCCCGGGCCGAACGCCGCCGTCACCTGGCCGGCGAACTCCACCGCCTGCGCCACCCCGCGCGCCATCAGGTCCAGGGGGCAGCCCTGCGACCCGGTGTGGGTGTGCACCCAGGTCAGCCACGGATACGCGGCGAACGCCCGCAGCAGCCGCTCCCGGTTGCCCGGATCCGTCAGCGGGACACCGAACTTCGAGGTGCTCGTGGCGGTGCTCATCGCGGCGATGGCCCCGCCGCCGACCTGGCAGTTCAGCCGTACCCCGATCCGGGACGCGGACGTGCGGAGCTGCGGCAGCGCGGCGATCCGCTCCAGTTCCTGGAAGCCGTCGGCGTTGACGGCCACCCCCAGCTCCAGGGCCCGCGCCAGCTCGGCGCGCGTCTTGGCCGGGGAGTCGAAGACGATCCGGTCGGCCGGGAACCCGGCCGCCAGCGCCCGGGCCAGCTCGCCCCCGGTCGCGACCTCGCAGCCCATCCCGAGCCGCGCCAGCTCCCGCAGCACGGGCACCAGGCAGTTGGCCTTCGCGGCGAACGCGTGGGTGACGGCGGGCAGTTCGGGGGCGCCGGGAAACGCCTCGCGCAGGGCCCGGACCGTGGCCGCGACCCCGTCGAGGTCCACGAAGCCGGCCAGCGGGGCGACGTCCGGGTCGAGCAGGCCCTGCCGCACGGCTTCCTTCAGGACGTGTTCGCGGCGCGCGGCGGCACGGGACACAGCGGTCATGGTGCACCCTCCGGTCGGGGACGGCGGCCCGGGGCCGTTTCCCCGGGCACACGACCAGGCTGCTCGCCGCACCCGGGGACGGTCTTCGTCGGCCGCACACAGGCATACCCGCCCCGGCCGGGCCCGCACCGGGGGTCCGCCCCCGGCGCGCACCGCCTTCGTGCGCGGCGACGAGGAGCGGCGCCTCCGATGGTGCGGGCGCACGAACGGTCCCGTCGGCGCTGCGGGCACACGAACGGCGCCTCCGGTGGTGCGGGCACACGAACGGTCCCGTCGGCGCTGCGGGCACACGAACGGCGCCTCCGGTGGTGCGGGCGCACGAACGGCCCCTTCGGTGCTCCGGGCGCACGAACGGTGTCTCAGGGCCCCGGGGTGTCGCGCCGCTCCCCGTCCTCGAGGCCGAGGCGCAGGTGCAGCTGCGCCAGCAGCCGGGCGTCCGGGCTGCCGAGGTCCAGCCCCGACACGGCCGTGATCCGGCCCAGCCGGTACCGCATGGTGTTGGGGTGCAGCGAGAGGCTGCGCGCGGCGGCCGGCACATCGCCGAAGTGGTCCAGGTAGGCCCGCAGGGACTCCACCAGACGGCTGCCGGCGTGCTCGGCGTCGAACGCGGCCAGCCGCGCCACCGAGGTCCCCGGCGGCAGCTCCAGGTCCCGCAGCGCCTCCAGCACGCGCAGGACGCCGATGGTGTCGGCCACGTCCTCCACCCACGCCACGGCCCGCCCGTCCCCGGTCCTGGCGAGGGCCTTCAGCGCCTGTTCGGCGCTGCGGCGCGACCGCGCGGCCCCCGCCAGCGCCGGCACCACCTCGCCCAGCCCGGCCCGCACCGGCACGCCGGTGGCCGCCGACAGGCGGGCGGTCAGCGAGGTGCCGAGCGCCGTCATCCGCTCCCGGGCCCGGTCCGCGTCCCGGTCCAGCGCGCCGACCAGCACCAGTGCCCGGCCGCCCGCCGGCACGACCACGATCCGGTGGCCGAGGGCCGCGCAGTGCAGGGCGAGCAGCGCGTACATCCGGGACGGCTCACCGGCCGCCCCCAGCCCTCCGCTCTCCACGCCCACCGCCAGCACCGCGCAGGGCTCCCGGGCCGGCAGCGCGGCCCGCTCGGCCAGCACCTCGGCCGAGCCGCGCTCCTCCAGCAGGGCGCGCGCCGCGTCCTCCACCAGCCGGCTGTCGGCGCCGCGCGTGCGGTGGTGGAGCAGATGCGGGGCGGCGGCCCGGGACGCGGCGCGCAGTGCCTGGGCGGCGTTCGGGGACAGCGGCCGGCCCGCGACCGCCGCCACCCAGACGGAGCCCAGCACCTCGCCGCCCGCCCGGACGGCGCACACCAGCCGCTCGGGGTTGTCGCCCTGGGCGCGCCGGTGCAGTACGTCGTCCGTGGCCCACAGGGCGCGGAAGAACCCGGCGTCGTGCATCGCGGCGACCCGCCAGGCGGGCACGCGCCGTCCGAGGATGGTCAGCCGGCGCATCTCGTCCACGTTCTCCTCCGTGGAGGAGTACGCCAGTACCCGCGACTCGGTGTCCTCGATGGTCACCGAGCCGCCGACCAGGGCGGCCACCGCGTCGGCCAGCCCGTCGAGATCGCCCAGCGCCAGGCCCCGGGCGGCCGGTAACGGCGGCATCCCCGCCGCGGCGAGCCCGGCCCGGAGCACCGCCACCAGCTCCTCCCACCGGTACCAGGTGCGGAACAGCACCGCCGTACCGGCCTCCTGGGCGGCCGAGCGCAGGACACCGAGGGCCCCCTCGGGGCGTTCCGGGCCGAAGACCACCCCGCTGGCCCCGGCGGCACCGGCCCGGCGTACGACGTCCACCGCCTGGGCCGACCCGGCCGCGACACCGACGGCGAGCACCAGCTCCCTGGGCCGGATCTCGGGGGCCAGCACATCGAGCACGGTGGCGCCGCCGACGGCCACGGCCAGGCCGCCGGGCGCCGTGTCCAGCTCCAGGGCGCCCTGGCCCACGACCGACAGCAGCCGCTCCAGGGTCACCCCGGGCCCGGCGGCCGGGCCCCACTCCGCGTGGTCCCGCGACTCGGTCACGCTTCCCCCTCGACGTGCCCGCGGCCGGTTCCCGGCCGCTCCCGGAAGAGGTACGACACCACATACCGGGAGCGCGCTCAACGGGGCACGGCACCAAGCCTCCTGATGGAGGGTCAGAGGTACTTCTTCAGCTCCCGGCGCGCCAGCGACCGCTGGTGCACCTCGTCCGGGCCGTCGGCGAGCATCAGCGTGCGGGCGCTCGCGTACAGCTCGGCCAGCGGGAAGTCCTGGCTCACCCCGCCCGCGCCGTGCAGTTGGATCGCCCGGTCCAGAATGCCGACCACCGCGCGCGGAGTGGCGATCTTGATGGCCTGGATCTCGGTGTGCGCGCCCTTGTTGCCGACGGTGTCCATCAGCCAGGCCGTCTTCAGCACCAGCAGCCGCAGCTGCTCCACGGTGACCCGGGCGTCGGCGATCCAGTTCTGTACGACGCCCTGCTGGGCCAGCGCCTTGCCGAACGCCGTACGGGACACCGCCCGCCGGCACATCAGCTCGATCGCCCGCTCGGCCATGCCGATCAGCCGCATGCAGTGGTGGATCCGGCCGGGGCCGAGCCGGGCCTGGGCGATGGCGAAGCCGCCGCCCTCCTCGCCGACGAGGTTGGCCACCGGTACCCGCACCCGGTCGAAGACCACTTCGGCGTGGCCGCCGTGCGAGTGGTCCTCGTAGCCGAACACCCGCATCGCGCGCTTCACCGTGACGCCGGGGGTGTCGCGGGGGACCAGGACCATGGACTGCTGGCGGCGGATGTCGGCGCCGTCCGGGTCCGTCTTGCCCATCACGATGAAGATCGCGCAGTCCGGGTTCATCGCGCCGGAGATGTACCACTTGCGGCCGGTGATGACGTACTCGTCGCCGTCCCGCTCGATGTGCGTGGTGATGTTCGTGGCGTCCGAGGAGGCCACCTCGGGCTCGGTCATCGCGAACGCCGAGCGGATCTCCCCGGCCAGCAGCGGCTGGAGCCACCGCTTCTTCTGCTCCTCGGTGCCGAACTGCGCCAGCACCTCCATGTTCCCGGTGTCGGGCGCCGCGCAGTTGGTCGCGGTGGGCGCGAGGTGCGGGGACCGGCCGGTGATCTCGGCGAGCGGCGCGTACTGGAGGTTGGTCAGCCCGGCACCGTACTCGGTGTCGGGGAGGAAGAGGTTCCACAGGCCCTGCCGGCGTGCCTCGGCCTTCAGCTCCTCCACCACGGCCGGGGTGTCCCACGGTGAGGCGAGCGCGGCCCGCTGCTCCTCGGCGACCGCCTCGGCCGGGTAGACGTACTCGTCCATGAAGGCGAGCAGCCGGGCGCGCAGCTCTTCCGTACGCGCGTCGAACGCGAAGTCCATGTGCGGTCAGCCTTCCTGAAGGGTGGTCAGTCCGTGGTGGATGAAGACGGGGACGAGGTCGCCGATGCGGTCGAAGCCGCGGCCGACCGTCTGGCCGAGCGTGTAGCGGTAGTGGATGCCCTCCAGGATCACGGCGAGCTTGAACCAGGCGAACGCCTCGTACCAGGACACGGCCGACACGTCCCGCCCGGAGCGCTCGGCGTACCGCTCGACCAGCTCGCGCGGCGAGGGGTGCCCGGGCGCCTCGGCGGTCGTGGAGACGGGGGAGTCGGGCATGCCCAGCGGGCGGCTGTACATCACCAGCAGACCGAGGTCGGTCAGCGGGTCGCCGAGCGTGGACATCTCCCAGTCGAGGATCGCCCTGATCCTGTCGTCGTCGCCGATCAGGACGTTGTCCAGGCGGTAGTCGCCGTGCACGACGGCCGGGGCGGGGGAGGCGGGCAGGGCGCGGCCGAGCGCCGCGTGCAGCTCGTCGATGCCCGCCAGGTCGCGGTTGCGGGAGGCGTCCAGCTGCTTGCCCCAGCGGCGCAGCTGCCGGTCGAGGAAGCCCTCCGGGCGGCCGAAGTCCGCGAGGCCCACCTCCGCAGGGTCCACGGCGTGCAGCTCGACCAGCGTGTCCACCAGGGACAGCACCGCGTCCCGGGTGCGCTCCGGGCCGAGCGGGGCGAGCTGGTCGGCGGTGCGGTACGGGGTGCCCTCGACGAACTCCATCACGTAGAACGGGGCCCCGAGTACCTCCTCGTCCTCGCACAGCAGCACCGGGCGCGGGACCGGCACCCGGGTCGGGTGCAGGGCGCTGATGACCCGGTGTTCGCGTCTCATGTCGTGCGCGGTGGCCAGCACATGGCCGAGCGGGGGCCGGCGGACGACCCACTTCGAGCGGTCGTCGGAGAGCGCGTACGTGAGGTTCGACCGTCCGCCCTCGATCAGCCGTCCGGTCAGCGGACCGTGCACCAGACCGGGGCGCTCGCTCTCGAGCAGGGCGCGCAGCCGGTCCAGGTCCAGCCCGGGCGGGTGGTCGGCGCTCATACATCACTCCTAGGGACGGGTGAACAGGACCCGACTCATGATGCCGACCGGTCGGTATGCCGTCCAGTGCGGGAGCGAAGATCGCGCCGAACGTGACACGGCCCACGATAAGCCCGCGGCCGCGGCGGACTCGGGCCCGTGGGCGTCAGTGGTCGTCCCAGTGGTCCCCGTGCTCGGCGTGCCGGTGGCCGCCGTGCAGGTAGTCGACGTGGTCGCCGTGCGGCACCTGGGCGTGCCCGCACTCCTCGTGGTGCACGTGCGCGTGGTCCCGGTGGACCGAGTGCCCGGCCGGCTCGCACTCGTCCCAGTGGCCCGCGTGCTCCCGGTGCAGATGCCCGTCGTGGACGTAGTCCACATGATCGCCGTGCGGCACCGCGCAGTGCCCGCAGTCCGGCCCGTGCCGGTGCGGCCCGTGGGCGGTGTGCTCGTGGTGGAGGGTGGTCATGGCGCTCACCTCCGGGGGACGGAGTGCCGGCGACGGGGCGTCCCGGTTGCGTGCCGCCCGGGTACCCCGGAGGGTCGAGGGCATGAAGGGCATCAGCTACCGCCGCTACGGCGGACCCGAGGTGCTGGAGTACGGCGAGCTGCGGGACCCCAAGGTGGGTCCCGACCAGGTGCTGGTCGAGGTGCGCGCGGCGGCCGTCAACCCGGTCGACTGGAAGTGCCGCGAGGGCCACCTGGACGCGGTGCTGGACGCCGTCTTCCCGGTGATCCCCGGCTGGGACGTCAGCGGGGTGGTCGTCCGCCCCGGTGCCGCCGTCACCGAGTTCTCCCCCGGGGACGAGGTCATCGGCTACGTCCGCGAGGACTTCCTCTCCCGGGGCACCTGCGCCGAGTACGTGGCCGCGCCGGTGCGCACCCTGGCCCGCAAGCCGCGCACCCTGTCCTTCGAGGAGGCCGCCGGACTCCCGCTGGCCGGCCTCACCGCCTACCAGGTGCTGGTCAAGGCGCTCCAGGTCAAGCGGGGCGAGACCGTCCTGGTGCACGCGGCGGCCGGCGGCGTCGGCTCGCTCGCCGTCCAGATCGCCGCCCACCTCGGCGCCCGCGTCCTCGGCACGGCCGGCGAGGCCAACCGCGACTACGTCCGCACCCTGGGCGGCGAGCCCGTGGCCTACGGCGAGGGACTGGCGGAACGGGTGCGCGGGCTCGCCCCCGAGGGGGTGGACGCGATCTTCGACACCGTCGGCGGCGACACGCTGACGGTCTCCGCGGGCCTCCTCGCCCCGGAGGGCCGGCTGGCCTCGATCACCGACCCGGAGGTACGCGAGTACGGCGGCCGGTACGTCTTCGTCCGCCCGGACGCCGACGACCTGGCGCGCCTGTCGGAGTGGGCGGACCAGGGCGTCCTCTCCGTCCACGTCCAGCGGACCTTTCCGCTGGAGCGCACGGCGGACGCCCACCGGCTGAACCAGGAGGGCCACACCCGCGGCAAGATCGTGGTGACCGTGGGCCGGGGGTCCGGGGAGGGCGGTGCGCAGGGCGTTCCCGCCAGGTGACGACTACGGTGCGACAACTGCAGAGTTGAGCGGAATGTCCGCCCCGCCGCAGGGGCCGGGCGTCACCGAGGTTCACACGAACGGGTAACTGCGCCGGGGCGTGCGCCGGTCCAAGATCGACCCCATGCGAACTTCCTTGATCCGCCGCGCGTGCGTCGTGGCGCTCATGATGGTCACGACGATGGCGCCCGCGGCGGCGGCCCGGCCGGCCGGCGACACGAAGGCGCCCGGGACCGGCGGACACGCGCGGTTGCTGGGGGAGCGGATCATTCCCCACAAACTCGCCTTCCGCGGCACCACCGTCGGCGGTCTGTCCGGCATCGACCGCAACCCCTGCACGGGCGAGTACGTCATGATCAGCGACGACCGCTCGGTGCTCCAGCCCGCCCGTTTCTACACCGCCAGGATCGCCGTGGACGGCACCGGTGTGCGCTCCGTCGACTTCACCGGTACACACCCGCTGCGGCAGCCCGACGGCTCGGTCCACCCGCCGGCGAGCGCCCGCGACGGCAAGGCCGTGGACCCGGAGGAACTGCGGGTCGACCCGCGAAGCTGCCGGTACTGGTGGTCGCAGGAGGGCGACCGCCCCTCGTCGGCGGACGACCCGCTGATCCAGCAGTCCGTCCGGATCGCCGCCCCCACGGGCGCCTACCGCGGCGAGTTCCGGCTGCCGGCCGACTACCGGTACACGCGGGAGGACCGCGGGCCCCGGCGGAACAAGGGGGTGGAAGCCATCACGTTCGGCTCCCGGGGCGCCACCTTCACCAGCGCCCTGGAGGGCCCGCTGATCCAGGACGGCCCGGAACCCGACCTGCGGCACGGCGCCCTGGTCCGGGTGACCCGTCAGGACCGCGCCGGCGCGGTGCTCCGGCAGTTCGCCTACCCGCTGGAGAAGATCTTCACCGCGTCCGACCCGTCCAGCCCGTGGGCCCCGGACACCGGCGTGCCCGCGATCCTCGCCTTCCCCGACGACCCCGACCGCTACCTGGTCCTCGAACGCACCTGGGTGGCCGGAGCCGGGTACAAGATCCGTGTCTTCGACGCCACCACGCGCGGCGCGACCGACGTGCGGCGCATGTCCTCCCTGGCCGGCCGGTCGGTCGTGCCGATGCGCAAGAAGCTGGTGGCCGACTTCCACGACCTGGGGCTGAGCACCGTCGTCAACACCGAGGGACTGACCTGGGGACCCAGGCTGCGAAGCGGCGAACGGACCCTGCTCCTGGTCAGCGACGACAACTTCGCCGAGGACGAGGCCACCCAGTTCGTCGCACTCGCCTTCCGCGACCGCTGACGCGCGGAGAGACACCGCCGCTGTCCCCACCCGCGGGGCTACGGGACGCTCGCGGGGCTACTGGAGCACCAGCACCACCGCGCACACCGCCAGCGCGCCGGCGCACAGCACCGCCGCCGTCGCCTGGCGGGGGGCGAGCGTCGGCGGGCGGGGTGTCGTGGTCAGGGCGCGGACCCGGGAGTGGGCGATCCCGAGGAAGGCCAGCCACAGCGCGCAGCACACCGCGCCCGCCAGGACGCTAGCCGCCGACGGCCCCCCGTGCAGCGCGGCCTTCAGGGCCAGCACGGTGGCCACGGCGGCCGACAGCGTGGTACGCCGCCAGGCCAGCCGGGTGCGCTCCGGCTGCAGACCGGGGTCCCGGCCCGCGCCCTCCGCGCCGGCCGTCACCCCTCCCACCCCACCAGCACGACCACGACCATCGCGACGGCCACCACCGCCACGACCAGGCTCAGCAGCACCGGGAACCGGGAGGCGGGCAGGTCCTCGCCGCGCCGCATCGCCCGCTCGCAGCGCACCCAGTGGTTCACCGCCCGCAGGGAGCACAGCACCCCGGCCGCGAGCAGCGCGAGCGCCAGCCCGACCCGCCAGGCCCAGCGCAGATCGGGCAGGAACTGGTCCACCGCGAACCCGCCGCCGATCAGCGCCAGCGCGGTGCGCAGCCAGGCGAGAAACGTGCGCTCGTTCGCCAGCGAGAACCGGTAGTCGGGCGTGCCGCCCTCCTCCCGCACCCGCTCCGGCGCGAACCACAGCCGGATGTTCCGTACGAAGTCGCTCACTCGGCCGACCCTACCGGGCGGTCACCCTCCGGCCCGGAACGCACGCAGCCGCTCGTAGGCCGCCAGCCCGTCCGGCACCCACTCCCAGGTGCCGAGCCGCCGTTCGACCTCCTCCTCGGGCAGGAAGGCGTGCCACTGCACCTCCTCGGCCTGCGGGCGCACGGGCAGGTCGCAGCGCACCTCGTACACCGCCGACCACCAGCTGTTCCCGGCGCCGTCGTCGTAGAGGAACTTGAACAGGCGGGCGGGCCGCGGCAGTCCGCTCACGCCCAGCTCCTCCTCGGCCTCGCGCAGCGCCGCGTCGTCGTAGGACTCGCCCGCGCCGACGACACCGCCGACGAACATGTCGTACAGGGAGGGGAACACCAGCTTGGTCGCCGTGCGCCGGTGCACGAAGAGCCGGCCGGCCGCGTCCCGGGCCTGGACGAACACACAGCGGTGGCGCAGCCCGAGGGCGTACGCCTCGCCGCGCGGGCGCCGGTCGACGACCCGGTCGTGCTCGTCGACGATGTCGAGGATCTCGTCAGCAGGGTTCATGCCCGTCATCCAAGCAGGGCCCGACCAAGCAGGGCCCGACCGGGCAGGTCCCGTGCTGGGCAGGTCCCGCACCGGGCAGGACCCGACCGAGCACGGCCCGTGCGGCGCGGGACCCGTACCGGGCGGGGCCGGGTGCCCGGTCAGCGGCGCTGGAGGTCCGACGTGCCCCGCTCCGCCTCGCCCGCGCCGCACGGCATCGCCGGGTGCAGCCCGAGCAGCACGATGCCCCCCACCACGGCCGCGAGCCCGGCCGCCTCACCCGCCAGCGCACCGGTGTCGGTGCGCAGCCGGTCCCCGAGGAAGCCCACCCCGCACAGGATCCCGGCGAGCGGCTCGGCCGCGGTCAGCGCGGGCAGCGACATGCGCAGCGGCGCCGTCTCGAACGCGCTCTGCACCAGCACCAGCCCGGTGACCCCGCAGGCCACCACGCCGTACGGCTGCCAGCCGGTGAGCAGTCCGGTCAGGCCGTCGTCGGAGAAGCGGGTGCCGCTCACCCGGGTCAGCGCGTCCTGGACGCCGTACAGCAGCCCGGCGGCGAGTGCCAGCAGCACCGGGCCGCCGCTCAGCCGGGAGCGCTTGGCGTACGCCGTCATCAGCAGGGCCGCGCCCACCACCGCGCCGATGATCAGCCAGTGCCGCAGCGGATCGGTGACGGCCGTGCCGGCGCGCGGCTCGCCCGCCAGGATGAACGCGCTCACCCCGCCCGCGAGCAGCAGCAGCCCGGCCCAGCCCTGACGGCCGAGCGGCTGTCCGGTCTGGTGCCGGGAGAGGGCGAGGGCGAACAGCAGGTTGGTCGCGAGCAGCGGCTCCACCAGCGAGATCTCGCCCTTGCCGAGGGCGATGGCGCCCAGCACCATGCCGGCCACCATCAGCGCGAGTCCGCCCAGCCAGCGCGGGATCCGCATCAGGTCGAGCAGCAGCCGGAAGGAGAGGAAGTCGCCGAGCGGCGCGTTCTGCGCCGCGTTCTGCTGGAGGACGAATCCGAAGCCGAGGCAGCAGGCCGCGCTCACGGCGAGAAGCAGTACCAGAACGGACACGCTGTGTACCTCGATCATCCGGCCGGACCACGGGCGTGCAGTGGCCGACTGTAGCGCTACCGGAACGGCAATGCCCCGGAAGTACCCGCAACCGGGCGGTTGCCGCCATGGTCCGCAACCCGGGCGCGACGCGCCATGGCGTGCGCCACATCCGCACCGCCGAACCCGGGGCGGACGGCCCGGTACGGCGGACGGGGCGGGCATGGCATACGCCACAGGAATGTCCCCGCGTTCGCACCCGCGACGGGCCCCACCTGCGCCGGGAGGATCCAAGTACCCCTTGGTACAGGGAAGTTGAAGAGATGAACAGCCTTGTTCCGCTTGACGCGACCCTTGGCGGGGGGTTTGCTGTGCGTGATCGGTCGATGGCAGCCCGAGAAACAGGAAGCCCCGCGGTGCCCCCTTCCCCGCCTCTGCTCGGCACGCGCCGGGCCGCAACGGACCCGTCCGACGCCCCCGCTCCCGGCGCCCGCGACGCCTTCGACGCCGCCCTCGACGACGCCGAACTGCGCACCGCCCGCGCGGCGCTGGCCCAGGGCCGCCGGCAGGCCGCCCGCTCCCTGCTGGTGCACACCGGCGACGACTGGGACCGCCGCGGCCACCGCCTCACCGTCCTCGCCCGGGACCCCCGCGCCACCGCGTGGGCCGGCGACTGGCTGGCCGCCGAGCCCGGCTCCGCCGACGCCGCCACCCTGCTGGCCCTGGCCCTGGTCCACCGCGCCCTGCGCGGCGAGGAGGAGCCCGGCCGGGCCCGCGACTCCTGCGCCACGGCCGCCGCCCTCGCCCCGGCCGACCCCACGCCCTGGCTCGGCCTGCTCCTGCTCGCCCGCGCCTTCGGCCCCGAGAGCGCCCTGCTCGGCGCCTTCACCGAGCTGCGCCGCCGCCACCCCGAGCACCACCACGCCCACCACCTGCTGATCGCCTGCCTCGCCGAACGGCCCGGGTGCGGCCGCGCCGAGACCCACGAGGTGTACGACGCCGCCGAACTGGCCGCCGCCGAGGCCCCCGCCGACTCCCCGCTGGCCGTGCTGCCGGTGGTCGCCTACGCCGAGCGCTACCGGGTCCTCGCCGCCACCGGCATGGGCCCCGCCGACCCGGCCGCCTCCCCGCACTGGTCCGGCCCCCGGGCCCGGCGCGTGCTGGGCGCCTGCTTCGACTGGTGGCTGGAGTGGGAGCACGACGAACACCCGCGCCGCCTGATCGACCTCAACCACCTGGCGTTCGCCCTGTCCTGCGCCGGCCGCCCGGCCGAGGCGGCGGCCCTGTTCCAGCGCATCGGCGACCACGCCACCCCGGTGCCCTGGGTCTACGCCCACCGCGATCCGCTGGCGGGCTTCCACGCGGCCCGCGCCCGCGCGCTCGGGCACGGATGACGGCGCCCGGAACGGCGAGACCGGCCCGTCCGGCCGAGGGGAAGCCCTCGGCCGGACGGGCCGGTCTGCCGTGGCGCCGGTCGCCGCGGCCCTAGACGATCAGGGACAGCAGCAGCACCAGACCGCCCGCGACCACCGAGATGATCGTCTCCATCAGCGACCAGGTCTTGACGGTCTGCCCGACCTTCAGCCCGAAGTACTCCTTCACCAGCCAGAAACCGGCGTCGTTGACATGGCTGAAGAAGAGCGAACCCGCGCCGATGGCGAGCACCAGCAGGGCCGTGTGGGTGGTCGACATGTCGGCCGCGAGCGGCGCCACCAGGCCGGCCGCCGAGACCGTCGCCACCGTCGCCGAGCCGGTCGCCAGCCGGATCGCCACCGCGATCAGCCAGGCCAGCAGCAGCGCCGGGATCGACCAGTCCTTGGAGATGTCCAGGATCATCTGGCCCACGCCGGAGTCGATCAGCGTCTGCTTGAAGCCGCCGCCCGCGCCGACGATCAGCAGGATGCCGGCGATGGGCATGAGGCCCTTCTCCACGGTCTGCTGGAGCCGGTCCCGGGTGAACCCGGCGGGCCGGCCCAGCGTGAAGAAGCCGACGATCACGGCGGCGAGCAGGGCGATCAGCGGGGAGCCGACGACGTCGAAGACGCGCTGGGTGTGGTTCGCGGGATCGTCGACGACGATGTCCACCAGCGCCTTGGCCAGCATCAGCACCACCGGCAGCAGCACGGTGGCGAGCGTCGGGCCGAAGCCCGGACGGCGCTCGAGCTGCTCCGAGGCGCGCTGCGGCAGCATCCGGTCGGGGGCGGGCACGTCCACCCAGCGGGCCGCGACCCTGGAGAACAGCGGCCCGGCGATGATCACGGTCGGGATGGCGACCACGATGCCGAGGGCCAGGGTCACACCCAGGTTGGCCTTGACCGCGTCGATGGCGACCAGCGGGCCGGGGTGCGGCGGGATCAGACCGTGCATCACGGACAGACCGGCCAGCGCCGGGATGCCGATGCGCATCAGGGAGTAGTTGCCGCGCTTGGCGACCATCAGCACGACCGGGATCAGCAGCACGATGCCGACCTCGAAGAACAGCGGCAGGCCGACGACGGAGGCGATCAGCACCATCGCCCACGGCATCGCCCGGCCGCCGGCCTTGGCCAGGATCGTGTCGACGATCTGGTCCGCGCCACCGGAGTCGGCGAGCAGCTTGCCCAGGATCGCCCCGAGCGCGATCAGGACGCCCACGCCGGCCACCGTGGAGCCGAGCCCGCTGGTGAAGCTGGTGATGGCCTTGTCGAGCGGTGCCCCGGCGACCGCCCCGAGCGCCAGCGACCCGATGGTCAGCGCCAGGAAGGCATGGAGCTTGAACTTGGTGATGAGCAGGACGATGACGGCGATGCCCACCAGGACGGCGATGCCCAGCTGGGCGTGCCCGGCGGAGGTGATCGGCGGAGGGGCGTCCGCTGCCAGCATCTCGACGCTGAGTCTGGTCACGGGGGTTCCTTGCGGTTACGGGGGATTTCTGGGGGCGCTAGTGAGAGCTGCCCGCGGTGTCGGGAAGCGCCGCGAGGGCCTGCACGGCCCGCTCGGTGATCTCCTCGGGGCCGCCGCTGACGTCCACGGCGACTCCCGCCTCGTCCGGCTGGAGCGGCTGGAGCGTGGCGAACTGGGAGTCCAGCAGCGCGGTCGGCATGAAGTGGCCCTGCCGCTGGGACATCCGTTCCTCGATCAGCCGGCGGTCGCCCGTCAGGTGCAGGAACACGATCCCGGGTGCCACGGCCCGCAGCCGGTCGCGGTAGACCCGCTTCAGCGCGGAGCTGCTGACCACTCCGCCCAGTCCGGCCCTGCCGTGCGCCCAGTGCCCGATGGCGTCCAGCCACGGCCAGCGGTCGGCGTCGTCGAGCGGGATCCCGGCCGACATCTTGTCGATGTTGGCCTGCGGGTGGAAGTCGTCGCCCTCGGCGTACGGGACGCCCAGCCGCGCGGCGAGCAAGGGACCGATGGTGGTCTTGCCCGTCCCCGCGACGCCCATCACGACGACGACCTGGGGGGTTCGCATTAACTGCCTCGCTGTCTTCCTCGACATCCGACGCCACTGCGGCGTCGCCACACTGAAACCCATTAGGTACGACGAATTCAAGAGAGTGTGACGTATAAGTCTGACTTTTTATGTCCGTGATCCGCGCCGTACGCTGAGTGCATGAGCACACGGGGCCGGGGGCTGCACGGCCATGTACTGGACACCCTCGGCCCCGCCATCACGTCCGGCGAGTACCCGCCGGGCAGCGTTCTGCGGACCGACGAGCTGGCACAGCACTTCGAGGTGTCCCGCTCGGTGATGCGCGAGGCGGTCCGCGTGCTGGAGTCCATGCACCTGGTCGAGTCCCGCCGCCGGGTGGGCGTCACGGTCCGCCCCAAGGCCGAGTGGAACGTCTACGACCCGCAGGTCATCCGCTGGCGGCTGGCCGGCGCCGACCGTCCGCACCAGCTGCGCTCGCTCACCGTGCTGCGCTCCGCCGTCGAACCCGTCGCGGCGGGCCTGGCCGCCCAGCACGCCACGGCCGAGCAGTGCGCCGAACTCACCCGGTGCGCCCTCGGCATGGTGGCCAACTCACGCGGCCACCGGCTCGAGGACTACCTGTTCCACGACGTGTCCTTCCACCGGGTCATCCTCAACGCCTCCGGCAACGAGATGTTCGCCCGCCTCGGCGATGTCGTCGCGGAGGTGCTGTCCGGTCGCACCCGGCACGAGGTCATGTTCGAGGACCCCGACCCGGCCGCCGTCACCCTGCACGTACGGCTCGCCGAGGCGGTCCGTGCCCGGGACGCGGTCCGCGCCGAGGAACTGACCCGGGAGATCACCGCGGGCGCCCTCCAGGAACTGGACATCCTGGCCCCCTGAGCGCGCCGGGGATCAGAACCCGGCCCTGGCGCCGGATCAGAACTCGGCCCCGGCGGAGGGCGCGGTGCCGTTCTGGGCCTGCTGGGCACGGTCGGACAGCATGCGGGCGAGGGATTCGAGCGCCGAGGGGCCGAGTTCACCGCTGTCCGTCCGGTAGGTCACCCAGGTGACGACCGTCCCGACGAGCACCCCCGCCTCCGCGTGCTCGCCGTTGACGATTCCCTTCCGGTAGGCCGCGCTCTCGTCCCCCATCGAGGGCAGGGACATGGACGAGTAGACGCTCGTGTCGATGGTCGCCCGGTAGTCCTCGAAGCGCCGCTCGGCGTGGGTACGCCTGGACGTAGAAGAAGGCCCCCGCGAGCGGCCGCTCGTTCTCGTACCGCACCGTGGCGGTGAAGGCGGCCCCTTCGCACGCGGTGCTGCAGTCGTCCGGGACCCCCTCGGTGACCTTGGCCGCCTCGGTCACCTCCCAGCCCGCGGGAAGGCTCCCGGAGTCCGGCAGCACCGCCTCGGCGGTGGCGGAGTCCTTCAGCGCGGCGACCCTCCTGGCGTCACCGGACCCGCCGCCACCGCCGTCGTCACCGGTGACACCGTGCAGCACGGTGCGGAAGCCGATGACGAGCAGCACGGCGAGCACCACCACCCCGGCCACCAGGGCGGCCATCACCCCCTTGGTCCGGGGCAACTGCACCGGACCGATGACGATCGTGCTGCGGTCCGCGTTGCCCCCGATGTGGATGGCCATGGCGGGTCTGGGCCGGAGGCGCGGACGGCTGCAGGGCGGCCCACAGCCGGCCGGCGAACTCCGGGTCGGCCTCCAGGGCGCGGGCGAGCCGGTCCCGCACGGCGTTCGCCGCCTCGTCGGCGCCGGGCTCGGCCTCGAACCGCTCCATCGCACCGCGCCCGTCCTCGGACCGGCTCAGCCGGGACCGGACGAGCTGCCGCACCTCGTCGACGACGGCACTTCCGGCGCCGGAGGCGATGCTGGTCGTCATGGCGGTGATCGCCATGGTCGCCAAATCCGCTGACATGACCTCAGTCTGGCGTGTTCATGCCCTTCAGGGGAGGGGAATCGCACACCAAGGCCGCCGGGGTACGGGGGAGAGGGCGGTTCGACGGAGCCCCGACCAGGGGACGCACACGATCCGCTTCCGCCGCGGATCCTCAGTCCTCCGGGAACTCCCCGTCCACGTACACCCACGCGCCGGCCACCCGCTCGAACCGGCTCCGCTCACGCAGCGCGCCGCCGCGGTAGGAGGCGCGGAACTCCACCGTGCCCGTGCTGTGGAACGCCGACCCGTCGGCCGTGTCCAGGATCTCGAGCCCCGTCCACTTCATCCCCGGGTCGAGGGCCAGCCGCTCCGGCCGCGTCCGCGGATGCCAGGTGCGCAGCAGGTACGCCGTGTCTCCCTTGACGAACGCGCTGTACCGCGAGCGCATCAGCAGCTCCGCGGTCGGCGCTGCGGCCCGCCCCGCGTGGAAACGGCCGCAGCAGGCGTCGTACGACTGGGGGAGCCCGCAGGGGCAGGTGCGCGAGGTCATGGCGCCCATTGTGCCCGGGGCAGGGGAGGCGCCCGGCAGGGGCCGGGTGCACAGTGGAAGAGCCGGACCGCACACCGGCACACAGGGAGGTGAGGTCGAGGATGACCGGACCCGTGAGCAGCCGGCCTCCCGCCGTCAAGGAATGGCGGCTGAACGTGTACCTGTCCGAGCACGATCCGGACACCACGGCCCGGATCGTCCTGGACACCGGGGACAATGTCCTGGAGAGCCACGCCGGGGCCCGCCGCAGCCCCAGCGACCGGGCGATGCCCGAGATCGGCGACGAACTGGCCGCCGGGCGCGCCCTGATCGCCATGGGCCGCATGCTGCTGCGCGCCGCCGACGGCGACATGAAGGCCACCGGAGCGGCCGACACCGACGGCCCGGCGCCGCTCTGGCTGTCCCGCGAGTGAAGGAAGGAGCGCCGCCGTGCGTTTCGCGAACCGCCCGGAAGCCGGCCGGCTGCTGGGGCAGCGCCTGGAGTACCTCAGGGGCCAGGACGTGGTGGTGCTCGGACTGCCCCGGGGCGGCGTACCGGTCGCCGCGGCCGTCGCCGAGGCGCTCGACGCGCCCCTGGACGTCCTGCTCGTACGCAAACTCGGCGTGCCCTACCAGCCCGAGCTGGGCATGGGGGCGATCGGCGAGGACGGTGTACGCGTGATCAACCAGGAAGTGCTGCGCGCCACCGGCGTCGGCCCGGACGACCTCGCGGCGGTCGAGGAACGAGAGCGCCGCGTCCTCGCCGAGCGCGGCGCGCGCTACCGGGGCGCCACCACCCCGGCCCCGGTCGCCGGCCGGACCGCCGTCGTGGTGGACGACGGCGTCGCCACCGGCTCCACCGCCCGGGTCGCCTGCCGCGTCGCCCGCGCCCGGGGCGCGGCCCGCGTCGTGCTGGCCGTCCCGGTCGCCCCCCGCGACTTCACCCGCCGGCTCGGCGAGGACGCCGACGACCTGGTGTGCCTGCACACCCCCTGGGACTTCGCCGCCGTCGGCCAGTTCTACACCGACTTCACCCAGGTCGAGGACGAGGAGGTCACCGCCTGCCTGCGGCGGGCCGCCGAGCGCCACCGGCACACCGCGGGCGCCGCGTCCGGCGCCCGGGAGGTCACCGTGACCGCCGGAGCCGTCCGGCTCGGCGGACGGCTCACCGTGCCGGACGGTGCCACCGGCGTCGTGGTCTTCGCCCACGGCAGCGGCAGCAGCCGGCACAGTCCGCGCAACCGGTTCGTCGCCGAAGGACTGCACCGGGCCGGGCTCGGCACCCTGCTGTTCGACCTGCTCACCGACGCGGAGGAGGCCGACCGGGGCAACGTCTTCGACATCGCGCTGCTGGCCGGCCGGCTGCTGGACGCCACCGCCTGGCTGCGCGAGGAACCCGACGCCGAGGGGCTCGCCATCGGCTACTTCGGCGCCAGCACCGGCGCCGCGGCCGCCCTGTGGGCCGCCGCCGACCCCGCCGCGCGGCCCGCCGCCGTCGTCTCCCGCGGCGGCCGGCCCGACCTCGCCGGGGCCCGGCTGCCCGAGGTGACGGCACCCACCCTGCTCATCGTCGGCGGCGCCGACCCGATGGTGCTCGACCTCAACCGGGACGCACAGGCCCGGCTGCGCTGCGAGAACCGGCTGGCCGTCGTCCCCCGCGCCACCCACCTCTTCGAGGAGCCCGGCACCCTGGAGCGGGTCACCGAGCTGGCGTGCGCCTGGTTCACCGACCACATGGCACCCGCGCACGTCTAGGCGGCGACCATGCCGGAGGGCCGGGCGGGGGCCATGCCCGGGGGCCGGGAGGCGACCATGCCGGAGGGTCAGGCAGAGACCATGCCCGAGGGGCCCGTCACGCTCTTCCTGGCCGGGGACGTCATGCTCGGCCGGGGCATCGACCAGATCCTCGCGCACCCGGCCGATCCGGCCCTGCGGGAGGACTACCTCCACGACGCCCGGGACTACATCGCCCTGGCGGAGGCCGTGAACGGCCCGGTGCCCCGGCCCGTGGACCCCGCCTGGCCCTGGGGCGAGGCCCTGCCCGTCCTGGAGCGCGCCGCGCCCGACGCCCGGGTGATCAACCTGGAGACCGCCGTCACCTCCGACGGCGACCACGCCCCCGGCAAGGCCGTCCACTACCGGATGCACCCGGCCAATCTGCCCTGCCTCGCCGCCGCCCGCCCCGACGTCTGCGTCCTCGCCAACAACCACGTCCTCGACTTCGGCCCCGCCGGCCTCGCCGACACCCTGGACTCCCTCGCCGCCGCCGGACTGCGCACCGCCGGCGCCGGCCCCGACGCGACCGCCGCGTGGCGTCCCGCGGCCGTCCCGCTGCGCACCGGCGGACGCGTCCTGGTCCTCGCCTTCGGCATGCCCTCCAGCGGCATCCCGCACGGCTGGGCCGCCACCGCCGAACGCCCCGGCGTCGCCCTCGCCGCCGGGCCGACCACGGCCGCCGCCCTGGACTTCGCCGACCGCCTGCGGCAGCACCGGCGGCCCGGGGACATCGTCGTCGCCTCCGTCCACTGGGGGCCCAACTGGGGCTATACCGTCACCCGCGACGAGGTCCGCTTCGCCCACGCCGTCGTCGACGCGGGCGCCGACATCGTCCACGGCCACTCCTCGCACCACCCGCGCCCGCCGGAGATCTACCGGGACCGGCTCGTCCTGTACGGCTGCGGCGACCTCGTCGACGACTACGAGGGCATCGGCGGCTACGAGAGCTACCGCGACGACCTGCGCCTGCTGTACCTGGTGTCGGCCGAGCCCGGCACCGGCCGGCTGACCGGAGCGCGACTGGTGCCGCTGCGTGCCCGCCGGATGCGCCTGGAGCACGCGAGTGCCGCCGACACCGCCTGGCTGCGCGACGTCCTGGACACCCACGCCCGCCGCCACGCCACCCGCGTCGACCACGGACCCGACGGCACGCTCACGGTACGGCCACTGCGTTGAGACCGGCCGCGGGAGCGGGTGAAGCCGGCCGTCGGCGCACCGGAGAACCGTCCCTCAGGACCGCCGCCCGCCCGTGCGCCCTCAGGGCCGCCGCCCGCCCTTGCGCAGAAAGGCGCGCAGCCGGGTCAGCGGCCAGGCGTTGATCACCTCGTCCCTGGTCAGCCAGCCGCGCTGCGCGGTGGCCACGCCGTAGCGCATCTGGCCGAGGTGCGGCACGGAGTGCGCGTCGGTGTTCACGGCGAACCGCACCCCGTGCTCCCTGGCCCGCAGGATGTCCTCGTCGCGCAGGTCCAGCCGGTCCGGCTGCGCGTTGACCTCCAGCGCGGTGCCGGTGCGCGCGCACGCGGCGAACACCTCGTCCCAGTCGGCGTCCACCCCCGGCCGCCTGCCGATCAGCCGGGTGGTCGGATGCCCGATGACATTGACGTACGGGTTCTCGCAGGCCCGTACCAGCCGCCGGGTCATCGCCGTACGGCCCAGGTCGAAGTGGGAGTGCAGCGAGGCCACGCACAGATCGAACCCCGCCAGGAACTCCGCCGGCCAGTCCACCTCCCCGTCCGGCCCGATGTTCAGCTCCGTGCCGTGCAGCAGCCGCGTCCGGCCACGGGTGCCGTCCAGCTCGCGCAGCCGCTCCCGCTGGGCGAGGATCTTCTCGTCCGTCATGCGCTGCATGTACAGGTCGGGCGCGTGGTCGGTGACCGCGAAGTAGGCGTAACCGCGCTCGGCGGCGGCGTCCACCATCGCCTCCAGCGAGGCCAGACCGTCCGTGAGATCGGTGTGCGTGTGCAGGTCGCCGCGGATGTCCCGCTCGGTCACCACCTCGGGCAGCTCGCCGCGCAGCGCCGCCTCGATCTCCCCGCGGTCCTCGCGCAACGGCGGCGCGATCCACGGCAGGCCGAGCCGCGCGTACACCTCCTCCTCGGTGCGGGAGGCGACCGGCTCCCCGCCGTCGGTGTCGAACAGGCCGTACTCGGAGAGCTTCAGCCCCTGGTGCCCGGCGATGGTCCGGGTGCGGATGTTGTGCGCCTTGGAACCGGTGAAGTACTGCATCGCCGCGCCCCACGACTCCGGCGGCACCACCCGCAGATCCACCTGGAGCCCCCTGCCGGTGCGCACCGAGGTCTTCTTCGTGCCCCGCGCCACGACCTCCGCGGTGTCCGGCAGCGCGCACAGCGCGTCCATGAACGGGGCCGACCGCTTCGCCGCCACCAGCACGTCCAGATCCCCGACGGTCTCCCGCATCCGGCGCAGCGAACCGGCGTACGCACAGCGCCAGCAGCCCGTCACCCCGGACAGCTCGGCGAGGATCTCCTCGGCGGTGTCCAGCGCCAGCGACAGCGGCACCCGGCCGCCCGCCCGCCGGAGCAGCTCGATGCCGTGCCGGATGTTCTCCTGCGTCTTCTCCCCGAACCCCTTCAGGTCCGCCAGCGCGTCCGCCTCGATGGCCGCGGCCAGCTCGTCCACCGACGAGATGCGCAGGTCCTCGTAGAGCCGCAGCGCCTTCTTCGGCCCCAGCGTCGGGATCGTGATCAGCTCCCGCACTCCCGCGGGGATCTCCGACCGGCGCTCCTCGACCACCGCGATCCGGCCCGTGCGCAGATACTCGGTCACCTTGTCGGCGATCGACCGCCCCACGTTCGGGATCTCCCGCAGCGCGTCCGGCTCCAGCGTGGAGACATCCGCCGGATGCCCGCCGATCGCCCGCGCCGCCTTCTCATAGGCACGCGCCTTGAACGCGTCCCCTCCGGTGATCGCGATGAGATCGGCGTACTCCTGCAGCACCGCCTCGACCTCGTCATTGACCCGGCCCACACCCCCAGTCTAAAAACCACCCCACAAGCACGCGAAAGGCCCCTGCTGGTCACGCGTTGGTCATGTGACCAACTCTCCTCCGAGGCGTCAGTCCCTGGTCAGGTCTGCACGGACGCGCGGGGGTGGCTGGGACGATCGGGGACCTGTTTATGCAAGGACACGCATAGTCGCGATCACGCATAGACGCGTAGCACCACCGCCTCTACTGTCGGTGGGCAGGCGGCCCGACCGGGGCCAGAGCGAGGGGGTTTGGCATGTCCGAACGTTCGGCACTCACCCGGCTCACTGGCAACGGCAACGGCGAGTGCGGAGAGAAGGACTGCCCGAACGTGTACCGCACGGCCACGGGATCGTTCGTCGTGCAGGGCGACGTGTCCGAAGCCTTCACCCCGCCCGCTGGGGAAGGGCTCGTGGAAATCCCGGAGGCGGTTCTCAGGGAGGCATTCCGTGCACTTGGATGGTGACGCGTGGAATGACTGCTTCGATTCCATGGAGCGTGAGGCGTGGCGGCTGGAGACACTGCCCGTCTACACCATGCCCCAGGAAGCGGAGAAGCTGAAGTGCTTTCTCGCCGGGGAGAAGTCGCCGGACGATTACAGCTCGGGCTGGATGGATGAGGTTCGGCAATGGACCTCGGAAGGAAAGAGTGTCGGCAGGGTGCACGTCGTGACTCGCCCGCTCTCGGATTACCTCCGGTTCGAGTTCGAGTATTACTACCGGCACCACGTGAAGGCGGGCGAGGACATCCGCATTCTCGACCTCACCGACCGGGAGAACCCGGGGCTTCCGGATCAGGACTTCTGGATGTTCGACGAGTCCAAGGTGGTCCTGATGAACTACCGGGCGGACGGGACGCAGATAAACCGGGAACTGTACGAGGGTGATCCTGAGCCGTACCGGCAGTGGAAGCGGATTGCGGTTGCCGAGTCGGTTCCATTCCTGGAGTACGTGAGCGGGTGACGTTCGACCCTGAACAGCTGGGGCAGCCGAAGCAAGAACTGGCCGCCCTGCTGAAAGAACTACGCAAGCGAGCCGGCCTCACTGGGGACCGGCTCGCTCGGCGTTGCAACATGTCCCAATCGAAGATCAGTCGGATCGAGAACGGGAAAGCGCAACCGAGCCTGCTCGACCTGGAGAGAATCCTCCGGGCCGTCGTTGCTCCGCCCGAGGTCATCGAGGAGGTCATTGCCCTCGCGAGGCTGGCCAATACCGAGTGGCAAGACCTGCGCTCGCTGCGCCGCAGAGGACTGGAAAAGAAGCAGACCGAACTTGCCGCGCTCGAATCCTCCTCTACCGAGTTCCGTTTCTTCCTGCTCTCGATGATTACTGGACTGCTGTCCACCCCCGAGTACATTCGGGCCAGCCTTGCCCATTCCCCGGCTGATGTCACTAAGACGATCGCGAGGAAGCTGGAGCGGCAGGAGATCCTTTACGACACGAAGAAGCGGTTCACCTTCATCCTCACCGAACAGGCCGTGAGGTGGCCACTCCTGCCCCCGGTCGAGATGGCGATGCAGATTGTCCGGCTGGCCTCGTTGACCCACCTGCCGAATGTGAAGCTCGGTGTCATCCCAATCGCGGGATACAAGCCCATGGCTCCGATGGACACCTTCACTGTCTACGACAACACCCTGGCCACTGTGGAGAACACCACCGGAGTCGTGATCCTGAGAGATCCACGCGACATCGAAATGCATTTGGAACTGTTCTCGACACTGGAGGGGTACGCGCTGTTCGGGGCCGAAGCGCGAGCCTTGTTGGCGGAGTGGGCTGCCGCTTGCCGTTCATGATCTTTAGTCCATGACGGGAAAGAACTACACAGCCACCGCTTTCTGGGCCAATGATTTCCCCCATGACAGCGACCGAGCGAAACGAAAAGTGGGTCCGCTACGGCGTGGGGTGGATGGTGGAAGAGAACACCGGTTCGGTGGCCCCCGAGGGGGGTGGACTGCTCGTCGCGAAGCGGAAGATCGTGGCCGCGCGCACCCGTGCCGAGCAGGAGTCTGACGTCAGCAGTGGCCGTTCCGACGGCAACGACTGACGGAGCGCCCACGTTGCTTGATGCAGCCTCGTGGGCGGGGCGTCTGGGCGGGGACAGGTTCCTCGCCCGGACGTACCACCGCTCATACGCACACTTCCCCGGGGTCGCCGACACGGCGGGCCTGTTCTCCTGGGACGACCTGAACCGGATCATCGCCACGCAGCGACTGGAGCCGCCCCGGCTGCGCCTGTCGGTCGACGGCGAGATGGTCCCGCTCCACCGCTACGCGATCCCGACCACGAACCGCCGAGCGGTCACCTGGTCCCGGATCCAGCCGTCCGACTTCCACGCCCAGCTCAGGGACGGGGCGTCGCTGGTCCTGGACGCGGTGGAGAAGATCCACCCCGCCGTGGGGGCGGCTGCGGAGGGGCTGGAACGCTTCCTTGGAACCTCCGTGCAGGCCAACGTGTACGCCTCGTGGACCGAGCGGGAAGGCTTCGGCCGGCACTGGGACGACCACGATGTGGTGGTGGTCCAACTGCACGGCTCGAAGCGGTGGCGCCTGTGGGGGATGACCCGTGAGGCGCCCACCTTCCGGGACGTGGAGTTGCCGAAGGAGCCGGAGGGCGACCCGATGGCGGACCTCGTTCTGTCCCCGGGTGACGTGCTCTACCTGCCGCGCGGCTGGTGGCACGCGGTCACCGCTGACCAGGGGACGGAATCCCTTCACCTCACGTTCGGCATGGTCCCGCACACGGGCGCCGACCTGATGCTGTGGGTCGTCGACCAACTCCGGGCGTCCCTCGCGCTCCGCAGGGACATCCCGCGCTTCGGCTCACTGACGGAACAGTCGGACTTCACCGACGCCGTACGCCGTGAGGTGGCCGACATGATGGCGGACCCCCGCCTCGTGGAGCGGTGGGCAGAGTCGATCGACACGACCGACCTGGGCCACGCGATCCCGTCCCTGCCCTACGTGGGCGGGCTCCCGGCACGGTCGGACATCACGGTCAAGCTCACCGCTCCGAGGGGCCGCCTGACGGCCAACCGCGAACAGGGCACGGTCACCTTCTCGGCGGCCGGTACCGCGTGGGACTTCGCCGAGTCCGCCGCGCCCGCGCTGGGCACGCTGCTGACCAATCAGCCGACCACGCTGGGGGAACTCGCCGACTCCGCCGGGCTGGAGGTCAAGGAGGTGGCCGAACTGGTCTCCGTCCTCATCGACGGCCACGCCGTCGCAGTCGTGGGGACGGCGCTGTGACCGCCGCGCTCTGCCTGGGGACATACCGCGTGCGTGCCGTCAGTCGGGCGGCACGCACCGCCCTGGCCGCCGGTAGCCCCTGGGTGGACACGGCACCCAACTACGCCCATGGACGGGCGCATGAGGAACTGCGCCCGGTTCTCGGGGAGTACCCGACCGCGCGGGTAGCCACGAAGACGGGGTTCTTCACGGCGGAGCAGGGCCGTACCGCCCTGGCTGAGGGCGTGCTCACCCGGGAAGAGGCGGCCGGTAGGCACAGCCTTGAGCGAGGCTTCGTCCGCTGGCAGACGGAGCGGTCGTTGGCCGCGCTCAGGTGCGTGGACCTGGTGTTCGTGCACAACCCGGAGCACCACGGGCACGGCCTTGACCGTGCCGCTCTGCACGGGCGCGTGCGGGAAGCCTTCACGGCGCTGGAAGAGTTCGCCCATGCGGGCCGGATCGGCGGGTACGGCGTCGCCACCTGGTCGGGCCTGACCTCCGGAGCGTTCAGCGTCCCCGAGTTGCTCGCGTTCGCCCGGCAGGCGGCCGGTTCCGCCGACCACCACTTCACGGGCTTGCAGATGCCCGTCAGCCTGGTCATGGATGCCCCGATCACACAGGCCCTGAACGGCGGCGGACCACTGGTGCAGGCGACGGACGCGGGGCTGATCACCTTCGGCTCCGCTCCCCTGCACGGGGGCGAACTCCTCGACGCCATGACACCCGAACTGGTGAACCTCATCCGCCCCGGCCTGTCGGCCGCAGCCGCTGCCCTGCTGGCCGCTGGCTCGTGCCCTGGCCTCGATGTAGTCCTCACCTCCGCGAGCACCCGCGAGCACTGGGACGATGCGGCCAAGGCTCTGGCTGCGCCTCTGACGGTCCAGGAACTCAGGAGGGTGACGGATGAACTCGCCCGTGAATGAGGAGGTACAGGCCCTGATGGGGGCCGCCCACGACCGGGCGGCCAAAGCGCTGGGCCTCACCTGCTCGGGTCCGCCGGCGTGGGGCTTCCTCGGTGTCACTCTCGGACGCCGAGCGGGGGACCGGTGGCTACGGGTCAGCCGGACGGCGAAGAGGAACGCGGGCAGGAAGGCGGGGGAAGGCATCGTCGGCGCCTCGGAGCTGGTGCCTGACGGCGTGCCCCGCCCCCACCTGTACGCGGTGCATGACTGGACTGACGGCGAGTGGGCCTTCGAGTCGGAAGTCCTGGACTACCTCACGCAACCCATCGTGTCCCCGGACCGGGCCGACATCGATCAGGACCCGGGGTTGCCTGACGAGTGGTGGGCGGACCTTCGCCAGGCCCTGGCCCTCCTCGCTGAAGCGGAGGGAGTGAAGGCAACCGTGCGGGACGAGTGGATCGAACGAGCCTTCCCCCAGTTCCTCGGCGTCCCGGCCCCCGCCGAGGTGGAGCGGATGACCGGTCACGGTGACCTGCACTGGGGCAACCTCACCGCCGCGCCCCTGTGCCTACTGGACTGGGAGCGGTGGGGCTTGGTGCCCTTCGGCTATGACGCGGGGCTCCTGCACGCCAACAGCCTGCTTGTGCCCGACGTAGCCGCCCGTATCCGCAAGGAGTTCGCGGCGGTCCTCGACACCCCGGCCGGCCGAATCGGGGAACTCGCGGCCCTGGCCGAGATGCTGCAAGCCGTAGCCCGTGGCTGGTATCCCGACCTCGCGCCCCGCCTGGTGGCCCGCGCGGAGGCGCTCACCGGAGTCCGCCCGCCCGTCCCTGTGCACTCGGAGGTGAGTGCCTGACGCGCGCCCCTGTACGCCTGTCTCAGGTCTCAGGCGCTCTCACCGATGTGCCGGTACAAGGTCGTCTTCTCCCGGATGCCTTTTGGGCACGTGGTTGGTCACGCCACAGCCGGAGAAACAGAAAAACCCCAGGTGAACTGGGGTCTCTGCTGGTGTCCGAGGGGGGACTTGAACCCCCACGCCCGATAAAGGGCACTAGCACCTCAAGCTAGCGCGTCTGCCATTCCGCCACCCGGACCAGGTGTGTGTCGTACGAGATCTTCCCTTTCGGCGGGGTTTCCCTCGCGGCGACGAAGGAAACATTACCAGGCTTTCGGGGGTGTCCGATCACCCCCCGGCCTCGGCCCCGGTCGGGCGTGAACGGCGTGTCACAGGCGGGGCCCGGTCTTGGGCGCGGGGCGGGGCCGGGGAGAGGATGAGGGGGACCACCAGCAGTGACAGCGGGAGGAAGCATCGTGAGCGAGACGGGCAGGGCCAGGACCGTCACCGGCGAGGACGAGGTCGCGGACCTCTGCCGCGACCTGATCCGGTTCGACACCAGCAACTACGGCGACCACTCCGGCCCCGGCGAGCGCAAGGCCGCCGAGTGGGTCGCCGAGAAGCTCGCCGAGGTCGGGCTGGAGCCGAAGATCTACGAGTCGCACCCCGGCCGCGCCTCCACGGTGGCCCGGATCGAGGGCGAGGACCCGTCCCGGCCCGCGCTGCTCATCCACGGCCACCTGGACGTCGTACCGGCCAACGCGGTCGACTGGACCCACGACCCGTTCTCCGGGGAGATCGCCGACGGCTGCGTATGGGGACGCGGCGCCGTCGACATGAAGGACATGGACGCCATGACGCTGGCGGTCGTCCGCGACCGGCTG
Organism: Streptomyces eurythermus; assembly: GCF_014649115.1. Taxonomy (GTDB): domain Bacteria; phylum Actinomycetota; class Actinomycetes; order Streptomycetales; family Streptomycetaceae; genus Streptomyces; species Streptomyces eurythermus. The sequence goes on along the minus strand of NZ_BMSK01000012.1, from coordinate 204,792 downwards.
CGCAGCGGACGCCGGCCCCCGCGGGACATCGTGGTCGCCTTCCTCGCCGACGAGGAGGCGGGCGGCACGTACGGCGCCCGCTACCTGGTCGACCACCACCCCGAGCTGTTCGAGGGCGTCACCGAGGCCATCAGCGAGGTCGGCGGCTTCTCCTTCACCGTCGACGACCAGCGGCGGCTCTACCTGATCCAGACGGCCGAGAAGGGCATGCACTGGATGAAGCTGACCGTGGCCGGCACCGCCGGGCACGGGTCGATGATCCACCGTGACAACGCCATCACCGAGCTGTCGGAGGCGGTGGCCCGGGTCGGCCGGCACAAGTTCCCGGTGCGGGTCACCAAGACCACCCGGGCCTTCCTCGACGAGCTGGGCGACGCGCTCGGCACCGAGCTGGACCCGGAGGACATGGAGGCCACCATCGCCAAGCTCGGCGGCATCGCCAAGCTGATCGGCGCGACCCTGAGCAACACCGCCAACCCCACCCAGCTCGACGCCGGCTACAAGGTCAACGTCATCCCGGGCGAGGCCACCGCCCACATCGACGGACGGTTCCTGCCCGGTCACGAGGAGGAGTTCCTCGCCGACCTCGACCGGCTGCTCGGCCCGAACGTCCGCCGCGAGGACGTGCACTCCGACAAGGCGCTGGAGACCGACTTCGACGGCGCGCTGGTGGCGGCCATGCAGTCCGCGCTGCTCGCCGAGGACCCGACCGCCAAGGCGATCCCGTACATGCTCTCCGGCGGCACCGATGCCAAGTCCTTCGACGACCTCGGTATCCGCGGCTTCGGCTTCGCCCCGCTGAAGCTGCCGCCGGAGCTGGACTTCGCCGGCATGTTCCACGGCGTGGACGAGCGGGTGCCGGTCGACGGGCTCCAGTTCGGCGTGCGGGTGCTCGACCGGTTCATCGACGCGTCGTGAGACCGCGCCCCGTGCCGCCCCGTGCCGCCCAGGCCGGGGCGGCACGGGATGATATTCGGGCAGTCGTACGAGACGCGCTGAGACGGGTGAATGCGACGATCAGTTCGTAGCTTCATTAGTTCCTCCTCGTTGCATCTGATGTGATCCCGCGCCTTGGGGTCGCATTGCCAACAAGGAGGAAGAATGATCAAGAAGGTCGTCGCAGCTGCGGCCGCCACCGGTGGTCTGGTTCTCGCGGGTGCGGGCCTCGCCGTCGCCGACTCCGGTGCCCAGGGTGCCGCCCTGCACTCCCCGGGTGTCGTGTCCGGCAACGTCATCCAGGCGCCCATCCACGTCCCGGTGAACGTGTGCGGCAACACGATCGACGTGGTCGGCGTCCTGAACCCCGCCTTCGGAAACGTCTGCATCAACAAGTGACGCAGGCTCCCTGAGGGGCGTCCTTTACGAGCCGTCGGCCCCGGAGCGCGCGCCACGCGCTCCGGGGCCGACCGGCTTTTCGCAGAACGAAAGCACGGAAGGCAGGGGGGAATCCAGCATGCGTGAGGGCACGCGCAAGGGCCTGATGACCATGGCCGCCGCGACCGGCGTGATCGCCGCCGCGAGCGGCTACGCACACGCCGACTCGGGCGCCAGGGGCGCCGCCGGGGGCTCACCCGGCGTACTGTCCGGCAACACGGTGCAGGCGCCGGTGCACGCTCCGGTGAACATCTGCGGCAACACCGTGAACGTCGTCGGGCTGCTCAACCCGTCGGTGGGGAACAAGTGCGCCCACCAGGGCGGCACTTCGGGGAGCCGGCCGGGCGGTTCCGCGGGCAGCGGCTCCGGCGGCTCGCGCGCGGACGGCCGCACCGGCGGCTCGCCGGGCGTCGGATCCGGCAACACGGTGCAGGTGCCGGTCGACGTCCCGGTGAACGTGTGCGGCAACAGCGTCGACGTCATCGGTGTGGGCAACGCCACGACGGGCAACGGCTGCGCCGACGACGGGGGGTACGGCAACCCGCCCGGGAAGCCGGGAGGGCCGGGAGAGCCGGGAGGTCCGGGTCGCCCAGGGGAACCGGGGCATCCGGCGGAGCCCGGGAACCCGGGTCACCCGGGTCACCCTGGGCATCCGGGCAATCCCGGCCACCCCGGTAAGCCCGGCCACCCCGGGCCCGGCACCCCGCCGGCCGAACACGGCCCCGGTCCCCGCGGCGGGTCCCAGGCCACGGCGGAGGCGGACCGCCCCCTCCAGCCGCAGACCGTCGGTCAACTCGCGCACACCGGCGGTGACGTGCCGCTCGGCATCGCGCTGCCGGCCGGCGCCGGCGCGCTGCTCGCCGGTACGGTCCTCTACCGCAGGGCCCGGGCCGCACGGTGATCGCACCGCGGTGACCACGACAGGGTGACCGCACGGCGGTGAGCGGAAAACGGAGCGGGCCCTGCCATGCCGGCGGGGCCCGCTCCGTACGTGCCCGGCACCGGAGCCGGGCTCACCATGTGGCTCGCACCTGGCGGATGATCCGCCGGCGCAGCCGCACCTTGCGACTGCCGTCGCGCAACAGACTCAGTCGGTCCAACTCCCAGTGTCCGTACTCGGCATGATCCGTCAGCAGACGCGTCGCCTCCTTGCGGGAGACCCCGCGAGGCACGTACACGTCGACAAATTCGTATTCCGGCATCGCATCTATTGTGCGGGCTGGTGCCCGGTACGGATAGCGTCTGCACTATGTCTGATGCTGCGCAGCCCACCGCTGCCGAGGTACGCGCCGCCGCCGAGGCGGTCAAGACCGCGCTCGACCGTCATCTGGCTGCGATCGAACGCAGGTCGGGAGAGGACGACCCGGCCGTCTCCGAGGCGTTCAACCAGCTGGCCGCAGCCGCCGAGGTGTACGACGAGCTGCTCTACGACCGCTACGACGAGGTCACGCCCTTCGAGATCCCCGGCGCCGAGGACGCGCTGCCGCCGTACGCCGGGCCCGGGGAGCCCCATGCGATCAGTGTGCTGATCCGCCGCGACTACACCGTGGCGGAACCCCAGCGGCTGCTGGCCCAGGCCCAGCGGGTCGAGGCGGCGGAGTACGACGACGGCGGGGACGAGGACGAGGCCGCCGGGAGCGTCCCCGGCGCGCTGGGGATCCTGTTCGGCGAGTTCGAACCGGACGAGATCGCCTCCCGGCACAAGGAGTTCGGCCTGGAGGAGGGCGACTCCACGCTCTGGGTCACGGCGGCGGAGGAACCACCCGAGGCCGGGGAGTGGCTGGCCGCGCCGTTCGAGCACATCGATCCGCAGGCGGTGGTGTGCCGCTTCGACGTGAGCGCCGTCTTCGACGACGACGCCTCCGACGACGACGAGGACGAGGACGAGCTGGACTTCGTCGGGGACGACGACGAGGAGCTGGAGCCGCTCGACGCCGACAAGTGAGACGGGCCCGGAGGTGCCGTACCGGGACCGGCCCGTACGGCACCGCCGGATTCCCGCCCTCCCGTCGCCGAGGCGTCCGGGAGGGCGGGGTCAGCTCGCCGGCACCTGCGTGCGCAGCAGGGTCCCCAGGCGGGTGGTGCGGGGCTTGGCCGGGACCTCCGCGACCGCCCTCGGCAGGGCCTGCTCCACGCCGTGCACCACGGACAGGTGCCGTTCCGCCCGGCCGAACGCCGTGTACACCCACGGACGGCTGAGCGCCTGCGCCGCGTCGCCAGGCAGCACCACGACCGCCGCCGGCCAGCGGGCGCCCACCGCCTGGTGCGCCGTGAGTGCCCAGCCGTGCCGGACGCTGCCCTCCACCCGCTCGCGCGGTACGACCACGGGGGCGCCGGCACACGACAGGTGCAGCCCGTCGGCGTCGGCGTTCACCACCACGCCCGGCACCGTACGCCCCGGCGCGGGGGAGTGGACGATCCGGTCACCGGGATCGAAGCCGCCGAACCGGCCGGGACCGGGGTTGAGGCGCTGCTTCAGCGCGGAGTTGAGGGCGCGGGTGCCCGCGGCTCCACCGTGACCCGGGGTGATCACCACGGTCTGGTCGGCCGGGACGCCGATCGCCCGAGGCACCGAGTCCGCCACCAGCTGCACCGTCCGGTGCACCGCTTCCCCCGCGTCCCGCACCGGCACGATGACGATCTCCTTGCCGGGGGCGGCGACCTGGTTCAGCTCGCCGACGCCGATGCCGGAGACCAGCTCGCCCAGCGGACCGGGGTCCGGGACACGGGAGACGGTCTGCGGGCAGACCCGGGCCGCGAGCAGATCGGCGAAGACCCGGCCCGGCCCGGCCGACCACAGCACCCCGGGGTCACCGCTGAGCACCAGTCGCGTCCCGTCGGGCAACGACTCCACCAGCATCGCGGCGCTCTCCACATCGAGCTGCGGCGCGTCCAGCACGATCAGCAGATCGACCTCCAGAGCCCCGTCGGCGTCCCGCCCGGGCCCTTCGACCCCGGCCAGCAGCCCGGAAACGGTGACGACCCCATGAGCACCGGGCTCCACACCCGGCCGTTCCGTGGCTTGTCCCGCCCGCCCGGAGGGCCCTGCCAGGTATGCCGTCAGGTGGCCGCGGCCGTTGGGGGTGTGGCAGGCGGCGTAGGCCCGCAGGCCCGCCGCGCGGGCGGCGCTGAGCAGCGCGGCCGGTTCCGCGCGGGCAGCCTCGCCGCCGGTGTGCAGCACCAGGCCGTGCCCCGCCACCGCGCGGGCCAGCTCGGCCGCGCCACCGGACAGCCCGGCCGTGACCGCCTCCCACGTCTGCCCGGCGTCCTCGGGCACGGAGTTGGCCAGCCGGGCCAGGCCGTCGGCGAGGCTCTCCTCGGCCAAGGCGTACCGCTCCAGCCCGACCAGGATCCGGACCGGCCGCTCCTGCTCCTCGTCGGTGTCCTGGGGCGCGGGCGTGCCGGGCTCCTCCAGGGCGTCCTGGAACACCAGGGCCTCACCCTCGGCGAGCGCGTCCTGCACCGCCGCGTCCGGGTCCGGCACGCCCTGCCGGCCGAGCGCCGCGGTGAGCGTGGGCAGCTCCAGGGCGGTGTGCCCGGCCACGGCCGCCTGCTCCAGCAGCCAGACCGTCACCGCCCGGCCGCGCCGCGCGTCGTCCGGGCCGCAGTCCGGGCCGAGCAGCGCCCGCGCGAAGCCGTCGGCCTGCTCCGGCCGTACCCCGCCGACCCGGAGCAGCTGCCAGGGGTCCTCCCGGAGCGTGGTGCCGGCGCCCTCGCCGAGCACCGCGGCCACCTGGGGGGCCAGGGTTTCCGGCGCACCGCCCTCGGCCAGTACCCGGCGCACGGCGTCGACGGCCTCCGGCGCGGGGGCGGCGGGCGTGACGGGCGCGGGGGCGGGCTGGGGCCGGCGCTCCGGTTCCGGGGCCGGGCGGCGCGGCGCCGGGGCCGGCTCGGTGAACACCGTGGCCGTCGGCTTCTCGCCGCTCTCCACCGCCCGGACCGCCGCGAGCAGGTCGGCCGCCTTGCCGCTGAGCTTGGCTCCGGCGGCGATGGGGCCCCTCTTCTCGGCCTTGCGCCGCTCGATCCGCTCCCGCTCGATCCGCTGCGCGGCCAGCTCGGCCTCCGCCTCGGACAACTCACCCGCGCCGCCCGCGTCCTCCCCGGCGACACCCTCGGCACCTTCCGAGGAACCGTCGCCCTCAGCGGCACCGGCGTCCCCAGCAGCACCGGCGTCCTCGTCGGCACCGGCTTCCTCAGCGGCACCGGTCTCCCCGTCAGCACCGGCGCCCTCAGCGGCACCGGCGTCCTCCGATGCACCGACGCCGACGCCTTCCGCCCCCTCGGCCGCGACACCTCCCTCGGTACGCCCCTCCGTACCCGCGTCGGTGCCGCCGTCGGCGCTCCCCTCGGCGCCCCCCTCCCGTACCTCACGGGTGTCCGGCGTCCCCGGCCCGGCTTCCTCCGTGGTCTCCGGCTCCGTGCTCACAGCGTGCTCCAGTCGTGATCGGGATAGCGGTGCACGGGCGCCGACACATCGTCCAGCGCCCGGCAGATCTCGTCAGGAAGACTAAGGGCCTCCACTGACAACGCCGCCGTGAGCTGTTGCGCGGTGCGTGCGCCGACGATCGGCGCGGCCACCCCGGGCCGGTCCCGCACCCACGCCAGCGCCACCTGGAGCGGGGTGACCGCGAGCCCGTCGGCCGCCGTCGTCACCGCGTCCACGATGCGGGTCGCGGTGTCGTCCAGGTACGGCTCGACGAACGGCGCGAGGTCCTCGGAGGCCCCGCGCGAATCCGGTGGAGTGGCGTGCCGGTACTTTCCGGTCAGCACGCCCCGGCCGAGCGGCGAGGACGGCAGCAGGCCCACGCCGAGGTCCAGCGCGGCCGGCAGCACCTCCCGCTCCACACCGCGCTGGAGCAGCGAGTACTCCATCTGGGTACTGGCCAGCCGGGTGCGGGTGCCCGGCGCCGCGAGCTGCCAGGTGGCCGCCTTGGCCAGCTGCCAGCCGCAGAAGTTCGAGACACCGGCGTACCGGGCCCGGCCGCTGCTCACCGCCAGGTCGAGGGCCTGGAGCGTCTCCTCCAGCGGGGTCCCGGGGTCGTAGGCGTGGATGTGCCACAGGTCGACGTACTCCGTGCCGAGGCGGGCCAGGGAGGCGTCGAGCGCGGCGAGCAGATGGCCCCGGGAACCGTCGAAGCGGCGCTCGGGGTCGGGCACGCTGCCGGCCTTGGTGGAGATGACCAGATCCCGGCGCGGCACCAGCCCCTCCATGAGCCGCCCGAGCAGATACTCCGCCTCCCCGTCGCCGTACACGTCGGCGGTGTCGACGAGGGTGCCGCCGGCCTCCCAGAACGTCTTCAGCATGTCAGCGGCGTCGTGCTCGTCGGTGTCCCGCCCCCAGGTGAGGGTGCCGAGTCCGATCCGGGACACGCGCAGGCCGGTACGGCCGAGATGCCTCTGCTCCATGCGGGCGAGATTACTGGCCAGAACCGGTGCGATGGGTTGCCTGTGGATAACCACCCCCGAAGGGGACGACTCCCGCGTTCCGTCTCCCGCGGCGCACGCGCGCCCTCCACCGGTCCGCCGCCGCCCTGCCGCCCCACCCCGCCCCCGCGCTAAGGTCTGCCCCACAAGCACGTTACTCACGGGTAAGGGGAATCGCGCATGCAGCTCGGGATCAACCTCGGTTACTGGGGTGCCGGAATGGACGGCGACAACCTGGCCGTGGCACAGGAGGCCGACCGGCTGGGCTACGCGGTGTGCTGGGCCGCCGAGGCCTACGGCTCCGACGCGGCCACCGTGCTCAGCTGGGTCGCCGCGCAGACCGAGCGCATCGACGTCGGCTCGGCCATCTTCCAGATCCCGGCCCGCCAGCCCGCGATGACGGCGATGACCGCGGCCACGCTCGACTCGCTCTCCGGTGGCCGGTTCCGGCTCGGCCTCGGCGTCTCCGGCCCGCAGGTCTCCGAGGGCTGGTACGGGGTGAAGTTCGACAAGCCGCTGGCCCGCACCCGCGAGTACGTGGAGATCGTGCGCAAGGCGATGACCCGGGAGCGGCTGACGTTCGAGGGCGAGCACTGGACGCTGCCGCTGCCCGGCGGCCCCGGCAAGCCCATCAAGCTGACCGTGCACCCGCAGCGCGAGCACATCCCGCTCTACATCGCCGCCATCGGCCCGAAGAACCTGGAGCAGACCGGCGAGATCGCCGACGGCGCGCTGCTGATCTTCCCCTCGGCCGAGCACCTGGAGGAGACCACGGTCAAGTACCTGCGCGCCGGGCGGGAGAAGGCGGGGCTGACGCTCGACGGGTTCGACGTGTGCCCGACCCTGCCGATCGCCCTCGGCGACGACAAGGACGTGGCCCGGCTCGCCGACACCTTCCGCCCGTACACCGCGCTGTACGTCGGCGGCATGGGCAGCGCGAAGCAGAACTTCTACAACCAGCTGGCCCAGCGCATGGGCTACGAGAAGGAGGCCGCCGAGATCCAGCGGAAGTATCTGTCCGGGGACAAGCAGGGCGCCGCCGCCGCGATCCCCCAGGAACTCATCGACCGGACCACTCTGCTGGGCTCCGTCGACCGGATCGCCGACCGGATGAAGGCCTACGCCGCCGCCGGGGTCACCACCCTCAGCCTGGCCCCGGCCGGCTTCACGCTCGAGGAGCGGCTCGCCTCCCTGCGGGCCGGCAGCGAGGCCCTGGAGCGCGCCGGGCTGGCGTGAGCGAAGCCCCGGCGGGGGATTTCCACGGCCGTGGTGGGGGCTCGGGGGTCTTCCCCGCCACGGCCGTCACGGGGAACAACGCCCCCGGCGCCGCACGGTTACGACCCTCGGCGCCCTTCTTTCCCGTCTCCTTCCCGCCTTTCACGCTCCTTCGTTCGGCCGATTCGGCCGACGGCCCTGTTGCGCCCCCCTTCTGCCCGCATTTGACTCGTTTCGCGAGCCCTCGAAAGCCACCAGCGCCCCGAAAGCCACGGAAGCCCCCGAGAGGCCCGCGGACCCCTGTGGAGCGGAGAGGTGCTGCGATGCTGTCGGCCAGGAGGCTGTTCCAGGAGATCCTCGACCACGACGAGTCCTTCCGGCTCTTCTGCTCCATCGCCGCCGGCGGGGAGTCCCAGGGCGGCTGGGAGAACGGCCGGATCGCCGCGCTGGTCCCGGACGGGGAACGCGCGCTCGCCCCGAAGATCGCCCGGCACGGCGCCGACGAGGACAAGCACGGCCGCATCTTCCTGGCCCTGCTGAGGAAGCGCGGGCTCGACCCCGTACCGGTTCCGCCGGAGACCGACTACACCATGCTCCTGGAACGGCGCGGCATCGGCCTCGCCCACGACCGGCTCCGCCGGGACGAGCCGCTCACCGTGCGGGACATCGTCGTCTACCTCGCGCACAGCCGGGTCACCGAGCAGCGCGCCGCCGAGCAGATGGCACTGCTGAGCCGGCACTTCGGCGACCACCCGGAGATCGGCAAGGCCGTCCGCGTGATCGCGGGCGACGAGGACAACCACCTCGCCTACGCCCACGAGGAACTGCTGCGCCTGGCCGCCGCCGGGCACGGCCGGCTGATCCTGCATACCCTGCGCGCCTGCGCGCTCGCCGAGATCCGCGTCCACCGGGACGTCAGCCTCGCCGTCATGGCCCACATGGGCCGCATCCTGGGCTGGCCGAGGGCGAAGCGGGCGGTGCTCGCGGCCGGCATCCACGCCGCGTACGCCTGGGAACGCCTCGTCGGCCGGCACCGCATGGCCGCCCTCCGCATGCCCGAGCGCCGCGGCGCCCTCGGCGGCCGCCCGGCCCCCGCAACGGAAGCCGCGTGAACCGCGCTCACAGCAGCTCGCAATGTGAACCGCGCTCACAGCCACCCGCGCCGCATGCCCCCGCTCACAACCACCCGCGCCGCTTGAACAGCCGGTACAACAGCACCTCCAGCACGGCCATCAGCACGATCACCGCCGGGTACGACCACAGCCAGTGCAGCTCGGGCATGTGGTCGAAGTTCATGCCGTAGATCCCCGCGATCATCGTGGGCACCGCCGCCATCGCCGCCCACGCGGAGATCTTCCGCATGTCGTCGTTCTGCCGGACGCTCATCTGCGCCAGATGCGCCGACAGGATGTCCGAGACCAGCCGGTCCAGGGCCTCCACGGACTCGTTCACGCGCGTGAGGTGATCGCCCACGTCCCGGAAGAAGGGCCGGGACTCCTCGTGCACGAACGGCACCGAGTTGCCCAGCGGGCCGCTGCCCGCCAGCCGGGTCAGCGGCAGCGCCAGCGGGCCGGTCGCCCGGCGGAACTCCAGGATCTGCCGCTTGAAGGTGTAGATCCGGGACGCGGTGTTGCGGGAACCGCCGGTGTCCGGCCGGAACACCTCCGCCTCCAGCTCGTCCAGGTCGTTCTGCAGCTCCGTCGCCACCTCCAGATAGTGGTCCACGGTGGCGTCGGCGATCGCGTACAGCACGGCGGTGGGGCCCTTGTCCAGCATCTCCGGCTCCCGCTCCAGCCGCTGCCGCACGGCCGCCAGCGGCGAACCCTCCCCGTGGCGCACCGTCACCACGAAACTCTCACCGACGAAGACCATCACCTCACCGGCCGAGACCGCGTCGCTCTCGGGCTCGTACACCACCGGTTTCAGCACCATGAACAGCGAGTCGTCGTACACCTCCAGCTTGGGCCGCTGATGTGCCTTCAGGGCGTCCTCCACGGCCAGCGGATGCAGCCCGAACTCCTGGCTGACCAGGTCGAACTCCCGCTCGGAGGGCTCGTACAGGCCGATCCACACGAAGCCGCCCGCGGCTCGTGCCCCGGCGAGCGCGTCGGACAGGTCCGAGGGCCCCTCGCTGCGGTGCCCGTGCCGGTAGACGGCGCAGTCGACGATCACGGAGCGCATTCTCCCTTCGCCCGGTCAACGGCGCACTTCCCGATGCGCCTACCCTTGCCGCATGCCCACGCTGATCCTCGTAAGGCACGGACGTTCCACCGCCAACACCTCCGGGCTGCTCGCCGGGTGGACGCCCGGCGTCGCCCTGGACGAGCGCGGCGCCGCGCAGGCCGCCGCGCTGCCCGGCCGGCTCGCCGGACTGCCGATCTCCGAGGTGGTCGCGAGCCCCCTGCAGCGCTGCCAGGAGACCGTGCGCCCGCTGCTGGAGGCCCGCCCCGGCCTGCGCTCCCACACCGACGAGCGGATCGGTGAGTGCCACTACGGCGACTGGTCCGGCCGCAAGCTCGCCGAGCTGAAGGACGAGCCGCTGATGGAGGTCGTACAGACCCACCCGTCCGCCGCCGCCTTCCCCGGCGGCGAGTCCATGCGGGCCATGCAGACCCGCGCCGCCGAGGCCGTACGCGAGTGGAACGCGCGCGTCGAGCGGGACCACGGCGCCGACGCCGTCTACCTGATGTGCTCCCACGGCGACATCATCAAGTCCCTCGTCGCCGACGCCCTCGGCCTGCACCTCGATCTCTTCCAGCGGATCTCCGTCGAACCCTGCTCCGTCACCGCGATCCGCTACACCCGGCTCCGGCCGTACCTCGTCCGCCTCGGCGACACCGGGGATTTCGCTTCGCTCGCCCCCCGCGAGGAACCCGGCGAGGGTGACGCACCGGTCGGAGGCGGTGCGGGCGCACCGTGATCGTCGGCCGCAGTAGGGTGAGGCGACCCATCCCGTTCGCTTTCCCGTACGGCCAACCGCCGAACCTCTCGAAACCACGACTTTATGGAGACAGGACGTGTCCCGTCAGGTGTTCCTCTACGACCAGCCGGACCGCTTCGTGGCCGGCACGGTCGGACTGCCCGGGCGCCGTACGTTCTTCCTCCAGGCCATCGCAGGCTCCCGGGTGACCAGCGTGGCCCTGGAGAAGACCCAGGTGGCCGCGCTCGCCGAGCGCATGGACGAACTGCTGGACGAGGTCGTACGGCGTAGTGGCGGCAGCGCCGCCGTCCCGGCCGTCGCCCCCACCGAGATCACCGACACCGCACCGCTCGACACTCCCATCGAGGAGGAGTTCCGCGTCGGCACCATGGCCCTGGCCTGGGACGGCGAGGACCAGCGCATGATCGTCGAGGCGCAGGCGCTGGTCGAGCTGGACGCCGACACCGAGGAAGACCTCGCCGAGGCCGAGGAGCGCCTGCTCCAGGACGAGGAGAACGGACCCCCGATGCTGCGGGTCCGGCTGACCGGCGCGCAGGCCCGGGCCTTCGCCAAGCGCGCCCTCGACGTCGTCAACGCCGGGCGGCCGCCGTGCCCGCTGTGCAGCCTCCCGCTCGACCCGGAAGGACACGTATGTCCGCGCCAGAACGGATACCGCCGCGGAGCGTGACACCCGACCCGAACCCGGCCGAGCTGCTCGCGCACGGTGAGCTGACCGTACGCGGGCGGATCCGCGAGGCGTCCAACGCGGCCCTGTTCTGCACGGTCGCCCTCGACGGCCGCCAGGCCTCCTGTGTGTACAAGCCGGTCGCCGGGGAGCGCCCCCTGTGGGACTTCCCCGACGGCACCCTGGCGGGCCGCGAGGTGGCCGCCTACGAGGTGTCCGAGGCCACCGGCTGGGGCCTGGTGCCGCCCACCGTGCTGCGCGAGGGGCCGTACGGCGAGGGCATGTGCCAGCTGTGGATCGACGTCCACCCCGAGACCGAGCTGCTCGCCCTGGTCGACGGCGAGGAACCGGAGCCGGGCTGGAAGGCGATCGGGCTCGCCGACGTCGGCGAGGACCGCACCGCGCTGCTGGTGCACGCCGACGACGCGCGGCTGCGCCGGCTCGCCGTCCTGGACGCGGTCATCAACAACGCCGACCGCAAGGGCGGCCACCTGCTGCCCACCGCCGACGGCCGGCTCTACGGCATCGACCACGGCGTCACCTTCAACGTGGACGACAAACTGCGCACCCTGCTGTGGGGCTGGGCGGGCGAACCCCTGCCGGAGGAGGCCGTCGGCGTCCTCAAGGGACTGCGGGACGCCCTGGACGGCCCGCTGGGCACAAGGCTGGCCACCCTGATCACGACGGCCGAGGTCGACGCCACGCGCGCGCGGGTCGACGCCCTGCTCACCAGCGGCCGGCACCCGGAGCCCAGCGGCGACTGGCCCGCCATTCCCTGGCCCCCGGTCTGAGCACCCGCGGGCCGGCTCCCGTACGCGTGTGCGGGCCACCCCGCTGAGCACCTGACCGGCCACGCGCGGTGAGCGGATCCGGACCCCAGCACACCCGGCGCCGATGTTCAAGAACGCCGAACCGGTCATCCGGCCCGATCCCGTTCGTACAGGCGGGTCGGGGCCGGTTAGGCTCATGTACATGCATGCCTGGCCCGCTTCCGAGGTCCCCGCCCTGCCTGGTCAGGGCCGCGACCTGAGGATCCACGACACCGCGACCGGCGGCCTGGTCACCCTCGACCCCGGTCCCGTCGCCCGCATCTACGTCTGCGGCATCACGCCGTACGACGCGACCCACATGGGTCACGCGGCGACCTACAACGCGTTCGACCTGGTTCAGCGCGTGTGGCTCGACACCAAGCGGCAGGTCCACTACGTCCAGAACGTCACCGACGTCGACGATCCGCTGCTGGAGCGGGCCGAGCGCGACAACGTCGACTGGACCGCCCTCGCCGAGCGCGAGACGGCTCTCTTCCGCGAGGACATGACCGCCCTGCGGATGCTCCCGCCGCGGCAGTACATCGGCGCGGTCGAGGCCATACCCGGCATCGTCCCGCTCGTCGAGCGGCTGCGTGACATCGGCGCGGCCTACGAGCTGGACGGTGACATCTACTTCTCCGTCGAGTCCGACCCGCACTTCGGCAAGGTCTCGCACCTGGACGCCGCCGCCATGCGGCTGCTGTCCGCGGAACGCGGCGGCGACCCGGACCGCCCGGGCAAGAAGAACCCGCTGGACCCGATGCTGTGGATGGCGGCCCGCGAGGGCGAGCCCAGCTGGGACGGCGGCTCGCTCGGCCGGGGCCGCCCCGGCTGGCACATCGAGTGCGTGGCCATCGCGCTGGACCACCTCGGCATGGGCTTCGACGTCCAGGGCGGCGGCTCCGACCTCGCCTTCCCGCACCACGAGATGGGCGCCTCGCACGCCCAGGTGCTCACCGGCGAGTTCCCCATGGCCAGGGCCTATGTGCACGCCGGCATGGTCGCCCTGAACGGCGAGAAGATGTCCAAGTCCAAGGGCAACCTCGTCTTCGTCTCCCGGCTGCGCCGCGACGGCGTCGACCCCGCCGCCATCCGCCTCGCCCTGCTGGCCCACCACTACCGGGCCGACTGGGAGTGGACCGACCAGGTCCTCCAGGACGCCGTGGCCCGCCTCGGCCGCTGGCGCGCGGCGGTCTCCCGCCCCGACGGCCCCTCGGCCGACGCCCTGGTGGAGGAGATCCGCGAGGCCCTCTCCCACGACCTGGACGCCCCCGCCGCCCTCGCCGCGGTGGACCGCTGGGCGGCCCGGCAGGAGGAAGAGGGCGGCACGGACACGGGCGCCCCGGGCCTGGTGACCCGCGCGGTGGACGCGCTGCTGGGCGTGGCCTTGTAGAGACCCCGGGCCTGGCGCCCCGCAAGGGGCGCGGGGAACGGCGCGACAAGCCACGACGGCGCGGCAGCCGAACGACGTCCTACCGGGGCAGTCGCTCACAACGGAAGAAGAGGGGCGGTTCCCGGGAAGGAACCGCCCCTCTTCCGTACCCTCAGGCTCCCTCAGCCCTCCGGGCCGTCCTCGTCCTCCTCCTTGCCCCCGCCGCCGGAGGCGGGCGGCCTGGGCTTCCCGCCCGGAGGACCCACGTCCCGGCGCCGCAGATACCGCTCGAACTCCCGGGCGATCGCCTCACCGGACGCCTCCGGCAGCTCCGCGGTGTCCCGGGCCTCCTCCAGCGTCTGGACGTACTCGGCGACCTCGCTGTCCTCCGCCGCCAGCTGGTCCACGCCCACCTGCCAGGCCCGCGCGTCCTCGGGCAGCTCGCCCTGCGGGATCCGCAGGTCCAGCAGGTCCTCCAGCCGGTTGAGCAGCGCCAGCGTGGCCTTGGGGTTGGGCGGCTGGGAGACGTAGTGCGGTACGGCCGCCCACAGCGAGACCGCCGGGACGCCCGCGTGCGTGCACGCCTCCTGAAGGACGCCGACGATGCCCGTCGGTCCCTCGTACTTGGTCTCCTCCAGGTCCATGCGGCGGGCCAGGTCCGGGTCGGACGTGACCCCGCTGACCGGGACCGGACGCGTGTGCGGGGTGTCACCGAGCAGGGCGCCCAGGATGACCACCAGCTCCACGCCCAGCTCGTGCGCGAAGCCGAGCAGCTCGTTGCAGAACGAACGCCACCGCATGGACGGCTCGATGCCCCGGACCAGCACCAGGTCGCGCGGCTTGTCGCCGCCGACCCGGACCACCGACAACCTCGTCGTCGGCCAGGTGATCTTGCGCACACCGCCGTCCATGAACACCGTGGGACGGTTCACCTGGAAGTCGTAGTAGTCCTCGGCGTCCAGCGCCGCGAACACCTCGCCCTTCCATTCGCGTTCCAGGTGCGCGACCGCCGTGGAGGCGGCGTCGCCGGCATCGTTCCAGCCCTCGAACGCGGCCACCATGACTGGGTCGATCAGCTCGGGAACCCCCTCCAGCTCGATCACCCAGTGCCTCCTTCCGACGTGCCCTCGCTTGACCCACCAACCTTACGGCGTCCCGCGGGGGCGCCCGCAGCCCCCTTGCACGGGGGAGTGAACGGATCACTGCCCCGTTCACCACCGCTGAACACGCGGGCGCGCCGGACTCACAGCCGAGGGACGCGGACGCGCGCGGGGGCGCCTCCCCGGCCGGAGGCGCCCCCGCGGACGCGGCCCGTCCCTCGCGAGCGGGCCTACTTCCCGTCCAGGACCTCCTGGACCTTCGCCCGGACCTCGTCCGTGGCCAGGCCCCGGATGGTCAGCGTGGTGCGGCGGCGCAGCACGTCGTCCGGCGTCTCGGCCCACTCGTGGTCACGGGCCCACACCACCTGCGCCCAGATCTCCGGGGCGTCGGGGTGGACGCGCTCGGCCAGCTCCGGGTTCTCGTTCGCCAGCCGGGCGATGTCGAAGGCCAGCGAACCGTAGTGGGTGGCCAGGTGCCTGGCGGTGTCGGCGGCCATGCGCGGACCGGGCGCCGGGGCGTCGACCAGCAGCCGGTGGGCGACCGCGCGCGGGTTGGCGACACCGGGCAGCGGCAGCTTCTTCGGCAGCGAGGAGATCGGTTCGAAGTCGTCGCCGAGCGGGTGGCCCGGCAGCGCCTCGAGCTTCTTCATGATCGTGCGGCCGATGTGACGGAACGTCGTCCACTTGCCGCCCGCGACGGACAGCATGCCGCCCTTGCCCTCGGTCACCACGGTCTCCCGCTTGGCCTTGGCGGTGTCACCGGGGCCGCCCGGCAGCACCCGCAGACCGGCGAACGCGTAGGTGATCAGCTCGCGCCGCAGCTGCTGGTCCCGGACGGAGAACGCGGCCTCGTCCAGGATCTGGGCTATGTCCTTGTCATTGACGGACACGTCCGCCGGGTCGCCCTCGTACTCCTCGTCGGTGGTGCCGAGCAGCAGCATGTCCTCCCAGGGGAGGGCGAAGGTGATGCGGTACTTGTCGATGGGCGTGGCCAGCGCGGCCTTCCAGGGGGAGGTGCGCTTCAGGACCAGGTGCGCGCCCTTGGACAGCCGGATGGACGGCGCCGCGTTCGGGTCCTCCATCCTGCGCAGGTGGTCGACCCACGGGCCGGTCGCGTTCAGCACCAGGCGGGCGTTCACGCCGAACTCCTCGCCGGACAGCCGGTCCCTCAGGTCCGCGCCGGTCACCCGGCCCTGGGTGAAGCGCAGCCCGGTGACCTCGGCGTGGTTGAGGACGACCGCGCCCGCCTCGACGGCCGCGCGGACCGTCATCAGCGCCATGCGCGCGTCGTTCATCTGGTCGTCGCCGTACACGGCCACGGCCTTGAGGTTCTCGGTGCGCAGCTCGGGCACGTCCTGCGCCGCCTTGGCCGGCGAGAGCAGGTGGCCGACGCCGTCGCCGAACGCGGACAGCGCCGAGTAGGCGAAGACGCCCGCGCCGAGCTTGGCCGCGCCGTGCGGGCCGCCCTTGTACACCGGCAGGTAGAAGGTGAGCGGGTTCGCCAGGTGGGGGGCCACCTGGCGGGAGACCGCCCGGCGCTCGAAGTGGTTCTCCGCCACCAGCTTCACCGCGCCGGTCTGCAGGTAACGCAGGCCGCCGTGGAGCAGCTTGGAGGAGGCGGAGGAGGTGGCACCGGCGAAGTCGCCGGCGTCGACCAGGGCCACCCTGAGCCCGGACTGCGCGGCGTGCCAGGCGGTGGAGATGCCCAGGATGCCGCCGCCGATCACAAGAAGGTCGTACGACGCCTTGGAGAGCTGCTCCCTGGTCTCGGCGCGGCTCGGGTTGGAGCCGGAGGCCGGGCGCGTCCCCAGGGCAGGCACGGACTGCAGGGTGGACTGACTGGTCATGTCGGGTACTTACTCCTCGTCAGAGCTGACTGAGCCGGTTGAACCGCTCAGCTCTCGTCGTCGAGCCAGCCCATGGTCCGGTCGACGGCCTTGAGCCAGTTCTTGTACTCACGGGCGCGGGTCTCCGCGTCCATGCGGGGGGTCCACTCGGCGGCCCGGCGCCAGTTGGCGCGCAGGTCGTCGGTGCTGGACCAGAAGCCGACGGCGAGACCGGCGGCGTAGGCGGCGCCGAGGCAGGTGGTCTCGGCGACCATCGGGCGCACCACCGGCGCGTCCAGGACGTCGGCCAGGGTCTGCATCAGCAGGTTGTTGGCGGTCATGCCGCCGTCCACCTTGAGGGTCACCAGCTCGTCGCCGGAGTCCTTCACCATGGCGTCGGCGATCTCCCGCGTCTGCCAGGCGGTGGCCTCGAGGACGGCGCGCGCGAGGTGCGCCTTGGTCACGTACCGGGTCAGGCCGGCGATCACCCCGCGCGCGTCGGAGCGCCAGTGCGGGGCGAACAGGCCGGAGAAGGCCGGCACGAAGTACGCGCCGCCGTTGTCCTCGACCGAGAGCGCGAGCGTCTCGATCTCGGCGGCGGTGGAGATCAGGCCCATCTGGTCGCGCATCCACTGCACCAGCGAGCCGGTGACGGCGATCGAGCCCTCCAGGGCGTACACGGTCGGCTGGTCGCCGATCTTGTAGCCGACGGTGGTGAGCAGACCGGCGTAGGAGTTGATGATCTTCTCGCCGGTGTTCATCACCATGAAGGTGCCGGTGCCGTAGGTCGACTTGGTCTCGCCCTCGGAGAAACAGCACTGGCCGAAAAGGGCCGCCTGCTGGTCGCCGAGCGCGGAGGCGACCGGGATGCCGCCGAGCAGCTCGCCCAGGCGGCCGCCGCTGATCTCGCCGTAGACCTCGGCGGAGGAGCGGATCTCGGGCAGGATCTGCTCCGGCACGCCGATGGACTCGCAGATCTTGTCGTCCCACCGCATCGTGTGCAGGTTCATCAGCAGGGTGCGCGAGGCGTTGGTGACGTCGGTGACGTGCCGGCCGCCGTTCACCCCGCCGGTCAGGTTCCAGATGACCCAGGTGTCCATGGTGCCGAAGAGGATGTCGCCGGCCTCGGCGCGCTCGCGCAGGCCCTCGACGTTGTCGAGCAGCCAGCGGGCCTTGGGCCCGGCGAAGTACGACGCGAGCGGCAGGCCGGTCTCCCGGCGGAAGCGGTCCTGGCCGACGTTGCGGCCCAGCTCCCGGCACAGGGCGTCGGTGCGGGTGTCCTGCCAGACGATGGCGTTGTGGACGGGCTCACCGGTGTTCTTGTCCCACAGCACGGTGGTCTCGCGCTGGTTGGTGATGCCGATGGCCTTGATGTCGTCCCGGGTGATGCCGGCCTTGGCCACGGCGCCGGCGACGACCTCCTGGACGTTGGTCCAGATCTCGTTGGCGTCGTGCTCGACCCAGCCGGGCTTGGGGAAGATCTGCTCGTGCTCCTTCTGGTCGACGGCGACGATGCGGCCGTCCCGGTCGAAGACGATGCAGCGGGAGGAGGTGGTGCCCTGGTCGATCGCCGCGATGAAGGGGCCTGCGGTGTGGGCGTCGGTCACTGTGTGCTCCTGGAAGTCCGTGGTGTTGGGGCTGTGCGTGCGGCGTGCGCGCGAAGTCTCGGTGCTCTCCGCAAGCTTCCTAGGCGAAGGCGAGGTTGTAGATGCCCGCCGCGATCGCGCCGCCGGCCAGCGGACCGACCACCGGGATCCAGGCGTAGGACCAGTCGGAACCGCCCTTGTTGGGCAGCGGCAGCAGGGCGTGCACGATGCGCGGGCCGAGGTCGCGGGCCGGGTTGATCGCGTAGCCCGTCGGACCGCCCAGCGACAGACCGATGGAGACCACCACGAGCGCGGTGATCAGACCGCCGAGGACGCCGAGGCCGTTGCCCTGGTCGTTCAGGCCCTGGGTGAGGACGGCGAGGATCAGCACGACGGTGCCGATGATCTCCGTGGCGAGGTTCTGCGCCACGTTCCGGATCTCCGGACCGGTGGAGAAGATGCCGAGGACCGGGCCGGCGCCCTTCTCCTGGGCCTCGACGGCCTTGGCCGAGGTGGTCTGCGCGCCGGGGCCGCCGACGATCTCCTTGTCCGTCAGGTGGGCGAGGAACTGGCCGTAGTAGGCGACCCACACCAGGACGGCGCCGATGACGGCACCCAGCAGCTGACCGGCGAAGTAGGTCGGAACGTTGCTCCAGTCGCCGTCCTTGATGGCCAGGGCGACGGTGAGGGCCGGGTTGAGGTGCGCGCCGGACAGCGGCCCGGAGATGTACGCGGCCGTCATGACGGCGAAGCCCCACCCGAAGGCGATGGCGAGCCAGCCGGCGTTGCGGGCCTTGGAGGCCTTCAGCGTGACGGCGGCACAGACACCGCCGCCGAGCAGGATGAGTATGGCGGTACCGATGGTCTCGCCGATGAAGATGTCGGAGCTGGACACCCGCGACTCCTTTGTCCTTCGTCCAGGGGTAGCCGAACCCCGGGTCCCTCCGGTGGTTCTGGCGCCCTCGTGGGTGAGAGCGATGCCGGCCCTTGGCGTTGTCACACTCTAGCGCGTATTGCCGGTAGGTGTTCGACAATGCCGACCGATGGACGGGAGTCTTGTTCGGCGTTACCCGTGCGTCAAGGGTTCTGTTATCGGAAACAGGATCGTTATTGATCGCTGCGGGTTATCGAGCTTCGCGCCTGGACGTACGATATAGGACTTTTTGTCCGTTTCAGGGTAGATCGACAGCCGGAACGTCGCCCGACGTCCCGGCTGTTTCCCGTATGCGTGCGCCTCGCTCGCGGGGCCTGCCCCGGCCCGCCTCAGAACCGCCCGGCGCCCAGGTCCCGCGACACCGCGCGGGCACAGTCCCGCACCGCCGCGATCAGCTCCGGGCGCAGCTCGCCCTCCCGGCACAGCCGCTCCACCGCTCCCGTGATGCCGACCGCGCCCACCGGCATGCGGCGCCGGTCGTGGATGGGCGCGGCGATCGAGGCCACGCCCTCCCAGGTCTCCTCCACATCGGCCGCGTAGCCCCGCGCGCGCGTGAGGTCGAGGATGTGCTCGAAACCGGCGGCGTCGCACACCGTGCGGTCGGTGAACGGCTTGCGGTCGGCCTCCAGCGCCTCGCTGTGCGCCACCGGGTCGTACGCCGAGAGCACCTTGCCCAGCGCCGTGGAGTGCAGCGGCTGCATCGCCCCGATCTCCAGCACCTGCCGGCTGTCGTCGGGCCGGAAGACGTGGTGCACGATCAGCACCCCCTGCTGGTGCAGCACCCCCAGGTACACGCTCTCCCCGCTGGAGCGGGCCAGGTCGTCCGCCCACACCAGGGCCCGCGCGCGCAGCTCGTGCACGTCCAGGTAGGTGGTGCCCAGGCGCAGCAGCTCCGCGCCCAGCTGATAGCGGCCGGAGGCGTCGTCCTGCTCCACGAACCCCTCCTGCTGGAGGGTGCGCAGGATGCCGTGCGCCGTGCCCTTGGCGAGACCCAGCGACGAGGCGATGTCCGACAGCCCCAGCCGCCGTTCGCCGCCCGCGAGCAGCCGCAGCATCGCCGCCGCCCGTTCGAGCGACTGGATGTTCCGTGCCATCGCCGTCCTGCCTCCGTCCCCTTCGACTGCGTAGCGCGCAGTCACCGTTCGGCAATGCCGAACACTACCGGTCCATGCCGACCTCCCGCTAATGGTCGGACGCCACCTGTTACATCACACGAGATCCATGCGTGACATTCAGGCCACTCACGTCCGCCTCGTGGACGTGGTGCCCATCCAAGCCGACTCCCGGTTACCCTGACGCCGTGCGGCAAGCCCCGCCCGTCCGGGGAAGCCGCATAGCCGACAGCCGTCGCATCCCAGGGAGCCCTTACATGGCCTCGTCGCCAACGTCCCCTTCCGCCGACAGCCGGGCCCGTGTGTCCGCGCTCCGCGAGGCGCTCGCCACCCGTGTGGTGGTCGCCGACGGAGCCATGGGCACGATGCTCCAGGCCCAGGAGCCCACCCTCGAGGACTTCGAGAACCTCGAGGGCTGCAACGAGATCCTCAACCTGACCCGCCCCGACATCGTCCGCTCCGTCCACGAGGCGTACTTCGCCGTCGGCGTGGACTGCGTGGAGACGAACACGTTCGGCGCCAACCATTCCGCGCTCGGCGAGTACGACATCTCCGACCGGGTCCACGAGCTCTCGCAGGCCGGCGCCCGGGTGGCCCGGGAGACCGCCGACGAGTTCACCGCACGGGACGGCCGGCCGCGCTGGGTGCTGGGCTCCATGGGCCCGGGCACCAAGCTGCCCACCCTGGGCCACGCCCCCTACGCCACCCTGCGCGACGCCTACCAGCAAAACGCCGAGGGCCTGCTCACCGGCGGCGCCGACGCCCTGCTGGTGGAGACCACCCAGGACCTGCTCCAGACCAAGGCCGCCGTCCTCGGCGCCCGGCGCGGCATCGAGGCCCTGGGCCTGGACGTGCCGGTGATCGTGTCGGTGACGGTCGAGACCACCGGCACCATGCTGCTGGGCTCGGAGATCGGCGCGGCGCTGACCGCGCTGGAACCGCTCGGCATCGACATGATCGGCCTGAACTGCGCCACCGGCCCGGCCGAGATGAGCGAGCACCTGCGCTACCTCGCCCGCAACGCCCGCATCCCGCTGTCCTGCATGCCCAACGCGGGCCTGCCGGTCCTCGGCAAGGACGGCGCCCACTACCCGCTGACCGCGCCGGAGCTGGCCGACGCCCAGGAGACCTTCGTCCGCGAGTACGGCCTGTCGCTGGTCGGCGGCTGCTGCGGCACCACGCCCGAGCACCTGCGCCAGGTCGTGGAGCGGGTCCGGGGCGTCACCCCGCCCGAGCGCGACCCCCGCCCCGAACCGGGCGCGGCCTCCCTCTACCAGTCCGTCCCCTTCCGGCAGGACACCTCCTACCTGGCCATCGGCGAGCGGACGAACGCCAACGGGTCGAAGAAGTTCCGCGAGGCGATGCTGGAGGGCCGCTGGGACGACTGCGTGGAGATGGCCCGGGAGCAGATCCGCGAGGGCGCGCACATGCTCGACCTGTGCGTGGACTACGTCGGCCGGGACGGTGTCGCGGACATGGAGGAACTGGCGGGCCGCTTCGCCACCGCCTCTACGCTGCCCATCGTGCTGGACTCCACCGAGGTCGACGTGATCCGGGCGGGCCTGGAGAAGCTCGGCGGCCGCGCCGTGATCAACTCGGTGAACTACGAGGACGGCGACGGCCCCGACTCCCGGTTCACGCAGGTCACCCGGCTGGCCCGGGAGCACGGCGCGGCGCTGATCGCGCTGACCATCGACGAGGAGGGCCAGGCCCGCACCCCGGAGAAGAAGGTCGAGATCGCGGAACGGCTGATCGCGGACCTGACCGGGAACTGGGGCATCCGCGAGGAGGACATCCTCATCGACACCCTGACCTTCACCATCTGCACCGGTCAGGAGGAGTCCCGCAAGGACGGCATCGCCACCATCGAGGCGATCCGCGAGCTGAAGCGGCGCCACCCGGCGGTGCAGACCACACTGGGCCTGTCGAACATCTCCTTCGGCCTGAACCCGGCCGCGCGGATCCTGCTGAACTCGGTGTTCCTGGACGAGTGCGTCAAGGCGGGTCTGGACTCGGCGATCGTGCACGCCAGCAAGATCCTGCCGATCGCCCGGTTCAGCGAGGAAGAGGTCACCACCGCCCTCGACCTCATCTACGACCGCCGCAGCGAGGGCTACGACCCGCTGCAGAAGCTCATGCAGCTCTTCGAGGGCGCCACCGCGAAGTCCCTGAAGGCGGGCAAGGCCGAGGAACTGGCCGCGCTGCCGCTGGAGGAACGGCTCAAGCGGCGGATCATCGACGGTGAGCGCAACGGCCTGGAGGCCGACCTCGACGCGGCCCTCCAGGACCGTCCGGCGCTGGAGATCGTCAACGACACCCTGCTCGACGGGATGAAGGTCGTCGGGGAACTGTTCGGCTCCGGGCAGATGCAGCTGCCGTTCGTGCTGCAGTCCGCCGAGGTGATGAAGGCCGCGGTGGCCTACCTGGAACCGCACATGGAGAAGTCGGACGCCGAGGGCAAGGGCACCATCGTGCTGGCGACCGTGCGCGGCGACGTGCACGACATCGGCAAGAACCTGGTCGACATCATCCTGTCCAACAACGGCTACAACGTGGTCAACCTCGGCATCAAGCAGCCCGTCTCCGCGATCCTGGAGGCCGCCGAGGAACACCGCGCGGACGTGATCGGCATGTCCGGGCTCCTGGTGAAATCCACCGTGATCATGAAGGAGAACCTGGAGGAACTCAACCAGCGCGGCCTGGCCGCCCGGTTCCCCGTCATCCTCGGCGGCGCCGCCCTCACCCGCGCCTACGTCGAACAGGACCTGCACGAGATCTACGAGGGCGAGGTCCGCTACGCCCGGGACGCCTTCGAGGGCCTGCACCTGATGGACGCCCTGATCGGCGTCAAGCGCGGCGTCCCCGGCGCCAAACTCCCCGAACTGCGCCAGCGCCGGGTCCGCGCCACGGCCACCGCGCAGACGGAGGAGAAGCCGGAGCAGGGCGCCGTCCGCTCCGACGTCGCCACCGACAACCCCGTGCCCGCCCCGCCGTTCTGGGACACCCGGATCGTCAAGGGCATCCCGCTCAAGGACTACGCGAGCTGGCTGGACGAGGGCGCGCTGTTCAAGGGCCAGTGGGGACTGAAGCAGGCCCGCACCGGCGAGGGCCCCACCTACGAGGAACTGGTCGAGAACGAGGGCCGGCCCAGGCTGCGCGGCCTGCTGGACCGCCTCCAGACCGACAACCTCCTCGAGGCCGCGGTGGTCTACGGCTACTTCCCGTGCGTGTCCAAGGACGACGACCTGATCATCCTGGACGAGCACGGCAACGAACGCACCCGCTTCACCTTCCCCCGCCAGCGCCGGGGCCGGCGGCTGTGCCTGGCCGACTTCTTCCGCCCCCAGGAATCGGGCGAGACCGATGTCGTCGGCTTCCAGGTCGTCACCGTCGGCTCACGCATCGGCGAGGAGACCGCGAAGCTGTTCGAGGCCAACGCCTACCGCGACTACCTGGAACTGCACGGCCTGTCGGTACAGCTGGCCGAGGCACTCGCCGAGTACTGGCACGCCCGGGTACGCGCCGAACTCGGCTTCGGCGGCGAGGACCCGGCCGACATCGAGGACATGTTCGCCCTGAAGTACCGGGGCGCCCGGTTCTCCCTCGGCTACGGCGCCTGCCCCGACCTGGAGGACCGCGCCAAGATCGCCGACCTGCTCCGCCCGGAACGCATCGGCGTCCACCTGTCCGAGGAGTTCCAGCTCCACCCCGAACAGTCCACCGACGCCATCCTGATCCACCACCCCGAAGCCAAGTACTTCAACGCACGGTGACGCACATCTCACTCGGCACACTGATCGGATAAGTCGTACACTGGTCGGTCCACCGCAGGCCGGTTCCCCACCGGGGAACCGGCCTGGTCGTCCCTCAAGGAGGTGCGCCGGATGACCAGCACGGTCCCCGCGCTAGGAACCCGTACGGCCGAAGGCTCCGCCCTGCAAGCGGTGCTGCTGGACATGGACGGCACCCTGGTGGACTCCGAAGGCTTCTGGTGGGACGTCGAGGTCGAGGTCTTCGCCTCCCTCGGACACACCCTGGACGAGACCTGGCGCCATGTCGTGGTCGGCGGCCCCATGGCCCGCAGCGCCGGCTTCCTCATCGAGGCCACCGGCGCCGACATCGGCCTCGCCGAACTCACCGTACTGCTCAACGAGGGCTTCGAGAGCCGCATCGACAGCGGACTGCCGCTGATGCCCGGCGCCGCCCGGCTGCTCGCCGAACTGCACGCGCACGAGATCCCCACCGCCCTGGTCTCCGCCTCCCACCGCCGCATCATCGACCGCGTGCTGACCGTGCTGGGCCCGCACCACTTCACCCTGTCCATCGCCGGCGACGAGGTCTCCCGCACCAAGCCCTTCCCGGACCCCTATCTGCTCGCCGCCGCCGGACTCGGCGCCGACCCGGCCCGGTGCGCCGTGATCGAGGACACCGCCACCGGGGTCGCCGCGGCCGAGGCCGCCGGCTGCCGCGTGGTCGCCGTCCCCTCCGTCGCCCCCATCGGCCCGGCCCTGGGACGCACCGTCGTCTCCTCCTTGGAGGAAGTCGACCTGGCGTTCCTGCGCGGCATGATGACGGAAACGCACTAGCCGTCCGGAGTCGGCCGCACGGCCGAATCCAATCGGCCGGAAGCACGGCCCCAGGTGTGATGTTCACCACTCGCCGGGGCCCCGACAACGTTGCCGAGGCATGTCGGCCGACCCCTCGGAGGCGGTTCGGACGTGCCCTTGTGTCCCGTTTGATGGGAAGCTGCACTAATCCTGCCGCTGTCGGGTTTTCGGTGTGTCCGCGACCGGTTCCCCTGCGTGATGGCGAGTCAACTCACGCGGCCGTGAACCCCCCTGCGGGTGCGGACTAATCTCATCGCGAGAACACCGCCGAGAACCCCCGTGATCCCCAAGCACCACCCCCGCATGCCGGATACACGGACCCGAAACAGCTCTGGAGAAACTCCCGCATGAACCGCAAGACTTTGGTGCTGCCGGCGGTGGCCGGCCTGCTCACCCCGGTTCTCGCCGCGTGCGGCGGATCCGACAGCGGGAGCACGAGCGGTGACGCCATCGTCGTCGGTACCACGGACCGGTTCGCGGCCACCAAGGAAGCCCCCGCGCCCCTCGACCCGGCCTACGCCTACGACGTCGGCACGTGGAACATCCTGCGCCAGTCCGTGCAGACCCTGATGGCGCAGCCCAAGGGCGAGGGCGAGCCCGTCCCGGACGCCGCCGAGAGCTGCTCCTTCACCGACAGCGGCAGCGAGCGCTACGCCTGCAAGCTGCGCGAGGGCCTGAAGTTCGCCGGCGGCGACCCGGTGACCGCCGAGGACGTCAAGTACTCCATCGAGCGGGTGCTGCGCATCAACTCCGACAGCGGTGTGTCCGCCCTGCTGAACACCATCGACACGATCGAGACGCAGGGCGACCGCGACGTCGTCTTCCACCTGAAGACCGCCGACGCCACCTTCCCGTACAAGCTGTCCACCCCGGTCGCGGGCATCGTCAACCCGAAGGACTACCCGAAGGACAAGCTCCGCGAGGGCTTCGACATCGACGGCTCCGGCCCGTACACCTTCAAGGCCGACGTCGACGACGACGCCATGACCACGGCCACCTTCACCAAGAACCCTTCCTACAAGGGCAATGTGACGGTGAACAACGACAAGGTCGAACTGCGCTCCTTCACCGACGCCGACGCCATGGGCGAGGCGATCGACAAGGGCGACATCGACGTCATGACCCGCACCATGTCGCCCGCGCAGATCCAGAAGCTGGACACCGGCGACGACGAGAAGGTCGACCTGGTCGACATGCCCGGCCTGGAGATCCGCTACCTGGCCTTCAACACCAACGCCACCAGCGTCAAGGACAAGGCCGTACGCCAGGCCATGGCCCAGGTCATCAACCGCGGCGAACTGGTCTCCAAGGTCTACGGCACCCAGGCCGAGCCCCTGTACTCGCTGGTCCCGGCCACCGTCACCGGCCACTCCAACTCGTTCTTCAACCAGTACGGCAACCCCAGCGCCGACAAGGCCAAGTCCCTGCTCGCCAAGGCCGGCGTCACCACCCCGGTGAAGCTCACCCTGCACTACACGACCGACCACTACGGCTCGGCCACCAAGCAGGAGTTCGAGATCCTGCAGAAGCAGCTCAACGACAGCGGCCTGTTCGACGTCACCATCCAGGGCCACCCCTGGTCGACCTTCCGGCCCGCCGAGCAGAAGGGCGAGTACGACGTCTACGGCATGGGCTGGTTCCCCGACTTCCCGGACGCCGACAACTTCCTCGCGCCCTTCCTGGACAAGGACAACTTCCTCGGCTCGCCGTACAGCAACAGCACCATCCAGCGCACGCTGATCCCGCAGTCCCGCCGCGAGGCCGACCGGCTCGGCGCGACCAAGAGCCTGACCGACATCCAGGACGCCGTCGCCGAGGACGTCCCCGTCCTGCCGCTGTGGCAGGGCAAGCAGTACGTCGCCGCCCGCGACGACATCACGGGCACGGCCTACGCCCTCAACTCCTCCTCCACGCTCCAGCTGTGGGAGCTCGGCCGCGGCGTGAGCGGCTGACGGCTCCCGGACCCGGGGCCGCGCACGGTGCGGCCCCGGGTGCCCGGGTCCAGGGATGGCGGACCCGGGCTGACGAACCGACGACAAGGCACTTCGAGTGAACCTGCGCAACCAGTGGCCGGTCCTGCCCCTCACGGCGGTGCTGGCCTCCGGCCTGTTGACCGGCTGTGGATCCGAGTCCGGTGACTCCGGGGGCACCGGCTCCTCCGTGGTGATGGGGATGTCCGACGACGTCCTCGCCACGGACCCGGCGGCCGGCTACGACCCCGGCTCCTGGCTGTTGTTCAACAACGTCTTCCAGTCGCTGCTCAGCTTCCCCAAGGGCTCGACCGAACCCCAGCCCGAACTGGCGAAGCAGTGCGGCTTCACCGACACCCGGGCCATGGTCTACAAGTGCGAACTGAAGGACGGCCTGAAGTTCAGCAACGGTGACGACCTCACCTCCGAGGACGTGAAGTTCACCTTCGACCGCATGCTGAAGATCGCCGACCCGGCCGGTCCCGCCCTGATGTTCCCGATGCTCGACAAGGTCGAGACACCGGACGCCAAGACCGCCGTCTTCCACCTGAAGGTGCCCGACGCCACCTTCCCCAGCAAGATCGCCTCCGGCGCCGGCTCCATCGTGGACCACCGCCAGTACGACGCGAACGCCCTGCGCACCGACCACCAGGCGATCGGCTCCGGCCCCTACAAACTGGACTCCTTCGACAAGGACCAGGCCGTCTTCTCCGTCAACGGCCACTACAAGGGCAGCGCCAAGCCGAACAACTCCGGCGTCACCCTGAAGTTCTTCCACGGCGACCGCACAGCGCTGAAGGAAGCCCTCCTCGGCGGCGACATCGACATCGCCTACCGAGGCCTGACCGCGGCCGACATCACCCAGCTCGACCAGCAGAACGACAGCAAGGGCATCGACGTCATCGAGGGCACCAGCGCCGAGGTGCAGCACCTGGTCTTCAACATGAAGGACCCGGTGGCCGGCAAGCTCGGCGTCCGCAAGGCCATCGCCTACCTCATCGACCGCGACGCCCTGATCAAGGACGTCTACCAGGGCACCGCCACCCCGCTGTACTCGATCGTCCCGGCCGGTGTCGCGGGCCACAACACCGCCTTCTTCGACACCTACGGCGCCCGGCCCTCCCAGGCCAAGGCCGCCGCCGCGCTGCGCGCCGACGACATCACCGGCAAGGTGAAGCTCACCCTGTGGTCCACGCCGTCCCGCTACGGCCCCGCCACCGACGAGGAGCTCAAGGCCATCGCCGAACAGCTCAACGCCAGCGGCCTGTTCGACGCCGACGTCAAGTCCGTCGCCTTCGACCAGTACGAGAAGGACATCGCCGCCGGCAAGTACGGCGTCTATGTGAAGGGCTGGATCCCGGACTACCCGGACGCCGACAACTTCACCGCCCCCTTCTTCGGCAAGGGCAACGTGCTGAACAACCACTACGACAACAGCACCATCACCGGAACCCTGCTCCCCGGCACCGCCGCGCAGAGCGACCGCGCGGCCACCGACAAGGACTTCGGCAAGCTCCAGAGCATCGTCGCCGACGAACTGCCCGTGCTGCCGGTCTGGCAGGCCAAGCAGTACGCGGTCGTCCGCGACGGCGTGTACGGCCTGGAGTACTGCCTCGACTCCTCCACGGTGTTCCGCTTCTGGGAACTCAGCAAGAGCAGCTGACACCGGACACGCCGAAGGGCGCCCCGCTCCACAAGGAGAGGGGCGCCCTTCGCCGTCGTCACACACCGTGCCCGGCGGACGCCTACTGGGCGCCGGGACGCACCAGCCCGCTCTCGTACGCGTACACCGCCGCCTGCACCCGGTCCCTGAGCCCCAGCTTGGTCAGCACATGGCCCACATGCGTCTTCACCGTCGTCTCGCTGACGAACAGATCCGCCGCGATCTCCGCGTTGGACAGCCCGCGCGCCACCAGCTTCAGCACCTCCACCTCACGGTCCGTGAGCGTGTGCAGGGTGTCCGGCACCGGTTCCTCACCGGACGGCAGATGCGTGGCGTACTTGTCCAGCAGCCGCCGGGTGATGCTCGGCGCGAGCATCGCCTCGCCGTTCGCCACCACCCGGATCGCCTGCACCAGCTCGTTGGCGGGCGCGTCCTTCAGCAGAAAGCCGCTCGCCCCGGCGCGCAGCGCCTCCACCACGTACTCGTCCAGGTCGAAGGTGGTCAGCACCAGCACCTTGGCCGGGCCGTCCCGGCCGGGACCGGTGATCTGCCGGGTGGCCTCCACACCGTCCATCCGCGGCATCCGGATGTCCATGAGCACCACATCCGGTTGCAGTGCTCGTACCTGGTCGAGGGCCTGGAGACCGTCACCGGCCTCGCCGACGACCGCGAGATCCTGCTCGGCCTCCAGGATCATCCGGAAACCCGTACGCAGCAGGGGCTGGTCGTCGACCAGTAGGACACGGATGGCCACGTGACACTCCTTCGCTAGTCCGGCCCCATTCTGCCCTGCCCCCGTTCCCCGCCTCACCCCGCCCGCGACCCGGGCGCCCTAACCGGCAGCGGATAGGGCGGGGGAGTGCCGCCGAACTCCGGACAGTGCGCCCGGTGGTCGCACCAGCCGCACAGCTTGGTCGGCCGGGGCCGCCAGTCCCCGCTCTCCGTGGCCTGCCTGATGGCCTCCCACAACGCGTGCAGCCTGCGCTCCACCCGCTCCAGATCGGCCGGGACCGGGTCGTACGTCAGCATGTCCCCGCTGCCCAGGTACACCAGCTGGAGCCGGCGCGGCACGACGCCCTTCAGCCGCCAGACGACCAGGGCGTAGAACTTCATCTGGAAGAGCGCGCCCTCGGCGTACTCCGGGCGCGGGGCCTTGCCCGTCTTGTAGTCGACGATCCGCACCTCGCCGGTCGGCGCCACGTCCACCCGGTCGATGATCCCGCGCAGCCGCAGCCCCGAGTCCAGCTCGGTCTCCACGAACAGCTCCCGTTCGGCCGGCTCCAGCCGCGTGGGGTCCTCCAGCGTGAACCAGCGCTC
Source organism: Streptomyces eurythermus (assembly GCF_014649115.1). Classification (GTDB taxonomy): domain Bacteria; phylum Actinomycetota; class Actinomycetes; order Streptomycetales; family Streptomycetaceae; genus Streptomyces; species Streptomyces eurythermus. Next base: position 174,878 of record NZ_BMSK01000012.1, on the reverse strand, counting down.
CACCAGCCGCTCCGCCTCGGCGAGCCAGCCGGCCAGCCGCTCGCCCTCCGGATCGTCGGCGAACAGCTCGGTCAGCTCGGGACGGCTCTCCCGCAGCCGGTCCCACTGCCCCGGGATCAGCGCCTTCGCCCGGGGCGCGGTCCGCTCCCCGGCGGGCGCGTCGAACAGCCGCTCCAGCACGGCGTGCACCAGCGTGCCCCGGGTCGCCGCCTCGCTCGGCTTCTCCGGCAGCCGGTCGATCACCCGGAACCGGTACAGCAGCGGACACTGCATGAAGTCACTGGCCCGGGACGGCGACAGCGAGACCGGCGCGAGGGCGCCGCGCTCGCCGGCGGCCCCCTCCGGGCCACCGCCCGCCGCCGGGCCGGTCCCCGCCCCGGCCGCGTCTGTCGCCTCCGGCGTCACTGCCTCGTCGATGCTGCTGTCCATGCCCCAGACCATACGGCCCGGCACCGACAGCGCCCCAGTCGCGGCCGCGCGCCGCCCCGGCCGCCGCCCGCGTCACCGGCGTCCGCCAGGCGAACACCAGGGGTGCCGGGGCGGAACGCGCCGCCACGGGCGCATACCATCGACCCGAGACCCTTCCGACCAGGCAGGTGCGGAAGACGCTTCGAACGAGGGGACACCGTGGACGTGAGCGGCGGGAGCGGGCAGCCCCGGTCCGGCGACGACAGGCCGGCCAAGGACGCCGCGGACCCTACGGCCCCGGCGACCGGACCCACCGACCACCGCGGCCCCGGGCCCCGGGGGAACACGTCCGAGGAGGACTCCGCCCCGGCACCCCGAACGAACGCCGACCCCACCGAAGACGGCCCCGAGGGCACCCCCTCCGCCGCGGAGCGGCCCGTGACCGACGGCCCCGAGGGCACCCCCTCCGGTCCGGAACAGCCCACCACCGAAGGCCCCGCGGACACCCCCACGCCCGGCGAGCGGCCCGTGGCCGACGGCCCGGCGGGCACCTCCTCCGGTCCGGAGCGGCCCACCACCGAAGGCCCGGCGGACATCCCCACGCCCGCAGAGCGGCCTGTGGCCGACGGCCCGGCGGGCACCTCCTCCGGCCCGGAGCGGCCCACCACCGAAGGCCCCGCGGACACCCCCACCCCCGGAGAGCGGCCCGCCGCCCACGGCACGGACGCCTCCGACAGCCGCTCCACCGGCCACACCACCCCGCCCGCGGCCCCCGCCCCGGCCCAACCGGACCGGCACGCCCCCACTCCCGCCCCCACCCCCGGCCAGCACCACTCCTTCGCGCACTCCGGTATCGCCAAGGGGCGGCCGCCCGGCCCGCGGCCCAAGGAACCCGGTCCCGGCGGCGGCATCCTCATGGGCCGCCCCTTCGGCGTGCCCGTCTACGTCGCGCCGAGCTGGTTCCTCGTCGCCGCCCTGATCACCTGGGTCTTCGGCGGCCAGCTCGACCGCGTGCTGCCCGAACTCGGCGCCGCCCGCTACCTGGTCTCCCTCTTCTTCGCGGTCGCCTTCTACGCCTCCGTCCTGGTCCACGAGCTGGCCCACACGGTCGCCGCGATCCGCTTCAAGCTCCCGGTGCGCCGCATCCAGCTCCAGTTCTTCGGCGGCGTCTCGGAGATCGAGAAGGAGGCCGAGACCCCCGGCCGGGAGTTCGTGCTCGCCTTCGTCGGCCCGCTGCTCTCCCTGGTGCTGGCCGGCCTGTTCTACCTCGCCATGAAACCGGTCGAGCCCGGCACCGTACCGGGCGTCCTGCTGGCCGGACTGATGATCTCCAACCTCATCGTGGCGATCTTCAACTTCCTCCCGGGCCTGCCCCTGGACGGCGGCCGCATGCTCCGCGCTGTCGTCTGGAAGATCACCGGCAAGCCGATGAGCGGCACCATCGCCGCCGCCTGGGTGGGCCGCGCCCTCGCCGTCTCCGTCCTGATCGGCCTGCCGCTGCTGAACTCCTCCGGCGTCCTCGGCGACGGCGGGGAGGACGTCGGCGGCATGGACACCGTCACCGACGCCCTGCTCGCCGCCATCCTCGCCGCGATCATCTGGACCGGCGCCGGCAACAGCCTGCGCATGGCCCGGCTGCGCGAACACCTCCCCGAACTGCGCGCCCGCACCCTCACCCGGCGGGCCGTGCCGGTCGAGAACGACACCCCGCTCTCCGAGGCGCTGCGCCGCGCCAACGCCGCCGGTGCCCGCGCCCTGGTCGTGGTCGACGCCGACGGCACCCCGGTCTCCCTCGTCCGCGAGGCCGCCATCGTCGGCGTACCCGAACACCGCCGCCCCTGGGTGGCCGTCAGCGGCCTCGCCCAGGAGCTCACCGACGGCATGCGGGTCTCCGCCGAGCTGGCCGGGGAGGACCTCCTGGACGTGCTGCGCGCCACCCCCGCCACCGAATACCTGGTCGTCGAGGAGACCGGCGAGATCTACGGCGTCCTGTCGGCGGCGGACGTCGAGCGGGCCTTCGTCAGGGCGATGGCCCGGCCCGCGTCGTAACGCCCCCCTGGCGACGGTCAAGCCCCCCGCGGGAACCCGGTAGGCTGGTCACATGTCCGAACCGACCGGTGCCGCCCGCAGGCGCGGGCCCTTCAAGGTCGGGGACCAGGTACAGCTGACCGACCCCAAGGGCCGCCACTACACGTTCACGCTCGAAGCCGGAAAGAACTTCCACACCCACAAGGGTTCCTTCCCGCACGACGAACTGATCGGCGCTCCCGAGGGCAGCGTTGTCCGGACCACCGGCAACGTGGCCTACCTCGCGCTGCGCCCCCTGCTCCCCGACTACGTCCTCTCCATGCCCCGCGGGGCAGCCGTCGTCTACCCGAAGGACGCGGGGCAGATCCTCGCCTTCGCCGACATCTTCCCCGGCGCCCGCGTCGTGGAGGCCGGCGTCGGCTCCGGTTCGCTCAGCAGCTTCCTGCTGCGCGCCATCGGCGACCAGGGCATGCTGCACTCCTACGAGCGCCGCGAGGACTTCGCCGACATCGCCCGGCAGAACGTCGAGCGCTACTTCGGCGGCCCGCACCCCGCCTGGCAGCTCACCGTCGGCGACCTCCAGGACAACCTGTCCGACACCGACGTGGACCGCGTCATCCTCGACATGCTCGCCCCCTGGGAGTGCCTGGAGGCCGTCTCCAAGGCGCTCGTCCCCGGCGGCATCCTGTGCTGCTACGTGGCCACCACCACCCAGCTCGCCCGGACCGTGGAGTCCATCCGGGAGATCGGCTGCTTCAACGAGCCGACCGCCTGGGAGACCATGATCCGCAACTGGCACATCGAGGGCCTGGCGGTCCGCCCGGACCACCGGATGATCGGCCACACCGGCTTCCTGCTCACCGCCCGCCGCCTCGCGGACGGCGTCGAGCCGCCCATGCGCCGCCGCCGCCCCGCCAAGGGCGCCTACGGCGAGGACTACGCCGGCCCCAACGCCGACGGCGGCGCCGGCCGCTGACCGGCCCGCACCCACCGCAACGCGAGGGCGCCGTGCCCGAGTTCCCCGTCCACGACGGGAACCCGGGCACGGCGCCCGTCCGTTGACCCGGCACCGGCCGGGACCTCCCGCGCGCGGACCCCGCCGTTCCCCCGCTCTGTGACGTGTGGCACGATGCAGGCCATCCCACCGGCACCGCCCTCGCAGGAGACACTCCTCGTGCAGCAATCCGCCGTCCCGGAACTCGCGCACACCCGGACCCGGCCCATCCACTGGGTCGCCACCGCCGCGGCCCTCGCGGGTGTCGTGGCCCTCTCCTCGGTCGTCCGGCCCGAACCGGCCACGGCCGTCCAGCCCGCCCCCGGTTCCCACGGCAGACCCGCCGCCGCGCCGCCGAGCACCACCGGCGTCGACTTCCCCCTGGACTGCGGGCCGGTGAAAGCCGTGGTCGCCAAGAAGGCCACCGGCGACCTGGACGGCGACGACCGGCCGGAAACCATCGCCGTGGTCCACTGCGACGCCCCCATGGGCACCCCGCCCGACGGGGTCTACGTCCTCACCCGCGGCGCCGGCGGCCGCACCGCCCGCGTGGTCGCCACCCTGGTCCGGCCCGAGGAGCGGCTCACCGTGACCGAATTCGGCATACACGAGCGCGCGGTCTCCGCCACCCTGCTCGGCTACTCCTCGGACGCCGTGCCCAGTTGCTGCCCCGACACACGGACCCCGGCCACCTGGCGGTGGAACGGGAACGCCTTCCTCCGCTCCACCCCCGCCGGGGCACACAGCGTCTGAACCGGACTCACCTGGCGCCGGGCCCGTGACTCACTCCGCGTCGGGCCCGTACACCTCGACCCTGTCCGAAACCCGGCGGACGTGGATGCACTCGCCGGGACACTCCTTCGCCGAGTCCACCACGTCCGTCAGCAGCGGCAGCGGCACCGGCACGGTCGCCCCCGGCGCCTGGAGCAGTTCGTCGTCCGCGCCCTTCACATAGGCGAGCCCGTCGATGTCCAGCTCGAACACCTCCGGGGCGTACTGGGCACAGATCCCGTCGCCGGTACACAGGTCCTGGTCGATCCAGACCTCCAGCGCCTCGCCGCCCGGGGCCTCCTGCTGCACGGTCATCTCTCCTGCCTTCGGTTCGCCGGACGTCCCGGCGCCCCGAGGGCCGGCCGGGTCCGCACCAGCGGTCGTTGAACACCCCCGACCCTACCTCCGGCCGCTTCTCGGCCATGGGGCGCCGTCCGGGGTTTCCGGCCGTCGCCGCCCGGGTACCAGCGCCGGACCGGGAGAGGGAAGCACCGGCGGCCGGACCGATCGTCCCCAGCCGCCACGGCAGTCACACCGTCCGTCTGAACCGTCGCTCTACGTGATGATCGTACGAGCGCACTGTGTGCTGCCCGGATCCCGGCCGAACGGTCCCCGTACGGACAACTCCGGCCAGTCACGAAGGGTTTCGACCACAGGATGCATGGAACAAGCTGCTTTCCCCTCACGTTGAGTGGGTATCCCCTCCGTGCGAGGGAGTGTGCAGCGGGTGACCGACGACACACCTTGACAGTCTTTGTGATCTAGGGGTTTCAATCGACACCCACCCAGGTAGGGTCTGGAAGCGTCCAGCTCCCCTTGGAGGAGGTGAGGACCGTGGCAGCCCACGACGACGACATGAACCGCGGCATCCGCCCGGGACGCGGGTCCGACGACCCGGCCGGGCAGATCGCCTACCTTGAGCAGGAGATCGCCGTCCTGCGCCGCAAGCTCGCCGACTCTCCGCGTCACACGAGGATTCTCGAAGAGCGGATCGTCGAGCTGCAGACCAACCTGGCCGGCGTGTCCGCCCAGAACGAGCGGCTGGCCAACACCCTGCGCGAGGCCCGCGACCAGATCGTGGCCCTCAAGGAGGAGGTCGACCGGCTCGCCCAGCCGCCGGCCGGCTTCGGTGTCTTCCTGCAAGCCAACGAGGACGGCACCGCCGACATCTTCACCGGCGGCCGCAAACTCCGGGTGAACGTCAGCCCCAGCGTCGAACTCGACGAGCTGAGGCGCGGCCAGGAGGTCATGCTCAACGAAGCGCTCAACGTGGTCGAGGCCATGGAGTTCGAGCGCGTCGGCGACATCGTCACCCTCAAGGAGATCCTCGAGGACGGCGAGCGCGCCCTCGTACTCGGGCACACCGACGAGGAGCGGGTGGTCCGGCTCGCCGAACCCCTGCTCGGCACCACCATCCGCGCCGGTGACGCCCTCCTGCTCGAACCCCGCTCCGGCTACGTCTACGAGGTCGTACCCAAGAGCGAGGTCGAGGAACTGGTCCTCGAAGAGGTCCCCGACATCGGCTACGAACAGATCGGCGGCCTCGGCAACCAGATCGAGGCCATCCGCGACGCGGTCGAGCTGCCGTACCTCTACCCCGACCTGTTCAAGGAGCACGAGCTGCGCCCGCCCAAGGGCGTCCTGCTCTACGGCCCGCCCGGCTGCGGCAAGACCCTCATCGCCAAGGCCGTCGCGAACTCGCTCGCCAAGAAGGTCGCCGAGGTCACCGGCCAGGCCGCCGGCAAGAGCTTCTTCCTGAACATCAAGGGCCCCGAGCTGCTCAACAAGTACGTCGGCGAGACCGAGCGGCAGATCCGCCTGGTCTTCCAGCGGGCCCGCGAGAAGGCCAGCGAGGGCACCCCCGTCATCGTCTTCTTCGACGAGATGGAATCCCTCTTCCGCACCCGCGGCTCCGGTGTCAGCTCGGACGTGGAGAACACCATCGTCCCCCAGCTGCTCGCCGAGATCGACGGTGTCGAGGGCCTGCAGAACGTGGTCGTCATCGGCGCCTCCAACCGCGAGGACATGATCGACCCCGCCATCCTGCGTCCCGGCCGGCTCGACGTGAAGATCAAGATCGAGCGTCCCGACGCCGAGGCCGCGAAGGACATCTTCGGCAAGTACCTCACCGAGCGCCTCCCGCTGCACGCCGACGACCTCGCCGAACACGGCGGGGACAAGGCCGCCACGGTCCAGGGCATGATCCAGACCGCGGTCGAGCAGATGTACGCCGAATCCGAGGAGAACCGCTTCCTGGAAGTCACCTACGCCAACGGTGACAAGGAAGTCCTCTACTTCAAGGACTTCAACTCCGGCGCCATGATCGAGAACATCGTGGGCCGCGCCAAGAAAATGGCGATCAAGGACTTCCTGGAAAAGACCCAGAAGGGCCTCCGCGTCTCCCACCTCCTCCAGGCCTGCGTGGACGAGTTCAAGGAGAACGAGGACCTGCCCAACACCACCAACCCCGACGACTGGGCCCGCATCTCCGGAAAGAAGGGCGAACGGATCGTGTACATCCGTACCCTCATCACCGGAAAGCAGGGCGCGGACACCGGACGCTCCATCGACACGGTGGCGAACACCGGTCAGTACCTGTAACGGCAGGGCGGCTGCGGGTGCCCTCGGCGGGTACCCGCAGCCGCCTGTTTTTCCGGCCACGACCGGAGCAGCCAATGACGCAAATGATCTCCCCACCAGCGCAAAGGCGTTCTAGGCTCGTTCCTGCCGCCGAGTCGCGCCGTGCGGGGACGGGCACCGCACACGCACCGGAGCGCCAGCGCACTTGAGCGGCGCCCACGACCGAGGGTGCCGCCGGGCAAGGAGGGCCGCATGACCGTACGGCGAGTAATGGGCATCGAGACGGAGTACGGGATCTCCGTCCCCGGCCACCCCAACGCCAATGCCATGCTCACCTCGTCCCAGATCGTCAACGCCTACGCGGCGGCGATGCACCGGGCCCGCCGGGCCCGCTGGGACTTCGAGGAGGAGAACCCGCTGCGGGACGCACGAGGCTTCGACCTCGCCCGGGAGGCCGCCGACGCCAGCCAGCTCACCGACGAGGACATCGGCCTGGCCAATGTGATCCTCACCAACGGCGCGCGCCTGTACGTCGACCACGCCCACCCCGAGTACAGCGCCCCCGAGGTCACCAACCCCCGCGACGCCGTCCTGTGGGACAAGGCCGGCGAGCGGATCATGGCCGAGGCCGCCGAGCGGGCGGCACAGCTTCCCGGCGCCCAGCCGATCCACCTCTACAAGAACAACACCGACAACAAGGGCGCCTCCTACGGCACGCACGAGAACTACCTGATGAAGCGGGAGACCCCCTTCTCGGACATCGTGCGCCACCTCACGCCCTTCTTCGTCTCCCGCCAGGTCTTCGCCGGCGCCGGCCGCGTCGGCATCGGCCAGGACGGCCACGAGCACGGCTTCCAGCTCAGCCAGCGCGCGGACTACTTCGAGGTCGAGGTCGGCCTGGAGACGACGCTCAAGCGCCCCATCATCAACACTCGCGACGAGCCGCACGCGGACGCCGAGAAGTACCGCCGGCTCCACGTGATCATCGGCGACGCGAACCTGTCCGAGATCTCGACCTACCTCAAGCTGGGCACCACCGCGCTGGTCCTGTCCATGATCGAGGACGGCTTCATCGCCGTGGACCTCGCCGTGGACCAGCCCGTGCGCACCCTGCACCAGGTCTCGCACGACCCGTCGCTCAAGCGCCTGGTCACCCTGCGCAGCGGGCGCACCCTCACCGCGGTCCAGTTGCAGATGGAGTACTTCGAGCTGGCCCGCAAGTACGTCGAGGAGCGCTACGGCGCCGACGCCGACGACCAGACCAAGGACGTCCTCAGCCGCTGGGAGGACACCCTGACCCGGCTGGAGAACGACCCCATGAGCCTGGCCGGCGAGCTGGACTGGGTCGCCAAGCGCGAGCTGATGGAGGGCTACCGCCGCCGCGACGACCTCGACTGGGACGCCGCCCGGCTGCACCTGGTCGACCTCCAGTACGCCGACGTACGCCCCGAGAAGGGCCTCTACAACCGTCTGGTGGCCCGCGGACGCATCAAGCGCCTCCTGGACGAGTCCGAGGTCGACCGGGCCCGTACGAAGCCGCCGGAGGACACACGGGCGTACTTCCGCGGGCGCTGCCTGGAGCAGTACGCCGACGACGTCGCGGCCGCCTCCTGGGACTCGGTCATCTTCGACCTCCCGGGCCGCGACTCCCTGCAGCGCGTCCCAACCCTGGAACCGCTACGCGGAACGCGAAATCACGTCAAGGAACTCCTGGACCGCTGCCGGACGGCGGAAGACCTGGTCAGGGTCTTGTCCGGCAGCTGAGCACGGTCAGCGGACACTCGTACCGCCCCGGGCGGGCGGGGTGGAAACCCCACCGCCCGGGAATCATCGAGGTAGGCCCCGCACGTTGTGGAAACTGCGGGGCCGATGTCGGACCCGGCCTATAGGGTCTGATCATCACCGATCGGCAGGCGAACTGAGCGGGGTGAGGTTATGGCGACCAAGGACACCGGCGGCGGCCAGCAGAAGGCCACCCGGTCCACCGAGGAGGTCGAGGAGCAGGCGCAGGACGCGCAGGCTTCCGAGGACCTGAAGGAACGGCACGAGAAGCTGTCGGACGACGTGGACTCGGTACTGGACGAGATCGACGACGTACTCGAGGAAAACGCAGAGGACTTCGTTCGGAGCTTCGTTCAGAAGGGTGGCCAGTAGGTTTCGCCTTCGAATCGAAGGAGTCGGGCGGGGAGTCGGTTGGCAACCGAAGAAGGCGTGAAGCGCTGCTCGCGGTGCAAGCAGCACAAGCCGCGAGCAGCGTTCGCGCGAAACAAGGCGATGGGCGACGGGCTGCAGGCGTATTGCCGTGAGTGCGCGGCTACCTATCACCAGCAACGGCAGGTGGCCAAGGGGCGCAATGTCCGTCCGAGGGTCGAGGCACCCCCGGGGCACAAGTACTGCCGTACGTGTGGCGAGATCAAGCCGCACAGCGAGTGGACGAGGAACCGCAGTGCCTCCGACGGCTTGGCGACTCTCTGCAAGACATGCAAGGCGGCGAAAGGGCGCGAACGCCATCTGCGGCGCAACTACGGCCTGACCGAGGCTGAGCGTGACGCGATGATCGCTGCCCAGCGAGGCTTGTGTGCGATCTGTCTGGACGCCCCGCCCGTGCATGTGGATCACTGCCACAGGACGGGTAGGGTCCGTGGCGTACTGTGCTTCAACTGCAATTCGGCCATCGGCAAATTGCGGGATGACCCCGACGTTGGCCGTCGTGCTGTTGCATACCTGGAAGGAAACCTGTGGAAGCCAACACTCGTAGCACCGGGCGTCTACCAGCTGCCTTCCTGACGCCAGGATCCTCCTCGTTCATGGACTTCCTCGCCGAGCACCAGCCCGAGCTGCTGCCCGGCAACCGCCAGCTGCCGCCCACACAGGGCGTGATCGAGGCGCCGCACGGAACGACCATCGTGGCCGTGACGTTCCCCGGCGGGGTCGTCCTCGCCGGCGACCGCCGGGCCACGATGGGCAATGTGATCGCCCAGCGGGACATCGAGAAGGTGTTCCCGGCCGACGAGTACTCGGCGGTCGGTATCGCCGGCACCGCCGGCCTGGCCGTGGAGATGGTCAAGCTCTTCCAGCTGGAGCTGGAGCACTTCGAGAAGGTCGAGGGCGCCCAGCTGTCGCTGGAGGGCAAGGCGAACCGGCTGTCGACCATGATCCGTTCCAACCTCGGCATGGCCATGCAGGGCCTGGCCGTGGTCCCCCTGTTCGCGGGGTACGACCTGGACCGCGAGAAGGGGCGCATCTTCTCCTACGACGTCACGGGCGGCCGCTCCGAGGAGCACAACTTCGCGGCGACGGGCTCGGGCTCGATCTTCGCGCGCGGTGCGATGAAGAAGCTGTTCCGGGACGACCTGACCGAGGAGCAGGCCACCACACTGGTGGTGCAGGCCCTGTACGACGCGGCTGACGACGACTCGGCGACCGGTGGTCCCGATGTCGCCCGCCGGATCTACCCGATCATCACCGTGATCACCGAGGACGGCTTCCGCCGGCTCACCGAGCAGGAGGCGTCGGAGCTGTCCCGCGCGGTGCTCCAGAAGCGCCTGGAGGAGCCCGACGGCCCCAAGGCCGCCCTGCTCTGAGCGCGGGCCCGGTTCTTATCAAGGTGATCCAGTGACCATGACAGAAAGGGACGGATAACCGGTGTCGACGCCGTTCTATGTCTCACCTCAGCAGGCCATGGCCGACCGGGCGGAGTACGCCCGCAAGGGCATCGCCCGTGGCCGCAGCCTGGTCGTGCTGCAGTACGCCGACGGCATCGTGTTCGTCGGCGAGAACCCGTCCCGCGCGCTGCACAAGTTCAGCGAGATCTACGACCGGATCGGCTTCGCCGCGGCCGGGAAGTACAACGAGTACGAGAACCTGCGCATCGGCGGCGTCCGCTATGCCGACCTGCGCGGTTACACCTACGACCGCGACGATGTCACCGCGCGCGGCCTGGCCAACGTCTACGCGCAGACGCTGGGCACGATCTTTTCCTCGGCGGCCGAGAAGCCCTACGAGGTGGAGCTGGTGGTGGCCGAGGTCGGGGAGACCCCGGAGGGCGACCAGATCTACCGGCTGCCGCACGACGGCTCCATCGTGGACGAGCACGGCTCGGTCGCGGTGGGCGGCAACGCGGAGCAGATCAGCAGCTTCCTGGACCAGCGCCACCGTGACGGCATGAGCCTGGCGGAGGCGCTGAAGCTGGCGGTGCAGGCGCTGTCCCGGGACACCAACGGCAGCGAGCGGGAGATCCCCGCCGAGCGGCTGGAGGTGGCGGTGCTGGACCGTACCCGCCCGCAGAAGCGGAAGTTCAAGCGGATCGTGGGCCGGCAGCTGGACCGGCTGCTGGCGGCGGACGGCGCGAGCACGGAGGCGGAGAGCTCCGCGGAGGACGGTTCCGAGGAGCAGTGAGCCGCCCGCGGCGCACGCGGTGGGACGCCCCGGCCTTCGCGGTCCGGGGCGTTCCGCGTTTCTAGGGCGTGGGCGGCGGGGCCGTGGAGCCCCGGACGACGAGCTGGACGGGGATGTCCCCGCTGGTGGGCCTGTGGCCCTCCAGGACGGCCAGCAGGGCCCGCATGCCGTGTTCGCCGAACAGTTCGGCGTCCAGTCGTACCGTCGTCAGCTCGGGGTCGATGGCGGTGGCCAGGGCCAGGTCGTCGAGGCCGGTGACGGAGATGTCGTCGGGGATGCGCAGGCCGAGGCGGCGCAGGGCCTTGTAGGCGCCGGCGGCGAGTTTGTCGTCGTCGCAGACGATGGCGGTGGGCCGGGGGCCGGGTGCGCCGAGGGCGGCCTCGGTGGCGGTGAGCGCGCCGTCGATGGAGATCGGGGCGCGGGCGGTGCGGACCTCGGTGCCGGGGACGGCGGCCATGCGGGCGGCCAGTTCCCGCGCGCGGATCTCGAAGGTCCAGGAGGGGACGTCGGCGGCGAGGTGGAGCACCCGGCGGTGGCCGAGGCCGAGGAGGTGTTCGGCGACCTGGCGGACGCCGTCGGCGATGTCGAGGTTGACGGTGGCGGCGCCGAGGCTGCCGGCGGGGTCGCTGTCCAGCATGACGAGCGGGAGCTGGTCGCCGCGGATGTCGGTGAGGGCGTCGGCGGCCATGGAGGAGGCGATGACGCCGTCCAGGGCGGCCTGTGCGGAGGCGAAGGGGTCGCGGGCGGGGCCGATGCCTTCGGGGGAGGGGTAGAGGACCACGCCGAAGCCGTGCTCGGCGGCGACCCGGGCGGCGCCGGTGTAGACGCCGGCGAAGAATTCGGTGGTCAGGGCGGGGACGACGAGCAGGACCGTGCGGGTGCGGCCGAGGCGGAGGTTGCGGGCGGCGAGGTTGGGCCGGTAGCCCAGGTCGCGGGCGGCCTGGCGGACGCGTTCGGCGGTGGGTTCGGAGACCCGGCCGCGCCATTTGTCGCCCAGCACGAGGGAGACGGCCGCCTGGGAGACCCCGGCCGCGTGGGCGACGTCCCGGCTGGTCGGGCGCGTGCTGCTGCGTGCCACGGTGGACGTGCTCCTTCGTGTGGACGTGTGAACAGCGCACATGGTACGTATGATGAGGGAAGTTATACGTAACACTTGGAGGCGGGCATGGCCACGGGGTACCTGGAGATCCTCCGGGCGAGACACGCGCTCCGGCTGCTCGCCGGGACGTTGGTGGGGCGGCTGCCGAACGCGACCGCGGCCATCGCGCTGGTCCTCTTCGTCCGCGCCGACGGCGGCACCTACAGCCTGGCCGGCGCCCTCGCGGCCGTGTACGGGGTGGCGAACGCCGTCGGCCAGCCGGTGCTGGGCCGGCTCGTGGACCTCTACGGCCAGCCGCGCGTCCAGTTGCCCGCGGCCGTCCTGGCGGCCCTGGCCATGACGGTCTTCGCCTTCTGCGGCACCGATCCGCTGCCGGCGGCCTACGCGGCCGTCGCGGTGTCCGGTCTGTTCGCCCCGCCGCTGGAGGGCGGCCTGCGCGCCCTGTGGCCGTCCGTGCTGCGCCGCGAGGAGCAGGTGCACACGGCGTACGCCATGGACGCGATCGCGCAGGAGGTCATGTTCACCGTCGGCCCGCTGCTGGTGACCGTGTGCGTCTCGGTGTGGGACGAGCGGGCGGCCCTGCTCGTGCTGAACCTGCTGGGTGTGCTCGGTGCCCTGTCCGTGGTCGTCTCGCCGCCCTCGCGGGCCTGGCGTTCGGCCCCGCGCGAGGCGCACTGGCTGGGCGCGCTGCGCTCGCCCGGTCTGCTGGCGCTGCTCGCCGCGTTCCTGTTCATCGGCATCGCGCTGGGCTCCATCACGGTCGCGGCGGTGTCGTACGCCGACGGCCACGGCGGCGACGCGGTCTACGGCTGGCTGATGGCCGGGCTGGGCCTGGGCGCGCTGGCCGGCGGTTCCGTCTACGGCGCCCGGCAGTGGGCGGGCTCGCCCGAGCGGCGGCTGAGGGTCCTGGTGGCCCTGCTGGCGGTGTGTTACCTGCCGCTCGCGCTGACGCCGGGCACGGTCTGGATGGTGCTGCTCAGCGTGGTCTCCGGTGTCTTCCTGGCGCCCTGCATAGCCTGCGCGTTCATCATCGTGGACCGGCACGCGCCGAGGGGCACGGTCACCGAGGCGTTCTCCTGGCTCGTGACGACGTTCACCGTGGGCGCGTCGGTGGGAACGGGCCTGGCGGGGCCGGTGGTGGAGGCCGGCGGCACCGTGTGGGGCTTCGGCCTGCCGAGCGTGGCCGGGGCGGTGTCGTTGCTGGTCCTGCTCGCCACCGGAGGGGTCCTGGCGGCTCCCGTGCGGGGCGGTGTCGTCGCGGCTTCATCGGAAAATGATCCAAATCGTGCCCTCGAACCCCGTTTCAGCTCGGGGGATCGGGCGTAATGTTCCCTCATGGACCGCCGCATTTTCGGGCTGGAGAACGAGTACGGCGTCACGTGCACGTTCAGGGGACAGCGGCGCCTGTCTCCTGACGAGGTGGCGCGGTACCTCTTCCGCCGTGTCGTGTCATGGGGCCGCAGCAGCAATGTCTTTCTGCGAAACGGCGCCCGGCTCTATCTCGACGTGGGCTCACATCCGGAATACGCGACCCCCGAATGTGACAACGTGACCGAACTGGTCACCCACGACAAGGCCGGCGAGCGCATTCTCGAAGGACTCCTGGTGGACGCGGAACGACGCCTGCACGAGGAGGGAATCGCGGGCGACGTCTACCTCTTCAAGAACAACACCGACTCGGCGGGCAACTCCTACGGCTGCCACGAGAACTACCTGGTGGCCCGGCACGGGGAGTTCTCCCGGCTCGCGGACATTCTCATCCCCTTCCTCGTCACCCGGCAGCTGCTGTGCGGCGCCGGCAAGGTACTGCAGACCCCGCGCGGTGCCGTCTACTGCGTCAGCCAGCGCGCGGAGCACATCTGGGAGGGCGTCTCCTCGGCGACGACCCGCTCCCGGCCCATCATCAACACCCGTGACGAACCGCACGCGGACGCCGAGCGCTACCGCCGGCTGCACGTCATCGTCGGCGACTCGAACATGTCCGAGACGACGATGCTGCTGAAGGTCGGCGCCACCGACCTGGTGCTGCGCATGATCGAGGCGGGCACGGTGATGCGCGACCTCACCCTGGAGAACCCGATCCGGGCGATCCGCGAGGTCAGCCATGACATCACCGGCCGGCGCAAGGTGCGCCTGGCCAGCGGCCGGGAGGCCTCCGCGCTGGAGGTGCAGCGCGAGTACTTCGACAAGGCGCTGGACTTCTGTGACCGCCGGGGCATCCGCACCGGCACCGTCGCGCAGGTCCTGGAGCTGTGGGGCCGCACGCTGGAGGCCATCGAGACCGAGGAGCTGGACCGCGTCGAGACCGAGATCGACTGGGTCATGAAGTACAAGCTCATCGAGCGGTACCGGGCCAAGCACAACATGACGATGTCGCATCCGCGAGTCGCCCAGATAGACCTCGCCTACCACGACATCCACCGTCGTCGCGGCCTGTACTACCTGCTGGAGAAGAAGGGCCAAGCCGCCCGGATCTGCAACGACTTGAAGATCTTCGAGGGCAAGTCGGTTCCCCCGCAGACCACTCGGGCCCGGCTGCGCGGCGATTTCATCCGGCGGGCGCAGGAGCAGCGCCGGGATTTCACGGTCGACTGGGTGCACCTGAAGCTCAACGACCAGGCGCAGCGCACCGTTCTGTGCAAGGACCCGTTCCGCGCGGTGGACGACCGGGTGGAGAAACTGATCGCGGGTATGTAGCGGCGACCGGGCGGACCGCCCGCCCGGCCGCGACATGCGGGAGCGCCACACGGGCGCCGTACGGTTTCCGTACGGCGCCCGTCCCGGGTCGTAGAGTTGCGCGCACGCCATCCGCCGGACCGATCGATTACGAGGCTCTTCCGTGCGCCGACGCTCGCTTCTCCTCGCCGCCGTACCCGCAGGACTGGTCACCCTCGCCGGATGCGATTCCGACTCCCTCGACCCCAACAGCCCCGAGGCCTCGCCGTCGCCGTCGGCGTCCGCCACGCCCCCGCCCAAGATCGTGGACGGGCCGCTGCCGGCGATCACGGAGGGCCGGAAGTTCGGCGAGAAGCCGACGGTCGCGAAGGGACCGGGCACCCCGTCGAAGAACCTCGCGGTCCGGACGGTGATCGCGGGCGGCGGGCGGACGGTCGCGGAGAACGAGTTCATCCGGGCCGACTACCTCGGCCAGATCTGGGAGACCGGCAAGGTCTTCGACAACTCCTACGACCGCAAGCGTCCGCTGGTCATGCAGCTCGCCCAGGGCAGCATCATCGACGGCTGGCGGTATGCCCTCCAGGGCAAGAAGACCGGCAGCCGGGTCGAGATCGCCGTCCCGCCCGCCTGGGGCTACGGCGCGAGCGGCAACCCGCAGGCGGGCATCAAGGGCACCGACACCCTGGTCTTCGTCATCGATCTGCTCGAGTCCTTCAACTCCGGCAGCTCGGCCAAGGGCACCCCGGTCCCGCAGACCGACGCCGCCCTGCCCGAGGTGGGTACCGGCACCGACGGCAAGGCGCCGAAGGTCACCGTGCCGAAGACCGACCCGCCGAAGAAGCTCGTCTCGGAGTACGTCCTGGAGGGCGACGGTCCCGCGCTGAAGGCCGACCAGACGGTGCTGTGCCAGTTTCAGGGCCTGGTCTGGGACGGCGGCAAGACGTTCGAGCGGACGTACGGCTCGGGGCGGCTCAGCCAGTTCTCGCTGAAGCAGATGCGGGAGGTGGTCAAGGGCCTGGCCCAGGGACTGACCGGCAAGAAGGTGGGCAGCAGGGTCCTGATCGTCGTTCCGCCGGAGCTGGCCTACGGTGACAACCCGCCGGGCGGCGGGGCCATCAAGAAGGGCTCCACCCTCGTGTTCACGGTGGACATCCTCGCGGCGATGTAGGGCGGGGACCGTGGCGGGCGGGCGATCGGCGGGGATGAAAGACTGTCCGGGATTCATGCCGTACACAAGCAGGAGTTTTTGACGTGAGCATCGAGAAGCCCGAGATCGACTTCCCCGAGGGCGCGCCGCCGGCCGACCTTGAGATCAAGGACATCTGGGAGGGCGACGGGCCGGTCGCGCAGGCGGGCCAGACGGTCACCGTCCACTACGTGGGCGTCGCCTTCAGCACCGGTGAGGAGTTCGACGCCAGCTGGAACCGCGGTACTCCGTTCAAGTTCCCGCTGGGCGCCGGCCGGGTCATCGCGGGCTGGGACCGTGGCGTGCAGGGCATGAAGGTCGGCGGCCGCCGCCAGCTGACCATCCCGGCCCACCTCGCCTACGGCGACCAGAGCCCGACCCCGGCGATCAAGGCCGGCGAGACCCTCATCTTCGTGGTGGACCTGCTCGCCGTCTGATCCACGCCAGGCGTCCCGGTCGCTGCGGCCGGCGCCGTCGGCGTCCGGGCCGGCCCGTATCCGGCGGGCCGGAACGGGCCGCGCCGGGGCGCGCGGGCCGGACCGGACGCGATGACCTGGGGCCCATGCCCGGCCGGGCATGGGCCCTCGGCTTTTGCCCACGCCCCGCGGAGCGGTACGGTCATCGGTCGGAAGCACCATAGGGAAGGCGAAGGGCGTCGATGGCCATTGCCAAGGCCGAGCGGCTGATGAACCTCGCGCTGTGTCTGCTCGGCGCACGCCGGCCGCTCAGCAAGCGCGAGCTGCGCGAGTCCATCGAGGCCTATCTGGAGGCGGGCTCCGACGACTCCTTCAACCGCATGTTCGAGCGGGACAAGGACGATCTGCGCGAGCTGGGCCTGGTCATCGAGACCGTCGAGAACCTGGACGGCGAGGTCGGCTATCTCGCCCGCCGCGACAGCAACCGCCTGCCCCCCATCACCCTGGACGCCGAGGAGGCCGCCGCCCTCGGTCTCGCCGCCAAGGTCTGGCAGCAGGCCCGGCTGGCCGGCGCGGCCAGCGGAGCCTTGCAGAAGCTGCGCGCCGCGGGCCTGCCCGAGGACGTCGACCCGTACGGCGCGCACAGCGCCCTGGAGCCGCGCATCCCGGTGCACGAGGCCGCGTTCGAGCCGCTGATGCTGGCCTGCCGTGACCGCCGCCCGGTCCTCTTCGAGTACCGCAAGGCCACCGCCGCCCGCCCCGAGCCCCGGCACGTCGAGCCCTGGGCGCTGGAGTGCTGGCGCGGCCACTGGTACCTGGCCGGCTTCGACCGCGACCGGGGCGCCGAACGCGTCTTCCGGCTGTCCCGGATCACCGGGAAGGTCCGCTCCCGCGGTACGGGCTTCACCGCGCCGGTGCCGGACGTCGTCACCGTGCGCGAGACCGTCGCGAGCTGGGCCGGCGAGATCGCCGACCGCTCGGCGCTGATCCGGCTGCGTTCCGGTGCCGGTTACCCCCTTCGGGCGAAGGCCGTCAAGGTCCGGGAACTGGGCGACGGCTGGGACGAGTTGGAGATTCCGTACGGGCACGGCCTGGACGCCTGGCTGGTGGAGTTCGGACCGGACGTGGTGGTCCTGGAGCCGGCCGAGCTGCGGGCCGACGTGGTGGACCGGCTGCGCGCCGTGGCCGAGGGCTGAGGGGGAGCGGGACAGTGGCAGGCAAACCGGCCAGGACCGGCAACGCGATCGACCAGACCCGGCGGATGCTCTCCCTGGTGACGTATCTGCGCGAGCGCCCCGGCGCCCGGATCGCCGATGTCGCGCGCGCCTTCGGGATCAGCGAGGACGAGCTGGTCGCCGACCTCGATGTGCTGCCCATGTGCGGCACCAGCTTCCGCGGCGGCGATCTGCTGGACATCGACACCGACGGCGAGCGTATCTGGTGGCACAATCCGGCCGCGCTCGGCGAGGAGGCGGCCGAACCGCTGCGGCTGGCCGCCGACGAGGCCACCGCCCTGCTGGTCGCGGCCCGCGCGGTGGCCACGCTGCCCGGTCTGCGGGAGAGCGACCGCCAGGCCCTGCTGCGGGCCACCGCCAAGGTGGAGACCGCGGCCGGGGAGGCGGCCGGCGCCAGCTCCCGGCTGTCGGTGACCTTCGAGTCCGAGGGCGGGGTGTTCGCCGACGTGGACCGGGCGATCTCCGAGCGCCGCCGGCTGTGGATCCGCTACTACTCACCGGCCCGGGACGAGGTCACCGAGCGCGAGATCGACCCCATCCGGCTGGTCAGCGTCGGCCACACCTATGTGGAGGCGTGGTGCCGCCGCTCCGAGGCCCGGCGGACCTTCCGGCTGGACCGGGTCGCCGAGATCAAGATCCTCGACGCGCCCTCGGCCCCGCCCGAGGTGGAGCTGCGGGACCTCTCCGAGGGCCTGGTGCAGCCGGCCGCCGAGGACCCGGAGGTCGTGGTCGAGGTCGGTCCCGGCGGTCGCTGGGTCGCCGAGTACTACCCGCACGACAGCGCCGACGAGCTTCCCGACGGCGGGCTGCGCATCACCCTGCGCACGCCCGACCCGGCCTCCCTGCGCCGGCTGGCGCTGCGGCTCGGCCGTGACGGCCGGATCGTCTCACCGCCCGAGCTGGCCGAGAGCGCCCGCCGGGCGGCCCGCGAGGCCCTCGCGGCGTACGACGTTCCCGCCGGCGCGGTGCCGGTGCCGTAGCCGGCCGGGGCCGTACGGCCACAGCGACCGGGACCGTACGGCCCTGACGTTGGACGACCGGGTGTGATCGGCTGCGACCAGAGGATTCGGCTGCGACCAGAGAACGACCAGAGGAAGAGGGAGCGAGGGCCTGTGAGCGAGTCTCCGGAATCCGGCGTGGGTGAGATGACGGTGGCGACCGCCTTCGCGGGGATGAGAAGGGTGGCCCCCGTGGTGTTCAAGGCCGGCTGCCCGGACTGCCGGGGCCGCTTCGAACTCGCCGCGAGCGCGCTGCGGCTCGCCATCGGCGCCAGCAGCCGGACCACGTTCTACTCCTTCACCTGCCCCGACTGCGGTGCCGCGGTCCGCAAGCCGGCCGGGGAGCGGATCGTGGAACTGCTCACCGGGGGCGGGGTCAGGACCCTGCGGCTGCACTCCACCGTGTAGCGGGCGGCCCGGCCGCGTGCCGCGCGGTGAGCCGGCACCGTGCCGGTCACCGCACGGGCGGGTGCGGACCGGGGTGGCGGACCGTCTAGTCTCGACGTCATGTTCTGGCCGATGTTCGCCGTAGCCATGGGGTTCCTGGGTCTAGCCGTCCTGGGGGTGCTCGCCGTCCGGGTGTTCGTGGCGGCGCGACGCCTCGGGCAGCAGGTGACGGACTCGGCGCGCCGTATCAGCCGGGCCGCCGAGGACCTGGAGCGGGCGACCGTGAGCGCGGCCCGCGCCGTCGACACGCTGTGAACGGCGCCCGACGGCGGTCGTGAGACCAGTGATACAAGCGATTTGGGTCGCTTCGCCCTGTCATGCTGCCCTGCCGGACAGGTACTCTGCTGGTCGCGGTGCGGAAAACGAGGCCCGCACCGCGGACCGGGAGTACGCACGGGGATTGCCTCACGTTTACCCCTGAGCGTTACGATCGCTGCCAGCACGACCATCGGACACATGTCCGACTGGTCGGACAGCACCCCACCCAGCCGCCTCGGTGAGAAGGTAAAGATTCATGTTCGGTGGAAAAATCGGAGCTCCCGAGATCATTCTGATCCTCGTCGTCATCATCCTGCTGTTCGGCGCGAAGAAGCTTCCGGACATGGCGCGCTCGCTCGGCAAGTCCGCCCGCATCCTCAAGAGCGAGGCCAAGGCGATGAAGGAAGAGGGCAAGACCTCCCCCCAGGCGTCCGGTTCCACCGAGCAGTCCTCGGCCCAGCGCACGATCCAGGCGGCCCCCGGCGACGTGAGCAGCTCCCGGCCGGTCAACGAGCCCACGGATTCCGCCCAGCGCTGACACAAGGCCGGAAAGCCCCGGCCTGCCGCACGAGATGAGGACGTGGGTTGCTCAAGCCTGCCCGCAAGAAGGAGAAGGATCCCGAGGGGCGGATGCCTCTCGCGGATCACCTTCGTGAGCTCCGCAACCGGCTCGCGAAGGCGATGCTGGCCATCGTCATCGTGACGATCGTCGCGGCCTTCTACTACAACAACATCATCAACTTCCTGACGGAGCCGATCCTGGACTCCGTCGGTTGTCGGGAGACCTTCGCAGAGCTGGCCAAGTCCAGTGGCAAGACGCAGTGCGCGGAGATCACCATCAACGGTCTTCTCGCGCCGTTCACGCTGGCCCTCCAGGTCTCGCTGATGGCCGGTGTGGTGGCCGCCTCGCCGATCTGGCTCTTCCAGCTCTGGGCGTTCGTGGCGCCGGGTCTGCACCGGCACGAGAAGAAGTACGCCTACGCCTTCGTCTTCACCGGCGTCCCGCTGTTCCTCGGCGGTGCCTTCTTCGCGTACAAGCTGCTGCCGACCACGGCCAAGGTGCTGATCGACTTCACGCCGAACGGCGAGATCAAGAACCTGCTGCCGCTCGACGACCTGCTCCAGCTGGTCACCCGCATGGTGATCGTCTTCGGTCTCTCCTTCGAGCTGCCGCTGCTGCTGATCATGCTCAACCTCACCGGGGTGCTGACGGGCAGGCGCATGCTCGGCTGGTGGCGGGCCATGATCCTCGGCATCACGGTCTTCGCGGCCGTGGCCACCCCGAGCACCGACCCGCTGTCGATGGTGGCCCTCGCCGGGCCGATCTGGGTGCTGTACTTCGCGGCGGTCGCGTTCTCGCTCCTCAACGACAAGCGCAAGCGTCTGCGCGAGGCCGCGGGTCCCGCCGACGACGAGGCCGCCGAGCTGGACCTCACGCCCGAGGACATCGGCGAGGCCGAGCCGGTCTCGGCCGCCCGCACACTGCCCGAGCAGACGAGCACCGACCGGGTCAACGGCTACGACGACGCGACGTAACCGCCGGCCCCACCATCACCGAGGCACACCGCACGCGATGCCCCCGCTTCCCGGATCCATACCGGGGACGGGGGCATCCGTCTTTACCGGCGCCCTGCCGCTTCACCGGCATCCTCCTGCTGTACCGGCGCCCTCCGCGACCGGCCCGCCGCCCCGCCGGCCGCCGGCTTCCGACACCCCTCCTTCCGGGATCCGGATAATGATCGTCCCGTTGTCAGTGGCGCCCGGTACGCTCGAAAGTACGATGACAGAGGATCTCTCACCGGCCGAGCGGTACGCGGCAGCCCGCAGGCGGGCAGCCGAGCAGGCCACCGCGCTCGCCTCCTTCCGCGAGATGTACGACTTCGGCCTCGACCCCTTCCAGATCGAGGCCTGCCAGGCACTCGAAGCGGGGAAGGGCGTACTGGTGGCCGCCCCCACCGGCTCGGGCAAGACGATCGTGGGCGAGTTCGCCGTCCACCTCGCCCTGCAGCAGGGCAAGAAGTGCTTCTACACGACACCCATCAAGGCGCTGTCGAACCAGAAGTACGCCGATCTGTGCCGCCGCTACGGCACCGCGAAGGTCGGTCTGCTCACCGGCGACAACAGCGTCAATTCCGACGCCCCGGTGGTCGTGATGACCACCGAGGTGCTGCGGAACATGCTCTACGCCGGTTCCCAGACCCTCCTCGGCCTCGGCTATGTGGTCATGGACGAGGTGCACTACCTCTCCGACCGCTTCCGCGGCGCCGTCTGGGAGGAAGTGATCATCCACCTCCCCGAGTCGGTGACGCTGGTCTCGCTCTCCGCGACCGTCTCCAACGCCGAGGAGTTCGGCGACTGGCTGGACACCGTCCGCGGCGACACCGAGGTGATCGTCTCCGAGCACCGCCCCGTGCCGCTGTTCCAGCACGTGCTCGCCGGACGGCGGATGTACGACCTGTTCGAGGAGGGCGAGGGCCACAAGAAGGCCGTCAACCCCGACCTGGTCCGCCTGGCCCGCATGGAGGCCACCAGACCGTCGTACCAGGACCGCAGGCGCGGCCGGGCGATGCGCGAGGCCGACCGGGAGCGGGAGCGCAGACAGCGCTCGCGGGTGTGGACGCCGGGCCGTCCCGAGGTCATCGAGCGCCTGGACTCCGAGGGCCTGCTGCCGGCCATCACCTTCATCTTCAGCCGCGCCGCCTGCGAGGCCGCCGTCCAGCAGTGCCTGTACGCGGGCCTCAGGCTCAACGACGAGGAGGCGCGGGAAAAGGTCCGCGCCCTGGTCGAGGAGCGCACCGCCCACATCGCTTCGGAGGACCTTCACGTCCTCGGCTACTACGAATGGCTGGAGGGCCTGGAGCGGGGCATAGCCGCCCATCACGCGGGCATGCTGCCGACCTTCAAGGAGGTCGTGGAGGAGCTGTTCGTACGCGGCCTGGTCAAGGCGGTGTTCGCCACCGAGACCCTCGCGCTGGGCATCAACATGCCCGCCCGCTCGGTGGTGCTGGAGAAGCTCGTCAAGTGGAACGGCGAACAGCACGCCGACATCACGCCCGGTGAGTACACCCAGCTCACCGGCCGCGCGGGCCGCCGGGGCATCGATGTCGAGGGTCACGCCGTGGTGCTGTGGCAGCGCGGCATGAGCCCCGAGCACCTGGCCGGTCTCGCGGGCACGCGCACGTACCCGCTGCGCTCCAGCTTCAAGCCGTCGTACAACATGGCGGTCAACCTGGTCGAGCAGTTCGGCCGGCACCGCTCGCGCGAGTTGCTGGAGACGTCGTTCGCGCAGTTCCAGGCGGACAAGTCGGTCGTCGGGATCTCCCGCCAGGTCCAGCGCAACGAGGAGGGCCTGGCCGGTTACAAGGCCTCCATGACCTGCCACCTCGGCGACTTCGAGGAGTACGCGCGGCTGCGCCGGGAGCTGAAGGACCGGGAGACCGAGCTGGCCCGGCAGGGCGTTGCCCAGCGCCGGGCGGAGGCCGCCGTCGCCCTGGAGAAGCTGAAGCCGGGCGATGTCATCCATGTGCCCACGGGCAAGTACGCGGGCCTCGCGCTGGTGCTGGACCCGGGCCTGCCCGCGGGCCGTTCCAACGGGCACCGCGGCTTCGACCACCACGACGGGCCGCGCCCGCTGGTGCTGACCGCCGAACGGCAGGTCAAGCGGCTGGCGACGATGGACTTCCCGGTGCCGGTGGAGCCGCTGGACCGGATGCGGATCCCGAAGTCCTTCAATCCGCGCTCGCCGCAGTCCCGCCGGGACCTCGCCTCCGCGCTGCGCACCAAGGCCGGGCACATCCCGCCGGAGCGGGCCCGCAAGAAGCGCTCGCAGGCCGCCGACGACCGCGAGATCGCGCGGCTGCGCACGGCGCTGCGCGCGCACCCCTGCCACGGCTGCGACGAGCGCGAGGACCACGCCCGCTGGGCCGAGCGCTACCACCGGCTGCTGCGCGACACCTCGCAGCTGGAGCGGCGCATCGAGGGCCGTACGAACACCATCGCGCGCACCTTCGACCGGATCGTGGCGCTGCTGACCGAGCTGGACTATCTGCGCGGTGACGAGGTCACCGAGCACGGCAGGCGGCTCGCGCGGCTGTACAGCGAACTGGACCTGCTGGCCAGCGAGTGCCTGCGGGAGCGGGTCTGGGAGGGGCTGGGCCCCGCCGAACTCGCCGCCTGCGCCTCGGCGCTGGTGTACGAGGCACGGGCCGGCGACGACGCCATGGCGCCGAAGCTGCCCTCGGGCAAGGCCAAGGCGGCGCTCGGCGAGATGGTCCGGATCTGGGGCCGGCTCGACGCGCTGGAGGAGGAGTTCCGGATCAGCCAGACGGAGGGCGTCGGCCAGCGCGAGCCCGACCTCGGCTTCGCCTGGGCCGCCTATATGTGGGCCTCCGGCAAGGGGCTGGACGAGGTGCTGCGCGAGGCGGAGATGCCGGCCGGTGACTTCGTGCGCTGGTGCAAGCAGGTCATCGACGTCCTCGGGCAGATCTCCGCGGCCGCGCCCGCGGAGAACTCGACCGTGGCCAAGGCCGCGCGCAAGGCCGTCGACCAACTGCTGCGGGGCGTGGTGGCCTACTCGTCCGTGGCCTGATCGCTTTCAGTCCGCCAAGACCACTCGTCCGGGGGAACCGAGGCCGCACCTGTCCGGGTGCGGCCTCGACTGTTTTTTCACTCGTTACGGTGAGTGACAATCGCACGTCTGTGCGCCGATACTGTCTGTGTGTGAATGACAGCGAACTGTGCACAAGAGGTTGAGCGTACTCCTGTCGCGGGTCGATTTCCGGTGCTTGCCGAAGATGACACGGCGTTGATCCGGTCGGACTAAGCTCGCCCGCGGCGCACCGAGTTGAGGCAATTCGTGCGTCTGTTCCCACATGTGAAGTGCATCCCGACAGTTCCCCATACCTTCCCCCGCAAGCTCCACCCGACACCCAGCCGATTCGTTACAGAAGGCATCCATGGTGAGTGTTCAGAAGCCTCCCGGTCGCCGTGAACGGCCCTATGCGCGCGTGCTGTTGCCGCCGGCCATAGTGATGGCCGCGGCGGCCGGGGCCGCCGTCGCCCTGGTACCGCCCACGGCCAGGGTGGCCGTCGGCGTCTGCGGAGTGCTGGCCGTGCTGCTGGTCCTCCTCACCGCCGGGGAGGCCGCCCGGCGCGGCCGGCTGCTCCGCGAGGCACAGGCCGAACACACCCGGCACGCCGACCGTCTGCAACAGCAGATCGCGCTGCACCACCACCTGATGGACCACTTCGCCCACAACGTCCTGCCCCTCGGCTTCATCCGGCTGCGCCGCGGCGAGGCGCTCCGCGACACCGTGCGCTACGTCTTCGACGAGGACCCCGAACTGCGCGGCCTGCCCGACGGCTACCGCGAGCTGGTACGCGTCGCGCTGACCGGCGCCGACCACGAGATCTCGATGCGCGACGCCACCGAGCGCTCCTATGTGAGCATCGCCCGCCGCGTCCAGGCCATCGTCCACCAGCAGGCCAAGGAACTGCGCGAGATGGAGGAGGACCACGGGCGCAACCCCGAGGTCTTCGACGACCTGCTGCGCATCGACCACGGCACCTCGCTGATCGGCCGCCTCGCCGACACCATCTCCGTCCTCGGCGGCGGCCGGCCCGGCCGCCAGTGGCCGCTGCCGGTCTCCCTCTACAGCACGCTGCGCGGCGCGATGTCCCGCATCCTGGAGTACCGCCGCATCGAGCTGAGCTCCATCGTCAACATCAACATCAAGGGCACCGCGGTCGAGCCGGTCATCCACGCCGCCGCCGAACTCCTCGACAACGCCACCCGCTACTCCCCGCCGACCACCAAGGTGCACGTCACCGCCTCCGAGGTGCAGGCCGGCATCGCCATCGAGATCGAGGACGCGGGCGTCAGCCTCAGCGAGGAGTCCCGCGCCCGGATCGAGAAGGCCATCGAGGACGCCAGGAACCTCGACGACGCGGACAACCTCGGCGAGAACCCGCGCCTCGGCCTCGCCGTCGTCGGCCGGCTCTGCAAGCAGTTCGACATGGAGGTCTCGCTGCGCTCCTCCGCCTACGGCGGCGTCCGCGCGATCCTCATCGTGCCGCGCGTCATGACGACCACCGAGCCCGGTGTCGGCGTCGCCCACGGCATCGGCGCCACCGGCATCCCCAAGCCCGAACTCGGCGCCGTGGAAGGCCCCAAGCGCCCGCCCAAGACGCGCCGCCCCACCAGCCCCAAGATCCCCGCCGGAATCTCCCTGGAGGACGACATTCCGGAGGTCACCGAGTGGACCGCGACCGGGCTGCCGCAGCGCCGCAGCCGGGTGAAGACCCCGCTCAGCCAGCGGATCGCGGAACAGGCCGCCATCGAGCGCGCCGAGCGCGAGGGCAGGCCCACCATCTGGTCCCAGACCCGGTCCGAACCCGAGCCCGAGATCGACCCCGAGCGCAGGAAGCTCATGGACCGGCCGATCGGCTCCGGGATCGAGGCCTTCTGGAAGGGCCTCAGGGAGGGCATGCCCCCGGACGCCACCGGTCCCGAGCTGACCGACTTCACCCGCAACCCGACCAAGTACCTGCATCTGCTCAAAGATCCGGCCGAATACGCCCAGGGCGGCACCGAGGCCGACGACGAGGGGGACCTCAAGTGATCCAGCAGCGAGCGAACCTGGACTGGATGCTCAAGCAGCTCAACGACGGCGTCCCGGGTATCGAGATGATCGTGGTCCTGTCCGCCGACGGACTGCGCATCGCCCGCTACGGCGGCGAGCCCGACGCCGCCGACCGGGTGGCCGCCGCCTGCGCGGGCGTACAGAGCCTGGCCGGCGCCATCATCCAGGAACTGCCGGGCGCCGGGGACATGAAGCTCGTGGTCTTCGAGATCGAGGGCGGCTACTTCTACCTGATGAACGCCGGCCCCAACGCCTACCTCGCCGTGCTCGCGGACGTCACCTGCGAACCGGGCCGGATGAGCGGCATGATGCGCGACCTCGTCGTCCGGATCGGCGCCCACCTCACCAGTCCGCCCCGGCGGAACGGGCAGACCGTATGACCCCTCCACGACGCAAGCGGCGCCGGCCGCAGCACCCGTCGCCCCCGCCGGCGCCGGCCGCGAAACCGGCGGGCGGTGCGGAGAAACCCGGCAACCCCGAACGGCTCTACACCATCGCCGGATCGGCGGACGGCAAGCGCGCGGAACTCGACCTGGTGACCCTGATCGTGGCCCGCTCCGCACCCCCGCTGTCCGCCTCCCCCGAGGTGGCGGCCGTGCTCCGGCTGTGCACCGCCCCGCTGTCCATGGCCGAGCTCTCGGCCTACCTCCAACTGCCGTTCAGCGCGATGACCGTACTGATCACCGAGCTGATCCAGGCGGAGCTGGTGCAGGCCCGCGCCCCGATCGTCCGCCAGGCGGCTTTCGACCGTTCCCTCCTCGAAGCGGTGATGCATGGACTTCAAAGGCTCTGACACGATCCCCGGCCCGCGCACCGAGGATCATCTGCCGCACACGGCCCAGGCCGCGGTGAAGATCGTGATCGTGGGCGGGTTCGGCGTCGGCAAGACCACCATGGTCGGCTCCGTCAGCGAGATCAGGCCGCTGACCACCGAGGAGACCATGACCCAGGCCGGCATCGGCGTGGACGACGACTACGGCTCCGAGTCCAAGACGGCCACCACCGTGGCCATGGACTTCGGCCGCATCCAGATCACCGACCAACTGGTGCTCTACCTCTTCGGCACGCCGGGACAGGAGCGCTTCTGGTTCCTGTGGAACGGGCTGTTCGAGGGCGCCCTCGGCGCGGTCGTCCTGGTCGACACCCGGCGCCTGGAGGTCAGCTTCGACGTCATGGGCCGGCTGGAGGAACGCGGCGTGCCCTTCGTCGTCGCCGTCAACTCCTTCCCGGACGCGCCCCGCTACCCGGTCGAGGAACTGCGCACGGCCCTGGACCTCGGCCCGGAGATCCCGATCATCGAGTGCGATGTGCGCCGCCGGGCCTCCAGCAAGGACGTGCTGCTCACCCTCACCCGCTTCCTGCACTCCCTCGCCCTGTCCGGCGCCCTCACCTGACGCGCCGCCGGCCCACCCCACCCATCCGTCTCCGGAGCGACACCACCGTGACGTCTGAATCTCCCTCCCTGACCGGCACCGAGTCCCTCGCCCCGCCGCCGGGCTGCCCCGCGCACGGCCTCGACGCCGGGGGACCGCGGCGGCTCTACGGCCCCGACGCCGAAGACCTCGCCGGCCTCTACGAACGCCTGCGGGACGAGCACGGCCCGGTGGCTCCCGTGCTGCTCCACGACGACGTACCCATGTGGGTGGTGCTCGGCCACGCCGAGAACCTGCAACTGGTGCGCAGTCCCTCGCAGTACACCCGGGACAGCCGGATCTGGACCCCGCTGAAGGACGGCCGGGTCAAACCCGACCACCCGCTCATGCCGCACATCGCCTGGCAGCCCATCTGCTCGCACGCCGAGGGCGCCGAGCACGAGCGGCTGCGCGACGCGGTCACCGCGGCCATGGCCACCATCGACCACCGCAGCGTCCGCCGGCACATCGGACGCCACACCCAGGCCCTGGTCAACGGCTTCTGCGAACGCGGGCGGGCCGACCTGGTCTCCCAGTTCGCCGAGCATCTGCCGATGGCCGTGATGTGCGAGATCCTCGGCATGCCCGAGGAGTACAACGACCGGATGGTGCAGGCCGCGCGGGACGCCCTGAAGGGCACCGAGACCGCCATCCAGAGTCACACCTACGTCATGGACGCGCTCAGCCGGCTCACCACCCGGCGGCGCACCCGGCCCGAGGACGACTTCACCAGTCACCTCATCGGCCACCCGGCCGGGCTGACCGACGACGAGGTCCGCGAACACCTGCGGCTCGTCCTGTTCGCCGCCTACGAGGCGACGGCGAACCTCCTGGCCAACGCGCTGCGCATGGTCCTCACCGAGCCGGGCTTCCGGGCCCAGCTCAACGGCGGCCAGATGACCGTGCCCGAGGCGATCGAGCAATCCCTCTGGGACGAGCCGCCGTTCAGCACGGTCTTCGGCTACTTCGCCAAGCAGGACACCGAGCTGGGCGGCCGGCGCATCCGCAAGGGCGACGGGCTGCTGTTCGCGCCCGCCCCCGGCAACGTCGACCCGCGGGTGCGGCCCGATCCGTCGGAGAGCATGCAGGGCAACCGCTCCCACCTCGCCTTCGGCGGCGGCCCGCACGAGTGCCCCGGCCAGGACATCGGCCGCGCCATCGCCGACGTCGGCGTGGACGCGCTGCTGACCCGGCTGTCCGACATCCAGCTCGACTGCGCCGAGGAGGACCTGCGCTGGCGGTCGTCCATCGCCTCCCGGCACCTGGTGGCCCTGCCGGTGCGCTTCGAACCCAAGCCGCAGCAGGACGTGGACCTGCCACCCAGGGCCATGCCGATCCCGCCGCAGCGCTCCAACTGGCAGGTCGGCGCGCTGAGCAGCGACCCGGCCCCGGCCGCCGGACCGCAGCCGGCGGCCCACCAGCCGCCGCCCGTACCGGAGTCCGCCCCCGCGACCCTGGAACCGGCCCGCCCCCGCGGCCTGTGGCGGCGGCTCCTGCGCTGGTGGCACGGCGGCTGACACCCCCGGCCGGGCGTCAGCCGAGCGGCCGGGACCCTTCGGACCAGTCGGTGTACGACGTCCAGGCGCCCAACTCGCGGCCGCTGGTGAAGGCGTGGTGCGCGCCGGTGACCGGGTCGGTGAACTCCAGCCGCCGGGCGAGCAGTTGCAGCGGACGCCGGAAGTCACCGGCCGGCACCGGGGCGAGCACCTCGGGATACAGCGGATCGCCGAGGATGGGCACGCCCAGCGCGGCCAGATGCACCCGCAGCTGGTGGGTCTGGCCGGTCGCCGGGAGGAGCCGGTACCGGCCGAGCCCGGCCCGGTGCCCGGCCAGTTCCACCCGGGTCTCGGCGTTCGGCTCGCCGGGGACCTCCCGGGCGGCCGGTACCCCGCGCTCCTTCACGATCCGGCTGCGCACGGTGCGGGGCAGGGCGAGCGAAGGGTCGTACGGGGCGACGGCCTCGTACTCCTTGCGTACCCGCCGGTCCCGGAACAGCGTCTGGTACGCGCCGCGTTCCTCGGGGCGCACGGTGAACAGCACCAGCCCGGCGGTGAGCCGGTCCAGGCGGTGCGCCGCCGTCAGTGTCGGAACGCCCAGCTCGTGCCGGAGCCGGGCCAGCGCGGTCTGGGCGACATGCGAGCCGCGCGGGGTGGTGGCCAGGAAGTGCGGCTTGTCGGCCACCACGATGTGCTCGTCCCGGTACACCACCTCCACCGGGAAGGGCACCGGCACCTCGGCGGGCAGCTCGCGGTGGAACCAGACGTACATTCCCGGCCGGTACGGGGCGTCCGGTGGTACGGCCCGTCCGTCGGCGTCGATCACCTGGCCGGCGGCGAACATCGACTCCACCGTTCCGGGCCCGGCCCCGGTGAGCCGTTCCACCAGGTGCTCCCGCACGGTGGCCCACGTCCCGCCGGCGGGTAGCCGTACCCGTACGGGATCGACCCCGTCGCGTTGGGGGAGCGGGGCGGGCGGGGGCGGCGTACGGCGTCTCATCGGCGTCAAGGGTACGGCGGGGGCCGGAGCCGGCCGGAGTCAAGGGGGCGGTGGAGGGGGGAGCGGGGACGGCGTCAAGGGCGCGGCGGCGTGGTCACCCGGGAGTGAGCGGAAAAGGGTGGGACCCAGGGCGTGGACCCGGCAGGATGTGGATCATGCCCTTTCTCATCAAGCCGGTCCTGACCGCCGGCGCCCTGGCCGGGGCTCCGCAGCCCACCCTTGCCGCCGCCGACGGCCTGGTCCTGCGTCCCTGGCGGGCCGAGGACGCGCCCGCCGTGCACGCCGCCTTCCAGGACCCGGCGATGCACCAGTGGCACATGAGGGCCTGCGACTCCGAGGAGGAGGCCGCCGGCTGGATCACGCAGTGGCAGGCGTCGTGGGCGGGCGAGAACGAGGCGCAGTGGGCCGTCGTGGACGAGCGGACGGACGAACTGCGGGGCCGGGTCGCGCTGCGGCAGATACTGCTCGGGGCCGGCGTGGCCGAGGTGGCGTACTGGACGGTGGCGCGGGCGCGGGGGCAGGGTGTCGCCGCCCGGGCCGCCGCCGCCCTGTCCCACTGGGCCTTCGAGGAGATCGGCTTCCACCGCCTCGAACTCTTCCACGCCACCGTCAACGAGGCGTCCTGCCGGGCCGCCGCCAAGGCGGGCTTCGCCCTGGAGGGCACCAAGCGCAGCGCCCTCCTGCACCCGGACGGCTGGCACGACATGCACTTCCACGCGCGGGTGCGGGGGGACTGAGCCACCCCTGGTACGGGGCGATCGCGGCGGCGCGGTGAAGAGGGCCGGTGAAAGCGACGGCACCTCATGGTGGGTGCCGCCGCCCGGCGTGCTCAGGCGCTGCCCGGCCCGGCTGATGAGGGGGGCGTCCCCTCGCTCACGCCGCAGCCGTCGCCGTGTCGCCCTCCTGCTCGGCTTCCACCCGGGCGTTCCACTCGCGCTTGGAGGCCTGCCAGCCGTCCTCGTTGTGGCCGAGGCGCCAGTAGCCGGAGATCGACAGGTCCTCGCGGGGGATCTGGCGCTCGATGCGCAGCAGCCGGCGCAGTTCCTTGACGACGCCCGCCTCGCCGTGCACGAAGGCGTGCACCCGGCCCTCGGGGAACTCGAGCCCGCGGACGGCCTCCAGCAGGGCCTCGCCCACCGGCCGGTCGCCGCGGTGCAGCCAGACGACCCGTACGCCGGTGTCGATCTTCTGCTCCTCCTCGGGGCCGGAGACCTCGATGAAGGCGTGTGCGCGGGCGCCGGCGGGGAGCGTCTCCAGGGCACGGGCGATGGCCGGCAGCGCGCTCTCGTCGCCGGCGAGCAGATGCCAGTCGGCCTCCGGGTCGGGCGCGTACGCGCCGCCGGGACCCATGAAGCGCACGGTCTCGCCGGGCCGCACGCGGGCGGCCCAGGGGCCGGCCAGGCCCTCGTCGCCGTGGATCACGAAGTCCAGGGTCAGCTCGCCCCGCTCCGCGTTCCAGTCGCGCACGGTGTACGTCCGGGTCACCGGCCACTGCTCGCGCGGGAACTCGGCGCGGATCCGCTCCAGGTCGAAGGGCTCGGGGTAGCTCACGCCGTCGGCGCCGAACAGCAGCTTGACGTAGTGGTCGGTGCAGGTGTCCGCGGCGAATCCGGCGAGACCCGTGCCGCCGAGCACCACACGCTGCATGTGCGGGGTCAGCCGTTCGGTGCGCACGACCTGGGCGGTAAGGGGCTTGCGCGGCTTTCGTCCCGGGCGCTCTGCCATGACGGCCTCCTGGCGGTTGGTTAGGTTTACCTAAGTTAACACCTCGGTCGGGTCAACACCCCTCTCAGGGACGCCGATGAGAGTCTTTTGCCGGAACCTTTCGTTCGATGTCGCCCGACCCGCCCCCTCAGCCCCCTCCGTCCCGGCTCAGCCCGTCAGTGTGGTCAGCAGGCGCTCCAGCGAGCCACCGAGCCCCCACCGGCGCGCCAGCCCGGCCAGCGCCGCCGGATCGCGCGGGGCGTCCGGCAGGGCCGTGCCGACCTCCGGCAGCGGCACGTCGTCGGCCACCCGCACCACCTTCGGCGCGACCGCCAGATACGGCCGGGCCTCGGTCAGCCGCTTGCGCTGCGACGGCGTCAGCTTCGCCCCCGGGTCGTCGACCGCGGCCATGATCCCGGCCAGGTCGCCGAACTCGGCGAGCAGCTTGGCGGCCGTCTTCTCGCCGATCCCGGCCACGCCCGGCAGACCGTCGCTGGGGTCGCCGCGCAGCAGCGCCAGATCCGCGTACCCGCGCCCGTCGACGCCATACTTCTCGCGCAGCACCGCCTCGTCGGTCACCTGGAGCGTGCCGACGCCCTTGAGCGGATACAGCACCCGGACCCCGCGCTCGTCGTCCACCAGCTGGTACAGATCGCGGTCGCCGGTGACGATGTCGACCGGGCCCCGGGCCCGCGCGGTGAACGTGCCGATCACGTCGTCCGCCTCGTACTCCGCGACGCCCACGCGCGCGATGCCGATCGCGTCCAGCACCTCCTCGATCACCGGCACCTGCGGGGCCAGGGTGTCCGGCACCTCCTCCGCGTCCGGCGCGCCGGTGTGCTCCTCGGCGACCCGGTGCGCCTTGTAGGTGGGGATGAGGTCCACCCGCCACCGCGGGCGCCAGTCGGCGTCCATGCAGGCCACCAGGTGGTCCGGCCGGTGGTCCTTGACCAGCCGGTCGATGAAGTCGAGCAGCCCGCGCACCGCGTTGACGGGCGTGCCGTCCGGCGCGCGCACCGAGTCCGGGACGCCGAAGTAGGCGCGGAAGTACAGCGAGGCGGTGTCGAGAAGCATGAGTCGTCCGGTCACGCACGCATCATGCCGCACGGCACCGACAGCGCCCGCGGACCGGGAACGCGTTGCGTGACGCGCACTGCCGTGAACCCCGCCACTTGCGGGTTTGCCCAAGCTTGACCTGGGGAGGCGCGGCCTCTGTCCTGTCCCCGGAGACGAGAGGTGCGCGTGTCACCCAGGCTTGAGGCAGAGCATCTGTTCAAGGTGTTCGGAAGACGACCCGACGACGCGGTGGAGCGGCTGCGGCGTGGCGCCGACCGGGCGGAGCTGCGCGCGGACGGCGCGACGGCCGCCGTGATCGACGCCTCCTTCAGCGTCGAGGCCGGCGAGATCTTCGTCGTGATGGGACTGTCGGGCTCCGGCAAGTCCACCCTGCTGCGCATGCTCAACGGGCTGCTGGAGCCGACTGCGGGCAGCGTGCGCTTCGACGGGCAGGACCTGACCGCGCTCGGCGACCGGGCGCTGCGCGAACTGCGCTCCAGGAAGATCAGCATGGTCTTCCAGCACTTCGCGCTGTTCCCGCACCGCAGTGTCCGCGACAACGCCGCCTACGGCCTGGAAGTGCAGGGCGTGCCCCGCGCCGAGCGCGAGCGCCGCGCCGACGAGGCGCTCGCCCTGTGCGGCCTGGCCGGCTGGGAGTCCTCCTGGCCCGACGAGCTGTCCGGCGGCATGCAGCAGCGCGTCGGCCTGGCCCGCGCCCTCGCCACCGACGCGGACCTGCTGCTGATGGACGAGTCCTTCAGCGCCCTGGACCCGCTGATCCGGCGCGACATGCAGGACCAGCTGCTGGAGCTCCAGAAGACCCTGAAGAAGACGATCGTCTTCATCACCCACGACCTCAACGAGGCCATGCGCCTCGGTGACCGCGTCGCCGTCATGCGGGACGGCCGCATCGTGCAGACCGGTACCGCCGAGGACATCCTGCTGCGCCCCGCGAACGACTACGTGGCCTCCTTCATCCAGGACGTGGACCGCTCCCGGGTGCTGACGGCGGGCGCCCTCATGGACACCTCGGTGACCGCCGACGCGCCGCTGTGCGGCTGCGAGACGGCGACCCGCGAGACGCCGTTCACGGAGCTGTGCGCGCTCAGCGCCCGGCTGTCCCACCGGGTCTCGGTGGTGGACGGCGCGGGCCGGGTCGTCGGGGTGGTGCCACGGCAGCGCCTGCTCGGCTTCCTCGGCGACGAGGCGACCGCCCCCGTGGCCTGCGACAACCCCGAGGGGAAGGTGATCAGCCATGCCTAGGATCCACCTCGGCGACTGGGTCGACTCCGGCGTGGACTGGCTGGTCGGCCACCTCTCCTGGCTGTTCGACGCCGTCAAGGCGGTCATGGAGGGCATGTACGACGGCCTCGACACCCTGCTGGCCGCACCCCAGCCGCTGCTGATGGCCGGCATCCTCGCCGTCGTCGCCTGGTGGCTGCGCGGGCTGCTCGCCGGTGTCCTCGCCTTCGCCGGGTTCGCCCTGGTCGACTCGCTCGACCTGTGGGACCGGGCGATGTCCACCCTCGCCCTGGTCCTGGTGGCGACCGTGATCGCCCTGGTGATCTCCCTCCCGCTGGGCGTCTGGGCCGCCCGTTCCAAGGCGGTCAGTGCCGCCGTACGGCCGGTGCTGGACCTGCTCCAGACCATGCCCTCGATGGTGCTGCTGATCCCGGCCATGCTCTTCTTCGGGCTGGGCACCGCCGCCGGCGTGGTCGCCACCCTGATCTTCGCGCTCGCCCCCGGCGTCCGCATGACCGAGCTGGGCATCCGCCAGGTCGACGCCGAACTGGTCGAGGCCGCCGAGGCGTTCGGTACGACCCCGCGGAACATCCTGTGGCGGGTCCAGCTGCCGCTCGCCCTGCCGACCATCATGGCCGGCGTCAACCAGGTGATCATGCTGGGCCTGTCCATGGTCGTCATCGCCGGCATGGTCGGCACCGGCGGCCTCGGCGGCGCCGTCAACGAGGCCATCGGCCAGCTCGACATCGGCTACGGCTTCGAGGCGGGCGTCGGCATCGTCGTCCTCGCCATCTACCTGGACCGGGTCACCGGCGCGCTCGGCACCCAGCTCTCCCCGCTGGGCCGCAGGGCCGCCGCGAAGGCACGCACGCGCGCGTGGTCGTACCGTCCGCGCCCGGCCGTCGCCCTCGCCGGCGTGGTCGTCCTCGCCCTCGTCGCGGGCGGACTCGGCGTCTTCGGTCCCTCCGCGGGCACCTCCGAGGCCTCCGGCACGGACGTCGGCAAGGGCAAGGAGATCCGGATCGGCTACATCCCCTGGGACGAGGGCATCGCCTCCACGTTCCTGTGGAAGGAGATCCTCCAGGAGCGCGGCTTCAAGGTGAGCACGACCCAGTACGCGGCCGGCCCGCTCTACACCGGACTCGCCACCGGCCAGCTCGACTTCCAGACCGACTCCTGGCTGCCCACCACGCACGCCGAGTACTGGACGAAGTACGGCAAGCAGCTGGACGACCTCGGCAAGTGGTACGGCCCCACGTCCCTGGAGCTGTCCGTGCCCTCCTATGTCAAGGACGTCGATTCCCTGGCCGACCTCGAGGAGCACGCCTCCGAGTTCGACGGGAAGATCATCGGCATCGAGCCCAGCGCGGGCATGATGAGCCTGCTGAAGAGCACGGTGCTGAAGGAGTACGGCCTCGAGGGCACCTACGACGTGGTCGACGGCTCCACCCCGGCCATGCTCGCCGAGCTGAAGCGCGCCTACGCCCGGCACCAGCCGGTCCTCGTCACCCTGTGGTCGCCGCACTGGGCGTACAGCGACTACGACCTGAAGAAGCTCAAGGACCCCAAGGGCGCCTGGGGCAAGGGCGACGGCGTGCACACCCTCGCCCGCAAGGGCTTCACCGCCGACAACCCGCTGGTCGGCCGGTGGCTGAAGGACTTCTCGATGACCGAGGAGCAGCTGACCGGCCTGGAGGCCCGCATCCAGAAGGCCGGCAAGGGCAAGGAGCAGGACGCCGTCCGCGGCTGGCTGCGCGACCACCCCGGTCTGGTCGACAAGTGGGCCCCCGTCGCCAGGACCGGCACCCACAGCGAGGCGGCCGGGTGACCTGACCGGCCCGGACCGCCTCCCGAGGGGCGGGTGCCGCCGGACGCGTGACCGCGACCGGTGCCGCCCGCCCCTCGGGCTTTTCCGGCGACGACACACTTCCGGCCAATCACCTGGCGTGACGACCCCTGGCCCCGGCCCCCGGCCGGGCCCGGCCGGTCGGTGTCTTCATCCGCCCGGAGCACCGGCGCCGGAGCCCGTTGCCACCCCGGGATACTGGCGCGAACAGTGAGGGTGGAGGATCAGGGAGATGTCGGGGATGTGACAGGCACGTGAAACGGTTTGCCGAACATGCGTAGGGTGCAGAGAAGTCATCAGAAGAGGGGCGCCCCGTAAGGGGCACCCGGACAGCGGTACGACGAGTGAGGGAGGGAGCCGGAGCGATGGGCGACCACAAAGAGCAGCAGCCCGTGCGGGTGGGCGCGGCCGTCCGGCGGCGCCGCCGCGCGCTGGAACTGACCCTCGCCGTCGTGGCCGAGCGCAGCGGCCTGTCGGTGCCCTTCCTCAGTCAGGTGGAGAACGACCGGGCCCGCCCGAGCAGCACCTCCCTGGAGAAGCTGGCCGACGCCCTGCGCACCACGGCCGTCGAACTCCTCGCCGCCGCCGACCCGGCGGCCAGCGTGGACGTGGTGCGCGCCGAGCCGGTCGCCGAGGGCGACTTCGACCCGCGCACGCGCGCCCTGGTGCGCGGCCACCACCAGCTGCACGCCTCCGAGTTCACCGGCGACCACGACGCCGGCCGCGAGCTCCAGCACCGCAACGACGAGCTGATGTACGTCGCCGACGGCGCGGTGGAGATCGAGGCGGAGGGCCGCGCCTACCGCCTCGGCCGGGGCGACACCCTGTATCTGACCGGTGGCGTCCGGCACCGCTGGCGGGCCACGGTCCCCGACACCCGGATCATCGTGGTGGCGGTCGCCGAGCACATCGAGGCCGTCCAGAACAAGGCCCGCTGAGCGGCGGGCGGAAGGCGGCGCCGTGACGCGGGTGGTCTCCCTGGTCCCCTCCCTGACCGAGGCCGTCGCGGTGACACTGCCCGGCGCCCTCGTCGGCGCCACCGACTGGTGCACCCACCCGGCGGACCTGGACGTCGCCCGGATCGGCGGCACGAAGAACCCCCGGCTGGACCGGATCGTCTCCCTCGCACCGGACCTGGTGATCGCCAACGAGGAGGAGAACCGCGCCGCCGACCTCGACGCCCTGCGCGCGGCCGGCCTCGAGGTCCTGGTCACCGAGGTACGGCGCGTGCCGCAGGCCTTCGGCGAGCTGGACCGGGTGCTCACCGCGTGCGGTGCCCCGGGCCGGCCCGGCTGGCTGGACGCGGCGGAGCGGGCCTGGGCGGCGCTGCCCGAGCCCGCGGAGCGTACGACGGCGGTCGTGCCCGTCTGGCGCCGGCCCTGGATGGTCCTCGGCCGGGACACCTTCGCGGGTGACGTCCTGGCCCGCCTCGGCGTCGACCATCTCCACGCCGGCCACCCCGACCGCTATCCGCGCGTCCCGGTGACCGAGCTGCGCGCGGCGGCCCCGGACCTGGTCGTCCTGCCCGACGAGCCCTACCGCTTCACCGCCGACGACGGCCCCGAGGCCTTCCCCGGCCTGCCCTGTGCCCTGGTCAGCGGACGGCACCTGACGTGGTACGGGCCGTCCCTGACGCGAGCACCAAGGGTGCTGGCCGAGGCCCTGCGAGCAGCTCGCCGCTGAGCAGGCCGCGCACGGTGCCGCGGGCCGCCGCGAGCCAGGCCGCCACCAGGACGACGTACAGACCCACGGCCAGCGCCTCGTACACCGCCAGACCGGTGTGCCGGGCCAGGGCGGCCGCGCCGGTGACACAGGTGCCCACCGGGAAGGTGAACGCCCACCAGGTCAGCGCGAACCCCATCCCGTGCCGCCGGGCCCGCACCACGTGCGCGGTCGCCAGCGCCAGCCAGAGCAGCGCGAACCCCATCACGGGCACCCCGTACAGCACGGCGAAGACCGCGAGGCCACCGTCGTAGGGGGCCGGTACGACCCCGGGCGCGGCGTCCGCGATCACCCCCGTGGCGGTGGCGGACTGCCCGAGCGGGCCGAGCACCAGGAACAGGGTCGGGGTGAGCGCGAGCGGCAGCGGCCCGGCGGTGATCAGCCGGGCGAAGACGAGCGGGAGCATCAGCAGGACGGCCAGCAGGCTCACGCCGAACAGCGCGAGGCAGGCCAGCAGCAGGGTCTCCCGGGGCTGGCCCGGCGGCAGATGCGGGACCAGCGCCGGGCCGCACGCGGCCGACACCATGGGCGCGACCAGCGGCAGCAGCCACACCGGGCTGGCCTGGCCGGGCTCGACCCGGTGCCGTACGGCCATCAGGTACGGCACGGCGACGGCGGCCCCGAGCCCGGCCGCCGTACCGGCGGTGTACAGCACGGTGTCCAGGGCGACGGCCGCGCGGGTGCCGATCACGTCCCGGCCGGCCGTCAGGGCGCCGCCGCCCACCGACAGCAGCGCCATCGCCAGGCAGGCGTGGAAGGGGGCCATGGCCGGGTCGAGGAGGTGGGCGCGGGCCTGGTCGCGGTGGCGGGCCCAGTGCACGGCGCGGGCGGCCAGCAGGGCCACGAGCAGCAGCAGCGACAGCACCCAGAAGGCGGCAAAGACGGCGCGCGGCCCGTTCGCCGGCGCGGGCAGCGCGACACCGGCGGAGCCGACGACGGCGGTGCCCATCACGGAGGCGTACCAGTTGGGGCCGAGGTGTCTGACCGGCGACGTGCGGGGCTGGGCTGCGGGGATCATGCGCCCACCGTCTCCCGGTGATTCCGCCCTGACCAGGGAGTTCCTGTCTATGAGGGCATAAGCTGGTCTTATGAGCAGGGCCGAGGGACAGCGGGAACGCACGGAATCTCTGGCGCACCGGGTGCCGGACCTGGCCGCGCTGGAGCTGCTGCTCGCGGTGGCGCGGCTGGGCAGTCTGGGCGCGGCGGCCCGCGAGGTCGGCATCACCCAGCCGGCCGCGAGCAGCCGGCTGCGCTCCATGGAACGGCAGCTGGGCGTGGCCCTCGTCGACCGCTCCCCGCGCGGCTCCCGGCTCACCGACGCGGGCGCCCTGGTCACCGACTGGGCCCGCCGGGTGGTGGAGGCGGCGGCCGCCTTCGACGCGGGCGCGCGGGCGCTGCGGGACCGGCGCGACTCCCGGCTCCGGGTCGCGGCCAGCATGACCATCGCCGAGTACCTGCTGCCCGGCTGGCTGCTCGCGCTGCACGCCGAGCGGCCCGACACGGCCGTCTCGCTGCTCGCGGGCAACTCGGCGAAGGTCGCGGAGCTGCTGCTGGCCGGGGAGGCGGACCTCGGGTTCGTGGAGGGCCTGAACGTGCCGACCGGCCTGGACTCCACGGTCATCGCCCATGACCGGCTGATCGTCGTCACCGCGCCCGGCCACCCGTGGGCGCGGCGCCGGCGGCCCCTGACGGCGGCGGAGCTGGCCTCCACCCCGCTCATCCTCCGGGAGCGCGGTTCCGGCACCCGTCAGGTCCTGGACGCGGCGCTCGGCGGTCTGGCCCGCCCCCTGATCGAGCTGTCCTCGACCACGGCGGTCAAGGCCTCCGCGGTCAGCGGCGCGGGCCCCTCCGTCCTCAGCGAACTGGCGGTGGGCGAGGAACTGTCCCTGCGCCGCCTGGTCAGCATCCCCGTGGAGGGCGTCCCCCTGCGCCGCGCCCTACGAGCGGTCTGGCCCACCGGCCACCGCCCCACAGGCCCCGCAAGAGAACTCCTGTCACTCACACGAGCGTGAGCCCCGGAAGGAGGGGGTGCGGGGAGAACGGCGCGCCCAGCCACGACGCACCCGCACCAGACGACGGCGAGACACCCCGGAAGGGGCGCGGGGAACGGCGCGCCCAGCCACGACGCACCCGCACCAGACGACGGCGAGACACCCCCCGAAGGGCGGCGCGCTCGGCCACGAACCACCCGCACCCGGCGAACAACGACCTACACCCCACGACGCGCCTCCGCGCCCAACCCACCCGCCCCCAAAAAAGAGGTGGCCGAACCCTCCGCCCCCCGACACCATGGCTGCGCATGACCCTCACCGCTCCGCCCGCCGCAGGCGTCCGCGCCTCCTGGGAGACCCTCCCGGCCGTCGTCCGTGACGCCGTCGGCGACGTGCTGGGCGGCCCGGTGGTACGCGCCGTGACCCAGCCCGGCGGCTTCTCCCCGGGCGTCGCGGCCCGGGTCCGCACCGCCACCGGCCGCACCGGCTTCGTCAAGGCGGTGAGCGCCGAGGCCAACCCGCACAGCCCCGGCCTGCACCGCAAGGAGGCCCGGCACGCCGCCGCGCTGCCGGCCGCCGTGCCCGCGCCCCGGCTGCTCGGCTCGTACGACGACGGCACCTGGGTGGCGCTGGTCTTCGAGGAGGTGGCGGGCCGCCAGCCGCACGTGCCCTGGCGGCCGGCGGAACTGCGCCGGGTGCTCGACGCCGTGACCGTGCTCGCCCGCACCGACGCCCCCGAGGTCGACGCCCCGCCCGTCGCCGAGGACCTGGCCGACGCCTTCTCCGGCTGGCGCCGGCTGGCCGACGGCGAGGCCGGTGACGTACGGGGCCGGCTGGGCGAGTGGACCGCCGGCCGGCTGCCGGAGCTGGCCGCGCTGGCGGCCGGGTGGGCCGAGGGCGCGACCGGGGACACCCTGGCCCACGGCGACCTGCGCGCGGACAACATCCTGCTCGCGGACGACGGAGGCGTCGTCTTCGTGGACTGGCCGCACGCCCTGCGCGCCGCGCCCTGGTTCGACCTGCTGGTGATGCTGCCGTGCGTGCGGGCGCAGGGCGGACCGGACCCCGACGAGGTGTTCACCGCGCACCCGCTGGGCCGGGCCGCGGACCCGGCCGCCGTGACCGCGGCGCTGGCCGCCCTCGCCGGCTACTTCCTGCGCGGCTCGCTGCAACCGGCCCCGCCCGGCCTGCCCACCCTGCGCCCCTTCCAGCGCGCCCAGGGCGACGCGGCCCTGGCCTGGCTCAGGAAGCGGCTGCGACCAGGGCGCGCATGACCCGCAGGTCGTCGCTCTGCTCGGGGTGCCACTGCACCCCGAGCACCCAGCCCCGGTCGGGGGGCAGCTCCACGGCCTCCACGGTGCCGTCCGCCGCGTAGGCCGAGGGCACGAGCCCGGCGCCGAGCCGCTCCACCGCCTGGTGGTGGTGCGTCGGCACGGTCAGCTCGTCCGGGACGATCCCGCCGTACAGCGTCCCCGGCACCGGCTTCACCGGGTGCCCGCCGAACACGCCGACCCTCTCCACGTGCCCGTCCAGGTGCTGCACCAGCGTGCCGCCCAGGGCGACGTTCAGCAGCTGCATGCCCCGGCAGACGCCGAGCAGGGGCACGCGCGCCGCCAGCGCGGCCTCGATCAGCGCGAGTTCCCAGGTGTCCCGCTCGGGCGCGGGCGGCCCGGTGCGCGGGGAGCGCTCGGCGCCGTACCGGGCCGGGTCGACGTCCGGGCCGCCCGCGATGACCAGGGCGTCCAGCGGGGCCAGTGCCGCGGCGGCCCGTTCGGGCGCGTCCGGCGGCAGCAGGAGCGCCACCCCGCCGGCCCGCTGCACGAGCCGTGTGTACGCGGTCGGCAGCAGCACCGCCTCCAGTGCCCACACCCCCCAGCGCGCGCCGGGCTCCAGATACGTGCTCACGCCGATCAGCGGCCGTGCCGTCATGCAGCCCTCCCCGGGATCCCGGCGGTCGTCGTCCCACCGTGCTCGATCACGGCGCCCGCTTCAAGAGCGCCTCTGCAAAGGTGTCCACTCGAACCTTTGTATGGCCGGGTCAGGTGAGGAAGCCCCGCAGCAGCGCCGCCGTGCCCGCGCAGTGCTCGCGCATCATCTCCCGGGCCCCGTCCGCGTCCCCCTCCAGCACCGCCTCCACCAGCGCGGTGTGCTGCCGCTGGGAGTGCTCCAGGTTGCGCACCAGCAGCGGGATGCAGTCCAGCAGGTCGTTCACGGTGGCCCGGACCGCCGCGTAGCGCGCGGCCAGCGACGGCGAGCCGCACAGCTCGGCCAGCGTCAGGTGCAGCAGCGTGTCCGCCCGCCGGTAGTCCGTGAGCGGGGCCTCGTGCGTGCGCTCCAGCGCCTCG
This sequence comes from Streptomyces eurythermus, assembly GCF_014649115.1. Lineage (GTDB taxonomy): Bacteria > Actinomycetota > Actinomycetes > Streptomycetales > Streptomycetaceae > Streptomyces > Streptomyces eurythermus. The sequence continues at coordinate 132,929 of NZ_BMSK01000012.1, read as the reverse complement.
CGCAGCCGCCGCGCGCCCTCCCCGGCCAGCCCGTGCGCCGCGCACAGCCCGGCCGCGCCCACCTCCAGCACCTCGCGGAAGCGCAGGACGTCCTCGATGTCGACCCCGGCCACCCGGCGCCGCAGCTCGTCCTCGCCGCCCGCGTCCGGACGCGGCAGCACAAACGTTCCGCCGTACCGCCCGCGCCGCGCCTGGACCAGCCCCTGGTCCTGGAGCACCTTCAGCACCTCGCGCAGCGTCACCCGGCTGATCCCGAGCCGCTCGGCCAGCTCCCGCTCGGCCGGCAGTCGCCCGCCGTCCGGTACCAGGCCCAGCCGGACGACCTGGAGGATCTGCTCCAGCGCCTCCTCGAAGCCGTTGCCCGCTCGCACCGGCCGCAGCACCGAGGCGAGCCGGTCCCGCGCCGTGTCCGGTCGCGCCTCCCGCGCCATCCGCCGTGCCCCCTTCCCAACCAATGGTTCCCGGCAATACCTTATGGCTCCCGGTCCGGCCGGGAAAAGCGCGTTGGCGCCGAAGGAGGCTCTCCCGTGGCAGACCGCACACCCCCGCTCAGCGTCGAGGAACTGCACGCGCTCGTCGCCGGCGGAGAGATCGACACCGTCGTCCTGGCCTTCCCCGACATGCAGGGCCGGCTCCAGGGCAAGCGGTTCGCCGCCCGCTTCTTCCTCGACGAGGTCCTCCACCACGGCACCGAGGGCTGCGACTACCTCCTCGCGGTCGACCCCGAGATGAACACCGTCGACGGCTACGCGATGTCCTCCTGGGAGCGCGGCTACGGCGACTTCGCCATGCGCCCCGACCCCGCCACCCTGCGCCGCGTCCCCTGGCACCCCGGCACCGCCCTGCTCCTGGCCGACCTCGCCTGGAACGACGGCACCCCGGTCGCCGTCGCCCCCCGCCAGATCCTGCGCCGCCAGCTGGAGCGGCTCGCCGCCCTCGGCTACACCGCCCAGGTCGGCACCGAGCTGGAGTTCATCGTCTTCAAGGACAGCTACGAGGCGGCCTGGGACGCGGGCTACCGCGGCCTGACCCCCGCCAACCAGTACAACGTCGACTACTCCATCCTCGGCACCGGCCGCGTCGAACCCCTGCTGCGCCGGCTGCGCAACGACATGGCCGGCGCCGGCCTCACCGTGGAGTCCGCCAAGGGCGAGTGCAACCCCGGCCAGCACGAGATCGCCTTCCGCTACGCCGAGGCCCTGCGCACCTGCGACCAGCACGCCCTGTACAAGACCGGCGCCAAGGAGATCGCCGCCCAGGAGGGCGTCTCGATCACCTTCATGGCCAAGTACAACGAACGCGAGGGCAACTCCTGCCACATCCACCTCTCCCTCGCCGACGCCGACGGCCGCAACGCGATGGCCGGCCCCGACGGCATGTCCGACGTGATGCGGCACTTCCTCGCCGGACAGCTCGCCGCCCTGCGCGACTTCTGCCTCCTGTACGCCCCCAACATCAACTCCTACAAGCGGTTCCAGCCCGGCTCCTTCGCGCCCACCGCCGTCGCCTGGGGCCACGACAACCGCACCTGCGCCCTGCGCGTGGTCGGCCACGGCCGCTCCCTGCGCTTCGAGAACCGCCTCCCCGGCGGCGACGTCAACCCTCACCTCGCCGTCGCCGGACTGGTCGCGGCCGGCCTGTACGGCATCGAGCACCGGCTCGAACTGCCCGAGCCCTGCCCCGGAAACGCCTACACCGCCGGGTTCGAACACGTCCCGACCACCCTGAGGGAGGCCGCCGGGCTGTGGGAGGACAGCCCGATCGCCAAGGCCGCCTTCGGCGACGAGGTGGTAGCGCACTACCGCAACATGGCGCGCGTCGAGCTGGACGCCTTCGACGCCGCGGTCACCGACTGGGAGCTGCGCCGCTCCTTCGAACGCCTGTGAAAGGTCACCACGTGTCCGACCCGAACGAGCTGACCGTCCTCAACCCCGCCACCGAGGAGATCGTCGCCACCGCCCCCGCCGCGAGCGAGGAGGACGTCGCCGCCGCCGTCGCACGGGCCGTACGGGCCCAGCGGACCTGGGCCGCCCTCGCCCCCGCCGACCGGGCCCGGCTGCTGCGCCGCTTCGCGGACGTGGTCGACGCCCGCACCGAGGAACTCGCCCGGCTGGAGGTCCGCGAGGCCGGGCACACCCTCGGCAACGCCCGCTGGGAGGCCGGCAACGTCCGCGACCTGCTCCTGTACGCGGCCGGCGGCGCCGAACGCCTGCTCGGCCGCCAGATCCCGGCACCCGGCGGCTGGGACGTCACCTTCCACGAACCCCTCGGCGTGGTCGGCGTCATCGCCCCCTGGAACTTCCCCATGCCGATCGCCGCCTGGGGCTCCTTCCCGGCGCTCGCCGCGGGCAACGCCGTCGTCCTCAAGCCCGCCGAGGCCACCCCGCTCACCGCGCTCCGCCTCGCCGGCCTGGCCCTGGAGGCCGGTCTGCCCGAACACCTCTTCCAGGTGCTGCCCGGCTACGGCACCACCGCCGGCCGCGCCCTGGTGGACCACCCGGACGTCGCCAAGATCGTCTTCACCGGTTCCACCCGCACCGGCCGCGAGGTCATGGAACGCTGCGCCCGCCTGGTCAAACCGGTCACCCTCGAACTCGGCGGCAAGAGCCCCAACGTCGTCTTCGCCGACGCCGACCTCCCCGCCGCCCTCGACCCGTTCTCCTTCCTCGACAACTGCGGCCAGGACTGCTGCGCCCGCACCCGCCTCCTGGTCCAGGAGAGCGTGCTGGACGAGGCCCGGGCCCTGCTCGCCGACGCGCTGGCCGCCGTGGTCGTCGGCGACCCGGCCGACGAGAAGACCCGGATGGGCCCGCTGATCTCGGCACGGCAACGGGAGCGCGTACGGTCCTACGTCCCCGACGACGCCCCGGCCCTGCGCGGCAGCGCCCCCGACGGCCCCGGCTTCTGGTTCCCGCCGACCGTGCTCACGGGGGAGCGGCACGACAGCCGGGCGGCCCGCGAGGAGATCTTCGGCCCCGTGGCCGTCCTGCTCCCCTTCACCGACGAGCAGGACGCCGTCCGCCTCGCCAACGACACCCCCTACGGTCTGTCCGGCTCCGTCTGGACCCGGGACCTGGGCCGCGCCCTGCGTGTCTCCCAGGCGGTCCGCGCGGGGAACCTGTCCGTGAACTCCCACTCCAGCGTCCGCTACTGGACCCCGTTCGGCGGCTTCAAGCAGTCCGGCCTCGGCCGCGAGCTCGGCCCCGACGCCCTGACCGCCTTCACCGAGACCAAGAACGTCTTCATCAGCACGGAGGGCCCCGCACAGTGACCGACAACCATGTCTGCCGCCGCCTGACCGGCCGTACCGCCGTCGTGACCGGAGCCGGCAGCGGCATCGGCCTCGCCAGCGCCCGCCGCCTCGCCTCCGAAGGGGCCCGCGTGGTCTGCGCGGACATCGACGAGACCACCGGCAAGGCCGCGGCCGGGGAGGTGGGCGGACTCTTCGTCAGGACCGACGTCACCGACCCCGACCAGGTCGAGGCGCTGTTCCAGGCGGCGTACGACACCTACGGCAGCGTCGACGTCGCCTTCAACAACGCCGGCATCTCCCCGCCCGACGACGACTCCATCATCGAGACCGGCCTGGAGGCGTGGAAGCGCGTCCAGGAGGTCAACCTCACCTCCGTGTACCTGTGCTGCAAGGCCGCCATCCCCTACATGCGGCGCCAGGGCAAGGGCTCCGTCATCAACACCGCGTCCTTCGTGGCCCGCATGGGCGCCGCCACCAGCCAGATCTCCTACACCGCCTCCAAGGGCGGGGTCCTCGCCATGTCCCGGGAACTCGGCGTGCAGTTCGCCCGGGAGGGCATCCGGGTCAACGCCCTGTGCCCCGGCCCGGTCAACACCCCGCTGCTCCGGGAGCTGTTCGCCAAGGACCCCGAGCGCGCCGCGCGCCGCCTGGTGCACATCCCCGCCGGCCGGTTCGCCGAGGCCGAGGAGATCGCCGCCGCCGTCGCCTTCCTGGCCAGCGACGACTCCTCCTTCGTCAACGCCACCGACTTCCTCGTGGACGGCGGCCTCACCGGCGCCTACGTCACACCCCTGTAGGACGCCTCACAGGAAGGTGTGCCCCTCACCCCGGTAGGTCGGCACGGTCGCGGTCACCGTGTCCCCCTCGATCAGGTGCAGCGCCTCGAACCGCTCGCACAGCTCGCCCGCCTTGGCGTGCCGGAACCACACCTTGTCGCCGATGAGCAGGTCGTCGGCGGGCGAGCCGAGCAGCGGGGTCTGCACCTCCCCGGGGCCCTCCTGCGGGTCGTACCGCAGCCCCTCGGGCAGATACGGCACCGGCAGCCGGTCGCTCCCGGCGGCGCCGGAGGCCGGATAGCCGCCGCCGAGCACGGTCACCACGCCCACACCGGGCCGCCGGACCACCGGTTGCGCGAACAGGGCCGCCGGACGGCCGGTGAAGGAGGTGTAGTTGTCGAACAGGCGCGGCACGAACAGCCCCGAGCCGGCGGCTATCTCCGTGACCGCGTCCTCGGCGGCGGTGTGTTGCACGCTGCCGGTGCCGCCGCCGTTCACGAACTCCAGGTCCGGGGCGACGGCCCGCACCGCCCGGACGACCGCGGCCCGCCGCTCGGCCAGCTCCCGCCGGGCGGCGGCCTGCATCAGCCGGATCGCCCGGGACCGCAGCGGCCGCCCCGCGACCGCGTCCCCGACCCCGGCGACATGCCCCTCGTACGCCATGATCCCCACCAGCCGGAAGCCCGGCCGCCGGACCACCGAGCGCGCCAGTTCGGCCAGTCGGGCGGGGGAGCGGATCGGCGAGCGCCGCGCGCCGATCCGCACCCGGCCGCCCAGCAGCCGCAGCGAGGTGTCCAACTCCAGGCAGACCCGCACGACTTCGCGCCCGCCGTCGCGGGCCGCGTCGATGAGGTCCAGGTGCGCCGGATCGTCGATCATCACGGTGACGGCACCGGCGAGCTTCGGATCGGCGGCCAGCTCCGCGAAGCGCGCCCGGTCGGCGGACGGATAGGCCAGCAGCACGTCCTCGAACCCCGACCGCGCCAGCCACAGCGACTCGGCCAGGGTGAACGACATGACGCCCCGGAAGCCGTCCTTGGCCAGGACCCGCTCCAGCAGGGCCCGGCAGCGCACCGACTTGCTGGCGACCCGCACGGGCTTGCCCCCGGCCCGGCGCAGCAGGTCGTCCGCGTTGGCGTCGAACGCGTCCAGGTCCACGATCGCGAGGGGGGCGTCGAGATGGGCGGTGGCCCGGTCGTAACGGGCCCGGGCGGCGGCAGGCGCAGTCATGGCGGAAGCCTGCCAGAGAGGATTACCGCAGGGTAGGGGACGTTCCGGGCAGATGCCCCGGGCACGCGGACCGGTTCCGTCCCGGCCCCCGGCAAGCCGTAGAGTGACGCGCACGTACGGCGGACCGCGCCCGGCGCACCAGGTGAACCGGGATGCCCGTCCGGCCGTACGGGTATGCGTGCCCGGATGGAACCAGCGCACCGGGCGAGGCCGGACGGCGGACGGCCCGCGTACGAAGGAAACGGCCCTGGGCACGAGGAAACGGGGGGTGCATGAGCACGGAAGCGCGGCACACCCCCGTACCGCCCCGCCCCTCGGCTCCGCCCCCCGCCGGCACGGCCCGCCCCGACGCGGGGACGGCCGGTACGGTCCCGCGCCCGTCCACGCCCACGGCCCCCCGCCCGGCCGACGACCCCGACGACGAGCCGTCGGTCTTCACCCCGCGCGTCGTACGGCCCCCGCGTCCGCCGGCGGTGCCCGAGGTCCCCGACCCGGTGAGCCCGCCCCCGCCGCCCGCGTCGGCCCGCTTCCCCGACGCGCCGCCGAGCGCGGGGGCCGGTGCCGGCCGTGCCGGCGGCGGACCCCAGGGGGCCGGTGAGCGGCCCGCGGTGCGGTCCGGCGCCGGTTCCGGCCAGGCGGCGACGCCCGCGCGGACGCCCGCCGGAACGGTCGGGGGGAGCGCCTCGCGGACCGCTCCCGGGACCGTCACCGGGACCGCCGCGCGGTCGGCGCGGGCGGCGGGGACCGGGCCGCGGTCCGGCGACGAGCCGCCCCGGCGGGGCCCGTCCCGGCAGGGCGCTCCGGCCGAGTCGGCGTCGGAGACGACCAGGCGGCTCCGGCCCGTCCCGCCCGCCCCCGGTGACGACCCGTCATCTCCGAGTTCCGTGACCGGCGTACGGGCCTGGGGTCCGCCGGCGGCCGGGATGCCGGGACGAGCCGGCGTGCCGGGCCCGGGCCGCTCCTGGGGCGCGGCTCCGGCCGACCGGCCCCTGGTGTCGTTCGCGGAACCCGAGCTGTCCGGCGCGCGCACCCGCCCCCGGGTCGGGCCGCGCACCGTGGCCGCCGCCACCTGTCTCGTCCTCGGCCTCGGCCTCATCGGCGGGGCCGTCGCCGGAAGCCGGCTCACCGGAGACGGCGGCGACGACGCCGCCCGCACCGCGTACGCCGCCGCCGGCGCCCTCTGGCACAGCGTGCCCGTGGACCAGCTCTTCCCGCCCACCGTCCAGGGCACCGGCGCCGGCCCCGGCGGAGCCGACCGCACCTGGACGCGGATCGCCGTGGCCCCGGACGGCGGCTGCGCCCACGCCTTCGACCCGCTGCTGGCCCGGGCCCTCGCCCCGGTCGGCTGCCGCCGGCTGCTGCGCGCCACCTACACCGACGCCACCCAGAGCCATGTCACCACCGTCGGCCTGCTGTTCACCAAGGCCGACCCCGCCGCCATGTCCGCGCTCGCCGCCCGCTTCCGCGACGAGCGCCTGGACCGGCGCCCCGACCTGATGCCCCGGCCCTACGCCGCGCCCGGCACGGCCGCCGCCGGCTTCGGCGACCGGCAGCGGGCCTCCTGGACCCTCTCCGTCCTCACCGACGCCCCCGTGGTGGCGTACGCGGTCTCCGGCTGGGCCGACGGCCGTACCGTCGACGAGCCCCAGCCCGCCGCCGACGCCGTCCGCGCCGGCGCCGCCACCGCGCCGGCCCAGGCCGGGCTCGGCAACGAGGCCAAGGGCCTGGCCGACCGCGTCGAGCGGCGGCTGCGCAAGACCATCGGCACGGCCACGGAGACCTCCGCATGACCCGACCGACCGGCCGCCGCGGGGCCCTCGCCGCCGTGGCGAGCCTGCTGCTCACCGGCTCCCTCGCCCTGCTGCCCGCCGCCCCGGCCCACGCCGACGGCCTGCGCGCCCAGCAGTGGGCCCTGTCCGCGCTCCACCTGGACGAGGCCTGGCGGACCACCGAGGGCCGGGGCGTCACCGTCGCCGTCCTCGACACCGGCGTGGAGTCCGACCACCCGGACCTCGCCGGGAACGTGCTGCCCGGCAAGGACATGATCGGCTTCGGCGCCGGGCCCGGCGAGCGCCTGTGGGCCCGGCACGGCACCGCCATGGCCGGCATCATCGCCGGGCACGGCCACGGCTCCGGCCACGCCGACGGCGTCCTCGGCGTCGCCCCGGAGGCGAAGATCCTGCCGGTCCGCGTGATCCTGGAGGACGGCGACCCCGCCCGCGCCAAGGCCCGCACCACCCGCGGCACCGCCCTGGCCGACGGCATCCGCTGGGCCGCCGACCACGGCGCCGACGTCATCAACCTCTCCCTCGGCGACGACTCGAACTCGGCCCACCCGGAACCCGGCGAGGACGAGGCCGTGCAGTACGCCCTGGGCAAGGGCGTGGTCGTCGTCGCCTCCGCGGGCAACGGCGGCGACAAGGGCGACCACGTCTCCTACCCGGCCGCCTACCCGGGCGTCATCGCCGCCACCGCCGTGGACAAGTACGGCACCCGCGCCGCCTTCTCCACCCGCCGCTGGTACGCGGCCGTCAGCGCGCCCGGCGTCGACGTCGTCATCGCCGACCCCGACCACAAGTACTACGCGGGCTGGGGCACCAGCGCGGCCTCCGCCTTCGTCTCCGGAGCGGCGGCCCTGATCCGGTCGGCGTACCCGGACCTCGCCCCGGCGCAGATCAAGAAGCTGCTGGAGGACACCGCGCGGGACGCCCCGGCCGGCGGGCGGGACGACTCCCGGGGCTTCGGCATGATCGACCCGGCGGCGGCACTGAGGGCCGCCGCCCGCCTCGAGCCGCGCCGTCTGCACGCCGCGTCGTACGGCGGGAAGTACTTCGGCCCCGGCCCGGACACCCCCGAGGCCGCCGACGGCACCGGCGACTGGGCGGCCCCGCTCGCCGGCGGCGCGGGCGCGGTCCTCCTGGTGGCCGCGATGGTCCTCTGGCGGACCCGCAGGCATCCGCGCTGAGCCGGCGACGCACCCGGTCCCCGGGCAGCGCGGTGTACCGGAGAGTGGGGGAGGCCGCAGGCGTGGACACGGGCACCGGACCGCGTGCCGGCACCCGCACGGGGCGGCCGCTCCCGTCACCCGGCCGGGGCCGTCGCGGTCCCGCGGCCTCGTCGTGCGCCCCCGACCGGCTTACGCCCCTCGCCCCGTCGTGCCCCCAGGCCCCGTCGTGCCCCCCGCCCCGTCGCGCACCCCGGCCCGGCGGCCGGGGCACGTGCTGCCCCCGATAGGGTCGACGACCGTGGCGAACAAGAACATTCCCGACCCCGGTTTCTCCGACGACGACGGCTCCGCCGACCCCCGGCTGAGCGCCGCGCTCGCCGCCTGGGCCGAGGACCGCGGCGCCGTCGGGCCCGTCCTCCAGGCGCTCGAGGGCGCCCGCCTGCTGGTCCCCGTCGTCGCCGTGCTCGGCGAGGTGGAGGAGGACGAGAACGGGCTGCGCCGCGAGAAGACCAGCGACATGGCCGTCCCCACGCTGAAGGCCGGCACCCGCACCGCGCTGCCCGCCTTCACCTCCACCGACTCCCTGGCCCGCTGGGACCCCGCGGCCCGCCCGGTCGCCGTACCCCTGCACCAGGCGCTGCAGGCCGCCGCGCACGAGAAGGCCGACACGATCGTGCTCGACCTCGCCGGACCGGTGCCGTTCGAGCTGACCGGCCCGGCGCTGCTCGCCCTCGCCGAGGGACGCACCAGCACCGACCCGCTGGCCGACCCGGCCGTGGTGGCGGCCGTCCGCAGCGCGGTGGCGGCCGAGCCCGCCGTGCTGCGCGCCCACCTCGGCCCCGGACAGGCCGACGGCACCCTCGCCCTCGTCCTCGACCCGGCCGCGCCGCCCGCCGAGGCCGCCCGCGCGGTCGCCGGACGGCTCGCCGCCGACGAAACACTGCGGGCCCGCCTGGTGCGCGGCCTCGACCTGGCACTGCTGCCGGCCGGGACCACGCCTCCGGGCGAGCCCTTGTACGTGAAGGAATGAGGCCGTACCCGAGGTACGGGGAGGGTCAGCCGTAGACCGGGCCGGTGTACTTCTCGCCCGGGCCCTGGCCCGGCTCGTCCGGGACGACCGACGCCTCGCGGAACGCCAGCTGGAGCGACTTCAGGCCGTCGCGCAGCGGGGCCGCGTGGAAGGAGCTGATCTCGGTCGCGCTCGCGTCCAGCAGACCGGCGAGCGCGGTGATCAGCTTGCGGGCCTCGTCCAGGTCCTTGTACTTCTCGCCCTCCTCGCTCAGCCCGAGCTTCACGGCGGCGGCGCTCATCAGGTTGACGGCGACCGTCACGATCACCTCGACGGCGGGGACCTCGGCGATGTCCCGGGTCATCGCGTCGAAGTCGGGGGACTCAGGAGGGGTGTCACTCATGCCCCACACGATAGGCCCCGCCGGACGCGCCCCCGCCCGCGGGAGCCCGCCCCGCACGGCCCCGGCGCACGGTTTGGCACCCTCTGCGCCAACCCTGTAGTCTGGGGGAAACGACCGGCCGGACACCTGCGTGTTCGGCCCACAAGTGGAGGCTCCGATCTCCCACCTGCTCCGTCCCACGGGACGGCGGGTCCGGTCAGGTGACCGCCATCGTTCCGTACGGGCGATGGAGTCGCCCGAAAGCGCGCCCCGCGACATCGCGGCGGTGCTCCGGATGTATTGGAGCCCCGCAGGTGATCGTCCGGGGCATTTTTGTTGCTTCGGCGCGGTTAGGTCTAACGAACACAGACGTTACGCGGCTGTCCGCCAGACCGTCGCGTGGTGCTACCGAGGAGGATCCATCAGCGCCGAGCCCCGCATCAACGACCGGATTCGCGTTCCCGAGGTGCGACTTGTCGGTCCCAGTGGCGAGCAGGTCGGCATCGTGCCGCTCGCGAAGGCACTGGAGCTTGCGCAGGAGTACGACCTGGACCTGGTCGAGGTCGCGGCGAACGCCCGTCCGCCCGTGTGCAAGCTCATGGACTACGGGAAGTTCAAGTACGAGTCGGCCATGAAGGCCCGTGAGGCGCGCAAGAACCAGGCGCACACGGTCATCAAGGAGATGAAGCTCCGGCCGAAGATCGACCCGCACGACTATGACACCAAGAAGGGTCACGTCGTCCGGTTCCTCAAGCAGGGCGACAAGGTCAAGATCACGATCATGTTCCGTGGCCGTGAGCAGTCCCGCCCCGAGCTGGGCTACCGACTGCTGCAGCGGCTCGCGGAGGACGTCCAGGACCTCGGTTTCGTCGAGTCGAACCCGAAGCAGGACGGCCGCAACATGATCATGGTCCTCGGTCCGCACAAGAAGAAGACCGAGGCGATGGCCGAGGCCCGTCAGGCGCAGGAGGCCCGCAAGGCCGAGGCGAAGGCGAACCCTGGCAAGTCGCAGAACCCTGCCGAGGCCGCGGCGCCTTCCGAGGAGCCGGCCGAGGCGTGATCCCGGGGGATGTACACCCCAGTACGTCCCCGAGGATGTAACCGAAAGAAAGAGCGACGCTCCACTGTGCCCGGTTTTCACGACCGGGCACCGGAGCGCCACCGACGAGGAGATAACGGCGCTATGCCGAAGAACAAGTCGCACAGCGGTGCCAGCAAGCGCTTCAAGGTCACCGGCTCCGGCAAGGTGCTCCGTGAGCGCGCCGGCAAGCGCCACCTGCTCGAGCACAAGTCGTCCCGCGTCACGCGTCGCCTCACCGGCAACGCCGAGATGGCCCCGGGCGACGCCGCGAAGATCAAGAAGCTTCTCGGCAAGTGACGCGGCGGCGCCCTGTGAGCGCCGTGCGTCTGGACCGGGACCGAATCGTTTCCGGGTCGTGTGAGGACCCCCACGACCCCGCTACAAGGAGTTAACAAGTGGCACGCGTCAAGCGGGCAGTCAACGCCCACAAGAAGCGCCGGGCGATCCTGGAGCAGGCCTCCGGCTACCGCGGTCAGCGTTCGCGCCTGTACCGCAAGGCCAAGGAGCAGGTCACCCACTCGCTGGTCTACAACTACAACGACCGCAAGAAGCGCAAGGGCGACTTCCGTCAGCTGTGGATCCAGCGCATCAACGCCGCTGCCCGCGCCAACGGCATCACCTACAACCGCTTCATCCAGGGTCTGAAGGCCGCGAACGTCGAGGTCGACCGCAAGATCCTGGCCGAGCTGGCCGTGAACGACGCGAACGCCTTCGCGGCGCTCGTCGAGGTCGCGCAGAAGGCGCTGCCGTCGGACGTCAACGCGCCCAAGGCCGCGTGACGCTGCGCTGGCTCTAGCCGACGCTCACTTCTGGACCCGCAGGCTGCATAGCTTGCGGGTCCTGTTGTTGGGGGCCTCCAGGCAGTCGTCCGGCTGCCGGCCGGTGGGGGCTTGTCGCGCAGGTCCCCGCGCCCCTTACGGGGCGCCGCAGCCACCCCGCGTGGAAAGCAAAAGAACTCATCCGAAGGTGAAGAACAACATGCCCCCCGTCAGCCCCGAGCTGATCTCTCCCCGGTCCGCGCGTGTCTCTGCTGCCCGGCGGCTTGCCAAGCGGAACTTCCGGGGGAAGGACCGGCTGTTTCTCGCCGAGGGGCCGCAGGCCGTGCGGGAGGGGGCCGGGCACCGGGGGGCCGACGGCAGCGCGACGCTCGTGGAGCTGTTCGCCACCGTCGAGGCCGCCGAGCGGTACCCGGACATCGTGGGGGAGGCGCGGGACGCCGGCGCCCGGGTGCACCTGGCCTCCGAGGAGGTCATCGCCGAGATCTCCACCACCGTCACCCCGCAGGGCCTGGTCGGGGTCTGCCGGTTCCTGGACACCCCCTTCGAGGAGATCCTCGCCGCCCGGCCCAGGCTGGTCGCCGTCCTCGCCCACGTACGCGACCCCGGCAACGCCGGCACCGTGCTGCGCTGCGCCGACGCCGCCGGCGCGGAGGCCGTGATCCTCACCGACGCCTCCGTGGACCTGTACAACCCCAAGGCCGTCCGGGCCTCCGTGGGCTCCCACTTCCACCTGCCCGTCGCCGTCGGCGTGCCCGTCGAGCGGGCCGTGGCCGGCCTGAAGGAGGCCGGGGTGCGGATCCTCGCCGCCGACGGGGCCGGCGACCGCGACCTCGACGAGGAGCTGGACAAGGGCACCATGGGCGGACCCACCGCCTGGGTGTTCGGCAACGAGGCGTGGGGGCTGCCCGAGGAGACCCGGTCCCTCGCCGACGCCGTCGTACGCGTCCCCATCCACGGCAGGGCCGAGAGCCTGAACCTCGCCACGGCCGCCGCCGTATGCCTCTACGCCTCGGCCCGTGCGCAGCGCGCCTCCGGAGGGTGCCGCACCGTCACCGAGAGCTAGTAGGGTGACCAGCGCGGGGCCCTGCGCCGTCTGAGAGGTGGGGTACGGGGATGAGTGTGGCCGGCACGAGCACCGCGCCGGAGGGACGGGACGAACGGGACACACCCGTGCCCGGGCCGGGCGGACACCGGGGCCTCGACCCGGACCAGCTGCCCGACGGCCTGGTCATCGCCGACGAACAAGGGCGCGTGACCTGCTTCAACGCCGCCGCCGGGCGCATCACCGGGGTAGCGCCCGCCGACGCCCTCGGACAGCAGCTGGAGAAGGCGCTGCCATTAGAGGACCTGGAGGGGCGCCGCTGGTGGCAGCTCACCGACCCCTACGGCGGACTCGCCATCCGACACCGGCAGCCGGAGCGCAACCTGCTGCTGCCGGGCGGCCGGGAGGTCCTGGTCACCGCCCGCTACGTGCGCGACGAACCGCTGGGGCCGGTGCGGTCCGTGGTCGTCTGCCTCCGGGACACCGAGGCCCGCCGCCGCACCGAGCGCAGCCACGCCGAGCTGATCGCCACCGTCGCCCACGAGCTGCGCTCCCCGCTGACCTCCGTGAAGGGCTTCACCGCCACCCTGCTCGCCAAATGGGAGCGCTTCACCGACGACCAGAAGCGGCTCATGCTGGAGACCGTCGACGCCGACGCCGACCGGGTCACCCGGCTGATCGCCGAACTGCTGGACATCTCCCGCATCGACTCCGGGCGGCTGGAGGTCCGCCGCCAGCCCGTCGACATCAAGGCCGCGGTCTCCCGGCACATCCAGGCGTATGTGGCGGCCGGCCAGCCCGCCGAGCGGTTCCTGCTCCGCACCGAACAGCCGCTGCCCGCCCTGTGGGCCGACCCCGACAAGATCGACCAGGTGCTCAGCAACCTCATCGAAAATGCCGTGCGGCACGGTGAGGGAACCGTCACCATTGGCATCACGCCCTCGGCGTCCCCGCGTGAGGGCGAGGAAACCGGCACATCGGTCACGGTGAGCGACGAAGGGCCCGGCATCCCGGAGGAGTCCATGAACCGCGTCTTCACCCGCTTCTGGCGGGGCAGCAAACGCGGCGGCACCGGACTCGGGCTCTACATCGTCAAGGGCATCGTGGAGGCCCACGGCGGCACGATCACGGTCGGCCGCGCCCGCCGCGGCGGCGCCGAGTTCCGATTCACCCTGCCCGTGGCGGCCCCGGCCTATCTCGGCTGACGGCCCACGGGCTCTTCGTCCACCCGCACCCCGTTAGACTCGGCCTTTGGCACCTTTGTGTCCTTCACGCGGCCCTCGCGAGTCGGTGACGGGGACCATCCGCCAGCTAATTCGGAAGCACGGGAAGAGATGTCGGCACCCAATAAGTCGTACGACCCTGTAGAGGTCGAGGCGTTGAAACCGGAAGAGATCGAGCGCATGCGGGACGAGGCGCTCGCCGCCTTCGCCGCCGCGGACTCCCTCGACGCGCTCCACGAGGCCAAGGTCGCCCACACCGGCCCCGCCTCCCCGCTGGCCCTCGCCAACCGCGAGATCGGCGCCCTGCCCCCGCACGCCAAGGCCGAGGCCGGCAAGCGCGTCGGCATGGCCCGCGGCGCCGTCAACAAGGGCCTCGCCGCCCGCCAGGCCGAACTGGAGGCCGAGCGCGACGCCCGGGTGCTGGTCGAGGAGGACGTCGACGTCACGCTGCCGTACGACCGCGTCCCGGCCGGCGCCCGCCACCCCCTCACCACGCTCTCGGAGCGCATCGAGGACATCTTCGTGGCCATGGGCTACGAGGTCGCCGAGGGCCCGCAGGTCGAGGCCGAGTGGTTCAACTTCGACGCGCTCAACATCGGCCCGGACCACCCGGCCCGCGGCGAGGCCGACACCTTCTTCGTCCAGGGCCCCGACGGCGGCGCCGAGTCCGGCGTGGTGCTGCGCACCCACACCTCGCCCGTGCAGATCCGCTCCCTGCTCGACCGCGAACCGCCGGTCTACGTGATCTGCCCCGGCCGCGTGTACCGCACCGACGAGCTGGACGCCACCCACACCCCGGTCTTCCACCAGGTCGAGCTGCTCGCCGTGGACGAGGGCCTGACCATGGCCGACCTCAAGGGCACCCTGGACCACATGGTCCAGTCCCTGTTCGGTGAGGGCATGAAGACCCGGCTGCGCCCGAACTTCTTCCCCTTCACCGAGCCGAGCGCCGAGATGGACATGCTCTGCTACGTCTGCAAGGGCGAGTCCGTCGGCAACGCCGACCGGCCCTGCCGCACCTGCTCGTCCGAGGGCTGGATCGAGCTCGGCGGCTGCGGCATGGTCAACCCGCGGGTGCTCACCGCCTGCGGCGTCGACCCGGAGAAGTACAGCGGCTTCGCCTTCGGGTTCGGCATCGAGCGGATGCTGATGTTCCGCCACAACGTCGAAGACATGCGAGACATGGTCGAGGGTGACGTCCGGTTCACCCGGCCGTTCGGGATGGAGATCTGATGCGGGTCCCGCTTTCTTGGCTGCGGGAGTACGTCGACCTGCCGGCGACGGAGACCGGCCGCGACGTCCAGGCCAAGCTCATTTCGGCAGGCCTGGAGGTCGAGACCGTCGAACAGCTCGGCGCCGACATCAAGGGCCCGCTGGTCGTCGGCCAGGTGCTGACCATCGAGGAGCTGGAGGGCTTCAAGAAGCCGATCCGCTTCTGCACGGTCGACGTCGGCCAGGCCAACGGCACCGGTGAGCCCCAGGAGATCGTCTGCGGCGCCCGCAACTTCGCGGTCGGCGACAAGGTCGTCGTGGTCCTGCCCGGCGCCACCCTGCCCGGCGGCTTCTCCATCGCCGCCCGCAAGACCTACGGCAAGGTCTCGCACGGCATGATCTGCTCCAGCGACGAGCTGGGCATGGGCGACGACGGCGCCCACGGCATCATCGTGCTGCCGCCGGAGACCGAGGTCGGCAAGGACGCCATCGAGCTGCTGGAGCTGGTCGACGAGGTCCTGGACATCGCCGTCACCGCCAACCGCGGCGACTGCCTGTCCATCCGCGGCGTGGCCCGCGAGACCGCCATCGCCTACGGCCTGCCGCTGCGCGACCCGGCCCTGATCGACGTACCGGCCCCGAACGCCTTCGGCTACCCGGTGCAGGTCTCCGAGCCGTACGGCTGCGACCGGTTCACCGCCCGCACGGTCACCGGGCTGCGCCCCGAGGCGCGCTCCCCGATCTGGCTCCAGCGCCGGCTGCAGAAGGTCGGCATGCGCCCGATCTCGCTCGCCGTGGACATCACGAACTACGTGATGATGGAGCTGGGCCAGCCGCTGCACGCCTACGACCGCAAGCTGGTCCAGGGCACCATCGGCGTGCGCCGGGCCGAGGAGGGCGAGAAGCTCGTCACCCTCGACGGCGTCGAGCGCACCCTGCACGCCGAGGACCTGGTCATCACCGACGAGCGCGGCCCGATCGGGCTCGCCGGCGTGATGGGCGGCGCCAACACCGAGATCGCCGATCACGAGGACGCGCAGAACGCGACGACCGAGGTGGTCATCGAGGCCGCCCACTTCGACGCCGTCTCCATCGCCCGTACGGCCCGCCGGCACAAGCTGCTGTCCGAGGCGTCCCGCCGTTTCGAGCGCGGCGTCGACCCGCAGGCCGCCGCCGCCGCCGCGCAGCGCACCGTGGACCTGCTGGTCCTGCTCGCGGGCGGCACGGCGGAGGCCGGCGTCACCGAGGTCATCGCGCCCTCGGCGCCGCACACCATCACCGTCCCGGCCGACCACCCGGACAAGGTCGCGGGCGTCACCTACGGCCGTGAGACGGTCGTCCGCCGCCTCCAGGAGGTCGGCTGCGACGTCTACGGACAGGACGAGCTGATCGTCACCGTCCCGTCCTGGCGGCCCGACCTGGCCGACCCGAACGACCTCGCCGAGGAGGTCATCCGCCTGGAGGGGTACGAGAACCTGCCCTCCACGCTGCCCAAGCCGCCCTCCGGCCGCGGTCTGACCCACCGCCAGCGGCTGCACCGCCGGGTCGGCCGCGCGCTGGCCGGCGCCGGGTACGTCGAGGCGCCGAACTACCCCTTCGTCAGCGAGCAGGTCTTCGACCAGCTCCAGCTGGCGGCCGACGACCCGGCCCGCCGCGTCGTCAAGCTGGTCAACCCGCTCAGCGACGAGGAGCCCGCGCTGCGCACCACGCTGCTGCCGGGCCTGCTCGGCGCCCTGCGGCGCAACGCGGGCCGCGGCTCGCACGACCTGGCGCTGTTCGAGACCGGGCTGGTCTTCCACCCGCGCGAGGAGAGCGGTGCCGCCGCGCACCTGCCCGTCGACCGGCGTCCCACCGACGAGGAGATCGCCGCGCTGAACGCCGTGCTGCCCGAGCAGCCGCGGCACGCGGCCGTCGTCCTGGCCGGCGCGCGCGAGCAGGCCGGCTGGTGGGGCAAGGGCCGCCCGGCGGACTGGGCCGACGCCGTCGAGGCGGCGCGCACCCTCGCCCGCGAGGCCGGTGCGGAGCTGATCGTGCGCAAGGGCCAGTACGGTCCCTGGCACCCGGGCCGGTGCGCCGAGCTGGTGGTCGTCGCCGACGGCGGCGAGAAGGTCGTCGGCCACGCGGGTGAACTGCACCCGCGGGTGCTGAAGGCCCTGGGCCTGCCCGAGCGCACCTGCGCGATGGAGCTGGACCTGGACGCCCTGGAGGCGGCGGGCGACGGCGTTCCGCAGGCTCCGGGCATCTCCACGTTCCCGGTCGCCACGCAGGACGTCGCCCTCGTCGTCGACAAGCCGGTACCGGCCGCGGAGGTCGAGGCGGCGCTGCGCGAGGGCGCGGGTGAACTGCTGGAGTCCATCCGGCTGTTCGACGTCTACGAGAACGCGGAGCAGCTGGGCGAGGGCCGCAAGTCGCTCGCGTACGCGCTGCGGTTCCGGGCGGGCGACCGGACGCTGACCGTCGACGAGGCGTCGGCCGCGCGGGACGCGGCGGTCGCCCTCGCGGGCGAGCGGACGGGCGCGGTGCTGCGCGGCTGAGCGCCGTCAGCCGCATAAATGCGGGTCGACCGACGGTCGGATCACTCGTTTGAGTGGGAACTCGGGGTGATCCGGTCCGCTCGTCGCCCGGGCTCGACAGAATCGGACCGGCCTTTCGGGGTCGGTCCGTCTGCTCTGTCAGGCCCACATGGGGGACCACAAGGCATGATCCGCATCAAGGCACGGGCGCCCACCGGGCGGGCGACGGTACTGCCCACGGTCTGGGGAGCCGTCGCGGTCGCCTACAAGTTCGGCTGCCCGCTCGCCCAGCAGAACGGCCTCGGGGCGCGCATCGTCACCAGCGCCGTGTTCTTCGCCGTCGGCACCGGCCTCGTCCTGCACGTCCGCCGCACCCTGCTCCGGGAGCTCAGGATCGCCCGGAAGGTGGCGCGCACCGCGCAGAACGTCGTCCTGCGTCCGCCGCCGCCGCGTGTGGACGGGATCGACATCGCCGCCGCCCAGCTCTCCGCCGACCGGGGCGCGAGTGTGGGCGGCGATCTGTACGAGGTCCTCGCCACCGAGCACGGCGTCCGCGTGGTGATAGGGGACGTACGAGGGCACGGCCTGGCCGCGCTCGGCACCGTCGCCGCCCTGCTCGGCAGCTTCCGCGAGGCCGCCCACGACGAGGCCGGGCTGGACCGGGTGCTGCGCCGGCTGGACCGCGCCCTCGCCCGTCACCTGCGCGAACGCGCCCGCGCCGAGCACCCGGCGCACGGCGGCCCCGAGCCGGACACCCCGGTCGCGGAGGAGTTCGTCACGGTGCTGCTCCTGGAGATCGGCCCGGACGGCGAGGTACGCGCCCTCAACTGCGGCCACCCCTGGCCCTATCTGCTCAGCGGTACGACGGTGGGGCCGCTCTCGCACGTCGATCCGCTCCCGCCGCTCGGGCCGTTCCCGCTGCCGGCCGAGCTGACGGCCCGGTCCTGCGGCCGGCTGCTGCCGGGGGAGTCCCTGGTGCTGTTCACCGACGGGGCACAGGAGGCGCGGGACGCGCGGGGGAGGTTCTTCCCACTGGGGAAGGTGCTGGCGGACGCGGTGCGGGGGCAGCCGGTCACCCCGCAGACGGTGCTGCGCACGGTCTTCCGCGCCCTCCTCGACCACACGGGCCGCACCCCCGACGACGACGTGGCGCTCCTGGTGCTGCGCAACGCGCGCGGGCCCGGACCCCGGGCGGCGGCCACGGAGCCCGGCGCCCGGTTCACACCCCGTGTGAAGGCGGAGCCACTACGCTGACGGCACCAGGCCACCCGGGGGGCACTCCATGCAGCCCAACACTCTGCTCGACGCGATCCTGGACGAGGCGGGGATCTCGCACGCCGGACTCGCCGCCCACGTCAACCAGGCGGGCCGCGCCCGCGGTCTCGCGCTGCGGTACGAACACACCGCCGTGGCCCGCTGGCTGAAGGGCCAGCGGCCCCGCGGCCAGGTGCCCGACCTGATCTGCGAGGTACTGGCGGCCCGGCTGCACAGACCGGTCACGCTGGACGACATCGGGCTCGGCGTGCCCGGCGGGCCGACCGGCCCGCACGCCGGTTCGCTGGGCGGATTCGTGGAGCGGGCCACCGCCCTGTGGCGGTCGGACGAACAGCAGCGGCCCCATGTGCTGGACGCCCCCGCGGTCACCGGCACCCCGGCCGTGATGCCGGTGTGGGAGTGGGAGAACCCGCCGGAGGACGTGGACGTCTCCCGGGGCGGCCGGCAGCAGGTCACCGCGGCCGACATCGAGGTGCTGCGCGCCGCCCGGGCGCACTACGAGCAGATGTACCGCAAGGCCGGCGGGATAGCGACCCGCACCCGGGTCGTCGGCTTCCTGAACGCCGAGGCCGCGCCGCTGCTGCGGGGCAGCTACACCGACGCCACCGGCCGCCAACTGCACCGGGCCACCGGCGCGTTGGTGGCGATCGCGGGCATCTGCGCGTACGACTCAGACGCCCACGGCCTCGCCCAGCGCTACTTCCACCAGGCGCTCAGGCTCGCCAAGGCCAGCGGGGACCGGGGACTCGGCGCCTATGTGATCGCGCTGCTGGTCAACCAGTCGCTGTTCATGCGGGAGTACCGGCAGGCCGTCGCCTTCGCCGAGGCCGCGCTGCGCACCGCCGGCCGGCACATCACCCCGGCGCTCGCCTCCGATCTGTACGCCATGCAGGCCAAGGCGTACGCCCACCTCGGCGACAGCGGCGGCGCGCTGTCCCGCATCCGGCGCGCGGAGACGGCGGCCGAGCGGATCCGGCGCGGTCACGAGCCCGCCGAGACCGGGTATGTGCAGCCGGGGCTGGTTAATGTGCAGGTGGCCGAGGCGCTGCTCAGCCTCGGGGACCTGACCGCCGCCCGGGAGCACGCGGCGGCGGCCGTCGGCACCCCCGCCCACGACCGGGGCCGGGTGCACCGGCTGGCCATGCTCAGCACCATCGAGCTGCGCCGGGGCAACGCCGACCAGGCCGTGGCCACCGCCGTGCAGATGGCGGAGCAGGCCCGCGGCATGGAGTCGCAGCGACTGCGCGACCGGCTGCGCGGGGTGCGCGAGCATCTGGTGCGCTGCGGCTCGGCCGGTACCGCCGAGGCCGCCGAACTGATCGACGGAGCGCTGCGCGTGCCGTTGTAGGCCCACTGTGGGGTACACGGTCCCTGCTGCGATATTGCCACTCACCCGACGGAAGGTGGCATACCGTGCAGTGGACGAATCACTGTGAAAAATCCGTGTATGAGACCCGCTGGTTCCGTGTCAACCTCGCGGATGTCGAGCTGCCGGACGGCCGGCACCTCGACCACTTCGTCATCCGGCTGCGGCCCGTGGCGGTGGCGACGATCGTCAACGGGGCGAACGAGGTGCTGCTGCTGTGGCGGCACCGGTTCATCACCGACAGCTGGGGCTGGGAGCTGGCCGCGGGCGTCGTCGAGGACGGCGAGGACATCGCGAGCGCGGCGGCCAGGGAACTGGAGGAGGAGACCGGCTGGCGGCCGGGGCCCCTGCACCACCTGATGAGCGTGGAGCCGTCCAACGGCCTCACCGACGCCCGGCACCACATCTACTGGTCCGACCGGGGCGAGTACGCCGGACATCCCGTGGACGACTTCGAGTCGGACCGGCGGGAATGGGTCCCCCTCAAACTCGTCCCCGACCTGATCGCCCGTGGGGAGGTCCCGGCCGCCAACATGGCGGCCGCGTTACTCCTGTTGCACCACCTCAGGCTCGCCGAGGGCTAGTGGGCCGACAGCGCCTGCCAGAGTGTCACCACGAGCGCGCCGAGCGCGGTCAGCGCGGCGAGCGAGGGCAGCGGCCAGCGTGCGTGTTCCAGCGAGGCCATCCGGGAGTTCAGATCGTCCAGTTCCTTGGCGGTCTCCTCGGTGCGGTGGCGCAGCAGCGCCAGTCCTCCCTCGACTCTGGCGTAGGCCACGTCGAGGCGGCGCCGTAACTCTGCGAGTTCTCCATGGACCACGGGATGCTCCGGTTCGGTGGTCACGGGTTCGTTCCTCTCGGTAGTCGAAATGAATGGTTCCGCATCCCCTGCATGCGCATGATGAGTCAACTCGCCTGGTGGGCGCGTGGGGAGCGTGTGTGGCGGGCATATGCGTGCCCGGCGCGCACACGGTGTGTGAAACAGTCGGGCCCGGCACCGTACTCCGGTGCCGGGCCCGACGGGCGTCGCTCTTCGTAATCAGGCGTGGGTTCAGCCGTAGGTGTAGAAGCCCGACCCGGTCTTCCGGCCGAGCCGGCCCGCCTCCACCATGCGCTGGAGCAGCGGGGGAGCGGCGTACAGCGGCTCCTTGTACTCGGCGTACATCGAGTTGGCGATGGAGACGATGGTGTCCAGACCGATCAGGTCGGACAGCTTCAGCGGGCCCATCGGGTGGGCGCAGCCCATCTCCATGCCGTTGTCGATGTCCTCGCGGCTCGCGATGCCGGACTCGAACATCCGGATCGCCGACAGCAGGTAGGGCACCAGCAGCGCGTTCACCACGAAGCCGGAGCGGTCCTGGGCGCGGATGGCGTGCTTGCCGAGCGCCTTCTCGGCGAAGACCTGGGCGCGGCTGAGGGTGCCCTCGGAGGTGGTGAGCGCCGGGATCAGCTCGACCAGCTGCTGCACCGGGGCCGGGTTGAAGAAGTGGATGCCGACGACGTGGTCCGGGCGGGAGGTGGCGACGGCCAGCTTCACCAGCGGGATCGAGGAGGTGTTGGAGGCCAGGATGGCGTCCGGCCGGGTCACCACCTGGTCGAGCACCTGGAAGATCTCGGTCTTGACCTGCTCGTTCTCGACGACGGCCTCGATCACCAGGTCGCGGTCGGAGAACTCGCCGAGGTCGGTGGTGAAGCTCAGCCGTGCCTGGGTGGCGTCCCGCTCCGCCTCGGTGATCTTGCCGCGCTCGGCGGCCTTGGCCAGGGAGTTGTACAGCCGGGTACGGCCGATCTCCAGGGCCTCGCCGGTGGTCTCGGCGACCTTCACGTCCAGTCCCGCACGGGCGCACACCTCGGCGATGCCCGCGCCCATCTGGCCGCAGCCCACGACTCCGACGCGCTCGATGTCGGTCACATCGTCCCCTTCGCTGGTCTTCGGCTGGCTGGCAGGACTCCGGGTTTCGGCGCCTGCTCCGATCGTGCACGTTACCGCCAAGTATCGATGATCGATCGCCCGGGTGGGGGCATCCTGGAGCGCGGAACGATCCGTGACCCAGCGGATCCGGAGCGTACGGAGGCGGCCGGTGGCGCGCATCTCGCGACGGGCCCTCGCGCGGGCCGCGCTGTCCGCACTGGCCACACCGGCCCCTGTCCCGGGCATGCCAGGGCCCGCCGGCCCCGCCCCGGCGGCGGGCGCGGGCACCGGACCCGCCGTCCGGAGCGCCGCCGCGGCACCGGGGCAGCACGGTCCGCCGCGGGCGGCCGCGGAGATGCGGGGCGTCTGGATCGCGTCCGTCGCCAACCGGGACTGGCCCTCGCGGCCCGGCCTGCCGGCGGACCGGCAGCGGGCCGAGCTGATCGCCCACCTCGACCGCGCGGTCCGCCACCGGCTCAACACGGTGATCCTCCAGGTGCGGCCGGCCGCCGACGCGCTGTGGCCGTCGCCGTACGAGCCCTGGTCGGAGTGGCTCACCGGCACCCAGGGCCGCCATCCGGGCTGGGACCCGCTGGGCACGGCCGTCGAGGAGGCGCACGCCCGGGGCCTGGAACTGCACGCCTGGTTCAACCCGTACCGGGTCGCGAACCACGACGACCCCAGCCGGCTGGCCGCCTCCCACCCGGCCCGCACGCACCCCGGCTGGGTGGTGCCGTACGGCGGCCGGCTGTACTACGACCCGGGACGGCCCGAGGTCCGCGCCTTCGTGCGGCGGGCGATGCTGGACGCGGTCGCCCGCTACCCGGTCGACGCCGTCCACTTCGACGACTACTTCTACCCCTATCCGGTCGCCGGGCAGACCTTCGACGACGACGAGTCCTACGACCGCCACGGCGGGGCCTTTCCCAGCAGGGCCGCCTGGCGCCGGCACAACATCGACACGCTGGTGCGGGAGACGGCCGCCGACATCCGGCGCGTCCGGCCCGGCACCCGGTTCGGGATCAGCCCCTTCGGCGTCTGGCGCAACGCCGCCACCGACCCGCGCGGCTCGGAGACCCGGGCGGGCGTCCAGACGTACGACGACCTGTACGCGGACACCCGCACCTGGGTCCGCGAGCACTGGATCGACTACGTCGTCCCGCAGCTGTACTGGCACATCGGCCACGCCGACGCCGACTACGCGGCCCTCGTCGCCTGGTGGTCGAAGGCCGCCGAGGGCACGGCGACGCTGCTGTACCTCGGGGAGGCCCTGTACAAGGCGGGCGACGCCGGGCAGCCGTCGGCCTGGCAGGACCCGGTCGAGCTGTCCCGGCATCTCACCCTCGCCGCCCGGTACCCGCGGGTGCGCGGGCACGTGTTCTTCGCCGCCCGGGACCTGGCGGCCGACCCGGCCGGGGCGATGGCGCGCGTGGTCGCCGACCACTACCGGGGGCCGGCGAGACCACCGCGCTGACTACCGCTGTTGCTGCTCTTTCTGGTGCCTGACCTGGCAGTCGGGCCCGGGGGACATGATCGTCTCGTGACCGTTCTCGGCGCGGACACGATAGGGCGGGTTGCCCTCGGGACCGAGTACCTCGACCACTTCCACGACATGGTCGTGCTGACCCACCACCCTGCCGTGCTGGACCAGCTTGTCGCCCTTGGACGCGTGCATCTGGGCCCTCCTTGCGCTCACGACCGCTGCGTGACGGCGATGCACACGAGCACGGCCACGGCGGTCAGCGGTGCGGCCACCGTGAAGTGTTCGCCCAGCAGCAGCGCCGACCACACCAGTGTGAGCAGGGGCTGGGCCAACTGCAACTGACTGGCCTTCGGGATGCCGATGGCCGCCATGCCCCGGTACCAGACGACCAGACCGAGGAACTGCGAGCCCAGGGCCACCCACAGCAGCCCGGCGACGCCGTGCCCGGTCAGGTGCACGGGTTCGTACGCCAGCGCCACCGCGGCGGCCGGCACGCTCAGCGGCAGACACAGCACCAGCGCCCAGCCGATGACCTGCCAGCCGGGCATGACCCGGGCCAGCCGGCCGCCCTCGGTGTAGCCGGCCGCGCACACCAGCAGCGCCCCGAAGAGATACCCGTCGGCCGTGGTGAGCGCGCCGCCGCTCTGGGTGAGGGTGAAGGTGATGACGGCCGCCGCGCCCGCCACGGCCGCCAGCCAGAACCGGCGGGAGGGCCGGGCTCCGGTGCGCAGGGCCGAGAACACGGCGGTGGTCAGCGGCAGCAGCCCCACCACGACGGCCGCGTGGGAGGTGGTGGACGTCTCCAGCGCGAGCGTGGTCAGCATCGGGAAGCCCAGCACCACACCGGCGGCGACCACGGCCAGCCCGGCCAGATGGCGGCGCGCCGGGAGCCGTACCCGCAGCGCCAGCAGGCAGCCCCCGGCCACGATCGCGGCGAGGACCCCGCGCACCGCCACCAGCGACCACGGGCCGAAGCTCTCCAGGCCCCAGGCGGTGGAGGGAAAGGTCAGCGAGAAGGCGATCACGCCGAGGCCGGCCTGGACGGTGCCCAGGCCCCGCAGGTCACCGGGGGCGGTGACTGCTATCGGGCTCGCGGTAGTAGCGCTACTCTGTGTTCTCATGCAACAGCGTAGCAGCGTGGGAGAACTGGCAGAACAGCTCCGGAGGGAGCTGGACCGCTACTCTCCTGGTGGAAAGCTCCCGTCGAGCAGGGCCCTGGTCGAGCGGTTCCGGGTCAGCCCGGTGACCGTCTCCCGGGCCCTCGCCCAGCTCGCCGCCGAGGGGCTGGTGGTCACCCGCCCCGGCGCCGGTGCCTTCCGCGCCCGGCCGCACCGGCCGGAGGGCCCTGCCGGGGACACCTCCTGGCAGGAGGTCGCCCTCAGCGCCGACGGTGCGGCCGACCTCGTCCCGCGCACGGTGGACGCCTCGGGCGTCACCGTCTCGCTGTCCGTCCCGCCTCCCGGGGTGCTGGAGTTCAGCGGCGGCTATCCGCACCCCTCCCTGCAACCGGAGCGGGCCATGGCGGCGGCCCTGGCCCGGGCCGGCCGGCGGCCCGGCGCCTGGGAGCGGCCGCCGCTGGAGGGGCTGCCGGAGCTGCGGGAGTGGTTCGCGCGCGGGATCGGCGGCGCCGTCACCGCCGCCGAGGTGCTGATCGCCGCGGGCGGTCAGGCAGCCCTGGCCACCGCCCTGCGCGCGCTCGCCCCGCCCGGTGCCCCGGTGCTGGTGGAGTCGCCCACCTACCCGGGCATGCTGGCCCTCGCCCGCGCGGCCGGGCTGCGGCCGGTCCCGGTGCCCGTGGACCCCGACGGGGTCCGCCCCGACCTGCTCGCGGACGCCTTCCAGGCCACCGGCGCCCGGGTCTTCGTCTGCCAGCCGCTGTTCCAGAACCCGACCGGTGCCGTGCTGGCCCCCGCCCGGCGCGCCGAGGTGCTGCGCATCGCCCGCGAGGCCGGGGCGTTCGTCGTCGAGGACGACTTCGTGCGCCGCCTCGTGCACGCCGACGCCGGGCCGCTGCCCCGCCCGCTGGCCGCCGACGACCCGGACGGGGTGGTGGTGCACGTCGGCTCGCTCACCAAGGCGACCTCACCCAGCTTCCGGGTGAGCGCGCTGGCCGCGCGCGGGCCGGTGCTGGAACGCCTGCGCGCGATCCAGGTGGTGGACAGCTTCTTCGTGCCCCGCCCGCTTCAGGAGGCCGCCCTCGAACTCGTCGGCTCGCCGGCCTGGCCGCGCCATCTGCGGGCGCTGTCGGCCGAGCTGAAGACCCGCCGCGACGTCATGACGGGCGCGCTCGCCCGGGAGCTGCCCGAGCTGGCCCTGCCGCACATCCCGACCGGCGGCTACCACCTGTGGCTGCGGCTGCCCGACGGGCTGGACGAGGCCGCGCTGACCGCGGCGGCGCTCCGCGCGGGCGTCGCCCTCACCCCCGGCCGCCCCTACTTCAGCGCCGAACCGCCCGCCGGCCACCTCCGGCTGAGCTTCGCGGCGGTGGCCGGCACCGGCGAGATCACGGAGGGGACGCGGCGACTGCGGGCGGCGTACGAGGAGGTGCGGTGAAAACCGCTGGTCCGTGCGGAGCGTGGGCTGTGAGGATCGTCGTATGAGCGATGCACCGGACCTCCCCGAGGGTCCCGACCACCCCGGCGGCCCCGACCTCCCCGAGAGTCCCGACCTCCCCGAGGGCTACGAGTTCTCCGCCGACCCCGCCCGCGTCGACGTCGACCGCGTGCACGGCTGGCTGTCGTCCGACACGTACTGGGCGCACGGCCGGCCCCGCGAGCAGCATGAGCGGGCGATGGCGTCCTCGCTGAACTTCGGGGTCTACGCCACGGCGTCGGGGGAGCAGGTGGCGTACGCGCGCGTGGTCACCGACCGGGCGCTGTTCGCCTGGCTCGCCGATGTGTACGTGGACCCCTCGGTGCGCGGCAAGGGCGTGGGCACGGCGTTCGTCGGCCGGATCCGCGACCACCTGGCGCCCCTCGGGCTGCGCCGGCTGCTGCTCGCCACCGAGGACGCGCACGAGGTGTACGCCAGGCTGGGCTTCCGGCCGCTGGACCGCCCGGAGATGTACATGGCGCACTCCTTCGAGTGAGCGCCCGGCTCAGTCCTCGCGGGGGCGGTCCCCGGCGGGCTCCTCGCGGGTGTAGTCCGTGGTGAGCTCCAGGTCCTTCGCCGGGCCGCCGACCCGCCACACCGTGCGCCAGCGGCCGGCGTCCAGGACGGTGAACTCGCCCCGGTAGAGGTCGGCCGCGCAGGGGTGGTCGGCGATGTACCGGCCCCGGGTCAGGTCCAGGTCGTGGAAGGGCCGCCCGTCCGCGAAGCGCACGTCCACCCGGCCCGGCACGGGCCCCGGCAGGAACCGCAGGGTCCGGGTGGCCGGCCGGGCCACCCCGCGCCAGGTGAAGACGCCGGACTCCTCGTGCAGCAGTCCGCCGCCGTCCAGCGGGCCGAAGACGGTGGTCCCGGTGAAGCGGCCCTCGTCCCCGCTCGCCAGATCCCGCACCGCGCGCTCGACGCGCCAGCGACCGGACAGGTAGGCCAGCGGGTCGGCCACCGGCCAGAACTCGTCCTCACCCATTTACGGCCTGCCCCTCGTTCCGTGCGGTCTCGGTCCGCCCCATTGACGTGCTCATACCCCTTCCCTATCTTGCCGTTCGAAGTGCTGACCAATGTCTGATATTTCGAACAACGAGCCGCGGAGTATCCATGTCACGCACCACCCGCTACAGACTCGGCCTGGGCGCGGGCGCCGTCCTGCTCGCCACGGCCGCCCTCCCCGCCCCGGCCCACGCCGAGGAGGTCACCGACTACGCGATCAGCGTCGACCCCTCCGCCACCGGTCCGGCGATCCCCCGCACCATGTACGGGGTCTTCTTCGAGGACATCAACCGCGCCGCAGACGGCGGCCTGTACGCCGAACTCGTCCAGAACCGGTCCTTCGAGTACACGACGGCCGACAACGCCTCCTACACCCCGCTGACCTCCTGGACGGTCTCCGGCACCGCCCGGGCGGTGGACGACTCCGGCCGGCTCAACGAACGCAACCGCACCTACCTGGCGCTCGCCGCCGGTTCGTCCGTCACCAACGCCGGCTACAACACCGGCATCGCCGTACGGGACGGCGAGACGTACGACTTCTCGGTGTGGGCCCGCGCCGAGGCCGGTGCCACGCTCACCGTCTCCCTCCAGGACTCCGGCGGCCCGCTCGCCACCGCCCGGCGGATCGCCGTGAAGAAGAACGGCTGGGCCAAGTACAAGGCCACCTTCACCGCCACCCGGACCAGCGCCACGGGCCGGCTCACCGTGGCCGCCGACGGCGCCGCCGCCCTGGACATGGTGTCCCTCTTCCCGCGCGACACCTACAAGCACGAGCCCAACGGCCTGCGCAAGGACCTCGCCGAGAAGGTCGCCGCCCTGCGCCCGGGCTTCGTCCGCTTCCCCGGCGGCTGCCTGGTCAACACCGGCTCCATGCGGGACTACAGCGAGGCGTCCGGCTGGCAGCGCAAGCGCTCCTACCAGTGGAAGGACACCGTCGGCCCGGTCGAACAGCGCGCCACCAACGCCAACTTCTGGGGTTACAACCAGAGTTACGGCCTCGGCTACTACGAGTACTTCCGGTTCGCCGAGGACATCGGCGCCATGCCGCTGCCCGTCGTACCCGCCCTGGTGACCGGCTGCGGCCAGAACCAGGCCGTCGCCGACGACGCCCTGCTCGAGCGGCACATCCAGGACACCCTGGACCTCATCGAGTTCGCCAACGGCCCGGCCACCTCCACCTGGGGCAAGGTGCGGGCGCGGATGGGCCACCCCAAGCCCTTCCACCTCACCCACATCGAGGTCGGCAACGAGGAGAACCTGCCCGCCGAGTTCTTCGCCCGCTTCCAGCGGTTCCGCGCGGCCGTCCAG
Organism: Streptomyces eurythermus; assembly: GCF_014649115.1. Taxonomy (GTDB): domain Bacteria; phylum Actinomycetota; class Actinomycetes; order Streptomycetales; family Streptomycetaceae; genus Streptomyces; species Streptomyces eurythermus. Next base: position 104,547 of record NZ_BMSK01000012.1, on the reverse strand, counting down.
GCGAAATACCCGTACATGAAGGTCCTCTCCAACTCCGGCCCGGACGACTCCGGCACGACCTTCGACACCGCCTGGAAACTCAACCGGGACGCCGGGGTCGACATGGTCGACGAGCACTACTACAACAGCCCGCAGTGGTTCCTGCGGAACAACGACCGCTACGACTCCTACGACCGCCAGGGCCCCAAGGTCTTCCTCGGCGAGTACGCCTCCCAGGGCAACGCCTTCAAGAACGGCCTCGCCGAGGCGGCCTTCATGACCGGCCTGGAACGCAACGCGGACGTGGTCCAGCTCGCCTCCTACGCCCCGCTGTTCGCCAACGAGGACTACGTCCAGTGGCGCCCGGACCTGGTGTGGTTCAACAACCACGCCTCCTGGGGCTCGGCCAACTACGAGGTGCAGAAGCTGTTCATGACCAACGTGGGCGACCGGGTGGTGCCGAGCACGGCCACCGGCACCCCGGGCGTCAGCGGGCCCATCACCGGCGCGGTCGGGCTGTCCACCTGGAACACCGGCGCCGCCTTCGACGACGTACGGGTCACCGGCGCCGACGGCTCCCCGCTGCTCGCCGACGACTTCTCCGGTGACGCCTCGAAGTGGACCCACACCGGGGCCGGCAGCTGGACCGTCCAGGACGGCCGGTACGTCCAGACCGACGACACCGCCGAGAACACCATGGTCCAGGCCGGCGACCCGTCCTGGCACGACTACGACCTGCACGTGAAGGCCACCAAGAAGTCCGGCAAGGAGGGCTTCCTCGTCGCCTTCGGCGTCAAGGACACCGGCAACTATTTCTGGTGGAACCTCGGCGGCTGGAACAACACCCAGTCGGCCGTCGAGCAGGCCGTGGACGGCGGCAAGTCCACGCTGATGACCAAGGCGGGCTCGGTCGAAACCGGCCGCGCCTACGACATCGACGTCAAGGTGCGCGGCCGCCAGGTCACCCTCTACCTCGACGGTAAGGAGTGGGGCGGCTTCACCGACGACAAGCCGGCCGAGCCGTTCCGCCAGGTCGTCACGCGCGACGCGAAGACCGGCGAGCTGATCGTCAAGGTCGTCAACGCCCAGTCCGCCGCCGCCCGTACCGCCATCGACCTCGGCGGCGCCGAGGTCGCGTCCCGGGCCAGGGCGACCACGCTCGCCGCCGCGCCGGACGCGGTGAACTCCGAGACGTCCACGGCGGTCGCCCCGCGCACGTCCACCGTCACCGGGGTCGCGGGGAAGTTCACGTACACCTTCCCGGCGAACTCCGTCACCTTCCTCAGGATCAAGCAGCGGTAGGAGCGGGTGGGCGGCTCAGACCCCGAAGTACCGCTGGGCCGCCCGCACCCCCGCCACCAGCGCGTCGACCTCCTGAGGGGTGTTGTAGACGTAGAAGCTCGCCCGGGTGGTCGCCGGGACGCCGAACCGCCGGGCGAGCGGCCGGGCGCAGTGGTGGCCGACGCGGACGGCGACGCCCCGCTCGTCCAGCACCTGCCCGACGTCGTGCGGGTGGACGCCGTCCACGGTGAAGGAGACGGCCGAGCCCCGGTCGGTGAGGTCGCCCGGGCCGACGATCCGCACCCCCGGCACCTCGGCGAGCAGGGCCAGGGCGCGGGCGGTGAGCGTGTCCTCGTGGGCCGCGACCTCCGCCATGCCCAGCCGCTCCAGGTAGTCCACCGCCGCCGCGAGCCCCACCGCCTGCGCGGTCATCGGCACGCCCGCCTCGAAGCGCTGCGGCGGCGGCAGGAACGTGGTGCGGTCCATCTCCACGATCTCGATCATCGAGCCGCCGGTCAGGAACGGCGGCAGCCCGGCCAGCAGCTCCGCGCGGCCCCACAGCACACCGATGCCGTTCGGGCCGAGCATCTTGTGCCCGGAGAAGGCCAGGAAGTCCGCGCCCAGCTCCGTCACGTCCACCGGGCGGTGCGGCACCGACTGGGCGCCGTCCACCACCACCAGCGCCCCGGCCGCGTGCGCCCGGTCGGCCAGCTCCCGCACCGGGTTCAGGGTGCCGAGCACATTGGACTGGTGGGTGAGGGCGAGCACCTTGGTCCGCTCGTCCAGCAGCTCGTCCGCCCGGGTCAGGTCCAGCCGGCCGTCGTCGGTCAGGCCGAACCAGTCCAGCGTGGCGCCCGTCCGGGCGGCCAGCTGCTGCCAGGGCACCAGGTTCGCGTGGTGCTCCATCTCCGTCACCACGATCCGGTCGCCGGGCCCGATCCGGCCGGCGTTGCCGAGCGCGTACGCGACGAGGTTGACCGCCTCGGTGGTGTTCTTGGTGAAGACCACCTCGTCGTCTGCGGCGCCGATGAACCGGGCGACCGTGTGCCGCGCCTGCTCGTAGGCCTCCGTGGCCTCGCCGGCCAGCTGGTGCGCCCCGCGGTGCACGGCGGCGTTGCGGGTGAGGTAGAAGTCCCGCTCCGCGTCCAGCACCTGGAGCGGTTTCTGGGTGGTGGCCCCGGAGTCCAGGTAGACCAGCGGCGCGCCGCTCGCCACCGTGCGTCCCAGGATCGGGAAGTCCTTGCGCAGCGCGTCCACATCGAAGGCCACGACGGTCACCTCTCACGGTTTTTTGAATGGTTCCCCGTGAGGCACGTTAAGCCTTCCTCACGTAGAACTGCAAGAATTGCCGTGAGAGATGGCTAGGATGTGACCGTGGAGCACGAGACCCCCGTCTATCTGCACCAGCTCCCGGTCCCGGGCGAGGACCGGTACGCCTCGCTGGCGCTGGTCAACACCCGGTTCACCGTCAGCCACGGCCCGGTCGACCTGCTCGACGACACCGGCGCCGCGCACCTGTGGCTGGTCCGGCACGCCCTGCTGCCCGACCCGGTGGAGCTGAACGGCCGCCAGTCCGGCCGGCTGCGGGCCCTGCGCGAGGCGCTGCGGGCCCTCTTCGCCGCCCGGGCCGCCGGGATGCGGCCGCCCGGCGACGCCCTGGACACCCTGAACGCCGCCCTCGCCGCCGCCCCCGCCACCCCCCGCCTGGCCTGGGGTGCCGACGGGCCCCGCCGCGCCGACCTCCCCGACGCCGGCAACCCGGCCGCCGCCGCGCTCTCCCTGCTCGCCGAGGACGCCACCGACCTGCTCACCGGCGCCGACGCCGCCCAGCTCACCGAGTGCGCCGCCCGGGGCTGCGCCCGCTGGTTCCTGCGCTCCCACGGCGCCCGCCGCTGGTGCACCACCAAGTGCGGCAACCGGGTCCGCGCGGCCCGGGCCTACGCGGCCCGCAAGTCCGGTTCACCTGAAAAACACCTGTCGTAAATTCAAAATTACCCGGCCGGTCATCAAATTCACTCGGTGTTTCCCCGGTCCGGAGAAAGTCGCTCCATTTTTCGGTGAGCGCACAACCAATCGGAAACGCGCTCCGTCTAAGACCGCGAACAGACGGGGTACGCATTCTGTGAGGACACCGAAAATGCAGCGCAGCACTCCACCGGACGCGCCCGGCAATGCCGGGCGGAAGCCGTGGCCGCACCCGGACGGGAACCGCGTGTGAAAGCGATGTCCCGGCCGGGGCGGGCCGCCTGCCTGCTCGCCGCCGCCCTCGCGGTCACCGCGTTCTGCGCCGGTGACGCGCTCGCGCGCAGCTACCCCTTCGGCCCGCGCACCCGGAGCGTCAACGACCTGGGTAACCAGTTCGTGCCCTTCCACGCCCACCTGTGGGACCTGCTGCACGGCAGGGCCGAGGGCGGCCTCCTCGTCAACTGGCAGTCCGGCTACGGCGCCTCCTTCCTGCCCGACCTCGGCACCTACCTCGGCAGCCCGTTCGCCCTGCTGGTCGCCCTCTTCCCGCGCGACGAGATCGACCTCGCGGTGTATGTGATCACCGTCCTGAAGATCGCCTGCGCCGCCGCGGCCATGACCGGGCTGCTGCTCGCCCTCCGCCCCGGCCGCTGGTGGGCGGCGGGCCTGCTCGGCGCCTCGTACGCGCTGTGCGGCTGGACCCTCGCCGACGCCGACTACAACCCGATGTGGCTGGACGGGCTGATCGCCCTGCCCCTGCTGTGCCTGGTCGGCGAATGGGCGCGCACCGGACGCCGGTTCCTGCCCGGCGTGCTCGTCGTCGCGCTCGCCTGGACCGCCAACTTCTACACCGCCTACATGGCCACCCTCGGCGCCGCCCTGGTGCTGCTGCTCCGGCTGGTGCTCACCCGGCCGCCGCGCCGGCAGGCCCTCGCCACGGCCGGCCGCGCCGTCCTGACCACCGTCCTCGGGACGGGCCTCGCCGCCCCGCTGGTGCTGACCGTCTACTTCGGCACCCGGCACGCCTACCCGGGCCGGGCGCGCGCCTTCTCCCCGGTGCCGGCCGAGGACGTGCTCGCCCGGCTGCTGCCGACGTCGTACGGCTGGGGCTCCCCGGCCCTGTACGTCGGCACCACCGCGCTGCTGCTCGCCCTCGCCCTGCCCTTCCACCGGGCCGTCCCCGGGCGGGAACGGGCCGGCTGGACCGCCCTGGTGCTGCTGGCCGTGCTGTCCCTGCAGTGGGCGCCCACCCATCTGGTCTGGCACGCCTTCGCCACCCCGCAGGGCAGCCCCTACCGGCAGACCTTCGTCGTCTGCGGACTCCTCGTCATCGCCGCCTGGCACACCCTGTCCCACGGCCCGCCCGGCCCGCGCGCCCTCGGCCCGGCCGCCGCGCTGTTCGCCCTGATCACCGCCCTCGCCGGCCCCAGCACCGTGCTACGGCCGCTCACCTGGCCGGTGCTCCTGCTCGCCGTCGCCGGCGCGCTCGGCGGCCTCGTGCTGCTGGCCCGCGCCGGGCGGCGCGGGCCGCTCGCCGGACTGGCCGTCGCCCTGCTGCTCGGCGCGCAGGCGGGGGAGAGCGCCGCCACCACGGCCGTCACCACCCGGCTGCACCTCGCGCGCCTGGACGACTACGCGCCCTGGGGCGGGCGGCAGGAGAGGCAGTCCGCGCTGATCGCCGAGGCCGACGACTGGCCCCGCCACCGCACCGACCCCGGCCGGGAACAGACGGTCGGCAACGACCCGCTGCTGGTGGGCGGCGAGGGCGCCCAGTACTACAGCAGCCTGACCTCCGACGTCCTCAGCCGTACCCTGACCGCGCTCGGCGGCGGCTGGACCTCCCGGGGACGCAGCGTGCAGAGCCTCGACAACGCCGTCACGGACGTGCTCTTCTCCGTCGGCGCCCGGGTGCACTCCCCGCCCGACCCGCACCAGCGGCACTCCCCGCCCGCCGCGTACCCGGCGCACCTGACCCGGCGGGACGTGCCGCCCCTGGTGACCGTGCGGCCCCGCCCGGACAACCGGCCCTTCGGCGACTCGCCCTACCGCAACCAGGAGATCCTGCTCGGCAGCCGCGTCTACACCGTCCCGCCGCTCGCCGTGCGGGACGACTCCGGCCGGCCGCTGCCGGACCGCCGCACCGGCGCCGGCACCGCCCGGACGCGGCCGGTGATCACCGCCCGCTGCCCGGCGGGCACCCAGGTCCACCTGTGGGCCCCGCACTACTCCGGCACCGCCCGGCTCGCCGACGGCGCCGCCACGCTCTTCAACGCCAGGGACACCCGCAGCCGCGCCGCCCTGGCCCCGCTCGGCACCGCCCCCGCCTCCGGGCGGCTGACCGTCCGGCTCACGCCGAGCCGGCCCGGCAGCATCCCGCCCGGCGCGATCGGCTGCCTGGACACCGGCCGGCTGCGCACCGCCGCCGCGCGCCTGACGGCCGGCGGGGCGAGGGACGTCACCGTCTCCGACGGCACCGTGCACGCCCGGCTGCCCGCCGGGAGCCGGGGCCTCGCGGTCCTCGCCGTGCCCCGCATCGCCGGCTGGCGGTGCGCCGCCGGGGACCGACCGCAGCGGCCGGCGGGGGAGTACCACGGCCTGATCGCCGTTCCCCTCGACCCCGAGTCCACCAGCGTGACCTGCACCTTCCACCCGCCCGGCCTGCGGCTCGGCACGGCGGTCGGGGGCGCCTCGCTGCTCGTCCTCGCCGTGCTGACCGCCGCTGCCGCCCTGCGCCGCCGACGCGCGCCGCTGCCGCCCACGACCACATCACCGCGCGAGCGGGTGACCACCGCTCACTGATCGCGCCCAGGGGGAGACCACCATGCTGATATCCATCGTCGCGCCCTGCTACAACGAGCAGGACGTCCTCGCCCGCTTCCACGAGGAGGTCCAGAAGGTCGCCGAGGAGCTGCTGCCCCTCGGCCACGACATGGAGTTCGTCTACGTCGACGACGGCAGCCGGGACCGTACGCTCGCCGTCCTGAAGGAGCTGGCCGCGGGCGACGCCCGGGTGCGCTACGTCTCCTTCAGCCGCAACTTCGGCAAGGAGGCGGCCCTGCTCGCCGGACTGCGGCACGCCTCGGGCGACTCGGTGATCGTCATGGACGCCGACCTCCAGCACCCGCCGGCGCTGATCAAGCGCATGGTGGAACTGCGCGAACAGGGCCACGACCAGGTCATCGCCCGGCGCACCCGCACCGGCGACCGGCTGACCCGGACCCTCACCGCGCGCTTGTACTACCGGCTCGTCAACCGCCTGGTCGACGTCGAACTCGTGGACGGCGTCGGGGACTTCCGGCTGCTGTCGCGCCGGGTGGTGGACGCGGTGCTGGACCTGACCGAGTACAACCGCTTCTCCAAGGGCCTGTTCGCCTGGGTGGGCTTCCCGAGCACCACCTTCGAGTACGAGAACGCCGTCCGCGAGGCCGGCCGCAGCTCCTGGAACCTGCGCGGACTGCTCAACTACGGCCTCGACGGCCTGCTGTCCTTCAACAACCGCCCGCTGCGTGCCGCCCTCTGGCTCGGGGTGGCCCTGCTGCTGTGCGCGGGGGCGTACACCGCGTGGATCGTGGGCGCCGCGCTGGTCCACGGCGTCCAGACGCCCGGCTATGTGACCATCATCACCGCCGTGACCGCCCTCGCGGGCGTCCAGATGGTCATGCTGGGAGTCATCGGGGAGTACACCGGCCGCATCTACTACGAGGTGAAGAGGCGTCCGCACTTCCTGGTGAAGGCTACCAATGTGGAACGGACGAAGGACCTCATTCCCTGATGCGGCAGATACTGACCTTCGCGGCGGTCGGTGTCGTCAATACGGCGACCTACTACTGTCTTTACCTGTTGTTCCTGACCGGCCTGCCGTATCTCGCGGCGCACATCCTGGCCTTCACGCTCGCCATGGTCGGCTCCTTTTTCCTGAACGCCCGCTTCACTTACCGGACCCCGCCCACCTGGCGGAAATTCCTGCTGTTCCCGCTGACGAACGTCACCAACTTCCTGATCACGACGGCCGGGGTGTACCTGATCGTGGACGTCCTGCACGCCGGGAGCCGCTTCGCCCCGCTGGTCGCGTCCGCCGCGGCGATCCCGGTCACCTTCGTCGTCTCCCGCTGGGTGATGCTCCCCAAGTCCATTGCATAAACGTGCAGCGATACGTATAGTCATGCCATCAGGAGGAGGATGGACATGGCAGTACGTGCGGCGGTGGCCGGAGCGAGCGGATACGCGGGCGGAGAGGTCCTGCGGCTGCTCCTCGCACACCCCGAGGTCGAGATCGGTGCCCTGACCGGGAACTCCAACGCCGGGCAGCGGCTCGGCGCGCTCCAGCCGCACCTGCTGCCGCTGGCCGGCCGGGTGCTCGCCGAGACCACGCCCGAGGTCCTCGCCGGGCACGACGTGGTCTTCCTCGCGCTGCCGCACGGCCAGTCCGCGGCCGTCGCCGAACAGCTCGGCCCCGATGTCCTGGTGATCGACATGGGCGCCGACTTCCGGCTGAAGGACCCGGGCGACTGGGAGCGGTTCTACGGCTCCCCGCACGCCGGCACCTGGCCCTACGGCCTCCCCGAACTCCCGGGCGCCCGCGCCGCGCTGGAGGGGTCCAAGCGCGTCGCGGTGCCCGGTTGCTACCCCACCGCCGTCTCCCTCGCCCTGTTCCCGGCCTACGCGGCCGGCCTCGTCGAGCCCGAGGCGGTGATCGTCGCCGCGTCCGGCACCTCCGGCGCGGGCAAGGCCCCCAAGCCGCATCTGCTGGGCAGCGAGGTCATGGGCTCCATGTCGCCGTACGGCGTCGGCGGCGGCCACCGGCACACCCCCGAGATGATCCAGAACCTCAGCGCCGTCGCCGGGGAACCCGTGCGGGTCTCCTTCACCCCGACCCTGGCCCCGATGCCCCGCGGGATCCTCGCCACGTGCAGCGCGTCCGCCGTCGCCGGCGTGACGGCCGACAGCGTCCGCGCCGCCTACGAGAAGGCGTACGCCGACGAGCCGTTCATCCAGCTGCTCCCCGAGGGCCAGTGGCCCGCCACGGCGTCCGTCCACGGCTCCAATGCCGTCCAGGTGCAGGTCGCCTACGACGCCGCCGTGGACCGGGTCATCGCGATCAGCGCCATCGACAACCTGACCAAGGGCACCGCCGGAGGTGCCGTCCAGAGCATGAACCTCGCCCTCGGTCTCCCGGAGACCATGGGGCTTTCCACGATCGGAGTCGCACCGTGAGCGACGCGCGTGCGGCCACCGGGCCGCAGACGACGACGATGGCCGCACCGCTGCGCTGCACGGGCGGAGAAGCGAACAAGGAGATGCAGTGAGCGTCACGGCAGCCAAGGGATTCACGGCGGCGGGGATCGCCGCCGGGATCAAGGACAACGGCAACCCCGACCTGGCCCTGGTGGTCAACAACGGGCCCCGCCGTGCCGCCGCGGGCGTCTTCACCTCCAACCGCGTCAAGGCGGCCCCGGTGCTGTGGTCGGAGCAGGTCCTCAAGAGCGGTCAGGTCTCGGTCGTCGTCCTCAACTCCGGCGGTGCCAACGCCTGCACCGGACCGAAGGGCTTCCAGGACACCCACGCCACCGCCGAGAAGACCGCCGAGGTGCTCGGCCGGGGCGCCGTCGAGGTCGCCGTCTGCTCCACCGGCCTGATCGGCGTCCAGCTGCCCATGGACAAGGTCCTGGCGGGCGTGGAGACGGCCGCCGCCTCCTTGAGCGAGCACGGCGGCGAGAAGGCCGCCATCGCCATCAAGACCACCGACACCGTCCACAAGACGTCCGTGGTGACACGGTCCGGCTGGACCGTCGGCGGCATGGCCAAGGGCGCCGGCATGCTCGCCCCCGGCCTCGCCACCATGCTGGTCGTCCTCACCACCGACGCCGACCTGGAGAGCGAGGTGCTGGACAAGGCGCTGCGCGCGGCCACCCGGGTCACCTTCGACCGCGTCGACTCCGACGGCTGCATGTCCACCAACGACACCGTGCTGCTGCTCGCCTCCGGCTCCTCCGGGATCACCCCCGACCACGACGAGTTCGCCGAGGCCGTACGCCAGGTCTGCGACGACCTCGGCCGGCAGCTCATCGGCGACGCCGAGGGTGCCAGCAAGGAGATCAAGGTCGAGGTGATCAACGCGGCGACCGAGGAGGACGCCGTCGAGGTGGGCCGCTCCATCGCCCGCAACAACCTCCTCAAGTGTGCGATCCACGGCGAGGACCCCAACTGGGGCCGGGTGCTCTCCGCGATCGGCACCACCCGGGCCGCCTTCGAACCCGACCGACTCAACGTCGCCATCAACGGCGTCTGGGTGTGCAAGAGCGGCTCCGTCGGCGAGGACCGCGACCTGGTCGACATGCGCTACCGCGAGGTGCACATCGTCGCCGACCTGGCCGCGGGCACCGAGACCGCGACCATCTGGACCAACGACCTGACCGCCGACTACGTCCACGAGAACAGCGCCTACTCCTCATGACAACCCGTAAGCACACCGCGCTGCCCAAGGCCCGCATCCTCATCGAGGCGCTGCCCTGGCTCACCCGGCACCACGGCAAGGTCGTCGTCATCAAGTTCGGCGGCAACGCCATGGTGGACGAGGAACTGAAGGCCGCCTTCGCCCAGGACGTCGTCTTCCTGCACCACGCCGGGCTCAAGCCGGTCGTCGTGCACGGCGGCGGCCCGCAGATCAGCGCCGCCCTCGACAAGCACGGCATCGCCAGCGAGTTCAAGGCGGGCCTGCGCGTCACCACCGAGGACGCCATGGACGTCGTACGGATGGTGCTCGCCGGGCAGGTGCAGCGCGAGCTGGTCGGCCTGCTCAACCGGCACGGCCCGCTCGCCGTCGGTCTCACCGGCGAGGACGCGCACACCATCAGCGCCACCCGGCACACCCCCGAGATCGACGGGGAGCCGGTCGACATCGGGCGGGTCGGGGAGATCACCGCCATCGACACCGGCGCCATAGCGGCCCTGCTGGCCGACGGCCGCATCCCGGTCGTCTCCTCCATCGCCCGCTCCGAGGACGACGGACACGTCTACAACGTCAACGCCGACACGGCCGCCGCGGCACTCGCCGCCGCCCTCGGCGCCGAGACCCTGATGGTCCTCACCGACGTCGAGGGGCTCTACGTGGACTGGCCCCACTCCGACGAGGTGATCAGCCGCCTCACCGCCTCCCAGCTGGAGAAGCTGCTGCCCGGCCTGAGCGCCGGCATGGTGCCCAAGATGGAGGGCTGCCTGCACGCCGTGCGCAACGGCGTGCACACCGCCCGCGTCATCGACGGCCGGGTACAGCACTCGATCCTGCTGGAGATCTTCACCGACGAAGGCATCGGCACCATGGTCGTGCCCGACGAACAGGGGGAGTCATGAGCAACCAGGAACTGACCGCGCGGTGGCAGGGCGCGCTCATGAACAACTACGGCACCCCGCGCCTGCCCCTCGTCCGCGGTGCGGGCACCCGGGTGTGGGACGCCGAGGGCCGGGAGTACCTGGACTTCGTCGGCGGTATCGCCACCAACGCGCTCGGCCACGCCCACCCCGCCGTCGTCGCCGCCGTCAGCGGGCAGATCGCCTCCCTCGGCCACATCTCCAACTTCTTCATGGCCGAGCCCACCGTCGCCCTCGCCGAACGGCTCCTGCGCCTCTTCGGCCGGGACGGCCGGGTCTTCTTCTGCAACTCCGGCGCCGAGGCCAACGAGGCCGCCTTCAAGATCGGCCGGCTGACCGGGCGCACGCATGTGGTCGCCACCGACGGCGGCTTCCACGGCCGGACCATGGGCGCCCTCGCGCTCACCGGCCAGCCCGCCAAGCAGGACCCGTTCCGGCCGCTGCCCGGCGAGGTCACCCACGTCCCCTACGGCGACGCCCAGGCGCTGGCCGCCGCCGTCACGGAGGACACCGCCCTGGTGGTCATCGAGCCGATCCAGGGCGAGAACGGTGTGGTCGTGCCCCCGGCCGGCTATCTCAAGGCCGCCCGCGCGATCACCGCGGCCACCGGCGCGCTGCTGGTCCTGGACGAGGTGCAGACCGGCATCGGCCGGACCGGCACCTGGTTCGAGTACCAGGCCCACGAGGGCGTGCTGCCCGATGTCGTCACCCTCGCCAAGCAGCTCGGCGGCGGGCTGCCGCTCGGCGCGACCGTGGCCTTCGGCCGGGCCGCCGAACTGCTCCGGCCGGGTCACCACGGGACCACGTTCGGCGGCAACCCGGTCGCCTGCGCCGCCGGACTCGCCGTGCTCGACACCATCGAGGACGAGGGCCTGCTGGACAACGTCAAGCGGCAGAGCGAGCGGCTGCGGGAGGGAATCGAGGCGCTGAACCACCCGCTGGTCCAGGGTGTCCGGGGTGCGGGCCTGCTCCTGGGTATCGTGCTCACCGGGCCGCGCGCGCCGCAGGCGCAGGCGGCGGCCCAGGAGGCCGGGTTCCTGGTGAACGCGCCCGCCCCGGACGTCGTACGGCTCATGCCGCCGCTGAATCTGCGCGACGACGAGGTGGACGCGCTGCTCGGGGCGCTGCCCGGCATCCTCGACGCAGCGGGCCCTGTGGATGGGGACGGACGATCCGGAGAATGAGACGACGATGAGCGAGGCGCAGGACCACGAGCAGGGCGCGGGGGCCGGGCCCGCCGTGCCGCAGACCCGCACCGCACGGCACCGCCGGATCGTGGACATTCTCAACCGGCAGCCGGTGCGGTCGCAGAGCCAGCTCGCGAAGCTGCTCGCCGACGACGGGCTGAGCGTGACGCAGGCGACGCTCAGCCGGGATCTCGACGAGCTGAACGCGGTCAAGATCCGCAACACCGACGGCGACCTGATCTACGCGGTGCCGAGCGAGGGCGGTTTCCGTACCCCGCGCGCGCCGCTGGGGGAGTCGGCGAAGGAGGAGCGGATGCGGCGGCTCTCCCAGGAGCTGCTGATCTCCGCGGAGGCCTCGGCGAACCTCGTGGTCCTGCGCACGCCCCCCGGCGCCGCGCAGTTCCTCGCCTCCGCCATCGACCAGGCCGAACTCCACGACATCCTGGGCACCATCGCCGGTGACGACACGTTGCTGCTGATCAGCCGGAATCCCACCGGGGGGCAGGCCCTGGCGGACCACTTGCTGCGGCTGGCCCAGAACGGCCACTGAGGGCGATGGCGGCGGGGGGTCGCCGGGTGCGGGCCCGTGGCGGCTGATCGCGCGGTTCCCCGCGCTCCTCGGGGGCGCTGCCGAGCCGCCGTTCAGCCCAGCCACGCCCCCAGGCCCGCCGTGCACCGTACCTCCCCGTCCGTCGTGATCAGGAGGCCCTCCGTGTCCGGCAGGGTCTCCAGCCAGGCCAGGCCCTTCCGCGCGCCCATCGCGAACGCGGCCGTGGCCCAGCAGTCGGCGAACGTGAGGCCGGGCCCGACCACCGTCACCGAGACCAGATCCGTCACCGCCGGACGGCCGGTCCGCGGATCCACGATGTGCGCGCCCCGCTCCGCCGTACCGGACGTGGCCACCGCCCACTCCCGGGCCCGGCCCGCCGAGACCACCGCCGCCAGCCCCCCGGCCCGCAGCGGATCGGCCACCCCCACCCGCCAGGCCCGCCCCGGTTCCGGCGCGCCCAGCAGCTGGACGTCCCCGCCCCCGTTGACGCCGACCCCGCGCACCCCGTCCACCGCCGCCAGTCGCCGTGCCGCCCGCTCGGCCGCCCAGCCCTTGACGATGCCGGTGGGGTCCGGCGTGCCCCGGTACCGGGCGCTGAACCAGCCCCCGCTCACCCGCTCCGCCCGAGCCGCCAGCCGCAGCACCTCCGCCACCTCGGGGGCACACCCGGAGAGTTCCAGCTCGCCCCGGCCCAGCCGCGACACCTCGCTGTCCTCGCGGTAGGTGCTGAACACGGCGTCGGCCCCGTGCAGTGCGCCCACGGCCTCCGCCAGCGCCGCGCGGACCGCCGGCGGGTCCCCGCCGCGCACGTCGAAGGAGAAGACCGTCCCCATGACCTCCTCCGTGTGCCGCACCGGGCCGGACACCGGATCAGCCACCGGCCCGGTCCAGGGCCGACTGCAAGGACCGCCGGTAGCCGGTGCTGGTGTAGGTGGCACCGGAGACGGTGTCGATGTCCGCGGTCCCCGCCGCCACCGCCTCCCGGCCGAGCCGGGGCACGGCCAGCTCCGTCTTGCGGCCGCTCAGGCCGCCCGAGGGCGCCTGGACCGCCTCCGCCCGGACGATCCTCCCGGCGGCGACCGTGATCCGCACCCGCACCGGCCCGTACGGCGTGCGCACCGCCTCTCCGGTGACCGTGCGCGCCCCGGCCGGGGCGGACGCCCCCGCCGCCGGCCGTCCCGGGGCCGCGCCCGCCGCCGGGGCGGTGGCCGGATCCGACGCCGGTTTCAGTGACAGCAGCAGGACGACACCGGACACGGTCGCGGCGGCGGCCAGCACGGTCCGCCGTACGGGGTGGCTCTTCCTCATCGCTCTCGCGGCTCCGCTCACATCTCGAACGACTCGTGGTGGATACGGCGGGCGGGAACCCCCGCCCCGCGCAGTGCCTCGTACACCGACCGGGCGAACCCGGGCGGACCGCACAGGAACACGTCGTGCCGGTCCAGGTCCGGGATCCTCCGCCGCAGGGTCTGCGCGGAGATGTCGGGGCGCTCGCCGTCGGGGCTGTTCACGGCGTACATCAGCCGGGCGCCCCGCTGCTTCGCGATCGCCGCCAGTTCGTCCCACAGCGCCAGGTCCCGGGTGGTGCCGGCCCGGTACAGCAGGGTGAGGTCCCCGGCGGCCCCCGGCAGCGTCTCGAACAGGGCGCGCATCGGCGTGATGCCCACCCCGCCCGCGACCAGCAGCACCTTGCCCCGGCTGCGGCGCCCCGCGGTCAGGGCGCCGTACGGGCCCTCCGCCCACACCCGGGTGCCGGGCGCCAGCTCCCGCAGCCGGGCACTGTGGTCGCCGTTCGCCTTCACCGTGATCCGCAGCGTGTCCGGGCGCGGCGGGGCCGACAGCGAGTACGGGTGCGAGCTGAAGCGCAGCCCCGGGGCGAGGAAGCGCCAGCGGAAGAACTGGCCCGCCTCCGCGCCCATCCGGTGCAGCCGGCGCCCGCCGATCAGCACCGACACGATGCCGGGCGCCTCCTCGACGACCGCCGTCACGCGCGGCCGGTGCCGGAGGTTCAGCCGGATCGGGGCGAGGACGCGGTACCGGACGACCAGCGCGGTGACCGTGCCGTACAGGCCGTACCAGAAGGTCCTGGCGGTGGGCTCCACCGCGAAGTCGTTGCCGGCGGTGATCTGGTGCCAGAACGTCAGGAACACCGCCGCGTACGTCAGCAGGTGGAGGTGGTACCAGACGTCGTACGGCAGCCGGCGGCGGACCGGGCCGACCGACGTCAGCCCGATGACCACGAACAGGCCCGTGCCGACGGCCGCCTTCCCGAGGTCCGGGAGCCGGTCGACGGACTCGGCGGTCTGCGCCAGGACGCCGACGGGCGACCGGCCGGCCTGACGCGCGTACCCCCACATGGTGAGGAAGACGTGCGCCACGACCAGGCTCAGCGTGTACCGGCCGGTCATGGCGTGCCAGCGGGCCACCCGGTCGGAGCCGACCCGCCGCTCCAGCGCCGGCACGCGCGCCGTCTGGAGGACGACGAGCGCCATCAGATAGCCGGCCAGCAGGCCGGTGATCCGGCCCGCGCCCAGGATCCGGCCGGTGTCGTCGGCGACGGCGGGCGTGGTGTGCCACCACAGCCACAGCACGGCCGCCGCGCCCGCCCCGGCGGCGAGCAGCAGCAGGGCGGCCGGGGAGCGGCGTGGGCGGACGCGGCGCGTGGTCTGGCGGCGGGCGGCACGTCCGCCCGCGAGCGTGGTGGTCACGGTTCCTCCGCGGGACTCGGCCCTGGGCCCACGGATACGTGCCGGGCGCGCCGGGTGTTCAGCGGCGCGTTCGGGGCGCGTCAGTAGCGGGTGACGGCGGTGGCCCCGTCCTCGGTCCCCACCGCGATGTGCGGCCCGCGGTCCGGCACCGCCCAGCGCAGGATCCGCTCCATCGCGTCCTTGGGCACCGACACACAACCGGACGTCGCCCCGCGCCCGTTGACGTGCAGGAAGATCCCGGCGCCGCGTCCGCGCACGGGCCGGTCGTAGTTGAAGCCGATGACCAGGGCGCGGGCGTACTGCTCCCCGAAGTCGGCCAGGTGCTCGGACTCGGCGGCGCGGCAGTCGGCGGGCAGCGGGTCGGTCCAGCGGTTGTAGGAGCGCGAGTCGTTGTCCTGGCACCACCAGGAACTGTCCCTCACGGCCCGGTACTCCACGTTCGTCCCGGCCGGCGCCGGTTCGGTCCCGAAGCCGAACGGGAGGTCGTACAGGCCGGTCGGGGTCGTCTCGGTGCCCTGCTTGCGGGTGGTGCCCTCGACCAGCCCGCCCGCCCCGAAGCGGGCCGGCGCGGATCCGGCCTGGACCCACCGGCCGTCCTCGAGGTCCCACCAGCCGACCGTGCCCTCGGTGGCGCCGGTGTCCGGGGCCTGGGCGACGATCAGCTGGGAGCCGCCGCCGGTGTCCGCCATCCGGGCCGGCAGCGGTGCCGGGTCCCGGCCGGGGGCGGCGCCGAGCAGGGCGAGACAGGAGACGGACACGAGGGCGAGGACCACACCGGGGCGCATGCCTCAGACGCTAGAGGGCGGCAGCGGCAACGGCAGCCCGGGCAGTCCGTCCAGGCTGGTCGCGATGTGCTCCTTCTTGGTGAAGTACGCGCTCAGCGAGGCGTCGTCCTCGCGGGCGAAGCGCCGCCCGTGCAGATCGCGGTCCTCCTCGTACGCCATGAAGGGGACGGCGTAGCCGCAGGAGTCGCGGACCACGTCGGCGTGCACCACGATGACGGCGCGCAGCCCGTGCGCGGTGTGGTCGATGTCGGGGAAGCGGGCGATGAAGTCCGGGAAGCGCGGGTCGTCCCGGAAGACGGGTTCGCCCCGGCCGTGCACGCGCACGATGTTGGGCGGGCCCTGGAAGGCGCACCACATCAGCGTGATCCGCCCGTTCTCCCGCAGATGGGCGATGGTCTCGGCGGTGGATCCGGCGAAGTCCAGGTAGGCCACGGTGCGTTCGTCCAGCACCACGAAGGAGCCCTTGAGCCCCTTGGGGGAGAGGTTGACCGTGCCGTCGCCGGAGAGCGGGGCGGTCGCGGTGAAGAAGAGCGGCTGTTCCTCGATGAAGGCGCGCAGTCTGCCGTCTATGCGCTCGTAGGTCTTTCCCATGTCCGCCGAGTATCGCCGAGATTCCTTCGACTGTCTAAGTATTCCTCACACTCAAGGCTGATTGACGAATCATGCAGAGCCCTGCATACTCATGCATATCAGCGAATGCACTGTGAGGAGAAACCCGTGACCGAGCGCGTCGTACTCGCCTACTCAGGCGGACTGGACACCTCCGTCGCCATCGGCTGGATCGCCGAGGAGACGGGCGCCGAGGTCATCGCCGTTGCGGTCGACGTCGGCCAGGGCGGCGAGGACCTGGACGTCATCCGCAAGCGCGCCCTCGCGTGCGGTGCCGTCGAGGCCGAGGTCGCGGACGCCAAGGACGAGTTCGCCGACGAGTACTGCCTCCCGGCGATCAAGGCCAACGCCCTGTACATGGACCGCTACCCGCTGGTCTCCGCCCTGTCCCGGCCGACCATCGTCAAGCACCTGGTCGCCGCCGCCAAGAAGCACGGCGCCACCACGGTCGCCCACGGCTGCACCGGCAAGGGCAACGACCAGGTCCGCTTCGAGGCCGGCATCGTCGCCCTCGCCCCCGACCTGAAGTGCATCGCCCCGGTCCGCGACTACGCCATGACCCGGGACAAGGCGATCGCCTTCTGCGAGGCCAAGCAGCTCCCGATCGCCACCACCAAGAAGTCCCCGTACTCCATCGACCAGAACGTCTTCGGACGCGCCGTCGAGACGGGCTTCCTGGAGGACATCTGGAACGCCCCGATCGAGGACATCTACGAGTACACCTCCAACCCGGCCTCCCCCCGCGAGGCCGACGAGGTGGTCATCACCTTCAAGGAGGGCGTCCCGGTCGCGATCGACGGCAAGCCCGTCACCGTCCTCCAGGCCATCCAGCAGCTCAACGAGCGCGCCGGCGCCCAGGGCATCGGCCGGATCGACATGGTCGAGGACCGCCTGGTCGGCATCAAGTCCCGCGAGGTGTACGAGGCCCCCGGCGCGATCGCCCTGATCACCGCCCACCAGGAGCTGGAGAACGTCACCGTCGAGCGCGAACTCGCCCGCTTCAAGCGCCAGGTCGACCAGCGCTGGGGCGAACTGGTCTACGACGGCCAGTGGTTCTCCCCGCTCAAGCGCGCCCTGGACGGCTTCGTCAACGAGGCCAACCAGCACGTCTCCGGCGACATCCGGATGACCCTGCACGGCGGTCGCGCGGTCGTCACCGGCCGGCGCTCCCAGGAGTCGCTGTACGACTTCGACCTCGCCACCTACGACACGGGCGACACCTTCGACCAGTCCGCGGCCAAGGGCTTCATCGACATCTACAGCCTGTCGTCGAAGATCGCCGCGCGGCGTGATCTGGCAGGCGGAGCCTGACGCAACCCGCGAGGGTCACCTCCCCCGCATCAGCCCGACAGCCGCCTCCCCGCCCGGATCGTGGGGAGGCGGTGGCACATCACGAGCTTCGAGGAGCAACCCAAGTGAGCAGCAACAGCGGTGACGTACGGCTCTGGGGCGGCCGTTTCGCCGACGGACCCGCCGAGGCCCTGGCGAAGCTGTCCGCGTCCGTCCACTTCGACTGGCGGCTCGCGCCCTACGACATCGCCGGCTCGCGCGCCCACGCGCGCGTGCTGCACCAGGCGGGGCTGCTCACCGAGGACGAGCTGACCCGGATGCTGGCCGGCCTCGACCGGCTCGAAGCGGACGTCGCGTCGGGCGCCTTCGTCGGCACCATCGCCGACGAGGACGTGCACACCGCCCTCGAGCGCGGCCTGCTGGAGCGGCTCGGCCCGGACCTCGGCGGCAAGCTGCGCGCCGGCCGGTCCCGCAACGACCAGGTCGCCACCCTCTTCCGGATGTACCTGCGCGACCACGCCCGGATCATCGGCGGCCTGATCGCCGACCTCCAGGACGCCCTGATCTCCCTCGCCGAGGCCCACCCGGACGTGGCGATGCCCGGCCGCACCCACCTCCAGCACGCCCAGCCGGTGCTCTTCGCCCACCACGTCCTCGCCCACGTCCAGTCCCTGTCCCGGGACGCCGAGCGGCTGCGCCAGTGGGACGAGCGGACGGCCGTCTCGCCCTACGGCTCCGGCGCCCTCGCCGGCTCCTCCCTGGGCCTGGACCCGGAGGCGGTCGCCCGGGACCTCGGCTTCGAGCACGGCAGCGCCGGCAACTCCATCGACGGCACCGCCTCCCGGGACTTCGTCGCGGAGTTCGCCTTCATCACCGCGATGATCGGCGTGAACCTCTCCCGGATCGCCGAGGAGATCATCATCTGGAACACGAAGGAGTTCTCCTTCGTGACCCTGCACGACGCCTTCTCCACGGGCTCGTCGATCATGCCGCAGAAGAAGAACCCGGACATCGCCGAGCTGGCCCGCGGCAAGTCCGGCCGCCTGATCGGCAACCTGACCGGCCTGCTGGCGACCCTCAAGGCCCTGCCCCTCGCCTACAACCGCGACCTCCAGGAGGACAAGGAGCCGGTCTTCGACTCCTGCGACCAGCTGGAGGTGCTGCTCCCCGCCTTCACCGGCATGATCGCCACGCTCACCGTCCACCGCGAGCGCATGGAGGAGCTGGCCCCGGCCGGCTTCTCGCTGGCCACCGACATCGCCGAGTGGCTGGTCCGGCAGGGCGTGCCGTTCCGGGTGGCGCACGAGGTCGCGGGGGAGTGCGTCAAGGCCGCCGAGGCCGAGGGTAAGGAACTGGACGACCTCACGGACGAGCAGTTCGCGAAGATCTCCCCCCACCTCACCCCCGAGGTCCGCACGGTCCTCAACGTCCCCGGCGCCCTCGCCTCCCGCAGCGCCCGCGGCGGTACGGCCCCGAGCGCGGTGGCGGTCCAGCTGGCGGAGGTCAAGGCGGACGTGGCACGTCAGCACGAGTGGGCGGACGCGAAGAAGAAGGGCTGAGGGCGGCGCCCCTCCAAGGGCGAAGGTCATCCAGGGTTACGTTGGTCGAAGTCGTACCGGACCCGACCGAACGGACCCCGCGATGCCCTTCGCCCGCCTGGCGACAGCGACCACCCCCACCTGCCACATCGGCCTCGGCCTCGCCGCGGTGGGCCGCCCCGGCTACATCAACCTGGGCCGGGACAGGGACCTCGGCGAGGACCGCGGCGTGGAGGCGCTGCGCACCCGCACCCACGCCCTCCTCGACGCCGCCTACGCCCAGGGCGTCCGCTACTTCGACGCCGCCCGCTCCTACGGCCGCTCCGAGGAGTTCCTCGCGGACTGGCTGGACGCCCACCCCGGCATCGACGACGTGGTCATCGGCAGCAAATGGGGCTACACCTACACCGCCGGCTGGTCGGCGGACGCCGAGACGCACGAGGTCAAGGACCACAGCACCGCCGCCTACGACCGGCAGCGCGCCGAGACCGACGCCCTGCTCGGCGACCGGCTCGACCTCTACCAGATCCACTCGGTGACCCCGGACAGCCCGGCCCTGACCGACAGGAACCTGCACGCCAGGCTCGCGGAGGCCGCCGCCCAGGGCCTCACCGTCGGCTTCTCCACCAGCGGCCCCGCCCAGGCCGACACCATCCGCGCGGCCCTCGCCGTCACGGTCGGCGGGCAGCCCCTCTTCCGTACCGTCCAGTCGACGTACAACCTCCTGGAGACCTCGGCCGGTCCCGCCCTCGCCGAGGCGCACGAGGCCGGGCTCACCGTGATCGTCAAGGAGGGCATGGCGAACGGCCGGCTGGCCGGACCGCACGCCCCGGACGCCCTCAAGGCCGTGGCCGCCGCCACCGGGCTCGGCTGTGACGCGGTCGCCCTCGGCTGGATCCTGCGCCGGCCGTGGGCGGGCGTGGTCCTCTCCGGCGCCGCGACCGTCCCCCAGCTGCTGTCCAATCTGCACGCCCCGGCCGTCGACCTGGACCCGGACCGGCTGGCCCGGCTCGCCTCGCTGCGGGAGGAGCCGGGCGCCTACTGGGAGCGGCGCCGGCAGCTGCCCTGGCACTGACGCAGAGCCCACGCGAGCCGGGGAAATGAGTCACGCGCGCCCAGAATGAGACGTCAATGTCTCATCTGGGCTACTCTTGTCTCATGGCCATCGACCGTGACCACGTGCTGCGCAGCGCAGCCGCCCTGCTGACCCGTAGATCCACCGCGACCATGGACGAGGTCGCCAAGGCCGCCGGGATCAGCCGGGCCACGCTGCACCGCCACTTCGCCGGCCGCGACGCGCTCGTCAGGGCGCTGGAACAGCTCGGCATCGCCGAGTGCGAGGGCGCGCTGGACCGCGCCCGGCCGGAAGAAGGTCCCGCGGCCGAGGCCGTGCGCCGGCTGGTCCGCGAGATCCAGCCGGCCGCCGGACTGCTGTCGTTCCTCTACGGCGAGAACCAGCTGTGGGAGGGCGACGGGCTCAACGAGGGCTGGCAGCGCCTGGACGCCCGGATCGGCGCCCTGTTCCAGCGCGGTCAGCGCGCCGGCGAGTTCCGTATCGATCTCAGCCCGGTCTGGCTCACCGAGGCGCTGTACGGGCTCATCGCCTCGTGCGCCTGGGCCACCCTGGACGGCCGGGTGGCCTCCCGGGACTTCCCGACCATGATCGCCGAGCTGCTGCTCGGCGGCGCTCTGCGAAGAGAGGAACCATGACCAGCACCCTGCGGCCGGACCGGACGACCGAGGCGGTGAAGCGCCCGGGCCGCTGGCTGGCGCTGTCCGTCCTCGTCCTGGCCGTGCTGCTGGTGGCCGTCGACGCCACCGTCCTCGGCCTGGCGACCCCCTACATCAGCGAAGACCTCCACCCCTCCGGCACCCAGCTGCTGTGGATCGGCGACGTCTACTCCTTCGTCATCGCCGGTCTGCTCGTCTCCATGGGCAGCCTCGGCGACCGTATCGGCCGCAAGCGGATCCTGCTCGTCGGCGCCACCGCGTTCGGCGCGCTGTCCGTGCTCAACGCCTACGCCACCACGCCCGAGCTGCTGATCCTGGCCCGGGCGCTGCTCGGCGTCGCGGGCGCGACCCTGATGCCCGCCACCCTGGCCCTGATCCGCAACATCTTCCACGACCCGCGCGAACGCAGCCTGGCCGTCGGCATCTGGGGCGCCACCGCCTCCGCCGGCATGGCCGTCGGCCCGATCGCCGGCGGATTCCTCCTCGAGCACTTCTGGTGGGGCTCGGTCTTCCTGATCAACCTGCCGGTGATGGCCGTCCTGGTGCTGGTCGGCGTCCGCACCCTGCCCGAGTCCCGCAACCCGCACCCGGGCCCGTGGGACCTGATCAGCGTGCTGCTGTCGCTGGCCGGCATGATCGGCCTCGTCTACGCGGTCAAGGAGGCAGCGGCGCACGGCTTCTCCATGCCGGCCCTCGGCGCCGGCCTGCTGGGCGCGGCGGCGCTGTACGGCTTCGTCCGCCGCCAGCTGACCATGCCGGTGCCGCTGCTGGACATGCGGCTGTTCCGGCGGCGCGGCTTCAGCGGCGCGGTCCTCGCCGACCTGCTGACCGTCCTCGGCATGTCCGGCCTGGTGTTCTTCCTCTCCCAGTTCCTGCAACTCGTCCAGGACCGCCCCCCGTTCGAGGCGGGCCTGGCCGAACTGCCCGCCGCGGTGGGCGCGGTGGCGGCCGGTCTGGTCGCGGGCCGCGCGGCCCGGCGCTTCTCGGTCCGCGCGGTGGTCGCGGGCGGCCTGGCCGCGGTCGGGGTCGCCCTGGCGGCGCTGACCACGCTCGGCCAGAGCGCCGGCTATCCCGTCCTCGGCGCCGCCCTGCTGGTGGTCGGCGTCGGCGCGGGCCTCTCCTTCACGGTGACCGCCGACGTCATCCTCTCCAGCGTCCCGAAGGACCAGGCGGGCGCGGCCTCGGCGGTCTCCGAGACGGCGTACGAACTGGGCGCCGCCCTCGGCATCGCCCTGCTGGGCTCCATCGTGACCGGCGTCTACCGCGACTTCACGGGACCGACCGGCACCCCGGCCGGAGCCCACGAGTCGCTGGGCGCGGCGGTGCAGGACGCCGCGCACCTGCCCCCGCACCAGGCCGAGGCGCTGCTCGACGCGGCCCGTGAGGCCTTCGTGCACGGCCTCCACCTGGCCTCGGCGGCGGGTGCGGCGGTCCTGCTGACGGCCTCGGCGGTGGCGTGGTTCCTGCTGCGGGGCCAGAAGCTGGACGGCGCGGCGTGAGCCGACCGGGCCGGGGGAGCCGGCCGCGCCGCCCTCACTTCTTGTAGCCGAGGACCGTCATCATCCCGCTCTCCGAGTGGTACTGGTTGTGGCAGTGCAGCATCCACAGCCCCGGGTTGTCGGCGTCGAAGTCGAGCACCAGCTTGCGGTGCGGCAGCACCAGCGCGGTGTCCTTGCGGGCGCCCGCGGAGTCCAGCCCGGTCACCGCGAAGGTGTGCCCGTGCAGATGCATCGGGTGCCACATGTCGGTGGCGTTGATGAGGGTGAGCCGCACCCGCTCACCGGCGCGGACCGCGTGGCGCTGCTGCGGGGTGTAGGTCTTGTGGTCGAACCCCCAGTCGAACTTCGCCATCGTCCCGGTGATGCGGATGCGCACCTCGCGGTCGGGCTCCCGGTCGTCCAGGGCCACGGACTCGTGGGGCAGCAGACGGCGGGCGGGGACGGTGTTGCCGTCGAGTTCGCGCGGGCGGACGTCGCCGGAGGGCGGGGACTTGCGCGTCTTGCCGGTGTGCAGGACGGCGAGGGCCCTGCCCTTCTTGCCCTCGGGCAGCGCGACCAGCGGGAACATGCCGTCCCGGGCGGTGATCAGCACGTCGTACCGCTCCGCCATGCCGACGAGGAGCGCGTCGGTCTCCTTGTGCCGCACCGGGTAGCCGTCGGTGTGGGTGACGGTCATCCTGTGGTCGCCCAGCGCCACCCGGAAGGCGGTCTCGGAACCGGCGTTGATGATGCGCAGCCGCACCCGTTCCCCGGGGCGGCAGCGGAACACCGACGGCGCGTCGGGCAGCCGGCCGTTGATGAGGTAGTGCGGGTAGGCGACGCTGCCGCCCTCCCCGTTGAGCATGCGGCTGTGGGACTTGTGCAGCACCCGGTTGGGGCCGGTGGACTTCTTGGACGGCGCCGGGTGGTGCTCCTTCGTCGGGTGGCCGGGGCCCATGGCCATGCCCCCCATGTCCATGGCGCCGCCGGGCTTGAGCTGTTCCAGGACGTTCTCGGGGGTGGAGCCCTCCACGCCGTCGAGCCAGTCGTCCAGGACCACGACCCACTCCTTGTCGTAGGAGAGGGGTTCCTTGGGATCCTCCACGACGAGCGGCGCGTACAGGGCCCGGTCGGGCTGCATCCCGACGTGGGAGTGCAGCAGATACGTTCCCGGGTGCGCGACGGTGAAGCGGTAGCGGAAGTCGGTGTCCGGGTGGATGGCGCGCTGGGTCAGGTCCGGGACACCGTCCATGTCGCAGCGCAGCCGCACCCCGTGGGAGTGCAGGGTGGTGGTCTCGGGCAGCCGGTTGGCCAGGGTCAGGTCGAGCACGTCACCGGCGGTGACCCGCAGCAGCGGGCCCGGCACCTCCTCGTTGTACGCCCACGTCCGCACGGAGTGCCCGCCCAGGTCCAGCTCGGCCTGCGCGGCGGTGAACCGGAAGACGCGCTCGCGGCCGGCCCCGCGTCTGCGTTCGGCGGCCAGCACCTCGGGATCCGAGGGATTGACGAAGCCTCGGGGCCCGGCCGGGACGAACCTCTCCCCGCCGCCGGGGTGTTCCGGCCCGGAGCCGGACTCCGGGCCGGAACCGGTGCAGGCTGCCAGGAATCCAGCGCCGGCGGCGGCGAGGGGGGTGCGGAGCAGGATACGCCGAGAAGGTGTGAACATGTCTAAATAAGACATGTTGGGTGGTCAGGTGGCCCGGTAATGCGGCCGAATGCCCTATGTGTCGGGGGCAGATTCCACCGGCAGGCGGAGGGCGAGCGGCGGCACGCGCTCGCCCCGGGGTCTCAGGCGGCCTTCGCCTTGGTGGCGTACATGTCCACGTACTCCTGCCCGGACAGCCGCATCACCTCGGTCATCACCGAGTCCGTCACCGCCCGCAGGACGTAGCGGTCCCGGTCCATGCCGTCGTAGCGCGAGAACTCCATGGCCTCGCCGAACCGCACGGTGACCCGGCCCGGCCGCGGGAAGCCCTTGCCGCCCGGCTGGAGCTTGTCGGTGCCGATCATGGCGAACGGCACCACGGGCGCGCCGGTCATCAGGGTCAGCCGGGCGATACCGGTGCGGCCGCGGTACAGCCGGCCGTCGGGCGAGCGGGTGCCCTCCGGGTAGATCCCGAAGATCCGGCCCTCCTCCAGGACGCGGCGGCCGGTCATCAGCGCCGCCACACCGCCGTTCGCCCCGTCCCGGTCCACCGGGATCATGCCGACGCCGGTGAAGAACCAGGCCATCAGCCGTCCCTTGACGCCCTTTCCGGTGACGTACTCGTCCTTGCCGATGAAGTGCACCTGCCGCTTGGTGACCAGCGGCAGCACGATCGAGTCGATGAAGGTGAGGTGATTACCGGCCAGAATCACCGGGCCGTCCCCCGGAATGTGCTCCGCGCCCTCCACCTGGGGGCGGAACATCAGGCGCATGATCGGTCCGAGCACTGCCTTGATGAGCGCGAAGCGGGACAACGGGTCCTCCGATGTCAAGGGGGCGATATGAGTCTGTGCAGGTGAGGACATTACTCGCGGGGCACGCCCGCGCGCACATCGGAGGCGTCCGCTTCGCCGAGGTCTTACGAACTATTGACATGCGTTCACCTGGGGTGGCGCGCCCAGGACGACGGGTAACAGCCTTGTGCGCATGTGACGGACATCGCGCCGGCCGGGGTCCCGCCCCCGCCGACACCCCGTCACCCTCCGCCGCCCGCCGGACACCCGACGGCACCCCGGTGTTCGAACAAGGGCCTCCCTTCGGTCATGTGTACGCCCCTACGATCGGCGCGCACCGGCAGAACCGAACGGCAGGAGGGCGCTCATGGGCGGCGACCAGGACAACGGGCACACGCAGGCGACGGGACGGCGGGCGCTGCTCGGCGCCGCGGTGCTCGGCGCGGGCGGAGCGGTCCTCGGACTGCCCGGCGCCGCCCGGGCCGACGGCACCCGCCCGGCCGGGCGCGCGGGGCGCGGGCTGAAGAGCCTGCCGGTGCCCACGGTCATCGGCCACCGGGGAGCCAGCGGCTACCGGCCCGAGCACACCTTCGGCTCCTACGACCTGGCGCTGGACCTGGGCGCCGACGTGGTCGAGGCCGGCGACCTGGTGCCGACCAAGGACGGCCACCTGGTCTGCCGGCACGAGCCGGAGATCGGCGGCACCACGGACGTCGCCGCCCACCCCGAGTTCGCCGGCCGCAGGACCACCAAGGTGCTCGACGGCGTCCCCACGACCGGCTGGTTCACCGAGGACTTCACCCTCGCCGAACTGAAGACGCTGCGCGCCGTCGAGCGCGTCCCGGCCAACCGGCCGCACAACACCCTCTACGACGGCCGCTGGGAGATCCCCACCTTCGAAGAGGTCCTGAAGTGGCAGGACGAACAGACCCGCAGGCGCGGCCGGCAGGTCTGGATCTACCCGGAGACCAAGCACCCCACCTACTTCCGCGAGCTCGGCCTCGGCCTGGAGGAGCGGGTGGCCAAGCTGCTGCGCAAGTACGGCAAGGACGGCCGACACTCCCCGGTCATCCTCCAGTCCTTCGAACCGACCAGCATCCAGCGGCTGAACCGCCTGGTCGACAACCCCCTGGTCGTCCTGCTCTCCTCGGCGAACAGCCGGCCCTACGACTTCGTGGCGGCCGACGACCCGCGCACGGTCGCCGACCTCGTCACCCCCAAGGGCCTGCGGGAGATCGCCGGCTACGCGCAGGGCATCGGACCCACCGTGGACCTGGTCATCCCGAAGAAGGCGGACGGCACCCTGGCCGAGCCCACCACGCTGGTCTCCGACGCGCACCGGGTGGGCCTGGTCGTGCACCCCTACACCCTGCGCAACGAGAACCCCTTCCTGCCCGCCGAGTACCGCAAGGGCGGCGCCCCCGACGGCTACGGCGATGTCCTCGGCGCCTTCGAGAAGTACTTCGCGACCGGCATCGACGGCGTCTTCACCGACAACCCCGACACCGGACTGCTCGCCCGCGCCGACTTCCTGGCCGGCTGACGCCGTCAACCACCGCACCGGCCGTCCCCCCGTTCGGGGTGAGTGTGCGCCGCCCCGGCAACCCGCCGCCGGGGCGGCTCGTCGTTCCGCATATGACCCACGACCTGGTAGCCGCCCTGCGCCCGCTGCTGACCGCCGAGGCATCCGCCGAGGCATATGCCTCCGGAAGCGAGCCGGGCGATCTGGAGCAGGCCGTCTGGCTCCGGCTGCTGGAGCGGCTGCGCACCGACGGGCCGCCGCCGGACCCGCCCGGCTGGCTGCGCGAGGCCGTCCGCGCCGAGGCCCGCCGCTCCCGGCACGCCACCTGGCGGGAGGGGCCGTACGACGGCGAACCCCCCGACGTCCTCTGCCCCGGGCCCGAACAGCACGCCCTGGCCGCCGCCCGCCACCGCGCCCTGCGCCAGGCGGTCCGCCGGCTGCCCGGACGCTGCCCGCGCCTGATGGAGGCGCTGCTCTCGCCGAAGGACCTCACCTACCGGGAAATCGCGGGCGAGTTGGGTATCTCACAGGGCAGTCTGGGACCGGAACGTTCCAGATGTCTTGGTTGTCTGCGGAGATTGCTCACACCGGAGGTTGCGGCGTGCGAAGCGCGGGGATAGGAGTGGGGGACGACAGGTGATCAGGTGAGCGGGAGGCGTGCGCACATGGGCATGAGCGTGACCATCTCGGCGGCGACCGAGCAGGACGCGGAGCAGATCTTCAGGCTCCAGTACCTCTGCTTCCAGAGCGAGGCCGCGCTGTACGGCAACTACCGCATCGACCCGCTCGTGCAGACCCTGGACTCCGTCCGCCAGGAGGTCGCCGGCGACTGCGTCTTCGTCGCCCGGCTCGGCGAGGAGGTCGTCGGCTCGGTGCGCGGCAAGGTGACCGAGGACGGCGCGGCGGCCATCGCCAAGCTCTGCGTCCACCCCCGCCTCCAGGGCCACGGCATCGGCGCCCGGCTGCTGCGTGCGGCCGAGGACGCACTGGCCGAGCGGCACGGCGCCACCCGCTTCCGCCTCCACACCGGCCACCGCAGCGAGGGCAACCTCCGCCTGTACCGCAAGGTGGGCTACCAGACGGTGGGCCGGGCCAAGGGCGACGACGGCGTGGAAATGATCATCCTGGAAAAGGAAGCGGGCGCCTTCGTCGCCACGGCGTGACGAAAAGCGCCCCCGAAGGGGCGCGGGGAACTGCGCGACAAGCCACGGACGACCCGCACCCGCGCGGCCGGCTCAGGCGCCCCTCCGCTCCCGCGCCCTCCGCAGCCAGTACATCGCGGACAGGGGCAGCAGCACGGGGATGAACACGTACCCCATCCCGTACTCGGACCACACGGTCGCGTCCGGGAACGCCGACGGCTCCACCAGCGTCCAGGTGCCGACGATCAGCACCCCCGCCAGCTCGGCGGCGCAGCACACCAGCGCCGCCCTGCGCGCCCTGTCCCCGCCCCGCACCAGCGTGTACGTGATGAACGCGTACACCACACCCGCCACGGCCGACAGCGTGTACGCCAGCGGCGCCCGGTCGAACTCCGTGGAGATCTGGTACACGGAACGCGACAGCGCGCCGACCACCATCACGCCGTAGAACCAGACCAGCAGCATGCCCGGCCCGCTGATCAGCCGGGCCGGCTTGTCCTGAACCGCCGTCACCTCAGCCTCCCCAGATGTCGTAGAGCCGTACTTCCAGGACGGCCAGCACCACCCCGGCCGCGGCGACCGTCACCGAGCCCCAGCGGGTCCGCTCGGCCAGCGACATGAACCCGGCGGCCGGCACGCACGCGAACGAGCCCAGCAGATACGCCACGAAGATCGTCGTGCCCTGTTCCGGCTTCCCGCCCCGCGCCAGCTGCGTGATCCCGGCCCCCAGCTGCACGAGGGCCAGCACCGACACCACGGCCATGCCGATGAAGTGCCAGTCCTTCGTCGGCTGGTCGCGGTAGGCGGCCCAGCCGCACCAGGCGGCGAGCAGGAGCGCGGCGACCCCGGTCACCAGCATCAGGGCGTTGAGCATGCCGTGACCTTATTACGGCCGAAACGTGCCCGGGCCGCCGCCCCCGCCGAACGCCGTAGGGTCAAGGCCATGACGATCCACGCCCACGCCCTCCTGTTCGACAACGACGGCACCCTCGTCTCCTCCCTCGACTCCGTCGAGCGCTGCTGGTCCCTCTGGGCCCGGGAGTACGGGATCACCGCCGAGGAGTTCGGCCGCGTGGAACTGCACGGACGCCCGGCCGCCGAGATCGTCGCCGACCTGCTGCCCGCGCACCTGGTCCCGGAGGCGGTCGCCCGGGTCGAGCAGCTGGAGGTCGAGGACGTGCCGAACGGGGGTGTGCGCCTGCTGCCCGGCACCCGGGACTTCCTGGCCGCCCTGCCGTCGGACCGCTGGGCCGTGGTCACCTCCGCCACCCGCCGTCTCGCCGAGGCCCGCCTGGGCGCCGTCGGTATCACCCCGAAGGCCCTGGTCTCGGCCGACGAGGTCACCCGCGGCAAGCCCGACCCCGAGCCCTATCTGCTGGCCGCCCGGCAGCTCGGCGTGGACCCCGCCCACTGCGTCGTCTTCGAGGACGCCCCCGCCGGACTGCGGGCCGGCCGCGCGGCCGGTATGACCACCGTGGCGTTGGCCACAACCCACCGGGCCGCCGAACTGGACGCCGACCTGGTGGTCGACGACCTGTCGGCCTTGTCCGCACTGGTCACCGACCGGGGTGTGGCGATATCCCGCCACGGCTGAGGTCCCGTCCCACCCTGTCCGCCGCTGTCCACCATCCGGACAGCGACGACCGTCCGGGACCGCCCGTCTGGTTTACTGAGCGCATGACCACGACGAGCTGCCGCACCCTTGCGACCGAGGCGACCATGACGCCCGGTGCTCGTTGTATGTGTCGCCTGATGTGTCGAATGTGCGCCTTCTAGAGGGCCCCCGCATCAGCTGAGCCTCGCGCCCCGAAGCGAGACCCGTGGCATGTCCGTGCGCCGTAGGCCGTACGAGACGCACCCCCCGCTCCATGCCGCAACCGCATGCACCCGTGCCCGGGCACACCCACGCCCGCGCACTCGACAGTGACGGAAACCCACGTGATCACCACCTCGGGCCTGACCAAGGTCTACCGCACCCGCGGCCGTGAGGTCACCGCCCTCGACGGCGTCGATCTGCACGTCCGCGAAGGCGAGGTCTACGGCGTCATCGGCCAGTCCGGCGCCGGCAAGTCCTCCCTCATCCGCTGCGTCAACCTGCTGGAGCGCCCCACCTCCGGCACCGTGACCGTCGCCGGGCAGGACCTCACCGCCCTCGCCGGGCGCGGCCCCCGGGCCGGCCGGGAACTGCGCCGCGCCCGCAGCCGGATAGGCATGGTCTTCCAGCACTTCAACCTGCTGTCCTCGCGGACCGTCCAGGACAACGTCGAGCTGCCGCTGGAGATCCTCGGCAAGTCCGGCAAGGAGCGCTCCCGCAAGGCCCTGGAACTGCTGGACCTCGTCGGCCTCGCCGACAAGGCCAAGGCATACCCCGCCCAGCTCTCCGGCGGCCAGAAGCAGCGCGTCGGCATCGCCCGCGCCCTGGCGGGCGACCCCAAGGTGCTGCTCTCCGACGAGGCCACCAGCGCCCTGGACCCGGAGACCACCCGCTCCATCCTCCAGCTGCTGCGCGACCTGAACCGGCAGCTGGGCCTGACCGTCCTGCTCATCACCCACGAGATGGACGTCGTGAAGTCGATCTGCGACTCCGCCGCCCTCATGGAGCGGGGCCGGATCGTGGAGTCCGGCACCGTCAGCGAACTGCTCGCCACCCCGGGCTCCACGCTGGCCGCCGCGCTGTTCCCGGTGGGCGGCGAGGCCACCGGCGCCGACCGGACCGTCCTCGACGTCACCTTCCACGGCGAGAGCGCCACCCAGCCGGTCGTCTCCCAGCTCGCCCGCACCTACAACATCGACATCTCGATCCTCGGCGCCGCCATCGACACCGTCGCCGGCCTCCAGGTCGGCCGGATGCGCATCGAACTGCCCGGCCGCTACGAGGACAACGTGGTCCCGATCGGGTTCCTGCGCGAACAGGGCCTGCAGATCGACGTCGTGGGCCAGGACGCCCCGCTGGTGAAGGAAGGTGCCAAGTGACCTGGTCGGAGATGCAGCCGCTGCTGTCGGACGCGTGTAGCCAGACCTTCACCATGGTGCTCTGGTCCACCGTGATCGCCGTCGTCGCCGGCCTGCCGCTCGGCATCCTCCTGGTCCTCACCGACCGGGGCGGCCTGCTGCAGAACGTCCTCGCCAACAAGGTGATCGGCCAGATCGTGAACATCGGCCGCTCCATGCCGTTCATCATCCTGATGGTCGCGCTGATGACCTTCACCCGCTGGGTCACCGGCACCACCATCGGCACCACCGCGGCCATCGTGCCGCTCGCCATCGGCGGCATCCCCTTCTTCGCCCGCCTGGTCGAGACGGCCGTGCGCGAAGTCGACCAGGGACTCGTCGAGGCCGTGCAGTCCATGGGCGGCAACACCTGGACGATCGTCCGCAAGGTCCTCGTCCCCGAGGCCCTGCCGTCGCTGATCGCCTCCACGACCACCACGATCATCGCCCTCATCGGCTACTCCGCCATGGCCGGCACGGTCGGCGGCGGCGGCCT
Organism: Streptomyces eurythermus; assembly: GCF_014649115.1. Lineage (GTDB taxonomy): Bacteria > Actinomycetota > Actinomycetes > Streptomycetales > Streptomycetaceae > Streptomyces > Streptomyces eurythermus. The sequence continues at coordinate 73,488 of NZ_BMSK01000012.1, read as the reverse complement.
CGGCGACCTCGCCGTCCGCTACGGCTACCAGCGCTTCGAGACCGAACTGATGTGGATCACGGTGGCGATCCTCGCCGTCGTCATCTCCCTCATCCAGTTCGCCGGCGACTTCGCCGCCCGCTCCCTGCACCGCCGCGGCGCCCGCTCCGGTCCGGCCCCCAAGCTCCGCCTGCTGAAGGCCGAGGAGCCCGCGGCGGCCGAGATCAGCAAGGTCGCCTGACGCTCGGACCAGCACGGTCGCGTGACGCGCTGGACCAGCGAGGTCGCGCAAGGCACCCCAGGCTCCCCGGTCGCTCGTACCCGGGGTCGCACCACCCTTAAGGAAAGGCACTTTTCGTGCGTAACACCGCCAAGCTCACCACCGCCGTCCTCGCCGCCTCGGCCCTCACCCTCGGGCTGACCGCCTGCGGCTCCGACAAGGACTCCGGCTCCCTCGACTCCAGCGGCCCGCTGGTCGTCGCCGCGAGCCCCACCCCGCACGCCGAGATCCTCAACTTCGTCAAGGACAAGCTGGCGAAGAAGGCGGGCCTCGACCTCGAGGTCAAGGAGTTCACCGACTACATCACGCCGAACACGGCGACCGAGGACGGCTCGGTGGGCGCCAACTACTTCCAGAACCAGCCGTACCTCGACGACTTCAACAACAAGCGCGGCACCCACATCGTGCCCGTCGTCACGGTGCACCTGGAACCGCTCGGCCTGTACTCCCACAAGGTCAAGAAGGCCGACGCCCTCAAGAGCGGTGCGACCGTCGCCGTCCCGAACGACGCCGTCAACGAGGCCCGCGCCCTGAAGCTGCTCGCCGCCAACGGGCTGATCACCCTCAAGGACGGCGTCGGCAACGAGGCCACCCCGCGGGACATCACCAAGAACCCCAAGGACCTCAAGTTCAAGGAGGTCGAGGCGGCCCAGACCCCGCGCTCCCTGGACGACGTCGACGCGGCCGTGGTCAACGGCAACTACGCCATCTCCGCCGGCCTGAAGCCCGCCAAGGACGCCCTCGTCCTGGAGTCCCCGAAGGACAACCCCTACGGCAACTTCCTCGCCGTGAAGAAGGGCAACGAGAAGGACCCGCGGGTGACCAAGCTCGCCAAGCTCCTCACCTCGCCCGAGGTCAAGAAGTTCATCGAGGACAAGTACCAGGGCTCCGTCATCCCGTCGTTCTGAGCCGCCGAGGGGGACTGACGCCATGCGCACGTCCGTCGCCGCCGTGGTGACCCTGGCCCTCGGCCTCGGCCTCACCGCCTGCGGCTCCGGCACGGACTCCGGCAAGGGCGGTGGCAAGGACGACACCCTCGTCGTCGGCGCCACCGCCGTCCCGGCCGGCGAGGTGCTCACCTACATCAGGGACCACCTCGCCGCCAAGGCCGGCCTGAAGCTGGAGATCAAGGAGTTCACCGACTACGTCCTGCCCAACACCGCCCTCCAGGAGGGCGAGCTGGACGCCAACCTCTACCAGAACCAGCCCTACCTGGACGACTTCAACAAGTCCAAGGGCACCGACCTGGTCCCGGTCGTCAAGCCCTACCTGCCGCCCATGGGCGTCTACTCGCACCGGGTGAAGGACATCACCGGGCTCGCCGACGGCGCCACCGTCGCCGTACCCAACGACATCACCAACGAGGGCCGCGCGCTGAAGCTGCTCGCCGCCGGCGGTGTCATCAAGCTCAAGGCGGGCGCCGGCACCGACGCCTCCCCACGGGACGTCACCGACAACCCCCGGCACCTGAAGTTCAGGGAGCTGGAGGCCGCCCAGCTGCCCCGCTCGCTGGACGACGTGGACGCCGCGGTCGTCAACAACAACTACGCCCAGGACGCGGGCCTGAGCCCCACCAAGGACGCGATCCTGCTGGAGTCGGCGAAGAACAACCCCTACGCCAACCTCCTCGCCGTCAAACGCGGCCACGAGGACGACCCGCGGGTGAAGAAGCTCGCCGGCCTGCTCGTCTCACCCGAGGTCCGCGCGTTCATCAAGGACAAGTACCACGGGTCCGTCCTGCCCGCGACCGGCGGCTGACGGCACGCACACCGGATACGGCGACGCACGGGGTCCCCTCCTTCGCGAGGAGCGGACCCCGTCGTGCGCTTCGGTGGTTTCATGCTGCATGCTGGGCAGTTCAGCGGACCTGACGGCCCTGACGGTCTTCCGAGGAACTTCCGAAGGTTACGGAGCGGCGCATGACGAGCACCTTCCCCAACATCTCCATCAGCACGGAGCGGTTGGTGCTGCGTCCCCTCGACGAGGACGACGTGCCCGCCCTGGCCGAGATGATGAACGACGAACAGGTCGTCGCCTGGACCAGCGTCCCCCACCCCTACACCGAGGCCGACGCCCGCCACTGGATCACCCGGCTCGCCCCCGGCGAGCGCACCGAGGGCCGCGGCATCGTCCTCGCCGTCACCGAGTTCCTCACCCAGCGGCTCGTCGGCCTCGTCCACCTGAAGAACACGGACTGGCGGGTGCGCTCCAGCGAACTGGCCTACGTCATCGCGCCCTGGGCACGCGGCGAGGGCTACGCCTCCGAATCCGCCCTAGCCATCGCCCAGTGGCTCTTCCACGACCAGGAGTTCGAGCGGCTGGAACTGCGCACCGCCGCCGGCAACACCGCCTCCCAGCAGGTGGCCCAGAAGATCGGCTGTATCAGCGAGGGCGTGCTGCGCAACGCCTGGATAGCCCGCGCCCGGACCGAGGACGGCACCTGGGCCCGGGTACGCACCGACGTCATCGTCTGGAGCCTGCTGCCCGAGGACCTCGCCGGGGTCGGTGAGCAGCTGGCCGACGCGAGTGGTTTCACCTCGTACTCGGACTGGAACTGAGTCCTTCCGCACTTCACCAGGTACGCTCACGGAGCCCGCGCACCGGGCTCCCTCCCCGAAGACCCGAGCAGAACCACTGGAGACTGACGACGATGGCCGACCGGGTCACGGTGATCGGCTGGGACGGCTCGCCGCTGACCGCCGCGGCACGGGGTGCCCTCGGCGCCGCCACCCTCGTGGCCGGAGCCGCCCACCACCTGGCGCTGCCCGAGGTGCCGCCCACCGCCGAACGCATCCGCCTCGGCAGCCTCCCGCTGGCCGCCCGCCGCATCGCCGCCCACCGCGGCACCGCCGTCGTCCTCGCCGACGGCGACCCCGGCTTCTTCGGCGTCGTACGCACCCTGCGGGCGCCCGAGTACGGCCTGGAGGTCGAGGTCGTCCCCGCCGTCTCCTCCGTCGCCACCGCCTTCGCCCGGGCCGGCATGCCCTGGGACGACGCCCAGGTGGTCGTCGCCCACCCGCGCACCCTGCGCCGCGCCGTGAACGTCTGCCGCGCCCACGCCAAGGTCGCCGTCCTCACCGCGCCGGGCGCCGGCCCCGCCGAACTCGGGCTCCTGCTGGAAGGCGTGCACCGCACCTTCGTCATCTGCGAGGAACTGGGCACCGAACGCGAACAGGTCAGCGTCGTCACCTCCGACAAGGCCGCCGACCACACCTGGCGCGACCCCAACGTCGTCATCGTCATCGGCGGCCCCGCCGGCGCCGGGGAGGGCGGCGGCTGGATCGCCGGCCGCGACCCGGGCACGGGCCCGCGGGGCTGGGTACAGCCCGACGAGACGTACGGCCACGGGCTCGGCGAAGGGGAGACGGAGCTGCTGCGCGCCGCCCAACTCGCCCGCCTCGGACCCCGGACCGGTGACCTCGTGTGGGACATCGGCTGCGGCAGCGGCGCGTTCGCCACCGAGGCCGCCCGGGCCGGCGCGGCCGTCATCGCCGTCGACCACGACCTGGCCGCCTGCACCCGCACCGAGGGGGCCGCCCGCCGCTTCGGGGTCCAGCTCCAAGTGGTCTACGGCAGCGCCCCGCACGTCCTGGAGAACCTGCCCGAACCGGACGTCGTACGGGTCGGCGGCGGGGGACCGGCCGTCGTCTCCGCGGTCGCCGACCGGCGCCCGCGGCGCATCGTCACCCACGCCGCCACCCGGGACGCCGCCGAACGCGTCGGCCGCGACCTGACCGAGCACGGCTACCGCGTCCAGTGCGCCCTGATCCAGTCCGTCGAACTCGACACCAGGGCCTGGACCGAGACCGAGCGGAACGTCGCGTTCCTGCTCAGCGGGGTTCTGCCCGACCGCGCCCCGTGATCCGGTTGTCGTACCGCGCGCGGTAGGCTGGCCGATCGTTGTACCGCACCGGTGACCCGGACTTCGTTCGCCAATGTCCGGATCGCACGCCCGTCTTGGGCGGGTGCGGTACTGCGGAACCGGAGGACGCGCAACGTGGCGCAGTCCACAGCGGCCTGTCGCGGATCATGCTGTCGCGACGGCGGAACGGCCGGGACAATGCCACTGAATGGCTTTGTCGCCTTTTCCGGCGGGTCGTTCGTGCCGCTGGGCACGGACGCTCGTTCTTCACTGCGGGGCGGTCGGTGCGCCGTTCCGGGTGAGCTGGTCGTAGGGAGCACTAACCGATGGGCGAGGGGTACGCATGACCGACACCGGCCAGGTCCCGGGCGAGGGGCAGCCGGAGAGCGCAGGCATGGTGGAACAGCCGGGCGTCCCCGCGCACGGCGCGTACACCTACCTCTCCGAGGCACCCGCCGAGGACGAAGACCTGCTGCTGCCGGGTGCCCAGGGCGCGTGGGGCAACGAGGTGCCGCCACCCGCTCCGGAACCGGTGGTGGAGGCCGTCCACGAGCCGGGCCCGCACGAGACGGCCGGCCGTGACACCGGCTCGGTCGACCTCGGCGGCGTCCGCCTGCCCCACCCCGGTCCCGCGTCGGTGCCGCCGTCGCCCATCCTCTCGGCGCCGCACGACCCGGCGTCCGCGCCGCAGCCGCCGCGCCGTCCGCTGCACCTCGGCCCGCCGATCCCCGACACCTCCGCGAGCCCGGTCCGCTCCCTCGCCGACCGCGGCCCCGCCGGAGCACCGGCACGACAGCCCGGCCCGCCGGCCGCCGGCCCCGAGTACCTCGACGCCCAGCCCCAGCCGGTCCCCCAGAACGCGGCACCGTGGGGGGCGGCGCCTGAGAGCGAGCTCCCGGCGCAGGCCGGGGCGCAGGTCCAGGCACCGGCCGAGAGACAGGTCGAGACGCGGGTTCAGGCCCAGCCTGGGGTTCAGCCCGAGGCTGAGGCTCAGGTTCCGGTCGAGGGCCAGGCCCAGGTTCCCGCCGAGGGGCAGGCTCAGCTTCCGGCCGACGGGCAGGTCGCGGTTCCGGCCGAGGCCCAGGCTCCGGCTTCGGCTCCGGCTTCGGCCGAGGGGCAGGCTCCGGCTCCCGTACAGGCGCAGGCTCCGGTTGACGCCCAGACCCAGGCCCAGGCCCAGGCCCAGGCCCAGGCCCCGGCTTCGGCCGAGGGGCAGGCCGCTGTTGAGGCTCAGGCGCCGGTCGAGGGGCAGGCCGTGGTTCAGGCCCAGGCTCCGGCCGAGGCCACCGCTCAGGCTCCGGTCGGCGAGCAGGCACCGGCTGCGGAAACGGTTGTTCCGGCCGAGGCCGTCGAGCCCGCCGCCCCCGCCGCTCCTGCCCCCGCCGAGTCGGCCGACGCCGCCCAGGCCACGATGGCCCGCCTCGCGACCCAGGCGGCGGCCCAAGGCGCGTCCGGCGACACCGGTCACTTCCCTGTCGTGCACGGTCATGACGCGGACCAGCCGGCGCCCGGGCATGACGGGGCGTACACCGCACCGGCGGAGGCGCCGGCCGCCGACGCCGAGGCGCCGGCCGAGGGCGTCGCGGCTGCCGTGGACACGGCGGAGCCGGGTGTTCCGGCCCAGGTGGCACCGCAGCAGACCGTCACGGACCCGGCGGCATCGGCGGAGGAGGCCGCGCGGCTCGCGCAAGCCGCCGAGGCCGCCGCCACGGACGCCGAGGACGCAGCCGCCGCCGAGACCGCTGCCGTGACCCCTGAAGCGGCCACGACTGCCGAGGTCGGCGGTGCTTCCGAGGCCGAGGCCGGCGAGACCACGGCCGCCGAGCCGACCGTGACGGATCCCGGTGCCCCTGAGTCCGTCGTGGCCGAGGCCGCCGTGGCCGAACCTGCCGTAGCCGACCCCGCCCTGACCGAGGCGGTCCAGCCGGGCACGGACGCGGAGCCGGTCGAGGCCGCGCACCCTGCCGAGGACCCGCAGTCCACCCAGGCCGAGCAGCCCGCCCAAGCCGAGCGGCCGGACGTGGCCGTGCCGGTCGCCGACGCACCGCAGGCCCCCGCCGCGCCGCAGGTCGCCGACCCCGCGCAGCCCCAGCCCGCCGTCGACGCCCCGGAGCCGGTCGCGCCCGCCGCCCCGGTCGCCGATCAGGACGTGACTCAGGACCCGGCCCAGGCCACCGGCCAGGTTTCCGCCGAGGTCCCGGCCACCGTCCAGGAGGTGGCGCCGGCCGCCGGGCCGGCCGTCGGTCAGGACCCGGCCCAGGCCACCGGCCAGGCACCCGCCGAAGTCCCGGCCGCCGCCCAGGAGACGGCCCAGGCCCCCGAGCCGGCCGCTTTCGAAGCCCCGGCCGAAGGCACCGCTCCGGTAGCGGACCCCGCCGCCCCGACGGCCGAGCCCACCGCTGCGGGCACCGACCCCGCTGCCCCGGTAGCCGAGCCGGCCGCCCCGACCACCCCGCAGGCCCCCGCCGAGCCCACCCCCGCTCCGGCCCAGCCGGACCAGGGTGTCCCGGACGTCGTACCGGCCGCCCAGCCCGCCGTAGCCCAGTCCCCGGAGGCCCCGGAGGCCCCCGAGGCCCCGCAGCCCCAGGTACCGGCGCCCGTGCCGGACGCCGCCGTGCCGGATGCCGCCGTACCGGACGCCGCCGCGCCGGACCCCGGGCAGCCGCTCGGGCAGTTCGTGCCGGTGCAGGGGCAGGTGCCCACCACTCCGCACCTGGCGCCCACCCCGCCGCAGCCCGTGGTGCCGACCGCGGCCGGCCCGCAGGTTCCCCAGGACCCGCAGGAGCAGCCGGAGCCGCAGCCGGAGCCGGTGGTCTCGGTGCCCGCGCCCCGCGAGGGCGAGCCGGCCCAGGTGCCGGCCGGGGCGGACGCGCAGCCCGCCCCCGATGCCGTACAGCACACCGAACAGCCGGAGGACCTGGACACCAGGGCCGCCGACCAGGAAGAGAGCACGGCCGCGGTGGCGGAAGCACGACAGTCCACCGGCCCGGCCGCGCCCGCCTACGCCGACGCCGAGCGCGAGGCCGTCCTGAAGGTGATGCGCGAACGCCGCGACATCCGCAACGGCTTCCGCAGCGACCCCATCCCGCACGAGGTGCTGCTCCGGGTCCTGGAGGCCGCGCACACCGCGCCCTCCGTGGGCCACTCGCAGCCCTGGGACTTCGTCGTCATCAGATCCGCCGAGACCCGGCAGACGATGCACGAACTGGCGATGCGACAGCGCGAGGCGTACGCCAAGTCGCTGCCGAAGGGCCGGGCCAAGCAGTTCAAGGAACTGAAGATCGAGGCCATCCTCGACACCCCGGTCAACATCGTCGTCACCGCCGACCCCACCCGCGGCGGCCGGCACACCCTCGGCCGTCACACCCAGCCGCAGATGGCGCCCTACTCCTCGGCGCTCGCGGTGGAGAACCTCTGGCTCGCCGCCCGCGCCGAAGGCCTCGGCGTCGGCTGGGTCAGCTTCTTCGACGAGCGGGAGATGGTCCGCGCGCTCGGCCTGCCCGAGCACCTGGAGGTCGTCGCCTACCTGTGTGTCGGGTACGTCGACGAGTTCCCGGACGAGCCCGAGCTGATGCAGGCCGGCTGGTCCAAGCGACGCCCCCTGTCCTGGGTGGTGCACGAGGAGACATACGGCCGCCGCGCCCTGCCCGGAGAGGAACCCCACGACCTGCTCGCCGAGACCGTCGCACAGATCCGCCCGCTCGACGCCAAGGCGCTCGGCGAGGCGTGGGAGCGCCAGAAGCGCATGACCAAGCCGGCCGGCGCGCTCGGCATGCTGGAGATCATCTCCGCACAGCTGTGCGGGCTGTCCCGGCAGTGCCCGCCGCCGATCCCGGAGCCCGCCGCCGTCGCGATCTTCGCCGGCGACCACGGCGTGCACGCCCAGGGCGTCACCCCCTGGCCGCAGGAGGTGACCGCCCAGATGGTGGCCAACTTCCTCGGCGGGGGAGCCGTCTGCAACGCCTTCGCCGCCCAGGTCGGCGCCGAGGTGTGCGTCGTGGACGTGGGTGTCGCCGCCGACCTGCCCGCCACGCCGGGCCTGCTGCCGCGCAAGATCCGCGGGGGTACGTCCGACATGACCGCCGGTCCGGCGATGACCCGCGAGGAGGCCAAGGCGGCCATCGAGGTGGGCATCGAGACCGCCCGCGACCTGGTGGCGGCCGGCAACAAGGCGCTGCTCACCGGTGAGATGGGCATCGCCAACACCACCGCGTCCGCCGCGCTGATCTCCGTCTTCACCGGTGCCGACCCGGCCGAGGTGACCGGGCGCGGCACGGGCATCAACGACGAGACGCTGGTCCGCAAGACCGAGGTCGTCCGCCGCGCGCTGGAACTCCACCAGCCGGACCCGGCCGACCCGATCGGCGTCCTCGCGGCCGTCGGCGGCTTCGAGCACGCGGCCATGGTCGGCCTGCTGCTCGGCGGCGCGTCCCTGCGGACCCCGGTGATCCTGGACGGCGTCAGCGCCGGCGCGGCGGCCCTCGTCGCCCGCGCGATCGCCCCCGAGGTCCTCGCGGCCTGCATCGCCGGCCACCGCAGCGCCGAGCCGGGCCACGTCGCGGCGCTGAACAAGCTGGGCCTGCGCCCGCTGGTCGACCTCGACCTCCGCCTCGGCGAGGGCACGGGCGCCCTGCTGGCGCTCCCGCTGGTCCAGAGCACGGCCAGGGCCATGCACGAGGTGGCCACGTTCGATGCGGCGGGCGTCACCGAGAAGTAGGGGACAGGCGCCCGGCACGCGTGACGCCGGGCGCCTTCCACCGTCCACGGGCCGGTGTCGGGTGTCTGCTGATGCCTTCCGCCGTCCCCGGGCCGGTCGCCTGGTCGACGCTTCTGGCGTCCTCGGGCCGGTCGCCGACCGCCTGCCGAGGCCCTCTTGCGTCCTCGGGCCGGTCGCCGGCGCCTGTCGATGCCTCCCGGTGTCCACGGGGGCCGGTGCCGAGCACCCGCGGACGCCCTCCCGCGCCGTCCACGGATCCGCACCCTCCGGCCTCCACCACGGCCGGTGCCCGGCGTCGTTGCCCAGTCACCGGACACCTGCCCCACCCGCACCGCCACCACCGTAAAATCCGCACGTCAGCGCCACCGCAAAGCCACCGGAGGACGCCCTCATGGCCGAACACCCCGCCTACCCCGTAGGCCTCCGCCTCTCCGGCCGCCGCGTGGTCGTCCTCGGCGGCGGCACCGTGGCCCAGCGCCGCCTCCCCGCCCTGATCGCGGCCGGCGCGGACATCACCGTCGTATCCCCGGAGGCCACCCCCTCCGTCGAGGCCATGGCCGAGGCGGGGGAGATCACCTGGGAGCGGCGCGCCTACGCCGAGGGCGACCTCGCCGAGGCCTGGTACGCCCTCATCGCCACCAGCGACCCCGACGCCAACACCCGCGCCTCCGCCGAGGCGGAGCGGCACCGCGTCTGGTGCGTCCGCTCCGACGACGCCGACCAGGCCACGGCCTGGACCCCGGCGACCGGCCACAGCGAGGGCGTCACCGTGGCCGTGCTCACCACCCACGCGCGGGGCCGCGACCCCCGCCACACCGCCGCCATCCGGGACGCGGTCGTGGCGGGCCTGCGCGACGGCACCCTCGTCGCCCCGCACCACCGCACCCGCACCGCGGGCGTGGCCCTGGTCGGAGGCGGGCCCGGCGACCCCGATCTGATCACCGTCCGCGGCCGGCGCCTGCTCGCCGAGGCGGACGTCGTCATCGCCGACCGGCTGGGCCCGCGCGATCTGCTCGCCGAGCTGCCGCCGCACGTCGAGGTGATCGACGCGGCCAAGATCCCCTACGGCCGCTACATGGCCCAGGAGGCCATCAACAACGCGCTGATCGAGCACGCCAAGCAGGGCAAGGCGGTGGTCCGGCTGAAGGGCGGCGACCCGTTCGTCTTCGGCCGGGGCATGGAGGAGGTCCAGGCGCTCGCCGAGGCCGGCATCCCGTGCACGGTGGTCCCCGGCATCTCCAGCTCCATCTCGGTCCCGGGCGCGGCCGGCATCCCGGTCACGCACCGGGGGGTCGCCCATGAGTTCACCGTGGTCAGCGGCCATGTGGCGCCCGACGACGAGCGTTCCCTGGTCGACTGGCCCTCGCTGGCCAAGCTCACCGGCACCCTGGTCATCCTGATGGGCGTCGACAAGATCGGGAAGATCGCCGAGACGCTCGTCGCCCACGGCAAGCCGCCGACGACGCCGGTGGCCCTGGTCCAGGAGGGCACGACGGCCGCCCAGCGCCGGGTGGACGCCACGCTGGCCACGGTCGCCGAGACGGTACGGTCTGAAGACGTGAAGCCCCCGGCGGTCATCGTCGTGGGCGAGGTCGTACGGGTCGGCCCCGAGCCCGTCGCCTGAACACACCCACGGGGCACCTACCGGGACACCCTCGGGCGACCCCGAGTCACCCCGGTAACCCGGGGTAACACAACCCTTACCCAGCCGTTGGCAGCACACCCAGGACAAGGCAGTATCACCCTGTGGCCGATCTCATCACCGTCGAGGACCCCGACGACCCGCGCCTGACCGACTACACGGGCCTGACCGACGTGGAGCTGCGCCGCCGGCGCGAGCCCGCGGAGGGCCTGTTCATCGCCGAGGGCGAGAAGGTCATCCGCAGGGCCAAGGAAGCGGGCTACGAGATGCGGTCCATGCTGCTCTCGGCCAAGTGGATCGACGTCATGCGCGACGTCATCGACGAGCTCCCGGCCCCGGTGTACGCCGTGAGCCCGGAACTCGCCGAACGGGTCACCGGCTACCACGTGCACCGCGGCGCCCTCGCGTCCATGCAGCGCAAGCCGTTGCCGACGGCCGGCGAACTGCTCCGCACCGCCCGCCGTGTGGTGATCATGGAGTCGGTGAACGACCACACCAACATCGGCGCGATCTTCCGCTCGGCGGCGGCCCTCGGCATGGACGCGGTGCTGCTGTCGCCCGACTGCGCCGACCCGCTGTACCGGCGGAGCGTCAAGGTCTCCATGGGCGCGGTGTTCTCCGTGCCGTACGCCCGCCTGGAGACCTGGCCGAAGGGCCTGGAGTCGGTCCGCGAGGCCGGTTTCACGCTGCTCGCGCTCACCCCGGACGAGAAGGCCGGCAGCCTCGACGAGGCCGCGCCGCACCGCATGGACCGGGTGGCGCTCATGCTCGGCGCGGAGGGCGACGGCCTGTCCACGCAGGCCCTGGTCGCCGCCGACGAATGGGTCCGCATCCCGATGGCCCACGGCGTCGACTCCCTCAACGTGGGCGCGGCGGCGGCGGTGGCGTTCTACGCGGTGGCGACGGGCCGGCCGCAGCCCTGACCTCGAGGGAGGGCGGCACGCCACGCCCCTCCTCGGCGCCCGACGCGTGAAGCCGGCCGCCGGTACGCCCCCCGGGGGGCGTCCGCCGGGGGGCGTACCGGTGCTCGGCGCCCGCGCGTTCCCGGAGCCGTAGGCTCCCGGTGCCGTGAACCGGCGACTAAGCCGGCCGGTCCCACGTGAACCTGCCGTCACCCGACAGCGGCTCGCCGAGCCGCACCGCAAGGCTCTGGTCCGCCGGAGCGCCCGGCTGGGCGTGCCGCTCGCGCCGGACCCCGTCGTCGCCGCCCAGCCCGCGTGCCGGGCCCTGGCAGCCCTGGGCCACCGCGATGCCGAGCGCCACCAGCAGCGTCACCACCACGAACACGAACAGCCGCTGCCGCAGCAGCCGCGGATTGGCGGGCCGCAGACCGGTCCCCGTCGGGCGCCGTCCGGAGGTGCCGCGCGGAGCCGGACGGCCGCCGCCGGAGCGCGGGCCGCCGCCGCGGGGCGCCGGGGTGGGGCGCACCGTACCCGGCCGGGCGGACGCGGCCCCGCCGCGTCCACCGCCGGCGCCACGCGAGGGCGCGCCCTCACGGGACGGCGCGTCGCCGCGCGCGGAGACGCCTCCCCGGGACTGCATCCCGCCCCGGGCCGGGACGCCCGGGCGCGGCGGTGTGCCGGGGGAGCCCCGCCGCTGGGTGCGCTGCGGCTCGGGATAGGTGTCGGCGAGCCGCCCGGTGGGCCGGTCGGCCTCGGCGGCCCGCGGGTGCGGCGGTCGTACGTCGTTCAGCCCCTGCGCCTCCCGGGCCGCGATCTCCTTCAGCCGCAGCGACAGCTGGAGCGTGCTGGGCCGCTCCTCGGGGTCCTTCGCCAGACAGGCCCGGATCAGCGGAGCCAGCGCGTCCGGTACGCCGGCCAGCTGCGGCTCCTCGTGCACCACCCGGTACAGCATCACCTCGGAACTGCCGTGCCCGAAGGGCGAGTCACCGGTCGAGGCGTACGCCAGCGTGGCGCCGAGCGAGAAGACGTCGGTGGCCGGGGTGACCGCCGCGCCGCGCACCTGCTCGGGGGCGAGGAAGCCGGGGGAGCCGACCGCGGTGCCCACGTGGGTGAGCGTGGAGGCGCCGGTGGCCCAGGCGATGCCGAAGTCGATGATCCGCGGCCCCTTGGGGGACAGCAGGATGTTGGAGGGCTTCAGGTCCCGGTGGACGACACCGGCCTCGTGCACGGCGACCAGACCCTCGGACAGGGCCGCGCCGATCGCCGCCGTGTCCGCCGCGCAGAGCGCCCCCTCCTCGGCGACCTTGTCGTGCAGGGAGGGGCCGGGCACGTACTGCGTGGCGAACCAGGGCCGCTCGGCCTCCAGATCGGCGGCGACCAGCCGGGCCGTGCAGCCGCCGCGGATCCGCCGGGCCGCGGACACCTCGCGCGCGAACCGCGACCGGAACTCCTGGTCCTCCGCCAGGTCCGGCCGGATCACCTTCAGCGCGACCCGCTGCCCCTTCTTGTCGGAGCCGAGATACACCACGCCCATTCCGCCCGCGCCGAGCCGTCGGTGAAGCCTGAACGAGCCGACGACGCGCGGGTCCTCGCGCCTCAGGCGCATCATCGCCATGTTCATCCCCGCTGCCCGGTCCCTGTGACGTGGCACAGCTTACGTTTCCACGGCCGCCCGCGCGCAGAGGCCGCGCCCTCTCGGCGGGACGGATTGTGCGGGCCGTCCGGGGGAGGTGAAACCCGGTCAGCAGGCCAGGCGTTAGCGCGACTTCGCGCCGGCCGGGCCGCCAACCCGCCTGCCGCTCCGGGAGGTTGAGCTCGCGCGGAGCCGAGGCACCCCGGGTGGCACCCCCGCCGGGCGCCGGCCGCCGAACGTGCGGGGGCGGGGCCGGACCCCGGACCGGGATCCACCTCCGGTACCCCTTCCGGTACCGGTCCGAGTGATCGAAGTCACTCCACCCGGTGAGCGGGACGCTTCCGGAATGACCGGACAGAGCGGACGACCCCTCCGGGAAGTCCCCGATGCCCGGGCCCGCGTCTCCACCCAGGGGAGTACTTCGCGGCCGGGGGCTCATCCTCCCGGAGGCCCGGCAATCGGTACGAGGGCATGACGTCGGCCCCGGGCGGCCCGCCTAGATTTGAGGGCAAGCGGCGGGTGCGGTACTCGTCCCCCGAGGTCGGACACCCGCCGCTGCAAGCCGACAACCGAACAGTCAGGAGAGGGACCATGGCCCATACGGCACCGCGACGCCCGGCGTTCGCCTCCCGCCGCACGGGCCGCCGCCACCCGCTGGTGGCGACACTCATGGCCCTTCCCCTCGCGGCCCTGCTCCTGCTCGTCTTCGACGGCTGGGAGACGGTGGCCACACAAGCGTCGTCCGTGGGTGCGATGCTGGGGCGCTGAGCGGCGACCCCAGGCCCGGAAGAGCGGTCCGGGCGGGGACATCGATCCATGAAACCCCGTGGGGACGGGGGTACGGCGGACGGCAGAATGCCGGCGCAGCTGGGGAGCTGCGCCGGCATCAGCCGTTTCCCCACAGTTCCCCGTAGGGGGCGCGCTTTCCCCGCGGGCCCTTGGTGGCCGCGGCGAGCGTCCCTCCCCGCGACCGGTCCCAGTACCCTCGGCCGGACAGCCACCCCTTCCCCGAGGCAACGGTGACCGCAGACACAGCCACCAGCGCAGACGCCCCCGCGGACCCCCTCATATCGGCCCTGACCGCCCAGGCCAGGACGGCGGTCCACGGCACCCCGGCCACCTGCCCGTGCGTCAGCACGCCCCTCGCCGTACGCCCCGACGCCACCGTCGTCCGCCATGCCGGCGCCGTGGCCAAGGCCCACGCCCCGGACACCGACCCCGCCGCCCTGGCCCTCCGCGTCGCCACGGCCACCCGTCTCCCCGACGTGCTGCTGCCACCCCTCACCCCCGCCCCGGCCCCCCTGCGGGACCCGCACGGCCTTCTGGTCACCCTCTGGCCGTACGGCGCTCCCGTGGACCGGGACGACCCCGACGCGGCCCCCTGGGAAGCCGTGGCCACCCTCCTGGCCCGGCTGCACCGCACGCCCGTCCCCGCCGGCCTCCCCCCGATGCGCGGCCCCGCCAAGGCCGCCCGCGCCCTCGACCGGCTCCACGCGGCCCTGCGCGCCACGCCCCACGGGCCCGCCCGCCCCGCCGCCCGCCCGGTGCTGGCCGCCTGGGCCGCCCTGCCCGCCTGGGCCACGGCCAGGGCCCCGATGCCCGGCCCGGCCGCCCTCTGCCACGGCGACCTGCACCTCGGCCAGCTCGTCCGGCACCCCGCGCCGGACGGCCCGTGGCGGCTCATCGACGTGGACGACCTCGGCGCGGGCGTCCCCGCCTGGGACCTCGCCCGCCCCGCCGCCTGGTACGCCTGCGGACTCCTCCCGCCCGACGAGTGGACCCGCTTCCTGACCGCCTACCGGAGCGCCGACGGCCCGGCCGTGCCCGCGGACGGCGATCCCTGGCCCGCCCTGGACGTACCGGCCCGCGCGCTCACTGTGCAGACCGCCGCCCTGGCGATCACGAAGGCACTCGCCGCCGGCCGCCCGCTGGACGAGGTGGAGCAGGCCCTGGCCGACGCCTGCGCGCGCATGCCGTCCGCCCCCGCGCCCCCTGGCCGCCGGGCACCCGGAATCCCGGACTAGGCTGCAACCGCCCGGGGCCGGACGGAGTCTGTCCTGGGGAAGCACGAAGCAGTACCGACCGGCGAGGAGTTGAGCCGAGCATGCAGTGTCCGAAGTGCCATGCGCCGATGCACACCTACAACCGCAACGGCGTCCAGATCGAGCAGTGCAGCGGCTGTCGCGGCATCTTCCTCGACTACGGCGAGTTGGAGGCGCTGACCCGCCTGGAGGCCCAGTGGTCCCAGCCGGCCCCGCCCCCGCCGCCCGCCCCGCAGGCCTACCCCCAGGCGGCCCCGCCCGCGCCCGCCTGGGGCGCCCCGCACGGCGGTCACCACGGCGACCACGGTCACTACGGCCACCACCGCCACAAGAGCTTCGGCCACATGCTGTTCTCCAGCTGAGCACACGAAGGAGCCCCCGGCCGTACGAGACGGCCGGGGGCTCCTTGCTGTGTGGACGATACTGGGATTGAACCAGTGACCTCTTCCGTGTCAGGGAAGCGCTCTCCCGCTGAGCTAATCGTCCGGGAACTGTGACCCGCAAGTCACAGACAGTGCGCGATACTGGGATTGAACCAGTGACCTCTTCCGTGTCAGGGAAGCGCTCTCCCGCTGAGCTAATCGCGCGGGGGACCTTCGAGAAGATCCGGGATCCGAAGATCCAGTGGACGATACTGGGATTGAACCAGTGACCTCTTCCGTGTCAGGGAAGCGCTCTCCCGCTGAGCTAATCGTCCTTGGAGGTGGAGACGGGATTTGAACCCGTGTAGACGGCTTTGCAGGCCGTTGCCTCGCCTCTCGGCCACTCCACCAGGAGTGTAGGGGATCGGGATGACCCCTTCTTCCTTCGAGCGGACGACGAGGCTCGAACTCGCGACCTCAACCTTGGCAAGGTTGCGCTCTACCAACTGAGCTACGTCCGCTTGTCGTTTCGGTCCGCTTCCGCGTCCCGGCGACGTGTTGAACTCTAGCGGATTCCCCGGCCAGTACAAAAACGCGTTTGCGCAGCGTGCTGCGGTGCGCCCCGCATACCCCGTGGTCAGCGCCCCCCACAGGACATCCCGGGGCCACCCGGCGGACACCCGACCTAGACTCGACCACGTGCTCCACGACCCCTGCCGACTCCCTCCTCTGGCCCGTTTCGGCGACCGTGTCGCCACGGGCCTGCTCGACGTCACCAGCGACCCGGCCGCTCTGGACTCCACCGGCTTCTGGGCCGTCTGCGCCGACTACGAAGGCCGGCTGACCTGCGCCCGCTTCGCGGACGTACGAGAGGAGCCGGTGCCCGCGCCGCGGCCCGGCCGGTGGCGGGGCCCGGAGCCCGGGCAGTGGACGTCCTCCCTGGACCGCGCCGCGTACACGGCGGCCGTCCGGCGCATCCGCGAGCACATCGCGGCCGGCGAGGTCTACCAGGCCAACCTCTGCCGCGTACTCAGCGCGCCCGTCGCCCCCGGCGCCGACGTGGACGCCCTGACCGCCGTACTGGCCCGCGGCAACCCGGCGCCGTACGCCGGAACGATCCGCCTGCCGGAGCACGGCGTGGAGATCGCCACCGCCTCTCCCGAGCTGTTCCTGCGCCGGGACGGCCGGACCGTGGATTCGGGCCCGATCAAGGGCACCGGGCGGACCGAGGCGGACCTCCTGGACAAGGACTACGCCGAGAACGTGATGATCGTGGACCTGGTCCGCAACGACATCGGGCGGGTCTGCGAGACCGGCAGCGTGACCGTCCCCGACCTGTGCGCGGTGGAGAAGCACCCCGGGCTCGTCCACCTCGTCTCCACCGTGCGCGGCGAACTGCGCCCCGACGCCGGCTGGCCCGAGCTGCTGGCCGCGGCCTTCCCGCCCGGCTCGGTCACCGGCGCCCCGAAGTCGAGCGCCATGAGGATCATCGAGGAACTGGAGCCGGCGCCGCGCGGCCCCTACTGCGGCGGCATCGGCTGGGTGGACGCCGACCGGGGCACCGGCGAGCTGGCCGTGGGCATACGCACCTTCTGGATCGACCGCGCCGACGGCTCCCTGCGCTTCGGCGCGGGCGCCGGCATCACCTGGGGGTCGGACCCGGAAGGGGAG
Source organism: Streptomyces eurythermus (assembly GCF_014649115.1). Taxonomy (GTDB): domain Bacteria; phylum Actinomycetota; class Actinomycetes; order Streptomycetales; family Streptomycetaceae; genus Streptomyces; species Streptomyces eurythermus. The sequence continues at coordinate 56,398 of NZ_BMSK01000012.1, read as the reverse complement.
TGGCGGGAGACCGAGCTGAAGGCGGCCCGGCTGCTCGCGGTGGCGTCGGGCGCGTACGAGGAGACCGAGGAGGCCCTCGGATGAGGATCTGGCTGGACGGCGGGCTGCGCGAGGCGGAAACCGCCCGGGTCTGCGTCCTCGACCGCGGCCTGACCGTCGGCGACGGCGTCTTCGAGACCGTGAAGACGGTCAACGGCCGCCCCTTCGCGCTCACCCGGCACCTCGACCGGCTGACCCGCTCCGCCCGCGTCCTCGGCCTGCCCGACCCCGACCACGACGAGATCCGCCGCGCCTGTACGGCCGTACTGGAGGCCAACCCGATGCCGCTGGGCCGGCTGCGGATCACCTGCACCGGCGGCCAAGGCCCGCTCGGCACCGGCCGCGGCGGGCACGGCCCGACCCTGGTGGTCGCCGTCGCCGGGACCGCCCGCCGCCCCGATTCCACCGCGGCGGTCACCGTCCCGTGGACCCGCAACGAGCGCGGCGCCCTCGCCGGCGTGAAGAGCACGTCGTACGCCGAGAACCTCGTCGCCCTCGACCGGGCCCGCCGACTCGGCGCCTCCGAGGCGCTGTTCGGCAACACGGCCGGACTGCTCTGCGAGGGCGCCGCGACGAACGTCTTCGTCGTCCTGGACGGCGAGATCCACACCCCGCCGGTCACCTCCGGCTGTCTGCCCGGCATCACCCGTGCCCTGGTCATCGAGTGGACGGGCGCCCGGGAGACCGATCTGCCGCTGGACGTCCTCCAGCGTGCCGACGAGGTCTTCCTCACCTCGTCCCTGCGGGACGTACAGGCCCTGCACCGCGTCGACGGCCGTGAACTGCCCGGCGCCCGGGGCCCGGTGACCGCCGAGGCGATGCGCGTCTTCGACGAGCGGTCCGGCAGGGACCTGGACCCCTGAGCCGGCGACCGGACCGGCGACGGCGAGCCGAGGCCCACCGGACCAGGGGTCTGGGGCAGGCGTCGGGGCCGGGGCCGAAAACCGGCTGACTCGGCCGGCCGGCACGGGTAGAACCTCTGTGATGACGACAACCCTGCGGCCGGCCGAGCCGCTCCGGCAGAACCCCGACGGGACCCGCTCACGGCGCTACGCGGTGTGCGTGAACAGCCGTCCCGTCGGCGAGATCCACCTCGGTACCTCGCCGTCCCTCGGCGACTCCGTGGCCCGCATCATCGACCTGCGGATCGCCGAGCCCGACCGGCGGCGCGGGCGGGGCACCGTGGCGGCGCTGGCCGCGGAGGAGGTGGCCCGCGGCTGGGGCTGCGTGCAGCTGGAGGCCATGGTGCCCGCCGCGGCGGACACCGCCCTGAGCCTGTTCCGCACCCTCGGTTTCACCGTGCGCAACCGCGGCATGGAGAAGCGCCTGGACGGCACCCCGCCCGCCCTGCCCCCGGGCAGCCGTGCGCGACCCATGACGGGGGAGGAGTTCGACGCCTGGCTGGAGGCGGAGCGCGAGCAGTTCGCGCGTATGTGGATCGAGCGCGGCGTCCCGGAGGCCGCCGCCTACGCCAAGTCCCGGGACGACCACGCACGGCTGCTGCCGCACGGCCTGGCGACGGACGGCACGTTCTTCAGCGTGCTCGAGCACGAGGGCAGCCCGGTGGGCACCCTGTGGGTGGCACTCCAGGAGCGCAAGGCGTTCGTGTTCGACGTGCGGACGTATCCGGCCCACCGGGGCCGGGGACACGGCCGTACGCTGATGCTCCTGGCGGAACACCAGGCGACCGGCTCCGGCCGCCCGGTCCTGGGCCTCAACGTCTTCGCGGGCAACACCCCCGCCGAGGCCCTGTACGCGTCGCTCGGCTATGAAACGGTGACGTACTCCTTGAGCAAGCCCTTGCTGTAGACGGCGCGCCACCGGGCGGACACCTCCGTTCCCGGCGCGGTCCTCAGGCCCGCCCGGCGGCTCGGCCGGTGTTCAGGCTCGCCGGACGCACCGGCCGGTGTTCAGCCCGGCCGGTGGCCCGGCGGTTGCTCAGCCCTGTCCGGGGGCGTGGTCGGCCAGCAGGCGGTCCGCGATCCGCTCGATGCGTTCGCGCAGGCCCTCCTGGCTCTTGCCGCCGTCGAGACGCTCGCCCCCGATGACGTACGTCGGCGTGCCGGTCACGCCGATGGCCTTGCCCTCGGCCTGGTCGGCGTCCACGACCAGGATGTGCCGGCCGTCGATCAACGCGGTGTCGAACTCCTCCGCGTCCAGCCCGAGTTCCCGGGCCACCTCGACCAGGAAGGGTTCCCCCTGACGGTCCAGCTCCGCCACCCGCTCCAGCACGGCCTCCACGTACGGCCAGCCCTTGCCCTGCTCCAGTGCCTCCTCGGCGGCCTGCGCGGCGGCGAAGGAGTGCTTGTGCTTCTCCAGCGGGAAGTGCCGCAGCCGCAGCTCGAGCCGGTCGCCGTAGCGGGCACGCAGGGCGCGTACGTCGTCCAGGGCCGTACGGCAGTCGGGGCACTGCAACTCGCACCAGACGTCGAGGACGAGGGCATCGGTGCGGGCGGGGGAGGGGTCGCTCATGGCCACCAGTCTTCCAGGCCGGGCCCGGGCGGCCCAACCGGACCTCGGTGCGCGAGCGGGCCGGGTACCGGGACCCCAGTAGGAGAGAACCCGGAGATGTCCCTGATGTCCGGCTGGAGCATGGCCTCGCGGGGATCCGGCGGTGCACGATGGAAGCGACGGAGCGAGCCCGCCAGGAGGACCGGATGATCGCCGAGACAGTCTGCTCCGCCGTTTCCGCGGCGGGCCTGGGTATCGCGGTGGTCACGGCCTACCGCAGACGCTTCCTGGCGGCGGCCCGCCTCGCGGCCTGCTCGCTCGTCCCGGTCGGCCTGGTGATGACCGGGGTCGTCGGCTGGCTCGCCGACACCGCGCTGAGTCCCACCGCCTGGGCGGGCTTCGGAGTGCTCGGTGCGGCCTGGCTCCTGTTCACCGGCACCCGGGCCGTGGAGCGCCGGCGCGGGACGACCGGCGCCGAGCGCAGGGCGGCGAGACGGGCGGAGCGGGAGGCGGTGGCCCCCGCGGCCACGGCGCCGCCCCTCGGCGGGACGCCGGCCGGCCCCTCGGCACGCCCTGCCGCACCTCGGACCACCCCCCGGTCCGCCGGCGCGTCGGAGGACTTCAGCGACATCGAGGCCATCCTCAAGAAGCACGGCATATGACAGTCACATAACTGGCCGAAGGGACACACTGAGTCCCCGGGCGGCCGGAATCGTTCACCAGCCGGACGAGACCTCACGGTATTCGGCGAACTCCCGCAAGATCTCCAGCGCTGATCGCGACCGGGCACCGGTTACGCCATGATCGGCGGCGAGATGCTGGACACTACACAGAGCGAGGCCGCGCCGCCCAAGGACGAGCCTCGCGGGTGCCTCTTCGCCCTTTCCCAGCCACCGCTGATGATCTTCCTGGCGGTGATCGGGTGTCTGCTGCTCATGGCTGCGCTGCACGATCTGCTGTTGCTGTGAGCCGTACACGTCCGTCCCGGCGCCACCCGCCGGGACCGACGTCGCATCGGGCACCGTCCGGGCCGCCCGTGGCAGGCAGGCCCCGTCCGCCCCCGCTCAGCCCGCCGCTTCCTTCCGCCGGGCCCGGTAGGCGGCGACATGCAGCCGGTTCCCGCAGGTACGGCTGTCGCAGTAGCGGCGCGAGCGGTTGCGGGAGAGATCCACGAAGGCACGCCGGCAGTCCGGTGCCTCGCAGCGCCGCAGCCGCTCCTGCTCTCCGGCCACCACGAAGAAGGCCAGTGCCATCCCGCAGTCGGCGGCGAGATGGTCGGCCACGGAGGCGCCCGGCGCGAAGTAGTGCATGTGCCAGTCGTAGCCGTCGTGGTCGGTCAGCCGGGGGGTGGTCCCGGCGGCGGCGACCAGCTCGTTGATCATCAGGGCCGCGGACCGGGCGTCCGAGGCCGCGAAGATCGCAGCGAAGCGCCCCCGGAGCCTGCGCACCGCGGAGAGATCCAGCTCCGACAGCGCGCCGACGTCGCTGATCTTGTGACTTCGTACGAAATCGGTGAGCGCCTGGACATCGGGCAGACCGTCCGCCGCCGCATCGTCCTCGGGCGCGGAGTTCACCAGATCCACCACGGTGTCAAGGGCGCACCGGGTGTCGTGGGTGATCAGCACGTTTCGCTCCCTGGCCTGGGGGTCGGGCGGGCGCCCGCCGATGCTGGCCGATGGTAGCGACTCCCGCGCCGGCCGCACCCGTCCTTCCCCGACCCCGATTGCCGTGAGAACGCCCCCGCGCCGCACGGGGTTCCCGCCGCACCGGTCCGCCCGCGAGACCCACGGCCCGGCCCGGCCGAACGACCGACGGGCGACGGCCTACGCACGCCCGCCGTCCTCCGGCCCGGGCATCGCCTACGCACGGCGGTCGCCCGCTCGCGGACCGCAGCCGGCGACGGCAGACCGACGCCGCCCGTGAGCGCTCACGAGGGCGGCGTCGGTCCGTTGCCGTATGCGGTTGTCTTGGCCCGAGCCGTCTCCCCGAGTGGACGGCGCCGGGCTGCTCGGAAGGGCCGGGGCCTAGTTCTCCGCCAGGATGTGCGAGAGCTCCTGATCCAGGTCGAAGTGCCGGTGCTCCGTGCCGGGCGGCACGGCGGCGTCGGTTCGCTTCAGGAAGGACTCCAGGGCCCGCGCGGGGGCCTCGAGCAGCGCCTCTCCCTCCGGGGAGCTGAGGGCGATGCACACGACGCCCTGACCATGGCTGCGGGATGGCCAGACGCGGACGTCGCCGGTGCCGGTGGGCCGGTGCAGGCCCTCGGCGAGGAGGTCGCGGGCGAACACCCACTCGACGGTCTCCTCGGCTCCGGTGTGGAAGGTGGCGTGCACGGCGTAGGGGTCGGCCGTGTCGTACCGCAGGCCTGCGGGGACAGGCAGGGAGGACTCGCTCGACACAACGAGGCGCAGGTGCAGCTCGCAGCTGACCGTGGTGTTCATAAGCGCCAGGGCCTTTCGCTCAGTGTGCGCTCGGGGATTCGCACGTCGGCGAAATCGACATGCCACCTACGGTGCCGTTGTAAACCCCTCTGAGGGTTTTGGGTGTGTTTACGTAACTCTTCCGGCCGAGAACTCGTACCGGATCTACCACCATTCCGGTGACTGGTTTCACTCGGGTAGGGTTTGTCTATATGAATACGGGGAGTGACGAACCGGGCGAGGTCGCCGTGGCATCGGACAAGGCCAAGACAGACCGGCAGGAGACCGCCGAAGGAGCCGGGAGCGGGCTGGGCTCGCGGGCGCCGGAATTCATCAAGTCCCGCCGGCTTCTCCATCTGAGCTGGCAGGTCGGCGTCTTCGTGGTCGGCCTCGCGGTGGTCGTCGCCGGCATCATCATGCTGCCGCTGCCCGGTCCCGGCTGGGTCGTGATCTTCGGCGGCATGGCGATCTGGGCGACCGAGTTCGTCTGGGCCCAGCTCGTGCTCCGCTGGACCAAACGCAAGGTCACCGAGGCGGCCCAGCGGGCCCTCGACCCCAAGGTGCGCCGACGCAACATCACCCTCACCGTGATCGGACTGGTGATCATCGGCGTGCTCGCCGGGATCTACCTGTGGAAGTTCGGTTTCGTCATGCCCTGGAAGATCAAGGACCAGTGACGCGGGCTGGGGGCGGGCGGCGTCCGCGGCCCGGCCCCCTGGTCGGAGGCACCCCCTGACATGGGGTAATGTTCTTCCTGCGCCCGGGCGATTAGCTCAGTGGGAGAGCGCTTCGTTCACACCGAAGAGGTCACTGGTTCGAACCCAGTATCGCCCACCCGGACCGACGGCCCATCTGCGACAGGCAGATGGGCCGTCGGCGTATCCGCGCCGGTGCGGGCGTACGGCGGCGGGCAGGCGCGGCCGGCGGTCCTCGCGAGCCCTTGCGGCGCCCTGGTGTACGTACGGCGGCGCTTGCGGGGTTTCGGGTCCCGGGCCCGCGGTGGGCGCCGGGCATGTGGCGGGGCGTCGGACTCACGGTCGGTGACTGGTTCGACGCGCGGACGTGGCCGGCGGGCCCTCGGCCTCCACCTCACCCCGCGAGGGCGCGTTTTGCCGAACCGGCAACAACCCTCGTCCCGGCCCCGTCACCCACCTGATCATCGTGTTCAGGGCCCCGGGCAAGAGTCACCCACCGTCTCCGACACCCACCCGTCCGTACCCACGCCTCCAGCACCCCGGACCCGTTCCGACCGGCCCCTTCGCGGGCCGCGCCCGACACCGGCCGGCCCTCGGCGCGCCGACCCGCTCGGCCCGCTCCCGGCGCGTCCAACCACCCCGCCCCGCCCTGCCCGGCACTCCTGCCCGCCGCCTGCCCCAGGGCCGACGGAGGGCACCCGCGACGCCAGGACCTTCCCGGGACCGGCAGACCCCACACCTCGTACGCACCCCAGCCCCCCGGAACCCCCCACCCCTCAGGACCGCACCCCGACCCAACCGCCCACCCGTCCCAGCTCCCACTACCTCAGGAGATCCCGTGCCACCCACCGCCACCCCCACCCACCGTCTCGTCCCCTCCCCGGCCGGCCGTATCCACCTGGTCGAGCAGGGCAGCGGGCCCTTGGTGCTGCTTCTGCACGGCTTCCCGGAGTCCTGGTACGCCTGGCGGCACCAGCTGGCGGCACTCGCCTCGGCCGGTTACCGCGCGGTGGCGATCGATGTGCGGGGGTACGGCCGTTCGTCCAAGCCGGAGGCCGTGGAGGCGTACCGGATGCTCGACCTGGTCGCGGACAACGTCGCCGTGGTGGAGGCGCTGGGCGAGCGTTCCGCCGTGGTCGTCGGGCACGACTGGGGCGCGACGATCGCCGCCACGTCCACTCTGACCAGGCCGGACGTGTTCCGGGCCGTGGGGCTGCTCGGCGTGCCGTACACCCCGCCCGGCGGCCCCCGCCCCAGCGAGGTCTTCGCCCGCATGGGCGGAGCGGGCTCGGGCGACGAGCCCGGTGCCGGATCGCCTGGCGCCCACCCCCGCCCCGAGGAGTTCTACATCTCCTACTTCCAGCAGCCCGGCCGGGCCGAAGCCGAGATGGAGCCCGATGTGCGCGGCTGGCTCGCGGGCTTCTACGCGGCGCTGTCCGCCGACACCATGCCCGCCCCCGGCGCTCCCGACCCGCACTTCACCGGGGCCGGCGGGACGCTGCGCGAGCGTTTCCCCGTCGGCGTGCTGCCGTCCTGGCTGGGGGAGCGGGACCTGGACGTCTACGCCGGCGAGTTCGAGCGGACGGGGATGGCCGGGGCTCTGAACCGGTACCGGAACATGGACCGGGACTGGGCCGACCTGGCCGATTGGGCGGGGCGACCGATCACGCGGCCCTCGCTGTTCATCGGGGGCGAGCGGGACGCCTCCCTCGCCTGGCTGGCCGATGCCGTCAAGGCCTTCCCCGAGACGCTGCCCGGCCTTCTCGGTTCGCACATCCTGGACGGTTGCGGCCACTTCGTCCAGCAGGAGCGCCCGGAGGAGACGAACCGGATCCTGCTCGACTGGCTGGCCTCCCTGCCCGCCTGATTCCCCGTCCGGTTCGTTCGGCCCGTCGGTCACGCTTCCCCCACCAGTGGGAACGGCCGGCGGGCCGGACCGTTTCCGGCGGTGGGGGCGGGCAGCGGGCCGGTCGGCCGGTCCGGGCGCCCGCAAGAAAATCCTGTCCGGGTCATTGACGCACCCCTGGCCCCTTCGTACCTTGTGCCAGCAAGCGCTTACTTGAAACGATTCATGCGCGTGGCGGAGATGCTGCGGGGAGGGCCCGACTGTGGGAACCAGGAATCTTGACAGGCGTACGATCCTGAAGGCGGCCGGGGCGTCGGCGGCCACGCTCGGGCTCGCCGCGACCACCGGCTGCGGTGGCGGAAGCGGCTCCGGAAACGGCACGGTGACGATCCGTTACTCCTGGTGGGGTGCCGAGGAGCGGGCCAAGAAGATCAATCAGTCCATCGCCCTCTTCGAGCAGAAATACCCCAAGATCAAGGTCAAAACCGATTTCCAGACGTACGACTCGTTCTGGGAGAAGTTCCAGACCCAGGCCGCCGGCGGAAACCCCCCGGACGTTTTCCAAAACGCCGTCACTTTCCTCAGGAAGTACGACAAGCGCGGAATTCTCCTCGATCTCAAGCCTCAGGTGGAGGCCGGAAATCTGAGCCTGGATCACTTCCGCGCGGGCGTCACGAAGGTCGGCGAGGTCGACGGCAAGCAGCTCGGGATTCCGGTCGGCTCCAACACCATGTCACTCGTCATCGACAAGAAGCTCTTCCGGAAGGCGGGCGTCGAACCCCGGCCGGGCTGGACCTGGGACGAGTACTTCAAGGCCCTGAAGACCATCCACGACAAGACGCGGGTCCCCGGGGACACCGGCTACTTCACCATCATGTACCTGTACGACCTCTACCTGCGCCAGAACGGCAAGGCGTTCTTCACCGACGACGGACTCGGCTTCGACAAGGCCGATCTGACGGAGTGGTGGACGGACGGCCTGGGCCGGGTCAGGGCCGGAGTCGTCACCGACCCCAAGGTCGTCCAGCAGGACAAGCCCAAGTCCTCCCTCTCCGCCGGCCACGGCGCCTCGGAGTTCACCTGGGACAACTTCACCGTCCGCTACTCGGCCGAGGGCGACAGCGAGTACGGCCTCGCGCCCATCCCCACCACGGACGGCAAGCACACCGGCCAGTACCTCGCCTCCCTGATGCTCAGCGCCTCCGCCCGCACCTCGCACCCCGAGGAGGTCGCGCGGTTCATCGAATTCATGGTCCACGACCCCCGGGTCGGCAAGATCATGGGCTACGACCGCGGCATCCTCACCAGCACCGAGCAGTTCGCGGCCTACAAGCCGGCCGACGCGGTCAACAAGGAGATCGCGCGGTACGAGGAGGACACCGCCAAGACCGGCGTCCTCGGCGCGATCACCCCGCACCCTTCCGGTGCCGACACCATCGAGGCCGCCTTCCTGCGCCTCGGCGGCGACCTCGGACAGGGCAGGTCCAAGGTCTCCGACGCGGTGAAGCAGTTCTTCACCGAGGCCGAAGCCGCCTTCCAGGCCTGATGGGAAACGCCGTGACGCTCGTCAAGGACTCCGTGCCCGCGACCCGCGGCGCGCGCCGGGCCGCCACCGCGAGGACGGGGCGGCCGGGCCGGCGGCGGGAGAACCTCGCCGGCTATCTGTTCATGTCCCCGTGGATCGCCGGGTTCCTGCTGCTGACCGCGGGCCCGATGATCGCCTCCCTCTACTTCGCGTTCACCGACTACAACCTCTTCACCAGCCCCAAGTGGGTGGGTCTCGACAACTTCACCAAGATGTTCGACGACCCGCGCTGGCAGAAGTCGGTGGAGGTGACGGCCAAGTACGTCGTCATCGGCACCCCCCTCAAACTGCTGCTCGCCCTCGGCGTCGCCCTGCTCCTCGCGCAGAGCCGCCGCGGCCAGGCCTTCTACCGGGCCGCCTTCTACGCCCCCTCGCTCATCGGCGCGAGCGTCTCGGTCGGCTTCGTCTGGCGCTCGCTGTTCTCCGACGGCGCCGTCGTGGACCGTACGCAGACCTTCCTCGGCTTCCACGTCGGCGGCTGGGTCGGCAACGCCGACTGGGTGATGTACTCCCTGGTCGCGCTCACCGTCTGGCAGTTCGGGGCGCCCATGGTCATCTTCCTGGCCGGGCTCAAGCAGGTGCCCAGGGAACTCTACGAAGCGGCCGAGATGGACGGCGCCGGACCCTTCCGCAGGTTCTGGAACATCACCCTGCCGATGATCTCCCCGGTGCTGTTCTTCAACGTGCTGCTGGAGACCATCCACTCGTTCCAGATCTTCGGCTCGGCCTACGTCGTCTCCAACACCGCCTGCGGACCGGCCGACGCCACCCTCGTCTACACCTGCTACCTCTACCAGCAGGGCTTCAAGAACGCCCAGATGGGCTTCGCCTCCGCCATGGCCTGGATGCTGCTGCTCGCCGTGGCCCTGGTGACGGCCGTCCTCTTCTGGTCCCAGAAGAAGTGGGTGCACTACGAGGAGGACGCCCGATGAGCGCCACCACCACCAACGCCCCGGTGCGCGCGGCCGGCCCCCGGACCCCGGGCCCCGGCCGCCGGCGGGCCGGCTCCCTCGCCTGGCACCTCGGCGCCCTGCTGATCCTGGCCGTCATCCTCTACCCGGTCGTCTGGGTGATCGGCGCCTCGTTCAAACCCAGCAAGGACATCATCAACAGCCTCACGCTGTTCCCGTCCCACCCCATACTGTCCAACTTCAAGGGCCTCGCCGACGGCATAGCGGACATCAGGATCTGGACGTTCTTCCAGAACTCCCTGCTCTACGCGGGCGGCGCGGTCGTCGGTGTCCTGGTCTCCTGCTCGCTGACCGCCTACGCCTTCGCGCGCATCAAGTTCGCCGGCCGCAACCTGCTGTTCTCCCTCATGATCGGCACGCTCCTGCTGCCGTACCACGTCCTGCTGATCCCGCAGTACGTGATGTTCCAGAAGCTGGAACTGGTCAACACCTACGTCCCGCTGCTGATCGGCAAGTACCTCGCCACCGAGGCATTCTTCGTCTTCCTCATGGTGCAGTTCATGCGGAACCTGCCCCGGGAACTGGACGAGGCCGCCCGGCTCGACGGCTGCGGGCACCTGCGCACCTACTGGTCGATCGTGCTGCCGCTGTGCCGGCCCGCGCTCATCACCAGCGCGATCTTCACCTTCATCAACGCCTGGAACGACTTCATGGGCCCGCTGATCTACCTGAACGAGCCCGGCAAGTACACCGTCTCCCTGGGCCTGATGATGTTCCGCGACTCCGACGGCGTGGCCGCCAACTACGGAGGCATGATCGCCATGTCACTGGTCGCGCTGCTGCCGGTGCTGCTGTTCTTCCTCGCCTTCCAGCGCTATCTGATCGACGGCATGGCGACCTCCGGACTGAAGGGCTGAACCATGTCCCAAGCACGGGTGCGGCCGCGCCGGGAGTCCGGGTTCGCGGAGCGGTACGGCGTCTTCGCCGAGTCCCTGCTGACCGGGGTGTGGATCGCGGTGGCCTGCCTCGGCGTGGTCACCTACCCGGCCGCGTTCGCCGCCGGCGCCCGGCACCTGCGCCGGCGCACCGCCCACCAGGGCGGCGGATGGCGGGAGTTCACCGCCGACCTCCGCTCCGCGCTGCGCGGGGGATGGGCCGTCGGCGCCGTCGGCTGGGCCGCCGCGGCGGTCGCCTGGCTGGACGTCCGGGCCGTACGCGCCGGACTGCCCGGCGGGCCCCTGGTCGGGGCCGTGGGACTGCTCGCGCTGCTCGGGCTCGCGGTGGCCGGGCTGCGGGCGGCGGCGGTGTGGGCGCCCGGCGAGCGCTGGCGGGTCCTGCTCGCCGACGCCGGGCGGCGCACCGTACGGGACCCCGCGGGCTCCTTCCTGCTGGTCGGCGGAGCCGTCCTCACCTGTTGTCCGGCCCTGCTCATCGCCCCGCTGGCGGTCCCCGTGCTGGGAGTCGTGGCAGGGGCGGCCGTCGCCGTCGAGGAGCGTTACCGCCGCCGGTGACCCCCGGCCCCGCCGGTCTCAGCGGTGGCCCGCGGAGCGCGCGGCACGGGAAAGGCCGGCAACGCCCCGCACTCCGGGGCCGCCGGAACCAGCGGCCGCCGGAAACCGACGCGCTGGAGCCCGCGGCTACCGAAGTCAGACGCCCGGGAAAGCCCGCGGCCCGGACTCCGGCTTCGCCGAACGGGCGGTTCCCGGACCCGCGCGCCGCTGAACGGGCTGCTTCCGGACCCGGGCGGCACTGAACGACCCGGCCCAGGGGAGCCGGGCAACCGCCACATCCACACCCCTTTTCTCGGACCCCGCGCCCTGAGCGCCGTAGCCACCCCTGTCATGCCCCTGACCGCACCCACCACCCCGCCCATGGAAGGAAAGGTCATGTCCCCCATCCCCCGCAGGTCCCTTCTCAAGGCCGCCGCCGTCGCCGGAGCGGCCGCCCAGCTCAGCTGGGCCCTGGGCGCCCGGGACGCCGAGGCCGCGCCCGCTGCCGCCGCCGACGGCGCCGACCCGGTGACCCTGGACTGGCTGGAGGACGGCGGCCTCGGCGCCGCGCCCGGCGCCACCGTCGGCGTGCCCTGGCCGATGGGCGCCCACCAGGCGGACCAGTCCTTCGCGGTCACCGACGCCGACGGCGGGCACGTCCCCGTGCAGACCTGGCCGCTCGCCTACTGGCCCGACGGCTCCCTCAAATGGACCGCCCACGCCGTCGCCACCGGCACCGGCAAGCTCACGCTCACCACGGGCACCCCCGCCGAGCCCGCGCGGAAGGTCACCGTCGACAGCGGCGGCGGCACCATCGACGTCTCCACCGGCGTCATCACCGCGAAGATCGGCAAGAACGGCTCCACGCTCATCAAGTCCGTCACCCGCGGCTCCACCGAGATCGCCCGCAACGGCCGGCTCGTCCTGCTCCGCCAGCCCGAGATCGAGGACGAGGACCAGGGCGCGGTCAGGACCGAACGCTTCGACGGCGCCGTCTCCGCCGTCACCGTCGAACAGGACGGACCGGTCCGGGCCGTCGTCCGCGTCGACGGCAAGCACCGCAAGGGCGACCGGGAGTGGCTGCCGTTCTCCCTCCGCCTGTACTTCTACGCCGGCTCCGACTCCTTCCGCATGGTGCACACCATCACCTACGACGGGAAGCAGGAGCCCGGCAAGGCGAGCGGCGACTTCATCCGCGGCCTCGGAGTCCGCTTCACCGTGCCGATGCGCGACGCGGCCTACGACCGGCACATCCGCATCGGCGGCGAGGGCACCGGACTGCTGCGCGAGGCCGTCCAGGGCATCACCGGACTGCGCCGCGACCCCGGCGCCGCCGTCCAGGCCGCCCAGTACGAGGGGAGGAAGCTGCCCGACCCCGCTACCTGGGACCAGCGGGTCACCACCCGGCTGGGGTACATCCCGCACTGGGGCGACTACACCCTCGCCCAGCTCTCCGCCGACGGCTTCACCGTCCGCAAGCGCACCAAGAAGGGCCACGGCTGGATCACCGCCGGCGGCGGCCGGCGCGCCTCCGGCTTCGGCTACGTCGGCGGCGCGAGCGGCGGCCTCTCCTTCGGCCTGCGCGACTTCTGGGAGAAGTTCCCCGCCCAGCTCGACATCCGCGACGCCCACACCGACCAGGCCACCGTCACCCTCTGGCTCTGGTCACCCGAGGCCCAGCCCATGGACCTGCGCTTCTACCACGACGGCATGGGCCAGGACACCTACGCCGAACAGCTCGAGGGCCTCAACATCACCTACGAGGACTACGAGCCCGGCTTCGGCACCCCCTACGGCATCGCCCGTACCTCCGAACTCCTCTTCTGGGCCAACGACTCCACCCCCACCGCCGACACCCTCGCCCGGCAGGCCGAAGCCGTACGCGTCCTGCCGCAGCTCGCCGCCCCGCCCAAGCAGCTCATCAAGGCCAAGGTCTTCGGCCCCGGCCTGTACTCCGAGCCCGACCGCTCCACCCCCGCCAAGGCCAGGATCGAGGACCACCTCGACTTCCTCTTCACCTACTACAAGGACCAGGTGGAGACGCGCCGCTGGTACGGCTTCTGGGACTACGGCGACATCATGCACACCTACGACTCCGCCCGGCACGTATGGCGCTACGACATCGGCGGCTACGCCTGGGACAACTCCGAACTCTCACCCGACCTGTGGCTCTGGTACGCGTACCTCAGAAGCGGCCGGTCCGACATCTTCCGCTTCGCCGAGGCCATGACCCGGCACACCGGCGAGGTCGACGTCTACCACCTCGGCACCTGGGCCGGCCTCGGCACCCGGCACGGCGTCCAGCACTTCGCCGACAGCGCCAAACAGCAGCGCATCGCCAACACCACCTACCGGCGCTTCTACTACTTCCTCACCGCCGACGAACGCGTCGGCGACCTCATGCACGCCAACGTCGACTCCGACGAGACCTTCCTCGTCCTCGACCCCCAGCGCAAGGTCCGCACCGACCCCTACACCCCCGACCGGCACGCCCTGTCCATCGGCTTCGGCACCGACTGGAGCGGCCTGGTGTCGGCCTGGCTCACCGAGTGGGAACGCAAGGGCCCCAAGTGGGAGAAGGCCAAGGCACGCGTGCTGTCCACGATGGCGGGCATCGCCGCCCAGCCCAACGGCTTCGTCCAGGGCAGCGGGCTCTACGACCTCGACACCGGCGAGTTCGCCGTCGCCGGCAAGCCGGCCGTCTCCGTCTCCCACCTCTCGGCCGTCTTCGGACTCAACGAACTGTGCGCCGAACTCATCCACCTCGTCGACATGCCGAAGTTCAAGGAGGCGTACCTGGACTACTGCCGCTACTTCAACGCCACCAAGGCCGAACAGGCCGCCCGCTACGGCACCAACTTCGGCACCCTGCTGCTGTTCCAGGGCCACTCGCGCCTCGACGCCTACGCCGCCGTACAGACCGGCGACCCGGCCCTCGCCAAGCGCGCCTGGGCCAAGTTCTACAACTCCGACGGCTACACCGAGTCCGCGCCCTGGAAGACCGAGAAGCTGACCGGACCGGCCGGCCTGGTGGAGGGCCGCGAGGCGGCCTGGGTGTCCACCAACGACACCGCCCTCTACGGCCTCGCCGCCATCGAGAACCTCGCCCTGCTCGGCGACAGGATGCCGGTCCAGCCATGAGGCGGCTGGGGGAGCGCCGCAGCACGGGCGGCGGCGCTCACCCTCCCAGTGTGACCCGGCCCACGGCAGGGCACCTGAGTACGCGTACTCAGATTTATCCGCCCACCCCGTCACACTCGCCCCATGGACCCCCACCACTACCGCTTCCACAGCACATGGCCCCTGCCCGCCCCGCCCGCCGCCGTCTACGCGGTGCTGGAGCGGGCCGACGACTACCCCCGGTGGTGGCCCCAGGTGCGGTCGGCGACCCGCCTGGACGAACACACCGGCCTGATCGTCATCCGCTCCGCGCTGCCCCTCGCCCTCACCGCCACCCTGCGGCAGACCCGCCGCGACCCGGCCGCCGGCGTCCTGGAGGCCGCCCTCTCCGGAGACCTCCACGGCTGGGCCCGCTGGACGATCACCGCCGGCGGCCCCGGCACCCTCGCCCGCTACGAACAGGACGTCTTCGTGGGCCGGCCCCTGCTCAGGCGGCTCGCCCTGCCCGGACGGCCCCTGTTCCGCCTCAATCACCGCCTGATGATGCGGGCCGGACGGCGCGGACTGCTGCGCCGTCTGGAGGCGGTTTGAACGAAGGGCGCCCGGACCTGTATTGTTCAGTGCGTTCCCGGGCGATTAGCTCAGCGGGAGAGCGCTTCGTTCACACCGAAGAGGTCACTGGTTCGATCCCAGTATCGCCCACCGGGAAAAGGCCGGTCCGCCACAGCGGACCGGCCTTCTTCATGCCGTCTTCATGTCCGCTTCCACGCCGGCACCCAGGTCACGCCGCCGCCGGCAGCTCCGGCCGCAGCGGCCACTGAGTGCACACCGTCTCCTCCGAACCACTGCGCGCGAACCACGCCTGCAACCCGCGCGCCTGCGCCGCGTGCCACTCCACCTGGAGCGCGTGCAACTCGGCCGGGGACAGCCGCTCCAGCCGGGTCGCGAAACGCCGCCCCAGCGCCCGTACGACATCCAGCGCGGCCAGCGCGTCCGCCGCCGCGTCATGCGCGCCCTGCGATGTCACGCCGTAGTGCGCGCACAGATCGCTCAGCGTGCGGCGGCCCTTGCGGTACCGGTCCAGCTGCCGGTCGAGCACCCGCGGATCCAGCACCTTCAGCGGCACCGAGTCGAACCAGCGCGCCAGCGACGACGCCCGGTGCCGGCGCAACTCCCGGTCCAGCAGCGTCAGATCGAACGGCGCGTTCATCACCACCAGCGGGCGGCCCAGCGTCGCGTGCTCCGCCAGCTGCTCGGCTATCTCGTACATCACCGGCGCCGGCCAGCGCCCGTTGTGCTGGAGGTGCTCCTCCGTCAGCCCGTGCACCGCCGTCGCCTCCGCCGGCACCGGCACCCCCGGATTCACCAGCCAGCGCGACACCCGGGGCCGGGTCCCCGGCGCGTCCTGGACGACGACGGCGGCCGACACGATCCGGTCGGTCTCGACGTCGACGCCCGTCGTCTCCGTGTCGAAGGCGGCCAGCGGCCCCTCGTACCAGGTCGTCATCCCAACACCTCGCTCACCCACGGCAGCTGACGTCCCGTCTTCTGCCGTTTGGTGATACCCGGGCCGTTTGCGCCGTACGCCGCCAGGAGGGAACAGGAGTACGGGTCCGCGCAGTTCAGCGGCCCACGGCCGCCAAGACCCCGGTCGTCATGCCGGTGCCGCGCCCCTGGCCCCGCCGCGCTCGCCCCCCGCGAGGCCGTCGACCGGCTGCCGAGGCCCCTCCAGGAGGACCCCCGGCCCCCCGGAGGAGACCGGCGGGGGCGCGTAGCCGGGCGTGGACGGAGGGTGACCGTTTCGCGGTCGGTGCCGTCGGGTCGGTACGATCGCCTGTGCGCGCGCTCCTGGTATGGCGCCGCACCCACCTTCAGTCAGGAGAGACCGGTGTCAGACGTCCGTGTGATCATCCAACGCGATTCCGAGCGGGAAGAACGCGTGGTGACGACGGGCACTACGGCCGCCGACCTCTTCGCGGGCGAGCGCTCGATCATCGCCGCACGCGTGGGCGGCGAGCTGAAGGACCTCACGTATGCACTGTCCGACGGCGACGAGGTCGAGGGTGTCGAGATCTCGTCCGAGGACGGCCTGAACATCCTGCGCCACTCCACCGCGCACGTCATGGCGCAGGCCGTGCAGGAGCTGTTCCCCGAGGCCAAGCTGGGCATCGGCCCGCCCGTCAAGGACGGCTTCTACTACGACTTCGACGTGGACAAGCCGTTCACGCCCGAGGATCTCAAGGCCATCGAGAAGAAGATGCAGGAGATCCAGAAGCGCGGGCAGAGGTTCGCCCGTCGTGTCGTCACCGACGAGGCGGCCCGCGAGGAGCTGGCGGACGAGCCGTACAAGCTGGAGCTGATCGGCCTCAAGGGCTCGGCCTCGCACGACGACGGCGCGGACGTCGAGGTCGGCGCCGGCGAGCTGACGATCTACGACAACCTGGACGCCAAGACCGGCGAGCTGTGCTGGAAGGACCTGTGCCGCGGTCCGCACCTGCCCTCGACCCGGCTCATCCCGGCGTTCAAGCTGATGCGCAACGCCGCCGCCTACTGGCGCGGCAGCGAGAAGAACCCGATGCTCCAGCGCATCTACGGCACCGCCTGGCCGTCCAAGGACGAGCTGAAGGCGTACCTCGACTTCCTCGCCGAGGCCGAGAAGCGCGACCACCGCAAGCTCGGCACCGAGCTGGACCTCTTCTCGATCCCCGAGCAGATCGGCTCCGGCCTGGCCGTCTTCCACCCCAAGGGCGGCATCGTCCGCCGCGTGATGGAGGACTACTCGCGCCGCCGCCACGAGGAAGAGGGCTACGAGTTCGTCTACACCCCGCACGCCACGAAGGGGAAGCTCTTCGAGACGTCCGGGCACCTGGACTGGTACGCCGAGGGCATGTACCCGCCCATGCAGCTCGACGAGGGCGTGGACTACTACCTCAAGCCCATGAACTGCCCGATGCACAACCTGATCTTCGACGCGCGCGGCCGGTCGTACCGCGAGCTGCCGCTGCGTCTGTTCGAGTTCGGGACCGTGTACCGGTACGAGAAGTCGGGCGTCGTGCACGGCCTGACCCGTGCGCGGGGCTTCACGCAGGACGACGCGCACATCTACTGCACCCGTGAGCAGATGTCCGAGGAGCTGGACAAGACGCTCACCTTCGTCCTCGGCCTGCTGCGGGACTACGGCCTGACCGACTTCTACCTGGAGCTGTCGACCAAGGACCCGGAGAAGTTCGTCGGCTCCGACGAGGTCTGGGAGGAGGCGACCGAGACCCTGCGCGAGGTCGCCGAGAAGCAGGGCCTGCCCCTCGTGCCCGACCCGGGCGGCGCCGCCTTCTACGGTCCGAAGATCTCCGTCCAGGCGAAGGACGCCATCGGCCGGACCTGGCAGATGTCGACCATCCAGCTCGACTTCAACCTGCCCGAGCGGTTCAACCTGGAGTACACCGGCCCGGACGGCTCCAAGCAGCGCCCCGTCATGATCCACCGCGCGCTGTTCGGCTCCATCGAGCGGTTCTTCGCCGTCCTGCTGGAGCACTACGCGGGCGCCTTCCCGGCGTGGCTGGCCCCGGTCCAGGCGATCGGCATCCCGATCGGCGACGCGCACGTGGAGTACCTCCAGAAGTTCGCGACCGCGGCCAGGAAGAAGGGTCTGCGGGTCGAGGTGGACTCCTCCTCGGACCGCATGCAGAAGAAGATCAGGAACGCGCAGAAGCAGAAGGTGCCGTTCATGGTCATCGCCGGCGACGAGGACATGTCCAACGGCTCGGTGTCCTTCCGCTACCGCGACGGCTCGCAGGAGAACGGCATCCCGTTCGACGAGGCCATCGCGAAGATCGAGCAGATCGTGGCGGAGCGGACCCAGATCTGATCCGTACCGGCTCCGCGGCCCCCGGGACCACCGTCCCGGGGGCCGCTCCCGCGTGGCAGCGCCCCGAGTCCGCCCCGGCCGCACGGCGGGCCGGGGTGACGCCATATGCTGCCTAGCATGACGAGTGAGCCGGAGCAGCAGATCGGAGTGGGGACGCAGGACGCGTTCCAGCGCCTGTGGACGCCCCACCGGATGGCCTACATCCAGGGCGAGAACAAGCCGACCGGTCCGGGGGCCGGCGACGGCTGCCCCTTCTGCTCGATCCCGGCCAAGTCGGACGAGGACGGGCTGATCGTGCGGCGCGGTGAGCAGGTCTACGCCGTGCTCAACCTGTACCCGTACAACGGCGGCCACCTGATGACCGTGCCCTACCGGCACGTGGCCGACTACACCGAGCTGACCGGGCCGGAGACCGCCGAGCTGGCGGAGCTGACCAAGCAGGCGATGACGGCCCTGCGCACCGCGTCCGGCGCGCACGGGTTCAACATCGGCATGAACCAGGGCTCGGTCGCGGGCGCCGGCATCGCCGCGCATCTGCACCAGCACATCGTGCCGCGCTGGGGCGGGGACACGAACTTCATGCCGGTGGTGGGGCACACGAAGATCCTGCCGCAGCTGCTGGCCGACACCCGGAAGATGCTCGCGGAGGCCTGGCCGGCCGCCTAGCCGGATGGCGGGGTGCCCTCCGTGGAGGGCACCCGGTCACGCGTCGTAGAGATCGGCCTTCCTCGGCGTCGGGTCCTGGACGTTGCCGCTGAGGAACGACGAGCGGGCGCCGAACTTCTCGGTGTCCACTCCGTTCTCCTCCAGCACCTTGATCGCCGCCGAGTGCACCACGCGCAGCACCGGCGTGGCCGCGCGCAGCGCGTCGTCGGCCATGAAACGATGGCGCCACGGCTGGTCGGCCCAGGCGTGCCGCAGACCGAACGGTTCGGGCAGGCCGAGGGAGCCGCCGAGCCAGTTCAGCAGCGGCGGGTACCAGGTGAGCGGGGCGCGGACGGCGAGCCGTACGACCTCGTCGGTGGTGACCAGCGGCAGCTTGATCGTGCGGTTCTCCCAGGGCTTGAGGGATTTGGCGACTTCCTTGGTCGGTGCCTCCGGCTTGCTGGTGAACAGCGAATTCACCGGTCCCAGCGCGTGCCCGGTGACCTCGATGCGCAGGGTCTGGTGCAGCACGGTGACGGTGATCAGCATGGTGATCACCAGCTGTCCGTCCCACAGGGTCCACTGCACGCCCAGGTAGTGCCGGTCGCCGCTGCCGAACTGCTGCTTGTTGCAGATCTCCTGTATGGCGTGCGGCTTGACCTGGAACGCCTCGACATCGGCGCCCTCGGGGCGGGACACCGCCGTGGCCTTCTCACCGATCGGTGTGACGATCCAGTGCCGTACGGAGGGCTTGGGGAAGCCGCCGGTGTGCAGCGGGCCGCGTTCCAGCAGGGACAGCTTGTCGTGGATCGCGCGTATCACGTCCCAGCTGCGGAAGGGGTGGATCTCCCGGCCGGGGTCGGCGGGCACCAGGTCCTCGGCGAGCTGCCAGGCACCCCAGCGGGTGCCCATGCCGAGTATGCCCTTGGGGCCGGCGTAGAAGACCGAGTTGGACTGCTGCTCGGCCGTCAGCCGGGCCAGGGACTGGCGCAGCTTCTCGGCGGCGGTCTGGTCGGGGCCGCGGGGCACGGCCTCGGGGATCTTGGCGCCGACGCTGGTCCCGGAGAGCAGGCCGTCCCAGCGGGCGCGCAGGTCCTTGGCGGTGCGTTCGCACAGCTGCTTGGCCAGGTACCAGCCGACCACGGGGGCGACGACGGCCGCGCGGGCGTACCACGCCCAGAAGCCGGAGAACGGCATCTTGACCAGGAACAGCACGGCGAGCAGGCCGAAGCCCAGCAGGAGCGTGGTGGCCAGCGTCCCGGCCCGCTTGTCCTCGCGGCGGGCGACGAAGGAGCGCAGCAGGAAGACGAGCAGCCAGCCGATCATGCCGGGCAGGAAGAGCAGGCCGCAGACGACGGTGATGACCGTCAGGCGGTTGTCCCGCTCCCGGCGGATGTTGTTGGCGGCCAGGGCGTGCTCGACCACGAACTGCGGTTCGGTGCCGAAGGACTGGATGAGCGGTTTGCGGCCGGGGGCCAGCATCCGGTCCACGAGGGCCCGGGAGAACGCCTCGCCCAGATTGGGCCGGAACATCTTGATCCGGCCGGCCTTGACGGTCGACTCGTGCCACTCGTTGTCGGCCTTCTTGATCTCCTCGATCGGGCTGTCCCGGTATGCCGCGGAGGCCAGCGCGGCGGTCGCCGCCTGCCCCTCGCCGACCGAGACGGGTACCTGGGGCCCGTCCCACTCCGTTCCTATCGACATTCCCGCCCCTATCGCCGCCGGTGCCGTGCCTGCGGCCTTCCCGACTTCCTTGCTCCGCACACCTGTTGGACCGGTCGCCGGGCCGCTGCCGGGACGGCGGCGGCACGACGTCATCAGGTGATCAGCGTATAGGCCGGCACCGACGGCCGTGGGCGGACGGCCGAAGCCGCCCGCCCGTGCGCCGGTCCGGTGCTTCCGTGCTACCCCTCGTCCCCGGCCTGTTCGCGAATGCGCTCGGCGATCTGCGGCGGCATCGGCTCGTGCCGGGCATAGGCGCGGTCGAAGCGGGCGGTGCCGTGCGAGAGCGAGCGCAGGTCGACGGCGTACCGGCCGATCTCGAACTCGGGCACCTCGGCGCGGATCAACGTGCGTCCGGAGCCGGTCTGCTCGGTGCCGAGCAGCCGGCCGCGGCGGCTGGAGAGGTCGCTCATCACGGCGCCCACGTAGGCGTCGCCGACGAGCACGGTCACCTCGGCGACCGGTTCCAGCAGATGGATCCGCGTGTCCGCGGCGGCCTCGCGCAGGGCGAGCGCGCCCGCCGTCTGGAAGGCGGCGTCGGAGGAGTCCACCGAGTGGGCCTTGCCGTCCAGCAGCGTGACCCGGACGTCGACCAGGGGGTATCCGGCGGCGACGCCCTTGGCGGCCTGGGCGCGGACGCCCTTCTCGACGGACGGGATGAACTGCCGGGGCACCGCGCCGCCGACCACCTTGTCCACGAACTCGATGCCCGAGCCGCCCGGCAGCGGCTCCACCTCGATCTCGCAGATGGCGTACTGGCCGTGCCCGCCGGACTGCTTGACGTGCCGGCCCCGCCCGGTGGCCTTGCCGGCGAACGTCTCCCGCAGGGAGACCTTGTGCGGGACGACGTCGACCTGGACGCCGTAGCGGCCGCGCAGCCGTTCCAGGGCGACGTCGGCGTGCGCCTCGCCCAGGCACCACAGGACGACCTGGTGGGTGTCCTGGTTCTGTTCCAGGCGCATCGTCGGGTCCTCGGCGACCAGCCGGGCCAGGCCCTGGGAGAGTTTGTCCTCGTCGGCCTTGCTGTGCGCGTGGATGGCGACCGGCAGCAGCGGGTCGGGCATCTGCCAGGGCTCCATCAGGAGCGGGTCGTCCTTGGCGGAGAGGGTGTCGCCGGTCTCGGCGCGGCCCAGCTTGGCCACGCACACCAGGTCGCCGGCGACGGCGTGGGTGACCGGGCGCTGCTGCTTGCCGAAGGGCATGGACAGGGCGCCGACCTTCTCGTCCACGTCGTGGTCCTCGTGGCCGCGGTCGGCGAGGCCGTGCCCGGAGACGTGCACCGGCTGGTCCGGGCGGAGGGTGCCGGAGAAGACGCGGACGAGGGAGAGGCGGCCCACGTAGGGGTCGGAGGAGGTCTTGACGACCTCGGCGACCAGCGGGCCGTCGGTGTCGCAGGGTTTCAGCTCGCGCGGCCTGCCGTCGATCGTGGTGACCTCGGGCATGGGGTGTTCGAAGGGGGTGGGGAAGCCGCCGGTGATCAGTTCCAGCAGCTCCACGGTGCCGAGTCCCTGCCGGGCACCCTCGGCGGCGGGCGCGGCGGCCAGCACGGGGTGGAAGGACCCGCGGGCCACGGCCCGCTCCAGGTCCTGGACCAGGGTCTTGACGTCGACCTGCTCGCCGCCCAGGTAGCGGTCCATGAGGGTCTCGTCCTCGCTCTCGGCGATGATGCCCTCGATGAGCCGGTCGCGGGCCTCCTCGATGCCGGGCAGCTCGTCCGCGCCGGGCTCGGACTCCTTGCGCTCCCCGGTCGAGTAGTCGAACAGTTTTCGCGACAGCAGGCCGACCAGCCCGGTGACCGGCGCGTGCCCGTCGGGTCCCTCGGGGCCGCGCAGCGGCAGATACAGCGGCAGCACGGCGTCGGGGTCGTCGCCGCCGAAGGCCTCCGCGCAGATCCGCGTCATCTCCTCGAAGTCCGCGCGGGCGGCCTCCAGGTGGGTGATCACGATCGCGCGGGGCATGCCGACGGCCGCGCACTCCTCCCACACCATCCGGGTGGAGCCGTCGACCCCGTCCGAGGCCGAGACGACGAAGAGGGCGGCGTCCGCGGCGCGCAACCCGGCCCGCAGTTCCCCGACGAAGTCGGCGTACCCGGGGGTGTCGAGCAGGTTGACCTTGATGCCGTCCCATTCGACCGGTACCAGGGAGAGCTGGACCGAGCGCTGCTGGCGGTGCTCGATGTCGTCGTAGTCGGAGACGGTGCCGCCGTCCTCCACGCGGCCCGCCCGGTTCACCGCCCCCGCGGTCAGCGCGAGGGCCTCCACCAGGGTTGTCTTTCCCGAGCCGGTGTGGCCGACCAGCACCACGTTCCGTACGGAGGTGGGCCGGTCGGCCGTGAGAGCCCTGCCGGCGGCTCCGGGGTGGTGTGTCTGTCCCTTGTCGCCCATGATCCTGCCTCCCGTGCACGGTGAGGTCACTGTGGGCGCGGACACGCGGGATCCGCGTGCTCTGGCGGCTCCGGCGACGCCCGCGGTTATTCGAGCTTTCCACTCCCGTCACGTTGCGTCCATACGAAGGACTACGAAGAGTGCGCGCAGATGTCCGTTTCCGTCACGCGCGCCTCGTGGGGCGCCGTGCGCGGCGCGCGTGGGCACCCGGCCGCGGGTGCCCGCCCGTCGGCCACGCGCGCGCGTGGCTACGATGGGCCAGCCGGCGGCCAGCAGGGGCCGCGGCGTCACCGACCGTCGGGAAGGCCATGCTGAACAAGTACGCGCGTGCATTCTTCACGCGTGTCCTCACACCGTTCGCCGCGTTTCTCATCCGGCGGGGGGTGAGCCCTGACACGGTGACGCTCATCGGCACGGCCGGTGTGGTCGCGGGGGCGCTGGTCTTCTACCCCAGGGGGGAGTTCTTCTGGGGCACGGTCGTGATCACCCTGTTCGTCTTCTCGGACCTGGTCGACGGCAACATGGCCCGCCAGCTGGGCCGCTCCAGCCGCTGGGGCGCGTTCCTGGACTCCACCCTGGACCGGGTCGCCGACGGGGCGATCTTCGGCGGGTTCGCGCTGTGGTACGCGGGCCGCGGCGACGACAACGTGCTGTGCGCGGTGTCGATCTTCTGCCTGGCCAGCGGCCAGGTGGTGTCGTACACCAAGGCGCGCGGCGAGTCGATCGGGCTGCCGGTCGCCGTCAACGGCCTCGTCGAACGCGCCGAGCGACTGGTGATCTCGCTGGTCGCGGCCGGTTTCGCGGGCCTGCACAAGTTCGGTGTGCCGGGCATCCAGTGGCTGCTGCCGATCGCGCTGTGGATCGTCGCGGCGGGCAGCCTGGTCACGCTGGTGCAGCGGGTGGTCACCGTCCGCCGCGAGTCCGCGGAGGCCGAGGCGGCGGCCGCTCAACAGGCCGGCGGGGCCGCGCGGTGAGCGCCGCCGACCGGTTCGCCGACGCGCTGTACGGCCTCGGCTGGAGCACCGTCAAGAAGCTCCCCGAGCCGGTCGCGGTGCGCCTCGGCCGGACCATCGCCGACGCCGCCTGGAAGCGGCGCGGCAAGGGCGTACGGCGCCTGGAGGCGAACTACGCGCGCGTGGTGCCCGGGGCGTCCCCGGAGCGCCTCGCGGAGCTGTCCCGCGCGGGCATGCGCTCGTACCTGCGGTACTGGATGGAGTCCTTCCGGCTGCCGGCCTGGAGCGCCGAGCGGGTGAGGACGGGCTTCGTCCCCAAGGACCTGCACCATCTGACCGAGGGGCTGGCCTCCGGCCGGGGCGTGGTCCTCGCCCTGCCGCACCTGGCCAACTGGGACCTGGCCGGGGCGTGGGTCACCACCGCGCTGGAGACGCCGTTCACGACGGTCGCCGAGCGGCTGAAGCCGGAGTCGCTCTACGACCGTTTCGTGGCCTACCGCGAGGGCCTGGGCATGGAGGTGCTGCCGCACAGCGGCGGCGCGGCCTTCGGCACCCTGGCCCGGCGGCTGCGCGACGGCGGCCTGGTCTGCCTGGTCGCCGACCGCGACCTGTCCGCCTCCGGCGTCGAGGTCGACTTCTTCGGCGAACGGGCCCGCATGCCGGCCGGTCCGGCCCTGCTGGCCCAGCACACGGGCGCGCTGCTGCTGCCCGTGACCCTCTGGTACGACGACTCGCCCGTCATGCGGGGCCAGGTCCACCCCCCGATCGAGGTGCCGGCGTCAGGTACGCGCGCGGAGAAGACGTCTGTCATGACACAGGCACTGGCCGACGCCTTCGCCACCGGGATCGCCGAGCACCCGGAGGACTGGCACATGCTCCAGCGCCTGTGGCTCGCCGACCTCGACCCCGCGAAGGGACCCTCGTGAGAATCGGGATCGTCTGCCCGTACTCCTGGGACGTGCCCGGTGGCGTCCAGTTCCACATCCGTGACCTCGCCGAGTACTTCCTCCGCCTCGGCCACCATGTCTCCGTGCTCGCGCCGGCCGACGACGACACCCCGCTGCCGCCGTACGTCGTCTCCGCCGGCCGCGCGGTCCCGGTGCCGTACAACGGCTCGGTGGCCCGGCTGAACTTCGGCTTCCTGTCGGCCGCGCGGGTACGGCGCTGGCTGCACGAGGGAGCCTTCGACGTGGTGCACATCCACGAGCCGACCTCGCCCTCGCTGGGCCTGCTGACCTGCTGGGCGGCGTCCGGCCCGATCGTGGCCACCTTCCACACCTCCAACCCGCGCTCGCGCGCGATGATCGCCGCCTACGCGATCCTCCAGGCCGCGCTGGAGAAGATCAGCGCGCGGATCGCGGTGAGCGAGTACGCCCGGCGCACGCTGGTCGAGCACCTCGGCGGGGACGCGGTGGTCATCCCCAACGGCGTCGACGTGGACTTCTTCGCCGAGGCCGAGCCCCGGCCCGAGTGGCAGGGCGGCACCATCGGGTTCATCGGCCGGATCGACGAGCCGCGCAAGGGGCTGCCCGTCCTGATGCGGGCGCTGCCGAGGATCCTGGCGGCCCGCCCGGAGACCCGGCTGCTGGTGGCCGGCCGGGGCGACGAGGAGGCGGCCGTCGCCGACCTGCCCGAGGAACTGCGCCCGCGCGTGGAGTTCCTCGGCATGATCAGCGACCAGGACAAGGCGCGTCTGCTGCGCAGCGTCGACCTGTACGTGGCGCCCAACACCGGCGGGGAGAGCTTCGGCATCATCCTGGTCGAGGCGATGTCGGCGGGCGCGCCCGTGCTCGCCTCCGACCTTGACGCGTTCGTGCAGGTCCTCGACCAGGGCGAGGCCGGCGAGGTGTTCGCCAACGAGGACGCCGACGCGCTGGCCGAGGCCGCCGTACGCCTGCTCGGCGACCCGGCCCGCCTGGCCGAGCTGCGCGCGCGGGGCAGCGCCCACGTACGGCGCTTCGACTGGTCGACGGTCGGCGCGGACATCCTGTCCGTCTACGAGACGGTGACGGCGGGCGCGGCGGCGGTCGCCACGGACGAACGCACGACGGGCCTGCGGGCCCGCTTCGGACTGGCCCGGGACTGACCCGGGCGGGCCCGGCACCGGGCGGGCCCCGCGCCGGTCGCGGGGCGTCCGGCGGCGGACGCGGCCCGGCCCCGGAGACGTATGAGCCGGGGTGACTGACCGGAGCCCGTCCGGAGTGGCGCGCGCCGGGCCCGCCTTGCGGCCGTACGGGACCGGGACGGCCGACGCCCGCCGAGTCCGCCACCGTGCCGATTCCGCGGCGGCCCTATGGACCCCGGCGGGTCGTTTGATGTCACTGGCGTGTCGGTCCCGGCGGGTGTGCCGTACGCCGGTCCGCGGCCCCCGGACGGGCAGGGATACGCGAGCCCGGCGACGCGCGACCGGGATCCGGCCGTCCGCAGTCGCGGCGAAGCCCGCGCGTGGGGCAGGCGGCGGGTCCGTGGGCCGCCGGGTGTCCGGGGTGTGGGTCGAGCGGCCCTGGACGGTCGGCGCCTCGGTGCCGGGGGCTGGATGTTCGGTCGAGGCGACGAGTAGGCCGGTATGAACCCCGCTGGTCTCGAGGCGGACTGGGTTCCGGCCGTCCGTAGTCGCGGCGAGGCCCGCGCGTGGGGTAGGCGGCGTGGGAGGGAAGGTGCCGCCCCGGCCCGTGTGCCGCCGGGTACCCGGGGAGCGGGACGAGCCGCCCCGCACGGCCGGAACCTCGGCGCCGGAAGCCGGACGCCCGGCCCACGCGACAAGCGGACCGGTACGAACCCCACGGATCTCGAGCCGGTCCCGTGCCGGCCGGCCCCGGCCGGAACCGGACGGCCTGGCGGCACCGGACCCGGTGGCTTGGAGGGGGCTTCCCGGCGGCCGATAGCCTTCGGGCGTGACCGCAACCCTCATCTGGATCCTCGTCGCGCTCGTCGCCGTCGGCGTGTACCTCAGCTGGACGGCCGGGCGGCTGGACCGGCTGCACGTGCGGATGGACGCCGCCCGGGCCGCGCTCGACGCCCAGCTGCTGCGGCGCGCCTCGGTGGCCCAGGAGCTGGCGACCTCCGGCGTGCTGGACCCGGCCGCCTCGATCGTGCTCTACGAGGCCGCGCACGCGGCCCGGCAGGCCGAGGAGGAGCAGCGGGAGGTCGCCGAGAGCGAGCTGAGCCAGGCGCTGCGGGCCGTCTTCGAGGACGCGGCCCAGGTGGAGGCGGTGCGCGAGGCCCCCGGCGGCGACGCGGCGGCCCATGAGCTGGCCGAGGCCGTCCGCCGGGTGCCGATGGCCCGCCGGTTCCACAACGACGCCGTGGGGGCCGCCCGCAGACTCCGCGGACACCGCAAGGTCCGCTGGTTCCGGCTGGCCGGCCACGCCCCCTTCCCGCTGGCCTTCGAGATGGACGACGAGCCGCCCGCGGCCCTGGTCGAACGCGTCTCATGAAGTCCGGGTGAACAAAAGGATCCACCGGCTTGTCATTGGCCCTTGCTGTGGCCTGGTCGGTTCGCGTTTCCTCATGGGTGCACCAACCCTCTTTTCCCATCAGTGAGGTCATCCGTGTCCACCACCGAGAACCAGGCTCCCGAGACCGGCACCGCCCGTGTGAAGCGCGGCATGGCCGAGCAGCTCAAGGGCGGCGTGATCATGGACGTCGTCACGCCGGAGCAGGCGAAGATCGCCGAGGACGCGGGCGCCGTCGCCGTCATGGCCCTGGAGCGAGTCCCGGCCGACATCCGCAAGGACGGCGGCGTGGCCCGGATGTCCGACCCGGACATGATCGAGGGCATCATCGACGCGGTCTCCATCCCGGTGATGGCCAAGTCCCGCATCGGCCACTTCGTCGAGGCCCAGGTGCTGCAGTCCCTCGGCGTGGACTACATCGACGAGTCCGAGGTGCTCACCCCGGCCGACGAGGTCAACCACTCCGACAAGTGGTCCTTCACCACCCCGTTCGTGTGCGGTGCCACCAACCTGGGCGAGGCCCTGCGCCGCATCGCCGAGGGCGCCGCGATGATCCGCTCCAAGGGCGAGGCCGGCACCGGCAACGTGGTCGAGGCCGTCCGTCACCTGCGCCAGATCAAGGGCGACATCGCCCGCCTGCGCGGCCTGGACAACCACGAGCTGTACGCCGCCGCCAAGGAGCTGCGCGCCCCGTACGAGCTGGTCAAGGAGGTCGCCGAGCTGGGCAAGCTCCCGGTGGTGCTGTTCTCCGCCGGCGGTGTGGCCACCCCGGCCGACGCGGCCCTGATGCGCCAGCTCGGTGCCGAGGGCGTGTTCGTCGGCTCCGGCATCTTCAAGTCCGGCGACCCGGCCAAGCGCGCCGCCGCCATCGTGAAGGCCACCACCTTCTACGACGACCCGAAGATCATCGCGGACGCGTCCCGCAACCTCGGCGAGGCCATGGTCGGCATCAACTGCGACACCCTCCCCGAGACCGAGCGCTACGCCAACCGCGGCTGGTAGACCACACAGGTAACGGCACCCCCATGAACACTCCTGTCATAGGCGTCCTGGCCCTCCAGGGCGACGTACGGGAGCACCTCATCGCCCTGGCCGCGGCCGACGCCGTGGCCAGGCCGGTGCGGCGCCCCGAGGAACTCGCCGAGGTGGACGGTCTCGTCCTGCCCGGCGGCGAGTCGACCACCATCTCCAAGCTGGCCGTCCTCTTCGGCGTGATGGAGCCCCTCCGCGCGCGCGTGCGCGCGGGCATGCCCGTCTACGGCACCTGCGCGGGCCTGATCATGCTCGCCGACAAGATCCTCGACCCGCGCTCGGGCCAGGAGACCGTCGGCGGCATCGACATGATCGTGCGCCGCAACGCCTTCGGCCGGCAGAACGAGTCCTTCGAGGCGTCGGTCGACGTCAAGGGCGTCACGGGCGACCCCGTGGAGGGCGTCTTCATCCGCGCCCCCTGGGTGGAGTCCGTCGGCGCCGGGGCCGAGGTGCTCGCCGAGCACGACGGCCACATCGTCGCCGTCCGCCAGGGCAACGCGCTCGCCACCTCCTTCCACCCGGAGCTGACCGGCGACCACCGCGTGCACGCGCTGTTCGTCGACATGGTGCGCGCCAACCGGGCGGCGGAGTCCTTGTAGGATCTCCGGGGGTCCCCCCGGCCTTTCGACCGAGGGGCGTTCGTACAGGATGGGTTACGCGAAGGAGACAGGCAGATGTCCGGCCACTCTAAATGGGCCACGACGAAGCACAAGAAGGCCGTGATCGATGCCAAGCGCGGCAAGCTCTTCGCGAAGCTGATCAAGAACATCGAGGTCGCGGCGCGCATGGGCGGTGTCGACCTCGACGGCAACCCGACGCTGTACGACGCCGTCCAGAAGGCGAAGAAGTCGTCGGTCCCGAACAAGAACATCGACTCCGCGATCAAGCGGGGCGGCGGTCTCGAAGCCGGTGGCGCCGACTACGAGACGATCATGTACGAGGGCTACGGCCCGAACGGCGTCGCGGTGCTCATCGAGTGCCTCACCGACAACCGCAACCGCGCCGCCTCCGAGGTCCGCGTCGCCATGACCCGCAACGGCGGCTCCATGGCCGACCCGGGCTCGGTGTCGTACCTGTTCAACCGCAAGGGCGTCGTCATCGTCCCCAAGGGCGAGCTGACCGAGGACGACGTGCTCGGCGCGGTGCTGGACGCGGGCGCCGAGGAGGTCAACGACCTCGGCGAGAACTTCGAGGTCATCAGCGAGCCGACCGACCTCGTCGCGGTCCGCACCGCCCTGCAGGAGGCCGGCATCGACTACGAGTCGGCCGAGGCCAACTTCGTCCCGACCATGCAGGTCGAGCTGGACGAGGACGGCGCCAGGAAGATCTTCAAGCTCATCGACGCGCTGGAGGACAGCGACGACGTGCAGAACGTCTTCGCGAACTTCGACGTGAGCGACGAGGTCATGGAGAAGGTCGACGCGTAACGCGTACGGCTGACGACCGGGCCGACGGGACACCCCCCGTCGGCCCGTCGCGTTGTACGGCGTTGTCAGTGGCACCCGATAGCCTGCACAAATATGCGATCGGGTGACCGAAGGGAGCGGTGCGCGTGCGTGTTCTGGGGGTGGACCCCGGCCTGACCCGGTGCGGGATCGGCGTGGTCGAGGGCGTCGCGGGCCGCCCGCTGACCATGCTCGGCGTCGGTGTCGTCCGCACCCCGGCCGACGCCGACCTCAGCCACCGGCTGCTCGCCGTCGAGCGGGGCATCGAGGAGTGGCTGGACGAGCACCGGCCCGAGTTCGTCGCCGTGGAGCGCGTCTTCAGCCAGCACAACGTGCGCACGGTCATGGGCACCGCCCAGGCCAGCGCCGTGGCCATGCTGTGCGCCGCCCGGCGCGGCATCCCGGTCGCCCTGCACACCCCCAGCGAGGTCAAGGCCGCCGTCACCGGCTCCGGACGCGCCGAGAAGGCCCAGGTGGGCGCCATGGTCACCCGCCTGCTGCGGCTGGCCGCGCCCCCCAAGCCCGCCGACGCCGCCGACGCCCTCGCGCTCGCCATCTGCCACATCTGGCGGGCCCCCGCCCAGAACCGGCTCCAGCAGGCAGTGGCCCGGCACACAGCCCACGCAACGAAAGGCCCCACGGCATGATCGCCTTCGTCAGCGGCACGGTCGCCGCGCTCGCCCCGGACGCCGCCGTCGTCGAGGTCGGGGGCGTCGGCATGGCCGTCCAGTGCACGCCGAACACCCTGTCGGCCCTGCGCGTCGGCAAGCCCGCCCGGCTGCACACCTCCCTCGTCGTCCGCGAGGACTCGCTCACCCTGTACGGCTTCGCGGACGACGACGAACGCCAGGTCTTCGAACTGCTGCAGACCGCGAGCGGCGTCGGCCCGCGCCTGGCCCAGGCCATGCTGGCCGTGCACACCCCGGACGCCCTGCGCCGCGCGGTCGCCACCGGTGACGAGAAGGCCCTCACCGCCGTGCCCGGCATCGGCAAGAAGGGCGCGCAGAAGCTGCTGCTGGAGCTGAAGGACCGGCTCGGCGCGCCCGTCGGCGCCCCGGCCGTCGGCGCGCCCGTCACCCAGGGCTGGCGCGACCAGCTGCACGCGGCCCTGATCGGTCTCGGCTATGCCACCCGCGAGGCCGACGAGGCGGTGGCCGCCGTGGCGCCCCAGGCCGAGGCGACGGCCGGCACCCCGCAGGTGGGCCCGCTGCTGAAGGCCGCCTTGCAGACCCTGAACCGCGCCCGCTGACCCGCGTCACCCCGCTAGGAGAACTTCGTGAACCGGGACGACACCACCCCCACCCCCGCCGAGGAGCGGCTCGTCGGTGCGTCCGCCGACCGGGAGGACCAGGCCGTCGAGGCCGCCCTGCGCCCCAAGGACCTCGGCGAGTTCATCGGCCAGGAGAAGGTCCGCGAACAGCTCGACCTGGTGCTGCGCGCCGCACGCGCGCGGGGCGCCACCGCCGACCACGTGCTGCTCTCCGGGGCGCCCGGCCTCGGCAAGACCACCCTGTCGATGATCATCGCGGCCGAGATGGGCGCCCCCATCCGCATCACCTCCGGCCCCGCCATCCAGCACGCCGGCGACCTCGCCTCGATCCTGTCCTCGCTCCAGGAGGGCGAGGTGCTCTTCCTGGACGAGATCCACCGCATGTCCCGGCCCGCCGAGGAGATGCTGTACATGGCGATGGAGGACTTCCGCGTCGACGTCATCGTGGGCAAGGGCCCCGGCGCCACCGCGATCCCGCTGGAGCTGCCGCCGTTCACCCTGGTCGGCGCGACCACGCGGGCGGGCCTGCTGCCGCCGCCGCTGCGCGACCGCTTCGGCTTCACCGCGCACATGGAGTTCTACTCCCCGCACGAGCTGGAGCGCGTGGTGCACCGCTCGGCGAGCCTGCTGGACGTCGTGATCGAGCCGGACGGCGCCGCCGAGATCGCCGGCCGGTCCCGGGGCACGCCCCGTATCGCCAACCGCCTGCTGCGCCGCGTCCGCGACTACGCGCAGGTCAAGGCCGACGGGGTGATCACCCGGGAGATCGCCGCCGCCGCGCTCGCCGTCTACGAGGTCGACGCGCGCGGCCTGGACCGGCTGGACCGCGCCGTTCTTCAGGCCCTGCTGAAGCTGTTCGGCGGTGGGCCGGTGGGCCTGTCCACCCTCGCCGTCGCGGTGGGGGAGGAGCGGGAGACCGTGGAGGAGGTCGCCGAGCCGTTCCTGGTCCGCGAGGGACTGCTCGCGCGCACCCCGCGCGGCCGGGTCGCCACCCCCGCCGCCTGGGCGCACCTGGGCCTGACCCCACCGCAGGCGCCGGCGGCGGGAAACGGACAACAGGACTTGTTCGGGGCGTGAGGGCGGCCGAGCGGCGAGGGCGATGGCCCGGCCGGAACCCAGGTGCCATGCTGAGCGTTGTTCCATGAGAGCGGACTCGCTTAGACTCCGCCGATGCCGCCCTTGCGGGCGGCGCCGACCACACCCCCATCCAACAGGCCGCTCACCCGCGCGGTCGCGCGAAGGAAATTCCGTCCCGTGAATGCCTATACCCTTCTCCCGTTCATCGTGCTCATCGCGGCCATGTTCCTGATGACGCGTTCGGCCAAGAAGAAGCAGCAGCAGGCCGCCGACATGCGGAACCAGATGCAGCCCGGATCCGGAGTCCGCACGATCGGGGGGATGTACGCGACGGTCAAGGAGGTCAACGAGGACACGGTCCTCCTCGACGCCGGGCCGGGCGTCGACCTCCTCTTCGCCAAGAACTCGATCGGCGCCGTCCTCACCGACGACGAGTACAACCGCATCGTCCACGGCATCGAGCACGACCTGAAGTCCGACACCGGCATCGTCCCGGACGACGCCTCCTCCCTCACCGAGACCGACGAGACCGACGGATCCGCCGACGCTGCCGCCGCCTCGGACGACAAGATCGACCTCGGTAAGAAGGACGCCGCCGAGGCCGGCGCGGACGACCAGCCGAAGAAGACCGACGGCGACTCCGACGCGAAGTAGTCACTCCCCGGGATCACGCGGCGGCCGCATGACGGGCGCCCCGCGTGTCCCGGGCGCGTCTGTTTCCCGCACGGGAGCCCGACACCATGTCATGGCCGACCGCGCCGACCGGGCGCGGGGCGGCCCGAGAGGGAGTACGAGAAGGTGGCAGCACCTAAGAGGGGCCGAAGCGCGAGCGCCCCGAGCAAGCCAGGGCGCTCGCTGGCCCTCATCCTGATCGCCATCGTGGCGCTCGCCGGAGGGATGTTCGCCTCCGGGCACACCACTCCGCGTCTCGGCATCGACCTCGCCGGTGGTACGAGCATCACGCTCAAGGCGAAGGCCGATCAGGGGTCCGCGATCAACAAGGCCAACATGGACACCGCGGTCGACATCATGAACCGCCGTGTCAACGGCCTGGGTGTCTCCGAGGCGGAGGTGCAGACCCAGGGGAACGACAACATCATCGTCAACATCCCCAAGGGCACCAACTCCAAGGAGGCCCAGGAGCAGGTAGGCACCACCGCCAAGCTGTACTTCCGGCCGGTCCTGGCGAGCGAGCCCAGCGGCCCCGCCACGAAGAGCCCGTCGCCGAGCGCGTCCTCCAAGGGCGGATCGTCGCCGAAGCCGGGCAGCAGCCCGTCGGCGTCCGCCTCGGCCACGGAGAAGGCGACCGGTTCCGGCAAGGAGACGGCGTCCGGTTCCGCGTCTCCCTCGGCCTCGGCCACGTCCCAGGGCCGCGCGGTCACCGACGCCCTGAAGGCCGACGCCACCCCCTCGCCGAGCGGCTCCGCCTCCGGCAGCGCCAAGCCCTCGGCCACGCCCTCGGCCCCGGCCGGCGACGGCTCCGGCGCGGACGCCAAGCTCCAGGCGCAGTACGCGGCCCTGGACTGCACCAAGCCCACCGACCGGGCGAACGCCGGCAAGAACGCCAAGCCGGGCCAGCCCATCGTGGCGTGCGGCAAGATCGACGACGCCTGGTACAAGTACCTGCTCGGACCGGCCGCCGTGGACGGCACCGAGGTGAAGAAGGCGCAGGCCGTCTTCGACACCCAGGGCGCCGCCGGCTGGCAGGTCCAGATGAACTTCACCTCCAAGGGCGCCAAGAAGTTCGCCGACATCACTGGCGAGCTGGCCAGCAAGCCGCAGCCGCAGAACGAGTTCGGCATCGTCCTGGACGGCGAGGTCGTCTCCAGCCCGTACGTGCGGCAGTCCATCACCGGCGGCCAGGCGGAGATCTCCGGCAGCTTCCAGCAGGACGAGGCGCAGGGTCTCGCCAACATGCTGTCGTACGGCGCCCTGCCGCTGTCCTTCCAGGAGCAGTCCGTCACCACCGTCACCGCCGCGCTCGGCGGCGAGCAGCTGCACGCCGGTCTGCTCGCGGGCGCGATCGGCCTGGCGCTGGTCGTGATCTACCTGGTGGTCTACTACCGCGGCCTGTCGCTCGTGGCCATGGCCTCGCTGCTGGTCTCCGCGATCCTCACCTACGTGATCATGTCGCTGCTCGGCCCGGCCATCAACTTCGCGCTGAACCTGCCGGCCGTGTGCGGTGCCATCGTCGCCATCGGCATCACCGCGGACTCGTTCATCGTGTACTTCGAGCGCATAAGGGACGAGATCCGTGAGGGCCGCACGCTGCGCCCCGCGGTGGAGCGGGCCTGGCCGCGTGCCCGGCGCACCATCCTGGTCTCCGACTTCGTGTCGTTCCTCGCCGCCGCCGTGCTGTTCGTCGTCACCGTCGGCAAGGTGCAGGGCTTCGCCTTCACGCTGGGCCTGACCACCCTGCTCGACGTGGTCGTGGTCTTCTTCTTCACCAAGCCGCTGATGACGCTCCTCGCCCGCCGCAAGTTCTTCGCGGACGGCCACAAGTGGTCCGGTCTCGACCCCAAGGGCCTGGGCGCCAAGCCCCCGCTGCGCCGCACCCGCCGTCCCGCCGGTCCCGCAGCCGGCCCCGTCGACCCGAAGGAGGCGTGAGCCATGTCGAAACTCGGCACCATCGGCGCCCGGCTGCACCGCGGCGAGATCGCGTACGACTTCGTCGGCAAGCGGAAGATCTGGTACGGCATCTCGATCCTGATCACCATCACGGCCATCGTCGGCCTGGCGGTGCGCGGCCTGAACATGGGCATCGAGTTCGAGGGCGGCGCCGTCTTCACGACGCCCACGAAGATGAGCGCCTCGGTGGCCCAGGCGGAGGAGTACGCCAACAAGGCCTCCGGCCACCAGGCCATCGTGCAGAAGCTGGGCAACGGCAGCCTGCGCATCCAGATCGCCGGCATCGACACCGGCCAGTCCG
Source organism: Streptomyces eurythermus (assembly GCF_014649115.1). Classification (GTDB taxonomy): domain Bacteria; phylum Actinomycetota; class Actinomycetes; order Streptomycetales; family Streptomycetaceae; genus Streptomyces; species Streptomyces eurythermus. The sequence goes on along the minus strand of NZ_BMSK01000012.1, from coordinate 21,067 downwards.
ACCGGATCAAGCAGGAGCTGGCCAAGGACCTGAAGCTCGACCCCGAGAAGCTGGCCGCCGACCTGGTCGGCCCGAGCTGGGGCGAGCAGATCGCCAACAAGGCCTGGCAGGGCCTGGCGATCTTCATGGTCCTCGTGGTGATCTACCTGGCGATCGCCTTCGAGTGGCGCATGGCCATCGCGGCGCTGGTCGCCCTGATCCACGACATCACCATCACGACCGGTATCTACGCCCTGGTCGGCTTCGAGGTGACGCCCGGCACGGTCATCGGTCTGCTGACCATCCTCGGTTACTCGCTCTACGACACGGTCGTCGTCTTCGACAGCCTCAAGGAGCAGACGAAGGACCTGACCAAGCAGACCCGGTTCACCTACAGCGAGATCGCCAACCGCTCGATCAACGGCACCCTGGTCCGCTCCATCAACACCACGGTCGTCGCGCTGCTGCCGGTCGCCGGTCTGCTCTTCATCGGCGGCGGCTTCCTCGGCGCGGGCACGCTCAACGACATCTCGCTGTCGCTGTTCGTGGGCCTCGCGGCCGGTGCCTACTCCTCGATCTTCATCGCCACCCCGCTCGTCGCCGACCTCAAGGAGCGCGAGCCGGCGATGAAGAGCCTCACCAAGCGGGTCCTGGCCAAGCGCGCCCAGGCCGCCGCCGCGGGGGAGGACCTCGCCGAGGTCCGCGCCACCGCCGGTGACGACGGCGACGACGGCGCCCCCGCCGTCGTGGGCCCGCGCAACCAGCCCGCACGCGGCCGAGGCCGCGGCCGTACCTCCGGAAAGCGCCGATGACCGACATCCAGGAACTCCTGCTGAGCCGCATCCGCGATGTGGCCGACTACCCGGAGCCGGGCGTGATGTTCAAGGACATCACCCCGCTCCTGGCCGACCCGGCGGCCTTCACCGCGCTCACCGACGCGCTGGCGCAGATCGCCGCCGACACCGGCGCGACCAAGGTCGTCGGCCTGGAGGCCCGGGGCTTCATCCTCGGCGCCCCGGTCGCCGTCCGCGCCGGCCTGGGCTTCATCCCGGTCCGCAAGGCGGGCAAGCTGCCCGGGGCCACCCTGCGCCAGGCCTACGACCTGGAGTACGGCTCGGCGGAGATCGAGGTGCACGCCGAGGACCTGACCGCCGGCGACCGCGTGCTGATCGTGGACGACGTCCTGGCCACGGGCGGTACGGCCGAGGCGGCGATCCATCTGATCCAGCGCGCCGGCGCCGAGGTGTCCGGTCTCGCGGTGCTGATGGAGCTGGGCTTCCTGGGCGGCCGCACCCGGCTGGAGGCCGCGCTGGACGGCGCCCCGCTCCAGGCGCTGCTCCAGGTCTGACCCCGTAGCCGCGCGACGGCCGCCCCGGCATGTGTGTGCCGGGGCGGCCGTTTGCGTGCCGCCGGGTCCGTAGCCGGTGTTCTGTGCGTCCGAATCGGCGTTTTCGCAGGTCCGGGCGGGGTCGACCGCCCGTCGCGGAGGTCGGTGCGGGTGCTTCGCGACCGGCCGTCCGGAATCCCGTGGCAGCCTTTCGCGTTGCAGGGGTAGACGGTCCTCACAGCCGCCTGAAGGCGATGACCGGGCGCAGGATCGCTACCATGGGGTCTCCGGAGCCTGACCGGGGGACCCGGATCGCGCACGAGGAGTCCTCTTGCCAGACGAGGCCCAGCCACTGACCGCCGCCAAGCCCGAGCCCGCCTCGGCCGCCGCGGCGAAGCCCGCGCCGAGCACTTCCCAGGTGAAGAACGACACCCGCGGGGCGGTCGAGCACGCCCACTCCGCGCCCGTGGAGAAGAGCGCGGAGTCCGCGCGCCCCAAGCAGGCCCCGGCCGAGCGCCCGACGCAGCCCCCGGTGGTCCGCCAGCCGGCCACGCAGCCCACCCGGACCGCCTCCTCCAACCGGGTCCGGGCCCGCCTCGCCCGCCTCGGCGTCCAGCGCGCGAACCCCTACAACCCGGTCCTGGAGCCGCTGCTGCGCATAGTGCGCAGCAACGACCCCAAGATCGAGAACTCCACGCTGCGCCAGATCGAGCGCGCCTACCAGGTCGCCGAACGCTGGCACCGCGGCCAGAAGCGCAAGAGCGGCGACCCGTACATCACGCACCCGCTCGCCGTCACCACCATCCTCGCCGAGCTGGGCATGGACCCGGCCACCCTGATGGCGGGGCTGCTGCACGACACCGTCGAGGACACCGAGTACGGCCTGGAGGACCTGCGCCGCGACTTCGGCGACGTCGTCGCCCTGCTGGTCGACGGCGTGACCAAGCTGGACAAGGTCAAGTTCGGCGAGGCCGCGCAGGCCGAGACCGTGCGCAAGATGGTCGTGGCCATGGCGAAGGACCCGCGGGTCCTGGTCATCAAGCTCGCCGACCGGCTGCACAACATGCGCACCATGCGCTACCTCAAGCGCGAGAAGCAGGAGAAGAAGGCCCGCGAGACGCTGGAGATCTACGCTCCGCTCGCCCACCGCCTCGGCATGAACACCATCAAGTGGGAGCTGGAGGACCTCGCGTTCGCGATCCTCTACCCCAAGATGTACGACGAGATCGTACGGCTGGTGGCCGAGCGGGCGCCCAAGCGTGACGAGTACCTGGCCATAGTGACCGACGAGGTCCAGTCCGACCTGCGCGCCGCCCGGATCAAGGCCACCGTCACCGGCCGCCCCAAGCACTACTACAGCGTCTACCAGAAGATGATCGTGCGGGGCCGCGACTTCGCCGAGATCTACGACCTGGTGGGCATCCGCGTCCTCGTCGACACGGTCCGCGACTGCTACGCCGCCCTCGGCACGGTGCACGCGCGATGGAACCCGGTCCCCGGCCGGTTCAAGGACTACATCGCGATGCCCAAGTTCAACATGTACCAGTCGCTGCACACGACGGTCATCGGCCCCAACGGCAAGCCGGTCGAACTCCAGATCCGCACGTTCGACATGCACCGCCGCGCCGAGTACGGCATCGCCGCGCACTGGAAGTACAAGCAGGAGGCCGTCGCCGGCGCCTCCAAGGTCCGCACCGACGCGCCGAAGACGTCGGCGAAGGACAAGGACGCCATCAACGACATGGCGTGGCTGCGGCAGCTGCTGGACTGGCAGAAGGAGACCGAGGACCCGGGCGAGTTCCTGGAGTCCCTGCGCTTCGACCTGTCCCGCAACGAGGTCTTCGTCTTCACGCCCAAGGGCGACGTCATCGCCCTGCCGGCCGGCGCCACCCCGGTGGACTTCGCGTACGCCGTGCACACCGAGGTCGGCCACCGCACCATAGGGGCGCGGGTCAACGGGCGGCTGGTCCCGCTGGAATCCACCCTGGACAACGGCGACCTGGTCGAGGTGTTCACCTCCAAGGCGCCCGGCGCCGGCCCGTCCCGGGACTGGCTCGGCTTCGTCAAGTCGCCGCGGGCGCGCAACAAGATCCGCGCCTGGTTCTCCAAGGAGCGCCGGGACGAGGCGATCGAGCAGGGCAAGGACGCCATCGTGCGGGCCATGCGCAAGCAGAACCTGCCGATCCAGCGGATCCTCACCGGTGACTCGCTGGTCACCCTCGCGCACGAGATGCGCTACTCGGACATCTCCGCGCTGTACGCGGCGATCGGCGAGGGCCATGTCTCCGCGCAGAACATCGTGCAGAAGCTCGTCCAGGCGCTCGGCGGCGAGGAGGCGGCCACCGAGGAGATCGACGAGACGGTCCCGCCGTCCCGCGGCCGCGGGCGCAAGCGGCGCTCCACCGCCGACCCGGGCGTGGTCGTCAAGGGCGTCGAGGACGTGTGGGTGAAGCTGGCCCGCTGCTGTACGCCGGTCCCTGGAGACCCGATCATCGGCTTCGTCACGCGCGGCAGCGGCGTATCGGTTCACCGCAGCGACTGCGTCAACGTCGACTCGCTGTCCCGGGAGCCGGAGCGCATCCTCGACGTCGAGTGGGCGCCGACCCAGTCCTCGGTCTTCCTGGTCGCCATCCAGGTGGAGGCGCTGGACCGGTCCCGGCTGCTGTCGGACGTCACCCGGGTGCTGTCCGACCAGCACGTCAACATCCTGTCGGCGGCCGTACAGACCTCCCGGGACCGGGTGGCCACCTCCCGGTTCACCTTCGAGATGGGCGACCCCAAGCACCTCGGCCACGTGCTGAAGGCGGTCCGGGGCGTGGAGGGCGTGTACGACGTGTACCGCGTGACGTCGGGACGCAGCCGCTCGTAGTGCCCCAGGGCCCCGGGCGGACCCTCCGGGACGCGAAAGGGCCCCGTACGCGCGTACGGGGCCCTTTCAGTCCTGCGGTGAGGGGTTCAGCCGCCGAACTCCTGCAGGCCCTTCAGGGCCTGGTCCAGGAGCGCCTGACGTCCCTCCAGCTCCTTCTGCAGCTTGTCGGCCTTGGCGTTGTTGCCCTGGGCCCGCGCCTGGTCGATCTGCGCCCGCAGCTTGTCCACGGCGGCCTGGAGCTGACCGGTCAGACCCTCGGCACGCGCGCGTGCCTCCGGGTTGGTCCGGCGCCACTCGGCCTCCTCGGCCTCCTGGATCGCCCGCTCCACCGCGTGCATCCGGCCCTCGACCTTCGGCCGGGCGTCCCGCGGGACGTGACCGATGGCCTCCCAGCGCTCGTTGATCGAGCGGAAGGCGGCCCGCGCGGCCTTCAGGTCGGTGACCGGCAGGAGCTTCTCGGCCTCCTCGGCCAGCTCCTCCTTCAGCTTCAGGTTCTCCGACTGCTCGGCGTCCCGCTCGGCGAACACCGAGCTGCGGGCGGCGAAGAACACGTCCTGGGCGCCGCGGAAGCGGTTCCACAGGTCGTCCTCGTGCTCGCGCTGGGCGCGGCCCGCGGCCTTCCACTCCGCCATCAGCTCGCGGTACCGGGCGGCCGTCGGACCCCAGTCCGTCGACCCGGACAGCGCCTCGGCCTCGGCGACCAGCCGCTCCTTGACCCGCCGGGCCTCCTCGCGCTGTGCGTCCAGCTGCGCGAAGTGCGCCTTGCGCCGCTTGGAGAACGCCGACCGGGCGTGCGAGAAGCGGTGCCACAGCTCGTCGTCGGACTTGCGGTCCAGCCGCGGCAGCCCCTTCCAGGTGTCCACCAGCGCCCGCAGCCGCTCACCGGCGGCCCGCCACTGGTCGGACTGCGCCAGCCGCTCCGCCTCGGCGACCAGGTCCTCCTTGGCCTTGCGGGCCTCGTCGGACTGTTTGGCCCGCTGCGCCTTGCGCTCCTCGCGGCGCGCCTCGACGGTCGCGACCAGCTTGTCCAGCCGCTCGCGCAGCGCGTCCAGATCACCGACCGCGTGGTGCGCGTCCACCTGCTCGCGCAGATGGCCGATGGCGGCCTGGGCGTCCTTCGCCGACAGGTCGGTGGTCCGCACGCGCTTCTCGAGGAGGCCGATCTCGACAACCAGGCCCTCGTACTTGCGCTCGAAGTAGGCCAGCGCCTCCTCGGGGGAGCCAGCCTGCCAGGAACCGACGACCTTCTCGCCGTCGGCCGTACGCACGTACACGGTCCCCGTCTCGTCGACGCGGCCCCACGGGTCGCTGCTCACAGCGCCTCCTCCACATGATGCCTGCGGGGGGCCGCAGCACCCCCGGGCATCGTCCACAGTTTCGTCACGGCCAACATAGGCGACCGGCGGGCGGCCTGTCCGCATCCAGCGCGACCGAAATTCCGCCGCCCGCCCCGTTGACCTTCGGTTCCGGGTGCCGGCCGGGGCCGGCGGGGTCCGGGCACGGGGGTCAGGACTTGGCGACCGTCGCCTTGTCGATCACGACCGTCGCGTTCGGCGCGCCGTCGCCGGCGCCCGTGTTCTCACCGGCCGCCGCGATCTTCTCCAGCACCTTCATGCCCGCCGCGTCGACCGTGCCGAACGGCGTGTAGCTGGGCGGCAGCTGGCTGTCCTTGTAGACGAGGAAGAACTGGCTGCCGCCGGTGTGCGCCTGCCCGGTGTTCGCCATCGCCACCGTGCCCGCCGGGTAGGTGCTGTTCTTCAGGCTCTTGTCCTTGAGGTTCTCGTCCGGGAGCGTGTAGCCGGGACCGCCCGCGCCGGTGCCCTGCGGGTCACCGCACTGCAGGACGTAGATGCCCTGGGTGGTGAGCCGGTGGCACTTGGTGTGGTCGAAGTAGCCCTTGCCGGCGAGGAAGTCGAACGAGTTCACCGTGTGCGGCGCCGCCGACGTCTTCAGCGCGACGCCGATGTCCCCGCACGTCGTCGCGAGCTTCAGCGTGTACTTCGCCGACGTGTCGATCGTCATCGCCGGCTCCTTCTTCCAGCTCAGCTTCTTGACCGAGCCGGCCGCCGGCTTCTCGCAGGGGTCCGGTGCCTTGCTGGTCGGCGCGGCGCTCGGCGTGGCATCGCCGCTCGCGCTCGTCGTCTTCTTGTCGTCGTCCTTGAGGACGCCCGTCGTGTACAGGGCGACACTGCCGATCACGACCACGCCCAGGACCGACGCGATCACGGAGTTGCGCAGGCGGGCCTTGCGCCGCGCCTCGGTGCGCCGCTGCTGCTGCCGCAAGAACTTCTCCCGGGCGAGCTGACGCCGCCGCTGCTCCTGGCTGACCACCGGGTTCTCTCCTCATGCGTGTCGTGTGTCGGGCGGCACGCGTGCGTCCTCGTGCTCCGACCGCTGCGTGTAGCCCCGTACCGTATATGGGTTCGCTGAGGAAACGGCAGCGCCGGTAGGCTCTGGGAGCAGCTGAAGCCGCCTGCAACCGACACAAACGAAGGACGATCGTGCTCATTGCCGGGTTCCCCGCCGGGGCCTGGGGGACGAACTGTTATCTCGTCGCCCCCGCCGCCGGTGAGGAGTGCGTGATCATCGACCCCGGCCACCAGGCCGCCGAAGGCGTCGAGGAAACGCTGAGGAAGCATCGGCTCAAGCCCGTCGCCGTCGTCCTCACCCACGGCCACATCGACCACGTCGCCTCGGTCGTCCCCGTCTGCGGCGCGCACGAGGTACCGGCCTGGATCCACCCCGAGGACCGGTACATGATGAGCGACCCGGAGAAGGCGCTGGGCCGTTCCATCGGCATGCCGCTCATGGGCGAGCTGACCGTGGGGGAGCCGGACGACGTCCGGGAGCTGACGGACGGCACGGCCCTGGAACTGGCCGGACTCACGTTCTCCGTCGCGCACGCGCCGGGCCATACCAAGGGGTCGGTGACCTTCCGGATGCCCGAGAGCGCCGACGTCCCGTCGGTGTTCTTCTCCGGGGATCTGCTGTTCGCCGGCTCCATCGGACGCACCGATCTGCCGGGCGGATCCATGGAGGACATGCTCGAGTCGCTGGCCCGCGTGTGCCTGCCGCTCGACGACTCCACCGTGGTGCTGTCCGGCCACGGCCCCCAGACGACCATCGGCCAGGAGCGCGCCACCAACCCCTATCTGCGGCAGGTGGCCGCCGGCCCGGGAAGCGCGGACGCTCCCCGACGAGGAATGTGACGAGAGACCTACGTTGAGCACTTTTCAGGCCCCCAAGGGAACCTACGACCTGATCCCGCCGGACTCGGCCGCCTACCTGGCGGTCCGCGAGGCCATCGCCGCCCCGCTGCGCGACTCCGGCTACGGCTACATCGAGACCCCCGGCTTCGAGAACGTCGAACTGTTCGCGCGCGGTGTCGGCGAGTCCACCGACATCGTGACCAAGGAGATGTACGCCTTCGAGACCAAGGGCGGCGACAAGCTCGCCCTGCGCCCCGAGGGCACCGCGTCCGTGCTGCGGGCGGCCCTGGAGGCCAACCTGCACAAGACGGGCAACCTCCCGGTCAAGCTCTGGTACTCCGGCTCCTACTACCGCTACGAGCGCCCCCAGAAGGGCCGCTACCGCCACTTCTCCCAGGTGGGCGCGGAGGCGATCGGCGCGGAGGACCCGGCGCTGGACGCCGAGCTGATCATCCTGGCCGACCAGGCGTACCGCTCGCTGGGCCTGAGGAACTTCCGCATCCTGCTGAACAGCCTGGGCGACAAGGAGTGCCGTCCGGTGTACCGGGCCGCGCTGCAGGACTTCCTGCGCGGCCTGGACCTCGACGAGGAAACCCGCCGGCGCATCGACATCAACCCGCTGCGGGTCCTGGACGACAAGCGCGAGTCGGTCCAGAAGCAGCTCGCCGGCGCCCCGCTGCTGCGCGACTACCTGTGCGACGCGTGCAAGGCGTACCACGAGGAGGTCCGCGAGCTGATCACCGCCGCGGGCGTCTCCTTCGAGGACGACCCCAGGCTGGTGCGCGGCCTGGACTACTACACCCGCACCACCTTCGAGTTCGTGCACGACGGTCTGGGCGCGCAGTCCGCGGTGGGCGGCGGCGGCCGGTACGACGGCCTGTCCGAGATGATCGGCGGCCCCGCGCTGCCGTCCGTCGGCTGGGCCCTGGGCGTCGACCGCACGGTCCTCGCGCTCCAGGCCGAGGGCGTGCGGCTGGACCTGCCGGCCTCGACGTCCGTGTACGCCGTCCCGCTCGGCGAGGAGGCCCGCCGGGTGCTGTTCGCCAAGGTCACCGAGTTGCGCAAGGTGGGCATCGCGGCCGACTTCGCCTACGGCGGCAAGGGGCTGAAGGGCGCGATGAAGAACGCCAACCGCTCCGGCGCCCGCTACGCGATCGTCGCCGGCGAGCGCGACCTGGCCGAGGGCGTCGTCCAGCTCAAGGACATGGAGTCCGGCGAGCAGACCGCGATCGGCGTCAACGAGATCGTGGCGGAACTGGAGTCCCGGCTCGGCTAGCCGCACGCGCGCGTGGGCGCCGGACACCCCCGAGGGGGCGTCCGGCGCCCTTGTCGTGGGTGGGCCGGCCGCTGTCCGGAACCCGGCGGGGGCAGCGGTCGTACGTAGATCCTTATGCGCAACGAACGGTGCGCACACAGGCGCGTGCGGCACAATGACCCGTGCCCGAAGATGGTCCGACCCTCGAGTGACGGAATCGGCGTGATGAGCAAGACGACAGTGAACGACGTCTCCGCGGAGCCCGGTCCGGAGCGCGCCGCCGACACCCCGCGCGCGGCCGGCGGCAGCCGTGCCCTCGCCATCCTGCTGGTGATCACCGGCGCGGCCGGACTGCTGGCCGCGTGGGTCATCACGATCGACAAGTTCAAGCTCCTCGAGGCCAAGGTCGCGGGCAAGACCTTCACCCCCGGGTGCAGCCTCAACCCGGTGGTCTCCTGCGGCAGCGTCATGGAGAGCAAGCAGGCCGCCGCCTTCGGCTTCCCCAACCCGATGCTCGGGCTGGTCGCCTACGGCATCGTCATCTGCGTCGGCATGAGCCTGCTGGCCCGCGCCCGGTTCCCGCGCTGGTACTGGCTCACGTTCAACTTCGGCACCCTGTTCGGCGTGGGCTTCTGCACCTGGCTGCAGTTCCAGTCCCTGTACCGGATCAACGCCCTGTGCCTGTGGTGCTCGCTGGCCTGGGTCGCCACGATCACCATGTTCTGGTACGTCACCTCGTTCAACGTCCGCAACGCCTTCCTCCCGGCCCCGCGCTGGCTGCGGTCCTTCTTCGGCGAGTTCACCTGGGTCGTGCCGGTCGCGCACATCGGCATCATCGGCATGCTGGTGCTGACCCGCTGGTGGGAGTTCTGGACCAGCTGACGGCCCCGACCGGATTGTCAGTGCGGTGCTCTAGGGTTTCAGCGTGGAACCCGACCTGTTCACCGCCGCAGCAGAAGAACGCCAGGAGAAGGACCCGGCGGGCAGCCCCCTGGCGGTGCGCATGCGCCCGCGCTCGCTCGACGAGGTCGTGGGCCAGCAGCACCTGCTGGCGCCCGGCTCCCCCCTGCGCCGCCTGGTCGGCGAGGGCTCCGGCGGGCCCGCCGGTCCGTCCTCGGTGATCCTCTGGGGCCCGCCCGGCACCGGCAAGACCACCCTGGCGTACGTGGTGTCCAAGGCGACCGACAAGCGGTTCGTGGAGCTGTCCGCGATCACCGCGGGCGTCAAGGAGGTCCGCGCGGTCATCGACGGCGCCCGCCGCGCCACCGGCGGCTACGGCAAGGAGACCGTCCTCTTCCTGGACGAGATCCACCGCTTCAGCAAGGCCCAGCAGGACTCCCTGCTGCCGGCCGTGGAGAACCGCTGGGTGACCCTGATCGCGGCCACCACGGAGAACCCCTACTTCTCGGTGATCTCCCCGCTGCTCTCCCGCTCCCTGCTGCTCACCCTCGAACCCCTCACCGACGACGACATCCGCGGCCTGCTGCGGCGCGCCCTCGCCGACGAACGCGGCCTGAAGAACGCCGTCACGCTCCCCGAGGAGACCGAGGAGCACCTGCTGCGGATCGCCGGCGGCGACGCCCGGCGTGCCCTGACCGCCCTGGAGGCCGCCGCCGGAGCCGCCCTCGACCAGGGCGAGAGCGAGATCGGCCTGCGGACGCTGGAGCAGACCGTCGACCGCGCCGCCGTGAAGTACGACCGCGACGGCGACCAGCACTACGACGTCGCCAGCGCCCTCATCAAGTCCATCCGCGGCTCCGACGTCGACGCGGCCCTGCACTACCTGGCCCGCATGATCGAGGCCGGCGAGGACCCCCGGTTCATCGCCCGCCGGCTGATGATCTCCGCCAGCGAGGACATCGGCCTCGCCGACCCCACCGCGCTGCCGATCGCGGTCGCCGCCGCCCAGGCCGTCGCCATGATCGGCTTCCCGGAGGCCGCCCTCACCCTCAGCCACGCCACCATCGCCCTTGCCCTCGCACCCAAGTCCAACTCCGCGACCACCGCGATCGCCGCCGCCCTGGACGACGTGCGCAAGGGCCTGGCCGGCCCGGTCCCCCCGCATCTGCGCGACGGGCACTACAAGGGCGCCGCCAAGCTCGGCCACGCCCAGGGGTACGTGTACCCGCACGACCTGCCGGAGGGCATCGCCGAACAGCAGTACGCCCCGGACGCCCTGAAGGACCGCGAGTACTACACCCCCGGTCGGCACGGCGCCGAGGCCAGGTACGCGGACGCCGTCGAGTGGACCCGCAGACACCTCGGTCGCAAGCGGTCCTGAGCAGCCTGTAGACTGCTGCGAAGTGCCGAGTTCCGTGCTGTCAGAGCGGGACAACCGGCCGGAGACCCGGTTCCCCGCGGACCGGCTCCAGGAGCGTCGCGCACCGTCGAACGGTGTCGCGGGCAGCCCACCACCCCCCGTGAGATCCCGGGACGGTCGGTGGGCCACTCGCGTGCTGCACGTATGTGCCCAGACCAGGGAAGCGGCTGCCCGGCAGGTCCCGCGCGGACCCGACGGGTTTTCCCGGCTGCGGATGCGACCTCCCTAAACCCTGACGAGCCGGAATCTAGGAAATGAGATAACTGTGGCGAACCAGTCCCGCCCCAAGGTCAAGAAGTCGCGTGCCCTCGGCATCGCGCTGACCCCGAAGGCCGTCAAGTACTTCGAGGCCCGCCCCTACCCGCCGGGCGAGCACGGCCGCGGCCGCAAGCAGAACTCGGACTACAAGGTCCGTCTGCTGGAGAAGCAGCGCCTGCGCGCTCAGTACGACATCTCCGAGCGCCAGCTGGTGCGCGCCTACGAGCGTGCCTCCAAGGTCCAGGGCAAGACCGGTGAGGCCCTGATCGTGGAGCTGGAGCGCCGCCTCGACGCGCTGGTCCTGCGTTCGGGCATCGCCCGCACGATCTACCAGGCCCGCCAGATGGTCGTCCACGGCCACATCCAGGTCAACGGCCAGAAGGTCGACAAGCCGTCCTTCCGTGTCCGCCCGGACGACGTCGTGCAGGTCCGCGACCGCTCCAAGGACAAGACGCTGTTCCAGATCGCCCGTGAGGGTGGCTTCGCCCCCGACGGCGAGACCCCGCGCTACCTCCAGGTGAACCTCAAGGCCCTGGCGTTCCGCCTGGACCGCGAGCCGAACCGCAAGGAGATCCCGGTGATCTGCGACGAGCAGCTCGTCGTCGAGTACTACGCCCGCTGACCCAGGTCACGGCGTACGCCTCAGCCCGCCGTCTCCCCGCCCTTCCGGGTGGGCGAGGCGGCGGGTTCGCGCTGTCCGGGGCCGGTGTCCGTGACCGGGCCGCGCGGCGCCGGCAGGGCGCCCAACGCCCCCGGCCTCCGCTGCCGCAGCGCCCGGGCCACCGCCGCCTCCCGGTCCAGCCCGGCCCCCGCCCGCACGCACTCGGCGTACCGCGCGTCGCCGAGCGCCCGCCGCGCGGCGGCCTCGCACCGCTCGTGCGGCGCGTTGTAGTACGCCGAACCGAACAGCGGCAGCCCCACCGAGGGCCACAGCCGCCCGGCGGCGCCCTGGAGCACCGCCGCCTCCACCGGATCGCCCTGCGCCACCGTCACCAGCGCCAGCAGCTCGAGGACGAGCACCGAGCCCAGCAGATCCCGGAACGCGTGCGCGTCGGCCAGCGCGTGCGCGAGCAGCTCCCGCGCGCCGGCCGGGTCCCCGTCGCACCAGGCCGCGTACGCCAGCACGTACAGCGCGTACGAACGCGCCCAGCGCTCCCCGCGGTCCTCGCAGACCCGGCGCACCTCCTCGCACATGCGCACCGCGCCCGGCAGGTCGCCCTGGAACGCCCGGGCCATCGCCAGCTCCACCCGGCCCATCAGGACGTTGCTGTTCAGCTCGCCGATCGCCCGGTAGCGCTCCAGCGCCGAGCGCAGCAGCGTTTCCGCACCGGCCATGTCGTCCGTGACCAGGGCCAGACAGCCGGTGCGGTGCTCGGCGTACGCCACCGCCGCCGCGTCGCCCGCCCGCTCCGCCCGCTCGCGGCAGGTCCGCAGCGCGCGCAGCGCCGGCCCGGTGTCGCCCTGGAGGACCGCCACGTAGCCCAGCACCCACAGCGCCTTCAGCCGGGCCCGCTCGTGCCCCGACTCCGGCTCCAGGGTGCGCTCCAGCCAGCGCCGTCCCTCCGACAGCCGCCCGCAGCCCACCCAGCAGAACCACAGGGAGCCCGCCAGGTGCTGGCCGAGGTGCGCCTCGTCCGGCTCGGCCAGGCAGCACTCCAGCGCGGCCCGCAGATTCGGCAGCTCCACGTCCACGCGCGCGGCCACCTCCCGCTGCCGGGGCGTGAACCACTCCAGCTCGCACCAGGCCGCCAGGCCCAGGTACCAGTCCCGGTGCCGTCTGCGCAGCCGGTCCGCGTCCCCGGCCGCCGCCAGCCACTCGGCGCCGTACTCCCGGACCGTGTCCAGCATCCGGTAGCGCGGGCCCGCCGGGGTCTCCTCACGGGCGACGACCGACTGGGCCAGCAGCTCCGACAGCACGTCCAGCACGTCCTCTGCGGGCAGCCCCGCCCCGCCGCACACGTACTCGGCCGCCTCCAGGTCGAAGGAGCCCGCGAACACCGACAGCCGCGCCCACAGCAGCCGTTCGGCCGGGGTGCACAGCTCGTGGCTCCAGCCGATCGCGGTGCGCAGCGTCCGGTGCCGGGGCAGCGCGTCCCGGGCGCCGCCGGTCAGCAGCCGGAACCGGTCGCCGAGGCGGTGCAGCAGCTGCGCCGGGGACAGCGCGCGCAGCCGTCCGGCCGCCAGCTCCAGCGCCAGCGGGATCCCCTCCAGCCGCCGGCACAGCTCCCGGACCTCGGGGCCGTCGGCCACCGGCACCCCGTGCGCCCGGGCCCGGTCGGTGAACAGCTCCACCGCCTCCTCGGGGCCGAGCGGCGCCAGCGGGAACAGCCGCTCGCCCGCCAGGCCCAGCGGGCGCCGGCCCACGGCCAGCACCCGCAGCCCGGGCAGCCCGCGCAGCAGCCGGGCCACCAGCCGGGCACACGCCTCCGCCAGATGCTCGAACCCGTCCAGCACCAGCAGCATCCGCCGGTCCGCCAACTGCGCCAGCAGCGTCTCGCGGGGCAGCCGGGTGGTGTGGTCGGTCAGCCCCAGCGCCTCCACGACCGCGTACTCCACGAACTGCGGATCGCGCACCTCGGCCAGTTCCACCCGGCCCCAGCCCGCACCGCCCGGCTCACCGGCCGCCCACCGCGCCGCCGCCCGCACCGCCAGCCGGGACTTGCCCACCCCGCCCGCCCCGGTGACGGTCACCAGCCGGGCCCGGCCGAGGGCCGCCGTCAGCTCGGCCAGCTCCGCCGAGCGCCCGACGAAAGCGGTCAGTTCCAGGGGCGGGGCGCCGCCCGTCCAGGGGCCGGGAGCGTGAGGATCTCGCATGGGACACGGAGCGTACTGAACCGTGTTCACTGCGTACAATCACCCGGCGCGAGCGCGCCCGCGGCGGCGGGGAATCCGGTACGGACCCGGGGCCCCGGCGCGATAGGCTCGGGACACGACTTTTCCGATGCTCAGGCACGTTTCAGGGAGCGGGTGCGCACAGTGTCCGGTACAGAGGTGGCCGGGATCCTGGTGGCCGTCTTCTGGGCGATCCTGGTCTCCTTCCTCGCGGTCGCGCTGGCGAGGCTGGCCCAGACGCTCAAGGCGACCACCAAGCTCGTCGCGGACGTGACCGACCAGGCCGTCCCGCTGCTCGCCGACGCCTCCCAGGCGGTGCGCTCCGCGCAGACCCAGATCGACCGGGTCGACGCGATCGCCTCCGACGTCCAGGAGGTCGCCTCCAACGCCTCCGCGCTGTCGACCACCGTCGCCTCCACCTTCGGCGGCCCGCTGGTCAAGGTCGCGGCCTTCGGCTACGGCGTCCGCCGGGCGCTCGGCGGCCGCAAGGGGGAGGACGTGCCCGCCAAGTCGGCCCGGCGTACCGTGATCGTGGGCCGGACGGTCCCCGCCGCACGACGCAAGCGGAAGTAAGGACGAGACCGAGCGATGTTCCGCCGTACGTTCTGGTTCTCCACCGGTGTCGCCGCCGGTGTGTGGGCCACCACCAAGGTCAACCGCAAGATCAGGCAGCTGACCCCGGAGAGCCTGGCCGCCACCGCGGCGAACAAGGCCCTGGAGACCGGTCAGCGCCTGAAGGACCGCGCGGTCGGCTTCGCGTTCGACGTCCGCGACAACATGGCCCGGCGGGAGGCCGAGCTGGAGGAGGCCCTCGGCATCCACGAGGACCCCGAGCTCCCCGCGCCCCGGCGGTACACCGCCATCGAGAACCACCACAGCGACAACCGCAGCACACCGAAGTACATCGAAGCCCCGATGTACTCGTACAACCGGAATGAGGACCACTGATGGAGTCGGCCGAGATTCGCCGCCGCTGGCTGAGCTTCTTCGAGGAGCGCGGGCACACCGTCGTCCCTTCGGCGTCGCTCATCGCGGACGACCCGACTCTGCTCCTCGTCCCCGCCGGCATGGTGCCCTTCAAGCCCTACTTCCTGGGTGAGGTCAAGCCGCCGTTCCCGCGCGCCACCAGCGTGCAGAAGTGCGTGCGCACGCCCGACATCGAAGAGGTCGGCAAGACCACGCGGCACGGCACGTTCTTCCAGATGTGCGGCAACTTCTCCTTCGGCGACTACTTCAAGGAAGGCGCCATCAAGCTCGCCTGGGAGCTGCTCACCTCGCCCCAGGACAAGGGCGGTTACGGCCTCGACCCCGAGCGCCTGTGGATCACCGTCTACAAGGACGACGACGAGGCGGAGCGGATCTGGCACGAGGTCGTCGGCGTGCCGAAGGAGCGCATCCAGCGCCTGGGCATGAAGGACAACTACTGGTCCATGGGCGTGCCCGGCCCGTGCGGCCCCTGCTCCGAGATCAACTACGACCGCGGCCCCGAGTTCGGCGCCGAGGGCGGCCCCGCCGTCAACGACGAGCGGTACGTCGAGATCTGGAACCTCGTCTTCATGCAGTACGAGCGGGGCGAGGGCATCGGCAAGGACAACTTCGAGATCCTCGGGGACCTGCCGAGCAAGAACATCGACACGGGCCTCGGCCTGGAGCGGCTCGCCATGATTCTGCAGGGCGTGCGGAACATGTACGAGATCGACACCTCCATGGCCGTCATCGACAAGGCCACCGAGCTGACCGGCGTGCGCTACGGCGACGCCCACGACTCGGACGTGTCCCTGCGCGTGGTCACCGACCACATGCGCACCGCCACCATGCTCATCGGCGACGGCGTCACCCCCGGCAACGAGGGCCGCGGCTACGTCCTGCGCCGCATCATGCGCCGCGCCATCCGCAACATGCGGCTGCTCGGCGCCACCGGTCCGGTCGTCAAGGAACTGATCGACACCGTGATCGGCATGATGGGGCAGCAGTACCCCGAGCTGATCACCGACCGCGAGCGCATCGAGAAGGTCGCCCTCGCCGAGGAGAACGCCTTCCTCAAGACGCTGAAGGCCGGCACCAACATCCTGGACACCGCCGTCTCCGAGACCAAGGCCTCCGGCGGCACCGTCCTCTCCGGCGACAAGGCGTTCCTGCTCCACGACACCTGGGGCTTCCCGATCGACCTCACCCTCGAGATGGCCGCCGAGCAGGGCCTGTCCGTGGACGAGGAGGGCTTCCGCCGCCTGATGAAGGAGCAGCGGGAGCGCGCCAAGGCCGACGCCCAGGCCAAGAAGACCGGCCACGCCGACCTGGGCGCCTACCGCGAGATCGCCGACAGCGCCGGCGAGACCGACTTCATCGGCTACACCGACACCGAGGGCGAGTCCACCATCGTCGGCATCCTGGTCGACGGCGCCTCCTCCCCGGCCGCCACCGAGGGCGACGAGGTCGAGATCGTCCTGGACCGCACCCCGTTCTACGCCGAGGGCGGCGGCCAGATCGGCGACACCGGCCGCATCAAGGTGGACACCGGTGCCGTCATCGAGGTCCGCGACTGCCAGAAGCCGGTCCCGGGCGTGTACGTCCACAAGGGCGTCGTCCAGGTCGGCGAGGTGACCGTCGGCGCCAAGGCCCACGCCTCGATCGACGCCCGTCGCCGCACGGCCATCGCCCGCGCCCACTCGGCCACCCACCTCACCCACCAGGCCCTGCGCGACGCCCTCGGCCCGACGGCCGCCCAGGCCGGTTCGGAGAACCAGCCCGGCCGGTTCCGCTTCGACTTCGGCTCCCCGTCCGCCGTTCCGACGGCCGTGATGACCGACGTCGAGCAGAAGATCAACGAGGTGCTCGCCCGCGACCTGGACGTGCACGCCGAGGTCATGGGCATCGACGAGGCCAAGAAGCAGGGCGCCATCGCCGAGTTCGGCGAGAAGTACGGCGAGCGGGTGCGCGTCGTGACGATCGGCGACTTCTCCAAGGAGCTGTGCGGCGGCACGCACGTGCACAACACCGCCCAGCTGGGTCTGGTGAAGCTGCTCGGCGAGTCCTCCATCGGCTCCGGTGTGCGTCGTATCGAGGCCCTGGTCGGCGTGGACGCCTACAACTTCCTCGCCCGTGAGCACACGGTGGTCAACCAGCTGACCGAGCTGCTCAAGGGCCGCCCGGAGGAGCTGCCCGAGAAGGTCTCCGCCATGCTCGGCAAGCTGAAGGACGCCGAGAAGGAGATCGAGCGGTTCCGCGCCGAGAAGGTCCTCCAGGCCGCCGCCGGCCTCGCCGAGTCCGCCAAGGACGTCCGCGGTGTCGCCGTGGTCACCGGTCAGGTGCCGGACGGCACGACGCCCGACGACCTGCGCAAGCTGGTCCTGGACGTGCGCGGCCGGATCCAGGGCGGCCGGGCCGCCGTGGTGGCACTGTTCACCGTCAACAACGGCAAGCCGCTGACGGTCATCGCCACCAACGACGCCGCCCGCGACCGCGGCCTCAAGGCCGGTGACCTGGTCCGTACCGCCGCCAAGACCCTCGGCGGCGGCGGTGGCGGCAAGCCGGACGTGGCCCAGGGCGGCGGCCAGAACCCGGCCGCCGTCGGCGAGGCCGTCGAGGCCGTCGAGCGGCTCGTCGCCGAGACCGCCAAGTAGGGACGGCTCGAACAGATGCGCAGAGGACGTCGGCTCGCGATCGACGTCGGGGACGCCCGGATCGGGGTCGCCTCGTGCGACCCCGACGGGATCCTCGCCACCCCGGTGGAGACCGTCCCCGGCCGGGACATCCCCGCCGCCCACCGCCGCCTGTGTCAACTGGTGGAGGAGTACGACCCGATCGAGGTCGTCGTCGGCCTCCCTCGCTCCCTCAAGGGGGGCGAGGGCCCGGCCGCCGTCAAGGTCCGCGCCTTCGCGCAGGAACTGGCCAGGGGGGTCCGGCCGGTGCCGGTGCGCCTGGTGGACGAGCGGATGACGACCGTGACGGCCAGTCAGGGACTGCGCGCCTCCGGCGTGAAGTCCAAGAAGGGCCGTTCGGTCATCGACCAGGCGGCGGCCGTGATCATCCTGCAGCAGGCCCTGGAATCCGAACGGGTGTCAGGCAAACCACCCGGTGAGGGCGTCGAAGTGGTCATCTGATCGCGATACGGTAACGTTCCGCGCGATGCGCCGGTGTTCGAACAGCCGGGGCACAGCAAGAGGCGGAACGGGATCCGGCCGACGGGCCGCGGGACCGTAGGCCTCGCGGCTCTAGGGGATCGATGACTGAGTATGGCCGGGGCCAAGGCTCCGAACCGTGGAATCCGGAGGACCCGTTGTCCGGGGACGGCGGATGGGGCGGACAGCAGGCCCAGCAGGGCTCGCAGTCCCCGTACGGCGGCCGGCCGCAGCACTATCCGCAGGCGTCGGGGTACGGCGACTGGAGCCAGGGACAGCAGCCCGGATACGAGGGGCAGCAGCACCCGCACCACGACGGCCGGCCGTACGACCAGCAGCTCGCCGGGCACACCCAGCACCAGTTCCACCAGGGCGGCTGGGACGCGACCGGCACCCTCGGCCAGGCGCCCTACGCCGCCGACCCCGGTGATCCCTACGGCCAGCAGCCCGTCGCGTACGGCGGGGAGCAGCCCGACCTCTACGGCACCGAGGACGCCTACCCGCCGCCGGAGCCGCCCGGCCGCAGGCGGCCCGAGCCCGGCCCGGAGGCGGAGCCGGCCGAGGACGAGGAGCAGGCCCCGGCGGTGGCCGGCGGCGGCGCGGGCGACGACGGGGGGCATGAACTCGCGACCCGGCGGGAGCGGCGCGGCAAGGGCCGCAAGCCGGTCAAGAGCAAGAAGCGGCGTACCGGCTGCGCCTGCATGGTCGTCGTCCTCGTGTTCGGCGGCGGCCTCGGCGGAGTCGGGTATTTCGGGTACCAGTTCTACCAAAATCGTTTCGGCACGGCCCCGGACTACGCGGGCGACGGCACCGGCGAGACGGTCACCGTCGAGATCCCCAAGGGCGCGGGCGGCTGGGAGATCGGCCGCCGCCTGAAGGAGGCCGGGGTGGTCAAGAGCGCCGAGGCGTTCGTCCACGCCCAGACCAACACCCCGGGCGCCGACGGCATCCAGGCCGGCGCCTACCTCCTGAAGAAGGAGATGTCCGCCGGCAGCGCCGTCAAGCTGATGCTGGACCCGCGCAGCCAGAACAACGTCATCGTCACCCCCGGCGAGCGCAACTCGGGCGTCTACGCGGCCATCGACAAGAAGCTGGAACTGTCCTCGGGCACGACGAAGAAGGCCGCCGAGCAGAAGTACAAGGACTTCGGACTGCCGGCGTGGGCGCAGAACCACGCCGATCTCAAGGACCCGCTGGAGGGCTTCCTCTTCCCGGGCACCTATCCGGCCGCCAAGGGCATGAAGCCGGAGGTCATCCTCCAGCAGATGGTCAGCCAGGCCAAGCAGAAGTACGCCGCCTACGGCCTGAACGAGAAGGCCAGGGAATTCGACCTCGACAGCGCCTACCAGCTCGTCACGGTCGCGAGCCTGGTCCAGGCCGAGGGCAAGACCCACGACGACTTCCGCAAGATGGCCGAGGTGGTCTACAACCGCCTCAAGCCCGACAACACCGAGACCAACCGCAAGCTCCAGTTCGACTCGACCTACAACTACCTCCTCGGCAAGAGCAACATCCACATCTCCGAGGAGGAGATCAACAGCAACCCGAGCCCGTACAACACGTACAAGCACCCGGGGCTTCCGCCCGGCCCGATCGGCAACCCCGGCGAGGACGCGCTGAAGGCGATGCTGAACCCGACGCACGACGGCTGGGTCTACTTCGTGGCGACCGACGGTATGAGCAACACCGAGTTCGCCAAGACGTACGCGGAATTCCTCGAGCTCAAGGACAAGTTCAATGCCAACACGGGCAACTGACGGCCGTCGTGCCGCCGTGCTCGGCTCTCCGATCGCCCACTCCCTCTCCCCGGTGCTGCACCGGGCGGCGTACGAGGCGGCCGGGCTCACCGGCTGGTCGTACGACAGCTTCGACGTCGACGAGGCCGCGCTGCCCGGCTTCCTGGACCGGCTCGGGCCCGAGTGGGCCGGGCTGTCGCTGACCATGCCGCTGAAGCGGGCCGTCATCCCGCTGCTGGACGAGGTCAGCGACACCGCGGCCGCGGTCGACGCGGTCAACACGCTGATCCTCACCGAGGACGGACGCCGGCGCGGCGACAACACCGACATCCCGGGCATGGTGGCCGCCCTGCGCGAGCACGGCATCGAGGAGGTCGGCTCCGCCGCCGTCCTGGGCGCCGGTGCCACCGCCTCCTCCGCGCTCGCCGCGCTGGCCCGGATCTGCACCGGGGAGGTCGTCGCCTACGTCCGCAGCGAGGCCCGCGCCGCCGAGATGCGGCAGTGGGGGGAGCGGCTCGGCGTGGAGGTGCGCACCGCGGACTGGGCCGACGCCGCCGAGGCGCTGAGCGCCCCGCTGGTGATCGCCACCACGCCCGCCGGGACGACCGACGCGCTCGCCGCCGCCGTACCCGAACGCCCGGCCACCCTCTTCGACGTGCTCTACGACCCCTGGCCCACCGAACTGGCGGCCCGCTGGTCCATGTTCGGCGGCGCCGTGGTCGGCGGCCTCGACCTGCTGGTCCACCAGGCCGTGCTCCAGTTCGAGCAGATGACCGGGCAGGTCCCGGGCCCGCTGGACGCCATGCGGCAGGCCGGGGAGAAGGCGCTCGCCGGCCGCTGACGCTTCCGCGGGCGTCCGCGTGCTGGACCGGAGGCTGTCCGGCGCCCCGGGACGTGGGAGGATCGGAGGTGGCGTGCCGGGGTCGCGCACCCGGTGACGCCGTCGCCGTGCGCCACGACGCGCACGCCGGGCAGTACCGGGCGCGAGCACTGAGGAGCACCGTTGAGCAGGCTGCGTTGGCTGACCGCGGGGGAGTCCCACGGTCCCGCACTTGTCGCGACGCTGGAGGGTCTTCCCGCCGGCGTGCCGATCACCACGGAGATGGTGGCGGACCACCTGGCGCGGCGGCGGCTCGGCTATGGCCGTGGTGCGCGGATGAAGTT
>NZ_BMSK01000011.1:321365-334950 GCF_014649115.1 Streptomyces eurythermus | reverse complement strand
GCCGAGGTCGTTGCATGTGGGTGTGCCGTCGTCGCATGTGGACTGGTCTTCGGGTGGGGTGGAGGTGTTGACGCGGGCGCGTGCGTGGCCGGTGGTGGAGCGTGTGCGTAGGGCGGCGGTGTCGGCGTTCGGGGTGAGCGGAACGAACGCCCACGTCGTACTGGAGCAGGCACCGGAGGAACCGGGGGAGGCTGAGGTGGTGCCTGGGCCGGTCAAACACCCTGTTCCGGTGGTGGTGTCCGGTGCCTCGGCGAAGGCTTTGGACGCGGGCTTGGGGCGTCTGGCCGCGTGGGTGGAGTCCGATGGCGGGCTGGGTGTGGGCGAGGTCGGATGGTCCGCTGCGCAGCGTTCGGTGTTCGGTCATCGTGCGGTGGTGGTCGCGTCCGGGCGTGAGGAACTGCTGAAGGGTTTGAAGACCCCGGTGGTGTCGGGTGTTGCTGGTTCGGTGGGCCGGTCGGTGTTGGTGTTTCCGGGTCAGGGGACGCAGTGGGCCGGTATGGGTGCCGAACTACTCGACATGTCACCGGTGTTCGCGGCCCGTATGGGCGAGTGCGCTGCCGCACTGAGCCCGTTCGTGGGGTGGGATCTGTTGGAGGTGGTGCGCTCGGGTGAGGGGCTTGAGCGGGTGGATGTGGTGCAGCCGGTGACGTGGGCGGTGATGGTGTCGCTGGCCGAAGTCTGGGCGGCTTGCGGGGTGAAGCCGGATGCGGTGGTGGGTCATTCCCAAGGAGAGATCGCCGCTGCCGTCGTATCCGGTGCCCTGAGCCTTCAGGACGGGGCGCGGGTGGTGGCGTTGCGTTCGCAGGTGATCGGCCGTGTCCTGGCGGGCGCGGGTGGGATGGCGTCGGTGGCCCTGCCCGCCAGTGTGGTTGAGGAGCGGCTGTCCGGTTGGTCGGACCGTCTGGGTATCGCTGCCGTGAACGGGCCTGCGATCACGGTGGTGTCGGGAGATGCCGACGCGGTGGGCGAGTTCCTGGAAGCCTGTGAGCGGGACGGCGTCCGGGCTCGGCGGATCCCGGTGGACTACGCTTCGCATTCCGCGCAGGTGGAGGCGATCGAGGCAAAACTCGCCAGCCTGCTGGCGCCGGTGGTGGCGAGGGATCCGCACATCCCGTTCTACTCCACCGTGGAGCCGGGCCGGCCGGTGCGCACGGACGCAGGCTACTGGTATCGCAACCTGCGCCGACGCGTCCAGTTCGCGGAGACGGTCGATCTGCTGCTGGCCGACGGGTTCGGTGCGTTCATCGAAGCCAGTGCCCATCCAGTACTCACCATCGGCATCCAGGAGCTCGCCGACCAGGCGAGCACGGACCGGGAGGTCGTCGTCACCGGGACGTTGCGCAAGGGTGAGGGTGGTCTGCGCCGGTTGTGGACCTCGATGGCGGAAGCGTTCGTCCACGGTGTGGCGGTCGACTGGAAGGCCGCGTATGCCGCGCACGGTCTGACCGCCCGCCGGGTCGACCTGCCCACCTACCCCTTCCAACGCCGGCACTACTGGCTCGACACCGCCCCCCATAGCCGTGACCGCATGCGCGGGGCCGAGACCGCAGGGATAGAAGCCTGGCGTCACAAGGTGGTCTGGAAGGGGCTGCCGACGGAGGAGACGGCCCGGCTGTCCGGGCGCTGGCTGCTGGTGCTGCCGGAGGGCACGGACCCCGGCCCGGCGGATGACATCGCCGATGTACTCGGCCGGCACGGCGCCACCGTGCGGCGGTTGGTGGCCGATCCGGTGGCGCTGGGGCGCGACGGGCTCGCCGCGCGGATTTCCGGCACCTGGGACGGGATCCTCTCCCTCCTCCCGGCGGACGAGCGGCCGCACCCCGCCCACCCTTCGCTCGACCGCGCCACCGTCGGTACGGTGCTCCTCGCGCAAGCGGTGTCCGACATCGGTACGGGCGCGCGGTTGTGGACCGTCACGCGCCGGGCCGTGGCCGTAGCGGCGGGAGAAGAACCTTCCACGGCCGGTGCTCAGGTCTGGGGCGTCGGGCGTGGCATCGCCCTGGAACTGCCCACCGTGTGGGGAGGTCTGGTGGACCTCCCCGACGCGCCGGACGCCCGGTGCCTGCGCCGGCTGGCCTGGGTGCTGGCAGCGGCCGGTGCCGAGGACCAGGTGGCCGTACGAGCCTCCGGCGCCTACGGGCGCAGACTGGCACCCGCCGGGGGAGCGGCCGGTGAGGGCCGGGCGTACACGCCGCGGGGGACGGTGCTGGTGACGGGGGGTACGGGTGCGCTCGGTGGCCATGTGGCCCGCTGGCTGGCGGTGAACGGTGCCGAGCACCTGGTGCTCACCAGCCGACGCGGTCAGGACGCCCCGGGGGCGGCCGCGTTGACGGCCGAGCTGGAGGCGCGGGGAGTCCGGGTCACGGTGGTGGCGTGTGACGTCTCCGACTGTGCGGCGCTCGCGGCGCTGCTGGACGAACATCCCCCCACCGCCGTGTTCCACACCGCGGGTGTACCCCACTCCGGTGCGTTCCTGGACCTGCGTACCGATGGCATGGCCGACGTGTACGGCGGCAAGGTCACCGGCGCCCGTCACCTGGACGAGCTGACCCGCGAGCGGGACCTGGACGCCTTCGTCCTGTACACGTCGGGCGCCGGCGTCTGGGGCAGCGGCGGGCAGACGGCGTACGGCGCGGCGAACGCGGCGCTCGACGCCCTCGCGGAGCGGCGGCGCGCAGGCGGCCTGCCGGCCACCGCGATCGCCTGGGGCCTGTGGGCCGGCGGCGGCATGGGCGAGGGCGACGGCGAGGAGTTCCTCAGCGAGCGCGGCCTGCGTGCCATGCCCCCGGAGTCGGCCCTGGAGTCCCTCGGCGTGGCTCTGGAGCGCGGCGACACCTGCGTGGCCGTGGCGCATGTCGACTGGCCCCGGTTCGCCCGGTCGTTCACCGCGTTCCGGCCGAGTCCCCTGATCGGTGACCTCGCCGGTACGGGCGGGGCGGGGGAGCGGTACGGGGACGGCGAGGAGAGCACCGGCGACCAGGGGTTCCTCGCACGGTACACCGCGTGCGGCCCGGTCGAGCGGCGGGAGATGCTGCTCGACCTGGTGCGCCGGCAGGTGGCCGCCGTGCTGGGCCACGCGGGGCCCGAGGAGGTGCCGGCCGATCAGGCGTTCAGGGACCTGGGCTTCAGCTCGCTCACGGCCGTCGAGGCGGCCACCCGGCTGGGCCGGGCGGTGGGTGCCAAGCTGCCACCCACCCTGGTGTTCGACCACCCGACGGCGGAAGCGGTCGGCGACCACCTGGCCGAGGTGCTGGAGGCGCGTGTACCGGCGGAGGCGTCGCCGGGCGAGGAGCAGCGGATCAGGGCGGCACTGGCGACGCTGCCCGTGAACGCGCTGCGGGAAGCCGGGTTGCTCGACGGTCTGCTCGCCCTCGCCGCGGCGCACGCACCGGCCGGCCAGGCGGCGGCGCGGCCCTCCTCGGCACCCGCCGACGCCGCCGGGCCCGCCGACACGCTCGACTCCATCGACGAGCTGGACGACGACGCACTGATCGCGCTCGCCCTGGGCGAGGCCGGTTCCTGACCGCGCCACCCCCTTCCCCCGCAGCCCCCCACCTCCCGTCCGTCCGTCCCCGTGCGTACAGACCGCTCCGCCCCGCCCCGCCCCGAGAGGAACACCCCCTCATGCCCATGTCCTCCTCCCAGACCTCCACCGAGAAGCTGGTGGAGGCCCTGCGCACCTCCGTGAAGGAGGCCGAGAGGCTCCGGCGGCGCAACCGCGAGCTCGAAGAAGCCGCCCACGAGCCCGTCGCCATCGTCGGGATGGCCTGCCGCTACCCCGGCGGCGTCGACTCGCCCGAAGCGCTGTGGGAGCTGGTCGCCGGGGGCACGGACGCGGTCGGACCGTTCCCCGCCGACCGCGGCTGGGACGTCGACGGTGTGTACGACCCCGACCCGGAGGCGCAGGGGACCACGTACTGCCGCGAAGGCGGCTTCCTGACCGGTGCCGCGGAGTTCGACGCCCCGTTCTTCGGCATCTCGCCGAGGGAGGCCGTGGTGATGGATCCGCAGCAGCGCCAGCTCCTCGAAGTGTGCTGGGAGGCCCTGGAACGGACCGAGCTCGATCCCCGGACACTGCGGGGCAGCCGCACGGGGGTGTACGTCGGAGCGGCGCACTCGGACTACGCCTCCGACCCGGGCCGGGTCCCCAAGGGATCGGAAGGGCACCTGCTGACGGGCAGCGCGGACGCGGTGCTGTCCGGGCGCGTGTCGTACGTCCTCGGGCTGGAAGGCCCCTCGATGACCATCGAGACGGCCTGCTCGTCGTCGCTCGTCGCACTGCACGTGGCGGTCGCGGCGCTGCGCCGCGGCGAGTGCGACATGGCGCTGGGCGCGGGGGTGGCCGTCATGCCGGACCCGGCCGCGTTCATCGAGTTCTCGCGGCAGAAGGGGCTGGCGGCGGACGGGCGGTGCAAGGCGTTCTCGGCGGACGCGGACGGCACCGGGTGGGCGGAGGGCGTCGGCGTGCTGGTGCTGCAGCGGCTCGGCGACGCACAGCGGGACGGCCGCCGGGTGCTGGCACTCGTGCGCGGTTCGGCCGTCAACCAGGACGGCGCCAGCAACGGCCTGACCGCACCCAGCGGCCCCGCCCAGCGGCGGGTCATCCGGCAGGCGCTGGCCGACGCCCGTCTGACGCCCGACCAGGTGGACGCGGTGGAGGCGCACGGCACGGGCACCCGGCTCGGCGACCCCATCGAGGCGGGCGCGCTCCTCGGCACGTACGGCCGGCGGCGCAGCCCCGGCCGGCCGCTGTGGCTGGGGTCGCTGAAGTCCAACATCGGCCACGCGCAGGCGGCCGCGGGGGTCGGCGGGGTCATCAAAATGGTGCAGGCCATGCGCCACGGAGTGCTTCCGCGCACCCTCCACGCCGACACCCCGACACCGCACGTCGACTGGTCGGCGGGCGCGGTACGGCTCCTGACGGAGGCCGTCCCCTGGGAGGGGCGGGAGGGAGACCCCCGGCGCGCCGCGGTCTCGGCCTTCGGCGTCGGCGGCACCAATGCCCACGTCGTGCTGGAGGAAGCCCCCTCCGCGGAGTCCGCCACCGCCACCGCCCCTGTGCCCGCCACCGCCACCGCCTCCACCCCGGTCCCCGCCATCGCCCCGGCCAAAGCGGGTTCCGCCCCGGCCCCGGCCCCGGCGGTCTCCGCCCCGGCCCCCGTGCCATGGGTCGTGTCGGGCCGCGGGGAGGCCGCCCTGCGGGCCCAGGCCGGCCGGCTCCACCGGCACCTGCGCGAGGCGCCGGACCGCGGCGCGCTCGACGTCGGTTACTCGCTGGCCGCCACCCGCAGCGCCTTCGAGCACCGTGCGGTCCTGCTCGGCTCCGACCGCGCCGACCTGACGGACGCCCTGCGCGCGGTCGCGGAAGGCCGCCGCACGCCGCAGGTGGTCAGCGGGGTGTGCCGGCGCGACGGCAAGCTCGCGTTCGTGTTCACCGGACAGGGCAGCCAGCGCCCCGGCATGGCAGGCGACCTGCGCGCCGCCTTCCCGGTGTTCGCCACCGCCCTGGACGAGGTCACCCGGCGGCTCGACCCCGGGCTGGAGCGGCCCCTGGCGGCCGTGCTGGACGCCGCGCCGGGCAGCCGGGACGCGGAACTGCTGGACCGTACGCGGTACGCACAGGCCGCGCTCTTCGCCGTCGAGGTGGCGCTGTTCCGGCTGCTGGAGAGCTGGGGCATGCGCCCGGACCGGCTGCTCGGGCATTCCGTGGGCGAGATCGCCGCCGCGCACGCCGCCGGGATCCTCGGCCTGGACGACGCCTGCGCCCTGGTCGCCGCACGGGGCCGGCTGATGGAGGAACTGCCGGAACGCGGGGCCATGGTGTCCGTCCGGGCCTCGGAGGCGGAGGTCCTCGACCTGCTGGCCGGCAGCACCGCACCGGTGGGCATCGCGGCGGTCAACGGGCCCGGGGCCGTGGTGATCTCGGGCGCGGAGGAGCCGGTGACGGAACTGGCCGCCCGGTTCGCCGCCCTGGGGCGCGCCACCAAGCGGCTCCGCGTGAGCCACGCCTTCCACTCGCCCCTCATGGACGGCATGCTGGCCGACTTCCGCCGCGTCGCCGAGGGCCTGAGCTACCACGCCCCGCGCATCCCGGTCGTCACCCATGTGACCGGCGGGCGGCCCGTCGCGTCCGACGAACTGCGCCGTCCCGGTCACTGGGTCGAACACGTCCGGCGCACCGTCCGGTTCCACGACGGCGTACGGACGGCACGCGCGCAGGGCGTCACCACGTTCATGGAGCTCGGTCCGGGCGGCACACTGACGGCGATGGCCGAGGAGTGCCTCGCCGACGACCCCGACGTCACGCTGGTGCCCGTACTGCGCCGCCCCGCCCAGGGCGCCGGGACTCCGGCGTCCGCGCCGCCCTCGGCGAGCACCGGCGTGCTCCGGGCGGCCGCCACCGCGTACACCGCGGGTGCCGACGTCGACTGGACCGCGCTGTTCGCGGGTTCCGGTGCCCGGCGCGTCCCCCTGCCGGTGTACGCCTTCCAGCACCGCCGGTACTGGCTCGAACCCGCCGCCCCCGCCCGGCGCACGCTGCCCGACTGGACCTACCGCGTCACCTGGCGGCCCCTGTCAGCGGCAGCAGCGGGCGGGGACGGACACCGGCCCACCGCGCCCACGGCCCCCGCCCGCGGCATCCCGCCCACGGCCGCGACGCACCCGGCCGGCCCCCGCCGCACCTGGCTGCTGGTCCACCCCGACCGGGGCCGGGGCGCCGAGCTCGCCCGCGCGGCCGAGCGGGCCCTGACCGGCGCCGGCAACGCCGTCGTACCCCTCCCGGTCGACGTGGCCGCGGCCGGCCGGTCCTCGCTGGCCGCCGCTCTCGTACGGGCCCTGCCCGCTCCGCCGCCCCGAGGTGACATGGAGAGTGACACAGTCACCCCCGTCCCGGGCGTGCTGTCGCTGCTCGGCGCCGATGATCGGGAGCACCCCCAGCACGGCCCGGTGGCCGCGGGAGTGCTGGCGACCCTGTTCCTGGCCCAGGCGATGGAGGATGAGGCGGTGCCCGCTCGCCTGTGGTGCGTGACCCAGGACGCGGTGGCCGTGGACCGCGACGAACGGCCCACGGGCGCCGGGGCGCAGTTGTGGGGGCTCGGCCGCACCGCCGCACTCGAGATGCCGGTCCGCTGGGGCGGCTTGATCGACCTGCCGGGATCCGCGCGGGACAGCCACTGGGCCGAGGCGGTCCGGCTGCTCGACGGCCCCGAGGACCAGATCGCGGTCCGCGACTCCGGCGGCCACGGGCGCCGGCTGGTCCGCGCCGCGCCGCCACCCGGCGCCGCCCGCTACCGGCCGCGCGGCACGGTCCTCGTCACCGGCGGCACCGGGGCCCTCGGCGGGCACCTCGCCCGCTGGCTGGCCCGCAACGGCGCCGAACACCTGCTCCTCGTGGGCCGGCGCGGCGGCCGCGGCCGTGCGGCTGCCGCGCTCGAAGCCGAGCTGCTGGAACGGGGCGTCAAGGTGACGTTCGCCGCGTGCGACGTCGCCGACCGCGACGCGCTGGCCGGGGTGCTGGCCGCCGTACCGGCGGACACCCCGCTCACCGCGGTCTTCCACGCCGCCGGCGTCCCGCAGGTCAGCCCCCTGACCGGGACGGGCCCCGGGCTCTTCGCCGAGGTCTGCTCCGGAAAGGTCGCCGGCGCGCGGAACCTCGACGAACTGACGCGCTCCCACGACCTGGACGCGTTCGTGCTGTACGCCTCCGGGGCCGGGGTGTGGGGCAGCGCCGGACAGGGCGCGTACGCCGCCGCCAACGCCGAACTCGACGCCCTCGCCCAGCGCCGCCGCGCCGACGGACTGCCCGCCACCTCCCTCGCGTGGGGCGTGTGGGCCGGCGGCGGCATGGGCGACGGCGACGGTGCCGCGTACCTGCGCCGCCGCGGCGTACGGGCCATGGCCCCGGCGACGGCGCTCGACGTGCTCGCCCGCTCCGTCGGCGGCGAGGACGCCTGCCTCACCGTCACGGACATGGACTGGCCCCGGTTCGCCGACGGCTTCACCGCCTTCCGGCCCAGCCCGCTGCTCTCCGAGCTGCCGGACACCCGCCCGGCCCCCGCCCACGCGGACGCTCCCGAGGGGACGGCCGCACCGGGAACCCCCACCCGCACCGCCCGGCCGGCCGAAGGGCCCGGCCCCGCACGCCCGCGCATCGAACGGCTCGACCCCCGCGAGCGGCCCGCCGCCCTGCTCGCGCTGGTCCGCGACGAGACCGCCGACCTCCTCGGGCACCCGGACCCGCAGGACGTCCCGGCCGACGAGCGGTTCCTCCAGCTCGGCTTCGATTCCCTGGCCACCGTCCAACTGCGTCGCCGGCTCGCCGCGGCGCTCGACGTCGAACTCGCCGCCACCGTCCTCTTCGACCACGACACCCCCCGTGCGCT
This sequence comes from Streptomyces eurythermus, assembly GCF_014649115.1. Lineage (GTDB taxonomy): Bacteria > Actinomycetota > Actinomycetes > Streptomycetales > Streptomycetaceae > Streptomyces > Streptomyces eurythermus. The sequence continues at coordinate 326,566 of NZ_BMSK01000011.1, read as the reverse complement.
CGCCGGCCACCTGGCCGGCCTGCTCGCCGCGGACCGGGACGACGGCGGCACCGACCGCGCCCCCGCCCGGACCGTCGCCGGCGCCGCGCGGCCACCGGTACGGAGCAGCTTCACCGCCCTGTACGAGGAGGCCGTCCGCAGCCGCCGGGTCGGCGCGGCCGTCGACCTCCTGGCCGCGGCCGCCGCCTTCCGCCCCGCTTTCCGGAGCCCCGACGAACAGCCCCTGACACCGGTCGTCCTGAGCGGCGCCCCCACCGCCACCGCCGCACAGGTCCGGTCCGACCGGCCCGGCGAACCCGACCGGTCCGGCGAACCCGGTCGGCCCGGCGAACCCGACTGGTCCGGCGAACCCGATCGGCCCGACCGGCCCGGCGAACCCGACGAGCCTGACCGGCAGACCGAGCAGACGGGGCAGACCCAGCACGCTCGCCCGGACCAACCGACCGGGCGGAAGCCGGCCGGCCGGCAGCGGACCGAGAAAGACCAGCGGCCCCGCCAGGACCAGCGGCCCCGCCAGGACCAGCAGCCCAGGCCCCGCCAGGACCAGCGGCCCCGGCCGCTCGTCATCGGCTGTGCCGGCACGTCCGTCGCGTCGGGCCCGCACGAGTTCCTCTCCCTCGCCCGGGCCCTCGACGGCCGGTGCGACGTCACCGCGCTCCCCCAACCCGGCTTCGAGCAGGGCGAGAAGCTGCCCGCCTCACTCGACGCGCTCCTCGGCGCGCAGGCCGCCGCCCTCGCCCGCCACACCGCCGGGCGGCCCTTCGTACTGCTGGGGCACTCCGCGGGGGCCAACCTGGCCCACGCCCTCACCCGCCGGCTCGAAGAGCACGGCGGCGGGCCCGCCGCCCTGGTCCTCATCGACATCTACACGCCCAGCGACCCCGGCGCGATGGGCGTGTGGCGCCACGAGATGCTCGAATGGGTGGCCGAACGCTCCGCCGTCCCCCTGGACGACACCCGCCTGACCGCCATGGGGGCCTACCACCGGATACTGCTCGACTGGCAGCCGCGGCCCACCCGCGCACCCGTCCTCCACCTCCGGGCCGCCGAGCCCCTCGGAGAGTGGACCGGGGCGCCGGACGGCTGGCAGTCGCGCTGGGAGTACGCCCACACCACCGCGGCGCTGCCCGGAACGCACTTCACGCTGATGGGCGAGCACGCGCCCGCCACCGCACGGGCCGTCCTCGACTGGCTCGACGGCCTGCGCCCGACCGGCCCGGACGGCCGCCCGGCGACCGGAACCACCCACGACGAGAGGGACCAGTGAGCCCCGCACCCGCCACCGAGGACCCGGCCGCCGCCGGGCGCCGCCTGCAACTGACCCGCGCAGCCCAGTGGTTCGCGGGAACCCAGGACGACCCGTACGCGCTCGTCCTGCGCGCCGAGGCCACCGACCCGGCCCCGTACGAGGAGCGGATCCGGGCCCACGGGCCGCTCTTCCGCAGCGACCTGCTCGACACCTGGGTCACGGCGAGCAGGGCCGTCGCCGACGAAGTGATCACCTCACCCGCCTTCGACGGGCTCACGGCCGACGGGCGGCGCCCCGGCGCGCGGGAACTGCCGCTGTCCGGCACCGCGCTCGACGCGGACCGCGCCACATGCGCACGGTTCGGGGCCCTCACCGCCTGGGGCGGGCCGCTGCTGCCGGCGCCGCACGAGCGGGCGCTGCGCGAGTCCGCCGAACGGCGGGCCCACACACTCCTCGACGGGGCGGAGGCCGCCCTGGCCGCCGACGGCACCGTCGACCTCGTCGACGCGTACGCCCGCAGGCTCCCCGCGCTGGTCCTCCGCGAACAGCTCGGCGTGCCGGAGGAGGCGGCGACCGCCTTCGAGGACGCGCTGGCCGGCTGCCGCCGCACCCTGGACGGCGCCCTGTGCCCGCAACTCCTCCCGGACGCCGTGGCGGGGGTGCGCGCGGAAGCCGCGCTGACCGCCGTGCTGGCCTCCGCCCTGCGCGGGACTCCGGCCGGCCGGGCCCCCGACGCCGTCGCCGCCGCCCGCACCCTGGCCGTCGCGGCCGCCGAGCCCGCAGCCACCCTCGTCGGCAACGCCGTACAGGAGCTGCTGGCGCGTCCCGCGCAGTGGGCGGAGCTCGTACGCGACCCGCGCCTCGCGGCCGCCGCGGTGACCGAAACGCTGCGTGTCGCCCCGCCCGTCCGCCTGGAGCGGCGGGTCGCCCGCGAGGACACGGACATCGCCGGGCAGCGCCTCCCCGCCGGGGGGAGCGTCGTGATCCTCGTCGCCGCCGTCAACCGCGCGCCCGTATCCGCGGGAAGCGACGCCTCCACCACCGTCCCGCACGCCGGCGGCCGGCCCCGTACCTCCGCCCCCTCCGTCCCCTCAGCCCCCTTCGACCTCACACGGCCCGTGGCCGCGCCCGGGCCGTTCGGGCTCCCCGGCGACCTGCACTTCCGCCTCGGCGGGCCCCTGGTCGGAACGGTCGCCGAAGCCGCGCTCGGTGCGCTGGCCGCACGGCTCCCCGGTCTGCGCGCCGCCGGGCCGGCCGTGCGGCGCCGCCGCTCACCGGTGCTGCACGGACACGCCCGCCTCCCCGTCGCCGTCGCCCGGACGGCCCGTGACCTGCCCGCCACCGCACCGCGGAACTGAGGAGGGAGTGCCCCGATGCGTATCCTGCTGACGTCGTTCGCGCACAACACGCACTACTACAACCTGGTCCCCCTCGGCTGGGCGCTGCGCGCCGCCGGGCACGACGTACGGGTCGCCAGCCAGCCCTCGCTGACCGGCACCATCACCGGCTCCGGGCTGACCGCCGTCCCCGTGGGCGACGACACGGCCATCGTCGAGCTGATCACCGAGATCGGCGACGACCTCGTCCTCTACCAGCAGGGCATGGACTTCGTGGACACCCGCGACGAGCCGCTGTCCTGGGAACACGCCCTCGGACAGCAGACGATCATGTCGGCCATGTGCTTCTCGCCGCTGAACGGCGACAGCACCATCGACGACATGGTGGCGCTGGCCCGTTCCTGGAAACCGGACCTCGTCCTGTGGGAGCCCTTCACCTACGCGGGACCCGTCGCCGCGCACGCCTGCGGCGCCGCCCACGCCCGGCTGCTGTGGGGTCCCGACGTGGTCCTCAACGCACGGCGGCAGTTCACCCGGCTGCTCGCCGAGCGCCCCGTCGAACAGCGCGAGGACCCGGTCGGCGAATGGCTCACGTGGACGCTGGAGCGCCACGGCCTCGCCGCCGACGCGGACACGATCGAGGAACTGTTCGCCGGGCAGTGGACGATCGACCCCAGCGCCGGGAGCCTGCGGCTGCCGGTCGACGGCGAGGTCGTGCCCATGCGCTTCGTGCCGTACAACGGCGCCTCGGTCGTCCCCGCCTGGCTCTCCGAGCCGCCTGCCCGGCCCCGGGTCTGCGTCACCCTCGGCGTCTCCACCCGGGAGACCTACGGCACGGACGGCGTCCCGTTCCACGAACTGCTGGCCGGACTGGCCGACGTGGACGCCGAGATCGTCGCCACCCTCGACGCGGGGCAGCTCCCGGACGCCGCCGGTCTGCCCGGCAATGTGCGCGTCGTCGACTTCGTGCCGCTGGACGCCCTGCTGCCGAGCTGCGCCGCGATCGTCCACCACGGAGGCGCGGGAACCTGTTTCACGGCCACCGTGCACGGCGTCCCGCAGATCGTCGTGGCCTCCCTCTGGGACGCGCCGCTGAAGGCGCACCAACTCGCCGAGGCGGGCGCCGGGATCGCCCTGGACCCCGGGGAACTGGGCGTGGACACCCTGCGCGGCGCCGTCGTGCGGGTGCTGGAGAGCCGCGAGATGGCCGTGGCGGCGCGTCGCCTCGCCGACGAGATGCTCGCCGCCCCCACCCCGGCCGCGCTCGTCCCCCGCCTCGAACGCCTCACCGCCGCGCACCGCCGCGCCTGATCCCGCCAAGGAGCCCCCATGAACCTCGAATACAGCGGCGACATCGCCCGGTTGTACGACCTGGTCCACCAGGGAAAGGGCAAGGACTACCGGGCGGAGGCCGAGGAGCTGGCCGCGCTTGTCACCCAGCGCCGCCCCGGGGCCCGCTCCCTCCTCGACGTGGCCTGCGGAACGGGGATGCACCTGCGGCACCTCGGCGACCTCTTCGAGGAGGTGGCCGGGGTGGAGATGTCCCCCGACATGCTGGCCATCGCGCAGCGGCGCAACCCGGAGGCCGGCATCCACCGGGGGGACATGCGGGACTTCGCCCTCGGCCGCCGCTTCGACGCCGTGATCTGCATGTTCAGTTCCATCGGGCACATGCGCGACCAGCGGGAACTGGACGCGGCGATCGGCCGGTTCGCCGCGCACCTGCCGTCCGGCGGGGTCGTGATCGTCGATCCCTGGTGGTTCCCGGAGACGTTCACACCGGGGTACGTCGGCGCGAGCCTCGTCGAGGCCGAGGGCCGCACCATCGCGCGCTTCTCCCACTCCGCGCTCGAGGACGGCGCGACCCGGATCGATGTGGACTACCTCGTCGGCGTGCCGGGGGAGGGGGTGCGGCACTTGAAGGAGACCCATCGGATCACGCTTTTCGGGCGTGCGCAGTACGAGGCGGCCTTCACCGCGGCGGGGATGTCCGTCGAGTACCTCCCGCACGCCGCCACCGACCGCGGACTCTTCGTCGGCGTCCAGGCCTGAGGAGGCGACCAAGGATGGGGCACGGCATGGCACAGGACACGGCACACGGCAACGCACCGGGCGGAGGACAAGGGATGCGGCACATCGTCGAGGCGATCCGGTCGCTCACCGGGCCGGAGGGCTCGGCGTCGGCCGTCCCCGCGGACTTCGCGGCCCTCGAACTGCCCGAGTACTTCCGGGCGGTGACCCTCCGCAAGGACGAGACCGAGATGTTCGCCGGGATGGCGAGCGCCGACAAGGACCCGCGCAAGTCGCTGCACGTCCAGGAGGTGCCCATACCGGAACTCGGCCCCGGCGAGGCGCTGGTGGCCGTGATGGCCAGCTCCGTGAACTACAACACGGTGTGGTCCTCGATCTTCGAGCCGGTGTCGACGTTCAGGTTCCTGGAGCGGTACGGGCGGTTGTCACCGTTGACCAAGCGCCATGACCTGCCGTACCACATCATCGGTTCCGACCTCGCGGGTGTGGTGCTGCGCACCGGCCCCGGCGTGAACGCCTGGCAGCCCGGTGACGAGGTCGTCGCGCACTGCCTGAGCGTGGAGCTGGAGTCGCCCGACGGCCAT
>NZ_BMSK01000011.1:288451-321213 GCF_014649115.1 Streptomyces eurythermus | reverse complement strand
ACGAACCAGCTGATGCCGAAGCCGAAGCACCTCACCTGGGAGGAGGCCGCGGCCCCGGGCCTGGTGAACTCCACCGCCTACCGCCAGCTGGTCTCCCGCAACGGCGCCGCGATGAAGCAGGGCGACAACGTCCTGATCTGGGGCGCGAGCGGCGGACTCGGCAGTTACGCCACCCAGTTCGCCCTCGCCGGCGGCGCCAACCCCATCTGCGTCGTCTCCTCGCCCCAGAAGGCGGAGATCTGCCGGAAGATGGGCGCCACGGCGATCATCGACCGCACCGCCGAGGGCTACAGGTTCTGGAAGGACGAGCACACCCAGGATCCCAAGGAGTGGAAGCGCTTCGGCAAGCGCATCCGCGAACTCACCGGCGGCGAGGACATCGACATCGTCTTCGAGCACCCCGGCCGCGAGACCTTCGGCGCCTCCGTCTACGTCACCCGCAAGGGCGGCACCATCACCACCTGCGCCTCGACCTCGGGCTACATGCACGAGTACGACAACCGCTACCTGTGGATGTCCCTGAAGCGGATCATCGGCTCGCACTTCGCCAACTACCGCGAGGCCTACGAGGCCAACCGCCTCATCGCCAAGGGCAAGATCCACCCGACGCTGTCGAAGACGTACTCCCTGGAGGACACCGGGCAGGCCGCCTACGACGTCCACCGCAACCTGCACCAGGGCAAGGTCGGCGTCCTCTGCCTCGCCCCCGAGGAAGGTCTCGGCGTGCGCGATCCGGAGCTGCGCGACCAGCACATCGACGCCATCAACCGCTTCCGGCGGACGCGCCCTTGACGATCTCCAAGGGTGATCGTTTAATCACTTCAGGCCAGTAGGTAAAAATTTCTTACTGTTGTTGTCGCTCCGGGGACCGAACCCGATCACCGGTGGGGCAGGGAGCGCAGGACGGGCATGACCCCGACCAGTCTGCCGGCACCGGCGCTCCCGCGCACGTAAGGCGACGGCGCCGGGATCGCCGAATCCCGGCGCGGGTCACCAGCAACAACCGGGGGCGTTGATGGGAGACGAGACTTTAAAGGGAACGGCCGGGACGCTGCGCTTCCTGGAACTCCTCACCGCCGACGCTCCGGCCTGGCGGTACGAGGAACTGGTGCAGCGGGCCGGCGCCGAGGGCGCCGACCCCGAGACCATCGAGTACCTCGGCCGGGCCAAGCGCCTCGCGCTCCAGATCGAGGACCGCGTCAGCCGCGGCCGGCGGCGCGAGGCGGAGCTCACCGGCCTCATCGACGTGGTGCGCGAGCTGACCCGGTCCCCGCACCCGGGAGCGGCGCTCGACCAGATCGTCCGGCGCACCCGGATGCTGATGCACAGCGACCTCGCCTGCATCGCCCTCCTCGAGGAGCCGGGCGGCGACGCCGTGATCAGCGCCGTCGACGGCGCCGTCACCACCCGCCTGCCCGGCCTGCGGGTGCCCGTCACGCGGGGACTCGGCGGGGCCGTCGCCCGGCACCAGGGCCCGTTCTGGGCGGTCGACTACCTCACCGAGGAACGCATCGCCCACGATCCGGTCGTCGACCACACCGTGCAGGCGGAAGGGCTGCGCGCCATGCTGTCCGTCCCCCTGCGGTCGGACAGCGAGCAACTGGGCGTCCTCTACGTGGCGGACCGCAGCGCGCACGACTTCCTGCCGGACGACGTGGCGCTGCTGCAGTCGCTCGCCGACATCGCCGCCGTCGCCGTCGCCTCGGACCGGCTCCTCGCCCGGCTGGAAGGGCAGGACGGCGGCCCGCGGGCGGGTGCCGGCCCCGCCGAGCCCGGCCCGCCGGGGCCGGCCCGCATCCAGCAGCGCCTGCTGGAACTGGCGCTCGACGGCGCCGAGCTGGACGAGGTGCTGGACCACTGTGCCCGTGAGCTCGGCGGAGCACTGGCGGTCTACGACCGGCACGGCGACACCGTCGGCGCCTCCGGACACATACGCCGGCCGCACGAGGCCGAGCTGGAACGGGCGTACCTCGACCTCCACGCCTCCGGGGCGCCCGTCGAGCTGGCCGACGGCACCTGGATGGCGACGCTGACCGCACGCTCCGACCCCGGCTGGCTCCTGCACCGCCCGGACGGGACGGGGGACCCCGGCCCGCCGGAGCTGCTGTTCGCCGTGGCCAACGTCGTCAGCATGGTGCTGGAACTGCGGCGCTCCGCCCCCGCCGACCACCAGTGGCGGGACGACCTGCTGGAAGACCTGATCAGCATCCACCACCCCGCCGAGGTGGCGGTGGCCCGGGCCCGCCGGCTCCAGGTGCGGCTGGACCGTCCGCACATCGTGGTCATCGCCCGCCCGGACGGCCCGGTCGCCGAACACGCCACCGCCTGGGCCACCTCCTGGGTGCGGCGCCGCCGGGGCCTGAAGATGACCCGGGAGGACTTCGTGGTGCTGCTGCTGCCCGGGGACGACCCGGCGGCCATGGCGCACGAGGTGTCGGCCCGGCTCAGCGCGGCGCTCGAGGTGCCGGTGACGGTCGGGGCCGCCGGTCCCGCCGACGGCCCCGAGTCCATCCAGCGCTTCTACCAGGAGGCGATGCGCTGCGTGGAGGCCCTCATCGCCATGGGCGGCGAGGGGCGGGCGGCCTGCGCGCGGGACCTCGGCTTCCTCGGCCTGCTGTTCGCCGAGGACTACGACGTCACCGAATTCGTCAACAAGATCATCGGCCCGGTCATCGAGTACGACACCCAGCGGTTCACCGTGCTCGTCGAGACGCTGGAGGCGTACTTCCAGGCGGCGTGCAGCCCGACCCGCGCGGCCGAGCTGCTGTACGTCCACCCCAACACCGTCTCCCGGCGTCTGGAACGCATCACCCAGCTGCTGGGCCGCGGCTGGCAGGAGCCGGACCACGCCCTGGAACTGCAGCTCGCGCTGCGGCTGCACCGCACGCGCTGCGCGTCACAGGCGCCGGACACGGACGACTGCGCTTCCCGGGACCGCTGACGCTCACCCGGACCGCTCGAGCTCCTCGCCCGCGTGGTGCTCCCGCGTCAGCACCCGGACCGCGTGCGCCAGGGAGACCATCGTCATGTGACGGTGCCACCCGTGGTACGAACGCCCTTCGAAGTCCTGGGCGCCGACGTCCATGCAGATGCGGGCGAAGTCGGTGTCGGCCCGCCGGGTGAGCTTGCTCAGCCGCAGCAGGGTGCCGCGGCCCGCGCCGGTCATGTTGGTGAGCCACAGCTCGGCTACGCGCCGTCTGTTCGGCTGCCACTCGCCCATCAGCAGCAGCTCCGCCCCGCCGGACCGCCGCGGGGCGACCACCCGGACACCGGCCGGGCGCGGCCGGCGCGGCACGGTGACCCCCGGCCACAGCACCGGAAGCAGCGCCACCAGACCGGTGCGCAGCACCCGCGGCACGGCCGGGTCCACCCACTCCACGGGCCGCTGCTGCGACCTGGCGAGCGTGGTGAGGTGCTCCGCGGACGCCGACAGCACCCGGCGCTGCCCGCTCGACAGGTCCGGTGCCAGCAGGGGGGTGTTGCCCCCCACGCGCAGCAGGAACGGCAGGTCGGCGGCGGTGAACGCCTCGATGAGCGGTGCCGGCGGCACATCCCGCGCGTCGATCACCACGGGTCTCGGCGTGAGTCCCCAGGAAGCCGCCTGCAGGACCACCGAGATCGCCGTGTCGTCACCGGACCAGCCGCCGCCCACGGTCTCGGGCACACCGTCGCGCACACCGGGCGCGGGGGCGCCGGGCCGGTCCTCGCCCACGGACAGCTGCCAGTTGACCGGCGCCGCCGCGCTCTGGCCGGCGAGCCACAGCCCGTGGCTGTGCTGACTGGTGACGGCCTGGCCCAGGTGGCGGATGAAGCGCCGCTGGACCCCCACCGAGTGCACACCGCTCTTCGGCGTCACCATGGGCTGCACCACCCAGGCGTGCGGCGTCATCAGCCGTTCCATCCGGCGGGCGAGCGAGGCGCGTACCTCGGACCAGTCCCACGTCGAGACGCTGATGAAGTGGTGAAGGCTCTGGGCGGCGGCGGGTTCGCGCGTGCTGGTGGCGAGGTTCCGCATCGTCTTGCGGCCCCGCGCGGTGAGCAGTCCGTTCACGTACAGCCGTCCTTTGTGCCGCTGGTCGCGGCGGCGCAGTGAGGCCAGCACCGAGGCACACACCTCTTCGGTGAGGTGCGCTTCAGGGGAGTGGGCCGGATGGTGGGGGGTCGTCGGGGCAGTCGTCAGCGTCCCCATGAAGCTCCTCAGAGTCGGGATTCGCAGTGCTTGCCGGTCGGGCTCGTCGGGTCCTCAGCCTTGTCCGCCGCAACCGGAGGCCACAGGTCCGCAGGCGACCCACTTGTCCCGGGGCCGCGGTGGCCGGTTCACAGCGGTGGCCGCGGACGCCCCCATACAGTCGGCCGGGGGGTGGCCGGACCACCGCGGTCACCCCCGCGCAGGCCGTCCGGGGCGGTCCGGGCGGTGGTCCCGGAACCGTGGTGCCGTGGCGCGCGGTGCGTCCGGGGCCCTCGGGACCGCCCGCGGCGGGGAGGGGTGTGCCGACATGACACAGCTTCATCAAATCGTCCCCGCGCACGACGAATTGGCACGTCAACCCTCGTACGGGCGATCACCCCTCTGATAGGTTCGGCGCACGGGGATGGGCGGATGAGGAGACATGTGAAGCTCGCTGCCGAGGTGCTGAACCAGTCGCGGAACACCAGCGGACCACTGATCGTCGTACTCGGCGCGTCCGGGTTCCTCGGGCCCGCCGTCATCGACCGGCTCGCCGGCCTGCCGGTGCGGGTCCGCGCGGTGGCCCGGGGCGTAAGTCCCGTACCCCCGCGGGCCGTGGCCGAGATCGAGGGGTACCGGACGGACCTCGCCCGGCCCGGCGCGGTCGCCCGCGCCGTCGAGGGAGCCGACGCCGTCGTCCACCTCGCCGCCCACGTCGGCGGCGACCGCTCCTGGCGCGCCGCCGGTGAGGACTCGGAGCGGGTGAACATCGGCCTGATGCGCGACCTGGTCACGGTGTTCGAAGGACGTGACGCCCCCGCGCCCGCGGTGGTGTTCGCGAGCACCGCGCAGGCCGGCGGAGCCGCGGACCACGCCCGCGCCGCCTACGCACGGCAGAAGATCGCCGCCGAGGAACTGCTGCGGGAGGCCACCGCACGGGGCACCGTCCGGGGTGTCGCGCTGCGGCTGTCGACCGTCTACGGCCGCGCCCCGCTGACCGGTTCGTCCGGGCGCGGCGTGCTCGCCGCGATGGCCCGGCGCGCCCTCGACGGCGCTCCGCTCACCATGTGGCACGACGGAACCGTCGAACGCGACTTCCTCCACGTGCGCGACGCCGCCCGCGCCTTCGTCACCGCGCTGGACCACCTGCCGCGCCTCCAGGGCGGCGACTGGTCCGTCGGCAGCGGCAGCCGCGTCCGCCTCGGCGACGTGTTCCGCTCCCTCGCGGACACCGTGGCCGAACGGACCGGACGCCCGCCCGTCCCGGTCCTCTCCGTGGAACCGCCCGACTTCGCCGAAGCGGGCGACTTCCGCACTCCGGACTGCGACCCCGCGGCGTTCGGCGCCGTGACGGGGTGGTCCCCCTCCGTACCCCTGCACGAGGGGCTGGACGAACTGGTGGCCGCACTGGTCGCCGCGGAGGCGAGCACATCGCGCGAGCCGTGACCGGACACCGGCTCAGCGAGCCCCCATGGCCGAGTTGAAGGGAAGAATCCGAGCGTGAGCGAGGACCGGAAGCGGACACCGTACGTACGGCTCGGACGCAGCGCGACTCTGGTGAGCCGGCTCTGGCTGGGCACGGTGAACTTCAGCGGACGGGTGGAGGACGCCGATGCCTCGCGGCTGCTGAGCGCCGCGCTCGACCGCGGCATCAACTGCGTCGACATGGCGAACATCTACGGATGGCGCGTCCACAAGGGACACACCGAGGAACTCGTCGGCCGCTGGCTGTCGAAGAGCGGTGTCCGGCGGGAGGACGTCCTGCTGGCCACCAAGGTCGGCGAGGACATGAGCGACCGGGTCAACGACGGAGGACTGTCGGCCCGGCACATCGTCGCCGCCTGCGAGCAGTCGCTGCGCCGCCTCGACGTCGACCACATCGACCTCTACCAGATGCACCGCCTGGACAGCGCAGCACCCTGGGACGAGATCTGGCAGGCCATGGACCGCCTCGTGACCAGCGGGAAGGTCTGCTACGTCGGCTCGTCGAACTTCGCCGGCTGGAACATCGCCGCCGCGCAGGAGACCGCCATGCGCCGCAACACCATGGGGCTGGTCTCCGAGCAGAGCATCTACAACCTGGCGATGCGCCGGGCCGACGCGGAGCTGATCCCCGCCGCCCGGGCGTACGGGGTCGGGGTGTTCGCCTGGTCACCGCTGCACGGCGGACTGCTGAGCGGGGCACTGCGCAAGCTGGCGGAGGGCACCGCCGTGAAGTCGGCCCAGGGCCGCGCGCAGGAACTCCTGCCGGACCTGCGGGCCAACATCGAGGCGTACGAGCGGTTCTGCGAGCGCATCGGGGAGCACCCGGCGGAGGTCGGCCTGTCCTGGGTGCTGTCCCGGCCGGGCATCAGCGGCGCGGTGATCGGGCCACGCACCCTCGGACAGCTCGACTCGGCGCTGCGCGCCCTCGACCTGCACCTGGGCGATGAGGAACTGGCCGAACTCGACGCCCTGTTCCCCGTACCGGGCGACGCCGCACGGCCTCCGATGACCGGCGCGGGGTGAGCGGGCGGGCGTATCGGCCGGCGCACCGCCCGCCGATACGCCCGCCCGCGGGGCCGGCCGATGCCGCCGGCCGGACGGCGACCCTGCTCAGACGACGCTGAGCTCCGGCAACGGGAAGACCAGCTTGCCGCCGCCGGCCACGAACCGCTGCTCCCGCTCGACGAAGCCGTCCCGGTAGATCCACGGCAGTACCAGCAACTGGTCCGGCTTTCCCGCCTTGGCGTCCTCCTCGGACACGATCGGGATCCGTGTGCCGGGCGTGAAGCGGCCCGCCTTCTCCGGGGAGACCTCACCGATGCAGGGCAGGTCCCGCTCCGTCAGCCCGCAGTACTGGAGAATCACGTTCCCCTTGGTCGAGGCGCCGTACCCGAAGGTCACCTTCCCGGCCTCCCGGGACCGGGCGAGGAACTCCAGCAGGGCCTCCCGCTGCCGCTCGACCCGCCGGGCGAACGCCTCGAACGGAGCGGTGGTGTCGAGCCCGGCCTCCGCCTCCCGCGCCCGGATCCGCGCGAGCCCCGCCTCGTCGCGCGCGTACCGGCCGGGGCTCCTGGCCAGCGTGACGCACAGACTGCCGCCGTAGACCTCGGTCAGCTCCGCCCTGATCACGGTCAGTCCGACCCGCTCGGCCATCCACTCGATCTGCCGCAGGGCGTAGTACTCCAGGTGCTCGTGGCACACCACGTCGTACGCGTCCGCGCCCAGCATGGACGGCATGTAGCTCTGCTCCATGACCCAGATGCCGTCGTCGGCGAGGATGTCGTGGACGTCCTGCATGAAACGCATCGGATCCGGCAGGTCGTAGAACATGGCGATGGACGTGACGACCTTCGCCCGCTGCCGGCCGAAACGGTCCTCGAACGTCTTCCGGGAGAAGTAGTCCACGACGAGTTCCGCGTTCGCCGGATACCTGTCGCGGAACTTACCGCCGGTCGGGTCGATACCGACCAGCCGGGGCCCGTCCTCGGGATAGCCGCGCAGCAGAGTGGCGTCATTGCTGCCGATGTCCACGACCAGGTCCCGCGGCCCCAGTTCCACCAGGTCGAGAATGGCCGCCACCTTGTCGTGCAGATGGTGGATCATGAAGGGCCGGATACCGGAGCGGTAACCGTAATCGTCGCCGTACATCAGATCGGCGTCGGGGGTGTGGCGCAGCTGCACCAGCCCGCATCCCGCGGGGGAGCAGACGACCAGCTCCAGCGGCACCGAGGGGACCTCCTGGTCGCGGCGCGTCGGGAACACACCGGTCAGCGCCTGTTCCCCGAGATCCAGCACCGGGAGCAGCTCGCGATTGCCGCAGATACGGCACGCAGTGATGATCATTACCGGATTCTCCCGCCGTGGTGACGGGCGATCGACGAATCGGGCGGCACTTTGTCACATGACGCCGACGAACGAGCGAACCGCACTATGTCAGCTCGGTATTGCCGTCCACCGGACGGCTCTTTTACTGTGTGGCGCCGTACTGCCCGAAGGCGCGTCTCATTCCGCCCGGCGCGGCTCCGTTCGTGCGACCGAAAACACCCAGTGAAGGGTTCCGCGTGGCTCATATCGCATTCTTCATCCTCCCCGTGCCCGGGCATGTGAATCCGACCCTGGGAGTGGCCGAGGAACTCGTGGCGCGCGGTCACCGGGTCACCTACGCACTGCCGGAGGACATCGCGGGGCGCGCGCGGCGCGTCGGCGCGGAGGCCGTCACCTATCCCATGGACCGGGAGCGGTTCCGCACCCACATGGTGCCGCAGCAGAATTCCGACGAGTACACCGACAAGGGCGAGATACTCCGCGTCCTTGAATGGCTGCTGGAGATGACGGACCGGACCGTGGAGCCGTTGGAGCGGCATTTCCGGGACGACCGCCCCGATGTGATCGTGCACGATCCCTCGTCGTTCTGGACGGGACGCATCCTCGCCGACCGGTGGGGCGTCCCGGCCATCCGCAGCACCCCGACGTACGCGGCCAACGAGCACTGGTCCATGCACCCCGGCGCGGAGGCGGCCGGGCCCCCCGACGATCCCGCCCTCCTCGAACTCGTCGGCGGGATCGACCGGCTGCTGCGCGCGCAGGGCGTCGACGACGACGCGGGCACCTTCACCGGGCGCGTCCACAGCGGCCCGGCCCTGCTCTACATGCCCCGCACCTTCCAGTACGCCGGGGAGACCTTCGACGACCAGCACCACTTCGTCGGGCCGTGCGCGCCCCGCGCCTCCTTCCACGGCACCTGGGAGCCGCCGCACGACGGCAGGCCGCTCGTCATGGTGAGCATGGGCACCCTCTACAACCAGCGGCCCGATTTCTTCCGCGCCTGCGTCGAGGCGTTCCGCGACGAGCCCTGGAACGTCCTGCTGGTGCTGGGCGGCGGCCTGGCCCCCGAGGACCTGGGCCCGCTGCCGGACAACGTCCGCGTACGGGACTTCGTCCCGCTCGCCGACGTCTTCCCGCACACGGCCCTGGTGGTGAACCACGGCGGGATGAGCACGGCGATGGAGGCCTTCTCGCACGGCGTCCCCGTGGTGGCCGTACCGGTGATGACGGAACCGCGGGCCACCGCGCGCCGGATCGCCGAACTCGGCCTGGGCGCCCAGCTGCCCGGCCCCGGGGTGAGCGCGGCGGACCTGCGCGCCACCGCGCGTCGCGTGCTCGCCGACGACGGGATCCGCGAGCGGCTGCGGTGGATGCGCGAACGGATCCGGGCGGCCGGAGGCGCCGCCGCGGCGGCCACCGTCATCGAACGGCTGCTGCCCGCGCAGCCCTGAATCCCTCCGCCCGCGCGTCAGCGCCCGTCCTCCGACCAGTGGGAAACCGACCATGCTCATCACCGAAACGGCCGTGCCCGACGCCTACCGCATCCAGCCGGAGCTCCTCCCGGACCACCGCGGCCGGTTCTACGAGGGCCTGCGGTACGAGACGCTGCGGGCGGCCACCGGGCACGCCTTCGAGCTCCGGCAGGTCAACTTCACGGTGTCCCACCGCAATGTGCTGCGCGGCGTCCACGGCACCACGATGCCCCCCGGCCAAGGCAAGATCGTCACCTGTGTACGGGGCGCCGCCCGCGCCATGGTCGTCGACCTCAGAGTGGGCTCACCGGCCTTCGGCCACCATGACGTCCTGCGGCTGGACCCCCGCGACGCCACCGCCCTCTACGTGCCCGACGGACTGGGCCTGGCCTACGTCGCCCTCACCGACGACACCTGCGTGAACTACCTGTGCGACCGGGAGTACGTCCACGGCACCATCATCGACGTCGACGCCCTCGACCCCGCCCTGGCCCTTCCGTGGGACCTGGACGAACCCCCGGTGCGGTCGGCCCGGGACGCCGCCGCCCCCACCCTCGCCGAGGCCCTCGCCGGCGGGACCCTGCCCACCTATGAGCAATGCCGTCGCGGTTACCGGACCCTCCCCGTCGCCGGCCGGTGACCGCGTGGGCCCGGGACAGGCCTCACCGGAGCCGGCACGGCGTCAGACTCGCGGCCGAAGGCGTCTGCCTGCGCATGGAGGACCTGACCCGCGAGCTGCACGGCGCCGGCCGTCTGGCGCGGCTGCTCGGCGAACTCGGCGCGTGCGCCACCGCAGCCCGGCCCGCCGCGGTCCGCGAGGCCGTCCGCCGCGGTGACGCCTACCGCGACCGCCTGTCCGACCTGGCGTGCCGTCGTGTGCCGACCGCCGAGGCGGTGCTGAGCCTGCTCTGGGAGGACGCGCGCGCCGCCTGCGACACCTTGCTGCCGCACTACCGGCGTGGCGCCGGCCTGTGCGCCTGCGTCTTCGTGCCGCTGAACCCCTACGCCGACGGCCGCCGGGCCGTCGCGGAAGCCGCCGCGCTGCGGTGGACGGTCGACCGCCCCAACACGGTGGTGTCCGTGCACCTGGCGCGCGGCGGGGTGCCGCTCGTCGGCGACCTGCTGGCACGGGGCATCAGCGTCGACGTCCGGTCGCTGTTCACGCTCCAGCAGTTCGACCTGCTCTTCGAGGAGTTCCTCGGCGGCCTGGAGCGGGCGCGTGACGCCGGGTGCGACCTGTCGGGCATCCACTTCGCCGCCTCCGTCCCGCTGCGCGTGCTGGACGAGACGATCGCCGCCCGGCTGGGCGCGACGGCGTGCCGCGAGGAGTGGGCCGTGGCCGTCGCCCGGCTGCTGCACCACCGCCGCGAACAGCTGATGGACGGCGCCCGCTGGCAGGCGCTGGTCCGCGCGGGCGCCCGCCCGCCGCACTTCGTCTGGTCCGCCCGCGAGGCGCCCGTCCGGGAAGCGGTGCGCTACCTGGAGGAGCTGGTGGGCTGGAACAGCGTCTTCTCGGCGGGACCCGTCACCCTGCGGGCCGTGCGCGCCCGGGCCGAGCTGCGGGGCGACACCATCAGCGGTACGGAGGCGCACTCCCGGCATGTGCTGTCGGCCCTGCGCTGCCGGGAGGTCGACCTGGGGGCGATGGGCCTCGAACTGCAGCAGGCTCAGCTCGAGGCCGCACGCGGCGAGTGGACGGAGCTGTGCGGGGCGGTCGGCGCCACCCTCGGGCACGTCTGAACCGCCTCACCGAACCCGCGCGGGACCGCCCCCGGCAGGTCCCGGGTACCTCGTCGCGAACGCGGCGACCCGCCCGGCGTCCAGCCGCAGCCGGGATCCGGCGAACCGCTGCCGCATCCGGCGGTCGTGGGTCACGACCACCACCGCTCCCCGGTAGCCCGTCAGTGCCTGTTCCAGCTCCTCCACGAGCGCGGGCGACAGGTGGTTGGTGGGCTCGTCCAGCAGCAGCAGGTCCACCGGGTCGCTCACCAGCCGGGCGAGCTCGATCCTGCGGCGCTGCCCGTAGGACAGCTCGCCGACCCGCCGCCGCAGGTCGTCGGGGCCGAACAGGCCGAGGGAGAGCAGCTCCTCGACGTGCTCGTCGGGATGCCCGCCCCGGCCCTGGGCGAAGGCCTGCGGCACGGTCATGGCCGACGGCCACGGTGTGGGGTCCTGCCGCAGATGGCCCACGCGGCCGGTCACGGTGACCGAGCCGCCGTCGGCCGCCAGCTCACCGGCCAGCACGCGCAGCAGTGTCGTCTTCCCCGCGCCGTTGGGGCCCGTGACCAGCAGCCGCTCACCGCGGCCGATGCGCAGCGACCCGACCCGCAGCCGGCCGTCCACCCGTACGTCCGCCAGCTCCGCCACCGTCTCCGCCGCCGTTTCCGTCACGGCTTCCGGAGCCGTCTCCGCCGCCGGCCGGTCGGTGGTGGTGGAGAGCACGGCCGTGAAGGCGAGCGGGTCCGCGGGCCGGGCGACGGCGTTCTCCGTGAGCCGTGCCACCCGCTCCTTGGCGTTGCGGATCCGCGACGTCGCGCCGTGCACGCGTCCCCGCGCCCGGAACTGGCCGGCCCCGAAGTTGGCGAGCGGCAGCTTGCGCGGGATGCCGTCCATCCGCGACACGTGGGTGGACACCAGCTCGCGGTTGCGCTCCAGCTCGGCGCGCCACTGCTCGTACTCCCGCAGCCGGCGGCGGCGCTCCGCGGCCTTGGCGGACAGGTAGCCCTCGTAGCCGTTGCCGTAGCGGGTGACGCGGCCGGAGTCCACCTCCAGGACGGTCGTGGTGAGCCGTTCCAGGAACACCCGGTCGTGGGTCACCGCGACGACGGTGCCCCGGTGCCGGCGCAGATGCTCCTCGAGCCAGATCACCGCGTGTTCGTCGAGGTCGTTGGTGGGCTCGTCCAGCAGCAGCAGCTCCGGGGCGGAGGCCAGTGTCCCGGCCAGGGCCAGGCGCGACCGCTCACCGCCGGACAGGGTCGCCAGCGGCCGGTCGCGCTCCAGGCCCGGCAGGCCCAGGTGGTGCAGCGCGATGTCGACCCGGGTGTCCGCTTCGTGCCCGCCCCGGACGGCGTGCTGCTCCAGCAGTTCCGCGTACTCCTCGAACAGCCCGGCCAACTCCTCGTCCGACCGGCCCTCGCCCGCCTGGGCGGCCAGTTCGGCCTCGGCCCGGTGCATGCGGGCCTCCAGCTCGCGCAGGTCGGACAGGGCGAGGTCGACGGCGTCCTGGACGACGGCGTTCTCCGGCAGCTCCAGCGACTGCGGCAGATACCCCACCCCGCCGGGTGCCACCACGGTGACCGCCCCGTTGTCGGGCGTGTCCCGGCCCGCGATCAGCCTGAGCAGTGTCGACTTGCCCGAACCGTTGTCGCCGACGATGCCGATCCTCTCGCCGGGCCTGACGGTGAAGTCCACGCGGTCCAGGACCACGTGGCCGGCGAAGCGCTTGGTGATGTCGTGCAGGGCGAATTGGGCAACACGCATGGACGGTCCTCCTGTGTACAGCCGATACGGGGATGCCGTGTCCGCGTACGCCGCAGCCGCAGGGGGATACCACAAAGGGAACACGCCGGAACGGCCGTACTCATCGGCCACAGGCGGTGCGGAGGTACGCGGGAGGTGTGACGTCGGAGCAGCGCTCGACGCGGTCACACACTCGGATCGGCTATCACAGAGAACCCATGCGGGTGATCTTATCACACCGCACGGGGTGTCGCAGCCCTGATCACTCGCCAAGATGCGACGCGGATGCGCTGAAGCTAGTTTGGGGATATAGAGGTTGACCCGAACCCCGGGGCTCCGACGCTGTCGGCTTCGGGCCCGGGGTTTCCCGCATGATCGAGGAACAGCGTCATGCCCGACCGACAAACCGCTGACAACGGCCTCAGCAGCTTCTCGTTGCACACCTTCGACGAGACGTCGTCCCCCGCCGTCGCGCAACTGCAGGAGGAGCGAGCCGCACGTCCCCGCGTCAGGCCGGAGGGGCTCGAGAGCGAGCGCGACCTCGATCCCGAGACGGCGGCGCGCCGCTACCTCGACCAGGCCCTGGCAAGCGCGACGGTGCCGTCCTTCACCGCTCCGGTGGCGAACGGAGTCGCCAGCCGGTTCAAGACGATCGGCACGGAGACGGTCCCGCTCACCGACACCCGCACGGTGAAGTTCCGCCAGACACTGAACGGCATCCCGGTCTACGGCTCACTGGTGACCGTGGAACTCGACAAGGCCAACGATCTGATCGGCATCGACTCGGCTCTCGGCGAGCCCCAGGGGGTCGACCCGGTCGCCACCGTCTCGGCGGGCGACGCCCTGGCAGCGGCCGCCGCCGCGCCGCATGGTTATGTACCCGTCCTCGCCGGTGTGGTTCCTCACCTGAACCACTACTTCGACGCCACCTCGGCTCGCTGGCGGCTCGTGTACATCCTCGAAGACGTGCCGGTGACCCCGGCCGACACGGCTGAGCGCCAGTCGGGCCGGGAAAGCGCATTCGAGCCGCCCCGCTCCGTCGACTACGTGGTGGACGCCCACGACAGGCAAGTCGTAGCCGTCTTGCCGCGCACACCCGGCATGACCACCGGCGAAGAGCAGACGGCGACCGACAGCTTCCACGTCAAGCGCACCTTCCTCGTCTCACGGCAAGGCGGAAGCCTGGTGATGGACGACCCCGTCCACAACGTCCAGACCTTCGGCTTCGACTTCGGTGATCCCTCCGTCGACATGGACCGGCTCCCGGGTGCCCCCATCACCAATCCGCCGGCCTGGACACCGAGCGCCGTCAGCGCCCACGCCAACGCCGTCGCGGTGTCCGAGTTCCTGCGCGATGTGCTGCGGCGGGACAACATCGACGGGCGCGGTGGTCCCATGCGGTCGACCATCGACTGCGTCGTCGCCGACAGCAGCCCCGGCCCCGGGCAATGGCACAACGCCTTCTGGGACGGCCGGCAGATGGTCTACGGCCAAGTGCTGCGTGGAGACGAACTGCTCTCGCTGTCCGCCAATATCGATGTGGTGGCGCACGAGATGTTCCACGGTGTCACGGACCACACCTCCCGTCTGGAGTACGTATTCCAGTCGGGGGCCCTCAACGAGTCCTACTCCGACATCTTCGGAACGATCGTCGCCAACTGGGGGAAGGAGGATCCCCGCACCTGGGACTGGCTGCTGGGCGAGAAACTCCTGCCCGGGGACCAGCCGTTCCGCGATCTGTCGAACCCGCCTCGATTCGGGCAGCCGGCACACATGGATCAGTTCCGCGTGCTGCCCGACACCCTGGCCGGTGACTGGGGCGGGGTGCACATCAACAGCGGGATCCACAACAAGGCGGCCTTCAACTTGTTCACCGCGCAGGCCGACGACGGCTCACTCGAACTGAGCCCGGCCGAGGTGGCGGCCGTGTTCTATCTGGCTCTCACGCAGCGGCTGTCGCGCACCTCGCAGTTCAGGGACAGCCGACGCGCGGCCGTGGCCAGCGCGCGGACCCTGTTCCGAACACTGCCCCCGAGCCGGCTGGCCTCCAAGGTCGCCGCGGTTGAAGCGGCCTTCACCGCGGTCGGGATCCTGTGAACCCCGCGGCACGTACCTCGTTCACGTGCGGGCGCTTCCTTTCAGCAGATGACGTCAGGCGTGGCTCCGGGCAGAACCGTGGATGCCGTACGGCGCGCCCTCGGCGGCCAGTTGCCGGCCCGGCGCGATCACGCCGCCCTTGGCCGCGGAGCGCGCTGTCCGCAGGTTGGTGAGCGAGCCGGTCAGGCCGGCGGTGGAGCCGACGGTGAGGACGCAGCCGCGGCTGTGGGCCAGATGGGGCCAGGCCGCCCGGACGGTCGGCCACACCGAGTCCGGCTCGGCGCGCATCGTGAAGGCGAAGTCCTCGTACGGCTGGCTGCCGATGCCCCCGAATCGCACCGCGCCCGCGTTGGCGTAGACGATGTCGATGCCGCCGAACGCGTCGACGGCCTCCGCCACCCAGGAGCCCACCGACGCCTCGTCGGTGACGTCCAGGGGGCCGGGAGCCAGGGCCGTGCCGCCCTCGCGGGCGATCGGCCGCTGTGTCTCGACGGCCTCCTCGTGCAGCAGGTCGCCGCCGACCACGAGCGCGCCCTCGGCGGCGAACCGCAGGGCGGCGGCACGGCCCTGGCCGCGGGCGGTGCCGGAGATCAGCGCGATCCTTCCCTCCAGCCGCTTCACGACGCCCCCTCGCGCAGTGCGTCGGAGACCGACTTGACCCCGCCGTGCGCGGTCAGCCCGCCGTCGACGGGGATCTCGGCGCCGGTGATGAACGACGACTCCTCCGACAGCAGGAACGCGACCAGGGGCGCGATCTCGTCGGCGGTGCCGGTGCGGCCGAGCGGGGTCTCGCGGATGTTGGCCTCGCGGAAGGCGGGGGCGGCCGAGGCGGTCATCTCGGTCTCGATGTAACCGGGGTGGATGGTGTTGACGCGGATGCCGCGCGGGCCGAGCTCCAGCGTCGCCGCCTTCGACAGGCCCCGCAGCCCCCACTTGCTGGCGGTGTAGGCGACCGGGTAGTGGGCGGTGAGGGCCGCCGAGGAGCCGACGTTGACGATCGAGGAGCCGGGCGGCATCAGCGGGGCGAGGTGCTGGACGCCGAGGAGCGGGCCGGTGACATTGACGGCGTGCACACGGTCGAAGTCCTCGGCCCGTACGTCGCCGAGGCGGGCGCGCCAGGTGATGCCCGCGTTGTTCACCAGGCCGTGCACCTGTCCGTACGACTCCTTCAGCTCGGCGGCGAGGCCGGCCCAGTCCTGTGCGCTGGTCACGTCGAGGCGGCGGCAGTCGCCTTCGGGCCGTACGTCGGTGGCGATCACCCGGGCGCCCTCCCGGGTCAGCCACTCCGCCTCGGCGGCGCCTTGACCGCGTGCCGCACCGGTGACCACGATCACCTTGCCCAGGAGCCTCTTGGGGCGCGGGCCGCTCACGGCCGCTCCCGGGACCGGCGCCGGCCTGCGGGCAGCGTCACCGGGTCCGCGCCGGGCACGACGGTGTTGGACACGCTGCCGATCCCCTCCACGGTGAGGGTGACGGTGTCGCCGGGCCTCAGCGGGGGCGGTGTCCGTTCGCCGCGCGTTCCCCACAGCTCGGCGAGACAGCCGCCGTTGCCGCAGGTGCCCGAGCCGAGGACGTCACCGGGGACGACCCGGGTGCCGCGCGAGGCGTAGGCCACCATCTCCTCGAACGTCCAGCTCATGTTCGACAGCAGATCGCGTCCGACGACCTCGCCGTTGACCTCGGCGGTGAGCGCGAGGCGCAGGAAGCCGTCGGTGTCGCGGTACGGCTCCAGTTCGTCGGCGGTGACCAGGTACGGGCCGAGTGTGGTGGCGGTGTCCTTGCCCTTGCAGGGGCCGAGACCGACCTTCATCTCGGCGGTCTGGAGGTCCCTGGCCGACCAGTCGTTGAAGACGGTGTAGCCGACGATGTGGTCGCGGGCCTGTCCGGGGGTGAGGTCGCGGCCCTCACGGCCGATGACGGCGGCCACTTCCAGCTCGAAGTCGAGGACGGCCGAGCCGGGCGGCACCGGGATGCCGTCGCCCGTCGCGTAGATCGCGTGCGGGTTGGTGAAGTAGAAGGTGGGCGCCGCGTACCACTGGTCGGGCACGCCCGCCGCGCCGTCCACCGACCGCCGTACGCCCTCGACGTGCTCCTCGAAGGTGACGAAGTCCCGTACGGAGGCGGGCCGGAGCGGTGGCAGCAGCCGGACCTGGGACACATGGGGGCCGGGCGGCACGTCGAGGGCCGCCGCGCCCGCGGCGAGCAGGCCGGGCAGCCCGCCGCAGTCCCGCAGCAGGCCGGTGAGCGAGGTGACGCCGGGCAGGGGGAGAAGCGTGCCGTCGTCCTGCACTACGGCGACCCGGACGCGGTGATGGTGTTCGTAGGCGGCGAAACGCATGGTGTGGCTCCTGGCCGGTGAGGCCCGGGGGTGCGGCGGGACTGAGTCAGGGCGGGTGACAGGGCCGGCCGCGCCCCCGGGAGCGAAGGGGGCGGGATCAGACCGGCGGGGCGACGAAGACGCCGCGGTCGGGGTCGTTGAAGGACTCCTTGGCGATGAGCTCGTTCATGGGGTTGGCCGTGCCCCACTGGTCGGTGACCTCGGGCCGGGAGAAGTCGTAGACGTGCGGGTGCCAGGTGTCCTCGTCCAGGCACTCCAGTTCGGTGGTGTACTCGACGGTGTTGCCGTGCGGGTCGAGGAAGTAGGTGAAGGTGTTGTCGCCCGCCATGTGCCGGCCGGGACCCCAGATCTTGCGGTACCCGGCGCGGATCACCCGGCCGGAGCCGCGCATGTACTCGTCGATGCCGCGCATCTCGAAGGAGATGTGGTGCAGGGAGGTGTGCGGGCCCTTCGCCAGCGCCATGGAGTGGTGCTGGCTGGAGATCCGCATGAAGTGCATGACCTCGCCCATGTGCGGCGAGCTGAGCGTGTCGGAGAGGCGGAAGCCGAGGTGGGTCTCGTACCACTCCCGGGTCCGGTTCAGGTCGGGGGAGTTGAGGACGACGTGGCTCAGCTTGACCGGGATCGACTCCTTCTCCTCGATCTTGCGGTGCTGCCGTACCGCGACGTCGGCCGAGACCTCGATGGTGCGGCCGTCGACGTCGAAGAAGCGGAAGCCGTAACCGCCCCCGGGGGTGTCCACCGTGCCCGGCCGGGTGATCAACCGCACGCCTCCGGCCAGCAGTCGTTCGGCGAGGGTGTCCACGTCGGCGGGCGAGGCGGCGCCGTAGGAGACCAGGTCGAGGCGCTTCTCCTCGGCCTTGCGCAGCCGGACGACGTACTGCTCCGGGGAGCCCTCGGCGGCCAGGAAGGAGATCCCGGAGTCCTCGGCGACCTTGGTCAGGCCCCAGACACCGGCGTAGAAGTCGAGCTGCTTGTCGTAGTCGGGCACGGCGAGGTCGACGTGCCGCAGATGGGTGAGCAGACGCATGGGATCACTCCGTGAAGAGGAGGGCGGCGGCGTTGCCGCCGCGTACGGCGTGGAAGTCGGTGTCGGGCAGCCGGGCCGCGCGCAGTGCGCCGACGGGGTCCTCGGTGCCCATGTCGAAGGGGAAGTCGGAGCCGAGCAGCACCCGGTCCGCGCCCGCGACCCGCACCAGCTCCCGCAGCACGTGCGGATCGTGGACGAGGGAGTCGAAGTACAGCCGCCTGAGGTAACTGCTGGGCGGGTGGGCGCAGCCGGCGCCCGCGTCGGAGCGGGTGGTCCAGGCATGGTCGGCGCGGCCGATGTGGGTCGGCAGATAACCGCCGCCGTGGGCCGCGATCAGCTTCAGCCCCGGGTGCCGGTCCAGGACGCCGGAGAAGATGAGGTGGGAGAGCGCGACGGCGTTCTCCACCGGCTGGCCGACGCTGTTGGACAGGTACCACCGGTCCAGCCGCTCGTCGAGCGTGCAGCCGAAGGGGTGCAGGAAGACGAGCGCGCCCGTCTCCCGCGCCCGGGACCAGAAGGGTTCGTAGTCCGGGTCGGACAGGTCCCGCCCCGGGGCGTGGCTGGAGATCTCCACCCCGGTCAGGCCCTGCTCCAGCGCGTGGTCGAGGGCGCGTACCGCCCGGCCGGGGTGCTGGAGCGGGACGAGCCCGAGCCCCCGCAGCCGGTCGGGCGCGGCCGAACAGTGCGCGGCGGTCGCCTCGTTGGCCAGCCGGTACACCTTCTCGGCGGTGTCCTCGTCGGCCCAGTAGTGGTAGTGCGAGGGCGAGGGGCTGACCAGCTGCACGTCCACGCCCTGCGCGTCCATCGCGGCCAGCCTCAGCCGCGGCTCCGTCATCCTCGGGACGCGCTCGCGCACCATCGGGCCGTTGACCGCCAGGGCGGCCGGACCGTTGCGGCGGGCGTCGAGCGCCCTGGCCCCGGCCAGGCCCGGCAGGCCGGCCACCAGCGCCTCCACCTCGGGCAGCAGGACGTGGGCGTGCACGTCCACCGTGGGGATCGTCGTCACGGCAGCTCCCGCAGCATCGTCATGGTGCGGCCCATCAGGCCGGGCACGTCCGCGTCCCGCACGCCGTCCAGCTGCCACCGGCCGAGCAGCACGGACGCCTCGACCACCGCCCGCACACGCGGCATCCGGCGCTCCTGGTACTCCCGCAGCAGCGCGTCGTCCCACTCCCGGCCGCTGGTGAGCAGTTCGGCGAGGACCAGCGCGTCCTCCAGGGACATCGCCGCGCCCTGCGCCAGGGTCGGCGGGCAGCAGTGGGCCGCGTCGCCGGCGAGGACGACCCGGCCGCGGTGCCAGGGGCCCTCCACCAGCAACCGGTCGAACCATGTGTAGTTGACCTTCGCCGGGTCGGTGATGTGCGGGATGATGTCCGCCCAGTGCCCGCCGTAGCCGGAGGCCAGGCGGCGCATCTCGTCGGCGTATGTCTCCGGGGGGATGGCGGCGCGGTCGCGGTTGGCCTCGACGACGTACGCGTAGATCGTGGTGTCGCTGGTGGGGCAGTAGCCGGCGATGTAGGCGGGGCCGCCGTAGGCGAGGTCGGTGCGGACCACGCCGGCCGGGCGGGGGGCGGCCACGCGCCAGATGGCCATGCCGGTCGGTTCCGGCTTGTCGGTGATGCCGATGGCCGCGCGGGTCGCCGAGCCGATGCCGTCGGCGGCGATCACCAGGTCGTAGCGGCCCTCGGTGCCGTCGGTGAAGCGTACGGTCACGCCGTCGGCGTCCCTGTCGAACTCCGTGGCCCGGGTGCCCAGCCGGACCCGGGCGCCCGAGGCGCGCACGGCGTCGATGAGGATCCGCTGGAGCCGGGGCCGCTCCATGCCGACGGTGGCGGGCAGGTCGTCGCCGCCGGTGCGGACGTCCCGGGCGACGTGCAGGACGGTGCCGTCGGGGGCGGTGATGCCGACCGAGTCGAAGCCGAAGCCGGACTCCCTCACCCTTTCCCAGACGCCGAGTTCGCGCAGGACGCGCAGGGCGTTGCCCTGAAGGGTGATGCCGGAGCCGGCGGTGGCGTTCCAGTCGTCCCTGGCCTCGACGAGGTCCACCGCGATCCCGGCCCGGCGCAGCAGGACCGTGGCGGCGTTGCCGGCCGCGCCGCCGCCGGTCACCAGGACCGTACGGGGGGTGCTCATATGCGTAACTCCTTTGTCGCGCTGGTTACTTGACGGCGACCGGATTGACCGGGGAGCCGACGGCGCCGGTGATCGGCAGGGGCGCGGCGGTGAGCCAGAACGCGTACACGCCGTCGGCGGCGCAGTCCGCGGCGAGCGCGTCCGGGTCCCACATCTCCCCGATCAGCAGGCCGATGTTCGGGATGGCGACCTGGTGCAGCGGCTGGAAGGCGTGCGCGAACTCGTTCGGGCGGACCTCGAAACCCCAGGTGTCGGTGGCGATCGCGGCGATCTCGGTGCGGTGCAGCCAGCCGGCCGTGGTGAACGACAGCCCGGGCGCGGGACCGCCGGCGTAGTCGCCCCAGCCCTCGCGGCGGGCCCGGGCGAGCTGCCCGGTCCGTACGACGACGATGTCCCCGCGGCCCACGCTCACGCCGTGCGCCTCGGCCGTCGCCGTCAGATGCTCCTCGGTGATCGCGAACCCGTCCGGCAGTTCCCCGTCCTCGCCGACCACCCGGCCCACGTCGAGCAGGACACCGCGGCCGGCGACGTACGGCGCCATGTGCTCGATGCCGGTGACGAGGTCGCCGTCGGAGGTGACCACCTTCTCGGCGTCCCGGCCGTTCCACGCCTTGCCGTGGTCGAAGATGTGGCCGAGCCCGTCCCACTGGGTCGAGCACTGGAGCGGCATCGCGATCACATCGTCGGCGCCGCCGAACCCGTGCGGGAAGCCCTGGTTGCCGAGGGCGGCGTCGGTGCCGGTGTCCAGCATGGTGTGCACCGGGTTGGTGCGCCGCCGCCAGCCCTTCTGCGGGCCGGTCATGTCGAAGGACTGGGACAGCGAGAAGCCGACGCCCCGCCGCACCAGGGCCGCGCCCTCGCGGCGCTTGCCCTCGTCCAGGAAGTTGAGGGTGCCGAGCCGGTCGTCCTCGCCCCAGCGCCCCCAGTTGGAGTACGCCTCGGCGGCCTCGGCGATCGCCCCCTCCGCGTCGTGGCGGTTCACGCGGCGCCCTCCGCGACACAACGGGTGCGCTGGACCCCGAGCCCGGTGACCGTGCCCTCCATGACGTCGCCGTCGCGCAGCAGCCGGCCCCAGTGCATGCCGTTGCCGGCGGGGGAGCCGGTGAGCACCAGGTCCCCGGGGAGCAGGCGGGCGGCCTGGGAGGCGTACGACACCATCCGCGCGACCTTGAAGATCATGTCCCGGGTCGACTCGTCCTGCATGGTCTCGCCGTTGAGCTTGAGCGTGACGCGCAGGTCGTCCGGGTCGGCGATCGACTCGGCCGGGACGATCCAGGGGCCGAGCGGGGTGAACCCGGGGGCGTTCTTGCTGCGCAGCCAGTCGGTGCCGATCTGCGGCATGTCCCGGCGGAAGACGGTGGCCCGGTCGGTCAGGTCGTTGGCGATGGTGTAACCGGCGATGTACCGCGCCGCGTCCGCCACCGGCACCCGGTGGGCGGGCCTGCCGATGACGACCGCCAGCTCCAGCTCCCAGTCGGGCTGCTCGGCCCACGCGGGCAGGACGACATCGTCGTACGGCCCGGTGATCGCGCTCGGCAGCCCGATGAAGACGTACGGCAGGTCCTCGGCCGCCCGCCGGTCCATGATCTCGGCGGCCTCGGCGCGGCGTTCGCTCTCCGGCCGGTCGTCACCGGGCGCGCGGTGGGCCACGTGCAGGTCGATCACGTGCTGCCGGTAGTTCGCGCCCGACTGGAACACCTGGCGCGGCGACACGGGCGCGTGCACGCGCAGGTCCGTGAGGGCCGTGCGGGCCGGGCCCGGGCCGGCCGCGAGCGCGCGCAGCCGCGGCAGCGCCGACTCCCAGCGGTCCAGCACGTCCAGCGTGGTCAGCCGGTCCTCGCCGAACGCGTCCCGCAGATCGAGGGCGAAGCCGTCCGGGGTGACGAGGGCGGGGAATTCCGGCCCGTCCGGGGCCGAGAGGGTGGCGAGGGCGAAGGGTCCGGCGAAGAGCTCGGACGCGGATTCGGGTTTCACGGACGTGTCCTCCTCATTGCGGTGGGACTAATCTGGACCCGCCGCTCGCGATCAGGGAAATAGATTCTGTGGATGGTCGGCATCCATCGTGTTTATTTCCGCCGCTCACCCCCCTGCTCGTCGCCCCGTACGAGGACCGATCCGTGAACCTGACCCGACTCGACCTCAACCTCGTCGTCGCCCTGCGCGCCCTGCTGGAGGAGCGCAACGTCACCCGCGCCGGGCAGCGCGTCGGCCTCAGCCAGCCCGCCATGAGCGCCGCCCTCGCCCGGCTGCGCCGCCACTTCGACGACGACCTGCTCGCCCGCGTCGGCGGCCACTACGAACTGACCGCCCTCGGCCAGGTCCTCCTCGACCGCACCGCCACCGCCTACGACGTGCTGGAACGCCTCTTCTCCAGCCAGGCCGACTTCGACCCGGCCGCGGAGAGCCGCGAGTTCCGGCTGATGGCGTCCGACTACGCGGTGGCCGTCTTCGGCACCGAACTCGCCCGCGTCGTGCACGAGGAGGCCCCCGGCATCCGGCTCCGCTTCACCCAGACCCGGCCGGTCGTCGTCGACGACACCGCCACCCTGCTCAGCGCCACCGACGGCCTGCTCATGCCGCACGGCGTGATCAGCGGCTTCCCCGCCACCGACCTCTACGACGACCGCTGGGTGTTCCTCGTCGCCGAGGACCATCCGGACGTCGGCGACCGGCTCACCCGCCAGGACCTGGCCCGGCTGCCGTGGGTGACGTACCAGCGCACCTACGACGCGCCCGCCGTGCGCCAGCTCGGCATGCTCGGCATCGAACCGCGCGTGGAAGTGTCCGTCGACAGCTTCCAGCTCCTGCCCCTGCTGGTCACCGGGACCCGGCGCATCGCCCTGATCCAGGCACGGCTGGCGCGGCTGCTGACGCCGATCGCCGCCGTCCGGGTGGTGGAACCGCCCTACGAGGCGGTGCCGCTGCGCGAGGCGCTGTGGTGGCACCCGGTCCACACCCATGACGCGGCCCACATCTGGCTGCGGGAGACGGCCATGCGGGTCGGCGGCCACCTGACCGGCGCGTCGTAGAAGAGGACCGACGGGGACAGCGCGGCGCCGCCCCCTCCACACCGTGGATGTGAGGCATCGGCACTTTCGACGAACCGGGGGATTCCACCGGGTGGAGGCGCCCCGCACAGTGGCGCATACGTCACCGGCCGGGGCGGGTCGCCAGGAGAGCGCGGCCCGGTCCGCCGCCGGCACGCCCTGCTCCGGTCGCTGAACGGGAGCGCGGGCCCCGGCCTGACGTCCCGGAGCACGCGGCCGGCCACCGAGCACGGCCGGCCGTGACGGCCCCTTCCGGTGGCGCCACGCGTTCTCCCGAGGCGGGGTCGAGTGGTGCTCTAGACCGTCGCCACAGCCTTTCACCACGTAACTGCCGCTGTTTCAGAGGCGAAAGGACTTACAGCGATGTTGTCTACGAACGCGGGCCGGACATGACCCGGCGCGTCGTGATCACCGGTGTCGGTGTACGCGCTCCCGGCGGCAACGGAACGAAGGCGTTCTGGGACCTGTTGTCGGCGGGCCGCACCGCCACCCGGAGCATCTCCTTCTTCGACGCGTCGCCGTTCCGTTCGCGGATCGCCGGCGAGGTCGACTTCGACGCGGCGGCCGAGGGCTTCGGCCCGCGCGAGATCCGCCGCATGGACCGGGCCACGCAGTTCGCGGTGGCCTGCACCCGCGAGGCGGTCGCGGACAGCGGGCTGGACCTGTCCGCGCTGGATCCGCACCGCGTCGGGGTCAGCCTGGGCAGCGCGGTCGCCTCGGCGACCAGCCTGGAGAACGAGTACCTCGTGATGTCGGACGCGGGCAAGGAGTGGGAGGTCGACCCGGCCTACCTGTCCCCGCACATGTTCGACTATCTCTCCCCCGGCGTCATGCCGGCCGAGGTGGCCTGGGAAGTGGGCGCGGAAGGCCCGGTGACCATGGTCTCCGACGGCTGCACCTCGGGGCTCGACTCGGTCGGCTACGCCGTCCAGCTGATCCGCGAGGGCACGGTCGACACCGTCGTCGCCGGCGCCGCGGACACCCCGATCTCCCCGATCGTGGTCGCCTGCTTCGACGCCATCAAGGCGACGACGACCCGCAACGACGACCCGGCGCACGCCTCGCGCCCCTTCGACGGCACCCGCAACGGATTCGTGCTCGCCGAGGGCGCCGCCATGTTCGTGCTGGAGGAGTACGAGGCGGCCAAGAAGCGCGGAGCGCACATCTACGCGGAGGTCGGCGGGTACGCCACCCGCTGCAACGCCCACCACATGACGGGCCTGCGCAAGGACGGCCGCGAGATGGCCGAGGCCATCCGTGTCTCGCTGGACGAGGCACGCCTGGACGGCACCAAGATCGACTACATCAACGCGCACGGTTCGGGCACCAAGCAGAACGACCGCCACGAGACCGCCGCGTTCAAGCGCTCCCTGGGCCAGCACGCCTACGACGTGCCGGTCTCCTCCATCAAGTCGATGGTCGGCCACTCCCTGGGGGCCATCGGCTCCGTCGAGATCGCCGCGTCGCTGCTGGCGATCGAGCACAACGTCGTGCCGCCGACGGCCAACCTGCACACCCCCGACCCCGAGTGCGACCTCGACTACGTACCCCTGACCGCCCGCGAACAGCGCGTGGACACGGTGCTCACGGTCGGCTCCGGCTTCGGCGGCTTCCAGAGCGCGATGATCCTGCACCGTCCGGAGGTGGCCGCGGCATGACCACCGTCATCACGGGTATCGGGGCGGCCACGCCCAACGGCCTGGGCACCGAGGCGTTCTGGAAGGCGACGCTGACGGGCGCCAACGGGGTCCGGGAACTGACCGGCTTCGACACCTCCGCGTACCCCTCCCGCCTGGCCGGGCAGATCGTCGACTACGACGCCAAGACCCATCTGCCCAGCAGGCTGCTGCCGCAGACCGACGTGTCGACCCGCTACGCGCTCACCGCCGCGGCCTGGGCCCTCGAGGACGCGGGCGTCGACGAGAACACCCTGCCCGACTACGACATGGGCACGGTCACCTCCAACGCTCTCGGCGGTTTCGCGTTCACCCACCAGGAGTTCAACAAACTCTGGTCCAAGGGCTCGGAGTTCGTCTCCGTCTACGAGTCGTTCGCCTGGTTCTACGCGGTCAACACCGGCCAGATCTCCATCCGGCACAAGCTGCGCGGGCCCAGCGCCGCCCTGGTCGGCGAGCAGGCCGGCGGCCTGGACGCCGTCGGGCACGCCCGGCGCACCGTCGAGCGCGGCACCAGGCTCGTGGTGTCCGGCGGCGTGGACTCCGCGTTCGACCCCTGGGGCTGGGCCTCCCAGCTGGCGGGCGGCCGGGTCACCACCGCCACCGACCCGGAGGCGGCCTACCTCCCGTTCGACGAGCGGGCGGCCGGCTATGTGCCCGGCGAGGGCGGCGCGATCCTCATCGCCGAGGACGCCGCGAGCGCCCGGGAACGCGGCGCGCCCCGGATCTACGGCGAGATCGCCGGCTACGCCTCGACGTTCGACCCCAAACCGGGATCCGGCCGTGAGCCCGGGCTGCGCCGGGCGGCCGAACTGGCCCTGGCCGACGCCGGTCTGGCACCCGCCGACATCGACGTGGTGTTCGCCGACGCGGCCGGCCTGCCCGAGCTGGACCGGATCGAGGCGGACGCGCTGCGCGCCGTCTTCGGCCCGCGGGGTGTGCCGGTGACCGCGCCCAAGGCGCTGACCGGCCGGATGTACGCGGGGGGCGGCCCCGCGGACCTGGCGAGCGCGCTGCTGTCCATCCGGGACGGCGTCATCCCGGCCAGTGGCTTCACCGCCCAGGTCCCCGACGCCTACGGCATCGACCTCGTGACCGGCGAACCCCGTACCCGGCCGGTGTCCGCGGCACTCGTCCTCGCACGCGGACGCTGGGGCTTCAACTCGGCCGTCGTCGTCACGCGCCACACCGACCACTGAGCTGCCGAACGCCGGCAGTTCCCCACCTGACAGGAGAAGACCCTCATGGCTCAGCTCGCCATCGAAGACCTGCGACGCATCCTCATCGCCTGCGCCGGCGAGGACGACAGCCTCGACCTGACCGGCGACATCCTCGACAGCTCGTTCGAGGACCTCGGGTACGACTCGCTCGCCCTGATGGAGTCCGCCGCGCGCATCAAGCAGGAGTACGGCATCGACCTGTCGGACGACGACATCGCGGAGGTGGAGACGCCCCGCGCGCTCCTCGCCCTGGTCAACGCCGACACGGCAACGGCCGCCGTCTGACGTCCGGGCCCGACCGTACGCCTCCGGGGCCCGTATCCGCCGTCGCCGGGATACGGGCCCCGGCCCCTTCCGCGCCACCGTCCCGAGCCGAGGAGAAGCCGCCATGGAACGAACCGTGATCCACCGCACCGAGCACACCCGCATCGTGTCCGCTCCCGCCCAGGTCGTCTACGACCTGGTGGCCGATGTCACCCTGTGGCCCGCGGTGTTCGGGCCCAGCGTGTACGTGCGCCACCTGGAGCGCGACGAGCGCAGCGAGGTCTTCGAGATCTGGGCGCAGGTCAACGGCAAGGTCGCCAGCTGGACGTCGCGGCGGGTCCTCGACCCCGCGCGCCGCTACGTGAGCTTCCGGCAGCAGCGCAGCTTCGCACCGGTCACCTCCATGGCCGGCGGCTGGCTGCTGCGCGAGCTGCCCGACGGCCGCACCCAGGTGGTGCTGCGCCACCGCTTCAGCGTCGAGGACGACGCCCCCGCCGCCGTAGAGGCGCTGCTCACCGCGCTGGACCGCAACAGCGGCGAGGAACTGGCGGCACTGGCCCGGGTCGCCGAGCTGGGCCACCCGGTGGCCGACGTGGTGTTCTCCTTCACCGACGTCGTCCCGATCACCGGCGGGGCCGCGGCGGCCTACGACTTCGTCAACCGGGCCGACCTGTGGGCCGAGCGGCTGCCGCACGTCAGCCGGGTACGGCTGACCGAGGACGAGCCGGGCGTGCAGGACCTGGAGATGGACACCGTCACGGCGGACGGCTCGGCGCACACCACCCGCTCGGTGCGCATCTGCCACGAGCCGTCGTGGATCGCCTACAAGCAGCACGTGCTGCCGAAGCTGCTGACCGGGCACAGCGGCCTGTGGACGTTCACGGACGGCCCCGAAGGGCCCGTCGCCACCGCCCGGCACACCGTCGCCCTGAACCCGGCGACGGTCCGCGAGGTGCTCGGCGAGCAGGCCACCCTCGCCGACGCCCGGGCCTTCGTGCGCGAGGCACTGGGCCGCAACAGCCTGACCACGATGACCCACGCCGCCGCGCACACGGGCGAGGGCAGCCAGGTCTCCGCCTGAACGCGGGCGCGGACACACACGGCCGCCCCTCCCCGGAACCGGGGAGGGGCGGCCGTGTGATGGCCGTGGCGGCGCGGATCAGTAGTTGCCCAGACCGCCGCACACGTTGAGGGCCTGCGCGGTCACCGCGGCCGCGTCGTCGCTCACCAGGTACTCGACCATGGCGGCCACCTCACGGGTCTCCACGTAACGGCCCAGCGGCACCCGCGTGGTGATGCGGTCGTGGGTCTCCTGCTCGCTCACGCCCCAGATGCCGGCGTAGTGCTCGCGCACCCGCTCCGCCATCGGCGTCTCGACGAAGCCGGGGCACACCGCGTTGACCGTGATGCCGGTACGGGCCAGCTCCAGGCCGAGGGCCTTGGAGAAGCCGACCACGCCGTGCTTGGACGCCGAGTAGGGCGCGGCGTGCACGACGCCCTGCTTGCCGCCGGTGGAGGCGATCGAGATGATGCGGCCGGACTTCTTCGCCAGCATGCCACCGGTGTTGAGGACTTCCTTGGTCATCAGGAAGACGCTGTTGAGGTTCGTGTTGATGACGTCGAACCAGAGGTCGTCCGGGATCTCGTTGGTGGCTCCGCCGCCGCTGCGCCCGGCGTTGTTGACGAGGATGTCGACCGGCCCGAAGCGGTCGACGGCCGCGCGGACGAAGGCCCTGATCTGCTCGGGGTCGGACACGTCACACGTGGTGCCGTCCACCTCGTACCCGGCTTCCGTCAACTCCTTGATGGTGTCGGCCAGTTGGTCCTCATGGCGCGCACACAGGTAGACCCGGGCCCCGAGCCCGGCGAGGCGCCGGGCGATCTCGAGACCGATCCCGCTGGTGGCTCCCGTGACCAGGGCGACCGGCTTGACTGCCTGTGACATGTGTTCTCCCGAATCGCTGTGACGGCAGGTGCCCACCGAGCGTGCTGGGCGCGCCTCGTGCCCTGCTGGAAGGTGCCTTGAAGCGCACCGGCCGCGCTCATGCGCCGCCCCGACCGTGCTCCAGAGCGATTCGAGCGCCGGTGGCGATCCTGGCCCGGCCACCACCCGCCCGACGACCCAGGTGAGGAACCCTCATGCCCACGCCCGTCAGCAGCGATCTCTACACCCAGGTCCAGCACTTCTACGCCCGCCAGATGCAGGCCCTCGACGAGGGCCGGCTGGAGGAGTACACGCAGACGTTCACGAAGGACGGCAGCTTCCAGCACTCGCCCGACATCGCCCCGGCCGTCGGCCGCGACGCGATCCTCGAAGAGCTCCGGTCGTTCCTGAAGAAGTACCAGGACAACCCCACCCAGCGCCGCCACTTCTTCAACCAGATGGTCCTGGAGCCGCAGGAGGACGGCAGCATCCGCTCCACCGTGTACGCGCTGATCGTGCGGGTACGGCCGAACGAGCGGCCGGAGGTGTGGCCCAGCACCGTCGTGCACGACGTCATCGAGATCACCGACGGCGAGATCCTGCTGCGCTCCCGCTCGGTGAGCTACGACCAGCTGGTGTGACGCCGTGCGGACCACCGCCGCCCCGCCCCCGGCCCAGCTCATGGTCCACGCCGGCCTGGCGCTGCGCAGCGCCCTCGCGGCCGTGGCCGGCACCGAGCCCTCGCGGCTCGGGCGGGCCGCGGCCGGAGCCGCCTACCTGGACCTGTGGGCGGGCGACCGGCTGCTGCGCGCCGACGGCGGCAACCACTCGGCCGTGGCCAGGTTCCTGCTGCCGCGGCTGCTCATGGAGAGCGTCGACACTCTGTCCGTACTGCTGGGCGCGCAGGCGCAGCGGAACACGGGTCCGGGCGCCGCGTACCGGGAGCACGCCCGGCGGCTGCACCAGGCCATGTGGCACCCCGACCACCGTGCGCGGCTCGACGCCGTGACGGCACGGCTGGACGGGCCGCCCACCGGGGAGGACCGGCTGGCCCGGCCCCTCACCTCGGTACGCCCCGCCGCGCTGCCGCTGGACCTGCACGCACTGCTCGACGAACTGGAACGGGAACGCCGCGCCGTGGTCGGCGCCTGCGCCCTCGCGCCGGCGGACGCCTCGGCCGGCATCTGGGCCCTGGCCGACCGCTACGCGCTGCTGACCGCGGCGGCCGCCTGCCTGGACGGCTGGCGGGGGACCGGCCGGGGACGGCGGATCACCACCGACCGGGACCGCCTGGTGGCCGCGCTCTCCCGGATCGCGATCCGCCTCGGCCTCGAACCGATCGGCCCCGACACCCAGTTGAGCGCCGCCCTGTTCGACGAGGCGGTCGCGCACTGCCGTCGGCCGACGGTCCCGGCCCGCACGGTACCCGCCGCCGCACGCCGGCTGGTGGGCGCGTGACCGCGTCCGTGACGTACCTGCGCGCGGACGGACCCGGCGGAGCCTGGACCCGGGCCGCCGGGCCGGCCCTGCGCGCCGGAACCGCCGTGGTGCTGTACGCGTCGGCCGGTTCCTGGAGCGTCCCCGACGGGACCGGACTGCGCGTCCTGCTCGGCCGGGAGTACGAGCGGTACCGGGCCGCCGGCCACCGGCCGGCGGCCCGCGCCCGCTTCGCCGCCTCGCGCCGGCTCGTCAAACACGCCGCGGCGGCCGTCCTGGACGTGCCGGCGGACGAGCTGGAGCTCGCCCGGGGACCGGCCGGGCGGCCGTATCTGCGTGGCTGCGACCGGCTCGGTCTGAGCCTGAGCCACACCGGTGACCTGCTGGTGCTGGCCCTGAGCCTGCACGGCCCGATCGGTGTGGACGCGGAGCCGCTCGGCCGGTCCGGATGCCGCGTGCTGCTCGCACAACGCGCCTGCACCGCGCAGGAGTTGTCCGACCTGCGTGCCCTTCCCGCACATGAGCGTGGTGATGCCCTGCTGCGTCTGTGGACCCTGAAGGAGGCGTACACCAAGGCCCTCGGCGTGGGCACGGGGCTGCCGTTCCGCACCTTCGGTTTCCGGGTCGAGGGCACGACCGCCGTGCTGCACGACAACACCGGCGAGCCGGTGCGACCCGGTGAGTGGACGTTCGCCACTCACCGGCTCGGCACCGGCCACGTCGTCGGCACGGCGTACGCGCCACCGCCCGGAGCGTGAACCGCCCCGCCCGGTTCAGGCGCTGAGCAACCGCTGAGCCGGGGTGAAGCGGTCCAGCCGGTCGTCGTTGGCGAGTATCGCGCGGTGCAGCCGTTGCAGCCGGGGCGAGGGCTCCACACCGAGCTCGTCGACCAGGGACTGGCGCAGGGACTGGAAGACCTCCAGGGCCCGCCAGGGGTGACCGGCGCGGTAGAGGGCGGTCATCAGCTGGGCACACAGGTTCTCGTGCAGTGGTTGCTGGGCGACCAGCATGCGGAGCTCGCCGATGAGTTCCGCGTGCCGTCCCAGTTGGAGATCCGCCTCGATCCGCAGTTCGAGGGCGCGGGTGCGCGCCTCCTGCATCCCGATGACCTCCATGCGCAGCACCTCGCCCAGCGGCACGTCGACCAGGGCGTTGCCGCGCCACAGGCCGAGGCCCTCGCGCAGCTTCTCGCTCGCGACGTGCGGAGCGTGCTCGGCCATGGCACGGGTGCCGTGGGCCGTCAGCCGCTGGAACTCCACGAGGTCGCAGCGGATCGGCTCCACCGGGGCGAGCTGATATCCCCCGTAGGACGTGGCGAGGATGTCCTTCGCCGTCAGTTCGCTGTCCTCGGGCAGGGCATCGGTGATCTTTTTGCGCAGTTGCAGGATGTACGTCTGCAAGGTGGGAGCGGCACTGCGCGGGACCGCGTCTCCCCACACCTCTTCGATCAGCGTCTCCACGGAGACGACACGACCCGCGCGAATCGCGAGCAGCGCCAGGATCTGCCGGGGTTTTCCGGCAGTCGGGACGATCGACAGGCCGTTTACTCGTGCTCCAAGTGGTCCCAGAACATCGATTTCCATGGCCATGAGCATCGCAGGATCGTTGTATCATGAACCAGTGTGCCCGGCATGAGCGGGCATGAATTATTCACACCCGCTCACCCGACACACTCATCCCACGGTCATCAATCGATCCCCCGGACGATGTGCGGGTCCGGGTCGTCCTCCTCCCCGGCGAGACGCAGCGCGGGCGCGTTCAGCGGGCCGCCGGCTTCCCCGGGGTCGCCGGCGTCGAGTTCACCGTGCTCGTGGTTCATCGGTTCCTCCTGCTGGGGCAGACGTCAGTCCTTGATCTCGCAGATGACGGCGCCGGAGGTCAGCGAGCTGCCGACCTCGGCCGACAGTCCCTTGACGGTGCCGGACCGGTGGGCGTTGAGCGGCTGCTCCATCTTCATCGCCTCCAGGACGACGACCAGGTCGCCCTCCTTGACCTCCTGGCCCTCCTCGACGGCGACCTTGACGACGGTGCCCTGCATCGGGGAGGCGAGGGCGTCGCCTGAGGCGACGGGGCCGGACTTCCTGGACGTACGGCGCTTGGGCCTGGCCCCGGCCGCGAGGCCCTTGCGCGCGAGGGACATGCCCAGGGACGCCGGCAGCGAGACCTCCAGGCGCTTGCCGCCGACCTCGACCACGACGGTCTCGCGGCCCGCCTCGTCCTCCTCCGCGCCCGCGGGGGCGGTGAAGGGCTTGATGTCGTTGACGAACTCGGTCTCGATCCAGCGGGTGTGGACCGTGAACGGATCGCTGGAGCCGGTGAGTTCGGGGGCAAAGGCGGGGTCGGTGACGACCTTGCGGTGGAAGGGGATGGCGGTGGCCATGCCCTCCACGCGGAACTCCTCCAGGGCGCGGGCGGCCCGCTGGAGGGCTTCCTTGCGGGTGCGGCCGGTGACGATCAGCTTGGCCAGCAGGGAGTCCCACGCCGGGCCGATGACACTGCCGGCCTCCACACCCGCGTCCAGACGGACACCGGGGCCGGTGGGGGCTTCGAAGGTGGTGACGGTGCCGGGCGCGGGCAGGAAGTTACGGCCCGGGTCCTCGCCGTTGATACGGAACTCGAAGGAGTGACCGCGCAGCACCGGATCGTCGTAGCCGAGTTCCTCGCCGTCGGCGATGCGGAACATCTCC
>NZ_BMSK01000011.1:182232-288305 GCF_014649115.1 Streptomyces eurythermus | reverse complement strand
GACCTCCAGGAAGGAGATCGTGCCGTCCTGCCCCACCAGGAACTCACACGTGCCCGCGCCCTCGTACCCGGCCTCCTTCAGGATGGCCTTCGACGCCCGGTACAACTCCGCCATCTGAGCGTCGGACAGGAACGGTGCGGGCGCCTCCTCCACCAGTTTCTGGTGACGGCGCTGCAGGGAGCAGTCACGGGTGGAGACCACGACGACGTTGCCGTGCTTGTCGGCC
Source organism: Streptomyces eurythermus (assembly GCF_014649115.1). Classification (GTDB taxonomy): domain Bacteria; phylum Actinomycetota; class Actinomycetes; order Streptomycetales; family Streptomycetaceae; genus Streptomyces; species Streptomyces eurythermus. Next base: position 288,079 of record NZ_BMSK01000011.1, on the reverse strand, counting down.
AGGCACTGCGTCTCCACATGCCGCGGCCGGTCCAGATACCGCTCCACGAAGCACTCGCCGCGGCCGAACGCGGCGACCGCCTCGCGCACGGCGGACTCGTACAGCTCGGGGACCTCTTCGAGGGTGCGGGCGACCTTCAGACCGCGCCCGCCACCGCCGAACGCGGCCTTGATCGCGATCGGCAGACCGTGCTCCTCCGCGAAGGCCACGACCTCCTCCGCACCCGAGACCGGGTCCGGCGTACCCGCCACCAGCGGGGCACCGGCGCGCTGGGCGATGTGCCGGGCGGCGACCTTGTCACCCAGGTCACGGATGGCCTGCGGCGGCGGGCCGATCCAGATCAGCCCGGCGTCCAGGACCGCCTGGGCGAACTCGGCGTTCTCGGACAGGAAGCCGTAACCCGGGTGGATCGCGTCCGCACCGGACTGCTTGGCGGCCAGCAGCACCTTCTCGATGTCCAGGTAACTGGTGGCCGGGGTGTCACCCCCCAGCGCGAACGCCTCGTCCGCCGCGCGGACATGCAGGGCCGCCCGGTCCGGGTCGGCATAGACGGCGACACTCGCGATCCCGGCGTCCCGGCAGGCCCGGGCCACGCGGACAGCGATTTCGCCACGGTTGGCGATGAGCACCTTACGCAGACTCACGTGTGTCCTCTCACGACGAAGACGTCCAGGCGGGCCGCGTTGCGGCCGCCCAGGCGACGGCGGATCCATGGGCGGGGTTGGCCCGGCACCAGGCGAGTGCGGGGCGCGGCGGTGCCGACGTGCCCCCGGAACCGCGGGAAATGGTCAGCAACACCGCTGCCAGCGCGGCCAGTTCATCCGTGCCGGGACTGCCGTGTGCCACCACGACGAGCGGCCGGCCGGCGCTCACTGGGGCTGGTTCCCGTGCTTGCGGGTGGGCAGGGGGGCGTGCTTGTGGCGCAGCATGGCCAGCGCCTCGATCAGCCGGGACCGTGTCTCGGCCGGGTCGATCACATCGTCCACCAGGCCGCGCTCGGCGGCGTAGTAGGGGTGCATGAGCTGGGTGCGGTACTCCTCGATCCGCTCCCGGCGCGTCGTCTCGGGGTCGTCGGACGCCGCGATCTCCTTGCGGAAGACGACGCCCGCCGCCCCCTCCGCGCCCATCACCGCGATCTCGTTGGTGGGCCAGGCCAGGGCGAGGTCGGTGCCGATGGAGCGGGAGTCCATGACGATGTACGCACCGCCGTACGCCTTGCGCAGGGTCAGCGAGATCCTCGGCACGGTCGCGTTGCAGTACGCGTACAGCAGCTTCGCGCCGTGCCGGATGATCCCGCCGTGCTCCTGGTCGACACCCGGCAGGAAGCCGGGCACGTCGACGAGGGTGACCAGCGGGATGTTGAACGCGTCGCAGGTCTGCACGAACCGGGCGGCCTTCTCCGACGCCTCGATGTCCAGGACCCCCGCGAGGGCGGCGGGCTGGTTGGCGACGATGCCGACGACTTCGCCGTCCAGACGCGCGAACGCGCAGATGATGTTGGTGGCCCAGGTCTCGTGGACCTCGAAGTACTCGCCGTGGTCGACGATCTCGCCGATGACCTGCTTCATGTCGTACGCCCGGCCGGGCTCGGCGGGCACCAGGTCGTAGAGCGCCTCGTTGGTGCGGTCGGCGGGATCGTCGGCCGGTTCGGCGGGCGGGCGTTCCCGGTTGTTGGCGGGCAGCATCGAGAGCAGGTGGCGGACGTCCTCCAGGCAGGCCCGCTCGTCGTCGTACGCGAAGTGCGCGACACCGGAGAGCGTGGAGTGCGCGTCGGCACCGCCGAGCGCGTCCTGGGTGATCTGCTCGCCGGTGACGGCCTGGACCACGTCGGGACCGGTGATGAACATCTGCGAGGTGCCGCGCACCATGAACACGAAGTCGGTGAGGGCCGGGGAGTACGCGGCACCGCCCGCGCACGGCCCCAGGATCACCGAGATCTGCGGGATGACGCCGGAGTTGCGCACGTTGCGCTGGAAGATGCCGCCGTAGCCGGCCAGCGCGGTCACGCCCTCCTGGATGCGGGCACCCGCGCCGTCGCACAGGCCGACGATGGGCGCACCGGCCTTCTCGGCCAGGTCCATGATCTTGTGGATCTTCTCGGCGTGGGCCTCACCGAGCGCGCCGCCGAAGATGCGGAAGTCGTGCGCGTAGGCGAAGACGGTACGGCCGTGCACCGTCCCCCAGCCGGTGACCACGCCGTCGGTGTACGGTCGCTTCGTCTCCAGCCCGAACCCGGTGGCCCGGTGCCGGCGCATCCCCTCGACCTCGGTGTACTCGCCCTCGTCGAAGAGGAGTGCCAGTCGCTCGCGCGCGGTCAGTTTGCCCTTGGCGTGCTGCGCCGCGGTGGCCGCCTCGCCCGGCCCGAGGCGCACGGCCTCGCGGACCTGGGCGAGTTCGGCCGTGCGGGCGCTCAGGGATGAGAAGTGGGCCGTCGGTAACGGCCGTTCTTCAACGGTGCTCATGTGCCGCCCCCTTCTGGAAGGTCGTACAAGCGGTCATGCGAGGCTGTGCCCGGTGGCTAGAGCCGTCCTGGAAACCGTCTGGAAGCCGGGGTCAGGCGTGGCAGGCGGGCAGACCGCCGTTGAACTCCACCATCTCCGCGAACAGTGCCGGCATGTCCACCGGGCAGCCGCGCTCGGCCCCGCGCTCCTCGAGATAGGCGCGGTGCAGGTTCGGGACGATCCGCTCGGCGTCCAACAGCTCGCCGTAAGCGCCGAGTTCGGCCTCACGGGCCACGTCCAGGACGGTGGCCCCCGCCGCCACACCCTCCTTCGCGAGACGCTGGAGCAGCAGGAGATAGCCCTCGGTGGTGTCCAGCAGCTCCTCGCCGGCCACCGGCCCGTGCCCGGCCACCACCACGCGGGGCCGCAGGTCGCGCAGCGCCCGCACGGCGTCCAGCGAGCCGGCCACCGAGCCCATCGGGCAGAACGGTGTCGCTCCGGACATCACGATGTCCCCGGTGAACAGCACGCGCCGGCCGGGCAGCCACACCACGACGTCACTGCCGGTGTGGGCGGGACCGAGGTGCAGCACCTGGGCCTCCGTGTCGCCGACGTGCACGGTGAGCCGGTCCTCGAACGTCACCTCGGGCGGGCGCAGTTCGAGATCGCCCCAGCACACGTCCGGCCACAGCGTCGTCAGATGCTTGCCGACCTGGGTCACTTCGGTGCGGGTGCCGCGGTGCCCGACGACGGCGGCCTCGGGGAAGAGGTAGTTGCCGAAGGTGTGGTCGCCGTGCGAGTGGGTGTTGACCAGCAGCCGGGGCAGCGCGGGGCTGACACTCTTGACGGCCTCGCGCAGCGCCAGGGCCCGGCGCTCGGTCGCCGCGGTGTCGATCAGCAGGGACTCTCCCTCCGCCACGACGAGACCGGCGTTGTTCAGGCACCAGCCACCGTCCGGCTGGACGTAGGCGTAGACGTCGTCGGCGATTTCCGTCAGGTACGGAGGCATGCTCTCTCCTCGGTGGGTCGTTCCGCTCTCACCACGACCCTGGCGCCCCCGGCTCGAGGCCCACCGGCAGTCCCGCTCAAGCGCCTGCTCGCCGCCGTCGTCCGCCCCCTTCGCACAGCCGCCACGAGCGCGCCTGGAGCGTGTCTCGAGCGCCCGTCGAGCACGCCTGGAGCGGACGGTGCGTGCCGCGCGCGACCGGCTGCCCGAATCCTCACATACCGTCAGAAAGCGTTTACTCGCTCGGAACAAGCGCTGTGTATGATCAAGTTACTCAGGGGCCGACCGCCCTGAGGTGGGGGGCGGAACGTGATACGAGTCATGTTGGCCGAGGACATGGAGATGATCCGTGGTGCCCTCGTGGCCCTGCTGGCGGGCGAGCGCGGCATCGAGGTCGTGGCCGAAGTGGGCCGGGGGGACGCCGTCGTGCCGACGGCGCTGGAGCACCGCCCGGATGTCCTCGTGGTGGACATCGACCTGCCGGGACTGGACGGACTGAGCGCCGCCGCGGCCCTGCACGAGCAGTTACCGCAGTGTCGCACACTGGTCCTGACGGCGCTGGGCCGGCCCGGAGCCCTGCAACGGGCGATGGCCGCGGGCGTGAGCGGTTATCTGCTGAAGGAAGCGCCCCCGAAAGAACTGGCCACGGCCATCCGGCGGATCGCCGCCGGCGGTCGCGTCATCGACCCCGAACTCGCGCTGGCCTCCTGGGAAAGCGACGTCAGTCCGCTGACTCCGCGCGAGACGGAAGTGCTGCGCCAGGCGGCCACCGGCGCCGACCCCGCCGAGATAGCCCGCCGTATGCACCTGTCGACCGGGACCGTCCGCAACTACCTCGCGTCCTCGGTCAACAAACTCCACGCCCGCAACCGGCTGGACGCCGTGCGCATCGCCGAACAGGCGGGCTGGCTGTAGCCCATCGCGGCCCAAGCGCCGTACCTTCCGCGGCCGAACCTCCGCAGCCTGCTGCGGCCGGAGCGCAGCCCGTCGCGGCCAGGCCTCCGCAGCCCAGCGCGGCCCAAGCGCCGTACCCCACCGCGGCCGAACTCCGCGGCCCGCCACGGTCAGACGCTGCGGCCCGCCACGGCCAACCGCCGTACCCACCACGGCCAAAGCCCTGCCGGGGCCCGGCGGACCGGGCACCTCGGCAAGTCTTCGGGTGCCGCGCGGCGCGGCCCGCACCGCTCAGGTCGCCGCATATGTTCCGTACGCCGCGACGGACTGCGGAGCACGGGCGGTCAGATGGAACCAACCCCCCTCGTGTGTCCAGGTCAGCGTGCCGTCGAACGCGGTGAGCCGGGAGGAGAGGCTCGCCAGGCCGGTGCCCAGTGGCTCACCGCCCTCGAACTCGCCCATGTGACCGTCGTTGGAGAGCCGTAGCACGACGGTGTCGTCCTCGCAGCTCAGGGTGATCCGGCAGAGGCCGGCCCGGCTGTGGCGCAGGATGTTGGTCGCGCCCTCGCGCAGCACGAGCGAGAGCGCCGCGCCCAGCGCCGGATCGTGCACCTCCGAGGCGTCGCCGTAGACCAGGGTTTCCACGCCGGCCGCCGCCAGCACCCGGCGCACGGAGGCGAGTTCGACGCCGAGGGACAGCCGCCGCGCGGCCGAGGAGAAGGAGCGCATCTCGGCGAGCGTCCTGCGGGACAGTGCCAGCAGCTCGGCCACCTCTTCCCTGACCCGTGGGTCGTTCTCCACCAGATACCGGTCGACGAGTTCCGCCTTGACCGTGATGGCCGACAGACTGTAACCGAGCACGTCGTGCACATCGCGCCGCAGCTGGCGGTTCTCGCGCAGGGTCCGCTTCCGTTCCTCGACGATTCTGCGCTGCTGGGCCCAGAGCAGCTCCCGGATACGGCGCCGGCAGTCGAGCGCCACCACCGACACGACCAGGGCCAGCATGGGGTAGCTCAGCGCGCCCGGCATGACCACCAGCAACGGCGTCACCGCGAGCGCGGGCAGCAGTGCCAGGCAAGCGGACAGGCGGCGCGGTCTACAGCTCGAGGCATCCATGACCAGCAGGGCCGGGAGGCCCGCGTACATCAATACGGTCAGCAGGGCCACCACGCCCCGCAGTATTCCGTGGCCGCCCCACAGGGGGGCGTCGGCCACCATGGCCGCTCCCGCGGCCGGCACCATGACGATCACCACTGGAACCAGGCGTGTCGCACATTTTCTGCGCGCGATGTGAGAGATCACCTGGCCCTGCCTAATACGGCTCGGACGGGGTGGCCGATACACGCCATGACGCTGGGGGACAGCCCCCGGGTACAGGTGGTCAAACCGTAGAGATCGTGCATAACCATCCGGACCTCCTGTATTTTTTGTAGAGGCAGGTCACGAAATTACAAACCGGTCTCACGGTTCGTCAACGGTCACCTGTCCTCTCCCCGCAGCCCAGGGCACCACCTTTCGAGGACGTCAGGGCGGACGTCGGTCGATTGCCGGATGAACAGTCCGCCGGATCGCCGGGCGGCAGGGCGGGAGGCACGCCTCTTACCGAACCGACTCACCGGTATATTTTGTGTGAATGTCCTGTATCCGGCCGGGACATGAGCACAAGGAGCCGGGGCGGCGGCGAACCGCGGCGGTGAGCGGGGGATTCCCACCGCCGCGGCAGGCCGCCGCCCCGGTGACCGCCGGTACGGCGACGACCGCCGCACCGGTCACGTCGTACCGGCGGTGCCTGGGTCACGCCTTGGGCGCGGCCTCCCGGACGAAGTCCTCCAGCGAACGAGGCTTCACCTGCGGGTACTTGGCGTTGTCCAGGGTGTCGAACTTGCCCTTGCCGGTCACCATGCACCACTGGTACTGCAGACCCACGTACTCGAACGGGTTCTGGGTGGCGGCGGCCTGCCGGGTGATCTCGGCGCGCAACTCGTCGGCGGTGCCGAGGTGCTTCAGGGCCAGGCTGCGGCCGGTGGCCCGCTCCAGGGTCTGGTGGAACTGGCGCATCGACAGCACCTCACCGGCGAACCGCTGGGTGCCCTTGGCCTCCGGGTCGAGGGCGACCGCGGCGGTGAAGGCGGCGGTGTCGGGGACCGAGGTCATGTCGAGCGGCTGGTCGGGGTCGCCGAAGTGGGAGACGGTGCCCGCCTCCCAGTCGACGAGGCCCATGAAGCCGATCATGACCTCGTAGAACGCGCCGTTGAGCACGGAGATCACATCGAGGCTGGTGTCACCGTACGCGGCCGCGGCCTGCCGGCGCCAGCCGATCATGACGTTGTCCTCGTCGTCCAGCTTCGTGATGTCGATCGCGAAGTCGGACGGGATGAAACGGCGGGCACCGGCCTGCTCGGCGGCGCGCACCAGGTTCACCTGGCCGTCGATGATCAGGTCCGGGCCGCCCTGGATGGCCGAGACCACGGTCGTGGCGTCACCGATCGCGGCGGCCAGCTTCTCCACCGGGTCGGTGATGTCACCCTCGACGAGCTCCAGGCCACGGGCCTGAAGCGCGGTGAGGGCGGCCTTCTTGTCGCCGTCGGTGCCCGGCCGGACCAGCGCGCGCACGGAGGCGCCCTTGTCCAGCAGGTTGCTGACGATCTGACCGCCGAGCAGGCCGGTGGCGCCCGCCACGAAGATCTTGGATGCGGTGGTCATGGTGTTGTCGTTCTCCTCGGTAAGACCCGGGCCTCGGCCGGCCCGGACGTTTGTGCGCAAGGTGCGTGCTGCGGAGAGTGGTTCACGGGATGAGCAGGGTCTTGCCGATGGTGCTGCGCGCCTCCACGGCGGCATGCGCCTCGGCCGCCCGCTCCAGCGGGTAGCTCTGGCCGATGACCGGCTTGATCTCGCCGGCGACCGCCAGGCCGAGCACGTCGGTGACCAGCTCGCGGGCGAACGCGGGCCGGTTCCAGATGAGGCCCGCGCTGAAGCCGGTCAGGGTCAGGCCGCGACCGAACAGCTCCATGGGCTTCACGTCGAGCGGCTGCCCGCTGGAGAAGCCGAACACGATCTGCCGGCCGGCGCCGGGGGCGAGCAGCGAGAAGGACTCGCGCCCGAGTTCGCCGCCGACGTGGTCGTATACGATCTCGACGGCGCCCCCGGCGGCCTGGCGCACCTGGTCGGTCCAGCCCGGCAGCGAGTAGTCGATCACGTGGTCCGCGCCCAGCTCCTTGACGAGGCCGAGCTTCGCGGCGCCGCGGGCCGTGCCGATCACCGTCGCGCCGGCCCGCTTGAGCAGCTGGACGAGGATCGTGCCGACGGCGCCGGCGGCGGCCTGCACCAGGACGCGGTCGCCCGCGCCGACGCGTGCGGCGTCGATCAGGCCGCGGGCGGTGGCACCGTAGCGGTAGAGCGCGACGGCGTCGCGGAAGTCCAGCCCGTCGGGCACCGGGACGAGCTCATCGGCGGGCGCGGTGGCGAGTTCGGCGTAGCCGCCGACACCGCCGGTCGTGGCGAGCACCCGGCTGCCGACGAGCGCGGTGTCGACGCCCGCCCCGGCCTCGATGACCTCGCCCGCGATCTCCTTGCCGAGGATCACGGGAAGGGGCGCGCCGCCCAGGGCCCCGCGCATCATGCCGGAGCGGACCTGGGTCTCCAGGAACTGGATGCCGACGGCGGCGACGCGGATCGTCACCTCGCCCCGGGCGGGGCGCGGGTCGGGTACCTCGGCCACGGTCAGCCGGTCCGGAGGACCGAAATCTTTCAGCAGGACGGCACGCACCTGTCCTCACTCCTTCTTGGTGAATCGTGTACGGATTACTCGTCCGCGACGACGGGGACGAGCAGATGGCTGTCGAACCGGCCGCCGGTGCGGATGATGTGGTCGCCCGCGTTGCGGGTGACGCGGTGTCCGGGCAGTACGCCGGTGACGACATCGCCCGCCTGGACGACGACCTCGAGGCTCTCGCCCGGCTCGAAGAGCGTCGACGAGGGCCAGATCTCGATGTCGAGGGCGACCGGGACGCCGGGTTCGAGGAGCTCCTCGCGGTCGTGCGGGTGCCAGGGCTGCCACGGAGTGGAGCGCTGCTCGTCCAGGGCCCGGTGGCTGGCCCGCAGCCAGCCGAGGGCGACGGGGCCGTTGTCGTACAGCGCGAAGAACGGGAACGGCACCTCCTCGCCCGAGGCGTCCCTCTTGCGCAGCGCGACGAAGACGTCGGCGTCGTCGGAGCCCCGCGCCTCCAGCCACAGCCGCAGCTTGGCGTGGCCGGTGAGCCGGGTCCGCTCGGTGAACCGGTAGGTGAAGCGGGTCCCGCCGACCCCGTCGCCGTCCTGGACCGGGTAGCTCACCTCGGCCTCGGCCAGCGGCGGCTTGTCGGCCAGGGTGCCCGTGGCCGCGTCCAGGTGCAGCGGCACGTACTCGGTGCGGGCGATGGGCCACTCCCGCTCCTGTGCGACATAGCCGGCGTTCGCCCGTTCGCGCACCTCGGTGAGCACCTTCGGCCGCTCGGTCCAGCCGTTGTCCTCGCCCTTGAGTGCCCAGTCGAAGAACTTCAGCTGGCTGGCGACGTTCTCGGGCCGGTAGTAGTACTCCCAGGTCTTGCGGCCGTGCACCTCCAGCCACTTGTGGGCCGAGGAGATGCGCTTGAAGCCCTCCAGGGTGCCGCGGCCGTGCAGGCCCTGGTTGGACCAGCTGGCGACCACGTACGCGGGCACCTCGACGTTCTCCAGGACCGCCCGCTTGGCGTCCCAGTAGGCGTCGTCGAAGGGGTGCTCGGGGGCGAGGCGCTCCAGGTCCTCGACGCGGGTGGAGGAGTAGCCGAGGCTGTGCCGGGCGAACACCTCCATGAAGCCGGTCTCCGGGATGCCGCCGTGGTAGGCGATGTCCCGGTAGAAGTCGGTCAGGCCCTCCCACGGGTTGATGGCGGCCAGGTGCGGCGGCCTGGTCGCGGCCACCCGCCACTGGGCGATGCTCAGGTACGAGACACCGGACAGCCCGACCTTGCCGTTGGACCAGTCACGGGTGCCGGCCCACTCGATCGCGTCGTGGAAGTCCTGCGCCTCCTGCTCCGAGGCGAGGGTGTAGTCGCCGGGGGTGCTCCAGGTGCCGCGCGGGTCGATGTAGATCACCGCGTAGCCGTGGCGGCACCAGAACAGCGGGTCCGGGGCCTCGATCGCCGCGTACGGGGAGACCCAGGACGGGTCGACACCGCTGGCGGCGCTGCGGCTGGGAGCGGTGCTGCGGCCGCCGTGCTTGCCGTAGGGGCCCCAGGAGATCAGCACGGGCAGCGGTGCCGTGCCGGGGTCGGCGGGCCGGTGCACGTCGGCGTACAGGACGCTGCCGTCACGGACCGGGATCTCCACGTCGCGGTCGATGCGCATCCCGTCGGCGACGCGCGATCCCGGCGCGAATCCCGGGTAGTTGCCGTCGGCGAGCGGGTTGGGCTCGCGGAAGTGCAGGTGCGGGTAGGTCAGTCGGTGCTTGTCGCTGCTCAACGAGGTCTCCTTGTAGAAAGGTCGGCCGTCAGGAGCGGTTCTTGGCGACGCGTGGCAGGACGAGTGCCGACGCCGCGCCGAGGACCACGAAGGCCGCGGCCACCAGGAAGGCCAGGCCGTAGCCGGAGACCAGGTTGTCCGGGGTGGGCTGAGTGTCACCGGAGAGCGACTGGATACGGCTCGTCGCGATGGTGGTGAGGATGGCGAGGCCGAGGGCGCCGCCGATCTGGCGTGAGGTGTTGAGCAGTCCGGAGACCACTCCGGCGTCGGCGGGCGCGACCCCGGAGGTGGCCGCCGCGGCGACGGGGGTGAAGACCAGTCCGACGCCGAGCGCCATCAGCATGCCGGGCAGCACGACCATCAGGACGAAGTCGCTGTGCGGTCCGAGCTGGGACTGCCACACGAAGCCGGCGAGCGCGCTGAGGGCACCGGCTAGGATGAGCGGACGGGTGCCGGCCTTGGAGATGAGCCGGGAGCTGAGCCGCGCCCCGGTCATCACCATCAGCGTGTGCGGCAGGAAGGCGAGCCCGGCCTGGACGGGGCTGTAGCCGCGCACGTTCTGCAGGTACAGCGAGACGAAGTACCACATCGACAGGAACGCGGCGTTCATCAGCAGTCCCACCAGATTGCCGCCGGCCACCGAGCGGGCGCGCAGCAGGCCGAGCCGTATCAGCGGGACCTTGGCGACGCGCTCTTCGACGAAGCAGAACAGCGCGAGCAGCACCAGGCCGATGATCAGCGGTGGCAGCACTTGCGGTGAAGTCCAGCCGTACGACGCGGTGTTGACGATGCCGTAGACGAGGGCGAGGAGGGCGAGGGTGACGGTGGCGGCGCCCAGGATGTCGAGCCGGCGCGGCCCCTCGCTGCGCCGGTGGTCGAGGTAGCGCAGGCATCCCGCGATGAGCGCGATGCCGATGGGGATGTTGACCAGGAGGATCCAGCGCCAGGACAGATAGCCGGTGAGCAGACCGCCGGCGATGGAGCCGACCGCGCCGGCGCCGCCCGCCACCGCGCTCCACAGACCCAGCGCGGAGGCCCGTTTGGGCCCTTCGGGGAAGGTGGTGGTGAGCAGGGCGAGGGTGATCGGCGACAGGAAGGCGGCACCGACGCCCTGCACGACACGGGCGACGATCAGCACGCCGGGGGTGCCCGCGAGTCCGCCGACCAGGCTCGCCGCGGTGAACACGGCGATGCCGGCGATGTAGACGCGCTTGCGGCCGAGGAGGTCGCCGGCCCGGCCGCCGAGCATGAGGAAGCCGGCGAAGGCGAGCGTGTAGGCGTTCACGACCCATTGCAGGCCGGTGTCGCTGAAGCCGAGGCCGCTCTGGATGGACGGTAACGCGACGTTCACGATGGACACGTCGAGCAGCACCATGAACTGGCCGAGACAGGCGAGGGTGACGATCACCCAGGGCGGTGCGGTGCGGCCCGGGGACGGCGGGGTGCCGGGAGCCGCGGTGGCCGCACCGCCGCTCGTGCCGTCCTGGGTCCCTAAGTGGGTCACGGTCCCTACCCCTTCTTCTCGATCGCTTCGGCGAAGGCCGCCAGATGGGTGGCCAGGCTCTTGATGTCGGCGGTGCTCCAGTCCTCCATCAGCTCCGCCACGATGGCGGCCCGGGCCTGCCAGAGCTTGCGGACGGCCTGCTTGCCGGCCCGGCTGACGCTCACCAGCTGGGCGCGGGCGTCCGCCGGGTCGGGCTCGCGGACGATGAAGCCGCGGGCCTGGAGCCGCTTGGCGGGCGGGGTGAGCGTGGACTTGTCGACCTCCATCAGGTCCGCGAGGACCGACAGCCGCACGGGTGCGTGCTGGGAGATCTGGGCGAGCAGCGTGTAGTCCCCGAGGGACAGTTCGAGACCGGAGGCCGCCATGATGCGGCGCCTGGCCGCCGTGGAGAACATCCAGTTCCCCACCACGGCAAGGGCCGACGCCACCTCACCGGAGGCCTCGCGCTGCTCGTCCGGTCCCTCTGGTGGATTGGCTGACGTGCGTCCCATGTCCGGCACCGATCCCGCTCGGTTGGTTGTGACAAACCAACTATTACTCGGTGGTCCGGTCTCTGGCAAGTACGTTCTTGCTCGATCCGGCCTCCAGCCGACTGCGAGCCAGGCTTGCGAGCGTCGCCGTACCGCAGTCGACATCAGCCCGCGAGGTGCACAGTGGAATTCGGAGTGACCTTCTTCCCGACCGTGGGTCCCGCCGACAAGGACGGCGCGACCTACTACGACGAGGCACTGTCCGTGGCCGAGCTCGCCGACGAGCTCGGCTTCCAGCACGTGAAGATCGTCGAGCACTACTTCTTCCGGTACGGCGGCTACAGCCCCGACCCGGTCACCTTCCTGGCCGCCGCGGCCGCCCGCACCCGCCGCATCCGGCTGATCACCGGCACCGTGCTGCCCGCGTTCACCCACCCCGTCAAGCTCGCGGGCAAGCTCGCCATGCTGGACAACCTCTCGCACGGCCGGCTGGAGGTGGGCTTCGGACGGGCCTTCCTGCCCGACGAGTTCGCGGCCTTCGGCGTGTCCATCGACGACAGCCGCGCCCTGTTCGAGGAGAACGTCGAGGCGATCCGGCGCCTGTGGACCGAGGAGGACGTGGTCTGGGAGGGACGCTTCCACAAGTTCGGCCCGGTCACCCTGCAGCCGCGCCCGGTGCAGCGGCCGCACCCGCCGACGCACGTCGCCACCGCCATGAGCCTCGAGTCCTGCGAGTCCGCGGGACGCGCCGGCCACCACCTGCTGCTCGTGCCGGCGACCTCCTCCGTCGAGAAGGCCCAGGAGATGCTCGGCGCCTACCGGGCGGCGCGCGCCGCGGCGGGCCACGAGGGACCGGGCCGCGTGCAGTTCAGCTACCCCACCTACGTCGCCGAGGACGGCGACGAGGCACGCCGCCTGGCCCGCGAGGACGACGAGGCGTACAACCAGCGCATGGCCGAGGCCGTCTCCGCGTGGGGACGCGTCTCCAGCAGCGCCTACCCCGGCTACGAGAGGATCCTCGAGGCCACCCGCACCTACGACTTCGACAAGAAGCTGGAGGCGGACAAGCTGCTCGCCGGATCGCCGGCCGAGGTCCGCGCCCAGATCGAGCGCATCCAGGGCTGGTTCGGACCGGACATCACCCTCAGCCTGACCATCCACTCCGGGCTGCTGCCCGTGGAGGTCGCCAAGCGCTCGACGGAGCTGTTCGCGCGGCAGGTGGCACCGCACTTCGCCACGCCGGCCCGATGACCGGGCCCGTACGCACCGTCACCGTGGTCGGTGCGGGCACCATCGGTCTGGCCTGGACCACGCTGTTCCTCGCCCACGGCCTCGACGTACGGCTCAGCACCCGCAGGACCGACGCCGAGCGGGCGGCACGCGAGGCGGTGGAGCTGTTCGCCCCCTCGCTGCCCGCGCCGCCCGCCGACCCGGCCCGGCTGCTGGACCGGCTCACGATCGAGCCGGACGTGGCCAAGGCGGTCGCCGGCACCGACCTGGTGCAGGAGAACATACGCGAGCAACTCACGTTGAAACAGGAGCTGTTCGCCGAGGCCGAGCGGGCCGCTCCGGACCACGTGCTGCTGCTGTCGTCGTCCTCGTCGCTGTCCGCGGACGCGCTGGGCGCCACCATGGACGACCCCTCGGGGCTGCTGGTCGGCCACCCGTTCAACCCGGCCCATCTGATGCCGCTGGTGGAACTGGTCCCGGGCACCCGCACCCGGCCCGACGCCGTCGAGCGGGCCGCCGCGTTCTACCGGTCCCTGGGCAAGGTGCCGGTCGCGCTGCGCCGCCCCATGGCCGGCACCCCCGCGAACCGGCTGCAGTCGGCCCTGTTCCGGGAGGCCGTGCACCTGGTGGCCGAGGGATACCTCACGGCCGAGGAGGTCGACGCCGTGGTGACCGGCTCGATCGGACTGCGCTGGGGCGCGGTCGGACCGTTCCAGGCGTTCCACCTGGGCGGCGGTCCCGGGGGCCTCAGGCGGATGCTGGGCGCCGTCGGGGACCGGATGGCCGCCGAGTGGGAGCACCTGGGCACGCCCGCGCTCACCGACGACATCGTGCGGACGCTCGCCGAGCAGACCGAGCGGGCGTACGGACAGGGCGCCGACGCCTACCGGCGGCTGGCCGCCGCGCGGGACGCGCGCCAAGGGGCCGTGCTCGCCGCGCTGCGGGCCGGCGAGGACACCGGGAGGGCCGATCCGTGACCGGCGGCATCACCGAAACGGTACGCGGCGTCGACGCCGACAGCTTCCGGGCGGCCCTGGCCCGGTTCGCCAGCGGGGTGGTCGTGGTCACCGCGCGCGACGCGCTCGGGGCACCGCACGGCTTCACCGCGAGCTCCTTCTGCTCGGTGTCGCTGCGGCCGCCGCTCGTGCTCGTCTGCCTGGCCGAAACCGCCACGTCGTACGACACGTTCACCCGGGCCACCGACTGCGGGATCAGCATCCTCGCCCACGACCAGACGGCCGTCGCGCGACGGTTCGCCACCCGGGGCGCCGACAAGTTCACCGACGGCGCCTTCGAGACACTGCCCAACGGCACACCGGCGGTGCGCGGCGCCCTGGCCACGCTCGCCTGCCGGATCCGGCAGCGGCACACCGCGGGCGACCACATGATCCTCGTCGCGGAGGTCACCCACACCGGCGAGGGCGAGGGGCACCCGATGCTCTACTTCGGCGGCGCCTTCCGGGAACTGGCGCCCTGAGAATACGGGTCAGCCGCCTTGCGAGCAGCCCTCGATCGCCGCTCTAGGAGACCGCATCAGACTCCTTTTCGCACCACGCACCAAGCACCACCTGAGAAGTCTCACGCATCACCTCACCATCGACACCACATCTGGAAGAGGGCACCTCATGCGCAGCATCGCCACCCGCGCCGGCGTCGTCGCCGCCACCGCCGTACTCGCCCTGACGGGCCTGGGCGCCGCCACCGCGTCCGCGGCCACCACCACCGCCGACGTCCCGGTCGCCGCCGACGCGACGTACGCCAGCCTGGCCGGCGAGTGGCAGGGCTCCGGCACCGCCGGTCCCAACCCGGTCCAGCCGCACTTCTTCTTCTACGGCAACGGCACCCTGAAGATGATCCCGGAGGACAACGCCTACCTCGCCACCGGTACCTGGAAGCAGAGCGGCACCTCGTTCACCTTCCACCTGGAGCACCCGATCTACGACTCCACCGGCGCCGTCGTCTCCTACATCAAGGCCGACCAGACCGGCACCCTCAACGGCGACACCTGGACCTCGACCGGCACCTCCGGCCGCTACGACACCCAGGGCAACCTCCTCGAGACGTTCACCGTCACCCTGACGGCCCACCGCGTCTGACCCAGCCCGGCGAAGACCCCCGCTGCCACCCGGCACGGGGGTCTTCGCTGTGTGCGCGTACCGCCTTGAAATGGCCTGATCCCGTCACTCGTCGGTGGGATCACCTGCGCTCCGGACGCGATGATCTCTACCGTGGGCGGGAACCGTCCGGAACGTGGGGGAGTGCTGTGGAAGCGGAAATCCTGGCCCTGGCAGGCATGGGCGCGAGCAGTCTCGTGACGCTGGCCCTGCAGGATCTGTGGGGATGGGGCAGGAGACGCTTCGCGACGCTGCTCGGGCGGGGCGCGCCCGCGGCCGAGGCGGCGGCCGAGGAGGAACTGGAGTGGTCCCGGCAGGAGTTGCTGGACGCCCGGCGCGCCGGCGACGAGGACACGGCCGACGCCGTCGAGGAAGCGTGGGCCGAGCGCCTGCGCGACCTGCTGGCCTCCCACCCCGAGGCCGGGCACCGGCTGCGGGAGACGGTCGCGGCGACGATCGAGCGCAGCCCCGCCCCGGTCGCGCTCGGCCACATCCTGCACTACGTCAACAACGTCCCCGTCTTCCAGGCGATGAACGACCACTGGGCACGCTGCACCGAGGCCCGCGCGACCACCGCGATGTTCCTGTGCGGACTGCCCGGCGTCGGCAAGCGGACCACCCTGCGCCGCTGGCTCCAGTCCCACCGGGACGACCTGCCCGGCGAGCTGCTCCAGGCCGACCTTGCCCGGGACGAGCGCGGACGCCCCGCCGACCCGGCGGCCGTCCTGGAGCGCTGGCTGGACCAGCTCGGCGTGGCCCGGGAGGACCGCCCGGCCGACACCGACGCGAAGGCGGCCCTGGTACGGCAGCGACTGCGCGCCCGGCCGGCCGTGCTGGTCCTGGAGAACGTGAGCAGGCCCGCCGAGGTCAGGCCGCTGCTCCCGGACTCCGCGGGACACGTCGTCCTGATGACCGGCCAGCGCGTGCCGCTCGGCCTGGACACCCTGCTGGACTTCGAACCCGTGGAGATCGCCCCGCTGAAGGACGAACACGCCCTGGAACTCCTGCTGAAGGTCAGCCGCAGCACCGAACACCCCGACCGGCTGCGGCCCGTCGTCCGGCACCTGGGCGGGCTGCCGCTGGCCCTGCGCCTGGTCGCCGGGCAGCTCAGGACACCGGTGCCGGGCACCCTTGAGGACATCACCGCCCGGCTCGCCGACCGGACCACACGATGGGAACTGCTCGCCGTGGACGACACCCACGACCTGCCCGGCGCCCTCGACCTCGCCTACGAACGCCTCGGCGCCGACGCCGCCCTCCTCTACCGGCGCCTCGGCACCCTGCCCCGCACCGGCATCCACCTGGACACCGTGCACGCGCTCACCCCGGACCGGGAACCGGCCACCGCCCGGCGCGGCCTGCACGAACTGCTCTCCGCGCGGCTGCTGGAGCGCGACGGCGTGGACGCCTACCGCCTGCACCCCCTCGTCCACGACCACGCGGCGGCCCGCGCGGAACGGGAGGACACCGACGCCGAACGCGACGCCGTGACCGGCTGGTTCGTCCGCCATCTGCGCAAGTCGGCCGAGGCCGCCGAAGCGGCGCTGTCCTCCCGCTGGCGCTACGACCCCGGCCACGCCTACCCGGACGTACCGCGCACTCCCGAGGACGGCGCCCGCGCCGAACGCGAACTCGCCCGGCGCCGCGACGGGCTGCTCGCCGCCGTCCGTCTCGCCCACGCCACCGGACGGTACGAGGAGGCATGGCGGCTGTGCCAGGCGCTGTGGACCTTCTGCCTGCGCACCGGCAGCCACGCCGAGTGGGTCGAGTCCCACGAGACCGGCCTGGCCGCGGCCCGCGCCGGCGGCGACCGGCTGGCGGTGGCGCGCATGCACTTCCAGCTGGGCTTCGCCCGCCTGGACCGGTGGAGCCTCGCCGAGGACGACCCGCGCCGGGCCCGTGAACACCTCGAAGCAGCACGGGAGTCGGTGCGCGGCGACGGCACGGGCCGGGGCGAGGGCGAGGCCCGTACGGAGTCCAGCGCGCTGGAGGCTCTCGGGCTGCTGGAACTGAAGCTGAGCCGCCCGCGGCAGGCCCTCGGCCTACTCGCCGAGGCCGAGACGGCGCTCGGCGACCTCGCCCACCCGCGCGGGCGCGCCCTGCTCGCCTACCACAAGGGCGCCGCGTACACCGCGCTGGGCCGGCACGACGACGCCGAACGGACACTGCGGGAGGCCCGCGAGCGGTTCCGGCGGCTCGGGGACGGGCCGGACATCGCGCTCAACGTCGGCAAGACCTGGCTGCGGTACGCGCAGGACCGGCTGGCCTGCGACCGGCCCGAGGAGGCGCTGCGGGCGTTGGACGAGGCGGCCGCCGGCATCGAGAAGGGCGGCTCCGGGTACTTCCTCGCGGTGGCGCGCCTGCTGCGGGGCGACGTCCACCGGCAGTTGAGGGACGAGCAGCGGGCAGCCGTCGACTGGGCCGCCGCCGGGTCGCTGTTCGAACAGGTCCGCAGCCCGCGCGCGGAGGAGGCCCGGCGCCGCCTCGGCAACAGCCCCGTGCGCTCAGCCGACGGTGAACTCGACTAGCCCGGCCTCCGGATGGTCACCGGCCCGCACGGTCAGCCGCGCCCGGGCGCCGGGCCGGAGCGGGACCGGGCCGGACCCCGCCCAGGCGCACGCGGCCGAGGCCGCGACGGCGAACGACGCCCAGGCCGGGCGCTCGGTCCAGCGGTCCCGGAGCCGGGTGCCGTCGACGGACAGCGCCGTACAGCCGTGACCGGCCTCCTCGACGGCCACCAGAGCGCCCCCTGGGAAGCGCCGGGCGAAGGGAGGGCCCGCTCACCTCGTCCGGGAGCAGCCCGCCCGGTCACGATCGGCTCACCCTGTCGGAGCACACGATAGCCATGTCGGGTACACGCCACCGTCGTGCGCCGGCCATGGCCCGTGTGCTCAGAACACCAGCCCGACGTGTGCCAGCGCCTGCTTCAGCAGCACCCCGTGCCCGCCCGGCATTTCGCTCTGCACGGCCCGGGAGGCGGCCTCCTGCGGGCTGAACCAGACGAGGTCCAGCGCGTCCTGGCGGGGCCGGCAGTCGCCGGTGACGGGCACGATGTAGGCCAGGGACACCGCGTGCTGGCGCGGGTCGTGGTACGGCGTGATGCCTGCCGTCGGGAAGTACTCCGCGACCGTGAACGGCTGGAGGGAGGCGGGGACACGGGGCAGCGCGACCGGGCCGAGGTCCTTCTCCAGGTGGCGCAGCAGCGCGTCGCGGACCCGCTCGTGGTGCAGGACCCGGCCGGAGACCAGGGTCCGGCTGACCGTGCCGTCCGGGCCGATGCGCAGCAGTAGCCCGATGCTGGTGACCTCACCGCTGTCGTCCACGCGCACCGGCACGGCCTCGACGTACAGGATCGGCATCCGGGCCCTGGCCATCTCCAGCTCGTCCGTGGTCAGCCAGCCGGGCGTGGTCTCGGTCATGTCAGACATTGCTTGATCATACTTTCCGGGTGGGGCGCCCGCCGGGATCGCGGGCCGCTTCGGACAGGGAGAGGCCGTCGGGTCCGGACACGGGCGGTCCGTACAGCCGCCGGGCGTTGCCGCGGCCCGTCCAGTCCGCGATCCGCAGGGCGTCGGCCAGACTCAACTCGTCGGCGTCCACCCGGTCCTGCAGCAGACCGGCCAGGCCACGGCGGAAGCACAGGGCGCCCAGGTGGTGGAACTCGGCCACACCGTAGGCGTCGGAGCTGTACAGCAGTTTGCGGAACGGGGTCACCTCCAGCGCCTCCTCCAGCACCGCCCGGCAGCGGGCCGGCCCGGTGTGGTGCAGCGCGAGGCCGACGTCCAGGTACACGTGCTCGAACACCGCCGAAAGGTACGCCGCTTGACGGTGGTACGGCCAGCAGTGCAGCAGCAGGACCGGGACCGTACCGGCGGTCAGGCGCAGCCAGTCGGTGAGCAGGGCGGGGTCGGCGCGGTGCAGCCGCAGGTCCGCGTCGCCGAACCCGGTGTGCAGTTGCAGCGGCAGCCCGAGATCGACGGCGGTCCACAGCAGGTGCCGTACCAGCACCGGGTCGGCCAGGCGGCCGTCGTGCGCCGGCCAGTGCCGGACCGCCCGGGTCACCTCGGCGTCCGTGGGGCGCCCGGGGTCCAGCGCGAAGCCCGTGCGGTACGCCGCGACCGACTTCACCGCCACCACGCCCGGCCGCCGTACGGCCTCCTCGGCGGCGGCGCGGAACGCGGCCGCGTACTCGCCCGCCTCCACGCCCCGTGCCACCACCGCCTCGGCGACCCGTTCCAGCCGCACCACCTCGCAGGCGGTGGCCCCGGCCGCCGCCGCCAGCTCGGCGGGCGTGGTGAGCGGGTGCGGGGCGAAGCCGGTGTCCACGCAGAACACCTCGGTCCCGGCCGCCGTCAGGAACCGCCGGTTGACCTCCCGCCAGCCGAGCTCCGCGCGCCGGGCCGCGTAGTCGGCGGGCGGGGCGTGCCGGGGCAGGTCCAGCAGGGGCGCGCAGTGGCGGCGCACGGCCACGCCGGCGGGGGTGTCGAAGGGGGAGACGCCGGGCCAGGCCGCGCCCTCGGTGAGCAGGGACGCGAACTGGCCGGCGGTCAGATCGGCGGTCACCGCGCCGTGGCAGTGGTGGTCCACCAGCGGCAGCGCGGCGAGGGCCTCGTGGACCGGTCCCGGGGCGGCCACGGTCAGTACGCCCAGCGGTAGAACGCCGCCAGCGCGGTGGGGGCGAGCCCCTCGACGGCCGCCGCCTCACCGAGCCGTACGGCGCTCACCGCGTCGGCGAGGACCGGGCCCAGCGCGGCCCGCAGCACCGGGTCCGCGCGGAACTCCGCCACGGCCGCCGGCAGGGACCGCGGCAGCCGTCGTACGCCCAGCGCCGCCGCCTCGTCGGGGCCGTACCGCACCGGGTCGCCGGTGATCTCCCCGGGCAGCGGGCGGCCCGCCGTGACGCCGTCGATCCCGGCGGCGATCACACAGCCGAGGGCCAGATACGGGTTGGCGGCCAGGTCGACGGGCTTGACCTCCAGGTTGGCGTCCTGGTCCCGGCGGCCGGCGGTGCCGGTGACGACCCGTACGGCGGCCTCGCGGGTCTCCCGGCCCCAGGCGGTGAACACCCCCGCCCACTGGGAGGGCTGGAGCCGCAGATAGCTGGCCGGGCTCGGCGCGGTCACCGCGGTCAGGCCGGGCAGATGGGCGAGGATCCCGGCCAGGAACGCCTGCGCCGTGTCCGTCATGCCGTACCGGCCCTCGCCGCCGGAGTGCAGGTTCACCCCGTCGCGCCAGCACGACAGGTGCAGATGGCCGCCGTTGCCGACCCCCTCGGGGAGGTAGGCCGGCGCGAAGGAGACCCGCAGCCCGTGCCGCTGGGCCACCGCCCGGATCGTCTGCCGCACCAGCACGCTGCGGTCGGCCGCCGCCACCGGGTCCAGCGCGCCCACCGACACCTCGAACTGGGCGGGCGCGTACTCGGGATGGATCTGGTCGACGTCCACGCCCTGGGCGGCGAGCGCGGCCAGCAGCTCGGCGGTGTAGTCGCTCAGCTCCACCTGCCGGACGGCGCCGTAGGCCGGCCCGGTGGCCGCCGGGACGAACTCGTCGGCGGGCGCCGAACCGGCGCCGACGGCCCACTCGATCTCGATCGCCGCCTTGAAGGCGAGGCCGTGCCGGTCGGCGGCGTCCGCGACGATCCGGCGCAGGAAGGTCCGGGCGCAGCCGGGGTGCCGCTCACCCTCCTGGGTGATCCGGTCCACCGGCGCCCACGCCCAGCCGGGCTGTCCGGCCAGCGGCACCAGGTGGTCGAGGTCGGGGTAGAGCCTGAGGTCGCCGTCGGGGGAGCCGAGGACGTCGGTGGTGACGATGGAGCCGTCGGCGAGGAACGTGTCGAACACCGGCGACATGCCGACTCCCCAGGCCACGGCCGCCTCCAGCCGTGCCGTCGGGATCGTCTTGACCCGGCAGACGCCCGCCGTGTCCACGTACGCCAGGACGATGCCGTGCACGCCCCGGGCCGCCAGGTCCGTGGTGAGGGCGGGCACCCGGTCCAGGTCGCCGGGGCGGCCGCCGGGGCGGGGGTCGGCGAGCGTGGTCATGCGTCCTCCTCGACGGGCCCGGCCGGCGGGGGACGGCCGGGCCCCGGGGTCAGGGTTTCACGGCGACCGCGCCGTACTGCGGCACCACGGCGGCCTCCGCCCCGGCGCGCCACCGCGAGCACGGCACCAGCCCGGGCTCGACCGGCTCCAGGCCGTCGAGGAAGCCGGCGATCTCGGCGTGGCCGCGGGCGGTGATCGGCGGGGTGGCGTGGGCGTTCCAGAACTCCATCGCGGCGACGTTGCCCGCGCCGCCCGCCTCGGCGTCGTACGTCGGGTGGGTGAGCACCAGGTAACTGCCGGAGGGGACGGCCGCCATGACGCGCCGCACGATGTCCCGGGCCTCGCCGGTGTCCGGCACGAAGTTGAGGATGCCCAGCATCATCACCGCCACCGGCCGGTCCAGGTCGAGGGTCCGGGCGGCGTCCCGCACGATGACGTCCGGGTCGCGCACGTCGGCGTCGAGATAGTCGGTGACGCCCTCGGGGGAACTGGTCAGCAGCGAGCGGGCGTGCACCAGCACGATCGGGTCGTTGTCGACGTACACGATCCGCGACTCGGGCGCGATCCGCTGGGCTATCTCGTGGGTGTTGTCGGCCGTGGGCAGCCCGGTGCCGATGTCGAGGAACTGCCGTATCCCCCGCTCGGCGGCCAGGAACCGCACCGCCCGGCCCAGGAAGTCCCGGTCCGCGCGGGCCACGGCCCGGATCACCGGGAACATCCCGGCGATGTGGTCGCCCACTCGCTGGTCGACCTCGTAGTTGTCCTTGCCGCCCAGCCAGTGGTTCCAGACCCGTGCGTTGTGCGCCACGCCGGTGTCCAGCCGTGCCGCCCCGGTCGCCGGGGAGTGCCCCTCGCTCACCTGTCCGCCCTTCTCACATGCCGTTCTCCGCCGTCATTGTCCCTCCCGGTGATCGTTCTGTCCCGGGAAACGGATCGCCCGGGGAGACGGATACCCGGGGAAACGGATCACCCCGGGCGGTTCGGGGCCCGTCGGGCGGATGAGGAACACTGGACCGGTATCCCCGCACCCGACCGGAAGCAGCACATGTCCGCCATACCCGCCCCCCTCCTCGACACCGCCGCGCTGCCCGCGGGCCCCGCCGACATCCGGCTGATCGTCACCGACATGGACGGCACGCTGCTGGACGACGCCAAGCGGATTCCCGACGGGCTGTGGCCGATGCTCGCCGAGCTGCGCCGCCGCGGGGTGCTGTTCAGCCCGGCCAGCGGACGGCAGTACGCGACCCTGCGCCGGCAGTTCGAGCGGGTCGCCGAGGGCATGGTGTTCATCGCGGAGAACGGCACCTACGTGGTCCGTGACGGCGTGGAACTCAGCTCCGACCCGATGGACGGGCCCGTCGCGGCGGAGATCGCGCGGACGGTACGGCGGCTCGCCGCGGACGGCGCGGATGTCGGCGCCGTCGTCTGCGGCAAGCGGGCGGCGTACGTGGAGCGGACCGACGAGGCGTTCCTCGCCGAGGTGCGCCAGTACTACGCCGAGCACCGGATCGTCGAGGACGTCACCGCCGTCGAGGACGACATGATCAAGGTGGCGGTGTTCGACTTCGCGTCCGCCGAGCACACCGTCGCGCCGGCCCTCGCCCCCTTCGCCGGCACCCACCAGGTCGTCGTCTCCGGCGAGCACTGGGTGGACGTGATGAACCGCACCGCGAACAAGGGGGCCGCCCTGCGCCGCCTGCAGCGGGCGCTCGGCGTCACGCCCGCCCAGACGATGGTGTTCGGCGACTACCTGAACGACCTGGAGATGCTCGACGCCGCCGAGTGGTCCTTCGCCATGGCCGGCGCCCACCCCGAGGTGATCCGCAGGGCCCGCCACCTGGCCCCGTCCAACAACGACGCCGGCGTACTGCGGACGATCGCCCACGTGCTGGGCCTGTGACCGGGACGGGGCTTGGGCGTCCCGTCCCGTAGGGCGGGCCCGGGCCGCCGTCGCCGGGCGGCGGCTCCTCGGGCGCCACTCCGGCACCGGGCGCCCCGTTCCGGGAGGGCGTGCGGATTGCGGGCGCCGGCTTGCCACGTGGACGTCGGCGCGGGCGGTCTTCGACGCCGGGCCCCGTCGATCGCCGCGGTGCGTCGGCCCGCTTCCTCGTCGGCCGGGGGGTCGTCCTCGCCGCCGAGGTACCGGCCGAGGTACCGGTCGTAGACGCGGGCCGGATGCGGCGGGGTCGTCGCGACGACCCCGCTGGTGTCCTGGACCACCGCCACGGTCTCCGTCACGCGCCGGCTCCTCCCCGTCCGGCCCCGGCAGACGGTCCGGGAGACGCGGGGAGCAGGCCGAGGCGATCAGCCCGCGCGGCGCAGACAGTCCTCGGCCACCTGTTTGTCGAGCGCAGCCCGGACCAGCGCGGCGGCCAGCACGGCCGGCTGGGCGTCCCCGGCCAGCCCGGCCAGCTTCCGCGGATCCTCGGGCAGGCCGAGCCGTCCGGCGCCGGACAGCGCCTTGCCGTCCAGGTACGGCGCCACGTCCGGCCACACCCGCTGCGCCTCGCGCAGGAAGATGTCGGCGCCGGCCGGCCCGATGCCCGGCTCCTCCTGGAGCAGTTCCCGCAGCGTGCCGACGTCGCCCTCCGCCTCCCGGTGCAGCCGGCGCAGATCGCCGCCCCAGCGCCGGCCGAGCAGCTCCGCGCCGTCCCCGAGCTGGGTGGCCGTCCGCTCGTCGTACCGCCGGTAGCCGCCCCTGCCGAGCGCGTCCACCCGCCGCTGCCAGTCGGCCTCGGCCATCCGGCGCGGGCTGTCCAGGTGCTCCTCGTGCAGGGCGCGGGCGGCGGCCACCGCGACCGAGGCCCGGATCCGGGCGCTGAGCAGCAGGGACAGCACCAGCAGCCGGTACAGCGGCTGCGGGGTGTCCTTCAGCCGGATGCCCGCCTCCTCGGCGAACGTTCGCCCGTACACGGACACCAGCTCCCGCAGCACGCGCTCGTCGCGGTTCACGGCCTACGGCTTGAGCGGGTCGTGGCCCAGCGTCATCAGCCGGTGCCGGCGGCCGGTGTCCCGGGCGCTCTCCGGCTCGGGCTCGTTCTCCGCGTCCACCAGCTCACCGACCGTGTCGACGACCTGCCGCATGACCTCTACGTCGTCCTCGGTCAGGTCGGTGCGGCGCTTCTGCAGGATGGCCAGGACGTGCTGCCCGGTCTCGCCGCCCGCCCGCTCCGGCAGCGGTTCGCTCTCCTCGCCGGCGTCCCGGACCTTCAGCCAGGCCGCGAGCTCCGCCGAGCTCATGTTCACCACGCGGTGGAAGTCGTCCCACAGCGCTTCGAATTCCAGCGAGTCGGCCATGGGTTTTCCCCTTCCGTGTGTGCCCCGCCCCGGGCGGGGCGGTGTGCGGGGCCGTGGGTCAGCCGGCGGACGTGTGGTTCTCGGCCTGGAACATCCAGCGCTGCTTCTCCAGGTCGGCGGTGATGGTGATCAGCAGGTCCTGGGTGACCGGGTCGGCCTTCTCGGTCGCCTCGATCCGCTCCCGCAGCCGGCCGATGGCCGCCTCCAGCGAGGACACCATCAGCTCCACGACCTCCGTGTCGCGCAGCCAGCCGTCCTTGGTGCCGGGCAGCGCGAAGGTCGCCGCGATGGTCTCCGGCCGGCCGTCCGGCGGCACGCCCAGCGCGGAGGCCCGCTCGGCCACCGTGTCGGAGTGGGCGCGGGCGGTGGCGACCACCTCGTCCAGCTGGAGGTGGATGGAGCGGAACCGGGGGCCGACGATGTTCCAGTGCGCCTGCTTGCCCACCAGCGACAGCCCGAGCAGGTCGACCAGCGTGTCCTGGAGGGCGGTGCCGGTGACACCGAGCGCCTCTTCGGGAAGTGTGCTCTTGACCACGGTCATGGTGCGCGGATCCCCTTTCCTCGACTTCCTCAGTGATGTCCGAAAGGGCGGGTGCCCCCGGCATTCGACGGCAAACCGGCTGATCAGCGGGGGCGGGAGCGGGGACTGCCGGGCGGCGCGGGTGCCACGGGGGGTTTCCGGACCCTGCCGGGTCAGCCGGTCCGTACCCGTCGCCGGTCGGGCAGTACCCGGTCCAGGAAGCGGAGCAGCTCCGCGTGGGCCCTCGCGCGGTCGGTCTCGTGGAAGACCTCGTGCCGCGCGCCGGGGAAGATCCGTTCGGTCAGCCGGCCGCCGCTCAGCCGCTCCACCCCGGGCCGGCTCCCGGACAGCGGCACCAGCCGGTCGTCGTCGCCGTGCAGCCACAGCAACGGCAGCGGGCCCACGTCACCACCCTGCGCGACCGTCTCCAGGGCGCGGGCGAACGCCCGGAGCGTCGGCCGCTTCATCGGCCCGTGCCACACCAGCGGGTCGGCCGCGTACGCCGCTCCCACGGCCGGGTCCCGGGACAGCGCGGCCGGGCTGACCGGGGTGTCCGGGATCTCGTCCAGGGCCAGCAGCCGCCCCGGCAGCTCCCAGGCGCCGATCACCGGCGCGGACAGCACCAGCGCGCTCAGCCCGTCGCCGTACCGCTGGGCACAGCGGGCCGCGATCAGCCCGCCCATCGAGTGCCCGAGCAGGACCAGCGGCAGGCCGGGACGCGCGGCCCGGGCGAGGTCCGCGACCGCGTGCACATCGGTGACCACGTCCTCGAAGTCCTCGATCAGCACCCTTTCGCCGGCCGACCGGCCGTGACCGGCGTGGTCGGGCGCGTACACGGCGGCCCCGTACCCGGTCAGCACGCCGGCCAGTTCGTCGTACCGGCCGGCGTGCTCGCCGTACCCGTGCACCAGGAGCGCCAGCAGGCGGGGCTCCAGATGCGGCCACTCGCGTACGGCGAGGGCTCCGTGCGTGCCGTCGAGGACGTGCTCGCGGACGTGGCGCATGTCTCCTCCCGTCGCCCCGGCTCCGGCCCCGGGGGAGCTTCCCAGCGGGGCGGCCGGAGGTCTATAGTCCAAAACTAGCAGTGCTAATTAATGGGTGCTGCACCGTTCCGTGATCCACAATGTCGTAGGTCAGGAGTCCCGCCGTGCGTCCCGTCCACTTCGCGACCGCCCGCCGCACCCCCATCGGCAAGGTGCGCGGTGCCCTCTCCTCGGTCCGCCCCGACGATCTGGCCGCGACCGTGATCCGCCACCTGGTGGCCGACGTGCCCGCGCTCGACCCGGCCCGCGTCGACGACGTCTACTGGGGCGCCGCCAACCAGGCCGGCGAGGACAACCGGAACGTCGCCCGCATGGCCGCCCTGCTCGCCGGACTGCCCGACTCCGTGCCCGGCGCCACCGTCAACCGGCTGTGCGCCTCCGGACTCGAGGCGGTCACCGCCGCCGCCCGCACCATCGCCGCGGGCGAGGCCGACATCGTGATCGCCGGCGGCTCCGAGTCCATGAGCCGCGCGCCCTTCGTGCTGCCCCGGCCCGACGAGGCCCTGCCGCACCGCATGGAGACCTACGACACCCGGCTCGGCTGGCGGCTGGTCAACCCCGCCATGAAGGAGCTGCACGGCCTGCTCTCCATGGGCGAGACCGCCGAGGAGGTCGCCGCCCGCCTCGGCATCTCCCGTGCCCGGCAGGACGAGTTCGCCCTGCGCAGCCACCAACTCGCCGCCGCCGCCCGCAAGAACGGCCACTTCGACGACGAGATCCTGCCCGTGGAGCGCCCGGACGGGGTCACCGTCCAGCACGACGAGTGCGTGCGCGAGGACACCTCGCTGGAGAAGCTGGCCCGCCTCAAGCCGGCCTTCCGCCCGGACGGCACCGTCACCGCCGGGAACGCCTCGCCGATGAACGACGGCGCCGCCGGGCTGCTGCTGGTCAGCGAAGAGGCCCTGAACGAACTGGGCCTGGAGTCCCTCGGCCGGTACGTCGCGGGCGCCTCCGCCGGCGTCCACCCCGATGTGATGGGCCTCGGCCCGGTCCCCGCCACCCGGAAGGTGCTCACCCGGGCCGGCTGGCAGACCGACGACATCCAGGAGGCCGAGCTGAACGAGGCGTTCGCCGCCCAGGCCCTCGCCTGCGTCGACCAACTGGGCCTCGACCCCGACCTGGTGAACCCCACCGGCGGCGCCATCGCCCTCGGCCACCCCCTCGGCTGCTCCGGCGCCCGCATCCTGACCACCCTGCTGCACCGCATGCGCCGCACCGGCGCCCGGCGCGGCCTCGCGACCATGTGCGTGGGCGTGGGCCAGGGCAGCGCGGTGCTGGTCGAGCGGCACTGAGGAGTCTTCAACGGGGGCTCCCCGCAAGGGGATCCGGTAGTACGAGCCGCAGCAAGGAAACGGAGCAGCACTCCATGGCAACCCTGTCCGTCGCCGCCATTCTCGCCGAGAACGCCCGGCGCCGCCCCGGCAAGACCGCCCTGGTCGAGGGGGAACTGCGGCTCACCTTCGCCGAGGTGTGGCAGCGGGCGCTGGCCCGGGCGGGCGTGCTCACCGGCCTCGGCGTACGGCCCGGCGACCACGTCGCCCTGATGGCCCCCAACACCGCCGAGTTCCCGGTCGCCTACTACGCGATCGCCGCGGCGGGCGGTGTCGTCGTCCCCGTCCACCTGCTGCTGTCGGCCGGGGAGGTCGAGCACGTCCTCAAGGACAGCGGCGCCACCGTGCTGCTCGTCCACCCGGCGCAGGCCGACACCGGCCGGGCCGCGGCCGAGGCGGCCGGCGTCCGAGTGGTCACCCTGGGCGAGGAGCTGGACAAGCTGGCGGCCGACGCCGAGCCGCTGCCCTCGTACGTCACCCGCGCCGCCGACGACCCCGCGGTGATCTTCTACACCAGCGGTACGACCGGTGTCCCCAAGGGCGCCGTCCTCAGTCACTTCAACCTGGTGATGAACGCGACCGTCAACGCCTTCGACGCGCACGACGTCCGCGCCGACGACATCGCCCTCGGCGCGCTGCCGCTGTTCCACGCCTTCGGTCAGACGGTCTCGCTGAACTCCACCTGGCGGGCGGGCGCCACGCTCGTGCTGCTGCCCCGCTTCGACGCGGCCCGGGCCATCGAGCTGATGGTCGAGGAGGACGTGAACACCTTCCACGGCGTGCCCACCATGTTCGTCGCCCTCGCCGCGGCCGCCGCCGACGCCGAGCGGCTCCCCGGGCTGCGGCTGTGCGTCTCCGGCGGCGCCTCGCTCCCGGTCGCGGTACTGGAACGGTTCGAGGCCGCGTTCGGTGCGCGGATCTACGAGGGGTACGGGCTGTCGGAGACCTCTCCGGCCGCCACCGTCAACCAGCCGGTGTTCGGCGCCAAGGCCGGCACCATCGGGCACTCGCTGTGGGGCGTCGACGCGGAGATCGCCCGCGCCGAGGTGGAGGACCGGATCGAGCTGCTGCCGCCCGGCGAGCTGGGCGAGGTCGTCATCCGCGGCCACAACGTCTTCTCCGGCTACCTCGGCCGCCCCGAGGCCACCGCCGAGGCCCTGGTGGACGGCTGGTTCCGCACCGGCGACCTCGGCACCAAGGACGACGAGGGCTTCCTGCGGATCGTCGACCGCAAGAAGGACATCATCATCCGCGGTGGCTACAACGTCTATCCGCGTGAGGTCGAGGAGGTCCTGATGCGACACCCGGAGATCGCCCAGGTCGCCGTCATCGGCCTGCCCGACGAACTGCACGGCGAGGAGGTGTGCGCCGTCGTCGTCCCGGCCCCGGGCACCGCCCCGGACGCCGCCGCCCTCACCGAGTGGTCCAAGGAACACCTGGGCCGGCACAAGTACCCGCGTCGCGTGGAGTTCACGGACACCCTGCCGCTGGGCCCCAGCATGAAGGTACTCAAGCGGGCGCTGCGGGCGCGGTACGCGGGGCGGTGACGCGGCGGGGCTGCCGCGGCGGTGGACGGGGGCGGCTGGGCGTTGTCATGGACCGGACCGCGAGACGGTCCTTACGCGCGGGTTGATCATGCGCATAGCATCGGTCCCCGAATGAACACGATGACGCTCTGGCACATATCAGGCTGGGAGTTCGCCGCGCTCGCCTTCGCGGCCGTACTCGTCGGCTTCTCCAAGACCGCGGTCAGCGGGGCCAACACGGTCAGCCTCGCGATCTTCGCGGCGGTCCTGCCCGCCCGCGCCTCCACCGGCGTCCTGCTGCCCCTGCTGATCGCCGGTGACGTACTCGCCGTCGTCACCTACCGGCGCCACGCGCACTGGCCCACCCTGTGGCGGCTGTTCCCGGCCGTGGCGGTGGGCGTGGTGGCCGGCACCCTGTTCCTGGTGTGGGCCGGCGACGGCATGGTGCGGGTCTCGATCGGCGCGATCCTGCTGTTCATGGCCGGGGTGACGATCTGGCGCCGGCGGACGGCCGAGACCCCGCCGGACCCGGAGGCGGTGACACACCGGACGGGCCGCATGAAGGCCCACTCCTACGGCGTGCTCGGCGGGTTCACCACGATGGTCGCCAACGCCGCCGGGCCGGTGATGTCGCTGTATCTGCTGTCCGCCGGCTTCCGGAAGCTCGGCTTCCTCGGCACCTCCGCCTTCTTCTTCCTCATCGTGAACGTCTCGAAGGTGCCGTTCAGCGTGGGCCTGGGCCTGATCGACGGGCCCTCCCTGCTCCTTGACGCCGCGCTCGCGCTGTTCGTCGTGCCCGGTGCGCTGTTCGGCAAATGGGCTGTGAACCGAATCAACCAGCGGCTCTTCGAACAACTCGTCATCGCGGCGACGATCGTGGGCGGCGTGCAACTGCTGCTGCGCTAGCCCCGGGGCGGCCGCCGCGGCCCGGCCGTCCCGCCCCTGGCCGTCCGGCCCCGGCCGCCCCAACCCGCCCCGGCCGTCCGGTCGCCGCCCGGCACCTCGTACGCTCACCCCTATGCCCGCGCATGTGCTGATCCTCGGCGGCACCACCGAGGCCCGCCGCCTCGCCGCTGACCTCGCCGTCCGGCCCGGGATACGGGTCACCACCTCGCTCGCCGGCCGGGTCGCCCGGCCCGGGGCGCTGCCCGGCGAGGTGCGCGTCGGCGGCTTCGGCGGGCCGGAGGGCCTGGCCGACTGGCTGCGCGAGCACCGGGTGGACGCCTTGGTGGACGCCACCCACCCCTTCGCCGGGACGATCACCGCCCACGCGGCGCACGCGGCACGGGCCACCAAAGTCCCCGCCGTCGTGCTGCGCCGCCCCGGCTGGCGGCCGGGCCCCGGAGACCGCTGGTACGACGTGGCGTCCCTGGCCGGGGCCGCCGAGGCGCTGCCCAGACTCGGCAGCCGGGTCTTCCTCAGCACCGGCCGCCTGGGCCTGGCGGCCTTCGCCTCCCTGACCGGCCTGCACTTCCTCGTCCGCTCGGTGGAACCGCCCGAACCGCCCCTGCCGCCGGACACCCGGGTGATCCTGGCCCGCGGCCCGTTCACGGTCCCGGACGAGACGCGGCTCCTGCGCGCCCACCGGATCGACGTCCTGGTCACCAAGGACAGCGGAGGCGAGGCCACGGCGGCGAAACTCACCGCCGCGCGCGACCTGGGGCTGCCCGTCGTCGTCGTCCGCCGCCCACCGCTGCCGGACGGAGTCGAAGCGGTACCGGACGTGGCGAGCGCCCTGGCACGCCTGGGCTTGGCAGCACACGGGGCACCGGGCACCTGACCCGGCCGGGAGCCGCCCCGCCGGACGCATGTCCCCGGAGCACCTGACCCCACCGGTCGCCTGTCCCGTCCCTGCCGGTCGCCCGCCCCCGCCGGCCCGAGCCCTCGGCTCCACGCCGGCCGTCCCCGCTCGGGTCAGCCCCGTAAGCCCGGCCCCGCGCTGCTCGGTCTACGCCCCTGTGCGGGCTGCCCGGCCCCGGTCCCGTTCCCGTTCCCGGCCGGGCCGCCCGTTCCCGCTCCTGCTCAGTCCCGGGTGGACCCGTCCTCCGCCGGATTCCTGCGCAGCAGGTACGTGTCCATGATCCAGCCCTTGCGCTCGCGCGCCTCGGCTCGCAGGCGCTCGATGCGCGGAGCGGCCTCGGCGATCGGGCCGGAGACGAGGATCTCGTCCGGCGTGCCTATGTAGGCACCCCAGTAGATGTCCATGTCCTCCTCGGCGTACCGCCGGAAGGCCTGGTGCGCGTCCAGCATCACGACCACGTCGTCCACCCCCTCCGGGAAGCCCTCGGCCAGCCGCCGCCCCGTGGTGATCTGCACCGGCCGGGCGACCCGGTTCAGCCCCGTGCGATGCCGGGCGACCAGGGCGGAGACGCTGCTGATGCCGGGCACCACGTCGTACGTGAACTCCACCGCGCCCCGCGCCAGCACCTCCTCCAGGATGCCCAGCGTGCTGTCGTACAGCGCCGGGTCCCCCCATACGAGGAACGCGCCGGTGCCGTCCTCGTCCAGTTCCCCGGCGATCAGCCGCTCGTAGATCCCGGCGCGGGCGCTGCGCCAGTCGCCGACGGCCGGGGAGTACGCCGACCCGCCCGCGGAGCGGTCCCGCTCCGGGTCGCGGGCCTCCACCACCCGGTACGACCCGGCCGGCAGATGCGCGTCCAGCATGTCCCGGCGGAGCTGGGTCAGATCGCTCTTCACCTCGCCCTTGTCGAGAAGGAAGAACACGTCCGTGCTCCGCAGCGCCTTGACCGCCTGCAGGGTCAGCTGGTCGGGGTCGCCCGCGCCGATACCGATGACATGAATCTTTCGCACGCCCCGAGTCTGCCGTATGCCACTGACAATGCGTCCACCGCCTCCGTACGCGCAGCGACGACCCCTCGGCCGCGCCCGGGGAACCCGCGCGTCAGAGGCCCGGCCGGGGTGCCTTCGCGGGGTCCGGCCGGGGAACCTCGGCAGGGTCCGGCCGGGAGGCCTCGGCGGGTCCCAGCCAGGGGGCCTCGGCGCGTGGGTCGACCGGCGCCGAGCCGCGCTCCACCCGGCCCGCCAGCTCCCGCGCCCACCGGGCCAGCCCGGGCAGATCCAGTCCGTAGGGCCGGTCCTCGCCCTGCCCGGCCGCCCATTCCTCGACCGCGCCGGCGCCCCGCCGCAGCAGCCGGGACCCGCCGACGGAGTTGCCCCGGGCCGCGTGGGTGAGCCCGACGGCCAGCTGGGCCAGCCCCCGCCAGAGCGGGCGTTCCTCCCGGGGCCCGGACTTCCAGGCGTCCTCGAACACCTCGTGCGCGTGGAACGGCCGTCCGGCGGCCAGCAGCGCCTGCGCCTCGCCGACGGTCTCCCGAGGTGCCCGCAGGACCCCTTCCGGCTGCCGGGGAACACCCTCGGCGCCGTAGGGCAGGGGACGCCCCAGCCCGTCCCGGGGCCGCGCGTTCCGGGCCCGCCCGGCCGTGTCCCGGTCCCTGGCATCCGATGACCCCGAGTTCGTCATACCGCCGATTGTGCCCCGCCGCGTTCCCCGCCGCGCCCCCGCCCCGCTCCGGCTCCCACCCGGCCGACGATCCCACTTTGCCCCGGTTTGCAAGCATCCCTGCCCGGCTCGCTTCGGCACACCCGCCGACGTGGGGTAAAGTGCTGTCCGCACGATCACGCGGGCCACCGCGCGGCAGTGCGACGGGACGTGGCGCAGCTTGGTAGCGCACTTGACTGGGGGTCAAGGGGTCGCAGGTTCAAATCCTGTCGTCCCGACTGGAGACAGTCGCAGGTCAGGGCCGGTTTCGGAGGTATCCGAAACCGGCCCTCGGCCGTTTCTGGGGACCAGTTGGGGATTAGTGCTCCCTTGACCGGTGTCAGCGGGTCATGACGATCGGGCCGGGGAGTGAGCGGGGGGCGCGGACCGCGCTGAGGTGTGCGGAGAGTGCTGCGCCGGCGGCCGTGATCTTGTGGACGTCGGGGTGGAGGTGGCGCTGGGTGGTCATGAGGGAGCCGTGGCCGGCGATGCGCCGCAGGACGTGGACCGGGACTCCCGCGTCGGTGAACCATGTGAGGCCGGTGTGCCGGGGGTCGTGGCGGCGCAGGTGTTCGTAGCCGAGCCTGATGACCACGTCGTCCCAGTGGGTGGCGTCGCGCAGGACGGCGGTGGAGATGCGTCCGCCGCGCGGGCCGGTGAACAGGCGGGCGTCGGGGTCGGGGCCGGCGGACAGGATGCGCTGGGCGGCGAGGGGGCGGATCTCCTCGATGATGGGGACCTTGCGGGCCCGCTTGCCCTTGGTGCCCTTGTCGGTCAGGCCGCCGGGTGCGGGTGTGGTCTGGCGCCGCACGGTCCAGATCCACTGGTCGGTGTCGATGTCCTGGATGCGGCAGCCTGAGACTTCGCCGATCCGGGCGGCGGTGCATGCGGCGAAGACGACGACGTCTCCCCAGCCGCGGTACTGGTCGTGGGAGGCGGCCACGAGCGCGTCGGCCAGCTCGATGAGGCTGTCCCAGTCGGGCAGGGCCAGCGCGCGCGGATTACGGAGTTCGTCCTCGGCCTGCTTGTAGAGCTTCTGCCAGCCGGTCACGCGGGCCGGGTTGACGGTGATGATGCCGTCCCGGACGGCCTGCTCCATGACGCGGACCAGGACGGCGATGGTGTTCTTGACCGTTGAGCGGCTGTGCTCGTCGGCGATCCAGTTCTGCACGGTCCGGTCGACGACACCGTTGGTGATCAACCGTACGGCGAGGTGCCCGAGGGCGGGAACCACACGCTTTCGCCATCCCGCGAGGTAGGGGTCGAGTGTCTTCAGTTCCAGGCCGCGCAGCGCGAGGTCCATGTTCGCCTCGCCGTATTCGGCCAGCGTCATGGTGGCGGTCGATGGGGTCAGGCCGGCTTGTGCGGCCTGGACGATGGCCTGGAGCCACTCCTGCGCTTCTTCTTCGCTGTTCTTTCCCTCGGACAGTGACTGGCGGCGTTTGGTGGTGGGATCCCACCATCGGACGCGCCCCCGGTACGGTGCCATGGATCCCCTTGGCGGCATGACCGGACCTGAGAGCCAGCCGCTGCGGTCCTCGATCGACCTGTTTCCTATGACGCATCATGTGGAGTGCGTTGTCATCCATGAACCGGTCACAAAGAGCGCATGACCTGCGGTTTTGGTGAGTGCGCGTGATGTGCGCTATGGGCGTTACGGGCGATATCTTGACGCTGGAATGACGCTCTGCGAGATATCTTGACGCTCATTTGACGCTCGTTCTGATGGGGCATCAGGTGTATCGCGTCGCTGTTCAGGTGGGCTCCTGGTTTCGTAGGCGTGGCGGGCTGCCGGGGGCATCGGGGCCGTTCGCCCAGCCATCACCGTCACCGGCTCACAGTCCCGAGCCAGCCTGTCTGCTGCCCAGGCGCGGTCTTGGGTGACGTCAGTCGCCAGCGCCACCAGTCAAGTAAGCAGTTGTCCGGGTGATGCGACCGGCCATGGGCCGCCCGGGGGAGCGGGCTCGGCCGGTCCGGCCGACGGGGCACCAGTGCGCGCCGCAACCGCTCGGCCAGGCCCGGCCAGCCCGGCTCCGAACCCCGGACCGGAAGGGCATCGGCCCAGCGGAGCAGGACGTTGCCTCCTCTGGGGCGCCAGAGCGCAGGCCCTCCACCAGCCTCCCTATGGCGATCGCGTACTTTGACGACCATGATGTCCGCTACACGGCCGACAGTTGGATGAGTGTTCCTTCCTCACGACTGCTTCGGAACCGGAAGCGCACACGCGACACGCGAATCACGCCTAAGTCGTATGTCCGTATTCAGCAATTCTGTTACTCGATGCTCACCCACAGAGGAACGAGCGATAGGCTATTTCCACTGCTCAAGCAGCCTGGCGGTCGCCCTCCGGGGCGACCGAGGACCGCGACGTAACGAGTTCCACGGCGATCAACATCTGCTGGCCGGCCGCCCGATGCTGGAAGGCGCCCGGCTGACCGCCCTCGGGCTGGGCACCTGCCCGCTCTCGCCCGCCGTTGGCCTGTGGCAGCGGGTGCGGGCGGTGCTCGGTGAGGCGCCGTCCGCCGCGGCGGACGACCGGCTGCTGCCAGCCGGTTACGACCAGGATGAGCAGGCAAGCCGGGCCGATCGGGCTGTGAAGCCGCCGATTCTGGTCACCGGTCCTGCCCGCACCGCTGCTGGCCGTGCTGCGTGGGAGTAGGCCGGACGGCCCGCTCCGAGCTGGGCGACTGGCTGTTCCTTGCATACGCAGGGATGGTCTTTGTTGGGAGGGCGAGAAGCACCTTGCTTGCGGCTGCTTCTGCACCTACGGGGATGGCCCGGGCCTGGCTACCGCGGGGAGCGGCGACCGTGCTGCTCACCCCTACCTGCAGTGTGCGTGAGCACATGGCACACGGCTCCGGAGGTCGTCGCTGTTTGTCTGGCCCCGCATCAACTCGTTCAATGCCACGTTCGAGCCATCACCGCCTGTCGGTGCCGTCGGTTCCTCTGGGCCCGCGGTACGGTCGACCGCCCGCCACCGACCGAGGCCACGATCCCAAGTCCCAGCAGGTCTATGCCGAAAAGCCAGCAGCGAACCAGGCCCACGCTGCGCCGGTGCCCGCACACGGCGTGCGCGTCGTAGTGGATGAGCCCTCGGCGGCGAAGGTGCGCCTCGGACTGCTCGACTTGTGCAGCTCTCGATCTCCGAATGTGGCGTAGAACACATGGTGGCCGCAAAGGGAATCCCTCCTTTCGGTAGGTATGCCCCTATCTGCTGCTCTAGGCGTGAAGACATTGATCCGCTAAGTTCCCCCGCTAATAATCTTCATGAAATCTTCAGAAAGTGGCTGCGCATGTTGCGACGCAGGCAGCGCGGGGGAGCGGTGCGTGGGAGAGCCGCCGCCGCGGCACTGGTGGTCCTCCTTAGTGGCGCCGGCACCGGGAGTGCGGTGGGTGCCGGAGCGGCCGAAGCGCCGCCGTCGACATCGGAAGTGCTCCCCTTGACGCCTTCGGAATCTGCGGACGAACCGAGTCGGGGCAAGGCGTTCTGGCAGGATGACGGCCCACCAGTCGAGTCGGAGGAGCAGAAGGCTTCCCGCAGAGCTGTCGAGTCGGGGCAGCGCGTCGAGGTCACCGGGCTCACCACCGCCACTGGGCAAGTATTCGCCAACAGTGATGGCACCTTCACTGCGGTCTCCTCTGCCGCTCCTGAGCGCATGCGCAAGGACGGCAAGTGGAT
The DNA here is from genome assembly GCF_014649115.1 of Streptomyces eurythermus. Lineage (GTDB taxonomy): Bacteria > Actinomycetota > Actinomycetes > Streptomycetales > Streptomycetaceae > Streptomyces > Streptomyces eurythermus. The sequence continues at coordinate 252,006 of NZ_BMSK01000011.1, read as the reverse complement.
GGCGGTCGATACCACGTTGGCAATGGGAGCGGACGGCTCGGTCAGACCGAAATCGGCCGAAGACATTGTGGTGTCAGGTGGCGGTACCGGTCCGCTGGCGCGGATGAGGCTAGGCGGGACCGAGTACGCGGTCACTGCCCCATGGGGGCTTCCCGAGCCGGTGCTCGACGGATCGTCCGCGATCTACAAGTCGGTACTGCCGGATACCGACGTGGTGGTGCAGACGCATGCGGACGGCTTCAGCTATCACGTGGTGCTGCGCACTCGGAATGCGGCCGCCAACCCTGCGTTGGAGTCGCTGCGCTTCCCGATCACTACCAAGGGCCTGACTGTGCAGTCGTCTCCCTCGGGCGGCGCCGCGTTCGTAGACGCTTCCGGTCAAGCTGTTGTGTCGAGCAGCTCCGCCCTCATGTGGGATTCGGCCCCCGTGCCTGCATCAACGACTGTGACCGGCCTGCGCAGCAACATCGTTGAGCAGAGCAGTTCCGATAGTGCCCCGCTCAGCCCTGGTGCCGGCTCTCGTACAGCGGTCATGGACGTAACTGTCACCGACGAGACATTGTCCATAGCTCCGGACCATGAGTTTCTGCAGGACCCTGCGACGGTCTATCCGGTGGTTCTGGACCCACCGTCCTTGAAGGCATCACTGACCGGATGGACTACGGTCTGGTCCGACTCCGCAGGTACCAGTTTCTGGAAGACCAAGCACGCTCTTGGTGTGGGCTATGACGCCTACGTTGACAACAAACTGTCGCGCTCGCTCTTCCAGTTCGACACCAGGTCAGTCGCAGGTAAAAAAATTCTCGGGGCAACGTTCACGTCCTACGCCATTTGGTCCGCCAACTGCGAGAAGCGCGATATTGACCTTTACCGGACTGGAACCATCTCCAGTTCGACCACCTGGAGTCATCAGCCGTCCTGGTCCGCTAAGGTCGACACCGTCTCGGCGGCCAAGGGGTTCTCATCCAGCTGCCCGGACGGCGACATTGAGTTCGATGCCACGGCCGCCGTCGCATATACGGCGAAGGCTAAATCGACGACTACTACCTTGGGGCTGAGGGCGAGCGAGTCGGATCCGATCGCATGGAAGCAGTTCATGTCCCCCCTGGACGAACGGGCCTCCACGGAGCGCAAGCCGCGTCTGTCCATCACTTACGTGACACCGCCGAACAGCAAGCCTTCCACGGTGAAGATGTCCGATCCCAACGTTTCCTGTTCGGTATCTACCAGCCCCGCGTTCATCCGGGATGACACACCGCGGCTGACGGCTACGCCGACTTCGAGCGACGGGTCGAACGCGAGTCTGCGCCCGAACTTCGAGTTGTACAAGGGCAGCAGCACGACGCCGACCGTCCTGAAGCCGAGCACGTGGACTGGCAGTGGTACGGCGGGCACCTCGGTTACCGCCGCGCTGTCCAAAGACACGACATACAAGTTCCGTGCCCGTACGGAATACAAGTACACCTATGGAGGTGCGACCAACTACCTCTATGGCCCCTGGTCCGCCTACTGCTACTTCGAAGTTGACCCTGGAGGGCCTCCTCAGCCGGGCGTCACGTCGGTCGCATACCCCGAGTGCGCCGGGACTGATTGCTCGGTCGACAGCGAACACGGTGGAGTCGGCACTCCCGGAAAGTTCGTGATCACGGCAAACGCCTCTGACGTGCGCCGCTATGACTGGTGGCTCAATGGCGTCAAGCTGGGCAGTAAGCAGTTCTCCGTAAACACGCCCTCATATGAAATGACGGTGACTCCGGATAAACGGCTGACCAATACCTTGCGGGTGCAGACGTTCGACAATGCCGGGTATCCCAGTGCCCACAAGGACTACCTGTTCAAAGTGGGCCGGCCCTCCGATCCCGTCGCTGCCTGGAAGTTCGACGAAGGTACCGGGACTGCTGCGGCCAACGCGCACGGCAGCATCCACCCAATGACCTTGAACCAGGCCTCCTGGGCCTCCCAGGCGAGGAACGGTGCCGGTCTTGCAGGTACTGGCACTACAACCTGGGCGGGCACCCAGGGACCTGTAGTAGACACTGCGAACAGCTTCGCCGTCGCCGCGTGGGTCCGCCTCAAGGACAAGCAGCAGACCACCGTGCTCCAGCAGCAAGGCGTCAACGTGGGCGCTTTCCAGTTGTACTACTCCACCGGTTATGACCGTTGGATCTTCAACCGATACGCCACGGACCAGACCAGCGATGAGACAACCATCGCTCGAGCTGTATCCGCACGGCCTCCCGTCCTCGGTGCTTGGACACATCTACTGGGCGTTTACAACAAAGAAGCCAACAAGATCCAGCTCTATGTGAACGGGCAGCTGGAGGCTGAAACGTCCTTCACCACACCATGGGCTGCAAACGGCCCCATGGAAATCGGACGCTGGCATGCCGACACGCAGATATATGCGGACGTCGACCATGTTCAGGCATGGAAGCGCGCGGTCTACCCGTCCGAGCTGAACGCGCTGGTCAACATGGAGGACTCTGGCACGGGGCTTCCTCAGCCCGAGCTCCTGGCTCACTGGGAAATGAACGAAACGTCCGGTACCACTGCCGCCGACAGCACTGAGCGAGGTAACTCACTCGCCCTTCAATCAGGCGCGTCGTTCGCCGCCAATGACGAGTTCGGCCACGCCACCGTCATGGCTCTCGACGCGGATGCCGGCGGGCACGCCACCGCTTCAGCAGTGCTGGACAACAGCGGCAGCTTCTCCGTGGCCGGATGGGTCAACCTCTCAGCGGACTCCAAACTGGAGGACACCACCATCGCCCACTCGCCCACCGTCTTTTCCCACCCAGGTACCCAGCGGGACGCTTTCCGCCTGTGGTACCGGCAAGAACCAGGTGAGGCGGTCGGAGACTGGAACTTCGGCCTGTTCAGCAGCGACGTACTCGGAGGACCAGGCGCCATGACGACCTCCGACGAGGTCAACTCGCCCAACGGCTGGGTGCATGTAGTCGGCGTCTTCGACTCAGCCGCGCAGTCGATCAAGCTCTACGTCACTGGTGAACGGCAAGGCGACGAGGACGGCGCCTTGTTCAAGGGTGTCTTCCAGCCGGCTGGGCCGCAGATGGTCGGGCGAGGACGCCGTCACGACAACGGCCAGTGGGGCAACCTCCTGCCCGGCCGTCTCGATGACCTACGCGTGTACGCCGGAGTGCTGTCAGAAGCCGAAATCACCAGACTATCCACGGTGGACGAGCCTCCGGTGCCCATCGAGTAGCCCCCTGCCCGCTTCTCCCCGTACAACCGGGGCAGCTCGTGAGCAGGAGTGGTCCACTTCACCTCTCGACGGGCAGGTTGGCGATTGTGTTGCGAGGTGGCGAGGTGCACCTCGCACGCCAATTCGTGGCCTTCACCGAACAGCTAACCTATGCGGGATATCAGCAGATAGTCCGCTCCTGATGGGCCGCTCCGCCGCCACGACAACCGCATGTGAGGCTCCCGCTCCCGGGTCTGCTCCAACGCCCTTCGCGTCTGTGCCGGGGCGCGGTCCGAACAAGACACCAGCCAACTACCGGTGGAGACGAGCCGCTGACCCCCACCGACTGAACCTCCGACGCGCTGCACACCTTGTGGTGTGCAGCGGTAACCCCCGTGGTGTGCCGGGGCAACCCGGCCCGGTACACCGCTTCGCTTCACGACCGAAGGAACCCACTGTGACAAGGCGCAGATTCGCGCTGCCCTCATGGTCATGGCATCAAGCGGGACGCCGCAGACTGGCAGCAGTCAGTCTCCCCGTCACCGCTGCCGTGATGGCAACGCTGCTCGGAGCGGCTCCAGCCGAAGAAGCAGGCCGCGGCCACAGCAAATTGCCTGAACCCATATACGGCAAGGCAGGTGCCTTCAAGGCCCAGACCAGCAGAGGCGTTGATCCGGCAGTCGCGGCCGCCGCCAAGACCCGCAAGCAGGCTGCTACCGAGCCCGTATGGCCTGCCCCAGGCTCGGCAACCGTGGAACTTGCCCCTGCAGCAGCGCACCAAAAGTCGAAGGCCAGCAGCCTGCCAGTAACGCTGGCCGTCCCGGGCCGGCCCAAGTCCGCGGCCACCAAGGTGGCCCAGGCCCCGACGAAGGCCAAAGTCGCTGTTCTCGACCGCAAGGTGGCCAAGAGGCTCGGTATCGAGGGACTTGTGCTGTCCGTGCAGCGCACCGACGGCAAGACCAGCGCCTCAGACTTGTCTCTGAGCGTCGACTACAGCGGTTTCGCCCAAGCCTACGGCGGCGCATGGGCTTCCCGCCTGCGCGCTATCGAGCTGCCTCCGTGCTCTCTGACCACTCCCGACAAGCCGCAGTGCCGCGTCACCCGGGTGCTGCCCACTGGCAACGACACTGAGGACGACACTCTCACCACCCAGGTCACCACCCGTCAGGCCAGCAGCGCGGCAGCGACGACAACGGTGGTGGCACTCGCCGCGGCCGCTTCCTCCGACCAGGGCAGTTACCAGGCCACACCTCTGTCGGCGTCCTCCACCTGGGCGGGCGGCGGATCGAACGGCGACTTCACCTGGTCCTACCCCATGGATGTCGTGCCCGCACCGGCCGGCACCCCCCCGTCGCTGTCGCTGGGCTACTCGGCGCAGAGCGTCGACGGCCGCACCTCCACCACTTCCGCGCAGCCGTCGTGGGTCGGCGAGGGCTTCGACCTGCCAACGTCCTACATCGAGCGTTCCTATGGCTCCTGCGACGACGACGGTCAGGATGACAAAGCCGACCTCTGCTGGAAAGAGAACAACGCCTCGGTCGTCTTCAACGGGAAGTCCAGCCCGCTGATCAAAGACGCCAACGGCTGGCACCTGAAGAGTGACGACGGTGAAAAGATCACCCTAGCGACCGGGGCGGCCAACGGCGACGACGGCGACACCGGTGACCAAGGCGAATACTGGACCTTGACCACCACCGACGGAACCCAATACGTGTTCGGCAAGAATCGCCTGCCTGGTTGGTCCGACAATGGCACCGCTGCCGACGACCCCGTCACCAATTCCACCTGGACTGTCCCGGTCTTCGGTGACGACTCCGGGGAACCCGGCTACTCCAGCGGTACCAGCTTCGCCGGACGAGCCAAGCTTCAGGCATGGCGTTGGAACCTCGACTACGTCATTGACCCGCACGGCAATGTCACCAGCTACTGGTATTCCCCAGAAGGTAACTACTACGCCAAGAACGCCTCCACTGGTAACGGCACCTTCTACCACCGCGGCGGCTGGCTCAAGCGTATCGACTACGGTCAGCGAGCCGACAGCATCTTCAGCAAGCCCGCCGCAGCCCGTGTGAAGTTCACCGTCGCCGAGAGGTGCATACCTGTCACCGGCGGGGAAACCTGCGACACCCTGACCGCGACGAGCAAAGCGGCTTGGCCGGATGTGCCGTTCGACCAGATCTGCGCCGCCAACACCACCTGCACTGATCGCAACGCGCCGTCGTTCTTCACCCGCAAGCGACTGACCGACGTCACCACGCAGGTCTACAAAGGCACCGGCGCCGGAGCGGACACCGACTACCGCGACGTCAACACCTGGCACCTGGAACACTCCTTCCCAGACCCGGGCGACGGCTCCGCGCCAGGCTTGTGGCTGAAGAGTATCCAGCGCACCGGAAAATCCGGCGCCACTCCGATCACCCTGCCGGCGGTCACTTTCCAGGGTGTCCAGCTGCACAACCGCGTCGACAAGATCGGCGACGACGTCGCGCCGTACATCAAATGGCGTGTCCGCAAGATCACTTCTGAGACCGGGTCGGTCGTGACCGTCAACTACTCCGACCCCGAGTGCATAGCAGACACCAACCTGCCCACCGCACTCGACAAGAACACCAAGCGCTGCTACCCCGTCAAATGGATCCCACCCTCCAACCCCACCGGCGGAGAGGACCCGCAGCCACGCACCGACTTCTTCCACAAATACGTCGTCACCCAGGTCACCGAATCCGACCCGACCGGCGGCGCACCCCTGAAGGAGACCGACTACACCTACACCGGCGGCGGCGCCTGGGCCTACGACGACGAATCACCCATCTCACCGGCCAAGTACCGCACATGGGGAATCTGGCGCGGCTACAACACGGTCACCACCACCATCGGTGAAGCCTCCGGGACCCGCTCGAAGACCACCGCGCTCTACTACCGCGGCATGCACGGCGACAAGCAGACCAGCGGCACCCGCAGCGAGACGATCACCGACTCACAGGGAGTGTCCCAGACCGACTCCGAGGAGTTCGCCGGCCAGCTCCGTGAGGAGATCACCTACAACGGCGCCTCCGGTCAGGAAGTGTCCGCCAAGGTCATCACCCCCTGGTCGCGGCAGACCTCCAGCGACGGGCACTCTTACGGCACCGTCCGCGGCTACATGGTCCGCACCGGCACCCAGGTCACCCGCACCCGCTTGAACAGCGGAGGCACACTCACCGCTACCTCGACCACCACCTACGACCCGACCAGCGGGCTGCCGCTGACCGTTGAAACCGACGCCAACGGTTCAAAGGACTGCACCCGAACCTGGTACGCCACCGACGAAACCAAGTGGATGCTCTCCTACCCCAAGCGGGTGGAAAAGGTTTCCGCCGCCTGCTCGGTGACTCCCAATCGTACAAACGATCCCAAGACCACCGACCTGGTCTTCGAAACACGCATTTCCTACGACAACCAGGCTTACGCAGCCGCCCCGACCAAGGGCGATGCCACCCGCACCGAGCGCCTCGTCGGCTACGCCACCGACGGCTCCGGCCAGTATCAGACTGTCACCACCGCCGCCTACGACGCGCTGGGCCGCCCCACGGACACCTGGGACACCAAGGGCACGCGAACCAAGAACATCGCCTACACCCCGGCCGCCGGCGGTCCCGTCACCCAGACAACGACCACCAACGCAGCCGGCCATACAGCCATCGCTGAACACGCTCCCGACTGGGCTGTGGACCTCTCCCGGACGGACGCCAACGGCAACCGCACCGAACTCGCCTACGACGCTCTCGGCCGCCTCACCGACGTCTGGCTGGCGGACCGCGACCGCACCCAGGCTCCCAGCCAGAAGTACGAGTACAAAGTCCAGTCCGGTGCCGCCTCCTGGGTGGCGACCAAGTCCCTGAACAACGACGGCACCACGTACCTCACCCAGTACGCCATCTACGACGCACTGCTGCGCCCTCGGCAGGTCCAGATGCCCGCGGCCACCGGGACCGGCCGGGTGATCTCCGAAACCAAGTACGACAGCCGCGGCCTGGCAGTGGAAACCGCCGCACAGTACATAGACAACCAAGCCCCCAGCGGGTCTCTCGCCACGCTGATCACCGCTGCACCCGCCGGCACAGAAACCATCTTCGACGGCGTGGGACGCCCCACGGTGCAGAAGAACCTGGTCAGGGGCCAAGAGCACTCACGCACCACCACCACCTACGACGGGAACACCACCACCGTCCAGCCTCCCGAGGGCGCCCCGGCCGTGTATGAGGAGTACGATGCCCGCGGCCGCCTGGCGGAGAAGCGGGAGTACAACGGCAACACGGTCACATCCGACTACACCGGATTCACCTACACCTACGATCACGCCGACCGTCTGAAGACCGCCAAGGACAGCGACGGCAACACCTGGTCCTTCGGCTATGACCTCCTCGGCCGGCAAACCAGCGCCTCGGCCCCTGACTCCGGAAGCTCCACCACCGATTACAACGACCTCGACCAGGTTATCGCCGCGACCGATGCCCGCAACAAGACGATCGGCTACACGTACGACAGCCTGGGCCGGCAGACCGCCCGCGTCGACGGCCGCGTTCCCCTCGTCGGCGGAGTGCCCACCCCGGACAACGCGAAGATCCTGGCCCGCTGGTCCTACGACACCATCGCCAAGGGCCAGCTCACCTCCAGCATCCGCTACGTCGGAGGCAAGACCGGCGACGTCTACGCCATCACCAACGCCTCCTACGACAAGCTCTATCGGGTGCTGAAGGAGCAGTACACGATCAGCACCAAGGAAGGGGCCCTCGCCGGTACCGGCGTCTACACCGTCAGCAACACCTACAACATCGACGGCACGCTGCAAAAGCGCACCATCCCCGCCATGGGCGGACTCGCCGCCGAGACTCTCGACTACGGCTACACCTCAACCCGTCTCCCGGATACCCTCCAGGGCCTGACCGGCATCGTCCAGAACACTGACTACCTTCCGGCCGGCGAGCACATCCGCACTACCCTGGGCGTCTCCTCCTCCGCGGACTGGACCGAGGTCAACTACGCCTACGAAGACGGCACTCAGCGACTTGCCCGGCAGACCGTCGTCTCCGAAACCCGCACCGGCACCGACGCCGATATCTACTACCACTACGACAAAGCCGGGAACCCGACCGAGATCGATGACCGCTCCACCAACCCCGGTGACAAGCAGTGCTTCGCATATGACGGCCACCGCCGTCTGAAGACCGCCTGGACCGCCACCGGCGACTGCGCCACCACCCCCGCTGCCAGCAGCATCGGCGGCCGCGCACCGTACTGGCAGAGCTTCACCTACGACTCGAGCGGAAACCGCAAGACCACCACCGACCACTTGGCAACTGGAGGCCCGGCCACCACCACCTACACCTACAAAACCGCCGACCAACCCCGCCCGCATGCCCTGACCAGCACAGTCACCAGCCTAGCCTCGGGCACGCAGACCATGAACAGCTACACCTACTGGGAGAACGGAGCCACCAAGACCCGCAACCTCAACGGCACTACCCAAACCCTCGACTGGGATGTCGAAGGCGAGCTGGAGAAGGTCACCGAAGCCAGCGGCGCAACCACCACCTTCCTCAACGACGGCGACGGCAACCGGCTCATCCGCCGAGACGCAACCGGAACCACCCTCTACCTGGCCGAGACCGAACTCCGCCTCGACAAGGCCAGCGGAAGAGTCACCGCCACCCGCTACTACACACATGCGGGCAAAACAGTGGCGATGCGCACCCCCAGCAACCTGACCTGGATGTGCACCGACCACCACGGCACCGCCGACCTCCAGGTCGACTCCGCCACCCAGGCCCTCACCCGCCGCCCCACCAAACCCTTCGGCGAAGACCGCGGTACTGAGAAACCCGCCACTTGGCGCGGCGAGAGGGGTTTCGTCGGAGGAACCGAAGACCCAACTGGCCTCACTCACCTCGGATCCCGCGAATACGACACAACAAACGGACGCTTCATCAGCGTCGACCCCATCGGCGACATCAAAGATCCGCAACAGGTCAACGGCTACGGCTACAGCAATAACAATCCCGTCACCTTCTCCGACCCCGACGGTGCGTTCTTCGGCGCCATTATCGGAATAATCAGGGCAGCGGTCAAAGCCGTCATATCGACGGCTAGGGTTATGTGGAAGACCGTCACTCGCAGTAGCGGCAGTGGCGCCGCATCCGGTGCGATGTCCACCGCCGGGAGCGCAAACTACAGCCAGAGCAGTAGTCCCGGCTCAACGTGCTACAGCTTTTCGCGTAAATACGTCATTCCTGTGTCGTGCGACAGCGGGTCGGGTGAGCCGTCAAACCCCCAGGCGCGCGGCGGATGGAAAGAAGCAGCTGCAGGGGCCGGACATTGGGTGACGGAAAGCCTCGATTTCTTGGCCAAGGCGAGCCCGTTTTGCTGGTTCGAGGACTGTGACGTCACCGACGATTATGATGAATTCATCGAAAGTAAAGGTGTCGATACCGACTCTGAGCTTTATCAGGACACACAAACCAGGCTCGACATCTACAGCTCGCTCAGTGCAGCTGGCGCTTGGCGATCGGGAGCAAGGCTCCTGAAGAGCGGCAGCAAGAAGCTCGACGCAGTAGTTTCTCGCTGTAAGTGCTTCCTTGCCGGTACAGCCGTTCTCGTAGCCGATGGCTCCACCAAGAAAATCGAGGATGTCAAGCTCGGCGACAAGGTAATGGCGACCGACCCGGAGACCGGTCAAACGGCACCCCGGAAGGTAACCGGAATAATCCGGACCGACGGGGACAAATACTTCAACGAACTGTCCATCGCCACCAACGATGGCGTCGAGAAGCTGACCGCGACCCACGAGCACCCCTTCTGGTCTCCCTCCCGGCATGACTGGGTCCCAGCTGGCGAGCTCGCTCCAGGCATGACCTTGCGTACCGAAAAGGGAAAAACAGTCGTCGTTACGGGTAATCGCCCCTTCTCCCGGCATGCGCGCACATACAATCTGACAGTCGACAGCCTCCACACCTACTATGTGCTGGCGGGCGAGACTCCGGTGCTTGTTCACAATGCATCGCCAGGTCAGAAGTGCGATCTGACGCTAGGTGCTGGTCCGCATGCACGAGAGGGGGTAGCCTTGGTGAACGGTGACATCGACGAAGATGGCGTTCGGGATCTGATCAATGAGTCAGGAAATGCGCATGGCTGCCACACCTGCGGCTCCAGGGTTCCTGGGACTAAAAAGGGTGAGTGGATTCCGGACCATCAGCCAGCATCTAGTCTCGTCCCTTTCGGGTTTCCTCAGACGGCGTATCCTCACTGTCTCATCTGTGCGCGGATGCAAGGTGGGGTCGTCTCGCAACTTTCACAAGGAAAGAGTAAGAAGGAATGGTAGCTCGTGGCCCTGTGGCTGCATTTCAGGCAAAAATCGAACATGGGTGCCTGATCTTGCGAGATGCAGGAAGCGAGGATGACGTCAGCGACTGGGATCCGGCGTCGAACAGCTGGTATCAAGAGGGCAGTGCAGTCATTTTCGGTGTTCAGGCCAGCGTAGATGGTCCTGTCGAATGTGAGGTATGGAAGTCGGCTCCTCCTGAGGCGCTTCCCGTGACCCTTGTCGAGGTGTCACTCCCATGTCCGTCCGGGTGGCTCGTATTGCACGATCCGAACGAACACGCTCGAATGCAATTCGCGGGGTTCCCTGGCTCCGTGAGCTGTTCGGTGATGGTGGATGATCCGCAATTCCCGTCACAAGTGCAGATCTTGCTTGGGGAAAAAGACAAGTAGTTTCCTGGAATAGCCGAGCTATTCAGAGACTGCGCTAGTTCTCGTTGAAGCCCCGTCAAGCGAGTGCTGACGGGGCTTCTGCATTGGGCGTCCTAGACGTCATCATGCGTTGGCTCAGAGTGCACGGCCGAAAATTCTCCCCAGGGAAGCCGTTGCCGAGACCAGTTCCCGGTGGCAGCGTATTACCAGCCCATCAATACGGTGGACACGCTGAGTGACTGATGCGGGCTGGCCGTTTGGGGCGGCCAAAGTGGTCTGGTGTCAACCTATGTGGTGGCCATTCCCCGGCGGAACACCTCCGCTTCGGCGGGGAGGACCTGGCCCTGGAATTCATGCAGCACATCGGCTCCGGAACACCCCCGCGTCGGCGGGGGTGTTCCAGACGATGCGGTGACGTGCGAGGAGCTGCTGGCGTCCTCCCCGCCGGGGCGGGCCGGACGCCAGCAGCCACGGACGAGGAGCGCGGGGGGTTTGTGGACCTTCGCGATGGCTCCATAGCGATGGACGAGCACATTGCGATGCACCGGGCGTCGGACGCAGGAGCCACTTCAAAGAGGCAGGGTGGACGCGCCCTTGGGGACCAGTTGGGGACCAGACGGTGTCCGCGCACCTGAACGGCATGCACGGTACCGCACACTATGCACCCTGATTTCTCACTGTATATGCGGGCAAATTGGATACCTCCTACTCCTGGGGGTCAAGGGGTCGCAGGTTCAAATCCTGTCGTCCCGACTGGAGACAGTCGCAGGTCAGGGCCGGTTTCGGAGGTATCCGAAACCGGCCCTTGATCGTGTTTCGGCCCCGCGGCCGGCAGGGCCGCTTCCTGGCGCACACGGGAAAAAGTCGGGGGCCGTTGTCGATCCGCCCAGCTCCCGTTCGACGTCATGATGTGGGGCGCCTCGCCGCACACCAGGACCCGACCGGATCTGACGAGGTAACACGTGCGTCAACTGCTGAGAGTCATGAACTTCAACGTCTCGAGTGACGGAATCGGTGCCGGTGAGCATCAGAGTCTCGAGAGGCCGTTCGGGCACGACCGTCCCGAGAGGCTGTTCGCGTGGGCCGGAGCGACGGCGAGCTGGCCCATGCGTACGGATCCCGGCGGGAGCCGTGGCCTCGACGACTACTTCACCCGGGACTTCGCGCGCGACATCGGTGCCGAGATCATGGGCCGCAACAAGTTCGGGCCCCAGCGCGGACCCTGGCGAGACCACGAGTGGCGCGGCTGGTGGGGGGAGGAGCCCCCGTTCCGCACCCCGGTGTTCGTCATGACCCACCACACGCGTCCGTCGTTCACGCTCTCCGACACCACGTTCCACTTCGTCGACGACGACGCGGCCACGGTCCTCGCACGGGCGCGGGAAGCGGCCCAGGGCAAGGACGTCCGGCTCGGTGGCGGGGTCACCACCATCCGGCAGTTCCTCGACGCCGACCTCGTCGACACCATGCATGTGGCGGTCTCGCCCGTGAAGCTCGGGTCCGGGCTGCGGCTCTGGGAGTCCCCCGACGAGTTGCTCGACCGGTTTCACCTGGAGGTCGTGCCCAGCCCGAGCGGCGTGACGCACCACCTGTTCTGGCGAAGGTGACGCAAGGCCCCACTCGGAGCCGATTCCGGCACCCGCGGATCCCGCCTCGACGGCCCGCGGCCCCCATGGGCCGCGGGCCGTCCCCACGAAGTGGGCTGGGCCCCCGAGGGCGTCTCCGTGGATCTCGTCGCCGGGCGTCCTCGGCGGGACGGCTCAGTACGACTTGGGTTCCGGGGGTACGACCATGAAGGTGTAGCCGTTGCCGGGCCCGGAGAAGGCCAGGCTGAGCGTCGGCCCGAACAGTCCGCAGTCCGTGAGGGAGGGGAAGGCGGTCGTTCCGGAGAACGTCAGCCCGCCGTTGCCGAGCGCGGAGACCGGCCCCTCGAAGTCCAGCGCGAACTCGACGGGTTCGGAGGTCCGGCAGCCCACCGGGATGTGGACGCCCAGCTCACCGGCGGACACGATCTCCACGGTGGCGAGCGCCTTGCCGTGGACGGCCAGCCGGCCCGCGTCGTCCAGCGAGACGGTGCCGCTCGTCCCCTCGGACTTCAGCCCGATGCGCACCTGCACCGGCAGCCCGATCACCCGCAGGTGTTCCAGGAACGTCGGCACGGCGAGGGAGCCTTCGAGCCGCTGGGCCGTCAGGTCGGTGTCCGCCGTGAAGGTGGACCCCTCCGGCATGAGCACCGTCTCGTCCAGCGTCTTGAGCCGGAGGCCGCCCTTGAGCAGCCACTTGTTCAGGGAGACGACGAAGTCGCCGCCGCCGGGGTTGGCCGTGGAGCGGGGCGGCGGAAGGATGTTCAGGCAGTCGCCGACCAGCTGCGGCTTGCCGTCGAACCGGTCGGTGAGCCACTTGGTGACGTTCGGCGCGGCCTGGAACTGGGTGGCGATGTGCTCGCTCGGGTAGACGTCGAACTTCACCGCCGTGCCGCGCGAGCAGTAGCGCTTCTTCAGGCCGATCGCCTGGTCGAGCGGCAGGATCTCGTCGGCCTGCCCGTGGTACTGGTACACCGGTGCCTGGATCTTCGTGCCGCCGAGGTCCTGGTCGCCCAGGACCTCCCCCACGGACCCGATCGCCATCAGCTCGTCCAGCGTCCGGCCGCCCGCCGTGTACTGCTTGATGTCGTCGTTGATGTAGTCGAAGAGCGTCTCGAAGACGCACTTGCCCTTGGCGTCCGCGACGGCCGCCCGCCCCGCGTCGTTGACCAGCTCGTCGAAGGGGATCTTGTCCGGGTACTCGGCCGCGAGCCCCACGACCCCTTGGAGCAGGAAGGAAGCGCCGGTGCTCCCGTTCAGGTAGCGCGCCGACGCCTTGAAGTCGCCGGGCACGCCGCCCGCGACCACACCGGCCAGGTTCAGCGACGAGGCGTACGAGGGTTCGAGCTGACCGGCCCACCCGGCCGACTGCCCGCCCTGCGAGTAGCCCCAGACCGCCGTCATCGCGCTGCCGCTCAGCCCGCTCCCCGGCACCTGGAACGCGGCGAGCGCCGAGTCCAGCACCGCCTGCCCCTGCGACCGGCCCGCCAGGTACGTCGGTGTCCGCCCGGCACCGTAGCCGGCGTAGTCGGTGACGACCACGGCCCAGTTCTTCTTCAGCAGCGCCACGATGTTCGCCGTCTCGTAGTCCGTTCCCGCCGCGAGCTGCGCGGACGGCGCGCACTTCGGCGCCAGCCCGTGCGTCCCGGGCGCGTATGCGACCAGGGGTCGCGCCGAGCCGCCGGACCAGGCTGTGGCGGGCACGAGAACCGTCCCGGTGACGGTGTTCGCGCCGCCTCGTGAGTCGGTCGACGCGTACGAGATGTGCCAGGCGTTCACGGCGGGTGCCCCGGCCCCCAGCCTCACGTCCGCCGGGGCGGACGTCAGCAGGCTGCCGTGGGCGGGTGCGGCGGCAGCGGCCGCGCCGGTCGTCACCGGAAGGGCGGCGACTCCGGCGGCGGCCAGAGCCAGGGGTAAGGCTCTTGTCGTCAGCTTCCTGACCAGGTGTCTCACCGTTGATCTCCTTACGTGGGAGTGCGTTCGGCTCCACCAGACCCTTACTTACTCCACGGTAAGTTATCGCCGGTAAGTTCGCGAGGAAACCCCCCTCAACTGCGTATGCTGAAACGGCCGTTGCGGTGAGGGAGGCGGGGTTGCGGTACTACCTGTACGTGTCCGAGGCGAAGGTGGAGATGCTTCACGCGCAGATTCCGCGGAAGCTGCTGTCGCGGCTGACGGCGGAAGCGAAGGTGGACCTGAAGGTCGCCGGGGTGTCCGTGCAGCGGCCCGCGCGCCAGGAAGCGGGGCTGTACGAGCGGCTGGACGTGGTGGAGGGGTTCCTGGAGCGGGAGTACGACATCGGATGGATGTCGTCGGGTGCCGAGGAGGAGTCGGGGCCCGGGTTCTGGTTCCGGGGTGAGGCGGGGCTCCGGGTGTTGTGGGACGGGCAGGCCGAGATGCCTGTGCTGATGTCGGGCGCGACGGGGGACACGCTGGTCGCGCTGATGGGGTCGGTGCACCATCTGGTGGGGCACAGCGCGGCGACGGAGTTGGAACGGGTGGGGCATTCCTGGCTGCCGGCCCTGCATCGGCTGCTGCGGTATGCCTCGCGGGCGGAGGGCGCCGGGGAGCCGGTGGCGTGGCCCGGGGGCGGGATGCTGCACAGGGTGGTGGAGGTGTGCGACCGGCTGGCCGGGCCCGCGATGTGGTGCGAGTTCCTGGCGCGGGAGCTGTTGCGCGGCAGCGTGACCGACGGGTCGGGGGCGCGGCGGGAAGTGGTGATCGGGACGCCGTTGTACGTGGCCCTGTCGGAGGAGCGGCCGGGCGGATGAGTGCGGGTGAGGGGCGGGGGCGGACGGGACGCGAGAGGGACACCGGGGTCGCGCGGTTGTGGATGGCCGGGGATCTCGACGGATTGTGCGGGGCGTTGGAAGGGCCGGACGCCCCGCCGCCGAGGCCCTTCCCCACCTGCTGCGGCGGCTCGCCGACCCGGTGATGCGGCACCCCCACGGCCCGGCCCTGCTCGCGCCGGCCCGCAGCGGCGCGCCGGAGGCGGAGGCGATCGTGGTCGAGCACTTCGAACACCAGCGGTCGTTCGTCGCCGACCGCTACCGGGACGAGGCGCGGGAGGCGCTGCGCGTCCTACGCCGGGTGGGGGCGCCGTATCGGAGACCGCGGTACGCGTACAAAGGCGCCGTACGGGGGGTGGCTAGACCTCGGCCGGGGTGGGCGTGGGTGCGCCGGTCGCGTCGTCCGCGCGCCTCCGCAGACCGAAGGCGCTGATCAGTACGGCACCGAGCGCGGCGGCCAGCGGCACGGTCAAGGCCGCCTGGTAGCCGTCGAGGAGCGCGCCGGGCGAGGGGCCGTCGGTGGCCGCGATGTCGACGGCGGCGGCCGCGGCCAGGCCGAGCGCGGCGCCGAACTGGAAGCTGGTGTACAGCAGGCCGCCGGCGACGCCCTGCTCCTCCTCCGCGATGCCCTCGGTGCCGGCGATGGTCAGCGGGCCGTACGCGAGGGAGAAGGCCAGGCCCAGCACGAGCAGGCTCGGGAACATCAGCGCGTAGCTCCAGTCCACCCGCAGCGGCAGCATCAGGGCGTAGGCCAGGCAGGCCAGCACCAGTCCGCCGAAGACGACCCGGGCGTTGCCGAACCTGCCGACCAGCCTGGGCGTGAGCGTCGGCGCCAGCACCGTGTCGACGCCGATCACGATCATCGCGAGGCTGGTCTGCAGGGCCGACCAGCCGCGCAGTTCCTGTAGGTAGAGCGTGACGACGAACTGGAAGCCGAAGAATCCGCCGGAGAAGAGCAGCGCCGCGAGGTTCGCGCGGACCAGTCCGCCGTGCCGGAACAGGCCGAGCCGCACCAGCGGCGCCGCCGACCTGCGCTCGATGACGGTGAAGGCGATGAACAGCACGAGGCTGACGGCGACCGTGCCGGCCGTCCGGATCGCGTCGACGTGCGTGGCGCGCTCGACGGCGAACACCAGCAGCAGGATCGCGCCGGTCACGGTAATGGAGCCGGCCAGGTCGACGGACCGGCCCCGCCGGTCGGGGCGGGGCGACTCGGGGATGAGGACGACGGCGGCGAGCAGGATGACCGCCGAGAGGATCACCGGGGCGAAGAACACCCACCGCCAGCCGACCGCGGTGAGCAGCCCACCGGCCACCAGGCCGATGGAGAAGCCGCCGGCGGCGGTGCCGGAGTAGACCAGCAGGGCCTTGTTGCGCTGGGGGCCCTCCGCGAAGCCGGTGGTGATGATCGACAGGCCGGCCGGGGCCATGAAGGCCGCGGCGACACCGGTCGCGAACCGGGCGACGAGCAGCATCCAGCCCTCGGTCGCCAGCCCGCCCAGACCTGAGAACAGCAGGAACACCACCAGCCAGGACACGAACATCCGGCGCCGGCCGAAGAGGTCCGCCGCCCGGCCGCCGAGCAGCATGAACCCGCCGTAGCCGAGGACGTAGGCGCTCATGACCCACTGCAGCGTGCCGGTGGACATCCCGAGGTCGTCACGGATCGACGGGAGGGCCACATTGAGCATGGCCACGTCGATGCCTTCCAGGAAGATCGCGCCGCACAGCACGAACAGCACGCCCCAGGCGCGCCCGCTCATGCGATCGGTGCCGCCCGACGGGGATTGCACGGTGGACACGGAGGTTCTCCTTGAGAATGTCTGAGGGACGGACGCCGGGAATTCCGCGGTGTCCGGACATGGATGAGGGAAATCCAGGGGAATGCTGGATTCCACGGGTGCGCACCCCGGTTACGCGAGAGCCTGTCGGTTCTCTGTTGTAACTGTGGGAATCCTCCGGCAGGCTGAGGCCCCATGGAAGAAGGCACTTCGAAGTCACCGAGGCACTGCTCGGGTACCGAGGACTACAACATCCTCCAGTGGGACGTCCGCGAGGGGTGCGAGGTCCGCCAGATCCTGGACCGCGTCGCCGACAAGTGGTCGCTTCTGGTCATCGCACTGCTGGAGAACCGCAGCCTGCGCTTCAACCAACTGCGCCACAGCATCGAGGGCATCAGCCAGCGGATGCTCACGGTGACCCTGCGCCAGCTGGAGCGGGACGGGCTGGTGCGCCGCACCGTCCACCCGGTGGTGCCGCCCCGGGTGGACTACGAACTGACGCCACTGGGCGCGACGTTGCACGACACCATCCAGGCGCTGGTGGCCTGGACCGAGGAGCACCAGGAGGAGATCGCGACGGCCCGCGCCGAGTACGACCGGCGTACGGAGCCTGGTGAGAAGGCGTCCTGAGGGGAGCGCGAAGCCGCCTGCCCCGCACGTCAACAGTGCGTCAAGGTCGTCCCGGTCACCGTCAGCGTTCCGTCAGGAGGGGCCGGGGGCCGGGCGCGGACGGGCATAACGTCGACGGCGAGCCCCGGCCCGCCTCCCCGCGTCCGGGGCGTTCCAGCTCTCTCCTGGTAGGTGTCCCATGGAACAACTCCTGTACGGCGAAGACCCCGAGCCCTCCGATCGGTTCCCGGCCGGACCCCTGTACGTCCCGGTCCGGCCGGGCCCCTCCGGGTCTGTGGTCCGCCTCTTCCGTACACCGCTCGGCGACCGCTCGGCCGTCGGTTTCACCTCCGCGCGGGGACTCGTCGCGGCCCTCGGCACCGGTCAGGCGTGGATCCGTCTCGCCGAGCCGGCACTGCGCGCGCTGACCGCACCGCTCGGCGTCACCACCGTCACGATCGACCCGCGCTTCACGGCCTGCGCGCCGGCGCCGGCCGGACCGGCGGTCCCGGCCGTCCCGGCGGCGGCCCTGGCCGCCTCGGCCCGGTGGACCGGCTGAGAGGAGAGCAGGCGATGACCACCGTTCACGAATCCGCCGTCCCCGCGGCCCTCGCCGAACTGTCGGTGTGGCCCGCTTCGGCCACCGAATCCCGTCCCGGCGACCTGGCCGTGGGCGGCGTACCGCTCACGGAGATCGCCGACCGCTTCGGCACCCCCGTCTACGTCCTCGACGAGGCCGAGGTGCGCGACCGCTGCCGCACCTACCGGAACGCCTTTCCGGACGCCGAAGTCCTCTACGCGGCCAAGGCGTTCCTGTGCCGGGCCATGGCTCGCTGGATGGACGAGGAGGGCCTCGGTCTGGACGTCTGCTCGGCCGGTGAGCTGGAGCTCGCGGCCACCGCCGGTTTCCCGCCGGAGAGGATGGTGCTGCACGGCAACGCCAAGTCTCCGCGGGACCTGGAGACGGCACTCCGTCTGGGCGTGGGCCGTATCGTCATCGACAGCCCCTCGGAGATCGCGCGGCTGGCCGCCGCCGTGGGCCCCGGCGGCCACCAGAAGGTCATGGTGCGCGTGGTGCCCGGCATCAGCGCGGGCGGCCACGAGAAGGTCCGCACCGGCACGGACGACCAGAAGTTCGGGCTCTCCATCACCGACGGCCACGCCCAGCACGCCATCGCCCGCGTCCTCGGCCGGCCACAGCTCGAACTCACCGGGCTGCACTGCCATCTGGGCTCACAGATCACCAGTGTGAAGCCGTATCTCGCGGCCGTGCGCCGTATGGTCGGCCTGATGGCCCGCCTGCGCGAACAGCACGGGCTGGTCCTGCCCGAACTCGACCTCGGCGGCGGGCACGGCATCGCCTACCGCCCCGGAGAGGAAGCCCTGGACCTGACCTCGCTGGCCCGCAAGGTGCGCAAGGAACTCGCCGGCGCCTGCGCCGCCGCCGGACTCCCCGTCCCCCGGCTGGTCATCGAGCCGGGACGGGCGATCGCGGGCCCCGCCGGTGTCGCTCTGTACCGCGTGCTGTCCGTGAAACGCTCGGGCGGGAACCTCTTCGTGGCCGTGGACGGCGGCATGAGCGACAATCCCCGCCCGGCCCTGTACGGCGTCCGCTACGCCCCCCGCCTGGCCGGCCGGCACAGCACCGCGGAACGGGCCCGCGTCACCGTGGCGGGCCGGCACTGCGAAGCGGGCGACATCCTGGCCGCCGACGCCGAACTGCCCGCCGACGTCCGCCCCGGCGACCTGCTCGCCGTACCCGTGGCGGGCGCTTACCACCTGTCCATGGCCTCGGGCTACAACCTGGTCGGCCGCCCGCCCGTGGCCGCCGTACGCGACGGCCTCGCCCGCCTCCTGGTCCGCCGCGAGTCCATGGCGGACATCCGCGGCCGGGACGTCGGCCTGTAGCAGCGCCGACCTCGGAGTGGAGCCAGGTTCGTCCCGGCTCCACTCCAAGGTGCGGGTGGGTCACTGGAACTGTGCGAAGAACTTCCAGATCTCCGTCTTGGTCCAGGTGGTGACGCCGCTCTCGCCGGAGGAGCCGTCGACCGGACCGGGGATGTGGTCCCCGTCGAACGCGGCCCACTGGACCGGGTATCCGGCACGGCAGCCCGAGTAGAGGGTGGTGATGTGCGTGCGGCTGCCCGGCGCCGGCTCGCGCGGACTCTGGGCGGTACAGCCGTTGTTGGCGACGAACCTGTCGCGCAGGGACCGTCCCTGCGCGATGCCGAGGACGGAGTCGCCGATGCCGTGGATCCCGAAGTAGGCGATGGGCTGGCTGCCACCGCTGCATCCGCTGATCTCGGCGCCGGACATGACCGCGACGGCCCTGAACACGTTCGCCCGGCTGCACGCGAGGGCGTAGCTCATACCGCCGCCCCAGCTGAATCCCGTGGCGAAACGCTGTGCCGGGTTGACGCAGAGGGCGCCCTCGACGCGCCGGATCATGTCGTCGACGAAGGTGATGTCCTCACCGCCGGAATTGGCCCAGCCGTTGCCGAGGCCCTGGGGGGCGACCAGGATCGCGCTGTTGCCCGACTGTTCCTGCTGGCCGTAGTAGGACCAGGCGCTCCCGCTGGTGCCGCCCGAGGCGACGTCGCCGGCGGTCCCGCCCCGCCAGTGGAACGCGAAGATCAGCCGGTAGGGGTGGTTGCTGTCGTAGCCGTCGGGAACCCGGAGGATGAAGCTGCGGCTCTTGCCGCCGCTCTGGATCGTGTGCGTCCCGCTCGTCAGAGCCGGGGCGCTGCCGCAACCGCTTCCGCTTCCGCCGCCGGACGACAGCTTGACCAGCTGCCATTGCTGGTTGGCACCGCCCCAGTCGGTGTACTGGACGACGTTGCCGCCGTCGGCGGTGGAGCCGCCCTGCACCTCCACCGCCTTGCCGCTGCCCCGGTTGATCAGCCGGACGTGGCCGGCGTCGGAGTCGGCCAGGCGGAACTGCTGGTTGGTCCCGTTGTGGTCGGTCCACTGCTGGACCGCGGCACCGTCCGCGGCCGAGGCGCCGGCCACGTCGAGAACCTTGTCCGAGTGCCTGGCCTTGAGGCGGTAGAAGCCGCCGCCGGAGTCCACGAACTGCCACTGCTGGTTGGCTCCGTCGGTGCGCGTCCACTGGGCGACCCGCGCGCCGTCGGCGGTGGACGCGCCGGAGACGTCCAGCGCCTTGCCGCTGTTGCGGTTGACCAGGACGTACCAGGCGTTGGTGTCCACCGTCGCCGCCTGGGCGGGCGCCGGCCGCACGGCGGCGAGCAGGCCGATCGCGAGGGTCGCCGCCACCACGGCCGCGATCCGGGACCACCAGCGATGCCGGATCGCGGGGGCCGCAGCGTGCGCCGTCATCGATTCACCCCCTTCGTCTCGTCGGCGGAGGGTCCCATCAGGTCCGCGTCCAGCGCTGGTTGCTGCCGCCCGAGCAGGAGTAGAGCTGGATCTGGGTGCCGTTGGCGGTGCCGGCTCCGACGGCGTCGAGGCAGAGGCCGGACTGGACACCGACGATGGAACCGTCGGAGTTCAGGCGCCACTTCTGGTTGTCGCCGCCCCAGCAGCTGTAGATCTGGACCTTGGCGCCGTTGCCGGTGCCGGCGGCGTCCAGGCACTTGTCGCCGTAGACCCTGAGCTCGCCGGAGTCGGTGGACGTCCACTGCTGGTTGGTCGCGTTGTTGCAGTCCCACAGCTGGAGCTGGGTGCCGTCGGCGGTGGCGGCGCCGGGCACGTCCAGGCAGCGGCCGGAACCCACCCCCTTGATCTGCCCGCCGCCCGTGGGGGGCGGCGTGGTGGAGCCGCCGTTGAGGGCGTTGAGGACGGCCGTGTAGGCGGGCTTCTTGCTGCCGTCGTTGTTGAACAGCAGCGGCGTGTCACTCGACCGCCAGGAGTCGCTGTCGCGCACACCCCAGACGGTGATGCCGAGGCAGCGCGAGACGGCCAGGCAGTCGTTGGTCACGTTGGCGTAGGTCGTGGACGAGGCGCCCTGGATGTCGAGTTCGGTGATGGCCACGTCGACGCCGAGGGCGGCGAAACTCTGCAGGGTGGTGCGGAAGTTGCTGTTGTAGGGGCTGCCGCTGTTGAAGTGCGACTGGAAGCCGACGCAGTCGATCGGCACGCCCCGCTGCTTGAAGTCCCGGACCATGTTGTACACGCCCTGGGTCTTGGCCCAGGACCAGTTCTCGATGTTGTAGTCGTTGTAGCAGAGCTTGGCGGCCGGGTCCGCGGCGCGCGCGGTGCGGAAGGCGACCTCGATCCAGTCGTTGCCGGTGCGCTGGAGGTTGGAGTCCCGCCGGCCGCCCGAACCGTCGTCGGAGAAGGCCTCGTTGACGACGTCCCACTGGGCGATCTTGCCCTTGTAGTGGCCCATCACGCCGTTGATGTGGTCGATCATCGCCTGGCGCAGGCTGCTGCCGCTGAGGCTCTGCATCCAGCCGGGCTGCTGCGAGTGCCAGGCCAGGGTGTGCCCGCGCACCTTCTTGCCGTTCTGCACCGCCCAGTTGTAGACGCGGTCACCGGAGGTGAAGTTGAACTGGCCGCGCTGCGGTTCGGTGGCGTCTATCTTCATCTCGTTCTCGGCCGTCACCATGTTGAACTCACGGTTCGCGATCGACGTGTACGTCGAGTCGCCCAGCCGGCCCGAGGCGATGGCGGTGCCGAAGTAGCGGCCGCTCTGCGCGGCCGCGGCGCCGAGCGTGCTCTCGGCGGCGTTCGCGGTCGTCGGCGCGGCCAGTGCGCCGACCGAACCGAGGGCGCCGACGAGCAGCGCCATGAGCGGGCCGCGGAGCCTGCGGCGGACAGCGGATCTGGGAAGGGCGTACGAGCCCATGACTGTGCCTCCAAGACGGACATCACGGAAGGACTGAAGCGCGGGGGATCGCGTCCAGGGACGGGACGATCCCGACGTCGCGCGTGGGCGTGGATCGGCCGTGCGGCATGGATTGCGCAGGGCCGATGTGGTTCGAAATGTCGAACTGCGGTCGCTTTCTCAGACAGGGATGATCGAGCCATGACGGTGCACCGTCAATACTCCCCGCAGGAAAAGATTCCGATTTTCGCTCGAAAGTTTCGTAATTCCGTGGTGTGACACCCGTGTTACGACGAGGTCGACGGGTGGGAGGAACGGAGCACGAGCAGGGTGATCTCGCTGGGGGCGAACACGCGGAACGGCGGGCCCCAGAAGCCGGTGCCGCGACTGGTGTAGAGGAGCGTGCGGGCGCCGTGGCGGCTGAGGCCGGCGAGGGCGGGCTGATCGAGTCGGACCAGGTGGTGGAAGGGCCAGATCTGGCCGCCGTGGGTGTGGCCGGAGAGCTGGAGGTCGATGCCGGCGGCCGCCGCCCGGTCGACGAACTTCGGCTGGTGCGCCAGGAGCAGGACGGGCAGGCCGGGGTCGGCGCCGTCCAGGGCTCCGGCGAGATGGGCGCGGTGGCCCGCCAGGCCGGAGGACTCGGCGGTGACGTCGTCCACGCCGGCGACCACGAGGGTGTCGCCGCCGCGTTCGAGCAGCAGATGACGGTTGCGCAGCGGCTCCCAGCCCAGCTCGTCCATCAGGTCGACCCAGCCCTGCGCCTCGCTGTAGTACTCGTGGTTGCCGGTGACGTAGACCCGGGCGCGGGTGGCCCGCACGGTACCGAGGGGGGCGGCCTGGGCGCGGCGCTGTCCGGCCGTGCCGTCCGCGATGTCGCCGGTGTGGCAGACCAGGTCGGCCTCCAGGGTGTTCACCCTGTCGCACACCCGCGCCGACCAGCGGGCGCGGTCGAGCGGGCCGTAGTGGGTGTCGGTGATCAGGACGACCCGCAGCCCGTCCAACCCGGCGCCCAGGCGCGGGAGTTCCACGTCGAGCCGGCGCACGCGGGGTACGCGGCGGGCCTCGGCGTACCCCCAGGCGAGCAGGACGGCGGTCACGCCGAGGACGGCCCAGGTGACGACGCGGGCCCGGTCCTGGCTCCCGCCGAAACCGGCCACGGTCAGTGCGAGCCGCAGCAGGACGCCGAGCAGAACGGACCAGGTGAACAGCACCCAGCCGGCGCCCAGCAGGGTGTCACCGATGATCGCCGCCCGGTCCTGCCGGCGCCGGCCGTGACCGCGCGCCAGCGCGAGCGGCATGCATACGAGGCAGGCGGCGAGCAGGACGGTGCCGGCCAGGGTGACGGGCAGCGGCCAGTGCTGGCCGGTGTACAGGAGCACCCAGCAGGGCACGGTCCACAGCAGGACGGGGGCGATCAGGGGGAGGTGGCGCATCAGGCGGTGCAGCGGGCTTCGCCGCGGCGCTCGCGCCTCACCCTCGGCGGGCCGGGTGCTGCTGGTGTCGGTCACGCTTCCCCTCCTGACCGGGCTGCCGTCTCGCCGCACTGTATCCGGTCACTCTCGGGCCACCCGGACCGGTGCTCAGGTCAGCGGCCGTCGGGTGAAGGTCCGGTGGTGCGTGCCCGGTGGTGCGGTCAGTGGCCGTCGGGTGAGGGGGTCGGCGGAGCGTGCACGGTCAGCGGTCGTCGGGTGAGGGGGCCGGCGGAGCAGGCACGGCGTTGCCGGCCGCCGGCGGGGGTGCCCCGGCTGCCGGGCCGCCGGTTCCCGCGCACCCGTACGCCGCCGCCTCACCGGGAGCCGTCGTGCCCCCGCAGGTGCAGGGCGCGCAGAGCGACCTCCAGGGCGAAGCGGTGCTCGGGGTCGGCGAGCCGGTCGCCGAGGTGGGAGTCGAGGGTGCGCAGGCGGTAGCGGACGGTCTGGGCGTGGACGCCCAGCATCTCGCCCACCTGCTCCGCGGGCGCGCGGGTGGAGATGTGGACCCGCAGGGTCTCGATGAGCCGGCCGCGCCGGCTGGCCGGGAGCCCGTCGAGCGGGGCGAGTTCGCGGGCCGCGAGATGGTCGACCAGGGCATGGTCGGACAGCAGCCACAGGGTGGTGAGGTGGTCCTCGCAGGCGATCAGCGGGGCGTCGGGGACCACTCCGTCGTCGACCAGTTGCAGGACGCGGCGCGCCCAGCGCACCGAGTCGGCGGCCTGGCCGAGCGGGACGGTGAGCCCGAGCACGCCACGGGTGCCGGACAGGGCCTTGCGGAGCATCGCCAGGCGCTGCGGGGTGAGGCTGCCGGGGACGAGCAGATGGGGCTGGGGCATGTCGAGGTCGACGAGGACGTCCTCGTCGAGCGCGGCCTGGATGCGGTCGGCCACCGGGGGGCGCAGGGCGACCAGGGTGCACCGCGGGGGCAGCTCCCAGCCGGCGGCCTCGGCCAGCTCGGTGACGGTGGTCCCGGGCAGCGGCGGCGCGGCCAGGATGAGGTGTAACAGGCGTCTTCGTAACGCGGACACCTCGGACGCGGCCCGCTCCCGCACCTCCGCGTACCCCTCGCGGGTGACCGCCTCCAGTTCGTCGACGTAGGCGAAGAGGGCGTCGGCGAAGGAGAGCACGAGGGTGGGGGAGAGGTTGTGCTGCCGCCCGATCGTCTTGGCGCGGCGCAGCGTGATCCGCGCCCCGAGGCGGTAGGCGCCTTGCAGGGTGTGCAGGTCGCGGCCTTCGTACGCCTCCACCCGGCCGAACCTGCGCAGCAGTTCGTCGCGGGCCTCGGAGCGCCTGCCGGGGTCGGCCACCCGGTCCACGAAGGTGACCAGCGCCAGTTCCACGCCCTGGCGGATCGCGTCCCCGCTCGGCCCGTTGAGCAGCCGGCCGTACACCGGGTAGGCGCGGGTGACCTCCGCTCGTATCTCGTTGAGCAGGCTCGGCAGTTCGGGCCGTATCACGGCCGCGAACCGCTTGGGCAGGGGGCCGAGCGGTTCGCCGACTTCGGGGGACCGTGCGATCGAGGGCATAAGTCACCTCTTGCGCTCAGAAGTGTCCGGCGAGGCGGCCGGCCGGGCGCCGTCCGCCTCGAGCGGAGGGCGCCCGGCCCGGTCCACCAGGTGTCACACCGGTCTGGGTGCTGACACTTAATCAACTGAGCCGCCCGGTGTACACCGCTCAGGCGGATTACGCCGGTGCCTGCCGCGGCCCGCCGCCGGAAAACGGCCGGGCCGGGGCCGTCACCGGACGGCGGAGTGCCAGTCGCGGGCGAGCACCTTGCCGGCGTCGGGCACGACGGTCCCGGGCGCGGTGAGGCCCGCCAGGAAGGTCTGGGCGCTGTTCAGGGTGAGGCTGTTGTTCCCGGCGGCGGAGGGCAGGCCGGTCTTGGCGTTGACGGCGGCGTTGATCAGGCCGACGTTCAGGCCGCAGCCGGTGGCCCCCGGCACCGCGAAGCCGCCGTCGTTCTGCGGGGCGCCGGTGAGGTCGATCCGGCTCATCTCGCCGGCCTCGTCGGCCGTGCCGTCACCCTTGAAGAAGCTCATCCCGAACGCCGGGTAGTCGAGGTTCTTCGGCCGCAGCACGATCGGGGCGGACGCCGACCCGATGTAGCAGTTGTCGCCGAGGAGCGGGTTCTGCAGGTGGACGCGGACCGGCAGGGCGATGATCGGCAGGTCCTTGAGGACGCCCGCGGTCTGGTCGAAGGCGTACGGCGCGCCGACGGACTCCATCGTGGCGGTGATCTTGTTCAGCTTGGCGTCGCTGAGGGTCTGGCAGATACCGCTGATCACCGGGATGTCGCTCGGACACATCAGGCCGAGCAGACCGCCCGGGACGGTGGCGGAGTCGGCGACCAGCGCGCCGGAGGGCGGGGCGACGACGGTGCTGGTGCCGTCCGCGTTCTGCACGACACCGAACTGGAGGTTGGTCCGGCCCGTGACCACGGTGGTCTTGCCCAGCTTGATGGAGCCACTGGCGGAGGTGGAGACCACGCACTGCGGGGTCCTGTCGGAACCGTCGGCGGCCAGCATCGCCGGGGCGTCCACGGGGCAGCGGGTGAAGGGGGCCCACTGGCCGTTCAGTGTGGGGTCGGCGGCCGACGCGCCGCCGATGGAGGCGAGGGTGCCGAGCGCGGTCAGGGCGGCGACGGCGGAGAGCCGGGTGCGGGTGGAGAGCCGGGGCATGGTGGTGGCCTTCCGGGGAGAGGGGAACGGGGGCGGCGCCGGGCGGGGGCGGCTCGGGCTCAGCGCTCGGGGACGGGGATGACGAGGGGTTGCAGATCCTTGGTGCACTGGTCGGGGTTGAAGACCTGCACCGCGCACGTCTGGCCCTGCATCTGCTTGACGTAGTTGCCGGGGCCGGACACCGAGGCGGTGAGCAGGCGGTCGAGGTCCTCGCCCTTGCCGCCGCAGTGGGTGAAGGCGGGGATGGTCACCTCGCCGGTCAACGGACCGCCGGAGCTGAGCAGATAGCCGACCGGCAGGGCGGGCGGCTGGTGCGAGCTGCGGCCGGTCAGCACCAGGTGGTCACCGGGGAACTTCGCGGGCTCGGGCTCCTCGGAGCGCAGCGGGCTTCGCGTCCGGCAGCCGGTACCGACGTCCAGCGGGGTTCCGTTGACCTCCAGGGCGGTCACCCTGAGGACCAGCGGGACCCGTACCCGTGTCTCCATCTTGGTGAACAGGGTGACGAACGAGGTCTCGCCCTTGCCGTCCATGGTCATGGGCCCCGTCTGCTCCAGCACCATCGTGGCCTTGGTCGGAACGAAGCCGAAGGTCAGGAAGGTTGCCTGGAACGGCGGGGTCTGCGGCTTGCCCCGGTACCAGAGCGTTCCCTGCGAGTGCTGGCTGAGATAGCCCCCGGAGTAGTCCGGGAAGAGCTCGATGTCGGTGGGGCCCTGCTCGATCAGCGCGCAGGACAGGGGGATCAGTGAGGCCCCGGCCAGTTTGCGCACGTTGGTGTAGCCGGTGACGTAGGCGTCGAGCGATGCCGAGGTGGACGGGTGCCGCTCGTCGTAGCGGCAGGGCGGGGCGTCCGGGCGGCGGGTCGCGGCGCCCCGCGGGGCCCGTTCCGTCACCGTCGGCGCCCGGCCCTCCTGGTCGTCCCGGCTCCCCTGGCCGTCCTGGCCGTTCTGGCCGGCCTGGTCGTCCGGGGAGTGCGGGGTGCCGGGGGTGCCGGTGTCCGGTGCCGGGGCGGAGGGGGCCGGTGAGGCGGGGCCGGTGGCCGGGGGCTCGGGGTCCGGCTCGATCTGTACGGTGGCCAGCAGGCCCCGCTTCGGCGCGTCCTCGGCGAGCGAGCAGCCGATGGTCAGCGCGGCGGGGTCGGCGGCGGTGCCGTCCGGTGTGTCGAGCGCCAGGTCGAGGTCGAGGGCGCGGGCGGAGAAGGCGAGGGCGCCGTCCACGCGGGCGGTGACGGAGGGGACGTCGCCCGTCGCGGTCAGCGTCAGGGGCCCCGAGGCGGGCAGGGCGGCCGGTGGTGCCGTACCGCGCCAGGTCGCCTCGGCCGCCGACTCGCCCTGCGCGATCCCGACCCCGAGACGGGTCACCGCGCGCACGCCGGACGCCCGGCCGCGGGCGAGGTCCGCCACCGCTTCGGCCGGCAGCTCGACGGTGGTGGTGACATCGGCGGGGGTGAACGCCTTGCCCGCCGTGGCCGCGGTGGGGAAGTCCGCTGTGACGCGTACCGTCGCGGGCAGTTCTCCCGAGGGCAGCCGGCAGACATAGGGGAGCGTGACATCGGCCTCCTGGGTGCCCGCGGCCGAGACCGCGGCCGGGACCATGGCGGCGAGTACCACGAACGCGCCGATGGCCGTGGTGCGGGCACGGACCCGGGGCAGCCGCGGCGCGGCGGCGCGATGGCCTCTCATACAGCTCCAGTCGGTCGTACACCGGTGTGGACAAAAAGGGGAAGAGCCGAAGGCGGGCGGGGCCGGGCGGTCCGCGTCCGCGCGGCCGGGGTGCGTGACCGGCCGGGCGGACGCGGACTGCGGCGCCTTACGGGTTGGAGCCGACGATCTTCGGGATGGTGCCGTTGGAGGACTTGATGACGTAGTTGCCCTTGAAGGTGGGCTTGGTGGAGGTGGTGACCACCGTGCCGCAGTTGACGGGCGCCGGGTTGGAGCTGACGACCAGCTCGCCCGCGACGCTGTTGACCGCCAGGACGCCCGAGGAGTTGGTGTAGGTGCCCGAGGCCTTGCCCGTCACGGTGAACTTGCAGGCGCCCGCGGACACGTTGGCCGTGATGTTGCCGACGTAGCCCGTGGTGACGCCGGTCGAGGCGTTGTAGTCCTGTGCGACGACCGTCCAGGGGGTGACCGCCACGGTGCTGACGTTGCCGAGGACGCTGGTGCACGGCGATGCCGAGGTGCCGAAGCTGATCGCGCTGATGGTGGCGACCGTGGCCGGGTTGCCGGTGGCGCTGGACATGGTGCCGGACGCGCTGGACGTCGTGCACGTCATCGGAATGGTCGCGGTCAGCACGATGTTGCCGCTGTTCGTCGCCGTGTAGCTGCCCGTCGGGGTGACGGTCCAGACCGTGGAGGGAGCCGCCGAGGCGGGCCCGGCGGTGAGACCGAAGGCGGCCGCGGCCGCACCCGCCACGACGGCGAGCCTTCTCGTGTGCTTCTTCATGGCGTCAGGGCTCTCCTTGTGGTTGAACGGCAGGGATGGGCCGCTGCTGAATCGATCGAGGGTGTGCGGCCCGCGGCTCGGTGTTCCCCGTCCGCGAACCATGACGTTACTGGCGGGAAACTTCGCCGAACAATGCCGTTGTTCATGATTCTTTGAAAAGAAGAACCATCTCTTTCCGGGGTGAGTGATCCGCAACCGGTCTTAGTCATCCGCTGCCAAAGCCGGGGGCCTTTGGCGGTGGGTGAGGGGGTGCCCCCGGCCTGCCCGTACGGGTCGGGATTGCTCACTCGGCAACAAGTTCCGGGGGCCGGTTTGTCTGCGCCGTGACAGATTTCGCATGGCCGAACCGGGACTCTCCGAAAACCTGGAACCCTGTATTGCCCACCGCGGTTACTCGGCCGTAACGTGCCGGTGCGGTGCTCGGTGCCAGGTCGGCGACCCCCGCCGGCCGAGCCGTGGCGGATGCCCTCCGGCCGCCGGCCCGCCCGTCCGCGCCGAGGCACGGACGGACGGAGCGAGGTTGTCTGCGGAGTGACAAACGCCGGGCCGGCGGCGGGGGTTGGGGAACCGCACCCGATGCCGGCGTGGTGCGCACCGACGTGAGCCGCGCACCCGAGAACACGGAACCGACCTGAGTCCGCTGGAGGTGATATGGGCGTCGAAGTGGTGGTCGAGGGCCTGACCAAGTCCTTCGGTAAGCAGAGCATCTGGCGGGACGTGACACTCACACTTCCGGCCGGAGAAGTAAGCGTCATGCTGGGGCCGTCCGGCACCGGGAAGACCGTCTTCCTGAAGTCGCTCGTCGGGCTGCTCAAACCCGAGAAAGGCCGGGTGCTCATCAATGGAGTGGACATGGTGAACAGCCCCGAGCGGGAAATCTACGAGACCCGTAAGTTATTCGGGCTCATGTTCCAGGACGGGGCCCTGTTCGGATCCATGTCGCTGTTCGACAATATTGCCTTCCCGTTGCGCGAGCACACCCGCAAGAAGGAGTCCGAGATCCGCCGCATCGTCATGGAGCGGATCGAGATCGTCGGACTGCTGGGCGCGGAGGGCAAACTGCCGGGGGAGATCAGCGGAGGCATGCGCAAACGGGCCGGACTGGCCCGCGCGCTCGTACTGGACCCGCAGATCATCCTCTGCGACGAGCCGGACTCCGGCCTCGATCCGGTCCGCACCGCCTACCTCTCCCAGCTGCTGATCGACCTGAACGCGCAGCTCGACGCGACGATGCTGATCGTCACCCACAACCTCGACATCGCCGCCACCGTGCCCGACAACATGGGGATGCTCTTCCGGCGCGAACTCGTCACCTTCGGCCCGCGCGAGGTGCTGCTCACCAGCGAGGAACCGGTGGTCGCCCAGTTCCTCGACGGCCGGCGCGAAGGCCCCATCGGGATGTCGGAGGAGAAGGACGCGGCCACCCTCGCGGCCGAGGCGAGCACCGCCCGCGCCGCCGAGCCCCGCAGGATCGTTCCGCAGCTGGAGCCGTCGCCCGGACTGCCGCACCGCCGCGCCGTCACCCGGCGGCGTGAACGGGTCCTGCGCATGATCGACCAACTGCCCTCCGCCGCCCGCACCGCCATCCTGCGGACCTACGCGGACAGCGCCGCGGCACCCACCCGGCCGATCCCCGCCGCCGGGAGCGGCGCATGATCAGCGGCGCGCTGCGGCAGACCGGGCGGCTCTTCGCGCTCGCCGTCGAGGTCGGCCGCGCCATCTTCCGGCGGCCCTTCCAGTTCCGCGAGTTCATCGAGCAGTTCTGGTTCGTCGCCGGGGTCACCATCCTGCCCGCCGCCCTCGTCTCCATCCCCTTCGGCGCGGTCATCGCGCTCCAGGTCGGCTCGCTCACCCGGCAACTGGGCGCCCAGTCCTTCACCGGGGGCGCCAGTGTGCTCGCCGTCGTCCAGCAGGCCAGCCCGCTCATCGTCGCCCTGCTGATCGCCGGCGCCGGCGGCTCCGCCATCTGCGCCGACCTGGGCTCCCGCAAGATCCGCGAAGAGCTGGACGCCATGGAGGTCATGGGCGTCTCGCCCGTGCAGCGCCTGGTCGTGCCCCGGGTGCTGGCCACCATGGGCGTGGCGGTCCTGCTCAACGGCCTGGTCTCCGTCGTCGGCACGCTCGGCGGCTACTTCTTCAACGTGATCATGCAGGACGGCACCCCCGCCGCCTACCTGTCCAGCTTCTCCTCCCTCGCCCAGCCGGCCGACCTGTACGTCAGCGAACTCAAGGCCCTGGTCTTCGGGTTCATCGCGGGCATCGTCGCCGCCTACCGGGGGCTGAACCCGCGCGGAGGTCCCAAGGGGGTCGGCGACGCCGTCAACCAGTCCGTCGTCATCACCTTCCTCCTGCTCTTCTTCGTCAACATGGTGATGACGGTCCTGTACCTCCGGATCGTCCCGCCGAAGGGGGGCTGACCCGCGATGGCCTCCCCGCTCGCCTGGCTCGACCGCTCCGGCGACCACCTGCTCTTCTACACCCGGGCCCTGCTGTGGATCCCGCGCGCCCTGCGCCGCTACCTCAAGGAGGTCCAGCGCCTCCTCGCCGAGGTCGCCTTCGGCACCGGGGGGCTCGGCGTCATCGGCGGCACCATCGGCGTGATGATCGCGATGACCCTGTTCACCGGGACCGTCGTCGGACTCCAGGGATACGCGGCCCTCGAACAGATCGGCACCGCCGCGTTCACCGGATTCGTCTCCGCCTACTTCAACACCCGCGAGATCGCCCCCCTCGTCGCCGGACTCGCCCTCTCCGCCACCGTCGGCGCCGGTTTCACCGCGCAGCTCGGCGCCATGCGCATCAACGAGGAGGTCGACGCCCTCGAGGGCATGGGCATCCGCTCCATGCCCTACCTCGTCACCACCCGCGTCATCGCCGGGGTCGTCGCCATCATCCCCCTCTACGCGATCGGCCTGCTCTCCTCCTACGTGGCCTCCCGCCTGGTGACCGTCCTGTTCAACGGCCAGTCCCGGGGCACGTACGACCACTACTTCGCCCTGTTCCTCTCCCCGACGGACGTGCTCCTGTCCGTGCTGAAGGTGCTGATCTTCAGCGTGATGGTGATCCTCGCCCACTGCTACTACGGCTACCGCGCCGCCGGCGGCCCGGCCGGCGTCGGCGTCGCCGTGGGCCGGTCCGTGCGCAACGCCATCGTGCTGATCAGCGTCACCGACTTCTTCCTCTCGCTCGCCCTGTGGGGCGCGACCACGACCGTGAAGGTGGCGGGGTGAGATGAGCCGACCACGAGGCGACACGCTGCGCCGCCGCTCCGCCGGGGTGGTGTTCCTGCTGGTGCCCGCCCTGCTGATCTGGCTGGCCGTCGCCGTCTACGACAAGAAGTTCACCGCCTCCGCCCCGGTGGTCGTCGAGACCGGCAGCGTCGGCAACGAGATGCACCTGGGCGCCGAGGTCAAACTGCGCGGCGTCGTCGTCGGCGAGGTCCGCGCCATCCACGCCACCGGCGACGGCGCCCGGCTCACCCTCGCCATGAAGCCCGGCGCCCTCGACCGGGTACCGTCCGACGTGCGCGCGCAGATGCTGCCGACCACGCTGTTCGGCGAACGGTACATCGCGCTCGTCCCGCCCGCGCGCCCCTCGCCACGGCCGCTGGCCGCCGGGGCCGTCATCCCGCAGGACCGCTCCGCGAACGCCGTGGAACTCCAGCAGGTCCTCGACAACGTGCTGCCGCTGCTCACCGCGGTCCAGCCGCAGAAGCTCTCCGCCACCCTCTCCGCCGTCTCCCAGGCCCTGGAGGGCCGCGGCGACCGGCTCGGCTCCACCCTCACCCGGCTCGACGCGCACCTGCGCCGGTTCAACCCCCAGCTGCCCACGCTCAACCGCGACCTCAAGGAACTGGTGAAGGTCAGCCATGTCTACGCGGACGCCGCCCCCGACATCCTCGCCGCGCTCACCGACTTCACCACCACCAGCGGCACCCTCGCCGAGCAGGAGGCCGAACTCGCCGGCACCTTCGGCGCCACGACCCGGACGGCCGAGGACATGACCGCCTTCCTCCAGCAGAACGCGGACAACGTGATCCGGCTCAGCGCCGCGAGCCGGCCCACCCTGGAACTGCTCGCCGAGTACTCCCCGTCCTTCCCCTGTACGCTGCGCACCCTCGCCGAGTTCGTGCCCGCGATGGACAAGGCGCTCGGCAAGGGCACCGACCGGCCCGGCATCCACGTCGACGTCACCGCCGTGCCCTCGCGCGGCGCCTACCGCCCCGGCCGCGACACCCCGGTCTACGACGCCGGGGGCGGCCCCCGCTGCCACCCCGTGCCCTACCTGGGCACCGCGGCGGAACCCGCCCTCACGGCGTACCCGGGAACCGGTGCCGGGCTCGGCCCGGCCAACACCCCGCAGGAGAACGGCCTCCTCACCGAACTGCTGGCCCCCGCCACCGGCCGGCCTCCCGGCGAACTGCCCGACTGGAGCAGCCTGCTGGCCGGCCCCGCCTACCGCGGCACGGAGGTGACCCTCGGATGAGTGCCCCGGACCACGCCCACACCCGGCGGCGCTCCCTGGCCGGGCCGCTGCTGAAGTCGCTCGCCTTCGTGGTGGTGACCGGCCTCGCCACCGCCGTGCTCGGCCTCAGCGTCGCCGACACCGGCATCGGCGGCGACACCACCACGTACCGGGCGCTGTTCACCGACGTCACCGGCCTGGACGAGGGCGCGAGCGTGCGGATCTCCGGGGTGAAGGTCGGTGAGGTGACCGATGTGCGGGTCGTCCACCGCCGCACCGCACAGGTCACCTTCACCGTCCGCGAGGACCGCCGGCTGCCGCGGTCGGCCACCGCCGCCGTGAAGTACCTCAACATGGTCGGCCAGCGCTACGTGGCCCTCGACCGGGGCAGCGGCGACCTCACCGGCACCCTCCGGCCGGGCGACACCATCCCGCTGGAGCGCACCACCCCCGCCCTGGACCTGACCCTGCTCTTCAACGGGTTCAAGCCGCTGTTCGAAGGACTCTCCCCGAAGGACGTCAACGAACTCGCCGGTTCCATCGTCCAGGTACTGCAGGGAGAGGGCGCCACCGTCGACAGCCTGATCCGTCACGTCGGCTCGCTCAGCACCACCGTCGCCGCCAAGGACAAGGTGATCGGCGAGGTGGTCGATAACCTCGGCACC
Source organism: Streptomyces eurythermus (assembly GCF_014649115.1). Lineage (GTDB taxonomy): Bacteria > Actinomycetota > Actinomycetes > Streptomycetales > Streptomycetaceae > Streptomyces > Streptomyces eurythermus. The sequence goes on along the minus strand of NZ_BMSK01000011.1, from coordinate 217,807 downwards.
GTCCTGCGGACCCTCAACGAACGCGAGGCCGGCTTCGACGACCTGGTCGCCACCCTGCGGTCCCTCGTCACCGGCTTCAACGACGACCGCAAACCCCTCGGCGAGGCCGTCCAGGCCATGGGCGAGCTGACCACCGTCACCGCCGGGCTCCTCCAGGACGGCCGCGCGCCCCTGAAGAAGGACATCCGCGAACTGGGCCGGCTGTCGACCGGCCTGGCCGGACACACCCCGCAGATCCAGGACTTCCTCGACCGCAGCCCCGCCAAGATGTCCGCCCTGGCCCGGCTCTCCTCCTACGGATCCTGGTTCAACCTCTACCTGTGCGAGGCCCGGGTGAGCAACGTGACCACCTCCGACGGCTCGAAGGCGCCGACCGGTATCGCGCTCACCGAATCGAGGTGCCGCGGATGAGACGCTTCGCACGGCGCGGCGGCACCGGCCGCCCGGGCACGGCCCGGCGCCCCCGCTTCAAGCCGGTCAGGGAGCGGGACCCCCGTGCCGTGGGCGTCGTCGGACTGCTCGTCCTCGCCCTGCTCGCCCTCCTCGTCCTGCGGCTGGACCGGCTGCCGTTCGGCGGCGGCACCACCTACAGCGCCGACTTCACGGAGGCGGCCGGACTGGACGAGGGCGACGAGGTGCGCGTCGCCGGCGTGAAGGTCGGGGAGGTCACCGGAGTCGCCCTCGACGGCCCCAAGGTCAAGGTCAGCTTCGAGGTCGAGGACGCCTGGATCGGCGACCGGACGACGGCGGCCATCGCCATCAAGACCGTCCTCGGCGACAAGTACCTGGCGCTCGACCCGCTCGGCGCCGCCCGCCAGGACCCCGGCAGCCGCATCCCGCTGTCCCGCACCACCTCCCCGTACGACGTCACCCAGGCGCTCCAGGACCTCGGCGGCACCATCGACGCCCTCGACACCCGGAAACTCGCGGACAGCTTCGAGGCCATCTCCAAGACCTTCGCGAACTCCCCGCCCCATGTGCGCAAAGCCGCCGACGGACTGTCCGCGCTGTCGAGGTCCGTCTCCCGGCGCGACACCGAACTCGCCGAACTCCTGCGCGGCAGCGCCCGGTTCACCCAGACGCTGAAGGACAAGAAGTCCAGTTTCGAGATCCTCCTGCGGGACGGAGGCTCCCTGCTCGGCGAACTGCGCGACCGCCGCGACGCCATCCAGGCACTGCTCGAGGGAAGCCGGGACCTCGGCACCGAACTCGGCGGCCTCGTCAAGGACAACGACCGCCAGCTGGGCCCCACCCTCGAGGTGCTCGGCCGGGTCACCACCGTCCTGGAGAAGAACAGCACCCAGCTCGGCAAGACCCTCGCGCTGGCCGGCCCGTACTACCGCCTCATCGGCAACACCCTCGGCAACGGCCGCTGGTTCGACAGCTATCTGTGCGGCGTCGTCCCCCGCGCCTATCTGCCCGAGACATCCCGGCCCTCGACCGGCTGCATGCCGCCGAAACAGCGCACCACGGCCGAGGGGAAAGGCCAGCGATGAGCACACGCAGAAAAATCCTCGCCTGCGCGCTCGCCCTGACGGTGCTGATCGCCGCCGGGCTCGCCGCCGTACGGGTCCTCGGCTCCGACGGCACCCGCCTCACCGCCTACTTCGACCGCGCCGTCGGCATCTACGCCGGGTCCGACCTGCGGATCCTCGGCGTACGCGTCGGCGAGGTGGAGTCGGTACGGCCCCAGGGCACCACGGTACGGGTCGGCCTCCGGCTCGACGAGGGCGTCAAGGTGCCCGACGGCGCCCGTGCCGTCGTCGTCGCACCGAGCGTCGTCTCCGACCGGTACGTGCAGCTCACCCCCGCCTACCGCGACGGCCCGGCCCTCGCCGACGGCGCCGTCCTGCCCGCCGCCCGCAACCGCACCCCCGTCGAGATAGACCAGCTCTACGACTCGATCACCGAACTCGGCCGGGCGCTCGGCCCGGACGGCGCCAACTCCACCGGCGCGCTGTCCGACCTGCTGCGCACCGGGGCGGCCAACCTCCAGGGCAACGGCGAGGCCATCGGCGACAGCATCGAGCAGTTCGGCAAGGCCGCCAAGACCCTCGACGGCAGCAGCGACGACCTGTTCGACACGCTGAGCCGGCTCCAGGCCTTCACCACCATGCTCAAGGACAAGGACGACGACGTGCGCACCGCCCAGGAACGCCTGGCCGAGGTCGTCGGCTTCTTCGCCGACAACAAGGACGACCTCGCGGGCGCCCTGGACGAACTCGGCACCGCCCTGGGCCAGGTCAAGACCTTCATCGAGGACAACCGGGGCGCGCTGAAGGAGAACGTGGACCGGCTCGTCCCCCTCACCCGGACCCTGGTCGAGCAGCGGGCCTCGCTCGCCGAGGCCCTGGACGTGGCGCCGCTGGCCGCGGGCAACGTCGTGAACGCCTACAACCCCGACACCCGCACCCTCGACGGCCGCGCCAACCTCAACGAGATCAGCCTGGGCGGCCCGCTGCTGCCGCTGTACCCGACGGACGGCATCACGGCATCCGGGAAGGGACAGCGATGAGACTGCGTACCCGGCCCGCCGAACGGGCGGACGCGGAGGTCCGGAGACGGACGCTCACCAAGCCGGGCGCGGCCCGCCTCACCGCCGGCGGACTGCTCGCCCTCGGCCTGGTCCTGGTCCTCGGCGCGGCCACCCTCGGCGTGACGCGCTTCGACGGCATCCAGGAACTGCCGCTGCCCGGCGGCGCCGACCTCGGCGACCACCCGTACACCGTCACGGCGGAACTGAGCGACGTGCTCAGCCTGGTGCCGCAGGCAGCGGTGAAGGTCAACGACGTCGCCGTCGGCCGGGTCACCGGCATCGAACTCGACGGCTGGTCCGCCCGCGTCACGATGAGGATCAACGGCGCGGTACGGCTGCCCGCCGACGCCACCGCACGGGTCGAACAGTCCAGTCTGCTCGGCGAGAAGTACATCCAGCTCGTGGCACCCGCCCGGCGGACCGGCACCGGGAGGCTGGCGGACGGCGCCGTCATCCCGGTCTCCCGCACCAGCCGCGACACCGAGGTCGAGGAGGTGTTCGGCGCGCTGTCCCTGCTGCTCAACGGCGGCGGCGTCAACCAGCTCAAGACCATCACCCGGGAACTGAACAAGGCGCTCGGCGGCCGCGAGGGCGAGGTCCGCTCCGTACTGGAACGGGTCGACACGCTGGTGACCGACCTCGACGACCACCGGGGCGACATCACCGACGCGCTCGACGCCGTCAACCGGCTCTCCGCGACCCTCGCCACCCGCGAGGACGACGTCGCCACCGTCCTCACCGACCTCTCACCCGGCCTCAAGACCCTCGACCGGCAACGCGGCTCGCTGCTGACCATGCTGCGCTCCCTCGACACGCTCTCCGAGGTCGCCGTCGCCACCATCGACGCGAGCAAGGACGACATGATCGCCGACCTCAAAGCCATCGCGCCCACCCTGAAGGCCCTCGCGGACGCCGGCACGGACCTGCCCGACTCGCTCCAGGTGCTGCTCACCTACCCCTTCACCGACGAGGTGCTGCGCGGGGTGAAGGGCGACTACCTCAACGTCTACCTGGACATGACGGCCGCGCCGGGAACGCGGATCATCCCGCCGCTGGTGCCGCAGGGAACACCCTCACCGACGGCGAGCGCGCCACCCGGCACGACGGCCCGCGAAGGCACCGGCAAGCAACGCCGGAGCGCCCCGACGCCCTCCTCGCCACTGCCCCTGCCCGCCGTCTCCACCACTGCCTCCACCCCCGCCGCCACCGGTACCGGCTCCGGGGCGCCCACGCCGGGAGGTGAACTCGGTTGATCACCCGCGCCGTCCGGCTGAAGAACCTCGCCTTCCTCCTCATCGCCGTGCTCGCCTGCTCCTACCTCGGCATCCGCTACGCCGACCTCGGCCGGTACGCCGGCGTCGCCGACTACTACACGGTCGACGTTCTACTGCCGCGGACCGGCGGCCTGTTCACCCACTCCGACGTCACCTACCGGGGCGTCTCCGTGGGCCGCGTCGGTCCGATCGGCCTCACCGCGGACGGTGTCGTGGCCGAACTGCGCATCAAGAAGTCCGCCCCGCGCATACCCGCCGACGCCCGTGCCGTGGTCGCCGGACTCTCCGCCGTCGGCGAGCAGTACATCGACCTGCGCCCGCGCGGCGACGACGGTCCCTACCTCGCCGACGGCGCCCGCATCGAACAGTCCGACACACAGGTGCCCGCACCCGTCACGGACGTACTCGCCGGCATCGACGACCTGACCCGGTCCGTACCACTGGAGGACCTGCGCACCGTCGTGGACGAGTTCGGTAAGACCTTCGAGGGACACGGCGACGATCTGCGGGAACTGCTCGACAGCGGTGACGCCTTCCTGCGGGCCGCCGACCGCGGCCTGCCGTCCACCACCCGGCTCCTCGCCGACGGCGAGACCGTGCTGCGCACCCAGGCCGAAGAGGCCCGTGCCATCCGGGACTTCGCCGTCGGAGCCAAGGAACTGGCCCGCACCCTCAAGGGCTCCGACGCGGATCTGCGCCGCCTCCTCGCCGCCGCGCCCGGCGCCGCCACCCAGGTCAGCGGAGTCCTGCGGGACCTCGACCCGAGCCTCGGCGTCGTCCTCGCCAACCTGCTCACCACCTCCGAGATCGCCGTCACCCGGCAGCACGGCCTGGAGGAACTGCTCGTGAAGTACCCGGCGGCCGTGTCCGCCGGGGCCACCGCCGTCGACGGAGGGAAGCTGAACCTCGGCATGGCCGTCACCTTCTTCAAGCCCCTGCCCTGCACCGCCGGTTACGGCGCCACCCGCTACCGCAACGGGCTCGACCTCGGCACCGCGCCCGCCCTCAACACCGGCGCGGCGTGCACCGCCTCCGCCGCGGACGGCTACAACGTACGCGGCTCGGCGCACGCGCCCAAGGGCGGCCCGGTCCCCGACCCGGCGAGGCCCGGCTCCCTGCCCTCCGGCGGCGCGGCGGCACCGAGCGGCACCGCCACCCCGCTGCCCGGCGCCCTCGCCCTGCCGGGCCAGGACGGGGCGGCGCCGAAGGACATGGCGGACCTCCTCCTGCCCGGCACCGGGAGCACCCGGTGAGGGGGGCCAGGCTTCTCACGGCAGCGGGACTCGTACTGGCGACCGGCTTCTGCGGGACCGGCGCGTGGACGTACGCGCAGGCCCGCACCGACGACGCGGCCGCCTACGGCCGGCAGCGGGACCGGGCGCTCGCCGAGGGCCGCTCGGGCGTCACCGTCCTCACCACGCTGGACGCCTCCACCCGGCAGCGGGCCGAGGCGGGCATCAGGGCCTGGCGCGGCGCCTCGACCGGGCCGCTGCGCGACGCACTGGGGCGTACGGAGCCGAAGGCGGGCGCCTCGGCCCGCGGCACGGTCACCGAGGCCGCCGTCACCGCGCTCGACACCCGCGCCGGCACGGCCAAGCTCATCGCCACCGTCACCGTCGAGGTCACCCCGGCGGGAACCAGGCGGCCGACCACCGACCGCAAGCGCCTGGAGGCCGTCCTGGCCCGCACGGACGCGGGGGAGTGGAAGGTACGGGCCCTGAACGCGGTACCGCTCGTCGGGAACGGGGAGGAGCGCCGATGAGACTCACGCGCCCGCGACGTGCCTCGGCACCGGCCCTCACCCGCCCCGCGACGGCCGACCCCACCGACGATGAGACGACGGCCGGCGCCCCCGTCGAGGAGGCGGCGCGGCCGGAGTCCGGGATGCCGGGGGGCGAGCCGACGGGCTCCGGGGCGGCCGAGGCGCGCGAGGGCGGGCCGGCCGGGCCGCAGGCGGGTGAGGTCCCGGAGTCGGAGAGGCCCGTGGAAGGGGCCGACCGGGCGGAAGGGGGCGGGAGCGATTCCCGTAGGTCACGGGGCGGCCGGCTGCGCGGGGTCGCGGCGGCCGGGATCGTCGCCGTACTCCTGGGCGGCGGATGCGCCTTCCACTACGGCGCCCACCAGCTGAGGTCGACGGAGGCCGCCCGCAACCGCGCGCTCACCGACACCGAGGCCACCGCCCGGGTCGCGGGGGAGATCGACAACGCCCTCGCCCGCGTCTTCTCCTACACACCCGACGGCACCGCCACCGCCGAGCGCTCCGCACGCGCCGTGCTCGACGGCCGGGCGGCCCGCCAGTACCGGGACCTGTTCGCCCGGATCCGCGACGACCTCGCCGGCCAGCGGATCACCCTCAGTACCGAGGCCGTACGCACCGGCGTGATCGAACTCGACGGAGACCGGGCGCGCCTGCTGGTGTTCCTCGACCAGACCTCCCGCCGCGGCAACGGCAAGGCCACCACCGCCGCCGCCCAGCTCACCGTCACGGCCCGGCTGGAGAACGACCGTTGGCGGATCGTCGACATCAAGGCCCGCTGACCGTGCGCGAGAGACGGGAGAACCTCATGCCACGCACCCCGCGTGTCCCCGCCGGAAGACGTCCCCGGCCACTGACCACCCTGTCCCTCGCCCTCGCCCTCTGCGCGGCGGGCTTCGCGGCGTGGGCGGGCGAGGACTGGTACGGAGCGGCCCACGACGACCGGTCCGCGTACGCCGCCGAGCGGGACGAGGCGCTCGCCGCCGGGGAACAGGCCGTGCAGAACCTCAACACCCTCGACCACCGGGACCTGGACCACGGCCTCGACCTGTGGGAGTCGTCCACCACCGGTGAGCTGCGCGAGCAACTGGCCTCGGGACGCAAGCAGTTCGCCGAGCAGGTGAAGGCGGCGAAGACGGTCACCACGGCCCGGGTGCTGTCGGGCGCCGTCACCGAACTCGACGACCGTGCCGGGCGGGCCCGGGTGCTGGTCGCCCTGCGCGTGACCGTCAAGGCGTCCGACGGGGCGAAGACCGAGAAGGACAGCCGGATGTTCGGCGAACTCACCCGCACCAAGAGCCAGTGGCGGCTCAGCGCCCTGGGACAGGCCCCGGTGGGCGGCGCCTCGGCCGGCTGACCGTTCCGTCCGCGCCCGCCGCCCGCACGAGAGGACTCCGCACGATGTCGACGACCCGCCACCACATCAACCGCGAGCGGCGCCGCCAGTCGCGCGACACCCGGCCCGCCGCCGCCCCGGAGCAGCAGAAGCAACCGGGACAGCAGGAGCAACCGGAGCAGCAGAAGCAACTGGGGCAGGCCGAGCAGCCGGCACATCGCCCCCGTACCGTCACGGCCGTACGCCCCCGGTCCGCGCGAACGGCCGTCGGAGCCCCGGACGCGCCACGGGACCGGAAGACGGACGGTTCCACGCCCGCCGCCGGAGAGGCACGGGACCGGACGGCGGACGGCACCCCGCCCGCCGCCGGAGAGGCGCCCCGCCCCCGCACCCACCACCGCACCGCCCTCGCGCTCCTGTGCGCCCTCACCCTCCTCCTCGGCGGCTTCGCCGGGTGGGCGCACGCCAAGGCCGAGGCCCTGCGTGACGATCCCGCGCTGCGCAACACCGCCCTGACCGACCTCGCCCGCACCAGCGAGATCAAGGGACAGGCCGCCAAAGCCGTCGACCGGCTCTTCTCCTACGACCACACCGACCCCGGCGCGCTCCGGAAGGCCGCCGAGGACCTCCTCACCGGGAAGGCCGTCGCCCAGCACCGCGCCCTGCTCGCCGACGTCCGCAAGCGGGCCGACGCACAGAAGGCGGTGATCACCACGACGGTCACCGACAGCGCGGTCGAACGCATCGACGGCGACCGGGCCCGGGTCCTGGTCTACGCCGACCAGAGCAGCGTCAGCACCGCCGGGACCCGCGGGAAACAGGACGAGGGCGTGTACGCGGGAGCGATGCTCGCCGTGGACGTCGTACTCCGCGACGGGCGGTGGCTCGTCTCCGGCATCGACACCTTCGGCCGCTGAGGACGACGCGGACCCCGCGAACCACAACAGGCCACACGACGACAACCAGGGAGTGACACCAGCGATGTCCCCGCGCCGCGTACGACGCCCGCTTCCCGGCCGGACCCGCAAGGGACTGCGGACCACCGCCCTCGTCGTGACGGTCGTGGCCGCCCTCACCGCGTCCCAGGCACCCGGCCTCACGGAGGGGGTGAAGGACGCCCACGCGGCACCGCCGGCCGACGAGGAACACCTGCCGGCCACGGACGCCCCGTACCCCCCGTCCGCCGAACCCGCCCCGCCGGGCGACGGTTCGTACCACACCGAACTGCCGCCCCTGGCCCGCCGGTCCGGCGTGGTCTCCCCGGCAGTCCTGCGCGACACCCGCTCCCAGTCCGGCATCCCGGCCACCGTGCTGCGTGCCTACCGGGCCGCCGAGGCCGCGGTCGGCCGGACCGATCCCGGCTGCCGGCTGCCCTGGGAACTGCTCGCGGCGATCGGCAAGGTCGAGTCCGGTCACGCGGGCGGCGGCGCGGTCGGCCCGGACGGCACCACCACCCGCCGGATCACCGGCCCCGCCCTCGACGGCCGCGGTTTCGCCCTGATCCGGGACACCGACGGCGGGTCCTATGACGGCGACCGGCTCTACGACCGCGCGGTGGGGCCGATGCAGTTCCTGCCCTCCACCTGGGCCCGCTGGGGCACGGACGGCAACGGCGACGGCCGGGCGGACCCGGACAACGTCTTCGACGCGGCCCTGGCGGCCGGACACTACCTGTGCGCGGGCGACCGCGACCTGGGCCGGAGCGCGGACCGGGCCGAAGCGATCCTCGGCTACAACCACTCGCGGCTCTACCTCGAACTGGTCGGGCGCTGGCTGGAGTTCTACAGCGGGGGAGTACACGCCGTACCGGACGGCACGGGTGTGCCGCCGCGCAGCCCCGGCGCGGGCGGCGACACCCCGGCGGTCGAGCCCGCCGACGGCGCGGACGACCGCCCTCACGGTGGCGGCGCGGGGGACGGTGACGGGGACATCATCGTCGGCCCGGACCCGACCCCACCGGCCCGTCCCGGGCCGTCCCCCTCCGCTCCCTCGCCGGCCCCTGCCCCGACCTCCGCCTCCCCGGCCCCGAGCCCCTCCGCCCCGACGACGCCCCCGGCGAGCCCGGAGCCCTCCCGTTCGCCCGGGCAGCCGACGGGCGGCCCGTCACCGTCCACCTCACCGGACCCGACGGCCGAGCCGAGCCCGTCGCCCACCGGGCCGAAGGACTGCGCCCCGGAATCCGCCACCCCGTCCCCCGCCCCCAGCCCCTCCCCGAGCCCGGCGCCGTGCCCCACCGCCGTCACCGGGTGAGGAGGGGACGCCGAGAGGGTGTACGCCTGACCGGTCCCGCGGGGACGTGAACGTCGCGTCAGGTACCCGACGCGTGCGAAGGGTTCCCACGAGCAAGCCCCCGGCAGGTGCCGACCGCCGGGGGCTCGCCGTCGAGTGCGGCCCGCTCGTCAGCGTTCGAGGAGGGCGATGCGGATGGCCCGTTCGACGTGGAGGGCCGTGTTGGCGTGGCCGTCCGCGTTGGGGTGGACCAGGGTGACACGCTTCTGGATGACAGCGCAGTTCAGCAGCGTGCCGGGGAGCTTGGCGGGCCAGTAGTCCTCGGCGTCGCCGCAGATCCCCTCGATCCACTTGGTGCCCGCGGGCTGGCAGGCGTCGTGGCCCACGCTGGAGGAGTAGACGTCGACGTAACGGTCGCCGAAGAACGACGTGACCCGCTGGATCGTGTTGTTCAGCGGCTTGAGGACCTCGTCACGGAGCCAGTCGATGTCGGCGTGCTTGATCGAGCCGAGCTCGGTGAGGGAGAGGCGGTTGCAGTCACTGCCCTGGTCCGGCAGGACGGCCGGATAGCCGACGGTGATCACCTTGGCGTCGGGTGCGGCCTGGTGCACCTTGGCCAGCATTCCGACGTACTCGTCCTGGACCCTGGCGAGCTTGTCCTGGATGCTCTCCTCCCCCTCGGGAGGACTGGTGTAGTACTCGCGGCAGGTCTTGCCGAGCGTCGCGCCCAGTTCGAGGCATTTGAGGAGCATGCCGCCGAACGGCAGGCTGTTGCCGCCGACGCCGATGGTGACGACGTCGGTGCCGTCGTTGAGCTTCGCCCGCCGGATCTGCGGGTCCACCGCGGTCCAGCCACCGGCGGGGGGCTGGACCGGGCTGATCGGCGTCTGCTTGGCGTCGGCGATGTCGGCGATGGTGGCGTTGCCGCAGCTGACGTTGGTCAGGTGCACGAGCTTGCCCGGTGGGAATTCGTCCAGCTCCCGCTCGACCACGCCGGGATAGGCGTCGCTGGTGCGGTCACAGCCGTCCCGCGACGCACTGCCGAGCGGAGGCAGCGGATCCCCGACGAATCCGCCGGCGGTGTACGAGTCGCCCAGCGCGGCCCACTGGTACTCGTCAGCCGCACCGGCGGAATTCGCGGGCACAAGCGCGGACATCGCCAGCGCCAGCCCCACGGCCAGCGCCCCCGCTCGCAGGCGGGAGACAGGGTGCCGCACGACCCTCCCCGGACGGGCCGGCAGGGCCATCGAGGTGAGGGCCGCCAGTCGGGCCATGGACGTCGATCGCATCCGTGGTCTCCATTCACTCAAGGTAGCGATGTGACTACAGGGTCGAAGCTAGGCGAGGGTGTGTGATCACTGGACGGATGCGCCGGGTAAACCACCCGGGCGTGTGCTTGGATTCCTCAGGTCTGACCTGGAGGAGGGGCCCGCGTGGAAGACAACTCGCAGTACGACGACGACCTCTGGGACGACTTCGAGGAAGAGTGGTTCGAACCGCCTCGGATCACGTACCAGGAGGCCGTCGAACGTCTTCAGCGCCTCGCGGGCCGACGCACCGACGTGGTCGTCGAGTGGGACGGCAAGCAGAAGTGGGACGGCCGGCGCTGGCGCGACGACGCACGGATCGTCTTCACCGGCGCCGGCGGCCCGCGCATACGCCTGAGGTCGGCTGCGCAGCTCCACCTCATGGAACGCCTCGTCGGCTCAGGAGTCCCGCTGCCCGAGCGCCACGCCGTCTGGTACCCGCAGAGCGGAGTGATCACCGCGCGCCTCATCGGCGACTTCGACCAGTTCCACAGCGCTCTGGTACGCGGCCTCCTCCCGCGACAGCGGCGAGCCGCCGACCTCGACGGCCCTCTCGGCGCCGACCTGGCCGGCCTGCTCGCCTCGACGGGGGCGTTTCGCGTGAGCGAGGAGGCGGACGGCTCCGGCCGGTCGCTGCGGCTGGTCTCCGTCCCGCCCGAACTGTCCCTGCTGTACAACACGCGCGACGGGTCAGGCCTCTCGCCGAGTCTGGAACTGTCGGGCGTGACGGCCCCGGACGCGGCCGAGGCGCAGAAGGCGCTGGTCGCGTACGGCACTTCGTATCTCTTCGGCCTCGCCAAGGCGCAAGGAGCCTCGCTGCGCCTCTGGGACAGCGGATACCGCCTCGGGAGCCGGAGGGGGCCCTCCTACTCCACCAAACTCCGTTTCCCCCAGCGGCAGTACGACCCGGAGACCGCCGAACTGTACGGCGCCGGCAACGCCGCGGGGCGTCACCCGGTCGAGCGATGGCTGAAGTACTACCAGGTGCTCGAGTTCTACATGCCGAAGGCCGTCACCCGGGAGATGACCCGGCAGGGAGTCGTCAAACAGGAACAGGCGCAGTCCCCGTACGCGCGTCCGCGGAAGACCCGCAGCCTGGGGAGCGAGCAGAACCAGCTCGACGCCGTGATCGACCTGGCGGTGACCCAGGCGGAGGTCGCCGGACTCCTGCGTGACCGGGACCTGTTCACGACACTGAGCGACTCCGCGGTCATCCGGCACGTCGAGACGCTCGCGGACGACGGCTCCGGCGCACCGCTGCCCGGCAGCGACTACCGCGCGGCCATCTCCTCACGGGTGTACGGCATCCGGAACAGGATCGTGCACATGAAGGAGGGCGGCGGAAAGAGGGGTACGCCCCTGCTGGGCCTGCACAGCCGGGAGGCACGGGACCTGGCCGCCGACCTCAGGCTGGTCCGCTACCTGGCCGAAAAGGCCATGGAACACTGGTCGACGGCCCTGCCGTAGACCTCCGTGCCGGGAGCGGGCAGCGGGGAATCGAGATGCCGCTCGGTGGCTCCCCGGCCGGGAGGGCGGACGGGGCCCGGGAACGAGGGGGCGTGCCGCACGTCGTCGTAGGTGGTGATCGCGCGATCGGTTCCGGGGTACGGGACTTCTCAACGTTCCGCCAGGGGAAGGGGGCGTCACCTCGTGACCATGCCCGCACGCCGCATACGACCGCGCACCGGCCGCCGGTCGTTCGACCTACGCTCGACCGCCCTGTTCTTCGTGCTGCTCGCCCTGCTCCTGTGTGTCCTCGGCTTCGCCGTCCGTACGCTGGCCGGGACCGCCGAGCGGCGCCCCGCCTGGGTGGCCGTGCTGTGCCTGGCGGGTCTCGCCGCCGTCCTGGCGTGGGGCCGCCGACGGCACCGCCTCTTCGGCGCCCGGCCCGCCCGGCGGGCCGCCGCCGCACTGGAGGAGGGCGTGCACACGGCACTGGAGGAGTGGGAAGCGCCCGTGGCGGCCGCCCCCTCCGTCGGCGACCACCACGTCGCCGATCCCGCCGGGTACGACTGCGCGGACGACTACGACGCCCTGGACGCCGACGAGTTCGAGCGGGCCGTGGCCGTGCTGTGCGAACGGGACGGCTGCACCGGAGTCGAAGTCGTCGGCGGGGCCGGTGACTTGGGCGCCGACGTGCTGGCCGTGGCGCCGGACGGGCGGCGGGTGGTCATCCAGTGCAAGCGCTACGGCGACGGGCACCGGGTCGGCTCGCAGGACCTCCAGCGCTTCGGCGGCACCTGCTACACCGTGCACGAGGCCGATGTCGCGGTCCTCGTCACCACCAGCGACTTCACCGCTCCGGCGGTCGAGTACGCGGAACAGTGCGGGATCGTGTGTGTCGGCCGGCCGGCCCTGCGGGCGTGGCACGACGGCACCGGGCCGGCACCTTGGCTGCTCGGTCCTGATACTCGGTCCTGATACTGGGGTATGGCATTCGTCTTCTTCATGACGCTCCCCGGACTGGTCGTCGTGCTGACCCTGCTGGCCTTCGCCGACCAGGTGCTGCTGCGCGCGGGCCGGGCCGGAGTCCTGCCGTGGCGCAACAGCGCGCGGCAGGGCCAGATAGCGGCGACCGGATTCGAGCAGCTGCACGCGAGCCTGTCGCCCGGCAAGCGGCACGAGCTGAGGGAACGGCAGACGGCGCTGGTCATCCCGGACGACGAGGACGACGGGGCACCGCCGAACAGGACCACGCTGGACCTGGACGGGGGAACCGTGGTGGTCCGGATGCCCCGGCGCGGCCGGTAGGGGACGCGACCGCCGCCGCCACGGACCCTTCCCGCGTACGAGGGAGGGGTCCGTGGCGGGGGAGCCGGGAACGGCGGTCCGGCTCCCCCCGGGCGTGCGGGTGGTCAGCCGGTCGTCAGGGTGGCGTCGTCGACGACGAAGCTGGTCTGGAGGCCGGAGTCCTCGGTGGCCGTGAACGTCAGCGTGATCTGCTGGCCGGCGTACTGGCCGAGGTCCAGGGTGCGTTCGGTGTACCCGGTGGCCGCGTCGGCGTTGGAGTAGGTCTGCCTGGCGGTCCCGTTCACCTTGACCTGGAAGGTGTCGTACACCGTGGTGCCCGACTCGGCGGTGTCGATGTGCAGCCAGTACCTCAGGGTCGCCTTCGAGCAGCCCGCCGGGACGGTCACCGTCTGGCCGATGCTGTCGGTGGCGGCGTAGCCGTACCCCGCCAGCCAGGCGTACCGGGACCCGGAGTGCGCGGACTGGCCGCTGAACGTGCCGATCGCGCCGGTGTCACCCGTCCACGGCGACGTACCGCTCTCGAAGCCGCCGTTGGAGATCACCTGGGTCGGCGTGCAGCCGCCGGCGCCCTTGACGGTCAGCGTGTACGACGCGCTGTGCGTGGCGGTTCCGGTGCCGGTGAAGGTGAGCGGGTAGGTGCCCGGCGCCACGGAGGAGCCGACGGAGACCGTCGCCGTGGACGAGGCACCCGAGGTCACCGAGGCCGGGCTGAAGGAGACCGTGACGCCCGCCGGGGCACCCGAGGCGGACAGGTTCACCGTCTGCGCCGAGCCGCTGGTGGTGGCCGTGGACACGGTGGTGGTCAGCGAGGTCCCCGGGTCGGCGCTGCCGGCGGCCGGGTTCACCGAGACCGAGAAGTCGTTCGCCGGGGCGCTGTCCGACACCGCCTGCTTCCACAGCGTGTAGGCGACACCGTCCGCGCTGCGGTTCAGCCCGGTGGCGTTGATGTTGCTGGTGGTGTCGCACGCGGAGTGGTAGCAGCCGTCGTACGCGGCGCCCGCCGTGCCGCCCCACTTGGCGGCCTGCGCCGAGGTCTTGCGGGCGCTCGCGCCCATCGCGTAACCGGAGGTCGGGATGCCGTAGTTCTCGAAGGAGTAGTCGTCGGAGCGGCCCGCGCCCTCGGTGTTCTCCTCGGGCTGGAGGTTCAGCGAGTCCCAGTACGCCTTCATCGGAGCGGCGGCGGCCGAGGTGATGTGGTTGATGAAGTAGCCGCCGTTGGGCGAGGCGACCATGTCGAAGTTGTAGTACGCCTTGATCGCCGAGCGCTGGGCGGAGGTCAGCGAACGGACGTAGAAGTCCGAGCCGTTCAGGCCCTGCTCCTCGTCCGTCCACCAGCCGAAGCGGACGCGCGCCGCCATCGCGGGGTCGGTCTGGGCGAGTTTCAGCGCGACCTCCAGGAGGGTGGCGCTGCCGGAGCCGTTGTCGTTGATGCCGGGGCCGGCGGAGACACCGTCCAGGTGGGAGCCGAACATGTACACCTTGGACGCGTCGCCGCGGGGCCACTCGGCGATCAGGTTGGGGCCGGCGCCGCTGGTGCAGCCGGAGGTGCAGGCCTGCTCGGTGACGGTGTAGCCGGCCGCCTGGAGCTTGCCCTTCACATAGGCGACCGAGTCGCGGTAACCCTGCCCGGTGGAGCGGCGGTTGCCGCCGTTGCGGGTGGCTATGGAGTTCAGCTCGGTGAGGTGCGCCTGCACCCTGGTGACGTCGATGTCGGGCGCGGCGGCGGCCAGGGCGGGGGAGTGGGCCGCCGTGGGGAGGTGGCCCGCGGGGGCCGCCTCGGCGCTCGCGGGCAGCAGGGTGAGGCCCGCGGCGGCCGTGGCCAGCGCCAGGCCCGCCAGGGACAGTCTTCGTGGTCGTAGCACCATGTCTCCTTGTGGGGTGGAGGAAACGTCGGGCGTGCGGCGGACTCGGGTGAGCCGCGCCACGACACCCTGAAGAGCATGCGCATGCCAAGCCCTCGGCAAGCATGGGCGTGCGGGACCGGCCGGATCAGTGGCTCCCGCCCGTCCTCCCGGCAGACGCCGGCACGGATGCCGTACGGGCGCGCCGGGGCCCCGAGGAACCGGGCGGGCGGCCACGAGGTTAACGGCCCCGCCCACCTCGCGCCCCCGGCCGAAACCGGCGCGTCCGCACCCGGCCAGATCCGCCGCCCCGCGTCCGGGTCCGGATGACGGCTCTGGTCTCCGGTGCGAGCCGCCCGTATCGTGCGCGCATGCGTGCGCGGGAGAACCCTTCGCGGGGTCGGCGGCCGACGGACTCCGAGGCGAAGGAGGCCTATCTGGCCATGAGGGAACGGATCGGGACATCGGACGCGCGGCATGCCACCGAGCGGGAGGAACTGCGCGGACTGCCCGCCGAGGTGACCCGGTGGCTGGCGGAGCGGCGGCTCCTGGACCCGAGCGGGGAGCGGCTCAGCCCCCCGGAGCGCGCCCTGCGGCACGTCGTCTCCGAGCACCGGCGCCGCCTGCGGGAGACGGTCGACGGACTCGCCCGGGACGCCCGGGCCCTGGACGACGTACTGTCCCTGCTGACGGTCCCGCGGCCCGGCACCCGGGAGACCGTGGAGACGGAGTTCTTCACCGACCGCGAGCGCACCCGGCAGCGGCTGGAGGAACTCGACGCGCTGAGCCGGGAGGAGTTTCTGGCGATGCGCAACACCTTCCCCGGGGCACGGGTCCTGGACGCCAGCCTCGCGCGGGACCTGGAGATGGCGGCCGACGGCATCCGTATGCGCCTGCTGACCTCTCAGCAGGCGCTGCGCTCGCCCGCGCCGGCCCGCTATCTGGCCGCGCTGGCCGGGGCCGGGGTCGAGGTGCGGGTCGCGGCGACGGTGCCGCTGCACATGAACATCATGGACCGCGCGGTCGTCGTGATCGGGGTGGGGGCCGGTCCGCGGGGCGAGGGCGGTGACGTCATCCTGCACAGCGGGCCCGTGGCGCAGTGCTTCGCCCGGGTCTTCCTCCACGCCTGGGACCTGGCCCGGCCCCACACCGAACGGCCCGCCGGGACGGATCGCCCCGGGCCGGATGGTTCCGGGCCGGATCGCCCCGGATCGGATCGTTCCGGGCCCGAACTGTCCGTGCTGGAACGCGAGGTGCTGGCGCTGCTGGCCACCGGCGCCAAGGACGACACCATCGCCCGGCGGCTGGACTGCTCGGACCGCACCCTGCGCCGCGTGATGCACCAGATCATGGCGAAACTCGGCACCTCCAGCCGCTTCGAGGCGGGAGTGACCGCGGCCCGACTCGGCCTGGTGGACTGAAACCGGCGGCGTCGCGGGCGGACACCCCGGACAGCGGGACGGGACCGGCGCCGGCCGCCGTGCGGTGCGGGGTGGTCCCGGAGGCGTCCGGGGCCACCCCTGAGGTGTGTCGGGTCGTCGGGACGTATGTCCCTTTCGGGTTTTCCGATCCCTTTCGGTCAGGGGGCCACGGCGCGGCCCGTCTGGGGGGAGATACGGCCGGCGCACAGGCCCTTGCTCGCCAGGGTCTGGGCGATGCGCGGGATGGCGGCGAGGGTGTTGGCCGGCCACTCGTGCATCAGGATGATCTGGCCGTTGCCCAGCCGGGAGACGGCCTGCACGATCGCGTCGGTGCTCGCGCCGTTCCAGTCCTGCGAGTCGACGTCCCAGATGATCTGCCGCAGGCCGTACTTGGCCTCCACCGCCTGGACGGTGGCGTTGGTCTCCCCGTACGGCGGGCGGAACAGCTGCGGTGTGCCGCCGCCGGCCGCCGCGATCGCCTGCTGGGTGCGGGAGATCTCGGAGTCGATCTGGGCCTGGCCGAGCTGGGCCAGGTGCGGGTGGGTGTAGCTGTGGTTGCCGACCCACATGCCGGCGCTCACCTCGGCCCGCACCTGGGCCGGGTAGGCGGCGGCGAACTGGCCCTCGTTGAACATCGTGGCCCGCAGGCCGTTCTGCCTGAGCGCGTTGAGCAGAGCCGGGGTGTGGTCGTTGGACGGGCCGTCGTCGAAGGTGAGTCCGACGTAGCCGTTGCAGGCGGCGGCCTGCGCCGGAGTGGCCTGGGCGGCGGCGGTGACGGTGCCGGCCACGGCCGTCACGGCGACGGCCAGTGCGGTCAGCAGGGAGCGGGGTGCGGCGCGCATGCGGGTGGGTCCTCCTCGGGTCGTGCGGGACCGCGGGCGGGGATGAGCGGACGGAGGGGAGGGGGGAGGGGAAGGGAGGCCGGCCGGCCGCTCGATCGGTCAACCGGTGAGCCGGTCAGGCGGCCGGCCGGTCGGCCGTCGGGCCGCTCAGCCGCTCACCGTGATGTTGGAGTAGCCGCTGCTCTGGTAGCCCTCGGTGGCGAGGATCATGTAGTACTTGAAGCTGCCCATGGGCATGCCGACGCGGGACCAGGCGTCGAAGTGGTTGCCGGTGGTGATGGTGCCGCCGGTCCGCTTGGACTGCCGGACGCTCCAGTACTGGTTGAAGGTCTTGGTGCCTTCCACGGAGGGGGCGTTGTACCGCGTCGTCTGGTAGATGTCGTACGTCCCGCCGTCGCTGGTGACCGTGCCCTTGTACGTGCCGGTGGGCCGGTAGGTGCCCCAGTTGTCGACGATGTAGTACTCCACCAGCGGGTTCGACGTCCATCCGTACAGGGCCAGGTAGCCGTTGCCGGACGGGCTGAAGCTGCCCGAGTAGTTCACGGTCCTGCGTCCGCCGGTGCTCCAGCCCTTGCCCGCGACGAAGTTGCCGCAGTTCGTCCACGAAGTGCTGTAGTTGCCGCCGGAGTTGAGGGTCATCGAGACCGCGCCGCCGCCGTCGGTCCAGAACGAGTAGTAGAAGCCGTTGTTGGTGCCGGTCTGGTTGGTGGTGATGACGGTGGCGGCGTCGGCGGTGCCGGGCAGCAGCAGCCCGGAGGCGGTGGTGGCCGCCGC
This sequence comes from Streptomyces eurythermus, assembly GCF_014649115.1. Lineage (GTDB taxonomy): Bacteria > Actinomycetota > Actinomycetes > Streptomycetales > Streptomycetaceae > Streptomyces > Streptomyces eurythermus. The sequence goes on along the minus strand of NZ_BMSK01000011.1, from coordinate 199,740 downwards.
GAGGGCGCCGGCGCGGCCGATGAAACCCCTGCGGCTCATCGGGCGGGAGAGGGCCTTGTCCATGTCCATGCTTCCTCCTGGTGGGGGTGGATGAGCACCAAGCCCGGGGCGGGCACGGCCGTGCGGGTGCCGGGCGCAGGGGTGGTAGGGCCGGCGGGGAATGGCATGTACGCGCCATACGCCAGGACGGGGCCGTTCCTGCCGGGGGGCGGGCTCGATTGCTGGAGAGTATGCGGCCGGGCCGAAACGGCGGTCAATCCGTCTGTTTCCGAAACTTCATCGAAACAAGGCGGGCGGAGAGGGGGGATAGCGTCGAAAGTTTCATCTGTGCTGGTGTGGCGGGGGTCGGCTTTGGCTGTCCGGACGGTTGACGGGGTAGAAGCGGGTGTTTAGCGTGACGCAACGCTCGACACCTGATTCGAAACTTTCGACTGTTCTCAGGAGTGTTCGTGAACCTGCCCCGCATCACCGCGGCCGCCGCCGCGGCCTGTTGCCTCGCCCTGCTTCCGCTCACCACCGCGAGCCCCGCGGGCGCGGCGGGCGGCCCCGCCGCGGCGGACCGTCCGCTGCGGCAGCTCGCCGCCGACGACCATCTGCGGATCGGCACCGCCGTCGACATGTCCGCGCTCGCCGACGACGCCGCCTACCGCCGGCTCGCGGGCTCCGAGTTCTCCACCGTCACCGCGGAGAACGTGATGAAGTGGGAGGCGATCGAACCCCGCCAGGGTGAGTACGACTACGCCGCCGCCGACCGGCTCGTCGACTTCGCGCAGCGGCACGGTCAGAAGGTGCGCGGCCACGTCCTGGTCTGGCACAGCCAGTTGCCGTCCTGGCTGACCTCCGGCGACTTCACCGCCGACCAGCTGCGGGAGATCCTGCACCGCCACATCACCGACACCGTCCGGCACTTCAAGGGCCGGGCCTGGCAATGGGACGTGGTGAACGAGGCGTTCAACGAGGACGGCACCCTGCGCGACAGCATCTGGCTGCGCAAGCTCGGGCCCGGCTACATCGCCGACGCCTTCCGCTGGGCCCACGAGGCCGACCCGCACGCCCTGCTGTTCTACAACGACTACAACACCGAGTGGACGGGCCCGAAGAGCGACGCCGTGTACGACCTGGTGAGCCGTCTGCGGGCCGAGGGCGTGCCCATCGACGGCGTCGGCTTCCAGGGGCACCTCGGCATCCAGTACGGCCTGCCCACCGACATGGCGGCCAACTTCGCCCGCTTCGACAAGCTCGGCCTGGCGACCGCCGTGACGGAGGCGGACGTCCGCATGGAGATGCCGGCCGACGACACCAAGCTGGCCACCCAGGCCGAGGGCTACCGGCGCCTGCTCGACGCCTGTCTGCGCGCCCGGCACTGCATCTCGTTCACCGTCTGGGGCTTCACCGACAAGTACTCCTGGGTGCCCGACACGTTCCCCGGCGAGGGCGCGGCCAACCTGTTCGACGAGAACTACCGCGCCAAGCCCGCGTACCGCACCCTCCAGGCCGAACTGACGGGCCGCGCACGGCCGCGGGCCGCGGAGTGAGGGAGCGCACCGCCCGCTGACGGGACCGAACCCACCGGGGCCGGCGACCACCGGCCCCGGTGGGCACTCGTGACCACCGGTTATGGAATGACCGGTACAGATCGCACCCGGGCCGTCGTGCGCGCACCCGGGCCGTCGTGCGCGCACCCGGGCCGTCGTGCGCGCCACCGGAGGCGGCGGGTCGCGCGCCGCCTCGCCCGGCTCAGGCCCCCGGCCGCCGCACCGCCACCCCTCACCTCCCCCCGGGCGGAGCCGTGCTCTGGCGTATCACCAGGTGGGTGGCCAGTTCGATGCGCAGGGCCGACTTTCTGGCGTCCTTGGGCCGCAGCAGCATGCGCGCCGCTTCCTCGGCCATGCGCTGGAGCGGCTGCTGGACCGTGGTCAGGGGCGGGCTCGACCAGCGGGCCGGGGGCACATCGTCGTAGCCCACCACCGACAGCTGCCCGGGGACGCTCAGCCCCAGGACCCGGGCCGCCTCCAGCACGCCGAGGGCCTGGAGGTCGCTGCCGGCGAAGATCGCCGTCGGCCGGTCGGGGCGCCGCAGCAGGTCCATGGCGTGTTCGAAACCGCCCTGGACGTGGAAGTCGCCGAACCGCACCAGCGCCGGATCCGGTTCGTGCCCCGCCATCGCCATCGCCGAGCGGTATCCGTCCAGCCGGGCCAGCGAGCACATCAGGTCCTCGGGACCGGTGATGATGGCGACCCGCTCATGACCCTGGTCGGTCAGGTGACGCGTCGCGGCCATGCCCCCGGCCCAGTTGGCCGAGCCGACGGACGGCACGTCGGGGTCCGGGTCGCCCGCCGGGTCCACGATGACGAACGGGATGGCCCGTGACCGCAGTTGGCGCTTCACGTCCTCCGGCACCGTCGAGAAGACCAGCAGCACGCCCAGCGGGCGGCGGCGCAGGACACCCCCGATCCACTCCGGGCCGGGCGCCTGCCGGGTCCCGCTCTCGGTGAGCGCCACCGTCGCGTCGTTCTGCTTGGCGACGTTCTCCACCCCGCGGATGAGCTCCATCGCCCACACGCTCTCCAGCTCGTGGAAGACGATCTCGATGAGCGGCGCCTGCGACGCCCCCGCCGTCCGCCGGCGGTAGCCGTGCGCCTCCAGCAGGCGCTCCACCTTGGCCCGGGTCGCCGGGGACACATCCGAACGACCGTTGAGCACTTTCGAAACTGTCGGAAGCGAGACGCCGGCCTCTCTGGCCACGGCTGCCAGGGTGACTCTCCGACCGACCTGGGCTTCTTCGCGCATGGTCGCAGCATAGGGCACGGACGCCGGGTAACGGTTTGGCCGCGTACGTGCACGACCGTTGACCATTTCTTCTCTCGCCTCCTACTGTCCAGCCGCAGGACTTTCGGCTCTTATACCGAAACTTTCGGAAGGCGGATGACCCATGCGTACACGGATGTCCAGAGTGGTCGCAGGCGGCGCGACCCTCGCCCTGGCGGCGACCCTCGCCGCGTGCGGCAGCGGCAGCGGCGGCGGTTCCTCCAACGACGGCAAGATCCATGTGCTTGTCTACGGCGACTCCGGCAACAAGATCGAGAAGCAGATCGTCGACACCTTCAACAAGACCTCGAAGGTCAAGGCGGTCCTCGACACCATTCCCGGTGCCGACTACCAGCAGAAGCTGCAGACCATCATCAGCACCCCCCAGGCGCCGGACATCTTCTTCCACTGGGGTGGCGGCAGCATCAAGCCCTTCGTCAAGGCGGGGCTGCTGATGCCGCTGGACGACTTCATCAAGAAGGACCCCAACCTCGACAACAAGTTCCTGCCCACCGTCTACAACAGCTCCGTCGTGGACGGGAAGCCGTACGGCATCCCCATGCGCGGCACCCAGCCGGTGCTGCTGTTCAGCAACAAGAACGTGCTCGACAAGGCGGGGGTGAAGCAGCCCCAGACCTGGGACGAACTGCTCGACGCCGTGAGGAAGCTGAAGTCCTCGGGCGTCACCCCCATCGCCCTCGGCGGTGGCGACCAGTGGCCGACGCTGATGTGGTTCGAGTACGTCTACGACCGGGTCGCCGGCCCGGGGCTGTTCGAGAAGGCCCTCAAGGGTGACAAGGACGCCTGGGCGAGCGCGGACAGCAAGAAGGCGCTCGGCATGCTCAAGGAACTGGTCGACGCGGGCGCGTTCGGCAAGAACTACGACTCGGTGAAGTACACCAACGGCTCCTCGCCCGCCCTGGTGGCCCAGGGCAAGGCCGGCTTCGAGCTGATGGGCTCCTGGTACTACTCGCAGCAGCAGACGGACGCCAAGGACTTCGCCGCCAAGGGCCTGGGCTACGGCCCGTTCCCGACCGTCCCCGGCGGCAAGGGCGACCCCTCCGACGTCGTCGGCAACACCAACAACTTCTACTCGGTGATGAAGAAGACCAAGCACCCCGAGGCCGTCGCCGAGTTCCTGAAGCTGATGTACTCCGACGAGTTCGTCAAGGCCCAGCTGTCCATCGGCAACCTGCCCACCACCACGACCACCCCGCAGTTCCTGGACAAGTCGGCGAGCCCCGAGTACTCCCGCTTCCAGTACGACCTGGTGGCCAAGGCCAAGACCTTCCAGCTGTCCTGGGACCAGGCCTACCCGCAGACCGCCGCCACCTCCATGCACCAGGCCGTTCAGCAGTTCCTCAACGGACAGCTCGACGAGGACGGCTTCATCAAGGCCATGCAGGCCCTTCCGACCGAATGAACCGCTCATGACCACACAGCTCACGAGCGCCCCGCCCACCGCCGAGGCCACCCGTAAGGCCCGGCGGCGGCCGGACGACTCCTACGCCGCCCGCGGCACCCGCCCCGGTTTCCTCTGGGCGCTGCCGGCCACCCTGTTCTTCACCCTCTTCGCCATCGCACCACTGATCATGGTCGCGGTGCTGTCCTTCATGAGCTGGAATGGCCTGGGATCACCCGAGTTCGTCGGCACCGACAACTGGAAGCGGATCCTCGACGACCCGGTCATGATCCGCAGCATCTGGCTGACCCTGCTGCTCACCGCCCTCGGCGTGGTCCTCCAGACCCCGCTGAGCATCGTGCTCGGCGTCTGGGCCGCCGGACACCAGCGCAACCGGGCCGTCCTGTCGGCGGTCTACTTCATCCCGCTGCTGCTGTCCGCCACCGCCGTGTCGGTGCTCTGGCGGGCGCTGCTCGACCCGAACTTCGGCATCCCCGCGCGGATGACCTGGCTGTTCGGCGACGGCAACCTGTTCGGCGAGCAGTCCACCGCCATCGGTGTCCTCGCCTTCGTCAGCACCTGGCAGTACACCCCGTTCCACACCCTCATCTACCAGGGCGCCGCCCGGGCCATCCCGCCGGTGCTGTACCAGGCGGCGGAGATCGACGGCGCCGGCCGCTTCCGCCAGTTCTTCCACATCACCCTGCCGCAGCTGCGCAACTCGATCGTCACCTCGATGATCCTGATGATCGTCGGCGGCCTCACCACCTTCGAGACCGTGCTGATCCTCACCCAGGGCGGACCGGGCACCGACACCACCATCAGCGCCTACTACATGTACCAAAAGGCCTTCAAGAGCTTCGACTTCGGAGCCGGCGCGGCCATCGCCCTGTGCCTGGTCGTCGCCGCCACCATCGTCTCGTTGATCGTGGTCCGCGTCTCCGGCTACGACAAGATGCGCAGCGACATGGAGGGGGTGTCATGAGGCGCCGCCCCAACTACCTCGCCGGAGCCGGCTCGATCGTCTGGCTCGTCGTGGTCGGCCTGCCGCTGTACGTGATGCTCGCCGCGACCCTGCGCACCCGGCAGGACTACGCCAAGAAGGGCCCCGTGTCCTTCCCCAGCGAGTTCACCCTGGACAACTACACCGGGGCGTTCGACGCCGGCTTCGGCCGGTACTTCCTCAACACCATCATCGTCACCGTCTGCGTCGTCGGTGTGGTGCTGCTGCTCGTACCGCCGCTGGCCTACGCGATCGTCCGCAGCCGCTCCCGGGTCACCTCGCAGATCTTCCGGCTGTTCCTGCTGGGCCTCGCCATTCCGGCCCAGGCCGTGATCGTGCCGATGTTCTACCTGATCAGCGAGGCCGGGCTGTACGACAACCTGCTGGGCGTCATCCTGCCCACCGCGGCGTTCTGCCTGCCGATGTCGGCGCTGATCCTCAGCGGGGCCATGCGGGACATCTCCCCGGAGCTGTTCGAGGCCATGACGATGGACGGGGCGAGCCCGAGGCGGATGTTCTTCCAGCTCGTCGTGCCGCTCTCGCGCGGCGGACTGTCCACGATCGTGGTGTTCTCCGCGCTCCAGGCATGGAACGGCTTCCTGTTCCCGCTGGTCCTGACCCAGTCCGAGGACACCAAGCTGATCACCCTGGGTCTGTACAACTTCCAGACCGCCCACGGGATCGACATCCCCGGTCTGCTGGGAGCCGTGACGCTGTCCATGGTGCCCGTCCTGCTCGTCTACCTGTTCGCCCGCCGCGCCCTGGTCCAGGGCCTGATGGGCATGGGAGGAAAGTGACCGCCAACGTGGCCGTAGAGACCACCCCCGAAGTCCCCCTCTGGAACGACCCGACCCAGGACATCGGCACCCGCGTCTCCGCGCTGATCGACGCGATGACCCTGGAGGAGAAGACCGCCCAGCTGTACGGCGTATGGGTCGGCGCGTCCGACGAGGGAGGTGAAGTCGCCCCGCACCAGCACGACATGGAGGAGGCCGTCGACCTCGACGCCCTGCTGCCCGCCGGACTGGGCCAGTTGACCCGCCCGTTCGGCACGGCACCGGTCGACCCCGCGCTCGGCGCGCTGTCCCTGCTGCGCACCCAGAGCCGGATCACCGCCGCCAACCGCTTCGGCATCCCGGCCCTCGCCCACGAGGAGTGCCTGGCCGGATTCGCCACCTGGGGCGCCACCGCCTACCCCGTCCCGCTGTCCTGGGGCGCCACCTTCGACCCCGACCTGATCCGCCGGATGGCCGCCGCCATCGGCCGTGACATGCGCTCCGTCGGCGTCCACCAGGGCCTCGCGCCCGTCCTGGACGTGGTGCGCGACGCCCGCTGGGGCCGGGTCGAGGAGACCATCGGCGAGGACCCCTACCTGGTCGGCAGCATCGGCACCGCCTACGTCCAGGGGCTGGGCTCGGCCGGTGTCGTCGCCACCCTGAAGCACTTCGCCGGCTACTCGGCCTCCCGCGCCGGCCGCAACCTCGCACCCGTCGGCATGGGCCCGCGCGAACGGGCCGACGTCCTGCTGCCGCCGTTCGAGATGGCCATCGTCGAGGGCGGAGCCGACTCCGTCATGCACGCCTACACCGACACCGACGGCGTCCCCTCGGCGGCCGATGAGGACCTCCTCACCGGACTGCTGCGCGACACCTGGGGCTTCAAGGGCACGGTCGTCGCCGACTACTTCGGCATCGCCTTCCTCAAGACCCTGCACGGGATCGCCGGGGACTGGGCCGAGGCCGCGGCAGCGGCCCTGCGCGCGGGCGTCGACGTGGAGCTGCCCACCGTCAAGACCTTCGGCGCGCCCCTCGCCGAGGCCCTCGCCGCGGGCCGGGTGCCGGAGGAGCTCATCGACCGCGCCCTGCGCCGGGTGCTCACCCAGAAGGCCCGGCTCGGCCTGCTCGACGCCGGCTGGGACCCGGTCCCGGCCACGCTGCGCGGAGCCGACCTGGACGACCCCGGCGCCCTGCGCGGCACCGTCGACCTGGACACCGCGGAGAACCGGGAACTGGCCCGGACCATCGCGGAGGAAGCCGTCGTCCTGCTGACCAACGACGGCACCCTGCCCCTCGCCCGGCCCGGCCGCATCGCCCTGATCGGCCCCAACGCCACCGTCGGCACGGCCGTGCTGGGCTGCTACTCCTTCCCCCAGCACGTCGGCGTGCACCACCCGGGAACCCCGGCCGGCATCGACCTGCCCACCCTCGAGGACGCCCTGCGGCGGGAGTTCCCCGACACGGAACTCACCGTCGTCCAGGGCACCGGCGTGGACGACGGCGACATCTTCGGCATCGCCGAGGCCGTCGACACCGCACGCCAGGCCGACGTCGTCGTGGTGGCCCTCGGAGACCGCGCGGGCCTGTTCGGCCGGGGCACCAGCGGCGAGGGCTGCGACGCGGAGTCCCTGGCCCTGCCCGGCGCCCAGCAGCGGCTGCTCGACGCGCTGCTCGACACCGGTACGCCCGTGGTGACGGTCCTCCTGGCGGGCCGGCCCTACGCCCTGGGCCGGGCCGTGGACGAGGCAGCGGCCATCGTGCAGTCCTTCTTCCCCGGGGTGGAGGGCACCGGCGCCATCGCCGGCGTGCTCAGCGGCCGGACCAACCCGTCCGGACGGCTGCCGGTCAGCGTGCCCCGCGACACCGGCGGCCAGCCCGCCACCTACCTCGGCGCACGGCTCGCCCAGGCCAGCGACGTCTCCAGCATCGACCCCAGCGCGGCCTTCGCGTTCGGGCACGGGCTGTCCTACACGTCCTTCGACTGGGGCGAGCTGGCCGTCGGCCGGGCGGAGGCGGACACCGGCGGCGAGTTCTCCCTCGCGTTCACCGTGCGCAACACGGGGGAGCGGGCCGGCACCGAGGTGGTCCAGCTGTATCTGCACGACCCCGTGGCCTCCGTCGTCCAGCCGGTGCAGCGCCTCATCGGCTACACCCGGGTACGGCTCGCCGCGGGCGAGGCCCGCCGGGTACGGGTCACCGTGCCCGCCGACCTGGCCTCCTTCACCGGCCGCGACGGCCGCCGGGTGGTCGAACCCGGCGAGTTGCAGCTGCGTCTGGCGGCGTCCAGCACGGACGCCCGGCTGATCGCGACGGTGACCCTGACCGGCCCGGAACGCCACGTGGACCACACCCGCCGGTTCCACGCGCGGTTCGAGCAGGAGACGGTACGGCCGGCGGACCCCGCCGCCTGACCCGCCGCGCGCGGCCGGCCCCACCCGTGGCCGGCCGCACGCCGGCGCCGTGCCCGGTCCCGCGTCGAGGCCCGTACCCACCCGGGACTCACCCGCGCGTCACCGTCACGGTCACCAGCGCGCCCGGGGCCGCCCGGACCCACGCCCGCCCGGCCGTCCGCCGTACGACGTCCGCCCCGCCCTCGGCCGTGATCCGCCAGGCACCCGGCGGCACGGACAGCACGCTCAGCCGGGAGCCGTGCGGCGCCGCCCGGTAGACCAGCCGGTAGACGCCCGCCCCGGCGTCGTAGGCGGCGGAGCGCACCGTACCCGCGACGGCCTCGGCGTACGGCTCCACGGTCAGCTCCTTGTTGACGCGGAACGCGCCCGTGCCGTCGAGCGCGCAGTACCCGCCGCCGTAACACCACACATAGCCCGCCCAGCCGGAGGCGTAGCGCCCGAGCGAGACCATGGCGTCCCGGTAGAAGCGGTTCATCCGCGGCAGCGAGCTGTCCGGCGGGCCCCACTCGCCGACCACCACCGGGACCCGGTACCGCCTCGGGTACGCGGTGACGGCCCGCTCGTACGCCTCGATCCAGCCGGCCCCCGGGTCGTAGTCGGCGCCCGCCTCCATCGCGGTGTCGTAGAAGTGCGGCGCGTACACCACCCGGGGATCACGGACGCGGCCGAGGCCCGTGGGCACGCCCTCCCCGACGACCGGGGTCGGCTCGACGAACAGCCAGGCGTCCCGGTCGGCCGGGCGGACGGCGTCGGCCAGCCGGTTGTACATCGGGGTGAGCTGTTCGCGTTCGATACGGCGCGCCGCCGCCGGCAGGTCCTCCCCGGGCCGCGGCTCGCCCATGGGCTCGTTGATCAGGTCGTAACCCAGCACGGCCGGATGGCCGGCGAAGCGGGAAGCGAGCGTGCGCCACATCCGGGCCTGGGCGCTCCTGAGGTCGTCGTCCTCGTAGAGATGGGTGAAGGCGCGCTGCACGGCGGGCTCGAAGTACTCGGCGAACCAGTCGTCCGGGTGCGGGGTGAACGGCAGCCCGTCGGTCCTGGTCGCCCACTCGGGGATACCCCGGTGGCCGAAGGCGGGCCCGAAGACGTCCTGGTGGGCGTCGAGGACGACCCGCACGTCCTGGCGCTCGGCCCAGTCCAGGACACGCTCGACCTTGCGCAGGTACCCCTCGCTGTACTGCCCGGGCCGGGGCTCCAGATCGTCCCAGAAGACCAGCAGCCGGGCGAAGTCGAAGCCCTGGGCACGCAGATCGCGCAGATGGCGTTCGGTGATCGCGCTCAGGGCCTGCTCGCCCCGGTGCGTCTTGTCCTCGATGTTCCAGCCGCGCAGGCTGAGCACCCGCCCCTGCCCGTCGGTGAGCGGGGGAATGCCCGGCCCGCCCTCCCCGGCGTGGGCGGTGGCGGGGGACAGCAGCGCGGCGACGGCCGCGGCCGCCGTCAGCATCGCTCGCAGCACGGGAAACCTCCGGGGCGGTGGGACCGGCAGCAACTTCCTTGACTCCGCGGGCACTTCGAACACTCCTGTGCTACCAGGCACACACGGGAAAGACCAGCACCAGGGAGCACACATCCCCGTTGCGCGCGGACACGTTCGTGAAATGATGTCCTGACAAAGGATGGACGGCGGGCCCGCCCGCGACGACCGCCCCGGAGAGGAACCCCTGACATGGCCCAGACCCTCGACCGCATCCGGGTCGGCTCCGCCCCCGACTCCTGGGGCGTCTGGTTCCCCGACGACCCGCACCAGATCCCCTGGCACCGCTTCCTCGACGAGGTGTCCGAGGCGGGCTACGACTGGATCGAACTCGGCCCCTACGGCTACCTCCCCACCGACCCGGCCCGGCTCGCCGGTGAACTGGCCCGGCGGAACCTGAAGGTCTCGGCGGGCACGGTCTTCACCGCCCTGCACCGAGGACCGGCCGTCTGGGAGGAGACCTGGGCCCACGTCGGCCGGGTCGCCGCGCTCACCCGGGCCATGGGCGCCCGGCACCTGGTGGTGATCCCCTCCTTCTGGCGCGACGACAAGACCGCCGAGATCCTGGAGCCGCCCGAGCTGACCCCCGAGCAGTGGACCCACCTGAGCCGGGGCATGGAACGGCTCGGCCACCAGGTCCGGGAGACCTACGGCCTGGACATCGTCGTCCACCCGCACGCCGACACCCACCTCGACACCGAGGCCCATGTCACCCGCTTCCTGGACGCCACCGACAGCCGGCTGGTGAGCCTCTGCCTGGACACCGGGCACTACGCCTACTGCGGCGGCGACAGCGTCAAGCTGATCGAGACCTACGGCGAGCGCATCGGCTATCTGCACCTCAAGCAGGTCGACCCGGACGTCCTCGCCGAAGTCGTCGCCCAAGGGCTGCCGTTCGGGCCCGCCGTGCGGCGCGGGGTGATGTGCGAACCGCCCTCCGGCGTGCCGGACCTGGCGCCGGTGCTGCGGGCGGCCCAGGGGCTGGGCGTGGACCTGTTCGCGATCGTCGAGCAGGACATGTACCCGTGCGAGCCGGACCGGCCGCTGCCGATCGCCGTCCGCACCCGGCGCTTCCTGCGCTCCTGCGGTGCCTGAGCGGGCGTGCGCGCCGGATCCTGCGCCCTCCTGACGGATTCGGCCACGGCGCGGCCGGGAACCAACCGGGGCACCCGGGCGTTCCACCGACAACGGGGAACGCCCGCGTGGACGGGAGGACGACATGACACACCGCACGCACACCCACGACACGCCCCGCGACGACACCGACACCGCTGACACCGCCGACGCGGCCGACGCGGCCGTCGCCCGGCGGCAGCGCTTCGGCCGCCTGCCCGAGCGGATACGCCTTCAGGACACGGTCGAGACGAAGCCGGCCACCCGGCCGGACCCGGCGCGGGACACCTACCACCCGGACGAGTGGCTGATCCGGTACTGCGGCTGACCCGGGCGCGGGGACGGCGGCGCCGCGTACCGGCCCGCCGGCCGCGGCTTTCGCACCGTCCCCGCGCCGCTCAGGCCGACCGCACCTCCGCGAGCGTCACCGGCCGGTGCTCGCGCAGCGACAGGGTGCACGCCTCGGCGATCCAGCCCGCCTCCAAGGCGTCCTCCACGCTGCAGGGGGAGGGCCGGGTGCCGGCCACGACCTCGGTGAACGCGGCGAGTTCGGCGCGGTAGGCGGCGGCGAACCGGTCCATGAAGAAGGCGTGCGGCGTGCCCGAGGGGAAACCCGCGCCGGGCTCGGCCGAGCGCAGCGGAAGCCGGTCGTCCAGGCCCACCGCGAGCGAGTCGGCGAAGCCGTGCAGTTCCATGCGCACGTCGTAACCCCGGCGGTTGTGCCGGGAGTTGGACACCATCGCGACCGTGCCGTCGTCCAGGGTGAGCAGCGCGCCGACGGTGTCGGCGTCGCCCGCCGCCGCGATGTGGCCGGCACCGCGATTGCCGCCCACCGCGTACACCTCCCTCACCTCACGGCCCGTCACCCAGCGGATGCTGTCGAAGTCGTGCACGGAACAGTCCCGGAAGATGCCGCCGGACGCGGCGATGTACGCGGCCGGCGGCGGCTCCGGATCCAGCGTCGTGGACCGCACGGTGTGCAGCGCGCCCAGCTCACCGGCCCGTACGGCGGCCCGGGCGGCGGCGAACCCCGCGTCGAAGCGCCGGTGGTAGCCGATCTGGACCGGCACGCCCCCGCCCCGCACGACGTCCAGGACCTCGACGCCCTCGCGCATCGTCCGGGCGACGGGCTTCTCGCAGAAGACGGGGACACCGGCCTCGACACCGGCCCGGATCAGCGCGGGGTGGGCGTCGGTGGCCGCGGCCACCACGATGCCGTCCACCCCGGACGCCAGCAGTGCCCGCGGCGACGGGGCCACCTCGGCGCCGAACCGCTCCGCGGCCCGCTCGGCCGCGGCCGCGAACGGGTCGGTGACGACGAGCGATTCGACGGCGTCGAGCCCGAAGAGGGTCTCGGCGTGAAAGGAGCCGATCCGGCCGAGACCGAGGATTCCGATACGCATGCGTCCCATTCTTGTCCGTACAAACCCCGCACCGCACACCATCGGCGGAGAGCCGCCGAAACCCGGGAACACCTCCCCAGCCCCCTACGGGCTGACCCAGCCGCCGGTCCGCGCGGACCGCTCCATCGCGTCGAGCGCACGCGCGCTGTGCACCGCGTCCGCGAGGGTGGTGCCGTACGGCGTGCCCTCGGCGACGGACCGTACGAAGCGGCAGGCCTCGATCACCTTCAGGTCGTCGTAGCCCATCGCGTTGGCCGCGCCCGGCTGGAACGCGGCGAACTCGCCGGCGCCCGGGCCGACGTGGACCGTGGCCACGGGCTGGTCCCGGTAGCCGGTGCCGCGGCACACGCCCAGCTCGTTCATCCTCCGGAAGTCCCAGAACACCGCCCCGCGGCTGCCGTGCACCTCGAAGCCGTAGGCGTTCTGCTCGCCGACGGAGACCCGGCAGGCCTCGAGGACCCCACGGGCGCCGGAGGTGAAACGGAGCAGACAGCCGACGTAGTCCTCGTTCTCCACCGGGCCCGGCTCGCCGCCCGGGGCCAGGGCGTGGCCGGCCGTCGCACCGCCCGGCCGGGAGCGCTCCGGGACGAAGACCGCGGTGTCCGCGGCGAGGGAGGCGATCTCCCCGCACAGGAAGCGGGCCAGGTCCACACCGTGCGAGGCCAGGTCGCCGAGCACCCCGCTGCCCCCGCGCCGCCGCTCGTAGCGCCAGGTCAGAGCGGTGTCCGGGTCCGCCGCGTAGTCGCTGAACAGGCGGACGCGCACATGCGCGACCGTGCCGATCCCGCCGGAGGCGATCAGCTCGCGCGCGGCCTCCACGGCGGGCGCGTTGCGGTAGTTGAAGCCGACCGTGCCCTGCACACCGGCCCGCGCGACCGCGTCGGCGACCGCGCGCGCGTCGGCGGCGGTCAGCCCCACCGGCTTCTCGATCCACAGGTGCTTGCCGGCCCCGGCCAGCGTCACGCCGATCTCCCGGTGCAGGAAGTTCGGCGCGGTGACGCTGACGGCCTGGACGCGCGGGTCGGCGGCCACCTCGCGCCAGTCGCGGGTCGCGGAGACGAACCCGAACCGCTCGGCGGCCTCCTCGGCCCGTCCCGGCACCTCCTCGGCGACCGTGACCAGCCGGGGCCGCAGCGGGAGGTCCGGATAGTGGTGCGGGAGTCGCGCGTACGCCCGGGTGTGCACACGGCCCATCCAGCCGAACCCGATGACGGCGACACCCAGCGCATCCACCATGACAGCCTCTCCCAGAAGCGTGGGACCGGCGCCCGGACCGGTCCGTCCCGGCTCCGGGCCACCTTTGTCCGGACATGGAGGCGTGTCAACCCTCCCGACGCTCCCTCGGAGCCTCAGAGGTTGATGGCGTACGCCTTGCGCAGCGTCTCGTGCACCGTCCACCGCGTACGGTCGCCCGCCCGCAGCACCGCCATGTCGCCGGGCCCCACCCGCAGCGTCGGACCGTCCTCGACCTCGATCGTGGCCGAGCCGCTGATCACCACGAACAGCTCGTCGGCCTCCGTGTCCGTGACCACGCCCGGGGTGATCTGCCAGATCCCCCGGATCTGCCGCCCGTCCGGCGACTCCCAGACCACCTTCCCGGTCACCTCCGGGCGCCCGGAGACGATCTGCGCCGGGTCCAGGGGCTCGGGTTCGAGGTCGGCGTCGGGGATGTGGAGCGCGAAGCTGTGCGTCATGCGGGTGACCCTAGTCGGCGGGCGCGGCGCGGTGCCGTGGACAGGGTGTGGGGCATCGGGCCCGGTCACGGGACACTTCGTCGCCCCTGGTCAGCGGCCGGCGCGCACGCCGTCCAGCGCGATGGCGAGCACCCGGTCGCGCTGGGCGTCGTCCTCGAAGTTCGTCGCCGTGATCCCGGCGACCAGCCGCAGCAGGTCCCCGAAGTCCATGTCCGTCCGCGCCGCGCCGACGCGCTGGGCGCGCTCCAGCAGCGGGCCGCCGGCCGCGTACATGGACTCGCGGCAGGTCTGGAAGATGTCCGACTCGCCGTTCAGCGCCTCGCGCACCGCGCGCTTGGTGACCATGTAACCGGCGAACCGGTCCAGCCACGCCGTCAGCGCCTCCCACGGCTCCCGGTCCGCCAGCTCCAGGGCGGCCGCGCACAGGGCGGAGACCTCGTCGGCGTAGACCGTCTCGAACAGGTCGCGGCGGGTCGGGAAGTTCCGGTACAGGGTCCCGATGCCGACACCGGCGCGGCGCGCGATGTCCTCCAGGGAGGCGTCGGCCCCGTGCTCGGCGAACGCCTCGCGGGCCGCGTCGAGCAGGGCGTCGTAGTTGCGGGCGGCGTCCTTACGGTGCGGCCGGCGGGCCGCGACGATCTCGCTGACGGGGAACGGCGTGGCCGTCACTGCTGCCTCCCGGAGGGGGTGCGGATTGAAGCGGAGGGTTACCTCCGCTAGAGTGGAGGGGCACCTCCACTTTATCAGTGCGGGGTGGCTCCGCCATGGCCGGACGCGGCCCGCGCGTGCCGCCCCCGCGACCGGGGCGGGACCCGTACGACCGCGCCCCCGCACCAGAGACACCCGACCCCCGGGCTGCCCTGATCCGCTTCCCTGATCCTTCCTCGATTACGGAGAGGCTTCTCCATGCCCCGCGCCTCCGCCCGGCTCACCTTCGCGGTCCTCGCGACCGGAGCCGGCGTCTTCTCCATGCTCCAGTCGCTGATCGCGCCGGCCCTGCCGACCGTCCAGCACGCCCTGCACGCCTCCCCGTCCACCGCGACGTGGGTGATGACGGCGTATCTGCTGTCCGCCTCGGTCTTCACCCCGATCCTCGGCCGGGTCGGCGACCTGGCCGGCCGGAAACGGACCCTCGTCGCCGTCCTGCTGGCCGTCCTCGCGGGCTGCCTGGTCGCCGCTCTGGCCCCGAACATCGGCGTACTGATCGTCGCCCGGGTCGTCCAGGGCGTCGGAGGCGCCCTGTTCCCGCTGTCCTTCGGCATCATCCGGGACGAGTTCGCCCCGGCCGAGGTCAGCGGCAGCATCAGCAACCTCTCCGCCGTGATCGCGGCCGGCGGCGGCGTCGGCATGGTGGCCGCCGGACCGATCGTGTCCGCGCTCGACTACCGCTGGCTGTTCTGGATCCCGGTGGCGATCGTCGCCGCGACGGTCCTGATCGCCCTGCGCTACATCCCCGAGTCGCCCGAACGGACCGCGGGCAAGGTCGGCTGGACCGGCGCCGTGCTGCTCTCCGGCTGGCTGGTCGCGCTGCTGCTGCCGCTGAGCCAGGCCGGGCAGTGGGGCTGGGGCTCGCCGAGGGTGCTCGGCCTGTTCGCCGCCGCCGTCGTGCTGTTCGCGGTGTGGCTGGCGACCGAGGCCCGCTCGCGCACCCCGCTGATCGACCTGCGGGTGCTGCGGCTGCCCGCGGTGTGGACGACCAACGCAGCCGCCCTGCTGTTCGGCGCCGGCATGTACTCCATCTGGTCCTTCCTGCCGGGCTTCGTCCAGACACCGGCCGCGGCCGGCTACGGCTTCGGCGCCAGCGTCACCGAGTCCGGACTGCTCATGCTGCCGATGCTGGTCGCGATGTTCCTCTCCGGCGTGGTGTCGGGCCGGCTGGAGCCGCGCGTCGGCGCCAAGGCACTGCTCACCACGGGCGCCGCGCTCGGCGCGCTGGCCTGCGGCTTCCTCACCCTCTGGCATGACGCCCGGTGGCAGATCGGTGTCGTCGCGGCCCTGTTCGGCCTCGGCATCGGACTGGCTTTCGCCTCGATGGCCAACCTCATCGTGGGCAGCGTGCCGCCGGCCCAGACCGGCGCCGCGACCGGTATGAACGCCAACATCCGCACCATCGGCGGCTCCATCGGCGCCGCGCTCACCAGCGTCCTGGTCACCGGCCGCCTCCAGCCCTCGGGCCTGCCGTACGCCTCCGGCTACACCCACGGCTGGGCCCTGCTCACCCTCCTCTGCCTGGCCGCGGCCGCCGCCGCCCTCCTGGTCCCGGCCCGCCGCCAGGGCCCTCCGGCCGAGGCGCCCACCGCCCCGGGGGTGACACGGGCACCCGTCCGGGTGCGGTAATGTTGACCTGCGTGATCACGCGGGAAACCCCGCGTGGGACCGCGGCGGGACGTGGCGCAGCTTGGTAGCGCACTTGACTGGGGGTCAAGGGGTCGCAGGTTCAAATCCTGTCGTCCCGACTCGTGAGAGTCGCAGGCCGAGGGCCGGTTTCGGAGCAATCCGAAACCGGCCCTCGGCCGTTTCTGGGGACCAGTTGGGGACCAGGGCTCCCTTGACCGGTGTCAGCGGGTCATGACGATCGGGCCGGGGAGTGAGCGGGGGCGCGGACCGCGCTGAGGTGTGCGGAGAGTGCTGCGCCGGCGGCCGTGATCTTGTGGACGTCGGGGTGGAGGTGGCGCTGGGTGGTCATGAGGGAGCCGTGCCCGGCGATGCGCCGCAGGACGTGGACCGGCACTCCCGCGTCGGCGAACCGGGTCAGGCCGGTGTGCCGGAGGTCGTGGCGGCGCAGGTGTTCGTAGCCGAGCCTGATGACCACGTCGTCCCAGTGGGCCGCATCACGCAGGACGGCGGTGGAGATGCGTCCGCCGCGGTGGCCCGTGAACAGGCGGGCGTCGGGGTCGGGGCCGGCGGACAGGATGCGCTGGGCGACGAGGGAACGGATCTCCTCGATGATGGAGACCTTGCGGGCCCGCTTGCCTTTGGTGCCCTTGTCGGTCAGGCCGCCGGGTGCGGGTGTGGTCTGGCGCCGCACGGTCCAGATCCACTGGTCGGTGTCGATGTCCTGGACGCGGCAGCCTGAGACTTCGCCGATCCGGGCGGCGGTGCACGCGGCGAAGACGACACCATCGGACGCGCCCCCCGGTACTGGTCGTGTGAGACGGCCATGAGCGCGTCGGCCAGCTGGACGAGGCTGTCCCAGTCGGGCAGGGCCAGCGCGCGCGGATTACGGAGTTCGTCCTCGGCCTGCTTGTAGAGCTTCTGCCAGCCGGTCACGCGGGCGGGATTGACGCTGATGATGCCGTCCCGCACGGCCTGTTCCATGACGCGGACCAGGACGGCGATGGTGTTCTTGACCGTTGAGCGGCTGTGCTCGTCGGCGATCCAGTTCTGCACGGTCCGGTCGACGACACCGTTGGTGATCAGTCGC
>NZ_BMSK01000011.1:0-182222 GCF_014649115.1 Streptomyces eurythermus | reverse complement strand
CGCCATCCCGCGAGGTAGGGGTCGAGTGTCTTCAGTTCCAGGCCGCGCAGCGCGAGGTCCATGTTCGCCTCGCCGTATTCGGCCAGCGTCATGGTGGCGGTCGACGGGGTCAGGCCGGCTTGTGCGGCCTGGACGATGGCCTGGAGCCACTCCTGCGCTTCTTCTTCGCTGTTCTTTCCCTCGGACAGTGACGGGCGGCGTTTGGTGGTGGGATCCCACCATCGGACGCGCCCCCGGTACGGTGCGGGGCGGTTGGGGCGGTGTTCGATGTCGGTGGAGATCCGGATGCCGGCGGCGATGTTGGTCCTATCGGTCATGGATCCCCTTGGTGGGGGTGGTACGGCGGCTGCGCAGCCATTCCTCGACATCGAGGGCGCTGTACATGACGACACGCTCCGACAGAGCGACGAACGGCGGCCCTTGGGGAGGCCGGGCGGTGCGCCACCGGCGCAGTGTCGAGGCGTCCACCCGGAGACGAGCGGCCAGATCGCTGGTCGAGTACCAGGTGTTGGTCAGGAGGGGGGCTTGGTCGTCGGCTGGGACGGGATGCCGGCGGGGAGATGCGGGCTGTGCTGTGGTCTTCTTCTCACGATGGGGTTCGGCGATGGCGCGTGTTGCTATCGGGGCAGGCAAGTGCAGGCGATCTCCGGGCAGTACGGAGCACCGGGCGGGTTGGTGGAAGACTTCAGGTGCGGGCGACGCGTCCTGGAACGGAGGTGTGCCGTGCCCCATCGGCAGCAGCGCTGATGCCGGTCACCGTTACTCGCGGTTGGGCTCCGAAACGGGCGTTGACCAGATAATCGTCTCCGGATACGCCGGTTTGGCTAACTGGCGATCACGGGCTATGTTGCCCGGCTGACGCGACGTGACGGGGCGGGCGAAATCTTGACGCTCAAATGACGCTCTGCGAGGTATCTTGACGCTCATTTGACGCTCGTTCTGATGAGGCATCAGGTCTATCGCATCGCTGTTCAGGTGGGCTCCTGATTTCGTAGGTGTGGCGGGCTGCCGGGGACATCGGGGCCGCTCGCCCAGCCGTCATCGTCACCGGCTCACAGCCCCGAGCCAGCCTGTCTGCTGCCCAGGCTCGGGCTTGGGCGACGGCAGCCGCCAGCGCCATCAGCCAAGTAAGCAGTTGTCCGGGTGATGCGACCGGCCATGGGCCGCCCGGGGGGAGCGGGCTCGGCCGGTCCGGCCGACGGGGCCTCCTGTGCGCCCTGCAACCGCTCGGCCAGACCCGGCCAGCCAGGCTCGGACCCCGGACCGGAAGGGCGCCGGCCCAGCGGAGTAGGACGTTGCCTCCTCTAGGGCGCCAGAGCGCAGGCCCTCCACCAGCCTCCCTATGGCGATCGCGTACTTTGACGACCGTGATGTCCGCTACACGGCCGATAGTTGGATGAGTGTTCCTTCCTCACGACTGCTTCGGAACCGGAAGTACACACGCGACACGCGAATTGCACCTAAGACACGCCTGCATCACACGATGGCTGAACGCCGGGGTGCCGATTGCCGAAGTGGCCCGACGGGTCGGCAACTAGCCAGAAGTCATCCACCGTCGCTACCACGGTTGCATTGACGGTCACGAAGAATCTGCGAACGTGAAGATCGATAAGGCTTTGGAAGAGGAGGGCGACGGTATATAGAGAGGTGCCAACGTTGAGAGGCGGTCGGATCGTTGGACCGCCTCTCGGATCATTTAGGGGGTGGACTTCACGGCTGTCCCGGGAAATAGTTCACGATTTCACTTTTGACTCTGCTCATGGCTGCGCGTGCACGCCGCGTGGCTCGGGGTCATCCTGGAGATAAGGCTCAACTGTTCGCTCACCGCTCGGGGTGATGCTCGAAGGCGGGAGGACGTGGTCCCAGTGATCATCGCGGAAGTGGTTTGGTCGCTGATTTTCGGCGTCTTCATCGGAACTCTCGTAGTTTTCCTCTTTTTCCGTCCTGGAGTTCCACGAGGGCCGTCACAGCGCGTCTTCCAGAAAATTCAGGCAGGTTCAATTATTGGAATGGGGGCAATGCTATGGATGGCGGCCATTGGGGGAGCGTCTTTTGGGGAAGGTGCATCTAGCCTTGACGTGGCTGCTGGGTGGGGGCTCGCTCCCGGATACACCATCGGCGCCGGATGGTTGGCGATCAGACGCTGGCGACGCTATCGCTCTACGTCTGCGGCCCGTTCACCATCTTCGGACCGGAACTTCAGAAGGATGCGGTGGCGAAGGGTTGGGCGGTTCGCGGTCCGATCGGCCGATTACGTGATGGGCGTAGGGTTCATCTTGGGTGCCTACATGGTCAGCATCATGGTGGGTGTGTGGCTTAAAGGCAACGCCACATCATGGCTAACTCAAGTAGGGTTGAGCGGACTTTACCTCAGTGATGCTCTTTGCTTTGTTGCAGGATTCGCTTACTCGCAGCTAGTCACGGGTGGGGCGTTGCGTGCAATGCAGGCGGCTTTGCGACATGATTGGCCGATACCGCGGACCTGGCATTATGTGCTTCTGGCAGTGCCGTTTCTAGTTGTCTTGTTCTATGTATCTATTCTGGCGGTATCCAAGGCGGCGGCGGTGTCGAACGGGCTACTGGCTGGTCTAATCGCTCAATTGATTACTCTATATATTGGCTGGCGGTATACGAGTGACCGGCCGCAGGGATTGTTGAAAACTGCCCGCGGGGTGCGAGATAGATTCCATGAGCAGAGGCGTCAAGCATGACCTGGTGTACCGCACCTGTCGGTGTCCGGGGGTGTCGGCCCGCCTCTGCGAGTCCCCCATGACGACGGCATGCGGCAGGGATCGTCAAGGCGGGTGGTGTCACGGCACGGCCTCCCAGTTCAGCACGCCAGCCGAATAGGACTCGGCCGTGTGACGGCTCTCTCGGCGACTGTGTCGGAGGTGTGTCGCAAGCAATGAGAGACAACGAGAGAGGGCGGGAGTCAGTGAGACTGACTCCCGCCCTCTTCTGTCGGCATCCGCCCTGGTCAGCGCCTAATTTCTGCTGATCCTCGGCGAGTGCCCCCGGCAGGATTCGAACCTGCGCACACGGCTCCGGAGGCCGTCGGTGTTTCCGACGTTTTTCGCAGGTCAGCAACTTAGCTGACGTAATGTCAGGTGCTCCGTCCCGGACATGTCCCGTGAAAATGAAATGTCCCGTTTGGTCGGCATTCTATGCTGGCTGCCCTTGAGTTGGGGGCCTGCCGCGACCTGGCGGGCATCACGAGGGCTTACAGCGCCCAAGGACGTACGGTCCCGTCTCGGGAGATCGAGAGGTCTCGGTGACCAAGTGCCCGAACGCCCGGAACGCGGCAGTCCGCCGGGCAGCCGTCGGAACGTACGCCCTTCGGGTACCGAGTGCACCCGAGAGAGTGCGCGGCCTATCCGCGACCGGGTGTTACTTCCGGCCAGGTGTCCATTTCATGCCGAGCCGGTACGCCCGGTAGATCACGTCCTGGACGCCGGGGCCGTCCGCCGGGGTGAACCAGCGCACCTCGCGTCCGATGACGAGTTCGCCCTTCTGCCGTTTGATGAGGGCGATGGCGCACGCGTGCGCCTGCGGCGGGCACTCGTCCAGAACCACCCGGAAGCGGTCGCCGCGGTCGGAGGTCAGCGTCACCACCGCGTCGAGACCGCGGAAGTCGCCGGACCCTTCGTAGATGTAGACGAAGAGCAGGAGCTTCTGGAACTCGGCCTGGTGGTCCAGGTTGATGACGAGGTTCTCGCCCGTCTCCCGGCTTCCGGTGCGGTCGTCGGCGTCGAGCGCGACGTACGGGAAGCGGTCCACCGCTCCGAAGGCGTTGCCCAGGGCCTGGACCACGGTCTTGGAACCGTCGGTGCAGCGGATCATGCAGCCGAGATCGAGATCCACCTTCCTGGCCGCGGCCGATCGCATCGAGGCCCGGATCCGGCCGAACAGGCCACGGGCCTCGCCGGCCGCCCGCTGGGCGGCGGCCTGTGGCGAGGTCCAGTTGAGGTTGACCTTGATCAGCCCCGAGGTCACGCCGTGCTTGTCCAGAGAGACCGTGGGCGAAGCCTTCGTCAGGTCCACGGTGGCGGGCTTGGTCATGCGGCACCTTTCCGGAGAGGGAGGCTGGGTGACGACGCTACAGGTGGGGGCACGGGCCGCACAGGGCGGCTGGAGGGCTGAGCCGACAGGACGGTGAGGGCGGCTCGAACAACCGGAAGCACCGCTTCGTCGGGTGGCGCCGTTCTGATCTCCGGAGTCGTTCGGCGTGGCGGCCTCTAGCATGAGGGCCGTCGGAGGGAGTCCGAGCCGGATCGGAGCACGGAGAGTCGTGGGCGGGCTTACGGAAGCGAAACTGAGGGCGCTGGCCGGGGAGCGTTCGTTCGAGCGTGGACTCGGTTATGTGGACGAGGTGTCCGGGGTCGAGTTCGGTGACGGCTGGATCAGGGCGTCGGTCCGCGGCACGGAGCGATACGAGGCGGAACTACTCCTCGGTGGCCGCAGGAAGCCGGCGGGTACATGCGACTGCCCGTACGGCCAGGAGGGCAATTTCTGCAAGCATCTGGTCGCGCTGGGCCTGACGGTGATTGCGCAGGAGGCCGACCTGCCCCGCCTGCGGAGAACGGCCCGGGAACGGGCCCGCGGCCTCGATGCCTGGCTGACCGGCCTGTCACGGGACGATCTGCTCGCTCTCGTGCGGGAGGAGATGGTCGAGGACCGGAACCTGCGGAAACGCCTGGAACTGCGGGCGGCGAGCGCCCGCGGCGACGTGACCGGGATCCGTTCCTGTATCCGTGAGCTGCTCGACATCGGCCCATTCGTGCAGTACGGCTACGTCGAGTACGCCGACGCCCGTGCCTATGCCGACCAGGCCGGGCAGGCGGTCACCGCGATCCGGTCGCTGACGGCCTCCGGCCGGGCGGCCGACGCGACGACTCTGGCCCGGGAGGCGATCGGCCTGCTGGCCTCCGCGATCGGAAGTGTCGACGACTCCGACGGCCGGCTCGGCCAGGTCGGCGCCGATCTCGCCGACGCCCACCACGAGGCTTGCCGCGAGGCCCGCCCCGATCCGGAAGAACTCGCCCACTGGCTGGTGACCCATGCCCTCGACGAGGCGGCCGACCTGACGGACATCGACCCGCTCGATTACGAGGACCTGCTCGGCGAGCGGGGAACGGCCGCCCTGCGCCGGCGCGCGGCCGAGGCATGGCAGGCGAACCGCACCGGCTGGGCCGAGAAACATCTGATGCGGCGCCTGGCGAAGTCGGGGCGGGACATCGACACGGTGATCGCCGTCCACGCCGCCGACCTCGCGCCCAACGGCCACACCCACCTGCTCATCGCCCGCGAACTCGACACCGCCGGTCGTACCGCCGAAGCCCAGGAATGGGCCGAGCGTGGCATCCGGGAGACCGAGGACCTGGCCGGCGTTGACACCGCCCTGGTCGACCACCTCGCCGATCGCTACACCAAGACCGGCCGGCCGGCCGACGCCGTCAGCCTGCGCCGTGCCCACTTCACCGCCCGCCGTACCCTGCTCACCTACCAGCAGCTGCGCGCCGCGGCCGTCGCCGCCGCGTGCTGGACGACCGAGCGTGAGAAGGCGCTGGCGCTGCTCCGTGACGACGCCGAACGGACGGATGCGTCCGGTGACCGGGTCCTCGTCGACGTCCTGCTGGACGACAAGGACGTCGACGCCGCCTGGCAGGCAGCCCACGAGCACGGCGCCCATGACAGCCAGTGGCTCGCCCTCGCCGACCAGTCCCGCCCGACCCGCCCCGCGGACGCCCTAGCCGTCTACCTCCGACTCGCCGCCCCTCTCACCCGCGAGACAGGCAACCGCGCCTACGAACAGCTCGTCAGCCTGCTCCTGAGCATCCGCGACTGCCACCGCCACCTCGGTACACCCGACGACTGCACCGCGTACGTCGCCGACCTGCGCGCCGCCCAGAAGCGCAAACGGAACCTGATGCGACTGATGGACGACCATGGGATATGACCCATCCATCAAGCCTGACCTGTTGACGTCGTCAACAAGCGTGCCTTTTGTTTACGACTAAACTCCCGTGTACGCTGTCTGCGGGGCTGGGGATCTGCCCGCGTCGCGAGACGGGGCATTCTCCCGTGGGGAGTCGTGTGCTCGCAGGGCCACGCGAAAACGCAAGGGAATGGGCTGTGGCGACGGAGATGATCGCGGGGCGGTTCCGGCTCCTGGGGGCTGTGGACTCGGGCAACATGGGCGAGGTCCACAGAGCCGAGGATCTTGACGCCCCTCCGGGCGACCCGGACCGCGTCGTGGCGGTCAAGCTGATCCTCCGGCGCCGCTCCGGCCTGCAGATCGACACGCACGGCGACACCGAGACCGTGGAGCGGTTCGCCCGTGAGGTGCGGATCATGCAGACCTTCGGCCGGCACCCCAATCTCCCGCGCACGATCGCCGGGGGCGTGGACGCCACGAACGGCGGCCTGCCTTACCTTGTGATGGAATTCCTCGACGGCCATCCTCTGGCCGACCTGGTCGCCGACGAGACGCAGCTGCCGATCTCCTGGGCGGCGGCCATCGCCGCGCAGATGGCGGAGGGGCTGAAGGCCGCACACGTCGAGGGCGTCGTTCACCGCGACCTCAAGCCCCGCAATGTCATGCTCACCCGCGGTGGCC
This sequence comes from Streptomyces eurythermus, assembly GCF_014649115.1. Lineage (GTDB taxonomy): Bacteria > Actinomycetota > Actinomycetes > Streptomycetales > Streptomycetaceae > Streptomyces > Streptomyces eurythermus. The sequence goes on along the minus strand of NZ_BMSK01000011.1, from coordinate 175,606 downwards.
TCGTGAAGGTCCTGGACTTCGGCATGGGCCGCATCGTCGACGACCCGGACGGTACCAAGCTCACCAGCACGGGCGTCACGGTCGGCACCGCCCGCTACATGGCGCCCGAGCAGTTCCAGGGCGGAGCCGTGACCCCGGCGGCGGACCTCTACGCTCTCGGCTGCGTCCTGTACGAGATGCTCCTCGGCGTGCCGCCGTTCGTCGGCACCTCCGCGTACGAACTCGGCGAGAAGCACGTCCACCAGGCACCGAACCCGGTCCGGTTGGTCCGGCACGACGTTCCCGAGGCACTCGCCCGTCTCGTCGACCGACTGCTCGCCAAGAACCCGGCGGACCGTCCCGAGAGCGCCGCCGTCGTACGAGACGCCCTGCTGCCGTTCGTCACGGTCGGCGAAGCGCTGCCCGCCTGGCGCGAGTTCGACCCGGTGAGCCGCCTCCTCCAGGGCCGGGCCGCGCTCGCCACGCCCACGGTGCGGCAGGCTCCGGCCGACCGGCCGACTGCCCCGGCCCGCCCGCACACGTCCGGCATGGACGTTTTCGGCGTCCACCGAGACCTGATCGACGAGTACCGTGCCTTCACCCAGGGCGGCACGGTCATCCGCGACGAACGCGTCGCCGACTTCGTCCGGCGCGACCTCGACGCCAAGTCGCAGTGGCCCAACCCGTGGATCTCCCTCAACCCCTTCTTCGACTCCGCCGGCACGGTCGCCGAACTCGCGTCCCAGGGCGTCCTCCACCCGGAGTGCGCGCGGATCTTCCAGGCGAGGAAGACCAGGGGCGGCACGGTCTGCGACGGCCGCCCGCTCACCCTCCACCAGCACCAGCGCGAAGCCGTCGACGCCGCCCGTTCCGGGGCGTCCTATGTCCTCACCACCGGCACCGGCTCGGGCAAGTCCCTCTCCTACATCGTGCCCATCGTCGACAAGGTCCTCAGGGACCGGGAGACGGAGCCGCGAGGGACCGCCAAGAGGGTCCGCGCGATCATCGTCTACCCCATGAACGCCCTGGCCAACAGCCAGCTCAAGGAGCTGGAGAAGTACCTCAGGGACGGATACGGCGCCGGACGCGAGCCCGTCACCTTCGCCCGCTACACCGGCCAGGAGGACGAAGCAGCCCGCAGGGAGATCCGCGACAACCCGCCGGACATCCTGCTCACCAACTACGTGATGCTGGAGCTGATGCTCACCCGTCCCGACGACCGTGACAGCCTCGTCCGGATGGCCAAGGGCCTCGAGTTCCTCGTCTTCGACGAACTCCACACCTACCGCGGCCGCCAGGGCGCCGATGTCGCCCTGCTGATCCGCCGCGTCCGCGAGGCGTGCCAGGCCGACCGGCTCCAGTGCGTCGGAACCTCGGCGACCATGTCCACCGAGGGCACGATCGACGAGCAGAAGAGCGTGGTCGCCGCCGTCGCCTCCAAACTCTTCGGTACGAGGATCCGCACCGAGCACGTCATCGGCGAGACCCTGGTCCGCGCCACCGACCCGGCCCCCGACACCGTACCCGCCGAGCGGCTGCGCACCACCGACGCTCCCCGCGCGTACGCGGACCTGGTCCGTGACCCGCTCGCCCGCTGGATCGAAACCCGCTTCGGCCTGGCCACCGACACCCTCACCGGCCGTCTCGTACGCCAGAAGCCCGCCAAGATCGAGGACGCGGCCAAGGACCTCCACCAGGAGAGCGGCGTCCCCGAGGAACAGTGTGCGGCGGCCCTGCGTGCCACCCTGGAGGCCGGCTCGCAGGCCCGTCACCCGGTCACGGAACGACCTCTCTTCGCCTTCCGTCTCCACCAGTTCCTCTCCAAGGGCGACACCGTGTACGTCACCCTGGAGGACCCGGACAGCCGCCACCTCACCCGCGACTACCAGCAGGTGCAGCCCGGCACCGACGGCAAGCTCCTCATTCCGCTCGCCTTCTGCCGTGAGTGCGGCCAGGAGTACCTGACGGTCTGGCGTACCGAGAAGGACGGTGAGGTCCGCTACGAGTCCCGCCGCGACACCTCCGCCACGGGCGGCAGGGCCGGCGACGGCTACCTCTACGTCGGCCGCCCGTGGCCCCGCTCGCTCGACGAGGCCGTCGCCGAGCGCAAGCTACCGGAGTCATGGCTGGAACTCGACGACCGAGGCCAGGAGGTCGTCAAGAAGTCCTACCGCGAGCGCGCCCCCCGCGCCGTGACCGTCGACCCCTACGGGTACGAGGGCCGGGGCGACCTGGACGCCGCCTTCATCCCCGCCCCGTTCCTGTTCTGTCTCCAGTGCTCGGTGACCTACGAGCAGACGCGCGGCAAGGACTTCGCGAAGCTCGCCACCCTCGACCAGGAGGGCCGTTCCTCCGCCACCTCCCTGGTGTCGGCGGCCGTCGTCCGCTCCCTCAAGGCGGTCCCCGAAGAAGCCCTCGACAAGGAGGCGCGCAAGCTCCTCACCTTCGTCGACAACCGCCAGGACGCCTCCCTCCAGGCCGGTCACTTCAACGACTTCGTCCAGATCACTCAGTTGCGCGGCGCTCTCTACCGGGCGTGTCTGGACGCCGGGGACGAGGGCATCCCCCACGAAGAGCTGGCCACCCGTGTCGCCAACGCCCTCGCCCTCGACCCCGTCGAGTACACCGGGCAGTCCGACCTGCCGCCCAGCCTCGCCCGCAACGCCGCCAAGACCCTGCGCGACGTCCTCGCCTTCCGCCTCTACCTCGACCTGGAGCGCGGCTGGCGGATCACCATGCCGAACCTGGAACAGACCGGTCTGCTGAGGATCGACTACGCCGACCTCCAGTGGATCGCCGAGCGCGACGAGCGCTGGCAGAACGCGCACCCGGCGCTCCGCGACGCCGATCCCGCCCTTCGCGCCGAGATCACGCGGACCCTCCTGGACGACATGCGACGCGAACTCGCGATCGACGTCCAGTACTTCCGCGACGACTTCGACGCCCTCCAGCGCGCCAGCGAGGAGCGGCTCATCGACCCCTGGGTCCTCGGCAGGTCCGACGCACCCAAGGTCGGCACCGTCTACCCGCAGCCCTCGCGTCCCGGCATGGACCGGTCCGGGCACTTCCTCTCGGCCCGCGGCAAGTTCGGCAAGTACCTGCGCCGCACCGCGCCCACGGTCTTCGACGTGCGCGACGGCGTGAAGCTGGACAACACCGACCTCCAGAAGATCATCGAGGACCTGCTGAAGGTGCTCACGATCGCCGGCCTGGTCACCGAGGTCAGCGCCGCCCCCCAGCGCGCCGGCCGCTTCCGCGCGCCGACCGCTCCGGCCGCCACCGGCTACCGGATCTCCGCCGCCTCCCTCATCTGGCGCGCCGGCCCCGGCGAGTCCGGCGCCCACGACCCCCTCACCCGCACCTACGCCAGCGGCGACGGCCCGCGCGTCAACACCTTCTTCCGCGACCTCTACCGCAACGCCGCCACCGAGCTGTCCGGCCTGTATGCCCGCGAGCACACCGCCCAGGTCGACCCCGGCGAGCGCGAGCGCCGCGAAGAGGCGTTCAGCAAGGCCGAGCTGAAGCTCCTCTACTGCTCGCCGACGATGGAGCTGGGCGTCGACATCTCGTCCCTGAACGCGGTCATGATGCGCAACGTCCCGCCGACCCCGGCCAACTACGCGCAGCGCAGCGGCCGCGCCGGCCGCAGCGGCCAGCCCGCGCTCGTCACCACGTACTGCGCCACCGGCAACAGCCACGACCAGTACTACTTCCGCCGCTCCGAGCGCATGGTCGCGGGCGCCGTCGCCCCGCCGCGCCTCGACCTCGCCAACGAGGACCTCGTCCTCTCCCACCTCCAGGGCATCTGGCTCGCCGAGGCCGGACTGAAGCTCGGCCGCGCCATCCCGCACATCATCGACATCGCATACGACGAGAGCCTCGGCCGCCCGGACCCCGCACTCCGCCTCCACGACGACCTGTACGCCGCCTCCCGCGACGCCGACGCCCAGGCCCGGACGGTGGCCGCCGCCCACCGGGTCCTCGGCCCGCTGCTCCCCGAGTTCGCCAGGACCGTCTGGTGGGACGAGCGCTGGATCGAGGACCGGGTCCGTACCGCCCCCGACCGTTTCGACCAGGCGTTCAACCGCTGGCGCGAACTCTTCCGTGCCGCCCTCGTCGACCAGTACGTGCAGAACAAGCGGGTCCTCGACCACACCCTCACGGAAAGCGACCGGCGGCGTGCCGTCGCCCGCCGCAAGGAGGCCGAGACCCAGCTCAACCTCCTGAAGAACGAGACCCCGGACAGCAGGTCCGTCCTCTCCGACTTCAACCCCTACCGCTACCTCGCCTCCGAGGGCTTCCTGCCCGGCTACTCCTTCCCTCGCCTGCCGCTGGCCGCCTACATCCCGACCACCGGCCGCCGCCACGGCGACGGCGACTACCTCCAGCGCCCCCGCTTCCTCGCCATCCGCGAGTTCGGCCCCGGCGCGCTCATCTACCACGAGGGCGCCCGCTACCAGGTCACCCGCGTCCAGCTGCCCCCGGACTCCTCCGGCGACATCGCCACTACCGCGGCCGCCCGCTGCAAGCACTGCGGCTACCACCACGACCCCGAGCAGCGCGCCGACGTCTGCGACATGTGCAAGGAACCGCTCGGCGCCGCCGCCTACAACCTGCTGCACCTGCACACCGTCTACACCCAGCGCCGGGAGCGGATCTCCTCCGACGAGGAGGAGCGCCGCCGGGCCGGATTCCGCCTGGAGACCTCGTACCGCTTCCAGGACCACGGCATCCGTAAGGGCCGCCAGGACGCCCGCGTCGGCGACGCGGCGGGCAGCCTCGCCACCCTCTCCTACGGCGACTCGGCCACCGTCCGCATCACCAACAAGGGACGGCTGCGCGCCAAGGAGAACGAGCAGGACGGCTACTGGCTCGACCCCGCCGACGGCCGCTGGATGAACGAGCGCGACGCCGCCGAGGCATCCGGCGACTCCAGCGAGATGCCGGTCATCGACGCCGACGGCAACGAGAAGCGCCGCAAGAAGCGTGTCGTCCCCTTCGTCGAGGACCGCCGCAACATTCTCGTCGTCACCCTCGACGAACCGCTGCCCGAACCGATCGCCCTCACCCTCATGTACGCCCTGGAGCGCGGCGTCGAGGCGGCGTTCGAGCTGGAGGACTCCGAGCTGACCAGCGAACTCCTCCCGCCCGACGACGGCCCCCGCAACCGCTTCCTGCTCACCGAGGCAGCCGAGGGCGGCGCCGGAGTCCTGCGCCGCCTCCAGGCCGAGCCCGGCGCGCTCGCCGTCGCCGCCCGCCGCGCCCTGGAGATCTGCCACTTCGACGAGCACGGCGTGGACCAGGCCGAGGACCACTGCGCCCGCGGCTGCTACGACTGCCTGCTCACGTACGGCAACCAGCTCGACCACGCGGCGATCAACCGCCACACCGTCGCCCACCTGCTGCGGCGCCTCGCGTCGGCCGTGGCCGAACCGGAAGAGCGGGAGGAGTCCCCGACGGAGCAGCACCGGCGGCTCGTCGAGGAGCTGGCGCGGACGGTTCCGAAGCCCGCCGACACGCCGGCCGACGACGCCGACGACATGGCGAACACTCCTCTGGAGCAGACCCTCGTCACCTGGCTCAGGGACCACGGCCTCCGCCTGCCCGACGAGGGCCGGACCCTCGTCGGCACCGCCGTGCCCGACTTCGTCTACCGCCTCCCCGGAGTCAACCTCGCCGTCTTCGTCGACGGCCCGGACACGGAGCAGGACGCCACCCGGGACGAGGACGCCGAGGAACGCCTCTACGACGCCGGCTGGGGTGTCGTCCGCTTCCCGGCCGACCCCGCGGACTGGGACGCCGTCGTCGCCCGCCACGCCCGCTACTTCGGCGGCCCCGCCGCCTCCTGACCACGGAACCGACCGACACCCCGAGGACCCCGAGGATCCCCTTCGATGACGCTCACCTACTCCGCCGGTTCCCTGGTCACCGCCCGAGGCCGCGAATGGGTCGTGCTCCCCGAGAGCGCCCCCGACATGCTCGTCCTGCGCCCGCTCGGCGGCTCCGACGACGACATCGCCGCCGTCTTCCCCGCCTTCGAGGACGTCAAGGGCGCCGAGTTCGCCCCGCCGTCCCCCGCCGACCTCGGCGACCACCGCGCCGCCGGACTGCTGCGCTCCGCCCTCCGTATCGGCTTCCGCTCCGGCGCCGGCCCCTTCCGCTCCCTCGCCGGCATCGCCGTCGAGCCCCGTGCCTACCAGCTCGTCCCGCTCCTCATGGCGCTGCGGCAGAACACAGTACGGCTCCTCATCTCCGACGACGTCGGCATCGGCAAGACCGTCGAGGCGGGCCTCATCGCGAGCGAACTCCTCGCGCAAGGCGAGGCACGCGGCCTGGCCGTCCTCTGCTCACCGGCCCTCGCCGAGCAGTGGCAGGAGGAACTGCGCACCAAGTTCGGCATCGACGCCGAACTCGTCCTTGCCTCCACCGTCTCCCGCCTGGAGCGCGGCCTGGACCTGGGCCAGTCGCTCTTCGACAAGTACCCCCACGTCATCGTCTCCACCGACTTCATCAAGTCCACCCGCCACCGCGACGACTTCGTCAAGCACTGCCCCGACCTGGTGATCGTCGACGAGGCCCACACCTGCGTCGCCGCCGACGACACCACCTCCACCCAGAACCAGCTCCGCTATGAGCTGCTGCGCCGGATCGCCGAGGACACCGAGCGCCACCTGCTCCTCGTGACCGCCACCCCGCACAGCGGCAAGGAGTCCGCCTTCCGTAACCTCCTCGGCCTGGTCAAGCCCGAACTGGCCGAGGTGGACCTGGACTCCGACCGTGGCCGAAGGCTCCTCGCCCACCACTTCGTCCAGCGCAAGCGCGCCGACGTACGCCAGTACCTGACGACCGAGGACGGCCTCGGTGACGACAGCCTCGCCGAGCGCACCGCGTTCCCGTCCGACCGCTACTTCAAGGACGAGACGTACAAGCTGTCCCCGGCCTACCGCGCCCTCCTCGACGACGCCATCGCCTACGCGAGCGAACGCGTCGAGGCCGCCGGCAGCCAGGGCAAGCGTGAGGCCCGTATCGCCTGGTGGTCCGCGATCGCCCTGCTCCGCTCCCTCGTCTCCTCCCCGCGCGCCGCCGCCCAGACCCTCCGTACGCGCTCCGCCGCCGCGGCCGCCGCCAGCGCCGAGGAGGCCGACCGCTTCGGCGCGCCCCTCACCCGCGACGCGGCCGACAGCGACAGCCTGGAAGGCATGGACGTGGCCCCCGGCGCCGAGACCGACGATGCCGGCGCCCGCCTCGCCGAACTCGCCGACCGTGCCGCCGCCCTGGAAGGCCCGGACGGCGACCTCAAGCTGAAGGCCCTGGTCAAGCACCTCAAGGCGCTGCTCGCCGACGGCTACCACCCGATCGTCTTCTGCCGCTACATCCCGACCGCCGAGTACGTCGCCGAACACCTGGACGGCAAGCTGGGCAAGAAGACCGTCGTCCGCGCCGTCACCGGCACCCTCTCGCCGCAGCAGCGCATCGAACGCATCGAGGAGCTGGCCGAGGAGGCCGGGCAGGACGCCGCCGCCCGCCGCGTCCTCGTCGCCACCGACTGCCTCTCCGAGGGCGTCAACCTCCAGCACCACTTCGACGCCGTCGTCCACTACGACCTCGCCTGGAACCCCACCCGCCACGACCAGCGCGAAGGCCGCGTCGACCGCTACGGCCAGCAGCGCGATGAGGTCCGCGTCATCACCCTGTACGGCAGCGACAACGGCATCGACGGCAAGGTCCTCGACGTCCTCATCAAGAAGCACCGCCAGATCAAGAAGGACCTCGGTATCTCCGTCTCCGTCCCCGACGAGACCTCCTCCGGCGTCACCGACGCCATCGTGGAGTGGCTGCTGCTGCGTGGCCGGGAGGGCGAGCAGGGCACCCTGTTCGAGGCCGACGCCTTCCAGCAGAGCTTCGCCGACCTGGAGGCCGACTGGAAGTCCGCGGCCGAGCGCGAGACCCGCTCCCGCTCCCGGTTCGCCCAGCGCTCCATCCACCCGGAAGAAGTCGCCCGCGAGGTCCTCGCCATCCGGGACACCCTCGGCCGCGCCGACGAGGTGAACGACTTCGTACGAACCTCCCTCGCCGCCCTCGAAGCCCACCTGGTGGAGGCGGGCGACGGCTCCGGCGACTTCACCGCCGAGGTCAGCGGCACCTCCGCCGGCCTGCGCGACGCCCTCGCCCCCGTCGTCGGCGCCGCCGCCGTCGAAGGCGCCCGCCCCATCCCGTTCCGCACCACCTCGGCCGTGGCCCGGGGCGAGGCCGCCCTCGTCCGCACCGACCCCGTCGTCGGCGCCATCGCCGCCCACGTCCTGAACTCCGCCCTCGACAGCCAGGCCGACGGCCGCCGCCCGGCCCGCCGCTGCGGCGTCGTCTCCACCCGCGCCGTCGAGACCCGCACGACCCTGCTCCTCGTCCGCTACCGCTTCCACCTCACGCTGCCCTCCCGGCAGGGGGAGAAGCAGCTCGTCGCCGAGGACGCCCGTCTCCTCGCCTTCCAGGGCTCCCCGAAGAACGCCGTCTGGCTGCCCGTGGACCAGGCCCATGCCCTCCTCACCGCCCGCGCCGCCGACAGCGTCGACCCGCTGCACGGCGAGGGCGTGATGAGCCGCGTCCTCGGTCAGCTCCCCGCCGTCACCGACCACCTGGAGCAGTACGGCGACACCCTCGCCGCCGAACTGCACGAGTCCCACCGGCGCGTCCGCCGCGCCTCCGACGAGATCGTCCGCGGCCTGCGTGTCACCGCCCAGCAGCCGGCCGACGTCCTTGGCGTCTACGTCTACCTGCCCGCCGCGACCGGAGAGGCCGCCGTCTGATGTCCGCCACCACCCGCAACCAGGTCTTCTCCGCCGTCCACACCGTCGGCGGCCTGCTCCCCGCCGACATGCTGCTGCGGATCGCCGACGGGAAGGACGTCAAGGGCTCCGCCCCCGCCGACTACCAGGTCATCGGCGCCCGCTCCGTACGCGACGAGGCCGAGCGGCACTGGGACTACCTCAAGGCCGTCTGGCGCGAGCTGCGTGAGAAGCTGCCCGTCACCCCGGACGCCGAGACCCCGGCCGACCCGATGGGCCTCGCGATCTCCCAGTGGCTGGAACCGCTCTTCGCCGAACTGGGCTTCGGCCGCCTGACCTCGATCGGCGCCACCGGCATCCCGGCGGACAGCGACCCCGACCGCGTCTTTCCCATCAGCCACCGCTGGAACCACGCCCTCCTCCACATGACGGCGTGGAACGCCGACCTGGACAAGCGTGTCGGCGGCGCGGGCACGATCCCGCCCCAGTCCCTGGTCCAGGAGTGCCTGAACCGCACGGAGGCCCACCTGTGGGGCGTCCTCACCAACGGCCGCCGGCTCCGCATCCTGCGCGACTCCAGCGCGCTCGCCACCGCCTCGTACGTCGAGTTCGACCTGGAAGCCATCTTCGACGGCGAACTCTTCAGCGAGTTCGTGCTGTTGTACCGGCTGCTGCACGTCTCCCGCTTCGCGGTGGCGGAGGGCGCGGCGCCGTCCGCCTGCTGGCTGGAGAAGTGGCGTACGGAGGCCATCGCGTCCGGCACGCGTGCCCTGGACCAGCTCCGCAAGGGCGTCCAGGAGGCCATCACCACCCTGGGCACGGGCTTCCTGCGCCACCCAGCCAACACGGCCCTGCGCGAGAACACGGACGTCAAGGCCCTGCACGGTGCGCTGCTGCGGCTCGTCTACCGCCTGCTGTTCGTCTTCGTGGCGGAGGATCGCGATGTGCTGCACGGCAAGGAGGCGACCGAACAGGCGCGGGAGCGCTACGCGACGTACTTCTCGTCCGCTCGCCTGAGGCAGCATGCCCGCCGCCGGAGGGGCACCGCTCATGGTGACCTCTACCAGGCCCTGCGGATCGTCCTGGACGCCCTGGGCGACGAGAACGGCCGCCCGGAGCTGGGCCTGCCGGGCCTTGGCGGCATCTTCGACGCGACGGACGCGGATGCCCCGCTGAAGGGCCTGTCTCTCTCGAACGAGTACCTGCTGACGGCCGTACGCCACCTCTCCCAGGTCCGGGACTCGGGCTCGCGGCGCTGGCGCACGGTCGACTACCGGCACCTGGACGCCGAGGAACTGGGCTCGATCTACGAGTCCCTGCTGGAGCTGGTCCCCCAGCACAGCGCCGCCGACCGCACTTTCGAGCTGGTGGAGCTGGCCGGCAACACGCGCAAGACGACCGGCTCGTACTACACCCCGTCCTCGCTCATCGAGTGCCTGCTCGACTCGGCCCTGGACCCGGTCCTGGACGACGCGGTCAAGCGCGGCGAACAGGCGGCGAGCGCGGCGGGCGACCCGGACCCGTCGGAGGCGATCGTCCGCGAACTGCTGTCGTTGACGGTCTGCGACCCGGCCTGCGGCTCCGGCCACTTCCTGGTGGCGGCGGCCAGGCGGATCGCCAAGCGCGTGGCGGCCGTACGGGAGCGCAACCCGGAGCCCACGCTGGAGTCCGTCCGGCATGCGTTGCACGAGGTGGTCGCCCGCTGTGTCTACGGCGTGGACCTCAACCCGATGGCCGTCGAGCTGGCCAAGGTCTCGCTGTGGCTGGAGGCCCTGGAGCCTGGGAAGCCGCTGGGCTTCCTGGACGCCCACGTGAAGCACGGCAACGCCCTGATCGGGGCGACGCCGAAGCTGCTGCGGGGCGGGATCCCGGACGAGGCTTTCAAGCCGATCGAGGGTGACGACAAGAAGTACGCCAAGACCCTGGAGAAGCAGAACAAGGCCGAACGGGGCGGCCAGCGGGGCCTCTTCGACCTCGGCGGCGAGACGAAGATCGCGAACACGGTCTTCGCGACGGGCCTGCGCCGCATCACCGGTGCCTCCTCGGACACCCTGGCGGACGTCCGTCGTCAGGAGGCCGCCTACCAGGACTGGTCCGAGTCCACCGAGTACCTCCGGGCCTTGCACGTAGCCGATGCATGGTGCGCTGCCTTCATTTGGCAGAAGAAGGCCGATGCTCCGATGGCGGTTACAGAGGAGGTCTTCCGCAACCTCCAGGACCCATCGCGGGACGCGGCTCCGCGGTCGACGCACGACGAGATTGTGCGCTTGCGGAGGCAGTACCGCTTCTTCCACTGGCATCTGGAGTTCCCGGAGGTGTTCTCCGTCCCGGAGTCGGGTGCGGGGATCGATGAGACGACGGGGTGGGCCGGTGGCTTCGACTGCGTGGTGGGGAACCCGCCGTGGGAGCGCATCGCGTTCGACGACGAGGAGTTCTTCTCGCATCGCGACCCCGGGATTCTGAAGTCCAGGACGACCAGCGCCCGGAAGAAGGCGATCTCGGAGGCGCTGGCGGCGGAGGTGAGCTGGCGGGATTCCTATGTGCGGGCCGTGCGGGAAAGCGCGGAGATGTCTCACTTCTTCTCGTCGTCCGGCCTGTATCCGCTGACGGCCCGGGGGCGCCTCACAACTCAGTCCCTGTTCTCGTCGCGCGGTCTGGAGTTGAGTGCGGTCGGCGGTCAGGTCGGTGTCATCGTGCCGACGGGTGTCCTGATGGACGTCCCAATGAAGGACTTCTGGGAGTACCTCCGGGATTGCGGGTATATCCGGGCGATCCTGGATTGTGAGAACTCCAAGGGCATGTTCCCGGCGGTGCACCGCTCGACCAAGTTCATGCTGCTGACGCTCCAGCGACTGCGCTCCAGCGAGGCGGCCGCGTTCCTTCGTGTCGGTGTGTATCTGCGCACGGAGCAGGAGCTTGCCGATCCGGACCGGACGTACAGCCTCCCCCTGGCAGGCCTGGAGATTCTGAACCCGATCACCAAGCAACTCCCCATCTGCCTGTCCCGCCGTGACTTCGATCTGCTGATGTCGATGACGCAAGCCGTGGGGCCGAAACTGGCGGTGAGCCCCTGGGTGGGCTTCACCTCCGACGGCTTCTCGGGCCACTACCGAGAGGAGGGCGGCCCGGGGCTGGTGGGGCTTGCCGAAGGGAAGATGATCCATCAGTTCGACGCACGGTACGCGGACTATGCCCGTGGCGAGATCGCTGAGGTGACCCCAGGGGCGAAATCGGCTCCTGCGGTGTCGCAGCACTACTGCGCTGACGGGATAGTGGATGAGTTCCTCGGGCGCAAGGACATCCATACGTCATGGATCGCGGTCGTGCGTGACTACGTCCGGGCCGTGGATTCCAGAACCGCGATTGCCGCGATCGTGCCTCGCACCGCGCCCGTGCAGCCGCTGAACGGCTTCTCGGTCCCCGGGGGCGCCGGGGCGCACACCTGGGCACTCGCCGCGATCAACTCCTTCCCCTATGACTTCATGGCGAAACAAAAGACCCCAGGCCAGCATTTCAACGTGACGATCATGCGGCAGGTTCCAGTCGTGGGAGTGGTCGAGGAACTCCTTCCTTTCGTTCGCGGCCGGGTGCTGGAACTCTGTTACGTGACCCAGAACCTGGCTGGCTTCGCCCGCGACCTCGGTGACGCCGGCGCCCCCTTCATCTGGGACGACGACCGCCGCATCACGATCCGCGCCGAACTCGACGCCCTCTTCTTCCACCTCTACGGCATCACCCGCGACGACGTCGACTACATCCTCGACACCTTCCCCATCGTCAAGCGCAAGGACGAGGCCAAGTACGGTACCTACCGCACCAAGGACCTCATCCTCGCCGAGTACGACCGCATGGCGGCGGCGGGCGTCAGCCTGACCAACCCCCTCGTGGACGGCGAGAACTACACCTCCACCCTCACCCCGCCCCCCGGCCACGGCCCCCGCCACCCGGAAGCCTGACGCGCACGCACGCCTACGCGGCCCGGACCGGAGGAGAGCACCCCGATCCGGGCCTCTCCGACACACCTCACGGAGTGGCCATGGATGACGAGATCCAGCTGATCAGGGACGGCGATGGCCTGGCGGTCATCGGGACGGAGGCGACGGTCGAACGCTTCCTCGTGTCCGAGGGCCTGCCCTCGCGGGCCCTGCGACCGCGCCCGTTCCGGTCCGCGCTCGGTGATGCGGCCGGAGCCGCGCAGGTGGCTTCCGACATCGCCGCCGGCTCAGGCCGCTGGGTGAAGCTGACCAAGGAGTCCGCGCGGAGCATCGACAAGTACGGGCTCAGGGAAAGCGCCACGACGGGGCTCAGCACAGGCGTGCTGAAGGGACCCAAGGGCCAGATCAAGGGATTCGTCGAGTTCGCGAAGGGGCAGAGGTCCCTCCGGGGCAACCCGGCGCAGCTGTCCAATGTTGCTGCCGTCATGGCGCAGCTCGCGATGCAGCAGGCCATGGACGAGATCACCGACTATCTCGCCACGATCGACGAGAAGCTCGACGACGTGCTTCGTGCCCAGGAGGACGCCGAGCTGGCGAAGATGATCGGGGCGGAGCTCGTGATCACGGACGCCATGACCATCCGGGACGAGGTGGGCCGGGTCTCCGCCATCACATGGTCGAAGGTGCAGGGCACGTCGGAGACCATCGCGACGACCCAGGCGTACGCGCTCCGCCGGCTCGACGCGCTCGCCGAGAAGATGGAGCGCAAGGCCAAGATCGGTGAGCTCGCCGCGGCGGCCGAGGAGGCGGAGGCCAAGGCCCGGCAGTGGCTCGCGGTCCTGGCTCGTTGCTTCCAGCTTCAGGACGCGATAGCCGTGCTGGAACTCGACCGGGTGCTGGACGCCGTCCCCGAGGAGCTGGACCGGCATCGCGACGGCATCCGGATCGCCCGGCGGAACCGGCTGGAGCTCATCTCCCGGAGCACCGAGTGTCTGGTGGCCCGGATGAACGCGGCTGCCGAAGAGGCCAACGGGAAGGTGCTCCTGCACCCGACCAAGTCCCCGGCCGTGGTCCGGTCGAGCAACCAGGTCGTGACCGGCGTCCACGACTTCCACGGGCGGCTCGGGATCGAGTCCGGTCGCCAGGAGTCGGAGGCGAGACGCTGGACGGCCGCGGCGGCGGAGGTGAGGGACAAGGCGCTGGAGACCGGTGCGAAGGGTGTGGACGCCGCCAGAAGTCTCGGCAACGAGACTCTCGGCCGGGCCAGTTCGGTCAAGGACAAGCTCGCCGACGGGATCGCCGTACGAGTCCGCCGCCGACGAGGGGAGGGGAACGGGGACGAGGGGGAGCCCGCCACGGAAGGCTGAGCGAGGCCGACCGCCGGCCAGGCGAACGCCACCCGCACCCCACCGGCGCGCCCTGCCGGTCCGCAGCACCTTCGACGGGCTCCGCGCAAGGCCCCTCCGGCCCTGCCAACGGCCACTTCATCCGCGTCCCCCACGTGCTGAGAGCGGGCCGGTCGTCGTCGGAGGCCCGCACCCGGCGGCCCACCTCACCGACCCCGGCTCCGGCCCTCGCGCCACGACCAGTCCACCCCACCGACCACCGCCCGCCCGGAGAATGCCGTGACGCCATTCGCCGACGAGGGAGACACCCGCAAGGTCCAGACCGCCGTCATCGGCGGGGCTGGGTCCGACGACCCCGTCTTCCTCCCGTACGACCACGACGAGTTCCACCTTTTCATGCGGGGCCGTTCCCGCGACGACTTCTACTGCGGCACCCTTCTCGGCGGCTGCGGCAAGAAGCTCAGCGCCAAGCGCTACACCGAGAAGAAGTGCCACTTCGCGCACCGCCCGCCCGTCCACTGCCGCCGCACCGCCAACGGCGAGTCCAGCGCCGACCACCTCTACATCGGCCAGGCCCTGACCCGCTGGCTCGCCGGCCAGAACCTGCGGAATGCCAAGGCGTCGTACCGCACCGTCGGGGACAGGCCGGGCGGGACCGTGGACTTCCGGCTGTCCGGCGGACGGCAGCTCATTCGCGTGCAGATGGCCCGGCTGGGCCTGCACCAGTGGCGATGGGAGGCGGAGAGCCTCGCCCAGGGCGCCGACCACGTCGAGTGGCTCTTCGGACCGGACAGCATGCTTGCCTACGACCGGGTGGAATCCCACGGGTACGCGATCCGCGTCGAATGCCGGACAGCCGGCGTCACACGCGAGGTGCGGATCGGTACGCAGCTGCCCGGCAACACCGTCGAATGGACCACGCTGGAGGAGTGCGTCCTCACCCGCCAGGGAATCGTCACCCCCAGCCTGGTGTCGACGCCCCAGGGAATCGTGCCGCGAGGATCGGCCGGAGCCACCGCTTCCGCCGCTTCCGTCGCATCCATCACGCCCGCGCTCTCCTTCCGACTGGCCGATGACACGGTGGCGTTCACCGGAGCCTTAGCCAGGACCGACGTGAAGTGGCCGGCCGGCACACCGGGCAGCGTCTACGACGCCGACATCCAGCCTCTCGGTTCGGCCGTGGCCCGGGCCCGGATCGTCCTTCCGCACGCCTCGACGCCGCCCAACCCGTCGAGGGTGTACGTCCTCCGGGAGCGGGTGACCCTGACCCCCGTCGAGGCCACGACGGCGGACACGCCCGCGTGGCTTCTCACCGCCGCCCAGACGCGACGCCTCGACGCCCGGGAGGCGGCGGCCTGGAGCGAACTCAAGCCGCCCCAGCCGGCACCGGCAGCGGCCAAACCCCTCCCGGTCGAGCCGCCGTCCGCGCCTCCGCGCCCACGGCTTGACGACCGCGAGATCGTGGCGTCCTTCCGGGAGATCCTGGAGCGGACCGCCCGCGCACAGGGCCGGATCACCTGGGCCAAGCTCGTCGGGAGCGCGAAGGCGACGCCCGAGCAGTTCACCCCGGAGCACCGGCGCAGGCTTCTCATCGCGCTCGACTTCCCTCGCGCCCAGGACAAACCGGTTCTGTCCTCGCTCCTCAGAACGGACAACGGCGAGGTCCCGTCCTTCTTCGCAGCTGTCCTCGCCGGTCTGGGCTGGGCACCGGGCCTCCCGGGGAACCAGGTCCGCCACATCAACGAGACGGAACGGCAGCGCGCCTACGAGCTCTTCGGGGCCGGTACCGTCACCGCCCCGCCGATGCAGCCCGCCGCCCCGGCGACTCCCCGCCCCCAGCCCGTGCCGCACCCCAGGGAGCCGGAGAGCCGACCACAGGCCGCAGCGACCAAGCCGGCCCCGGCGACCGGACTTCCGACCCTCCAACTCGTGCTCGCGGTACGCGAACACCTCAAGGCGCGAGCGAGAAACGGAGCCGACGACATCACCTGGCGGGAACTCTCGGCCAACACGGGATTCGACTTCGGCGGCCTGTCGGACGAGCGGCGGACCAACCTCCTCTTCCGTGTGGACGAGCCCCTCAAGGGTCACGACCTCATGTACGCCGCCCTCGTCGTGACGGACGACGGCAAGCCGCTGCCGTACTTCCCGGAGATCCTCCGGCGTCACGGGCGCTCGGTACCCGGACTCCAGAGCGAGGCCCATCAGGCCAGACGGCTGGAGGCGGACCGCATCCGTGACGCGTACACAAGCGGCGCGAACCGGTCGAGGGCCACGGAGACGGAGGCACCCGCTACCGCCCCGACACTCGCCCCCACCGGGAGCCCTGCCGACACCTCTGTCGCGGCGGCCCTCGGAACCCTCGCGGGGCTGCGCTGGCGATTCGACCACGCTCGGAAAGCCGACGATCTCGCCGAGGCCAAGCGCGCCTGGCAGGCGGCAGGCAAGCTGTACGGTACGAAGCTGCCTCCGGCGGAGCGGGCTGAGCAGCATCCCCACCTGCGCGCCATGAGTGAGTGGGTGCGGGGGCGCGAGAACGCGATCGTCCAGGCGGACCTCCGACGGCTGTTCGATGACCTCGGGCGGCGGCAGGAGCCCGCTGACGTCGAGACACTTCGCGAGGGCCTGGCACGTGCGAAGGCGCTCAAGCGGAAGCACCACGGCAAGCTCCCGCAGGACCTCCAGGACGCGCACCGCGCCTGTGGGGAACGACTCGCCGCGCTGCTCGCCCCGCCGTCCGGTGGCGATGTGCGGAGACCGCAAACGGAGGACGCGCCACCTCGGCCGGATGAGGCCAAGCTCGCCGAACTCGCGGCCGTCGTCCGCTCCCTCCTGGAGGACACCGCACGGAACCGGGCCACCCTCACGTGGTCCGCGATCCGTCACCGGCTGAGCGGGGAACTTCCTCACCTGCACCCCGACGACCAGGGGCAGGTGCTCGTGCTCGCCGACGCGAACACCTCGGCGGACGAGCCGCTCCTCTCCGCCTTGGTCACCACGAACAACGAGGATCTCCACCCGCTGTACCGGCATGTAGCCTTCTCGCTCGGTCGGGAGACACCCTCAGGTCCGGACGAACTCCACGCACGGTGGCAGATGGACGTGCTCCGGCTCTACGGCCTCTGGAAGCACCGCTGACGGGGCCCGGCGGCGGCTGTCTCACGGCCCCGCCGTCGGGCCACGCGATCTGCTCAGTACTCCAGGGCGAGGGACGCGAACGACACGAACCGGGCCCAGCCCTCGCGGCCGACCGCGAAGGGCCGGCGAGCCACGTCCTTGGAGTCCCGGACGTGGACGGTTCGCGGGGTGACGGCGACCTCGACACAATCGTCGCCCTGGTTCCGCTGTAGCTGGACTTGAACCAGGCGAGTTCCGTCGTACTCATAGCTCTCCTCGCAGACGCTCCAACAGGCCCCGCGACTCCTTGGGGTGAGGGCCTGTGAGCGCAGTGTGTCATAGCGCTGGTGGAGCAGGCGCACCTCTTTGGGGTCGGAGATAAGCCGCCCGTTCTGCTGTCCCTCGGAGTACCCGAGCCGCCGCCCGTCCGGAGTCTCAAGGAGTCGCACCGGTCCATCTAGGCAGCCGTGGAACTCGGCCTCCACCGGGACCACCTGCAAGGTCACGTTGCGCGGTTCACTCAGTTCAAGGACGCGGTCCAGCATGCTCCGCTGCACCTCCGTCCCGCCCAGCCTGCGCCGGAAGACGTGCTCCTCCACGATGAAGCCGAACGGCACGGTCGGCCGCTCGTACAGCATTTTCTGCCGCTTGAGGCGCGCGGCGAGCTGGGTCTCCAACTGCCGTTCCGTCAGCAGCGGGATGCTGTTGTCGAACACCGCCCGCGCATACGTTTCCGACTGCAAGAGCCCCGGCACCAGCCGGCACTCGTACGTGCACAGACTCACCGCCACCTTCTCCAGGCGCGCCCACCGCCGGAACCACACCGTCAGACCGGCCTCGGCACGGGTCAGAAAAGGCGCGGACCTCCGCAGCGCCCCCGTGTTCCCCAGCGCCGCGTCCCCCCGGTCGACGAACGCCTCGTCCGGCATCCGCCGCCCCAACTCCACCGACTCCACGGTGTGCTTGGAGAACCGTACGAGCTCCGTGAACTCGGCCCTGCTGAGCCCCGCGTGCTCCCGCAGGGCCTGGACGACGGCCCCGAAGGTCCGCCAGACTGTCCGACGGATCGGGCTCGCGCCCCTGCTCCTCCGTCTCGTTCGTCTCGTCCGCCCCGTCCGTCACGATCTCGACGTCCTCCGCCACCGCGGCCACCTCCCGACGCGCGCCCGTACGCCGACCTCTGTACCCACGGTCGGCAGCACTCAGCGTGACGCGCACGCCCCCGTACCGTCCACCGCATGTGCCCGTACTCTGACGCAGCGTACGGGCCTCGCTCCTGGAACACGCTCCCGCGCGCCCGCCACGCTGGCCCCATGTACACGATCACGCCCCATCAGCCCGCCGCCGTACGGGTGTTCGCCCAGCGGCTGTCCGCCACCCGTCGCGGTGCCCGCCTCGCTCGGCTGCTCGTCGCCGAGCGGCTGACCGCCTGGGAGGTGTCACCAAGCGTGGCCGAACGGGCGGCACAGATCACCGCCGAGCTCGCGGCCAACGCCGTCTTCCACGGTCGCGTCCAGGGCCGTGACTTCCGGGTCGCCCTCACCTGCGTGCCCGCGTCCGGCGGCCTCCGCATCGAGGTCACCGATCCGCACGGCGAACGACTCCCACTCCACCGCCGGACCCCGAAGAGCTGCCGTCCGACGCCGAGCCGGGCCGCGGGCTCCTCCTGGTCACCGCCCTCGCCGACCGCTGGGGCGTGGAGCCGTACCCGCCGAGCGGCAAGACGGTGTGGGCGGAGATCGACGACGAGCGGCGAGATCCCCGCACGGCGGTCAGCCCGCCTGCGCCTTGAACCGCCAGACAGCGTGCTCCAGTCCCCCCGGTTCGTGCCCGAGGAGGGCGGCGGCCTCCTCGTAAGCGGCTCGTAGCTCCGCGTACGTGAGGCAGGTGACCCCGGCCGCTGCCGCGAACGACCTCAGATGCACGTCCACCGCGACCTGAGACCGGCCGACGAGGTTGCCGATGTAGTCGACGCTCTTCGGCCCCACCCCCTTCACTGTGCGCAGGGCCGCACGGTTGTCCTGGTGACCGAGCCATTCGTGGAGGTTGTCTCGGGTGTCGACCCCTCTGGCGGCCAGCAGTTCGGTGATGGCGTGAGCCGTCGCGACCCTGCCGGGGCTGTTGAAGTTCATGGCGACGGCGAGGTCTTCCGTGGCCAGCCGTGCCCGGAAGCCGCGCACCGTGACGGCGTCAGGCCATGCGGACTGAAGTCGGAGAAGTCGCGGCCGGACGGTCGACTGGTACTTCCGGCGTGCCTGGAAGCTGACATCGCAGATGACTGCACCCATGTGCGTCCAGCCGCCAGGCGGATGGAAAGGGCCGTCGCCGAGGACGGACCGAGCATGGGTGGCGAGCGACTGGGCGGCGCTGAAAGTGGTCATGGCCCGATGATGGCGTTCCGGTCCGACAATCGGAGCCGAATGCGAAGAGGAAGCCCGAGCAAGTGGAGCGGTTTGCCAGGCCGTGGTGCGCCTTGTCGCCGGGGTTCTTCCTCGACCGCCCCCGGACGGCGCGTCGCCGAGGAACGGCGTGACTCGTGGGCGGACCGTGACAGGTGCTCGACCCGGCGTCGGCCCCATGATGTCAGCCGGTCGGGCTACTTTCCTCCCCGTACCGATTCCGTAGCTGCTCCACGCCACGGTGTCGCCACGCCGAGGCGACACCACGGCGGCGGCAGCCAAGCACGCGGCGCGGCAGTGGGGGCCGGTTCGCTGCGCGATCGGCCCTCGCCCTGGGCGCCCACCCGATAGGTTCATCCCATGCCCAGCCGCCTCCTCGAACTGCACGTCGAGAACTTCCGAAGCCTGCGCGACGTGACCGTCCCGCTCGGTCCGCTGACCGTGTTGGTGGGGCCGAACGGAGTGGGCAAGTCGAACGTGTTGAAGGTCTTCGACTTTCTCGCGGACATCATCCGTACGGACCTCCAGCCCGCGCTCGACACGAGAGGCGGGTTCGACGAGGTCGCCTTCTGGGGCGGGGCCAAGCCTCCGACGTTCATGCGGGTCCAACTGAAGGCCACGTGGACGAGCAATTCCACTCTCAACGCGCCCGATGAGTACAGCCTGACGATCCGGCGCCGCTCGCTGCCCTCGAACCGGGACAGGCTTCGTGCCGCCTACGCCCTCTCCCGGGAGGAGAGCTTCCAGTTCAAGCGCAAGCAGGGGCGGGGACGGCGCATCACGATCTCCGGTGAGGAGGCGCGTGTGGTCGACCGACGGGCCGGCAAGGAACAGGACAGCGGGAGTTTCGGCATCCGCAGACTGAGCAGTGGCCTGTCCACCCTTCCCAGACTCGGCCCCGCGGACGGCGGGGACGAGGTGACCCGTGTCGCCGACCGCCTCTCCTCCTTCCGGGTCTTCGACGTCGACGTGGTCGCGGCCCGGATGCCGACGCGCCTGCGTGCCGCGGACATGGCGACGCTGGCGCCTCACGCCGAGAACCTCGCGGCGTTCCTGATCCACCTCAGCGGCCAGGACGACATCTGGGACAACCTGGTCGAGGACGCCCGGACCGTCCTGCCGCAACTGGAGAACATCGAGTTCGAGGAGGTCGGCGGTTCGACGGACCAGTTGACCGTGGTCCTGCGTGAGCGCGGTCTGCGCCGCCTGACTCCCCTGGCGGACGCCTCGTACGGCACGGTTCGTCTGCTCGGGCTCCTGGCCCTGCTCTACGATCCCCATCCGCCGGCCTTCACCTGCATCGAGGAGATCGACCACGGGTTGCACCCCCAGGCACTGGAACTCGTCGTGCAGCGCCTCCGGGAAGCCTCCGAGCGCACCCAGTTCATCGTCGCCACCCACTCGCCCGCTCTGGTGAACCGCCTCCGCCCCGACGAGTTCGTCGTCTGTGACCGGGACGACGAAGGCGCGTCCATCATCCCCGCCCTGACGGTGAGGGAGGTGGAGGAGATCGTCGAGGAGTCAGGGGGCCAGCCGCTCGGTGAGCTGTGGTTCTCGGGTGTGCTCGGCGGCGACCTCACCGGGGGCGAACTGTGAGCGCCAGGGCCCGGGGCAGCGCCCGGCGCGTCGGCGGGTCGGACCGAGTGATCGTTCTCGCCGGTGAGGACCAGAACGACTGCGAGATCATGGCGGCCCTGATACGTGCGCACCGGCCCGATCTCAGCGCGACGGCCAAGCTGGTGCGCATCAACGATCCCGTGAGGCTCCGCAGGAAGTCCGGTGCCGATCTGTCCGCGGCGGTGAAGGTGCTCGTCGGCAAGGCACGTGCCAAGGCGCTTCAGCAGAAGGCGCAACTCGTGGGATTCGTCGTCCACGAGGACCTGGACGGCTTCACCGACTCGGACTACGGCAAGGTGCGAAGAGTGGTCGCGGAGGAGCTGGGCCGCCAATGCGGCGGGTTCGGTGCCGCGCTCGCACTTGCCGCCTGGGAGTCGGAAGGCTGGCTCCTCCTGTTCCCCGACGCCTTCCCCCGTGTGCGCCCGAGGTGGAAGGTCCCCGCACAGTTACGGGGAAGGGACTTGGGGCGGATCAAGGAGCCCAAGGAGGAGCTCAAGCGGCGGCTCGGCGCGCCGCTCTTCCGCGAGAGCGACGGGCCTCTCGTCGCCCGCGAGGCGCTCGCGCACGGCCTGATCGCCGCACCCGAGGGTCGGAACGACTCGTACAGCGACTTCGTCCGGGAACTTGAGGGCTGGTCCTGACCAGGAGGTTTCACGCCCTCGGGGGTGGGGGCGTACGGGGCGCCTGAACGCCGTCCTGTCGCGCCATTCGACACTCGTACACACGTTCTCACCAGAAAGCGGCGGGAAATGTGTGTTGACGTCGTCAACGCAACTGGGCAATCTGGGTATCCGATGCGGCCGCACCGGCGCACCGCCACTTCCCGTGCCTGGAGCCAGCGTGAGTGACCAGCCCCCTCCCTCCGTCCGTGACCTCGTCCTCCAGCGCCTGGCCGCCGCCGGCCTGGAGCCGGAGACGGCGGACCTGTTGCGCGACCTGTTCCCTGGCGCCCCGGCCGGCAGGACCACCCGCACCGGGCCCCTCTTCCTCCGTTCCATCACCGCCGCCGGGTGGCGCGGCATCGGGCCCGAGGCCACGCTCGACCTCACGCCCGCACCGGGCCTCACCGTCGTCGCCGGGCGCAACGGATCCGGGAAGTCCAGCTTCGCCGAAGCCGCCGAGATGGCGCTGACAGGCGACAACTTCCGCTGGCAAGGCCGTATTCAGGTCTGGCGGCAGGGGTGGCGGAACCTGCACGATCCGGCTGCTCCCCGGGTGGAGGTGGAGTGCCGCCGCGACGGTGCCGACCTGCCCGTCACCGTCCACAGGAGCTGGCACGGCGCGAACCTGGGCGACGCACGGGTGGCGGTCCGTCGGCCCGGCCTGCCCGACGGCGAACTGCACGAGGTCGTCGGCGCCGAGGAGCTCTCGCTGTACCGGCCCTTCCTCTCGTACAGCGAACTCGGCGCCGTGATCAACGGCCCCATGACCGCCCTCCATGACGGACTCGCCCAGGTCCTCGGCCTCGAACAGCTCTCCGACGCCTACAAGGAGGCCGGAGCCCGTCTCAAGGTGCTCAAGGACGGGGAGAAGAAGGCCGCCGACCTGGCCGCCGCCGTTCTCGCCGCACTGCGGACCTCCGACGACCCGAGGGCCGTCGCGGCCGTGGACGCGCTTTCCGCCCGCCGCCCGGACCGCGAACGCGTCCGCGCCCTGCTCGTCGCCCGGTCCGAGGGGGACCCCGCCGAACTCGAAAGGCTGCGTGGGCTCTCCACGCTTGAGGGGCCCGACCTGCGTGACATCAGCGGTGCCGTCGCACGGCTGTGGGAAGCCGCCGCCCGGGCCGAGGACGCGCGGTCCGGTACCGCCGAGGACGCCCGTCGCCTCTCCGAGCTCCTGGAACGGGCGCTCGACCACCGGCGGCGGGCGCGGACCGCCGACTGCCCCGTCTGCGACACCCCCGGACTCCTCGACGACGACTGGGCGGCGCGCGCCCGGGCACAGGTCGAACGGCTCCAGCACGAAGCGGCGGAAGCGCAGTCCGCGCGGGACGGACTGCGCGGCGCCGTCCGGGCCGTCCACGACCTCGTCCAGCCCGTCCCCGTCTGGCTCCGCCCGGAGGACTCGCCGCTCGCCGCTCTCTGGCGGGAATGGGCCCTGTGCCGGAGCATCACCGACCCCCGCCCGCTGGCCGATCAGGTCGAGCGTCTGTCGGCCGCCCTCGCCGACGCCTGCCGGCAGGAGAGCGACCGGGCGTCCCGTGAGCTCGCTGCCCGGGACGCCGGCTGGCAGCCGCTGGCCGTGCGGCTCGCCGAATGGCTGGCCGCCGCCGACCGGGCCGCCGAGGCCGCCCCGCTCGCCAAGCGACTTAAGGCGGCGCAGACCTGGCTCAGGAAGGTCACTGACGAACTGCGGGAGGAGCGCCTGCGGCCGTTCGCCGATCACTCGCAGACCATCTGGAAACTGCTCTGCGAACGCAGCAGCGTCAGCCTCGGCTCGATCAGCCTCGCCGGCACGGCCAACCAGCGCAAGGTGAAGCTCGACGTGTCCGTGGACGCCATGGACGCGCCTGCCTTCGGCGTCATGAGCCAGGGAGAACTGCACTCGCTCGCCCTCTCGCTGTTCCTCCCGCGCGCCACCCACCCCGACAGCCCCTTCGGCTTCCTGGTGATCGACGACCCGGTGCAGTCCATGGACCCGGAGAAGGTCGAAGGGCTCGCGCGGGTCCTGCACGCCTGCGCCCAGCACCGACAGGTGATCGTCTTCACCCACGACACCCGTCTCCAGCAGGCCATCCGGCACCTGCGCATCCCGGCCACGATCCTGCAGGTCTCCCGGCAGACCGACTCCGTCGTCAAGGTCACCCGCATCGATGACCCGGTCTCCCGCGCCGTGAGCGAGGCGATGGCGGTCGCCCGCGATCCGAACGTGCCCCAGGATGTCGCCGACCGCGTCCTGCCCCAGATGTGCCGCGGCGCCCTGGAAGCCGCCTACCTCGACCCCGCGCGCCGCCGCCTGCGTGCCGAAGGCCTTGGCCACGCCGACATCGAGGCGAGGATCGCGAAGACGCACAAGGTCACCGAGCTCGCCGCGCTCGCCTTCTACGACAGCACCATGGAACCCGCCCAGGTCCTCGCCGCGGTAGCTCAGGAACACGGCCCCTGGGCCCGCTCGCTCATCGAACGGTGCAACGCGGGCGCCCACCAGTGGCTCGCCCCGATCGGAGACCGCATGGAACTGGTCCGGGACACGGAGCGTCTCGTCAAGGCGGTGCGGAGCCGATGACCCGCACGCCCCACGACCTCGCCGCAGCCGCTCACCGACTGCTCTCTCCTCCAGCCGGTGTCACTCACTCCCTCGCGCCGGGTCTGCGCGCACGAGCCGCGGCGGCCCTGCTCCGACTGGCCCTCGACGAGGCCATGGACGGCTTCTGGCGGCAGGTCAGCCCCGCCATGGCCCGGACCCGTGGCCGCACCAAGGCGCTCTGCATGGAGTGGTACGTGCCGCCCTCCGTGGCTCGGCAGTGGTATGCCGTATGGTCCGCGCTCAGCGCTGCCTGCCACCACCACACCTACGAACTCCCGCCCACCCCGGGCGAGGTACGGGCCTGGCACGACGACGTCGTCGAACTGCTGGCGACCCTCCGCGTCGTACCGGTGCGGGCCGAAGCCTGACCGGCGCACGAAGGAACACACCATGGACACACGTCGTTACCGGATGGTCGTCACCAGCGGACTCGACTACGTCAGCACGGGAGCCCAGGTCGACGCCCGGCTCCGCGGCTGGCTGCGTGAACCGCCCAAGAACTACGACGTCGAGGCTTTCGCCGAGGGCCGCAACGAGATAGCCCGGGGAGTCACGCTCGACCACGACTCGGCGACCGGCACAGCCGGCGCGTACGGGCGCTGGCGGCTGAGGGAGACCGCCCCGGACGGCACCTGGCAGACGACCCTGCTGATTCGGCAGACGGAGAGCCGCCCGACCCGCGTTCAGCTGGACGTCGAGCATCTTCCCGACGATCCCGACACGTTGCCGACGGTCGCCAAGACGCCCCGTCTGGCAGGAAGCCTCCTGGACGTCCTCCGGGCCCGTGACGGGCTGGCGGACGTGACACGAATGCCCCAGGTGGTCGAGGCGCCCGACCTCGACTCCGTGATCGACGAACTGTGCGACGAGGAGCGCCGCCTGCCGGTCGTCATGGCCACAGCTCCGAACGGGGCCGACTTCGACACGTGGCTGGAGCGGACCCTGGACCCCCTGGTCCGTCCCCTGGCCGGCCTGGCCATCCTCTACGCCCTCGCGCCGGGGGTGGACCATCACTTCAACCGGGCCATGGAGTACCACCGGGTCTTCGGCGGCGGCATCCGGACGTTCCTCCCCGGGGTGGACCCGGCCTGGGCGGCCGACGGACAGCGCCACCGCGTCATGTCCCACCGCGTCATCACCGAGAACCCGGCCCGGGTCCGCCGCCTGCTCGCCCAGTTGCCCCGGAACCTCGCTGCCAGGGCACCGCTGCCACCGGAACTGGACGCGGTCCCCGTGCTGCGCGCCCGTACCAACGAGCACCCCACCGGTTCCGAGCTGGAGCGGTTGCGGGACGAGAACCATGCCCTGTTCGAGATCCTTGAGGAAGCCGGACGTGAACAGCGGGTCCGCGCCGACGAGATCCGGGACCTGAAGAACGAACTCCAGCGCGCCAGAAGCGACGAGATCACCCTGATCGCCGAGTACGACGAGCAGTACCGGGAACTGCACGAGGCCAGAGCGCAGCTCGTCACCGTGCAGAAGCGGCTGCTCGCGCTCGGTGCCGCCGAAGCCGCGTACGCCCCGGACGACAGCGGCCCCGCCGCACCCGAGTCCTTCGCGGAGATCCTGGAGCGGATCGAGGAGATGCCCCGCGTGCACTTCACCGGCGCCCGGAAGATCACCCTGGAGCTGGACGACCAGGCATACGGCTCGTCCTGGGTCCGCATGGCCTGGGACGCGCTCCTGGCGCTCCGGGACTACGCCGACGCCTCCGCCGACGCCTGCGCCGGCGGTCCTGTCTTCCGGGACTTCAAGCAGTGGTGCGAGGACGCCCCGGACGGCAAGCACTCCGTGTCGCCCCGCAAGGTCGTGCGCGACGAGTCGAAGACCGTGAAGTCGAACGCCGCCTGGCGCAGGGAGCGGACCTTCCCCTTGCCGGAACATGTGGAGCCCTCCGGCAGGCTGTTCATGGGCGCGCACGTGAGGATCGGCGGAGGCAACACCGTCGCCCCGCGCCTGCACTACCACGACGCGGCCTGCGCGGAGCACGGGCTCTTCATCGGATACATCGGCCCGCACCTCACCAACACCCTCACCTGAGGTGCGTCCGGCGGTTAAGGTCCTTACCCGGCATGGTTCGGGCGAATACCTCGCCCCATCGATCGAACGACGTCCGCGAACGAGGAGTGTGCGTGAACGAGGACAGCGGCGGCAGCCCCGGCCGGTTCCCGGAGTTCCGGCTGCGGCTGCCCGGTGGGGAGGACATCGACCGGGCGACCGGTGCCCTTCTCGACGCCGTCGGCACCAACGGGAGCCGCAAGTTCCTGGTCCGGGCCGGTTCGCCGGCCCGGGACCACGTCATGCCGTCATTCCCCAAGCACTTCAGCGGCACCTTCAAGCGGCGCGAGGAGCTGAGGGCCGCCGGAATCCTCGTACCGTCCCACCGCTGGCCGGGATGGCTGGAGCTGACCGCCGACGTCGAATGCGGATCTCCCTCCGCAGCGGCCGAGATACTCGTCGGCGCCCCCCGCAACGGCTGGGAGGAGTGGCGCACGGAAGCGGGTACACCGCTCTCCGACTTCATGGAAGGAGTGCGCTCCGGCCCCAACCGCGCCTGGCTGGTGCGCGGCTCGAACGTGGCGGGCAGCGACCTCGTCCACCGGCTCTGGCTCCCCGAGGGGCGGGTCACCCTGTCGGCCGCCCGGTTGCGCCAGGGTGTGGAACAGGGGGCGAGCAAGGAGCGGCTGAGGGCGTTCGTCGAGGAGGACTACGGGACGACGGCGACCTACAACCAGAAGCTGGAGCTGGTGGACGAGCTGTACACGTTCCTCTCCCGGATGAAACCGGGTGACACCGTGTGCGGCATCTCCGGCGGCCGGCTCTACGTGGGGGAGATCACCGGAGCGGTCGAGCAGACCGTCTCCGAAGGAGGCCGCTCCAATCTGCGCCGTCCCGTCGACTGGCAGAGCAGCGGCTACGCCTACGACGAGCTCCCCGAGGAACTCCAGCAGAAGCTCTCGGTGCAGGCCGACGTCGTCGACCTCACCTCGGTGCAGGGCCTCGTCGACGGCCTCGGCCGGACCGACGAGGAACTCGCTGACGACGCGGAGTCCGCGGGGCATGATCCGAGCGAGACGGTTCCGGCCCTCGCGGCCCGCCGCGAACTGGAACTTCCCGAGCCGGACCAGCCCCTCGCCGACGAGTTGCTCGTCCACGACGTGGAGTGGCTGCGCGAGGTGCGGGACCTCCTCTGGGACGAGCGGCAGCTGGTGCTCTACGGCCCGCCGGGCACGGGCAAGACCCACCTGGCGCTGAGACTGGCCGAGTTCCTCGGAGGGGGCCCGGAGCGCGTCAAGCTGGTGCAGTTCCACCCTTCGTACGCGTACGAGGACTTCTTCGAGGGGTTCCGCCCGCAGGAGGACCCTGACACGCGCGAGGTCGCCTTCCGGCTGAAGGCCGGTCCGCTGCGGGAGCTCGCCGACCTCGCCTCCCGCGAAGGAAACCGTCACGTTCCGCACTTCCTGATCATCGACGAGATCAACCGCGCCAATCTGGCCAAGGTCTTCGGGGAGCTCTATTTCCTCCTGGAGTACCGGAACAAGTCCGTCCGCCTGACCTACTCGGGCGACGACTTCGCCCTCCCGCCCAACCTCTTCGTCATCGGGACGATGAACACCGCCGACCGCTCCATCGCACTCGTCGACGCCGCCATGCGCCGGCGCTTCGCCTTCGTGGAGCTTTCCCCCCGCACCGAACCCACCAAGGGGCTCCTGCGCCGCTGGCTCGCCGCTCAGGACCGTGGTGCCGAGCCGGCCGACCTGCTGGACGCGCTGAACTCGCGGATCGACGACCCCGACTTCCGCATCGGCCCGTCGTACCTGATGAAGAAGGCGGTCTACCGGGAAGGCGGACTCGACCGCACCTGGCGCACCAAGATCCTTCCGCTGCTCGAGGAGCATCACTACGGCGAAGGCGTCGACATCGCCAAGGCCTACGGCCTTGAAGCACTGCGTGCGAGCATCGCACCGGCCCCCGGCCCCGGTGAGCCCCACGCGTGACCGACATAGAGCTCGTCGAGCACGCCCCTCACACCACCCACGACCTGCCGGCGGCCCTCGGCCGGGCTCTCGCCGCGTCGCGGTTCGTGGACGCCGCGCCCGACCCGTACCGCCCCGGAGGATGGCGTCTTCGCGCGGGGAGCAAGGTCGGAGCCGTTGTGGTGCGGGCCCCGGGGGAGGAGCCCGTCACCCTGCGCATCACCCCGAAGGTGCCGGTCGGCCACGTCTTCTTCCTCCTCGGATACGCCCTGGACCCAGGGATCCACCGAGAGGACGCCGTGGAAGTGGCGACGCACACGGAGCTCGTCCCCTTCCTCGCACAGACGTACGCGAGAGCGCAGGAGCGCGCCCTCAGGCAAGGCGTGCTCCAGGGTTACCGACCCACGGAGGAGGCATCTCCCGTCGTTCGCGGCCGGCTCAGGGAGACCGACCAGGTGCGCCGCTACCACGGTCGGCTGTTTCCGCTGGAAGTGGCCTACGACGAGTACACGACCGACACCCCCGAGAACCGGCTGCTCCGGGCGGCGACCGAGCGGTTGCTGAGCCTTCCCCGAGTCCCGATCGGAGTGCGACGGGTTCTCCAGCACCAGAGGGCGCGCCTCGCCGACGCCGAGCCGCTGGTGCGCGGCGCCATGCTGCCCCGATGGCGACCAAGCCGCCTCAATCTCCGGTACCAGCCCGCGCTGCGGCTCGCGGAGACCGTCCTGCGCGGAGGGTCGCCCGAGCACCTGCCGGGTGATGTCTCCGTCGACGGATTCCTGCTGGACATGAACAAACTCTTCGAGGACTTCGTCTGCGTCGCCCTGCGCGAGGCCCTCTCCGCGTACGGCGGGCACTGCGCCCTCCAGGCCAGGGGAGTGCATCTCGACGCGGGCAGGCGCATCCGTATGAGGCCGGACCTGCTCCGGTACGCGGACGACGGCCGCCCGCTGACCGTCGCGGACGCCAAGTACAAGGCGCAGAAGTCGGACGGCTTCCCGGACGCCGACCTGTACCAGATGCTCGCCTACTGCACGGCGCTGGATCTGCCCGAGGGACACCTGATCTACGCCAGGGGCGGTGCTCTCCACGCTTCGCACCGTGTCCGGAACGCGGGCATCGTCATCCACCAGCACGTCCTGGACCTGGAGGGACAGCCGGCGCAACTGCTCGGGGCGGTCCAGGAGCTGGCCCGGCTGATGGCCGAGGGTACGGGAACCCACCCCCTCTAAGATCGTTTCCGGCCGCACGCCACGAGGTAAGGAGCCCACCGTGCCCCAGCTCGCCTTCGCGAACAGCTTCTGGGAGAGCTACGACGTGCTGGAGAAGCCCGTCAAAGCCGGCGTGCGCAAGGCGATGGCCAAGTTCCAGCAGCTCACCGTCGCGGAACTGCACGCCGACAAGGGGCTTCACCTGGAGTCGGTGGACAAGGCGCGCGACCCACGCATGAGGACCATCCGCATCAACGACTTCTGGCGCGGAGTGGTCCTCGCCCCGGACGACGGCAGCGACGTCTTCCTCCTCATCAATGTCGTGCCGCACGACGACGCCTACAGCTGGGCGGCCAAGCGGCTCTACACGGTCAACACGGCCACCCGTGGCCTGGAGGTCCGCAACGTCGTCGCCATAGAGCAGCTGACACCCGTCCTCGAGAAGGCGGCTGCGGTGGCCCCCACCCTGCTCTTCGCCGCCCACTCTGACACCGTGCTGCGAGAACTCGGCATCGACGCACAGGTGCTGCGGGCGGTGCGCACCATTACGGACCAGGCCCAGCTGGACGCGTTCGGCACCCTGCTTCCCGAGGACCAGTTCGAAGTCCTCCAGTACCTCGCGGAGGGCTTCAGTCCGGAAGAGGTCTACCGCGACGTCGTCACCGCGCGGCGTCCCGCGGACGCCCCCTCGGACGACCTCGCGTCGGCGATCCACAACACCAGGAGCCGCATCACGCTCGTGACCGGGCCGCAGGAACTGGCGGAGATCCTGGAAAAGCCCTTCGCGGCCTGGCGGGTCTTCCTGCATCCGTCCCAGCGACGGGTCGCCTACCGTGTGTCCTACGGCGGACCGGCCCAGGTGACCGGAGGTCCGGGGACGGGAAAGACCGTCGTCGCCCTGCATCGTGTCAAGCACCTGCTGTCCCGCTCCGAGGACAGCAGGGTCCTGCTCACCACATACACCAACGCTCTCGCGGCGAGCCTGCGCGAGAACCTCGCGCTGCTGCTCGACGGCGACGAGGCGCTGCTTCGCAGGGTTGACGTGACGACGGTGAACGCCTACGCGCACCGAGTCCTTCAGGCGGCCGGCGGCCGGGCTCTGGCCCTCGTCGGAGACCGTGAGGAGCGACAGATCTGGCAGCGGGTCGGCAAACGCCTCGGCCTTCCGTGGCCAGAGCAGTTCCTCTCCCAGGAATACCGCCACGTTGTACTCGCCCAGGACATCGGCACGCTCGACGCCTATAGGCGCGCGGTGCGCAGAGGACGCGGCTCTGCGCTGCCGGTGGCACAGCGAGAGCGAGTCTGGGAGGCGATCGAGCTCTTCCGGGCCGAACTCTCTGCCCGAGGCGGCCGCACCCACCTTGATGTGTGCGCCCAGGCGGCACGCCTGCTGGCGGAGCGGCCCGCCTCGGACGGCCACGATTACGACCATGTGATCGTCGACGAGGCGCAGGACCTGCATCCGGCCCAGTGGCGGGTGCTCCGAGTTGCCGTGGGCAGCGGACCCGACGACCTGTTCATCACGGGCGACCCGCACCAGCGGATCTATGACTCCCGGGTTTCCCTCGCTTCGCTGGGTATAGCGGTGACGGGCCGGAGCTCCCGGCTGCGGATCAACTACCGCAGCACGGAGGAGATCCTTGGCTGGTCCACCGGCATTCTGAAGGAGGCAGCCGTCGAGGACCTCGGGGGCGGCGGTGCGGACAGCCTCCTCGGCTACCGGTCACTGCTCCACGGAGGAAGCCCTCAGGTCAGGGGGCATGCTTCCGAGCAGGCCGAGGCGGATGCGATCGTCGAGCGGATCGAGGAGTGGATAGGCCAGGGCATGCGCCCCGAGGAGATCGGCGTGTGTGCCCGCTTCCACCTGCTCCTGGACAAGGTGCACGACAGGCTCGCGGCCAGGGGCATTCCCGTGGTCCGGGTCAAGGAGGCGCCGGGGGCGGGGACGGCAGGGGTGCGCCTCGCGACGATGCACGCGATGAAGGGGCTGGAGTTTCGTGGCGTCGGTGTACTCGGGGTCTCGGACGGCGTACTCCCGTTCGCCCGCGAGGTGACCGCGGCCGCGACGGACAGATTGCAGCACGAGGCCGACCTGCTGCGCGAGCGGTGCCTGCTCTTCGTCGCATGCACACGGGCGAGGGAGGCACTGCATGTGTCCTGGAGCGGAATGCCCAGCCCGTTCGTGCCGCTGCCGGCCGAGCTCTCCTGACCGGCCGATGGGTCACTCGCCGCAATCGTCCGAAGGAGGCACAAGCGCTCCGCTGGTCAGCCCCTCCCGGGCCAGAGCGGCTGCCTTCTTCCCCAGTTCGGCCAGACTCGCGACGCGTTCCTCGAACTCCTGGAGAGAGCGGAAGACGGCGCCGTAGCGACGCTGGTCGGCGACCGCCATCTGCGGGATGCGCGCCGCCCGCGCGTCCACACGGTGTGTTCCGCTGGCACTGGTCGAGCGACGGACGTTGGACACGCTCTGAAGAAAGCCGCGCAGGTAGTCCGTATCGAGTTGAGGACTCATGGACCGGGGGCCGCCGGCACCCGTCTCGATCAGTCCGGCCCGGGACAGATCCGCCAGGCTGACCGTGGCTGTGTCCGGAGAGTCCTCTCCCGCCCCTTCCCGCAACGTCGGCAGGAGCTTTCCCAGTGCTTGTAGCTGCTGTTCGATCTCTTCGCGCAGAGACCGGTACTCCGCCCGGAAGTCCTGGGTGTAACGGTGAACATGAAGGCTCGGAGTGAGGTCTACGGTCTCATTGAGGAGGGCGATGAGGGGGATATCGGCGACCTGGTCGCTGCTGGGTTCCAGCGGTCCGTCCGGATCGTTGCCCGTCAGGTCGACCATGCGGACGTGTGACGGAGTACCGTCGTCCGGTTTCGGGCGGCGGAGGACCCAGAGCAGTACGGAGACGGAGTGGGAGAAGGCGACTCCACCTGGTAGCGCGATGACCTGGGTGAGGATTCCCCGCCGTACGAGTTCCGCCCGGATCCGGCGTCCGGCTTTGCGGTAGGCCACGGATGACGGCATGACGATCACCGTGCGGCCGCCAGGGGCGGTGTGGGCGTAACAATGCTGGAGCCAGGCGAGCTCCCCCTCCGCCTTGGAAGGGGTGCCCAGCTCCCATCGGGCGTCGAGGAGCAGTTCCTCACGCCCCCAGTCCGGGCCGGCGGCAGGAGGCTCGCACACGACGAGGTCGGCGCGGAGCGAGGGCCAGGCATCCGCCCGCAGCGAGTCACCCGCTTGGACCACCGCATCGGCTCGGCCGCTCAACTCTGCTCGGAGTTGCGCGAACCGTGCTGCTGCGGGGGCGATGTCCTGCCCGCGAATGACCACACCATCGCCGTCCCCCACGACCGTGAGAAGGACTCCGATCCCGCAGGCGGGATCGAAGACGGTGGCACCATCGGGCAACTGACCCGCAAAGTGAGCGACCGCCCGGGCGATCCTCGCCGAGGACACTTGATCGGAGCCGCTGCGGCGCGCCGAGTCCTGGTAACGCTCGGCGAGTCCGTCGACTACATCGGACGGCGTGGCGTTCTCCGCCGAGGAGGTGACGATCGATGCCGTTGCAGCGTCCAGACCGGATGGATCCCCCGTCGAAAGGAATGTTGCGACTGAAGACAGGCCGCTGATCATGTCGTCGTTGAACGATGCGCGGAGCGCCTGCCAGAGCCGGACTTCGTCGGAGACGTCGTGGCTCTTCCGCTGCTGCGCGAGCCATGCCTGTACATCGGAAAGGGAGAACAGCGGTGCGCTCGAACTGCCTCCCGCTGGGGAGGGGAAGTCCTTGTGCCGCCGTCTCCAGTTCGACACGGCGGCTCGTGTCACGCCCGCCAGGCGCGCGATCTCGGCCCCGCTGATCAAAGGGTCTGCTGCCCTGGCGTCATCCCTCATACGGAGACCGTACACGCAGCTAGAGGCTGGTGGTAAGTGGTGAGCCGTTGACGTCGTCAACGTGCGTGGACTCAGACTTTGACCACGGTGACGCGGCCGTCGCACAGGACATTGAGGTCCTCGGGGTCGGTCGCCCGGGCTTCACGCCCCCTGGACGACTTGTCGGACCCGGTCGTGATGCGCGGCGTGCTGCAGGCTCTCCGGCTGAAGCAGGACGGCACGGTCGCGGCTGCCGAAACACAGCGACGCAAGCGCACGACGCTCGTGAACTCGGTGCGGTACGCGATCGAGCTGGGGCGGCTCCGCGCCGATCCCCTGGCCCACGTCAGCTGGCGCATCACCGAGACCGTCCAGCAGGTCGATCCCTGTGTCGTCGTCAACCCCGCGCAGGCGCGGAGCCTGCTCTGCGCGGTCTCCTACATAGGCGGCTACGAGCGGGCGCGAGGGCGAAGGCTGGTCGGCCTCTTCGCTGGGATGTACTACGCGGGACTGCGGCCGGCCGAAGCCGTGGCCGTCACGCTGCCCGACTGCGACCTGCCCGCGGCAGGGTACGGCACCGCGGTCCTGCACGCCACCCGCCCCTCCGTCGGCAAGAAGTGGACCGACAGCGGACGGAACCACGACCTCCGCGGCCTGAAGAGCCGCCCACCGAGCGATACGCGTGTCGTGCCGCTTCCACCCGAACTCGTCCGCCTGTGGAGGGAGAGCGTCGACACCTTTGGCACCGCGGACGGCGGTCGGCTGTTCTTCAACGAGAAGGGCGGCATCGTGGGCTCCAGTGCGTACGATCGCGCCTGGCACGAGGCCCGCGAACTCGCCCTCCCGCCGGACCTGGTGGCGTCTCCCCTCGTCGCCCGGCCCTACGACCTACGACATTCGGCCCTGTCCACCTGGCTGAACGCCGGCGTCGACCCCACCGAGGTCGCCGAACGGGCGGGCAACAGCGTCGAGGTCCTCATGACCCGGTACGCGAAATGCCTCTACGGCCGTCAGGCCCTCGCCAACAGGCGCATCGACGCGCTTCTGGACGAATACGGACGAAAGACCGTCCACCTCCTCGCGGTCAATCCAGTGGCCCACGGGATCTCATGCCCCGCGCGTCCCCGGGTGCGCCGATGTCAGAGGGAGCCCGCGCCGTATCGAGGTAAAGAACCAGGCCGGAGAGGTGAGATGCGAAGTGCAACGGCCCCGCGCTCCGTATGTGGTTGACCCGCGCTGGCGGGAAAGGCACAGGTCACGGGGTGGGGGTGGGGTTCTCCGCCCTCCCCGAGGCTTTTCGTCCCGCGCATGTCCCACGACATCGTTTTCGCGGGATCGGACATACGGGACACTGTGCGTCCGGCGCGGTAAAAGTCCAGGTCAGGGCGACGTCACTGAGAGCAGGAGCGGCAAGGTAGGCCGTTGCTGTTTCAGTCCCGTGCAAAGAGGGCCTGACCGGCGTTTCCGCTGGTCAGGCCCTCTTTCCGGAAGTGCCCCCGGCAGGATTCGAACCTGCGCACACGGCTCCGGAGGCCGTCGCTGTTTGTCTGGCAGTGTCGACTCCTTGTGTGTGCGCCCTCCCTTTCAGCTGGTGACACGATCACGGGCGGACCCTGTTGGGGCGGAGGCGCGCTCGCGAGAGATCACCGGCAGGTGTGCGGCGCTTGCGCGACTCGCGTCGGTTGCACTGGCCCGGAGGAGAACCACGAGCAGTGCCGACACCACGTAAGTACCCGGGCGAACTCCGTGAGCGGGCCGTCCGCGAGGTTCGCACCACCGGCCCTCCGATCGCGCATGTCGCGAAGGACCTGGCATCCACAAGGAGGCCCTGCGCGGCTGGGTCCGCCAGGCCGAGGTGGACGCCGGCGAACGCGACGACCGGCTGACCAGTGCCGTGCTTGCCGAGTTGAAGCAACGCCGCAAGGAGGTAGCGGAGCTGAGGCGGGCGAACGAGGTCCTCAGAGCGGCAAGTTCGCTTTTGCCTAGGAGCTCGACCGTCCCCGGACGAGGCCGACCAGGTGATCGACAGCCTGAAGGACAGCGGCTTCGGGGTTGGGCCCGTATGCCGAGTGCTCGGCTGGTCCGAGTCCGCCTACTACGCGCGCAAGAAGCGGCCGAAGTCGGCGCGCCGGCTCCGTGACGAGCAGCTCATGCGGCTGATCGAGCAGGTTCACGCCGAGTCGGGCGGCACCTATGGGGTCCGGCGGATCACCCGCGCCCTGCGGCGCAAGGGCGTCGTCGTGGCCCGTAACACCGTGGAATGACTGATGGACGAGCTGGGCCTGGAGGGCGTGATCCGCGGGTAGCGGCGGAGGACCACCATGCCGGAGCCATCGGCGCCCGGCCCGCCGGACCTGGTCGACGGTGAAACACGGGTCATCTCACAGTGAAGAGTTGGGTGAGTGCTGCTCAGAGATGAAGCGCAAGGCTATCGCCCGAACGGTCCACCCTCGCGGCGTGCTGTTGCAAGCTAAGCCGGGCTCGGCTGGCGGTTGATAACACGACATCGCCGGTTGGGTAAATCGGCGATCTTCTGGAGCATTTAACAGGTCGTTGCGGGCAGGCCTCGGCGCCCTGCACCGCGGCACGTCCATCCCCAGGTACGAGGAGTTCCGTCTATGCCAGTTGCTGTTGTTGATGAAAAGTCCCTCCCGTCGGACCTTCAGCGTGATGCCCTTCTGGAATGGGTTGGCCGACGCGCACGGAACGGGCGTACATTGCGGGCCTTCCTGTCATCCATCGCCTTCGCAGCGCTGAGGCCCCAGGAGGCGCTTGCGCTGCGGGTTCGTGACACGCAGCTGCCCGACGGCGAATCCGGCGCTCTTGTGATCCGTCCCCGCCCTCTCAGCGGCAGCGACGCGGTCACAGGCAACGTGACGGGCGCCCCGCGAGTCGTTCCTGCGTGTCCGGAACTCGTAGAGATCCTGAGGGCCGAGGTCGCACGCCGAGGACTACACCCCGAAGATGCGATGTTCACCCGCGAGGACGGGCTGCCGTTGTCCGATGCGATCTACCGCAGGGTGTGGCGTCAAGCGCGAGAAGCGGTCCTTGAGACCCACGAGATCGACTCACCACTCGCCAGGAGTGTCGGTGACCTGCGAGACGCCCGCATCTCAACGTGGCTGAAGGATCACCGCACGGCCCTGGACGTCCTCATGGTCGCCGAGCGCGTCGGTGTCAGCGCGTCCTCGCTCGTACGGCGCTTCCTGTACTGCTTCCAGCAGTCGAGGGAAGCCGCCAACGACCTCATCGAAGCCGCCTTCGCCGTCAGCACAGAGGGTGAGTCCAGGCATGTTGCCCTGAAATCTGTAGCGAGGCAGCGATCCGCGGGTTGACCACGGCCATCACTGCCTCCAGGTAACGGGCTGCGGTCGGGGAGCCCTGTGCTCCCCGACCGCGCAGACAGATGGCCGTCGTGGCCTGAGGCCAGTAGAGCCGCTTCGAAGCTGTCTTGACCGTCCCGTTCTTCGGTGCGACGGCGGGCGTTGCCCACTGCCTGTGGAGCCCGCCGGCTCCTGTCGGTGGCTGCACGCAGGCCCGGACGTCGGGCAGCCACGGACGAGGAGGGCGGGGGGTTTGCGGACCTTCGCGAGGCTCCATAGCGTTGGACGAGCACATTGCGATGCACCGGGCGTCAGACGCAGGAGCCATTTCGAAGAGGCAGGACGACACGCCCCTTGGGGACCAGTTGGGGACCAGACGGTGTCCGCGCACCTGAACGGCACGCACGGCACCGCACGCTATGCACCCTGATTTCTCGCTGTATATGCGGGCAAATCAGATACCCCTTACTCCTGGGGGTCAAGGGGTCGCAGGTTCAAATCCTGTCGTCCCGACTGG
The DNA here is from genome assembly GCF_014649115.1 of Streptomyces eurythermus. Classification (GTDB taxonomy): domain Bacteria; phylum Actinomycetota; class Actinomycetes; order Streptomycetales; family Streptomycetaceae; genus Streptomyces; species Streptomyces eurythermus. Next base: position 138,294 of record NZ_BMSK01000011.1, on the reverse strand, counting down.
AGACAGTCGCAGGTCAGGGCCGGTTTCGGAGACATCCGAAACCGGCCCTCGGCCGTTTCTGGTGGATCTCCGTGGCGGCGGAGTGGTGGGGCCGAGCCGTGTTGCGGGCCCGGCGCACCAGGATGGCCATGGTGAGGCGCTTGAGGCGCACCAGGAGGACGCCATGGGCCGTTTTCGGAGCACCGTACTGACGACCGGCGCGCTGCTCACCGCCGTGCTGCCGCTCACCGCGCCGACCGCCGCCCCGGTGACCCGGGCCGACACGCCGCTGCCGGCCGACGTGCCCACGGTCACCCAGGAACCGGGCCATCCCCTGATCCTCTATCCACGCCGGGCCGGGACAGCGGCGGCCTACTGCCCACAGGGCACCCGGCCCACCGGCGGAGGCGCCACGGTCCAGACGGACCCGGCCGCCGCCGTCTTCCTGTACGAGTCGGCCCCGCTGTCGAACGGCTGGCGGGTGCGGGCCTACAACAAGAGCGACGAGGCGCACACGGTGCACCCCCGGGTCATCTGTACGACGGACCCGTCCGTCACCCAGCAGATCGGCCCGGACGTCCCGGTCCAGCCCGGCGAGGGAGCCGAATACAGCACCGCGGAGTGCGGCACCCAATACACCGTGGGCGGCGGCGGCCAGGCCGGCGATCTGACCTTCCTGAGCATGCTGGACGTGCCCGGCTACCCGATGGCCAGGAGGTGGAACGCCCGGGCCAAGTACACGGACTTCGATCCGGACGCGCCCCCGTCGTTCGTCCGGGCCGTCGCTGCCTGCGCCGACACGCAGCCCACCTACGGCCGTAGCGACACCTCGAAACTGGCACCCGACGCCGTCGGCAGTGCCCACGCGGAATGCCCGGCCGGTAAGGTACCGCTGGGCGGCGGCGCCTCCGGCTCCCCGGACGTCCTCTTCAACGAGTCCGGCCCGACAGCGACGGGCTGGACCGTCCGGGCCACGAACACGGACCACTTCGGGCCCCGCTCGCTCTTCGTCACGGTGATCTGCACCGCTTAGTTCGCGCGCTCGACCCACATCGGGAGTTCGGCGAGACCGTTCATGACCGCGGTGTCGTGGAAACGCAGCTCTGACGGCTCCACGGTCAGGCCGAAGCTCGTCGTTCCCGAGAGGAACACGCGCAGGGCCTGCGCCGCAATGAGACGTGTGACCGGAATGCCCAGGCATGAATGCTTCCCGCGGCCGAAGGTCAGGTACTCGAAATCCCGGTCGCGAGTGGGGTCGAACCTGTGAGCGTCAGGAAGCACGGACGTGTCCCTGTTGCAGACGTCCACCCCGATGATGAGCAAGGTACCCGCGGGAACCGCGTACCCGCCTATCACGGACGACTCCTTCGTCATCCGGTAGATCCCCCGCGCGATCGGGCTCGCGTACCGCTGCACCTCATGGACGAGACCGGGCAGCAGCTTCTCGTCATCGCGCACGAGACTCTGGGTCTTCGGATCTTGCGCCAGGCAGAGGAGTCCATTCGTGATCAGCGCCGCCAACACCTCGACACCCGACAGCGCGAGCAGCCGAGTGTTCGCCGCGACCTGTCGGTCGTCGAGGGAGGGAAGCTCCGCCATCAGGTCCGACACGAGGTCATCGGCGGGGTCGGCACGCCTGTCGCCCACCCAGTCGACGAGCGTGGCGTCGAGCTCGCGCACCGGGCAGCCCTCGTACACCGCGGTCCTCAAGGCCGAGACGAGGTTCCCGTCGAGCCCGAGCAGGCGCGACATCACGCTGTCGGCGATGGGCACGCCGATCGACGCGACCGCGTCGAACCCTCCCAGGGCGAGGGCGCTCTCGACCACTTGCCGCACATCCTGGATCAGCTGGTCCGAGACATCGCGCACGCGGGTGTCGATGACCCTCCGGAGCGCGCGCCGTACCCGACGGTGCTCTTCCCCGTCGGTCTGGTTGACCGAGAAGACCGCCTCGGACGACGCGTCCGGATGCGGCTGGTCCGGCTCGTCGAAAACGCTCGCCATGAGTTCGCCCGCGCTGCCGTAGGTCTCGACGTCGGACAGGATGCGGGTGGCTTCGCGGTGATCGTTGACGAGCAGCCCCAGCCCGGCCGTACCCATGCGCATGGGGACGACGGCGGCGGCCGGGTCGCCCGGCCCTCGCAACACCGTCCGCTCGTCGAGCGTCCTGCGGAAGAGGACGTGGCCTTCAGACACACCAGACTCCTTGTCTCACGGCGATGCCCACACCGTGGTCGCCGGCACGAAAGACGAGGTCGTGCAGTTCGAGAGCGTCCAGACTGGCCGACTCGGCGGGGGTGAGCGTGCGCCCCCAGCGGCTCTCGTCGAGGACGGCCGCCGCCGGTTCCGAGCGGTCGACGTCGATGCGGCGGCGCCCCCCGTGGCGCGTGTCCTCCACGGCCAGGAACGTCGGGCCGCGCCGGACGACGAGGGATCCTCCCTGCCGCGCCGACCACGCGAAGGAGCCGTCCGGCCGCCGCGGCGGGTCGAGGTGGCAAAGGCCCCCGACCTTCAGGGCACCGCAGTCGCCGCTCCACGAAACCCGCAGACCGACCCCGCGGGCGTCACGGAGCAGCGCGATCAAGGAGACCAGTTCGGCGTCGCCCATCTCCGGCATGGCGAAGTGGCCGGCCAGCCGGATCCCGGCGTATCCCGACCGGCTCAGGGCGACGAGGTCCTCCCTGCTCCGCACGGAGTGGAGATCCACCGGCGCGAAGAGCCTCCGGCGGCTCGACCGCCGCTCTGCCGTCTGCTTCGTCACCAATGCAGTCCCGTCCTTCGTCACCAACGCAATCCCGTCGCGAGCGCCAGATAGGTGGAGTCCTCATGGAAGACGATGCCGAGCTCCGTCCAGTTCTCGACGAGCTCTTCGAGCTGTCCTTCCCGCACGGCGATCCCGAGCGAGCGCATCGCGGAAGCGAGCGCGGGAAGCGTCTTGCCCTTGGCCAGCGCCCGGTACGCCTCGGCTTCGAGACCCGGGCTCAGCACCAGCTCACGGGAGGGCCAGGCGGGCCGGTCGTCGATGACGACGAGCGAGTCGTCCGGCGCCGGCAGGACGACCAGCCGGGAGACCGGTGCGGTGGCCTTCCAGTTCGCGACCGCCTCGAGCAACAGCTCGCCCGTCTCGGGGGAGAGGCCGGCCGGCTTGGACTCGAACACGTAGACGAGGTCGTCGAGACCTTCCGCCACCCCCTCGTAAGCGCTCACCAGGTTGAGCGAGGGGCCGAGAGCCTGCAGACCGAGGGCGGGATCGTCGAAGTAGGGGCTGAAGCGTTCCAGTTTGATCGGGAACGCCCCGGCGGGCGGCGTCAGGTGATGGAGGGCCGGGAGTGAGTCGATCAACGCCTCGTAGTCGCTGTCCTGCTCCCCGGGGAAGCCCAGGAGGATGTTCCACGACGGGTAGATCCTGCAGGTGGCGCAGTCCCGCAGGAACCGCACGTTCTGCCACCCGGTCACCCCCTTGCGCATGATGCGCAGGATGGGCGTGCAGAGGCTCTCGATACCCGGCTGCAACTGCGTGAAGCCGGCGCGTGCGAGGGACTCCAGTTGGCTGAAGTTGAGGTTCGACTTCACCTCGGCGAACAGCCGGACGTCCCATTCGGCGGGCAGCGCCAGATCCGTGGTCAGCTGCACGACGTGCTCGGGCGCCAGAATGTTGTCGGAGAACACCAGGTCGAGCACGTTGTGCCGGCGGATGGCCCGGCCGGCCTCCGCCCGCACGCGCTCGGCGGGCTTCGCGCGATGGGTCATGGCCGACCCGTTCAGGCCGCAGAACGTGCAGTGGTGCTTCGCGCCCCACCAGCAACCGCGGCTGGCCTCCAGCGGAATCTTGACGTCGATGAACGGAGCGGCCGGAGACTTCCCCAGATCGCGGAAGTAGTGATCGTAGGTGGGCTCCGGCACCACGTTCATGGAGACGGGCGTCCGCCCGATGGGGTTGCTGACCGTGGTTCCGTCGGCGTCGGACCGCCAGCACAGGCCGGGCACGGTGTGCAGCGGCCCGTCGTCCTTCTTCCCGTCACCGCTACGGCATTCCGCGATGTGGGCGATGAGCGGCGCGATCGAGTGCTCCGCCTCCCCCCGGATCACGTAGTCGAACTCCGGGCGGGCGCGGTGGACCGCCGTGCCCTGGACGCCGTCGCAGTTCGCCCCGCCGAGGATCGTCACGACGTCCGGCCGCAGCTCCTTGACGCGGTGCGCGAGCGCGAACGAGGCGATGTTCTGGTCGAAGGTCGACGTCAGGCCCAGGACGTCGGCGCCCGACGCCACGAGGTCCCGGGCCAGCTCGTCGATGAAGGCGGGCGCCGCGCGGAACATCGCACAGTAGGCGTCGACGTGCTCGCTGTCGCGCACGAGGTCGTAGAAGCTTGTGTGGCGGGGGTCGACCCCGGGGCGGAAGCAGCTGGAGAAGACCCATTCGCCGACCCCGAACACCTCGGCGTCGACGATCAGCTCGTAGTGCCCGCGTTCGAGGCCCGCCTCCCGGACCAGATGGTCGAGCCACCGGATGTTGCCGTAGACGACGTCGAGCTTCTCGACCTCCCCGCGCCGCTCGAACAACGGGGCGATCGTGCTCAGAGCCAGGGAGGGCATGTCGACCACGGCCCAGGGCATGCAGACCAGCGCAACCGAAAGGGCGTCCTCGTGCACGACCGGCGGGGTGAGATCCGGCACCGGTTGTGTGTGCCCGATCTGCATCAGTTCCACTTCGGCTCCTCATCGATCGGGGGCGTTGTCCGAAACGGGCTGTTTCAGGATTCCTTCGGGCCGGCGGTCCGCTCGCTTTCGGTGGTCACGCGCGTTCCCCGGATGAGCACGGGGAGCCACAGGAGACACGCCAGCAGGGGGACCGCGGCGTAGACGGCCATGCCCGCGCTGGAGCCCAGTCCGCCCATGAGCGCGCCGAGGACGAGATAGCCGATGCCGATGAGCACCGACTCCACGAACGCGATCATCGACAGCAGGCTCGCCCGGTGGCGCGACGGCACCGCCTCGTTGAACACGTTGTCCACGAGCACGGCGGTGATCTCGGGAATTCCGACCAGGAGCAGGAACGCGGCGATGGTGACCCAGACGAGGCCGAGGCCGGTCAGACCGAGCGCCGCGGCGAGCGCCAGGAGGGACAGCGGGGCGATGATCCGGTACCCGACGCGCCGGTCGGCGCGGTCCGACAGCAGGGGAGTGAGGCCGCCGATGAAGAATCCCGCCGAGACGACCACACTGACCAGCGCGGTGCTCGCGCCCTGATCGGCGAGCGTCTTCTGGGTGAAGATGATGTACGGCGTCAGCGTGGCGTGCATCAGTCCGGACACCACGACGAGCGTCACGAGCGCCGGTGTGGCGACCCGGAGCATCGCCCGCCATGCCGTGGTGTCGCCGTGCTCCTTCCCGGCTCCGTCCTGCTTGTCCACCTCGTCCGCGCCGCGGATCTCGGGCACCCGGGCCAGCAGCACCAGTACGGCCACGACGAGGCACGACGCCGAAGCGGCGTAGACGATTCCCCAGGAGAACCGCTGCAACTGGCCGCCGAGGACGATGGCGAGCCCCGAGGTGACCGTCCCGAGCATGGTGAACCGGGACCTGATCCTGACGTAGCCGCTCGTCGCGCCACGGCGCACGAGCAGGTCGTACAGCAGGGCGGTGTCCGAACCGGACACGCAGGCCATGCCCACGCCCTGGCCGATGAACAGCGCCAGGAACAGCCAGTAGTCGGAGGTCGCGGCCTGACCGAGCAGGCATCCGGCCACCAGCACCTGGCCGATCACGATGCTGGCGCGCCTGCCGACCCGGTCGGCGATGATTCCCGTCGGCAGCTCCGCGAGTCCGCTGACCAGGAAGAGCAGGGTCTGGAGGACGGCCACCTGCCCGGCCGAGAAGCCTTGCTGGTAGAGGAAGATGACGAACACGCCGCGCTGGAACATCGAGTTGGAGAGCACGGCGTAGATGTAGAACGGACGCGTGACGCTTCGTGCCGCGTCGACCGCCGCCGATCCGTCAAGGACCTCCGTGGTGCCGGTCATGCTGCGGGTTCCCCCTGGTGTATCCGGTGGTCTGGGACGTTCTCCACCATCACGGGCGGACTCGGCTCCTGCTCGGCCTTGTTCACTTACCAGCTCACCGGCATTCCCTTGAGGCCGTATCCGAGCCCGTCGTCCATGAACGGGAGGTCGTCGAGGTCGACGGCCAGGGCCAGGGTCGGGATGCGCCGGAACAGGGCGGTGAACACGACCTGGAGCTCCAGGCGGGCCAGCGGCTGGCCGGTGCACTTGTGCGCACCGAACCCGAAGGCGAGGTGCCGGCCGGCGTCGCGGCGCAGGTCCAGCGTCTCCGGGTCGGGGAACACGCTCTCGTCGCGGTTGCCGATCTCCTCGGGGAGGATCAGGCCCTCGCCCGCGCGGATCAGCTGTCCGGCGATCTCGATGTCCTCCACGGCCACGCGGCGGCGGCCGGGCTGGACGGTGGTCAGGTAGCGCAGCAACTCGTCGACGGCGCCCGCGACTCCCGCTTCGTCGGCGTCCCGCAGCACGGCGATCTGGTCGGGATGGAGCAGCAGGGCCAGCGTGCCCAGCGCGATCATGCTGGCCGTGGTCTCGTGCCCCGAGATCAGCAGGAACAGGACCAGCATCACCAGTTCGTGCCGGTTCAGCTGGCCGGTGGCCAGGCGTTCGGTGGCGAGCTGGGACAGCAGGCCGTCATCGGGGTGGGCGAGCTTGTGGCCGATCAGCTTGGCCAGGTAGAGGTACAGCTCGCGCTCGGACTTGCTCGCGACCTCGGCCGGGACGTCGCTCTCGGTCACCGCCCTGATGGCGTGATGGAAGAAGTCGTGGTGCTGGTAGGGGACGCCGAGCACGTGGCAGATGACCCTGGACGGGATCGGCAGGGCGAACTCCGACACGAAGTCCGCCGGCTTGGGGCCGGCCAGCAGGGTGTCGATGCGGTCGTCGACGACCTGCTGGATCGTGGGCCGCAGCTTCTCGACCATGCGGGGGGTGAACGGCCGGGCGATCATCCGGCGCAGCCGGAGGTGCTCGGGGCCCTCCATGGCGGTCAGGAACTGGCCTTCGCTGTGGTGGTCGCGCAGGAACCGGGTGTGGAACGGGTAGCCCGGCTGCATCCAGTCGGCGCTCACCCGGCGGTCCGACAGCAGCGCGCACTGCTCCGCGTGGCGTGTCACCAGCCATGGAGTGCTGCCGTCCCACAGCCGGACCCGGACCAGCGGCGCCCGCTCCTGAAGCTCGGCGAGCCCGGGTGCCGGATCCAGCGGACAACCGGACGCCCGAGGCATCGGAAAGTACGGGATCGCCGTGAATTCCGGATCGGAAACGTTGGCCTGCGAAGACGTCACAATCCTAGCTCCGTTCCGAAGTCCCATAACGGAAGACACATGAACAATGGGGCCGATGCTCGCTGAATGGTGTGATCGTCGAATCGGCTTCCGCGGCCTGTGGATTCCGGTGCTCGATCTTCTTGCGTCACAGGGCGGAAAACCGGCCATACCGGCCTTCGCCCGGTGAAGGCGGGCACCGTCGATCGATGACCTCTCCGCTTGGCGCTGTTCCGACCCGAAGCACCCTACCCAGAATTGATCAAGCCCGGCAAGAGGCAGGAAGGCACTGAATCCGTCGCCCGGCGGAGATCGGGCATGTGTCCGAAACAATATTTCGGCGATGTGAAATGGCCCGAATCGCTCGGGTCGTCAGTGGTTCCCGCGTCGCGGAACAGCGCCCATCCGGAGCGGCGAGGTGCTCCTCCATGCTCCGGCGTGACAAGGGTCCTGACCTGGGCATTCGTGCCCTCCCGCGTCGACGGCCGGGGGAGGAGCGGAATCGAACGACCGGTGGGGGTCCCGCCGTTCGCCGACGGGAACCGGGATCGGATGCCGCATCGGATCAGGTGTGCGCTCACCATTGACAGGGCCTCAAGACCTGTATGGGATGGAGGCGTTGGTGCGAGTCGAGGTAAAGAAAGGACAATGATGACGCAGGAACTGCAGGAGCGTCCGGTGATCGCGATGACCGAGGCGGAGCCGGACATGGTGCTTTTCACCGATGGCGAAGGGTTTGACCTCGTCGACGACGTGGAGCTCATCTCCCTGTCGTCGGCCACCCTGGGTGCCATCGTCGCGCGGCGCTGCTGAACGCATCTGATGGCGACTCCGAAACGACTGGCCCTCTCATTTGCCGGGGAGGGCCAGGTGTCGGTCCGGTCGTCCACGCGGAACGTTCACGTGACGCTGGGCCGACCCCTGATCAATTCCGACGTCAATTCCCCTTTCTTCGTCCCTCTCGGACTTCTCTGCATTGCCTCGCCTTTGATGGCGCATGGCCACCCCACCGTCGTCGTCGACCTGGAGTACGAGCACCGGATCGGTGTCTTCGAGCCAGGTGACGACGACTGGCTCGACCAGACCTGCGAGCGCCTGCTCGCCGGCGATCCCGACGTGCTCGGCCTCACCTGCCTCGCGGACACCCTCCCGTCGTGCCTTCTCATCGGGCGCCGGGTCAAGCTGCTCCGGCCCGATGTCACGGTGGTGCTCGGTGGACCCGGGACGTTCGGTGTCTTCCCCGACGCCCTCCCGCGCTTCGCCGACTGCGTCGACTTCGTGTGCCGCGGCGAGGGAGAACTCGCGATCACCGCTCTCGCGGACGCCCTCGCCGACGGGACCGATCCCGCCGGGGTGCGCGGCTTCTGGTCGTGTGAGAACGGCCAGGTCGTGTCCAGCGGGCCGCAGCCGACCACGAACCTGAACCTCGTGCCGATGCCCGCGTACGACGCCGTCCCGATGGGCGACTACATCCGGCTCTCGACCCCGCACATCTTCGATGTGCACATCGGCTCGGGGTGCACCTATTCGTGCAAGTTCTGCATGACGTCGACGTTCTGGGACCGTGACTTCCGGATCAAGGACCCCGCGGTCATCCTCGAGGAGCTGCGGTTCCTGCACCGCGCCTACGGAGTCACCCAGTTCAACTTCCTGCACGACAATTTCGCCAACAAGCGCACGTATCTCGACGAGTTCGTGTCCTATTTCGCCGAGCACAACGACACCTTCGAGTGGGGCTGCGCGGTCAGGCCGGACAACGTCAATCCGTCCCTTCTGCGCCGTATGGCCGATGCGGGGTGCTTCAACATCTTCTGCGGCACGGACGCGGGATCGGAGAAGATCCTCAAGTCCATGCTGAAGATGCCCTCGACGAAGCGGACCTACGAGTTCTTCCGGTCCGCCCAGGAAGTCGGCATCCAGTTCGAGACGAACACGATCGTCGGGTACCCGGAGGAAGCCGCCGAAGACCTCGAGAAGTCCCTGGAGGTCGTGTTCGACGCGATCGCCTACGGGGCCGTCAACAGCGACCTCAGCGTGCTCCAGCCGCTTCCGGGTGCCGAGATCACCGATGAGTACCGGACCGAACTCGAACCGCTCGAGGGCGAACTCGACGTCATGGGAACCTTCCTCCCGCCGGACGTCCGCGCGCTCATCAAGGAAGAGGCGGAGATCTTCACCGGCTTCAGCTTCATCCGCAGCGGAAACCGGGAATACGACTACTACCAGGACGTGCTGCGCCTTTCACGGTACTTCACGCGCCGCTACTACCACCTGCTGCGCTTTTTGAAGCAGGGCGCGGGGCTCACGTACGTGGAAGTCATCGACGCGCTGCTGGAGCGGTCCGCCCTGCCGGTCGAGGAAGCGCTCGACGAGATTCTGGCGAAGCTGGACGGCGCGCACGCGCGAACCGCCAAGGCGCTGTTCACGTACGACTCGATGCTCGCGGAGTTCCGCGGCGACGAGGTCGAGGAAGAACTCGTCAACGTGTACCGGCGGCCCGCCACCGTGGAGGAGAAGCCGCATTTCCTGACCGCGGACCTCGACGTCGACGTCGTCGCGATGGTCTCCGACCCGAGGGAGATCACCTGGGAGCCGGAGCTGGACCGCCCGACCGTCGTGGTCGTGTACCGCGCGAGCGAGGCGGAGGTGTCGACTCTCCGTCTTACGCCGGCACAGGCCAAGATGTTCCAGGCCCTCATGCCGCGCGGGCCCGGGGAACGCGAAGCCCTCCTCGCCCAGGCCGCCCCCGGCCGGCTGCGTGAGGTCGCGACGGCGGTGGCGGGACTGTGTGCCCGGATCGACGCCTCGCCGGACGCCCCGGAGCGGACTCCGCTGTTGGCCGACAACCCCCTCCCGGCCACGTGAGCGCCATGCGCCCCGTCGTCGTCGAGGTGGACGACGACCCGATCCGATGGCACGGACCGACGGGAGGCGACTACCTGAGCCGCTGGTTCGCCTCGGCGAGCCAGCACAGCCGGCTCGACCTGCTCTGGGTCACGGACGACGGGCTCAGCCAGCACTACCGCGTCCAGCAGGGCGCGTCCTTCTCCGACGGGAGCCCGGTGCGTGCGAGCGATCACGCCCGGGCGATCCGGACCGCGCTCACGGTGCCGTCGCTCCAGCGGTTCCTGCTCGACATCCGCGCGGTCCGCACCTCGAAGGACACGCTCGTCATCGAGCTCCGCCGCCCGGTGCCGCACCTGCCCAGCCTGCTCCAGAGCGTCGACCTCGCTCCGATCTCACCGTGCGGACAGCTGTCCTCCGGCGCGTACCAGCGTGCCGTGCGCACCACCGACGACGAGTACTGGCTCGAACCCGTCAGGGCCGGTACACCACCCGTGCGGGTGCTCGTACGCCGGGATCCGCACGGTGCCCCGGAGCGGTTCCGGCGGGGCGAGGTCGACGTGACGTGCGCGACGGCGTTTCCGCTCGACCGCGTCACGGACTTCGCGGACAGCCGGGCGTTCCACACGGCACCGACCGCGATCGAGATGTGCCTGGAGGTCGTCCCCGACAGCCGGTCGGCGGTGCGGGACGCGGAGTTCCGCCGCCGGATCCTCGGCGCGCTCCGCTACGAGCGCCTGGTCGCCCGGTGCTGGAACGGCGTGGAGTCGGCGGCGCCCGACCACCACGTCGAAGCACCGCCCAGCACCGCCGGCGCCGGTGAACGCCTGCGCCTGGGGTACTGGGACTACTACCCCAACCTGGACGTGGCCGAAGAGGTCGCGGCCCAGCTGACCGAGAACCTCGGCGTCGAGGTCGAGCTGGCACCCGCCGACTTCGTCTCGGGCTCGGCACAGTCCTTCGACCTGCTCCTCGCCCTGCGGGGCCCGCTCTTCGCGGATCCGATCGGCGCCCTGGACCTGCTCGACCCGGCACGCCGCGACCCGGTCCTCGCGCCGCTGCTGCGCCGGCTGTCCGAGGACCCGGACGACGAGGACGCGGCCGACGAGCTGCGGCGAGCGGTGCGCGAGCAGTGCCCGGTCCTGCCGCTGCTGCGGCTCAGGGGCCACTGGCTGCAGCACGAGGCACTGGCGGGCCGGCCCTGGCCGTCGATGGACGCCGTGCGCTTCCCCCGCTTCAGCTGGAGCGCCGGTTCCCCCTGACCCCCGGCAAACGGTGATCTCGCTACGAAGGAAGGCCAGGGATGGCTGACGGAAGCGACCGCTACGTGCTCTCGCCTGCGGCGACCTGGTCCCGCGACGGCGACGAGCTGCGCGTCTTCTCCGACGACGTACTGCTGGTCCGGCGCTGCCCCGAAGCGATGTTCGCATGGCTCGAAGCGGTCTGCGACGACCCGCTCGGCCTCCCGGTGCCGAGCGGAAGGAACACGGACGCCATCGTGCGCACGCTCCTTCGGCTCCGTCTCGTCGTCGCACCGTTCGACCGCTCGTGGCAGTCGTCCGCCTGGCGGAACCAGGTCGAGTACTTCGCGGCCCTGGGACTGGACGCCGGCGCGGCACAGGAACGGCTGCGCGCGGCGCACGTGACCGTGCTCGGCGTCGGCGGCATCGGCGGTGTGGTGCTGGCCGAGCTGGTGGGCGCGGGCGTGGGCGGACTCACGCTCGTGGACGGCGACCGGGTCGCGCTGGAGAACCTGAACCGCCAGTACCTCTACCGGCGTCGTGACATCGGCCGGCCAAAGGTCGACGCGGCCGGCGAGTGGGTGCGTGAGCGCCTCCCCGAAGCGGAGCTGACCACCGCCATGGAGACCATCACGACCAGCGAGGCCCTGGTGCCGCACCTGCGCGAGGGCGGGTTCCTCGTCGTGGCGGCCGACCGTCCCGCGTCGCTGCCGGAACTGTGCGCCCAGGCGTGTCTGGAGCGCGGAGTGTCGATGATCACGGGCGGCTGCGGCCTCCGGGCGGGATCGAGCGGGCCGCTGATCCGGCCCGCCGGCGTCCCGGCCTTCCTCGCGTCGCTCCAGGAGGCGAAGGCCGCGGCCGGAACCGCGGTCACGCCGATGGCGGCCTCGTTCGGCCCGGTCAACACGCTGGTGGGCGCGACGATGGGCCGGGATCTCATCTTCGGCATACTCGGTGTGAGCGCCAGAACGACTTCGCACCGCGTCGAGCTGCTGGGGACGGCCCTGACCTGAGAGTGCGCGTGCGCTGGTCGAGACCGCGTCGCACCATGTGCGTGCCGGGTCAGGTCCATGCCTGGCGTTCCTGGCCGCGAGGGTCGTCGATCCGGGTCCAGTCGGCGTCGACACGCATGGTGGCCCGGCGCACGGTGTCGTACGGGTCCCAGCGGGGATCGCCTCACCGTCCGGCAGCACAGCCTGCGTCCCCCGCAGGACGAGGAACGGCACATCGTGCTCGCCATCGCCGAATCCGGCTCCCCGTCACAGGCCGCCCTCCGCCTGCTCACCCGGGCGACCGCCCCGCCGGCCCGTCAGCGGTGAGGCGCCGGCGACGTGTGCCGGGAACACCGGACGGCCCGCATGGCCCGGCCCGGGGCTCGTACGAGATGGCGAACTGCTCGGCCGGTGCCGGGACTGAACGCCGACGGGCTGGTCGAAGCCGCCTGGCCTCGTATGAAGGAGCGGACGCGGACGGAGACCTTGCGCATGCTGGACGGCTACGGGGTGCGGCTGCGCGGCAGCAACCGGCGTTGACGGACGGCCGGGCAGCTGGTCAGCGGAACAGACCCGCGCCGAGGGGGCGTTGGCGGTCGAAGCCGGGGAGGATGAGGAAGGTCGCGCCGGCGGTGGTCGTGGTGTAGCGCAACAGCGCGTCGGAGCCGTCCATGTGGGCCAGCGTTTTCGTGAAGGTGCGCAGGTCGTTCTGGAAGCTGATGAAGAGCAGGCCGGGAGTGGGCCCGTCGGTGCTGTAGGAACGGCGGAGCATGAGGCCGACACCGACCACGCCCGGATGGGCCCGGCGGACGTGGGCGTCGGCCGGGACCAGGTAGCGTCCGTCCGGTGTCTTGGCGCCGAGGTCCGGGTCCGTGGCGGAGGTTCCGCCGGACAGGGGCGCACTGGTGGCTCTCCGCCGGCCGAGGACCGCCTCCTGCTCGGCCACGGAGAGCGCGGCGAACCCCGGCAGGTCGAGTTCCATGCGCCGTACCACGGCGATCGTGCCGCCGGCGACCGGAGCGGGTCCGGCCAGCCACAGATGGCGTCGCTGTTCGGCCGTCGTGTGCGGGCCCACGATGCCGTCGACGAAACCGAGCAGGTTGCGTGGCGCGGAGACGTCCTCGGCCACCCGGACGTCCGGGCCGCGGCGTCCGGACTGCCGCCAGCGTTCACGGATCCGGTCCCCGGCCTGCCCCAGCAGCGCGGCGGCGACGACCGGTAACAGCAGGGGGTCGCCGGCGCAGATCTGCACCAGCAGGTCCCCGCCATGCGACCGCGGGGCGATCCGCTCGCGGGAGAACCGGGGCAGGTCCGCCGCGCCGGGCAGGGCGGGACCGGCCCCGCGCACCAGCCGTGGCCCCACCCCGATCGTCACGGTGAGATCGCCCGGCGCCAAGCCCAGCAGGCGCGGATCGGTCCCCGCGGTGAGCGTGAGGACGGCCTCGCCGAGTTCGGCCAGCAGCGGGCCGACGGCCACGCCGTCACCGACATCGGCCACCACCGCCAGGAGGTTCGGCTGGGCCGTTCGCGGGAGCGTGACGCCCGCCTGGTGACGACCGGTGGGGGAGACCCGTGCGGTGGGCGCGGGGGACGGGGGGCGGTCCTGCCGGACCGCGGGCGATTCGCACCCCGCCGTGAGTCCGGTGGCCGCCACGGCCCCACCGGCGCCGATGAACGCGCGGCGTGACGGGCGGGGTTCGGCTCGGCTCACGATGTGCAGGATGCCATATCCCTTCCGGCCGGGGCGAGTTGACCGGACCCGCGGCGGGCCGGCTTCATGCCAGGATGAGGCCATGCCTCGTCTCCGTCTTCGTGTGATGGCCGCGTCATTGAGCACCCTGGCATGCGTACTGGCGGGCTGCGGGTCCGGCGACGACGGGCCGGACCACGGCCGGCGCCCCGACGGGGCGCACGTGACCATCAGGGTGCCGGCCGACGCCCCGACGATCTCGGACGCGGTGTCCCTCGCCCACCCCGGTGACCTGGTCCTGGTCGCACCGGGCGTCTACCACGAGTCGGTGAAGGTCGCCACGCCTCGGGTCACCCTCCGGGGCGAGTCCCGGGACAAGGTCGTCATCGACGGGCGGACGCGGCAGCCGAACGGCATCGTCGTCTCCGCGCCCGGAGTGGCCGTGCAGAACCTGACCGTGCGCGACAACACGCAGAACGGGGTCCTGGTCACCGGTTCCGCGAAGGCGGCCGCCGGGCTGCCGGGGCGTGCCGGGGGCTACGACACCGGCGACGAGCCGGTCACCTTCCTGAAGTCGTTCCTGGTCTCCCATGTGACCGCCACCCGCAACGGCCTGTACGGCATCTACGCGTTCTCCGCGCAGAACGGTGTCATCGAGCACTCGTACGCCTCGGGCGCGGCCGACTCGGGCATCTACGTCGGCCAGTGCAAGCCCTGCCGCATCGTGGTACGGGACAACATCGCCGAGCTCAACGCGGTCGGTTACGAGGGCACCAACGCCGGCGGGGACATGTACGTGGTCGGCAACCGCCTCGTCGGCAACCGGGTCGGACTCACCACCAACTCCGACCACCAGGAGAAACTGCTCCCCCAGCGGGACGCCGTCATCGCGGGCAACCTGATCGCCGCCAACCAGCAGCGGGCCACCCCGCAACAGGCCGACGGCGGATGGGGCACCGGCATCGGAATCGACGGCGGCAGCGACAACCGGTTCCTGCGCAACCGCGTCACCGGCAACAGCACCGCCGGGCTGGTGATCACCGCGACCGCCGACATCCCTCCGGTCGGCAACCGCATCGAGGACAACACCTTCGACGGCAACGGCGTCGACGTCGGCTGGACGTTCCCCACCGCCACCCGGGGACGGGGCAACTGCCTGCGCGGCAACGAACTGGACAGCACCGTGCCCGCCCGGCTCGCGACGACCGCGGCCTGCCCGCTGCCCGCCGGGGCGTCCTCGCCGGCCGGCACCTGGGCGGCGCCGGCGGCACCCGGTGGCATCCCGTTCACCGAGGTCGCCCCGCCCGGTCCGCAGCCGCAGTTCCCCCACGCGGCGACTACGGGCGCCACCGCCGTCCCGGCCGTTCCGGCCCTGCCCGAGACGGCGGACGTCCCCCTGCCGCCGGTGTCCCTGCTCGCCGCGCACGCGCGGGTACGGACACCCTGACCGACGGCTACCGGGCCGGGGTCACCCCGGGCACCGGCTCGACCGGAACGTACTTCCCGGTGTCGAAGGCGATGACCACCGGCTGCTCCTCGGACTCCACGCGGACCCGGACCCGGTACATGGTGCCGTCCGGGCCGATCCAGTAGCGCACGTTGCCCGCCGTACCGGAGCGGTCGGGGGAGGACGGCCCGGTCATGACGTCCACCCGGTGCCCGTCCACCTGGTCCCGTCCCCACCACGCCGCCCCGTTCTGCGGCAGCAGCTCGGCGTTGTCCGGCCGGTCGCTGCCGAGCTTGAGCGCGATGGCCAGCGAACTGTCCAGCGCGCTGCCGGACGCCTGGAGCGGACGGTCGTACCAGCCCGAGCCGGGCGGTGACGCGGGGGCGTGCGCCGGAGCGTGCGCCATCGGGTGGACGTGCACGGAGGTGGCCGTCCACTGGATCAGCCCGTCGCTGGATGTGTCGCGCCCGGAGCCGCGTACCACGCCGTACCCGACCTGGCCCCGGTAGTCGACGGACCCGGTCACGGTCAGCCCGCCGGCGGTGCCCGGCACGGTGATGGTCACCGCGCGGCCCCGCGCCTCGTAGTTGCGGAACCGGGTGATGGCCAGCCGGTTCGCCTCGTCCTCGGTGAGCGCGCGCGGACCGCTCGTGTCCGGGCCGCCGCCGGCGAGGAGGAACACGGCCGCCGCGACGGCCGCCAGGCCGGCGGCGGCAGCCGCCCAGTGCGGCCACCGCCATCGGCCCCGGCCGGGCGCGCGGCCCGGTGGGGCCTGCCGGATTCTCCCGCCGCGCACGCGGTTCGACACTGGCACTTGGCTGCTTCACCCTCTCGATCATCACCACCCCGGCCGGGCGGGGTGCCGGCGGACGACACCAAGGCCGGCCCTCGCCGGGCCGGCCGGGACGTGATCCGCCCGTTCGCGCCGTCCGGATGGCGGACGGGCGGATCGCGGACGGGCGGATCACTGTGGTGCGGTGCGTTTCAGTGGTGCGGTGCGTTCAGTGCTGCCGGGCGCGACGACTCCGGGTCACGAACGCGATGACCAGGCCCGTGCCCACCAGCAGACCGGCGAGGCCGATCAGTGTCGGCACCCCGGACATACCGGTGTTCGCCATCGAACCGCCGCCACCGCCCGGGGCCGGGTTGGCCGGCGGCACCGGCGACGGCGGTGCCGGGACCGGAGGCGAGGCCGGCGGGGAGCTCGGGGCGGGCGTCGGGGTCGGGGTCGGTGTCGGCGTCGGGCTGGGGGTCGGGGTCGGGGTCGGGCTGGGGGATTCCTTCGGGATGTACACCCCGGCGTCGATGGTGTGGTCGACGCCGCCCGGCTTGTCCGGGGCGGTGACGGGTGCGTAGCCGTTGCACAGCTCCCCGGTGGTCGGCGGGGTCACATTGGAGTCGTGCGCCCGGTTGTCACCGGCCCGTGGGAGCGTGAACCGCAGTTCGCTCGCCGCAGGCTGCTCGGGCACCTGGCTGGTGTCCGCGGTGCATACGTCGAACTGCACCGTGTACTTCGCGCCGGGCGTGAGCTGGTACGCGGCGCCCACACCGCCGAAGTAGTACTCGCCGGCCGCGTTGGTCCTGGTCGTGGCGACCTGTTCGCCGTTCGCGTCCAGCAGGTTGATGGTCGCTCCCGGCAGCAGTACGTGCCCCGGGTCCTGGATCCCGTTGTGGTCGCCGTCGAACCACACGACGTTGCCGATCTGGATCGGCGCGTTCGCCGCCGCGTACGCGATGTCACCGAGCCCGCCGGCCTTGCCGAAACCGCCCTGGCTCGCGCTGACGAACTGGTACCCGTTCTCCTTCGGGGCGTTGCCCGGGCCCTGACCGGACGTGATGTCGTGGTACCCGGTCCCCGAGGTCGCGACGTCCACGACCGGGTCGAACTCGGTGCTCACCACCCACTGTTGCTGCGGGATGTAGGCGACGGACCCCAGCGCGGTCTCCTGGTGGGCGTTGGCGAAGGAGTCGCCCGGGAAGTATTCGACGACGTCGGCGGGCTGGCCGGCGTTGTTGGCGGGAGTGGCGTTGCTGGGGCAGCTTCCGGTGCCTTCCCACTGGTATTCACCGGTGGGAGTGGCGCAGACCATGGTGATGTCACCACCGGACATGGCACGTTCCTGCTCGTTGTTGCCCGGGCGGGGGTCCAGCCCTCCCCAGCTGAGCACGTCCATGAACCGGTCGCGGAAGCCCAGGATCATCGAGCCGTCCCGGGCGAAGGCGAGGGAGGCCAGCTCCGGCTGCGGGTCGATGAAGACGTTGCCCGCCTTGCGGTCGTCCCATGTGTCCAGGCCGGTGTTCCAGGGGTTCCAGTGGGTGGCGCGGTCGCCGGAACCGAAGACGCTGCCGCGTTCGTACGTGAGCGGGTGGCTCAGCACCGTGGTGAACCGCTTGCCGTCGAAGGTGGCGACGACGGCCTTCAGGTCCTCGCGGTCCTGCGTGCTCTCCGCGCTGCACACGCCGCCGACGTAGAGCGTGTTGTCGTGGGTCTGGAGCCCGAACGGCCGCCAGTCGGCGCGGTTCGCGCACCCCGGGTCCGGGATCGGGACCGTCGACTTGGGCGCGGAGGCGGTGGCGCCGGTCGCGTCGAAGCTCACCAGGCTGCGGGTCCGCAGGTTCACCGCGTACAGCGTGGTGCCGTCCTCCGACAGGGCCAGGCCGCCGATGCTCTCCTTGCCGGGCGCGTCGGTGAACCCGCCGTCCTTGATCATGTTGTCGGCGTCGTGCCGCGTCACCGTGGCGTCCGGCACCCGCGCGAACAGCTTCGGGGCACCCGAGCCGTCGACGGGCACCGTGTAGATCGCGCCCCCGCCCTGCGGCCCGTACGGGGTGTACCGGCGGGCGAACGCGCTCTGGAACAGCCGGGTCCGGTACGTGTCGTACGCCAGCCCGAACGTCGTACCCACCTGGTCCTGAGTGGCCAGCGTGGTCGGGCACGCCGCGTCGGTGGGACACGTGCGCCGGACCCCCGTGCCGAACGCCACCAACGCCCGGTTGTCGTTCCCGTTCGCGCCGTTGTGGACCGGCACGAAGTACCGGGTGTCCGGCAGCGCGTAGTCGGCCGGATCCCACACCCCGGTCACGACCGAGGCGTCCTTCCCGTCCGACACGTCCACGAACGACGTGAAGCTGTCGAAGTGGTTCTCCGCCGTCGACGCGGGCGCCGCCCGCAGATAGCGGCGGTACGGCTCCGGGACGCTGACGTCGACGCGGTACCGGCCGCCGTCGAGCGCGGCCGTTCCCGACACCACGACCTTTCCGGTGGTGTCCGTGACACCGGCGACCCGGTGCCCGGCGGGATCGGAGACCTCCACCCTGATGCCCCGCTGTGGCACGTCCATCGCCGTGTTGATCACGCCGGTGCCGAAGAAGTCACGCAGTACCTGGACCGTCAGCGTGCCGTCGTCGGCGGCGGCGGTGGCCGTTCCGGTCGTCGCCCCGGCGGCGGCGCCCGCCAGTAAGAGGAGGGACAAGCCGGTGCGCGCCAGCGGCTTCGCGAGCCCCCCGGCCGCCCGGCGCGAGTCTCTGCCGACTCGGTTCATGGCATCACACTCCACACTTCCTCTGTCTTGAAATCGAAGCCCCCGTGTCTTGAAAACGAAGCCCCCGGGGCAAAGAAAAAGGGCCCGCGCCGCTGTGCGTGGGCCGCTTTTATGGTGATCGCCGGAGGATATCGCTGGTGAGCCGTAAGGAGTGCGGGCCGAAAAAGGCGAACACGCGTTCAGGCTCTCGGGCCGGGCCGCCGGAGGTCGGGAGTTTCCGCAGCTCGAACGTCGGGAGTCTGCGCAGCTCGAACACGGTTCCCTCGCCCCCACCACCGACCTCGCCGACCGCCATCGCGAGCGGCGCGCGACATTCTATCCATGGGGATCTCGCCGTTACCACCGGAACTCCCCACATGCGCGCGGATCCGCATTCCCGAACACCCTCACGGTTATCGGCTCCGCACCGGCCGGTCAGGGCTACGGGCCCTTTCGGAGCCAGGCCAGTGCGCGGCGCGCGGCGTTGTACCCGCACATGCCGTGGGCGCCGGGCCCGTGGAGCGGTCGACGGCTCGCAACTGCGTGCCGTGCGCCACCCGGCCGGGTGGTGGACCGACGGATCCGCGAATTCCCCTTACTCCCAAGGGTAGTTTGACGACCCCCCAGTCGTGGACGCACCAGGAGGAAGCACAGTGGCCGACTCACCTCAACACCGGATCTTCGCGATGCTGGACGTGGACGGCGACGGCGCCATCACCCAGGAGGAGTACCTCGCGCGGGTCGACCGGGTGGCGGCCGCCGTGGGCCGCGACGCCGGCGATCCGGTCGTCGCCGCGTCCCGGGCCGCTCATGAGGCCGTCTTCAGGGACATGGACGCCGACGGCGACGGACGCGTCACGTTCGAGGAATACCGCGCCTGGGTCGGGCACGAGGCGTTCGAGCGTTCCTGCCGGCCCGCCCTGGGCTCCCTGTTCGACCTCGCCGACACCGACGCCGACGGACACCTCGACCGCGCCGCGTTCACCCGGCTGCGCACGGCGGCGGGGAACGCCGAGACCGACGCCGGCGCGGCGTTCGACGCGCTCGACACCGACCACGACGGGCTGATCGACCGCGACGCCTACCTGACGGGCATCCGGGACTTCGTCACCACCGGCAGCTCCCCCATGGCCGCGGCCTACGGCGCCGGGCCCGCGCTCGGTATCCGCTCCTGACCGGACGGGGACCCGGTGGCGCCGGTGACCGGCGCCGGCCGGGAGCTGTCCCTTTGGTTTCGGGATGCGTACACTCCACTGCGACGTGTGATCTTCGCGGGCCGGAGGGCGCGGCATGGGTGGACCCGGGACTCCCCGACGTGAAGTGGTCACGGGGGCTCCCCGGACGTCTCGCCCGGCCCCCGGGCCGGTTCCCCCCGCCCGGACACGCCCCCAGGACACCGCCGCTCTCAGGGATTTGATGCGCCGTCAACTCCGGCTCGGCGTCCTGGCCTTCGGGATGCTCGTCGCGGTGATCGGGCCGTTGCCCCTCGTCTTCGCCGCCCTGCCCGACCCGGCGGTCCGGCCGGGCAGCGCGCTGCTCGTCTGGGCCGTACTGGGAGTCGGCGCCTACCCCGTGTTCGTCGTCATCGGCCGGTGGTACGTCGTGCGGGCCGAACGCAATGAACGGGACGCCGGGGAACGAGACGCCGGGGAACGGGACGAAGGGGCCCGGCGGTGAACGGGGGCCGGGCGTCCGGAGCCGCCGGGTGAACCAGACGTACGGCATCGTGGCCGTGGCGGCGGCGGTCCTGGCCACGCTGGTGATCGGCTCGGTGGGGCTGCGCGTCTCGCGCACCACGTCCGACTTCTACGTCGCCTCCCGTACCGTCCCGCCGTACCTCAACGCCATGGCCGTCAGCGGGGAGTACCTCTCGGCCGCCTCCTTCCTCGGCATCGCCGGGCTCGTCGCCGCCGAGGGCGTCCAGATGCTCTGGTTCCCCGTCGGCTACGCGGCCGGCTACCTCGTCCTGCTCGCGTTCGTCGCCGCCCCGCTGCGCCGCTCCGGCGCCTACACCCTGCCCGACTTCGCCGACTCACGGCTCGGCTCCACCGCCGCCCGGCGGGTCGCCGGAGTGCTCGTCGTCGGCGTCGGCTGGCTCTACCTGCTGCCCCAGCTCCAGGGCGCCGGCCTCACCCTCGGCCTGGTCACGGGCGCGCCGCACTGGCTCGGCGGTGTGCTCGTCGCCGTCGTCGTCACCCTGGCCGTGGCCGCCGGCGGCATGCGCGGCATCACCTTCGTGCAGGCGTTCCAGTACTGCCTGAAGCTGACCGCGCTCCTCGTACCCGCGCTGTTCCTGCTGCTCGCCTGGCACGGCGACCCGCGCCCCGCCGGCGCCCTGGAGGAACCGCCGGCCTTCCGCCGGCACACCCAGGTCACCGTCGACAGCACCGTACGGCTGCGGATCGAGGCGCCGTTGCGGGCCGTGGCGAGCGGTGCCGTGGACGGCAGGGCCTACGACGGCGCGCCGCTGGCGCTGGACCCCGGAGTGCACGAGATCCGGGCCGGGACCACCCTGCGCTTCCCGCCCGGGACCCCGGTGCCCGAGCGCGCGCCCGGCGACGGCGGGCCGGGCGCCGCCGCCGGCTGGGCGGCACCGCTGTCCGGCGGCGAGGAGGAGCACCCGCTCTACGCCACGTACGGACTGATCTGCGCCACCTTCCTCGGCACCATGGGACTGCCGCACGTCCTCGTCCGCTTCTACACCAACCCCGACGGCCGCGCCGCCCGGCGCACCACCGTGATCGTGCTCGCCCTCGTCGGCGGCTTCTATCTGCTGCCGCCCCTCTACGGCCTCCTCGGCCGGCTCTACGCCCCCGACCTGCTGCTCACCGGCAACACCGACGCCGCCGTCCTCGTCCTGCCCGAGCGGCTGCTCGGCGGCACCGCCGGTGATCTGCTCGGCGCGCTGATCGCCGCCGGCGCCTGCGCCGCCTTCCTGTCCACCGCCTCCGGGCTCACCCTGTCCGTCGCGGGCGTGCTCAGCCAGGACGTGCTGCCCTCGCTCGGCGTCCGCCGCTTCCGGCTCGCCACGCTGCCCGCGGTGGCCGTGCCCGGCACCGTGAGCGTGGCCGCCGGCCAGCTCCCCGTCGCCGGCGCCGTGGGACTCGCCTTCGCCGTGGCCGCCTCCGCCTTCTGCCCGCTGCTGGTGCTCGGCATCTGGTGGCGCGGGCTGACCCCGCCCGGCGCGATCGCGGGACTCCTCGCCGGCGGAGGCGGCGCCCTCACCGCCGTCACCCTCACCATCGCCGGGCCACCGGCAGGCGGCTGGGCGCACTCCCTGCTCGCCTGGCCCGCCGTGTGGTCCGTCCCGCTCGGCTTCCTGACCATGATCCTGGTGTCCCTGGCCACCCGGGACCGGATACCGCCCGGCACCGACGCCGCCATGGCCCGCCTCCACCTGCCCGAACGCCCGGCCGGCCGGGACCTGCCCAGCACCCGCCGAGGAGTGACGACGCCATGACGACCCACCGGTACCGGCGGTGCGCGGCCCACGGCACCCGCCCGTGAACGGCCTCGCCCTGCTCGCCGCCGGCGCCCCGCTGCTCTTCGCCGCCGGGCTCGCCACCGGACGCCTGCTGGCCCGCCGGGCGGCCCGGGGCGGCCCGGACCCCGGCACCCCCGTGGAACGCGCCACCTTCCGCACCCTGCACACCGCGTCCGTGGCCGCGCCTCCGCTGCGCGCCGGACTCACCCCGGACGCCGCCCGCAAGGCGGTCCGCGGGCTGCGGCCGCTGTTCGGCACGGCCGCGCTCGGGCTCACCGCCGAGGACCGGCTGCTGGCCTGGGAGGGACCGGGCCGGCACCACACGGAGGCGGCCCTGGAGCGGGTCCGCCAGGTGCTGGACACCGGCCGCGCGCAGACCTTCGCCGTCGCCTGCCCGGACCCGGACTGCCCGGTGCGCTGGGGCGCCGCCGCGCCGCTCACCGTCGACCGGCGCGTGCCCGGCGCCCTCGTCGTGCTCGGCGCGGGGGAGCCGGGGTCCGGGGCGCGGGCCACCGAGGAGGTGGCGCGCTGGGTCTCCGTCCAGCTGGAACTCGCCGACCTCGACCGGACCCGCACCGGGCTGATCGAGGCGGAGGTCCGGGCGCTGCGCGCGCAGATCTCCCCGCACTTCGTCTACAACTCCCTGGCGGCGATCGCGTCCTTCGTCCGCACCGACCCCGAGCGGGCCCGCGAGCTGCTGCTGGAGTTCGCCGACTTCGCCCGCTACTCCTTCCGCCGCCACGGCGCGTTCACCACCCTGGCCGAGGAACTGCGCGCCGTCGAGCAGTTCCTGGAGCTGGTCCGGGCCCGGTTCGGGCCGCGCCTGGAGGTCACCCTGCGGATCGCCCCCGAGGTGCTGCCGGTGGCCGTTCCCTTCCTCTGCCTCCAGCCCCTGGTGGAGAACGCGGTCAAGCACGGACTGGAGGGGAGCGCCGGGCGCGGCCGGATCACGATCACCGCGCACGACGAGGGGGCGACGGCCCGGATCGCCGTCGAGGACAACGGGGTGGGCATGGAGCCCGGCCGGCTCCGCCGGATCCTGCGCGGCGAGGACGGACCGACGGCGGGCATCGGGTTGCGCAACGTGGACGAGCGGCTGCGCCAGGTCTACGGCGACGAGCACGGCCTGGTCATCGAGACCGGCGTCGGCGCCGGGACGAAGGTCACCCTCCGCGTCCCCAAGTACCGGCCCGGGGTCCACAGCGCGCCCCCGGACACCCCGCCCGGGGACACCGGCCCCGGGAACGCCGAGCCTCACGACACCGGGCCCGCGCACAGCGAACCCCCGGACACGCAGGTGCCGGGGGTCGCGGAGCCGGGGGACGGTGGGCTACGCCGTCTCGACCGCTGAGGCCTCGGCTGTCGGCGTCCCGCCCGCCGGCGCCAGCCCGCGCTGCCGGCGCGCCGCCATCACCGCGTAGACGATGATCCCGACGAACAGGAACAGCACACCCTGGTACACCGCCGCGTACCCGGCGCCCGCCATCAGCCAGACGGAGAACGCGGCGGCCACGGCCGTGATCACGGAGTCCCGCACCAGCCGCCCCCGGTCGACCTGCCCGGGCCGCCCGGCCACGAGGTGGAAGATCTGCGCGGCGGTGGCCAGCAGATACGGCACGGTCGCGGTGAACGTGGTGACCAGAACCAGGACGTCGAAGACCTTGGCCGAGCCGGAGAAGTAGTTGTAGACGGTGAGCAGCGAGGCGAGGACGACCGTCACGCCCACGCCGACCGTGGGCACGCCCCGCCGCCGGCGGGCGAAGGCGCTCGGGAACAGTCCGTCGCGCGCCGCCGCGTACGGCGTCTGGGCGCTGAGCAGGGTCCAGCCGTTGAGGCAGCCGGTCATCGACACCAGCGCGGCGAGCGCCACCGCCGTACCGCCCCAGCTGCCCCCGAACATCGTGTTCACGGCGTCCGAGAACGGCGCGCTGGAGGACACCAGCCGGTCGTGCGCGACCGTGCCGAACACCGACACCGTGCCCAGCAGGTACACCAGCGCCGCGCCCGCGGTGCCGATGACGGTGGCGCGGCCCACGTTGCGGCGGGCGTTCTTGACCTCGCCCGCGCTGACGGCGGCGGACTCCACCCCGAGGTAGGAGAAGAGCAGCAGGGCGGCGGAGGCGGAGACCGCGCCGACCGCGCCGTGCCCGCTCGCGTTGAACGGCCCGAGCCGGTCCGGGTCGAAGAAGAACAGCCCGCCGACCGCGACCAGCAGCAGCGGTACGAACTTCAGCACGGTGGAGACCAGCTGGACGGCGCCGACGTACCGGGTGCCGGCGAAGT
This sequence comes from Streptomyces eurythermus, assembly GCF_014649115.1. Classification (GTDB taxonomy): domain Bacteria; phylum Actinomycetota; class Actinomycetes; order Streptomycetales; family Streptomycetaceae; genus Streptomyces; species Streptomyces eurythermus. Next base: position 113,489 of record NZ_BMSK01000011.1, on the reverse strand, counting down.
TGGCGAGGGCGGGCAGCCACTGGAGGGCGAGCGCGGCCAGGCAGGCGGTCCAGCGGTGGTCGTCGACCGGGATCAGCACGTCCAGGTAGCCGACGGCGGCGACGGCGAGCGCGGCGTTCGACACCCAGGTGGTGATCCAGTACGACCAGGCCGCGAGGAAGCCGGCGAAGTCGCCGAACGCCTCGCGGGCGTAGACGTAGGGGCCGCCGGTGCGCGGGTCCCGGGCGGCCAGCCGGCCGAAGACCAGGGCGAGCGCGATGGCGCCGACGGTCAGCACGACGAACGCGACCAGGCTGACCGTGCCGTAGGGGGCGATGGAGGCGGGCAGCAGGAAGATGCCGCCGCCGATGATGTTGCCCATGACCAGCGCGGTGGCGACGGGCAGGCCGAACCGGCGGGCATGCCGGCCGGCGTCGCCGTGCGGGTCCTCGGCGGGAACCGTGGGCGGCGCCGCGGGGGTCTCCGCGGAGGCCGGAGCCGACCGTGCGACGGTTCCGGTGTTGTGCATGGGTGGTGCGCCTCTCATGGAACGGATGTTCCCGGGATCACCGGGACGGGCTCCATGGTCGGGGATGCGCCGATCTGGCTCAAAATCGCCGTTTTTTGTTCCGTGCGGGCCGCTTGATCACGCAAAAAACGTCGCGGTGCGGACCTCCCGCCGCCAGATGTCCGGCGCCGGTCGCGGTCAGTCCGCCGCCCACAGCCCGCGCACATGCCCCAGATGCCGGGTCATGATCGCGTCGACGGCCTGCTCGTCGCGCTCCAGCAGGGCGTCCAGCAGCTCCAGGTGCTCCTCGGCGGAGGCGAGCAGCCGGCCCGTCCGGACCAGCGCGGTCAGCCCGTACAGCCGGGAGCGCCCCCGCAGGTCGGCGACGACCTCGACCAGGTGCGCGTTGCCCGCGAGGGCGAGCAGGCCGAGGTGGAAACGGGTGTCCGCCTCGACGTAGGCGATCAGGTCGCCCGCCGCGGCGGCCTGGACGATCTCCCGGGCCGCCGGGCGCAGCGCCTCCAGCGAGACCCGGTCCGCGGTGCGGGCCAGGGCCACCACGGTCGGGATCTCGATGAGCGCCCGGATCTGTGTGTACTCGTCCAGCTGCCGGTCGGAGACGACGGTGACCCGGAACCCCTTGTTGGGCACGGTGTCGACCAGTCCCTCCTTGGCCAGGTCGAGCATCGCCTCCCGTACCGGCGTCGCCGAGACACCGAACCGGGCGGCCAGCGAGGGCGCCGAGTACACCTCGCCCGGCCGCAGCTCGCCCGCGATCAGCGCGGCGCGCAGGGCGTCCGCGACCCGCTCGCGGTAACTGCTGCGCCGTCCGCCGAGCCGGGGGAGGGCGGACAGCTCCGCGTCGCGCGTGTTCTGTGCCATGTCACGCATCACCGGGGTGAGTGTAGAGGAGCCGGGCAGGGGAGGAGCCCGGGGGTGCCACAGGACGAACCCCGCTACAGGACGAACCCCTCGGGGAACGGGTCGTCCGGGTCCAGCAGATACTGTGCCGTCCCGGTGATCCACGCGCGGCCGGTGAAGCTGGGCAGCACGGCCGGCACCCCGGCGACCTCGGTCGTGCCCAGCAGCCGACCGCTGAACCGGGTGCCGATGAAGGACTCGTTCACGAACTCGGTGCCCAGCGGGAGTTCACCGCGCGCGTGCAGCTGCGCCATGCGCGCGCAGGTGCCGGTGCCGCAGGGGGAGCGGTCGAACCAGCCCGGGTGGATGACCATCGCGTGCCGGGAGTGCCGGGCCGTGGCGCCGGGCGCGTACAGGTGGACGTGGTGGCAGCCGCGGATGGACGGGTCCTGCGGATGGACCGGCTCGTCCTGCTCGTTGACGGCCCGCATCAGCGCCAGCCCCGCCGCCAGGATGTCGTCCTTGCGGGCGCGGTCGAAGGGCAGCCCGAGGGCGTCCACGGGCAGGATCGCGTAGAAGTTGCCGCCGTAGGCGAGGTCGTAGCGGACGGTCCGGCCGTCCGGCAGGGTGACCTCGCGGTCCAGCCCGGCGGCGAACGACGGCACGTTCCGCAGGGTCACGCTCCGGGCGGCGCCGTCCGCCACCGCGACCTCGGCGATCACGACCCCCGCCGGGGTGTCCAGCCGGATGGTGGTCACCGGCTCGGTGACCTCCACCATGCCCGTCTCGACCAGGACGGTGGCCACCCCGATCGTCCCGTGCCCGCACATCGGCAGATACCCGGAGACCTCGATGTAGATGATGCCCCAGTCGCAGTCGGGGCGGGTCGGCGGCTGCAGGACGGCACCGCTCATCGCGGAGTGGCCGCGCGGTTCGTTCATCAGCAACCGCTTGACGTGGTCGCGGTGCTGGCGGAAGTACAGCCGCCGTTCGTTCATCGTCGCGCCGGGCACGGTGCCGATCCCGCCGGTGATCACCCGGGTCGGCATGCCCTCGGTGTGCGAGTCGACGGCGTGCAGGACGAGCTTGCTGCGCATCTTCCGGCCTCCTTCCCCTCGTCAGACCAGCCCGGCGGCCAGGGCCTTCTCGGTGGCCGCGCGGACCGCGGCCTCCTGCTCGGGCAGCAGCGGCACCCTCGGCGGGCGCACCGGGCCGCCGTACCGTCCGGCGAGGTCCATGGAGAGCTTGATCGCCTGGACGAACTCCGTCCTGGAGTCCCAGCGCAGCAGCGGATGCAGCTGCCGGTACAGGGGCAGCGCGGTGGCCCGGTCGCCGGACACGGCCGCGCGGTACAGCTCCACCGAGGCGCGGGGCAGCGCGTTGGGATAGCCGGCCACCCAGCCCTTGGCGCCGGCCGTCGCCAGCTCCAGCAGTACATCGTCGGCACCGACCAACAGGTCGAGGTCCGGGGCCAGTTCGGCGATCCGCCAGGCGCGGCGCACATCCCCGGAGAACTCCTTGACGGCCTGCACCAGCCCCTCGCCGTGCAGCCGGGCGAGGAGTTCGGGCACCAGGTCGACCTTGGTGTCGACCGGGTTGTTGTACGCCACCACCGGCAGGCCGGCCCGGGCGACCTCCGTGTAGTGGGCGAGGACGGAACGCTCGTCGGCGCGATAGGCGTTGGGCGGCAGCAGCATCACCGCCGCGCAGCCGGCCGCGCCGGCCTGCTCGGCCCAGCGGCGGGCCTCCGCGGAGCCGTACGCGGCCACACCCGGCATCACCCGCTCCCCGCCGACCGCGGCCACGGCGGTCCGAACCACCCGGGCCCGCTCCTCGGGGGTGAGCACCTGGTACTCGCCGAGCGAGCCGTTCGGTACGACGCCGTCGCAGCCGTTCGCGACGAGCCAGGCACAGTGCTCGGCGTAGCGGTCGTGGTCGACCGAGAGGTCGTCGCGGAAGGGGAGCGCGGTGGCGACGAGGACGCCGTGCCAGGGGCGGTGCGGTAGGTCGGACATCGGAAGTCCCCCATCTCGGCAGGTAACCGTCTTGGTGAGGTGTGATATGGCACTGTTGGACACGGCTTACTCGGTATCCGGCAGCCCGGCCAGGACGCCGAGCGGTACCGGCCGGGCGAACGGCCGGCGTCCGGGATCGAGCGGGCAGCCCGTCAGACCGGCCACCGCGGGCCCGCACATCCGGCCCTGGCACCAGCCCATCCCGGCCCGGGTGAGCAGCTTCACGGTGCGCGCGTCCCCGGCGCCGAGCGTGCCGACCGCCTCGCACACCCGTCCCGCGGTGACCTCCTCGCAGCGGCACACCACCGTCTCGTCCGGCAGTCGCTCCGCCCAGCCCGCGGGCGGGGCGTACACCGAATCCAGGGCCGCGGCGAACGCGCGCGCCCGCGCCCTGGTCCGGTCGGCGGCGGCCCAGCGGCGCGGGTCCGGGGCGGTGCCGTACAGCCGCGCGGCGGCCGACTGCCCGGCGATGCGCCCCTCGGCGAGCGCGAGCGTCGCGCCGCCGACCCCGGTGGCCTCCCCGGCGGCCCAGACGCCGGGCACGTCGGTGCGCTGCTCGGCGTCGACCCGTACGGCGGTGCCGGACAGGGCGCAGCCGAGGGTCTCGGCGAGGTCGGTGTGCGGCAGCAGTCCGTGGCCCACGGCGAGGGTGTCGCAGCGCACCCGGCGGGCGGTGCCGGGCCGCGGGCGTCCGGTCCGGTCGAGCGCGGCCACCGTCACCGCCTCCAGCCGCTCGGTGCCGTGCGCCGCGAGGACCGTGTGCCGGGGCAGGACGCGCACGCCGTGCCGCAGCAGCCGGGCCGCGTACCCGGCGCCCTCGGCGAGTGTGCCGGGCTGTGCGGCCAGGGCGGGCAGCCGGCGTGACAGCGCGGCCGGACCGGCGGACTCCACCAGCGCCGCCACCTGGGCACCGGCCGCGGCCAGCCCGGTCGCCACCGGCAGCAGCAGTGGCCCGGTCCCGGCGACCACGGCCGTCCGTCCGGGCAGCACCAGCTGTCCCTTGAGCATGGCCTGCGCCCCGCCCGCTGTGACGACCCCGGGCAGCGTCCAGCCGGGAAAGGGCAGCACCCGCTCGTAGCCGCCGGTGGCGAGGAGCACGGCGTCCGCGCGGACGGTGACGCCCTCCTCCTGCCCGGGGCCGCGCAGCGCGTACACGGTGAACCCGCCGGAGCCGGACTCGCCTGCCACGCACCACACATGGTGGTCGGTCAGATGGGTGATCCGGCCCGCCGCGCGGTGCCGTTCGAGACCGGTCCGCAGCCGCTCCCAGGTCCGCCACCGGTGGTGCGGGGCGTGGGGCCGGCGGGCGCCGAGACCGGCGGCCGGCTGCCGGTAGAACTGCCCGCCGGCCTGGTCGGCCGCGTCGACCAGGAGCACCCGGACACCCCGTGCGGCGGCCGTCAGGGCCGCGGCGAGACCGGCCGGGCCCGCGCCGACGACGGCGAGCCGAGGGCGCTCAGTCATCGTCCCGGCCCGTCCCCCGCTGGGTGCGGATCACATCGCCCGGGCGCACCGGCACCAGACAAGCCCGTTGGCCGGGGCGGTCGTTGACGGTCACCAGGCAGTCGAAGCACACCCCGATGCCGCAGAACACCCCGCGCGGCGCGCCGGTGCCCCGGGTGCCGCGCCAGGCCGTCACACCCGCCGCCCACAGCGCCGCCGCGACCGTCTGACCGGGCAGCGCCCGCAGGGGCCGGCCGTCGAAGGTGGCGGTGTGGGCCGGGCCCGGCCGGGCCCGCGTCGGCTCAAGGGGATTCACCGTCGTTTCCTCCCTGTGTGTCGAACCGCTCCGGCCGGAACGGTGTGAGGTCGAGCTCCGGCGCCTTGCCGGTGAGCGCCCGCGCGATCAACAGCCCGGTGGCCGGGGCGAGTCCGATGCCGGCGCCCTCGTGTCCGCAGGCGTGGAACAGGCCGGGCACCCGGGGGTCGGGGCCGATCGCCGGCAGATGGTCGGGCAGATACGGCCGGAAGCCCGCGTACGTCCGCAGCGCGCGGACCTGCCGGAGGAACGGGAACAGCCCGACGGCCCCGGCGGCGAGCGCCCGGACCGCGCGCAGCGACAGCGAGCGGTCGAAGCCCACCCGTTCCCGGGTGGCGCCGATCAGCACCGGTCCGGCCGCCGTGCCCTCCACCACCGGCGAGGCGCGCAGCCCGGCCGAGTCGCTGGCCACGTCGGCCACGTAGTCCGCGGCGTACACCTTGTGCCGGACCCGGCGCGGCAGCGGCTCGGTGACCAGGACGAAACCGCGCCGGGGGAGCACCGGCAGCCGGATCCCGGCGAGCGCCGCGAGCTCGCCGCCCCGGACACCGGCCGCGTTCACCACCGCCGGGGCGTGGATGTCCCCCCGGTCGGTGCGGACGCCGTACACCATGCCGTCCGCCCCGCGCAGCACCCCGGTCACCGTGTGGCCGGGGTGCAGCCGGGCCCCGGAGGCGCGCAGCAGATGGGCGGCGGCCAGCGCGGGCATGACCTGGGCGTCCTGCGGATAGTGCACCCCGCCCGCCATCCCCGGCGCCAAGTACGGTTCCAGGTCGGGGAGTCGGTCGGCCGCCACCGGTACGGCCGTGACGCCGGCGGACCGCTGGCGGGCGGCGAGGTCCCGCAGCGCGGCCAGCGCGCCGGGTGCCGAGGCGACCACCAGACCGCCCTTGGGCTCGTACTCGACCGCCGCGCCCAGCTCCTGCGCCAGCCCGGCCCACAACCGGGCCGACAGCAGGGCCAGTCGCAGCTCCGGTCCCGGCTCCTTGTCGGAGACCAGGAGGTTGCCCTCGCCCGCTCCGGTGGTGCCGCCGGCCACCGCGCCGCGGTCCACCACCCGTACCTCCAGGCCGGCCCGGGCGGCGTACAGCGCGCAGGCCGCGCCCGCCATCCCGGCTCCGACGACCACGACATCGCAGGTCAGCCGCTTCGCCACGGCAGTACTATGTCACATGTTTCTCACCCTGAGGAGACCCCCGACTCCGGTGCGTGGACGCCCCCTTGACGTCCTACCGAGCCCGATCGACACTCCAGGGAGGGAATCCTAGTGAACAGGTAGGAAATCATGGCGCGCCTCGCACCGGGCACCGGCCGAACGGACCGGACCCCGTCGCGCGCACCCCTGCTCACCTCCCGCCGTCACATCGACCTCCAGCGTGTCTGCAGCGCGATCAGCCGCCACCGCTGAACCGGGCCGACCCTCGGCCCCCGCCGGCCGGCCGTCGCCCGTGCCGGAGCGCCCGTCCGCACGCCCACCACCCGGGGAGACGCATGTCCATCACTCCGCTCGCCGCCGTCCGGCCCGCCCACCGCACCGCCCCCCTGTTCCGGGGCCGGATCGGCCGGGACGCGCGCAGCGGCCACTACGCCGTGCCGCACCGCTACCGGCTCCACCTGTCCACCGCCTGCCCCGACGGGCTGCGCCTCGCCGTCGGCCACAGCCTCCTCGGCCTGGACACCCGCTGTCCGGTCACCCTCCTGCCCGCCGTCCCCGACTGTCCCGACGGCGGCCACACGGCGCTGCGTCCGCTGTACGAGGCGAGCGCCCACCACTACACCGGCCCCGCCCACGAGCCCGTGCTCAGCGACGACTGGTCCGGACGCATCGTCAGCACCCACACCCCCGACATCCTGCGCGACCTGGACCTGCTGCGCCCGGACGACCGCGCCGGCCTGTACCCCGCGGGCCTGGAGTCCGTGATCGAGGCGGTGGAGCGGATGTGCGCCGAGGGCATCGAGGAGGCCGCCCAGCGCGCCGGCCGGGCGGGCGCCGACCCGGGGGAGCGGGCCGCCGCGCTCGACACCCTGCTGGACACCCTGGGCCGGCTGGAACGCCGGCTGAGCGGCGAGGAGTACCTGGCCGACGGCCGGCTCACCGCCGCCGACATCGAGCTGTGGGTGACCCTGGTGCAGCTCGACACCGTCCACCGCTGCCACCTCGACGCCTCCGCCGTGCACCGGGTGGCCGGGCACCGCGCGCTGTGGGCCTACGCCCGCCGGCTGGCCGCCCACCCGGCCTTCGGCCGCCATCTCGACCTCGACGGCATCGCCCGCCGCCACCATGGCCACTGCCAGGGCCTGGAGGCCGCCGGAGCCGCCGTCCAGATCCTGGACTGGGCGAGCCACGCCGCGCACACCCCGGGCGCCTGCCGCAGGTGAGAGCGGTCCGCCGGGGTCCACTGGGCGGACGGGCGTTGACATTCGAACGGTCAACTGCCTTACTTACGGCTCAGAACGGTCATGAGCGTCAGCGCCAAGCCCTGGCTCGCTGACCGGCAACCCTCGCACCGCGGTGGGGTGCCCCAGGTGACGACCGGACCGGACGACGCATTCGGTAAGCGCGAGGCTCCCCGGGGCCACGACAGTGACAGGTGACGCCATGTACGCAGCTTCCAGGACGGCCCCGAGCCGCCCCCAGGGCCGCATGCCGTCGTACGCCGGTCTCCTGGTCGCCGACCGTGCCGTCGACCTGCTCCGTGTGAACAGCGCGCTGTGTACCGCGCCGGGCATCGCCCGCCGCCAGGGCTGACCGCTCCTCATCGCCCTCGCGTTCCCGCCGCACACCCCGCCCGATCGGTGTGCCGTTGTCCGCCCAGCCCCCGGTTAGCGCCGGCCCGTGCGCCGCCCCGTGCCCCAGAGCCGTCGCGGCGCGCGTCCGCCCGGCCGCGGCCCGGGGTGTCCGATCCCGCCGGAGCCCCTCATGAGTGAACCGCCAGGCGCCGCCGTCTCCCTCGCCGAGGCGCCCATCCCTGCCGACAGACCGTCAGAAAGACACGACGCGCCGCAAGTTCAGCCGCAGCGCCGGCCCGGCCGGTGGGCCGTCACCGCCGTCGTCCTCGTCCTCCTCGCGCAGATCCTGCACGGCCTGGTCACGAACCCCTTCTACCAGTGGGACCGCTTCCGCTACTGGTTCCTGCGCCCCGCCGTCCTCGACGGGCTCCTCGTCACCCTCGAAGTCACCGCGCTCAGCGCCGTACTGGGGCTCCTCGGCGGTGTCCTGCTCGCGCTCGGCCGGCTCTCCGGCAGCGCGGTGCTGCGCGCGGTCAGCTGGACCTACACCTGGCTGTTCCGCTCCGTCCCGCTGATCGTGGTGCTGATCTTCCTGTACAACTTCAGTGCCCTGTACAAGACCCTGAGCCTCGGGGTGCCGTTCGGCCCGGCCTTCGTGACCTTCGACGAGTCCCGGCTGGCCACCGACATGACCATCGCCGTCGTCGGCCTCACCCTGAACGAGGCGGCGTACGCGGCCGAGGTGGTCCGCGGCGGCATCCTCTCCGTCGACCAGGGTCAGCACGAGGCCGCCGCCGCGCTCGGCCTGCCCCGGGGCCACCGGTTCCGCCGGATCGTCTTCCCGCAGGCCCTCAGGTCCATCACCCCCAACTACGTCAACCAGCTGATCGGCCTGATCAAGAGCACGTCCCTGGTCTTCTACGTCTCCCTGCTCGACCTGTTCGGCGTGGTGCAGTCGATGGGCAACACCTACCCCGGCGACGTGGTGCCGCTGCTGATGGTCGCCACCGTCTGGTACCTGATCCTGACCAGCGCCGTCTCCATCGCCCAGTTCTACGTCGAGCGGTACTACGCCCGCGGCGCCACCCGCACCCTGCCGCCGACCCCGCTCCAGCGGCTGCGCGCCCGACTCGCGGAACTCCGGGACCGGTTGCGCCGCGAAGCCGCCGTATGACCGCCGCGCGGACCACCGAGGAACCCGCGCACGCCCCACGACCTTCTGCCCCACGACGCCCCGACACCCGAACGACAAGGACAGCCATGCCCAGCCAGTTCTCCCGACGCCGGCTCCTGCGCGGCCTCGCCGCGGCGACCGCGACCCTCTCCCTCGCCGGCTCCCTCGCCGCCTGCGGGGGAGACAGCGACGCCGCCACGACCGGCGACCGGGCCGGCACGGTGACCGTGGGACAGCTGTCCAACGGAGCCGCCGAACCGGTCGAACTGAAGGTCTCCGAGGTCAAGTCCATCAGCGCCGAGCTGCCCGCCTCCGTCCGCAAGAGCGGCAAGCTCGTCATCGGCGTCGGCGGCCTGCCCTCCGGCTCCGCACCGCTGAACTTCGTGGGCAGCGACCAGAAGACCCTCACCGGCTCCGAACCCGACCTCGGCCGGCTGGTGGCCGCGGTGCTCGGCCTCGAGCCCGAACTGCGCAACTCCACGTGGGAGAACCTCTTCGTCGGCCTCGACAGCGGCAAGAACGACGTCGCCTTCTCCAACGTCACCGTCACCGAGGAACGCAAGAAGAAGTACGAGTTCGCCTCCTACCGCAAGGACGACCTGGCCTTCGAGGTACTCAAGAAGAGCACCTGGAACTTCGACGGCGACTACCGCAACCTCGCCGGCAAGACGGTCACCGTCGGCGCCGGCACCAACCAGGAGAAGATCCTGCTGGAGTGGAAGGCCCGGCTGGCCAAGGAGGGCAAGAAGCTCACCGTCAAGTACTTCCCGGACCAGAACGCCATCAACCTGGCGCTGCGCGGCGGCAAGGTCGACGCCTACCTCGGCCCCAACCCCGCCGTCGCCTACCGCACGAGGCAGACCGCGCACACCCCCGACCCCACGCGCAGCGCCGGCACCTTCTCGGGCGCCGGCGAGACGGTCCAGGGCCTGATCGCCGCCACCGCCAAGAAGGACAGCGGGCTCGCCAAGCCGCTCGCCGACGCCCTCAACTACCTCATCGAACACGGGCAGTACGGCAAGTGGCTCGCCGCCTACAACCTGTCGAGCGAAGCCGTGCCCAAGGCCGAGATCAACCCGCCCGGCCTGCCCCTGGACAACTCCTGACCCGGCCAGGGAACAACCCGCGGCGGCGGCGTGTTGAGAGTCATGAAGAGATCCACCCGGCGGACGCCACACCGGCCCGCCGCGACCGACGGAGGGAGGCGACGGCCGTGGCCCCGGTGCCCGAACGGACCCGCCCGCCGCGCCCGTACCGCTCCGTCCGGCTGCACTCCCGGCCGCACATAGATCTCCAGCGCGTGTCCGCCGCGCTCTGTCGCCACTGATCTCCGCCCGGCCCCCCGGCCCGGCCGCTTCCCCCGCTTCCGCTCCCGCGCGCCCGCCCGGCCCGCGCCGCGTGCACCACGGCCCGCGCCCGGCCGCGCGCCGCTCACCGACGTACGGACATCAAGGAAGGCACCGACGTGTCGCCGACTCCCTCCGCACACCTGCACCTCGCCGTCGCCCTGGACGGCACCGGCTGGCATCCCGCCTCCTGGCGCGAGCCCGTGGCCCGCCCCCGGGACCTGTTCACCGCCGGCTACTGGGCCGACCAGATCACCGAGGCCGAACGCGGTCTGCTCGACTTCGTCACCATCGAGGACGGCCTCGGCCCGCAGTCCTCCCGGCGTTACGAGCGCGACGAGCGCACCGACCAGGTCCGCGGCCGGCTCGACGCGGTCCTCATCGCTTCCCGCGTCGCCCCGCTCACCCGGCACATAGGCCTGGTCCCGACCGTGGTGGCCACCCACACCGAGCCGTTCCACATCTCCAAGGCGATCGCCACCCTCGACTACGTCAGCACCGGGCGCGCGGGCCTGCGCGTCCGGATCAGCGCCCGCCCCGACGAGGCCGCCCACTTCGGCCGCCGCACCATCCGCCGGGCCGACGCCCCCGACACCCCCGACGCGCGCGAAGCGATCAGCGAACTGTTCGACGAGGCCGCCGACTACGTGGAGGTCGTCCGCCGGCTCTGGGACAGCTGGGAGGACGACGCCGAGATCCGGGACGCGGCGACCGGCCGTTTCATCGACCGGGACAAGCTGCACTACATCGACTTCCAGGGCCGCTTCTTCAGCGTCAAGGGCCCCTCCATCACCCCCCGCCCGCCGCAGGGCCAGCCGCTGGTCACCGCCCTGGCCCACCAGACGGTCCCCTACCGGCTGGTGGCCCGCCAGGCCGACATCGGCTACGTCACCCCGCACGACGCGGACCAGGCCCGAGCCATTGTCGCCGAGATCCGCGCCGAGCAGCAGGCGGCCGGCCGCGCCGGAGAGCCGCTGCACGTCTTCGGGGACCTCGTCGTCCTCCTCGACGACAGTGAGGCCGCGGCCCGGGCCCGGCTGGACCGGCTCGACACCCTCGCGGGCGAGCCGTACCGCAGCGACACCCGCGTCTTCACCGGCACCGCCAGCCAACTCGCCGACCTCCTGGATGAGTTGGCGAGCGGCGGCCTGACCGGCTTCCGGCTGCGGCCCGCCGTCACCGGACACGACCTGCCCCGCGTCACCGGGGACCTGGTGCCCGAACTCCAGCGCCGCCGGCGCTTCCGCACGGCCTACGACGCCACGACCCTGCGCGGCCACCTCGGCCTCACCCGCCCCGCCAACCGCTACGCCACCGCCGCCGCCTGAGCCGGGAGGACTCGCCCCACCATGAGCAAGCCGCTGAAGCAGATCCACCTGGCCGCCCACTTCCCCGGGGTCAACAACACCACCGTCTGGAGCGACCCGGCCGCCGGCAGCCACATCGAGTTCAGCTCCTTCGCGCACTTCGCCCGGACCGCCGAACGCGCCAAGTTCGACTTCCTGTTCCTCGCCGAGGGCCTGAGGCTGCGCGAACAGGGCGGCAAGATCTACGACCTGGACGTGGTCGGCCGCCCCGACACCTTCACCGTGCTCGCCGCGCTGGCCGCCGTCACCGACCGGCTCGGCCTGACCGGCACCATCAACTCCACGTTCAACGAACCGTACGAGGTGGCCCGCCAGTTCGCCAGCCTCGACCACCTCTCCGGCGGCCGGTCCGCGTGGAACGTGGTCACCTCCTGGGACGCCTTCACCGGCGAGAACTTCCGGCGCGGCGGCTTCCTGCCGCAGGAGGAGCGCTACTCCCGCGCCAAGGAGTTCCTCGCCACCGCGCACGAGCTGTTCGACTCCTGGCACGGCGACGAGATCCTCGCCGACCAGGCCACCGGCACCTTCCTGCGGGACGCCCGGGCCGGCGCGTTCGTGCACAAGGGACAGCACTTCGACATCCAGGGCCGGTTCAACGTCCCGCGCTCCCCGCAGGGCCGCCCCGTCATCTTCCAGGCCGGCGACTCCGACGAGGGCCGCGAGTTCGCCGCCGCCGACGCGGACGCCATCTTCAGCCGGTACGCCACCCTGAAGGAGGGCCAGGCCTTCTACACGGACGTCAAGTCCCGCCTCGCCAAGTACGGCCGCCGCCCGGAGGAGCTCCTCATCCTGCCCGCCGCGACCTTCGTGCTCGGCGACACCGACGAGGAGGCCGCGGAACTCGCCCGGGAGGTACGCCGGCAGCAGGTCAGCGGCGCCACCGCGATCAAGCACCTGGAATTCGTGTGGAACCGGGACCTGTCGGCGTACGACCCCGAGGGCCCGCTGCCCGACGTGGACCCGGTCGTCGCCGAGGAGCACATCTCGCGGGGCCGCGCCCAGGTGCGGATGTACCGCGACCCGGTCGCCATCGCCCGCGAATGGCGCGAGCTCGCCGAGGCCAACAAGTGGTCCATCCGCGACCTGGTCATCAACACCGGCAACCGGCAGACCTTCATCGGCTCGCCCGCCACCGTCGCCCGGACCATCAACGAGTTCGTCCAGGCCGACGCCTCGGACGGCTTCATCCTCGTCCCGCACATCACCCCCGGCGGGCTCGACCCGTTCGCCGACCAGGTGGTCCCGCTCCTCCAGGAACAGGGCGTCTTCCGCGCCGACTACGAGGGCACCACCCTGCGCGACCACCTGGGCCTCGCCCACCCCGACGCCGCCCGGCGCACCGGCGCCCCCGCCGAGCGGGCCGCGTCGTGAAGTTCCTCGCCATCACCCTGATCGTGCACCGGCCGGACCCCGCCACCGGCCTGCTGAAGCCGGCGCACGACCGGTTCCGCGAGGTACTGGACGACGCCATCCTGGCGGAGGAACTCGGCTTCGACGGCTTCGGCGTGGGGGAGCGGCACGAACGGCCGTTCCTCTCCTCCGCGCCGACGGTGGTGCTCGGCCACATCGCCGCGCTCACCCGTCGCATCCGGCTGTTCACCGCCGTCACCACGCTCAGCCTGCTCGACCCGGTCCGGGCGTACGAGGACTACGCCACCCTGGACCACCTGTCCGACGGCCGGCTGGACCTGATCATCGGCAAGGGCAACGGCACCGCTCAGCGCGAGCTGTTCCAGGTCACCCCCGAGGACCAGTGGGCCCGAAACGCCGAGAGCTACGAGGTGTTCCGGCGGCTGTGGCGCGAGGACAAGGTGAGTGCCGACACCCGGTTCCGGCCGCCGCTGAAGGACGCCGAGGTGTGGCCACGGCCCTACCAGCGTCCGGTGCGCGTCTGGCACGGCAGCGCCACCAGCGAAGAGTCCGTGGACCTCGCGGCACGCTACGGCGACCCGCTGTTCTCGGCGAACGTCACCCACCCCATCGAGCCCTACGCCGCGCTGATCCGCCACTACCGGGAGCGCTGGGAACACTACGGCCACGACCCGGCGGACCTCGCGGTGGGCGCCGGCACGGCCGGACTGTACGTCGCGCGCACCTCACAGGAGGCGCTCACGGCGTACCGCCCGGTCTTCGAGGCCGACCTGGCCATGAAGCGGGCGGCGGGCCTGCCCGTGGTCTTCGAGACCCTGGAGGACTTCGTCGCCCGCAGCTCGGCCCTGATCGGCAGCCCCGAGCAGGTGATCGACAAAGTGCACCGCTACCACGAGGAGTTCGGGCACACCGTGCTGCACGTGGCAGCGGACGCGGGCGGGCTGCCGCCCACGCTCCACCGCGACTCCCTCGAACTGTTCCAGGCCGAGGTCGCCCCCGTACTGCGCCGCCACATCCCCGACCCGCCGTTCCCCTGGGCCCCGGTCGTCCCCCGCCCGGCGCCCGCACCGGCCCCCGTGCCGGCCGGCCGCTGAGCCGCCGCATGTCCGCACCACGCACACCGTGAGCTTCCTACCGAGGAGATGGGCATGACCACCGTCACCGATCCCGGCACCAGCCTCGTCGTCCACCGGACCGGCCCGCGCATCGGCGCGGAGATATCCGGCGTCGACCTGACCCGCCCCGTCGACGCGGCCACCGCCGACGCGCTGCGCGGCGCCTTCCGCGACCACAAGGTGCTGGTGTTCCGCGACCAGCACCTGACCCCCGAACAGCACGTCGAGGCGGTCCGGCTGTTCGCCGAACCGTTCGACCACCCCACCGCCAAGCGCCACCCGGACCACCCGCTGGTCTACCCCTACAACGTGCGGCACACCGGCAAGGCCAGCACCTGGCACATCGGCGGCCTGTGGCGCACCCCCGCCTTCGCCATCGAGTCACTGACCTACGACGAGGTGCCCGAACTCGGCGGCCACACCCTGTGGGCCGACCTCCAGGCGGCCTACGACGACCTGTCCGAGCCCTTCAAGACGCTGCTCGCCGGCGTCACCGCGGTCTACGACGGCAACCCGGAGAACTACGCGCAGGGCAGCCGGAAGACCGCCCCGGACGAGACCACCACCGAGCACCCGGTCGTCCTCGAGCACCCGCTCACCGGACGCAAGGGACTCTTCCTCAGCTCCTCCGCGCTCGGGCTCACCGGCGTCACCGCGCAGGAGGGCCGGGTCCTGCTCGACCACCTCCTGCGGCACGCCGCCTCACCGGACTACACGATCCGCTTCGGCTGGCGGCCCGGCGACTTCGTGCTCTGGGACAACCAGGCCACCTGGCACTACGCCGTCGACGACTACGGCGACGGCGCCCGCGTCTACCGCAAGGTCATCGGCGTGGAACCGCTGCGCACCGCGTCCTGAGCGGGTACGAACGCGGCGTGGGCGCGGACGTCACCTCCCCCGTAGGTGACGTCCGCGCCCGTTCCCCCGGTGCCGGACTGTGGCCTCGGTGCCGTCCGTGTGCCGTCACCAGCACATGACCGCCGTCTCTCCCGACCCCCACGTCGAGTACAGGCGGACCCGGACGGTGTAGCGGCGGCCCTTGACGAGCCGGACCCGGACGGCGGCGTTGTCCGGCGTGCCGCCGTCGTCCCGCCCCGTGAGGAAGCGCGGCTCCCCGTCGCGTTCCTCGAAGACCACCAGCACGGTGTCGGCCTCGCCGAAGGTGCCCACGGTGTACTCGCGGGTCTCCGGCGGCTCGACGGCGAAGTCCGCCTGCTCGCCCGGCCCGAGACCGAGCGGCACCGACCGGAACGGCACCAGCGCGGCCGGCCCCGCCGTACCGGCGGGCGGATACCAGCGCAGTACGAACTCCTTGTCGGCCGGGGACGGGCTGCCGGGCGGCCGCAGCCCCCCGCGGTACTGCTCCGGCTCCAGCACCAGCCCCGGTCCGAGCGGCAGCGTCATCACCGACTGCGGATCCCACACCGAGGCCCCCGCCTCGCAGGCGTCCAGCCGGCCCAGCACATTGGTGTACGTCGTCTCCCGGCTCCAGAAGTTCGGCGGGCCGGCCAGCTCCGCGTACACCGCCTCGTCGTCCCAGTGCAGCCCCGCGTACGGGCTCTGGTGCTCGTGCACCATGCCGAGCGCGTGCCCGATCTGGTGCAGGACCGTCCCGCGCTCCCCGGGCGCGGTCACGTCCCAGCCGAGGTTCATGGTGCGCTCGCCCCGGCCCGCCGACAGCGCGTCCCGGCCGACCGCCGACCAGGACCCGGCACCGGCCTGGAACCCGATCCGCAGCTCCGCCTCGTGCCGGTCGGCGACCTCGGCGAAGGTGACGCCGATGCCGAGGTCCTGCCACTCGCGGAAGCAGTCGCGGACCACGTCCCGCTGCCCCTCCCCGCCCGCCCACGGCACCCGGCGCGGCTCCCCGGTCCCGGGAACCGGGATGACCGAGGCGTCGGTGCGGGCGTCCAGGAAGCAGTAGTGCAGCACCGTGCCGTTGACCCACATCCGCCGTCCGGCGAGCAGCGCGCCCAGCCGCTCGGCGGTCAGTCCCGCCGCGAACGACGGGGCCGGCTGCCGCGGGAGCGAGCAGAGGCGTCGGGTCATGTCACCAGAGTGCCGCCCGCCCCGGCCGCACACCTGAGTCGAGGGCTACTCAAGTCGCCCTGTATCAGAACCGAGTACCCGTGCTCAGCATGGTGTGAGGACTTACCGACAGGACGCGAAGACCCTTCAGCCGCCCTGGCCGTTCACCGGCCGGTCGGAGGAACTGGAGCGGGTGCGTGCCGCGTTGGCCGGGGGACGGCCCGGCATCGTGGTGACCGGACCGGCGGGCCACGGCAAGACCCGGCTGATCGACGAGGCGGTGCGGGGCCTGGACCACGCCCGGGTGACCGGCACGCCCGAGGCCCGGGACCTGCCGCTCGCGGCGTTCGCGCATCTGCTTCCCGACACCGTCTCGCTGCACCGCGCGGTCCGCGCGCTGTCCGGCGTACGGGTCCTCGTCGTGGACGACGCCCAGCTGCTGGACGAGACCTCCGCCGCCCTGGTCCACCAACTGGCCGTGCACGGCCGCACCCGGCTGATCGTGGCCGCGGCGGACGGGGCACCGGCGCCCGGCGCGGTGTCCCGGCTGTGGACCGGGGAACTGCTGCCCCGGCTGCCCCTCGGCCCGCTCCCGCCCGAGGACACCGCCCGGCTCCTCGCCGGCGCCGCACTGGACCCCCTCACCGTGCGCCGGCTGCACCAGGCCTGCCGAGGCGATCTGCGCCTGCTGCGCGACCTGCTCACCGCGCTGACCGAGGCGACCCGGCCGGCACCCCTGGCGAGCCCGGCGCTTGCCGGGGTGGGGGTGCCGGTGTCTGCCTCGGGGACGACGCTTGCCCCGGCCGAGTCGCCGGTACCCCTCCCGGGTGCCGGGCTCGTCGGGACCGGGTGGCTGGAGCCCGTGCCCGGTACCGGCGAGTGGGCCTGGCGGGGGCCGTTGCCGGTCACCCCGGCGGTCCGGGAGCGGCTCGCCCCCGCCCTGGAGCGCCCCGGCCCCGGCGAACGCGACATCCTGGACCGCCTCGCCTTCGCCGAACCCCTGCCGCTGCCGCTGGACGAGCTGGACGAGTCGGACCTGGAGGCCCTGGAACGCCTGGAGGCGGACGGTCTGATCGACGTCGGCGGACAGGGCGCGCTCACCCTCGCCCACCCCCTGCACGGCACCGCGCTGCGCGCCACGGCCGGCCGGCTGCGGGCCCGCCGGCTGGGCCGGACGGCCCCCGCTTACGAACCGGCGCTCGACGCCGAACGACGCACCCTGGTACGGCATGTGGAGCGGCTGGACGTCCGGCCGCTGCCCACGCCGGTGGGGGAGTGGCTGGTGGCGCACGACGTCCCGCTGCCCGCCCGGTACGCCGAGACCCGCGCCCGGTTCGCCCGCCTGCGCGGCGAGTTGCGCGAGGCGGCGGCCTGGGCCCGGGAAGGGCTGCGGTCGACTCCCTCGGACGGCGGCTGCCGCGGGGAACTCCGGCTGGCCGAGGGCGGCCCGGACGAGCCGGCCGACCCGGACGACGTCCACGCCCGCTACGCCGCCGTACGCCTCGGGCGGCCCGGCCGGGCGGCCGGGCGGCTGCCGGCCGGCAGCGTGCTGGCCCGGCACGCCGACGCCCTCGCCCGCGCGGACGGGCCCGCGCTGGACCGGGCCGCCGAGGCGCTGGCGGAACGGGGCTTCACGCTCTACGCGGCGGAGGCGTACGCGCAGGCCGCCCGCACGCACCGGGATCCGAGCGCCGCGAGGCGTTCCCGGACCCGGGCCGTGGCCCTGGCCCGCCGCTGCCAGGGCGCGAGCACGCCCGCGCTGGCCGGCCTGGTCCTCGGCGAACTCACCGCCCGCCAGCGGCAGATCGTCACCCTGGCCGCGGCCGGACTGAGCAACCGCGAGATCGCCGAGAAGCTGACACTGTCGGTACGGACGGTCGGCAACCACCTGTACAGCGCCTACACACGCCTGGGCACGGGCGACCGGACCGCGCTGCCCTGGCTACTGGACGGCCCCGACCGGGAGACGGCGTAGCGGCCACCGCCCGTACGTATGCCTGGTGTGGTGCCGGCCTCTGCGCCGTCCTGCTGCGACACTCTTCGGAAACCGTCATCATCGTGGTGCATCCGCCGCAGCCCGATCAACAAGGCACTTCGCAACGGAGCACCGCTAGGCCGCCCCGAACGCCGCGAAGGCCCAGCCCGTCGCCTGGTGGAGCGCATCGCCGGGCAGGGCGGCGCGGGCGTCGCGCAGGGCCTCGGCCAGGGACAGGCCCGCGTCGAGGCCCTTGTGCAGGGCCAGCATCAGCGGCACCACCGCCGCGTCGTTCACCGGCGCGCTGCTCGCCACCACCCCGGCCGTGCCCAGCGGCAGCAACGCCGTCACCACACCCAGCAGTTCGTCCGCGCCGACCGAGGCCAGGCGCGCCGTCTCGCAGCTGGACAGGATGATCCGGTACGGGCTGCGGGCCAAGCGCTCGAAGTCGTGCACGATCAGCGGCCCGTCCGCCATCCGCAGCGCGGAGAACAGGGGGCTGTCGGCGCGGAACGTGCCGTGCGCGGCGAGGTGCGCCAGGCCCGCGCCGTCCAGCTCCGCCAGCACCCGCGGCACCCGCGCCTCGTCGTCCTCCAGGACCGTCGCCGTGCCGTACCGGCCGGCCAGCTCCGGCACCTCCGCGCCCCCGGTCGCCAGACCCGGGCCGCGCACCAGCACCGGCCGGCCCCGGGGCGGCGGCTCCGTCTCCCGCGCGCGCAGCCAGCTGCCCGCCGACGGCGACACGCTGAGCACCCGCTCGCGCAGCGCGGGCAGCAGCGCCCACGGCACCTGGTGCAGCGCGCCCGGCGGCACGATCACCACCGGGCCGGCCCCCAGATGCGGCACCGCGCCGGCCAGCAGCAGGTCCTGGAGCCGCCGGCCGGCCTCCTCCACCAGCGGCAGCCGCGCCTCGGCCCCCGGATGCGCCAGCCGCCGCAGCGCGGCCTGCACATGCCCGGCCTCGGCCACCGCCTGGTCCAGCGATCCGCCGGCGAACCGCCGTACCCGGCCCTGACCGCACAGCAGGACGTGCACCCGGCCGTCGACCACGACCAGTTCCACCAGCCGCCCGTCGCCGAGCCGGTCCAGCAGCCGGTCCACGTCGAAGCGGTACCCGGCGCCCGCCGCGGCCCCGCCCATGTGCCGGGTGCGGGAGCGCACCTCCCGTTCCAGGCGCCGCTGTTCGCGCTCCAGCGCCGGCACCGGGCGGCCCTCCATCCGGGCGGCCTCCGCCCGGGCCGCGATCTCCCGGTAGGCGGTCAGCCCGCTCAGCAGCGCCGGATCGTCCGGCGGCCGGGTCGGCGGCGCGGACAGCACGGTCGCCCGCCACCGCTCGCTCCACGCCAGCAGCCGCCGCGGACTGCCCTGCGCGAGACTCACCTCCTGCGCCAGCGCGGCCAGTTCGGCGCCCTGCGCGGTCGCGTGGGCGCGCAGCTCCGAGGCGCCCAGCGTCATCCGGTGGTCGTCCAGCACGTCCAGGCCGCGCCGGCACGCCTCCAGCACGCCCCGCCGGGACCCGGCCGCCCGCGCCCGCAGCGCCTGCGCCGCCCAGCCGGTCACCCGGGCCGGCGGCGGCCCGCCGTACCGGCTGCGCGCGGCCACCGCCAAGTGCCGTTCCGCGTCGGCCGTCCAGCCCAGCGCCAGCGCGATCCGGCCGGCCAGCAGCGAGGCCTCCGGCGCGGCGGGCGAGCCGAAGGAGGCCAGCTTCTCGGCGACCGCCGCCGCGTCCGCGACCATCCGCCCCGACCGGCGCCCGGCCGCCACCCGCGCCTCGATCAGCACCAGCCGCGCGTGCGTCTCCCACCAGGTCCGGCGCTGCGCCGCGAACAGCCGTACGGCGACGGCGGCGCGGGCTATGGCGGTGTGCGCGTCCCCCGCCGAGCGGGCGGCCCAGGAGGCGGCGAGCAGCAGTTCGGCCTTGCGGGTGGACTGCCCGCCGATCCGGTCCAGTTCCGCGATCGCCGCGTCCGCCTCGGCCAGCGCCTCCGGGGCCAGCCCCGCCGCCCGCAGCACCTCGCAGCGCCGGATCGACAGGTTGTAGGTGGGGGTGCCCAGCTTGGCGTAGCGCTCCTCGGCCTCGTCCAGCAGCCGCAGCGCCGCCGGGATGTCCCCGGACCGGAAGGCGGCCAGGCCCCGGCTCTCCACCGCGTCCGCCTTGTCGTGCTCCTGGCCGGTGGTGTCCCACAGCCGCTCCGCCGCCGTGAAGTCGGCGACCGCCCGGTCCACCGCGCCGAGCGCCAGATGCACGGTGGCCCGCAGGGTCAGCGCCCGCGCGGTCCAGATGTCGTCGGCGACCTGGCGCAGCACCGGCAGCGCCCGCCGCACGTCCTCCAGCGCCTCCCGGTGCCGGCCCAGCACCCACCACACGTAGGCCCGCCGGTACAGCACCCGGGCCCGGGTGTGCCCGCTGCCCCGGGCCACCCCCCGCTCGAACGAGGCGAGTCCCTGCCGTGTGCGCCCCGCGTGCACCAGTGCGACCCCGAGCGTCGCGAGCACGTCGGCCTCCCGGTCGGCCGACTCGGCGCGCGCGGCCAGGTCCCGGGCCCGCCGCAGGTGCCGCAGCGCGATCCGCAGGTCACCGAAGTCCCGCTGCCAGATGCCGAGTACCTGGTGGGCCACGCTCGCGTGCAGCGGCGACGGACCCGAGCGCAGCACGTGTTCGGCCCGCGCCCGGGCCTCGCCCGGGTCGGCGAACACCATGGGCAGCAGTTCGAGAATCGCCTCGCTTCCCGCTGTCACGTCTCGCATGGTAGTAGCCGGCTGTATCAGACGGCGGTCCGGCGGCTCTCACTGTCGCAGCACCGTCTACGGGGGAGGACATCACGTGGCACCACAGCGTTTCCACGAGCAGTTCCAGCACATCCAGCGCGCCCTGCCCGACGTCCCGCTGACCATGGGGCCGGACGACTCGGCGGGCTTCCTCTACGAGAAGGGGGTCGTCCTCGTCCGGGACGGCGAGGAGGCCCCGTTCGTCGAGGACGCCGTGCGCACCCACTTCACCGAGACCCAGGGCCTCGTCCCCGACCACGTACGCCGCGAGGGCCCGCAGACGGGCCGCACCGGCGTGACCCGGATCCGGGTCGGCGACCCGGCCGACGGCGAGGACACCGTGCCGCACGCCCTGCACGCCGTCCGGCAGGCCGAGGACCGGCGGGGCCGCCGGCTGGCCGGCCGCAACCACGTCATGCACATCGCGGTCAACGCCTGCCCCGGCGACGAGCCGGTGCCCGTACCGCGTACCGAATCCGCCAACCCGGCCGCCGCCGAGGGCCGTTACGACCCGGCCACCGCGGTCGGCGTCCTCGTCGTCGACACCGGCCTGGTGCACGACCACCGGTGCTGCCCGCTGCTCGCCCACACCACCGGCGACGCCCAGCGCGCCGAGACCGACGCCGACGGCGTGCTGCGCCAGTACGTCGGCCACGGCACGTTCATCGCCGGGATCCTCGCCGCCGTCGCGCCCAACACCGACATCACCGTGCGGGGAACGCTCAGCGACGCGGGCGCCGTGCTGGAGTCGGAGTTCGGCGCCCTGCTGTTCGAGGCGGTCGACCGGGACGGCTGGCCGGACATCATCAGCCTGTCGGCCGGCACGCCCAGCGAGGACGCCGACGGCCTGATCGGGCTGGACGCGTTCATGCGGGAACTGCGCGACCAGCGCACCCTGCTGGTGGCCGCCGCCGGCAACAACGGCAGCGCCACCCCGTTCTGGCCCGCCGCCTACGCCGGGCTGCCCGAGTACGCCGGCAGCGTGCTGTCGGTCGGGGCGCTGCGCGCGGACGGCGAGGGCGGGGCCTGCTTCAGCAACCACGGCCCCTGGGTACGGGCGTACGCCCCCGGCGAGCGCCTCACCAGCGCCCTCACCGGCTTCCGGGTCCCGGTGCCGTACGTCTACCAGCACTCCACCTACGACTCCTGCCGGTTCGGCCCCGACGAGTACCCGTGCACCTGCCAGTACCCGCCCCACACCGGCGTGCTGAGCGAGGGACTGGCGAGCACGGGCGGGAAGCCGGACCAGGTGATGTTCGAGGGGCCGGCGCAGTGGAGCGGCACCTCGTTCGCCACCCCGGTGGTCGCGGGGCTCGTCGCCGACCGGATGACGCGGTACCGGGAACGCGACCCGCGGGCGGCCGGCGCCGCGCTGCTGGCGGCCACCGCGGACCGGGCCGAGGTACGCGGGTCGCGCGCTCCGGCGCTCCGCCCGCCGACCTGGCGCCCCGTACCGGCCGCGACCCCGGCGCTGCCGGTATGAGCGCCGGGACCCTTCCCCGCACGGCGTACGATGGCGTGCCGTACACAAGGGGTGGAGTCGTGGACCGAACAGAGGTCGGCGCGTTGGTCCGGTCCGCCGTCGACGGGGACGCCGCGGCCTGGAAGGCGCTGGTGGAAGGGCTGAGCCCGCTGGTGTGGTCGGTGGTGCGCGCCCACCGGCTCTCGGAGGCCGACGGGCACGAGGTCTTCCAGACCGTGTGGTTCCGCTTCGCCCAGCACCTCGGCCGCATCCGGGAGCCCGACAAGGCCGGTGCCTGGCTGGCCAGTACGGCCCGGCACGAGTGCCTGAAGGTGCTCAAGGGCCTGTCCCGGCTGACCCTGACCGACGATCCGCGGGTGCTGGACCGCGCCAGCGAGGAGCGCACCCCGGAGGAGTCGCTGATCGACTCGGAGGAGGCGGCGGACCGGGCCGAGCGGGTCCGCCGGCTGTGGCAGGAACTGGACGCACTGGGCGAGCGCTGCCGGCAGCTGCTGCGCGTGCTGATGGCGTCACCGCCGCCCAGTTACGGGGAGATCTCGGCCGCGCTCGGCATCGCGGTCGGCAGCATCGGCCCGCTGCGCCAGCGCTGTCTGCGCCGGCTGCGGGCCCGGATGGACGCGCGGGGTGAGCTGTGAACGGGGACGAGGAGATGCCCGGGGGACCGGACGCGCTCGCGGACGGGCTGCTGGAGGAGGAGCTGCGGCAGGCCGCCGCCGTGCTGGACCCGGTCCCGGCCGAGCTGCTCCAGTCGGCCCTGGACGCGTTCGCGCTGCACGACCTGGACGCCCGGCTCGCCGAGCTGACCTTCGACTCGCTCGTGGACGCCCTGCCGGTCCGGGGCGCCATGGACCCGCCGCGCATGCTCACCTTCCGCGCGGGCGAGGTGACCGTGGACGTGGAGGTCACCGGGGACGGGCTGATCGGCCAGCTGCTGCCGCCGCAGTCGGCGCGGATCGAACTCCTCGGCGGCCCTGGGCACGTCCGCCCGCTCACCGCCGACCCCCTCGGCCGGTTCACCGGCGGCCCGCCGCCCACCGGCCCGTTCGCCCTGCGGCTGCGCACCGGCGCGGAGGTCATCGTGACGGAGTGGCTGCGGGCGTGACACGGTAGCGGGTCGGGCGTGACACGTAACGGCGCGGGTGTGACGCGGTGGCGGCGTGGACGTGACGCGGTGGCGGCGCGGGCCGGTGCCTGCGCGGGCCGTGGCCCGTGCCGCCACCGTCGGCCGCACCGTCACACCGCGTCGACCAGTCTCGCCAGGGCCGTGGCCAGGCGGTCCAGGCCGGGTCCGGCCGGGCCGCCCGGCTCCGTCATGTACGTGTCCCGGCGGATCTCCACCATCAGCGCGCCGACCCGGGCGTCCGTGCCGTAGAAGTCCAGCGGCACGTACGTCCCGGCGAACGGGCTGTCCAGTCCCGTCTCCCCGCAGCCGGCGAACGCCTCGCGGGCGGCCTCGGCGAGGGCGGGCGGGGTGTGGAAGGCGTCCGTGCCCAGGCACACCGGCGGGCGCGGACCGGTGCCGTGCAGCTCGTAGGGGAGCGGCTCGGTGGGGTACGAGTGCACGTCGATGATCACGGCGCGCCCGGTCGCGGCCAGCCGGCCGGCCACCGCCTCGGTCATGGCCCGCGCGTAGGGCCGGAAATACCGGGCCAGCAGCGGCTCCGGGTCGGTGTCCGCCGGCCGCAGTCCGGCCCGGTGCGTGGTCCGCGTGTACACGGCGCCCATCCCGACGGCCGCCATCTCCTCCCGCTCGTCCGGGAACCGCTCCGGGTCCACCACCAGCCGGGACAGCCGGTTGACGAACCGCCAGGGCCGGACCCCGGCGAGCGCGGCGGCCCGCTCGGCCAGCTCGGCGGTGTGCGCGTCCGTGATGTGGTCCAGCTCCCGCTCCAGCCCGCCGTCGTCCAGCACGATCCCGGCGCGCACGTCGTCCGGTATCGCCCGCGAGGAGTGCGGCACGTGCAGCAGCACGGGCGAGTCCGGTGCGCCGGGCAGGAGGTCGAAGGAGCTCACGGGCTGCTCCAGGGGTGTGTCGGTGGCATCGTGCGTGATCACGGTGCCACACGGCACTGACAACGGACCGCGCCCCGGACGGGCGGTGCCGTCCCGGGGCGCGGTCCCAGGGTGTCGCGGGCGTCAGCTCAGGGACGCCAGGACCTCGTTCCAGGTGGCCGACGGGCGCATGATCGCGTCCGCCTTGGCCTTGTCGACCTGGTAGTAGCCGCCGATCTCGGCCGGCCGGCCCTGGACGGCGTTCAGCTCGTCCACGATCTTCTGCTCGTTCGCGGCCAGGGCCTCGGCGAGCGGCGCGAACGCCTTGGCGAGGCCGGCGTCGTCGGTCTGCTTCGCCAGCTCCTGCGCCC
The DNA here is from genome assembly GCF_014649115.1 of Streptomyces eurythermus. GTDB lineage: Bacteria > Actinomycetota > Actinomycetes > Streptomycetales > Streptomycetaceae > Streptomyces > Streptomyces eurythermus. The sequence goes on along the minus strand of NZ_BMSK01000011.1, from coordinate 88,646 downwards.
AGTACAGGGACAGGTAGAAGTGGCTGCCGCGGTTGTCGATGCCGCCCACCCGGCGGGTCGGGGACTTGTCCTCGTTCAGGAAGGTCGCCGTGGCGCGGTCCAGGGTGTCGGCGAGGACCTTGGCGCGGGTGTTGCCGGTGGCCGCCGCGTACTGCTCGAAGGACGGCACCAGCGCGAAGAACTCGCCGAGCGAGTCCCAGCGCAGGTAGTTCTCCTTGACCAGCTGCTGGACGTGCTTGGGCGCGGAACCGCCGGCGCCGGTCTCGAACAGGCCGCCGCCCGCCATCAGCGGGACGACCGACAGCATCTTGGCGCTGGTGCCCAGCTCCAGGATGGGGAAGAGGTCGGTCAGGTAGTCACGCAGCACGTTGCCGGTGACGGAGATGGTGTTCTCGCCGCGGCGGATGCGCTCCACCGACAGCTTGGTGGCCTCCACCGGGGACAGGATGCGGATGTCCAGGCCCTCGGTGTCGTGCTCCGGCAGGTACTGCTCGACCTTGGCGATCAGGTTGGCGTCGTGCGCGCGGTTCTCGTCCAGCCAGAACACCGCCGGGTCGCCGGTGGCGCGGGCGCGGGTGACGGCGAGCTTGACCCAGTCGCGGATCGGGGCGTCCTTGGTCTGGCAGGCGCGGAAGATGTCGCCCTGCGCGACCGGCTGCTCGATCAGGACGTTTCCGGCCTGGTCGACCAGGCGGACGGTGCCCGCGGCCGGGATCTCGAAGGTCTTGTCGTGGGAGCCGTACTCCTCGGCCTTCTGCGCCATCAGGCCGACGTTCGGGACCGAGCCCATGGTGGACGGGTCGTAGGCGCCGTTGGCCCGGCAGTCGTCGATGACGGCCTGGTAGACACCGGCGTAGGAGGAGTCCGGGATGACGGCGAGGGCGTCGTGCTCCTGGCCGTCGGCGCCCCACATGTGGCCGGAGGTACGGATCATCGCCGGCATGGAGGCGTCGATGATGACGTCCGAGGGCACGTGCAGGTTGGTGATGCCCTTGTCGGAGTCGACCATGGCCAGGGCCGGGCCCTCGGCGATCTCGGCGTCGAAGGAGGCCTTGATCTCGGCGCCCTCGGGCAGGTTCTCCAGGCCCTTGAGGATGCCGCCGAGGCCGTCGTTCGGGGTGAGGCCGGCCGCCTTGAGGGTCTCGCCGTACTTCGCGAAGGTCTTCGGGAAGAACGTGCGCACCACGTGACCGAAGATGATCGGGTCGGAGACCTTCATCATCGTGGCCTTCAGGTGCACGGAGAACAGGACGCCCTCCTCCTTGGCGCGGGCGACCTGCGCGGCGAGGAACTCGTTCAGCTCGGCGACGCGCAGGACGGAGGCGTCGACGACCTCGCCCTCGAGGACCGGTACGGAGTCCTTCAGGACGGTGGTGGTGCCGTCCTCGGCGACCAGCTCGATCCTCAGCGCGCCGTCCTCGGCGATGACGACGGACTTCTCGGTGGAGCGGAAGTCGTTCTCACCCATGGTCGCGACGTTGGTCTTGGACTCGGGGGTCCAGGCGCCCATGCGGTGCGGGTGGGTCTTGGCGTAGTTCTTCACCGAGGCCGGGGCACGGCGGTCGGAGTTGCCCTCACGCAGCACCGGGTTGACGGCGGAGCCCTTGACCTTGTCGTAGCGGGCGCGGATCTCGCGCTCCTCGTCGGTCTTCGGGTCGTCCGGGTAGTCCGGCAGCGCGTAGCCCTTGCCCTGGAGCTCGGCGACGGCGGCCTTCAGCTGCGGGATGGAGGCCGAGATGTTCGGCAGCTTGATGATGTTGGCCGCCGGGGTCTTGGCCAGCTCGCCCAGCTCGGTCAGCGCGTCCGGGATGCGCTGGTCCTCGTTCAGGTACTCCGGGAAGACGGCGATGATGCGCCCGGCCAGCGAGATGTCGCGGGTCTCCACGGGCACACCGGCCTGCGAGGCGTACGCCTGGATCACCGGCAGGAACGAATGCGTCGCCAGGGCCGGGGCCTCGTCTGTGTAGGTGTAGATGATGGTCGAGTCAGTCACCGGGTGCTCCGCTCCACGTCTGCAACATTGCTCGACATCAAGATATCTCGTGATCGCCCTCCGCTCGACAGGGGTCCGGCCCGGGAATTCCGTGACCCGCCGTCTCCCGCTCGATCCAGCGGCAGATCACGTCCACCACGTACACGTGTTCGCTTCGGGTCAGCTCGCGGCCCCGGAGAATGCCGTGCCAGCGTTCCAGGCAGCCGCGGCAGCAGGTGGCGGTCGCGTGCTGGGCCACGAAGACCGGGTGGCCGCGGTAGGGGGTCTGTCTGCCGTCCTTGTGCGGCCGGGCCGGCGCCAGCCGCCGGGCGATCAGGTCGTAGGCGTGCCACCGCAGGGTCGCCGGCCCCTTCAGCCGGGCGGTCGCGAGCTCCCGCCCGCGCAGGCGGAACCGGGCCCGGAACGGCTGCCGCGCGAGCGCGTCCAGCCGCCGGTCGAGCGCACGGGGGTCGAAAGCGGGAGAGACCACGCCTTCCGAGCATACGACCCCTACGGCCTCAGCCCCCGGCGCTCCGCCCCGCCCCCGGTGCCCTCGGGCCCAGCCTTCCGGCGGCCTCTCACCGTGGCTCGCAGAGGCCGTCCACCCCGGGGCCCGGGCCCTTCCGCCTTGGCTTTCCGGCGGGGACGTGTCCTTCTTCGCTCGGTCTGCTGCGGGCTTTCGGCCTTGGTCGCCAGTGGCCGTCCACCCCGGGGCCCGGGACCTTCCATCCTGGCGTCCGGCGGTGTCCCAGCAGGGGCCGTGCGCCTCTCCGCTCGGTCTCCCAACGGGTCCCTGGACCTCTCCGCCCGGCCTGCTGCGGCCTCCCCCTTGGCCCCCGGCGGCCGTCCACCCCGGCCCCGGGCCCTTCCGTCCGGGCCCCCGGCGGAGTCCTGGCGGGGCCGTGCGCCTCTCCGCCCGGTCTGCTGCGGCCCCCTGCCCTCGGCTTCCGCTGGCCTGCCACCCGGGCCCTGGGCCCCGGGGCCCGGGACCTTCCGTCCTGGCTTCCGGCGGCGTCCCAGCAGGGGCCGTGCGCCTCTCTGCCCGGTCTCCCAGCGGGTCCCTGGACCTCTCCGCCCGGCCTGCTGCGGCCTCCCCCTTGGCCCCCGGCGGCCGTCCACCCCGGCCCCGGGCCCTTCCGTCCGGGCCCCCGGCGGAGTCCTGGCGGGGCCGTGCGCCTCTCCGCCCGGTCTGCTGCGGCCCCCTGCCCTCGGCTTCCGCCGGCCTGCCACCCGGGCCCTGGGTCCTTCCCCGCCCTTCTGCGGCCTTCGGCCCAGGCTCTCTATGGCCTCGGCCTTCCCCACGGGCCGCTGTGGCCGTCGGCCCTTGTGCCGGCGGCTTCCGCCCCGGCCCGCTGCGGGCGCCGGGCAGCCTCGGTCCGCCCTGCGCCCTTCCGTCCGGCCTACCGGGGCCTCGGGCCCCGGCCCACGCCAGGGACCCCTCCAGCCCACCCCCAGGGCCGCTTGGCCGGCGCCCCGAGGGGCCTCCGTACCCGGCCCCCTACGGCCCTCCGCCCGGCCTCCGCACCCCCGCCCGGCTCCCCGCGCACCCCCGCCCGGCCCCCCCGTGAACCCCCTACCGCCGCCTACTCCGCGCCCGGGACCCCCGACACCGCGTCCTCGCCGCTGCGCTGCTGCGGGATGGTCACCGAGCCCTGCTGGAGGGCCACCGTGCGGGTGGGGGCCGGGATGCGGATGCCCTCGGTGCGGTAGCGGCGGTGGAGGCGCTTGATGAACTCGTGCTTGATCCGGTACTGGTCGCTGAACTCGCCCACGCCGAGGATCACCGTGAAGCCGATCCGCGAGTCGCCGAAGGTGTGGAAGCGGATCGCCGGCTGGTGGTCGGGGACGGCGCCGGTGACGTCCCGCATCACCTCCGTGACCACCTCGGCCGTCACCCGCTCCACGTGCTCCAGGTCGGAGTCGTAGCTCACCCCGACCTGCACCAGCACGGTCAGCTCCTGCTCGGGCCGGGTGTAGTTGGTCATGTTGGCCTTGGCGAGCTGGCCGTTGGGGATGACCACCAGGTTGTTGGAGAGCTGGCGGACCGTCGTCTGGCGCCAGTTGATGTCGACGACGTAGCCCTCCTCGCCGCTGCTCAGCCGGATGTAGTCGCCGGGCTGCACGGTCTTGGAGGCGAGGATGTGGATGCCCGCGAAGAGGTTGGCGAGCGTGTCCTGGAGGGCGAGCGCGACGGCCAGACCGCCCACGCCCAGGGCGGTGAGCAGCGGCGCTATGGAGATGCCGAGCGTCTGCAGGACGATGAGGAAGCCGATGGCCAGCACCAGCACCCGGGTGATGTTGACGAAGATGGTCGCCGAGCCCGCCACCCCCGAGCGGGACTGGGTGACCGAGCGGACCAGGCCGGCGACGACCCGGGCCGCGGAGAAGGTCACCACGGCGATCACCCAGACCTGGAGCACCTCGTCGATGTGGTGCTGGACGGTTCCGGTCAGCGGCAGCACGGCCGTCGCCGCCGCCGCGCCGCCCGCGATGGCCGCCCACGGCACGACCGAGCGCAGCGCGTCCACGATGACGTCGTCCCCGCTCCAGCGGGTCCGCTTGGCGTGCTTGGCCAGCCAGCGCAGCAGGGTGCGGGACATGAAGGCGAGCGTCAGGCCCGCCGCCAGGGCGATTCCGGCGAGGACGAGGTCGTCCAGGGTCAGCGTGCGGTTCACCGGTCACCTCCGGGGCGCTCGGCGGCTGCGGGGGGCCGGTTGTGAAGTCTCGTCACGTTGTCACCTGCTCGATGTCCGGGATGTGCGACCGCGCCGGCCGGCGGAACTCCGGGCTCCGGCGCGTTCGTTCATCCTGCCGCATCCCGCACGTCGGTCCGTACCGGGAGCGGTGCCCGCCGCACCGCCGCTCAGACGATGCCCTCCGCGAAATCCGCCTGGTCCCGGCCGCTGCCGTAGGCGGCCGAGGGCGTGCCGTACGACCGGCGGGCGACGAACCACCAGACGGTGGCGAGGGCCAGTACCACGGCGAGGGCGACGGAGGCGTAGTTCATCGTGCCCACCGTGACCGGTGACGCCTGCGGCAGACAGAACAGGACGGTCACGCACGCCACCCACCCGACCGCGATCCATCCCACCGGCCTGCTCCAGCGGCCCAGGTGCCACGGCCCCGGCCGGAAGCGGTCGCCCGCGCGCAGCCGCAGCAGGACGGGGATGGCGTAGGCGGGGGTGATGCCGATGACGTTGATGGCGGTCACCGCGTTGTACGCCGTCGCCGAGTACAGCGACGGCAGCGCGAGCACGCACGCCACGCTCACCGACAGCCACACGGCGGCGACCGGGGTCTGGGTGCGTCCGCTCACCTTGCGCCACAGGTGCGAGCCGGGCAGCGCCCCGTCCCGGCTGAAGGCGAACACCATCCGGCTGGCCGCGGCTACTTCGGCGTTCCCGCAGAACAGCTGGGCGACGATCACGACGAGCAGCAGGGCGCTGGCGCCGTCGGTGCCGAGGCCGTCCAGCATGATCTGCGCGGGCGGCACACCGGTTTCCGTGGTGCGCGTGGCGTCGTAGTCCTGGATGGCGAAGGTCAGTCCGGCCAGCAGTACGAAGCCCGCGAGCCAGGACACCCAGATGGCGCGGACGATGCCCCGGGAGGCGGCCACCGAGGCGTGCGAGGTCTCCTCCGACAGATGGGCGGAGGCGTCGTACCCGGAGAAGGTGTACTGCGCGAGCAGCAGGCCGATCGCCGCCACGTACACCTGGTCGTCCCAGCCGGTCCCGTTGACGAACTCGGTGAACACGAAGGACGCCGACCGGTGCCGGTCCGGGACGATCACCAGCGCGCCCACGATCAGCGCCACGCCCGCGAGGTGCCACCACACGCTGACCGAGTTCAGCAGGCTGACCAGTCGCACGCCGAACAGGTTCAGCACCGCGTGCAGCAGCAGGATGACGCAGAAGATCAGCATGGTCGTGCCGGGCGTCGGCGTGAAGCCCCACCGGAGGTTGGCGAACGCCCCGGCGAACAGGGCCGCGCCGTAGTCGATGCCGGCGATCGCGCCGAGCAGGCCGAGCAGGTTCAGCCAGCCGGTGTACCAGCCCCAGCGCCGGCCGCCGAGCCGGTCGGCCATGTAGTACAGGGCGCCGGAGGTCGGATAGGCGCTGGTCACCTCGGCGAGCGCGAGGCCGACGCACAGCACGAACAGGCCCACGCCCGCCCAGCCCCACAGCATCACGGCCGGGCCGCCGGTGTTCAGCCCGAAGCCGTACAGGGTCATGCAGCCGGACAGGATCGAGATCACCGAGAAGCTGATCGCGAAGTTGCCGAAGCCGCCCATCCGGCGGGCCAGCACCGGCCGGTAGCCGAGTTCGCGCAGGCGCTGCTCCTCGTCCTGCTGCGGCAGCCCGGGGGAGGGCACGGGCGAGGGATCGGGGGTGGGGGACACGCGGGAGACCTCCGGATCGTGGTTGCCGAACGGTGCCGAACTGACCTGCTGCCACCGGGCGTTCAGGGACCGGAGCCCGCCGCGGCGGCCCGGCAGCGGTCCCGGGCCTGGGTGAAGACCTCCACCGCGCGCTCCCGGTCCCGGGTGCGGTACATCCAGGGCGGCGGGGTGAAGTAGGGGCCGATCGCCTCGAACACCCGCGCCCCGTCCCGGAACCGGAGGGATCCCCACAGCGCGTGGGCCAGATGGTTGAGGTCCGGCAGCGGGCGCTCCCCGGGCAGCGTCCGGTCGAACCAGCACTCCAGCGCCCGCCGTGCCTCCCGGGCCGCCTCCTCCGCCACCCAGTGCAGGTCCAGCGCCGCGTCCTGCCCGCTGTCCCGGCGGTAACGCTCCACCCGTACGTACAGCGGCAGCAGGTGCAGCGCCGAGCCCGGCGGTGCCTGGCCCGCCGCCCACTGCGCGTACCCGGACGCCTCGGTGAGCCGCCCCGACCCGCCGCGCACGTACAGGAACTGCAGCATCCGGTGGTGGGCCTCGCGGTTGAACGGGTCGCGCCGGTCCGCCTCGGCCAGCAGCCCCCAGGGGCCCGGCGGCAGCACCGGCTCCGGCGGGGCGGCCCGGTGCTCCTCCCAGCGCTGCTCGGGGTCGAGCTGGGCCAGGGCCAGCAGGCACACCCAGGGCACCGGGTCCCGGGGCGCGGCCACGGTGGCCGTCTGGGCCGCGTCCCACGCCTCGATCCACAACTCGTGGGTGCGCCGGTGGCGTTCCCGCCGGGCCCGCAGCGCCCGCTCGACGCCGACCCGGGCGAGCATCACCGTCGCGTGGGCGTTGTCCGGCTCCTCGGCGAGCCAGGCCCGCACCACGTCGGTGCCGGCCGCGGCCGTCGCCAGGACCTGGGTGCGCTGGGTCCAGCGCGGCCATCCGGCGGTCTCCGCCAGCAGGGTGCGCATGGCCATCCAGCGGCCGGTGCGCAGTTCCTGGAGCGCGGCCCGCAGCGCGTGATCGGGGCCGGCGGGGTCGTAGGAGGGGCGGGCTCCGTCCCTGGCCATCAGCCGCCCCCCGGCCGCGGGCGCACCTGACGTAGCAACGGCCCTCCCCTGGGCGGTGAAGCGGTGGTCTCGCGTGGTCGGCGGTCACTATAGAGGTGACCGTTCTCCCTATCCATTGTTGCCAAGTCAACCACCGGCTATGGGCAGTTGGCCTACCCGGCGGTAGCCGGACGGCGCCGTGTCCGGCCACCGGCGAGGACGGGCCGCGCCCGGCCGGAAGAGCTTGACGCCGGGCCCGCGCGACGGCAGGCTGGCGCGGTGATCTTCAGGGCCGGAGCGGTGGTCTTCAGGGCCGGAGCGGTGGTCCTCAGGGCCGGTGCGGTGGTCCTCAGGACCGGAGCGGAGGACGCGCGATGACGGGGCCGGTGCTCGCCGTCGACCAGGGCACGTCCGGCACCAAGGCGCTCGTCGTCTGCCCCGGACGCGGCGTGATCGGCACCGGTTTCGCCGAGGTCCGGCCCCGCCACCTGCCCGGCGGCCTGGTCGAGGCGGACCCGGGCGAGCTGTACGACTCGGTGGTCGAGGCCGGCCGGCGCGCGCTCGCCGAGGCCGGTGAGGACGTCGTCGCCCTCGGCCTCGCCAACCAGGGCGAGACCGTCCTCGCCTGGGACCCGGACACCGGCCGCCCGCTCACCGACGCCCTGGTCTGGCAGGACCGGCGCGCCGACACTGTCTGCGCGGAACTCTCCGGCCACGGCGAGGAGTTGCGGCAGCTGACCGGGCTGCCCCTCGATCCGTACTTCGCCGCGCCCAAGATGGCCTGGATCCGCCGCCACCTCACCCGCGACGGCGTCGTCACCACCTCGGACGCCTGGCTGGTGCACCGCCTCACCGGCGCGTTCGCCACCGACGCCGCCACCGCCGGCCGCACCCAGCTGCTCGACCTGGACCGCGCCGAGTGGTCCCCGCGCGCCCTGGACCTCTTCGGCCTGGCCGGCGAACGCCTGCCCGAGATCACCGACAACGCCCACCCGGTCGGCACCACCACCGCGTTCGGCCCCGAGATCCCGCTCACCGCCTTGGTCGTGGACCAGCAGGCCGCCCTGCTCGCCCAGCGGATCACCGGCCCCGGCACCGCCAAGTGCACCTACGGCACCGGCGCGTTCCTGCTCGCGCACACCGGGGACCGGCCCCGGCGCGGCGCGTCCGGCCTGGTCTCCTGCGTGGCCTGGCGGCTCGCCGGCGAAACCGGCTACTGCCTGGACGGCCAGGTCTACACGGCCGCCTCCGCCGTCCGCTGGCTCACCGGCCTCGGCGTCCTCTCCTCCGCCGCCGACCTCGACCCCGTCGGCGGCAGCGTCCCCGACAGCGGCGGGGTCACCTTCGTCCCCGCCCTCGCCGGGCTCGCCGCCCCCTGGTGGCGCGGCGACCTGCGCGGCTCGCTCACCGGACTCGGCCTCGACACCACCGCCGGGCACCTGGTGCGCGCCCTGTGCGAGGGCATCGCCGCCCAGGTCGCCGAGCTGGCCGAGGCCGCCGCCGGCGAACTGGGCGCCCCGCTGGACACGCTCCGCGTCGACGGCGGCCTCACCCGCTCGGCGCTGCTCATGCAGACCCAGGCCGACCTGCTGCAACGCCCGGTCGAGGTGTCCGCGCTGCCCGACGCCACCGCGCTCGGCGCCGCCGCCCTCGCCCGCCTCGGCGCGGATCCCGGGCTGCGCGTCGAGGACGCCCTGCCCGACGGGAGACCCGCCGCCGTGTACGAGCCCCGCATCCCGGCCGGCCAGGCCGCCGAACGACGCGACCGGTTCCGCGCCGCCGTCGCCGCCCTCCTCGGCCCGTGACCGTCACCGCGGCCGGACCGCTCCCGCGGACGCCGTACGACGTCGCGATCGTCGGCGCCGGCGTGGTCGGCTGCGCCATCGCCCGCGAACTCGCCCGCCACCCCCGGCTGCGCGTCGCCCTCGTGGAGGCTCAGGACGACGTCGGCCAGGGCACCTCCAAGGCCAACACCGCGATCCTGCACACCGGTTTCGACGCCACCCCGGGCACCCTGGAGGCCCGGCTGGTCCGCGAGGGCCACACCCTGCTCGGCGCCTACGCCGCCCGGAACGGCATCCCCGTCGAACGGGTCGGCGCCCTGCTGGTCGCCTGGGACGGGGAACAGCTCGCCGCCCTGCCCCGGCTGGCCCGGAAGGCCGAGGACAACGGCTGCCACGACACCGCCCTGCTCGGCCCCGAGGAGCTGTACACCCGTGAGCCGCACCTCGGCCCCGGCGCGCTCGGCGCCCTGCACGTCCCCGGCGAGAGCGTCATCTGCCCCTGGACGACCACCCTGGCCTACGCCACCCAGGCGGTCCGCGCCGGCACCGACCTGCACCTGAACACCGCCGTGCGGGACGTGGCCTGGGACGGCGGACACCGGCTGACCACCAGCCGGGGCACCCTGTACGCCCGCCACCTGGTCAACGCGGCCGGACTGCACGCCGACACCCTGGACCGCGCCCTCGGCCACGACGACTTCACCGTCACCCCGCGCCGCGGCCAGCTCCTGGTCTACGACAAGTTCGCCCGCCCCCTGGTGCGGCACATCCTGCTGCCCGTGCCGACCGCCCTCGGCAAGGGCGTCCTGGTCGCGCCCACCGTCCACGGCAACGTCCTGCTCGGCCCCACCGCCGAGGACCTGCGCGACAAACACGCCACCGAATCCACCGCCGAGGGCCTTGCCACCCTGCGGGAGAAGGGACGGCGCATCCTGCCCGCCCTGGTGGAGGAGGAGGTCACCGCCGTCTACGCCGGGCTGCGCGCGGCCACCGGGCACGAGGACTACCGCATCACCGCCCACCCCGGGCAGGCGTACGTCACCGTCGGCGGCATCCGCTCCACCGGCCTGACCGCCTCGATGGCCATCGCCGCCCACGTCACCGGGCTGCTGGCCGGCGCCGGGCTCGACCCCGGCCCGGTACGCGAACCCGAGCCGGTGACCCTGCCCGACCTCGGCGAGGCCTCCCCCCGGCCCTGCCGGCGGGCCGACCTGGTCGCCGCCGACCCCGAGTACGGCACCCTGGTCTGCCACTGCGAGCGCGTCTCCCGGGGCGAGATCCGCGACGCCCTCGCCAGTACCATCCCGCCGCGCGGCCTGGAGGGCCTGCGCCGCCGCACCCGCGCCGGGGCCGGCCGCTGCCAGGGCTTCTACTGCGGGGCGGCGGTCCGCGAGCTGTTCGAACGGGGAACGGGGTCATGACCGCCGTACGGCACGTGGACGTCCTCGTCGTCGGCGCCGGTCCCGCCGGGCTCGCCGCCGCCGCACGGCTGGCCGCGGCCGGCGCCGGGCGGGTGGAGGTGCTGGAGCGCGAGCCCGAGCCCGGCGGCGTGCCCCGGCACAGCGCCCACGGCGGCTTCGGCACCCTGACCCGCCCGCTCACCGGCCCCCGCTACGCCCGGCTGCTCACCGAGGCCGCCGAACGGGCCGGCGCCACCCTGCGCACCGGGGTGACGGCACTGGACTGGGCGCGCGGGGGCCCCGTGGTCACCACCGTCGGCCCCGGCGGCCCGGAGACCGTCCGGGCCCGGGCGGTCGTCCTCGCCACCGGCGCCCGCGAACGCCCCCGCGCCGCCCGCCTGGTGCCCGGCACCCGCCCCGCCGGCGTCTGCACCACCGGCGAACTCCAGCGGGCCGTCCACCTGTTCGGGCAGCACATCGGCACCCGCGCGGTCGTCGTCGGCGCCGAGGACGTCTCCTACGCGGCCGCCGGCACCCTGCGCGCGGCCGGCACCGAGGTCGTCGCCCTGGTCACGGAAGACCCGCGGGCCCACACCGGCCGCGCCCGCGCCCAGGCGGCCCGGCTGTACCACGGCATCCCCCTGCTGACCTCCGCCACGGTCACCGAACTCCTCGGCCACGGACGGCTGTCCGGCGTCCGGGTCCGCCACCGCGACGGCCGTACGGCGGTCCTGCCCTGCGACACCGTGGTCTTCACCGGCGACTTCGTACCCGACCACGAACTGGCCCGGCGCGGCGGCCTCGTCCTCGACCCCGGCACCCGCGGCCCCGCGGCCGACGGCGCCTGGCACACCTCGCGCCCCGGTGTCTTCGCCGCGGGCGACCTGCTGCACGCCGTGGAGCCCGCCCGCACCGCGGCCCTGGAGGGCGCCCGGGCGGCCCGCGCGGTCCTGGACCACCTGGCGGGCGCTCCCTGGCCGGACCCCGGGGTGCCCGTCCTGGTGTCCGCGCCGCTGCGCTGGATCACCCCGAACCGCGTCACCCCCGGGGCCCGGCCCGACCACCACCTCCTGCGCACCGGCACCCCGCCGCCCCGCCCGGTCCTGTACGTCCACCAGGACGGCCGCCTCCTGCACCGCACCCGGCCCGTCCCCCGAGTCGCCCTGCCGCACCGCACCCTGACCCTCACCGCCCGCTGGCACGACCGCGTCGACCCCGGGGGCGGACCGGTGCGGGTGAGCACCGGCTGAGCGGGGCGCCGGCGGCCGCCGGCGCCTCAGATGACCTTCAGCCGCACCAGCGCCCCCAGCGTCACCGCCCCCGGCAGCAGCGGCAGCCACACGGTGATGATCCGGTAGGCGAGGACCACCGCCGTGGCCGGCGCCGCCGGGCCGCCCACCGCGACCAGGGCCACGATCAGCGCCGCCTCCACGGAACCGAGCCCGCCGGGGGTGGGCACCAGGGCCACCGCGACCGTCGCCGCGAGATAGGCGAGCGCCGTGTGGGCGGGCGGCACCGGCAGCCCCAGCGCCCGGCCGACCGCGGCCAGCCCGGCCGCCTGGAGCGCGGGGAAGGCCAGCGAGCCGCCCCACAGCGCCAGCGCCCGGGCGGGCCGGGCGTGCACCGACCGCGCCTCGCCCAGGGCCTCCCGTACGAAGGACCGCACCCGCGCGCGCAGCGGCCGTACCAGGGCCAGGCCGGTGGCCGCCAGGAGCAGCAGGCCCGCGGCGACCGGCAGCACCCGCGCCGGGTGGTCCGGCAGCAGTGCCCCGGGCCGCAGCGCGCCCGGGAAGGCGATCAGCAGCGCGGCCAGCAGTCCGAGCCGGCCCACGGACTCGGCCAGCAGATACAGGGCGAGCGCGGCCGAGGACCGGGCGAGCGGCACTCCGCACACGGTCATGAAGCGCAGGTTCACGGCGCCCGCGCCGAGCCCCGTGGGCAGCAGGTGGTTGGCGGCGGCCGCCGCGAACTGGGTGGCGAGCAGCCGGCCCTTCGGCAGCGGCTGCACCACCGCGCCCTGCCGGGTGACGGCCGCGGCCACCCAGGTCAGACAGGTGGCGCCGGCCGCGACGAGCAGCCACGGCCAGGACGCGGTGCGCAGCTGGCCGAAGCCCTCGGCGAGCAGGGCGCGGTGCCGTACGGCGGCCACGGCGACCAGCGCGAGCGGCACCAGGCAGAGCACCCGGCGGACGGGGACGCGGCGGGGGATCGTCACGGCACCCGAGGATGGCCGCGCCGTCCGAACCCCGGGTGAAAAACCGCCGACCTTGACCTCAACGAAGCTTGAGGTCCTACCGTCGTCGGCATGAGCATGGAGACCACCGCCTGGACGCAGCTGCACAGCGTGATGAACGCGCAGTCCCAGCGTCGCCCGTTCGCCCGCGCCACGCTGCGCCGGATCGCCGCCTTCGCCCGCCCGCACCGCGCCGGCATCGCCCGGTTCGTGCTGATCGGGGTGGTGACCGCGCTGCTCGCCGTCGCCACCCCCGTGCTCGCCGGACGCGTCGTCGACGCGATCGTGGCGGGGCACGACTCCGCCCGAGTGATCCGGCTCTCCCTGCTCATCGCGCTCGTCGCGCTCGCCGAGGCGGGGCTCGGCATCCTCGGCCGGCGCCTGTCGGCGACGCTCGGGGAGGGACTCATCCTCGACCTCAGAACGGCTGTGTTCGATCATGTGCAGCGCATGCCTGTCGCGTTCTTCACACGTACCCGTACGGGAGCGCTGGTCAGCCGGCTCAACAACGACGTGATCGGCGCCCAGCGGGCCTTCGCCAACACCCTGTCCGGCGTCGTCAGCAACCTCGTCACGCTGCTGCTCACGCTCGCCGTCATGCTGACCCTGTCCTGGCAGATCACCCTGCTCGCGCTGGTACTGCTGCCGGTGTTCGTGCTGCCCGCCCGCCGCATGGGCAGCCGGATGGCCCGGATGCAGCGGGAGGCGGCGGCCCTGAACGCGGCCATGGGCACCCGGATGACCGAACGGTTCTCCGCCCCCGGCGCCACCCTGGTCAAGCTGTTCGGCCGCCCGGAGCAGGAGTCCGCGGAGTTCGCCGCCCGCGCCGCCCGGGTCCGGGACATCGGCGTCCGCACCGCCACCGCCCAGTCCGTCTTCATCACCTCCCTCACCCTGGTCTCCGCGCTCGCCCTGGCCCTCGTCTACGGCCTCGGCGGCTGGTTCGCCCTGCACGACACCCTGGAGCCCGGCGCGGTCGTCTCCCTCGCCCTGCTGCTGACCCGGCTGTACGCCCCGCTGACCGCGCTCGCCGGGGCCCGGGTCGAGGTGATGAGCGCGCTCGTCAGCTTCGAGCGGGTCTTCGAGGTGCTGGACCTGAGGCCCCTCATCGAGGAGAAGCCGGACGCCCGCGAGGTCCCCGAGGGCCCGGTCGCCGTCGAGTTCGACGCCGTCCGCTTCGCCTACCCGGCCGCCGACCAGGTCTCCCTCGCCTCCCTGGAGGAGGTCGCCGCGCTCGACACCCGCGGCGGCACCGAGGTGCTGCACGGCATCTCCTTCCGCGCCGAACCCGGGCAGACCGTCGCCCTCGTCGGCTCCTCCGGCGCCGGCAAGTCCACCATCGCCCAGCTGCTGCCGCGCCTGTACGACGTCGACTCCGGCGCGGTCCGTATCGGCGGGGTCGACGTCCGCGACCTCACCTCCGCCTCGCTGCGCGCCACCCTCGGCATGGTCACCCAGGACGGCCACCTCTTCCACGACACCGTCCGCGCCAACCTGCTGCTGGCCCGCCCCGACGCCACCGACGAGGAGCTGTGGGACGCCCTCGGCCGGGCCCGGCTCACCGATGTCGTACGCGCCCTGCCCGACGGCCTGGACACGGTCGTCGGCGAGCGCGGCTACCGGCTCTCCGGCGGCGAACGCCAGCGCATGACCATCGCCCGGCTGCTGCTGGCCCGCCAGCGCGTGGTCATCCTGGACGAGGCCACCGCCCACCTGGACAACACCTCCGAGGCGGCCGTGCAGGAGGCGCTCGCCGAGGCGCTCCAGGGCCGTACCGCCGTCGTCATCGCCCACCGCCTGTCCACCGTCCGCGCCGCCGACCAGATCCTCGTCGTGGAGTCCGGCCGCATCGTGGAGCGCGGCACCCACGACGAGCTGCTGGCGGCCCAGGGACGCTACGCCGAGCTGCACCGGACCCAGTTCGCGACCCGCGGCGAACCGGCGGCGGCGATGGCACCGCCGGCCGGCTGAGCGGTAGTGGCCCAGCTCCGGCGGGACGGGTGGCGCGGGGGCGACCGGTTACGCGGCGGGACGTGTGAGGCGGGGGCGACTGGATACGCGGTGGGAACGGCAGCATCGTCCGTCCGGAAGGTCATCCCCGCCCATGACCAGCGCATCCCACCACTCCGAGGTCACCCTCCGGGTCAACGGCAAACCCCACACCCTGCGCGTCGACAACCGGCGCGTCCTGCTGGACCTCCTGCGTGAGGACCTGGACCTCACCGGTTCCAAGAAGGGCTGCGACCACGGCCAGTGCGGCGCCTGCACCGTGCTGGCCGACGGCCGCCGCGTCAACAGCTGTCTGCTGCTCGCGGTCACCCTCGACGGCAGCGAGATCACCACCGTCGAGGGCCTCGGCGGCGACGGCGAGGAACCGCACCCGCTCCAGCGGGCCTTCCTGGACCGCGACGCCTTCCAGTGCGGCTACTGCACCCCCGGCCAGCTCTGCTCCGCCGTGGGCCTGCTCGCCGAGGCCGCGGCCGGCCACCCCTCCCACGTCACCGACCCCGCCGCCCCCTCCGGCCGGCCCGTCCCGCTGGACCGGACCGAGATCCGCGAGCGGATGAGCGGCAACCTCTGCCGCTGCGGCGCCTACCCCCGCATCGTCGGGGCGATCGAGGACGTGATCGAGTGAACGGCTTCGGATACCTGCGCCCCGGCACCCTCCAGGAGGCCGCCGAGGCCTACGCCGCCCACCCCGGCGCCCGCTACCTGGCCGGCGGCACCAACCTGGTCGACCTGGTCAAACTCGGCGTGGAACAACCCACCGTCCTCATCGACGTGGGCCGGCTGCCGCTGGACACCATCGAGGAACTGCCCGACGGCTCGCTGCGCGCCGGCGCCACCGTCCGCAACAGCGACCTCGCCGCCGACCCGCGCGTGCGCGACCGCTGGCCCGCCCTGTCCCAGGCCCTCCTCTCGGGCGCCTCCGCCCAGCTGCGCAACGTCGCCACCACCGGCGGCAACCTCCTCCAGCGCACCCGCTGCCCCTACTTCCAGGACCTGGACAAGCCCTGCAACAAGCGGGAACCGGGCAGCGGCTGCGGCGCCCGCGACGGCGTCCACCGCGACCACGCCGTCCTCGGCCACTCCGCGCGCTGCATCGCCACCCACCCCTCCGACATGGCCGTCGCCCTCGCCGCCCTCGACGCCCAGGTGGAGCTGTACGGCCCCGAGGGCACCCGCCGGCTGCCCGTGGCCGACTTCCACCGGCTGCCCGGCGAACACCCCGAACGGGACACCTGGATCCGCCCCGGCGAACTGATCACCGCCGTGCTGCTCCCGGCCGCCACCGCCGGCGTGCCCTCCGCCTACCGCAAGGCCCGGGACCGGGCGTCGTACGCCTTCGCCCTCGCCTCCGTCGCCGTCGCGCTGCGCGTCGCGGACGGGATCGTCGACCAGGTGGGCATCGCCTTCGGCGGGCTCGCCCACCGCCCCTGGCGGGCCCGGCACACCGAACTCGCCCTGCTCGGCGCCCCCGCCACACCGGACGCCTTCGAAGGAGCCGTCGCCCTCGAACTCGCGCACGCCGAGCCGCTGCGGGACAACGCCTACAAGGTGTCCCTCGCCCGCAACCTCGCCCTGGACGTCCTGAACCGTCTCGCCCCGGCCACCGCGACGGCCTGAGCCGACCGAGGAGGACCCCCATGACCGGTACGACCGGCACCGCCCTGGGTGCCCCCGCCGAGCGCCGCGAAGGACGCCAGAAGGTCACCGGCGCCGCCCGCTACGCGGCCGAGTACACCCTGCCCGGCCGCGCCCACGCCTGGCCCGTGCCCGCCGCGATCGCCCACGGCCGGGTCACCTCCGTCGACACCTCCGCGGCCCTCGCCCTGCCCGGCGTCCTCGCCGTCCTCACCCCCGGCGACGCCCCCCGGCTCGCCGAACCCGAGGACCACACCCTCGCCCTGCTGCAGAACCCGAAGGTGCCGCACCGCGGCTGGTGCGTGGCCCTGGCGGTCGCCGACACCCTGGAGACGGCACGCGCCGCCGCCCGCGCGGTCCGCGTCCACTACGCCCCCGAACCCCACGACGTCACCCTCGTCCCCGGTCACCCGGACGCCTACGAACCCGAGGAGGCCGGCGGCCAGCCCGGCCGGCTGGAACAGGGCGACCCGGCGGCCGCCTACGCCGCCGCCGAGGTCCGCCTCGACGTCACCTACCGGGTGCCGCCGCTGCACAACCACCCCATGGAACCGCACGCCAGCACCGCCCACTGGGACGGCGACCGGCTCACCGTGTACACCTCCAGCCAGGGCGGCAGCACCGTGCGGTCCGTGCTCGCCGGGATGTTCGAACTGCCCGAGGACCACGTCACCGCCGTCACCGAACACGTCGGCGGCGGCTTCGGCTCCAAGGGCACCCCCCGCCCCGACGTCGTCCTCGCCGCCCTGGCCGCCCGCCGCACCGGCCGCCCCGTCACCGTCGCCTACCCCCGCCGCCACCTGCCCACCACCGTCGGCCACCGCGCCCCCACCGTGCAGCGGCTGCGGCTCGGCGCCCGCCCCGACGGCCGGCTCACCGCCCTGCTGCACGAGGTCACCACCCACACCAGCCGGGTGCGCGAGTTCGTCGAACAGGCCGCGCTGCCCTCCCGCGTCATGTACGCCACCCCGGCCCTGCTCAGCACCCACCGGGTGACCGCGCTCGACGTCCCCAGCCCGTCCTGGATGCGCGCCCCCGGCGAGGCACCCGGCATGTACGCCCTGGAGTCGGCCATGGACGAACTCGCCGACGCCCTCGGCATCGACCCGGTGGAGCTGCGCCTGCGCAACGAACCCGACCGGGAGCCCGGCAGCGGCAAACCCTTCAGCAGCCGCAGCCTCGTCGCCTGCCTGCGCGAGGGCGCCCGCCGCTTCGACTGGGACGGACGCGACCCGCGCCCCGGGACGCGCCGCGAAGGCCCGTGGCTGACCGGCACCGGAGTGGCCGCGGCCACCTACCCGGCCGCCGCCCAGCCGTCCGCCGCGGCGGCCCGCGCACTGCCCGACGGCACCTTCACCATCCGGATCAACGCCACCGACATCGGCACCGGCGCCCGTACCGTCCTCGCCCAGATCGCCGCCGACACGCTCGGCGCGCCCCTGGACCGGGTCCGCGTCGAGATCGGGCACAGCGACCTGCCGTACGCCTGGCTGGCCGGCGGCTCCATGGGCACCGCCTCCTGGGGCTGGCCCGTCCACGACGCCTGCGCCGAACTCGCCTCCCGGCTGGCCGCCCACCCCGGACCGCTGCCCGCCGAGGGCATCGAGACCCGCGCCGACACCACCGGGAAGGCCGACGCCGACAGCCCTTACGCCAAGCACGCGTTCGGCGCCCACTTCGCCGAGGTCGCCGTCGACACCGTCACCGGCGAGCTCCGGGTCCGCCGGCTGCTCGGCGTCTACGCCGCCGGCCGCATCCTCAACGCCCGCACCGCCCGCTCCCAGTTCACCGGCGCCATGGTCATGGGCCTCGGCATGGCCCTGACCGAACACAGCACCCTGGACCCGGCGTTCGGTGACTTCCCCGAGGCCGACCTCGCCTCCTACCACGTGCCCGTGCACGCCGACGTCCCCGACATCGAGGCCCACTGGATCGAGGAGGACGACCCCCACCTCAACCCCATGGGCAGCAAGGGCATCGGCGAGATCGGCATCGTCGGCACCGCCGCCGCCCTCGGCAACGCCGTCCACCACGCCACCGGCATCCGCTTCCGCGAACTCCCCCTCACCCCCGACCGGATCCTGGCCGGCCTGCTGTCCGAGGGGTGACGGTGACCGGGCCCACCTGGGAGTACGACGGCTACCGGCCCGGCGAGGAACGCCTGCGGGAATCCCTGTGCACCCTCGGCAACGGCTACTTCGCCACCCGCGGCGCGCTGCCCGAGTGCACCGCCGACGACATCCACTACCCCGGCACCTACGCGGCCGGCTGCTACAACCGCCTCACCTCCGAGGTCGCCGGGCGCCGGGTCGAGAACGAGGACATGGTCAACCTCCCCAACTGGCTGCCCCTGCGCTTCCGGCCGGCCGGCGGCGACTGGCTCACCCCGGACACCACCCCCGTCACCGAGCACCACCAGGTCCTCCACCTCGACCCCGGGACCCTGGAGCGCCGCACCCGCTACCCGCTCGGCGGCGGCGCGAGCCTGCTCGTCCGGCAGGTGCGCCTGGTGCACCTGGCCGACCCCCATCTCGCCGCGCTGCGCTGCGAGTTCACCGCCGAGGGCGGACCCCTCGACCTGGACGTGGAGGCCGCCCTCGACGGGCGCGTCACCAACTCCGGCGTCGCCCGCTACCGGGAGCTGGACGGCCGGCACCTCACCCGGGTCGAAGCCGGCGCCGCCGCCCCCGGCACGGTCTGGCTGCGCTGCCACACCCGCACCTCCGACATCGGCTTCGGCCTGGCCGCCCGGCTCACCGCGCAGGCCCCGGTCCAGCACGCCGCCGAGGACCGCCGCGCCGTGCAGCGGCTGACGCTGCGCCTGCCGCCCGGCCGGACCGCCACCGTGGACAAGACCGTCGCCCTGCACACCTCCCGCGACCCGGCCATCAGCGACCCGCTGTGCGCGGCCCTCGACCGCACCGCCGGCGCGCCCCCGTTCGAGACGCTGCTGGAGGCCCACCGCACCGCCTGGCAGCAGCTGTGGCGGCGCACCGCGCTCGACGTGCCCGGCGAGGCGGGCAGCATCCTGCGCCTGCACCTGTTCCACGTGCTGCAGACCCTCTCCCCGCACACCGCCGACCTGGACGTGGGCGTACCCGCCCGGGGACTGCACGGCGAGGCCTACCGGGGCCATGTCTTCTGGGACGAACTCTTCGTCCTGCCCTACCTGAACCTGCACCTGCCCGAGGTCTCCCGGGCCCTGCTGCGCTACCGCCACCGCCGGCTGGACGCCGCCTGCCACGCCGCCACCGCGCTCGGCCGGCGCGGCGCGCTCTACCCCTGGCAGAGCGGCAGCGACGGCCGCGAGGAGACCCAGCAACTGCACCTCAACCCGCGCTCCGGCCGCTGGCTGCCCGACCACTCCCGGCTCCAGCACCACGTCGGCTCCGCCGTGGCGTACAACATCTGGCAGTACTGCGAGGCGACCGGCGACACCGATTTCCGGCACGGCGAGGGCGCCGAGATGCTGCTCCAGATCGCCCGCTTCTGGGCGGACTCGGCCGTCTGGGACGACCACCTCGGCCGCTACCGCATCCGGGGCGTGGTCGGCCCCGACGAGTACCACGACGCCTACCCCGGCGCCGCCCGCCCCGGCCTGGACGACAACGCCTACACCAATGTCACCGCCGCCTGGGTGCTCGGCCGCGCCCTGGAACTGCTGGCCGGCCTGCCCGAACCGCGCCGCCGCGAACTGACCGAGTACTCCGGCCTCGCCGAGGACGAGCCCGCCCGCTGGGAGCAGGTCTCGCGACGGCTGCACATCCCCTTCCACGACGGCGTGATCAGCCAGTTCGACGGCTACGCCGACCTGGCCGAACTCGACTGGGACGGCTACCGCAAGCGGTACGACGACATCCGGCGCCTGGACCGGATCCTGGAGGCCGAGGGCGACACCGTCAACCGCTACAAGGCGTCCAAGCAGGCCGACGTCCTGATGCTCGGCTACCTCTTCTCGCCCGGCGAACTGCGCGGCCTGTTCCAGAGCCTGGGGCACCGGCTGGACGAGCACACCTGGACCGCGACCGTCGACCACTATCTGCACCGCACCAGCCACGGCTCCACCCTCAGCGGCCTGGTCCACGGCTGGATCCTGGCCCGCGCCCGCCGCGCCGACGCCTGGCGGTTCGTCCAGGAGGCGCTGCGCGGCGACATCGCCGACCTCCAGGGCGGCACCACCGGCGAGGGCGTCCACCTCGGCGCGATGGCCGGCACCCTCGACCTCGTCCAGCGCGGACTGACCGGCCTGGAGACCCGCGGCGGCCTGTGCCTGGACCCCGTCCCGCTGCCCGAGCTGTCCTCCTACGGCTTCTCCCTGCGCTACCACGGCCACTGGGGCGTACGGCTGCGGCTGCGCAGCGGCCTGCTGGAGATCGCCGTACCGGCCTCCGACCGCTCACCCATCGACATCCGGCTGCGCGACCGGGTGGTGCCGGTCGGCCCGGGGGAGACGGCCCGGCTGGTACTGCCGGACTGAGCCGCTCCGGGCGCGTCCGGCTCGACAATCCCGGACGGAGCAGTAGATTTCCAGCCACCGTTTCGACAGGCCGCCCGGCAGCCGGGGGCACAGGACGAGCCAGACGGGGGCACCCGATGAGCCAGCACGACGGGACCGTGCTCCGCGGCTTCCGCACCGGTGACGGACCGGGCGTGGTGGAGGCGTGGCGCCGCAGCGCGCCGGCCGACCCCCTCACCCCCGACCGGTTCCGCGCCCTGGTCCTGCTGGACGCCAACTTCGACCCGGAAGGACTCCGGGTCGCCGTGACCGGCGGCCGGGTCGTCGGCGCCGCCTACGCCGTGCGCCGGCTGGTCCCGCAGACCGGCACCGACCTGGAGCCCGAGCAGGGCTGGATCCCGTTCTTCTTCGTCGACCCCGCCGCCCGCGGACGCGGCCTCGGCCGACGGCTGCTCACCGACGCCCTCGACTGGCTGCACGGCCACGGCCGCACCCGGGTCGACTTCGCGTCGTACACCCCGAACTACCTGCTGCCCGGCCTGGACACCGGCACCTACCCGGAAGGGGCCGGGCTCCTCGCCTCGCTGGGTTTCCACACGCTGTACGAGGCGGCGGCGATGGACCGCGGCCTGGTCGGCTACCGCCTCCCGGACGGGATCGCCCGCCGCCAGGACGACCTGACGGCCCGCGGCTACCGGTTCACCACCCCGGCCGACGACGACCTGGTGGACCTCATCGCGCTCGCCGGCGGCCACTTCCACGCCGACTGGGCCCGCGCGATCCGCGAATGCTGCGCCGCGGGCACCCCACTGGACCGGATCGTCTTCGCCCGCGACCCCTCGGGCCGGCCGGCCGGCTGGGCGATGCACGGGGCGTACGAGGGAGCCGTCGAGCGGTTCGGTCCCTTCGGGGTGCGCGAGGACCTGCGTGGCACCGGCGTCGGCAAGGTCCTCCTCCACCTGGTCCTGGAACGGATGCGGGCGCGCGGCGCGCACGGCGCCTGGTTCCTTTGGACCGGCGAGGACTCCCCGGCGGGCCACCTGTACCGCTCGGCCGGCTTCACCACGACCCGGGTGTTCCGCGTACTGCGCCGCGAGGCCGCCCGGTGACGCCGAGCCGCCGTCACTTCGCGCTCGCCCTGCCCTCGGCGCTGCTCGCCGCCGGCTGTGCCGCCCCGCACCGGGGCACCGGGCGGCCCGGCGACCCCATCGTCCTCACCCTGCTGTCCCACTACGCGAGCGGCACCCTCCGCCAGGCCCTCCAGGGACCGGTCGACGAGTGGAACGCCACCCACGACCGGGTCAAGGTCCGCACCAAGGCCGTCGAGTTCACCGACCTGCTGACCACGTTCATGGTCCGGCAGGCCGCGGGCCAGGGCGCCGACATCCTCCACCCCTACTGCCTGTGGAACGGCCAGCTGGTGCGGGCCGGAGTGCTGCGGCCCGCGCCGCCCGAGCACGCCGAGCGGATCCGGCGCGACTGGGGCGAGGCCGCCGTCGGCGCCGTCACGGTGGACGGCACGGTCTACGGCTACCCCACCGAGGCCCAGACGTACGCCCTCTACTACAACCGGCGGCTGCTGCGCGAGGCCGGCGTCGACGGCCCGCCCGCCACCTGGCCGGAGCTGGAGGAGGCCGCCTACCGCACCACCCGCCGCGACCGGTACGGCAACCCCCTCGTCCAGGGGTTCGGGCTGTCGGCGAACGACGACGCCACCACCGTCGGCCAGACCCTCGCCCTGCTGCACGCCGCCGGCGGACGCTTCGTCACCCCCGACGGCAGGTCCACCGCCATCGACTCGCCGGCCGGCCGCGCCGTGCTCGCCCTCGAACACCGGCTCGTCACCCGCGGGGCGAGCGCCCCCGCCGTCAACGTCTACCAGGCCTTCCCGTCCGGGCGGGTGGCCATGGTGGTCGGCGCAGGCTGGTGGACCGGCAGCCTTCGGCCCCTGATGGGCGGCGACTACCGGGACGTCGGCGTCGCCCCCGTGCCCGCGCCCGCGCCGGGCGCCCGGCCCGCCACCCTCGCCACCGGCTTCATGCTGGGCGTCAACACGGCCAGCCGGCACCCGCGCGAGGCCTGGGAGTTCCTGCGCTGGCTCAACGCCGACCGGGTGACCACGCCGAAGGGCGCCGCGGCCACCCGAATGAGCCGCCTCCAGGTGTCCGTCGGCACGCTCACCGCCCGCGCCGACGACATGCGCGCGCTCCTCGGCACGGGCGGCGACCCGAACCTGCGCCCGTTCCTGGACGCCCTGGACCACGCCGTGCCGGAGCCGAACGGGCCGGGCGCGGCCCGGGCCAAGACACTGCTGCGCAAGAACATCGAGGCGCTGTGGACCGGCCGGCAGTCGGTCGAGGAGACGCTGCGCACCATCCGCCGCCAGGTCGACCAGGAGGTGTCCCGGCCATGGTGAACGTCCTGACCCCGCAGACGCCCGAGCGGGCACCGGACCCGCTGCCGGGCGCGCCCGCCCGGCACGGCCGCCGCCGGGGCCGGCACCGCGAGACGGCCGTCGCCTACCTCTTCCTGGCCCCGGCGCTGCTGTTCTTCGCGGTCTTCCTGCTCCTGCCGCTCGGCTTCGCGCTGCTGCTGTCGGTCTCCCGCTGGACCGGCTTCGACCTCGGCGCGATCGAACCGGTGGGCCCCGACAACTTCGCCGCCCTGTTCGCCGACGGGTCGACGTTCCTGGTGCCGGTCCTCACCAACACGCTGCTGTTCGCGCTGGGCACCGTGGCGCTGGCCCTCACCGGCTCGGTGGTCGTCGCCACGTGCGTCGACCGGCTGCGGTTCCAGGGGCTGTGGCGCACCCTGTACTTCCTGCCGATCGTCACGACCGTCGTCGCCGTCGGCAACGTCTGGAAGTACATGTACGAGCCGGGCGGCCTGGCCAACGGCGTCCTCAACGCCCTCGGGCTCGGATCGGTGGCGTTCCTCCAGGACCCGGACACCGCGCTGCCCTCGGTCGTCGTCGTCCAGGCCTGGGCCTCGCTCGGCTCGGCGATCCTCGTGCTGACCGCCGGGCTGAAGTCCGTCCCCGCCTCCTACCACGAGGCCGCCGCGTTGGACGGCGCCGGGCCCGGCACCGTCTTCTGGCGGATCACCCTGCCGCTGCTGCGGCCGTCCCTGCTGTTCGTGTGCGTCACCCAGTTCCTCACCGGCCTGCAGTCCTTCGCGCTGATCACCGTGATGACCAGGGGCGGCCCGGGCGACGCCACCAACGTGGCCGCGCTGGAGATGTACCGGCGGGCCTTCGACCACGGCGACTGGGGCACGGCCAGCGCCGCCGCGTTCGTGCTGTTCGCCGTGGTCCTCGTGGTCACCCTGGCCCAGTTGTGGGTCTTCCGCCGGGCGGGGGAGGACGCGTGAGGCCGCGCCGCTTCCCCTGGCTGTCGTACCTGGTCGTGGCGACCGGCGCCCTGCTCACGGTGGTGCCGTTCCTGGACATGGTGATGACGTCCTTCAAGGGGCCCGGCGAGGCGGGCACGCTGCCGTACCGCTTCTGGCCGAAGGCGTTCGCGCTGTCCAACTACCGCGCGGCCATCAGTCAGTTGAACCTTCCGGTGCTCTTCCGCAACAGCGTCGTCGTCACCACCGTGATCACCGCGTCGGTGCTGCTCACCTCCTCGCTCGCGGGCTACGCGCTGGCCAGACTCCGCTTCCCCGGACGGGACCTCGTCTTCCGGCTGGTGCTGGCGACCATGATGTTCCCGCCGTTCCTCTTCCTCATTCCGCGCTTCCTGATCCTGGTGCACTGGCCGCTGGCGGGCGGCAACGACCTGCTCGGGCGCGGCGGCGCGGGCCTGACCGTCAGCATCGCGGCCCTCGCCGTGCCGTTCCTGGTCAACGGCTTCGGGATCTTCCTGACCCGCCAGTTCATGCTGTCCCTGCCCGACGAGGTCCTGGAGGCCGCCCGCATCGACGGGGCCGGCGAGTTCACGGTGTGGTGGCGGATCGTGGTCCCGCAGACCAAGCCGGTCCTGGTCACCCTCGGGCTGCTGACCTTCGTCGACGCCTGGAACGAGTACATCTGGGCGCTGCTCGTCTCCACCGCCAACCCGGACCTGATGACCCTGCCGGTCGGCGTCCAGCTGCTGCGCGACCACGTCGACCCGGCCCGTACGATGCCCGTCGTCATGGCCGGACTCGTGCTGAGCGTCCTGCCGGTGCTGGTGCTGTTCCTGCTGCTGCAGAAGCACTACATCCGCGGCGTCATGCTCAGCGGCCTCAAGTGACGATGGGCGCCCCGCGGGCATTACGGCCCGGACACACCGCCGTCCGCGATCTCGACGCCGGTGACCGGCCGGTCCACCATGGGGGACCGGTCGAGGACGAGAGGAGCTGTGCGCACATGGGGGTGAGCGACGCGCCCTTGCGCGTCCTGGCCGTGGACGACGAACGACCCGCGCTCGACGAACTGCTGTACCTGCTGGGCGAGGACCCCCGGGTCGGCACGGCCGTGCCCGCGCGGGACGCCACCGAGGCGCTGCGCCGGCTGGACGACGCCCTCACCCGGGACCCGGACGGCCCCGAGGGCTTCGACGTCGTCTTCCTCGACATCGGCATGCCCGGCCTGAGCGGCCTCGAACTGGCCCGCACCCTCGGCGGGTCCACCGCACCACCGCTGATCGTCTTCGTCACCGCTTACGAGGACTTCGCCGTGCGCGCCTTCGACCTCAAGGCGGTGGACTACCTGCTCAAACCGCTGCGCAAGGAGCGCTTCGCCGAGGCCGTGCGGCGCGTCGCCGAACTGGTCCGGGCCGGTCAGGGCCCCCGCCCCGCCGGACCCCCGGCGCCCGCGCCCACCGTGCCCGGCACCGGCGGCCACGTACCCGTGGAACTCGGCGGGGTGACCCGGTTCGTGCCCCTCGCCGACATCACCCATGTCGAGGCGCAGGGCGACTACGCGCGGCTGCACACCGGCGAGGGCAGCCATCTGGTGCGGATCCCGCTGTCCACCCTGGAGGAACAGTGGCGCGCGCACGGCTTCGTACGGATCCACCGCAGCCGGCTGGTCGCCCTCGGCCGGATCGAGGAACTGCGGGTGGAGGGCGGCAATCTGACGGTCCGGATCGGTGACCGGACGCTCGCCGTCAGCCGCCGCAACGCCCGCGACCTGCGCGACCTGCTGACCGGCCGCGCGACGGGCCGGGCACGCTGAGCCGAGCCGTCGGCCACCGGCCCGGGCACGCCGAGCGGAGCCCTCAACCGCCTTTCCGGGGTGTTAGGTTGGGCCCATGGACGCAGGCAACCTCGCCCGGGCCGGGACGGACGGGCCCCCGGCGCTCCCCGCGCGGCACGGCACGTTCTCCGTCGACAAGGACTTCACGGTGCCCCGCGCCGAGGTCTTCCGCGGCTTCGCCGAACCCTCCCTGCGCCGCCGCTGGTTCCGGCTCCCCGGCCCCTCGGGCACCGCCGTACACGACCTGGACTTCCGGGTCGGCGGCGGCGAGAGCGCCGGCAATGTCTTCGTCGCCGGTGACACCGAGGAACGCCTCGCCTACCGCTCCCGCTTCCTGGACATCGTCCCGGACACCCGCATCGTGTACGTCTACGAGGCCGAGGTCGACGGCGCCCGCCGCTGGATCTCCCTCGTCACCGTCGAACTCTCCGACGATCCCGCCGGCTGCCGTCTGACCTGGACCGAGCAGTACACCTGGCTCGTGCCCACCGGCGACGGCGAGCAGGACGCCGCCCATCTGCGCGGCGGCACCCGTCTGCTGCTCAACGGCCTGTCCACAGTGGTGAACCCGGACCGCCACGCCGGCCTCGTGCGCCGTCCCGCGTCGTAGGCGCCGCGCCGGTTCACATCCGGACGCGCAGATGGCGGGGGCCGCGCAGCATGGCGTTCTGCCGGTACGGCGGGTCCTCGGCCGGCTCTGCCCCCTCCAGCCGGGGCAGCAGCGCGCCCAGCGCGGTCTGGGCCTCGATACGGGCCAGCGGTGCGCCGTAGCACAGGTGGATGCCGCTGCCGAAGCCCAGGTGCTCGTTGTCCGGACGGTCGGGCACGAACCGGTCCGGCTCGGGAAAGCGCAGCGGGTCGCGGTTGCCGGAGGCCAGCGCCAGCATCACGGAGGTGCCCGCGGGGATCGTGGTGCCGGCCACCTCGATGTCCACCAGGGGCACCCGCTCGCGCAGATGGACCGGCGGCTCGTAGCGCAGCAGCTCCTCCACCGCGAGCGGCAGCAGGCCCGGCTCCCGGCGCAGCCGCTGAAGGTGCTCCGGGCCGCGCAGCAGGGTCAGCACCCCGTTGGTGATCAGGTTCACCGTGGTCTCGTGCCCGGCGATGAGCAACAGCGCGGCGGTCACCGCGAGTTCCTGCGGGCTGAGCCGCAGCGACGGGTCGGGTTCGTTGACGAAGGCGGAGAGCATGTCGTCCGCGGGCCGGCCGCGCCGCCGCTCGGCGAGGTCCAGCAGGTACTCCCGCAGTTCGGCGCCGGCCCGGTCGCCGGCCCGCTCCACCTCGGTGGTGTCCTCGCCCGGCCGGATGTCGGCCGTTGCCACCAGCGCGTCGGACCAGGCGCGGAACCGCGGCTCGTCCTCGCGCGGCACGCCGAGCAGCCGGCAGATCACGATGACGGGCAGCGGGTAGGCGAAGTCGTCCACGATGTCGACCGGCCGGTCCGCCGGGAGGTCCGCGAGCAACTCCTCGGTGATCCGGGCGATCTCCCCGCGCATGGCGTCGACCCGGTGCGGGCTGTGCGGCGGCCCGAACGGCCGCATGGCCAGGGTGCGCAGCCGGTGGTGCTCGGGGTCGTCGAGGCGCAGGAACGACGCGTCCCGCGTCCCCTCGTACGGTGCCGGCGCGGTGCGGGACCGCTCGTCGGCGCTCATCCGGGGGTCGTGCAGCAGCGCGGCGATCTGGTGGTAGCCGCCCACCAGGAAGGTGCCGTCCTCCTGCCGCACCACCGGCCCCGCCGCCCGCAGTTCCGCGTACAGCGGATAGGGGTCGGGGCGGCTCGCGTAGTCGGTGATCCGGGCCAGCAGGGTGCCGGGGTCCATGGCGGCTCCTCGTGGTCGGGCGGGACGCGGGTCAGCCGGGCGGCTGCACCACCATCAGCCGGCGGTCGGGCAGATGACCGGTGAGCGCCACGACGGGTTCGTGGGACAGCTCCCCGGGGTCCGGCACGTCCGAGGGGACCGGGACGTCGGCCGCCAGCGCGCGGTCCGCCGCGCCGGGCGGGGGCGGGAACGGGGCGGCGGTCTCGATCAGATGCCGGTAGTGGTCGACCGACTTGGCCATGTCGACGGTGACCGCGGCGGTGACCCGCCCCCGGTAGCCGTAGACCACCGCCAGCCGGCCCGCCTCCAGCGAGCCCTGGGCGATGACGACGTGGTCGGAGTAGGTCGGCACGCCCACCGACTTGATGTTCCGCCCGAACTGGGTGGACCAGAACACCGGCAGGGACAGGTGCGGGCGGCGCAGCGGTCCGGGGCTGACCATGTTGTGGGCCGCCACCTCGGCCTGGGCGACCGCGTTCCCCCAGTGCTCCAGGGAGAGCATCTGGTAGCCGAACAGCGGGTGCGGGAACCGGGAGACGTCCCCGGCCACGAAGACGTCGTCGGTGACGATCCCGTACCGGGTGAAGGCCCGGCAGCCCGCGTCGCAGGCGATCCCGCGCGGGCCGGCCGCCAGCCCCGACTCCGCCAGCCACTCCACATTGCGCACCGCGCCCAGCGCCACCACGCACACATCCGCCTCGACGCGGGTCCCGTCGGACAGGTCCGCCCCGGCGAACCGGCCCGCGCCGTCGCCGAGCAGCGCGGTGACCGTCACCCCGCAGCGCAGGTCCACCCCGTGCTCGCGGTGCATCAGGGCCGCGAGCCGCGACAGCGTCCCGCCGAGCGCGCCCACCAGGGGAGCGGGGCCGCGTTCGGCGACCGTCACCTCCAGCCCGCGCTTGCGGCAGGCCGAGGCGATCTCCGAGCCGGTGAAACCGGCGCCGATCACCAGCACCCGCCGCGGACCGGCGGCCAGCCGCGCCGCCAGCCCCGCCGCGTCCTCGCGCGTGCGCAGGGTGAACACCCCGTCCAGGGCCGCCTGCCGGGGGTCGGGCCAGGGCCGGGCCCGGGTCCCGGTGGCGATCAGCAGCCGGTCGTACGGCAGCGACTCCCCGTCGGCCAGCAGCACCCGCCGGGCCAGCGGGTCCAGCCCGGTGGCGGCCACCCCGAGACGCCACTCGGCGTCCGGGTCCCGGCGCACCGGCAACCCCGTGCTGTCCGCCGGGACGTCGCCGAGCAGTACCTGCTTGGACAGCGGCGGCCGGTCGTAGGGCGGATGGGGCTCGTCCCCGACCACGGTCAGCGCACCGGTGAAGCCCGCGTCGCGGAGCGTCTCCGCGGCCCGCAGCCCGGCGAGCGAGGCGCCGACGACGACGATACGGCCGTCCCGCGGATCACCCGTCACCGGCGGCCACCTCCTCGCCGACCAGGATCGCCTGCACCGGACAGGCGGCCGCGGCCTGGCGGACGCGCTCCAGCCGGTCACCGGGCACCGCCGGGGTGTAGAGCAGTCCCTCCTCCCCGTGCAACTGGAAGACCTCGGGGGCGAGGAACACACACTGCGCGTAGCCCTGGCAGCGCGTGAGATCCACCACGATCCGCATGGCCGTCGCTCTTCCCGCTCGGCTGACCGCTGACCGTCCCATCATGGGCGGGACGGCGCCCGCCCGCCACGCGAGCCCGTCGGCGGCGCGGACGGCCCTCGGCCGGCATCGGGCCGAAGACCAGTCGCCGGCCCGCGGGCCGGCAGGCGGCCCGGAGGGTCAGTCGGCGCCGGGCTGGACCAGCTTGAAGGCGAGCCGGGCACCGGCCCGGTGCACCGACCGGCGCAGGCGCGCGGTCAGGGGCCGGGCCGGGGCCGCGGGCGGCCTGGCGGCCAGCCGCGGGAAGAGCGCCTCGGCGTTGGTGCGGCTGACGGCGGTCAGGGTGTCCGGGTCGACGTGGGTGTCCAGGCCGGCGGTGAAGTACTGGCCGGCGGCGGTGGGCGCGAACGGCCAGTCGCTGCCGAACAGGACGTGCCCGGGGCGGGCGAAGCCCAGCAGGGTGGGCAGGGCCGCCGGACTGGAGGAGAGCGCGGTGTCGAAGTAGAAGGACCGGAAGTCGTCCAGCACGTCCAGCGGACAGCGCCCGGTGTCGTTGGCGATGGTGACCGCCATGCGGTGCGAGGCGTACGGCACGAAGCCGCCGCCGTGGCTCAGCACGAACCGGATGTTCGGATGGTCGCGCACGATGCCGCCCCGCACCAGGAGGTAGGCGGCGCGGGTGGTGTCGAGCAGGAAGTCGGCGGCGAACGGCGGGATGTCCTTGATCGCGGGCGCCGGCAGCTCGGCCGGGTGGACGAACACCACCGCGCCGTGCTCGTCCAGGCACCGCCACAGCGCGTCCTGGCCGGGCGCGCCGAGGTAGACGCCCTGGGTGTTGGCGAGCAGGGTGACCCCGTCCGCACCCAGCGAGAGCAGGGCCCGGCGGGCCTCGTTCACGGCGGCCTCGGCGTCCGGCATGGGCAGGGTGGCGAACCAGCCGAAGCGGCCGGGGTGGTCGGCGGCCAGGGCGGCGGAGAAGTCGTTGAGCCGCCGGGCGAGGCCGGCGGCCTCGGCCGGGTCGGTGAGGAAGCCGGTGCCGGGCGTCGAGACCGACACCATGGCCGTGGCGGTGCCCAGCAGGTCCATCGACTCCAGCGCGGCCCCGGGGTTCCAGTCGGGCAGGGCGCGGCCACCCGCCTCGGCGATGCCGGCCTGGGCGAGCAGGGCGCCGTAGAAGGGCGGTGTGACGTGCTGGTGGACGTCGATCCGGCGAAGTGCGGCGGGCATGCGGTGACCTGCTGACTCTCTCTCGGGGATGGGTTTCCGGACGGCGCGGGCGGGTGGCGGTGGTCCGCCGGACGTCATCGGCACCGGGCCGGGACGGCCGGGGTGCGCCTCGACGCGCCCGGGCGGCGACGGCGGCGGGCGCGGCGGTCGGGACGCCGGGTGATGTCCGCGGGCCGGGGTCCGGGGCGCTGCCGTAACCGGTGGGGACGTCCGGCCGGCGCCGTGGCGAGGGGCCGGGCCGTCCGTCCGCCCCGAAGCCGGGGGAGTCCGGGGTCTGCGTACGGGAACCGGTCGGCGCACGCGGGCCCGGCGGCCCCGCTCGGCCGCGGGGCGGCCTCGGCGCGTCGCCGGCCGGCCGGGGTCATCGCGCGCTCTCCGCGGCCATGCGCAGGCCCGTCTCGTACACCAGCCGGGCGTGGAACTGGAACATCTCCACCAGATCGACGCTGTCGCCGTTGAACTCCCGCTGCACGAACAGCCCGTCGGCGCCGGCGATGGCGTAGGTGGTGAGGACGCGCACCGCGTCGTCGTCCAACTGCGGCAGCACGAACCGGACGACTTCCTCGATCCGCTGCCGCGCGATGTGCCGGACCTGGAAGAACACCGTCCGGCTGCGGGGCTCCTCGGGCCGCCGCTCCAGGGCGAGCATGAGGCCGAGACGCAGGAAGTCCGGCTCGTTCACCAGGGACTTGGCCACGTTCGCCGCCATGATCACGGCCCGGTCCAGGGGAGTGCCGGCTTCCTCGCCGGGCAGCTCGACGGCCGCGAGCCAGGTCTCGAAGCTGCGCTCGATGACCGCGGCGATCAGGTCGTCCTTGTCCCTGAAGTGCCAGTAGATCGAGCTGGCCGGCAAGCCGCACCGGGCGCTGACCGCCGCGATCGACGTGCCGTCGTACCCGCGTTCGCCCGCGATGGCCACCGCCGCGTCGAGAATGCGCTGCCGCGACTCCACGCCGTTGGCGCGCTTCTTGCCACTCGTCCGCGGCCCGGTCATGCAGAAGACCCTTCCGTCGCCCCGCTCTTGACCCTGTCGAGCGCCGATCTTACCGTAATGCCTGCTCCAATTGGAGCAGGCATTACGGTAAGTCGCGGAGCCGGCGGACGGCTCACCGGACGGCCGGGCCGGTGACGGATCAGTCCTCGACCCAGCCGTGGCTCTCGCTGAACTTCACCAGGGCCGCGCGGATGCCGAGGATCTGCTCCGCGGTCAGCGACGGGCTCGCGTTCAGCAGCAGCTCCGTCACCTCGCGCCGGTACTCCGCGGCGCTGAGCACGTCGCACATCGGCTGGCCGGACTCGTCCAGCAACACCGGCCGCGACGCCGCGCCCGGCCGGCGCGGCGCGCCGGGCTCGACGCCCTCGGCGAGCCGGATGTTCGACGCCTTCGGCCCCCGCTCGCCGTCCTCCACGTCGAACTCCACGACCAGCCCCGGGCGCACGTACTCCTCGGGAATCAGCAGATCGTTCACGTGCAGGAAGACATCCTCTCCGCCGCCTTCCGGCGCGACGAACCCGTAACCGCGCGAACTGTCGAAACGGACGACACGACCCGCGACCATGCGGAACCCCCAACTCCTCGAAACCACACACCATCCGGGACCTGTCCCCGGAAACCATGTACGGATGCTAAGCCCGGTCGTCGGGCATGATCGGGGCCATGGAGCACGCACACCTGCCGACCACCGAGGCCGCGGTCACCGCGATACGCGCGCTGGCCGGGGAATTCCGGCTGTCGGTGTCGGTCACCGACGACATCGGGGCGGACCGCACATCGCGTCGTACCTCGGCCCCGCCGTTCACCGTGACCGACCCCGACGGCTCGCTGCCGCACGAGGCGTTCGTGGAGCTGGCGGGCCCGCCGTCGGTCAGCGTCCGGCTCTTCCCCGAGGACGACGCGAAGATCACCGTCGAGGGTGTGGAGTTCCACGACGTCCCCCGCGACTCCGTCCCCGCCTTCCTCCGCTCCGTCTACGGCGGCCTGGCCTTCACCAAGGGCCGCCTGTTCCCGCCCGGCCAGTGGCTCGTCGTCCCCCTCCCCGGCGACGAGACGTACAAGGAACTGATCCCGTTCTCCCTCCTGACCCCCTGGCTCGCACGGGGCACCCGTCGCTAGCGTGCCCCGGCACTCCGACTCGGGGCGCCGGGGCCAGGACCACCTCGGACCCGGTGGTGGAGGACAGGGCCCGCTCACATGCGGGCGTACGGCTGGGGTGACAGGGTCTCGAAGGGCAGGCGGACGGTGGTGGCCGTCCCGGTGTCGGCGTTGGCCGTGCGCAGGGCCGTCAGCTCCTGCGCCGTCAGCGCCCGCCGCACCAGGCGGAACTCGTCCAGGGAGCCCTTGAACCGGTCGTAGCCGTCCGGGCTGGCCCCCAGATGCAGGCCGAGCACGGCGAAGCCGTCGTCGTACGTCACCGAGCCGGCCGGGGCCGCGGCCTCGCCGGGCGGTCCGCCGTCCACCGACAGGCTCAGCTTTCCGCCCGCGCGCTGGAGCACCACATGGTGCCAGGCGCCGTCGCCGAAGGCGTAGGCCGCGCTCGGGTCGGTGGCGTGGACGAGGGTGGTGGCGGTCTCCGTCTGCAGCAGGGCGGTGAGCCGGTCCTGGCCCGGCTGGGCCCGCAGCCACAGCTGCCGTTCCGCGCCGCCGATGCCGTAGGCCCAGAAGACGACCTGGTTGGCGCTGGACTGACCGGCCGTGTAGCGCACCCAGGTCGCCACGGTGAAGTCGCGGGAACCGAGGGCCTCGTCCGCGCCGTACGGCAGCTCGACGGAGTCGTCCGTGCCGTCCAGGGCGAGTCCGGCGCCGAACCGGCCGCCGCCCGCCGAGGTCACGGGCCGGGCCCCGCCGCGTACGAAGGCGTGGTTGCAGCGCGCCGAGGAGTCCGGGGTCGCCGGGCCCGCGGCCGGCCGGGCCACCAGGTGGGCCTCGGTGTGGCCGTTCTCCATGGACCACGACAGGGCGGGCCGGTCGGCCGGGTAGCCGCCCGTGGAACCGACGACGGACTGCGCGGTCCTCGTCAGCTCGTCCGTCGTCAACGCCCTCTTGTACAGCCGGACTTCGTCCAGGGAACCGGTGAACGGGATGAAGTCGCCCGGCTTGGAGCCGACCCGCAGCCCCTGTGGTGTCGCCGTCGAGGTGAGGGCACCGGACAGCCCGGTCGCCTCGGCGGCCGTGGTTCCGTCCACGCTCAGCCGCAGCGTGCCACCGCTGCGGCTGACCGCGAGCAGGTGCCAGGCGCCGTCCCCGAAGGCGGCCGACGGGCCGGGGTCGGTCAGCGCCACCTGCGTCGCCCCCGCGGGTGTCTCGGCCCACGCGAGGAGCCGCCGCTCGGACGGCTGGGCGCGCACCCACAGCGAGGGTTCGCCGGAGACCGAGCCGTAGGCCCACAGCAGCGCGGCGTTCGCGTCGGTCTCGGTCAGGGTGTGCCGGAACCACAGGGTGTAGGTGAAGTCGCCGGAGCCCACGTCGAGGGCCGGCAGATAGGGCACCTCGACGCCGGGCCGGGACGCCGAGACGGAGATCGCGCCTCCGCCGACCCGGCCGGTCACCTCACCGGGCGGCCCGCCGAGGAGGGTGCCGTCGGCGCAGTGCCCGGAGACGTCGTCCTCGATCGCGACCGAGGTCAGCGCCGGCACATCGGCCGTGTCGATCACCTGGAACGGAAGGCGCGCACCGAGCCGGTCCTCCGCGGAAGGGGCCGAGTTCGCCGTGCGCAACTCCGCGAGCTGGGCATCGGTCAGCGCGCCGCGGTACACCCGGAACTCGTCCAGGCCGCCGCCGAAGGGGTCGCCGGCCGTGCTGTCGGGCTTGGCCCCGAGCCGGATCCCGTCGACCCCGGCGGCGCGGTCGGCGCTCACCGACCCGGCCACCCCGGTGGCCTGCGCCGAGGACGTGCCGTCCACCGAGAGCGTGATCCGGCCGCCGTCGCGCACCAGCGTCAGGTGGTGCCAGGCGTCGTCGCCGAAGGCGGCCGACGGGCCGGGGCCGGCGAGGGCGACGGAGGCGGTGCCGCCGGTGCCCTGCACCCACGCGTACAGCCGGTTCTGGCCGGGCTGGGCGCGCACCCACACCTGCGGTTTCGTCGCGCCGTACCCGTAGGCCCACATCAGCGCCCGCTGCTGGGTGTCGCCGGGCTGCGCCTTGTACTTGAAGAACACCGAGTAGGTGAAGTCGCCGTCGCCCGGGTCGATTCCCGGCGCGTAGGGCACGTCGGCGTACTCGCCCGGGGCGTCGAGAGCCAGACCTTGCTCGAAGCGGCCCGCGCCGAGCGCCGAACCCCCGGCGAGGTAGGCGTCGTTGGCGTCCGGGGTGGTGTCGGGGGTGGTGCGGCCCGCGGCCCGGGACGGCTGCGGGTGGACCGCGCCGGTGAAGGTGCCCGGCACGCCGGCCGCCGCCGGGGTGAAGCGGTTGAAGTAGATGTTGGCCGCGGAGAAGCCGTCACCGCCCTCGTAGACCAGGCCGATCTCGCCGTCGGTCAGCTCGACGAGGTCCGAGTAGCCGGCCCGCTTGGCGTTGATCTGCGCGGCGTCGTGCCAGGTGGCGCCGCGGTCCGTGGAGTAACGGATCCGCATGTTCTGCCGGTCCGTCGGGTGCGAGGGCGCCGAGAGGACGAGCGTGTCACCGGGCGTGGCCTGGTAGGTCCGCTCCAGCGCCAGGACCGACGCCTGTGCCTCGGGCGTGGTCAGCGAGGGCACGACCTGCTGCACGGGCACGCTCGCGCCCGCGTCGGTGCTGACGGCGTGCGTACGGTGCCCGGACGACGTGCCGTTGTTGTTGCGGGCGTTGATGTACACCTGGCCGTTGTCGAGTTCGGCGACGGTGGGCTCGCCCGGCGCCAGTCCGGGCCCGGAGGAGTCGGGCGTGGTGCTCGCGGACCACTGCTCGCCGTCGTCGCTGTACAGCACGCCGACGTACTCGGCGTCCCGGCCGGAGCGGGGCAGGGACTCGTACGCCCCCACCACCAGCCGGCCCGCCTTGTCGCCGTGCTTGAGCTGGATGCCGTGCGAGGGGCCGGTGCCGAACCAGCCGTCCTGCGGGTTCACCAGCCGCGGCAGCGGCTTCGGGGCGCCGAAGGTCAGCCCGTCGTCCGTGCTGCGCTGGACGTACGGCAGCCGTTTGCCGCCCGGCTCGGCCGGTTCCGCCGTGGAGAGCAGGTGGACGGCGCCGGTGCGCAGGTCGGCGACGGGAGAGGGGTTGCCGCGCGTGTAGGGCGTCTCCGGGTCGGTGTCGCTGCCGGTGAGCGCCACGCGGACGGGGCCCCAGGTACGGCCGCCGTTGGTGGAGCGGCGGACGACGATGTCGATGGCGCCCCGGTCGGCGCAGGAGGGCGAGCGCCGGGCCTCCGCGAACGCGAGGAGGGTGCCGGCCTTCGTGCGGACGACCGTGGGGATGCGGAAGCATCCGTATCCGGCGGTCCCGGAGCGGAAGAGGATCTGTTCGGTGCCGATGAGGCCGTCGGCCGACGGCTGTGTGCCGCCGGCCACGGCGGGTGGCGCGACGGCCCCGAGGAGGAGCAGGAGCAGGGGTATGAGGACGCGTATGCGTGAGCAGGACACGGCGGCGCGGACCTTTCTTGAGCGGTGCGGACCCGCGGCGGGCCCCCGACCGTGAGCGGGCCGCTGCCCGGTCCGCCCCGGGCCCGTGCCGACGGGACGGGAGGAACGCGGGGCGGAGCGGGCGGCCGCCGAGGAGGGGCGGCGGTCGGGCCGCCGCGGCCTTCACTACGGCTTCTGCGGCGTGGTCACCCGGCCGGCGGGGCGGGCAGCTCGTGGGCCCGGAATTCCGGCGCGTCGGCGGCGGCGCGCATCGCGCTGAGCGAAGCGCTCTGGCCGACCTCGTAGATACGGGTCTGGTTGTCGGCGCTGCGGAAGGTGAAGCCCCAGGTCACACCGTTGGGGTTGGTGTAGGTGAAGGCGACCGGGTCGGTGGCCGCGGCGTCGCCCTGGTACGTCCTCGGCTTCCAGGTGCGCCAGTCGGCGCCGCCCTGAGTGATCTCACCGGTGTTGTAGACGAGGTTGTCGGTGCCCCGGACGACGATCTCGGTGAGACCGGTCAGCGGGGAGAGCACCGCGCTGGGGGAGCCCTGCGCGGTGATGCCGGCGACGGTGTCCCACGTGCCGTAGGCGCCGCCTTCGGCGGACTGGCCGGCGGTGATCACGTTGCCGCCCGTGTCGGTGGCGAACAGACGGATGCGGTAGCCGGGGTAGACGACGACGGACGGGGCGCCCGTGACCGCCGGGCTGCCGAGGGAGGTCCACGCGGAGAGGGTGCCGTCCTCCTTGAAGAGGGCGGTGCTCAGCGTTCCGGAGCCGTTCTTGGCGAAGAGCTGGATGCCGTCGCGCACGGTGACGGCGCGCAGGGGACCGGTGAAGCCGGTGCCGGTGAGCCGCATCCAGCCCATGAAGTCGACGTTGGCGCGCTGCTGGATGCGGTACCAGGGGGTGCCGCCGGAGTCGAGGGCGAACTGGGTCATCAGCCCGGTCGGCGTCTTGCCGGTGACGGGGTGCTGGGGCATGGCGCCGCCCAGGTCTGTCCAGTCGCCCCAGTCGGCGGCGCCCTTGACGGTCTGGTTGCGCTGCCAGATCCTGCCGGAGGTGTTGTGGGCGGTGACGACGACGCGGCCGTCGGTGTGGGAGGAGAGCGACGGCGTGCCGGCGAAGGCCTCCTGACCGGAGATCACCGTCCACTGGGCGCCGTTGATGTCGGCCGGGTCGGTGCGGCCGTGGACCAGACGGCCGACGTTGTCGGTGTAGGCCAGCTCGATCTTGCCGTCGGGTCCCTGCATGACGGCGTTGGGGGTGTACGACTCCAGCGGCACCGAAGTCGCCGCAGGCGTGTGGTTGTTGAGGATCCGGCAGGCGTCCGGGGCGCCCGCGACATTGGTGTAGTCGTCCCAGCCGGCCGTGCCGACGGTGGTCTTGTAGACGGGGAAGTCGCGGACGTTCTCGTCGAACCGGTAGTAGTGGGCCTGGCCGGCGGCGTTGACGCCGAGCAGCGTGTCCCCGCCGATCGACGTGATGCCCTTGGTGTACAGGTTCCAGTCCGCGAGGCTCTCCACGACATGGCGCTCGATCCAGCGCTGGCTGGCGAAGTCGTAGCGGGAGCGGTAGAGCTTTCCGTCGGTGGCCGAGCGCCCGTAGAGCACGCCGGCGTCCGCCGCGGCGATCAGGTTGTAGCGGTCCCAGCCCTGGTCGAGGATCTTGCCGCTGCCGGCGACCCAGCTGCCGTCCGCCACGTCGTACTTGTACGCGCGCAGCGCCCCGGCGTTGTCGAGCACCCAGATCCAGCCACCGCGGTCGACGGTGACCTGGTTGCGGTCCTCGGCCTTGGTCAGCCAGCCGAAGCTGTCGCTGATCTTCTTGTGGTGGATGTCCCAGGTGGCGGTGGAGCTGATCCGGTGGCTGAGGTAGAGCCCGTCGGACTTGATGCCGTAGAACTGCGCCGACGGGCCGGCCAGCACCCGGCCGTAACCGGACCAGCCCGTGTCGATCTGCGCGGGGTTGCTCAGGCTGCCGCCCGAGAGCGGTGTCGGCATGTCGTAACGGAGCAGCTTGCCCGCGGAGTCGAGCGCGTAGGTGGGGCCGGTGGCGGTGCAGGAAGCGGACTCGGCTGCGTGCGCGGTGCCGGGCGCGGCGACGAGAAGCGGCATCGCGGTGGCGATCGCGGCCGCCAGGACGGTCCAGCGTGTTCTTCGGGGCGATGAGTCGAGAGTCATGCCGACGGACATTAGGCAGCGTTTGGTGAACGCTGCGGTGGCGAAAAGATGAACTTAATGATCTTGGAGCTTTCGATTCCATGAACATGAAGATTCCGTGGGGAAGTTCGGGAATTTATCCCCCTCATGGCCGACTCGCGCCGTGGATGGCCGCATTCGTCCAGGTCGGAATGGTCACGGAAAGATCACGCGCAGATGAATGCTCTGGGCAACGGGTCGACAAAGAGGCCGGCGGACCGTCAGGCTCCCCTCAATTCTTTGTGTTTTCCGTGGGGGGACTGTGCC
Source organism: Streptomyces eurythermus (assembly GCF_014649115.1). Lineage (GTDB taxonomy): Bacteria > Actinomycetota > Actinomycetes > Streptomycetales > Streptomycetaceae > Streptomyces > Streptomyces eurythermus. The sequence goes on along the minus strand of NZ_BMSK01000011.1, from coordinate 49,920 downwards.
GGTGTATCGAATACGCGCGCGCAAATTCCTGCCGGCCAGGTTGCTGCGCACCCGGTGGGGCAGGGCCGTCGCGCTCGCCATGGTGGCGGTCATGGCCATGGGGGCGCTCGCCGTCGCCGACGGGGGGATCCCGCTCTTCCCCGCGGACCCGGCCGCTGCCGAGGGCCCCGCCCAGCGGTGGGGCAGCGCCGAGGGGCTCGGCCACCTCGTGCGCGGCCGGCACAACGACGACGCGCCGCGGTCCCTGCGGGCCAAGTACCCCCTGAAGGGCGCGCCCGCCGCCCGGCCCGTGGTGCGGAAGAACAAGGCCGAGGTGACCACGCCGCCGCCCGCGCGGGTGAAGGGCTTCGACCGCGGGACGAGCAAGGAGATCGTCGAGCGGCGGGACGCCCACAGCCGGACGTACGCCAACAGCGACGGCACCCGCACCACCGAGATCTCCACCAGCCCCCTCAACTACCGTGACCGGCACGGCGACTGGCGGGGCATCGACAGCTCCCTCACCGAGAACGACAGCGGCGACGGCTGGGCCAACACCGCCGACTCGGTGGCCGTCCGCTTCGCGGGCCGGGCCGACGCCGATGTGCTGGCCTCCGTCACGCTGCCCTCCGGCGAGTCCTTCGGGTACGGGCTGAGCGGCGCCGCACCCGTGGCCGGACACGCGGACGGCACCCGCGCCGCCTACGCGCAGGTGCTCCCCGGGACCGATCTCTGGCTGGACGCGCGGGCCGGCGGGGCCAAGGAGACCCTCGTCCTGAAGTCCGCCACCGCCCCGAACAGCTTCGTCTTCCCGCTCCGCCTGAAGGGCCTGACCGCCGAAGCCCATGGCGAATCGATTCTGCTGACCGACGCCGAGGGCCGCACCCGCGCCGTGATCCCGGCCGGCTTCATGGAGGACGCCGCCCGGTCCGTCTCCCACGCCGTCTCCTACGAACTCGTCCAGGGGCAGGACGGCGGCCAGGCGCTGAAGGTCACCGCCGACCGGGAGTGGCTCGCCGACCCGGCCCGCGCCTACCCCGTCCGCATCGACCCCTCCGTCGACACCACGACCGCCTCCACCGCCATGACGGCCGGCGGCTCCGGCACCGACGCCAAGGAACTCCAGGTGGGCAAGGGGCCGAACGGCGCCACCGCCGCCTACCTCGGCTTCCCCGGACTCGACGAGGAGCTCAAGTACCACCAGATCTTCGGTGCGCAGCTCCAGGTCGTGAACTACGACTCGGCCTCCTGCAAGCCGCGTTCCGTCTCCGTCCACCCCGTGACCGAGTCCTGGACCGCGGGCAGCGGCACGGCCTACCCCGGCCCCGCCGTCGGCGGCGCCCTCGCCTCGAAGTCCTTCGCCTACGGCCACATCGGCTTCGGCCAGTCGGCGTCCGCCTGCCCCACCGCCGGTGAGCTGTTCGACCTCGGCAAGGGCGGCCGGGACCTGGTGCAGCGCTGGGTCAACGGCACCCAGCCCAACTACGGCCTGTCCCTGCGCGCCTCGGCCACCGACCCGCTCGCGTTCAAGAAGTTCACCGGCCCCGGCACGGCCAACCCGCCCAAGCTGTACGTCACACACTCCCCGTACAGCGCGTCGTACAGCTTCCCCAAGCCCGTCCCCGACCCGCCGGTGCTGCAGAACCAGGCCGGCCAGGTCAAGGTGGCCGTCACCAACAAGGGCGCCGAGACCTGGACGCCCGCCACCTACTACCTCGCCTACCGCGCCTATGACAAGAAGGGCAAGCTGGTCACCCAGCAGCGTGCGGGCAGCCTCACCGGCAACGTGGCCCACGGCGCCAAGGCGACCGTCGACGCCACCATCAAGGCCCTCCCGCCGGGCGTCTACATGCTCGACTTCACGATGGTGCGCCAGGGCGGCAAGGTCTTCACCGACGAGCAGGTGCCGCCGGGCCGGCTGACCATCCAGGTCTTCGACATCGCGCCGGTGGTCAAGGAGCAGTTCCCGCCCAACGGCTACCAGGCCCAGACGCTGACCCCGCAGCTGTGGGCGGCCGGCGTCGACATCGACGCGCCCCCCGGGTCCTCGCTCCAGTACAAGTTCGAGATCTGCGAGGCGGACAAGGACGGCAAACCGGCCGCCTGCACGACCTCCGCCTACCAGACCAACTCGGCCTACCCGGTGCCCGCCGGCCGGCTGAAGTGGGGCAAGACCTATCTGTGGCGCGGCTTCGTCAAGGACGCGTCCAACGAGGTCCCCACCCAGCAGGTGGCCCTGGTCGCCACCGTTCCGCAGCCCGAGATCACCTCGCGGCTCTCCGGGGCGCAGGGCAAGGAGTACGACCCGAACGTCGGCAACTACACCGCGAGCGCCACCGACGCCTCCCTCGCCGGCGTCGGCCCCGACCTGACCCTCATCCGTACGTACAACAGCCTCGACCCCCGGCGCGACCTCGCCTTCGGCGCCGGCTGGACCACCCGCTTCGACATGCGGCTCACCCCGGACGACGACGGCAGCGGCAATGTCGTCATCCGCTACCCCGACGGCCAGGACGTCCGCTTCGGCAAGAACGCGGACGGGACCTACGCCCCGCCGCCCGGGCGCTTCGCCAAGCTGACCTTCGACTCCACGGCCGGCACCTACAGGCTCCAGGACAAGTCCGGCACGACGTACGACTTCAGCACGACCGGTCTGCTCGCGAAGATCACCGACGCCTACTCCAACTCGGTCACCTACACCTACAGCGCCGGCAAGCTCGTGACCGCGACCAACAACCGCACCGCGCGCTCGCTGACCTTCACCTGGACCGGCGCGCACGTCACCAGGGTCCAGACCACCCCGGTCGACGGCGCCCCGCTCACCTGGACGTACAGCTACACCGGCGACCTGCTGGACAAGGTCTGCGACCCGCTGAACGGCTGCACCCAGTACACCTACGGCACCGGCAGCCACTACGCCACCACCGTGCTCGACTCCCGCCCCGAGTCCTACTGGCGCCTGGGCGAGGAGGAGGGCACCGCGGCGAACAGCGCCAACGAGGCCAACCTCGGCAAGGACCGCGGCACCTACCAGAACGTCACCCTGAAGGCGGCCGGCGCGATCAGCGGCGACCCCGGCACCGCCGCCTCCTTCAACGGCACCGCCTCCCGCGTCGACCTGCCCCCTGGCACGCTGAAGAAGAGCCGTGACGCGGCGGTGGAGGTGTGGTTCAAGACCATCGCCGGCGGCGTCGGCGGCCCGCTCGTCGGCTACCAGGACAAGGCCTGGGGCACCACCCCCGGCACCGGCGTCCCCCTGCTGTACGTCGGCACCGACGGCAAGCTCCGCGGCCAGTTCTGGACCGGCACGGCCGGGCCGGTCACCGACATCACCAAGAACGTCAACGACGGCCAGTGGCACCACGCGGTGCTGTCGCTGTCCGGCTCCACCCAGAGCCTCTACCTGGACGGCAAACTCTCCGGGACCCTCACCGGCAAGCAGCCGCTCCAGGGCAACCTCACCTACAACCAGATCGGCGCCGCCCACGCCACCACCCCCGCCTCCTGGCCGGGCTGGGGCTCCACCGCCGCCAGGTCCTTCGCGGGCACCATCGACGACGTCGCCGTCTACCACCACCCGCTGGGCACGGCGGCCGTCACCGCCCACTACCGCGAGGGCGGCCGCACCGCCGACGTCCTGACGAAGACGACGCTGCCGAGCGGCCGCACCGCCTCCGAGGTCCAGTACGACACCGCCCGCGACCGCGTCCAGGAGTACACCGACCGCAACGGCGGCACCTGGCGGATCGGGACACCCGCGGTCTTCGGCAACGACAGGGACCTGCGCCGCACCGTCGAGGTGCGCGACCCGATGGACGCCCCGTACTTCTACGAGTACGACGGCCTGTCCTCGCGGCTGCTGCGCTACGGCGAGCCGATGGCGCTCGGCGCCCGGGAGCCCGTCACCGCGACCCCGTCCCCGTCACCGACCGACCCCGGCCAGGTCTGCACCCAGCCCGACCCGGGCGACCCGGCCTTCTGCACGACTCCACCCGGCCGGAGCGGCGACGGACCGGACTTCATCCGCTACCCCGTCGACGGCGTCGCCATCCGCTCCTTCACCTACGACGACAACGGCTTCCAGACCGGGATCACCAGCGAGAACGGCGACAAGGTCACCCTCGGCTACGACGACCGGGGCAACGTCACCAGCCGGACGACCTGCCGTGCGGCCGGCGACTGCCAGACCTCGTACACCACCTACCCGACGACCACCGGCGACTTCGACCTGCGGGCCGACCAGCCGGCCGAGACCCGCGACGGCCGCTCCACCGGCCCCACCGACAACCGCTACCTCACCAAGTACACGTACAACACCAGCGGTGCGCTGCTCACCCAGACGGCGCCCGACGGCGGCACGGCCAGGAACACGTACACCACCGGCGCCGAGCCGGCCATAGGCGGCGGCAACACGCCCACCGGCCTGCCGCTCACCACCGCCGACCCGCGCGGGAAGATCACCCGCTACCAGTACTACAAGAACGGCGACCTGGCCTGGGTGACCGAGCCGTCCGGCCGCGTCACCAAGTACACCTACGACGCGCTGGGCCGCAAGCTCACCGAGACCGTCGTCACGGACGCCCAGCCGGCCGGCACGACATCCGCCTTCACCTACGACAAGCTCTCCCGGGTCCGCACCCTGACCGACCCGCCGGCGACCAACGCCGTCACCTCGGGCCGGCACCAGCAGCGGACCACCACGGACTACGACGCCGACGGCAACGTGGTGCGCACCGAGATCAGCGACCTGCTGGGCGGCGACGCCACCCGCGTGATGACCTTCGGCCTCGACGACCGCGGCCGCCCGGAACTGGTCACCGACGCGGAGGGCAACGAAACCGCCTACACCTACGACGTCTTCGGCAACAAGACCTCGATGGTGGACGCGAACGGCAACCACTTCGACTACGTCTACACCGCGCGCAACATGCTGGCCGAGACCCGGCTGCGCGACTGGGAGGACGACGGCGGCGACGACGACTACACGGTCCTCCAGTCCTACGCCTACGACATGAGCGGCCGGCTCGTCCGCCACACCGACTCGATGGGCCGCTCGCTGGTCTACCAGTACTACGGCGACGACCTGGTCAAGTCGATCACGCTCAAGGACTTCCACGACCCCGACGGCACCAAGCGCGACATCCTCGTGGAGTCCGACACCTACGACGGCGCCGGCAACGTCCTGACCGAGACCACCGCGAACGGCACGCTCGTCACCGCGTACACCTACGACCTGGTCGGCCGGGTGAAGTCCGAGGTCACGGACCCCGACGGGCTGGCCCGCCGCACGACGTACACCTACGACCCCGCCGGCAACGTGCTGACGACGGCCTCCAGCGGAGCCCCGTCCAACGTGCCCTGGCCGGTGAGCGTCAGCGGCGACTCGGTGCGCTACGAGTACGACGACGCGGGCAATGTCGTGCACGAGACGGTCGAGAACGGCACCGACTCGCGCACCACCGACTACACCTACGACCAGCGCGGGCTCGCCACCTCCAAGACGGACCCGGCGGGCAACAAGACCGAGTACGGCTACGACGAGCTCGGCCGGCCGGTCTCCGTCACCGCGCCCGCCGTCCCGACCGAGTCCGGCGGCGCCGCGCCCACCACCACCCGGCCCACCACCTTCACCGGCTACGACACCTTCGGCGCGGTCACCGAGTCGGTCGACGCCCTCGGGAACCTCAACCGCACCGCCTACGACCGGCTGGGCCGCCCGGTCACCGAGACCGCGCCCGCCTACACCGCGCCGGGCTCCACCGAGACCGTCGCCCCGACCGTCACCCAGACCTACGACGCGCTCGGCAACGTCACCGAGAGCACCGACCCGCTCGGCCGCGTGACCAGGTTCCGCTACGACCGCCAGAACCGGCTCACCGTCAAGGACGTCCCCGTCGGCACGGGCGACGAACGCGGCCAGTGGACGTACACCTACACCCGCACCGGCGAGATCCTGTCGGTCACGGACCCCGGCGGCGCCCGCGCCGAGACGACCTACGACGACCTGGACCGCCCGGTCACCACCACGCGGATCGAGCGCAGGCCCCGGCCCGGCGCCTTCACCACCCGCAACGAGTACGACGACGCGGGCAACGTGGTGCGGCAGATCTCGCCGAGCGGCGCCGAGAGCCGGTTCGCCTACGACCGCCTCGGCCAGCTGACCCGGATGGAGGAGCCCGGCGGCGTCGTCACCCGGCTCGGCTACGACGCCGAGGGCCGTGAGGTCCGCCGCACGGACGGCATGGGCCGCACCTCGGCCAAGATCTACGACCAGCTCGGGCAGCTCGTCCAGGACCAGGACCTGGACCCGGCGGGCAACCTGCTGCGCAAGGCCGGCTACGGCTACGACAAGGCGGGCAACCTGGTCACCTCGACCAACCCGCTGAACCGCACGACGACTTACACCTATGACGCCCTCAACCGGCTGACCAGCCAGACCGAGCCGGTCTCCGACACCAAGTCGATCACCACGTCCTTCGGCTACGACGCGCTCGGCAACCGCACCCGCTACACGGACGGCCGCGGCAACTCCACCGTCTACACGTTCAATTCGCTCGGCCTCGCCGAGTCGGTGATCGAACCCGCCACCGACCGCGACCCCGCACCGCAGGCCCGCACCTGGACCACCGCCTACGACGCCGCCGGGCAGCCCGTGAAGGCCACCGCCCCGGGCGGCGTGGTCCGCGAGCGCGCCTACGACAAGGCGGGACAGCTGGTCCGCGAGACCGGCACGGGCACCTCGGCGGCCACCGCCGAAAGGCAGTTCCAGTACGACGCGGCGGGCCGGCTCACCAGGGCCTCCTCCCCGAAGGGCGACAACACCTACGAGTACGACGACCGGGGCGCGCTGCTGAAGGCGACCGGCCCGCTCGGCGACGCCACGTACGAGTACGACGGCGACGGCCGGCTCACCAGCCGCACCGACGCGGCCGGAACCGCGCTCTTCGGCTACGCCGGCGGGCAGCTGACCTCGGCGACCGACCCGCTCACCGGTGTGCGGCAGACCTACGCCTACGACGGCGCCGGCGCGCTGAAGAAGGTCGACTACGGCGCGGGCCAGTCCCGCGGCCTCACCTACGACGACCTGGGCCGCGTCGACACCGACACGCTCAAGAACAGCGCCGGCCAGACGATGGCCTCGACCGACTACGGCTATGACGACGACGACCGGCTGACGTCGAAGACCACGGCCGGCACCGCGAAGGCCGGGACCAACACCTACGGCTACGACCAGGCCGGCCGCCTCACCTCCTGGACGGCCGACGGCAGGACGACGGCGTACGGCTGGGACGACAGCGGCAACCGCGTGAAGAACGGCGACAAGGCCGCCACCTTCGACGAGCGCAACCGGCTGCTGTCCGACGGCGACTACACCTACGACTACACGTCACGCGGCACCCTCGCGTCGCGCACCAGCTCCGGCCTCAAGGAGGACTTCACCTTCGACGCCTTCGACCGGCTGGTGAAGGCGGGCGAGTCCGGCACGGAGTACACCTACGACTCGCTGGACCGGATCGCGTCCCGCAACGGCACGGACTTCTCCTACGCCGGTTTCGCACCCGACCCGGTCAAGGACCAGACCGCCACGTACGGCCGTGGCGCGGCGGACGAACTGCTCTCGGTCGCCGAGGGCGGCGGCCCGGCCCGGCTGACGCTGGAGGACAAGCACGGCGACGTCGTCGGCAGCATGTCCGCCGCGGACGGCGCGGCCTCCGCCCTGGACGAGTCCACGGCCTTCGACCCGTTCGGCCAGGTGCTCGGCACGACCGGCACGGCCGGTACCGCCGGCAACGCGGGGTACCAGGGCGACTGGACCGACCCGGACACCGACCAGGTCAACATGCAGTCCCGCTGGTACGACCCGGGCACCGGCAGCTTCGACTCCCGGGACTCCTACCTCTACGACTCCGGCGCCTCCATCCTGGCCAACCGCTACACCTACGGCGCCGGCGCCCCGCTGGACTACACCGACCCGGACGGCCACTGGCCGAGCTGCGGCTGGTGCAGCAAGGCCGCGAGCTGGACGGGCAAGAAGCTGCGCCAGGGCGCGAACTGGACGGTCAAGAAGTTCCGGCAGGGCGCGAGCTGGACGGCCAGGACCGCCAAGTCCGTCTGGCACGGCGTGCAGTGGGCGTGGAACAACCCGGGCGCGGCGCTCAAACTGGCCCTGAAGTACGTGGGCAAGGGCGCCAGTTGGGTGTACCGCAAGTCGGGCCTGAAGACGGTCGTCGACGCCACGGTCAACGCGGTCAAGTGGGTCGGCCAGAAGACCGGCGTCACCCAGTGGGCCCGTGAGAAGGCGAGACAGGCCATCAGGGCCGCGTACCAGGCCAAGGTCTACCTCACCCAGAAGGCCAGACAGGCGGCCTCCTTCGCGGCCCGGCACAACCCGATCCCGGCGATCGTCGCGGCCACCAAACCGCTGATCGCCGTCGGCAAGGCGATCGTCACGGCCGACCCGAACCTGCCGGCGATCATCGTCGGCGCGGCCGTCCAGGTCGTCGCCGACGCCGCCAAGGCCGCGGACGCCATCCGCGACGAGGTCGTCAAGCAGGTCGGCAGCGTCGTGGAGACCGTCTCGGACGCGGTCGACTGGGGCGAGGTCTGGGACGACGTCAAGACGGTCGGCAACTTCGTCGGCGACGTCACCGGCTTCAACGACATCAAGGACTGTGTCACCACGGGCGACATGGAGTCCTGCGCCTGGGCGGCGGCGACCGTGGGCGGCATCGTCCTCGGCGGCGCCGGCGCGGCGGCGGTCCGCGCGGCGAAGGCCGGCCGGATGACGGCGAAGGCGGCGAAGTACGCGGACCAGATCGCGAAGGCGGCGGAGAAGGGCAAGAAGGTCCTCGACGAGGCCGAGTCCATCGGGGAGTGCGTCTCCACCGCCCGGGACGTCGCCTCCCTCGCCAGCGGCAACAGCTTCGTACCCGGTACGCAAGTGGTGATGGCCGACGGCAGCCGCAAGCCGATCGAGGAGGTGAAGGAGGGCGACGAGGTCCTCGCCACCGACCCGACGACCGGAAAGACCTCCAAGGAGAAGGTCACCGCCACGATCGAGGGCAAGGGCGCGAAGAACCTCGTCAAGGTCACGATCGACACGGACGGCGACCGGGGCCGGGCGACGGACACCATCACGGCCACCGAGGGCCACCCCTTCTGGGTCCCGGACCTGAAGAAATGGCTGAAGGCCGGAGAACTGCGCCCCGGCGAGTGGCTCCGCACCGGCTCGGGCACCCAGGTCAAGATCGAAGCGGTCACCGCCTGGACCCAGCAGGCAGCGGTCTACAACCTGACGGTCGACAGGGCCCACACGTACTATGTGCTCGCCGGGGCCACGCCGGTCCTGGTGCACAACTGCGGTGGCTATGACCTGCGGGGCAAGGATCCCATGAGCATCGTTCCCGATCACGCGAGCGTGCGCGAGCTCAAGCCGGATCCGAGGGGGGGATCGCAGTACGGCCTCGAGTTCAAGTGGAAGAACGCCGACGACAAGACCGTCCGCTTGAGGATTCATGGTCCTGACGGGCGAGCGCCGGCCGGTTCGAACTCGGCTACCGGTGAAACGTATCGCGTCCAGATCGGAAACCAGTATCAAGATGAAGCTGGAAACCTCTATCACCGGAACGTCCACAACCCGGACAGTCCGAACTACAATGAGCAGGCGGCAAACAACACTCACATTCCATGGCCTTCGCAGTTCCCGGGGCTCTAGATGAGTATCGGTCGACCCAGGCTGGCAGGGCTGCTCGAGAAGATCGTTTCAGAGTTGCCGGAAGAGCGCGAAGAGGGTGCTGAGAACGTTTGTGACTGGTCACAGTCGTTCGATGCGCTGGAGGCGAGGGTTGTCGTACGGGTTCTTGCCGTCATGGCGCCGTCCGAGGAAAATCCGGCCGCAAGAGAAGCTCAGCTGAACGCGGTTGCGGAAATTTTCGACCCACGGTCGGTATCGCGCGACGATGTAGCCCCGTTGTTGGAAATCCCGCCGGCGGACCTGGACCCGTCTGAAACCTCCTACGTCCAGGAAATCAGGGATTCCTTCATGTGATACCGGGACTCCAAGGCGGCAGGCCCCCTCCCACAGGCGACTTCGGGAGGGGGCCTGCCGACAGGCGTCGGGCGACCGGGTCACTTATCGTGAGAGGCGGTGAGCCGAAGGAGGCTCACCCGATCGGGGTCACTTGGTGCGCAGTCCCGAAAGCACCCCGCCCCGTGGGGCCGTGAGTACGCCGGCCACGTCACCCGTCCCCGGCGCATCCCGCCGACGCTCCTTTTCCGACCGGTTCCCCGGCGGAACCGATCGCGCCGTCCGGAACGGTTCGCGGGGGTGCGCAGGCGCCTCGACGAACGGAGGGACCATGGCAGCAATCCGCCTGACTCTGAGGGCTCTGTTGTGCACGGCCGTCGCCCTGCTGGTGGCCGCCGTCTGGACACAGCCGGCGAACGCGTGGACCTGGGCCAGAGGGGTCACCGTGTACAACGGGCCCGGCCTGTGCGTCCGCGGTGACGCGGGAATCGACCACAAGCGCCCCGGCGCGCTGTCCGGCAACCTCGCGTACTCCCACACCTACGCGCTCACCCAAGGATGCGGCACCGGGCTGTCCAGGCCCGACGGCTGGGCCGCCACGCGGGCCACCGTCTACCACTGGAACGGCTCCGCCTGGACGGTGTGCCGTACCAGCGACTGGAAGTTCGGCGCCACGGGCCAGACGGGCGGCGAGTTCCCCGGACCCTGGGGGCCTGAGCTGGTGTTCGACTGGGGCGGGTGGCAGTCCTGCGGGCAGGGCTACTACGGCACGCTCGCCGCGGCCTACGTCTGGGACGGCTCCGCATGGCGCGGCGGCGACGTCTGGTCGGGCTACGAGTACGCCTCGGTCACCAGCTTCCACGGCGCCCGGGAGAAGGCGCCCGAGCTCGCACCCTCCCGGCACACCGCGCCGCCCACCGTCCACCCGAGGACGCGCGAGCACGCTCACTGACACCGGGAGCACACAGCGTCACCCACGTGTCCGGCGGATCCACGAGGACCCGCCGGACACCTGCGTCGTGCACGAGCTCGGTTGACCAGGTGACCATTGAAGCGGTGACCACCCGTACGAGAAGAAATCACCGGTGACCGGTGGACACAATGGGGGAGGGGAGCGGAGCGAGGGAGACCTTCGATGATCACCGTGGAACACGTTCCTCAAGCGGAAACGGATTACCTGGCGCAGCTGGAGAAGGCCGCGCGACGCTTCGGCGACCGGACCCCGCAGCGAGAGGAGACTCTCCGGACCCTCGAAAGCCGGGGCGTGCTGTACGCCGACGAACCCGGCCGGGTCCAGAAGCGGCTGGCGCGACTGAACGCCGACTGGTCGCTCGCCAAAGCGATCGAACACATACCGACGCAACCCGCCACGACGACCGGCAGCACGCTGTCGCTGTCACCGGACGCGTTCGGCGCCGATCTCCTCGGCCTGGAACGCCTCATGGGACGCAACAACCTCACCGGAGTGGCTTTCCTGGAGGGAGGGTACCTGGCCGCCCGGTCGATCGGACGGGTCGCCGTCCGCACACCGGAGGGCGGGCACTACGGCACCGGTTTCATGGTGTCCCCTTCCCTCCTCCTCACCAACAACCACGTACTGCGGAGCCCGGAGGAAGCGGGTCACGCCGTCGTCGAATTCGATTTCCAGGCGGGCGTGGACGGGCGCCCGCTGGTTCCGGTGACCTTCCGCATCGATCCCCACGGGTTCTTCGCCACCGACCGTGAGCTGGACTTCACCGTCGTCGCGGTGGCCGAGAGCAACCAGGAGGGCGCGCGGCTCGCCGGCTACGGCTGGCTGCCGCTGGACGGGGCGCAAGGAAAGGCCATCGTCGGGGAATTCGTCAACATCATCCAGCACCCCAACGGCGAACCCAAACAACTCGCCCTGCGCGAGAACCAGATCGTCGACCTGCTGGACCGGTTCGTCCACTACGTGACCGACACCGCGCCGGGTTCCTCCGGATCCCCCGTCTTCAACGACCAGTGGGAAGTCGTCGCGCTGCACCACTCGGCCGTGCCGGAGACCGATGCCGACGGCCGCCCCCTGGCCACCGACGGCACACCCTGGCGGCCGGGGATGGGCGAGCACCGCCTGGCGTGGAAGGCCAACGAGGGAGTGCGCGTCAGCCGCGTGCTGCAGGCGCTGAGCCGGCTCACCCTGACCGGGAACGCGGCCCGGCTGCGCGACGAACTGTTCCAGCCGCCGGACCGGCCGCACCCCGAGGGCGCGCCGCCGACGGCGGCGAAGCCGGGGCCGGACGGATTCGTGCCGGACGGTTCCGCGCCGCTCACCCCCGGCACCACCGTCGGCATCACCGTCCCGCTGCGGATCACCGTGGGCGTCGACGCGCCGGCGCCCGAACAGCGCGGCCCCGGCCGGTTCACCGGCCCGCGGGTGACCGCGGTGGCCGCGGACGGCGCCCGCCCCGCCCTGGCGGAGCGGGCGGCGGGAAGCTCCGTCGTCGCCGACGCCGTCGCACAGGACCTGGACGCGGCCCTGCTCAGCCTCCGGCTCGGGGAGGCGCGCGCCTACTACGTCCCCGACGCCGACCGCGCCGCGCGGGACGCCTACTACGCGCACGTCGACGCCGACGCGTACGGCGAGCCGCTGCGGCAGGCACTGACCGCGCTGCTGGAGGAGACCCACGGGCCCCGCCCCTCCTACAAACCGGCGCGCATGGTCTACCCGTGGGTCGACCTCCATCCCGACCGCCTCCTGCACAGCGTCTACTCGGGGAGGACCTTCACCGCGGAGGAGCTCATCCGCGCGGACGCCGCCGCCGAGGCGTCCCGGCTCCGGGGCATGCAGGAGTTCCTGCTGCGGGAGAGCGCGGCGAGCGCCGACGAGCTCGCCGCCGAACTGGACGAACTGGAGGCGTCGTTGCCGTTCAACTGCGAGCACGTGGTCCCGCAGTCCTGGTTCGCCAAGCGGGAGCCCATGCGGGGTGATCTGCACCATCTGTTCGCGTGCGAACCGGCGTGCAACAGCTTCCGCGGCAACTACCCCTACATGGACTTCCCCGGCTTCGACGAGGCCGTGCGGGACGACTGCGGCATGCGCGAGAAGAGCGGCTTCGAACCGGAGCACAGCAAGGGAGCCGTCGCCCGGGCCACCCTGTACTTCCTGTTGCGGTACCCCGGCCTCGTCGGGGACAGCGCGCGGGAGTTCCCCGAGGAGCGGCTGCCCATCCTCCTGGAGTGGCACGAGAGCGAACCCGTGACCGAGTACGAGTTGCACCGCAACGCGGCCATCGCGGGGATACAGGGGAACCGCAACCCCCTGATAGACCACCCGGAGTGGGCTCGGAGCATCGACTTCTCCGGCGTCTGGCCCTGACAGACAGAGACCGGAAGGCCCTGAACGGAACCGTGAAGGCCCTTCAGGGCCTTCAGGGTTCGGGTCCGTCACCGGTCCGGCGGCTCGGGCGGTGGCAGGCGGATGGTGCGGGCCCGTTCGACGGCCTCCACGCCTTCCACCGCCCGCAGCAGCGGGATCCGGTCCTCGGCGATGGTGCCGGCGGCCGTGCCGATGAGCGGCTGCTCACTCGTCACGGTGAGGCCGACGGCCTCCGCCGCACCGATCGTCTCGGCGAACCGCCCGACATCGTCGACGGACAGGATGACATCCACCCGCGGGGATTCGGTCACGGAGTCTGCCCCAGACCGGCACCGACGCTCGCGGGCAGCTGCGCGAGCCGGTACGCGCCGGAGAGCAGACGCTTCTTCAGTTCGGCCGCCGTGGCGTCCGGCACGCCCTGGGCCAGCAGCGCGACGATCCCCGCGATGTGCGGGGTGGCCATGCTGGTCCCGCTGATCGTGTTGTAGACCTGGGGCATCGGCCAGGCGGAACGCACCTCCACGCCGGGCGCCGCGATGTTGACCTCCGCCCCGATGAGACCCTGGCCCCGGCAGGAGAACGGCGCGACGTCCAGCGCCTTGCCCAGAGCCGCGACAGCCAGGACCGAGGGGCAGTTGGCCGGGTGGTTGACCGGTCCACCGTCGTTGCCCGCCGCCGCGACGATCAGCGTGCCCGCGGTGACGACCCGCTTCGCCAGGCTCTCGAAGACCGGTGAGAACAGCTGGCCGGGGCTGACCGGGGCACCGAGCGACATGGAGATCACCTTCGCCCCCTGGGAGAGCGCCCAGGCGATCCCCGCGAGGATCTGCCCGTCACTCCCGCTGCCCTGGTTGCTGAGCACCTTGCCGGCCAGGATCTGCGCCTCGGGGGCGACGCCGTAGCGCGGCCCGTGCTGCGGCTGCGCCGGGCCCGCCGCCGTGCCGATGCAGTGGGTGCCGTGGCCGTTGCCGTCCTGCGCCGACTGCCCCGGCACGAAGGACGCGGTGCCGGCGATGCGCGCGGAGAGGTCGGGGTGTTCGGTGTCCACTCCGGTGTCGAGCACCGCGACCCTGACGCCCTGCCCCGTCAGCTGGGAGTGGTTGGCCCGTACCGCCTGCAGGCCCCACGTGTGATCGGTCTCGTCCCAGGCCGGGCCCAGCGAGACGGCCATCGCCGCCGTGGTGTGCCGCTCCATGACGTCCTCGTCGCTGCGGTACGTGGGGTAGTAGCCCTTCACCTCCCGCGTACGGTCCGTGATCGTCGAGATGTAGAGCAGGCGCTCGGGCTCCGCGGCGATGACCGACGGTTCCTCCTGAGCGGCCGTCACCAGCGCCTCCCGCTGGTCCGGTGCCACGTCGACGACGGCGACACCCAGCTCCGGGAAGAGCGCGTTCACGTCCGGCGCCTCCAGGACGCGCACGGCGTTCTCCGCCTCGGCACCACGCACCGGTTCCGCGTTCGCGATGCCGGCCTGGGAACGCAGCACCTGCATGCCGCGCTCTTCCTCCTGGCAGTCGAGAAGTACGAGGTACTTCCCGGTGTAGGCGTTCTCACGCTTGAGGACGCTCTGGTCGTAGAGTACGAACTGCCCGTCGCCCGCACGGCGGTCGAATGATTCGTTCGTCATGGTGTCTCCGCTCCGACTGCCCCCGTGCACACGGTGACCGCCCCGCCGCACGCCCGAGACACCATCGGCGAGCTGATACGGCACGTCCGGCCGTACGGTGACTCGGCGCGTCCGAGCCTGCTTGTCGCCTTTTCTTCCAGCCTCGTGCCGACCACGGCCGTACGCAACTCG
This sequence comes from Streptomyces eurythermus, assembly GCF_014649115.1. Lineage (GTDB taxonomy): Bacteria > Actinomycetota > Actinomycetes > Streptomycetales > Streptomycetaceae > Streptomyces > Streptomyces eurythermus. The sequence goes on along the minus strand of NZ_BMSK01000011.1, from coordinate 34,779 downwards.
TCCGGGGTGATCCCGCGCCCACAGCCGGCAGGCGGGTCCGGTTGCGGCATCTCCCGGGGAAGCTGTTATGGACCAAGTGGTCCACAACGGCTCCGGCGCCCAGCGGTGTGATGACCCCGAGGCTCTCGCCAGGTGTGCGCGCGCAGGAGGAATTCCTCATGGGCGTAACACCGGGAGGGCCACCAGGTCACCCCCGGACACGGCCGGTGTGCGCTGTCGCAGGCCCTTGGCGATCGACACCGTCGCGCCCGCCGACGGCCGCGGACCGTGGCACCCGCCGGTCCCTCGTCCGCCCGCCGAGAGAAGAAACCCCCCACCCCCACGAGCCGCCCGGTCAACCCCACTTCGACGCGGCGTGCCGTCACATGACGCGTCGGCCACGAGCGGGTCACGCGGGATCTGTGACGGTGGGGGAGCCGGGGCGGGGGACGGTGGCCTCGGGGGCGTACTGGGAGGCTTGCGCGTCGAACATCGCGGCGTAGCGCCCCCGGGCGGCCATGAGTTCGGCGTGGCTGCCGTGCTCGACGAGCCGTCCGTGGTGCAGGACGTGGATGCGGTCGGCGTGGCGGACGCCGGACATGCGGTGGGTGACCAGGACGACGGCCCGGTTCGGGGCGGCGAGCCGGCGGATGCGGTCGAAGGCCGCGATCTCCGCTTCCGGGTCGAGGGCCGAGGTGGGCTCGTCCACGATGAGCACGCCGTCGGCATCGGAGGTGGAGTCGCGCCAGTGGGTCCGGGCGAGGCCGATCTTCTGCCACTCGCCGCCGGACAGTTCGCTCGCGCCCCGGAACATCCGGGCCAGGAGGCTGCGCAGGCCGTCGGGAAGTTTGGCGACGACCGGTCCTGCGCCCGCGTAGTCGACGGACGGCCGCAGGTCCTCGGGACCGGCTTCCCGGGCGGGCCGGCCGATCCGGATGTTCAACGCCGCTGTCACCGGCCAGCGTTGGAAGTCCTGGGTGAGCAGCGCGACACGGTCGAAGACCTCGGCCCGGTCCAGGGAGACCAGGTCGGCCTCGCCCCACAGCACCGTCCCGCTCTGCGGCAGCAACAGGCCCGACAACACCTTCATCAGGGTGCTCTTGCCGGAACCGTTCTCGCCGACCACGGCGGTGACCGAGCCCATGGGCAGGGTGAGGGACACCTCGTCCAGGGCGGGGGTTTCCCGGTCCGGATAGCGGTAGCTCACCGTGTCCAGGACGACCTGCCGCACCCGTGCCGGGACGGGATCACCCCCGCTGGGAATGGTGTGCCGCGCCGCCTCCTCCAGGAACCGGGCGTGGTCGCGGACGTAGAGGGACTCCTCGTGCAGCTGGTTCACGTTCATCACCAGCGCGCCCAGGCTCGCCGAGCCGGACCGGACGGCGATGACGGCGGTCCCGGCCACGGCCAGACTCATGTGCCCGCTCATGATCAGCCAGAACATGGCCCCGTACGTCACCGCCATGGCGAGGCCGGACAGCGCGGCGGCCACCCACTCGGTGACGGCTTTGCCGGAGGCCAGCCGCTCCTGCTCGGCCTCGGCGCTCTCCGCCATCCGCTCGTAGCGGCTGAGCAGGAACGGTCCGACCGCGTGGATGCGCACCTCCTGTGCCGCGGTGCGCTCCGTGAGCAGATTGCCGATGAGGCGGCTGGCCCGCATGTGCTCGACCCAGCTCATCACCGACACGTACCGTTCCTGCGCCACCCGCATCGCGCCCCAGCCGCGCGGCGCCGCGATCAGGATCAGCATCGGCAGAAGGACCGGGTGGAGGATGGTGAGCACGCCCGCCGTGGAGATCAGGGAGATGGTCCCGTTCAGCGCGGCGACGCAGGCGCTGATCATGCGGCGGGCGGATGCGGCGCCGTACTGGGCGACGTCGATCAGCCGCCGGAACTCCGGGTCCTCGATGGCCTCCAGTTCGACGGACGCGGCGGCCGCCAGGTACTGGGTCGTGGCGATCCGCTCCACCAGCGGCTCCAGCCGGCCCGCCCGCGAGGTGGACCAGCCGGCCAGGCCCGAGTTGACCACGGCGGCTCCGGCGGCGGCGAGCAGTCCGGGCAGGACCGCGTGCAGCCGCTGGTCGGGGGTGCCCGAGCCGAGCAGGGCGTGCATCACGGCGTTCACCGCGAGCAGCCCGACCGCCGCGGCGAGACCCTGCCCGACCTCGCTGACGGCGACCGTGAGCAGAGCACGGCGGTCGGCCTGCCACGCCATCCGCAACGTCGCCCCGACCAGCCTCGGCATGGAGCGCAGAGCGGACATCATCGTCAGGTCGAGCCAGGCGCGCTCGTGTTCCGACCAGCCCAGGTCGTAGCGCAGAGGACCGCCGAAGAGCTCCCGCTCGGCGTCGGAGACCTCCGGCTCGGCCATCCGTACCCGTCCGAAGAACCTCTTCACAGCGCGCCTCCCCGTCCGGGCCGGGCAGTCGCAGGTGCTGGTGTCCTGGCCGAAGTCGACATGGTCCCCCTTGACGGTTGTGTGACTGCTCCTGCGACTCAACGAGCCGACGGCCCTTTCGAACACACGTGTTTCGGTCGTGTTGGGGACCGGGGGATCGTACGCGCGAGAGCGCCGGTGATCACGAATGCCTTCAGAGGGTGCTGCGTAGGCTGACGCAGTCGAAGCCGGCGACCGGCCGGGCACTGTCCTGGCGTGCCCCGCGCTCGCGCGGCGTACGTACCACGGGACGCTCGGCCGGATCGCCCGTTCCGCCGAGCGGCGCGCGTACGGAGACTTCCTCGGCAAGGACCAAGGGGACGCCCGCACCGGGGAGTTACCCGTCGAGAACGACGGTCAGGCCGCCCCGCACTGGCGGCGCCGCACCCCCTTCCGGTACCCCCGCACGCTTCTGCCAAGTTGCGTCTGGGCTCAAGCGCAGGGCGCACCGGCCGACGGTGCCGACCGGTCCACCCCGGTTCGGTGTCCGCCCCTCCGGGCGTCGGTCAGAGACGGTCGCACAGAGACCGGGCCGCTTTCAGATCCTTGCGGAACCCGGGTTCAGTGAAGTCGTCGGCGCGCATCTGATGGTTCAGCACCTGCTGGAGCGCATCGGCCAAGGGCTTGTACTCACGGTCACCGGCCGCCGCCGCGGCAGACAGTGCGGCGGCGCCGCCGAGACGGTTGAAGGCGATATTCCTCTGTGCGTCGTTGTCCATGTCGGCCGACTCGTCGAAGCTCTCCAGGGTGACACACGCACGACGGGCGTCATCGGCCGCTCCGTCACCGGAGGAGCCGTCGTCTCCGCTGAGTGCCCAGGCGATGCCGACCCCGCCGGCCCCCAGGACCAGTCCTGCCGCGACAGCGGCAGCCAGCGAAGGTCTGAACCGGCGATCCGATGCTGTGGGCACAGGGCTGCTGACGGGGGCGCCGTGAGCGGGCGGTATTGGCGTCGACATGCCAGAAGGATATCGATGGGCGGGACCCGCTCGGCCGGCACGGCGACCGTCCTCGACGGCCTGAGGACGGCCGCCTGCCCCGGTGCTGCTGCCCTGGCCGCCGGCCTTCGCACGACGGCACGGCCGCGCCCGGCGGCGTGCCGCTGCTCCAGAGGCACGGCGGCCCGGGCACGACCTGGACCCACCCGGACACCCGCGGGCGGACGGTCTGGGACCCAGGAGTCACTGCCACACCTGTGCGGCGACGCGGCGGAAATTGCCGCCCAGGATCGCGGTGACGGCGTCGTCGGGGTATCCGCGAGCGATCAGCGCGTCTTCGACGGTCAGCAGGCCTTCCGGGGGCAGAAAGTTGATGGGACCCCAGCGGGTGTAGGAGTCGGGGAACAGCTCCGGGCTCTGTTCGAGCATCGCGTTGAAGTCGTCGTGGTCGAAGGGGTAGTCGGTCGATACTCCGACGTGTTCGGGGCCGACGAGTTCGACCGCGTAGTCGATGTGCCGTACCAACGCGTCGACGGAGGCGTCGTTGGCGCCGAGGAAGATCCCGACACCGGTGATGCCGACGACCCCGCCCGTGGCAGCGCACTCCTTGGCCTGGTCGTCGGTGATGTTGCGAGGGTGGTCCCACAGCGAGCGCATGCAGGAGTGGCTGTAGATCACGGGCTGTTCGGAGACCTCACACATGTCCAGCCCCGTGCGGGTCCCGCAGTGAGAACCGTCCACCACCATGCCGACGGCGTTCATCTCCCTCACCAGTGCCCGGCCGTAGGCGGTAAGTCCCTCGTCGACCGCGTCAAGGCAGCCTCCGCCCGCCGCGTTGCGGTTGTTGTAGCTCGGCAGCATCGTGCGGACACCGAGTTCATAGAACCGGCGTACACGCTCCAGCCGCCCCGCGAGCGGACCGGAATCCTCCAGGTCGAAGGCCACGGCCACGTTCCCGTCGCGGCCGGCGGCGTCGACGTCGACGACACTCTCCGCCGGCCGCAAGCGGTGATCCGCTGCGATCCGCTCCCGCCAGCTCATGATCAGGCCGGTGACGTCCTCCGCGGAATGCGGGACGTAACCAACGTTCACCGACACAAGACTGCCACCCGGCCTGCGGTAGCGAGCCAGCTCACCGACATCGGCGTGCCGCTCCGACGGCAGACAGCAGTGCTGCTCCCACAGCAAGCGCGGGCGGCGTGGTACTGAATCCGCGTGTGCCATGGAAGGGATCGTGCCCATCCCCGCCCGTCCCCAGACCGGGCCCCTCGGCCGACTCTCCTCGCAGCGGCGGAAATCCGCGGGCTCCCGTGCTCCACCCGGACGTGTTGATGTGTGCCGCCGAACCGGGCGGCGGCGGGGCGAGCCGGGCCTCGGACCGAGCGGCCTTGTGCAGGTGCTCGTCGCACGTCTCGACGGTGAATCGGGCCGGCCCACCGGCGCCCCCAGCTGGGGCACCCTCCCGCTGCCATGCCTGCTCGGCGCTGTGCGACTACGCCCAGCGCGTATGTGGAGTCGGATTGTTCCGGACGGGCTGTGGGAGATCGCGAAGCCGTCGATCCCACCATCGAGGTGCGGCCACAGGGGGGCGGGACGCAGGACACGCCTGATGAGACGCGGTACTGCACCGACTCGATGACGCCCCTCTCTGACGCGAACGGACTGCCGCTGGGGGTCGGCGTCTCGGCCCTCGCGCCCCCCGCAGGCGTGCCGGACGGGGGACGGCCCTCGGCCGTGGCGGTGCGCTGGTCGTGCCGCGACCCGTCGTCGCGTGCGCCGGCCAGGTGGTCGGTCGCACAGGTGAGATGCCCGGATGCGACTCTGGTCGTACGGACGGCACGCTTTCGTGTGCGACCTGGGTCGCATGCGATGGCGACCGGCGGACGATGCGGCATGACGTGCCCGTGTCGAGGATGGCCGGGTGACCGAGATCATCGCGGGGCTGTACGTGTCCCCTCTGGAATTGCTCGCCATGCTGGCGGCCGTCGTCCTGGTGACGGCGCGCTGGCTTCCGGCAGCTGCCCGTCCGCGCGCCACGATCGCGGCGGGGGCGGTGCTCGTGCTGTCGGCGACCGGGCTGAGTGTGGTGGGGCTGCGCTGGCAGATGCTGCCGGTACTGGCAGGCGCCGCCGTGGCGCTGCCGTTCGCGCTCTCTCCCCTGCTGCGACGCCGTACCGGCCGGCCGGCCCGGCGGGCGCGATGGTGGCTGGCGTTGCCCGGGACGGTGGCCTGCGCCGCCCTGATCGCCGCGGGTCCGGTGGCCGCCTGGGCCTTTCCCGTCCCCGTGTTCCCCGAGCCGTCGGGCCGTTTCCCGGTCGGCACCCGTGTGGTGGAGTGGACCGACCCGCACCGCCCCGAGGGCTTCACCGCCGATCCGCACGACCGACGCACGGTCGTGGTCCAGCTCTGGTACCCCGCGCAGGAGAGTCCCGCGGGCGCGCGGCGGGCCCGGTACCTGGGACGCACCGAGCACGAGGCGCGCACCGTCGCGGACGCCCTCGCCGACGGGGCCGGCCTGCCCGGCTTCCTGGTCGACGGCGTCCCGCGTGCCCGCACTCACGCGGTCTTCGACGCCCCGGTGGCCAGTGGGGGCGGACGGTTCCCGGTCGTGCTGTTCTCTCCCGGTTCGGGCGGGGTGCGCACCCAGAACACCGCCTGGGCGGAGGAACTGGCCAGCCACGGCTATGCGGTCGCCGCCCTCGACCACCCGTACGACTCCGCCGCGGTCGTCCTCGCCGACGGGCGGACGATTCACTCCAGGACGTCTTCCACCGGGGACCGGGGCAAGGACGAGGACCTGGCGGTCGGCTGGACGGCTGTCCGGGTCGCCGACCTCAGCTTCGTCCTCACCCAGCTCGACCGCATGGACCGAGGAGAGATCACCGGCCCGCTGACCGGACGCCTGGACACCGGCCGGGTCGCGGTCACCGGTCACTCCATGGGCGGCGCCGCCGCTCTGCAGGCGGCCCGGCAGGACCGCCGGTTCGACGCCGTCATCGATCTGGACGGCTACCCCCACGGTCCCACCTCGCCGGCCCTGCGCCGGCCGGTGCTCGCGCTCACCGCGGCCATCACCCCGGAAACCGACCCGCGTTACCTCCCCCGCCTCACCGAGGCCCTCGAGGCCGGCACCGCGACGAGTTACCGGCTCACCATCCCCGGCGCCGCGCACCTCACCTTCATGGACGGCCCCCTGTACCTGCCGCCCGTGCCCTCGATGACCGGTTCCCTGGGCCGTGCCCGGAGCCCGCGTGTCGTCGCCGCGACCACGCTCGCCTTCCTGGACACCACCCTGCGGCACAAGCCCGGCGACCCGGCCGGTGCTCTGTCGGCCTACGGCGACCTCAGCGTCCTCCACCCGGAAAACAGCCGCTGATCAGCCGACGACGCGCTCGAAGCAGCCGGGCCGACCGCCCCTCGGGGTGGTCGTCGGCAGCGAGGACGAGCGGGACGAGGGCAGTTCGTCAGCCGTTCATGTGCTGTCCTTCTCGACCGGGGCCGCGTGTTCGGACTGGTTCGCGACTGTCGGGCCGCCCTGCCCATGACGACGTCAGGACTCGTTCAGTGACCGCATCGGCCGCTTTCCGGCACGCTCGTGCCCTTGCTCGTTTTCTCGTCGCCGCACCCCTCGTGGCCGCGGGTGCCCTGACCGGCGTACCGGCGGCGCACGCGGCCGTCACGGACGACGTCCGTATCAACGAGGTGACGACCACCGGCGGCGTCAACGACTCGATCGAGTTGTACAACAAGGGCGCCGCCACGGTCGACGTGTCGGGCTGGGTTCTCAAGGACAACGACAAGGACCACGCCTACAGGATCGCTTCCGGGACCACCCTGGCACCGGGCGCGTACCGTGCGTTCGACGTGAGCGGCAAGTTCGGCCTGGGCTCGGACGACGAGGCCGGCCTCTACCTCGCGGACGGCACGACCCAGGTGGACAGCTTCTCCTGGGGCGAGCACTCCGACCCGTCCTGGTCACGCTGCCCCGACGGTACCGGGGCGTTCGGGCAGGCGGCCACGGTGACCCTCGGCGGCCCGAACAGCTGCGGCACCGGCGGCGGAGGCGGCGGCTCCACGGCGCCGGCCGTGTGGCCGGGAAGCGGCAGTGTGGCCACCGCGGACGGCTCGAACGTGTTCGGCCAGGACCTCAGCGGCCTGTACCAGGGGGACAGTGTGCTGTGGGGTGCGCAGAACAGCGGCAGGCTGTGGCGTCTGGTGCGTGACGGCTCCGGCGGCTGGAAGCCGGATGCCGCCGGCGGCTGGTCCGCCGGCAAGAGCCTGCGCTTTCCGGGCGGCTCCGGCACTCCCGACAGTGAGGGCGTCACGCTGACCGGTGCCGGTTCGGCCGCGGGCGCGTTCGTGGCCAGCGAGCGCGACGGGGACGCGTCGGGTACCAGCCGCCTGTCGGTGCTGAAGTACGACGTGAGCGGATCAGGCTCGTCGCTGACCGCGGTCAAGGAGTGGAACCTCACGTCCGACATCCCCTCGACCGGCTCCAATCTCGGTCTCGAGGGCATCACCTGGATCCCGGACACCGCGCTGACCGGCGCCGGGTTCAAGGACGCCTCGACCGGCTCGGCCTACGATCCGGCCCGCTACGGCAGCCACAGCGGCGGAGTGTTCTTCGTGGGCGTCGAAGGCACCGGCATGATCTACGGTTACGTGCTGGCCGACTCCGGCTCCTACACCCGTGTCGCGTCCTTCGGCAGCGGCATGTCCGGGGTGATGGAACTGCAGTGGGAGCCGCAGGCGTCGCGTCTGTGGGCGGTCTGCGACGACACCTGTGACGGGCAGCACCGCACTTTGGAGATCGGCACGACCGGCGTCTTCACCACCACGGGCGTCTTCAACCGCCCGTCGGGCATGCCCGACTACAACAACGAGGGCTTCTCCCTGGCCGGCGCGGACGAATGCGTGGCCGGTCACAAGCCCGTCTACTGGGCCGACGACTCCAACGACGGCGGGCACGCTCTGCGCAGGGGCACCGTCACCTGCTGAGCGGGCTCGAGCAGTGGGCGGCAGCCCGCGCTGCCGCCCACCTTTCCGGCAGCCGCTCCACAGACCGTAGGAGCCTTGGAAAACCTGGGGGAAGCTGCCCGGACGCGCGAGTCGTTGTTAGGGTGTCGAACAGCCCTTGACCTGCAAAAGCGCAGGCAGGGAGCCGATCATCAGGAGTGCATCGATGCTTCGTACCATGTTCAAGTCCAAGATCCACCGCGCCACCGTCACCCAGGCCGACCTGCACTACGTGGGATCGGTGACCATCGACGCCGATCTCCTCGACGCCGCCGATCTGCTGCCCGGGGAACTGGTGCACATCGTGGACATCACCAACGGTGCCCGGCTGGAGACGTACGTCATCGAGGGCGAGCGTGGCTCCGGGGTCGTCGGGATCAACGGGGCGGCGGCCCATCTCGTCCACCCCGGTGACCTGGTGATCATCATCAGCTACGCGCAGGTCACCGACGCGGAGGCCCGTGAGCTGCGGCCCCGGGTCGTGCACGTCGACGCCGGCAACCGGATCGTGTCCCTCGGCGCCGACCCGTCCGAGCCGGTGCCCGGTTCGGACCAGCAGCGCAGCCCGCAGGCCGTAGGCGCCTGACCGGCCGACCGGCGGACCAGGGTGCGCGCGGGGCCATGAGCGAGACCGTGCGCCCCTGATCCTCGTCCACACGACCGTCGGGCCCGCCCACGAGGGCAGGGGCCTTCGGTTTCCTTCCATGGGGGGGGGTCGATCAGCGGCGGCTTTTTCGCGGGGGAGTCTCCCAGGCGGTGGTGATGTCGCGGGCGACATCGCGTAGGAGGTCGATGAGCAGGTCCGCGAGGGGGGTGAGGCTCGCGTCGGCCCTGGTCACGGCCTAGAGCTGACGGTAGGGCCTGGGGCGGGCCGGTTCGCGGTGGGTGGTGCCGGGCGTGTGGGTCAGGGCCAGGCGGGAGACCGGGGCCACCGCGATGCCCGTGCCGATGAGCGCCTGGGCGACGGGAGCGCCGAAAGGCGAGTCCGTCGAAGGCCGATCCGAGCCGCAACCGTGCGCGCGGGGCCGGGTGCGTTCGGTGCTGCCGTCGGGTGAGTGGCCGCGCGGGCACCGGGTAGGCGGGGGAAAAGTCCAGAGGCGACGTCCCGTGACAGCCCGGAGGACACGATGACCAACCCGCATCCCGACCCGGTCCCGCCCGACCCGGCACCGCCCGGCCCGGCGCCGGGGCCTGCCCCGAGCCCGACCCCGCCGGATCCCTATCCCACCCCGGTCCCGCCGCCCGAGCCGGTCCCGCAGCCGACCCCGCCCCCGCCGGGCCCCGGCCCCGCACCGCCTCCGGCGCCGCCCCACCCGGGCCCGCCGGAGCCGCCACCGTCCCCCATCCCGCCGGGCCCGGAACCGGTGCCGAACCCCGAACCAGGCCCGCCCCTCACCTGAGCGTCACCGAGGGGTGTGCCCGTCCCCCCGGTGCCCCGGGCAGCCGCCCCGGGGCACCGAAAAGCGCCCTGCCTACGCGGTGACCTCGCCGCGGTCCCCGCCCCACAGCGTGTGGAACGCCCCCTCGCGGTCCACCCTGCGGTAGGTGTGCGCGCCGAAGAAGTCCCGCTGGCCCTGGGTCAGCGCCGCGGGCAGACGCGGGGCGCGCAGGCCGTCGTAGTACGCCAGGGCCGCAGCGAAACCGGGCGTCGCCACTCCCTGCCGTACCGCCGCGATCTGCACCTCCCGCCAGTCGTCCTGCGCGTCGGCGATCTCGCGGGCGAACGTCTCGTCCGAGAGCAGGCTCGGCAGGTCGGGCCGGGCGTCGTAGGCCGCGCGGATACGGTCCAGGAACGCGGCGCGGATGATGCAGCCGCCCCGCCAGATGGAGGCCACCGCACCCAGGTCGATGTCCCAGCCGTACTCCTCGCTGCCCGCCGCGATCTCGTGGAAGCCCTGGGTGTACGACACGATCTTGGAGGCGTACAGCGCCTGTTCCACCCGGTCGGCGAAGGCGGCGGCCTCCGACTCGCTCAGCGCGGACGGCTTCGGGCCGGCCAGGTCCCGCGACGCGGCCCGCAGCGCCGCGTGCCCGGACAGCGACCGGGCGAACACCGCCTCGGCGATGCCGGACACCGGGACGCCCAGGTCCAGCGCGATCTGCACGGTCCAGCGGCCGGTGCCCTTCTGCTCGGCCTGGTCCACCACCACGTCCACGAACGGCTTGCCGGTGGCCGCGTCCACGTGGGACAGCACCTCGGCGGTGATCTCGATCAGGTACGAGTCCAGCCGGCCCGTGTTCCAGGTGCGGAAGATGTCCGCGATCTGCGCGGGGGAGTACCCGGCGACATCGCGCAGCAGCTGGTACGCCTCGCCGATCAGCTGCATGTCGGCGTACTCGATGCCGTTGTGGACCATCTTCACGAAGTGTCCGGCACCGTCGGGGCCCACATGCGTCACACACGGCGCGCCGTCCGCGGCCTTCGCCGAGATCTTCTCCAGCATCGGGCCCAGCGACCGGTACGACTCCACCGACCCGCCCGGCATGATGCTCGGTCCGTGCAGCGCGCCCTCCTCGCCGCCGGAGATGCCCGCGCCGACGAAGTGGATGCCCCGCTCGCGCAGCTCGCGCTCCCGGCGCCGGGTGTCCGCGAAGTGCGCGTTGCCGCCGTCGATGATCATGTCACCGGGCTCCAGCAGCGGGGCGAACTCCTGGATCACCGCGTCCGTCGGCTCACCCGCCTTGACCATGACGACCAGGCGGCGCGGCCGCTCCAGCGCCGCCACGAATTCCTCGGCGGTCTCGGCCGCGACGAAGTCGCCCTCCTGCCCGAACTCCTCCACCAGCGCCTTCGTACGCGACACCGTACGGTTGTGCACGGCGACCGTGTAGCCGTTGCGTGCGAAGTTCCGTGCGAGGTTGCGGCCCATCACCGCGAGGCCCGTGACACCGATCTGCGCTGAAGTGCTCATACCGCCTGCTCCCTGGTTGCCTCATGTCTACGGCTCCGTCAGTACGGGGCCCTGCTTATCCTGACGTGCTGCAACGGCGAACGCGTTTACGACCCGCCACATTCCGGTACGCGTCGCGAACGCCCCGCCTCGGCCATCGGCCGCGCCCGGCTCAACAAGAGCGCGTTCCCGGCCACTTGACCCTCACGGCAGGCCGATTCCCCGCCTTGTCATGGCCAGTTCGCGGCACTTACGTTTGCCCCTCCTGACGCATGCCGAGGGGAATTCGGACATGGCCGCACGCGGCCGGCACCGCCGGTACCAGCCGAACAGGATCAACCGCGCCTCGCTCACCGTCACGGCGAGCGGCGCCGGCCTCGCCATCCCGCTGGTCGCCGCCGGCACCGCGCACGCCGCCGACGCGGCCACCTGGAGCAAGGTCGCCGCCTGCGAGTCCAGCGGCGACTGGAGCGTCAACACCGGCAACGGCTACTACGGCGGGCTGCAGTTCACCCGGTCCACCTGGGAGGCGTACGGCGGCACCCGCTACGCGCCGCGCGCCGACCTGGCCACCCGGGCCGAGCAGATCGCCGTCGCCGAGAAGGTGCTGGACGGGCAGGGGCCCGGCGCCTGGCCGGCCTGCGCGCCCCGCGCCGGGCTGACCCGCGGCGGCGGCACGGCCGGCGCGCCCACCGACTCCGCGGCCGCCCACCCGGCGCGGGCCGGTGCGCACCCTGCCTCCTCCGTCGGGGACGTCCGGCCGCAGACCACCCCGCAGTCCCGCGCGGGCCGGGCCGAGATGTACACCGTGGTGCGCGGCGACAGCCTCTCCGGCATCGCCGGCGAGCGGCGCGTGCCGGGCGGCTGGCGGGCCCTGTACGCGGGCAACCGCGCCACGATCGGCTCCGATCCCGACCTGATCCTGCCGGGCCAGCGGCTCAGCCTGAACGGCACCCGGACCGGGAGCACACCCCCGAAGACCCCGGACTCGCCCAAGTCCCGGAAGCGCAAGGCCCCTTCGGAGCATCCCGGCACCCACCACACCCCGGCTCCGGCCCACCACGCGCGCGTCGCCCCCGTGTCCGCCTCCGTCGGCACCGGCTACCACGCGGCCGGCTCGCACTGGTCGAAGGGCTACCACACCGGCGTCGACTTCCTCGTGCCGACCGGGACGTCCGTGCGGGCGGTGGCGGCCGGCCGGGTGGTGGCCGCGGGCTGGGGCGGTTCGTACGGCTACCAGGTCGTACTGCGGCACGCCGACGGCCGCTACACCCAGTACGCCCACCTGTCCGCCATCTCCGTGCGGGCCGGCCAGGACGTCACCGCGGGCCGGCGCATCGGCCGCTCCGGGTCCACGGGCAACGTCACGGGTCCGCACCTGCACTTCGAGGTGCGGACCGGCCCCGATTTCGGGTCGGACGTCGACCCGCTCGCCTACCTCCGGGCCGGCGGCGTCGCCATCTGACGCGCGCACGGCGCCGGCAGCGGGACCGGCACCGGCACCGGCAGCGCCACCGGCACGTGGAAGCGCGCGGACAGCGGGACGTACGGCGCGGGGGCCACGTCCTCGGCCGGCGGCCCGGCACCTCCGGCCTCCGTGCCGGTTCCGCTTTCCGCCGTGTTCCTGGACCTCGTCCCGCCCCCGGTTTCCGTCCCGCTCCTGGCCGCGGTTCCGCTTCCGTTCGGGTCCGCGTCGGTGTCCGCCGCCCCGCGCTGCCGTGGCACCACGGGCCGGGGCTCCCGGGCGGCGAGGGCCGGCCCGGCGACGTCCCGCAGCGGGCACACGGCGGACGGCCCGTCCGGGGACACCGCGGGAACAGCGGGCGCGGCAGCGGCCGGGGAAGTTGCCGGGACAGCCGGGGACGCCGGTGTCGGCTCCACCGGGGCGTCCGCCGGGGCGTCCGCCGGGGCCGTTCCCAAGGACTCCGGGGCCTCCGCGTGCTCCAGCCGTTCCGTCGTCAGCATGATCAGGCCGCCCGCCGCCACCACCCCGCAGCCCAGGGCGAGTACGGTGCCCGCGGTGCCGTGGCGGAAGGTCTCGCCGAACATCAGGACGCCGACCGCGGCGGCCAGCACCGGATTGACCACGGTCAGCGTGGCCAGCGGGGCGGCGAGGCCGCCGTGCCGGTAGGACAGCTGGGACAGCAGGACACCGGCGACCGAGAACGCGCCGATCACCCCGAGCGAGGGCAGCGCGCCCAGGTCGATGCCGTGCGTCCAGTCCACGGCCACGGTCTTGGTGAAGACCGACGACATGCCGAAGGCGGCACCGGAGGCGGTGGCGAGCAGCACGCTGCGCACCGCCGGATGCCGGTGCGCGGCCAGCCCGGCGAAGGCCAGCGCCGCCACCGCCGCGCCGGTGGCCGGCGCGACGGCCAGCCGCTGTCCGGCGGTCAGGGAGTGCGTGGCGGAGGAGCCGACCAGGGACAGCAGACCGGCGAGGCCGGCCGTGGCCATCAGGGCGCCGCGCCAGGCGGTCGCCCCGGCCCGGCGGCCCACGCACAGCGCCGCCATGGGCAGGGCGAAGACGATGGTCAGCGCGCCGAGCGGCTGGACCAGGCTGAGCGGCCCGTAGGCCAGCGCCACGACGTGCAGCACACCGCCGAGGCCGTTGAGCGCGAGCGCACCCCACCAGCCCGGCCGGCGCACCGGCGCGCTGCCGGCGGAGGACACCGCCACCTGCTCCTGCGTGATCGCTCCGCCCGCGTAGGCCAGGGCGGAGACGACCGACAGGAGCACGGACAACGCCAGGGCGCTCATCGGCGTCTCCTCTGGGGGCGGTGCGTGTCCTCGGCCCGTATGCGATCGGCTTCCATGGTCGACACTCTGCCCGGTCGTGATCTTCCCGTCGTCGTCCCTGAGCGCAATGCCGCCTACTGCTTTTGCAGTACACCGGCGTGCCGGTGATCCGTTGGCGGGCTGACGCCGGGCGGGCACCCGCCGCGTCGCCCGGGTGACACGCCTGGTAGGAGTGCTGTCATGCCTCTCGACCGCGATCTCGCCGCACTGCGCCCGCTCGGCGGCTTCTTCGTGCTGCGCACCCTCCCGGGCCCGGCCGGCGCCGTGGATCCGCGGGGGCTGCCGGCCCTGGCGGACGGCTACGCGCAGGTGCCGCCGTCCGGCCGGGATCCGGTCGCCGCGCGGGTCGCCGTGGTGGGGGAGCGGCTGCGGACCGCCGAGCCCCGGGTGGCCGCCTCCCTCGCCCAGCAGGGGCTGGCCGCCCGGCTGTGGTCGGCGGCCCTGGGCTGTGCCGTGCTGTACGGCCGGCTGCCCGACCTGGACCCGCGCCTGCTGCGCTGGGACGTGGACGCCGCCGCCCCCGACGATCTGTGGCTCACCGAGGTGCGCGCCCTGCCCGGGGACGCGGCCACGCTGGCCGCCACCGTGCTGCACGGCCATCTGGAGCCCCTGACGGCGGTGCTGCGGGCCCGCTACGGCGTCGCGGCCGGCCTGCTGTGGGGCAACGCGGGCTCCGCGCTGGCCGCGACCGCCCGGGAACTGGGCCGCTGGGCCCGCGCTCACGGCCGTACCGACGTGGCGGCCCGCGCCCGCGCCCTCACCGGCGAACTGTTCGCCCATCCGCTGCTCGACGCCACCGGAGCGCGCACCGGCGCGTCGTTCCGGCGGCGCAGCTGCTGCCTGTACTACCGGGTGCCCGGCGGCGGACTCTGCGGCGACTGCTGCCACACCCGCCCACCGGGCTGACCTCACCGACGTACCCCCGCACCCGGCGCTCCCCGTCCAAGAGAGAGCCCCCTCGGCGCGACGCGTTCCAAGCCAATCACCCGGAATGCCCGGGTTCGCGCCCCGCGGCCTTCAGGATGCAGGCAACGATGTCCAATCCGCGGAGGTCATCCGACATGAGAGGGACCCGGCGCACGCGCTGGTGCATGGCCGGGGTGCTGGCAGCGTCGTCGCTGATCGCCACCCCCGCCGCACGGGCCGAGGAGCCGCCCGCCGGCCGCCTCACCGAGCTGGTCAACCCGTTCATCGGCAGCCGGAACGAGGGCAACACCTTCCCCGGCGCGGCCGTGCCCTTCGGCATGGTGCAGCTCTCCCCGGACACCGGGCACAGCACCGGCTACGACTACGCGCAGAACCGTATCCGCGGCTTCTCCCTGGTCCACCTCTCGGGCGTCGGCTGCCGCATCGGCGGCGACCTCCCCGTGCTGCCCACGACCGGCGATATCACCCGGACGGATTACGCGCAGTACGCGGCGGCCTTCTCGCACGACGACGAGGAGGCGAGCCCCGGCTACTACCGGGTCGGCCTCGCCTCCGGCATCCGCGCCGAGCTGACCGCCACCGCCCGCACCGGTGTCCAGCGCTACACCTTCCCGGCCACCGGGAAGGCCAACGTCCTGCTGAACGCGGCCCAGGCGCTGCACAAGCCGGTGAGCAGCGCGGTGGAGATCCTGGACGACCACACCGTGCGCACCGAGATCACCGGCCACGGCTTCTGCCGGGACACCGGCCCCTACACCGTCCACACGATCACCCGCTTCAGCCGGCCCTTCACCGCCTACGGCACCTGGGACGGCCGCACCGTCACCCCCGGCGCCCGCACCGGAGCCGGCGGCGCCTACGTCCGCTTCGACACCACCGGCGACCGCGTGGTCGAGGCGACCACCGCGCTGTCGTACGTGGACGCGCGCGGCGCCGCGGCCAACCTGGGTGCCGAGGGCGGCCGCTCCTTCGACGCCGTGCGCCGCCGGGCCCGCGAGGAGTGGGAGCGCCGGCTGGCCGCCGTCCGGGTGCGGGGCGGCACGCCCGCGCTGCGCCGGACCTTCTACTCCTCGCTCTACCGGTCGTACCTCGCGCCCAACATCGGCGGCGACGCCGACGGCCGCTACCTCGGCTGGGACCGCCGCGTGCACCGCACCCGGGGGTACACCTACTACCAGAACTGGTCGCTGTGGGACACCTACCGCACCCAGGCCCAGCTCCTGGCCCTGCTCGCGCCGCGCGAGGCCCGGGACATGGCCCGGTCGGTGGTCGCGGTCGCCGAGGACGGCGGCTGGCTGCCCAAGTGGGGCTACGGCCCGGTCGAGACCAACATCATGACCGGCGACCCGGTCACCCCCTTCCTGACCACCGCCTACCACTCGGGCCTGCTCAAGGGCTTCGAGGAACGGGCCTACCGGGCGCTGCGCGAGAACGCCGACGGCGTGCCGCCCGCCGCCTACCCGGGCGTCGGCCGGGAGGCCAACGCCGAGTACATCGCGCGCGGTTTCGCGCCCTACGTCAAGGGCCGCCCGTACGCCAAGGCGGGCGACTCCGACTACCACTACGGCGCCTCGGTCACCCTGGAGTACGCGCTCGCCGACGCCATGCTGGCGCAGATGGCCCGCGGGCTCGGGCACCACGAGGACGCCGCCCGCTACGCCGCCCGTTCGCGCAACTACCGGAACATCTTCGACCCCGCCACCGGCTTCTTCCGCGCCCGGGACGCCTCCGGCGCCTTCGCCGGCCCGCCCGACCCGGCCCGCGGCACCGGCTTCCACGAGGGCACGGCCTGGCAGTACCAGTGGCTCGTCCCGCAGGACGTGCCCGGCCTGATCGGGCTGATCGGCGGCAGGAGCGCGGCCGACGCCCGCCTCGACGCCTTCTTCGCCTACGACCGGCTGCTCGCCGATCCGGAGAAGACCGCGCGCGAGGTGTGGGTGCACGGTGACCCGTACGCCTACTACAACGCCGCCGTCTACAACCCGATGAACGAGCCGGACCTCATCGCGCCCTACACCTACCTCTCCACCGGACGGCCCTGGAAGACCACGGACGTGGTGCACGCGGCGCTGACCCTGTTCACCGACAGCCCCGAGGGCCTGACCGGCAACGACGACCTGGGCACCATGTCCGCCTGGCACGTGCTGTCGGCCATCGGGCTCTTCCCGGTCCAGCCCGGCTACGGCACCTGGGGCCTGACCACGCCCGTCTTCGACCGGGTCGACCTGGCCCTGGACCGCGGCTACTGGCCGGCCGGCCGGCTGACCGTGACGGCGCCCGGCACCTCGGCCACCGACCGCTACGTCCAGGCCGTACGGACCGACGGCACCCCGCACGGCGGGACCTGTCTGACGACCGGCGCGCTGCGCTCCCTGCGTTCCCTCGCCTTCACCGTCGGCCCGCGCCCGTCGGCGTGGGGCACTGCGCCCGAAGCGGCGCCACCCGTCCTGAAATGACCTCGGGAGCCTCCCGGCTCCCGCCCTCGCCGTGACTTAATCCGACCTTAACTGAATGTAACCCGCTGGTACTTGACCGTAATCGCCCGTCGGGGATCGACTGTTGATCGACCCGTCACCGATGCGTGAGGCAAGCCCGTGACGTCCGACCTGCTCGCTCCTTTGGACCTGGCCTTCTGGAACATGGAGTCCGACCGGCACCCGATGCACCTCGGCGCGCTCGGGATCTTCGGCGCGCACTCGCCGACCGCCGGGGCGCACGCCGCCGACCTGCTCGCCGCCCGCGCCGCCGCCGTCCCCGGGCTGCGCCTGCGCATCCGCGACCTGTGGCAGCCGCTCGCCTTCGGTGGCGCCGCCCGCGAGACGGACCCGCACTTCGATCCGCTCCACCACGTCCGGCTGCACGCCCCCACCGACGACTTCCACGCGGCCGCCGGCCGGCTGATGGAGCGCCCGCTGGAGCGCGGCCGGCCACCGTGGGAGGCGCATGTGCTGCCCGGCGCCGACGGGGTCTCCTTCGCGGTGCTCTTCAAGTTCCACCACGCCCTCGCCGACGGGCTGCGCGCCCTGAGGCTCGCCGCCGGCGTCCTGGACCCCGGCGGCCTGCCCGAGCGCGCGCCCCGCGCCATCGAGCCGCCGCGCGGCCCGCTGCCCGGCGTGCGCCCGCTGCCCGCGCGGGTCCCCGGGCTGGTCCGGGGGGTGCTCACCGACATGGGCCGGGCGCTGGACATCGGCGCCTCGCTGGCCCGGTCCACCCTCGGCATGCGCCCGTGCGCCGCGCTCACCTCCGCGCCCAGCGGCACCCGCCGTGTCGCCGGGGCCGTCCTCGACATCGATGACGTGCACCGGGTGCGCAAGAGCGCCGGCGGCACGGTCAACGACGTCCTCATCGCCGTCGTCGCCGGGGCCCTGCGCCGCTGGCTGGACGAGCGCGGCGACGGCAGCGAGGGCGTGGCGCCCCGTGCTCTCATCCCGGTCTCCCGGCGCCGGCCGCACGCGGCGCAACAGCAGGGCAACCGGCTCTCCGGTTATCTGATACGGCTCCCGGTGCACGAGAGCGACCCGCTCGCCCGGCTGCACACCGTGCGCACCGCGATGCTCCGCAACAAGGACGCGGGGCCCGACCGGGGCGCCGGAGCGGTGGCCCTGCTCGCCGACCACGTCCCGGCCCTCGGCCACCGGCTCGGCGGGCCGCTGGTCGGCCAGGCGGCCCGGCTGTGGTTCGACATCCTGGTCACCAGCGTGCCGCTGCCCGGCCTCGGGCTCCGGCTCGGCGGCCAGGAGCTGACCGAGGTGTACCCGCTGGCCCCGCTCGCCCCCGGCCAGGCCCTCGCGGTCGCGATCTCCACGTACCGCGGGCGCGTGCACTACGGGCTGGTCGCCGACGCGCGGGCCGTACCGGACCTGGACCGCCTCGCGCGGGCGGTGTCGGCGGAGGCGGCGGCCCTGCTGTCCGTCTGCGACCGCTGAGGACCGGGTCCGGGGGCCGCCGTACCGCCCGTACCGGCCGGACGGCGGTGATCCATCGGGAGCGGAATCGGCGGCGGTTTGGTCCATCGGCCCGGCGCTCCGTAAAATTCGCTGTTCGAAAGCGGACGCGAGTCGGAGCGCCGCTCGGGTGACCAGGGGAACGGCAGCGCGATGACGGTGACAGAGGACGGTTCGGCGTCCATGGACGAGATGGTCTACGGGCCCGGTATCGACCCCGAGCGGCTCGCCGTCTGCCTGAGCGTGCTGGAGGAACTGGACCAGCTCGACGTCGACCACCCCGACGCGATCAAGGTGCGCCGGGCCACCTCGCACGTCTACCGCGTGGTCAAGCAGCGCCGCCGCCAGGAACGCCGGGCCGCCAAGACCGCCCACGACCGCGCCGTCACCGAGGCCACCGCCACCGGCTCGGCCGAGCGCATCGACGACGAGACCGAGGGCATCCTGCCGTCCTCCAAGGTCGAGGAGGGCCGGATCGCGGGGATACTCCAGCGCCCGCGCTCCTGCTACACCTGCAAGCAGCGGTACGTGGAAGTCGACTACTTCTACCACCAGCTCTGTCCCGACTGCGCCGACGTCAACCGCGCGAAGCGGGACGCCCGCGCCGACCTCACCGGCAAGCGCGCCCTGCTCACCGGCGGCCGGGCCAAGATCGGCATGTACATCGCGCTGCGGCTGCTGCGCGACGGCGCGCACACGACCGTCACGACCCGGTTCCCCAAGGACGCCATCCGCCGTTTCAAGGCCATGGAGGACTCGGCGGACTGGCTGCACCGGCTGGAGGTCGTCGGCATCGACCTGCGCGACCCGGCCCAGGCCGTCGCGCTGGCCGACCGGGTCGCCGAGGCCGGCCCGCTGGACATCCTGATCAACAACGCCACGCAGACCGTGCGCCGCCTGCCCTCCGCCTACGCGGCCCTGGTCGACGGCGAGAGCGCCCCGCTGCCCGCCGGCGAGCTGCCCGCCCACCACGTCATCGGCGCCTTCAACTCCGGCGCGGTCGACGGCCTGGCCGCGCTGCCCGTCGGCACCAGCGGGCTGGACGCGCAGAAGGTGGCCGACCTCGCCCTGGTCGCGGGCAACGCCAGCGTCGCCCGGCACCTCGACGGCACCGCCATCGACGCGGGCGGTCTGCTCCCCGACGTCGTCGACACCAACACCTGGGTGCAGACCATCGACCAGATCTCCCCGGTGGAGCTGCTGGAGACCCAGTTGTGCAACTACACCGCGCCCTTCATCCTGATCAGCAAGCTCCGCCCGGCCATGGCCGAGGCCGCGCGCAAGGCGGCCAGCGGACGGGCGTACATCGTGAACGTCTCGGCCATGGAAGGCGTCTTCAGCCGCGGCTACAAGGGCGCGGGTCACCCGAACACCAACGCCGCCAAGGCCGCGATGAACATGGTGACGCGGACCAGCGCCCAGGAGATGTTCGAGTCCGACCGGATCCTGATGACCTCGGTCGACACCGGCTGGATCACCGACGAGCGCCCCCACTACGACAAGCTGCGCCTCGCCGAGGCCGGCTTCCACGCCCCGCTCGACCTGGTCGACGGCGCCGCCCGCGTCTACGACCCGGTCGTGCGCGGCGAGGCGGGCGAGGACCTGTACGGCGTCTTCCTGAAGGACTACGCACCCGGCAAGTGGTGAGCGGCGGGCGGGTGTCGGCCGGGCGCGCCCCGGCCCACCGCGCCCGGGCGCACCATGATCCGGCGGGCGCCGTCCTCCCGGTCGGCCGTGCCTCGGTCGGCCGTGCCTCGGCCCGCCGTGTCTCAGTCGACCGCGCCGAGCCGGCACCGGCCGGCCGCCACCAGCTCCAGCACGGTGCGCCAGTCCTCCAGCACACCCGCGTCGAAAGCGGCCGTGCGGCCCTCCTCCTCGGCCTGGCGCAGCCGCAGCACATCGTCGTCGGCCGGGCCGGCGTCCGCGCGGACCAGCCGGGACACCCGCTCCCCGAGCAGGGAACGCACCGCCTCCGCCGCGCTGCCGGCCCCTGCCGCCTCGTCGCCAGGGCACAGCACCGGCCCGATGCCCCGTACCAGGCCCGCCAGTTGGAGTTCCTTGTCGGCGGGGCGGCCACGGCGCAGCAGCGCGGCGGTCCGCAGCGCGTGCCGGTGCCGGCCGGCGTACAGCAGATCCATCAGCTCCTCGACGCTGCGCAGCTCCATGCGTCAGTCCTTCCGCGAGACAGCCGTTGCCGCGTCAGCAGACCATGGCCGGTTTGCCGCCCGGCCAACGGCACTTGAACTGCGCCGGGTCGGTCAACCGTTCCCCAACTTATTTCGAAGAGGCGTTCGTTCATATCCGCCGTACGGGTGATTCCGGGCGTCGTACGAGTGAGCAGCTTGTAGGAAAAGGCCCCATATTGGGGGCTATTGGGCGGCTCGCGAAGCGTATTGGTTACACCTTGTTTTCATTCCCTATCGAGCGGATGCCCGCTCATTTGGTTAATCTGGGAGTCGACGGACAACAGTACGGGGTCTCACCCACACCCACCGTCCGTCCTGGGGCACGCCGGTCCACAACGGCCTGCTCCGGCAGCGGAAACCGGCGCCACCGCGCCCGTAATCGGCCTTTCCACCAGACCCGAGCGGGCGTCCGGCGCCGTGGCGCGGACTGTCCGGTATGCCCCGAGGGTGACCCGACACATAAGGAGTGCGCGGTGACACCGGAGAAGACGAATCGCGAACAGGGCCCCGAGGAACGCGCGGAGCGCGGGCGCCGCCGGCCCGGAGAACTCGGCAGCCTCGAGGTGTGGGCCCGCTCCGCCCCGATCCGCCTCGCCGGATACGAGGACGACCTGGCCGAACCGCACATCCTGCCGAGCGTGGACTGACCCTCCCGCCCCGGCCCGCCGCGATCGCCGTCCGCGAAGGCGTGACAGACTCACGCCCACGCTGATCGGAGAAGCCACGGCCGGGGACCGGCCGCGGATCCGGCCCTTCCGGTACCGGATCGTCACCGCCGCCGAGACCCGCGAGCGAGCACGACGTCCCGCCGGCCGAGCTGTGCGCCGCAGGTGACGCGGACAGCCGATCCATGCCGTCCGGGGAGCGACGGCGCAGGGTGGGGCCGCACATCATGTACCGGGCGCTGGACCAGGCCCTGCCGTCACCCTCCCGCCGTCCGCCGCCAGGGGATCAGCTCCGCCAACTCCTCGGCCACGCCCAGCAGAAGGGCCTCCGTGCCCGGCCGGCCCACCAGCTGTACGGCGCAGGGGGCGCCCGAGGGCAGGGTCCCCACCGGCACGGACATCGCCGGCCAGCCGGTCAGGTTCCACGGCGGAGTGAACGGCGAATACGCCGAGTTGGCGAGGATGTTGCGCAGCCAGCCGCGCTCGTGCCACGGCCCGGCCTGCGGGGAGCGGCGGGCCAGGGCCGGGGTGAGCAGCACGTCGTGCTCGGTGAAGAACGGCGTCAGCCGGGCGCGCAGCCGGTCCCGGGCGTCCCCGTCGCGGACCGCGCGGGTGAAGCGGCGGCCCACGGCCGCGTGCACCCGGGTCCGCCGGGCCAGCCGGGCCGGGTCCAGGCCCTCCGCGTCCACCGCCGTCCCGGCCGTCCAATGCCGGAGCGCGGTCACACCGAGGGAGAGCGGGTACGGCGGTTCCGCCCGCCGCACCCGGTGCCCGGACCGGGCAAGCGCCCCGGTCGCCTGCCGCACCGCGTTCGTATACGGCCGGCTCACCGGCACCCCGGCGAGCGGGCTGCGCAGCGCGACGGCGATCCTCAACGGGCTCCGCTCCTCAGGCCGTTCGAACTCCGCGTCGGCAAGGACGCGCAGCATCAGCCGCAGATCCTCCACCGTCGTGGCCAGCGGCCCGTTCTCGGCCATGCCGAACCAGTCGCCGTGGCCGATCCCGGCCGGCACCACCGCGTGCCCCGGCTTCAGTGTGACCAGCCCGCAGTTCGCGGCCGGGATGCGCAACGAGCCCATCCCGTCGTTGCCGAGCGCCAGCGGCACCAGCCCGGCGGCCACCGCCGCCGCGCTGCCGCCGGAGGAGCCACCCGCCGTGCGGGACGGATCCCAGGGGTTGCGGGCGATGCCGTACGGGCCCTCCGTGGTGCCGAAGACACACAGCTCGGGCACGTTCGTCAGGCCGACCACCACCGCCCCCGCCGCGCGCAGCCGGGCCACCGTCACATGGTCCTCGGCGGCCGGGGTGTCCGGGGAGGCGGCGGAGCCGTTGCGGCACGATTCGCCGCGCACCGCCAGGTTGTCCTTGACCGCCACCGGCACGCCCGCGAGCGGCAGACCCGCCAGGTCCGCCCGGGCGGCCACCTCGTCGGCCTCGGCGAGCGCCGCCCCCGCCCGGACCTTACGGAACGCCCCGATCCGGCCGTCCAGCCGCTCGATCCGCGCGAGGTGTTCGGCCACCACCTCCCGGGGTGTCACCCGCTTCTCGCGGACGGCGGCGGCGATCTCGGCGGCACTCCGGCCGGCCCAGCTGGTCACGGACGCTCCTCGGGTGGTCGTCGGCTGCGCGCCCCCTGGGTTACCCGTCGGTATGAGGGCGCGTGGAAAGAACTCTGCACCCCCGGGCCCGGTACGTCGAGAGGCCGACGGTGCGGGCGTGGCGCTCGGGACCCGGGCGTCGGTCCGGGAGGCGCTCCCGCCCCGGCCTGCGGCTCGGTTCCGCGCCTGCGGCCCGGGCGCCGGTCCCGCATCCCGGGCGTCGGTCCGCCTCCCTGCCCGCGGCCCGGCCGGCGGTTCACGCGTCGGCGGCCGAACCACCGGCGTCCGTACCGCCGTTCGCGGTACCGAGACGTGGCGGCCGGTCCGTCCGTGCCGGGCCCGTGCTGTCCCGCTCGATCAGCCGGGGGACCGGTACCCGTACCGTCCGGGCCGGGCCGCCGTCCAGCAGTGCCAGCAGCTCCCGGGCCGCCGTCGACCCGAACTCCACGCTGTCCCGGGACAGCGCCGACAGCCACGGCGTGACCATGCGGCACAGGGCCGAGTCCTCCCAGGCCACCACCGACAGCTCGGCCGGCACCGAGAAACCCAGCTCGGCGGCGGCGGCGAGGCCGGCGACGGCCATCACATCGGTGTCGTAGACCAGGGCCGTCGGGGGAGCGGGGCCGCGCAGGACCCGGCGGGTGACGGCGGCGGCCTCGGCGCCGGAGTAGTCGGTCGTCACCGACTCCACCTCGGCGAGCCCCCGCCGCTCCGCCTCGGCGCGCAGCGTGCGGATGCGGCGCTGGGTGTGCGCGAGGCCCGGCAGACCGGCGATGTGGACGATCCGGCGATGCCCCAGGGCGGTCAACTCGCCCACCACCGAGGCCATCGCGCCCGCGTCGTCCGCCCAGACCGTGGACAGCCCCGGGTGCCGCTCGTCCGGGGCGCCGCCGATCACCACGGCGGGCAGGGACAGTTCGTCCAGCAGGCCGGGACGCGGATCGTCGGCGCGCGGATCGACCACCAGCACGCCGTCCACCCGGTGCTCGGCCCACCAGCGCCGGTACACCGCGCACTCACCGGCCACGTCCTCCACCACCTGGAACAGCAGGCCCAAGTGACGCTCCGCCAGCACTCCTTGGATCCCGGAGACGAGCTGGAGGAAGAAGGAGTCGACGCCCAGCGTGGCCGCGGGGCGGGCCAGCACGAAGCCGACCGTGGCCGCGCCCTCCCCGGACAGCGCGCGGGCCGCCGTACTCGGCCGCCAGCCCAGCTGCTCGGCGACCCGGCGCACCCGGGCCCGGGTGGCCTCCGAGACGCCGGGGCGGTCGTTGAGCGCGAAGGACACGGCGCTCTCGGACACCCCGGCACGCCGGGCGATGTCCTTCATCGTGGGCCGGCGGGCGGGGGACCGTCTGGTCGGCACGTTTCCTCCCCTTCGGCAGGGAACTGCTAAAGCGCTTGAGTGTCAAGACCCTAAAGCGCATTAGTCAACTCCCGCAAGGTCCTGGCCAGTAGAGGCCGACCTGCGCCTATGCCAGACGGAATGCTTTGGCGGCGACGAATCCATTGACTTTCCCGGAAGGCCCTGTGCAAGGTCTTTCGCGCCACCCACAGCCCCGACACAGCAAGGGAGCCGTGTCCGTGCCCATCTCCCGCAGAGCCCTCACCGCCGTCGCCGTCGCCCTCGTCCTGCCGCTGAGCGCCTGCGGCTCGGGCGGCGGTGCCGGCGGCACGAGCGACGCCTCCGGCAAGGTGGAGGGCGACATCACCTTCCAGACCTGGAACCTGCGCGCCAACTTCAAGGACTACTTCGAGGATCTGATCGCGGCCTTCGAGGAGAAGTACCCGGACACCCACGTCAAGTGGATCGACCAGCCCGCCGAGGGATACGCCGACAAGATCAGCGCGGACGCCGGCGGCGGCACCCTGCCCGACGTCGTCAACGTCTCCCCGGACCTCGTCGCCCCGCTCGCCCGGGCGGGCCTCGCACTCGACCTCGACAAGGCCGCCGCCCGCTACCGGAAGGAATACCTGCCCGGTGCCTGGGCCGGACACCGGGTCCCCGGCACCACCGGCACCTACGCCTTCCCCTGGTACCTCAACACCGGCCCGCTCTTCTACAACAAAGCCCTCTTCCGAAAGGCCGGACTCGACCCCGAGAAGCCCCCGAGGACCTACGACGAACTCTTCGCCGACGCCCTGGAAATGGCCGAGAAGAGCGGCGGCAGGGTCGCCACCCTCGCCAATGTGCCCACCATCGAGGACTTCGGCCGCTACGGCGTCCCGCTCATGAACGAACAGGGCACCGCGTTTACCTTCAACGACCCCAAGGGCGTCGAACTGCTCACCAAGTACAAGCAGTTGTACGACGCCAAGGCCCTCGACCCGCAGGCCCTGACCGCCACCGGCGAGTCGGCCGGCAAGAAGTTCCTCACCGGCGCCGTCGCCATGAACCCCGGCAGCGCCCTGGACCTCGGCAACTTCAAGAAGAACGCCCCGAGTCTGTACAGGAACATCGGCATCACCGACCAGATCACCAGCACCGGGCACGCCAACATGTACGTGATGGGCGTGATGGTCAACTCCCGCACGCGGCACACCCCCGCCGCCGTCGCCTTCGCCCACTTCGTCACCGACGCCAGGAACCAGATGGTCTTCGCCAAGCGGGTCGCCATCTTCCCGAGCACCGCCGGCTCGCTCGACGACCCGTACTTCACCAGGGAGGACGGCACCGACGAGACCCGGGTACGCGTCGCCGCCGCCAAGTCACTGAAGAACGCCGTCAATTACACGCCCGTGCTGTTCAGCGAGCAGATGAAGACCGCGCTGCGCAACGAGGTCGCCAAGGCGCTCCAGGGCAAGGAGAGCCCCGAGGAAGCCCTAGACAACGCTGTCAATGCCGCCGACCGGCTGCTGCGGCAGGGCTGACCCGCCATGGCCACCCCCCTCCGCGTCCGGCGGCAACTGCCCACCAGCCCCTGGCTGTTCGCCGCACCCGGACTGCTGATCACCGGCGCCTTCGTGCTCTACCCCTTCGTCTCCACCCTGGTGAACTCCTTCACCGACCGCCGCACCCTGCTCCCCGGCCGCTTCGTCGGGCTCGCCAACTTCCGCGAACTGCTCCACGACGACATGTTCTGGACCGGCCTGCGCAACAGCGTCCTCTACGTCCTGGTCGTCGTCCCCGCACTCGTCGTCCTGCCGCTGCTGCTCGCCCTGCTAGTGCGCCGGAACATCCCCGGGATCACCTTCTTCCGCTCCGCCTTCTACACCCCCGTCGTCGCCTCGATCGTCGTGGTGGGCCTGATCTGGGTGTGGCTGCTGGACGAACGCGGCCTGGTCAACTCGGTACTGGAGACGGTGGGCATCGGCCGGATCGGGTTCCTCAGCGACCAGTGGCTGCTCCTGCTCAGCGCCATGGCGGTCACCGTGTGGAAGGGCCTCGGCTACTACATGGTCATCTACCTGGCCGCGCTGGCGAACGTGCCACGCGAACTGCACGAGGCCGCCGCCGTCGACGGGGCCGGACCGGTGCGCCGCTTCCTGTCCGTCACCGTGCCCGCCGTACGGTCCACCATGGTGCTGGTCGCCGCGCTCTCCTCGGTCGCCGCCTTCAAGGTGTTCTCCGAGGTGTACCTGATGGCGGGCCCGAGCGGCGGCCCGGCCGGCGAGGACACCACCCTGGTCATGCTCGTCCAGCGCACCGGCACCGGTCTGACCGGCCGGGTCGGCTACGCCTCCGCCCTCTCCGTCGTCGTGTTCGCCGTCACCGTCGCCTTGATGCTGCTCGTCCTGCGCGCCGACCGGAGGGAGGAAGCGTGAGCGTCCTGGAGAAGGTCCGCCCCGAGCGGCCCGCCGCCACGGCCCGGGAGCCCCGCGTCACCGACGACGGCCGCCGCGTCCGGCCCGCCGAACTGCTCTGGCGGTACCTGCTGCTCCTGGCCGTCCTCGCCCTGACCACGGGCCCGTTCCTCTGGCAGCTGGCCACCTCCCTCAAGGGCCCCACCGAGGACATCTACAGCTCCCCGCCCAGCCTCCTGCCCGCCCACCCCACCCTGCACAACTACGCCCGGGTCGCCGACACCATCCCGGTCTGGGACTACGCCCTGAACTCCCTGAAGGTCGCCGTCGCCAACGTCGTGACCAACTGCGTCGGTTCGGCCCTCGCCGGATACGCCCTGGCCCGGCTGCGCTACCGCGGCCGACGCGTGACCACGCTCGTCTTCGTGCTGGCGATGCTCGTCCCCGTCGAGGGCATCGTCATCGCCCAGTTCACCACCATGCGCGAACTCGGGCTGAACAACACGCTCATCGGCGTCGTCCTGCCCGGCGCCGTCGGCGCGATGAACGTCCTGCTGATGCGGGGCGCCTTCCGCGCCCTGCCCCACGAGATCGAGGAGGCCGCCTACGTCGACGGCGCCGACGTCTGGCAGCGGTTCCTGCGGATCGCCCTGCCCTCGGTCAAGGGCACCCTCGCCGTCGTGGCGATCTTCGCCTTCATGGGCGCCTGGGACGACTTCCTGTGGCCGCTGATCGTACTGAGCGACCCTTCCAAGTTCACCCTGACCATCGGCCTCAACTATCTGCACGGCACCTTCGCCAACGACGAACGCCTGGTCGCCGCCGGCACGGTCATCGCCGTGGCGCCGCTCATCGCCCTGTTCGCCTGCCTCCAGCGGTACTTCTTCCGAGGCGTCGGCGAAGGCGCCGTCAAGGGCTGAACCTCCCCCGAGCGCAAGGACACCGCATGCCCCCCGCCGTACGCTTCGGCGTCAACTACACGCCCAGCCAAGGGTGGTTCCACCACTGGCTCGACTTCGACCTCGACTCCGTCCGCGCCGACCTCGACGCGATCGCCGCGCTCGGCCTGGACCACATCCGCGTCTTCCCGCTGTGGCCGTACTTCCAGCCCAACCGCACCCTGATCCGCCCCCGCGCCGTCGAGCAGCTCGTGGCCCTCGCCGACGCCGCCGCCGAACGCGGCCTCGACACCGCCGTGGACGGACTGCAGGGCCACCTGTCCAGCTTCGACTTCCTGCCCGCCTGGACCCGTACCTGGCACCGCCGCAACCTCTTCACCGACCCGGACGTCACCGCCGGGCAGGCCGCCTATCTGCGCACCCTCGCCGCCGCCCTCGCCGACCGGCCGCACTTCCTCGGCATGACCGTCGGCAACGAGATCAACCAGTTCGCCGCCGGCCCCCACCCCGATCCCGACCCGGTGACCACCGACGAGGCCGGACGCTGGCTCACCCGGATGCTGGACGCCTGCGCCGAGGGCGCCCCCGGCCGCCTCCATCTGCACGCCTCCTACGACGCCGCCTGGTACCAGGACGACCAGCCCTTCACCCCCGCCCACTCCGCCCGGCTCGGCGCCGTCACCGCCGTGCACTCCTGGGTGTTCAACGGAACCGCCCAGCGACACGGCCGTACCTCCGTGCCCGTCGAGCACCACGCCGCCTACCTGGTCGAACTCGCCAAGGCATGGGCGGACGACCCGCACCGGCCGGTCTGGCTCCAGGAGGTCGGCGCCCCCGCGCCGCTGGTGCCCGCCGAGCACGCCGCCGCCTTCGCCGAGGCCACGATCGGCAACGCCCTGGACTGCCCCGACCTGTGGGGCATCACCTGGTGGTGCTCCCACGACGTGTCGCGCACGCTCGCCGACTTCCCCGAACTCGAGTACTCCCTGGGCCTGTTCACCGGCGAACGGCGGCCGAAGGACATCGCCCGCGCGCTGGCCGACGCGGCCCGCGGCACCCACCGCGCCCCGGCCGTGCGCCGCACGGCCCTCGTCGTGCCCGCCGCGCCGGACCGCCGCTCCCGCTGCGCGCCCGGCGGCGACGTCTTCGACGCCTACTTCCGGCTCGTCGCCGACGGCGCCCGCCCGGCCACCGTGCTCGACACCCGCGCCGACGACCAGGACCACCTCACCGCGCGCGGCATCACCGACGTCGTCACGCCCGATCAGGTACTCCCCGTCCCCCAAGGAGGCACCCGCTCGTGAACCCCAGCAGACGCACCGTCCTGCTCGCCGCCGGTGCCGCGGCCCTGACCACCGCGGGGAGCGCCACGGCGGCCCCGCGCGCCACCGCCGCCACCCCGCCGTACGCCGCCTACTGGTTCCCGGACTCGCTGCCCGCCGGCAGCCCCGGCCCCGGCATCACCTGGCGCAGCCTGAAGAGCTGGCGCGCCGCCGACGACCCCGACCTCGCCTTCAACGCCGCGACCGTACCCCTCGCCGCGCGATTCACCCCGACCCCCGCGAACCCCACCGCCCGCACGGGGCAGGCCCGCGTCCAGGCGCTGGTCTCCTTCGGCCCGACGTCGGCCAACCCCTCCCAGGGCTCGGCCACCGCCGACTACTACGCGCTCACCCACTGGGCGTACCTCGACGAGCTGGTGTTCTGGGGCGGCTCGGCCGGCGAGGGCCTGATCCTCGCCCCGAACGCCCCGGTCGTCGACGCGGCCCACCGGCACGGCGTGCCCGTCCTCGGGAACGTCTTCCTGCCACCGGCGGCCTACGGCGGACAGCTCCAGTGGACCCGCGACCTGGTGCAGCGGGATGCCACCGGTCACTACCCGCTCGCCGCGCAACTCGTCGCGGTGGCGGCGGCGTACGGCTTCGACGGCTGGTTCCTCAACGCCGAGACGGGCGGCGGGAACACCGCGCTGGGCACGGCCATGCTGGGCTTCGTCAAGGAGCTGAAGGCGCTGGCCGCGGCCAAGGGGCAGCGGGTGACCTGGTACGACGCGCTGACCGTGAACGGCACGGTCAGCTGGCAGGGCGCGCTGACCAGCCAGAACCAGGCGTTCTTCCAGGCCGCCGACAGCATGTTCGTGGACTTCCGGTGGAGCGCGGCCTCGCTGGCGTCGTCCGGCACGAAGGCGGACCGGCTGGGGCGCGGCCGCTACGAACTGTGGGCCGGCGTCGACGTCGAGTCGAACGGGTCCGGTACGTATGTGAACTGGGACGCGATCGTGCCGGCCGGGAAGCCGCACGTCACCTCGGTCGGGTTCTACCGGCCCGAGTGGACCCGGAACCACCTGCCCGCCGACCGCCGCAGCCCCGGGGACTTCCACGCGGCCGACGACCGGTTCTGGACCGGGCGTTCCATGGACCCGTCCCGACCCGACCCGGGCGATCCGTGGCGGGCGCCGGCGGTGTCCGTGGCGGACCGGTCGACGGTGACCTCCGTGCCGTTCGCGACCGTCTTCAACACGGGTCACGGGCTGCGGTGGTACGAGGAGGGGGCCGTCGTCTCGGAGAGCCCCTGGAACCATCTCGGCCTCCAGGACCGGCTGCCGTCACGGCGGTGGGTGGTCCGGACGGCGGGGAAGCGGCCGACGGTCGCCTTCGACTTCGCCGACGCCTGGCGGGGCGGGAGCAGCGTGCTGGCGGCCGGTGAACTCGATCAACCGGTGCTGCTGGACCTGTACGCGACCCGGCTCCCGATCGCTGTGAACACGGTTGTCGACCTGACGTTCCGGAGCGAGTCTGGGGATGTGAACGTCGAACTGGCGGTGGCAACGGCGCTACCGAGCGGGCCGGGGGAGACACCGCCGTACAGGTATCTGGCTGTGAACTCGGTCAACGCGCGGGCTGCCGGGCCGTCGTCGGCCGTCAGGCCGGGTGTGAACTCCGGTCAGGCGGAGCACGGTGTGAACTCCGGTGAGCCAGAGGGCGACGTGAACTCCAGTCAGGAGGAAGACGGTGTGAACTCGGCTCACACCGAAGCACCCGGAGACCCCGGCCACGCCCACGCCCGTGTGAACTCGGTCAACGGCTGGCAGACCGTCACCGTCCCGCTCACCGGCCTCTCCGGCACCGTACACGCCCTCGGTATCCGGCTCACCCCCACCGACGGCCCGACCCCGGTGCGCTGGCGGCTCGGCGGCCTCGCCGTCCGCCCCGCCGGTACCCCGCCGGCCCCCGCCGCCCCCTCCGCCGCCCGCGTCACCGCGGCCGACGGCGGTGACCTCCGCCTCGCCTGGAACCCCGCCCCCGGCCCCGTCCGCCACTACACCCTCCACCGCCTCCTGGCCGACGGCACCCGCCGCTTCCTCGGCGCCACCGGTCAGCGCGCCTGGTTCGTCGCCGGCCTGCGGCCCGAGCGGGGCGAGCCGGCCGCACGGTTCGAAGTGCGCGCCGTGGGGGAGCTCTACAACGCCTCGGCCCCCGTCACCGTCACCCACCCCTGGTAATCACCCGGAACCCGCAGGGAGCACCCCGCATGCATGACGACCGCACGCTGGTGGAAGCCCGCCTCAGGCGCGTGCTCGACGAACGTATCCGCCCCGCCGTGTACCCCGAGTCCGTGCCGCTCCAGGTCGCGGTGTGGCACGCGCCCGGCGAGCCGGTGCCGGTCGCCGAGGGGCTGGCCGCCGCGCCCGAGCCGATCGCGGTGGGCGCCCGCTGGGGTGCTCCCTGGGGCACCAGCTGGTTCCGGGTGACCGGGACCGTGCCCGAGGCGTGGGCCGGGCGGACCGTCGAGGCCCTGCTCGACCTCGGCTTCGACGAGAACATGCCCGGCTTCCAGTGCGAGGGCCTGGTCTACCGGCCCGACGGCACCCCCGTGAAGGGCCTCAACCCGCGCAACCAGTGGGTGCGGATCGGCGCGCCCGTCGCGGGCGGCGAAGAGGTGCGCCTGCACATCGAGGCCGCCTCCAACCCCGTCATCCTCGACTACCAGCCCTTCCGGCCCACCTGGCTCGGCGACAAGGACACCGCCGGCACCGAACCCCAGTACACCCTCGCCCGCATGGACCTCGCCGTGTTCGACGAGACCGTGTGGCAGCTGGTCATGGACCTGGAGGTGCTCGGCGAGCTGATGGCCGAACTGCCCGTGGACTCCCCGCGCCGCTGGGACATCCTGCGCGCGGTCGAACGGGCCCTGGACACCGTCGACCTCCAGGACGTGAACGCCACCGCAGGCCGGGCCCGGGAGCGGCTCACCGGCGTGCTGTCGGCCCCCGCCGTCCCCTCCGCGCACCGGATCGGCGCCGTCGGGCACGCCCACATCGACTCCGCCTGGCTGTGGCCGCTGCGCGAGACCGTGCGCAAGGTGGCCCGGACGGTGTCCAACATGACCGCGCTGCTGGAGGACGAGCCGGACTTCGTCTTCGCCATGTCCCAGGCCCAGCAGTGGGCGTGGGTGAAGGAGCACCGTCCCGAGGTGTGGGCGCGGGTGAAGAAGGCGGTCGCCGAGGGGCGGTTCGTGCCGGCCGGCGGGATGTGGGTGGAGTCGGACACCAACATGCCCGGCTCGGAGGCGATGGCCCGGCAGTTCACCCACGGCAAGCGGTTCTTCCTCGACGAGTTCGGCATCGAGAACGAGGAGGCCTGGCTGCCGGACACCTTCGGGTTCGCCGCGGGGCTGCCGCAGATCATCAAGGCGGCCGGCTCCAAGTGGCTGCTGACGCAGAAGATCTCGTGGTCGCAGACCAACAGGTTCCCGCACCACACCTTCCACTGGGAGGGCATCGACGGCACCCGGATCTTCACGCACTTCCCGCCGGTCGACACCTACAACTGCTCGATGAAGGGCAGCGAGATCGCCCACGCGGTACGCAACTTCCGCGACAAGGGCAGGGCCCGGCACTCCCTCGCCCCCACCGGCTGGGGCGACGGAGGCGGCGGCACCACGCGGGAGATGGTCGCCAAGGCGGCCCGGCTGCGCGATCTGGAGGGCTCGGCCACCGTCCGCTGGGAGACCCCGCGCGCCTTCTTCGAGCAGGCCGAGGCCGAGTACCCCGAACCGCCGGTCTGGGTCGGGGAGTTGTACCTCGAACTGCACCGCGCCACCCTCACCAGCCAAGCCCGGACCAAACAGGGCAACCGGCGCTCCGAGCACCTGCTGCGCGAGGCCGAACTCTGGGCGGCCACCGCCGCCGTGCGCACCGGGCTCCCGTACCCGTACGAGGAGTTGGACCGCATCTGGAAGACGGTGCTGCTGCACCAGTTCCACGACATCCTGCCCGGTTCGTCCATCGCCTGGGTGCACCGGGAGGCCCGGGCGACGTACGAGCGGCTGGCCACGGAACTGACCGCGGTCATCGACGCGGCCCAGCGCGCCCTGGCGGGCGAGGGGACGACCCCGCTGCTGTTCAACTCCGCCCCGCACGCCCGCCACGGCGTCCCGGCGGGCGCCGCTGCCACCCCGGACGCGCCCGGCACCAGCACGCTCACGCCCCGCGAGGACGGCGGGTTCGGGCTGGACAACGGCCTGCTGCGGATCACCGTGGACGCCCGGGGCCTGGTCGTCTCCGCCTACGATCACGGCGCCGGCCGCGAGACGATCGCCCCCGGCACCGCCGCCAACCTCCTCCAACTCCACCCGGACTTCCCGAACATGTGGGACGCCTGGGACGTCGACTCCTTCTACCGCAACACCGTCACCGACCTCACCGACGCCGAGACGGTCACGGCCGGCGAGGACGGCGCCTCGGTGCGGATCGTCCGGTCCTTCGGCTCCTCCCGGGTCACCCAGCTGCTGACCCTGCCGCCGGGAGAGCGCCGGCTGGTCATCGACACCGAGGTGGACTGGCACGAGACGGAGAAGTTCCTGAAGCTGGCGTTCCCGCTCGACCTGCACGCCGAACGGTACGCGTCCGAGACCCAGTTCGGGCACGCCTTCCGCCCCACCCACACCAACACCTCCTGGGAGGCGGCCAAGTTCGAGGCGTGCAACCACCGCTTCGTGCACCTGGAGGAGCCCGGCTGGGGCGTGGCGGTCGTCAACGACTCGACGTACGGCCACGATGTGACCCGCACGGTCCGCGCGGACGGCGACCGCGGCACGACCACCACGGTCCGGGTCTCCCTGCTGCGCGCCCCGCGCTTTCCCGACCCGGAGACCGACCAGGGCGTCCACCGCTTCCGGCACGCCCTGGTCGTCGGCGCCTCGGTCGGTGACGCGGTCCGCGAGGGCTGGCGGATCAACCTGCCGGAGCGGCACACGACCGGCGCCCGCGCGGTGACCCCGCTGGTGGGCGTGGACGACGACGCGGTGGTGGTGACGGCGGTGAAACTCGCCGACGACGGCAGCGGGGACGTGGTGGTCCGCTTCCACGAGGCCCACGGCGGCCGCGCCCGGGCGACCCTGACGACCGGCTTCCCGTTCACCGATGTCACCGTCACCGACCTGCTGGAACGCCCGCTGCCGGACGCGGAGCCGCCCGCCCGCGAGGACGAGCGGATCACCGTACGCCTGCGTCCGTTCGAACTCGTCACGCTCAGGTTCGGCCGGCCCTGACCGGCGGGGTTCCGGGCGCCGCGGCGCCCGGACGGCACACCGAACCGGACCCGGCCCGACCGGCTACGGCCAGGTGTACGGCTGGGCGCGATGCCGGGCGCTAGCTGTTCTGTCCGGGGAGGTTGTGGACAGGTGAGCCAGGTCTCGGCTGAGAGATCTTGAACGGGTGAGGGCCTTCCGGGTTCGGTGTGGATTGCGACGTCT
>NZ_BMSK01000010.1 GCF_014649115.1 Streptomyces eurythermus | reverse complement strand
GCGTGAGGGAAACGCCCGGTTACATTCCGAACCCGGAAGCTAAGCCTCACAGCGCCGATGGTACTGCAGGGGGGACCCTGTGGGAGAGTAGGACGCCGCCGAACTCCTTTTGAAGCTCCGGCTCTTGGGCACTGCCCAGGAGCCGGAGCTTTTTTGCGTTGAGGTAAAGTCAGTGAGCATCATTGGCTCGTTTCGCACAGGAGGCCCCCGGGTGGAGGTCCAGGAGACCCGTGTCCAAACGGACCGGGTCCTCACCATCCCCAACATCCTCAGCATGGCACGGCTCGTCGGCGTACCCCTGTTCCTGTGGTTGATCCTCAGGCCGGAGTTCGGCGGCCCGAAGAGTGATGGCTGGGCCCTCCTCGTGCTGGCGTTCAGCGGGGTCAGCGACTATCTCGACGGCAAGCTCGCCCGGCGCTGGAATCAGATCAGCAGCCTCGGCCGGCTCCTCGACCCCGCCGCCGACCGCCTCTACGTGCTTTCCACGCTCCTGGGGCTCACCTGGCGGGAGATCCTGCCGATCTGGCTGACGGCGCTCTTGCTCGCGCGGGAACTGGTTCTGCTGGTCATGGTGGCCATCCTTCGCCGGCACGGGTATCCGCCGCCCCAGGTGAACTTCCTCGGGAAGGCCGCCACGTTCAACCTGATGTACGCCTTCCCGCTCCTGCTCCTCAGTGACGGAAGTGGTTGGATCTCGTCACTCGCCGCTATTTTCGGATGGGCGTTCGCCGGATGGGGTACAACCCTGTATTGGTGGGCAGGAGTGCTCTACGTGGTTCAGGTCCGCCGATTGGTTCGAGCGGACACCATGGCCGATTGAGCTCGGCGATTGTCCAGACATAACGCCTCGATGGCCCGCGGTGTAAAAGTGCGGGACAATCTGGACGGGTGAAGTCGGCTAGACCGTCGTCTCTTGGAGGAGGACGCTTCCGACATGAAGGCCGTCGTGATGGCCGGGGGCGAAGGCACACGCCTGCGCCCCATGACCTCTAGCATGCCCAAGCCGCTCCTGCCCGTGGCGAATCGCCCGATCATGGAGCATGTGCTACGGCTGCTCAAAAGGCACGGGCTCAACGAGACCGTCGTCACCGTGCAGTTCCTGGCATCGCTCGTGAAGAACTACTTCGGTGACGGCGAAGAGCTCGGGATGGAGCTCACCTATGCCAATGAGGAGAAGCCACTCGGTACCGCCGGAAGCGTCAAGAACGCCGAGGAGGCGTTGAAAGACGATGCCTTCCTCGTCATCTCCGGCGATGCCCTGACCGACTTCGACCTCACCGAGCTGATCAACTTCCACAAGGAGAAGGGCGCACTGGTCACGGTCTGTCTGACCCGAGTGCCCAATCCGCTGGAGTTCGGCATCACCATCGTCGACGAGGAAGGCAAGGTCGAGCGCTTCCTGGAGAAGCCGACCTGGGGACAGGTCTTCTCCGACACCGTCAACACGGGCATCTACGTCATGGAGCCCGAAGTCTTCAACTACGTCGAGCCGGACGTACCCGTCGACTGGTCCGGCGACGTCTTCCCGCAGCTCATGAAGGAAGGCAAGCCGATCTACGGCTATGTCGCCGAGGGCTACTGGGAGGACGTCGGCACGCACGAGAGCTATGTGAAGGCCCAGGCCGACGTCCTCGAGGGCAAGGTCGACGTCGACATCGACGGCTTCGAGATCTCGCCCGGCGTGTGGGTGGCCGAGGGCGCCGAAGTGCACCCCGACGCCGTACTGCGCGGACCGCTGTACATCGGCGACTACGCGAAGGTCGAGGCCGGCGCGGAGATCCGCGAGCACACCGTCGTCGGCTCCAACGTCGTCGTCAAGAGCGGGGCCTTCCTGCACAAGGCCGTCGTCCACGACAACGTCTACGTGGGGCAGCACAGCAATCTGCGGGGCTGTGTCGTCGGCAAGAACACCGACATCATGCGGGCCGCCAGAATCGAGGACGGCGCGGTCATCGGCGACGAGTGCCTGATCGGCGAGGAGTCGATCGTCCAGGGCAACGTCCGCGTGTACCCGTTCAAGACCATCGAGGCCGGCGCCTTCGTCAACACCTCGGTGATCTGGGAGTCACGCGGTCAGGCGCATCTGTTCGGCGCCCGCGGTGTCTCCGGCATCCTGAATGTGGAGATCACACCGGAGCTGGCGGTACGGCTCGCCGGTGCCTACGCGACGACCCTGAAGAAGGGCTCGACGGTCACCACGGCCCGCGACCACTCCCGCGGTGCCCGGGCGCTCAAGCGCGCGGTGATCTCCGCGCTCCAGGCCAGCGCCATCGACGTACGCGACCTGGAGAACGTACCGCTGCCCGTCGCCCGGCAGCAGACCGCGCGGGGCAGCGCCGGCGGCATCATGATCCGGACCTCGCCCGGTGTCCCGGACTCCGTGGACATCATGTTCTTCGACGGCCAGGGCGGTGACCTTTCGCAGGGCGGCCAGCGCAAGCTCGACCGGGTGTTCGCGCGCCAGGAGTACCGGCGGGCGTTCCCGGGCGAGATCGGCGACCTGTACTTCCCGGCGAGCGTCTTCGACTCGTACACCGGGTCGCTGCTGCGCAACGTCGACACGACCGGCATAGCCGAGTCGGGGCTCAAGGTCGTCGTGGACGCCTCCAACGGCAGTGCCGGGCTGGTGCTGCCCAGCCTGCTCGGCAAGCTGGGAGTGGACTCGCTGACCATCAACCCCGGTCTGGACGAGTCCCGGCCCACGGAGACGGCCGAGATGCGGCGCAAGGGGCTGGTGCGGCTCGGGGAGATAGTGGCGTCCTCGGGTGCCGCGTTCGGAGTGCGGTTCGACCCCGTCGGCGAGCGGCTGTCGCTCGTGGACGAGAAGGGCCGGATCATCGAGGACGACCGCGCGCTGCTGGTGATGCTGGACCTGGTGGCCGCCGAGCGGCGCAGCGGACGGGTGGCGCTGCCGGTCACCACGACCCGGATCGCCGAGCAGGTGGCCGCCTACCACGGCACCCAGGTCGAGTGGACCACCACGTCGCCGGACGACCTCACGCGCGTCGGGCGCGAGGAGGGCACCATCTTCGGCGGCGACGGCAAGGGCGGGTTCATCGTCCCCGAGTTCAGCGGCGTGTACGACGGCACGGCGGCCTTCGTACGGCTCATCGGGCTCGTGGCGCGCACCCAGCTCACGCTGAGCCAGATCGACGCCCGTATCCCGCGGGCACACGTCCTCAAGCGGGATCTGGCGACGCCGTGGGCCGTCAAGGGTCTGGTGATGCGGCGCGTGGTCGAGGCCGCCGGGGACCGCTCTGTCGACACGACCGACGGTGTGCGCGTGGTGGAGACCGACGGGCGCTGGGTGATGGTGCTGCCCGACCCGGCCGAGGCGGTCACCCACCTGTGGGCGGAGGGCCCCGACGACGCCTCCGCGCAGGCCCTGCTGGACGAGTGGTCGGCGGTCGTGGACAGCGCCGGCCGCTGATCGGGCACAGGCCCGGGGCCGTCGGTACGGCGTCCCCGGGCGATACCGAACGGCTCGGGACGGCGTAGCGCCCCCGCACGCGCGCGTGCCGGACAAGTGTCCCCCAAGGGGGCCTGTCCGGCACGCCGGTGGGGCCGTTCGGAGGTACCGCTCGCGACATGCGACGATGTGCGGCATGCCGCAGCAACCCCCCGTTCGGAGCAGCCCCTCGCGGCCGCAGCGCCCGGACGCCTCCATGTCGTTGATCACCAACGTCATGGACCACAGCCTCGACGACGGATACGCCGAGGCCGCCGCCCGGCGGAAGTCCGCGGGCGAGGGCGGTCTGCCCAAGACCCTCCGGGCCAAGCTGGTCCTGGCCGCGGGGCTGGTCCTCGCGGCACTGGTGGTGACCGTGGGGGCGGCCCAGGCGCGCGTGTCGGCGCCCGTGGTGGCCAAGGAGCGCCAGGAGCTGATCGACCGCGTCGACAGCGAGACCGCGGACGCGGACAGGCTGGAGAGCACCGTCGACAAGCTGCGCGACGACGTCGACGCGCGCCGGCGGGCGGCCCTGAAGTCGAGCGGAGGCAGCGCCGAGGCGGACCTGGTGGGCCTGCTGTCGGGCGCCACCGCGGTACACGGGCCCGGCGTCAAACTCGTCGTGAACGACGCCAAGGAGAACGCCGGCGGCGCGGACGGCTCCAACCCCCGGGACACCTCGGGCTTCTCCGACACCGGCCGGGTACGGGACCGGGACATGCAGCGCGTGGTCAACGGGCTGTGGGCGTCCGGGGCCGAGGCGGTCTCCATCAACGGGCAGCGGCTGACCGCCCTGTCCGCGATCAGGGCCGCGGGGGACGCGATACTGGTCGACAACAGGCCGCTGGTGCCGCCGTACACGGTGCTGGCGGTGGGGGACGGGCAGAGGTTGAGCACCAGGTTCCAGGACAGCGCCGACGGGCTGTATCTGCACGCCCTGGAGGAGAACTACGGCATCCGCGCCACCATTTCGACGGAGGGCGAGGTCCGATTGCCCGCCGCCCCCAGTGTGATCGTACGTACAGCACAGCCGAAGTTCGGGAAGACCGGGAAGGGCACATCGTGATCGCCGTACTGGGCCTCGTCGTGGGAGTCGTGGCCGGCCTGTTGGTCCGGCCCGAGGTTCCGGCGGTCGTCGAGCCGTATCTGCCGATCGCCGTCGTCGCCGCGCTGGACGCCGTCTTCGGCGGTCTGCGGGCCATGCTGGACGGCATCTTCGACGACAAGGTCTTCGTGGTGTCGTTCCTGTCGAACGTGGTCGTCGCCGCCCTCATCGTGTTCCTGGGCGACGAGTTGGGCGTGGGCGCGCAGCTGTCCACGGGGGTGGTGGTCGTCCTGGGCATCCGGATCTTCTCCAACGCGGCGGCGATCCGACGGCACGTGTTCCGGGCGTGACCTCCATGAGCGACCAGAACGAGCGGAACACCGGAAACGGACAGAACGCCCACGGCGACCCGGACGAGCGGCCGGAGAACCGGCTGCGCAGGGAGCTGCCGGCCGAGGTGCCGGTGCCCGCGCCCGGAACCGGCCCGCGGGCCGAGGAGCGGCCCCCGCAGCCGCTGACGGGCCGGCAGCGGCTCGTCAAGGGCCTGTGGCCGCCGCGTTTCACCCGTGCGCAACTCATCGTCGCCGTGCTGCTGTTCGGCCTCGGCTTCGGCCTGGCCGTGCAGGTGGCGTCGAACAGCGACACCGACAGCGCGCTGCGCGGCGCACGTCAAGAAGATCTTGTACGCATCCTCGATGAACTGGATTCGCGTACTCAGCGTCTTGAGGACGAGAAGCAGGGACTCGAAAAGCAGCGTCAGGAACTGCAGAGCAGCTCCGACCAGGCCGCGGAGGCACGTCGGCAGACCGCCGAGAAGGCGAGGCAACTCGGCATCCTGGCGGGCACCGTGGCGGCACAGGGTCCCGGCATCACCATGACGATCGAGGACACGAAGGGGACGGTCAAGGCGGACATGCTGCTCGACGCGATCCAGGAGTTGCGCGCGGCCGGCGCGGAGGCGATCCAGGTCAACGGGGTCCGGGTGGTCGCCGGGACCTACTTCGCCGACTCCGACAGGAGTGTGAGCGTCGACGGGAACAAGATCAACGCGCCGTATCGTTTCAAGGTCATCGGCAAGCCGCAGGACCTGGAGCCGGCGCTGAACATTCCTGGAGGCGTGGTGCAGACTCTGGAGAAAGAGCAGGCCACGGCGACCGTCGAGCGGTCGGACAAGATCGTCGTGGACGCCTTGCGGCGGGCGGAGCGGCCTGACTACGCTCGGTCGTCCTCCCAGTGAACCGGCGGTGCATGGGGTCCGTCGGGCAGGGGCATGAGGTTGCGGGGGGTCGGCGCACCGAAGGGGTGGTGCGTGGTGGAAACTGTCTGGTGGATACGGACGTTGTGAGAATGTCCGGCTCGGCCGGTGTAGGCAATCAGGGTTCGTCCTGCCCCACGGGCGGGTCTGTTTCGGTCAAGGGGAATCGCCCGTGAAGTTGTTTGCGAAGTTGTTCGGCAAGAGCGCGCGAGAGGGCAGCGACAACGCGACCGCTCGCCATCGCGCACAGCCTGACGCGGAGGGCCAGCGCCCGCTGTTCCGGGACCAGGTCGCTGGTCCGGGCGGTGACATTCAGGGAGGTCAGGGCGCGGCGTCAGTTGACCCTGCCCAGTCCGGCGGCATAGGTTTCGGGCAACCGTCAACCTCAGGTACGGGTGGAGGGTTCGCCTCCGGCCCGTACGCGTCCAATGCCCCGGCGGGGCAGCCGCGGCAGGAGGATCCGTCGATGTCGGTCCTGGTGTGTACGAGGTGCGGTAACCGCAATCCGGAGAACGCGCGGTTCTGTTCCCACTGCGGGGCGCCGCTGCGTCCCGGGCTGACGCCGGAGCGGGCCTCCGAGACGACGTCCACGATCTCGATCTCCGGGCTGGAGGCGTACGACTCCGAGGCGACCGGCCAGACGCCGCTGCCGATGCTCTCCCCGGAGGCACAGGCCGCGGTGGACGCCCTGCCGCCGGGCTCGGCGCTGCTCGTCGTGCGCCGCGGGCCGAACTCGGGCAGCCGCTTCCTGCTGGACAGTGACCTGACGACGGCCGGCCGGCACCCGCAGAGCGACATCTTCCTGGACGACGTGACGGTCTCCCGGCGGCACGTGGAGTTCCGGCGCTCCCCGGACGGCTCCTTCACGGTGGCCGACGTGGGCAGCCTGAACGGCACGTACGTCAACCGCGAGCGCATCGATCAGGTCGCCCTGTCGAACGGTGACG
The DNA here is from genome assembly GCF_014649115.1 of Streptomyces eurythermus. Classification (GTDB taxonomy): domain Bacteria; phylum Actinomycetota; class Actinomycetes; order Streptomycetales; family Streptomycetaceae; genus Streptomyces; species Streptomyces eurythermus. The sequence goes on along the minus strand of NZ_BMSK01000010.1, from coordinate 340,354 downwards.
AGGTGCAGATCGGCAAGTACCGGCTGGTGTTCTACGCGAGCCGGCAGGGCTACTGACCCGCCCCCGGACGGTTGTCCGGGGGAACCCCAGAGGGAAGGTCCATGCTTCAAACACCGAGCGGCGGTGCCGGAAGCGGTACCGCCGCCAGGGACAGTGGGCTGATGAGCATCGGCACGGTGCTGAACGTGCTGCGCGACGAGTTCCCCGAAGTCACCATCTCCAAGATCCGCTTCCTGGAGTCGGAGGGGCTCGTCGAGCCGCGGCGGACCCCCTCGGGGTACCGCAAGTTCAGCGCCGGGGACGTCGAGCGCCTCGGCCACATCCTGCGGATGCAGCGGGACCACTATCTGCCGCTCAAGGTGATCCGGGAGCACCTGGACGCCATGGAGCGGGGCGAGGCCGTCCCGCTGCCCCTGGTCGGCCGCCAGCGCACCGCGCAGGACGCCTCCGCGGCCGTGGAGGGCCCCACGGTGGCCAGGGTGGGCAGGGCCGAGCTGCTGGCCGCGGCGGACATCGACGAGGCCGAGCTGAAGGAGTGGGAGTCCTACGGGCTCATCGCTCCGCTGGAGGACGGGGCGTACGACGCCGAGGCCGTCACGGTGGCCGCGCTGGTCGCCGAGCTGGGCCGGTTCGGGATCGAGCCGCGCCACCTGAGGGTGATGAAGGCCGCCGCGGACCGTGAGGCGGGCCTGGTCGACCAGATCGTGGCCCCGCTCAAGCGCCACCGCAACCCGCAGACCCGCGCGCACGCCGAGGCCCGTACGAAGGAGCTGGCGGACCTCACGATGAAGCTGCACGCGGCCCTGGTGAAGACCGCTCTCGGGGTGCGGATCCCGTGAAACGGGGGGTCTCCGGGCGGCCGGATCGGGCACCTGTTCCCGGCCCGACTACCCAAACGTCCCGGGCACGGCCTAGGGTTGCTGTGTGAACGAGCTCGATGTCGTAGGTGTCCGGGTCGAAATGCCCTCCAACCAACCGATCGTGCTCCTGCGCGAAGTGGGGGGCGACCGCTATCTCCCCATCTGGATCGGGCCGGGGGAGGCGACGGCGATCGCCTTCGCCCAGCAGGGCATGGCCCCCGCGCGACCGCTGACCCACGACCTGTTCAAGGACGTGCTGGAGGCCGTCGGCCAGGAGCTGACCGAGGTGCGCATCACCGATCTGCGAGAAGGTGTCTTCTACGCGGAGCTGGTGTTCGCCAGTGGGGTCGAGGTCAGCGCCCGCCCCTCCGATGCCATAGCGCTGGCTCTGCGCACCGGCACGCCGATCTACGGCAGTGACACGGTGCTGGACGACGCGGGCATCGCCATTCCCGACGAGCAGGAGGACGAGGTGGAGAAGTTCCGGGAGTTCCTGGACCAGATCTCCCCCGAGGACTTCGGCACCAGCAGCCAGTGAGCGGCCGGCCGGCCCGTCGGACCAGCGGTTCTGCCCGGCGAGGCCGGTGGCCTCTGCACGGCCGGCGTCCTGGCACATGCCCGCGGCAGTGTGAGCGTCCTACGGTCCGCCGCGAGCGCATTCGGCTAGCCTTTCCCCGCGGTGGGACACGGGAAACCACTCCTAGGGTGATTATCACTCGGCGTGCCGAGTGTGGCGATCGTTGACGCACCCCTGGTGACTGCCTACCGTCGAGAAGGCAGGTCAAGGACGGAGGTCGGCGTGAGAACCAGCGGCGACGGTACGGTCGGGGGTGCCCCGGGACGCGGTTTCGGGGAGAGCGGTCCGTACCCGCCCCCGAGTTCGCGGCTGCGCTCAGGCGGGGGACATGCCCATCCCGGCGGCGCGGTGGAGCACGCTCCGCAGCTGCCGACGGCGGTGCCGAACGGCGGAGGGGTGGCGTCCATGACGTCCGAACAGATCGGCTACCGCGGGCCCACGGCCTGCGCTGCCGCCGGCATCACGTACCGACAGCTGGACTACTGGGCCCGCACCGGTCTGGTCGAGCCCAGTGTGCGGCCCGCCTACGGGTCGGGGACCCAGCGGCTGTACAGCTTCCGGGACGTCGTCGTCCTGAAGATCGTCAAGCGCTTTCTGGACACGGGTGTGTCCCTGCAGAACATCCGCACGGCCGTGCAGCACCTGCGGGAACGCGGTTTCCGTGACCTGGAGCGGATGACCCTGATGAGCGACGGCGCCACCGTGTACGAGTGCTCCTCGCCGGACGAGGTCCACGCCCTGCTCCAGGGCGGTCAGGGCATCTTCGGGATCGCCGTCGGCGTGGTGTGGCGGGACGTGGAAAGCGCCCTCTCCCAGCTGCACGGCGAGCGCATCGACACCGGTGAGACCCTGGTCGGGCACAACCCCGCGGACGAGCTGGCGCGGCGCCGCAACCGGGCGGTCTGACGCGCCGGCGTCCGGGCGTCCGATACGAGTAGGTCCCCGTGGGTGACCCGGTGGGTGACGTGCCACGCTCAGGCGTCCGGCGTCGTGACCGCCCGGTTTCGCCGAGGGGCGCCCCGGTGCGACCGCGTTGTCAGTGCCGTGGTGCAGCATCGGAGATGTGAGAAACACGCCCACGATCCTGCATCTCGACATGGATGCCTTCTTCGCCGCGGTGGAGCAGGCGTCCAAGCCGAGCCTGCGCGGGAAGGCGGTCGTCGTGGGCGGGCTCGGACCGCGCGGTGTGGTGGCCACCGCGTCCTACGAGGCACGGGTGTTCGGGGTCCACTCTGCGATGCCCATGGCGCAGGCGCGCCGGCTGGCACCCAACGCCGCGTATCTGGTGCCGCGCTTCACCCTGTACCGGGCGATCAGCGAGCAGGTGATGGCGCTGCTGCGGGAGCTGTCGCCGCTGGTGGAGCCGCTGAGTTTGGACGAGGCGTTCGTGGACCTGGAGGCCGGGGGTACGGCCTGGGACGAGGAGTCGGCGCGCCGGGCCGGGGAGAAGCTGCGGGCGGACATCCGCGCGGTCACCGGGCTCACCGGTTCGGTGGGGCTCGCCGCCTCCAAGATGCTCGCGAAGATCGCCTCCGAGCAGGCCAAGCCGGACGGACTGGTGCTGATCGAGCCGGGTACCGAGCGGGACATGCTGGCGCCCATGCCGGTGCGTACGCTCCCGGGGGTCGGGCCGGCCACCGGGGACCATCTGCGCAGAGCCGGGATCACCACGGTGCGGGAGCTGGCGGAGGCGGGCGAGGACGAACTGGTCCGGCTGCTCGGCAAGGCACACGGGCAGGCGCTGTACGCGATGGCCCACGCCCGGGACGAGCGGCCGGTGGTGGCCGAGCGGGAGGCCAAGTCGGTGTCGGTGGAGGACACCTACGACGTGGACATCCACGACCGGCTGCGGGTCGGCCTGGAGGTGCAGCGGCTGGCCGACCGGTGTGTGCGGCGGCTGCGCGGGGCCGGGCTGTCCGGGCGGACCATCGTGCTCAAGGTACGGCGGTACGACTTTTCGACCCTGACTCGTTCCGAGACGCTCAGAGGGCCCACGGACGATCCGGCCGTCATCCGCGAGGCGGCGGCGCGGCTGCTGGACTCCGTGGACACCACCGGTGGGGTACGGCTGCTCGGGGTCGGGGTGTCCGGGCTCGCCGACTACACCCAGGAGGACCTGTTCGCGCAGGCCATGCCGGTGCGGGTGGTGGAGGAGCCGGAGGAGGCCGCGGTCGAGGCCGAGGCGGAGCAGCCGGAGGCCGCGGAGCGGCACTGGCGGGCCGGGCAGGATGTGCGGCACGCGGAGTACGGGCCCGGCTGGGTGCAGGGGAGCGGGCTGGGGAGGGTGACCGTGCGGTTCGAGACGCCTCAGTCGGAGCCGGGGCGTGTACGGACGTTCTTTGTCGATGATCCCGCGCTGTCGTCTGCGGAGCCGTTGCCGTTGGTCGCGGATCCTTCCCACCCGCCCACCCGTCCCGGCCAGCCGAACAGTGGCCGCCAGGGGGCTCCGCCCAGTGGCCGCCACGGGGCTCCGCCCCGGACTCCGGAGGAGCCCCGCGTCCGGGTGGAGCCGCGCGGGCGGGAGGAATCCCGGGGGCGGGAGGATTCTCGCGTCCGGGGGGAGTCCCCTGCCCGTGGTGGAGACGGCGTCCTGGATGAGGCGCGCGTTCCTGAGGGGGCCAACCTCGCCGTTGAGGCTCGCGCCCCTGAAGAGGGTCGCGCCCCGGATGAGGCACAGGCTTTGGATGGGGCGGGCATTCCTGGTGAGTCGCACCCCTGATGAGGACGGTGTTCCGGACGAGGCCCGCGCTTCCTATGAGGCCAGGGTCCTGGAGGAGGCCCGTGCCCATGAAAAGGCTCCTCTCCTGGATGAGGCCCTTGCCCGTGAGCAGGCTTGTCTCCCGGATGAGGCCCACGTCTTGGGTGACGCCAGCGTCCCCGATGAGGTCGACGTCCTCGCTGAGGCCAGCGTGCCCCGTGAGACCAGCGTGCTCGATGAGGTCGGCGTGCCAGGCCAGGGTCCTGGAGGAGGCCCGTGCCCAAGAAGAGGCTCCTCTCCTGGATGAGGCCCTTGCCCGTGAGCAGGCTTGTCTCCCGGATGAGGCCCACGTCTTGGGTGACGCCAGCGTCCCCGATGAGGCCGGCGTCCTCGCTGAGGCCAGCGTCCCTGGTAAGGCCAGCGCCCCTGGTAAGGCCAGCGTGCTCGATGAGGTCGGCGTGCCCCGTGAGGCCAGCGTGCTCGATGAGGCCGGCGTCCTTGATGGGCCAGCGTTCTCTATGAGGCCGGCGCCTTGGGTGGCGCCCGTATCCCTGATGAGGTCGGCGGCCCTGATGAGGTGTGCGTGGCTCTGAAGGCGGGCGCGTGTCCGATGAGGTCCGTGTCAATGGGAGGAACCGGCGATGGGGGAGGGCCGCCGTGTCGGGAGCGGTCCGGGGTCGGGGTGACGGCCGGAACCGGGGAGGCGCGCGGGAGGAGTCGTGTCGTCAGGTTTCCTCCGAGCCCGCCAGTCTGCCGAAGTCGTGGTCGGGGAGCGGGGGAGGGGAGTCCGTATCGAGGCCGTAGTGGTGGTAGAGCTGGAGTTCCTGCTCGGGGGAGAGGTGGCGGCCCACCCCGAAGCCGGGGGCGTTCTTGATCAGGGCGCGGTCGAAGGGAACGCGCAGGGCGCCGTCGACGAGTTCGCTGGGTTCCAGGGGCACGAAGGCGTCCCGGGAGAACAGGCCGGTGCGTATGGCCGCCCACTCGGGCACGCCGGTCGCGTCGTCCAGGTACACCTCGTCGATCGTGCCGATCTTGGTGCCATCGCGGTCGAACGCCTTGCGGCCGATCAGGCTGCGCGGATCGATGTCGGTCTGCACGGTCCCTCTCCCTCCACGTGGTCGCAACTCATCCGTAAGCACTACGAAAGAGCACATTGGAGGAGGCGGCCACTCGAAGACTGCCCCATTGACCTCGCTGGTAGGCTGACAGCGGCTGCTGACCCCGCGCGGGAGAGTCCTCCGACCACCTCGGAGGCGCCGAAGGAGCAACTCCTCCCCGGAATCTCTCAGGCTCACGTACCGCACGGACGAGGTCACTCTGGAAAGCAGGGCGGGCGTCGACGGCTCCCGCCCTCACCGACGGTGAAAGCCGGCGCCCGCGGGTGTCCGGTGAAGCTCTCAGGTGCAGATGACAGAGGGGGAGGCCGTCGGGGTACCCGCGCCGGGGTGCCCCTCGCAGGTCGCGTCAGACCAGGAGGCCTCCGCAATGACCGCCCATCGCATTCCGCTCTCCGAACTCGAAGCGGGCACCCCGTTCGAGCAGCGCCACATCGGGCCCGACCAGGAGGCGCGGGCCAAGATGCTCGCGCAGGTCGGATACGGCTCGCTGGACGAGCTGACCGCCGCCGCGGTCCCGGATGTGATCAAGAATGCCGACTCCCTGGACCTGCCGGGCGCCCGCACCGAGGCCGAGGTGCTCGCCGAACTGCGTTCGCTCGCCGACCGCAACCAGGTCCTGCGCTCCATGATCGGCCTGGGCTACTACGGCACCTTCACCCCGCCCGTCATCCTGCGCAACGTCATGGAGAACCCCGCCTGGTACACGGCCTACACGCCGTACCAGCCGGAGATCTCCCAGGGCCGTCTGGAGGCCCTGCTGAACTTCCAGACGATGGTCGCCGAGCTGACCGGGCTGCCCACCTCCGGGGCCTCCCTGCTGGACGAGGGCACGGCCGCCGCCGAGGCGATGGCCCTGTCCCGGCGCATGGGCAAGAACAAGAAGGGCCTGTTCCTGGTCGACGCGGACACGCTGCCGCAGACCATAGCCGTGATCGAGACCCGCGCCGAGCCGACCGGCGTGGAGGTCGTCGTCGCCGACCTGTCCGCCGGCATCCCGGCTCAGCTCGCCGAGCGCGAGATCAACGGCGTGCTGCTCCAGTACCCGGGCGCCTCCGGTGCCGTACGGGACCTCAAGCCCGTCATCGACCAAGCGCACGAGCTGGGCGCCCTGGTGACCGTGGCCGCCGACCTGCTCGCCCTGACGCTGCTGACCTCGCCGGGCGAGCTGGGCGCGGACATCGCCGTGGGCACCACCCAGCGCTTCGGCGTGCCCATGGGCTTCGGCGGTCCGCACGCCGGCTACATGGCCGTACACGAGAAGTTCGCGCGCAGCCTGCCCGGCCGCCTGGTCGGCGTCTCCGTCGACGCCGACGGCCACAAGGCCTACCGGCTCGCGCTGCAGACCCGTGAGCAGCACATCCGCCGTGAGAAGGCCACCAGCAACATCTGTACCGCGCAGGTGCTGCTCGCCGTCATGGCCGGCATGTACGCCGTCTACCACGGGCCCGAGGGCCTGAGGACCATCGCGCGGCGCACGCACCGCTACGCCACCCTCCTCGCCGAGGGCCTGCAGGCCGCCGGTGTCGAGATCGTCCACGGCGCCTTCTTCGACACGGTCACCGCGCGCGTGCCCGGCAAGGCCGCCGGGATCGTCGCCGCCGCCCGGGACAAGGGCGTCAACCTGCGGCTGGTCGACGCCGACCACGTCTCCGTGGCCTGCGACGAGACCACCGACCGGGCCGGGCTGGACGCCGTCTGGTCCGCCTTCGGCGTCGAGGCCGACATCGAGGCGCTGGACGCGACCGCCGAGGACACCCTGCCCGAGGCGCTGCTGCGCACCGACGACTACCTCACCCACCCGGTCTTCCACCAGCACCGCTCCGAGACCGCCATGCTGCGCTACCTGCGCAGGCTGGCCGACCGCGACTACGCGCTCGACCGCGGCATGATCCCGCTGGGCTCCTGCACCATGAAGCTCAACGCGACCACGGAGATGGAGCCGGTCACCTGGCCCGAGTTCGGGCAGCTGCACCCCTTCGCGCCCGCCGAGCAGGCCCAGGGCTACCTCACCCTCATCCGCGAGCTGGAGGACCGTCTCGCCGAGGTCACCGGCTACGACAAGGTCTCCCTCCAGCCGAACGCCGGCTCCCAGGGCGAGCTGGCCGGTCTGCTCGCCGTACGCGGCTACCACCGCGCCAACGGCGACGACCAGCGCACCGTCTGCCTGATCCCGTCCTCCGCGCACGGCACCAACGCCGCCAGCGCCGTGATGGCCGGCATGAAGGTCGTCGTCGTCAAGACCGCCGAGGACGGCGAGATCGACGTGGAGGACCTGCGCGCCAAGATCGAGCAGCACCGCGACGAGCTGGCGGTGCTGATGATCACCTACCCGTCCACGCACGGTGTGTTCGAGGAGCACGTCGCCGACATCTGCGCCCGGGTCCACGAGGCCGGCGGCCAGGTGTACGTGGACGGCGCCAACCTCAACGCGCTCGTCGGCCTCGCCAAGCCGGGCCACTTCGGCGGCGACGTCTCCCACCTGAACCTGCACAAGACCTTCTGCATCCCGCACGGCGGCGGCGGTCCGGGCGTCGGGCCGGTCGCGGTCCGGTCGCACCTCGCGCCGTACCTGCCGAACCACCCGCTCCAGCCGGAGGCCGGCCCCGAGACGGGCGTGGGCCCGATCTCGGCGGCCCCGTGGGGCAGCGCGGGCATCCTGCCCATCTCCTGGGCGTACGTCCGGCTGATGGGCGGCGAGGGCCTGAAGCGGGCCACCCAGGTGGCCGTGCTGTCGGCGAACTACATCGCCAAGCGCCTGGAGCCGCACTACCCGGTGCTCTACACCGGCCCCGGCGGCCTGGTCGCGCACGAGTGCATCATCGACCTGCGCCCGATCACCAAGGCGACCGGCGTGAGCGTGGACGATGTCGCCAAGCGCCTGATCGACTACGGCTTCCACGCGCCGACCATGTCCTTCCCGGTGGCCGGCACGCTGATGATCGAGCCGACCGAGTCGGAGGACCTCACCGAGCTGGACCGTTTCTGCGACGCGATGATCGCCATCCGCGCGGAGATCGAGAAGGTCGGCTCGGGCGAGTGGCCCGCGGAGGACAACCCGCTGCGGAACGCCCCGCACACCGCGGCGGCGCTGGGCGGCGAGTGGGCGCACGCCTACACCCGTGAGCAGGCCGTCTTCCCGGCCGGCGGCTCGGCCGCCGACAAGTACTGGCCGCCGGTGCGCCGCATCGACCAGGCCTTCGGCGACCGCAACCTGGTGTGCTCCTGCCCGCCGCTGGACGCCTACGAGGACTGAGCGAACGCTGTTCGAAAGGCCCCGCCCGGAACGTCGGGTTCTGCCGGGCGGGGCCTTTTTCCGCTGTTACGGGGACGCCAGTGAGACCTCGGTCGCCTTGATCAGGGCGATGACCTCCGAGCCCACGAAGAGGCCGAGGTCGGCGACCGCGTCCCGGGTGACGACGGCGGTGAGTTCGCCGGCGGCCGTGGCGATCTTCACGGAGGCCATGACCTCGCCCGGGCGGATCTCGGTGACGGTGCCGGGGAACCGGTTGCGGATGGACAGCCCCTCGGCCCGGCGGGCGGCGAGGGCGACCCCGGTGGACTTCACCAGGGCGTGCACGGGCCGGCCGGGCGCGAGGGAGAGCTGCTCGGCGGCGTCCAGGGTGATGGCGGCCAGCAGGTGCGGGCCGCCGTCCAGCCGGACCTCGACGGTGGCCATGACCTGGCCTGCGTGGACCTCGGTGACGGTGCCGGGCAGCTGGTTGCGGATGCTCAGGGTCATGGGCACCCACCGTAGGGCGCGGGTCCGGTCAGGCCGGGTATGCGTGGGTCTGGGTCGCCTTCACCGTCGCCCAGACCGGTGTACCGGGGCGCAGGCCCAGCTCGGCGGCGGCCACCGTCGTCAGATCCGCGGCGAGCGGGAGTTCGCCGGTGAGGTCGGCGCGGATCCGGTCGCCGTGCGTCTCCAGGCCGGTGACCTCGCAGCGCCACAGGTTGCGGGCGCTCACACCGGAGGGCCGGTCCCGGAACAGGGTCACGGCGGACGGCGGGAACGCCACGAAGGCCGGTCCGGACAGCTCCTCCGTCGTCGTGACCGCGGGGCCGGTGTCGAGCCGTACGGTGTGCCCCGCGGCCTGCCCCCGGTAGAGGTTGAGGCCGACGAGCCGGGCGATGTAGTCCGTGCGCGGGTGCCGGGCGATGCCGGCGGGGGTGCCCTGCTGTACGACCCGGCCGTGCTCCACGACCACCAGGCGGTCCGCGAGCACCATGGCGTCCAGCGGGTCGTGCGTGACCAGGACCGAGACCGCCTCGAACTCGGCCAGATGGCGGCGGAGCCCGGCGCGGACCTCCAGGCGGGTACGGGCGTCCAGCGCCGCCAGCGGCTCGTCCAGGAGCAGCAGGCGGGGGCGGGTGGCGAGGGCGCGGGCGAGGGCCACGCGCTGGGCCTGGCCGCCGGACAGACGGCGTGGCCTGGTGGCCGCGTGGTCGGCGAGGCCCATGCGGTCCAGCCAGGCCGCCGCCCGGGCGCGGGCCTCGGCCTTGCCCACGCCCTGGCAGCGGGGGCCGAAGGCGACGTTGTCCAGGGCGGACAGGTGGGGGAAGAGCAGGTAGTCCTGGAAGACGACACCGACCGGGCGGGACTCGGGGGGCGTGTGCTCCAGGGGGGTGCCGTCCAGGTGCAGGTGGCCGTCCGTGAGGGGGGTGAGGCCGGCGAGGGCGCGCAGGGCGGTGGTCTTGCCGGCGCCGTTGGGGCCGAGGAGCGCCACGACCTCGCCGGGGGCGGCCGTCAGGGTCACGTCCAGGCGGAATGCGGGGCGGTCGACCACGAGGCGGGCGTTCAGGCCGGTGGTGGTGCTGTCGGCGAGGTGCTTGTCGGGGTGGGGGGTGGTGTGGGTCATGGGGTTGTCATCCAGCGGTCCCTGAGGGCTGCCAGGACCGCGATCGATACGGTGAGCAGCACGAGGCTGAGGGCGATGGCGGCCTCCGGGTCGTTCTGGAGGGCGAGGTAGACCGAGAGGGGCATGGTCTGGGTGCGGCCGGGGAAGTTGCCCGCGAAGGTGATCGTCGCGCCGAACTCGCCGAGCGCCCGCGCCCAGGCCAGCACCGCGCCGGCCGCGATACCGGGCGCGATCAGCGGCAGCGTGACCCGGCGGAACGCGGTGAAGCGGGACGCGCCGAGCGTGGCGGCCGCCTCCTCGTAGCGCGGGTCGGCGGCGCGCAGGGTGCCCTCGACGCTGATCACCAGGAACGGCATCGCCACGAACGCCTCGGCGATCACGACCCCGGTGGTGGTGAACGGCAGTGTGATCCCGAACCACGCGTCCAGCCACCGCCCGACGACCCCGTTGCGGCCCAGGGCCAGCAGCAGCGCCACACCGCCGACGACCGGCGGCAGCACCAGCGGCAGGGTGACCAGGGCCCGTACCAGGCCACGGCCGGGGAAGTCCGTACGGGCCAGGAGCCAGGCCAGCGGCACGCCGAGGACGAGGCTCACGGCGGTCGCCGCGGTGGCGCTGATCAGTGACAGCTGGAGCGCCTGCCACACCTCCGTACTGCCCAGCTGCTCCGGCAGGGAGCGCCAGGGCGCGCGGACGAGCAGCGCGAGCAGTGGCAGCAGCAGGAACGCCAGCGCCAGCAGGCCCGGCAGCAGCAGCGGCAACGGCACCACGCGCCGGCCCCCCGCACCGGCGCGGCGGCGTCGTGGCCGGCCCGTGCGGAGGCCGGTCGCGGCGCCGGGCTTGTCGAGCGGGGTCACGGCTTGAGGAATCCGGCCTCGCCCAGCACCTTCTGGCCGTCGGCGGACCGCACGAGGGTGATGAACGCCTGGGCCGCCTCGGCGTTCCGCCCGTTCTTCAGCGCGGTGATCGGGTAGTCGTTGACGGCACCGGCGGACTCGGGGAACTCCACGCCCTGCACCTTGCCCTTCGCGGCCTTCACATCGGTCTTGTAGACGACCGCGGCGTCCGCCTCGTCCAGTCGCACCTTGTTCAGGGCGCTCTTGACGTCCTGTTCGTAGGAGACCGGGGTGAGTTCGATCCCGGCGGCGTCCAGGGCCTTTCGCGCGGCGGCGCCGCAGGGCACGGTCTTGTCGCACAGGACGACCTTCAGCCCGGACTTGGTGAGGTCCTTCAGGGAGGACACCTTCGCGGGGTTGCCCGGCCGGGTGGCGATCTCCAGCTGGTTGCGCACGAAGGTGACCGGGGCGCCGGACGCCGCTCCCGCGTCCGTCACGGTCTTCATCGTCCTGGGGCTGGCGGCGGCGAAGACGTCGGCGGGGGCGCCGCCGGTGATGCTCGCGGCGAGGGCGTCGCTGCCGCTGAAGTTGAAGCTGACCTTGGTCCCGGGGTGCCGGTGCTCGAACTCCTCGCCCAGGGTCGTGAAGCTCTCCTTCAGGGAGGCGGCGGCGAACACGGTGACCGTGCCGGACAGTTCCGGGGAAGCCGACGCGCCCGCGGACCCGGACGCCCCGGCGCCCGACGCGCCGGACGAGTCCGCAGAGGAGGAGCAGGCGCTCAGGGCCAGTGCGGCGGCGGCTCCGGCACCGGCCAGTCGCAGCGTCCGCCGGGTCCGGCGCACGGAACGGGTCATCACGGATCGACTCCTCGGTTCTTGGACAACGGTCGCGCCCGGGCACGCCCGTTGATCGGCCGTGCGGCGATGATACTGCCGCATCTGCGAGGCACATGTCTCCTGTCGGTTCGCATGAGCCGGGAGTACGAGGGTTCTGGCTTGCATGTGCGTTCGTACGGCGTGGCGTAGGGGGGAGCGGCCGCGGCGGCGACGAGGGCGTCGACGGCGCGCCGGTCAGACGCGGTCGATGTGTACGTTCGTCGACTTCACGCGCGCGGTGGCCTCCATGCCGACCTCCAGGCCCAGTTCCTCCACGGCCTCCCGGGTCAGCAGCGAGACGAGCCGGTGCGGACCCGCCTGGATCTCCACCTGGGCGGCGACATCGCCGAGCTTGATCGCGGTGACGATGCCGGGGAAAGCGTTGCGGACGGAGGTGTACGAGGTCTCTTCCTCGCCGCCGTCACCCTTGGCGAGTTCGACGGAGAACGCGGCGAGGTCCCTGCCGTCGATGAGCCGGCGCCCGGACTCGTCGCGGTGGGTGGCCACCCGGCCGGCGTCGGCCCAGCGGCGGGCGGTGTCGGGGCTGACGCCGAGCAGCCGCGCGGCCTGGCCGATCGTGTAGGACTGCATGCCCGTCACGATAGAGCCAAGCGCCGAAAACCATGTGTGGGGGGCCGACCGCGTGGGGATACACGGCCGGCTCGGCTTCGGGCGGCTGGAGGTGCGGTCCCGGAGACGGTGGCCGGGGGGAAGGGTGTCGGGGGCGGGCCCGCGTGGCGGCGGGGGTGACGTGTGGTCACGCCGGGGCGCCGGATGCGGGCGGTGGCCAAGCCGTGGGGGACGGACGGGTGGCTCAGCCGGTGTGTACCCGTGGCCGGCGGTCCCGGTTCGGTTCCGCCTCGCGCAGTACCTCGCGGGTGACCGGGGCGACCTCGCCCTGGCCGAAGAGGAAGAAACGGAGGAAGTTGGCGAACGGATTGCCCTCGGTCCACTCGAAGTAGATGTGCGGGGTGCAGCCCGTGGCGTCCCGGACGTGCAGCAGCAGCGCGGCGAGAGCGTTCGGGACGGAGGCGGACTCCAGCGTCAGCACCCGGTAGCGGTCGTGCAGCACCTCTCCGCGCACGGTCAGCCCCGCCTCGAACTCGGACGGGTCGGTGACCGTGACCTCGACGAAGACGAAGTCCTCCTGCTCCGGCATGTCGTTGTCGGCCCTGATCTGCTCGGCCTTGTCCCGGTACTCGGCCTGGTCCCGCCGCCCCGGCTTGTTGGCGATGAAACGGATGCGCCGATGGGCCATGTCCCGGACGAACCGCTCCGCCATCGGGTCGAGCGCCACGTGGGTCACGCGCAGCTCGAAGGCGCGGGCGAGCCGGGACAGCAGCGATATCAGCATGATCCCGACGATGAAGCAGGCACCGATCTTCACACCGTCCGGACGCTCGATGACGTTCACCACGGTCGTGTAGAGGAACACCGCCGAGATCGCCCCGAACGCCAGGGTCCAGCCGCGCTGGCCCGCCTTGCGCGCGGCGATGGTCACCGCGATCGCGGCCGAGCTGATCAGTACCAGCACACCGGTGGCGTAGGCGCCGCCCTGCTTGTCGACGTTGGCGTCGAAGATCCACGTCACCAGGAAGGCGACCAGGGTAAAAACGATGACCATCGGGCGTACCGCCCGGGCCCAGTGCGGGGCCATGCCGTAGCGGGGCAGATAGCGCGGCATCAGGTTGAGCAGTCCGGCCATGGCGGAGGCGCCGGCGAACCACAGGATGGCGATCGTCGAGACGTCGTACACCGTGCCGAAGGCGTTGCCGAGATACTCGTGCGCGAGGTAGGCGAGCGCGCGGCCGTTGGCGTCGCCGCCCGGCTTGAACTCCCGCTCCGGGATGAGCAGCGTCGTGATGAAGCTGGTGGTGATCAGGAAGCAGCTCATCACCAGCGCGGCGGTGGTCAGCAGCTTCTTGGTGTCCCGGATCCGGCCGGCCGGCCGCTCGTCGGTGTCACCGGGGTCGCCCTGGACGTGCGGCATGACGGCGACGCCGGTCTCGAAGCCGGACAGGCCGAGGGCGAGCTTCGGGAAGACGATCAGTGCCACGCCGATCATCACGAAGACGTTGCCGTGCTCCGTGGTCAGGGCACCGCTCCAGTCGGTGATCACATGCCCGGCGGTGACGACGTGCCACAGGCCGGTGATCACGACGACGACGTTGAGCAGGAGATAGACGCCGACCAGGGCGACCGCGACGCCGATGGCCTCCAGGAAGCCCTTGAGGAACACCGCGCCGAGCAGTGCCACCAGGCACAGGGTGATCAGCATCTGCTTGCCCTGAAGGGCTTCCGTCAGATGCGGGTTCTCCACCAGGTGGGTGGAGGCGTCGGCGGCCGAGAGGGTGATGGTGATCAGGAAGTCGGTCGCCGCGAAGCCCAGCAGGGTGAGGACGAACAGCTTGCCCTTCCAGAAGGAGAGCAGCCGCTCCAGCATCGCGATGGACCCCTCGCCGCGCGGGCTCTCCTCGGCCACGCGCCGGTAGACCGGCAGGGCGCCGGCCAGCGTGACGACGACCAGCACGATGGTCGCCACCGGTGACAGCAGGCCGGCCGCCAGGGCCGCGATGCCTGGCTGGTAACCGAGGGTGGAGAAGTAGTCGACACCGGTCAGGCACATTACCCGCCACCAGCGCTGGCCCTTGTGGGCGGGCTCCGGCTCGGCGTGCGGACCCGGATGCTGCTTGGCCAGGTCGGACAGCCCCTCCAGCATCCAGGCGCGCAGGCGGCCGGTACTGGGAGGGCGTTCGGTCGTGGCCATCGGTGTGCTCCTGACGTGCGGCGGCTCTTTCCGGCCATCACCCGGACGGTGGCACCAGCGTAAGCAGAGAGTGACGCTCGGGCCTGCGGATCGGCGGGCCGACGGCGTCAAGCTTGCGTTAAGAATGGCCCCCGAACGCAGGCGGCGCACGAAGAAGGGGAGGCCGGGACCGGTGCACCGAGCCGGCGCCGACCGCGTGACCGGGTGGCGGGGCTGTCGGGGATGGCTGGTCGGCGGCCACCGTGTGTCATGGCGTACGAGGCTTGGCCGCTCGCCGCGTGGGTGAGGGTCGCCGCGGGTCATGCGCCCGGGGTGCGCGGGCGCGGGTCGGCTGGGGCGAGGACGCCGGGTGTCGTGGGGTACGAGGGCTGGGACGCGCCGCGCCGGGTGAGCGAGGCCGGCCGGTGTCATGCGGCACGGGGCAGTCACGGGGTACTGCACCCGGACTGTCACCGTCCGGAGCGGGCTGCGGGGCCTATAGCCTCCGGACATCGCCGGAGCGGGCTGCGGGGTCTACGGCACCCGGACAGCGTCCATCGTCGGAGCGGATGGTTGGGCCGGCAGCGCCCGGACAACGCCGGAGGGGGCGGCCGGGCCCACGGGACAACGCGCCGTCGCCGGAGCGGGCCTGGAACCCGTGGGTGTGTGAGGCCCATGACCACCGGGTCTTCGGCGTACCGGCCGCCGCTGTTCTGATCGGGAGCCGCTACTCCATGCCCGACGCGCGGAACACGCCCAGCGCGGTCTCGCGGTCCACGCGGCGGGCGAGGGCGTGCAGGGCGGTCGTACCGGTCAGCAGGATGCCGGCGGTCTCGGCGCGCCGGGCACCCTCGTCGAGCCGGTACCACAGGTCCGGGTTGCGGACCAGCACCTCGGGGTCGATCTCGGCCCGGTGGCCCAAGGCGTCGCGCAGCACCAGCCGCCGGCTGACACCGTCCAGCGGGCGTACCGCGATCAGCAGATCGGTACGGACCCGGCGGGTGCGCCCCAGGCGGCGCGAGGCCAGCCAGCCCTGGCCGGCCGACACGCGCGCCGGGTACAGGACGAGGAACAGCAGCAGGGCCGTGACCAGCCACAGGACACCGCGCCACCAGGTCAGCGAGCCGGCCGCCCCGTCCAGGCACAGCAGCAGCCCGAGCAGCGCGGTGGCGTAGCGGACCGCGCCGCGTACCTCCCCGGCCCAGTCGCGGTCGTGGGCCACGGCCGCGGTGCCGGACGGGTGCCGGCCGGTCGCCAGGGGACGGGTGTCGTCGCGGTGCTCCATGGGGAAAACGGTAGACCCGCGGGCGGCCCGGAGCGCCCCCCGTTGACGGCGCCCTGACGGCGGGGCGGCCGTTCTTGACGGGACCGTATCGCCGGCGCCGGCCACCGCTCGGCGCCCAGCCGGCGGGCCGGCGTGGTGGCCCGCCGCAGGGCCGTGACCCTGCTCAGGGAGCCGATGGCCCCGAGCACCACCCGGGCCACCGCCGAGGCGTTCCGCACGGGCACCGGCATCACGGGTACGGGCACGAGCGGGGTGCCCGTCTGTCGAGGCCCCCCTTTGTCTCCGTCCGCCCCCGGACCAGGGATCAGATCAGCCGGGCGGCGTCGGCGCAGCGGCGCTTGCGGGTAGCGCCCGGCATGCGTCGGGGCCGGTGCGCACGGGTGTGTGCGGCCGGCCCCTGGATTGTTGTGCCTGCTCAGGCGGCGGTCATCACCTGCTCCGCACCGAGCGGGCGGTGCGGGGCGATGATGCGGCCGTCGGGCAACAGCTCACCGGTGTCCTCGAAGAGCAGGACGCCGTTGCACAGCAGGCTCCAGCCCTGTTCCGGGTGGTGCGCCACAAGGCGGGCGGACTCCCGGTCGGCGGATTCGGCTGGCGGGCACGGTGGCTTGTGCTGGCACATGGGCGGGATCTTTCGCTCTGTCGTGATCATGTCCGTCCCCCGTGATGAAAGAGTCGGTCTGCATCCAGTGTTCTCTCCTGCGTGTCATTCCGCAGGGTTTTCCCACCACCGCTTCTCACAGGTTCATGACGCGTCACCCGCGCGGGCGGTTCAGCCCAACCCCCCGGTCACTTCGGGTGGTTCGCCCTGGCCGGAAGGGACTAGTCCGGCCGGCCAGGGCCACGGAGCGGCCGTACCCGGGCCCTGGTGCGGCCGTACCAGGGCCACGGAGCGGCCGTACCCGCGCCCCGGAAACAGCCGTACCCCGCTTCCCGGACGGGAAGCGGGGTAGGCGGGTGTCGGTCAGGCGGCGGGTGAGCCGAGCGCGGTCGGGCCGAGCAGCGGGAGCGGAGTCACCCGCTGGGTCAGCACCGGAAGCAACTCGGCGACACGGAAGGGACGGTGGGCCGGAATGCCAGGCGGGGCCGGGGCCAGCGGGACGAGCAGATCGGTGGCGGCCGGATGGCCCCCGGTGCCGTCGCCGGAGTGGTCGCCGTGCAGCCACAGGGTGAGCATATACAGCCCCGGTACGGACAACAGCCTTGGCTGGTACGGGAGTTGGAGTGCCTCGGCCTGCTTCAGGGCGCGTTCGGTGGAGGCGATGTACGGGCCTTCGAAGAAGTGCGAGAAGGTCCAGCCGTCAGGGGTGAGCATGGTGTCGGCCGCGGCCACCGCCCGGTCGCCGCACCGGATCAGGAAGCGCCAGCCGGCCAGCCGGGTCGCGGACAGGCCTTGTTCGGAGATGCGGTCCCACACATGGACCGGCAGGGGGAGCTCGGGTGTCGCGGGCCCCTGCGCGGCGCGCAGGGAAGGAGTGCGCGCCTCACGGACCGCGGTGGGAGAACCGAGGGCGGTGAGGACGGAGCGCAGGGCGGGCGCGGGGGCAGGGGGCACGTGCAGCGGCATGTGGGTCGCCTCTCATTCGACAGGCGCGGCGGCGCGAGGAGGGGGTGGGGCGGACGGCGCTGTCTGCTCACGGAAGGCCGGAGAGGTGGGGGCCCGGGTCGGGTGTGAACGAGGGTGCGGCTCGGTCCGCCCCCCGTCAACCGGGATGGCGGTAACGCCTCGGCAACCAGGACCGAGGGTGCCACCTCTGCCGTGCGCACGAAGTTTATACGACGTTTGTTCGGCCGATGTTTCGGCTATCCGATTCCGGTTCCGGGGGCAAGGGTGAATTAGGTCGTCGATTTGCCGAACTCATCCCGATTTCCGGTCCGGCCGGTCGCCGCTGACCTCGCATTACGCGCCGGTAGTGGTCGGCCTGATGTCGTCGGCGTTTTTCACGAGGCGTTCGGGGCACCCGAGGGTGCACCCTGCGGCATGCCTCGTGAATGTGCCGCCGGGAACATTCCGACAGAGTAACGGGCGGCGGGCCGGCAGGACACGTTATCGATCGCTTCGGCTGGGCATCATCCCCCCTGACCGGGAGCCCGGCGGCCGGAGCGCCGGCCCGCCCATCCGAGGAGGGACACTTCGATGGGGGAAAAGGTCGTGGCGGGGCAGTTCGACCTGTCCGATCGCCAGCGCTATCGCGAAAAGCTCCAGAAGTGTCTGACGGGACTGGAGCGATTGCTGCGGGAGAAGCGATTCGACCGCCCCAAGAACCTCATGGGGGTGGAGATAGAATTGAATCTCGCCGGGCCCGATGGTATGCCGAAAATGTTGAACGGTCAGGTGCTGGAACGCATCGCGAGCCGTGATTTCCAAACAGAACTCGCCATGTTCAACCTTGAAGTGAACATTGCGCCCCACCGGCTGGGCGGGCGGGTGTTCGACCGGCTCGCCGAGGAGTTGCGCACCTCGCTCGCCTACGCCGACCGCAAGGCCGGCGAGGTGGACGCGGGCATAGTGATGATAGGCATCCTGCCCACCCTCGACCGGGACGACCTGGTCTCCTCCAACCTCTCCGAGGTCGACCGCTACACCCTTCTCAACGATCAGATCGTCGCCGCCCGCGGCGAGGACTTCCGGCTGGACATCGACGGCGTGGAACACCTCGTCTGCACGTCCAAGTCGATCGTGCCGGAAGCCGCGTGCACCTCGGTGCAGCTGCACCTCCAGGTCACCCCGGACCGGTTCGCGGACGTGTGGAACGCGGCCCAGGCGGCGAGCGCCGCGCAGATCGCCGTGGGCGCCAACTCGCCGTTCCTGTTCGGGCACGAGCTGTGGCGCGAGTCCCGGCCCCCGCTGTTCCTGCAGTCCACCGACACCCGGCCGCCCGAGTTGCAGGCACAGGGCGTACGGCCGCGGACCTGGTTCGGCGAGCGATGGATCTCCTCGGCGTACGACCTGTTCGAGGAGAACCTGCGTTACTTCCCGGCGCTGCTGCCGATCCGCGACGACGAGGAGCCGCTGGAGGTCATCGAG
Organism: Streptomyces eurythermus; assembly: GCF_014649115.1. Taxonomy (GTDB): domain Bacteria; phylum Actinomycetota; class Actinomycetes; order Streptomycetales; family Streptomycetaceae; genus Streptomyces; species Streptomyces eurythermus. Next base: position 321,475 of record NZ_BMSK01000010.1, on the reverse strand, counting down.
GCCGGCGGGGTGCCCCGGCTCGGCGAGCTCGTGCTGCACAACGGCACGATCTACCGCTGGAACCGGCCGGTGTACGGCATCGCGGACGGCCTGCCGCACCTGCGCGTGGAGAACCGGGTGCTGCCCGCCGGGCCGACCATCACCGACGTCATCGCCAACGCGGCCTTCTACTACGGCCTGGTCCGGGCGCTCGCCGAGGACTCCCGGCCGGTGTGGACGCGGCTGCCGTTCGCCGCGGCCGAGGCGAACTTCGACGCGGCGTGCCGGTACGGGATCGACGCGCGCTTCGTCTGGCCCCGGCGGGGACGCTACGGCGGCACGGGCGAGGTCGACGCGGTGACGCTGGTCCGCGACGAGTTGCTGCCGCTCGCCGCGGCCGGGCTGGACGCGTGGGGCGTGGAGGCGGCCGACCGGGACCTCTACCTGGGCGTGATCGAGGAGCGTTGCCGGCGCCGGGTCAACGGGGCGTCCTGGCAGGCGGCCACCTTCCACCGGGCGCTGGAGAGGGGCCTGTCCCGCGAGGCGGCCCTGGCGGCGACGACCCGCCGGTACGCCGAGCTGATGCACGGCGGGGAACCGGTCCACACCTGGCCGGTGGGTCTGCCGGAGCCGGTACCGCTGGGGTGACGGCGGCTGGGCCGTCGCACCGTGACGCCGCCCGGCCGCCTGCGCGGGCCGGCGCCGGGGGTCCGGGTGCGTTCGGGTGTGGGCTCGGGTGCGGGGCCCGGGTGCGTTCGGGTGTGGGCTGGTGTGTGGGGTCCCGGTGCGCTTCTGCGATCCTTGCCAGGCGAAGGTGGGCCACGGGTCCATGAGCCGGCTGGAGGCGGGAGTGCAGGTGGAGGCTGACGCGGTGGCCGATTCCCCGGTGCGGGCACGCGAGGCGCGGCGGACGCTGCGGGACGAGACGCTGCTCGTGCTGGCGCTCTCCCTGGGGGCGAGCGGGGTGTCCGCGCTGATCAGCTTCATCGGCTCGGTCACCAAGCCGGGCGGCCTCAAGGACCAGGCGGCCACCCTCAACGCCTCCGCCGCGCCGGGGCGCCCCTGGCTGGACCTGGCCTGGCAGCTGTTCGGCATCGCCACCGCGCTGGTCCCCGTCGCCCTCGTCGCCCACCTGCTGCTGCGCGAGGGCGCGAGCCTGCGCGTCCTCGGCTTCGACCGTACCCGCCCCTGGACCGACCTGGCCCGGGGCGCCGGGGTCGCGGCCGTGATCGGCAGCACCGGCATCGCCTTCTACCTGGCCGCCCGCGGCCTCGGCTTCAACCTCACCGTGGTACCCGAGGCGCTGCCGGACGTCTGGTGGAAGTACCCGGTGCTGGTCCTGTCGGCGGTGCAGAACGCGGTCCTCGAAGAGGTCATCGTCGTCGGCTATCTGCTGCGCAGGCTGGGTCAGCTGGGCTGGGGCCCGGGCGCCGCCCTGCTGGCCGGTGCGGTCCTGCGCGGCTCGTACCACCTCTACCAGGGCATCGGCGGCTTCCTCGGCAACATGGCCATGGGCGTGGTGTTCGTCTGGCTGTACCGCCGCTGGGGGCGCGTCGGCCCGCTGGTCGTCGCCCACTCCCTGCTCGACATCGGGGCGTTCGTCGGTTACGCCCTCCTCGCCGGCAAGGTGGGCTGGCTGCCGACGGCCTGACCGCGCGGGCCGCCGGCGAGCCGCTCAGGCGCGCAGGTCGCCCTCGATGACCGTCACCGCCTGGCCGGTGAGCAGCGTCCGCGCGCCGCGCAGGCCCGTACGGACCAGTCCGGTACGGCGGGAGGCCTGGAGCCCGGTGAGGTCGTCACTGCCGAGCCGGGGCGACCAGTACGGGGCGAGCGCGGTGTGGGCGCTGCCGGTCACCGGGTCCTCGTCGATGCCGACGTTGGGGAAGAAGCAGCGGGAGACGTAGTCGTAGCCGCGGGCGGGGTCCTCGGCGCGGGCCGTGGCGATGATGCCGCGCGCGGAGTAGGCGCCGAGGGCCTTGTGGTCGGGGGAGAGCCCGAGGACGGTCTTCTCGTCGGCCAGTTCCACCAGCAGGTCGCCGATGTCGGGCCCGGTGTCGAAGGCGGCGAGCGGCTGCGCGCCCAGCGCCTCGGCGACCCCGGCCGGCAGTTCGGCGGGGGTGAGCGGGGCGGTCGGGAAGTCCAGGGTGAGCGAACCGTCCGTGCCGGGCGTGGCGATCAGCACACCACTGCGGGTGGCGAACCGCACCGGCCCTTCGTGGGCACCGGTGGTGTGCAGGACGTGGGCCGTGGCGAGGGTGGCGTGCCCGCACATGGCGACCTCGGTGACGGGGGTGAACCAGCGCAGCGCCCAGTCGGCGTCACCGCCCTCGGGCAGGGGGTGGGCGAACGCCGTCTCCGCGTGGTTCACCTCCATCGCGACGTTCCGGAGCCAGTCGTCGTCCGGGAAGACGTCGTCCAGGAGCAGGACTCCGGCCGGGTTGCCGGTGAACGGGCGGTCGGCGAAGGCGTCCACGATTCGAATGCGCATGACGCCGACGCTAGCGGCAGCGACGGCCCTGGGACCAAGGCCAATTCACGAGGACCGGACTGGTTTTCCGGGCCACGGGCCGGACCGGGGGCCGTTGCCACGGAGCGCGACGGAGCCTACGAGTCCGGGCAACCGGCGCGTTCGGCTGTCGTGGCCGTCACCGCCTCCAGCAGCGGCCAGCCGTCGACCTCCACCACCCCGTGCCCGTCCGGCCGCCGGCCCTGGGTCGACGCCGCGTCGAGCAGGGCCCGTACGGCACCCGGTTCGTGCAGGTTCAGGGAACCGCCCCGTACGTACCCCACGTCCCCCGAGCCCATGGGGAACCCGCCGGGGACATACCGGCCCGGGCCGGCGGCGAAGACGATGCGCAGCGGGCCGCCGGCGCCGGCCGGTTGCGGATACAGCGTGAGGATCTGGCGGCACTCCGTGGGCCGGCCGCCGTACGGCACGCGGTGGCTGTGGCGCAGCGTCCACAGGTACACGCGCCCGTCGGCGACCAGGCGGCGGGGCTTCCTCGGATGACGGGCCACGGAGCCGAGGCTATCGGCGCGGTGGACCCGGGCCGGGCGCCGCCCCTGTCCCATGGCCGGGTTGCGGAACCACGAGCCTCGCTCTCCCGGCGAACTCGAGGAGGGCGGGGCGCTGAACGGCGTGGCGAGGCAGGGAAGCGGGGCATCACCCGCTTCGCCCCGAGCCCGGCCCGATGGCGCCGTGTGCGGGGCGCCGCCCGGGGGCGCGCTACCGGCGGACCGCGGAGATCAGCCCGCCCGGCCCCTCCTCGTGCCGCGGCGGGGTGCCGAGCGGGCGGCCGTAGGCGGCGGCGCGCTCGCGCAGGGTGTGGCCGACGGCCTCCCAGCCGTGCCCGGCCAGCCGGCCCACCGGGTCGTCGGGCATCTCCGAGACCCACATGGAGGCCGCCGATCCCGGCTCGGCGTCCGCGCCGAAGCGCTCGATCACACCGCGCGAGCCCCATGTCAGCCCCATCCGGCTGCCTGCCGCCGACAGCGCGCCGATCCGGGCCAGCAGCAGCTCGACCGCGTCCTCGGGCAGGTAGATCAGCAGTCCTTCGGCGATCCACACGGTCGGCGACGCCGGATCGTGCCCCGCGGCGGCCAGCGCGCCCGGCCAGTCCTCGCGCAGATCCACCGCGACGGTGATCCGCTCGCAGCGTGCGACGGCCCGCTCCCGGCGCAGTACCGAAGCCTTGAAGTCCAGTGGTGCGGCGGTGTCGACCTCGAACAGCCGGGTGCCCTCGGGCCAGTCCATCCGGAAGGCCCGGCTGTCCATGCCGGCGCCGAGCAGCACGACCTGCCGGATCCCGGACGCGGACGCCTGCCGCAACAGGTCGTCGAGGAACCTCGTCCTGATGACGATGGACGACGACACCGCCGCCCGGCGGCGGCGCGCGGCCTCGTCGCCGGGTGGCGGCGAGGAGGGCCACAGGCCGCCGGCGGCGGCGAAGGCCTGCGCCAGTGGATCGTGGAACAGCGCGTTCTTCCGCTCGCTCTCCAGCGCCCGCACCCTGGCCACCCCCACCGCCGTGGCCCACACTCCCGACGGCCGCTCCCGCTGCTGCTCATCAGTCACCGCGTCAGCCTAGATGACCTGTGACAGTGAACCTTGGCCGTTCGCCATCGAAGGCTGGGAGGCAGCAGCCCGGTTTCCGTGGCTCGGTCGTCCAGTCTGTCCGGAAGCCGGGTCTGCTGTGAGCGGAGGGGCTCAGCGCAGCCGTCGGGCACGCAGCACCAGGTCGTCGGTGTGGTGCGCGCCGGCGCCGCCGTCGGGTGCCACGCGTGGTCGCTGCTCGTTCACCTCCACCTTCCAGTCGTCGGTGAGCAGGGCGGCGACCATCGACGGCCAGACGTAGTCAGCCGGGTCGAAGCCGCTGTCGTGCGCCTGCTGGGTGTCCATCCCCGCGTGGTGTACGAGCAGCAGCACGCCGCCGGGCGCGACGGCCGCGAGCAGCGCTCGCTCGGCTGCGGCGTCGGGGGTGCGCAGCAGGGCGGGATACTGCGCGGAGACCAGGTCGAAGGAGGCCGCCGGGAGCGCCGCTTCCGTCAGCGCGGCGTGCACCCAGCGAACGGCGACGCCCGCGTCCCGCGCGTGCCCGGCCGCCCGCTCCAGCGCCACGCCCGAGACATCGAGCGCGGTCACGTCCCAGCCGCCGCGCGCGAGCCAGACGGCGTCCGCGCCCTCGCCGCAGCCGACGTCCAGCACCCGCCCGGGCGTGAGCCCGGCGACCTCGGCCACGAGCGCGCCGTTGGGCCGGCCGCTCCACAGCTGGTGTCGGTCGGCGTATCGGTTGTCCCACTCCGCCCGCACCGTGGGGTCTCCGATGTATCCGTCGCCAGGCAGGGAAGTGTCGGACGCGGGCGATCCCGCTGCGATGTTGTCGGTCACGGGCCCAACGTCACCCGTCGCGGCCCGGTGACGCCACTCCTGTTGCCGCTCCCGCAAAACGGCGTCCCTGGCACAAACCGTCGTCGATCAATCCTCGGTGGCAGTCGGGCGAGGTCCGCTGTCACAGGTCACTGGACGGACGCGGGGTCTTGGCACACCCTCCATTCCGATATATCGTTGAATCATCGCGAACGATACGCGATGCGTACGGGACTGATCAGCGATGGGATGGAGTGGTCGTGATGCGGGGTCATGGATTCGAGCGTGGGCACCGGCACGAGGGTTCCGGGCGGTGGGGCATGGGCGGTTTCGAGGGGCGGCGGGGGGCCTTCGGGCCGTTCGGGCCGGGCGGGCCGGGGTTCGGACCCGGCGGGCCCGGGTTCGGGGCCGGTCCCTGGGGGCCGCGCGGGCGTGGTGGTCCGCGGGGGCGGGCGCGGCGCGGTGATGTGCGCGCCTCGCTGCTGGCCCTGCTCAAGGAGCGGCCCATGCACGGCTACGAGATGATCCAGGAGATCGCCGAACGCAGTGGCGGCGCCTGGAAGCCCAGCCCCGGCTCGGTCTACCCCACCCTCCAGCTGCTGGAGGACGAGGGTCTGATCGCCAGCCGGAGCGAGGGCGGCAAGAAACTGTTCGCGCTCACCGAGAGCGGGCGCGCCGCCGCCGAGGAGGGTCCCGACGCCCCCTGGGAGGAGGCCTCGCGGGGGGTCGACTGGGAGGCCCTCGGTGAGATCCGTCAGGCCGGCTTCGGTCTGATGGAGGCCTTCGGCCAGGTCTGGAAGACCGGCAGCAAGGAACAGCGGGAGAAGGCGCTGACCGTTCTCAACGACGCCCGCAAGAAGCTGTATCTGATCCTCGCCGACGAGCACTGAGGTCCGTACGGTGACCGGACTCGGCTGGGCCCTTCGGGGCGCCCGGTGGTCCGGCCGGGTGGAGTTCTCCCCCTCAGGTCACCAGGTCGCCCAGTCTGCGCAGTGACTCGGTCAGCGCGGCCGTCGCCGAGTCCTTGAGCCTGGCCGCCATCAGGGACACGGCGGCGCCGGTGAACTCGCCGTCGATCCGGACCGTCGTGGCGTCCCCGTCCGGGGTCAGCGTGTAGCGGGTGGCGACGGTCACCGCCATCGGGCCCTTGCCGCGGATGGCGAGGACCCGGGCCGGTTCCAGTTCCTCGATGGTCCAGTCGACCTCCGCCGGAAAGCCCATCAGCTTCATGTTCTCCCGGAACGTCCCGCCCACGGCCGGGTTCGCCGGGCCGCCCTGCGGAAAGCCGGTGTGGGTCGCGTTCCACTCCCCGTACGACGGCCAGTCGGTGAGCCGGGCCCACACCTCCCCGGCCGGCGCCTCGATGCGTGCCTCCGCGCTGACTTCGGCCATGCGACCACCCCTTCGGATCGGGCGTACCGGGCTGCGGTGTCGCGGAACGTAGCCGCAGGGGCGCGAACATTCAATACTGACGAACCGTCAGCCGCGCATCGGGGCCGGCGCGCGTACGGCAAGGCGGCGCGCGCGGAGTCGTGCCACATCGGCCGGATCTCCTCCGTAAGGATGAAATCCGGGCCGGTGATGTCCACTCCGCGTGGGACGCGCAAATGGTTCCTGTCGCGGATGTCCCGTCCCGTTGGGGCTGATGAGGTAGGGGATGTGCAACCCCGTACAGCCGACCGGACCGCCCCCGACCAAGCGGTTCCGCACCAGGACGGCGCTGCCGGGCTCGACGCGGAGCTGGCGGCGGTGGTCGCCGGTGCCCGCAGGAGGGCCGTCCGGGACGGGGACCGGCAGACCGACACCGCCCATCTGCTCCACGCCCTGCTGGAACACGACCCCGAGGCCCGTGCCGCCGTGGGCGAGCCACGGCGGCTCGCCCGGCTCCTCGGCTACCTCGTGCAGCGCAGCATCGGCTACGGACTGCGCTGGCGGGCCGGTGTCGAGGACTCCGGCGCGCTCCCCGTCGTAACCGCTCCGGCCGGCCCCCGTTCCGGACAGCCGCCCGCCGACGCCACGGGCCGGTACGCCGACGCCACGGATCGACACGTCGATACCGCGGGCCGGGACGCCGGCCGCTGGTCGCCCGCCGCTGCCGCCGCGCTCGTCGACGCCCGTGCCCGCGCCCGGCGGCGGAACGCCCACCGCGTCGCCGGTACCGATCTGCTCGCGGCGCTCGCCGCCGACCCGGGGTCCCGGGCCGTGGAGGTGCTCGGACGCGCCGGCATCGCGGCCCGCGACCTGATCGCAGGGATCGAGGCCGGGACCGGGGCACGCGCCGACGACGGCCGGACGGACGGCGAACGGCCCGAACCGTCCACCGGCTGAGACAGGTGTCAACAGGGATGACGCTCCTGTCGGCGCCTGGCATCATGTGCCGGTGCATACGTCTGTGAGCAGTCAGGACAGTCCCGGCAAGGGGGCCGGGCTCGGCCTCGCCCTCGTCTCCGCGCTGGCCTTCGGCGGATCCGGTGTGGCCGCGAAGCCGTTGATCGAGGCGGGCCTCGACCCGCTGCACGTGGTGTGGCTGAGGGTGGCGGGCGCCGCCCTGGTGATGCTGCCGCTCGCCGTGCGGCACCGCGCCCTGCCGCGCCGCCGGCCCGCGCTGCTCGCCGGGTTCGGACTGCTCGCCGTCGCCGGAGTCCAGGCCTGCTACTTCGCCGCGCTCTCCCGGATCCCGGTCGGCGTCGCCCTGCTCATCGAGTACCTGGCGCCCGCCCTGGTGCTGGGCTGGGTGCGGTTCGTGCAGCGGCGGCCCGTCACCCGCGCCGCCGCGCTCGGCGTGGTCCTCGCGGCCGGAGGCCTCGCCTGCGTGGTGGAGGTCTGGTCCGGGCTGAGCTTCGACGCGCTCGGCCTGGTGCTCGCCCTCGGCGCCGCCTGCTGCCAGGTCGGCTACTTCATCCTCGCCGACCAGGGCGGCGACGCGGGCGAGACCGCACCGGACCCGCTCGGGGTCATCGCCTACGGGCTGCTCGTCGGCGCCGCCGTACTGACGGCGGTGGCCCGCCCGTGGAGCATGGACTGGTCGGTGCTGGGCGGCTCCGCCGACCTGAACGGCACCGCCGTGCCGGCCGCCGCCCTGCTCGCCTGGATCGTGCTCGTCGCCACGGTGATCGCGTACGTCACCGGGGTGCTGTCCGTGCGCCGGCTGTCACCGCAGGTCGCCGGCGTCGTCGCCTGCCTGGAGGCGGTCATCGCGACCGTGCTGGCCTGGGTGCTGCTCGGCGAGCACCTCTCCGCGCCGCAGGTCGCCGGCGGCGCGGTCGTCCTGGTCGGCGCGTTCATCGCCCAGTCCGCCGGCTCCGGCAAGGGCACTCCCGAGCCGGTGGCCGCCGGTGGCGCGGAAAGGGAGTTGTCCGCGCGGGGCACCGCGGCCTAGAGTCCCGATCATGCCGCAGAACGCACTCGTCCTTCCGCCCCCGGCCGCCTGAGGCGGGCCTCCGGGACACTCGCCCGACGCGCGCACGCGCCGGGCTGGACGGTGCTGCCCGCAGATGAAGTCAGCGCGCCCCGCCGAACCGGGACGCCTTCGAACTTCCGCGCTGTCACGCGCGTTTCTGCGGAGAGATTCTGTTGTCGAACACTTCCTCCGGCCTGCCCGTCGGGCGTGGCCTGCTCTACCTGATCATCACCGGTGCCACCTGGGGCACCGCGGGCGCCGCCGGCTCGCTGGTCTACCGGACCAGCGACCTGGGCGCCGTCGCCCTCTCCTTCTGGCGCTGCGCGCTGGGGCTCGCCCTGCTGCTGGCCGGCCGCCTGCTGCGCCCGCGCGCCGGCCGCACCGCCCCCGCCCGGCCGGCGCGCCGCGCGGTCGGGAGGGTCCTGGCCACCGGAGTCGCCCTCGCCGTGTTCCAGACCGCGTACTTCGCGGCGGTGGCGTCGACCGGGCTGGCCGTGGCCACCGTCGTGACCCTCGGCGCGGGTCCCGTGCTGATAGCGCTCGGCGCCCGGCTGCTGCTCGGCGAGCGGCTGGGCGCGGGCGGTGCCGCGGCCGTCGCGGGCGCGCTCGCCGGGCTGGCCGTGCTCACCCTGGGCGGCTCCGCCGCGACCGTCCGGCCGGCCGGGGTGCTGCTCGCCGTGGTCTCCGCGGCGGCCTACGGCGCCATGACCCTGCTCACCCGCTGGTGGGGGAGGGACGGCGGCGGCGACACCGCCGGCACCACGGTGGGCGCCTTCGCCGTGACCAGCCTGTGCCTGCTGCCGTTCGCCGTCCACGAGGGGCTGCTCCCGCACACCGCCCACCCGGTCCGGCTGCTGTGCCTGCTGCTCTACATCGCCGCCGTGCCGACGGCCCTCGCGTACGCGTTCTACTTCGCGGGAGCGGCGGTCGTCCGGTCCGCCACCGTCTCCGTGATCATGCTGCTGGAGCCGGTGACCGCGGCCGTACTGGCCGTGCTCCTGCTCGGCGAGCGGCTCACGGGGGCCACGGCGGCCGGCACCCTGCTGATGCTCGGCGCCGTCGCGGGGCTGGCCGTGAGCGAGGCCCGCGCGTCCGGCCGCCCGGAGCCGACCGCGGTGCGAGCGGCCGGCCGGCCCTCCGCGGGCGACCGGGTCTGACCGCCCGGCCGCCCCGGAGCCGACCGCGGTGTGACCGGTGGCCGCCCCGGGCCGTGGGTTCCGGGGCGGACCGTCGCCGTTACGGTGCCGCCAGGTAGTCCGGCAGCTCGATGCCGGGGGTCAGGTCGTGGTTGGGAACGGGGGCCTCGTAGCCCTTGCGGAGCGGGACGACGCCGGCCCAGTGCGGCAGGGCGAGGTCCTCGGGCTCGTCGTTGGCGCCGCCGGTGCGGACCTTGGCCGAGACCTCCTCCAGGTCCAGGCGGATCACCGCGGTGGCGGCCAGCTCCTTCTTGTTCGCGGGCCGGGAGTCGGCGGCCCGGCCCGGTACGACATGGTCGACCAGCGCGTCCAGGGCCAGCCGCCGCTCCTCCGGGTCGGTGACCTCGTGCGCGATGCCGTGCACCACGACCGAGCGGTAGTTGATCGAGTGGTGGAAGGCGGAGCGGGCCAGCACCAGCCCGTCGACGTGGGTGACCGTCAGGCACACCGGCAGGCCCGGGTCGGCCTGGCCGGTCATCCGCAGCGGCCGGGAGCCGGTCGAGCCGTGGACGTAGAGCCGCTCGCCGACCCGGCCGTACAGCGTCGGCAGCACCACGGGGGCGCCGTCCCGGACGAAGCCGAGGTGGCAGACGTACCCCTCGTCCAGGATCGCGTGCACCAGTTCCCTGTCGTACGACGCCCGCTCCGCGGAACGCGTCGGCACGGTCCGGCCGGTCGGCGCGTAGGCGGCGGGCCGCGATTCCTCGGTGGTGCCCTGCATGGTCCCCTCCATGGCGATCTCTATTGCACTAGTGCATAATGAGCTTTGTGCTAGGAGAGTATCGGATCGAAGGGCGTGGCGCAGCCGAGATCGCGGCCAGCGTCGAACAGGCGGTCGGGTCGGGCGGGCTGGAACCGGGGCAACTCCTGCCTCCGCTGCGGGAGTTGGCGGAACGGCTGGGGGTGAACCCGAACACGGTCGCCGCCGCCTACCGCATCCTGCGCGAACGCGGGGTGATCGAGACGGCCGGCCGCCGGGGCAGCCGGGTCCGCCCCAAGCCGGCCACCACCGGCCGCGAGGAACTGCGCGTCGAGGTGCCCCCCGGCGGCCGCGACCTGTCCACGGGAAACCCCGACCCGGCCCTGCTGCCCAGCCTGGCCCCGGCCCTCGCCGCGGCGGCCGAACAGGGCGACCGGCGGCCCGTCCGCTACGGCGACGACCCCGTGGACGCGGACCTCGCCCGGCTCGCCCGCGCCGAACTCGACGCCGACGGCGTCCCCGCGGGCCCGCTGACCGTGACCTCCGGCTCCCTCGACGCCATCGAACGCGTCCTCGCCGCGCACCTCAGGCCCGGCGACACGGTCGCCGTCGAGGACCCCGGCTGGGGCAGCCTGCTCGACCTCGTCCCCGCGCTCGGCCTGCACACGGCCCCGGTCGGCGTGGACGACGACGGACCGCGCCCGGACGACCTGCGCCGCGCCCTGGAGTCCGGGGCCCGCGCGCTGATCGTCACCGACCGGGCGCAGAACCCGACCGGCGCCTCGGTGACCGCCACGCGCGCACGTGCCCTGCGCGCGGTGCTGCGCGAGCACCCGGAGACCCTGCTCATCGAGGACGACCACGGCCACGGCATCGTCGACCTGCCGCTGCACCCCCTCGCGGGCGTCACCCGCCACTGGGCCTTCGTCCGCTCCGCCGCCAAGGCCTACGGCCCCGACCTGCGCCTGGCCGTCCTCACCGGGGACCCGGTCACCGTGGACCGCCTCCGGGGCCGCCAGCGCCTCGGCCCCGGCTGGGTGAGCCTGCTGCTGCAGCGCGCCGTGGCCCACCTGTGGGCGTACGGCGCGGTGGACCGGGCGGCGGTGGCCCGGTCCTACGGCGCCCGGCGGGACGCCCTCGTCGACGCGCTGGCGGAGCGCGGCGTCACCGCCCACGGCCGCAGCGGCATGAACGTCTGGGTCCCGGTCCCCGACGAGACGGGCGCCCTCGCCCGGCTGCTCCAGAACGGCTGGGCGGTGGCCCCGGGCGCCCGCTTCCGCCTGGCCTCCCCGCAGGGCGTGCGCATCACGGTCTCACCGCTCACGGAGGCGGACATCACCGTGCTGGCCGACGCGGTGGCGGCGGCCGTCCGCCCGTCCCCGGCCCGCGTCTACGGCTGAGGCGACCGGGAGAACCGGAAGAGCCAGAGGGGAACGGGAGAACCGGGGGGGCGGGGGCCGGGAGAAGAGGCGCGGGAAAAACCGCGCGACGAGCCACGGTGAGCCCGCACCCGCGCACGCCCCCCTGCCCCCTCCCTCACGCGTCCCTCGCCCCTACGCGCCCTTCCCCCGCACCTGGGTCAGCGCCGCGCCCGCCAGCACGATCACCGCCCCCACCGGCGTCGTCCACCGCAGCGACTCCCCGAGGATCGCCACCCCCGCCGCCGTCGCGATGACCGGGATGAAGTACGTGACCATCTGGGCGGTGGTCGGCCCGACCTCGGCCACCAGCCCGTACTGGATCAGCACCGCCAGCCCCGTGCCCAGCGCGCCCAGCGCGGCGACGGCCAGCAGCGGTACGAGCGGGAAGTGCCCGGGCACGCCGGCGAACAGGGGCGTCACCACGGCGAGCTGGACCGTGGCGAGCAGCAACTGCCCGCCGGTCATGGACAGATGGGAGTTGCCCGTACCGGCCAGCGTCCGCCGGACGTAGATCCAGCCCACCGGATAGCTCAGCGAGGCCAGGAGCGCCATCGCCGTGCCCGTGGCGTCCAGCCCGTGGAAGCCCTGCCAGACGCCGAGCACGGTCAGCACGCCCAGGAAGCCCAGCCCGAGCCCGGCCACGCGCACCCGGGTCGGCCGGTCCTCGGACAGCGCGACCAGGGACAGGGCCATGCCCCACAGCGGGGACGTGGCGTTGCAGATGCCGGCCAGGGTGGACGGGATCGTCAGCTCGGCGTAGGCGAAGAGGGAGAACGGCAGGGCGTTCAGCAGGAACGCGGCGACTGCCATGTGCCCCCACAGCCGGGTTCCGCGCGGCAGCCGCTCCCGCTTCACGGCCATCGTCGCCGCCAGCACCGCCGTGCCGAACACCAGCCGCCCGAGGGTGACCTGGAACGGCGCGTACCCCTCGGTGCCCACCTTGATCAGCAGGAAGCTGAAGCCCCAGATCAGGGACAGGAGGCCGAAGCGCAGCCGCCAGTCCAGGCGGGCGCGGCTCCTGGCGGGGCCGGGGGCGGCGGGGGAGGGGGTACGGCTGCGAGTGCGGGCGCTGATCGTGCTCATGGCCACCACGATGCTGGAGGCAACCTCGTAGCACAATCGAGATTTCCCACCTGGTACCTCTTAGGATCACTTACATGTTGAACCTTGAGCGCCTGCGCACCCTGGACGCACTGGCCCGGCACGGCTCGGTCAGTGCCGCCGCCGACGCGCTGCACGTGACCACGTCCGCGGTCTCCCAGCAGCTGGGCAAGCTGGAGCGGGAGGTCGGCCAGCGGCTCCTCGCCAAGAACGGCCGGGGCGTGCGGCTCACCGACGCCGGGCGGCTGCTGTCGGAGCACGCGGCGCGCATCCTGTCCCAGGTCGAGCTGGCCGAGTCCGACCTGGAGGCGCACCGCGGCCAGGTCGTCGGCGAACTGCGGCTGTCGGCGTTCCCGACCGCGGCCCGGGGCCTGTTCCCCGCCGCGCTGGGCGCGCTGCGCACCGAGCACCCGGGGCTGCGGGTGCGCTCCAGCGAGCTGGAACCGGAACAGGGGATCGCCGGGGTCGTCCGCGGCGATCTCGACCTGGCGGTGGTGCTGGACTGGTACAACAAGCCGATGCCCGTACCCGACGGCCTGGTCAAGGCGCCCCTGCTGGACGACCCCGCCGATGTCGCCATGCCCGTCGGGCACCGGCTCGCGGACCGGGCGGAGGTGGATCTGACCGAGTTCGCCGAGGACGAGTGGATCACCTGGGGCGAGGGCGAGTTCTGCCACGAGTGGCTGCTGTTCACCCTGCGGTCCAAGGGCGTCGAGCCGATCGTCGGCCATCGCGCCGGTGAGACCCACACCCAGCTCGGGCTGGTCGCCGCAGGGTTGGGCGTGTGCATCGCACCGCTGCTGGGCCGGCACCCGGTGCCCGACGGTGTGGTCCTCGTGCCGCTCAAACAGCGGGTGCGCCGCCATGTGTACGTGATCTGGCGGGCGGACGCCGACCGCCGGCCCTCCATCCGCGCGGCTGTGGAGGCCCTGCGGACGGCGGCTCGGCGGCTCGGCTGAGCCCTACACTCCGCCCAGCTTCCGGAAGTCCCAGGACACGATCTTCTCCGGGGTCAGCCGGGCCCACGCGTGCCGGCCGTCGTGCGGCATCTCCTCCAGGCCGAAGTTCTTGCGCGCGAACAGCGTCTCGGCCGTGTCGAGTTCGGCGCACAGCTCACCCCGGCGCGGTACCTCGCCCACGAACTCCACCCGGCCGGACAGCTCCGCCCCGCGCAACTCGCCGTACTCCTCCCCGGAGTCGACCACGACAGCCACCCGGGGATCGCGGCGCAACTGCGCCCAGCGCCGGCTGCGCACCACGGAGTACAGCCACAGCGACGTGCCGTCCCAGGCGAACCACAGCGCGCTGACATGCGGTGTGCCGTCGGCCGAGACGGTCGCGATCCGGCAGGTGCGCTGGGTGGCGAGGAACTCGTCCAGCTCGGCCGGCGACATCATGATCCTGCGGCCCCGGCGCTGACGGGTGTCGGACATGCGGCCCCCTCTCTTCTCCCTGTCGGGTCGGAGACTTATCGTGCTCCCGCCGATCCTCTGACATGACGTCAGAAAAGAGAACTGGTCGTCTTCAAGGGGGCGCGTCATGCCGTCGTACGAGCAGCTCGGCGAACTCCTCGAGCCCGCCGGTACCGTCCTGCTCACCGTGGAGTGCCAGCAGGGGGTCGTCGGCCCGGCCGGCGCCCTGCCCGAACTGGTCCGCGCGGCACGCTCCTCGGGCGCCCTGCGCAATGTGGCCAGGCTGGTCGCCGCCGCCCACCGAAGCGGTGTACAGGTGATCCACGCGATCGCCGAGCGCCGCCCCGACGGCCGGGGCGCCGGCCGTAACGCCCGGTTGTTCCGGGCCGCCGAGCGGCTTGCCGTGCGGCAGCTGACCGGCACCGCGGCGGTCCGGGTCGCGCCGCCGATCGAGGTCGCCGAGGAGGACTTCGTCCTGCGGCGGCTGCACGGGCTGTCCCCGCTGCACGGCACGGAGGCCGACGCCCTGCTGCGCAACCTCGGCTGCCGGGTGCTGATCGTCACCGGGGTGTCGGCCAACGTGGCCGTCCCCAACGCGGTGTTCGACGCCGTCAACCTCGGCTACACCGCCGTGGTCCCGGCCGACGCCATCGCGGGCGTGCCCGCCGACTACACGGCCGCGGTGCTCCGCCACACGCTGGCGCTGGTCGCCACGGTCACGACCACCGACGAGATACTGGGCTGTCTCGGCGGGCCGAGGGAACAGCGCTGAGCCGGGCCGGTTCAGGCCAGCCTGATGTCGTCGCCCGAGACGGTGATCCGCGCCGGGGCCAGCCCCTTCGTCGCCGGTCCCTTCTTCACGCTGCCGTCCGCCACGGAGAACTCGCTGCCGTGACACGGGCACACGATCATGCCGCCTGCGATGCTCCCGACCACGCAGCCCTGGTGGGTGCACTCGGCGGAGAACGCCTTGTAGGTGCCCGCCATCGGCTGGGTGACCACCACACCGTGGTCCTTGAAGATCTTGCCGCCGCCCTCGGGGATGTCGGCGGCCTTGGCGAGCGCGGTGCCACCGCCGTCCGACGCGGCCCCGGTGGCGGTGGCACCGGCGTCGGCCGACCCGGCGTCGGAGGAGTCGTCGCCCGAGCCGCAGGCGGTCAGCGCGGCGGCGAGCCCGGCGGCTCCGACCGCCGCCACGACCGTACGACGGTCCGGACCGGCGCTGGGGTGGGACGAGGCGCTGCTCATATGACATTTCCCTTCGGCGGAGCTGCTCATGGTCCGCCCTGGGGTACGGACGCACGGCCGCGGCCGTTCAGAAGGCGGAGCGGGTGCGCGAGAGCCCCCGCGCCCAGACCGTCTCGTTCTCCGAGAAGCGTCGCCCCGCTTCCATATCCTTTCGATGGGAGTTCGAATCCGGACACCGCCGAGCCGCACTCCCTGGGGCCGGCCCTCTGCGTCGAACTCGCCGCCGCGGAGCGCCTGCCGGCAGCGGGGCGGCCGCGCGGAGTTCCGGTCACCCGGCCCGGATCCGTGCCGGAATCCCGCCCCGGTTTTCCCCGATTCCGGAGGCACCCGCAGACGACAACGTCAAGGGAAGGCCGTGCTTCGCCCTCCCGGAGGGAGCCGAGATCCGAGGGTTACTATGCTCACTTCGTGCCGGAGGCCGGAAGCAAGGGGCTTACCGCCGTCGACGGACTGCTCGGGGAGCAGGGAGAACGGCATGCCGGCCGAAACTCCCCGGATTCTCCCCGGCACCGCTGACGGGCGCTTCCTGATGTCGCGCCCCTCCGGAATCCACCGTGGATCACAAGGCTCGAAAGATGGATGGCCGGGGAAATGTTGAAACAGGTCACCGCGACCCGCTACATCACACCTTTGCGTGAAGGCGGGTCGCTGCCGGGACTGGTAGAAGCCGACGACCTCCGCACCTACGTCATGAAATTCACCGGCGCGGGACAGGGCCGCAAGACCCTGGTCGCCGAGGTGGTGTGCGGTGAACTCGGCCGGCGGCTCGGGTTGCGGGTGCCCGGGCTGGTCACCCTGGAACTGGACCCCGTCCTCGGGCTCGGCGAGCCCGAACAGCAGGTGCAGGACCTGCTGCGCGGCAGCGGCGGCACCAACCTCGGCATGGACTTCCTGTCCGGTGCCCTCGGCTACGACCCGCTCGCCTTTCCAGTGAGCCCGGAGGAGGCCGGCCGGATCGTGTGGTTCGACGCGCTGATCAACAACGTCGACCGGTCCTGGCGCAACCCCAACCTGCTCGTGAGCCAAGGGGAGGTGTGGCTCATCGACCACGGCGCCACGATGATCTGGCACCACAACTGGCCCGGCGCCGAGACCTCGGCGGCCCGCCCGTACGACGCCTCGGACCACGCCCTCGCCCGCTTCGCCCCGGACGTGCGCGCCGCCGCGGCCGACCTCGCCCCCCGGGTCACCGAGGACCTGCTCGCCGAGGTCACCGCCGAGATCCCGGACGTCTGGCTCGAGGGCGAGCCGGGCTTCGACACCCCGGACGACCTGCGCCGGGCCTACGCGCGGCCGCTGCTCGCGCGCGCGGCCGTCATCGCCGAGCGGATCACCGGCCTCGGCACCGGATCGGAGGAGGGCAAGTGAGCGAGCGTCACATCCACATGGCCGGCCATGTCACCGAACGGCACATCACCCGGGCGGGCCAGGGCGGCGACCGGGACGTGTTCGAGTACGCGCTGCTGCGGGTCGTGCCCCGGGTGGAGCGCGGGGAGTGCGTCAACGCCGGCGTGGTCGTCTACTGCCGCGCGCGGGGCTACCTCGGCGCCCGCACCCACCTGGACGAGGCCCGGCTGCTCGCCCTGGACCCGGCCGCCGACGTGGCCGGGGTGCGCGCCGCGCTCGCCGCGATCGAGCGCACCTGCGCGGGCGGTGAACAGGCCGGACAGGCGGCCGGTGACGACGCCGGGCGCCGCTACCGCTGGCTGGTCGCACCCCGCTCCGCCATCGTCCAGCCCGGCCCCGTGCACACCGGACTGACCGCCGACCCGGCCGCCGAGACGGAGCGCCTGCTGAACCTCCTGGTGAGGTAATCGATCACACCGGCCGATGTTGCCGTTGACACCGCGTGCCAGGGCTTCTAGCGTCACGGGTGGAGAAGGTACTAAGCGGTCGCTCACCGCACCGGAGGGCCCTCTCCGAGGGTCCGACAGGTTCTCTCAAGGGCGAGGAGAAACAGCATGTCCACCAATGAACAGCGGGTCGCGGTAGTCACCGGCGCGGCACGCGGCATCGGCGCCGCCACCGCCGTACGGCTGGCCGCCGAGGGCCGCGCGGTCGCCGTGATCGACCTCGACGAGGCCGCCTGCAAGGACACCGTCGAGAAGATCACCGCGGCCGGCGGCAAGGCCGTCGCGGTCGGCGCGGACGTCTCCGACGAGGCGCAGGTCCAGGCGGCCGTCGCCCGCGTCGCCGAGGAACTGGGCGCCCCCACGATCCTGGTCAACAACGCGGGCGTGCTGCGCGACAACCTGCTGTTCAAGATGAGCGTGTCCGACTGGGACACGGTCATGAACGTGCATCTGCGCGGCTCGTTCCTGATGACCAAGGCCGTGCAGCAGCACATGGTCGAGGCCGGCTGGGGCCGGATCGTCAACCTCTCCTCCTCCTCGGCGCTCGGCAACCGCGGCCAGGTCAACTACTCGGCCGCCAAGGCCGGCCTCCAGGGCTTCACCAAGACCCTCGCCATCGAGCTGGGCAAGTTCGGCATCACCGCCAACGCCGTCGCCCCCGGCTTCATCGCCACCGAGATGACCAAGGCCACCGCCGAGCGCGTCAAGATGGACTTCGAGGACTTCAAGAAGGCCGCCGCCACCCAGATCCCCGTGCAGCGCGTCGGCGAGCCCGAGGACATCGCCAACGCCATCGCCTTCTTCACCGGCGAGGCGGCCGGCTTCGTCTCCGGCCAGGTGCTGTACGTCGCCGGCGGACCGCTCAACTAAGGGATTCAGGGGTAGCACGGACATGACTGAACTCCCGGAGCTCTCCGGCAGGGTCGCGATCGTCACCGGCGCCAGCCGCGGCATCGGCTACGGCGTCGCCGAGGCGCTCGTCGCCCGCGGGGACCGCGTCTGCATCACCGGCCGCGGCGACGACGCCCTGAAGGAGGCCGTCGAGCGGCTCGGCACCGAACGGGTCATCGGCGTCGCCGGCAAGGCACACGACCTCGGCCACCAGACCGAGGTCGTCGAGCGCACCATGGCCGCCTTCGGCCGGGTCGACTTCCTCGTCAACAACGCGGGCACCAACCCGGTGTTCGGCCCGATCGCGGACCTCGACCTCGACGTCGCCCGCAAGGTCTTCGAGACCAATGTGATCTCCGCCCTCGGCTTCGCCCAGAAGACCTGGCACGCCTGGCAGAAGGACAACGGCGGCGCGATCGTCAACATCGCCTCGGTCGCCGGCCTGTCGGCCTCGCCGTTCATCGGCGCGTACGGCGTGAGCAAGGCCGCGATGATCAACCTGACCCAGCAGCTGGCGCACGAGTTCGCGCCGCGGGTCCGGGTCAACGCGATCGCCCCGGCCGTGGTCAAGACCAAGTTCGCGCAGGCCCTGTACGAGGGCCGCGAGGAGGAGGCCGCGGCCGCCTACCCGCTGGGCCGGCTGGGGGTGCCCTCCGACATCGGCGGCGCCGCCGCGTTCCTCACCTCCGCGCAGTCCGACTGGATCACCGGCCAGACGCTCGTCGTGGACGGCGGCATCTTCCTCAACGCGGGAGTCTCCTGACCGACTCTTCCGGGCGCCCGGTTTCCGGACGGAACGGCGCCCGGAAGACCGTCTGGTGTCCGCCTGGCGGACTGACAACGTCGTCATCACCGGATCGATCAACGGGCCCTGTTCCAGGGGAGGTTCAGGGCGCGAACGCTGCGGTATGGTCTGCCGACCCTTGGTATGGCGGATCGAGGAGCGTGCGCGTGTTCTACCGGTACCGATTCCTGCGAAGAGTCGCGGCGATCGCGTCCCTGGCCCTGGTCGCCGGCTGCGGCCTGCTGTCCGACGGCGACCCCGACGACCAGGGTCCGATCGTCGTGGGCACCACCAGCGTCCCGAGCACCCTGGACCCCGCCGGAGCCTGGGACGGCTCCTGGGAGCTGTACCGCAACATCTTCCAGACCCTCCTCGCCTACCCGAACGGCGCCACCACCCCCCAGCCCGACGCCGCCCGGACCTGCTCCTTCACCGACTCCACGAGCCGCACCTACCGCTGTCAGCTGCGCGCCGGCCTGAAGTTCGCCGACGGCGACCCGCTCACCGCCGAGGCCGTCAAGCACTCCATCGACCGCATCCGCGCCATCAACGCCCCCGGCGGTCCCGCCGGACTGCTCGGCAGCCTGGACCGGGTGGAGACCTCCGGCGACCGCGACATCGTCTTCCACCTCGACAAGCCCGACGCCACCTTCCCCTTCGTGCTGGCCACCCCCGCCATGTCCCTGGTCGACCCGGACGACTACCCGGCGGACTCGCTGCGCGAGGGCACCGACGTGCACGGCTCGGGGCCGTACAAGCTCCGGTCCTACGAGGAGGGGGAGCGGGCCGTCCTGGTCCGCAACGACAACTACCAGGGCTTCGCCAAGCGGCAGAACGACGCGGTGACCATCCGCTACTTCAAGGACTCCGCCGGCATGGTCGAGGCGCTGCGCGACAAGCGCGTGGACGTCACCTACCGAGGACTGGCCGCCGACGACATCGTGACCCTCCAGGAACACGACGACGAGGACCTGCAACTGGTCGACGGCGCCGGCACCGACATCAGCTACCTGGTGTTCAACCCCGCCGACCCCTGGGCCGGACGGACCGCCGTCCGCAAGGCCGTCGCCCAGCTCGTGGACCGGGGCGCGATCGCGCACAAGGTCTACAAGGACACCGTCGACCCGCTGTACTCGATGGTCCCCAAGGGCCTGACCGGCCACGCCACCGGCTTCTTCGACGACTACGGCGAACCGAGCGTCGCCAAGGCCCGCGAGATCCTCACCGACGCCGGCATCACCCGGCGCGTCCCGCTCACCCTCTGGTACACCACCGACCGCTACGGCTCCGAGACCGGCCTGATGTTCCAGGAGCTCAAGCGGCAGCTGGACGGCTCCGGCCTGTTCGCCATCACCCTCAAGAGCCGCCCCTGGAAGAGCTATGTGGCCGGCTTCCAGAAGCGCGAGTACCCGGTGTTCGGACGCGGCTGGTTCCCGGACTTCCCCGACGCGGACAACTTCATCGCGCCGTTCGTCGGCGAGCACAACGCGCTCAACACGCCCTACCCGGCCAAGGAGATCACCGGCCGGCTGCTGCCCCACGCGCGCGCCGAGAGCGACCGCGCCCAGACGGTCAAGGACATGGAGGCCGCCCAGCAGATCATGGTCGACGACGCCCGGCTGCTCCCGCTGTGGCAGGGCAGGCAGTTCGTGGCGGCCAGCGTCGACATCTCCGGCGGCGAACAGGCCCTGGATCCCTCGACGATCATGATGATGTGGGCACTGCACCGCAAGACCAGCTGGTGAGACCCCTTGCGGCACCGGTTGTCAGTGGTCGCCTGTAGGTTCTGAAGCCTGGAAGTGACCGCACGCGGTACTTGATCGACATCGTGAGGACGTTGACGTGACCGACATCGCCATGCTGCCCGAGTCCTGGCGCGGGGTTCTGGCCGATGAACTGCAGCAGCCCTACTTCAAGGAGCTGACCGAGTTCGTCGAGGAGGAGCGGGCGAAGGGCCCCGTCTACCCGCCGCGCGAGGAGGTCTTCGCCGCGCTGGACGCGACGCCCTACGACCGGGTGAAGGTCCTCATCCTCGGCCAGGACCCGTACCACGGCGAGGGCCAGGGCCACGGCCTGTGCTTCTCGGTGCGGCCCGGGGTGAAGACCCCGCCGTCCCTGCGGAACATCTACAAGGAGATGCACGAGGAACTGGGCCTGCCCGTCCCGGACAACGGCTATCTGATGCCGTGGGCCGAACAGGGCGTGCTGCTGCTCAACGCGGTCCTCACCGTCCGGGCCGGCGAGGCCAACTCACACAAGGGCAAGGGCTGGGAGAAGTTCACCGACGCCGTGATCCGCGCGGTGGCCTCCCGCCCCGACCCGGCGGTCTTCGTCCTGTGGGGCAACTACGCGCAGAAGAAGCTCCCGCTGATCGACGAGACCCGGCACGTGGTGGTCAAGGGCGCGCACCCCTCGCCGCTGTCCGCCAAGAGGTTCTTCGGCTCCCGCCCGTTCACGCAGATCAACGAGGCGATCGCCGCGCAGGGACACGAGCCGATCGACTGGCGCATCCCGAACCTGGGCTGACGAGTGAAGTGACGTCCGGGTGCGGTCGCCGTCACCTCCCCGGGGCGCGGGGGCGTGGGTGGCCGGCCACCCACGCCCCCGCGCCCGATCACCGGCCCGTAGGCGAGACGGCGCCGCCTGTCCGGGAATCCGGGTCGCGCCGGTTAGCGTCGGGAGCGGCAACAACCGGCGACGGCCCGGAGGGCACCGTGGTGGAGCGACAGGAGCAGACGGCGCCGGACGCCGTGCTGACGCGGATCGGGCAGGTCGTGATGTTGCACCACGGCGGTGACCGCGAGGAGGCCCGCAGCCGCTTCCTGGACCTGTGGGCGGAGATCGGCGAGGACGGCGACCCGCTGCACCGCTGCACCCTCGCCCACTATCTGGCCGACACCCACGACGACCCGGCGGACGAACTGGCCTGGGACCTGCGGGCGTTGTCGGCGGCCGAGGAACTGGCCGACGGCCGCCCGGGCGGCGACCCGGGCAGCGTGCGGGGCTTCCTGCCGTCCCTGCACCTGAACCTGGCCGCCGACTACGACAAACTGGGCCGCGCCGAGGCCGCCCGCAGCCATCTGCGCCGGGCCCGCAGCGCCGCGTCCGCCCTCGCCGACGACGGCTACGGCGCGGGGGTCCGGTCCGCGATCAGCCGGCTGGCGCTGCGGCTGGGCGAGGACGACGAGGGCGGCGATGGCGGCGAGGGCTGGACACCCCGCCGCTGACAGGTGCCGATCAGGTGCCCCCGCCCAGACGGGCGTTCTTCCCGCGCGGCTTCGACGGCCTCGCGAACCCACGGCCCCCGTATGCTTCCGGCAGACAACCCGCAGGCCAGTGACAGGGGAGAGCACGTGAAGGTCGGCTGTATCGGACTCGGGGACATCGCGCAGAAGGCCTATCTGCCGGTGCTCGGCACCCAGCCGGGGATCGACCTGCACCTCCAGACCCGCACCCCCGCCACCCTGGAGCGGGTCGGGGACAGCCTGCACCTGCCGCCGGCCCGGCGGCACACCACCCTGGACTCGCTGCTCGACGCCGGCCTCGACGCGGCCTTCGTGCACGCGCCCACCGCCGTCCACCCCGAGATCGTCACCCGGCTGCTGGAGGCCGGCGTCCCGACGTACGTGGACAAGCCGCTCGCCTACGAACTCGCCGACTCCGAACGGCTGGTCACCCTCGCCGAGCGGCGCGGCGTCCCGCTGTCCGTCGGTTTCAACCGCCGCCACGCCCCCGGGTACGCCCAGTGCCTGGACCACCCCCGCGAGCTGATCCTCCTGCAGAAGAACCGGACCGGGCTGCCCGAGGAACCCCGCTCGATGATCCTGGACGACTTCATCCACGTCGTCGACACCCTGCGCTTCCTGGTGCCCGGCCCGGTCGACGACGTCACGGTGCGGGCCCGCGTCGAGGGCGGGCTGCTCCACCACGTCGTGCTCCAGCTCGCCGGTGACGGCTTCACCGCGCTCGGCGTGATGAACCGGCTCAGCGGCTCGAACGAGGAGATCCTGGAGGTGTCCGGGCAGGACACCAAGCGCCAGGTGGTCAACCTCGCCGAGGTGATCGACCACAAGGGGCAGCCCACCGTGCGCCGGCGCGGCGACTGGGTGCCGGTGCCCCGCCAGCGCGGCATCGAGCAGGCGGTCCTCGCCTTCCTCGACGCCGTACGGGCCGGACGGGTGCTCAGCGCCCGGGACGCGCTGGCGACCCATGAGCTGTGCGAGCGGGTGGTACGAGAGGTGCGGGACCGCTACGGCGCGTCCTGACCGCCCGCACCCCCTCGGTCACCCCCAGCACGGCCAGCACCAGCAGCGCGCCGTGCACCGGCCAGTCGCCGTGGCGGACGTACGGCGTGACTCCGTGCGCGAGCGGTACGTCGTACACCCGGGCGGCGCTCGCGCCGGTGCCGAGCCACGGGCCGAGGCGGCGCCCTTCGGGGCCGTAGACCGCCGAGACACCGGTGAGGGTGGCGTGCACCATCGGGCGGCCGGTCTCGGCGGCGCGCAGCGCGGCCAGCGAGGCGTGCTGCTCCGGCGCCCAGCTGTGCTGGAAGGTGGAGGTCGAGGACTGGCCGAGGAGGACGTCCGCGCCGTCGTCGGCGAGGTGCCGGCCCAGGTCCGGGAACGCGGTCTCGAAGCAGATCAGCGGGCCGACCCGCAGCCCGTGCCCGACGTCCGCCACGGTCTGCCGGGTGCCGCGGTGCCGGTCCTCGCCGGCGGCCCGGCCCACCGAGGTGGCCCAGCCGAGCAGCGAACGGGCCGGTATGTACTCGCCGAACGGCACCAGCCGCATCTTGTCGTACCGGTCGCCGGTCGGGCCGTCCGGGCCGACCAGCACCGCGCTCTTGTAGATGCCGGGCCGGCCGGAGCGGCGGGCGTCCACGTTCACCAGCAGATCGGCGCCGGTGGCCCGGGACAGCGCGGTCAGCCGCCGGGCCAGATCGGGCCGGTCGTCCAGGTCGAAGCCGACGCCGGACTCGCCCCACACCACCAGGTCGACGTCCTGCCCGGCGAGCCGCCGGGTCAGCCGCTCCTCCAGATCGAACCGTCGCTCGGCGCTGTCCCGCCCGGCGACGACGCCCGGCTGCACGACGGCGATCCGGGCCCGCCCGTCCACCTCCGGGCGCGGCGCCCACACCCACCCGGCCGAGGCCACGGCGGCCGTCGCGGCCAGCGAGGCGACGGCGGGTACACGGGCGGCGGGCACCGATATCAGCACGGCCGCCGCCACGTTGACGGCCACCACCAGGAAACTCAGCAGCCACACCCCGCCGACCGAGGCCAGCCGCAGCGCCGGAGCCACCTGCCACTGGCTGGCGCCCAGCATGCCCCACGGCCCGCCGAGCCCCTGCCAGGACCGCACCAGCTCCACCGCCAGCCAGGCCGACGGCAGCACCAGCAGCGCCGCGAAGCCCCGGCCCGCCGGCGCCGGCCCGCCCAGCAGCCGGCGCACCAGCCATCCCCACGGCATCCACAGCACGCCCAGCAGCGCGGCTATCAGGAAGATGAACACGTGCAGGCTCGGCAGCAGCCAGTGGTGCACGGCCAGCAGGAAGCCGAAGCCGCCGCACCAGCCGTCGTACGCGGCCCGCGGCCCGGTCGGCGCCGACCGGGCGAGCAGCAGCCACGGCACCAGGGCGACGTACGCCCACCACCAAAGGGAGGGAGCCGGAAACGCGAGCACGGGCAGCGCGCCGGACAGGGCGGCGGCGGCCGAACGGCGCCAAGGGGAGGTCAGCCAGCGGTCGATCGTCCTCATAGGGAGCCTCCCTACCCAGCCGATGCCTCCAGTGTGCGCGGCGGTTTCGACAGCATGCGCGTGCGGAGGCCGGGCGGGACGGGTGCTCGTGGGCGCGGGCGGCCGGACGTCACGCGGTGCCGGGCTGTCCGGCCGGCAGCCGGCGCCACTTCTCGTGGACGACGACCTCGCGCAGGCGCCAGCCGTCCGGTGTGCGCAGCAGACCGAAGTCGTACCGGCCGCCGCACACCAGGTCCGGGGCGGCGGAGCCGGTGGTAGCGGCGAGGCGCATGGGGTTGAGGTAGTCGGCGCGCACCCGGGCGGTGTCACCGGTGTCGTGCTCCAGGACCCCGAACCGCACCTGCCGGTTGACGATCAGGTGCTGCCGCATGGCGAAGCCGGCCAGGTTCTCGGCGAGCCAGGCGGCGACCCGCCCCGCGTCGCCCTCGATACCGCCCGCCGAACGGTAGTCGGCCCGGCCGTCCGCCGTGAACAGCCCGTGGTACGCCGACCAGTCGCCGTCGTCCAGCGCCACCGCGTAGGCGGTGACCAGGTCCTCCACGGCCAGCCGGTCCCTCACGGTCGCGAACTCCGCACGCTGCGTCATCGCCACAGTGTTGGGTACGCGGGACGCCGAGCCAAGAGGCCTGCGGGGTGAATATTCGGTGGTGCGGGACCGGAGCGGCGGCCGACCCTGTCCCCGTGAACGCGCAAGCCGTCGAAACCGAACCGAAGTTCCGCATCCGTGCCCGGCACACGGACACCACAATCACCGTCTACCAGGCCTACCACCCGGGGATCGGCCGCGCCGCCGCCCGCACCGGACGCTTCCCGTCCGGCTGGAAACGGGACCGTATGACCTGGGTCAAGCCGTCGTTCCTGTGGATGATGTACCGCTGCGGCTGGGGCACCAAGGAGAACCAGGAGACCGTCCTCGCCGTGGAGATCACCCGGGAGGGCTTCGAGTGGGCCCTGCGCCATGCCTGCCTGTCCCACCACGTGCCCGCCCTGCACCCGGACCGGGCCGCCTGGAAGCGGGAGTTGGCGCGCAGCCCGGCGCGGGTGCAGTGGGACCCGGAGCGGGATCTTCACCACAATCCGCTGCCGTACCGGTCCTTGCAGCTCGGCCTCGCCGGGGAGGCGGCGGCCCGGTACGCGGACGAGTGGATCGCCGGCATCGAGGACGTCACCCCGCTGGCAGCGGAGATCCACGCGCTGGTACGGGCGGGCGAGACGGAGCGGGCGAGCGCGCTGCTGCCCGGGGAGCGGCCGTATCCGGTGGCCGACGAGGTGCTCGCGCATCTGCGGGCGTAGGGACGCTCAGGGGCCTTGCCGTGGTCGCCGCTTCAGGCCGCCTCGATGATCCGGCCGCGGACGGCGGCGGCCCACTCGATCACCAACAGCTCGTACTCCGCGCGCTCCTGGGCCGACAGGGTGCCGCCCGCGCGCAGCCACAGCGCTCTGATCCGCTCGTTCAGCTCGGCGGCGGAGCGCACGGAACCAGAGGGCGGGGAATCCGGGGACATGCGGCACAGCCTAGGCCCAAGCACTGACCCTGCGCTACCGCCTGGCTACGCAGACGGTAACGCGTTGGTCACCGGTGTCGCCCGGTCGTCCGCGCGTGGCCGTGCGCTGCCGCCCGGCCGGCCGGCGGCCCGCCGGGCGGTCCGCAGGTCACGGACGGGTCGCGGCCGACGGCACGATGTCCGAAACCGGCGGTGCGGAAACCGGCGGTGCCGACCGGGGCCGCGGTCCCGGGCTCCGGTTCTCGGCGGAATCCGGAAATTCATTTCCGTGCGATGGCCGACCGTGTGGAATTCCGACGTCGCGGCTTCATCTCGCGAAAGTGTCGAATGTGTCCCGGCGGTGAGGGTCGACGGAACCGAATGATCAGCTATAGGGGTAGATATCCTGATTTAATGGAAGTGGAGTTGTGCATTCCGTTGAAATTTGACGGCTTGGCGGCTGCTCGCGTTGGTACTACCCTCTAGTCGTCGTGGTCGCCAGGCCGTCGTCAGGCGTGCGACCGCACTCTTGCTCACCCATTGAGTGAGTCTTGGAAGATCTTTCGGGGGGAAGATGAATCGCGCGCTGCCTCATGTGATCCGCGACTTCTCAAGAAGTGCCGCACGCGGATGTACTGACCTTTAAAGGCTTCTCGAGAGGCGCGCGTTCGCCTGTATATGACCATGGCCAAAAGCATCCCTTTTTGGCGTGGCGTATCGCTTTCCCCACCTCGCTGTGGCCGATCCGAGACCTGGATCGGCCCAGAACCGTGCCCACCCACGAGGCACCACTCGTGTGCTGTCAGGAGACCCATGAGTACCGCTGCTCCCGTCCGTGTGATCTGCCTGCCCTTCGCGGGTGCCGGCGCGAGCTTCTTCCGGCCCTGGAACAAACTCGCCCCGGACACCGTCCGGTTCGCCCCGCTCAACCTCCCCGGCCGGGAACGGCTGCTGGACGAGGAGCCGTTCACCGATCTGCACGGCGCGGCGGACGCCCTGCTGCCCGCCGCGGCCGAGCACGCGAAGGCCGGTCCCGTCGCCCTGCTGGGCCACTGCTTCCTCGGCGCGACGCTGGCGTACGAGATCTGTCTGCGACTCCTCGCCGCCGGATACGCGGAGCAGGTGCGGCACCTGTTCGTCAGCGCGGCCCGGGCGCCGTTCCTGGGCGCCTGTGCCAAGACGGCCGGGCTGACCGACGACGAGTTCCTCGACCATGTCCGCCGCACCACCGGATACACGCACCCCGCCATGGAGATCCCCGAGATGCGCGAGGTCCTCATGGGCGCGCTGCGGGCCGACTTCCGGATGGACGAGGGCTACACACCGACCGGCACCGGTCCCGTCGAGGTCCCGGTGACGGCCGTGTGCGCCACGGAGGACGAGCTGGTCCCGCGTACGGCGCTGGCCGGCTGGAGCGAGGTGACCCGGGGCCCGTTCCGCCAGGTCGAGGTGGCCGGGGGCCACATGTACCCCGCCGTGGACGCCCAGCCCCTCGTCGACATCGTCGTCGGCGCCCTGTCCGGCTCGACCCCGGCCCTGGAGGTCTGAGATGCGCCTGCGTGACTCCGTCGTCATGATCACCGGTGCCGCCCGGGGCATCGGCCGGGCCTGCGCCCTGCGCGCCGCCGCCGAGGGCGCCGACCTCATCCTGGTCGACGTCGACGGCGACCTCTCCGAGGTGCCCTACAGCCTGGGTTCGCCCGCGCAGCTGGAACACACCGCCGGCCTGTGCCGCAAGGAAGGCGCCAGTGTGCTCGTGGCGCCGGCCGACGTACGCAGCGCCGAAGCGGTCGAGGCGGCCGTCGAGCTGGGAGTCGATCGCTTCGGGACCATCACCGGGCTGATCAACAACGCCGGTATCGGCGCACCGTCCGGCAAACCGGCCCACGAGTTCACCGAGCGGGAGTGGCAGGTCATGCTCGACGTGAACGTGTCCGGTGAATGGCGGGTGCTGAAGGCGGTGGCCCCGGTCATGCTGCGCGACGGCGGCGGATCCATCGTCAACGTCGCCTCCACCGCGGGCCTGGTCGGCTACCGCCACTTCGCCGGCTACGTGGCCAGCAAGCACGCCGTCGTGGGACTGACCAAGTCGGCCGCACTCGACTACGCCCCCCACGCCATCAGGGTCAACGCGCTGTGTCCCGGGCCGGTACGCGACGACCCGGCCATGGACGGCCAGATGACGGCGGTCGTCGCCGACGCGCTCGGCATCAGCTACGACGAGCAGGAAGCGGTCTACCTGGAGTCGGTGCCGACCAACGCCCTGGTCGACCCGCTCGACGTCGCGGACGCCGCGGTCTGGCTGGTCAGCGACGAGTCCCGGAGGGTCACCGGCACCGTCATCACCGTCGACTCCGGCTTCACGGCCCGCTGATCCCCTCGACAAGGCCCGCCCGCACCACCCGGCAAGTCCCGCTGCACCCTCACGAACAGCGGCGGCACCGGCAGAACGTTCCCTTCGCGCCGCGGCGACGAACGGACCGGCCGGCGCGCCGCGCCTCCACCCGGGCCCTCACCCCGGGCCACCCGCCGGACGCGACCGCGCCCGGCGGGGCACCGGTCACGCCACGTCGTCGAATCCGGCTCACCGCCGGCTGAACTCCGAAGGAACCAGCCCACCATGGCACCGACCACCGCCCGAGCGGCGCGGAGCACCACCGACAAAGGCAGCCACGCCCTGATCCGGCGGCTCCTCGCGGGCGACCCCGACATCGACGGCCTGCGCGGCCGGCTCGCCACGGCCGCCGAACGGCAGCCCGGACTGGCCGGCCTCCGCGTCTGGGACGAGTCCGTCGCGGCCGCCGCCGACGACCCCGCCGCCGAGGAACGCCGCACCCGCGAGATCGGCCGCTCGGTCGCCGGCGTCGCCCGGCTGACCGTCCTGACCTACGCGGACGGCACCGCCGACCTGCTGATAGTGGCCCACCGCGACCGCCTCGGCCGGTCCGGTCTGGGCGCCCTCGCCGACGTGGCGCAGGGCGCGGACGTCACCGTGGCGTTCCCGGCCGGGCCGGGGCCGCGCCCGGGCCCGGCCCCCTGGGGCCTCGGAGAACGGACGGGACGCGGCGAGCCGCTCCGGCTCGCGGTCCCGGCGGCCCGGGCACGGGTCGGTGACGCGAAACAGGCCGCCGCGGTGGCCCGGGACGCCGTGGCGGCGACGCTGGCGCACTACCGCCTCGCGGACTCGGCCCCCTTCGCGGTGCTCGCCGACGACTCGGTCACCTGCCACACCACGACGAACCCCGAGGACGACGAGGACGCCCCGTCCCTCGGCGCGCTCGCCCTGGCGGTCGGCACCGCCGAGGCCGGCACCGATCCGGCGGTCGGCGTGTTCGTCGTCGAGACGGGCCGGGACCGCTACGTCCCCTTCACCGCCGCGCCGTTCCCCGTCACGGTCACCGTGGAGGTGACGCCGGGGCACGGTCTGTCCGCCGCCCTCGCCACCGACGACTCCGTCCTGGCGCCGGTGGTCGCCGAGCAGTTCGCCCACGTCCTCGGCGCCCTGCTGGACGCCTACGCGCTCGGCACCACCGACGCGGCGCTCGACGAGGTGGCACGGCTGCCCGAGGCCATGGCGGCCGGGATCGTCGAACGCGGCCGCACCGCGGGCCGTACCGGATTCCGGCCGGCGACCGTCCCGGCCGCCTTCGCCGGCGTCGTCCGCGCCCAGCCGGACGCCCCGGCCGTGTCCGACCACGCCACCACCCTGACCTACCGCGAACTCGCCGAGCGCGGCGCCAGGATCGCGGCGGGGCTGCGCGAGCGCGGGGTCGCCCCCGGTGACCACGTCGCCGTCTGCCTCGGCCGTGACGTCGACACCGTCGCGGCCATGCTCGGCGTGATGATGGCCGGTGCCGCCTACGTACCGGTGGACCCCGCCTACCCGGCCGAGCGTCTGGCCTACACCGTCACCGACGCCGCGGTGAAGACGGTCGTGACGGCCGCGGCCGATGACGAGACGTTTCCCGACCATCCGACGGTGACCACCGCGGAACTCCTGGCCTCGTCCCCGGCGGACGGGGAGGCCGCGACCGACCCGGCCGGCATCGCGTACGTCATCTACACCTCGGGCTCCACCGGCCGGCCCAAGGGCGTCGCGGTCCCGCACGCCAACGTGGCGGCACTGGTCGACGCCACCCGCGAGGACATGTCCCTCGGCTCCCGCGACGTGTGGTCGTTCTTCCACTCCAGCGCCTTCGACTTCTCGGTCTGGGAGATCTGGGGCTGCCTGCTGACCGGCGGCCACCTGGTGGTGGTCGGAGCGGACACGGCCCGGTCGCCCGAGGACTTCCACGACCTCCTCGCCGCCCGTGGCGTCACGGTCCTCAGCCAGACACCGGCGGCGTTCGCCGCCCTCCAGGAGGCCGACGCGCGCAAGGGCACCGCCCTCGCGGTGCGCCTCGTCGTCTTCGGCGGTGAACCGCTGGACGTGCGCATGCTCCAGGGCTGGTTCCGCCGGCACCCCGCCACCCGCTGCCGCCTCGTGAACATGTACGGCATCACGGAGACCACCGTCCATGTCACCGCCCGCACGGTGACCCCGGGCGACGCCGCGGCGGGGAGCCGTTCGGTGGGACGCGCGCTGCCCGGCTGGTCCGTCTCGGTACGCGACCGCAGGGGCGCGGTGCTGCCGTACGGCGTACCGGGAGAGATCTGGGTCGGCGGGGCGGGTGTCGCCGACCGGTACCTGAACCAGCCGGAACTCACCGCGGCGCGCTTCGTCGACGACCCGGTGACCGGCACCCGCCAGTACCGCAGCGGAGACCTGGGACGGCTCGACCCGGACGGCCGGCTCGACCACCTCGGCCGCATCGACAGCCAGGTGAAGCTGCGCGGCTTCCGCATCGAACCGGACGAGATCCGCTCGGTGCTGCTCGCCGACCCCGGGGTGACCGCGGCCGCCGTCACGGTGCACCAGGCCGTGCCCGGCGACTCGGCGACCGCACGGCTGGAGGCGTACGTCGTCGTGGACGGCGACCGCGCCGTGGACGACATCCGCCGGCGCATGGCCTCCTACCTGCCCGCCTACATGGTGCCGTCGACGGTCACCCCCCTCGCCGCGCTGCCGCTGACCATCAACGGCAAGGTGGACTCGGCCCGGCTCAGGGAGCTGGCCAAGGCCGCGCCGGAGCCGGCCGCCGCACCCGCCCCGGCCGCGACCGGCACCCTCCTCGGCCAGGTCCTGAGCGCGTGGTCCGAGGTGCTCGGCGAGACCGCGGAACCCGACGACGACTTCTTCGAGACCGGCGGCAACTCACTGCTCGCGGTACGCCTGTCGGGCGCACTGCGCCGCGCGGGCCTGCCCCCGATCTCGCTGCGCGAGCTGTACGTCCACGCCACCCCGGCCGAGCTCGCCGAGCTGTTCGCGCGCCGGAGCGAGGACGCGTCGGCATGACGACGGCATCACGGCGGCCGCTGCTCGCGGTCGTGTACGACACCGGCTCGGCCTCCGGCGCCACCATCCGCGCCGCCGCGGGCCGCGGCTGCGACCTGCTCTTCGTCGGCGACCGGAACCGGCCGCACGTCGCCGGGGCCTGGGCCGGCCTGGCCGCCCTCGGCGCACTGTGCGACGTGACCGGACTGGACGACGCCGAGCGGGTGCGGGCCGTGGCCGGGCACCGGCCGACGGGCATCGTGACCTTCAGCGAGTACCAGCTGGGCGAGACCGCCCGCCTCGCCGAGGCCCTCGGTCTGCGCGGCCACGCCCCGCGGACCGTGGCCCTGCTGACCGACAAGGCCGAGCAGCGCGGCGCGCTCGCCGCCGCGGGCGTCGACACCCCCCGCTTCCGGCCCCTGTCACCGGACCCGCGGGCCGCCGTCGAGGCGGTGGGCCTGCCGGCCGTGGTGAAACCGCGCCGCGGCGCGGGCAGCAAGGACACCTTCCGGCTCACGACGGCCCAGGAGGCCGAAACGGTCCTCGGCGCGCTGCCGGACGACGGCGAGTTCGTCGTGGAGGAGCTGCTGCGGGGGGACCCGGGCGTCGCCGGGGCGTTCTTCGGCGACTACGTCTCGGTCGAGTCCGTGCACACGGACACCGGCTCCCGGCAGGTCTGCGTCACCGGCAAGTTCCGGCTGGCCGAGCCGTTCCGCGAGACCGGGATGCTGCTGCCGTGTTCGCTGAGCGCCGCCGACCAGGACGCCGTACTGGCCGTCGAGGCGGCCGCGGTCAAGGCGCTCGGCGTGAGCAGCGGCGTCACCCACACGGAGATCAAACTGACCCCTGACGGACCGCGGGTCATCGAGGTCAACGGCCGCGTCGGCGGCTACGTGCCGGAGATCCTCAAGCGTGCCACCGGGATCAACCTGATCCGGCTCGCCATCGACGACGCCCTGGGCCGGCCGGTCCGCGGCGACCTGACCCCACGGTTCCAGGGCGTCACCTACCAGTACTTCCTGGCGGTCCCGGACGACGGCGGCGGCACGCTGAGCGCCGTCGAGGGCGTGGACCAGCTCACGGCGCTGCCCGGCGTCGACCACGTGGAGATCCACGCCGTCCCCGGCCGGACCTACGACCGGCGGGAGGGGACGCAGAGCCACCTCGGCGTCGTCTACGGACAGGCCCCCGACCACGCCGCCCTGGAAGCCACCGTGACCTCCGTCCAGGCGGCCTTCCGCCCCGTTTTCCGCTCCGAGCCGGACAGGCCGACGACATGACAGCCACCTTCTCCCCGACAGACCCCGGGCCGGGCGCGCACGGTCCGGCCGCCGACTATCCGCGTGACGCGACCGTCCACCAGGTCTTCACCCGGATCGCCGGGACCACCCCGGACCGCACCGCCCTGGTCACCCCGACGGCCTCGATGACCTACGGAGAACTGCACGAGGCGTCCACCGCGTCGGCCAGGGCGCTGGTCGCGGCCGGCGTGCGGCCGGGCGACCTGGTGGCGGTACGGCTGGGCCGCGGCGCCGCCTGGATCACCGCGTATCTGGCGGTCCTGAAGGCGGGCGCGGCGATGCTGCCCGTGAGCCCGCGCGAACCCGCCCGGCGGGTCGCCCTGCTGCTGGCCGACAGCGGGGCGAAGGCCGTCATCGGCACGGGCACCGCCGCCCCCGCCGGGGTGCCGGTGCTGGACGCCGGCGCGAGCGGCCCGCCGGACACCGCCCTGCCCGCCGACGTCCGGGCCGGCAGCCCCGCCTACGTGATGTACACCTCGGGGTCCACCGGAGTCCCGAAGGGCGTCGTCGTCTCGCACCGCAACGTCCTGCGGCTGGTGATCAACTCGGGGTTCGCCCGCTTCGGCCCGGACATGCGGGTCCTGCAGACCGGGGCGGTCTCGTTCGACGCGACCACCTTCGAGGTCTGGGGGCCGCTGCTGGCCGGGGGCTCCGTGGTGCTGGTGGACGACGACACCATCCTGGACGCCGCCCGGCTCGGCGCCGCGCTGCGCGAGCACGCCGCGAACACGCTGTGGCTGACGGCGCCGCTGTTCAGCCAGCTCGCCGGGCAGGAACCCGGCCTGTTCGCGCCGCTGCGGGAACTGTTCGTCGGCGGGGACGTCGTCGTCGGCCGGCACGTCGCGGCCGTCATGGCGGCCTGCCCCCACCTGCGCGTCGTCAACGGCTACGGGCCCACCGAGAACACGACGTTCTCCACCCTGCACACCATCACCGGGGCCGACACCTCGGGGACGATCCCGATCGGCCTGCCACCGGCCAACTCCTCGGCCTACGTCCTCGACGAGGCCCGCCGCCCCGTGCCGCCCGGCACGGCCGGCGAACTGTACGTCGGCGGGGACGGCGTCGCACTGGGCTATCTGAACCGCCCCGAACTCACCGCGGAACGCTTCCTCACCGACCCTTTCCGCCCCGGCGGGCGCATGTACCGGACCGGTGACCTGGCCCGGCGACGCGCGGACGGGGTCATCGAGTTCCTCGGCCGGGCCGACAACCAGGTCAAGGTGCGGGGCTTCCGCATCGAGCCCGGCGAGATCGAGGAGGCCCTGCGCGGCCACCCCGAGGTCACCGACGCGGTCGTCGTCCCGCGCGACCGGGGCCCGGAACCGGCCGACCGCTACCTCGTCGGGTACGTCGCGGCCACCGGCCGGCTGGACAGCCGCGACCTGCGCGCCCACCTGGCATCGAAGCTCTCCCCCCATCTGGTGCCCGGCTATCTGGTCGTCCTCGACGAACTGCCGCTGACCGCACACGGCAAGGTGGACCGGGCGGCGCTGCCCGACGCGACGACGATGCCGGACCTGCCCGAGGAGTACGTACCCGCCGAGTCCGAGGCCGAGAAACGGCTCGTCTCCCTCTGGGAGGCACTGCCGGGCATCGACACACCCGGTGTCCTGGACTCGCTGTTCGACCTCGGCGTCGACTCGCTCGGGGCGGCCCGCCTGTCACGGGCGATCGCGGACGAGTTCGGCCGGACCCTCGCGGTCTCGGAGATCCTGAGCCGGCCGACGATCCGTGAGCTGGCCGCGATCCTGGACAGCGCGCCCCCCGAGACCCGTACCGGCCCGGACGGAGGACAGCGGCGCGCCACCTTCGCCCTGACACCGGCGCAGCGCGCCCTGTACGCCGCGCAGCGCAGCAGGCCGGAGACGGTCCAGTACAACGTCGCGCTGCTGATCGACCTGCCACCCGACGTCGATCCGGCCGGCCTGGAGCGGGCCTTCGCACAGGTCATCGCGGCCCACGACGCACTGCGCACCGAGTTCGCCGACGGGCCGGACGGCCCCGTGCAGCGCGTCGTGCCCACGGTGGACTTCCACCTGGAGCGGCGGCACGCGCCGCTGGACCCCGCCGCGGAGATCCGGCCGATCGCGCTCGAGAGCGCACCGCTGCTGCGCGCGGCCCTGTTCCGGGACGCGGACGGGGCACAGCTCTTCGTCGACACGCACCACCTGATCCTGGACGGGGACTCGCTGCGCCGGGTCTTCGCCGACATCGACGCCGCCTACCACGGGCGTCCCGTCGAGGCGCCCGCGCGGTCGTTCGCCGACTACCTCGCCTGGTCCGAGGGCGAGGCGGCGGCGGCCCGGCGCGAGACCGACCGGGCCTACTGGAACGACGTCTTCCGCACGGCGCCGGCCAGGCCCGAGCTGCCCGCGGACCGGCCGCGCCCGGCGCTGCGGACCTTCGCCGGCGCCACCACGCGGCTGGACTTCGGACCGGAGCGCACCGCACGGATGCGCGCGCTGGCCGCCGAGCGGCGGACCACGCTGTTCCCCGTGCTCGCCGCCGCCTACGGCGCGTTCCTGCGCACGCTGACGGGGAGCGCCGACGTCACCATGGGGGTGCCGGTGATCGGCCGCGCCGAGGCCGCGTTCGACCGGACCGTCGGCATGTTCGTGGACACCGTCTGCCTACGGCTCGACGCCGCTGCCGGGGCGCCGCCGGCCTCCCTGGTCACCCAGGCCGCGCGGCGCGTCGGCGAGGCGCTCGCGCACAGCGCCTGCGGCCTCGACGAACTGGCCGCGTCGACCGGTGCCGGGCAGACCCCGGGCCGCGCCCCGCTGTTCGACACCATGCTCGCCCTGCACTCCGCGGATCTGCTCGCCGTCGACTTCCTCGGCGCACCGCGGACCCTGCGCCCGCTGTTCCCCGGCCACACCATGTTCGACCTGAACCTCCAGGTGTACGACCACCCGTCGGGGCTCCGGGCCGACTGGGAGTACTCGACCGAGCTGTTCGACCCGCCGACCGTCGAGACCTTCAAGGAACTCCTGCTGGCGACCGTGGACCGGCTGCTGGACGACCCCGACGGGCCGGTCGTGCCGCCGTCCGCCGCCCCCGAGGCAGCGCCCGCGGCCGTGCCGGCCTTCGACTTCGACTTCTGAAAACGACCATGAATCACACCGAAGGAGCCGTCCCCATGAGGTCCGACCTCACCGCAGGCCAGCGGCGCGTAGCGGCGGCCCAGCGCCCGGAGGCCGCCGCGTTCTGGACCTCGCGTCTGGCCGGCGCGACCGCCGTCGGATTCCCCGCCGACCGGCCCACCGACGACCGCGCACCCCACCGCCACACGGCCGAGCTGCCACTGGACGCCGGCACCGGCGCGCGCCTCGAGGCCGTCAGCCGGGGGAACGCCGAGGCCGCCACCGTGCTGCTGGCCTCTGCCGCCCTCGCGTTGCTGCGCTCCTACGCGGGCGTCGACGACCTGGTCATCGGCCGGCTTCCCGGCGCCCCGGGGGCCCTCGCCGGCATCGTCCCGCTGCGCACCACCCTCACCGACGACGACTCGCTCGCCGCGGTCGCGGCCCGCCTCGGCTCGGCGGTCGGTGAGAGCCGCCCGTACGAGGACTACCCGGTCGAGCTGGTGGCCGACCCGCCGGAGGTCGTCGTCCTCGGCGACGCCGTGCCCGTCGACGACCCGCTTCCCGCCGTCGACACCGTCATCGGCTTCGGCGCGGACCGGCGCTCGATCGTCGTCCGGGTGGACGGCGGCCGCTTCCTGCCGGAGTCCGCGCACCTGCTCGCCGAGCGGTGCCGCACCCTCCTGGCCGCGGCGCTGACCGCGCCACGTCAGCCGCTGGCCGCACTCGACCTGCGCACCGAGGACGACCGAAGGATCACCGCGGCCGCGAACGACACCGCGCACCCCTTCCCGGACCGGGTGACGCTCGGCGAGCTGTTCGCCCGGACCATGGCGGCCCGCCCCGGACAGACCGCGATCGTCACCGCCGAACGCTCCTACACCTACGCCGAGCTGGACCGGGTGACCGCCCACCTGGCGGCACGCCTGCGGTCCGGCGGTGTCGGGCGGGACGTGATCGTGGGGGTGCTGGCGGAGCGGTCCTTCGCGGCGCTGGCCGGGATCGTCGCCGTGATCCGGGCCGGCGGCGCCTATCTGCCGCTGGACCCGTCGCTGCCGCGGGAGCGGCTGGCCCACATGGTGTCCGACAGCCGGACGAGCCTGGTGCTGGCCGACGCCGCCTCGGCCGGCCGGCTGCCTCGGACCGGCGCCACCGTGATCGCCCTCGACGAGGCGGTGCGGGAGACATGCGAAGCGGAAACGCCCGGACCGGTCCCCTTCGGCAGCCCCGACGACGCCGCGTACGTCATCTACACCTCCGGCTCCACCGGCCTGCCCAAGGGTGTCGTCGTGGAACACCGCAGTGTCGTCAACCGCCTGCACTGGATGCAGCGCGCCTACCCCCTCGGCGCCGACGACGTCATCCTCCACAAGACCCCGACCGCGTTCGACGTCTCGGTGTGGGAGCTGTTCTGGTGGCTGGTCGAAGGCGCCGCCGTGTGCCTGCTCGAACCGCGGGGCGAGCGGGAACCGGGAGCGATCGTCGAGGCGATCGACCGGCACGGCGTGACCGTCACGCACTTCGTCCCCACGATGCTCGGCGCGTTCCTGGACTACGCCGGCGCCGTGGGCGCGACCTCCCGACTGGCGTCGCTGCGCCGCGTCTTCGCCAGCGGCGAGGCCCTCGGCCGGCACCACGTGACCGCGTTCCACCAGCTCGGCACCGGTGCCGAACTGGTGAACCTGTACGGCCCCACCGAGGCCACCGTCGACGTCAGCCACCATCGCACCACCGCCGACGACACCGTCGTGCCGATCGGCCTGCCCATCGACAACACCCGGCTGTACGTTCTCGACCCCGCGGGCCGCGAGCTGCCGGTCGGCATGCCCGGCGAGCTGTACATCGCCGGCGCCGGACTCGCCCGCGGCTATCTGCACCGCGAGG
The DNA here is from genome assembly GCF_014649115.1 of Streptomyces eurythermus. Classification (GTDB taxonomy): domain Bacteria; phylum Actinomycetota; class Actinomycetes; order Streptomycetales; family Streptomycetaceae; genus Streptomyces; species Streptomyces eurythermus. Next base: position 283,740 of record NZ_BMSK01000010.1, on the reverse strand, counting down.
AACTCACCGCCGAGCGCTTCGTGACCGGCCCGCTGCCCGGCGAGGACCGCGCCTACCGCACCGGCGACCTGGTACGGCGGCTGCCCGACGGCGCCATCGAGTACCTCGGCCGCATCGACTTCCAGGTCAAGCTGCGCGGGTACCGCATCGAGCCGGGCGAGATCGAGCAGCGGCTGCTGGCCCACCCGGAGGTCACCGACGCCGTCGTGGTGCTGCGGACCGGCGACGACGGCCAGGGCCGGCTGTACGGGTACGTCGTCTCGGCCGGCGACGTCACCGAGGAGGACCTGCGCGCACACGCCGCCGTCACCCTGCCCGCGTACATGGTCCCCGAGCGGATCGTCCCGCTCGCGGCCTTCCCCCTGTCACCCAACGGCAAGCTCGACCGCTCGGCGCTGCCCGAGCCGGCCGCACGGGCCACCGAGTACGTTGCGCCCGCGACGGACGCCGAACGGGCCCTGGCCGGCATCTGGGCCGAGGCGCTGGGCGTGGAGCGGGTCGGCGCCACGGACAGCTTCTTCGCGCTGGGCGGCAACTCCATCCACTTCGTCTCGGTGCTCGCCAAGGCCCGCAAGGCAGGCATGGAGTTCACCTTCCAGCAGCTCTTCGCCCATCCCACGGTGCGGGAACTCGCGGCGGGCGTCGGCGAAGCGGCGGCCGGGGACGCCCTGCCGACGGAGTTCGGGCCCTTCGAGCTGATCGGCGACCGCGACCGGGCCCTGATCCCCGAGGGCGTCGAGGACGCCTACCCGATGGCCATGCTCCAGTCCGGGCTGATCTACCAGAGCGAGATCATGCACGGCAACACGAGCTACCACGACATCATCAGCTACCTGATCCAGAGCTCCATCGACCCCGGGCTGTTCCGCGAGGCGGTACGCGTCCTGGTCGAACGCAACCCGATCTTCCGCACGAGCTACCACCTGCACGGGTACTCGGAGTACCTGCAACTGGTGCACGAGCGGACCGACGAACTGCCGCTCGTCGTCCACGACATCCGGCACCTCGACGCGGGCAAGCAGGACGCCTGGTACGACGAGTGGTTCCACCGCGAGCAGAACCGGCCCTTCGCCTGGGACAAGCCGGGGCTGTTCCGGTTCCACATCCACATCCTGTCCGACGGCCTCTACCGCTACAGCGTCAGCCAGCACAACTCCGCACTGGACGGCTGGAGCATCAACCAGGTGCACGTCCAGCTGTTCGGCATCTACTACGCCCTGCTGGAGGGGCGGCCCGTCGAGCTGCCCCCGGCGGTCAACCATCTGCGCAACTTCATCGGCCTGGAGCGGCACGCCATCGGCTCGCCGGACTTCCGGGAGTTCTGGCGCAAGGCGCTGGAGGGGCGGCCGCGCACCGAGATCCCGCGGCTGCGGCCGGCCGGGGCCGGCGAACGCCTGGACGTGGTGTTCCGGGACATCGACCTGCCTCAGGGCCTGTCGGACCGCATCGTGGACCTGGCCGGGCGGCTGGGCGTACCGGTGAAGAACGTCCTGCTCGCCGCGCATCTGCGGGTGCACACCCTGCTGTGCGGAAACCTCGACGTCATCACCGGGTACGAGCACGGCGGCCGGCCCGAACTGCCGGGCGCGGACCGCGCGCTGGGCGTCTTCCTCAACACCATGCCCCTGCGAGTAAAGGTGGACGAGGGGACATGGACGGACCTGATCCGGCAGACGTACCGCAGCGAGGCCGAACTGCTGCCCTACCGGCGGTATCCGATGGCGAAGGTGAAGCAGGACCAGCGGACCACCGACCCGCTGTTCGAGACGGTCTTCAACTTCACGCACTTCCACTCGCTCAAGGCGCTCAAGGACCTGCCGGAGTTCGCGCTCCTGGACGTACGGGCGGCGGCGATCACCGAGTTCCCGCTGCGCGCGGAGTTCTCGCAGCACTTCTACACCGACGAGGTGCAGCTGAGCCTGCACTACCACACCGGGGCGTTCGACCCCGAGCACATCGAGCGGATCGGCGGGTACTACCGCCGGGCCCTGACACACATGGTCGACACGCCCGACGCCCCGCATCACTCCGCGGTGCTGCTGGACGAGACGGAGCTGGCGGAATTGGCCGCGTTCAGCGCGGGCCACCCGGACGCACCGACGGTGGTCGACGCGGTCGGCGGGACGGCCGCGCCCATCGGGACGACCGGCGACGTGGTGATCGCGGGGCGCCCCACGGGGCGGCGCGGCTTCTGGCGCCCGGACGGCGTCCTCGAGTTCGCGGACCCGGACGGTTCCCCCGCGGCGGCCGTACGGGCGCCGGCCGCGCCCGCGACGGCCCGGCCGACGGCCCGCCCGGACGCCGAGGACGCCCTCGCACCGTTCGTCGAGCGGATCCGAGCCGTCTGGGCCGGGGTCCTGGAGACCGAACCGGACGACATCGGCATCGACGACGACTTCTTCGACATCGGCGGCAACTCGCTGGCCGCGCTGCGCGTGAGCGTGCAGCTGAAGGAGTGGGTGTCGCTGCGGGACGTGATGCGCAACTCCATCCTCGGCGAACTCGCGGAGGCCGCGGCGGAGAAGGCCGGCCCGGCCCCCTCGGTCTCCTCCGAGGAGGGAACGCTGCTGGCCCGGTTCACCGAACCCGCCGACGCGGCGGCGACCGTCGTCTTCCTGCCCTACGCGGGAGGCAACGCCGTGCACTTCCGCCCGGTCGCACAGGAGCTCGCCCGGCGTGACGGCACGGTCGCCGTGGCCGCCGCCGAACTGCCCGGGCACGCTCCGGGGTCGTCGGACGCCGACCTGCTGCCCTTCGACGACCTCTGCGCACGGCTGGCCGCCGAGATCGACGCGACGACCGGCGGACCGCTGGTGCTGTGGGGCCACTGTGTCGGCTCGGCCCTGGCCCTCGCCCTGGCCCGGCTGCTCACCGCACGGGGCCGCACGGTACGGCACCTGTTCCTGGCGGCCAAGCTGCTCGCCGATGCCGGCACCATCCGCGACACCCTGGGCAACGCCGAGCGGCTCTCCTTCGACGACGTACGCGACCTGGTCGTGGACTGGACGGGCTCGACGGCGATCGACTCGGCCGAGGAGGCGACCCGCGACCTGCTCGTGCGCACCTTCCGCCACGACTCGCTGACCAGCAACACGTACCTGCTCGGTCTGCGCACCGCGCCGCCGGAGCCGCTGGACGTGCCGTGCACCGTGGTGATCGCGGCCGACGACCCGGCCACCGAGGGCTACGGCGAGGCGTACGGGGCCTGGGAGACGGCGGTCCGCGCACCGCGGCTGGCCGAACTCACGCACGGCGGCCACTACTTCGCGCGGACCCGGCCGGAGGCGGTCGCGGACCTGCTGGCCACGGCGGTCCACGACACACCACGCGGTGACCGCTGACCCGCCCGGCACCCGCACCCGAGCGGGGGAGGAGACCCGTTCCTCCCCCGTCCCCCCACCCGGCCCGTCCCTGAGGAGCCAGCCCCATGACCACCCCCGAACCCCCCGTCCCCCCTGGGCGCCGCCGGCTCGCCCTCGCCCTCCTCGGCCCCGCGGCCGACTTGCGCGGTGCCCGCACCCTCCTCGGCATCGGTCTCATCGACAGCACCGGAACCGGTCTCTACCTGGCCGGTTCGGCCGTCTACTTCGTGGCCGTCCTCGGCCTGAGCGCGGCACAGGTCGGCTTCGGCCTGTCCGTCGCCGGGCTGCTCGGCCTGGCCTGCCAACCGGTCCTCGGCTGGCTGGCGGACCGCCACGGCCCGCGCCAGGTCCTCGCGCTGCTGCACGTCTGGCGGGCCCTGAGCTTCGGCGCCCTGCTGCTCGCCGATTCCTACTGGCAGTTCCTGATCGCCGTCGCGATGATCGGCGTCGGACAGCAGGCCCTCTCGCCGATCTACCAGGCCCTCGTGGAGCGCACCGTCGGCGCCGACGGCCGGCTGGCGATGATGGCCCGCTCCCGGGTCGTCTACAACGTCGGATTCTCCCTCGGCGGCCTGGCCGCCACGGTCGCGATCGGCTACGGGACCCGCACCGGGTTCAACATGATCATGCTGGGCAACGCCGTGTTCTGTCTCGCCGCGGCCGCCATGCTGGCCGCGGCCCCCGCGGCCGACGGCGAGACCGGCTCGGCCCGGCGCGCACCCCTGCGCCTGCACCACCTGCGCAACCCGCGCCACCTGGCCGTCGCCGGGATCAACGGTGTGCTCAGTCTGCACATCTCGCTGCTCGGCGTCGGCATCCCGCTGTGGGTGACGCTGCACACCGGCGCGCCCCGGTCCACGGTCGGCGTGCTGCTCGTGGTCAACACGGTCGTCGCCGTGCTCGGGCAGGTGTGGGCGTCCAAGGGCTCCGACACCCTCGACGGCAGCGTCACCGCGCTGCGCCGCGGCGGCTGGGCGCTGGTCGGCTGCTGCCTGCTCTTCATCGCCGCGGCCCACATCGACGCGACCGCCGGGGTCGTCGCGCTGCTGATCGCCGGTGTCATCGTGATGACGGGCGCCGAGCTGTTCCAGTCGGCGGGCGGCTGGGGCGTCTCCTACGCCCTGGCGCCCGAGGAGGGCCGGGCCGAGTACCTCGCCACCTTCAACCTCGGCACCGGTCTGCAGTTCGTCGTCGGCCCGACGATCGTGACCGCGGGGGTGATCGACCGCGGCACGGCCGGCTGGGTGGTCTTCGCCGGCTGTCTGGCGATCGCCACGCTCGCGGTGCGGCCGCTGGTCGCCGCCGCCCGGCGTCCGGCCCCGGCCGGCAAGGGGGTCACCGAGCATGCCTGATCCCTCGCGGCCCCAGGGGCCGCGCGCCGCGGCCGGCTAGCCCGCCGACTCGGCGGCGTGGGGGCTCAGGACGTCCATGCTCACCAGGGCGATGATCACGATCCCGAGGGCGACGCGGTACCAGACGAACGGCATGAAGCTCTTGTTGGAGATCCACTTCATGAACCAGGCGATGACCGCGTACCCCGAGGCGAACGCGATCACCGTCGCGAACAGGGTGGGCCCCCAGTCCACGTGGCCCTCGCTCAGCGAGTCCTTCACCTCGAAGGCGCCGGAGGCGAGCACGGCCGGGATGGCGAGCAGGAAGGAGTAGCGGGCCGCGGCCTCCCGCTTGTAGCCCATGAACAGGCCGCCGCTGATGGTCGCGCCGGAGCGGGAGACGCCGGGGATGAGCGCGCAGGCCTGGCAGAGCCCGAAGATCAGGCCGTCCTTGACGCCCAGGTTCTCCAGTGTCTTGCGCTGCTTGGGCGCCCGGTGCCGGCGCCCCGTCTCGTCGCGGGCCGCCAACCGGTCGGCGATGCCGATGACCACGCCGACGACGAGGAGCATCGTCGCGGTGACCCGCAGATCGCGGAACGGCCCCTCGATCTGGTCCTTCAGCGTCACACCCAGCAGACCGATGGGGATCGAGCCGACGATCACCAGCCAGCCCATCTGCGCGTCGTGGTTCCGGCGCATCGACTTGTCGAACAGCGAGCGGAACCAGGACGTGATGATCCGGCCGATGTCCTTGCGGAAGTAGATGAGCACCGCGGTCTCGGTGCCGATCTGGGTGATCGCCGTGAAGGCCGCGCCGGGGTCCTGCCAGCCGGAGAACGCGGCGGTCAGCCGCAGGTGCGCGCTGGAGGAGACGGGCAGGAACTCGGTCAGCCCTTGGACGAGTCCGAGGACGAGGGATTCAAACCAAGACATGAAGGTATGGCGTCCAAGTGCTGAAAGGAGAAGAGGTGATCATGTGACGAAGGAAGGGTAGCGGGCCCGCCCGGCAACACGGCAACAGGGGCCGCGCACTTCGGCCGTCCACGGCGGCAGCGGGCCCTGGCCGTACGGCCTACCGGACGCTCGTCACGTACCACTGCCCACGCGACCGGCCGCGCACATACAGGTGCCGGCCCCGTCCGACGCAAGGGGCGTACCGCTTCAGGGGCGTGCCGTCGGGGAGGGTGAGACGGGCCTCCTCCACCGGCAGGACCTCGTCCGCCGTCAGACGGCAGCGCTGCAGGCGGTCCGGTTGCCGGTCGCCGCCCAGCATGACGAGCCGGTCTCCGTCCACGGCCAGCCCGCTGGGGGCGGCCACGGGACTCCTCCGCAGCCGGATCCGGCCGTCGGCCCGGGCCTCCAGCAGCGGGAAGGTCGGGTAGTAGCTCGCCCACGCGACACCGTCGCCGACGTTGAAGGCGTAGACCGTGTCGATGTATTCGACGCCCTTCGGGGCGGAGTACCCCCAACGGCGATTGCCGCCGCTGTCCCAGCGGACCAGACCGGGGGCGCTGAGCGGGTCGCTGTAGACGCCTTCGTCGCCGTAGGCGCTCCACAGGTGGTGCCGCCGGTCCGCCATCAGGAACTCGACCGCGCTCCCCAGCGCGAAGCGTCGCCGGCGCCGGCCGTCGCGGCCGTAGATCTGCGCGTTCCGGTCTCCCGCGGCCTCGTAGCCGTACAGGACGAGCCGGCCGTTGGGCAGGGCGTCCAGACGGCTCACCCGCAAGGTGATGTCACGCAACGGCAGTTCCCGGAACGTGCCGCCGTCGGCGACGACGAGCAGCGCGTCGTAGGGGTCGGTGCGGGGGTGCGGGGAGGGCCTGCCGTACGGGTTCGGCCGGAGTTCCGCTTCCGGGCAGACCAGCCAGAGGGCCCGGCCCCACGCGTCCACCGTGGTCGCCAGCACCTTCCGCTGGTCGTACCGCCCGGGCAGCAGGGCATGGGGACGCAGTGCCACCGTTCTCAAGGGATCGCCTCACAGGGGAAAACGACATGACTCACCCATCGTCGCAACTGTGTAATGGGACGTGCCCGAGGGTTCCGACGATGCGGCCGGGAGGTCTGCTTGAGGGTCGATCAGTGTCTTCTCGTCGACGGGGACGACACGTTGTGGGAGAACAACATCTACTTCGAGCGGGCGATCGAGGAGTTCCTCGACCTGCTCGCTCACGCATCGCTCTCGCGGGCCGGACTGCGGCAGGTCCTGGACGACGTCGAGCGGGAGAACTGCCAGGTGTACGGCTATGGCGCGAAGAGCTTCGTGCGCAGCCTGCACGACTGTTACGAGCGGGTGCACGAGGCGCGGGCGACCGACGACCACGGCAAGGCGATCGCCGAGCTGGGCGAGCGGATCCTGCGCCAGGAGCCGGTGCTGATCGCGGGCGTGGAGGAGACGCTGGCCGGTCTGCGCACCCGGCACCGCCTGGTGCTGCTGACCAAGGGTGACCACGAGGAGCAGGCGGCGAAGGTGGAACGCTCGCGACTGGGGCCGCTGTTCGAGCGGATCGTCATCGTGCCGGAGAAGACGGTCGAGACGTACTCCACGGTGGTGGAGGACCTGAAGGCCGACACCGCGCGGACATGGATGATCGGCAACTCCCCGAAGTCCGACATCGTGCCGGCGCTCGCCGCCGGGCTGGGCGCGGTGTACGTACCGCACCCCGACACCTGGGTGCTGGAACACCATCCGTTCCCCGAGGCTACCGAACGACTGCTCCAGGTGGAGCGCTTCACGGACCTGGCCGAGCACTTCTGACGGCCCCCGGTGCCGTCGGCCCCGGCGGCCTCACGTGGTCACCGGCCCCGAGAGGGTCCAGCCCGGGGCCTGCGGACGCGCGGTCAGGTCCTCGTGGCGCACGGTCCCGCCGCAGGCCTGGCAGGTGACCACCGACACCAGTCGGCTGCCGCAGCTGTGCTCGACGACCATGGGCGGGTCGGTGTCCTTGCGCAGGTGGCGGTCGCCCCATTCCCTCAGGGTCGTCAGCACCGGCTCCAGCTCCAGCCCGGCCTGCGTGGCCCGGTACTCGAAGCGCTGAGGGCGCTCGCTGTACAGGCGCTTGGTGAGGATGCCGGCCTCCACGAGCCGGCGCAGCCGGGCGGCCAGGACGTCGCGCGGTGCGCCGATGTTGCGTACGAGCTGGTCGAAGCGGCCGTTGCCCAGGCAGACCTCCCGCAGGACGAGCAGGGAGTACTTCTCGCCGACCAGTGCGAGGGCGTCGGCGATCGAGCAGGGGCGCGGGTCCTTCGTAGCGGCCATGAAGTCAGTCTAGGTGAGGGTTTGTTTTCCCAACTTTGCAAGCCGTGCGAGCCCGTGCCACGGTCGCCGTACCCTCGCCACGGCCGTCGGACGTCGCCCGGCTCATGGAGCCATCACCCGCCCCGCCGCGGCGACCAGGTCGTCCGTCGCCGTGATCGCCGCCTCCCGGCGGGCGGCCAGCTCGGCACGGTCGGGCGCCTCGCGGAGGGCGAACGCGGCCAGGGCCGCCTGGCGGGCCGGTCCGGTGAGGGCCGGTTCGAGGACGCAGACCGCGACCAGCGGGGAGGTCACCGCGGAGCGGGTGGCACGGCTCTGCGCCCGGGCCGCGTCGACGGCCTCCTGGCCCGCGCCGCTCAGCACCAGGTCCTCGCGGTGCCACAGGGCCCGCCGGTGGTCACCCAGGGCCGCCACCAGCTCGCCCAGCGCCACCCGCAGCGCCTCCGCCCGGCGCTCGTCGCGGGCGGCCCGCTCGCGCCGCAGCTGGAGCAGCCCGGTCAGCGCGCCGCCGAGCAGCGTGCCGGCCACGGCGATGACGCTGGACCACATCGGACACCCCTCCTGGCACGGCTCCCCGGCCGGCCTCCCGGCACGGCTCTGCGGATCCTGGCACGGCTCGGCGGACGGACGCGACGGTTCACCCGGCGCGCAGCCGGTGCCGCTTGCGCCAGGCGACCACCGTGCCCGCCAGGGCCGGTACGGCGACGCAGGCCATCGCGATCAGGAAGGCGGGGGAGGTCGGCGCCGAGGCGCGGGCGCCGGCGACCGCGTAGGCGGCCGTGTTCGGGATCGAACCGAGGGCGGTGGCCAGCAGGAACGACAGCGGGCCCATACGGGAGACGGCAGCGCAGTAGTTCGCCGCCCAGAACGGCACGCCCGGGAACAGCCGGAGGGCCAGCATGGACCGGAACCCGTGCCGGCTGAGCTGGCCGTCGGCCGCCTTCAGCCAGCGGCCCCGCAGCAGCGGGCGCAGCGCGTCCTGTCCGAGCGCCCGGCCCAGCCCGAACGCCACCCCGGCACCGAGCACCGTGCCCGCGAGCGCCGTCGCCAGCCCCACCTGGGAGCCGAACATCGCGCCCGCGGCCAGGTTCAGCAGGGGGCGCGGCACGAACACCACGGTGCACAGCCCGTACGCCGCCGCGAACACCAGGGCGGCCGCGGCCCCGCCGAGCTGTGGTGGCCAGCCGTGCGTGAGCAGCCGCTGCGGTTCGCACACCAGCACCCCCGCCGCCCCGCCCGCCAGCAGCGCGAGCAGCAGGGACAGCCGGGCGTAGGGGGACAGCAGCAGCCGTGTGCAGCGCCCGGCCCACCCGGCGCGCGGCAGCACGGGCACCGCCGCGGTACCGGGGCCGGCCGGGGTGAGGGCCGGCCCGGGCGCGGCGGCCAGGAGGGAGGGCGCGCCGGCCGGGGGAGCGGGCGTGGCAGCCGGGGGAGAGGTCGGGGCGGTGCCAGAGCGGTTGGCATCGAGCATCCGCAGACACTAACCGACGCACATGTGTGATCGCCGTATGAACCGAACTCCCGTGCCGTACCGGGCGGGCGGCGACGGCGGCCGGTGCCGCCCGGGACGTGCGGTGACGTACCGCCGGGGATCCGCAAGGGCCGGCTGGACACGGGGCCCAGAATGGTCGGGTGAACGAATCGATACCCGTCTCCCGGACCACCGACCACGGCACCGCCCGGCTGATGCCCGACGTCGACCGGGAGCGGGCCTGGCTGCTCACGGTCGACGGGGCCCCGCAGTCGTACGTGGACCTGGACGACCCGGCGTACCTGGAGTTCGAGTACGCGCGGCGGCTGGGGCACGTGCTGGACACCGTGGCCGAGGCCGGGCGGGCGCTGGACGTGGTGCACCTCGGCGGGGGCGCGCTGACCCTGCCGAGGTATGTGGCCGCCACCCGGCCCGGCTCCCGGCAGGACGTCGTCGAGGCGGACCGGGGGTTGCTGGAGCTGGTCACCGAGCAGCTGCCGCTGCCGGCCGGCTCGGGCATCGCGCTGCACGCGGCCGACGCCCGGGACTGGCTCCGCACCGCGCCGGACGACCGGGCCGATGTGCTGATCGCCGACGTGTTCGGCGGCTCCCGGGTGCCCGCCCACCTCACCACGCTCGCCTACGTCCGCACGGCCGAGCGGGTGCTGCGACCGGACGGGGTCTACCTGGCCAATCTCGCCGACGCCGCGCCGTTCGGCTTCCTGCGCTCCCAATTGGCCACGCTGGCTGCGGTGTTCGAGGAGGTCGCGCTGATCGCCGAACCCGCGGTGCTGCGCGGACGGCGGTTCGGCAACGTGGTGGTCGCGGCCTCCCACCGGCCCCTGGACACCGCCGCGCTGGCCCGGCGCACCGCGGCGGACGCCTTCCCCGCACGCGTCGAACACGGGGCCGCCGTACGGCGGTTCACCGGGTCGGCGCGGCCGGTGGAGGACGCCGACGCCGTACCCTCACCCGAGCCCCCCGACGGGGCGTTCGGCATCGGCTGAGACGGACGCGGTCACTCCACGGTCGGGTCGCCGTGCAGCCGTACCGTGGCGAGGATCTTGTCGATGGTCGCGTCCGACAGCTCGTCCTCGACGCCCTTCGTGCCGTACAGCGACCACGACACGAAGTTGCCCGAGGAGTTCTTGAAGGCGAACGTGACCGCCTTGCCGTCGGTGTCGCACTTGTTCTTCTTCGGCACACCGCTGACGTACGACGTCGCGACGCTGCCGGTGACGCCCGACGCGGTGGTGAAGGACTTCGCCTCGCCGATGTGCAGGTACTTCTTGGCCGCCTTCGACTGGTCCGTGAACCCGCCGAACGCGAAGGCGGCCGAGTCGCCCCGGGCGATGCTCGCGGTGTCCTTGGCGCCCATCTCGCCCTTGGTGCCGGCCACGGCCAGCGACGACGTCTCCTCCCTGCCGTCCTTGTCGTCGTCGGAGACGCAGTAGCGCGGCTCGAGGGACGACGTGCCGGACATGCCGATGTACGCCGAGCCGTCACCCTTCTGCTTGTCCTCGAAGAAGGTGAAGACGCCGGTCCGCTGCACCTCCCAGTCGGCCGGCACGTCGAAGGCCGTGCCGTACTTGGGGTTGACCACGACCTTCCAGCCCGCGACCGTCGGCTTCACGGCCTCGCCGGAGCGGGGGTTGTCGGTCGGGGCCGGCGAGGCGGGCGAGGTGGCGGTCGGCGAGGGGCTCGTGGTCCGCGCGTCCTTGCCGTCGTCCGCCTCGTCGTCCTTCGAACCGCCCAGCACCAGAAAGCCGGTGACGGCCGCGGTGACCACGACGGCGGTGGCCGCGACGACGGCGACCAGCTTCGTACGTCCGCCGCCGCGCGGGGGCTCGGGCGCGGACGGCTGTCCCCACTGCGGCGGCTGCCCGTAGGGGACGGTCTGCGCCTGCGCGTACGGGGCGGTCTGCGGCTGCTGCCCGTACGGGGCGCTGGGGGGCTGCTGTCCGTAGGGCGTGCCGGGGTGCTGCTGCCCGTACGGGCCCTGCTGCGGGTGCTGCTGGTGTCCGGGCTGCTGATACGCGTTCGGCTGCGGGTGTCCCGGCTGCTGGTACGGATTCTGCCGCGGATCGTGCTGCGGGTTCTGCGCGCCCCCTGGCGGCTGCTGATCTGGCCACATGGCCCGTAACCCTAGTGCGCTTCTCTGGCCAGCCCCTGCTACTCGTGAGTAACATGGCGGCCATGAGCGCAGACCAGATGTCGATCGGCGAGATGCTCGCCGCCACCGTGCCCATGGCCCGGACCCTGAACCTGGAGTTCCTGGAGACCACGGCCGACAAGGCCGTGGTGTCCCTGCCGGACCAGGACGCGTACCACAACCACGTGGGCGGCCCGCACGCCGGCGCGATGTTCACCCTCGGGGAGTCGGCCAGCGGCGCCATCGTGCTGGCCGCCTTCGGGGACCAGCTCTCGCGTGCCGTGCCGCTCGCCGTACGGGCCGAGATCGCCTACAAGAAGCTGGCGATGGGCGTCGTCACCGCGACCGCGACGCTGGGCCGCCCGGCCGCCGAGGTCGTCGCCGAACTCGACGCCGGACAGCGCCCCGAGTTCCCCGTGTCGGTCGAGATACGGCGCGCGGACGGCGCGGTGACCGGCGAGATGAGCGTCCTGTGGACGCTCCGGCCGGCCGACGGGGCGAAGTAACCCGCGCCGGCCCGGACGACACCGCGCCCCGCCCCGTCGACACCGGGGCGGGGTGCCGGCGTTCGGGGCGGGATCACCGGTGTCCGGGGCGGGGTCACCGGATGGCGACCACGTTGGTCGCCTTCGCGCCGATCACCTCGAAGGCGACCCGCTGACCCTCGCGGGTCGTCTGCGTCTCCATGCAGGAGAAAGGGCGCCTCTCGCCGTCCTCGCCGGTGATGATGCCCACGCCGTCCGTGTCGTTGTAGACGGCGATCCTTCCGAGCGGCATGGTCTGCTCCTCCGTGGATTGCGGGAACCACTGCTCTCCCCCGGTGAGCAGAGCATCACGCACCGTGCCCGGGCGGAGGAAGGGCGCGTCGGTGCGTCGGCCATGGTTTGACCGGATGTCGGCGGAGTCGCGCGCCGGCCCGGACCGTACGAATACCGGAATTGGACATTTGACCCGCCATCCGGCCTTTTCGCCGAGAAGTCGGCCGCCGGGTCGAACGCCGTCCGGAGATACCAGCGGTAACTATTGCGGGAAGCGCCGACTTCTCCGCCGGGGTATTCCGACTTCTTGTTTCCCGTGAGTCGCCTGTGCCAAGGTGAGCCTCCCCGCGGGAGGGCAAAGGCGGACGCCGACGTCCGGCCGGCCCTTTGACTATGCACGTATGCACCGACAGGCACTGTTTTTCCACAGGACGCCCGCGCGCATGCGGTCCTGCGGCTGGAAAGGAATGTCTCCGTGCAGCCCCCTTACCCCCCACGCCCGCCCTACCCGCCCCGGCCCGGCCCCGCCGGGGAGTCCGACCCCGCCCTGCTCGCCCGGCTCCGCGGCCCGGACGCCGACGGCCGTCATCACGCCGTCGCCCTGCTGCTCGCCCGGCACTGGCGGGCCACCCTCGACCATGCCGTGGTCTGCCTGGCCACCACCGGTACCACCGCCCAACTCGTGGCCGCCGCGGCCTTCGAGCAGGTGCTCGCCGGTACGGCGACCGGTGTGACCGGCGCTGCCGGCGTGACCGGCGGCGCCCTGCGGCCGCAGTTGCTCGTCGCCGTCCGCGACACGGTCCGCGCCTGGGCGGCGGACGCCGCCGCCTGTGCCGTCCTGCCGGAATTGCGCAAAACCACCGGCGGTCGCGGACTGCGCGCGACAAAGCCCGGCCCATCGGAAAGCAGACGGCTCGCCGCCCGCGCATTTCGGTCCCTTCCCGGCGCCGCGCAATGCCTTCTCTGGCATACCGAGGTCGAGGCCGAACCCATAAACATACCTGCTGGTCTGCTGGGCGTCGACACGGTCACCGCGGCGGCCGCGCTGGAGCAGGCGCGCGAGCAATTCCGTGCCGGGTGTGTACGCGCTCACCGGGAACTCGCGCCCACCGAGGAATGCCGCTTCCACAACCGGCTCCTGGACATCCCCCTGCGCCGCGGCGGTCCCCTGCTGCCGGAAGTGCGAAGGCATCTGACGGTCTGCCCGCACTGCCGGTACGCCGCCGAGCAGCTCGGCCGCTTCGACGCCGGTCTGCCCCTGCTCCTCGCCGAGAGCGTGCTCGGCTGGGGTGCCCGCCGCTACCTCGACTCCCGACCGGCCCGCGCCGCGCGGGAGGGTCGTGCCGTCCGGGAGGACCGATCGTCCATTCACGACCTCCATGACCGCCATGACCTCCATGACCGCCACAGCCGTCGTGACCGTCATGTCCGGGGGACCCGGGCGACCGCACCCGGAGGTCCTCTGTCCGCCGGCCGTCACCGCAAGGCCATGGTCATCGGCGTCGGGCTCGCTTCCCTCGCGCTGCTCGTCACCGCTCTGTCGGTCAGGAGCTGGTCCGATGACAACGGTGTCCCCGGTCCCGGCGTCACCTGGGCCGCACCCGTCGCGGACTCCCCACGCCCGGGAGGCGCCGGCGCACACTCCGCCGCCTCTTACGGCGACCCCGCCGAGACCGTCCACGGCACCCTGCGCGACCTGGCGTCCGGGCGCTGCCTGGACGTGCGCGGCGGGCGGGTCGCGGCGGGCGCGGGCGTCCGGCTCGCGCCGTGCTCGGCGGCCGGCTCCCAGCAGTGGACCTACCAGGACGACGGCCTCCTGCGCAGCACCGCGGACCCCACCCTCTGTCTCACCGCCGACCCCGGCACGGGAACCGTGGCGCTGGCCGGCTGCGCGCTACCGCCAGGGGAGGTCTCCTACGACGTCACGCTGCACGGCGAGATCCTGCTCCGCCGCCACCCCGGCCTGGCCCTGTCACCGGGTCCCGGCCGGGGGGTCACGGGGGTCGGCGTCGTACACCGTGACGACGGTCCCCCGGAGCAGCGGTGGGCGCTGGAGGCGGACGAAGCACCCCCCGCCGATGCCGGCCCGGAGCGGCGACCGGACGTACCGGGCGCGTCGGACGGGGTTCGCGGTGGACGGCCGGGCGGGGACGGACACCACCGGGCCGGTGACACCTCGCGAGGGGAGCCGGGGCGCGCGGGTCACGGGGCCGAGGAACGAGACCGTCCCCGGGGCGCGCGGATCCATGGGGAAGGCGGCGGGCGGCCGGGCCGAGCCGATGACACCGGCGCCCGTGAGGGAGTACGAGTACGAGGAGCTGACGAGGCGCCGGAGAAGACGGGCCCTGGGCCTACCGCCGGCCCCGGCCCCGGTGGCCGCTCAGCGGGACCAGCCTGTGGCGGCGGCGACGTCCTCGGCGATGGCGCGAACGGTGCGCTGGTCGGTGGGGACGCGTACCGTTCCCGGCGGAGCCTCCGCTTCCAGACGCTGCGCGGCGGCGGCGCTGCGGCGCAGGTGGATGTCGAGCTCGGAGCCGCGTTCCCGCCCGCCGAGGCGTTGGCGCGCTGTCGCGTCGGTGGCGGTGAGCAGGACGTTGACGATCCTCGGCGGGGCGTCGGGAGAGACGGCCTGCCGGATCAGGTCCGGTTCCAGGATGCTGACGGTGTTGGTGTAGATCAGGCGTCGCACGCCCACGTCGGCGTAGTTCGCCCACAGGGCGGCGAGGTTGCGCCGGGTGATGCGGGTGAGGAAGGGATCGTCCGGGGGAGCGGGGTGGACGTGGTCGAGGAGGTCGCCCTCGACGAGGCAGTGGGCGACGCCGGTGTCCCGTAGGAGGACCGACGTCTCCATGGCGACCGTCGTCTTGCCCACGCCGGACCGGCCGCCGATCAGCAGCACCTCGATGCCTGTCATGGCCACACGGTGGCACCGGACGCATGGTCGGCGCGCGGGAATTTTCCGCGCGGGGCGGAAGTATCGCCGGCCAGTTCACCGAGTCATCCGGCAGCAACCGAGTCAACGCCGCCCACACCCGAAAGCGCCGCTCACACCACGTTCCGGCGGATCAGCGTCGACAGCACCAGCGCGCCCGGCAGCAGCGGTGCCCAGTCGGTCAGGACCCGGTAGCCGATGACGGTCGCGGTCGCCGGTGCGGGGGAGGAGCCGAAGGCGACCAGCGTCCACACCAGTGCCGCGTCGACCGCGAGGCCGCCCGGCGCGGGCACCGCCCCGACGGCCGTGCCCGCCGCCAGATGGGCCAGTACCACCTGCTCCCAGGGCAGCCCCAGTCCCAGCGAGGCCCCCACACAGGCCAGCGCGCCGGCCTGTACCAGCGGCATCGCCACGGCCCCGCCCCACAGCGCCAGCACCCGGCGCGGCCGGGCGTGCACCGCGCGCGCGTCGGACACGGCGGTGCGCAGCAGCCGGGCCACCGGCCGTCGCAGCGGCCGTACGACCGTCAGCAGCACCCCCGCCACCGTGACCGCCCCGCCCACGCCCGCCGCGAGCGGTATCAGCAGCCGCCCGTCCGGTATCAGTTCCCCGAGGCGCCGCCGGGCCGGTGAGGCCGCCAGGAACACCACCAGCACCAGCGCCTTCGCGACGGACTTGACGAGCGAGTACAGGCCGATCGACGCGGTCGCCCGCTCCAGCGGTACGCCCTGCCCGCGCAGGAACCGCAGGGTGACGGCGTGCGCGCCGAGTCCGCCGGGCAGCACGTGGTTGGCGGCGCCGGCGGCGAACTGCGAGGCCAGCAGCAGCCGTGGCGGTACCGGGTCGGGCAGCGCACCCTGCCGGATGCTGGAGGCGGCCACCCAGGTCAGACAGGTGAACCCGGCTCCCGCCGCCAGCCACCCCGGGTCGGCCGAGACCAGCCGCCGGAACCCCTCGTACACGACGGGCCGGTTCGCCGCCGCCCAGCCGGCCGCGAACAGCAGCGGCGCCAGGCACAGCGCCAGCCGCAGCGACCGGCCCGGCCCGCGCGCCCCCGCCGACCGCGCCGGAGCCGCACACTCCGGATCGGCGCCGGTGGTCTCCGTACCGAGGTCGGCGCACTTCGGACCAGGGCCGCCGGTCTCCGGGCACGGAGGTGGAAGCGGGCAGGACGTACAAGCGGACGTGAAGGTGGACGTGGACGGGGGCGGGGTCGGAGCTGGGGACACGGGACGTCGTCCTTCCGCGGCGGGCCCCTGCGGGCCTGGGGGAGCGGGCCGGGCGAAACCGCGTGGAGCCTTCCCCTCCCGCGTGACACGGGGATGTCCGGAAACGTAAGGCGTGCGGGCGGAACGGTGCCGCCGGCCGGGCGGGCAGGCGGCCGTTCGGCGCCGACCAGGTAGCCTTCCCTTGGGCCGCGCTGTGCATGCGGGCGCCCGGACACACAGGACGACCAGGTCAGCGACAGGGGAGGAACCGGCGGTGCACGTCCAGGAATGGCTCGACTCGGTGCCTGCCGCCGCCGTCTACGCCGTGGTGGGCCTCGTGATCGGTCTGGAGAGCCTGGGCATCCCGTTGCCGGGCGAGATCATCCTGGTCTCGGCGGCCCTGATGTCCTCCCAGCACACGGGCGTCAACCCGGTCGTCCTCGGCGCCTGCGCGACCGCCGGAGCGGTGATCGGCGACTCGATCGGCTACGCCATCGGCCGCAAGGGCGGACGCCCGCTGCTGGCCTGGCTCGGCAGGAAGTTCCCCCGCCACTTCAGCGCGGGCCATGTGGCCACCGCCGAGCGGTCCTTCGAGAAGTGGGGCATGTGGGCGGTCTTCTTCGGCCGCTTCGTCGCCCTGCTGCGCATCTTCGCCGGCCCCCTCGCGGGCGTCCTGCACATGCCGTACTGGAAGTTCCTGATCGCCAACGTCCTCGGCGGCATCTGCTGGGCCGGGGGCACCACGGCCGTCATCTACTACGTCGGCATCGTCGCCGAGGACTGGCTGAAGCGCTTCTCCTACGTCGGTCTGGGCGTGGCCGTCCTCATCGGACTCGGCTCCATGCTGATCCTCAAGCGCAAGGCGAAGCAGGCCCAGCCGGAGCAGCGGGAAGCGGAAGCGGAGCCCGCGAACGCCGGGGAGTGAACCGGCGCCGCCGGGCGGAAGCAGCTCCTGCCCGTGCGCCCCTCATCCTCGCACCCCTTACTCGTGCACCTCGCGATGCGTCTGCGCCAGGTCGGCGTACAGCGTGCCGTTGAGGACCACACCCTCCCGCTCCTCCTCCGACAGGGCCCGCCGCACCTTCGCCGGCACCCCCGCCACCAGCGACCCGGGCGGCACCACCATCCCCTGCGGCACCAGCGCCTGCGCCGCGACCAGCGAGCCCGCCCCGATCACCGCCCCGTTCAGCACGGTCGCGCCCATCCCGATCAGGCAGTCCTCCTCCACGGTCGCCCCGTGCACCACCGCGTTGTGCCCGATGGACACCCGCTCCCCGATGCGCACCGGGAACCCGGGGTCGGCGTGCAGGGTGACGTTGTCCTGCACATTGGCCCGCGCCCCCACGGTGATCTTCTCTATGTCCCCGCGCACGACGGCCCCGTACCAGACACTGGCCCCCTCGTGCAGCGTGACGTCCCCGACCACGGACGCCGTGGGCGCCACGAACGCCTCCGGATCGACCTGGGGTTCCTTGCCCCCGATGCCCACGATCAGCGCCTTCTGCGTCATCACCGTCTCCTTGTGTGCGTTCCGTGCCCGAACGGTACGACACCGGGTGGGGCAAAGATCACAGCGGCCCGGCCTCTCGCCGGGGGCGACCGGTGAGTAACGTGAGCGCGTGCCGAAGCGCAAGAACACGTTCTCATCCTGGCGTCAGCGCCTGGCCCAGCGCGCCGTCCACGCGGGCTGGGCGTGGGTGTGCCGCACGGGCTCGGTGACGGCCGAGCACCCCGGCCGCTTCCGCTTCGGCGCCATCGGGGAGCACACCCGGCTGGCCTTCCCGCTCGGCACGGTCTTCGGGGAACCGTGGATCAGGCTCGGGTCGTACTGCATCATCGGGGAGCAGGTCACCCTCACCGCGGGCCTGATGCCCGACCTGGACCTCGGTCCGGACCCGATCCTGCGCATCGGCGACGGCGTGGTCCTCGGCCGCGGCAGCCATGTCATCGCGGACACCACGGTCACCATCGGCAGCGACTGCTACTTCGGCCCGTACGTCTACGTCACCTCCACCAACCACTCCTACGACGACCCGCACCAGCCCATCGGCAAGCAGTGGCCGCGCATGGAGCCGGTCGAGATCGGGCCGGGCTGCTGGATCGGCACCGGCGCGGTGATCCTGCCGGGGGCGCGGATCGGCCGGAACGTGGTCGTGGCGGCCGGCGCGGTGGTCCGGGGCACGGTGCCGGACCACGCGGTGGTGGCCGGGGCGCCCGCCAAGGTCGTACGGCGCTGGACGCCCGGCACCGGCTGGCAGCCGCCGCTGCGCACCCCCGCGCCGGTGCCGATACCGGACGACATCACACCGCGCCAGCTGCGCGCGCTGGCCGACCTGGACGAGGAGGCGGTGGCCCGGCTGGCCGCACTGGACCCCGACGGCTGACGGACGTCCTTCCGGCCGGGCTCCCCGCACCGGAGACCGCGGTGTGCCTTCGGCGGCTCAGCCCGTCGCCAGCAGCAGCGTGCCCAGCAGGGCCAGGCCCGCGCCCGCCGTCTGGATGCCGCGCAGCCGCTCGCTGAGGAAGCCCCGTGCGGCCAGCGCGGTCACCACCGGGTACAGGGAGGCGAGCACGGCCGCGACGGTGACCGGACCGCTCCGGGTGGCCATCGCGTAGGTGCCGTTGGCCGCCACGTCGGCGAGCCCCACGAACGCCAGCGCGGGCAGCGCGTCCCACGGAAACCCGCCCTCCGGCAGGGCGGCCCCGCCGCGCCGCACCGAGACGACGAGCGCGGCCCCGCCCACCGCCACGTCCGTCACCCGCTGCACGAACAGCGCGAGGAACAGCCCGGTCACCGTGGTGGACGCCTCCGCGATCAGCGCGAACACCGTGCCGAAGCCGACCGCGGCGACCAGCGTCATCCAGATCGTGCGCCGCTGCACGGCCGTGCCCCGCAGCTGCGGCCCGCCCGCCAGGACGACCCCGGTGACGGCGACCGCGCTGCCGACGGCCTGGAACAGCCCCGGCCGCTCGCCGAGCACGAGCCCGACGCCGACGGGCACGGCGACGCTGAGGGTGGCCAGCGGGGAGACCACGCCCATCGGGCCGAGCGCGAGGGCCTGGTAGAAGCAGAGCAGGGCCACCGGTCCCACCAGCCCGGCCGCGAACGCGAACCACAGCCGGGGCCCGGCCTCGCTCCAGCCGCCGGTGGCCACCACGATCACGCCCAGCACGACCGCCGCGATGCCCTGCGAGACGACCACGACCGTCAGCGCCGGGGTACGCCGGGTCAGCAGTCCGCCGCCGAAGTCGGCCAGCCCCCACATAAGGCTGGTGAGCAGGGCGAAGAATGCTGTCATGGCCGGCCTCGCAGTACAGTTCGGTGAACGGACGAGTGCACCTCACCGTAGTTCACTCCATTGAACCCCACTCACTAAAATAATTAACTTCCCGGATATTGGACCCCATGTGTCGGACCTAGAACTCCTGACCCAGTCCCTGGCGCGCAACGTCAGACACTGGCGCGCGGTGCGCGGCTTCACGCTGGATGTGCTCGCCGCCCGGGCCGGCGTCAGCCGCGGCATGCTCATCCAGATCGAGCAGGCCCGCACCAACCCGAGCATCGGCACGGTCGTCAAGATCGGCGACGCGCTCGGCGTCAGCATCACCACGCTGCTCGACTACGAGCAGGGCCCGAAGGTGCGGATCGTCCCCGCCGAACGGGCCGTACGGCTCTGGCACACCGAGGCCGGCAGCTACAACCGGCTGCTCGCCGGCGCCGAGGCGCCCGGACCGCTGGAGATGTGGGACTGGCGGCTGATGCCGGGTGACGTCAGCCCCTCCGAGCCGCACCCCGGCGGCACGGTCGAGATGGTCCATGTCACCGCGGGCGAGCTGACGCTCACCGTGGACGGCGTCGAGCACCGCGTGCCGGCCGGCGCCAGCGCCTCCTTCGAGGCCGACGTCCCGCACCGGTACGGCAACAAGGGCGAGGTGCCGGTGGAGATGGTGATGGCCGTGTCCGTACCACCCGTGCCGTGAGCGCGCGCCGCCCGTGCCCTGAGCCCGTCCGTTCCGTAAGACGCCGGTCCGGCGGTGCGGCCGGTGTTGTTAGCGTGCGGGCATGCGCGCGCCCATCGGAGACTTCGACACCGCCACCCCCGCCC
This sequence comes from Streptomyces eurythermus, assembly GCF_014649115.1. Lineage (GTDB taxonomy): Bacteria > Actinomycetota > Actinomycetes > Streptomycetales > Streptomycetaceae > Streptomyces > Streptomyces eurythermus. The sequence goes on along the minus strand of NZ_BMSK01000010.1, from coordinate 263,167 downwards.
CGGACTGCCTCGACGAGCTGACCGCCCCCGTCGCCGACGCCGTACGCGCCTGGCGGGGCACGGTCCCGGCCGACCAGATCCTCTACGTCGACACCGATCCGCGCTGGGCGGACACCGCCACCTTCGTGGAGCACTACGGCCGGGACCTGCTGGAGCGGTCGGCGAACTGCGTGGTGGTCGCGGGCAAGCGGGCCGGTGAGACCCGGCTGGCCGCCTGTGTGGTGCCGTCCACCGCCCGGGCCGATGTCAACGGTGTCGTACGCCGTCACCTGGGCGCCCGCAAGGCATCGTTCGCCCCGATGGAGACGGCGACCGGCGAGACCGGCATGGAGTACGGCGGCATCACCCCGCTCGGACTGCCCGCCGACTGGCCGGTGCTGGTGGACTCGGCCGTGATCGACCTGCCCTACGTCGTGATCGGCAGCGGACGCCGGCGCGGCAAGCTCCTGATCCCCGGCAAGGCCCTCGCCGAACTCCCCGGCGCCGTCGTGCTGGAGGGGCTCGGGGCGGTGTGAGCCGACGCCGACGGCCGGGACGCGCCCCGGGCCCCGCCGCCGGTCACGCCGTCAGGTGATGGGCCAGCGCCAGATGGGGATCCGTCTCGCCCGGGGCGGGGGCCGGGTCGGCGTGGACCAGGGCGGCCGTCAGGTTCGGCACGGCGTGCAGCAGGGCGTGTTCGGCCTCGACGGCGATCGCGTGCGCCTGCCGCAGCGTGGCCTCGGCGTCCACCACCACCGCGAGTTCGGCCCGCAGCCGGTGCCCGATCCAGCGCAGCCGCAGCTCGCCCACCCCGCGCACGCCCTCCACCGCGCGCACCGCCCGCTCGGCCCGGTCCACCAGCGCCGGGTCGACGGCGTCCAGCACCCGCCGGAACACCTCCCGTGCCGCGTCCCGCAGCACCAGCACGATCGCCGCCGTGATCGCCAGCCCCACGACGGGATCGGCCTGCTGCCAGCCCAGCGCCGTACCGCCGGCCCCCAACAGCACGGCCAGCGAGGTGAATCCGTCGGTGCGGGCGTGCAGTCCGTCCGCGACGAGCGCGGCCGAGCCGATCTCCCGGCCCACCCGGATCCGGTACCGGGCCACCCACTCGTTGCCGGCGAAACCGAGCAGCGCGGCCACCGCGACCGCCGGCACCTGGGCGACCGGACGCGGGTCCAGCAGCCGCCCGACGGCCGCCCACGCGGCGAAGGCCGCCGACGCGGCGACGGTCAGCACGATGACCAGTCCGGCCAGGTCCTCGGCGCGGCCGTAACCGTAGGTGAACCGGCGGGTCGCAGCCCGGCGGCCGAGCACGAAGGCGATGCCGAGGGGGACGGCGGTCAGCGCGTCGGCCGCGTTGTGCACGGTGTCCCCGAGCAGCGCCACCGACCCGGAGACGGCCACCACGACCGCCTGCGCCAGCGCGGTCACCCCCAGCACGGCCAGCGACACCCACAGGGCGCGCATCCCCCGCGCCGAGGACTCCAGCGCAGGATCCAGCTTGTCGGCCGTCTCGTGAGAGTGCGGGGCGAACAGATGCCCGAGGCTGCGGAACCGGCCGCGGTGCGGGTGCTCGTGGCCGTGGTGGGAGTGCTCCCGGCCGTCGTCCTGGTGTACGTCGCCGTGGTGCGGGTGTTTGTGGCCGTGGTGCGCGTCCCCGTGGCCGCGATCCGGGTGCTCGTGGCCGTGGTCGCGATGGTGCCGGTCGCTCACGTCGGTCCCCTTCCGGTGGGCGGGAGTGGACGCGCGGCGTCCACGCGGCCATTATGTGCGTATGAGCGCACGCATGCACCTATCACCTGCGCACGATGCGCACGAGCACAGCGGGGGCGCGGGCGAGGAACGGTTCGAGGCCGCCGCCGGCCTCCTGGCCCTGCTGGGCGACCGCACCCGCCTCGCCCTGCTGTACGCCCTGACGGCGGGCGAGGCCGATGTCACCACGCTCACCGAGGCATGCGGCGCCGCCCGCCCGGCCGTCAGCCAGCACCTGGCCCGGCTGCGGCTCGCCGGTCTGGTGGACACCCGCAAGGAGGGCCGCCGGGTGATCTACTCCCTGCGCCACGGACACCTGGGGCGCCTGGTCGAGGAGGCCCTGAAGACGGCGGACCACCGCCTGACGGAACGCTGAGCGGGACGGTCTCCCGCCGTGGACGTGAGGGGAAGGGGCTAACCCAGCCGCGGGATCTCGATGGCCGGGCAGCGGTCCATGACCATCTCCAGGCCCGCCGCCCGGGTGCGTTCATACGCGGCCGGGTCGACGACACCCAGCTGGAACCACACCGCCCGCGCGCCCTTCGCCACGGCCTCGTCGGCGACCGGGCCGGCCAGCTCGCTGTTCACGAAGACGTCGACCACGTCCACGTCGAAGGGGATGTCCGCGAGGGAGGCGTACCCCCGCTCCCCGTGCACCGTCTCGGCCTTGGGGTGCACCGGCACGATCCGCTTGCCGAACCGCTGGAGCTCCCGGGACACGCCGTACGCGGCCCGGCGCTCGTTCGCGGACAGGCCGACCACCGCCCAGGTGTCGCCCAGCTCGGTCAGGATCCTGCGGATCGTCGCGTCGTCGCCGTACATCGGCCGCCTCCTCGGGCTGCGGGAACTGTTCCGGGGAAACGTCACTCCGGCGCGCCGGGATTCCCGCCGTACTCCGGCACGCTGTCCGGAAACGGCGCAAGCTGCTGCATACGGCCGCCGGCCCGCCCTACGCTCGCCCCGTGCTGCGCATCCTCGACGCCCGAACCGGTGAGTCCGTCCCCGCCGCGCCCGCCCGCCGCGGCCTGACCCGCATCGAGGCCCACGCCTTGGGCCCGGACCCGACGGCCCTGCGGGTCCTGCTCACCGCCGATCTGCTCGTCCGCGCCCTGGAGCTGGGCGGCACCCCGGTCTGGACGAGCCTCACCGCCCCCCGCGACCAGCCGGAACTGCGCGCGGCCGGCGCCCGCCTGGCCATCCGCCCCTTCGAGTTCAGCCGCGACCTCGCCTCCGGCCTCGGCGAGGCCCAGGCCCTCCACGTGGTCCGGCGGGACTGCGTCGGGACGGTGGGGGAGGGGCCGGTGGTGGCGGTGGCCGGGGTGGAGTGGGCGCCGGAGGCCGGCGCGGAGCCCGCGGGGGACGGGGGCGGCCCGGCCGCGCTCACGGCGCTGCTGTCCGACCCCTCCGCCCTGCGCCTCGCCCTGCTCGCCGTACCGCGCGGCGAACCCGCGCGACTGGACCCGGCCACCCTCGAGGAGGCCGCGCGCGGCCTCGCCCGGTGGCGGCGGGCCGTGGCCGGCTGGGCCCGGCAGCCCTCGCGGCCGGTCCCCGGCGAGGTGCGCGACCGGTTGCGCGCCGCCTGGGAGGACGACCTCGACCTGCCCGCGGTGCTCGCCGTCCTGCGGGAGGCGGAGAGCGCGCCCGGCATCCCGGACGGCGCCCGCTTCGAGACCTACGCCTACGCCGACCGCCTGCTCGCCCTGGACCTCGTGCGCGACCTCGGGAACCCCGGGTGAGGGGACCGGCGGGCACCGGGCCGCTGCGGCGGCTGCTGGTGCTGCGGCACGCCAAGTCCGCCTGGCCCGAGGGCGTCGAGGACCGGCTGAGGCCGCTCGCGCCCCGCGGGCTGCGGGACGCCCCGGCCGCCGGGCGCGTCCTCGCCGCCGCGGGTTCCCTGCCCGACCTCGCCCTGTGCTCCACCGCCGTACGGGCCCGCCGTACCTGGGAGCTGGTGGCCGCCGAGTGGGCCACGCCACCGCCCGTGCGCTACGACCGGCGGCTGTACGCGGCCGGCGTACCGGAGTTGCTGGAGGTGGTGCGCGAGGTGCCGGCCGACGTGCGGACCCTGCTGCTGATCGGGCACAACCCCGGCCTGGCGGAGCTGGTGGCGGCGCTGGCCGCCGACGGGCTCGACGTCACGCCGGAGCGGGTCCGGGCCAGGTTCCCGACCTCCGCGATCGCCGCCCTCACCTGGCACGGCACCACCTGGCGGGCCCTCGCCCCGGGCACGGCCCTGCTCACCTCCTTCACGGTCCCGCGGGGCGGGCGCCACCCGGGGAGCGGCCGGCCGGCCACGGACTAGGCTGGCCGGATGCAGGACGAGTACCGCACAGTCGCCCGCGCGGGCGTGCACGAGACCGAGATCAACCGCTCCCGCTTCCTGTGCGCCCTCGCCCCGGCCGCCACCGAACGGGAGGCCCAGGAGTTCATCGCCGCCGTGCGCAAGGAGCACGCCGACGCCACCCACAACTGCTGGGCCTACGTCATCGGCGCCGACGCCTCCGTGCAGAAGGCCAGCGACGACGGCGAACCGGGCGGCACCGCAGGCGTGCCCATGCTCCAGATGCTGCTGCGCCGCGACATGCGGTACGTCGTCGCCGTGGTCACCCGCTACTACGGCGGGGTCAAGCTCGGCGCGGGCGGGCTGATCCGCGCCTACGGCGGCTCGGTGGGCGAGGCCCTGGACGCCCTCGGCACGATCACCCGGCGCCGCTTCCGGCTGGCCACCGTGACCGTCGACCACCAGCGCGCGGGCAAGGTGCAGAACGATCTGCGCGCCACCGGACGCGAGGTGCGCGACGTCCGCTACGGCGAGGCCGTCACCATCGAGATCGGGCTGCCGGACGCCGACGTGGACGCCTTCCGGGCCTGGCTCGCCGATGTGACGGCGGGCACGGCCGGCTTCGAACTGGGCGGCGAAGCCTACGGAGACGCTCGATAATTGGGGTTAATCGGACATAACGGGCTTTCGTGCGGCGGGTGGTGGCGTCCGGTTCCGGAGCGACCGGACGTGATGTCGGACCCGGCCGTTAGTCTCGGGGCCCATGAGGATCCTGCACACGTCCGACTGGCACCTCGGCCGGGCCTTCCACCGGGTGAACCTGCTTCAGGCGCAGGCCGGGTTCATCGGTCACCTCGTCACCACCGTGCGTGAGCGCGAGGTGGAGGCGGTGGTCGTGTCGGGCGACGTGTACGACCGCGCGGTGCCCCCGCTCGCCGCCGTGGAGCTGTTCGACACCGCCCTGCACCGGCTCGCGGACCTCGGCGTGCCCACGGTGATGATCTCCGGCAACCACGACTCCGCCCGCCGCCTCGGCGTCGGCGCCGGACTCATCGACCGCGCCGGCATCCACCTGCGCACCGAGCCGTCCGCCGCCGGCACCCCCGTGATCCTCCGGGACGCCCACGGCGACGTCGCCTTCTACGGCCTGCCGTACCTCGAACCCGCCCTGGTCAAGGACGAGTTCGGCGTCGACAAGGCCGGTCACGAGGCCGTGCTCGGCGCCGCCATGGACCGCGTCCGCGCCGACCTCGCCGCCCGCCCGCGGGGCACCCGTTCCGTCGTCCTCGCCCACGCCTTCGTCACCGGAGGCCAGGCCAGCGACAGCGAACGCGACATCACCGTCGGCGGGGTCGCCGCCGTACCGGCCGGCATCTTCGACGGGGCGGACTACGTGGCGCTCGGCCATCTGCACGGCTGCCAGACCATCACCGAACGCGTCCGCTACTCGGGCTCCCCGCTCGCCTACTCCTTCTCCGAGGCCGGCCACCGCAAGAGCATGTGGCTGATCGACCTGGACGCGGACGGCGCGGTCACCGCCGAGCGCGTCGACTGCCCGGTGCCGCGCCCCCTCGCCCGTATCCGCGGCCGCCTCGACGACCTCCTCGCCGACCCGGCGCTGGGCCGCCACGAGGACGCCTGGGTCGAGGCCACCCTCACCGACCCGCTCCGCCCCGCCGAGCCCATGGCCCGCCTCACCGAACGCTTCCCGCACACCCTCAGCCTGGTCTTCGCCCCCGAACGGGCCCCCGACGACCCCCGTGTGTCCTACGCCCGGCGGCTCGCGGGCCGCAGCGACGAGCAGGTCGCCGAGGACTTCGTCGCCCATGTGCGCGGCACCGGACCCGACGCCGCCGAGACCGCCGTACTGCGCGAGGCGTTCGACGCCGTGCGCGCCGACCACACCGTGCGGGAGGTGGCCCGGTGAGGCTGCACCGGCTCGACATCACCGCCTTCGGACCCTTCGGCTCCACCCAGAGCGTCGACTTCGACGCGCTGTCCGGCGCCGGACTCTTCCTGCTGCACGGCCCGACCGGCGCCGGCAAGACCTCCGTCCTCGACGCCGTCTGCTACGCCCTCTACGGCTCGGTCCCCGGCGCCCGGCAGAGCGGCCAGGGCATGCACCTGCGCAGCGACCACGCCCCGCCCGGCACCCGTACCGAGGTCCGCCTCGAACTCACCGTCGCCGGCCGCCGGCTGGAGATCACCCGGCAGCCCCCGTGGGAGCGGCGCAAGCTGCGCGGCAAGGGCATGACGGTCGACAAGGCCCAGACCTGGCTGCGCGAGTACGACGCCCGGGCCGGCTCCTGGAAGGACCTCAGCCGCTCCCACCAGGAGATCGGCGCCGAGGTGGAGCAGCTGCTCGGCATGAGCCGCGAGCAGTTCTGCCAGGTCGTCCTGTTGCCCCAGGGCGACTTCGCCCGTTTCCTGCGTGCCGACGCCGAGGCCCGGGGCAAACTCCTCGGCCGGCTCTTCGACACCCAGCGCTTCGCCGACGTCGAGAAGCGCCTCGCCGAACGCCGCCGCGCCACCGAGGCACGCGTGCGCGAGGGCGACACGGCCCTGCTCGCCGACGCCCACCGCATGCAGCAGGAGGCCGGCGACGCCATGGAACTGCCCGAGCCGGACCCCGGCGACCCCGGGCTGGCCGAGGCCGTCCTCGAAGCGGCCGCCCTCGCCCGCAGCACCGCCCGGGAACGCCTCGACATCGCCCACTGCCGCCTCGCCGCCGCCGAGTCCGCCCACGCCGCGGCCCGGCACGCCCTGGACGAGGCCCGTGAACTCGCCCGGCTGCAGAGCAGGTTCGCCGCGGCCCGCGAGCGCGCCGAACGGCTCACGGAACGGGCCCGCGCCCACCGCGAGGACCAGGAGCGCATGGAGCGGGCCCGCAAGGCGGAGTCCGTCGCGGCCGCGCTGGAACTGCGCGAGGCGGCCGACCGGGAACACCGCGAGGCGACGCAGGCCGAGGCACGCGCACGCGGGGCGCTGTCCGAGCTGTCGGGGGGCGCCGACGGGTCCGGGGGCGCCGAGGCTCACAGGGACGGGCATGGGGACGCGGACGTCCCTGGGGGCGTTGACGCGTACGGGGGTGCCGACGCGAGCGGGCTCGCCGCCGCCGCCCGCCGGGCCGCCGAGGAACTCGGCGGGCTGGACGCGGCCCGGCGCGCCGAACGCCGGCTCGCCGAACTCGCCGAGGAGCGCGCCGGACTCGACCGGCAGGAGCGCGCCGACGAGGACGTCCTGCGCGAGGCCGACGCCTGGCTCGACGGCTGGGACGCCACCCGCGCCGCCCTCCAGACCCGGCTCGACTCCGCCCAGGAGGCCGCCACCCGCGCCGAACAGCTCGCCGTGCAGCGCGAGCCCATGCGGCGCCGGCTCGACGCGGCCCGCACCCGCGACCGGCTCGCCGCCGGCCTCGCACAGGCCCGGCAGCGCGCGGAGGAGTCCCGCCGGCGCGCCCTGGACGCCCGCGCGCACTGGCTCGACCTGAAGGAACAGCGGCTGACCGGCATCGCCGCCGAACTGGCCGCCCACCTCTCCGACGGCGAGCCCTGCGCGGTCTGCGGCGCCACCGAACACCCCGCGCCCGCCCGCAAGGCCGCCGGACACGTCGACCGCGAGACCGAGGACCGCGCCCTCGCCGCCTTCCAGCGGGCCGAGGAACTGCACACCGAGGACGAGCGGCGGCTCGGCGAGGTCCGCGAGGCCCTCGCCGCCGCCACCGCCGAGGCCGGCGACACCCCCACCGCGGGCCTCGCCGCCGAGGCGGACCACCTGGAGCGGGAGTACGCCCGCGCCCGCCACGACGCCTCCGCCCTGCACGCCGTCCAGCAGGAGCTGCGGCGCGCCGAGCAGGAGCGCGAGCAGCGGCTGGCCGACCGCCAGCAGGCCGCCGTACGGGCCGCCTCCCGGCTCACCCGCCGCGAGACCCTGGAGCGCGAACAGGCCCTGCTGGAAGCGGAGGTGGAGCAGGCGCGGGGCGGTCTGGGCAGTGTGGCGGCCCGCGCGGCGCAGCTGGAGCGGCTCGCGGCACGGCTCACCGAGGCCGCCGACGCCGTCCGCGCCGCCGAGGACGCCGCCCAGCGGCTGAAGGCCGCCGACGCCCGCCTCGCCGACGCCGCCTACCGGGCCGGCTTCGACACGCCCGCTGCCGCCGCCGCGGCCCTGCTGGACCCGGCCGCCCACCGCGAGCTCCAGCACCGCCTGGACGCCTGGCAGCAGGAGGAGGCCGCGGTCCGCGCGGTCCTCGCCGAGCCCGGCACCACGGCGGCGGCCCAGCTGCCGCCCGCCGACCCGGCCGGCGCCGAGCGGGCGGCGGCCGCCGCGGAACGGCGGCTGCGCGAGGCCGGCTCCGCGCGCGACGCCGCCGCCCGCTGCTGCGCCGAGCTGGACCGGCTGTCCGCGCGCGCCGCGGAGGCGGTACGCCGGCTCGCCCCGCTGCGCGCGGAGCACGACCGGGTGGCCCGGCTAGCCGCCCTCACCGCGGGCACCTCCGCCGACAACGAACGCAGGATGCGCCTGGAGTCGTACGTCCTGGCGGCCCGGCTGGAGCAGGTCGCCGCCGCCGCAACCGTACGCCTCCAGCGCATGTCGTCCGGCCGCTACACCCTCGTCCACTCCGACGACCGCACCGGGCGCGGCCGCAGCGGGCTCGGCCTGCACGTGGTCGACGCCTGGACCGGACGGGAACGGGACACCGCGACCCTGTCCGGCGGGGAGACCTTCTTCGCCTCCCTCGCGCTCGCCCTCGGCCTCGCCGACGTCGTCACCGAGGAGGCCGGCGGCGTCCGTCTGGACACCCTCTTCATCGACGAGGGGTTCGGCAGCCTGGACGACCAGACCCTGGACGAGGTGCTGGACGTCCTGGACGGCCTGCGCGAACGCGACCGCAGTGTGGGCATCGTCAGCCACGTCGCCGACCTGCGGCGGCGGATCCACGCGCAACTGGAGGTCGTGAAGGGCCGCTCGGGCTCCGCACTGCGGCAACGGGGCGTCTGACCGGGGCGACCGGGGCGCGCGCCCGCATCGCCCATCTCCGCGCTTCCGCCCGCCGGGACCGCTGACAGTGGAACCGTGACCTAAGGCTCGACTCATTCCTGTGTGATCGGCCGGCCCGCTCCCGCAGTCACATGACTGATGCGCCGGCGGGTGGCCGTGGAACACAGTGGGGCCGACGTCGTCGCCGTACGGCCCACCGGAACGGAACACCGGTGGACCCGCGTCTCCCGTTCACTTCGGAGAGGTCCATGCCCATGCGCTCCACCACCGCTCCAGCGGCGGCGCCCGTCGTGCCGGGCCGCTTCCCCCTGCTCGGCCACCTGCCGCAACTTGCCCTCAGGCGGGTGGACTTCCTGCAATCGGTCAGGGCGCGGGGCGACATCGTCAGGATATTCCTCGGGAGCCGGCCGGTGTTCGTCCTGAACTCCCCGGAGGCCGTCCACGACGTACTCGTCACGCAGGGCAGGAAGTTCGGCAAAGGGCTGCTGTTCGACGTCGCGCGGCCCTTCATCGGGAACGGCATCATCACCTCCGAGCGTGAGGTCCACCGGCGTCAACGGCGCGCGCTCCAGCCCGCTTTCCACCGTGACAGCATCGCCGCGTGCGTCGGCACGATGACCGGCATCGCCGAGGAACAGGTGTCGGCCTGGAAACCGGGCGAGGTGATCGCCATGGACCTGGTGATGCGCCGGATGATGACGGGCATGCTCGTCGCCACCCTGTTCAGCACCGGACGCCCGGACGGCGCCGCGGGCGTGGCCGAGCTGGGGGAGCGGGTCGCGGAGCACCTGACCACGGTGATGCGCGGGGTCTTCGTGGGCACCGTCCTGCCCGCGCCGATCGCGGCGTCGCCCGTGCTGGGGCACCGCAAGTACCTGTCCGCGGCCGCGGCACTGCGCGAACTCGCCGACACCGCCGTCCGGCAGGCCCGGCGGGACCCCGCCGGCCGCGGCGACCTGTTGTCGGTCATGTTCGCCGGCACCCCCGGCAATCCGCGGGGAATGACCGACGTGGAGGCCCGCGACGAGCTGCTGTCCCTGCTCATGGCCGGTGCCGAGACCACGTCGACCACTCTGTCCTGGGCGCTCCACGAACTCGGCAGGCGCCCGGAGATCACCGAGCGGATCCGGGCCGAGTGCGCCGCGCTGCCCGCGGGCGCCCTGCCCGGCGCGGCCACGCTTCCCCTCACCGACCGGTTCCTGCGGGAGGTGCTCCGCCTGCACCAGCCCAACTGGCTGCTCATGCGGCGCGCTTCGGAGCCGGTGCGGGTCCGCGGCGTCGAACTCCCGCGGGGGGCCGAGCTGATCTACAGCGCGGTGACGATGCACCGGGACCCGGCGTACTTCCCGGACCCCCTGCGCTTCGACCCGGACCGGTGGCTCGTCCGTACCGAGAAGGATCTTCCACCGGGCGCCTACGTTCCGTTCGCCCTGGGCAGCCGGAAGTGCATCGGGGACCACTTCGCGATGACCGAGATGCTGGTCGTCCTCCGCTCGATCGTCTCGCGGTGGCGAGTGCTGCCGGTCGCGGGGCGCCGGGTCCGGCCGGTCGTCCAAGCGCTGATCCGGCCCAACGCGCTGCCCATGCGCGTCTCACCCTGGCCGGCCCGTTGATCCGGACCCCACTCCTGGAGGTGCGCCCCACCATGACATCGACGGCAGAGGCGACCGCGCCCATGCCCGCGACCGCGCCCGAGGAGGGTTCCGGGCCCCCGGCCCCGGTTCCCGTCCCCTTCCCCCGCCGGATCAGTACGGACTTCCGGCCCGCCCACGAGCGCCACCTCGCCTGGCCGAAGTCGTTCGGCTTCCTGTCCTCGGAAGAGGAGGAGACCCACCACCTCAAGGGCCAGTTCCCGCTGATAGCGGCCATGTTCTATCCGAACGCGACCGGAGACGGACTGGACCTCGGGGTCGACCAGCAGAGCTGGTACTTCCTGTTCGACGACGCGCTCGACGAGCGGTGGGGACGGTCGCCCGAGCGGGTCCGTCACCTCGTCGGACTCGTCAAGGAGGGCATCGGCGGTGCGGCGTCCCCGCTGCCCCTGGCCGCCGCGTTCGCGGACATGCGACGACGCAGCTGCCGGGACATGCCCGAGGACTGGATCCAGCGGTCCGCGGCCCACTGGTCCTCCTACCTCGACCACCATGTCCACGAGGCGGTCAGCCGGCAGACCGGCACCCCCATGTCCTTGAGCACGTATCTGCGCGTGCGGCGCCACACCATCGGCGTGGCACCGGTCATCGACCTCGCCGAGCGCCTGTCCTCGTGTGTCCTCCCGGACCGCCTGTACGCGCTGCCGCACCTGTCGGTCATGCGCGAGATGACGAAGACGTTCATCATCTGCGACAACGACATCGTCTCCCTGGACAAGGACGCGGCTCTGGGGGAGCGGAACAACCTCGTGCTCTGCCTGGAACGGGAGTACGGGATCTCCCGGCCCGAAGCGATCGAGGAGACCCTTCGCCGCCAGGACGAAGCCCTGGAACTGTTCACCGGCGCCCACCGCGCCCTTCTCGGCGCCACGGCCACGCGCCGTCTCGCCCCGGCCGAACGCGACCTGCTGCGGCGCTACTGCACCGAGGCACTGCAGACCACCATCCGCGGCGCCCACGACTGGCACCACGCCTCCACCCGATACCGCACAGTCGAGGAGCACGCGGCATGACCGATCGGCGTCCAGCGTCCTTCGTGGCCTCCGAACGGGACCGTACGTGCCCGTTCGACCCGTCGCCGGACCTCCTGCGCATGCGCGAGGAGGGCGGCCCGCAGCGGCTGCGGGTCTTCCACCCGGTGCGCGGCGAGATCGAGGCCGTGGTCCTCACCAGGTACAGCGACGTCCGGGCCGCCTTCGCGGACGAACGCCTGGTGACGGGCGACGGCATCGACCCGGCGCTGCCGCGCACCCTGTACAACCACCCGGGTTTCCTGCCCGCGTACAGCGGTGCGGAGCATGCCCGCCTGCGCCGCATGCTCACCGGCAGCTTCACCGTCCGCCGGGTCGAGCGACTGCGGCCCGCGATCGAGACGATGGTGTCCGACCACCTCGACGCCATGGCGGACCACGGCCCCGTCGCCGACCTGGTCGAGATGTTCGCCCTGCCCATCCCCTCGCTGGTGATCTGCGAACTGCTCGACGTCCCGTACGGGACACGGTCCATGTTCCAGCGCTGCTCCCAAGTGATCATGGACGGGACGGCCGACGCCGGCCGCCTGGTGGCCGCCTCGGCCGAACTGAACGCGGCCATGGCGGACATCGTCAGCCGCAACCGGGCCACCCCCGGGAACGGAGTGCTCGGCACGGTGGTGCGGGAGCACGGCGCGGAGCTCACCGACGACGAACTCATCGGCTTCGCCACCACCCTCCTCGTCGGGGGACACGAGACGACGGCGACCATGCTCGCCCTGAGCGTGCTGGCCCTGCTGCGCGATCCGGACCAACTCGCCTCCCTCCGCGACGAACCCGCGGTCGCGGGGACAGCCGTGGAGGAACTCCTGCGCCATCTCGCCATCCCGGCACCGCTCCTGCGCACGGCCGTGACCGACATCGACCTCAACGGCAACAGGATCGGCGCGGGCGAGCACGTACTGCTCTCCCCGCTGACCGCGAACCGTGACCCCGGTCTCGTCCCCGAGCGCCCCGACGAGCTCGACCTCCGCCGCCGCCCGGTCGCCCAGCTGTCCTTCGGCTTCGGCGTCCACCAGTGCCTCGGCCAGCAACTGGCCCGGCTGGAGCTGAGGATCGCCCTGCCGGCCCTGCTCCGCCGCTTTCCCACCCTCGGACTCGCCGTCCCCGAAACGTCCCTCCGCTTCCGCCAGGGCTCGACGGTCTACGGAGTGGAGGCACTCCCGGTCACCTGGTGACCCGGCCCCCGGTGAGGAGAACTCCGTTTCCCTTCACCCCACCGGACGCCACCGGCGCCGCTCGTCCTCGGTCAGGGATTCGTCCAGCCGCACGAGCCGGCCGTCCAGCGGGCCCGGCGTTCCCCCGACGGCGAGCGCCGGCGTCTCCAGGCTGTCCGCGAACTCCTCCAGGTAGGTCACCACGGAGTGCTGCGGCTCGGTGCTATCTCCTCCGTCACCTCGGCTGTCACCTCGGCCCGCTCGGTCTTCCCGGTCATCGCGGCAGCCCAGCGGGAGCGACGTCCGCCCCGGTCAGCCCTCAGCGGCCCAGGGGGCGGCGCGGCAACGGGGAGGAGTACACCACGCTGGTGGTCACCGAGCCCAGGGCGCCGATCCTCCCGGAGACCTCCTCCAGGTGGGACATCGACCGTGCGGCGACCTTGATGACGAAGCAGTCGTCGCCCGTGACGTGGTGCGCCTCCAGGATCTCGGGTGTCGCCGCGACCAGGTCGTGGAAGGGCTTGTAGTTGCCGTTCGGGTAGCGCAGCCGCACGAACGCCAGGATCGGCAGGCCCAGCCGCTCGGGGTCGACCACCGCCGCGTACCCCTGGATCACGCCCGCCTCCTCCAGCCGCCGGACCCGTTCGGTGACGGCGCTCGGCGACATGGACACGGCGCGCGCCAGCTCGGCGTAGCTGGAGCGTCCGTCGCGCTGGAGGACTTCGAGGATGCGCCAGTCGGTGGCGTCCGGGGAATACACGGTCATCCCGGATGGATAGCAGGGAAAACCCCGGCGGGACAAGGGCAAGCCCGTGGTTCGTCCCTTCAGGGCGGCGCTCCGCGGGCCGTAGATTTCCAGTCATGATCAGCACCGCTTCCGAGAACCCCGTCCTGCGGGTCGCCCCCGCCGCCCCCGCCGAGGCCGCCGCCTACTTCCGGGCGAGCCTCGCCTTCCACGCCGACGTCTCCGACGTGGCCGCGGCGCTGGCGGCCGGCGGCGATCCCGGATTCGTCGTCGTGGACACCCGTTCCACCGCCTCCTGGGACCAGGGCCACATCCCCGGCGCCGTCCACCTGCCGACCGCGCTCATCCCCGAGCAGGCCGAGCGGCTCCTGGACAAGTCCGTGCCCGTGGTCACGTACTGCTGGGGCCCCGGCTGCAACGGCGCCACCCGCGCCGCGCTCGCCCTCGCCGAACTCGGCTACCGGGTCAAGGAGATGCTCGGCGGCTTCGAGTACTGGGCGCGCGAGGGCTTCGCCTACGAGACCTGGCAGGGCCCGGCCCGCCGGGACGCCGACCCGCTGACCGCCCCCGTCGACGGCGACTGCGGCTGCTGACCCCCGGCGTCCGGCGGCCCCCCGCCGCTCCCCGGCTCCCGGCGCCCCGCTCCCGGTGCTCAGCGCACCCCGTCGAAGGCGACGTCCAGATGCCGGGGCCCGCGCAGCACGGCGTTCTCCCGGTACGGCGGCGGGTCCTCCACCAGGCGGGGGTTCTCCAGGCGCCGGGCCAGCTCGGACAGCGCGATCTGGGTCTCCAGACGGGCCAGCGGGGCGCCGAAACAGCTGTGGATGCCGCTGCCGAACCCGAGGTGTTGGATGTCCCCGCGGTCCGGGTCGAACCGGTCGGGGTCCTCGAACCGCTCCGGGTCCCGGTTGCCCGCGGCCAGCATCAGCCAGATCCGCGAGCCCTTCGGGATGGTGACCCCGCGCACCTCGATGTCGGTGATGCAGGTGCGCTGCGGCACGAGCTGCACCGGAGGTTCGTAGCGCAGCAGTTCCTCCACGATGGAGACCGACAGCCCCGGGTCCTCGCGCAGCCGCCCGAGGACCTCCGGGTGGCGCAGCAGGGTCAGCATGCCGTTGGTGATCAGGTTGACCGTCGTCTCGTGGCCGGCGATCAGCAGCAGCACCGAGGTGCTGAGCACCTCCATCATCGTCATCGAGCCGTCCGGGCCCCGGCTGTTGACCAGGTCGGACAGCAGATCGTCGCGAGGCTCTCGGGCCCGCTCCTCGACCAGCCCGGACAGATACATGCCGAGCCGCATCCGCGCCTCCTGCGCGCTCTGCCGGTACTCCGCCTCCTGGGCGCCGCCCGGCCGCTTCTCCGGGTCCAGGCTCGCGACCAGCGGGTCCACCCAGGTGCGGAAGGTCGGCTCGTCCTCCCGGGGCACCCCGAGCAGCCGGCAGATCACCGTCACCGGGAAGGGGTACGCGAACTGGTCGACCAGATCGACCTGGCGGGCGTCGCCGAAACCGTCGATCAGCTCGGTGACGATCTCCCGCATCGCGCCGCGCATGCCCTCGATCCGGCGCGGCCGGTGCGGCGGCCCGAACCCGGTGTTGGCGATGCGGCGCAGCCGGTCGTGTTCGGGCGGGTCCAGCCGCAGGAACGACGGCGGCAGCCCGCCCGTCTCCTCCGGCTCGCCCGCTCCGTCCGCCCCGGCGGCGGCCAGGTTCGTGGCGTCGGAGCTGATCCGCGGATCGTGCAGCAACGCCTCGATGTCGTAGTACGAACTGATGAGGTACGGGCCGTCCTCCTCCTCGTGGAGCACCGGTGTGCGGCGCAACTCCGCGTACAGCGGATAGGGGTTGGCGCGGTTGCCGAAATCGGTGATCTGGCGTGCCAGCGAGGCGTGCGGCATGACGGTTCCTTGACAGCGTCGGGGCCGGCGGGTCAGTGCCGGGAGGGGTGGAAGACCAGCTGCTGGTCGGCCGGCGAGTAACCGCTGAGGGTCACCATGGGGCCGTGGGTCGGCAGCGACGGGTCCGGGAAACCGGCGGGCACCGGCTGCCGGCCCTCCGGACGGCGGTCCAGCGTCGGGAACTCCACCGGGAACGGCGCCCCCCGCTCGATCTGCCGCTGGTAGAACTCCAGCCAGCGCGCGTTGTCGAAGGTCACGGCGGCCACGACCCGGCCCTGGTGGCCGTAGACCCCGGTGAACCGGCGCTCGGCGAGCGAGCCCTGCGTGATCATCAGATGTTCGCCCATGGGCGGCACGCCGACCGACTTGATGTTGACCCCGAACATCGAGGACCAGAACGCCGGCATCCACAGGTGCGGGCGCCGGTCGGCGCCGTCGCAGATCATGTTGTGCGCGGCCGTCTCCGCCTGCGCGACGGCGTTGCCCCAGTGCTCCAGCGACAGGAACTGGTAGCCGAACAGCGCGTGCGGGGAGCGCGCCACATCACCCGCCACGAAGACGTCGTCCGTGACGATGCCCCGGAAGTCGAAGGCCCGGCAGCCCGCGTCACAGGCGACCCCCCGGGGCCCGGCGCCGAGCCCCGACCCGGTCAGCCACTCGGTGTTGCGCAGCGACCCCAGCGACACCACGACCACATCCGCCTCGACCACGCTCTCGTCGGACAGATGGACCGCCCGTACCCTGCCGACCGTGTCCCCCTCCAGGGCGGTCACCGTGACATGCGTGCGCAGGTCCACGCCGTGCTCCGTCGCGAGGTCCGCCGCGACCGAGCCGATCACCCCGCCGAGCGCGCCCACCAGCGGCGCCCCCGCCCGCTCGGCCATGCTGACCGGCAGGCCCAGCTCCCGGCAGGCCGAGGCCACCTCCGAACCGGCGAACCCGGCGCCGATGACGAACACCCGCCGCGGCCCCGCCCTCAGCCGCCGGACCAGGTCCGCCGCGTCCTCCCGGGTGCGCAGCACACACACCCCGTCCAGCCGGGCCTCCTCCTCCTTGAACCACGGCCGGGCGCGCACCCCGGTCGCGATGAGCAGCCGGTCGTACTCCACCTCGTCCCCGTCGGCCAGCCGGACCCGCTTGGCCGCCAGATCCAGACCGGTCGCCGCGACACCCAGCCGCCACTTCGCGTCGATCTCCCGGCGGCGCGGCAGCTGCGTGCGCAGCGGGGACGCCATGCCCAGCAGCGCGGACTTCGACAGCGGCGGCCGGTCGTACGGCTCGTGCGGCTCGTCCCCGATCAGGGTCAGGTCACCGGCGAAGCCCTCGGCGCGCAGCGTCTCGGCCGCCCGCAGGCCCGCCAGCGAGGCGCCCACGATCACGATCCGTCCCTCACGCCTGAGCCGTTCGAGGTGGTCAGCGGACATCGGACGCCTCCTGGGAGGCGCCCGCGCGGTCCAGGCCGTCGGCGGTGATCGCCTGCACCGGGCACGCGGCCACGGCCCGCGCCACCCGCTCGCGCTGCTCATCCTCCGGACGCGGGTCGTACAGCAGCGACTCCTCGCCGTGCATGGCGAAGACATCGGGCGCGAGGAACGCGCACTGGGCGTACCCCTGGCACTTGTTGAGATCGACGACAAGCCTCATCGACGCTCCGCCCTTTCCCACGGCGAGGTCCGGGGCGCGCCACACGGCTCGCGCGGGCGGGCTCCGGACGGCGGTCACCCCCGCTCGCCAGCATGCGAGCGAGGGCGGGGCACCCGCGCGCCGGGCACGCCGATCGAGTGACCGCCCGGCGGCCTACCCGCCGGCCTTCCCCCGGCCCGCCCCGAGGATGTGCAGGCCGGTCAGCAGCGACCAGGCCGGGAAGACCAGCTCCGCCCACGGCACGTTCGACGAGACGAAGAGCAGCACCAGCACGGTGACGAAGCCCGCGATCGTCAGCGGGCGGGGCAGTACGCCCAGCCGGTGGCCCATGACCGACAGGGACGACACGAAGACGGCCGCCATCCGCATGGCGTACCCCGTCATCAGCGTGTAGGCGAGGTGGCGGCCGAAGTCCCAGGCCACCGGCAGCGGCGGCAGACCCGGCGGATGGGCCACCGCCAGCACGGCGCCCGCCGCGGCGGCGGCCCCGAACAGCGTGGCGGTGAAGACCAGCCCGCTGCCCAGGAAGACGGTGGCGAGGAACTTGTCCTCGACGGCGCCGACGTGCGCGCGGATCGCGCCGAGGAACCACAGGAAGAAGATCCCGGCGAACGGCACCAGCGCGAGGGCCGCCCGCAGCGCGTCGCGCCGCCCGGAGTCCGTGAAGCCCCGGGCGGTCACCGCGTCGGCCCCCTCCGGAATGGCCAGCCTTACCAGGACCATCGCCGCGGCCAGGAGCAGCGCGAAGACGATCCCGGCCAGGCCCGCGGCGCGCGGTGTCCGTAACGTCCCGTGCTCCGGCGCGTTCTCCCGCATGCCGGCCCGCCTTTCCTCGTCGGCCCTCCGGCACCAGCGGGCCACCCCCGCGCCGGCCGCGCCACCGGGAGAGGGCCGTCCGGCCGAGCCGAAAACCGCTCGCGCGCCCCGCGCGTCCGCGCCTAAGGTGAACGGCCGTGATCACTGCTTCCGGATTACGCCGAGACCCCCTGCCCCTGCGCGGCCGGACCGCGCTCGTCACCGGTGCCTCCCGGCGGGCCGGGATCGGGCACGCCGTGGCCCGGCGGCTGGCGGCCTACGGCGCCAGCGTGTACCTGCACCACCATGTGCCGCACGACGCCGCCATGCCCTGGGGCGCCGACAGTCCCGACGCCGTCGCCGACTCCGTACGCGAAGCGCTCGCCGACCCCCGGGCGCGGGTCGCCTCCGGCCCCGGTGACCTGGCCGACCCGGCGGAACCGGCCCGGCTGGTGCGCACCGTGACCGAGGAGTTCGGCCGCCTGGACATCGTCGTCGCCAACCACGCCCTCAGCGGCTCCGACGGCACCCTGGACGACATCGACGCCGCCATGCTGGACGCCCACTGGGCCGTGAACACCCGCTCGGTGCTGCTGCTCGTCCAGGCGTACGCCCGCTCCCGCGCCGCCTCGGCCGGGGACGCCCCCGGCGGGCGCGTGGTGCTGATGACCTCCGGCCAGGACCTCGGCGGCGGCATGCCGGGCGAGATCGCCTACGCCCTGCAGAAGGGCGCCCTCGCCTCCATCACCCGCTCGCTGGCCACCACGCTCGCCGACCGGGGGATCACGGTGAACGCCGTCAACCCCGGCCCGGTGGACACCGGTTACGCCACCGACGAGGTGCGGGCGGCGGTGGCCGCGCGGTTCCCCGCCGGACGCTGGGGCACGCCCGACGACCCCGCCCGCCTCATCGCCTGGCTGGCCACCGACGAGGCGGGCTGGATCACCGGCGAGGTCGTCACCTCCGAAGGCGGCTTCCGGCGCTGACCCGGGCGCCCGGGCCAGCCGCCGTGGCCGACCCGGGCGCCCGGAACCGCCGCCGTGCCGACCGGGGCGGTCACAGCCGGGACAGCTCGTCCAGCAGGTCGTCCAGGCCCAGCGAACCCTGGGACAGCGCCGCCATGTGCCAGGCCTTCAGGTCGAACGCGGCACCGTGCCGCGCCCGCGCCCGCTCCCGGCCCAGCAGCCAGACCCGCTCGCCCAGCTTGTAGCCGATGGCCTGGCCCGGCATGGTCAGATAGCGGGTCAGCTCGCTCTCCACGAAGTCCGCCGGGCGGCTGCTGTGCGCCCCGAAGAACTCCTGCGCCAGTTCCGGGGTCCAGCGCTCGCCCGGGTGGAACGGGGAGTCGGCCGGGATCTCCAGCTCCAGGTGCATACCGATGTCGATGATCACCCGCACCGCGCGCATCATCTGCGCGTCCAGATAGCCGAGGCGCTCCTCCGGGTCGCCGAGATAGCCCAGTTCGTCCATCAGCCGCTCCGCGTACAGCGCCCAGCCCTCGGCGTTGGCGCTGACCATGCCGACCGTCGCCTGGTAGCGGGAGAGGCTGTCCGCCACGTGCGCCCACTGCGCGAGCTGGAGATGGTGGCCCGGCACGCCCTCGTGGTACCAGGTGGAGACCAGGTCGTAGACCGGGAAGCGGGTCAGGCCCATCGTGGGCAGCCAGGTGCGGCCGGGCCGGGAGAAGTCCTCCGACGGGGACGTGTAGTAGGGGGCCGCCGCCCCACCGGGCGGCGCGATGCGGGACTCCACCCGGCGCACCCGCTCGGCCAGTTCGAAGTGGGTGCCGTCCAGGTCCTCGATCGCCCGGTCCATCAGGCCCTGGAGCCAGTCGCGGACCTCGTCCACGCCCTCGATGTGCCGGCCGTGCTCGTCCAGGTGCGCGAGCGCCGCCCACGGTGTCGCGGCGCCGGGCAGGATCTTCCGGGCCTCCTCGCGCATCTCGCCGAGGATCCGGTGGAACTCCGCCCAGCCGTAGGCGTACGCCTCGTCCAGGTCCAGGTCGGTGCCGTTGAAGTAGCGGGCCGAGCGCGCGTACCGCTCCCGGCCGACGACGTCCGGGGCGCCCTCGATGGCCGGCGCGTACACCTGGCGCAGCCAGTCCCGCAGCTCCACCACGGCACCGGTGGCCGTCCGCGCCGCCTCGTCCAGCTCCGCGCGCAGCGCCTCGGGCCCCGCGGCGGCGAAGTCCTCGAACCAGCCGCGCCCCTCGCCGGTGTCCGCCCACTCGGTCAGCTGGCCGATGAACGTGGCGGTCGGCCGCGGGGCCGCGAACAGCTTGCGCTCCAGGCCGAGTTCGAGGGATGCGCGGTAGCCGGCGAACGCCTCCGGCACCGCGCGCAGCCGCTCGGCGATCGCCGCCCAGTCCTCCTCCGTCTCCGCCGGGGTGATCGTGAAGGCCTCCCGGACGGAGTGGCCGGGCGTGTGCATGTTGCCGACCTCACGCAGGTGTTCACCGGCCTCGTGCATCGCCAGCCGGGCGGTCAGCCGCTCCCGCAGCAGCCGTGCGCAGCGCCGCTCCACGTCGCTGTCGGCACCGGGCCGCCGCTCCGCCTCGTCCAGCCGCGCGAGCGTGTCCCGGTCCAGCCGCGCCTCGGCGTCCCGGCCCTCGGGCGAGTAGTCGGGCAGCCTGCTCGAACTCTCCCGCACACCGAGAAAGGTGCCGGTGACCGGGTCGAGGGCGATGAGGTCGTCCACATAGGCGTCGGCGACCTGACGGGGCAGCGGGATCTGGGTATCGGACATGCGGCCCATCCTCGTACGCCGGGGATCCCCGCGTCACCCGGATACGTCGGTATTCAGCTCCGGGCGTGGCCCGGCGGCAGCAGCGGCCCGCACTCCCACTGCTGGAAGACCAGCCGGGTCTCCACCCGGGCGACCTCGCGCCGTGCCGTGAACTCGTCCAGCACCAGCCGCTGGAGGTCGGCCATGTCCGCGACGGCCACATGCACCAGATAGTCGTCCGGGCCGGTCAGATGGAACACCGTCCGCGCCTCCGGCAGCGCCCGGATCCGCTCCACGAACGGTCCGACCAGCTCCCGCCGGTGCGGCCGTACCTGCACCGACAGCAGCGCCTGGAGACCGCGCCCGAGCTTGGCCGGGTCCAGCCGCAGCCGGTGGCCGAGGATCACACCGCAGCGGCGCAGCCGGGCCACCCGGTCCAGACAGGTCGACGGGGCCACGCCCACCTGCGCGGCGAGGTCCCGGTAGGTGGTCCGGGCGTCGTTCTGCAACAGCCGCAGCAGATGCAGATCGACCGGATCCAGTACGACGGACTCGGCCATGAGCCGAACGTAGCACGGCGATCGCACCCCGTGAACCGGGCGATGTTCACCCTTGCGTCATGGACACAGCGAGCACCGGTGCCTACGACGGCGTACGCACCGCACCGAGAGCCCTGGCCACCGAGGCCGTGCACGCAGGCCGCGACGATCTGGCCCGGCAGGGCCTGCACGCCCCGCCGATCGACCTGTCCACCACCTACCCCTCCTACGACAGCCGGGCCGAGGCCGCCCGCATCGACGCCTTCGCCGGCGACGGCGCCGGCCTGGCCGGACCGCCGGTCTACGCCCGCCTGGGCAACCCGACCGTCGCCCGCTTCGAGACCGCGCTGGCCCGGTTGGAGGGCACCGAGACCGCGGTCGCCTTCGCCAGCGGGATGGCCGCGCTCAGCGCGGTGCTGCTGGCCTGCGCCTCGTCGGGCCTGCGGCACGCCGTGGCGGTACGGCCGCTGTACGGGTGCAGCGACCACCTGCTGACCGCCGGGCTGCTCGGTACGGAGGTCACCTGGACCGACCCGGACGGCATCGCCGGCGCGCTGCGCCCGGACACCGGGCTGGTGCTGGTCGAGTCCCCGGCCAATCCGACCCTCGCCGAGGTCGATCTGCGGGCCGTCGCCCGCGCCTGCGGCCAGGTTCCGCTGCTCGCCGACAACACCTTCGCCACGCCCGTGCTCCAGCGGCCGGCCGAGCAGGGGGCGCGACTGGTGCTGCACAGCGCCACCAAGTACCTCGGCGGCCACGGGGACGTACTGGCCGGGGTGGTGGCCTGCGACGAGGAGTTCGCGGGGCGGCTGCGGCGGATCCGGTTCGCCACGGGCGGCGTCCTGCATCCGCTGGCCGGCTATCTGCTGCTGCGCGGCCTGTCCACCCTCCCGGTGCGGGTGCGGGCCGCCTCCGCGAACGCCGCCGAGCTGGCCCGCCGGCTCGCCGCGGACCCACGGGTGGCCCGGGTGCGCTACCCGCGCCTCGGCGGCGCGATGGTCGCCTTCGAGGTCCACGGCGACCCGCACGAGGTGATCTCCCGGGTCCGGCTCGTCACGCCCGCGGTGAGCCTGGGCAGCGTCGACACGCTCATCCAGCACCCCGCGTCCATCAGCCACCGCATCGTGGACGCCGACGACCGGCGCGGCGCGGGCGTGACCGACCGGCTGCTCCGCCTGTCCGTCGGTCTGGAGGACGTGGACGACCTGTGGGCGGACCTGGACCGGGCACTGGGCGCTCCGCGCGCACGGCAGGGGGCGAAGGAGCTGCGGGAAGCGGTGCGTTGAAGGGGGAGCCGGCCCCCGCGGGGATGACCGCGCGGGGGCCGGCCTCGCCGGTCCGGCGGCCGTCAGTCCCGGTGGACCGGGTCGGTGAGGTGGTGGCGGACGGTGGGGTCGAGCGGGGAGGCCGAGGAGTGCCCGGGGGTGTCCAGGCGGGCCGTGATGACCAGGGTGCCCTCCTCGATCTGGTAGTCCAGGGGAAGGCCGAGGGCGCGCATCGTGGCGATCATGCCGGTGTTGGACGCCTTGGTCACGGCGTACACGCTCGCGCACCCCGCCTCCGCCGCCATCCCGACCAGCCGGCCGAGCAGTTCACCGCCGACACCCCGCCGCTGCCACTCGTCCTCGATCAGCAGCGCGACCTCGGTCTCGTCACCGTCCCACAGCAGGTGCCCGAGGCCGACGATCCGGCCGGCGGCGGTCTGCGCGGCCAGCGTGCGGCCGAAGCGGGGGCTGAGCAGATGGTTCAGATAGCGGTCCGCGTCGGCGACCGGGCCGTGGTAGCGCAGCCCCAGCGTCCGCGCCGAGCACCGGTCGTGCATCGCCCTGGCCGCGGCCAGGTCCCCGGTGTCGATCCGGCGCACCGTGATGTCGTCGCCCTCGGGCAGCGTCAGCACATCCTGCCCGCGGGGAATCCGCGGCCCGAGCCGGCCGTCCAGCTCGACCAGCGCCCGGGCGCGCGCGAACTCCGTCGGGGTGAACGGCAGATACGGCCGCTCCACGGTGAGCACCCCGCCCTCGGGTGCCGGCAGCCGCATCACGGTGTCCTCCAGCACCCCCTCGGCGGGCACCGGCAGCGGGCCCCGGCCACCGCCGACCGGTGTGGCGGGCAGCGACCGGATCGTGCACCGGCCCAGCAACTGCCGTAGCGCCAGCGGCAGTTCGGAGGCGTCCAGCGCGGTACGGGCGGCCAGCCCCAGCACCCGGGTCGGCGCGTCGACCAGATCGTGGGCGTCGGCCCGCTCGATCCACGTGGACGTGCCCCCGGCCAGCGCGACCGCCCGGGTGAGGCCGGCCGCCGTCAGCGCGCCCGGCGCCCGCAGCAGGAACTCGTCCACCGTGCCGTCGGCCAGCGGGTGGGTCTGGAGGCTGAGGATGTCCACCCGGTGCCCGGCGAGCGCCGTGCACAGGGCGGCCAGGGACCCCGGCTCGTCCTTCACCGTCGTCCGCATCCGCCACAGCGTGCCGGGGCCGGTGAGGGCGGCCGCCGGGGCGCCGGGCCGCTCGGACGGCCCGGCCGGCCGCGTCTCGGCGGCCGGCCGGGCACCGGTATCGCTCGCGGGCGGCGCGTGTCCGTGGCGGCGTGACCACCACACGTGGAAGCCCGCCGTCGCGGCCAGCACGATCGCCGAGATCACGAGCAGGGCCGGCCCGTCCGGCCCGTGCCCGATCATGTTGGCCACCGCGTCCGCGACGGCCACCGCCGTGAACAGCGCGGCGAGTTCGACGACGTCGCGCCGCCAGTGGTGCACGGGCCGACCGTGCCGGGCCCGGGTCACATCAGGCATCTCTGGAGTCATGCGGCCACTGTGCAGGAGGGGTGTTGCGCGATCACGAACTGATTGTGTCCGACGAGTAAAAGCATGCTCCGCCCCATTTGTTGCACTTTCTACGGCCGACCGGTCACCCTCCCCGCTCCGGCCCGCCGGCGCGCCTGCCGGCCGGCCTACTGGCCGACCCGGCCCGGCTGGAGCGTCCGGCTGAACAGCACGCTGCCGTCCTGCTCCCGGAGCCGCACCGTCAGCTCGCCGCTGTCCCCGTCGATGTCCACCTCGCCGAAGAACTGGTAGCCGCCGGCCGGTGAGACGTTGGACGCGGTCGGCGCCTTGACGAACACCCGCTCCGGGCCGAACGTGCCGTCCAGCGGGCTGGCCGGGAACGCACCCGCGTTCAGCGGCCCGGACACGAACTCCCAGAACGGCTCGAAGTCGGTGAAGGCGGCCCGGGACGGCTGGTAGTGCTGGGCCGAGGTGTGGTGCACGTCCGCCGTCAGCCACAGCGTGCCGGTGATCCGCCGGTGCTTGATGAACCGCAGCAGCTCGGCGATCTGCAGCTCGCGCCCGAGCGGCGCGCCGGGGTCGCCCTGGGCCACCGCCTCGAAGTTCGGCCGGCCCTCCGTCGCGTCCGGTACGACGAGACCGATCGGCATGTCGGCGGCGATCACCTTCCACACCGCGCGCGAGCGGGCCAGCTCCCGCTTGAGCCACTCCAGCTGCTCCCGGCCGAGGATGCCCCGCGGGTCGGTGGTCTGGTCGTCCGGCGAGTTGGCGTTGCGGTAGGTGCGCATGTCCAGCACGAACACGTCCAGCAGCGGGCCCTGGCGCAGCACCCGGTAGACGCGGCCCTCACGGGCGCCCGGCCGCAGCGTGGGGAGGGGGAAGTACTCGCTGAAGGCCCGCCTGGCGCGCGCGGCGAGGACGTCGATGCTCTTCTCGGTGTACCGGGTGTCGGTCGTGGCGATCACCTCGCCCGGGTACCAGTTGTTGCGCACCTCGTGGTCGTCCCACTGGACGACCGAGGGCACCCGGGCGTTGAACGCGCGCAGATTGGCGTCGAGCAGGTTGTAGCGGAAGTTGCCCCGGTACTCGGCCAGGGTCTCGGCGACCTTGGCCTTCTCCTCGGTGGTGACGTTGCGCCAGGTGCCGCCGCCGGGCAGCGCCTGTGTCTCGGGGATCGGGCCGTCGGCGTATATGTTGTCGCCGCTGCACAGGAAGAAATCGGGGTCCAGCCGGGCCATGGCGTCGTAGATGCGGTAGCCGCCGAGGTCGGGGTTGATGCCCCAGCCCTGGCCCGCCAGGTCGCCCGACCACAGGAAGCGCACGCCGTCCCGGCGGCGCCGGGAGACCGTGCGGAAGGTGCCGGTGACGGGCTCGCCGGTGCGGCGCGGGTCGTCGGGGTCGGCCAGCAGCACCCGGTAGTGGATCTGCTCCCCGGACGGCAGGCCGTGCAGCCGGGTGGTGCCGGTGAAGTCCGTGCCGGCGCCCAGCAGCGGGCCGTGCCAGCGGCGCGGGTCGCGGAACGACTCGGTGGCCGCGGTCTCCACGATCATCCGGGCGGGCCGGTCCGCACGCACCCACACCAGGCCGGAGTCGGAGGTCACGTCACCGGTCTGCACCCCCCAGTCCGCCCGGGGGCGGCCGGAGCGGGCGAACGCCGGGGCCGCGCCGAGACCGGCGGGCAGGGTCAGGGCCGCCGACGCGGCGAGCGAACCGCGCAGTACGCTGCGGCGGCCCGGGAGTGGACGGTGGGACATGGCTGCGCCTCCAGGGACGGGATCCGGCCAGTGTGCGCAGCCACACCTACTGGGGCGGCGCGGCGCGCACGCGAACCCGAGGTGAACTCCCGTCGCCGGCCGGGCCGTCGGCACCGCGCGCGACGGCGAAGCGGCCGGGCTCGCCGCCCGGCCGCTTGCCGCACACGGGTGCGCGGGCGCGCGTCAGCGGCTGCCGTCCAGGATCACCCGCGCCACCAGCGCCGGGTCGTCGTTCATCGGGACGTGACCGCAGCCGGGCAGCCGGACCAGCCGGGCGTGCGGGATGATCCGCTTGGCGCGGATGCCCTGGCGGGGCACGAGGAGCCGGTCCCGGGCGCCCCAGGCCACCGTGACCGGCAGGCCCGCCACGGCGTCGGTGAACCGGACCTCGGCGCCCGCCCGCAGGGTCGCGGTGAAGCCGGTGGCCGTCGCCAGCGCCCGCGTCTCGGCGACCACCGCGTCCGGCGAACGGCGCGCCGGGCGGGCGTAGATGGTGCTGGTCAGCGCGGTACGGCCGGCCGCCGTGCGGGACAGCCCCGCCACCACCGGCGGCGGCAGCCGGCGGGCGACGCCGCGCATGCCGAGCAGCACCGTGAAGGCGTACCGCCGCTCCGCCGGTGACCAGAAACCGGCGGGGGACAGGGCCGTGACGGACCGTACGAGCTTCTCCCGGCCCAGTTCGAGGGCGAGCAGGCCGCCCAGCGAGTTGCCGGCGACGTGCGGGCGGTCCAGGTCCAGCGCCTCGAACAGGGCGCCGAGCACGGCGCCCGTGGTGGGCAGGTCGTAGGGCAGCCCCTCCGGCAGACCCGGGGACGCGCCGAAGCCCGGCAGGTCCACGGCGACCACCTCGCGCTCGGTGGCCAGGATGTCCACGACCGGGTCCCATGCCTGCCGGTGGTGGCCGATGCCGTGCAGCAGGACCAGCGGTTCCCCGCGGCCCACGCGCGCGTAGGACACGGTCACCTCGCCCGGGCCGTGGGGGGCGGGGACCTGGAAGGAGACGGTGGCGGACATGGGGTGCTCCTCGTCTGTGCTGCCGACGGACGCCGTAGACAGCTTGTCAGCAATCACCTACCGGCGGGTAGCCCTTGGTGGACACCGGCCCCGTACCGGGTGGACACCGGCGGGCGCGTGACGATGGGATGGGCCGGTGACCGCACAGCCCGCCACCGACGACTTCGAAGCACACCGGCCCCTGCTCATGGGAGTCGCCTACCGCATGCTCGGCCGCGTCGCCGACGCGGAGGACGTGGTCCAGGAGGCATGGCTGCGCTGGTACCACGCCGACCGCGAGAAGATCCGCGAACCGCGCGCCTACCTGGTGCGCGTCACCACCCGGCTGGCCATCGACCGGCTCCGCCAGGTCCAGCGGCGCGCCGAGGCCTACGTCGGCCCCTGGCTGCCCGAGCCGTACCTCACCGAGTTCGCCGGCACCGCCCCCGACTCCGCCGACCGCGCCGTGCTCGCCGACACCGTCTCCCTCGCCGTCCTGGTCGTCCTGGAGTCGCTGTCCCCGCTGGAACGGGCGGTGTTCGTGCTCAGGGAGGCGTTCGGCTACCCGTACGCCGAGATCGCCACGCTGCTGGAACGGACCGAGCCGGCGGTACGGCAACTCGCCGGACGGGCCCGCCGGCACGTGGCCGAACGACGCCCCCGCCACGACGTCGAGCCCGCACGGCGCCGGGAACTGACCGAGCGTTTCCTCGACGCCGCCGGCGGAGGCGACCTGGCGGGGCTGATGTCCCTGCTCGCCCCGGACGTCCGGCTGGTCGGCGACAGCGGCGGCAAGGCCAAGGCGCCGGTGCGCGTCCTGCACACCGCCGACAAGGTCGGCCGCTTCCTCGTCGGCGCCGCGCGCACCGCCCCGGCCGACCGGACCCACCGCTTCCTGGAGACCAACGGCGGCCCCGCCCTGCTGATCCTGACCGGCGGCGAGCCCGACAGCCTGTTCCAGGTGGACATCGCCGACGGCCGCATCACGTCCGTCTACGTCATCCGCAACCCGGACAAGCTCCGGCACCTCACCGCCCACTGAGCCACCGCCCCCCTCCGCGAGCCCCCGTCGTCCCGGCGGGGGCTTCGCCGTACCCGTACGTCCCGCCGTACGACGGGAGCTTTGCCGCGATGTCACACACACCGGCGCGCGCGAACGCCTCGTGAACGCTTCACTGCCGGCCGTCCGGGAAGCGCCAGTGCGGCCGAGGATTGGTCTTGACCAAGGGTGAGCGCCGCCCTATGGTCGCAGAGAAGTGCAACAACCTTTAATAAACAAGGGCGCCAAAAACCGCCGGACCACGGCTCTCGCGGAGGACAGGGTGGGGACGACGCAGCTGGAATCGGTACCGGAACCGAAGTACTGGCATCTCAAGACCGTGCTCAGCGAGGCACTCGACTCCGAGTTCTCGGTCGGCGAGATCCTGCCCAACGAGCGTGATCTGGCCGCCCGTTTCGGCGTGGCCCGCGCAACGCTCCGCCAGGCCCTCGAACAGCTGGAACTGGAGGGCCGGCTCCAGCGCCGGCGCGGGGTCGGCACGACCGTCGCGCCCCCGCGCGTGGGCGTGGCCGTCGGTACGCGGCAGCACGCCTGGCCCGGCGCCGCCGGAGACGCCTGGCAGCCCGTCGACAGCGCCCAGGCGGTGCCGCCCGCCGCGGTCGTCGCCGCGCTGGAGACCGGCGCGGACGAAGCCGTGCACACCGTGCGCCGCTCCCGGATGTCCCACGGCCAGCAGGTCGCCACCGAACTCCTCTACATCCCGGCGGCCTCGGTGCCCGGCCTGACCGCGATCGACGCCCCGTCCGGCGCGGCACGCGCGCGTGCGGTGCTGCGTGAGCTCCAGCACCTGCCCCTGGAGGGGGAGGACCGCGCGGTCGAGCTGGGCTCCGCGCGCGCGGACGACGCCAGGGCACTGGACCGGCTCCCCGGCTCCCCGGTGCTCGTCGTCACCACCCGCTTCCTCGCCCAGGGCCGCACCGCCGTCCTGTCGGTGGCGACCTACCGCGCCGACACCTGCCGGCTCACCTTCGGCGACTCGGCGGGCGTGGAGATACACCACGACCCGCAGAGACGGGCCTCCTGAACCCCGCACCGCCCGACCACGAAGCTCTTCGGTGCCGGCCCGCACAGCAACCGCGGCCCCGCACCGAAGACCTCGCCGGCATGCCACCAACGCCGACGCGACGGCCACATTCCGCCGGGCCACCGCCGAGCCGGTCGCCAGGCTCACAGCACGGCCGCGTTCCGCCGGGTGACGGCAGCGCGGGTACGTGACCCGCGCGGACACAACGGCCACATCCTGCTGGGCCACCGCCGAGCCGGTCGCCAGGCTCACGGCACGGCCGCGTTCCGCCGGGTGACGGCGGCGCGGGTACGTGACCCGCGCGGACGCAACGGCCACATCCTGCTGGGCCACCGCCGAGCCGGTCGCCAGGCTCACGGCACGGCCGCGTTCCGCCGGGTGACGGCGGCGCGGGTACGTGACCCGCGCCGACGCAACGGCCACGGTCGCCGGGCCGGCGCCGGCCGTCCCCACGCTCACGGCACGGCCCCGTCCCGCCGGGTCACCGGGGCACAGGTACGCCGTCCGCATCCACTCCATGGCCGCGTTCCGCCACGTCATCGGGGCGCAGCCACGCCGTCCGCGATCACTCTGCGGCCGCGTTCGCCCCGTCACCGCCGAGCCGGTCGCCATGCCAGGGCACGGCCGCGTTCCGCCGGGGTCCTGGCAGCGCGAGTACGCCGAGTCGCACCCACTGGGCGGCCGGTTCCGGCCAGGACACCGCCGCCGAGGCATGCCGACCCGCGTGGGCGGCACGCCGGTTGCGGCCAGGAGACGGCGGCAAGGCAGCCGAACCCGTGCTTTCCGCACGGCCGGATGATTCGGCGACGCCTGGACTCAGCGTCTCGCGACCGCTGTGCGGCCGAACTCAGTGCCCGTGCCCACGCCGCGTCCGGGCTCAGCGCCGTGGGCTCACTCCGCGGCCGGGCTTGGCGCTTCGCCCCCACGCCACGCCCGGGCTCAGCACCCCGTGCCCACTGTGCGGCCTGACCCGGCGCCGCACCCACACTCCGCAGGCGGGCTCAGCGCCTCGCGCCCACGTCCGCGACACAGCCCGGTCTCGGCGCAGGCTCAGTCTCCGCGCAGACTCGCCTCCGCGACCCGACCCGGTCTCCGCGCGACCCGACCCGACCCGTCCCGACCCGGTCTCCGCGCGTCCCGACCCGGTCTCCACGACCCGACCCGGTCTCCGCGCCCGCGCTCAGCGCCGGCGGTCCGGCTCAGCGGCGCGTCAGGGTGCCGTCCACGGTGAACAGTTTCTCCTCCACGTGGTCCAAGGCCAGCCGCAGCGCCCCCGTGGCCACCGCCGCCTCGCCCAGGACCGACAGTGCCACCCGGGGCGGACGCAGGCAGTAGCGGGCCAGTTCGCGGCGCAGTGGCTCCAGGACACCGTCCAGACCGGCCGCCCAGCCGCCGATCACCACCAGCTCCGGATCCAGCGCCAGCACCAGCGCGGCCACGTCGTGCACCAGCCGCTGGATGAACCGCTCGACGGCCGCCCGCGCACGCAGATCACCGCCGCGCGCCAGCGCGAACACCTCGGCGACCGCCTGCTCGTCCAGCGGGTGCAGCGGCTCGTCGGTGGTGGACAGCAGCGCCTCCGGCGTCGCCTCCCGGCCCAGCAGATGCAGCGCGCCGATCTCCCCGGCCGCCCCGCCGTAGCCCCGGTGCAGCCGCCCGCCGATCAGCGAACCGGCCCCGGGACTCAGCCCGGCCAGCACGAACACCACGTCGTCCGTCTCGGCCGCCGCCCCCTTCCAGTGCTCCGCGAGCACCGCCGCGTTGGCGTCGTTCTCCACCAGCACCGGGCAGCGGAAGGACCGGCCGAGCCGCTCGCCGAGCCGCAGCCCCGTCCACCCGGGCAACGCCGTGCCCAGTCGTACCGTGCCGTCCGCCTCCACGATGCCCGGCGTGCCCACGCCCACCGCGCGCAGCGAACCGCGCGCGACCCCGGCCCGGCGCAGCAGCTCGGCGACCGCGCCGCGCAGCCGGTCGAGCCGCTCGTCCGCAGGGGCGCCCGCGCCGACCTCCTTGGCCTGCGCGCCCAGCACCCGCCCGTCCAGGTCGGACAGCAGCGCGGCGACCCGGTGCGGCCCGATCTCCAGGCCCAGCAGATGCCCCGCCTCGGCCCGGAACCGGAACCGCCGCGCGGGCCGCCCCTGCCGGCGCGCACCCCCCTCGTCGGCGGCCGTCTCCACCACGAGACCGGCCTCTATGAGCCCCTCCACGACGCCCTCGACGGTCGGCCGGGACAGTCCGGTGACCCGGGTGACCTCGGTGAGCGTCGCGCAGTCCGTGGCACGCAGCGCGTGCAGCACCACCGCGGAATTGATCCTTCGCAGCAGCGAGGGATCGCCGCCGGTCAGCTGCCCCACCGTCCGTCCTCCCAGCTAGCGGGCGTGTTGGCCGGATCGTACTCGGCCGGGGGCACCCCGGCGAGTGCCGGGTTCCGCGCGCGGTCGCGGCCCGCTCAGCCCGGCTCCACGAACCCCGACTCGTAGGCCGCGATCACCGCCTGCGTGCGGTCGCGCGCACCGAGCTTGGCCAGGACGGCGCTCACATGCGACTTCACCGTCTCCGCGCTCACCACCAGCCGGGCGGCGATCTCCGCGTTCGACAGCCCGCGTGCCATCTGCCGCAGCACCTCCGCCTCCCGCTCGGTCAGCCGGGCCCGCTCCAGCGCGGCCCGCGCCGGCCGCCCGCCGTCGCCGTACCGGGCGGCGAGCCGCCGTACGGAGGCCGGGAACAGCAGGGAGTCGCCCGCCGCGACCAGCCGCACCGCGTGCACGATCTCGGCCGGGCGGGCCCGCTTCAGCAGGAACCCGTCGGCACCCGCGCGCAGCGCCTCGTACACGAACTCGTCGTCCTCGAAGGTGGTCACGACCAGGATCTTCGGCGGGCCGGGCACCGTGCGCAGCACCGCGCGCGTGGCCTCGATGCCGTCCATCAGCGGCATCCGGACGTCCATCGCGACGACGTCGGGGCGCAGTCGGCGGACCAGCGGGATGACGGCCGCGCCGTCGGCGGCCTCGCCCACCACCTCGATGTCGGGCTGCGCCTCCAGCACGGCCCGCAGACCCGCGCGGACCAGGGGTTCGTCGTCGACGAGCAGGACGGTGACCGGCATCCGGCCAGCCTAGATCACCCGACCGGCAGCTCCGCCCGCACCCGCCAGTCGCCCTCCTGAGGGCCGGTGACGGCGGAGCCGCCGAGCAGTGCCGCCCGCTCCCGTATGCCGCGCAGGCCGCTGCCCCGCCCGGGGCCGGGTATCGCGCCCGGCAGCGGATTGCGCACCTCCAGGGCGAGCGTGCCGCCGGTGACCGCGACCCGGACCCGCACCGGCACCGGACCCGCGTGCCGCAGCGCGTTGGTGAGGGCCTCCTGGAGGATGCGGTAGCCCTCGCGGGACACCGGTCCCGGCACGGCCTCCACCGGCCCCGTCACCTCGGCGTCGACCTTCGCGCCCGAGGCCCGCGCCGACTCCAGCAGCCGGCCGGCGTCCGCCAGCGTGGGCCGCGCGCTCAGTGGCCGCTCGGCCTCCCGCAGCACGCCCAGCACCCGCTCCAGGTCCTCCAGCGCGGCCCGGCCGGTGTCCTCGATGGCGGTCAGCGCCCGCTCGGTGAACTCCGGATCACCGGCCGCGCGCGCGGCGCCCGCCTGCACCACCGCCAGCGTCAGGGCGTGCCCGATCGAGTCGTGCAACTCCCGCGCGATCCGCGTGCGTTCCAGCAGCTGCTCGGTGCGCTGCTCCAGCGCGGCCAGCCGCTCGGCCGCCGACGGCCCGAGCAGCCGGCGCGCGGCGGCCGTGATCAGCTCGCCGAGCCCGACCGCCACACCGTAGAAGACGAGCAGCGGCAGCGGCGTCAGCAGGGCCAGCGCGCGGTGCGACGGCAGCCATTCCAGCAGCGGCAGCCCGGCCGGCGGCACGCCCCACGCGCACCGCGCCAGTTCGAAGGCGGTGCCGGGCAGCCACACGGAGGCGAACACGGTCGCGGCGCCGAGCACCATCCGCACCTCCAGCCACAGCACCGTACGCAGCCGGTCCCGCCAGCTCGCCGCCGGCGCCTCGGAGATGCCCGGGTCCGGCTCGCCGGGCGTGAGCATCAGCCGCGCCTGCACCCCCTCGCCCCGCCGCACGGCGGGCACCAGACCGAGCGGGAGGAGGAACAGGGCGGGCATCCACGGGGTCGACGGGTCGATGAAGAGCCAGACGCTGACCATCAGCATCGGCACCCACAGATGCAGCAGGCGCGTGTACGTCGTCGCGCTCAGCAACGGGCGGAGAAGGCGGGGCATGGCCACATCGTCGCAGCCGGCACTGACAACGGCCCTCCCCCGCACGGGGGAGACGGACCCCGCCGGCGGGGGAGGCCCCGCCCGCCGTGCTCCGCCAGGCTGGTGCCATGACCAGCATCGATGTTCGCGACCTCACCAAGGAGTACGGCGGCCGACGGGCCGTGGACGGCCTCACCTTCAGCGTCCGCCCCGGCCGGGTCACCGGCTTCCTCGGCCCCAACGGCGCGGGGAAGTCCACGACCTTCCGCCTCCTTCTGGGCCTCGACCGGCCCACCGCCGGCACCGCCACCATCGGCGGCGACGCCTACACCCGGCTCCGTGAGCCGCTGCGCCGGGTGGGCGCCCTGCTCGACGCCCGGGCCGCGCACGGCTCGCGCACCGCCCGCGGCCATCTGCTGGCCCTCGCCGCGAGCAACCGGATACCCGCCCGCCGGGTCGACACCGTGCTGGAGGAGACCGGCCTCGCCACCGTGGCCCGGCAGCGGGTGCGGACGTACTCCCTCGGCATGCGCCAGCGGCTCGGCATCGCCGCCGCCCTGCTCGGCGACCCCGAGGCGGTCCTGCTCGACGAACCCGCCAACGGCCTCGATCCCGAGGGCATCGTGTGGATCCGCACCCTGCTGCGCCGGCTCGCGGACGAGGGCCGTACGGTTCTGGTCTCCAGCCATCTCATGGGCGAGACGGCCGCGTTCGCCGACCACCTGCTGATCCTGGGCCGGGGCCGGCTCCTCGCCGACACACCGGTGAGGGACTTCATCCACACGCGCGTGCGGCCCCAGGTCCGCATCCGCACCACCGATCCCGCCGCCCTGGCCGAGCTGCTCGCCCGGCACGGCCACGACGCCTCCCGCGAGGAGGACGGGGCCTGGACCGTGCGGCACGCGCGCGTGGAGGACCTCGGCCGGCTGATGTCCGAGGCGGGCGTCCCCGTACTGGAACTCACCGCCCGGGAGGCCACCTTGGAGGAGGCGTACTTCGATCTGACCGCGTCCGAGGCCGAGTTCACCGCACCGCGCCAGGAGGTCTGACCATGCCGTTCATCCCCGTCCTCCACGCCGAGTGGATCAAGATCCGTACCCTGCGCTCCCAGCTGGGCGCCCTCGCCGCGGTCCTCGTCGCCACCGCCGGGTTCTCGACGCTCGCCGCGGCCGACGTCGACGACGCGGACCCGCTGTTCTCGGTGTTCTTCGGCATCAGCTTCGGGCAGATCGCCGCGATCGCCTTCGGTACGACGGCAGTCTCGACGGAGTTCCGGGGCGGCGCCCTGCGGCTGACGCTGGCCGCGGTGCCCGACCGGGGGCGCTGGTTCGCCGCGAAGGCGACGGCGATCGCCCTGCCGGCGCTGGCCGTCGGGCTGTGCACCGGATTCGTCTCGCTCCTGGTGGGCCGTGCGGTCCTCGGCGCGTCCGCGCCCGGCTGGGCCGAGGGGGTGCGCGGCGCGGTCGGCTGCGGTGTGCACCTGACGCTGATGGCCCTGTTCGCCGCCGGGGTGGCGGCCGTGCTGCGCAGCGGAGTCGCCACCCTCTCGGTGCTGATCCCGTTCCTGCTGATCGTGTCCTTCGTCGTCGGTGACCTGTCCGGCTCGGTCGCCGACTTCCTCCCCGACCGGGCCGGCCAAGTGGCTCTGCACAGCACCTGGGACGGCGCCCTCGGGCCGTGGAGCGGGCTCGGGGTGACCGCGCTGTGGACGGCCGCCGCCCTCGCGGCGGGCGCCTGGAGCGTGCGCCGCAGGGACGCCTGACGCCGGACCAATTGTCAGTGGTGCCCGCTTTACTGGACCGCATGGACATCGCGGAGTGCCTGACCCTCATCGAGCTGCTGTGCGCCCGGGAGTTCCCGGCGGTGCCCGGCAGGACGGAGCACGGCGAGAGCGGGCCCGGCTATCACCTGGCCGCCTTACAGACCAGCGAGGAGTTCTGGGAGGCCGACGGCGGCGAACGGGAGGAGACGGAGGCGCAGTACGAGGCCGACCGGGACGGCCTCGCCGAGCGGCTGGGCGAACGGTGGGGCAGTCCCCGGCACTTCAGCCTCTACAGCGTGTTCGAGCGGACCATGGCGGGCGAGGAGATCGCCGAACCCTGGGCCGGACTCAGCGGTCATGTCCCGGACGTCCTGCTGTGGCGGGCACCGGAGCCGGACCGCTGGGTCGCCCTCGGCATCTCCCAGTGGGACAAGGAGTTGCCCTTCCAGCTGCTCGGCATAGTGACGCAGACGGACCCGCCGTGAGACGGGTCCGGACCGAGACGGGCTGGGAGCGCTCCCAACCGCCGGTGCGGGACTCCGGTCCCGCCGGAGCCCCGCCGGGGGTCAGTTGGTGGGGAAGGAATCGGCGGTGCTGATGCGGCTCTTGATCAGCGCCCCGGACTCGGTCAGCACACCGCTGCTGCTGTAGTCGGTGCCGTCACAGGTGCCGGGCTTGAGCGCCGCGCTGCTCTCATCGGCGTCGGAGTAGGTCCAGTTCGCGTAGCTGATCTTCAGCTGGTCGAGCAGGTCCAGCCAGGCCGTGGTGCTGGACCGGTCCATCGTGCCGCCGCCGGTGGCGCTCACCGTGCCGAACTCGGTCACGAACAGCGGCAGTTTGGAGGCCGCCCGGCTCACCGTGGCCCGGTAGTTGTCCTTGTGGCTCGCGGCGTAGAAGTGGAACGTGTACATGATGTTGGTGGCGTTGACCGGGTTGTTGACGACCTCGGTCTCGTTGGAGCCGTCCGAGACGCCCAGCGAGGACCAGCCCCGGGTGCCGACGATGATCACGGCGTCCGGGTCGGCGGCCCGGATCACCGGGATGACCTGCTCGGCGTAGTTCTTGATGGCCGTCCAGCTCACGCCGTTGGGCTCGTTGGCGATCTCGTAGATCACGTTCTTCTTGGCGGCGTTGCGGGCGGCGACGGACGCGAAGAACGTCTTGGCGCGGTCCAGGTTGTAGTTGGGGTCGCCCGGCGTGAGGGTGTGGAAGTCGATCAGGGCGTACATGCCCCGGGCCTCGGCCATGTCGACGAGGCTGTTCACGCGGCTGGTGAAGCCCGCCGGGTCGGTCTCGTAACCGTCCTCCTGCACGTACATGGCGATGCGCAGCAGGTCCGACTTCCAGTCCTTCGCCAGCGCGTCCAGGGACGCGCTGTTGTAGCACTTGCTGAACCACTGGATGCCGTGCGTGCTCATGCCCCGCAGCTGGATGGGGCGGTTGTACTGGTTGCACAGGTTGACGCCGCAGACGTGCAGCTGACCGTTGACGCCCACGGGGGTGCCGGTGCCCGGGTCGGGGTCGGTGCCGGGCGGGGGCTCTTCGACGGAGCCGGTGCAGGCGACGCCGTTGAGCGTGAACGCCGAGGGCTTGGGGTTGGAGCCGGTGAAGGAGCCGACGAAGCCGAGGTCGGTCGACGCGCCGGTGGCCAGGGTGCGGTTCCAGTCGATGCCGGCGGCGCTGACCGTGGAACCGGACTGCGACCAGGTGGCGTTCCAGCCCTGGACGAGCTTCTGCCCGGAGTCGGGCAGCGTGAACTTCAGCGTCCATCCGGTGACGGGGGCGCCCAGGTTGGTGATCTTCACCCCGGCCTGGAAGCCGCCCTGCCACTGGCTGGTGACGGTGTAGTCCACCTTGCAGCCGGTGGCGGCGGCCGCCGGCTGCGGGCCGAGCAGTGCCGTGAGACCCACAGCCGTGGCGCAGGTCGCCAGCAGGGCCACAATGCGTTTCAAAGCGTTCCTCCTCGTGTGAAGCGGGAACAGCACGATGGGAGCGCTCCCAAAGCCCATCGGCCCGAGACCGTACACCGGTGGATCGAGGCGCGTACAGACGTACGACGGTGAACGCTGAGGGGCCCCGGATGATCGCTGCTCAGGGGCGGGCGCGCACAAAAGGCGCTACGGGGCCGTGCCCGGCCTTTCGGGCATCGTGCGCGGGTCAGCCGGGCCCGTCGGCCGCCTCGCGCAGCCGCCGGAACTCCTCCGCCATCGTGGCGGGGGTCCAGTGCGCGTTGAGCCCGCTGGGGTTGGGCAGGACCCAGATCCCGGTGTCGCCGATGGTCCGCTCCTGCGGGCCCACCTTCGCCGTACGGTCGCCGAAGGCGGCGCGGTAGGCGGTCACGCCGACGACGGCCAGCCACCGCGGCCGCAGCCGCGTCACCTTCCCGGCCAGCAGCCGCCCGCCCTCGACGTACTCCTCGGCGGTCAGCTCGTCCGCCCGCGCGGTCGCCCGGGCCACGACGTTGGTGATGCCGAGCCCGTAGGACAGCAGCTCGTGCTGCTCGGCCGGCCGCAGCAGCCGGGGCGTGAAACCGGACAGGTGCAGCACCGGCCAGAAACGGTTGCCGGGGCGGGCGAAGTGGTGGCCGGTCGCGGCCGACATCAGCCCCGGGTTGATGCCGCAGAACAGCACGCGGAGGCCGTCCGCGACCACGTCCGGGACGAGACGGTCGCGGGCGGCCTCCAGCTCCGCCCGGGTGAAGCGCGGGCTGCGGGGCGCGCGGGTCAGAGGATCGCTCCGGGGGTGTAGCCGGCCGCCTCCGGGCGCTGCTTCACGATCTCCTCGATCCGGGCGACGACCGCGCCGACCTGGTCGGCGGCGGCGCCGGTGAAGGACAGCTTGTCGGCCATCAGCGCGGCCAGCCGCTCCCGGTCGAGCGGCAGGCGCTCGTCGGCGGCGAGCTTGTCGAGCAGGTCGTTGCGCTCGGCACCCTGCTCGCGCATCGCCAGCGCGGTGGCGACCGCGTTCTCCTTGATCGCCTCGTGCGCGACCTCCCGGCCGACGCCGGCCCGCACCGCGCCCATCAGCACCTTGGTGGTCGCCAGGAACGGCAGGTAGCGGTCCAGTTCGCGGGCGATCACCGCGGGGAAGGCGCCGAACTCGTCGAGCACCGTCAGGAACGTCTCCAGCAGGCCGTCCAGGGCGAAGAAGGCGTCCGGCAGGGCGACCCGGCGCACCACCGAGCAGGACACGTCGCCCTCGTTCCACTGGTCGCCCGCCAGCTCGCCGGTCATCGAGGCGTAGCCGCGCAGGATCACCATCAGGCCGTTGACGCGCTCGCAGGAGCGGGTGTTCATCTTGTGCGGCATCGCCGAGGAGCCGACCTGGCCCGGCTTGAAGCCCTCGGTGACCAGCTCGTTGCCGGCCATCAGCCGGATGGTCTTGGCCAGCGAGGACGGGGCCGCCGCGAGCTGCACCAGCGTGGTGACGACCTCGTAGTCCAGCGAGCGCGGGTAGACCTGGCCGACGGAGGTGAAGGCCTGCGAGAAGCCGAGGTGGCCCGCGATGCGGTGCTCCAGCTCGGCGAGCTTGGCGGCGTCCCCGCCCAGCAGGTCCAGCATGTCCTGCGCGGTGCCCACCGGGCCCTTGATGCCGCGCAGCGGGTAGCGGCCGAGCAGCTCCTCGATACGGCCGTAGGCCACGAGCAGCTCGTCGGCGGCGGTCGCGAACCGCTTGCCGAGGGTGGTGGCCTGCGCGGCCACGTTGTGCGAGCGGCCGGCCATGACCAGCTCGGCGTACTCGCCGGCCAGCTTGCCCAGGCGCGCCAGCACCGCCACCGTACGGTCCCGCATCAGCTCCAGCGAGAGCCGGATCTGCAGCTGCTCGACGTTCTCCGTGAGGTCACGGGAGGTCATGCCCTTGTGCACGTGCTCGTGCCCGGCGAGGTCGTTGAACTCCTCGATCCGCGCCTTCACGTCGTGCCGGGTGACCTTCTCGCGCTCGGCGATCGAGGCCAGGTCGACGGTGTCCAGGACGCGTTCG
Source organism: Streptomyces eurythermus (assembly GCF_014649115.1). Lineage (GTDB taxonomy): Bacteria > Actinomycetota > Actinomycetes > Streptomycetales > Streptomycetaceae > Streptomyces > Streptomyces eurythermus. The sequence continues at coordinate 224,363 of NZ_BMSK01000010.1, read as the reverse complement.
TAGTCGGCGATGGCCTCGTCCGGCACCTCGATGCCGAGGTCCTTCTGGGCCCGCAGCACGGCGAGCCAGAGCCGGCGCTCCAGCCTCACCTTCTGCTCGGGCGACCAGAGCGTGGCGAGCTCGGCGGAGGCGTACCGTCCGGCGAGGACGTTCGGGATGCGGGGCTTGGCGGGCGCTGAAGTCACGTGTCCAGAGTCTACTGGCGATTAGTGCAGGCCAGCGCCATGCCCCCATTGGGCGGAAGCTACGAGACGCACGCCACTCGTGGCTAGGCCCCGGCTTCGTAGGGCAGCAGTTCCGGGCGCTTGGGCGGGCGGCCGTCGCCGGAGGAGCGGCCGGTGAGCCGGCGGCCTATCCACGGCAGCAGGTGCTGCCGGGCGAACCGTACGTCGGCGATCCGGCGCGTCACCCAGTCCGGCGGGGCCGTCGCCGCCATCGGCACGTGCCACCCGGTGTCCTCCGGCTCGTACCCGAGCGCCTGCCACACCGCCTCGGCGACCCGGCGGTGGCCCTCCGCCGTCAGGTGCAGCCGGTCCACGTCCCACAGCCGGGGGTCCGCCAGCGCGGGCGCGCCGTACAGGTCGACCACCACGGCGCCGTGCTTGGCGGCCAGCTCGTCCACGCAGGCGAACAGCTGCTCCATGCGCGGCCGGAACCGCTCCAGCACCGGGCCCTGGCGGCCGGGGCTGCGCATCAGCACCAGCCGCTCGCAGGAGGGCGCCAGCCGCTCCACGGCCTCGGTGAGCAGATCCCGGACCCGGACCATGTCGCACTTGGGGCGCAGGGTGTCGTTCAGGCCGCCGACCAGGGTGACGACGTCGGCCCGCATGGCCGCCGCCACCTCCACCTGCTCGTCGACGATCTGCCCGATCAGCTTCCCGCGGACGGCGAGGTTGGCGTAGCGGAACCCGGGCGTGCGGGCGGCCATCCGCGTGGCGAGGACGTCCGCCCAGCCCCGGTAGGAGCCGTCGGGCAGCAGGTCCGACATGCCCTCGGTGAAGGAGTCGCCGACGGCGACCAGGCTGGTGTACGCGGGAGTGGTGGGATTCGTCTGCATGGCGACAGCGATGGTATCCCGGCGCCATACCCGCCGGTCGGTCGCCCCGGATCCCCTGCCCACCCCCTCGCGTCACCCGGCCGCGGGCTGGCCGAACAGCTGCCGCAGCACGTCCTCCATGGTCACCAGGCCCGCCAGCCGTCCGTCCTCGCCGAGTACGGCGGCGAGGTGGGTGCGGCTGCCGCGCATCGCGGTGAGCACGTCGTCCAGCGGGGTGCTCTCCCGGACCCGGGCGATGGGCCGCATGTCCCGCAGCCGGAACGGCATGTCCCGGGGCGAGGCGTCCAGCGCGTCCTTCACGTGCAGATAGCCCACGATCCGGCGCCCGGTGTCGACCACCGGGAAACGGGAGAACCCGGACTCGGCCGACAGCCGCTCCACCTGCTCCGGGGTGACGCCGACGCGCGCGTAGACCACCCGGCGCAGGGGGACGACCACGTCCCGCACCGGCCGGCTGCCCAGCTCCAGGGCGTCGTGCAGGCGCTCCTGCGCCCGGTCGTCGATCAGGCCCGCCTGGCCTGCGTCCTTGACGATCTCGGCGAGTTCGGCGTCCGTGAAGGTGGCCGACACCTCGTCCTTGGCCTCCACCCGCAACAGCCTCAGCAGCCCGTTGGCGAACGCGTTGATCGCGAAGATCACCGGGCGCAGCGCCCGGGAGAGCGTGACCAGCGGCGGGCCGAGCAGCAGCGCGCTGCGCACCGGTTCGGCCAGCGCGATGTTCTTGGGGACCATCTCGCCGAGCAGCATGTGCAGATAGGTGGCGAGGGCCAGCGCGATCACGAAGGACACGGCGTGCCCCGCGCCCACCGGCACGCCCACCGCGTGGAACACCGGCTCCAGCAGGTGCGCGATCGCCGGTTCGGCGACCACGCCGAGCACCAGCGTGCACAGCGTGATGCCGAGCTGCGCGGCGGCCAGCAGCGCGGACACGTGCTCCAGGCCCCACAGCACGCTGCGGGCGCGGCGGTCGCCCTCCTGGGCCAGCGGCTCGATCTGGGAGCGGCGCACCGAGATCAGGGCGAACTCGGCGCCCACGAAGAAGGCGTTGACGACGAGGGTCGACAGGCCGATCAGCAGTTGTACGACGGTCATCGCGTCCCCTCCCGTGTCCCACGGGTCCCGTCGGCCCCGTGGCCGCGTCCGGTCCTGTCCCCCCTGGTCCCGGCGCCCCGCCCGGCCCCGCCGCGCTGCCGGGCCGCGTCGGGCCGTTCGTCGTCCAGGGGCGCGTGCAGCAGCAGCCGGGCGGCCCGGCGGCCGGAGGCGTCCACGACGTCGAGGCGCCAGCCGGCCACCTCGACGCTGTCGCCCGCGGCGGGTATCCGGCCCAGCTCGGTGGCGACCAGGCCGGCCAGTGTCTCGTACGGCCCCTCGGGCGCGCGCAGTCCCACGCGCGCGAGCTGGTCGGTGCGGACGGCGCCGTCCGCCGCGTACAGGGCGCGGCCCTCCTCGTCGGCGCCGGCCGGGGCGAGGTCGGCCGTCTCGTGCGGGTCGTGCTCGTCCCGCACCTCGCCGACGACCTCCTCCACGATGTCCTCCAGGGTGGCCACGCCGGCCGTGCCGCCGTACTCGTCGATGACGACGGCCATGGTGCGCCGGCCGCCGAGCCGGTCCAGCAGCCGGTCGACGGTCAGCGACTCGGGCACCAGCAGCGGCTCGCGCATGATCTGCGCGACCGTGCGGTGGCGCCGCCGGTCGGCGGGGACGGCCAGCACGTCCTTGATGTGGGCGGTGCCGACGACGGAGTCCAGGCTGCCCCGGTAGACCGGGAACCGGGACAGGCCGGTGGCCCGGGTGGCGTTGGCCACGTCCTCGCAGGTGGCCTGCATGTCCAGGGCGACGACCTGCACACGTGGCGTCATCACGTTCTCGGCCGTGAGGTCGGCCAGGTTCAGGGTGCGCACGAACAGCTCCGCGGTGTCCGCCTCCAGCGCGCCCTCCTTGGCGGAGTGCCGGGCGAGGGCGGCCAGCTCCTGCGGGCCGCGCGCGGAGGCCAGCTCCTCGGCCGGTTCGACGCCGAGCCGGCGCACGAAGTGGTTGGCCGTGTTGTTCAGGTGGGTGATGAAGGGCCGGAAGGCCGCGCTGAACCAGCGCTGGGCGTTGCCCACCCGCTTGGCCATGGCCAGCGGCGAGGAGATCGCCCAGTTCTTCGGCACCAGCTCGCCGACGACCATCAGGACGACCGTCGACAGGGCCGTGCCCAGCACCAGTGCGACCGAGGTCGCCGTGGTGCGGGACAGCCCCAGCGCCGTGAACGGCCCGGCGAGCAGCTTGGCGATCGAGGGCTCGGCGAGCATGCCGACCACCAGGTTGGTGACCGTGATGCCGAGCTGGGCGCCGGAGAGCTGGAACGTCAGGTTCCGTACGGCCTTCAGGGCGCCCGCGGCACCCCGCTCGCCACGGGCGGCGGCCCGCTCCAGCTCGCCGCGTTCCACCGTGGTCAGCGAGAACTCGGCCGCCACGAAGGCGCCGCAGGCCAGCGACAGCAGGATCGCCACCAGGAGGAGGAGCACTTCGGTCATCGGGTCACCCCCGTCCCAGGATCGGACAGGGTGGGGGAGTGCGCGCGGTGTCGCGGACTGGGAGGCTCGCCCATGGGCGGACGCTCACAACCTTTCATAGAGGGCCGAGTGCTCCCTCCAGGGTAAAGGATGGGCAAAGAAGCCTGCGGGTCCCCCTCTCGAGCCCCCTCCGTCTCAGTCCGTGAGCGGCTTCACCCAGCGCCGCCAGTGCTCCTCGGGCCCGTACCCGGCCGCCCTCCACGCGTGGTGCGCGGTCTCGTTGCGGACCAGCACCATCGCGTCCGCGCGCCGCCCGCCGAGCCGTACGAAGCGCTCCTCGGCGGCGGCCAGCAGCGCCGAACCGATGCCCTGCCGCCGCCGCCCAGGGTGCACCGCGAGCCGGTACAGATGGCACCGCCAGCCGTCGAAGCCGGCGATCACCGTGCCCACCAGCTCACCGCCCCGCTCGGCCAGGAGCAGCGCCCCGGGATCGCGGGCCACCAGCCGCTCCACCCCGGCGCGGTCGTCGCTGACGCTCGTGCCCTCGGCGGCCGTCTTCCAGAAGGCGAGCACGGAGTCGAGGTCGGCGGCAACGGCGGCACGTATACGCAGATCGGTCATGCCCCCATCATGATCGGGAACGGCTCGCGGGCCTACGGGGTCCCGTCACGCGGACTCCTCGCGCAGCCGCGCCAGCACCGGCGCGAACGCCTCCATGAACGGCTCCAGCACGGTCAGGTACGAGAACCCGTACCGCTCCCGCTGCGCCCGTACCTTCGCCACCACGTCCTCCAGCGGCCCGGCCAGCACGATGGGCAGGGCCACCGCCTGCTCCAGGGTGAGCCCGGGCTGCCGCTCCAGCAGCGGCCTCAGTGCCGGCTCGGGGTCGTCGGTGACGGCCACCAGCTGGATCAGCAGGTTCAGCTCGGCGGGCGCCGGCCGGTGCCCCGCCAGCGCGCGGTAGCGGGCCACCCGCTCGTCCAGCTCCTCGGCGGTGAGCGGGTCCAGGGTGCCGGGCGTGTCGCCCGGCCGGGCCCCGGTGAAGGCCGCGATGTCCGCGTGAGCGGCGGTCAGCCGCAGCATCCGGTCGCCGTTGGCCCCGATCAGCACCGGCACCCGGGACTGCGCGGGCCGCGGCAGGTGGTCGTCCGAGTCGAGCAGCCGGCCCAGTTCCGTGACCGTCCGCTCCAGGTGGTCCACCCGCTCGCGCGCCGAACCGTACGGCAGCCCGGCCGCCTCGTGCTCCGCCCGCACGTACCCGGTGCCGAGACCGAGTTCGAGCCGGCCGCCGGTCAGCGCGTCCGTGGTCGCCACCTCGCGGGCCAGCAGTGCCGGGTTCCAGAAGCCCGCGTTGAGCACGAACGTGCCGACCCGCGGCCGCTCGGTGGCCTGCGCCGCCGCGACCAGCGCGGGGAACGGCGCGGGCATGCCGAGGTGGTCCGGGACGAGGATCACGTCGTAGCCCAGTTCCTCCGCGCGCCGGCACTTGGCACGCCACTCGCCGGCGGGCGCGGGGTCCAGCAGGTTGACTCCGAAACGGAACGGACGCGACATGAACTCTCCCCGGTCGGTGATCACTTGAGCCGCTCCGATTCCATCACGTCCACCCCGGACCGATCAGTCGCGTTGATCACCGTGGGTACCGGCGCACGGCGGCCGGCCCCCGTGCCACCGTGCGCCCTTGCCACTGCTAGCACCCTGGCGCTAGCGTCGGGGTATGGCGAAGACCCAGCTGAACGTGCGCGTGGACGAGGGCACCGCCCAGGTGGCCCGCGAGCGTGCCCTGGCCCGCGGGATGAGCGTCAACCGCTACATCGAAGAGCTGGTCAGACAGGACGCCGGGGAGGCGGGCCGCACGTTCGTGGAGGCCGCCGCCGACTTCATGAAGCAGTACGAGTCCGTGTTCGCCGAGGAATTCGCCGAAGTCCACGGCACCGGACCGGGGGAAGGCCGCCCCTGACCCGTCCCTCCCCCGAGGCCCCTCCCCGAAGCCGACCCGCCCGAGCCGACGCCCTGAAGCGGATCCCTTGAACGATCTCCGTATCGACCTCGCCTGGCTGCTCATGCTCGCCGAACAGAAGACCCCGGGGGACCCGCAGGTCACCGACTGGGGCGCCCTGGTCGCCGCCGTGGCCCGGCACCGGGCCGAGATATTCGGCGTCCCCGTCTACGCCGACCCGTACGCCCGCGCCGCCTCCCTGCTCCAGCTGCTGATCCACGTCCCCGCGCTGGAACGCGCGAACGCCCTGTTCGCCTCCGCCGTCGCCTACGCCTATCTGATCGCCAGCGGCGAGAAGATCACCACCACCCCCGAACAGGTCCGCGACCTCGCCCGGCTGGTGAAGGACGGCGCGGCCGGCGTCGACGACATCGCGCGCGAACTGCGCCGCTGGAGCGGCTGATCAGCCGCTCCCCACGCGCCCCGCGCGGCAGACGGGAATTGTCAGACAGGCCCTGGCGGCCCACCGTGCTCCAGTCCGCGGGCGCGGGCGGCACCGAGCGGCCCGCCGCGTGCTCGCGCAGCCGCCGGACCAGCTCCGGCAGGTCGTACCCGGGGAAGGAGACCTGGAGCAGGCGCAGCCCGAACCGCGACGGCGACTCCTCGTCGAACATCGCCGCGTCCATCGGCTTGATCTTCACGTCCCACGCGTCCGGGGCCGCCCAGTGCGTCATCCGGACGTAGAAGGCGTCCCGCGGGCCCGCGTTCGCCACGGCCGTCAGGAAGGCCAGACCGCTGTCGACCGGGAAGTCGATGAGCATCCAGCCCCGCCGGGACTCCACATAGGCCGCCATGTACGGCAGCTTCTCCACCCAGCCCGCGTTGCTCTCACCGAGGTCCTGACAGGAGGTGAAGGTCTCGAAACCGCAGGTCCAGATCGCCTCTATCGCCGGTGCGAGCAGCTCGTCGATCCGTGCCTGACGGTCACCCACCCGCACGGGGACCGTGGGGTGGGTGGCGTCGTCGTACGTCATCGCACGAGCACAGGTGCCGCGCCGGCCGCGCCCGCTACGCGGCCTCCCGGGCGCGGAACGCCTCCGCGTCCCAGGTCCCGTCCAGCCGCGGGGCCAGCCAGCCCGGGGCCGCGGCGCGGAACTCGGCGGGCGGCAGGGCCCCCGCCCCGGCGGGCAGCGCGCCGAGCAGCGGGGCGCCCGCCACCTCCGGCAGGTCGGCCACGTTGCAGCGGGTGGCCAGGTCCGGCTCGTCCGGCCAGCTGCCGATCACCACACCGGCCGGCTCCAGCTCCCGGCGGCGCAGCTCGCGGGCCGTCAGCTCCGTGGTGTTGAGCGTGCCGAGCCCGGCCCGCGCGACCACCAGCACCGGCGCGCCCAGCAGCCGGGCCGCGTCGGCCAGCGTGCCGCCGTCCTCGTCGAACCGGACGAGCAGTCCGCCCGCGCCCTCGACCAGCACCAGATCGTGCTCGGTGGCCAGCTTGGCGGCCCGCTCGGCCACCTCCCGGGGACGCACCGGCGCCATCCCGGCCCGCCGGGCCGCCGTGTTCGGTGCCAACGGCTCCGGGAACCGCGCCAGTTCGTCCGTCGTGACCGGCCCCGCGAGCCACGCGACCTCGTCCGCGTCGCCCCGCTCGTCCGGCCGTACGCCCGTCTGAGCGGCCTTGAGCACGGCCACCGACCGCCCGGCCGCGAGTGCCGAGGCGGCGACGGCCGCGGTGGTGACGGTCTTGCCGACCTCCGTGCCCGTGCCCGTGATCACCAGTACCCGCATGTCATCCCTCCCGCGCCGCGGCACACACCGCGCGCGCGATCCGTGCCACGTCCTCGTCCGAGGTGACGTAGGGCGGCATCGTGTAGATCAGGTCGCGGAACGGGCGCAGCCACACACCGGCCCGTACCGCCGCGTCCGTCGCGGCCCGCATGTCCACCGGGTGGTCGAGCTGCACGACACCGATGGCGCCGAGGACGCGGACATCGCGCACCCCGGGAACGTCCCGCGCCGGGGCCAGCCCCTCGCGCAGGCCCGCTTCGATCCGCTTGACCTCGCCGAGCCAGTCCTGGCCGAGCAGCAGCTCGACGGAGGCACAGGCCACGGCCGCCGCCAGCGGGTTGCCCATGAACGTCGGTCCGTGCGCGAGCACCGGCACCTCGCCCCGCGAGATGCCGTCGGCCACCCGGGCGGAGCACAAGGTGGCCGCCAGCGTCAGATAGCCGCCGGTCAGCGCCTTGCCCACACACATCACATCGGGCGCGACGGCCGCGTGATCCGCCGCGAACAGCGCGCCGGTGCGGCCGAAACCGGTGGCGATCTCGTCGAACACCAGCAGCACGTCGTGCGCGTCGCACGCCTCGCGCAGCACCCGCAGATACGTGGGGGAGTGGAAGCGCATCCCGCCCGCGCCCTGCACCACCGGCTCCACGATCACCGCGGCCAGCTCGTCGGCGTGCCGGGCGATCAGCTCCCGCAGGTGCTGCGCGTACGACTCCTCGTACGCGGCGGGCGGCGCGTCCGCGAACAGCTGGCGCGGCAGCACGCCGGTCCACAGCTCGTGCATCCCGCCCTCGGGGTCGCACACCGACATCGGCTGCCAGGTGTCACCGTGGTAGCCGCCCCGCCAGGTCAGCAGCCGCCGCTTGGCCGGCCGGCCGAGCGAACGCCAGTACTGCAGGCACATCTTCACCGCGACCTCGACCGACACGGACCCCGAGTCGGCCAGGAAGACATGCTCCAGCCCCTCCGGTGACAGGTCGACCAGGAGCTTCGCCAGCCGGACGGCGGGCTCGTGCGTGAGCCCGCCGAACATGACATGGCTCATCCGGCCCAGCTGCTCGCGCGCGGCCTCGTTCAGCACCGGGTGGTTGTAGCCGTGGATGGCCGACCACCACGACGACATGCCGTCGACCAGCTCGCCGGAACCGTCCGCGAGCCGCAGCCGGACCCCGCTCGCCGACTCCACGACGAGCGGGTCCACCCGGCCGGGCATCGGGCCGTACGGGTGCCACACATGCCGCCGGTCCAGCTCCAGCAGCTCCGCGACGCCCGGCTCAGGCATTGGGCGCGAGGTCCGTGCCGGCCCCCCGGCGGCGGACGGCGACCAGGTCGGTGCGCGGCTCGGCGACGGCCGGCCCGCCCGCCGTACCGCACACACCGCCGCCCGCGTGCGAACCGCAGCCGCCCTCCGCGTGCGACCCGCAACCCGCCTCCGCGTGCGAGCCGCAGCCGTGCGCGACGTCGGCCCGGTGCGCCGGCAGCGTCACCTCCCCGGCGCCCTCCACCTCGAAACCGGCGTCCGCGATCATCTCCAGGTCGGCCTTGCCGGCCTGGCCCTCGCTGGTCAGGTAGTCGCCGAGGAAGATGGAGTTGGCCAGGTGCAGCGCCAGCGGCTGCAGGGAGCGCAGGTGGACCTCACGGCCGCCCGCGATCCGGACCTCCACGTCCGGGCAGACGAACCGGACCATCGCCAGGATCCGCAGGCAGCGCTGCGGGGTGAGGTTCCACTCCTTGGCCAGCGGGGTGCCCTCGAACGGGATCAGGAAGTTCACCGGCACCGAGTCCGGGTCCAGCTCGCGCAGCGAGAACACCACGTCCACCAGGTCCTCGTCACTCTCGCCCATGCCGGCGATGAGACCCGAGCAGGCGGACAGACCGGCCGCGTGCGCCTTGCGCACCGTGTCCACCCGGTCGGCGTAGGTGTGGGTGGTGGTGATGTCCCCGTAGGTGGACTCCGAGGTGTTGAGGTTGTGGTTGTAGGCGTCCGCGCCCGCCGCGCGCAGCCGCTCGGCCTGGCCGTCGGAGAGCAGGCCGAGGCAGGCGCACACCTCGACGTCCTCGTTCTGCTCCTTGATCGCCTTGATGGTCTCCGAGACCCGGTCCACGTCCCGGTCCGTCGGGCCGCGCCCGCTGGCCACCAGGCACACCCGCTTTGCCCCGCCCGCGAGACCCGCGGCGGCGGCCTGGGACGCCTCGTCCGGCTTGAGCCAGGTGTACTTCAGGATGTCGGCCTTGGAGCCCAGCCGCTGCGAGCAGTACGAGCAGTCCTCGGGGCACAGGCCCGACTTGAGGTTGACCAGATAGTTGAGTTTCACCCGTCGCCCGAACCAGTGCCGGCGCACCTTTCCGGCCGCGGTCACCACGTCGAGCAGGTCGTCATCGGAGGTGGCCAGCACGGCGAGCGCTTCCTCGCGCGTCGGCAGCTCGCGCCGAAGCCCCTTGTCCACCAGCGTGTTCAGCAGGTCCATGAGCGACGATCCTGTCCTACGGGACCGCTCCCGGCCAAGGAGACTTGGCACAACGGAGACGGTTCATCGTGTGGGTATTGCCACACCCTGGGCGGCTGATCATGCCGCTAGGGTCTGTTCGATACCTACAAAAGCACCGGAGGAGCCATGGCGTTCGGCTGGATCGACGAGCAGGCCGAGGCGCGCCGCCGCGCCGGACTCGTGCGCGCCCTGCGCCCCCGCCCCGCCGACTCGTCCCTGCTGGACCTGGCGAGCAACGACTACCTGGGTCTGTCCCGCCATCCCGAGGTCACCGAGGGCGCCGCCGAGGCCGCCCGGCGCTGGGGCGGCGGCTCCACCGGCTCCCGGCTGGTCACCGGCAGCACCGAGCTGCACGCCGAACTGGAACGCGCGCTCGCCGCGTTCTGCGGGTTCGAGGCGGCCCTGGTGTTCTCCTCCGGGTACGCCGCGAACCTGGCCGCGGTCACCACGCTCGGCCCGCACGGCTCGCTGATCGTCTCCGACGCGGGCAACCACGCCTCCCTCATCGACGGCTGCCGGCTCGCCCGGGGCGAGACCCAGGTCGTCGGGCATGCCGACCCCGAGGCCGTGCGCAAGGCCCTGGGCACGCGTCAGGGCGCGGCGATCGTGGTCTCCGACACGGTCTTCTCGGTCGACGGCGACCGGGCACCGCTGGCCGAACTTGCCGCCGCCTGCCGGGAGTACGGCGCGGGGCTGGTGGTGGACGACGCCCACGGCCTCGGCGTGCTGGGCGACGGCGGCCGGGGCGCGCCGTACGCGGCCGGTCTCGCGGGCGCCGGCGACGTGGTGGTCACGGCCACCCTGTCCAAGTCGCTGGGCAGTCAGGGCGGCGTGGTGCTGGGGCCCGCGAGGGTGATCGACCATCTGGTGAACGCGGCCCGGACGTTCATCTTCGACACGGGCCTGGCGCCGGCGGCGGCCGGTGCCGCGCTGGCGGCGCTGCGGCTGCTGGAGCGCGAGCCGCGGCGGGCGGCACGCGCCCGCGAGGTGGCCGCGGAACTGCACGCACGGCTGACCGCCGCGGGTCTGGAGGCGGTACGTCCGGACGCCGCGGTGGTCTCCGTGCGGGCTCCGTCCCCGGAGCGGGCGGTGCGCTGGGCGGCCGACTGCCGCTCGGCGGGTCTGGCCGTGGGCTGTTTCCGTCCTCCTTCCGTGCCCGACGGCATCTCACGGCTGAGACTGACCGCCCGCGCGGACCTCTCCGGGGCCGAGATCGAACGCGCTGTACGCGTCATCGGCGAAACGCGACCATGAGTCGGCGTGACACGGCCGTGAATCGCACGAAATTGATGAAAGGTTGAACGAATCTGATCAGTGTGTGAGTCGGAACGTGGTCAGAGGGCGGTCACAAATCCCGTCCAGCTCTCGGGGGAGAAGAGCAGGGCGGGTCCGGCGGGGTTCTTGGAGTCGCGCACGGCGAGCAGTCCGGCCGCGGGGCCGGAGCGCGGCCGTGCCGTCTCCACGCAGTTGTTCGCGCCCGTGCTGCGGCTGCTGCGCAGCCAGCGCACCTCGTGCAGATCGGTACTGACGGGGACGTTCCGAGGCAGAACTGACATGGTGCCTCCTTACACGCCGTCACCTATCCCGGCGATGTAGTCCAACGAGTCCTCGGGGGAAAGGGCGTGGAACTGAAGGGTGCTGAAGGCCTCGGAGTAGGCCATGAGGTCTTCTTTCCGTTCCAGGTAGAGGCTACTCGTCAACTGGTCGAGAACAACCACGTCCAGATCAGAAGTGCTCGGAAATGAGAAGATAACGAAAGGCCCGGTGAGGCCGATATGCGCCCCCGCCGTGAAGGGCAGCACCTGGAGCCGTACCTGCGGCAGCCGGGCCGCCTCCATCAGCCGCCGGCGCTGCCGGGCCATCACCCCGGGACCGCCCACCTCGCGGCGCAGCACCGCCTCGTCGAGTACGGCGCTCAGCGCCAGCGGCGGATCCGACCGCAGCACGTCCTGCCGGGCCAGACGCACCTCCACCAGGGTGTCCAGACGGTCCTCGTCCAGGTCCTTCACGGCGGCCCGGGTCACCGCGCGGGCGTACTCGGCGGTCTGCAGCAGACCGGGCACCACCGTGGTCTCCAGGGTGCGCATCGCGCTCGCCTGTGACTCCAGGCTGATGAAATCCCGGTACGTGGGCGGCAGTACTCCCCGGTAGGCGTGCCACCAGCGGTGCCGGCCGCTCGTCTCCTCCGACCCCGCCAGTATCAGCAGCAACTCGCGCAGATGCCTGTCCCGCACCCCGTAGGCGTCCAGCAGCAACCGCAGATCGGCCGGTTTCACGCCGCTGGCGCCGGTCTCGATACGGCTCACCTTCGACTGGTGCCAGCCGACGAGCCGGGCCGCCTCACCGCTGGTGAGTCCGGCGCCGGTGCGCAGCGTGCGCAGTTCGGCGCCCAGCTTGCGGCGGCGCACCGCGGGACCGTTCTGCATCGGCTCCTCCTTACTCCGTCCGGACCGCCCCGATACGGTCTCGCGTCGCACGGTTCACCGCTTCGGGCGACAGATATATGCATATCTTGGTGGATCGCCCCCCGTGACCGTCCTGGTGATGGCAGTCTGACGGACAAGCACCAGTCCGGGACCGTACTCGAACCCACCGCCGTATGGCGGGCCGCGGTCCCGTTGGGAAAGGGACGACGTCGCCATGGCAGACCATCTGGAAGCCTCCGTCACTCTGCCGAGCGATCCCGCCTCGGTCTCGGCCGCGCGCTCCTACGTCGTGGGCACCCTCGCGGAGTGGGGCCTGCCCTCGGACACCGAGACGGCCGACACCGTCCGGCTCATCGTGTCCGAGCTCGCTACCAACGCCGTGCAGCACACCTTCGGCCAGTCACCCACCTTCACCGTCGACATCGCGCTGCACCATGACGAACAGTTGCGCATCGGCGTCACGGACAGCCATCCCCGCTTCCCGAAGAGACTGCCCGCCGCGGTCCAGCAGGACAATGGGCGCGGCATGGTGATCATCCGCTGGCTCACCGCGGAGTGCGGCGGCCGGCTCCGGGTCCGCCCGACCAGCGAGGGCGGCAAGACGGTCTCCATCGAACTGCCCTGGTGCCTGCCGACGGCACCGGAGCCTCCGGCGGCCTGACGGAGGGGCGGGCGGCGCCGCTTCCGGCCTGGCGGCCGTGGGGGGGGGCGTCGCGGGTGGAGAGACGGCGTCACGGGGGCGGTGGACGTCTCACGGCCGCGGGGCGCGCGCGAGAGAAGTGAGGGCGAGGGGGCAGTGAGGAAGCGTGCTGCCGGCACACTCGGACCAGTCGCACGGGCCTGCCGGACTGGGGCGACCGAGCCGACGACGCCAACCGGGTACCCGCGGAGGCGCTCCGGCGGTCTGGGAGCCCGCGGGCGGAGGCTCCCCGCCTGTGGTGTACGGCCCCCTGGGCAGCGGTTCGGGAGGCGAAAGCCCTACGGCGGCCGGCCGGGCTGCTACGACCTCCCACCACGTGCCCGGGCCGACCTCGCTGGACACTCGCCCGGTCCGGCCCCCCGTCAGGCAGAGCCACATCGGTGTGCCGGGCAGTCACCCGGACTCTGGATGTCCCCGTGTGCCCGCCCGAGCCGAAGGACGTCCGTGCTCCCGAGCGCTCCCGGCCCGAGCCCGCCGAACCGGGCCTGCAGGCGGCCGGTGGCTCTCCGGCGAGTGATCCGCGTTCGAACGGCCCGTTCGTGCCAGGAGATGGGCGGTGGTGGTCCGGTGAGGTTGCCCTTGTGCGCCGAGAGGCAGCCGCGGCCGTCGGGCGAGCGTCCCGGGTTCCAGCCTGCCCGTCCGTGCGGAGAGGCATCTGTGGCCGTCGGGCGAGTGTTCCGCGTTCGAGTCGCTGCCTGTGCCGGAGGGGTGGTGGTGTCCGGAGAGGATGTTTGGCCGCGCCGAGAGGCAGCAGTGGCCGTCCGGCGAGTGTTCCGAGTCCGAGCCGCCCGTCCGTGCCGGGAGATGGCCGGTGGTGGTTCGGCGAGGCTGCCCTTGTGCGCCGAGAAGCAGCCGCGGCCGTCGGGCGAGCGTCCCGGGTTCCAGCCTGCCCGTCCGTGCCGAGAGGCATCTGTGGCCGTCCGGCGAGTGTCCCGGGTTCGAGCCGCCCGTTCGTGCCGGCAGGCGGCCGGTGGTGGTTCGGCGAGGCAGCCCTCGCGCGCCGGGAGGCAGCCGCGGCCGTCCGGCAAGCGCTGAGGGGCCGAGCTGCCCGCCTGCGCCGGAGGGCGGCCGTGATGGCCCGCCGGGCACTCCGGGCCCAAGCCGCCCGCCCGTGCCGGAGGGCGGCCGTGATGGCCCGCCGGGCACTCCGGGCCCAAGCCGCCCGCCCGCGCCGGGAGGCGGGCGTGGTGGACCGCCGAAGCCCTTCCCCGGCGAGTCTGTCGCCCGTGCCGGAAGGCGGCGCCCCCCCGGCTCCGGTTGCACCTCTTGCCGGCGGCTCCCCGCGCCCCCGCGGGCGGCACCGGCGGTCGTGGTCGGCCCTCAAGGCCCTGCCCGCCCCAGGGCTTCACGCGGGCCGGAGAGGTGCTGTCGGCGCGCGCGGGGGCGGCCCTGTCGCCGGAGCCGCTCCCCGTCGCGCGGGCGGGTCAGCCGATCCGGCCGTACCAGACGCTCTTGGACCAGATCTTCTGGAGCCTCACCACGTCCCCGGTCTTCGGGGCGTGCCAGATCTTGTTGTGGCCGGCGTAGATGCCGACGTGGTAGACGCTGGACCCCGAGTGGAAGAAGACCAGGTCGCCGGCCTTGCGGTTGCGGGCGGAGATGTGGCGCGACTTGTTGTACTGCTGGGCGGCGGTGCGCGGCAGCTTCTTGCCGGCCTTCTTGAACGAGTACAGCGTCAGCCCCGAGCAGTCGAATCTGTTCGGTCCGGTGGCGCCCCACCGGTACGGGGAGCCCTTCTTGGAGGCCGCGACCTTGAGTGCCTTCGACGCGATCGTCGCGGCGGAGGCGTCGGTGGCGAGACCGGGTACCGCGATCGAGCCGCCCACGGCGGCGAGGGTGAGAGCCGAGGCCGTACCGGCCCGGGCCATCAGCGACGGGACTCGATTGAGCGCAGTCATGCGCAACCCTTCGTCAGCCGCCTGTGAAGGATGACCTGTCGGATTCGGGCTGGCGAAGTAGCCCGGCCGCGTTGCCGCGGCTTCACCCCAAGGGCCGCCCGGAACCTCCGCCCCCGCCCGACCTGTGTCGGACGGCTGGACATCCGTTCCGGCGAACCCGCCTTGCTTGGGTCCTCCACTCCTGCCGATCCACTTCCGTCGACCGGTCATCCGGGCGGCGGCAGGACTCGGCGTCCGCCCGGACCGCCCCGCCGCGGTGGCGGGGGCTTGTCGTCAGACAGGGATCTTGGCTCACAACTGTCTGAAAATCCCAACGGAATCGGGGATTTGTGGTGTTCCTCACCACTCACCCGTTCGGGTGGACAGTGCTCTGTTCGAGGCACCGTCAGATCACCGTCGTAGCCCCGGACCTGGGGCGATGTCCTCGCCGGCGATCCATGGACCCGCGCGTCGCGCAACCCGGGAGGCCCGGAAAACGATCGGGATGTACACCGGTCGGCGGTACGTCGTTCGGGCCGTTTGAACTCCGGTCCGAACGACGCGTGTCGACGTATCGGTGCCGCCGGACCGGTCCGGTGTCCGCCTCAGCCGACGTCGTCCGGCGGGAGCGCGACGCGAGCGGCCCGGCGCTCGCCGTCCAGCACCCGCAGCGCCCGTGCCAGCGTGTCCCCGTGCAGCTCCGTCTCGCCCCGCTGGTGCATCAGCGCGAGCGCGTCCCGCAGCTCTGCCGCCTTGCGCACCAGGGCCTGGGCGGCGCGCAGCCCGCCGTAGGTGGGTCCGTGCCGGGCCGGATTGACCCGGCCCAGCAGGTCGACGGCCTCCAGATAACGATCGATCAACTCGCCCTCGGCCCGGGTCAGGGCGGGCAGCGGTGGCAGGTCCGGCAGCATGGGCGGCTCACCTCGCGTCCGGTGCGCCGGGCGTGTCCCGGCGGCTGGGCACGACGCCGTCGACCAGACCGTACGCCAGCGCCCCGGGGGCGTCCAGGATCAGGTCACGCTCCAGGTCCTCGTGGACCTGCGCGGCCGTGCGCCCCGTGTGCCGGACGAGCATCTCCTCCAGGCTGGCGCGGATCCGGGTCAGCTCCTCGGCCTGGAGGAACAGGTCGCTGGGCCGGCCGCGCACCGGCTCGGGCAGGGCCGGCTGTTCGAGCACGACCCGGGCGCCGGGCAGCATGAACCGCTTGCCCGGAGCGCCGGCGGCGAGCAGCACCGCGGCGGACGCGGCGGCCTGCCCCAGGCAGTAGGTCGCCACGTCGCAGCCGACGTAGCGCATCGTGTCGTACACCGCCGCCATGGCGTCGAAGGAACCGCCGGGCGAGTTGATGTACAGCGTGATGTCCCGGTCCGGCGCCTGGTGCTCCAGATACATCAGCTGGGCCGTCACATCGCTTGCCGTCGCATTGTCGACCGGTGCGCCGAGGAAGACGATCCGGTCCTGGAAGAGCCGGGCGTACGGGTCAAGGGTGCGCACGGTGCCCGAGACGCGCTCGGTGAACTCGGGCAGGACGTGCCGGGCGGACGGTCGGTGCATGGACATACGCCTCCTCTGACGAGGCCCCGATGGGCTCGACTTCTGTACAGAATGTACAGGACGTACGTGACGTTAGAATGGGGGCATGGCCTACGAGATTCCGGTGACGCAAGCCAGGGCTGAGCTCGCCGACCTGATCAACCGGGTGGTGTACGGCGGTGAGCGCGTCGTCGTGACCCGGCACGGCAAGCCGCTGGTCGCGCTGGTCTCGGCCGCCGACCTGGAGCGGCTGGACGCGCTGGACGAACCGGGCGAGGAGCGGATCATCAGCTCGGTCTCCGGGGTCCATGACGCCGGTGCGGTGCCGCGCGAGCGGCGGCGCTTCGGGCTGGCGGCCGAGCATCGCCGGCCGGACGCTCCCTGAGCCCGTCCGCCGCCGTCTCTGCGGGAGCCCATAGCACGGTCATGGGCCGGCCAAGGTCTGGTTAACGTCGTTGAAACTCCGGCCCTCTAGCCTGCCCATCCACGCCATCAGGGGTATTTCTGCCCGGGATTGAGAGCGATCCGGGGAATTTGTCTGTGTGTTACACCTATCCCCGTCGCGATGGCTGCGGCAACCGGACCCCGCACGGTCCGGAGCAAGGACAGTGAGGTGGGACGTGCAACTGACCCCGCACGAGCAGGAGAGGCTGCTGATCCATGTGGCGGCCGACGTCGCCGAGAAGCGCAAGGCCCGTGGACTGAAGCTCAATCACCCTGAAGCGGTCGCCCTCATCACGTCGCACGTCCTGGAGGGCGCGCGCGACGGCCGCACCGTCGCCGAGCTGATGTCCTCCGGTCGCAAGGTCCTGACCAGGGACGATGTCATGGACGGCGTCGCCGAGATGATCCATGACGTGCAGGTGGAGGCCACCTTCCCGGACGGCACCAAGCTCGTCACCGTCCACGAGCCGATCATCTGAGGGCGCCGCGATGATTCCCGGAGAGATCCTGTTCGCGGACGAGCCCGTCAGCTTCAACGACGGCCGCGAGGTCACTCGTCTGACGGTGCTCAACGCCGCCGACCGGCCCGTCCAGGTCGGCTCCCACTACCACTTCGCCGAGGCCAACCCCGGCCTGGAGTTCGACCGCGCCGCCGCCCGCGGCCGGCGCCTGAACGTCGCCGCCGGCACCGCCGTCCGCTTCGAACCCGGCATCCCCGTCGAGGTCGGGCTGGTGCCGCTGTCCGGCGCCCGGATCGTGCCCGGACTGCGCGGCGAGACCGGAGGTGCCCTCGATGCCTGAGATCTCCCGCGGCGCCTACGCCGACCTGTTCGGCCCCACCACCGGCGACCGCATCCGGCTCGCCGACACCGATCTGCTGATCGAGATCGAGGAGGACCGCTCCGGCGGCCCCGGCGCCTCCGGCGACGAGGCGGTCTTCGGCGGCGGCAAGGTCATCCGCGAGTCCATGGGCCAGTCCCGCGCCACCCGCGCCGAGGGCGCCCCCGACACCGTGATCACCGGTGCCGTCGTCGTGGACCACTGGGGCATCGTCAAGGCCGACGTCGGCATCCGCGACGGCCGGATCACCGCCCTCGGCAAGGCCGGCAACCCCGACACCATGGACGGCGTCCACCCCGACCTGGTCATCGGCCCGGAGACCGAGATCATCGCGGGCAACGGCCGGATCTTGACCGCCGGCGCCATCGACGCCCATGTCCACTTCATCTGCCCCCAGGTCGCCGACGAGGCACTGGCCTCCGGCATCACCACCCTGGTCGGCGGCGGCACCGGCCCCGCCGAGGGCTCCAAGGCCACCACCGTCACCCCCGGCCCCTGGCACCTGGCCCGGATGCTGGAGGCGATGGAGGCCTACCCGGTCAACGTCGGCTTCCTCGGCAAGGGCAACACCGTCAGCCACGAGGCGATGCTCTCCCAGATCCGCGGCGGCGCCGTCGGACTGAAGCTGCACGAGGACTGGGGCTCCACGCCCGCCGTCATCGACGCCGCGCTCACCGTCGCCGACCGGACCGGCATCCAGGTCGCCATCCACACCGACACCCTGAACGAGGCGGGGTTCGTCGGCGACACCCTCGCAGCGATCGCGGGCCGGGGCATCCACTCGTACCACACCGAGGGTGCCGGCGGCGGCCACGCGCCCGACATCATGACCGTGGTCTCGCAGGCCAACGTCCTGCCCAGCTCCACCAACCCGACCCGGCCCTTCACCGTCAACACCACCGAGGAACACCTCGACATGCTGATGGTGTGCCACCACCTCAACCCGGCCGTCCCCGAGGACCTGGCGTTCGCCGAGTCCCGGATCCGGCCGTCCACCATCGGCGCGGAGGACATCCTCCACGACCTCGGCGCGATCTCGATCATCTCCTCCGACTCCCAGGCCATGGGCCGCGTCGGCGAGGTCGTCCTGCGCACCTGGCAGACCGCGCACGTCATGAAGCGCCGGCGGGGCGCGCTGCCCGGCGACGGCCGCGCCGACAACCACCGGGTACGGCGCTATGTCGCCAAGTACACCATCAACCCCGCGCTCGCCCAGGGCCTGGCCGCCGAGACCGGCTCCGTGGAGAGCGGCAAGCTCGCCGACCTGGTGCTGTGGGAGCCCGCGTTCTTCGGGGTCAAGCCGCTGCTGGTGATCAAGGGCGGGCAGATCGCCTACGCGCAGATGGGCGACGCCAACGCCTCCATCCCCACCCCGCAGCCGATCCTGCCCCGCCCGATGTACGGCGCGATCGGCCGGGCCCCCGCCGCCAACTCGGTCAACTTCGTGTCCGGCCTGGCCCTTGAGGACGGGCTGCCGGAGCGGCTCGGGCTCGGCAAACGGTTCGTGGCGATCGAGTCCACGCGCGCGGTCACCAAGGCCGACATGCGCGAGAACGACGCCCTGCCGGACGTCCGGATCGACCCCGACAGCTTCGCCGTGCACATCGACGGCGAGCTGGTCGAGGCCACCCCGGCCGCCGAACTGCCCATGGCCCAGCGCTACTTCCTCTTCTGACAGGCGTTCTACCCATGACACGGGCAGCACTGCTCGTCCTGGCCGACGGCCGCTTCCCCGCCGGAGGGCACGCGCACTCCGGCGGGGCCGAGGCCGCCGTCAAGGCCGGACGCATCACCGACCCCGCGAGCCTGGAGGAGTTCTGCCGGGGCCGCCTGCACACCGCCGGGCTGGTCGCGGGCGCGCTGGCGGCGGCGGCCGTCCTCGGTGCCGACCCGCGCGAGCTGGACGCGGCGGCCGACGCCCGCACCCCGTCCCCGGCGCTGCGGGCCGCCGCCCGGCGCCTGGGCCGGCAACTGCTGCGGGCCGCGCGGACGACCTGGCCGTGCGCCGAACTGGACGCGCTCGCCCGGGAGTTCCCCAAGGGTGCCCACCAGCCGGTCGTGCTCGGCCTCGCCGCCCGGGCGGCCGGGCTCACGCCCCAGGACGCCGCCCACTGCGCGGTCTACGAGAGCGTGAGCGGCCCGGCGACCGCCACCGTGCGGCTGCTCAGCCTCGACCCGTTCGACGCGACGCGCGTACTGGCCCGGCTGGCGCCCGAGCTGGACCGGGTCGCGGACGCCGCGGTGGAGGCGGCGCGGTCGGTGGCCGCCGAGGGCGTCGACGCGCTCCCGGCGGTGTCGGCCCCGCTGCTGGAGGTCATGGCGCAGGCCCACGCGGCCTGGCCGGTCCGGCTGTTCGCGTCATGACCCCGCCTCCCGGCCCACCCGGCTGAACAGCGACTTCCGCCTCCCCTCGGCCGGTACCTCTCATCCCCCCACCGGTACAAGGCCTCTCGCACAAGGAGCCGTCCATGCACCTCGACCACTCCCACTCCGCCCTCTCCGCCGTCAGCGCGGACGCCCACCGCCCGGACGGGGCCCGCCGCGCCCTGCGGATCGGCCTCGGCGGGCCCGTCGGGTCCGGCAAGACCGCCACCGTAGCCGCCCTGTGCCGGGCACTGCGCGACGAGTTGTCCCTCGCGGTCGTCACCAACGACATCTACACCCGCGAGGACGCCGAGTTCCTGCTCCGGGAGGCCGTGCTGCCGCCCGAGCGGATCACCGCCGTCGAGACGGGCGCCTGCCCGCACACCGCGATCCGCGACGACATCTCCGCCAACCTCGAAGCGGTGGAGGACCTGGAGGACGCGGTCGGCCCGCTGGACCTGATCCTCGTCGAGTCCGGCGGCGACAACCTCACCGCCACCTTCTCCAAGGGGCTCGTGGACGCCCAGATCTTCGTGATCGACGTGGCCGGCGGCGACGACATCCCGCGCAAGGGCGGCCCCGGCGTCACCACCGCCGACCTGCTCGTGGTCAACAAGACCGACCTCGCCCCGTACGTCGGCTCCGACCTCGCCCGGATGGCCGCCGACGCCAAGGCACAGCGCGCCGAACTCCCGGTCGTCTTCCAGTCGTTGCGCGGTGAGACCGGTGTCGCCGACGTGGCCGCGTGGGTGCGGGGGCGGCTCGCCGCGTGGGCGGCATGACCGTCACCGGGGTCCGGGTCCGGGCGAGGGCCCGGATCGTCGCCCGCGCCGACGGGCGCGGCGGTACGGCCCTGCCCGTCCTGGACGGTGAGGGGCCGCTGGCGCCGCGCCGCACCCGGTCCGCCGGGACCTGGGCGAAGGTGGTGCTCGTCGGCGCGATGAGCGGACCGCTCGGCGGCGACCGCTTCACCCTGGACGCCCGGGTGGAGGAGGGCGCCCGGCTGCACGTCGGATCGGCCGCCGCCACCCTCGCCCTGCCGGGCCAGGCCAAGGGCGAGGCCCGGTACGACGTGCGGCTCGACGTGGCCGACGGCGCCGAACTGCGCTGGCTGCCCGAGCAGTTGATCTCCGCCGACGGCAGCGACCTGTACGTCACCACCCGGGCCGAACTCGGCGCCGGCGCCCGGCTCGTGCTGCGCGAGGAGCAGGTGCTGGGGCGGACCGGGGAGCAGCCCGGGCGGCTCACCAGCCGGCTGACCGTACGGGTGGCGGGCCGGACCGTGCTGGACCAGGAGCTGTCCTGCGGACCCGGCGCGCCGGGCGGCTGGGACGGTCCGGCGGTGCTCGCCGGTCATCGGGCGGTGGGCCAGATGGTCGTCGTACGACCGGAGTTCGCGACCGATCCGCCGGCCGCCCGGATGCTCGGCGAGTACGCCGCGCTGGTGCCCCTCGCCGGCCCCGCGGCGCTCGTCAGCGCGGTCGCCCCGGACGCACTGAGCCTGCGCCGGACCCTGGACGACGTACTGACCGGCCTCGACTGACCGTGCCCCGAAGGGGCGCGGGGAACTGCGCGACCAGCCACGACGACGCCCGCGGACGAAAGACGGCACAACCCCGCGCCCTGATCCGACGCTTCGCTCAACGGGACATGATCATCCGGTTATCGGATTGGTAAAGATGACCGGAAAACCCTGTCCTCAGCGTCCTCACAGCCGAGAGGATCCCCGTCTGACCACTCGCATCGAGGTAGGGGGAGGGGCCCACGTGAGGGAAGCCAGACCGAAGAGCCGCCTGCTGGCGCTCGGTTCCGCCGGAGTACTTGTCACCGCCACCCTGATCGCCGGCGCCGTATCGGCGCCCGTCGCCGGGGCCGCGTCCCGGCCGGCGCAGGACCGGGAGGCCAAGGGCGCGGAGATAGCCGCCGCCCGGGCCGCGAAGGCGGGCGTCAAGTGGCAGGACTGCCCGGCCGACTGGGGGCTGGAGAAGCCCATCCAGTGCGGCTGGGTCAGCGTGCCGCTCGACTACGCCCACCCCTACGGCAAGCAGATCAAGCTCGCCGTGGACCGCATCGGCAACACCGGCACCAAGAAGGAGCGCCAGGGCGCGCTCGTCTACAACCCCGGCGGCCCCGGCGGCTCCGGTCTGCGCTTCCCGCGCCGGGTCACCACCAAGAACGCCATCTGGGCGAACGTCGCCAAGGCCTACGACTTCGTCGGCTTCGACCCGCGCGGCGTCGGCCACTCCACGCCCATCTCCTGCGTCGACCCGCAGGAGTTCGTCAAGGCGCCCAAGCTGGACCCGGTGCCCGACAGCGAGGCCGACAAGACCGCGCAGCGAAAGCTCGCCCGCGCGTACGCCGAGGGCTGCGCGAAGCGCAGCGGCGCGATGCTGCCGCACATGACCACCCCCAACACCGCCCGCGACCTGGACGTCATCCGCGCCGCGCTGGGCGAGAAGAAGCTCAACTACCTCGGCGTCTCCTACGGCACCTACCTCGGCGCCGTCTACGGCACCCTCTTCCCGGGCCACCTGCGCCGCATGGTCGTGGACAGCGTCGTCGACCCCTCCCGCGAGAAGATCTGGTACCAGGCCAACCTGGACCAGGACGTCGCCTTCGAGGGCCGCTGGAAGGACTGGCAGGACTGGGTCGCCGCCAACGACGCCGCCTTCCACCTCGGCACCACCCGCGCCGCCGTCCAGGCCAAGTGGCTCCAGCTGCGCGCCACCGCCAAGAAGCACCCCATCGGCGGCGTCGTCGGCCCGGCCGAGCTGACCTCCTTCTTCCAGAGCGCGCCGTACTACGACTCCTCGTGGGTGCCGGTCGCCACGGTCTTCAGCAAGTACGTCGCCGGTGACACCCAGGCGCTGGTCGACGCCGCCGCCCCCGACCTGTCGGACACCGCGGGCAACATCGCCTCCGAGAACGGCAACGCCGTCTACACCGCCGTCGAGTGCGCCGACGCCAAGTGGCCCACCAGCTGGCAGAAGTGGAACCGGGACAACACCCGGCTGCACCAGGACCACCCCTTCCTGACCTGGTCCAACGCCTGGATGAACCTGCCGTGCGCCACCTGGCCGGCCAAGCAGCACACCCCGGTCGACGTCAAGACCCACAAGGGCCTGCCGAAGGTGCTGATCGTGCAGTCCACCCGGGACGCCGCCACCCCGTACGGCGGTGCCGTCGAACTGCACAAGCGCTTCCAGGGCTCCCGTCTGATCACCGAGAAGAACGCGGGCTCCCACGGCGTGACCGGCCTGGTCAACCCGTGCGTCAACCAGCGCGTCGACGCCTACCTGCTCAAGGGCGCGCTGGACGGCAAGGACGTGACCTGCGCCCCGCACGCCACGCCCAAGCCGTAACCGCACCACCACGCTGACCAGGGGCGGCCGGACCATCCGGCCGCCCCTCGGCTATGCCGCGCACCAGGCGTCCTCCGCCGCGTAGTCGAACAGGTCCGGGTACGCCCGCTCGAGCAGCGGAAACGCCTCCCGCCAGTCCCTCCCGCGCACGCGCGCGGCGAGCCACTCCACCGTCTCGGGCAGGCTGTCCGCGTACGACACCACCGGCCGGTAGCCCAGCTCCCGCCGTGCGGCGGACATGTCGAACACCACCGGCAGCGGCACCGACCAGGGCGTGCGGCCCACCGAGCCCTCCGGCGGACCGTCCAGACACACCGTCCGCGTCTCGGCCCCCATCACCGCGTCCACCGCCGCGCCGATCTCCGCGGCCGTCGGCGCCTCGGCGTCACAGGCGTTGAGCACCCGCGAACCCGGCCGGTGCGCCGCCAGCCGCACCAGCTCGGCGATGGTCCGGGTGCTCGACGGATGGAACCGGCTCTCGCCCCGGTACGCCAGCACCCGCCGCGTCCGGCCGTCCAGGTTCCGCTTGACGAAGTACAGCTCGCGCGGCAGCGGGCTGAACGGCCCGTGCACCGCGCCCGCCCGCAACACCGTGACCGGCAACGTGTCACCGGCGGCGAGCAGTACCGCCTCCAGCGCGGCCTTGCGGCTGCTGTAGGTGCCCTCGCCCGGCGCGACCGTCGGCTGGGTCTCGGGGACCGGCACCGGGTAGACCGGGAAGCCGTCCGGCTCGCCCTGCGTGTCGAAGCCCCGCCCGGCGCCGTCCTCGTACACGGACACACTGGAGATCACCACCGCCGAGCCGATCCGGTCCGCGAGTGACGTCAACTGCCGGGCGTGCCCGGCGTCATAGGCGACCACGTCGACCAGCAGCTCACAGCCGTCGCCCACCAGCGCGGCCAGGGCGTCGCCGTCCGCGCGGTCCAGCCGGGCCGTGCGCACCCCCTCGTCCCAGTCCGCGTCCCGGCCACCGCCGCGCGAGACCGCCGTCACCGCCCAGCCGTCCCGGGCCAGCGCGTCCACCACCGGACGGCCGATCTGCCCGGCCGCCCCGATCACCACCGCTTTCCTCATACGGTGAGCCTAGGCACGCCCGCCGTCCTGGTCGCGGATCTTCTGCCGACGGCAGAGGTCAGCCGAGCGGCGTCCGGCGCGGTACGCGCTCCCCGGCGGCCTGCCGCTCCTTGACGACGGCCGCGTACTCGTCGACGTACTCCTGTCCGGACAGGGTCAGGATCGCGTAGACGATCTCGTCGGTGACCGCCCGCAGCACCGCCTTCTCCCGCTCCATGCCCGCGTAGCGGGAGAAGTCCAGCGGCTCGCCGAAGCGGATCGTCACCGGGTGGATCCTCGGGACGACCCGGCCGGGCGGCTGGGCCTCGAACGTGCCGATCATCGCGCAGGGCACCACCGGCACCCCCGCCGTCAGCGCGAGCACGGCTACCCCGACCTTGCCCTTGTACAGCCTGCCGTCGTGCGACCGCGTGCCCTCCGGATAGATGCCGAGCAACTCGCCCCGGCGCAGCACCCCGAGGCCCTCGCGGATCGCCGCCTGCCCCGCCTCCTTCCCGGAGCGGTCCACGGGGATCTGCCCGGCGCCGCGGAAGAAGAACGCGGTGAGCCGGCCCTTCAGTCCCGGACCGGTGAAGTACTCGGCCTTGGCGAGGAAGGTGATGCGGCGCTTCAGTACCGTCGGCATCAGAAAGTGGTCGGAGAACGACAGGTGATTGCCCGCGATGATCGCCGGACCCGACGCGGGCACCTTCTCCAGCCCCTCGATCCGGGGCCGGAAGACCAGCCTGAGCAGCGGGCCCAGCAGTACGTACTTGAGGACGTAATAGAACACGGCTCGCCTCACTCCGTCGGGCCGGCGGCGGACCGTCGGCGGTGCGGCACGCGGACCGCGACCGCCGGCCCGGGCGCCCCTGCCATCATCCGCTGCCCGGTTCCCCGCGGCCAGTACCGCGCCACGCGTCGTACACCGCCCGGTTGCCCGCACACCGCCGCGCCGAACCGGGGGCGCGCGGGCGTGTCGGAGGGCCTTGTCCGTGCGCCGTCGCACGCCCCCGTACGATGACCTCATGTGCACCACCGGACAGCACCCGCGGCGACCGCTCAGGCGGTACCGCGCGCTGTCCGTGCTCGCGGTGCTGATCGGGCTGCTGGGCATGCACGCCCTCGCGCCCGGCGGCGGAGCGGGACACCCGGAACACGCCGGACACGCCCACGCCGCGCGCATGACGGCCGCGCTCGTCGCCGTCGACGACTGCGCCGGCCACAGCGGCGACCACCGGTTGCACCACGCCGACCCCAGCTGCGCCTCGGGCGCGCTGGGCAGCGGGCCGCAGCCGGCCCCGCCGGCCCCCGACCCGGTGCCGGTCCCGGCACCGGAACACCGCCCGCTCACCGCCTGGGCCGTCGCGCCGGACGGCGCCCGTGCCCCACCCGACCTGGCCGAACTCCAGCTCCTGCGGATCTAGAGGCCGCCCCGGCCGCGCCCGCCCCGCCACCCGCGGGACCCGCGGCCGTGCCCACGCGTGCCCGAAATCCCTCCGCGACAGCAGGAGTTCTTCCCATGATCACCCGTACCCTGACGCGCCGCGTCGCCCTCGCCACGGCCGCCGTGACCTCCGCGCTCGTCCTCGCCGCCTGCGGCGGCAACAGCGACGACAACGGCGAGGGCGGCACCGGCCACACCGGACACGGCGCCTCCGCCGCCTCCGCCACGCCGAGCGCGTCGGCCGGCGCGCACAACGCCCAGGACGTCGCCTTCGCCAAGGGCATGATCCCGCACCACCAGCAGGCCCTTCAGATGGCGGAACTCGCCGCCGACCGCGCCTCCTCGGCGCGGGTGAAGGACCTCGCCGCGCGCATCGAGAAGGCACAGGACCCGGAGATCCGCACCCTGACCGGCTGGCTGAAGGCCTGGGGTGAGCAGCCCCCGATGGCCGGCATGGACCACTCCGGCCACACCGGGATGTCCGGCATGATGAGCGAGGCCGACATGGCCGCCCTGAAGAAGGCCACCGGCAAGGACTTCGACACCCGGTTCCTGTCGCTGATGGCCGAGCACCACCAGGGCGCCGTCGAGATGGCCACCACCGAGAAGCAGCGGGGCCGCTCCAGCGACGCCAAGGCCATGGCGGACGCGATCATCACCGCGCAGAACGCCGAGATCAAGGAGATGAAGCAGCTCCTCGGCACCAAGTGAGACCGCGGCGGGGGCCGGTGTCGCCACCGGCCCCCGCCCGTCCGACCCTCAGCCCAGCACCTTCTCCAGCGCGCCCAGCGCCGACCGCAGCTCCTCCGCCGTGATGGTCAGCGGCGGCGCCAGCCGGATCGTGGAGCCGTGGGTGTCCTTGACCAGGACCCCCTCGCGCATCAGCCGCTCACTGATCTCCCGGCCGGTGCCGAGCGCCGGGTCGACGTCCACACCGGCCCACAGCCCCCGCGCCCGGAACCCGGTCACGCCCCTGCCGATCAGATCGGTCAGCCCCTCCCGCAGGAGCACCCCCAGCTCGGCCGCCCGGCGCTGGAACCCACCCGTCTCCAGCAGCTCCACCACGGCCGTACCGACCGCCGCGGCCAGCGGATTGCCGCCGAACGTCGAACCGTG
Organism: Streptomyces eurythermus; assembly: GCF_014649115.1. GTDB lineage: Bacteria > Actinomycetota > Actinomycetes > Streptomycetales > Streptomycetaceae > Streptomyces > Streptomyces eurythermus. The sequence goes on along the minus strand of NZ_BMSK01000010.1, from coordinate 197,433 downwards.
CTCGCCGGGACGCAGCACGCCCAGCACCTCGCGCCGGGCCACCACCGCCGACACCGGTACGATGCCGCCGCCCAGCGCCTTGCCGAGCAGCAGCACGTCCGGCACCACGCCCTCGTGCTCGACGGCGAGGGTACGGCCGGTGCGGCCGAGGCCCGACTGGATCTCGTCGGCGACGAACAGACAGCCCGCGCGCCGGGTCAGCTCGCGCACCCCCGCGAGATAGCCGTCGTCCGGCACGATCACGCCCGCCTCGCCCTGGATGGGCTCGATCAGCACCGCCGCCGTGGTGTCGTCGACCGCGGCCTCCAGCGCGGCCAGGTCGTTGTACGGCACCACCTTGAAGCCGGGGGTGAAGGGACCGAAGCCGGCGCGGGCCGTCTCGTCCGTGGAGAAGCCGACGATCGTCGTCGTACGGCCGTGGAAGTTCTCCGCCGCGACCACGATCGTCGCCCGGCCCTCGGGGACGCCCTTCACGTCGTACGCCCACTTGCGGGCCACCTTGATGCCGCTCTCCACGGCCTCCGCGCCCGTGTTCATCGGCAGCACCATGTCCATTCCGGTCAGCTCCGCGAGCCGCTCGGCGAACTCGGCCAGCCGGTCGTTGTGGAAGGCGCGGGAGGTCAGGGTGAGCCGGTCGAGCTGGCGGTGGGCGGCCTCGACCAGCGCGGGGTGCCGGTGGCCGAAGTTCAGGGCCGAGTAGCCGGCCAGCATGTCGAGGTAGCGGTTGCCCTCGACGTCCTCCACCCAACTGCCCTCGGCCCGGGCCACGACCACGGGCAGCGGGTGGTAGTTGTGCGCGAGCACCGGCTCCTCCGCGCGGATCAGCTGCTCGGACGTACGGGGGCGCGCGGGTGCGGTCATCAGCGGATCTCCTGGGTGCAGCACTTGATGCCGCCGCCGGCCTTGTGGAGCTCGGACAGGTCGACGGGGACGGGGACGTAGCCGTGATCGGCGAGGCGGCCGGCCAGCGCCCCGGCCTGGGGGGCGATGAAGACGTGCCGGCCGTCACAGACGGAGTTCAGTCCGAAGGCCAGCGCGTCCTCGCGGGTGGCGAGCACCGCCCGCGGGTACAGCCGCCGGAGCACTTCACGGCTGCCCGGCGAGAAGGCCTCCGGGTAGTAGCAGATGTTCTCGTCGTCGAGCACGAACAGCGCCGTGTCCAGGTGGTAGAAGTACGGGTCCACCAGCCGCAGGCCGATCACCGGCCGGCCCAGGTACTCCTGTGCCTCCCGGTGCGCCTCGGGCGTGGTGCGGAACCCGGTGCCGGCGAGCACGTACCGGCCCGTCCACACCAGGTCGCCCTCGCCCTCGGCCACCGACTCCGGCCGGTACACGTCGTAGCCGGCCGTCTTGAACCAGGTGTCGTAGTGCTCCGACTCCGGGCGCCGCTCGGGGGCGTGGAAGAGGGAGCCGAAGACGCGGCCGCCGACGACGAGGGCCGCGTTGGCCGCGAACACCATGTCCGGCAGACCGGGGACCGGCTCGACACGGTCCACGGTGTGCCCGTGCTCCTCGAAGGCGCGGACGAGCGACCGCCACTGCTCCCGGGCCAGGCCCGCGTCGACGGGCCGGCCGGGGTGCATCCAGGGGTTGATCGCGTACTGGACGGCGAAGTGTCTGGGTTCGCAGACGAGGAATCGCCGGGGACGCGGCACACGACGTTCGGTCACAGAGGGTTCCCTCCGCTTTCCTGTGTGTCACTGAGGGGGTGACACCACGGTAGGAAGGGAGGAAGACGGCCGACAAGCGCGAAAGGCTGCGTAGACGCGCAGCATCGCTGCGTTCTCACCGGGGCGCACGCACGTCTGCTGCGCGCGCCCCGCCGCTCGGCCTACTCGGGGGCCGCGTGGGTGGCGCCCGCCTCCGGGCTCTCCGGGAGCAGATGGGACAGCACCATCACGCTGATCGTCTTCCGGATGAACGGCTCGGCGCGGATCCGCTCCAGCACCTCCTCGAAGTGCTCCACGTCCCGCGCCCGCACATGCAGCAGCGCGTCGGCGCCGCCGGTCACCGTCATGGCCGCCGCGATCTCCGGATGGTTGCGGACCACCTCCGCCAGCCGCCGGGGCGGGGCCGCGCCCTCGCAGTACACCTCGACGTACGCCTCCGTGCGCCAGCCCAGCGCGGCCGGCCTCACCGTCGCCGTGAACCCGGTGATCACCCCGGTCTCCCGCAGCCGGTCCACCCGGCGCTTGACCGCCGTGGCGGACAGCCCCACGTCCGCGCCGATCTCGGCGAAACTCGTGCGGGCGTTCGCCATGAGCGCGGTGACGATCCGGCGGTCCAGCTCGTCGAACGCGGGTGTCCTGCTGTTCATGCGGGCACTGTAGCCAGCTCCCGCGCGCCGTGGCTCAGGACCGGGTGACGGCCACGGCCAGGGTCAGCAGCCCCAGCACCACCCAGCCGAACCACAGCCAGCCGTTGCTGCCGAGCGCGACCGTGTAGGCGGTCACGAGGACCAGCGCACCGGCCGTGAGAGCCCCCATCGTCTTGGTGGAACCGTTGGAGCCGTTCGTGGTACCGGGCATCGCGACACCCTCCTCGTGGTCCGTCCCGACCCATGGTGCCCCGATTCCGGCCCCGGCGGGATACGGCGGGAGACGTCGGGACACGACGACGGGCCGGAGCCCGGTCGGCTCCGGCCCGTGGGGACGCCCCGGCTCAGCCCTCGCGGGCGCTCAGCGAGGCCAGATAGGCGTTGTACGCCTCCAGCTCCTTGTCACCGTCCCGGTCGGCGGCCCGGTCCTTGCGCTTGGCCTGCCGCTGCTCGGAGCGGTACCACTGGAACAGCAGCGCGATCAGCACCAGCACCGACGGGATCTCGCTGAACGCCCAGGCGATGCCGCCCGCAGAGCTCTGGTCGGACAGCGCGTCGATGCCCAGCGAGGCCGGCGGGTGCTCGAAGGTGCCCACCATCGGGGTCGACGCCATCATCAGCGCGATACCGAAGAACGCGTGGAACGGCATGCCCGCGAACAGCTCCAGCATCCGCATCAGATGGCCCGGCCGGTGCGGACCGGGGTCCACCCCGATGATCGGCCAGAAGAACACCACGCCGACCGCGAGGAAGTGCACCATCATCGCGATGTGCCCGGTCCTCGAGCCCATCAGGAAGTCGAACAGCGGCGTGAAGTACAGGGCGTACAGGCTGGCGATGAACAGCGGGATGGTGAACGCCGGGTGGGTGATGACCCGCATGTACCGGCTGTGCAGCAGCATCAGCAGCAGCTCGCGCGGCCCCTTGCGGCCCTTGCCGGCGGCCGGCAGCGCGCGCAGCGCCAGCGTGACCGGGGCGCCGAGCAGGATCAGGATCGGCGACAGCATGCTGATCACCATGTGCTGCACCATGTGCACGCTGAACATCACCATGCCGTAGTCGTTCAGCTTGGTGCACATCACCAGGACGATGGTGAGCACGCCGACGACGTACGACACCGTCCGCCCGGCCGGCCACGCGTCCCCGCGCCGCCGCAGCCGTACGACACCCCACCCGTACAGGGCCAGCCCGGCCGCACAGGCGACGAGGAAGAAGGGGTCCGCCGACCACTCGAGCCCTCGCCCCAGCGTGAACGGCGGCAGATCCATCATCATGCCGTGCCCGCTGTGATCCATCCGCCGGCTCCTGTTTCGTGGGGGTTGTGCGAGTTGTCCGCCCCCAAGAGTAGAACCGCCCCCGGTCCCGACTGCGACCGGGGGCGGATTGTTCTCCCCTGAACGAAAAGACGTCCGCGGACTACAGAACGCACTCCGCCTCGTCGTACCTGTCCGCGGGAACCGTCTTCAGCGTCTCCACGGCCTCGGCCAGCGGCACCATGACGATGTCGGTCCCCCGCAGCGCGGTCATCGCGCCGAACTCCCCCCGGTGCACCGCCTCCACCGCGTGCCACCCGAACCGCGTGGCCAGCACCCTGTCGTACGCCGTGGGCGTCCCGCCCCGCTGCACATGCCCGAGGATCACCGGCCGGGCCTCCTTGCCGAGGCGCTGCTCCAGCTCGATCGAGAGCTGCCGGGCGATGCCCGCGAAGCGCTCGTGGCCGTAGACGTCCTTGCCGCCCTCGTCGAAGTCCATGGTGCCGGGGCGCGGCTTGGCGCCCTCCGCGGCGACCACGATGGCGAACCGCTTGCCGGCCGCGAACCGCTCGCCGACCTTCCGCGTCAACTCCTCGATGTCGAAGGGCCGCTCGGGCACGACGACGGCGTGGGCGCCGGCCGCCATGCCGGAGTGCAGCGCGATCCAGCCGGTGTGCCGGCCCATGACCTCCACGATGAGCACCCGCTGATGGGACTCGGCGGTGGTCTTCAGCCGGTCCAGGGCCTCGGTCGCCACGGTCACCGCGGTGTCGAAGCCGAAGGTGACATCGGTGACCGCGATGTCGTTGTCGATGGTCTTGGGAACGCCCACGATGGGCAGACCGTTGTCCGAGAGCAGCCGGGCCGCCTTCAGGGTGCCCTCACCGCCGATCGGGATGATCGCGTCCAGCCCCAGTTCCGCGACATGGCCCCGGGCGCGCTCCACGCCGTCCCGCAGATGCTCCGGGCGGACCCGGGAGGAGCCGAGGATGGTGCCGCCGCGGGCCAGGATGCCGGCCACGGCGTCCAGGTCGAGCTTGCGGTAGTCGCACTCCAGGAGGCCCTTCCAGCCGTCCCGGAAACCGATGACCTCGTCGCCGTGGTCGACGACGGCACGGTGCACGACGGACCGGATGACGGCATTCAGGCCGGGGCAGTCGCCGCCGGACGTGAGGACACCAATGCGCATAGCCCGAATTACCTTCTCAACGTGGGCCGGGTGACCGGACCACGTTGTCCGGCGGATTCCCGGCCACCCTACCGGCGTCAGGGGGTGACTCCACAGCGGGCGTCCGCCTGCTGGACGCGCCCGCACATGTGAGCGGACGAGCCGTCAGGCGGGCCCGCCGGGAGTCTGCCGGACCACGCTGAAATCCTGTTGAAGGGACGGTTACGGGGGCTGCCGTACCCGTCCCTCTCCCGCCGGTTACGCGGGCTGCTGGGCCGCCGCGATGCGCTCGTTGCGCAGCGCCTCGTACCAGCGGTCGTCGATCGGCGGCAGCGCGTTGACGTCCAGCGCCAGCTTCAGCAGCAGATCGGCGATCAGCGGATTGCGGGCGAGGACCGGCCCGTGCATGTACGTGCCGAAGACCGTGCCGTTGTACGCGCCCTCGGTGCCGTCGCCGGTGCCGTTGCCCTTGCCGATCTTCACCCGGGCGAAGGGGCGGGCGGTCGGGCCGAGGTGGGTGACGCCCTGGTGGTTCTCGAAGCCGGTCAGCTGGGGCAGCCCGAGCTGCGGGTCGATGTCCCCGAGCACGTCACCGACGCACCGCTCGCCCTCGCCGCGCACCGACACCACGTCCAGCAGGCCGAGGCCCGGCTCGCGCTGGCCGAGGTCGTTGATGAACTCGTGGCCGAGGATCTGGTAGCCCGCGCACACCGAGAACACGATCGCGCCGTTCTCCACCGCGCGGTGCAGATGCCCGTCCCGGCGCAGCCGCTCGGCCGCGAGCCGCTGCGGACGGTCCTCACCGCCGCCGATCAGGTAGATGTCGCCGGAGGTCGGGATCGGCTGGTCGCTGCGCACGTCGAGCCGGGCCACGTCCAGGCCGCGCTGCCGGGCCCGGCGCTCCACGACGAGGGCGTTGCCCTGGTCGCCGTAGGTGCTCAGCAGGTCCGGGTAGATCCACACCAGCCGCAGTTGGTTGTCGCTCATGAGGTGATCGCCCTTCGAAGATCAGTTGCCGACGCGGCGGCGCAGGTCCTGGAACGCGGTGTAGTTCGCGATGACCTCGATCCGGCCCGGCGGGCACATCTGCACGGCCTGGTCGAGGTTGTCGCAGACCTGGAAGTGCTGGTTCGCGACCTCCAGGCGGACGGCGAGGTCCAGCTTCCGGTCACCGATGACGAAGATCGGGTGGCCGGTCAGCCGGGTGTAGTCGACGTCCCACAGCCAGGAGGTGTCGGTGCCGTCGGCCCCGCGCGCGTTCACGGACAGGATCACCGGCGCCGGCGGCGGGTCGATCAGGGAGAACGTCTCCAGCCAGCCGGCCGGGTTCTTGGCCAGCAGCAGCCTGAGGTCGCGGTTCTGGAACTGCACCACGTCGTACCGGCCGGCCACCGCCTGCACCTGGTACATCCGCTCCAGGGCGACCTGCGGCGGCACCCCGAAGACGGCGGCGACGGCCGCGGAGGACGCGGCGTTGGCCTTGTTGGCGCGGCCGGGCAGCTGGAGGTGGATCGGCCAGGCGGACCCGTGCGGGTCCAGCACGTGGTCGCCGGACAGCGCCCAGGTCGGCGTGGGCCGGCGGAATCCGCACTCGCCGCAGAACCAGTCGTCGCCGGGGCGCTGCATCACACCGCCGCACGACGGGCAGGACCAGGCGTCGTCCTTCCACATCTGGCCGGCCGCGACCCAGACCACGTTCGGGGAGGAGGACGCGGCCCACACCACCAGCGGGTCGTCGCAGTTGGCGACGACGACCGCCTTGGAGCCGGCCAGGCCCTCGCGCCAGTTCTCGGCGAGCATCCGGGTCTCGGCCGCGCGGTCCAGCTGGTCCCGGGAGAGGTTCAGCAGCGCGATGCACTTGGGGTCGGTGTCCCGGGCCACTCCGGCCAGGTACTTCTCGTCGACCTCGATGACGCCGAACTTCGCGTCCGAGCCGCCCGCGAGCGCCGAGGTGATGCCGGCCGGCATGTTGGCGCCGAGCGCGTTCGACACGACCGGGCCCGCGGCGCGCAGCGCCTCGGCGATGAGCCGGGTGGTCGTGGTCTTGCCGTTGGTCGCCGACACCAGGACGACGTCCAGGTTCTGGGCGAGCCGCCCGAGCAGGTCGGGGTCGAGTTTCAGCGCGACCCGGCCACCGATCACCGACCCGCTGCCGCGCCCCGCGGCGCGCGATGCCGCAGCGACCGCCTTGCCCGCGGTCACGGCCAGCTTGGCCCGCGGCGAGAGCGGGTCCGAGTTGCCTGCCATCAGTTCTCGATCCTCCTTGCGTACGCGCCGCGCCTGGGGCCATCCGGCAGCGTGGTGGGACCCTCAGCCTATCGAGATCCGTTCACACACCCGAATTCCGGCCCACGCCTTCGCGCGGCGGGCATGAGCTGAAGGAACCGTACCCTTGCCGCCATGCGACACGGTTCCATTCCGGGCGCCCGCGGGCGCGTCCGGCCCCTCACCCTGCTCGGCGACGCGGCACTGCGCGAGCCCTGCCGGGACGTCACCGACTTCGGCCCCGGCCTCGCGGCCCTCGTGGAGGACCTGTTCGCCACGATGTACGCGGCGCGCGGCGTCGGTCTGGCGGCGAACCAAGTGGGCGTGCCCTTGCGGGTGTTCGTCTACGACTGCCCCGACGACGAGGACGTGCGGCACCTGGGCCACGTGGTGAACCCGCGGCTGGTGGAGGCGGACGGCGTGGTGATCCGGGGCCCGGAGGGCTGTCTGTCGCTGCCGGGGCTGGAGGCGGGCACCGAGCGCTACGACCACGCGGTGGTCGAGGGCCGGACGGTGACCGGGGAGCCGGTCACCGTGCACGGCACCGGTTTCTTCGCCCGGTGCCTCCAGCACGAGTGCGACCACCTGGAGGGAGAGATCTACGCCGACCGTCTGACGGGGTGGCGGCACCGGAAGCTGATGCGGCAGGTCTCCCGCGCCTCCTGGCACCGGGGGAGCTGACGCGGCGGGGTAGTGTGGGCGGCGGCCGTCAGAAGCCCGGGCCGCCCAGCCGGTCCCCGGCGGCGGCCAGCCGGCCCCACAGCAGGTCGGCGAGGGAGCGCACCAGCTCGGCCCGGGAGCAGGGACGTTCCCCCAGCCACCAGTCGCCGGCCGCGTGCATCATCCCGACGATGCCGTGGCCCCACACCCGGGCCAGCTGCCGGCTGTCCGGTCCGAGGTCCACCCGCTCCTCGATGACCTGGGCCAGCTCCTCGCCCATCCGCCGCAGCAGCGGCACGGAGTGCTTGCCGACGTCGAAGCCCTGCTCCCCGCCGGCGCTGCCCTCGGCCGGATGCATCAGGAACCGGTACACCTGGGGCCGTGCCTCGATCGCGGCGAGGTAGGTGTCGAGGGTGGACTCGACCCGCTCGCGCCGCTCGGCCGGCGCGTCCAGCGCGGCCCGCAGCGAGGCCAGCAGGGCGTCGGTGTGCCGCTGGGCCAGGGCCGCGTAAAGACCGCCCTTGTCGCCGAAGTGGCGGTACAGGATCGGCTTGGTGATCCCCGCCTCCGCCGCGATCGCGTTCATCGACGCCTGCGGGCCGTCGCGCAGCACCACCCGGTCGGCGGCCTCCAGCAGCTCGCGCCGGCGGCGGTCGGCGGACCGCTGCTGCTCGGTCCGCTGTGTGGTGTCCATGTGCTCTCCCCACCCGTGCTGATTCGGTGACGCCTGCGCAAACTAACACTGACGGCGCCCCTGACATCGAACGGGAGGCCGAGGGACTCGGCGGTTGACAATCCTACCGGCCGGTAACAGACTCGCGTTACCGTTAGTAACCTGGCACCGCCGCTGGAGGGGACATGGCCGAGTTCACCATGGAGCTCAACGACGAGCAGAAGGAAGTCCGGGACTGGCTCCATGGCTTCGCCGCCGACGTGATCCGCCCGGCGGCCGCCGAGTGGGACGAGCGCGAGGAGACGCCCTGGCCGGTCATCCAGGAGGCCGCGAAGGTCGGCATCTACTCCCTCGACTTCTACGCGCAGCAGTACTTCGACCCCACCGGCCTCGGCATCCCGATGACGATGGAGGAGCTGTTCTGGGGCGACGCGGGCATCGCCCTGTCCATCGTGGGCACCGGCCTCGCCGCCGTGGGCGTCCTCGCCAACGGCACCGACGAGCAGATCGGCACCTGGATCCCGCAGATGTACGGTGACCAGAACGACGTCAAGGTCGCCGCGTTCTGCTCCTCCGAGCCCGACGCCGGCTCCGACGTGGCCTCCATGCGCACCCGCGCCGTCTACGACGAGGCCAAGGACGAGTGGGTGATCAACGGCACGAAGACCTGGGCGACCAACGGCGGCATCGCCAATGTCCACGTGGTCGTCGCCGTCGTCGACCCGGAGCTGGGCTCCAAGGGCCACGCCTCCTTCATCGTCCCGCCGGGCACCCCCGGCCTGTCCCAGGGGCAGAAGTTCAAGAAGCACGGCATCCGCGCCTCCCACACCGCCGAGGTCGTCCTGGACAACGTCCGGGTGCCCGGGTCCTGCCTGCTCGGCGGCAAGGAGAAGCTGGACGAGCGCCTCGCACGGGCCCGGGAGAGGGTCAGGGCCGCCGGAGGCGACCGCGTGAAGAACGCGGCGATGGCCACCTTCGAGGCGTCCCGGCCGGCCGTCGGCGCCATGGCCGTGGGCACCGCCCGGGCCGCCTACGAGGTCGCGCTCGACTACGCGAAGACCCGCGAGCAGTTCGGGCGGCCGATCATCGACAACCAGGGCGTGGCCTTCCAGCTCGCCGACATGCGCACCCGGATCGACGCGGCGCGGCTGCTGGTGTGGCGGGCCTCCTGGATGGCCGTCAACGGCAAGCCGTTCACCGCGGCCGAGGGGTCCATGTCCAAGCTGTACGCGAGCGAGACCGCGAAGCAGGTGACCGCGCAGGCCATCCAGATCCTGGGCGGCAACGGGTACACGCGGGAGTACCCGGTGGAGCGGATGCACCGGGACGCCGCGATCTACACCATCTTCGAGGGGACCAGCGAGATCCAGCGGCTGGTCATCGCCCGGACCCTGTCGGGGATGCCCATCCGGTGAGCGGAGGCGGAGCCGCGTACCGCACACGGCTCCGTCGTCTCACCGGTGCTTCAGCGGCGTCAGCTGTTCGATGTCGTACTTCGCCCTGAGCGCCTCGATCGCCTCCTGGTCCGGCGGCCCCCCGGCGGCCAGGATCTCCAGCAGTTCCTCGAAGTAGCGTTCGTGGTCCGGCGGGGGAGACGCCTGGAAGAACATCTTCGCCGGGGTGTCCGTCGGGTTGGCGAAGGCGTGGGGGCAGCCCGGCGGTACGACGACGACCGTGCCCGGGGTCGCGCGTACCACCCGGCTGCCCGAAGGCGACTGCCACTTCTGCCAGTTGTCGGGGGTACGGATGCGCGGCTCGAAGGCGAGGACGTCCAGCTCGCCCTCGAGGACGTAGAACAACTCCTCGCTGCGCGTGTGCACATGGGCGCCCACGTCGAAGCCGGGCGGCACCTCCACCTCGAAGGTGGAGGCCATCCGCGAATGGGTGCCGGTGACCTTGAACGTCACCCGCTGGGCCGGGGTCTCGACGACACGGCCGTGCCCCGGCGGCACGTACAGTCCCTCGGTCTCGGTCATGGGCAGTCCCTCGGTCTCGGTCATGGGCGGCTCACCACGTCACCGGCAGGGCCTCGGGACCCCGGATCAACGCGCCCTTGCGGAACGGCACTTGATCCGGCGGTACGGCCAGTCGCAGCCCCGGCACCCGGTCCAGCAGGGCGTCCGTCAGCAGCTCCTCCTCCATCCGGGCCAGGATCCCGCCCGGGCAGTAGTGCGGGCCGAAGCCGAAGGCCGCGTGCGGGTTGGGGCTGCGGGAGAAGTCGATGGTGTCCGGGTCGGGGAAGACCTCGGGGTCGCGGTTGGCCGCCAGGTACGAGACGTAGACCGGGTCGCCCGCGCGGATGCGGACCCCGCCGATCTCCACGTCCTCCAGGGCGACGCGGGACAGCCCGACCGCGTTGCGGTGCGGGATGTAGCGCAGGAGTTCGTCGATCGCCCGGGGCCTGAGCTCCGGCTCCGCGCGCAGCCGCCGCAGCAACCCGGGGCGGGTCAGCAGCAGGTAGAAGAGCTGCCCGCTGTTGCTGGTGACCGCCTCGCCGCCGATCTGGAGGAGGACGGCGAGACCCACGGCCTCGTCCCGCGTGATCTCCCCGCGGCCCACCGCGGCGCCCAGCAGGGAGGTGACGTCCTCGCCGGTGCCGTGCTCGCGCCGCCCGATCAGCTCGGCGAAGTACCCGGCCATCTCCCGCTTGGCCCGCTCGCTGATCCGCTTGCCGTGCGAGGAGGAGAGGATCAGCTCGGTCCAGGTGTGCAGGGCGTGCCGGTCGCCGGCCGGGACACCCATCAGCTCGCAGATCACCGCGATCGGGAACGGGCCGAGCACCGCGCTGGTCAGGTCCGCGGGCGGGCCGCCGCGCAGCAGCTCGTCGACCAGGTCCGCCAGCCGGTCACGCGCCTTCTCCCGCACCCGCTCCACGCCCTTGGCGCCGAACGCGGCGGCCACCGAGCGACGCAGCCGGGTGTGTTCGGGCGGATCGAGGAAGCCGACCGCGCCCGGTTCGGGGATGAAGTGCGGGGCGAGCCGGGTGACCTGCTTGGCCATGACCGCCGCACGGCTGAAGCGGGGGTCGCCCGCCACCCTGCGCACGTCCTCGTACCGGGTGACCAGCCACGCCCAGCCCTCTCCGTGCGGCAGCTGGACGCGGGTGACCGGGCCCTCCGCCATCAGATCGGCCAGCACCGGGTCGAAGTCGGTTCCGGGCAGGTCGAGCGCCGGCCAGTGCCGTACCGGGGGCCGGGTCCCGGCGAGCGCCGGCGCGGTCACCGTCCGGCCCCGTCCCCGTCGGCCCAGCGCCCGACCGTCATCTCGGCGGTGATCCCCGGGCCGAACCCGGCGAGCAGCCCGCGCGCCCGGTCCTCGGCGCCGCCCTCGTCGAACAGCCGCCGCAGCGCGTCCAGCACGACGGCGCTGGCGATGTTGCCGTACTCGGTGAGCGTGGCCCGGCTGAACCGGAAGGCGTGCGGGTCGACCTCGAGGAACTTGCTCAGGTCGTCGAGTATCCGGGGACCGCCCGCGTGGATGATGTAGAAGTCCAGGTCGGACGCGTCCCAGCCGTGCGTGCCGGCCAGTTCCCGCAAGGCCGGGGCGAGCGGCTCCATCGTCGTCGGCACCCGCTTGTCCAGCAGGAAGTGGAAGCCGGTCGCGCGCACGTCGTAGGCGATCCAGTCCTCGGTCTTCGGGATCAGGTAGGAGCCGTTGCGCTCCAGGCGGACGCCCCGGCCGCCGCGCCCGCGGACCACGGCGGCGGCGATGCCGTCGCCGAACAGCCCGTTGGAGAGCAGCGAGCCGACGCCGAGGTCGGTGGGCTGGTAGCACAGCGAGCAGAACTCGCAGGCCACGATGAGGGCGTTGGCGTGCGGGTAGGCCGAGCAGAAGTCGTGCGCCCGGTTGATCGCCGCGCCGCCGGCCGCGCAGCCCAGCTGGGCGATCGGGAGCTGGCGGGTGGTGCTGTCGAAGTCCATCTCGTTGATCAGCCACGCCGTGAGCGAGGGCATCATGAAGCCCGTGCACGACACGTAGATGATCACGTCGATGTCGCTGGTGAGCAGTTCCGCGTCGTCCAGCGCGCGCTGGATCACCGCGGGGACCCGGGCCTTGGCCTCGGCCTCGTAGAGCTTGTTGCGCTCCTCGAAGCCCGGGTGTTTGAGGGTCTCCTCGATCGGCTGGACGATGTGCCGCGTCTTGACGCCGGTGTTCTCGATCAGCCTGAGGGCCAGTGGCAGTTGTGGGTGGTCGGCGTGGCGGGAGCGCGCCAGCTCCAGCGTCTCCTCCATCGTGATCACGTACTCCGGGACCGACACCGAGGGCTTGCACAAGGTCGCCATGAACCGTCCCTGCTTTCCGCGTTCCGGGGGCCTTCGCCCGCCGGTCAGAAGGTGGGTTCGCCTCTGTGGGCGCTCCACCCACCGTCACCCGGGAGGGCGATGATCTCGCGTTGGATTACTCCGAACCGGGGACCCCGGGGTCCGGCCCGCAGGGCGATTCATGCGGCCGGACGAGGGAAAACGGCAGGCCGGGCGTTATGTCGGAGGGGGCGGCGGTGAGGGAAGCGGGCCGTGAGCGGTGAGGGTTCGGGCCGTGGCCGGCGGCGGGTCGGGCGGCGATACGGTTTCGGGCCGCGGCCGACGGCAGGCCGGGCGGCGGCGGATCGGCCCGCGGGCGGCCGGGCACCCGGGGGCGGCGGGGACGCGGTGAGGGCGCCCCCACCGCAGGCGGCCGGGGCATGAGTCGGGCCGGCGGGCGCGGCCCGGCCGCCGGGGCGGTGCGGGCGTTCGGCGGGCGCGGCGGGGACGGCCTGCTGGGTGACGGCCTACTGCGTCCCGCTGCTGTGCGCGATGCACGCGACGTCGATGCGGTCCGCCAGCTTGGCCAGCTCGATGGTCAGCGCGGCCACGGTGTCCTCGTCGAGCCCCTGCTCGCCCGCCTCGACCAGATGCAGCCACCGCGCGCCCACGGTCCGCAACAACTTACTCACGTCGGCCGCGGAGACCTGCAAGGCCCCGCGGTCGTCGACGATCAGAGGCAGGGTCACTTCGCGGTTCACAGAACGGGATGGTAGCCGCGCGGCCCTCACGCACCCTGCCAAACCGTGGTGATGTTGCAGAACTCCCGGATTCCGTGCCCGGACAGCTCACGCCCGTACCCCGAGCGCTTCACCCCGCCGAACGGGAACGCCGGGTGGGAGGCGGTCATCCCGTTGACGTACACCGAACCGGCCTCCAGGTCCCGGGCGAACCGCTCGACCTCGGCCTCGTCCCGTGTCCACACGTTCGAACTCAGGCCGAAATCCGAATCGTTGGCGATGAGCACGGCCTCGTCCACGTCGTCCGCCCGGTACAGCGTGGCGACCGGTCCGAACGCCTCCTCGCGGTGCACGCGCATCTCCCGGGTGATGCCGGACAGCACGGTCGGCGGGTAGTACCAGCCGGGCCCGTCCGGCCGCTCGCCGCCGCACAGCACCGTCGCCCCGCCGTGCCGGGCGTCGTCGACCAGCTCCTCCAGGTCGTCGCGGCCCCGCTCGCTGGCGAGCGGCCCGATCTCGGTGTCCTCCGCCAGCGGGTCGCCGACCTTCAGGGCCCGCATGCCCGCGACGAACTTCTCGGCGAACGCGTCGTAGACGTCGGTGTGCACGATGAACCGCTTGGCGGCGATGCAGGACTGCCCGTTGTTCTGCACCCGCGCGGTCACCGCGACCTCGGCCGCGCGGTCGAGGTCGGCGGAGGGCATCACGATGTACGGGTCGCTGCCGCCCAGCTCCAGCACCGTCTTCTTGATCATCTCCCCGGCGGTGGACGCGACCGCCCGGCCCGCCGGTTCGCTGCCGGTCAGGGTGGCCGCCTTGACCCGCTCGTCGCGCAGGACGTCGTCCACCGCGCCGGAGCCGATCAGCAGCGTCTGGAAGCAGCCCTCCGGGAAGCCCGCCCGGTGGAAGAGGTCCTCCAGGTACAGGGCCGTCTGCGGCACGTTGGAGGCGTGCTTGAGCAGGCCCACGTTGCCGGCCATCAGGGCGGGCGCCGCGAACCGGACCACCTGCCACAGCGGGAAGTTCCACGGCATGACGGCGAGCACCGGGCCGAGCGGGCGGTAGCGTACCCGCACCCGGGAGGCGCCCGAGTCGCGCACGTCCGACTCGGCGGGCTCCTCGTCGGCCAGCAGCCGTTCGGCGTGCTCGGCGTACCAGCGCATCGCCTTGGCGCACTTCGCCGCCTCCGCGCGGGCCTGCCGGACGGGCTTGCCCATCTCGGTGGTGACGACCCGGCCGATCTCCCGCTGGTCCTCGTCCAGCAGCTCCGCGGCCCTGGTCAGCAACCGGGCGCGCTCGGCGAACGAGGTCGTCCGGTAGGTGCGGAACGTCGCCTCGGCCAGCTCCAGCCGGCGTTCCAGCTCGTCCTCGTCCATGGGCTCGTACGTCTTGAGCGTCTCGCCGTTCGCCGGGTTCACCGTCGCGATGGGCATGACCGACCTCCCTGGGAGCGGGCTTGTCTCGACCTTCGCGCGCGGCCCGGCAAGTCGCAACGCGACAGGTCCTCGGATCAGGCCGAGTGCTCCGCCAGCCGGTCGAGAAACGCGGTCTGCGCCGTGATGATCACCGCACGGGCCCGGTCCGGGGTGAACCACGCCACCCGGTCCAGCTCCGGGAACTCCCGGAGCCGGCCGGACCGCGGCGGCCACTCCATGGTGAACGTCCCCGGCTCGATCGTCTCCGGGTCGAAGTCCGCCTCCACGGCCCAGACCGTGACGATCTTGCCGTTGCGCTGCACGACCTCGCCCAGCGGTACGGCCTCCCCGTCCGGCGGCGCCACCCCCAGCTCCTCGCGGAACTCCCGCCGGGCCGCCTCCCAGGCCGGCTCCGCCGGGTCGTACTCGCCCTTGGGCACGGTCCAGGCCCCCGCGTCCTTCCTGGCCCACAGCGGGCCGCCCATATGGCCGAGCAACACCTGAAGACCCTGATCCGTGTGCCGGAACAACAGCAGCCCCGCGCTGCGCCTCGCCGTCCGCGCCGTCATGTCCCGGCCTCCGGATGGGCCGCCAGCAGGGCCTGAACGGTGTCGGCCTCCTCGGGGCGCTTGTCCTCGCGGTAGCGGAGCACCCGGGCGAAACGCAGGGTGACACCGGCCGGATAGCGGGTGGAGCGCTGCAGGCCGTCGTAGGCGATCTCCACGACCAGTTCGGGGCGGACCCGGACCACCCGGCCGTCGTCCTCGACCGCCAGCTGTCGAAGCCGCTCGGTCTGCCACGCGAGCATCGCGTCCGTCATGCCCTTGAACGTCTTGCCGAGCATCGCGAAACCGCCGTCCTCGGTACGGGCGCCGAGGTGGAGGTTGGACAGCCGGCCGGTGCGCCGGCCGTGGCCCCACTCGGCGGCCAGCACCACCAGGTCCAGGGTGTGCACGGGCTTGACCTTCAGCCAGGACGCGCCACGCCGGCCCGCGCTGTAGGGCGCGTCGAGCGCCTTGACCACCACGCCCTCGTGCCCCCGGGCCAGGGTGTCCGCCAGGAACCGCTCCGCCTCCGCCAGGTCCCCGGGTCCCGCGACCAGCGTGCGCCGCACCCGCATCGGCTCGGGCACCAGCCGGGCCAGCTCCGCGTGCCGCTCGGCGAACGGCAGGTCGAGCAGGTCGCGGCCGTCCACCGCGAGGGCGTCGAAGAAGACGGGGGAGACCGGGACCTCCTCGGCCGCCCGCGCCACGTCGGACCGGGAACCCACCCGGCCCGCCGTCTCCTGGAAGGACCGGGGCCGCCCCGCCGCGTCGAAGGAGATCACCTCGCCGTCCAGGATGAACCCCTCGCAGGGCAACGCCAGCGCGGCGGCCGTGACTTCGGGCAGCCGGCCGGTGATGTCGTCCAGGGTGCGGGTGTGGATCCGCACCCGTTCGCCGTCCCGGTGCACCTGGACCCGGATGCCGTCCAGCTTCTCCTCCACCGCGCAGGCGCCCAGCTTCCGCACCGCCTCCGCGACCGACGACGCGCTGTGCGCCAGCATCGGCAGCACCGGGCGGCCCACCGTGAGCCGGAACCGCTCCAGCGCCGCCGGCCCCTCGCCGAGCAGCGCCTCGGCCACCGTCCGGAGCGACCCGGCGAGCATCACGGCCCGCCGTACGTCCGCCGGATCCGTCTGGGTCGCCCGGGCCAGGCCCTCCACCGCGACCGCGTCCAGCGCGCCCTGGCGGACCTCGCCGGTGAGCAGACCGAGCAGGAAGCGCTGCTCGGCCTCGGTGGCCGCGCCCATCAGCTCACCGACGATCCGGGACCGCTCCGCCTGGGCCCCGGGCCCGGCCACTTTCCCCAGTTCGGCGAGCCGGGCGTCGACCTCGCGCACGGTGAGCGTCGGCTCGGCGGCCGGCGGCACCGGGCGGCCGAGCACCTTCCAGCCGACCCCGAGCCGGCCCTGCGGCAGCCGTCCGGCCAGATAGGGGATGACGATCGGCACGTCCTCCGGCCCGGCCTCCCGGAACAACTCCGCGAGCAGCGCGGTCTTACGGGACCGCGCCGCCGTCGCGGCGACCTCCCGGGACACCTCGGCCAGCCGGGTCAGCAGCATGTCCCCAGAGTGCACCGGGGGCGCGGGGTCCACACCCCCACGGCCGCGTCGAGGCCGCGACAGCGGTTCCGCGTTGACCGCCGCGCCCGCCGGGCAGCCTCCGGCCGGCCGTGCGGTTTCCCTCGTGCGGGGCGCGCGGTTTCTTGTCTGCGGGGCGCGTCGTGGCTGGTCGCGCGGTTTCCCGCGCTCCTTACGGGGCGCTTGCGTCGAGGCCGGTCGTCAGCGGTTCCGCTTCCGGGATGCTTGCGTCGAGGTCGGTCATCAGCAGTTCCGCGTTGATCGCCGCGCCCGCCCGGTAGCCCCGGCTGGCCGCGTTCACCACCTGCTCGGTGGAGCCGCTCGCGTTGCCCGCCGCCCACAGCCCGGGCACGCTCGTCAGACCCCGTTCGTCGATCACCGGGTAGCTGCCGAACGGGGTCTCGTGCAGGTCCGCGCCCAGCTTGACCAGGAGATCGTTGTTCGGGACGGCGCGCGGGGCGGCGTACAGCACCGCGCGGTCGTGCACCGTGCCGTCCGAAAGCCGGACCCCGGTGAGCCGGTCGTCGGTGACCACCAGCCCCGCCACCTCCCCGGGCACCACCGCGACCCCGGCGGCGGCCAGCCGGCGCAGGTCCTGGTCGGTCAGCTCGGCCTCGTCCACCCGGTGCAGGAAGAGCCGTACGTCCTTCGACCACTGGGTGACCATCAGCGCCTGGTGCACGCTGAGCGGCGAGGTGGCGAGCACCCCGGTCGGCAGGTCGCGCATCTCCCAGCCGTGGCAGTACGGGCAGTGCAGCACATCCCGGCCGAACCGCTCGGTCAGGCCCGGGACCCGCGGCAGCTCGTCGCGCAGACCGGTCGCGATCACCAGCCGCCGGGCCCGCACGGTCCGGCCGCCGGCGAGGAGGACGGTGAAGTCCGTGTCCCGGCTCGCGTCCACCACCCGGTCTTCGACCAGCTCCACCCCGTACCGGGCGATCTCCGCGCGCCCGACCGCCAGGAACTCGGCCGGGGACATGCCGTCCCGGGAGAGGTATCCCTGCGTGTGCGCGGACGGCGCGTTGCGCGGCTCGCCCGCGTCGACCACCAGGGTGCGGCGCCGGGACCGGCCCAGCACCAGCGCGGCGGACAGCCCGGCCGCCCCGCCGCCGACGACGACCACTTCGTAGTTCTCGGTCATGGTGACCACCTCCGCCCCGACCGTCACCCAAGCCGTGCCGTATTGACAAACAGCTTTGCCGAATCTGCAATAGGGCCATGAGCACCGACGACGTTCTCGCCGAGGTCGGCCCCCGGCTGCGACGCATCCGCAAGGAGCGGCAGGTGACCCTGGCGGCGCTGTCCGAGGTCACCGGCATCTCCGTCAGCACCCTGTCCCGGCTGGAGTCCGGCCTGCGCAAGCCCAGCCTGGAACTGCTGCTGCCCATCGCCCAGGCCCACCAGGTCCCGCTGGACGAACTGGTCGGCGCCCCGCCGGTCGGCGACCCCCGGGTGCGGGCCCGGCCGATCACCCGGCACGGGCGCACCCTGTATCCGCTGACCCGGCAGCCCGGCGGACTCCAGGCGTACAAGGTGGTCGAACCGCAGCGCGGCGGCGAGCCCGACCCCCGCACCCACGAGGGCTACGAATGGCTGTACGTGCTGTCCGGGCGGTTGCGCCTGGTGCTCGGGCAGCACGACGTGGTGCTCTCGCCGGGCGAGGCGGCCGAGTTCGACACCCGGGTCCCGCACTGGTTCGGGCCGGCGGGGGACGGGCCGGTGGAGTTCCTGAGCCTGTTCGGGCCGCAGGGGGAGCGGATGCACGTACGGGCGCGGCCGGCCCGTTCCTGACGCGCGGGCCGTGCGCGGGGTCGCCGCTGCCTGGCATCCGCTCGCGTTCGGGGCCCGTCGGCTGTTCCCTGATCGGCAAGCGACCGCTTAGTATGCGGTCGGACCCGGTCAGACGAAGCAGTCCCGTGGAGGCCCCGCATGCAGGCATGGCAAGTGCACGAGAACGGCGAGCCGAGCGAGGTGATGCGCCTGGCGGAGACGGAGCGGCCCACGCCCGGCGCCGGCCAGGTGCTGCTGCGGGTGCGCGCGGCCAACGTCAACTTCCCCGACGCGCTGCTGTGCCGGGGCCAGTACCAGGTGCGCCCGCCGCTGCCCTTCACGCCCGGCGTGGAGATCTGCGGCGAGACCGAGGACGGCCACCGGGTGATCGCCAACCCCGCGCTGCCCTACGGCGGCTTCGCCGAGTACGCCGTCGCCGACGCCCGCGCCCTGCTCCCCGCGCCCGAGTCGCTGGACGACGCCGAGGCCGCCGCCCTGCACATCGGCTACCAGACCGGCTGGTTCGGCCTGCACCGGCGGGCCCGGCTGGAGGCGGGGGAGACCCTGCTCGTGCACGCCGCCGCCGGGGGCGTGGGCAGCGCCGCCGTCCAGCTCGGCAAGGCGGCCGGCGCCACCGTGATCGGTGTCGTGGGCGGCGAGAAGAAGGCCGCCGTCGCCCGCGAACTGGGCTGTGACGTGGTGATCGACCGGCGCGCCGAGGACGTCGTCGCCGCCGTGAAGGAGGCCACCGGCGGCCGGGGAGCCGACGTGATCTACGACCCGGTCGGCGGCGAGGCGTACACCCAGTCCGCCAAGGTCGTCGCCTTCGAGGGCCGGATCGTCGTCGTGGGCTTCGCGGGCGGCACCATCCCCACCCCCGCCCTCAACCACGCCCTGGTGAAGAACTACGCGATCCTCGGCCTGCACTGGGGCCTGTACAACACCAAGAACCCGGAACTGGTCCGGCACTGCCACGAACAGCTCACCGAGTTGGCCGCGCGGGGCGCCGTCAAGCCGCTGGTCAGCGAGCGCGTGCCGCTCGCCGGCGCGGCCGGCGCCGTGCAGCGGGTCGCCGACGGCGTGACCACCGGCCGGATCGCCGTCGTACCGGAGAACGGAGCCGCCGCATGACCGACGCCGGAGAACTGCGCAGCCGCTCCCGGGAGTTCCTCGACCGGCACCCGCCCGCGAGCACCGGCCGCCTGGACTTCCTGCGGGCCCGGTTCGACGCCGGCCTCGCCTGGGTGCACTACCCCGAGGGCCTCGGCGGCCTCGGCGCCCCGCGCTCCCTCCAGGGCGTCGTGGACGCCGAGCTGAAGGCCGCGGGCGCCCCCGACAACGACCCCCGGCGCATCGGCATCGGCCTCGGCATGGCCGCGCCGACCATCCTCACGTACGGCACCGAGGAGCAGAAGCGGCGCTATCTGCGGCCCCTGTGGACCGGTGAGGAGGTCTGGTGCCAGCTGTTCAGCGAGCCCGGCGCCGGCTCCGACCTGGCCGCGCTCGGCACCCGGGCGGTCCGCGAGGGCGACGAGTGGGTGGTCAACGGGCAGAAGGTGTGGACCTCCAGCGCCCACCTCGCCCGCTGGGCCATCCTCATCGCCCGCACCGACCCGGACGTGCCCAAGCACCAGGGCATCACCTACTTCGTCTGCGACATGACCGACCCGGGCGTGGAGATCCGGCCGCTGCGCCAGATCACCGGCGAGGCCGAGTTCAACGAGGTCTTCCTCACCGGCGTCCGCATCCCCGACAGCCGCCGCCTCGGCGCGGTCGGCGACGGCTGGCGGGTCGCCCAGACCACCCTCAACAACGAGCGCGTCGCCATCGGCGGCATGGCCCAGCCCCGCGAGGGCGGCATGATCGGCCCCGTCGCGAAGACCTGGCGCGAACGCCCGGAACTGCGCACCCACGAACTGCACCAGCGGCTGCTGACGCTGTGGGTGGAGGCCGAGGTGGCCCGGTTCACCGGCGAGCGGCTGCGCCAGCAGCTCGCCGCCGGCCAGCCCGGACCCGAGGGCGCCGGCATGAAGCTCGCCTTCGCCCGCCTCAACCAGGAGATCAGCGGCCTGGAGGTGGAACTGCGGGGCGAGGAGGGCCTGTTGTACGACGACTGGACCATGCGCCGCCCCGAACACGTCGACTTCACCGGCCGTGACGCCGGCTACCGCTATCTGCGCTCCAAGGGCAACAGCATCGAGGGCGGCACCAGCGAGGTGCTGCTGAACATCGTGGCCGAGCGCGTCCTGGGCCTGCCCGCCGAACCGCGCACCGACAAGGACGTCGCCTGGAAGGACCTCGCCCGATGACGGATCTGCTGTACTCGGAGGAGGAAGAGGCGCTGCGCGCCGCCGTCCGCGACCTGCTCACGGACCACTGCCCGCCGGCCGGTGTGCTCGCCCGCACCGAGTCGGACGCGCCGCACGACCGAACTCTGTGGAAGTCGCTCACCGAGGACATGGGCCTGGCCGGCCTCCTGGTGCCCGAGGAGCAGGGCGGCCAGGGCGCCTCCCACCGCGAGGCGGCCGTCGTCCTGGAGGAACTGGGCCGGGCCGTCGCCCCCGTGCCGTACCTGACCAGCGCGGTCGTGGCCACCGAGGCGCTGCTGGCCTGCGGCGACGGGGAACTGCTGGGGCAGCTGGCCTCCGGGCGTACCATCGGCGCCCTGGCGGTCGGCCTGCACACCGGCCCGGCCACCGGCGTCAGGACCGTACGGCTGGAGAACGGCACCCTGCACGGCGAGCTGACCGGCATCGCGGACGCGGCCGTCGCCGACGTACTGCTCGTCCCGGCCGACGACGGCGGCCTGTACGCCGTCACCGCCGACGCCGCGACCATCCTGCCCCAGACCTCCCTGGACCTGACCCGGCCACTGGCCACCGTACGGCTGGCGGGCGCCCCCGGCCGCCGCGTCGGGGACACCGGGCCCGCCGTACGCCGGGCCCTGCGGGCCGCCGCCGGACTGCTCGCCTCCGAGCAACTGGGCGTGGCCGACTGGGCGTTGTCGGAGACCGTCCGCTACCTGAAGGAGCGCAAGCAGTTCAACCGGCCGGTCGGCGGCTTCCAGGCGCTCAAGCACCGGCTGGCCCGGCTGTGGCTGGAGGTGGTCCACCTCAGGGCCGCCGCCCGCGCCGCCGCCGACGCCCTCTCCTCGGACCGGGACACCGACATCACGGTGGCCGTCGCCCAGGCCTACGCCGCCCCCGTCGCCGTACGCGCCACCGAGGAGGCACTGCAACTGCACGGCGGGATCGGCATGACCTGGGAACACCCGGTCCACCTGTACCTGAAGCGGGCCAAGGCGGACTCGATCGCCTACGGCACGGCAGGCACCCACCGCGAAACACTGGCCACCCTGGCCGACCTCCAGGCCCCCTGACCCCCTGGTGAAGCCCGCCCCACCCGGGGCGGGCTTCCGTGTGACGGAAGTGAACAGCGCGCCAACTCGTCGCCGCGACCGGTCCGTTGAGGCGCACCCGCACGCATACTCTCCCCGGTCCCCATCACCCCCAGGGAGGCAGTGCATGACCCTCACCACCCGTCGCGGCGCCCTCACCACGCTCGGCGCCGTCCTCGCGGGCACCCTCGCCCGCCCGTCGAGCGAGGCACTGGCCGCGAGCGACACCCGGCCCGCGAGCGACGTACAGGCCGCGAACGCCGTGCCGGCCGGTGGCCGTCGGCCGCGGTCCCGTCCGTTGTGGCGGGCCCACGCCCACAACGACTACGCGCACCCGCGTCCCCTGCTCGACGCCCTCGACCACCGCTTCGGCAGCGTCGAGGCCGACATCTTCCTCGTCGGCGGCCGGCTCCTCGTCGGTCACGAGGTGTCCGACCTCGACCCGTCCCGCACCCTGGAATCCCTCTACCTGGAACCGCTCGCCGCCCGCGTCGCCGCCCACCACGGCGCCGTCTACCGCGGCGCGCACCGCCCGCTGCAACTCCTCATCGACATCAAGACCGAGGGCGCCGCGACCTACCTCGAACTCGACCGCCGTCTGCGCCGCTACCCGCGCCTGTTCACCCGGTACGCGCACGGCCGCGTCCACCCGGGCCCGGTCACCGTCGTCGTCTCCGGCGACCGGGCGGCCCGTACCCCGATGGCCGCGCAGACCGAGCGGCGCGCCTTCTACGACGGCCGGCTCGCCGATCTGACCGGCTCCGTCCCGGCCTCCTTCGCCCCGCTCATCAGCGACAACTGGACGCAGAACTTCACCTGGACGGGCACCGGGGCCTTCCCGGACAGCGAGCGGCGCAAGCTGCGGAGCATCACCGCCGCCGCCCACGCGCGTGGACAGCGGGTCCGGTTCTGGGCCACCCCCGACACCGCCGGCCCGGCCCGGGACGCGCTGTGGACCGAGCTGCTGGCCGCCGGGGTGGACCACCTCAACACCGACGACCTCGCCGGGCTGGAGGCATTCCTCGACGCCCACGCCCCGGCGTAAGACCACACGATCGGCGGACGTGTCAGCCGCCCGGACGAACCCTCCGCTACGTCACACTTGCGCCCGAACGCCGCACATGGGGCGTGGCGGAGGAGGTTCCGATGGCGATTTCCATCTCGGTGGTGCTGCTGCTCCTGATCCTGGTCGTGATCTTCATGCGCAGTGGTGCGCTGAAGGTCTCGCACGGCCTGGTCTGCATGCTGTTCGGCTTCTACATGGCCTGTACGAGCATGGCACCCACCATCCACAGCGGGCTGACCGCGACGGCCGATCTGGTGAGCAGCCTGCGGCCCTGACGCGGCCGGCGGTCAGCCGGCCGAGAAGACGCCGATGCCGTTGGGCACGGGGCGCTCGGCGCCGCCGCTCGGGTGGTTGCGCACGGTCACGGCGCGGTCGCCCGTGTCGCGGGTCACCATCTCCGTCGAGCCGCCGCCGTCCAGGTTGAAGGCATCCAAGGCACCGAGCGACCGCAGGACGTCCGCCTCCTCGTGGACGGTCAGTCCCGAGCGGTAGTCCGCCGCTCCG
Organism: Streptomyces eurythermus; assembly: GCF_014649115.1. Lineage (GTDB taxonomy): Bacteria > Actinomycetota > Actinomycetes > Streptomycetales > Streptomycetaceae > Streptomyces > Streptomyces eurythermus. Next base: position 173,842 of record NZ_BMSK01000010.1, on the reverse strand, counting down.
TCCAGCGCCAGGAGCAGCAGCTGCTGCCCGCCGCCCTTGATGCCCACGGCCGTGCGCACCGCCGAGGTCTCGTCGTCCAGCCCGGGCAGCGGGGCGCCGTCGCGGACGATCGGGAAGCCGCCGATGGCGAAGGCGTACGGCACCTCGGACGAGGCCGCCGTCAGGGCGTGCGTGACCCGCACCGGGTCGCCGGCCGACAGCTCGCGCAGCTTCCGCGCGCCCTCCTCGCGGCCCACCAGGACCGTGGTGTCCGCGGGGATCGTGCCGCCGCCCGGGGTGGCGGAGGCGGAGACCACCCGGCCGTCGCGCACCTTCACCTCGTAGGTGTCCTCGCTGCACGGCGCCGAGCGCTGGGTGTCGGTGCCGCAGACGGCCCGCTCGCGGGAGGCGCCGCCCCACCGCGCGGTGAAGGCGCCGACCGAGTTCACCGGGAGCGCGTACTGGTTGAGGCCCTTCAGGGGCAGCGTGCCCTGGGGTGTGCCGACCGAGCCGGTGAGGGAGAGGCGGTCCAGGCGGGCCCACCGGTCGGTGCCCACACCGAGCACCTCCCGGGTGTCGGTGCCCGGGGGCAGCGCGGGCCCGAACCGCTGGCCCTTCGGCACCGCCGCCTTGAGGACCTGCCCGTCCGCCACGGCCGGTCCGACGGGTGCCCCGGTGGCCTCCACACCGGGGTGCTGGGACTCGGTGATGTGGAAGAAGTCGCCGTTCACCCCGGCGACCGCCCCGGCCGAGTCCGCCAGCCGGGAGACCGTCGCCCGGGCCGCGACCGTGCCCGGGTACAGCAGGCCGACGCGGACGTGCGGGTTGGCCAGGTCCACCGTGAGCAGGTGGACGCGGGCCGTGCCCTTCGCCGCGTCGACGTCGAACTGCCGGTAGGTGACGCCCGGCGCGATCCGCCGGCCCGCCGGCGCGGCGTCGGCCGGTGCCGCACCCGCCAGGGCCGCCCCGGCCAGCACGCCGAGCGCCGTGACCGTCGTGAGAACCGCTCTGCCCGCCGCCGAACGTCCGTTCCGTCTGGACACCGTTCCTCCTGATGCCTCGCCAACTGCCCGTACGTGCAGGGGCAGTGCAGCAGACTCGGGCGGCCGGTGGTGCTACTACGCGTCGACGACGCGAGAACGGGTGAGAAAACGTACCCCCTCGGGTGTCTCCGGCGACGTACCCTCTCGGGTGTCTCCGGCGAAGTACCCCTCGGGTGCCTCCGCGAGAAGCCGCCGCCATGTGCCGTGCCGTGCCGGCGTCCCGGACGGTCGGGGCGCGGCTCCTCTCCGATTCCCTTCCGGCTCAGGGGCGTTCAGGAAGCCGTCCGGTGCGCGGTGTCGCCGGCCCGAGGCGCGTGCTCAGCAGGGCGTACGCCCCCGAGGCCACCGCCATCCCGGCCGGAAGGGCCAGGTCGACACCGCCCAGGGCGGCGGCCACGGGACCGGTGTAGACGCTGTCGACGCTCAGCGCGGCGGCCGTCACACCCGCCGTGAGGGCCAGCGCCCCGGGCCAGTTGACGCCGCCGGTGTACCAGAACGGCCCGCCGGGCGACTCGTCGGCGAGGGCGGGACCGTCGTAGCGGTTGCGGCGCAGCAGGATGTCGGTGGCGTAGACGGCCGTGCCCGGGCCGAGCAACAGCACGGTCAGCTGGAGGACATCGCCGACGGCGTCGAGGAAGTCGGAGACCAGCAGCGCGTACAGGGTGAGCGACACGGCCACCGCGCCGTCCACCAGGACGCTGAGCGTGCGCCGGATGCGCAGGCCGACGGCCTGGAGGGCGAGACCGGCGCTGTAGGACGTCAGCGCGTTCAGCGCGATGGTGCCGAGGACCAGCGAGAGCAGGAATACGGGGCGGAACCAGCCGGGCAGCAGCGTCTGCAGCGAGGACTCCGGGTCGTTCATGTCGACGGCGGTCGCGGCGCAGGCGCCGATGCCGCACACCAGGACGCTCGGCACGAACCCGCCGAGCGCGGTCCAGCCGGCCACCGCCTTCGCGGGGGTGGCGCGGGGCAGATAGCGGGAGAAGTCCGCGCTGGTGGTGTACGACAGCGGGCCCGAGGCGATGAGGGCGGTCCCGGCCGCCACGGTCGCCCACAGGTCCCTGCCCGTCAGCGGCTGCCCGGGGGCGTAGCCGAAGTCGGTGTGCCGCAGCACCGCGACGCCCACCACGGCGAACACCGCCGACAGCACCAGGGTGATCGGCAGGTAGAGCCGGACGATCGCGGCATGGCCGTAGACACCGATGGCGAGCGTGACGGCGGCGATCAGCACCACCACGGCCGCCTTCACCCCGGTGGTCACCGGCAGGCCGGCCCGGTCCACCAGGGAGAAGGCCGCGGTGGCCGCCGCCGCGAGGTTCAGCGCGAAGTAGCACACGGAGATCAGCCAGCCGGTCACCGCGTTGTTCACCCGGTTCCCGCGCACCCCGTACAGCGCCCGGGTCACCACCTCGCTCGGCGCGCCCGCCGCCGGGCCCGGAACCGCCAGCAGGCCGGTGAGCAGCCAGAACAGATTGCCTACGACGATGACCACGAGCGCCTGCCACAGGCTCAGCCCCATCAGCACCAGCGCGCCGCCCACCACCAGGCTCAGGTAGTTGACGTTCGCCGCGGCCCACACCGAGAACAACTCGCGCGGCCGGCCCCGGCGTTCGGAGTCCGGGATGTGGTCGATGCCGTGCGCCTCGACACCGGCGCGCTCGGCGGCCCGGGAGGCGGAGGCGGCACCGTCGGCGGGCGTGGGCCGTGCGCCGGGGTGCGGGTCGGGAAGCGTGGACGCCATGGGGCCTCCGGGAGCCGTGGGAGGGGTCTGGTCGCTTATTGGGCAGGTGACCAGTTGCTTATTGGTCGCACACTCAATAGCATCGCCGTCATGTCGTCAAGCGTTCAGCGCAAGCGGATTCGCAAGGACCCGGCCGCCCGGCGGGCGGAGATCGTCGCCGCCGCCGCGGCCGTCGCCCTGGCCGAGGGCCTGGAGTGCGTCACCCTCCGCCGGATCGCCGAGGAACTCGCCGTCCGCCCCGGGCTGATCAGCCACTACTTCCCCTCGGCCGAGGACCTCGTCGCCGAGGCGTTCGGCAGCGCGGCGACCGGCGAACTCGACCGCCTCCTCCCGGCCGAGCGCGCCGCGCCCACGCACACCGGGCAACTGGCCCGCTTCCTCGCCCGCACCTCGGGGGAGGAGTACGACGCGATCAGCCGGCTGTGGATCAACGCCCGCCACCTCAGCCGCTACCGGCCCGTGCTCCGCGACCGGGTCGCCCGGCAGGAAGCCGCCTGGCGCGGCCGGCTCCAGGACCTGATCGAGGACGGCGTGGAGGCCGGCGAGTTCGTCACCGACGATCCGCTGACGGTCGCCGTGCAGCTCCTCGTCCTCCTCGACGGCCTGGGCGTCCACGCCAACACCGCGACGCCCGAGCGCCCGGCCGCGGTGCTGCGCATGCCTCTCACCACGGCCGAGCGGGAACTCGGTCTGCGGCCCGGCACGCTCGACGAAGCCGCCGGCTGATCCACCAGCCCCCCCGTCCCCGCTGAGCCCCTGAGAGCCAAGGGGCCTTGATGTGCCCGCTGTGAGGCGAGGGCCCTCGATGCACCCGCCGTGAGTCGAGGGGCTCTCGATCTGCCCCCTGTGAGTCGAGGGGCCCGCGATATGCCCCCTGTGAGTGAAGGAGCCCCCGTGCCCGCCGATCTCGTCCTGCTCTCCGCCCGGCTGCTCGACCCCGGCACGGGCCGCCTCCTGCCGCACACCGCGCTCGCCGCGGAAGGGGGGCGGATCGGCTTCCTCGGCGACGACCGGGACGCCCGCGCCCTCGCCGGGCCCGGCACCACCGTGGTCGACCTGCGCGGGGCGGTGGTCACCGCCGGGTTCACCGACGGGCATCTGCACCCGGTCTCCGGCGCCGAACGCACCATGGGCGTCGACCTGTCCGGCTGCCGCGACCTGGCCGCCGTACGCACCGCGCTCGCCGCGGCGGTACGCGACCTGAGGCCGGGCGCCTGGCTGCGCGGCTGGGGCCTGGACCCCAACGCCTTCGGTGCCGCACCCGTGGCCACCGCCGCGCTCGGCCCCGTCCTCGACGGGGTGCCCGCGCTGATCGACCTGTTCGACGCGCACTCGGCACTGGCCAGCGAGCGGGCGCTGGAACTGGCCGGCGTCGACGGGCCGCGCCGCTTCGAGCAGGGCTCGGAGATCGTCTGCGACGCCGACGGACGGCCCACCGGACTGCTGCTGGAGGACGCCGCCTGCGAGGTCGTCGAGGCGGTCGCACCCCGGCCCACCGAGGCCGAGATCCGCGCCCGCGCCGCCGAGGTGCTGGCCGCCATGGCCGCGTCCGGGCTCACCGGCGGGCACGCCATGGACGCGAACGGCGACAGCCTCGCCGTCTACGCCGCCCTGGAGGCCGAGGACACCCTGCCCCTGCGGCTCCGGATCGCCCCTTGGTGCCGGCCCGAGGCGAGCGACGCCGACCTCACCGAGCTGATCCGGCTCCAGGGCACCGGCGGCGCGCTGTGGCGGGTGGCGGGGGTGAAGCTGTTCATGGACGGCACCATCGACAACGGCACCGCCTGGCTGGAGACTCCCGACTGCCACGGCCGGTCGGACCACGCCTACTGGCCCGACCCCCGGCGCTACACCCGGGTGATCGCCGATCTGCACCGGGCCGGCGTGCCCACGGCCACCCACGCCATCGGCGACGCGGCGGTCCGCCATGTCCTGGACGCCGTCGAGCGGGCCCAGGCGGAGAGCGGACGGGCTGGCGGTGGCGGCACCGGCAGCGGTACGGGCGGTACGGGTGTCGTACGGCACCGGGTCGAGCACATCGAGACCGTCCCCGACGACACCGTACGGAGGTTCGCGCCGCTCGGCGTCGCCGCCTCGATGCAGCCCACCCACTGCTGCGAGTTCACCCGGGCGGACCACACCGACAACTGGTCCCGCCGGCTCGGCGAGGAGCGGGCCGGGCGCGCGTTCCGCTGCCGGGACCTGTGGGAGGCCGGGGCACGGGTCGTCCTCGGCTCGGACTGGCCCATCGCGCCGTACCCGCCGCTCCAGGTCATGGCCGGCGCCCGGCACCGGCGGCCCGCCGACCTCTCCCTGCCCCCGCACGGCCCAGAGCAGGCCCTCACCCCGCTCCAGGCGCTCCAGGGCATGACGGTGTGCGCCGCCTGGGCGGCGGGGGAGGAGGACCGGGCCGGCCGGCTCGCCGTCGGCCACCGCGCCGACCTCACCGTGCTCGCCGACGACCCGCTGCGCGTACCCGACACCGAGCTGGCCGCGCTGCCGGTACTGCTGACGGCGGTGGCGGGACGGGTCACCTACCGGGCGGCGGAGGTGTAGCCCGGGGCGGGAGTGGGCGGTTCTTCGGTGTGTGGGGGGTGCCGCTTCTGGTGGTGGGGGCGGTGGGCACATCACGGCGAGTGTGGGGCGCGATGTTTCCGGTGGTGGCGCGGGGCGCCCGGTTCAGCTCGGGGACTCGTCCCGCTCGTGGCGTTCACGGCGGGAGCGGCGCAGCTCCGGCAGCAGCGGGAGCAGGGACACGACGACGACCAGGGCCACCAACGGCAGCAGGTAGTCGTCGATGTGCGGGACGGACGCGCCCAGGGTGTACCCGGCGAGGACCAGCGTCTGCGACCACAGCACCCCGCCCACCGTCTGCCACACCGTGAAGGTCCGCGCGGGCACACCCAGCACCCCCGCCACCGGGTGCAGCACCGTCCGCAGCAGCGGCACGAACCGGCCGATCACCAGCGCCTTGCCGTAGCCGTAGCGGGCCAGCAGGCGCTCGGCCCGCTCCGCCGCGTCCGTCACCCGGCGGCTGGACGTGCGGGCCAGCAGCGCCCGCCCGCCGTGCCGCCCGATCAGATACCCCACCTGACCGCCCGCCACCGCCCCCACGGCCGCGCACACCAGTACCTGCCACAGGGCGAGCCGGGGCGGCTGCTGGGCGCTGCCCGCGCACAGCACCCCGGCCGGGAACAGCAGGGTGTCGCCGGGCAGGAAGAACCCGACGACCAGCAGGCCCGACTCGGCGAAGACCACCGCCAGCACGCCCAGCGCGCCGAAGGCGGCCAGCACCGAGGCGCTGTCCATCGGATTGACGGCGGTCACCTGCCCGAACCTCCCATCCTGTGCGCGGATTCGTCCGCTCCCCAGCATCACCCGCCCGGCGCACCCGCGCGCACCGGTCGCCTCCGGGCCCGGTCGGTCAGTAGCCGTACCGGCTCTTCAGACGGCGCCGGAAGTCACGCAGCATCCACTTGTCGAACTCGGTGATGCGCCTGGCGCTGCCCGCGTTCATGAGGAGGCAGCACTGGCCGGCCTAGTTGCCGTGGAGCCGGGAGCAGGGGCGGGCGTGGGGGGCGTGGGGGGCGTGGGGGGCGTCGAGAGAGCGGGGCGACGCGCGGGCCGGGCGCGGGTGACGGAGCCGTAAGCCGGAGTCGTACCGCACTCGCACCCCCTGTCGCACCGTCCACAGGACTCGATTCACCCGAACGGCTTAACGAAACCAGGCCTTGGCTTTTCATTTCATTCCTCTGGCTGAGAGGATGCCGAGGCCACCCTCTCCGCATTTTTGTATGAAAATCTCAAAAGGGTGGCGAGTCGAATGTGAGAGCGCAGTGGCAGATATTTTCGACAAGCAGTTGACGGCCGTCATGCAGCACGCGACGCGCATGCGGCCGAGGGCCGTCTACAACGCACTTGAGGCACGCGGAGGGGAGGTGTTCCTGGGTGGAAAACGCCTGGTCATGGCCGCCCGAAACGATTATCTTGGCCTTTCCGGTCACCCCCGTGTCGTCGCCGCGGCGGCCGACGCGGCGCGTCGCTGGGGTGCCTCCGCCTCGGCGAGCCGGCTGATCGGCGGAACGCTCACGCTGCACGAGGAACTGGAGGCAAGGCTGGCCGCCTTCCTCGACGCCGAGGCGGTGATCGTGACCACCACCGGCTTCGAGGCGAACCTGGCGCTGGCTCCCCTGCTCGGCCGCGGCGACATCGTCTTCAGCGACAAGGCCAACCACGCCTCGCTGATCGAGGCGGTGCGGCTGGGCTTCGCCGACAGACGCTGGTACCGGCACTCGGACATGGCGGACCTGGAGCGCAAGCTCGCGGTGGCCGACCCGGACGCGGCCAAGGCGATCCTCACGGACGGCCTGTTCTCCATGGAGGGCGACCTGTGCCGGCTGCCGGAGCTGGTCTCGCTCGCCCGGCGCTACGGCGCCCGCCTGGTGGTCGACGGCGCCCATGACATCGGGCTGCTCGGACCGGGCGGACGAGGGGTGACCGACCACTTCGGGCTGCCCGACGCGGTCGACCTGCACACGGGCACCCTGTCCAAGGGATTCGGCTCCATCGGGGGCTTCCTGGCCGGGCCCGCCGAGGTGATCCACTACCTCCGGCACACCTCGCGGTCCGTCATCTTCACCACCTCGATCCCCCCCGCCTCGGCCGCCGCCGCGCTGGCGGCCCTCACCATCATCGAGTCCGAGCCGGAGCGCCGGGCGCGCGCCTTCGAGGTGGCGCGGCAGGTACGGGACGGCCTGCGCGGCCTCGGCTACGACACGGGCGAGTCGGTCACCCCGATCGTGCCCGTCATCACCGGGCGCAAGGAGCTGGCCACGGCCCTGTGGCGGGAGGTCCTCACCGAGGGCGTCTTCACCAGCGCCGTCTCCGCGCCCGCCGTACCCGAGGAACGCTCGCTGGTCCGGCTCTCCCTCCAGGCCACCCACACCGACGAGGACATCGAACGCATCCTCGTCGCCTTCGCCCACGCCGGCCGCCGCCTCGGACTCATCCCTTCCGGGCCACCGCCCGTCCCGGTGCAGCCGATGCTGAGGGAAACGCTTCTGGACTGGGTGTCATGAGTGTCACGGTCACCCCGGTCGGCACGGACACCGACCTGACCGCCTTCATCCGGCTCCCGTACGACCTCTACCGCGACGACCCGCTGTGGGTGGCACCGCTGGAGCGGGAGCGGCGCTCCTTCCTGGACCCGGCCCGCAACCCCTATCACCGGGTGGCCACGGTGCGGCTCTTCCTCGCGCGGCGGCGCGACACCGTCGTCGGCAGGATCGCGGCGATCGTCGACCCCCGCTACAACGAGCGGCACGGCCCGGACCGCGGACTGATCGGCCTCTTCGAGTGCGTCGACGACCCCGAGGCCGCGGCGGCTCTCTTCGACACGGCGGACGACTGGCTCGCCGCGCAGGGAATGAAACGCACCTTCGGCCCCCTCGGATTCACCACCAATGACGAGTGCGGCGTGCAGATATCCGGCTTCGACCAGCCGCACATCGTCATGATTCCCCGGAACCGGCCGTATTATCCGCAGCTGTTCTCCGTATGTGGATTCGAGAAGGCCAAGGACCTGGTTTCGTACGCCATTCCGATTCCCGGTGACGGGGAGCCCCCGGCGGAATACCGCGAAGCCGCGGACCGCGTGCTCGCGACCCCGGGCCTGACGGTGCGACCCATGGACCCGCAGCGGACGGAAACCGATATGGAGAACGTCCGGAAGCTCTACAACGAAACGTTCACCCACAGCTACGGTTCGGTCCCCGTCGACGAAGCGCAGTTCGGCTACATGATGAAAAAGCTGAAGCCGCTGCTGCGCCCCGGCCTCCTGCAGATCGCGGAGCTGCACGGCGAACCCGTCGCCTTCCTGCTCTGCCTGCCCGACGCCCACCAGGCGCTGCACGCGGCCCGCGGCCGGCTCACCACCCTGGGCCTGCCCGTCGGGCTGATCCGGGCCGCGCGGGCCGTCCGCCGCATCGACCGCGTGCGCTTCGCCGCCATGGGCGTGGCCAGGGAGTACCGGTCCCGCGGTCTGGCCGCGGCCCTGGTGACCCAGGCCCAGCGCGCCGCCTTCCGCCTCGGATACACCGAGATCTCCTACTCGTGGGTCCTGGAGGACAACCACGCCTCCCGCCGCCACGGCGAGGCCCTCGGCGGAATCCACACCCAGACGCACCGGCTGTACGAGCGCGCCACCGCCGCGCCATGACGGCCCACGAGGCCACGCGGCGAAGGGCCCTGGTGCGCAAGGCCATGCTTCGGAAGGCAACGGTTCAGCAGGCCGCGGGTTCAGAAGATCACGGCGATCTTTCCCGTCAGGCGGCCCCGCGCGAAGCGCTCGTGCGCGGCGCGGATCTCGTGCAGGCCGAAGGCGGCGTGCACGCGCGGCCGCAGAGAGCCGCGGTCGACGAGTCCGGACAGTTCGCGCAGTCCCGCACCGTCCTCGCGCACCTGATGCACGGTCGTACGGACACCACGGGAGGACAGGTCGGGAACCGGGCCGGCCTGGGTGGCGATCGACGCGTACCGGCCGCCATCGGCCACCGCCTCCGTGACGAAGGCCCCGAACGTGTCGAAGACCGCGTCGTAGGAGCGGGACGGTAGATCGCGGGGGTCCGTGGTGACGAGGCCGGCACCGTGCTCGCGGGCGAAACCGACCTGTTCGGCACGGGAGACCAGAGCGTCCACCCGGACTCCCCGGGCCCGGGCGATCTGGAGCGCCAGCCCGCCGACGGCGCCCGCGGCCCCGGCGATCAGCAGCCGTTCCCCGGGGGTGACCGCGAGCCAGTCCAGGGTCTGCGCGGCCGTCAGCCCGGGAAGCGGCAGGGTGGCCGCCTCGACCAGATCGATCGCCCGCGGTGCGACGGACACCGCCCGCGCGGGAAGGGCCACCAGGTCGGCCCACGTGCCCCGGCCGGTGCCGAGCTGATGCGACATCGCGATGACCCGTTCCCCGGCGCGCAGCCCGCTGTCGCCCCCGTCGACCACGATCCCGGCCAGGTCCCAGCCGAGGGTCATCGGCAGCGGCGGTGTGCCCTCGCCGATGGCTCCCTCGCGGGTCTTGTCGTCGACGGGATTGATACCGGTCGCGATGGACCGGATCAGTACCTCCCCGGGCGCCGGTTCGGGCTCGGGCACATCGACGGGGCCCAGAACATCGGGGGTGCCGAAGCGGTGGATCTGTATGGCGCGCACGGAGAACCCTTCGCGGGACGGCTGCTGACGCAGGCCGCAACACCGAGGACGATCAAGGGATTCCCGTTCCGGTGCCGGGCAGGCAGCGGTGAGGACGAGGCCGAGCCGGTCGTCCGGCACGGCGAGGATCGCCGGCTCCGGTGTGCCGTCGGGGCGATGTGCCGGTGCGCGGCGAGTCGGGGGCACAGTCCGCCGACGGGTACGAGGTGTCACGCAGCCCGAGGGCCCACGGCCGACGGAGTCCATGAGCACGGGGGCGCGGCCCCGGCGGCAGCGCGCCCCGCTCATCTCGGCGCGGGTGGTCGTGGCCTGGCCGGGCGCGCTGCGCGTGGTCGGCGTGCGGCCGCCCCCGAGGAGCGGCGTGCGGGTATTCCGCAGGTCGGCCTGGGTACCCGACGGCTCGCGAAAGACCCGACGCAGCGAGGAGGCGGTCACGGTGACCGTGCCCGAGGAGAACCGTCCGAAGACGTCCACCACGGACGAGGTGATCGAGTCGCCGGCCGACACCGGCAAGGAAGAACAGCAGCCGGGGGCCTCCGGCCGCTCGATGCGTGAGGCGATCGAAGAGGCGGGGATCACACCGGACGACTTCGAGAAGTAGCCGGGCGGCCGGCACCAACAGGCCGGCACGCCGGCCCCTAGCTCACGGAGCCCCTCACGGGGACATGCCGAGGGCCGGCGCCTTGACGGCACCGGCCCTCCTGCTCAGCGACGGCCTCAGAGGGCGCGGACGCGAGCCGCCTGCGGGCCCTTGGGGCCCTGGACGACGTCGAACTCGACGTGCTGGTTCTCCTCGAGGCTACGGAAGCCGTTGCCCTCGATCTCGGAGTAGTGCACGAAGAGGTCCGGGCCGTCGGTCTGGGCGATGAAGCCGAAGCCCTTCTCGGCGTTGAACCACTTCACGGTTCCCTGAGTCATTTGCTGCTCCTTACAGGGGCTGGGTACGGCAGCCGCACCGTGCGGACTCCCGGGCCGGCCTGGACGCGACTTCTCCAGTTCCCTGAAGGAGGCGGCGCCCGCGACATCGTTCTTCGCGAGCGTGCGGTGAAACACAGACACAAAAACTACGACCGCCCAGTACAACGGGCCGCCCCCCGGTTTCATTCCCGCCCCCGAAAACTCTTCGTGCCGGACCTCCCCGACGAGCCGTGCCTCCCTCATGGATCCCCGTCCACTTCGTCCGGATGTGCGCGTAGATGACGGCCGCACGGGCACCCGTCAGACCGCACCGCCCTCAACCACAGCACTCATCGGTGGGAGGCAGCATGATCAGCCATCAGCATCTGGTGGAAGAGGTGGCGTCGCGGACCCATCTCGACGACACGGAGGCCGCCGACGCCGCCGTACACCTCGTACTCGCCGCGCTGAGCAGCCGCCTCGATCCGCCGCGCCGGGAGCACCTGCGCAAGGCCGTACCGGCCCACGAGCGCCCCGCGCTGCGTTACGGGGCCGACGCGGCGGACGACTCCGCGATGTCGCTCGACGATCTGCTGGCGGACGTCGCCCGGCCCGCGGGCGCCACCCCTGAGCAGGCGCTCCTGCTGGCGCAGACGGTGGTCTGCCGGATCACGGCCGAGGACACGGACCTGGCGGAGGACCTGCTGCGCGCCCTGCCGGACGAGTTCGGCACGCTGTTCGAGGAACCGAAGCGGGGCCTCTGAGCGGCCCGGCCGCGCCCGGTGGGACGGATCATCGAGGAACCCTTGAGGCGCCCCGGCGAGCCGGTGACGACAAACGACCGCCGGTTCACTGACCGTGTTCGACCAGGGTGCCGTACGTCGCGAGCCCATACATCAGATGCGGTACGGCGTCCGACACCCAGTCCGTCGCCGACCAGCCCGCCGGATCGCTCACGCCCAGTCGTGCCATCGGCAGGTCGGTGGCGGCCATGGCCAGGGCGCCGGTGGCAACGCCGCCCAGCCACCAAGGCAGCCGCAGCCCCGCATGCCGTGCCAGGGAGACCACCACTCCGGTCCCGACCCCGACGGCGATCCCGGACAGACCGCCCAACCCCGAGAGCCGGTTCTCTCTGCCGTCCCCCGACCCCGGGACCGGACACCCCATGCCCTGGGCGATCTTCTCAACGGTCTGCGCGGGAGCCTGACTGGAGGGCCTGCCCCGCAACGCCATGTCGGCGAAGGTCGCCACATTCAACACGGTCGTCCCGACCGCACCGGCGGCACATCCCCGCACAATGCTTCGCATCATGCGACTCCGAGTGCCCGCCGCGTATTGGTGCGAATCACGCCATATAACTCAGTGGGCCGGCTGCGGCCGTCGGGATCGGTCGGTCTGCCCCCGGCCGGCGGTCGTAGCGTCGGGGCATGAACACTGCTGACGACACGGGATACCGGTGCCGCACTGCCCTTCCCAAGGACGCCTCGGCCATCGAAGCCCTGGACGGCTCCTTCACCACCGGCACCGTTTTCCAGGTGACGGCGACGGAGGAGGGGTTCTTGTTGCGGGAGGTGCCGGTGGAGCCGCCGCTGACCAAGGTGTTTCCTGAGGACGAGTCGGACGGTGACGAGGCGGGCGGCGAGGGTGGCGTGAACTCCCGTACCTTCGTCGCCGAGGGTGTCTCCGGGGAACTGGCCGGGTTCGTCGCCGTCTCGTACTCCGGTTGGAACCGTCGGCTGACCATCGAGGACATCGCGGTCGCCCCGGAGCATCGGGGCAAGGGGGTCGGCCGTGCGCTGATGGGGCTCGCGGCGGAGTTCGCCCGTGAGCGCGGCGCGGGCCGGATCTGGCTGGAGGTCACCAACATCAACGCGCCGGCGATCCACGCGTACCGGCGGATGGGCTTCGTGTTCTGCGGACTCGACACCACCCTCTACGACGGCACGCCCTCGCGGGGCGAGCAGGCGCTCTACATGAGCATGCCCTGCCCATGAGCCGACGGCCCGTCGCCGAGACTTCGGATAGCGGTGCTAACGGCTGTGACCTGCGCTTATTTGGGTCGAATGACTCTCGCGCGCAGGCGCGTGTGGTCGACGCTAACGAACTGTGTTAGCGTTGAAAACACTCCTGGGGCCTGCCCTCGTCGGGTGCCCGACTGTCCGTAAGACAAGAGAGATGGCCATACCTGATGAACCGTTCGACGCTCCTCCGTGCCGCCGTAGCCGCAGCCGGCGTGTCGCTCCTCGCCGCCTGTGGCGGGAACGCCAGCGCCGACGGTGAGGAGAAGAAGCCGTCATCCGCCGGTTCGACGCCCGCCGGTGCCGCCGCGTTCACCGTCACCCACGTGGGCGGACCCACGGCCGTGCTGGAGATCGCCGGTCAGCGCATCCTGATCGACCCCACCTTTGACGCGCCGAAGAAGTACAAGTCCGGCATGTCCAAGACCAAGGGCCCCGCCTTCGGCCCTGAGAAGCTCGGCAAGATCGACGCCGTTCTGCTCTCCCATGACCAGCACGACGACAACCTCGACGGCAAGGGCCGCGAGCTGCTGAAGGACATGCCGGTCGTGTTCTCCACGCCTGGCGCTCACAAGCGTCTCGGCGATCACATCACTCCCATGAAGAGCTGGGAGGAGCGGGAACTGAAGTCCGCCGGCGGCACGATCAAGGTCACCGCGGTACCCGCCCTGCACGGTCCCGACGGGGTCGACCGCGGGGCGGATGGTGAGGTCACCGGGTTCGTGCTGAGCGGTGAGGGAGTCCCCACCACCTACATCTCCGGTGACAACGCCTCGGTCAAGGTCGCCAAGCAGGTCGGCGACCGGATCAAGAAGGACATCGGAGCCATCGACACGGCCATCCTCTTCGCCGGTGCCGCCCGCACTCCCGCGATCCTCGACAACGCTCCGCTGACTCTCACGTCGAAGAACGCCGCCCTGGTGGCGAAGGACCTCAACCCCCGCAAGGTGGTTCCGATCCACACCGACAGCTGGGACATCTACTCCGAGGACATCAAGTCCCTCGTCAAGGCATTCAAGGAACAGGGTGTCGACGACAAGCTCGTCGACCTGGAGCCGGCGGGGGAGAAGAAGAACCTGTCCTGAAGGGGCGGCGTTCGGCTCGAAGTGGCGGGGCGAGGAGGGGTCCGGCAGGCATGCTCCGGGCGTCCCCCCCCGCTTGTGGCGGAGAACCTCGACTACGCCCAGTCCGGCGTGAGCGCGCGGATCCTGTGACGGGAGCGCGTGCACGTGATCTGGTGGACTGGGCCGCTGCTTCGGAAGCGCGATGACGGCAGTGCGGCGCGGTGGCGCCGCACTGCCGTTTTTCGCGGGTATCGATCGGACATCCCCGCCGGGCGAAAACGGAGTTACTCGCCTCCGGCGCTCAGGGGGCGGCTGTCATCGGCTTCCCGGCCGACGAGGGCGTAGCGATGTTCACTCGTCGCCGCGCGGGCCGGATCCTTGAAGCGCCTGGGACAGTCGTGCGATGGCGTCGCCGCCGGCGGGCGCGGTCCCGGTGAGGGTGCCGACGAGGGCCTGGGCGAGCACGATTCCGTCGGTGATCCTCGTGTCCTCGCGCTCGTCGCCTGTGACAGCTCCGATCACGGCGTCACGTACGGAACGGGAGATCTCGGGGGCGCCGTAGAGCTCGGGAAAGGAGAGGGCCATCAGGCACACGCCGACGTTGGCCGTCAGGATCGACTGACCCGCCAGTTCCAGCGGCGTACGCAGTCGTCCGGCGGCACGGCAGCGCTCCAGGGCCGAAAGCAGCAGGGCCCGGGCCTCCCCGACCGCCCGTGGTTGGGACTCCGGGGCCGGCGTGAACATCAACCGGTACAGGTGAGGGTTGTCCAGGGCGAACGCGACATGGCTGTCCCAGGCCGTGCGCAGGTCGGCCACCGGGTCGTCGGTCATCGGGTTACGGCGCTTGTTCGCCAGGAAACGCTCGAAGCCGATGCACGCGACCGCCGTGAGCAGCCCTTGCTTATCGCCGAACTGGCGATAGATCTCGGGCATGCCGACCTTGGCCCGGTCGCAGATGGCCCGGGTCGAGATGGCCAGCGCGTCCTTTGACGCGAGCAGTTCCTCGGTGGCGGCCAGGATGCGCTCTCGTGCCGTCGACATGCCTCGATGGTAACAGCTAAGAAAGCGTTGCTAACGCCTTCGAACTGCCCGTTTGTGGCTCAGGTCGCGGAGTCTACGAGTCCCCCTTCACGGTGCTCACAAATCATGTTAGCGTTGATCACGCCCTGAGGGTCGCTGCCCTCAGGCCCCGATTGCTTCCAGGCCGTGAGGCCGGTGGTACCCGTCCGGGTGCGCCTTCGCGGGCTTTCGGGGTGCAACCGCTCCGACCCGTCTCAGGAGTCACTTCCGTCACGTTCGGTTCCCCCTGTGCGCCCGGCCCGTGGTTGCCGACATGTCCAACGCCTCCGCAGAACTGCGAGCGGCACAAGCTTTCTCGATCTTTAGGTGGTTAGTTCATGGCTACGACGACTCTGCGAGCCCTCACCGGCGCCGACGAGACGCCCGCGACGCTCGGCAACGCGACCCTCATCATGGTCGACTACCAGAACGTCTACACCGGCGGTGTGATGGAGCTCGACGGCTGGAAGCCCGCGCTGGAAGCCGCCGCCGAGCTGCTGGCCGCGGCCCGTCAGGCCGGCGCCAAGGTCATCCACGTCCAGGAGGCGGGCTACGACGTGGAGTCCGAGGCCGGCCAGATCCACGAGAGCGTCGCGCCCATCGAGGGTGAGACCGTCGTCGTCAAGAGCGTCCCGAACGGCTTCCACGGCACGGACCTGGGCGAGCACGTCGACGCCGCCGGGAACTCCGATGTCATCATCGCCGGGTTCATGACCAACATGTGTGTCCTGTTCACGGCGCAGGGCGCGTCCCTGCGGGGCAACCAGCCCACCGTCGTCGCCAACGCCTGCGCGACCCGTTCCCTGCAGACCATGCACGAGGGAGGCACGTCGCTGACCGCCCAGCAGATCCACGACGGTGCCCTCGCGACGATCACCGACCGCTACGGCATCGTCGTCCCCTCGCTCGCTGCGCTGAAGTAGTTCTCCGCGCTTCCTTCTTCGGCAGGGCGGCACTTCGTCCCGCCCTGCCGCAGCATGTCCGCCCGACGCACGACATCGAAGCCCCGCGGAGAGCGGAGTCGGCCCCGGGAAGCGGATGGGGTGTGCGGCGAAGGACCCGGCCGGGTTCGTGTCCGCGTTGCCGGGGAGCGGACCCTTGTAGTGCCTGCCCGTTGGCCCCTCGTGACGCTCCAGGGCACCGGGGCGCGCTCGGCGGAGTCGGCCGTCGGCTCCAGGGCAATCCACGGACCGGTCAACCCCGGAACTCCCGGCGGTGATACGACGGTGATGCGGTTGCGGTGAAACGGTGGTGACGCAGGCGGTGCGGAGCGGGTGCGTCACTGGGTCGGGGTGATGATGCCGGTGGTATGGCGTGGCGGTGTGGTCAGGAGAAGTTGACCATTCTGATGTAGCGCACCCAGTCCCACCCCGGGCCCGGGTCGGTGTGGTCGGTGCCGGGCACCTGATAGTGGCCGATGATGTGCTCCCTGTCCCGGGGGATGCCGTACTTGGCGCAGATCGCCGCCGTCAGCCTCGCCGACTGCTGGTAGAGGGCGTCGGTGAAGTACTCGGGCCGGTCCACCCAGCCCTCGTGCTCGATGCCGACGGAGCGCGTGTTGTAGCCCCAGTTGCCCGCATGCCACGCGACGTCGGCTTCACGGACGCACTGGGCGACGTGCCCGTCCGCCGAGCGGACCACATAGTGGGCGGACACCTTCTTCTGCGGATCGGCGAAGATCGCCAACGCGTCGCTGTACGTCTCCTGTGTGACATGGATGATCACGCGGTCGATGGCGTAGGCGCCGGGGCGGTCGGACACGGTGTAGTTGGCGGTGCTCGCCGGTCGCCACTCGGCGGGCGGGTAGTCGACGGACTGGGGCTGCGCACCGGCACGCGGGTCGGGCAGTAACGCGTAGGGAACGGCGGCGAGTGCCGCGCCTTTCAGCAGCCGTCGTCGGCTGAGCCGGGGTGCGGCTCGGTCCATGTCCATGGCGGTATGCCTTTCGGTAAGGCCTTTGGGATGCCTTCGGAGGAGCCAGTTCGGAGGAGCCAGTTCGGGAAGAGCCTGTTCGGGAGGCGGTGGCAGGGGTGCCGGGCCGCGCGGAAGGCTTCAGCGGCGCAGGGCCCGCGCGGTCTCCCGCAGCCGCGCGTGCACGCCGCGGTAGGTCTCCCGCGCGGGCAGCCACTCCTTGCGGAGCTTGGCCACGCAGGTGTAGTTCGTGTCGCACACGTTGGCCAGCGGCGATTCGACCGTCTGGGTCGCGAACTGGTACGCGTCCAGCTCGCTGAACCCGTAGTCACGCACCAGCCACTGCACCAGATCGAGCTGCGATATCCGGAACGCGTCCTCCAACGGGCGGGCCGAACCGGTCGAGATGATGTGCGTGTCCGACTCCAGGCGTGGCCAGGGTGTGGTGACGCCCTTCAGCAGGTCCACGACCACCACCGTGTTCATCGCGCACTCGACGGCCACCCCGCAGGTCTCTCCCTCGCCTTGCCGGGCATGCCCGTCGCCCAGGCTGAGCAGGGCGCCCTCGACATTGACGCCCAGGTAGCAGGTGACGCCGGCCCGCATCTCGGGCGTGTCCATGTTGCCGCCGTGCGCGTCGGGCACCAGGGCCGAGCGGACCTCCAGATTGGCGGGCGCCACGCCCACCGTGCCGTGCATCGGGTCCAGGGGCAGCTCCACCCGGATGTCGCTGTCCCGCGCCTGGAACAGGGCTGTCCCGCGGGCCCGGTCCAACTGCCAGATCCACACCCGTTCCGGCAACGGCGGCTGCAGCGTGGCCGTGGTGTGCGTGGAGGTGAGCGCGCCGAAGAGCGGCACTGTCGTGGACGCCGCCCAGTCACGGGCCGGTTCGATCGAGACGAAGTGCACGGCCACGGTGTCGCCGGGTTCCGCACCCTCGATGTGGAAGGGACCGGTCTGGGGATTGAGGTAGGGGAACTCGCACACCTCGGACACGAGATCCTTCTCGGAACGGACCCGGCCGGCGAAGCAGTCCTCGGTATACAGATCGAGAACCGTGCCGGGTGCGATCCGGGCCATGGGCGGCGCCCCGCCGAAGGTCCAGGCGTACTGATCCGGTTCCGGGCGCACGGTGAGGATCCGGGGGTCGGTCATCGCGGCATGGCTCCTTCCAAGAGGGGACGATCGAGCTAGGGATCATCGTGTCGGGCCGACCCGGAAGGGCCGTTCATCGCTGCGACGGTGGCGGGTGGATTCCGGCCCCGCCCTGCCGTTCGGCATCCATGTCGTCGGCGTCCAGGTGCACGCGGGCGGTCTCGGCTATCCGGTCGGGGTGCCGTCGTATCAGCACGAGCAGCACCACCACACCCACGGTGAGCCAGGCGCCGACGACCGGACCGGCGTAGGACACCGGAGCCGTCAGTTCCGTGACGAAGTCGAACACCGGCAGACCGGCGGCCGTCAGCAGGGCCGGGATGAACGCGGCGCTGCCCAAAGCGGGGAGCAGCAGATGCCGTACCGGTTTGAGGAACGCCCGGCCGGAGCGCAGGAAATAGCCGGCACAGGAGAGGTTCACGATGATGTAGACGCCGACGACGACCGTGACGATCACCGTGGCGAGCAGCAGATACGCGGTCACCGGGTCGTAGGCCAGACCGAGGCCCAGCACCGCGCCGACCGCCACGACGGTCTGTACGGCGATGCCGGCCACGGGGGAGCGGTGCCGGGGGTGGAGGGTCGCGAGTACGCCGGGCAGGACCCGGATCCGGGCCAGGGCGAAGGCCGTGCGGGTGGAGACGTTCGCGCAGGCGTTGGCGTTCGCGATCGTGGAGTTGACCACCGCGAGGAACACCAGCACCCAGAAGAGACCGAACGAGGCCCGGGCGACGCCCTCCCAGGACGCCGCGCCTGACGCGCCGAACGCCGCGAAGCGGTCGGGGCCGAAGTAGACGGTCATCGCATACGTCGTGAGCACGTAGAACAGACCGATGCCCAGGGCCGCTCCGAGGACCGCGCGGTGCATCGTGCGCCGTGGGTCGCGGGTCTCCTCGGCGAGCGGCGCGGCAGCTTCGAAGCCGGCGAACGCCAGCACCGTGTACACGGACCCGGCGAACACCCCGGAGACCCCCGCGTAGCCGTCGGGGGTGTGGGAAGTGCCGAACACCGACAGGGTATTGGCGCTGCCGGCCCCGCCGATGAGCAGGACGGCGAACACCAGGAGGACGAGGACCTCGAAGACACCGAGGACGGTGCCGAAGCGGGCGGAGGCGCGGACGCCGAGATAACCGGCGCAGGCGATCACGACGGCTCCGGCCAGCGCCCACGGCCACCACAGGTCCGACGGGTACGCGGACCACTCCGCGTGCAGCGTGCCCGCCACCGTGAAGCCCAGTTGCAACAGCAGCAGCGGTGGCACCAGCATCTCCACGAAGACGTACGCCCAGCCGACGAGGAAACCGACGGCCGGGTGCAGCCCTCGCGCCGCGTAGGTCGCCACCGAGCCCGCCGCGGGCAGTTCCCGGGCCAGCTCGGCCACACACGAGGCGGTGAACAGGCAGGCCACGAGGGCGATCAGCACCGACAGAGGCAGGCTGCCGCCCGCGAAGGCGGCGCCGGAGGGGATCGACGCGGCCACCGCGGCGGCGGGCGCCATCGCCGTCACGCTCTGGAACAGGACGTCGCGCAATCCGATGGCGTCACGCCGCAGCGCTCCAGCCGTCTCCGCGTGCATGCGTCCCCCGATCCGTGTCCCGGCTGCCATTCGTCGCCCGAGCATGTCTCCGCTCGGCGGCCACCGCACGGATATGACGAACCGTCGGCCGGCCTCGCGTGAAATCACGGTACGGCGCGGGGTGGTTGCGCAGAAGGGTGCGCGGCCGTTCCGTGGACAACCCGCCACCTGTGGATAACTCGGCCACTCGATCGGGTGAGGCCGCAGCGTTCAAGAGGCCGAGCTCCTGGCTCGTCCCAGCCGCGCGCCTTCCGCGGATCCGCTGAGGAGCAGGCCAACGCCTGCCCGTGGAACCGCCGAGGAGCAAGGCCCTCCCGCCCGCGGAGCGGATGAGGAGCAGGCCGTCCCTTCCCGTGGAATCGCCGAGCAGCCGATCGCTCCTCCTGCGAGATACTGCGGAGCTGGCCGCGCATCCTGCGAATCTCCGCGGAACAGACCGCGCCTCCCCGCGGAGACTTCGGGCAGCAGCCCGAGCAGTGGCAGGATCCGCGGCACCCGCAGGACAAACGTGTCAGCGCGCACGAGGGGAGCGGCACCCCTGGCCGCCACGCCCTCCGCCGCACACGTCACCCGGTCCGCCACTCGGGGAGCGTGCTCGGTGCCGGTCCGCGAGCGGCGTCAGGATCGTTCCGCCACCACCGCCGGGTCGTCCAGCACCGCACGGACGACCGAGTGCGCGGCGCCCAGCAGCGGGCCCTGCGGACCGAGCGGGGACACCGTCACCGGACAAGCCGGGCCCGCCGTACGGCCCGTCAGCTCCGTTTCCAGCGCCGGCAGCAGCCAGGGCGAGAGGCCCGCGAGAGCTCCGCCCAGGACCACCGTCTCGGGATCGAGCAGGTTCACCGCCCCGGTCAGGGCGATGCCGAGGGCCGTACCGGCGTCCCGCAGAGCGGCCCGCACGCCCTCGTCACCCGCCCCGGCGCGCTCCGCGAGCAGACCCACCAGATCCTCCCGGGGCTCCAGCCCGGCCGCGCGCCGCACCGCCTCCTCACCCGCGTACTGCTCCAGGCACCCCCGGCCGCCGCACGGGCAGGGAGGACCGTCGGGCCGTACCGGCACATGGCCCAGCTCGCCCGCGAATCCCCGCTTGCCGCGCAGCAGCCGTCCGTCCACGACGACCGCGGCACCGATACCGATCTCGGCCGACACGTGCAGGAAGTCACCGGGCGTACCGGCACCGAGCCACAGCTCGGCCAGCGCGCCGAAGTTGGCCTCGTTGTCGACGGACACCGGCCAGCCGCCGGGCAGCAGGGCGCCGAGGTCGGTGTCGTGCCAGTCGAGGTTCGGGGCCCGTACGACCGTCCGTCCGTCCCTGGCCACCAGTCCGGGCACCGCGACCGCGAGCCCGGCCGGCCACAGTTCCGCCTGCTCGGCTTCCGCGACCACCCGGTGGATCAGCGCCGTCAGCTCCTCGATCACCGGCTCGGGCGCCCGGCCCCGGTTGCCGCCGCGCCGGACCGCCCGTGCCCGCACCTCACCGCGCAGGTCGACCGCGCACACCGCGAGGTGGTCGACGCCGATCTCGGCCCCGATCCCGGCCGGCCCCCGGCCGCTCACCGCGAGCGCCGACCCGGGCCGGCCCACCCGGCCGGGGCGCTCGGGACCCAGTTCCTCCAGCAGTCCCCACCGGATCAGCTCGTCCACCAGCGTCGACACCGCCGCCCGCGTCAGACCGATCCGCGAGGCGACCGCCGCCCGTGACAGCGACCCTTCCGCGCTGACGGCGTGCATCACCCGGGCGAGATTGCGCCGGCGCATGCCCTGCTGGGTGTCCGGCAGAGCGCGCCCGGTGCCCGGCGGGCGCGCCTCGTGCAGCGGTGCGGTCATGCCTGCGTCAATCCTCGGTGTCTGCCGCCCGGCTGGGGGCGGGCGGCCTGGTCAGTCGGTTTCGGGCCGTCGCTCCAGCAGCGGGGCCGCGTCGGAGAGTACCCCGGTGATCCTCTCCAGCGTCGACCGGTCCCGTTCCACGGCCTCCAGCACCGGTCCCGCGGCCGTGTTCCAGCGGCGGGCCACGGCGGCGGGATCCTCGCCGGTCAGCAGTCCGGCCGCCTGCGCCGCCGCGCCCAGTGCGACCAGTTCCCTGGCCTGCGGGACCTGGACGGGCCGCCCGGAGAGCCGGCGCACGGTCTGCTGCCAGGCCGTACCCCGGGCCCCGCCGCCGATCAGGAGCAGCGGGGTGTCCCGGTCGGCGTCCGCGTCCAGGACCAGATCGAGGGCTCCCAGCAGCGCGTGCACCGCGCCGTCATAGGCGGCCTGCAGCAGTTGGCCCGCGGTGGTGTCGTGGCGCAGCCCGTGCAGCAGTCCGGAGGCGTGCGGCAGATTGGGGGTGCGCTCGCCGTCCAGGTACGGCAGCAGGGTCACCGAGCCGCCGGGTTCGACCGCCTCGCGGTCCCGGCCCAGCAGGGCCGCGACCCGGTCCACCGCCAGGGTGCAGTTCAGCGTGCAGGCAAGGGGCAGCCAGTCCCCGCGCGCGTCGGCGAAACCCGCCACCGTGCCGGTCGGGTCGGTGGGGCGGCGCTCGGACACGGTGTAGACCGTGCCGGAGGTGCCGAGGCTCAGCACCGGCGTGCCGGGCCGCAGGCCGAGACCCAGGGCCGCCGCGGCGTTGTCGCCGGTGCCCGGGGCCACCAGCGTGCCCTTGGAGAAGGGCAGGTCGTGGCTGTCGCGCACCGTGCCGACGACCTCACCCGGCCGTGCCACCCGGGGCAGCAGTGCCGGGTCCAGGCCGATGTGCGCCAGAGTCTCCTCGTCGTACGCCTCGGTGCCGGACGCCCACCAGCCGGTGCCGGAGGCGTCGCCCCGGTCGGTCGTGCCCTGGCCGGTCAGGCGCTCGGTGAGGTAGTCGTGGGGGAGCCGTACCGCCTTCGTCGCGCGGACCGCCTCCGGCTCGTGTTCGGCGAGCCAGGCCCACTTGGTGGCCGTGAAGGACGCGCCGGGCACGCTGCCGGTGCGCTCCGCCCATGCCTTCGGACCGCCCAGCTCCTCGACGAGACGGCGGGCCTGCGGAGCGGAGCGGACGTCGTTCCACAGCAGCGCCGGGCGCACCGGCTCGCCGTGTTCGTCCAGGGTGACCAGGCCGTGCTGCTGGCCGCCGATCGACACCGCCGCCGCCTCGTGCGCCGCCTCACCGCACTGGCGCAGCGCCGTGCACAGCGCGTCCCACCACTGGCGCGGGTCGCTCTCCCGGCCCGCCCCGTTGGTCACGGTGTGCGGCGCCTGGCCACTGGCCACGATCCGCCCGGTCGCCACGTCGACGACCAGCGCCTTCGTGGACTGGGTGGACGTGTCCACTCCGACGACGAGCGGACCCTCGGCTGCTGACATCGGACTCTCCCTCTTCCGCGGCTCCGCGGCATCTGCGCTGTGTGACGAAGACATCTGGTGGGTGAAAGACATGTTGTCTCTTCCCAGCGGTGTGTGCGCATACTAATTTGTAAACGGCCATGACGAAATACTCGTACGCAGCAAGGAGCCGCGCCATGAGCTACCAGCCCACCCCCGATGACAGGTTCACCTTCGGCCTGTGGACCGTCGGCTGGCAGGGAAGGGACCCGTTCGGTGACGCCACCCGGCCCGCCCTCGACCCGGTCGAGACGGTGCAGCGCCTGGCGGAACTCGGCGCCCACGGTGTGACCTTCCACGACGACGACCTGATCCCCTTCGGTTCTTCGGACACCGAGCGGGAGTCGCACATCAAGCGGTTCCGGCAGGCCCTGGACGCCACCGGCATGACCGTCCCGATGGCCACCACGAACCTCTTCACGCACCCCGTCTTCAAGGACGGCGCGTTCACCGCCAACGACCGTGACGTGCGCCGTTACGCCCTCCGCAAGACAATCCGCAACATCGACCTGGCGGTCGAGCTGGGCGCGAAGACGTACGTCGCCTGGGGCGGTCGCGAGGGTGCCGAGTCGGGGGCCGCCAAGGACGTGCGCGCCGCCCTGGACCGCATGAAGGAGGCCTTCGACCTGCTCGGCGAGTACGTCACCTCGCAGGGCTACGACATCCGCTTCGCGATCGAGCCCAAGCCGAACGAGCCCCGGGGCGACATCCTGCTGCCCACCGTCGGCCACGCGCTGGCCTTCATCGAGCGCCTGGAGCGGCCCGAGCTGTACGGCGTCAACCCGGAGGTCGGTCACGAGCAGATGGCCGGCCTGAACTTCCCGCACGGCATCGCGCAGGCCCTGTGGGCGGGCAAGCTCTTCCACATCGACCTCAACGGCCAGTCCGGTATCAAGTACGACCAGGACCTGCGGTTCGGCGCCGGGGACCTGCGGGCCGCCTTCTGGCTGGTCGACCTCCTGGAGAGCGCCGGTTACGAAGGACCGCGCCACTTCGACTTCAAGCCGCCGCGGACCGAGGACATCGACGGCGTGTGGGCATCGGCCGCGGGCTGCATGCGCAACTACCTCATCCTGAAGGAGCGCGCGGCCGCCTTCCGCGCCGACCCGGAGGTGCAGGAGGCGCTGCGCGCGTCGCGGCTGGACGAGCTGGCCCAGCCGACCGCCGCCGGCGGTGTCCAGGAGCTGCTGGCCGACCGCACGGCCTTCGAGGACTTCGACGTGGACGCGGCCGCCGCGCGCGGCATGGCCTTCGAACGGCTCGACCAGCTGGCGATGGACCACCTGCTGGGGGCGCGGGGCTGACGCCCACGCGCGCGTACCGGCGATCGCCCGGCCACAGGGGCGATCGCCCAGGGCGCGGGCCGTCCGCCAGACCGCGGACGGCCCGCGCCCGTCACAGCTTCTCGGGCAGACGGACGTACACCACCGTCGTCTTCACACCGCTGCCGACCAGACGGCCCCGGGCGTCGAACGCGCCCTCCCCGTCGGTCATCCCGAAGTCGTTGTCATTGACGAGCGCGAGCGTGTCGTCATCCACGCGCGCGATGCCCTCGATTTTCCCGGGCACCCCGGCGAGCGTGCCCAGGTCCACCACGAGCCGCTTGGACAGCACCGGCACACCCGCGGACGCCGGATCGTCCAGCTCCTCCAGCGAGGGGGACGTGGCGTCGTCGTCCCACGGGCCGCCCAGGATGTTCGCCCCGCGTCCCAGCCTGACCAACTGCAGTCGCGCCGACCTGTCCGTGCGTTCCTCGACGAGCAGCCGGTCGCGGCCGACCGCCACCACCGACGAGATCTTCAGCTCCGAGGTGTCGTCCTCGCCCGGGTCGACCACACCGACCGGGTCGAAACGGTAGGCGTACTCGGCCGTGACGGCCTTCTCACGCGGCGAGAAACGCAGCAGGCGGGTGGTGCGCGAAGCGTCGCCGGCATCCGCGTCCGGCAGGGAGAGCGGGCTCTGCAGGGCCATCACGAGGTCACCGCCGGGCAGCTGGGCCAGCCCCTCGAACCCCCGGTTGGTCTTGCGGTGCAGCAGAACCGACGGCAGCGCCTCCACCACCGGGTAGTCCGTACCGGTCAGGGCCAGCCCCTCGGGCACATAGCGGGCGAGCACCCTGCCGCGCGCGGAGACGTGCACCAGGGACGGCCCGTACTCGTCCACGAGCCAGAAGCTGCCGTCCCCGGCCCGTACGATGCCCTCGGTGTCCAGGCCGTTCGGGTTGTGGGAAAGCGGCGTCCTCGCGTCGTAGGTGTACGGCGCCTCGTCCCGGCCCCGCTGGTCGGGCAGCCCGGTGACGGCCTTCCCCGAGGAAGTGGTGAGCGGTATCGCGTCGATGACCTCGACGGTGTTCCCGGAGACCCGGATTCTCACGATCGCGGGGTCGAAGCCCGGCACCGGGAAGGTACGGCGCTTCTTGCCGTCCACCTTGATCTGGCCGTTGGGCCCGCGGTCGGTCACCGTCCAGTACTCGCCCTTGCGGCCCGCCGGGTAGATGTCGCTGCCGATGCCGCCGAGCCGCACGCCGTGGTCGTCGGCCACGCTTCCCGGCAGCAGCGCGTTGCTGAACGCGCCGAGCGGGATCTCACCGAGTGTGGCCGTGCGCACGACGCGGGCCTCCTTGGACGGCGCCGCCGCGGCCGTTCCCGCGACCACGAGGGCGGCGGCCAGGGCCAAGGGCAGGCCCGTGGTGACGGAACGGTGGACGCGGCGTCGTGCGGCAGTCGGGGACATCGGGCCTCCTGGGAACAAGGTCGTTGACAGCGGCCACGATTGGGCTCCCGGAGGAACACCGCACGACGGACGGGTGAACGACCGGCGTCCGCCACTCATCGGACGCACGCGCCGGCACCCGGTGACCCGCCGTCTCGCGATGTGCCCAGCAGCTGAACCATCTGTTCGAAGGACCTGCGGCCGGAGCCCTTGGCGAGCCACTAGGGGCGTACCTCAGGGATGAGTCAGGGTCCGGGGGCGGAACCGCCGGGAGCGGGAGGTCGTTCTCCAGAGCAGAGTGCGGCAGCGGCCGCGAAGGAGGCGACGCTCATGTCCAAGAACGCGAAGATCGCCGTAGGGGGCGTGGCGGTCGGGCTGATCCTGCTGATATGGCTGCCCTGGTGGGTGGCGTTCCTGATCGTCGTCGGAGTGCCGGTCGTGGCGTATCTCGCCCTGGACCCCTCGCAGCGGCGCAGGGTCCGCCGGGTCGCCCGCAAGGAACTCGGCCGCTGAGGCACCGGCGCGCGACAGGCGGTCGGCGAGCGGGGCGACCGTAGCGGCCGACTGGGCCCACAAGGGGCAGCGTCATCGGGCGGGGACGGGTACTCCTGGGACCCGCAGGTGTCGTACGGCTGCCGAGCCTCACAGCGGACGTACGGCCATCTTGTCGAGAGCTTCCAGCAAGCCCGGCAGTTCGGGACCCCGGCCCACCGGATGGACCTCGCCGGGCTCGTCGTCGAGGAGGACGAACGCGATGTCGTCGGTGCGGGCCACGAGCGACCAGCCGGGGCCGTCGGCACGCAACGTACGGGCGTCGCCCGGGGCGAACGACGAGCGCACCCGGCCGAGCGGCGGCGGGGAGCCGACGTAGGCGCGCGCCTCCGCGAGCACCCGGCGGACACCCGCGTGGCCGCCGCGCGCGGGGCCCTCCTCGCCGCCCTGGGCGGACGGCGCGTCCTTCGCCGGCCCGTCGGGCGCGCGGAAGTCGGCGTCGTCGATCTGCTCCCGCCACGCGGCCCATCGCAGCGCGATCTCGTCGGCGCCCAGACGGCGCTGGGCCGGTCCCCAGGAACTGGTGTCCGGTGGGCTCAGCGCCGGCCGGCCCGCCGACTCGGCGGGGGGATCGTGCGGCGCGGGGACCCCGGGCGCGGCGACGGCGACGGCCAGGGGCCACCCCGGCAGGGCGGTCACCACCGCGCTTTCGTCCGGCGACAGCTCGTATTCCATGCCGCAGTCCCAGGACGCGATCGCCACGGCGACCAGCGCGACGTCGTCTATGACGACCGTCCAGCGAGCGCCGTCCCCGTCCTGGCCCAGCACCAGGCCGTACCCGTCGGCGAGCGGCGGCAGACCCAGCACCGCGCACGCCGCCGGGTAGTCGTCGCCCAGCACGCTCGGGAACTGTGCCGGCGTCAGCAGTACCGCCGTCAGCACATACAGCGCATCGTCCGCGGCGGCGACGGCCACATCATCCGTTCCGGCCATCTCTGCCTCCCCAGTGGTTGGTCCGTCGGCGCGCACCCTAGTGCGAGCGCAAGCCGGTTGTCACGGCTTCGGGGCCACGCGGAGCTGCAGGTTTCCCCCTGGAAAGGGGCGAAACGACCGCACCGGGAGTCGGGACTTCCGCTTAGTCGGCGGGCAGACCGAGGAGGTCGCGAGCCACCGCGCCAGGCGACTCGCCGCGCTCCCTGGCCAGCGCCACGACCGCCCGGCAGGCCAGCTCGCTCACTCCGAAGGACAACGCCTCCGGCGACACCCACGCCGCCGCCTCCTCGAGCCGTTCCTCGTCGCCCTCCGCCCGCGCGGCCACATGGACGGCCGCCGCCTCGAACAAGTTGTGCGCGCCCTTCTCCCGGGCGCCGGCCGGCCGCGCCTGCGTGGGGGCGCGGAACCCGCCGACGTACCTGCGGATCGCGTCGAACACCTGGACCACCCTCTCCCCGAACCGATCAGTGCCGATCGCCCATCTGCTGTCCCACAACGTAGAGTTGGAGTTTCGACGGCAGAAGGGGCGACGCGGTGAAGCGGTTCGAACGTCTGGAGCGGATCCGTCGGCTGGACCCGGTGGCGGACGCACTGGAGATCTACCGGATCAGCGTGTCCTTGGAGTTCCCCTGGGACTACACGCGCGCCCTGGAACTGGCCCTGTACCGCACCTACGCGGTACCGAGCATCGGCCGGCTGCTCGCGCGGACGGCGGAACTGACCGAGCGCACGCAGAAGCGGTACGACGACACCTCGCTCCTCCTCGACACCGTCCTGGAACACGGCTTCGCCGCGGAGCAGGGGCGCACGGCGATCCGCCGCATCAACCAGATGCACCGCAGTTACGACATCGGCGACGACGACATGCGGTATGTGCTGAGCACCTTCGTGGTGGTGCCCAGGCGCTGGATCGACACCTACGGCTGGCGACGGCTGTCCCGGCACGAGATCGTCGCCACCACCGAGTACTACCGCACTCTCGGCCGGCACATGGGTATCCCGGACATCCCCCGGACCTACGAGGAGTTCGAAGCCCTTCTCGACTCCTACGAAGAGGCCCACTTCGGCTGGGACGAGGAGGCCCGGCGGGTCTCCGACGCCACGCTCGCCCTGATGGCCTCCTGGTACCCGCGTCCCCTGGCCCCGCTGCTGCGCACGGTGACACTCGCCCTGCTCGACGAGCCGCTCCTGCGCGCCTTCCACTACCCGAAACCCGGCGCGGCGGCCACCGCGCTGGTGCGCCGGGCCGTATGGACGCGCGGCCGCCTGGTCCGGCTCATGCCGCCGCGCCGCAACCCGCACTTCGCGCGTCAGAATTGGGAGATCAAGGGCTACCCGGACGGCTACCGCGTGGCCGACCTGGGAACCCGCCCGGTTCCCGGGCTGCGCGGCTGCCCGGTGCGGCACCGGGGCACGTCAGCGCCCGACCCCGTCGAGTGACGCGAGGGTGTCCCGCAGCCAGGCCAGTTCGGCCCGGCTCGTGGCACGCGCGATGGTGAGGACGCCCCGCCGGAAGGGGTCGTCCAGCTCCTCGGCGCTCAGCGGCCGGTCGCCGTCGTAGAAAAAGCTCGCCGGCTCCTCCAGGAAGGCCAGCCGGCGTCGCAGCACGGCCGCCTGCGCGGCGGGATCGGCCAAGTGCCGCAGGAACGCCAGCAGCGTGAACCAGTGGTTCTCGTCGGTGATCTCCCGCTGGGCGGGCTCGGCGAGCCGGCGCATCAGCTCGCGTCCGCCCTCCTCGGTCAGCGTCAGTACATGGCGCGGCGCGGCGACGGCACCGGGCTCGGTGGCCCGTACCAGCAGGCCCGCCTTCTCCAGCCGTTTGATCGCCGGGTACAACGTGCTCTCCGCGACCGGGCGCACATGTCCGGTGAGCGCGGCGATATGGCGGCGCAGGACATATCCGTGCAGCGGCGCGTCGTACAGGAATCCCAGGATGGCGAGCTCGAGCATGCCCGCATTCTGCCGCAGGGATACATCGCTATTCCAGTATCGCCTTGACGCTATACCTCGCTTACGAGGTATCGTGCGGCGTCGTTGCAGGCACAAGGAGGGGCACATGCGGCAGGCCGCGTTCGACAGCAGGGGGAGCCACATCCGGTGGACGGAGGTGCCCGGGGCGGAGCCCGCCCGGGTATATCTGCACGGACTGGGATCCAAGTCCGCCGTCTACCACGCCCACATCGCCGCCCGGCCCGAACTGGCCGGCAGACGCGGCCTGTTCGTCGACCTGCCCGGGCACGGCACGAGCGACCGCCCCCAGGACTTCGGCTACACCCTGGACGACCACGCCCACGCCGTCGCGGCCGCACTGGATGCGGCCGGAGTCACGGGCGCCGAACTGGTCGCGCACAGCATGGGCGGTGCCGTGGCCATCGTCCTCGCCCACCGGCGGCCCGACCTCGTCTCGCGGCTGGTGCTGACAGAGGCCAACCTGGACGCCTTTCCACCGTCGACCGCCGCCAGCAGCGGCATCGCCGCCTACGAAGAGGAGGAGTTCGTCGAGGAGGGGTACGCGCGCGTGCTGGGCGCGGTGGGCCCGCTGTGGGCGGCCACCATGCGGCTGGCCGATCCGCGCGCCCTGCACCGCAGCGCCGTCGGTCTGTGCCGGGGCTCCAGCCCCGTGATGCGTACGCTCCTGGAGGGGCTGCCCGTCGACCGGATCTTCCTCCAGGGCGAGGCCAGCGGCGAACTCGCGGGCCGCGAGAGCCTGGAAGCCGCCGGAGTACGCGTGGTGACGGTGTCCGGCGCCGGGCACAACGTCATGTTCGACAACCCCGGCGCCTTCGCGGCAGCAGTCGCCGGCACGGCCTGATCCGTCGGGGCGGTCAGTCCTCGCGCACCGCGAGCGCGAGGAAACGGGCGTCCTCGTCCACGTACGACGTCATGCGCCAGCCCGAACGCGCCAGCAGCGGCCGGAGATTGGCCTCGGCCCGCAGGTCGTCGGGCGTGATACGGCGGCCTTGGCGTGCGGCCAGGGCGGCACGGCCGATCGGATGGAAGAGCCCGAGCAGGCCTCCCCGCCGCACGGCGCGGGCCAGTTCCCGCAGGTTCTCCACCGGATGCGGCAGATGGGCGATCAGACCGGCCGCGAACACGGCGTCCAGACAGCCCGAACGCAGCGGCAACGCGGCGACGTCCGCGAGCAGCAGCCGACCCGAGCGGTGCCGGCCGGCCCGTGTGGCGGCCTGGAGCATCGCCGGGGTCAGATCGGCCCCCAGCACCACGCCGGAGGGGCCGACGGCGGCCCGCAGGGGCGGCAGGGCCCGCCCCGTGCCGCAGCCCGCGTCCAGGACGCGGTCCCCCTCGCGCAATCCGAGGTCGGCGACGGCTGCCGCGTAGGCAGGGCCGTCATCCGGGAACCGGCTGTCCCAGTCGGCGGCCCGGACGGTGAAGAATTCCTGGACATGTGTGTGGTCGTCGCTCATGCTCCGCATGATTCCGCACCGCCGTCCGGCCTTCGCCGGCGCCGTCGGTCACCGCCGTGACCGCAACGCGCGCTCCCGCGGCTCAGGCCGCGAGATCCCGTACCGCCACCACATTGTCGATGCTGACCCGCACGAGGAGTTCGCCCGGTACGCCATTGCGGGCGCCGTACTCCTCGGCGTCGTCCTCGCCCACGTAGCGGGCCGCGATCCGGGTGGCCCACTGACGGAGTTCGGCCAGATCCTCCGACACCTCGGCCTCGCCGTTCAGCACCACGAAGTGGAACGGCGGACGGTCGTCGTCCACGCACAGGGCGACCCGGCCGTCACGGGTCAGATTGCGCCCTTTCACGGTGTCCTTGCCGGTGGTGAGCACCAGGGCGTCTCCATCGAGGAGAAACCAGACCGGGGCCACATGCGGGCTCCCGTCGGCGCGAACGGTGGACAGTTTGCCGGTGCGGGTGCCGTCCGAGACGAACGCCCGCCATTCCTCATCGGTCATCTTCTCTGCCATGCGCCCATCCTGCTTGCCCGCACGCCGGTCGTGGGGAAGGCTGGCGGAGAGTTCCTCCAGCCAGGGGGAGACATCACACGGGGAGAGGGACATGGCGCAGAACCAGGGCCTCGGCTGGCTCCTGGACGATCTGACCGAGCGGGTGGACCACGTCCGCCACTCGCTGGTCCTGTCGAACGACGGGCTGGTCACCGCGGCGAGCACGGGCCTACGCCGTGAGGACGCCGAGCATCTGGCCGCCGTGGCGTCCGGATTGCACAGCCTGGCCAAGGGCTCGGGACGACACTTCGGCGCGGGCAGGGTGCGCCAGACGATGATCGAGTACGACGATGCCGTGCTGTTCGTGACCGCGGCCGGCACCGGCAGCTGTCTGTGCGTGCTCACCGGGGCGGAGGCCGACATCGGTCAGATCGCCTACGAGATGACCCTGCTCGTCAACCGGGTCGGCGAACACCTGGGCATCGATGCCAGGCAACCCGAGCGAACACGCAAAGCGGACGCCTGACCTGCGGTTTTTCTGCCCCCGTGGAGTTATCCACAGGCCCGGAACGAGCTGGCGCAGAACCGGCTACGGTGGGTGCACGGCGAACGCACAGGGCGTGAGCCAAGGACTCCACGGGGGAGTACGACCATGTCGGCCGACCTTTTCGATCCCACCCGCTCCAACACCTGCAAGCCGAGCCAAGCCGCCCGCGAACTGGGGCTCGGGCGTGGCGATTTCGACCGCGCCGTGCAGCTCGGCTGCATCCGCACCGTGCCCGACGAGGGCGGGGGAGGGGGCCGTCGCGTGGAACGCGCGGAGATCGAGCGTGTCCGCGCCCAGGACGGTTTCCCCGACTCCCTCCTTGACCGGGTGCGGGTCGTGGGGACGGCCGAGGGGGCCGCCCTCATGGAGATCCCGGCCGGCAGGTTCAGTCGGCTCGCCCGCCTGGGCCTGCTCGTGCCCGCCACGTTCTACCTCAACCGCTACCGAGCCGTGGTCTGGCTCTACCTGGCGGAAGAACTACGCCAGTTCGCGACCGGAGCGGAGAACGCGCACCTGCTCAAGGGGCGTACGCCGGAGACGCTGCGCGGCCAGCTGGCGGCGGGAGTGGACCTGCGGGCACGCAACTGGCGCGGACGCCATCTGGGACTCCTGCTCCGGCGGGCCGAGGGCCCCTGGGCCCGTGCCGGGGCCGTGGCCGCCTTCCTCACGCCCGTCGACGTCGCGGACATCGTCAAGGATCCGTACGAACGGGCGCAGCTGAACCGGTTCCGGCCCATGCCACCCGGGTACGGCGTTCCCGGATCGCCGGCCACGCACGCAGCCGAGCGGATCACGACGGCGCAGGACGCGGACGAGATCGGCTGGCTGCGCAGCGAGCTGGCGCGCCTGGTCGCGGAGGCCCGCAGCGTCTCACCCGTCGCGCGCCCGGCCGCCCGTGCCATCCCGCCGGTGATCCGCACGGCTCCACGGCCCATCCCGCCGATGGCCCGCACGGTGACGGGACCCGCGGAGGAGACGACGAGGTTCCCGAAGCCCACGGCATCGTCCCCGGGACCGGACAGCTCCTCCTCGGAGTTGACGCGACGCCTCACGGAGCCGGCCGCGCGGACCGAGGAGCCGTCGGCACGGCCCACGTGGCCGACGGCACGGTCTTGCGCGCCGGTGGTAAGGCCCCCCGAGCCGATGTCGGCCACCAGGCCGGCGGTGCGGCCGGCGGCGCCGACCGCGCCCCGGGGTCACGGGCGGGCACAGCCCGGTCCGCAGCGGCCGGCCCGCGGTCTGCGGGCCTGGCTCCGGCGGAGAAGCCCACGGCGCACAGGGTCCGCACGGGTCTGAAGGCCTCGCCGCGGAGCCCTGGCCGCGGGGGCTACAGCGCCCGGAACAGACCTTCCTGGACGACCGATACGAGCAGTCGTCCCTCCAGGTCGTAGATGCGCCCGCGGGCCAGCCCACGCCCGCCGACGGCGATCGGGGACTCCTGGTCGTAGAGGAACCACTCGTCCGCGCGGAAGGGCCGGTGGAACCACATGGCGTGGTCCAGCGAGGCCAGGTCGAAGTTGCGCGGACCCCACAGCGGCTCCACCGGGATGCGGACCGCGTCCAGGAGGGTCATGTCGCTGGCATAGGTCAGCGCGCAGGTGTGCACCAGGGGATCGTCGCCCAGCGGTCCCACCGCGCGCATCCACACGGCGCTGCGCGGCTCGGCCCCCTCGATCTCCTCGGCGTTCCAGCGCAGCCGGTCGACGTAGCGGATGTCGAAGGGCTGGCGGCGCGCCATCCGTTCCAACTGCTCCGGCAGCGTGCCCAGATGCTTGCGGATCTCCTCCGAGACCGTCGGCAGCGACTCCGGGTGCGGCACCTCACGGGCCGGCGGCAGCTGGTGCTCGAAAGGTCCTTCCTCAGGCTTGTGAAAGGAGGCGGTCAGATTGAAGATCGTGCGGCCCTGCTGCACGGCCGTGACCCGGCGTGTCGTGAAGGAACGCCCGTCGCGGACCCGTTCCACCTGGTACACGATCGGCACGCCCGGCCGGCCGGGGCGCAGGAAGTACGCGTGCAGTGAGTGCACCGGGCGATCGCCGTCCGTGGTGCGGCCGGCGGCGACCAGCGCCTGGCCGGCCACCTGGCCGCCGAAGACCCGCTGGAGGGACTCCTGCGGGCTGCGGCCACGGAAGATGTTGACCTCTATCTGCTCCAGGTCGAGCAGGTCGACCAGTCTCTCGGCCGGATTCGTCATCGATGGGTTTCTCCTTGGCTTGCCACTGGCCGTGAAAGGCTCACAGCTGGCCGACGTCGGTGACACGGACGACCGCACGGCCCTCGGCGTCGGAGGCCACGAGGTCGATCTCCGCGCTGATGCCCCAGTCGTGGTCACCGTTCGGGTCGTCGAAGATCTGACGGACGCGCCAGAGGCCGTTCTCCGGCTCCTCCTTGATGACAAGGAGCTTGGGACCACGGGCGTCGGGACCGGTGCCGAGATCGTCGTACTCGTCCCAGTACTTGTCCATCGCCTCGCCCCAGGCGTCGGCGTCCCAGCCGGACTCGGCGTCCAGCTCGCCCAGTTCCTCGACCTGGTCCAGGGCGGCCAGCTCCACGCGGCGGAACATGGCGTTGCGGACGAGGACCCGGAAGGCGCGGGCGTTGGTCGTGACCGGCTTGACCTCGTCGGCCTTCTCCTGGGCCTCCTCGGCGGTCATCTCCTCCGGGTTGGCGAGCTGCTCCCACTCGTCCAGCAGGCTGGAGTCCACCTGGCGCACCATCTCGCCCAGCCACTCGATCAGGTCCTGCAGGTCCTCGGACTTCAGGTCGTCCGGGATGGTGTGGTCCAGGGTCTTGTAGGCGCTGGCGAGGTAACGCAGCACGATGCCCTCGGTGCGGGCCAGCTCGTAGAAGGACACCAGCTCCGTGAAGGACATCGCCCGCTCGTACATGTCCCGGACGACCGACTTCGGCGACAGCGGGTGGTCGCCGACCCACGGGTGGCTCTTGCGGTAGGTGTTGTAGGCGTGGAAGAGCAGTTCTTCCAGCGGCTTCGGGTACGTGATGTCCTGAAGGCGCTCCATGCGCTCCTCGTAGTCGACCCCGTCCGCCTTCATCGCGGCCACGGCCTCGCCGCGCGCCTTGTTCTGCTGGGCGACGAGGATCTGCCGCGGGTCGTCCAGGGTGGACTCGACCACGGAGACCATGTCGAGGGCGTAGGACGGCGACTCGGGGTCGAGGAGTTCGAACGCCGCCAGCGCGAACGTGGACAGCGGCTGGTTCAGCGCGAAGTCCTGCTGGAGATCGACCGTGAGCCGGACGATACGGCCCTCGGCATCGGGCTTGTCGAGCTTCTCGACGATCCCGCCGTCGAGCAGCGAGCGGTAGATCGCGATGGCCCGGCGGATGTGCCGCAGCTG
The DNA here is from genome assembly GCF_014649115.1 of Streptomyces eurythermus. GTDB lineage: Bacteria > Actinomycetota > Actinomycetes > Streptomycetales > Streptomycetaceae > Streptomyces > Streptomyces eurythermus. Next base: position 138,839 of record NZ_BMSK01000010.1, on the reverse strand, counting down.
CTGCTTGCGCGGCTCGTGGTTGTCCTCCAGGAGGTGGCGCATCGCCTCGAACGCGTTGCCCGGACGGGCGATCACCGACAGCAGCATCGTGTGCGTCACCCGGAAACGCGAGGTCAGCGGCTCCGGTTCCGACTCGATCAGCTTCTGGAAGGTGTTCTCGGTCCAGCCGACAAAGCCCTCCGGCGCCTTCTTGCGCACCACCTTGCGCCGCTTCTTCGGGTCGTCGCCCGCCTTCGCCAGCGCCTTCTCGTTCTCGATGACGTGCTCCGGCGCCTGCGCGACCACCAGCCCCGCGGTGTCGAAACCGGCCCGGCCGGCCCGGCCCGCGATCTGGTGGAACTCACGGGCCCGCAGGGTGCGCACCCGGCTGCCGTCGTACTTGGTCAGCGCCGTGAACAGCACCGTGCGGATGGGTACGTTGACGCCCACGCCGAGCGTGTCCGTGCCGCAGATGACCTTCAGCAGTCCGGCCTGGGCGAGCTTCTCCACCAGACGCCGGTACTTGGGCAGCATGCCGGCGTGGTGCACACCGATGCCGTGCCGTACGTAGCGGGAGAGGTTGCGGCCGAACTTGGTGGTGAAGCGGAAGTTGCCGATCAGCTCGGCGATCTGGTCCTTCTCCTCGCGCGAGCACATGTTGATGCTCATCAGCGCCTGCGCCCGCTCCACAGCCTGCGCCTGCGTGAAGTGCACGATGTACACCGGGGCCTGCTTGCTCTCCAGCAGGTCGGTGAGCGTCTCGGTGAGCGGGGTCAGCTTGTACTCGTAGGACAGGGGCACCGGGCGGGTCGCGGAGCGGACCACCGAGGTGGGGCGGCCGGTACGGCGGGTGAGATCCTTCTCGAAGAAGGACACATCGCCCAAAGTGGCCGACATCAGGATGAACTGAGCCTGGGGGAGTTCCAGCAGCGGGATCTGCCAGGCCCAGCCGCGGTCCCCCTCGGCGTAGAAGTGGAACTCGTCCATGACGACCTGGCCGACGTCCGCGTGCTTGCCGTCCCGCAGCGCGATCGACGCCAGCACCTCGGCGGTGCAGCAGATGACGGGCGCGTCGGCGTTCACGGAGGCGTCGCCGGTGAGCATGCCGACGTTCTCGGTGCCGAAGAGCTTGCACAGCTCGAAGAACTTCTCCGACACCAGGGCCTTGATCGGTGCCGTGTAGAAGGTGACCTCGTCCCGGGCCAGCGCGGCGAAGTGCGCGCCCGCGGCGATCATGCTCTTGCCGGATCCGGTGGGCGTCGACACGATCACGTTCGCCCCGGAGACCACCTCGATCAGCGCCTCCTCCTGGTGGGGATAGAGGGTGAGGCCGCGCTCCTGGGCCCAGGACTCGAAAGCCTCGTACAGGGCGTCGGGGTCGGCGGTCGGCGGCAGCTGATCGATGAGGGTCACGCCCCCATCTTGCCTGGCCCACCGCCCGAGCGGGGAATCGGCTGCGGCTACGAAGATCATGGAAGCTACGCTGTGTGGCCGGCGAGGCGTCAGCGCACCAGGTCAACTGGGCAGCGCGACACGAGGAATGGGGCGGGAAGCGGCCATGATGGGACCAGCACACTCACTGTCGGGGGCCGCTGCCTGGCTGGGGGTGGGAGCCGCCACAGCGGCGGCCGGACATCCCATGCCCTGGCCGGTCCTCCTCTGCGGCGCCCTGATCTGCGCCGGCGCCGCGCTCGCCCCGGACCTCGACCACAAGGCGGCCACCATCTCGCGGGCCTTCGGGCCGCTGTCCCGTGGGATCTGCGAGATCGTGGACAAACTCTCGTACACGGTCTACAAGGCGACCAGGAAGCAGGGCGACCCGCGCCGCTCCGGCGGACACCGCACGCTGACGCACACCTGGGTGTGGGCCGTCCTGATCGGTGCGGGCTGCTCCGCCGTCGCGATCACCGGGGGCCGCTGGGGGGTGCTGGCGATCCTCTTCGTGCACATGGTGCTGGCGATCGAAGGTCTGCTGTGGCGGGCGGCACGCGGCTCCAGCAGCGATGTCCTGGTCTGGCTGCTGGCGGCGACCAGCGCGTGGATCCTGGCCGGAGTGCTGGACAAGCCGGGCCATGGTTCCGACTGGCTGTTCACCGCGCCGGGGCAGGAGTACCTGTGGCTGGGGCTGCCGGTCGTGCTCGGTGCGCTGGTGCACGACATCGGGGACGCGCTGACCGTGTCCGGTTGCCCGATCCTGTGGCCGATCCCGGTGGGCCGCAAGCGCTGGTACCCGGTGGGGCCGCCGAAGGCGATGCGGTTCCGGGCGGGCAGCTGGATCGAGCTCAAGGTGCTGATGCCGACGTTCATGCTGCTCGGCGGGGTCGGCTGCGCCGCGGCCCTCAATGTGATCTGACCAAGCCGACGGCACCGGCTCGCGATCCGGGCACGGATCGGGCAGGCCCCGCCCGGGCCGGGACAGCAGGGCGAGGCGGAGGTTCGCAGGCGTCCTCCGGCCCGGGCCGTGAACGGGCCGGTTCCCCGGCGGTGGCCCGCGATCCGGCGGAGAGCGCCGGATCAGTCCGACTCGCCCGCGTCCGCCGTGCCGTACCGGCGTTCGAAGCGGGCGATGCGGCCTTCGGTGTCGACCGTACGCGCCTTGCCGGTGTAGAAGGGGTGGCTCTCCGAGGAGATCTCCACGTCGATCACCGGGTAGCTCTGGCCGTCGTCCCACTCGATGGTCTGTTCGCTCTGTGCGGTGGACCTTGTGAGAAAGGCGTACCCGGCGGCGCGGTCGCGGAAGACCACGGGGTGGTAGTCGGGGTGCTTGTCCTGCTGCATGGCGGCTCCTCGGGACGGAGGGTCGGGACGGAGGCGTCCGGACTGTCCGGCTCAGCCGGGGAGGGCGTCCTCGTCGACGATGTGCACCGCGGCCTCCTCGGCGGAGGCGGCCGCCCCGTCGATGCCGACGTCGGTGGCGACGAGCGCGGCCTCGTCGTCCTCGTGCGCGCCCTCGTCGGGTGCCACCAGCCGGCCGGACCGGAAGTTGCCGACCTCATTGTCGAGGGGTTCCCCGTCGGTGCCCTCGCAGTCCCCGATTCCGTCACCGTCGGGCGCGGGGAGATCGGGCAGCTCCTCGGCGAGCCGCTGGTCGAGGGTCTCGCCCGCCTGGCGTTCGGCCGCCGTCACACCGACGTGTTCCACCGCCCACGGTCGCTCGGGAGGGGACCAGCCGCGGTCGAGGGGGTCGGCGACGCCGTCGAAGTCCAGGGTGTCCTCGACGTCGAGCACCCCCGAGTCCTCCCGGATCTCCGAGGGATCGGGCTGGTAGACGTCATCCCCCCAACCGTCGGCGTTGTCCACGACTACCTCCAGATGGTGAGGACGGCCGGATGCCGCCGCAGCGGACGGCGAGCCGTCGGCACGCGCGGCACGGGCGTCCCACGCCGTGAACCGGCTGGTCCCCGGGCGCGCCCCGGGCCGCTGCCGCTTTCCAGCCTTCCACCCCGGATCGGCACCGCGCAACGGCACGGCCCCGGGGCCGAGCGCGCAGCCGCGCCACGGGTCCGGACGGAGCCCACCGGGCATCGGAGCGCGGCAACCCGAGGGACCCGCCGCCCCGCTCTCACGGGGCTCCGGACCGGAGCTGGAGGGGCGCCGTCTGCGGCCATGGCGTCAGGCGCCTGCGCCCTTGCCGGATCGACCCCCGTCATCACGGCCGGCGCCCCCGCGCGCACCCCCGGGCGGCCGGCCTCTGCCACCTTTCCCAGGAGGCCGTCCCCCGCGGGCGTGCCCTCCCGCACCCCCGTCCGGTCCTCACCCGTGCCAGGAGCGCCAGAGGGCCGCGTACGCACCCTCCGCCGCGACCAGCTCCTCGTGGCTGCCCAGCTCGCTGATCCGGCCGTTCTCGACGACGGCGATCACGTCGGCGTCATGGGCGGTGTGCAGCCGGTGGGCGATGGCCACCACGGTGCGGCCGTCGAGGACCCGCGCCAGGGAGCGTTCCAGATGGCGGGCCGCGCGAGGGTCGAGCAGCGAGGTCGCCTCGTCCAGGACCAGCGTGTGCGGATCGGCGAGCACCAGCCGGGCCAGCGCGATCTGCTGTGCCTGTGCCGGGGTCAGCGCGAGACCGCCGGAGCCGACCTCGGTGTCCAGGCCGTCGTCCAGGGCCCGCGCCCAGCCGTCCGCGTCGACCGCGCCGAGGGCCGCCCACAGCTCGGCGTCCGTGGCGTCGGTGCGGGCCAGCAGGAGGTTGTCGCGCAGGGAGCCCACGAAGACATGGTGCTCCTGGTTGACCAGGGCGACCTGCGCGCGGACGCGCTCGGCGGGCATCCGGGACAGCTCCGCGCCCCCCAGGGTGACCCGGCCGTCCCGGGGCGCGTAGATCCCGGCGAGCAGCCGGCCCAGGGTGGACTTGCCCGCACCGGACGGGCCGACGAGGGCCATCCGGGTGCCCGGAGCGACCCGCAGGGAGACCTCGCGCAGCACGTCGACACCTTCCCGGTAGCCGAAGCGCACCCGGTCGGCGTCCATCACCCGTCCCTCGGGGACCAGCGCCGCGTCCCCGGCGTCCGGCTCGATGTCCCGGACACCGACCAGGCGGGCCAGCGACACCTGGGCGACCTGCACCTCGTCGTACCAGCGCAGGATCAGGTTGACCGGGTCGACCAGCATCTGCGCGATGAGGGCGCCGGTGGTCAGCTGGCCCACTCCTATCCAGCCCCGCAGCACGAACACCCCGCCGATCATCAGGACCGAGCCGAGCACGAGGAGGTGGACGGTGTTGATGACCGGGAAGAGCACGGAGCGGAGCCAGAGCGTGTACCTCTCCCACGCGACCCACTGGGAAATCCGCTGTTCGGACAGGGCCACGCGGCGGGCGCCGAGGCGGTGCGCCTCGATGGTGTGGCCCGCGTCCACGGTCTCGGCGAGCGCGGCGGCGACGGCGGCGTACCCGGCGGCTTCCGAGCGGTAGCCGGACGGGGCCCGCTTGAAGTACCAGCGGCAGCCGATCACCAGGACGGGCACGGCGAGCAGCACGGCAGCGGCCAGCGGCGGCGCCGTCACCACCAGCCCGCCGAGCAGCAACAGGGCCCACACGACACCGATGGCCAGCTGCGGTACGGCCTCGCGCATGGCGTTGGCCAGCCGGTCGATGTCGGTGGTGATACGGGAGAGCAGGTCGCCGGTGCCCGCCCGTTCCAGCACGCCCGGCGGCAGCCCCACGGACCGGACGAGGAAGTCCTCGCGCAGGTCGGCCAGCATGCGCTCGCCGAGCATCGCGCCCCGCAGCCGTACCTGCCGGACGAACACGGCCTGCACGGTGAGCGCCAGCACGAACAGCCCGGCGGTCAGCCCCAGGTGGAGTTCCCGGGCCTCGTCCGACACCCGCTCGACCAGCCCGCCGAGCAGGTACGGGCCCGCCATGGAAGCGATCACGGCCACCGTGTTGACGGCGATGAGCAGCAGGAAGGCCCGGCGGTGCCGTCGGAACAGCTCGGTGACGTAGGCGCGCACGGTCGCGGCGGCGCCGACGGGCAGGGTGGTGGCGGTCGTCGGGGCCGCCGGGTCGTGGTCCGGCGGTGCCACGCCGATCATGCGCTCTCCTCGATCTCTTCCAGCTCCTGGAGCCCGTCCAGCAGCATGCCGTCGGCGGCGGCCAGTTCCTCGTCGGTCTCCCGGGTGACCACGGCCCGGTACCGGGGCTCGCCGTCGATCAGCTCGCGGTGCGGGCCGACCGCCGCGACCCGGCCCTCGTGCACCAGGGCGACCCGGTCCGCGCGGTCGAGCAGCAGCGGCGAGGAGGTGAACACCACGGTCGTCCGTCCCGACCGCAGTCGGCGCAGCCCGTCCGCGATCCGGGCCTCGGTGTGCGAGTCGACCGCGGAGGTCGGCTCGTCCAGCACCAGCACCTCCGGATCGGTGATCAGTGACCTGGCGAGCGCCAGCCGCTGGCGCTGGCCTCCGGACAGGGACCGGCCGCGCTCGGTGATCCGGGCGTCCAGCGGATCGGCGGCGTCCAGCGAGCCCTGCACCAGCGCGTCCAGCACGTCCTCGCACTGCGCCGCGGCCAGCGCGTCCCCGGCCCGCACGGCACCGGAGGAGGGCACGTCCAGCAGATCGCGCAGCGTGCCGGACAGCAGCACCGGGTCCTTGTCCTGGACGAGGACGGCGGTGCGGGCGCTGTCGAGGGGCAGGTCGTCCAGGGGTACCCCGCCCAGCAGGACCGAACGGTCCGGCTCGGCGGGATGGCCGCCGAGCCGCTCGGCCAGCCGGCCCGCCGCGTCCGGGTCACCGCACACCACGGCGGTGAACCGGCCGGCGGGAGCGAGCAGACCGGTCACCGGGTCGTACAGGTCGCCGCCCGGCACCTCGGCCTCGCGGGTGCCGTCGGTGTCCGTGGACCGCTCCAGTGACAGCACACGCGCGGCGCGCTTGGCCGACGGGCGGGAGAAGGAGTACGCCATGGCGATCTCGCTGAAGTGCCGCAGCGGATAGCTGAGAATCATGACCGCGCTGTAGACGGTGACGAGTTCGCCGACGTCGATCCGTCCCTCGCGGGCCAGGCCGACGCCGCGCCAGACGACCGCGATCAGCAGCAGCCCGGGCAACAGCACTTCCACGGCGGCGATCAGCGACCACATCCGGGCACTGCGCACGGCCGCGTGCCGTACCTCCTGGGAGGCCCGGCGGTAGCGGTCCAGGAACAGCTCCTCGCCGCCGATGCCGCGCAGCACCCGCAGACCCGCGACCGTGTCCGAGGCCAGCTCGGTGGCCCGGCCCGCCTTCTCGCGCTGGACGTCGGCGCGGCGGGTCGCCCGGGGCAGCAGGGGCAGCACCGCGAGCGCCACGACGGGCAGGCCCACGGCGACGACCACGCCGAGCGCGGGCTGGTACACGACCAGGGCGACGGCGACGATCACCACCGTCACGGCGGCGGCGGTGAAGCGGGAGACGGCCTCGACGAACCAGCCGATCTTCTCGACGTCACCCGTGGACACGGCCACCACCTCACCGGCGGCCACCCGCCGGGTCAGGGCGGAGCCCAGGTGGGCGGCCTTGCGCGCCAGCAGCTGCTGGACGCGGGCGGCGGCGGTGATCCAGTTGGTGACGGCGGCGCGGTGCAGCATGGTGTCGCCGACGGCGAGCCCCGTGCCGCACAGCACCAGCAGACCGCCCGTCAGGGCGAGCCGGGTGCCGGAGCGGTCGACGGCCGCCTGCACGGCGAGACCGACGCAGAAGGGCAGGGCGGAGACGGAGACGAAGTGAAGCAGGCCCCAGGCGAGCGACTTCAGCTGTCCGCCCAGCTGATTGCGCCAGAGCCACCACAGGAATCGGGGACCCGAGCGCGCGTCGGGCACGCCCGGATCGGGATACGGAAGGTCTTGGATCTGCATGACGTCCCAGTGGCTCGTGTCAGGGCAGGGCAGGAGCGGAACGCCGCGGTGCGCGGCGACAAGCCGTGAAAGGTTGACGTCATGCGGTGGTGAATTTCAAACAGTTTTTCCCGACGGCCCGCGAAATCGGCGGTGTTCCGGCCATGGCACCGCCGTCCGGCAGCCGGGATCCCTGCTTCCCGGCCGCCGCGCGGTCATCGTCCGCCGGAACCGCCGGAACCGGCGGGTTTCGACGCGCCGGAAGGGGCTGTCGGGCCGGAGGGGGTGGCCCGGGCGGCAGGGCTCTCCGGCGGCCCCGACGTGGCGGACGAGGACACCACGTCCACGTCGCTGGCCCGTACGTACGCGAGCCGGTGACCGAACTGGATCTCGTAGTACTTCTCCCGGCCCCACACCACCGGGTTGGGCGTGTCGCTGAAGGACTTGGCGGTGTAGGAGCTGCCGACACCGGACTGCGTCACATACCGCTGGCCCGCCTCGAAGCTGTACGGGAGCGGCGACTCGTCCGGCTCGTCCACGTCGTCCGGGTACGCCTCCTCCTCCGGCAGGGCGCGCCCGTACACCGGGACCTCGTCCAGGCCCTCCTTCGGGGTGACCATGCGCCCGGCCGCGCCGACGGCGGTCGGACGGTCCTGGGGGTTCCTGAACCAGGCCTTGTTGCCCTGGAACCAGATCGCCGTCCAGTCGCCGCTGCGGTCGGCCACGGCGAAGGTCTGGCCGGCGGAGACCCGCGAGCCCAGGTCGTTGACGTCCACGGTGGAGTCGTCGCCGTCCGGTTTGCGGCCCGGGTCCTGGATCAGCGGGGCGCGCTCGCTCGGCTCGGTGTACAGGCGGACGGCGCTGGAGCCGTGCGGCCGACACGGTGAACCACTGCCGGCGCAGCCCGTGAACGCCGGCTTGTGCGTGGCGTAGTCGGGCAGGATGGTCACCATGTCACTGTCCGGTCCCGCCGTGGCCCGCAGCGGTGCGCCCAGGAGGTCGAAGTAGTGGCGCCAGTCCCAGAAGGGGCCGGGGTCGTCGTGCATGTCGGGAATGCTGTCGGCGGTCGGGGCCGGCACATTGTCGTGGCCGAAGATGTGCTGCCGGTCCAGCGGGATGGCGTACTTCTTCGCCAGGTACTTCACCAGGCGCGCCGAGGCCCGGTACATCCGCTCCGTGTACCAGGTTCCCGGCTGGGTGAGGAACCCCTCGTGCTCGATGCCGATGGAGCGGGCGTTCACGAACTGGCTGCCGGAGTGCCAGGCCTCGTCCTTGGTCTTGACGTGCTGGGTGACGTGGCCGTCGCTGGAGCGGATCGAGTAGTGCCACGACGACTCCGTGGGGTCCTGCACCGTCTGGAGCATGCTCGGCAGCTCCGCCTCGGTGTCGTGGATGACGATGTACTCGATCGGCTGGTCCCTGGGGCGGTCGGCCAGGTCGTGGTTACCGTACGCGCTGTCGTCGATCTCCTCGTACGGCGCGCCGAGCCAGTCGCAGGCCAGTTCCGCGGGGCACTCGACGTCCTTCTGCCGTTGCGGGCCCTGGGCGGTGGGGGCCTGCTGGCGCGGCCGGACGCGGGGGGTGGCGGGGAGCGTGACCTCCTGTCCCTCGGCGGTGGTGCGGTGCGCGCCCCGGCGGATCAGGGCGAAGACGTCGTCGGCGTAGGCGGCGGCCGACGAAACGTCACGGGTGCCCGGGAAGCGCGCCACCGCCTCCCACCAGTCCCCGGGGTCGGCGCTGAGGGGCTTGCCGAGCTGCCGCTGTGTGGCCGCCAGGAGCGCCGCGCCGCCGCGTACGTTGGCGACGGCGTCCTTGCGCAGCTGTTCGGCCGGGACGTGGATCAGCCGGGCCGCGTGGGGCAGGTCCGCGGGCTGCACGGCGTGGCCGGGCGACGTGTCGGCGCCGCCCGTGGCGGCCGGTCCGGGAGCCGCGGCACGGGGCTGGGCGTGGACGCCGTCCGCCGCCCGCGGATCGGCGGAGGGGGCCGGCGTCGTGACGAGCTCGGGGTCCAGCAGGTGCATCGGCCCGAAGCCGCCCGCGACGCTGGGCGCGCCGGGGTGGGAGTCCCAGCGCGACTGCAGGTAGGACACGCTCATGAGGACACTGCGCGGCACGTGGAACTCGCGCGCGGCGTCCGTGAAGGCGTCCTGCAGCCGCCGGTCGGACGGATCGGCGCAGCCGGACATCGGGAGGATCAGCAGCGGTGGCAGCAGCGCCGCCCCCGCGATCACACAGGCTGTACGGCGGCATCTCCGGACGGCACCGGGGATGCGGGCAACGACAGTTCTTCTCATTGCAGGGGCTCTCCCAACCACGCTCGTTCGCAACCAGGGCAAAGGAGTTGCCCGTCGCGCCACCCCTCGTACGTTTCCGTGCCCCGAGCGCCGTGTCGTGGCGAGCGTCACCGGTGTGGACCAGCTCTCCCGCAGAGGCCACCCGGTCGGCGGCAGTGACTCCGCTGCCCGGGGCAACCAAACATGACATGCCGTCCGGTCCCGGCCCGGACGCCCGGTGACCCGGACGCTCAGTCCTCCACCGGGTCCACCTGCCAGTCGGGGTGCCCCGGCATCGGCGGGGTGTGCGCGCCGTACAGCCACGGGCGCAGGAACGGGCCGAGGTCCTCGCCCGCGACCCGGGAGGCGAGCGCGATGAAGTCCCGGGTGCCGGCCGCCCGGCCCCGGTAGGCGGTCACCCAGGCCCGCTCGATCCGGCCGAAGGTCTCCTCGCCGACCTCTTCCCGCAGCGCGAACAGCACCAGCGCCGAGCCGTCGTACCGCATCACCTTGAACAGGGTGGCGTCGGTGGGTTCGGCGGGTGCTCCCTCGTCGTGCCGCCACTGGTCGTGCTGCTCGTACGCCGCCCGCATCACGGATTCCAGAGCGGCCCCGCCGTGCTCGTCGGAGTAGAGCCGTTCGTAGTAACGGGCGTGACCCTCGCTCAGCCACAGGTCGGACCAGCGCCGGATGGCGACGCTGTCGCCCGTCCAATGGTGGGTCAGTTCGTGCACGAGGTTGCGTTCGGCGTCGACCCGGTCGCCCAGCAGGTCGTCCCGGGGCACGACGGCGAGCGACTGGGTCTCCAGCGCCACCGGCAGGTCGGTGTCCCCGACCAGCACGCCGTAGCGGCGGAACGGGTAGGGGCCGAGCCGCTGTTCCAGCCAGGCCAGGTGGTCCGGGGTGAGCGAGCGGTACTCCTCGGTGTCCGCGACCAGGCCGTCCGGCACCACGTCCCGGACGGGCAGCCCGCGCGGCCCCTCGCTGTCGACGAACGTGAACCTCCCGATCGCCAGCTGGACCAGCTGCGCCGCGATCGGCTGTTCGGAGTCGTATGTCCACCGGGTGCGGCCGTCGGGGTGCCGTTCGGTGCCGACGAGGCGGCCGTTGGCCACCGCGCTCACACCGGGCGGGGTCGTCACGCGGAAGGTGATGGGCGCCCGCAGGCTCGGGTGGTCGTTGGCCGGGAAGATCATCCTGGCGCCGTCGGGCTGAGCGCAGACCACGGTCCCGTCGGACGTGGGCACCCAGCCGTAGTCCTGGATGGCGTCGTCGCGGTGGCGTGCTTGCGTCGGGTCGGCGGTGTAGGCGACGTGGACGGTGAAGGCGCGGCCGCGGGGGATCGGCTTGGCGGGGGTGACGACGAGTTCGTCACCGTGGCGCTCGGCGGTGGCCGGTGCCCCGTCGACGGTCACGCGGTGCAGCGTGTTGCCCGCGAAGTCCAGGTCGAAGCGGGACAGGGCCTGGGTGGCGGTGGCGCTGACGGTGGCGCCGGCCTCGAAGGGCGTGCGCGGCGCGCGCCAGTCGAAGTCGAGCGTGTAACGGCGGACGGTGTAGCCGCCGTTGCCGGCCAGCGGCATGAGCGGGTCGCCGATGCCCGGGGCGCCGGGCGACGGGACCGGACCGGTGGCGGTGGCCGGGGCGCCGGGGGCGGGGCGCGGGCCCGGACCGGCGAACGGAGCGGTGACGGTGGCGACGGCGACGCCCGTGAGGGCGAGGGCGAGTACGACGGCTCCGGCGAGCGTGCGGCCGGCCCGGCGGTGGTGTCCCGACGGGTCTGTGACCGGCGCTTTCACCGTGGGTGTCCCTCGGCGGTACGGGGAGCGGGGCTCGCGGCCGGGCGCCCGGCGGCAGGGCCGCCGACGGTCGTGATGTCCATGCCCGCACTATGCCAGTACCATGCGCTTATATAACTGATTGTCACTTTTCTGGGTGCCTGTGCGGTGTCCCGGACGGCCCTCCGTATCGCGCCGATCCCTCGAGGCGTCATTGCGGGGCGGGCCGTCTGCCCGTAGAACACGGGCCATGAGACGAAAGTTAGTCATGTCCATGCTCGCCGGGGCGACCCTTCTGGCGAGCGCCCTCCTCGGCCCGGGTGCGCCGACCGCCCGCGCGGTGGACGTACCCGCCGAGTTCGGCACCGACTGGCACGACCCGGTGACCGCGGCCCCGCCCGTCGGCCGGCCGCACACCCGCTCCTGCCAGGTCACCCTCGCCGACGCGCGGTTCCGTGACTTCACGCCCTACCGCGGCACCTACGCGCCCCCCGAGGGCTGCGGCGACCGCTGGAGCAAGGTCGTGCTGCGCCTCGACGGCAAGGTGAAGGGCCGTCAGTACGACCGGCTCGGTTATCTGCGGGTCGGCGGGGTCGAGTTCCTGCGCACCTCCACCCCGGAACCCTCGCCCGACGGCATCGAGTGGCACGTCGAGAAGGACGTCACCCGCTACAGCGAGACCCTCCGCGCCGCCCGGGACGTCGAGATGCTGATCGGCAACGTCGTGGACGACACCTACACCGGTGTCATCGACGTACACGTCAGCCTCACCTTCTACGCGGGCCGTCCCGCGGCCCCCGCGCCCGACCGGGTCCTCACCCTCGCCGACACGCCCGCCGGTACGACGCTCACCACCCCGCGCAACAGCGAACGGATCGTCGCCGAGGTGTACGCGACCGGTTCGGGCGGCGGCTGCGAGGAGTTCTGGTACCTGACCGTCGCCGACCCGGCGCCGTACTCCTGCAAGGCCGACCACGGGCCGTACCGGGAGGTGCGGATCAGCGTCGACGGGCGGCTCGCCGGCATCGCGGCGCCGTACCCGCACGTGTGGACGGGCGGCTGGTCCAACCCCTTCCTCTGGTACGTCGTCCCGGCCCCGCGTGCCTTCGACGTGCACCCTGTCGAGTACGACCTCACGCCCTTCGCCGGCCTGCTCAACGACGGCCGCCCGCACCGCGTGGAGGTGTCCGTCGCCGGGGTGCCGACGGGGCAGCCCGGCTGGAGCACACCGGTGAACGTCCTGGTCTGGCAGGACCCGCACCGGGCCCGCGTGCCCGGCGCGCTCACCGAGGACACCGCCACCGACCTCGTCAACTCCTCGGTCCACACGCCCGGCCGGGAGCACCGGGTGGACACCGAGGCGGGGCACCGGCTCACCGTCTCCGGCTACCTGGACACCTCTCACGGACGGGTGACCACCACCGTCACCCGGACGCTCGCCCACACCTCCGTCCACCGTTGGACCGAGGGCGAGAACACGGACGGACTCGACGCCTCCTGGAGCGACGACGAGTCGGTCGTGCGCGCCGGACACGGCCCGGCGCGCACGACGCGCACCCACCGGACGTACACCATGAACGGCACCGTCACCCTCGGCCCGGACGACCGGCTGCGCACCGTGCTCACGGTCGGCGACCGGGCGTCGGCGGTGACGCGCGAGGGCGGCCGGCGCACCGCGTGGTCGCGGCTGGACGACACCTACAGCGGCGACGCCGCGTACACCCTGAACGTCCCGCGCGACCAGCGGCACGCGGTGGGCACATCGACCGAGCGCTACCGCCTCCTCGGTTCGGCGGGCTGCTACGACCGCTCCCTGACCACGGTCCAGGGAGTGCTGACGGAGGACCGCGACCGCTGCTGAGCCCGGCGGGCCGCCGTCGCGGACACAAGGGCCCCCGCTCCGAGGCAGGCCGCACCGGCCGTCCGGACAACAACCACGGGCCGGGGGCCCTTTCCCAGGGAGACGGCCGCTCAGCAGCGCGGCGCGGCCTCCCCGTCGATCAGCGTGTCCAGCAGTACGCCGAGCACCTGGCGCTCCTTCTCCGTCAGCGGCGCCAGTATCTCCTCGGCCGCCGAGCGGCGGGCGCCGCGCAGTTCCAGCAGGGTCGCGCGGCCTTCTTCGGTCAGCTCGATGCGGGTCACGCGCCGGTTCGCCGGGTCCGGCACCCGCCGGACCTTGCCGCCCGCCTCCAGCCCGTCGACCAGCGTCGTCACCGCGCGCGGCACGACCTCCAGCCGCTCGGCCAGGTCGGCCATGCGCGGCGGTGAGGGATAGTGCGCGAGGGTGCGCAGCAGCCGGGACTGGGCCGGGGTGACGCCCAGGTCGCGCCGTTCCAGATGACGTTTCTGGATGCGGTGCACCCGGCGGGTGAGCCGTAGCAACTGCTCGGCGAGCAGGCCGTCGGGATCGGGGGTGGTCATGCGGGAACAATATCAGGACGCCGTTCATTGTGAATATAGGTAACAATGAGCTACGATCAGTCATGCATCGTCGGCCGTCCCGGGCCGCCCCCTCGTTCACCTCCGTAGGAGCCCATGCACCCCGACCACGAACCCTCCTGGACCCCACCTGCCGACGCCGGCGAGCAGCCCCGGCAGGTGCGCCGCATCCTGCGGCTCTTCCGTCCCTACCGCGGGCGCCTCGCCGTCGTCGGGCTGCTGGTCGGCGCCTCCTCGCTGGTCTCGGTGGCCACGCCGTTCCTGCTGCGGGAGACGCTCGACGTCGCCATCCCCGAGGGCCGTACGGGTCTGCTGAGCCTGCTCGCGCTCGGCATGATCCTCAGCGCCGTCCTGGCCGGCGTCTTCGGCGTGCTCCAGACGCTGATCTCGACCACCGTCGGCCAGCGGGTCATGCACGATCTGCGCACGGCGGTCTACGGCCGGCTCCAGCGCATGTCGCTCGCCTTCTTCACCCGCACCCGCACCGGTGAGGTGCAGTCCCGCATCGCCAACGACATCGGCGGTATGCAGGCCACCGTCACCTCCACCGCCACCTCCCTGGTCTCCAACGTCACCAGCGTGGTCGCCACGGTCGTCGCCATGGTCGCCCTGGACTGGCGGCTGACGATCGTCTCGCTCGTCCTGCTGCCGGCGTTCGTCTGGATCAGCCGCCGCGTCGGCAACGAACGCAAGAAGATCACCACCCAGCGGCAGAGACAGATGGCCGCGATGGCGGCCACGGTCACCGAGTCGCTCTCGGTCAGCGGCATCCTGCTCGGCCGCACCATGGGCCGCTCCGACTCGCTGACCGCGTCCTTCGCCACCGAGTCCGAGCGCCTGGTCGACCTGGAGGTCAGATCGAACATGGCCGGGCGCTGGCGCATGGCCGTGATCACGATCGTCATGGCCGCGATGCCCGCCGTCATCTACTGGACCGCCGGCCTCGCCCTCCGGTTCGGCGGGCCCGACGTCTCCCTCGGCACCATCGTCGCCTTCGTCTCCCTCCAGCAGGGCCTGTTCCGCCCGGCCGTGAGCCTGCTGGCGACCGGCGTCCAGATCCAGACCTCCCTGGCGCTCTTCCAGCGCATCTTCGAGTACCTGGACCTGCCGGTGGACATCACCGAGCGCGAGCGGCCGGTCCGCCTCGACACGGTCAAGGGCGAAGTCCGCTTCGAGAACGTCGAGTTCCGCTATGACGACAAGGGCGGCCCCGTCCTCGACGGTATCGACATCACCGTGCCGGCCGGCGGCAGCCTCGCCGTCGTCGGCCCGACCGGTGCCGGGAAGTCCACGCTCGGCTATCTCGTGCCCCGCCTGTACGACGTCACCGGCGGCCGGGTCACCCTGGACGGAGTGGACGTCCGCGACCTCGACTTCGACACCCTCGCCCGCGCGGTCGGCGTCGTCTCCCAGGAGACGTACCTCTTCCACGCCTCGGTCGCCGACAACCTGCGCTTCGCCAAGCCGGACGCCACCGACGAGGAGTTGCACGCGGCGGCCAGGGCGGCGCAGATCCACGACCACATCACCGCGCTGCCTGACGGCTACGACACGATCGTGGGCGAACGCGGCCACCGCTTCTCCGGCGGCGAGAAGCAGCGTCTGGCCATAGCCCGCACCATCCTGCGCGACCCGCCGGTCCTCATCCTGGACGAGGCGACCAGCGCGCTCGACACCCGCACCGAAGCCGCCGTCCAGCAGGCCATCGACGCGCTCTCGGCCGACCGCACCACCCTCACCATCGCCCACCGGCTGTCCACCGTGCGCGACGCCGACCAGATCGTGGTGCTGGACTCCGGGCGCGTCGCCGAACGCGGCACGCACGAGGAACTCCTGGAGCGGGACGGGCGGTACGCGGCCCTGGTGCGCCGCGATGCGCAACTGCGACCGACAGACTGAACATATGCCAGGTTTATGACGATATGCGTATTACCGTGCCCGCATGCAGACGAACACTCCGCCACGGAACACGCTCCGACTGACACGCCGGGGAAGACTCGTCACGCTCGTGGCCGGCGCCGTCGCGGCCGGCACCGCCGTGGCGGTGCCGCTGCTGCTGCTCGCGGGCGACCGCGACGAGGCCGGGTCCGCCTCCCTGGTCATCCCGGAGGGCTGGCGCGCGAGCCAGGTGTACGACGCGGTCGACAAGGCGCTGCGGCTGCCGCCGGGCAGCACCCGCAAGTCGCTCGGCAAGGCGGCGCTGAAACTGCCGGGCGAGGCCCAGGGCAACCCGGAGGGCTATCTCTTCCCGGCGACATATCCGATCCCGGAAGGAGCCACCCCCGAGTCGCTGCTGCGCACCATGGTCGACACCGCCAACGACAAGTACGGCCTCGCCCCGGTCACGGCCGGGGCACAGCGGAACGCGATGAACCTCCACCAGGCCGTCACCGTCGCCAGCATCGTCCAGGCCGAGGCCGACACCAAGGCGGACATGGGCAAGATCGCCCGGGTCATCCTCAACCGGCTGGCCCGCGGAATGCCGCTGCAGATGGACTCGACCGTCAGCTACGCGCTCGAACACGACCCCGCCCAGGCCGGCCAGGGCAGCGGGCAGGTGCAGAGCCCGTACAACTCCTACCAGCGCATGGGCCTGCCCCCGACCCCGATCGACAACCCCGGCGCGGACGCGATGCGCGCGGCCCTGAACCCCACGCCGGGCGACTGGCTGTACTGCGTCACGGTCCGGCCCGGGGACACCCGCTTCACCGCCGACTACGACGAGCACCTGCGGAACGTGGCCGAGTTCCACGCCGTCCACCAGAGCGCGGCACCGGCCCAGCCGGACGGCGGCGTGCCCTGGTCCTCGTCCTCCCCGGTCCCCGCGCAGCCCTCGGGCGGCTGAGCGGCGGGACGTCACGCGGCGAGGGGCTCCCCGGCGAGCAGCCGCCGGATGTCCCGGACGGCCGCGCGCCCGGCCCGGTTGGCCCCGATGGTGCTGGCGGAGGGGCCGTAGCCCAGGAGATGGACCCGCGGATCGGCGACCGCGCGGGTGCCCTCCAGCCGGATGCCGCCGCCCGGCTCGCGCAGCCCGAGCGGCGCGAGATGGTCGAGCGCGGCGCGGAAGCCGGTCGCCCACAGGATCACGTCGGCCGCCACCTTGCGGCCGTCCCGCCACTCCACACCGTCCGGGACGACCCGGTCGAACATCGGCTGCCGGTCCAGGACACCGTCCGCCAGCCCCTGCCGGATCGCGTCGTTCAGGGGCAGCCCGGTGACCGAGACCACACTGCGCGGCGGCAGCCCCTGGCGCACCCGCTCCTCCACCAGCGCGACGGCCGCACGGCCCGCGCCCTCGTCGAACGGCCCCTCGCGGAAGACCGGGGGCCGCCGGGTGACCCACGTGGTCGTGGCGGCGTACGGGGCGAGCTCCAGCAGATGCTGGGTGCCCGAGGCGCCACCGCCCACCACCACGACCCGCCGGCCGGCGAACTCCTCGGGGCCGGTGTACTGCGCGGTGTGCAACTGCCGCCCCCGGAAGGACTCCTGGCCGGGGTAGCGCGGCCAGAACGGCCGGTCCCAGGTGCCGGTCGCGTTGATCAGCGCCCGCGCCGCCCAGGTGCCGTCCGGCGTCTCGACGAGCAGTCGCCCCCCGCTGCCCTCGCGCACCGCGCGGACGTCCACGGGACGCCGCACCCGCAGGCCGAAGGCGCGCTCATAGCGGTCGAAATATTCCCGGACCACCTCGGACGAGGGCCGCGCCGGGTCGGCGTCCGTCAGCTCCATGCCGGGCAGCGCGTGCATCCCGTGCACCTTGCCGAAGGTCAGCGAGGGCCACCGGAACTGCCAGGCGCCGCCCGGCCCGGGGGAGTGGTCGAGGACCACGAAGTCGCGGTCCGGCTCGAAACCGGTCCGCCGCAGGTGATAGGCGGCGGACAGGCCTGCCTGACCCGCGCCGATGACGACGGCCTCGACCTCGCGTGCTGCGTTCACGCCTGTCCCCAACACGAACCGGCACACGGATCTTCCCGGCGGCCCCGCGTCGTCCTCAGCCCTTCGCCGGAGTCGTCGACGGCGGCAGGCCGCCGTTGTACCGCCGGTCCACGAAGCCGGCGAAGTCGACCTTGTGCGGGATGAGCCGCAGCTCGGCGAAGGCGTCGGCGATCCGCTGCTCGGAGGCGACCAGCGGATTGTCGACGGCGACCGCCACGCGGGTGGAGTTCGTGCGCCGCACGGACGCCAGAGCCACCTCGTACGGCAGACCGGTGTCTTTCGCCCACACCTTGGCCCACTCCTCCTGGTGGTCGTACACCCAGTTCGTGGCCCGCCGCAGCCGCGCCAGATAGTCCTTGACGGCGGCGGCCTTCTCCGGGTCCTTCAGCGCGGCGGGCGAGGCGACCTGGAAGGTGAGGCCGTTGGTCACGCCGTCGCCGGTGGTGAGCACCCGGCCCCGCCCGGCCTGGAGGATCTGTGAGGTGTACGGGTCCCAGACCGCCCAGGCGTCGACCTTGCCGGAGGTGAACGCGGCGAGCGCGTCGGCCGGCTGGAGGTACTTCACCTTGACGTCGGACAGGCTCAGCCCTGCCTTCTCGAGCGAGGCGACCAGCTGATAGTGGGCGGACGAGCCCTGGGCGACGGCGACGGACCTGCCCTTCAGCTGCCGGGTACCGGTCAGCTCCGAGCCGTTCGGCACCAGGATGGTGTCGCCCTTGGACGTGCCGTGCCAGGCCGCCACGACGGTGATCTTCGATCCGGCGCCGGCCGCGAAGACGGGCGGGGTGTTGCCGACACCACCGATGTCGACGGCCCGGGCGTTGACGGCCTCCAGCAGCGGCGGGCCGGAGGTGAAGGTCGACCACTTGATCTTGTAGTGCAGGTTCTCGAGCTCTCCGGCGGCGCGCAGGATGGCCTCCGAACCCCCCTTCTGGTCGCCGACGTCGAGCGTGACCGGGCCCGTTCCGTCGGTGTCGGTGCTCGCGGACGAGCTGCCGCCGCAGGCGGTGAGCAGAAGGGCGAGGGGCAGGAGCAGCGCGGCGGGGACGAGTCGTCGTCGCATGACGGTTCCGTTCGGTGCGAGGGAGTGCGGGGGTCAGGCGGTTTCGGCGGCGGTGTCGACGCCGAGCAGTCCGAGCAGCCGGGCGCGGAGCGCGGCGAACCGGGGATCGGTGATCTCACGCGGCCGGTCGAGGTCGATGGCCTCCTCGTGGGCGATCCGGCCGTGGTCCATGACCAGGACGCGGTCGGCGAGCAGTACGGCCTCCTCGACGTCGTGCGTGACCAGCAGCACCGCGCAGCCCCGGCGCTGCCAGACCTCCCCGACCAGGCGCTGGGCCCGGAGCCGGGTGAGCGCGTCGAGCGCGCCGAACGGCTCGTCGAGCAGCAGCAGATCGGGTTCGCGCACCAGGGCGCGGGCGAGGGAGGCGCGCTGGGCCTCGCCGCCGGAGAGGGTCTTCGGCCAGGCGTCGACACGGTGACCGAGACCGACCTCGTCCAACGCCCGTTCCGCCACCGTCCGTTCGGGCCTGCCGGGCAGCCCGAGCAGAACGTTGCGCCACACCTTCTTCCAGGGCATGAGCCGGGGCGCCTGGAAGGCGACGGCCCGCCGGCGCGGGACCAGCGCGGTGCCCTCGATGTCCCGGTCCAGGCCCGCGAGGATGCGCAGCAGGGTCGACTTGCCGCAGCCGCTGCGGCCGAGCAGGGCGACGAACTCGCCGGGCGCGATGTCGAGTCGCAGGCCGTCGATGACCGCGCGGCCGTCGAAGGAGCGGGTCAGCCCCTCGACGTGGACCGCGGGTCCGGTCACCGTCCGGTGAACGTCGGTCGCCATTGCAGCAGCAGCCTTTCGAGGGAGCGGACGATGAAGTCGGCGAGCAGACCGAGGAAGGCGTAGACGATCAGGCAGACCACGATCACGTCGGTCCGCAGGAAGTCCCGCGCCTGCACCATCAGGAAGCCGATGCCGGCGTCGGCGTTGACCTGCTCGGCGAAGACGAGCGCGAGCCAGGCGATGCCGAGCGAGTAACGCAGTCCGGTCAGCGCCCCGGGCAGCGCGCCCGGAAGCACCACATGCCGTACCAGACCCCACCGGGAGAGCCCCAACGACTCTCCGGCCTCGATGAGTTGGGTGTCGACACCGCGGATGCCCGCGTACACGTTGAGGTAGAGCGGGAAGGTGACACCGAGGGTGATGATCGCGGTCTTCGGGGCCTCGCCGATGCCGAACCAGATGATGAACAGCGGGATGAGACCGACGAACGGCACCGTCCGCAGCATCTGCACCGGCGCGTCCACCAGGTCCTCGCCGATCCGGAACAGCCCCGCGAACAGGGCGAGTCCGGTGCCGGTCACCGTGCCGAACAGCAGACCCAGCGCGACACGCCGGAGCGAGGTCGCCATGGCCGACGGCAGCGAACCATCGCTCACCAGGTCCCAGCCGACCCGCGCGATCCGGCCCGGCGAGGCGAGCACGTCCGGGGCCAGGACCCCGGTGACGCTGAGGAGTTGCCACAGGGCCAGCAGCAGGAGCGGGCCGCTGGTGCGGCGCAGCCAGCGGGGGACCCGGGCGCGGCGGGCCGAGACGGGAACGACGGGCTGGAGGCCGGGGAACGCGTCTTTGTCAGGGTGCCCAGGTCCGGAGATACCCGAAATATCGGTTGAGGGAGGGTTGGGTGGGGCGTGGCTGATGCTCATGAACGCTCCAGGGAGAGGGATGGCTCCGCGCCGCAACGCCGTGCTCAAGCCGGTGAGCGGTCAAGGTGTGCGTACGGGCAGACGCGGGCGGCCCGGAGTCCGGGCGGAGGAGTCAGGAGAGGGGAAAGGCGTCAGCGGCCGGTGCGACACGCGGCGGAGGCCACCCGCAGCAGGTCGATGTGACCGCGCGTGGTGAGCAGGGCTGAACGCGACATGCCGCCGAACCTAGCCAGGTGGACGTGCACAGGTCAACGGCGTCTCGTTTTGTGGACCTGCCGTATCAGAAATGGGGGGTGCCGGACGTGTGAAATCCGGCGCATGGGTCAGGATGGGGGCATGTCCGATGCCTTCACCACGCGTGTGCTGCACGTCTCCACCGGTACCCGGGAACGTGTCGTCGATCTGACCGCCGACTGCGAGGAGTTCCTGCGGGAGGCGGCGGCCGGCCGGGACGGTCTGCTCAACATCTTCGTCCCGCACGCCACCGCCGGGATCGCCGTCATCGAGACGGGCGCCGGCAGCGACGACGACCTCCTCGCGGCCCTGCACACCCTGCTGCCCGCCGACGACCGCTGGCAGCACCGGCACGGCAGCCCCGGCCATGGACGCGATCACGTCCTGCCCGCCATCGTCCCGCCGCACGCCACCCTCCCGGTGATCGGCGGACGCCTGGAACTGGGCACCTGGCAGTCGGTGTGTCTGGTGGACACCAACAAGGACAACCCCGACCGCCGGGTACGGCTGAGTTTCCTCGGCTGAGGCGCCGGGGGACGGCCGGGCTCTCCCGGGGCGGCGCGGAACGGCCCCGCCACGGGGCGGGGCCGGACGGGTCAGTGGCGCCCGGCGGCGCCCTCCTCGTCCGCCTTCTCCTTCTTCGCGTTCTTCAGCCGCGCGGCCTCCTTGCGGACCTCGGCCTGGGTGGCGCGCTCCTTCTCCAGCCACTCGGGCCGCTCCTGCTTGAGCGCCTCGATCTGCTCGGTGGTCAGCGCCTCGGTGACGCCGCCCCGGGCCAGACCCGCGATGGACACGCCCAGCTTGGCGGCCACCACCGGGCGCGGGTGGGGACCGTTGAGCCGCAGCTCGCGCAGCCACTCCGGCGGGTCGGCCTGGAGCTCGTTCAGCTCGGCGCGGGAGACCACACCCTCCTGGAAGGAGGCGGGGGTGGCGGGGAGGTACACACCCAGCTTCTTCGCCGCGGTCGCGGGCTTCATCGTCTGGGTGCTCTGCTGCGACTTCATGAGGTCAAGGGTATCGGCCGTGTGCGCGGGCGCCGACCACGGCGGGAACCGGACGGACGCCGGCGGCCGGTAGTCTGGCCTGGTGACAGGCTCGGAGGAATCACCGTCGTTCCGGCTCGCGTACGTTCCCGGGGTGACGCCCGCCAAGTGGGTGAGGATCTGGAACGAGCGGCTGCCCGGCATCCAGCTCACCCTCGTCCAGGTCCCGGCCGCCGAGGCGCCCGGGGTGCTGCGCGCGGGGGAGGCGGACGCGGGCTTCGTCCGGCTGCCGGTCGACCGTACGTACTTCAGCGCGATCCCGCTGTACACGGAGACCACGGTGGTCGTGGTCCCCAAGGACCACCTGATCACGGCGGCGGAGGAGGTGACCCTGGCCGACCTCGCCGACGAGGTGCTCCTGCACCCCCTGGACGACGTCTTCGACTGGGAGGCCCCGCCGGGCGAACCCGCCTTCGAGCGCCCCGCCACGACCCCGGACGCCATCGAGCTGGTGGCGGCGAACATCGGCCTCCTGGTCGTACCGCAGTCGCTGGCCCGCCTGTACCACCGCCGGGACCTCACCTACCGCCCGGTCGTCGACGCACCGCAGTCGAGCATCGCCCTGTCCTGGCCCGAGGAGGCCACCACCGACCTGGTGGAGGACTTCATCGGCATCGTCCGCGGCCGCACGGTCAACAGCACCCGGGGCCGTACGACGGCCCGACCCGCGGCCGACGCCCGGCCGGGGCGCTCCGACCGGAGCGGCACCCAGCAGAACGGCAAGTCGACGGCGAAGTCGTCGGCGAAGTCCTCCGGCAAACCGGCGGGCCGCACGGCGGGCGCCCGCACCGGCGGCCGGCCGGCCAAGCCGGCCAAGCGGGGCAAACCGCGCCGGAGGTCCTGAGCGCGGCCTGCCCAAGACGGCACGGAAGGGCGTTCACCGCCGCCGGCGGCCGCCGTCTCCTCACGTACCCGGCCGTACCCCTTCCACGGCACCGCCCTCCCCCCGCCCCGGCCCGGCCGGCTCCGCGGCCTTCTCCGGCTCGGGCCGGACATGGCGTTCCCGCATGTCGGCGACCGCCAGCAGCAGGGCGACCAGGATGATGCCGACGGCGGAGAGCAGCCCCATCTGCATCGCCGTGTCGGTGCGGCCGTGGTTGGCGAGGTGGGCGAAGTACACCGAGCCCACCACCGCGATCCCGGCGGCCGAGCCGACGCGCTGGCCCGTCTGGAGGACGCCGCCGGCCGCGCCCGCGCGCTGCACGGGGACCCGGGTGAGCGTGAGGGTGGTGTTCGGGGAGACGGTCAGGCCGGACCCGATGCCTCCGACGAGCAGCGGCAGCGCCGACGCCCAGCCCAGGTTCGGCCCGGGTACGAGGGCCACCGCCACCATCACTCCGAGCAGCCCGAGGGCCACGCCGCCCAGCCCGATGACGACCAGCTTGCGGCCGAACCGCACCACCAGCCGCCCGCCGGCGGCGGCCCCGACCGCGGAGGCAGCGGCGAACGGCAGCACCGTCAGCCCCGACGCCAGCGCGCTGTAGCCGACGCCGTTCTGCAGGTACAGGGCGTAGAGGAAGAAGACGGTGGTGAAGCCCGCGAAATAGGTGAGGCTGATCAGGGCGCCCAGCGTGAACGAACGCAGGGAGAACAGGCCCAGGTCCACCAGCGGGGCGCGTCCGAGCAGTCCCTGCCGGCGCTCCCAGGCCCAGAACGCGCCCAGCAGGACCAGGGCCACCGGCATCAGCGCCCACTTCTCCCGTCCGGTCCACTGCTGCTCCTGCACCAGGGGCAGCATCAGCGCGAGCACGCCCGCGCCGAGGAGCAGCACCCCGAACAGGTCGAACACCTCGCGCTTGCCCGCCGCCGGGTAGCGGGGCAGCAGCCGCACTCCCGCGGCGAAGGCGGCCACCCCGATCGGCAGATTGACGAAGAACACCCAGCGCCAGCCGTCGTCGGTGCCGGCGGCGTCGATCAGCAGCCCGCCCACCAGCGGGCCCGCCGCCGTCGACACCCCGATGACCGTGCCCAGCACACCGAAGGCCTTGGCCCGCTCGGCGCCCTGGAACATCTGCTGGATCAGCCCCGAGGTCTGCGGCGCGACCATGCCCGCCGCCGTGCCCTGGATCAGCCGGAACACCACCAGCCAGCCGGGGCCGGAGGCGAGCCCGCACGCCAGCGAGGCCACCGTGAACAGGGCGAGGCCGACCAGGAAGGCCTGACGCCGGCCGCGCATGTCGCCCAGCCGGCCGGCCGGCACCAGCGCCAGCCCGAAGGTGAGGGCGTACCCGGAGACCACCCATGACTGAACCGCCTCGGAGGCCCCCAGCCCGTGCTCCAGGGAGGGAAGGGCCACGTTCACGATCGAGGTGTCGAGGAGCGAGATGAATCCCGCCGCCAGACAGACCCCGAGCGCCTTCCACCGCCGCTCGTCGGGGGCGGGCCGTGCCTGGACTGTGCTCATGGGGTCACGCTATGCAGTCACGGTCGACCGCGCACGCGCAGAGGGCCGTCCGTAGCGGAGCCACGCCCGCGCAGGTCCGTTCCGAGGCCCGCGCTGCTTCAGCGGGCCCCGTCGCGCAGCCAGTCGTACACCGGCCCCGCCCTGAAGTCCGCCTGGCCGCCCCGCAGCAGTAGTGACGCGGTGCCGAACTCGGGGGCATCCGCCTGGGCGGGGACGTACGGGAGGGCGATGCAGCGCATGCCGGCCGCGTGGGCCGCGGCGGCGCCGGGGGCCGCGTCCTCCAGGACCACGCAGTCGGCCGGGGCTGTGCCGAGGCGGCGGGCCGCCTCGAGGAAGATGTCGGGGGCCGGCTTGCCGTGGGGGACCTCGTCGGCCGAGACCGTCGTCCGCAGGTGCGCGGCGAGGCCGGTGCCCGCGAGGACGGCCTCGATGGCCTCCGGGGAGGAGCCCGAGGCCACCGCCATGGGGACGTTCCCGGCGGCCAGCAGCTCCACGAACGCGCGCATCTCCGGGTACGCGTGCGTGCGGGTGCGGGCCAGGTCCAGATAGCGGCGGTTCGTCTCGGCCAGCAGCTCCGGCTCCGAGGCGCGCAGTCCGTAGCGCTCCCGCCAGATCCGCACCGTCCCCCGGGTGCTGATGCCGACGTAGCCCTCGTGGTCCGCCCAGGTGAATCCGGGGACGCCGTGGGCGGCCAGGGTCTGCCGGCTCGCCTCGTAGTAGTGCGGCTCGCTGTCCACGAGCGTTCCGTCGAGATCGAAGATGACCGAGAGGGTGCCGAGATCGCTCATGGCGCCCAGCATGCCAACCGTCAGCCGCGTGCCGTCGCCCGGCCGACCGACTCCACCAGGGGCAGCAGCCGGTACGGGACCCGCTCGCGCAGCGCCACCTCGGTGCGGGTGCGCACCACGCCCGGGAGGCTGATCAGCTTCTGGATCACGTCCTCCAGGTGCGCGTTGTCCCGGCCCACCACCCGGGCCAGCAGATCCCCGCCGCCGGTGATCGAGAAGGCCTCCACGATCTCCGGCACGGCGGCCAGCGCGTCCCCCACGTCGTCCAGGTGTCCCTGGGTGACCTCGATGTGCACGAACGCCAGCACCGGATGGCCCAGCGCGGCGGCGGAGAGGGAGGGGCCGGTGCCGGTGATCACGCCCTCCCGCTCCATCCGGTCCAGTCGGGCCTGGAGGGTGCCGCGGGCCACGCCGAGGATGCGGGCGTACTCGCGCACGCTGGTGCGCGGCTGCTCCAGGAGCAGTCGCAGGATGCGGGTGTCGAGTTCGTCCACGGCCATGATGGACGACTGTACCAATGGCCCAGCCGAGGTGGAGCCCCGTATGCCCTCCGACCTGGTCCGTTGGCATTCCGGTGGGTACGGGTGGAGTGACCGTGCTGGGCCAATGGACCGGCGAAACGGGGCTCACTTGAGCCAGTGAGCCCGGTGATGCTCTCATGGACGTGTCAATGGCGCTGCGGGTCCCCGCGGCGCCTTTTCCGTATCGGTGTTCCCAGGGGAGGGCAGCAGTGCTGAAGAGGATGTTCGTGGCACCGGACCCAGGGCGGACGCGGTTGCGCTTCGCCGCGCGGGCCGTCCTCGGCATCGGGCTGGCGGTCGTGGTCTGCGGACTGGCCGGACACTCCCTCCCCGGAGCGGTCACCGGGGGGCTCGCCGCGTTGCTCGCGCTGTTCACCGTCGCCGACCCCACCGTGCGCGGCCAGGCGGTCACCACCGCGTTGCTGCCCGTCGTGGGCCTGCCGGTGCTCGCCGCCGCGGCCGGACTGCACGACCACCCCGTCGCCCGGGACCTGGCCTTCCTGGCCGTCACCGGCGCCGGCGTCTACGCCCGGCGGTGGGGCCCGCGCGGGCACAGCCTCGGCGTGTTCGCCTTCATGACCTTCTTCGTGGCCCAGTTCCTGCACGCCACCCCGGACCGGCTGCCCGAGCTGTACGCCGCCGTGCTGCTGTCCGTGCTCGCGGCGGCCGGCGTCCGCTTCGGCCTGTGGTGCTACGAGCGCCGGCTCGCCCCGGCCGCCGCCCCACCGGCCCCGCTCGGCGGCACCGGCCTCGCCCGGGTGACCACCCGGCAGGCCGTCCAGGCGACCGCGGGGGCCGGCTTCGCGCTCGTGGTGGGGCAGCTGGTGTCGGGGCAGCGCTGGTACTGGGCCGTCGGCGCCACCTGGTGGATCTTCGTCAACACCGCCTCGCGCGGCGAGACCCTGGTCCGCGGCTTCCGCCGGGTCCTCGGCACGGTGCTCGGCATCGGCCTGGGCCTGCTCGTCACCGTCCCCGTGCACGGCGCGCCCGTCCCGACGGCGGTCCTCGTCGCCGTCTCGGTCTTCGGCATCTTCTACACCGCCGCCGTCTCCTACACCTGGATGATGCTCTGGGTGACCCTGCTCGCCACCTCTCTCTACGGCCTGCTCGGCGTCCTCAGCCCCGGGCTGCTCGCGCTGCGGCTCGCCGAGACCGGGGTGGGCGCGCTCGGCGCCGTGCTCGCCGTCCTGTGCGTGCTCCCGGTCACCACGCACGCCACCACCGACGCCTGGATCCAGCGGGCCCTGCGCTGCGTGCACGCCTGCACCGCCGAGGCCGCGGCCCGGCTGGCCGGCTCCGCCACCGCCGACCCCGCCCCGCGCGTCGCCGAACTGGAGCAGCTGCTCGGCCGGGTACGGCTGTCGGTGGCACCGCTGGTGCACCCGCTGAACCCGATGCCGGCCCGCAAGGCGCGGGCCCGCCGGGTCCTGGCGCTGCTCGACGACTGCGCCCGCGAGGTCCGCGGCCTGGTCGCGATCGCCGCCGACCCCGAGGCATCCCACGACGCCCGCCTCGCCGCCGCCTGCTGGCGGGTGGAGGCGGCCGTCGAGGCCCTCACCGCCGGCCGCGCCGAACCCGTCGCGCACCCCGCCGAACCGCCCGCCGAACCCGCCCTCGCCCATCTGCACGGCCTGGAGCGCGCCCTCGCCGATCTCGCGGAGCCGCTGCGCACCCCGTCCCGGTCCCGGCTGGTCGAGGCCTGAGCGCCCCGGCACGGCACGAACCGCCCTGCCGCCGCCCCTTGGTCTAGACCGCGCCGGGGGGACTGCTACCGTCGGCCCCGGACCGGCTCGACGGGCTCGACCGAGAGGGGACAGCGGTGGCAGGGGACGGCAGGGCGGGCAGGCGCCGGGCGTTCATCGGATCGTTCACGGCGGCGGGCGGCCCCGGACTGGTGACCGCCGAGGTCGCGCCGGGCGGCGGGGCCCTCACCCTGCTGTCCGCCGTCAAGGACGTCCCCGACCCCTCCTACCTGGCCCTCGCGCCGGACGGACGCACCCTCTACGCGGTCAGCGAGACCGCCGAGGGGGCCGTCGCCGCCTACCGTGTCACCGGGGACCGGCCGGAACCCGCCGGGCCCCCGGTACCGGTGGGCGGCAGCGGCCCCACCCACCTCGGCCTGTACGCCGGGCACGTGCTGACCGCCAACTACGGCTGCGGCAGCGTCACCGCCGTACCCCTGCGCCCGGACGGCTCGCTCGCCGGCATGCCCTCCGGACGGCTCCAGCACACCGGCTCCGGGCCGCACGACCGGCGGCAGCGCGGCCCGCACGCCCACCAGGTGCAGCCCGACCCCAGCGGCCGGTGGGCCGTCAGCGTCGACCTCGGGACGGACTCGGTCCGGGTGTGCACCCTGGTGGACGGCAGCCCCGTCGTGCACCGCGAGTTCGCCCTGCGCCCCGGCTCCGGCCCGCGCCATCTCGCCTTCCACCCGGACGGCGGCCACGCCTACGTGGTCAACGAACTGACCCCCACGGTCACGGTGTGCCGCTGGGACGCCGGGCGCGGCACGCTCAGGCCCCTGACCGAGGTTCCCGTGCTGCGCGACGCGCCGGCCGGCGACGCCTACCCGTCCGGGATCGTCGTCTCGCCCGACGGCCGCTTCGTGTGGACCGCGACCCGCGGCGAGGACGTCCTGTCGGTCCTCGCCGTCGAGGCGGACGGGCTCCGGCTGACCGGCACGGTGCCCTGCGGCGGGCACTGGCCGCGCGCGCTGGCCGAACACGACGGCTTCCTCTACGCGGCCAACGAGCGCTCCGGCGACGTCTCCTGGTTCGCCGTGGACCCGACGACGGGCGTCCCCCGCTACGACGGCTCGGTGCGGGTCGCCGCGGCCTCCTGCGTCGTCTTCGGCTGAGGACGGGAGCGGACGAGGAGGGGGCGGGCCTAGGAGCGGGGGGGGGCGGGCCCAGGAGGGGGCGGGAGCGGACCGCCGGGTGGCGCCGCGCGGTCCGGATACGGCGAGGACCGCGGGGTGGTGCCGCGCCGCCCGGGCACACGCGGATCGCGGCGGAGGCGCCACGCCGCCCGGATACGGCGACGGGCCCGCTCCGGTAGGGAGCGGGCCCCGTGTCGTACGCGAGCCCTGAGCCCTGGTGCGCCGGTGGCCGGCGGATCAGCGGACCGGGGCGCCCTGCGGCTGCCGCGGAGCGATGCCCAGCGCCGTCGTGTACTTGGCGAGCGCGAGCTTGCCGACCGCCGGGTACGCGCCCAGCGCCTCGGCCGTCGCGCAGCCCGCCTCCTCGGCCGCCGCGGCGAGCAGCTCCGGGTCGATCTCCGGGCCGATCAGGTACGGCGCCAGGGCCAGCTGCTGCGAACCCGCGGAACGCAGCTGCTCGGCCACGGAGGAGATGGAGCCCTCCTGGTCCAAGGCGGCCGCCATCACCGGCACGGCCAGGCGCGCGGCGAGCAGCATGCCGGTGATCCCGGCCGCCTGCACGGCCTCCTCGCCGCCCACGGACGCCAGGATGATGCCGTCGGCGGCGGTGGCCACGGTGAACAGCCGGGCGCGGTCGGCACGGGCCAGACCCGCCTCGGACAGCCGCACGTGCAGCGCCTCGGCGAGCAGCGGGTGCGGGCCGAGGACATCGGTCAGCTCGGCGGCGACCCGGCTGTCCATCACGGCCTGCCGGATCCGCCGCAGCAGCGCGCTGTCCGGACCGGCCAGCAGCGGGACGACGACGGCGGCCGGCCCCTCGGGCTCCGTGACCCCCTCGACCCCGGCGGCGAGCGCCTGCTCGTACCGCGCGGTGCGCTCCTCGGCGGCGCGCGCCAGCACGGAGCGGAGCGTGGGGAACTCGGTGTCGTCCCCGTCCACATACCCGATCCGGGCGTCCAGGCCGGGCAGTTCGGAGCGGGCGATGCTCACGACCTCCTCGGCGAGGCCGCGCGTGCCGGCGCTGGGCGCGCCGGGCACCGCGAGGACGAGCGCGGGCGCGCCCTCGGGAGCCACCAGCGGTTCCGGGCGGCGGTGCCGTCCGGGCTGGCGGGGGCGCGGCATTCGTACGGGCAGGCCGGACGCGGGTCCAGTGGGGGAGCTCATGGCGCCGCATGTTACTGGTTTCGTGGGCTCCTCCGTTCGGGGAGGGTGCAGGTGAGCGGTATCCGTCCGGTTTTGTCTGATGAGTTACGCGCGGATACCACCCGGACCGGGCACATGCCGGACGCATGACCCGGCACCGGGACGGAACCGCCCGAACGGGACCCTCAGCCGTTCTGGTCGCGCACCACGTACAACAGCGCCGGTTCACCCGGCAGGGTGAGCCGGTCCGTCGCCAGATCCGTCGCGATCCGCACCGCTCCGTGCAGCGGATCTCCTTCGGCCGGCACCTGCCGGGCGTGCGGCAGCCGGCGCGCCAGCTCCTCGCGCAGCGGCCCGAGGAGCGGGTCCCCCATCCTGAACAGACCGCCGGTCAGCGCCACTTCGGGGGCGCCGTCGGACGGGCACACGGCGGCGGCGGAATCGGCCATGTGCCGGGCCGCCGCGCGCAGGACGTCCGCGGCGACCGGGTCGTGCGCGGCGCACGCGGCCACCTCGGGCGCGAACGAGGCCAGTACGGCGGCCCGGTCGGCCCGGGGATACAGCAGGCCGGGCAGGCCGCGCACCGGGCCGAATCGCTCCTCGGCGCGGGCCAGCAGCGGCGCGGAACCGTCGTCGCGGCCGTCGTGGGCGCGCAGGGCGGCCTCCAGACCGGCCCGCCCGATCCAGGCCCCGCCCCCGCAGTCGCCCAGCAGATGCCCCCAGCCGTCGGCCCGCCGCCAGCCCGTCAGATCCGTGCCGACGGCGATCAGTCCGGTGCCCGCGGCCAGCACGGCGCCCGGACGCGGCCCGAGGGCGCCGACGTACGCGGTGACGGCGTCCGCGGCCAGCGCCACCGCGCGCACACCCAGTTCCCGGGCGAGGGCGCCGGGCAGTTCGGCGCGCAGGGCCTCGCCCAGGCTGGCGAACCCGGCGGCCCCGACGGCAGCCGTGGGCAAGGCGTCGAGCCCCGCCTCGGCGGCCAGGGACCGGGCCACCGGGGCGAGTTGGGCCATCAGGTGGGCGGGGTCGATGCCTCGGGCGCCGGTACGGACCGGCTCCCGGGTCTCACCCCGCGCCGAGGGCTCCCGCCCGGGCACACCGACGGCGACCCGGAGGCCGGAACCGCCGGAGTCCACGGCGAGATATCCCGCGGTCGTCACGGCAGACGCCAGTCCACCGGCTGTCCGCCCTGCTGCATCAGCAGGTCGTTGGCCCGGCTGAACGGGCGCGAGCCGAAGAAGCCGCGGTCGGCCGACATCGGCGAGGGGTGCGCGGACTCCACCGCCGGCAGACTGCCGAGCAGCGGACGCAGATTGCGGGCGTCGCGGCCCCACAGGATGGACACCAGCGGCTTCCCGCGTGCCGCCAGGGCCCGGATCGCCTGCTCGGTGACCTCCTCCCAGCCCTTGCCGCGGTGCGCCCCCGGACTGCGCGGCGCGGTGGTCAGCGCCCTGTTCAGCAGCAGGACGCCCTGCTGTGTCCACGGGGTGAGGTCCCCGGTGGACGGCTGCGGCAGCCCCAGGTCGCTGTGCAGCTCGCGGAAGATGTTGATCAGGCTGGGCGGCAGCGGGCGTACCTCCGGCGCTACGGAGAACGACAGCCCCACCGCGTGCCCGGGCGTGGGGTACGGGTCCTGGCCGACGATCAGGACGCGTACCTCGTCGAAGGGCTGCTGGAAGGCCCGCAGGACGTTCGGTCCGGACGGGAGATACGTGCGTCCCGCGGCGATCTCCGCGCGCAGGAAGTCGCCCATGTCGGCGATCCGTCCGGCGACGGGTTCGAGGGCCTTCGCCCAGCCCGGTTCGACGATTTCATGCAACGGTCGTGGTGCCACGGGCGTCACCCTACTGCCGTACGCCCGTCGCCGATCAACCGACGGCCGCAGCACGACCGGGTCCGGCCACCCGCACCGGCCCGCCCGATCGCCCCCGCCACCGGGTGCGCGCAGGGGGTGCGGCCGGGTTCGTCCGCGAGCCGCTCAGCCGACCACCGCCGCTCGTACGCACAGGACGTCCGGCAGGTGGGCGGCCAGCAGGTGCCAGCTGTCGCCGTCGTCGGCGGAGGCGAACACCTCGCCGTTGCGGTTGCCGAAGTACACCCCGGCGGGGTCGTGGTCGTCCGTGCACAGGGCGTCCCGCAGCACCGGGCCGTAGTGGTCCGCCTCCGGCAGGCCCTTGGCCAGCGGCTCCCAGGACCGGCCCGCGTCGGCCGTGCGGAACACCCGGCAGCGGTGCTCGGCGGGCACCCGGTCGACGTCGGCGGCGATCGGGAAGACGTACGCCGTGCCGCCCCGGTGCGGGTGGGCGGCCACCGCGAAGCCGAACGTGGACGGCAGGCCCGCGCCGATGTCGGTCCACCGCGCGCCCGCGTCGTCGCTGCGGTACACCCCCCAGTGGTTCTGGAGGTACAGCCGGTCCGGGTCGCGCGCGTCTCTGGCGATCTTGTGCACGCACTGGCCGAACTCCGGATACGGGTCCGGCAGGAACACCGCGGACACCCCGGAGTTGGACGGCGCCCAGCTCGCCCCGCCGTCCGCCGTGCGGAACACCCCGGCCGCCGAGACGGCCACCGTCACGGTCCGCGGATCGCGGGCGTCGGTGAGCACCGTGTGCAGGCCCTCGCCGCCCAGGCCCGGCACCCACCGGGACCGGGTCGGGTGCTCCCACAGCGGCCGGACCAGGACGAAGCTCTCGCCGCGGTCCTCCGAGCGGTACAGCGCGGCCGGTTCCGTGCCCGCGTACACCACGTCCGGCTCGGCCGCGGACGGATGCAGCTGCCAGACGCGCTCCAGGGAGGCGCCGGTGTCCTTCGGGAACTTCACGGCGGGCCGGGCCGGTTCGGCCCAGGTGCGGCCGAGGTCGTCGGAGTGGAACACCGACGGCCCCCAGTGTGTGCTGGAGCCGCCCGCCAGCAGCCGGGGCCGGGACGCCCGGGTGTCGATCGCGACCGAGTACACGGCCTGCGCGTCGAAATACGGACGTTCGTCGAACTCCCAGCGGCCGCCGCCCCGTCGCCGCCCGATGAACAGGCCCTTGCGGGTTCCCACCGCGAGCAGTACCTCGGCCATGACCGATCACCTCCAGGACACCGTTGTCCAGGTAGTCGTCAGATATCGGCCAGTGTGCACCCCACCACTGACAATCCCCCCGCAACGGGCGTCCGCGCAGCTCACGGCCCATGTCACCGGCGAATGGCGAAGATCGGCCGGTTCCGTTCCGGCATGCGCCTGCGCAAGAGGGGTGTCTCGTGCGAC
This sequence comes from Streptomyces eurythermus, assembly GCF_014649115.1. Lineage (GTDB taxonomy): Bacteria > Actinomycetota > Actinomycetes > Streptomycetales > Streptomycetaceae > Streptomyces > Streptomyces eurythermus. The sequence goes on along the minus strand of NZ_BMSK01000010.1, from coordinate 106,166 downwards.
CGTCGGGGTGACGGCTCGTCGTGAGCAGCGGAGCGATCCCTCCCGTACGGGAGGGCGGTCCGGCCGGTCGGTGCGCTCGTGAGGAGGATGCCCTTGAAGGCGTTCCGTGGTCCGAAGGTGTGGCTGTGGCGCTGGCGGCGGAACCCGCTCAGACGCCGGGCCGATGTGGTGGAGGCATGGGTGGTGCTCGGCGCCTTCCTGCTGACCGTCCTGGCCGGAGTGCTGGCGGGCCTGGCGGCGGCCGGCGCGGTGGAGCACGGGCTCGCCCGCGAACGGAGCCTGCGGCGGCCCACCGTGGCCCGGGTGGTCACGCCGCTCCCGGCGAAGTCCGCCGCGCGGGAGGACCGCGCCCCGGCGGGGGAGCGGATCTGGACCGAGGTCCGCTGGACGGCGGTCGACGGCTCCTCCCACACCGGCCGGATCCGGGTACGCTCCGGCAGCGCGCCCGGCACGCCGGTCACCGTCTGGACCGACCCGCGGGGCCGGCTCGTCGACCGCCCCACCAGCGCCTCCGAGGCCGCCTTACGGGCCACCCTGATCGGCCTCCTGGTCGGCGTGAGCGCCGCCGCCGTGCCCTGCGTCACGGGTCTGGCCGTACGGGGCCGCCTGGAGCGCCGCCGTATGCGGGAGTGGGACACGGAATGGGCCCGCCTCGGCCCGCAGTGGGGACGCATGGTCTGACGGCCGGTCAGCGGCCCTCGGTTCCCGGGGTCCTCCGTTCCCGGTTCCCGGTTCCCGTCCCGGAAGCCGGGTGGCCGCCTCGCCCGTCGTCCCGTGGTCCCCTCTCCGGCCCGCCCCCGCTTGCCCGCGCAAGAGGCGCAGCCCTTCGTCCCCGGCCACCCCGCCCGCACGTAGCTCCCTCCACGCGCGCGTGCGCGCCACGGCACCGATGACGTCCGGAGCCGGTTGTCACGGGCACGCGTGCGCGCGTGGGGTGCGGTCAGTTCCCGCCGGGCAGGGCGCGCTCCAGGATGGCGTCGAGGCCGGTCCCGGCGGGAAGGGTGCCGAACGCGTGCCCCCAGTCGCCGCCCAGCCGGGACGCGCAGAAGGCGTCCGCGACCGGGTGCGGGGCGTGCCGTACCAGCAGGGAGGCCTGGAGCGCGAGCGCCATCCGCTCGACCAGCCGGCGGGCGCCCACCTGATCGGTTCCGGCCAGCTCGTCCTTGAGCGCGGCCACGGTCGCGTCGAGGCGGGCGTCGGCCCCGCGCGCCAGGGCGAGTTCGGCGAACAGGGCCTCGGCGGTGTCCGGTTCCCGGCCGAGGGCGCGCAGCACGTCGAGCGCGTTGACGTTCCCGGAGCCCTCCCAGATCGACAGCAGCGGGGCCTCCCGGTAGTGCCGGGGCATGCCGGAGTCCTCGACGTACCCGTTGCCGCCGAGGCACTCCAGGGCCTCGGCGGTGAAGGCCGGGCCCCGCTTGGTGACCCAGTACTTGCCGACGGCGGTGGCGATGCGCCGGAAGGCCCGCTCCCCGGCGTCCCCGCGCACCGCGCGGTCCGCCGCGCCGGCGAGGCGCAGCGTGAGCGTCGTCGCGGCCTCCGACTCCAGCGCGAGATCGGCGAGGACATTGCGCATCAGCGGCTGGTCGATCAGCCGGGCGCCGAACGCGCTGCGGTGCCGGGCGTGGTGGCCCGCCTCGACCAGCGTCTTGCGCATCAGGGTCGCCGAGGCCATCACACAGTCCAGCCGGGTGCAGTTGACCATCTCGATGATGGTCTTCACGCCCCGCCCCTCCGGCCCCACCAGCCAGGCCACGGTCCGGTCGAACTCCGGCTCGGAGGAGGCGTTGGAGCGGTTGCCCAGCTTGTCCTTCAGCCGCTGGATGCGGAAGGTGTTGCGGCTGCCGTCCGTCAGGACGCGCGGCACCAGGAAGCACGACAGCCCGCCCGGGGCCTGCGCGAGCACCAGGAAGACGTCGCACATCGGCGCCGACGTGAACCACTTGTGCCCGCGCAGCGTGTACACGCCCGGCTCGCCGGTGGGTGTGGCGGTGGTGGTGTTGGTACGGACGTCGGAGCCGCCCTGCTTCTCCGTCATGCCCATCCCGGCGAGCAGCCCGGGCTTGTCGGTGGGCACGCGCAACTCGGGGTCGTACTCCCGGCTGGTGAGCAGCGGTTCGTACACCTTGGCCAGTTCCGGCTGGGCGCGCAGGGCGGGTACGGCCGCGTACGTCATCGAGGTGGGGCAGCCGTGTCCCGCCTCGGTGTGCCCCCACACGAGGCCGCCCGCGGTCCGGGCCACGTGCGCGCCCGGCCGGTCGTCGGCCCATGGGGCGCCGGCCAGGCCCTCGGCGACCGCCGTCCGCATCAGGTGGTGCCAGGCGGGGTGGAAGTCGACCTCGTCGACGCGGTGCCCGTAGCGGTCGTGGGTGCGCAGCACCGGCTCGTACCGGTTCGCCAGCTCGCCCCACTCCTGCGCCTGCGCGCTCCCGGCGCGCGCCCCCAGCCGCCGGAGGTTCTCCTCGGCCCATCCGGCGCCCTCCCGGCGCAGCCCCTCCAGCAGGGCCGGGTCGTCGGAGGCGTCGTACGGGGCGAGCGGCGGGGGCTGGTTGGTGACGTCGTGCGTGCCGGACTGCGGCTGGGGCGGCGACTGCGCGGGAATCGAGACCATACGAGCATGTTGCACTCTCCGTGCGGCCGTAGCAATGCTGCAACAAGCAGGCGCACGTACAGTACGGGTCCATGTGCGTGAACGTCCCGGCGGAGCCGGACCGGCCGGTGCCGGAACCGGCGGCCCTGCGACCCCTGTCCGCCCGGTCGGTGGTGCTGAGCCTGCTCCTCGGCGTGCACCCGCCGGAGCTGCCGGTGCGGGACCTGGTCCGGCTCGTGGAGCCGTTCGGGATCGGCGGCTCCACGCTGCGGGCCGCGCTGAGCCGGATGGTGGCCGCCGGGGACCTGCGGCGCACGGACGCCGTCTACCGGCTCAGCGACCGGCTGCTGGAGCGGCAGCGGCGGCAGGACGACGCGCTACGGCCGCGCACGCGCGCGTGGCACGGTGACTGGGAGATGGTGGTGATCACGGCGACCGGGCGCGGCCCCGCCGAACGCGCCGACCTGCGCGCCCGGCTGACCGCCCTGCGCCTGGCCGAACTGCGCGAGGGCGTGTGGCTGCGCCCGGCCAACCTCGACCGGCCGCTGCCCGCCGAGGTGCACCGGGTGGCGCTGACGTACACGGCCCGTCCCGACGAGCCGCCGGGTGAGCTGGCCGCCCGGCTGTGGCCGCTGGCCGATTGGGCGGCCGGCGCGCGCTCCCTGCTCGCCCGGGCGGCCCGAGCGGACCGCCCGGCCGACCGGTTCACCGCCTACGCGGCGGCCGTCCGCCATCTGCTCACCGACCCCGTCCTGCCGCCCGCCCTGCTCCCCGCCGACTGGCCGGGGGAGGAACTGCGCACGGCGTACGCCGGTTATCGACGGGACCTCGGCGCGGGGCTTGGGGTGCGCGGGGCGTAGCGGAGGAGCGCGTGCGGTGACAGGTCTCCACGTCGTGAGGCGGGCGTGGGGTCCCCCGTGGCATCCCTCCTCGGACACCGCTGTACGGTCGAGGCCGTCGCCGACCTGGAACAGGCCCGAAACGGGCTGCGGAGGAAGACAGTTGAGCCCCGAGTCCCCCGAGACGGACACCCCGCCCGCCGCCGACTCCCCTGCCCGGAAACCGGCCGAGCGGCCGGCCGGGGAACCGGAATCGCACGGCCGGTCAGCCGGGGGACCGGGACCGCAGGGTCGGTCTGCCGGGGGACCGGGACCGGGACCGCACGCCCGCCCTGCCAGGCGACCAGCCGAGCGGCCGACCGGGGAACCGGAACCCGACGCCAGCCCTGCCGGGGAACCGGAACCCCACGCCAGCCCTGCCGGGGAACCGGAACCCCACGCCAGCCCTGCCGGGCAACCGGTCGAGCCGCCGGCCGCAGTACCGGAACCGCACGGCCGGCCCCGGCTGCTGCGGGACGCGTCGCTGTCCGCCGTGCTGGCGGGCTTCGTGGCCGTCGTCGTCTCCTACTCCGGGACACTGGTCATCGTGCTCGCGGCGGCCTCGGCCGGACACCTCGATCCCGCGCGGACCACTTCCTGGGTGTGGGCGATCTCCCTGGGCAGCGGCCTGACCTGCATCGGGCTGAGCCTGCGCACCCGGATGCCGGTCATCACCGCCTGGTCGACACCGGGCGCGGCGCTGCTGGTGACGAGCCTCGGCGCGTACCCGTACGCCGAAGCCGTCGGCGCGTTCCTGATCACCGGTGCCGTCATCACGCTGATCGGGCTGACCGGGGTCTTCGGATGGCTGATGCGCCAGGTGCCGGCGGCGGTGGTCTCGGCGATGCTGGCGGGCATCCTGTTCGGCTTCGGCACCCATGTCTTCACTTCGCTGAAGACGGCGCCGGTCATCGCCGGATCCGTGCTGCTCGCCTACCTCCTGGCCAAGCGGCTGCTGCCCCGGTACGCCGTGCTCGTCGCGCTCGCCGCGGGGGTGGTCGGCAGCGCGGCGACCTCGCGGCTGCACGTCCGCCTCCACGCGATCGAGCTGGCCCGGCCGGTGCTGACCGCCCCGGAGTTCTCCCTCGCCTCGCTCGTCGGCATCGCCGTGCCGCTGATCGTGGCCACCCTGGCCTCGCAGAACGCCCCGGGCATGGCGGTGCTCTCCGCCTCCGGTTACCGGCCCGGGGACCGGCTGCTCATCGGCACCACCGGAGTGGCCTCCACCGTGCTCGCCCCCTTCGGGTCGCACGCGGTCAACCTGGCCGCGATCACCGCCGCGATCTGCACCGGCCCGGAGGCGCACCCAGATCCGCGGCGGCGGTATGTGGCGGGTGTCTCCTGCGGCGCCTGCTACGTGCTGATCGGCTCCTTCGGATCGACGCTGGTGGCCTTCTTCGCCGGGCTGCCCGGGGAACTGGTCGCCGCCGTCGCCGGTGTCGCCCTGTTCGGGGCGCTCGCCGGGGGACTCACCGGCGCGGTCAAGGAGGAGAAGGACCGCGAGGCCGCGCTGATCACGTTCCTGGCCACCGCCTCCGGCGTCACCCTGTTCGGCATCGGTTCCGCCTTCTGGGGTCTCGTCCTCGGCGTCGCCGCCCACCTCGTCCTGTCCGGGCGCCGGCGTGGGCGGACGGCGGGCGCCTGACCTGCGGCCGGGCCGCCGCCGTCGGCGGCCCGGCCCCCGGGGCTCACTTGTAGGTGATGTCCGAGCTGGAGTACTTGCAGTAGGTGGCGTCCGGGCCCGAGCCGTTGGTGGTCGGTTCGGCGCCGGTGTTGTTGCCGATGTACTTCTGGCAGGGAACGATCTTCTTGCTGGTGTCGCCGACGATGGTGATGTTCCGCAGGGTCGCGCTGTCGCCGTAGTTGGTGTTGATGCCGACGAGCTTGTTGCCCTTGTAGGTCGCCTCGATGCCGCTGAGGTTGATCGTCCGCTTGTACTGGGTCTTGCAGTTGCCGCAGGAGCGGGCGAACGTGCCGAAGTTCTTCACCGCGAAGTTCGAGACGTTCAGCGTGCCGGCGCCGTTGAACTGGAACACCTTGTCGCTCGCCTCTTTCGCCCCGCCGCCGCTGACGGTGTAGACGTTGGACGACGAGGAGCCGAGGAAGGTGGCCGCGTCCTCGCCGACGTCCTCCCACCAGACGTTCTGCAGCGTGCAGCTGCCGAGGCAGTGGACGCCGTCGGCGGCGGGGGAGCCGATGACGACGTTCTTGAGGACCGTGCCGGGGGCCAGTTCCAGCAGGGGCCCCTGGTCCTCGTCCTGGCCGTCGCTGCCGAGGTCGCCGCTGCCGTACAGCCGCTTCATCCCGTAGTCCTTGGTGCCGGACACCGAGATGGTGGAGGAGACCGCCTGGCTGCCGTTCGGGGTCGGCCAGGTGGCCGCGTCCGCCGGCGCTCCGGAGGTCATGAGCATGCCAAGCGTAAGGCCGAGCGTGGCGAGTCCGCCGAGCAGACCGCGCGAGGTCGCTGATGAGGTCATGTCCCGAAATGCCTTCTTCCGTGGGTGCTGCTCTGTGGGGGTTACGTACGTGAACCACGCGCGTCATGTGGAACACGGTTGGGGGGTCGCGTGGACCGTACGGCTGCCTTGCGTGCCGGACGGTCACGCTGATGAACGGACCGTAGGATGCAAGCGCTTTCTAGTCAACGGGTCGCGCAGTGCTTTTCCGGCCCGCGAGAATGCCCCCTCGGCGCAGGGCGCGCCCACCGCACGCCCCCTCGGCGCAGCGCGCGAGCCCCCCGGCGGCGGCCATCCCGGCGGGCGGGGAGGGTGGCGTCGCACGGGCCCGAGAGGTTTCCTGGTAGCAGCGGGCGTCCCCCCGGGAAAGAGGGGATGACCAGCGCGGTCGCGGGCACTCGGTGGGCACGTAAGGCGATCTCACCCCCGAGGAGAGTCATGGCTGAGCAGAAGTCGTCGTCGGTCCTCACGGCGCCCCTGCGCGGCGCCGCCTCGGTCCTGCGCAGGGTGCCCGGCGCCGGAACGGTGGGCAGGGCCGCCGAGGGGACACTCGACAAGATCGGCGCGGTCTCGCCCCGCGGGCGGCGCATGGCGGTGTACACGGGCGCCGGGGTGCTCGGCGTGGCGGGCGTGGTGGAGTGGCCCGTGGCGCTCACCGGCGCGGCGGTGGCCTGGCTCACCCAGCCCCGGCCCGACCAGCCGGCGCGGGGCGCGGAGGCCGTCACACAGCGCCCGGAGCCCGCACACGACCTCGGCACCGCGGCCCTCAGGTCCGGCGCCGGACACGACCAGGCGGTCGAGGGCGCGCCGGGTGGCAGCGGGAGCCACGCGGCCGGTCATGCCCCCGGGCGCGCCAAGGGAACGGGACACACCCAGGCGCCCGGGCCGCCCGCAGCCGGCCACGGCGCCGGGACGTCCGGGGCCAGGACGTCCTCGGGCCCGCTCGGGCCGACCGCCCGGCCCGACCGCACCACACTCTAGGAGGCCGAGGTGGCCGGACTGCTGACGGCGCCGACAGCCGCCGTACGGCTGCTGCCCGCGGCACCACGCCTGCTCGCGCGGGCGGCGGCACCGGCGGTCGGCATGGCCGCCGGTGCCGCCGCGAGTACCGCGCGCGCCGGTGTGCGCGGCGCGGACACCGCGGCCCGGGTCGCCCGGGTGGCCCGCAACGCGTTCCCCGGCGCCGGTACCCACTGGCGCTCCGGCGCCCGCGCCCATCTGGCCGTACGCCCCCTGGAGCGGGACCAGGCGCGGCGCGCCGGCGGCACCGCGCACCTGGCGCGCCGGGTGGCCGAGGCGCTGCGGGAACATCCCGAGGTGCTCGTCGCCTACTGGGACCAGGGGCTCGCCCGCCTGGTGGTGACCGCGACCGGCGAAGAGGCCGCCGACCGGGTCCTGGCGCACGCCGCGGACCTGGCCGAACGGCACGGCCTGGCGCTGGCCGGCGGCGACGACGCCGAGACCACGCACCCGGCCGACCCGGCCGGGGTGCGCGCCGCCGCGGCCACGCTCGCCGCCGACGCCGTCGGCATCGCCGTGGCCCTGACCGCCTACACCCTGCGGCTGCCGCCCTCCCCCCGGATGGTGACCGCCGTCGTGACCCTGCTGCGGGAGAACCCGCGCTTCCGCGACCGGCTGCGCGCCCGCCTCGGCGACTCCGGCATGGACCTCGCGCTGGCCTGCGCCAACGCGGCCGTGCACGGCGCCGGGCAGAGCCCCACCTCGCTGGTGCTCGACGGCGTGCTGCGCGCCTGCCAGGTGGCCGAGACGGTGGCCCGCTCGGCCGCCTTCGACGCGGTGCACGACCGGCTGTGCGCTCCGCAGCGGGTCAGCCTCGCCCCGGACGGCCCGCCCCGCCCCCCGCTGCGTGTCTCCCCGGCCCAGGAGTACGCCGCCCACGCCTCCGCCGGCAGCGTGCTGGGCGCGGCGGCCACCCTGCTGGTCAAGCACGACACCGCCGAGGCGGCGGAGGCGGTGCTGGCCGGCTCCCCGAAGGCCGCCCGCTACGGCCCGGCCGCCTTCCACGCCGTACTCTCCGGCGCGCTGGCCCGCACCGGCGTACTGGTCCGCGCCCCCGAGCGGCTGCGCCAGCTGGAGATGGCCGGCACCGTCGTACTGCACCCCGGCGCGCTGCGCACCGAGGACGGCGAGCCGGACCCGTGGGCCGAACCGGTGCTGGACGCGGCCCGCCGGGCCGGACTGCGGGTCGTCCTCGTGGACGATCCGGCGTTGGAGGACTTCACCGGCCTCGCCGACCAGGTCGTCGACGCCCGCCGGCCGCTGGACGACGTGGTGTACGAGGCGCGTGGCGAGGAGGGCGCCGTCCTGGTGGTCGCGCGGGTGCGCACGGCCGGCGAACACGACGTCCTGGCCGCCCTGCGCGCCGCCGACATCGCCCTCGCCCTGAGCGACCGGAACGGCGCGGTCGTCTGGGGCGCGGACCTGCTCGCCCTGCACGGCCTGCCCGATGTGTGGCGGGTCCTGACCGCGATCCCGGCCGCCCGCCGGGTCGGCCGCCGGGCCCAGACGCTGGCCCGCTCCGGCGCCGCGCTGTCCGGGCTGCTGGTCGCCGTCGGCGAGTCCGGTGGCGGCAGGGGCCGCCGGGCCGTGCTGCCGGGGCTGCGGCACGCGCCGGTCGACGCGGGCGCCGCCTCCGCGCTGCTGTCCGGGGTGCGCGCCGCGCTCGGCGTGGCGGCGGCCCGCACCCCGCACCCGCGCCCCCGGGTGCACTGGCACGAGCTGGACGCGGACGAGGCCCGGGACCGGCTGGCCCGGGAACCGGCCGCCGAGACCGGGGCCGACGCGCTGACCACCCGGGTGCGCAAGGCGGCCAAGAGCGTCACCGGGCACCCGGCCGCCGCGCCCGCCCGCTGGTCCTACCGGCTCGGCCGGGCCGTCCGGAGCGAACTGCAGGACCCGCTCACTCCCGTGCTGGCCGTCGGCTCGGCGGCGTCGGCGATCCTCGGCTCGGTCGTGGACGCGCTGCTCGTCGTCGGCGCCCTGGACCTGAACGCCCTGGTCGGCGGCCTCCAGCGGCTACGGGCGGAACGGGCGCTGTCCGGACTCGTCGCGGAACAGAAGCAGAAGGCCCGCCTGGTGCCGCCGCAGGCCGAGGCCCCGGCCGGCGGCCCCCGCACCGTGGAGGCCGGCCGGCTGCGGCCCGGCCACGTGATCCAGCTGAAGACGGACGACGTGGTGCCCGCCGACGCCCGGCTGCTGTGGCAGGAGGGCCTGGAGGTGGACGAGTCCGCGCTCACCGGCGAGTCGCTGCCGGTGGAGAAGCAGACCGACCCCACCCCGCACGCCGCCGTGGCCGACCGGCGCTGCATGGTCTTCGAAGGGACGACGGTGGTGGCGGGGGAGGCCCGGGCCGTCGTGGTCGACACCGGCGACCGCACCGAGGCCGCCCGCGCCGTCCACCTCGCCGCGCGCACGCCCCCGGCCGGCGGAGTACAGGCCCGGCTCCAGGAACTGAGCCGCAAGGCGCTGCCGCTGACCCTGGGGGGCGGCGCCGCGGTGACCGGCCTGGCGCTGCTGCGCGGCACCCCGATCCGGGAGGCGGTCAGCGGCGGGGTCGCGGTGGCCGTGGCCGCCGTACCGGAAGGGCTGCCGCTGGTGGCGACGGTCGCCCAGCTGGCCGCGGCCCGCCGGCTGAGCCGGGGCGGAGTCCTGGTGCGCACCCCGCGCACCCTGGAGGCGCTGGGCCGCATGGACACCATCTGCTTCGACAAGACCGGCACGCTCACCGAGAACCGGCTGCGCCTGGTGCGCACCGCCGACACCGGGGGCGGGATCCACGCCGTGGCCGACCCCGGCGCGGAGGAGATCGTACGGGCCGCCGCGCGGGCCTGTCCGCAGCCGGACGGCGGCTCCGGCCGGCCGGTGCACGCCACCGACGAGGCCGTGCTCGACGCGGCCCCGCCCGACCCGGACTGGGCCCGGATCGCCGACCTGCCGTTCGAGGCCGCGCGCGGATACGCCGCCGCCGTCGGCCGCGCCGGGGACGGCCCGCCCGTGCTGGTGGTCAAGGGCGCCCCCGAGACCGTCCTGCCCGCCTGCGCCGGGCTGCCGGAACACGCCGCCGACACCGCCCACGCGCTGGCGGGGGACGGGCTGCGGGTGCTCGCGGTGGCCGAACGGCGCCTCGACGCCGCCGAGCGGGAGGACGAGGCCCTCGAACGGCCGCTGGAGAACCTGGAGTTCATCGGCCTGCTGGCGCTGTCCGACGTACCGCGCGTGACCTCCACGGCACTGGTGGACGCGCTCAACGGGGCGGGCGTACGACCGGTGATGCTCACCGGCGACCATCCGCAGACCGCGCGGGCCATCGCCACCGACCTGGGTTGGCCCGCGGACACGGTGGTGGTCACCGGCGACGAGCTGGCCGCCGCCGACCGGGCCGCCCGGGCCCGGATGCTGCGCGACGCGGGTGTGGTGGCCCGGGTGGCCCCGGAGCAGAAGCTCCAGGTGGTGGAGGCGCTGCGGGACGCGGGCCGGGTGGTCGGCATGGTCGGCGACGGCGCCAACGACGCGGCGGCGATCCGCGCGGCGGACATCGGCGTCGGCATCAGCGCCCGGGGCTCGGCCGCCGCCCGCAACGCGGCGGACATCGTGCTGACCGACGACGATCTGACGGTTCTGGTCGACGCGGTGGGCGAGGGCCGCGCCCTGTGGCACAGCGTGGCCGACGCCATCGCCATCCTGATCGGCGGCAACGCGGGCGAGGTCGGCTTCGGCATCATCGGGACCCTGCTGTCCGGGCGGGCGCCGCTGTCCACCCGGCAGATGCTGATGGTGAACCTGTTCACCGACCTCTTCCCGTCGATGGCCGTGGCGGTGACGGAGAAGGAGGACGGTCAGGGCATGGTCCGGGCGCGGAGCGGGTCGCCGGAGGACGCCTCCGCGGTGCTGGGCGCCCCGCTGCTGCGGCAGATCCGGCACCGGGCGCTGACCACCTGTCTGGGCGCGGTCACGGCCTGGCTGATCGGCCGCTTCACCCCGGGCACCGCCCGCCGCTCCAGCACCATGGCCCTGTGCGGGGTGGTCGGCACCCAGCTGGTGCAGACCCTGCTCGACCGGCGGGACAGCCGGCTGGTGCAAATCACCTCGCTGGGCTCCGCGCTGGCGCTCGTCGCCGTGGTCCAGACCCCGGTCCTCAGCCGCGCGTTCGGCTGCACCCCGCTCGGCCCGTTCGCGTGGGCGGGCGTCGTGGCCGCGATCGCCCTGGCCCTCGCGGGCCAGCGGTCACTGCCCCGCCTGGAGCAGGCCGTGGGACGACTGCTGCCCACGCGGTGACGACCGGGGCGGCCGGGGACGACCGACACGCCGTCTACCGGTGAATGTCACGGGCAGTGGTCGCGTCCGTCCCGTGGGGCGAAGGCCGCGAGGGCATCGGCGTCGGTCGCGCGGGCACGCAGGAAGTAGTCGGCCCACTCGGCGATTCCGGGGTAGGACGAGTCCCGGCGGAGCCGGGTGACGGCGGTCTCGATGTCGAAGTGCGTGGTCCGGAGTTCGGCACCCGGCCCCAGGAGGGCCCAGTGCGCTCCGGTTCGTCCGTAGGGCATCCCGATGCTCCCGGGGTTGATCACCAGTCGGCCGTGGGCGAGGCGGACGAACGGCATGTGGGTGTGACCGCAGACCACGGTGCGGATGTCGGATTCGAGTCCGGCGAAGACCTCCTGCCATCGGGCGGGACGGGAGTCGACCAGGACGACCTCCTCGTCGTCACGAGGGGTGGCATGGCAGAACAGCACCTTTCCCAGGCCGTTCACGGTCAGGGAGAGGGACCTGGGCAACGAGCCGAGAAGGTCGAGATGGTCCTCGCGAAGTCGTGCGGCTGCCCAGGGAGCGATCGGATCGGGGATCGTGTCGCGCTGACCCCGGCGGTATTCGAGGAGCTCGCGGTCGGCGTTGCCGCTGATCCAGCTGACGCGGTCGCCGAGGCTGGTCAGCAGGTCGAGAACCTGGGTCGGTTGCGGGCCGGCGGCGATGTCGCCGGTGAGCACGATGTGGTCGGCGGCGCCGACGTCCGGTTCGGCTAGTACTGCCTCCAGGGCCGGCAGGACTCCGTGGATGTCGGACAGGACGGCTACTCGGTTCGGCATGGTCACTGCTGTACACCACTCGGCCGTGCAGCGGTACGAGAACAGCGCTTGGACCGCCAGGGCGGAACCTACCGGTCGTACGGCCACCGGCACCGGGCCCGGACCGCCCCGGGCGTCGGGGCGGTCCGGGTGGCGGAGGCGGGGTCAGACCGAGCGGTGGTACTGGATCGGCACCCGGATCTCCGCGCCCAGTTCGCGGGCGGCCTGCCGGGCCCAGGACGGGTTGCGGAGGAGCTCGCGGCCGAGCAGGACCACGTCGGCCTCGCCGTTCGCCAGGATCTTCTCGGCCTGCCCGGTCTCGGTGATCAGCCCGACGGCGCCGGCCCGCAGCGGGGTCTCGGCCTTCACCCGGGCGGCGAACGGCACCTGGTAGCCCGGCCCGGTCGGGATGCTGACGCCGTTCGCGTTGCCGCCGGTGGAGACGTCGAGCAGATCCACGCCGTGGGCGTGCAGGTCACGGGCGAAGCGGACCGTGTCGTCCGTAGTCCAGCCGCCCTCGTCCAGCCAGTCGGTGGCGGAGATGCGGAAGAGCACCGGCTTCTCCGCGGGCCACACCTCGCGTACGGCGTCCACGATCTCGAGGGCGAACCGGGTGCGGTTCTCGTAGGAGCCGCCGTAGGCGTCCGTGCGATGGTTGGTGTGCGGGGAGAGGAACTCGTTGACCAGGTAGCCGTGGGCGCCGTGGATCTCCACGGTCTCGAAGCCCGCGGCCAGCGCCCGGCGCGCGGCGGCGGCGAACTGCCCGATGATCTCCTGGATCTGATCAACCGTCAGTTCCGTCGGCACCGGGTGGTGTTCGCCGAACGGCAGCGCGCTCGGGGCGAGCGGCTGCCAGCCGTGCGCCTCCGGTCCGACGGGCCCGCCGCCCTTCCACGTCCGGTCGGTCGAGGCTTTCCGGCCGGCGTGACCGAGCTGGACGCCGGGTACGGTGCCCTGCTCGGTGAGGAAGCGGGTGATCCGCCGGAAGGCCTCCACCTGGGTGTCGTTCCACAGTCCGAGGTCGTACGGGGAGATCCGGCCCTCGGGGGCGATCGCGGTGGCCTCCGTCAGGATCAGCCCGGTGCCCCCGGCGGCCCGCGCCGCGTAGTGCGCGAAGTGCCAGTCGTGCGGCACACCGGCGAGCGGACCCTCGGGCTCGGCCGAGTACTGGCACATCGGCGCCATCCACACCCGGTTCGGGACGGTCACTTCGCGCAGGGTGAGGGGCTCGAAGAGCGCGGGCATGACGGACTCCATTTCGTCGCGGACGGCTTGATCCCTTCGTACGCCATCCATCGTACTACGATGAACGTGAAACTACGGCAGGTGTCGAACTACGAGGGATCTCGTACGATGGTCATCGAAGAAGTCCCGTGACGAAGGGCGGACGCCGTGACCGAGACAGCCGCCACCGGCCGCGCGCTGCCGCACCCGGATCGTGAGCACATCCGGCTGGAATCCGTGCTGCACGCGCTGTCCGACCCGCTGCGGTTGCAGATCGTGCGTGAACTGGCCGCCAGGGAAGCGGAGTTGACCTGTTCGCAGTTCGACCTGCCGGTGACCAAGTCCACCTCCACGCACCACTTCCGGGTGCTGCGGGAGAGCGGGGTCGTCCGGCAGGTCTACCGGGGCACGGCCAAGATGAACGGCCTGCGCCGGGACGATCTAGAGAGCCTCTTCCCGGGGCTGCTCGACAGCGTCCTCGCCGCGGCCGACCGCCAGGCCGCCCGGCTCGGCGACGCCGCCCGCGTCCCGGCCGGCGGCTGAACCGCCCCTGCCCGGAAGGTGGTTGAAGAGCAGGTTCAGCACGATCGCGGACAGGCAGCCCGCGCTGATGCCGCTGTTCATCACCGTCTGGAACCAGTCCGGGAACTTCGCGTACAGCGTGGGCACGCCCACCGGCAGCGTGCCGATCGCCACCGAGACGGCCACCACGGTCAGGTTGCCGTTGCCCCGGAAGTCGACCCGGCTCAGCGTCCGCAGCCCGCTCGCCGCGACCGTCCCGAACATCACCAGCCCGGCCCCGCCGAGCACCGGCGCCGGGACCGCCGCGACCACCGCGCCCAGCTTGGGCAGCAGGCCGAGCAGCACCAGGATCCCGCCGGCCGCCGCGACCACCCAGCGGCTGCGCACCCGGGTCATCCCCACCAGGCCCACGTTCTGCGCGTACGCCGTGTACGGGAAGGTGTTGAACACCCCGCCCAGCACGGTCGACAGACCGTCCGCGCGCAGCCCGTCGGCCAGCGTGCGCGGCTCGGCCCGCCGCCCGGTCAGCTCGCCGACGGCGATCAGGTCCCCCGTGGTCTCGGTCATCGACACCAGGGCCACCACCAGCATGGACGCGATGGCGGAGGCCCGGAACTCGGGCGCCCCGAAGTGGAACGGCGTGCTGATGCCCAGCCAGTCGGCGTCGGCGACCCCGCCGAAGTCGGTGAACCCCAGCGGCACGGCGACCGCGAGCCCGGCCGCGATGCCGACGAGCACGGCGATCCGCGAGAGGAAGACGGGCGCGAACCGCTGCACCCCGAGCACCACGGCCAGTACGAAGCCCGCCAGCGCCAGGTTCCGCGGCTCGCCGAAGTCCTTCGAACCGGCGCCGCCCGCCGCCCAGTTGCCCGCGACCGGCAGCAGCGAGACCCCGATGACCAGGATCACCGTGCCGGTCACCAGCGGCGGGAAGAAGCGCAGCAGTCTGCCGAAGACCGGCGCCAGCAGCATGATCGCCAGCCCGGCGACGATCACGGAGCCGTAGATCGCGGGCAGCCCGCCGTCCGTCGTCCCGATCAGCACCATCGGCGACACGGCCGCGAACGTGCACCCCTGCATGACCGGCAGCCGCACCCCGAACCACCGGAAGCCGACACACTGGATCAGCGTGGCGATCCCGCACACCAGCAGGTCCGCGGTGATCAGATACGCCAGGTCGGCGGGTGACAGCCGCATCGCGCCGCCCACGATCAACGGCACCGCGACGGCGCCCGCGTACATGGCGAGCACATGCTGGAGCCCGAAGGCGGCCAGCTGCCGGACGGGGGGAATCTCGTCGACGGGGTGCGCGGCTGTGGTCGTGGCCATGAGGTCTGAGGTCTCCATCTGCGGCGGGCGGGGGCGGGAACCGGTCATCCGCGCCTTCGGACAGCCAGGCGGCCGGACGGCCGGACAGGAGGAGACCGTAAGCGTCTTGAACAGTTTGTTGATTTCAGGTCTGTTGCCGCTGTGTGTCCCGCCTCCCGGGCGCCCCCGCTGCGCTACGACACCTGCGGCACCCGTGCCGCCGCCAGCAGGGCGTCCCAGTCGGACAGCTTGACCACGCTCCGGCCCAGCCGCGCCCCCAGCTCGGCCTCGGCCCGCTCGATCGCCAGCCAGCCGCCCCAGGGCACCGGCTCGACGCCGATCGCCCGGAGCGCGGCGACCGGATCCGCCGGCACGTCGGCGAGGGCGAGGGCGGGGGCGTCCGCGAGCAGCGAGGTCACCGTCTCCTTGGCGCAGGGCCGGTTGGTGCCGATGACCCCGGTCGGGCCGCGCTTGATCCACCCGGCGACGTACTCGCCCGGCGCGGGCACGCCGTCGCGCAGGACGCGTCCCTCGCGATGCGGGACCGTGCCGCCGGCGGCGTCGAACGGCAGTCCCTCCAGGGGCACTCCGCGATAGCCCACCGAGCGCAGCACCAACTGCGCGGGCAGGTCCTCGTACCGGCCGGTCCCGGTCACGCCGCCCCGGTCGTCCGGCGCCGTGCGCTCGAAGCGGACGGCACCCACCCGGCCGCCGGCTTCGAGCAGCTCCACCGGGCGCAGGAAGAACCGCAGCCGGACCCGCCGGGCGGCGCCCTCGGCGGGCCGCGCCGCCCAGTCGCGCAGCACCTCCACATTGCGGCGCTGTCCGGCCGGCAGCGCGCCGGGGTCGGCCGGGTCGAGCGCCAGGTCGTCCTTGTCCACGGTCACGCCGGTGCCGGGCAGGGCGCCCAGTTCGCGCAGCTCCTTGGTGGTGAAGCGGGCCTGCGCCGGGCCGCGCCGGCCCACCATGTGCACCTCGGTGAGCCCGCTCGCCGCCAGCGCGTCCAGCGCGGCTTGCGGGATGTCCGTGCCGCGCAGCTCCGCGGCACCCCGGACCAGCATCCGGGTGACGTCCACCGCGACATTGCCCACCCCGATGACCACTGCCGACCGCACCCCGCGCAGGAAGCCGGCGTCGGCCGCGTCCGGGTGCGCGCTGTACCAGGAGACGAACTCGGTCGCCGAGAAGCTGCCCGGCAGGTCCTCGCCGGGGACCCCCAGCCGCCGGTCGCTGGCGGCGCCCACGCAGTACACCACCGCGTGGTACAGCCCCCTCAGCCGCTCCACCGGCAGACCCCCGGGACCGCCCACCCGGACCCCGCCGAGGAACCGCACCCGCTCGTGCTCCAGCACCGTCCGCAGGCTGCCCTGGAGGGACTTGATCTTCTCGTGGTCGGGTGCGACGCCGTAGCGGACCAGGCCGTAGGGGCACGGCAGCCGGTCCAGGACGTCCACCAGGACCCCCGGGTCACGCTGCACCAGGCTCTGGGCGGTGTAACACCCGCTCGGCCCGGATCCGACGACGGCGACACGCAGCACAGCGGTACTCCTTGCCCGAAGGAGGGGCGTGCGGACGCTTCCAGCATGGCACCGCGAGGCCCGGCCGGGCAGGGCCGGTGGAGTGATCCGGACGCGCAGGCGCTCGTCAGGGGCCGTGACCGTACGACCGCACCGCGTGTCCGATCACCCGGCAGCGGGCGCCGGCCCCCTCTGCGACCGGTCCCCTCGGCGACCGCCGATCCCGCTCAGGCCCGCTCCGGCCGTTCCTCCGTGGCGAAAAACCGGGACAGGTCCTCGTCCTCCGCCCTCGCGTCCGCGCTCTCGGGGGGCACGCCCATCTCCCAGTCCAGCCCGTACCGCTGGAACAGCTCGGCCCGCAGCACCGGTACGGGCATCGGCACGCCCGGCACCAGCGCCGCGTAGACCGCGCCCATCAACAGGGCCCGCAGCATCGGGTAGTCGGCCGAGACCGTCTGCGAACCGTAGCGGGCCACGGTCTCGCCGAGCAGCTCCGCCAGCCGGCGCTGCTCCGGGCACTGCACGAAGCCCTCGGCGTGGAGCAGGCCCGCCATGTGCTGGCGCATCAGCACCGGCCGGTCCCGGGCCAGGCCCAGGATCGCGTCGATGGCCCGGGCCAGCCGCTCCCGGCCGTCCTCGGTGCGCGGCTCCCGCTCCAGCGCCTCCTCCAGCGTGCGGTGCATCAGCCGGTGCACGGCGGACTGCACCAACTGGCGCTTGCCGGGGAAGTAGTACGACACCAGTCCACGTGCCGAACCGGCCCGGTCGGCGATATCGCCCAGCGTCGTGGCCTCGAACCCACGCTCGCCCACCAGTTCGACGGCGGCCTGCAACAGCCGTTCCCTGGAACGCCGCCGCAATTCTTCATTGACCGAAGCGCTGCGCGGGGACATCCTGTAACTCCTGCGTTGACTGGCTGCCAGCCAACTATACTCAACGCATCGGGCCACCCGTGTGTTCGGGCCGCCCGGAGAAGCCGTCCGTCTGGGGCGACGCGGGGGATCGTCTCAGACGGGCGGCACAGTGCGCCAGGCATCCGGCGGACACTCAAAACACCATGTCCGCGGCCCTGTCGGGGCCGTCGTGGCCGGTTTCGGCCGGTACCGCGCGCGGCCCGGACCCGGCGGACCCGACGCCGCACGGCGTCCCTGGGGATCCGGGTAACACGGCGGACGCGCCCGCCACTTCACCCCCGTCGGCCCGCCGGGGGCCCCGGCCGCTTCCGCGCCCACTCGTACACCAGCACCGCCAGCGCCACCAGCAGCGCGCCGAAGAGCCATCCGCCGAGCACGTCCGAGGCCCAGTGGACGCCCAGCCAGACCCGGGTGACACCCACTCCGGCCACCGAGACGACCGCCGCCGCCACCGCCGTACGCCACAGGGCGCGGCCCGCGCCGCGACGGCGCAGCAGCCACAGCAGCAGGCCGCAGACCACGGTCGCGGTCAGCGCGTGACCGGACGGGAAGGCCGCGTAGTGGGCGGAGTCGACGGGGTCCGGCCAGACCGGGCGGGGGCGGCCGACGGCGGCCTTCACCGACTGCTGCACGATCGTCGCCAGCGCGACGGCGCCCGCCAGCCACAGCGCGGTCCACCACGCCGCGCGGCGCCAGACCAGCCACCCGGCCGCCGCCGCGCACACCAGGCGCATGGTCAGCGGGTCCCACACCCAGTCCGTCAGCACCCGGCAGGCCCGTGTCACCGCCCGGTCGCGGACCGCCCAGCGGTGGGTGGCGCGGGCGATGTCGCCGTCCAGCGTGAGCAGCGGGTGCCAGCGCACCGCGACGAGGACCAGCAGCAGGACCGAGCAGACCCCGAGCACCAGGGCGGCCACCACGGCGGCCCGGCCCGCCGCGCGGTGCGGCGGCGGGCCGGAGGCGGCCGGCGGCGGGGACGAGGAGGAGGGCGGCGGCGGAGGGGGAGCGGTGGGACGATCGCGCATGCCGCGATCTTTGTGGATACGGCGGCCACGGCCAAGCCCGGCATGACCGGAAGCGGGCGGAGGCTCCCGGGCTCGTCGCGAACGTCCGCGGACGCGGGCACCGGTACCTCGGCGGACCCCGGTACCTCCGCGGACACCGGCACCCGCGCGAACACGTCGCCCACGACGCCGTCCTCACATCGCCAGCAGCATCGCCACCATGCCGATCCCCATCGACAGCCGGCATGCCCGGGCCAGTTCCGGGCGGTCGCCCCAGCGGTCCGGCGCGGCCCCGGCCACGGGAGCGGCGGCGGGCACCAGCCGGGCGCCGGAGAGCAGCACATAGCCGGTGAAGTAGAGCAGCAGGGCGCCGGTCAGCAAGGGTGTGCCGGTGCCGCCGTGACCGTGGTGGGCGGCGGGCGGGGCGCCGGCCATCGCCACCGCCATGTAGACCATCGCCGCGCTGCCCACCAGGTGGTGCAGATGACCGAGGCCGTCGCGCACGGCCCACAGCGCGCGCAGCGCCGCCGCGCCGAACACGGCCGCGTACACCGGCCACGCCCACCCCGGCGGCGTGAACACCGCCGCCGGCACGGCCATCGCGGCCATGCCGAAGCCCATCAGCGCCTCGCCGCCCGCGGCCCGGCGCTGCTCGGCCACGCCGCTGCGCATCCGCAGCAGGCAGTAGGCCCCGGTCGCCGCGCACAGCGCCACCAGCAGCCAGGCTGTCGACACCGGTCCGTGCATGCGCACCTCCCCGCTCGACGGTCGCTCCGGAGAAGCTCCGGACCCGTTCCCAGGGACGCCATGCCCCGGGGCGGCGGAGCGCACGCGAGCGCAAGGGGGTACGCGGGGAGCATCCGGGGGAGCACGCGCTGTCACGCCCTGACCACAGCCATTATTTTACGAGTAAAACACGTGTTAAATTGATGGTATGAGCAGTGCGACCCCCCACCGTCTTCCCCTCGCCGGAGCGCTCCGCCTCGGCCGTCCCTCCGACATCTGGTTCAAGCCCGCGCTCAGCGCGGTCGTCTCGGTCGCCCCGCCCAACCTGACGCTGCTCGCGCTCGGCAGGCTCGATCTCGCCATGTACACGATGGCCGGTTCGCTGTGCGCGCTCTACGGCCACAACCGGCCCTACCCGGCCCGCGCCCGCACCCTGGCCCGGGTCGTGCTCGGCATGGTCGGCGGCCTCGCAGTGGCCCTGCTCGCCTCGGCGCTGACCACGAACGCCGTGGTCCTCGTCACCGTCGGCGCCGTCCTCGCGGCGGTCCAGAAGACGGTCTGCGACGCCACCCGGGTCGGACCGCCGGGCAATGTGGTCCTCACCTTCATCAGTTCCGCCTCGCTCTTCGTCCCGCAGACCCCCGGCCGGCTGCCCGGGCACATCGGACTGGCCCTGGCCGCCGGTGCCTGGGCCTGGCTGGTCTGCATGGCACCCGGGCTGCTGCGCCCGCACGGCCCCGAGCGCCGGGCCACCGCCCAGGCCCTGAACGCCGCCGCCGCGTACGCCGGCACCCGCGGCACCGGCGACGGCCACGCCCGGGCCCGCGCCGCCTGCGCCGCCGCGATCCACGCCGCCTGGCAGTCGCTGCTCGCCGCCGGCGCCCGCCCCGACGGCACCCGGCGCGCCCTCGAACACCTCCTGGTCCGCGCCGAGGTCGCCCTCGCCGCGCCCGCCGACACCGACCCCGAGCGGCTGCGTTCCTGGGCCCGTGCCCTGCGCGGCACCGGCCGGGTCCCGCGCGTCGTGCCGTCGGGCGGCGACGCCGACGAACTCCTCGGCGTGGCCGCCGAACAGCCCCTGCCGCCCCGTTCCCTGCGGCACCGCCTCGCCCCCCTCGCCCCGCTGGCCGTACGCACCGCGCTCGGCTGCGCCCTCGCCGGGTACGCCGCCCTCGCCCTCGGCGTCGGCCGCCCCTACTGGGCGCTGGTCACCGCCGCGTCCCTCTACCAGGTCAACGTCACCCTCACCTGGAGCCGGGCCGTCCAGCGGGTCGTCGGCAACCTCGTCGGCGTCCTCGTCTTCGCCGCCCTCGCCCCGCTCACCCATCTGCACCCCGCCGCCCTGGTGCTGGTCTCGCTCGCCCTCAACTTCGGCGCCGAGGCGCTGATCGGCCGCAACTACTGGCTGGGCAGCGTCTGCGTCACCCCGATGGCGCTGCTCATCACCGAGTTCGCGCGCAGCCAGGACACGGCCGACCTGATCACCGACCGGGTCGTGGACACCCTCATCGGCGCGCTGGTCGGCTTCGCCGCCGCCGTCGCCGTCACCAACCGGCGCGCCGGCGCCCGTCTGGAGCACGCGCTGACCGCCGCCGAGCGCGCCCGCGAGCACGCCGCCCGCCTGCTCGCCGAGCCGCACCCGCGGCCGCGCGCCCTGGAGTCCGCCCGCCGCACCCTGGCCGCCGCCCTGGTCGACCTGCGCGCCACGGCCGACGCCGCCGCCGGCGAGTGGTGGCAGCGCGCCCTGCCCGAGGACCGGGTGGTGCTCACCGAACAGGCCGGACACCGTACGCTCGCGGCGACGGTACGGCGCCAGGGGCTCGTACCGCAGGACCGGGACGAGGACCCGGGCCGGGCGCCGGGCGGCGACCGGGACCCGGACAGGACGACGGAGGACACACGGCCATGACGGCGACGAACGGCGGACCGACGCCCGGAAGCGACGCGACCGGAGCCCGGCCCGGGGCCGGTCCCGGGCCCGCGCGCGGCGACACCGTCTCGGCCGTCGTCCGCCAGTGGCAGGCCGTCCACCCCGAGCTGGACACCGGGCCGATGGAGATCATCGGCCGGATCAACCGCTGCGCGGCCCTGCTCCAGCAGGCCGAGGACGCCCCGCTGCGCCGGGCCGGTCTGAGCCGCGCCGAGTTCGACCTGCTCGGCGCGCTGCGCCGCACCGGCCACGAACTGACCCCGGGGGAGCTGGCCCGGGAGACCTTCTCCTCCGGGGCCGCCGTGACCAAGCGGCTCAAGCAGCTGACCGAGCGCGGCCTGGTCGAACGGCGCGGCGACACCCGCGACCGGCGGGTGGCCCACGTCCGGCTCACCGACGCGGGACGCGGCCTGGTCGACGGCATCCTGCCCGACCAACTCGCCTACGAGACGGCCGTACTGTCCGTCCTGCCCCCGGGGGACCAGGCCGGACTGGCCGGACTGCTGGCCGAGCTGCTCGGCCGCCTGGAGGGCCGGATGGGCGCGCTGCGGGCCTGACCGGGCCGGACGTTCACAGGACGTCGTGCACGGTACGGCGGTAGGTGGAGCGGCGGTCGACGATGTCCGGCCAGCGGTCGCCGTACACATTGCGGGTGATGGGCGCCTCCCGCAGGAAGTCGTGCGGGAAGCCCAGCGGGACCGCGCTCACCTCGTCCAGGCGGGCGCGCGCGTCCGCGTCCAGCCGGACCCCGGTGCACGCCAGGTTGTCCGCGAGCTGCTCGGGCCGGGTGGCCGAGACGATCGGTACGACGTTCCCGGGCCGGCCCAGCAGCCAGGCCAGGGCCACCTGTGCCGGGCTCCAGCCGCCCGCCCCGGCGATCTCCACGACCGCGTCGACGACGTCCTCCTCCCACGCCTCGGGCCGCACGTCCAGCGTGTCCAGCCGCCCCGTCCCGCCGCGCCGGTACTTCCCGGTGAGCCGGCCCGCGGCCAGCGGCGCCCAGGCGAACACGGCGAGGTCGAACGCCCTGGCCTGCGGCAGCAGTTCCCGCTCCGGGGTGCGCTCCAGCAGGCTGTAGCGCAGCTGCGAGCCCGCGAAACACGTCCAGCCGCGCAGCTCGGCCAGGGTGTTGGCCTGCGCGATCTCCCAGGCCGGCCAGTCCGACACGCCCACGTAGAGCACCTTGCCCGCGCGGACGACGTCGTCCAGGGCGCGCATCACCTCCTCCACCGGCGTGAAGTTGTCCCGGGCGTGCACCCACAGCACGTCGAGCCGGTCGGTGCGCAGCCGGCGCAGGCTGTCCTCGACCGACCGGACGAGGTTCCCGCGGTGGTTGCCCGCCGCGTTGGGATCGCCGTCGCGGGTGCCGCAGGTGTACTTGCTCGCCAGCACGAACCGGTCGCGGCGCCCGGCGAGCAGCTCGCCGAGGATCCGCTCGGCGCTGCCGGAGGTGTAGTTGTTCGCGGTGTCCACGAAGTTGCCGCCCGCGTCGGCGTAGACGTCGAGGATCCGGGCGCTGGTGTCCTTGTCGGCGCCCCACCCCCAGTCCTCCCCGAAGGTCATGGTGCCCAGCGCCAGCTCGCTGACGCGCAGCCCGGTCCGCCCGAACAGCGTGTACCGCATGTGTGTCTCTCCCTCGTCGCAGGTGTGCGAGCGACCTCGCAGGTGGTGCGGGCGACGCTAGGAGCTGGAGTGCTCTCGAAGGCAAACACCCGCCGGACGCACGGCCGCAGGCCCGCGAACGTGCCCGGTCAAGGCCGCAGCCGCCCCCGGGCGCGTTCGCGGGGCGGACCTCAGATCCCGGGCCGGTACCGCAGGGGATGGTCCGCCGGGATCTCCACCAGGACGATCGGCGTGCCGTCCGGGTCGTTGATCCACATCTCCACCAGGCCCCAGGGCTCCTTCACCGGGGGCCGTACGATCTCCACGCCCCGCGCCCGCAGCTCCTCGCACGCGGCCGTCGCGTCCTCGACCTGCAACCACAGCCGCAGCGCGGGCGAGGGCGGGTCGTCGGACCGGCCGGACAGCTCCAGGAAACCGCCGCCGAGGAAGTAGACCGTGCCGCGCTCGGGGCCGGTCCCGAACTCGCGGTAGACGGACAGACCCAGCTGTTCGCCGTAGAAGGCACGGGAGCGTTCGGGATCGGAGGGCCGGAGCAGGGTCCGGCTGCTGAGTACATGCACCATGCAGCAGGGTTACCCTCTTCCGTGCCCCGGCCACGCCCGAGATCGGAGACCACCGTCATGGACAGCCCCGCCACCGGACTCACCTTCCGCGACGCCACCGACGCCGACGTGGACGCCCTCGTCGCGCTCGTGGAGTCGGCGTACCGGGGGGACAGCAGCCGGGCCGGGTGGACCACCGAGGCGGACATCCTCGACGGGCAGCGGACCGACCCCGAGGGCGTGCTGGCGGTGATCAAGTCGCCGGACAGCCGGCTGCTCACCGTGGAGCTTGAGGGCCGGATCGTCGCCTGCTGCCAGCTGGAGCACCGCGGCAACCACGCCTACTTCGGGATGTTCGCGGTGAGCCCCACACTGCAGGGCTCAGGGGTCGGCAAGGCCGTCCTGGCGGAGGCCGAGCGCCGGTGCCGGCGGACCTGGGGCGTCGGCGAGATGCACATGACGGTGATCTCCGTGCGCGAGGACCTGATCGCCTGGTACGAACGCCGCGGCTACCGCCGTACGGGACGGACGTCCCCGTTCCCGTACGGCGACGAGCGCTTCGGCATCCCGCTCCGCGCCGACCTGGAGTTCGAGCTGCTGGTCAAGAAGCTCGGGTGAGGGAGCGACCGCCGCTTCCCGGCCCGGCCGCCGTCGGCTACGCCGTGAACCGGCCCGTGCGCTTGATCTCCGGGTAGTCGGTCGTCGCCCCGTCCAGCTCCAGGGCGCGGACCAGTCGCAGGTGCTCCTGGGTGTTGACCACCCAGCCGAGGATCCGCAGCCCGGACGCGCGCGCGTGCTCGACGATCTCCAGGGTGAGCCGGCGGATGTTCAGGCACACGGTCGCGGCGCCCGCGGCGACGGCGCGGTCCACCACCTCGGTGCCATAGCGGCTCGCCACCAGCGCCGTACGCACCCCCGGCACCAGCCGCGCGATCTCGGTGATCGCCTCGTCGTGGAACGAGGACACCTCCACCCGCGCGGTCAGGTCCCGCGCGCGCATCACCTCCGCCAGTGCCCGGGCCGCCGCCACATCCTTGATCTCGGCCTGCAGCGGCGCGCGCACCGCCTCCAGCACCTCCTCGAACACCGGCACCCGCTCCCCGCGCCCCGCGTCCAGGGCGCGCAGCTCCGCGAGGGTCTTCTCGGCGATCGGCCCGGAGCCGTCGGTGGTGCGGTCCACCTCCGCGTCGTGCATGACGACCAGGGCGCCGTCCTTGCTCAGGTGCAGATCGAGTTCGATCAGGTCCAGGCCGGCCCGCTGCGCGGCGACGAAGGAACGGAGGGTGTTCTCGGGCTCGACGCCCATGACCCCGCGATGACCGATGGTAAGGAAGTTCAAGGTTCAACTCGCTTCCGTCGACGGCGGCTCGGCGACGCGCGGACCGACGGACCCGTGCCGGACGTCGTCGTCCACGCGGCAAGGCCGCAGCCTAATGGCCTGGCCGTGCGATGGACCCGCGGCTGCGCCGGGCATTCGGGAGCCGGGACAGGCGCCAGTTGGCCGGTATCCGCCTTGGCCGTCACCCGTCGGTGGGCGCGCCTCGCGCACCCTTGACCACCGGGTGCGCCGTCGCGCCGGGGAGTGCGCGCCGTTGGTGAAAGTGAGCGCCGTCACGGTTTACGGCAGGAAAAACATCGGTGACCAAGGGGTCGGACAGAATAATTTCCCGCTCCCGCTCTTGCTGACTGAAACAGGGTACGCATACGGTGTCCATACGCGAGGTTCTCCCGTGGAGGATGGGACATGACGGAAATTCTTGTGCAGGCAAGCGCGGAGGAACGGGTTCCTTCGCCGACCAGGGTGGTCGAGCACCCGGCCTGGGCCGTGCTCAAGGATGCCGTGGAGCGGATCCGGCCATGGCAGTCGAAGGACGGATCGATCGACTTCGACGCCGAGGGTGCCCCGCGGCGGGCCGACGCCGTGGCGGCCGTCGAGCGCGTCGCCGACGCGGTCGAGCGGCTCTCCCCGCTGGTCCCGCACGACGCCGCCTACCACCAGGCCCTCGTGACGGACCTGCGCCGCTGGGCCGAGGGCGGCTTCGGGGTCCCGGACTTCCTGGACTCGCTGCTGGCCTTCCAGCCCGCCGCCCACCGGGTGGACGGCCTCCAGCACCTGGTCGTCTTCCCGATGTACACCCAGAACGGCAACCCGGACCGCAATCTGGAGGCGGTCGTGCTGCGCATGGTCTGGCCGGACTGGCTGGCCGAGCTGGAGCGCACCCGGTACGACAACCCGCTCTTCTGCGGCATCACCTTCGAGGACTTCACCTCGGGCTACGACACCAACTCCGCCGTCCTCTTCCCGGAGACCATCGCCGTCCGGGAAGCGCCGGAACGTTTCTCCTGGGGTGGCATCTTCTGCGACCGCGAGGCCGCCCGGTTCCGCCGCGTCACCGACGCCGCCGTGGACATCCTGGGCTTGGAGCTGCCCGAGGACATCGCCGCCATGGTGCACGACCAGAAGCGCTGCGAAGAGGCATTCGTGCTCTGGGACATGGTCCACGACCGCACCCACAGCCACGGCGACCTGCCGTTCGACCCGTTCATGATCAAGCAGCGCCAGCCGTTCTGGATGTACGGCCTGGAGGAGCTGCGCTGCGACCTCACCGCCTTCAAGGAGGCCGTGAAGCTCCAGGCGGACGGCGTCCCGCAGGCCCGTGACGTGCAGTACGCGGTGCTCTTCGACCGCATGTTCCGCTTCCCCGTCACCGGTGACCGCAACCGCAACTACGACGGCCTCGGCGGCCAGCTGCTCTTCGCCTACCTGCACAAGCACGACGTCATCCGGTGGACCGACAACAAGCTCTCCATCGACTGGGAGCGCGCCCCGCGGGTCACCAACCAGCTGTGCGCCGAGATCGAGAAGCTCTACCGGGACGGCATCGACCGCCCCAAGCTGGTGCACTGGTTCGCCGGCTACGAGCTGGTCTCCACCTACCTCGCCCCGCACCCCGGCTCCAAGTGGGCCAAGGGCCCCGACGCCCTGGACCTGACCCAGCCGCCGCGCAAGCTGGTGGACGACGTGCTGCCGGACGAGTTTCCGCTGAGCATGTTCTATGAGGCGCTGGCGAAGAAGCTGAAGAATGTGATCGCCTCCACCAAGGGCATCACGGCGGACGGCGCCGAGCGGATCGCCGCGTGAGCGACCGCGTCCACAACACTGTTCAAGAGGGGAAGAACGTGGCGAACAACGGGTCTCTCAGTGGTGCGGTGATCGCGGTGGCCGGCGCGGGCGGCCCCGCCGGGCACGCGGCACTGGTCCGGCTCGCCGAGGCGGGCGCGGTCGTCGTGGGTGCCGACAACAACCCCGAACGCCTCGCGGAGGCCGTCGACGCGGCGCGCTACGCCCGCGGCGGCGCCACCGTCACGGGCGAGACCGTCGACCTGCTCGACCTGGAGGACACCCGGGCCTGGGCCGCGCGCATCGAGAAGGACCACGGCCGGATCGACGGCCTGGTCCACCTCGTCGGCGGCTGGCGCGGCAGCGCCACCTTCGCCGACACCGACCTCGCCGACTGGGAGCTGCTGGAGAAGCTGCTCGTCCGCACCGTCCAGCACACCTCCCTCGCCTTCTTCGACGCCCTCCAGCGCAGCGACCGCGGCCGGTACCTGCTCATCAGCGCGGCCGGCGCCACCAAGCCGACGGCGGGCAACGCGGCGTACTCCGCGGCCAAGGCCGCCGCCGAGGCATGGACGCTCGCCATGGCCGACGGCTTCCGCAAGGCCGGGGGCGAGCAGGGGCCGCGTTCGGCGGCTGCCATCCTGGTGGTGAAGGCGCTGGTGCACGACGCGATGCGCGCCGAACGCCCCAACGCGAAGTTCGCGGGCTTCACGGACGTCAAGGACCTGGCCGAGGCCGTCGAGGGCGTCTGGAGCAAGCCCGCCGCAGAAGTGAACGGAAACCGTCTGTGGCTGACCGAGAAGCCGTGAACCCACCCAAGACCGACGCGCGTCGCCATCACGACCCGCAGGTCCGCGGTTTCGCCAGTGACAACTACGCCGGAGCCCATCCCGAGGTGCTGGCCGCCCTGGCCCTGGCCAACGGCGGCCACCAGGTGGCGTACGGCGAGGACGACTACACCGAGCACCTCCAGGGGATCGTGCGCAGTCACTTCGGCGCCACCGCGGAGGCCTTCCCGGTCTTCAACGGCACCGGCGCCAACGTGGTCGCGCTCCAGGCGGTCACCGACCGCTGGGGCGCGGTGATCTGCGCCGAGAGCGCGCACATCAACGTCGACGAGGGCGGCGCCCCCGAGCGCATGGGCGGGCTGAAGCTGCTCACCGTGCCCACGCCCGACGGCAAGCTCACCCCGGAGCTGATCGACCGGCAGGCCTGGGGCTTCGAGGACGAGCACCGGGCCATGCCGCAGGTCGTGTCGATCACCCAGTCCACCGAACTGGGCACCCTCTACACGCCCGAGGAGATCCGCGCGATCTGCGAGCACGCCCACGCGCACGGGATGAAGGTGCACCTGGACGGCTCCCGGATAGCCAACGCCGCCGCCTCCCTGGACGTGCCCATGCGGACGTTCACCAACGCGGTCGGCGTGGACATCCTCTCGCTGGGCGGGACGAAGAACGGCGCGCTGTTCGGCGAGGCCGTCGTCGTCATCAACCAGGACGCGGTGCGGCAGATGAAGCACCTGCGGAAGATGTCCATGCAGCTGGCCTCCAAGATGCGGTTCGTGTCCGTGCAGTTGGAGGCACTGCTCGCCAAGGACCTGTGGCTGCGCAACGCCCGGCACGCCAACGAGATGGCCCAGCGGCTCGCCGAGGGCGTGCGCGCGGTGCACGGGGTGGAGATCCTCTACCCGGTGCAGGCCAACGGCGTCTTCGCCAGGCTCCCGCACGACGTGAGTGAGCGGCTGCAGAAGCGGTTCCGGTTCTACTTCTGGGACGAGGCCGCCGGGGTGGTGCGCTGGATGTGCTCCTTCGACACCACGGAGGACGACGTCGACACGTTCGTGGCCGCCCTGAAGGAGGAAATGGCCCGCTGACCCCCAGTGCTGCATAGTTATGCGATCACCTGGAAAGTCATTGACTCCTGGGTGATCGCGTTCCTATGCTCTGCGGGCATGGAGCTGATCCAGAACACAGCCGACCTGTCCGCGTACCTCGCCGCGGACGAGGTCATCGACCACCATCACCCACTGGTCCGGGAGACCGCCGCACGCCTCGCGGCCGACGCCGCCGACTCGTATGAATATGCGCGGGCCGCGTATGAGTTCGTCCGCGACACCATCCCGCACTCCGTGGACTCCGGCGACCCGCGCGTCACCTGGCGCGCTTCTGACGTACTGGCCCTGGGCACCGGCATCTGCCACGCCAAGTCCCACGCCCTGGCCGCCCTGCTGCGGGCCGAGGACATCCCGACGGCCCTGTGCTACCAGCGCCTGACCGACGACGCCGGCGGCCATCTGCTCCACGGCCTGGTCGCCGTACGCTTCCACGGCGCCTGGCACCGTCAGGACCCCCGGGGCAACAAGCCGGGAGTGGACGCGCGGTTCTCCCTGTCCGGCGAACGGCTGGCCTGGACCCCGGACCCCGCGGCCGGTGAGACGGACTACCCGGGCCTGTACGCCGCCCCGCACCCGGCGGTCCTCACCGCCCTGCGAACGGCTCCCGACCGCCCGGCCCTGTGGAAGACCCTCCCGGCGGCTCTCTGACATCTCGTCGCGTCGCCGAAGGGGCGCGGGGAACCGCGCGACCGGCCGCGAACGACCCGCGCTCGGGAGGTGGTCGTGCCTGGGCGGCGGGTGGTCCGCAGACCTGGCCAGTCCTGGCGGCATCCTCGGTGCCGGCGCGGCCAGAGGGGGTGCGGGGACTGCGTGACGGGCCGCGAGTGATCCGTACTCGGGAGGTGGCCGTGCCTGGAGGGCGAGTGGTGCGCATGACCCGGTCGGCCCTGGCAGCGTCCCCGGTTCCGATGCGCCCGGAGGGGGCGCGGAGGGCCGCGTGACCGGCCGCGAACGACCCGCACCCGGGAGGCGGCCATACCTCGACGGCGGGTGGTCCGCACAGACCGAGCCCGGCCGGGGCAACGCATCCGAGTGCCCGGAAACGGCCGGGCGCCGCGGGCGTTACGCCTGGACCGCCCGCAACTCCTCCGCCGTGGGCGCCGTACCGCCGAGGTGGGAGGGCAGCCACCAGGAGTCGTCCGGGCCCTTGGGGCGGCCCGGGTAGGCACGCTGCGCGGCCTCCAGCAGTTCCTGGACGCGTTCGCGCAGCCGGCGAGTGATGGCGCCGGCGTACTGGTCGCGGGGGGCCTCCACCGCCTCGCCGACCCGGACGGTGACGGGCAGGTGGCTGCGCTTGAAGTTGCGCGGCTGCCCCTTCGTCCACAGCCGCTGCGTGCCCCACACCGCCATCGGGACCAGCGGCACGCCCGCCTCCTGGGCCAGCCGGGCCGCGCCCGACTTGAAGCTCTTCAGCGTGAAGGACTGCGAGATCGTCGCCTCCGGGAACAGCCCGATGACCTCGCCGGAGCGCAGCGCGTCCAGCGCGTGCGCGTACGCCTTCTCGCCCTGCCCGCGGTCCACCGGGATGTGCTTCATGCCGCGCATGAGGGGCCCGGAGATCCGGTGCCGGAAGACGGAATCCTTCGCCATGAAGCGCACCAGCCGCTTCTGCGGCAGGGCGGCCAGACCGTTGAAGATGAAGTCCAGATAGCTGATGTGATTGCTCACCAGCACGGCGCCGCCCGAGCGCGGGATGTTCTCCGACCCCCGGCAGTCGATCTTCAGATCCCAGACCTTGAACGCCGTCTTGGCGATACCGATGACGGGACGGTAGACCAGCTCTGCCATGGGCGGGGTGTGCCCTTTCTGCTCTGCTCGGGAAAGGGGGCTCCCGGCGGGAAGGTTACGCAGCCGTAGGTTTACGGCGTCTCGCAGATCGTGCCCGAAGAACGTACGGGTGGCCAGTTCTGGTGCCCCCCTAACGCGAGATCCTCGTCACGTCGGCCTACATCCCACCTCGGATCTTTGGGTCCCCTTTACCTTCCCCGGGGATGCCGCCGGGAATCTTCGCGGCCCCGGGACCGGTTGTATTGACGACGACCGGACCGGCGGTGCGCCCCTGACGTGCCCGCCGCGACGAGCCGCGCCGGCGGCGGAACGGGAGAGTGCGGGTGGGCGGGCGCGACGACGGCAGGCGCATCGGTGCGGCCGAACTCGGCGCGGTGCTGGGGGAGCGGGCCACGCTGGTGCAGTTCTCCAGCGCCTTCTGTGCGCCCTGCCGGGCCACCCGCCGGGTCCTCGGCGAGGTCGCCGGGCTGGTCCCGGGCGTGACCCACGTCGAGATCGACGCGGAGGCCCACCTGGACCTCGTACGCGCGCTGGAGATCGTGAAGACGCCCACCGTCCTGGTCCTCGACGCCGGCGGGCGGGTGGTGCGGCGCGCCACCGGACAGCCCCGCAAGGCCGACGTCATAGCGGCCCTGGGAGAAGCGGTATGAGCGGGTCCCGGCGCGCGGTGCGCCGTCTTCCGGATCGCGGAAGCCGCTTGACGGTACGCCTCGCCGGTCGCCAACCTGACCGCATGCCGACAGAACTCCTTCTCTACGGGCGGGTCCACATCGACCTGGCCCGCACCGCGAGCGCGGGGTGTCCGGGCCGTTGAGCACCCGCGGACCCGCTCGTGACCCCCGGCAGAAGGACAACTCCATGACGGCCACTCCCGAACTCGGCACCCCCCGGACCGCCTCCCCGGACCTGCTGCGCTCCGCCTTCCGCCGGCACGCCGCCGGTGTGGCGGTGATCACCGCGCGCGGCGCCTCGGGCCCGGTCGGCTTCACCGCCACCTCCCTCACCTCCGTCTCCGCCGAACCCCCGCTCGTCTCCTTCGGCATCGGCACGGGCGCCTCCAGCTGGCCCGCGATCGCCGAGACGGACCACGTCGGCGTGCACATACTCGGCGAGCACCAGAGCGACCTGGCCGCCACCTTCGCGCGCAGCGGCGCCGACCGCTTCGGCGCGCCCACCGCCTGGCGGGAGGGGCCGCAGGGGGTGCCGGTGCTGGACGACGTGCTGGCCTGGCTGGTGTGCCGGATCGTCGGGCGGGTCCCGGCCGGCGACCACCGGATCGTGCTCGCCGAGGTCGTGCTCGGCGACCCCTCGGGCGACGGCCGCCCGCTCCTCTATCACCAGGGCCGCTTCAACGGTCTGCGGGATTGATCACTCCGGGCTCCGCTGCGCGCCCGTCGAGTTCCGGTTACGCTGCGTTGCGAAGGTCACAGTTCAAAGCGCTTGCTTAGCGGGCAGGAACTGGGTGTACTGACGAGTAATATCTCGTTCGGAGCGCGCGGACGCCCCGACCGGGATCGGCCGCTTGAGGCGCCTATGCTGCCTGCAAGAGGCAGCCCGAAATGACGATGCAGTAGGAGAGCCGGCGTGAGCTTGAGGATCGTTGTCACTGTGAAGTACGTGCCCGACGCCACTGGCGACCGGCACTTCGCCGATGACCTGACCGTCGACCGCGACGACGTGGACGGTCTGCTCTCCGAGCTGGACGAGTACGCGGTCGAGCAGGCCCTCCAGATCAAGGAGGAGGCGGACGACGCCGAGGTCACCGTTCTGACGGTGGGCCCCGAGGACGCCAAGGACGCGCTCCGCAAGGCCCTGTCCATGGGTGCGGACAAGGCCATTCACGTCGAGGACGACGACCTGCACGGCACCGACGCCATCGGCACCTCCCTGGTGCTGGCCAAGGCCATCGAGAAGGCCGGTTACGACCTGGTCATCTCCGGCATGGCCTCCACCGACGGCACCATGGGCATCGTCCCGGCGCTGGTCGCCGAGCGCCTGGGCGTCCCGCAGGTCACCCTGCTGTCCGAGGTCTCCGTCGAGGACGGCACGGTCACGGGCCGCCGCGACGGTGACGCCGCCTCCGAGCAGCTCCAGGCGCAGCTCCCGGCGGTCGTCTCCGTGACCGACCAGTCCGGCGAGGCCCGCTACCCCTCCTTCAAGGGCATCATGGCGGCCAAGAAGAAGCCGGTGGAGTCCTGGGACCTGTCCGACCTCGACATCGAGGCCGAGGAGGTCGGCCTGGACGGCGCCTTCACCAAGGTCGAGTCCGCGACCGAGCGTCCGGCCCGCACGGCCGGCACCATCGTCAAGGACGAGGGCGAGGGCGGCAAGCAGCTCGCTGAGTTCCTCGCGGCCCAGAAGTTCATCTAAGGGCCCGACCCGCTGACCGCCCCTCAACTTCGTTACGCAGGAGAGCAATCCCATGGCTGAAGTCCTCGTCTACGTCGACCACGTGGACGGTGCCGTCCGCAAGCCCACCCTGGAGCTGCTGACCCTGGCCCGCCGCCTGGGCGAGCCCGTCGCCGTCGCGCTGGGCAACGGCGCCGCCGACACCGCCGCCACGCTCGCCGAGCACGGCGCGGTCAAGGTGCTCACCCACGACGCCGCCGACTACGCCGAGTACCTGGTCGTGCCGAAGGTGGACGCCCTCCAGGCCGCCTACGAGGCCGTCTCCCCGGCCGCCGTGCTGGTCCCGTCCTCCGCCGAGGGCAAGGAGATCGCCGCCCGCCTGGCGCTGCGCATCGGCTCGGGCATCATCACCGACGCCGTCGACCTGGAGGCCGGCGAGGAGGGCCCGGTGGCCACCCAGTCGGTGTTCGCCGCGTCCTTCACCACCAAGTCCCGTGTCGTCAAGGGCACCCCGGTCATCACGGTCAAGCCGAACAGCGCCGCCGTCGAGGCCGCCCCGGCCGTCGGCGCGGTCGAGGCCCTGTCGGTGACCTTCTCCGACAAGGCGACCGGCACGAAGATCACCGGCCGTACGCCGCGTGAGTCCACGGGCCGCCCGGAGCTGACCGAGGCCGCGATCGTGGTCTCCGGCGGCCGCGGTGTGAACGGCGCGGAGAACTTCGCGATCATCGAGGCCCTCGCCGACCAGCTGGGCGCGGCCGTCGGTGCCTCGCGCGCCGCCGTCGACGCCGGCTGGTACCCGCACACCAACCAGGTCGGCCAGACCGGCAAGAGCGTGTCGCCGCAGCTGTACATCGCCAACGGCATCTCCGGCGCGATCCAGCACCGCGCCGGCATGCAGACCTCGAAGACGATCGTGGCCGTCAACAAGGACGAGGAGGCCCCGATCTTCGAGCTGGCCGACTACGGCGTGGTCGGCGACCTGTTCGACGTCGTGCCGCAGCTGACCGAGGAGATCAAGGCCCGCAAGGGCTGATCCCCGCATCAGCCGGCCGAGGCCCCCGTGACCGCACCGACGGTCACGGGGGCCTCGCCTCATCCCAGCGTCAGCGAAGCCTGCACCGGCAGATGGTCGCTCGGGTACTGCCCGTGCGCCGAGAAGGCGTTGATCCGGGCCTCGTGCGCCGTCACACCGGGGGTGGCGAGGATCCAGTCGATGCGATCGCCCCCCGGCGTCGGCGGCCGGTAGCCGTGGAAGGTGCCGTACAGCTCGCTCCGCTCGGCCGCCGTGTCCCAGGTGTCGGCCAGACCCGCGCCCAGCATCGTGTCGTAGACCGGGTTCTTGTGGGCGGCCACGTTGAAGTCGCCGGTGACGACGAGCGGGAGCGAGGTGCCCAGTGCGGCGATGCGCCGGGCGATCAGGGCGGCGGCACGCGCGCGTGCGTACTGGCTGTGGTTGTCGAGGTGGGTGTTCAGCAGGTGGAACTCCCGGTCGCCGGAGCGCAGGTCCCGGAACCGGACCCGGGTCACCATGCGGACGGAACCGCCGCCCCAGGTGTTGGACCCGATCACGTCCGGCGTGTCGGAGAGCCAGAAGTGGTCGTACTCCTCGGGGGCGAGCCGGCGCGTGTCGTAGAAGACGGCCATGAACTCGTCGCGGCTGCCGCCCGCGCGCCCGGTGCCGATCCAGTCGTACGCCGTCCCGAGGTCGGCCTCGATGTCCCGTAACTGCTGGTAGAGGCCCTCCTGGGTGCCGATGACATGCGGGCGCTCGCGGTGCAGCAGGGCGCGCGTCACGGGGCGGCGGGCGGCCCAGCTGTGCGGCTCGGCGGTGCTCGCGTAGCGGAGGTTGAACGACATCACACGCAGGGGGGCGTGGCGGTCCGTGCCCGCCCTGGCGGGGCCCGCGGAGAGTGCTGTACTGGACAGGGGCAGGGGAATCGCGGCGGCCAGCGCGGCCTTCAGGCCCCTGCGGCGCGTGACTCGGGTGTGGCTCGGCACGGGTGCTCCTCCTGCTGCGGCTTCGGGGCGGCTCGTCGCCGACGGGCCGGCGCGGTCGAAGGGGTGCGGCTCCGGCACGGTGCCAGAGAGAGGTGACCGTGTCGAGAGCGTGGAGTGGAGTGCACACGATGTGGTGTTGACCAGTGGGAAGGTTGCCAGATAACTTCGCTATACGGATTGTTGATTCCATAAAGCGGAAAACTGGAGGGTGTGGGATGGGTCAGCAGGAGAAGGTGGCGACGAGCCTCGCGGGCGCCGTCAGCGAGGAGATCAGCGCTTCCCTCGCACCGGTCGACGCGGAGCTGGAGCGCCGCTATCCCGGGGACCCGGGCACCCGCCAGCCCGTCCACACCGTGTACGTCCCCGGCGACGCCTTCGCCGCGGACACCATCCGCTCCTGGGGCGACCAGGCGCTCGCGGCGCTCGACGAACACGCCCCGGACGCCGCCTCCTTCGCGGCCGTCCTCGGCCTGTCCGACGAGCTGGCCGAGCCGGTCTACTCCCGGGTGCGGGCCAAGCTGGAGCGCGAGCCCATCGAGGACCTGCGCGTCGACTTCGAGGACGGCTACGGCCCCCGCCCCGACGCGGAGGAGGACGCGACGGCCGCCCGCGCCGCCCGCCTGATCGCCGAGGCGTACCGGGACGGCACCGCCGCGCCCTACATGGGCATCCGCATGAAGTGCATGGAGGCCGCCGTACGGGACCGGGGCATCCGCACCCTCGACGTCTTCCTCACCGGTCTGATGGAGGCCGGCGGCCTGCCCGACGGCCTGGTCCTCACCCTGCCCAAGGTGACCTACCCCGAGCAGGTCGGCGCCTTCGCCCGGCTGCTGGAGGCATTCGAGAAGGCGCACGGCCTGGACGCCGGGCGCCTGGGCTTCGAGATCCAGATCGAGACCAGCCAGTCCATCCTGGCCACCGACGGCACCGCCGCGGTCGCCCGCATGATCCAGGCCGCCGAGGGCCGCGCCACCGGGCTGCACTACGGCACCTTCGACTACAGCGCCTGCCTCGGCGTCTCCGCCGCCTACCAGGCCAGCGACCACCCGGCCGCCGACCACGCCAAGGCCGTCATGCAGGTGGCCGCGGCCGGCACCGGCGTCCGTGTCTCGGACGGCTCCACCAACGTCCTGCCCGTCGGCCCGACGGCGAAAGTCCACGACGCCTGGCGCCTCCACTACGGCCTGACCCGGCGGGCGCTGGCCCGCGCCTACTACCAGGGCTGGGACATGCACCCCGGGCACATCCCCACCCGCTACGCCGCCGTCTTCGCCTTCTACCGCGAGGGCTTCGAGCAGGCCGCGGCCCGCCTTTCCCGCTACGCCAACCGGGCCGGCGGCGACGTCATGGACGAGCCCGCCACCGCCAAGGCGCTCAGCGGCTATCTGCTGCGCGGCCTGGACTGCGGCGCCCTGGACATCGCCGAGGTGGCCCGCCTCACCGGCCTCACCCGCGCCGACCTGGAATCCTTCGCGTCCCCCCGCCGCGGCGACCTGACGGCGTCCGCGAAGTAACGTCGGCCTGTCGGCCTGTCGGCCTGTCGGCCTGTCGGCCTGTCGGCCTGTCGGCCTGTCGGCCTGTCGGCGCCCCGGCGTTCCGGCGTCCCGGCCTCCGGCGGCTCCGGGGGCTGCGGGGGCCGGGGCCGAGGGGGCCGGTGACACGAGCGGTATGAGTCGCCGTCCGGCACGAGGGCCGGCCACCGCCGGCTCGCTCCGCCCGTTCGCCAGGGGACTCCCGCGCCCTCCCGCGGACCCGCCGCGCCGGAGGGGGTCCCGTGTCCGCCGTCGGCAAGGGCGGCGGCGGACACGGCCGGCGGATCCGGTGGGGCCGGTGGGTCCGCGGTCGCTCCGGCCGGTGTCGTAAGTCCCCGGCGCCGGTCGGCCGGCGCTCCCGTGGCCTGGCCGCGCCGCGACTGCTCCGTCCCGGCCCCGCGTCGTACGGTCGTGGGGCGGGCCGGCGCGCGCCCGGTGCGGCCCCCAGCCGGCGGGCCCGAAGCCGGCGGGGCCTGGAATCGGCGGTTCCGGCACGGCCCCACGCGCCACGCCGTATTGACCCCGCCCGGCCCCGCCTCAGGGTCCCGCCCCCGCGCAGGCCGTCCCCGCCCGCCCCTTCAATCCGCCGGTGGCAGTTCGCCCGAGCCGCGGGTGATGAGGCGGGTCGGGAGTTCTATGCGTTCCGGGGCGACCAGGGTGCCGTCCAGCTGGCGGAAGAGGCGTTCGGCGGCCGTGCGGCCGAGGGCCGACGAGTCCTGGGCGACGACCGTGACGCCCGGCTGGAGCAGATCGGCCAGCTCGAAGTCGTCGAAGCCGACGAGCGCGGCCCGGCGGGCCCGCTCGGCCAGCACCCGGACGACGGTGACCGTCACCCGGTTGTTGCCGGCGAAGACCGCGGTCACGGGGTCGGGACCGGCCAGCATCTCCTCCGCCGCCCGGCGCACCCGCTCCGGGTCGGTCGCGCCGAGGGACATCCAGCGCTCCGCCACGGATATCCCGGCGTCCTCCATGGCCGCCCGGTAGCCGCGCAGCCGCTCCGCGGCCGTGTGGATCCGGGGCATGTCGCCGATGAAGCCGATCCGCCGGTGGCCGTGCGCGATGAGGTGGGCGACGCCGTCGCGGGCGCCGCCGAAGTTGTCGGACAGGACCACGTCGGCGTCGATCCGGCCGGCCGGGCGGTCCACGAACACGGTCGCCACGCCGGCCCGGATCTCCGGCTCCAGATACCGGTGGTCGTCCCCGGCCGGGATCACCACCAGCCCGTCCACCCGGCGCGCGCACAGCGCGAGTGCCAGCTCCTGCTCGCGCTCGGGGTCCTCGGCGCTGGAGCCGTTGATCAGCAGCGCGCCGTGGGCGCGGGCCACCTCCTCGACGGCGCGGCTGAGCGGGCCGTAGAAGGGGTCCGCGAGGTCCTCCAGGATCAGCCCGATGCTCGCGGTCCGCCCCTTGCGCAGCACCCGCGCGCTGTCGTTGCGGCGGAAGCCGAGCGCGTCGATCGCCTCCTGCACCCGGCGCTCGGTGTCCGGGGTGACCCCGGGCTCGCCGTTGACCACGCGGGAGACCGTCTTCAGTCCGACCCCGGCGCGGGCCGCCACGTCCTTCATCGTCGGGCGGTTGCCGTACCGGTTCCCGGTGAGGCCGTCTGCGCGGCGGGTGGTCTGGGGCACGTGCGCTGTCCTGTCTGTCGTCCGGCTGTGGTTTTTCCGGTCCACGGGGGTGCGGCATCCGTGGGCTTGTATGAGGATGTGGCGTCGAGCATAGAGCCTGGACAACGTTGTCAGATGCGAGAGAGACTGTCCACCGCTTTCTCCGGCCTGCGCCCCCACCGCCTGACCGGCCTGCTCTCTTTGGTTCTCAAGCTTTCAACGGGGAGATCTGACTCTCATGCACACCGACCTCGTGGCGGCCCTGGACATCGGCGGCACCAAGATCGCCGGCGCGCTGGTGGACGGCGACGGACGCCTTCTGGTCCGCGCCCAGCGCCCGACGCCCGCCCGGCAGGACGGCGAAACGGTCATGCGGGCCGTGGCGGAGGTGCTCGGCGAACTGTCCGGGTCGCCCCTGTGGGACCGCGCCGGCGCGGTCGGCATCGGCAGCGCCGGCCCGGTGGACGCCTCGGCGGGCACCGTGAGTCCGGTGAACGTGCCGGGCTGGCGTGACTTCCCGCTGGTCGACCGGGTGCGTGCGGCCACCGGGGGCCTGCCGGTCGAGCTGATCGGCGACGGGGTCGCGATCACCGCCGCCGAGCACTGGCAGGGCGCCGCGCGGGGCCACGACAACGCGCTGTGCATGGTGGTCTCCACCGGCGTCGGCGGCGGCCTGGTCCTCGGCGGGCGGCTGCACCCGGGACCCACCGGCAACGCCGGGCACATCGGCCACATCAGCGTCGACCTCGACGGCGACCCCTGCCCGTGCGGCGCGCGCGGCTGTGTGGAGCGCATCGCGAGCGGCCCCAACATCGCCCGCCGGGCGCTGGAGCAAGGCTGGCGCCCCGGCCCCGACGGCGACACCTCGGCCGCCGCGGTGGCCGCCGCGGCCCACGCGGGCGACCCGGTCGCCGTCGCCTCCTTCGAGCGGGCGGCGCAGGCGCTGGCCGCCGGGATCGCGGCCACCGCGACCCTGGTCGAGATCGACATCGCGGTGATCGGCGGAGGGGTCGGCAAGGCGGGCGACATCCTGTTCGCCCCGCTGCGCAAGGCCCTCACCGACTACGCGACCCTGTCCTTCGTGCGGCGGCTGACCGTCGTACCCGCCCGGATGGGCACCGACGCCGGCCTGGTCGGCGCGGCGGCGGCGGCCCTGACCCGCACCCCGGACGCGACCGCGGCGAGCCGCTAGGCGTGTGGTCCCGGGGAGCCGGTGACACGCGGGCCGGGTGCGGTCGCCGTCGGCGGCAGTGTCCCGGCCCCGTGGGTCGCCAGGGTCACCGCCGTCGTGTCTGCGCTCAGCCGAGGAGGGCGCGAGAGCACTCGAACAGGGCGATCTGATCCGCGATCCAGGGATCGGCCGGTGCCGGATGTCCCGCGATCCGGCGGGCCTGCTCCAGCTGTCCCGCGATCCAGGGGTCCGGCCGGTCGCCCGGCCGGTGGTGGTGCCGGGCGTGAGCCGGGCCGGCGGTGGCCACCGCGTCGGCGTGCGCGTCGAGGGCGGAGGGGGCCGCGGAGGCGGTCCCGGCCGCGGCCAGGGCAACGGCGCTCACGAGGGCGAGTGAGGCGCCGGCCGTGGCCGCGCGCCGCTTGAAACCGTGCATGATCTTCTACTCCCTTGGCGCTGGGTTTCGCGGCGAGTCCCCACCCTGCGCGCCGCCAATATGGTTGAAGCATAAACTAAAAATCGTGAAAGCGGCCATCGCTGAGTGATGGTGACGGGTGTCACGTCAAACAGGGGCAAAAGGTGTCATTCTCAATGTCGTGCAGCCTTCAACCATCGCTGCGGGGGCCTTGCGCGCCGCCCGCCGCACACACCTGGTGTTCGCCGTCAAGACGCTGATCGCGGCCCTGCTCGCCTGGGCCGCGGCGGGCCTGTGCGTGCCCGCGGACCCGCCGTATCTGGCGGTCGCCACGGCCCTGCTCATGGTCAACGCCTCCACGGTGTACCAGTCGGTGACGCGGTCGGCGCAGAGTGTGCTCGCGCGCTTGGCCGGGCTGATGCTGGCGCTGGTCGCCGTCCGGCTGCTGGGGCCCACCGCGGCGGCCGTCGCGGTGATCGTCGTCGTCCCCACGCTGGCGGGCCCGCGACGTACGGCCGACGACCGGATGCAGGTCGCCTCGATCGCGGTCGTCGGCCTGGCCGCCGCGGCGACCGAACCCGTGGGCGGCCTGATGTCCTCCGTGCTGCAGACCCTCGTCGGCGCCGTGGTGGGCGTCACCGTCCACGCGCTCGTCCTGCCTCCCCTCTATGTCGAGGAGTCGGATTCCGCCGTACGCTCCCTCGCCCGCACGATGGGAACGCTCCTGCGGGACATGGGCACCGGCCTGCGGCACCGGCGTCTCGCCACGGAGTCCCACGTGTGGTTGCGCAGGGCGCGCAAGCTGGACGAGTGCCTGTCCCGCGCGGAGGAGCAGGTGCGGCAGGCCGAGGAGAGCCTGCGCTGGAACACCCGGTGCGCGGCACACGCGCACCGCGGCGGATCGGTCGACAGCGTGGCCTTCAAAGCCTTGCGGGGCATATCCCTCCAGGTGCGCGGCATCGCCAGGACGCTGGTGGACGACGTGTTCGACGGGCGCGCCGGCAGCCGGCTCGGCCGCCGGTTCCTCGACCGCTACGCCGAGATCCTGCAGTGGGCGGGGGCCGCCGTGCTCGAGTTCGTCGAGCCCGCGCCGCAGCACGGCCCGGCCGGCGTCACCCCCAGGGAGCGGCTGCGCGGCGCGATCGAGGGTGCGCTGGCCTGGCACGAGTCGATGACCGGCCTGGTCCGCGGGGGCGGCCTCGCCGAGCCCGGCGCATGGCATGTGTACGGCTCCCTCATGACCGATGTGGAGCGGATCCTGGCCGACCTGGATCACGCCCATTGGCGGAGCGAGCGCCTCGCCCGCAGGGCGGGACGGTGAGCCGGGCCCGCGGCGTTCCCGGCGAGGGCGGGGCGGCTCAGGAGCTGTCTTCGAGGAAACGGGTGAGATGGTGCTCCAGGTCCAGCGCCTCACTCTCCCGCTCCGCGGGCACCAGCCGATAGGTGCGGCAGAGCCACTTTCTGACGGGGTTCAGCGCGGTGGTCAGATGCGCGGATCCGCCCGGCGCGGACAGGGTGACGTGGAGCAGTGCCCGTCCGTCGGCGCGGGTCGGCCAGATCCGCACGTCCCCTTCTCCCGCCGGTGCCGACAGGCCCTCGGTGAGCAGTTCGCGCGCGAAGACCCACAGCACCGGCCCGGAGGGGGCGCGGTCGAACCGGAACTGCACCGCGAGCGGTTCGTCGGCCCGGTAGCGAAGGCGGGTCGGCACGGTGACGCGTACACCCTCGGGGCCTGTCAGCTCCATGTCGAGTGCGTGGTCCACGTAGTTGGTCATGGTCGGCTCGATGCGTCCCGGGGACCGGGCGCCGGAGCCGGACGGCGGGCGGCCGTCCGGCTCCGGCGCCGTAGCGGTCCGTCGGATCAGCGCAGGAGATCCCTGTCGAAGCCGTACAGGTCACCGGTCGTCAGGATCCACCGGCCGTGGTCCCACCGGTAGAGGCGGACGCCGTCGTAGCGGTACGCGCGACCGTGGTCGTGGCTGTACCGGTCGCGGCCGTCCCGCGCCCGGTCGCGGTGTCCGTCCGAGCGGTGCTCGCCGCGGAACTCCTCGCGGCCGACCCGGTGGTGACGGTGCTGCTCACCGGCGCTGTCCCGGTCGTACCCGACCCGGTGGGCGACCTGGCGGCCCCGGATCTCGTGGCGGGTGTTCCGGTCGTCGCCGTGCGAGCGGTGGTCCCGCTCCGGCATGGCCACGACCTTGTGACCGGTTGCCGGGTTCTCGGCGGCGGATGCCGTGCCGCCCACGGTCAGCAGCGTGCCGACGGCGGCGATGAGGGTGACGGCCGCGGTGGTGGCGCGCCGTCCAAGGGTGAGATTCATGATCTTCCTCCTGTACAGACACCGGCACAGGGGGTGTTCGTGCCGGTATCGTCCCGATTGGGCGGGACAGGAGTGACAGTACTCCCAGGAAGTTGAACGTTAAACGTTGCTGGGGGTGATGTAGGCGACACCGCCGAACCGGGGCCCTTCGGGCGGGCCCCGGCGGCGTGCTGATGGGCCCGGCTCCCCGCTTCGGCGTCCGCTCCCGGGTGTTCAGCAGCTCAGGCGGGCGTCCGCCCAGTCCGCGTGGTCGGAGTCGGTGCCGTCGCCGCCGTCGGTGACGACGAGCCGGATCACCTGGGCGCCGGTGATGTCGGCGGTGAGGGACTGCGCGGGCATCGCGTTGGTGAGCACACCGGAGGCGGCGGCCCGCGTGTCGTCCGCAAGGATCTCGAAGGCGACGCTGCCCTTGGCGCCCTTCTCGTCGTCCACGCCGACCGACGCGGTGACCTTCTCGCAGGCCCCGCCGGTGTAGAAGGCGATGTCGCCGCGCGCGTGCACGCCGAGCCCCTTGGCGTACACCGTGCCGCCGATGGTGAGCGGACGGCCGTCGCCCGCGGCCTTCTCGCCGTTGCTGGTGTCGCGCTCCACCGGCCCGAAGCCGTTGGCGGCCGACATCCACGGCAGATCACTGAGGTACGACGTCCCGGACGGCGGCGGTACGACCACGGACGCGGTCAGCGGCACCGTGCTGGTGACCGGCGTGCCCGACGGCGACCGGTAACTCGCCCGCAGCGTGAGGCCGTAGGAGCCCGTCGGGGTGCCGGCCGGGACGGTCAGCCGCCAGCCGGTGCGCAGCGTCCGCCCGGTGCGGAGGGCGGCGGCCGAGGTCGCCGAGGTGGCCCGTATGCCCCAGCCGGCCGGGCCGGTCAGCGCCACGGACACGCGGCGCGCGGGCGTGCGCCCGAGGTCGGTGACGGTGCTGGTGAGGGTGACCGGGGTACCCGCCGTCAGCAACAGGCCGCCGTCCAGGCCCAGTTCGACGGCGGGCGGATACGCGGCCCAGTGCCGGTCGGCCGCGACGCGCAGCAGGACCGTGCCATGGGCGGGGACGGTGGCGGCGAGGGTGCCGGCGGTGTTGTACGTGCGGTGCTGCCACAGGTCGCGCACGGCGTAGCCGTCGGCGCGGGGCATGCCGACCGCGCCCGCGCTGGTGGCGATCCGCTGGGCGGTGCCGGACTCGTTGAAGAGGGCCACCGCGCGGCTGCCGTCCGCCATCTGCTTGGCGACGACCCAGCGTCCGCCCGCGGAGGAGACGACCGTGCCCTGCTTGCCGAGCGGGTCCTGGTCGACGGCGATGACCTCGGTGTTGCCCAGGATGTCGTAGGTCGCCTGGGAGGCCTTGCGCAGGTCGGTGCCGATGAGCAGCGGCGCGGCCATGACCGACCAGAGGGAGAAGTGCGAGCGGTACTCGGTGTCCGTCATGCCGCCGTTGCCGACCTCCAGCATGTCGGGGTCGTTCCAGCGGCCGGGGCCGGCGTACCGGGCGAGGGGGAGGTTCTGCTTCAGGATCGACAGCACCGAGGGCCAGTTGTCCTTGATGTCGCCGGTGGTCCGCCACAGGTGGCCGATGTCCCCGGCCCACTCCCAGGGCTTGTTCTCGCCCCATTCGCAGATGCTGTAGACGATGGGCCGGCCGGTCGCCTTGAGGGCGTCGCGCATGGTCCGGTAGCGCTGTCGGGCGTCCAGGCCCTGGTTGTTGCAGTTGTCGTACTTCAGGTAGTCCACGCCCCAGTCGGCGAACTGCCGTGCGTCCTCGTACTCGTGGCCCAGGGCGCCCGGAAGGCCCACGCTGTCACAGGTCCTGGTGCCGGCGCTGGTGTAGATGCCGAGCTTGAGCCCTTTGG
This sequence comes from Streptomyces eurythermus, assembly GCF_014649115.1. Classification (GTDB taxonomy): domain Bacteria; phylum Actinomycetota; class Actinomycetes; order Streptomycetales; family Streptomycetaceae; genus Streptomyces; species Streptomyces eurythermus. The sequence continues at coordinate 62,807 of NZ_BMSK01000010.1, read as the reverse complement.
AGTGGACGTAGTCCGCGACCGCCTTGATGCCGTTCGGGAAGCGCACCGGGTCGGGCACCAGCCGGCCGGCGGCGTCGCGCTGGGGCAGGGCCCAGCAGTCGTCCAGGTTGACGTACTGGTAGCCGGCCTTCTTCAGTCCCTTCTCCACGAAGATGTCCGCGATGCCCTTGACCATGCTTTCGTTGAACTCCGCCCGGCAGTAGGTGGAGTTCCAGTTGTTGAAGCCCATCGGCGGGGTGAGGGCGAGGCCGTCGTCCAGGGACGCGGACGCGGTCCGCGCCGCCGGGGCCGGCGCGGAGGCCGCCAGGGCGGGGGCGGCGAGGCCCGTCGCGCACAGCAGTCCGGCGCCGAGCGCTCCGGCGACTCTGAAACGGGTGGTGCGGCTGTGAGGGTGACGCATCGTCGACGTTCCTCCCACTCGCGAAACGCGGATGACGGCATGCGCGCGTCATGAATGCGCGCTCACGGTAGGGCGTGTCGGACTGTGTCGGAAGGGGCGTTCAGGCCGGGCGTGGCATTGTTCGGATGTGTTCGATCGCCGGGAGCGGCGGTCCGAGAGGGGGAAAGCTTCCGCGATCCGCGTGACCCCCGGCCGCTCCCCGCAGTTGATCAGCGCATGAAGAAGCGCAGCATGCTCGCCATCGCCACCCTCGCCGCCGGATTCGTCGTGGCCGCCGTCTCCCCCTCCCACGCGGCGGTCGACCGTCCGCTCGACGTGTCGGACACAGTGGACGAGGTCGGTGACCTCGTCGCCCACGACAGCCTGGACCTCGGCGACTCCGTCCTCGACCGCGACTGACCCGCGGCCCCGGGGCGTCCGTGCCGGTGTCTCCGTCACAGGGGACGCCGGCACTTCCGCGTATACGCGCGGGCAGGCGCCCTCAACGGCGGCGGGTTTCCATGGCAGGGTGGAGCGGGCAATCCTCAGGGGGCCAACAGAAGAGGGGGAGTCCGTGACCGTCGTCTGGATCAACGGCGCGTTCGGTGCGGGGAAGACCACGACCGCACGTGAACTGATCGAACTGATCCCGAACAGCGCGCTCTTCGACCCCGAGATCATCGGCGGGGCACTGACGCACCTGCTGCCGCCCAAGCGCCTCGCCGAGGCAGGCGACTTCCAGGACCTGCCGATCTGGCGCCGGCTCGTGGTCGACACGGCCGCCGCGATGCTCACCGAGCTGGGCGGCACCCTCGTGGTGCCGATGACCCTGCTCCGCCAGGAGTACCGCGACGAGATCTTCGGCGGGCTCGCCGCCCGCCGCATCCCGGTACACCATCTGCTCCTCGCCCCCACCGAAACGATCCTGCGGGAGCGGATAGCCGGCCGGGAGATCCCGCCCGAGACACCCGACGGCGAGATACGCGTCCGGCAGTGGTCCTCCGACCACATCGAGCCCTACCGAGCCGCCCTCGCCTCCTGGCTCACCGCCGACGCCCACCCGCTCGACACCAGCGCCCTCACCCCGTACGAGACCGCCGTCCGCATCGCCGAGGCCGTCGGCAACGGCGCCGTACCCGCCTGCGACATCGTGCAGACCCCCGAGCCGACCGCCGAGACGCTCGCCGCCGGGGTGCTGCTCTTCGACGAGCACGACCGGGTGCTGCTCGTCGACCCCACCTACAAGCCGGGCTGGGAGTTCCCCGGCGGCGTGGTGGAACGCGGCGAGGCGCCGGCCCGCGCCGGGATGCGCGAGGTCGCCGAGGAGACCGGGATACACCTGCGCGAGGTGCCCCGGCTGCTGGTCGTGGACTGGGAACGCCCCACTCCGCCCGGCTACGGCGGGCTGCGGCTGCTCTTCGACGGCGGCCGGCTGGGCCCCGGCGAGGCCTCCCGGGTGCTGCTGCCCGGACCCGAGCTGCGCGCCTGGCGGTTCGCCACCGAGCAGGAGGCCGCCGCGATGCTGCCCCCGGTCCGCTACGAGCGGCTGCGCTGGGCGCTGCGCGCCCGGGAACGGGGCAGCGCGCTCTACCTGGAGGCGGGGGTGCCGGTCGGCTGATCCCGTCGTGCGGCTAACCGAGCGAGCGGAGCACGGCGGCGGCGCCGGACAGCACCGGGTCGCCGTGGCCGAAGCACGCGACCTCCGCTCCGAGGTCCGCCAGCAGGCGTATCGAGGCGAGGAGTCGCGCCCGGTCCAGGTTGAACACCCCGGGGACCGGCGTCCCGTCGTCCGGTGCCGCCGCCACCGTGTCCCCGGTGAACAGCACGCCGTGCGCGGGCAGGAACACCGCGATGCTGCCGTCCGTGTGCCCGGGGACGTGCACCACCCGGGCGCCGCCGCCGAAGCCCAGCACATCACCGTCGGACAACTCGGTGAGCGAGGCCGGCGGCACCGGGGGGCCCGGGGGCAACTGCGCGAGGGCCGCCGCGTGCAGGGGCCGCTCCCACTCCTCCGTCCGCGGCGGCGGGCCCGGCCGTTCCCCGCGGACGAACGGGGCGTCCACGTGGTGCGCCAGCACCTCCGCCCCGCTCAGCGCCGCGAACTCGCCCGCTCCGCCGACGTGATCCTCGTGGAAGTGGGTGAGCACGACGCGTCGTACGTCCCGGGGATCGTGCCCCAGCGCGGTGACCGCGTCGGCGATCGGCCGGCCGGCGCCGACCGGGCCCGCGTCGATCAGGGTCAACTCCTCGTCGTCGCGCCAGAGATAGGCCTGGCCGACGGGAAAGCGGAACAGGTGCAGCCGGGGCAGCAGTTCGATGACGTCCATGCACCGACCGTAAAGAGGCCCCCGCCCGCGGGCGAGGGCCCTCTGCGGTGGGCAGAAGAGATCAGCCCGCCGCGTAATTGCGCAGGAACAGCGCCTCGGCCACGGACAGCCGCTCCAGCTCCTCGGGGGACACGCTCTCGTCGACCGCGTGGATCTGCGCCTCCGGCTCGCTCAGCCCGATGAGCAGGATCTCCGCCCGCGGGTACAGCGCGGCGAGGGTGTTGCACAGCGGGATGGAGCCGCCCTGACCCGCGTACTGCATGGTCTCGCCGGGGTAGGCCACCGCCATCGCCTCGGCCATCGCCTCATAGGCGGGGCTGGAGGTGTCGGCGCTGAACGGCTGGCCCTGGCCGATCTGCTCGACGGTGACCCGGGCACCCCACGGGGTGTGCGCCTCTATGTGCGCCTGGAGCAGCTTGCCGGCCTCCGCCGCGTCCGTGCCCGGCGGCACCCGCAGGCTCACCAGGGCACCGGCACTGGACTGCACCGACGGGGTGGCGCCGACCACCGGCGGGCAGTCGATGCCGAGCACGGTGACCGCCGGGCGGGCCCAGATGCGGTCGGCGACCGAGCCCTCACCGATCAGCCCGACGCCGTCCAGCACCTTGGCGTCCGCGCGGAACTGCTCCTCGGTGTACTCCAGGCCGTCCCACCGCGCCGTGGCGTCCAGGCCGTCGACGGTGGTGGAGCCGTCCTCGCCGCGCAGCGAGTCCAGTACCCGGATCAGCGCGGCCAGCGCGTCCGGGGCGGCACCCCCGAACTGGCCCGAGTGCAGATTGCCGGCCAGGGTGTCGACCCGCACCCGGACCAGGGTCATCCCGCGCAGGGTGGTGGTCACGGTCGGCAGACCGACCCGGAAGTTGCCCGCGTCGCCGATGACGATCGTGTCCGCCGCCAGCAGCTCGGGGTGCTGCTCGGCGTACCGCTCCAGGCCGCCCGTGCCCTGCTCCTCCGAGCCCTCCACGATCACCTTCACATGCACCGGGACGCCGCCGTTCGCCTTCAGGGCGCGCAGGGCGAGCAGATGCAGGATGAAGCCGCCCTTGCAGTCGGCGGTCCCGCGGCCGTACCAGCGGCCGTCACGCTCGGTCAGCTCGAACGGCGGAGTGGTCCAGCCGGCCTCGTCCAGCGGGGGCTGCACGTCGTAGTGCGCGTACAGCAGGACCGTCTTGGCGCCCTCCGGACCCGGCAGGTAGCCGTACACCGACTGCGTGCCGTCGGGGGTGTCCAGCAGGGCCACGTCCGTGAATCCCTCGGCCCGCAGCGCGTCGGCGACCCAGCCCGCGGCGGCCTCGCTCTCGCTCCTCGGGAACTGTGAGAAGTCCGCCACCGACCTGAAGGCGACCAGTTCGGCCAGCTCCGCCTTCGCCCGGGGCAGCAGCGAGGCGACGGTCTCGGCGAGCGGATTCGACGGCATGGGCACGCTCCTCGTGGGTGCGACGTGGTACGGGGTGAGTACAACGATCCTCCCACAGCGGATCGCCCGGACGACCGCCGTAGGATGCGACAGACACTTGGCAGCGGCTTGAGCGGAGCGGTAGACCATCGTGAGCGGCGAGAACTCTTCAGCGGACGACGTGCGGCGGGTGTGGGACGTCGTCGTGGTGGGCGCGGGCCCGGCGGGCGCCTCGGCCGCCTACGCGGCGGCGGTCGCGGGACGGCGTGTGCTGTTGCTGGAGAAAGCCGAGCTGCCGCGGTACAAGACGTGCGGCGGCGGCATCATCGGCCCCTCGCGCGACGCGCTGCCGCCCGGCTTCGAACTCCCCTTCCGGGACCGGGTGCACGCCGTCACGTTCTCCCACAACGGCCGCTTCACCCGCACCCGCCGCTCCAAGCAGATGCTCTTCGGCCTGATCAACCGGCCCGAGTTCGACCAGCAGCTGGTCGAGCACGCCCAGAAGGCGGGCGCCGAGCTGCGCACGGGCGTCACGGTCCAGCGGGTCGAGCAGCACGGCTCGGCGGTGCCGGACCGGCGCACGGTCGCCGTCGTCCTCCAGGGCGGGGAGACGGTGCTGGCCCGCGCGGTCGTCGGCGCCGACGGCAGCGCCAGCCGGATAGGAGCCCACGTCGGCGTGAAGCTCGACCAGGTCGACCTCGGCCTGGAGGCGGAGATCCTGGTGCCCGAGACCGTCGCCGAGGACTGGAAGGGACGCGTCCTCATCGACTGGGGGCCGCTGCCGGGCAGTTACGGCTGGGTGTTCCCGAAGGGCGACACGCTGACCGTCGGCGTGATCTCCGCGCGCGGTGAGGGAGCCGCCACCAAGCGGTACCTGGAGGACTTCATCGCCCGGCTGGGTCTCGCCGGGTTCGAGCCGTCCCTCTCCTCCGGGCATCTGACCCGCTGCCGCGCCGACGACTCGCCGCTGTCCCGGGGCCGGGTACTGGTCTGCGGCGACGCGGCGGGCCTGGTCGAGCCCTGGACCCGCGAGGGCATCTCCTTCGCGCTGCGCTCCGGCCGGCTGGCGGGGGAGTGGGCGGTGCGCATCGCCGAGGCGCACGACGCGGTGGACACCCGGCGCCAGGCCCTGAACTACGCGTTCGCGATCAAGGCGGGGCTCGGCGTCGAGATGAGCGTCGGCAAGCGGCTGCTGTCCGTGTTCGAGCGGCGCCCGGGCCTGTTCCACGCGGCGCTCACCGGCTTCCGTCCGGCGTGGCGGGCGTTCCGGGACATCACCACGGGCGCCACCTCCCTGGCCGAGATCGTCCGCTCCCGCCCGATCGCCCAGCGCGCCCTGACCGCGCTCGACCGCCGGCCGGCACCTCCGGCGGAGCCCGCCACGGAGGAGCCGGCCGGTACCTGACGGGGACGGGGCCTGGCGCGCCGAACGCGGATTCCGGCTGAGCAGGGGGCCGGCTGGGCGCGCGGTCCGGCTGGGCGCGCGGTCTCGGGCGGATGGGCCGTACGGGCGCATGGGCCGGCCGGGCGTGCGCGCCGTTCGGCCGCGGTGCCCGCGTCTGCCCGAAGTCGGCCCTGTCCGGCTCACCGAGCGGCAGTGGGAGGTGAAGGTGCCGGCGGGCATGGGCCTGTCCGAAGAGCCCGCCGGCTGGTGGCCGGCCCACTCACCGCGCAGACGCACGTCAGCCGGACGATGCTCCAGCCGGGCGCCCGGGCCGGGCCCCACTCGTCGTGCCGGCCTACGAGTCCGGGCCGGGCCGGCCGGGCCTGGCCTGCCACCGGAAACGCAGCAGGACGCTGATCACCCGGGCCATGAACACGAGCGGCGCGACCACCAGGCCCAGCCGGAACAGCACCGTGGACAGCAGGTGGGGCAGGTCGAAGAGCAGCGCGGGCCCGGCCACGGCCCCGAACAGCACCGCCGCCGCGAACGCGGCGCTGACCAGCGCGTACCCGATCTCGACCGTCACCGCGTCCCGCTCCGCCTGGCTGCGGCGGCCCCCGTGTGCGTCCATGCCGTCAGCCTCGCAGAGGTGCGCCCGGCGGGCAACGAATGCCCGCCGGGCGCACCTTGGAGGCGGTCCCCCTAGTCGCGGACCGGTACCCGGTCGGCGTCCGCCTCCTTCACGGTGGACCTGGCGACCACGACCGAGTGGGCCGTCGGCCGGGACCGGCGCAGTCCGCTGAGCGACAGCAGCAGTCCCACGACGGCGACGATCGTGACCACGATGAGGCCGGGCCGGTAGCTGTCCAGGACGGCCTGCGGGGTGGCGTTCTCGGGGGCGTGCGCGGTGACCACCGCCGTCACCACGGCCAGGAAGATCGCGCCGCCCACCTGCACCGAGGTGTTCAGCAGCCCCGAGACCATGCCCTGCTCGTGCTCGTCCACCCCGTTGGTGGCCTGGACGTTCAGGGACGGGTAGGACAGGGCGAAGCCCGCGCCGACCAGCAGCATGGTCGGCAGGATCACGGACGCGTAGACCGGGTCGAGGTCGATGCGCAGGAACAGCGCGTACCCGGCCGTCATCAGGACGAAGCCCAGCACGATCAGCCGTCCCGTGCCGAACCGGTCGATGACGGTGCCGACCTTGGTCGCCGAGAGCGCCACCAGCGCACCCGCCGGCAGGAACGCCAGCGCCGTGTGCAGGGCGGACCAGCCCAGCACCTGCTGCATGTAGAGCGTGACCAGGAACTGGAAGCCCGTGTAGCTGCCGACGAAGGTCAGCGCGCCGAGCTGGGCCCGGACCTGGGAGCCGGAGCGCAGCACCCCGAGCCGGATCAGCGGGCTGGGGCTGCGCCGCTCGACGCGGACGAACACGATCAGCATCACGGCCACGGCGGCGAAGGACAGGATCGTGCGGGCCGACGCCCATCCGGCCTCGGGTGCCTGGACGACGGTGAAGACCAGCAGCAGCATCGAGGCGGTGCCGAGGACGGCGCCCGGGACGTCGTAGCCGCCGTGGCCGCGTTCCCGCCCGCCGCGCGGCAGCAGCTTCATGCCCACGAGCAGGGCGATCAGCGCGACCGGCGCCGGGAGCAGCATGGTGAACCGCCAGCTGGCCTCCGTGAGCAGGCCGGAGAAGACGAGGCCCAGGGAGTATCCGGTGGCGGCGCAGGTGGTGTAGATCGACAGGGCCCGGTTGCGCAGCGGGCCCTCCGGGAACGTGGTGGCGATGATCGACAGGCCGGCCGGTGCCGTGAAGGCCGCGCTGAGGCCCTTGACGAAGCGGCTCGCGATCAGCAGCGGGCCGGAGTCCACGAGCCCGCCGAGCAGCGAGGCCAGGGCGAAGACGGCGAGCGCCACCAGGAACACCTGGCGCCGGCCGAGGAGATCGGCGGTCCGGCCGCCGAGGAGGAGCAGGCCGCCGTAGCCCAGGATGTAGCCGCTGACGACCCACTGCAGGGTCGACGTCGACAGGCCGAGTTCCGAGCCTATGGACGGCAGTGCGACGCCGACCATCGACACGTCGAGCGCGTCCAGGAACATCGCGGCGCACAGCACCAGGAGGGTGCCCCACAGCCGGGGAGTCCAGCGCGCGGCCGGGGACGGGGCCGCGGAGGTGGTGAGCGGAGAAGTCATGGCGACGAGATTACATGCACGCGCATCAGATGCAAGCTCATTTAATTACAGTGCAACAAACGTGGTTTTCTGCTACCGTGCGGGCATGGCGGCGAAGAATGCCGAGCGAGGGCTCATCGAGCAGTGGCGGGAGATCCTGTCGCTGCACGCCCGTACCCAGTGCGAACTGGACCGGGCGCTCCACGGGCACGGGCTGTGCGCGAGCGACTTCGAGGTGCTCGACGTGCTGGCCGAGGGCGCGGCCGTGGACGGCGGCTGTGCCTACCGGGTGCAGGAGATCGCCGAGCGGGTCCACCTCAGTCAGAGCGCGCTGTCCCGGCTGATCGCCCGGCTGGAGAAGGACGGCCTCGTGGAGCGGGGCATGTGCTCGGAGGACCGGCGCGCGGTGCGGGTCTCCCTCACGGAAAAGGGACACGCGCTGCACGGTGAGGTACGGCCCGTGCAGCGCGAGGTGCTGTCCCGGATGCTGGCCCACGCCGACTGACCGGGCCTCGGATCCCGGACCGCTCCCGCCACCGGGCCGCGAGCGCCGGGTCGCCGGTCGTCCGCGGGATGGCCGTCCGGTTCCACAGCGTCAGGTGCAACTGCTGCGCCGGGCCCGACAGTTCGGCCTCCGCCTCGCCCTCGGCCGCGCGCACGGTCACGGCCGGCCCGGCCGTGAGCCGTACGGTCCACACGGCGTCCGGTCCCGCGTCCACCGCACGAACCCGCAGCACGCGCGGCTGCTCGCTGCGCAGCCGGCTCCGTTCGCGGGAGTGGAAGCCGCGCAGCGGTGCGTCGATGCCGTCCACCGCGAAGTCCCGGCCGATCGGGGACGGTTCCCCGCCGCGCGCGCTTCCGGCTTCATGGCGGTGCACGACCGTCTCGTGCGCCTGCCGGCGGGCCCAGAACGCCGGCGGCGACGGGTTGGACGCGGTGTGGAAGGTCCAGCACTCCGGATCGGCGGGGGCGTGGTGGCCCGGTCGGTGACGAGGGCGGCGGCCCAGCGGTGTACGGCGCCGAGGTGCCGCACCAGATCGCGCACCCGCCACCCGGGGCACAGGGGGCACGTCCGCGCCGGGCCCCGCGGAAGCGGCGGCCGCCGCCGGCAACCGGCCCTCGCGTCCAGGACTTGGAGGAGGTCGGCGACCCGCAACCGGGTCGGCCGGCCGTCAGAGACAGCAGGCGGAGACATGACCGACGACCCCCGTGCGCTTGTTCCGTACGAGTTGCCGGGCGGTCGTGCTGGTGCCGCCCGGGCACTGGACGCGGGGGCCGGAGGCGGTCCGGTACCAGTACGCGCGGCCACCCTGGTCCGCGGTGCCGACGTAGTTGCCGCCCGGGGTGCCGCGCCTGTTGGTGTTCGTGCCCTTGGAGTCGGTGTGCGGCCCGCCGGTGTGTTCGCGAGTGCCGAGGGTCGCTTCCGGCACCGCGGCCGGTTTCGGACCGCGTGTCTTTCGCTCGGTCATGAGGCGACGCTGCTCATGACCGCGTCGGCTCATCCGGGTGACGGCGTCGAAACACCCGGACGTGGGACGGGACGGCCGGTGTCCTACCGGCAGGCGACGCGTACGCACGGACCGGCGGCCACCGCCGACAGACGCGGTCACCGCCGGTGCCGGCCATCGTCCGGACGCGGCGCCGACGCGAAGCGGAAGGGTGATCAGGCCAGGCGCGGGGTCACCTCGGTCGCTATCCACTCCATGGCCCGGCCGACGTGCTCGGCCGCGAGCGGCAGCCACAGGGTGCACTCGGCGAGCCCCGCCTCGGCGAGCCGGGCGAGGTCGTCGGCGACGCTCGCCGCGGTGGGCGCGGCGCCGCCGAGCGGGCGTCCCGGCGGGGCGAGCGCCGCGGGGAAACCGGGCGGAGTGAGGAACGCGGACGAGGCGAGCGTCAGACGGTCGGCGTGCTCCGCGCCGGCGAGGTCCCGCAGACGGCGCCGGACGTCGGTGACCTCCGCGGCGTCCACACCGGAGCCGTACCAGCCGTCGCCGAACCGCACCACCCGGCGCAGCGCGGCGTCACTGTGGCCGCCGACCCACACGGGCGGGCCGCCGGGGGTGACCGGAGGCACGCCCAGGTGCGCGGCGCGCAGCCGGGTGAACGGCCCGTCGAAGTCCGCGGGGCGCCGGGACCACAAGGCTTTGGCGGCGCCGAGGTGGTCGTCGGTGCGCGCACCGCGTTCCCCGGCGGACACGCCGACGGCCGCGAACTCGTCGGGGTTCCAGCCGGTGCCGACGCCGAGGACCAGACGGCCACCGGAGATCACGTCCAGGGTGGCGGCCTGGTTGGCTAGCACCAGCGCGGGGTAGTACGGCGCGACGAGCACGGACGTCAGCAGCCGCACGCGGGTCGTCGCCCCCGCCACGGCCGACAGCAGCACGAACGGGTCCGTGTCGAGGCCGAAACCGCTGTCCAGGAGCCGGTTGCCGACCGCGACATGGTCGAAGCCCAGCTCCTCGGCGTGGCGTGCGGCGCGGAGGGCGCCCGTTCCGTCGTGGAGCGGCCAGCGCGGTTGCAGGGAGACGCCGAGGCGCAGCGGGGTCATGGGAACGCCTTCCGGTAGCGGTGCGGACGGGGACACGACGATCACCGACCGCCCTGTCCCCATCCCCAACTCCCGCATGGTGATTGTTCATCCCGGCCGGTCCGGTCACCGGGTGCGTGTGGCCGGCTCGCGGTGCGCGTGATCGTCTTGAGGCGTGGAAACCATCATCGCCAGCGCCATAGCCGTCCTCGGCACCCTGCTCGGGTCGGCACTCACCCTCGCGTTCCAGCGGCGCACCACGGACAGAAACCACCAGTTCACCCGGCGCGAGAGTCTCCGGCAGGAGCGGCTGGAGGCATACTCGGCCTACGCGGGCGCGTTGGTCAACTACCGCCGGTGCCTGATCCACTTGTGGTTCTGCGAGCGCGAACAGCCACCGCCCGAGGACCCCGACACCGTCCGCATCCGCGCCTACGACCTGCGCTCCCAGGCCCAAGAGGCCCTGTTCCGGGCGCAGATGCTGACGGACGACGAGGGGCTCGGCCAGGCCGCGGAAGACGTGCTCGCGGAGATCACGAAGCTGTCCAAGGCGAACAGCAGGGCGGAATCGGATGAGTTGCGGGTGCGCACCCGGGACCTCGTCACCGGTTTCGTCAGCCGGGCGAAGCGGTGTCTGTGAAGGAGTGCCGCGTCGCCAGTCCGAGGACGGTGGCGATCGCCGCCAGCGCGGCCACGCTGGTGAGCGCGGTGGGCAGGGAGAACCAGTCGGCCATGAACCCGATCGCCGGCGGCCCGAGGAGCATGCCGCCGTAACCGAGGGTGGAGGCCAGGGCGACGCCGGACGCACCGGCCAGCGCACCCGCCTGGTCCACGGCGACCGGGAAGAGGTTGGCGAGCCCGAGCCCGGTCACCGCGAAACCGGCCAACGCGGCCCACACCGAGGGCGCGAGGGCACCGAGCAGCATGCCGACCGCCGCGACGGTACCTCCGGCGACCACGGTCCGGGCCCGCCCGAACCGGGCCAGCAGCGTCGTCCCGGTCAGCCGGCCGATGGTCATGGCGAGCGCGAAACACGCGTACCCGGCCGCCGCGCTGCCGGCGGAGGCATCGAGGTCCTGCTGGAGGTGGAGCGCGCCCCAGTCGGCCATCGCCCCCTCCCCGTACGCCGTGCACATCGCGACGAGCCCGAAGACGACCACGACCCCGCGCCGGTTCTTCCCGCCCGCCCGCGCCGCCTGAGCTGGTGTGCGCTCGAGCGGCTCCGGCGGCTCGTACCGCAGCAGGGTGCGCCCGGCGACGGCCGTGACGAGCAGCCCGACCACGGTGAGGCCCAGCAGATGGCGGGTGGGGGAGAGGACCTCGGCGACCAGTCCGCCGAGGCCCGCGCCGACCATTCCGCCCAGGCTGAAGGCCGCGTGGAAACTCGGCATGATCGGCTTGCGCGTCGCGGCGACCAGATCGACGGCGGCGCTGTTGAAGGCCACGTTGACCCCGCCGTAGCCCGCGCCGAACAGCAGCAGTACGGCCCCCAGCGCCGGCGCCGAGTGGGTGAGCGGGGGCAGCGCCACGCTCAGCGCGAGCACCACCATGCAGACCACGGTCACCGGATGGCTGCCGTAGCGACGGCACAGCCGCCCGATCAGCGTCATGGTGAGCACGGCCCCGGCGGACACGCCGAGCAGGGCGAGTCCGAGGGCGCCGGCGGAGGCGTGCGTCTGCTGCTTGATGTCGGGGATGCGGACGACCCATCCCGCGAAGATGAAACCGTCCAGGGCGAAGAAGGCGGTGATCGCGGCGCGCAGTGCCGTGAGGCTCCGGCCCGGCACGGCGCTGTGCACACGGGTTTTGTTTACTATCGGCACAAAATCCAGCGTACGGGGGGCGCGGGGAGTGGGCAAGACGGTCGCGGGCCGGCCCCGCGCGGCCGGTCGTCGACCCGGGTCCTCCGGTTGTGACGGTGACGAACCGGCGTCCGATGCTTCGCCCTTTCGGGCGCCCCGGCCCCGGGCCGTCCCGTACGCTCCACGGAACCGGATCGCGCGCGTGCCCGGCCGGCGGGACCGGGTCGGCCGCCCTGTCATACGGGCCCACCTGCGGGTTCCCCCCGCCGGGCGGTGCCGGGCGAGGCAACACCGGGCGAATCCGGACCTGTTCGGCGATCGCGCAGGTGTGCGAGTAGCTGAACTCGCGGTGGATACCGGTCGGTTAATGCTCGCTCACGAGCTGGTTGCGGACGGGTGAGCGCGCCATGATGGGCCCATGACGTTGGCCTCGCGCGCGCTCGCGCAACTGGCGACCTGGCCGGATCTGAGACAGACCGTGCCGAGCTGCGGCCTGGGGCAGGCGGTGAGTTCCGCCCAGGGTGAGATCGTCCACTTCCACTCCGAGCGGGATGTCGACCTGCTGCTCACCGACCGGGCCGTCCGGCGGTTCACCAAGGACCTCAAGCACTCGGGAGCGATCAGGATCGTGCGCGGCTCGCCGTGGGTGACACTGCGCCTGGATGCCGCTAGCGACGTCGATCTGCTGCTGACGCTGGTGAGCGTGGCGCTCCAGGCCCCGCAGACATGGCCGGACCCGGCCGACCGGCCACCGACGCTCTGCAACGACCAGCGGGGCGCGGGGTTCGTGAAGGCCGACCTGCGCGGCATGTGAGGGGGCGGACGCACGGAACGGCAGCTGATGCCCGCATCCGAGGCCGGCGGCGCCCCGGTCGGAGCGGCGGCCGAGGTGAACTGTGCCCCGCTTCACGCGGTGGCCGAGGTGAATGGCACTCCGGTGGTGGCCGCGTCCGAGGCGAACGGCGCTCCAGTCGTTGAGGCGTCCGAGGCGAGCGGCGCCCCGGTCGATGCGGCGTCCGAGCCGAACCCCGCCCCGGCCGTTGCCCTGCGCGGCCGGGAGGTGTCAGCGGGGCGCCCCGGCCGGGCCGGCCTCGACGGCCCGGTTGGTACTCGGTACCCCGCGCCTCACACCGCCAGCACCCGCACGCCCGCCTCCTCGAACCGCCGTACCGTCTCCTGCGCCACCGCGGTGTCCGTCACCAGCGTGTCCACCAGTTCGGCCCCGCAGATCCGGGCGAACGCGCGGCGGCCCAGTTTGCTGGAGTCGGCGGCGACCACCACCCGCTCGGCGCGCTCGCACAGCAGGCGGTTGATGGCGGCCTCCGCCTCGTCGTGCGCCGCCGCTCCGTGCGCGACGTCGAAACCGACCACACCGAGCACGGCCATGTCCAGGGTGATCTGGCCCAGCACCCCGTCCGCGAGCGGGCCGATCAGCTCGTACGACTGCGCGCGCGCCACCCCGCCCGTCACCACGATCTTGAACTGGGGGCGCACGGCGAGCTCGTTGGCGATGTTGAGCGCGTTGGTGACGACGGTCAGCGCCGGCGAGCCGGTGGCGAGATCGGCGCGCACGGCCAGCGCGCGGGCCACCTCCGTGGTGGTCGTACCGCCGGTCAGCCCCACCGCCTCGCCCGGCGCGAGGAGTTCGGCCACCGCCTTGGCGATGCGCTGCTTCTCCGAGGCGCGCCGGGCCGTCTTGTAGCGCAGCGGGAGTTCGTACGACACCCCGTGCACCACCGCGCCACCCCGGGTGCGCACCAGCATCTGCTGTTCGGCGAGCTGGTCGAAGTCCCGGCGGATCGTCGCCGCCGACACCGCCAGCTCGGCCGCCGCCTCCTCGACCTCCAGCCGGCCGCGCTCGACGAGCAGTTCCAGCAGCGCCTTCCAGCGGGCGTCCCGGGACATCCGCGGCCTCCGTCTTCTTCCTCCGGACGATCTCCCGGCGACCCTAGCGCACCCGGCTTCCCCGCCGAATGCTTGATTGTGCTCGAAAGATCGCTATACCTTGCAAGAACAATCAGCAAGGGGAGGGTATGGGCCATGACCCATGTCGAGAACGAGCTGAACAGCCAGCCGGAGTGCTGGATACGGGCCGCCGAACAGGCGGCAGGGCACCGTCAGGCACTGCCGCGGGCGGGGGAGCGGGTCGCCGTCGTCGGGTGCGGAACCTCCTACTTCATGGCCCAGGCGGTGGCCGCGCTACGGGAGGGCGCGGGGCAGGGCGAGACCGACGCGTTCGCCGCCTCCGAGTTCCCGCACGGGCGGTCCTACGACCGGGTCGTCGCCCTCACCCGGTCCGGCACTACCACCGAAGTACTGGCACTGCTGCAGGAGTTGGCCGGGCGGACCCGTACCACCGCGATCACCGCCGACCCGCGGACCCCGGTCATGGACGCCGCGGACGACCTCGTGGTGCTGGACTTCGCCGACGAACGCTCCGTCGTGCAGACCCGGTTCGCCACCACCGCGCTCACCCTGCTGCGCGCCCACCTCGGCCTGCACACCGACGCCGTCGTGGCCGACGCGCGCACCGCACTCGCCACCCCCCTGCCCGAAGGGCTCGTGGAGTGCCGCCAGTTCACCTTCCTCGGGCGCGGCTGGACGGTCGGACTCGCGAGCGAGGCCGGGCTGAAGATGCGTGAGGCGTCGCTGTCCTGGACCGAGGCATACCCGGCGATGGAGTACCGGCACGGCCCGATCAGCGTGACCTGCGAGGGGACCGCCACCTGGATGCTCGGCACGGCACCCGACGGGCTCGCCGCGCAGGTCCGCGCCACCGGCGGGATGTGGATCGAGGGCGAGCTGGACCCGCTCGCCGAACTCGTCCGCGTCCAGCGGCTCGCGGTCGCGGTCGCCGCCGCCCGGGGACTCGACCCCGACCGGCCGCGCCACCTCACCCGCTCGGTCATCCTCACCCCCTGACCCGCCGGTCCCGCCCAGGAAGGACACACCCCGTGCCCCTCGTGCCCACCGGCGAGCTGGTCACCCGGGCCGCAGCGGCCCGCGCCGCCGTCGCCGCGTTCAACGTCATCACCCTGGAACACATCGAGGCCGTCATCGCCGGTGCCGAGACGGCCGGTTCACCCGTCGTCCTCCAAGTCAGCGAGAACGCCGTGAAGTTCCGCTACGGACGGCTCCTGCCGCTGGCCCGCGCCGCCGTCACCGCCGCAGAACGGGCCGCCGTACCCGTCGGATTGCACCTGGACCACGTGCAGAGCGACGACCTGCTCCGCCAGGCACCCGACGCCGGGTTCGGCTCGGTCATGTACGACGCGGCCCGTCTGTCCTACGCCGACAACCTGGCCGCGACCCGGGCCGCCGCCGACTGGGCGCACGCCCAAGGGCTGTGGATCGAGGCGGAGTTGGGGGAGATCGGCGGCAAGGACGGCCGGCCCCCGCTGGACGCCCACGCGCCCGGCGCGCGCACCGACCCGGACCGGGCGCGGGACTTCGTCGCCGGCACCGGCGTCGACGCCCTGGCCGTCGCCGTCGGCAGCGCCCACGCCATGACCAGCCGCACCGCCGTCCTCGACCACGCCCTGCTCACCCGGCTGTCCGCCGCGCTGAGCGTGCCGCTCGTCCTGCACGGCTCCAGCGGCGTACCGGACGAGCAACTGGTCGCGGCCGTCGGCGAAGGCATCGCCAAGGTCAACGTCGGCACCGCGCTCAACGCGGCCATGACCGGCGCGATCAGGGATTTCCTCGCCGCCCGCCCCGAGGCCGTCGACTCCCGCGCCTACCTCGGCGTGGGCCGGGAGGCGATGGCCCGCGAAGTCCGCCGGATCATCGGGGTACTGTCCCGGGCCGACGGCGGCTGACCGGCACCGGCCGGGAACCGCGCCACCGGCCGGGACCGGCGGCGCGGTCCCCGATCGGGGCCCCTAGCCCCTCTTGACCGCCCGCAGCACCACGAACTTCGGGTCCGACGCCACCGTCTCGCTGTTGCCGAACAACCGCTTCAGCTTCAGGTGGTAGCCGAGGTGCCGGTTGCCGATCACCCACAGCTCACCGCCCGGCCGCAGCGCGCGCTTCGCCCCGCTGAACATCCGCCAGGCCGTCGTGTCCGTGGTCGCCTGATGGGAGTGGAACGGCGGGTTGTTCAGCACCAGGTCCACACTGCCCGAGGCGACCCCGGCCAGCCCGTCCCCGACCCGGAACTCGGCGTGCCCCGGCACCCCGTTCGCCTTGTACGTCGCCTCCGCCGAGGCCACCGCCTGGAAGGACTCGTCCACGAACAGCACCTCGGCCGTCGGATCGGCCAGCGCCACCGCCGTCCCCACCACGCCGTTGCCGCAGCCGAGGTCCACCACGCGCCCCGCGCCGGGACCGGGCAGGTGCCGCAGGAAGAAGCGGGTGCCGATGTCCAGCCGGTCGGCGCAGAAGACGCCCGCGTGGTTGACCACCGGGCGCCCCGACACCGCGCCGACACCGTCGGGCAGGGCGTAGCTGTACGGCCACGGGTTCGCCGGCCGCTCCAGCGCCGGGTCGGGGGTGCAGAAGATCAGCCGGGCCTTCTGCCGGGCCAGCGAGGTCCGGGTCGGCCCGAGGATCCGCTCGAACAGCCGGAGCGTCGAGGTGTGGATCTCCTTCACCATGCCGGTGCCGATCACCACCGTGTCCGCGTGCACGGCCGGCGCCAGCCGCAGCAACTGGTCCTCCAGCAGCGCCAGGCTCTTGGGCACCCGCACCAGCAGCACGTCCACCCGCTCCGGAGGCGGGTCCTGCGTGGTGAGCAGCCTCACGGCGCCCGGCTCCACACCGGCCCGCGCCAGATTCGCCCGGGTCGCCTCCTGACCGAGGAAGGAGTCGGTGATCTGCGTCGGCCGGTGCCCGGCCAGCGCGGTGACCAGCGCGCCCCAGCGGTCCCCGACCACCACGACCGTGCCGGTGAGCGGCACCTCCTCCTCGGCGAGATGGCGCAGCAGGTACGCGTCGGAGGCGTCCCAGGCACGCAGCCGGTCGCGCGGATCCTCGGGGAAGCGGGTCAGCTCGACCTCGCCCCACGGTGTCGTCATACGGTCGCTCATCGTGCGTCCAGGCTAGCCGAGCCGCAGCTCAGGGCCCGTGGGGCAGGATGGGGGCATGGAGGACGAGCTCTTCCCGAGGGAGCGCACACAGGTCGCGCCGGGCGCCGTGCACGTCCCGGACTGGCTGGACCCCGCACGGCAGCGCGCCCTGCTCGCCGCCTGCCGGGACTGGGCCCGGCCCCCCGCCGGACTGCGCACGGTCCGCACCCCGGGCGGCGGCACGATGACCGCACGCCAGGTCTGTCTCGGCTGGCACTGGTACCCGTACGCCTACGCCCGCACCGCCGTGGACGGCGACGGTGCCCCCGTCAAGCCGTTCCCGGACCGGCTCGGCGAGCTGGGCCGCCGCGCGGTGACCGACGCGCTCGGCCCGGACGCCGTACCGGCCGCGCCGTACGACATCGCGCTGATCAACTTCTACGACGCCGACGCCCGCATGGGCATGCACCGCGACGCCGACGAACGGGCGGACGCCCCGGTGGTCTCCCTCAGCCTCGGCGACACCTGCGTGTTCCGCTTCGGCAACACCGCCACGCGCGGCAGGCCGTACACCGACGTGGAGCTGCGCGGCGGCGATTTGTTCGTCTTCGGCGGCCCCTCCCGGCTCGCCTACCACGGTGTGCCGAGCGTCCGCCCGGGCACGGCCCCGGACTGGCTGGGCCTCACCGGCAGGCTGAACATCACCCTGCGGGTGAGCGGCCGGTAGCGGGCGGCGCCGGTCACCCCGGAGGCGGATCATGGGAGACTCGCCCTCATGAACGGCAAGGCGGATCCCCGGACAGCGGGGGAGAGGACCACCTCGAGGGCGCGGCTGGACCGGGGGCGCGGCGCTCTCGGACCCGCGCTGGAGCTGGTGCACACCGGACGGGCGCCGACCCGGGCCGTGCTCACCGCCGAACTCGGCGTCACCCGGGCGACGGCCGGCGCGGTGGCCGCCGAACTGGAGGCGCTCGGCCTGATCCGGGTGGACGCCCGGCCCGGCTCCGCGGCCGGTTCCCAAGGCCGCCCCTCGCACCGGCTGGAGGTCGCCGAGGACGGGCCGGTGGCCCTCGCCGCGCAGATCCACGCCGACGGATTCCGGGCCGCGCTGGTCGGACTCGGCGGGCGGATCGTGGCGACCGCGCCCGGCTGCGAGACCGTCGACGCCGACCCGGCCAAGGTGCTCGCCAGCGTCGTGGAGGCGGGCGCGGAGCTGCTGCGCACCACCGGCCGGCGCTGTGTCGGCGCCGGACTCGCCGTGCCGTCCGCTGTCGCCGAACCCGACGGCCTGGCCCTCAACCCGCTGCACCTGGCCTGGCCCGTCGGCGCGCCCGTCCGGCGGATCTTCGCGGAGTGCGTGCGCGCCGCCGGCATCGACGGGCCCGCCTTCACGGGCAACGACGTCAACCTGGTCGCGCTCGCCGAACACCGGCACGGCGCCGGGCGGGGTGCGCGGGACCTGCTGTGCGTGGCCACCGGGCACCGCGGGGTCGGCGGCGCGCTCGTGCTGGACGGCCGGCTGCACACCGGCAGTTCGGGTCTCGCGCTGGAGGTCGGCCATCTCACGGTCAACCCGGAGGGCCGCCCCTGCCACTGCGGCGGCCGCGGCTGCCTGGACGTGGAGGCCGACCCGCTGGCCCTGCTGGTGGAGGCCGGCCTCGAGCCCGGCCCCGAGCTGTCGCTGCTGCGGCAGGCCGACGACCTGCTGCGCACCCGGTACGACGACCCGGCCGTGCGCAGGGCGGCCGAAGCCCTCATCGACCGCCTCGGCCTCGGCCTGGCCGGCCTGGTCAACATCCTGAACCCGGACCGCATCGTCCTCGGCGGCCTGCACCGCACCCTGCTGGCGGCCGACCCGGGCCGGCTGCGCGCGGTGGTGGCGGACCGCAGCCTGTGGGGCCAGAGCGGCGGCGTCCCCATCCTGCCGTGCACCCTGGACCACAGCAGCCTGGTCGGCGCCGCGGAACTGGCCTGGCAGCCGGTCCTGGACGACCCGCTGACGGCACTGGCCGGCACCACGGGCTGACCCCGGTACCCCGGTCGCGCCGGACCGCCAGTACGTCCCACGGCCAGTACGTCACACCGTCAGTACGTCACCGTGATGCGGCGCGCCGGGCCGTCCACACGGACCTGTCCGCCGTAGGGGATCACCAGTTGCGGATCGGTGTGTCCGAAGTCCACATCGAAGACCGCCATGGTGTGCGGGGCATATACCTCCAGGGCGCGGAGCACCGCCGCACGCTGCTCGGTGGCGTAGCGCCGCTTGGCGTCCGCGTCGTTCGGCCGCTCGAAGGACCACGCCTTGGCACGCGCCATCAGCAGCGCGGGGAAGCGCTCCAGCAGACCGCGTTCCCCCATGTTGCGCAGGATCCGGAAGACCTCGGCGGCGCTCGGCAGCTCCTCCGAGGTCTCCAGGAACAGTACGCCGCCGTCGTAGGCCGCCGGGTCGCGTTCGATCTCGCGGTCGGCCATCAGCAGCCACGACAGGATCTCCAGGTTGCCGCCCCAGGCGCGCCCCTCCACCAGCCGCTCGGGCCGGTGCCAGATCCAGCCGCCGGCCGGCTGGGAGTCGGGCTCGGCGTCGAACGTGGCCGGATCGGCCCAGTCGCGGTCGGTGTCGCGGTAGCGCCCGGCCGGACGCAGTTCGTACGGGCCCGAGGTGAACAGGGCCGCGCGCACCGAGTCGGCCGTCACCGGGTGCAGCGCGTAAGGGCGGCCCAGCTCGGTCATCACACAGGCGCCGTGGTAGCCGACGATGCCCACGTTGCGCAGGAACACCAGCAGATTGGTGTTGTCGCTGAACCCGAAGAACGGCTTGGGGTGGGCGCGGATCAGCTCACGGTCCAGGTGGGGCAGCACGGTGATCTGGTCGTCCCCGCCGATGGCGGCCATCACCGCCTTGACCGTCGGATCGGCGAACGCGGCGTGGATGTCGGCGGCGCGCTCCCGCGGGCCGGCGCCCATGGTGCGGGTGGTGGGGTACTCCACCGGTTCCAGACCGAAGTCCTCCCGCAGCCGTCTCAGCCCCAGCTCGTACGGAAGCGGCAGGATGCCCGGCAGACCGGCGCTAGGCGAGAGGACCGCTATCCGGTCACCGGGCACGGGCTTGGGCGGATACACGGGTGTGATCATGCCGGCCAGGCTAGGGGCCCGGCCCGGTCCTGATCACCCGCATTTCCCCGCCGGGACGCGCTCACTTCCAGTCGGCCCCGAACGCCCGCCCCGGATGCTCCCCGAGCATCCGCTCCACCAGCTCCGCGCCCACCGCCGCCGTCAGCCGCCGCCGCACCCGGCGCAGCAGATACGGCATCCCGGGCCCGCCGTCGACCGAGCGCGCCCCGGCGGTCACCGTGTCCCCGCCGAGCAGCAACCGGTCCCCGAACCCCGCCTCGGCCAGGGCCCGTACCGCCTCCGGCATCCGCCAGTCGGTGGCGTGGTGGGCGCGGGACGGCCCGTCGAAGGCCAGCCAGCAGCCCGCCGCGGCGGCCTCCCGGTGCGCCACCGGGTCGGGGAAGCGGTTCAGATGCCCCAGGATCACCCGCTCCCCGGGCACTCCCAGCTCGCCGCACAGCAGGTCCAGTACGTCCAGCGCGCCGGTGCCCAGCTCCAGGTGCACGGCGATGGGCGCGCCGGTGGCGTGGTGGGCCTCGGCCGCCGCCGTCATCGTCCGGCGGGCGTGCGCGTCGAGCCCGTGGAAACCGCCCGCCACCTTGATCAGGCCGGCCCGCACCCCGGTCGTCCCGATGCCCTCGGTCAGCTCGGTCACGAACAGCTCGGCGAGCCGGTCCCCGCTCAGCTCCTCCAACACCCGCGGGTCGTAGTGCGCCGCCTGGTGCAGCCCGGTGGCGCAGACGATCCGCACCCCGGTCGCCCGGGACAGCGCCGGCAGGTCCGCCGCTCGCCGCCCCATGCCGTACGGCGTCCACTGCGCGACGGCCGCGCCGCCCGCCGCGCGGAAGGCCGCCAGCTCGGCCCGCGCGGCCGGCACGTCGTCCAGCTCCTGCCCCGGCAACCGCGGGCTGCGCAGGAAGAGATGGTCGTGCGCGTCGCACACGCCCAGCTCCTCGGGACCGATGTCGCCGAGGACCGTACGGACGCGCCTCACCACTGCCGTCCGCGCGGAAGCCGGTCCCGGCCGGGCACGGACAGGTGCAGCACCTCGAAGAGATCCCCGTCCGCCTCGGGGCCGTCGTGCTCCCAGAGGGAGAAGTGCACGACCTCCCAGGCACGCGTGTCCACGGCCGCCGCCGCGAGCACCGCGCCGTCCGCCGCCGCCAGCCTTCCCGTCTCGGCCACCGCGTCCGCCATGAACGACGCCAACTCAACGCCCTCCGGCACCGGTTGACGCCGGCGCACGGCGTACGCCGGCGCGGAGGCGGTCGCGGTGCCCTCCTCGAAGGCCAGGCCGGTCCACTGACGTACCGCCGGCCGGCCGAAGTCGTTGACCGGCCCCTGGAAGGCCCCGTCCCACAGGAACCTGTTCATGCCCTCCATGGTGTTCCACAGGTAGAACGGTCCGTACTGGTTCACCGGCGAGCCGTTCACCCCCCGCTCGCGCATCACGTACGTCTTGATGCCCAGGCCGTCCCAGTCGTCCAGCACATGCCCGACGCGGGCGACCCGGGAGCGGACGAGCCCCGTGTCGTAGTCGGCGGGCAGGGTGAACTCGTACTGCATCGCGTGCACTTCGTGCTTCCCTTCTCAGGCGGGGTAGTCGGACACGTGCGCGTGCCACGAGGCCGTCGTGCCGTCCTCGGCGGCCTCCACGACCGCGAGGTGGGTCATGAAGGTGCGGGGCCCGGCACCGTGCCAGTGCCGTTCGCCCGGTTCGATCCACACCGTGTCGCCCGCGCGGATCTCCTCCACCTCGCCGTCCGCGCGTCCCACCAGGCCCTCGCCCTCCAGGACGTGCAGCACCTGCCCGTGCGGATGCGTGTGCCAGGCCGTGTGCGCGCCCGGCGCGAAGTGGACGTTGAACATGCGCAGCCGGGACGGGGCGGCGGGGGCGGCTATCTCGTCCAGCCAGACCGCGCCGGTGAAGGTGTCCGCCGGACCCTGCCGGGTGTCGGGCCGGCGTCTGGTGATGTGCACGTGACTCGGTTCTCCTGTCGGGGAGTTCGGGAAGGACGTCGGATTCGGGGGCTTCAGCCGGTTCCGTGCGTCCGGGGAGCGAGCAGCGCGAGCAGACCGCGGACGCCGGCGTCGAAAGCGGCGGGGGAGCCGGAGGCGCGGGCGAGCACATAGCCGCCCTGCACGGTCGCGAGCACGGCCGCGGCGATCTCCGCGCCGTCCAGCTCCGACGCGAACTGCCCCTGCCGCTTGCCCTCTTCGACGATCTCGGCGATCCGGTCCCGGATCGCGGCGATCGTCTCGTCCACCGGCGCGCGCAGTTCGTCGCTCGCGATCACGTCCGGATCCATGGTCAGCCGGCCGACCGGGCAGCCCCGCAGCACATCGCGCTCGCGCAGCAGATACGCCTCGATCCGTTCGTACGGTGTGCCCGGCCCGCCGAGCACGGCCTCGGCGGTGGCCCGCAGTTCGGCGGCGGTACGCCGGATCGCGGCCAGGGCGAGATCCGGCTTGCCCTTGAAGTGGTGGTACATGCTGCCCTGGCCCGCTCCCGAGCGCTCCAGGATCGCCTTGGGGCTGGTGCCCACGTATCCGCGCTCCCACAGCAGCTCACGGGTGGACTCGATCAGTCGTTCCGAGGTGCTCATGCGAGCACTTTACATACTAGTAGTTACAGTCGCTAGTCGGTTCCCGGATCAGCCGGCCGGCCTCCCGTATCCGCCAGTCCGTTCGCGCGTATCCGTCAGTCCGTTCGCACAGGTGAGCCGCACGGTGAGCACGGCGGGAGCGCCCCGGGCCCAAGGTGCCCGGGGCGCTCCCGCCGTGTCGTCGTCCGCCGCGGCCGGCCGCTCAGCCCGGCGCCGCACCGCCGTCGGCCATCGCGCTCGCCACCGCGGCGACCGCGGGGGCCGAGGTGGCCGTGGTGGCTGTGGCCGCCACCACCTCCATCGGGACGGCCGGACCGCCTCCCGCCGTCGTCCCGGCCCCCGCCGGGGCCGAGACCCCGGCCGCGACCGCCGCCGTGGCGGGTGCCCGTGCGGGTGCCGGCCGGGGTGTGTCCTGGGGCGGCCGTGCCGGATGGCCGTGGGCCGCCGCCGTGGCCGGCAGCGTGAACCACACGACCTTGCCGTTCTCCCCGTCCGGCCGCGCACCCCAGCTCTCGCTCACCGCGGCCACCATCGCCAGTCCCCGCCCGCAGGTGGCCAGCGGGGTGGCGTCCGCCGGGTCCGTGGCGTCGGCCGGTACCGGAAGGCGCGGATCGTGGTCGCGTACCGAGACCGTGAGCCGGTCCGGCAGCAACTCCAGCTCCACGGTGCACGACTTGTCGGGCCTGGCGTGCCGGTGGACGTTGCTCAGCAGCTCCGTCACACCGAGCGCGGCCCGGTCGATCAATGGGTCGAGATGCCAGTAGCGCAACTGCGCAGATACGATTCTGCGGACCTGGCCGATCCGCGACGGCAGGGCTTGGAGCTCCACCGTGCAGTGCCTGCTTGGATGACTGGTCACGGCTGCGACTCCCCGATGTGAGGTCCGGAGGAACCGGAAGAACACGGAGAACAACGGATCCAGCAGGGTGCTTGCGTCCAAACGTCCGCCTGCTGTCGTGGCCGGCGGGCTGGTTCGCAGCGTTGTCGCCGGTAAACCCAGAGTGACGTGAGACCAGAGTGACGCAGCGCACGCACTCCCGCAACTCGCCGCGACCGCGCGCCGGGCGAGGACGCGGGCGCGCGGTCCGGCTCGCCCGGCCGCCGCGTCCCGCGCCGCTCAGCCGCCGCGCCCCGCGGCCCGGCGGACCGCCTCGATGAACCTCCGGGCGGCGGGCGGCCCCGGCCGTCCCGGCGCCGGGTCGCGCTCGCCCAGCGTCAGCAGATACCGCGTGCCGTTCAGGTCGGCCAGCGCCCGGTCGTCCGGGGCGAACCACGGCTTGGAGGCGCGCACCGCCTGCACCGGCGCGCTGTCTATCTCGCTGCCGTAGCTGGTGAGCAACTGGAGCCTGCCGTCGCTGATCCGGACCTGTCCGGCCCGGGTGAGCGAACGCAGGCCCTTGCCGATCCGCACGCCTGTGGCCCTGAATTCCGGCTCAGCCATGTCGGCCCCCCTCGCGCTCATTTCCCTGGGTGCGTGGTTCCCTGGTTCGTCGGTTTCTCGTGCGCCCCCGTGCGGGACGGACCGTCCCGTCGCGTGCAGTCTGCCCCGGCCGGGCCAGGAGCACCAGTGCGCGCGGAGGCGCGTGAACGAGTCACCCGCAGCACGCGCTCCCATGCGCCCCGGCCGGGTCGCACGCCTGTGCCCCAGCCCGCCTTGGGGCCACCCAAAGATGCGTTTATGCAGGTGGGAAGGCGTGTGCAAGGCGCCTATGCTCGATCTGCCGACCCGCGCGAGGCGCCGTCGGCGATGAGTGCAAGGAGCCCCGCCGTGAGCATCCCGCCCCAGACCACCACCGGCGCCACCCTCGACGTCGACCGCAGCGACCCCGCCTACCGCGACTGGCTCAAGGAAGCCGTCCGCAAGGTCCAGGCCGACGCCAACCGCTCGGCGGACACGCACCTGCTGCGCTTCCCGCTGCCCGAACGGTGGGGGATCGACCTCTATCTGAAGGACGAGTCCACCCACCCCACCGGCAGCCTCAAGCACCGGCTGGCCCGCTCGCTGTTCCTCTACGGTCTGTGCAACGGCTGGATCCGCCCGGGCCGCCCCGTGATCGAGGCGTCCAGCGGCTCCACGGCGGTCTCGGAGGCCTACTTCGCGAAGCTGATCGGCGTGCCCTTCATCGCCGTCATGCCGCGCACGACCAGTGCCGAGAAGTGCCGGCTCATCGAGTTCCACGGCGGGCGGTGCCACTTCGTGGACGACTCCCGGAAGATGTACGAGGAGTCCGCCCGCCTGGCGGCGGAGACCGGCGGCCACTACATGGACCAGTTCACCTACGCCGAGCGGGCCACGGACTGGCGCGGCAACAACAACATCGCCGAATCGATCTTCCGTCAGCTGCGCCTGGAGCGGTTCCCGGAGCCGGCCTGGATCGTGGCCACGGCGGGCACCGGCGGCACCTCCGCGACCCTCGCCCGCTACGTCCACTACATGCAGTACGACACCCGGATCTGTGTCGCCGACCCGGACAACTCCTGTTTCTTCGAGGGCTGGACCACCGGCGACCCGGACGTCACCTGCGACTGCGGCTCCCGGATCGAGGGCATCGGCCGGCCCCGCGTGGAGCCCAGCTTCGTGCCCGGCGCGATCGACCGGATGATGAAGGTCCCGGACGCGGCGAGCGTCGCCGCCGTACGGGCGCTGGAGGGCGCCATCGGCCGCAAGGCGGGCGGTTCCACGGGCACCGGGCTGTGGAGCGCGCTGAAGATCGTCGCCGAGATGGTGGCCGAGGGCCGTACCGGCAGTGTCGTCACCCTGCTGTGCGACCCGGGGGACCGGTACCTCGACAAGTACTACTCGGACGCGTGGCTCGCGGCCCAGGGCCTGGACATCGCGCCGTACGCGGCGGCGCTCGGCTCGTTCCTGGCGACGGGAGTGTGGCCGGACTGACGGCGCCCCGGCCGTCCGGCCGACCGCCCGGTGCGGGTCAGCGCGTCGCCAGCCGCCGGTCCAAGGACCTCACCGCGTCCCGGAAGGCACGCCCCAGGCCCGGCCGGGCCAGCCCGATGAGGAACCGGAACGGCGCGGGCCCGTCGGCGGCGAAGGTCCACCGCAGACGGGTGCCGGTGCCGTGGGGAGTCAGCCGCCACTCCTCGGCAAGGGCCCGGGCGCCCGGCGCGTTGGTGACATCGACGCGGTAGGCGTACACCTCCGGTTCCCGCGCCACGAGCACCGTCTCCTCGAACCGTGTCCCGCCCCTGAGCCGGATCTCCCGCCCGGCGCCGTCGTCGGCGGCCCGCGCGAACGTCACCGCCGAGAACCACCGCGGCCAGCCGGAGACATCCTTGGCGAGCGCGTGGAAGACCTGTTCCGGGGCGGCGGACAGCTCCCGTTCGAAGACCAGCCGTACGGGCGCGGTCCCGACGAAGCCGATGCCCACCGGGCGCAGACGACGAGCCATGGCGCGAACCCCCCTGTGTGCCGCCCCCCGTGGGACGGTCGACCGGCCAGGGCAGCACACCCTAGCCGAAGGCCCTCCGGAAGGGGACCGTCAGGCAGCACCCGTCAGGCCTCCGCGGCCTCTTCCCCCGGCTCGCCCGCCACGATCACCCGCAGGTGCTCGGAGATCTCCGCGCGCGCCTCGGCGGGCAGGCCGGCGTCGGTCACGAGCGTGTCCACCTGGTCCAGCGTGGCGAAGGAACTCAGGCCCACCGTGCCCCACTTGGTGTGGTCGGCGACCACCACGACCCGGCGCGCGGAGTGCACCAGGCGCCGGTTGGTCTCGGCCTCCGCGAGATTCGGCGTGGACAGACCCGCCTCCAGCGATATGCCGTGCACACCGAGGAACAGCAGATCGAAGTGGAGCGCAGCGATCGCCTGGTCGGCCACCGGTCCCACCAGCGAGTCCGACGGGGTGCGCACCCCGCCGGTCAGCACCACCGTGGCCGCCCCCTGCCGCTGCCCCGAGGTGCGCTGCGCGACGTGGAAGACGTCCGCGACCCGCACCGAGTTCGTCACCACGGTCAGGTCGGGCACCTCCAGCAGCTGCCGGGCGAGCGCGTAGGTCGTCGTACCGCCGGACAGGGCGATCGCCGCTCCCGGGCCGACCAGCCGGGCCGCGGCGCGCGCGATGTCCTCCTTGGCGGTCGGCTCCAGCCCCGACTTCGCCTCGAACCCCGGCTCGTGCGTGCTGGCCTCGACCACCGGCACCGCGCCGCCGTGCACCTTCTCCAGCATGCCCTGGCGGGCGAGCGCGTCCAGATCGCGGCGCACGGTCATGTCCGAGACGCCGAGCCTGCGGGTCAGCTCGTTGACCCGCACCCCGCCGCGACGCCGGACCTCGTCCAGGATCAGGGCGCGGCGCTGCTCCGCGAGGAGGTTCTGATTCTCGCTCACGTACGCTCCGGTCCTTTCGCCGCCAGCCGTCCGACACGCCCCGGCGCACCGGCTGCGACCTGGACTTCCGTCCGTACGGGCAGTGCGCGGGCGTCCCATCTTTTCACGGGGCGGCTCCCCTCGCGCCACCACCTCCGGTGGCGTCCGGCGTGACCCGGTTCGGGGAGATTCCGTGACGAGAGGTGTATACGGCGGCCGGACCGGCCATCCTGGACCGCGCACGGACACAGACGTCAGGGCGTCACGGGGGATGTGCGAAACGATGGAACGCGCGCAGGACCGGTCCGCGGAGCGGACGGCAGAGCGGTACGAGGGCCCGGCACCGGATCGGTACGACGACCGGCCCCCAGGGGAACCGCCCTTAGGGGACTACGGAAACCGTGCGGCGGAGCGGCCGGCGCGACGGCCGGCGGAGCCGGAGACCGACCTGGAGTTGCTGGTGCACGGGGTCGGCGGCACCACACCCGAGAAGATGCTCGGCGATCCGCGCACGGTCCGGGTCTCCGGCGACGACACGGCCGCCGTCTTCCGGCGTGCCGAGGACGTCGAGGACACCGGGGAGGCGTCAGGGGCCGGGGCCGCCGGTTCCGCCCCGGCCGGGCGGGACCCGCGCGGCGGGCCGGTCCGGGAGGCGTACGTCTGGTGCAACCTCACCTCCGGCGACGGCAGCCGCGCCCTGTGGCTGTTGCTGCTGCCGTTCATGGTCGTCAACCTCGCCCACTGGATGCGCCCCGCCGCACCCGGCCGGCCGCGCACCGTGCGGCTCTACGGCCTCCTGGTAAGGCTGACCGCCCTCACCCTGACGGTGCTGCTGGTCGCCGCAGTCTGCGAGGTCGCCCTGGACCTGGTGGCCTGGCAGTGCGCGAGCGCCCCCGCGTGCGTACGCCGCCACTCCTGGCTGGGCTTCCTGGCACCCGCGGCCCCCGGGGCGCCCGCCGGGGCGGGCGGATGGTGGAGCGCGCCCGGCCGCAGGCTGGCCCTGGCCGCCGTGGTGCCGACCGCGCTGACCGGCCTGCTGTGGTACCTCTCGCACCGCACCTGGAGCGCCTACGAGTCCCACCGGCCGTTGTCCCCGGATCCCGAACCGGATGCCGACGCTGCCGAGCGGGGCGCCGACACCGACGCCGACGTCTCCGAGCCGGACACCGACGCCCGGCCGGACCCGCGGGGCAGCGCGCTGGCCCGGCCCGGTTTCTGGTACGGGCGCCGGCTGGTCGCCCGGCTGCGCGCGGCGCACACCGCGGCCGGCCTGCTCACGGTGGCCGCGGCCGTCACCGTCCCGGCCGCCCGCTACGACCGCCGGACCGGCGGCCCCGCGGTCCTGGACGTCCTCGGCTGGGCCCTGACCGCCGCCCTGGCCGCCGGGGCGGTCGTGGTGGCCGCGGTGGTCTGCCGCCGGGGCCGCAGCGAGCGCCGTCTAGACCGGCGTCTCGACCGGCACCTGGACCGCTGCCTGCCACTCGGCGCACTCGCCCTGCTCCTGCTCGCCCTGCTGTACGCCGGGTGGTCCCGGCCCGGCTGGCAGTCCGCCGGGCGGCTGCCGGGCGCCTGGGCCTTCGGCCTCCTCATGCTGGCCCAGGGCCTGGTCATCGTCGTGCTCGCGGTCGTGGCGCGGGTCCTGTACCGGCGCCGGCCCGACCCGCGCACCGGGATGCGGGGCCTCGGCGGGCCCGCCGTCGCGCTGCTCGCCTGCGCGCTGGGCGGCGTGATCTCCGGCGGGGTCGCCCAGCGCGTCGCCGACTGGCTGGACGGCACCCGTGCCCTGCTCGCCGGTCCGCCCGCCCTGCTGACCTGGCAGGCCTCCGTCATCCCGCCGCTCATCGCGGTGCTGCTGCTCCTGGCCGCCGCCCTCGCCGTGCGCACCGCCCGGCTCGCCCGCGCCGAACGCGCCCGCGTGCGCCGCGAGTACCCCGGCGAACCCGAGGACCCGCCCCGCACCCGCGCCATCGCGCACGCCCGGGCCATGGCCACCCTGACCGACAGCGTCCCCCTCGTCGTCGCCGTCCTCACCGCCACCACCCTGCTGCTGGGCGCGGTGGCGCTGGCCGGTGCCGCGGCCACCGGGAAGACCCCCGACGGGGCGGCCGACCGCACCCCGCACCTCGTCCGGGCCGTGGCCGAGACCTCCCAGGCGCTGGGCTCCTGGCTGGTCGGCCTCGGCTTCGTACTCTTCGTGACCTGGGGCAGGCGCGCCTACAAGGACGCCTCGGCCCGGCGCACCATCGGCATCCTGTGGGACGTCGGCACGTTCTGGCCGCGTGCCGCCCACCCCTTCGCCCCGCCCTGCTACGCCGAGCGCGCCGTGCCGGACCTGACCTGGCGCATGGTCACCTGGACCCGGCGCACCGGCGGCCGGCTGGTGCTGTCCGGGCACTCCCAGGGCAGCGTCCTCGCCGCGGCGGCGGCCTGGCAGCTCCCGCCGTCGGTCCGCACCCGGGTCGCCCTGCTCACCTACGGCTCCCCGCTGGAGCGCCTGTACGGCCGCTGGTTCCCGGCCCACTTCGGCCCGCCCGCCCTCGCCGCGCTGCACCGCGACATCGCCTGCTGGCGCAACCTCTACCGCCGTACCGACCCCATCGGCGGCCCGGTCCGCATCCCCGCCGGCACCGCCCCGGAAGTCGACCACGAGCCGCTGCCGGACCCCCTCGCCTACGGCCGTACCCTCGACCATCCGCTCCCGGCCCCGATCCTCGGCCACTCCGACTACCCGTCGGACCCCGCCTTCACCCGCGAACGAGCGCGCCTCCTGACCCGCCTCCTGCCCGGCCTCCCGGCCCAGCGCCCGGACCCGGTCCGCTCGGACCCGTCCTGACCGTCCTCACTAATCAAGTTTGATCACCGGCGCGGAGCGGTGTACCCTCCCTGCGACTCGACTAGTCAAACTTGATTAGCCGACGTTCCGCCACCGTCGAAGGAGCCCGCATGACCTTCCTGCCCGACACCGGATACACCCCGACCGCCGAGGACCGCGCGAGCCTGGACGCCTGGTTCGCGGAGTACGACGCGGCGAGCGGCCGGCGCGACGTGAGGCGCATGGCGGACATGGCGGTGTTCCCGCTCAACCTCGTCAGCGACGACTCCGCGGGCGACGGCCGCTCGGCGCAGTGGGACCGGGACCGGTTCCTCGCCACCATGACCCATGTGATGGGCGACGGAGACCAGGACATCACCTTCGAGTCCACCCGGACCCCGGTGTTCCTGTCCGCCTCGATGGCCGTCGTGTTCACGGACTCGACCATGACCGCCGACGGCCACTCCCAGCGCCTGAGGTACGCCGACATCCTGCTCAAGCGGGACGGGAGGTGGGCCTTCCAGACCATGATCCAGTCCGGCTGGGGAGACAACCTGTAGCCCGCCGGGGGCTAACGGTACGGCCGCTCAGGGCAGTTCGGGCAGATCCTCCGCGTACAGCAGGGTCAGGTCGTCGGTGGTCGGGTCGGGGAGCTGGGCCACCCGGCTCGCGTGCCGCTCCACCATCGCCTCGAACGTCTGCCGGGCGGTACGGCCGTTGCCGAACGCCGGGCCCTTCGGGATCGCCGCGAAGTACGTCAGCAGCGCCTCGGACGCGCCCGGCGCCAGCCGGTACTCGTGCTCGTCCGCCTGCTGCCGCACGATCCGCAGCAGCTCCTCGGGGCCGTAGTCGCCGAAGGTGATGGTCCGGGAGAAACGGGAGGCCACACCCGGGTTGACGGAGAGGAAGCGCTCCATCTCCGCGGTGTACCCGGCGACGATCACCACCACCTCCTCCCGGTGGTCCTCCATCAGCTTCACCAGGGTGTCAATGGCCTCCTTGCCGAAGTCCCGCCCGGCGTCCTCCGGGGACAGCGCGTACGCCTCGTCGATGAACAGCACACCGCCACGCGCCCGCTCGAAGGCCTCCTGGGTGCGGATCGCCGTGGACCCGATGTGCTCGCCGACCAGGTCGACCCGGGACACCTCCACCAGGTGGCCCTTCTCCAGCACGCCGAGCGAGGCGAGGATCTCGCCGTACAGCCGGGCGACCGTCGTCTTGCCGGTGCCGGGGGAGCCGGTGAAGACCAGGTGCCGCTTGACCGAGGCCGCCTTCAGTCCCGCCCGCTGCCGGCGCCGGCCCACCTCGATCATGTCGGTCAGCGCCCGCACCTCGCGCTTGACGCTGTCCAGGCCCACCAGCGCGTCGAGTTCGCCGAGCACGTCCTGCGACGTCCGCCGCGGCCCGGCCGGCTCCACGGCGGGGCCGGCCGGCTCCTGCTCCGCCGCCCGCTGCCCCGGCAGGGCGCCCAGCAGGCCCGGGGTCTGTGTCACCGTCTGCACGACCGGCTCCCGCATCGCGGGCGGCCGGGCGGCGGCGCTCTCGTCGCTGGTGCAGTCCTCCACGACCGGCCCCGTCCCCGGGGCCGCGTCCGGCCCGCCGTCGGCGAACTCGTAACCGCCGCGCGCGCAGCGTTCCGTACGGCACTTGCGCAGTGTCGTACGGCTGCCGTCGATCACATGGAAGCCGTAGCCCCCGCTGCCGGTGACCCGGCAGTTCAGGAAGCTGCCCCGGCCGCCCGCGGAGACGTAGAAACCCGCCTCGGCGGGCGAGCCGACCACGCAGCGCTCGATGACCGGGTCGGCGCCCTTGGTGACGATCACCCCGGTCTGGGTGTCCTCCACGGTGCAGTTGTTCAGCGTGCCGCCGCTGCCGTGGTCGCGGAACCAGGCGCCGGTGGCCGCCTCCCGGATCCGGCAGTCGTCCAGCTGCGCGGTCGCCCCGTCGCTCACCGACACGGCCGTGTTGCGCACCTGCGACAGATCGCTGTCGACGACGTCCGCGCGGGAGCCGCGGTCCAGGACGAACAGCGCGTCCGGCACGTCGTGCACCCGGCAGGAGTCGAGCACCGCGGTGGCACCGTCGCTCACCCACACCGCCGGATAGTCGCCGGTGCTGTCGGAGATCTCGCACTGGTTGGCGTCCACGCGGGTGCCCGGGTCCCACACCGACAGGCCGTTGCGCCCGAACCGGCGCACCGTCGTCCGGGTCAGGGTGAGGACCGAGCGGGAGCGCAGGTCGACCGCGTTCTCCGGGATGTCGTGCAGCCGGCAGTCGGCGAGGGTGAGCACCGCGTCGGTGTCCAGGGTGATGCCGTCGGCGGCGGTGCGGTGCACCTCGCAGTCGGTCAGGTGCGCCGTGGCCCGCTGGGTGACCTGCACGCCCGCGCCGCGCACCTCGTACATCTCGCAGCCCACCGCCTCCAGCGCGGTGTTCTCCCCGGTCACGGTGAGGCCGGTGCCGGAGGCGTGGTGCACCCGGCAGCGCTCCAGCCGCGGCCGGGCCCCGCCGCGGACGGCCACGCCCGCCTGTCCGGCCGCGACGACCTCGCAGTCCTCGAACACCCCGCCGCCGGCGTCGAGTACGGCGATGCCGACGCCGGCCGGGTTGTCGACGGTGCACCGGCGCACGGTCGGGCGGGCGCCGCCGCGCACCTCGATGCCGACGGCGGACCGGGTGACGATCCGCACGTCCGCCAGCTCGGGGGTGCCCTCCTCGACCAGCAGCGCGGGCACCGTCGCGTCCTGGCCCTCCACATGCACGTCCCGCACCACCGCCGAGGCCCGCACGGTGAGCGGCACCCCGTCCGGGGGCGCGATCCGCACCGAACCGGCCGAGCCCTCGGACCCGCGCAGCGTCACCGCCCGGTGGACGACGAGGTTCTCCCGGTAGGTGCCGGGGGCGATGGTGAGGACGTCGCCGTCGGCGGCGGCCTCCAGGGCGGCGGCCAGCGACGCGTACTCACCCGTGCGGCGCCGCCACCGCGATGTACCGGTGTGCGTCACCTGGACCGTGCCCTGTGCCATGGCGTTGCTGTGCCCCCACCTTGTCGTCCTGATGGCCCGCCGCCCGTCGGGGCGCTGCCGCCGCTGACGGACCGCGGTCGTGCCCGCCCGCGGGCGTGAGCGCGTGCGCGCTCCCGGGCCCCCCGCCCCGGGGGTCACGCGTCCAGGGGCGTCGCCGGCAGCGCTCCGGCCGGTCCACCGTAGCGCGTGCGGATACGCCGGGTTGACCGGAGCCTCGAGCCCGTCAGCTGCTGGTGTCCGCCTTGCCCCAGTCCGGGCCGGCCCGCTCCCACGCCTGGTCCCAGCGCGCGTACCGCCGCCGCACCAGGCGCCATACGGTCACCCGCCGGCCGGTCTCCACCGCGGCCGCGGTCAGCAGGGCCGCGCCGAGCCCCGCGAGCGCGGCGTGCGTCGTCGCCGTGGCGGAGTCCAGCGGGCGGGTCGTCACCCGGCCCCGCGGGTCGGTCCACAGCCCGAAGTGGTCCCCCGGCCGCGGGGACTTCAGGTCCGCGAGGACCGGGCCGTGCCGCCGGGAGCCGTCCGGCGCCCGCCAGTACGCCAGCACCCGGCTGTGGCTCTCGCGCGCGGAGGACGACTCCGGGTCGGCCTCCGGCAGGGTGCCGCCCAACTCCCTCACCACGGTGGCCGTCACGAGATGACGCGCGTGCTGCTGCTGCCGCGCGGACCGCTGGAGCGAGTCCTCGGCGGCCCTCCCGACCAGCCAGCCCGTCACGGGCGCGGCCACGGCGATCAGCAGCAGCGCGACGAGGGCCAGCCACGCCTCGGCCAGATCGGTCGCGCGGCGCAGCGGATTGTGCCGCCAGCGCCACAGCCCACTGAGTACCCGCATGTCCCCCCTTCCGGTCCGTCACCACCCCCGGCGGCGGTGCCCGTCCGGACCCGGACCGGGAGCGGGCGGCATCACCAGCGCCGTGACCTCCGATGTACGCGGTCTCTCACGAATTTCTCACGCCCCCTCAACGGCCGGCGCACGGCCCCGGTTCCCGGCCCGGCGGATCATCGTCCCTCCGCCGCCCGGGCCTCGTCCGAGGCGCGCTCCAGCACCCGCACCGGGTCGCCGACACCGACGGTGCCGGGCGTGACGGGCACGAGATTCAGCCCGAACAGCACCTTCCCGTCCCTCCTGCGGTGGCGTGCCAGCGTGTACAGCGGCTCCCGGCCGCGTGCGGCGGTGTCCTGGTCGGTGGTGGTCACCACGCACCGCGCGCTCGGCTTCGTGGCCCGGAACACCACGTCGCCGACGGAGATCCGGATCCAGTCGTCCTCCGCCCAGGGCTCGGTGCCGGCGACGACGAGGTTGGGCCGGAACCGGTTCATGGGCAGCGGGCCCTCGTGGGCGTGCGGCCCGTCGGCTATCAGGGAGTTCAGCGCCTCCAGCGAGGCCGCCGTGGTGACCAGCAGGGGGAAGCCGTCGGCGAAGCTCACCGTCTCGCCGGGCAGGGCGTACTCC
Organism: Streptomyces eurythermus; assembly: GCF_014649115.1. GTDB lineage: Bacteria > Actinomycetota > Actinomycetes > Streptomycetales > Streptomycetaceae > Streptomyces > Streptomyces eurythermus. Next base: position 28,488 of record NZ_BMSK01000010.1, on the reverse strand, counting down.
GGGTCGACCGGGCGGCGCAGGGCCGGATCGTCCATGTGGACCAGGCGGACCCTGGTCCCCAGATAGGCGCTGCACCACTCGTGCGCCGCCGCGGCGGCCGGAACCGCCTCGACCTTCGTGCGGAACACGTCCACCAGGACGGTCCCGGAAGGCTCGGGCACCTCGACCGTCAGCGACTGCCGGCCGGGTGCGGACAGACGAATGCCGCCGCCGGCCAGAGGCTCGGCGGCGGCCAGCGCCAGGCGCGGCGACTCGCGCTGTGTGACGACCGTTCCCCCGTCGTCGATCAATGTCCAGCGCCGGTCACCGGCCAGGCCCCAGGGCTCCACCACGGCCGTCCGGGGCGATACGCCCCGGAGCGCCTTGACCGGATGGACGTGGATCGACTGCACTACGGCGTTTCCCATGCCGTCCATCGTGCCAGGCGGCACTGACAGCCGGGGCGCCGTCAGTAACCGCGGTACTGCTGCTGGTTGTTGTACGGATCCTGGTAGGGAGCCGGCGCGGGGCGCGGCGCGGCCGGGCGCATCGCCTCGTACCCGTTGCCTCCCGCCGTCGGCCGCTGCTGCTGCGGGGCCTGCGGGCCGGGATAGCCGCGCGGGGCGCTCGCCTGCTGCGGGATGTACGCCGTGGGCGCCTGCTGGAGCGGCGCGGGCTGCGGTGCCTGCGGGTAGCCGTAGGCCGGGGGCTGCTGCGCGGACGGGGCCGCCGGGAGGGCGGGCAGGGCCGACGGCAGGGCGGGCAGACCGCTGCCCGTGTCGTAGGCGGCGGGGACCCTGATCGGGGCGATCTGCGGAGTGCCACGCTCGGCGACGAGCGAGTCGTAGATCGGGGTCTCCTTGAAGGAGGCGGAGTAGTAGCCGCCACCATAAGTGGAGCGGGGGGAGGTCATGGCACATAAGTTAAGCCCACGATGTGCTGGTTGGGGAGACCGATAAGAGGGTTGTTTTCCGTGTCGTCGGGAGTCTGACATCCTCAATCCGAGCGAACATGGCAAAAAGGGACGCCAGTCGACGTTTGGATCGTGTAAAGGCTGAGTTCCTGCGGTGTTACCGGCGGTTGACCGGCGATCTTCCTGTGCCGTTCCTGGGCGTGCGCCGGGGCGCGGAATAGGTTGTGGGCAGGGAACGCACCGGCCGGGAGGATCCGGACCGACGGGCGGAACCCGCCGGACCGAACACGTGATGGGGGCGGACATGTCAATGCCGAAAGGATCGAACACGCAGGTGCCCACGACGGCGCTACGCGTCGAACTGGGCTGGCGCTCCGGCCACGGGGTGCCCGACGCCGACGCCTCGGCCCTGCTGCTCGCCGCCGGAAAGGTCCGCTCCGACGCCGACTTCGTCTTCTACAACCAGCCCGCCCACGCCTCCGGCGCCGTACGCCACGAGGGCAAGCGGACGGCCGGCGGACGGGTCACCGACACCCTGCTGGCCGACCTCGCGCGCGTGGAGGGCGACATCGAGCGGATCGTCCTCGCCGCCTCCGCCGACGGCGGCACGTTCGGGCAGGTCCCGGACCTCTTCATCGAGGTGGCCGACGCCGCCTCCGGACAGGTGGTCGCCCGCTTCGACAGCCCCGGCGCGACGGTGGAGACCGCCTTCGTGCTCGGCGAGTTCTACCGCCGCCAGGGCGGCTGGAAGTTCCGGGCCGTCGGCCAGGGCTACGACAGCGGACTCGAAGGACTGGCGACGGACTTCGGCATCAGCGTGGACGAACCCCAGCACGCGGCACCACCCGCGGCCCCGGCACCGGTCGCCCCGCCGCCCCCTGCCGCCCCTCCCACGGCGGCGCAGGCTCCGCCGCCCCGTCCCGCCGCGGCCCCCTCGGCACCGCCCGCGGCCCAGCCGGTCCGGCTGTCCAAGGTCACGCTCACCAAGGCGGCCCCGTCCGTCTCGCTCGCCAAACAGGGCGGCACCTCCGGCGCGATGCGGGTGAACCTCAACTGGCACCTGCTCAAGCAGCCCACGGGCTGGCTCGGCCGGCTGAGCGGCCAGGGCGGCATCGACCTCGACCTGTGCGCGCTGTACGAACTCGCCGACGGCCGCAAGGGCGTCGTCCAGGCCCTCGGCAACGCCTTCGGCGCGCTGCACCAGCCGCCGTACATCCATCTCGACGGCGACGACCGCACCGGAGCCGTGGCCCGCGGCGAGAACCTCACCATCAACCTCGACCACACCCGCGACTTCCGGCGCATCCTCGTCTTCGTCACCATCTACGAAGGCGCCCGCTCCTTCGCCGACCTGCACGCCACCGTCACCCTCCAGCCGCAGCACGGCGCCCCCGTCGAGTTCTCGCTGGACGAGTGCACCGTCGCCTCCCCGGTGTGCGCGCTCGCCCTGATCACCAACACCGGCGGCGACCTGCTCGTCCAGCGCGAGGCGCGCTACCTGGTGCCGGAGCGCGGAACGAGCCCGCAGCGCACCGTGGACCACGCCTACGGCTGGGGCATGGACTGGACACCCGGCCGCAAGTGACCCGGCGACGGCCGGCCGGACCGCGAACGACCCGGCCCCACCCGGCCGGGCTCAGCTCTCGTCGGGCACGGCGTCCGGGCGGGAGTAGGTACGGCCCTTCCAGGCGGCCCCGCGCCCGCGGTAGTGCTGCACGGCGGAGTCGACCGTCATCAGCAGGTACAGGAACGCGGTGAACGGCAGCAGCGGCGCGAGCCACGGCGGCTGCCCGTAATAGCGCAGCATCGGCAGATACGTGCCCGCCATCACCGCCCACGCCACCGCCCCGGCCAGCGCCGTCGCCGCGTCGCCGCCGGCCGCGCCCACGGCCACGGCGGCCGGCGGCACCAGGTACACCAGCGCCAGCCCGGCGACCGTACCGAGGAGCAGCAGGGGGTTGTGCCGCAGCTGGGCGTACGCGCTGCGCGAGACCATCCGCCACAGGTCGCCCAGCTTCGGATAGGGCCGCACGCTGTCCACCCGGTCGGCCAGCCCGAGCCAGACGCGGCCGCCCGCGCCCTTCACCGCGCGCGCCAGCGCCACGTCGTCGATCACGGCGTGCCGGATGGCGTCCGGGATGCGCGCCTCCTCCGCCATCCCCGCGCGCAGCAGCACACAGCCGCCCGCCGCCGCGGCCGTACGCGAGCCCCTCCGGCCGATCCACCGGAAGGGATACAGCTGCGCGAAGAAGTACACGAAGGCCGGCACCACCAGCCGCTCCCACAGGCTCGCCACCCGCAGCCGCGCCATCTGCGACACGACGTCGAAGCCGCCCGCCCCCGCCGCCGCCACCAGCTCGCGCAGGCTGTCCGGCGCGTGCGCGATGTCCGCGTCCGTCAGCAGCAGATACTCCGGGTCGCGCGCGCGTGCCAGCCCGATGCCGTACCGCACCGCCCACAGCTTGCCCGTCCAGCCCGCCGGCGGTTCACCGGGCGAGTCCACCGTCAGCGGCAGCCCGCCGAGCCGCCGGGACAGCTCGCGGGCCAGCTCCCCGGTGCCGTCCGTGCTGCCGTCGTCCACCAGGAAGACCTCGGCCCGCCCCGGATAGTCCTGCGCCAGCAGCGACGGCAGGCTGTCCGGCAGCACGGCGGCCTCGTCCCGGGCCGGTACGACCACGCAGACCGACGGCCACGCGTCCGGTTCCCGGCGCGGCGGCAGCCGGACGTCCGTGCGCCAGAAGAAGCCCTGGCCGAGCAGCAGCCAGCCCCAGGCGGCCAGTGATACGACGGTGATCCACAAGTACGCGTTCACGGCGGCAGTCTGCCCCACCCGACGGGGCCCGGGAGAGGGCATCGTCTATCGTGGCCGGGTGAAGATCGCGCTCATGGACTCCGGAATCGGCCTGCTCCCCGCCGCCGCCGCGGTACGCCGGCTGCGGCCCGACGCGGATCTGGTGCTGTCCTGGGACCCGGACGGCATGCCCTGGGGACCGCGCACTCCCGAAGACATCACCGAGCGGGCCATCGCCGTGGCCGAGGCCGCCGCCGCGCACGAGCCCGATGTCCTGATCGTCGCGTGCAACACCGCCTCCGTGCACTCCCTGCCGGCGATGCGGGCGCGGTTCGAGCCGCGGCTGCCGATCATCGGGACCGTACCCGCGATCAAGCCGGCCGCCGCGGGCGGCGGTCCCGTCGCGATCTGGGCGACCCCGGCCACCACGGGCAGCGCCTACCAGCGCGGCCTGATCGAGCGGTTCGCCGACGGCGTGGCCGTCGCCGAGGTGGCGTGCCCCGGCCTCGCGGACGCCGTGCACCACGCCGACGACGAGGCGATCGACGCCGCGATCGCCTCGGCCGCCGCTCGCACCCCGGACGACGTGACCACGCTCGTCCTGGGCTGCACCAACTACGAGCTGGTCGCGGAGCGGATCCGCGCGGCCGTCCAGCGCCCCGGCCGCCCGCCGCTGGTCCTGCACGGCACCGCCGGGGCGGTGGCCGCCCAGGCGCTGCGCCGGATCGGCGTGGAACCGGCCCCGGAGGCCGCCGCCGACACCACCCTCACCGTGCTGCTGAGCGGCCGCGAGGCGACCCTCCCGGACACGGCGCTGTCCTACGACGAAGGCCGCTTCCTGCGCGCCGTCAGCCCGGTCCGCTGACCGGCGCGTACGGACACCGCCCGGCCGCCCGCGGCGCGCTACGCCCTCTCCGGACGGCGAAATCCGGGTAACCTCGTACACATGAGGGACCACCCCGACGCCGACGGAACGCTTCCCCCGGTCTGGAAGGGACGCGCCACCAACCGGGTGCAGTGGCTGTTCGCGCTCGTCGGAGCCGCCTGCCTGGCGCTCGGCATCGCGCTGGCCGTGGACTCGGCCTGGACGTCCGGCATCGCCGCGCTGGTGATGTCCGTCGTCGGCTGCATCGCGGCCGGTCTGCTGGTGCTCTTCGGCACGCTCGCCTTCGTACACGTCGACCTCAAACTCGACCGCGAGTGCCTGGAAGTGCGCTGCGGACACATGGGGCTGCCGCGCCGCCGCATCCCGCTCTCGCACGTGGCCGGCGCCGACTTCACCGCCCATGTCACCCCCCGGCACTGGGGCGGCTGGGGCTACCGCTGGCTCCCCGAGAAGGGCACCGCCGTCGTCGTCCGCCGCGGCGAGGGCATCGTGCTGCGCCTGTGGGACGGCCACACGTTCACGATCACCGTGGACAACGCGGAGTCCGCGGTCCGGCTCATCCGCGACCGCCTGCGCACGATCAGGCCGGGAACGGCCGGCTAGAGCCCGCCCGGTCTCCCCGGTATGACTAGGCCGCCGACCACGGCCGGGCCGTGGCCCAGCCCGCCAGGAGGCCGGCGCCCGCCGTCACCGGGGTGAAGCTCAGCGCGTTGCTCACCGAGGCGAGCGCGGCCAGCGCCGTCAGGGCCGCGCCCGCGGTCAGGGCGACCGGCGTGGGGCGCGCGCTGCGCCACAGCGCGTACAGGATCCAGCAGAACACGGCCGCCAGCAGCGACACCCCTACCAGGCCCTGTTCGGCCGCCTGCTGCAACGGCGCCGAGTGCGGTCTGCCGTCGGCCGGCAGCGTCCCGCCGACGTCGCCCAGCTCACCGAACCGGCCGGGGCCGACGCCCAGCCCCAGGTGCTGGTCCGCCAGTCGCAGGGCGTCCTGCCACTGCGGCACCCGGTGGGCGGGGAACCAGCCGCCCAGCGCCCCGGCGAGCCCGTCGGGCAGCGCGCCCGCCGCGACCGCCCAGAGCGCCGCCGTCACCACGCCCGCCGCCACGGCCAGCCCCGCCAGCCACCTGCCCCGGCCGTGCGCCGAGCCCGCGGCCAGCGCACACAGCAGGACGGCCCCGCCGGCCACGCACCCGGCCGCCGACCCCAGCGCCAGCCCGGCCGGCACGGTGGCGCAGGCCAGCGCCGCCAGCCCGGTCCGGAGCGCCGGTACGCGCGTCGCCCGGGCGGCACAGCACGCGGCCCCGGTGGCCAGCGCCAGCAGCGCGGCCGTGCCGCCGGCGGGCCCGAGCGGACCGGCGTACCAGGGACCGGGGGAGAGCCCGGGCAGCGCCACCGCCAGCCCCAGCCCCGCCGCCGCTCCGACGCAGGGCGCGGCCACCGGCAGCAGCGCGCCGGAGACCCGGCCCGCGGCGTACCCGGCGGCCAGGGCGAGCACCGCGAGCAGCATGCCCTCCGGCCGCCCGCCCCGGGCCGCCGCGGTGATCAGCGACCACGCCGCACAGGCTCCCAACAGGATCATGCCCGTCCCGTCGGAAACGTTTCTTCGCATGCCACAGGCATCCGCGCCGCACGTACCGGCCGCGGACTGCGTCCCCGTCGACCCCACCCGTCGCCCCTCGTACCCGGTCCCCCGACCTTGGCAGGCCCCGGCCGCGGGCCGGTTTCCGGCCGGGCCGCCGAGGCTGGGCACACCGTAACGGCTGTGGACCGTTTTGTGGGCGGTACGCGCAGGATCGGCATGATTCCACTGGTCCGGCGCCCGCCCCGGCACGGCCCGGCGGGCGGGCACCCGGCCGCGCCGACGCGGGGAAACCCGGCCGGGCGCCCGGCCGTATCTCCCCGCGAACGGCCCGCCACCAGCGACGATCTCCTGCGGACCGGCGCCGGACCGTGCTGTCGGCGGTGGCGGCGGCCGCCGTACACTCACCCGGGTGACCGTCACCGCAACCTCCGTGGACCAGCCGGACCAGCCGGACCAGCTGGAGCCGCGCCCGGCGTCCGCCGCGCGCCGTGGCCGATTGCTGCGCCTGGCCCCGGCCGCCGCCGCCGTGCTCTGCGGAGTGCTGCTCTACGTCAGCTTCCCGCCGCGGACCCTGTGGTGGCTGGCCCTGCCCGCGTTCGCCGGGTTCGCCTGGGTGTTGCGCGGCCGGAGCTGGAAGGCCGCGCTCGGCCTCGGCTACCTCTTCGGGCTGGGTTTCCTGCTGCCGCTGCTGGTGTGGACCAGCGTGGAGGTCGGTCCCCTGCCCTGGCTGGCCCTGGTCGCCGCCGAGGCGGTCTTCGTCGCCCTGGCCGGTGCCGGCATCGCCGCCGTCTCCAGGCTGCCCGCCTGGCCGGTGTGGGCCGCCGCCCTGTGGACGGCGGGCGAGGCGGCCCGCGCGCGCGTGCCCTTCGGCGGCTTTCCGTGGGGCAAGATCGCCTTCGGCCAGGCGGACGGCGTCTTCCTGCCGCTCGCCGCGGTGGGCGGCACCCCCGTGCTCGGCTTCGCGGTCGTCCTGTGCGGTTTCGGGCTGTACGAGGCCGGGCGGCTGCTTCTCGAGCGGCGCCGGAACCGGACCGTACGCCGGGCCGCCGCGACCGCCGCGCTGCTGAGCGTGACCGTACCGGTGGCGGGCGCGGTCGCGGCCCGCGCGCTGGTGAGCGACAAGGCGGAGAACGGCACCGCCACCGTGGCGGTGATCCAGGGCAATGTGCCGCGCGCCGGGCTGGAGTTCAACGCCCAGCGGCGGGCCGTGCTCGACTACCACGCGCGCGAGACGCACAAGCTCGCCGCCGACGTCCGCTCGGGCAAGGCGGCCAAGCCCGACTTCGTCCTGTGGCCGGAGAACTCCTCCGACATCGACCCCTTCGAGTATCCCGACGCCGCCGCCGTCATCGAGCAGGCGGCCAAGGACATCGGGGTGCCCGTCTCCGTCGGCGGTGTGGTGGAGCGGGACGGCAAGCTGCTCAACGAGCAGATCCTCTGGGACCCGGCCAAGGGACCGACGCAGACCTATGACAAGCGGCAGATCCAGCCCTTCGGCGAGTTCCTGCCGCTGCGCTCGCTCGTCGGCGCCATCAACAAGAGCTGGACCGAGATGGCCCGCCAGGACTTCAGCCGGGGCACCGAGCCGGGCGTGTTCGACATCGCCGGGACCAAGGTGGGCCTGGCCACCTGCTACGAGGCCGCGTTCGACTGGGCCGTGCGGGACACGGTGACGCACGGCGCGGAGATGATCTCCGTGCCCAGCAACAATGCCACCTTCGACCGCAGCGAGATGACCTACCAGCAGCTCGCCATGTCCCGTATCCGCGCCGTCGAGCACAGCCGCACCGTGACCGTGCCGGTGACCAGCGGGGTCAGCGCGGTCATCCTGCCCGACGGCCGGATCACACAGAGGACCGGCATGTTCGTGCCCGCCTACCTGGTGCAGAAGGTGCCGCTGCGCACGTCCACGACGCCCGCCACCGAACTGGGCGTCCTCCCGGAGCTGGCACTGGTGCTGGTCGCCGCGGGCGGGATCGGCTGGGCGATCGGCTCCGGCCTCCGCGCACGGCGCGGCGCCGCCGCGTAGCCCCGCGCTCCGCCGGTACGACCGTCATACGACCCCGGGAACCGGCGGGGCGCCGGGCTCCGCCCGTTAGGGTCGGGGCATGGCTACTCCCGAATTCCTCCGCGCGCTCAGGGCCTCCGCCGGGCAGCAACTGATCTGGCTGCCCGGGGTCACCGCGATCGTCTTCGACGACGACGGCAGGGTGCTGCTCGGCCGGCGGACGGACACGCGCAAGTGGGCGGTGATCGGCGGCATCCCGGAGCCGGGCGAGCAGCCCGCGGCCTGTGCGGTGCGGGAGGTCTTCGAGGAGACGGCGGTGCACTGTGTGGCCGAGCGGATGGTCCTGGTCCAGGCGCTGCCGCCGGTCACCTACCCCAACGGCGACGTCTGCCAGTACATGGACATCACCATGCGCTGCCGGGCGGTGGGCGGCGAGGCCCGGGTCAACGACGACGAGTCGTTGGAGGTCGGCTGGTTCGCGGTGGACGCCCTGCCCCCGCTGGACGAGTTCGGCCTCTTCCGGATCAAGCAGGCCATGTCTGATGCACCCACATGGTTCGACCCTATGACCGCAGGCTGAAGTATGGGTGGTGACCATATGTGGTGAGGGTGGGCTCCCCCTTAGGGTCGGCATATGACCTCGCCCACCCCCCTGCCCGCCGCCGACCTGTCCGGTCCCGCCGCGCCGTCCGGTTCCGCCGCGTCGTCGGCTTCCGCCCCCGTGCCCGGTCCCGGACCCCGGCCGGGGACCCTCGCCCTCGACCTCGGCGGCCGGACCGCGCTCGTCACCGGAGCCGCCAGCGGTATCGGCCGTGCCTGCGCGCTGCGGCTGGCCGCCGCCGGGGCCGAGGTGCGCGCCGTCGACCGGGACGCGGCCGGTCTGGACGGGCTGGCCCGGGAGGCGGAGCGGGCCGGCGACCTCGCGGGCACCGTCGTACCGGTGGTCGTGGACCTCACCGACCTGGACGCCGCCGAACGCGCCGCCGTCGGCGTCGACGTGCTGGTCAACAACGCCGGGCTGCAACTGGTACGGCCCATCGAGGAGTTCCCGCCCGAGGTGTTCCACACGGTGCTGACCGTGATGCTGGAGGCACCCTTCCGCCTCATCCGCGGCGCCCTCCCGCACATGTACGCGCAAGGCTGGGGCCGGATCGTCAATGTGTCCTCCGTCCATGGTCTGCGCGCCTCTGCCTTCAAGGCCGCCTATGTGGCCGCCAAACATGGTCTCGAAGGGCTGTCCAAGACGGCCGCGCTGGAGGGCGCCGCCCATGGTGTGACCTCGAACTGTGTGAACCCCGCCTATGTGCGCACACCACTGGTCGAGAAGCAGATCGCCGACCAGGCACGGGCACACGGCATCCCCGAGGACCGGGTGGTGTCCGAGGTGCTGCTGAAGGACAGCGCCCTGCGCCGGCTCATCGAGCCCGAGGAGGTCGCCGAGGCCGTGGCCTATCTGTGCGGCCCGCAGGCGTCCTTCGTCACCGGTACCTCACTCGTCCTGGACGGCGGGTGGACGGCCCACTGACCAGCGCCACCACCGGCCCCCGGAGTTATCCACAGGCCTGCCGGACCGGTGGCCGATACGGAATCCTGTGACCATGTCCCGCGATCACCTCCAGCCGGCCACCGGCAGCGCCGAGGCGCCGTACCTCGACCTGCTCGCCCGCGACGCCTCCGTGGAGGCCTTCGAGCAGCCCGTCCTGCGCGCCAGAGCCGCCGCCGAGCCGGCCTGCCGGATCGCCGCGCTGGAGGAGGCCCGGCTGCTCGCCCTGCGCGTGCGCGCCGAACTGGAGGGCCGGCGGCGGCGCGAGGCGGAGCTCTCGGCGCTCTTCGAGACCGCCCACGACCTCGCCGGACTGCGCGACGTGGACGCCGTCCTCCAGGCGATCGTGCAGCGCGCCCGCTCCCTGCTCGGCACGGACGTCGCCTACCTCAGCCTCAACGACCCGGCCCGCGGCGACACCTACATGCGGGTCACCGAGGGCTCCGTCTCCGCACGCTTCCAGCAACTGCGCCTCGGCATGGGGGAGGGGCTCGGCGGACTCGTCGCCCAGACCGCGCGGCCGTACGTCACCGACGACTACTTCGAGGACGGCCGCTTCCAGCACACCCGCACCATCGACGCCGGCGTCCGCGACGAGGGCCTGGTCGCCATCCTGGGCGTACCCCTGATGCTCGGCCCGCACGTGATCGGCGTCCTGTTCGCGGCGGACCGGCGGGCGCGGGTCTTCGAACGCGAGCAGATCGCCCTGCTCGGCTCCTTCGCCGCGCTCGCCGCAGCGGCCATCGACACCGCCAACCTGCTCACCGAGACCCGCTCCGCCCTGGCCGGCCTGGAGCGCGCCAACGAGATCATCCGGGACCGCAGCGCCGTCATCGAGCGTGCGTCGGAGGTCCACGACCGGCTCGCCGAACTCGTGCTGCGCGGCGGCGGGGTGCACGACGTGGCCGCCGCCGTCTCCCAGGTCCTCGACGGCACCGTGACGTTCACCGAGGCCGACACGGCACCGGCCGAGGCGCTGGAGGCGTCCCGCGCCGAGGGACACGCCGTACGGCACGGCAAGGACTGGATCGCCGCCGTGGCCGCGGGCGGCGAACTCCTCGGCGCCCTGGTTCTGCGCGGCCACCCCGGCCTGGACCCGGTCGACCAGCGCACCCTGGAACGGGCGGCGATGGTCACCTCCCTGCTGCTGCTCGCCCGCCGCTCCGCCGCCGAGGCCGAACAGCGGGTGCGCGGCGAACTGCTGGACGACCTGCTCGACGCGCGCGACCGGGACCCGCGGCTGCTGCGCGAGCGCGCCGGCCGCCTCCAGGCCGACCTGGACGCCACCCATGTCGTCCTCGCCGCGCGTCTGGACGGTCCCGCGGCCGACGCCGACGAGGAGGCCGCGGCCCGCCGCCGGCTGTGGTCCGCCGCCTCCCACCTCGCCGCCACCCGGCGGGGGCTGGCCGCGGCCCGCGACGGCGGCACCGTCCTGCTGCTGCCGCTCGGCGCCGGCGACACCGCCACCGACGTGGCCCGCCGCACCGCCCGCCACCTGGGCACCGCCGTCCACCAGCCGGTCACGGTCGGTGCCTCCGCACCCGTCACCGGCCTCGCCCGGCACCCCGAGACCGTGGCCGCCGCCTATGCCGAGGGCCGCCGCTGCCTGGACGCGCTGCGCCTGCTGGGCCGGGCCGGGGACGGCGCGGCGGCCGAGGACTTCGGCTTCCTCGGCCTGCTCCTCGCGGGCGACCGGGACATCGCCGGCTTCGTCGAGCGGACCATCGGCCCGGTGGTGTCGTACGACGAGCGGCGCGGCACGGAACTGGTGCGCACCCTCGACGCCTACTTCGAGGGCGGGATGAGCCCGGCGCGTACGAAGGACGCGCTGCACGTCCATGTGAACACGGTGGCCCAGCGACTGGAGCGCGTGGGCCGCCTGCTGGGCCCGGACTGGCAGACCCCCGCCCGCGCCCTGGAGATCCAACTGGCCCTCAGACTGCACCGGTTGGCGACGCAGATACGGCACTGACCGGCCCCCTCGCGAAGGCCGGCCGGTGCGGGCGTGGGCCCCGGCGCCGGTCAGCGCGTCCGCGCCTCGGCGGCCGGGCCGGTGCCCGAGGGCTCGCCGTCCTCGTCCGCGATCCGGCCGAGATCCCGGTGCCGTGTCTCGCGCGCGAACGCCACGGCCACCAGGGTCAGCACCGCGGCGGCGATCACGTACAGCGCGATCGGGGTGGAGCTGTCGTAATCGGAGAGCAGCGCGGTGGCGATGAGCGGGGCGGGCGCACCGGCCGCCACGGAGGCGAACTGGGCACCGATCGAGGCACCCGAGTACCGCATCCGGGTCGCGAACATCTCGGCGAAGAAGGCGGCCTGCGGTGCGTACATGGCGCCGTGCAGCACCAGCCCGACGGTCACGGCCAGGATCAGGTACCCGAACGACCCGGTGTCCACGAGCGCGAAGAACGGGAACATCCACAGCCCGACCCCGGCCGCGCCCAGCAGGTACACCGGCCGCCGCCCGACCCGGTCGGACAGCGCGCCCCAGGCCGGGATGACGGCGAAGTGCACGGCGGAGCCGATGAGTACGGCGTTGAGCGCGGTCTGCTTGGAGACGCCGGCCGAGGTGGTGGCGTAGACGAGGATGAACGCGGTGATGACGTAGTAGCTGATGTTCTCCGCCATCCGGGCGCCCATCGCCACCAGCACGTCGCGCCAGTGGTGGCGCAGCACGGAGACCAGCGGCGGCTGCTCGTCCGCCTGGGCCCGCCGCGCCCGGGACCGCTCCAACGCCTCCTTGAAGACGGGCGATTCGTCGACGGACAGCCGGATCCACAGACCGACGAGCACGAGCACCCCGGAGAGCAGGAACGGGATCCGCCAGCCCCAGGACCCGAAGGCGTCGTCGGACAGTACGGCGGTGAGCAGCGACAGCACACCGGTCGCGAGCAACTGCCCGGCGGGGGCGCCGGTCTGCGGCCACGAGGCCCAGAAGCCGCGCCGCCGCGCGTCGCCGTGCTCCGACACCAGCAGCACGGCGCCGCCCCACTCGCCGCCGAGCGCGAACCCCTGCACCAGCCGCAGCGCGGTGAGCAGCAGGGGCGCGGCGGAGCCGACGGTGGCGTGCGTGGGCAGCAGCCCGATGGCGAACGTCGCCCCGCCCATCAGCACCAGGCTCAGCACCAGCAGCTTCTTCCGCCCCAGCCGGTCACCGTAGTGCCCGAACACCAGCGCCCCCAGCGGGCGGGCGGCGAACCCGACGGCGTACGTCAGGAACGACAACAGCGTCCCGACGAGCGGGTCGGAGTCCGGGAAGAACAGCTTGTTGAACACCAGCGCGGCGGCGGAGCCGTAGAGGAAGAAGTCGTACCACTCGATGGTGGTCCCGATGAGGCTGGCGGCGACGATCCTCGGGAGGCTCGCGGGGGGTGGGGGAGCGGTGTTTCCGGATGCCATGTGCGCCACTTCCTCGTGTGCGGTGGGGACGGGTACGACGGATACGTGTCGGCACACGGTAGGAAGCCGCAGGTCAGGGGCACATGTGGTGGGGCACCATAGTTCGGGGGGCGGGTATGCGTGCGGGCACCATGCCGGGGTGGGGGAGGGGTGGTTCGAGGGCTCGGGAGTGGTCGAGACCACTGCTGTCCGGTGCGCGTAGTTGGGGGTGATTTGACGGTGCGGTGCTGACTCCCGTGCTGGTTCGATGCTGGCTGAAAGCCCACGTCAGCACCCCTCTTCACCCCTCCCGTGCTGACTTGGTGCTGACTACGCTGCGTTGGATCGGCGTCGACCCTCCAGTCGCCCGTCGGCAGCCTGCCGACTGCTCTGCGGATGTCCGGGCTGAGCGGTCAGTGTGCCCAGACCGAGACGGACGGCGGCCAGCCGCTCACCGGCTGGTCATCGAGCCTGCCCTCGGAGTGCGACCGAAGCAGCTTGGTCGCGCGTTCGCGCGCTTGGTCAGCAGAGGGAGACCGGGGCGACTGTCAGTGGGAGTTGACACAATGCGGGAATGGCAGGTTATGTGTTCGGCTTTCATGTCCCTCGGGTGTGCAGGATACGGGGTGAGCGAGTCGCCGCCGAAGATCTGATCGTGCAGGCCGCCGAAGCGTTCCGACCGGACGATGACGACGTGGTCGTGGACGCGGGGCGACTTCGTCAAGGAGTCCTGGCGCTTCCCGCCGTGGTTGCGGCGGCAGGAGCCATGGTCGTGCTGGGAGAGCCGGGCGCCGGTAAGACTTCCGTGCTGAAGCAGCTCACCAGAGAGTTGCCCCGTGTCTACGACACCTGGAGGGGAGACTCCGACGCGTGCCTGTGGGTGACGGGTGGGGATCTCACCGAGTACTCCTATCAGGAGGAGATCGGCTGTCATCTCGTCTCCTTGCCTCCACGAGGAGACGCTGCGGGGACCGTCGGAGTGCTGACGGTGGTCCTGGACCAGGCCGACGAGAGCCCGCTGCTGCCGCGTCTGTCGAGTTGGCTGAGAAGGTCGCTGAGCGGCCGGGACACCAGTCGGGTCCGGTTTCTCATGGCCTGCCGCACGGCCGACTATCCGGCGGCGCTGACCTCTGTGCTGGCCGAGGCTTTCGGTGCGTGCCGATGCGTCGATCTGGCTCCGTTGAGTCGCACGGAGGCCGTGTCTTTGGCCGACAGCGCCGGTGTGCCGGGAGAAGAGCTGGTGGAGGCGGCTGAGGCGGCCGGCGCCGCTGTGCTGGCAGGCGTACCGCTGACCTTGGAATTGTTGGTGTTGACCTATCGGGATGATGGCCGACTGCACGGGCGGCCGGAGGAGTTGTTCGCCCGCGGAGTGGCGCGCCTTGCTGAAGACCCCGACCCGCACCGTCTCAAGAAGGCGTTGATCACCACGGCCCCTCAGCGCCTGATGGTGGCGGGACGCATTGCCGCGTGGATGCTGCTGTCCGGTCACCGGACCGTTTGGCACGGCGGTACCTTCGAGGCCGGCGCCTACGATCTGCCGGGCGACGTACTGGTGGGGGGAACGGAGCGAACCGCCGCCGGCGCGTTCCAGGTCACGCCCCAAGTGGTCGAAGAATGCCTGGCGACCGCGCTGTTCACAGCGCCGGACGACGGCAGGGCGGCATTCCGCCACTCTTCCGTGGCTGCCTACCTCGCGGCCCGGTACCTGACCGACCGGAAGACCACGCCGAGGCAACTGGAAAATCTGTTCCTGGTCGGCGCACCGGACGGGGAGACGGCGACCATTCCGGCACCGCTGCGGGAGACCGCGGCCTGGCTGGTGGCCATGGATCCCTCGGCCAGCGGCTGGCTGGCCGGCGCCGATCCCGAGAGCCTGGCGGTGCACAGCGCACTCGTGCGTTCCGACGAGGTCCGCCGGCTCACCGTGAGCAGACTGCTGGAACGTGCGGCACAGGTCGAACTGGGAGACACGAGATGGCAGCTCTCCCGCTGGGACCTGAGCCATCCCGCGCTCGCCGACCAGCTCGCCGACGTCCTGGAGTCCAGTTCCGCCAAAGGCGGGGCCGAGTGGCAGTCCACGGCGCGAGTCCGGCTGGCGATCCAGTTGGCGCAGGAGGCCGGCACCACTCACCCCAGGCTGGCCGATGCGCTGCTGAGGTTGGTGCGGAACGACGCGTGGCACCAAACGGAACGTCGATTGGCGGCGCGCGCCGCGTTCGCCTGCGACCCAGGCCGTGCCGTGCCCGTCCTCGTGGAGGTGCTCGACTCGCTGTCCGATCCGTCCCGCGCCGAGCGGGCGGATCCCGAGCATGAGCTGCGAGGCACGCTACTGAACCTGCTGTGGCCGCACCATCTGGACGCGGCGACGATGCTCGGTGCCCTTCGCCCTCCGTCCCCTGATCTGTACGGCAACTACGCCCATTTCTTGAGGAACATGCCGGCGGAGTGCGGGGACGAGGACCTGCCGCGTCTTCTGGCTTGGGTATCCGAAGCAGTGTCCCGGCCGGACAGCGGCTTCGTCTTCTCGTCCGACCGCTTCGAGATCTCGCTGATCAACGGGGTGATCGACCGCGCTCTCAAGGCTCCGGACGCGGCTCGGCACGCGGGCATCTTGGCGAAGATCATTTTCAGCTTCCTGCACGACCATCGCAAGGTTCAGGTGCCGGACTGCCTGCAACCGGATGAGCACGGACACGAGGCGCCCGGGACACGGTCACTACGGAGGCTTCTGGCACAAGCCCTGGTCACGGAAGCCCTGCGAACAGGGGACGCCCCGCGCTTGGCGGCCTGTCAGATCGCGTACGACTGGGAACGGCGCTCACCGATGCGGCTCGGCACATCCTCGGTGCCCGAGCCGCCGACCCGTCACCAGCTCATCGACCGCGAGGACTTCCCGTGGGTCCTGGAGCAGGCCGCCGAGGCGGCGGCGACCGGCGACGACGCGGCCGTCCAGGTGTACGGCGAGCTGGCTTCCTGCACGTTCCCCCCGGACGACCCCCACGCACTCGAACTGGCCTACGACGATGCGCACCCGGCCTGGCCGTATCTGCGCTCCTTCTACGAGGCCATCCCCATCGACAGCTCGCTTGCCCGGAGGTTGCGCCGCAGCCACAGCGCCGGCAAGAGGCACTGGCCGGAAGCAGCAGAGCTCATGGCCGATCTGGCGCGGCTCCTCGCCGAAGCCAGGGCGGGCGACAACGACGCTCTGTGGCAATTCCTGTGGGGCCTGCGTGTGGACCCACAGACGGGGAGCTTCGCGCAGGATGTGCGGGGCGCCATCGCGACCTGGCCCGCCGCTGTAGCTCTCGGCGACGATCTGCCTGACGTGCCCGAGCTCGCTCTCCGCTACCTCACCGCCGAGCACGACCGCGCCGATTCCTGGCTCCCGCACGCCAGCGGCAACAAACGCTCCTGGGCCGGATACGCCCTGCTCACCGAGCTGCACCGGACAGACCGCCTGCCCGAACTCCCCGCGCGGACATGGAGTTCCTGGACCGCCGCGATACTCACCGAGCATCTGGGCATGGCCACGAGCTACACGGAACCCGAACGGGTGGACCTGCTGCGCTTGGCCGCCCGCCACGCACCTGAGTCGTTGGCCCATCGCGTTGTCCAGGTGGCACGAGCAGAGCTCAGGACAGGCCGACAGCCCATCGAGCTCAATGCAGTCGATCCCCGCTGGTCCCCGGAACTGCGTACGTGCATGGAGCACCTCGCCACTGAGCTCTCCACCTGTCTCGGACTCGCACCCGAGGCGGCGGACAAGGTCCTGGCAGGCTCGCCGGCGATCGAAGACCATCCCATGCGCTTGCCCGACAACGATGAGGCGCGTGACGCGGCACTGCGCACCTGGCACAGCATCCTGGCCGCTCTTCTCACCACCGACAGCCACACCGCGCACGGCATCCTTGACGCCTGTATCGACGGGCCCCGGGAAACCCCGCTTGCCGCACGAGCCGCCGTCCTCGCCGCCCAGGCCCTGCTGGCCGCAGATGCCGAGGCGCACTGGGCACGAGTCAAGGCGTTCGCAACCGATCCAGAACTCGGCCGCGAGCTGGCCGAGGCATGCGCCAGGACCGCGGCGGAACGTATCCACAGCAACCTCGGCGAGGCTCTCGTCGCCGACCTGTATCTGTGGCTCAGCGGTTTGTACGACCCTGAGGAGGGCCAGCCTCTTCGCGGCGTTCGCTGGGTCACCGCCGATGAGGAAGCCCGGAGATGGAGAGACGGCCTGCTCCCTGAGCTGAGCCGACGAGGCACCGCAGAGGCGGTTCGGCAACTGCGCCGCCTCGCGGCCCTGTACCCCAGTCGGCTGTCTGTCGCGGCAGCACTCGTAGCCGCGACCAAGCAATACGCCGCCGCGAGTTGGAGACAGGTGCGCGCAGAGGACGTCATACGGCTGCTACAGGATCCGGCGCGGCGGGTCATCCGCACCAGCACAGACCTCTTGGACGTGGTTCATGAGGCCCTGGAGGAGGTGGGCCGGGCACTTCCCTCACACTGTGAACTGTTGTGGGACCGCACACCGGGCAAGAGCCCTCGAAAGCCGTCCGCGGAGAACCCGGTCGTCCCTGACGTCTGGCGGCCCAAACCCGAAGCGGCCCTGTGTGCTTACCTCGCACACGAGCTGACTCTGCGGCTGGCCGGCCACCGTGTCGCGGTCAACCGGGAAGTGCTGATCCATCCGACCGACCCGTACGGCGCGGGCGACCGCACCGATCTTCTCGTCGAGGCGATGCCCGCACCGGGCGACCACCCCGACATCGCTCCAAGCGAGTCGGTCAAGCTGGTCATCGAGGTCAAGGGCTCCTGGAACGTCGAGGTTCCGACGGCTCAGGCGGAACAGTTGGCGGGTCGCTATCTGCCGGAAGCGAGAACGGATGCAGGCATCTACATCGTCGGCTGGTATCCGATCGACCTCTGGGATGCCACGGGCGACAGCCGTAAGACCCAGGCAAAAAAGCTCCAGCTCGACACACTCCTCGTCGAGCTACAGGACCAGGCGGCGAGCCTCTCCCAAGCGGGCGCACTTCACCTCCGCCCCATGGTGATCAACGTTCCACGGCCGTACAGGCAGTAGGTGATCGGCAGAGTTCGGTACGGTGCTCGTGCAACTGCATGCTGCGAGCGGTCGTAGCCTTCTGAGACGCAGCATCGAGGCTCCGGGGCCTCCATGTCTTCCCGGTGACGCATCATGTGGAGTGTGGCGATTCCTGGGTCTACATCCGTGGCTGACCAGGAAGTTCACCGGACGTCCCCAGGGCCCTTGCTGCTGTCGAAGTATCCGCCCTGGAACTGGTTCCTGCCCGGCGGCCTGGGGTATTCCACTTGAGCCACCTGGGGTTTGGTGTGGGCGTACTCGATGGCGGATCCGGACTTGGTGACGAAGCTGCCGTCGAATTCCGTGCCGCCCGGGTCGGCGGCCAGACACAGCACGGCTTCGGTGTTGAGCAGGAAGAATTCACCGTCAGGGAAGCCGTTGGCCATACATGCAATGAACCCCTTTCATTCCTTCTCGTCGCGGGGGACGTCAGTGGTGCGATCCGTAGCCGGGGCGGCTCGATATCACCCGGGATGGACCGGACGTGGAGACGCGTCTCGACCATTCCGGTCGGCGAACGCGTTCAGCCCTTGACGGCGGAGCTGGCGACGCCCTGGACGAACCAGCGTTGGAAGAAGGCGAAGACCACCAGGACGGGCAGGACCAGGAGGACGCCGAAGGCGAAGATCTGGCCCCAGTCCGGGGGTTGCTGGCCCTGGAAGACGCTCATCTCCAGCGGCAGCGGGCGGACCGACGGATCGGAGACCATCAGCACCGGCCACAGGAACGAGCCCCACTGGATGAGGAAGGTCAGGATCGCCACGGAGGCGAAGGCGGGCTTCGACATGGGGACGATGATCGCGAAGAAGGTGCGCCAGGGGCCTGCGCCGTCGATCCGGGCCGCTTCCTCGATGCTCGGGGGGATCGAGCGGAAGAACGTGTGGAACTGGTAGACGGAGAAGGCGTTGGCGATGAACGGGAGCGCCAGGATGGGGAGGGTGTTGCGCTGGTCGTTGAACATGTAGAAGAGCGGTACGGCCACCGACTCGAACGGGACCAGCATCAGCAGCAGGATGAGCGTGAAGACGGCCTCCCGACCGCGCCACTTCAGCCGTGACAGCCCGTACGCGGCCATCGAGTTGACGAACAGGCCCCCCGTCACCACCACGAACGCCAGCAGCAGCGAGACGCCCATGAAGCGCCGGAAGTGGCCGGTGCTGTCGGAGTCGAGGCTGCTCAGGACGGTGGAGTAGTTGTCGAGGGACAGATGGGTCGGAAGGAAACCGGACAGGCCGTCGAGGACCTCGTCGGACGGCTTGAGGCTGCCCAGGAACAGATAGAGCACGGGTAGCACGAAGATGAAGGCGAGCACGCCGAGTACGGCGTAGTCGATGAAGCGGCGCAGGGGCGTACGGGTGGTGCCCATGGGTCAGTCCTCGTTTCCGGGCCGGACGACACGGCGCTGGATGAGCGTCAGGACGACGACGATCATGAAGAAGACCACGGTGATCGCGGACGCCTGGCCGATGTTGTTCTGGTCGAAGGCGGTGGTGACGGCCTGGTACATCACGGTGCGGGTGGCTTCCTCGTTGAGGCCGCCACCGCGGACGAGGACGTAGACCTGGTCGAAGACCCGGAAGGAGAGCACCGAGGTGAGCATGGCGACGAAGACGAGTGTGCCGCGGATGCCGGGCAGGGTGACGTGGCGGAACCGCTGCCAGCGACTGGCGCGGTCGAGCTGGGCGGCTTCGTAGAGCTCGCCCGGGATCTGCTGGAGGCCGGCGAGGAGGATGACCATCTGGAAGCCGACGCCCTGCCAGATGGACAGCACGATGATCGAGGCCATTGCGGTGGCGCCGTCACCGAGCCAGTCGAAGGCGCCCCAGTTGCCGAGACTGACCGCGTTCAGTGCGGAGTTGAGCATGCCCTGGTCGCTGCGGGCCAAGATGAGCCGCCAGATCACGGCGACCAGTGCCATCGGGAAGACGACCGGCATGAAGAAGAGGGACCGGAACAGACCGATGGCCTTGAGCTTGCGGTTGAGCAGGATCGCCAGGGCCAGCGCCAAGGCCGTCTGCACCGGTACGACGACCGCGGCGAAGGTCAGGTTGTTCAGCAGTGCCCGCAGGAAGGGGCCGGACATGTCCGGGTCGGTGAACAGCCGCCGGTACTGTTCCAGGCCGAAGAAGGAGGGTGCCAGCGGGGAGCCGAGGCGGACGTTGTAGAAGGAGAGCACCACGGCGTAGCCGAAGGGCACACCGACGAAGAGGATGAGCCCGACGACGGCCGGGGCGGACATGAGCAGTCCGTGCAGCCAGTCGCGGTTCTTGCGGCCCGGCCGCGCTGATCGCGTCGACCGCGCGGACTTCACGGTTGTCGCGGAGGGGGTCTGCTCCGGGCCGGGCGGCGCGGCGTGCGCGGGTTCCACGGATTTCACGGGAGGGTCCTGTTCCCGGCGGGGCGGGCGCGGCTGCCCCGGCCGATGGGTCCTACGGGATCTGGTAGCCGGCGTTGTCGGAGAAGTCCTGGTCGATGGCGCGGGCGGCCTTTTTCAGGGCGCTCTCGGGGTCGGCGCCGCCGTAGATGGAGTTCAGGGCCTCGCTGAACTTCGACGTGATCACGGGGTAGCCGGCAGTCACCGGGCGGGTGACGGCGACGCAGGACTTGGTGATGTCGTTGTCGCCGCAGGGCTTGGAGAGCTGGTCGGCGAAGAGCTGGAGCGGGCCGCCCTGCTTGTACAGGGGGCTCTTGGCGAGCGCGCTCCTGGTGGCGGGCACCGCCCCGTTGGCGCTCGTCAGAGCGGTGACGTTGGTGTCGTCCAGGAGGGTGTCCAGGAAGGTGCCGGCGGCCTTGGCGTTCTTGGTGTGGGCGCCGATGCCCCAGGCCCAGGAGCCCTGGCCGGTCTTGGGGCCGTTGCCGAAGTCGGGAAGCGGAAGGACAACGAGGTCGTCGCCGAGGGCCTCGCTGTAGGTGGGGTACATCCAGTGGCCGACCCAGCTCAGGGCGACGCGGCCCTTGACGAAGGCGTTGCCGTCGGTGTTGGGGTCGACGTAGGTCTTCCAGGACTGGAAGGTCTTCATGGCCGAGACCACGGCCGGGGTGTCGAGGGCGCCTTCCGTCTTGCCGTCCTTGATCAGGGCGCCGCCGGCGGACCAGACGATCGGGGCGAAGCCGTAGGTGCCCCACTCGTTGGCGTAGCCCCCGTTCTCCTGCAGGTCGAGGGGCTTGCCGTCGGAGTCCTTGACTTTCAGTGTCTTGAGCGCGGCGGTGAACTCCTCGGCGGTCCAGTCGTCGGCCAGGCTGGTCGGGTACTTCACCCCGGCCGCATCCAGCAGCTTCTTGTTGCCGTAGATCCCGAGCCCGGAGTCGAACATGCCCAGGCCGTAGTGCTTGCCGTCGATCTCGCCCTGCGCCTTGCTCGCGTCGGTGGCGTTGGACATCGTCTCGGCGGAGACGTACGTGTCGATCGGGGCGAGCTTCTTGTTGTAGACGAAGCTCGCCATGGTCGGACCGTCGAACTCCAGCACGTCCGGCAACTTGGCGGGGTCGGTGGCCGTCATGGTCTTGGTGTAGTCGGCGTCGGGGATCAGCTTCAGCTCGACCTTGATCTCGTCCTGCGAGGAGTTGAAGGACTTCACCGCGCTCTGCAGCGCGCCGGCCTCGCTCTTCTGCCCCTGGTGGGCCCAGACACTGATGACGCCCTTGCCGCTTCCGGCCTCGGCGGAGGTGTCGGCAGGGCCGCCCGAGCCGCAGGCGGCCAGCGCCACCAGGGGGGCCAGGGCCAGGCCCGTACAGGCGGTGCGGCGGTACGTTCTGCTGGTTGAGCTCATGGCTGTGCCTCCGTGCTGGTGAGGGTCCGAGGTGCCGTCGTGCTTTCCGGGCGTGGGCCGTGGGGCTCGGGGAGTTATTGCGGGCCGCGCGGGTGCGGCGGGGCGGTGGTCTCACGCAAAACGAGGCGGATGGGCATCTGCACCTGCGCGGCAGGTGGTTCGGCGTCGGGTTCGTCCATCCGGCGCAGCAGCAGCCGGGCGGCCTCGGCGCCCTGCTCGGCGACCGGCTGGGCAACGGTGGTCAGGCCGACCACGTCGGCGAGTTCGTGGTCGTCGAAGCCGACGACCGACACGTCCTCCGGCACCTTGAGCCGGTGCCTGCGCAGGGCGCGCAGCGCGCCCATCGCCATCTCGTCGGACTGCGCGAACACGGCGGTCGGCGGCCGGGCAGCGGCCAGCAGTTCGGTCATCGCCCGCTCGCCGCCCTCGACGGTGTAGTCACCGTCCGCCTCCAGCGTCGGATCGTGGTCGATCCCGGCGGCGGCCAGGACGTCGAGGTAGGCGTTGCGGCGCTCGATGGGCGTGGTCCAGTGCAGCGGTCCGCTGGCCCCGCTGATCATGCCGATCCGGCGGTGACCGAGGTTCACCAGATGCCGTACGGCGCTCTCGGTGCCGGCCCGGTCGTCGATGCCGACCACGGTGAAGCCGGGCCGGGGGCCGCCGACCGTGGTGACCAGCGGCACCCCCAGTGAGCGCAGCGCCGCCGACTCCTCCTCATCAGGAATGAGGAGCGTCAGCAGCGCGTCCACCCGCTTGCGGACCGGCAGCCTGGTGAAGAAGCGCTTGCGGGTCTCCGGTGAGCCCAGGTTGTACAGCAGTACGTCGTACCCGGCGGCGCTGAACACCCTCTCGGCAGCGTCCAGTACGGTGCCGAAGAACCAGCGGCCCACGTACGGGACCAGCACACCAATGGTGTAGGTGCGGCCACTGGCCAGGCTGGAGGCCGAGCGGGACGCGGTGTAACCGAGCTGCGCGGCGAGGGCCACGATCCGGTCCCGGACCTCCGCCGACACCCCCGGCCGGCCGCGCAGCGCGCGGGACACGGTGGACGCCGAGACTCCGCCGGCACGGGCGACATCGGTGATGCTGGCCGTCACTGCGGACTCCTCCCCTTGATTTTCACGTCGGTGTGATCTGTGGGTGACGTGACCGTAAACCCGTACACCCTGTTGCGCAAGCGTTTGCGTTCAGATCTACTTGAGCTTGCCCTTGGAGGACCTCGTCTTTGACCAAACGTCAGCGCACGCGTTTGCGCGCTGCGGAGCGACAGGAACTGTGCATGCGATACGCCCCGCCCGGCCTCTGTGTGAACGACTTCGCCCTCCTGCGCGACGAGGACGGCACGTATGCGGTGCTGCACCTGCAGGGGCCCTGGACACCGGAGTTCGACCATCTGCGGATGGAGACCTCCTATGGCCGGGCCACCTCCACCGACCTGGTCCACTGGCAGCCCCAGGGCACCGCCTTCGGCAACGGCCTGCCCGGCCGGTTCGACCAGCAGGCCGTGTGGACCATGCATCCCTTGCGGCACGCCGACGCGATGGCGATGTTCTACACAGGCGTCTCCGGTCTCACACCGGGCGGCTGGCCACTCCAGTCAGTCGGACTGGCCTACTCCGACCGCACCGACGGCACAGCCTGGCGCCGCCATGGCACCGGGCCGGTCGTCGAAGCGGACCCACGCTGGTACCGCACCGGCGAACGCATGGGCTGGCGCGACCCATTCGTCGTACGTGACGACGAGTCGGACGGCTGGGTCATGGTCATCTGCGCCAGCGATGCCTCCCTCCCGGTGGAGGTCAGCGGCTGCGTCGCGCTGGCCACCTCCGACGACCTGGAGCACTGGACCGTCCACCCGCCGCTCATCTCACCCGGCGACGTCGACGAGCTGGAGTGCCCGGTCCTGGAGCGCCTCGACGACGGCAGCTGGCTGCTGCTCGGCTCGATCGGCGCCACCCGGGGCTTCGAGGCGTGGACCGCTCCCCGCCTCAGGGGCCCCTGGACCCGCCGGGGCCCGCTCGGCCCGACCGGCGCCTATGCTCCGCGCGTGATCGCCGCGCCCGACGGCTCCCGCGTCGTGCTGCACACCACGCCCCGCCGCGTCGGGCTCAGGGACACCGGTGCCGGCTGCCGCGGCATGCTCGCCCAGCCGAAGTCACTTGTGGTGGACAGGGGTTCGTCTCCCCGCCTGGAATGGTGGCCCGGCCTGGACACCTGGCTCGGGGAGGAGACCGACCGCCCCACCCTGCACGCGGTCGGCGACCTCGGCATCACCGGGCCGGTCGAGATCACCCTGCGCACCGACACACCGGACGGCGACCGTCCCGCCCTCGCCGTGGGCTGCGACGGCAAGAACCTCTGGGTCACCGGCCCCGATGGGACCCGACTGGGCGAAACCGTCCTGACCGGCCCCGCCGCCACCCTGCGCATCCTCACCATCGGCGAATACGTCGAGGTCTACGCCGACGGCGTGTTCGCCCTGACCACCCTGTGCTACTCCGGGCACTCCGCCCCGTGGACGGCCGTCGCAGAAGGACGCCGACGCACGATTCCGGTCCGCCCGATCCGGCTGCCCGACCCGCACCGCGACGACGCCTCGGCCATCTGGCCCGGCCCCTCGACTCCCTGAGGGGCGAGAGCCCGCGCCCGACGGTCGGTTCGGCCTGAACCCACCGGTATGCCGTCGCGCGACCGGGCAGCTTCACCTCCCCTGCGCCGGAGCGGGCCTCCAGGCGCGAGCCGACGGAACGGATCACCATCCCACGGGCCGGCTTCGGGTCCTTCCCGTGCTCGGCCGTGATCCCCAGGGCCATCTCAGCCCACCGCACGGCGGCCCGGCCCAGGCTTCCCATGTCACCGCTCACGGTCGGGGTCGTCACGCACGAACCCGGCTTCCCGGTCGCCGGCGCGCGCCCACCGCCTGACGGCCCTTACGCTCACGCCCGGCTCGGTGGCCTTCGCCTCGTATCGCTGCAACTCGGGCACCGTGGTCGCGTACTGCGGCCGGGGCTCGCCAGGCTCTGCGAGTCCGTCGCCGCACGACCGGAAGCGGGTCAGAACCTCCATGGGGAGCCCGCTGACGAACTGCGGCAAGTTCCTCATCGCTGAGCTGAGTGAGCAGCACCGAGGCCCTCTCGCGGTCGTCGTCCGCCTGCGGCCCCGGCCCGGTCGCGATGACCTGGGCCCGGCCAAGGGCGAGCACTCGCGCAGCGACAACCGGAACCGGCGGCCCGCCCCGTCACGGACCAGCACCTCGTTGTCGACCGCAGAGCCGAACATCTCCTCCGCCACGACGACTTCACCGTCGCACTCAAACTCCGTGCCCACCAACCCCGACACGTACAGCAGCTCCGGGCACATGTCCTTCATCAGGTCCCGTCGACCGCCAGGCGACACCGCACCGAGATCCTCAGTAACCGCCAGCCCTGCGGCCGGATCACGGAGCAGGGCGACGAGGAGGGCTTCTGCGAGTGCGGTGTTCAAGGGCGGAGCCTTTCGGCGAATGCCGGTGGTGAAAAGTCACGCCGGATCGGCGGCGGCCGGCGTCAAGCACGTTGCGTTCGTGGGGAACGCGCCGCAAGCCCTTGCGAGTAGCGGAACCCTGCACCAACCAGGTGTTTTGCCGATCTGGAATGCGGCCGTACCCGCCCGGCATGCGTTCGAATCGATCGAGGGCCGACTGCAAGAGCATGCCGTGATGTGAATAATACGCGGAGGGCGCGTGAATTATTGGCCAACGTGATCACCACTTGCACGCGCGTAGACCTCGCGTGACACCGGGGCCCCGACGGTGCCCGCCTGCCGTGCCGAGCCAGGCATAAATGACTCAAAAGTGAACTGGTGACCGACGGGCACACTACGGTTTGCGGCGGTTGCTGTTCCACCGAGAGGAAACCCCTCATGACCGCCGCCGACAGCGCACCGATCACAGCCCACATCCTCACCGGCTATCGCCCGGAGGACGGCTTCATGGCCGTGGGGCTGAACCCGCCCCCCGCCGAGTACGTCTGGCACGACGAAGACGCCGAGCAGCAAGAGGAGCGGGACGGACCGGGCGTGGGATACCACCAGTGGCTGGCCATCGACGCACAGAGCGGTGCGGTCTGGTTCGGGGACGTCGACTGGCGAGCCTCGCGCGAGGACCTGGAACGCCAGCTCCCCGGCGTCCCGCGCAGCGCACTCGGCGATGGGACGCTGCCGGCCCCCGGTGTTCTCGTGCACCTGCTGACCCACCTTGCGCACGACGAACGGCGCGGCTACTCCTGGCGCTTCTTCACCGCCGAGGAGTTGCATGCGCTCGCGCTGCGCATACTGCCCGCCGTACAGCGGCTCGTGGACTCGATCCACCGTACGGGACCGGCCGGCGAACTGGAGTGGTCCGCCGAGGCCGCCACCGCCTGGGACGACATCGAGCAGGCCGCCACCTACACCTTCGCCCCCTCCGGAGACGTCGTCTGGCCCAGGCTCCAGATGAGCCCGGTCCCCGCGTGGCGGGTCGAGGTCGGCGCGTTCCTCGCGAGAAACCCCGACTTGTGCGACCCGTCCTGGGCAGTGGCCACCGACGCGGAACTGGAGGCTTACGCCGACTACCGGCCCGACTCGGGCTACGGCGGTGTCCCGGGGCGGATGTGCCGCGCCGCCGACCGGCAGATCGAGGACGGTTTCACCTTCTACGGCCATCGCGCCGCCCTGTACGCCTATCGCGCCACGGCGTGCGGCGACCGTTCCCCGACGGAGGCCCGCACCTGGTTCGAGACGACAGAGGCCGGCAGGAGCACCTGGGAGGCGGCCAAACCTCCCGGAGCCACGCTCGCCGATGTGCCGGACTGCGTGCTGGCGGCCCTGGCCGAACGCTTCCAGAAGGCCGCGCACGATGAGGGGTTGGTGCTGACCGGTCTCCCCGCCTATCTGCAGCGGTTGCGTGCCGACGAACGGGCCGCCGTCGACCGGCAGCTCGTCTACGAAGGCGAGGAAGTCGAACGCCTCGAAGGCATGCTCAAGGACCTCCGCACCGCGCGGAACCGCACCGTGACCCGGATCCTGGCGTGGGCCGACGGCCGCGACGACGTGGAGATAGCCCGCCTGGCCTCGATCCCCCCTGACTACGTCCGTGACTGGAGGGTCCGCCTGACCACCGAACAGGCCACGACGACGCCTTAGACCGTTGTCCTACGTGGTGGGTCGGACGAGGCGTTTGTAGCAGCACAGGGCGGCCGCTAGGGGGGTGCGGCGCAATGGCACTCGACTGAAGCCCGGAGCAAGCGAGGTGGATCCCTGTCGGGGCGATCCGGGTGCCGCAATGTGTTCCCCGTTGAGCAGCATGGACTGTCCGCCGTGACGCTCGCGGCGCCCTCAAGCTCCACAGCGAGCCGAGAAAGCGCCTCTGACCTGGCCTTTTCTGCGGCTCACTGAGGCCGACATCTTTCCGATGACGCATCATGTGGAGTGCGTCGCGATCCTTGAACCGGCGGCGAAGGGCTTCTGACCTGCGGTTTTGATGGGTGCGCATGATGTGCGCTATGGGCGTTACGGGCGATATCTTGACGCTCAAATGACGCTCTGCAAGGTATCTTGAAGCTCATTTGACGCTCGTTCTGATGGAATGTCAGGCACCTTATCGGGCAGGTCGGACCTGTCGAGGCGGCGAGTATCGATCGGGCGCCGAGGGCAAGCAACGCTGAGTGCGGACCTACTGAGTCCGGCTGGCCAGATGCCCCGGAAGAGACCTGGCAGCGTGGCGACCTGCGGAGACGGGGATGAGTTGGCCGCTGACCTGCGAGAATGGTCTTTCAGTTCTTTCAGGCTCGTGCCGGTTGATGAAGCCGGAAGTCCCAGAGAAATTCCAGAGGACTCCCACGGCTGACGGGTGCCCTTTCGGTTCAGCGCCGTAGGGCAGCACGGCTGGGACCGGGAGTGTGCGTTGGAGGCGGGCCCTTTCGCCGTGTGGTCAGCCGAGTCGGCCCGGTTCCGCAGTACGCAGGACCCCGCAAGGAACGTCATAACGTGGCCGGCGCGGGTGTCCTGCTTGGCGCTCACTGTGGCACTGGGGACTGGCCTGTCGGGCGGAAACATGACACCTCCCACCCGACCCGGGCAAGGGGTTTTGGCGCCTGGTGACGCAGTGAGGGGTGGCCAGCGGTGGCCGATGGATTACGCCTCATTCTTCCTGCGGCACGAGAAGTGCTCGGGCAGTCCTTCAGGTCCTGGGAGGCTTGCGGGCTTACCGCAGCCGAAGCGGCGGAGCGGGATCGCTTGACCCGACGCGTCGACCGGAACCTTGGCGGCCTCGGCGCTCCCGGGGCGGGGCTCAAGGGTGATTGTGCGGCTGCCACGATCTTGCTTCCGTTCAGCCCGCATCTCCGAAGCGGCACGATTCTCCGTGCACCTGTCGCACCGGTCTCCCTGCTGTACGGATGGCTGGCGCTTCTTGTCGTCTTACGAGCTGGTGCGTGATAGCGGTTGAGGGGTGATCGCGCGAGGGTGGGATGATCCAGCCCGTGGTGATCATGGTCAACCGGGACGTCCTCGCGCATCAGC